>NZ_CP159846.1:1962500-6762500 GCF_048565275.1 Desulfosarcina variabilis str. Montpellier | reverse complement strand
CAGGAAATCTCCCAGCTCTTTCTCTAACTCTTTGGGGTCGGGTATTTTTTCATTGTGTTGGCTCATAATTGGTGACTATAAGCATATGCTCCGGCAAATTCAAGTCCATTGCAAAACGGTTCCAAGCCACGGAGACAGGGTTCAATCGGTTCCAAATATCTGTAATAGGCGTCACAGCGTAAGATTAAAAAAAACAGGTTCAGATTTGTCAAAAATAGCCGATAGACTACCCTGGTTGGCGTGTGCGTCTTTTGGGTCGCAATCATTGACCCAAGCTAAACCAAAAATAAAGGTTGACAGAAAAATAAAGAAGATTAAATTTACCGATTAGGCTTCATTCTCCCAGCAGACAATGGTGGCAGATTAGGAATCCATGGATAAATTAAACCGAATTCAGTTTGAGACCCCGGATCTTGCAGCGCTGAAAAGGCGCTTCACAGTCGTAGACCTTCATTTTCATTCCCGTTTTTCAGATGGTGCAGACACCGTAGAGACCATTGTTCAGCGGGCCCGAAATCTCGGCATCGGTGTGGCCATCACCGACCATAATGCCATTGATGGGGCTGTAGAAATCGACCGCTACGACGATGTGCTGAGTATCCCCGGAATTGAAATCACATCCCGGGAGGGGAGCCATGTACTGGCTTATTTTTATCGTATTGAAGACCTGAAGCGTTTCTATAAAATCCACATTAAACCCCACATGGGGCCGACAGTGATGTCATCGGTTGACCTGGATATTGAATCCATCATTGTGGCTGCCAATACGCATCAGGGGGTGGTCATATTTGCCCATCCTTATTCTGCTGCTTTTACAGGGGTTTGCAATCACAGTTTCACCGAAGTCCAGCTGAACCGGTTGCTTAAAATGGCTGACGGTGTTGAAGTCATCAACTCTGAAAATCTGAAACGCTGGAATTTAAAAAGTGCTTTGCTGGGCTTCAACTTGGACCGGGCGATTACCGGTGGCAGCGATGGCCATAGTGTACAGCAAATGGGTAACACGGTGACCTATGCCGCCTGTGCGCCAAACCGCAAAGATTTTTTGGATGCCCTCAACCAAAAACGGGCCAAAGTGATGGGCACCGAATCAAAGCTGCTCGAAAAAATTCAATCCAACAGCGTCAAACTCAAAACCAGTCTCAATAATTACCCTGATCTTGTGGAAAAAAATATCCGCTACGGCAAAAGCGTGATCCAATTCCGTACCCGTAAGGTTACTGAAAAGATATGGGCATGTGTTAATGATCGGCACCTCAAGAAAGCCTTTTATTTTGTTGGTGGCATGAGCTTCCTCAAAATCAATTATAGCATTCTGCCATTGCTGCTTTTTTCAATGATCACTTAGTGGCTGATGAGAAATGGCGCATGATTCGAGGTGAAATAGGGCGGATCATTGGTGAGTATTTCTCGGATGGCGGTCTGTTTTTTGAACCGACTTGAAAGAAACCGCCGCACCTGGTCCCGGCGCCATCCGCAGGGATGAATAAATTCCCGATATAAAGACAAATCGCCTTCATAAAAGTCCAGTGTCTCGAGTTTTAGAGCCTCTTGGCTATAGGCCGGTAGATTGAATACGGCCAAGTTGAGAAAATCGATTGCCGGCGAATGCTTCAAGGTAAAAGCAAGTGTTTTCTCGGCACTGGCTTCATTCTCATCCGGGGTGCCAAACAAAAGATAAACGTAGGTGGCGATGCCGGCCATGTTAAGGGTGTGCAGCGCTTTGGCGGTCACAGCAATATCGATGCCTTTGCCAAGGGCATCCAGCACCCTCTGATCTCCTGACTCCACGCCCAGTTTGAGCATGACACATCCGGCTTTTTTCAGGCGGCGCACAAACTCGATGTCGGTTAAATGGCGGGTCACCCGTGCAAAGCCATACCAGGCAATGGGCAGTGGATGATCGCATAGATCGTCCAACAGACGGGGGGAGAGTGCATTGTCCAGAAAATGGATCAGGCCGGCGCCGGTATAATCGACCAAACGAGTCAATTCGTCCACGACCACCCCTGAATCATCAGTGATGTAGCGCGCGTCTTCGGCTGTTTCCGGGCAGAATGCGCACTTTTTCCACCAGCACCCCTTCGAGGCGGCATACGGCAGAACAGATTTTGGCGCCAGATAAGGCGCCGTCTCTACCAAGGAAAAATCATATCCGGTTACCGGCACCGCTTCCAGCTGCCTTCCCGTGCATAACTGCACAAGCCGAGACTCTCCTGGTCCGCAGACCAATTCATCCACCAATCCCTGGAACGGATTATCCATCCCGGGGATGTTCATCCAGGAAGTGACCAAGCCGCCGCCGCAAATGATCCGTGTTTGAGGCAATTGTTTTCGGATAAATCCGATGATGGCGAAGGCGCACAGGGCCTGACTCATGAAGTTGATCGACAGCCCCACAAAATCCGGTTCGCTTTGCTCGAACAGTGAGGTTAGCTTGCGGGAAAAGATCGGGTAAAATGGATTGCGCGTGAACGCCTCGGCGGCCTGGATCAGGTCCCGGCTGCGCACCGGCGTAAGATGGGCATCCGTATAATTGGCCAGCGAGAGCGTTGTCTGAAAGGGCCGGCCGGCCATGGCGAGCAACCGGTTGACGTCCATGACAGCACGTTTGTAGCGATCCGGGTTGCTGAACAAGGGCAGCGACCGGAGTCCCTCGATATGGGGCCGGCGATGGGCGATGGCACGCCTTGTCCAGGTATCATCGGCTGTCATCGGCGTTTTCATCAATCCCAGGATTCCATCGATACTGGCATCATAAACCCGGCAGTCCACTCCGTGGCCAAGCAATATCTTGGCCAGTTTGGCCACCCCCGCTGGTGGCTCGCAGGGCTTGGCGATGGGCGGATGGATGAGGAGAATGGATTGGGATATCAATTGCCTGACCTGGTGTTTTTTTTAACCGTCCAAAGCCGCCAGCTGCTTGGCAAACTTTTTTTCCAGTCGCTGGCGTTTTTCGTCAGCCGATTCCATTTCGATAAAGCGCGTTTCGATGATTTCCTGGCAAGTGCGGATTTTTTGAGACAACTCGCCGATGCGCTTGCCGTCCCCGGCTTGGGAGGCATCGACCATTTCCTGGTTAAGCTGTTCCAAAAGGGCTTCGTTGGTTTCGATGATCTGTTCGGCATCCGCGATGATGTCTTCTACGGGTTTGAGAACCCTGGATTTTTCGGTTATGATTTCCGAGCGCAGCCGGCGCAGTTCTTTTTTGGTCAGCTTGGAGGGTGTCGGCGCAGCCGGGATACGTGTGTCCGGCGTGTCCTGCCGGCGGGTGATGGCGGTATCATCGCCCCATCCGCCGGCCTCGAGAAAGTCCTGGTAGCCACCGTCGAACATGTGCGCACGTTGATCGTCGAAAACGATCAATCGGTCGGCCAAGGCGTGCAGGAACATCTCGTTGTGGGTGACCATGATTACCGCGCCGTCAAAGGCATCGATGGCGGCCAGCAGGGCGTCGCAGGCATCCATGTCCAAGTGGTTGGTGGGCTCGTCCAGCATGAGCAGGTTTACCGGCGTTACCAGCAGCTTGCCCAGCATGACCCGGCTTTTCTCACCCCCGGAGAGAACGCCTACCTTTTTTAGCGCGTTGTCGCCCTCGAACATCATGGCACCACAGATATTGCGGGCTTTTTGACGGTCTATATCCGGCTGAGCATTGAGGATCTCTTCTTCCACCGTGCGGCTGTCCACCAGACTCTGGATGTTGGTCTGTTCGAACACACCCGTTTCAACCTGCGGATTGTACGTGATTTTGCCCGATAGCGTGTCGAGGGTGCCGGCCAGCACCTTTAGCAACGTGGTTTTGCCTTTGCCGTTTTTACCGACCACACAAATGCGTTCACCGGCCAGGATCGAAAAACTGAGCGCCGAGAATAGGGGCCGACCCGTCTGCCAGGCAAAGGAGAGATTTTCTGCGTTGAGCACCTGCTTGGCCTTGAAAGGCTTTTCGCGGAAGCTGAACTCCAGCCCCCGGACGGCTTCCAGTTTGTCGCGTTTTTCCATTTTGGCCAAGGTCTTGATACGCGACTGGACCATGTTGGCCAGGCGGGCTTTGGCCCGAAAGCGGGAGATAAACAGGCGGATTTCTTTTTCGCGCCGCTGGTCGTTGAGCCGGGTTTTCTCGTAAATTTCCTCATCCTGGGCAATCTGCTCGTAGTACTTCTCAGTATTCCCGGGAATTTTGCGCGCCTTTTTGCGGTGGATGCCCACGGTGTGGGTGACGATTTTATCCATGAAGCCCCGGTCATGGGTGATCAGCATCAGTTCATGGGGCCAGGCCAGTAAAAAATTTTCGATCCAGCGGATGCTGGTGATGTCCAGGTAGTTGGTGGGCTCGTCGAGCAGCAGCAGATCGGGTTCGGAAACCAGTACTTTGGCCAGATTGAGGCGCACTTGAAATCCACCTGAAAAATCATGAGGACTTCTCACCATGTCACCATCTGTAAATCCCAACCCGACCAGAATTTTTTCGACTTTCCAGTGGTGGCCCTTTTCCGTTGGCATCAGGCCTTTCATGCCCTCCGCCAATACGGTGTCTTCGGTAAACTGGATATGCTGCTCCACGTGGCCAATGCGGTATCCCTTGGGCATGGTGATGGCGCCTTCGTCATATCCCTCTTCGCCGATGATGATGCGAAACAGAGTCGATTTGCCGTGGCCGTTGCGTCCCACCAGGCCCACGCGTTCCTTTGAATTGATTTTGAAACTGACGCCGTCGAACAGAACGCGGTCGCCGAAACTTTTTCCCAGATTGTCGATACTGATCATGGTAAATCCCGCTTTTTGGATGCCGACTGCAGCAATCCATCGTTAAAGGCTATACTGTTGGAGTGGTGTATAGAGGAAGGGCGCAGCGGTGTCAATGTCCGGCCGATCGAATCAACTGATAGCGAACCCACTGCCGTCCGAGGCGACCCATCAAATTGAACAGAAACAGGCTTACCGGGAGCGTTTTATAGGTCAGCGGCTTGAGGTAGCAAAGCTGAATCAGGTGGTTATAGAGGGTATTCATGTCGAGAGTGTGAAGCATGAGTGTTGCCCCACAGCGTTTGAATCCCCATGGTGACGCCATGTGGGCGGCAGCCTTGGCGCCGTCACGGATGCGGATCACGGCCTGGAATGGCCCTTGAGGCCTGTATGGGGCGGGAGGGATGCCTTGCAGCGCCGTCACGGCCCCCCGGGCCAGGCTCCGGCGCCAGTTCATCTTGTCTGGTACTTCAAGGGGGATCTGTTTGTCGATAGCAATGGTGTGAATACCCGGGATCCGCTCACGGGCCTGGGCACAGGCCACCGCACAGCCGGAAAAAAAGATGGGGCGGACACCGAAGGGAGCCAGGGAGGCCGAAAAAAGCTCTACCTCGGCCAGGGGTCGATCGTTGACCCTGACCGACGCCAACCGTGAGGTAAGGGTGTGGGGCAGAAAACCAGGGGTGCCTGATGCGGCGTGCATGCCAAGCATCATCACCGCCTGGGCATTACCGGGATGGCCCAGGCCCGGCACGGGACCCCGACGGTATCCACAAATGATGCGGGCCCGTGGGTCAATCAATTCGGGCAGCAGGTTGTAAGCCGTGCGATGAAAGTCCTGGACCGTCACCTGCTCGATGCCTGCATCAAACAGGGCCCGCACAACGGCATCCACATCCCTGGACATGGATGCACAGGCCTGCGCCCATGACCGGGTGAGAAAACTGGAAGCCCGGTAACTGTCGCATCCGCTGCTGCCCTCGATATCAGCCAGAATGAGGATGCTGCGAAATGAATGACGATCCTGTGAGGGGGCCACGGACTGGGGGGCAAGCCGATGGCTTGTCGATATGGATGATTTTGTTTTTTTCGCCAAGACCGGTATGGGCAACCCACAAAGATGAACTCTCATTGCCCCCCTATACTCATTTTTTATGCAGATAATTTTTTGTTCGCAAGAACGATATACCGCTGTGACCTTGATTTGACAAGTCGCCTTTTTTGTCATCATTTTTATTATCCTGCTTAACTTATTGGATGTTAAGCCGATAATGGAGCTGAATGGTTTGGATGATGTCTTAACGATATTCTCTTACAAAGGAGGACAAATGACCAAAACTGAATTAATTGAAAAAATTTCGAAAGACGCGGGTATTCCAAAAGCCACGGCAAAAGTGGCCTTTGAATCCACACTTGATGGCATTAAGAAAGGCCTTAAAAAAAGGAACAGCAAGGTCACCTTGGTGGGATTTGGCACGTTTAAAAATGTTTATCGAAAAACACGCATGGGACGTAATCCCCAGACAGGTGAATCCATCAAGATCAAAGGACGCAATGCGATTACCTTCAAACCGAGCAAGACACTCCCTTAACCGTCGATTTCCGTCCGATTTGTGGAGCATCAGTGGAACCAATGAAGGTGGCCACCACTTATGCTCCATAAACAACTCATGCTTGCGCCTGATTCATTCTCTGCATTCATGTCAATGCAAAACAGGTTCTTCGGATGTGGAGTGAGGGGAGATCTGCGGTATCAGCTTGCCATAATAGGCATCGTTTTTTTCAACCAAACACACCTTACGGCCGCATACATGACAAACAAATTGGTCGCCGGGTGAGGACTTTCTTGAAATCGGGACAGCACTGCTGCAAAACGGACAGACAATACTCTTTTCGTTTTTTGTATGATAATTTTGAAGATGCCGATGAATACGTCCGGCTCGGTAAGCCCTTAACAGCGCTTTGACGCAATCCGGATCGAATTGGGAACCGACACCTCTTTTGAGTTCCGCCAACGCCACCTCAAGTTTCATTCCTTTGCGATACGGTCGGTTACTGGTCATGGCATCCAAGGTGTCAGCAACGGCAATAATTCGGCCTTCAATTGGGATCTTGTCTCTAGCAAGGCCAAACGGGTACCCACGGCCATCGTATCGCTCGTGATGGTAAAGACAAAAAGGAATCAGTGGATGGAGGAACTCGACGTCTTGTAAAAGATCTTGTCCTCTTTGTGGGTGCACTTTTATTTTGGCATATTCTTGCGGTGTAAGGCTACTGGGTTTACTCAAGATAGCATTGTCTACGGCAATTTTTCCGACATCGTGCAGCAATCCTCCCATACGCACCTGTTTTAGCCGATTCCCGGTCCAGCCCAGTTCGCGTGCGATCTCGACGGAAAAATTGGTCACGCGGGCAGTGTGCCCCACCGTATAATGGTCTCGTAATTCAATGGCATTGGCAATGACCACCAATGTGTTTTCATAGGATTTCTCAATTTCACGGACGTACTGCGCGTTCCGAATAGAGATCGCGGCAGGGCCGGCCAATGCCGCCAATAGCTTTAGATCGCGTTCATCAAATGCGTTCGTCCTGCCGTGCGTATCCACGTATACAATTCCAAGCCGAATATTTTTGTGTGACAAGGGGACACACATCGTTGATGCAATATTCTGGATGATAATACTGTCGCTGGAACAAAAACGCGCGTCAGCTGCCGCATTAGACGTCAAAATCGCTTCACCTTTTTCATACGCACGATTGACGATGGTTGAACTGACGGTGATCTTTTTTTGGGATAGTCTGTTTTGCGCATGCTCTTGCACCCATTCACCCGTGGCCTGATCCATAAGCAGAATGACCCCGTTATCAACGGGCAGCAGGGCGAAGATTTGATCCATCAAGCATTTAAAAATACTGTTCAAGTCACAATCACTGGCGATGATTTGATTGGCTGTGAATACTGCTTTGAGACGCTTTTGAAGATACTGCAATTGATACTCGAAAGTCTCTGCCGGAGGCGTTTCAAACAAGGTGTCAGACACGTCTGTAACATCCATGGTTTTTATATTCGAGATCACTGTCTCAGAAAAGCGTGCAGTACTCCTTTCATCCTCACGGTTGGTGTTACGCTTCGGTGTTGCAATGACACTCGGTGACGCTTTGGTTGTCACTTGAAAGCAGAGCTCATGCCTGCCGATACGTATAACGTCCCCTACGTTAAGGCGACATTCAATTATGCGTTTTCCACCGATATAGGTGCCATTACAACTGCCCAGATCACGCAAAATAATATCGTGTCCAACACGCTGGATCACTGCGTGCTGGCGGGATACCTGAATGTCGTCCAACTGTATGGTATTATTTGGACTTCTGCCAATACTCATCCGTTCTTGAATGGCAAACGATTTACCCTTCATGGGGCCAATTTGTATTACCAGCCTTTCGGTAGCCATCCAAACACACCCCTTTTTGTTAAAGACGCATGACGCCTAATCTTATGCCCTATCGTATTGATAACATGCTTTGATAACAGAATTCAATCCGGTATCGTTGATACCAGCGGCTTTCCCATACCAAAAAAAGGCCCCGCTACAGCAATTACTGCGGCGGGGCCTTTTTATTGTCATTTAGGGATGCCCGATTAATGAATCAGGCGGCTGGCTGTCTGTCGCCATGCTTTTCCCACTCCTGGATTTCACCTTCCTCTACTTGCTCCCAACCCGTGATCATGGCCCGCACATGGGAAGTGATCGTATGGCCGGTGGTGGTCATATAAACGTGAACGATAACGAAGATAAGGATGGCGAACGCGCCGGCCGTATGGACAAAGGCGACCCCATCCAGAATCAGCCAGGTCAGTCCCCATTGGGTCCAGTCGTTATATCCCCAGTACAAAAATCCGGAGAGCATCTGCACGGGCAGCAAAAATGCGGCCAGAGAGAGGTAGACCAGGCGTTGAAGGGGGTTGTGCTTGGCCTCCTTTCGTTTGGGGACCGGATGGCTTTCTCCTCTGAAGATGCCGTAGCTGTAGTATAGGATGACCTGAAACATCTTTTTGGTGGTGGGAATGTACTGCTTCCATTCACCTGTGGTGAAGAGCCAGAAGACGAAGAAGGCAAAGGCCACCAGCCAGGTCAGGCCCACGGCATTGTGTACGTCTACGGCTTCGTTAAATCCCAGAAAAGGAAATGACCCATGGACCTCGAAACCGCTCAGCAGCAGAATGAAGATCAGGGCCATCTGCAGCCAGTGCCAAAACCGTTCGTAACGGGTGTAAAGGTACATGTTGAGCTTATTGATGCTATACATGGCTATTTGCCCTCCTTTCTGCCGTTGGTGTGGGTGAAGATCCGGGTCAGACCATGGATGACAACGCCCAACAGGTGCGCCAGGACCAGGATCCAGCCGATGGAATCGAGCAGCTGGAAATTGTCGCGTCCGGGTATGTAAAAACCGGCCAGGTTGGCCAGACGGCTCTGCTCACGGGTGTGGCATTCATTGCAGGCCACCACGTTCTCCCGGGGCGCCACCATATGGGTGATGGGAAAAACATAGGTGGTGTCCACGAAATCGAATTCACCGGAAAAGGGAATGTCGAGGGCTTGGCTGCCGACCGTGAGGGCATGATTCCAGTCCAGGGTTTTCCAGTACCCGTCAGGTCCTGACAACATCGGCGTGAGCAGCGTCTTGTTGACCTTGTCGTAGGGCTGCCTGCCGCGGTGGACCTTGAAGGGAAAAATGCGGGCGTTCTCATCGTTCCGGGAGCCCATGGGATGACTCACCTGGACCACTTTGCCCGGATCGATAGTGTGTCGGGCAGTAACGCTTCTAATGGATCCATTGTACCAGAAGTACTCGGGCTTGACATTCTTGGCCCACTTCATTTGCCCTTTGATGGACATGTAGTCGTGTTTGCCAAATTCATCTTCAGTTGTGTAGGGTTTGCCGTCCTTGGTCTTGCCTGCCTGGGACCAGTCCCAGGAAACTTTGGTGGGATTGACCCGAGCGAACATGGGGATATGGCAACTCTGGCAGGCAACCTTGTCTGTGTGGTCGTTGGCTTTGGATTCGGACTTGTGCGGGCTGCTGCTGTGGCAGGATTCACAGGTGATCTTGGGGGTCAGATCATCCTCGATCAGGCTTTTGCGATCCTTGGCGGCCGGCTTGGTGTAGACTCGTCCGGCAATATTGTGCAAGGTGGTGGTATGGCAACGCGTGCATTTGAAATTCCGGCCGTCGAGCCCCATGTGCACGTCAAGGGATTTGTTGGGTTTGGTCAGGGACGTATCCAGGTCGCCATGCTTGACCCCATCACCGCCACCGCCCTTGAAATGACAGGAACCACAGTTCTGCCGTTCGGGACGGACCACCGACTGCACGGCCGCCTGGATATTGCCACGAATTTCGTTGGCGATCTCCTGCTCCTCGGGATCATCGGAGCCCTCAAATGCCCCCAGGTCTTCGAAGGACTCTTCCCAGTTAATCGATTGGCTGCCGTGGCAATTCAGGCAGTTGATAGCCTCCGTTTTTTTGCCCCAGCCGGGATGGCAGGAGAGACAGCCCTTGTCCTGCATATTGTTGGTCGATATGCAGAAATTGTTGATCGAATCACCGCCCTTGCCGTAAACATGACCTTTATCATCGGTATAGGCCTTCCAGGTCCAGTGAATGGTCGAATGGAACTGCGCTGCCGCTTCCGCATGGCAGGAAAGACAGGCCCGCGTGACCTCGGGACCGGAGCGAAAATCCTTTTTCAGCGCTTCGATCCGGGAATGGTCGACCGTGATCCAAAGTTTTTTCTCTTTGGTCGCTTGGTCGGCCATGGTCCGGCCAGGCGCGCGTTCCTCTTCCTCATCCGCAAAACAAACCGCAGTCACTGAGAAAAAAAAGGTGAGCATGAACAGGAGCAGGACGAGTGGCACGATCGAATGGCCCCCTCGGGATGACGTCATCACTTCCCCCTTTTGTGGTTGGTTAGATCGGTTTTTTGAGTGTAAACGAACCATCGGCTTTGATGGTCATTTCACCATCCACCTTTCTTATACTCATCGGCATCCCGTACATCCACCAGATAGATCGATTCGGGGGCGTCGTTCATGATGCGGCGGAATTCAGCGTGATCGATGCTGCCCTCTTCAGTGCCTGCCTTGATGGCCGTGGACGCAACCGCATGGGTTGATTCCTTGCCGGCATAAGCCACCCACGCTGGATATCCCTCGGCAAACACCTTAACATTGGTGTAGCCCAAAGCAATGGCTTTGGCGGCGATTTTGTGGCTCAGTTTGCAGTGCAGGCCGCCGCAATAGAACACGATGAGCTGGTTTTTATCCTCGGGCAACTGGTCTGTAAACTTGTCAAACTGCATGTCGGGAATGCTGATGGCCGTAGGAATGTGGCCTTTGTCGTACTTGGCGCGTTTGGGGCGTGCATCCACCAGCGTCATCTTCTTGCCCCCATTGATCTGGCTTTTTACCCATTCAGCGGATACTGCCGGGTAATGGGACTTTTCGGATATCCACTTGGGATAGCCTTCGGCAAAGACTTTAACGTTCGTGTACCCCAGTTGCTCCGCTTTGGCTGCGGACTTATGACTTAACTTGCATTTTAGCCCACCACAGTAAAAGATCAAGAGACTATTTTTATCCGCGGGCAATTTATCGGTCATTTTGTCAAACTGGCTGTTGGGAATGCTGATGGCCATGGGGATGTGGCCCTTTATGTACTTGGGCTTGTAAGGCCGGGCATCAATGAGCATCACGCCGTCTTGCATGGGAATGGACAGATGCTGCGCCACAAAAGCCATATCCACGACATTGTGAAAGGGCTCAAACGCACGTTCACCAGCGGTGTTTGCTGTTACTGCTGTCTGTTGGCTGGTACATCCGGACAGCGTGATGACGAGAAAAAGGACCGACAGTCCTGAACGTATCTGACGTGAATATTTCATGTATACCTCCGTTGGGCTGAAGCATTTTGCGACCAAGGTGTTAAGGATCGGATATTTTAAAAACACAGCGGTCTCAAATTGCGTAGGTGAGCGACGGGTCTCACCGGTCGCCCACCCATAAGAATCACTTTATTTGCATTTGGCCGGGGTTGGTGAATCTGCCGCATGCTCATGCAGATACGTGTAAATGTCGGTGAGATCCTTTTGCGACAGAGCATCCCACTCCTGTTTGCAACCAAAGTCCTCAAAATCTTTTTTCTCGAACATGCGTGTCCACTGGGCCTGGGTTTTTGCGTCCGGGCTGATTGGTGGTTTGGGCGAATCCACTTCTCCGCGCTGCATGCAGGCTTTGTAAACCTTGCGATAGGTGTATTTTCCTTTGCGTTTATTGCCCATTTCAAGGGCCACGGATACGCCGACCGAAGAGAATAAAAAGAGCACTGCAGTTACCAGAAAAAGTCCTTTCATAAACATGTTACCTGTTCTCCTGTCCTAATTGTTCTGAATATAGTAACGGGTGACACCTTTTTCGCCATCCACCATGCCCAGGAATGTGTTGCCTTTTTTTTGCGCCGAAATCGGGGATATCGTTTTTTGATCCGGGATCGGTGCCCAGGATTTCCAGAATCTGCCCTGACTTCAACCCTTTGAGAGCCTTTTTGGTTTTGAGCAGTGGCATGGGGCAGGAAAGCCCACACGTGTCGATGGTTTGGTCGGGGGTGATGTTGGTAAGGTCCATGCTCGATCTCCTTTGAGTCGGTTAAAAAATGATCCGTTGCTTGGGTTTTTTCCATTTTGCACCGCTTGTCTCGCGACCGGTCAATAGATTATCGTGGCCAGGGGGGAGCCGTCCTCCTGGCTGTA
Organism: Desulfosarcina variabilis str. Montpellier; assembly: GCF_048565275.1. Taxonomy (NCBI): domain Bacteria; kingdom Pseudomonadati; phylum Thermodesulfobacteriota; class Desulfobacteria; order Desulfobacterales; family Desulfosarcinaceae; genus Desulfosarcina; species Desulfosarcina variabilis. Next base: position 6,749,944 of record NZ_CP159846.1, on the reverse strand, counting down.
GTTCATGTATTCCAACGGCGGGCCATCGGTGCCTGGCCGGCGTCCCTCAGAGAAGTTGGTGTAGACCGGTCCCCAGGCTTTTTTGTAGTTGAAATAGGCCCGATCCAGCCGGATGACATCACAGTGGGGCAGGCTGGAGACATTGCCATATAGCGTCACATCACCCAGGTTGCCCTGGTTGACTTTAACCCCGGAACTGTCACTGAAGACCTTATAGGCACTAGACGTCCATCGAAACTGAGCTGATCATTGACCTTGGCCTTCATGTTCAGTCGGAATTTATTGGTCAGGATAATGTCATTGTCGGCATGGTATTTTTCTGTTGGGGGAATCATGCCGTTTTGAACCATATTGGCCATGGCGGCCTGGGCCTGGGAGAGGGTGGCCCCATTGAACCCGTTTGGATAGTCGGCAAAGAACATATTGGTGAGGGAGGCCGGTGCCATCTGAATATTTATGTCAGAACGGCGTGATCGGTGTTCAGCACCTGCCCCACAAGATCGTTAACGGCAGCGTCGATTCCCAGCCGACATGTGACCTGGATAGTGATTGCACAAGACAGCGGGAAAAGCTGATCGATGTACTTCGCAAGGCGGGCGGCAATCAGTCCGAAGCGGCACGGATGTTGGGCGTCAGCCGGGTGACGGTTTGGAAGCGAATGAAAAAGATGGGAATTGATATCAAGCAGGATGTGCGCTGATCAGCGTTCTTTAACGAGTTCGTCGGCGGCTTGTTCGATGTCGATGATACGCGTCAGGGCGTCATGGGGCTTGGTTCGATAGGCGGTGACCCGCATCAGTCTTCCCGTGATTTTTCCCATCCGGTCCGCCTGCTGCTTGATTTTATGAATGTAGGTGCTCAACGGGTCGTTTTCATCGGTTTTCATCATTATCAATTCGGCAAAGCCGCTGATGGTCTGAATGGGCTGGTTGAGTTCATGGCAGACCGCACCGGCCATTTCCACGACACCCTGCAGTCTCTGCTTTTCCGTTCGTTCATTTTCGGCTTGGTTCAGTTCCTCGATGGTCGTGCGCAGTTGCCGGATTAGCAATGATCTTTCCAAATGCACACGCAAGCGTGCCAAAAGCTCCTCTTCACCAAATGGTTTGACCAGGTAATCCGTGGCGCCGGCCTGAAACACCTTTAACCGTTGTTGCTGATCCGTCATCGAGGTAAGAAAGATGATGGGCAGCTCATCAAGGTGAATCTTTTTGCGTATATTCCGGCAAATAGTGATGCCGTCCATTTCGGGCATTTCAATGTCTAATGTAATCAAGTCCGGCCTGTTGTCTGAAAAGACACAGTCCAGGGCCTGGGCACCGTTTTCCGCCTCCACAACGATGTACCCATCGGGCTCCAAGGCTTTTTTAATCAAATGGCGCATGGTGGCGCTGTCATCCACAACCAGTATGGTTCCTTTTTTGTTCTGCATGTTGTTCCCTCCAAAAGCAATGTGGCCCAATGAAGTGTTACGCTTTTCCTGACGGATGACAGCCTGCCGGCACCTCGCTTCGCTTTGTCCGATTGCTTTGACTGGCGACGCGAAGTGGTAGGATTTAAATATTATCGGTCGAAACAGGTTCCGGCTTAACTTTCAATGAGAGATCTGCTGGATAGAAGAAAAAAACGTTGACATGTGTACCACGACGTGGCAGTAAGAATCTGATTATGATCTTTTGCCCGAAATGGAACCAGAGCCATGAACAACAAGCAGTTTAGCGCACTCAGGAAGAGATTGGAAAAGACTCAGAAACAGATGGCTCAACTTCTTGGTGTCTCCATCAAAGCCATCCATAGCTACGAACAGGGCTGGCGGTCCATTCCGATGCACGTGGAACGTCAGCTCTATTTTTTGCTTTATCGAAAATTTTTTGGGAAAAATAGCGTTGACCCCTGTTGGACCATCCGCGCATGCCCCAAATCGCTGCGGGAAAAATGTCCGGCGTGGGAGTTTCATACCGGCGATCTATGCTGGTTTATCAACGGAACCATTTGTGACGGCGTTGTACATACCTCCTGGACTGAGAAAATGAAGTTGTGTCTTACCTGTGACGTATTCAAGCAAACCCTGGCTAAAATCGACCCATGAGTGAGTATATCCAGCACGGCCAAACCGGACAATCCGTCGGGCGGGTGGAAAAACAATGTTTTACTTTTGCCCAGCCTCCGGCTGGTTTGACCCTGGCCTGCGGTGCTGCCATCGGACCGGTTAGCATTGCTTATGAAACCTGCGGTCGGCTGAACCGGAACCGGTCCAACGCGATATTGGTACTGCATGCCCTTTCCGGCGATGCCCATGTTGCTGGAACCTACACGGCCGACGATGAAAAGCCGGGGTGGTGGGATTTCATGGTGGGGCCGGGAAAGGGCATTGATACGGATCACTATTTCGTGATCTGTTCCAACATCCTGGGCAGCTGCATGGGAACGACCGGCCCCGCATCCATCGACCCGGACACCGGCAAACCCTATGGGCTGAGCTTTCCGATGGTCACCATCGGCGATATGGTTGTGGCCCAGAAAGCCTTGATGGACCATTTGGGAATCACGCGGCTGCATGCCGTGATTGGTGGATCCGTCGGGGGTATGCAGGCCCTGGAATGGAGTGTTCGCTATCCAGAAATGGTTGACTCCGCCGTTCTTTTGGCCACCACCACACGGCACAGTGCGCTGGCCATTGCTTTCAACGAGGTCGCCAGACAATCCATCATGGTTGATCCAAACTGGAACCATGGAAATTACTACGACAGCCAAAAGCCGGATATGGGACTGGCCGTGGCCCGTATGATCGGGCACATTACCTATCTTTCCGATGAATCCATGCGTCTAAAATTCGGCCGGCGTCTCCAGGATAAAGCGGATTTTTCTTTTAACTTTGATGCGGATTTTCAGGTGGAGAGCTATTTGCGTTATCAGGGCCGCAAGTTTGTGGATCGCTTTGACGCCAATGCGTTTCTTTATATTACCAAAGCAGCGGACTATTTTGACCTGGAGCGTCATTATGGCCAGGGATCCGCCGTAGCCGCCTTTGCCAATGCAAGGTCCCGTTTTCTGGTGGTCTCTTTTACTTCGGATTGGCTTTATCCGACCTACCAGTCAAAAGCCATGGTCAAGGCCATGAAAAAGAACGCGCTCGATGTGAGCTTTTGTGAGATTGAGGCAAAGTGGGGTCATGATGCATTCCTGCTTCCCAGCCAGCGTCTTTCCAGTATCATGAAAGGATTTTTGGATGGTGACAGCGGCACCTGACGGTATTCGTTACGATCTCCGATTGGTGGCCTCCTGGATTCCAAGGGGCGCGACGGTACTGGGGCTGGGGTGTGGGGACGGTGCACTGCTGCAGTATCTAAAGGCCCAGAAACAGGCCCATTGCACGGGGATCGACATTGATGAAAGCTGTGTGGCGCACTGTATTCAGCGGGGATTGACTGTCCTGCAGGGCGATATCAGCGAAGAGATCAAGGATTACCCGGACAGTGCCTTTGATTATGTGGTCCTGGCCCAAACCCTTCAGCAGATTTACGATCCGGCGCCCTTGATACGGGAGATGCTGCGTGTGGGGAAAAAGGGGGTGGTGAGTTTCCCCAATTTCAGTCACTGGCGCGTACGCCTGATGCTATTGCTTACCGGCCATGCCCCGGTAACGCCGCAGCTTCCCTATCAGTGGCATGATACCCCCAATATTCGCGTCATCACCCTGTCTGATTTCAGACGTTATGCCAAACAAGTAGGGTTTCGTATTCTTAACGAGGTGGCCATCAATACCGACCGGCGAGACCGATCCGGTCGAATCGTGCGTTTTGGGCCGGATCTGTTGGCCACCTATGGGCTTTTTTTAATTGCCAAAGCATAAAGTTATAAAGAAAAGAAAATTACCACAATGTGGTAATTTTTATCTTGACAGCAGTCAGGTCGGCGATTAACTTAATACTCAACACCCCATATGTATTACTCAATCCCTCTACTCTCGGCGGTTCTGCCATCCTACCCCACAACGGCAGAACCGCCCTTCCTTTTTTAAGGCGCCATTTCCTTGAAACGGATATTTCAATGCGATCAACCATTGTGAGGTGAAGGTTAATTTGTTACTATGAGCCAAAAAGAAAACCAAGGGTAGGGTGCAGGTAAAAAATAATTGCACCAGATTGCGCCGGATTTGCGTTCGTCTACAAGGCGCATCCGCCGGTGCATATTTGGAATCTGTGCCGTCGGATGGAACGCCGTAGACGGGCGCAAGGACAAGCAAGATGGGGTAATTATTTTTTACCTGCGCCCTTTGGGAATAGGAAGGACGAAATTGCACCATGAAATCGTTTGAAGCACTGTTTGCCGAGCTGAAAGAGAAAGCCGCCCGCCGTGATCCTGATTCAGGGACTGTGCGGCAATTGGACAGAGGCATTCACGCCATCGGGAAAAAGGTGATCGAGGAAGCATGTGAAGTGTGGATGGCTGCCGAACATGAAGGGCGTGAGCGAACCGCCGAAGAAATCTCCCAATTGCTTTACCATGTTCAGGTGATGATGATCGCCTGTGACCTGGATTTGGAGGATGTCTATCGTTATCTTTAGTCTGGCATACCCAAAAATGCATCCGCCTAATCGCTGTGGGTTTTATTTAATAAGAGACTAATAAACGGCTAACAAATCTTTTTTATCCTGCCCACTTTGGCACCAACACCCAAGAAACGAAACGATCATGCTGAAAATTGCCATTCCCAACAAGGGGTCACTTTCCGAGGACGCTGTGCAACTGATTCGCGAAGCCGGCTACCACTGCAAGCGCTACAGTCGTGAATTGATTGTGTTTGACAACCGTAACCAGTTGGAATTTGTTTTTCTGCGTCCTCGGGACATTGCCGTTTATGTCAGTCATGGTATCCTGGACCTGGGCGTTACGGGCCGGGACCTTGCCCAGGACAGTGGTGCCGATGTCGTGGAACTGTTATCGCTCGGGTTCGGAAAATCTGATTTTTGTTACGCCGTTCCAGCAGAATCGAATTTGCTTCCGGATCAATTTGACGGGTTGCGCATTGCCACCTCTTATCCCCGATTGGTGTCACAGGACTTGAGCCGCCGAAGACAAAAAGCGGAAATCGTTCGTTTGGACGGGGCGGTGGAGATTTCCATCCGTCTGGGGGTGGCCGATGCGATCGCTGACGTGGTGCAGACCGGCCGCACCTTAAGTGCCGCCGGTCTTCAGGTGGTTGGACAACCGCTACTGCAAAGCGAGGCGATATTGGTGGCCCGCACCCGCGACGTCGAAAAGAGCGCGACTGTGCAGACCTTCTTGGATCGCATCCGCGGCATTGTTGTGGCCCGGGAATACGTCATGGTCGAGTACGACATCCCCGATGCCATGCTGGAAATGGCCTGTGTGATTACCCCGGGAATAGAATCGCCTACCATATCACCACTCAGCAAAAAAGGGTGGGTGGCGGTGAAGTCCATGTGCAGACAGCAGGAGGTGAATCCGATCATGGATAGCCTCGGCAAAATCGGCGCCAAGGGCATCATCGTCACTGATATTCGTACGTGCCGCATCTAATATTGAACCTTAAATAGAAAAAGAGCACCTGCCTGCTACGCCGATCGGCCGGGATATCCGATGCATCCGGGCCGATGGTCAGCTCTGTTTTTTTTATTTGGTCATCTCCAATTTGTAAAATTATAAAAAAGACTTATTATTACCACAATGTGGTATTTATGGTGCTTAGGAAGGCGGTTTTTAATCCAGACCATAGTGTTGCGTTGTAAAGGGGTGCTTTATGATCAAACAGCGGATCAATATTTTTTATCATTTGGACGGTGGGCTGATCGGGTGGGTGAAAGAACGGTATCCATTGGTACGTCAAACCGGTTGACCCAGGCAAAGGAGGGCAATGATGGCTCAGACAATTGGTCGCGTTGTTGAAACCCCGAATAATGAATGGGCATTGGTCGTCGCTGAAAAAGATCAAGGGTGTGCAAGCTGCGGGGCGGTGACCCATTGCCATGGGGGGCGCCCGGCGCCGGTACGCCAAACATCAGCGCTCAATCCGATTGGGGCCGAGGTGGGGGACCGCGTATTGCTTACCGTTGAATCCGGCAAGCTGTTATCCCGCTTGGCGCTTCTTTATCTGCTGCCCGTGGCCATGATGCTTATAGGGGCGTTTTGGGGCGTTACGGTCAGCAGCAGTGGTGGTATGGCTTCCAATGGGCAGAGTATCGGATATGGATTGACCGGATTTATCTTCGGATTTGGGATGTCGGTTGCTATTTCCCGCATCTGGTTCAAAGCCAGACCGGTCGTCCCGATTATTTCCAGAATTATCGACCATCATTTTCAACCCAACGCTTTCAAAGCGGGCTCAGGATGTGGGTGCCAGGGACGGTAAGTTCACATCCCGTCAATGTTCGCGACCACTCTTGAATGTCCATGCCGCTATCCTATCTTCGTTTCTGGTAAGTATCTGCAAAAAGAAAAAACTTTTGTCTCTCAACCCGCATGCCGATATCTTTTTTCTGAACGGACATGAACAATCAACCCGTCTTGTAAAGATGATGTCGAGCCACGGTATGACAGATCTGAATTTGAATGCAAACGCAAACGAAACCCAACTATTCGGAAAAGAGGGGCGTCGTCGCTTTCGTCGAACATTGTCCCGGGATCTGATCGTCAGCATCATTTTCGTGGTGGTTGTGGTTTTTGTTATGGTTGTTTCCGTCACTTACGGCTACATGTTTTACAAAGATAGGCTCCAAAGCCAGGATGATCTGGAAAAGTTTAGCGACTATTTGCAAAGCGCTTTGGAATTCCCCGTCTGGAATTTCGACAAGGAAGGCATTAAGAAGATCTGTGGCTCTTTTTTTGAAAACACCGTGGTCGAAAAATTGCGGGTTGTTGATCATCAGGGCAATGTTATGATTGATCTGCAGCGCAAAGGCCACGATCAGCCGCTGCACAAAAAAAGTTCAATCTTACATGGCAAAACCCTGATTGGATATGTTGAAATTGCGTTAAGTTCAAACCGGTTACGGGAAAAGCAGCATCAGCTGATGGGGTTCAGCATGATCACCATGGTGGCCGTCATTCTGGTTCTGGTGATTACCCTCAGGTTTATTCTAAAACTCCTATTGATATCCCCCTTGAATCAACTGATCCAACGTACCGAACAAATTTCCCGTGGGATATATAATCCCGTAGGGTTTCAGGCACCGCAGGCGGAAATCCGAACTATCGTGTCACGGTTTAATAGCATGGTGGCGCATATTCAACAGCGTGAACGATCGTTAAAAGCGTTGAATCAGCGTTTGGAAAACAAAATCGCTGAATTGCAGGATACAGAATCTGCATTGCTCAATTCCCGGGAAGAGCTCAACTCGATTATCCGTTCGACCCCGGATGTAATTTATCGGCTGGACACCATGGGGCGGTTTACCTTTATCAGTGATGCCATACGGCGCTATGGTGTCACCCCGGAAGAACTAATCGGTAAGCGCTTTATGGACTATATCCACAAGGAAGATCGGGCGCTTGCCGCCCACCGGGTCAATGATCGGCGTACCGGCAACCGAGGCACCAAAGGTATTGCCATTCGCGCGTTTGGTGATTACAAAAAAGACCGTGTGAACAGTCGCAAAGCGGTCGAGGGGAGTCCGGTTTTTCTGGTCGATGCCGAAGGGCTCTATGTTTCTGGTGAATCCGGGGTTAAGGTTTTCGTGGGTACCCAAGGCATTGCCCGAGATATCACCAAGCAGCGTCAGATGGAATCGGCACGCATGGAAAGTGAGGACCGGCTGTCAATGGCACTGGATGTCAGCGGTGCCGGGATCTGGCAGCTGGATTTGAAATCCGGAGCACTTCGTGTAGACGAACGCATCTATGCATTGTTGGGATACAAAGAGCCGGACTTGGCCCGGGGGTTGAAATTTGTTCGCAAAATTACGGCTCCGGATACCTGGGATGAGATCAACTTTAAATTCAATCGCCATGTGGCCGGTGATACACCGATGTTTGATCATGAGTTTCGGATGCAAGCCAAACAGGGACAATGGAAATGGTTTCATACCAAAGCCAAGGTTCTGCGCTCTGACGGTAACAAGCCGCCGGAAACCATGGTGGGCATCATTGTCGATACCACCGAACGCAAAGAAAACGAGGCCGAGCGTAAACGGCTGGAGTCAAAACTTCAGCAAGCCCAAAAGATGGAGGCAATTGGTACCCTGGCGGGTGGTATTGCTCATGATTTCAACAATATTCTCGGGGCAATGGTTGGGTATACACAGCTTGCCCAACTGCATGGGGAGGGTGATTCCCGTATTCAAAGATACGTGGAAAATATATTAAAGGCCAGTGAACGGGCCAAGGGGTTGGTTGACCAGATTTTGACCTTTACCCGTCAAGGCAAATCTCAGAAAGTTCCCTGTGATATTGCAGTTGTTCTCAAAGAGGTGGTCAAACTTATTCGCGCATCAATCCCAACAACCGTCCGTATTGTTCACACCATTCCGACGAAATTGGGAACGGTCATGGCAGACCAGACCCAGATTCATCAGGTATTGATGAATCTGTGTACCAACGCAGCGCACGCCATGGAAAAACGCGGGGGAACACTGACGGTCACGCTGGAACCATTGGCTTTGGAAGAAGCGGATTTATCGCCTGGCATTGATGACCTGAAACCGGGGCTTTTCCTACAACTCTCTGTGGCTGACACGGGTGCCGGCATGGATCCGGCTGTGGCAGAACGGATTTTTGAACCCTATTTTACCACCAAAGCACCCGGAGAAGGAACCGGTATGGGGCTGGCGACGGTTCATGGTATTGTCCGTGACCATGGGGGCCGGATTTTTGTGCAAACCCATCCAGGAGAGGGCACGGTTTTTCGTGTACTGTTCCCTGTTTTGGATGACGAGGTGCAGGCCGACCACGTACAGCCCGATTCCTACCAGCAGGGAACGGAACGTATCCTTTTTGTTGACGACGAAAAAACACTGACCCGGGTTGGTGTGGAGATGCTCAATGCGCTCGGATATGATGCCGTTGGTACCACCAGCCCTGTAGAGGCCCTGACCATGTTCAAGGAAGATCCGGATGGATTCGATCTGGTGATCACGGATATGACCATGCCTCATTTGACCGGTGATCAGTTGGCAGAGGCGATATTGCAGTATCGACCGGACATCCCCGTGATCATATGCACGGGATTCAGCAAGTTTATGACATCAACGCGTGCATCGACCTTAGGGGTTCGTGCCCTGCTAATGAAGCCGGTGACGGTGGAAAAACTGTCCCGCACCATACGCGATGTACTCGACGCCCCACCCCAAGAATAGACCTGCCGCTAAGGTAAACGTCCATGATGCCCATTGATTGCAATCTTGTTTTTCAACCGGGTGCACTTCGCTGAAGCACAATTCAGCCGGCCACGCTTTCGAGCAGAGCCAGAAATTTGTGGATTGCTTTATGGGTGGGAAGCCGGTTAAGCGATCGCAAGGTAACCCAGCGATGCGCATCAACGGTGGCCTTCGAGCGGACCCGGCCTGTCACATACTGACACAGATAAACATCCGCACTGAGGGTGAAGTGGGTATAGGCGTGCCGGATACGGGTCAAATGACGATCGGCTGCAACGGTCAGGCCGGTCAGTGCGGCCAGACCCTGCTCGATTTCCTGATACGCCATTTTTCGGCGAATTGCCGGCAGGGCCGGAAATTCCCATAATCCCCCCAAAAATCCATTTTCAGGCCTTTTCGTGACCAGCATTTTGCCATTTTTTAAAATGACACCATAAACCAGATGGCGATGGGGTACTTTTTTAGTGGTGATACGCTTCGGGAATTCAGCTGTTGTCTGATGCTGGTTGGCCTGGCATTGATCGGCAAGTGGGCAGATCGTGCAATCTGGATTTTTGGGTCGGCAGATCAACGCGCCCAGTTCCATGATGGCTTGATTGAAATCTGCGGGGTGGTCAGGGCAGATCAGATCTGCCGCCGGTGCCTGAAAGTGTTTGTGGGATCCATTCTGGTTCACCGGTGTATCGATTTCCATTAACCTTGACAGGACGCGTTTGACGTTCCCGTCAACCACCGGTATCACTTGGCCAAAAGCGATGCTCAGCACGGCGGCGGCAATATAGTCACCGACCCCGGGAAGCGATCGAAATGTTTGGGTATCTTTTGGAATTTTTCCGTTGTGGCATGAAACCACCGCTCCGGCTGCACGATGTAGATGGCGCGCCCGGGAATAATAACCCAATCCCTCCCACAGCTTCAGGACCTCCTGCAGATCGGCCCGAGCCAGATGACGGGCGCTGGGGAAACGATCCATAAAACGATGATAATAAGGAATCACCGTCGCCACTTGGGTTTGTTGGAGCATAACCTCGGAGACCCAGATCGCATAAGGATCTGTCGTTTGCCGCCAGGGCAGACGGCGTTGATGGGCCGCATACCATTTGATCAGTTGTTGGCGAAGGCGTTTTTGATTCATGCAAGGCCTTTACTTGTATCTGCTTGGTTTTGCGTGTGGACAGCTGCCTAAATATCGAAACGGCGCTTATCATAATTTTTTCAATCCATCCAGCTCTTGTATAAAGTATGCACCATATGCGTCGATAACAATTATACTCAAAACATTTCATCCTTCACGGCAACACGATTTAAACAAATCACGATTTAGAAAGGATAATGGGTTCATGACGGAAATTAACGCCAAGGATTTTATTGAAGAGTTGCGTTTTGATATCCGGGAACAGGACATGATTAAAGCGAAGCTGGTCCTTTCAAAAATCGGGGCAGTCGATGAGAGTATCCGCAAAATGGCGCTATTCGAGTTGAATCGTGCCGAGGACACCTTCGCCATTACATTGATCGTCAACCTGATTGCCGACTATAAACACCTGGGCCGGGACTACCCCCAACTCAAGGAAATCCTTTACGCCAAATCCTTGTATCACCCTGAATTGTTGCTTTCCATGCTATCCAGGGAAGTCAAGCCGGAAAACCGCGTCGTGCTCGTGGAGGTGGCCGGAGAGATTCGCTTGGAAGGTGCAACGTCCCAATTGATGGGCATCCTCAATGAAAACGAAGATGAACTGGTGATCAAAGCGGTCATCCAAACATTGGGGCTGCTGGGAGAAACATCTGCCACGACGGCCATATCGGAGTATCTGTATTCCGGGAATTTAGAGCTGACTATTGCTGCCATATACGCCCTGGGCCAATTGGCCAGCCCAACGGCATTTCAACGGCTGGCGGAAAAATTGGGGGATGATCCGGATCTGGATATCATGATTTTGGATGTTTTTGCCACCGACCAGAGTCCCGCCGCCATTGAACGGCTCAACGAAGGGCTCTCATCTCACTATGCCCATCTGCGCAATGCAGCCAAGCAACGCATGCGTGATATGGGGGGCAAGGCGGTTCCTGTTTTGATCGACAACCTATTGCACGATGATCCGGATTTGTTGATTCATACGCTCAATCTGATCGGTGAGATCGGTGACGAAAGCGCCATCGCTCCCATTCGCAAACTGCTGCACAATGAACCCAAGGATGCCAATGTCCGTTTCGCCGCCTATGAAGCGCTTGGTTTTTTACCGGTTGCCAAAGGCGCCTTTGCCTTGGCGCAGGGACTGACGGATTCTGTTGACAACGTGCGTACCGCTGCCGCCGGAGCCATTGACCGCAATTTCAATACCATGCTGGCAGCGGGGCTGAAAAATCTGATTCACGCTGGTGATGCGGAAGCCCAGCAGGTGACAGAGACCGTTCTCAATGCCGGTTGTGAGGTGATTTTTAACAATTTGCTCGAAGATGAAGCCTTTCAAAATTGTGCGCTGACTTTCTTAAGTGAGAGGGCGCATCCGGATGTGCGCAGCCGTTTTTTTGATTTAATGAAGAAAAACGGTTATGCCGAATTGGTGGACCGTGCTACTGGAAAAGCGGAAAGCAAAGCAGAAACGGCGTTGAAGGTTTTTGCCGTTGACGATTCAAAAATGATACTGAATATCTATCGGGGTGCGCTGCACAGCCTGGGCTGTGCATCGCAGCTTTTCGAATTTCCAGCAGAAGCGATAAAAGCGGTGAGCGCGGATCCGCCGGATTTTATTTTTACCGATTTAAATATGCCCCACATCAACGGCATTGAACTGATCCGTGAAGTTCGTCGCCGGTTCGAAAAATCGGCTTTGCCGATTGTGATGGTCACCACGCAAAACGAAACCCAGGACAATGAGGCCGCCTATGCGGCAGGGGTCAATGCCATTTTGCACAAACCATTTACCGCCCAGGATTTGGAAAAGGTGTTGGTAGAAGAAGGAAAGCTTACCAACCGTTAATGCTACAATGATCCCTTTACGAATACGAAAAAAAAGGCCCGGGAAGCAATTCCCGGGCCTTTCGATTCTTCATCACTTAGACAATCCATAGCGCCAACTCATCGGCCAGCTTAAGCACCTTGTCACTGACCCGTCCGATAAAATATTCGTCGATAAAGGTAATCAACTCCCTGCGGCCCATCACTACAGTGCCACACCGATTGTGCTTGGCCTCATTAACGATTCGATAACCCCGCTCCCCATCGGCAACATGAATTTTGATTGACACCTGTTCCGGGGCGATCCCTTCGTCCAAGAGTCTTTTGCACGCATCGGTCAGGTGCGGGCCGATTTCATGCGTGCCGGTGTCGATATCGGCCTTGGCATTGTCAAAATGGAGGAAGGCTGCATCACCCGGCCAAAATTTCTTCTCACCACGAATGATGCTGTAAAGCATCATGTGATGATCTGATTTTCCTATCAAAGAACCCGCATAAAGCACTCCTTTCATGGCGCCATGGGTGCCGTCAAAGGCCATGAGCAGGTTTTTTGACTCCGGATGCCCACCGACGACCACGATGGGAATATGTTTAATCTTGGGTACCAGTTTCATGGCGGTGCTTTTAAAGACCCAATCTTTGAAACGACTGACCCCGGTGCGTCCGACCACAACCGCCTGGTAATCATTATACGATTCCTTGACGATGTCATCGGTGACGCCCAATGACCGCGTCGGCGTTTTGATGGTAATGGCCGATTCAGGAAATCCTTTTTGTTTAAAATACACAGCGGCGCTGTCCATGGTGCTTAACACTTCGGTTTTTTGATCGGTGGCCCAGCGCTTCAAACCGGTCATCCGGCGTTTGTAGTGGGGATAGGCTCCCAGGTCGGCAAACAACTCTGATATTTTGGCTTGAATGTGAAAAAGTACAATGTGGGTGTTTTTCGGTGAAAACATTCCAGCGGCATACCGAATTGCATTTAGCGATTGTTCACTACCGTCTACTGCAATGAGAATTTTGTTGGGGGGCGCATTTTTCTCCATGGCATTTCTCCTTCTGTAGGATATCACGATACCTAACCAGCTGCTGTTTTGATCATATCGCCGAATCAAATTCCCGTCAACAAAGGATGACGATTGAAAAAGCACGATCAGCGAATGCTACTCAAACCGAGAGAAAAACGGCTAACCTATTTATGCTGCGCAAAAAAAACGGTGCCCATTTGGGTGTTGGTCTTCTGAGAACGCAGCCGATTTTAGCATGACGGCTGTTCATGCGCGGACAAATAATTTATCGCGACGGGGCAATATCATCGCTTTGAACGGGCATCTGCATCGACAATAAAATCATAGACAATTCAAAAGATGTTTGCTATTTGGGCTTGACAAATAGATAAAATAAGATAATGTGTTACTTTAATTTCGGTAAGTGTAGTCCCGGAAGATTTCCCTCGTGGAAATCTTTTCTTTTTTCAGGGAGATGAAAATGGTAATAACAAAAAAAATGAAATTCATGGCGTAAACATGGCACTTAAACTTGATGGATATGAAGGCAATGGCACCTTCCCCCACGGAATCCATCCGCCGGAACGGAAACAGTTTTCCAAGAATGCTGCCATTCAGGTGATGCCCACACCGAAAACAGTGGTGCTGTCGCTTCACCAGAATATCGGCGGCCCTTGCGAACAGCTGGTCAAGCCCCGGCAGAAGGTCGACTGGGGCGAGTTGATCGGTAAGGGCAAGATCTTTGTCTCGACGACCCTGCACGCCTCGGTACCGGGCGTGGTGCAGCGTCCGACCCGGGTGACCCTGGCCAACGGCAGGCACATGGACACGGTACCGATCAAGACCGACGGCGAGATTCCCACAGATCAGGCCCTGTGGGATGAGATTTTTGGGGGGGATTGGCCGACCACGGGCTTGGACGCCTATGACCCGGCACAGATCAGCAAAGACATTAACGACGCCGGGCTGGTGGGCCTGGGCGGGGCGGCATTCCCGACGCATGTAAAAATCATGCCCAACGACAAAAAACCGGTGCACACCCTTATTATTAACGGTTGTGAGTGTGAACCCTATCTTACGTCTGACTACCGTTTGATGGTGGAAGCCCCGGGACCCATTGTCACCGGCGCGCTTCTGGCTGCGCGCAGTGTGGGCGCCGAGCGAATCGCCATCGGTATCGAAGACAATAAGATGGACGCGGTCGAGGCCATGCAGCGGGCGGCCCGGGGCACCGGTATTCAGGTTGCTGTACTGAAAACCAAATACCCCCAGGGCAGTGAGAAGCATCTGATTCAGGCGGTGGTCAAACGACAGGTTCCCCTGGGCGGACTCCCCTCGGACGTGGGCGTGGCCATCAGCAACGTGGGCACCGTGGCGGCCGTGGCGCGGGCTGTGATCCACAAGAAACCCTTGACGCACCGGGTGATCAGCGTGACCGGCGGCGGCATTGCCAGACCCGCCAACGTGCTGGCGCCCATCGGGGTCTCTTTCGGTGAACTGATCGAGTTCTGCGGCGGCCTGAAACCGGATGCGGCCCGGCTGATTGCCGGCGGTCCCATGATGGGTTTTGCCTTTTCCAATCCCAACACACCGGTGACCAAAGGTACCAGTGGGTTGACCGTCATGTCCCGGGATGAAGTAGAACTTGCCGAGGAGACCACCTGCGTACGATGCGGCAAGTGTGTGGACGTCTGTCCCATGCGCCTGGTGCCGACCAAGATCGCCATGGCATCCCGGTATCAGGATGTCGGGCTTTCCCGGCGGTACAACATCATGGCCTGTTTTGAATGCGGGAGTTGTGCCTACACCTGTCCGGCTCATATTCCCCTTGTGCAACTGATCCGTGCCGGTAAAGCGCGCGTGGCGGCAGCTGCCCGCGGTTAACCGCCGGCATCATGGAGACCAAGTGAAAATGCAGGAAACTGAAGTAACGCCTATTGATGGAAGTGAAATGTCAAAGCCGGTGATCCATGTATCACCTTCTCCTCATCTGATTCAAACCGCCTCAAGCACCCGCCGGATGATGGTGGATGTGCTGATTGCGCTGGCACCGGTGGTCGGGACATCATTGTATGTTTTCGGCGCTTATGCGCTCCACCAGCTGGTGGTCTGCGTGGCCGGATGCCTGGCCGCGGAACTGCTATTCGTAAAGATGCGCGGCCGCGATGCAACACTGTCGGACTGTTCGGCGATCGTCACCGGCATCATTCTGGCCATGTCATTGCCGGGCACGGCCCCCTGGTATGTGGGGATGATTGCCGGTTTCGTGGCCATCGGCATCGGAAAAATCATTTTCGGCGGCTTGGGCATGAATCTGTTCAACCCGGCCATGGTCGGACGGGCCTTCGTGATGATCTCTTTTGCCGGTGCCCTGGCGGCGTCCGGCTACGAGGACGTCCAGAGCACGGTGGATGCGATTTCCCAGGCCACGCCCATGAACGCCTACAAGATGAACGGCGTTGTGGCATCGCTAAACGATCTGTTCTGGGGAACCACCAACGGCAGTCTGGGAGAGACCAGTGCCCTGGCCTGTCTCATCGGCGGGCTGTATCTGATCATTCGGCGTACCGCCTCCTGGGAAATCCCCGCCGGCCTGCTTCTGGCAGTGCTGGCCATCGGCGGGCTGAATGATCTTCTCACACCCGGGGACGGCTGGACGGTGTTGCACCACATTATGGGTGGAGCGATTCTGTTTGGCGCCTTTTTTATCGCCACCGATCCGGTCACCAGCCCCTTAACGCCCAAGGGAAAATTCATATTTGGCCTGGGAACCGGTGCGTTCATCATGCTGCTGCGACTTTTTTCCGGTTATCCGGAAGGGGTGATGTTCGCCGTACTGTTCATGAATGCCCTGACCCCATTGATCAACCGATGGAGCATACCCACGCCGTTTGGTGGAAATTAAGATAGCGAAGAAGGATAACCATGGATGCTGATAGTGCAAAAAAAACCGGTGGTCTGAGATCAAACAGCCTTGTTCAGGCCTGGCTGGTGCTGGTGTTGGCCGTTGGTTTCGGCGTTTCACTGGCCGGCGTGCAAATCGCTTTGGGGCCGGTCATTGAACAAAACAAAATCAATGAAACTTTGGAGAAAGTGCCCGAGCTGGTGCTGGGCAGCGAGCTGGCGGCCAAGATGGCGTCCCAGGACCAGGCTTTGGATATTGTTCCCCGGCAGGTGGAAGTACAAAAGGCGGCGCGCAGCAAATTCTACAGCGTTTACGAGGCGCGCTACCAGGATGAGCGCAAGGGCTGGGTGGTGAAAACCAAAGGCCAGGGCTATGCCGATACGATCGAGCTGCTCCTGGGTCTTTCCCCGGACCTTAGTACCATTACCGGATTGTTCGTGCTCGATCAGAAAGAAACACCCGGTCTGGGCAATAAGATTATCACCGACCAGTGGCGCGGCCAGTTTATCGACGCGCCGGCCGATGGGAATCTGGTGGTGGTTAAAACCGGCAAGACCCAGCCCGGACAAATCGATGCGGTGACCGGTGCGACGATCTCGTCCAAAAGCGTGACGGCGCTGGTCAATGCGGCCATCAGTGACGTTCGCCCGCCGTTGACCGATGGGGCTGCCGCCGACGGAAAGGGGGATAAGAAAAATGGCTGATCAACCTACCGCCACCGAGCGGTTCATCCAGGGAATACTACCGGAGAACCCGGTCTACCGACAATTGCTGGGCCTTTGTCCCACACTGGCCGTAACCAACGGCTTGATGGCCGCGGTTACCATGGCTGGCGCCGTGGGCTTTGTGCTCTTGTGCGCCAACGTGATTACCAGCCTGATCCGCAACCTGCTCAAACCGCACCTGCGTATCGTGGTGTTCACGCTGACCATCGCCACGTTTGTGACCATTGCCGACCGGTTTCTGGCCGCCTACGTGTATCAGATGAGTAAAACCCTGGGGCCGTATATCCCGCTGATTATCGTCAACTGCATCATCATCTGCCGCTGCGAGGTGGTGGCGTCCAAGCAAAACGCCTTTGTGGCTGCTTCCGATGCCATCGGCCAGAGTTTGGGATTCGGACTGGCCCTGGCCAGCATTGCCGCCATCCGGGAGATTTTGGGTACCGGTGGCCTGTTCGGCATTCCGGTCCTGCCGGAAGTCTGGCCGGATTGGGTCATTATGGTGCTGCCGCCGGGTGCATTTCTCACCTTTGGCCTGCTCCTGGGAACCGTCAACTGGTATACCGCCCGCAAAGCGGCGAACAAACAAGCATAGGGAGCCAACCAACCCATGAACTATCTAATTGATATCCTGTTGATTGCCCTTGGGGCGGCCCTGATCAACAACTTCGTTTTATACTACTTTGTCGGTATCTGCCCCTTCATCGGGGTTTCCCGGCATGTGAGCATGGCCGTGGGCATGGGCGCCGCCGTGACCTTCGTGATCACCATTGCCGCCTTTATTGCCTGGACCATCACCACCTTTGTGCTCATGCCCGGCGCGCCGCTGACGCAAATGGCGGCCGGCCTGTTCATGTCGGCCGATAAGGCCGCCACGGTGGATCTGACCATATTAAGTTACATTGTCTACATCTTTGCTATCAGCAGTTCGGTGCAGTTTGTGGAAATGTATGTGCGCCGCTTTTTCCCGACGCTTTACAAAGCCTTTGGCGTTTTTCTGCCGCTGATCACCACCAACTGCGCCATTTTGTTCGCCTGCCTGACCATCATGAGCAATGTGGTCGGCGCGGAAAACCCGGCCGATCGCTGGGATTTGGGCCGGGCCCTGACCCTGGCCTTTTTCGGCGGCGTGGGATTTACCATCGCCATTGTAATCATGGCCGGCATCCGCGAAGAGCTGGAACTTTGCGATGTGCCCAAGCCCTTCCAAGGCGCGGCGATCACGCTGGTGGTGGGCGGTATTCTGGCCATGGCCTTTATGGGCTTCACCGGGGTGGATTCGGGTCTGCGGGATGCCATGACGTCCCCGCCGGCGGTGGTTGAAAAGCAGGTGCCGGAGGCTGACCCGGCAGGGCCGGACAAAAAAGTCGTATCGCAAACCGTTGACCGTCAACCGATTACTTCGATTCTAGCGCAGGCCGACATTGCCGAACAGGGGGAATTATGTCTTGGGTGATTATTGGACTGGCCGCCAGCACCATGCTTGGCATGGCATTGGTGCTGTCATTTGTATTGGGATGGGCCAACCGGGCCTTTCATGTGGAAGTGGATCCGCGAGTGGACGCCGCCATTGACGTGCTGCCCGGCGCCAACTGCGGCGGTTGCGGATATGTGGGCTGCGGTGAGTATGCCGAGGCGATCGTGCAAGATGGCGCGCCCATCAACAAATGCACCGTGGGCGGGGAAAGCTGTATGAAAGCACTGGCCGATGTGATGGGGGTCGAGGCCACGGCCAGTTTCCCATGGCGTCCGGTGGTGCATTGCGGTGCCCATACAAAAGACCGACTCGGCCGTAATCCCTACCATGGCGAGAAACGCTGTAGCACGGCCAACCTGGTCACCGATATCCAGGGCTGCACCTATGGTTGCCTTGGTTTCGGCGATTGCACGCGGGCCTGTAATTTCGATGCCATCCATGTTGAGGATGGCCTGGCGCGGGTCGACTATGAGAAATGTGTGGGCTGCGGGGCCTGTGCCAACGCCTGTCCGCGTAATATCATCACCATGGCACCCTTTAAAAGTGAGCAACTATTGGTGGTCGAATGCTCCAACAAGGATGCCGGCAAGGACGTCAAGACCGTCTGCAATGTCGGATGCCTGGGCTGTAAAGCCTGTGAACGGGCATCGGACATGTTCTGCATTGAAAACAACCTGTCGTGTATCGACTACGACAACTACACCATTGAGAATTTGAAAACCGGATTGACGGCTGCCAAAAAGTGCCCGCGTCACCGCCTGGTATTTGTCGGCAAGCCCACCGACCAGGATCTGTCGGCCGTGACCGAAGAAGAGCTGCCTGATATCATCGTGCCCAAATTCAAGACTACGGTGGATGATACAGAGTGGCGCGGATAGAAAAAAGGGCGCATTAAGCGATATCGTACGGCTGCTTATTCCCCATTCCTTCAAAAGTACCGAACGTTTATCCTGATCTAAAAAAGTCCATCCTCTTTTTACGGAAGATGGACTTTATAATAAAAGTAAAAAATAAGCCCCCTGCCGATAAGGCAGGGGGTTTTGTTTTTAATAAGCGTTCAGGATTTTACGGGCACTCTCGTCATTGGCATCGCACATGTGCCGGATGCCGGTTTCTTTGGCTGTCTCCCGGTTCCCTGCGAAAATATCGTTGCGGGTGAGTTGGGTGGCTGAGAACTTACGGGCGCCGGCCAACAGTTGCTGCAATCCGCAGTAAAGTTTATCTGCCAGCGTATAGAAGGCAATGGCACCGTAAGGGATGTTCTTCATTTCGTCCTTGCCGACGATTTTCTCAACGTCAAAGTAACAGGCGAAAATTTCTTTGGCCGTCGAACCAACTTGAAGAACCGATTTTGGCAGTTCGTTCCAGTGGCCGTTAACCTCGGCGCGTTTTTCTTCGAACAGGGCGCCTTCGATGTTGGAACCGACGAATCCGGGGATCATGATGCCCCTGCCCATGCAGATCAGTTTGGTGAACGGTGCGCCGAGCGCCAGCCCCTTGTAGATGCTGTCTTCCAGGGCAAATCCGCCTGCAAAGGACATATCGACTACCTTCAATCCCTTGGCTGCCAGGATACTGGCGTATTCATAGGCCTTTGAATGCAGGTGAATGGAGGGCACACCCCAGCTTTGCATCATGTTCCAGGGGCTCATGCCGGTGCCGCCGCCCGATCCGTCGATGGTGAGAAGATCGAGGCCGGCGTCGGTTGCGAACTTGATGGCCATGGCCAACTCTTCCATGCCGTAGGATCCGGTTTTCAGGGTAATGCGGGTGAAGCCGAGGCTGCGCAGGTATTCCACGCTGCTCATGAAATCTTCACGAACTTTTTCGACGGATGAGAAGTTGGTGCCCCCCAGGCGGCTGTGGCGGGCAAAGGATTTGATGGATCCGTTTTCAAAGGCTTCCTGAACTTCGGGGATGGTTGGATCCGGGTCAACGACGTAGCCTCTCTCCTTTAAGAAGACGGCATAATCGAGGCTGGTGACTTGAATCTCACCGCCAATATCCTTGGCGCCTTGGCCCCATTTGAGTTCGATGATCACTTTGTCGCCATACTTGTCGGCCACAAATTCGGCCACACCGTTTCGTGTATCCTCCACATTGAGCTGCACGATGATGGCGCCATACCCGTTATAGTAGCGGAAATAGCTGTCAATGCGGCGTTCCAGCTCCGGTGCACTTTTGATTTTCCCTTTGCGTTCCGGCCCGGAGGCGATTTCCGATTCACGGTCCACGCCGACCACGTTCTCGCCGATGACCACGGGGATGCCGACCAGGGCCCCACCGATCGCAAAGGAGTCCCAGTATTTTTGAGCCACAAAGGTCGATCCGAGGGCGCCGGTCATCAGAGGGATGCGGGCTTTGGTTTTAATCTTATTGCCAAATTCGGTTTCCAGGCTGACATTGGGGAAAATGCAGTCGTCGGCGTCGTTGGTCAGGCCTCCGGGAAGCCCATGCGCGCCATAAGCATAGCCTTGAATGCGAAGCGAGTTATAGGATACGCCCACATGGGTGGTATTGTCCGCACCGGCAGTCACAATACCATAGCTGCGCGGGTAGAGCAGTTTGCGTCCCACCAGGCTGGAGAGCCAGGTTTCGCATTTGCCAGTACAGTCGGCCCGGCAAAGGGTGCACAGACTAGATTCAGTGGGATTACCGCGGTTGACGGTGCCTAATGCATCGTTGTTTTTTGTAAATCTCATTGACATAAAGCAGCCTCCTTCTTGATTGTCGCTGTAAGTGAACGTTAACGAATGCCGTAGGTTGAAAAACAAAACGGCGTCCAAACGGATGGAAACACCTCCAACCGTTTAAAGACGCCGTTGTCTTTTTTTTTAATTGCAGCCCTACTTCACGCCATTGTGAAATAGGGCTGCATTGCTTTTGAATTATGAGTTATTAATAACTTAAAACACAATAGTTAGTAGTACTGAAAAAAAATGTCAAGTGAAATAATACTGAAAAAATTAGTTCTAATAAATAATGGTGCGATCGGGCATGGGGGTGTTCGATAAGGATAAAAAAAAAGATCTGGTGTCGCTTTAAAGGGACAGGCTCTAAGAAATAAATCTTATCAGGGTGTTGTCATCAGTCAGCGGATGAGGATCTCGATCGTGGAACCGTGCTTGCGTGTGGGGGGGGCAGACGGGAGATGCGTGCAGCCGATAAAATTCAGCGGCCTTGGGCAATATCTTCGGAAATGATGACCGCTTCGGCAATGTGGCGCAGCGGCTTGCGCGAATCCATGCTACGCTTCTGGAGCCAGCGAAATGCTTCATCCCCTTTCATCTGACGACGATGCATGAGAATTTCTTTGGCACGTTCCACCATTTTGCGGGTTTCAAGCTCTTCCTGAATGACCTTGGTTTTGACCATCAGCTCCGTGTTGAGAATAGCCAGGGCCGCCTGATTGGCCACAGCGGTAAACAGGTTGATTTCGGTGTTTGAGAAGGCGTGGGGTTCGGATGTAAAACAATTGAGTACGCCGATGATTTTCTCGTCCTTGAGTTTCAAGGGAACGCCCACCATGGAGACGAGACCGAGTTTACGGGCCATTTCTCTTTCTTTAAAGCGGGGATTGCGAAGCACATCAGTGATAGCGATGGGGCGTTTATGGGTGACCACATAGCCTACCACGCCTTCATCTAGATTCAATGCACGGTCTTTGACGTATTCGGGGTCAATGGATTGGGTTGCCTTGAGCCTGATTTTAGGCGGCTTTTCATTATCATCGATTAGCCACAATGAACAGATGTCCACACCGGTAACCTTGGCGGTTACCATAACGATCAGTTTAAGCAGGTCTTCCAGGAACAGATCAGAGGTGATTGCCCGGCTGATGTCCGTCAATGCCTTAATATAGCCATCATAGGTATGCTGGTCGAGTTTGTCCATGGGCGGATGGTACTATCGGTGTGTTTAATTTTCAATGCTTTGTTTGGGTTAGGGGTGGTGTATGGAAAGACTTGACAATTAGTGAAACTAAAAATAAAAGCAAATAATTCATTTTAAAAAAATTCATTCATTCCAACTTTCAACATTCGAGGACAACCATGTGCCGCTTGCTCGCCATAACGAGTAAAAATCATGTTTCTCCAGCGCTGGCCATCAATGGATTGGCAGCCATGCGCGAAGGCTATGATGGGTCGGGTGTGGGGATGCTCCTTAGGGATCTGGGTGGTCCTTTTAAAAACATGTCAGACATTCCCGTTCTTTCCGGTATCTTTTCCTCTTCCGGTCTCAAGCGCCTGGACCGGTTCATGATGGAAAAAGGGTTTACCACCAAATATAAAATCACCTTCAAGACCAATGGCGAGCCCCCAGCAGGGGTTCCCAAACGGGATGTGTATCTGGTGCGCGCCTATGATTATCCCAATGATTGGGAATCCCTTGGTGCCCAAGATCGATTGAAGCAACTCATGCCCATCCGCCTGGAATTGAAAAAAATGGGCGAAGCGGAAAAGGACATGGCTGTTTTTTCATTTTGGCCGGATACGATCATGATCAAAGAAGTGGGTGATCCGGTGGCTGTGGCCAACTATCTGCAGCTTGATCGGGGCAACCTTTCGGCGCGGGTTGTTCTGCTTCAGGGCCGCCAGAACACCAATCACCAGATCGACCTTTACGCCTGCCACCCTTTTTTCCTCGAGGGGTTTGCAACCATGACCAATGGGGAAAATACCGCGTTTCATCAAAATCGTGAATTTTTGATGTCCAGGGGATTCGACGGCTATGGTGGATATACGTCGGATTCAGAAGTATTTACCCACAGCCTGCATTATTTTGTCTCTTTTCTCGGCTTGGGACTGGAATGTTACAAACATGGGATTACGCCGCTTACCGATGACTCCATCAAAGCGCATACGGACGCGGCGTTTCTCACACATTTGAAATATGCCTGCCGAAATCTGATCATCGACGGACCGAATTGCGTGATTGGATGTCTGCCCGACACCACGCTTTTCATGGTCCAGGACCGCAAAAAACTCAGACCCGGTGTGGTGGGTAGCGTGGATGGCACCGTTGTTTTGGCATCGGAAATATGTGGGCTCGACGCGGTTATTCCGCAGCGTGACAAGCACCAGGATTTCCAACCCATGCACCTGGATACCGTGATCGTTCGCCCAACGCACCGCAGCGTAAAGGTGGTTCGGCAGACGGATCCATTGCTGGCCAATTGATCGTTTTCGGTCGCCGCGCCAGAAAATTCCGGCTCAGGCCTGATTACGGGGTAAGGCATTGCCCATATCCCCCATGCAATACTGCACCAGGGTGATGGCGGCCAGCGTGGCGGTTTCCGCTCGTAAGATGCGGGGTCCCAAGCCGGCCGTCAAAAAACCATGGTCTTTTGCCTGCTGAACTTCCAGAGGGGCGAAACCACCTTCCGGCCCCAAGATCAGCATGACGCGTTTAACGGCTTGCCGGGGAATGGCAAAGGCGTGGTTGGTGTCCTCCCAGAAGAGAAGCCGGCCATCACAGGTCGCCGATGCCGCTAACACGGCGTTAAAATCATTTACCGGTAGAATATCCGGGATGTGTCCGCGGCGACACTGCTTAACCGCCTCAACGGCAATTTTTTCCCATCGCGCCAAGCGTTTATGCAAGCCTTTGCCTTTCGGGGAGGGCACCGAGCGGGACGCATAAAAGGGCATCCAGCAGTCGATGCCAAGCTCGGTCAACGGCCGGATGAGATCGTCCATTTTGCGATCTTTGAGCATCGCCTGGGCCAGGGTGATGTGAACAGGCGATTCAGATAAAAACGCAAATGACGATTCGATGGTCAGCTTCACGATTTCCGAGGATACACAAATGATCCGCGCGCGATAGCCCTGTCCGGTGCCATCGAAAAGTTCGATGGCATCATCCGGTTTCAGACGCAGCACACGCGATATATGCTTCGCATCCGATCCGGTGATTTCCGGTTGATGCTGATGGATCATTTCCGGTGCGATGTAAAATCGTCTTAAGGCCATGGGATGCCTTTTGGCAATGATGTTAGGGTGCCTTAAAAATGACGACAAAATCGTCAAGGATGGGCGGCAAGCAATCCCAGCAGTGTTTCACCAAAGTCATTCACCTGCCAGTTCCGAATACCATCGACACATCTGAGCGCTTCCATATCCTGGGGTTTTTTTATGGCAATGGCCGTAATCTGAGCTTTGTTGAAAAGCAGGGCCGGATCGATTTCCAAGCGATCGGCCAAGTCGTCCCGCCAGGCTTTAATCGCCTTGGAGCGCTCGGGAACCTTGGGGGAAACCGACGGCCTGCGTTTGCGCGGGTAGACGGGAAGGGCATTGTCCGCGATGGTTTTGGCTTTTTTGACAATCGAAGACAACGGTTTGCCGTAAATGCGAATTTGTTTAACGCTCAGACACCGCGATGTTTCCATGGCCTTGGGGGTATCTAACATGTCGCTGGCAATTTTAAGCAGCGAGGTATTGGCGAAAACCTTGAAAAGGGGGCGGTCTTTTTTCTTGGCCAATTTGCGTCGATACTGAAGCAAGCCCTCCAGTGCTGCCAGATTCCGTCGCCGCAGGCGGCCGGCCCCGCGGAATTTCAGGAACAGGGGATCGTTGCCATTATTGACGGGCCTGACTCTTGACAGGTAATGGCATTCCTCGATCACCCAGTCGAGCCGGCCTTTTTGCTTTAATTCCGCCATCAGCGCCTTGGCCAGTGGGATCAGGTGAAAAACGTCCGACGCCGCATATTCGATCATTCCGTCAGGCAGGGGCCGCTGGGACCAGTCCTTTTTCTGGTAGCGTTTGTCCAGCTTGATGCCAAAGCGCTTTTTGACCACCGCTCCCAGGCTGGTTTCCCGCTCTCCCATGTACATACTGGCCAGCTGTGTATCGAACAGATTATTGATTTCGATGGAGAAGTCACGGTACAAAGAACGAATATCATAATCCGATCCGTGAAATACCTTGCAGATTGCCTCGTCTTTGAATATGGGGAGTAAAGGGGAAAGGTCGCCCACTTCCAATGGGTCGATGACCACATTCTCGCCTTTGGCTGCCATCTGTACCAGACAGACTTTTTCCTGATAGTGGAACATGGAGTCGGCCTCCAGATCAACGGCAATGAATTTTTCGTGGCGGATCCGGTCGACAAACTGCTGTAATTGTGACTCGTTGCAAATTAGATTATAAGCGAATGATGGGCTATGGTTCATTTTTTTTTGCTTGACCCGACAGAGTTTTTCCCTTAATTTCCATAGGTTGTTCGTTTATCAAAAATCATCGCATGTTTTGCATGACCTTCATGCGCACCCTTTCAACGGAAGGCATTTGAAAAATGGTACATATCACACTTCCCGATGGAAGTCGAAAACCCTTTGAAGATTATCCCACCGGACTCGACGTTGCCAAAAGTATTTCCGAAGGACTGGCCAGAGATTGTGTGGCCATGGTGGTGGATGACCACGTGGTGGACCTGAACCGGCCCATCAAGGCCGATGCCGCCATCCGCCTGATTACCACGCGTGATCCTGAAGCCCTTGAAATCATGCGCCACAGCGCCGCGCATGTCATGGCCCAGGCGGTTTTGAAACTTTACCCGGATGCCAAACTGACCATCGGACCGGTGGTGGAGGACGGGTTTTATTATGATATCGACATGCCGCCGCTTTCGGAAGAGGCGTTTCCCAAGATCGAAGCCGAAATGAAGCGTATCATCAAGGCCAAACTGCCCATCGAGCGCAATGAGGTGTCCAAGGCCGATGCCCTGGATTTTTACAAGGATGAACCCTACAAAACCGAGATGATCAGCGACCTGGCCGACGGTACGATTTCTTTTTACAAGCAGGGGGATTTTACTGATCTGTGCCGGGGACCGCATGTGCCCCACACCGGTTTTGTGCGGGCCGTCAAGCTGATGCGCGTCTCCGGTGCCTACTGGCGGGCGGATCAGTCCAAGGCCCAGCTGCAGCGTATCTACGGCACCGCTTTTTTCGATAAGAAGCAGCTCAAGGCCTATCTGAATTTCCTCGAAGAGGCCAAAAAGCGCAACCACCGCAAAATCGGGGCGGCCATGGACCTGTTCAGCTTCCATGACGACGCGCCCGGAATGCCGTTTTTTCATCCCAAGGGCATGGACGTGTGGAATGCGCTGTTGGACTTCTGGCGTGATGCCCACCGCGAAGCCGGGTACGTGGAGACCAAGACGCCCATCATCCTTCAGCGCACCTTGTGGGAGAAAAGTGGGCACTGGGAGAATTATCGCGAAAATATGTACACCACCGAGGTGGATGACCAGGCCTATGCCATCAAGCCCATGAACTGCCCGGGCGGCATGCTGCTCTACAGCACCCGGCCGCACTCGTATCGGGAACTGCCCATCCGCGCCGCAGAGATCGGTCTGGTGCACCGCCACGAGATGTCCGGGGTACTCAACGGCCTGTTTCGGGTGCGGGCCTTTCACCAGGACGATGCCCACCTGTTCATGATGCCCGATCAGATTCAGGGGGAAATCCTTGATCTGTTGCGGCTGGAGGAGCGGGTGTACGCTGCCTTCGGGCTTGATTTCCACCTGGAGCTTTCCACACGGCCGGATAAATCAATCGGTACGGACGAGCAGTGGGATACGGCCACCAACGGTCTGCGATCAGCCCTGGATGCCTACGGCAAGGAGTACCGCATCAACGAAGGCGACGGCGCGTTTTATGGACCGAAAATCGACCTGCACATCAAAGATGCCCTGGGCCGAACCTGGCAGTGCGGGACCATCCAGCTGGACATGAGCCTGCCCGAACGGTTTGACTTGACTTATGTGGGCAAGGACAACGAAAAACATCGGCCGATCATGCTGCATCGAACGGTGTTCGGGTCCATCGAGCGGTTTCTGGGAATTCTCATCGAGCATTTTGAAGGCAAGTTTCCCTTATGGCTGGCGCCGGTACAGGCGGCCATCCTGCCCATCAACGATGATCTGATTCCCTTTGCCGATCAGGTGGCCAAGACCATGACCGATGCCGGGCTGCGAGTCGAGGTGGATGACCGCACCGAAAGCCTGAACCGCAAAATCCGCGAAGCCCAGCTGGCCAAGACACCGCTGATTCTCACTTGCGGGGCCAAAGAAAAAGAGGCCGGCACCATGAGCGTGCGCACCCTGGATGGAACTGTTCGCTACGGCATTCCCATGGATCAGTTCATGGAAAAGGTGGTTGCCCATGTGGCCCAGCGTCGCCTGGAACTGGATCTGTTTGACGAATAAGGCTGACCTGGTGTTTGTCGACAAATTCCCAGTTTGAAAGCGCAAACGATTCAAAAGACTATTATAAAATATAGTGTTAAGTTTGAAGTGTTAAGTGTTAAGTTGTGGATCGGGTCTATCGTATATCCAAATCGATAGCATTCCTTCTCTTAACACTTTTAACTTAACACTTAACACTGGCCCAAAAATTCAGAACCCTGTCTGAAAACATGACCACGACCGCCGTGATCAATAACAAGTGGTATAGCTGGCTGCTGGTGGTGGGGCTTTCTCTGGCCATATTTATTCAATCCTGCTTTGCGAGCCCCGATTTGGGGCCCGCTTTCCCATTCAAAGACAAATTTTTGCATTTGGCGGCGTATGGTGTCCTGGCCGCCCTTTTTTACCGGGCCTGCCAATTGACCTGGCCGGATCGGTTGGCGCCGGCTTTATTGATTACAATCAGTGTCATCTTTGCCACCCTTTATGGGGTAAGCGATGAATTCCATCAGTCATTTGTCAATGCCCGCCAGGCCGATGGGGCGGATGTATTGGCCGATTTTGTGGGAAGCATTGTCGGTGCTGTCGGGTATTTGATTATCCACCACGCAAGAAGGATGGACACGAATTAATTTATAAGGAGGGGAAATGAAATTCGAAGCCGTCAGAAAAGAAACGGTTATGAAAAATCCACAGCAGGGGATGGCGCTGCAACGCATTCCCAGTGAGATTCGCATTGACCCGCTGACCGGGCGAACAGCCCGGATCTGTCACTTCATGGACCTTAAGTGGCAAAAGCCGGACCTGGATGCGCTGGTGGCCGGCACCGATGCCTGGTGCCCGTTTTGCGGCCAGAAAGTGCTTGAGGTGACCCCCTGTTTCCCCGAGGACCTGATTACCGAAGGGCGCCTGCAGGAAGGCGACATGGTGATTTTCCCCAACATTGCGCCCTACGACACCATTGGGGCCGTGGCCACTTTCGGTTCCCGGCATTACATCCCCATGACCGACTTTACCCCGGCGCACATGGCCGCCACCTTTGGCTTTGCCCAGCGTTTTTTCCGGCGCGTGGCCGACACCGGTCATCCGGAAGCGGTCTATCATATTGTTAACTGGAATTATATGCCGCCGGCCGGTAGTTCGTTGATTCATCCCCATCTGCAGGTGTTCTCCAGTTCTTCGGCACCCAACCTGATGCGTGAGGAAATCGAAGCGTCGAAACGGTATTTCACCGAGAATGGGGCTTCATTCTGGGACGATCTGGTAAAATTGGAAAAGGAATCCGGCGAGCGCTATCTGGGGCAGATTGGTCGCACCCACTGGATGACGGCCTGGGCGCCCTTGGGCGTTGCCGGCGATGTCCTGGCCGTGATCGAGGACTGCCACAGCACGCTGGAACTCACCGAGGCTGATTTCCTGGATATCGGCAAGGGCCTGGCCAACCTTATGGCCGAATATGACAAGATGGGCATCTACAGCTTCAACATGAACTTTTTTACCGGCGCCCAGGATGACGATCACTTTCGTTTCCACCTGCTTTTTTCACCGCGCACGTTTTTCAGCCAGGCCCTGGGCACGCCCGATGTCGGCGCCCTGCGCACCCTGTTTAATGAAACCGTTTGCATGGCTTTTCCCGAAGAGATCAATCAGATGTTGATCAAGGGGTTTTAATATGTTGCAGAAAAACATACACACAGCGAAAACGATAGTAGAACCGGGGCTCATCTGTATGGCCTGTGGGGTCGGCTGAAAAGATCTGCTTGACACGGTTGGCTTGTTGCCTTGCTGATTTGCCGGAGACATACCGACAATTTACTAAAATGTTATTATTTAAAATTAAATTAGATGTTTAAATAGAATTGGGGGATGCTGTGAAATGGTGCTCCAAACGCATCCCCCATCTGCGTTGTAACGCGTATTGGGGCACTGATGATGGGGGGTGAAAAAAACTGGCACCTTTTTTGATAATCGATACGGTGTTTGCCGAAAATCAGATGGTTCTAATGCGGTAAAAGTATCGATAATCATGAAAACAGGGTGATTGTTCCAATGGTTCCAAAAAAAGGCGCATGGTTGAAAGCGTTGATTTTATTTTCTCTGATGATCTGTGTCGGATGTTCTCCAGCATATTTTCAGCCTACAGAACCGGGTACCGACTACCGGTGGTTGATTGAAAACTGGCAGCATCGAATTGAAAAAGAAGGGTGGAACGAGGCGCTGGTTGATGACGTGACCCGCTCGTGCATCCAACTGTCAAAGTATGAGCCGGATCCGGTCGATGATGACCATTGGGAAACCTATCAGGAATTCACCCGTGATTTTAAGGGCGACTGTGAAGATATTACCTCCTTTATGTATGGAACCCTTAAACGCCTCAACTACCCGAATAATCTTCGTTTTCGAATCCTCCGGATGCCACTCGGCGACCATGCCGTCCTGATGGTGGAGCTACCCGATCAACGATGGAAAATGTTCAACAGCGTACCCCTTCCGGGCGCTTCAATTGATATCGCTTTATCGCGAACGGTTGTCGAATGGGATGATAAGTACATTTATTACCCGTAACAGCTATCAACGCCGCCCCTCCGCTTACAACGCATTCCAATTTTTTTTCTTGTAAATACTACCCTTTTTGTCGCAAAATACCCACGTTCAGCCATGTTTCATACATGCAAAAACAGGGACGCCGAACCATTGCCGAGCTTGCCGCGAATTAAATCACAGGAAAAATGCCTTTGCGCTTTTGAGATCTTTTCAGGATGGTACCCAACAATGCAAATCGGTGATATCAACGGCAATTTACAGTGTCTATCCACCTATGATCTGTGGGAATACGCATAATAGCCGGTATATCTTGATCAAGCGGTTGGCGCTTGGGATCTTGCTATGCATTATGGCTTGCAACGCTTACGGGCAGGATTCAAGCGGTCCACAGGAATCCGCCGAGCCGACGGTTTATACACTGACGCTGGCCGAGGCGATCGAGCTGGCCTTGCATGCCAACCGGAGTCTGAAAAACTCGGAATATGGTGTGGATAGTCAGGAATATGCCTTAACGGCTACGCAATCCGCATTTAATTGGAAATATGCACCGGGAACCACCGCTGTCATGACGGAGGACAGTGACAGCATCGGCGCTGGCTTAACCGTGGCAAAGAAGACCACATTGGGACCCAGCGTTTCCTTGAGCCAGGAATTGTATAAAAACGAGTATCACGATTTTGAAAATGGATGGCAGGCAAAGTTTGGCGTTGCGTTGACCGTTCCCCTCCTGCGCGGGTTGGGGTCCGAAATCAATCTGGATTCGGTTCATTCCTCCGAATATTCCTTGCGGTCGGTGCAACGTTCCTACGATCTGGCCAAGATCAACCTTGTCGTCGAAACCGTAGCCGCTGTTTACGATGTTGTCGAGCAGGGGGAGCTGGTGAACCTTGATCAACGGCAGATCGATCGGTTTCATGGCCATGCAATGATGGCAAAGGCCAAGGAAAAAATTGGTTTGTCTGATCCCATTGATGTCTATCGGGCGCAAATCCGCCTCAAGGATGCCCAGGACAGCTTGAGTCGGTCCCGTGAAGCGTTGCGCAACGCGGGCGACCGTTTAAAAATCTTATTGGCGGTGCCACTGGGCACGATGATGGAAACGAGTGCCCCGCTGACTTGTCCACCCCTTGATGTCAGTGTTGACGAAGCGGTTACCACGGCCGTACAGAATCGGATCGAGCTGACCCAGGCTGAAGACGAAATTGAAAACGTCCGGCGGTCCTCCCGATTGGCCAAACACAACCTCAAACCCCAACTGGATATGGTCGGCCGGTACAATCGCACCGCCAATGATGATCCGGTAGACCGGTCGTTAAGATTGGATGAAGACTTCTGGAGTATCAGCCTGGTCAGCACCACAGATTGGCGGCGGTCGGTTGAAAAAGCCGAATATCAACGATCGCTGCTGGCGGTTAAAAGCGCCGAATTGAGTCGATGGGCAAAAGTGGACAGCATTAAACGAGAGGTGCGGCAAGTTTTCGACTCACTGTTAAAAGCCGAAGAACGCATGCAGATCAGAAAAGAACAGATCAACCAGGCCGAAGGCAAACTCGCTTTAGCCAAAACCAAGTTTCGTCACGGTATGGCGAACAACTTTAATGTGATCGAGGCTGAAACGGAGCTGCAGGAGGCGCGGACCAATTTATTGTCCGCCAAAATTGATTATATTGTGGGCACCTACCGTTTACGGGCTGGCATGGGGACACTGATTGAGTATAAGAAAAAGGATGAACAGGCTAACCGGCCATAAAATCGGAGTCTGGTTTCCGATATTGCTTGCGGCGGCAATTGCATTTTCCTTGTTCCGCTGCTTTTCACAGCCATCGGAAGCGGTCAGTGAAACGCATATCGTGCGGGCCATGGAAGGAGACCTGGAAATCAGTGTAAAAACGGTGGGGGTCATGGATGCGGCGCGCACGCATATGATATCGTCTGCGGTCAGGGGTGATAAAGGCAAAATCATTTTCCTGGTTGAGGATGGCTCCAGTGTCGCCAAAGACGATATCCTGATTCGCCTTGATCCCACGCCATTTGAAACAGAAATCCACCGCTTGGGTGGTGAAGTGCGGAGTTTGGAAGCGGCTGTCGAATCGGCCCGGCAGATGCTCAAATGGGAAGAAAATCAGACACAACGGCAAATCCGGACGGCAAAATATGATTTGAAAGTCGCCCGGCTTGAATTGCGCCGAATGCTGGAAGGCGAGGGACCGCTGCAACTGGCGCAATACAAGAATGAGCTTGACAAAGTCGAGGACGAATATGTCCGTTACAAGGCCTATATCGCCGATCTGATCACGCTTCAGGAACAGGGATTCGCCAATCCCAATGAACTCTCACTGGCGCGCAAGAAAGTCGACACACTGGAGCAGCAATACCAGACCGCCCGCCAGCGCCATGAAAGTTACAAAGAACATGTTCTGCCGACCCTGATTGAAACGGCTCGAACGAGTGTTGACAAGGCCGGGATTGAAGTTCAGCAGCTTGAAAAAGGGGCAACGTTTAAAGTCGCCCGGGCCGCGTCAGCCCTTGCTGAAGTCGAAGGAAAACTGGAAACCGCTCAAGTCGCCCTCCAGCAGGCGCTTGCCGAACTGAAAAAAACCACGATCCGGGCCCCCTTTAGCGGCATCGCCATTCTTTATGAAACCTTTCGGGATGGACAAAAACGCAAGCCCAGAGTGGGGGATCGGGTCTGGCAGAATCAGCCGCTGTTGTATTTGCCGGATATTTCGACAATGATCGTCAAAACCCAGGTCCGTGAGGTCGATCTGCACAAGGTCGCCATTGGCCAGGCCTGTTCGGTAAGGGTGGATGCCTACCCGGAGACCACCATCAGTGGTAAGGTTACCGCCATTGGGATGCTTGCCACACAACGCTTTGAAGGCGGTGTCGGCGAAAAATATTTCCAGCTCACCGTTACCCTGACGGGAAAAAACAGCCGTCTGCGGCCGGGGATGACGGCCAGGATCACCATTTCCTCGGACAACGCCACCAACGTCATTTTTATTCCCGTGCATGCCGTTTTTGACGACGGCGTGAACACATTTTGTTATCTTGTTGACGCAGGTGGCAGGTTATTTAAAAAGAAAGTCGCCCTCGGGCGCCAGAATGAAGATTGGGTGGAAATCGTCACCGGTCTCGAGGAAGGGGACAGGGTCAGTGTCATCAGACCAAACGCGGACCAGATAGCCGATGAATCGCCATGAACCTGCCTGTCGTAGATGTTTCCGGGATTGTAAAAAGTTACCAGATGGAAACCCACCAGGTTCCGGTTCTGCGTGCGGTGGACCTGCGTCTGGAAAGCGGGACGTTTTTTGCCGTGATGGGCGCATCCGGATCAGGGAAATCGACCCTGCTCAACATTATTGGTTGTCTGGATCGTCCTGATTCCGGATCATACCGGCTGGATGGAATCGATGTGCTCCGATCCTCGGACAATGAACTGTCTCGCCTGCGTTCCCGCTATTTGGGTTTTGTATTTCAGACCTTTAACCTGATTTCAACACTGACGGTGAAAGAAAATGTTGAACTGCCGTTTCTTTACCGTACGGAACACCGGGACGATATCAGTCAGAGGGTCGATGCGGCAATCGCGCAGGTCGGCCTGAGCGAGCGCGCCAACCATCGACCGTTTGAGCTGTCGGGGGGCGAAATGCAACGGGTGGCGATTGCCCGGGCCCTGGCCACGGATCCCAAACTCATCCTGGCCGACGAGCCTACCGGTAATCTGGACTCGCAAATGAGCCGGGAAATCATGGAGCTTTTTAAACGGCTGCATGCCCAGGGCCGAACGATCATTTTGGTAACCCATGACCCTCAAATCGCCGCGTATGCCGATGCCTGCGCGACGATGCACGATGGGCGATTCATCCATGACGCTTTATAGATGGATAACATTGCTGCGTATTGCCGTACGCAGCCTGTTGCAGCAAAAACTGCGGTCATTTCTAAGTGTCCTGGGGGTGGTGTGCGGCGTCATGGCGGTTGTTGCCATGATTTCTATCGGAGAGGGGGCCAAAAAAGAAACCCTCAACGAGATTGAGCAATTGGGCACCAAAAATATCTACATCAAGGCAGTTGCGCTGAGTGAAGACCAGGTTGCCCTTGCCCGGGAGCATCTTTCCAAAGGATTGAATACCTCGGATATGCGGCGAATCGTGAAGGGGGCCACCATGATTGAACGCGCGGCCTGCCTGCGTGAGTTGCAAACAGCCATTTTGGGCCTGGCGCGAAGGATTTCGCCGCAGGTGGTGGCCTGCTCGGCAGGCTATGCTGAAGTGCAACGGATCCATATCTCTTCGGGGCGTTTTATTGCCGCTCAGGATCAGCAGAAAAAAAACCTGGTGTGTGTGCTGGGCAGTGATATTGCCCAGAGCCTGGGAGACGCCGGGGCTCCTGGAGAATTTATCCGTATTGGTCCTCACCTGTTTAAAGTGGTTGGGGTGCTGAGCCGGGTTGAGCGGCAAACCGGTAGACATTCCACGGTTTCGGTGCGAAACTATAACGAGATGGCGTTTATCCCTTTGGAGACCGCGCCAAGCCTTGTTCAGGTGAAAACCGATGCACCCGCGCATTTGCTGACGGCGCATCAATTGTCGGAAATCGTTGTTCAAGTTGGACGTACCAGGGATGTTCAGGCTGCGGCGGCACTTGTCAAACGGATCATGCAGGTCGCTCATCATGACACCCCGGACTACCAGTTGCTTGTTCCGCTTGAACTCTTGAAGCAGGCCGAGCGGACCCAGCGGACATTCAACTTGGTGCTCGGTGCCATTGCCGGCATATCCTTGCTGGTGGGGGGCATTGGGATCATGAACATTATGCTCGCCACGGTTTCTGAACGGACCCGGGAAATCGGTATTCGTCGAGCCGTCGGCGCCACCCGGGGCCACATCATGCTTCATTTTTTGGTGGAGTCCGTTTTTCTTACCATTGCCGGTGGAATCATTGGGTTGTTGTGTGGGCTGGGAGCCGTTGAGATCATTTCATCGCTCGCCGGCTGGACAGTGGTTGTCTCTTTTTGGAGTGCATTCTTACCGCTTCAGATCGCTTTTATGGTCGGTATTTTTTTTGGTTTGTATCCTGCCCGGCAGGCGGCAAAAGTCGATCCCATTGTGGCGTTAAGACACGAATGACGGTGATATGGATATGACTACGAAGATCATTATAGGCGCTATGTTTATCCTGCTTCTGATCAACGCACCGATTGGGGTAAGTGATGCCAACGCTGTTCAAACGTTTCCGCTGCCGATTGCGGAACTCAGACAGGTAACGCAAAACTGGCTAGGCCAGGGATGTGATGCGATTTCGGATCATGAACTGCCAATGGGAATCATTCAACTCAGCTGTAAGCGTGACAATCAGAATTTGCGGGTAACCTTAACACCACGGTCAGCCTTGGCAACACAACTTGCAATCAGTAGTGACCAAAATAATTCCAAGGTCAATGATTTGGAAGATCAACTGTCCGCCTATATTGAAGAATATCTAGCGCCAACGACGGAAAAGGATGGGATATCCGATCAAATCACGCAAATACCTGCCGCGGTGCTTGCTAAATCTGATGCAGTGGTATGCATCCAAAGCGCGGCTGACCAGTCAACCGTTCAAGTTTCAGGTTTCATCATTGACCAAAAAGGGACCATTATTTGTACCACGCATGGTTTAAGACAGTTTAAAACGATCACGTTTACCGACAGCAAAGGCCGGACACATGAAGGGGAAGTGGTCAAATCCGATCCAAAAACCGATTTGGCGTTGATTCGCACGACCATCAAACCTCCTGCCCACATTTCCTTGATCAATAGTAAACGAACACTACTACAGGGCACACTGGTGTATTCCATCGGCTGTCCGGTGAACCAAGCCAACACGGTAACGGCAGGCACCGTAAACCAGCCGCCGGTTCGGGCCAATCAGCTCGTCTACTGGCAGGTGAACATGGAAATTCTACCGGGCAGCAGCGGCAGTCCCGTGTTTGACAGGCAAGGCATGTTGGTCGGCATGATTAAAGGCCGTTATCGAGAAGACAATTCAATCGGTTTTCTGATTCCCGCGGATAGAATAAAGCACTTTATCAATGAATTCTAAAAAAACATACGGCCGTTACCAGATCGTAGAAAAAATAGGCAGTGGCGCCATGGGCGTCGTTTACAAGGCCTATGACCCGCGCATGAAGCGATTTGTGGCCCTCAAGGTATTGCGAACGGATCGAGTCGTCAGCCATGAATATATCGCCCGTTTTTATGCCGAGGCGCACGCCATCAGTCAGCTGTCTCACCCCAATATCGTCATTGTTTTCGACCAGGGCGAGGATCATGGCACATTGTTTATCATCATGGAGCTATTGAACGGCAGATCGCTTCAAGACGTGATCAACAAGCAGCGTATCGAGCATCAAACCGCCATTGGAATCGGTGTTGAGGTCGCCAAGGCCCTGGATTATGCGCACAAGCACGAAAAGCGAATCATTCATCGGGATATCAAACCATCCAATATCATCGTCCTGCCCGATGGCAAGATTAAAATTACCGATTTTGGGATCGCCAAAATCGAAGACCCGGAGGCCACGCGCAAAACCCAGGACGGACAACTTTTAGGCACCCCGGGCTATATGTCGCCTGAGCAATTTACCAGTGACCCTTTGGATGGGCGAACCGATCTGTTTTCGCTGGGCGTGGTTGTATATGAAATGGTAACCGGTCGAAAACCGTTCAAGGCCAACAACCTGGCGGCGCTTGCCAAGGCCATTTCCAATGATACGCCCGTGGCGCCCGATCAGTTGGATCCCAGTGTTGAGCCACGACTTTCACAATTGATCATGAAAAGCCTGGCAAAGAAGCCGGATGAAAGATTCCAGACGGGTGCAGAGATGGCGCTGGAATTGAAAAAGTGTCTTCACCGCCGAAAATCAGATGCCGCCCAGCCGGCGGCGCCCCCCAAAAAGGGCCATAAATCGATGCTTTTTGCGATTGTAGCGGTGCTGATCATGGTGATTTTTGCGTCAGGTATGCTATACTATGAAATAAACCAAACATCAGAGACAAACCGTGTCATGGTCACGATCGACAGTCTTCCCCCGGATGCCCAGATATTTATCGATGGCATCCTGAAGGGCGAAACACCGATGCATATTGGCCTGAACAAGGACAAACATGCAGTTCGACTCAGCAAAGACGGTTACTATCCGTTGGATGTTCAGTTGAACCTGGATGAAGACGTCGAATTGCAGCTTAATGAAGACGGCGAGTTGCCGCTTTATGGAGAACTGATGCCGATTCAGTCAGGCATCATGGACAAAGGGGATTGATATGATGAAAAGGTGTCGGTCCGTCATAATGGTTGGAACACTCGTTTGTGTGTTGAGCCTTATGGGTTCAACGCCCGCACTGGCAAGGTTTTTGACCGGGCAAACAGCACCCACCTTTGCCTTGAAGGATCTAGACGGTCAAATGCATGATTTTGCAAACGTCAGTGATCAACCCTTGAAGATTTTGTATTTTTTTGATGCAAAAGCCAGAATCAGCCAGGAGGGGCTGCTCAGCCTGAACGAACTGGCCCAAAAGTACAAATCGGCGGATATGCTGGTGTGGGGAATCACGCGGTCCGCCAAATCCGATGCCCATCGATTCAAGACCGGATCTCGTGTTGACATCCCCATTCTCCTGGATTCATCCAATGTTAGCGATCTTTTCAATGCGCGGGTTGTTTTACCCATCGTTTGCATTGTGGGGCCGCGAAGCAAAGTGCTGCACCATTTCCAAGGTTGCGGTAAACGGGCCGAGATCCTACTGACCCGATTGGCGGAAGTGCAATTGCAACGCGGGAAGCCAACGCTTGCCGCAGCCATCAGTGACCAGGTCATCAAGGAGAATCCCAAAAACGTCGACGCCATGAAGGTCAATATCATTTCAAGCCTTGAGCGGGGGCAGCCGGAAACGGCCAGAAAGATGATTGACCGTTTGCCAACGGATCAGGAGGAAGCCAAGGTCTTCAAACAAGAAGGACTCGCCCAAGTCTATTTCAAAACCGGTGATTTTGAGAAGGCCTGGGCCTCGGCTGAGAAACTCGAACAGATTTCGCCTGAGCGTGCCAGGTCTTACATTATCAAAGGCGAAATTTTAGCCCAAAAAGGAAAGGTGGAGGAGGCTGAGAAGGAATTGACGATTGCCGCAAAGAAAAAAACAGCGCTCAAGTACCAGTCGGCAAGAGTCAAAAACAGGATTGGCCTAATCAAGGCCAGGCAAGGCAAGAACAGGGAAGCCATTGAGCTTTTTAGCCAGGGCGAAGAGATTGACCCGTATTTCATAGAGGCGACCTCGAACAAAGGGGTGGCGCTTGAGCGGCAAGGCCAGTTAGATCAGGCGCTGGAAGCCTATCGGCAGGCCCTGATGGTAAAAAAAGATGATGTTTATGCCTCTGTTCTTATCCGCAGCGTCCAGGAGAAATTAACCATCGAGAATGACGCTGAGAAGAAAAAACGTATGGATTCGCTCATCAAATCGTTGGCCGACCGCTATCGTCAACAAAAAGATGAGAAAAAAGACCGGTCAGCCGACGCTTGGACATCAGGCCCCATGGTATTGTCCTTTATCAATTTGAAAGAAGGGGGGGGATTGCCGGACAGAGATGGGTTTGTCCTCGTTCTGGCCGACCAGCTTTCCGACTACCTCAATTCGTCGGGCCGGCTTAAAGTGGTTGAACGCAGGTATATGGAAAAAATTTTGGATGAGCTGAACCTGAGCACGTCCGAACTGGCTGATCCGCAAACCGCTTTAAAACTTGGCCGATTGTTTGCCGCCAAACTGATCTGTACCGGTTCGATCCACTATTTGCCCGATCAGACCCTGGTCAGCCTGCGCCTCATGGATACCGAAACGTCCATGATCGCTAAAGTATTTACGCGCCAGATCGCTGCCAGCGGTGCGTTGGACAGGGAATTGGGGTGGCTGAACAAAGAGATCTTAAAAACAATCATTTCCACCTATCCGTTGCGGGGATATATTGTTGATGCCAAAACTGACGCGATCATGATTAACATCGGTAAAAACCAGGGGGTTGTGCTGGGAAGTCAATTCAGTGTATTGAAAGATGCCGAAGACATCATCTACAAAGGCAGAAAACTGAAAGGAACGCCGGAAACGATCGCCCGGCTTGAAGTCACCAAAGTTGAACCGGATTTCAGTCTGGCGCGCATCGTCACTCAAAAAACGCCTGTTCAAAGAGATGCTAAAATCGAGGAGATTATTTCCGAGATATGACAAATGCTTCCGGGTCATTTCCTATCAGACTGTTCGTTGCCGCCGTTTTAGTAATGGGGGTCTTGATCGGTTGTCAATCAATGCCCATAGAAGAAAAAAGGCTCCGGACGATTGCCGTCTGGGATCTGGAGAATTTGAATCAGACTGACTCGATGGCATTGGATTTGGGTGAGTTGCTGGCCAACAAAGTGATTGAAGCACTGAGTGAATCCGGAAAATGGAACGTTGTTGAAAGAGAGCAGCTCATCGTCGCCCTGGAAGAGTTGAACCTTGGCGCCACATCGATGGTGTCGGATTCGACGCGTTTGAAGATCGGCAAAATCGTGGGGGCGCATTACATGGTGTTTGGTCATTACATGCAAATGATGCAGATGATGCAGCTGAATCTGCGCCTGGTTGATGTGGCGACCGGCCAAATTCTCAAATCCGCACAAAGAAGCACATTCGATAAAGATATCGGCAAATGGCTGGAACTGGCCAAAGCGGCGGCGATTGATCTTCAGATCTGACGCTCAGCGCTTTTCAAAACAAAAAAGCTTCCGAATGGTCGGAAGCTTTTTTATTTGATTTTGTCTATATTCTGATCTGGACGAATGGCAGCCGATGTTAAGCCTCAAGGACGGCACCGAATTGATTGACGGCAACAGATGGCTACCGGGCGCAATTTCAATAGCCCGACCCGATCCTGGCTGTTGCCGCTGCCACCCATGTCATCAGGGATAATTTAAACGAAGTTCATAATCTATATTATCGATGGTAACGGTATCTCCATCCATGAAATTTTCAGCATCCGTAAGCTGGTTATTCCGGTTTAAATCTATGTACAAACCACTCTCCTGGTACAATACGTCATGATTATCGACTTCAAAAGCGACCGCTGAAAATGAGTCTGCACCGATTGTGATTTCCCCCAAATAATGGCATCGCGCATAAAACCACACCCGCCCATCGCTGCGA
Organism: Desulfosarcina variabilis str. Montpellier; assembly: GCF_048565275.1. Classification (NCBI taxonomy): domain Bacteria; kingdom Pseudomonadati; phylum Thermodesulfobacteriota; class Desulfobacteria; order Desulfobacterales; family Desulfosarcinaceae; genus Desulfosarcina; species Desulfosarcina variabilis. The sequence goes on along the minus strand of NZ_CP159846.1, from coordinate 6,709,586 downwards.
AGCCACATCCACAGCCTATAGAGACGAGTAATCGTCCCATGCGAAGAAGTAACGACGCGGACGTTCACTGAAGGAACCAAGGCGCCAAATCCGCCGGTACCTTGATTAGAAATCGGACCTCCGTCATCCGTTAGGTCTTCATTATTATTTCTGTCAAAAAACATTTCAGACGGCCCCTCATCGCCACCGACAGATATAAGAACAAATGAGACAACGTTATCACTACTGTTGCCAAGCCTTAAATAACCATAATCAGTAGAATAGAATTCACCATATAAATTATAATAATTGGGTTCCCTCAGTTCTTCATAGGGGTACGTCCTCAACTGGCCGGCCGCCGCAGTCTCACCAACAGCAAGCCCCAAGGGGGATCCCTGCGCCACGTAATCAAAATCGTAGTCGATATCAACTTCGATGGGACAATATTCATCGGTCAGACCATCACAGTCATTGTCTATAACGTCAAAGCAAATCTCTCGGCTGGCTCCGGCCGTTGGATTGCAGGTGTCATTCACCCAATTACCGTCCGTGCATGTTTCGATACCCGTATTGCCTTCACATGCCCCAACGCCGCAGGTCGTTTGCTGGGTGAGATTTTCATCCACGGCGCCATCGCAGTCATTATCCACATTATCGCAGCGTTCCGACGTGGCGCCGTCCAATGGATCACAGGTATCATTACCCCAGTCGCCGTCCGTGCATGTCTCAGTACCGGTATTGCCCGCACAGGCGCCGACCCCGCAGGTGGATTGTCGAGTCAGCCCTTCATCGACACTGCCATCGCAGTCATTATCCACATTGTCGCAGCGTTCCGACGTAGCGCCGTCCAACGGATCACAGGTATCATTACCCCAGTCGCCGTCCGTGCATGTTTCAGTCCCGGTATTGCCTGCACAGGCGCCGACACCGCAGGTGGATTGTCGGGTCAGCCCTTCATCGACACTGCCATCGCAGTCATTATCCACATTGTCACAGGCTTCCGCCGTGGCGCCGTCCAAAGGATCACAGGTGTCATCTCCCCAGTCGCCGTCCGTGCATGTTTCAGTCCCGGTATTGCCTGCACAGGCGCCGACCCCGCAGGTAGATTGTCGGGTCAGCCCTTCATCGACACTGCCATCGCAGTCATTATCCACATTGTCACAGGCTTCCGCCGTGGCGCCGTCCAAAGGATCACAGGTGTCATCTCCCCAGTTGCCGTCCGTGCATGTTTCAGTCCCGGTATTGCCTGAACAGGCGCCGACACCGCAGGTGGATTGTCGGGTCAGCCCTTCATCGACACTGCCATCGCAGTCATTATCCACATTATCGCACCGCTCTGCCGTGGCGCCGTCCAAAGGATCACAAGTGTCATTTCCCCAGTCGCCGTCCGTGCATGTTTCAGTCCCGGTATTGCCTGAACAGGCGCCGACACCACAGGTGGTTGGACGGGTCAGTTCCTCATCCACGCTGCCATCACAATCATCATCGATCCCGTTGCATGCTTCGTCCGCGCCAGGATTAATTGAGGCATCAGCATCATCACAATCCGAATAATCACTCACATAGCCAGTTGGCTGGGTTTCTGAGGTTACCGAATCATTTGGATCGCCATAGCTGTCATTGTCACTATCGCGATACCAATCAAAGCTTTCCATCGTTGTTTCGCAGGCTTGGGCACTTTCTCCGGATGGATTGCCGGCGGCATCATATGCCTCAACGGTGTAGCAGTACCGGGTGTTTTGGATCAGACCCATATCACTGAAAGCTGTCGATGCTGTTGTGCCGGTCTGATTACCATCACGGAAAATTCGATATTCGGTAACCCCAACATTATCGCTGGATGCCGTCCAGGATAGTTCGATCTGGCTGGCGGAGATTGCTGAAGCGGTCAGTCCTGTGGGAATTGTCGGTGGCTCCTCGTCAGCGGAAACCCCGGTGGTTGCGCAGGCTTGTTCACTTGATGCGGACTCATTACTGAATTGATCATAGGCTGAAATGGTGTAGCAGTACTGGGTCTCTTGCGTTAGACCTGCGTCAATGTAGGATGTGGATGCCGATGTGCCCACCAAAGCGCCGTCCCGATAGATGCGATAGCCGGCAGGTGCAACGTTTTCGCTGGGCTGGGTCCAGGTAAGGCCTATCTGCACGGCTGAATTGGTGGTGGCCGTCAGCCCTTCCGGAACAAAAGAATGGGCTTCAATCGTACCGACATCATTGTCCGGTATTTGGTCTATGGTGATGTTCAGCTTCTGGCCCTGGAAATTAATGTTCCCGTCGGCATCCTCACCCAGAATAACGAATATTCTGTCCTGACCCACCGGGATTCCGTCTAATGATCCGCTATGCTCGGAGCAAGGCCAGGGATCACCGTTCGTAAGAAGATTGCCGGTGTCATCATACACCTTGCAGGTGATTGTCGCCACACCGGCCCCCTCGCAATCCAATGCTTCCTCGGCTAGAGAATCAAGGTCTCCTTTAATAATGGAGGCGTCTTGCCATTTGATCTTCAACATGGCCGAGCCGGTCTCGATTTCTGACTGAGAACTGCCAAGACTGATATCCCCACTGTCACTACCATCTCCGCAAGCAGATAAAAAAAGCATTATCAGCAAAATCGCAAGCCCACAGACCACCAGGTTTGTTTGTCCATGCCGAGTAACTGCTGACAATCGTTTCATGCTTACCTCCTTATTTGTCCTGAGAGCCTGTTTGAGAGGGGGAGCGATCAGTCGACCATATCCTTATCGAATCCGGTCACTCGCTGATTGAACCGCGCAAGTTATGAAAAATTTAGAGAAATAAATAGGTGTGAGATAGCGTCACGCTGGGCCTGATCGGGCATCCAGTGCGTATCTGAATTCCAGTTTTCGCCGGAATGACAAAAATATGAAGAAGGGCGCTTGGGGTAGCTAAAAAGCAATAAAGGTTGTGAGAACCAATTCTGTGATGGTTGAACCGTTTTAAGCGTTGAATCGGAGTTTAAATCGATTGGGTACTATTGATGTTTAAAGGTCGGTAGTAAATAGTTAGTGCTCCCATGCAGAGCATGGGAGCACGATGTCAAAACAACGGCTCATCGTCAAATTAATTGTGTGGAAGCGTACGATGAGCAGCCATTAGCAATTAGTTGTCACCTGAATTTTGCACGAGTCCGAGGGGTTCATCTGCAAGGCATTTAAAGGCGCCGCCATAGTGGCCCCATCCTACCAAAACAGTCCCGGACAATTCACCGTATATTCCCATGTTGCATTGTCATTTGTCGAACAACCTTCACTGTCGACCTCCACTACGATCTCTGTGGATGAACCGGAGAAACGAATAAATTGATAACTTTGATCAGAAATACAGCCCGAATCAAAGAGTGTTTCATCCTCATAGGTAATTGTTATTCGGTCTTCCCCGTCACCAGTCGTGTCGAAATTAAACAAAAATATTCCGGATGACTGCCCAAGGTTAACTGTCATTGTATGGCCGGATGCTTCTGTTTCATCAGCCGCAACTGTTTGAGCAAAACAATCATCGTATCCTTCTGGCTTGGGTATTTGGATTGTCAATTCATTGCTTTGGTTGCCTGCGCCGTCAGTCAAGGTCGCATCAACACTGACGGTGTCTGCGTCCCCAAATTCCACGCAACGCCTCATGGTCAGTGAGCCGCTGTACCCATCACCATAAAAAGTCGTCCATGGATCGAGCCAGCCAACCGACGCCCCGTCGTCAGCGTGAGCATCTCCATCAGTATCCGAATAGCCAAAACTGACACTAAAAATGGTCCCGCTGTAGCTGATATCATCCCAGTCATAACAGCGACCCGTGTGCAAGGCAAACAACGCTTGTGAGATGTTCGAAATAATTGGCGGGTCTCCATCAAAACCTTCATCGATTTCTCCATCACAATTATTATCGATATTATCATTAATTTCATTTGCACCGGGATGAACCGTGTCATCGTCGTCGTCACAATCCGTATTGTCGGTGATATATCCGGTTGGCGGCTCACACGCCTGGATCGTGTCGTCTGCAGTGCCAAAGCCATCTTCGTCGGCGTCACGGTAGTATGTGGTTTGCACCCCTTCATCCACCTGCCCGTCACAATCATCATCGATTTCATTGCAGGTTTCAGTGGCGTCGGGATGAATAGACGCATCATCGTCGTCGCAATCCCCACTGTCCGTTACATATCCATCGGGTTGGAACATCGCCAACGCCGATTGATTGGCATTGCCATAACCATCTTCGTCAGCATCCCGGTAATAGGTCGTCAACCCCTCGTCGATGGTACCGTCGCAATCGTTGTCGATTCCATCGTATATTTCATTCGCCCCTGGATAAACCGTGTCATCGTCGTCGTCGCAATCCGTATCATTAGACACATAGCCTTCCGGTTGGGTTTCCGATATGACTGATTGGGTTGAATCGCCATAGTTGTCATTGTCACTATCACGATACCAGGTAAAACTTTCCAGCGTGGTTGCACAGGCCTGTTCACTTTGCTCGGATGGATTGCCGGCAGTATCATAAGCCTCGACTGTGTAGCAGTACCCGGTGTTTTGAGTCAGGCCCGTGTCGCTGTAGGATGCGGATACCGATGTGCCTACCTGAGTGTCATCACGATAAATTCTATATCCGGCAACCTGTTCGTCATCGATGGATGCCGTCCAGGACAGATCGAGCTGGCTGGCGGACGCTGCTGAAGCGGTGAGTCCTGTGGGAACTGAAGGCGGCTCCGTGTCAGCAGAAACATCGGTCGTTGCACACCCCTGATCACTGGGTGCGGACTCATTGCCGAATTCATCATAGGCTGAAATGGTGTAGCAGTATTCGGTGCCTTGGGTCAGTCCCGTGTCACTATAGGATAGGGATGCCGATGTGCCTACCGACGTGCCATTCCGGTAGATGCGATAGCCGGCAAGCGCCACGTCTTCGTTGGGTTGGGTCCAGACAAGGTCTGCCTGAATCGCGGAGCTTGCCGTGGCCGCCAGTCCTTTGGGAACAAAAGAATGGACTTCAATCGTACCGACATCATTATCCGGCCTTTCATCGATGGTGATGTTCGCTTTCTGACCTTGAAAAAGCATGTTCCCCTGGTCATCGGCGCCCAGAATAACGAACTTCCTGTTCTCACCGACTGGAATCTCGGAAAGTTTCCCGTTCTGCTCTTTACACTCCCAGGGACCACCAGTCGTAAGAAGATTATCGTCCTCATCGTACACCTTGCAGGTAATCCACTCCACACCGGCACCGTCGCAATCCAGTGATTCTTCGGCCATGGGGCCAACATCCGCTTTGGTGGTGGAGGCGTCGTGCCATTTGATCTTCAACATGGCTGAGCCGGTCTCGGTTTCAGTCGGAGAACTGTCGAGGCCGACATCCCCACTATCACTACCATCCCCGCAGGAGGATAAGAGCATCATTAATAATAGAGCGATCCCACAGCCCGCCAACCTTATTTGCCTTTTCCGCGTCAACACTGATAATCGAGTCATGCCTGCATCCTTGTCCGTAACAATCAATCGCAAATCACTTTTTAAGTGTTCAACTCCAGATTTCCATGTTTACATTGTGCCGGTCGGCGGCTCGCACGCCTGGGGCGTATCGTTTACGTTGCCATCGCCATCTTCGTCGGTGTCCCGGTAGTAGGTGCTCTGCCCTCCCTTCATCCACCTGGTTGTCACAATCATCCTCAATGCCGTTGCATGCTTCTTCCGCACCCGGATTAATGAAGGCGTCAGCATCATCACAGTCCGTATCATCGCTCACATAACCTTCCGGCTGAGTTTCCGATACTACTGAATCGGTTGAATCGCCATAGGTATCATTCACGTTGATCGAATTCAAGAATCGTATGCCCCTTTCGCGGCTTTGCCAACAACAAAGCCCCCTCAGAAGGGGGCTTCATTAAACCACCAACTATTTATATAATCTTGATTATATTATAATTTTCAATATACCACTTCCAACTCCATGATGTCACTATCAAGGGGAGTCCATGGCGAGTCATGTGGGTATGGAGAAAGATTGGTATAAACGCCAAAATTTCCATCAAGCCCCCAATCGACTACATAAGAGCTCACGTTGAATGTGTACGTTCCACTGCCCCTGTTCACAATTTGCGAGGCAGATGGGATTAAGGAATAGCTACCCGGGCTATTGACATTGAATCCAATGTTAAGTTCACCCTGGTCTTGTGTGGCTAATGTGTATTCTACTCTAACCGTAAAATCATACGTATAGCGAGGCATCAGGTTAGAATCAGGTGAGACCGACACAATACCAATATAGTCGTCTTCGAATGGTTCCTGGCTGATCGTGTGCGTCTGGCCGGCAATGGTCATCGTTCCCGTGCGCTGTTCACCGGTGTCGTTGGGTTCTACAGTAATCGTTAGCGAGCCGTCGCCCGTTCCGCTTGTGGGTGCCGCTACCGATACCCAGGCGATTCTTTCGGAACTAGTCCAATAACAATCATCACAGTTGGTATAAATGGAAACCGTATATTCAAGACCTTCCGCGGGGATATCCTCTCGGGTATCAGGGCTAATGCTATAAGAACAAGGAACACCATCCTGGTTGATCGTATGGGTTCGGCCGGCAATGGTTATCCTAGCCGAGCGGGAGCAATCCGTATTGGCTGAAACGGTAACCCGCACCGTGCCACTGCCGCTGCCGCTGCTGGGCGACAGTGAGATCCAGCCGTAGTCTTCGGAAGTATCCCAGTTACATCCGCCATGGGTGGCGGTAACAGTGACGCTATAGGTCTCTCCTTCGTAATCAACCGATCGGCTGGCGGGGTCGATCGTGTAGGTGCACGGGACCCCATCCTGGTTAATCGTATGGGGTCGACCGGCGATGGTGATGGTGGCCGAGCGTTCCGCACCATCGTTGGCTGAAACGGTAACCCGCACCGTGCCGCTGCCGCTGCCGCTGGTGGGCGAGAGCGAAATCCAGTTGTAGTTTTCGGAAGTGCTCCAGTCACACCCGCCATGGGTGGCTGTAACAGCGACACTATAGGTCTCTTCCTCATAACCAACGGATTGACTGGTGGGGGCGATCGCGTAGGTGCACGAGCCCTCTTCCTGGCGGACGGTATGGGTTTGCCCGGCGATGGTGATGGTGGCTGTTCGAGCTTGCCCGGAGTTGGCTGAAACAGTAACCCGCACCGTGCCGCTGCCGCTGCCGCTGGTGGGCGAGAGCGAGATCCAATTGTAGTTTTCGGAAGTACTCCAGTCGCACCCGCCATGGGTGGCGGTTACAGCGACGCTATAGGTCTCCCCCTCGTAATCAACGGATCGGCTGATGGGTGAAATCGTATAGCTGCAACCGGCAGGATCCTGGTTGATCGTATGGGGTTGCCCGGCGATGGTGATGGTGGCTGATCGGGCCTCACCTTCGTTGGCTGAAACAGTGACGACCACCGTGTCGCTGCCTGAGCCGCTGGTGGGTGACAGCGAGATCCAATCGTAGCTTTCAGAAGTGGACCACTCGCACTCGTTGTGGGTGGCGGTAACAGTAACGTTATAGGTTTCCCCCTCGTTCCCAACCGATCGGCTGGTGGGGTCAATCGTGAAGCTGCACGGGCCCGCTGCCTGGTTGACGGCATGGGGCCGGCCGGCGATGGTGATGGTGGCTGATCGTGCCGCGCCGGTGTTGGCTGAAACGGTAACGCTCACCGTGCCATTGCCGCTGCCGCTGGTGGGCGACAGCGAGATCCAATCGTAGGTTTCGGAAGCGCTCCAGTCACACTCGCTGTGGGTGGCGGTAACGGTGACGGAATAGGTTTCCCCCGCGTTACCAACCGATCGGCTGGCAGGGTCAATCGTGTAGCTGCAACCGGCAGGATCCTGGTTGATCGTATGGGGTTGCCCGGCGATGGTGATGGTGGCTGATCGGGCCTCACCTTCGTTGGCTGAAACAGTGACGACCACCGTGTCGCTGCCTGAGCCGCTGGTGGGTGACAGCGAGATCCAATCGTAGCTTTCAGAAGTGGACCACTCGCACTCGTTGTGGGTGGCGGTAACGGCTACCGCATAGGCTTCCCCCTCCCAAGAAACCGACTGGATGGTGGGCGAAATGGTGTAGGCACAATCGGAAGTGACAAAGCTTCTGACTTCCGAGTCGGCACCCGTGTTGGTGTGCATGTCTACCGCACTGATCTTCCAGAAATATTCTGTTAACGGCCCAAGGGCTGAGGGGGCGTATGCCGTGGCAGGGGTTGTATCGTTGATGACGATGGTTTCAAAATCAACGTCGGTCGCCACCTGCACCAGGTATTCTTCGGCATTTTCAACAGTCTCCCATTCAAGGGATACGGTGTTGGGATCAATATCTTCGGCACCGTCTTCGGGGGCGGACAAGGTAGGAATAAACAGATAGGCGTCAATGACCACGCCTTCAGTAATTTCGCCGGCTTCGATGCTGACCCCGGTGGTCTCTCCCTGGTAGCGGATGTTGCCAAACTCATCCTCCGCCAGTACCACAAAGATTCTGTCTTGACCTGGCAAAATGCCCTCGACCCTCCCGCTACCAACTTCGCAATCCCACGGGCCACCGGTCACCAGCCAGTTGCCCTCGGCATCGTACACCTCGCAAACCACCTGATCTACACCGCCTGCCTGGCAATCCAAAGTTGCCGCCCGAACGGGCGCCGAATCCTGAGGCACGGGTGTATCATTCCAGCGTATCGTCAGATTGGCCGATGCGGTCGCATCAGATCCATCCGATACGCTGCCCTGCTGGTCATCTCCACAACTTGAAGGAAGCAGCGTTAACAACAGAAAGCTTAATAACAGGCAAAATCTTCGTAACCCCTGCCAATCAATCATTCTAATTATTGTCATTGTTTCTCCCCCACAAAAAGCGATACGCCGCCGGCCCTGGTTCAAGTTGTCCTACAAGCTAATATCCACACTCCCTGCTAAAAGGGTTGAAAGATTTCCTGCTTCGCAAGCAGATCAGCGCATCCGCAAAAGAGCTGCGCCCTAAGAGCTACCAACTTTGTATGTTGTTCATGATTCGCCGTTAATAGCCGCATCCTGCCGACTTCCGTGATGGTCCTGCGGATAGATCATTGATCATCGGCCATGAAATGCTTACCAGCTGACATCAGCCCCACCGGTTTCGGTTTGCGTCATACTGAAACTTCCGGTATCACCGGCACAGGCGCCGGCCTCAAAATCAAAAGTCCCATTTATGTCACTGGTGTTTTCGCTGAAAGGGGCACGAAAAGACGCACGGTCCGTTCCCGATGTGATGGTCACATTCAATGTGGTATCTGATATGGTTCCACTGATGGTGCCGGTCGAAATACATTCAGATCCATTAACGGCGGCATTGCCTGTCAGGCTGGTGCCACTTTGCTCGATACTGAGCACGATATCACCGCTGTTGCCGTCTGAATCTGTCCATGTGCCTCGCCAGTTCCCTGCCACATCAGGCGCATCAGAGGAACCACCACCATCATCACCACCACCGCCGCCACCCAATGCCGCCGCTCCGCCACCGATAAGGGCGGCACCGCCCACAATCGCCGCCGTTGTGCCTAAAGAGATACCCCCGGCTGCGGATGCGGCAACGGCTCCACCGGCCGCGCCCGAGGACACGCCGGTGGCCGAGGCACTGGATACAAGCTGCGAAGTTGACATCAACATCATGGCCGAGTAGGGGGTGGCGATCAGGGCTGCCCGAGCCAGGTCAAAGTCGGGATCTTCATCCAGCGCTTCCTGAAATTTATCCCGGGCCGCATCGTATTCTTCTGCGTCAAAATGCTCCAGCCCCTGGGAAAAAGCCACAAAGGCAGGCAGACTTTCGGTATGTACCTTGCCAAACGCCTTGGGCATATCACTACATTTTTTGCCGAGGTCTTCGACAATGCTGCAGGCGATGTCTTTTTCCAAGTCGTAAAACTTTTTCAATTCCCCCTGGACTTCCTGGGTCCCGATGGTCTTGTCATCTTCGGCATCGACTACCGCCGAGGCAATCTGCAGGTTTTCCTTTTCCAGGTCCGCCAAAGTGCCGGCGGTCACATTTCTGGCCCTTAAAAGCCTACCGACTTGGGGGGCGGTTTGTGTTTCAACCAGGTTCGATTCGCCAAGTTTGATCTCATCAAGCAAAACCTGCAGCTTGATTCGTTCCACCACCTGCAGGTCTCCCACTTGGGATAAATCGTGAATGACCATGGCGGCCATCCCTTTACCCAAAGGTCCGAGATCAGCGGACCCCAGATTCTTGAAAGGGGTAACGGCTATTGTGTTTTCAGCAAGCGGAACACCGGTTAATGTGGCCTCGTTGGCGATGGCCCGCCGGGCATATTCCTCGGCCTGTTCACGAAGGAGCAGGGTGAGGCTTTTCCGAATCTTCATGGAATTTTCGCTTTCCGGATCCATGGCCACGTAATGTTGCCATTCGGCAATGGCCGCCGATCGTTGGCCCTCTTTCAAATAAATCAGTCCCAGATAATAGGGAACGGCAAAATTTTCAGGAAAGACCTCTCGGGCCTGTTCGAGGGTTTGTCTGGCTTCGATCCAGTTCCCCTGTTCGTATTGAGCCACCCCCGATTCCACCAACGCTTTCTTTTCGTCCTTCGAGAGTGTAGCAATTTCCTTGCTCGGAGCTTCGGCATCGAGAGCATCGGTGTCAATCACCTGGGCCATGGCTTTAGTGTTAAAAACGCCGGTGTTGACAATCGGAAACACCACGAGGCAATAGATCAGGGTTCCGATCATGCCACTGAGTACCTTTGGGCGTTGATGGAAAAACCTATTCATGACAGCATCCTTTCACCTTGATGTTAAATAGGTCACATGGCCACCGGCTTGTGACTATTATGTAATTGATTCAATTGTTAGTTATGTGTGTAAAAATGTAAATAATAAGTGATGCCATTGACAATTACTCTTTCAACCGAATCAATGTCAAGGGATTCAAACATTGGTTCACTTGCGATTTGTTTTAACGATTTACAAGCCACATACTGCCACTTGACATGACGCTGTGGACAACCTGAGCGGAGGTGGCTTTCAAAAAAGGTACGAATCGCATCATCTTTTGCCTATGTCTTCGGCAATACCTCGGGTAATATTTTTTCCAAGATGTTAAACAGGTCACACGACCAATGGCTTTGTGACCACTCTAGTTCTTGTAGGTGAGAGTATTGATTAAATAGATTCTATTTTATAGAAGCAAAATTTATGCAAATTTTTATACCTGCAGGATTGCCTCGTTATATCAAAGGATTGTCAAATTGTCGGGAATTGCAAATAGGTGGGGGGCTTCACTGTGTTGACTAAATGCCATAAAAATTGGGAAACCAATTTCACATTTATAGATAGATTAAGGGGCAAGTAAAAAATTAGGAATATTAACCATATGCCAGTGGTAAACGTTTTACCGCGGTGTTTAAAGTGATGATAGTAAATGATGGGTAGGGTGCCCACTCTACCTGCTGGCGTTTCCCTTTAATTTTATTGTCACATGCTCAAAAGACTGGATAACGGAATCGTCGTATTCCTTTTGTAAACTCGTGACATCGGGAAGATTGATACTTCTTTCACGGGCAGAACTCAGTGGTTTGATGTATTTTTCCTGCCTTGATGGAATAGGGAAGGTGGCATGCGTGCCATCTTCACTGCCATAAGCAATCACAAAAGCGATCCTGAGGCTCCCTGATTTGCAGCGGTGGGCCAATGTAGCTGCTTTCGGAAGGTTGCTTATTATGAACTTCCGGTAAGGCGCTAAAATCTTTTTGATTTCACCTTCATCATTTCCCTTCGAAAATTTGATTTTGATTCTCTGAAATACAAGGGACCAGGTGTAGGCAGAGATCTGCCTTGCAGCGAACCATTTGGCAAACCTTGCCATGCGTGTCGGGTTCTCGGCGACATTACATCCGTCGATGTCAATTTTTTCTATTTTCGTGGTAACAATACCCTTCTTGTTTGTGAAAAGTTTCTTGACGCTTTTGGCATCGAGATCCTTGGCCTCAATACCGATCAACATCCCTCCGCTGTACGCATGAAAGGACAGCACGAGATGATCAATCCTTGAAAAGCTTAGCATCTTTTTAGCCAGCGCCTTCCAGCTATTTATTGGAACAACGGATTTGGGGTTTGAAATATTGTACTTTCCTTTGGCTATCTTTAGCTGTACACGACGATCCATGTCACTATCATACAGAAAAAGTTCAGCTATAGTCTGCTTCGCAGGGTGTGCAATGCCACCTTTTTTTGCAAGTAAAATTCTTTTTTTCGGCTGCTCGAAACTGAAGGGCCTGCCTGTGCGAGGGATTTTTACCTGATGAACACGATCGCCGGAATCATGCCATCCGGTAGACCCGCGTGTTGAAAGGAAATCAGGGTTGGTAAAACTGCAAAGGGGGCGACGCGGCATAGGTGGTAAATTTCCTAAGGGTATTGGATTATAATATATCGCAGGTGATCCAAGTTAAAGGCATCACCATTCAAATTGATCAGTGGAACTCGCCTGCCATTCGCTCACTTCAGCAAAGGATACATCGATGCGTTGACCCTCGTCATGAAAAGTCAAAATATTGCCTTGAGCGCCCACATTGTCTACCGCAAGCATGCCATACAGCATGAGCTGGTTACCCGCACAATACAAAGGGCGTTGGTCTACATAACTGATGGCCCGTTTAACGTGAAGCCTTTCATCAAGAATAACGATAGCATTAACGCCCCTGGGAGAGGGTACGCCCGGTACAATTTCACGAACATCGATCACAGGAAATCTTTGTCCTTCAAGCATCAGTGTACAGGTGTGGCTGAGATGAACTAACTGCCGCTTAGAATCTGTAACTTCAGCTTTCATGAGTGCGTCGAGCACGGCATGCTTCGATGGCCGAGGTGGCTCTCCCGCGATGCCACCGACAAGACAAGCGGTGACCAACCCGCATAGACTGATAATGATCGATAGTCGGCGCATGACCTTTCTCCTACCGTCTTTCAGGAGCAAGTTTGGGGATGATCTGTTTCAAACTTTCAAGGATAGCATTGTGTGGGCAGTCTCTATTGCTTAACATGTATATGAGTGATATTCTAATTTAATTAGCTAAACAGCTTTATCGCATGAAGTAGAATTCCGATACCTGAGAAAATAAACGCGATTTTCAACCATGTTTTACGTTTGGGCGTGAGTTTCTCTTCCGATCGTAAATAATCCTGAAAAGCCAAGCCGACAAAGATGACTGAAAGGGCTACGAAGATAATTTCGATGTTTGATTGGGCTGTCATTAAGGGAAGGGTGTTTTCAACTCATCAGCTTTGTATCAGACGACCTGCGAAGTACCAGGCGCCGGGTTGAAAACGATGGTCATTTGCTTGCACCCATTGAGCGACTTGAGGCAGGATTTTATCTTGTGCCACCACCGGCATATCTGCCTCGATGGGAAAATCAGCGTTATAGCGGATTTTGAACTCTTCAATGGCTGATTGTCTGGCGATGAAGGGGCTGGTTTCGGATAGCAGTGTTTTGAGCAATCCGGATGGAGCGTAGGGGATTCCCAAACGATAGCGCAGCTTTGGATTGAAATGTGAATTGTTGTCGTTCAACCAGTTGTTCCAATCGTTGGGATTTTGGGAAAGGCGAATGATGGTTTCACCAAAAGCTTGCCCGTCCGGTCTGGTCGGTACCGTTCCATCCTTGTAATAGGCTTCCAACTCCTCTTCAAACAATTCATCTTCATCAATTTCTTCAGGAATGTAGACCTCCTCGATCAATTCGGCGCCGGTTATCAAATACAGACTGATCGCAGCGGCCCGGGAAAGGGCTTTATCTTCAAGGAAGGCGTATATCGGCTTGACTGCAGCCAGGCTGCCCAACAGCCCCAGTGAAATCAGGCAATCTTCATTTGCACCACCTTGTTTCACGCGCTCGATTAACATATCGACGGCACCTGCACCGCCTCCCAGCCCGAGCGTCCTCAAGGGCCAATCTGCAGCCTTCGCGTATACGATGCTTTGCTTTATCACATCAAGATCACCCAATCGCAGCAGACATTCTGCAGCGCTTTTACGAACGGAGTCCTCTGCATGATCGAGCAGGGGGCGCACGGCGGCATGTGCGGCCTGTCCACCGATACGTCCAAGGGACCATAGCAGGTTGGGCAAAACGCTCGACGGTGCTTTGCCAAGGGCCTGCAACAGGGATTCTTCGGTCTGATACCGCCGGTAACCGAATACAGGGGCGACGACAGGAATCAAATTGAAATAGTCGCGCAGAAATACCTGTTCCAGGCTATCCTGCCAGCTGTCCGGGCATTCGTCTTTTAATGCATCGCTGATGGCCTGGCCGCGTTCCTCATCTTCCATATCAAGGTCTCGCCAGGCTTCGGCCACATCGTTGCCTTTGTTCTGACGGCAAAACACCCTGACTGCAGCATGCAGTTCGCCGAAATCGCCTTCTTTGGCTTGGGTACGACACACCTCCAGCGCCAAGTCTTCACCGACTATGAGTGCGTCGATGTGCGCTTCGAAGCGCTCTTCGAATTCGCCGATGTCCTTCCAGGTGATTTCGGGATCATTCAGCAGTGAAAGACGCTGTCCGTAGAGAAAGGAAGCTTCTTCGAGGTGTTCTTGATATAGTTCGATGTTGAATTGTCGAATAGTGGTAACCATGAACCGATTTTAGATAAGTTCGAAGCCAATAGGGAATTGGATAGCCTGATGTTGAATGAGATCAGCGGGTATGAAAGGATATTCTGGCTCGGTAGTCAATCCTAACTGCTTGGCCAGTCTTATAATTGCTAAACCTTCGATGAATATTTTACTAATTGTTAAGAAATAATAAGGATTAAGCCGGCCAATTTTGTAATTATGAATATTGCTGTCTTTCCAGCTTTCGATCATATCACAAAAATATTGATCAAAAGCGGCATCATCTTTCTTGCACAACGAATTGATGACCTGAAACCGTTCAGAATCACCACCATCAGAACTTTCTTCAAACTGCTTTAATATATCGTTAACCTCTTTATCAGACAGCATTTTCAGATAAAGTCCTTCGAGAAGTTTAAAATATAGAAAATCCTCTTCAATTTCTCCTTGATCATCATCACAATCATCAGCACTGAATGCGGATAATTCCAAAGCCAAATCCGTTGCACCGATCGCAATAACATCAAGCCAGGCATCACCCTTGCTTCGCCAACCCAAATGATCCGGCAGGTTTTTGGAATGGACCTTTTTCAGCAAAAACAGGTAGGATTTACCGCTGAAATATAGATTTTTTGTGAATTCATCCTTATCAAGATCCATAAGATACGAACCACAGCCAATGCAGCGGTACATATCGCATATTTCAAGCAGCATGTTTGAATCTATCACGCTTCTTAATGCCTGCCGGTTTTGTTCTATTTTAAATTCGGTATTACATATAGCGGTAGCCAGATCGGAGAAACTCATTGGTTCTATGCCCTCTTAGAATCCATACTTTTTTAGTGGACTGCTCGCCAGATCATTGCCCTTCGACTCGAATTTACCAAAGGTCCATCCCTTCCGGAATCAATTCCATTCCGCTAATATTGGAAGTTTTGAGCTTATTGACCAGCGCATCACTGATAACGATGTATTTTGGTGCTTCTGCCAAGCGAAAAAAATGGCTCTCTTGAGGGATTCGACGATGTTCAAGATAAAGCACTTCAATATCATTTATTTTATTTAGACTGTTGAAGGAGAGTTCAGATTCTGATTGATCGATGCAATATATTTTTTCTAAAGCATTTGCAATATAATACTGTTTTTTTACTTTCCGGCGCTTTAAATTATAAAGTTCAAAGGGCAAGTATTCGACTCGTTTTTCGTTTAGACCCATCTCTTCAAAAACTGCCTTCATCTTTTCACTGATCGGTATCAAACCAGAAGTATTGGAAAGGTAGTCTGTAAGCAAATCACCATACCGTTTATCGAGGTAGGCTTTAACAGTCGAAGGAAAATTATGTCCCATTCTTATTCCTTCATCTAAATCCCAGGGGCGTGTAATACCTTCAAATTCATCGATAAACGCGAGGCTTGTGTCATCGGTCATGTTAAAAGTGTAATACATCAAGGATTGACCTCATTCTTTATTGGTTTACATCTTTCATTTTGATCAGTTTTTTAAAAAGCTTTTTTTCTGCCTTGGCGATGGTGTCCTTTGCGATAGTAACATCTTTCAGATGGCCGCCCTCCCATGTGCCATCGGTAATGGCTTTGTCGATTGTTTTTCGCACCTCATCGAGTTCTTTTTTTATCGTATTGATGTAATTATTGTGATTCGGCAACCCATAAGGACAATGGCTCGGTAGCTGCATGATAAAGGCGTGGGGCTCTTCACAGGGTAATAATATTACGTTTTTTTTGTTATTGATATTCCAACCGATCATATCCTTGTGGATAACAACCATAGCCCTGCGCTCAGGGGTGCATCTGTCATCAGATTTCTCTCCGGAAATAACTAAATTGGAAAACTCCCCTGCCGGTATTATATGGTGCCAATTGTGCTTAACCGGATAAAAATAATGCCATCCGCCATAACGTTTGGGCTTATAATTTTCCGCAGGGGGTATTTTAGCGCGGGCAATTACCCACAAACCCCACCAAGGCTTAACTTTATATGGATATGAAAATTTTATGTCCCAGGCTTTTTCATGCTTTGCCAACTGTTCAAATGGTTGTGCCAACCGTTTCTTCCATTTTTTTTTCCATTCCGGTGGCTTGGCCTTTTCCCCTGAATACTGGCTGGCCTTTACATCGATGTGTTGTTGTTGAATCTTTTGCTCGTTTACTACATTGCCTTCTATATAGCCAAAAAACTTGGCCCTGGCTTGATAATCCAAATTATAAATAGAACGGGCATAAAATTTCTTGTTTTCTACATCATCAAAACCATTTTTGGCATAATCACACGGGTCATCTTTTTTGGTTCTATGCTTATAGATGCAGCCATTCTCTTTATCTTTATGCCATTCATTTTTTTTGGTAAATCCAGCATGAGGTTTTGGTTTGCCCATATGAACTCCAATAACGACCGGATTTATGATATTTTTTTTGCTAATAGGGCTGCTGCCGCCAACCCATTTTCTGAGGTAGCAGTTACCAGTTGTAGGTTCCCATCGGCATAGCGCCTTTCAAATCCACGAATGGCAGAACATATACCAATAGCAGCGCACGCAGCCCCTGTATCACCTATAGACTCGGCGATAAAAATCTGTCGATCTAGCGTGTAACCGAGCCTTCCCTCAAGCCTCACCAAGGCGTTACCCCAATCCATGGATCGATGATATTCACCGTTGAGGTCCCCATAAACGGTATTGACAGCTTCTTCTATGACGGCGCGTTTTTTTTTTATAGCGTTGTATATGGCATCAGATAGCGCCAGGCCATATAGCGGCTTCTCTTCAAAAAAGGAGTCGCCGTGTCGGTAATCACATCCAACCACATAACCGGCGATTTTACCGGACCTTTGCTGAGCAATTTTTATATCCTCCACCATAAAGGCTGCTGAAGCCTCTCCCGGTATCATCCCCTGCGCTGACTCTGGTGTTTTAAGACGATTATCTTCGGCTAACCGCTCTACCGTTGCGCTATCCACCAAGGAGTCCATCCCAACAATGATGACCCGCTTAAGCGAACTTTGCTCGATTAGCTGCTGAGCCTTGACCAAAGCAATCAAACATCCGGCATTGCCCTGATCGATTAGGCCGATCGATCTGTGATCGATGGGAATATTGGTTTGAGCGACTACAAGTGGTGCTAATTGATCTTTGATTAGTTCATCTACCATATCGGCCGCCTCATCTTTTGAGGCTGAATAGCAAAGCAGCAGTTTGGTTTGTTGCCAAAAACGCTCGTCCTGGGATGATAGTGAACCGTAGTCGATGAGGTCTTTAATCGCTTTAGACGCAAGCTTAGCCAGAATGGCGACCCCTTTATAGCCCTCAAATTGGTTCTCAATAGGGTGGCCGGCGACGGGCTGCATTGCAAAAGATCCTTCATCCAATACTTCATAAGGCAGATCCGCACTTCTTTTAATTCCTGCCCGTATTGACGCACAAGCCGTTTTGACATCGTGACCGACTGAACATACCATGCCCAATGCAGTGATACCTATAGGTGTCACGCGGATAAAATCCTTTCAGAGACAGCAATGATTATGCCCAAACCTTAGACCATGGCTTTTGTATCGATTTCAATGGTCAGCACATCATGCGGCCCATTGGGCACCACCAAATGGGCCCGCCACAGGAGAAACATCAGGTTCTCATCCGTATTGATGATGACGGTGTCGAGTTGCATCTGTAAGATCTCCTTTTTACCTTCCTTCAACTCAATGCCACACCAGGGCGGCGACACGCCCGGCAGATGAAAAGAGAGTCTTCCGGATGGTGAGGCATTGATGATGGTGACGGACTCATCTCCGCGCAGGTAACCGGGTGCAACCATGCCAGGAGAAGCTGCGTTAAAAAAGCGGCGATCAAAATCAACGGGTAAAAGCGGTTTACGGGTGTCATTCCATTTTTTGTCGTAAGTGCCGGCAAAAGATGCACGCGGCTGCCACTGGGGTGCAATAAAACCGAACCCGGCTGGCGGCGGCCGATCGCCCCATCGTTTCCAAGGCCTTTTCGGGTCCTCGATATTGGGAATCCGGATCGGCCCCTTGGTTTTGCCATTGGGATATCCAAATCCTACGCCCACAGGATTGCGGGGATCAAACGTATGCTTGTCGGGATTCGGATGACTGCGGTCCCAGCCGCCAAAGGCACGCTCATAAACCAGTGGTATTTTTTCAAAAGCCTTAGGACCATATAGGGTTGAGTTGCCCGAACGCTTAATAAAGAATCGATCCCCAGTAACCCGAACCGTTTTCTGAATCGGTCCGAGCTGGATACCGACGTCGACATATGTTGCACCCACATTTGGTGCATGGGCATGACCGATCAATACGACATCCGTTGCAAGTTTATTAAAGGCGATTTCAGGCTCGTATTTGTAACTGGAAGAATCAGGATTACCCCAATACTCGCCTCCAATATTTAACGGCGTTTGCTTTTCTGCAAGGATTGGCGGTGCATCATGTCTTATTTGGTATGTTGCTTTAACTGTCGGGACAATTAACGGGCTTCCGTTTTCATCGGCAAGCGGCAGGAATTCAAAGTGAAATTTTGTTTTATTGTCGATTTCCGGATGACTCATTAATATACATTTCTCAATCCATGGGTTTGTCGCAGATTAGACACACCGGTTTTTCATCACTCGGTATGGCGATTATCGGCCCTTGAAGTAAAGGAAAAGGAGGCGTATTTTTGTCGTTGTGAAGCATCAAATCAAATGCGCGTGCAACACCTTTGCCTTCAAACTTGACATCAAATGAGGAGTTAACAAATTCAGCCTTGCCCTTTATCTTGTTCGATGCAACCCCTCCGCCAGCGCTTCCGGCTTCATCACCAGTACTCATGCTAAAGTTTGAGTCTTTGACGCAAACTGAATTCCCATCACATTTTACTTTTTTGGTTCCTTTGGCCGTATCAGACGATTTGGCGATATTGGGGTAGGGGATTGGAATCGGACCCGCAGGGCTCGGGGTTTTGCATACATCTGGAAAGGCAATGGTGACGCCATTGCTTGATTTGTGTACAACGGACAGGTTGTTTACGCCTACGGTAACGCCCATATGATTATCCTCATTTTGTATGTGCGTTTAACGGTGGCAAGGGTAACAAGATATTTTATTGAAATTAGTTGATGTTTACGGTCGCACCACGTATTTTGTTGGCTTGAGATGCCCGACTTGTTATTTGCACGCCTTTCATCACTACTTTGCCGTTTTTTTGCATATTGATGGAGCATTTCCCGCAACGAATCACAACCTCTTCATACGCATTGAATAAAATACGTTTTTTGTCGACAATCAACTCCTTTGGATCGGAAGGAGGCAAGGGAAATGAAAGTTCATTGTTGTCCGAATGCAAGGTTTCATGAACAAAGCCCGCGATAATTGGAAACCGGGGGTCGCTGTTTTCAAAAATCAATAAAACAGACTGCGGATAGTTATCTGGATATTTACTTTGAAGTGGAATTTGCACAAGCGTGCGCGCAGTCAGCGGGCCATTGAGGTTGCCGGGAAAATCAACAACTGGGTGTCCCATTCCATCAACCTCTGTTAGCGTGCCCACACAATTATCTTTTGAGAAATATGCTTCTTTATTGTTTTGTAATCTTAACCTTGAAATGTTGGATTGCATTTTTAGTTCCCCTTAATGTTGCTTCCCTTGATGATTACATCGCCGCTTCCTTTGATATTAATTTTCTTCCCTTTAATCATTATGTCGCCATTTTTGTTCAG
Organism: Desulfosarcina variabilis str. Montpellier; assembly: GCF_048565275.1. Taxonomy (NCBI): domain Bacteria; kingdom Pseudomonadati; phylum Thermodesulfobacteriota; class Desulfobacteria; order Desulfobacterales; family Desulfosarcinaceae; genus Desulfosarcina; species Desulfosarcina variabilis. The sequence continues at coordinate 6,689,282 of NZ_CP159846.1, read as the reverse complement.
AATAATCTCTGATTTGCCTGATTTTAAGGCAATTTGATCTTTTGCAGTTATTAAAATTTTCTTTGCCTGAAGCATGTAATCTTTTTTAACGGACTCATGATGCTCGCCTTGTATTGTTTCTTTGCAATCCTTTCCAATCCTTACCGTAAGATTTTCCCCGATCGATTCTGTTGCACTTTTTCCGACGTTTCTCATTAAATTGCTGCCAATTGATTGGTCTTTATTCGCCCCAACAGTTTCAATCATTGCCGCACCCACCGTTTCAGTCATTGCTGCGCCCACAGTAACCGCCAAAGCAGCACCAACTGTCAGTTCCATTGCCGCACCCACCGTTTCAGCATAGTTTATGGCGACAAATTCAGTAAGATTGGAGCCTACATTCACCGACATGCTTTTTTGTATTTGCTCACTATGCGCGCCCACTACACTGATTGATTTATCTCGTTGCACCGTTTCCGACTTATCCCGCCCAACCTCCAGACTCCGATCCCGTCCAATGGTTTCAGCCCTGTCATTACCGACTTGAATCGCCTCATCATTTTCCACCACCCTGGCTTGATCCTTTTCGGCATGGATATAAACCAGTTCTTCCCCCTTTTTGTCCTCAAACCGCAGTTCATTAAAATTATCCGCGCTCCCTCCCTTGGAACTATGGCTCTTGATCCCGCTCTGGGTAGCGTTGGCAGGAAGTTCGTAGGGCGGCATGTTGTCGTTGTTGTACACCCGGCCGGTAATGATCGGCCGGTCTGGATCACCTTCGAGAAACTCGACGATTACCTCCTGGCCCATGCGGGGGATGTGGATGCCGCCCCATTGGGTGCCGGCCCAGAGCTGGGCCACGCGTACCCAGCAGGAACTGTTCTGGTCCTTTTTCCCATAACGGTCCCAGTGAAACTGAACCTTCACCCGGCCAAATTTGTCGGTGTGGATCTCCTCGCCTGACGGCCCCACTACAACGGCGGTCTGCGGGCCCTGGACCAGTGGTTTGGGGGTGGTCCGTTCAGCGCGGAACTGCTGTTTGCTGCTCAAGGCGGTGAAACTGCATGTGTAGACGTCTTCCGAGCCGCTGGATGATCCGGAACTATAGGCGTCGGATTCCAGTTCATAGGTCGCCGATACGACCAGGTATTCCTGATTCTGGTCCTCGCGCGGATAATCGGTAAGCTGAAAGAGGCTGCCCACCGCCAGGCCGCGGGCATTGGCTTGGCCTTGCGCCTGTTCGTATTCGGCCTGCATTTCCTGGATGCGGGCGTTGACATAGGTGTCGCCTTCGCCGGCGGTGACATATTCGCCGGGGTAGTCGAAAATTTCCAGGCTTGACTGAGCATGGTTGCGGGAAATGGCCGATTTTACCATGAGGTTGGCCTTGGGATTTTCAAAATCATACTCGGTCAGGGCGTACACCCCGGGTTGGACCTCACGGGAAATGGTCCATTCGTGAATATGATGCTTTTCGCGGATCAGGTGCTGGTCCGGCGGAAAGTAAGGGATCTTCTCGTAGCCGGGGAAAGGATCGTGGGAGCTGACCGAATCGGACAGCACCAGCATGTGGCGGTTTGCTTCGTGTTTGAAGTAGTAGTAGATGCCTTCCTGTTCCATGAGCCGGCTGACGAAATTGAAATCCGTCTCCCGGTACTGGACGCAATAGGTCCAGTTCCGGTACTCACCGCCCAGCGCCTCCTCGAAGTCGGTGAAGCCGTGGTCCCGGAACACCTGTTTGATGATGTCCGGTACGGTCATCGCCTGAAAGATCCGGCAGTCGGCAGTGCGCGTCAAAAACCACAGCCATGGGTGAAGGGTCATGCTGTAGGCATTGAAATCATCAAAGCTGCCTTCCTGGCTGAAACGGCTCACAAATCCGTTGAAATACCGTATTTGATCATCGGGCAGTTCGAGTCTGACAGTGACGTTTTGCCCCAGCAGTTTGTCGAAGTTGATATTGGGATCACTGCTCAACAGGTCAAGGTCGAACTGGAACAGACGACCCAAGGATTCGGTGGCGGTCATGTGGTGGAACAGCAATACATCATCGCCTAACGGCGTAATGATTTCAATCGCCCGTTCTGATTGTAGTGTGGTCATGGCCCACCCTTTTTTCGATTATCTAACCATGATTCCCGTGCCATCGATAGTAACATTGATAACCGTGGTCTTGTTGGCTTGAACGCCTGCCGCCGTCTTCCATTTGGCGGTGATGTATTCCATGAACAATCCCACTAATCCGATGGTCTGGGTATCATCCGGGGTTTCAAAGAACACCGTGCGTTTCTCATTCGGCTTCAACAATATTTCCTGCTGGTCGATCAGCGCCTTGCCGAGAACCTGATCGGCCTTGTCATACAGAGAAAAAAAGCCTGCCTTGCCAAAATCAGAATAGGACCGTAACTGGTAGATATGAACGTATAAGGGGGAACTGCGACCCTCGGCATTGGGATTGATATCTGCTGTGGCCTCAAATTGGATGACCACACGGGTCGGCTCCGGCGGTGGGGGGGGCTTCTTTTTCTTGAACAGGCCGCATCCCGCTAAAAGCATGATCAAACATAACAGAATATATCGCTTTTTTTTAGCCATTTTTACAATGCGCATTGTTTGCGTATTCTTTCTTTGGATGCTTCTTTTTTTCAATCTGTCGTGGCCATTAATCAAAGGCGTAGGCAAAACCAGCCTTTTCCTCATCCATGCAAAGATGGGTGCGTGCGATGCTGCGGCCTTCCATTAGAGCGGTCAGGATTTCCCGGCTGACCCGCGGCAGTACGGTATTGGTCAGGATTGCGTCGATCATGCGCCCGCCGCTTTCCAGTTCCGTGCAGCGGCTGACAATATGGGCAATGACCTCGTCGTCAAAGGTGAACGGGATCTTGTGATTGTCCTGGATCCGCTGTTGAATCCGTCCCAGCTGCAGGCGTACGATGTCGCCCAGCACCGCATTGGACAAGGGATAAAAGGCAATGGACACGAGGCGTCCCAGAAGGGCGGCGGGAAATGCATCCAGCAGGGGTTTGCGCAGGGCCTTGGCCAGACCTTCCGGTTCGGGATAAAGGTCCGGATCCTTGCACATATTCATGATCAGATCCGTGCCCACATTGGTGGTCAGCAAGATCAAGGTGTTTTTGAAATCAATAAAGCGTCCTTCACCGTCTTCCATCCAGCCTTTGTCAAACACCTGAAAGAAGATCTCGTGTACATCGCTGTGGGCCTTTTCCACTTCATCGAGCAAAATCACGCTGTACGGTTTGCGGCGTACGGCTTCGGTGAGAATACCGCCCTCGCCGTAGCCCACGTAACCGGGAGGCGCGCCCTTGAGGGTCGAAACGGTGTGGGCCTCCTGGAATTCACTCATGTTGATCGTCACCACGTTCTGCTCGCCGCCGTAAAGCGCCTCGGCCAGGGCCAGGGCCGTTTCGGTCTTGCCCACCCCCGACGGCCCAGCCAGCAGAAAAACACCGATCGGTTTGCCAGGATTATCCAAATTGGCCCGCGAGGTCTGGATGCGGCTGGCGATCATCTCCAGGGCATGGCGCTGGCCGAGAATGCGTCGGTTAAGGATATCGGCCAGGTTCAGAACCGTATCGATTTCATTTTTCACCATGCGGCCCACGGGAATGCCAGTCCAGTCGGCCACCACGCTGGCCACGGACTGGGCGTCCACGGTCGGCAGGATCAGCGGCGATTCACCCTGCAGGGTCTGAAGGTCGGCCTGCAGGGCGAGCAGTGATTCACGCAGGGCCTCATGATCCACCGCCGGCGTATCGGCTGTTTCCGGTTCCGGTATGGTTTGCTCATCATCGACAGTGCTGTCCACCTGGCCGGTGGTTTCGCGCAGGTTTTGGCGAATGGCAAGGATTTGATCGACCAGGTCCTTTTCCTCCTCCCATCGGGCTTCGAGCGTTTGCAGGCGTTCCTGTTCAGCGTCCAGCTTTTGACTGGCCGCTGCATGCCGGTCCTTTGTATCGATGCCCACGCGGCTTTCGCGGTCGATAATCGCAAGTTCGGTTTCCAGAAAACCGATCCGTTTGCGGCAATCATCAATCTCCGGGGGAATGGCATGCTGGCTGATGGCCACCCGCGCACAGGCGGTGTCCAGCAGACTCACGGACTTGTCCGGCAACTGCCGGGCCGGGATGTAACGATGGGACAGGCTGACCGATGCTTCCAGGGCCTCGTCGAGCACCTGCACCCGGTGGTGTGTTTCCATCACCGATGCCATGCTGCGCATCATCAGGACGGCTTTTTTTTCACCGGGTTCATTGATCTGGACGACCTGAAAGCGCCGCGTCAGCGCCGGATCTTTCTCGATATACTTCTTGTACTCCGTCCAGGTGGTGGCCGCCACCGTTCGCAGGGTGCCCCGCGCCAAGGCCGGTTTGAGCAGGTTGGCCGCATCGCCGGTGCCTGCCGTGCCACCGGCCCCGATCAGGGTGTGGGCTTCGTCGATGAAAAGAATGATCGGCGCTTGCGATGCCTGAACCTCATCGATCACCTGGCGCAGGCGTTTTTCGAATTCTCCCTTGTAGCTGGCACCGGCCTGGAGCAACCCCACATCCAGCGCGCGCAAGGTGACGTTCTGCAGCGGCGGGGGCACGTCACCGGCGGCGATACGCAGGGCAAAGCCCTCGACCACGGCGGTTTTGCCCACACCGGCTTCACCGGTCAGGATGGGGTTGTTTTGCCGGCGACGCATGAGAATATCGATGATTTGCCGAATTTCTTCATCGCGCGCCACGATGGGATCGATTTCGTTTTTTCGCGCTTTCTCGGTCAGGTCGGTGGAAAACTGCTGGAGGGCCTCCTGCTTGCCCAAGGCGGCCGGGGCCATCGGGCCCCCAACGGAAGGGGCGGCCGCTGCGTCCAATTGACTGCCGTCCGTGGCGGCCAGCCGGTCTTCCGGTGAGCCGGAAACAATATCCTGGAATCGGGCGGTCAGGGTGTCCAGGTTGATTTTGGCAAATTCTTTTGAAATGCCTTCCAAGGCACGGCGCAGGCCGGCGGTTTTAAGGATGCCGACCAGAAGATGGCCGGTGCGCACCCGAGCATCGCCGAACATCAGGGTGCTGTAAACCCAGCCGCGCTCCACGGCTTCGTCCACATGGGAGGACAGATCCTGCAGGCTGGACGCGCCGCGGGGCAAGCGATCCAGCGCATCGGTCATGTCCCGGGCCAGGGCCGCCGGATTGAGCTCGAAATGCCTGATGATGCGCGACAGATCCGAGTCCTGCATTTGCAGGATCTGATGCAGCCAGTGCACCAGCTCCACATACGAATTGCCGCGCAGTTTACAAAATGTGGTGGCGCTTTCGATTGCCTGATAGGCCAGGCTGTTGAGTTTACCAAACAAAGCATTACGGCTGATCTCAGTCATCAAAAGCCTCCCTTGGAGCCCGGTGGATGATATTAAAGGTATCGATCACCAGATCATCAGCATCGACGGCATGGGGTCTTTTTCCCAGCCAGGTGGTCCAGCCCAGGCGAGATGTCGCGGAAAGCCTGGCGGCGGGCACGGATTCGCGCTTTAATATCAGTTTCAGATCCCAGGCCAGTTCATCCCCGATATAATTTCTCACGATGGCGATCAGACGCCGGATGCGCTTGCCTACCGGCAGCAGACTCTCATATTGCTCCCTGTCAATGGGGCCGACGATGACCCGAAACTTAAACTGACACGCCCAGACCCGTCCCCCCAGAACAGCCGAGTCGCCCAGTGTTCCATTTGCCGGATTGCGTCCCAGGCGGCAACGGCTTTCCTCAGGCAGTTTCAGCCATTCGCCGACAAAGGACTCGATGCGTACCGGCATCTGGAAGTAATCTCCTAAAATATCCTCCAGTCCCTGTGCGCTTTTGGTCTGTGAAGAAAATCGTCCACAGTAGAAGAACTTGGTCAGATCGTCGATTTCGTCATGGTTGCGCAAGGCGGACATGCCGATGCCGGCCAGGGCAGCGATATAGCCGGAAAATCGGTCTGCATGGGGCCGGTCAAAGCTGACGGTGGGTTCATTGTTGGCCCAGGCCCGGTAAAAAAGCGATACCATGCGGTGGTGAAAGATATCCAGGAACCGTATAAAGGTCGCATCTTGGTGACGATCGAGGCGATGCCTGGCGTGCTCGGTAAAATGCAGGGGCAGCGGTCCGTTGGGCCCGAGCAATCCCGGATAGCGGATGGTCAGGCGATGCGGCTTATCGCCCTGGGCGGGGCTGAATGCCGTCAGGTTGGCCGGCTCGAAGGTCGTCGCGGGTTCCTGGCCGATGCGGATCGGATCCTGGGACGGGTGCTGCGATTCTCCCAGCCGAGGCCTTTCCGGGTATAGGCATTCGATCCGCCGCAGGAACGAAAAGAGCCCGAATTCATGGGGCCTTTGCGCCAGTTTAGAAAAATGCCGGTCTATATCGTATGCCGTGTCCCGATCCGTGCCGGCCATCGCTTGATTTCTCCTCGATCGATGGATTCGATCACCGTTTCCGTAAATGTGTTGATACTCACGTAGCGGGCAAAAAACTGTTCCAGGACGGTTCCCAAAAGAATCACACCGCTGCCTTCGAAGGCCGACTCGTCAAACCGCAGACTAAGCTCAAGCCCCCGGCCGAACGTGATCGGCCCGGCGGTTTGCATCCGCCTGACCACCGGACGGGACCGGATGGAAAGCAGGCCGTCAATTTGTTTCCTGACCGTGGGCTCACCCATATCCGCGTAAAGCATCAGGATCTGGCGCAGTGCAGCGGCGCCCTGCTCGCGATCATTATCGATCAACGACAGGTAGTTGAGACTCAGATGACTGATCGCCTGCCAGGCGGTATCCTTGCTCCAATTCGAGCCTTTGGGGCGGGTTGGTCCGCTCAGGCACCGGATCGATTCCACGGGGGCACCGGTTTGCAGCGTGAAGTCAGTGTTTCCGGCGCCGATGGGCATATGCAACGGCAGGTCCCGGTTGGTGCAACGCAGCTCCAAGCCGATTTGCTTCAGATTGCTGCTGTAAGGGGCCTCCAGGGCATCCACCAGTGAGATGTAGGTCTCGCTGCCAATATAGCTGGAGCGGGCACCGTACCGGCGCTGTTTGGTGGAAAGCCGCCGCTGTTCACGATACAGGGTATAGTATGCGTGCCGTTGTCTGGGCGCAGACCGATCCCTGACCGCGTAGAAGGGGAGAAACTCGACCTCCGGTTCGGCCCGGGGACCGAACCCCAGCACCTCGCCCACACCGTACACTTCAAAATCCATGGGCCGCGTCCGATCCGGTACGATGTGATACTCTGTGGTCCGGGGCGTCATGTGAATGCGATCGGCGCGTTTAGAGAAAAGATTGACTGCCGGTGTACAGAACAGGTTCACACAGGAAACGTCCCGGTCGGCGGAAAGCTGCGCATGGCTGCGGTCAAACACAAAAATCAGATCCAGTTCACTTTCCTCGCATCGGCAAATGGCCTGCTGAAGCGACGATACGTCCACAAATAAAAACCGTTCGGGGAAGGTGAAATACTCTTGCAGAAACCGATAGCCACAAAATTCGCGCGGCGTGAAGGGGAGCAGGGCCTCTTTATCGTCAAATCCCATGGGACGAACCGCCGATGCACCGATCGAAAAGCCCTGTGTGGCCGACCGCCGACCCCATTGAACAACACAGTCGATGGTGTTGGCCATCAACTGCTCATACAAATGCACGGCCACCTCACTGCCGCGCAGGTAAAGGGCCAGACGATCCAGGGGCAGATGAGAAAATTGCAGCCCGGCAGTACAGGCCAGGCGCAGGCGCAGCCCGGCTTTCATGCCCGGCCTTACCGTAACACCCAGATTGGCGACGGCACTGGCGTTCGGTAAATACTCGGCATCGAAAAGCTGCAGCGGCCACAGGGTAACGTCATGGGCTGTTGAATAGTTGCAAGCGGTCTGCTCGCCTTTGCCGATCTGGCTGCGCATCTGGGATCCGCGGGGAATCGTGACACCGTTTTGCAGGGACGTATCATTCAGATCCGGTGTCAATTGGACGATGGCCATGGAGGGCACCGGCGCCAGATAATTCGGGTAAACCATCTCCAGAAGATGCTGGGTAAATCGCGGAAATCCGGCATCCACTTTCAATTGCACGCGGGCGGCCAGAAAGGCGAACCCTTCCAGCAATCGCTCGACGTAAGGATCGGCGCATTCAAAGGAATTCAGCCCCAGACGATTGGCGATCTTGGGAAATTCCTCGGCGAATTCGCCGCTCATCTCGCGCATATACTGCAGCTCACGATTGTAGTATTTGAGAAGTTCAGGATTCATTGTTGCCTGTCTTAGGTTTGGATCTCTACCTTGCCTAATTCAAGATCCAAAATCGTTTTCAAAAAAAGATGCTCTGGCAGCGGCTGCGCCCAGAGCTCTCCCTCGATTTCGAAGATGATCTGGTTGTGCTTGGCGGAAGCTTTGGCTTTCACCTTGAGTGAATGCTTGAGAATTCGCGGTTCAAATGCCAGGATGGCCTGTTTCAGGTAACGTTCCAGCGTTGGGGGATCGGCATTGCTTGCCGTGGTGCCGGTAAGATCGGGAATGCCGTAGTTCAGTACCGATTGCCTGACATGGGGATAATCTTCCAGCCCTTGGACGGTTTCCAGACATCCGCTGTTGAGCAGCCATTCCAGATCGCGGCTGACCGAGCGTCTGAGCTGGGCCAGGGACAAGATGCGCTGCTCACGGGACTCGGTGGTTTTGTCGGGCGCATTGTCTTTCAGCCGATCCAAAAGGGATGGCTGGAGCCGTTCCTTGGGGGTCAGTTCAGCCATTGGGTTCCTGATGTGCGGATGAATCAATGATGATGGTGCGGATGTCCAGCAGTGGATAATCATCCTGGTCGGTGGTCAGCATCCGTTGCCCCGTACCATGGTACATGGTGTCCGCGGGCAGGGTCCATTCGGTCTTGCGCGCCATTTGAAACGCCGGGTCTTCGGAGGCCTCGGATCCGGGATACCGGGAGGGGATCAGGCCGAAGGCGTCGCCGCCATTGATCCAGGTAAAATGCGCCGGTAACCAGACCAGGTCCCGCAGATCCTCCACCCCGGCAATCTGTATTGCCTGTATCTGCTCGAAAGGAATCCAGAAATAGCGACCGTTGAGGATGACTTCGAGTATTGGTCCCAGACGCGTGTCGGCATCGGCAATCCATTGGAAGGGCTGGTCGTTGATCGTGCCGCTGCGCTCAGAGGCCATGTCAAAGGCCTGATCGCGCAGCGTCCTGGCTTCTTCATGGCGGGTCTCGGCCGTCAGCCGCAAGGCCTCCAGAAGATAGGCGATCCACTGCGGCGGGTCTCCGAATATCAAGGGCTTGCGACGGCCGGCAAACGTATCTGACCGCCATACCTCGCAACGGATGGCCTCGCGGTAGGGGCCTACCATGGACCAGGCTTTCTCCTCCATATCTTCCAGCACGTTCAACTGGTTCAAGGCCCGTTCCCACTGTCCCAATATGGCCAGGAGCTGAAAGAGAAAAATGCGGTACCGGCTGTTGTCGGGGTGACTGCGGATTTGATTCTGCAGTTCATCCAGTGCACCGCTTAGGTTGCCTTCACGGAAATAGGTTTCTGCGAGCATGAGTCACCCCTTGTTTGTTGTTAATGGCCGTCGTTAGCCTTCTTTGTTGGTTTCAATGTTCCAAGTCAGGTCGATGGCTGCGTCGGCGGAGCCGTCCTCTTTCTGTGGGGTGTAGCTGAAGGTCACCTTGGAAAAATTCAAGGTGATGTTTTCCGTCAGCCGATCCTCCCCACCGCTTCCACCGGTGCTGACCGACGTGACCAGAACCGGTGACATGGTGATGGTTACATAGTCAATCGGATTCTTGCCCGCCTTGCGAATGGAAAGGACCGCTTCGGTCAGGTGCTCGCCATCGCAACATTTGCGAAGCAGGTTGGTCGAGGCTTTGTCAACATACTTGGTGATGGAAACATCCTGGACGTTGACCTTGCCGGAACCACCGCCACCGCCGACATGCATGGAACCGGATTGCGACAAGCCCCAGCTCCAGGCCAGCACATCGATCTCATCCTCATGTCCATCGATTTTGGATTCTCCATCGACACCATCGATTTTTAAAGTAATGTCTACTGCCATGATATCCTCTCTTTCTTTATGGTTAGTTCTTTACGGATGGCAGTTTTGACACCAACCGCAAAGAAACAGTCAAGCCTTCAAGCTGGTAGTGAGGCCGCAAATAAAATTTGGAAGTATAGTACCCGGGATTGCCTTCCACTTCTTCCACGGTTACTTCTGCCGCGGCCAGCGGTTTTTTGGCCTTGGTCGTCTCGCTGGAGTTGGCCGGATCACCATCAACATACTGCATGATCCATTTTTGAAGCCATCGTTGCATCTCATCGCGCTCTTTGAATGATCCGATTTTGTCCCTGACAATACATTTCAGGTAGTGCGCGAAACGGCAGCAGGCGAACAGATAGGGCATCCGGGCGGCCAGATTGGCGTTGGCCGTGGCATCCGGGTCGTCATATTCGGCGGGTTGCTGCAGTGACTGGGCGCCGATAAAGGCCGCAAAATCCGAATTCTTACGGTGGATCAGGGGCATGAAGCCCAGCTTGGCCAATTCGGCTTCCCGCCTGTCCCCGATGCCGATTTCCGTGGGGCACTTCATGTCCACGCCGCCATCATCGGTGGCGAAGGTGTGAACCGGCAGCCCCTCTACGGCACCGCCGGATTCGACACCGCGAATACGCGAACACCAGCCGTAGAATTTAAAGGCCCGATTGATATTGGCCGCCATGGCATAGGCCGAGTTGGCCCAGACGTATTTGCCGGTATCCGCGGCGTCTGTGTCTTCCTCAAAATCGAATGCCTCTACCGGATCGGTCTTGGCACCGTAGGGCAGCCGGGCCAGAAAGCGTGGCATGGTCAAGCCGATATAGCGTGCGTCATCGGATTCACGCAGGGAGCGCCAGGGGGCGTAATCCGCATCTCTGAACTTTTTTGACAGATCCGCGGGCGCCGACAGCTCGGCCCAGGAATCCATTTGCATGACCGACGGGGATGCGGCGGAGATAAAAGGGGCATGCGCGGCAGCGGCGATCTTGGCCATTTCACCCAACAGTTCCACATCCGGCGGGCTGTGGTCGAAGTAATAGTCTCCCACCAGCGCGCCATAGGGTTCACCGCCCATGCGATCGTATTCGGCACCGTAAATCTTCTTGAAAACGGGGCTGGTGTCCCAGCGCGTGCCCTTGAATTTTTTGAGCGTGCCGGCCAGCTCGGCCTTGCTGATATTCATGACTTTGATTTTCAGCATGTCGTCGGTCTCTGTGTTGTTGACAAGGTAATGCAAGCCGCGCCAGGCACTTTCAATTTTCTGAAATTCATCATGGTGCATGATCAGGTTGACCTGCTCGGTCAGTTTGTTGTCGATTTCCGACTTGATGGCCTCAATGGTTCGGATGACGTCGGCGGACACCAGGTTGACATCCTTGAGAACATATTCGGCGAGTGTGCGCACCGCTTTTTCAACCTGCTCCTGGGCCCGATCGGTTCTCGGCTTGAACTCCTTTTGCAAGAGTTGTGAAAACTCACTGGCCTCGGAAACCGGCGCATCGGCTTCGGCCTGGGGTTGTTCCAGATTTTGCTCATCAGCCATGGTCTATTCCTCCTGGTCGGTTTTCTCTTCCGTTGACGAATCGTCGGCATCGGATGCTTCAGTTTTGGCCGCAGCCGTGAGTGCCTGCAGCATGGACGGGTCATTGATCAGTTTGCCGATCAGTTCCTCGGCGCCGCTTTTCCCATCCATGTGGGTCAACAGGTTGTCCAGTTGGGTTCTTGCCTCCAGCAGTTCTTTAACGCCTTCCACTTTGCGCGCGACAGCTTCCGGAGAAAAGTCGTCCAGACTCTCAAATGTGAGGTCGACCTTGAGGTTCCCCTCTCCGGTCAGGGCATTGGGAACATCGAAGGCGACATGCGGCTTCATGGCTTTGAGCCGATCGTTGAAATTGTCGACGTCGATTTCCAAAAATTCGCGGTCGTCCACCGGCACGACGGGATCATCCGGCTTGGGCTTGCCGGAAAGGTCCGCCATGACCCCCATGACGAAAGGAATCTGAACTTTTTTCTCTGCACCGTACAACTCCACATCATACTCAATCTGTACACGGGGCGGTCTGTTGCGGCCGATGAATTTTTGACTACTGGTTGCCATGTCCTTACCTCCTTGGGTTACTGGTTAGTGCCCATCCAGAAAAAATGGCCATTCTGCCCGAGCAAACAGGCCGACAATCATTACTCACCCTCCGGATAGTCGCCGAAAAGCGACTTGATCTGATCGCTGGCCTGGGGCACCAGATCCTGGACGATTTCGATAAAATTTTTTTCAACCAGCTGGCGTGCACGCTTTAGCAGCAGGGGGACCGGGCTGGCCGGCTCTTGGCGATCATAATAGGCACAGATCAGATCCAATGCGTGGATCACGTCCTGTCGGCTGGAAATGGTTTGCATGGTTTTTCCCGTTGATGTTGATGTTGCCGGCTGTTCATCGACCGGTGCGGCATCCTGGGGGGGATCGGTGGGGGCGGGGGCCGGCCGCGTTGAGGATTTGGACGGCTTTGGTTCAGGCAGATGCATGTCAAAAAATGCTGCCATTTCCCTAAGCATGGATTTCAATTCCTCATACTCAGGGGCGTGTTCAGGGCCGACCCGCTCCGCCAACCCGTTTTCAAGCTGCAACAGGCTGTCCATGGACTGATGGATCACTTGGCGGTTGGATTCCAGGGTGCTGACATCGCAGTCCTTGAAGGCTTTTTCGATCATCGGCAGGCTGAGGGCCGATTGGCTGTCTGCATCATGGTTGAGGGTGATTTTCCCGCTGGCGATGTGAATATCACGCAAAGCAATGGTGATCGCCGGATGGGGTGAGAACAGGCAGGCATTTTTAAGGGGGATGATGATGTCCTCACCTTCGCTCAGCGCCCACAGGATATTGATCCGCTCCATGGGGTCGTTGCCATCGGCAGGATCAAGCCTTGGATAAAGGGTTTCCCAGTAGTCGTCAACAAGACCGCTGAGCAGTTCGAGGCCGGTGTAAAGCCCTGGCAGACCATGGTTATGCAGCATGGCGCGGATGAGAAACATCGCGATGCGCAGATCATGAGATCGGGTTAGAAGGGCAAAGGCGTTTTTTTGGACACGTTGCCAATCCGGAGGCTTGGCTTCCTGAACCACTTCTTTGCCGATCACCTGTTCCGGTGTGCCTTTGGTCTCGTTTTCGAGATTCACATAGTCAACGGTCTGGCCAAGGTCCTCCATTCCGGAGGGGGCATCGGGGGCGATATGCACCAGGATTCGTTCAATGTCGATCACATACGATATCGCCGGCGGGCCGTCCGACGATTCAGGATCATTCTTTTTTTTGAATAGGGTCATGTTCGTTTTTTGACTTGTCTGATTGTTCAGCGCGCATCGATGCGGGTGACAATCACGGTCACATTGTCCCGCGCATTCTTTTCCAGGGCCAGGTCGATCAGGTCCCGGGCGCATGTATCGGGGTCGTTCTTGGCAAGCACGCTGTCGATCTCATGCGCCTTGACGGCTTTTACCAGACCGTCGGAACAAAGCAGGTACTGATCTCCGGGCATGGCTTGAAACCGGATGATGTCCAATTGCAGGTCTTGATCCCCTCCCAATGCCCGCGTGATAACATTACTGGTGTTCGCATCTGTCGGTGTCGTCGGGTTTGGGGCCAATCCTTCAGTATTTTCACAATGGTCGTGCGTCAGCTGGGACAGCCGCCCCTGCCGGTATCGGTAAAGCCGGCTGTCTCCCGCCCACAAGGTGGCGCAGTCGCTGCCCGCAGCCAGGAGGACCACCACGGTGCTGCCCATGATTTGGCCATCCTCGAAGTGCTGGGCGCGGTTGATCAGGTCCGTGTTGGTCGTCTGAAGCGAGTCGCTCACATCGGCGATCAGGGTTTCAATGCTTCCGGTTGATTCAACACCGCGCAATCCCTCAATGATCGCCCGGCTGGCCGCATCACCGGACCGGTGGCCGCCCATGCCGTCGGCAACCGCCCAGATCCCGGCCTCCGGCCTTGTCAGGAAGGCATCCTCGTTCAACTCGCGCACCGTACCAACGTGGCTGAGCCCAACGCCGTGCCACCGTACCGGATCGGCTGCGTGGCTGTGGCCTGCCGGTTGGACTGATTGTTTGGGGGTGTCTTCACCATCAAACAAGAAGGGTGAAATACAAACGGGTTGCGTTCCACCAAATGTTTGCCAGTCACCGGTAAGAAACCCGGAAAAATCACTCGCCGGCGGCAACCCGCGGTAGATCAGCAGGGACGGTTCTAACAGATCGGATCCGTCGGTGCTCCACATGCTGTATTGGGCATAATGACGCTCAAGCAGGCAGATGGTCAGTTCTTTTAAGGCCTGCGGCATGTGGGTCAGTGTTTGCATTTCGATTCGGATGGGGGGCCGGCCGGCGTCTGGCTCCTTCCAAGGCACAGGCAAGGGCTTGTCATCATCCCCTGGCAGCGGCTTGAGCCGCCGCTGTTGCAATTGACGGTCAAAATCGTCCAGTTGGCAATCCACTTCGAGGGCACCCAGCGCCAGCGCTTCCAGGGCTTCAAACCATCCCGCTTGGGTGGTGAACAGATAGGGCAGATCCATGCGCTCATCCACCATGGCGGCCAGGGTCAACGGAAAATAGCGTCCCACCTTGTCCACGCTGGGCATCAGAATGCCGGCCGACGCCCTGTTGCCACAACTGCCGGAAGCCATGACGAATCGCCATATGGGGCTGGTCAGGTAGATATCCAGCCAGTCGCCCGCCAATTGTTGACGGCTGATGGACAGCGCCTCCTGGATCCAGGCGTCCCAGGTGCTGACAAAAGCGGATGGCAATCGCCGCGAGACGAAATCACCCACTGCGGGCAGTTTTCCAAACATGCCTGGAACGCCCGGCATCAGCGTTTCGGACATCATAATCCCTCCGGGCAACGAAACTGCTTCAGGGCGGACAGCATGAAAGGGTTGTCGGCGCTGCTGGCCCTCAATTCGAATCGGGCCTGGTAGCCTCTTTTGTGGAACGTAATCCGAAACCGGTCCGGCACCGAGGTTGCCTCCACCCGGGCCTGGTCCAGAATTCGAAACAGAGCCCAGGGACCTTCGGCAACATCGAAGAATTCCTGTCCGTCCAGTGTCTGATAGGTCAGCCTGACACCCCGGTCGGTGTCGGGACCCGGCCAGGTAAAGTGTGTCGACCGAATGGGACCATGGCTGTAGAGAAGGGGGTGCCCCTGCATGTTCATGCGGAAGGCGGCAATTCTTTCATCCAGGGCCAGCGGGCGCAGTTCGAATTCAAGGGTCGGGGACGTGGCGCCGGCAACAAAAAAAGCCCGGCGAATCCTATCCGCATTTTGAAATTGTTCCAGCACAGACCTATTCAGCCCCATGCCCTGATCATCCATGGCCTCTTGTCGCCACACCGGACGGCTGGTATCGACAAAAGGCTGGATGTGCTCCTGGAAATAGCGGTCGATGGTGCCGTTTGGTGCAAAAAAGCGGCTGAAATCGGCCAGCGTCGCATCCCAGGGGCTGTCAAACAGGGGATAACGCTTGTCCAGACCGGATCGGTAGGGGGTCAGGACTTCTCTTTTCCAGATGGTATCGAGCTCTGATTTGGCAGAGGTCAGGGTGAGTTGCCACCCAAACGCGGTCAGGGACAAAAACCAGCGTTGCAAGGGCTCCGGCAACCGTTTGAATTCCAGCTTGGCCAGTTTGATGGTGTCGCTTGCGCCGGCACCGCTCATGCGCTGCCTGGCCATGCGCAGGGCCTGCTGATCACTTTTTGCCGAACTGCCGATCATCATCATGTCGTCCCGCAGGGCGGCTAAGCGGCCGAGAACATGATCGATGGGCAGCGGGGTTTTCTCGTCACCCTGGACCAGGATATTCAGATCCTCGAAATGCCGCTCCATTTGCCGTAAGGGACGGGACACCGCCGTCTTTGGTGGCGTCTGGGGCATTGGGGAAAAGAAATCTTCTGCGGACGCCGGTGTTTCCTCATCGGCGCCGGTGGATGCCTCGGCGGGTTGATGCCGGGTCAATGCCGTGTTTGCGTCGACGGCTTCCAGCAGGGGGCGGATCGGCGTATCGGGTGAGGAAAGGATATCCAGAAGTTGAATGGTGTCGTTGACGCCGCGTACCGGCCTGAGGTTCAACTCGTCCAACAGCCGGCGCCAGTGTTTTTCATAATCGGCGAAGTACAGTTTCTCCAAATCATCGTACAATCGGTTCAGATCACCGGCCTGGTCCGCGGCGGGGTTCTCCAATACCCAGTTTTGGGCGATGGCCTTTTTGACGAAGTCCAGTCCCTGGCGTTTGAAATACGTCGTGTAGCCATCGCGGGTATAAAAGCCGGGGATGGTCTGTTGCTGGATGGTTTGCGCCTGGAACACCTGATCGCCATACCGTCCCAGATTGTCGGCCAGATGGAAATCGTGGGATTCATCCGACAAGGCTTCATTTTTCAGGTGGGCGTAGATTTGCATGCCCAGCGGGATCGAATTCAATTTGCGGCGGACATCGGCGACTAGCGCCGTATCCAGAACAATCGGTTCAAGCCAATCCTTGTCACCCAACATGATCTGGGTATGCTCGATCAACCCTGAGCGAACCTTGGGCTGTCTGGCAAACAAGCGTTCCCATTCCCGGCCTAACACCGCGACCACCTGTTTCGAATCCAGTTTGTCAGGCCGGCCCAGCATCAAATAGCATCTTAGCAGGCCGTAAAGCCTTCCCGGATCAGTCGGGCGCGACGACCAGACACCGAATCGCAGGCGCTGTTCCAGATGGGACTGGATCATGGGCAGCAATCCGTTGGTGAGCAGTTGATGGTAGGCCCGGTTGATTTCGGATTGCAGTTTTTCTCCCTGGTAAAGGCCAAGGTGGGCCCAGATCGACGGGGTCTGATAGACCTGGTCGGCGGCTTTAAGAATTTCAAGCCAGGTAAGCTGGGCCATTTCCCGCCGATTGTCTGCCTTGGCCGATGCCTGGATGGTTTTCTCAAGCCGGTCGATCTGGTGATTGACCCGTGAAATGGCCCGCTTGTTGGCGACATAGCTGATCCCCCAAAGCGTGGTCATGACGACCAACAATACCGCCAAACCGGCGAATACCCCCCTTTGCAGCCAGCGCCGCCGTTTTTCGATAAGCGGATCGACGCCGGTAAGGTCGGCCTCACGGATGATGACGTCCTTGAGCAGTCTTGTAATGAAAAACGATTTGGCGCGTCCGCTGAACACGGGCTGACGCTGCCGATCGAACCCATAGGTGTCGGCCAGTTGCCCAAGCACGCGGTCGATGGGGGTGCCCTCCTGGGTCCCGCTGGTAAAGTATACACCGCGCAGCAGGGGGGTGGTCTCAAAGCGACTGGCGGAAAAGGTGTCCGTTAGAAAGAGAAAAAGAGACGTTTTCAGTAGTGCCATCTGCTGGGGAAAATCAAGGATCTGAGAACGGCGCGCAAGGTCCCGCTCTTCATGAATACGGTGCAGGGTGCGCTGATTCAACCGCTGCATCAATTCATCGAAGCGTTTTTCAAAGCCGCCTATTTGCTGTTCAACGGACAGGTTCGCGCTGCCTTTAAATGTCTCTCCCCATACCTGGGCACGTGCGTCTGCGTTCAGGTCGGCAAAAAAATCGGTGAAACCGGCCACCAGGTCGCATTTGGTAAACAGCAGATAGACGGGAAACCCCACGTTGAATACCCTATACAGCTCCTGAATGCGCTGGCGTACATCGCCGGCAATCCGATTGCGGGCGTCTTCATCATGCTGAAGCAGGTCCGCCATGCTCATGGTCACCAGCACACCGTTGATCGGCCGACGGGGTCGATACCGCTTGATCAGGTCCAAAAATCCTTTCCAGGCGGCTTCATCCACCGGTTGATGACTGTCCTGGGTGGTATATCGCCCGGCGGTATCGATGAAAATGGCCTCGTCGGTGAAAAACCAGTCACAATTGCGCGTTCCACCGATCCCTCGGACCGTCTTTTGTCCCTGGCGGTCTGACAGGGGAAATGTCAATCCGGAATTTTTAAGGGCGGTTGTTTTTCCCGATCCGGGGGCGCCGATCAGCACGTACCAGGGCAGTTCATACAGATAGCGCGTATCCCACCGGCCGCGTGCCTGGGCTTGTTTCAAGCGCAAAAGGGCATCCTCGAACTTACCTTGCAGATCGCTTACTTCATCGTCCTTGGCTTTGGCCAGGGCTTCTTGGGCGGGGTCCGCCTGGGGAGCGGATAGCTCGGATATCAATTGCTGGTCGGCCCGCCGGGCACGCAACAGCATCAGCAAAATGATGATCGCCCAGATGGCGACAATGCACAACATGCAAAGCAGCCGATTCAATTTCGGCAGCAGCGGGGCCTTGCCGGCAATGCTCACCCAGGGGCCGACAAGCCAGACCAGGACACACAAGGCGATGATGCCAGAGAGCTGGATGATTGATTTTCGTTTAAAAAATCCGAGAAACGCTTTCATGCATTACCTGATATGGATATCGATGCGGCGGTTTTTCGAACGGTTGGCCGCCGTGTCATTGGGCCTGACCGGTTCGCTGGCGGCGCGACCATCGTAGCGCACCCGATCGTCCAGTGAGGCGGCCTTGGACATGATCAGCGCCACATTTCTTGCCCGTGCCTGGGAGAGATGCCAGTTCGACGGAAAACGGGCCGAGAATATGGGACGGTTGTCCGTATGGCCGATGACCAGGACCAACCCATTGTCGGTTTCAAGCGCGCGGGCGATTTTTTGCACCATGGGCACATAGGCCGCATCCAAGCGGTCGCTACCCGATGGAAACGCGTCCGTAATGCGCAGCAGGTTTCCATTCACAATTTCGACCATGCCGCGGGCGATCTCCCCGTCCAACAGCTGTTCAAAACGGTGGGTTGGCGGCCGGGGGGCAACCGACGCGGACGTTGCCGCCGGTCGGCGGGTGTCCACCGGTGCGGCGGCGTGCTGAACCTCGCGGGTTGTTTCAGCCAGGCGCTGGTAGGTCCGGTTGGAGGCGGTGTTGATTGCATAGACAAACCCCATATAGATGACGGCCAGCAGCGCGGCCGCCACCACCGCACCGACCCAGACGGGGACGTGTTTTTCGATTGGGGCGCGCTTGTCTTTCATGCCCTGCCAGTGGATGGAAAGCGGATCTTCCCGGTTGCCTTTGGATTGCCGGATCAACAGGTACAGGTCCTCGCGCAGGCGATCGAGGTCGCGCATGCCGCTGGCAACATGGCGATATTTGCCTTCAAAACCAAAGCCCAGGCATAAGTAGGCCAGCTCGAGCAGATTCAGATGCTCCTGCGGGCGGGCTTGCAGTTGATCCAGGATCTGGAAGAACCGTTCGCCGCCTTTCGCTTCACTGTGAAACTGGATTAACAGACTCTGGCTGCCCCAATTGCTCTGGCTGCCCCAGGGGGTGTTGAGGACGGTTTCATCGATCAAAGTGCATAGCAGGTAGCTGGCGGTTTTGATCTGCTTTTGCTCGATGCCAAGGCCGGTCAATTGCTTTTCGAAGCGTCCAATACTGTTCGCCATCTGATCGAGAAGGTCGTCGACCGCATGATGGTAGGGCAGTTTGCGAAGTTTGGGGACGACCGACAGGAGAGAAAACGCATGGGTGACAAACGGGTTGTCGGCCGCCAGAAAATCCGCGGTTTGGACCACCGTGCGCTGGGCGGAATATGGCTGATTAGGGCTGGGCGCGCCCGATGCCCGCCGCCGGCGGCCTCCGGGAGAAGGACGCAAAATGGTCTTTTCGGCATCCCAGTCCGTTGAAAATGGATCGGATGGACTCATTCAGCCGACCCTTTCCGGATCGCCCAGAACTCGAGTTCCAATCCCGGAAAACTGCCACCGATTTGAATGGCGAAGCCGCCCGAGGTTGCCATTTTTTCCCATAAGGGCCCCTGTCTGCTGAGTTCAAAATAGGTGAAACCGGCATGGATCGGTATCTGCCGGGGGGCGACGGGCAATGGATCGATAGCGATGCCCGGCAGGGCCGAGTTTACCAGCCGTTGAATTTCTTCCACCGGCCCGATTTTTACTTGCTGGGGGAAGCGTTGGCGCAGGGTTTCTGGCGGCAGCTGGGCATTGGCCGCAAGAACGAAAAGGGCATTATTGATCAGGTGGGGATCCGGTCTTTTGGCCGCGTAAACACCGTATTTCGGTTTGCTCAGCGGTATCTTGACCGCGGTCGGTTGATACACCTGACCGAGCAGTCGCCGAAGTTCTTCCATCAGCGGCCCAAATGTGGCTTGCAGGTTGTCGTGATTATACATGGGCAGTGGGGCCGGCCGTTTATCGGCCCGAAAATGGGTCCCCATTTCTCCGGCCAGCTGGATGGCGTGGCGATAGAACACTTCCGGATGCAAACCGGCCGTGTTGGCAAAATGGCCGAATAAGGGCTGATACCGGTTGACCAACTGGAGCAGTAAAAAATCGGCGATTTCAGCCACGCCCCCATGGCCGGCCATGACCACGCGTTCGGCTATGGCCGCGCCGCGGGTATTCAAAAGCCCGTGGAGTTCCTGCAAAAACCCCGACAGCTGGGCCGTGGCCGCGCAATTCAAACTCGGGGGGATAAAGTGGTCATCGAGTACGATGGTACGATCACTTTGCACTTCAATGATCCGGGCCACCGCCAGGCACGAGAAACCGGATCGTTCCTGCCTATGAAAAAGCAAAGCCGTCTTGAGGTTGCCGATTTGCAGCGGTGCTTCACCCTGGCTGCCGCCGGTGCTGTCTTTGACGCTTCGCTCTTCAATGCGATACCGGGCCAGGTTGTCCGCCTCACCGGTACTGTTGGCGGTCTCCGCTACCCCCATGCGGCGCAGGGCAACGGCCAGGTAGACGATTTCATCGCGGATTTCAAGCGGAATCTCCAGTGGCTGTGGAAGCGCGTCCTGTTCGGGAAGATCGAAGGGTGTTCCGTCGGCGAAAATCCCCTTGCAACCAGTGATGGAAAGCTTTCCGCTGCGCAACAGGTTGGTGTCGATGGACAGCTGATAAAAGCCTCTGTCATAAGGTCGCAACCCAAGGCACCGGCCATTGACAACACCCTCCAGATATCGATCCTGCTGCTGGAAATGCTGAGGCTGCAAAAACATCCCTTCTGACCATA
Organism: Desulfosarcina variabilis str. Montpellier; assembly: GCF_048565275.1. Taxonomy (NCBI): domain Bacteria; kingdom Pseudomonadati; phylum Thermodesulfobacteriota; class Desulfobacteria; order Desulfobacterales; family Desulfosarcinaceae; genus Desulfosarcina; species Desulfosarcina variabilis. Next base: position 6,668,153 of record NZ_CP159846.1, on the reverse strand, counting down.
TGACCTTGTTAAACATAGGCAATCACTCTTTCTTGACGGATTCGTAAAAAGCCCGATATCGGCGTTACGCTTCATCCTTCGTCATTGCGGAGTACGATTCGTACGCTGCCTACGGCACCCGCGACAGCGGTATTCCTAAGGATCCGAAAGCCTTGATCTCGGGCTTTTTACGAATCCGTCCGAATGGCGGCCTTTTACGAGATCATCTGTCTTGGGGCCGCTCAAATTTTCGGATTGGTGTTGCAACTTGGACAACTGCGCTTCATAGGCACGCGACAGGGCCTCACCAAAAAAATCGTCCAGGGCGGTATGGGCGATTTGCGCATAGGCCTCTTGGAATGCATCCCAGAGTTTGGCTTTTTTAGAGAAAATGGCATTTTCTTTGTGTTGCTCTTGGAATCGAAGCGGATCAAACTGTTCGATCAGGTGAATGACTGCCGCCTGGATGCCCGCGGTCATCGCCAGGTGATGGTTCATGATTTCCGCGAACCCCTCACGGACGGCCGCTTGGGGATCGACAAACCCCGGCTTGTCGCCGGTGATCAGCTGATCAATCGTTTCTTCGATATTATCGAAGAATTTGAGCGGGTTGTTATCCGCCGGCATGATCTGGGTCGTTGACATGCGAAGTTGTATTTTCTGTTCTGCGCGACCTTTCAACAGGGTGACCAACCCTATGACCATCTCTCTAAAAACGGTTCCCAGGGTGTGCATCAGGTGGGGGATATCTTCTTGTTGGAAGCGGTTTGTATTTTTGACCCCTGCAGCGTCCAGGAAAAGGCGCAACCCATCACTGTCGGTGTACTGACCGACCGGTTGATGGCGCTCTGGTTCATCATGGGCCGTTTCAACGTGGGTTTGTTCAGGTTTTTCACCCTTATCCGGTTGATCAAAAATGGCAGAAAATTCCGGTGCGTCGGGTATGCTTTCGATATCTTTCCGCAAGAACCGCGCCGTCTTTGGAATCTCACCGTCTTTGATGAAAAAGCGGTTTTTTTCTTCTTGCGGCGCAGCATCGCCCGCGTCATGATCGCTATCCGGAACAGCATCACTGGGTTTGGCTTTCCGTTGCTCGGGTTGCGAATCAATATCCTGAATCAGTTCTTCAAAATTGAAGTCCGTCGGGATCTGCTCGGCCGGGGATGCCTCATTGATGACATCCGGCGGGCTGAATGCTTCATCAAGGCCGGCGTTGTTTGCCTGATCGCCTGAGTCAGGCCGCCAATCATGGTCTTCGACATTTTCTCCATCTGCATCCGGCCACCAGGGCGCGTTTTCATCCGATGTCGTCAGGTTCGCCTGAACGTCTACGGATTGGGTTTGGGAAAGATTATCAGCAGCGCTGGCCGTTGCTTCGAAAAGGTCCGCGGAGTGGATCCTGACCACCAGTTCATAATCCCCGATCCATATACGGTCGCCATCGGCAAGCCGTGCGCTTTCGTCATGGATGCGTGTGGTCCGGTTTCGATGATAAGTACCGTCGATACTCGAATCGGTTAAATAATAATGACCATCCCGATACGATATTGTCGCATGGATGCGGGAAATGTAACGGTCCGGATCCGGTAGAAATAGATGATTGTCTTTTTCCTCAGAAAGACGCCCGATCGTTCCACCATCTTGGTCAAAAGAAATATCCATGGCTTCTGCCGGCGGGTGTCCTTTGACGCTCAGTACGCTAACTTCAAGGGGCATTGTACCTCATTTATTGGAAATGATAATCAATGATAAATGGTTGATAAAGCTCCGCCTTTCTGATTACATGCCGGATTTAGTGGAAGTACCAGATATTACAACTATATAAACAATTTGCTGGAACCACGTATGTGATGCCTGTCACAATCCGGCGATGGGTCCGCTGGTTTTTTGAAAATGTTGCGAATCCGTCAAATCAGAAAAGAATCTTAGTTGTGCGGCTGAATTGTTGAGGCCGTTGATAGGAAAGGGGGGAGACTGGCCTCCATGATTTTGCTTTCCAATCCAGTCTGCCGTGACAACGACGCAATCGAAAATGCTGCGTGCAATTGGTTGCAGAGCCTTCCCTTTATCATTACCCGTAGCCCCGAAGCTGATCCCTCATGGATCGTTTTGCCATCGACAAATGAACAAGGTTAAGCACAGATTTGTTGTCAATCGCAGCGGCAAGCTCGTTTTTTAATCTCTCAGACAATCCAGCAGGCAATTAGATGATTAAGATAAATACCATTCAACCAACGATGTATTTCTTTCAGTTTCTGTACGTTATGACCTCAATCCGTTGGGCGGATGAATATAAAGGCCTTAATAAGAGGAAAGCCGGTAACGCATGGACATGTCACGCCATATCAATGGGAAGTCCGCAAAAAAAATAATCGATACCGTGAATCGCGCTACAGCCAGGATGCCGAACACTACGGATATTTATCAGCCGAAGAAGAGAATGCGCTCGTTTCAGAATTGTAGATAAATCAGATAATACTGTGAAATTTTATTAAGAATCCTGTAGACTGTCAATAAAGAATACTTGTCACTGGATAACCGCGGTAAGAGGGAAAAATGCTGCGGTTCAACCATGCGAGCAGACAAACTAATTCTGCGGCCAGGGCCAGGGCGATGGCCTCGTTCCAGTCGTGGGGATTCCATAAAAAGTCATCCCAGTCGAAATAGATATCGTGACCGGCGACTGTGCGAAGTCGCCGGTCACGGGCAGGGGGGATGTTGTGGCTCATGGGCTATGCTTTATTCTTCGCCTCCAGGGCCGCCTTGACCTTGTCCGGGGTTGCCGGCAGGTCGGTGATCCACACGCCGCAGGCATTGTAGATGGCGTTGATCACGGCCGGAGCGGTGGAGACCATGGCCATTTCACCCACCCCGGTGGCGCCTAACGTACCTCTTTTCCGCGGCGTTTCACGGGTGATCACACGCATGTCAAAAGCGGTTTTCATACTGGGGAAAGGGAAGGTCCGCCAGTCGGTGGTTTTGCCTGCCACATAACGCTCACGCAGGGCATAGCCTACGCCCATGTCCATGCCGCCGTGCATTTGCCCTTCCAGGTTGTTGGGGTTGATGACCGGGCCGGCGTCCACCGCGGCGGTCATCTTCACCACCCGTACCGCGCCGGTTTCGGTATCGACCTCCACCTCGGCCAGCTGAATGGCATGCACATCGGAGTCGGAGGAGGGACCCTGGCCGGTTACAGGGTCCAGGGGGGCCGTCGATAGTGTGGACTTATGGCCCACGTAGCGCGTCGGCCGGTCCGCGGCAATGAAGGCCGCATGGGTCTTGGCGCCCACCTCGTCCATGGCGGCTCTCAGTTGCTGCAGGGCATCCACGGTGGCGCCGCCGATCATGAAGGTCACCCGGCTCCCCGAAGCCGGCCCGCCGGCGGCCGTGCGGTCGGTGCTGCGGGTGTCGATGCGAATGTGGTCAAGGGGCAGATCGAGTACCTGGGCCGCCAACTGGGTGAGCATGGAATCGTTGCCCTCTCCGGGATCGGCAGCGGCAGCGTATACCGTTACCTTGTCGTCGGACTCCAGTTCCACGACACTGATGGACTTGTCGCCTGGAAAACCGATGCCGAAGGCGGCCGCGCCCAGGCCGATGCCGCGTTTGATCGGGCCGTCGGTTGCAGCCTGAGCCGCATGGGAAAGGGCGCGATCATAATCAGGCTTTATCGCTTCGCACAGGCCCTCGAAGGCCCACTCGTCGACCACATGTCCGGTGGCCTTGGTCTGCCCCGGCTGCAGGGCATTCAGTTCTCTCAGCGCCAGCGGATCCATACCCAGTTTTTGGGCCAGCATGTCTATGGCGCACTCCAGGGCATAGTGAGCCTGAGGGGGGCCGGCACCGCGGGCCGCGCTGCCCCAGGGATTGTTGGTGTAGACCAGCTTTGATGCCACCTTGATGTTGGGAATGAAGTAGGAGCTGGAAAGCATGTGCAGCGCCCGGTTGATGATCACGTTGCCGATGGAGTGGTAGGCCCCGTTGTCCACGGTCATGTCCATTTCCAGGGCGGTGATTCGGCCTTTTTCGTCGGCACCTAAGCGGACCTGCATGTCAAAGGGATGGCGCTTGGAAGTGATCAGCATGGATTCGGCCAGGCTGGGGATGTAACGCACCGGCCGTTTGAATTTAAGGGCCGCTGCCCCGGCGATGCCTTCGGTGAAAATTTCCAGTTTGATGCCGAACTGTCCGCCGGAAAAGGATTCCTCGTAACGGATGTTCTCGAAGCCCAGGGCCGCCTGCAGGATAGCCATGTGCAAATGGATGTTGATGCTGCGGCCGATCACCACCAATTGGGCGTCTTCGCCTTCACCCTCCATGTAGGCCACCGAGTTTTCCGGTTCCATGGGCGCCTGATGGTTGATCTGGGTGGAAAAGCGGCTTTCCACCACTGTGGCTGCCGAGGCAAGGGCTGCATCGGCATCGCCCTTGATCAGTGGCTGCCTGAAACACAGGTTGGGCCGGTCCGCATGGATCTGTCGGGCATCGGGAGCCATGGCCTGGGCCGGGGAGGTGATTTCAGGTAGCGGCTCGTAGTCAACCTTTACGGCCGCGGCCGCCGCCTCGGCCTGCTCGCGGGTGTCGGCGACCACCACGGCCACCGGATCACCCAGGGTGCGCACCCGGTCCTCGCACAGAACAGGCCGGTCGTCGGCGATGTATTTCAGGCGGTTGCTGCCTTTGATGTCTCTGGCGATGAGGGTGCCGATAACGCCGGGCATGGCCTCGGCCGCAGTACAGTCGATGGCTTTAATCTCTGCGTGCATGTGGGGGCTGCGCACAACAACGATCTCGGCGGCGCCGGGCATATTGATGTCGGCGGCAAACTCGGCTGTGCCGCAGGCCTTGGCCAGGGCCGAGGGGCGCGGGTGAGATACACCCATTTTCTCATCTGTGGGGTTGGGGCGGATGTCTTTAGGAATGACCTCGCATCTTAAGAAACGGCCGGCCAGGCGCACCGCATCGATGATCTTGGCATAACCGGTACAGCGGCACAGGTTGCGGCGCAGGGCGTGTTTGATTTCATCGTCTGTCGGATCGGTGTTGGTGTCCAGCAGCGCCTTGGCGGCCATGATCATGCCTGGGGTGCAGTAGCCGCACTGAATGGCACCGGCCAGCACAAAGGCCTCCTGGATCAGATGGGGATTGGCCGGTGTCCCCAGCCCTTCCACGGAAATCACATCTGCGCCGTCGAGTTTGGCAACCTTGGTCAAACACGACAGCATGGCCTTGCCGTTGACAATCACCGTGCAGGCACCGCATTGTCCTTTGCGGTCGCAGGACTGTTTGGCACCGGTCAGATGGAAGTGTTCACGCAATAGATCGAGCAGAACCAGGTCATCGTCGACAACGACCTGCTTTTCAAGGCCGTTGATTTTAAGATTAATTTTTTTCAAGATATCTCCTGGTCAGAAGTGATAGATAAAGGGGAAAAAAGAGAAGCCAACGGTTGACGCATTCTGAAGCCACTGATACTGGCGGGAATGTCAGATTGCATATTGATATGCAAATATGCATAGAATTGACCCGGCGTCAATCTACCGCCCAACGCCCGAATCGGGTGCGAGATGCCGTTTCCGGATGAGCGATAGTTCGTGTCCGCCCAGAAATAGGAAAATTTGGTCGAGATCAAGGCGCACAAAGAATTTTACCAAAGGCATATAGTTCATATTCCGAGGATAAAATTTTTTGTGCAACGCCGATATCGGTCAAATTGGCCATTTCTGGATGAGCACTAGTTAAATTCCCAGATACGCTTCTTGCACCTTGGGATCCTGGGCCAGTTCTGCGCCGGTGCCCTGATGAACCACACGGCCATTTTCCAGAACATAGCTGTAATCGGCGATTTTCAGTGCCTGATGGACATTTTGTTCCACCAGCAAGATGGTCCTGCCCTGGCGGCTGAGCTCGCGGATGATCTTAAACACTTCCTGGACCAGCAGCGGTGACAACCCCAGGCTGGGCTCGTCGAACATGATCAATTTGGGATCCTGCATCAGGGCCCGGCCGATGGCCAGCATCTGCTGTTCGCCGCCGGACAGGGTCTGAGCCTCCTGATTCTTGCGTTCGGCCAGCACCGGAAACAACTCGTAGACGTATTTCAGGTTTATTTCGCGGTTTTCCTTGGTTCGTTTGAGATAGGATCCCATGCGCAGATTGTCCTCCACGTTGAGCTGCGGAAACAACTGGCGTCCCTCGGGAACCAGGGATATTCCCGTATCGGCCACTTCGTGGGCGGGCAAACCACTGATCTGGTTGCCGTTGAAGCGGATTTTTCCGGATTTGGGCTGGAGCAGGCCGGCGATGGTTTTCATGGTCGTGGTTTTACCGGCACCGTTGGTTCCCAAAATGGTAACCAGTTGGCCTTCCTTGACGCTGAAACTGACATCCCACAGGGCTTGGATATCACCATAATACACTGAAATATCTTTAACTTGCAACACTTTCATGCGGCTTCCTCTCCTAAATAGGCTTGAATAACCCCGGGATCCTGGGCGACGTCGGCCGGTTTGCCGAGAGCCAGCTGCTCACCGAAGTTCAACACCACCACTCGGTCGCTGATACTCATGATTACCCGCATGATGTGCTCGACGATCAGGATGCTGATCCCGAACCCTTTGATTTTTAGAATCAGCTCGATCGTTTTGTCGGCCTCCGTGGGGTTGAGGCCGGCCACCACTTCATCGAGCAGCAAAAGGGACGGCTCGAGGGCCAGGGCCTTGCTAATCTCCAGTCGCTTGCGGCCCGCCAGGGTCAGGTTGGCAGCGGATTTGGACGCCTGATCGGCCAGGCCCGTGAATTCAAGAATCTTCCAGGCATGTTTTTCGGCCGCTTTACGCTTGGGGTGCCGGCAGAGCCCGGCAATGGTTACATTTTCCAGCACGCTAAGCCCGGGAAACGGTTTGACCACCTGGAACGTACGCCCGATACCAATGGATGCCAAGCGGTAAGGGGGCAGGCCGCCGATGTCCCGGCCTTTGAATTGAATCTGGCCCCGGGTCGGGGGGTAGTACCCGCTGATTACGTTGAACAAGGTGGTCTTACCGGCCCCATTGGGTCCGATCAATCCCATGACTTCGCCCTCGGCCAGATCAAAAGAGATCCCGTTGACCGCGTGCAGGCCGCCAAAGGTTTTCACAACATCCTGGATTTTCAGTATCGCTTCAGACATGGTCGGGTTCTCCTTTGGGTGCCTTTTTGGTGTCCGCCGCCTCATCGATCCGGGGGCGGATGGCAAGGCCGCTTTTAAAGGTTCGTGACGCTTCCCGGTACCCCATGAGCGTACCCCACAGGCCGTTGGGCAAAAAGACCACGGTCAAGGCAATGGCCGCACCCAGGATGATCAGGTACAAGACCTGATAATCGGACAGGTAGGCCCAGAACATGGTTTTAAAGGCAAAGACGATTACCGCGCCGATGGCCGGCCCGATGAGCGTGCCCAGCCCGCCCACCACGGCCATGACCACGGCCTGATCGGTGAGAATGTCGCCCAGGGCCGAAAGGGGGTCGATGAAGGTAATCCAGTAGGCGTAAATGCTGCCCATCAATCCCACGGGGATGGCCGACAGGACAAAGGCCTGCACCTTGACGGTGGTCGGGTTGATCCCCAGTGCCATGGCGCCTTCCTGATCTTCGCGGATCGCTCTGACCTTGAGACCGAAGGGGGCCCGTTCCAGAAGCACCCAGTACAGGGCGAAGGTCCCCGCCACCACGGCCAGCATCCAGAAGTAGAAATAGGCCGGGTTCAGAAACGGCGGCAGACGCATGCCGTCCGGGCCGCCGGTGATATCCAGAATCAGGGCCAGCTGCTGGATAGCCAGGGCCAGGGCCCAGGTGCCGATGGCAAAATAGGCGCCTTTTAGACGAAGGGTGGGTACACCGATGACAAGCGCCAACAACCCGGCCAAAAGGCCGCCCAGCGGTACGGTGAAAATGAACGCCCAGCCGGCGTGTTTCATCAAAATGGCCGTCGTGTAGGCGCCGACGCCGAAGAACATGGCGTGACCGAAGTTGAGATACCCGGTGTACCCGGCCAAGAGATCCCAGGTAATGGCCAATCCGATCCACATGATGGTTTCCGTGACGATGCGCAGCATAAACGGGCTGTCGAAGACCAGTGGCAGCGCCACGAGGATCAGAAGCAGGGGGATGAGCCAGAGATAGACGTTGGGGCGCATCGGTTACCATCCTTTCCCGAAAAGTCCCTTGGGGGAGATCAGCAAGATAATGTAGAGGAACACGAACACGGCCAGAAGGGTATAACTGGCGCTCAAGTAGACGATAAAAATGGACTGAATCAGCCCCAGCAGCAGTGCTGCCCAGGGAACGCCGGGCAGATACCCCATGCCGGCCAGCACGACGATGAAAAAGGCCAGCACCGTGTAACGTCCGCCCTCCATGGGGGTCATGGAAAAAATCGTAGCGATCAACACGCCGGTCATGGCGCTGATGCCAACGTAAATGCCGTAGATCGCGCAGTTGGTTTTGCGACTGTTGACCCCCATCAGCCCGGCCGACTCCGGGTGCTGGGCCAGGGCGCGCACACCGGTGCCGAAATCGGTTTTTTTCAGCATGAAAGACAGGGTCAGGGTGATGGCAGCGGCGAACAGCAGCCCGGCCAGGCGAACAAAGGGCACGGTCAGGAAAAAATCGCCCTTTTCGTACAGCCATGAGGATGAGGCCAGTGCGGACGGAATGCTGCGGCTGTAAAAACCAAAGATGGTCAGTCCCAGACCGCGGATCATGAGCATGATGCCAAAGGTGAATACCAGCCCCATGAGCAGCGGGTTGCCGCGCTGGCCGCTGAGCACCCGGCCAATCACGGGTTGCAGACCATAACCGATGGCGAAAAAGACGAAAAAGACGAAGGGCAGGAGCAGGAACGGATCCAAACCGATCCAGCGGTTCAGGTAGTACCCCATGAATGCGCCCAGCATGATCCACTCGCCAACGGCAAAATCGATGATGTGCATGACACCGAATACCAGGGAAAAGCCGATGGCTATGGTGATGTAGACGCCGCCAATGAGGATTCCATCCAGAATGACCTGTGGCAGGAGTTGCATTGGACTATCCTTTAATGAGTGTTAAGTGCTAAGTGTTAAGTGTTAAGTTGTGGATCATATCTTTTTATATAAAAATCGGAAGAATACCTTCACTTAACACTTTAAACTTAACACTTAACACTTGTCCTTTGGCTAAAATGCAGGGGCGAAAAATCTTTCGCCCCAACATTGAGACTGAACGATGACAAAATTATTTCCAGGACTTCATCGGGTACTGGGCGTCCGCTTCTTTGAACGCATCCGGTCCGATGATGACGGTTTTACCGTTCTGGATCTGCAGGGCCAGCGGGGTCAGGCCGGTGTTGGCATGGTAGAACTCGCCTTCATGGGAGAACTTGACGGGTCCGTAGAAGGTATTGAAATCCAGGTTTTCCAGGGCGTCCACCAGGGCCAGTTTGGCTTTGTCGTCAAGGGGCGGGACCGCGCCGATTTTCATGATCGCCGCCTGGAAAGCCAGGCCCGCGGTCGAACAGCCGGCCATGGTGTAGTCCGGTTCGATCCCGAACGTTTTCTTGATGTCGGCCGCGTAACTGGCAGCATCCTTCCAAATCAGGTCGCCGGTGGTTTTCAGGCTGGATGTCCATACGGATGCGCCGTAGACCTGTTCCGCATCCTGGCCCAGGGCTTCGACGAAAGCCGGTTCGGTTACGCCGTAGTGCATCAAAAGGGCCTTGGGGGCATAGTTGATCTGGCGCAGGGCCTTGACCAGCCGGATCAGTTCTTCGTCATGACCGCCAAAGGCGATCACGTCCGGCCGCATGGCGCGTACCGCCGACATGTAGGGCGTCAGGTCCTGCCCGGAAGGAACGATGTCGTATTTCATGACCTTGATGTTTAACTTTTTGCAGGTGTCGCGGAAGGTTTCCGCCGTGGCTTTGGAAAAGGCATCGTTGGACCCGATGACCACGGCCCGTTTGGGCGGCGGATTGAGCGTGGCAATGACTTCGAGGGGACCGGAGCCGGTGAAGTTGACGGGCGGGATGGTGCCGAAGGTAAACTTGAATTTTTCACGCCAGATCAGCGGGGATTCAGCCGAACCGGTAATCATGGGGATTTTGTATTTTTCCAGGACCGGTGCGGCGGCCAGGGTGACGCCGGAAGAGTAGGGGCCTAATGCGAAATCAATTTTTTCCCGGGCGGCCAGGCGTTCTGCGGCGGATGCGGCCTGGGACGGTTCGGACTGGGCATCACCGTAGATCAGTTTGACCGGATATTTTTTCCCGGCCACGTCGATGCCGCCGGCCGCGTTGACCCGTTTGGCCCACATTTCATATCCCTGCTTGGTCACGTTTCCACCGGTGGCCAGGCCGCCGGAAAGGGAGGTGATCACACCGATTTTATAGACGCCCTCATCGGCTCCCGCAGGGCCGGCCAGTAACAGGCACAGCGACACGACCAAGGCAATGCATGTGATACGTTTCATCTCGATCTCCTCTTTGTAGGTGGGGGTTGAAGGTTGATTCAGTTTATTTTGACGTATCCAAATGATATGGATACCATAAGCAATGCCCATACCAGGATGAACAAACCCGCCCATACCATGATGGCCTGGACGGCGTATGCAAAAAGGCCGGTCCCCTGAACGCGTTGGTTGAATTCTATTGGCAATGATTTCAGTTGTTATTTGAATCGCGTGTCAGCATTCAGCGGTTGTTGATCAGCGGTATTGGAGTCGGTTCTGAATCACAGTCGCAAATCGAACAGGGGCCGAAGACATCGGCGCTATGCAAGATTGCATAATCAGTGTTCACCCTTAGGGCTCGCGCAAAAATAACTTCACATTTTCAGCGCCCATCCATCCCACTCAGCGGCGTTGCGAAAACACGGAATATGCCTGATATTCCTTTGTCTTCGCGCCTTGCTGAGCGGGCGCCTGAACACTGACAATTTGTGAATTTATTTTTGCGCGAACCCTTAAATTTGCCTGTTTGGGATGCACACCCATTGGCAAACAGCTTCATCGGCGGATCCGTTTCCCGGCCAAAGCGGATTATCCCAGACCATGCTTTTTGATTTTGCGGGCAATGGTGGATTGATTGACCCCCAATGCCAGTGCAGCCTTGGTCTGGGTGCCGTGGGTGGCAAGGGCCTTTGAGATGATGCGCTTCTCGACGGCGGCCATGGCGCGGGTCAGATTGCCGTCTGCTTCCAGCATATCGAGACCGTAGTCCATGGGTTTGGAAAGACCGGCGGTCACGGCAGCGGGAAGATCATCAACATCGATGCGGGGTGATTCAGCCATCACCACCAGACGTTCACAGATGTTCATGAGCTCCCGGATGTTGCCGGGGAAGGTGTACGCCAGCAGGGCATCCAGGGCATGCCGGCTGAGGCGAGGCGGTTTGCCGCCTTTCAATTTAGCGGTGAAATGATCGATGTAGTGCTGAATCAGGGAGAGCTTGCATGCTTCGCGTTCTCTTAGCGGAGGCACGGTAATGGGAATCACATTGAGCCGGTAAAACAGATCCAGGCGGAATTGCCCTTGGGCCACCATCTGTTCCAGATCCCGGTGCGTGGCACAGATGATGCGGACATCAAGGGTGCGGGCACGGGTGCCACCCACCCGGGTCACCCGGCCGTCTTCTAAAAAGCGCAGCAGCTTGACCTGGGATGCAATGGGCAGTTCGGCAACCTCGTCCAGGAACAGGATGCCTTTGTCGGCCAACTCGAAATAGCCCGGCTTGCCCTGCTGGGCCGCACCGGTAAACGCACCTTTTTCATAACCGAACAATTCGCTTTCAACCAGACTTTCCGGTATGGCGCCGCAATTGACGTGGATCATGGGCTTGTCGGCCCTGGCCGAATGGGTATGGATCAGGTTGGCCACGACGCCTTTGCCGGTTCCGGACTCACCCAGAATTAGTACCGTCGAATCCACCCGGCTGACTTTTTCGGCCTGGGACAGCGCCTGGATGATATTGGCGCTGCGGGCGATGACCGCCCCGCCTTGCATTTCGGCGATCTGAAGCTCTTGCATCTGGCGCTGAATCTGATCGTTTTTGGCCATCTGGGCTTCCAGTTCTGCGCGCAGGGCGTCGATTTCGGTAATATCGCGTTCATTGACCACCACCCGAATCAACTTTCCTTCGGCATTGAATACCGGGTTGCCGGTCAGCATCAGTTTCCGTCCCGAGCGGGTCTGCTGCAACAGGTTTTCCCGCTTCCCGCTTTTCAGCACCTTGCGGGTCACTGAATGGTCGATGTGCCCGTCGGTGATCATCTCGTCAATGTTGCGGCCGACCACATCCGCGGCGCGCAGCATGTTCAGACGCTCGGAGGCCGCATTGATGCGCAGGATCATGCCCTGGTCGTCGCAGATCCAGAGGCCGTCGTCACTGGAAGCAATGATGGCGTCCAACTCCTGGCTAAGTTCTTGGAACGAGATCATTTTACGGGTGGTTTTTTCCAGCTCCGTACGATCTTCCAACAGACACAGCACGCCGATGACGTCGGTCTTGAAATTGATGGGCGCGATCCGGGCCAGGAAGGAGATTCCGCCGGCCTGGACCGGCTGATCGCGCAGTTCACGGCGTCTGATCAGCACCCGCTGTACCAGCGGCCAGAAGTCCGGCAGACTGGTGGAAATCAAACTGCCGGGAAACAGCCCCAGATGTTTTTGTACCAGATGATTGGAAATCGCCACCGTGCCGGACGGATCGACCACAAAGATGGCGCTGCCCGACGCATTGAGAAGGGCCCTTGCGAACAGCCGCCATTTGCGGGCGACATGATCATTGCCGGGGTTGGAGAGCAGCAGGGCATGAAGATCGGATACCGGATGGTTGGGATCGGTGTGGGGTGGGTCCATGCTGATATGCATAATCACACCCCTACATTTTATGCAAGACTGCATTAAAAAAAATATTTGCCTTGGATCGCATCGAGTTGATTCAGCCGATTCCGGTTGTCGGCAGTGAATGACAAATAAATGTTAAGAGTCGCTGAATTTTTATGCATTTCAATTAAGTTGTAATAAATCAAAGGCATGCATGGTTCCTCCCTTCCAATGACTGCCTGGCATACCTTTTTTGGCAGGATCGAGCCATGTCCGCGATCGTTCTTAAATGATGGTGATCATCTATATTCGATTCTCTTCGTGCAGTGGTATGGCATTTGCTTTGGCAGGACATTATGTGCGCCCAGTGGTTTGCTTTAAACTACGGGCCGATTTTTCTCAACCAGACGCCAAGACTACCCACCGCGTATACAACGACGTTTACGCCAATGATTCATCATTCAACAAAGGAGTTGTAAGATGCCAGGCCGGAATCAAGAATTACTCGATAAACGAAATCTCAATGTCCCCCAGGGACCCTTCAATACCACCCCCGCTTTTATCAAGGAGGCCGCCGGCGCGATCATGGTGGATGTACAGGGGCGTGAATTGATCGATTTCGCTGGCGGCATTGGTGTCAACAACGTGGGGCACTGCCATCCCAAGGTGGTGGACGCCATCCGTGACCAGGCCGGTAAATTCATTCACACCTGTTTTCACGTCGCCATGTACGAACCCTATGTGGACCTGGCCGAGCGACTCAATGCTCTGGCCCCCGGCGATGACGCCAAAATGACCCTGTTTGCCAACAGCGGCGCCGAGGCCGTGGAAAATGCGGTCAAGGTGGCCCGCTATGCCACCAAGCGTCCGGGGATTATCTGTTTTGAAAATGCGTTTCATGGCCGCACGCTTTTGACCATGACCCTGACCAGCAAGGTCAAACCCTACAAGTTCGGCTACGGTCCCTATGCGCCGGAAGTCTACCGCATGCCCTATGCCTACTGCTACCGCTGCCCGTTCAATTTGACCTATCCCGCCTGCAAGGTCGCCTGTGCCGATTATCTGGAAGAATTTTTTATCAGCCATGTACCTGCCGAGCAGACCGCGGCCGTGATCGCCGAACCGATCCAGGGTGAAGGGGGATTCATCACTCCGCCGCCCGAATACTTCCCCAAATTGAAGGCCATCTGCGAAAAATACGGCATCGCCCTGATTGCCGATGAAGTGCAAAGCGGTGCCGGCCGCACCGGTAAATTTTTCGCTATTGATCATTGGAATGTGGTGCCCGATATCATCACCATGGCCAAGAGTTTTGCCGGCGGCATGCCGCTTTCTGCGGTCATCGGCCGGGCCGACCTGATGAACGCCTCCCACGTGGGTGGCCTCGGCGGCACCTACGGCGGCAATCCCATCGCCTGCCGGGCGGCCCTGGCGGTCATGGAAATACTGCTCCAGGACGGACTCATGGAACGCGCCGTCACTTTAGGCGAAACCCTCAAGGCCCGCTTCGACGCCCTTCAAGAGCGCTTTGAGATCATCGGCGAGGTTCGCGGCAAAGGTCCCATGCTGGCCCTGGAACTGGTCGAGGATCGGCAGTCCAAAACACCGGCCACGGACAAGGCCAAGGCCCTCACGGCCCGCTGCTTTGAAAAAGGACTGATTCTGCTCAGCTGCGGTGGCCATGGCAATATTATCCGAACTTTGATGCCGCTGGTGATCACCGATGAACAACTGGACCGGGGGCTTTCCATTTTGGAGGAGAGCCTGGAGGATATTACCCGCTGAAGTGGACAATGCCAAAGACCAAAATCCATTACAAATGACGTTTCCATGAAAATGTTAACCACTGGGGGTGGACCATGTTCGGTTTTTTTAAAAAGGTTCTAAGCTTGAATGTCAGCGACCGGACCAGCCGCACCGAGGGTCTGGATACGGCACGTATCGAGACCGACATGGGGGGTAAAGGCCTGGGGTCACGGTTGCTGTTGGACCGCAACCCCGTCGGTGTCGATCCGCTGGCACCGGAAAGTCATCTGGTCATGGCCCTGGGGCCGGCCACGGACAGCCCTGTGCATGGCTCGTGTCGGCACGGCCTGTTTGCCAAATCACCACTGACCGGTCTTTACAGCGAGTCCTATGCCGGCGGCAGCGCAGCCATTGCCATGAGCCGCACCGGTTTCGACGCCTTTGATATCACCGGGGCGGCGGACCGCCCCTTGTGGCTGGAAATCACCGACCAGGGCACCCTTTTTCATGATGCCGATGAGTTGTGGGGGCTGGACACCTTTGAAACCGAGGCGGCCTTGAAAAAGCGAGTGGCCGCCCGGTCTCCGGCTGTTCTGACCATTGGTCCGGCCGGAGAAAACCAGGTCCGTTTCGCGGTGGTGAAAAACGATGGCTGGCGGGTATGCGGCCGGACCGGTATGGGAGCGGTGCTGGGATCGAAGAAAATCAAAGCTGTTGTTTTTCATGGCCAAAAGCGTCGTCCGTTTGCCGACCCGGCGGGTCTTAAAGCTTATGCCAAGGAGAAACTGCAAATCTTCAAGGACCACCCCGTCACCCAGGCCTACCGCAATTCTGGAACGCCCATGATGGTGGATGTGCTCAACAAGGCCGGCGCCTTTCCCAGTCGCTACTGGTCAACCGGGTCGGTCGATCATGCCCACAAAATCAACGCCAAAAGTATCAAAACGCATTGCAAGCCCAGACCCAAGGCCTGTCGGACCTGCTTTATGGCCTGCGGCAAAACGCTGACCGTACAGCATGGCCGCCACCAGGGACTGACTCTGGAAGGTCCTGAATATGAGACCATTTATGCCTTCGGCGGGCTGTGCATGGTGGATGAAATCGAGGAGATCATTTTTCTCAATGATCAATGCGATCGCTTAGGGATGGATACCATGACCGCGGGCAACCTGGCCGCTTTTGCCATCGAGGCCAGGCGCCGCGGAAAAATCGATTTTTCCATCGACTACAACCAACCCGACCGCATTGCTGCGCTTTTTAAAAAAATCGTTTTGCGTCAGGATGTAGGCGGACTGCTGGCCGAAGGCATCCGCCCGGCCAGCGAGGAGTTGGGGCTGGAAGAGATTGCCGTGCACGTCAAAGGGCTCGAACCGGCCGGCTATGACCCCCGGGTGCTCAAGGGGATGGGCCTGGCCTATGCCGTGTCCGATCGGGGCGCCTGCCACCTGCGGACCACTTTTTACAAACCCGAGCTGGCCGGAATGATCGATCCGGATCAGATCGAGGAAAAGGCCTCGATGTTCATCGATTTCGAAGACCGCTGCACGCTTTTCGATACTTTGATCCTGTGCCGGTTTTACAGGGATTTGTACCCCTGGGAGGAACTTGGCCGGATTTTTTCCATGACCACCGGAAAAACCATGCGCCAACCCGACCTGCAGGCCCTGGCCGGCCGGGTGGTCACCAACACGCGGGCCTTTAACCTGCGGGAAGGGATGCAGGCGGAAGACGAGTGGCTGCCCAAACGCTTCCTCAAGGAAGCCCTGCCAGGCGGCCAAAGGGTCGCTTCCCAGGATTTAGGCCGCTTGATCGATGATTACTACCGTTTGAGAGGCTGGACCAAGCCCGGAGCCCGGGGACAGGCTTGAAAGTGATAAACCGCTCCTTATATGCGTATTGACTTACCTTATTGATTTCATTTAAGACCAAGTGACCATGAATACCGAATCCAACAAACTGATTTCACTAAAAGCGGCGGTTGCCCGGTTTGTTCCCGATGGCGCGCACATTTCCATCGGCGGCTTTACCATCAATCGCAACCCCATGGCGGCGGTATACGAGATCATTCGCCAGCAAAAACGCCACCTGCATCTTTACGCCCATTCCAATGGCCAGGGGGTCGATGAACTGATCGGCGCGGGTTGCGTGGATGGTATCGAAATCGCCTATGCCGGCAACGGACGATTTGCTTCCACCTGCATCCGATTTCGCCAGGCCGTGGAGTCCGGTCGCCTGAAGGTTGAGGATTACTCCAACTACCAGATGACCTTGCGCTTCATGGCCGGTGCCATGGGCGTGCCCTTTCTGCCCACGCGATCTTCCCTGGGATCGGATCTTGTCACCCGCTGGGGGTTTTCGAAAAGCCGGCGCCAGGCCGACCCGCTGATCCCGGACCAGAAACTGGTGATTCTTGACAATCCTTTTGGCAACTGGGCGGATACCGAGCGGGTGGTACTTGTTCCGGCGATCAACCCGGATGTAACCATCATTCACGTGCAGGCTGCCGACCGACAGGGCACCGCCCGCATCACGGGCCTGCCCTTTGCCGATGTGGAGCAGGCCAAGGCGGCCCGGCACCTGATTATCACTTGTGAGACCCTGATTGAAGATGATCTGCTGCGAGGCGCACCGGAACGGAACCAAATTCCTTTTTTCTGTGTGGACGCCGTGGTGCATCTGCCCATGGGGGCCTGGCCCACGGCCTGCTACCGGCACTATGATTATGATCCGGCACGGCTGCACCAGTACCGGAAAGCGGCCCTGGATGATGCCCGCTACCAGGAGTATCTGCAGGCCCAGATTCTGGGCGTGCCGGACCATGCGACCATGATTGCCGGTGTCGATCCGGAGCAGCTTGAGAAAATCAGGGCGGATCGACGGACGGGGTATGCGAAAGGGCTCGACCGGCGTTAGGAAAGTGTTAAGTTTAAAGTGTTAAGTGTTAAGTTAATGATCGGGGCTGATTTTATATAAAATCGATAGAATACATTCACTTAACACTTCAAACTTAATACTTAACACTCCTTCATAACAAACGATTGATCAGAATCCGTAAACGATTGTTGAGAAGACATCCCATGACCAAGCAAACCGACTACACCAAACGCGAAATGATGGCCGTGGCTGCCGCCCGGGAAATCCGCGACGGGGATATCGTTTTTTGCGGTACCGGTATTTCCATGCTGGCCGCCATGGCCGCCAAGCATATCAGTGCACCCAGCAGCGTGATCTTTTTCGAAACCGGTGCCATTGATTCCCAGCTAGAGGAGGTGCCCCTGGCCGTGGGCGACTCCCGGGTGATGTTCGCCACTTGCGTTAACGGTGGCCTGGCCGATGCCTTTGCCACCATGCAGAACCGCTTTACCGGCCGCCAGGTGGTGGGGATCATGGGGGCGGCCCAGATCGATATTTACGGCAATCTCAACTCTACCGTGATCGGCGATTACGATACCCCGAAAGTCCGCTTTTCCGGTAGCGGCGGCGCCTGTGATGTGGCCTCTTTTGTCAGCCGTACGATTATTTTCATGCAACATGCCAAGCGTAAATTCGTGCCCAAGCTGGATTATTTGACCAGCCCGGGGTGGATCGATGGTCCCGACGGCCGAAAGAAAGCCGGTTTGCCCGGCGGTGGTCCGGCCTGCGTGATTACCGACATGGCCATCATGGGATTTGATGAGAATTCTCGAAAGATGTACCTCAAGGGCTGCTTCGAAGGAGTGAATAAAGAAGATGTCCTGGAGAACATGGGCTTTGCTGTGGATACTTCACGTGCCGTCCCGGTGCCGCCACCGACAGATGAGGAATTGGCGATTCTTAGAGACACCTGCGATCCCCAGCGCTTGATTCTGGGATAATACGGGGTCTATAAATCCTCGTAAATCAGCGTCGGCTGGTTGTCGATTTCGCCAAATGTCGCCCAGGGCAGGCTGACGGCAATCGACACGGCCGTGCAAAAGATAGCCATAAGGCATTAATAATAAGGCCCATCATTCCGCCAACAGCACTACCGCAAAACTGCTGAACATCACCCATGCCCGATCACCCTCGGCCAGTCCCAGACGTCGTTCACTTTCACTGGTGACCAGGGAACAGACCTGGGTGCCGCCGGAAATGCGAACGATAACCTCTGTATTGATGACGCCGCGGTTGATGCTTTCCACGACGCCATCCAGCACATTATCCGCGCTGGATTGTGAGGCCCGGGGGCCTTTTTGGACAATCACCCAGGGCGCTTTGATTTCAGCGGTAATCAAATCCCCTTTTTTCAGGCCCAACCGCCGGCGGCTTTCATTGGTGATGACCGTGGTGATACGGTGGCCGTCGATGGTGACCAAATCCACCTGGGTCTGGAGGTCTCCTTTGCGGATCGTCTGGATTTTGCCGAAAAAACAGTTGCGGGCGCTGGTTTTGCGGGTTGATTCTTTTTCCATATAATATCGCGTGACATTGTGGATGTCATCCTCGGAAAAAGAAACATAAGCCGAAGTGAGATTGGGTGTGGAGTGGCCCAATAACATCTGCACCGCCGGCAGGGGCATGTTGCTTTGCATCAATTCAACTGCGCGCGACCGGCGTAGGACCTCTGGTGCGCCGAGCGGTTTGGCGATCCCGCATGCCTCGGCGCGCTCATAAAACTTGCGTCTGACAAACCCCGGGTCCACGTTGAAGATGCCCTTTGGCGCCGCCTCGGATGTATCGGCAATGAGGGGCTGCATCTCCCGACAGAAGGTTTCGGACAGCTGCACGGTGCGAAGGGGGCGCCTATGGCTTTCATGCATGCGACCAAAGCGAACCGACCGGTCGTCAAGGTCAATATCCTGAAACGGGTCGAGATTCAGCACTTCACTCAGCTTGGCCCCGGTGTAACGAATCAAAAGAAATATCGCCAGAATACGCCGCCGCGAACGGCGCACATTGGTGCGTGTCGTCGCATCCACCCAGCTCCGGAAGGACTGTTCCAGTTGATGGAGCTGCACGGTATCCAGGTATTTTCCCTGGTCGGAGGGTGAGAAAATTTGCGCGTGATGGCTCCGCTCCTTAAGGTGACGGTGCGTGGCCGTTTCACGGCCCGGTTTTTTTTTGCTCATGGGCGGCTTGTCCATCCCGTTCGCTTCGTCTTGACAATGGGGCGGTATTTGATTTACTATCACGATAATATATAAAATCGTGATTACTTGTCAATTGGTTTTGCCAATCGAAGGATTACGACAGGATGGTGCCACCCGGTTTTTGCTTGTTTGAATAATCCGGATCAGGCCCGGTAACGAAACGGTAAGTGCTTAAGAGGAAGTATCCAGGGACGATTTGTTAATTCACGTGGTGGGCGGTTTTCATCAGGAGGGAAGAATGGATGCAAATCAGGACGCCGGCATCAACCAATCGAGCATCAGTGCCGCCTTTCAATTCAATCGCATGGAACTGGCCGGATCATTGGGTGATCTGGGTACCATTCTGCCCCTGGCCATTGGCATGATCCTGATCAATGGTCTTAATCCGTTGGGCGTGTTTTTCGCCGTAGGCCTGTTTTACATTTTTTCGGGACTCTACTTTAAAGTCACCAGCCCGGTGGAACCTATGAAAGTGATCGGCGCCTACGCCATTGCCACGGGTATTTCTGCGGGTCAGATTCAGGCGTCCTGCCTGTGGATATTCCTGTTTCTTCTGATCATCGGCGGAACCGGGATCATTACCCTGATCGGGCGCTACATCCCCAGGCCCGTGATCCGGGGCGTCCAGTTGTCCACGGGCGTGTTGCTGGTATCTCAAGGGGTTAAGTTGATGCTGGGCACATCGACCATTCAAGCCCTGCGTCAGGCCGCAGAGCCATACTTAACCGTTCAGTACCTGGGACCGGTGCCCATTGGTCTTGTAATCGGTGTATCTTTGGGGATCCTGACGCTCCTGTTGCTGGACAACCGGCGGCTGCCGGCCGCTATCGTTGTGGTGGGTGCCGGGGGGGCCGTCGGCCTTTTAATGGGAACCGGCAAAGGCCTGGACCAGCTCCACTTGGGCTTCAATCTGCCTCACTGGCTGCCTTTCGGAATGCCTAAGGCCGGTGATTTCACCTTTGCCCTGCTGGTGTTGGTACTGCCGCAAATTCCCATGACTTTAGGCAATGCGGTCATGGCCAATGCCGACCTGTCGGCGCAATATTTCCCCCAGGATGGCGGCCGGGTCACTTATCGGGCGCTTTGCATCAGTATGGCCCTGGCCAACCTGATGAGCTTTTTTCTGGGCGGGATGCCCATGTGCCAGGGGGCCGGCGGGTTGGCTTCACGCTATCGTTTCGGCGCCCGCAGCGCCGGATCCAACTTAATCAGCGGCACCATGTTTATGCTTTTGGCCCTTTTTCTGGGGGAACATCTCATGGGGGCAATTTACCTGCTTCCCATGAGTGCGCTTGGGATTCTGCTTATTTTCGCCGGACTGCAGTTGAGTCTGACGCTTCTGGATATGCACTCCCGCAAGGAGATGACGGTACCGGTTGTGGTTCTGGGGATCACGCTGGCCTCAAATCTGGCGGCCGGTTTTATGATCGGTATTGCCCTGGCCTATGCGCTGAAATCAGACAGGCTTTCCATATAGTGCCCATCCCCATTGCTATCACTTGACCCGTCTGCTGACTCGAGCTTATGATACATCAACGTACATGATGGATTGTCTGTATCCATCTGACAAATCGGTTTAACGTCTCAAGACATCCATTTGGGATCCATTGGAGGACATGTTGAAACCTCCAAAACTACATATCAATCGTATTTTTTTCTTCTACCTGGCGCTCGTCGCCTTTGTTTGCCTATCCTCCGTGGGGGCTGTTTGGATTACCTCCGAAATTTCCAGATTTAATAAAGAAGCCGATACCTTGCGGATATCTTTGCTTGAAGACAAGAAGACCGTATTGAAGCGAGAGGTTGATCGCGCGCTGGATTTTGTCAAACACATGCAGTCGAAAACAGAAAAGCGATTACGCAACGTTGCTAGAAATAGGGTTTACGAGGCCTATGCGATTGCTACGAATATTCTTGAAACAAAAAAACAAAATAAAAGTAATGCAGAAATAAAGGATACGATCCGGGAGGCCCTGAGGCCTATCCGGTACAACAAGGGAAGAGGGTATTTTTTCGCTTTTTCGCTGGACGGTGTAGAGCAATTGTTTCCCATCAATGCCGCTATGGAAGGCCGAAGCATGCTGGCGGTCAAAGGAGGGCAGGGTGAGTCGGTTGTCCCGGATATGATTGCACTGGCACAGGCCAAGGAGGAGGGCTTTTACCGCTACACATGGGTTAAACCCGGAGGCGACGGCTATTTCCCAAAGATCGCCTTTGTGAAATTGATTGCGCCCATTGGCTGGGTGATTGGCACGGGTGAATATCTCGATGATGTCAGGGCGGATATTCAGGAAGAATGCATTGAATGGATTTCCAATATCAAATTTGACCAGGACGGCTACGTGTTTGCCGGTCGTTGGGATGGTGTCAGCCTTTCCGGTCCGGAAACCGGCAGGAATATGATCGCAGTGCAGGACGTGAGGGGTGTCAAGATCGTCCAAAGACTCATTGACGCGGCAAAATCGGGTGGCGGTTTTGTCCAATATGTCATGCCGGCTTTAGCGGGCAATAAGCATGCGTCCAAGATCAGCTATGCTGCCGGGGTTCCAGAATGGCACTGGTATGTCGGTGCCGGAATGTATATGGATGACATAGAAGATCAGATAACCACCCGGCAGGCCGAATTAGACCGGCGCATCAAAAACAGCCTGCGGTCCATTTTTTTGATCCTATTCTCGTTTTTGATATTGATTTTTCTCATCGTCAGATTTCTTTCCAGGCGGATTGCGCATAACATGCGGCTGTTCAACGGTTTCTTCAGCCAGGCCGCGTCGGGGATGGCCAAAATTGATTTGAGCGCGGTGCATTTCCGGGAATTTTTCCGGCTTGCCGAGTCGGCCAATGAAATGCTGGACAATCGCATGCGTGTGGAACAGGCCTGGCGAGATAATGAAGCCAAACTTTTCCAGATCATCATGGGCAGTCCGGTGCCCACCTTTGTGATTGACGACCATCACATGACCACTCACTGGAATCAGGCCCTTGAACACATCACCGGAATATCGGCGCAGCAGGTCGTTGGCACCAACCGGCAGTGGATGGCCTTTTATGCAGCCGAAAGACCGGTCATGGCCGATCTGATCGTCGATCGCGCAAGTGCTATAGAAGTGAAGAAATATTATGACGGGAAACTGCAATCGGGTTCCACGGACGAGCATGCCTATGCTGCGGAGGATTTTTTTCCGGACATGGGTGACGATGGACGGTGGCTGTTTTTTACCGCTGCTGTTTTGCGGAACATCGATGGTGAGGTTATTGGAGCCGTTGAAACCCTGCAGGATTTTACGGCCCGCAAACGCGCCGAACAGGCTTTACGCGAATCCGAGGAAAAGTATCGCCTTTTAGTGGAAAATGCCAATGACGCCATATTCATTGTCCAGGATGAATACATCAAATTCCAAAATTCCAGAACACTGGACGTGCTTGGATATGACGCCGGAGAATTGGCACGGTTGCCTTTTCAGCAGTTGGTCCATCCAGAAGACCGGGATCAGATTCACCGTCCAGACGAGCAGACGCCCCAGGAAGAAAAACCCGCCCGTGATTATTTCTTCAGGATTGTCCATCAAAGTGGACGGTATGTGAATGGTCAGATGAACACCACCCCCATTACATGGGAGGGAAAACCGGCAACACTGAATTTTTTGAGGGATGTCACCGCCCAACAGATTGTCGAAGATCAATTGCGTCATGCCCAGAAACTGGAGGCCATCGGCACGCTGGCGGGGGGGATCGCCCACGACTTTAACAACATTCTGTCAGCCATACTGGGTTATTCTGAATTGGCCATGGCTGATCTGCCCATCGGCAACCCCATCCGTTACAAACTGGAATCCATTCACAAGTCGGGGGAACGGGCACGAGATCTGGTGGCCCAGATTCTGGCCTTCAGCCGCAAGGATGAGCCGGTCATGATACCGGTAGCCATGCATCTGATTGTCAAGGATGCCTTGAAAATTCTCCGTCCTGCCATCCCCACGACTATTGACATTCAGACCCGGATTGATGCCGGCTGCGATGTGCTCGGCGATCCTTCCCAGATTCATCGCGTCATCATGAACCTGTGTACCAACGCCTATCAGGAAATGATGGAAACCGGCGGAACGCTGAGTATTTCCTTGGCCAACACGGCGATAACCGGTCAGGCCGCCATTGATTCGATTGCACCGGGCGCTTATGCCAAGCTGACGGTTGCCGATACCGGCCGTGGCATTGCCCCGGAACATCTGGGGCGTATTTTTGACCCCTATTTTACCACCAAGGAGCGGGACAAGGGGACCGGCCTGGGATTGGCCGCGGTGCATGGCATCGTCAAAAGTCATGGTGGAACGATTCGTGTCGACAGCCGCATGGGACAGGGCACCCGCTTTGATATCTTTCTTCCCTTGACCCAGGAGAATGTCCGTGCCGAAGCGGACGCCAAAGCGCAGCTGGAAAAGGGGCATGAGCATATTCTACTGGTTGACGACGAGCCGGATATCCTTGACGTCGAGCGAGAAATGCTCGAGCACCTGGGGTACACCATTACCAGCCAGGGCAGTGCCGAAGCCGCTGTGAGGCTTTTCAGCGCCCAGCCGGATCAATTTGATCTGGTGATCACGGACATGACCATGCCCACCATCAGTGGTGACCGGCTGGCCGGTGAACTGAAAAGAATTCGCTCGGATATTCCCATCATTCTTTGCACCGGGTTCAACGAGCTGGTGACCAAGGAAAAAGCCGATGCGCTCGGCATCAGGGGCTTTTTGATGAAGCCTGTGAAAATGGCTGACCTGGCCGCGATGGTCCGCAAGCTGTTGGATTAATAGTCTTACGAATCCGTCAATATTCCCGCCAGACGATCCTGAATCAGGGCTGTGGCCTGGTTCATAATACCGTCGATGAGCTGCCTGCAGGTGGGAATGTCGTGGATCAGGCCGGCCACCATCCCACAGGACCAGACGCCGGCATCGACTTTGCCCTCCATCATGATGCTCGGATACACACCGGCCACCTCATCGATAATGTCCTCGATACCGATTTTATTGCCTAGCGTGGCCTCTTTTTCCAGCAGACGCCGGACCGCGGCATTGTCCAGAACCCGTTCGGTGTTTTTCAGCGGCCGCATGACCAGACGGGTATCCAGTTCCGATGCCGCCACAATGGCCTGTTTGACGTTATCGTGGACCGGGGCTTCCTTTGTGGCGATGAACCGCGTGCCCATGTTGATGCCATCCGCGCCCAGGGCCAGGGAGGCGACCAGACTGCGGCCATCCGCCATGCCGCCCGAGGCCACAAAGGGGATGCGCAGTTCCTCTGCCGCGCGGGGAAGCAGGATCATGTTGGGGATATCATCTTCACCCGGATGCCCGCCGCACTCGAAGCCGTCCACGGATACGGCATCGCATCCAATGGCCTCGGCTTTCAATGCGTGGCGTACCGACGTGCATTTGTGGATCACCCGTACACCGGCATCTTTCAGGGCTGGAAGAAAGGGCTCCGGGTTACGACCGGCGGTTTCCACGATTTTGACCCCGCCTTCGATGATCGCGCGGATGTAGCCAGGATAATCCGGCGTGCTCACCGTGGGTAAAAAGGTCAGGTTCACCCCAAACGGCTTGTCCGTCATTTCGCGGCAGCGGGCGATTTCTTTTTCCAGGTCGGCCGGGGTTTTCTGGGTCAGGGCGGTAATGATGCCAAGTCCGCCGGCATTGGACACCGCCGCGGCCAACTGCGCGAAACCCACATAATGCATGCCCCCTTGAATGATCGGGTGCTGGATGCCAAACAATTCGGTGATTCTTGTTTTCATGAACAGTCCTTTTTTTGCTAATCCATTTTACACTGCGGTACATACACATTGCTGCGATTGGTAAAGACCCGTTTGATTGTTTTGTTGGTGTACTGGCCGTCTGCGCTTTTGACCACTTCACGCATATAAATGTTCTGAATGGGGTGCTGGTTGGCGGAAAACGAAAAATGTCCCCGTACACTCTCAAAGTTGGCTCTACGAATGGCCTTGCGCAGTTCCGGCAGACCCGCTGTTTCTCCTTTTACCGCTTTTAAGGCACTGCCCAGCAATCTGGCCGTGTCATACCCCTGGCTGGCATACAGCGTGGGAATACGACCGTATGCCTTTTTAAACGCCTGGACAAATTGACGGTTGGCCGGGTAGTTCAGGTCGTGGCACCATTGCGATCCATTTTTCGCACCGATGGCGGCGTCTTTGACGGATTGTAAAAGTCGTTCGTCAAAGGAAAAGGCCGGGCCGAACACCGGAATGCTCTGGGTCAACTCCGCCTGGGCATATTGCTTGAGGAAATTGATACCCATGCCGCCAGGCAGGAAAAAATAGACCGCATCGGGTGCTGTCGCCTTTAATTTGGCAATTTCGTCGGTGTAGTCCGATTGACCCAGTTTGGTGTAGACCTCTGCGGCAATGGGGCCTTGATAATAACGCTTAAATCCCTCCAGATGGTCCTTACCGGCCTGATAATCGGGCGCAATTAAATAGAGCTTCTTGAATCCGGCATTGATGACATATTTCCCCACCACTTCATCGAGATTATCGTTCTGATAGGCCACATTGAAATAATTGGGATGGCAAAGATTACCGGCCAATAGGGATGGTCCGGCATTGGTGGAAAGATAAATCACATCATAGCGGACCACATCGGGAACCACGGCAATGGCCACGTTGGAAAAAACAATGCCGGTCAATATTTTTACATTGCTTTTGATGAATCGGTCGGCAATCTGCTTGGCCTTTTTCGGATCTCCGCCGTCATCTTCCACGAGCAACTGTACGGGAGCACCGCCTAATCGGCCACTTTCCTGGTTAATGGCCAATTGAAAACCGTCACGGGTTTCTTCTCCCAAGTAACCGGCCTGGGTGGACAAGGTGGTGATCATGCCGATTTTTACTGGCGATAAGGCCTGGGCGGGGGCAGCCAACATCAGGACAATGATCGTCGCAGCAAGAAATATCAATCGCATGGTGGATCCTCTTTGTTTAAATTCATCTGGGGCTGTCTTCAATGGTTCAGTCCAGAATCTTTGGTACCTATAGAAGCCTTCCTTAAGATGCAAGACTTAATTTAGTAAATCATTGTCCTTAATAAATCCCAATGTTGCAAACGTTGGAGGGCAACAGAGCCAAAGCGCCAGCAGAGAAGAGCATTGCAACTGAAGGGTTTTGCCGCATTTGGGTTGCCAAATCAAAGATCTTGTCCCATATTATCTGCAACCGAAGCTTAAGGTTTCTTGATCCTTTGTTCAATTTCTCAATTTTTCTAACTAGTGGGGCGTTTTTAACGATTAACCCTAACAAGCAAAGGTCCTTAACGGACCCCGGATTGATACACAATGCTTCAAATTACCGACCACCTGGCGATTGCGGACAACGAGATTGAAATCAGTGCCATTCGTGCCCAGGGCGCTGGTGGACAAAATGTAAACAAGGTTTCCTCGGCAGTCCATCTGCGGTTTGATATCCAAGCGTCCTCTCTGCCCGCGGGGTGCAAAAAAAGGCTATTAAACAGCCGAGACCAACGCATCACCAAGGATGGGGTCGTCGTGATCAAGGCCCAGGAACACCGCAGCTTTGCCAAAAATCATGACGCTGCGATAGCGCGTCTGGTGAATTTGATTCGTGCAAGTCTCAAGCCCGTTAGGCGGCGCAAGGCCACCCAGCCGTCCCGGGCTGCCGTGGCGCGGCGTATGGACAGCAAGACCAAAAGGGGGCGAATCAAGCAGATGCGGCGCAAACCGGATTGGTGAAAGGGTAAACTGGTGCGGAAATGGTGCCGGGCAAATTGCAGGCGGCCTTTCTTCTTTCACATCCTTCCCCATTGCGGGCTTAATTTCTCAAACAGGCTCTCATAGACTAAAAAGAGATGCCTCACCCCTGCCATGCCTTCATTGAGAATAAACTTCTCATTATACCGATAATTTGTGAGTAGTGATGGCCTGCCTTGGATCTTTTTCTGACACGCATTTGCGCCTTGCACGATCATATATCTAATAAAAACAGTAGAAAATATATTGTGCTCTTTGAAACAAGCCCGTGAGAAATTGTAAAAGGCCTTGACAAAAAATAAAATAACGGTATTTCTAAACCTAAAAAATTCAGACACACATATTGAAAGAAAAGGGAAACCTCGTGAAAATCGGGGACGGGCCCGCCGCTGTGAGTGGTGACGAAAGCCGCTGCAGATACGCATCTTAAATGATTGATAAGATGTGGTCAGTAGGATGAACCACAAGTCAGAAACCTTTTCTGGATAGACATATAGATGGCATTATTTTTGCGAATCCAAAAAGCCGTCGTAATACTGAGGATGAGAATAAAGTACTCACCAAGAGAATGTTGCCTCGATCCGGGATTTTTTCTCAGTAATCTTAAAATTGCCTGTTTAAGCCGCTTATGCGGCAGTTTTTATTGATAGGATAACATTGTACCGATATCCGTGAATTCTATTCCGATGTCGGTTTTTTGCTGCAACGAATCCTGTCGATGGACCACATCAATATCAATCAACCTGACAACTTGAAGGGAGGTGATCTGGAAGACGTTTTTGAGAAAAGCAGAATCTGCGTGTATGTGATTTTTTTTCTCATAATGATGCCACCTATTCGTGGGATGGATTCGTTTACTCAAATATGACGGATACCACGACGGCCGGCCACACCAATCAGTTTAGTGCCATCAACGGTGGCGGGGTCGACGGATCTGCCAATTACGGTGTTGGATACATCCCCATGGATTATGCCAGCGGGACGTATGACCCCATTCCCCAGCAGGTCAGCTTTGGTGCTGGAACCGGAGAGGACTACAACACGACCATATCCGGTGCCTATTTCACCAACACCACATTTGCGTATCTGTCGATGCGTGATGGCGACAGCTTCGCCAAGCAATTTGGCGGTGAATCCGGAAATGACGAGGATTATTTCAAACTTACGATCACCGGCATCACCGAGACGGGGTATACGGATAATTCGGTTGAATTTTACCTGGCCGATTTCCGCTTTTCCGATAACGATCAGGATTACATTGTAGACGACTGGACTTGGGTTGACCTGAGCAGCCTGGGCAACGTCATCGGCCTGGAGTTCATGATCGAATCATCTGACGTCGGGGCATACGGAATTAATACACCCGGCTATTTTGCCATGGATAATCTGAACGCCGTGAGCGCAGTTCCCGTTCCAGCCGCCGTTTGGCTATTGGGCAGTGGCTTCTTGGGGCTGATTGGCATCCGGCGCAAAAGCCATTCAAAATAAAGGGGGCGCTATGAAAATAAAAATAAGTCTGTTGACGGTGCTTTGGGGCGCCCTGTTAGTCAGCTTTGCGGCGATTGACTGCCAGGCGGCGCTATATGCCGATGTACTGTGCTACTACGAACAGGGATTGAATGCCAATGATGGGTATTGGACGCCCGAGAACGCCGTTAGCCCGGATGGCAGCACACAGCCGTCCGGCCTGGTCAGCCTTGGCGGTTGGACGGATGATCCTAACTATGGCTCGGGAAATCCCACGGGGCTGATGCTTGGTTTCTCGACCGCCATCGCCAACGGCGATGGGGCGGATTTATACGTGCACGGCAATGACGGCGGGTTTGGCTTCTGGGAACCCGGCTATATCGAAGTGGCCATGGAATCCTCAGGCAGTGGGGCGACGACCGACGGATGGATGGATGAAACCTTTTATCTGATTAAGCCCAGCAACTACGATGACCTGCCCAATGATCCGCGCGAGGGACCCATCGCGCATGATACCTTTGCCCAAGATGATATCGGATACGCGGATGTGGACGGTGGTGAAAATATCGATCTGGACTGGGCCATCGACATGGATGGAAACGCCGTGGAATTAACGGACATTGCCTATATTCGGGTTAGAACCGTTACCGATGATCCGGCGGGCATCTTTGGCTACTACACCACCGAGATCGATTATGTGGAAGCAATCAATGGGACGGCCCCGTCTGCGGTGCCCATTCCGGGTGCTGTATGGCTGCTGGGCTCAGGCCTTTTGGCCGCCTTAGGGGTAAAGCGAAAAACACACTGACCGGAGATCAAGGATCGCTGCGCATGATGATGCCTCCCTTTACGAGATGATCGGATACGCTGGATTGGACGCAAAACAAGCGGTTAGACTTTCCATTGGAAAGTGCAAAAAAATTGTCGGCCATAATTTCGGGCCATTTTCCCCCCTACTGCTGAACTGAAATTGAATATCGGCTTTCACACGGATTTGAAGACAAAGGCGGGCAGCATGCAAAAACCAATGGACCTGCCGGGTGAACCTTGGCGACCGGCAGGTCTGACTCACCTTTATCGCTTCGCTGGGGCGGACAGATAGCGCCTTTGAATCAAAGCGTTGCGATCAGTGAGTGGCGTTGCTGTAAACGTAATTACAGCTTGGCTATATGAGAATAAAAATGAGAAAAACAGCGTGTCGGCTCGGTACAGCCTTTTTACTGCTGATCGCCTCTTCTCCGGTATTCGCCAAAGACACCGACGACGATATGCCACCGGTATTTATGATGGACGAGGTAGTGGTGACTGCGACCAGGGATGAGCAAAAGACCGACCTCGTTCCCGCCAAGGTGACCGTCATTACCCGCGAAGATATCGAAAACAGCACGGCCAACCATGTTGCCGATCTGCTGGCCACGGAAGGCAACCTGGTTACCAGCAGCACCCTGGGCAATGGTAAAAGAACACGTATCGATATTCGCGGCATGGGCGAGACAAGCGTCAGCAGCGCGTTGGTTTTGGTGGATGGCATCCGCATCAATCCGTCCGACATGAGCGGTCCGGACCTTACGACACTGTCACTGGATCAGGTGGAACGGATCGAAATTTTGCATGGTGCCGGGTCGGTGCTATACGGTGACGGCGCCGTCGGTGGGGTGGTCAACATCATCAGCCGGCCCGCCGGGGGCAAAACCAGTTTTGGCGTCAAGGCGGCCGCGGGGAGCTTTGACGCATTGGATGCCACGGCAGAGGCCAGGGGCAGTCTGAAGTCCTTGCACCTTTCGGCGGACGGCAATATTGGCGATATAAACGGTTACCGTGAAAACGGATATTTTTCGAATCGCAACCTGAATATCAACGCTGCGCTGGATGTCGGCGAGCAGTTCAGCTTAAGTGGCGGCTTTCGGTACCATGAGGATGAGTATGGTTTGCCGGGCTCCCTGACCTTGGATCAATACGAACAAGACCCCCGGCAAAGCATGGATGAGACCGGGAGCCACGGCAATACCGAGGAGAACAGCAAATATCTGGGCCTCGAATGCGATTTGTCGGATTATGGCGTTTTCACGGCGCGGTTCACTTCCAGGCGGCGGGACAACGATTGGATGCTTGTGGACACGCCGGGGCTGATCGAGGAACTGAGCCGGGATCTTACCCTCAAGCACCAGTGGAACCATGCCTTCAGCCGTGTCGCAAACGGGCTGACACTGGGGACGGACATTCACACGGCGGACTATTTTCAGAATGCTTCCTTTGCCATCAAGCGTTTTGATGTGGATCAGCTGGGGGTTTACCTTCTCGATCGAATCACGCTTTTTGACCGCTGGACCCTGCAGGGCGGTGCCCGCTACTACGATTACGAGAATGCCAACAAGGACAGTGGCGCCACAGCCGGCTGGGACGGCTGGGTCTATCATTCCGGGCTGGTCTATCAAATGGCCGGCGGTGCGTGGATCGACGGAACCCTGTTTGCCAGCTATGCCACCAGCTTTCGCATTCCGGATATCGACGAATGGGGGTTTTCGACGGACACGCTGACGCCCCAGCAGGGCAAACACATTGATGTGGGCACCAAGCTGAAATTTGTCGATAAGATTCAGGTGGACGTTACCGGTTTTTACATCCGTATCCAGGACGAGTTGTTTTTCGACGCGCTGAACTACACCAATGCCAATTACGACCGGCCCACCAAACGGACCGGTGTGGAGGTCGCCGTGCGCTGGTATCCAGATCCCCGCTTGCGACTGTGGGCCAGTTATACATATACCCGGGCCCGCTTCGAGAACATCGATCTGGACGTGGCCATGGTGCCCGAAAACAAGGCCAGCGCTGGAATCAATGCCGACCTGTTCGCCGGGCTAATCGCTGGAATTTCATACAACTATGTGGGTATGCGCCCCCAGGGCGGAACGCCCACAGTCAATTCGACCTACGCCAGGATGCCGGCTTACCAGGTGGTGAATCTGAAACTAGGCGCCAAGATTCCCAGGCTACCGCTTTCGGCCGCCTTCACGATAAACAACCTGTTCGATGAGAAATACTATACCAGCGCGTATTACGACAGTGTCTATCCGGCACCGGGAATCAGCTTTCGGGTGGAACTGTCCTATCGCTATTGCTGGTCAACGGTCAACGACGCGGCAATGTGCGCCGTTTAAATGTCATCCATCAACGGCCGTTTTTGGGCCGCGACGAGGTGCCCCATGGGTTTGATTTGCCGATTCTGTACGCTTGCTGTGATTTGTCTGGCCTGCCTGTTTAGTGCCGCTCCGCTGTTGGCCGAATATGGCGACAATGCCGGCCCTTATCCGATGGATACGGGGATTCACGGCGGCAGCCGTCTGGATCCGGATGCCTATCCGGCACCCAATCCGTACCTGGCCGGATGGGCCACCGATGTTATCGACTACGCGCGTAACGGCACGGATGTCACTTTTGGCGATCCTTCGGACACCTTGGGCCAGCCGGGGGGCACGGAAGATGTTTTCTCACTGGGCGACGGGGGATGGATCGTGCTGGGCTTCGCCCAAGCCATTCGCGATATTTCCGGTTACGATTTTGTTGTCTGGGAGAACGGTTTCTTTCAGGCCGGCACTGAGGGCCCGGAAATGCTGTTCGCTGAACTGATGTTCGTCGAAGTGTCCACCAATGGCACCGACTTTGCTCGCTTTCCCAGCGACAGCCGCATTCCGGCGGCTGTCGGCGGCTTTGGGAGCATTGATCCCACCTACGTCCATAACCTGGCCGGCAAACATCCCAATGGCAATGACGGCCGTGACGAGGGGACGCCCTTTGACCTCGCGGATCTGAGCGACCATCCGCTGGTGTTGTCCGGGGCCGTGAACCTGGACGACATCAACTATGTGAAGCTGATTGATGTTGTCGGCGATGGGTCGACCGTCGATGCGTCGGGCAACGCCATCTATGACCCGTATCCCACGCCGTTTGCCTCGGGCGGAGCGGACCTGGACGCGGTGGGGATTCTGCAGGCGTCTTTGCCGCCCGACGCACCATCACTGGCGTCGCCCGCGGACGGTGCCAGCGGCGTCATGCTTACCCCCGATCTCGTTAGCGGGGCCTTTGCCGACCCGGACGACGGCGACACCCATTCCAAGAGTCGGTGGCAGATTGCTGAGTCTGATGATTTCGTTTCTCCGGTTTTCGATGCCCTCAGCCCGGTCAATCTTGTATCCCTGCCGGTGCCGGTCTTTATCCTCGATGCGGCAACGACCTACTCTTGGCGTGTGCGCCATATCGACAGCCACGGCAATCCTTCCGACTGGTCCGATGTCTTTTCGTTTACCACCGGTGAGCGTGACATGGCTGACGACAATGATAACGGTGTCCCCGATGACCAGGAAAGCGGTCCCATCGCCGATCTGGACCAGGACGGCTGCGACGATGCCATTCAGGATGATTTCAAAGTCGTGGCATTGGCCGAAAATGGCGGTCAGACGGGTATAACGGCACCGGCCGAAGGCGGTGTGGAACGCGTTCAGGCGATCTATGGTGACGATCTCCCGGCGATACCCAACGAAAAGGATCAGCTGCTGGGGCAGGTGGCCTTTTGTCTGAGCGTGGCAGCCGGTGCCACCGTTGAAACGGTTGCTTACTTTTCACCGTGTGTGACCGGGCAAACGCTTTGCTGGTACATGTATGATTCCGTTTCAGGGTGGACGGATTTCAGTGACCATAGCAGCATCGAGCATTTGGCCGATAATCGGGTCAGAATCCGCCTGACGCTGACCGACGGTGGTGTTGGAGACAGCGACGGCGCTGCCAACGGCGTCATCGTCGATTCCAGTGGAATTATTTTATTGGATAGCGATGCATCGGACAGCAGCGCGCCAACCGATACCGATAGCGATGTGGGCGGCGGTTGCTTCATCCGTTCAATGGTCATCCAATAAATAAAAATGGCAAGCTTGCATTGCACCGTGGTTCATTGTAATGCTTATGCGCATGAATCGCTACGACAATAAAAATAGCCGCCTGGTCTATTCCACCGAGGGCGGTGGCTTCTGCCAACCCTGCGGGAAAAAACTGGATCGCTGTCGGTGCGGCAAATCCGTCACAACACGGTCTGCGGATGGTGTCGTCCGGGTCGGACGATCCACCAAGGGGCGTAAGGGCAAGGGGGTGACCGTGGTTAGCGGTATCCCGCTTGATGCCGGGGCATTGAAGCAGGTGGCCAAGACCCTTAAACAAAAATGCGGCAGTGGTGGTACGGTCAAAGCCGGTATCATCGAGATTCAAGGCGATCACCGGGATTTGCTTGTGGCTGAACTAAAGGCAATGGGGTACACGGTCAAGCGGGCCGGCGGGTAACGACCCTTCGGCTGCCTTCTGGCTTGGTGTATCGGTTTTCTGGATATGGACCAGTAGCATGAGGGAGCGCTGAAGATGGTAAAGAGCAAATCCACAACGCCGACACGGGCAATCATTTTCGATCTGGACGGAACGTTGTTGGATACATTGGCCGATATCGGTGATTCGGTAAACCAAATGCTGCTCGAATACGGTTTTTCTGAACACACGCTGGATGATTATCGTCGTTTTATCGGTAACGGCCTAAAAATGCTGGTCATGCGGGCGTTGCCCATCGCTGGCCGATCAGAAGAGATGGTACGTGTCTGCGTGCAGCGGGCCCGCGAGATTTACTGGGACCATTGGAACCGCAAGACAAGGCCGTACCGTGGCATCCTGGAACTGCTCGACGCCCTTGAAGAGAAAAACATCGCCAAGGCGGTGCTTTCCAACAAACCCCATGATTTTACGGTCAGGTACATTGAGGCCTATTTTGATCGATGGGCGTTTGCGGTTGTCATGGGCCAAAATGATCATTTCCCGGCCAAACCCGATCCCTCTGCAGCGCTTGAAATCGCCCGACGGCTTGATATACCGCCGGCGGGTTTTCTGTTTGTTGGTGACAGCGCCGTGGACATGAAAACCGCTATATCGGCCGGTATGCATGCCGTGGGTGCCGGTTGGGGGTTTCGCGGCCCCCGGGAACTCACCCAAAACGGCTGCCAGTCATTGGTAAGCGATCCCTTGCAAATATTGAATTTGCTCTGAGAGCCTGTTTGAGAACAATTGAGACAACGCATGGGAGGATCGCATCAATCTGTTTGTGAAAAATGAGTTAAAATTGTTGGCCAAATAAAAATGCAATTGCTGATAACCGATTCCTATGATAAATATTTCACCCTTTAAACGATTCTTATTAGCCGATACCATTTCTTTTAACATCAATCTAATACTGCACAGTTAGTATCTATTTCCTATCACTTGCGGTGGGGCCACACGGTTACGTTACCGATGTGGCGATGGGAATGTGCTGTTCTGTGAATCCGTTTGGGCACAGGCAAAAAAACAGTTCGGTTTGTTGATTAAAATTATGATGCCAGACGCATTTGAACTGCTCATACGTGTATTGTGCGACCGTCGTCCGCCCGCTCCGGCGGATGCGGCATATTTGTATTGCACGACCACGGACAACCAGATGTCCGTGTTCAGGGCTGCCAGGAACATGGTCGATCAGCGTTTAACCAAGAAAATCCTGGTTTATCAGTCGGCGCCGATGGGGGGGTATCCAGGGGGGGATCAATGCAAAGCGGGGCTCCAAGCGGCTGGTGTCCCGGCAGGCCACATCTGCGATCTTCCTTCAGGCGAGACGGATTTCATTCACACACTTATCGAGTCCCAGACCCTGGTCCGCTATGCAAAGGACCAAGGGTTGATTTCACTGCTTATTACCTCACCTCCATTTCATCAGTTGCGGGCGTTCATGACCGCTGTCAGCGTGGCGCTTCAAATATATCCGGAATTGATGATTTTTAGCTACCCCGGTTCAACCTTACCATGGATGGAGACGGTAACCCACTCCCAAGGTACATTGCAGGCGCCGCGTCGCCAACTGATCAAGGAAGAGCTGATACGCATTGAAGCATATCAGAACAAAGGTGATTTGGCGCACTTCGAACCGGTACTCAGCTACATGAATCAGCGGGATGGGTGAATATGGGTTCATGACAAATTGTGTTCGATTCTTCTGGGCAGATGATGAAAGCGATGCTCAATCTAAGTGATGTCAGCCGTTTCCGTTACTTCGGTATTATTTCCCACTATCCGTACAAATGGAGAAAAAATTGTAAACGATGATTGCGTGAGAAACCAGTCCGCTTTCGATTAACCCAACGCGATAAATATAAATAGGTTATATTTATTAATGGGTTAGCCTTGAGATGATTGGCGCGGTACGTATCTTGCTAAAGTGAGGACATTGCGATTCGATTTGTGCGGGATACGTGGCCTGATTCATTTGTTTAGCAAAGAACATATTCCATTACCAACACATTCATATTCTCGGCGTACCACTGGAGAATACTCACTTTCCAGAGGATGGTCGATTTGCCGGATACTGCTGAAAACAATGGGAACCGACATTTGTAATTCAGGCGGCGGAGCTATCGCCGAATCCCACTTGTGCCGGTGCCCGTCCACCCGCCTCGGCGTTTGCTGAAATGGCAAAGCTGAAATGGTAAAAAAACAAGTGACATCCAGTCTTTTTTTTGTTTACAATTCCATTGTGTTTCAAATGAATGAATTACGCTTATCAACTAGTTAAAAACAAAATGAATAAAAAAAACATCCTCGTAACCGGCGGCGCCGGGTTCATCGGAGCCAACTTCGTCCACCACTGCTTGGCCGAAAAAATAGGTTTGATCGTCAATCTGGACAAACTGACCTACGCCGGCAACTACCAGAATTTGGAGCGTCTGGCGTATAATGCCGATCACGTTTTCGTCCGGGGAGACATCGCCGATCAATCACTGGTCCAGTCGCTGTTGGATGAATACCAACCTGGCGCTATTGTCAATTTTGCCGCCGAAAGTCATGTAGACCGGTCTATTACCGGTCCGGATGACTTTATTCAGACCAACGTCGTCGGTACGTTCCATTTGATAGAGGCCGCACTGCAGTACTGGAAAGGCTTGTCCGCAAATGACCGTTCCGCTTTTCGTTTTCTGCATGTATCCACCGATGAGGTTTATGGAACCCTTCAAAAAGATGATCCGGCATTTATGGAAACCACGGCCTATGCCCCGAACAGTCCCTATTCAGCATCCAAGGCCGCTTCGGATCACCTGGTCAGAGCCTATCATCACACCTATGGGCTGCCCACGTTGACCACCAATTGTTCCAACAACTACGGTCCCTACCAGTTTCCTGAAAAACTGATCCCCCTGGTGATCCACAATGCACTCAAGGGGATCGAGATACCGGTCTACGGTGACGGCAGCAATATCCGTGACTGGCTCTATGTGACGGATCATTGCCGTGCGATCAGCGCCGTGCTGGACGCCGGCCAGCCGGGATCGGTGTATAACATCGGTGGAAACAGTGAGAAAACCAACCTGGAGGTGGTCCACACCATTTGCGCCATTTTGGACCAGCGGGTTCCGCGTGAGGAAAATTTGTCCTATGATGCGTTGATCACATTCGTTACTGATCGGCCAGGGCACGATTACCGCTACGCCATCAATGCATCCAAGATCCGCCGGGAGATCGGGTGGCGTCCCCAGGAGACCTTTGAAACCGGTATGGCCAAAACCGTAAAATGGTATATTGATCATGCCGCATGGGTGGAGAACGTCACCACGGGGAATTACCAAAAATGGATCCAAACCAATTACGGACAGCGGACGTGAAGAGAAAAGGAATCATTCTCGCCGGAGGTAGCGGCACCCGTCTTTATCCGGTTACCATCGCCATTTCTAATTTTTCAAAGACGGAGGTGTTTCCGTGAAAGTAATGATTGTTGGGGAAAACGGTCAGTTGGGGAAATCGCTGATGCATACGGCGCCATCAACACTCACTGCTTTTGCGCTGGACCTGCCGGGCTTTGATATCAGCGATGGGGACCAGGTAAACCAGACAGTGGAGGACGAAAGGCCGGCGGTGATCATCAACGCATCGGCATACACGGCGGTCGACCGGGCCGAGGAGGAGCCGGATCTGGCCTTCCGGGTCAACGCCACGGGTCCCCGCCATCTGGCCTTGGCCGCTAAAAAAAGTGGGGCACGCCTGATTCATGTCTCCACCGATTATGTATTCGACGGCCGCGCATGCAGCCCTTATCCACCCGATGCGCCCTGTAACCCCCTGGGCGTGTACGGGAAATCCAAAGTTGAAGGCGAACGCAATGTTCTGGATGTATTGGAGGCACCCGTGATTATCCGGACTGCATGGCTCTATAGCCAGTATGGAAACAATTTTGTCAAGACCATGCTGCGTTTGATGAGAGAAAAGCCTGAACTAAAAGTCGTGGCCGATCAGGTCGGAGGGCCAACCTGGGCAACCACCCTGGCCGGGGCGATCTGGCAAATCGTGGCGAAGAAAGACCTTAAGGGCATTTTGCATTGGACGGATGCGGGGGTGACCAGCTGGTATGATTTTGCTGTTGCCATTGCCGAGGAAGGCCTATCCCGCGGGTTGATCGAAAAACCGATTCCCATTCATCCGATCCCCACGTCCGAGTATCCCACCTTGGCGGCGCGTCCGGCGTATAGCGTGCTGGACAGTACCGCCTCCTGGCGGGCATTGGATATTCAGCCGGTCCAGTGGCGCGTGGCATTGCGGCAAATGTTGGATTCCTTGAGCGGTGTCCAAGCATAACCCCAATGCTGCAACGTTGGGGATAACTGTCGCGAAATAATTGTAGAATCGACTATCCGTTCATACAAATAAAATTGGGTAAACGATGAATCTGTGCATCAATAAGGATCATCCAGACATCAACGGATAGTACTAAAAAACGCCGTCTTTCATTTACTTAAACACGCCAATCAACAAACTTCATTTGTTCTCTTCAGCTTTTCCACCGACCTACACGAAAAAATAAAAAACTATGAATCGGTCTTTTTCAAGTTGAATTTTTATTCTCCTACTAACAGACTCAACGATAAGTGAATTGCAACATTTCAGTTTTAGACCGAATCCGAAGAGTGATTAATACCGAATCAATAAAATTAGCATAAGAGGTAATGTTTTTATGATTGAACCATTTGAAAAACCAATATACGTGACCAAGCCTTTTTTACCAAAACTCGAAGAGTTTTGCGCAGGACTTGAAGAAATTTGGGAAAATCAATGGTTGACAAACAATGGCCCTATTGTCAAGCGGTTCAGTCAGGAAATATCGAATTATTTTGAAACTGAAAATGTATGTCTGTTTACCAATGGAACCCTGGCACTGCAGATCGGTTTGCAGGGGATGGGAATAGCGGGTGAGGTGATCACCACACCGTTTACTTTTGTGGCTACTACACATGCCTTGTTTTGGAATAAAATAAGACCTGTATTTGTAGATATTGAACCTGATTATTATACACTTGATCCAGAAAAAGTGGAGGCGGCCATAACACCTTGGACAACGGCTATTTTAGCGGTTCATGTTTTCGGCCATCCATGCCAATTAGAAGCTCTTGCAGATATTGCAAACAGACATAACCTGAAGTTGATCTATGATGCGGCACATGCCTTTGGCGTGCGTGTAAATGGCGAATCGATTTCACATTTTGGGGACCTTAGCATGTTTAGTTTTCATGCCACCAAGCTATACCACTCAATCGAAGGCGGAATGTTAACATTTCAAGAACCGAGTATGAAAAAAATTTTTAACTACCTTAAAAATTTTGGTTTTGAAAATGAGATAGAGGTGGTGATGCCTGGAACCAATGCCAAGATGAACGAAATGCAAGCCCTTATGGGAAGCATCGTGCTTAAACACGTGGATAATATTATCGATAGGCGAAGGCTAATAACTGAAACCTATTTTGAAAGATTGGATGGCCTTGCTGGTATTCGATTGAGACCAGCATTTGCAAAGGAACTCAATTATAATTTTGCTTACATGCCTATTGAAATAGATGAAAATGAATTTGGAATGAGCAGAGATCATTTTTACGATGAATTAAAAAAATACAATATATTTTCGAGAAGATATTTCTACCCTTTGATTTGTGATTATGCATGTTACAAAAAAAATACTGTCGGAGATCCACTAAAAGTTGCGAAAAGAGTGGCTGAAAAAATTCTAACGCTTCCTATCTATTATGATCTTGATTTGGAAGATGTTTATAAAATATGTGACATTATCGAATATATAAAACAAAGAAGATATAAAAAGAAAACATTTGCCGCAGCTTAATCCAATGTGAGGGTAATATGATATGAAGGTAATAGATTTCAGGGTGCGTCTGCGAACATCACAAATGCTAAAACCATGGGATATAAATAATCCTGCTCCGCATTTCAAGCAGTATATTGATTTGTATCATATGAAACCACGGTTGGCGGAACAAAGTGTTGAGGCGTTTGTTGATAATATGAATGATCAAGGAATCAGCAAAGCTGTTGTATGTGGGGGGACTATTGAAGACAATGAACATTTACTCGAAGTGAAAAATTCTCAATTTGGAGAAAAATTTTTCTATATTGCGGGCATACATCCAAACTATGGAATAAGAAAAAATTTAACAATACTTGATAAATATAGAGAAAATGGCTTCCTGGGAGTGAACATTAGCCCATACATTTGGGGGGTAAAAGCGAATTCAAAAGTCTTGTATCCCATTTACGCTTATTGTGAAAAGAACGGAATGATTGCAATTGTGCATGGTAGTTTGCACTATAACAGATTTCAAAGTATGTGGGTCGGTGACCCGAAGTATATGGACGAAATATGCATGGATTTTCCTGAATTGAAACTTGTGATTTCGCACGCGGGAAATGGGTTTGGCGTATTGGGATTGGCAGTCGCACAAAAACACCCCAATATATACCTAGAATTCAGTGCGTTGTGGCCAAAATACTTGCCTGAAGCAACACTAACGGCTGTGAATTCATATTTAAAAAACAGATGTCTTTTCGGCACCGATTATCCTTTAGTGGATTTTAGTCATGGCCAAAATGCTTGGTTTGATGCACTTAAGCCAGAAAATAGAAAATTGTTCTTTTATGAAAACGCAATTAATTGTTTTTTTGGGGATCCAATTTAAAGTCGATTTTAAAATTAAAATATAAAATAACAATAAAACGGATCAATCAGTATGACGATAACATTGAATATGATTCAAAAGTGTTTGAAGAATAATGATATCAAGTTTGAAGTCGTTGGTGATATTTCATCTGTAGAAAAAGTATCAGCAATAGGAAGCAGTGTCCGTGATTCTGTTTGTTATTACGTCGGTGATGAAAAAGACTTATTGGCGGGAATTAAAAGATCAATTATTTTCTGTAAGCCTACTCTTGATATCGATATAGAAACTGGTAATTCTTATATTTTAACTGATCATCCGCAGTTGTGTTTTTATCTTGTTTCAGGTTTGGGTGGTAAAAATGAAAAACCAACAATCAACAAAAATTCATGGATTGATGAAAATGCTTGCATTGGGGAAAATGTCAGTATTGGTCCATTTTGTACAATTGAGAAATGTAGCATTGGAGATAATACCGTAATAGAATCGGGTGTTAAAATCCACAGAAATTCTGTAATTGGAAAAAATGTTCATATACAGGCAAATTCAGTTATTGGTGCAATAGGCGTTATGTGGGCGTGGAGTGAGGACGGACGGAAGATTCGATGCTATCAAAGTGGACATGTGATAGTAGAAGATGACGTTTTCATTGGATCGAATGTTAGTGTGGTCCGCGGTGCATTCGAGAATTTACCAACTGTAATCGGTTGCAATACAATGATATCCCATGGAACTATGATTGGGCATGGTGTAATAATTGGTTATTCAAACCACTTTGCAAACAATGTGTCCATCGGTGGATCCGTTAAAACTGGAAAAAATTGCTTTTTTGGATCAGGGGCATCAGTAAGGCCACATGTTTCATTGGGAGATGATACAACCATCGGTGCTGGTGCAGTAGTTGTAAAGGACACCATTGATAGCGGAATGACGCTAGTGGGCTGTCCAGCAAAAGGGATTCAATCAACAAAAAAAAATCAATCCGGTGTTCCTTCTCCATTTGTAT
This sequence comes from Desulfosarcina variabilis str. Montpellier, assembly GCF_048565275.1. NCBI lineage: Bacteria > Pseudomonadati > Thermodesulfobacteriota > Desulfobacteria > Desulfobacterales > Desulfosarcinaceae > Desulfosarcina > Desulfosarcina variabilis. The sequence continues at coordinate 6,626,187 of NZ_CP159846.1, read as the reverse complement.
AGTATCAATCAATTACAATGAATGCCTATATGAGTTCTACTATTCTAAAACAAAAAGCTATCGGCGGTATAACTTGGAGCCTTATAGAGAAATTCGGAATCCAAGTTTTGAAGTTGATCATAGGCATCATACTCGCTCGTTTACTCACTCCTGCAGATTTTGGATTGATTGGTATGGTATCCGTATTTTTCATTGTTGCCCAAGTGTTTGTAGAGAGTGGATTTGGACAGGCTTATATTCAAAAAAAGGAAGTTACTGAAGTTGATGCAAATACAATATTTTACACGAATTTGGCGATCAGTTTATTCGTTTATGGAATGCTATGGATGGGCGCACCCGCAATAGCGGGGTTTTATGAGCAGCAGGCCCTGGTTGATCTGATAAGAGTAATGGGACTGATCATTATCATTAATGCGTTTAATGTGATTCAAATTGCGAGGATTTGCCGCGAAATAGACTTCAAGCGAAAAACGAAGATTGCTTTGACAACGGGGTTGGTCTCCGGTGTAGCTGGAATCGCTGCTGCTTGTAATGGGCTTGGGGTATGGAGTCTTGTGATCCACCAGATGGCAACCATATTCTTAACAACTGCTGGCCATTGGATTACGTCCAAATGGAAACCTGCCTTGTCTTTTTCTTTCGAATCTTTTCGAACACTTTTTTCATTTGGGGCATGGGTGTTGGCTTCAAGTATAATTCGTACTGTCTTCGATAATATTTACCTTTTGATAATTGGTAAGTTGTTTCCGGTAGCGCAACTGGGATTCTATACAAAAGCAAAGCAATTCCAGCAATTATCCTCTGTTCAATTTGCAGGAGCTGTAGCTGCAGTAGCATTCCCGGTATTATCTAAAATTCAAGAAGATAAAAAAAGATTAAAATATAGTCTAAGTAAATTTTTAACTCATAGTCAAGCAATCATTCTACCACTAATGATTACTTTAATTGTAATAACAGAGCCTTTTGTATTAGTTGTCTTAACTGAAAAATGGTCACCAATGATTCCATACATGCAGTTACTATGCATTATTGGTATACTTTATCCTATTCATCTGGTCAATGTACAGTTTCTGCAAGCTCAGGGCAAAAGCAATCTAAACTTTAGATTGGCATTGATTAAGAATACATTTCGTATATTAAACATTGCTGTAATGTATAGATGGGGAATTGTTTTTATAATTTTAGGTGAAATTTTTGTCTCCGTACTATCTTTAGTTATTAATACATTTTACACTAAACGTCTTATATGTTATGGAATCATAGATCAATTAAGAGACATTAAGCAATTAATTATTTCTTCTGTTCTATCAGGTCTTATTGGGTACGCTATAACTTTGAGTGTTGAAAATATGTATGTTGCTTTGATAGTAAGGATATTTGTTTGTTTAACGCTATACATATTATTTCAATACTTATTCAATAGAAGGTTTTTCTTTGAAATTTGGAGTTTAAAAGAAAATTTCATAAAATAAATATTTTGGGAATGTTGGATTGTTAAAAAATAATAAAATTAGAAAAATATTTAATTTGATACACTTTCCTTTTCAAGTTGGAAGAAAAAAAATCTTTTGTATTTCCATGCAAAGGAATGGCACTACATCTGTGGGGGATTTCCTTTCTGAGCACGGCATTAGAGTCGCTCGCTGGAAAGACTCTGTTAATAACAATTGGACCTATCATTGGAGTTTGGGTGATTTTGAAACTATATTTAACAGTATTGCATTTAAATCATTTCAAGCTTATGAAGATGATCCTTGGTGGATGCCGGATTTTTATAAAGTTTTGTATCACCGGTTCCCGAAATCTAAGTTTATACTTTTTTACCGTAATAGTGATGATTGGTTTGATTCTATGGTCAGGCACTCTGATGGAAAAACATTGGGAAATACATATAGGCATTGTAAGATATATAGACGTCTATCCGAATTTTATCAGAAATTAGATAGTCAAAAAGGATTTAAACCAACTGCCAATACTGTTGATAATCTAATGTTAATAGAGGAACGCAGTAGAAACCATTATAAAATGGTATATGAGGAATATAATAGAGAAGCTACAGAATTTTTGTCAAAAGTATCGAAAGATCAATTTTTTTTGTGTAGCTTGTATGATTCTGAAAAATGGCATAAACTAGGAAAATTTTTAGGGATAAATGTGAAGAATAATTATAATGTCCATTCTAACAAATCCAATGCTCATAATATTACATCTCGTTTAAACTAAATATAATAGTGATTATTGATGAAATATTTCATGACAGAAAATGAAATTATGAGGACTTGGAAGGGTGATCCTTCAAATCCGATAGTAAGCATCTGTTGTATTACATATAACCACGAAAAATATATACGTGGTACAATTGAAGGCTTTTTAATCCAAAAAACTGAATTTCCATTTGAAATAGTAATTCATGATGATGCTTCTACCGATAATACCGCCAAAATACTAAAAAACTATGCAGAGCAATATCCGAAATTAATCTTCCCTATTTGGCAAGAAGAAAACCAATATTCAAGAGGTGTAAAAATTTACCCATCATGTGTCTGGCCTAAAGCGAGAGGAAAATATATTGCTCTGTGCGAGGGAGACGATCATTGGATTGATTCGAGGAAGTTGCAAAATCAAATGAATTTTATTGAAAAAAATAAAGATTACATAGCCGTTACAGAAAATTCTATAGTACGGTATGATGACGGACGCGAAATCTTGTTCAGTAAAAAACCTTCTCGAGACATAAAAATTGAAGAAGTTATAAAAAATAGACAGTTTGCAACTGCATCTATTTTATTTAGAAACTGCATAAAATTTCCTGTTGAATTTAACGGATTAATAGCCGGAGATACGCCGTTGTTCATTTTGCTGCTGCAAAAAGGAAAATTAAAATATTTTAATAGAATTACTTCAATTTATTCAAGAGGAAAACAAGGAGTCACCTATAATTTTAATCGTAAAATTGGAGATTTAGAAAAGCTAATAATATATTATAGAACTTTGGATTCGTATTTAAATCATAACTTTAAATCAATTTTCAAAGATCATATTGCAGTAAATTATTTAGACATAGCAAAGGTAAGTATTAAAAGTAAAAATTTTGGTTCCTTTTTTAAAAATATTTATTTGTATTTAAAAACCAAACCAAATGTAATTTTTACTTATTTGATAAATTTATTTAAATACAAATATAAAATCACTAAAAGCTTTGTCCCATGAATTAAACAGACTCATATTGGATCTAAATTATTAAGTATTTTATAACCAATGCACCAGCTAAGGAATGTAATAAGCTTTTTTGCTTACCCCCCCCCCCCCACTTTCCAAATCTATCGTAAATGGAATACTCATCGTTGTGAGCAATACGATTTGGTATTACTATCTCAATTGTTTTCTCAGATCATAATGTATATTAATTTTATTAAACGGAAACCAACTCAAATCAAATGAAGAATATCAATATACATAGATCAGACTATTTGGTCCCATCAATTATGCTTGGCGGATGGCCAGTAGTGAGGGTAAATCGGCAAGACTTTGCAAAATTAATGGTAGTTGATTGCTTTGCTGCACGTAAGGACACTAATGAACTAAAACCAAAGTTGGTTTTTGATATTAATGGTCATGGTTTATCTATGGCACAGACTGACCACAAATATTGGAAAGCCTTAAAAGAAGCGGATTACATCCATGTTGATGGACAATCACTAGTTCTTGCATCGAAATTGTTATCCCAGACTCCCTTGATTGAACGCATTGCCACAACGGATTTTTTCCATGATGCAGCCTTGGTTAGCCAAAAAAAGGATCTTCGGATGTACTTTTTAGGAGCTAGTGAAAAAATTAATACTACCGCTGTTGATAGAATTCGCAGACTCTATCCAGAACTACTGATCTCTGGGCACCGACACGGATATTTCAGAAAAGAAGAAGAATTGTCTATCTGTAAAGAGATAGTTTCTTGTGGTACAGATATACTCTGGATTGGATTAGGTAAACCAAAGGAACAACTATTCTGCATCCGAAATAAGGAACGATTAAATGGGATTGGATGGCTAATTACTTGTGGCGGATTATTCGATTTTTTAGGTGGACGCAATAAACGCGCCCCAAAATGGATGCAGATTGCAGGTTTTGAATGGCTGCATCGCTTGATACAAGATCCAAGGAGGTTCTTTTGGCGTTATTTGACGACAAATATACATGCAACATTTCTTTTATGTTTACGGCGAGAGATGTAAACTTTTATTAGAGGGTATTTATTGATTGAAAAACAAACCATTATTAGCCAATCAGATAAGTGAAATAAAGAAAACATTTTTCGAACATAATTATTGTTTTACTCACATCAATGTTAGTGAACACTAATTACTTTTATTTCGTCTAGTTCATTGCGAAATTCAAAATCAATAAAGACACTTACTATTCAGTGACTATGGAGTCCCCCTTTATGGAAAAGATCGAAAGAATTGTAATAGGCATACCGACTTTTCGCCGACCTTGGGGGCTATCTCGGCTACTCTCGTCAATCGGAAAATTGAATGTCCAGTTCGACCTGCATATTCTAGTTGCAGATAATGATAAAGATAAGAAACAAGGACTTTCAATAGTCGAACAAACAAAAAAAAATGGATATCCATTTCCAATAACAGGGATTATTGTATCAGAACGAGGCATCTCTCAGGTGCGAAATGCATTGATGCAAAATGCATTTGAAATGTTTGGAGCAGATGGATTGGCAATGGTTGATGACGATGAAACCGTAGAATCCAATTGGCTATCAGAACTGGTCGCAATGCAGGAACAAGGAAATTATGATGTTGTGGGAGGACATATATTGCCTGACTTTGAACTGCATCCTCCACGATGGACATGCGGATTGACAATTTATTGGCGTAAGATTCACAAAGCAGGTACTATTTCCTTTCTTCATAGAACAGGAAATGTTTTCTTAAGCCGAAGCATACATGAAAAGTTTAGTGGATGTGTTTTTGATCCGCTTTTTGGACTTACTGGTGGAGAAGATAAAGAGTTTTTTACAAGGCTCAAGAAGAAAGGAGCCTCATTTGGATTTGCTCCTGAAGCTATAAGTTATGAATATATAAACTCCAGCCGGATGACAAGGCGATGGGCTTTGAGAAGGGCATATCAGATCGGATGTAGCGATGCCAGGATTTTTAGACTCCATGAAGTATCGAAACGAGATTTGATTTACGAGCTGATTAAAATACCAGGGGCTATAGCCGTCCATCTTTTGTTTATTCTTGTTACTGCATCGTTACCGAGTCGTCATATGCAAGGTTGTGTGAAGCTTGCACGTCAATTCGGTAAATTGAATGGTGTGTTTGGCAGTCCTCCACAAATCTATAGGGTTATACATGGAAAATAATGGTTTTGATGATTCAGGACTTGTTAAGAACCCTTTGGCGAGAGGTTTACTGTCATGTTCTTGGATTTCTTTTTTGTTCATCTCTTTTGGCGGCTTGAAGTCATTTGCATTTCGTACAGGTTTTGATGGGGTGTCAGATGTTGCAGAAATTGGCTGGACTAGCCAAATCATTATCGTTGGTTTAGGATGCTTGGTCATTTTGGTCACTATTCTTTATATGTATGGTGATTTTGGGAAAGTACGAAGGATTCTTCCTTTTCCAATCTTTTTGGTTTTTGTTTGGTGTGTCTTGACTTTATTCGGGTCTTCTGTTCCTCTTATTGGACTCCGACGTCTTATCTTAACAATGCTGGTAGCTTTATCTGTCTTTTCAGTAGTGCAAGGTCTTGGCCCATGGTCTGCGCTACGTCTTTTTGCACTTTGTATTGCGATTTTAACAGTAGTAAGCGTTTTAGCATGTTTAACTTTACCCAGTGCAGTGCATCCGCCAACTGAGCATAATGTCAATCTAATTGGTGCATGGCGCGGAATTTTCTTCCATAAGAACCATGCTGGTTTGGCGGCTGCCTTGTGCGTGCTATTCAGTTTCTTTTTTTGGCGTATGAAACAGGGGCAAGTTTGGTTGGCTGTTGCGATTGCGGGGATAATCCTTTTAGTAATGTCAAGATCAAAAACATCCCTTATACTATGTTTACCATCGCTTCTATCTGGCGTTTATCTTGGAAAGCTTAAGGGAGCACGTCGCGATATTCGTGCGATTGTTACGCTTTTTACAGCAATAGGCTTGATTACGATAATTACGATGACACTGATCATAGCAGGTGATAAAATATCTGCAATTCTTGATGACCCTACCGCATTTACTGGAAGGATGACCCTTTGGAAATCCCTTTGGAGTACGATTGTTGAAAACCCTTTTATGGGGGTTGGCTATGGTTCTATCTACAAAACAGGGATTCGTACTGTTATATATAACCCAACGGTTACTTGGCTTTCTTATTCAGTTCACGGTCATAATGGTTACCTTGATGTACTGGCATCAACTGGTATTATCGGTTGTTTTCTAACTGTTTTTGCATTTTTGATCACCCCATTTTTACAGATTACAAGGTGGGCTCATTCTTCTTTTCAGATCATGGCTGAGTTAATGTACGCTATTTTAGCTTTTCTAATCTTTCACGAACTTTTAGAAACTTCTTTGTTAGATAGGACAAGATCCGCATGGATCGCCTTTTTATTTGTTTATGCGGTAGCCGAAGCAATCTTGATTTATTCAAAAAGAGGATTACATAAAAATGGGAAAACACCCTAAGTTTAGTGTGGTTTTGCCAACATACAATAGGGGACATGTATTAAAAAAAGCGATTGATTCTGTTCTGGAACAATCCTTTCAGAATTTTGAGTTGATTATTGTGGATGATGGCTCTACTGATAATACCAAGGAAATTATCGCGGGTATCAACGATGCTCGAATACTATACCTCTATCAGGATAACGGAGGAGGTTCAAAGGCAAGAAATACTGGTATTAAAACTGCAACTGGCGAGTATATAGCATTCCTTGATTCCGACGATTTATTCATCGCAAATAAACTTGAAAAAGTTTTTAAAATAATAGCTAATATCGAAGCTGATGTGTATTTCTCTTATGCAATTGTTGATAGAGGAAATGAAACCACTGCTTTGAAGCCCAGCAGGCCTATAGAAAATAATGAACCAATTGATGAATTTTTATTCTGTTCATGCGAAACAATACAAACGTCAACGATGATTGTGCGTAGCTCTGTTGCAAAAAAAGTAAAGTTTAAAGATGGGCTAAAAAAGGGGCAAGATATAGATTTTGCCATACGTTTATTTTCAAATAGGGCAAAATTTTTTTTTATTGAAGAACCCCTATCAATTTGGACGGATAAAACTTCCCAAAATAGAGTTTCTCACGTTAATTGTGGAAGCGATTTAGAATCATGGTTGATAAAGAGCAAAGAAAAAATTAGCAGCCGTGCTTATTACGGATTTAGGGCTAATATCCTTAGTTATGAAATTGCCGCAGCGCAGCCTATTAGAACAATAATTGATCTATTAAATGGTTTGTTGTTCGGTGGGACAAGTCTCAATCGTACATTTCATTCTGCAGCAAGAGCATTTGTGCCAAGACGTATTTATAGACAATTAGTAAATTTTGTCCTGAAATCAAACAATACTTTTGCTGTGGGCAAAACTTTAATAATAGTATTTTGCAGTTTTGCATTTCTTATTTCTACTACTGCATTTGCATATAAAGGTCGTAATCTAGACGCGGATTGGAGAGAAAAAGCAGAACAGAGAATAGAATCTTACCGTAAGGCTGACTTAACTATAAAAGTGTTAAATGATGAAGGTAAGAAGATGGAAGGCGTGAAAGTACATGTAAAAATGAAAAAACACGCTTTTGCATTTGGGGCGGCTGTTGGTGCACGAATGTTAACCAAAACTGATGAAGAATCGGAGCGGTATCGTTCGCTCGTATTGAATCAATACAATAAAGTTGTATTAGAAAATGATTTGAAATGGGATCCGTGGAATGCAAGTAAGACCAGTCCATTAGGCAGCAAGTATTATCTTCCGCAAACTTTCGCGGCATTGCAGTGGTTAAAAAAAAATGATATCGCAGTGCGTGGTCATTATATAAGTTGGGGGCCTGTAGAAAAATTACAGACTTATAAAAAGTACAATTCTAATCCAGAAAAGTTTTATCAACTGCTGTTTGCGCATATAAAAGATAAGATGTCTGCTGTTAATAACTTGGTCGATGAATGGGATGCAATAAATCATCCCATCGCTTGGAATGATAAGCTTATTAATTTGGATGAATTATTTGGAAAAAACATCTATGTAGATATTCTTAAGTCAGCAAGAGAAATAAATCCTAATGTTAAGCTCTATGTAAATGATGGGGGTATTCTTCCCAATGGAAATGGAAAATTTAATCAGAAGAAAAGAGATAAGTATGAAAAGTTTATTCGATATCTTATTGATAATGAAGCGCCATTAGACGGCATTGGATTTATGGGGCATTTTACACAAAAACGATTAACTGCGCCTACTGATCTTTATAGAATTGTTGAACGTTTTGCTTCTTTTGGATTGCCATTGCAAGTAACTGAATTCGATATTCGCTTCGCTAAACCTAAAAAAATATATAATTTTTCAAAAGAGGAACTTCGGCTTCAGGCCGATTATACCCGGGATTTCATGACTGTGATGTTTAGCCACCCAGCGGTTGTTGGAATTGTAATGTGGGGATTCTGGGAAGGGCATCTCTACCAACCGAGTGCTTCATTATATAGTCCGGATTGGACGATCAAGCCAAATGGCGAGGCTTGGAATAATCTGGTATTTAAAAAATGGTGGACAGATGTAAATGGAACAACAGATAAAAAAGGAATATTTCAAAATCGTTGTTTTCTTGGTGACTATGAAATTGTCGCTGAAAAAAACGGAGAAAGATTAACAAAATTGATTAAGCTTACAAAGGATAGAATAAATATCGATATTTTCCTTCATCAAAAAAAGAAAAAATAGATCCGTGCTAAAGCTTATTTTTTTGGTGATGAACTTAAATTTTTGCAGGTAAAATGAAATTGGATTTGTTTGAATGAAATGGCGAAGGGGTACTAAATTTGTTTTATAAAACATTAAATTATCTTCGGTTGGCTATATTTCTGCTTTATTATCAATTATTCTCATTGATTGGGAACACGAGCTTTGAAAAATTTATTATACTTACAAGATCTCGGACTGGATCAAATTTACTCGTGTCTCTTTTGAATTCACATCCGAGTGTTTATTCGGAAAGAGAAATATTTGCTAGATTAAACGGGCGAAGCTATAAAAATATACTCTCAAAGGTATTTTCAAAACAACCATTCTATATAAAGGCGAAAGGATTTAAAATATTCTATTATCATCCTATAGATGGCAGATCTGATAAGGTTTTCAATGCTCTTAAGAGTATAGAAGGTCTTAAAGTGATACACTTAAAAAGAAGAAATATCTTTAGGACTTTGATATCACGCAAAATTGCAGGTAATCAAAATGTTTGGTGGACAACAAAAACTTCCAAAGAGAATTCCAAAAAAGTAACCTTCACCGTAAAAGAAGCTGATGAGGGATTTAACCAGACACGATGCTGGGAAAAAGAAGGCGATAAAATATTTAAAAATCACGATTTGATTACGATATATTACGAAGATTTAGCTAGTAATCGTGAGGCTACTTTTAGAAAAATCACTGAATTCCTTGGTATTAAATATAGCAAACCAAAAACATCATTAAAAAGGCAGAACTATCAGGAAATAAAAGATTTAGTAACAAATTACGATGAAATAAGAATGGCATTTCAGGGTACAAAATGGCAATCCTTTTTCGAAAAATAGCTTTTAAAGATATTAACGGTTAAATACCTGAAACGGACCTCCCATGACCAACCAGAATCTGATTAAATATTCTCTTCCTGGACTGATGCTTATTACTTTCTTGCTGGGTCTCTTGACCTTTTTGCAAAAAATGACCATCCGATGGGACAGCGGTGATAACAGCTATTGCTACCTGATTTTGCCACTGTTTATATATCTGTGCTGGGAAAAGAAGGATAGTTTCAGATTCGGCGAGTTCACCTGGAATATCTGGGGGCTTTTCCCGGTGGTGATGTCTATACTGTTGATTTTTGCCGGGGAACTGGGCTCAATTGAAACCTTTGTGTACATAGGATTATGGGGTTGTATTATCGGTACGATGGTTACAATCTATGGGACGCGATTATTTCAGTTATGGTTTCCCCTATTAATTCTTGTTTTTATTATTCCATTGCCGCCATTTATCAACAGAATGATGACCTTTCACTTAAAGCTGGCGGCCAGTTCTCTATCGGTGGCAATGCTTCGCCTTGTCGGCATATCCGTATTACAGGACGGTAATATCATTGATTTGGGCATCGCCCAATTGCAGGTGGTGGACGCATGTAGCGGATTAAGATACCTGATGCCACTGATCCTCATGGCCTTGCTATTTGGCTATTTTTACTGCCAGTGGTGGTGGCAGAATGCCATATTGCTGATAGCCGTCATCCCGTTGTCAATTGTAGTCAATGGCATGCGTATTATTTTAACCGGTATGCTACATGTCTGGGGAAAACCTGAATTGGCCGAGGATTTTTTCCACGATTTTTCTGGGTGGATTGTGTTTATGCTGGCAGGAGCCATTCTTTTTGGGAGCTCGATTTTGCTAAGGCGCATGGGGAATAGATTAAAAAAGGTAGAAGGTATAAGGTCTACGGTAGAAGCTAAAAGCTTAAATAGCGGAGAGAGAAAGGTGATAGGTGGGCAAGAAGAGCAGAGGGGAAGAAACACAGCGCCCAACGATCTAAATGCTCCAAAGCCCTCCAACCCATTGAAAAAATCACTTACCATAACGGCGGTTCTCTGTCTGCTGTTTCTGGGAAGCGGTTATTCGCTGAAGCGTTTGCCATCTGCAGCCAACTTGCCCGCCCGCACTTCATTTGAAACCTTTCCAATGGAAATCGGCAACTGGCAGGCCAAACGCAATTATCTATCCCAAGAGATTCTGGAGAATCTATGGTCAGACGATTATCTAAACGCCACCTATATCAATGGGGACCGCAGCCATGCCATTAACCTGCTGATTCCTTTTTATGAGTATCAGGGTACCCGGCACACCGCCCATGCTCCTCAATCTTGCATGCTCGGCGGCGGATGGGCACTGATCAGTTCCAAAGAGCGTTTTGTGACCACCGATGACGGCACCCGGTTTCCCATCATGGCCTCCATGTGGGAGAAGGGGGAGACGCGGGTACTGGGCAGCTATTTCTTTTTTCAGCGCGGGCGCACCATCACCAGTCCATGGATGAATAAATACTGGCTGATGGTGGATGCCTTCACCCGTCAGCGCACCGATGGTGCGCTTGTTCGCGCCGAAATGCCTATACCATCTCATCAGTCTGCTGAGGATTCATATCGTATGTTGGAGGGATTTTTGGGGCTGGTTTATGAGATCCTACCTGAGTATGTACCAATATAAATAGTTGACGGTTGGCAGTTTGCAGTTGGCAGTTAATAAATTGGAAAAAAACTATGTCATCTTCATTCGAGGATTTGGAGGTTTGGAAGAAATCTTGCCGATTATCGGTACGACTATATAAGTTATTAAGGGATTGCCGCGATTATGGACTCAAAGATCAAATGCTTCAATCACTTCATAAATCATTGAAAAAGAAATCAACCGGCAGCCAACAACCGTAAACTTTTCTTGGTAAACTTAAACCTAAAACTGCTTTCAATGCTCCGACGCGCTCATAACAAACCAAAAAACCGAAACGTAAACTGCAAACCGAAAACCGATAACTGATTTATTCATGCTTCAACAGCAAGTTGTAATAATCAATAATTTCCTGCTGGTCGTCGACGCGCTGTGTGTGATTGCAGCCGGGCATGGTGCTTTTTACTGGAGTCTTTTTGCTTCAGATGGAATTGTACCCATCGACTCCATGGTTTTTATTTTTACCATGCTCAGTGTGATGTTTATTAACAGTTACACCATGGGCAAGTTTCGCCTTTACAGCGAGGTCCGCCCGCAAAACTATTTGGTGTTCATCTGGGCGGTTATCAAGGCCGTTTTTTTGGATTTTGTTTTTCTTTCAGCAGGACTCTATTTTTTTAAAAACATTGAATATTCGAGGGATTTCGTATTTTATTTCGCCACACTGACCCTGATTATGATCTTGGGGTATCGTATTGGTGTGCAGTGGTATCTGGACAAGATATCAGTGAAGGGATTCAATGTCATCCGCATTCTCGTGGTGGGCGAAGCGGATCGTGCAGGCCAAGTGGAACGGCTGCTGGACAAGCAAATGAGCTGGGGCCATCAGATTGTAGGGCGACTGCAAGTTGGCAAGGAAGCAGCCGTATCAGCCAACCCTGTGCTTGGCACCCTTGATGATCTTCCCGAAGTCGTTACCCGGTATGCCATCGACGAGGTGGTGTTTGCCATTTCTGGGGATCGGTCGGTGAAACTCGAACCGTATTTGCGGTACTGTCATAAGGTTGGCATTCCATTGCGTATTTTACCTTCATTGTGGAGCCACCAGGAATGTTTTCTTTCCATGGAAAGTTGCCAGGGTGTGCCTTTTTTGACCATGCGTCCGGCTGCATTCAACGCATCCGGCTTGCTTTATAAGCGTCTTTTGGATATCGTCGGCGGATTGGTTGGAACGCTGCTGTTCTTGATCATGTACCCGATAGTGGCTGTGGCCATCAAGCTCGATTCCCCCGGTCCCGTGCTGTTTAAGCAACAGCGCATGGGCCAGCATGGACGCGTGTTCAAGTTAATCAAATTTCGTACCATGTGTGTTGATGCCGAGCAACGCAAGGCTGAACTGGTGGTTGCCAATCAGATGCATGGCGCCATTTTTAAGGTCAAGAACGACCCCCGTATTACGAGGGTCGGCCGTTTTTTGCGGCGCACCTCGATAGATGAATTTCCTCAGTTCATCAACGTGTTGTGCGGTCAGATGAGCCTTGTGGGGACGCGTCCACCCACTTTGGATGAGGTAGAGAAATACAGACCCGAACATTTGAAGCGCATTTCAGCCAAGCCTGGTCTGACGGGCCTGTGGCAGGTTTCGGGCAGAAATAAGATCACCGATTTTGATAAGATTGTTGAACTGGATTGCCAGTATCTTGATGACTGGCGGTTTTTCCATGACCTTAAAATTTTGGTAAAGACGGTTAGTGTGGTGTTGCAGCGCAAAGGTGCGATTTGATTCGTGAACTGTAAAGCGCAAGCGTATCAAAGGAATCACAAGGCTCTGCAAGCCTGGAAAAAAACTGGCAAATTTGTTATCGATGATCAAATATGTGCAAAACCAATAAATCGTTCACGGTCTTTGTGAGCATTACTCATCATATTTTTGTATAGAAAGTAGTCAAAGCAATGATCAAAAAAGCGCTGGTCCTAATCCTTTCCTGCATCTTCCTGATGATGGCTGTTTCCTGTGGTTCAAAGGAAGAGAAAAAAATGAAATTTTATAACAAGGGCATGGCTTTGTTCGAGGACGCAGAGTACATCAAAGCGTCTCTTGAATTCAAAAACGCATTGCAGATCGATCCCAAATTCACAGATGCGTATTACATGTTGGGGAAGACTGCCCTGGCGCAACGTGAGATCAAGCAGGCCTTTGGGTATTTTGGAAAAACAGTCAGTCTGGACGATTCTCATTTGGATGCCCAGGCAGAAATGGCTCGTATTCTTATGGCTGCCCGTCAGCCGGATCAGGCCCGTGAGACTGTGGCGTCGATCCTGGCCAAAGATCCCAGGCATGGCACCGCCCGACTGGTACAAGCTGCGCTATTGATCAAGGAAAAAAAGAATGACGACGCAATGGCGATTTTAACTGCGCTGCATCAGGAGGGGGAATCCCGTCCGGATCTGTTTATCATGCTGGCTTCCCAATATGCTGTTGGAAATGACCTTGACCGGGCAGAAGCGTTGCTCAAGGAGGGCATTGACCGCAACCCTGATGCTGTTGCGCTGCGCATGTTGCTGGCCAACCTATACATAAAAAGCGACCGTAAGGATTATGCCGAGAAAATCCTGCAGCAGATGGTTGAGATGAATCCGAGCAATGTACGTCACCGGCTGATGCTGGCAGATTTTTATTGGAAAGACGGACAGCGCTTAAAAGCCGATTCTGTGCTTGATGCCCTGGCTACCTTGGAGCCGGATATGGACCAACACATTATTGCTTCGGCTCAGTTCTACAAGAAAAAAAAGGACATATCATCGGCGATGCGACTGTTAAATGATGGAATTTCCAAGATTCCTTCTAGTTTTGCGCTTCGGGAAGCATTGGCCCAAATCCATTTAATAAACAAGGAGAGTGATCAGGCACTGTCTATCCTAAAAAAGAATTTGAGCCTCTCAAAGGATCCTGCAGAACCTGGAATTTTATCGACCAAGTCCAAAATGGCTGAGATCTATTTGATGCGCCGGGAGCTTGAGTTGGCGCGCACCTTTGCAGATGAAGTGCTGACAGAAAATCCAAAAAGCGCGGAAGGGCTGTTTGTCTCCGGTCAAATTTATTTAGCCGATGGTAAAAGTGCGGATGCGGTGACAGCCTTCCGAAGCGCGGTTGCAGAGGCCCCGGACAATGTCAAAGGGTTTATCGCGCTTGGCCAGGCCCATTTGATGAACAAAGAGATTGCTCTGGCCATTGATGTGCTGAATCAAGGTGTTCGTCAGCATCCATCATCCAAAGATTTGCATCGTGTGCTGGCACGGGTTTACATGGCGAATAAAGATTTCGCTTCTGCTGAACGGCAATTGGCTACGATTGTCCAGGAAAATCCGGATGATCTTAAGGCAAAAGGTGATCTTGGCGATTTTAAATTATCCAGGAAACAGTATGATGCCGCGCAAGAGCAATACGAAGCGATCGTTGAAAAGGCGCCCAAGGCGTCGGCCGGTTACCTGAAACTTGCACGCCTTTATCAAGTCCGGGGCAATCGACAGGCGGCAATCGACAGCCTGGAAAAAGGATATTCCAACAACTCGGATTCAATCCAAATTTTGGCTGCTTTAGTGAAAATTTACACCCTGGAGGGGCAAAGCGAACGGCCACGCCAACTCTGTGAAGAAAAAATTAGTGTTTATCCGGATAATGCCTTTTTACAAAATCTTATGGCCCAGATAAACCTTGCCGAAAAAGATACCAAGGCTGCTGAAGCCGCTTTGAAACAGGCTATCCAGAAAAGTCCCCAATGGAACGTTCCATATGACAATTTGGCACGGCTTTACCTTTCCCAGGGAAAAACAGACCAAGCCATTAAAAATTTGCAGGATGCCGTCAGTAATAACTCAAATAACAAAACCGCATACATGACGCTGGCTTTTTTATTTGAGAAAAGTGGCGATTTTTTAAGAGCCAAGGGAGCCTATGAGAAAATCCTCGCCGAGGATCCTAACCTTTGGGCGGCTTCGAACAACCTGGCGTTTTTACTGGCGGAGTACCCTGATTCAGACAGTGATTTGGACCGGGCTTTGACACTGGCGACTCAAGCCGAAAAAATAAGGCCGGAGGAACCGACGGTAATGGACACGGTGGGGTGGATTCATTATAAAAGGGGAGAAAATGAAAAGGCTTTGCCTGTCTTTGAAAAGGCCCTTGAAAAGAATCCAGACAGCGGTGTGATCAATTACCATTTTGCACGGGTTCTGGTTGCCAGCGAACGGCCGGTCGAGGCTCGGGAAAAATTGGAAAAGGCTTTGGCCGTCGATGCTGATTTTTCAGAGAAGGCCGACGCCAGGGCGTTATTGAAAGAAATTCAGAGCAGTGAGAGTTGAATAAAACCTTTTTATGTTATCGCTACCCGTGATGTTTTGCAGCGCTGAATTTAAGCACACAAACAAGACATTTACAATCGCAAACAATAATCAGAAACTGTCGTCTTCGGTAAAACTCGTCATGTGCAAGGAGATTCTCTATGAAAAGCGTTAAGCGACCAATTTTGAAGCATTTTTTTTGTTTTTGCACCATTGTCGCCAGTGCGTTGGCAATGTTCAGCATGGGCTGTGCACACCAGGAACACGTTGCCAATGCCACGCCGGATACGCAAGCCAATGAAAAATCTGAGGTTGTTGTGTTGCCGTCTTCAAAAATGCCGGTTGATTATGTCATTGGTCCAGGCGATGTCCTGGAAATCAGCGTTTGGAAAAATGAAGATTTGTCGCGGATTGTGGTGGTTCTGCCCGATGGCACCATTACCTTTCCGTTGTTAGGTCGGTTTGTCGCCGGCGGTAAGACTGTGGAACAGCTTCAGAAAGAAATGGAAAGACAAGTCAGCCGGTATGTGCCTGAACCAGAGCTGACCATCCTCATTCAACAGGTCAACAGCATGGTGGTGTATGTTATCGGCAAAGTCAATCGTCCCGGCCACTTTGCGCTAAAATGGAATATTGACGTCTTGCAGGCTTTGTCCATGGCTGGTGGACTCAATATTTTTGCCGATCAGCAAGACATTCGAATTTTTCGAAAAACAGCCGGCAAAACCAAGGTCATGACCTTCGACTATAAAAGTGTTACGGAAGACGCATATGTGAAAGGGAACATCCTGCTGCAGGCGGGGGATGTGATTGTGGTTAAATAGTAAACGGTTAAGTGAATAGCGAACGATGATAATCGCTCAACGTTGATTGCTATTGTCTCGCTTCCAATGTGGTCTACGGAGTTAACGAACAAAGAAAGGTGCGAATCAAACCGTGAAACGGGGACCGATTCGAATTTTATTTTTCACGGTCGTCGTGTTGATACTGATCGCGGCCGACCTTGAAACGATAATGGCTGCCGACAATCAATTGATTACATCCGTGGCGTTGATCCACGAGTACAATGACAATATCCGCCTCAATGTCAACAACGAACTTGCCGACAATATCACCACTGTGGCGCCAAAGCTGAAGCTGGTCCGACATAGTGAGCGGTACACGGTTTCTGCCGATGGGAAACTGGAGTTTTACCGATTTCAGGATTATGATGAGTTGGACGATATGGATCAGTGGTACAATGGTTCACTCGAGGCTATGCCTACGGAACGGTGGCAGTTGGGGGCAGACGCACATGCCAGCGACGATAACCGGCCGGACCGTGATCTTGAGACGACCGGACTGATTCTAAACAATATCCAGCGCCGGCGCATCAATGCAGGCGCGTCTGCCAATTACACCATCTCCGAGCTAATGGCCAGTGGGGTTTCACTCACATTTAACCGTGAGAACTTTGATGATTCGCAAACATCGGATCGTGAAGATTACCATGCCGCTCTATCCATGACCCGGAGCCTGGATGCGTGGCTGGCACGTACAAGCGGCCAGTTGCACCTGAGCTACAGTCACTATGAATTTGAACGGGATTATTATAAACCCAGCACGTTAAGCCGGTATATTGATGATTATGAGTTGGACAACTTTTCCCTGACGGTCGGTGCACTGAGCGCTATAACGGAGCGTTTGGATTTGACGGTGGATTTGGGCGGCCGGTATGCCGTTTCAGAACGCTATCTTGAAGTTTTACCAACGTATTTACCGGCTCCATCGATTACTAATGAGGATTACGACAGTTACGGGTTCGTGGGCAGCATTGACTTCAGTTACCGAGGAGAGCGTTTCCGCAGCGACCTGCTGCTTTCACACGATCTTCAACCGGTCAGCGGTGAAAACAATGCCGTCAATCGCACAACGGTCCGTGCCGGCGGCCGTTTGCGATTGTTAGAGCGGCTTTCGGCTAATTGTTATGTTCGATGGTACCGAAACGAAAACGATGAGGACGACACGTCTCAGAGCTACGTTGATACCCAGACCTGGAATTTCGGTGGTGGGCTTCGCTGGGTGATAAACAATAATTTCGACTTGGCGGCCAGCTATGTGTACACATTTTTGGACGATCGCGACGATGATACCTCTGCCTATCGCAACAAGGCCATGCTTACATTAGAGGCGCATCATGATTGGTTGGAATAGATGGCAAATACTTAACGTCTCAATCAGTGAAACCTTTCAAAAAAATTGAACCAATCAAACCCATATGCAGATTTAACGATCCTAACGTTACAAACGAACCATGAAAGGTCACTTCGCTGTTATGGATGAACAGAACTTTGAAATCAGCGATTTTGTCGATATTCTCAAACGTCGAAAGTGGGCATTGATTCTGCCTACCATTCTGGTGGTTGGTGTCGCCTGCATCGTCGCGTTGCTGTTGCCGTCGATTTATAAATCGACAGCGACCATTCTTATCGAAGAGCAGGATATCCCCGCCGATTTTGTCATGACGACGGTAACGGGCTATGCAGAACAGCGCATTCAAACTACCCAGCAGCGGATCATGAGTTCAAATAAGCTCATGGATATTATCCAGCGCTTCGATCTTTATTCGGAATATCAGGACCGCTGGTCTACGGATGAAATTATCGAAAAATTGAGTAACGATATCCAACTGGAGCTGATCAGTGTCGATACCATTGATCGCCGTACCGGCCGTCCAACTGCCGCCACGATCGCCTTCACCCTTTCCTACGAGGGCAAAAACGCTGCAACCGTTCAGCGCGTCACCGATACCTTGGTTTCTCTATTTTTAAGTGAAAACCTTCAGGTGCGGCAGCGCCAAACAACCGAAACAACCGAGTTTTTGGAGGATGAGTCCCAGCGCGTCAGGGCAAAGCTGGATGCATTGGAAAAAAAAATATCCGCTTTCAAAGAGCAACACATCAATTCGCTGCCGGAAATGATGCAGGTCAATCTCAGAGCGCTGGATAATTATGAGAACAGCAATGAGCGCATTAATGAGCAGATGCGCATGTTGAAAGAGCGTGAAGGGTATCTGCAGACGCAATTGGCCAGTATCCCGGAAACAGAGAACACGGAAAAGGATCGCCTGCGGATCCTTGAACTGGAGTTGGTGGACCTTAAGACGCGTTTTACCGATGATTATCCGGATGTTAGAAAGATGCAACGCGAGATTGCCGAGCTGAAAAAGCGCATGGCCAATAAAGCGGCAATGTCGGACGAGCAGAGAGAAACACCGGATAATACAGCATTTATTACCTTGGCAGCACAGCTTTCCAGCACGCGTGCGGAAATCAAATCCCTTAATCAACAGAAATCCGATTTAATGGCCAAGGCTGAAGAATACCGCATGCGAATCGAAAATACGCCCAAAATTGAGCAGGATTACAACGCCATGCTGCTTGACCGGAACAATACCCAAGCCAAGTATGAAGACTTACTGCAAAAGGTGATGGAAGCCAAAGTGGCCATGGGGTTGGAAAAAGAGCACAAGGGCGAACGTTTTACCTTGATCGACCCGGCACGTCGACCCGAAAAACCATACAAGCCGAATCGTTTGGCCATCGTGCTGGTCGGTATCATTTTGGGCGGGGGGGCGGGGATCGGTTTTGCTGCCCTGCGTGAGTTTTTCGACCAAGCCATTCACAATTCAGAGCAACTGGCAAAGGTCTCGTCACTTCCCATTTTGGTGACCGTCCCGGATATCCTTACCCCTGCTGATCGGAAAAAAAGGCGCGCAAAACAGATGGCATGGAGCCTTGCCATGGTGGTTGGTTTGATTGCGTGCGTGTTTGCTTTCCATGTGTGGGTCATGGATTTAAATATATTCTGGGCCAAGGTAATGCGAAAGATTCCACCGATGTAGGAATGAACGCGTGTGACTGGTCGATAGAAAAATATTAGATGAGAGATCGCAAGACTATAGTGAATTCTCAGAAAAGATAATAGTCAGGAAATTTGAAATGAATTTGAGAAAAGCGCTGGATCGAGCAAGAAAAGAACGGGAACAGCAGATCTGCCTTGACGATGTTTCACCGGGCACAATTAGTAGACCTGAAGTCTCTGCCCCGGGTTGGCAACCACCGGTTTATTCCGAATCTAAAAAAGTTACCATCAATATTAAGACAGCGATTCAAAATCATTGTATTGCACTGGCCGAATCCTTCGAAGAGAATAACTATTACAAAGTGTTGCGAACCCAGCTGCGGCAATTAAGCAAACGCAAAAAGTGGAATACAATAATGGTTACCAGCACGTCTGCCAATGAGGGTAAAACGGTGACCTCTATCAATCTTGCGGCAACATTTGCTCGAGAACACAACCAAACGGTTTTGCTAGTAGACGCGGATTTGAGAATGCAAATGATCCATCGTTACCTGGGATATCACAGGCGTTTGGGGCTATTGGATTACCTTGAACGTAATGCAGACATGAGAGATATCATCTCATGGCCAGGAATAGAAAAACTCACGATTATCTCTGGTGAGCGGGTGATTGATGACAGTTCCGAGTTGATCAGTTCACCTCGTATGCAATCGCTAATGAAAGACCTTAAAAATCGTTATGATGATCGTTTTGTTATTTTCGACGCGCCACCGATTCTGGGCGTTGCCGATACCTTGGCTTTCGCCCCCTTGGTCGACTGTATTGTTATTGTCGTGGGTGCTGGTATTACTAGTCGCAACGATTTAAAAGAGGCCATCGGATTGCTTCCTCAGGATAAAATTGCCGGGTTTATTCTCAATCGGCATAAAAATCCTAATAAGTTGTACGGTCGATATGGATATCGCTATGGTCGCAAAGTGGCATGAGTAATTGAATTAGCTTAAAAATCACTTCTTTGATTTTTCCCTCCAATCTTCTTCACCAATAATTCTGATATTTTCGTTCTTTCCTTATCAATGGCATCTTGAGCATCCGCCATATCCATCAAATGTGAAAATTTAGTTACAGATCCCCCCCCTTGATGAGCTTCCAAATCGTCTCCATCACAGGGCGATTCCTCGGATATCTGCATCCTTCTGATTAATTGGTAATATTTTTCCAGCAGTTGATCGTTACGCCGTTGCTCCGCGATCAACAGTTGCCGATATTTTCCGATCAAATCGTTGTTTACCTTCTGTATGAGATTTTCATAAAGCGTTTTCATTTTCTTTATGGACATCTCCATGCGACGAATCCGTTTTAAAACGTCTGGCCCTGCATCGTTTTTTAAAACTGCATCTTTATTTTGTTTAACGGATTCGTTTTTCTCATTAACGGCCATGCAGATGTTGTCTTTAATCACATGCTTTATAACCGGTTGATTAATCTTTGACAGATTGTCTGCAAATCCATAAACCAGTGCAGTGTCACAGATAAGGTTGATGGTCCGCGGAATTCCTCCCGATTGTTCAAAAATCATGTCGATGGCTTCCTGTGAAAAGATATCTCCCTTTCCGCCGGCCTTTTGCATGCGATAATCAATGTAATGTTTCGTTTGGACCTTGTCCAGGGGGCTAATGTGGTAATTAACGGCGATCCGTTGGGCCAACTGGCGAAACTCAGGCATTTTAAGACGCGCTTTGAATTCGGGTTGACCCACTAAAAGAACCTGGAGCAGTGTCTGGTCGTCTGCTTGCAGATTGGAAAGCATGCGGATGTTTTCCAATGCATCATTCGTCAGATTTTGAGCCTCATCAATGATGAGAAGGACATCTTGTCTGATGGCATATCGTTCAATCAGAAAATCATATAATTGGGCCAGGTGCCTGTCTTTTTCGTTGGTATCGCAGGGGATCTCAAATTCATCGAGAATTTGCCGGAAAAGCTGGTCCGAAGAAAAATTGGTGTTGAATATGACCGCAGTTTCAAATTTAGACCCTATTTTTTTTAACATATGCCGAACAAGGGTTGTCTTGCCGGCGCCGATTTCACCGGTGAGCAGGATAAATCCAGCTTTTTCGCTGAGACCATATTCTAAATAGGTGAGTGCATTCGCATGATTTTTACTTAAAAATAAAATATTGGGATTAGGGACGATGCTGAATGGCTTTGCTGTCAACCCGTAATGTGATTCATACATGGGAAACCTTTGTATCAAAGTTGCAGAAATCGTAATTTCCGTAATTGTGGAAAAAGACGCTATCATAAAAAAAAAGACATGGCCAGCGTTCAATGGCCAGTGGTTGACCGTAAATACGCATTTGAAAAAAATCCGATTTTATTTTATTGAGTGAAAAATTCATATAAATACAATTGTATAGAACAGATGTGGACGTTAACCAAGAAAAACCATAAAAAGACGAAGAAACAGATTCTTGATAATTTGTTGTATTACCGCTTTTCATGGTGCCTTTTTTGCATCAATAGTCAATCAAATGGTTGCTAATTAAATGCCACCTGTGCAGCCGTAGAGAAATTCTACTTTTGAGAAAATCTATAACGGTTAGGAACGTAACAAGATATTTATTCTGCAGAATTGATTGAGATTATGCGATAGCGTTGTTCTCTTGCAATTTATCGTTGAAAATTATGAGCAAAGGATGTAATTGGACAAAAATCAATGCTCAAAAAATTCTCAATGTCCATTCTCTGCTCCACGTTAAGTTTGTCACAACAGTGGGATACTGCAAAAAATAGATGTGCAGATGTCCTGTAATTATAAATCCTCACATGAACTTGCTTTTACAATGGAAAACCAAAAACAATGCGAAATGAGGGAAAGAGAATGAAAAAAAGCTTCTGCGTGACAATTGCGGCGATCGTGACAATGGTGTTAATTGGAGCTCCAGCATGTGAGGTTTCGGCCTGCCTTAATAGCAGCGAAACCACCAATTCGTACAGTGCCTATGAGAACATCTACGAAGGCACCATTGATGGTGCACAACGGATTGACCTGACTTTTACCGATGTTCCTGCTGGTAATTATCTTGCTACACTTACCGATACAACTGGACCTTCTTCAGGATTTCTTTTGCTTTCTCTTTATGTTGTAGCCGAACCCAATACGTTTCTTGGGTGCACTAGCTTGTTCGATGAAGAAAGCGGTGAATTTTCTTTTGCACTTGATGATACAACATCAACACTGTCTCTGACTATCTTTGGCGTCAGTGACTACTCTGCCATTGAATCCGAAGGTTTTGGTTCCATAGATAACACTTTTACAGTCCAATTGTCCTCGGTTCCAATCCCTGCCAGTCTTCTACTTTTAGGTTCGGGGCTGGCCGCTTTAACAGCATTGAAAAGAAAAAAACTGTAGTAGCTGAAGAGCTAAATTCAAAACGGTGGGATTTAACCGTTGGTGTGTAGTCATCCAAGCCTTTCGTGTGTTTGTTTCAAAAGGTATTGTCCAAGTTGATGATGTAATAGTTACGTATAGCCAATGCCAAATAAACTGAGCCTTTTAAATTCAGTTACAATGGATCTGTGAAAATGGGAGAGATTAGGATGAAAATTGATGGTGTGATGAAAAGGCTGTTTTTGATGGGTGCCCTTTTGGGGGTATGCCTGGTCAGCATGCCCTGTTCAGTGTTCGGTGCCAATGTTAGTGTATACGCGGAAGGCGCGTATACAGATAGCGATCTGAAGCTATATATATATGCGGATATTACCGACGGACCAATACTCAGTTTTGGTGTCAAGGTCACGTATCCATCCACCCTGACTTATGCCGGTGCAACCAAGAACGAATCAGTCTGGTATTTTGGCAATGAATCGTCAAAGCAGACCTATATGGATCCTGAGGATGATGGGTCCAACGTGGTGATTATCGGCGGTAAACTGGATGACAGCAACCCTACCGATGGTGTGGAAGGGAATCGTGTACTGCTCGGTACGGTAACATTTACCCATGAATCCGGTGTGACCGATTTTTCCGGCGTTTCGGTAACCTATGGACGAGGAACTGGTGCCGAAAGCGACTCTTACAAAAACTTTGTTGATGTGGATGGGGGAGTTCTTGATGGAGCGATAGAATTCAAAACAACCATCAAAAAACGTGGAGATGCCGACGCTGATGGGTATTTGACGAATTCTGATCTTTTTGAAATTAGAAAGCTGATGCAGAACAATGTTTATCGTGTAT
This sequence comes from Desulfosarcina variabilis str. Montpellier, assembly GCF_048565275.1. NCBI lineage: Bacteria > Pseudomonadati > Thermodesulfobacteriota > Desulfobacteria > Desulfobacterales > Desulfosarcinaceae > Desulfosarcina > Desulfosarcina variabilis. The sequence goes on along the minus strand of NZ_CP159846.1, from coordinate 6,602,351 downwards.
ATGCAGATGGCGATAATGATGGATACATTACGAATTCTGATTTCTTTTGGCTTCGGAATAATATGTGATTAAAATCAAAGCTGATAAAGGAGAAGAATGGTGAAAAAGACACTGTTTATTACATTTACGATTTTATGTGCTATAGGTTTCTCATTAACAGTTAATGCGACGACTTTTGATATTTCAATTGAAGATGTTGAATCTTATGACCTCTCAGGGTTTACTGTATGGTTTGAAGTGGGAGATGATTTTACAGTTGATGAAAATCTGTTTAGCACTGGTTCCGCAATTCCGGATGCTTGGATAGCAGATACAAACTTAGGAGATATTGTAATAGACGAAGAATCTGGTTCAACTGTTTTCAAAATTGGATACTGTGATTTATACGCAGCATTGGAGACACAAGATCTAAGTCCTATGAGCTCTGGTTCTTTATTTTCATTTGAATACGATGGTACTATCATCGACTATTTTCAGATAAAATTACCCGATCTTAACAACACTGATTATTATGGAAACGGTACAATAGAGGTGGGGGCTTTTGATGAAAATAGTTTAGTGCTTACAAATGCCTCAACCCCCACTCCCACTCCCATCCCTTCAGCCATTTTTCTTTTAGGCGGAGGCCTATTCGGAATGCTGGGTATTCGAAAGAAGATTAAATAACAGTACAATAAAGTTTAAGTAAAAAATAAAACCGGCATGGTGGACGATAATGATTTTCAAAATTTCAAATCCATCATGCCGGTTTTTATTTTTAAAAGCAATTTTTGAAATATTTGTAAATACCTATACTTTTTTTGGCTTTGCGTTGGGCCCTCTGACATGACTACTGTTTGATGGGAATTATTGAAAATGAATGATGGAAGGGACTTTGAATGGTTGTTGTGGAAATATCGTTTTTATATCCAAATGCTTTTCATTGCTTTTAGCTTTTTATACTGGACCGAGACTGGCTTTGCAGAGGAAACGTTCCCGATGATTCCTGGCACAAATAACGAGGCTGTCTCAACTGCGCAGCAAAATAATGTGAAGGCTGGGGAAATCTTAATTAAATTCAGGGCCGAAAGCGATAGTGATACATTGATGCAGGTGCTTGGGGACCAACAGGCCTCACGTCTGCGCACACTGAGGCGTAGCCGGACGCAGGTCTGGCAAGTGCCCGAGGGACAGGAAGAGGAATTCGCCGAGCAGCTCAATAACCGAGAGGATGTGCTGTTTGCCGAGCCAAACTATATTTATCATATTCTGGCCACGCCCAGTGACCCGCGTTTTAGCGAGCAATGGGTCCATCAAGAGGTGATTGGATCTTTATCCGCCTGGGACGTATCCATTGGCAGTTCCGATATTGTCATTGCTGTCGTTGATTCGGGGGTTGATGCGAACCACCCTGATTTGCGCGGTAAAATTGTTGACGGCTATGATTTTGTGGATGATGATGACTCACCCGATGACCTGAACGGCCATGGCACCCATGTTGCGGGCATTGCAGCCGCCGCCACGAACAATGGTAACGGTATTGCCGGCATGGATTGGCATGCCAGAATTATGCCGGTAAAAGTCATGGATTATTCCGGCTGTGGTACGGCCAGCGATTTAAGTGATGGGATTACCTGGGCGTCAGCGCAGGGTGCCTTGGTGATTAACCTCAGCCTGGGAGGGCAGGGATACTCAAAAACACTGCAAGAAGCGATCAATAGCGCCCACGAAGCGGGATGCCTTTTGGTGGCTGCCATGGGCAATGATCATGATGACAATCCCATCATATATCCGGCGGCCTGTGACAACGTGTTGGCTGTGGCGGCAACGACCCGTGACGATACCTATGCCAGCTATTCACAATATGGTGATCATTGTGACATTGCCGCGCCAGGCGGCCAGATGTCTAATCTTGATGACCCGGATGGCATTTATAGTACAATGCCGACGCAATCGGGTACCTATCTTACAGGCGGGGAATATTCTCTTTCTACCGGGTATGACTACATGCAGGGAACATCCATGGCGTCTTCATTTGTGAGCGGATTGGCTGCCTTGATCTGGGCGGTAAAACCGGCATGGACACCTGACCAGATACAGACGGTCATAGAGAATACTGCCACTGACCTGGGACCGGTCGGATGGGATGAGGATTATGGCCATGGCCGGATCGATGCTGATGCCGCTTTCGCTGCTGTTGCTGATGATTGTTTTGGAGATTCCGAGGGAAAAGAAGGTGATGTTGATGGAGTGGATCTGGCGATTTGGGCCAACGCCCATGCCATCACGTTGACGGATTCAAATATGCAATCATTTTGTGCGGCATATGGAACCCTTCAGTGCCCTTGAATCAATATATCCGGTTCTCCGGTTACCACTTAATCGTTGAAACTTAACCCTCTCAGTGGAGATGTTGCCATGGCGAAGATATGCGTAAAATCGACTTTGTTTTTAGTAATGACGCTTTTGCTGTTATCGTTCCCAACTACTATCCAGGCATCTTTTTCAAAACCTGTATTAAAATGGCAAAATGGGGGATGTTATTCCTCATGGTGCGAGACCGGCTGGTATGCTTCTCCGGCAGCGGCTGATTTGGATAACGACGGCAGCGTCGAGGTGATTACTGGCTCCTATTCGATCTTCATGATAAATGGTACTGACGGGTCGCTGATACGGCGGATTGATCCGGAAGGCGATCGGATCTGGCCGGGGATTGTCGTGGCTGACCTGGACGATGATAAGGATTTGGAAATCGTAACCAGCCATGGCGGAGGGTATTTGCATGTATTCGACCAGGATGGTGATCCGGTGTGGTCCCGGCAGCCGACCGACAAGGAACTGCGCGGATTGTCCGTGGCCGATCTGGACAATGACGGCACGCTGGAGATCGTGGTCAATGCCGCCATTGGCAGCAAAACCAACACCTGGGTATACGAGCACAACGGCACATTGCGCGGCGGCTGGCCGCAGTTGGACGATGACAGCGGGTACGCCTGGGGAGTGTTCAATGACAATGCCGCCATCGCCGATTTGGATGACGACGGGATTGGCGAGATCGTCGTTCCGTCGGATGTGCACTATATCTGTACCTACCTGCCAGACGGTACGCTTGTCCCCGCCAACGGGATTTATGGGGCCAAAACTTGGGGTAAGGTCGGGGTATGGGAAAACATTGATATTGAAATCCGTGGGTGGGGCGCTTGCAGCAACAGCGATTTGCGTGAGGAGCGCTATCGAACCAATTTTGCTCACGGTGCCGCTGCCATCGGAGATGTGGATGGTGACGGTGTGCTGGAAGTGGCCGTGACCGGCAATACTTACGATTGCGGGGAAGATTCAGATAATAGTCGGTATACGGGGGTTTACCTGTTCAACGCGGACCGCAGCCGTTTCCAGGCCGGTGCCATTGATTGGGAGACTATTCCTGTGGATACCGGTGAGCCATTGATGGAGGATTACAACGTCATCGAAAGTTGCCAGCCCAACCCTGTGCTGGCCGACTTGGACGGTGATGGAGAAAAAGAGATTCTTTTTGCATCATACGACGGTCGCGTGCATGCGTTCTGGCTGGATAAAACCGAGCACGGCGGTTGGCCGTTTACGGTGAATCAGGCCTCCGAGGGTATTTTGCGCTTTGCCTCCGAACCCTTGGTCGCCGACCTTGATGGCGACGGTCGGTCCGAAGTTCTCTTTACCACATGGACCCAAAAAGAATCGCAAAAAACCGGGCAGTTGCATATCGTGGATTATTCCGGCCGTAGCGTATATGCCGTAGCCTTGCCCATGGCTTTTGGCAGCCCGGACTGGAATGGTGGATTGGCCGCACCAACCCTGGCAAACATTGACAGCGATGCCGATTTGGAAGTGGTTGTTAACACGGCTCACAGTGGTGTGGTTGCCTATGATCTGCCAGGCACATCCAACGCAACCGTCCAGTGGGGCACGGGGAGAGGGAATTTTCATCGCACTGGGTGTGCCGTCGACGACAGTACTGCTGACTTGGATGAAGATGGTGATGTGGATGGTGAGGATCTGGCGATCTTAGTCGCTCATCCAGGCGGCGTTGATATGGGTGATTTCACTTCGGCTTTCGGAAGCATCATCGACTAATCCTTTCACTCACCGTAAATGAATCCGGTTGACGGCCAAGGCGATGGATTGGCCCGTCAACCGGATTTTTTGTTTGATGAGCTATTTAGCGATTTTTATCGGGCATGGCCAATTGAATTTTCAATTTTTGTCCAGCATAGATTAAATGCGAATTGGTAATATTGTTAGCTTTTTTTATTGTCTTTGCTGGAATGTTGTAATGCTTGGCAATGGATAAAAGGGTTTCACCGGATTGAACCGTATGGATGATTTCTGTTTCCTCTTTTTGGATAGGCGCTTCTGTTTCTTTTTTTTGATTGGCCTCCAGCTCGGGAGACGTCGACAAATCGTCGTAGTTCATGTTAACCACCCCCAATGATGGGGTTGAGTCCACGCCAGGCTTTAGGGTATAGTGCTTTGACGATGAATTTTCGCGAGCCATCATTATCCATAAACCGATGAGCGGAATCAGCAAAAGAATGATCCAGAGCAAATAGCGATGGGCAGCGGAGCGTCTCGTCCGGGTATCGGCGGGATCCAGGTCTGAATCGATTTTTTTTATTGATGTTTTTAAAACGCTCGGATTTGTATTGGTGGGCTCGGCAGAGAATTGATGATCCGTATCGGAGAAGAACATGGTCTCATGCGGCGCTCCTTCATTTTCGAGTCCTATTGCGTGGGCGCCGGCGCTATCCTTAAATGCAAAAGTATCCGCTTTAACGCCCATATCCTCATCGTCTGGATGAGAATGCCCGCTTTCCGGCAATTCAGTTTTTGGCTTCTCAAGCTTTTGATTCAATTCGGATTGAATCTCTTGGGCCAATTTTTGCTGCCCAGATTGCAGCTCGGCAAGTGCCGATTCAATGGCCGTGATCCGATCCATCATGTTCGGGGCTGCTTCACTGGTTGCCGGCGCGGCGTTGGTCGGCAATGCCGGTTCTTTTGTTTCGGCGGTCAGATAGACGCCGTCTTTTAAAACATTCTCGATGATTGTGTGGTCGATAAACGTTTTGTCATCACCATACCCGTAAGTGAGCCCTGCATCGCAAATCAGATTGATGGTGCGTGGAATACCCTCGGATTTTTTGTAAATCAGTGCCAAGGCTTCTTTTGAAAACAAGTTCTCTGTGGCCCCGGCTGCTTGAAGACGGAAATGGATATATTGGGATGTCTGTTCCTCTGTTAATGGCGTAAGATGATAGTTGACCACAATGCGCTGCGCCAGCTGCCGCAAGTTGGGATCGCTCATACGCCGTTTGAGGTCCGGTTGCCCTACCAGAATGATTTGAAGCAGAACCTTGTTGTCTGTCTGGAGGTTGAATAACAAACGGATATCTTCCAGAACCGCATCGGATAAATTTTGTGCCTCGTCAATAACCAGAAGGGTATGCCGTCCTTGTGCAAACTGCTCAATTAGGAAATGGTAAAGGGTCTCCAACTGAACACTCTTGTCGGTGGTATCGCAGGGAAGTTCGAATTCGTTTAGAATCCCACGAAACAACTGATCCGATGTAAAGTTGGTGTTAAAGATAACGGCAATATCCATCTGGGATGGCATTTTGTTTAGCATATGACGAATCAGTGTTGTCTTGCCAATGCCGACTTCTCCGGTGAGAAGGATGAATCCGACTTTTTCGGAAAGCCCATATTCTAGATAGGTAAGCGCGTTTTCATAAGTTTTACCAAGAAAAAGAATATTGGGGTCGGGAACAATGCTAAATGGTTTAGCCGTTAGTCCGAAATGTGATGTGTACATGAACGATCCTTATGGGGGAAATAAGTCGTTGTAATCCATTGGCCGGTGAAAATGGCACCTGCAAGATTGTAACATAGGGGTAGCATTTGATTAATTTGTTATCTTAATGGCCTATACGATATTTGTCATTACTTTTTTAAGCAGCCTTGTTACGGCCGAATCGAATGACTGCACACAATACCAATGTTGCAACATTGGGGTAACTACAGGCAATGAAAAGCAAAAGGCCAAACCGCAATTAGCAATTGTTTGGCCTATTATCGTTGAATTGGCGCGCCCGGCAAGGATCGAACTTGCGACACCCAGCTCCGGAGGCTGGTGCTCTATCCACTGAGCTACGGGCGCGTTGTGTCGAGAGAAAATAGTGGATTACCGTCAAGAAGTCAAGGCTATCCTTGATAATCTCTTGCGAATTGTCAAACTTGAAATGGCAAATCGGATACTTGCTGCAGCGCGGCCTTGGCCTCCCCGACCACATACAGTGATCCAGCTACGCAGACCGCATCATTGGGGCCTGAGGTGGCGACGGCATGGCGAACGGCATCGCCCACGTCGGATACGATTTCAATTTCCTCGATCAATGGTTCGGCAACGGCTTTCAGGATTTCTGGTGCAAGGGCGCGGTCAATCTTGGGCTGGGTGATAATCAGGCGCGAACATGGGGCCACGAGATCCTTGAGGATTGCCTGATATGGCTTGTCGTCCAGAATGCCGGCGACCATGGTGATCCGTTTGCCGGACAGGCTGGTTTGGAGAAATTTGCTCAACCGCCTTGCCGCCATAAGGTTGTGGGCGCCATCCAGAATGACATACGGTTTTTCAGACACGACTTCAAGGCGTCCCGGCCATCGGTTATTCGTTAGGCCATACTGAATCTGTTCTTTTGTGAGGTTGACTTGGCCGCGCATAAGCACCTCACAGGCTGCCAAGACCAGGGCGGCGTTATCGATTTGGTGGGCACCGGCAAGCCCCGTTTGCATCCCCTTCCACTGATGCTCGATCCCCGTGTAGGAAAAACCGCCGGACCCGCTGCGACGTACCCGGAAGTCCCGGCCTTTCAGGAATAGGGGCGCCTTTTGGGCGGCAGCGGTTTTCTCAACCACGGTCTTGGCGCTTTTCTGGGTCACACCGCTTACCACTGGAATGCCGGACTTGATGATTCCGGCTTTCTCTGCGGTGATGGCAGCAATCGTACTGCCCAGATAACTTTTATGTTCCAGTGAGATGTTTGTAATGATCGATAGTATCGGAGACACAACATTGGTGGCGTCCAGCCGCCCGCCCATACCGGTTTCGAGCACCGCGATGTCCACCTGTTGGCGCCCGAATTCATAAAACGCCATGGCTGTCGTTAATTCAAAAAAAGTAGGGTTTCGATCCCCATGATGGACCGCTTTAACCGCCTCCCAGGATGCCACGACGTCGTCATCGGAAATGGGGATGCCGTTAACACAGATTCTTTCATTGAAACGGATCAAGTGCGGTGAGGTATAAAGGCCGACGCGATAACCGGCCTGTTGCAGAATGGTCGCCAGGGTGGAAGCGATGGATCCCTTACCATTGGTGCCGGCGATATGAATGGACGAAAACTTGCGTTGTGGGTTACCCAGGCCGTCGAGGATATTGGAGATGGTCGAAAGCCCGAGAACAATACCAAAACGGCGCATGCCATACATGGCATCCAGGCATGCTAAATAGGCATCGGTCGGCATGGCGGCGACTCTACTTTCTTGATCGTGGCTTGTCGGCTAAACCGCTTGTCTGGACTGGTTGGAATGGATCGCGCATCGCAAACAAAAACCCGGCAGGGAATTTATCCCGGCCGGGTCGTGAGATATACGGGGCCGCTATCGATATCTTCGGCTTCTTGCGGCAGCAATGCGCTGTCTACGCAAGGCCTCACGCTCTTTGCGACGACGGTACTCACTCGGTTTCTCGTAGCTTTTTTTCAGCTTCAAGCGTTTGAACAGGCCATCATTTTGAATTTTTTTCTTCAAAATCCGCATGGCCTTTTCGAGATCGTTGTCGAATACTTTGACTTCAATTGCTTTCAACCTGACTCAACCCCCCTTTTTCCCATCGTATCGACAAGTTGGCGTTTTATTTCAACCCCTTGCAGTGCAGCTGTGATGGTTAATATTGATATACTTGAACCTTACCTAATAACAAAAAAATAAACGGTTATCAAGTTAAAGATTTAATTACTGGTGAAAAAGAATGAAAAACCGGTGAAACCACACATCGGTGGCTCACCGGTCGTCATATGTCAAACACGAAATAATCGAATTAATCGAGTTTGGAAACCAATTCTGCGGTCACTTCTTTGACGCTGGGGGTGCCGTCCAGGGTGATATATTTCATGGACGCGCCACCTTCGGCCAGATCTTTAAAATAGTATGCGGAGGCCAGGGTGCCTTCGGTCGCGTCGTAGTAGATGTCGTGGCGTTTGTTGATGGCTGCTTCATCCTGGTCGTCGCTTCTGGTTTTCAGCTCACCGCCGCAAACCCGGCATTTATCCCCATCGGGTTTGATGGCATCGATATAGATGTTGTTGGGATGGTTGTTGTCATTGACGCACAGGCGACGGCCCATAATGCGGTTTTTGGCAATTTCACGGTCCAGCAGAATTTCTACTACGATATCCAGGGCCATGCCGGCTTCTTTAAGGGCTTCGTCGAGTTTGATGGCCTGATTTTTATTCCGCGGAAAACCATCCAGCAGCCAGCCGTTTTTGCAATCATCTTGCTTCAATCGATCGAGAATCATGGGAATGGTGATTTCATCCGGAACCAAGTCACCTTTGTCGATGTAAGCTTTTGCCTGGGCGCCTAATTCGGTTCCCTTGCCGATGTTTTCGCGGAAAATTGCTCCGGACTCAATGTGCGGCGTGTTATACTTGTCCTTTAAGATCGCTCCCTGGGTGCCTTTGCCACTGCCGTTGGGACCAAAAAACAAGATGTTCATTCACCTTCTCCTTTCTGTTTCCCGTTGCCATTAACAGGATAATTGAAAATGCCCATCGCACCGTAAGCGCCGGATCTGGCACAGGCGAACCGCTGCGCGAGATGTCCAGGCATTCGTCAGGTGCCGCTCTTTTTTTTTCTTATTTAGCTTAAAATTTAGGCAGGCTGGCGGTGAAACACCATTTCACCAGCTCCTCGCGTTAGTACAGAAATGACAAAGGCTTGTCAAGAAAAGGGTTTTGGTTTTATTGGTTGGGTTGGTTTAATTAGTTTAATTGGTTTAATTGGTTTGATTGGTTAACCAACTAACTAACTAACTAACTAACTAACCAACTAACCAACTAACCAACCAACCAACTAACTCTTCAACTCTTTTTCCCAGCCGTTTGCGCACCGTCCCCCCAGCGTGACGCCAGCTGAGTTTTAACCCAATCAAGGGCTTGTTCCCGAGTTGACAATTCTCCGGACAGCCGGTGCTCATCAACACGACTCAAAATCCATTTAAACCGCGGGGTAGGGAAAAGCCCGAAAATTTTTATCAGGTCGTGCCCATTGACCAACGGTGGGCCGGCGGATTGACGTTTTCGGAAGTTGACGTAATCGCCCATTAAACCATGACAAAAGGAGATAAAGTCCGCATCCTTTGGCTGCTGTGTCTGATGTTTGGCCAGGATATCAGCGATGCTGTGGACAAGAATGGGAAGGGTCAGGGAACTGCAATGGTTGAAAAAACGAATAGTTCCACGATGGCTGAGCGTGCCTTTTTGCATGGCCATGAATAGAAAAAGGGGGCGGATGTGATTGCGGATGATGGAGACCGATGTGTCACGCTGGACTTTGGATAAGCGCAATCGCTCGCTTGCCGTGGTGGCAAGGGCTGCACTGCGGCCGGCGTGGCCGGGAAAGCCCACGCGTCCGTCAGCATATTTCTTTTTCGTGGCCGGTTTGCCGGCATCGTGCAATAGGGCGGCATATTTCATCAGCGCACCACGATCTATCAGATCGGTCATTTCGTCAGCCGGCAGGCTGATAGCGAATTGATGATTGGGATCAGCCAACAGCATTTCGAGCTGCTCATAGGTTCGCAAGCTGTGCTCGAACACATCGAACTGGTGAAAATGGTTTTGGATGCACCCGATGGACGGTTTCAGCTCCGGGAATATCGACACCATCAGACCGTCGTCAGCCATTTGGCGGACAATGGGTGAGCCATGGGGCAGGGTAAACAATTTCAACAGCTCAGCCCAGATCCGTTCTCCGGCGACCTGGCTGATCAAATGGCTGAACCCACCAATGGCCGCACGGGTCTTGGAATCAATGCCAAACCCAAGCATCGCCGCCATGCGGTAGGCCCGCACCAGACGGGCCGGATCCTTGGTGAACACAGTATCTGAAACCATGCGAACGGTTTTTTGTTTGAGATCGGCGTGCCCCCCCGAGCAATCCACCAGACGCCTATCCGCGACATCATATGCTATAGCATTGATGGTAAAATCCCGTTGGCATAGATTTTCCTCGATCGTTTGACCGGCCAGGGGCGTGATATCAACGGTCAATGATGGTGATGCGACTCTCAGGACGGCAAAGCCTTTTTTTCCCAGATCGACGACTTTGCCTTGGCACTTGTCGGCAATCGTTGCCGCGATGTGTACGAAATCGCCGCGAATCGCCAGGTCAATATCCGCTGGCTTTCTACCCATTAATAAATCCCGCACCGTTCCGCCAACCAGATAAATGCCATGGCGGTTTTCGGGCAGAAAATCGAGATTTAGGTTGACAATTTCTGACATTTCAAACCTTTGGCGGGCGTGTTGGCCACGCCTATTTTGTAAGCAAAAATCTGCAAATCATCCGCCGTATCGGACTTGTTTCAAATTCCCTTGACACTGGCGAATTCATGGTATAACAATTTTGCAAATACTCACAGTAAGGCCTGCATGGCCGGGCATTTTCCAATAACTTCTATCACAAAAACACGCATTTTCCTCCAAAAAAAACCAACAGTCCAACCCAAGTCACCCGAAAGGTTCCATTGAAACACGAAATTTGACATGTTGGGCAAGGCTGCGAAGCCCAGGTTCCAGCGAACTACAGGGAAACGGGGCGGCTGTTTTTAAAGATATTGGGCACCGATGTATACACAAATTTTCATAAGGGGGCGGAATATGGGCGACAATTATTTATATGGTGGGGTGTGTTGATGAATATCGTCGAACTGAAGAACAAAAAGATCAATGAACTGAATAAGATGGCAAAACAACTCAATATCGATGGGGCTGCTGGCATGCGCAAGCAGGAGCTGATCTTTTCTCTGCTCCAGGCCCAGATTGAAAAAAATGGGTTGATTTTCGGGGAAGGGACCTTGGAAATTCTTCCAGACGGTTTCGGATTTCTTAGAGCGCCGAACTACAACTATCTGCCTGGACCCGATGACATCTACGTGTCACCCTCACAGATCCGGCGTTTCAACCTGCGTACCGGCGATACGGTATCCGGCCAGATCCGCCAGCCCAAGGAATCTGAACGCTATTTTGCCTTGCTTAAAGTGGAAGCGGTCAACTACGAAGACCCGGAAGTGGCCCGGGAGAAGATCCTTTTTGACAACCTGATCCCATTGTACCCGGACCACAAGGTCAATCTGGAAACTGATCCGGAAAATTATTCCGCCCGCATTATGGACCTGTTGACACCGATTGGTTTCGGCCAGCGCGGATTGATTGTGAGTCCGCCTCGGTCAGGCAAGACCATGCTGTTGCAGTGCATTGCCAACTGTATCGTAAAAAATCACAAGGATATTGTACTGTTTGTGCTGCTGATTGATGAACGCCCGGAAGAGGTCACGGACATGCAGCGCTCGGTCAAAGGCGAGGTGATCAGTTCGACCTTTGACGAACCCGCAGAACGGCATGTCCAGGTGGCGGAAATGGTGATTGAAAAAGCCAAGCGTCTGGTCGAGCACAAAAAAAACGTCGTCATTTTGTTGGACAGTATTACGCGTCTGGCCCGGGCCTACAACTCAGTTATGCCGCCCAGCGGTAAAATTCTGTCCGGTGGTGTGGACTCCAATGCGTTGCAGCGGCCTAAACGCTTCTTTGGCGCGGCCCGGAACATCGAAGAGGGCGGCAGCCTGACCATTATCGCCACGGCCCTGGTAGACACCGGTTCCCGCATGGATGAGGTTATTTTCGAAGAATTCAAGGGTACCGGCAATATGGAAATTCAGCTGGATCGCCGCCTTGCCGACAAACGCATCTTCCCGGCCATTGATATCAAGAAATCCGGTACCCGCAAGGAGGAATTGCTGCTAGACGAAGCCACCTTGAATCGGGTATGGATCCTCAGAAAACTGTTTTCGTCCTTAAATCCGTCTGATAGCCTTGAATTTTTACTTGAAAAAATGAACGGAACAAAGGATAATGCAGATTTCTTGGAGTCAATGAACGCTTAAAAAAGATATAGGGGGTTGAAATAACAATGAAAACTGGCATCCATCCGGATTATCAAGAAACCACCATACAATGCGCCTGTGGCAACACCATAGAGGTGGGATCCACAAAAAAGGACATCCGCGTGGAAATATGTTCGAAATGTCATCCGTTTTTTACCGGTAAACAAAAACTTGTGGACACGGCCGGTCGGATCGAGCGATTCAGAAAAAAATACGAAAAATTCCAGAATCAATAGCACCTTTCGTTCTTATCTTCCTTTAGGTTGAATCCGGTGCCCGGTTATTCAAACCGGCACCGGTGTCCTGCCCGTGTTGATCATTATCTTATCCGAACTAAAATCTGATTAGCGAGCGATCAGACCCGTTTTCAACAACCATTGATTAAACTGGCAGGTACTGTGTACTGTTTTACGAAGCCGTAACCATTGGTGGGGTGATATGTTTAATAAGCTAAAAGGAGTTGAAGATCGTTTCAAGGAATTGGAACGTCTATTGTCCGATCCTGAGGTGGTCCAGGACAGGGATGCCTATCAAAAGTACATCCGCGAGCATGCAGAAATTTCATCGATTGTCAATGCATTCCGGGAATATCAGCAGGTGGATCGGGAACTGGATGACAGCCTTGAGCTGATGGCCGATGACGATCCTGAAATGAAAAAGATGGCTGCTGAGGAGGTCGATCGGCTGGAAAAAGAAAAACAGCGGTTGACCGACGAACTCAAGATCCTTTTGATCCCCAAGGATCCGCTGGACGAAAAAAGTGTTATCCTGGAAATTCGCGCCGGCACCGGCGGTGATGAAGCAGGTCTTTTTGCCGGCGACCTGTTTAAAATGTACCAACGCTATGCTGACGGGAAAGGATGGAAGGTGGAGATAATGGACCACCATACCACGGGTGTGGGGGGGCTCAAGGAAATCATTGCCAATGTCAATGGGAAAGGGGCATATAGCCGCTTGAAATACGAAAGCGGAACCCACCGGGTACAACGGGTGCCGACCACTGAAACCCAGGGGCGCATCCATACCTCAGCCGTAACCGTCGCTGTTTTGCCTGAAGCGGAAGAGGTTGAAGTCAACATCGATACCAACGATCTTAAGGTCGATGTGTTTCGTTCATCCGGTCCTGGCGGTCAGAGCGTCAACACCACGGATTCAGCGGTGCGCATTACGCACTTGCCCACAGGGCTGGTGGTCACCTGCCAGGATGAAAAATCCCAGCACAAAAACAAGGCCAAGGCGCTCAAGGTATTAAGATCCCGTTTGCTGGACCAGATGGTTCGCGAACAAAACGAGGCGCGATCCCAGAATCGTCGCAGCCAGGTCGGTAGCGGAGACCGCAGTGAGCGTATCCGTACCTACAATTTTCCTCAAGGGCGGGTGACCGACCACCGAATCGGCCTGACGCTCTATCGGCTGGAGGCGATCTTACAAGGTGACGTGGACGAGGTCGTCGACGCCTTGGTTACCCATTACCAGAGCGAGGCCCTGCAACATGCCGAACGCCTCGACGCCTGAGCAGCCGATCTGGACGATTATCGAACTGGTGCGTTGGACCACCAGTTATTTTCGTTCCCATCAGCTTGAAAATCCGCGCATCGAGGCGGAAATTCTTCTGGCCCATGTGTTGGGGGTGCGGCGGATTGATCTTTATCTGAACCATGATCAGCCGCTGGACAAAAAGGAGCGCGGGTACTTCAAGGCGCTCATTAAACGACGCTTGAGTGGCGAACCGGTGGCCTACATCACCGGCAGGCGTGAATTCTGGTCGTTGGAATTGATGGTGGGGCCGCAGGTACTTATTCCCCGGCCGGAAACCGAATGTCTGGTGGAAGCGGTACTGCCCTTTTTGCAAAATGGGGATACCGGCGGATGCAAACGAATCCTGGACATGGGCACCGGATCCGGGGCCATTGCCATAGCCCTGGCCCACGAGTATCCCCAGGGACAATTTGTGGCCATGGATCATAGTCTTGCCGCCCTCAAGATGGCCCGCCAAAATGCCCGCAAACACGGGGTGGACCCGCACATTGTCTGGTACTGCGGCAGTTGGGATGCGCCACTGAAACCGGAGCAGGAAACCTTTGATCTGATTGTATCCAATCCACCCTACATACCCAGCGGCGATATCGATGGGCTGCAAACCGAGGTGCGCGATTATGAGCCCCGCCTGGCGTTGGATGGATGCCCTGATGGGGTGAGCTGCCTGCGCACGATTATCCAATCGGTTTACCGTTATCTGAAATCCGGCGGTATGCTGGCCCTGGAGATGGGCTGGGATCAGGCTGCCGCCGTTATCGAGATTGCCAACTGTACCGGTCAATACGAAAATATACAGATCATAAAAGATTATAGCAAATTGGACCGGGTCGCGACGATGCGGAAATTGTCCTCAAAATCCGAAATGGTGGGCTGATAACTGAAAAATTGCTTGCGACCCCATGCAATTTTTGTTAACTAAAATCGTTTTTATAAACCGCACGCCCGTGGACCTCATCCCGGTGCTTTCCACAAAGAAAGTCGGATGCAGGATTGAAGCGGGCGGAAGGATTAACCACCCACAAGGAGAAAGCAATGGCTTACGTAACAATGAAAGAATTACTGGAAGCCGGTGTCCACTTTGGTCACCAGACCAAACGCTGGAACCCCAAAATGAAACCCTATATCTTTGGGGCCAGAAACGGCATCTATATCATCGATTTGCAAAAGACCGTGAGGATGTTTCGTGACGCCTACGATTTTATCGTCGATACGGTGTCCGGCGGCAAAACGGTGCTGTTTGTCGGGACCAAGAAGCAAGCCCGCGAATCGATCTATGAAGAGGCCAACCGCGCTGAGATGTTTTACGTGCATAACCGCTGGTTGGGCGGCATGCTGACCAACTTTCAGACCATCAAGAAAAGCGTTGACCGGCTGAATTATCTCAATACCATCGAAAATGATGGATCCATCAGCCTGTTTCCTAAAAAAGAACGGTTGAAACTGGGTAAAGAGCGTACGAAGTTGGACAACACCTTGGGCGGCATCCGCAGCATGACCAAACTGCCCGGGGCTATTTTTATCATTGATCCGAAAAACGAAGCCATCGCTGTTCGTGAAGGCCGTCGCTTGGGAATTCCCATTATCGCCATTGTTGATACCAACTGTGATCCCGATGAAATCGACTATGGTATTCCGGGCAATGATGACGCCATCCGGGCCATTCGCCTGGTTACCTCCAAAATGGCTGATGCGTGTATCGAAGGCAAGGCCCGTTTCAAGGAACGGCAACAGGCGGAAATGGATAAGGGTGAGGAAGATCCCTCCGAATTGGAAAATGCAGCGGCAGACCTCAAGCCTGGTGAGCGCAAAGTGATTTCTGACGGTACTGACGGACCGGTTGTTGAAATTATCCGCAAAGGGGCTGCAGCCGCCGAGGAAAGTGAATCCGCCGAGGGCGAAAACGCTCCAGCAGCAGAACCGACAGGAGAATAAATCACATGTCAAATATTAGTGCAGCAATGGTTAAAGAACTCCGGGAGAAGTCCGGGGCCGGAATGATGGATTGTAAAGCCGCGTTGACCGAATGCGATGGCGACATTGAAAAGGCAATGGATTTTTTAAGAAAAAAAGGCATTGCCACCGCCACCAAACGGGCGGGTCGGGCGACTTCCGAAGGCACGGTGCAATCCTACATCCACATGGGGGGTAAAATCGGCGTGATGGTAGAGGTGAACTGCGAAACCGATTTCGTGGCTAAAACCGACGATTTCAACGAGTTCGCCAAAAATTTAGCCATGCATATTGCCGCCACCAACCCGGTTGGCATCGTTCCCGAGGACGTCCCCCAGGACGTCATTGATCGGGAGCGCGAAATCTACAAGGCCCAGGTGCTGGAGATGGGTAAGCCCGAGCAGATGGTCGACAAGATCGCCGAGGGCAAAATGAATAAGTTTTTCAAGGAAAACTGCCTGATGAACCAGCAGTATGTCAAGGAGCCGGACAAGACCATTGCCGACTACCTGAATGAAACCATTGCCAAAACCGGTGAAAAAATCACCATCAAACGGTTCGCCAGATTTCAAATCGGGGCGGAATAACCGTGGCCGCCAAATATAAACGCATCCTGCTGAAACTAAGCGGAGAAGCCCTGATGGGTGATCAGGGCTTCGGCATTTCTCCCGACATGTTGTCCTACGTGGCCGAAGAGGTCGGTTCAATTGGTCAATTGGGTGTTCAACTGGCCATTGTTGTTGGCGGTGGGAATATTTTCCGGGGGGTGGCCGCCAGTTCATTCGGCATGGAGCGAACATCGGCGGATCACATGGGCATGCTGGCAACGGTGCTGAACAGTCTTGCCCTGCAGGATGCATTGGAGAAAAAAGGGATTCAAACCCGTGTTCAGACCGCCATCTCCATGCATGAAGTCGCCGAGCCGTATATCTTGCGCCGGGCCTTGCGGCATCTGGAGAAAGGCCGCGTGGTGATTTTTGCCGCCGGTTCCGGGAATCCTTACTTTACCACGGATACCGCTGCGGTGCTGCGGGCCAAAGAAGTCCACGCGGAAATCCTGCTCAAGGCAACCAAAGTCAATGGACTTTACGATGCCGATCCGGAAAGCCATGCCGATGCCAAATTCATTAAAACCATCAGCTACATGCAGGTCCTCGAACGTCAGCTGAAGGTGATGGATATGACCGCCATATCACTGGCCATGGACAATCATCTGCCGCTCATGGTATTCAACCTGAAGGAAAAGGGAAATATAAAAAAGGTCGTTCTTGGAGAAGATGTGGGCACCACCATCAGCGGTTAGCAGACACGTTCTATCATCCATCCAATGAGGTATTAGAAACCATGATCGAAGAAACCCTTGAAGAAACCAAAGCGCGCATGGGCAAGACCATCGACGATCTCGAAAATGAGCTGAAGCGGGTCAGAACTGGACGGGCGTCGCTATCTTTGTTGGACGGTATTCGGGTAGACTACTATGGCACGCAGACCCCACTCAACCAGATGGCTTCCCTCTCGGTTCCCGAAAGCCGCCTGATTGTCATTCAGCCCTGGGATGTTTCCGGCATCAAGGAGATCGAAAAGGCCATCTTGAAATCGGATTTGGGGTTGACACCTTCCAGTGACGGCAAGCTGATTCGCATTTCCATTCCACCGCTTACGGAGGAACGTCGCAAGGAGCTGGTCAAAGTGGTCAGCAAAATGTGCGAGGAACACAAGATCGCCACCCGCAATATCCGTCGGGACGCCAACGAGCTGCTCAAAGGATTTAAAAAAGACGGCGACATCGCTGAAGATGATGCTTTTAAAGCCCAGGATCAGGTCCAGAAAATTACCGACGAATTTATTAATCGGATCGACGATATCTACAAAAAAAAAGAGAAAGAGATTCTTGAATTCTAGTTCATCCTCCCTGGTGCGGAATGAACTCGACCCTGACCGGCTGCCCAAGCATGTCGCCATCATCATGGATGGCAATGGCCGTTGGGCCAGAAAACGGTTGATGAACCGCATCAACGGGCACGAAAAAGGGGTGGAAACCGTGCGCACCATTGTGCGCACCGCACGCCAGCTTAATATCGCCGCCCTGACCCTCTACGCCTTTTCTACTGAAAACTGGCAACGCCCGAAAGCCGAAGTGGCCGGTCTGATGCTGCTGCTCACGCGGTTCCTGGACACCGAACGCCCGACGCTATTCGACAACCAGATCCGGCTCAACACCATCGGTCAGACCGAGCGACTGCCCAACGGCGTGCGCCAAAAGCTCGAATCCACCATCGCTGAAACCGCCGGCCATACCGGCATGGTGCTCACACTGGCCTTGAGTTACGGTGCGCGGGCGGAAATTGTGGACATGGTCAGAAAAATCGCCACGTCCGCCCGGCAGGGTAGTCTCGATCCCGAGGCGATATCGGCCGAAACCATTGCTGATCACCTTTACACCCGCGGACTGCCGGACCCGGATCTTCTGATTCGCACCAGTGGAGAGCAACGCATCAGCAATTTTCTTCTGTGGCAGATTGCTTACGCGGAGCTTTATTTCACACCCACCTTGTGGCCTGATTTCAGCAAAGACGAGTTTATCCGCATCCTACAAGATTACCAGCGCCGTGAACGCCGTTTTGGCGCGGTGCCTTCCGCAAGTACTGGACCTTAGGCACATGCATCTGAAACGCTGGATAACCGGCATCGTCGCTGTGCCCATCATTTATCTGCTGGTGGTGGCCGGAGAGACGATATTCTTTCTGCTTGTCGCCGCCGTGAGTGTGGTAACCCTGGCCGAGTACTACCGGGCGGTTTTCAAACCCGCGGGGCGGGGTCCGGCGCAGCTGATGCCCTGGCTGGGGCTGGTCTTGGCGCCGGTCATTGTCTGGGTCGTGAACTACAAAAGCATGGCCCATGCCCCCCTGATTATTGCGATCGATCTGATTGTGACGGCCGGATTGACCCTGCCGCATTTCAAGGACGACGACCAGGCGCCTCATTTGGTGGCCAAACAGGTGTTGGGGTTGGTTTACATTCCTTTGTTTTTATCCTTTTTAGTCCTTTTGCGGTCCGGGGAAGCGGGCGCCCAGTGGATTTTTTGGTTGCTTTGCATTGTTGCCGCCGGCGATACCGGGGCATTTTATACGGGTAAAAGCATTGGGCGGCACAAACTCTGCCCCTGGGTCAGCCCCAAAAAAACGATCGAGGGCAGCATTGGTGGCCTATGTGCCAATGTCATTGTTGCCTTGCTGCTTAAAATGGTGCTGCTGCCCGAACTAACCACCCTGCCATGTGTGGTTTTCGCCCTTTTGATCGGCGTTGCCGGGCAGGTCGGGGATTTATTCGCATCGGAATTCAAACGTGCCGCCGGCATCAAGGATTCAGGGACGTTGCTTCCCGGGCACGGGGGATTTCTTGACCGTCTGGACGCGTTGCTGTTTGCCTCACCGCTTGCCTATCTGTTGAAAATTAGTATATTCTGATTCAAAATCATTGCCACGGCCAAGAGAAAAATCACCATGAAATCAATATCCATTTTAGGGGCGACCGGTTCGATCGGCACGAATGCTCTTGAAATTGTAAGACAATTTCCCGATCGGTTCGCTGTTGCGGCACTGACTGCGAATACCCGGGCGGCCGCCCTGGCCGAGCTGATTGTTGAATTCAGGCCCAGGATTGCCGCCGTGGCAGACGCCGATTATGCCGACCAACTGCGCACCTTGTTGCCAGCGGACCTTGATGTGGCGATTGTGCACGGTGAGGACGGATATGTTCAGGCCGCCACCTGTGAAGCGGCCGATATTGTTCTCGGCGCCATGGTGGGGGCCGCTGGATTGGTGCCTACCCTGGCGGCCATTGACGCCGGCAAGGATATCGCTCTGGCCAACAAGGAAACCCTGGTGATGGCCGGGGCCATCGTTATGCAGCGAGTTCGAGAGCGCGGGGTCAAACTGATGCCTGTGGACAGTGAGCACAGCGCCATTTTCCAAAGTATGGCCGGCCAGGGCCCCAACAGAATCCGGGAAATCCTGCTAACGGCCTCCGGTGGTCCGTTCCGCGAGCGAAAAATTTGTGACTTTGACGCCATTACCCCTGCCCAAGCGCTTGATCATCCCAACTGGTCCATGGGCAACAAGATTACCATTGATTCAGCCACGTTGATGAACAAAGGGCTTGAGGTGATCGAGGCCCACTGGCTTTTTGATACTGATTTTGACGATATCAAGGTTGTGATTCACCCCCAGAGCATCATTCATTCCATGGTGACCTATGCCGATGGGGCGGTGCTGGCCCAGATGGGGGTGCCGGACATGAAAGGTGCCATTGCCTATGGACTGTCCCACCCCCACCGGTTGCCACTGAATCTCCCCGCGCCTGATTTTCCTCGTATTGGAACGCTCACGTTTGAGGAACCGGATCTTGAACGCTTTCCCTGTTTGGGCCTGGCTTTCTCAGCCGGAAAAGCCGGCGGGACCATGCCCACGGTACTCAACGCCGCCAACGAGGAAGTGGTGGCCGCCTTTTTGGATGGAAGACTGCCTTTCACCGGGATCCATGCAATCGTGGATCAGACCCTGAATCAACATTGCCGGGCCTCCGGCACTGATCTTGATCAGATTATCGCGGCGGACCACTGGGCCAGGGAAACGGCCAGGTCCCTGATTCGCCGTCAGGAGTGTTAACAAATTCGCTTATGACCACGAATATTTTTGCCTTTGTGATTGTCCTTGGGGTGCTCATTTTTTTTCACGAACTGGGCCATTTCCTTGTCGCCAGACTTTTTGGGGTCGGTGTCGAAAAATTCTCCTTGGGGTTCGGTCCGCGTCTTTTCGGCAAAACCGTTGGCCTGACCGATTACCGCATCTCCGCCGTTCCACTGGGCGGTTACGTCAAGATGGTGGGGGATGAACCCGACGCCGAGCTTGAACCGGAGCTGATTCCCTACTCGTTCACCCACAAAAATGTGTATAAACGCATCCTGATTGTGGCTGCCGGCCCCTTTTTCAACCTGCTTCTGGCAGCGATCATCTACACGGCCTTTTTCATTTTTATCGGTACCGAGGATATTCGGCCGGTGGTCAACCATGTGACCCCCGACAGCCCGGCACACAAGGCAGGGATTCATATCGGAGATACCATCAACAGTGTCGACGGCACCCCGGTCACCGCCTGGGGGGATATCAATCGTCTGATCGCCGATGCCGATGGCAATCCCGTGAAAATCCAGTATACCCACGCGGACAGACTCGCCCAAACCACGGTAACGCCCCAAACAAAAGTGGCCAAGGATATATTGGGCGATGATATGCCCTATTTTGATGCGGGGTTTTCCGGTCTGCCGCCTTTAAAAGCTGTTGTCGGGGATGTGGCCGAGGGCTATCCAGCCAAAAAGGCAGGGCTTAAAAAAGGCGATCGCATCGTTGAGATCAATGGTACGCCGGTGGACGGCTGGCACGATATGAAGGACATTATCTCCCAGAGCAAGGGAGAGGCGTTGACCCTGCGTGTCTTGCGCGGGCAGGAGTCCCTCAGCGTAGAGATTGTGCCGGTGCTGTTCAGTGAAGAGAACGTACTCGGTGAAAAAGTGAACAGCTACCGCATCGGGATTTCCACTCCGGGGGTCGATATTCCCGAGGCCGATCTCGTCATTATCAAGCTCGGGCCAATCGATGCGGCCCTGGAAAGCGTCAAGCAAACGTACCAGATTTCGCGGCTGACCATCCTGAGCATTGGTAAACTCATTAAAGGCACGGTCTCCACCAAGACCCTGGGCGGCCCCATCATGATTGCCGAGATGGCCGGCCAGCAGGCCAAGGCGGGATTAACCAATCTTATTTTTTTCATTGCCGTGCTCAGTATCAATCTGGCGATCCTGAACTTTTTGCCGATTCCGGTGCTCGATGGCGGGCATTTGATGTTTTTCTTTATCGAGGCAATCATCCGGCGTCCGGTCAATCTGCGTATGCGGGAAATTGCCCAGCAGGCGGGTATTTTTATCCTGATCATGCTGATGATTTTTGTATTCTATAATGATATCATGCGACTGTTTTCAAACTGATTGGTTGATTGGTTGATTGGTTAATTAGTTTGTTGGTTCGTTTTCCTTTCTTTTGACACTTTAAACGTTTTCATAGGTTTTCCCATGCCCCAACGAATCGAAATAACCCTCAAGGATGAGCTGTTCGATGCGGAAGGCGAGGCCTTGCGCCTCAAGGCCAAAAACTATTTCGGCATCCACATCGATGCGGTCCGCACCATCACCGTGGTGACCATCGATGCTGAATTGACGGACTCTCAGGTGGAAACGATTCGCAGTGAAATCTTCACCAATCCGGTCACCCAGGTATCCTCCATCAAGCCCCTGGCCGTGAATTTCGATTGGATCATCTGGATCGGGTTCAGGCCCGGCGTTCGGGACAACCCCGGTGCCACTGCTGTTGAGGCCGTGGAAGACCTCTTGCGGGTCAAGCTCAAAACCGGGGAGGCCATTTACACCTCGAAACGCTACTGCCTGACGGGAAGCCGTCTTAAGCGCCGGGATGTGGAGCGTATCGCCGGCGAACTGTTGGCCAACGATATCATCCAGCAGTGGGCCGTGTACGATAAAGCCGGGTGGGATCCGGCCACCGGCATCGGGCTTGTCATTCCCAAGGTCATTCTCAATCACCAACCGGAAGTGACCACGCTTTCCATCGATAGTGACGAAACCCTGGTCCGGCTCAGCGACGAGCGCAGCCTGTCGCTCAACCCCAATGACATCCCGACCATCCGGGCATATTTTCTCGACCCCGATGTAAAGCAAAAGCGCGGCGAGGTATCACTGGGTGATCCTACGGATGTGGAGCTGGAGTATATCTCCCAGGCGCGCAGCGACCACTGCAACCACAATACTTTTGGCGGTCGGTTTTCTTACCAGGATCTGGCTACAGGCGAAACGCAGACCATCGAGAGCCTTTTCAAAACCTATATCGAAGCCCCCACCCTGGAACTCAAAGCCAAAAAACCGTGGGTGGTATCGGTGCTGTGGGACAATGCCGGTGTCGGGCGCTTTGATGACGATCATTTCTATGTGATTACCGGTGAGACCCACAACTCGCCCTCCAACATGGAGGCCTACGGCGGTGCCATTACCGGTATTGTGGGGATTTATCGTGATCCCATGGGCACCGGTAAGGGATCCCGGCTGATCATGGGTAGCTACGGCTATTGTGTCGGCCCGCGGGATTACCCCGGACCGCTCAAACCGCGCCTGCATCCCAAACGCCTTTTGGACGGCGTGATCGAGGGGGTCCGTGACGGAGGCAACAAAAGCGGGATTCCCACGCCTTTCGGCCAGGTACTCTTCGACCCCGGATACCTGGGCAAATGCCTGGTCTTTGTCACGGCCCTGGGGATGATGCCGGCTGTGGTCGACGGCGAGCCATCCGATCAGAAAACCATCCTGCCCGGGGATCTGGCGATCATGTGCGGCGGCCGGGTCGGCAAGGATGGCATTCACGGTGTAACCGCCTCGTCGGCGACCTTTTCGGAAAATACACCGGCCGGCCATGTGCAGATCGGCGATCCTTACACCCAGAAGAAGATGCACGATTTTCTGATGGAGGCCCGTGATGAAGGCCTGATTCGTTTCATCACCGACAACGGCGGCGGCGGGCTTTCCTCGTCGGTGGGGGAGAGTGCCCTTTTTTCGGGCGGCTGCGAGATTCAGTTGGACAAAGTCCCCCTTAAATATGATGGATTGGATCAATGGGAAATCTGGATTTCAGAATCCCAGGAACGGATGACCGTGGCCATCGATCCAAAAAACCTTTCGCGTTTTATGACCCTGTCCCGGCTGCATGCCGTGGAAAGCACCGTCATCGGCACCTATACCGATACCGGTAAAATCCATATCACCTATAACGGTGTCACTTGTGCCTATATCGATCTGGATCTGCTCACCTCGGCGTTCCCCAAATGGGAGTTCGAGGCCCACTGGCAGCCGCCGGCCCGGCGTGGGCTGAGCGAGCCGGTCCTGGGACCGCCCGATGATTACCAGACGCTGATCCTGGACCTTCTGGCCCGTCCCAACATCTGCTCCAAAGCGTGGATTTGCCGCCAGTACGATCATGAGGTACAGGGCAGCAGCGTGATCAAACCGCTGGTGGGCGTCGAGCGTGACGTGCCCACGGATGCCGCTGTGATTCGCCCCGTTCTGACCTCAAAAAAGGGGCTGGTCTTCTCACAGGCCCTGCTGCCTATGTATTCGGCGATCGATGCCTACCACATGACGACCTGCACCATCGACGAAGCGGTTCGGCGGGCCGTTGCCGTGGGCGGTGATCCTGAGCATCTGGGCGGGGTGGATAACTTTTGCTGGCCCAATATTCAGCATGATCCGGTCAAGAATCCCGATGGCCGCCACAAGGCTGCCCAACTGGTACGCTCCTGCCAGGCGTTGAAGGCCATGTGCCTGGCATACGGCATTCCGCTGCTCTCCGGCAAGGATTCCATGTATGTGGATGGCCATCTGCCGGGCCGCTATGGTGAAACCAACAAGGTGTCGGCGCTGGAGACACTGCAGTTTTCCGTGACCGGCGTGATTGCTGATGCACGGCAATGCCAGACCATGGACCTCAAGGTCCCCGGTGATTGGGTCTACGTTGTCGGCACCACGCAAAACGAGCTCGGCGGCTCTGAGTATTATGCAACCTTAAGCAAAGTGGGGCTGAATGTTCCCCAAGTCGATGCGGATGCCTTTGCTGCGTGTTATGGCCGTATGGCCCAGGCCATCCGCCAGGGACTGCTGGCCTCCTGTCACGGGGTGTATCGGGGCGGGTTGGGTGTTCATCTGCCAATGGTGGCCATGGGCGGCAACCTGGGACTCACCGTGGATTTGGCCAGGGTGCCGGCCAACGGGGTCGATCGTGATGACACACTGCTTTTTTCGGAGAGTGCCGGCCGATTTATCGTTAGCGTCGCTCCGACAAACAAAACCGCTTTTGAGAACTTGTTCGAGGGGATGCCGGTGGCCTGCGTGGGTGCGGTGACCGAAGCGCCGGAACTTAAAATTACCGGCATGGATGGCAGCGTTTTGGCCACACTAACCGTGGCGGAAATGAAGGCGGCCTGGAACGGGCCATTCGGGGATTTGATATGAAACCAAATGCATTGGTGTTGACGGGCTTCGGCCTGAATTGTGATCATGAAACGGCCTATGCCTTTGAACTGGCCGGCGCGACGGCCCAGCGGGTGCACATCAACGCCCTGATTGCCGGCGATGTAACCCTGGAAAAATTCCAGATTTTGGCCTTTGGCGGTGGATTCAGCTGGGGTGACGATCATGGAGCCGGGGTGGTTCAGGCTCTGCGCCTGAAAACCAATCTTGGTGATCAGCTGCTGGCTTTTGTCGAGGCGCAGAAACTGGTCATCGGTATTTGCAACGGGTTCCAGACCCTTGTCAATCTCGGCCTGCTGCCGGGCATTGACGGTGACTACACCCGGCGCAGCGTGGCCCTGGTGACCAACGATTGCGGCAATTTTCGGGACCAGTGGGTGCGGCTTACCGTTGACCCTGCTTCTCCGTGTGTGTTCACCCGTGGGATCGATGCCATCGATCTGCCGGTAAGGCATGGAGAAGGCAAGTTCTATGCGGATGCTTCCATGCTCAAGGTCCTTGCCGCCAATCACCAGACAACCATGCAGTATGCACTGACCGACGGTCAGCCGGCAGGCGGGGCATTTCCCCATAATCCCAATGGTTCGCTGAACGATATTGCCGGCATCTGCGATCCCACCGGGCGCATCTTCGGTTTGATGCCCCATCCGGAGGCCTACAACCACACCACCAACCATCCGGATTGGACCCGGCAGCGGGAACTGGCCAAGCGCGGCGGCGGGCACCGGGAGTCGACGGTTGGGATGGGGATTCGTATCTTTGAGAATGCCGTAGACTATTTCAGGGCTGACTAAACCCTGATTGGATTTATCACCAATAGCCATGAAAAGCGCTTTCTTATTACCATTCATGGGTCCACTGCCGCCTTATTTCGCATTTTGGGCCAAATCTTGTGAAGCCAATAAGGACGATTTCCATTGGTTCGTGTATTCGGACCAGATCGAATCACAAATGTCCGTATGCGAATCGATCGGGTCAGGACGCTGGGGGACAATGATATTGTTCGGGCGGAAATGAGCAGGCAATGTCATCGCTCGTTCAATGAGTCGGAGGAATTGTTAAAGATCGTTTCCAACGGGGATGCTTATTGGTGTCGTTCCGGATCCC
The DNA here is from genome assembly GCF_048565275.1 of Desulfosarcina variabilis str. Montpellier. Taxonomy (NCBI): domain Bacteria; kingdom Pseudomonadati; phylum Thermodesulfobacteriota; class Desulfobacteria; order Desulfobacterales; family Desulfosarcinaceae; genus Desulfosarcina; species Desulfosarcina variabilis. The sequence goes on along the minus strand of NZ_CP159846.1, from coordinate 6,576,378 downwards.
TGCAACCGATGATGGTGGAACCCTTTAACTACCGACAGATCTTCTCCATATGGAATAACGGTGATGTGACGGTCTATGATAACCGGTGGCATAAAAGGGATTTGAAATCTGTAGCAAAAGGGGGGCGAAGAAGTGGCGCCCCAGGACCAGGCAGTAACGCTGAATAAGGGTGCAGGAAAAAAATAATTACATCAGATTGCGCCGGATTTGCACATCGTCTACAAGGCGCATCTGCCGGTGCATATTTGGAATCTGTGCCGGCGGATGGAACGCCGTAGACGGGCGCAAGGACAAGCAAGATGGGGTAATTATTTTTTTCCTGCGCCCTAAGACAAAGACTTCGGATTGCCAATGAATCTCAAAGCGCGAAAAGCGATCAAGCGGCTGTTGATTCGATCGACCAACTGGATTGGTGACGCCATCATGACCACGCCGGCGGTACGGGCCATCCGGCGCAATTTCCCGGACGCCCACATCAGTATGCTGGCCAAACCCTGGGTCGCACCGGTGTTTGCCCATAGTCCCCATGTGGACGAAATTGTGAATTACGATGCGGGTGGCCGCCATGCCGGTGCACCAGGAACCCTCAGATTGGCCAAGGATCTTCGCACACAGCGATATGATGCGGCCATTTTGCTGCAAAATGCCATCGAGGCGGCCATCATTGCCTTTTTGGCCGGGATCCCCAGACGTATCGGGTTTGACAGCGATGGCCGGCGTCTGTTACTGACCCATCCGGTGCGCCGCACCCGGGCGATCAGATCCATTCACCAGACTGGATACTATCTCAAGATCCTGGAGGGCGCCGGACTGTCCACGGGCTCGCCCGACCTCGAGCTGCACCTGGACCCTGCGGACATCCGGCGGGGGGGGCAATTGCTCGCCGAATTCAGTGTGGCGCCGGACCGGCCGATCATCGGTCTCAATCCCAGCGCCACGTTTGGCCCGGCCAAGCAGTGGTTTCCCGAACGGTATGCTGCCCTGGGCGATCGATTGAACCAGGACCTTGACGCCACGATCCTGGTCTTTGGCGGTCCCGGGGACCGTGAGCTGGGCCGGTCGATTACTGCTCAAATGTCGGCGCCGGCCGTTGATTTGAGTGGCCGGACCAGTCTGGGCGAGGCCATGGCTCTGATCGGTCGCTGTGCTGCCTTTGTGACCAACGATTCGGGACTCATGCACGTGGCCGCGGCATTGACTACTCCCCTGGTGGCGGTTTTTGGATCGACCAATTCGACCACCACGAGCCCCTTCAGCCATACGAGCCGTATCGTCAGGGTGCCCACCCCCTGCAGTCCCTGCATGCAGCCGGTATGTCCGTTAGGCCATATGGACTGCATGCGCCAGGTGACTGTAGACATGGTGGCCGCTGCCGTAAAGGATCTGCTTTGAATATACTCACCGTCATTCGCACAGCGCTATCTTGCAGCCCCTGTTTTAAAAGGTCCTGGAACGTGCACCAATGACGTTGCAGGAAAAATATTTCGGTAGCGATGGTGGTTGAGGCGGTGGAACAGGCCTTAGCCCAAGCGCTCCATAAAAAGTAGTCATTGGAAATGATGGTTACAGAGATGGAGGATCTAGCCAATGATGATTGCCTCACCCAAGGAGTGGTTTTCCGTTTCGGATGCGACATTCAATGAAAAGGCACTATACGTAGCCGTTCTGCTGACATTTTTCTGCCTGCCCTTGGGAACCGCTCCACCGACGATTGCCGGGGCGCTGTCCGTGGCAATATGGCTTTTTTCAGGAATTGCCATTGCTAAGCGACGTGTTTATCGGTCAACGTACTGGATGCCGGTATACGCAATGGCAATTCTACCTTTGATCGGAATGATTTACACCCATGATAAATACGGGATGAGTGCAGATTATGGTGGAAAGGCATATTACTGGCTGTTTGGTTTGGTCGTGGCGGCGATTTCATTTCGGCGATTGCCAGCATTGCGCCTGGTTCAGGCATTTATGCTTGGGTTGGCCATTAATGTGTTTGCGGCCATGGCTCAGATCATTTTCAACTTGCAGGATAGATACGGCCAGCACCGGGGATTGGGGCCTGATTACAGCACATTGTCCGCTTATCTGATTGTCGGCATCATGATGACGGTTTTCTTCCTGAACCGCAGCCAACAGCGAACCCCAACCACCGTTGCCCTGTGGGGACTTCTTGGGCTCTATTTTTTCCATTTGTTGATTCTACGGAGTCGGGCCAGCTATGTCGCTTTTGTTCTTCTGATACCGTTTATTGGAATGACTTATTTTAAAACGCGAAAGTTGCTTAAAACAGCTACCATTTGTCTGTTGGTACCCGCTTTGATGATGCTGTCCCCGGTCGTGCGAGAGCGCATTAAAAAAACCATTCATGAGTTGACGTATCATGTTGAGGCAGATGCAGGCGCCGCATGGGGCAATCAATATACAAAAAAACAGGATCGGTTTTATATGTGGAATGGTGCACTGCGAATCATTCGAGATCATCCATTGATCGGTGTGGGAACCGGGGGGTACAAAACAGCCCTCAAGGAAAAAGACCCTGATCCCAATATCCCGCCCCAGTCCCATCCCCATAATAATTTTCTCCACATCGGGGTGAGTTACGGCTTGTTTGGCCTGGTGATTTTTTGTTGGTTTATATTCTCCGTTATTTCGAAAAGTTGGCGGAACAGAACGGCACCGGAGGGATATTTTGTATTTTCTGTAATTCTGGTCATGTTGATGACGGGGTTATTCAATACACAAATAATAGACCTCGGGACGGCATTGCTTATATCATTGGCGGTTGGCTTGCAGCAGGCGTTTGAGGACTCAGCCTATGACTGACATCCAAGCTCAGGGAACGTCGACGATGCCGTCTTTCATGAAAAGAATAAAGAACCTTTTCTCCCACAACAAACGTGAACCGAAAATAGAAGTCAATGGCAAGTGGTCCATCGGTATATACGCAGGTGTCTCTCCCATTGATTTGCAGTCTGAACCTGCCGTCATGAATCCTGTGCTCACCGCATCCGATGTAACCGATGTGCATGCCAATTTTGTTGCGGATCCATTTATGATTCGTGAAGGGTCGACCTGGTATATGTTTTTTGAAGTCGATACGATCCGCGATGCGGGCAATATCGGCAAAATTGGCATGGCCAGCAGCCGGGATGGATATTTATGGACGTATGAAAGAATCGTTCTTGAAGCACCCTTTCATCTCTCCTACCCTTATGTTTTCGAATGCAATGGCGACTATTATATGATACCGGAAACCCGATCCGTACGGTCCATTTACTTATACAAAGCAAAAACATTTCCGAACAAATGGCGGCTTGAGAAAACGCTTCTCAAAGGGAAACGCTTTGCGGATGCTTCGATTTTCAGGTACGATAACCAGTGGTGGTTGCTGACGGATTCCGGTAACACGACCTTGAGACTTTATGTCTCAACGAATTTGAAACAGGGATGGAAAGAACACTCAAAAAGTCCGATCATCAAAAAAAATCTGTCTGCCGCCCGCCCGGGGGGGCGGGTGACGATAGTGGACGATCACATCGTCCGTTTTGCTCAGGATTGCTACCCTTTCTATGGAAATAAGGTGTGGGCATTCAAAATAACTGAGCTGACGAGAAAGACATACAAGGAGGAGAAATATCCCGACCCTGTGATACAACCCAGCGGAAGTGGCTGGAACAAATTCGGCATGCACACCGTCGATCCGCATCAATTGGAAGATGGTCGTTGGATCGCTTGCGTGGATGGATTTGGAGATTGATGATATGGCCAAAAGAAAACCACCGACGCCGATTGATATAAAAATTTGCGGTATCATTACCTGCCTGATATCGGCCATAGGAAGGATTCCGCGCCCTGTGGCCCGCCGGCTGGGCAATGGATTGGGAAACCTCGGTTTCCGGCTGGACCGCCGGCACCGCAAGGTCGCCCTGGACAATTTGTCTCTTGCCTTCGGTGACGAACTGACCGCCAGGCAACGGTGGGTGCTGGCGCGGTCGGTATACCATCATTTGGGCCAGATCCTTTTTGAAGTGGGCTGGTCCATGAGGGCATCGGATGCGGAATTGGACCGATCGATTCACATTGAGGGGTTGGAACACTACCGCGCCGCCTTTGAAAAGGGAAAAGGGGTGTTGGTCGTCACCGGTCATCTGGGCAACTGGGAGCTTTTGTCCATTGTTGCCGATCGCGCCAGAATTCCCATCTATGTCGTCTATCGCCCCATGGATTTTACTCCCCTGAATTTGTTTTTTGAGTGGCTGCGTAGCAGATTCGGCGCCCGCCTGATTCCCACCAGCCACGCCATGATCCGGATCGTCCGGGCATTGAAGAAAAAAGAGGTTGTAGCCATCCTCATGGATCAGAGCGTGGATTGGTATGACGGGGTCTGGGTCGACTTTTTCGGCCACCGGACCTGTACCAGCAAAGGCATGGCATTGATTGCCCTGAAAAGCCGCAGTCCGGTGTTGTCATGTTTTTTGTATCGTGAGAAAACCGGATTCCGGGCCGTGTTCGGACCGGAGATTCCGCTGGTGGTCACCGGTGACAAGACCAAGGACATCGAGGCCAACTCCTTGAACTACAGCAAGGCCGTTGAACAGGGGATTCGCAGGCATCCCGAGCAGTGGTTCTGGGTTCACCGGCGATGGAAGAAGAAGGCTTTTTGCGAATGGCCACGGAAGTAGTTATTCATCGGTTATCGGTTATAAGAAGAGAAACTCGGATTGTCCATGAATTTGAAAGCGCGCAAAGCGATCAAGCGGCTGTTGATTCGATCGACCAACTGGATTGGTGACGCGATCATGACCACGCCGGCGGTGCGGGCCATCCGGCGCAATTTCCCGGACGCCCACATTAGTATGCTGGCCAAACCCTGGGTCGCACCGGTGTTTGCCCATAGTCCCCATGTGGACGAAATTGTAAATTACGATGCGGGTGGCCGTCATGCCGGTGGAGTCGGGACCATCAGGTTGGACATGGTGGCCGACGCGGTAGAGGGCCTGCTTTGAATATTCTCATCGTCAAACTCAGCGCCATTGGAGATGTGATCCATACGCTGCCGGCATTGAACGCCATTCGTGCGCATTATCCCAAGGCGCACATCACCTGGCTGGTGGAAACAGCGGCCGCCGATCTGGTCATCGGCCACCGGGCCCTGGACCGGGTGATCGTATCCCACCGCAAACGCTGGATACGCGAGCTAAAGGGCCCTGGGCGAGGGCAGGTGCTGGCCGACATCCGCCGATTTTGGCATGCGCTGCGCGACACCGATTATGATATCATCATTGATTTTCAAGCCCTGCTAAAAAGTGCGGTTTTGGTGTGGCTGGCCAGGGGCAAACGCAAGATCGGTTTTGATCGCGGCATGCAGCATCAGGAGCACAGCTACCTCTTATTGAATGAGCGCATCCCACCTATGGACATGGAGGTGCATGCCCTGACCCGCGGATTGATGCTGCTTAAGGCCATCAGCATCGAAACCTCATCCGTGGTGTACGATGTGCCCGTGTCCGAAAGGGATCGCCGGCAGGTCAAATCCATTCTGGACGAGAACGGTATCGACGGGTCGCGCCTTCTGGTGGCCATCAACCCCGTGGCGCTTTGGGAAACCAAGCTCTGGTTTAACGATCGGTTTGCGGCCCTGGCCGACCGGTTGGTGAGGGAGTACGGGCTGGATGTGGTCTTTACCGGTGGCCCCGGGGATCGTGAAACCATCGCCGACATCCGTGCCAAGATGACTGAAAAGGCGGCCGATTTTTCGGGTCGCACAACACTGACCATGCTGGCGGCCTTGTACCAGCAGGCCGCCCTTCTGGTGACCACCGATACCGGCCCCATGCATCTGGCCGCTGCCGTGGATACACGGGTGGTGGCCCTTTTTGGCCCCACGGCACCATGGCGCACCGGACCGTACGGCCAGGGGCATACGGTGGTGCGCACGGCACCGCCCTGCAGTCCCTGTTTCAAGCGCCAGTGCGACATGCACCAGTGCCAGTGCATGCGCGACATTACCGTGGAAATGGTTTTGGCGGCGGTGGTCGACCACCTTGATATTGGGAACCGCGTTTCTTTTATCCCTAACCGTCGGGCTGGAACCGGCTTTCAAATGATGGAGTGATGGGGATGCCTGATTCTCAAAAATACAGGCTGTCGGTAGCCGTCATCGCCAAGGACGAGGCGGACCGAATCCCGATCTGCCTGGGCAGCCTGGATTTTGCTGACGACGTTGTTGTGGTTGTTGATTCGGCCAGTCAGGACGACACCCTGGCCATTGCCCAGTCATATGGATACCGGGTGCTGTCTAGGCCGTGGATGGGCTACGCCAGACAAAAACAGTTTGCCGTGGACAACTGCGCCAACGATTGGGTGATGATCCTGGACGCGGATGAATGCATTCCCGGCCAGACCGCGAAGGCCATTGTCGGATTATTGGCTGATCCGCCGGTGGATATTGCCGCCTATGGCTTCATGAGAAGAAATATCTTTCACGGGCGATGGTTCAAACGCTGCGGGTGGTGGCCGGATCGTGTGGTCCGGCTGGTCGATCGCAGCCGCGGCAAGTTCAGTGAAAATCTGGTGCATGAGCAATGGGTCGCCGATGGCGGCGTCAGACAACTGGATGTGGTCATCGAACACTACAGCTTCCGAAACTACGCTGGCCTGATTGAGAAAATGCAGAACTATTCAACGCTTGCCGCCCAGCAGATGAAAAACGACGGTCGACGGGCCCGGTGGTGGACATCGATTTCGCATGGCCTGTGGACGTTTCTGCGATCCTATTTTCTGGAATTGGGAATCCTGGAAGGGTTTGACGGCTTCATGATTTCGACCACCAATGCCGGCGGATCATACCTGAAATACGCAAAGCTCTGGGAGTTGTGGCGCCACGGAAAAGCCCGGCAGGTGGAGAAGGTCGACTGCAAAGCAACCGATGCCTCATAAAATGTCAGAGGGACTGAAGTTTTCAATGATGATTTCCAAAAAGAAACCGCTAACGGCATTATTCTGCTGATAGGGATTGAAGCAGCGCTTTCCGGTAATTTTTACGTGAGTATCGACTGGCGTATGCTGCGGTCTTGGTTTTGAAGTGCTGACGCATGTCCTCATCCATATCCGTTGCCTTGGCAAGGCATCCGGCCAGCGCACGAACATTGCCTGACGGAAAGTACCAGCCAAGGTCATTGTCCTTCACAAGCTTTCCCACCAGCTGTTCATCGGAGGCGATCACGGGTTTGCCCGTGGCCATGGCCCGTGAAAGAATGCCGCTGGCTCCAAAGTGGTTCAGGTAGGGCAGCAGGACCACATCGGCGGCTTGAAAGCACGACTTCTCTTCGCTGCTCGAGACATACCGGTCCAGGAGCAGGGCGCGCTTTTCTCCTACCAACTGTTCGATGCCTCGCTTGACCCGCGGTGGGGGATTCTGCCTGCCGGCAATCAACAAAAACGTATTCTTGACCTTTAGCTGCAGCATCGCCTCGACGGCCAGATGGAGCCCTTTTCGCCTGGCACCGACGCCGAAAAAGAGAAATACTCTGTGGTCAGGCGGAACGCCAAGCGCAGCCCGTGCCTGATCAGAATCGCCGTCGAAGTCATCCGGACAAGGGTCGGGAAGAAAAAATATCGGTTTGTCCGGGAATTGCTCTTTGAAATCCTGGGTCAGGTATTCGTCAAGCAACAGCAGCGGACGGATCCAGTCGGCCTCCATGAACCGGCGAAATCCGGCCGCCTTGAGCATTCGATTCGGCGACCACCAGGGGGCGTCGGTGAAGCGTGGCCGGTGGTAAATACCGCCCATACGACCCTGCAGTAATAAAGGCGGATATAAACCAACGGCGGCACGACGAAAGGCGGCCGAGGCCAGTTCGTCAAACTCGCAGAGAAAAGCGCGCGGTGCTCCTGATTCTTCGAGTCCGAGCAGGATTGACGCCGCCAGACTACCGTTTCGGGGGTGACCCCGGTTGTCGAGGATAGGGATCAATGTGACCTGATCGATCAGATCGCCAAGGTGGTCTTCGACGATCGTGCGCGACTGGGGCCTCAGGTCCACGGCTAGCACGGGGTTGTAATCGGCAGACAGCAAATCTTCGGTAATGAACCGTAGCCAGCCGGGATGATGGCCTTCCATGCGGGGGTCGACCACGAGCAATCGACGGTTGCCTGATGGGTGTCTATTGGTCATCCTTTGCACGAAATCCTCTCCAGCTGCCAGTGGCAGCCTTTCCTCATAGATCGCTTTAAAATGATCGAAGCTTTACACCATCGCCGGTTTTATGTAAAGACGACAGCGCCATGATGCATCATTAGTAAATGATCGCCAAATGGGCGGCATCGAACAGCGCTGTAAAAGCAACACAAACAAGTTAAGGGAGGCACTATCCGATGGGCAAGCGACCACTGACTATCATTCATACAGAGAGCCATCGCAGTTGGGGAGGGCAGGAAATTCGGGTAATTACGGAATGTTTGTGGATGAAAAAAAAGGGCCACCGGGCGATATTGATCGCATCTAAAAAATCGCAAATCTATCCAAAAGCAAAAGCGGCCGGCCTGGATGTGCTGCCCATGTCCTTCACCAATCTGACGGCCCTGGGCGACCTGATTCGGCTCCGGGGATGGCTTAAATCCTATGCGCCCGATGTGCTCAATACCCACGGAAACATGGATGCCAAAGTGGGGCTGTTGGCCGCTGCGGGGCTGAAGGTTCCGTGTGTGATCCGGTCCCGGCACCACAGTCATCCGGTCACGCCTTCCTGGTACAATAAATTGCTGTATCGCAAGCTGAGCGACTATATATTCACCTCCGCACAGTGCATTTCTGATCAGATTGTAAACGACCTGGCCGTTGACCCTTCAAAAGTGGTGACCGTGAGCAGCGGATTCGTTCCGCCGGGCAAAATGATTTCCAAACCAGATGCCATGCATCGGCTCCAAAAGGAATTTGATCTGGATCCGGATACACGGTTTATCGGCAGTGTGGCCATGCTCAGTGAATGGAAGGGCCATCGTTTTCTGATCGATGCTTTTAAAGCGATCTGCGGTCAGTTTCCCCATCATCACCTGATGATTGTCGGGGATGGCGCCCAAATGCAGGCACTGATAGAACGCGCGCGAGACCACGGGCTGGCGGACAGAATTCATTTTGCTGGATTCCGTGAGGATCCATGGCCATTTTTCAGGGCCTTTGATATCAATATTCTGGCCAGCACCAAAAATGAGGCCACTTCACAGGTGCTGCCCCAGGCCATGTATGCCGGTTGCCCGGTGATTGGTACATGGGCTGGCGGTATCCCTGAAGTCATCGACCACGGCAACACCGGATATCTTGTCGAACCGGCGGATTCAGTAGCCCTGGCACGCGCCATGCAGATGATACTGAAGGACCCGGCGTCGGCCGCCGAGCTCGCGATGCGTGCTCAAAAAATGGCTTCCGAGAACTATACCATGACGGTGATGGTTGATCGAATCCTCGATCAATACCAAAAACGTTTTTCTTTGGCCGACGGCCAGCGAACAATAGGTCCGTTGAGCAAAGCGGGTTAGGGTCCAGGCTTAACATGAAGAACAAGATACATGACTTATTCAACCCTTACTTGCGTTATGATTGTTGCCGGCGATGAATATGGCCAGACAGATATTTGGCTTGACAATCTGCCGGTTACGCATGAAATTATTCAAAAGGCTGCATTTTTGGTTATACAGCCTTTGCATCTATTTCTTAACGCTTTCATTCCTGTTGGGACACATACAAAAAAGGAGAGATGCCATAAAATAAAGTACGTGCTCCCCTTTGCTGGTCTGGTCTTACCATCCTTTCTTTGTTAACGTTGAATCTTTCTGTTTCCTTTCATTTTTTCTGGCTTCTGCAGATCTTGTAGCGCTTCGCAGTCAATGCAGCGGGTGATCCTCTCCTTTTTCGAAATGACAGTGTTTACTCATTTATTGTCCGCCTGGCGGATGACAATAAAACAGGAGACGTGTCATCATGAGCAATCGATCTTTGGTTATCGTGCATACAGAGAGCCACCGCAGCTGGGGAGGGCAGGAAATGCGGGTGTTTGGTGAATGCCTGTGGATGAAAAAAAGAGGGCACCGATCGATATTGATTGCACCAAAAAAATCCCGGATCTATTCAAAGGCCAAGGTGGCCGGACTGGAAGTACGACCCATGACCTTCAGCATCCTGACGGCACCTGGCGATATGATTCAATTGCGGTCATGGCTGAAAAAAATGACTCCGCAAGTCTTCAACACCCATGGCAATATGGATGCAAAAGTTGGCCTTCTGGCTGCCCTGGGGCTTGGCATCCCCTGTGTCATCCGATCCCGGCACCATAGCCACCCGGTATCCCCCTCCTGGCATAACAAACTCATGTATCGTTATCTCAGCCACTACGTTTTCACAACTTCCAATTGCACAACGCGGCAAATCGTCGAGGATCTGGCGGTGGCACCGGACAAGGTGCTCACCGTTGCCAGCGGGATTACGCCGCCGGCTACATTGATGGATCGGGAGGCTGCCAGACAGCGCCTGCAGGAAGAACTTCACCTGCCCCCGGACGCACGTTTTTTGGGTAGCGTGGCCAGGTTGGGGGACTGGAAGGGGCACCGGTTGATCATTGACGGATTTGCCGACATCTGTAGGGCGTTTGGGCACCATCATCTGGTATTTGTCGGCGATGGGTCGGAAATGGAACCACTCAGGCAGCAATGTGAACGGCTGGGACTTACGGGCAGGGTCCATTTAGTCGGTTTCAAAAAGGACCCCTGGCCTTATTTCAGGGCCTTTGACCTCAATGTCCTGGCAAGCACCAAAAACGAAGGCATTCCCCAGGTACTGCTTCAGGCAATGATTGCCGGATGTCCGGTGATCGGTACCCGGGCGGGCGGTATCCCGGATATTGTTGAAGACGGCGTGACCGGACTGCTTGTTGCGCCAGGCCGATCAGATGGCCTTGCACAGGCCATGCAAACCCTTTTGAACCATCCAGAACGGGCAGCAAGGCTCAGCGCAAACGCCTTTACTTTTGTATCCCGGCAGCACACGATGGATCGGATGGGAGACAGAATTCTCGGCCTTTACCACCGGGTTGTCTCCGCAGAAAGACAAACCTCCGCTGCACCGTGTTTAATCGATTGCGATCACCGTCAACACCGTTAAACATTAAAAAAAAAGATCGGGCCGAATCGGGCGGTGGATATATTAATGCTGTCATTTCCCGCCGGCATATTGGGTTGTGTACAGGTTGTAGTACTCACCCCTATGGGACAGCAACTGTGTGTGCGTGCCTTCTTCGACGATTTTTCCGCCTACAATCACGGCAATCCGGTCGGCCCCGGAAATGGTGGACAGCCGGTGGGCGATCACGATCGTGGTGCGTCCGTGCATAAGATTTTCAAGGGCCTTTTGAACCACGGCTTCGGCCTCGGAGTCCAGTGAAGAGGTGGCTTCATCCAGAATCAGGATGGGGGCATCCTTGATCAATGCCCGCGCAATGCAAAGGCGCTGTTTTTCCCCGCCGGAAAGCCGGCTGCCCAACTCGCCGATCATCGTGTCGTACCCATTGGGGAAACGCTCGATGAAATCGTGGGCAAATGCGTCTTTGGCGGCCTGGACGAGACGATCATCGCTGGCGTTGACACTGCCATAGGCAATATTGTTGCGGACGGTCTCGTTAAACAGGATGGGCTCCTGGGTGACGATGGAAATCTGGCGACGCAGGTCGGCAACGGTAAATTCGCGAATATCCATGCCGTCGATCCGGACGCAGCCGTCGGTAACATCGAAAAAACGCGGAATCAGGTTGGCCAGGGTGCTTTTGCCGCCGCCGCTCATGCCCACCAGGGCCAGTACCTGGCCTTGCTCAACTGTCAGATCAATGCCTTTGAGTACTTCCTGATCACCATAGGTGAAGTGGACGTTCTCAAACCGCAGGTCATGGGAGGTCGAGGCAATGGATCGCGGCTCGTCGGGGTCCTTGATATCAATCGGTGTTTCAATGATGTCGAATACACGATCCGCTGCGGCCATGCCCTGCTGAATGGTGTTGTTCAGGTTGCTCAATTTTCTCACCGGATCGTAAAGGAGCAGGACGCAGGCCAGAAAGCTCATGAAGGTGCCCGGCGTGGTTTTGCCGGCGATCACTTCGGAGCCTCCGTACCAGATAACAAAGGCGATGCCCAGCCCGCCAAAAAATTCCATGATCGGTCCGGAGAGGGCGCGAACTTTGACCCCCTTGATTTCCAGGTTGAAAAGTCGCTGGGTCTGATTGAAGAAGCGCTGTTTTTCGTGGTTCTCCATGACGAACGCCTTGACGATCTTGTTGCCGGCAAAGGTCTCGTGCAAAAAGGCGGATAAATCGGCCATGGCCTCCTGGCATCCGGTGCTCACCCGCCGGACTTTTTGGCCCAGGATAAAAATCGGCCAGAAGGCCAGGGGCAGAACAAAAAAGGCCAGAATCGCCATGCGCCAGTTCTGATAGAAAATAACCGCCGTCAGGCCGACGATAGAGGCGATATCGCGCATGGAACTGGTGACCGCGGTACTCACCATGGATTTGAGGATATTCACATCATTGGTGATCCGTGACATGAGGGTGCCGGTGCGTTCCTTTTGAAAAAAGGCCAGGGAAAGATCCTGAATGCGGTCGTAAAGCCGGTTGCGCAGGCGGCGGATGATATCCTCGCCCACATAGTTCATGAAATACTCCTGGCCGTAGCGCCCCAACCCGTTGACCAGAAAAACCACGATCACCACCAGCGGTAGGACGATCAGACCGGTGGTGTCACGATTGACGAAAATGTCATCGATGACCGGTTTAATCAGATACCCCATGGCGGTGGTGGCCGCCGATATCATCAAACTGCATATGGCGGCCATGATCAGGCGGCCGCTGTTTTTCTTGATCAAGGTCAGGATGTGGCGATGCCTGTCCTTGAGGCTGAATTTAACAATTGTCCTCAACGTGATTTCCTTGTTTTCTATGAGAATAGACGATGGAAGGGGATTAACCCAATGACATGTATATTGAATTTATGTACAAATTGTAGCGTATGACGCAGGGTTTGTAAATGGACAGGATGCCAGGGCAGCAATTGTAATTTTGAAGGTGTTCGGCAGGAATTTCATCGATCGATAGTAAAAAATGATGCTCGATTACGATTACGAGCACGAGCACGAAAAAACGCCGATGCCCGTCGGTCGTGCTTAAGCTATGCGGTTCTCGTAATCGTAATCGAAAAATTCGACATGGCATAATTACAATTGCTGTATCCAGCCTTAGGCATTGCCAATTTTGTTCATGGCGGGTTATAACAAAAAAGTTCATTAACTTATACCTAAAAGGAAGAAGTGCGTGCCCTACGAAGAAATCGATCTAACCTCCTTAACCACCTATCAGGCATCAACGCGGGCCTCCAAGGTTACCACGGCACTTGAAGGCAAGCCCATGCGAGCCGGGATGCGACTATCCGAATGGCTGGCGGCGCTTCCCTGTGTCTTGAAGGCCGATGACCTCAAGGCTGTGGCCGGCGCTGTGGCTCAGGCCAGACAAAACCGCAAGCCGGTCATTGTCATGCTCGGCGGCCATGTGATCAAAACCGGCTGTGCGCCGGTGCTGGCCGGGCTGGCCGCCGACGGGTTCATTACCCATCTGGCCTCCAATGGGGCGGCGGCCATTCACGATACGGAACTGGCCCGTTTCGGCCACACATCGGAGGATGTGGCGGCACAGCTTGGCGACGGATCATTTGGCATGGCTGCCGATACCGCCCTGCTCGTCAATGATGCGGCCAGGCGCGCTGCGGCCGGCAAGGAGGGCTTTGGCGAAGCGGTGGGCGCGATGCTGCTCGAAGAAAATTCTCCGCATGTTGGGCGGGCATTGATCGCTCATGCCTACAAGTTAAAGATTCCCTACACCCTGCATGTGGCCATGGGCACCGATATTGTCCACCAGCACCCCACCGCCAGCGGTGCGGCAATCGGCGAGGCATCCTTGCGGGATTTTCGAATATTTGCCGCCAGCGTCGCAAATCTGGGCGGCGGTGGGGTGGTCCTGAACCTTGGCAGTGCGGTGATTATGCCGGAGGTGTTGTTAAAGGCCCTGGCCGTGGCCCGTAACCTGGGACACCCGGTGCGCGACATCACCACGGCCAATTTTGACATGCTTCAGCATTATCGTCCCGGTGTCAACGTGGTTCAGCGGCCCGTGCTTCTTGGCGGCCGGGGAATTGCGATTACCGGTCATCATGAAATCATGATTCCGCTGCTTGCCGTGGCGATTTACGAAGCTGCCAAAGGTCTGGGGTGACCACAAGAAAAGGGCTGCAAAACCGCCATAAATGTGCTAATTAGCGTCACTTTTACGGTTTGTTGAATCTGATTATGCATCCAATTGGGAAAGACAAAACCAATGCTGAAAACCATGATCGACGATCATATTCGTTGCCTTGAGCGCTTGAGATTCCTTGATGAGGCGATTGAGAAAACCGGCGCCACGCTTCTGAATTGCCTGCTCGGCGGTGGAAAACTGCTGATTTGCGGCAACGGTGGCAGTGCCGGTGATGCCCAACATTTTGCCGCTGAGATTATCGGCCGCTTTGAACGGGATCGGCGGGCCTATCCGGCGATCGCCCTGTCCACGGATACGTCAATTCTGACTGCCGTGGGCAACGATTATGGCTACCCGGAGGTGTTTGCCCGCCAGGTCGACGGACTCGGTCGGCCCGGTGATGTGTTGGTGGGGATTTCCACCTCAGGCCAGTCGCCCAATGTGGTCCGCGCCGTGGAGTGCGCCCGTGACCTCGGCATGCAAAGTGTCGGTCTGCTGGGCCGGGACGGCGGGACGCTGAAGGATCTGGTGGATAAGGCGATCATTGTGGACGATTCGGTAACGGCAAGGATTCAGGAGGCCCATATTTTTATCCTGCACTATTGGGCATGGCAGATTGAAAACGGTTTGCTTGCCCGCGAAAAGGATCGGTAATGACAACCGCTGTCCGCTATCCTGATTTGGGACCGCGCCTGGCCCGCACCACGGTACTGGTGGTGGGGGACCTGATGCTGGACTGCTATTATTGGGGCAAGGTTCGCCGCATTTCACCGGAAGCCCCCGTGCCCATCGTCAAGGTCAACGAGAAAACCTATGCCTTGGGCGGTAGCGGCAATGTTGCCGCCAACCTTTCCGGACTGGGATGCCGGGTGGACCTGCTTGGGCTGGTCGGACGGGATGCGGCCGCAGATCGGCTGGGCGGTCTCTTGGACGAGTTTGGGATCACGGATCATGGCCTGGATGATACCGGCCGGGCCACCATCACCAAGACGCGCATTATGGCGGACAAGCAGCAGGTGGTACGGCTTGATGAAGAGGATGGCCGGCCCATCGATGAAGCGACGGCCGGTCGTATGCTGAGCGTCATCCACGATCGCTTGCCGTCCGTCCAGGCGGTGGTGCTTTCGGACTATGGCAAAGGCATGTTCCATGACCAGCGTTTTGTGCAGGCCGTCATCAAGATGTGCGCCAAGGCGGGGATTCCGGTGTTTGTCGATCCCAAAGGGGTCGATTGGCAGCGTTACCAGGGGGCGAGCTGCATCACCCCCAATACCGCGGAACTGGAATTGGCCGTCGGCAAAGGGCTTGCCAATGAAGCCGATTTGATTGCTCTGGCCCGGGATTGTCGCCGAGACTTGGCCCTTGCCTGGCTGCTGGTCACACGCGGGCCGCGAGGCATGGCCCTTTTCGGGGATGACTTCAATCCGGTCATGATCGCCGCCCAGGCCAGGGAAGTGTTCGATGTGTCCGGTGCCGGCGACACCGTTATCGCCACCATGGCCGCTTGCGTTGCCGCAGGGCTGCCGTTTGTCGATGCGGCGGGTGTGGCCAATACCGCCGCCGGTATCGTGGTGGGCAAAGTGGGCACCCAACCGGTACGCTGGACCGAACTGGAACGGGATCTTGACGCGTCCCGGCAACCGTCGCAGGCCTCCGGCTTGTGGAAGGTGGCCGACCTTCAGGAGGCCGCGGCCCGGCTTTCACGGTGGCGCCAGACAGAGCAGCGGATCGTATTTACCAACGGATGTTTTGATTTATTGCATCCCGGCCATGTCAGCCTTTTGCATCAGGCGCGCCATCTGGGTGATCGCTTGATTGTGGGGTTGAACACGGATGCCTCCATTCGGCGCCTGAAAGGACCCCAGCGTCCGATCCTGCGGGGGGCGGACCGCGCTGCTATTTTAAGCGCTCTTGAGGATGTCGATATGGTGGTTTTTTTTGACGAGGATACGCCGTTGCATCTGATCGACCAGCTTCGGCCGGACATTCTGGTGAAAGGGGCCGACTACCGCATTGAAGATGTGGTGGGCAGGCAAACCGTGGAGGCTTACGGCGGAAAGGTCTGCCTGGTCGACATCCTGGAAGGCCACAGCACCACCGCCATTGCCCGAAAATTGGGTGAACAGGGACACTGAAACAAAAAAAGGAGCGAACGATGGCAATCAACCAGGAACTGTTGGATATCCTTGCCTGCCCGCAGTGCAAGGGAGAAATCCACCTGAACGAGAAAAAAGACGGCTTGGTTTGTGAAGCCTGTCGATTGGTATACGAAATTCGGGACGATATTCCCATTATGTTGATAGAAGAGGCCAAACCTTTGGAATAGATTCATGAGCATTCCCCAGCCCCCCAAACCAGCCAAGCTCATCGTGGGTTTTTTTCTCAAAGAAAAGTCACTGGCCGCGGACGTTGCCCGGGATCTGAGCATGCGCCTGGGGCCGGTGGAAACCATTAGTCCCTGGTTGAAATTCGATTTTACCAGCTACTATGAAAAGGAAATGGGCGCACCATTGTATCGCCGGCTGATGGTGTTCCGAAAGCATGTCCAGCAAACCCGATTGGTTGCCGTCAAACATATCACCAACGAACTGGAGATAAAATATCAACGCGGCGGTGGGCGTCAGGTCAATATCGATCCGGGATACCTGTTGCCCGAACGGTTGGTCCTGGCCACGGGCAAGAACTTCACCCATCGGATTTACATCGGTGAGGGGGTCTATGCGGACCTAACCCTGATTTACCAGAAAGGGGCATTTCGCACCCTGCCATGGACCTATCCCGACTATGCCGATCGCCGTCTGATTGACTTTTTAACCCTGGTTCGAAATAAGTATATGGTAGAGTTGAAAAAAACGAAGAATCGATCGGACCCATCATCGCCTGCGTGATTCGATGGACGATCGTTAACAAATGGGAGTTTGTATGATCAAAAGCATGACTGCCTATGCCCGGACCGAACATCAGTGTGCACCGTTTACGATTCGTGTCGAGGTGCGGTCGTACAACAGCCGGCATCTGGATGTGGCCCTGAAATTGACCCACGGTTACGAGATGCTCGAAGAGCGGATCAAAACCTTTATTGCCGATAGTGTTGCCCGTGGACGCATTGAAATCCGGGTGCATATCCAGGATGATTCCGAGGCCGGCAACCAATTCGAGGCCAACCTGCCTCGTGCCCGAGCCTATCATGAAACGCTGGTGGCCCTGAACAAGGCTTTGGGAATCGCAGAGCCGATACGCCTTGAGATGGTCCTTGCCAGCGGAGGGATCATCCAGGCCGTGGAAGCGGAAAAGGATGCGGATCAGGTGTGGCGACAGGTGCAGCCCTGTTTACAGACGGCGCTAAGCGATTTGAATACCATGCGATGCACCGAGGGTGCCAATCTGGCGCAGGATTTTGCCATGCGCCTGGATGCCATCGAGGCGATGCTGGAACAGATTAGCGATCAGGCCGCCCAAGTCCCCGACCTTTACCGGCAGCGGCTGGTGGAACGTATCGAAGCACTGACCCATGGGATGGTCGAGATCGATCAGGCCCGCATCGCCCAGGAGGCGGCACTATTGGCCGATCGAAGCGATATTTCCGAGGAGATTGTGCGGGCCCGAAGTCATATCAAGCAGTTCAAGGCATTGATGGACGACGATCGACCGGCCGGCCGACCGCTTAATTTTCTGCTCCAGGAATTCAACCGTGAGTTCAACACCATGGGGTCCAAATGCGGCAAGGCAACCATGGCTCACACCATCGTGGCCGTAAAATCGGAGCTGGAAAAATTGCGTGAACAAATCCAAAATGTGGAATAAAAAAAAGGGAAAGGCATGCAAAAAAAACTGCTCAACATCGGTTTCGGTAACACGGTGGTGGCCGAACGTGTGGTGGCCATTGTTTCACCTAGTTCTTCACCCATGAAGCGCCTAAAGGATGAAGCACGTGAAAAACAGCTGCTTGTGGATGCCACCCAGGGTCGCCGTACCCGCGCCGTGATTATTATGGACAGCAATCATGTGGTTCTGTCCGCCATTCAATTTGAAACCATTGCTCAGCGGTTTGAGGACCTCAACGCGGAAAAATCATAGTTATTGAGGACAGACACGATGCCTTTCGATCCGACTACTCCATCTTCATCTTCCAGCGGTCGTTTGTTCGTGGTGTCGGCCCCTTCGGGCGCCGGTAAAACCACCTTGTGCAAAGCTGCGCGCGCCCATCTACCCGAACTGGTTTATTCGATCAGCTCCACCACCCGTGCTCCCCGGCCCGGCGAACAAGAAGGCCAGGACTACTTTTTCCTGAGTGAGGCCCAGTTTCGCCAGGGCATTGAGGATGAACAGTGGGCGGAGTGGGCCAAGGTTCACGATCATTATTATGGCACCTCGGCCCGGTTTATCGACCGGCATCTGGAACTGGGGCAAGATGTGCTTTTGGACATTGATGTCCAAGGAGCCCGGCAAATTCTCAAGCGTTATCCTTCTGCGGTGACCATCTTTATCATGGCCCCGTCCATGGACGTGCTGCGCGAGCGTCTGGTTGCCCGTGGGCAGGACGCCGCCAGCGTGATCGAAAAGCGGTTGAAAAATGCCGCCAGCGAGATCGCCAGCAAAGATTGGTATCAACATGTGGTGGTCAACGATGCGTTGGACGTTGCCATTGAACATTTTATTGCCATTTTAAAGGGCGGGGCGGATTGATATGGCCGCGCGTGCCAGGCGACAGGGACCGTCTTTCAACACCCGGGAGTACCTGTACGGGTTTCATCCGGTAATGGAGGCGTTGATCGCCCGGCGACGGACCATTCATCAGCTGATGGTGGATCGCCGGAACCTTTCCGATCGTCAGGCACAGCTGGCCCACCTGGCCGAGCAGCAGCAGATTCCCCTTAACGTTGTTACCGTGCAACAGCTTCGGGCGGCCTGCGGCACGGACCAGCACCAGGGGGTGGCTGCCGTGGTGTCGGCCTTGCCCACGGATGAACTCGCGTCCATCGTTGGCCGCAATGATGCCGAGCGAAAACAGTGTCTGTTGATGCTTTTGGACAGCATCAAGGATCCCAACAATCTGGGGGCCATCGTCCGTTCGGCCCATTGTGCGGGGGCAAGCGGCCTGGTGATCCCCAAGGATCGTGCCGCTGGCGCGACACCGGCGGTTTCCAAGGCGTCCGCCGGTGCCCTGGAACATACGCGGCTGTGCCGGGTGACCAACCTGGCCGGTAGCATCCAGTGGTTGAAAAAACAGGGCATATGGGTGGCGGGGCTGGCGGCGCAGGCCAGCCAATCCGTTTTTGAGGCGGATTTAAAAGGCCCCCTGGCGTTGGTGGTGGGCGGTGAGGAAAAAGGCATTCGCCCCCTGGTCCGGCAGCATTGCGACTACCTGATCTCGATTCCCTTGAAAGGGCGCGTGGACTCGCTTAACGCATCGGCGGCGGCTGCCGTCGTGCTTTACGAGGCCTTTCGGCAGCGGGGTGGGGACGGACAATGACAGATTCAAACGCCACCGCTGACCAAAGAAACAGTTTGAGTAAGAAGGAGACGGAGCTGCAGCAAAACGATGAGGCTCTGCGTTTGTGAATCGTTATCGTTGTCAGCGAAGCGGTTATCGTTTTCGTAATCGAAAAACGGAAAAGACGATTACGACAACGACAACGAAGATTCGGTGCGATAGACCTACAATAAAAGATAGATTTCGCAGGAGGTTCGATCCATGGCAAACCCAGAAAAAATAACCAAAAATAGCGACGGCAGCCTCAATGTGCCTGATTGTCCGATTATTCCGTTTATCGAAGGCGATGGAATCGGGCCCGATATCTGGCGGGCGAGTCAGCTGGTGATTGAGGCTGCCGTGAAAAGCCAATATGGCGGGACGCGCAAGATCGACTGGCTGGAGTTGCCCGTGGGAGAAAAGGGGTACGCCCAGACCGGCAATTATCTGCCCGATGAAGCGCTGAAAACCATCCAAGACCATATTGTGGCCATCAAAGGCCCCTTGACCACCCCCATCGGCAAGGGCATCCGCAGCCTCAACGTGGCCATTCGCCAAAAACTGGATTTGTATGCGTGCGTGCGTCCGGTGCGCTACATCGAAACGGTTCCCAGCCCCATGAAGAATCCTGAGAAAATCAACATGGTGGTGTTTCGCGAGAACACCGAGGACCTCTACGCGGGGATCGAGTGGGCCTCAGGAACGGATGAGGCCGAGGCCGTGGCCGACTTTTTCAAATCCAAGATGGGCGTAGCCCTGCCGCCGTTGTCCGGTATTGGCGTCAAACCCATCAGTCCGGGCAATACCAAGCGACTGGTGGCCAGCGCCATCACGCATGCCCTGGACAACGGATTTCCCAGCGTGACCCTGATGCACAAGGGCAACATCATGAAATTTACCGAAGGGGCCTTTGCCACCTGGGGTTATGAAGTGGCCAAGGAGCGCTTTGGTGATCAGACGATCACGGAAAGCCAGCTCTACGATCAATACGACGGCAACATTCCTGCGGGCAAAGTGGTCATCAAGGATCGGATTGCCGATATGCTGTTCCAGCAGGTGCTGCTCAGGCCCGACGAATACGGGGTGATCGCCACACCGAATCTCAACGGCGACTATATTTCCGATGCTCTGGCCGCGCAGGTGGGCGGATTGGGCATGGCGCCGGGGGCCAATATCGGCGATACCTGCGCGGTGTTCGAAGCCACCCACGGCACGGCCCCCAAATACACCGGTATGGACAAGGTCAATCCCGGCTCATTGATTCTTTCCGGTGCCATGATGCTCGACTACATGGGCTGGAAGGAGGCCGGCAAGGCTGTGCGCGACGCGATTCAGGCGGCTATCAAGGCCCTCCGGGTGACCTATGATCTGGCCCGCCAGATTGACGGTGCCGAGGAAGTCAAGTGCTCGGTGTTTGCCGAGGCCATCGCCCAGCAGATGAAATAACGCGCCTGTGCGCTTGGGCCAACCATCCATGCCAATGGAAGTCCAGCGCTGGCTGGCCAGTCTGGTCGAAGCCCTTTTCCCGGGTAAATGCCTGGGTTGCGGGCTTCTTTTCCACCGGGGGACAATCAATAGGGCAACGGCCGCAGATCCGGCCACTGCCCTGGCGCCGTATTTCTGCCCCCATTGCCGCCGGCAATACACGGCCGTGACCTCACCGTTGTGCACCCGCTGCGGCGTTGTTTTTGGTAGCCGTGAAGGTGCGGATCACCTGTGCGGCCATTGTTTGCAAACGCCCGGCGCATTTACCCGGGCCCGGGCGACCGGCATCTATGATCAGAGCCTGCGCAGCGCCATCCAGGCCTTGAAGTTCAACGCCATGGTGCAACTGGCCGCACCACTGGGCGGTCTGTTATGGCAAACCTTTCGGCAGTACTGGCACCCTGGCGATATTGATCTGATCGCACCGGTTCCCTTGCACCGCAAACGCTTTCGGCGCCGGGGATTCAACCAGTCCTATCTGCTGATTGCCGGCTGGCAACTTTCCGGTGAGGCGGTGATCGTGCGTGATCTATTGGTCCGCCATCGGGCGACAACGCCCCAGACCGGACTGGACCGGCGTCAGCGGCAGATCAATATCCGCAGGGCCTTTTCCGTCCGCCGTCCCGGACAAAGTGCCGGCCGGCGAGTGTTGCTGGTGGATGATGTTCTGACCACGGGGGCCACGGCCGATGCGTGTGCGCGGACCCTTATCAACGATGGTGCCCGCCGGGTGGATGTCTTGACGCTGGCTCGGGCGGTTTGACGCAAAGGTGCTTCCGTGCATTTGATAACCCATCAGAATCATCTATACTTCCAGTTCGAGGCGCTGAATCGCTGTCCAGGGCTCTGGCATGCGGTGACCACCCGTCAGGGGGGGGAGAGCGCCTGGCCCTATGCAGGGTTTAATTTGAGCGACGGCGTCGGGGATGCCCCGCGGTCCGTTATGGCCAACCGGAAGCGTTTACAGACATTGACCTGCGGTGGTGTGCATCTGTATGCCCGCCAGAATCACGGAACGTCCATCCATGTCATCACCGGTGAGGTGTTGCCTGGCCCGCAGACGATAACGGTCCTGCCCGGATCCGCCGATGCCATGATTACGGATGTGCCGGGCATTTTTTTGCTGATCCAGACTGCCGACTGCCAGGCGGTAATGATTGTCGATCCCCGTCGGCGCGTGGTGGCCAACGTGCATTGCGGATGGCGGGGCAGTACGGCCGACATCCTCGGCTTGACCGTAAAGCGCATGGTCGACCAATGGGGCTGCGATCCCGGTGATATGGTGGCCGCCATTGGACCGTCATTGGGACCTTGCTGTGCCGAGTTCGTCAACTACAATGATGAAATCCCGCCGTCCCTGTGGCCGTTTCGCGTGGCAGCGCACCACTTCGACTTCTGGCGCATCAGTCAGCATCAACTGATCGCCGCCGGTCTTGGCAACGCCCGTATTTACAACGCCGGCATCTGTACGCGCTGCAATCCGCATCTGTTTTACTCCTACCGTGCCCGGCAACAAACAGGACGGTTTGTCGCGCTGATCGGCATGATGAAATAAGGAACGAATCACAATGATTGTCCAAAACACCACCATCCTCTGGAACCAGCCGGCGGCGCCCGGTTATTATCGCCTGGGGCTGACCTGCGACCGCGGATTCGATACCGCCAAACCCGGACAGTTCATCATGCTGCGCATTGGCGACCGGGTCAATCCCCTGCTGCGTCGGCCCTTTTCCCTGCTGGGCCTGATCCGGGACAAGGGGCGAGTGACCGGCATTGAAATTCTCTACAAAGTCGTGGGCAAGGGGACGCGGCAACTGTCGGTGTGTCAGACCGGCGAGCGGCTTTCCGTCATCGGCCCCCTGGGCAATGCCTTTCTGGTACCCGATACCTGCCGTCATCTGATCCTTGTTGCCGGCGGGGTGGGGGTCCCACCGATCCGGTTTCTGGCGCAGTCGATGCTGGACCAGGACGGGGCCCTGGATCGATGCGTGGTGTTTGTCGGCGGCCGGACCAAGGACGATCTTGTATGTATCAGTGAATTCGACCTGCCCGGATTCTTGCTGGACATCTCCACCGATGACGGCAGCCAGGGGCATCACGGGGTGGTCACCCAAAGCCTTGAGCGGGCCCTGGCACGCGGCCCTGCCGACCTGGTCTGTGCCTGCGGACCGCTGCCCATGCTCAAAGCGGTGACCGCCATTGCCCAAACTCATGGCGTTGCCTGTCAGGTTTCCATCGAGGCCATGATGGCTTGCGGGATGGGCGCCTGCCTGGGGTGCGCGGTCAAGGTGAAAGGTGACGATGCGCGCTACCGGCATGTGTGCATGGACGGACCGGTTTTCGATGCCCATCGACTGGAATGGTAACAGAAACCGATATATATCCAATTTGAGATTGACTTCAAAAAACGGCTGTGGTAGATGCACACATTCTGATCAAGACCTGATCCGAATGTTATTAAACCTTCGGAAAAAGGTCGAATCCCATGAAAAAAGAAACAAGAAAGTCGATGCGAGAACTGGCCTACTATTCGAGTGTGGGGCTCTCGCTATCTTTTGCCATCTTTATCGGACTGGCGATTGGGGTGTATCTGGATCGACGTTTTGGCACAAGCCCCTGGTTGACACTGATTTTTTTAGGGTTGGGGATCGTCGCCGGATACCGCAACATTGGCCTGGCAATCAAAAAGAGTCGTAAACTGTGACCTGTACTGATCAAAAAACACCCACAGTAAATATTCAACAGCGTTTGCTTACCTTTGTTACGCGGTCCAACTGGGTGTTGCTGGTATCGATCAGCCTGCTGGGACTTCTGGCGACTTCCCCATCTTTTGCCCGCGGGCTGATTTTTGGCGGTCTGATCGTGACCGTCAATTTTCATTTATTGGCCAGGACTCTGAAAAAGGCACTTCAGCCCAAGCGGTTGGCTTCACCCAACGCGGTTTTGGTTAAATATTACATCCGTTTTATCATCAGCGGTGTGATTATTTTTTTTCTCATCCGCCAACAGGTGGTGAATCCCATTGGCTTGTTTATCGGTCTATCCGTTGTGGTGGCCAGCATCACCCTGGCCACCATGGTTGAGCTTAAAAAACTAATTTTCAAGGAGGCGGTTTAAGGATGGAGCATCCCTATCTATTTTTCGTCAAGATTTTTGAAGCGATCGGGCTGGGGCATTTCGCCCACACCTATACCCATGTGGTCTACTCCTGGGTTCTCATGGCGATTCTGATCATTGCTGGAGCCCTGGCCACGAAAACCATCTCCCTGATTCCGGGAAAAGCCCAGAACCTGTTCGAAGTCATTGTCTCGGGAATTGAAGAATTCATGGTCGAGACTGCTGGTGAAGAGGCCCGCTGGCTGTTTCCCCTCGGGGCGACGATTTTTCTTTACATTTTTATCGGCAACCTGATTGGAATCGTTCCCGGTTTTTTCCCGCCCACCGCCAACCTCAACACGACCATGTCTTGTGCACTGGTGGTTGTCGTGTTTACTCATGTCATCGGCGTCAAGTATCACGGTGTCAAGTATGTCAAACACTTCATGGGGCCGGTATGGTGGATGGCACCGTTGATTTTCGTCATTGAAATCATCGGGCATCTGGCACGTATTCTCTCCCTCTCCTTCCGTCTTTTCGGAAACATGATGGGACACGAAATCGTTTTGGCCATCCTTTTCGGTCTGGCCGGCGCCTTTTTCGCACCGCTGCCGATCATGGCCCTGGGTATCTTCGTGGCCTTTGTACAGGGATTTGTTTTCTTTCTGCTTTCCATCATTTACTTCTCCGGCGCCATGGAACACGCCCATTGATGGATGCAATCTGCTGGAATAGCGTTGACGCCACATCAGCCGCGTCAACTATTGTTTAACTGGTTTGGGGTAACTGGAAGAAGCCCTAATTAACAATCTTTTAATAGGAGGTAGTTAAGGATATGGAAGCTCAAGCATTGCAGTTCTTCATCGCGTGTGTGACAGCAGCTGGTTTTGGTATTGCCATCGCAGCCTTCGGTTGTGGTATTGGACAGGGCATGGGCCTCAAGTCCGCCGTTGAAGGTATCGCTCGCAATCCCGAATCTTCTGGTAAAGTCACCGTGACCATGCTGATCGGTCTGGCCATGATCGAGTCTCTGTGTATTTACGCACTCGTTGTCGCCCTGATCCTGATCTACGCGCATCCGCAGGCAGCCGCGATCGCTGGACTGTTCGCGCATTGATTTTTAGTTCCGCCCATAAAAAAGGCCGCTGCGTCAGCAGCGGCCTTTTTTTTTATCGCAGCAGTACCTATTTTAAATGACCTTTTTTAAGTAGCGGCCCGTATGGGATTCGGGTGCCCGGCAGATCTGCTCCGGCGTGCCGGCCGCCACCACCCGGCCACCGGCCTCGCCCCCTTCGGGTCCCAGATCAATGACGTAATCGGCGGTTTTGATCACATCCAGATTGTGCTCGATGACCACCACGGTGTTGCCGGCATCCACCAGGCGGCCCAGGACGTCCAGCAGTTTGCGGATGTCGTCCGGGTGCAGTCCGGTGGTGGGTTCATCCAGGATGTAGAGCGTATTTCCCGTGGCCCGCTTGCTCAGTTCACGGGCCAGTTTGATGCGCTGGGCTTCACCGCCTGAAAGGGTGGTGGCCGATTGGCCCATGGGAACGTACCCCAGCCCGACATCGGCCAGGGTCTGCAGTTTGGAACGGATCACCTCGATGTTCTGAAACATGGCCAGGCCCTGGTTGACGGTCATGGCCAGGACATCGGCGATGGTTTTGCCCTTGTAATGGATTTCCAATGTCTCCCGGTTGTAGCGCTTGCCCTTGCAGATGTCGCAGGGGACATAGACATCCGGCAGAAAATGCATCTCAATGCGAATGATGCCGTCCCCTTCGCAGGCTTCACAGCGACCCCCGCGAATGTTGAAGCTGAAGCGGCCGGGTTTGTACCCTCGCATGCGCGCCTCGGGGGTGCGGCTGAACAGTTCCCGGATCGGCGCCAGCACGCCGGTGTAGGTGCCGGGATTGGAGCGGGGGGTTTTGCCGATGGGGGACTGGTCGATATCGATGACCTTGTTGATGTGCTCCAGGCCGGTGATACCCGTGTGTGCCCCAGCGGCCAGATGGAGCCGCTGCAAATGACGCAGGGTGGCCCGATAGAGGGTTTCCAGAACCAAGGTGGACTTGCCTGATCCGGACACCCCGGTGACGCAGGTCAATACGCCCAGCGGAAACGCGACATCAATGTTTTTCAGGTTATTCTGGCAGGCGCCATGGACGCGGATTGCTCCGCGATTGATCGGCCGGCGCCTATTCGGTACGGCAATGCTCAGCCGGCCGGACAGGTACTTGCCGGTCAGCGATTGCGCATCCTTGAGCATTGCCGCGGGTGCGCCCTGGAAGACCACATGGCCGCCGTCGATGCCGGCGCCGGGGCCCATGTCCACCACGTGGTCGGCGGCAAGAATGGTGTCTTCATCATGCTCCACCACCAGAACCGAATTGCCCATGTCGCGCATATGGGTCAGCGTGGCCAGCAGGCGTTGGTTGTCACGCTGATGAAGCCCGATGCTGGGCTCATCGAGCACGTAGAGCACGCCGGTCAGTTTTGATCCGATCTGGGTGGCTAGCCGGATGCGCTGGCTTTCACCACCGGAAAGGGTATGGGCGGGCCGGTCCAGGGTCAGATATGAGAGCCCTACGTCTGCCAGAAATGAAAGGCGCGTGGTAATTTCGGCGACAATTTTGGCCGAGATCAGGCCCCGCTGGCCGTCGGGCCGAAAAGCGGTGAAAAAGTCCTTTAACGCGCCGATGGATTGGGCGGTCAAATCGGCAATGGAAAAATGGTTGATTTTAATGTGGCGGCTTTCAATGCGCAAGCGTGAGCCCTTGCAGGTGTCACAGACCGTGTCGGCCAGATAGTCGCTTAAAGATCGTTTGTCCGCACTCGATGAGGCATCCGCGTACTGCTTTTTCAATTGGGGGATAATGCCTTCAAACGGTCGCAGAACCTTGCCTTGGCCACCGGATTCCTGGCTGGTGAAAGGAATCGCCTGGTCATTAGAGCCATACATCAATGCGGTTTTGAATGTGTCGGGCAGATCCTGGTACGGGGTATAGATATCCACGCCGTAAAAGGCGGTCAGGTCCTCCAGGAAATCACCAAAGGCCACGGATTGGCGATGGGCCCAAACCTTTACCGCGCCTTCTCTCAGGCTGAGCTCGGGGTTGGGGACAATTTTTTGGGGAGAAAATCCGCGCTTAACGCCCAGCCCGTCACAGTCCGGGCAGGCGCCATGGGGAGAATTGAATGAGAAACTGGCTGGTGACAGCTCCGGATAGCTGATCCCGCAACGCAGGCAGGTGGCTTTTTCGCTGAAGCGCAGGCACAATTTGACCTCATCCATGGTTTTGCCGATAAACACCACTTCCACGCGTCCCTCGGACCGGGCGATGGCCAGTTCCATGGAGTCGGCCAGACGGTTACGAATTTTCTCACCGAGGATCAACCGGTCGATCACGACTTCGATCACCTGGGGCGGCGGTGCCGGCAGATCCGTGACGGTTTCCAGATCACGGATTTTCCCCTTGACGCGAATGCGGGCGAAACCGTCCTTGCGCAGGCGCTTGAGAAGTTCTTTGGTGCTGCCGGAAGACGGTACGGCAATCGGGGCCAACACCATCAGCCGAGCCCCATCGGGCTGCTGCATGACCGCTTCGACCATTTCGTCGATGGTTTGGGAAACGATGGGACGGCCGCATTGGTAGCAATGGGCCGTGCCGGCCCTGGCATAGAGCAGGCGGATGAAATCATAAATTTCGGTTACGGTTCCCACCGTCGAACGCGGATTGTGAATGGCGGTTTTTTGTTCGATGGCAATGGCCGGTGACAGGCCTTCGATCAGATCCACATCGGGTTTTTGCAATCGCTCCAGAAACTGCCGGGCATAGGTTGACAGGGATTCGACATAGCGGCGCTGACCCTCGGCGTAAAGCGTATCAAAGGCCAGCGTGGTTTTGCCGGATCCGGACAGCCCGGTGATGACCACCAACTGGTTGCGGGGCAAGTCGAGGCTGATGTCTTTGAGATTGTGCTGCCTGGCACCTTGAATGACAATTGTATCGATTGGGTTCACCAATGAGTATGTTAAGTGTTAAGTTTAAAGTGTTAAGTGGCGGATCGGATCTGATTTTGTAAAAAAAGATAGAATACATTCACTTAACACTTAAAACTTTACACTTAACACTAATCTTTTTATTGCGCTAAAGATATCTGATCAAATGCTTGCCTGGTCTTTTTGCCGGTTCAGGCACCTAGCCTGACCGGCCGCCATGGTGATGGCCGCCACCATGCTTTCAGCCGAGGCAATGCCTTTGCCGGCAATGTCATAGGCCGTCCCATGATCGACGGACGTGCGAATGATAGGCAGTCCCAGGGTTGTATTGACGCCGTCATCGAAGTGGACCATTTTAAATGGTCCCAGCCCCTGATCATGATACATGGCCACCACGGCATCAAATTCTCCTTGGGACGCCCTGTAGAAGATGGTGTCCGGCGGATGCGGGCCACTGGCCAATATACCTTGCGAGGCACTGGATTCAATGGCCGGGGCAATCACGCGTGTTTCCTCATCACCGAACAGGCCGGACTCCCCGGCGTGGGGATTGAGGCCGGCGACGGCGATGCGTGGAGAGGCAAGGCCGAAGCGGGTCTTCAGCGCCGCATCGGTCAGGGCGATAACGGTGGTGATCATTTCCTCCGAAAGGGCTTTAGAGACCTGCTTGAGTCGGATATGGATCGTGGCCAGGACCACCTTGAGTCGCGGGCCGGCCAGCATCATGGCGTATTTTTGCGTGCCGGTCCGATGCGCCAGAATTTCCGTATGCCCGTTAAAATGGATATTGGCCATTTTTAACGCGTATTTATTGATGGGGCCGGTGGCAATGGCTGAGATGCGACCGGCCAGTGCATCGTCGATGGCCGCTTCGAGATAGGCGGCCATTGCCGCTCCCGAGGCGGCACTGGGGTGCCCCCACGCTAGATTGTCCGTATCCACTGGATGGGGGTTGACCACGCATAGGGTGTGTGCATCGCAGCGGGCATCATGGATTGAGGCAATTTCTTCAACGGCTCGGTCCATAGGAGCTAACAAGGCGCCCGCTTTCAGACGCCTGGCATCCCCGTAGACAACCGGCTGGCAACAGTTTTTAATTCGCGGATCGCAAAGGGCTTTGGAGATGATTTCAGGGCCGATCCCCACCGGATCACCCATGGTGATCGCCACAAGCGGTAAGTGTAAATCTTTCATTGGTTACTGACCTGGGATTGATGTGTCTGATAAAAACTGAGTTATTATCATACTCAGCCCTGCTCGGTTTGTAAATCCATTTCGTGGTGTGGAAAAACACGGCGATCCAGTGTGATATTGCTTGTCAATGGCAGTAGTGATATGTAGCATCCGCGGCGATTTGGTGATCCCCCTGAGAAAACCTTAACAAAAATGAAAAAAATAGAAATACGAGCAAAATCGAAAAAATCGCAGAAAAACGGAGCTTGACAGTTTGGCCGGATATGGTGCATACCTTCAGATCCCATTAAAATGCTTATGGATAAAGACGAGGATGAAAAAGCCTTGTATTTCAAAGTAGTTGCTTGGTAGATAAAGGAAAAGTATCTGAAATAAAAGAAAATATCATGTAATGTTAGAATCGTGTTAACAAAAACAGTAACCCGCATTCTTTGATATTGACTCTTGGCGGCCTCATCTGTAAATATTTGACCAGTCGCGGATTCTGGCGACAGCCTTTCTGATAACCTCAGGTATTTGACCAAAATAACCCATTTTTAAACCAACGGTTGAATGTAGCCATAAAGCGTTTGCATTCGTAAGATTGTTGAAGGGGATTTATTTAATAAATGGACGGAATTTGGGCCTCTGTAAAATCTTTAATTAAGGAAGAAATTCCTGGCCACTGTTACCGCATGTGGATCGATCCAATCCAATTCCAGGAAAACGACGGTGACACCCTTGTCTTAACCTGCCCAAACCTTTTTTCCAGAAAACGGGTAATCGAGCATTATGGCCATTTGCTGGAAAAGAGTATTTTCCGGGCGGCGGGCAAAAAACTGACGATCCGATACGAAGTCGGTAATTCTCAACCCGGAAAGAAGACGCAGGCCAGTCAGCAACAGCAACAACAACAACAACAACAACTTAAACTGCCGGAAATCGATCCGCCATCCACCAGCGGGCAATTACTGCGCGGGGACTATACCTTCGATCAATTTGTTGTTGGAAAAAACAGCGACTTTGCCTATTCTGCCGCCTTGTCCCTGGCTGCCCAAAACCAGAGGCATCAGAACGCCCTTTACCTGCATTCCAAGACCGGCCTTGGCAAAAGCCATCTTTCTCAAGCCGTGGGACATCATATTCTCAGTGCCTTTCCCACTCAGCGGGTGTATTACATCACGGCGGAAGATTTTATGAGTGAGATGACCGAATCCTACCGCAATAGCAACATTCATGGGTTCAAAGAGAAATACCGCAAGAATTGTGATGTGTTGCTGCTGGAAAATGTCCATTTTTTAAGCGGTAAAAAAGGCACCCAGGAAGAGCTTTCGAATACACTGGAGTCATTGATGAACGCCAACAAGAAAATCATTTACTCCAGTTGTTATCCACCATCGGAAATTCCCAAGCTTAATGAGAATTTGAAGTCCCGGCTGTGTTGCGGCCTGATTACAAAAATCGATACGCCGGACTATAAAACCCGGTTGCGGATTTTAAAACAGGCGGCTTTGTCCGAGGGGTACACCCTCTCAGAAGAGGTTTTTCAATATTTGGCATCAGAACTGATGGAGGATGTCCGCCAACTGAAAAGCGGTTTGATCGGGGTCACCGCCAAAGCCTCGCTGCTTAGTGCGGAGGCGGATATCGCGCTTGCCCGGAGCGTGGTCGAAAACATGATCACGTCACGGGCAAATATCACACTGGATTCGATCAAGCGCCTGGTGTGCAGATACTATAACGTCACCCTGACCGATCTCACTTCTCGTTCCCGGCGGCAGGCCATTGTCCGCCCGCGACAGGTGGCCATGTACCTCTCCCGGCGTTATACCGATCATTCCCTGCAAGTCATCAGCAGAAGCTTTAACCGCTATCATGCCACAGCGCTTCACGCCCTGAAAGTTGTCGAAAAAGGGGTTAAGGAAAACGGTCCGATGCAAAAGCATGTGGAATTTCTTTCGGATCGATTGGAAAAAGGCAAATCCTGATTGGTTCAGGACATCCATGGATATCTCACACGATTTTTTAGACCAATTGCAGGGCATTGTTGGTCAATCCCACCTTTCGGTGCACAAGGAAGATCGTTTATGTTACGCCTATGACGGCACGGCTGCCGTTTATCTGCCTGATGTGGTGGTCTTTCCCGCTACCACTGCCGAGGTCGCCGGGATCATGCAAGCCGCGGCGGATTACCGGATTCCGGTGATTCCCCGGGGGGGCGGTTCAGGGATGACCGGTGGCGCCCTGCCCGTCAAGGGGGGGATGGTCGTTGTTTTTAACCGGATGAACCGCATCCTGTCGGTCGACCAGGAAAATTTGATAGCCCGTATCCAGCCCGGTGTGATCACCGCTGTATTTCAAGATCATGTCAAAAAGCTTGGTCTCTTTTATCCGCCGGATCCGTCCAGTGCCGCTTTTTCCACCATGGGCGGGAATCTGGCTGAATGTGCCGGCGGTCCCAAAGCCGTAAAATACGGGGTCACCCGGGATTACGTGCGGGGACTGGAAGTGGTGTTGCCCACCGGCGAGATCGTCCGTACCGGTGTAGAAACCGCCAAAGGGGTGGTTGGCTACGATCTCACGCGTCTGATCGTGGGCTCCGAAGGAACCCTGGCCATGATTACCGAAGCAACGGTCAGGCTTTTGCCGTTGCCTGAATCCGTGATGACCCTCACCGCGGCCTTTGAGAGCATGGACCGTGCCGCCAGGGCCGTGGCCCAATTTGTTCGCCATCCCCATGTTCCCCGAACCATTGAATTCATGGACCACACCGCCATCGGCCTGGCGGAAGACTACCTGCATTTAGGACTGCCTGTGGATGCCGGGGCGTTGCTGTTGATGGAAGTCGATGGAAACAAGTCCGACATCAAAGCCATTGCCAGGAATTTGGAAGCGGAAAGCCGCCGTATGGGGGCGCGTGTTGTTTCCATCGCCGATGACGAAGCCCAGGCCGCGCAACTCTGGCAGGCACGAAAAGCCCTGTCACCCGCGCTTTTTAAGCTGGCACCCCACAAAATCAATGAAGACATTGTGGTTCCGCGAAACCGGATTCCAGACCTGGTGACCAAGATCGATGAATTGAGGCAGCAAACCGGACTGATTATGGTGGCCTTCGGCCACGCCGGCGATGGAAATATTCATTTTAATATCATGCTGGATAAGTCCGATCCGACGGCTGTGAAAAAGGCCCATGCGGCAGTGGACGCGCTGTTTGACTACACGTTGCAGCTAGGCGGGACAATATCAGGTGAACATGGGGTTGGCATTACAAAAGCGCCGTACCTGAAAAAAGAGTTGAGTTCCGACTCGATCCAGTTGATGCGGCGCATTAAAACGGCCTTCGATCCATTGGGGCTCTTGAACCCAGGGAAAATCTTCCCCGAATGGGTGCCCCCCTCACAGATGCCGGCCTAAAGGAAAGGTGCGGGCGGTTGGCCAATAACCATCCTTGGAGCAATGGCCCAATGCTAATTGACCTTGATCATCATTCCATCGGCAGCAACCAACTCTTCCAGGATTTCAAAGCGTTCGTTGCGTTCCTGCTCAATAGCGCAGCGTAAATTAAGGGCGCAGCGCTTTTGACAGATTGGATCATCCTTACGAAACCCCCCAAAACAGCCAACATATTGATCCAGAAACAATTCCACATCCTGCTCCGATGTCATGGGCTAATCCTTATGCTCGAGTAAATGAATCAGTTCGTCATGAATGATGCCATTGGTACACACAATTTCTTTTTCAAAAATAGAGTAGGGCGCGTTTGAGAAATCCGTGGTTCGGGCACCCGCTTCGCTGGCCAAGACATATCCAGCCGCCGTATCCCAGGGGTTGAGATGCTGCTCCCAAAATCCATCAAAACGACCGCTGGCCACATAACAAAGATCCAGGGCCGCAGCCCCCAAGCGACGTACGCCCTGAGTGGCCTTCAAACAGTCGCTAAAACGGCGCATCAACGCATCAAAAATAGTATGATGATCGTAAGGAAATCCCGTGACCAGCAAACTGTCGACCAAGGTCCGGGTCGATGAGACGGCGATGGGCGTCCCGTTAAGCGCTGCGCCTTGGCCCCTGATGCCGATGAACAGCTCGTCTAACAAAGGCGCCAGGACAATGCCGACCAGGATCTCATCATCGCTGGCAAAAGCGATGGACACGCAGAACTGGCGCAGCCCATGGGCAAAGTTGGTCGTCCCATCCAGCGGGTCGATAATCCAGCGTCCGCCACGGCCTTGGTGATCACCACTTTCCTCGGCCAAAATGGCATGATCGGGAAAGGCCTTGGTGATGGTCTCGATGATGGCCGCTTCCGATTGCACGTCCGCATCGGTTACCAGATCGATGGTCCCTTTTTTACGCACAGACCGCAGCCGGCCGTAATGATCCCGCAGGATTTTACCGCCCTTGGATGCTGCCGCGATGCCGACATTTTTGATACGTTCCATGTCCATAAGAGAATACGTTTACAAATTTTTGTATCATCCTGTCAACTGCAATTGTCAGAACGATTCATAACTGTCTAATATTATTATTTTGTTTGTTTATTTGGGAGGGTGATCAGAGGTGCTCCACGGCCTTTTGCAATTCACTGATCAGGGGGCTGAAGGTTGACCGATCCAGGGCACTGACCGGAATGCCGTCAAGCCGTTGGGTCAGGCTTTCCAAAACGTCGGGCGGCACCTGATCGATCTTATTGAGCACCCGAATGGTGGGGATGGAATGCAGGCCCAGTTCATCAAGAATGGATTCCACGGAGCGGATCTGTGCCTGATGGCGAGGGTTGCTGATGTCGATCACATGCAGCAGCAGGTCGGCATTTTCAAGCTCTTCCAGGGTGGCCTTGAAGGCGGCCATCAGCTCTTTGGGCAGATCGCGGATAAATCCCACCGTGTCGGTGATGATCACTTCAACATCACGCGGAAAGCGCATTCGCCGGCTGGATGGATCCAGGGTGGCGAAAAGCTTGTCCTCGGCCAGCACCCGGCTTTGGGTCAGCTGATTGAGCAGGGTGGATTTTCCGGCATTGGTGTATCCGATAATGGATAGAATCGGCAGCCCTTTTTTGCTCCGTTGGCGACGTTGTTGAAAACGGTTCTTTTGCACGGTGGCAATGGCGCTTTCCAGACGCCGGATTCGCTCCCGTGCCCGCCGGCGGTTGATCTCCAGACGGGTTTCGCCAGGGCCGCGGCCGCCGATCCCGCCGGTCAGTCGGGACATGGCCGTGTCTTTGGTCACCAGTCGGGGAAGAATGTATTTCAGCTGGGCCAGTTCCACTTGGAGTTTGCCCTCCCGGCTCTTGGCCCGCTGGGCAAAGATGTCCAGGATCAGCTGGGTTCGATCAATGACTTTGATTTCGATGCGGTCGGCTATGGATCGAATCTGGGAGGGGTTGAGCTCCTGGTCAAAAATGATCAGGGTGGCTCCCCGATGCAGCGCCGTGATGGACAGTTCATCCAGTTTGCCGCTGCCCATCAAAAACCGCGGGTCGGCTTTCTTGCGTTGCTGCAAAATGGTATCGATGATGTCGATCGAGGCGGTGCGGGTCAACTCCATGAGTTCATCCAACGAGTCCATGGCCACCTTGCGGGGGCCGCTGAAAACACTGACCAGCAGTGCCCGTTCGGCGCCTTCGCGCCTGATGGTATCCGCCTTTTTTCTGGACAGTTCGGTTTCCAGGGCCTGAATCAGATCCGCGCAGCCGATGTCGGTGCGAAAAGTCGGCAATGGGTCCATGATCTGATAGGGGGCCGTATCGCTGGCACCGGGAAGGATATGGGCCCAGTACACGTTGCCCGGCGTCCCGTCGGATTGGGTGGTGACCACGGCCATCAGGTCCAGGCGCAGCAGGGCCAGGTCAGTCAGATCGTCCTGGGTCAGGGGCGTGAGGTCCAGATGGGTGTGCACACAGCGCAGTCCGCGCAACCGGTCCGGTGCCAGACGGTATTCCCGAAGATCAGGAATGAGAATGCGATCGACCTCTCCGGCCAGCACTTGTACGATTTTGCCCGTGCGGTCGATGAGCAGGCCGATCTGACGGCCGATTTCATTACTCAGACGGCACATGTCCCGGCACAGCTCGTGGGAAACGATGGCCCGGGGGGGCACGCGGCGATGACCCAGCTTTTCCAGGCGCTTGATCTGACTGGTTTTGAGTCCCAGAAGACTGCCGGATAAAGATTTCATTCAGTGGCCAGATTCTCGAAACGGGTATAAGACTTTAGAAATGCCAGGGGGGCAACGCCGGTGGGGCCGTTGCGCTGTTTGGCCAGGATAATTTCGGCCGTGCCCCGTTGGGGATTGTTCTCATCCCGATTGTACACCTCATCGCGATAAATAAATGCCACCAGGTCGGCATCCTGCTCCAACGCGCCCGATTCCCTGAGATCTGATAACTGCGGCCGCTTGTCGCTGCGCTCCTCCAATTTTCGGTTGAGCTGGGAAAGCGCGATGACCGGCAGATTGAGTTCTTTGGCCAGGATTTTCAATGAACGCGAAATATCCGAGATTTCCAGATCGCGTCGTTCAATTTTGGCATCGCCGCGCATGAGCTGAAGATAGTCGATGATGATCAGCCCCAGTCCCTTGTCCATTTTCATGCGCATGGATTTGGTTCGAATCGAGGTGGTTGAAATATCCGGTGAGTCATCGATAAAGATCGGGGCTTCGGTGAGCCGGCCGGCAGCATCGGTGATGCGATTCCAGTCGTCCTGGTTTAAAAAACCGCTGCGAATCCGCGATGAGTCGACTCTTGCTTCGGCACACAGCATGCGCATGGACAGCTGCTCTTTGGACATTTCAAGGGAGAAAATGGCCACCGGGACCCCGCCTTCGATGGCGGCATTTCTGGCCATATTCAAGGCAAATGCGGTCTTTCCCATGGCCGGACGGGCGGCCAGAATGATCAGGTCGGAGTTCTGAAAACCGGATGTCAGCGAATCGAGCTTTGAAAACCCCGTTGTTACCCCGGTCACCAGAGAGCGGTTGCCTTGCCGCTCTTCCAGCGCATCGATATTGGTCTCGATGATTTTGCTGATCGGGGCAAAGGCCTGGGACGGTTTGTCCTCGGAAATTTCAAAGATTGCGCTTTGGGCAAACTCGACAATGGCATCGACGTTGCCGCTATCTTCAAAACATCGCTGGGTGATGGCGTTGGACCGCTCCACAAGACGCCGTAACAGGGATTTGTCACGGATGATGCGCGCATAGTGACGGGCATTGACCGCCATGGGAACGGTATCCACCAGGCGGGCCAGGTACGCGGCCCCCCCGATTTTTTCCAGGCTGTCCATTTCCCGCAGAATATTGGACAAGGTGACCAGATCCACGGGTTCACTTTTGGCATACAACGCTTCGATGGCCGTGAATATGATTTGATGGGCCGTCTTGTAAAAATCGTCAGCGGAAAGAATCTCGACAATATCGATCAGGGCATTGTTGTCGAGTAAAACGGCGCTGAGGATCGATTCCTCCGCCTCGATGCTTTGCGGAGGAAGTTTGTTGGCAAACTGGCCTTGGGACGCCTTGGGATGGCTATCGGGCATGGACGATTTCTTAAAAAAAGCGCCGGGAGTCTTTTCAAGTGGGGGTGGCCGACTCCCGGCAGCTTGTTTTCGATTAGGCTTCTTCGGGAACGACTTCCACGGTGATCTCCGGTTTGACCCCTTGATACACACGGATCGGCACTTTGAAGATGCCGATGGTTTTAATGGGTTCAGTCAGCAACACCATCCGTTTTTCCACCTCGATTTCCTGCTTTTTCAGGGCATCGATGATATCGCGGACCTTTATGGAGCCGTAGAGTTTATCCGCTTCGTGAACCTTGGATGCAATGGTTACGGAAACGGCTTCAAGGCGGCTGGCCATTTCCTGGGCGAACTCTTTTTCCTTGGCGATCTGAAGTTCAAATTTTGCTTTTTCCTGTTCCAACAGCTTGCGCTGCTGGGGGGTTGCCGGCACCGCCTTGCCCTGGGGCAACAGGTAGTTGCGGGCATACCCATCGGCCACGCTGACTTCACTGCCGATAATGCCTAATGAACTGATGGTTTCTTTTAGTATGACTTTCATTTATGATCCTCCAAAAACCTGCCTTGCGCGTTAAGAGGGCAGGTCTGTTTTGTGCTTGTTGGTGTCAATTTTCCTGAAATTGACCCACATATCAAATAGACCGATGCCGATGACGACCAACAGAAATAATTGTTGAAAAGCGATCATCGTGTACAAGACCACCCTGACGAAACGCGGCAGGCCCTTTTTTTCGAAATAAAACGACAAAATGGCAATGCCCTGCATGAAATAGACCGTCAGCAGTACCAAAAGGCCGTTGATACCGAGCAGCCGAATTCCCGTTGCCGGTGTAAGCATGATCACACCACAGGCGATGACGCCCCAAATTAATGGATCCGGTGCACGCCAGTGATTGAGACAACCAAAATCGGGAAAGGCCAGCTCCTTGCGAAGCATCAACGGCCGAACGACAATCAAATTGATCCAGGCCACAAACAGGGTGGATGCCGCCATGATCGAGGGCATGATCCGTACCAGCACATATTGGATGCGCTCCGATGCGTTGGCGATGGCGTCAATGCTTTCCTGGGGAATGCCAAGGCCTTCGTAAAGCTTGAGCGACAACTCCAAATTGGTTGCCACATAGGCCGACACCAGCGCCATCATACCCGTTTGACTGGCAATGCTGTAAAGCAAAACACCGACCAGGCCGGCGCCTAGCACAATCGCACTGGTGGCACCAATGGTCATCTCAACGGATAGCGGCTTTTCGAACATTTCCCCCATGACAAAGCCCAGCAGCATGAGTCCTGCAAAAAAAAGCAGGTCAATGGAAAAGCCACCGAAAACAAGGGCCATCAACGCAACGGCAATCAGCACAACGGCCGCCCCAGGTCGCCTGCCCAGTTTCGCCCGATAAAAAACAATGGGCAAAGGAATAAACAAGGAGAAAATAAACCCAACAATGGGTAAAAACACCGATAGAGAGAAAATGGCCAAAACGGCCATTACCCCTGTGGCGATATCTTTCGATATTAGATTTTGCAATGGCAACAGGGCCATCCATTTCTCCAAAAGTTAGGGCATGCCAACAACGCCGTGGTGCCTTGACGGCCTAAAGGTCGAAGCTTCCTGCGTAGGGCAACAGGGCGATGGTGCGCGCCCGTTTAATGGCATGGGTCAGGGCCCGCTGATGCTTGGCGCAGGTACCCGAAATACGCCTGGGGATAATTTTTCCCCGTTCGGTAATAAAGTATTTCAGTGATTTGGGGTCTTTGTAATCAATTACCAGGCTTTGATCCGCACAGAAGCGACAAACTTTGCGGCGATGAAATATTCTTCTTTTCTTTCTTCTCGGGCGGGGCTTTGCAAAGGCCATGGGTTACTCCTTTTCTTCAGTTTTTTCAGGTTCGCTGTCATCTTCGGATGCATCGGATGTCTCGGCTTTTTCTTCCGTTGCCTCTGCTTCGGCCTGATCACCGCTTGACGCTTTTTCGGCCATCTCAGCCTGGATGGCATCCAAATCGGCGTCTTCATCCAAAAGGACCGTCATGAACTTCATGACTTTATCGTCGATTTTGAAAAAACGTTCCATTTCCTGAACCAATGCCCCATCACCACAAAAGTCAAACCTTACATAATGACCCCGGTTTTTCTTTTTGATGTCATAGGCCAGCTTTCTGATGCCCCAGTCATCAGTTTCGATCAGGGTCCCGCTAAATTGGGGGATCAGATCGTTGACCCGGTCGAGGATCGGCGCTTCCGCCTCCTTCGATAAGTCTGGGTCAATAATGACAATCGTTTCATACCGTCTCATAAAACCTCCTTGTGGGTTAAATAGCCCCGGCCCCTTGGCCGGAGCAAGGATCGTTGACTCCAAATACAGTCAACAAAAATCAAATCTAATACCATTAATTGTAATGAGGCGTCAAGCCTTTCGTCGAATTGTTCCTGGCAAGCCGCGTTGGGAAAAACGTTGTTTCGATATGAATCACGACAAAACGGTTGCCCATGCCTCCTGGATCTTTTACACTGGGCGCAATGAAGACCGATGGAGGAACATAACGATGCTTTTATTTGACGGGACGTATACGTTGTCACGTAAAGAAGATCCAGGATCGAGCCCGGCCTATGCTTGCGCTTGGCAAGTCAAAATCATCGACTTCTCATCGGGTGATCCATCCCATCCCCATATCCGCCGATATGCGGTGCTGGCCGTCCGCAATTCTGGTGGCATTTTCAAGGCAAGTTGCGCCGAAAGCCTGGGAAAACGCATTTGCAGCGATTTTGATATCAACGTCGACGATTTGATATGGATCGAAGCGTTTCCTGACCTACCGGATCAACTGTTCGTCGCCGTGTTTGACCCTTATTACCGGGATACCGACATTACTTACACGATTACCTGGCGCCCCATTCTTGAAAACGAGCAAAACGCCATTTCCGACTATATCTAAATTGCCGAGACAAAAAGAAAACGACTCACCTTTCCAAATTATGGGTTGAATGTTGGCTCGGTTTTAACTAATATGCGCCGGCAAATGACTGTGTCTTATTCAGTTGTGTGTTTTTACCTCTCGTTGAATCGGGTGATTTCCCGCTATCGTAAAAAATAAAATCTATGCGTCTTTTTTAGTACGGATGGCAAAAAAATCGTGGATGTAAATGAACCATCAACCATGAAAAAAGTAAAGGGTGGCATCAATGAAAGTGCTGGTCAGCGACAATCTAGGTGAAGATGGAATCCGCATGTTCGAAGAAGCGCCTGGTATTGATGTGGATGTTAACACCGGCTTGGATGCCGAGGAGCTGAAAGCGATCATCGCCGATTATGATGCCCTGGTCATTCGCAGTGCTACCAAAGTGACGGCCGATCTGCTTCAGGCGGCAACACGGCTGAAAGTGGTGGGCAGGGCCGGCATCGGTTTGGACAACGTGGATATTCCGGCCGCTACCCAGCAGGGGGTGGTGGTGATGAATACGCCCACCGGTAACGTGGTCACCACGGCAGAGCATGCCGTTGCCATGATGCTGGCCTTGACGCGCAATATCCCTACAGGAACGGCAACCCTGCGCGAAGGCCGCTGGGAAAAGAAAAAACTTCAAGGGCGGGAACTATACAATAAAGTACTGGGGATCATCGGTTTTGGTAAAATCGGCGCCATTGTTGCGGACCGGGCCCGTGGGCTGAAAATGAATGTGATCATTCATGACCCATACGTCACCCCCGAACAGATTGAAAAAGCCGGTTTCGATAGTGTGGATCTGGATACCTTATACGAGCGGTCCGATTACATCACCGTGCATGTTCCAAAATTGAAAAACACCATCGGTATGATCAACAAGGCGGCCTTTGAAAAAATGAAACCCGGGGTGATGGTCATCAACTGCGCCCGGGGAGGGATCGTTAACGAGGCGGATCTGCTGGATGCCCTTGAATCCGGTATTGTTGCCGGGGCTGCGCTGGATGTGTTTGAAACCGAACCACCGGGGCAATCGCCCCTGGTTGTTCACGAGCATGTGATCTGTACCCCCCATTTAGGTGCATCCACCCGTGAAGCCCAGACCAATGTGGCTGTAGCGGTTGCCCGCCAAATTATCGATTTTCTTACCGCAGGCACGGTCGTAAATGCGGTGAACATGCCGTCGGTGACCGGCGAGGTGCTGGAAAAAGTCGGTCCCTACCTGACCCTGGCGGAACGTATGGGATGCCTTCAGGCGCAGCTGGTGCGAGGTCCCATCAAAGAAGTGGTGGTTGAGTTCCATGGTGACTTTAAAGATCTCGATTTGTCGCCTGTGTCCACGGCGGTGCTCAAGGGAATTCTTACGCCCGTGGTCAAGGATGACGTGAACTATGTCAACGCCCAGGTGATGGCTCAGCAGCGGGGGATCAAAGTAACGGAAACCAACAGCGCCGAATCCGATTATTATGTCAATCAGATTACGGTGCGGGCCATTACCACCGAAATGAGCAGTGTGGCCTCCGGTACGATCTTCGGCAGAAAAGATCCACGGATCGTCAAAATCGATAAATTTCGTCTGGAGATGATCCCCCACGGTCACATGGCGCTGATTCAAAATATCGACAAACCCGGTTCCATTGGTGAAATCGGTACAACCCTGGGACGCCACAATATCAATATTGGCAGAATGCAGGTGGGGCAGGAAGAAGAGGGGGATCGCAACATCATTTTTCTGACGACCGATACGCCGATTCCTGAGGATGTGGTGGAGGAAATGCGGCAACTGTCGCTTGTCAAGACGGTCACGCCGCTGGAGTTTTAAACTGCCGGATCGGCTGATATCAGCAGCCACCGGCGCCGAATCTGGATCCCATCGTTTCGAGGAGTTTTGTCCATGACAGATGAAAAGCAGCAGGATCAACGGGCGGATAAAACCGAGGCACCGCTTCCGGCCATCAATTTCGCAACATTCATTTTTTCCCTCAATTCTTCTGCACTGGTACAGTTGGGAATGATGGAAGACCCAATGACCGGTCAAAATACCAAGAATCTGCCGTTGGCCAAGCAGACCATCGATGTGATTTCCATGCTTGAAGAAAAGACGCGCGGCAACCTGACTGCCGACGAAGCCGCAATGATCAAGAATATTTTATATGACCTGCGGATTCTCTATGTGAAAGAAAAGCAATAGAAAGGCGCAAGACAAAATTTGCCATGGATCCGCTCGTCATCAAGGCGCCGGCGAAAATCAATCTGTTTCTACGCATCATCGGTAAACGGCCCGATGGGTATCATGATCTGCATTCGCTGATGTGTCCGGTGGGATTGTACGATACATTGACGTTGACGTTCGGCCAACCGGAGATATCCGTTTCCTGTACGCATCCAGATGTGCCGGAAGATTCGACCAATTTGGTCGTGCGCGCGGCGGCGCACTTTTTCAACGCCGCCTTTGCCGAGCCGCCGGCCGGTGATACCGGGGTACAGATTGATATTCAAAAACAGATCCCCGTCGGGGCCGGGTTGGGGGGCGGAAGCAGTGATGCTGCCGCGGTTTTAAAGGCGCTCAACGGTCATTGGGGTGCCCCTTTGTCTACCGCTGAGCTTCAGCGCGTCGGGGCGCGAATCGGTGCTGACATCCCTTTTTTTATCCGCGGCGGTCCTGCCGTCGCCAAGGGAATTGGCGATCGCTTGGAAGCCTTTTCCGACCTGTTTCCCTATACAGCGGTACTGGTTTATCCCAATGCTTCGGTATCCACTGCCTGGGTATACAAAAATCTGAATTTAAGATTGACAAAAGACGAAAAAAAACTTAGTAATTTTCACTTTGATGGCCGGTTTTTCAATATTGACAAGCACCTGGTCAATGATCTGGAACCCGTCACGCAGCGCGCGCTTCCGGTTATCAGCAAGATAAAAGGATTGCTTTTAGCAAACGGCGCAGCGGGTGCCATGATGTCAGGCAGTGGTTCAACGGTATTCGGACTGTTCCTCGACGCTGAGCAAGCTGACATCGCTTATCAAACCTTGTGCAGCAGGTCTCAAAACCAGGCATGGACGGTTATTGTGGCCAATCTTTTGACAAACTAAACAGATAGCTTGGATCATCGGATAATTCGTTTTACTGGGGCGTCGTCAAGTGGCTAAGACACAGGATTTTGGTTCCTGCATTCGGAGGTTCGAATCCTCCCGCCCCAGCCACATTTACAA
This sequence comes from Desulfosarcina variabilis str. Montpellier, assembly GCF_048565275.1. Taxonomy (NCBI): domain Bacteria; kingdom Pseudomonadati; phylum Thermodesulfobacteriota; class Desulfobacteria; order Desulfobacterales; family Desulfosarcinaceae; genus Desulfosarcina; species Desulfosarcina variabilis. Next base: position 6,533,154 of record NZ_CP159846.1, on the reverse strand, counting down.
ACAGGAGTAGCATTTCAAAAGTGTCACCAAAAGAAAATAATTTCTGCATATTTTCAGGCAATTCCAACCCTGATCTATCAGATAAGATTAGCCAGTATTTGGACAAACCCCTGTGCGGTGCGATTATCAAACGGTTCAGTGACGGTGAAATCCAGATTGAAATTGACGAAAATGTACGGACCAAGGATGTGTTCGTCATTCAATCCACTTGCCATCCAGTGAATGACAACCTTGTTGAACTGTTGCTTATGATCGACGCCCTCAAGCGGGCATCGGCGCGTCGAATTACCGCCGTGATACCCTACTACGGCTATGCGCGTCAGGATAAAAAAGTTGCCCCCCGTGTTCCCATCAGCGCCAAACTGGTGGCGGATTTGTTGACCACGTCCGGTGCCACTCGCGTGATCACGATGGATCTTCATGCCGGTCAGATACAGGGCTTTTTTAATATCCCGGTTGACAATCTCTACGCTGCTCCCGTGTTGCTCGAGTATATCAAAGCCAATTTCAACAATGATCTGGTTATCGTTTCCCCTGACGCCGGCGGTGTGGAACGCGCCCGCGCATTTGCCAAACGGATGAATGCCGGTTTGGCAATCGTGGACAAACGACGCTCGGCACCCAACAAGGCCCAAGCCATGGCGGTCATCGGCGATGTGACCAATAAAACGGTAATCATTCAAGATGACATGATCGATACCGCCGGAACGCTGACTGAAGCGGTCAATGCCATTATGGAGAAAGGTGCCCGAGAAGTTCATGCCTGTTGTGCCCATCCGGTGCTTTCGGGTCCCGCTGTCGATCGTATCAACGCGTCGCCTATTACCAGTATCGTTTGCACGGATACCATTCCCCTTAATGAAAAAGCAGCGGCTTGCGATAAAATCAAAGTGCTTTCCATTTCCAATCTGGTCGGGGAAGCCATTATTCGAAGTTACACTGGGGATTCGGTAACATCTCTGTTTGTGTAATAATTTCAAGGAGGAACAGATCGTTGGAAATAATGAACCTAAAAGCAACCCCACGTGAACGCGTGGGAAACGGTCCTGCCAGAGAATTGCGGCGGGAAGGAAAAGTGCCGGCTATTTTGTATGGTCCGAAGGCAGATCCGGTAAAATTAAGCATTGAGAAGTTAGACCTGGACCCGATTTTCAAGTCTGGGGCCGTGGCCCAGAAACTCTTGAAACTGGAAGTTGAGGGAGGCGGAAAAGGTTGCAATGTGATGATTAAAGAGGTGCAGCGGCATCCGGTTTCCCAGAAACTGCTTCACCTGGACCTTTACGAAGTATCCATGGATCAGAAAATCAAAGTAATGGTTCCCGTAACCACCACGGGGATATGCAAAGGTATTGAGATGGGGGGCATGCTGCAGATCATTCGCAGAGAACTGGAAGTCCTTTGCCTGCCTGATCAGATCCCCGAGAATATTTCCATTGATATCACTGACCTTGATATCGGTGATTCCTTTCACGTTGAAGAACTTCAACTAGATGAAAATATCGAAGTGCCTGCAGATGTAAATTTCACCATCTTGACCATCCTCAGTACAAAAGCCGAAGCGGCTGAAGAAGAAGAGGGTGAAGAAGGTGAAGAAGGTGAAGTCAGCGAAGGGGCTGAGGCTACTGAAGAATCAGCCAGCGAGTAGTTATTCATTTCGTGTTCTTTTCTCGAGTTTTGTAATCGCGGCGCATCGGGCGCCGGCAAACCTGACGACTAAATCGGATGGCCGTGGGTTCTTAGGACTGAAATAGCGGCCATCGATATGATGCCAGATAAACGAAAGCATTTGATTATCGGCCTGGGTAACCCTGGGCCGGTATATGCCAAGACGCGTCACAATATCGGATTCATGGTTGTTGATCGATTGGTCCGGCAATATGGGCTAAACGATCTCGGCAACCGGTTGAACGCACAGCTGTTCAGCGGGGAAATTGCCGGTATCCAGGTGTTGGCGGCCAAGCCAATGGCTTACATGAACCGTTCCGGTGAACCGGTAACTAACATCATCCGCACATATGGGGTCTACTGCGAGGATATGGTCGTCATCCACGATGACATTGACCTTGCTTATGAAAGAGTGAAAATCAAAAAGAAAGGGGGGGATGGCGGACACAATGGACTAAGGTCTCTGATTGACGCCCTGGGGACCGATGGATTTGTAAGGGTGCGAATGGGCGTCGGGCGGCCCGAAGCTGGCATTGGGGTGGTAGATCACGTTCTCGGCGAATTTGATGACAATCAATATCCGGCGCTGGAACGTTATCTGGCACAGGCTCTCGAGGCTGTGGAAGTGATCCTTTGCAACGGCGCAAAGGAAGCTATGAATCGGTTTAATCGGAAAATCAGGATTTAACCCAACTCGGAATGGAGGAAAGAATGGAAGGTGTAATGAACAACATACCGCTCGTATGCACATTTGTCGGTGTTGCTGGTGTTCTCTTCTCGATTATCCTTGCAGGCATCGTTAAAGGCGCTCCGGCCGGTGACGAAAAAATGCAAGCCATTGCCGGTGCTATTCAGGAAGGCGCCATCGCTTACCTGAACCGTCAGCTGAAAAGCATGGGCATCGCAGGTATCATCATTTTTGCCGTTATCTTTTTTACCATGGGCGCCAAAACCGCTATGGGTTTTTTAATTGGCGCCGTGGCTTCTTTTATGGCTGGTTACATCGGCATGCGGGTTTCCGTACTGGCCAATGTGCGTACGGCTGAAGCTGCCAAAAAAGGCATGTCAGCAGGTCTGGCCATGGCTTTCAAAGGCGGCTCTGTTACCGGTATGATCGTTGCCGGCCTGGCCCTGACTTCAGTGGCTGGTTACTACACCGCTACCCATGATGTTATTGCCCTGGTCGCTCTCGGTTTTGGTGGCAGCCTGATCTCTATCTTTGCCCGTCTGGGCGGCGGTATCTTCACCAAGGGCGCCGACGTTGGCGCAGACCTGGTGGGTAAGGTCGAAGCCGGTATCCCCGAGGACGATCCCCGTAACCCGGCCACCATTGCCGATAACGTGGGTGACAACGTCGGTGACTGCGCCGGTATGGCCGCTGACCTGTTCGAGACCTACGCTGTTACCGCTGTGGCCGCCATGTTGATCGGCCATCTGCTGTTTCCCAAGATCCAAATGGCCACTGAGTTCCCGCTGATCCTCGGCGCCATCTCCATCATCGCCTCGATGATCGCCGTTTTCTTTGTCCGTCTGGGCAGCGGCGGCTACATCATGGGCGCCCTTTACAAAGGCATGTTTGGCTCCGCCATTCTGGCTGCCGTCGCTTTTTACTATGCCTGCAACAAGTTCATGACTGACCTGGGTGACATCACCGCTATGCAGATTTACTACTGCTCCCTGATCGGCCTGATACTGACCGTGGTTATCGTTATCATCACAGAGTACTATACCGGTATTTACAGCCCTGTGAAAAGCATTGCCGAAGCCTCCACCACCGGACATGGCACCAACATCATCGCCGGTCTGGCCGTCTCCATGCAGGCCACTGCTGCTCCGGTTCTGGCCATTTGTCTGTCCATTCTTTTGGCTTACAACTTTGCCGGCCTGTACGGCATCGCCATGGCCGCTATGTCCATGCTCTCCATGACCGGTATGGTTATCGCCATTGATGCTTACGGCCCCATCACCGACAATGCCGGTGGTATCGCCGAAATGGCTGAGATGGATGAGAGCGTCCGCGCTGTCACCGATCCCCTGGATGCAGTCGGTAACACCACCAAGGCCGTTACCAAGGGTTACGCCATCGGTTCCGCCGGTCTGGCCGCGCTGGTTCTGTTCGCTGCCTACGTGATCGAGTTCCAGATGCATGGTGCCGAGAAGGCGATCAAGTTCGATCTGTCCGACGTCAATGTTATTATCGGCCTGTTCATCGGCGGTCTGCTGCCCTACCTGTTCGCTTCCATCGCCATGAAAGCTGTTGGTAACGCCGGTGGCGCCGTGGTCGAGGAAGTTCGCCGTCAGTTCCGCGAAATCCCGGGCATCATGGAAGGTACTGCAAAACCGGATTACGGTGCATGTGTTGACATCGTCACCAAGTTCGCCCTCAAAGAGATGCTGGTTCCCGCACTGCTGCCGGTTGTCGCTCCGCTGCTGGTCGGCTTCCTGCTGGGCAAAATCGCTCTGGGTGGACTGCTCATCGGTTCCATCGTTACTGGTGTGTTCGTGGCCCTGTCCATGACCACTGGTGGTGCCGCTTGGGACAACGCCAAAAAATACATCGAAGACGGACACCTGGGTGGCAAGGGCTCTGACGCTCACAAAGCCGCCGTTACCGGTGACACCGTCGGCGACCCCTACAAGGATACCGCCGGCCCCGCCGTCAACCCGATGATCAAAATCCTCAACGTTGTGGCTCTGCTGATGGTTCCGTTCCTGATGTAGTCATTGCCACATAGCGCGGACTCGTCCGCAATATGAGGAATTCATAATTAGGATTGGCGCCGATTGGCGCCAATCCTTTTTTTATTGATTATTGACCGTTGCAATGGTATATTTTGCTATTCCGTATGGTTATTCTTTGCTCCGACTGGCAGGCGATTGGAGCATTTTAAAGCGGAATTGAATGGGAAACGTTGCGCCTGTAATCATGATCGCGGCATCGGGAGAACAGCCCGCTCATAGTGGTCTAACCTTTTGATTTTTGGTACTCACATGGCAGATAAATCGGTTAAGGACGGCTCAAAAGGTTCAACAGCACAAAAGCGATTCAAGGTCGGTGATCTTGCCGTTTATCCGGCTCACGGCGTCGGTCGCATTGAAGCCATTGAAACCAAAGTCGTTAATGGAGAAGAACACGATTTTTACATCATGAAGATCATTGAAAATGCCATGGTGATCATGATTCCCACCTGGAATGTCGAATCCGTCGGGCTCAGAGATGTAATCCAGAAGAAGGATATCCCGAAAATTTTCGAGGTGATGAGTTCCCGCCATGAGCAGCCCATCGATAATCAAACCTGGAACCGGCGATATCGGGAGTATATGGAAAAGATCAAAACCGGCTCTCTGTTTGAAGTTGCCGAGGTGTTTCGGGATCTTTCTCTTTTAAAGAACACCAAAGATCTCTCGTTTGGCGAACGCAAATTATACGATACCGCCCAGAATCTGCTGGTCAAGGAACTGTCCACCGCAAAAAATAAAAGCGAAAAGGCCGTTATCAAGGAGATCGAGGACCTGTTCAAATCCGAAGACGAGGCTTAAGTAAAATAAGCCTTTGTTTCCATGTCTGACCTGCCAACGTCTTTTACCTTTATCGTTGATTCCGCCCACGCCGGTAGTCGATTGGACTGGGGGGTGGCCGACAACGTCGAGCATTGCTCCCGTTCATTTGCCGCTTCATTGATTCGTAAACAAAAAGTTACTGTCAATGGTGTGGTCAAGAAGCCCGGCTATGTGCTCAAGGCCGGGGAACATGTCACCGGAACGATTGATCCACCGGAAGAGACGAATGTCCAAGCGCAAGATATTCAAATCGATATTCTTTACGAGGATGATGAGATCCTGGTGGTCAACAAGGCGCCCGGCATGGTTGTTCACCCCGCCCCCGGTCATGCCCAGGGAACCCTGGTCAACGCGTTGATGCATCATTGTTCGGATCTGGCCGGTATATGCGGCAGTTTGCGACCGGGAATCGTTCACCGTTTGGATAAAGATACCTCTGGTGCACTGGTAGTCGCCAAGACCGACCTTGCTATTCACCACCTGTCAAACCAGTTTAAATCGCGCCTGATCCGTAAACATTATCTGGCATTGGTTTTCGGCGTGCCGACGATGGATCGTGGCAGCGTCGAACTTCCCATCGGCCGGCATCCCCAGGACCGCAAAAAAATGTCTGTGAACACACGGACACCCCGCACGGCCCTGACCTTCTGGCAGGTTCGTGAGCGGTACAACGGCGCCAGCTTGCTGGAACTCGACATCCGAACCGGTCGCACCCACCAGATCCGCGTTCACTGCACGGCCATTGGACATCCGCTAATTGGCGACCCCGTCTATTGCCGGCGTGGAGATCGAAAGCGTCTGGCGCAGCTAAACCCTGACATGGCCATTCTTACCGAAGCGATCACACGCCAGATGCTGCATGCCTGGAAACTGCAGTTTGCACACCCGGTCAATGGAAACGTGCTGAACATTGAAGCGCCGCTTCCCGAAGACATGACCGAGCTGATCGATCGCTTCAGAGAACAACCGCTTCAACGATAAGGCCACTTTTCTTCACCGCTCCCATTCATTATCGATATGCATAATCTGATCTTGTGGTTCGATTGAGATTATCAATTTGATTTATTCTTTCCACTTCTATTACAAATCAATGGTTCAAAGTGTGTATATGCTCAAATAGGATCTGGAGACAGGTAAAAGGAGAGAAAAATGCGTAGCCGATCGATTGTTGTTGTTCTCATCGTCATGTTGCAGCTTATCATTTACAGCGGAACTGCTCTGGCCCGGGACATTTTGCAGAAAATTGAGCAAACCGGAAAAGTCACCATGGCATTTCGAGAAGGCTCAGTCCCTTTCGGGTTCATGGACGAAGGTGGAAAATGGGTTGGCTTTGGACTTGATCTGGGAGAAGAAATTCATCAAGCCCTGGAACAAAAATTGGGCAAGTCCATTGAACTCATCAAAAAACCGATGAATCCCAAAACCCGCATTCCTTTGGTTGCCAATGGCACGGTGGATATCGGCATTGGTTCAACGACGATTACCCTGGCTCGGGAGGAGGTAATTGATTTCAGCTTGCCTTATTTTTTAACCGGTACCCGCCTGCTGGTACCCAAGGACAGCCCCATTGCCGATTTTCCGGATCTGGCCGGCAAACGCGTAGGTATGGGCAGTGGCAGTACAGCCAACATTAAAGGTATCGAACGGGCCATGAAGGCGGGCATCATTTCTCCTGTCTGTCAGAAAGTGCTTTTTGAAGAGCACAACAAGGGCTTTTTAGGACTTGGGCAGGGGAAGATCCATGCCTATTTCACTGATGCCAGCATCCTGGCCGGTATGCAGGCCAAAGCCAAAAATCCGCAAGACTGGAAAATCGTCGGTCGATACCTGACATATGAACCCTACGGCCTATTGCTGCCGCCCAACCAGGGACCGTGGCGCGACTTTGTGAATGCCACCCTGATTCGCACCATTAAAAGCGGACGTTTTCAAACCATATACGACAAATGGTTCGGTGAGCAGGGAGAAGTTCCCCTGGCCATGAGCACCGAATACCAGACGCTGCTCAAGGCGCTTAGTTATCCGGATTGATGACCACCTTTCCAACTTGCGCTTTTTTTACATGAACAAGAAGAACCGTCGCTTTGGGTTTGCTCAATTACAATTTTGACTGGGGCCTGTTATGGCACGCCCCATATGGTGCGATGCTGCTCGGCGGCATCTGGACGACCATTCACCTTTCTCTTTGCGCCTGGTGTATGGCCGTTATCATCGGCATCATCATCGGCGTGTTGCGCGTTGTGCCCCACCGGGGATGGCGCCTGGCAGGCACGCTTTACGTTCAGATATTTCGCAACACCCCTTTGCTGGTGCATCTGTTTTTCTGGTACTTTGCCGCCCCCCTATTGCTTTCCGAAACGCTGCAGCAATGGCTCTATGACAACGTGGGCGACTATGCTTACTATGCCGGTGTTATGGGCCTTGGAACCTACACGGCCTCACGGGTGGCAGAGCAGTTCAGGGCTGGGTTTCTCTCGATTCCAAAAGGGCAATATAGCGCCGCATACGCTACCGGGCTCAGAACCGTGCAGGTGTACCGCTTTGTGATTGTTCCGCATGCGTTGCGTATTATCTTGCCATCTTTTACGACTGAATTTCTGACTTGCTTTAAAAACTCAGCCCTGACCATGACCATTTGCGTGATGGAGACGACTCACGCAGCTTACTATATCGACTCGTTTACCTGGCATGGATTGGAGACGACCACGGCGGCTTCAGTGGTTTACCTGGTCTTATCCGGATGCGTGATTTTAATCATGGGGTGGGTCGAGAAACGACTGCGGATTGGCGGCCGAGTGGGCAGGGGGGCGATGTGAGCGACATTGAGGTCGTCATCCGCAACCTGCCCTTTATGGCGGGCGGACTCTTACTGACGTTTCAACTGGCCGGGCTGGCCATCGTCGGCGGCTTTTTTTTAGGCGTCGTGCTTGCCGCGATGCGCATATCCAGGCGGGCTTGGATTTACTATCCGGCGACCGTTTACATCCATTTCTTTCGCGGGTTACCGCTGATTCTGGTCATTTTCTGGCTTTATTTTCTGGCGCCGGTCGTGGTCGGCCGCAGCATGAATGAATTTGCCGCAGCCACGGTTGCCTTTATCGTCTACGAAGCCGCCTATCTGGCGGAGATTATTCGGTCCGGCATTCAGTCGGTGCCCATGGGCCAGCAACATGCCGCTGCCGCCAGCGGACTGACCCCGACCCAAATCATGCGCTTTGTTGTTTTGCCCCAGGCGTTTTCCAATATGGTGCCGGCGCTGGTCACCCACGCGGTGGTCATTTTCCAGGATACCTCCCTGGCCTATGTGATCGGATTGCGTGAATTTTTAAGGCGTGTGAATCTGGTGGATGCGCGGGAGGCCCGGTCACTTGAGCTTTATCTGTTTGCCGGGCTGGTCTATTTTTGTTTTTGTTCGCTGGGAAGTCTGGTCAGCCATCGGTTGGAACAGCCGAACCGCAATAGGGTGAGAACATGATCGAGATCCGCAACCTGAGTTTATGGTATAAAAATGGGGTGCCGGCCTTGTGCGGGGTCAATGCAACCCTTAAGCGCGGCCAGCGATTGGTGATTTGCGGCAGCAGCGGATCAGGAAAAAGTACGCTTTTGCGATGTATCAACGGGCTGGAGCATTTTCAGGAAGGTGAGATCCGGGTTGACGGGGTTTGTGTGCAGTCGCCGGAAACGGACATTCACCGCCTTCGGGCAGGTATTGGGATGGTTTTTCAGCATTTTGAACTCTATCCCCATATGACTGTTTTGGAAAACATCACCCTGGCGCCTGTCAAGGTGCTGAAGAAGAGCCGTCAAGCAGCCCAAGACCATGCACGGCAGTTGTTGGAGCGGGTGGGGATGTTGCCGTATGCGGCGCGTTATCCCAATCAGCTGTCCGGCGGTCAGCAGCAACGCGTGGCCATTGCCCGGGCCCTGGCCATGCAGCCGCAAGTGATGCTTTTCGACGAACCCACCTCTGCCCTTGATCCCGAGATGATCCATGAGGTACTCGATGTAATGATTGACCTTGCCAAGGCAGACATGACCATGATTGTCGTCACTCACGAAATGGGCTTTGCCCGCCAAGTGGCCGATGAAATCGTATTTATGGACCAGGGCCGTATTTTAGAGAAGGGCAGCGCCAGTCATTTTTTTACCCACCCCAGACATGCGCGGGCAAAACAGTTCTTCAGCCGAATCCTCGGTTAGCCGTTTTTTTAAATTAAGGGGAAAGCAAATGAAAAATGAATCGATTCGTATGACCCTATTGTGTGAAGACCAGGCCCGGATGGGATTTCGCGACAAAACGTTTTCAGGCCAGCATGGCCTGGCCGTGTTTATCGAGGCGGAAATGACGATTTTGCTGGATGCCGGGCCGTCGGCGGTGGTACTTGAAAATGCCCGTCTGGCCGGCATTGATCTGAAGCGTACCGAGTGGATCGTCCTCAGCCATGGCCACTGGGATCACGCAGACGGCCTGCTGGCCCTGGCTGAATCGGGAATCCGTCCCAAACTGATCTGTCATCCGGGGGTGTTTGTTGATCGACGAAAACCGACCGGTGAATTCAACGGCGTGGCCTTTGGCCGCGACTGGGCAAAAGACATGTTCCATCTGATAGAGCAGACTGCACCTTATCAGATTGCCGATAACATCTGGTTTCTCGGTGAAATCCCCAGACAAAACGACTTTGAAGCGCAGCAGACGGCGTTCTCCTTCATGCAGGATGAAAAACTGCAGCCTGATTTTTTACCCGACGACACCGCGCTGGCCATTGGGACGGATACGGGGCTGGTCGTTGTCTCCGGCTGCTCCCATGCCGGCATCTGCAACATCTGCGAATACGCCAAACAAGTCACCGGTGAGCATCGGCTGCATACCGTGTTGGGGGGCTTTCACCTGCTTGACGATTCCGTGGTGCTCGACAAAACCATCGCTTATTTTGAGGACCAGCAGCAAGTCCGTCTATACCCCATGCATTGCACGGCACTGCCTGCCCTGGCACGCTTTTACCAGGCATTTCAAATTGAGAAACTATGTACTGGCGATATGCTAACCATTGAATGAGACGATGAGCCGAAAAAAAACGCTGCCACGGGCGTATCTACCATGGCAGCGTTTTTTTATTAGGCTTTGAAGAAATTAAGCGGCGCTTTTACTTTTCGAACCGGCATCCTCCAGGCTCGGTGAAATCTGGATGACATCCGGATTGTAGCAGACCCGGCAACAGTTGAGACACCGGCCCGCTTCATATTTGGCATCGGCTTCGCTGATCACCTGATCCACTTCGATCATGCTGTCAATGCGATCCTTGACCGGTAGCTCGGGCATGGGCGTGCGTTTGGTTTTTTCCACGCCGGGCACGCTGTCGAAGATGGACTCGGGGATGTGCCGTTTGCTTTGCAGGGAGTTGGGTGAGCCTTTGATTTCCTGATCGGTGATGTACTGGTGAATCGATCGGGCCGCCCGGCGACCGCCGCCAATGGCACTGACGACCAGCGACGGACCCGTGGCCACATCCCCGCCGGTGAACAGGTAGGGGGCACTGCACTGCAATGTCTCCGGGTCGTTATCGAACGTATTCCAGCGGGTAATGGTAATGTCTTCTTTCTCTGGCTCCGTCTCCATAAAACCGATGTCAGGCTGCTGGCTGATGGCGGAGATGACCATGTCCACATCCAGGATGGTTTCCGAGCCCTCGATGGGTACCGGCCGGCGACGTCCGGAGGCATCTGGTTCGCCCAGTTCCATCTGCAGGTACTCAAGGCCTTTGACATTGCCCTGACCATCATCGATAACGCGCGTGGGGGCGGCCAGAAATTGAAAGTTGATGCCTTCATGCTCGGCGGCCACGATTTCAACTTCATTGGCCGGCATTTCTTTACGGGTTCGGCGGTAGACCAGGTAGACTTTTTCGCAACCCAGACGCAGAAGGGTTCGCACACAGTCGATGGCCGAGTTCCCACCGCCCACAACCGCCGCGCGTTTACCGATGGGGACGCGCTTGTCCGGGGAATCAGCCACACTGGACAGGAAGTTGATCCCCTGCGAGACGCCGTTCAGATCTTCACCCTCGATTCCCAGCTTGTAATCCTTCCAGGCGCCGATGCCCATGAAAATGGCCTCATAGCCCTCGTCACGCAGACTTTTGATGGTGAAATCCCGTCCCACCTGGGTGTTGTAGTGAACGTCGATGCCAAGGTTCAGAATTCCCTCGATTTCCCAATCGAGGACTTTGTCGGGCAACCGGTACTCGGGAATGCCGTAGCGGGTGATGCCGCCCAGCTTGGACATATTCTCGTAAATGGTCGGATGATGTCCCAGACGCCGCAAGAAATAAGCACAGCTCACGCCGGCCGGCCCGCCGCCGATGATGGCCACGCGTTTTCCCGTATCCGGGGCGCAGGGGATCGGAAAACGGCTGCCGCTGTTCATCTCATAGTCGGCCACAAAGCGCTTGAGTTGGTTGATGGAAACCGCTTCGTCGTCTTCAATGGCCCGCCGGCAAAAATTCTCACACGGATGCGGACAGACCCGGCCGCAGGATAGCAGCAGGGGGTTGCGTTCACGAATGGTGTTGACGGCGCCCTCATAATCGCCTTCCTTGATCAGGCGGATGTATCGGGGAATATCGATCTCGGCCGGGCAGGTCTGCTGGCAGGGAGCCAGGGCACCATCATCCGTATTGAATTCCAGCAGCCGTTCGCTCATGGTTTTAACCGAGAGCAGATCCTTGGGACAGGCGGCGGCGCAGGCGCCACAGCCGACACACTTGAATTCATCAATTACCGGAAATCCTTGCGGCCCCATATGGATGGCATCGAACAGGCAGGTCTTGATGCAGTCGCCCATGCCCAGGCATCCAATGGAACAAACTCGCTTACCACCATACAGGGCGGTCATGGCCGAGCAGGTCATGGCGCCGTTATAGATGAACTTGTCTTCGGCCCGATCCCCGCCACTACAGGGATTAAGCGATTTTACCGGCTCGGCGGTACCCGGATCGACACCCATCACACCGGCGATATTGACCGCTGCTTCTGAATCGGCAGCCACGCAAATACCCGGTTTGGCTTTTCCTTCGACAATGGCCACGGCAGCGGCGCTGCACCCGGCATAGCCACATCCACCACAGTTGGCACCGGCAAGGAAGTACTCCACTTGGCTGATCCGGGGATCCTCATAAACGTAAAATACCTTGGAAGCAACACTGAGGATAATACCACAGGCTGCGCCAATGCAAAGCATAACGAGAATGGCGATGGTCACAAAAACCTCCTTGAATCAAGATCAGTCAATGTTAAACGAACACTGTTTAAAATCAATTTTATTTAAAAAAAAACCGTTTGGAGCGGCATTGCGCCCGTCAAACGGTTTTTAGTCTGAGCGTTTCCACTATTTGCGTATTCTACTCAGCAGGCCAGCGAACGGCCATGGTGTGAATTACACCATTCCTCTAAAGGCGTAGAAACTCATCGAGATGGCGCCTGCCGTAATCAGGGCGATGGATGTATCCTGCAAGGGTTTGGGAACCCGTGCCAGCAAGATACGTTCCCGCAGACCGGCAAAAAGAATCAGCGCCAGACCAAAACCAGCCGCATAACCAAATGACGCCACCAGCGCCTGCATGAAGTTGAACTCTTTGTCGATATTAAGCACGCACACACCAAATACGGCGCAGTTTGTGGTGATCAGGGGCAAAAAGATACCCAGACCGGCATACAGGGCCGGGATACTCTTTTTGAGGAACATTTCTACAAACTGTACCAGTGAGGCGATCACCAGAATAAAGGCAATCGTTCGCAAATAAACCAGTTTGTATGGCAGAAGCAGATAGTTAAAGATCAGCCATGTCATCACACCGGCCATTACGAGGACGAAAATAACCGCCATGGCCATACCAACGGCTGTTTCCATTTTTTTGGAAGTGCCGAGAAAAGGACAGTTCCCCAAAAACTGGGCCAGCAAAATGTTGTTAACAAAGATGCAGGCAATGATGAGTTCAATATAATCCATAACACGCTTCCTTTATCGCTATTTGCTTGGGATAAGATTCATCAGGCACAGAAGCAATCCAAGGGCCACAAATGCGCCTGGTGCCTGAACGGCAAAAACAAAGGGCTCGTATGATGCACCAAAAATATTGGGAATGCTGTAAGGCAGGAAACCGAAAACATCACCGGCCAGTCCGCCCGTCCCAAGAAGTTCGCGCACCGCCCCCAACACTGCCAGTGAACAGGTAAACCCGATCCCGATTCCCAGTCCATCGGCAGCAGAATAGACGATGCCGTTTTTGGAAGCAAACGCCTCGGCCCGTCCCAGCACGATACAGTTAACCACGATCAGCGGAATAAAAACGCCGAGGTCCATAAATAGCGTGTACGCAAATGCCGCCATCATCTGTTCAACAACAATAACAAAGGTGGCAATGATGATAATGAAACAGGCGATACGTACCTTGGCGGGGATTACCTTTCTTAGCAGAGAAACGAGAATATTGGAGCAGAGCAGGACAAAGGTCGTCGCCAGACCCATACCAATACCGTTTTTCATGGAAGTGGTAACACCCAGTACCGGACACAGGCCGAGGACCAGACGGAATGGTGGGATCTCCTTCCAGAGGCCTTTGGTAAACTCCGAAGCAATCGATTTGGCCATTTTTGGTAAACTCCTTTATTTGCCCATGGCTTTGATTTGTTCTTCCAGCTGTGGCTTCAGATCCTTGTACTTCTCAATGGCTTTCGTGACCCCAACACATACGGCACGGGAAGTAATCGTTGCACCGCTCAAGGCGCTGATGCTACCACCGTCCTTGGAGACCTGGATCGGAGCCTTAGCCGGTTTGCCCACGAACTGAGCGGCAAAACTGGGGTCCGACTTGGCGTTGGCACCCAGCCCCGGTGTTTCCTTGTGGGTGGTCACGGCCATGCCCCTTAGGGTTTCGTCGGCCATGTTGATGGCCACGACCATTCCCACTTTGTCGGCAAAGCCGGCGGCCTCGGATTCCAGGACAACCGTATCCGCATTGCCGCCAAAAACACCGACAAACACCGTGCGCTCTTCCTCGCCGTCTTTGATTTTGAAGCGGTCTTCCACAGGATCATTTTCGGCCTCTTTGAGCATGGCGCGGATGGCCGGTCCTTTGACCAGGTTCATCACTTGGTTCTCGATTTTTGGTTCGGTGAAGTCCTTCAACCAAGAGAGCCCTCCGCCCGAAATAATGCTCAATACGGTCAGAACAACCACCATTTTGATCATTTCACCCATGTTACGCTACCTTTCCAATCGCCTTGGGTCTGATCTTGTCGACCAGCGGATTTATCAGATTGATCAGAAGAATTGCGAAGAATACGCCATCCACGTAGACACCAATGTTGCGGATTAGAACTGTCATGACCCCGCCCAGTGCACCGTAGATCAGCATGGGAATGAAGTTGACCGGTGAAGTGGTGCTTTCCGTCGCCAGAAAAAACGCGCCGATCAGCGTGTAACCGGTGAGTAAATGAAACACCGGGGAAGCGAATCGCGTGGGGTCGGCCATGTTGAAAAGCAGAGCGGTTACAAAAAGTCCAACAACAAAGGAGACACTGACTTCCCAACGGATAAATCCCCGGATCATCAGGTAAACGCCACCGATGACGATGGCCAGGCCGCAACCGGATCCGATTCCGCCGACCTGACGTCCCATGAACAGATCCACTGCACTAAGGTTTTCGATGGCGGCCGGCCCAAAAGCCTTGAGTGCACCGATGGGACTGGTTGAAGAGGGAAAATCCAGCGGGAAATTGACCAATCCGGCATCGACGTCCAGATGCGCCGTATAAGAGATCATCAGAATCGCCATGGCAAGCGCCACCGGATTGAATGGATTGGCACCGATGCCACCGAAGATCTGCATGCCAATGACAATCGCCAGGAATGTGCCGACAACCACGACCCACCACGGTGTCGATGCGGGCATGACCATGGCCAGCAGCAAACCAACCAACGCGGCGTTACCATTGCCTATGGTAAAGGGGCGCTTGCTGGCGTAATTGAGAAGCAGTTCCCATAGGATTGCCGTTGCCATGGCCAGGCTGATGACACCCAACGCGGGGGCACCATAATGGGCGATGCCTACGGCAGCAGCGGGAAGGGCGGCAATGATGGTGTGGTAACTTCGCTCGGGAATCCCACTGCCGTCATGCCAGAACGGTGCGTGAGAAACAATTAACGTTTTCTTACTGTTCATTCATTTCCTCCGCAGATAGCATCCGGCCTAGTTCGTACTTTGCCAGTTTGATATGCTGAAAAATCGGAATGCGGGAAACACACACGTAGCTGCATAGTCCGCACTCAATGCAAGAATACAGATCATAAAGATCCGCGCCTTCGGTGTACTGCCCGGCTTCCAGAAAGCGAACCAGAAGATTTACCGGCACGTTGGCCGGACAGATGCTGACACAGTCACCGCAGTTGATGCACGGATAGTCACTGTAATACGGAATCACGCTTTTATCCTGAACCATGATGGCATCGGTATCCGGTCCAATGGGCAATGTTTCACTGTAGATTGCGTTGCCGGTCATGGGACCACCGAAAATGATCTTGTCCTGGTCATTGACCTCGATACCGAAGGTGCTCAGCAGAAGGCCTGCCGACGTGCCCATCCGTGCCCGGGCCAGATGCTTGGCACCGTCCTTACCAATCACGGTGATGGTTTTTTGCACCGGCAGGATGCCTTCTGAAAATGCCTGGCCGATGCTGGCCACGGCTTCGGCACGAATGAAATGGATGCCCATGGACCCCGTTCCTCTTTCATCCGGCAAGCGTCCGGTCAGATTCTGTAGAATCATCAATGGCTGAGCATATGGATACTGGGAAGAAAAGGGCTGAATCTTGGCGTCTAGATGGCCGGAGTAGTTTTGTACACTTTCTTCCGGGACAGCGATAACAATCTCCTCGATCCCCGTGGCTTTTCTCAGCACTTCGATTCCAGCATTGATTGTGTCAACTTTGGTTTTGAGAATATACAGGCTGGTATCAATGAGAAGATCGGAGTTTCCACCGTAAATAATGATGGTATGCACGGGATTGCGTTCATCCACCAAGGGACCGATATCAGGTTCACCCGGACAGGCGGAAAGAAAATTGCTCAGGGTTTCCAGAGACGGCGCCTTGGCGGCCTCGGCAAACGCCTCGTCAATATCGTCCTGGGGGTCGGTTTTGATGGTGATGGCAGTCCATTTTTGGCCATAATCGGCCAGAAACGGGGCGATTGCGCAGATGGTCCCCGTTACCGATGAAATGGTGCTAACGTCATCGTCTTCACTCAGCACCAATCGTTGCCCGGTTTTCACCGGTGTACCAACCTTTAAGCTACTACTGGTCTGCTTCAGCTCTTTCTTGATGTACAAGGTGACCGTCTCCGGTGTCGGGATCGTCACCGGCTGGGCAGACATATCGGACACATCGGTGGCCAATTCATAGTTAAAGCACGGTTTGGTCAGACCAAAGAATGATCGTTTTCGCATAGCTCAACCTTTTTTTAGGTCCGCGGTAAGAGTTGAAAGTTTCGATACAGAATCATAACCCCAATTGCGTCAAGCCTTAAAGCACATGGCAAAGGGAGCAGTCATCCGAACTGGATTGCGGTCCTTTCTCGAATTCCTCGTGGCACCCGATGCACTGATTGTGAAACGCATCCGCACGAGAGGATATTTGGGTTTCTTCGATGTCGCTCTCATCATGGCAATCGAGACAGCGTTCCGGTTTGGACCCGTCTTCTGCCGGTGCTTGATGACATTCACCACAGGCGATCAGCGCACTGTCATCATCACTGGGATGGTGATGACAGTCAAAACAGCTTGCACCATAACCGGATGCATCCGTGTGCGTGAAGTGATCAAAAAGAACTTTTCCTGCATTGGTTTGATACATTTTTCGTAAGGGCTGGTCGGGCGCTCGGGCCGGAAAGGCGGCATAACAGATGATACCGACGAGTAACAGGTGGATTGCCAGACCGTAAGCAAACAACAGCTGTTTCTTAGACGTCATATGGTCTCGATCCTTTGTAGGTTGGGTTGTAAAAAATGTGGGTGTAAAAAAGTCAGAACTTCGACTATCATAATGCACAATTCCTTTCAAGGTTTTATTTCGATCGTCCGCAACCGCTTGAAACCTAACCGGAAAAAAAATGAGTACAGGATCGGACGATGAGAACATTGCTGCGCTGACAGCGCTTGGCCGATCAAGCGTGGCCGTTGTCCTTGTCAATGCACGGTATTGTCTGCTCACAATTGATCAAACCTGGCCCGCGCAGATACCGGTTTTATGCTGAAGGGACTCGTCCAATGCTACTTGTCTGTAGCTAAGTTCGATTGAGAGCCGCCAGAACGGCCATCTTTTCAGGAACGGGCCAGAGGCCCTGGAATGTGTTTATCAGGCTACGGGGGATTGGTGGCCGACCCATTGCCCGGTACCTGAACGGACGGGAACCGGCGGGTATCCGTATGGGGCAGAAATTTGGCCGCGGAAAAGCGGTTCATAAAATCCTGGTTTACGTTTAATTCCAGATAGGTGATGCTATCGCGAATATGTCGTACGCGCTCAACGCATCCGGGATCGGTCAATACCCGGGTGGTGCCGCCCAGTGAGCTGTTCCCCAGACTTTGGTAGCAATCCAGGGCCAGGTCCGGAATCATGCCGATGGTGATGGCGGATTTCGGATCGATATAGGCACCGAAGGTGCCGGCAACGAAAAATGTTTCCAGATCCGATTGTTGCATGCCGACCGTACCCGTGATGGTTTCCAGGATCGTATACATGGCGGCTTTGGAGCGGATCAGGCTGTCCAGGTCGGCCTGGGTGATGCACAGGTCCAGGCCGGTCCCCGACTGGTCGGCCGGGACGATGGTCAGATGGCCTAAACCGTTGCGCATTGAAAACCGCTCGCCGCAGCGTTCAGGCAGCAGTTTGCCACGGATGTCGATCATGGCCGACCGAAACAGGGCGGCCGCCAGGTCAATCACGCCGGAGCCGCAGATCCCCCTTGCCGGCTGATCCGCAATGGTGTGGATGTCAAAATGAAGTGACTTGGGGTCAATGGTAATCCGGTCGATGACGCCTGGACCGGCGGTGGTCCCCATGCGGCTCACGCCCCCCTCAAGGGCCGGGCCGGCCGCACCGGCGCAGGCCATCATCCAGTGGCGATTGCCCAGCACAACTTCCGCATTGGTGCCCACATCCACCAAAATGGCCGTGTCTTCGCGCTGGTCCATGTCACAATAAAGCATGCCGGCAATCAGATCTCCGCCAAAGTAGCTGCCCACATTGGGAAAGACCATGGCCCGCGCATCGGGATGGACCTCTATACCCAGATCGCGACTTTTCATGATACCGGGTTGATTGACCACCGGGATATAAGGCTCCCGGATGATCCAGCGCGGGTTGAGCCCCAACAGCAGATGGGTCATGGCCGTATTTCCGGCAATCGCGACCAGGTGGATCTGTTGGGGTGAGATATCGCCCGCTTTGCACAATTGGTCCAACTGTGCATTGAGGCCATCGATGATCAGCTGGTTGAGTTGGGCTAATCCGCCTTTGTTTTCCACATGGTGGATGCGAGCCAGAACATCCGGTCCCACGCTGATTTGGGGATTATCAAACACCACTTCACCGTGATGGTCGCCCGTTTCAAGATCCACAAGGCGCAGGACCACGCGGGTCGTCCCCAGGTCCACGGCCAGGCCGTAGCATACCTGGGAGCTGTCTGCGGCGGCCAGGTGAACCAGGATGCCATTGCCGGCAATATCTTTGAAGACAACAGCGCGTAAACGGTAATTCCATTGACGAAGCTGGTCAGGCAGTTGCCGAAGCAGATTCAGATCCATGTGAACGGTGTCTACGTCCAGTGCCTTTTTCAGGGCCGATGCCAACCGATCGGCATCCGCCGTATTGTCGCCCAGGGACGGGGCGGACAGCGTCATATCGATTACCCAATGGGGCGCGTGTGTTGATGTCATGGATTATCCTACAAGGGGGTTAAAAGGAATCATTCAAAAAGCGGAATATCAGGAGGCGTCCCGCCGCTGCTCCACCGCCGCAACCAGCCGGGGGAGAACCGTGCCGGCGTCCCCCAAAAGGGGCAGGTTGCTGATGTGATTGGTCAGCGGTGTGGGTTCAGGATTGATTTCAACCACCACGGCGCCGTTATCCTTGGCGATAAAGGGCATGGTGGCGGCTGGCTGAACCATTGCCGAGGTGCCGATGACCAGCATCACATCGCAGGCTGCAGACACCTGTTGAGAGCGATGCAATGCCTCAGGCGGAATCATCTCACCGAAAAAGATGCAGTCCGGTCGAAGGATACCGCCGCAACTGCAGTGTGGCGGAATATGAGTCAGATCCACGTCCGCCGTGGCAATCACCTGGTCGCAGGTCTGACAGCGCTGCCAGGCAAAATTGCCATGAAATTCGATCACGTCCTGGTTTCCCGCAACCTGATGCAGACCGTCCACATTCTGGGTGATAACGGTTTTCAAGAGACCCAATCGTTCCAGATCCACCAGACTGGTATGGGCGGGGTTGGGCCGGGCCTTGTCCAGAACCATTTTCATATTCTTGATCAGTACGTCCCAGACCGTTTCCGGGTCTTCCAGGAACGCATCGATATGGGCATATTTCATGGGATCGATTTTTTCCCACAGGCCACCCTTGCCCCGAAAGGGAGGGATGCCGCTTTCCACTGAAATGCCGGCACCGGTGAGCGCCACAGTGTATTTCGCTTTTGCCAGAATGTCAGCTGCACGTTCGATTAGGTCAGACATGATTATTTTCTAAAGTTTAAATTGCATATCCCGCCCCACGGCAAAGCAGTCCAGGGCGCGACCCTTTTTCTTGATGATCTGACGGCAATGGTCGACGATTTCATCGACCTGATCATCGGTGCGCTCCTGATTCAGATGAAAAAGGCCCAACCGTTTAACGCCGGCTGCAAAGGCCAGTTTCAGAGCATCCGTATAGGACGAGTGCCCCCACTCAATCATTTTGGGGTATTCTTCTTCGGTGTATTCTCCGTCATGGATTAAAAGATCCGCGCCGGTACAAAAATCCACATAATCTTGAAAGGGCAGGCCGCCGGGGTGCACGAAACCCAGTTCGTTATCGGTGATGAACACGAACGTTCTGCCGTTTTCAATGAATTTGTAGCCCTTGCCGGTATTCGGGTGGCTGATGGGGATGGGCACCACCGTTGCCGAACCGATTTTAAATTCGGCTGGATGGCCTTCTTTCCATACGATCTTTGCTTTGAGATCGGAATAACGCACTGGAAAATTCGGCGGGGCCATGACCTTGGAAAACATGCTTTCCATGAATTTTTTATGAAACGGGGCACGGTGCATGTGGATTTCCGTGCGGCTGAGAAAAAGCGGCTTGAAAAAAGGGAATCCCATGAGATGGTCCCAGTGACCGTGGGTAAGCAGAAAATTGTACTGGTAGCGGCCTTCTTCGATCAGATGGTTGCCCAGGCGCCGTATGCCGGTGCCGGCATCCACAATGATGATATCGTCGCTGTCCGTGCGGATATCCAGGCAGGTCGTGTCACCACCGTATTTGATGTACGCTTTCCCGGAGACAGGAATGGACCCTCTGGACCCCCAGCACGTAATGACCATCGGTAGCCCTTTTTACTCCTTAAGTCAGCATATGGCGCCGTAAAACGTGGTCCAGATGCCGTCTTGGTTCCAACGCTGAATTATCCTCACCGGAAGACCTTTCAATAAGGATTCGACATGGGCTGCTTCGCTGCGCATCAGACCGGATAGAATAAAACGCTTTTTCTTTAAAAAACCCGTAGTTTGGATTAACCGCCGCATGACATCGTAATGAATATTCGATATCATAAGATCGCTTGTAAAGTCCATAAATTTCTCGGCATCCCCTTGGGCCACGAGGATGCGATGGTCCAATCGGTTAAGGCGCACATTGCGCCTGGCGGTTTGGGTTGCCAGAAAGGTCAGGTCGATGGCCAGGGTTTTGGGGCAGCCCAGGCGGGCGGCGGCCAGGGCGAGCAGGCCGGTACCCGTTCCCAGGTCCAGAGCGCTTTGCATGGTGCCGTCTGAAAGGGCCAGGGCCAGGGCTTCCAGACAATCCCTTGTGGTCGGGTGGGTGCCCGTGCCGAAGACCACGCCCGGATCAATCAGAATCGTGGAATCGGTCTGGGCCGGATCGGTGGCAAACCATGGCGGCGTCACAGTGAATGGACCGATGCGGCAGGGCACAATTTCGCTGCCCTGCCACTGTTCGTAGGTCATATAATAGTCGTCGACCAGCTCGGCGCCCGGCTGATCGGCAATGGCGTTTTGCACCTGTTCGAATGACGGCCGGGTGAAGAAGAGAAATGAAAAATCGCCTTCCTCCCAGCAGCCAATGTAGTCATCCTGATTGAACGCTGGAACCGGTTGAAGCCGTCCTGACAGGTAGTAGATATAAAGATCTTGATACGGATTGGGGAAAATGGGTCTCGGTGCCATCATAGAAAATTCATTTACCTGTTATTGGGCGGCTGTTCCAGATACCACTGCATGGGATCGATCAATTTATATCCCATGGCAACCAGTTTCTTTTTGATGCGAACGACATTGTTGGTGAACAGATAAGGAAACACGGCTCTTTTGCCTTCATCCCAGGTGCGGGCCACCAGCACGCTGCCGAAAGAAATGTTTTCCTCAGTGATGGCATCGACAATTCGTTTCAGCTGTCCGACTTTCTCTTCTACTTCAATACAAAGCAGTGTGCCGGGCTGGCCGATTCCCATGACATTGGCAAAGGCTCGCAGCAGATCGCGCACCGAGAGTATTCCTTTGAGTTTGCCGTCTTCGTCCACCACGGGAAACGCCCCCACTTTTTCCTTTTGGACCATCAACAGGGCGTCCTGGATGGTATACATGGGAGAAATGGTCTTGGGGGATGTGGTCATGATATCTTTCACTTTAAGCTGGGCCAGTTTGTCCCGTTCCTGGGCCGTTGCCTTCTGTTTGATCAGGCTATAGGGCAGGGCGCTTCTGATATCACGGTCGGTGACGATGCCGATCAGGCGATTATCTTCGTCAACAATTGGCAGGTGACGGACTTTGTATTCCGCCATTTTTTCCTGGGCTTCAAAAATAGATGCATCCTTATCGATAGTGATGACTTGCGAAACCATGGATCGACTGACAAACATGATGTTATCCTCCATGCAATCCGTGTTTATAGATCATTCATTTTAAGCGTCAAGCAGGATACTGACATGGTTGGCAGCCAGTTCCCCCAAACGTTCCAGACAATAGCCGCCTTCAAGCACCGAGATCAACCGCCCGCCCGCATACGTGTCGGCCATCTGCATGATGGTTTTCATGATCCAGGAATACCAATCGGTGGTCAGGGTGATGTCGGACATGTCATCCTCTACATGGCCGTCAAAACCGGTGGAAACGATGATAAACTCTGGTTTGAACCTCTCGAATGCCGGTCGCAGATCGCTCTCGATCAACTGCGTGTAGACGTCGTCTCCCTGGCCGGGCAGCACCGGTGAATTTTTTGTAAACCCGACTCCCACCCCCGTTCCTTCCTCAAACTCACGGCCGGTGCCCGGAAAGGCAAACGAGGGGTGCTGGTGAATGGAATAGTAAAAGACCGTGGGGTCCTCCTCGAATATCTGCTGGGTGCCGTTGCCATGGTGAACGTCAAAATCAATAATCCCCACGCGCTTGATCTTGTGTTCGTTTTGCAGATAACGGGCGGCAATGGCCACATTATTGAAATAACAAAAGCCCATGGCCTGGTTTTTTTCCGCATGGTGGCCCGGCGGTCTGACGGCGCAAAACGCGTTGTTGATTTCTCCCTCCATGATCCGCCTGGCGACATCCAGGATGCCGCCAACGGCAAGAAAGGCCGTCTCATACGTGTCCACGCACATCTGATTGTCAGGATAATCAAATGTGCGGTTGCCGGATAGACAGACCTCCTCGAAGCGGCGGATATAGGTTTTGTCGTGAATGGTTTCGATCCATTCGAGCTCGGCACGAACTGCCGGCACAAGGGTCAACCGATCCAGCAGACCGGCCTGTTTGATCCCGTTGTAAATGGCTGTGAGCCGTTCACCCATTTCCGGGTGATAGGGGCCAGTATCGTGGAGCAGGTAGCGGTTGTCATGCAAATAACCGGTTTTTTTCATGAGCATCCTCATCCTCATGGTTCCGGGGTTGGGGGGGAAAGGCGCGCCATGTATTCACGAAAGTCGGTCAGGCGTGGGAGCGCCTTTTTGCGTTTGCCTGTCGTCAGGGAATAATTCGATCAAAGATCGAATAAGCGGCCTTCAGTGCCGGGTTGGTTTCATCAATATCAATGGTTGGCCGTCCATTCAGGTCGAATTCATACACCTGCTCGTCTTCAGGAATCACACCGGCCAGCTCCAGGCCGCTGTCCGAGAGGATCTCCATCACTTCATCGGCGGGATCACTCTTGGCCTGGTTGATGATGATGTAACTTTTGCCGACGCCAAGATTTAGATCATTGGCCAGTTTGTGTATTCTCAATCCGGCTTGCAGACCTCTGCGCGACGTGTCGGTAACGATGAGCAAAAGGTCCATATTTTTCGTGGTCAGGCGGCTAAGATGCTCCATGCCGGCTTCATTGTCCATGACCAGGTACGGATAATTGTCGGCCAGACGCTCCAAAAATCCTGTCAGCAAGGTGTTGGCCGCGCAATAACAGCCGGCGCCTTCGGGTTGACCCATGACAACCAGGTCAAAATTGGATTGTTCCATGATGGCTTGTTCGAGTTTCATGGAAATGAACACATCCTTGGTCATTCCGCTGGGGACAATTCCTTTTTTCATTTCTTCGCGGGCATTACCCAGGGTTTCGGTTACCTCGAGCCCTAACACTTCATTCAGGTTGGCATTGGCATCGGCATCAACGGCCAGCACCGGGGATTTGCCTTGGCTGATCAGGTATTTGATCAGCATTCCGGAAACAGTGGTTTTCCCAGTTCCCCCCTTTCCGGCCATGGCAATGGATACAGGCATGGGTAAACACTCCTTTCAGCTGTGGTTCTGATGAGGCGGGTCATGACCCGCCAGACGATCCACAAAGGATTAAGACAACTGGTTAAAACAGTCAAGGAGATTGTCCGTTTCGTGCCCGGCCATAAACGTGTCCGGCACGTGCCCGGCCCATGCAAAAACAGTTCCCGGTGATGGTTCCGGCACGCCCTTGATGACCCGAATGTTGTGTAAAGCAAATACCTTGCTTCAACCCAGGGCTTATGCTAAATTGGCCTTGTCATTTTCTTTGATAGTTCCTATTGGTTCAGGAGTTTACAAAAGTTCCCGTTACCATATTAACGAGAAAATTGGATTTCAGTTTAAAAGCAGCCGGCACCATCTGCGGATGCCAACCAAGTCGTGACCCCATTGTTACCCAACAGATAAGGAGATTTCAAATGTTTGATTTGGTCAGAAAGAGCATGCTTGCCGGCGTCGGCCTGGCGCTCAAAGCTTGGGATGAAGTCGAGGATATGGCCAAAGAGGTAGCCGAGCAGAGCAAAATGACCGAAAAAGAGGGGCGCAAGTTCATCGAAGAGCTGCAAACCCGTTACGAAGACGCCCAGAAAAAGCTGGAAGAACGGGTCGAGAAAAGTGTCAAGGAGCTGCTCAAGAAGGCGGATGTGGTTACCCAGGATGAACTCAAAGGACTGAAAAAAGAGATCCGCGATCTGAAAAAGCTGATCAGTGATCAAAACGATGAGGAAACGGCCTGACCCTTCGCCAATGATCAGTATACGAAAAATTGGTGTGATTGGTCGCACCTACCGGAACCTGAATCGCTACCGGCAGATTCTGGCGGTAATGCTCAAATATGGTTTCGATGATATTTTGGAACTGCTCAGGATCGATCAATATATCGAGATCGGTCTGCAGATGCTATCCACCAAACGCGGTGAACGGGTAAAGCGTCTTTCCAGGGCCAGACGCGTACGGTTGGCCATTGAGGAACTGGGACCCACGTACATTAAAATGGGGCAGATCCTCTCCACCCGGCCCGACCTTGTTCCCGTGGATTTCATTAAAGAGCTATCCTTTTTACAGGATAAGGTTCCCTCCTTTTCTTTCGCCGATGTTCGCCAGATCATAAAAAAAGAAACGGGTCAGTCGATCGAGGAATTGTTTGACCCGTTTGATCCTGAGCCACTGGCCTCGGCCTCTATCGGTCAGGTCCACCACGCCTGTCTCAAGAACGGTGAGGAAGTCGCGGTCAAGATCCAGCGTCCCGGGATCCACAAGATTGTAGAGGTGGACCTTGAGATCATGCTTCATTTGGCGACGCTGGCTGAACGGCACATTGAAGAAATCGCATTTCACCGACCGGTAAAAATTGTTGAAGAGTTTGCCCGCTCCATCGAAAAGGAGATGGACTATACCCTTGAGGCCACCAGCATGGAGCGGGTGGCCCGGTCTTTTTTGCAGGACCAGACCGTTTACATTCCCAAAGTCTATCGTGAGATTACCACCGAGCGGGTATTGACCACCGAATTTGTGGACGGCGTCAAAGTGTCCATGCTGGAAGATCTGGACCAGAACGGCTATGACCGGAAACTCATCACTATGCGTGGTGCCGATATTCTGTTGACGCAAATTTTTCAACATGGCTTCTTCCACGCCGATCCCCATCCGGGAAATCTTTTCGTTTTAACCGATAATGTGATCTGTTTGCTTGATTTCGGTATGATGGGGACTGTGGACCGGGCCACCCGAGAGGCGTTTGTGGATCTTGTGGATGCCGTTGTGCGTCGGGATGAAGCCCGCACCACACGGGTACTGTTGAAGTTGACCCTGTGGGAAGAGGAACCTGACCTGCGCCTGCTGAGCAAGGATGTGGCCGACTTTATGGGTGAGCATCTTTACAAACCGCTCAAGGACATCGTGGTCGGCAAACTGCTGCAGAACCTGCTTGACATGGCTGCCCAGCATCGAATGCGCATTCCACCGGAGCTTTTTTTGATGATGAAGGCGATCAGTACGGTGGAAGGGGTTGGGCTGGCTCTGGATCCGGATTTTGATTTGATCGCTCATGCCGAGCCGTTTATCCGCCAGGTCAAACTATCGCGTTTTTCTCCCAAGCGTCTGAGCAGTGATGCCGTGAGCATCATCGGACAATACATGGATTTTGTCCAGGAATTTCCCAAGGATCTTCTGGAAATCACCCGCAACATCCGGCAGAAAAAGTTTACTTTTATGCTGGAGTTGAAAAACATGGAAAACATGCTTTCCACCCATGATCAAATTAGTAATCGTATCTCTTTTTCCATTATTATTGCCTCACTTATTATCGGTTCGGCGTTGATTGTCATTTCCAAAACGCCCCCCTTGTTTTACGGTATATCCGCCATCGGCATCGTGGGTTTTATTGCCGCCGCGGTGATGGGAATTTGGCTGTTGGTGGCAATCATCAAAAAGGGAAAACTATAATAATGATGATAACCAAATAAAAAAAGCAGACCAAAAAAGGTCCGCTTTTTTTATTTGCTGGGGTACAAGGTACCGACGATCTATTCTTCAATCTTTTTCATCGATATTCCCGATTTTGACCTGCGAACGGTGAACTTATCCCCTTCTTCAAACCCCATCTCTTCGATCAATGCTTTGGCAATGACAACACTGCCACGTTTACTGACCATGACTTCTTTGGACGGCACGCCCGCTCTTTTACCCCGACCGGATTTGATTTGCGGCGCCTTGCCAGCCATCATCAAGGCGTCAACATAGTGTGCTTTTAACTGGGCGGATGTGCTTAAATCGAATTCTTTCATGATTTCACTTTGAAGCTTTCCGCTTTCAATCATTTTGATCAACTTTGCTCCGTCGATTTTTTTCTTTGCTGGCATTCTTTACTCCTTACTCCTTGTATTATTATTAGATACGTTTGAACGTAAAAATTTTTCCATTATTGGCATTATTAATAAAAAATCAAGAAAAAAAGTTTTTATATTATTATCATCTTAAAAAAGCAAACGCAATTGGTTAACTTTTAATTTGGGTTAAAAAGATCCTTAGCATATCCATTTTTAGAATTAAAAATAGGTTGCTTGGAAGATCAATTTTGTTTACATAAACATCGCATCAAAATAAGCAATGCCGTTTTATATCCCATAAAACGGCATTGCTGTTCGAGAAAGTTAGATGTATTTTTGTTATTTAGTGTCCATCGTGGATGGGCACTATTTAAATTGTTCTTCCTCGGTGCTTCCGGTCATGGCGCCAACCGACGATTCCCCTGCACTGATGGTGTCCATCAGCCGGTCGAAATAGCCCGCACCCACGAATTTCTGGTGCGTTGTGGCCATATAGCCGTCTTCCTTGCCGAAGCGGAACTCATCTTCCTGAAACCGCGAGTAGGCCAGCATCCCGGTCTTGCGGTAGTTCAGGGCCAGATCGAACATCCCTAAATTCAGCGCGTGAAATCCGGCCAGGGTGACAAACTGAAATTTATAGCCCATGGCGCCCAATTCCCGCTGGAACGTGGCAATCGTGGCATCGTCCAGGTTGGCTTTCCAATTAAACGAGGGCGAGCAGTTGTAGGCAAGGAGTTTGCCGGGAAATTTGGCGTGGATCCCCTCGGCAAATTGTTTGGCCTGCGCCAGATCCGGTGTGGATGTCTCACACCAGACCATGTCGGCATACGGGGCGTAGGCCAGCCCACGCGCAATGGCTGATTCAACGCCGTTTTTCATGTAGTAAAACCCCTCGCTGGAACGCGGCTGGTCGAGGATAAACGGCTGATCCCGTTTGTCGATGTTGCTGGTCAACAGTTTGGCGCCGTCGGCGTCCGTGCGGGCCACCAAAACGGTGGGCACACCGCACACATCCGCGGCCATGCGGGCTGCCACCAGCTTGGCGACGGCCTCCTGGGTGGGAACCAGGACTTTGCCGCCCATATGGCCGCACTTTTTGGCAGAGGACAGCTGGTCTTCGAAGTGCACCCCACTCGCACCGGCCTCGATCATCTGTTTCATCAGTTCAAAAGCGTTCAGGGGACCGCCGAACCCGGCCTCGGCATCAGCCACAATCGGTGCGAACCAGTAGGGCCCGTTTTTTCTACCGTCCAGCACCTGAATCTGGTCGGCGCGCCGCAGGGCATTGTTAATGCGCTGTACCACAGACGGTACGCTGTTGGAGGGGTAGAGGCTTTGGTCCGGGTACATTTCACCGGCCAGGTTGGCATCCGCCGCGACCTGCCAACCACTCAGATAGATTGCCAGAAGCCCGGCCTCCACCTGTTGAACCGCCTGGTTGCCGGTCAGGGCGCCCAGGGCGGGCACATAGTCCTCATTGTTAATCAGATACCACAGACGCTTGGCACCGATTTTGGCAAATGTGTATTCAATCTTCAGATTGCCCCGCAGCTTGAGAACATCTTCAGCTGAATAAGGACGGATAATTCCCTTCCAGCGGGGATCGCCGGCCCAATGGGCTTCCAATTCTTCCCGCTCGTCGGCAACGACTTCATGGCAGGTGAGTCGTTCGCAGATCTCTTGGGCTTTCTCTTCAATTGTTTTCATGTTTCCTCCCCGGCTTAGGATTTATTAAACAGGCGCTAAGGGCACCGACGGTTGTGCTGGCAAAAATGTCAACGCGTCGTTGATGGCAATGTCGGACAGATCATAATAAAAAAAGATGGAAAATCTTACATCAGGCATCAGATGTTCGTGACCATCTGTGGATGGTCATTGGAAAAGCGGCTTTTCAACGGGCTGGAACAGCTATTATTATAATGCACCTGGGTTAAAAGTAAACCTAGGTTACCGTTATTCCTTTGCTTCGCCCAATTGATACCGGGGCGGATAGGGGGGGACGTGGCGGATCACGCCATTTTGGATTTCTTCTTGAACGCCGACCCAGAAATCCGTTTGCATCAGATTTTCGTGGTGGCTTAAAAACAATTGTTGATGCGGTGGCGCAAGTCCCAAAAACCGGGAAAACTCTTCAGGGAAGACGTCGTTTTCTTCCACCGTATACCAGGGCTCGTCCGCCATTTCTTCCAGGTATGTGCGTGGCTGCGGAATATTCCTGAAACGGCAGTCCGTCAAGGGGACGATTTCATCGTAATCGTAAAACACCGCGCGTCCGTGACGGGTCACACCGAAATTTTTCAGCAGCATATCACCGGGAAAAATGTTGGCTGCCGCCAGGTCCTTGATGGCGTTGCCAAAATCGATCACAACGGCGTCGGCGGGTTTACCGGTTTGGGTGCTCAGGTAGACGTCAAGGGGGATCACCCGCCGTTCCAGATAGGCCAGGTCAATGACCACGCGCTCTTTCTCGAGGTGAACCGTCTGCCCGGCCTCGGCGAGCAAAAGATCCAGCAATGGATCGGAAAACCAGCAGCGATCAAAGGACAGGTGCTCGAAGCAGTGGGCTTCGACCAGCCGTCCGACGCGGTAGTGATGAAAGATGAAGTCATATTGCGCCATCACCTTGGCCCGGGTTGTTCTTTTGGGGGTATCAAAGCGGTCGCGGATCAGTTTGACAACCATGTCAAGACCGGCCATTTCAAAAACGATCATGACCATGCCCCGTTTACCCGGTGAAAGGTGAAACAGGTCCATGGTGCATTCGGCCGTGTACCGGCAAACCTCACTGTACAGCACGGTTTTGCCGTGTTTAAAATGACCGATGGCCGAGTAGAGATCGGCTTCCGGTTTGGCCGGCAGAATCGATTTGAGAAATGCGATCGTCTCAGCGGGGTGCTCAATATCCACATGAAAGGCCGAGCGGGTATAGGAAAAGATGACGCTGACGGCTTCCGAGTAAAGCAGCAGGGCATCCACGAGAACACCACCGGATGGATGAAGCAGTGCGGCGACCAAGGGAAACGTCGTTTTCCCCGTGGTGACCCGGCCAATCAGGTATGCGCCTTGCCCGCGGTAGAACACCGGGCGGAGTATTTCGATGCGGCCTGGTTGAAGATCCCCCGTTTGACGCAGGCGGCGGTTCAGTCGGTCTGCCATGTGGGTCAGCACCGCGTCAATTTTCGCCGGGTCCACCATCCGCCCCATGGCATCCATGAAAATACGCCGCAGCACGGATTCAACCGGGTCCGTCAAAGGGTATGCCTTAAAGACCAGTGATGTGGGCGTGGGCCATACCGGCTCATCATGGACAAATTCAAGGTGTCGGTTGACCCCCACCGTGCCGAAAACACGGCGCGTGATCGAGTTGAAAAATGTTTCGGCCAGTTCCCGGTCATGGCGACGACGGATCTGGTCGGCAAAGGCGGCTTTGGCCCCAGCCCAGACATGGACGTCGCGAACGCGGTTCGTTAACATCGCGCACAGGCGGTTTTGTGCCTGATCCACGGCATCGGGGTAAAGATTCAGCCGATTGGCGGTGTCCGCCTGTAATGCGGACCATTCACGATGCATGAACCGTTTTGCTGCGCGTCGGGTAATCGACCGAAAACGATCCTGGTGGTCGATAAAATGGTTCCAGATCACGGTGGTGCATTGACGGGCCAAATCTGCTGTGGTCATTGCATATCCCATCGGCAAAGGATGAATGGATTTTCAAAAAGATAACCGATTATGCCTATAATTACAATTGGTGGCTTGAGTGAGCAGGGCTTGAGGCCGAATGGGGAAGGTGTTAACCTGCTTCATCACTAAGGTTGCCCCCACCGCCTGCCAATGGGCGTAATACCGCTCATTAAGCCATGCGGTGGGCGATGACCGCAATGAAAAGGAATGGGGTATGATATACATCGTCCTCGGACTGATCGGTGCCGTGGCCGGCAGTATTTATCTGTATGGAAAGGCGGATGCACTGGTCGGTGCCGGGATAGGCCTTGTGGTGGCGGCTGTTATCAATCAGCGTAACCGGCTCATGGCCATGGAGCAGCGCTTGAAGACCCTGGAAGCAACGCTTGCCAGAAAGGCAGCTTCAACGGTGGCCTTTGATGCAAAGGCATCTGCCCACGACGTTGCATCCCCGCCAGTACCGGACAACCACGGGCAACCGGCTGGTGCTGATGATCATAAGACGCACAGATCGGCTGAGGCCGTGGCTACACCCCCGATGGCGGCGCCCGCTTCTGCCGCTGACAGCAAGATGCCGTCCCTGGAACTGGAACTGGCCGATGATCTGGTTGATGATTTGGCCGGTGATACCAAGGCTGCAAAGCCCGGCGCAGCGCCACCCCGCCCGTTACCATCGTCGGCGACCAGCGGCACCATGCACCCTGTCGGGCAGTGGCTGTTGGGCGGTAATCTTGTTGTTCGGGCCGGCATCGTGGTGTTGCTGTTCGGTTTCGCCTTTCTGATCAAATATGCCGCCGCCCGTAACCTGATGCCATTGGAACTCCGTCTGGCGGCCGCCTTTGCCGCCGGCATCGGTCTGCTGGTGCTTGGCTGGCGGCTGAGAGCGCGGCGTTTTGCCTATGCCATAACCCTGCAGGGCGGCGGCATCGGTGTGATGTATCTGACCTTGTTTGCCGCGGCCAGGCTCTTTCATCTGGTTCCCATACCGCTTGTTTTCGCCTTGATGATCGGCCTGGTCTTTTTTTCCGGTGCCCTGGCCGTGCTGCAAAATGCCGCTGCCATGGCCGTGATCGGTGCGGCCGGCGGGTTCATGGCGCCGGTATTGCTCTCAACCGGGAGTGGCTCCCATATCATGCTTTTTTCCTATTATGCGCTGCTCAATGCCGGTATTTTCGGTATCGCCTGGTTCAGAGCCTGGCGTTGGCTGAATCTGTTGGGGTTTGTGTTTACGTTTGGTATTGGATCGGTGTGGGGGACGCAGTATTATCAGCCGGCCTATTTCAACAGCACCGAGCCGTTTTTGGTTCTTTTTTTTCTTTTTTACCTGACCATCGCCGTGCTTTTCGCGCTCCGGCAACCGCCGCAGTTGAAAGGGTATGTGGACGGCACACTGGTATTCGGGCTGCCTTTGGTGGTCTTTAGCCTGCAGATCGGGTTGGTCAAGTCCATCCCTTACGGTCTGGCTTACAGTGCCCTGGTCATGGCCTTGATTTATGCCGGGCTGGCCACAGCCTTGTGGCGACGCTGTGAAGAAGGCCTGCGGACGTTGGTCGAGGCCTTTTTGGCTCTGGGGGTGATTTTTGGCAGCCTGGCCATCCCCCTGGCCTTGTCCGGCAGTTGGACCGCCGTGACCTGGAGTCTGGAAGGCGCGGGGCTGGTCTGGATCGGCCTGCGTCAGCGCCGGTGGACGGCCAGGGTGTTCGGTTTGTTGCTGCAGGTCGGATCCGGTGCGCTGTTTTTGATCGAAAGCCATGGCAGCGCAGACCCGACACTTTTTTTCAACAGCCGCTTTCTGGGCGCAATGATGATGGGGCTGGCGGGACTGTTCAGCGCCTTCATGCTTGAACGTCATCAACAGCGGCTCCATCGCCTGGAACGGAACCTGGCACCGCTGGCCATGGCCTGGGGCCTGGTATGGTGGTTTGCCACGGGAATCACGGAAATCGATCGTGCGCTGGACTGCCGCTACGAATGGGCAGGGTGGATGTCCTTTGTCGGGTTCAGTGCGCTGGCCATGGGAATAGGGTATCGGCGGCTGGATTGGAATGGGATCCGGTTTCCCGCCATGGGGCTGTTGCCGGCCATGATCCTGGCCGGCGCGCTGCTCAGCCAGGAATACTATCTGCACCACCCCTTTCAGGGATGGTGGGCGGTGCTCTGGCCGGTATTGTTTGCCGTGCATGTCTATCTCTTATATGTAATGGATGCGGCGTGGCCGGCGACGCTGTGTGTGGTATGGCATACGACCGGCCTCTTGTTGGCTACGGTGCTGTTCAGTTGGGAAGCGGGCTGGATGATGGATCGGGTGGCCGATGGCACTCCCGTTTGGCGATTGATCGCCTGGGGCAGCGTGCCGGCGGCCGTTCTTTACGGGGCCATGCGACTGGGCCAACGGCTCAAATGGCCCTCAGCGGCTTTTTCCATTGCCAGTCAGGCATGGTTTCCCCAATTGTTGGCGGCCGGCCTTGTGGCCTGGTCGGTACTGAGCCTCTCATCGAGTGGAAATCCCCGGCCACTGCCCTACCTGCCGCTGTTTAACCCGCTTGATCTGGTACAGGTGTTTGTTTTCCTGGTCATGATCAACTGGATTGTATACGCATGCCGGCAGACGGATCATTTACCACTTAAAATCACACCGCTTAGCATGGGGGCCGTTGCCGCCTTGTGTATGCTTTTCTGGTTGACGGCTGTGGTGGCCCGCAGCGTCCATACATTTGCGTCGGTCCCCTATGTGTGGGAGGCCATGCTGCGCGCCAACCTGTTTCATGCCGCGGTGTCTGTTTTATGGGGGCTGGTGGCGCTGGGTGGCATGATCGCAGCCCATCGACTGTGCCTCCGCAACATATGGTTTTCAGGGGCCGGTCTGCTGGCGGTCGTTGTGATCAAGCTGTTTGTTGTCGATTTGTCGGGGTCGGGCACCATTTCCCGTATTGTCTCCTTTTTGGCCGTGGGCATCTTGATGCTGGTGATCGGCTTTTTTACGCCGTTGCCACCGGCAGCATCGAAAGGAATCCGTTCATGAAAAGATGGGGCTGTCTGGTTTTCTTGGTCTGGCTTGGGGTGCCCGTCCTGGCACTGGCCAATCCGGTGACCATGAATGATTTCGCTTATGGGCTCAAAATCCGGGTGCCTGCCGGGGTTGCCGTGGCGGCCGTCAGTGTTCCGGAGCCGGTATACAAAACCGTGTATCGAGTGGATTTGGGAGACATTCGCGTTTTCAATGCCGATGGCGAACCGGTTCCGCATCTGCTTCGCT
Source organism: Desulfosarcina variabilis str. Montpellier (assembly GCF_048565275.1). Lineage (NCBI taxonomy): Bacteria > Pseudomonadati > Thermodesulfobacteriota > Desulfobacteria > Desulfobacterales > Desulfosarcinaceae > Desulfosarcina > Desulfosarcina variabilis. The sequence goes on along the minus strand of NZ_CP159846.1, from coordinate 6,499,125 downwards.
TCGCTCAGAGCCAGTCGGCACAGACGCCCTGGCGACAGTTGCCTTATTTTCCGATTCCTGATGATGGGGATGGATCCGCCGCTGACTATGGCGTATATGTTCGTACCGGACCCGACGGAACCATCGTGCGCATCCAGCCCCAGACGCAGCAAACACAATCCCAGTCATCCACGCGGACCATTCTCATCGATTTGAGCCAGATGGACATCAATCTGGCTGAGCTGCGGCTGGATTGGCAGCCCGGAACCATGAACCGGATGGTCTTTCTATCTGTGGAGGCCAGCGACGATCTGGTCGACTGGACCCGGCTCAAGTCACGCGCCGTGATTTCCGACATCCAGTATGGCGGCCATCGACTTGGAAACAATACGATCACCTTTTCTCCCACCCTCAAACCTTACCTGCGTCTGCGTCAGTTGAACGAGGGGCCGCCGATTGCCGTTCGTTCTATTCAGGGACGCTCCATTGCCGAGGGACCCAACCCGGTGCGGGCGGTTTTGACCGTTGCAGGACGGCAAGCCGACGAGGCCAAGGGGGGGTATGTTTACGATACAGGGGGCGCATTTCCCGTGGACCGGGTCAATCTTGTGTTTGACCAACCCAACAGCATGGCCGATGCACAGCTGGCATCTCGCCATCACCGCCAGAGAGAATGGCGCAATCGGTGCAGCGGCCTGTTTTATCGTATTGATGTCCAGGGTACAGCGTTGACCAGCGCGCCGCAGCCGGTGACGGCGACCATGGATCGCTACTGGTGGCTGACGGTCAACGCCAGCGAAAGTACCATCGGTCAATCGATACCCCGGCTTGAAATCGGCTATCGCCCCCATGACCTGTTTTTCATCGCCAGGGGGCATGGCCCCTTCACCCTCGCATTTGGCAGTACCCGGGCCGAGCCGTTGAAAACCAATGTGGCGACCCTGGTGGACAGTATCAACCGGCAGCAAGAACATGGAATCGAGCGCTGGGTGTTTCCCGACGGCACGGTCTTTGAGTTGGGCGGTGCCAGCCGTTTGACCCCGCAGTCAAAGCCGCTGCCCACCCGCCAGCTTGTATTGTGGTCCGTTCTATTGGGTGGTGTGTTGATCGTTGCCATGATGGCCTGGCGTCTGGCCTGCCGGCTCAAGCCCTGAACGTATTTTTTAACCGCGCCATCCAATAAAAAAGATATATTGGAAGTTGTCAATCAATGCCGTGGCAGCATGGCATGTCTACCAATCAAATCTTTCCTTTGCGCCCATCTGATATATAAACTATAGTAACCCATTTCTTTGGAGCGGATGTTGAGCTGGCAGTTCTTATTTCTTCTTTCAGATACGGAGACAGACATGAAAAGATTTTGGTTGGGCATCCTGTTGATCGCTGCTGAACTGGTTGTTGCTATGGGTAGTGCCAATGCTGCAGATCGTCATCTTGAAAAAACATCCCATATCAATACAATACTTCAGCGCGGCGAGTTGCGCGTGGGATTCGAGTCGGGCCACGGACCGTTTGCGATCACCACCACGGCCGGTAAATACGTTGGCTTTGATATCGACTTCGGGCATCGACTGGCCAAGGCCATGGGGGTTAAATTCGTTCCCGTCAATACCGCCTCGGAGGGCCTTATTCCCGCCCTGCTGGCCAACCGGATCGATATTATCATGGGCAGAATGACCATTACCCAGAAGCGAAACCTGAAGGTTGCTTTTGCCGATCCGTATATTGTTATCGGGCAGGCTGTCCTTTTGAACAACAAACATAAAGACAGCGTCAAGTCCTACAAAGCACTTGACGATCCAAAGTACATTGTTGCGTCGCGCATGATCAGTATGGGAGAGTATACGATCAAACAGCTGCTTCCTAAAGCCACCTACCAACGATTCGAAACCGAGACCGATGCTGGTATGGCGGTGATCAATGGCAAGGCAGATGCGCTGGTCTACGACCAGCCGTTTATCGGTGTGCTGTACGCCAAGCACGGTAAGGGTAAAACCGTTTTTCTGGACCGGCCGTTCACCTATGAACCATTGGGGTGGGCGGTCAACCAGGGGGACCCGGATTTTTTAAACTTTCTGAATAATTTTTTACTGCAATGCAAGGGTGACGGCTTTTATGAAGAAGTATTCAACAGATGGATGTTGAGCCTGGAGTGGAAGAAATAGCACTATTCCGCATTTTTAATGAATAAGGAGGTTGGCAGCGTCGTGATAACGGCAAAAAATGTTTATAAGACGTTTTATGCACCCCATGAAATCCATGCCCTGGTAGATGTCAGTGCAACGATCACGCCCGGTGAAGTGGTGGTGGTGATCGGCCCCTCCGGATCCGGTAAAAGTACTTTTCTGCGATGTATCAACCGGTTGGAACATGCTACCCGTGGTCATATCTATATCGATGGCATCGATATTCTGGATCCCAAAACCGATATCAACAAGGTGCGTGCCGAAGTCGGCATGGTGTTCCAGTCCTTTAACCTTTTTCCGCACAAGACGGTTCTGGAAAATGTAACCCTGGCCCAGAAAGTGGTGCGCAAACGTTCCCATGGCCAGTCAACGGAAAAGGCCATGGCGCTTTTGAAAAAAGTCGGCATCAGCGATAAAATCAATGTGTATCCTGACCAACTGTCCGGCGGGCAGCAACAGCGCGTGGCCATTGCCCGGGCCCTGGCCATGGATCCCAAGGTGATGCTGTTTGATGAACCGACCTCGGCCCTGGACCCGGAAATGATCGGTGAAGTGCTGGAGGTCATGAAAACCCTCGCCCGTGAGGGGATGACCATGGTTGTCGTGACCCATGAAATGGGATTTGCCCGTGAAGTCGCCGACCGGGTGATTTTCATGGACGCCGGTGCGATTGTGGAGGAGGGGACGCCGGCGCATTTTTTTACCGACCCCACGCATGAGCGGACCAAGCTGTTTCTCAGTCAGATCCTTTAGCAGCCTGTTTGAAAATCCCGCCTCAGACCCGCTAACGGCGCTGGCAACCGGCTTAAAATGCTCACATATTGCATATATGCTCCGCTTTTAAGCCGTTTGCCGCCTTGTCATCGGGCCTGATCCAGACTTTTCAAACCAGGCTCCAATCGCGTCAGGGAGAAGGCGTTTTTTCGCGCTCACGCACTGCCGCTTACACGATTTTCATCCTTCCTTAACGGATTCCTCATAGATGACCCCGCGTTGGGCCAGCCCGTCCAGGATGAAGGTCATGCACGCCGGATCCATGCCAATGCGCTCAGGAGGGATGATGCCGGTCTGAACAAAGTGTCTGCCGGCGACCAGACGGGCTGTAACCGTAGCCGTGTATCCGGTGGTGCGGGCCATTGAGTGAACCCCTGTTGATGGATCACTCCGATCAAATAGATTCCAGGTATAACAACGCTGCCGGCCGCCTTTTTGGCCTTGGACCATGACTTGCATGATGGTGTAATCCACATCGTCCGGTTTCAGCTGCCACATGGGAAAAAGCAGCTGTGACCCCTTTACGTTTGGCCAGTTCATCCAGGGCAAACGGATCCTCGGGAAAAAAGGCGATGTCGATCACATTTTTTCCGGCCTCGATGATGGCTTTCAAGGTGGCATACCCCATGAACCCGGGAACGGCATTGATCACCATGGCACAGGGCGCCAGAATCCGGTCCAGTGCCTTCGCGTCCGTAAGATCGGCCCGCACGGTCTGGATGCCACCGGATGTTGCTATTTGTTGAAGGGCGCTTTGGCTGATGTCGGCCACGGTGACCGTATTTTCACGATCCAAAGCCAGATCCCTGGCCATGGGCGCGCCAATCAGGCCGGCGCCAAGAACGAGGATATTCATTGTTTTAAAATTATTGAATCGGTTTCAACAGTGTGCCGATTTCTTCGTATTGATGCTGACGCGCATAGGTGATGGGGGTGTACCCGGCTTTGTTACGAATGTCAGTGGACGCGCCATATGCTAACAAGAGTTTGACGATATCGGCATTGTTTCCATATGTTGCAACCAAAAGGGGTGTGTTGCCTTCCGTATCCTGGATATTGGGGTTGGCCCCTTTTTCGAGCAATATTTTCGTGTTTTCAAAGGACCGGTAGTGAGCCGTATGATGCAGCGCTGTCTTGCCGGCTGAATCCACTGCATCCAGGTCGGCCCCGTGTTCCACCAAATACTCCAGGATGGGGCCGTAATTATAGTATGCGGCAATGATCAACGGGGTACGGCCCGAGTTGTCCTTGCCATTGATATCCTGTTCGCCTTTTTCAATTAATGCAACGACTTTGTCATAATCCTGATAGTAGACGGCATCAAGCAATGGCGGCGACGACGCGCACGCCATGAGGAATATGATAACGATGGCCAAACTGCCTTTGGTTAAGAACTTTTGCATGAATCACTCCTGTCTGGTTTGCATGGATTACAAGCGATATGGCTATCAACGATACCCATCCGTTCGAATCGATCGAACGGCGTTTTGATAGATGCTTGGATCACTCACTTTTTGCCAACTGTCAATACTCTCTGTCAAGATCGATATGGCATTTAGGAAAAATTTTATCGTTTAAACTCAACCCAAATTAGTCACATTGCTGTTTTTTATCAAGGTGTCTGAAATTTTTTTAAATGAATCTTAATCATTTTTCGGTATATTCGGTTTATTGGGTCGATTTGAGGAAATGCCGTTAAAACAATGATGCCTGTTCAGCCAAATTCCCGATCCAAAGATGAAGCAGCCAAGCCTATGAAGTTTTCCAAAAGGCAAAAAAGATCAAGAAAATAGCGAGAATATGTCAAGATGCCTCATGCCTCCCGGGCCAGCATTAAGCTCACATGGATATCGGGCTTCTCCATTACCTTAACGGGTTCTCAAGCTCCGCTTGGGACCCATTAAGGTAAACAGTGGTACGCGCTCCCACGCGGAGCATCGGAGCTATACGAAAAACGGCTTTTCACACGTGCTTAAGTTGACGGGGATGCGCTTTGCGTGGGAACCTATCATGGGAAGTATTTGAAGTATTGACTGCTCTGTTCTTTAAAAGGCATTTTTTCGGCGGACGATATCTCACACCGGCGCCAATTCAACATAAGCTATGGGCGCAGAGAATTCTGTAAACCTGGGTCGAGACGGTGAGAAAAACATAAAATACGTTTTCAGTTCAACAGCAGACCGAGCGGCATCGTTGAAAGGACCCGGCTTATCATGCCGGACTTGATCCGGTATCCAGTTTGCGGGAAAGGACTGGCCTGCCGGCAGGCCAGTCCAGTGCAAGCGTTCAGCGCAGCAGTCCCATATTGCCGGTCAACGAATTTACCGTCCGATCCGGACCGCATATGCCAATGCCCAGGTAATTGAGCCCATCTGCCGGTGTCTGCTGCAGTTGCGACGCATAATGCCCATAGTCTTTGGATCGTTGGGCGACGTCGCAAAAGTCCACAAAGAAAAGCTCCCCATTGCCCAATTCCTCCAGCCGGCCTCGAAGGACGCGAATCCGTTGGGCATCGCCCTTTAAAACAGGAATGGAGACCTGTGTAATCCCGCGGTGCAGTGAACCGTCCCGGTCCATCACATCCTCACCGACAATACCATCGATCTGGTTTCCGATACTCATCGCCAGCACCGCCGATGCATTGGCAATCAGTCCCAGGGGCAGGGTATGGTCAACCACAATTACGCATTTCATCTTTTCAATCCTCCTTTGGCAGTGTCAACCGCCAATGAATCTATCTGACTATTCTGCCTCGTGGATTGAAAAATATTGCTTTTTTTTGTATTCACTTCTGGTGCGGCGACGTTCAATTCTGGTCTCCGCCGGGTGGTGACCCGCATTTGAAGGTGTAACGGGTGTCTCACGCGAAGCCGCGAAGAACGCAAAGAAAGGCCTGAAAAAAATACTTTGCGGCTTTGGCGTTTTCGCGTGAGGCCCGGAATAATAAAGGAGCTCAACGATTTGAAGAAACAACCTGACAAACGCATGCATTCAGCGGAGCACATCCTCAACCAGACCATGGTGAGTCGGTATGACTGCGGCCGATGTTTTTCGGCCCATATCGAACGCAAGAAGTCAAAGTGTGATTACCATTTTGACCATGCACTGAATGATGAAGAAGTGACGGACATCCAGGCCAGAGTCAACGCGGTCATCGATTCAGATTTGCCGGTCACGGAATCCTTTGTTTCGAAAGAGACGGCCGAGAACCGTTATAACACACAGCGGTTGCCGGACGCGGTAACAGCGGATGTTCGCATTGTCCATATGGGGGACTACGATGCCTGCCCGTGTATTGGCGAGCATGTTTCATCCACCGGTGAGATTGGTAAATTCAGGATTACCACCACCAGTTTTGAGGATGGGGTGCTGCGTATCCGGTTTAAACTTGCAAAATAATTTTAAACCAAACTGGGCGATTGTCTTGTTTGGGTTTTCCATTTATGGGGCAGGGGCCTTGCCCGACTGGATGCCAAAAGGCCGGCTTCCGGATGGGTCTGGATGTGGACCAACCTGTTTTTTACCTGCGTTTCGGAGGAAGCCCTGTTTCGCGGTATTATACAGCGGCACCTGGAACGGTCATTAAATCGTTTCCGTAATGGTGCCTGGTTAGCCTTGGGCGCAGCGGCTGTATGTTTTGGACTGGCCCATTTCGGCGGCGGATTTAAAGTACGTGATCCTGGCCACGGCGGCCGGGTGGGGGTATGGAATCATCTTCCAGCGCACCGGAAGCATCGATGCCAGCATTATGACCCACTTTGGCCTCAACACCACCCATTTTATCTTTTTCACTTATCCAGCCTTGGCGACGGTGCTGAGCTAAAGGCCCGGTTTCGGTTCTTGCACCTGGTTCAGGCCGTATTGGGCGATGGAATAGTCCCGATCTGCCCTTGCTCCATTCTCTCTGCCTCACGCGAAGCCGCGAAGAACGCGAAGGGTGCCTTTAAAGCATTTTTTTGCGTCTTAGCGTCTTTGCGTGAGACTTTTCTTGTCGGTTAAGTGGGGATGATGGGCACATCGGTTTAAGATTGTCGCGCCTGACGCTACAGTCTTTTTTTGAGCTGATCGAGCGCACAGATCAGCGCTTTTTTGTGTGCGGCAATCCGTCGTCTGAGGGGCCAGGCGGTGGGCGTTTCGGTTGTGATGGAATGGTGTGTATAGTGTTTTTTGAACATATACCAGTCTATCGTGCTGTTGAATTCGGGTAGTGTCGGGTAATCGGGCGCATCGGGTGACGTGGAGGTGATTAGGCCATTTTGGCATTCGGCACCGTATACCGACCGGCGCCTTGTGATGCGATAGCCGGCGGTGGAAAGGGCTTTCAGGATCACCGGGCCGAGAACCGGCTGTCCGCTGGGGGTGGTTTCGTACAGATAGAAGCCGTCCGGAATATCCTCGACCGAAAACGCTTCGCTTCGCGGCATATAGGTGTCGGTTTCATGCAGGTCAATCGCTAGGTGGTAGGGGCCGGGAAACCGGTCGAGCAAATCCTTGACGGCAGCGACTTCCGGCAGGTCGGCACCACCTCCGAAAGATCGGTTCAGATCGGCTGCATCACTGCCGTAACGCACACCGCGGGTGAAGCCGTACGGATTGAGGCAGGGCAGGATCAAAAATGAAAAATGTCCCAGGTATCGGTTGATGCCCTGGTTCATGAACTCCAGGAGGGCGTAAACCCCGGCCGGCTCTTCGCCGTGAATTCCGGCCGAGAGGATGATGCGGGGAAGATCGCCAGGGTAATTCCGGGTCAAGGCCGCGTAGATGGGATGAACGCCGGCATCGGTCATCACACGGCCGGCCTTGATCAGGCGATGCCCGGACACGTTTTTTTTAAGCGGCTGGACGACCTCGTCGGCAAATGGCCTCTTAACGGTGGCTCGCTTTTTGGCCACCAGATCGATCAGCCCCTTGATCCACAGCCAGTTGACCTGGCAGGCTAAATCGATGGGTGTGTTTCCGGTGGTTTCGGCCGTTACCGGATATGCCACCCCCAGGCGGTAGAGCAGGTCGCCCAAGGTGCCGTCATGCCGGACGATGAAGCCGTCCTTGTCCGTCCGCATGCCGCTGGCCTGGCCGGCGCGGATCACTTTGTGGGATAGAATCGGCACGGTTTTACGGATCGCCTCCACGATGCGGCCGTAAACCGGGAGATCCCCGAACGCGTAGTGGTAGGCGGCGGCCATGTCGGTCCGGGAGATGTTGTCCTGATGCAGGTCGAGGGCCGCGACGATGTTTTCCAGTGGATCGCGCCGCAGAAGGTGGTGCATGAGGCCCGTTTCGGCCGGCAGATTCAGATGCAGCCGGCTGTCCGAGGACCAGTACCATCGCTTGAATTTAGCGCCCCGGCGGATGTCATCGACCCGGTTTCCACTATCGAGCTCGTAGCGCACGAAATCGTTATTGGCTCCGGATTCTTCGCCGTTGTCGGTGTTGTAGCGCTGCCGGGCGTCGTAGCCTGCCGGATTGCCGAGCGGATAGACGATAAGCTTGACGCCGCGTTTGTGGGCATAGTCGAAGATGCGGTTAAAATAGCGGATGATGGTCAACGGGCCGGCCACTTCGTCTCCGTGGATTCCGGCGCGGATGAGCATGAATCGATCGTTCGGCTTGGCGCCGCGCGAGATGATCCGGTAAAAATCGAATCCGGCATCACGCTGCTCAAGACGGTGACGTTTGACTTGAATATCGTGCCGTCCGGCCGCCAGTTTCTTCAATTCCCCATAGTAGCCGGCGGTTTTCCTGTACTGTTCATCACGGATACGCCTATCGATGATGATCATCCGCCGGATGATCAATTCGTCTTTGGACCTCAGGTAATCATTTGGGAAGTCGAACCATAGCCGCATGAAAGTCGACAGCTTCAGCGCCCGCCGATGACCCAGGCTCGGGTCTTCAAGGTAAATATTCTCCCTGTCGATGCCGCTGACGACCGAATAATGGCCACCCTCGAAGGCGAACCAATCGACGATGACCGGTATCTTTTTACGGTTGACCCACTTGCGGATATCTGCCAGATCTGAAAAATCCTTTACACGGGCGCGGAAGCCGAGCTTCTTGGCGGCACACACCAGACCCTCTGCCCCGATCCCGCTGGACGGGGTGCAGCCGGATATCAACGCCAGTTTTTTTTCAGAGATTTTAAGGCCCAGAAAGCCCAACACCATTTTTAACGATGCCGGGCCGCAATAGCCGGGCTTTTGTCTGAAAGGATAGACATTCAACATGGCATCTACTTCTGTCTTGAAATAATTTTTACTTCTTATTCTGTACTTATTTAATAATGGGTTAAGAAATCAACCGATTTCATTTACCCATGTCCTTTTGGTGGAATTGTTGGCGTTTTGGAGGGGCGAACCAAATTTTTAATCGCATAATTCACAATTGCAAAATATTTGTTGTAAAAACTTAACAGGGTGTTGTATTATACAAATAAAAATCAACCAGCCATTGGAATATATATGAAAAACCAATTTCAGACATTTTTTGATCGTGTCTCCAGTGCCCTGGGCATAAAAAACCTTTCTGAGCTGGCAGCCCTTTTACAGGTCAACCGGTCTTCCATCACCCAGGCACGGAAAAACAATTCCGTTCCCGCCAATTGGCTGCTGACTCTTTTTCGTGAGCATGGGTTGAATCCCGACTGGTTGGAAGGCGGAGATGGCCCGGAACGGGTTCGGCCTATCAATAGTGAGGATGACGCGTTTTTTGCGGTGCCGAAGGTCCAGGCCAGGCTTTGTGCCGGTGCCGGATCTTTCGAAGTGGGCAATCGGGTAGAAGACCATTTTTCATTCAAAACGGCGTGGTTGCAAAACAAGGGGGCCAAAGACCGTATGGTCTTGATGGATGTATTTGGGAACAGCATGGCGCCAGAGATTAAAGACGGAGATACCGTGCTCATTGACCAATCCCAGACTGATATTATTGCTGGCACCGTTTATGCCGTGGGGGTTGAGGACACGATAATGATCAAACGGATTGAAAAACATCCACGAAAACTCGTGCTCCTGAGTGACAATAAAGAATATACACCGATTTATTTGTCCGATGAGGAAATGGATCGTGTACGCATCATCGGAAAGGTACTATTGATCTGCAGAGAATTGAGGTGAAGACATGAATAAACCCGAGCAGATGGTCATGGACTTCAAATCCCCGATGGCTAACATGAATCATGGCCTTTCCTGTGTGCCCGGATGCACAGAATTCTTGCCTTCGACGAATGAATCGCAAATGCTGCCAGGGTCACAACTGCGGCCTCTCCGGCCAGAATCGAGGTCTTTGTCTCGACACTGGACTATGCGTTGCTTTCCAAAAATCACTTTCAGATCTGCTGTGGATTGTCTGATTATGGCCGTATGCGTATTGTTCGCTGCGCTGGCGACCCTGCTATTGGGGCTATAGGATACTTTAGGTTTCACATATGGTAGTTTTTACCTACCGCCCAGCCGCCAACCGGCTCACATTGTCGAATTCTCAAAATGCCGTATATTCTTCCTAAAGCGAAATTGAACATTAATACGTATTAGCAACCAACCAGAAAGATGACATCTGGAACGAGCATAAATTTCAGGATCACTTTGACAACAAGAGATACGAGATTACCCGCTATTAAAACATCGACTGTGGAATACCAAGATTTGAACCTGGCATGTGACATGGGAATTGATGTGATAAAACAACTGAAAGGAATACGCCCTTTGAGATAAACGATCATCGTACCGATTGCGCTGGGCCATAACCTGTCGATGCATTGGCGGTCGGAAACAGGGCGTTTAGAATATATGAGAATTACAGGAGTAGAATGAAAATACATGATAAGTAAAATCCATGGAATTCTCTTCTTATTTTGGCTTTTCAGCCTTCGGGCGAGTCGGATGCTTTTGTCTGCGGAGGTGCATTGCAGATGATTGCCTCCGATTTCTGCAATATTAGGATTGTGTATGGACCTAATTATTGAGCCTCTTCAGTAGTCGTCACACCTCATCGTTACTTGCCTTTATTCCACCTTCGTAAACTAAGCATAAGTCGGAAATAATCCGACATATGGACGGAAAACGGCAATGGACGACACAATTCCTTACATCATTGTGGATAACCAAAGAATCGCTCCTTTGGTACGAGAGATAGGCATTCGCAGCTCCAACTATCTCGAGGGCGGGGAAAGCGATCCGCCGTTCGGGGTGGTCGATCGGGTCACCATCTCCAGTGAGGCCCGCCAGCGGTCTCGGCTGTATCTCGAGCAGATTCTCAAGGATGCGTGACCTGTTGCGATATCCATAGACTGCGCTCTGCGGCGAAGGTTGTGGACTCCAAAAATGGCTCTCACGCAAAGCCGCAAAGAACGCGAAGACGGTGGCAAACGGGTTGCAGGCATGCCCACAAACGACATCCACCGCTATCGATCTGGTCGTGAGCGGTTGAATTTTTTTTCTTTGCGGCTTAGCGTCTTTGCGTGAGGCTTTCATTCTTCGATCGAAGGCCAATCTGACCATCAGCCGATGGTTTCACCCAAGGCGGCCATGGTGGAAAGAACGCGCTGAATATAGGTTTGTGTTTCCTGGTAGGGCACATTGCCATTGTAGCGCTGCACCGTTCCAGGACCTGCATTGTAGGCTGCCAAGGCCAGCTTGATGTCGCCACCAAAGCGATCAAGCATTTTTCTCAAGTACCGGGCGCCCCCATCGATATTTTGATCGACATCAAAAGGATCGCTTACCCCAAGCTCCCTGGCCGTGCCGGGCATGAGTTGCATTAATCCCTGCGCCCCTGCGGGGGAGACCGCATCCGACCGATAATTGGACTCCGCTTGAATCACACTTTGGATCAGTTTTTCGGAAATAGCGTATTTTGTTGCCGCGTTGCGGATGCTCTGATGAATGTCTGGACGGATGTGATTATCATCGGACTGATCCCCATGGGGGGAGGACACGTCCGACCGGCCTTCTTTCACGGAGGGCCGAAGATGATCAGTTGGCTGGCCACGGCAGAGACGGGTTGATGATTTCTCCATGTTGCCAAGCATGTCGTCAGGCAGGGACGACCGGTTCAAAGATGCCGGCATTGTCGATTGGCCCTTGCATGCACTTAAATAATCCGAAATGGTCATTGCTCCTTGGCCATTGGTCTTGTCCGGTTGGTCCGTTGACCGAGCCGCCTGTAACAGTACATCAAAAGTGGATGCTGACGCGCTTTCGAGTGGTTGTGAGCCGGCAAGTATCCGGGTCTTGATTCCCGTCTGTCTCAGGTAGGCTTCAATGGTCATGCCTGTTTGATCGATCATGGTCCCCTCATGGTGACTGAGTTGTTCTACTCTATCTAAACAAGAACCATGCCACGCTTGTTAGTTTGTAATTATTAATTATATTGATAGGTTAATATCGTGCTGAAAATTTGATACCCATGATCGCGTCATTTTTTTCAATTATCGATAATATTCTGACGCTTTGGAGGATGCCTTAATCGGTGTTTCCAAAAAAAATGGCTACAAATAAAAAAGGACTTAGCCGAATTTGGTCTAATAATATAATGCCGCACCATCTCTGGTGTCTGTAACCAATCGAGTTCTGAGAAGGGTCTTTTGAGTACCATGAAAAGCACTTTGTCATAGGTAAAACAAAAGACCTATCGATTTTATCAATTATTTCAGATAGTTGTCATTGTATTGTTTTTTCTTATGTTTTCCAATGGTTATAACTGGGGTTAAATATGCAAAATGCCCCCTGAATGCTTACAATCCTTCCATCTGATTTCCGGGAAAAAATAGTTTCGATTCGCTCACTCAAAGTGGAGCATCACGCCATAAAGCCATCATTCAGGCTTTGGCTTGGTGAAAATATTACGAGACCATCAATTTTTATGCGCCATGATATTTCTCCTCCAGTGAAAGGGATGAATTATGGCAATCTTGATCAAATAACATGGGCATGGTTCTCTGATTAGCTTTTCGTTACCCATACACCGACATCGAGCCGTGTTCCTTGAGTCCCGAAAAATGTTCCTGATATTGGTGAGACTGTTTCAGGTAGTCTTGCCACTGCAACGGCAATGTGGTCGGTTCCAACAATCTTTCCAATGGTAGGATCGAAACCCTTCCAGCCTGCGCCGGGCAGGTACACTTCGGCCCAAGCATGTGTGGCACCAAAATTGGCTGTTGATGGCTTTGCATGAAGGTACCCGCTGACAAATCGCGACGCGATACCCAATGATTTCATCGCTTCCATGAACAGGACTGCAAAATCACGACAAGAGCCGGTACCGTATGCAAGTGTCTGCTCTGCTGTTTGTACACCGGGTTCCTCACGAATTTGATATTTCAGCGTTTGATAAATGCGGGTGCAAATCCGATTCAGCAGCGTGTATGTCTCAATTTTTTCGCCAGGCTGCCAACAGTTTACAATCCATTCATCCAGCTGTATCCTATTCCTGTTTTCCTGAATGGCCATATAGGGTGCCAGCAAGATGGTGTCATCTGATTGATAGATAAAAGGCCAATTTATTGCGTAATCGGCAACCAGAAATTCCAGTGGTGTCTCATTATACTGACAGATAACAACATCGCTCTCAACGACAAGCTGGTTGGTGGGTAAATCGAAAGTGGCGACGGCAACCGAGTTGCCTTCCACGTCTCTGTGCCAAAGCAAGGAAGCTGGCGGCGTGATCGTTAGCGTTGATGATTCAATTCGAAGATCATGGTCTTCTCTTGGACGCAGGCGCAACGTGTGTGGGCCGAGGCTTACAAGACCGGAGAAGTTGTAGTAGGTACGATGAAAGATGTTATAGCGCTGCATACCTTTCCCTATCGCTCACTTTGGCAAAGGTTAGGTCGTCTATTTAACATATAAACATTTTTCATAATGGTAGAGTGTCGATGATAGATAACGCGATAACATACTAATGGATCACTCCCATGGACCCCAATTGCCATGGGATTTAATCAGTTTAAGCGCTTGATGAATCGTGTATTTCTTAACACCCGTGATCGTGTCGTTAAGATAGTAGTCTTCTTTTAATAATAGTCGTTTATGTCCATTGCTGATGTCGTATACAAAGTCAAGCTCTTCAAGCCAGGCATGATTTACAGGTTTATCCTGATTTAAAGAAGCCAGATTTCCATGCACGAGTCGATGCTGTCCGAAGTAATCCTTGACTCGAAGGTGCTGTATGAATTCCGCTGCAGCCTTAAAGCAATTGTACTGTATATCTCGTTTTCGGTAATCCGCATTCAAGTTTGAAGTCAATGGGCTTGCTACATTTTCATGTTTCTGCAATAAGATCATTTTTTATGAATTTCGCCTAAATTTGATTGAAAAGTAATAAGATATCGATCAGTTTCTCTTGGAGAATGTGCTTTATGCATATTGATTGACGCAATCCAAAAAGGGAGACCCGTTAGCAGATTGCCGCAGTCTCATGGGATTGGTTGCTGCCGCGTCATCGAAATCGTCACCTATTCTGAAGTCGGATTCTTTATCTCCAACGAAAAAAAACGTTTTGTCTCCGAAGGCAGGCCTCAATTCATCAATCCAACACGCACTTTCATCAAATTCAGCAAAAAATGGCTTTTTCACCCAGTTGGCGGACCGACCCTGAATAATAGACATGGCGATGTATTTTTTCCCGTTTATTTCAGGAATCCCATCGATCTTAATCTTCCCATGGCGTGCTGACATACTTGGCCCCCTGACCGTTCTTGCCATTCCACTTACATGACTAAATGCCTTTCTGAATATACGATACGCATCAACCAAAGGAATGGAAAAAAACCTATGGGAACCGGTATTTCTGGGTACAAACATATAATATGGAATGATGCCTATATTCACCTGATCCTCCCACATTTTTTTCCAGACAGAGGGGATAGCGTTTACATGATTGAGAACCGGGGATTGCGATCTGATTAACGCACCCGTTTGTCTGATGCGTTTCACTGCCTCCCGAAAGGCAACGGTTCCCATCTCCCGATGGTGATTGATATGCGCCATTATGGAAAGATGAATTCCAGAATCGACCACTTTTCTAAAAAGCTCCAAAATCTTATCTGAATCTCCGTCCGTCAGGAATCTGTAAGGCCAGAAGGAGAGTGATCTAGTCCCTATCCGTATTGTTTTTAGGTTGGATATACCCGAATTCAGCAGGACATCGATGTAGGTTTCCAGTCGTTCGGCCTTCATCACCATGGGATCTCCACCGGTAATCAGCACATCCGTAACTTCAGGATGCATGCTGAGATATGAGGCGGACAATTCAGCTTGTTTCAATGCGATCTTATGATCACTCATTCCGATGAACTGCGGCCATCTGAAACAGAATGTGCAGTAGGCATGACAGGTCTGCCCCTGGGCTGGAAACAGCAACACGGTTTCCCTGTATTTATGCTGGATTCCATCAACTCTGTTCCCATCCAACTCCGGAACATTGCATTTAAGTTGGCCTGCCGGGTGTGGATTAAGCCCAAGCTGAATTTTCTTGATCGTCCGACTAATGAGGGATTTATCGGTTCCGTTTTTTAACATGCTGGAGACCAGATCGAAGTTCTTTTGGGAAATCATTTCTTTCCGGGGAAAATTAATCATATACAAAGGATCATGCTCAACATTGTCCCAATCAATTAATTCATTCACCACATAATTGTTAGTCTTAAAGGGTAAAACCATAGAAACGACATCAATATCGGAGACGGCGTTTTTTTTCAGCTTTTTTATCTGCCTTATCTTATGATAATTCTTTCGTGTAAACGGTAAATATTTCATTTGGTTATGCTTTATTTGTGATATTAAAATGTAAATCGCGGTCTTATTTTATTAACATGGACCTTATCGCGAATGGTCATTGGCCGACTCACAGGAAGGAATAATAATTCGCCTTGCCGCTTATAGATGATTGATGACGGTGAGCGTATTAAAGTGATTATCGTCTATTCAAAAGATTGTTATGGACTATCACGACGGTTAACAACACAAAATATATACTTCAGTAGGATGAGTCGTAATCGGATTTTGGATAATTGCGGAAGAAATCTGCCGGATTGTTGTTTTTTTGTGAATCGGGATAAGTGGAGATATATCCGTTTTGATCTCCTCTCAAGGAGAGTTATCGATTGACCTCTTCCTTTAATTTATTGATCACCTTTCTCATATTATGCCTCGATTCCGACTTTTTTCTTCGGCCTTGAAACGGCGGGTGTTTTCTGCTTAATTAGAAGCTTGACAATGAGGCTGCAATCAACTGATGTACCGTTAAAAAGTCGATGGTTAAAGAATGTAAAAGCCGAGGCATCCCTCAAAAGGATGCCTGTTGGCTGACTGTAATATTCTATACTGCTGTCACATTTGTTGCGGAAGGGCCCTTCGGTCCCTGTTCTACATCAAATGATACTTGGTCACCCTCGTTGAGGGATTTGAAACCCGTTGCATTGATTGCTGAATGATGAACAAAAATATCTGTTCCGTCTTCCTGCTCAATGAACCCGAACCCTTTACGGTCATTGAACCACTTAACTTTTCCATTGGCCATGATAACATCCTCCTTTCTCAAATTTTAAAGGATTATCGTGCCTATACAATTCTCAATGTCGCTAACTGGAGGGTGCCATTTGGGCAAATGGTGTTAACCTGCAGAGAGGAACTGCCCTGAAGTGAAATAAAATAGACAGGACATGATTGAATGTCTATATACTAACCTTTTTTCCACACAAAGCAAGTTAAATATTTGTTTACAAAATAAATATTATCCATCCTTAATAATTTTAAACATACAAATCCAAAGAGTTAGGTGTTTTGACATCGGTGATGTTTCCAGGCCACATCGCGCAGCAGATCGGACAACCCTTGTCGTTGATCACGGCGCCAACTACCATCTGTTTCAGATCCGGCCGGTGGTCCTTGCTGAATCAACAGCGGCATCGATAAACCCGTCGACGCCTATACGACGATGAAATACAGAGACCATTGGTTCTGGGTGGACGACCGTGACTTTAAATCGAAACGGGCTTTTGCTTTTCTGATGATCCTTTTTTCACTGACAGAATCCGGCGGTCAGAAGGATCTTTCGCTGATAACCATTCCTGCAGGTAAAAAATAAATCTATTAAAATCCTCTCCCGTTTATTACTTTAAGGATTGTATTACTTTTTTTATCTGTAATTATGGTAAAATCACCTTTTGGGAAATATGCTACCCATCGAACACTATTTGTTTTTGATAATGTTTCTGGACTACCATATTTATTAATTATATCAATTGATTTTAGATACAATTTCATATCTTCGACGATGCTATTTTTATCCATATTTTTTTCATTAAAAATAGAATTATTAGAAATATCTTCCTCATTATTGGTTAAAGCATGTTTCTCTTTTGTTTTATTCCAATCAATCAAATCTTTTTTTATATACTTTGGTTTTCCACCTAAAAAATATCCGATTTTATCCTGATTTTCTTCCCAATATATGTTGGTGTTAATATTAGTACCATCCTTCAAAAATAGCGTTTCTGAAAAAGCTAAAATCGGGAATAGTACAACAACTAAAAAAACATAGAACTGCTTCAAGATCGCCTCCTAATTTTTATTCATCTACACATTCAAAAAAATCATTAATATCGAAGATTGGTATTCAAAAAATGGAATCTTCGTATCCGTGCCTGCTGCAAACTTAATAAATACAACGGCAGGGGGCTTGTGAAGTACAATATAATCATCTTATCTGTATTATGCCAATTTTTATAAATTATAGGCTGCCAATAACAAACCGCTCAGATTTATGCCGAATCTAAATGAAAAATTGTTCTTGGCAGGTTGCAATAGGGACGTTGGTTGCATTGCTGGATAAAAAGTGCTCAATTGTCACAAACAATCTTTTGCGCTGCAATCGTCTTGTGTGAAGTGGCAAAAAATGATATATATATTCAAATAAATAATGGAGGGATCTACAATGGAACGATGCGCTTTGTGTGAAAAACAATCAAAGAAAGTCCGCAGTGGTAGACCGCATGAAAATTTAACAAAAGTGGATGAACCTCGCCTTTTTAAAGGGAAAACGCTTTGCGGATTCAAAGAACAGGATTATCTGTGCCTGACATGTAAATCCAAGTTCACCCACAGTACGAATAAGAACGACGTAACATGGACGTTATGGAGGGAGTAATTGTTCTCCGGCGTTAGCGAAGCGCAGATGACGTCAGAATGGTTGGCGGATCATTTACAGGCTTAAAGTGTATTTCGGATATCTATATATTGAATGCACATTCAATTTCATGATTCAGCCAGCCATATGAAGTTAGTAACGCCCTCTTCCGCGTCTATTTCCTTCCCTATTCGCGCGTCGCCGTTCTTCATCGTGGTCACGAGCTTCATTGACGGTAATCGTCCTTCCTTTAAATGCCTTCCCATTCAAAGCGCCAATTGCAGATTGAGCCTCGGCTTGATCGGGCATCTCTACGAATCCGAAGCCTCTTGATTTGCCACTTTGCTTATCCTTTATAACAATTGCTGACGTTACCTCGCCATAAGCCTCAAAAGAGTGACGTAAATCACTCTCGATAACATTGTATGATAAGTTTCCAATAAAAATATTCATTTTAATCTCCATTTTAAAGCAAAACGATATGCCATAAATTTCATCTAATGCTACCAAATTGGATCAAACTTCCAAGTCTCATGAAGTTCAAAATAAGATTTCGATCTGTTGGTCATTGTTTATAGATTTCATCAATCCAAGTTTTCAATTTCTTGGGCTTTTGAAAAAAAATCATGATCAATGCCATTGCTGTAATCGGTATGGGGATGATTGCATCAAGAAACGCAAGCAAGCCAAGAAAAATCAGAATTTTAGTTTTTAGTCTCAAGACTTCGATCCTTCATCAAAGAATCCTTATGTTTAAGTAGCATGATAGCGTAAGGCGCCTTTGAGATGAAAAATTATCGAGAAGAAAAACAGGAAAAAGTTATTTCCTGCGCCCACCCCTACCGCCACCGCCACGACCGCGTCCTCCTCCTGTTCCATCCCTTCGACCTTTACCACCACCTCGCCCTAAACCCCTTCCAGCATTTTTTCGTCCGGCGGTGTTTTCGTTATCACCCTTATTTTGCCCGCTGCTTTCGGAGTCGTCATGATTCGTTTTGTTGTCTGTCTCTTTTTGCATAATATGCTCCTTTCTTATTTTCCTTACGGCAAACTTCACGTCCGGAACGAGCAATCAATTGCCTTGTTGTGCTTCTGCAGGGCTTGGCGGCTTGGATTGATCACCACTGCCCCCGTTGTCCCATTGACAAGCACAACGTCACCTGTGTAAACCGTTTCCAAAAGATCGGGGATCCCCCCCACACAGGGGATGCCTAACTCTCGGGCAAGAAGGGCCGCATGGGCCGCTGGCCCCGCAAACTCCGCCAGAACGCCGACGGTGGATGACCGCGAGAGAAACACCGTGTCCAACGGCAGCAGCCGACGGGCGACGAGCACCGTGTTGGCCGGCAGGTTCTCCAGGCTGTGTGCGTGAATGCCTGCCAATGACAGCAACAATCGGCGCGACAGGTCGTCGATATCATCCCCACGTTCGCGGAGCACTTCATTGGCCAGGTCTCTGAATCGACGCGCCAGAAGTCGGAATACCGTTCTGACCACTTGCTCGGCATTGATCAGCTTTGTTTCCAACACCCGATTCATTTCATTGATTACATGAGAATCCTGCAGGATCTCCTTTTGCGCAAGGAAAATATCCGCCGATTGTCTGCCCAACTTACTCTCGATTTGCTTGGCATCGATTGTCAGGCATTTGCTTACATCGTCGATTGCCTTTTGAATTCTGGTTTTCTCTTCGTCAATCTGGCTATCGTCAATCAAATAGAGTTCGGAATCCCTTAAAAGCACATCCTTATAGACAAATGCCTTCCCTTGAGCCATCCCTGGGGAAACGCCTTTTCCACGCAGTGTAAGCATTTTCATTCTTCCCAGGCCAATGTTCAGCGGTCGATTTTCGATGGTATTCTCGTAAAAGCATGATCCGGTTTTCGCATGCCTTGCCCAATTGCGGAAGGTTTTTCGCGCACAATTTAAAGATTTCATCATTCCACCGCCCGCATACCATTCAGCAGGGCATCCACGGCGACGGTCGCAATGCCGGAATTGATGTCGGACATGGCGTAGGGAATAACCAGCTCACGATTATGAATGATTGCACCGCAGGAATAAACGACATTGGGAACATATCCCTCGCGCTCCTTCTCATGCGGCGAAAGCAGCGGTGCATCCAGACGGGCAATTATCTTCGAAGGATTATCAAGATCAAGCAGGATCGCACCAATACAATATTGGCGCATGGGGCCGACACCGTGGGTGAGCACGATCCAGCCTTGATCCGTCTCCAGGGGTGATCCGCAGTTGCCGATCTGGATGAATTCCCACGGATATTCAGGTTGTTGGATGATTTTGGATTCTTGCCAGAAATGGATATTGTCCGAAAACATGATATGATTGTTCTCACCATCCTGGCGAGAGAGCATGGCATAGCGACCGCCGATTTTGCGCGGAAAAAGCGCCATGCCCTTGTTTTTGACGGCTTTGCCGTTAAGGGTGACAATGTTGAATTTGATAAAATCCTTGGTCTCGATCAATTGCGGCAGGATGGTATGCCCGTTATAGGCGGTATAGGTCGCATAATAGCTATTTTTTTGCCGGTCATCGGAAAATTGCACAAATCTGGCATCTTCAATGCCTCGGCTTTCGTTTTTTGAGACCGGAAAGATCACCCGTTCAGATATGCGGTGATCGGGGTGGAAATCCACCTCATAATTGGAATTGGCAAGCCACCACATCACCTCGAAGGCTCTGTTTTGGCGATCCTTGGGAAAGAGTGGTTTCACTCGAAGATTTCCAATTTTTTCGATCAGCTGATTATACGTAAAATCATCCGGCATCTGGTCGAGAATATGGGCGGTGATCTCATTGCCGACGCCCATTTCCTTTAGTTTGCGCTGGAACGGATCGCGTTTGTAGACCGGATTCAACTGGAGGTCGGGTGTTTCCACATAATCACTGATCGGGTCGAAGCGAAACCGGTTGTGTCGGTCAAGGACGCCGCTGCGAAAGACGATGGACGAAATATGACCTTCACCGGTCGCCCGGAGACTCATGACAAAACGCATGCTGCCATTTTTCAAATGGCCCTGATCCGGATGGGGAACAATGGACGGATTGAAAAGGGCAGCCGATTCAATGGAGTACTCCTTGGTAAAGTATGCTCCGATGAGTGATTTCCGAAGATCGCTGGGTACGGTTTCCGGTGGGAGATAATCCTTCACCGCATTCAGGTGCCGCCCAAAGATGGTTTCGATGTCTTCGTGCCGGCCGGCAAAGTTAACCATGATCTGCGCCATCAACCCTTCGGCCACCGGGTCCGACAGGTTAATGATACGCTGAATGATTTTTTTGATCCTGGACCGCTCATCGGGTAGATGGAGTCGGGTGATCACCCGTGACGGATCCCCGACGATCTTGATCGCTTTTCTTTTTACTTTCAGCTGTTGAATCTTGCTTGCTTGCATATCATTGCATCCTTCGAGAGGATAAGCTACATCGCCGGACGAGAATCAGAAAGGCAGAGGGCGACCAGGTCCTCGATCATGGCCGTTCCTGCGCACATCACCGTATCCGCCCCACCCCAATAGATTTTAACCGTGCCATCATCTTCCGGAACTGCGCCGCAGGTAAAGACCACATTGGGAACATAGCCGCTCAGCTCCCACGGATCCTCGGGCTGCAGAATCCACCCATCGGAAACGCCGATGATCGTCGCCGGATCATTGATGTCATGCAGGGCCGCGCCGAGCCGATACACCGTTCCGGCCATGGTCTTGAAAACGCCATGGTAAATATGCAGCCAGCCCTCGTCGGTCCTGAAGGGTGGCGCGCCGGGCCCGATTTTCATTTCATCCCAGTGGTAGGTCAAGGGCTTCATGATCACCCGGGAATCGCCCCAGTGAACCAGGTCCGGAGAATAGGAAATCCAGATCGACCAGGGTGAGATTTCCGAGTGCGGCCGGTCCAGACGCACATAGCGGCCGCCGAACTTCTTAGGGAAAATGACGACGTTGCGCAGGTCGGCCTGGGTGATCAGCGCTATCCGCTCCACTTTTTCGAAATCACTGGTGCGCGCCAGGGCAATCCGCACGCCATGACGGGAATAGGCGCTGTAGGTCAGCAGGTATTCGTTTTCCACTGGGGAAATTCTCAGGTCTTCGACGCCGAAGGCTTCAAATTCGGCGAAAACCGGGTCTGTTGACGGTGTCAAAAAAGGGGCGGGATGAACGGCGAATGAAAACCCATCCTCGCTGTCGGCCCTGCCGATGATCGACCGTCCGTTCAACAGATGGGACCGGAACAGCATGATATAGCGATCGTTATGCTTGACGACGCCAGCATTGTGAACGGTGGCGACCGGATAGGGAACGTCCTCGCGGGTCAGGACCGGGTTGTCTTTAAATCGCGTGATGAGCGGATCTTGCATTTTCATGCCGACCTTTCCTTTAAAATCATTTCATATATGCCGATGTATTCATCGACCATGCGGTCGACGGTAAAATGCTGTTCAACATGACTGCGGCAGGCATTACGGTCGATCTCCTTGATTCTTGTCAATGCTTCAATGGCTGCCTCCACGTTGTCCACCAAAAAACCATTTTTTCCGTTTTCGATCAACTCCGGCATGCTGCCCAGATTAAAGGCGATCACGGGCGTGCCGCAGGCCATTGACTCGATCACCGACAAGCCGAAAGGCTCATCAAACCGGATCGGGTGCAGCAACGCGAATGCATTGCCAAGCCATCGGTTACGTTCTACGGGACCGACGCTGCCGACATAGACCACGTTGTCGTTGTCTACATGCGGAGCGACATACTGATCGTAATACGCCCGATCCTGGATGATGCCGGCAAGGATCAGCCGTTTGCCGCAGGCCCTGGCAATTTCCAGGGCTTCACGGGTGCCTTTGTCCTTGTGGATACGCCCGAAGAAAAGCAAATAGTCCTCCGGTGTAGGCTGAAAATCAAACTGCCGGATGTCAATCCCGTGACGGATGGTTTTGATATAATCAAGATCTGGCGACCGATCGGCATCACTGATGGAAACATAGAACACATTGCCGTTGTATTTTTTATAAACCGGCAGGATTCCGGGCGATGAAAAGCCGTGAATGGTGGTCACGACCGGTGTGTTAGTCATACCGGTGTAGGTCAACGGCAGAAAATCAAATTGGTTGTGGATGATGTCGTAGGCCCCGGCATCCTCGAAGAGTTCAGAAATATGCAGGCACTCCCAGACTTTCGGAATGAGTGCGTGGTCTTCTTCATAACCCCGTGGGCAAACGGCATGCAGCCTGCCGCTGGTTTGAGAATCTGCGGTTGCAAACAAGGTCACTTCAAGACCGCGCGACACCAGCCCCTCGGTCAACAGTGACGTCACATTCTCCCAGGGACCGTAGTGGCGGGGCGGCGTGCGCCAGGCAATGGGTGAAAGCATGGCAATGTGCATGTTGAATCCTTGTTATCCGTTTTTCTGCGATGCCCACTGATTGAGCGTCTCTTCAGCATAAAGATTCTGCAGGGTCATCAGCGACAGCAGCCAGGCCAGGGAGGATTCGGCGCCTTGATTCTGGTTGATGCCGTTGGCCATCAGCCCATCCCGGCAACCACCGGTCTTGGGGTCATAAAGCGGCATATTCAGGTCGTTGTGCCCGAGAAACCAGTTGAAGCACATGACCGCATTCTCGAACCAGGTCTGGTCCCGGGTAACGTTAAACGCTTCGACACAGGCTTCGACCATGGCGTTAGCCTCGACAGGCTGCTGATCGAAACGGGCTCTGGAACCGCCTCGTTCATACCATCCGTTGCTGCCGATGGGCACAAAGTGCTTGTCCTCGGTCTGGATGGCGAGCAGCCATTTTAGGGTCCTGAGACCCATATCGATCATATCGCCGCGTTGCATCCGCTGACCGGAGACCAGCAGCGCATGAGGCAGTTTTCCGTTGGCATAGTTCAGGGTCTTCTCCAGCCAGGGCCAATTATCGGTTGCCTGGTGTCTGAACTGATCGAAAATCCGGTCGGCGAGAACGTTCCGGATCCTGCGCACATCACTGTCGCCGGAAAATTTATTCAGATAGGCATGTACGCCGACCAGACAGAAAGCGATGGCGCGGGGCGAATGAAAATTCTCGGCTGCCGGCAGGGCCTTGTTGAAAAGCGTTGTGCTAATGGCCAGATGCCCGGGATCGTCAAGAAAAGCTACGGCCTTACCGATACACCAGAGCGCTCTGCCATGGGCGTCCTCGGACCCGATCTCCTCCATCCATTGCCGCGCATAGGTCATGAAATTGCGAAAGCGACCGTTTTTTTCATTGTAGGCATACAGAAGAAATCCGAGATAATGGCCGCTGAGAGAATCGAGCCCCAGGCCGTTGGTCGGTAGGTATCTTTGCCCCATGGCGGCAACCAGCAGCGCCCTGGCATTATCGTCGGTGCAGTAGCCATGGGTGCGGTCGGGGATCGTAAAATTGGCATGCTGCATGATGCCGGTATCATCGGTAAAGGCCTTCAGGTGATCGAGATTGATCTCCGGCAGTTCAAAATTCGTGATGGCTTTGATGTTTTCAACATAGGAATGCCGGGGACGGGGGTGATGGGTACGGTTTTGCCGGACCTCGTTGAAAACCTGAAGGTATTTTCGGGATACTTCCCGCCACACCGCTTCACGGGTGTATGTATAGGCTTTCTTGCGCATGGCGTGCCGGTCGACATCACTGTCCAGAAGGTCGATGATCTGTTCGGCAATGGCGTCCGGCTTGTTGAAAGGCACGATTCGGCCCCGGCCGTCGGCAAGCATCTCGGTGGCATACCAGTAGGGCGTCGAAACGATGGCCTTGCCGGTGCCCATGGCATAGGCCAGGGTCCCAGAGGTAATCTGGGCTTCCTCGAGATAAGGGGTAACGTAGATATCGGCAATGCCAAGGAACTCGCACAACTCCTTGAGTTCTACGAACCGGTTTTGAAAAATGACCTGCTCACCGATATCGAGTTTGCGCACAAGCTGCTGCAGCATAATCCGGTAGGAATCCCCATGCGATTTCAGGATATGCGGGTGCGTTGAACCCAGGATAATATAAGCCACATCCGGATGCTTGTTAATAATGGCCGGCAGTGCTTTCAGCACATTTTCAATGCCCTTGTTCGGGGATAGCAAACCGAATGTGAGCAACACCTTTTTGCCTTCCACGCCGAACTTATCTTTGTAGAAGCTTGAATCGATGAATGGCGTATCCGGAATGCCGTGATGGATAAAGACAATTTTCTCTTCTGGTACCCCATATATATCCTTGAGGAAATCGGATGCCTTGTGGCTCATGACGACAAGTTTATCGGACAGATCGGATAACTTGCTCATGACGGCGCGATATTCCGGCGCGGGATCCTTCAACACCGTGTGCAGGGTCGTCACCACCGGCATACGCAAATCACCCAACAGTTTCAGCAGATGGCTGCCGGCCGGTCCTCCGAAAATACCGTATTCATGCTGCACGCAGACGATATCCGTCTGATTGATATTGAGAAATTGAGAAGCAGTGCGATAATCGCTCAACTTGTTCTGATTAATCTCGAAACGTACGTTATCCGGATAAGGGTATCCCTCGGGTTTGTCGTTCATGACCACCGCCCAGCAGTTGATATCCGGCGCTTCTACCGACAACCCCTCAACCAGATCCGTGGTGAAGGTGGCGATACCGCATTGGCGGGGCAAATAATTGCCGATGACGGCAACCGAGTTGATTCCTGCATAATACTTGATAACCGATGTCATAGCCGCCACCTATGCCTTTTTAAGTACTCGTATGCCATATAAGAAGGTAATTGCGCCACCGGTTGCGACAAGCAGACTCCCGATTAAACTGTTGTCAGCAAAAAGATTTATCCTTTCAAAAACAAGTCCGCCGATCAGCGCACCAACCATGCCGGTAATGATGTCTACAGTGACGCCAAAGTCTTTGCCGGTAATTAACTGTCCGGCAAGCCATCCGGCCGTCATGCCGATTAATATCATCCAGATATATTCCATGTTGATTTTTCCTCGTGCAGGTTTAGATTACGCCTGCTGTAAAACATTCTATACTGTGCCGTTGTGTTTGCCTTTTTGTAGCTACGGATCCTGCCTTGTCGAAACATTAATTCTTCGAAAGCAACGATAGCGTAACTGCAACCGTGCTATTTCTCCCGAACGGCATGAACGGCTTCCATGCCTTCCGATTGATGGATCGTGTGAATCTGAATCCCATGCGGTTCGGTCAACAGACTCTTGGTCCCCAGCAAAACGCCGAACATGTCGGACCGTAGATGTTGATCCAGATCTTTTCGCGTTTGCCACTCTTCGAGAAGGTTCAGAAGGTTACTGTCTTCCAGATTACAAAAAAGCGCGTAACTCAGACAGCCTTCCGCATTCTCCATGGACCCGACCATCGAAAGAATCGTTTGTATCAGTTCCTTCTGTTTTTCCGGTAGTACATGCATGGTAATGCGAACAACGATCATGGCGGCGACCTCCCGGCAATGCCAGTTATTTAAGGTTTCTCGATGATTTCAAGCCGCGAGCGTGTCTTGGCCTTGGAGGAGGCCGCATTTAAAAGTGTCCGCAGCGCGTCTGCCGTTCGTCCTTGCTTGCCGATGATTTTGCCGATGTCTTCCTTGGCGACACGAAGCTCGACAATTGACGTATGCGATCCGTTGATTTCAGTGACGAATACGGCACCGGGTTGATCCACCAGGGCCCGGGCAATGATTTCAATCATTTCTTTCATTAGTGACCGCCTTTTTCGGTTTGAACCGTGTTGAGAGGGGCATGCATCATTTCACCCTATCGCGGATAGCTTGCCGCTGACGAATATACGGATCCCATGCAACGATACCCATCAATTCCATACTCAAGATTTATGCCGGGCTTGGTAAATACCGTGAATTAGCGGTATTGGCTTGATTTAATGGGGAATAGGGATCGAATGGATGAGGAAAGCAGATCAAAAGCAGATAATGAGATTGGCCGTATATGACCATTGATCATATGCGACCACTGTTTATGGCTTGCGGATATCGAGCTTACGCATGCGGGCGCGCAAGGTGCTGCGATCGAGGCCGAGGATTTCAGACGCACTGTTGTTGCCGCTGACTTTCCAATGGGTTTGTTCAAGCACCCGCAGAATATACTCCCGCTCCACGTCCGCAAGGGTCCGGTTTGTGTTTGTTAACGCTTTTTGTTTTTTTTTGAGTTCATCCACCAGATGCAGTTTGGAACCCGACGAGTTGATCACCGCCCGTTCGAGAACATTTTCGAGTTCACGGATGTTGCCGGGCCAATGATAGTTCTGCAACGCTTCCATTACATTCACTGGAACCATGCCAATGGCTTTTCCCATTCTTTTTGAAATCTTATCCATAAAATAATTGACCAGCAAGGGAATGTCATCCCTGCGCTCCCTGAGCGGCGGCATGGTGATCGGAAAAACATTCAGCCGGTACCAAAGATCCTCCCGGAACGTGCCCTTGCGGACCTCCGCTTCCAGATTGCGATTGGTGGCGGCAATGATGCGCACATCGACTTTTATCGTATCTGAGCTGCCCAGGCGCTCAAACTCGCCGGTCTCGATCACCTGAAGCAGCTTGGGCTGCAAATCCAGGGGCAGCTCGCCGATTTCATCCAGAAACAGGGTCGTGCCATTGGCGATCTCGAATCGTCCCAACCGCCTGGAATGCGCATTGGTGAAGGCGCCTTTCTCATGGCCGAAAAGCTCACTTTCAATGAGGTTTGAAGGTAGCGCGGCACAATTCATTTTCACCAGAGCCCGATCCTTGCGTGAGCTCAATCCGTGAATCGCCCGCGCCACCAGTTCCTTGCCGGTTCCGGTTTCGCCAAGAACCAACACATTGCTATCCGTGGCGGCGATTTGCTCGACCTTGTAGAACACATATTTGATTTCGTTGCTTCGGCCGATAATGTTCTCATGGTTGAATTCCAGTTTGATCTCTTCCTGAAGATAGGCCCTCTCGGCTTCGAGCTGGTCTTTTAATTCCTTAATTTCATCGAGGGCGATTTCAGCCAGATGTTTGCTCTTTTCCGCCGCCTCTCTGGCCACACTGAGCTCTGCGGTTCGCGCTGCAACCATCTCTTCGAGGTGTCTTTTGTAATATTCACGTTCCGTCACATCCTCGATGGCCAGCAGAATCAGCTGGGTCTGGTTTGCTTCATTGTATATCCGCCGGGCATTCAGATGCATGATTTTCTGGCCGATGGTCTCAAAATGATGGTCGACCTCAAAATCATTGAATTCTGTATTCTGAGGGAGGATCTTTTCCAGTAATTCTCTCAGTTTGGGAATGTCCCATTGACGGTTGCCGAGATCATAAATCAAAATCCCTTCTGTCTGTTCGGGGTTCACGCTGAACGTGTGGTAGAAGGATTGGTTGGCTTTGACGACGTTCAGATCGGAATCAAGCACCACCAGCGGTTCTCGAATCGAACCGAGGATGCTGTTAAAAATTTCCAGAAATATTGTTTCCATCTACCCCTCACGCGCGATCCGTTTGCTTGGTTGCCACATTGTCATTGCACAAAAAAACTTGGTCCTTCGGGTCAGGGTGCTTTGTAAGTGGTTGCTGCTGATCCAAAAGACATGATGATATTTTAATATAGTTGGCGAGTGAACGCAACCGGGCAGGGCATTCCTGAAAACGATAAAAAGTCATTCAGATGGAGTCTTTCGATGATTTGCCTCCAAGATAAACCCGCTTCAGACGCGTGAATAGTTGTTGCAATCCTTTTCAAACGCTTCGATCTCGTCATTGCCCAGTGACGGATTTACTTTTTCCCTCATTTGAATGAATGGCCGTATCCAGTTGCCGGATATAATTCGTCGCGCAAACCAGCAGCAGGTTGTTTTCCTGACTTTTGAGCAAAGGAATTTGTTTTAAGAACTCATTGGTGATGGACTTGTCGATCCGAACCGGTGGATGGTCCCTTGTGATAAATCCAAATCAGGTATTATTTCGTGAAATGATCAATTCCCGTGATCCTATTCCATTTCCTCCAAGGGGATATCGGACGCGGAGGTTTTCCTTTTTTTGGGTTTTTCCGCAATCATCGCTTCCGTGGTCATGAAAAGGCCGGCCGCAGACGCGGCATATTGGAGCGCCAGCCTGGACACCTTGGTCGGATCCACGATACCGGCCTGCATAAGGTCTTCATAAATCCCGGTTTCGGCGTTGAATCCAAAACTTTCTGCGCCTTCCCTGACGTGCTGGATGACCACGGCACCCTCAAATCCTGCATTGTTGGCAATCCGCCGCACCGGTTCTTCGAGAGCACGTTGAATGAGGTTGGCGCCAAGCTGCTCTTCATCGGGGAATCGAGCGGTTTCAAGTACCTTCATGGCACGTATGTAGGCGACGCCGCCTCCGGGAACAATGCCCTCCTCCACGGCGGCACGCGTGGCATTGAGGGCATCCTCGACGCGGCCTTTCTTCTCTTTCATTTCCGTCTCCGTGGCCGCGCCCACATTAATGACGGCCACACCCCCGCTCAGTTTCGCCAGGCGGCCCTGCAGCCGCTCCTTGTCGTAATTGCTGGTAGATGCCTCGATTTGCGAACGGAGCTGTTTTGTCCGTCCCTTCAGGGCATGGCGATCTCCGCCTCCGTCGATGATCGTGGTATTATCCTTGTCCACCGTGATCCGTTTGGCCGTGCCCAGGTCTTCCAGGGATATCGTATCCAGCTTGACGCCCAGATCCTCACTGATCATCCGGCCGCCTGTCAGGATGGCGATATCTTCGAGTGTGGCCTTGCGGTTGTCACCAAAGCCGGGGCTTTTGACCGCCGCGCAATGCAAGCTTCCCCTCAGCTTGTTGACCACCAGGGTGGTCAACGCCTCGCTGGTCACATTTTCCGCCAGGATCAGAATCGGTTTGCCGGTTTTCGCAACCTGCTCCAAAATGGGAAGCAGATCCCGCATCGTACGGATCGTTCCTTCATACATGAGAATATAGGGCTCATCCATGTGGATCGTCATTTTCTCCGGGTCGGTGACAAAGTAAGGGCTCAGATAGCCACGGTCAAACTGCAATCCTTCAACAACCGTCAATGTCGTCTCCATGCCCTTGGCTTCTTCCACCGTAATCACCCCTTCCTTGCCCACCTTTTCCATGGCCTCGGCGATCAGGTCACCGATCGTGGAGTCGTTGTTTGCCGATATGGTACCGACCTGGGCGATATCTTTCTTGTCCGTGGTGGGTTTGGACATCTTTTTCAATTCTTCCACCACCAATTCAACGGCCTTGTCCATGCCCCGCTTGATGGGCATGGGGTTCAACCCGGCGGCTGTGAGCTTGGCGCCCTCGCGATAGATGGCCCGGGCCAGAATGGTTGCCGTGGTTGTGCCGTCGCCGGCTGCATCGGATGTGGCTGAAGCCGCTTCCTTGACCATCTGTGCGCCCATGTTTTTGAACCGGTCTTCCAGTTCGATCTCCTTGGCCACTGTGACGCCGTCCTTGGTTAGTTTGGGAGTCCCCCAGGATTGATTGATGAGGACGTTTCGACCCTTCGGCCCAAAGGTCACCATCACCACGTCGGCCATGGCGTCGACCCCTTTCATCATTTTCTCCCTTGCCTTTGCACCGTATTTTATCTCTTTTGCGGCCATTGCTGATTTCCTTTTCAATTATTTGGTTTTGTGGCGATTTCGCTAACGCCATCCTATCTCACAATGAGACAACCCGAATCATATTCGTCATGCCGGCGATCCAAATCGGATTGCCAGCCGTGATGACGGCCAGATCCCCTTCAATCAAATCGCCTGTTTCAACCGCCTTTTTGGATACCTTCTCAATCAGGTCATCCGCACTCCGATGGTTCAAAATCATGCGGGGATATATCCCACGGAAAAGAGAGAGTTGCCTCAGGGTGGGTTGGCTGGGCGTAAAGGCAATAATCGGTTGCTTGGGCCTGAATCTGGAGATGTGTATGGCTGTCCGGCCGGACCGTGTCGGCGCTAAAATCGCAGCTGCATCCAGGTGGTCCGCCAAAACGCAGGCCGCATAGGTCACCGCGTCCGAAATCTCCTTTTCCGGCACCATTTTCAGGTACCGATCATGGGGATAGGTTTTTTCCGCTTCGGCAACGATGCGAATCATATAGTGAAGCGCTTGAACCGGATAATTCCCTGTCGCCGTTTCTTCCGAAAGCATAACGGCATCCGTTCCGTCCAAAACGGCGTTGGCGACATCCGAGGCCTCGGCTCGGGTTGGTCGTGGCGCGTCTACCATGGATCGCAGCATCTGGGTAGCCGTAATAACCGGTTTTCCCAAAGCATTGGCTTTTTGAATCAGTCGTTTTTGGATGCCGGGCACTTCTTCCAAAGGTATCTCCACCCCCAAGTCACCTCGGGCCACCATGATTGCGTCCGCAGCATCCAGGATGTCGTCGTAATGATCGATGGCCTCATGCTTTTCAATTTTGGCGATGACCGGTGTATGCTTGTTTTCCCGGCGGATGATTTCTTTTATGTCCTGAATGTCTGCTGCCGTCCTGACAAATGAAAGCGCGACATAATCCACATCAAGACCCAGGCCAAAATGCAGATCGTCACGGTCTTTGTCCGTCATGGAAGGCATGAGAATACTTCCGGTCGGCAGATTTATCCCTTTGTGAGACGTAAGCACCCCGCCCGTAATGATCTCACAGTGGATTTCAGCTCTGCTTACCGATGTAACCCGAAGTTCCAAAAAACCATCTGCGAGCATTATCCGATCCCCGTCCTTTACTTGTTCGTTTAAAAGCGGATAAGAAACCGATATGCGCTGTTGCGAACCCGCAACGGTCTGCGAGGTAAGAATAATATGACGTCCCGGTTCCAATCGAATCCCTGGATCAGGGATAACCCCCACCCGGATTTTTGGTCCTCCGAGATCCTGTAATATCGCAACCGGTTTGCCCAGCTCTTCGGCGATTTTCCTGATGACATGGATTTTTTTCTCATGGTCAACGTGTGTACCGTGAGAAAAATTCAAGCGGGCAATACGCATGCCGCCTGCAATCAATTCTCTAATGATCTCAGGCGTGTCACTGGCGGGTCCGATGGTACAGACAATCTTCGTTTTTGGCAGGGTGATGGCCACAATAACGCTCCTGTTATCTCAGTTCTTTACAGGCGTTGACATCCAATAATCATTTAGGAATGAATACGTCTTGTCTTTTTCCGCGACCGGGGTTATGAAAACACCTTCCTGCCATGGCATTCCAAAGGGAAGGGCGTTAACCGCCGCGGCAAAGCGGTCGAGAAACGCGTCCGCAATGCCGGCCTCCACGAAAATAATCTTAATTGCCTTACAGCGCTGCCCGTTGAAGGAAAGGCAGCCGAGTAAACATTCCCGGACAGCCAGATCGAGATCGGCACCTTCGAGCACAATGGCCGGATTCTTGGCCTCCAGTCCCAGCACACAGCGCAAGCGATTGGGGTGAGGGTGCAGTTGCTTCGATCAGCGGAAACAGGTTTTGGTTTTTGATCAAATTGTCTTTCTTCATTTTTTTCCTTTTTCCAATTTCTATATCTCTAATTTGTCAATCATTGGTTTTCATGCGAATGCTCAACAACGGAATGGGGCGCCGGCAGAACATTTTCTCGGCGGTGGAGCTGAAAAGAACGTCTGCCAAAAATGTCAGGCCGCATACCAAAGCACGAGGAAGTAATGACATGTGGTACCGGTGATGACAAATAGATGCCAGATCAGGTGGCCATAGGGTATCCGCGAATCCGCTGCAAAAAATGCCACGCCGACGGTGTAGGACAAGCCGCCCGCAATCAATAAGAACAGGCCCGCAGTCGGCATGTTGGAAAGCAGCGGTTCTACCGTTATCACGGCTAACCACCCCATCACCAGATAAAGGGCCGTCGATAAAATGGGGTGTGAGGCCTTATAGATAATTTTCAGCGTTATTCCGGCGACAGCCAACCCCCAAACCAATCCGAAGAGCGTCCAGCCGGATGCGCCTCGGAGGATGCCAAGGGTCAACGGGGTATAGGTGCCGCCAATAAGAATAAAGATCGCGGAATGCTCGACGATTCGAAAACAGCGCTTGACCTTGCCAACGGGCCATGCATGGTAGAGCGTGGAGGCGAGGTAAAGGAGAACCATGGAGGCGGCGAAGACAATCGTGCCGACAATGAATCCGGTATCCCCATGGCGCAATGTATGAATGATGAGAAATGGCGTTCCGATGAGCGCGCCGAACAGCCCTATGCCGTGACTGATACTGTTGGCGATCTCTTCGCCCTGGGACTGCATCTGCTTAAGATTTGAAAGCGTCGATTCCACGTCACTTCACGCTCCCTTCATCGCACACTGCGCCGGCTCGGCTTCGAGAGACGGCGTTATCCGGTAATGTTTCCGAATCGGGCCCCCCTCCGAAATGAATGACCAGCCGATTGTCCCCTGCATCCATGTCTCTTTTTGCCTCAAAACCCAGCTTTTTTCCCAGCGTGAGCATGTTCTTGTTTTCCTTTAAAACGATGCCATGAACCGTTTTAAAGCCTTGTCTTTCGGCAATTAAGAGGCATTTTTCCAGCAGTTTTCCCCCAATGCCCCGGCCTTGCCAGACATCACCAACCAGAACGGCAAATTCTCCCGTCTTGCCATCCGCATCGCCGATGATCCTTGCGACTCCCAGGATGTTGTCGGTTTGCGCCTCTTCATCGATGGCCACAAGGGCAATCTCACGATCGTAATCGATCTGGGTGAACCGCGCCAGCATCTCGGGATTCAGTTCTTTCAACGCGCCGAAGAAACGATAGTAAATTGACGTGGGCGAAAGCGTCTTGAACAAGGCCGTGAAAAGGGGGGAGTCCTCGGGTTTAACGGGCCGGACAAAAATGCGGTGCCCATCGACGCTGACCATGTGGGATTCATCCTCCTCCGGGTAGGGGCCGATCACCAGATGCAGGGAGGAGGGCATCGCGAGCGGTGAAACGAGAATACGGGCATCGACTGCCACGGGTTTGCCGTCCTTGATCAGAACGGGATTCATGTCCAGTTCGGCGATGTCGGGGAAATCGATGAGCAGTTGCGAGAGCCGGATGATCATTTCTTCCAGTCGCTGCATGTCTGCGGCGGGACGGTTGCGGTATCCTTGCAAGAGTGAATAGGCCTTGGTTTCCTGCATCAGCCGCCGGGCCAGCAAACGGTTCATGGGGGGAAGCCCCAGGGATCGGTCTTTCAACACTTCCGTGTAAATACCGCCCATGCCGAACAGAATTACCGGGCCGAAATTGGGATCGCGCTTGGCGCCCAGCAGGATTTCATAATCCGGGTTTGAAAAATAGGGCTGAAGGGTCACGCCCTCGATGCGGGCATCGGGTTTGTATTGGCCGGCCGACGATACGATTTGACGGAAAGCCTCATCAATCTCCCCATCGCCGCGCAGGTCCAGCCGAACGCCGCCGGCATCGGTTTTATGGGCAATATCCGGTGAGTGCAGTTTCATGACCACCGGGTATCCGAGTTCCCTGGCGATCCGTGCGGCTTGCGCCTCGGTCGTGGCGATTTGCGTCCTGATCATGGGCAGGCCGTAGGCCGTGAGGATGTCGTTGGAATCCGATTCCGACATAAATCCCTGGTCCGGCGCACCGGCGATCAGCTGGCGGGCCTTCTCCTGATCAAACGCCATGTCTCCGGCTATTTTCGGAGGGACTTCCAACAACATTTCGAGATTCCTGGCATATTCGACCATATAAAGAAACGCCCGGACCGCCCGTTCCGGCGTGTCATAGGTCGGGATTCCCGCGGCATTCAACACGTCGACGGCAGGGGCGATGCGTTTGCCGCCCATCCAGCAGGCAAATACCGGAAACCGGCGTTCCTGGACCGCGGCGGCCAGTGTCTCGGCTACGGAAAGGGGGTCGGTCAGGGCCTGGGGCGCAAGGATGACCAGCGCGCCGTCGAGCTTTTTCGAGTTGAAGCAGATCGCCAGGGCGCGGCCGAACCGCTGCGGCGAGGCGTCACCGAGGATGTCGATGGGGTTGCCGCGGCTCCAGAAGTCCGGCAGGAAGGCATCAAAGGCCTGCATCGTTTCGGGGTCAAGGGGGGCGGGCTCCTGACCATGGCGGGCGAGCGTGTCCGTCGCCATCACACCCGGGCCTCCGCCGTTGGAGAGGATAGCCAGCCGGGGGCCGCGCGGCCGCGGTTGCTTGGCCATCAGTTCCGCGCAGTCGAAGAGTTCTTCGATGGTATCCACGCGCACAATGCCGGCGCGCTTGAAAGCGGCGTCATAGACCGCATCTTCTCCGGCCATGGCGCCCGTGTGGGAGGCTGCGGCCCTCGCACCGGCGGGACTCCTGCCGGACTTGAGAACGATGATGGGTTTGATCCGGGACACGGAACGCGCGGCACTCATGAATTTACGGAAATTGGTCAGGTTTTCGATATACAATAGAATGCTTTTGGCCGAGTAATCATTGCCGAGAAAGTCGATCATGTCTCCGAAATCGACATCCAGCATGGAGCCGATGCTGACAAAATGGCTGAAGCCGATGCGTTCCTTCAACGCCAGATCGAGAATCGCCGTACAGATGGCGCCGCTCTGGGATACAAAGGCCAGGTTTCCACCCACGGGCATCTCGGCGGCAAAGCTGGCGTTGAGGTTCACTGCGGGACGAATAATGCCCATGCAGTTCGGTCCCACGATACGTAGCCCGCCTTCATTGGCGATATGCCGTATCCTTTCCTCAATCTTCCGGCCCGCTTCACCGATCTCCTTGCCCCCGGCCGAAATGATGACGGCGCCGCCGACTCTTTTTTCGACGCATTCAGCGACGATATCGGGCACGCTATGCATCGGCGTGGCGATAACCGCCAGGTCCACGCCCGTCTCCAGGGCGGAAACCGATTCGAAGCACGCCTGCCCGTGCATGGTGTTGTATTTGGGATTCACCGGCAGCACGGATCCAACAAACCCGCCGTCAACCAGATTTCTCATCAACGCGTTGCCGATGGTGCCCGCTTTTTCGCTGGCACCCACTACCGCGACGTGGTGCGGGTTAAAGATGCGGTTCAGATTGGTTTGGCTCATTTTTTTTCCTTGGCTATCCCATCCAGCGCATCGGCTGCTCGCTTTTCAGCTTCGTCGAGCAGGGCCTGTTGCTGGACCGCTAGTTTATCTGCTTCCACAACGAGTGCCGTTGTAATCGGTGTCATCATTAGGCCAACTCGTATCTTATTGACCGGTAGCAGCGCGAATTTCTTTAGGCGATTCATGGACCTTTCCCATCCATTTGCCTTCGTGATCAGGAAGACTATAAAGCCACACTTGTGTTTAAATGTCTAAATTCATAATTTAAAAAAAGAAGCTGATCGGTTACGGTAATGACATTGTTTACAAGATTAGATACTCAATTCTCATGCCAGTGCCACAATGCCTCACGAATGTTATATAACCTTTCGGTTTATATGAAAATTCGGTTTTCCAGACCCTGGATATGGGGTTGGAAATCGGTGCAGCCTGATGGTCATATTTAACCGTTGGTTATATTCAACCCTATTCCATCTGACTCAATCGCAGTTCGCGGCAACGGGCTGCGATTCGGTCGTTTTTTCCTCTTCATCCGATTCCAGCCGCAACCGACGTGCGTCGATGTCCGCCAGCAGCTTCTCGTAAACCGCCTGGTCGAGAAGGCCTTGCCGGAAGGCATCGATCACATGGTTCTTTTCCGTGAGCAACAGATGTCGGCGGGCCCACCGGGATTCCTGGGCCACAATCGCCGTGCGATCGAGTTCCAAGATACCCATCCGGCCTTGCTCCGCAGCAATCCACCGGGTATATTCAGGATCAAAATGGTCTCGGTTTGCATCGTCTACTACTCCGGTATCCGGCGAAGGTCTTTCTCCTCCCTTGCATACAAAGCAAGCTCGGCTTCAAGCGCTTCGTACACGCGCTTCAATCGCGTGTCGATCCGTGCACGGTCATGGGCGGACGCGAGGGTGCGGTCGGCCAGTTCGGCGATCCAATGCACGTGAGCGCCAAGCGCCTGCCGCCGGTGAGGGCTGGCCGTCAGGCCGGCGATGGTTTGAAGCGCCCCGAGCATCCGCAACATGATGGCGACATCGCCTTTGGCGTTGCTTCGAATCTGATCGAACGCTACGGCCAGCAAGCTTTCAAAACCCGGCCCCTTGGCGATCACGCGCAGTTCTCCATCCTCGTATCGCCGCGATGAGGGGATTTGCAGAGGTGCTATCCGCGCTATAATCGTCGTCAGATAATCCACGCACATCACGGCCGTCGTTGTGTCGTTGATACCGGGTGAGAGTGCTTTCAAGGCCACATCCACGATCTGCCGAACGCCGAAGGCCGCGTCCTGATCCACCGTGCGGTGGCGGCTGATGCTGAAAGCCGCCTGCACGGCAGCAATCGTCTCTTGATCCGGTGGGTCTTCCAAGGCCAGTGAGACCAGCATGGTGTTCTGAACAACGAACTCGCCGATGCCGTGCTCCATCCTCACGATGGTTTTCCTGTCACGCGCCAGGCGCAGAAGCGCTGCGTTGTTAACGCTCTGAATATAACCGCTCTGCATGGCCGGGACGATGCGCCAATACCGCTTGGATAGAGGGTACAGCGTTTGGTCATCATCGTCTTCGCCCGGCCCTTGTCCAAGTCTTTCCGGAAAAAGCCGGTCAATGGACGCCATGGTTTCCTCGGCGACCGAGGCGATGATGCTGGAAGCCTGGATTGAGGAGGCGATGTGATGAATGAAGAACATGAGGGTACCGACACCTCCGAGCGCCAGCATGAAGCCGAAGAAGACCGCAAGGCTTGGAACAAATGCGCCCTCGTTTCCGCCGCGGATGCTGCGCAACACGATCAGGCAATAGGTGAAAATGCCGGCGAAGATCCCGAGCACGACCTGCGTGACACGACTGCGCATGAAGTTGCGCAGAATGCGCGAGGTGTATTGGCTCGAGGCCAGCGTCAGCACCACCAATATCATGGAGAACGTAACGCCCACCACGGACATCATCGAACCGGCAATCGTTGACATCATCACGCGCGCGCCTTCCGGACCGGCTCCAAACAGGCGTGGCCACTGGGCCAGCCATCGGTCGCTCCCGGCGGAGTCCGCCTCGATCAACACGGTTGCGAGAGCAATGCCGGCCAGGACAATCAGCGAGGGCATAAACCAAAAGCTTGATCGTAAATTGCTCCAAAGCTGGTTGAATTTATTCATGGGGCAACTCCTGTCTCCTGGGTGAAGAGCGCATCATCATCCATGTCGGAGAACCCGTGGGGGCGCTCGGTTTGCGGTTGCAGCTTCATTCGGTTTCTCAACACGTTATGCCGGGCGATCGGTATTGTTCCAGCACCGGCAAAGCGCCTTCGCGTCGGGGCCAAAACAATGAACCGGCCGCACGTGGCAGGCGCCCGATCCCAGAGCTTATACCTGCCGACCGCAGTTGCGGCGCACGGTGTCCACCGCCTTCAGTGTCAACGCCAGCCAGGCCAAACCCGCCGCGGCGGCTCCCAGCACATCACTCAGGTAATGAGCAGCCAAGTAGACGCGGCTGAAGCCGACCAGCAAAATCATGACAAACCCAACCGGGACCTTGATTTTGCCGCATATCGGACCCGACCTCTAATGCGCCGAGCTGTCCTGACAGGAAATTGACTGCTTACTTTCACATTCAGACAGAAAGATGCGCTTGGTGCCCCATCTTCAGACCGCGATATAGAGACGATATTGGTTTCGCCCTGCCTGCTTGGCTCGATACATGGCACTGTCGGCGTTCTTCAAAACGGTGTCGATATCCTGGCCATGATCGGGATAGATGGAGATACCGATGCTGCTGGTGATGATCAATGCGCGTCCCTCAAGAACAACGGTGTCCCGGAAAGCATCGATAATCTTCCGGGCAACATTAAGTGCCGTCTGGACGTCTTTTTGGTCTGGGAGCACGAGGACGAATTCGTCGCCGCCGAAGCGGGCAACGGTGTCTTCTTTCCGGAGGATCCCCGTTAATTTTTCCGCAACCACCTGCAGCAGCAGATCTCCGATATGGTGGCCGAGGGTATCATTGATCTCTTTGAACTTGTCTATGTCGAGCATCATGAGCGCCAGCTTTTTCCGATTTCTATCGGATAGGATCTTGGCCATGTTCAAACGATCGCTGAGAAGCATTCGGTTCGGCAGACCTGTCAGGGAGTCATGATAGGCGAGCCGCTTGATCTTTTCTTCCATTTCCTTCCGTGTCGTGATGTCCTCGATAGCCAGCAGAATGATCTGCGCCTTTCCAATTCCCCGTTCAATCTGCCGGGCATTCAGAAGCATGATGCGTCTGCCGATGGTGGCGAAATCGTGAACAACCTCATAGTTGTCAAAGAATGCCTTTTGGGGAAGGATGGTTTCCAGCAATTCCCGCAGCTTGGGGATATCCCACTGCTTATTGCCCAGGTCGTAAATAAGCTGGCCCACGGTCTCCTCAGGCTTCACCTTGAAGACGCCATAGAATGAACGGCTGACAGAAACCACCCTTAACTCTTGATCCAGGACCATTAATGGTTCACGCACGGTATCGATGATGCTTTCGGCGTATTCCAGGGATTTTGTCTCAATTTTTCCCCCTCCCATTCCATGTCTCCTGGTTATTGGTTCGACTTATCATTGCCAATGATTTCAGAGGACTGAATCACGATTTTTGTTTCGGCAATACCAGTTCCGGTGGCCCTTTGTGTTGTTTTTCGAGCTTGTCTTTTGCTTTCTTCCGCTGTTTGTTTCTGTTTTGTTTTTGGCTTTTATGTTTGTCTTTTTTACCGCCCTTGTCTCCCATGACCGTGCTCCTTTTTGGAGTTTGTTTTTCTGGTTGTATTGATATTATTTGATTTAATTGAGAAGCCGAGCAATTCATATGGAGATTGGTCGGCTTTTTTTATGGGCATATAGTCGGCAATATTTCTTATTTGTGGATCGGCCTACGGTGCTTGGGTTGGTGAAATCAAGACATCGATCCGCCGGTTAATGGCACGGCCCTCAGGTGTTGTATTCGGAGCCAACGGTCGATCCGGACCAAATCCCGCCGCCTGAATATGATTTTCCGGGAGTGTCTTGTTGGCGACCAGATAAGTTTTAACGGCCCCGGCACGTTTTAGGGACAGTTCATGGTTTATTTGGGTAGAGCCGGAGCTGTCGGTATGACCCTCGATTGTCACTTTCGGCTGGTCGAAGGTCTGAATGGCCCGCTGAACTTTGCTGAGCAACGTATAGTTTTCCGGGGTAAGGGTGGCTTGGCCCACGGGAAACTTTATACCCCTCAGCCGAATGACCAAATTGCCACCCTGTTTGTACACCTCTGCCTCGTCAGCATCAAAATAGCGTTGAACGGTATTGAATTGTTCATTGAACGCGCTTTTTGCAGAAAGTCTGTTTTTGGCATCCGCCTGCTCTTGGGAGACACCTTGAACACCCGTAAGTTGCTGTTCCAAAACTGCTATTTCGTGCTGGAAGTTCGTCTTTTCCTTTTCAAGGGATAGATTATTCCGTTCCATGGTTCCGGCCGCAGCGGCCAACGTACCCAGTTGGGCGTCAACCGTTTTGTCCCGCATATCACCGGTGTTGAGGGCCTGTCCAAGTTGTGCGAACAGGTTCTCCACATAAATGGCGGATGATTCCGGAGTCATCGATTGAAACGTTTTGCTGCTCTCGCTGATCGCCATCAACCGTCGGGCCATGAACTCCGCGTGAAGATTCTTCTGGCTGATCATTTCCGCCTCATAGGGATTTTGCCCGGCATAGATTTCCGCCTCGTTCAAGGCTGTCTCCGCAACACCATAAGCCGACGGAGCGATCTTCTGGAGCTTTGCCTTGTCGGCATCGGCCATCATCTTTCGCGCATTGCCCAAGGCGCTTTTTTTAATGGCCATGATTTCCAATTTTCGAAATGCGCCTTGAACTTCCAGGGCATTCTTCTGTGCATAACTCAGGTTGTCGTTCTCAATAGACTTGGTGAGTTTCAGGTATTGTCTTTCAACCGCCATGTACGGCTCACCCAACCGATCGGCCCCCACCTTGAGAGCCTTGGTTCTGGCGTTGTTGGTTTCTCCAAGAATCGTCCGGGAGACCTGAGCAATCTCTTCAGCTTTTTTAAGGCTATCGTTTCCTTCAGCGACATCTTTTTCTATTGCAGACAGCTTGCCCCCTCTCTCCAAAGCTTGTTTCGCTGTTAATAGAGTATATCCCGTTTTCCAGCAATGACGTCCGCATCGTCGTCGGTGAGTTTGCCCCACCGCTCCCTGACAACACCCTTGGCCTGCTTCCAGTTTCCTTTGATTTGATCCCAATTCATGGTTTTCCTTCCTTCTTGAGGAATTCGACCCCCTTGACGGTGCGAGTGATTTCGACCGCTTTATCGACTGCTTTTTGAGAATTTACGAAGCCGCTCAGCTGAACGGTGCCCTTGTAGGTTTCAACACCGATCTGGAATGACTTGAGAAAATCATCCGTGGCCAGCATCGATTTAACCTTGGCCGTGATGGCCGAGTCGTCAACGTATTCCCCATGCCTTACTGTGTGGAAAGAAATCGAGAATCAAGGCATCACGAACGTCAGGCGGCGGTGATACCGCGGTCGGCAGGGGTTCACGGAAAGCGCCATCGCGTTTCGGAAGATGAAAAGCAACACTAACGGGAATCGTCGTGCCGACATCTTCTAATTCTATATAATCAATATTTGTGCCAGGTCCAGGCACTCACTGCAAAGACACCCATATTACTGATATTTTAACGTAATTTTCAAAAAAAATATTCCGGGGCCACCGCTAATCGCCATCGGAAAAGGGTCATATTCAACCGGTGGTCTTATTTGACCTTTTTGGGAGGGGTGCGACCATGGCAGAACGTTTAGAGGTTATGTGTACTCCTTGTGTCGGCACCAGTACTTTATTTTGCCTTTCCCTGATCTGCAACTTCGGCCATCGTGTCCTTGAGCAAATTCTCATTCGCAAGATAGTAATGACGTACACGCTTGAGATCAGAATCAAGCACGTAAACCAAAGGAATTCATGCAGGGATATTGAGTTCAATAATTTCTTTGTCCGTGATTTGGTCGAAATATTTGACGAGTGCCCGAAGACTGTTGTATCCGCACCCCTGTTCAGACTTTAAAGATTTTCATCAACAAGGTTTCCGGCATGGCGTCATGCGATTCATTCTCTATCAAAAGTATTCTCTCGTCTTTTTCAATCATCCCGGCCCTGGCCAGAAAGCGAATAGCCATATCGGAAAAGGCATTTGTTCCATAAAGATTCGGTGGTTGCCTTCTATTGCGGCCAATTCGAAACGGGTCAAATCATCAAAATGGACTTTGCCGTCATACACCTTCTTTCGGCCGCGTGGTTTTGCGGACCGTGGTATCTATGACGCAGATAGGCGTCGCAGCGCATCTTGCCGATACTGTGAAGTCCTAAGCCGACGACACCATCGACAAACTTTACCTTTTGATAGAAACCATCATGAGTAAGATAACGGACCGTTGGCCAAAGTGCGTACCGATCCTGTTCGAGATGCTCCAGGTACCAATCCATCCGGGTTTTGTTCGGATCGTCAATAACTGGTGTCTGACGGGTGGATATAGGGTAAGCCGTGTTGTAGTCTACATCCACAATGGATATCGTGGAAATCTCAAGGCCCTTGGTTGCATTGTTTTTTTTTTGAATCGAAGAATTTACCAAGACAAAAGGTATGTTTGCCGTCGATGCTCATCTGAAAGGAGCATATGCAACCAGTGGTCACATATGACCTGTCGGGGACGTCTTTTGTATACCTTGCTGTTTTTCGTACCCGCTGAGCAGGGACGAGTCCTCCAAAGGCTCCGGCAGAAACAGTCCAAGGCTATGCTGTGGAAACCGGTCCAGGCGAGCGAAGGTTTTGGTGGGGCCGGGCAGGCTGCTGAGCTGCAGGGTTTTATAGAGGGCTTGTTCTGCTGCCTTGCTTCTGAAGAAAGGTTTAAACCACATGGCGCATCAATACTTTCTTTTGCGAATGATGTTGATCAGCAGCCACATGCCGAGCACTCCGGAAAACAGATACCCGATGACGCCCAGGGCCGGAAAACCGAACAGCAGGGGGTTGACGCCGGTGGTGATGATCATCGAGGAGCCGACAATCATGGCCGCGATGATGATGCCGAAGGTCACGCGGCTGGCCACATTTTCGAGGGTATGGATAAGTCCGGTAAGGTTTTCGTGCCGGAATCCCAGCGTCAGTTCATTGCGGTCGGCCTTACCCAGCAGGCTCTCCAGGCGACTCGGAATCTCCTGTTGCAAACTGAACAGTTGGGTAAAGGTAAATCGCAGCCGGCGTAACACCGATTCGGTGGTGTACCGCTGGGCCGCCAATTGGGTGATTTGCGTCTTGGCCTCGGCAACCACATCCAGCTCGGGGCAAATGCACCGGGCCGTGCCTTCGGCGGCCACCAGCGCCTTGATCATAATCACCATGTCCGGGGGCAGTCGAAGGCAATAGGTCCGCAAAAGATCCGTGATCGCCATGAGCAGCTGACCGATGTTCATGTCCTGGATGGGAACCGCGTAATGGAGGTCCAGGATATCCAGCAGGTCCCGCTCCAGGGCCCTTTGGTCGATGACCGCTTCGGCGTGGCCGATACGCAAAAGCGTGTGGACTATGGCTTCACCGTCTTTGTCCAAGACCGCCTGCAACAAACCGATGAGCTGGTGGCGGTCGCGTTCCGACAACCGGCCCGTCATTCCCCAATCAATCAAACACATGCGACCTTCCGGCATGATCAGGATATTGCCCGGATGCGGGTCGGCATGAAAAAAACCGTGTTTGAGGATTTGATCGATGGCGGCAACAAGGCCCTGTCTTGCCAGCAATTCAGGATCGGCGATGGATTCGCGCTTGAAATCTTTCAGTTTTGCGCCCTGGATGAATTCCATAACCAGTAGGTGCTCCGAGCAATAGGTTTCATAAGCCTCAGGAATATAGACATCGGCCCCTTCGCCCGCATGGGTGCGCGCGATTTTCATGTGACGTGCTTCTTTTTTAAAATCGAGCTCGCGCAGCAGGGTTTTTTTGATCAAGCGAACGAGATTGGGAAGGTCGAAGCTGTTGAGTTCTTCGACACGTTCGTGAAGCTGGTCCGCCATGATGGCCAGGATGTCCAGATCGGTGCGCATCTTGGCCCGAATATCCGGGCGTTGGACTTTGACCGATACGATACGCCCATCCGCTGCCAAAACGCCGCGATGGACTTGGGAGATCGAAGCCGCCGCCACCGGCGTCACATCAAAAACGCTGAACGTCTCCTTTAGCGGCTTACCGGTGCTCTGCTCGATCGCCGCGCTGATCTGCGACATATCCACGGGCGCCACGTCATCTTGAAGTTTGCTGAGTTCTGCGATCAACCCCGGCGGCACCA
The DNA here is from genome assembly GCF_048565275.1 of Desulfosarcina variabilis str. Montpellier. Taxonomy (NCBI): domain Bacteria; kingdom Pseudomonadati; phylum Thermodesulfobacteriota; class Desulfobacteria; order Desulfobacterales; family Desulfosarcinaceae; genus Desulfosarcina; species Desulfosarcina variabilis. The sequence continues at coordinate 6,454,698 of NZ_CP159846.1, read as the reverse complement.
GGTCCGGTCGCAGACTCGCCATCTGTCCGAACTTGACAACGGTCGGTCCCAGCTCTTCGCAGGCGTATCGAATTCTTTCAAAGGTGTCCAGCGGATGGTCGATGGGACTTTTCTTCCGCATGAACTTGGTCCCCGGAATGTTGAGACGGTCGACCAGATCGTCAAATCCGTATCTGAGCAGGACCATGATGATGTCTTTGAAACGCCCCAAGCTCGTTAATGTCTTCCAGTCCATCTAGCCTTCCTTTTCATGACTTTCTCCCCTTTTTGTTTTCGATTCCCCTGATGGCAAACTTCACGTCCGGCACAAGCGATGCAGCCACACTGAGAGACCTGATTCCGGTTTTCAACAACTTCAGGATAACATCGACCCGGCCCGCCAACTCGCCGCAGATTGAAACGGGCGTGGTGCCGGATTCCCTGACCACCAACTCGATGAGGCGCAGTATCGCCGGATGGTCGTCGATGAAATATTTTGCAACCAACGGATTTTCCCGACCGGCGGCCATGGTATACTGCGTTAGATCATTCGAGCCGATGCTGAAAAAATCTACATGCGCCTTCAGTGAGGCAATTGACAATGCCGCGGCCGGTGTTTCGATCATCGCCCCGATACGGGGCAACTCGCGAATGCCCATTTCGGAAGCAAATTGTTTTAACCACGATACAACATGCACCACATCGCTTTCGATCGTAACCATCGGTATCAGAACACCGATCCCGAATTCCTGCGACACCTCCAATATCGCCCGCAACTGAGCAGCCAACAGATCCGGATATTCACGCAGCACACGCACGCCCCGCCGTCCCAAAAAAGGATCGGGTTCCGGAGGCAGATGAAGGTAGATCGGATTCTTGTCGGCACCAATGTCGAGCAGACGAACATCGATATGCCTTCCACGTGCCGGCTCGAGGCTGTTTCGAAGAAACATCGCGAAGGCTTTGTCTGAAGGAAAATGTTTGGTCGAAAGAAAGAAGGGTTCTGTTCGGAACAGCCCGATCCCATCCGCTCCGCATTGCATCGCCAGTTCGACATCCTCACGACTGCGCACGTTGGCCATGACCGAGACCTCGATCCCATCCACGGTTGACGTTCCTTCAACGGTGTTGACACATACCATCGTTTCCCTGCGTTTGCGTACTTCCTCAAATGCCTTGTTGTGCTTTTGCAAGGCTTGGCGGCTTGGATTGATCACCACTGCCCCCATGGTCCCATCAACAAGCACAACCTCACCTGTGTGGACCGTTTCCAACAGATCGGGGATTCCCCCCACACAGGGGATGCCGAGTTCACGGGCAAGAAGGGCAGCATGGGCCGCCGGACCCGCAAACTCGGCGAGAACACCTACGGTGGATGAACGCGAGAGAAACACCGTGTCCGACGGCAGCAGCCGACGGGCGACGAGCACCGTATTGGCCGGCAGGTGCTCGAGGCTGTGCGCATGAATGCCTGCCAATGACAGCAACAGCCGGCGCGACAGGTCGTCGATATCATCCCCCCGTTCGCGAAGCACTTCATTGTCCAGGTCTCTGAATCGTCGCGCCAGCAATCGGAATACCGTTCTGACCACTTGCTCGGCATTGATCATCTTTGTTTCCAACGTCCGGTTCATTTCATTGATCACATGAGAATCTTGCAGGATCGCCTTTTGCGCTCGGAAGATGTCCGCCGATTGCTTGCCTATCTTACCCTCGATTTGCTCGGCATCGATTGTCAGGCATTTGCTTACATCGTCGATCGCTTTTTTAATTCTTTTTTTCTCATCGTCGAGCTGGCTATCGTCGATCAGATAGAGTTCGGAATCCCTTAACAGCGCATCCTTATAAACAAAGGCCTTCCCTTGGGCCATCCCCGGGGAAACGCCCTTTCCAATCAATTTCAACATTTTCCTTCTTTTCTGGTTATTTTCCATCGATCGAACGCCTAAGGTATGCTCGTAAAAAGTGGATACGCTTTTCGTATGCCGTGCCCAATTGCGGTTGGTTTTTCGGTCACAATTTAAAGATTTCATTATTCGACCGCCCGCATACCGTTCAGCAGCGCATCCACGGCGACGGTTGCAATGCCGGAATTGATGTCGGACATGGCATAGGGAATAACCAGTTCACGATTATGAATGATTGCACCGCAGGAATAAACGACATTGGGAACATATCCTTCGCGTTCTTTCTCATGCGGCGAGAGCAGCGGCGTGTCCAGGCGAGCGATTATTTTCGCAGGATTCTCAAGATCAAGCAAAATGGCGCCAATGCAATATTGACGCATGGGTCCGACACCATGGGTGAGGACGATCCATCCCTGATCCGTCTCCAAGGGCGAACCGCAGTTGCCAATCTGGATGAATTCCCACGGATATTCAGGCTCCTGAATAATTTTAGATGCTTGCCAGAAATGGATATTATCCGAAAACATGATATGATTGTTTTCACCATCCTGGCGGGAGAGCATGGCATAGCGGCCCCCAACTTTTCGTGGGAAAAGCGCCATCCCCTTATTTTTGATCGCTTTCCCGTTGAGGGTGACAATGTTGAATTTGATGAAATCCTTGGTCTCGATCAGTTGCGGCAGGATGGTATGTCCATTATAGGCGGTATAGGTCGCAAAATAAATGGCTTCTTGCCGGTCATCTATAAATTGAACGAAGCGGGCGTCTTCAATACCTCGGCTTTCGTTTTTTGAGACCGGAAAGATCACCCGTTCGGATATTCGGTGATCGGGGTGAAACCCCACCTCATAATTGGAATTGGCAAGCCACCACATCACCTCGAAGGCTCTGTTTTGACGATCCTTTGGAAATAGTGGTTTCACTCGAAGTTTGCCAATTTTTTCGATTAGCTCATTATACGTAAAATCATCTGGCATCTGATCAAGAATATGGGCGGTTATCTCATTACCAACCCTCATCTCGTTCAATTTGCGCTGGAAAGGATCGCGTTTGTAAACCGGATTTAATTGGAGGTCGGGTGTTTCTACGTAATCGCTGATCGGGTCGAAGCGAAACCGGTTACGTCGATCGAGGACGCCGCTGCGAAAAACGATGGACGAAATATGCCCTTCACCGGTTGCCCGGAGACTCATGACAAAACGCAGGCTGCCATTCTTCAAATGGCTCTGATCCGGATGGGGAACAATGGATGGGTTGAAAAGGGCCGCCGATTCAATGGAGTACTCCTTGGTAAAGAAAGCGCCGATGAGTGTTTTTTGAAGATCGCTGAGTACGGTATCCTGTGGAAGATAATCCTGCAACGCATTCAGGTGCCGCCCGAAGATGGTCTCGATGTCTTCGTGTCTTCCGGCAAAGTCAACCATGATCTGTGCCATCAGCGCTTCGGCCGCCGAATTCGGCAGGTTAACAATACGCTGAATAATTTTTTTGATCCGGGACCGGGGCTGTTTCTAAAATAAGCCTTAACATTTTTACTCAGTTATGCTGATATGCTCAGGATGAGAAGACATGAGATATCAGATGAGAAGTGGAAAATTATAGGCCCCTTGCTGGTACGTAATAAAAAGGATCGGCGTGGCAGGCCCCCCAAAGACGACCGATTAATGTTTAACGGGATTCTTTGGATCATAAAAACAGGCGCTCCCTGGCGCGATTTGCCCGAATCATTCGGTCCATGGCAGACCGTTTACAAACGGTTTGCCATGTGGGCCAAATTGGCCATATGGGATGACATCCTATCGGTGGTTTCGAAGGGTGCCGACTTCGAATCGATCATGATCGACGCTTCCCATGTAAAGGTCCACCAGCATGGGACCGGCGCAAAAGGGGGCACTTCAATCAGGAGATCGGCCGAAGCACGGGTGGCCTGACGACTAAAATTCATGCTTTGGTTGACGCATTGGGCAATCCTTTGCGTATTGGTTTGACCGGTGGAAACGTTCACGACATTGTTCCAGCTCCGGATTTGGTGTCCAGCCAATCGGCTGATAACCTTCTCGGGGATAAAGCCTATGACGCAGATCAGTTCATTGCTCAGGTGCAATCTCAGGGAATAAAGATTGTAATTCCGCCCAAACGCAACAGACGAGAAATGCGGGATTACGACCGCCATATATACAAAGAGCGGCATCTGGTAGAATGCTTTTTTGCCAAAATTAAACAATGCCGTCGTGTTGCCACCCGTTATGAAAAGTTAGCCCTGACATTTAAATCCGTTGTCATGATAGCTGCGTGCTTGGTTTGGTTAGAGTGATTTTTTAGAAACAGCCCCTAGTTAGTTTCATTTTTTTTCTCCTTTTCAGTGTAATGAATCATTTCATACACGTTTATGTATTCAGCGACCATGCGGTCGACCGTGAAATGCCTTTCGACATGGCCCCGACAATAATCGCGATCAACCTCCTGGATTCGTGCAACGGCTTCAACGGCCTCGTCCACGTTGCCCACTAAAAAGCCATTTTTACCGTTTTCGATAAGTTCAGCCATGCTACCTCTGTCGAAAGCTATCACGGGTGTACCACAGGCCATGGATTCGATAACAGACAGCCCGAAGGGTTCATCAAACTGGATGGGGTGCAAAAGCGCCATAGCTTTGCCGAGCAACAGGCTGCGTTCAGCAGGGCCGACACTGCCGATATAAGACACTTTGTCGTTGTCTATATGAGGGGCGACATATTGATCGTAGTAAGCCTGATCCTGGATAATGCCGGCCAATATCAATTTTTTTCCGCAGGCCTTGGCGATTTCAATAGCCTGCCGGGTCCCTTTGTCGTTGTGTATCCGCCCGAAAAAAAGCAGGAAATCATATGGGGTCTGCTGAAAGTCAAACCGCCCGATATCAATGCCATGATGAATCGTTTTGATATACTCAAGATCCGGCGACCGGTCGGCATCACTGATGGAAACATAGTAAGTCTTACCGTTGTATTTCTTGTAAACCGGCAGAATCCCTGGTGATGAGAAACCGTGAATGGTAGTCACGATCGGCGTGTTGGTCATGCCGGAGTAGGTCAGCGGCAAAAAATCAAAATGGTTGTGGATTAAATCGTATGCATCGGCATGTTCGAAGAGTTCGGAAATGTGCAGGCACTCCCATACCTTTGGTATGAGAGATTGGTCTTCCTCATAACCGCGCGGACAGACGGCGTGCAGTTTGCCGCCTGTCTGTGAATCCGCAGTAGCAAACAAAGTCACCTCATGCCCGAGCGAAACCAGTCCCTCGGTCAGCAGTGACGTCACACTTTCCCACGGTCCGTAGTGGTGCGGCGGCGTGCGCCAGGCAATGGGCGAAAGCATGGCAATGCGCATGACGGCTCCTTGTTATTCGCTTTTCTGTGATGCCCACTGATTGAGCGTCTCTTCGGCATAAAGATTCTGCAGGGTCATCAGCGACAGCAGCCAGGCCAGGGAGGATTCGGCGCCTTGATTCTGGTTGATGCCGTTGGCCATCAATCCATCCCGGCAGCCACCGGTTTTGGGATCATAGAGCGGCATATTCAGGTCGTTGTGTCCGAGAAACCAGTTGAAGCACATAACCGCATTCTCGAACCAGGTCTGGTCCCGGGTAATGTTAAACGCTTCGACACAGGCTTCGACCATGGCGTTGGCCTCGACGGGTTGCTGGTCGAAACGGGCTCTGGAACCGCTTCGCTGGTACCATCCGTTGCTGCCAATGGGCACAAAGTGCTTGTTTTCGGTCTGGATGGCGAGCAGCCAGGTGAGGGCCCTGAGCCCCATATCAACCATGTCGCTGCGTTGCATCCGCTGCCCCGAAAGCAGCAGTGCATGAGGCAATTTCCCGTTGGCATAGTTCAGGGCGTTCTCCAGCCAGGGCCAATCGTCGGTTGCCTGACTTCTGAACTGATCGAAAATCCGGTCGGCAAGAACGTTCCGGATCCTGCGCACATCACTGTCGCCGGAAAATTTATTCAGATAGGCATGTACGCCGACCAGACAGAAAGCGATGGCGCGGGGCGAATGAAAATTCTCGGCTGCCGGCAGGGCCTTGTTGAAAAGGGTTGTGCTCATGGCCAGATGTCCGGGATCGTCAAGAAAAGCGACGGCTTTACCGATGCACCAGAGCGCTCTGCCATGGGCGTCCTCGGACCCGGTCTCCTCCACCCATTGCCGCGAATAGGTCATAAAATTGCGAAAGCGACCGTTTTTTTCATTGTAGGCATATAGAAGAAATCCGAGATAATGACCGCTGAGAGAATCGAGCCCCAAGCCGTTGGTCGGCAGGTATTTTTGACCCATGGCGGTAACCAGCAGCGCCCTGGCATTATCATCGGTGCAGTAGCCATGGGTACGATCAGGGATAGTAAAATTGGCATGCTGCAGGATACCGGTATCATCGGTAAAGGCCTTCAGGTGATCAAGCTTGATCTCCGGCAGTTCAAAAGTCGTGATGGCTTTGATGTTTTCAACATAGGAATACCGGGGACGGGGGTGATGGGTGCGGTTTTGCCGGACTTCATTGAACACCTGAAGATATTTTCGGGATACTTCTCTCCAGATCGCTTCGCGGCTGAAGGTATAAGCTCTTTTGCGCATGGCGTGCCGCTCGACGTTGTTGTCCAGCAGGTCGATGATTTGTTCGGCGATGGCGTCCGGATTGTTGAAGGGCACGATTCGTCCCCGACCGTCGGCAAGCATCTCGGTGGCGTACCAGTAGGGCGTCGAAACGATGGCTTTGCCGGTGCCCATGGCATAGGCCAGGGTTCCGGAGGTGATCTGGGCTTCTTCGAGATAAGGGGTTACGTAGATATCGGCAATGCCAAGGAACTCGCACAACTCTTTAAGTTCCACAAACCGGTTTTGAAAAATGACCTGCCCACCGATATCGAGCTTGCGCGTGAGCTGCTGCAGCATGATCCGGTAGGCGTCCCCATGTGATTTCAGGATATGCGGGTGCGTAGCCCCCAAGATAATATAGGCCACATCCGGGTGCTTGTTGATGATCGCCGGCAGCGCGCGCAGTACATTTTCAATACCCTTGTTCGGGGAGAGCAGACCGAACGTGAGTAAGACTTTTTTACCTTCTACGCCGAACTTGTCTTTGTAGAAGCTTGAATCGATAAATGGGGTATCGGGAATGCCGTGATGGATAAATTCTATTTTGTCTTCGGGCACCGCATAGACATCCTTGAGGAAATCGGATGCCTTGTGGCTCATGACGACCAGTTTATCGGACAGATCGGATAACTTGCTCATGACGGCGCGATATTCCGGCCCGGGATCCTTCAACACCGTGTGCAGGGTCGTCACCACCGGCATGCGCAAATCACCCAACAGTTTCAGCAGATGGCTGCCGGCCGGTCCTCCGAAAATACCGTATTCATGCTGCACGCAGACGATATCCGTCTGATTGATATTGAGAAATTGAGAAGCGGTGCGATAATCGCTCAACTTGTTTTGATTAATCTCGAAACGTACGTTATCCGGATAAGGGTATCCCTCGGGTTTGTCGTTCACGACCGCCGCCCAGCAGTTGATATCCGGCGCCTCTGCCGACAACCCCTCAACCAGATCCGTGGTGAAGGTGGCGATACCGCATTGGCGGGGCAAATAATTGCCGATGACGGCAACCGAGTTGATTCCCGCGTAATACTTGATAACCGATGTCATTACAGTCACCTTTTTATGTTTCGTTGTCGCTTGTCGCTCAGCTTGCTGTTGAATTTTGGAAGGCTTGCATAGCGAAGATCTACGCCACGGCACATTCATGCATTGCATCGCAGACTAACTCAAAGACATCCACGATTCTGAGCACACCTACGATTTCTTGTGCGTCATGGTCGGATGTCACCAGCAGGCTGTGGTGACGTCCGACAATCAGTCGGTGAATGGCTTCATCCAGGGTGGTGCTTGCATTGACGAACTCGCCCATTCCGGGCGTATACATGATGTCTTTAACCTTCAGGTGAATCGCTTTTTCGCAAAGGTTCTCGAGGGCTTTTTCCCACAGGTGATATTGCTCCAGGGTCGATTTAGCAAAGCCATCACTTAGACCGAGGCGATGCATGGATCCATGATTCATGGAACTTTTCATTTCTTTGTAGTTGGGTTCGAGAGCCGCGATCAGATCATGCTGGCTCAACTTGCCCACAAAATGATTGTCGCCGTTGAACACCAGAATCGCCCGGTGCCGGTAACGATCCTGGCCAAAAGCGGCCTGGGCTTTCCTTAATGAATCGACGGCATATAGCAGCGTAGCCGATTGGGGAACTGTCGCATACTCTGAAAGCGGTACCATCAGGTCTTTCACTTGGTAAGATCGCATTTAACGCCTCCGTCTAAACTCTTTTGATCAAGCGCACGCCATACAAAAAAATAATTGCGCCTGTAGTTGCAACGAGCAGACTTCCGATCAGGCTGCTTCCGGCAAAAAGGCCTGCTTTTTCAAAAATAAGCCCGCCGATCAACGAACCAACCATGCCGGCAATGATGTCGACAGTCGCCCCAAAGTCTTTGCCCTTCATAAATTGCCTGGCAAGCGACCCGGCAATCAGGCCAATCAAAATCATCCAAAAAAATTCCATGTTTTTCTCCTTGCAAGGGGAATGGTGGATCAGCCTCACCCTTCCCATTTAATCGAACCAATTTCATTTCTTAAGGGAGGTTTTCCAATATGCCGCTACGTCAATCCTTTTTGAGTAAATTCGGCGCAACGGTATGACTGTGACCGCGCTGTTTCCCTCGGGCTTCATAAACAGCTTCCATCCCTTCCGATTGATGAATGGTATAAATATTTATCCCATGCGGTTCGATCAGCAGGCTCTTCGTTCCCAGAAAAACGCCGAACATATCGGAACCCAGGTATTGATCCAAATCCCTTCGCGTATGCCACTCTTGAAGAAGATTAAGGAGGCATTTATCTTCCATATTGCAAAAGAGAGAATAGCTTATACAGCCCTTCTCCTTTTCCATTGGCTCAATCATCGAGAGAATTGTTTGCACCAGTTCTTTCTGTTTTTCAGGCATCACCTGCATGATAATTCTGACGACGATCATTATGGCCACCTCCAGGAAAAGCCTTCCATCCTAATCATTCGATGATTTCAAGCCGAGATCGCTTCTTTGTTTTGGAAGAAACCGCGTTGACGATTGTGCGCAACGCACTTGCGGTTCGTCCTTGTTTGCCGATTATCGGTATCCGCCGACATTATACTCAAGGTTCATGCCGTCTTTTGCATGTTCCGTGAATTAACTTCAGTGGTCTGATTTAATAAGAAAAGATGACGGGAGAGATAAGGGTGTTGGGGAAAATGCGGTATGACCGGTCGGCCATATATGACCATTGATCATATGCGACCAAAATCATGGTCTCTGGATATCGAGTTTTCGCATGCGTGCGCGCAAGGTGCTTCGGTCTAGTCCAAGTATCTCGGCAGCACTGTTTTTACCGCTTACCTTCCAGTGTGCCCGCTCAAGCACCTGAAGAATATATTCGCGCTCCACATCTGCAAGGGTCCGATTCGCCTCTGCTACCATTTTGCCCGCTTTTTGCAGTTCGTCAACCAAGTGCAGCTTGGGACCCGACGAATTGATCACGGCTCGCTCAAGGACGTTTTCAAGTTCGCGAATATTGCCAGGCCAGTGGTAGTTGCGCAACGTGTCCATCACATTGACTGGAACCAGATTGATCGACTTTCCGAGTCTTTTGGATATTTTTTCGATAAAATAATTGACCAGCAACGGAATGTCTTCCCTGCGCTCCCTGAGCGGCGGCATGGTGATCGGGAAAATATTCAGCCGGTACCAGAGATCCTCACGGAAGGTCCCTTTTCGAACCTCCGCTTCCAGATTTCGGTTGGTGGCGGCAATGATGCGCACATCGACTTTTGTGGTGTTGGAACTGCCCAGGCGTTCAAATTCTCCGGTTTCGATGACCTGGAGCAGTTTGGGCTGCAACTCCAAAGGAAGTTCGCCGATCTCATCGAGGAACAGGGTGGTGCCGTTGGCAATCTCGAAACGCCCCAACCGTTTGGAATGCGCATCGGTGAAGGCGCCTTTCTCATGGCCGAACAGTTCGCTTTCAATGAGATTCGAAGGCAGGGCGGCACAATTCATTTTAACCAGGGCCCGGTCCTTTCGACCGCTCAAGCCATGAATCGCCCGTGCCACCAGTTCTTTGCCGGTTCCGGTTTCTCCGAGAACCAATACATTGGTATCCGTGGAGGCAATTTGCTCGACCTTGTAGAACACATATTTGATTTCATTGCTTTGGCCGATGATGTTTTCATGGTCGAATTCCAGCTTGATCTCTTCCTGCAGATAGGCTCTCTCGGCCTCAAGCTGGTTTTTGAGTTTTCTGATTTCAGCGGTTCGTTCCTCAACGAGTTCCTCAAGGTGTCGTTTATGATATTCGCGTTCGGTCACATCTTCGATGGCCAACAGAATCATATCGGCCTGGTTGTCCGCGCCATAGATCCGTCTGGCATTCAGATGCATGATCTTGGGGCCGATGGTTTCAAAGGTATGTTCCACCTCAAAATCATGAAAAGAGGTATTCTGAGGAAGGATCTCTTCCAGCAGTTTCCTGAGCCGGGGGATGTCCCACTGCCGGTTGCCCAGGTCATAGATCAGCACGCCTTCGGTCTCGGCGGGCTTGACATTGAATGTTCGATAAAATGTATGATTGGCCGTTACGACTTTCAGATCGGGATCAAGCACGATCAGGGGCTCACGGATCGACCCCAGAATCCTGTTGTGAATTTCCAGAAAGGTTTTTTTCATCGCTGATCTATGCTGTCAGTTGACTTGATGGTTAGCTTTTTATCAGGCAGTTGCTGGCTATTGGGTATCAATTCAATTATTTTAGTATAGTTTTCTTGTGAGCGCAACCGGGCATGGACACCCCGAAGACGGGCATCCATGGAACCTAAAGCTATTTTAACTTGTAAATACAGATACTTTTCCCCCTATATCGCGTTTGGTTTCGTTCCGTGGCAACGATTCCGTGTTGGGAGCCAGGTTTCTGAAACAAGATCGCCAGAACAGGTTTGCAGCTTCTCGTTTTGAAGCACCTTGACAAGGTGGCTCGGCATACGTATTTTTTTGTATTATCACTTCTTACGACATCTTTCTTTTCTATTTTTCAACGTGCATCGATTGCGATATTGACCTGAATCGGGTTCCACGCCAGTGAAGCACATTGCATCCCTTCATATGGGTGCGTTTAAACGATATTTTAACGCCAGGGCGCAGGCTCTTTGATCCAGCCGAGATTTCCAGACGGAACAAATCTCGGTGTGAGGTTGGCTGCTTTGGGGAAACATTATTAGAAAGGAAAAATGGAACCATGAAACTCAGACCATTACAGGATCGTATTTTAGTTCAACGCGTCAAAGAAAATGAAAAATCAAAAGGTGGGATCATCATCCCGGATACGGCCAAGGAAAAATCAATTGAAGGCACAGTGATAGCAGCAGGCAATGGCAGACTCAGCGAAGCTGGAAAGCGAATAGCGCTTGACGTCAAGAAAGGCGATCGGATTCTATTTGGTAAATATTCGGGTACTGAGGTGAAAATCGAGGGAGAAGAATACCTTATCATGCGCGAGGATGACGTGCTTGGCGTCGCCGAATAAAAACGAATAGGGAGGATAGGACAAGATGGCTAAGATAATAAAGTATGACATGAAAGCCCGCGAAGCGATGCTCAACGGTGTCAAGGCGCTTGCCGATGCAGTGGTTGTCACCCTGGGCCCCAAGGGCAGAAACGTAGTCATTGACAAATCTTGGGGATCCCCGACGGTCACCAAAGACGGCGTCACCGTAGCCAAGGAGATCGAACTGGAAGACCGATTTGAAAACATGGGCGCCCAGATGGTCAGGGAAGTCGCCAGCAAAACAAGTGACACGGCCGGTGATGGTACAACCACGGCCACGCTTTTGGCCAGAGCGATTTACGAACAGGGACAAAAGATGGTGGCTGCCGGCAATGATCCCATGGCCATTAAACGGGGAATTGATGCCGCGGTTGAAGTCGTTGTCAAAGAACTGCATAAGTTGAGCAAGCCCACCCAGGATCAGCGCGACATTGCGCAGGTTGGCACCATTTCGGCGAACAATGATGAAACCATCGGCAACATCATTGCCGAAGCCATGAACAAGGTTGGTAAAGAAGGGGTCATCACCGTTGAAGAAGCCAAAGGTATGGAAACAACCCTTGAAGTTGTTGAGGGCATGCAGTTTGATCGAGGATACCTGTCTCCCTATTTTGTGACCGATGGAGAAAAAATGGTTGCCGCTTTGGAAGATGCCTTCATTCTGATCAATGAGAAAAAAGTCAGTCACATGAAAGATCTTTTGCCTATTCTTGAGCAGGTCGCCAAAATGGGCCGGCCTTTATTGATCATTGCAGAAGATGTGGACGGGGAGGCCCTGGCCACCCTGGTGGTCAATAAATTGAGAGGCACCCTTCAGGTCGCCGCGGTAAAGGCGCCGGGTTTCGGCGACAGACGAAAAGCCATGCTGGAAGACATTGCCGTTTTAACCGGTGGTCAAGTGGTCTCCGAGGATTTAGGGACCAAATTGGAAAATTTAGCGGTTGCCGACCTCGGCCAGGCCAAACGGATCAACATCGATAAAGACAACACCACCATCGTCGACGGCGCAGGTTCGCGCTCGGCCATCGAGGGCCGGGTGAAGCAGATTCGTGCCCAGATCGAAGAAACCACCTCCGACTACGATCGGGAAAAACTGCAGGAGCGTCTGGCCAAACTGATCGGTGGTGTGGCCGTGATCAATGTCGGTGCGGCAACCGAAACCGAAATGAAAGAGAAAAAAGCCCGTGTTGAAGATGCGCTCAACGCCACCCGTGCAGCTGTGGAAGAAGGGATCGTACCGGGCGGAGGTGTCGCGCTGGTTCGCTGTCTGGCCGTGCTGGAGAAAATAAAAATCAAAGCGGATCAAAAGCTGGGGGTGAAAGTCGTCATGCGCGCCATGGAGGAGCCCCTTCGTCAGATTGCTAAAAATGCCGGTGCCGAAGGTTCTGTCGTGATCGATAAAGTCAAAAACGGCGAGGGCGCTTTTGGTTACAATGCCCAAACGGACACCTATGAGGATCTGATGAAAGCCGGCATAATGGATCCGACCAAAGTGGTCCGCTTTGCCCTGCAAAATGCAGCCAGTGTGGCTTCATTGATGCTGACCACCCAGGCCATGATCGCAGAAAAACCCGAAGAAAAAAAGCAGATGCATCCGGGGACTCAAGGAATGGGCGGCGGCATGGGTGGGATGATGTAACTTCAGGCATTCCATGGTTTTCATGGTGGACCTGAAAGGCTGAAATGCAGACTTGAGCTGACAGTTCCCGATGTTGTGGTTGTCACTTCAAGACCATACCAACACCATTCAGTTGGATGTCGAGAGTATAACCCTCTCCTATAATGACATCACCCGAATCATATTCGTCATGCCGGCGACCCAGACAGGGTTGCCGGCAGTGATGACAGCTGTGTCCCCTTCAATCAAATCGCCTGTTTCAACCGCCTTTTTGGATACCTTTTCGATCAGATCATCCGTATCCCGATGGTTCAAAATCATGCGGGGGTATATCCCACGGAAAAGAGAGAGTTGCCTCAAGGTGGGCTGGCTGGGCGTAAAGGCAATAATCGGTTGCTTGGGCCTGAATCTGGAGATGTGTATGGCTGTCCGGCCGGACCGTGTCGGCGCTAAAATCGCAGCTGCATCCAGGTGGTCCGCCAAAACGCAGGCCGCATAGGTCACCGCGTCCGAAATCTCCTTTTCCGGCACCATTTTCAGGTACCGATCATGGGGATAGGTTTTTTCCGCTTCGGCAACGATGCGAATCATATAGTGAAGCGCTTGAACCGGATAATTCCCTGTCGCCGTTTCTTCCGAAAGCATAACGGCATCCGTTCCGTCCAAAACGGCGTTGGCGACATCCGAGGCCTCGGCTCGGGTTGGTCGTGGCGCGTCTACCATGGATCGCAGCATCTGGGTAGCCGTAATAACCGGTTTTCCCAAAGCATTGGCTTTTTGAATCAGTCGTTTTTGGATGCCGGGCACTTCTTCCAAAGGTATCTCCACCCCCAAGTCACCTCGGGCCACCATGATTGCGTCCGCAGCATCCAGGATGTCGTCGTAATGATCGATGGCCTCATGCTTTTCAATTTTGGCGATGACCGGTGTATGCTTGTTTTCCCGGCGGATGATTTCTTTTATGTCCTGAATGTCTGCTGCCGTCCTGACAAATGAAAGCGCGACATAATCCACATCAAGACCCAGGCCAAAATGCAGATCGTCACGGTCTTTGTCCGTCATGGAAGGCATGAGAATACTTCCGGTCGGCAGATTTATCCCTTTGTGAGACGTAAGCACCCCGCCCGTAATGATCTCACAGTGGATTTCAGCTCTGCTTACCGATGTAACCCGAAGTTCCAAAAAACCATCTGCGAGCATTATCCGATCCCCGTCCTTTACTTGTTCGTTTAAAAGCGGATAAGAAACCGATATGCGCTGTTGCGAACCCGCAACGGTCTGCGAGGTAAGAATAATATGACGTCCCGGTTCCAATCGAATCCCTGGATCAGGGATAACCCCCACCCGGATTTTTGGTCCTCCGAGATCCTGTAATATCGCAACCGGTTTGCCCAGCTCTTCGGCGATTTTCCTGATGACATGGATTTTTTTCTCATGGTCAACGTGTGTACCGTGAGAAAAATTCAAGCGGGCAATACGCATGCCGCCTGCAATCAATTCTCTAATGATCTCAGGCGTGTCACTGGCGGGTCCGATGGTACAGACAATCTTCGTTTTTGGCAGGGTGATGGCCACAATAACGCTCCTGTTATCTCAGTTCTTTACAGGCGTTGACATCCAGTAATCATTCAGGAATGAACAGCAACGTCTATACCTTTGATAGGTCAACCCTCGGCAAAATTGCTTCGACATCCGCACGATGACAAAGCCCGGTACCAGGCGTTTGCGCGGTTGCCGTTCCCGCGGCACAGGCCAGCCGCATGCAGTCCGCAAGGTCTTTTCCCCGGGAATGCCCCAGCACGAAACCTCCCACCACCGAATCCCCGGCGCCCACGGTGCTGTCTACCTCGACCGGTGGTGCAACAGCCTTGATTCTTTGTTCGACTGAAGATAACAGCAAACCCGCCTTTCCCCTCGAAACAAGGACATATGAAATTCCTCTGCTGTGGATTTGTTCACAAAAGCCAAGAATTTCCGATTCGGTTTGCAGCTGTGATTCCTTCAATAATTTCCGGGCAATTAATCAATGCTTTTTCAGAATGGAATCTCTCATTTGATTAATTTTGTCCTTGGTCTTGTTGGCCCTGAGATTCATTCGACTAAATGTTTCCATGCCCTTCCCATAAACGATTTCCTGAAATCGACGACGCTGATCACCTATTCGTTTCATGCTTTTCATAGCCGTACCTTTAATCTTGTCCATTAATGTTTCTATCATAGCGTCCTCCATTCATGTTTTATCGATATTTCCTCGGTTTTTTTCAAGTAAATATTTAAATGGGCTTGCGGTATATCGGTGGTTCGCGGAAACAGGTTTTGGTTTTTGATCAAATTGTCTTTCTTCATTTTTTTCCTTTTTCCAATTTCTATATCTCTAATTTGTCAATCATTGGTTTTCATGCGAATGCTCAACAACGGAATGGGGCGCCGGCAGAACATTTTCTCGGCGGTGGAGCTGAAAAGAACGTCTGCCAAAAATGTCAGGCCGCATACCAAAGCACGAGGAAGTAATGACATGTGGTACCGGTGATGACAAATAGATGCCAGATCAGGTGGCCATAGGGTATCCGCGAATCCGCTGCAAAAAATGCCACGCCGACGGTGTAGGACAAGCCGCCCGCAATCAATAAGAACAGGCCCGCAGTCGGCATGTTGGAAAGCAGCGGTTCTACCGTTATCACGGCTAACCACCCCATCACCAGATAAAGGGCCGTCGATAAAATGGGGTGTGAGGCCTTATAGATAATTTTCAGCGTTATTCCGGCGACAGCCAACCCCCAAACCAATCCGAAGAGCGTCCAGCCGGATGCGCCTCGGAGGATGCCAAGGGTCAACGGGGTATAGGTGCCGCCAATAAGAATAAAGATCGCGGAATGCTCGACGATTCGAAAACAGCGCTTGACCTTGCCAACGGGCCATGCATGGTAGAGCGTGGAGGCGAGGTAAAGGAGAACCATGGAGGCGGCGAAGACAATCGTGCCGACAATGAATCCGGTATCCCCATGGCGCAATGTATGAATGATGAGAAATGGCGTTCCGATGAGCGCGCCGAACAGCCCTATGCCGTGACTGATACTGTTGGCGATCTCTTCGCCCTGGGACTGCATCTGCTTAAGATTTGAAAGCGTCGATTCCACGTCACTTCACGCTCCCTTCATCGCATACTGCGCCGGCTCGGCTTCGAGAGACGGCGTTACCCGGTGATGTTTCCGAATTAAGCTCCCATTCGAAGGAAACGATCGGTCCGCCCGATCCCCACAGCTTCCCGATGCCCCAGGTACACAAGCCGAAACCGATGGCCAACACTGCGACGGCTGCGGCATAATTACCGAACAGATTCGTCAGGGTGATCTGCCCCACGTTGGTCGGGTCGTATAATACGGGGATGAGCGTCTCATGCAACTGGGCGAAAAGGGCGGTACCCGCCAGGCCGCCCAACAGGGCGAAGACCGCATCCATGCGCCCCTCGCCGGCGGCCGCCCAGGCGGTCCCGGGGCAATACCCGGTCAGCCCCCACCCGATGCCGAAGATCACGGCGGCCAGTCCCGTGGCCACGATGCTGGTGGGCAGGGGCAGGGTGCGCCCCACGCCGACCGACTGGAGCCCGAAGAGGCCCACGGCGGACAAGGCCACCGTCAGGACCATGAACCGGGGGATATCCGCGTTCAGCATCAGGTGCGATCGGGCCATTCGATGGGCGTCGGTGGCGCCGATGCGCTGGATGACGAATCCGAAGGCGATGCCCGAAAAGAGTCCCAGCCAAATCATTGTCATTGGATATCCTCCTTTTCCGCGATCTTGCCGAAGATCAGCCGGGCGGTGAGCATGGCCACGACAAAAATAACAACGCCGAAATAAAGGCCGCTGATGGCCAGTTGCGTCGACCCGGAGATGAAAAGCCCCAGGGTGCAGCCACCGGCCAGCCGCGATCCGAAAAGGATCAAGAAACCGCCGGAAAAAGTGGCTGCGTAGCGTTTGGCCCGGCTGTCGCCGAACCGTTTCTTCCAGATGGGCGGCATATCGCGCACCGGAATTTGTTTGGATGTCCGTCCGGCGATAAAGCCACCGATGGCCATGCCCAGCACAAAGGTGAAGAGCCACGAGCCGGGGCCGTGAATGGCCTTGTCGTGGACCTTGTCCGCCACGTAATCCGACGCCACCCACTCGAAAAAGCCTTTCGATTAAATATGGCAACCGAAGATGTTTAAGGAGGGAAAAAAGATACCCTCCCATATATCGTTTTTACCCGCCAACCTCACCAGGAGAAAGCTCACGCCAGGCGCGGTCGACACTGCTCCCAATGGTACCGAATAGATCATCGATTTCGTTTTTCATCGGTGACCAGTCTGATGGGCATTCTGTTTCAAGCTGCTGAACCCTCATCTGGGCACTGGTAACCTCCTGCTCAAGTTGGCCAACAAGCGGCAAAATTTTTTCTTTCTGTTCGGTGCCATAGCTGTCCGCAACCTTTTTCATTGCTTCAAGTTTTTCTTTCCAGGAACTAACTTCAGCATGCATCGCTTTACAATAATCCTGTACTTTCATGATTGCTCCTTTTTTTGTTGCAGGTTTATATTATACCGTGAGGAAAGCTATATCGTCTACACTCACGGTACCACTCGGCCGGTGCTTCACCTCACAGCTGACCGTGTATTTAGCGGCGCGGCTGCCGAAAAAAATAGGTGCTGGTCAAGTTGCGCTCAACTCGGTTTTCTTGAGCCACCAAGGATTCAGGCTGACGCATATCGACAATTTCTATGACCGGATTTACCATCAGCATGATCCCAGACGTTCCTAAACAGATTCACCGCTTTTGATTTCCACAGCGTTTAAATCGCCTGCCTCAGTTTTTCCATAATCCGTGAAGGTTACAGTATTCCCGTGCCTGAATTTTATCAGCAGTGACCTGAAAGGATGCTTCCGGTTTTTCACCCGACTTCAAAAACTGCCGATGTGCCTTGAACACGAATGAGGATAGCGCCCACTAAGGGGTGGTCGCTGCCTTTTTCGAGACTGGCGGCCAGACGCAGCATCTTTGTCTCATCACCGCCGGCAAGGGGGCGGACGGCAACGACCTTAGGCTTGCCTTCGGTCAGGGTGGCCCTTTGCTCCATGGTGGTGGGATCGCATAAAGCTGTCCTGGTGCGTCGCCTGAACGTGGCGTTACCTGCGCGCGATAGTGTCGCGCAATTGACCGATTTCAATGCCCAGGCTGACACACTGCCGGCCTTGCAGGCAGAATTCCGCATCTCCTTCTTCCAGAAAGGTCTTCATACGGCGGGAACCCTTTTTCAAATCGACCACCCACCGCTGGTTGGTCTCATCGAATGCAACATCGACATCAATGCCGCATTCTCCAATGTCCGGATAAATATCTCTTATCTTATGGCAAAGTTCGTCTTTATCGATCATGGGTGTTCTCCTTTTTTTATTGCTGCGTGGATGATGAAACAAAATGGATCACCAGTTCATTATCCCCGGAATCGGGCTCCTTTTTAATGTCAAACCCCAGTTTCTTTCCCAGCGCGAGCATGTTCCGATTCTCATGCAGCACGATGCCGTGCACCGATTCAAAACCCTGTTTTTCGGCAATCGACAGGCATTTTTCCAGCAGGTTGCCCCCGATCCCCTTGCCTTGCCAGGCGTCGCTCACCAGAACGGCGAATTCACCCGTCCTGCGGTCCGCATCGCCGATGATTCGGGCGACCCCCAGCATGCTTTCGGTTTCCGATTCCTCATCGATGGCCACCAGGGCAATCTCCCGGTCGTAATCGATCTGAGTGAAGCGGGCCAGCATTTCGGAGTTTAATTCCTTTAACGTGCCGAAGAAACGATAGTAAATCGTCGTGGGCGAAAGCGTCTCGAACAACGTCGTGAAAAGGGGGGCGTCCTCGGGTTTGACCGGTCGGACGAAAATGCGGCGCCCATCCACGCTGATCATATGGGATTCATCCTCCTGCGGGTAGGGGCCGATCACCAGATGAAGGGAGGAGGGCATCGCGAGCGGTGAAACGAGAATACGGGCATCGACTGCCACGGGTTTGCCGTCCTTGATCAGAACGGGATTCATGTCCAGTTCGGCGATGTCGGGGAAATCGATGAGCAGTTGCGAGAGCCGGATGATCATTTCTTCCAGTCGCTGCATGTCTGCGGCGGGACGGTTGCGGTATCCTTGCAAGAGTGAATAGGCCTTGGTTTCCTGCATCAGCCGCCGGGCCAGCAAACGGTTCATGGGGGGAAGCCCCAGGGATCGGTCTTTCAACACTTCCGTGTAAATACCGCCCATGCCGAACAGAATTACCGGGCCGAAATTGGGATCGCGCTTGGCGCCCAGCAGGATTTCATAATCCGGGTTTGAAAAATAGGGCTGAAGGGTCACGCCCTCGATGCGGGCATCGGGTTTGTATTGGCCGGCGACGATACGATTTGACGGAAAGCCTCATCAATCTCCCCATCGCCGCGCAGGTCCAGCCGAACGCCGCCGGCATCGGTTTTATGGGCAATATCCGGTGAGTGCAGTTTCATGACCACCGGGTATCCGAGTTCCCTGGCGATCCGTGCGGCTTGCGCCTCGGTCGTGGCGATTTGCGTCCTGATCATGGGCAGGCCGTAGGCCGTGAGGATGTCGTTGGAATCCGATTCCGACATAAATCCCTGGTCCGGCGCACCGGCGATCAGCTGGCGGGCCTTCTCCTGATCAAACGCCATGTCTCCGGCTATTTTCGGAGGGACTTCCAACAACATTTCGAGATTCCTGGCATATTCGACCATATAAAGAAACGCCCGGACCGCCCGTTCCGGCGTGTCATAGGTCGGGATTCCCGCGGCATTCAACACGTCGACGGCAGGGGCGATGCGTTTGCCGCCCATCCAGCAGGCAAATACCGGAAACCGGCGTTCCTGGACCGCGGCGGCCAGTGTCTCGGCTACGGAAAGGGGGTCGGTCAGGGCCTGGGGCGCAAGGATGACCAGCGCGCCGTCGAGCTTTTTCGAGTTGAAGCAGATCGCCAGGGCGCGGCCGAACCGCTGCGGCGAGGCGTCACCGAGGATGTCGATGGGGTTGCCGCGGCTCCAGAAGTCCGGCAGGAAGGCATCAAAGGCCTGCATCGTTTCGGGGTCAAGGGGGGCGGGCTCCTGACCATGGCGGGCGAGCGTGTCCGTCGCCATCACACCCGGGCCTCCGCCGTTGGAGAGGATAGCCAGCCGGGGGCCGCGCGGCCGCGGTTGCTTGGCCATCAGTTCCGCGCAGTCGAAGAGTTCTTCGATGGTATCCACGCGCACAATGCCGGCGCGCTTGAAAGCGGCGTCATAGACCGCATCTTCTCCGGCCATGGCGCCCGTGTGGGAGGCTGCGGCCCTCGCACCGGCGGGACTCCTGCCGGACTTGAGAACGATGATGGGTTTGATCCGGGACACGGAACGCGCGGCACTCATGAATTTACGGAAATTGGTCAGGTTTTCGATATACAATAGAATGCTTTTGGCCGAGTAATCATTGCCGAGAAAGTCGATCATGTCTCCGAAATCGACATCCAGCATGGAGCCGATGCTGACAAAATGGCTGAAGCCGATGCGTTCCTTCAACGCCAGATCGAGAATCGCCGTACAGATGGCGCCGCTCTGGGATACAAAGGCCAGGTTTCCACCCACGGGCATCTCGGCGGCAAAGCTGGCGTTGAGGTTCACTGCGGGACGAATAATGCCCATGCAGTTCGGTCCCACGATACGTAGCCCGCCTTCATTGGCGATATGCCGTATCCTTTCCTCAATCTTCCGGCCCGCTTCACCGATCTCCTTGCCCCCGGCCGAAATGATGACGGCGCCGCCGACTCTTTTTTCGACGCATTCAGCGACGATATCGGGCACGCTATGCATCGGCGTGGCGATAACCGCCAGGTCCACGCCCGTCTCCAGGGCGGAAACCGATTCGAAGCACGCCTGCCCGTGCATGGTGTTGTATTTGGGATTCACCGGCAGCACGGATCCAACAAACCCGCCGTCAACCAGATTTCTCATCAACGCGTTGCCGATGGTGCCCGCTTTTTCGCTGGCACCCACTACCGCGACGTGGTGCGGGTTAAAGATGCGGTTCAGATTGGTTTGGCTCATTTTTTTTCCTTGGCTATCCCATCCAGCGCATCGGCTGCTCGCTTTTCAGCTTCGTCGAGCAGGGCCTGTTGCTGGACCGCTAGTTTATCTGCTTCCACAACGAGTGCCGTTGTAATCGGTGTCATCATTAGGCCAACTCGTATCTTATTGACCGGTAGCAGCGCGAATTTCTTTAGGCGATTCATGGACCTTTCCCATCCATTTGCCTTCGTGATCAGGAAGACTATAAAGCCACACTTGTGTTTAAATGTCTAAATTCATAATTTAAAAAAAGAAGCTGATCGGTTACGGTAATGACATTGTTTACAAGATTAGATACTCAATTCTCATGCCAGTGCCACAATGCCTCACGAATGTTATATAACCTTTCGGTTTATATGAAAATTCGGTTTTCCAGACCCTGGATATGGGGTTGGAAATCGGTGCAGCCTGATGGTCATATTTAACCGTTGGTTATATTCAACCCTATTCCATCTGACTCAATCGCAGTTCGCGGCAACGGGCTGCGATTCGGTCGTTTTTTCCTCTTCATCCGATTCCAGCCGCAACCGACGTGCGTCGATGTCCGCCAGCAGCTTCTCGTAAACCGCCTGGTCGAGAAGGCCTTGCCGGAAGGCATCGATCACATGGTTCTTTTCCGTGAGCAACAGATGTCGGCGGGCCCACCGGGATTCCTGGGCCACAATCGCCGTGCGATCGAGTTCCAAGATACCCATCCGGCCTTGCTCCGCAGCAATCCACCGGGTATATTCAGGATCAAAATGGTCTCGGTTTGCATCGTCTACTACTCCGGTATCCGGCGAAGGTCTTTCTCCTCCCTTGCATACAAAGCAAGCTCGGCTTCAAGCGCTTCGTACACGCGCTTCAATCGCGTGTCGATCCGTGCACGGTCATGGGCGGACGCGAGGGTGCGGTCGGCCAGTTCGGCGATCCAATGCACGTGAGCGCCAAGCGCCTGCCGCCGGTGAGGGCTGGCCGTCAGGCCGGCGATGGTTTGAAGCGCCCCGAGCATCCGCAACATGATGGCGACATCGCCTTTGGCGTTGCTTCGAATCTGATCGAACGCTACGGCCAGCAAGCTTTCAAAACCCGGCCCCTTGGCGATCACGCGCAGTTCTCCATCCTCGTATCGCCGCGATGAGGGGATTTGCAGAGGTGCTATCCGCGCTATAATCGTCGTCAGATAATCCACGCACATCACGGCCGTCGTTGTGTCGTTGATACCGGGTGAGAGTGCTTTCAAGGCCACATCCACGATCTGCCGAACGCCGAAGGCCGCGTCCTGATCCACCGTGCGGTGGCGGCTGATGCTGAAAGCCGCCTGCACGGCAGCAATCGTCTCTTGATCCGGTGGGTCTTCCAAGGCCAGTGAGACCAGCATGGTGTTCTGAACAACGAACTCGCCGATGCCGTGCTCCATCCTCACGATGGTTTTCCTGTCACGCGCCAGGCGCAGAAGCGCTGCGTTGTTAACGCTCTGAATATAACCGCTCTGCATGGCCGGGACGATGCGCCAATACCGCTTGGATAGAGGGTACAGCGTTTGGTCATCATCGTCTTCGCCCGGCCCTTGTCCAAGTCTTTCCGGAAAAAGCCGGTCAATGGACGCCATGGTTTCCTCGGCGACCGAGGCGATGATGCTGGAAGCCTGGATTGAGGAGGCGATGTGATGAATGAAGAACATGAGGGTACCGACACCTCCGAGCGCCAGCATGAAGCCGAAGAAGACCGCAAGGCTTGGAACAAATGCGCCCTCGTTTCCGCCGCGGATGCTGCGCAACACGATCAGGCAATAGGTGAAAATGCCGGCGAAGATCCCGAGCACGACCTGCGTGACACGACTGCGCATGAAGTTGCGCAGAATGCGCGAGGTGTATTGGCTCGAGGCCAGCGTCAGCACCACCAATATCATGGAGAACGTAACGCCCACCACGGACATCATCGAACCGGCAATCGTTGACATCATCACGCGCGCGCCTTCCGGACCGGCTCCAAACAGGCGTGGCCACTGGGCCAGCCATCGGTCGCTCCCGGCGGAGTCCGCCTCGATCAACACGGTTGCGAGAGCAATGCCGGCCAGGACAATCAGCGAGGGCATAAACCAAAAGCTTGATCGTAAATTGCTCCAAAGCTGGTTGAATTTATTCATGGGGCAACTCCTGTCTCCTGGGTGAAGAGCGCATCATCATCCATGTCGGAGAACCCGTGGGGGCGCTCGGTTTGCGGTTGCAGCTTCATTCGGTTTCTCAACACGTTATGCCGGGCGATCGGTATTGTTCCAGCACCGGCAAAGCGCCTTCGCGTCGGGGCCAAAACAATGAACCGGCCGCACGTGGCAGGCGCCCGATCCCAGAGCTTATACCTGCCGACCGCAGTTGCGGCGCACGGTGTCCACCGCCTTCAGTGTCAACGCCAGCCAGGCCAAACCCGCCGCGGCGGCTCCCAGCACATCACTCAGGTAATGAGCAGCCAAGTAGACGCGGCTGAAGCCGACCAGCAAAATCATGACAAACCCAACCGGGACCTTGATTTTGCCGCATATCGGACCCGACCTCTAATGCGCCGAGCTGTCCTGACAGGAAATTGACTGCTTACTTTCACATTCAGACAGAAAGATGCGCTTGGTGCCCCATCTTCAGACCGCGATATAGAGACGATATTGGTTTCGCCCTGCCTGCTTGGCTCGATACATGGCACTGTCGGCGTTCTTCAAAACGGTGTCGATATCCTGGCCATGATCGGGATAGATGGAGATACCGATGCTGCTGGTGATGATCAATGCGCGTCCCTCAAGAACAACGGTGTCCCGGAAAGCATCGATAATCTTCCGGGCAACATTAAGTGCCGTCTGGACGTCTTTTTGGTCTGGGAGCACGAGGACGAATTCGTCGCCGCCGAAGCGGGCAACGGTGTCTTCTTTCCGGAGGATCCCCGTTAATTTTTCCGCAACCACCTGCAGCAGCAGATCTCCGATATGGTGGCCGAGGGTATCATTGATCTCTTTGAACTTGTCTATGTCGAGCATCATGAGCGCCAGCTTTTTCCGATTTCTATCGGATAGGATCTTGGCCATGTTCAAACGATCGCTGAGAAGCATTCGGTTCGGCAGACCTGTCAGGGAGTCATGATAGGCGAGCCGCTTGATCTTTTCTTCCATTTCCTTCCGTGTCGTGATGTCCTCGATAGCCAGCAGAATGATCTGCGCCTTTCCAATTCCCCGTTCAATCTGCCGGGCATTCAGAAGCATGATGCGTCTGCCGATGGTGGCGAAATCGTGAACAACCTCATAGTTGTCAAAGAATGCCTTTTGGGGAAGGATGGTTTCCAGCAATTCCCGCAGCTTGGGGATATCCCACTGCTTATTGCCCAGGTCGTAAATAAGCTGGCCCACGGTCTCCTCAGGCTTCACCTTGAAGACGCCATAGAATGAACGGCTGACAGAAACCACCCTTAACTCTTGATCCAGGACCATTAATGGTTCACGCACGGTATCGATGATGCTTTCGGCGTATTCCAGGGATTTTGTCTCAATTTTTCCCCCTCCCATTCCATGTCTCCTGGTTATTGGTTCGACTTATCATTGCCAATGATTTCAGAGGACTGAATCACGATTTTTGTTTCGGCAATACCAGTTCCGGTGGCCCTTTGTGTTGTTTTTCGAGCTTGTCTTTTGCTTTCTTCCGCTGTTTGTTTCTGTTTTGTTTTTGGCTTTTATGTTTGTCTTTTTTACCGCCCTTGTCTCCCATGACCGTGCTCCTTTTTTGGAGTTTGTTTTTCTGGTTGTATTGATATTATTTGATTTAATTGAGAAGCCGAGCAATTCATATGGAGATTGGTCGGCTTTTTTTATGGGCATATAGTCGGCAATATTTCTTATTTGTGGATCGGCCTACGGTGCTTGGGTTGGTGAAATCAAGACATCGATCCGCCGGTTAATGGCACGGCCCTCAGGTGTTGTATTCGGAGCCAACGGTCGATCCGGACCAAATCCCGCCGCCTGAATATGATTTTCCGGGAGTGTCTTGTTGGCGACCAGATAAGTTTTAACGGCCCCGGCACGTTTTAGGGACAGTTCATGGTTTATTTGGGTAGAGCCGGAGCTGTCGGTATGACCCTCGATTGTCACTTTCGGCTGGTCGAAGGTCTGAATGGCCCGCTGAACTTTGCTGAGCAACGTATAGTTTTCCGGGGTAAGGGTGGCTTGGCCCACGGGAAACTTTATACCCCTCAGCCGAATGACCAAATTGCCACCCTGTTTGTACACCTCTGCCTCGTCAGCATCAAAATAGCGTTGAACGGTATTGAATTGTTCATTGAACGCGCTTTTTGCAGAAAGTCTGTTTTTGGCATCCGCCTGCTCTTGGGAGACACCTTGAACACCCGTAAGTTGCTGTTCCAAAACTGCTATTTCGTGCTGGAAGTTCGTCTTTTCCTTTTCAAGGGATAGATTATTCCGTTCCATGGTTCCGGCCGCAGCGGCAACGTACCCAGTTGGGCGTCAACCGTTTTGTCCCGCATATCACCGGTGTTGAGGGCCTGTCCAAGTTGTGCGAACAGGTTCTCCACATAAATGGCGGATGATTCCGGAGTCATCGATTGAAACGTTTTGCTGCTCTCGCTGATCGCCATCAACCGTCGGGCCATGAACTCCGCGTGAAGATTCTTCTGGCTGATCATTTCCGCCTCATAGGGATTTTGCCCGGCATAGATTTCCGCCTCGTTCAAGGCTGTCTCCGCAACACCATAAGCCGACGGAGCGATCTTCTGGAGCTTTGCCTTGTCGGCATCGGCCATCATCTTTCGCGCATTGCCCAAGGCGCTTTTTTTAATGGCCATGATTTCCAATTTTCGAAATGCGCCTTGAACTTCCAGGGCATTCTTCTGTGCATAACTCAGGTTGTCGTTCTCAATAGACTTGGTGAGTTTCAGGTATTGTCTTTCAACCGCCATGTACGGCTCACCCAACCGATCGGCCCCCACCTTGAGAGCCTTGGTTCTGGCGTTGTTGGTTTCTCCAAGAATCGTCCGGGAGACCTGAGCAATCTCTTCAGCTTTTTTAAGGCTATCGTTTCCTTCAGCGACATCTTTTTCTATTGCAGACAGCTTGCCCCCTCTCTCCAAAGCTTGTTTCGCTGTTAATAGAGTATATCCCGTTTTCCAGCAATGACGTCCGCATCGTCGTCGGTGAGTTTGCCCCACCGCTCCCTGACAACACCCTTGGCCTGCTTCCAGTTTCCTTTGATTTGATCCCAATTCATGGTTTTCCTTCCTTCTTGAGGAATTCGACCCCCTTGACGGTGCGAGTGATTTCGACCGCTTTATCGACTGCTTTTTGAGAATTTACGAAGCCGCTCAGCTGAACGGTGCCCTTGTAGGTTTCAACACCGATCTGGAATGACTTGAGAAAATCATCCGTGGCCAGCATCGATTTAACCTTGGCCGTGATGGCCGAGTCGTCAACGTATTCCCCATGCCTTACTGTGTGGAAAGAAATCGAGAATCAAGGCATCACGAACGTCAGGCGGCGGTGATACCGCGGTCGGCAGGGGTTCACGGAAAGCGCCATCGCGTTTCGGAAGATGAAAAGCAACACTAACGGGAATCGTCGTGCCGACATCTTCTAATTCTATATAATCAATATTTGTGCCAGGTCCAGGCACTCACTGCAAAGACACCCATATTACTGATATTTTAACGTAATTTTCAAAAAAAATATTCCGGGGCCACCGCTAATCGCCATCGGAAAAGGGTCATATTCAACCGGTGGTCTTATTTGACCTTTTTGGGAGGGGTGCGACCATGGCAGAACGTTTAGAGGTTATGTGTACTCCTTGTGTCGGCACCAGTACTTTATTTTGCCTTTCCCTGATCTGCAACTTCGGCCATCGTGTCCTTGAGCAAATTCTCATTCGCAAGATAGTAATGACGTACACGCTTGAGATCAGAATCAAGCACGTAAACCAAAGGAATTCATGCAGGGATATTGAGTTCAATAATTTCTTTGTCCGTGATTTGGTCGAAATATTTGACGAGTGCCCGAAGACTGTTGTATCCGCACCCCTGTTCAGACTTTAAAGATTTTCATCAACAAGGTTTCCGGCATGGCGTCATGCGATTCATTCTCTATCAAAAGTATTCTCTCGTCTTTTTCAATCATCCCGGCCCTGGCCAGAAAGCGAATAGCCATATCGGAAAAGGCATTTGTTCCATAAAGATTCGGTGGTTGCCTTCTATTGCGGCCAATTCGAAACGGGTCAAATCATCAAAATGGACTTTGCCGTCATACACCTTCTTTCGGCCGCGTGGTTTTGCGGACCGTGGTATCTATGACGCAGATAGGCGTCGCAGCGCATCTTGCCGATACTGTGAAGTCCTAAGCCGACGACACCATCGACAAACTTTACCTTTTGATAGAAACCATCATGAGTAAGATAACGGACCGTTGGCCAAAGTGCGTACCGATCCTGTTCGAGATGCTCCAGGTACCAATCCATCCGGGTTTTGTTCGGATCGTCAATAACTGGTGTCTGACGGGTGGATATAGGGTAAGCCGTGTTGTAGTCTACATCCACAATGGATATCGTGGAAATCTCAAGGCCCTTGGTTGCATTGTTTTTTTTTTGAATCGAAGAATTTACCAAGACAAAAGGTATGTTTGCCGTCGATGCTCATCTGAAAGGAGCATATGCAACCAGTGGTCACATATGACCTGTCGGGGACGTCTTTTGTATACCTTGCTGTTTTTCGTACCCGCTGAGCAGGGACGAGTCCTCCAAAGGCTCCGGCAGAAACAGTCCAAGGCTATGCTGTGGAAACCGGTCCAGGCGAGCGAAGGTTTTGGTGGGGCCGGGCAGGCTGCTGAGCTGCAGGGTTTTATAGAGGGCTTGTTCTGCTGCCTTGCTTCTGAAGAAAGGTTTAAACCACATGGCGCATCAATACTTTCTTTTGCGAATGATGTTGATCAGCAGCCACATGCCGAGCACTCCGGAAAACAGATACCCGATGACGCCCAGGGCCGGAAAACCGAACAGCAGGGGGTTGACGCCGGTGGTGATGATCATCGAGGAGCCGACAATCATGGCCGCGATGATGATGCCGAAGGTCACGCGGCTGGCCACATTTTCGAGGGTATGGATAAGTCCGGTAAGGTTTTCGTGCCGGAATCCCAGCGTCAGTTCATTGCGGTCGGCCTTACCCAGCAGGCTCTCCAGGCGACTCGGAATCTCCTGTTGCAAACTGAACAGTTGGGTAAAGGTAAATCGCAGCCGGCGTAACACCGATTCGGTGGTGTACCGCTGGGCCGCCAATTGGGTGATTTGCGTCTTGGCCTCGGCAACCACATCCAGCTCGGGGCAAATGCACCGGGCCGTGCCTTCGGCGGCCACCAGCGCCTTGATCATAATCACCATGTCCGGGGGCAGTCGAAGGCAATAGGTCCGCAAAAGATCCGTGATCGCCATGAGCAGCTGACCGATGTTCATGTCCTGGATGGGAACCGCGTAATGGAGGTCCAGGATATCCAGCAGGTCCCGCTCCAGGGCCCTTTGGTCGATGACCGCTTCGGCGTGGCCGATACGCAAAAGCGTGTGGACTATGGCTTCACCGTCTTTGTCCAAGACCGCCTGCAACAAACCGATGAGCTGGTGGCGGTCGCGTTCCGACAACCGGCCCGTCATTCCCCAATCAATCAAACACATGCGACCCTCCGGCATGATCAGGATATTGCCCGGATGCGGGTCGGCATGAAAAAAGCCGTGTTTGAGGATTTGATCGATGGCGGCAACGAGGCCCTGCCTTGCCAGCAATTCAGGATCGGCGATGGATTCGCGCTTGAAATCTTTCAGTTTTGCGCCCTGGATGAATTCCATAACCAGTAGGTGCTCCGAGCAATAGGTTTCATAAGCCTCCGGAATATAGACATCGGCCCCTTCGCCCGCATGGGTGCGCGCGATTTTCATGTGGCGTGCTTCTTTTCTAAAATCGAGCTCGCGCAGCAGGGTTTTTTTGATCAAGCGAACGAGATTGGGAAGGTCGAAGCTGTTGAGTTCTTCGACACGTTCGTGAAGCTGGTCCGCCATGATGGCCAGGATGTCCAGATCGGTGCGCATCTTGGCCCGAATATCCGGGCGTTGGACTTTGACCGATACGATACGCCCATCCGCTGCCAAAACACCGCGATGGACTTGGGAGATCGAAGCCGCCGCCACCGGCGTCACATCAAAAACGCTGAACGTCTCCTTTAGCGGCTTACCGGTGCTCTGCTCGATCGCCGCGCTGATCTGCGACATATCCACGGGCGCCACGTCATCTTGCAGTTTGCTCAGTTCTGCGATCAACCCCGGCGGCACCAAGTCCGGTCGCAGACTCGCCATCTGTCCGAACTTGACAACGGTCGGTCCCAGCTCTTCGCAGGCGTATCGAATTCTTTCAAAGGTGTCCAGCGGATGGTCGATGGGACTTTTCTTCCGCATGAACTTGGTCCCCGGAATGTTGAGACGGTCGACCAGATCGTCAAATCCGTATCTGAGCAGGACCATGATGATGTCTTTGAAACGCCCCAAGCTCGTTAATGTCTTCCAATCCATTGGACTTTCCTTTTTTTACTCTTTTGTGCCTTTTTTGTACCCCTTCTCGAACTCGGATTTTGCTTTGTTGAAGCTCATCTTCAGAATCTCCCATGAATTCTCAAGACCCTCTTTGAGGGCTTCCCATGCCCCCTCTCCAGCCTGTTGCATAGCCGATAGCTTGTCCCTGACATCATCACGATTGGCGCGCAAGTCATCCATCTGTTTTTGATATTCGATTTTTCCTTCCATTTTCTCCTGTTACACGGGTTCGGACATTAATGTGCCTATTCCTTGTCGAAACTATCCACGACCACCGCTCCCATCGAGGCGGGGAAAGAGAGCACCACGACGCGCCTGACGGCCACCCATGGCTCGCTGAAAATGGGCATATGGTCCAGGGCGGACAGCACGACGACCACGACCAGCAGCGTGATGCAGTAATCGATGAAGGTTCTCGCGAAAAAAGCGAAAATTCGATGCGTGATTCTGCCTTGAAAAATGTTGTGCAGGGAATACAAATTGACGAACAACAGCGATAGCACAACCAGAACGATAATATTGGCAGCCGGCAGTGTCCGGCCCAGATTCCAGGCCTCTTCGGAAAACGCCACGGGAACGCAAAGCGCGCACGCGCCAACCACGACCTGGATGATATCCTCGAAATTTGTCGTGCTCTGTTTGCTCATTTCCATTGCCGCATCCAACCGGCGGATAATTTTCTTTTCTCGATGTCGCCGGCGTCTCTCGACGCGGCTTCGGATTTGAAAAACGCTTTGAAAAGAGACGGGCCCAGCAGGCTGGTGATGGCGGCCAGCAGGATAATCGCGTCTTTGAAGGCCTCATTGATAAAGCCAAACTCAAGTCCGCTCATGGTGGCAACAATGATCAGGTAGTTGCCGATACTTGATCCCCTTATATTGTTTTAGCGCAGAAGCCATGGTTGGCGCCTTTTTCGATATGTTCATTTTCTTTTGGCTTCCAATTTTATCATTTTCAAAAAGGGTTGCAGGGATGTTCCCGTGCAAAAAATGTGGCTTTTATGGATTGGTAATCAATATTTGTGCCAGGTATCCAATGCTCCCTGTCAAGGTATCCATCTTTCTGATATATTAAGGTATTTAAAGAATATCAGTATTACGGCGCGGCCGTTGATAGTCATATTAAAGGGTCATATGCAACCGGTGGCCTTATTTGACCTTTTTGAGATGGTTGCGACCATGGCAAATGGCGGACCTGTCCTTTGGGCAGAACGCCGGTGCGGAATAAAAGACGGGAGAAAATATCCTACATTTTTTCGATCTGCAGAAAAAATCTTACCTTGACAAACAGAGGCCAAATAGAGGTTATGTATATTCCTTGTGCTGGGGCCGGTACTTTATTTTGCCTTTCCCTGATCTGCAACTTCGGCCATCGCGTCCTTGAGCATATTCTCATTCGCAAGATAGTAATGACGCACACGCTTGAGATCAGAATCAAGCTCGTAAACCAAAGGAATTCCCGTAGGGATATTGAGTTCAATAATTTCTTTGTCCGTGATTTGGCCCAAATATTTGACGAGTGCCCGAAGGCTGTTGCCATGTGCAACGATGAGAAGCCTTTTGCCTGATTTCATCTCTTTGGATTTGGTCGAGCTGGTCAAGAACCACCCAGCGCGTGTTTATCGCCCGTTTAAGCAGCGGCGTATACGCGGAATCGAATTGGAACCCTGCGTCACGCAGTGCTTGTCCAGCCTTGCGTGATTCGGCGATGCCTGCCTCTGCCAGGTCGACATCATGCCAGCCGGTAAATCGATTCTGTATGTTCCATTCACTAACGCTCCGCAGAACCAGTCAAAAAAGGCCGGGACACAAAACATGAAAACCAACAATAATGTTAGCCCCGGCCTTTTTGGTCTGCGATCTTACGATTGTTCGTAAGCTCTCAATTCTCGTTTTTAAAACTGGCTTACTTCTTGGTTTCTTCCTTACTTCCTTGCTTTCCTCCAGTCATCGGACCTTGACCAGAACTATTGCCCTTGCCCTTACCTTTACCATGACCGTCTTTCGGTCCCTGACCTTTGGGCCCAGTTCCATCTTTATTTGGCATATTCATCACCTCCTTTCTGCCGCTGGCGAACGATAGCGACCGCTGATTTGTCGTCGCCTGCATCCGCCTTGTTGGATGATCTTAATTATTATGGACTGGATCGTTCAAACCTTTTTGCGTCAACCACGAAAACTGACATCAATGCCATCACTACGAAATTCTTCCCACAATTGCCGTATAATTTCATTCGCAAGGTTATCGTCGGCTGTAAAGACGCCATTAATGAAATTTTCAGTCGTTCTACCGACAGAAGCAACATGGCCTTTTTTATTCAGCCAGTCGGCGAATTCCTGTGAATACTCCGAGTTAACAGCGATTTCAATTTTATGTCTCGTATCATCTTTCATCATTCTTCCTTTCTTTAACCCAAAGTAGGCGTTTCCCCTTTTTCGAAGAATCTATGAAGGCTATGATGTCAGAAGCTTGTCGGTGGTTTTCCCTCTCAAAAGGCGAAACCCTTTGGGATTGCCGGTCTCACCGCATCTTCGGCGTTAGCCGTCGCGGCGCATAGCCCACTATAGCGCCACGACAGCTGCCTTGAATCTACGGCAAGCTCGACAATCGCCTATTTTGGGTTTAAGAAAAGCCCCCCGTACCTTCATTTACATGACACTCGCCACATCGCCGTGACAGTAGGCGCGTATTTCTCAAAATTTTCCTTGAACATTCCCACAAGACGGGTTACCGCCTCATCATACATCTTCTTGTCAGCCCGGGTGTTGCGAGGGTTGAGCACATCGCCGGGCACTCCGGTGCAGCTTGTGGGGATATCCAGCCCGAAGAAGGCGTCCTTTTCAAAGACACCGGCATCTGTTCCGGCCACCTTGGCGGTATAGCCGGAGAGGAAGTGAAACATGGTTTTTTCAGCCGTCAGGCGGGCTATCGGAGGCAATACGCCGAAGGCATCGCAGGTGAGCATGATAATATTGGCGGGGTATCCGCCACAGCCGCTTTTTGCGATATTGGGGATGTCATTAAGTTTCATGATCCGGTCTCCCTGTTATCCGTACCTCGACGTTGTGCTCCCGCCGGTCATCAACAAGCCGAATCGACTTGTCGGGTTGCTTGACGCCGTCAACGGTCACCTTTGCCCCGCTTTTGACTCCGTCCGTCTGCCTGACCGAGATGTGGTAGACCGTTTCCCGATATCGGTAATGCACCTTAAAGGCCTCCCAATACTCATGAAGGCAGGGGGTTATCGTCAGTTTGTCTACTTCCACCCTCAACCCCAGCAGCGATTCCACGATCAGCCGATACATCCAGGCGGCCGATCCCGTGTACCAGGTCCAGCCGCCCCGGCCGGTATGTGGAGGAACCGCATAAACGTCGGCGGCAACCACGTAAGGCTCCACCTTGTAAGTGGCCGCCTCCTCGGCCGACCGGGCATGGTTCACGGGGTTGATCATGGCAAAGAATTCCCACGCGCGTCGATTATCCCCCAAACGGGCGAACGCCATTGCCGCCCAAATGGCCGCATGCGTGTACTGTCCGCCGTTTTCTCTCACGCCGGGGACGTATCCCTTGATATAGCCGGGATTCAGCCTTGACTGATCGAAAGGCGGATCCAGCAGTTGGACCAGTCCGTATTCGCGGCGGACGAGACGCGTATCCACCGCCTCCATGGCCCTTCGTGAACGATCAGGATCTCCCGCACCCGAAAGGACAGACCAGCTTTGCGCAATCGAATCAATCTGGCATTCGGGAATTTTCGACGACCCAAGCGGAGTGCCGTCGTCAAAGTAGGCGCGACGGTACCACCCGCCATCCCATCCATTCTGTTCGAGACTCTCCCGCAGTCCAGCCGCCTCCTTCTGGCAACGTTCGACCATGGACAGGTCACTCCGGGCCTGGGCAACCTTCGTGAACTGCATAAGTACGTCATAAAGAAAAAAACCCAACCAGACGCTTTCTCCCTTACCGTGCTCGCCCACCAGGTTCATGCCGTCGTTCCAGTCACCGGAGCCGATGAGGGGTAGCCCGTGTTCACCGAATGTGAGCTTGTTCAGTATGGCGCGAACACAGTGTTCATAAAGGCTTGCCGCCTCTTTGGCGCGCTCGGGCAGATCGTAATAAGCGTCCTCATCCGCTTTTACCGGGCGGCCTTGGATGAAAGCGACGGATTCATTCAACACGCCGGTGTCTCCGGTGGCTAGGACATAGCGGCACGTCGCCAGCGGCAGCCAGAGGCTGTCGTCCGAACAGTGTGTGCGCACCCCCCGACCCGTCGGAGGATGCCACCAGTGCTGAACGTCTCCTTCCACGAATTGATGGGCCGCGCATAGAAGCAGGTGCTCTCTCACGAGATGCGGCTCGGCATGGATGAGGGCCATTACATCCTGCAACTGATCACGGAAACCGAAGGCGCCCCCCGACTGGTAGGTCGCGCTGCGCGCCCAAAGGCGGCATGCCAGGGTCTGATACAACAGCCAACCGTTGGCCAGCATGTTGAGGCTCGCATCGGGTGTTTCCACATACACCGCGCCGAGCGTGTGTGCCCAGTGCCGCCATACGGTTTCAAGGGCACCGCGCGCAGCGATTGATCCGCGAAACCGATTGACGAGTTTACTGGCATCGTCGGCGTTTCGTCCGACGCCAAGCCTGAAGACGATTTCACGCGTTTGACCGTCAGATAGATCGAAGGCTACCTGGATCGCGGTGCAGGGGTCCAGTGCGGCCCCCAACTTGCCGGAAAGGTGCGTCCGCCTCATCGTCGCCGGACTTTGCAGCGACCCGTTCCGCCCCATGAATTCCGTCCGATCACCGGTTACGGTGCGTTTCGGATCGTCTACGTCGAAGAAGGCAACCCGGTCGCGAAACTCTGTGTTATAGGGGTTACGTGCAAACAAGGCACCGCTATTCGGATCCGTTTCGGTGATCAGGTGCATGATCGTTTTCGGACGCAGGTCGCCCAAAACCCATTCCACATATCCGGTCGCAGAGAGTCGACGGTATCGACCGGACGAATTATGCACTTTGAGCACCATGAATTTGATCGGCGCATCCAGGGCCACATACACCCACAGTTCTGAACGGATGCCGCGCTCGGCGTGCTCGAAGACACTGTAGCCAAAGCCGTGTCGGGTGACGTACGGCGTTGCCCCGCGGCAGGGCAACGGCGTCGGGGACCAGAAGTGGCCGCGCTCTTCATCTCGCAGGTACAACGCTTCTCCGCTCGAATCACCGACAGGGTCGTTGCCCCAGGGTGTCAGGCGGAACTCGTGGGCATTTTCGCTCCAGGTGTAGGCCTGACCGCTCTCCGAGATAACGCTGCCGAAGTTCGGGTTGGCCAGCACGTTCACCCACGGTGCCGGCGTCACCTGCCTATGGGCGCTGGTAATGACATACTCGCGCCCATCCGGGGTGAATCCGCCCAGCCCGTTGAAAAAGGTCAAATCGTGACGGGGCAATGCAGCCACCGCAACGGGTTCGGAACGGTGGGTGCGGGTCAGGGTGAGGAGGGGTACTTTTATTTTCAACAGACTGCGACCGTTGATCTGGTCCGCCAGCGACCCTCGACGGTCAGAGATGATGGCGCGGGCGACCGTCTGGATCAGGATACGCTCCTCCTCGGCGATCTGGTCGACGGATCTTACGAAAACGCCACCCGGCCGATCGATCAGACTGGCTTCGGTGAATGCGCTGATGAGCCCGATGACCTGGTCGTGAAACAGTTGCCGGTAGCCGGCGTGCTCTTCGTTCCATATGACCAGGTCAACGGCCAGTCCCTTCAGGCGCCAGTAGGCGTGGGCCTGAACAAGTTGACGCACCAGGTCGATATTGGCCGGATCCTCGATCCGCAGCAGCACAATCGGCAGATCACCGGAGATGGTGTACCCCCAGAGGCCGGATTGCCCCCGGTGATTTTTTAAAATAACGTTCGGGTCGGCTCGCAGCGACGCATTGGCGTAGATGATCGAACCGGCAAGGCGCCCATAGAGTTGCGCATCGGCCTGCGAGGCATTGATCTGGCGCAGCAGTACCTGGCCATGCGTCCACGCCAGATCGAAGACGCGATCCGCGAGACGTCGATCCTGGTATTTCTCCACCAGGTGCAGGGCGGCATCACGGGTTTCGCTGATGCCGGAGATGATGTTTATCGTTGCCGATTCTTCGGGATCAAGCGTTATGCGGTGGCGGATGGCAACGATCGGATCGAGCACCGAACCCTCGCTGCCCGATAGCGCTCCCGTAAAAAAGCCGGCGTCCCCGACCATCGCCTGTGGATTGGCGACAGTGTTGCCGCGGCCGATGAACTGCATGCGATCGGTCTCATAAGAGACGTCTTCGATCTGTGCCCCATGCACGGTCATCAGGTGCGACATCCAGGGCGCCTGCTCGGCCTGGGAGCGGGGCCGGCGTGTGCACAGGATGGCTTGCTGCCGGTGGAGGATCTCGGTCTGCACAAAGAGATTGCTGAACGCTGGATGCAGTGCGTCCGCGTCGGCAGGGGCCAAAACGACCTCCGCGTAACTGGTCACATCGATCGCCCGGCGCGTCCGCGCACGGTTGGTGACGCGCATGCGGCGCAGTTCGATGTCATCCTCGAGCGAAACCGCGATCTCGGTGTGGGTGTCATAGCCGTGGTCGCGGCAGCGAAACTCGGCGCGCCCTTCCGAGAAGATCGCTTCAAAATGTTCGCGTCGGTTGAGCGTCGGCTGACATGCCGTCGTCCAGAATTCCCTGCTGGCGACGTCGCGGAGGTAGCAGAAGGTGCCCCAGTTGTCGCGGGTGCCGTCTTCGCGCCAACGGGTGACGGCCAGGTCCTTCCATCGGCTGTATCCGCCGCCGGCATTGGTGACCATCACGTGATATCGGCCGTTGGAGAGCAACTGCACTGCCGGGTTCGGTGTGTCGGGGCTTGTGAAAACCCGTATCGGCGCCTCCGGAACGCTGGCAGCCGCATGGTGTTCCGAGATTTCCGTGGTGTGGGCATAGAACGTTGTCGCCTTGGGAATCCGCTCCTGGAGCAGCAGCAGGGTCGCCCGGAACGAGGGAACCGACGCGAAGCGCTTCTGCATCGGACGGTTCAGGAGCAGATGGGCCAAGGAGAGAAAGCTCATGCCCTGGTGATGGGTCATGAATGAGCGAATCACGGTGTTCGATCGTCCGCGCGGCAGGCGCGACGGCGTGTAGTCGACCGCCTCGTAGAAGCCATGCCGGGCTTCGAAGCCTTCGGCGGCAAGGCGTTCAAGGTTCGCGCAGGCCGCCCCGGGGGCCACCATCAGCGCCAGGGCCGAGGCATAGGGCGCAATCACCAGATCCTCGGCGAGCCCGCGTTTGAGCCCCAGGCCGGGAACGCCGAAGGCGCGGTATTGATAGTTGAGACTCACATCGACAGCATTGTACCCACATTCCGAAATGCCCCACGGCACACCGCGTTTTTTTCCATACGCGATCTGTCTATCCACCGCCGCCTTGCAGGTCTGGTCCAACAAGGTGCGTTCGTAGGTCGGCATCACCATGAGCGGCATCAGGTATTCGAACATCGAGCCGCTCCACGACAGCAGGATCGGCTCCCCACCGGCGATGGTGAGCAGACGTCCCAGGGCGAACCAGCTCTCCTGGGGCAATTGCCCCTGCGCAATCGCCACAAAACTGGCAAACCGGGCTTCCGAGGCCAGCAGGTCGTAGTAGCTCGCGTCCCGCCGGTGTTCGCCGACATTGTAGCCGATTGCCAGCAGATGACGCTTCTCGTCGAAAAGAAAATCGTAGTCCATGCGGGCGAGCCCGTCGCATTGCAGGGCGAGCCGATTGATCGCCGCGAGTCTCGTTCGAGCGTTCTGGCCGGCTACCGCGATGAGGCCTTGAAGTTCATTCAGCCAATCGGTCTCCTCCGGCGTCGCGGAAACGTTCAGTTGCCGCGCGATGGTCGCCTGGAGGTTGACGTCCAGGCCCGCCAGTTCCCTAAGCGTCGGGATCGCTTCGAGATCGGGAACGTTTCCGAGGCGGTTTGGAGACGATAAAAGCGCCGTCCACGGAGTCAGCAATGTCAGTTCGGCGAGCGCCTCCCGGCATTGCCCGATGAAGTTGCGGAACCACCACCGCAAGTGGCTCCCGGGGTTGGTATCGTCCGCTTCGAGGCTGGCCGCCAGTTGTGCGGCGGAGGTGGCCAGCTGATCGAGGCACTGCCGCGAAGCAGATAGCGTGGTGGGTTGGGAACGGGTCGCGGATGCCAGATCCTGTTGAAGCTGAGCGAGCCGGGCAGGAGCGTAACCGTTTGGCATGGCGGCCGTGGCGTCCATTATATTCCCGAGGGTGTCGCTTAAACCTTCGAACACGCGCGGCCCCAGGATCTTGTGATCGGCAAGCGCCAGCAGGCCCGGCTGCATTGTCATCAGGTAGCCGGCCAGGTTCCCGCTGTCCACCGACGAAATGTAGCGTGGTGGAAGCGGTTTCAGCGATTGTGTGTCGTACCAGTTGAAGAAATGGCCCCGGTGTCGTTCCAGGGTTTGCATGGTGCCAAGTGCCTTCGTTGTCCGCTCAAGCAGTTGTGCGGCCGAAACGTAGCCGAAGTCGTACGCGGATAAATTAGCCAGCAGCGCGAGGCCCATGTTGGTCGGCGATGTGCGATGCGCGATTACGGGAGTGGGATGCTCCTGAAAATTATCCGGCGGCAGCCAATGATCTTCCGGGCCGACGAAGGTTTCGAAATACGTCCAGGTTTTTCGGGAAAGCTTGTGCAAAAAGAGGGTCTGATCCGTTGTCAGTCTTTCTCGGCGCCGGGGCAACGGTTGACTGATCCACCAGGCGATGACCGGAGAGGCAAACCAGAGGCCCAGGATGGGTCCTGCCATGCCAAGCGCGGCCGGTCTTGAAACGATCAAATAAGACAGAGCGGCAGCCGAAAAGAGGGGGCGAACCACATCGTTCGCCAAGAAGTGGTGAGGTCCGTGCGGCCCTGGCCATCCATGTCGCCCGATGAATCCCATTGGAGCATTTGCCGGTGGGTAATCAGCATCCGCCAGCCGGCGCGCACCATCGCATCCAGGCTGAAAAACGCTTCGTAGGGCAGGCAGACGAGCGTGAATACTGCCTGAGCGAGATGCCGGCCAGCCGCGACCAACTCGCCCGCAAGGTGCTGCCCCGGCGTTACATCGGCCGGCTTGCGAAATGCATTCAGAGCCGCGGCGATCAACGCAGGAATCACAAGGATGCCGATCACCGCCAAGGTCCAGAATCCATGGGCCGGCAGCACCGTCCAGCCCAACAGCAGCAGGAGGGTCAACGCCGAGGCCATCAGGCTGCGCCGCAGGTTGTCGAAGATCTTCCAGCGCGACAGCAGCGACAGCGGATTTTTGCTCAGGCGCGCATTGGGGATGGGAATATCCGGCAACAGCCAGCGGGCGATCTGCCAATCGCCGCGAATCCAACGATGGCGACGGCTCACATCCGCTCTATACTGCGATGGGTATTCCTCATAGAGCTGCACATCGCTGATTAGCCCGGCCCGGGCGTAACAGCCTTCCAGAAGATCGTGGCTGAGAATCCGGTTGTCGGGCAGACGTCCAGCCAATGCCCGTTCGAAGGCATCAACCTCATAGATGCCCTTGCCGATGAACGAGCCTTCACCGAAAAGGTCCTGGTAAACGTCGGAAACGGTGCGTGTGTAAGGATCGATACCGTGATCGCTGGCGCACATGAGCATATAGCGGGACCGATTCGCATCGGAGAGGCTCACCGCTACTCGCGGCTGAAGAATTCCGTACCCCGCAACGACACGTTGCCGGCTTTCGTCGTAGCGTGCACGGTTAAGCGGGTGCGCCATGGCTGCCACAAACTGCCACGCCGAATCGCGTACCAGTTGGGTGTCTGTATCCAGGGTAATGACATACTTTACGTTCGATAACACCCTGGTTTCGCCGACGACGAACGTGAATCGATTATCCGCTTCGATATCCGCCCCGCCGCGCAGAAACCAATTCAAATCCGCAAGTTTTCCGCGTTTGCGCTCATACCCCATCCAAATCCGGTCCTGCGGATTCCATCGGCGCGGGCGGTGAAACAGGAAAAAACGGTCTCCATCCGGATTCCGGTATTTGTCATTTAGTGCTTCGATTCCCTGCCGCGCCAACCGTAGCAGCCGTTCGTCTTCCGGCAAGGTTTCTTCGACCGCATCGTGGAAATCGGTCAGGAGACCGAAATGCAGGTGGTCATCCCGATTGGCCAGAAAGCGGACTTCCAGCGACTCGATCAGTTCCTCGATGTTTTGAGAGTTTCCGAGCATCGTCGGCACCACAACCAGCGTCCGCAATTCAGACGGGATCCCCTGGGAGAAATCCATGCGCGGCAAGGGGCGAGGCGTCGCCATTACCGTCGCCAGATAGTTCACCAAGGCGATCGCCAACTGACTGGTGCACAGAAGCAAAAGCAGCCCGACCAGCACGAGTGCCCCCCCCTGCAACCCGCCGGCATATGCCTTTGCCGCGAGGCACACGGTGAAAATTACCGTCAGGAGCAGGATGGTGCCGCCATACAATAAAAACGGATGCCGGCTGCTGACCTTGCGTAAGCCCTCGGCAGGCGATACCCGCATCTTAACTATTCGTTCGAGTTGCGTCAGCCCCTCGTCGATCAGGTAGTACCCGACATGTGCCGCGCGGTCGTCGCCGCCTTTGTTGACAGCGCACGCCTGCGCCAACTGGATTGCCTGGCGCGCGATCTCGCTCTCGGAATGAGGGCTGTTCTTCGCAATCTTTTCCACGACATGGCGGTAGCGGTCCCGGGTGGCAAAATCCATCTTGTCATAAACGTCGCCGGGATCCTCTCCCAGGGTCCGCTCGACAACGCTCATCGTCTCGACAAACTCGCGCCAGTCCATCGCGCCCATGAAACGGAGGCTGCCGATGCTGTTGCTCATCGAGACTTGATCGGCGGCCTGTTGCTGGTTCTCCGAGCGTACCAACTGCTCGGTCGTCAGGCCGACCGCGGACAACTGCTGCTCAATCCAGGTTAGCGGCAGGGCCAGCGCGTGGCCCTGGGCTTGAAGGCGGCGCGTGAGCTCCGCAACAAACGCACTCGCCATGGGTGGGGTCGAGCGTGCCATGTCGGCGACTGACAGAATCAGGCGATTGGGGTCTTTTTCAATGGTCTCCGTCAACAGATCTGCCCAATAGTCGGCACGGTTTCGTTCTGCCCGGTCGGCGGCGATCCGGGCGACAACCCGCCGAATATTCTCGATCAGGGCGAAGCGCAGCATGATGGGGATGGCCCACAATTCGCCAAGCTTCAGGATGCTTACCGTTTGGTAGGCGGTAACGAAATTGCTGAGATTTTCCGGATCCGTATGCCCATCGCCGTGCGCGATAATCTCCTGGGCAATGTCGTACACGCGGGGAAGCCCGGCCAAGGGGGCATTCAGCAGAATCGGCAGTTCCCAACTGTAGCCCTTGGGCAGGTGTTGCCTTGCCATTCGAATCTGTTCCTCGATCAAATAGAAATTGTCGAGCAGCCATTCTCCGGCAGGCGCAATCCGGCGCTTGGTCTTAACGGCCTCCGTCAATAGGTTGCGGGCGGCAATCAGGACACCTTCATTTTCCATCAGACGCGTCAGCAGCCGGCCTGAAGCGCATTTAGAACCCAGCTTGTGGGAGTTCGCCAGTACCTTCCCGTGCAACTTCATCTGGTCGATGTTGAGCAGTTCCGTTCTCAATGGCGGCTCTTCGCCGGCGACCACTTTTGCCGGGCCGCTTCTGCGTAAATATGCCCACCAATGAAACAGCGTTCCTCGAACCCTTTCGCTGCTCATTTTCATTCTTTATCGCTCCTTCTGGCGTTTTCCCAACTAGCGTTCTTCGCAGGCACCATGCGCAGATAAGAAAGGATGGAGGAACTCCTGGGAAAATCGTATCGGATCGCGACATTCGACCCGATACGAAGTCCCGAAAGCGGATCGATGGACTCAAAGCCATTCAAACCCGATAGGTTCATGCAAAATTAAAGTTGTTGAGTCAGCCCGAATCTACTTCAATGAATCTTCCCAGTCCTTGAGTTCTTTTTCAGCCTCCTCGCGGGCGACGCCATGCTTTTCTTGTATTTTCCCCAAGAGGATATCACGCTTTCCAGCAATGACGTCCACATCGTCGTCGGTGAGTTGGCCCCACCGCTGCCTGACAACACCTTTGATCTGCTTCCAGTTTCCTTTGATTTGATCCCAGTTCATGGTTTTCCTTCCCTTCTCGAAAACCGAGGCTTAGGACCCCTTGACGGTCAGATCGTTTTCTATTGATTTGACATCCTTGATACTTTGGGCAATTTGCATCACCCTGTCGATGCTTTGCTGGGAATCGACGACGCCGTTCAGCGAGACCACGCCGTTGGTCGTGATCACGTTAATCTGTGAAGATTTAAGCAGGGGGTCACTAAGGATGTCCGCCTTAATCTTGGCTGTGATAGCGGCATCGTTCATGAATTCTCCGGTTTGTTCGGCCTTGTCGCCGATCGCTTGCTTGGCACTTTCAATTTTTTCACCGGCTTTTTCAACAGCTTGATCAACCTTTTCCCCTGCCTTTTCAGCGGTTCCATTTTGTTCACAACCGGCTAATGCGAGAAAAAGGGATAATACGATAGCGATGCAAAAATTCCTGTGTGACAGACTCATTTTCAATCTCCTCCAGCGAATGGTGCTTTCTTAGGTGGATTGGATTTAGGATGCTGGTCGACTATTTCACGATCAGATCATTCTTGACGGAATTGATCCCTTGGACGCTTTTTGCGATCTCGACAGCCTTATCAGCGGCTGTTTGAGAATTAACGAAACCGCTCAGCTGAACGACACCCTTGTAAGTTTCAACGCCGATCTGGAACGACTTGAGAAAATCATCGGCGGCAAGCAGTGACTTGACCTTGGTCGTGATGACCGAGTCGTCAACGTATTCCCCGGTGCTCGACTGTTTGGCGGTCGAGGCGCAGGCCAGGAAGGCCGCGCTAAACATCATCAGCACCAAACAGGCGACAACATAGCGTTTCATTTTCATGGCAGTATCTCATTTTGCGTGAATAACTCGCCTTTTCTGGCGAGAGAAGGCAAGACGGGTCACACCCGTCTTCGTCCTTGAAGCACCTGGATCAGTACCACAATGATGGCGATGACCAGCAGGGCGTGAATGACACCTCCAAACGTGGTCCCGGTCATCAATCCCACCCCCCACAAAACCAGTAGAATTACAAATAGGGTCCAAAGCATGGTGGCCTCCTTTTTTAACGTCATCAAATTCCTTTGACCGGCGTCCCTGTTTACTTCCCGACGACGTCCTTGATCTCGCCGATCTTTTCCTGAACCTTCCCATCAACATTTTCGGCTTTGCCTTCGGCTTCCAGGTCGCGGTTCCCGACTGCTTTTCCGGCGACCTCCTTGATCTTGCCCTTCATTTTGTGCCACTTGCCTTCCGTCTTGTCCTGGGTGCTTGATTTCATGGTGGACCTCCTGTTGATTAGTTGATTATGGGTTGCGATGAAGCTCCCCCGCAATAGATGGGGCTTTTATGGATTGATAATCAATCTTTGTGCCAGGTACCTAAGACTCCCTGCCAAGATATCCATCCTTCTGATATTTTATCGTATTTAAGAAAGCCGACATTCCTGGGCGGCCGATGATTGCTATCTGAAAAGGGTGATATGCAACCAATGGTCACATATGGCCAATCGGGGTGGGAGATGGCACCGAGTGGATCCTGGAAGAGAAGTGGCCGGTGTTCTCACAACAGATGCATAGGGATAGTTTATTGTTTCTCCAACGAGGATATAATAGCGTCCATCTGATTTTCAAATTCACGATACCTGTCCAGGGACAGCGAAAAGAGGATCTCGGGCCTTTCGGTAAAATCAATCAAAAACTTAGCAAGGTCCGGTCCCATGCCGACGCGTCTGATAAAGTCGGCTTTCGACCTGGCGCGTCTTGTCTCTACATCCTTTTTTGGGTCGTGGTCTTCCATATCGCCCATACCTTCCGTGATCGATCGATTCAGGCGCCCTCTACTCAACGATGTCCAGTACCGTGCGTTTTTTGAACTTTGCCGAAACGGCGGCAATAATGGTCCGCATGGCCTGGGCGGTGCGGCCCTGCTTTCCGATAATCTTGCCGATGTCATCCTTGGCAACACGCAGTTCCAGCACAATGGTTTGGCCGCCTTGAATGGCATTGACCCGAACTTCCTGGGGGCGGTCCACAAGGGACTGTGCAATCTGGTTGACCAGTTCATCTATCTGTGTCGCGATGGGATTCATTTTCCACTCTCCGTTAACTGTCTGATTTCGACGGTTCGATTAATTTGCAGGCGCTGGATGCGAACAGGGATGTGCGGCGTTCGTCCCTGATGAACGCGTAAAAAGCGATCCCCGAATTTTTTCCGTTAGACAAAAACGAGGTACTTTTACGTTCTTATTGGGCCATGCATGGCCTGGAAAAACGTTTTACGAAGCCGTTAATCCTTGAGCAATCCCAACCGCTGGAGCATGGCGCGTAGGTCTTTTAGTCCAAATGGCTTGAAAAGCCATCCGTCCACCCACCCCGAGGCCATCATGTCCAGACAATCGTGCTCATGACAGCCGGTCATGATAATCACTTTGGTGTCATGCATCTCTTTTTTGATGCTTTGGGTCAGATGGTAGCCATTCAATTCCGGCATCAACAGATCCGTGACCAGCAAATCGTAGGTGTCCGTAGTCACCTTGGTCATGACCTCAGGTTTTTCCTGGGCGGTATCGACCTGGCAGCCGAGTCGGGTGAGCATCTGGGCCACGTATTTGAGAATTGCGTTGTCATCATCAACAACCAGGCTGCTGAAACGACGTTGGCCTCGTTTGATCCGCTTCGGCGAATGCGCCTTCCTGTCACCCGCCTTCGAAGACTGTGTTTTGTTTTCAACAATGGACGTGTCGAATTTCATTGTTTTGTTCCTCTCCTTGAAACCCGTTCCATTGGCAGTGGCTGAACGATTTCTGGTAACATCTCAACTGAGACATATCGTTCTTATACAATGGGAGTAAAAAAGCAGCATCCGGCCAAGAGATCATTTCCAGGAACAATAAGCCCAGAACTCCATTTAGGGACGTGGTAA
Source organism: Desulfosarcina variabilis str. Montpellier (assembly GCF_048565275.1). Classification (NCBI taxonomy): domain Bacteria; kingdom Pseudomonadati; phylum Thermodesulfobacteriota; class Desulfobacteria; order Desulfobacterales; family Desulfosarcinaceae; genus Desulfosarcina; species Desulfosarcina variabilis. Next base: position 6,409,705 of record NZ_CP159846.1, on the reverse strand, counting down.
ATATAAATATACCTATATGGCGCCGGATTGGGATTCGTTTTCAAGGCGCAACAATGGGTGCATACCTATTGTCTGTGCCCATTGATGCAACACGGAAAACGGATTCCAAGACAAGCAAGATGGGTATAGTTATATTTTCCATGTCCCTTAACCGACCTCGACTGACACCCCGATAAATGACAATTTATACAGGCAGTCGAATGTATCGGAACCGTCGTCGCACGCATATGGCGGTGTGCGCATCATATTTTGAGATTTTTGAACCGCCGCGATTTTTTTACAGTCTTTCATGCATACATCCTTGGGCATATGGCATTTGTCGCAGTTTCTGCAAGGTGAAGATATCATAGGCGTTCTTTCACGTTTTGTAGTCATGCCGCACGAAATCCAGACGAGTCGGTCGATTGCTTCAATCTCCGGGTAACCGGACGGTCAGCGTTAAGGTGTGTGCATAGCGTAACAATGTTGGCTGGCTTTTATAGTGTAGATCTTAAGTCGGCCGTTACAATATCACAAGACGGGATAAACAAGGGCGGAATGCGGGGGAAATCCACTTACTATAGCAGCGATTCTATATGCCATGTGCTTATTGTAACGATACCCAATTTTCTGATATTTAACCATAATTGGTAAAAACCACTTTCCAGGGCCGTCCTTCATCACCATCAAAAACAGGCCATATATTCAAATCATTCTGCAGGCGTTTGATGCCTACAGGGATGCGTGGTGTTAATCCTTAAGCAGCCCCAATCCCTGAAGCCTGGCGCGCATATCATCCAAACCGAATGGTTTGAAAAGCCATCCGTCCACCCACTGTGCGGCCATCATCTCCAGACAATCACTCTGATAACGGCCTGTCATGATAATAACCTTGATGTCATAGATTCTCTTAATGCTTCGGCTCAGATGGTAACCATTCATTTCCGGCATTTCCAGATCCGTGATCATCAGATCGTAGATGCCGGTGTTTAACTTGTTCACTACTTCATTTTTTTTATTAGCCGTCTCGGCCTGGTGACCGAACCGGATGAGTACTTGGACCACGTATTTGAGAATCGTCTTATCGTTATCGACCACCAGACTGCGAAGACGATTCACACTCTTTTTTTTTGGCTTCAGCGGATACGTCTTCCTGGCTCCCGAGCCCGAAGATAATGGCTTATTTATATTGGTAAGGGGTGAGCGGATCATTTTATTGTTCCTCTCTCTTTAATCGATTTTCCGGACACGACAACGCCGGATCTTGAAGGCATGCAGTAGAATTTATCGAGCCTTACCCATAACCAAATCGCTGTGATGTAGCAAGATGAGAAAAACAGGGGGAGAATACGGGGAAAATCTACTTACTATAGCAGTGACTTTAGATGCGATTGAAGATTGATCCGCTGATTGGTCAGCCCAAGCTTGCGGCGGATATTGAGTCGGTGAAAATCGATTGTGCTGGTTGCCACACGCATCGAATCGGCGATCTCCTTGGTGGTTTTCCCTTGGCGGATAAAGTTGGCCACCCGGGTTTCCGAGGGGGTCAGATGACAGCTTTCGATAATGAACCGTCTGCTGAGCGGTGATGCAATGTCGTCTATGCTGCGTTTGATGGTGTCGAGCAGGGCGCTTTGCGGCTGACTCAGGTGTCCGGCAGCCAGTTTCTCAAGGTGCGGCCGGGTCAGCTCGTTGATGTTGCAGACCACCTTTTCTTCAAGCGCGTGACGTTCGTCTTCGCGTTCCTTGAGCAGCACTTTTAGAGCGATGTTGGCCTCTTTCAATCCAATCATGTGGGCCTCCAGCGCCTTTTGGGCCAGTTCGCGGGAGCCAATCTCGCGTTGCAGCTGCCGATTGGCTCGCGACAGCTCCGCCGTGCGGCGTTCGATTTGGATTTCCAGATCCCGGCCGGCATTGGCCAGGGTCTTTTCAATTTTCTTTTTGTCGGAGATATCCACCAGCGTCATCCGCCACTGGATCACCACACCGGTGTCATCCCGATGTGCCTGAATCTCCGCCCAGACCCAGATGATCGATGCGTTGGCATTGCTTAGCTGCAATTCCAGGCGTTGCGTTTCACCGGTCCGGCCGGCTTTCTTGAGTGCGTCAAGATAGGCATCCCGCCAGTCCGGCGCCACGAACTGGCTGAAACCGGTGTTAAGGATTTTTTCACGCAGGTCGCTTAACAGCATTGCCCCGGCCAGGTTGATGCGGGAAACCAGCCCCTTTGGGTTGAGGTTCAGATAGCTGCATGGGGCGAATTCATACAGGTCTTCAAATTGTCGATACAGATCGGTCAGCTCCAGTTGCGCCCGCTTGAGTTCTTCGTTCTGGATTTCCAGCTCCGCCTGGTGAATTTTCAGCTCATGGATCAGCGCAATAATATCGGTGGACGCTTCGAGATCTGATTCCGATCTCTGCCTGATCAGTTTTTCCGCTTGCCGACGAAGCCGGTCAATTGTTTTTGACTGATCGGATTTATTTCCTGGTGGAGGCATGGTCTACTTCCTTTCAGTCGTTTTTTGCAAACCGCAGCAGAATACGGTGGGGCCGATCGTCATCAAGACGAATGATCTGTCCCATTACCCGGTATGCGCCTTCTGTTTTTGACGAGGATCGCTTTCCCGTAATGATTTCGAAATTCTCTTTTTTTTCCAAGGCCTTGTTGAGATTGGCGATCAGATCGGCCCACCATGGAAGGCGGCTGTTGATTTGAAAGATGTCCATCCCAGCTGCTTTTTCAGGGCTTGTTTTTACGATATCCGTAAAGGCCGAATTGGCCAGGACAATCGTACCCTCCTGTTCAAGCACGACCAGTGGATCGGCATTCATGTCGAAAATCTGGCGTGTCAACAGCCCGGCCTGCTGCATTTCCAGGTTGGTGGTGCTCAATAGGTGTTGGGCCATTTTCTGCTCAGCAATAGAGGTAAAGGTGAGTACCGCGCCGTCGATGCGGTTATCCGTGGTGCGATAGGGGAGAATGCGCATCTTGTACCATTCGCCTTCATTGGTCCGCACCTCGACTTCTTTGGAGGCGAGATGCGTCAGTACATCATCCAAATCAGTGATCATCCCCTTGTAGGACAGATTGGTAACCACATGCTGCAGCGGACGTCCGATGTCGGCCTGGATCAGGTTGATGATGGCGGTCGCTTCGGGCGTGAATCTTCTGATCCGCATGTGGTTGTCCACGAAAATGGTGGCGATTTCCGTGCTGTTGAGCAAATTGCGCATGTCGTTGTGGACCGCCGACAGCTCTTCCACCTTACTTTGCAGCTCGGCATTGACCGTCTGCAGTTCTTCGTTTAAGGATTGCAGTTCTTCCCTGGAAGATTCCAGTTCCTCATTGGTGGACTGGAACTCTTCGTTTGAAGACTGCATCTCTTCGTTGATGGACTTAAGTTCCTCGTTGGACGACTCCAGTTCCTCGACAGTGATCTGATGACTTTCGCGGGTCTTCTGCAGCTCTCTTTCCAGCGCTGCGATGCGGTTGGCTTCCGGGTGCAGGTTCCCTTCATGGTCCGTCGGTGAACCTTGCGTGATCGCGGCCTCGGCATCTTCGAAAACCACCAGCAGGCACCCGGAAAGCGCTGCGGGGGCATGCTGGGGCGAAACGTGCAGGTCGACCCATTGAACATCACCGTTTACTTTTATGGCAATTTTTCGGCGACGCACCGGCTGGTTGGACGATCTGGCCTCCCGGATGGCGGAGGAAAGCTCGATCCGCAGCCCCTCGCGGGTCATATCCAGGATATTTCGCGTAGGGGGACCGCTGGGGGTCTCCAGGTATTTGCCGGTGCGTCCCTGGACATGCAACATATTACCGTTGGCATCGACGAGAATGGCGGTGGGGGCGAACTGGTCAAGGATCGCCTGCTGCGTCATTTGCGCGATATTGACTTTCTGGTTTGCCGGCCTGTCACCCATGGCGTCCCCCGCATTCATGCCCGGTGCACACGGGCCGCTGGGAAAGTCAACCTGCTGGCGCAGGGCCTGCGGCACCTCACGCCGTTTGTATATTTTCCATTTTTTGTCCAGCACCGCGAACAGGTTGGAAAATCCACCGATGGACTCGGAGGCGCCCAGCATGAGAATGCCGCTGGGGGCCAAGGTATAATGGAACAGCGGCAACAGTTTCTTTTGGGCCTCGCTGTTCAGATAGATCAACAGGTTGCGGCAGCACAGCAGATGCAGTCGTGAAAAAGGCGGATCCTTGATCAAATCCTGAACCGAGAAGACCACACAGTCTCTGATTTCCTTACGGATGCGGAACGACCCGCCTTCCTTGATGAAAAACCGATTCAGACGATCATCATCGATATTGTCCGCAATGCTCGCCGGAAAGAGCCCTTGCCGGGCTTTGTCGATGGCATGACCATCAATGTCCGTACCGAACAGTTGCAGGTGGATATGATTGGGGTTGGTGTCTATCAGTTCGCGGATCACCATCGCCAGGGAATAGACCTCCTCGCCCGTTGAGCAGCCTGGGATCCAGGCCCTGAATGTCGCGTCGGCTTTGACGTGGCCCAGCAGTTCCGGAAGGACGTTGGTTTTAAGGGCATGGAAAGACGCGGCGTCGCGAAAAAAATGGGTCACGCCGATCAACAGCTCGCGGAACAACGCCTGCAGTTCGGCGGGATTCTCGCGCAGATAACGCACGTATTGCCCATGCTGAGCAATCTGGTTCAGTTCCATGCGGCGATTGATGCGGCGCAGCAGCGTATTTTTCTTGTACAGGGAAAAATCATGCCCGATCTGGGTTCGTAAAAGGGCAAAGATTTTGTTCAACCACTCCAGTTGGTCTCCGGTGGCCGCGGGCTGTTGGCTTAACGCCCGATCAGGATGGGTAAAATAGCTGCCGAGCCGTTGCGGCATCTCTTCCGGGGCCAGAATGACATCCGCCACACCGCTATTCGCCGCACTCCGGGGCATGCCGCCGTAACCGGCCGAATTTTCAGACTGAACCAGGACCCATCCGCCCCTGGCCTTGATCTCTTTGGCGCCGAGCGTTCCATCCGTGCCGGTGCCCGACAAAATCACCGCGGCCGCATTGACGCCACGGTCATGGGCCAGCGATTCCAGGAATTGATCGATGGGCAGCGCTGTACGCTTGTCAAGGGAATCCAATAGCTGGATTTTACCTTTGAATACGCGGATCTCTTTGTCCGGTGCAATGACGTAGATGTGACCGGGTTCAATGGTCTGTCCGTCCTTGGCCACAAGGACCGGCAGCGGGGTTGTTTTCTGCAGGAGCTCGGGCATCAGGCTCGGCTGTTTGGGAGCCATGTGGACGACAACGACAAACGCCATGCCGCTGTCCGCCGCGACTTCTTTAAAAAAGGATCTCAGCGCTTCGAGCCCTCCGGCGGACGCGCCCAACCCGACCACCGGGAACCGATTGTCCGATGGAATGCCTGGGTCTGACGCCTTGGCCCGGTGGGAGGTGGGTTTTGTTTTTGCTTTGACCGTTTTTGGGGTAGGCTGTTTTTTTTTTCCAGGCATACCGCTTTCCCATAGCCACGATGTAGCAGTGGCTTGTCGCCGTTGCTCAAAAGATACCCTTGCCGCTGAAACGATGATGAAAGGAGCTCTACCGTTGCTTGCTGAGCCCGGTGTCGCTCTTTTCGATCATAACAACAGGACTTATCCGGTTTCAATACATCATTGTCGTTTCCAGAGCACTTGGTTTCCCTTTTGACTATTTCTGGACAGACACTGGTTATTTGCAGTCCTGGGATGTCCGACTGCATTGGATATCTTTGAGTCGTTCGGTATACCGAGCCCAAAAGCCTTTCTTGGTTTTGGCGTCCGCTTTATCGAATTTGTTCTGACAGTCCTTGGAGCAAAAATAGTATGTCCCGTTCTCATCATCGCTGCGAAACCGACATTCGTCAGGATGGACGCTTTTGCCGCAAACCGGATCTATCGTTTTTTGACTTTCATTCATGATAATCCTCCATTGATTGATAGTTTGAACAGTTTATTACCTGCACGCTAATCTTCCAGCGCATGTTTAATGCTGCTGGAATAGAACTTTTCAATATATTGCTTGACCATCCGACGTGCGGAGAAACCGCAAGCCGCACGCTTAACGGTTTCCTTCATCAGCCGGACCCATTTTATGGGAATGCCGTTATCCGACACCTGGTAATAAAGCGGGATGATCTGCTTTTCCAGAAGGCGGTAGATCTTTTCGGCATCGTTGCCATCCGGATTCTCGGCATTTGCATCGTGCTCCACGGCCCAGCCATTTTTACCGTTAAACCCTTCCTCCCACCAGCCGTCCAGCAGGCTTAGGTGAGGAACGCCGTTCAGGGCCGCCTTCATGCCGCTTGTCCCACAGGCTTCAAATGGAGGCAGCGGCGTGTTCAGCCATATGTCCACCCCATGCACCAGATACTGCGCCAACTGCTCCCCATAATCCTCCACAAAAGCGACTCTTCCCCCGATCCGGGGATCGCGCGACAGGTTGATGAGGTTTTGCAGAACGACCTTGCCGGGGTCGTCGGCTGGATGGGCCTTACCGGCGAAGATGATCTGGATGGGACGCCAGCGGTCCTTGAAGTGTTTTTTCAGGCGCTCCAGATCTTGAAAGATCAGGAGGGCTCTTTTGTAAGTGGCGAACCGCCTTGCAAAGCCTATCGTCAGGACCGAGGGATCGAGGAAGGCGCCTCCGGCAAGCATTACCGATGAGCTGCCTCCGCCATCGGCCCAACGCAGGCGGGCGCGTTCCCGGACGGCATCGATCAATTTCACTTTGAGCCAGTAATGCGTTTTCCACAGCTCGATGTCGGGGATGGTGTCGATACGCTGCCAGATGACCGGGTCGTCATGCTTATCAAGCCAATCGGTACCGAGGTACGTGTCCAGCAGACGCTTGATCCTCGGTTCGATCCAGGTGGGGACATGGACGCCGTTGGTAACGTAATCGATGGGAACCTGGTTCTCCGGCAGGTTGGGCCAGAGGCTTCGCCACATCTTTCGCGAGACCTCGGCGTGCCGTTTGCTCACCGCGTTCCGACAGCCGGACAGGCGCAGCGCGAAAGCCGTCATATTGAATCCGGCAGCCGGTTGCTCCGGGTGGATCCCCATATTGATAAACGCATCGCGATCAAGGCCCAGGGCGGGCCAGTAGGAATCAAAATACGTTCCGATCATTTGGAAGGGAAATACATCGTGACCGGCCGGCACCGGCGTGTGGGTGGTAAAGATGGTGGAATCGATGACTTTCCGGCGGGCAGCGGCAAAGTCATTTCCGCTCTGCAGATGTCCCCGGATACGTTCCAGAAGCGCGAATGCCGCATGGCCTTCGTTCAGGTGCAGGAGGTAATGGTCGATACCCAAGGTTTTGAGCACCGTCGGGCCGCCGATTCCCAGGACGATTTCCTGGCGCAGGCGCTGCTCGAGATCGCCGGCGTAAAGCCTGGCGGTGATGGCTCGGTTCCAGGGACTGTTGCTTTCAACATCGGTGTCCATCAGATATAGGGAAACACGCCCCACGGCGACCTTCCACACCGCGACATGGATGGGCGGATCGGTCAGCGGGACCGTTACGACAAGTTGCCGTCCCTCCTTATCCATCACCCTGGAAATCGGGGCAGCCTCGCGCTCAAGGGGCTCCACCAGATCCGCCTGCCAGCCGTCATCCCGGACCTGCTGCCGTAGATAGCCGTCCGGGTACATGAATCCCACCGCCACCAGCGGCACAGATAAATCGCTGCATTCTTTCAGGTAATCGCCCGCCAGAAAGCCCAACCCGCCGGCATAGAAGGGCAGGGAGCGATGCAGGCCGTATTCGGCGGAAAAGTAGGCCACGGCAAGCTTGTGGTCCGATGAAAAAGGCGCCAGCAGATTGCACGTTTTTTTTTGCATGGTGCGATGGAAGACAGCCATTACCTCATCGAACTGGCGGATATAATCGGCATCGGCCCCGGCTTTTTCCAGAAGTTCCCGGGGCAATTCCCTGAGCATCTTGTCCGGGTTGTGGCCGCTTTCCTTCCAGGCCTGCCGGTCGAGGGCTTTAAAGAGCATGCGGGCGCCCGGATTCCAGCTCCACCAGAGATTTTCCGCCAGTTCCTCTAATCCTGCCAAGCGTTCCGGCAAATGGGGAAACAGGGGTTGTGCGGTATAGTTGTTTTTCATCAGATAGATCCTCCCAGGCTTGGTGGCACCATCGCCGGCCTTGATGTCGGGCGGTTATGATTCCAGATTCCTTTTCTTCCGGGCAAACTCTCACTCAGGGAACATCAGAGAGTTCCTTCTGGGTTACAGAGCTTTGTCATGCATGGGGGCAGTTTTTATTCTCCTGACGCTGCCGTGCAGTAACTATCCTAAGATAACTCCGACTGACAAAATCAGGAACATCAACAATGCTCTGGACATCGATAACGTCCAGAATAAAAACGTTAGGGTAGAAAAGATGCTTAAATCATTGTTGCCTGGAAGAATCAACAAATGGTGAATTCGGACATTACTTTTTCCGATAGCCATTTTCGTATAGGTAACAATCAATAACAATGATTTAAGCATCTTTTAATGCAACTATAGGGTTAACTCTACAAGCATAACATTTTGAAAATGACACATCGACCTATAAATGTTTCAGAGAAAATCCACTGATGGCGCTGACCACCGGCTCCAGTTTATCATATGGGTCCTGACCGTCTGCCAGACCGCCAAGGTAATAGACCCACCCGCCGGATTGGACCGCTGTCCGTTCGATGCCGTTTCTGCCGAGTTCGTCCCAGTCGTAAGCGGCAATAAAGTTTTCGATATCAAGGTTTTTGAGAATGGCCGCCGCGTTGGGAGTGAGATAGGAACCCAATGTCGACACCACCACCAGTTTGTCCTGGCCGTGGAGCAGATTGTAAAAGGCAAAATAATCAAATAGGCCCTCCACCAGGATGATCGTCCGGTACTGCCGGATATACCTGGCTGCCTTTTCAATGCCGTAAAGCCAGCTTTTGGCGGATAGGGGGACTTCACTGGCCTGGTGCTTGAGCCAGCGAACACCCCGATCCTCCAGGCGCCTGCCGACCATTCCGATCACACCGGCATCTGTGTCATAAATTGGAAACACCATCAGACCGGCGAAGAAATCACCGTAATTTCTTGAAAACAGGTTTTTGCGGTTGAAATCGATCTGCCGGCAATAGTATCCGTAACCCTTCACGGATCCATTGTTCAAGAATCTGATCAATCCAGCATCCGAGAACGCATTGAAAACGCCAGGATCCTTTTCAACTCGTGGCATAATACTGGCGATGAGTGCCCGGCCATGGTGCAGTTCATCGCTGTATGGCGGCGCGTAGCCGATGTTGAACTTGTCGATGGTCTCTTTCCCGACGCCCCGGCAGGCAAGATACTCCCAAACGGTCCTGAACCGGTCTTCATTAACGACAAACAGGTCATGGTAAAAATCGGCGGCATTTTCCAGGGCGGCAACCCCCTTTTTATCGCCTTGCTTCGGTTCGACAAACCCAACCGGTTCATCGGGCTCCGGTGTTTCGTCAGGCTCGGGAATGCAGGGGCTGCGGCCATCACTGAACGTGAAATCCGCAACACCCAGATGCTCGGCCCAAACCTGCTGCGCCCTTTGGAACGGATACTTATTCCTCAGCATGATCAGGTCGGTAATGTCCCAATCTCCCTTACACGCGCCAAAACAATGGAATCGGACCTCATTTTCTTTATTGACATACACCATGAAATTCTCTTGGGTGTCAGCGTGGAACGGGCAAGGGGCATTATACCGGTATTTTTTGATGCGCTTGAAACGGATATCAAACAGCGCTTCAACATAGGGGATAACGGCATCCATGGTCGCTGCCGATTTTATGTTCGGGTAGGTTTTCATCTCGTATCCCGATTCAGCATCATGTCGTTTATCTCCGCTTTGCCTGACCTGGTTTTATCCCCGGGGCATACCCGGCGATTCCGACCATGAATCGCACCACGCCATAACTTAGCCAATTCACCAGACGCAGTTTTGTTGATTTCGTTCTCCAGCTGTTTTCAATGATCCGGCGCGCATCCGTTTTGATTGCCTGTTCCAGGCTATGTTTTAATTCCAGAGCAAAACTTCCGTCGTCAACGACAACATTTGCCTCCATAGACAGCAGCAGGCTGAAAGGGTCGAGGTTTGAAGATCCCACCGTAGCCCAATGCTCATCGACCACAGCGACTTTGGCGTGCATCATGCTCTTGCGGTATTCATGGATCTCAATCCCAGCATCGAGAAAACTGCCATATAAGGCATGTGAGGCAGAATGCAGCAGGCGGTGATCCGCAAGTCCCTGCAACAGCAAAACCACCCGGACTCCCCGCCCGGCCGCATCCAAAAGCGCATGTCGGAAATTCAATCCTGGCAAAAAGTAGGCACTGGCAATAACAATTTCGTATCGCGCCTTTTCGATCGCCTGCACATAGGCATTTTCGATATCGCGGCGGTGGCGGATGTTGTTGCGTACCAGAAAAGCCGAGCGCATCAAACCCTTGGGTTCCATTGAAGGCTCCTGTCTGTCATTGTCTTCATCCCAGCCAGGAGGCAAGCGAGTCCAAGCCACCCGCGACCATACCCGACGAGCGGAGTCGTGAATTTCTTTCACCAGCGGCCCGTTCACCCTAACCGCGTAGTCAAAGCGCGTCGATGTCTGACGATGAATGTCCATATGATCGATGATATTCATGCCGCCGACAAAAGCGATCGTCCTGTCCACGACCACGATCTTTCGGTGCAAGCGACGCAACCGTCGCCGCCGCAGCGTCCAGGGCGAAGTCTTGGGCCGGAACTTCATCACCAATACGCCGGCCGCCTCAAGAAAATCGACCATGGTTTCCGGCAAACTGAACGAGCCGAATCCATCAATCAGCAGGTGGGTTTTTACACCCCGTAAGGCCGCCCGCCTGAGGGCTTCGGCAATGCGTCGCCCGGTCGTGTCATCTTCGAAGATATAGGTTTCCAGATAGATTTCATGTGTTGCCAGGTCTAACGCTGCTTCGAGTGCCGGGAAATAGGCCTCGCCGTTTTGAAGCAGGGTGATCTGGTTGTTCGGCATCATAAGGGTCACAGCAGCGTTGTCTCTTTTCTCAACTCTCTGTTTGCGTAAGCCAGCCGCTTCGATGAAACCGGCATGCGAATAACAACTATCTATGGCACCCGTCTGGGAAAAGCGATCGCTCTTCCCAGATTCAGTCGGAGGTCGGAACCTCCGCCCTTTATGCCACGTTAACTTCGATGGCTTTCGGTTTGGCCTCCTCCGTCTTATGAATCTGTAGGTTCAGGATGCCATCCTTGAACGCAGCCTTGATGTCATTCTCATCGACATTGTCAGGCAACGTAAAGCTGCGGGTGAAGCTTCCGTATTTTCGCTCTACGCGATGGAACTTTTTGCCGTTTTCCTCCTTTTCCTGTTTTCTTTCTCCCCGAATCGTCAGGATACCATTGTAAACACTCACTTTGACGTCCTCCTTTTTAACTTCAGGAAGCTCCGCCTTGATCTCGAAGGCGTTGTCGGTCTCGGCGATGTCTACCCGAGGTGCCCAGTCGCCTGTGGCGACGACCTCTTGGCCGCCAGCCTGAGCTTGCCCCACCGTTCTCGTGTAGCGATCAGCCATTTCTTCGATCTCACGCCATGGATTCCACCTTATTATTGCCATCATACACCTCGATTTTTGCAGGATTTGGTTTTCCCCGGAGGACCGACCCCGCATTTCAGGCCACCAGGATTATTGGTTGGTTACCTATGCAGCCTTAGCATGCTTGACCTGTAACAGGCCGGGGATAAAAAAAATGATTTTATTCAATTCCATTTTTCTCTTCCATGCTTCCGATTGGGTATTGGGATGGCTGAACGCAAAATGAAGATGCCGTTACAGGTGTTGCGGCCGACAGCATCTGCCTGAGTTCATCACCCTGTACACTTTCATTCAGCGAAAGGAGGCGGGCCAGATCATCTAGAACAGGTCGCCGCGCCGAGAGGATTTTTCGCACACGCTGATGCGCCTCATCGACAAACCGGGAGACCTCGTCATCGATCTGGGCGGCTTTGGCCTCACTGTAATGTTTCGCGGGAGAAAAATCTTCCGGAAGAAACATCGCCTGGCGCGGGCGCTCATAGCTCACCAACCCCAGACGATCGCTCATGCCATATTCCGCGACCATGGATCGGGCAATGTCCGTCGCCCGTTGCAGGTCGTTCTGGGCCCCGGTGGAAATTTCGTTGAATACCAGCTCCTCGGCCACGCGACCGCCCAAAAGGACGGCCAGCCGGTCCAACAGCTCCGCGCAAGTCATCAAATAACGGTCCTCGGTGGGCTGCTGCTGGGTGTAGCCCAGCGCCGCGATCCCGCGGGGAATAATCGAAATTTTATGCACCGGGTCGGCATGCTCGACAGACTCGGCCACGATCGCGTGGCCGGACTCATGGAAAGCGACAATTTCCTTTTCCTTGGCATTCATCACCCGGTTTTTCTTCTGAAGACCCGCCACCACCCGATCGATGGCCTCGTCGAAATCCGTCAGCTCGACGCTTTCTTTATTGTTCCGGGCCGCCAGAAGCGCGGCTTCATTGATGATGTTGGCCAGGTCCGCGCCTACAAATCCCGGCGTGCGCCCGGCGATCAGGCGCAGGTCGACCTCCGGCCCCAGGGCCACGTTTTTGGAATGGATTTTCAGGATGGCTTCCCGCCCGTTGATGTCCGGCCGGTCCACCAGAACCTGCCGATCGAATCTTCCCGGCCGCAGTAACGCCGGATCGAGAATTTCGGGCCGGTTGGTGGCGGCCATGATGATGACCCCTTTATTGGTTTCGAAGCCATCCATCTCCACCAGGAGTTGGTTAAGCGTCTGCTCGCGTTCGTCATGGCCGCCCATCACATTCATGCCCCGCGCCTTGCCCAGGGCGTCCAGTTCATCGATGAAGATGATGCAGGGGGCTTGCGTCGCGGCCTGGGAGAAGAGGTCGCGAACGCGGGCCGCCCCCACGCCGACGAACATCTCCACAAACTCTGACCCGCTGATGCTGAAGAAAGGCACTTTGGCTTCCCCGGCCACGGCCCTGGCCAGAAGGGTCTTGCCGGTTCCCGGCGGGCCAACCAGAAGGACCCCCTTGGGAATCCGGCCCCCCAGTTTCTGGGATCTTTCCGGAGTGCTCAGAAATTCGACCACCTCCTGGAGCTCTTCCTTGGCTTCGTCGATGCCGGCAGCATCCTCGAACGTGACTTTGGTCTCGCTCTCGGCAAAAATCTTGGCCTTGCTTTTGCTGAAAGACATCACCCCCATCCCCGTACCCATCTTTTTCATGGCAAATCGCCAGATCAGGAAAAAGAAGAGCAGAGGGAAAACCCAGGCGAGAAGACTGCCCAGGAATTTATTTTCGTATCGTCCCGAATACCTGATGTTGCGTTCATCCAGTTCCTTCACCAGCCCCGGATCGTCGACCCGAATGGTCTTGAACGCTTGACCGGTGGAACCTTTCAGCGTTCCGGTGATATTATCCGGTCCGATGACCAGTTTGCCCGCGGTCCCGTCGGCGATGGCCTGTTTGAATTGACTGTACGGGATCGTCTCCACGTTCGCGGAAAAGAAAAACTGCTGCGCATAGGAAAAAAAAAGGATGGCCATCAGGAGATACCAGATGTTGAAGCGCGTCTTCGGCGGCAACGTGCGCTTATTTTTCGGATTACCACCGGAACCGAAAAGGGCGCGAAGCTTGTCCGTCAGCATGCTGATTGGATCTTTATTTCTGTTGGTGGCCATTTCTTTTTTTCCTTTACTTTTATGCTGTTAGGTAAGGTACTTGGCCAGGTCCCCCATGGCCTTGGCGATTTCCTGGATCGCCTCATGCATGCCTTCGGCACCGTGGTCCATTTTGGATGTTCCTTTCTTCTCCATCTCGTTCTCTACTTTGGATTTGATGCTTTTCAAATGTTGTGCATGGATCTCAAACTGCAGGCGGTGCTCCTCTTCCATGTTTTTCATGGCATCGGCATCGATCCGTTTGACCAGTTCGTCGGCCTCGGCCATCAGTTGTTTGATATCCTTGGATTCTAAGTATTCTACCATGATGTCTCCTTTCGACGGGTGTTTGCCTGTTCCGGTATGAAAATACCGATCACCCAGCCAACCGGGCTTGACCTCGCAACCACCATCGGCAATGCCGCGCCGCAGATCGTTTTACTTCCAGACGTTTCCTACCGGCGGCGAATCTCCTCGTGACTACGGAGACGATGGGATCCGCACTTGGCTTGGGTTCGCGTTTTTGATATATTGATAAAAATCACTGTCCGTAGTGAGAATCAGTACGGAGTTCATATTGGTCTTTTCCTTGTAGCTTTCAAGGGTACGCAAAAAAGCATAGAATTCTGGATTTTTATTGAACGCCTGTCCGTAGATTTGCGTAGCCTCAGCATCGGCTTTGCCCTGGACCTCCTGCACCCGGCGGTAAGCGGTGGAGCGGATCTGGCGCAGCTCTTTTTCCATTGTCCCGAGGATCTCGGCGCTGCGTCCCTCGCCTTCGGAGCGAAACTGCGCGGCGATCCGTTTGCGCTCGGAAATCATTCGTTCATAGACCTTTTCGCGGACACTTTCCACGTAATCCAGGCGCTTGATGCGCACATCCACCAGTTCGATGCCGTATTGCGGGATGATCTTTCGTGCTTCCGTCAGTATCGTTCGGGTGATCTCCTCCCTACCTCGGGCAATCTCTCTTTTAAGCTCCTCTTCGCGTTCCTTTGGGAGCTCCTTTAGGGCCTCGCCCTCAGGTACTTCCCACGATGCGCTGCGTACAAGTTCCACGAGTTCGCTGCTTGACACCTGGTCGCGCACCACCGAATCGAGAATGTCGTTCAGGCGCGACTGGGCCCCCTCTTCGCTGGCCACATTCTCCAGAAATTTTTTCGCGTCGGCAATCCGCCATCGGGCAGTGGTATCCACCCAGATGAACTCGCGCCCCTTGGTGGGAACCTGGTTCGGATCACCGTCCCAGACCAGCAGACGCTTTTCGAATCGTCGGACCTCCTGCACAAAGGGCAGTTTCATGTGCAGCCCCGCCTCGGTTACCGGTTCCCCAACAGGCCGGCCAAACTGCACGACAATGGCCTGCAGACCCTCTTCCAATGTATATATACCGCCATAGAGTAAGATAACGATCACCACCGCTATCGCGATGAGTACTGCTTTCAAGGTAAACTTCATGGCCGCCTCCCTTGTGCTGATGGTTGCCCGCTGGATTCCAATGGGAGCCAGGGCACCATTGCCTTCTGGTCCTTATCCACGATATAGAGACCTTTCATATCTGATAGGAAACCGGTCATGGCCTCCAGATACAGGCGCCGCCGCGTAACCTGCGGCGCCTGTTCGTACTGTCCTAAAATGGCCGCAAAACGGGTGGCCTCTCCTTGGGCCCGGTTTACGCGTTCCAGTGCGTAACCTTCGGCCTCGCTGATGCTTTGCGTAGCCACCCCTCGGGCTTTTGGGATTTCCCGGTTGGCCTGTTCCTGGGCTTTATTGATCGTTTGCTCTTTGTCCTGACGCGACTCGTTGACTTCATTGAAAGCCGGTTTAACCTTATCAGGTGGAGTCACATCCTGAAGTTCCACGGTCACCAGACGCACACCGGACGCATAAGTTGTGAGGATTTTCTGGATCTCGGTTTTGGCTTCACTGGCCACCGCCACCCGTCCGGTGGTCAGCACATCGCTGCCCAGACGGTTGCCGACCGCGCGGCGCATGACCGCCTCGGTAGTGTCGCGAATGGTTTTCGATGTGTCGCGGACTTGGAACAGATAGCGGATCGGGTCTTCGATGCGGTACTGGATGATCCATTGAACGTCGATGACGTTCAAATCCCCGGTGAGCATCAGCGACTCGTCCGTGTAGGCGCCGCGCGTATCATAGCGGGTCTTTTCACCGGGAACGGTGGAAACCGAGACCGTCCGAAACCCAAACTCTTCTTTGAGCACGCGGGCAGTGGGCACCAAGCGGACTTTCTCGATGCCATACGGCAATTTGAAATGCAGCCCCGGACCGGCCGTGCGCATGACCTTGCCGAAGCGCTGTACAATCCCCGTCTCCTCCGGTTGGACGGTGAACCATGCGGTCCATAAGACCACCACCACCACACCGGCGAGAAGAATGAAGACCGGCCCGCCTTTGAATCTTTTAAACTGCTGTAGAATTTTCTTCAGCACGTCATCCAACGTCAGTTTGGGTCCCCCCGGGGGGTGATTCCATTCAGTCATCACTTACCTCCTAATTAATGAGCCGATCAGCTTCATCGATGCTTGTTTGTTCGGACGGATACCATTTAGTCTATATGGATTCTGGCTCCCTTGCTTAAAGGATATGCAACTCGCATATCCTCCGGTAATGGTAGCCGTAGATGGACAGGGTAACTGCCAACGGAAGCAGCCTGGGCCTCCGCGCCAGGGTCCAGATTAGCAGATACCAGTATTGGAATCGCTCTTTGCCCAATACGCCCAGCCGCAGGCAGGAACGGAAAAACGCCAGGAATCGCTGCCCATCAATAGGAACGGTCGCTGCCGGTACCTTAAGATCCTTCAAAATGGATCTGACCCGCTGGTAGTATTTGCGGGGCGAATAGATCTGCCGCATGATTGCCCGATACCCATTGATCAAGTGGTCCAGTCCCATGACCGGGATAATATTGGTCCGGCCGTCCACATTATCCCCGGAGAAGTCTGCACAGACACGTCGTTCATCCACCAAGCGATCAAAGAGCCGGGTTCCCGGCGGCGCCTGAAGCATGCCGACCATGGCCGTGACAATGCCGCTTTGCTGGATAAAATCGATCTGTCGTTGAAAAATCGAGGGCGTATCGCTGTCGAAGCCGACGATGAATCCACCCATGACCTGCATACCGGAGCGGTGTATCTTTTTTACATCCAACAGCATATTCCGGTTTTTGTTGTGCGTCTTGCGGCACTCCGTGAGGCTGCTCTCATCCGGTGATTCGATGCCGATGAAGACGGAATCGAATCCGGCATCGGCCATCAGAGTCATCAATTCTGGGTCATCGGCCAGGTTGATGGAGGATTCGGTAAAGAAAACGAATCCTTTTTTATCCCTACGCCATTCAATCAGAGCTGGGAGCAACTGCTTCTTCAGCGAACGTTTGTTGCCGATAAAATTGTCATCCACAAAGAAGATATTGCCGCGCCAACCGGTCTGATAAATGGCGTCCAACTCCCCAAGGACCTGCGCTGGCGTTTTTGTGCGCGGCCGGCTGCCGAAAAGACTCGTGATATTGCAAAAATCGCAGTCGAACGGGCACCCCCTGGAATACTGAATGTTCATGGATGCATAGCGTTTCATGTGAATCAAGTGCCATAACGGAATGGGGGTCTGGTGGATATCAGGGTACCCATCCGCCCGGTAGATTGCTTGCGGGCAGCCGTTTTCCAGGTCCTCAATAAAAGCCGGCAGGGTCATCTCGGCCTCGTCCAACACCAGGTGGTCCACCTGCCGGAAGGCATCCGGTTCGGCGGTAAAAAGCGGTCCGCCGGCAACAATCCTCAATCGGTGGGCTTGGCAGCGCGCGATGATATCGGCAGCCGATCGGCGCTGGATGGCCATGGCGCTGATAAATGCCATTTCGGCCCATTCAAGGTGATCGTCGGAAAGATCCTCCACGTTCAGGTCCACAAGACGAAAAGACCATGAGCGCGGCAGGAGGGCCGCGACCGTGAGCAATCCGAGCGGCGGAAATGCCGCTTTTTTCCCGATGAACCGCAATGCATAAGAAAAAGACCAAAACGTTTCGGGAAACTGAGGATAAATGAGGAGGATATTCATCGGATTAGACACCTTTCCTTGAATCTGGTAGCATCGCTCAAGTTGTTGTAATACCCCGGATACTTGTTGGTTCCCCCCGGCATGCCTAATTCATGGAAGCCGTACCTCATCATATCCCGGCCGTATTTCATGAGGTCATCAGGATCCTGGCCCATTGCCCCGACAGAACCATACCCGTCTCGGTAACTGGCGGCATCTCTCTCTTGGCCAAATACATTCGAAGCGAATATAAAAACCATCATCAATACCGGGATTATTGATACACGGTTAAAAGTATGATTTTTCATTTCACGTTCTCCTCAATACGAAGTGGCGGGATTTAGTACTGATCTTCATTTCCATTCTTCGGAATGGAACCTGCCTATCGGCGTCGGAGTGGGGGCGGCAAGGCGTTTTACCTTTGCGCCGATGGGCACTGTTTTATATTAACCAATGTATAAGCAATCCTTATGCCAGCTATCCAGACGTGAAAAAACATCACCCAACCGGTTGTTTTATCGGTGAATTTCATAGCTTAGCGAATTTTGAACAGATTTGTGCAGGTATCAAAAAAGGTCGAATTTAACCACTGGTCGCATTTGACCGGTGTGCGCAGACACGCAAAGCGGTGCAACCGAACGTTGGTATTCAGTCATGGGTTTAGTGGCGGGTAAGGTAAATCGCTATGGCCAGGTATTAAAGGCCCCGACCCCAGCACCATTTCAAGGACATGGTTTATCGGCCTTGTATATGGATGATCCATGCTTTACTATCACTTCGGATTTTTCGGCTTATGGAATAAAATTTTCCACATCCGCAAATTGCAATAACGTTGGATGGAGGATCGTGAGCAAGAATCCCTAATCACCGCTTCGGCAGAAAGGATCGATTGCATGTTCAAGCATATTCTTTGCCCAACCGATTTGAAAAATCGGTCCGATATGGCTGTCAAAAAAGCCATACAGATTGCCCACCAGTTCGGTTCAAAAATCACGTTGCTCAATGTCCACGAAGAATTCATGGATAAGGAAGAACGGGAGATGTTGCGCGTGAGTGTCCATAAAATGAAGGAAAAATACAAGCATGTCGCCTTAGATTCCAAGGAAGAAATGAAGGCGGTTATCCACCAGTTACACGCCGATGATATTGAAGTGGATTACCTGTTGCACGGCGGCAAGCCGGAGCATGTCATCGTGGAGGTTGCCAAACAGCTTGGGCCGGATCTGATCGTCATGTGCACCGACGGCAGGAACAGCATCATGGATTTCGTTGTCGGCACCATCACCGAGCACGTCATCAATGCGTCCCTCTGTCCTGTGCTGGTCATTCCCAACCGGAAGTAAGCGACGAACCGTCGGTATCGAGACCGGATCGAAATCGGAATCAAAGTTATCGGTTATCAAGCCGCATACCACAGGATCAGGAAGAAATGGCATGTAGTGCCCGCGATAACAAATAGATGCCAGATCAGGTGACCATAAGGTACCCGTGAATCGGTTGCGAAAAAGGCCACGCCGGCGGTGTAGGACAGACCTCCTGCAATCAACCAGCAAAGCCCCGCAGTTGGCATCCGCTCAAACAGCGGTTTGACCGCAATTACGAGAAGCCACCCCATCAGCAAATACAGGGCGGTGGATAAAATGGGATGCGCAGTTTTAAAAAACGCCTTCAAAACCACGCCGGCGATGGCAAGTCCCCAAATAATACCGAAGAGTGTCCAGCCGAATGCACCATGAAGCAAACCAAGCGTCAATGGCGTGTAGGTGCCGGCGATAAGAAAAAAGATCGCACAATGCTCGATAATCCGGAAACAGCGTTTGGCCTTACCGAATGGCAACGCATGGTAGAAGGCGGAGGCAAAATATAGAAGGATCACGGTCGCACAGAAGATACTTGCGCCGACGATAAATCTCGCATCATCGAGCTGAACTGCATGTAGGATGAGAAAAGGTGTTCCGGCCAGCGCCGCGATCAGACCGGCGCCATGGCTGATGCTATTTGCGATTTCTTCCCCCCAAGACTGCTTACGTTTGAGGTTTGAATGATTTGTACGCACGACAATTCCTTAGGCTTTGCCCCAAACATACCCACAACTGCCGCATCTCCATTTAAACACAGGACCACTTTCAGGCCGCAAGCCACCAGGTATTGCGAAACCTTGCTTAATACGTTCAGTTTCTTCTTGTGTTGGGGCACCATAGATAATTTCTAAACCTTCGTGTTTTGAACATTTGGGGCATTTTTGTTTTTTTACGTTATTGGTAACCATATTTTTTGTTTGGTTTACCATGCTATGCTCCATTACAATTTGAGTTATTAAGGAATGAGAAGGGATCTCTTGTTCTAATCTTGTAGGCCACATATAGATCTACATAATACCCCGGTGAGGGAAACCGGGCTTCAATCCGTGACAGATTCCTAATGGCTTGGGCAGGCACAAGGAATGCGGTAACCCAGAAACAAAGGAGTGAACGATATATATTTGTCATATTGATCTTACCGATAAAACAGTAATAATGGCGTATCGATACAGATGTTTTGTTCTATGATGTTAAAATATTAGCCTCGGCTAACCACCAATGTCAATTGCCAATATGGATACTGTGTGGTTAAGGACGTTGATCATAGTCTATTGCCCATCCAGAAATGGATGATTTTTATCTTCTCAGCGAAGAAAACAATAAGTGACCTCGGTGGGAAGTAAATTCAGAGCAAGAATAACTTTTTTATTGGTTATATGTTCATAAAATTCATTGTTCAGACGCACCTATCCACTCATAGACTCAGCTCCACCCTGAAATCTGTAGCTTTCACCACAGGCCTTACCGTCTCTTTTTCGCGGATAAGATCCACAATGCCATAGTTCGAAAGCATCTTTAGTGTTCTTGAAAGGTTGGATTTTTTTCGACCTGATATCTTTTCAAGCTCCGTCAGGGAGTTTGGATGGCGGTCCCGGATGATCCGTAAAAGCTGTTGGTTTGGCCCACTCAATATTTGACCGAGGGATTCCATTGACTCAAACCAAACTTTGGGTTCATCTTTTCGGGGGCTGTATTCACCTTTTGCAATTGATATGGTTCGTTTGCGGTATTCATCCTTAGAAAGAATCCCGATTTTCATCACGGTTTTTTTCACGGTTTTATCCTCCCATCTGTTCTTCAACTGCTGCCCAGAAGTCAATAAGCAGCTGGTCGACTGATTCGAATTCGTATGGGGTAACGCTTTCTATCTGGTGTTTGTGATCCCACGTTACCTTTTGCCCCGAGTACCGTTTTCGACCCTTGGGTTTGATTGCATGTGCATTATCGAATCCGACCACTCGGACATTTTTTCTATCATGCAAGGTCAATGAATATCGTATCCCATGGGGAATTCGAGGTGATGGCGATACCCGTTTAGCCTCGAATTTCACCCAATAGCCGGCATCCATCATGAAAATTTCGCCATCCAAATCAAGAAGCGTCTCAAGATTGCCGTAGTCATCCGGGGAATTGTCGTCTATCGCTGTCATAAGTTATCATCTGATGATAATTTGTCAATGGAAGACTTGGATAATTAAAGACTGATTTTTTTATTTTCATTGGCAAGGACCTCTTGCTCCACCAACTCACCGCCGGTTTCTCTGCCCTCACCAGAAATCTGACTTATCGCTTCCTTTAAAGCATTCCGGACCATATTAGTTTTGTTCTCGAAAGGGTGCTTCTCCATAAACCGGACCGACACCGTAAACCGTCCCTTTTTTGATCGCCATGTCCACTGGCTGAAAGTCTCATTGTGATCCGAGTCTTGGCTTCCAGCCTGTCTGGCTTGATTGCGGATATCCCGAACGGTCTTTTTGTCATCGGATGCCATCCTCAGAATTTCAATCTGCTTTTCAGGCTCTGTTTCCCGGGATGCCTGGATCTGAACCTCTTTGGAAAGTTCAGACGTCTGAACCTTCTTTTGGGCCTCATCGGAAAGCCGCTCCAGCCCCAGGACCTGACTGACATAGCTTTTTGATCTTTTGATCAGTTTTGCGATTTCGTGTTGGGTGAACCCGTAGGTCTGAACCAATCGCCGAATGGCTGCGGCCTCTTCGAGGGGCGGGATATACTGTTGCGGTTCTGGTAGATGTCCTGGAGATATAGCCGATCGTTTTTAGATGAAATTCGTTGGAAGAATCAGAAAAATCCTACAAGTCCCATCTTGTGATTACAAAATGAAAGACAATTAGATACGAGGCCTGAAAGAAAGGAAAGGCTCTCAATTATAACCGGTCGGTATGAAGGAATAGCTCTCTTAACTTTGCACCGATGCACATGGCCAATCAAGCGACATCGATTCCAACTTCTTTCAGCCCCTGAATAACCTTGGCGACAATCTCATCGAATTTGATGTAGTGCTGAATCAACACGCGGCCGCGTGTTGAGAAGTCGGGTTTGCATTTCAGCAGATCGTTTCCCGCCTGAACCCCCTCCTCGATTCTTCCCAACAACCCCAGGTTTGCCGCCTTCAGCAACGGATCCCAGAATAGCAGGGGTTTATTGAAGCGTAGGGTTTCTTCGTAGGCCTGTTCGTATCTTCCCTGGCGGACCCAATCGACCCACAGGGCATAGTGAACAGTGATGTTATAGTATGGGTTTTGTTCGATGGCTTGGTTGATGAGTGCCGGTCCCCGTTGCCAATCGCCGAAAAGGGTCAGCAAGTAGCCGATGTTCTCAAGGCTGATCAATGAATTCGGATTCAATTGCAGCGTACGGTCGACTTCGGCCAGTCCCGCAGAAAAATCATTCTTAAACAGAAGAATGAAGGCCATGATCATCCTGATCCGTTGGTTTGCGGGGTCGAGCTTTACGCCCCGTTCGGCAAATGCTGCGGCTCTTTCGATGGGGGTTTCCAGGTCGAACAGCTCCAGGCTGTAATTGAGGGAATAGAGGCGGGCCAGCATGCTCCACGCCAGTCCGCATTCCGGTTCCTGGCTACACGCCTGCCGGAGGGCCTCAAACGTACCGAGAAATGTCTCCGGTGAGAAATCGTTCAAAAAACGGTAAAAACGCAGTATCGCCTGGTGGGTGGTGAGTTCCGCAGGGGGGACCCGTTTCGATTCGGCGGACAGGGCCTTGGTAATAATCCCATCCTCGCATGAGATCTTGCTGACAACCGTACTGGCAATACGCTCTTCGAACGAAATCAAGCCTGCAGGATTGAGATCCGTTCGATAAGAATCCCCCCAGATGTGCATCCCCGTCAACCCATCGACCAGGTTGACGATCACTTTCAGGCCGTTCAGATCCGTTCTTATACTTCCGCAGAGCACGAAGCGGGCGCCGATATCCGAGGCGCGCCGTTACGTTTCCCCGGGTGTCTGCCGCAGTACACGGATTTCCTGGTAGCGCGTGATTTCCAGGGCGATTTCGGTGGCGATGCCGATGCCCATATATTCCAAGTCTCGGTTTCCGGTCAGGTTCTCGAAGGACTGAACCACGATCGTCGGCCACGCACCGGTGCTGGCGGTTTCGATCTTTCGGCTGTTTATATGTGAATTCTTCGAGTTGACGTCACTGTTGCTCATAAAGACAGGTACATAGGTGCCTTTGGGGATGTCGATGCGGACAGGGTCGTTTTGCCCGGCCACCAGGTAATACCGTTCGAGGGCCCGCCGAAGCTTGTTGGCCTGAATGCTAACAATGGGGTCGGTTGCCTGGTTGAAGTCCTCACCTCTGCCGAAGACCTGGGTGGCGACGGTATAGCCCTTTATTTCGTGGGTCCGTCCGGCCAACGCGGTTTCCACAACGAACGTGAGAAAGGATTTCTGGACGTCGGTGGCCTTGAACTCGGAACTGGTCAGAATGCGGTTGACTTGCTGCTGGACAAATTCACTATCAGGGACGGCTATTGAGTCAGATGCGGCTGTCCTTGATGG
The DNA here is from genome assembly GCF_048565275.1 of Desulfosarcina variabilis str. Montpellier. Classification (NCBI taxonomy): domain Bacteria; kingdom Pseudomonadati; phylum Thermodesulfobacteriota; class Desulfobacteria; order Desulfobacterales; family Desulfosarcinaceae; genus Desulfosarcina; species Desulfosarcina variabilis. Next base: position 6,386,030 of record NZ_CP159846.1, on the reverse strand, counting down.
TGATTGATCCTTAGTTGTCATCTGCTCACTACCATGGCCCGGTTTATTGAAAAAGAAAATTTATAAATATTATAGAAGTTTAAGTTATATAACATATCCTAAATTAGTACACAAAGGATTTTTCCTGCATTACAGAAAATGAACAAAATAACACCAAACGCTTCCATCCAAATCTCTAATACGATCGTTCTGTGATCCTGCAACGCTTCAAGGGTGCTGTGATGACCGTCATCAAAAGCAGTGTATTCAACGTTCTGGAAACATTTCCGGGCAACAGGGATGATATCAAACGCCTGTTCAAGGAAAACCGGGAATTTCAATCCATCTGTGAAGATTACCGCCAGTGCGCCGAAGCGCTGAATCACTGGAGCCAATCGAATGAAAAAGAGGCGCCAAACCGCAGGCAGGAATATGAGCAGCTGTTGAAGGAATTGGTGGATGAAATTTGTCTGTACCTCAACCAATCGGTTTAAGAAGAAAGAGGAGATTATGCGAAACATCATCACGATCGGAATCCTTTTGTGCATCATGATCATCTGCGCAGGGCCGGCAAATGCCCAGCAGAAAGGGCCCGCCGAAGCGGTGGCGCAGGGACTCGTCGAGACCGTGGCAACAGGCTGCGACAAGGAACTGGCGGCCTATTGCCAGGGCGTGACGCCCGGCGATGGCCGCATCCTGGCCTGTCTGTATGCCCATGCGGACAAGCTGAGCGGACAGTGCGAGTATGCCCTGTTCGACGCATCGGCCCAGCTCGAGCGGGCCGTGGGCGCCCTGACCTACCTTGCCAGCGAGTGCGGGGACGATCTCGAAAAGCACTGCGCTGATGTGCACGCAGGAGAGGGGCGGCTGCTGGATTGCCTGAACAAGAACAAAAAGAAAACGAGCAGCCGGTGCCGGCAGGCATTGAAGGATACGGGGCTGAAATAGCGCCGCCGTTTTGCCGTGATCGGTGAAGCCTGCATAAGGGCTTTGAGGCGGCAGAGGCCATAACTTCCCGTTTACCTGGAACTGCATTTACAACAGCCGGTACCGGCCATGGTGAGGTTAGCGGGTAGCGCGGAGGGGGGGGTAAACTGCCTATCAAACAGCATGGAGGGAACGATGAAATCGTTAAAGACCGCAATGCTATTTTTAACCACGCTTTCTATTGTGCTCTGCAGCCAGGCGGCTGCTGGGCAAAAGAGTAAAGGCGCCAACGCCATTCCCTATCCGAAAGGGGAATGGAAAGGGGTCCAGGGAAAGACCCTGGCTGACTCGAAACCCGATTTTATCGGGCCGCCCAAGGCCCCCGACGGTGCGCCCAATGTACTCATTGTCATGCTGGATGACGGCGGATATTCGAGTGCGACTTCCTACGGGGGCGTCATGCGCACCCCCACGTTCGATCGGCTCGGGGATGAAGGTATTCGATACACGCACATGTCCGTGGCCGCGGTCTGTTCCCCGACCCGCGGCTCGCTGTTGACCGGCTACAACATTCACCAGATCGGCACCGGGATCATATCGGAGTTTGCCACCGGTTATCCGGGGTACAATTCGCAGATCGACTACAGCACGCCCTCCATTGCCAAGATTTTAACCGACAACGGATATGCCACGGCAGCCTTCGGCAAATGGCACAACACCCCCATGGAAGAGGCCTCGCCTGCCGGTCCGTTCGAGAGCTGGCCCACCGGTATCTGGGGTTTCGAGTATTTCTGGGGATTTCTGGGCGGTGAAACAAACCAGTTTTATCCCTTATTATACGAAAACACCACGGCCATTGAAACCCCTAAAACCAATGCTGATGGATCGGAATTCCATCTTTCCCAGGGCATGGCCGACCAGGCCATAAAATGGCTGGACAACTGGAATGGCCTGCGGGATGTTCCATTCTTTATGTATTATACACCGGGTGCCGTGCATGCTCCCATTCAGGTACCCAAAGAGTGGCGCGACAGGTACAAGGGACAGTTCGACGACGGCTGGCATGCCTACCGGGCGAAGCTGCTGGAACGTCAGAAGAAACTGGGCCTGGTGCCTGAAGACGCCAAGATGGTGGACTGGCCGGAAGTCCTGCCCAAATGGGATTCCTTCAGCAAGGAGGGGAAAGCGTATCTGGCACGGCAGATGGAGGTCAATGCCGCTTTTCTGGAACACGTCGATTATCACATCGGACGGGTCATCGACCATATCGAGGAAATGGGCGAGCTGGAAAATACCCTGGTTATTTATATGACCGCTGACAACGGCTGCACCGCGGAAGGAACCCCCACGGGGACATTCTCCGAGCTGTTGTTTCAGAACGGGTTCCCGCCGCTGACCATGGAGCAGCAACTGGAAAAACTCGAAGAGTTCGGAGGAATGGATGCCTGGGGTGGGCCGCACATGGCCAACCATTATTCCGTCGGATGGGCGTATGCCTCATCAACCCCGTTTCAGTGGACCAAGCAGATAGCGTCCCATTTCGGCGGCACCATGGTCGCCACAGCCGTCCGGTATCCCAAAGCGATAAAGGCCAGAGGAGAATGGCGAAGACAATTTCAGAACGTTACTGATTTAGTTCCCACGATTCTGGAGGTGACCGGGGTTCCGGCGCCCGACTATGTAAATGGTCAGAAAAGAAAAGCCTATCCGGGCAAATCGCTTACCTATGCCTGGAACGATGCGGATGCCAAAACCAATCATCCTACCCAGTATTTTGAAATGCTGGGCTTCATGGGGCTGTATCATGATGGGTGGACCATCTCCGGAAAACCGTATCGGATTCCCTGGTCAACAGATCCCGCAGCCATGGCAAACTTCGATCCCCTGAACACCGAATGGGAGTTGTACAATATCAATGAAGATCCCATCCAGCAGGTGAATGTGGCGGACAAGTACCCGAAAAAAGTTAAAGAACTGGATAAACTGTTCTGGGAAGAGGCGGACAAGTATGATGTTTACCCTGTCGGCGGTTCCCTGGGCCGCCTGCTGCAGCCGGCATCCAATCCGCAACGGGCCGCCAAAAGACACTGGGAGCTGACACCCAATGTATACCGGGTTCCCGAGCTGGCCGGACCGGAGATTAAATCAACCAACTATGAGGTCAATGCCTATATAACGGCTGATGATACGACCCAGGGGGTGATTTATGCGGTTGGCGAACATATCGGCGGACAGACGCTGTTTATCAAAGACGGAAAGCTGAGATACAGCTACTCCACGCTCGGCCTGTACTGGCACGATTTTGACGGGAATGTGAAAATACCGCACGGTGATAATAAAATCACATTGAAGCATACCATGAAAGAACCCCGGTTGAACGGCCCCTCCACCGTCGAATTTTTCATCAACGACGAAAAGGTGGGGGAAATGGACATTACCGCGACGGTTTATGCGGCCTTTACCGGTCACGAAACCTTTGATATCGGCCGTGATGAAGGCCTGCCGGTGAATGAGGAATATGAAGATCAGGGTAAATTTGAATTTACCCCGGGGCAATTGCACAAGGTCGTGTTCGACATCAAGAATCCCGATGAGCAAGAAGTGGATGCCTCCGAGTACAGCATTATTGACTAGGTTGATAATTCATCTAAAAAAGCCGCAAGGGCTGTGGCCACGATCCGGTGGCCTCACCCTTGCGGGCCTTATCCCCGTTGCACTGGCCGGCGTATACCACCAGGCGGCGACGGGCAGGACATATGACGTGGTATTCGTGAGAAAAAATGACACGAAATAATGTTCTGAAGAGCGGGAAAAACATTTTGGAATTTGAAACAAACAAAAGGAGGCAATGATGAAATCATTAAAGATCATCATTTTATTTTTAAGTATTTTGACTTTTGCGTTCGGCAGTCAGGCAGCCGCCGCGCAAAAGAGTGGAGGCGACAATGCCATACCCTATCCGAAAAAGGAATGGAAAGGGGTCCAGGGGAAAACCCTTGCGGACTCGAAACCCGATTTTATCGGACAGCCCAAAGCGCCCGATGGGGCTCCCAATGTACTGGTCATTATGCTCGATGATGCCGGTTATTCGAATGCGACATCCTATGGGGGCGTCATGAAGACCCCCACGTTCGACCGAATCGGTGATGAAGGCATCCGATATACCCATATGTCCGTGGCTGCGGTATGCTCCCCCACCCGGGGCTCGCTGTTGACCGGGTACAATATTCACCAGATCGGCACCGGCATCATTTCAGAGATGGCCACCGGCTATCCGGGGTACAACTCGCAGATCGACTACACCACCCCATCCATTGCCAAGATTTTAACCGACAACGGATATGCCACGGCAGCCTTCGGCAAATGGCACAACACCCCCATGGAAGAGGCCTCGCCTGCCGGTCCGTTCGAGAGCTGGCCCACCGGTATCTGGGGTTTCGAGTATTTCTGGGGATTTCTGGGCGGTGAAACAAACCAGTTCCACCCCTTATTATACGAAAACACCACGGCCATTGACACCCCGAAAACCAATGCCGATGGATCGGAATTCCATATTTCCCAGGGGATGGCGGATCAGGCCATCAAGTGGCTGGACAACTGGAAAGGGCTGCGGGATGTTCCATTCTTTATGTACTATACACCGGGTGCCGTGCATGCGCCCATTCAGGTACCCAAAGAGTGGCGCGACAAGTACAAAGGACAGTTTGATGACGGATGGCATGCCTACAGGGCGCAGCAGCTGGAACGCCAGAAAAAACTCGGCCTGGTGCCCAAAGACGCCAAGATGGTGGACTGGCCGGAAGTCCTTCCCACATGGGATTCCTTCAGCGAAGAGGGGAAACGGTATTTATCACGGCAGATGGAGGTCAATGCCGCTTTTCTGGAACACGTTGATTATCATGTTGGACGGGTCATCGACCACATCGAGGAAATGGGCGAACTGGACAATACCCTGGTGATTTACCTGACCGCCGACAACGGCTGCACGGCGGAAGGAACCCCCACCGGCACATTTTCCGAGCTGTTAATGCAGAACGGGTTCCCGCCGCTGACCATGGAACAGCAGCTGGAAAAACTCGAAGAGTTCGGAGGGCTGGATGCCTGGGGCGGGCCGCACATGGCTAACCATTATTCCGTGGCATGGGCCTACGCATCCTCCACACCGTTCCAGTGGACCAAGCAGATGGCGTCCCATTTCGGCGGAACCATGTCCGCTACAGCCATAAGATACCCCAAAGCCATCAAGGCCAGGGGCGAATGGCGAAGACAATTTCAAAACGTTATTGATTTAGTTCCCACGATCCTGGAGGTGACCGGTGTTCCGGCGCCCGACTATGTGAACGGCCAGAAACGAAAGCCGTATCCGGGAAAATCGCTCACCTATGCATGGAACAATCCCGATGCCAAAACAAACCATCCCACCCAGTATTTTGAAATGATAGGATTTGTCGGCTTGTATCACGATGGCTGGACCATCAGCGGAAAACCGTATCGGATTCCCTGGTCGTTAGATCCCGCGGCCATGGCAAACTTCGATCCACTGAACACCGAATGGGAATTGTACAACATTGAAAAAGATCCCATCCAGCAGGTGAATGTGGCGGACAAGTACCCGAAAAAAATCAAAGAACTGGAAAAACTATTCTGGGAGGAATCCGATAAGTATGATGTCTATCCTATCGGCGGTTCTCTGGGCAGGGCACTGCAGCCGGAATCCAATCCGCAGCGGGCTGGAAAAAGACATTGGGAACTGACACCCAATGTGTACCGTGTGCCCGAACTGGCCGGACCTGAGATCAAATCAACCAACTATGAGGTCAATGCCTATATAACGGCTGATGATACGACCGAGGGGGTGATTTATGCGGTTGGCGAACATATTGGCGGACAGGCGCTGTTTATCAAAGACGGAAAGCTGAGATACAGCTATTCCACCCTTGGCCTGTACTGGCATGATTTTGACGGGAATGTGAAAATACCGCACGGTGATATTAAAATCACATTGAAGCATACCATGAAAGAACCCCGGTTGAACGGCCCCTCCTTCGTTGAATTCTTCATCAACGATAAAAAAGTGGGTGAAATGGACATTACTGCGACTGTATATGGTTCTTATACAGCTCATGAAACATTCGATATCGGCCGTGATGAAGGCCTGCCGGTGAATGAGGAATATGAAGATCAGGGTAAATTTGAATTTACCCCGGGGCAATTGCACAAGGTCGTGTTCGACATCAAGAACCCTGACGAACAGGAAGTGAGCGCCTCCGAGTATAGCGTCATTGAATAGGACCCATCTCAAAAAAGTCTTTTTGCTCCATATCGGCGCTGAAGCCGCGCATCAAGCCTCGGAATACACCCCGTATTACTGCGGGTTGATGCTTGGCTTCGCCTTGATCTGAACCAAAAATCTTTTTTTTGAGATAGGTTCTATTTCGATTATTCAGCCGGAGGAAAACCGCAGGGGTTGTGGATACATTCGTTCGGCTGCGCTCTCTCCGGAATAGTGTGAATAATGAAAATAACAGTCGTTGTCGGTAGTGTCCTATGCATCGCAATGCTGCTGGTGTCATGCATGAAGCAGGCAGCGCCGCCTCCCGGCTCGCAAGTCTCAGGCATTGAAGGCATCCAGTGGTACCTGACGGAGGTGGGGGGCTCACCTGTATCGCCCATGGCAGGTGACAAGCAGCCCCATATGCTGCTGGACCCGGAAGAGAAACAGGCGACGGGTTTTGCGGGGTGCAACCATTTCTTCGGAAGCTATAAACGTGACGGGTCTTTGCTGACATTCGGGCCAATGGGCGCAACACGCATGGCCTGCCCGGATCTCGAGATGGGCCTGGAAACAAGCGTCCTGGAAGCTGTGGAAAGAACCCTCAGATGGAAAATCGAGGATGGCGATTTGCTCTTCCTTAAAAACGATGACGTTCTTGCCCGGTTTAGCCGCGAGCAAAGCGATGCCGCCAAGGCATACACGACAACGACCGGCAAGACGATCGCCGTATCGCAAACCCACCCGGCCGGCCGGAGCCATGCCACCATCGAGATCCGCACCGAAGGCTTTGAGCACAACTTTCGGGAAGTGTTCGAAGACCGGGATCCCGTTTCGGATGTCTTGGTGGCGGATCTGGACGGCAACGGTTTCGACGAGATCTACATCGTCACCAAATCGGCAGGTTCCGGCAGTTACGGGTCGGTTTTGGGATTTGCCTCGAACAAAGACAAAAGCCTGTCCATGATCCATTTCCCTGAAATACGGGAAGGGGATGCGCATTTCCAAGGCTACAGGGGACACGACACCTTCAAGATCGAAGGACAGAAGCTCGTGAGGATTTTTCCCGTATACAACAAGGGCGATACCAACGGGAACCCGACCGGCAGCAGGCGAAAGCTGGTTTATGGTCTGGTTCCTGGTGAGGCCGGGTGGCAGTTGAGGGTCGAGCAAGCGAGAACGCTCGACGACCCCTGAAATGGATGCGTTTCAGGTGATAACACGACAATGAAACTAAGCGCTGTGCAAAATAGTCTGCGCTTCTTCGAACGAACGCGTAACTGCATTGAAAGGCCGGCGATGATTGATGGCAATTGTGGCGGCAAGCACGCGGGTTCCAGAACGGCTTGGCTCCCTAAGGCGCTTTGGGTCGCGGTGCTGGTTGTCCTTTTGAGCCTTCCGCTGGAAGCCGCGGCCGAAGACGAGATGCATGGGCAGCAAAAAAACAAGAATTACGCTGTCGCACCGATCGTGGTGTCCAACCCGTCCATCGGCACCGGTGCCGGGGCCACGGGGATGTTTTTTTACGATGTCGGTCAGCGGGAAGAGGGAACGCCGCGATCCAGTGCCCAGCTGGTGGGCGCTTATACGAACACGGATTCCTATTTTGCAGGGCTTCTGAACAGCCTGTACCTGTTTCAGGACAAGGTGAGAAGCAAAGCCGGTTTGTTCCATGCACGGATCAACAACGAATTCCGTGATCCCCTCGGCGGTGAAGCCGATTTCGCGACCGATGTTCTGGCAGGCTATGCGCAGGTGACCTATCGCATCCAGGGCGACTGGTTCTTTGGCCTTCATGGTCTTATATCTGATGTTCGATATCGGCCGGACACGCCGCAAGACGGCGATTATCTGGATCGAGTCGGCGCCGAGGACACCACTTCCGGAGGGATCGGACCGGTGGTTTCGTACGATTCGCGGGACAACATCCATTATCCCGGTTTGGGAACATTGGCTGAGGTAAAGGGTTTTTTCAACCCTTCATCCTGGGGCAACGAGGCGGACTATGCTGTTGGCGATGTCGCCGTGAACCATTACATCAGCTTGACAAAGGCACACATTCTGGCCCTGCGCGCATACGGCCGCACCGGCACGGAGGACACCCCGTACACGGACAAATCCCGCCTGGGGCAGCAAAGCGACCTGAGGGGGTTCAAGTCCGGTGAGATCAGCGGCCTTACGCTGTTGAGCGGCCAGGTGGAGCACCGTTGGCAGTTTGCCGAACGCTGGGGCACGGTCGTTTTCGGCGGCCTGGCCAAGCTCTGGGACGATGATCTGGAGGCGCTGATTACCGAGGATCTTTACTACAGTGTAGGCGCCGGGATTCGGTTCATGCTCAACACAGATCAGAAAATCAATTTCCGCATCGACGCGGCCGTCGGCAATGGCGACAACAAGGGGATTTATGTCGGCATCCGGGAGGCATTTTAACACTCCGAGGAAGGCAGAAGGTCAACGTATGAGAAAAAAAAGGATGGCAATTGTTCTCTTCTTGATAGGTACAGCTCTCTTATTCTCATTGCAGACGGCTGGGGCTTACGATTCGGTATCCGTGGATGAGGCCGCCGATCTGGCCCAGGATCTGACCAATCCCCTTGCCGACCTGATGACGATCCCGATCCAAATGAACTACGACCAGGACATCGGTGCCGGGAATAAGGGCGAGCGTCTGCGGACCAACATCCAGCCGGTGATCCCGTTCCACCTGACCCAAGACTGGAACCTGATTTCGCGTACGATTGTGCCGATGATTGATCAGGACGACATCTTTCCGGGCGAAGGCTCCCAGTTCGGCCTGGGGGACACCAGCCTGAGTCTCTTCCTCTCGCCGAAGAAGCCGACGGCCAGCGGCCTGTTGTGGGGCGCCGGGCCGATCGTTCTCCTCCCGACGGCCACGGATTCGCTGCTTGGTGGGAAAAAATGGGGCGTGGGGCCGGCCGCGGTCGTGCTGACCATGCGGGGACCCTGGACCCTGGGCGCACTGGCCAACCATGTCTGGTCCGTTGCCGGCGACAGCGACCGATCGGACATCAGCAGCACTTTCATCCAGCCGTTCGCGGCCTACACCTGGCCCGGCGCATGGACCCTGTCGGTTCAATCCGAAAGCGAATACAACTGGGAAACGGATAAGTGGTCGGTGCCGGTCAATGCCGCCCTGGCCAAGCTGGTCTATTTCGGCAAACTGCCGGTGAGCCTGCAGGCCGGTGTCGGCTACTGGCTGGAATCTCCCGCAACCGGCCCCGAAGGATGGCGCTTCCGGTTCCAGGCCAACTTCGTGCTTCCCAACATCTTCAGCGGGAAATGAAGGCTGGCACACGCCAGCCTTGGCAATCGTCGTTCAACCGACGGCAAGACTTCAGGATAAAAAAGGAGGACAGCATGCTTCGGCTTTCAATGAAAAACGCCACAGCCTTGGCCGGGTCGGTGCTCGCTGCGTTGCTTCTGGCCGCTCCGGTCCACGGTGAAACAGACGCAGGTGACAAGTGGCATTTTCAGCTCGGGACCTATGGCTGGCTGTCCGGCCAGAAAGGGACCCTGGCCACCCTGCCGGGATTACCGGCGGCAGACGTCGATCTCGATTTTTACGATGACATCGCCGGCAACATCAACGGTGCCTTCGCTCTGATTGGCGAGGTCCGCAAGGGCAGGCTTGGCGTGGTCGCCGACATTTCCTATTCGGACATCGAGGACGACGAGGCCACCGCCGGCCCGTTTTTCTCGGAGCTCACTTCCCGGACAAAAACCTGGATTGCCTCGATGGCCGGCTTTTACCGCCTGATCGAGCGTGACCGCGCCTTTTTGGACGGCATGGCCGGGCTGCGCTACTGGTCTGTGGATTCGTCTCTCAAACTAGGGACCGGCATACTGCCCGCAAGAGAAATATCCAATCGGGAGGATTGGGTGGATCCGATCATCGGTCTCAAGGGGCTGGCGCCTTTGGGCGCATCCAAATTTTTCGTCAGCGGATTCCTGGTTTTCGGGGGCTTGGGTGTGGGATCCGATTTTATGTGGGACGGTCTGATCAACCTCGGCTACCAATGGACCGCAGTCTTTTCAACAACAGTCGGATACCGTTATCTGGATGTCGACTATGACCAGGACGATTTTCTGTACGATGTCTATCAGGACGGACCCGTTCTCGGACTCTCCTGGCGCTTTTAGGGAAATTGAAACATTCACAAAAACGCATTCATCAAAGAACGATGGAAGTCCCTTTTTATGGGGGTGTTGACAGCTCTCCTCATCTTCGCGAGTCACGATGCGTTTTGCGAGGAAGAAAAACCTGAACGCCGGAACGTCGGTGCACCCGAAAAGTGGGGCATTGCCATGAGCATCCGCTCCGCCACCATTCCGTTCGATGCGAAAAAAAGTGTCGTCAATGATATCGTACCGTTGATTTTTTATGACACGGTCGCTTGTTTATCGATGGCCTCGAATTCGGCTACCGGCTTTTTCAAGGTAAAAACTGGCAGATGAGCCCGTTTGCCAGGTACCGGTTCTTTGATATCCCAGAAGAATATCAGAACGAGATTCGTGAATCCGGCTTGGATCTGGGAGGGCAGTTTTCCTACCATTTTACGGACTGGTTTCGTATGGATTTCGAGGTATTGAGCCATCAAAGCGGCCGTTTTTACGCAAATCTGACACCTGGTTTTGAATGGGAACGGGGGGCTTGGGAATTCAGACCGTATGTGCGATTTCGTTGGAAAAGCGCTGATTTCAATAACTATTATTACGGCTTGGGAAGGGAAGATTCGGGCAGCGCCATAGACGCTCAGATCGCCGCAGACATCCGTTTTCACGTTTGGCGAAACCTGTATCTGCTGGCAAGGGGCAGTATTCTCTTTCTTGATTCCGACACCCGAGATATCTCTTTTATTGATGATTCTACCCAGGCCGAAGCTTTTCTGGGGTTCGGATTTTTCAATGACAAGAAAAATCCCGTGGATACGCTGGCATCCAAATCGTATATTCGTCTGGCTCATGGATGGGGAACCGAATCCAATCTGGGAGAAATTGTAACCGGGAAGACCAAGAGCGATCCCTACAACAATCAACTCACATCTGTCTTTTTCGGTGTCCCCCTTGCCGACGAGCTGTTCACCCTGCCGATCGCCACTTACCTAACGCCCGGAATTGTGCATCACCACGCCTCGGACGTGCGGAACCGATCCACCGAATATGTTCTGGCAGTAAAATTCTATTATACGATCAAGTGGCCCACCCCGTGGCGGCTGGGATTCGCGGAAGGCTTATCGTATGTCGATCGGATTCCGTACCTGGAAGAAAAAGACATGCAGGAGAAAGGATACCGACCCAGTCAGCTGCTCAATTTCCTGGATTTCTCGGTAGACATCGACTTGGGGTAGCTTTTGGGTGTCCAATGGATGGAGGGTCTTTGGCTGGGATACAGCATCCATCACCGCAGCGGGATCTTTTCGACATCTTCTGCCTTTGGACGAATCTCCGGCGGCAGCAACTACAACACGGTATACCTTCAGTACCACTGGTAATTGTGCGGCTATAAAGCTGTTTGGCTTGTGAAAAGGAAATGCTGAAATGAGAAAGGCAGCGAACTCATTTTGATGGCTTCACCGAACATAAAACTTCGGAACCGGGAACACTATCGACTCTCCCAGATGCGTCCATCATGGGCTGTATACTTGCATTGGAAAATGATAGTGAAAGTGGCACTGGCCGCTGCTCACCTGGCGGGATGCAGTACTGTGGGTCCGACAACCATCGATCGCGACCGGTTCGATTATGTCTCCGCCATTTCGGAGTCGTGGAAGCGCCAAACGCTCCTCAATCTGCTGAAAACACGATATCTGGACGCGCCGGTATTCATGGACGTCACGTCCGTGATCAACCAGTATGCCCTGGAAAGCGAGATCGAACTGGGCTTTTCGTGGAATGGCGGCCAGACCCAAAGCATCGGCGGGCGCGGCATGTACACCGACAGACCGACCATCACGTACAGTCCCCTCATGGGAGAAAAATTTGCACGATCTCTGGTCAAGCCGCTCCCGCTGGCTCCCATTCTGCTGCTGATCCAAAGCGAATATCCGGCCGACACGATTTTGCGGATTTGCATACAGAGCATCAACGGCATTGACAATACCAGGTACCGTTCCGTTGCTGTGCGGGATGCAGACCCTGATTTCGATCAATTGGTGGTTCTGTTTCGCCGCGTCTATGCGGCGGACGGGATTGCCATGCGTTCACGAAAAACGGAAACCGGGGCCCATTTAACGGTCATTTTTCGACCGCCTGTCGACACTGCCGCCGAAGCAGACATTCGCCATCTGAAAAAGCTGCTGACTGTAGACCCCCGGATCAATGAATTCAAGGTGGTCAATGGCAAGTTTGCACTGAGCAATGAGGAAATTGCCATCCTCAGCCGGTCGATGCTGCAGATCATGACCACCTTCGCATCCGGCATCGAGACGCCGCCAGGGGATATGGCCGGAATTCATATGGATGAGGCCTGGCAACGCAAAGGGCTGAATAAAGCCCATCCGCGGCCCTGGATTCATGTTAAAAATGGCGCGTCAAAACCCGACGCAGTCTTCGTCGCCGTCCATTACCGGGATCGCTGGTTCTGGATCGATGATCGGGACATTCATTCCAAGGCCATGTTCAACTTTCTGATGATCCTTTTTTCCTTCACCGAAAGGGGCAGACAGGAAGCGGAGGCCCCGGTGATAACGGTCCCGACCAATTGAGGCAAATAGGATAAAATCGTTGCGCGGTTTGGAACAATTACACTCACACCCAAGGAGGAGAAAAATGAAAATGGTTCGATTGATTGTCGTTTCGGTCTTGTTGGCCATGGTTTGGTCGGCCTCGGCCTGGGCCGACGCGTACACGGATACGCTTGCGGTGTTCAAAAAAGCGGAGGCCGTCCAGCCGTTTTTTGAGAATTGCTACGGCTATGCGGTGTTTCCCACCATCGGAAAAGGCGGCATCGGCGTTGGCGGAGCATACGGCACCGGCCAGGTGTATGCCCAGGGCGTGCCGACCGGCACGGTCAAGATGTTCAAGGGCACCATTGGATTCCAGTTCGGCGGGCAAGCTTTCAGCCAGCTGATCTTCTTCGAGGACAAGCGCGCCTTCGACGAGTTCACCGGCGGTGAATTCGAATTCGACGCCGGTGTCTCGGCGGTGGCCATCACCGCCGGTGCGCAGGCCAAGGCTGGTACTGGGGGGGCCACGGCCGGCGCCAGCGCGGGTCCGGCCACCGGCACCCAGGCTAAAACCAGCTACCGCAAGGGTATGGCCGTGTTCGTTCACGCCAAGGGTGGGTTAATGTACGAGGCTACGGTCGGGGGTCAAAAATTCAGCTACACGCCCAACAAGTAGGCCCAAACTGCCCTTGAAATAGGTGTTCTGTCGCTTTCAAGCGATTAAAAGCCTCGACATACAGCCCGGTCGGTTCATCAGTTAAAAAGGTGTGAGGCTTTCGGATACCTGTAAACTGACATGATTTATCAGAACTGCCTTAAGCAAGCGCCTCTGGTGTTGACCGCTTGGCTGGTTGTTGCACTGGTCATGGCTGGCTGCGCACAAACACCAGCCATCTATACGATGCAGCCCGAAGCCCTGGAAGCCATTCGATCAGAGATATCGACCATTGGCGTCTACATATCGCCCGAGCTGCCGGAAAAAGAGGTCATGCTGCCGGCCAAAGGGGGGTGGGGCGGGTTGAAAAGAGGCATTGTCGTTGGCGCCAGCCTGCCGATAATGATCGGATTTGCGTCACCCTTACCTGGCGGGACGGTGCTGGGCGTTCTGATTGCGCCTCTCGGTGCTGTTATCGGAGGAATCTACGGGATCTTTACCGCCGTCCCTGCCGAAGAGGTCGAGCACGCCGAGGTGGTTTTGGCGATTGCAGCAGAGCAAATCAAACAGCGCAAACTTCGCGACGCATTTATCAAGCGCGTCATCGATCTGGGCAATACCCAAACCGAGTTGACGTTTGTTGAATGGCAGGCAGCAAGCGCCTCAGTCGATACCCACAATCAGGCCCTCCTCTCTTATCCGCAGAAAGAGAAGATTGATGCGCTATTGAACATACAGGTCCAAAAAGTTGGCCTGCATGGTATCTACACCATCGACCCGCCCACCGATACGTTCGTGCAGATTCATGTCGAACTTATCCGTTTGAAAGACGACACGATCTTGCTTGATGAGCATTTTACGTGCGCCAGCGATGAGGAAAGAACTTACCAGGATTGGGCGGATCAGGGCGGATCCGACGTGATTCATGAATTCCGGGATTGTGTGCCGGAACTGACCGAGAAAATCATTGACGATTTTTTCATGGTTTATCCGATAAATTGGAATGATGACTTTCAGAATTAAATGCGCTGCCAATTTATTCGCCGGTTTCTTGGCATGCTTCTGGGCAGTCTCGTTAGTTGGCTGCGGTAGGGCCTCTATTGTGGGACTGTATCCTGACAATCCACCAGTGGCGAAAAAGGGGTTGTCGCTGCAGACGGACTTTGTTCAGGTCGATACTCTGAAGCCGACCTTTCGCTGGCATCCGCTTGCCATCGGGACAGAGTCGTCGGAAGATCGAGACTCCGCACGGATCGATAACATCACGTATGAACTCCGGATTTGGCGGACCGTTAGCAGCGATGAAGGCAAACTCGTATACCAGCGACAAAAATTGACCACCACCGAGCATCGACTGAAACACGCGTTGGAATATGGAACCCGCTACTATTGGAGCGTGCGGGCCCACTTTGACATCGATGGGAAAACCAGAACGACGGAATGGACCCTGGCCGGTTATCTGCTGCGCAGCGATTCGGTTCCCAACGATTCATGCCTGCGGTTCAAGACCCCCAATAGAGACCAAACGCCGCTTCCATAGTAAGGAAAAAATGAGACGTGCCGCCTTGGCTATACTATTCGTTCTTCTATTCGTCACCCAGAAAGCAGCCCTGGATGATGACCGGGCCGATACGACGTTCAACCTGGAAAAAAGCTGGCTGCTTGGGCTATCCGGTGTTTTGGTCGGACATTTCATTTACGGCATGGACTGAATAATCCAGCAGTTGCTTCCAGATGCTGGAATATGCGACTTAAAATCCTTCTGGCGTTTATTATGCTTACGAGTCAAAGCGTCGCGGGCGAGAATACGTTTCATCTCGACAGCCCATACAACGAC
Organism: Desulfosarcina variabilis str. Montpellier; assembly: GCF_048565275.1. Lineage (NCBI taxonomy): Bacteria > Pseudomonadati > Thermodesulfobacteriota > Desulfobacteria > Desulfobacterales > Desulfosarcinaceae > Desulfosarcina > Desulfosarcina variabilis. The sequence goes on along the minus strand of NZ_CP159846.1, from coordinate 6,370,674 downwards.
GGCACACTCCGCCTGTAAATTGACAACGACCTCATTTGGAGCAGAGACAGCAACTTCACCAGCGGCTGGAGTCTCCAATACCATACGGTCCGCTACAACGATGGGGAAGACGCCGCAGCGCCACCCTTTTGCAAGTGGATCGGACTCAAATTTCCCACGCTCAGCGATAATGATTCTATCGTTCGTTTGAGCCATGGCGTGGGGCAGATCATGATTACTCCCGAAGACATCACCAACCCGAATCCGTTGGAGGGAGATCTGCCTTATGCGGGAACGTTGACCTACTCATTGAACTGGCAAAGTTTCAACCGCCAAATCGCGCGCAACTTTCAAATCACCGCTGGTGTTCTTGGAGAAGAATCCTATGCTGGTAGCGTTCATGAGTTCTTACATGATGTGTGGGGGTGGGGAGAAAATCCCAGCGGATGGCACACCCAACGAGAGACCGAGCCTGCTGTCAATTTAGGCTATCAACACGTTTGGCGTCTTGCCAAGATAGGAATCTATACGAATGATTGGGCCGGTCAAATCTACTTGGGAGCCACTGGCCTTTTAGGCAATCTAATGACTTCCCTCGACGTGGGATTCGGATTTCGCGTCGGTTGGAATATGCAGGAAGGGTTTACCTCGTTTCCGGCACCACCAGGTATGGGTATTTTTCAGTCGGCCCACATTCCCAAACCCGGATCAGCATCCCCCGTACATTCCGCACCCCAACGAACACCTCTGAGGTTAATTTATTTGTTGTTCAAGGAACGGTAAACGCGTCAGCAGTGACACCCAGTGCCTTCAAATACTCCAACTGAAATGGCTTTAAAGGTTTCGCCAACTGCCGTTGTTTACCGATGGTGATGACCATGACGGAAGTAAACTTGGTTGTCATCATAAAGGAGGTTGGTTTCCGGGTTTTCCGGCGCACCCAACCAGGCAAATTGCAGTCGTTGGATTCGACATACTTGCGCATGGAACGCTCCATCAAACGCCAAATTAAAAGAGATATCAACAACACCAGACCCAATACTTCGATCCGACGAGCCTTCTTCAAAAAGATGCTGTTTACGATGGCGGGATCTTTCAAAAAACTGAAGTTTTTCTCAATACCGATCTGGCTTTTATACAATAGAAGCAGTTCTTCAGCGGGCCAATCCTCCTGTTGATCCAAAAGATTGGTTAACAGGACAAAACAACCGGCTTCTTCTCTGAGCGGATCGACCTTATCCGGAGATTCGAGAACTCTTGCCGTAAAGCGATATTCATAGCGCGATACCTTTCTGGGTTTTCCGAGAGCAGGCCTTCCGCGGCCATATTTTGGCACTTCTTGAACATCAACCTGGATGTCGTGGTATCTATTGTTGGATTGCCGGATCAGTTTGTCTGCCGCAGCCTGAGCATCTGCCCGGCAATAATACACTGTACCAGCGACCTTCTTACAGTCGGCTTCTATCTGTTTGCGGTCCTGCTTAAGCATACGGTCAATGCGTTTGTGACGACGTTTGTCATGCGCACTCGAATGCACGACAATGGCTCGATAGGTTTTCCCATAAAGATCTACGGTACCGTCATAGGCCCGGTAGTAAGCAACGGGTCGCTTGGGGTGGTCACGTTCCTCAGCGATTTGGCCGATATCCACCCATTCATCGGCGGACACGGCTTCGTGAATGATTCGGCTACATTCCTTGTATGTTGCGGGCAGGCGTGACAGAAACCAGGTCCGAGGTGATTCTGTTTCCTGCAAATTGTTCTCGGTAACAAAGGCAGAATCGGCCACGTAAACATAGGCTCCCGGCTGAAGCTTATGCTTGGCCATGTATTTCGAAATGTTGGTCAATAGTTCGTTGTTCAAGGTTTTGTCTGAGGCGTTGCCGTCGGTAGTGGTGCCCAAAATGGGGATATTACGGTCGACACACAGCATCGACACCAGAAACTGTTTAAGATCAGGACGTTTATCCTTGCTGTAACCGTAGGTGATGTCAAATGGTGGACCGGCCTGATCGAAATCGCCATAAACGCTTACGGACGTCGTATCGAAATGGAGCCGACGCGGATCGACAGCAAAAACCATCAATGCATTCCGGGAAATTTGAGAAAAGATTTTCTGGGTGCCGGTCTCGAAAATCTGATCCATGGATCGCCCGAGATTGTAATCGCAGAACCGTTCCGGTTCGATGTCACAGCCCAGGAGCAATTCCGTGTCTTTTTCTTCGAAGAATTCGGTCAACCGGTAAAGCGGTGTACGTCCGGATAGCGTGTCGAGGACCATTGCGAATACCGCCATGCCTGGGCTCAATTCCATCTGTGAGTCGACCATCTTGTCGATAGTTTCAACCAAACCGATTTTCTGAGCATAGGCCTTGACGATGGGCAAATGCCTGGCATCGGTGATGGTCATATTTTCGGTATTGAATGGTGGCACCTGCCCCTCCTTTTTGAGTGAGATTGCAAAGGTACGGGCAGTGTAGCAGTAACTATTTGAAATGTCTAGATATTTTTATTTTGTATAAATACAGTACGTTAGAATCGATAGGCTGTTGTTTTCCCTGGATAAAAAATTGTTGAAAACATAGGCCTACTGGGTGCGGAATGTACGATCCCCCCATGGCATTGAATTGGTTGCCGGCGTCCGTGGAATGGGGCTTGTCTATAGCGTAATATATGATGGTAGTCTATTCAACGATGACGATCGGCAGGTTGAACGTGAAAATTTCGTTTTTTCAGGTTTGTTTGGTCTTAATTATCATTATTACAAAAAATTGTCTTTGCGCCTGACACTCGTCAAAACGTCTGACCTTCTTATCGAGCAACGTTTACCGACACCCCGGCCGGGTCAAAAGAAAACCAATACAGATAACTCATTTGGGACGTTGATGATCGATTTTCATTTTTAAATCAGCAGCATGGTGTTGGCCTTGTTGGGCATTTTCATTCTCACGTACCCCTATGGTTTTACCGCCGGAGCAGGCCCTGATGCCTTCGAATGGCTGATGGCAGGGGGGTGAATCCTGCTGATTCAAAAGGCGGTTGGGCTAATCCTGTAGGCAATTGTGCATCCGAAGGAGGTAAAGATGTATGCTTCGAAGAGACGGCATTCTGGCGTTGTGATCGCCTGGCCATTAATCGTCATCCTATCATTGGCGACATCCATGACATACGCTGCCGACGAAAAAGGCGCAACGGATGCCGACAAAGTGATGACCGAAGCTGAGTTGCAAGGACATGTCATGGCTTTCGCCGATCGTTATTGGTCGATTATGAATTCGGCGGGGATCCAGTATATCGCAAACAGCCCATCTCCTGAAAACCGGCGGATTATCAAAGCTCAATTGGTGTATTCGGCGGCAGATGCATTTACGATTGCCGCCGGATCTAAGCCTGTGGCTGCTTTGCTGGATATGGTGGTCATGGTCACCCTGGGCCGTATGGTGTTCGAACAGCATTATGCCAAAATTTACGGTAGTGAGGTGACTCCGATAGTGGATGCCTTCAAAAAAGCCGAGGCAGATATCTGGGGAATTGCCGGCGATATTTTGACCGCCGCACAACAACGCAAATTAATAAGCATGATTCAAGCGTGGCGACAAGACGATGCTGAGAATATCGTTTTCAGTAGTGTACGCTTCAGTGAGTTTGAGAAATTCAGGGGATTTTCAGGCGATTCAGGAAAAGATTCTTCAGTCGGTTTTTTTCAATCCGTGACCAAGGCTACCGAACAGGTCGAAGAGATGCGCCTGCTGGCTGAACGCGCCATGTATTTGGGATCGCGCCTGCCGATGTTAACCGGCGCATTCGCCGATGTGTGGGCATCCCGATTGACACGCAATCAGGATGTCAACTCGATTATAGCCGAATTGAATCGACTTGCTGATGTCACCCAGCGTATCGCGGATGTTGCCGAAAAATTGCCGGATGATATTGCCAAAGAACGGGTAATGCCTACAAAATAGTAGAGGTCTTCATTTAAGCGGTTTCTTGAGGTAAGAGATTCAGGTTCCCCAACCTGAAATCTCAAACCTCAAAGGAAACCATGAATTTAGTAAATACCGATTTACCTCGTTTTTGTCCAAGAGAAAATTGTTCTCATTTCCAGGATATAGACAACCTGATTACCAAAGCGGGCACTTATACAACAAAAAATGATCCAGTGCCTCGCCAACTCTACTGGTGTAATGGAAGAAAAATAAATTTTCCGAAACTGCCTACAGTGATTTATGGCACAAGCATGGATCGTTTAAGGAATATACCCAAACCGCCAAGCTAAAAGCAGAGGGTCTTAGTAACGAACCGATTGCTGACGTTTTAGAAAGAGATACCCGTACGATTGCCACTTGGAGTTCTGCAATTAGTGAGAAGAGTCGTGTTTGGCATATCAGCCTGTGTTTAATGATCGGTATTGTTATTCGATTTCTTTAGCTTGACGAATTGTGGTCATTCATTGGTTCCAAAGCCCAGCAATTGTGGGTTTTTGCCGCTCTTGATGTACCCACGCGATTCTGGGTGGTGTTTACGACAGGAAAACGAACTTATAAAAACACCAAAATTCTCGTAGGTTTGCTCTATTTGCTCGATTCGGCAAGGTGTCGCCTTCTCAAAATCACGACTGATAAATTCGCCGGATATGAAAAAGCGATCAACCATTATTTTAAGGATCGACACTTTGTTTATCTACAAATCGTAAAAATACGGGTTCAACGTCGATTGAAAACAGTGAAAAAACTTTTCGTTAAAGGAACAGAAGACGATTTCCCCGAGGGGACACAAAACACTTCATTCATTGAGCGTTTCAACTTAACCATACGCCAGAAGGTTTCTTATCTGGCTCGCAAAACCCTTGGGTTTTGCCGCAAAGCTGAAAACATGGACGAAGCTCTATGGATAACTCTTTTTGATTACAATTATCGGCATCCTCATCATTCGTTGAGAGTCCGTTTACCGGGCCGCCCCAAAAAGGAACGTTTCAATAAGCGCTACCGTCGATGCACACCTGGAATGAAAATGGGACTTACAACCGCACCGGTTGACTGGAAATTCTTATTTATCGTTCCGATACATATGTGACTGATTTTGTTGACCTCCACTATTTTGGAGGCATTACCGATACTTCGAGCAACACAAAGTCGTCACCTACTTCTTTAATTAACCCTTTGTCCCCCAATTCGCGATCTCTATATGGCTTCCAAAGGAAACCATGAAACTGATCGCCAAGAATCAATCCTTTTTTACCAATGAATTTTTTAACAACATCGGAATATTTCATTTCATTCCTCCACCATACTAAATTGGAAGAGTAAAATAACAGATCTGGGCATTATTTAAGTCCCTTTTTTTGAATAAGGACAAGGCAATTCCGCCTCTTTATCTGTCGTGTGCGAAGGATAATAACCGTCTAATCCGATCAAGTGCGTGGCGGTCGTACGCCTTTTTTAAAATGTTTATTGTGTACGATTCACAATTTGGGTCATAATCTACCAAATACTGTATTTTTCTTATCTCTGGAAGGAACGCAGCACGAAACTTTATAGCGGACTCATTGTGTTCTTTTCGCTTATCCCTTTGGATGCTGAAAAAGTGTCCGACAAAGGAAACGAGTGCGCCGACGATAACACCGCTTGCAAAGGTGATGACGTGTTCATTCATGGTTTAAACCGAATACAAAGTTTAGTGCTACGTCGTAAAACTGAAGGATGAGTGGGAACCAGACTTTTTATTTACAAACGCTTTCCAACTGGAAAACGAAAATAATCAAGATAAGTCCAATAGCCATATAACACCGATGTAGCCAGTTGAAATAGTAAATCAGCGAGTTTTTCTTTTTCAATATTTTTTCGACAAAATCTTCGGTGCTGTCGAAAGAACCAGAAATAAAGTTGTTTGGCATGATGTATTTGTCATTAGGAAATGCTTTCGTGGTTATTTCTTCAGTCATTCCTATGATTTCATATAGCTTTCGTGTTGTTGCCACCCATTGCAGGAATCTTTTATATTCTCGGCGCAGGTTAAAAATGCCCAAGAACGACATTATGGTCAACACCGCTGGAAGCACAGCAAGAAAAAATATCACAATTGGTTTCGATACTAATGCTGGCGTATCCTTGATGAATGCAAGTATGGCGGCAACAGAGAAGGTAAGAACAGCGGATGTTATCGTGGTGAAGAATTTTGCGTTTTCCCAGATTTTGTCAATTACGAATCTGGCGTTGGCAGAAACCTCCAATAGAAACTCTAAAGCTTTTTCTGGGTCGTTGATGAACTTTGGTTTGTCGTCCATGCAGACCTCTTTTTACGAGGTGGAGTTTGGATAAAAATCCATACCACATTTCGGGCTATGTCGCAAAACAGAAAGGCGCAGAGAGCAACTTATAAGAAATCGGTTGATTGAGCGGGGATTTCCTTGTCAAACAGTCTATATTTAAATATAATAAATACTCCGAATCAAATGAGAAATGACTAGTTGGATGATTTCGAGCAACTGATTCTGGTCAGTTGCGAGTGTTACGCAAACATATGCAAAGTGTACGCATAAAAGTGCGTACAGTATGCGTACACCCCAAAAGAAAACGGGAACTTGCAATATCTACAAGCTCCCGTTTTTATTATCTTTTTTGTTGGTGGGCCGTGAAGGAATCGAACCTTCAACCTACTGATTAAGAGTCAGGTGCTCTGCCTAGTTGAGCTAACGGCCCTTTCATGACTGCGAAACGAAAGCGCTTTTTAGCAGCCAAATAAAGGCTTGTCAATGCGTTTTTTAAAAAAAGCAGGTAAAAGCTGTGACGGTGGTGGCTTGCGGGTCAATCAAACCCACCGCGCCGGTTTTTTCTTTTGCGTTCGCGTTTCCATTCATTTTTGCGCTGCCGCGATGGCTTTTTGGATCGGCTTCCCGGCGGCGGTTGATTCGATAGATCCGGCAGATAACTGCCTGGTGTTGGTGGCGCAGGTTTTGTTTCTTTTTTCTGGGGTTCCGGCTGCTGTTTGGGAAGGGGCGGTCCGCTGAAACTGCCCGGGGGAAGCCTGTCCGATAAAAACAACCGCTCTCCATAACGCCAGAGGGTGGCGCCACGGGACAGGGCTGTGACCGAATGAACCACCAGGATGATGGGGTCTTGATCGATCCGTCGGCCCAGGCGCTCGGCAAATGCCTGATCGATGGCCAATGTGATGCGATTCCCGTCAGGATTGGGTGGTATCCCCTGTTCCAGCACGACCGGGTAGGCACGGCGCCTGATCGGGTAGTACAACAGCTTGGGGTGATTGTCAGATAGTTCAGGGGGAAACAGGTTTGAACGGTCCATGGCACGGATCAGGTTGCCTGCCAACTCGATCGCAGATGTGCCCGGACGATAGCTGACTTCACGAATATGGTTCATGCGCACGTGGCGCCAGCCGGGCTCTTCGGCCAGCGCCTTTAAAAGATCCTTGGTTTTGATATATCCCCTGGCATCGGGAACCAGACCGAATTCATCGGGGTGCCGGCCCAGTACATAGCCCAGGAATTTTCCCAGTTTGTCCACCTGCTGACTGTGTTTCATCGTCTGTGTGGGGGCGTGTGATGGTTGCTGATTTTATATCCATTTTTTATTTATGCGCCTGGCAACGACTGCCGGATGCCGACATTCATGTCTACTATATTCGAGGCTATGGTTCAATTGCCATTTGGCCTTTGGCGTTTGACCTATCCAATTGTGTCTGGTAGTTTCCGATTCACATTAATCAACGTCAACACGTTTATTCCGTTTACCTGGAAAGGATAACTGATTATGAAAACAGTACAGTCCACCGCATTGTTTGAGCGGGCACAGGTGCTGATCCCGGGTGGTGTAAACTCGCCGGTCCGGGCTTGCCGCGCCGTGGGTACCAATCCCCTGTTTATCGATCATGCCGAAGGGTGCTGGCTGGTCGATGCAGACGGGAACCGGTTTATTGACTATGTCGGGTCCTGGGGCCCGATGATCCTTGGCCATCGTCACCCAGCCGTCATTGAGGCGATTTCCTCTGTTTTGGCAAAAGGCGTCAGCTATGGCGCACCCACCGAACTGGAAGTCGAACTGGCCGAGATGATCGTCGAGCTGATTCCATCGGTGGATATGGTTCGAATGGTCAACTCGGGGACTGAAGCCACCATGAGCGCCATTCGGCTGGCCCGTGGATTTACCGGTCGGGACCTGATCATCAAATTTGACGGTTGCTACCATGGACATGCGGATGCGCTGCTGGTGGAGGCCGGCTCTGGTGTGGCGACCCTGAAAATTCCCGGGAGCCCGGGCGTGCCGGCCGCATTTGTCGAGCACACATTGTCGCTTCCATATAATGATAGCGATACGGTTCGCCGTGTCATGGCCGAGCAGGGGGACAAGGTCGCCTGTATCATTGTTGAACCGGTTGGCGGTAACATGGGATTGGTTCCGCCAGCCCCGGACTTTCTGGAAACATTGCGTGAAATGACCCAGCAGCATGGCGCCGTTTTGATTTTCGATGAAGTCATGACCGGGTTCAGGGTGGCCTTGGGCGGTGCCCAGGCACGCTATGGGATTACGCCTGATTTGACGACCTTCGGAAAGATCATCGGTGGGGGGCTGCCGGTGGGGGCCTATGGCGGACGTCGGGAAATCATGCAGCAGATCGCACCCATGGGATCGGTATACCAGGCCGGCACCCTGTCCGGTAATCCGTTGGCCATGGCCGCAGGCATTGCTACCTTGAAAGAATTGAAAGCACCTGGTTTTTACGAAACATTGGAAACGCGGGCCAAAACACTGGTTCAGGGATTGAACGCAGCCGCCGAAAAAGCAAAAATCCCCATTTCATGCACCCATGTTGGGGCCATGTTGGGACTCTTTTTTACCGATGGGCCGGTACAGTGTTTTGCTGATGCGAAAACATCGAATCTTGAACGGTTTACCGCATATTATCAAGGTATGTTGGAAAACGGGATTTATTTGGCGCCATCCCAGTTTGAAGCATTTTTCCTTTCCGCCGCCCATGATGACGCGGTTATCCAAAAGACCCTCGCTGCTGCACAAAGCGTTTTTTCGCGTTTATAACGCCTTATGGATGGTATAGCGATATTCGTAAAATTCTAATCCGATAAGTAATCGTCGCATCTATCGATTTGACCAGCGCATATTGCTTTGATGACATTTTCAAAAATTGAATTTTATCCGGTCGCGATCACTGCAGCGATGCAAGCGCCTGAGGCGCCCCCATGTCAAGGAACTGGCTGTCGACGGTTCCTTGAGCGTGCCATGGCGGTGGGCCTCAGACGCTATTGATCATGATCATCAGCGGGGCACCCTGATGTTGTCCTACTCGTATAGGTAGCGGCTGACAGTCTCCAGAACAGCTCTGCCGGGCAGGCCTTTGGTTTCCATATTCATTACCCACTGTTGTTTAAGCGGATTCGTCAACCCGAGAAGCTTTTGTATTTCGATCTTTGGAAAGCTGATTTCCTGCATCCCGGCGTCAATGCAAATCTGTTTCATCGCTGTCTTGGACTCGTCACAAGACTTTCCAAACGCTCTGGAAAAAGGCAAACCGCTGCTTTTTTCGATGACCGTTTTAATGTCCTCAGGCAAGGAATCGAACTTATTTTTGTTCATTGCCACCCAGTAGACCATGGAGTAAAAATCCGCCGGCGTATAATACTTGAGAAGTTCATGGACCTTGAAAATGGCCATGCCATCATACGGCATCACCACCCCGTCCAACATGCCCCGTTCCAGTGAAGTGTAGGTCTCGTTTACCAGTTGGATGACTGGAACCGCACCGAATATTTGGAGTGCAGCTGTGGTGAAACTACTGGCGGTCTTGATTTTCATTCCTCTGAGGTCCGTCAAGGTTTTTATCGGTTTTTTCACCGTTGCAAATACGCCAGGTGCATGGCAGCTTAGCATCAACAGTTTAGTATTCTCATATTCTTTCCGAACTTCGGGAAACTGCTCATAGGTTTTCCACAGCGCCACGGATGCCTTCTCAGCGGTACTGACCATAAAGGGCAATTCGATAACCGTGGTCAGCGGAAAACGTCCAGGGCTGTAATCACAGAAATCCCAGCTGATATCGGTAGCGTTTTTCTCGACCATTGAATATGCCTGTCCCATCTTTGCCAATGTACCCCCGGGAATGAATTTGATTTTGAGGGCACCATTGCAGGCCTCCTCAACTTTTTTAGCCCAGGGAAAGAGCACCGCCTGATGCTGAGTATGCGTGGCCGGATAGGGGTGGGCGAATTCCAGTACGATAGTTTTGGCCAGTGATAAGGTCGGTCCGAAAATAAATAACAAACTGAAGACCAACAGACGAATGTAATACCAATTCAATTTTCTAGTGATCATAAACACCTCTCATCTCCTCATCTCGTTGCTTGCCACAGGCGAATGCAGTTAGTGTGATAGAAAACAATGTTGAGCAGTCGTCTGAACTGCCGCAGATAATAAAGTCGGTTTTTTTTAACATATGCTTTGTCGAAAGCAAATCCCATCATGCATTTTTGCCGGGAGTAATGATGGCGCTGTCCATCCCCGCACCAATGGCAAGCACGAGAAACGCCAGATTGACGAACTTGCGGGCCGGTGGATTGAACGCGGTACGGCTATCTATAACCGGTCACATGGGGGCCGGAATTCCGAACAAGGATGGTCATTCATTAAAAGTGGAAGCATTCATTTGATGGCGAATCAACAATTAAAGAGTAGTTTTATATCAAAGGGTAGTCATTTACCAAAGCGCATGGCACCCATTGAAGGTCGTTTATTGAAGAGCAGAGAAAGTAAAAAGCACCTCCGTTTACGAAGCCATGACTGTTTTACGCTCGACAAATTTTCGTGTTTGCGGGAAACTTCTCTTGTTGTGGTTGGCTGCTTCCACTATGCACAAGGTAGCGATTCCCGTACAAAATGGAATTAACGAATGCAACTAAACGTAAAAGGAACGAAAGGGCCGACTGAAGGGATTGGCCGCAAGGGGGACTCTGGAAAACGATGCAATAAAATTTTTTTTATTGCATCGTCCGCAGGGTGTTTTCAATTGATTCTCACACGTCTGATTGTGTCTTTTTGTATATCCAAAATTGGTAAATCTGTAACTTTTCGTGCATCACCCAAGGCGATCAATTGAGAAAATAATTCATTGGGTTCACGGCTACCCCATTCAGGCGCACCTCATAGTGCAGGTGTGGACCGGTGCTGCGCCCCGTATTGCCCACCAAGGCAATGGTTTCACCCCGTTTGACCCGCTGACCCTTTTTCTTTAAAAGCGTTTGAATGTGGCCATAGCGCGTCACCATGCCATACCCATGGTCAATGGTGATCATGTTTCCCATCAGCCCTTTACGTGCTGAGTAGGTGACGAGCCCATCTGCCGGTGCAAGGATCGGCGTGCCCGCTCGGGTCGCAATATCAAGGCCGCGATGAAACTCGCTGCGGCTGGTAAACGGTGACTGTCGGCGACCAAAGCGCGAGGTGATCCAGCCTTTGACCGGACGAATGGACGGTGTGGCGGCCAAAAGGTTTCGTTTGCCTTCCAATTGGCTGAAAATGGAAGCAAAAGCGTTTTGCTGGTCGTGTGAAGCGTGATCCATTTCATTGATTTCATCGTGCATGGTGCGGATCAAATCTTGATAATCCTGTTCTATCATCGTTGTCGGATCGATTTCTTCCGGATCGGATCCACCCACTCCGAAGATGCTCTCACCACTATCTTTGGGGTCAAGATTGGCGATGACGCGAATTTTCTGTTCAAAATCATGCAGGTCGGCCAATTGGCCTTTAAGTTGTTCAATTTTTAAGGTGAAGGCTGCGATCTGATGCTGTTGGTGGTCAACCAACTCTGCCTGTGTTTGTAAATTGGCACGTAAATTCGGGATGCTTTGGTTGGCGTCCTTTAAACGAAGATAGTCTGTGATGCCCAAGTAAACCATGATTGCCGCCCCAATAAAGAGCAGCATGCCCATGGGCAAAAGCAGCCTTGGAATGCTCGCCTTTTGCACCGGGGTACCTGTTGCATCAAAAATCCAAACGGTTAGCTTCTTTTTCAACATCACAATGATAAGCCTTTTAGGGTATTAGTGTTGAAGGGCCGGTGGGGTCATGGGGACCAATGATACCGTGCAATGGCCTTCGAACCGGCCTTCCCGCTGGCTGGTGATATGACCGATTCGCGTTTCGATCTGCTTCTTGGGGCAGTGGGTGTCACTGCTGTAGTAGGTCATATTAAAGACGCTGCCGGCCTTGAGTTTGGGAAGAACCGCCGAATTTTCCTTGACCACAACAAACATGGCGCTCGAATCGCTGCGCCAGATCTTGAATTGATAAAGTGGATGCGGTTGATCAATGGTAAATTCCACACTGTAGAAACGTCCAGATTCCATTGATGCTTTAAATTTTTTAACTGTATGGGTATTCATTTTGAAAGCAGTCATAACAATTCCTCCGAGATTCAATATTCGGTTCGATGCTATTGGGTCATTTTATAAACAAATTATAAGCAAATGCCATGCCATTTATCTTTTTTATAAATGCCACGCATCAGATCCGCCATATCTATTGGTAAATTATAGAAATACTTGAATTGCTAAGAAAAAATGATATTAGGCAAGGTCCCGGATTTCGTACCGGGTGATCAGACGTGAGAGGTAGGTCCTTTGAATATCCATAACTTTCGCAGCTTTACTTCTGTTGCCACGGGTATGCTTGAGGTTGAGCAGAATAAACTCTTTTTTAAATGCGTTGAGGGCTTCGTCGAGGGTCAGCCCCACCTGCATGCCAGAGAATTTTTGAACGGATGGCGTGATGGGCAGATCTTCAGGCAGGATCGTTTTTCCGTCTCCCATGACAACGGCACGCTCAATGGCGTTTCTTAATTCACGAATGTTGCCGGGCCAGTCATATTGCGTCATTTTTTCCATGGCAGCACTGGAAATACGCAATGCGGACAACCCTGCCTCCTTTTTGAAAAGATCCAGAAAGTGTTCCGCCAGCAAAGGGACGTCTTCGAGGCGTTCGCGTAAAGGAGGCATGTTGAGTGTCACGACGTTCAAACGATAATACAGATCCTCCCGAAACGTGCCTTTTTCGACTTCATCTTTAAGATTTTTGTTCGTGGCCGAAAGCACCCGTACATCAACGGTAATCGGTGTTGTTCCCCCCACCCGATAAAAAACACCTTCCTGTAGTACCCGCAGCAGTTTGGCCTGAATCCCCGGAGCCATTTCCCCGATTTCGTCAAGGAATAACGTACCTTCGTGGGCAGCCTCGAATTTGCCGATTTTTCGGCCCGCAGCACCGGTAAAAGCGCCTTTTTCATACCCGAACAGCTCTGATTCCAGAAGGGTTTCCGGTAAGGCCGCGCAATTGAGCACCACCAGTGGTTTATCCTTGCGGGGGCTTTCACGATGAATCAACCGTGCCAGGAGTTCTTTGCCGGTTCCACTTTCCCCTTGAATCAGGGCGGTGGTTTTCGATCGGGATAGTTTCTGTGCATCCTGAAGCGCTTTATTCAGAATGGGGCTTGTTCCGATAATTTGGTGCTTTTCGCCAAGTTCCTTTTTAAGGTCCTGGTTCTCCTGGCGAACCTGCTCCAGGCTACGCGCACTGCCGATGGCCAGGGCGGCGAGGCTGGAGAACTCTTCAAGCACCTCCATATCGGTTCGTTTAAATTGGCTTTGGTCCCTTTTGTTGATGACCTGGACAACGCCAATCGTGCGCTCGTTGATCTTTAACGGGACGCATAACATGGAGCGGGTTTCATAGTCGATACTATCGCTGATTTCACGCATCCAGCGGTCGTCCTTTTGTGCGTCTTCAATCAGCATGGCGTTGCCGGTTTTGGCAACCAGACCGGCAATTCCCTGACCGATCTTTACCCTGAATTCTTTGACTTCGTCACCTTTCGCACCGGTGGCAACCTTGAAATAGAGCGTATCGGTTTTGGCATCCACTAGAAGCAGGGATGCTGCTTCAGCTTGGACAACATTGGTCGCCGATTCAATGATCAACTGGAGAAGCTTGTCCAGATCCTGGACCGATGACACCCAGGATGAGATCGCTTTCAGTTGATCAATAGGCCTATATTTATCCACACTATCTGTTGTCATTTCTAAAAAAACTAATTTGGCAGAAAACGAATAGCGTTACCATATTGGAAACGACGGTATCAGTCCTGCAGTTGACTTCATATTAGCCCAAGTATTTATCAGGTGTCAAATCAAATGATGGATATCATTAAAGATCGGAAAGTCCGTGACAGGATGGCAACATCCCTTGCTATTGGTGCTTTTCCACACCGTGGATCGATAACGGTGCATCGCTTTTTTTCCACCGTCAGCAAACAGACGAAACGCTTGTGATTCAAGGATAAATCGTCTACAAATAAATACATGACTTCAGGTTTTTAAGACCAACTGTCATTTCATTTAAAAAAACAGTGGAGGTCTGATTCTGTCCGAAAACAATCGTATCCCGGAAAAGGTGAAATCCGTTCATTTGATTGCGGTGTGTGGAACGGCCATGGGTGCCCTGGCGTGTATGCTCAAAGATGCGGGGTATCAGGTTACCGGTTCCGACAAGAATGTCTATCCGCCCATGAGTCGATTCCTGGAGGAAAAGGGGGTGACGGTCATGGCCGGATTCGATGGGGACCATTTGTCCCACCGTCCGGATTTGGTTGTGATCGGCAATGCCGTTTCCCGGGACAATGCAGAGGTCCTGGCCACCATGGATATGGAGCTTTGCTATTGTTCGATGCCGCAGGCGGTCAATCGATTTGCCGCTGCCGGTAAACGCCAGTTGCTCGTTGCCGGAACCCACGGAAAAACGACGACCTCGGCCATGCTGGCCTGGATGCTTTTTTCGGCCGGCCGGGATCCGTCGTTCATCATCGGTGGTATCCTGCCCAATTTTACGAGCAACTATCGAAGTGGAGAGGGCGACTGCATCGTCATCGAAGCCGATGAATACGATACCGCATTTTTTGACAAGGGTCCCAAGTTTCTCCATTACACCCCGCATGCCGCAATACTGACCAGTGTTGAATTCGATCATGCGGACATTTATCGTGATCTGGACCATGTCCGGGATGCTTTTGGACGATTTATCGGTCAAATACCGGCCTCGGCCCTCCTTGTCAGTGTGGATGATGATCGCAATGTGCTTGATTTGGTGGGGCGGGCCGTGTGCCGGCGGCAAACATACGGTCTTGAGCAGACGTCACAATGGCGGTTGGGAGAAATTATCATCGAGCCGCCCCAGACCCGATTTCAGGTGCAGAAAAATGGAGCACTGTTCGGATGGTTCAGTACACGCATGATCGGTGTGCACAATTTGAAAAATACCCTGGCCACCATTGCCGTGGCCGACGATCTGGGACTGAGTCCAGATGATATTGCGAAGGCGTTGGAAGGCTTTTCCGGTGTCAGGCGGCGACAGGAGATCCGTGGTGAAAAACGCGGTATCGTGGTGATGGATGATTTTGCCCATCATCCCACGGCTGTGCGCGAAACGCTTGCCGCAGTGAAACATTACTTTCATAACAATCGTGTGGTTGCCGTATTTGAGCCGCGGACCAATTCAAGCATGCGCAAGGTATTTCAAAAGGACTATGCCGGCGTGTTCGATCCGGCGGACCGGATTTGTATCCGCAAGCCATCCATGCTCCAAAAAGTCCCCGAAGGGCAGCGCTTCTCCAGCCAACAGCTTGTCGCCGATCTGATCAAAAGAGGCAAGGATGCGTCCCACTTCGACGATACAGAAGGCATTATTGACGATCTGGTTCGCACATCAATGCCGGGTGATATTATCCTGATCATGTCCAATGGCGGGTTCGACAATATCCATGAAAGGCTCTTGAATTCTTTGTAATTTTCATTTGGCGGGAGAAAATTCTGGACGTTTTCTGGACGTTTTTGGGTTTTTAGGGGGATCAATCAGGGTGTCCAGGGTTTCGATTTCGGATTTAAATTTTCCAGGGACAAAATGAAAATAATAATCCAGAGTGATGCCAATATTCCGGTGCCCGAGCTGGTTGCTGACATCGGCGATATTATGGCCGCGTAGGATTCGTACCGTTGCATAGGTGTGCCGCAGGTCATGGACTCGGATTTTTGGGAGCCCGGCGGTCTTGAGGCATTTTTTTAGGGCGTTGTTATAGGAACACTGGTCGAGCATATTCCCCTTGTGGTTGGCGAAGACAAATTCAAAAGCCTTCCCGCCAGTTCCATTTCTAAACGACTGTTTCCTTTGTTCCAGTTTCAGCGCATTCAGGGTTTCAATCAAATGCGGGGGCGCATCGACTTTGCGAGACTTACCGCTTTTAGGTGTCCCAAATCTGCCACGATACCAAATCCGCTCAATGGATATGATCCTCGTTTCAAAATCAATATCCTCCCATTTCAGCGCCTGGAGTTCACCGAATCGGAGCCCGGTCATCAAGGAGCAAAGCAGGGGAGGGTAATACCAACCGCCGACGAACTTTTTAGCCGCTTCGAGCAGCATCGGTATCTGCTTTTCTGATAGCGGGTTGACGTGCCGCGCGGTATTTTTGGATTTTTTAACTGAAATGTCTTTGGCGGGATTATGTGGGATGTATTCATAATCGACAGCCTGAGCCATGACGCCGTTTATAGGTGCTTTCAGAAGGGATACAAAGGCGGGTGCCGCCCCTTTGACCAACTTGTCATCAAGAAACCGCCTGATCATGCTGCGGGTGATTTCATCAATCCTAAGCTTGCCGAATTTGGGCAGGATGTGCTTTCTGAGGTTGAACTCGTATGAGTCCCTTGTCGATGGTTTCCATTCGTGGGGCAAGGATAACCAAACCTTGGCTATTTCGCCGAATGTGGGCGTTTCGCCGGTTTTATCTCCTGAATACTTGAGTTGAGCAACGGTGGTTTCCCCCGTCTTGAGCTTCGCTTCAAGAAGTGTTGCTGCCGCTTCAGCAACAGCTTGATCCTCACCAGCCGGTTTTTTTAACCTTTCACCCTTCCAGATGATATCGAAGAAATATGCACTGCCATTGTCATATTTTCTGACTTTGACTCCCATGTTACCGATCCTTTCTGTTTGGTGCCCGGCTGGAAACCGGGCGCCGTTTCCGATCATTTACCGATTGTTTTTTTGAGCAGTTCATTGGCCCTTTCGTTGATTGTAATGGGTTTGTCCTTGATCTGTTGGTGAGACTCACACCACTCTTCCAATGCCTTGCCATTGATCAATGTGAGCCGGGAATTGATTTTGTTGTGCGGCAGGCCTTTGGAATACCAGCTTTTCAATGTTCGTTCACTGACCCCCGCATATTTGGCAGCTTCTGCGGGTTTCTTGCATCCGGTATAATATTTGATTCTGATCATAGGCTTCCTTTCTTAATCGATTTGGATTTTAGGTTTCCGTTTTGGTGCTTTGGTTTTCCTCCCGATCTGCTGTTCCCCCTGCTGATTGCCTTGGTTGGGTTCCTGGATTCCCGCCGATGCGCCATAGAGCAGGCTTTGAACCGTCGCAACGTCATCGGGGTTTTCAATTTTTGCCGATTCGATCAACCATAACAGCGTATCCGACATCGTTAGCCCCCTCATTGCCGCCAGCATCCGTAATTTGCGGTGGATCGGTTCGGGGCATCGAACCGTAATAGACTTGATGTTTTCGGCTTTAGCCATTTGGCCGCCTCCTCTCTTATTAAAAATTAATAAACTATGAAAAATTAATAAATGTCACCCGTAATGATAAATGTCAACAGCAAAATTTCAAACAAAAATACCCGGTCCCTCAGTAGGACCGGGTATCATGTTTCTTGTCTCCAGGATGAGTGCCTATACGGCCTGTCGAATAATTATTTACTGGTTTCCATGGGAAGAACGCTTGTTTCGTTTATAGATATCACAAATTTTATGTGTTTTAAGTTGGTTGTAATTACCTGTACATATCTGTATCCGCTCTCAATTTCCAACGAGATGACATAATCCAGGCTATCACAACATTTGACAGGGCTGGCTGACGCAAGGTACTCTCAAATTGACTGTAGTCGTAAGAAAAAGACAGATAACTTGAAATAGAAATTAATGAGATGTTAGATAAACAGCACATATTCGCACTATTTATTGGCTATGGATCCATTTTTGCCTTGCTTTGGTGCCTTAAAAAATTCAATTCATTAAGAGAATTCTTAACGTGGGTGAGTTGGGAGTTCTCTGGTCTTCGTTTTGTATATGAAAAAGTTTGGCCGCCGTCTCCAAATGTGCGCGAACAGAGAAAATCACCACCTACATTTGTGATTTGGGTTGTTGGTATTTACGTTGCTTTGTATGGATTGGCTTACCAAAGATTTGAAAATGCTAGAAATATGTTAGAGTTAAAAACAAACGCGGTTATCGGACAGCTTGCAACCCAAACTTGGAGAATGACGCTAAACAGAATACCCAAATTACAAAATTCAAAGATCCCTGTTAACCCAGATTTTTTAAATCCAATTTCAATATATACTTCTATGTTCGGGGAGGGGATAGCGGATATTGAGAATGTAGAACTGTTAATAAGTGTGCTCGAAGCATGGAAAGATTCCCTTCATGGTTTAGACCTAACCAACGCTAACTTAACCGGGGCGAACCTTCGTGAGGCAAATTTAGAAAATACAATATTGATAGGAGCGAATTTAAATCGGGCAGATCTTTTTCAAGCTAATTTAAAAAAATCATTATTAGTTAATGCCTCATTCGTTGATGCAATGCTTGATAAGGCGAATCTTGAAAAAGCTGGAATCACTGGCTGTAATTTTAGCGGTGCGAGTCTAATTGAAACTAAATTGATTGACATTGTTACACCTACAACTGATGAAAGATTCGAAAAAAAATATAAAAGTGGGTCAAAAAATGTATTGCTTACAAATGATTATGTGCCACCTGGAGGAATAAACTCAGAGAACTGTAGGCTTTTATGTAATGCCTTGACTTTATACAATGCTGAGATGTCAGAATCCCTAAACAGATTAATAAAATCAAAGTGTCCTGATGTATTGGGAAATAGTCCATTCCCAAAGAAAATGGAAAATTTTAGAATCAGGATACAATAAAGAAAGTGTATCTTAACAAATCATTGAATTCATGATCAGCACCGCTATGAGAGGGCATATGCTACACTGTGGCTATAAGATTATGTATCCACAAGTTGATTTAATGAATTGCTTTCATAGTTAGTTAATGATGGGGTGGCGGGATTCGAATGTGCGTCCAATTTACAGACTACTCCAACTAAGTGCCGGTCGGTCGCTATTGCAAATATCGACATTCCGTTTAACCAAAATCTTTCAAAGCCCCTATACAGATATCAATACCAAATCCCCAAACTTCGCCTGTCCAGATACAGCCTGTATATCATTATGAACTGGCAATTATGTAGATAGCTGGAAATACACGTTTTTAAGTGACCCTAATTTCGCCAGATACCCTGTACGTATCTTTACCCGATACTAATTTCAAACGAGACGACATAATCTCGTATATCACAATATTTGACAGGGTTGGCTGCCGCAAGGTAATCTTAATTAATTTGTGATTAATAGCAACGCACTTCGCGTAGTTACCAATATTGTTAATTAATTAATTTTATTGATTTCTACTGATAAATTTTATTGGATAATTTTGAAAAGCGGGATTGTCATTAGAATAGGGCGAAATTGCCCGAGAACATAATCAATATAAACTTGTAAGGGTAAATTGACCTGATAATCAATGGTTAGGTATTCTACAATATGGACACTAATTTTAACACTATGCTCAAACGTGAAATCCGAACTTATGCTTATCTTTACATGGGCGCTAAAAAAGAAGTTCAAGCTGCAGGCGAAGACATCGATTCTGGTATGAAAATGCTCAAAAGTATGAATGCCATTATTCTTATCGCCTTCTCGCTTGAAGCATTTTTCAATCATCTTGGACAAAAAAAAATTAAACATTGGAAACATTTTGAAAAAAAGTTATCTCCCAAAGAAAAATTAAATCTATTGGCTGAGCATTTTAGTTTGCCCCTCGATTATTCAAGAAGACCGATGCAATCAATTAAAGCCATCTTTGATGTCCGTAACTTACTTGCTCATGGTAAAACTGAAAATCTTCAAGAGTTCCGTGAAGGCATTGTCCCAACGGAGTCTGTACTAGAATTAAAGTCTAAATGGCAAAATGACTGCTCGTTTGAAAATAGCAGTCGGTACTTGAAAGATGCTGCCGAAATAATAGAGCACTAAGCGCTGGCGAATAGTGTAACGCCAATGTTCGCAAAATAATAATGCTCGCATTTTGCATGCCCCTAAGATATCGATAGTTTACTTCTCTTACAAGATGACATCCAAATGCAAAAAACCGGCTCGGTTTTCTGTCATTTTTCATTTTTTGACTGATTCCGGTCAAAAGCCCCCGGAAGTATGCAATCTAAATGATGGGGATTTTGTTCAGATCCTCGGGTTAAAGCTTAAAATGAAGGGGGTTGGATCGGTATCGGCTAAAGTCGGATCAATGGTTGGAGGGAAGATCGGTGAGGACTGTCAGGGCTAAATTGATATCCACAAGGCTATACTTGAGCTCCTTGGCCTTATCCTGGCATTCTATGCAGATTTCTTCAAATTTTCGCATATCACCGTCGGTGGCGGCATATATCTGCTCAATGGCTTCCGAAGAAAAATTTTTATACTCGGCAATAAAGTCTTCAACGATGATAGGATAAATCGTCAGTACCTTTAAACGGCTGAGAATATCCGGATGTTCACTGGCCAGATACGTTCTGACCTTGGGCAAGCCTGCAAAAACCATCGGGATGTATGCATCAATAATTCTTTTAAAATACGGCCAGACCCGGCGATCCAGATCATTGGCCTCATCGATTACAATAAAAAAACCGGTCAGGCTGCAGATTTTTTTCAGATTCCGGGACGTGTGCCAATGGGTTGCCACACCTTCATAATTTAGCTCCTGAAGGATTGATGCCAGGATTTCATGTTTGTTGTCCAGTGATTCGAGCCAAACCGGTTTTAATTTTTTCGGCTGGATCAATTGTAAAAAGCGGGTCTTGCCGGCGCCGTAGGCGCCCTCAATCAACACGCTTTTGCCCCGGTACATGCGGGTATAGACGCTGCTCAGATACGATACCCGACGCTTGTCATTGATGAAGTGTTCTTTGCGCTTTTTTTTCATGGCCCACTCGCCTTGCCCGGTGCAAGCTGATTTCGCCGATACCGATAATAATCGATGGCAAATGCGTTGAAGCGCACAAAACCGGCTCTGTCTGGCTCGTCTAGCTTGGCCACAAGCCGATCATAGCGTTTCGTGTTGTTTTCAAAGACGGCCTTTGCGATATCAAACGTCAGTCCGTTTCGGTAGCAGGCAATCAGGCTTTTCATATCAACGCTCATTTGCCTGGCTTCAAGATATGCAGCAATCTGTTCAACCTCATTTTGTTTCAGCCTTTTTTCTGACTTTTCCACCACGGATTTGGGTTTTTCCGACCGCTGCTGGCACAATGCCTCGCCCAAAAAAACGCCGTCTTTTTGGGGCTCAAAAATATAGAGTTTGTTGTTGCAGCAAGACACCTGAACGGGCGTGCTTTTGTGCGAACTGAATTTCTCAGCCCCCACAACCACGGTATATTTCTGTTTGTCGTAGGTGATGGTTTTTTGCGTGGAGACAACGGCTTTTCGCTTATCAAATCCATAGCGGATAAAGCCCTGCACGTGATCCGGATCAAATGCCAGGGTATCCTGATCCGACAAATATGCCGCAAGCTTTTCCCTGGGTACCCATTTTACCGATTTACCGGCCTCGGTAAATCGGTGAAGGCTTTCATTGTGCTGCCGGCGATACAATTCAAGCATCCGGCTGTGTCTTAACTGATCGAGGCTGATGTCCAGAAAGGTAACGACAATGGGCTCTTTTTTATTGCCTTTAAAGGCCCATCCCGGTTCGGTTTTTAAGATTTTGTCGGCAAACTTTTTAATGATACGGATCTCAAAATGATGCAGACTGCGATGGCTCGACTCCAGATGCACCTTGTGCTTCGGTGACCTTGGGCCGGTAAAGTCCGGCTCCATATAAAATCCATCGGGCAGCGAGTATTTGATGTTCAGTTCGTGGATAGGCCGCTTCAGGTTCAAAAACCCTTTGGCGCGATCCGGACGCAGCCGGATGCGTTTTTTGGGAAACGGCCCGTACAGTAAAAACCGGGTAAACAGATCCAGCGCATTGAGGCTGGTTTCCGAAAAATACAGTTCCAATACGAACATATACCGCGATCCGGTATCATAAAATTCGATCACCTGCGGTTTACGCCACTTTCCGTTTTCATCTTTGATTTTGATGTACTGAAAGCTGCAGCCGTCAACCTGCACCAAATCAAAAATGTCCTCGGGGTTGAAAAACCCCTTGGCCGGCAGTTCATCAAAATCGGGCTTTTTCAAATACAGATGCAGGTTTTCCTGGCGAACCAGACGGTAAAGGGCGTGTATGGAGATCTTTTTCTCAAATTCTTCTTCCAGAAATTGATGAAAGATCGTGATCTTTCGCGCCTTTCGGGTAACGTAGATAAAATTGTCGTCATCGGCATCACAGGCGGCTTTGACCATTTGAATAAAGCGGTTTTTTACGTCACAAGACAGCGCACGCGGCCGTCCGCTGCATTTTCGGCCCTCCATGATGCCGCGGCCGGCAAGCAGCAGTGGCTTGGGGATGATACCTGTTTTTTTATACTGGTCCACATAATACTTTTTGGCGCGGCGCTTGGCCGAACCGGTCTTGTTCATAATCTTTTTATGCAGCAAGATCATGAATTGATCATCTAAAGAAAGCGTTGAGATGTCCTGCTCTATCGCCACAATATTTTCTCTTTCATCACATTGTTCCAATACAAAGCGGTTTTTTGTGACGTTTTTCTCCAGCCGTCATTTTGCGCAATGCGGATCTGACAGAGCATCGCACGCACGGCTTTTTGGTAATCGGTGCTGATGACCTCGCGAAAGGCCGCTTTGGTTTTTTGCTCACCCAAGTGAGCCGATACGAACTTTTTGATATTCACCGCGGTGAGCGTTTGGCCGGTTTCTAAAAAATCGCGCCACACCCTTCTTTGGCTAAAGGCATCTATCCGGGTGAGGGGCCGGGCCTGTGATTCGTTTTTGGGCAACACCTCCCCAATTGGCGACAGGTTATCGATCACCGCAGCGGCCTCAATGAGCCGGTAGGCAGTAGAGCGGCCCATATCCCATCGACGCCTGAGATAACTTTCAAAGCTGTTAAAGGTCAGCTTGTGATAATGCCGGCCATCGCGGATCTCTCTGAGCGCTTTTCCAACGGCATAAAAATCCTGTCGATATTGTTTAATCACCGATTCCAGCTGCGAAAGGCGCCTTTTGGACAGAGCCATTTTCTGTACCCGATTCCTATCCATTTGTGCGGGTATCGGTCAGATGAGGTTTCAAATACTCAACCGTTTCCACGAAGCTTTGGGCGGTGACCGCCATGACCAAATCAATGGGATTAAAATTAATTTTGCACTCGAAGCATCTAGCCAGGTTGGTTTTTGGGTTGGTCGCCGTGTGAAATCCGTGGCAAACCGGACAGCGAAACCGGAGGTAGTTTGTACCGGTTCGCGTTTCTAGTGCCAAGGTGTGGATCATCTGGTCAATATCGATCTCATTGCGCAGCCTTTTTAAAAAACCATCCGTGTATGAACCCATAATCGCAGCCTCCTTTTGTGCTCGCCCGTTCAAGTTGGGGCGTTATGAAGGCACCGTATATCAAGTTCACACAGATGTTATTGCAAAGTCGGTGAAATCCGATTTGTTCAAAAACGCCACCGTCTTGAAAAACCACCAGCAGACAAAAAGGCAATGCTTCCTTTTGGGGGTTTTGTACTTTCTTTCAGGGATTTGTATCAGATCCAGATTTTCAAAAGACTGTGCAACGCTGCTTTTTGGAAGTGATTTTTTTATCCCATCGCAGGTAAGATCGGCTAATGTGCTGATCCAGCGATGGACGCTCGATGGTGCCAGGGCCTGGCCGCTGACCGGCCGTTCGGGGACACCATCATCGGTCATTACCGCATCTTCGTAGGTCTTGTGATCATCTTGCACATAGGCGCGGCTGAAGCTTTCAATGCTCTGGCGGGTGTAATGCTTGTTAGCAATGGCAAAATCCGGATAGCACGTGATGGTCTTTCCGCAATCCGGGCACCTGAAGCGCACCAATGTGCAAAGCACGGCTTCGACAAGCAACTCAACGATAATCAAAAACCGGCGTTCGCGGTATGCATGCAATTTGAAAAATCTGGACTCAACCTGACAGCGCGGGCATGGCGGAAGGCTGTGCGGTGTGATTTTATCCTTTTCTACTTTTTCCTGATATGCTCTAATATCATTGTATGTCGCTGTCGGCGGCATCGCTTATCCCTCCTGTTTATTAGTGTTTTGTGGTGATTCACTTCATAATACAGGGGGGATATTTTTTCAAAAGTGCGGGGTATGTCCATTTCATTCCCGGGCGGGATATCCGGATCGCACAGCAGCGGGGTAGCTTTGCCAGCGGGGTATAAATTTGTTACTGTATTTTGTAAAACCTTCCGTTACACTATTCGCCAGCGCTTAGAGCACCTCTACAAAGAGAGTGGCGAATTTGGTGTAGGTCTTAATGACCTTGGCCCAGGTGCATGTATCAAAATACCCACCGAATCCTAACAACTAGTTATACTGGAATTAGCCAACTTGCGTTGTTTAATTCGATAAACATTGACGTTAGGTTTTAAAAGATTACCGAAAACGAAATGGAAATAGAAAAACTTATCGAAAAGGTCGTAAGGCTTCGTATTTTCTATGATCGAAATCTTTTCACAGATTCGATGCGAGGAAATGTGATAATACTATCCTCAGTAATTGATGCGCTTCTGGTTTTTATAATCAAAAATGAAACGTCACTTAGGAAAGACGCTTTGAATAGTTTGAGAAAGGGTAAGGATGCATACAATACCTTTTCCAAGGCAATAGATACATCACTTTTACTTGACATGATTAAAGAACCAACTGCGAAGGGACTTCATTTATTACGAAAACTAAGAAACGATTTGGCACATGGCGTCGAATTGATGGGAAATGACTCTGAAGTGTCCCAGAGGATTAGTCAAATCTCAGAGGTGTTGAAGTCCGTTCCTCATGACGAACCAAAATGGGTTCTCCATGGAGTCGCTATTAAGTTGTTACATGGGATCTGCTACGATTATGCTGAATCACGTGGCACCAGCCGAGATGAGATCTTGGCTAAATGGGGACCTATTCGCCAGCGGATTTTAGAAGGCAATATCCAACCTCCGCATTAACAGGGACGGTGAAGACCATACCGCCCGTGACGCAGGTGTTAAGACTGCGATTCTTCCAATCTATCGCAGGTTGGTCTTGATTGCAGATAGATGCAGTCCGGTCGTCCAAAAGCATTTAGTGCTTCGGTAAAGATTACAATACCATATTTCACATTCGCTACACCTGCAGATACTATTCAAGTCACCCATCCACCCGCTCTTTCAATTCCTTGCCCGCCTTGAAAAACGGCAGCTTCTTCGGCTTGATTTTGACACTTTTACCGGTTTTCGGGTTCCGCCCGGTGTATCCTTCGTATTCCTTGACAAAAAACGAGCACAACCCGCGAATTTCCACACGGTTCCCTTTGGCCAGGGCATCGGCCATCCTATTGAAAAAGAGGTCAACAACGGCGGCAGCTTCGGAATTGGACAGATCGGTGGCGTATTTCAATGCCTGGATCAGTTCGAGTTTGTTCATCGGGGCGGGGCTCCTTGGGCTGTGCAGGAAATAGAAAGAGGGGATTTTTGAAAACCTACTATTGTATTAACAATAATGTCAATAAATTAGTTTGGTACAGTTGTTCTTTGACGGTTCCCCAAAACGGCTGGGAGGGTGTTAAGGTGCCCGGCCAAGCCAAGCCTCGCCGAGCTATGACTGGCCGTGCCTCTATGCCTGGATCTTATTTTTTGTAAGCCACTTATGGACCAAGGATCGGTCGCAACCGTATTTCTCGGCGATCTTGACCTTGGTGACTCCCATTTTCAACAATGCAACGATCTCATCTCGGTGACAGTCAAGCTTGCTCTTGAATGATCCCACGGGCCTACCGAGTTTGACGCCTTCCTTTTTCTTTGCTGCCAGGGCTTCTTTTGTCCGCATGCTGATAAAGTTCCGTTCAAGTTCTGCGAACAGTGACAACATCGTTGCCATAACTTTCGATTGAATGTCATCGCCGTTGAGTTCGATCTTTTCCTTTACCGAAAAAACGGCAATGCCCCTTTCTTTGGCCGCGTTGAGGATCTCCAAAACTTCCAGGGTACTGCGCCCTAATCTGGAAAGCTCCGGGGTGATAATCCGGTGTCCAACTGAAAGGTCGTCGACGATGCCGGCTATCTTGCGTTCCTTCCAGCTTTTGCGACCGGATACCTTCTCTTCAACAAATTCAACATGGCCGAATTTCCGATCATTAGCGAACCTCAAAATATCATCCTTGTTCTTCTCGGTATCCTGATCCTGGGTGCTGACTCTGAGGTAGGCAACATTTCTCGGAACAACCGGTTGTCGCTTGATCATGGTGTTTTCAGCCATATTGGAATCCTTTCGATGACGAGGGAAAGAAAATGTCAAAATCTATCTTCTTTTCCCATAAAAGTTTCCAATAAGTCAATCGTTTTCGTTCCCTTTTATGTTTCCATCAAACGATCGATTTCTTGCACGTTTAAGGCTGGAGGAGGGGAGAAAAGACCAAATTTAAAATTTAGGGCGTTGCGATTGCCAGATGAAATATGACTTAGGATCGAGGTTGAAACAAGGTATTGTAACCTGGATCTGCATCGAATTCGATTTTGAATGGTCGGATTATAGATATCTGTAATCGGTGCTTCCGGTGATTATTTGAAAATATCGCAAATTCAATGCCCATATAAATCTTGAGGTTAGCTCACGTCGCTTTTTCTGCCCAAACAATAAAGTTAATATCTGCCCATATTGCAGCACAATTTCTTAAAAATGAATGTCTTGGCGAATCGAACTCCTCATCTTCAACGCGCTTTAAACTGTAGCACCTGTCACGGATGTGTTTACTCTTAAAACTAACTGCTTCAGAATTTTCACCTAAAATTGAATGTGCAAAATCATTTCTAATTTTTCTGATTATCGTTAAATCAGAGTATGCTTGTTTTGATAATAGCCCTAATGAATAACCGATTTCGATTTTTGATGAAAATGTTGATAGCGGACCATTTCCTTCGAACACTTTTTTTTCGTTAGAGTCAGAATTAACAAATTTGGTTTTTATGGCTGCTCTCAGTTCTTCATCAAGCCACGTTGCAACAATCAAAGCAGCTCCACGATCACTCTGTTCATTAATTTCTTTTATAAAATTGGTTTCTCTTTTTATGTCAAATACGTACTTTTTCATATCAATATAAGCTAACTTTCCACATCCGTTAGCGAGTCGGGTTTAATGGCAAGGATAGCCAATAATCATTTCATTTCCTCTGTATAATATGGCCTAATGTTCCATGGTAGCATTCTTCCAGACATCAAACTGACTTTTGAAAAGCAATCTTCATTAAGTACCCAATAATATAAATTTACTAAATCATCCGGAAATAGCTTAAGACCTGTTCCTCCAATGAATCCAAGATGATTTCGAATTAATGTGTCTTTGATTATAGGGAATAGAGGTTTAGCATATTTGTATCCTCCGCAAACCATTGAAACTGTGATACCCGTTATTAAATCGGCAAGCTGCAATGGCCTTACAAGGTGAGAATGAGTAGTCAGGATATTAAGTGCAAAATTATCAGGCAGAGAATATTCAGTACCGCGTTGGTATCTGTCCAGAAAATTAATTAGAAACTTCTCTTCTTCCTTCCTTCCGCCTGATGGTCTATCTGCTACAATAATACCGATATTGTTTTTCTTTTTCCACTGAACAGATATTCTCTCAAATAAAAAATCAACGCATTTTTCGAAAGCAGCATCTCCTTGAAGAGACGTACGCCCTGTGTCCCATGCTATTACAAGGCTTTTAATGTCATACTTTTTTGTTGCGTTTAGGATTTCTGAATAGCAATTTGTACGATCACTTCCATGTAAATATCGATAAATATAGCTCTTTCTATCTGGAGACCATTTGATTTCTTCACCATCAGGGATATTGTACCGAGTTGCTATTTGATTTATCTCTGCGGTCAGAGGGCGGATGTTCTGTGGTGTTATGAATAGTCCACCAAATCCAATCACCTTGCCCATCCCTTCCCTGATAGATTTTTGGACGGTATCGTCAGCAAAAAATATTTCCATGGCTTATCTCAGGCTAACGCATCGCTCACCGGAGAGGGCCGCTCTTTGGCCCGAATCCGGTGAAGCGAAAGGTTAAGTTGTCGATCTATTCTTTAAGTCCATACACCGGTAAAGTCCTGCTTCTGCAAGGAGCTGGAAGAAGCCATATTTAGACTTTGACAATAAATCCTTATAGATATCAATCGATAGATCATAGTCGCCGGCTCTTTCAGCTTCTGCCGCCTTCCTTTGAATAACATTAAGACCTTCGAATCTTTGTTGGTCATTGGAATATTCTTTGGCGAAGTCTCTTTTTATGTCGGGTCTCATTTGATAGACCACATCGCGAACTTCCCATAACTCAACAATGGAACGACCAATATGCTTGAGCATTTCTTTTTGATTCACAAGAGAAAGCGCTCTAATTTCGCTCGCTGCTTCCTCTAAACATTCGAGGGACTGTCCTAATAACAAGTCGAGATGTTCAAATGTTGCCATGATATTCCTGAAACTTAACATTGATATTCAATAGACGTCTATTTTACGTCCCATATGGGGATGTTATATAGACGTCATGATAACATTCCAAATAGAGCATAAAATAGACATTTTCATCCTACCATCGTATTTGGAACCAATTTTTATCAGGAAATTAGAATTGCGACAGATGAAGATTACCTTGCGTCGGCCATCACTGTCAAATACTGTGATAGACAAGATTATGTAAACTCCACTGAAAATGGGTGCAGATACTGATAGGTACAGTTATGTTGCGAAGCGACATATCTTATTGAAATAATTTGGTTTTTAGGGGAAGGTGGTGTAGATTTTTATTTGCATTGATTTTAATGTGTTACACAGTTTGTTGCAAATTTGTCACAAAAACCGCAACATAAATAATTTACCTATAGGGCACCTCTACGAAAGCTGACTTGTGGCGACTTCTTTGCTTTTAGTCTGCAAAATGGGAAAAAAACAAATTTTATGCCTCGTTTAAGTTTTTTCATTGGAATTACTTCTCCATTTCCGCTGAGGTGCTTTAAATGAGGCTTTTTACGATCCGAAGAAGAGAACTAAAATTCTTCCATATCGTATCACTTAAATAAAGCTATCAATAGCCACTAAGGAAGTCAATGCAATAGTTATAATTAGATGAATTATATAGAAAATATTTATTTTTTTGTGAATCAAATAGAGGAATCAGAAAAACGAATCAAGAGAATTAGCAACATAATAAAATCGGCAACATAAGTACAGGATATTTGCCGTTTTGACATCCCCTGAAAACGTGTGTTTTACAATACCTCTAAGATACCATCAGACGTATTTCCCTTTAACCGATAGAGCCAAGTTCCTAAAGATTGTTTTGTTAAAATCAGGAAATTATGGCGATGCCGTGACATTGCCCGATCCACAGATATTTGCTGGAGGTTAACATCGGGGTTGTCTGTGTTAACGCTCATGTTAATCCGTATCCGCAATCGATACGATTTTTTGTCTGATTTCAATCAGTTGTGAAAGTAAACATTGGCCGTTTTCGTCGCCGGTCTTCATGATGAAATCCATGGCTTTGTCAAAACCGGCACTGCCGATTTCTGTTCGACCTGGGTGGGTGCCGGCAGGGCTGACTCTGGCATCGACGGCGTGATTAGCAGTTGATTGATCGTTCAGGAGCCGTGTGCTTTGAATGATCGTCGATGCCGCCTTTGCCAATTGGGCGACGGCCGCCGGATTGAGTTTTTCCTCGGTGAGAAGGGTTTCAATTCGGCGGTCGAGGGCTTCAAGGTTCGATAGGTGGCGATCGAATGCTACGCTGATTTTGTCTGTGACGATATCCACTGCCTTCACCTTCGCCGCTTCGGCAACAAGGGCTAATTCAGCGTCCCATCCATCGGCGAGACGATACTTAGCCACTGTCTGGCGGCTCAACTCCACCTTTTCGCCGATCTGCGCCATGGTCAAGGAGCCGCCGGTGGATAAATACAGCTCACGGGCCTTCATCCGCTTTTCGATGGGGGAAAGCTTTTTATCTGGTTTTCGAGCCATCGCCTTGAATCACCGCCGCATCGTGGGAAACTTGATTATCCAGAAACAACCCGAAAATCTGGGCACATTCCCTGATCTGCCATATGTCCGCCATGGTTTTTTCGATGGTCCGAACCCGCCGGAGTTTGCCCTGTTTGGTAAAAGCACGCTCAGTGCACCGTTGCAGGACTCGGCCGAGTTGGGTCAGTGAATTCAAAACATCGGGGTTGTCTACGGGTAGGACAGTTCTAACGTCGCATTTCAGCACTCGCTTCTCGATTTCGTTCATGGGTCACCTCATGTTTGAATTGCCGACGGCGTTGATGGAGGACGTTCACCGCCGGCTGTTTCCCGGCCGCCTGGGTACTGGCGGTTGAGATAGTTGGTTTTGGCCGCCCCCGGAATTAATTACATTGTCCTAAGGCAATGGTTTGCAGGGTTACCGGGGCCGGCCGGGTGCCGCCCCTGCTGGCCGACTGATCCGGTACCATTACCGGAGGCCGACCACGGCGTAATTGGTTGTCAGGGGTGGGTCACGGATGATTCCACCCCCGGCTGAGCCGCTGGGGCAAGTCCGGTGCGTTCAGCGGCTCGAAATTGTTAGGGCAGACGCTTGCCGGCCATGATGTTGGCCACCTCGTTGAGCTTCCGGCCCTCGCGGAAAAGTCCGGCCGCCATGGAGCGGCGTTCCGTGGGGCACATCAATCGAACCTTGCACCGATGCGCTTCCAGGGCCGCTGCCTGCCGTTTATCGGCCGCCGCCTGTGCTGGACTCTGAACTTTCATGCCATTGAGCGATATGACCGGGCTGCCGCCGGATCGCCGGGGCGCTGGCTGTTTCCTGGGTGCTGGTGCGGGTGTGGGCGCCTTCGGCGCGGGGGCCTGCGATCTCTCCTCAACCAATTTTTCCAAATGGTCGAGGGCTTCCAGGAATGATTTGTTCGTTCGATCGGGAATAATGCCACCTTTTTCCAGTTCATCGCCGTTTCGGGGCACTGGGGGCTGTTGAGCGCCACGTTTGCCGGGCAGTGCCACGCCATAGTGGTTGAACACCGCCTCGTTGGCTTCTCGTATGTTTTTCGAGGCATACGGATCGGCGGATTCTGCGCGTTTTGATGTCAATTGGTCAAAACTCATTGAACACCTCCTATGCCGCTTTTTTGGCGGTGATATTATCGGAGTGATTGATTGCAAATTGGATTGCATCTGCCTCAGTGCCCTCGTAGCAGATCACGGGGACGCCGGGCGGGGGTGAAATGGATCTGGCCGCCATGATAGTTTCGAAACTGGAGCATGCCCATAGGCGTCGGCCATCGGTGAAACAGACGACCGGGCTCCACGATGCTTTGCCGAGTTGAACCATCCTAGCCAGCTCTCTCATTTCCTGATTGAAGGCCCGCATCCGATCGGCGGTTTGTTGAAAATCGAATTGAATAGCCTGGGAGATGATGATTTTTTCAACCGGGGCCATCCGGGGTTTGTATTGGGTGTTCCAGATCGGCAATTGTTCGATGGTGCGCCGGAGTCGACTGCCTTTGAGTTCAAAGCCAATGGTGCGGGCCGTCGGGTTGTCGAAAGGCGTTTCAACGGTTTGGGGTTTGAGTTCGATCATGTAGCACCTCCTATTTGATTGTCAGTTTGTTGAGTAAGTTTCTTCGGTAATAGAAAATATCGAACCAATCAGTCCGAGACGAATCCAAGTTGATATTCCAAGGGGCCAAAAGATAATTTGTCATGACACCCTGATCGAGCATGGTGCTGTCTGTTACTTTCCCGTCGTGCTGCGGTAGATGTTCCTCCAACAGTTGGTTGCCACGATGGCGATTGATCCATGAAAGGCGGTTGACGCCGGGTTTGTCCTGGGACGTTAGCAACAGGTGGGCGTGGGGGCTTTTATCTGCGTTGAATCCGTCGGACGCCTTAAACACGATAATCCCGATGCCAGCGAGGTTGACGCGCTCCCTGTTGGATATGAACTTGAGCAGGATGTTCAGTTCCCTGCGGACACCTGTCAGACCGTCCGTGTACGGCCGTTTGAATGATATCGTCATGTGCCATTCCCACCAGAAGGCGTCGAGGTTAAGCTCTGCTGCTATTGCCTGTCTGTTTCTTGCTAAACGCTCTCTGTTGATTTCGTCGTAGATCCGCATCCGCTCTACCTCTGCTGTCGTCTCTCTGTCCTCACTACCCTTCGGGTACAGGTAACCCGAAAGGGCCGATGCTCTAACCGGCCGCTTGATGCTGCTGGAGGTTGTCCCAGAATCATTCGGGCATCGACGCTTTTGCGCTCTCATGCTGACGAATCGAACCAGGGCCTCTATGCTAATCGAGGAAGTTGAAACCAGTGGTAGTTGACACTAACGGGGGGATGCGGTAGGTTGAACTATTGAGTGTGACCGCATCCGGTCACCGGCTTCGGGCTGTCAGATCGCGCCAACGACTGACAGCCTATTTTTATTCTCTGATATAATTTTCCCATGGATTTTAAACGCACGTCAAGCAAATTTTCAGCATTTCATACCAAAACCTATCTTCCTGTATTCGTCAGAGGCGATCGTCAAATTTTCGGGCTTTCAGATCATCTGAGGCGTTTTGATGACTTGGAGCAAGTTTGGCCTATATATAATACTACGTATTATATATAGGTCAAAAAATCATCGATCCGCCGGTTTTGATCCTTTTTGCCGACATCGGAAACATGATCCGGGGTTTCTCCTGAGATGGTTGTGGCCGGATGCCAGCTTGACGAATTTTCCGCCCCGTGGCCACGACATCGGGCCGCCGGGGGTGTCAATGGACCCTGTCAAATATATAAGGATGCTGGTGGGTGGAGCGGGCTGCTTTGATGGTGGGGCGGGCACCCGTTTAGGCGGTAGAGCCCGGCTCCCATCGAACAAGGAGCCGGGTATTTAAACAGTACGGAAAGGTCATGTCAGTTCGGTACGTTTTCTGGACGTTTTTGACTCAAAAACTGACCTTTGTAAGAATAAAAATATAATAAAAACAAAATGTTAAAATCGAACTGGTAATGGCGGGTTTGACAATATCCATGAACGATTGCTCGATGCACTTTGAACGCATGCGTCGGAATTTTTTCATGCGTGTCACTGGCGCCTGATTATTGTCCGACAGCCAGGCTGCAAGGCAGAGGCCGTTACAGACGATTATTTAGGTTAACAGTGTTCACCGTTTTGGCTTATTTTACACAATATCCCCGATATTCCTTTCCTGTGGGCGCTTTCCGTTCATCCCGATAACATGCGATAACAACCGGTTGTGAGAAGTTTCGTTTTATTGACAGCGCGGTGTGGATAACCGACCCCCTGGCCGCCGGGGCATAAATGTCTTGACAATACTATTTGTATAAACTACTTGCAAGGGCTCCACGGATGTAAGAAAGATATTAAAAAAACAACTAATTAAAAAGATTTTGATCATTTGAAGCATAAAACTGTGACTATGTTCCACTGTCACATGGAGTTTTTGGGCAAACCATGAAATATGCTGCTAAAATAATTGGAACCGGCTGTGCTTTCCCTGAGCGACGGATGACCAACAACGATATTGTAAACAGGCTGGAAGAGGAGGACGTGGCCACCGACGACCGGTGGATCCATGAGCGTACGGGCATCCGTGAACGACGCTTTTCCGACCCTTCTAACCCTGAAGAACGAAACTCTTCACTGGGCGTGGCGGCAGCCAGAAAAGCTCTGGAAATGGCCGGTCGAACACCCGAGGATGTTGATCAGATCATCTATGCCACCTGCTCGCCGGACACGTTGCTGCCTTCCACAGCCTGTTGGTTTCAGCATAAAATTGGCGCGTCCCGGGCGTGGGCCATGGATCTCAATGCCGCTTGTTCGGGTTTTGTATATGGCCTGGCAACGGCGGACCAGTTTATCAAGTCCGGTCAGACCCGCACGGCATTGGTGGTGGGGGCGGAAGTTCTCAATCCCTTCATCAACTGGCGTGACAGGGGCACCGGGATTCTGTTCGGTGACGGGGCCGGGGCGGCCGTTGTGGAACGGACGGCACCGGAGGCACCGGCCCGCATCCTTTCCAGTCATTTGTTGTCCGATGGGAACCTTTGGGAACTGCTCTATATTCCTGCCGGCGGATCGAGCATGGAACTCACCCCTGAGCGATTTGCTGAAAATATGCATAAAATGCGCATGAACGGAAAAGAGATTTTCAAAGTTGCCGTGCGCACCCTGTCTGAATTTGCCAACCGGGCACTCGAAAGCAATGGATTTAC
The DNA here is from genome assembly GCF_048565275.1 of Desulfosarcina variabilis str. Montpellier. Lineage (NCBI taxonomy): Bacteria > Pseudomonadati > Thermodesulfobacteriota > Desulfobacteria > Desulfobacterales > Desulfosarcinaceae > Desulfosarcina > Desulfosarcina variabilis. The sequence continues at coordinate 6,336,089 of NZ_CP159846.1, read as the reverse complement.
CATTGATGATCTGGACTGGTTTGTTCCCCATCAGGCCAATTATCGGATTATCGAGGCTGTGGTCAGACGGATTGGCTGTCCCAGGGAAAAAGTGATCGTGAATGTGGATCGTTATGGCAATACCTCGGCGGCCACGATTCCGACGGCCCTTGACGAAGCGGTCAGGGACGGGCGCATTCAAGCGGGGCAACTCATCCTTTTGGATTGTTTCGGTGCCGGCCTGACCTATGGTGCGATCCTCATACGCTGGTAGATCGGCCTTTCTCATATCCCCGCTTGCCCTGCTGCCATCAATGCGCATCCAGCAATAACCATTATTATGGATGTAAAGAATTACTTGCAAAAGATTGCCAAGGTCGTTTTCCCTTCCTATACTTACCTGACATACGAATCCGTCCGAACGGAGGCTTTTTACGAGTTCACCAATATTTAAAATTTATTTTTTAGATGATTATTCCAATTGACGCGTAACATCCATTTCAACGCCTATTTAAGGGGGAGACGATGCTGCTTGACCGATTCTTCGACAAGGGGCGACAGTTTTTAGGTTGCCGGTATCCGATCATGTGCGGTGCCATGACGTGGGTCAGTGAGCCTGAATTGGTCAGTCACATGGGCCGCTGTGGCGGGTTCGGTCTGTTGGCGGGGGGCAATGCGCCTGTGGATGTGCTCGAAAATCAGATAAAAAAGACTCGCTCGCTTTCATCCGATCCTTTTGGGGTGAACCTGATCACCATTGCGCCGGCCTACCAGGACCAACTGGACATGGTCTGCGGGATGGGCTGCGATGTGATTGTTTTTGCCGGATCCATTCCCAAAGAAAATGAAATTCAGCGAGCCAAGGACAGCGGTGCCCGGGTGATCTGTTTTGCGCCAACCGAACAATTGGCTTTGAAGCTGGTCAAAATGGGGACCGATGCCCTGGTTTTAGAGGGCTCCGAGGCGGGGGGACATATCGGCCCGGTATCGTTGACCGTTTTAATTCAGCAGATATTGTTTGTCGTGGACTCGGTTCCGATTTTTGTTGCCGGTGGTATTGCTACCGGCCGCATGATGGCGCACCTGTTGATGATGGGGGCTGCCGGTATTCAAATGGGAACGCGTTTCGTTATGTCCGAAGAGTGCGCGGTTCATCCGGATTTCAAGGAAAGCTTTCGCAGAGCCAAGGCTCGCGATGCAGTGGCAACCCCCCAATTTGACAGTCGGCTTCCCGTGATTCCGGTAAGAGCGCTTAAAAATGTGGGCACCGATGAATTTGGCAAGCTCCAGCTATCACTGATCAGAAAACTTGAGGACCAGACTATCGATCGCACGGAAGCGCAGTACGAGGTGGAACGCTTCTGGATGGGCGCGCTTCGTAACGCCGTGGTTGATGGTGACATGAAAAATGGGTCCCTGATGGCAGGCCAAAGTGTGGGCCTGGCTGACAAAATCCTTCCCTTACAGGACATTTTCGATGAGTTGATCAACGATGCCGAAGCCGAAATGCAGCGGCTGGCCAAGTGTTTTTCTGAAATATGAGGTGAAAATTATTTTTTTGCGGTTCTAAGGTAACAAGAATCGATAGAATACATTTGCTTAACACTTTAAACTTAGCACTTGACACTACCCCTTTACAATTGCCTTGACATCTATGCTTAAATTTGGTTAACCATATCAAAATGAAAGGTTAACCAAATGGATCCCAAACAGCATATCATCAAAATCCTCAATCTTGCCGACCATGTGATTTCCGGGGAGACCCTCAGCGAAGCCCTGGGGATCAGCCGGGTCGCCGTATGGAAACATATCCAGGCCCTGGTTCAGTCCGGTGTTCCCATTGTGGCCTCTTCCAAGGGCTATCAGTTGGAAAATGATCCGGATAATCTGCAGCCCTGGGCCTTTAGCGCAAGGCAAAAGCGCATCCATTATCATCCGCAAACGTTGTCCACCATGGACGATGCGACCGAATTGGCTCGCCAGGGCTGTCCGAATTTCACTGTGGTCGTAGCTGACCGCCAGACCCAGGGGCGGGGACGCATGCAGCGGGACTGGTTGTCGGGGGAGGGTGGTCTTTATTTTTCTGTTGTCGTTCGCCCGGATATCCCCATGCTTTTGGTTGGTTTGATCAATCTGGCCGCGGCTGTGGATATGGCGGAGCTGTTGCGGTCCGACTACCAGATCGACGCCGGGGTGAAGTGGCCCAATGATATTCTGGTTGGCAAACACAAAATATGCGGCATTTTATCCCAGCTGGAAGCCGAGGGAGAGCAAGTGGCCTACATTAACATCGGTATTGGCCTTAACGTCAACAATACAGCGCAGACCGATGAACCTGTCGCGGTTTCCATGAAATCGCTATTAGGACGGTCCGTTCCACGCCGGGAAATCTTAACCGGATTTCTCGATCGGTTTGAAAAGCGCATGGCCGCCTTTGATTCCCAAAAGGTGGTGGATCAGTGGAAGGCCCTGAATGTGACCATCGGACAGCGGGTGCGTGTGTTTACGATCAAGGACATGATCGAAGGCGCGGCCGTGGATATCGATGACCATGGCGGACTGATCGTTCGTCAGGCCGATGGCGCAATGAAAACCGTCTTGGTCGGCGATTGTTTTCACCGATAAAAAATGCGGCACCGTGCTGCACGCTCAACACCCCAACCGATAGGAAAAACACTCCCATGGAAAATCAGGATCAACAACTCAAACGCATGGTTTACGCATCCCTCATGGCTGCATTGACGGCGGTTGGCGCCTATATTGCCATTCCCATTGGGCCGGTTCCCATTGTTCTGCAGAACCTGTTTGTGATGCTGGCCGGATTGCTGCTTGGCGGCCGGTGGGCGGCCATCAGCATCGGTGTGTATCTGGTGGCCGGCGCAGCGGGTCTGCCGGTATTTGCCGGTGGAACCGGTGGGGTGGGCAGGTTTATCGGCCCGACCGGTGGATATCTGCTGGGGTTTCTGGCCGCCGCCTATCTGATTGGCGTGATTTCCGAACGGGGCCGGGGCCGCGTGATCGTCGATGTGCTGGCCATGCTGGCCGGTACTGCCGTCATTTACACCTTTGGCGTGCCATGGCTCAAGGTGATTACGGGCATGAGCCTGTCCAAGGCGGCCGCTGTGGGCATGCTTCCTTTTTTAATCGGCGATGTCGTTAAAATTGCCGCCGCCATTCCCATTGCCAGAACCTTGCGGCCCATGATCGATGGTTCCTTTCAAGTGGTTCACTCGGCCGGCTGATCTTGATGTCCATCATTCAGATCAACACCCTTTCCCATCGTTTTGCCGACGGTAGCCTGGGGCTTGACCATGTCAGCCTGGCACTCAATGAAGGTGAATTGAGTGTCATCGCCGGTGCAAATGGTTCCGGCAAAACAACCCTGCTGCGCCATTTGAACGGGCTGCTCGTGGCCCAGTCCGGAGACGTGAGGGTCTGCGGCTTGTCGGTGAAAAAAGATCCGTCGGCCGCCCGACGTCTGGTGGGGATGGTTTTCCAGGATGCGGACAGTCAGATTGTCGGTGAAACGGTTTATGACGATGTGGCCTTTGGCCCTGAAAATCTGGCGCTGCCAAGAGACGAAATTGACCAACGGGTAAGCCGGGCGCTTGCTGCCGTGGACCTTTGCGGGTTTGAAAACAAGCGGCCGCATTACCTGTCAGGTGGTGAAAAGCGGCGCCTGGCCATTGCCGGGGTACTTGCCATGAGGCCCAAGGTTCTTTTGATGGACGAACCTTTCTCCAATCTGGATTTCCCTGCAACGGTCAGGGTTCTTGATCAGATTCTTGAACTACATCAAAACGGACATACCATCGTCATTACCACCCACGATTTGGAAAAGGTAATCGCCCATACCCAGCGTTTGGTGATCATGGCCAAGGGGCGTGTGGTCCAGGATGGTCACCCTGAAAAAATAATCCATGGCATCCAAGACTATGGCATCCGGCCACCATGCTCTGTTCAATTGGGTAGAGGCATCCGTCCATGGGCGAGTTGACCACCATTGGATTCAATCCCGGCCAATCCCTGCTGCATCGCCTGGATCCGCGTACCAAACAGGCACTGATGTTGGGCTTGAGTGTGGTCAGCGTATGGGGCGGTGTTTATTTTTTATCGATTGTGTCCTTCGCACTGGCGGTGCTTTTTCGGTCAGCCCACTTAAAGCTGTTCCAGTTAATCCGTGAAATCCGTTATTTTCTCTTTTTTCTGCTGTTTGTTTTTATTGTGCGCACCGTTACCCTCGATGATGACTGGATGCCCGTCATATCCTCTGCGGCAGCCGCAGAAGGGCTGCTCGTCTGCTGGCGCCTGCTGGTGGTGGTGCTCATGGGGATCCTGCTGATGGCGACCACCCGTATTGCTCACATTCGTGCGGCGCTGGTGTGGTTCATGAAACCTGTCCCTTTCGTGGATGAAAAGATGCTGGCCACAATGGTGGGGTTGGTGGTGCGTTTCCTGCCGGTAATTCTTACCCATGCCTCTGAAATATCCGATGCCCAGCGCGCACGGGGCATCGAGATGCGTAAAAATCCGCTTTTACGCCTGGTAAAATTTTCTATCCCGTTGTTCCGACGCGTTTTTTGGGGGGCCGACGAACTGTCGGTGGCCATGCAGGCCCGTTGCTACAATGAAGCCCGAACCCTGCCTGAGCTGTCCTTTAGCCGCTGGGACGGCTGGGCCATGGGCAGCGGGGTGCTGCTTTGTTTGGCCGTGCTGATTCCCTAATGGATGTGGCCGTTGGTGCAACGCCGAAGACGGGCGCAAGAACAAGTAATTTGGGTCAATTAATAAAATTTCCGATCCTAAGGGTTTCCTGCCGATTGTTAATCCCTCTTGACGATAGCAGCACAATTTCGCACCATATGGATAACATTTCTCACTCCATGGATCCCTTTGTTTGACAGCAGTAAAGTGCTGGTGTAAGGCATAGCTGCTTTTTTGATGGACTCAAGGTCGTGCCCATCCAGGTTCTGGATGGGCACTATGTCATATTGATGATCGTTGTGCTTGATGGTTTCACCATTTTTGCCGATTGTGCGAGGCCCCATTTGTAAAGGAGGATGGCGTTGAAAATCGTTATTGTGGGTGCCGGCGAGGTGGGGTTTCATATCGCCAGCCGCCTGGCCATGGAAAATAAAGATGTGGTGGTTATCGACTCCAATGCCCAGGCGTTGAAACGACTATCGGAAACCATTGACGTGCAGACGGTCATCGGATCAGGCAGCAGTCCGGCGATTCTGGAAACCGCCGGGGTCCGTGAAGCTGAAATCATGCTGGCCGTCACCGATTCCGATGAGGTGAATCTGGTGGCCTGCCTGATGGCCGATACCCTGTCGCCAATGACCAAGAAACTGGCCCGTCTGCGCGGGGCCGATTTTGACACCTATTATGAGGTGTTTAAAAACAACGCCCCCCACATCGATACGGTCATCAACCCTGAGATCGAGGTCGTGCGTACCATCGAACGCCTGATGAGCGTCCCCGGCGCCGTGGATGTGGGAGAGTTTGCCGATGGCCGGATAAAATTCGTCGGTATCTACATTGATCCCGGTTCGCGTCTGGCGGGGGTCAAACTGGCTGATTTGCCCAATATAGTAGAGGAAGAACGCCCCTTGATCGCCGCCGTGGTTCGTGAGGATGTATTGATTATTCCCAAGGGCAACGATCATTTGCGCGGGGGGGACCTGGTCTACTTTATCAGCGAGGAAAAAAAGCTGTTCAAGCATCTTTCCATCTTCGATAAACACGCCTCACAGGTGAAACGGGTGCTGATTGTCGGCGGGGGACGCATCGGGTATCGGCTGGCCAAGCGGCTTGAGGAAAAATCAATCGCCTGCAAGCTGATTGAAAAACGCCCTGACCGTTGCGGTATCCTGGCCGAGCGCCTGGATCGGACCGTAGTGCTGCATGGGGATGGATCCGATCAAAGCCTGCTGGTGGAAGAAAACATTCATGATACGGATCTGTTTGTCACCCTGACCAGTGACGAGGAGACCAATATTCTGGCCTCGCTGCTGGCCAAACGCCTGGGCGCCAAGAAGACCATTACCCAGATCAACAAGTTCAGTTACTTTTCCCTGATGTCCACCATTGGGATTGAACAGGTGGTCAGCCCGCGCTTATCGGCCATCAATTCCATCCTGCAGCACATCCGCCGGGGCAAGGTGCTCTCGGCCATTTCCATTAAAGGGGAAGAGGGCGAGGTCATGGAAGCCCTGGCCCTGCCGACCTCCGATATTGTGTCCAAGCCCTTGAAGAAAATTGCTTTTCCAAAAGGATCAATGGTGGCCGGCATCATCCGCAAGCAAAGTATTATCATTCCCACCGGTGACAGTATCATCGAACCGGAGGACCGTATCATTATTTTTGCCACCCGCCAGGCGATTCCCGGGGTTGAGAAAATTTTATCTGTCAAGCTGGAGTATATTTAAATGCGCTGGCGCTATATCCTGCACACCATCGGGGTGTTGATCCTGTTTTTCGGCGGAACCATGCTGATCCCGCTGGCCTATGAGCTTTTTACCATGGATCCCAGCCTGATGCCGCTGACCAAGGCCATCATCGCCACATTGGTTTGCGGCGTTTTGCTGGTGGCAATTTTCCGTCATGAGAAAACAGAAACCATCAGCCAGCGGGAAGGCATGGCCATTGTGGCTGTGGGCTGGACCGCCATCGGCCTGTTTGGTGCCTTGCCGTTTTATTTTTCCGATGCATCCTTTTTGTTTGTGGACGCCTTTTTCGAATCTGTATCGGGCTTTACCACCACCGGCTCATCGATTTTGACCAATATTGAGGGCCTGAGCCGGGGGCTGTTGCTCTGGCGCAGTTTTATCCAGTGGCTGGGGGGGATGGGCATCATTGTGCTGTCCATTGCCATCTTGCCCTTTTTAGGGGTCGGTGGCATGCAGCTTTACAAGGCGGAGGTGCCCAGCCCCGTGCCGGATAAGCTCAAGCCCCGCATCCGCGACACAGCCATGATTTTGTGGAAAGTCTACGCCCTGTTTACCGTTCTCGAGGTGATCCTGCTGCTCGCCGGCGGAATGAGCATGTTCGATGCCCTGAACCATGCCTTCACCACCATGCCGACTGGCGGTTTCTCGACTAAAAATGCCTCTGTGGCGCATTTTGACAGTGTCTATATCGATGTGGTGATCACGCTTTTCATGCTGATGGCCGGCATCAACTTCTCTTTGCACTACCAGCTCCTCAGGGGACAGCCCATGGCCCTGTGGAAAGATTCGGAATGCCGTTTTTACCTGGCCATGTGCGTCATCCTGACGATCGTGGTCGGGTTGAACATTTATCAAACGGTCTATCCTGATCCACTGCAGGCCCTGCGCTATGCCGCCTTCCAGGTGGTTTCCATTGTTACCACCACCGGTTATGCCACGGCGGATTATGAGCTGTGGCCGGCCATGTCCCAGATTATTATCTTTTGGTGTATGTTTGCCGGAGCATCGGCCGGGTCGACCGGCGGCGGCATGAAATGCCTGCGCATCATGCTCTGCTTCAAGTACAGCTATAAAGAGCTTTTTTCCATGATTCATCCCCGGGCGGTCACCCACATTAAAATCGGCGGTAAAACCGTGCCTGAAGACGTTGTTCGCAGTGTGCTCGGGTTTCTGGCGCTCTACATGGCGCTTTTTTCTGTGTGCACGGTGGTGCTGGCCGGTATCGGGGTGGACTTTGTCACGTCTTTGGGGGCGGTGGCGGCGACCATCGGCAATATCGGACCCGGCTTTGGAATGGTGGGGCCGGTGGAGAATTTTGCCCAAATTCCAACCATGGGTAAGTGGCTGCTGGCCTGGTGCATGCTCCTGGGGCGGCTTGAAATCTATACACTGATCATTTTGATTGTACCTGAATTCTGGCGAAAATAGAAAATAACAAAAAAAGATACGAAAATAGAATTTAGCTGTTGACAAAAGGGCCCCTGACATATACAAACGGTTTTTCTTTTGAGGGCCGTTAACTCAGTCGGTAGAGTATCTGCCTTTTAAGCAGAGAGTCGTTGGTTCGAGCCCAACACGGCCCATCACAATTAGCAAAGTATGCGTCCCCATCGTCTAGCCTGGCCCAGGACACCGGCCTTTCACGCCGGCGACAGGGGTTCGAATCCCCTTGGGGACGCCACTTAATAAATATATTTAATTCCCTATTTAAGGCCACTGACGCAGCAAATTGCTGATCAGTGGCTTTTTTGTTTCCGGAATTTGCCTGCGGACGTAAATCGTGGACGTAAAATTGAAACTATGGTCCAATCGATGCTCTTTTCACCGGCAGGTTGATGACTTTGGCTGGCCGGCTGATGCCTTCTTCGAGTGCCTCCCGAACCGCCGGGTCAAGCCCGATACTGCGCAGGTACCGTTCAGTAGTGCTCGGGCTTTTGTGCCGTAGAATCGTTTGGATGATTCGCAACGGGTAGCCTTTTGATTCGATCCCAAGTTTCGGAGTGTTGTTGCGCCGAAGAAGGAAAATAGTATCCGCTCATCGAAGGCACAGTCTTGTAGTCGTGCTGAGGAGTCCACTTCCAGTTTTCAGAATGATCCAGAAACACATAATCCGCTGCACTATAATATTTTGGGAAATTTGTTCGGGAACGCGGGGAGGAACTTCGCGAAAAAGACCGACGATATTCGTTGAGGCAGGTCGCCCAGCGTATAAATATTGAACCCTCCTATCTCAGCAAAGTGGAACGTGGGGAGAATACCTACCTCTCAGAGGAAAAAATATACGCCCTGGCACAGGAACTCGATGAAGATCCTGATGTTTTGTTGGCCTTGAGCGGTAAGGTTTCTGAGGATATCCAGCAAATCATAAGGAAGCGGCCTACACTGTTTGCGCAACTCATCAGGGAATTAAAAATATGTCGGATAACGCTGTCTTGCGCATTGTGAGGGAGGTGCGGGATGGAAAACGGTAAAGGAATAATTGTATGATAGAGCTTAAAAAAAAGATACCCTGCGATTCAAGTTTCCAGAAGTTCATTCGACGGCTGAATTGAAAATCGATTTTTTGCGAACGCTGAGAATTCCAGGTGATGAAAAAAGTTATATTCAGTTTTAAGTAAAAAAGATGTTTTATTGTGGTCCATAAATTAAAGGCTTATGAACGGGAATTCAGGCCTGGCTGACTTTTCCGCTCGCATGGAAAAACTTTTCAAGATATCTGGAGAGAATGGATACGCTATAGGTCATAATAAAATACATCGCACCCACAGCCAAGTAAATCTCAAACGGCCGAAAAGTTCTTGCATAGACCATCTGACCTGCCCGGGTCAATTCATTTATGGCTAACACCGATACCAGGGAAGTCTCCTTGAGCTGGGCAGAAAAGGAATTCACAAGCGCGGGGATGGCCACCTGGATAGCCTGAGGCAGAATGACATGTTTCAGGCTCTGGAATCTGTTTAACCCCAAAGAGATAGCGGCCTCTTCCTGTCCTTTGTCCACGGCATAAAGGCTGCCCCTGATAATTTCAGATATATAGGCGCCGTTGCATAATCCGATTCCTAAATAGGCTGCGGTGTAGCTGCTGATGGTAATCCCGACAGAAGGCAAAGCATAGTAGATAAAAAAAAGTTGGATCAACAGCGGGGTCCCTCTGAAGATCTCCACATAGGGGGTCAAAAGAAAATTCAGCCGTCTTGGTCTGGACCTGGCAATCCCCACAACGGTGCCAATGGCCAAGGCAATGACGTAAGAGACGCAAGTAATTTGTAGGGTGATACCCGCCCCTAAAAGCAGCTCTCTGTGGTTTTGAAAAATCAGTATTGTTTTGAAACCGTCCAAGGGACCTGCCGCCTTCCTGGGACAGGATTAATTGAGCCCCAGCCACTTTTCATAGATTTGCTGATGTGTGCCATTGGCCTTGATGTCTGTCAGGGCCGAATTGATCCGAGAGGCAAGTTCATGGCTACCCTTTGGTAGAGCAATGCAGATTTCGTTTGATTTTAGCGGATCTCCAACCACCTTGAAGGAGGGGTCCTTTTTTATCTGGACAGCTGCATAGGCAATACTGCAGATTAAGGCATCAATCCGTTTGAACTTAAGATCCATGAACGCTTCTGTGGTGTAATTATATGTTTTAGTCTCTCCGATCATATCTTTGATGCCGTTCATCACCCGTTCACCGTTAGAGGCCAGCTGAGCTCCTACAGTTTTCTCTTTCAAATCTTGTTTCCCGTGGATGCTCTCCTCGTCTTTATGAACGATCAGCACTTCGTTTAGGTCAACATATTTGTCACTGAAATCAACCCGTTCCATTCTTTCAGGGGTTTTGACCATGCCAGTGATTAAGACGTCGTAATCGCCCTTTTTAAGACCGGCAATAAGTCCCTGCCACTCACCGTCCTTTAATTTAATTGCGATATTAAGCTGCTTTCCAAGTGCATTGGCCATGTCCACATCAAAGCCTTTAAACTCTCCGGTTTCGGTTTTGAATTCAAACGGGGGATACTGGGCACAGAATCCCACTGTCAGTACGCCCTTTTTTTCAATCTTTTTCCATGATAAGTCGTTGGCAAATCCGTTGGCCGCCATGACCAGAACCATGATCGCCAGTGTCCATGTTAAGGATAGATGCCGTTTCATTTTAGCTCTCCTTTTCCAGTTGGATTAATGTAGAGGGGTTTTTCTCATCCACTGCCATCATCTTTAAGGATATGCCTTTGTCACTCAGCATCTTTTTAAGTTCTCTTAAAAAAACGCCGCTGCCTTTTTTGTAAGTTAAGTTTTTGAGCTGGGATTCAACCATTTCGCGATCCCTTATTGTCCCACCGGTCAAACCTGAGGGGATTTTCGTCACTCCGCAGTTGGGGCTGCCTTCTGCGCCGATGATGCCGCAAATCTCATATCCGGCCGATGAAAAAGCTTCGATCTGATCCACAGAGGCCTCAAGTATCCGGCGGCAGTGCCGCCGGTAATTGGGCTGGTTATATTGTTCAAAACACATCCCCCATCGGTTCAGCCCCATATAGGATGTTTCCGGGCATGGAAGCTGAAAAATGCCTGTGCCTGCTTCAATGAAAGCATCCATGGCCTGTCGCAATACTCCCGGGTAGACAGCTAAAGGGCTGACCTTAGCATTTGCATTGAGGATGCAGTGGCAGACAATAATAATTTTTTTACTCCGGTTCACAGCGCTTCTCCTTTCTAATGTGTTAAGGCTGCTTACTATTCAACTTAAAGACTTATCAAATTGATAATTCCTATCAGAAAGAGATAAATGATAGAATGGCCAAATGTATGATGTGCCCTGATCGTTCTATTTTGTTACAGAAGTCATGCAACCTGCCCGGACCTTTTAGATCACATGGCTGTTCATGCAAAAAATGAAAAGTCCCCCGCTGGCCAAATACAAAGGAGGGACTTTCCACTCCATTCATGATGCTGATCGTGAATAATTGAGCAGATACCGGCTACCCTTGTAAATCCCGTAGCCCAGCCCAACGGCAACCACGACCACACCCGCGGCGATGCCGACAGCAATGATTTCCGCCGGAATGCCGCCAGCATTGACGGTCAACCGCCTGCCAGCGTCTGCCGCGACCTCCAATGTCTTTTCATCACCCGTAAAAACCACCTCCTTTCAATCGATCTCAACCACCTGGCCGAAGGGTATATTGCGTCTGCTGCAACGGTGCAAAGCCACAGTACCGGATATTCCGGCGCCTGGCTTGGAAACCGGCTGCATTCCAGATCGGTAAGGTAGGCAGGCATATGATTTCTCGGGTTTCACGGGCACGCTTGATCGCACTGGCGCCGAACTGGGATTTGACCAACCCGTGCGTGGACAGTTTGCCCAGCACCATAACTTCGTCCAGTTCATCGAACACGCGATGCTCCACCACCTCGAAGCTCCAGTTGCCGTCCAGGGCGTCGTTGAGACGCTGGATGACGCTGTGGCCCTCGATGTAGTCGATCAGGTGGCCGAAATTTCCCTCCCGCTGGTGGATGGCCTCGGGCGGAAAGGGCTGTCCCAACAGTTCACGATTCATAGATCTTCCTTTCAGGTATTGACAGGGGATCGGTGTATTTCACCGTATTCTGACCTTGGTTGGTATTTGTCGCTTCTGTGCAGTGACTTCTCTTGGCTAAAAACCGGATGAGGTGGGCAGGGGGCAGAGGGAGGGCGCTTGAGACGGGATCAGGCTGTTTCGTCTATGACGGATTGGACAAAATTGCCGGTTAAGGACCTCGCGCGGGTGAACCGTCGTAGCCGACAGGGCGCCCACAGAGACGATGTTCATGCCGATCATCTGATTTTTGGCGCTCAGCAGGGCCACCACGAACTGCTCCCGGTCCGGCTGGCCTCTGGTGAGAATGAGGTTCTGAAGCACGGCGTGGGCCTGATGAGAGTTGCACAGGTTGGCCTGGCCAAAGGAGACGGTTTCGTCTTTGACCAGGGTTACGCGGTAGATGGCGATACTCTTTTGGGCAATGGGCTGGCGTTGTTGATCTGTGTATGGGGGGAATCGGTTACTGTTTTCATTTTGTTTCATACACGGCCTCCGTAAATGTTGAAGGGACGGCGCCATACAGTTTCAAATCAAAAGTCACTGTCTGTTTATATGATAATGTATGACAATTCTGTTGTGTTATAATATCTTATAACAATTATATGATTGATTTATCTAATGGCAAAAAATCCAGAAACAACTAAAGGCGGGCTATTAAATGGCCATAAAATGATGTGGTTTATAACAAAAATTAAAGGTTGTTAAGAACTGATGAAACCTGTGCGTTTTTCCATAATAGAATGTCGATGTTTTTCCCAAATTAAATTTTAAAATGTGCATTTCATAATAGCTATTGACAATAAAGGTCATTATCTCAATAAGGTACAATTCCCGTTAAAATTAATCCTACAAATAATATGATTATGTCTTTATCGGCGATAGATGGAGTTGTTCTGTTGAAGTGGATTCATTATACCCAGGTTGCTGACAGTATACTGCCGTTCTTGGAAAAGACAATTTATCCAAATATTAAATGAGAATGATCGTATCAATTGCGTTTATCTATTACTACTGTCTTTTCTTACCGGTGAACGATTGGGGAGAGTTTATTCGTGGTCGCGGAATTTATTAATTTTCTCATATCTTCAGAAAAAAAATAAATAATTCCTGCAAAAGTCCCGATCTATGACCCCATCTGACAATATGTCATATTAGCCTCACGGGAAATTCAACAAGGGGGTGTCGACATGATGTCAGTAGTTTCGTTTTTACAGGATTGCTGGCTGGCAAAGAAGCAGGTTCATCAAAATTTAACCATATATCCAGTGTTATTTCCGGAAATTGTAGAACCTTATTACCTGACCCTCGAACAGGCCATCGACAGCGGGGTGCTGGTGGTCACCGAGGTCGATGCATCAGGCAATGTCAACCGATTAAAATTAAAGAATAATTTCAAATTGCCAATCTTGTTGATTGAGAGTGAAGAACTCAAAGGGGCCAAACAGAATCGCATCGTCAATGCATCCTTTCTGATTGCAGGCAAGACCGCTATGACCATTCCCGTCAGCTGCGTCGAAGAGCAGCGCTGGCATTATGACAGCCAGAATTTCTCATCCGGAGAAAAGGTCATGCATTCATCTTTGCGTAGAGAGGTTCAGGAATGCATGGTGGGTTTCCTGGCACGGGGTGCTGGTCATCGCACGGATCAGGCGTGAATCTGGAACAACATCAGAAAAAAATCCAGACGGATGAGGGTAAATTCACCAACCATGGCCATGTCCGACGTTTTCGAACATTATGAAGACAAGCTGGCCGATTACAGCGACAGCTTTCACCTGGTCGAGCATCAGGTGGGCGCGATGTTTGCCATCGATGGTACGGTAACTGGCCTTGAATGTTTCGCCAGCAACGATACGTTTACTCGATTTTTCAGTAACCTGGTCAACAGCTATGCCATGGACGCCATAGAAAGTGTTCATAATAAGGAAAAAGTACCATCGGTTGCGCCGGCGAAAGCCAAAGCGTTCGTTGAGTCTGTTAAAAAGGCGAAAGGGCAGCGACATCCGGTGGTGAGCGTCGGTGCTACCATATCTTTTGAATCGAGGATTGCGCACGGGACAGCTCTCACGGATGGGTCGAAACTTTTGCATGTGTCGGCATTCAGGAAAGACGACGGCCCCGGCAACAGCCGTATCGAATTCCAGCGATTTTCCACCAGACGGGGCAGGCAGGGGAGTTAGAAAGTTTGAAGTTTGAAGGGTGAAGTTTGAAGAGGGAATGATGAAGGGTGAAAAATTTCTAACTTCACGCTTCGAACTTCGAACTTCAAAAATGCGAGGAGACCAGCTTTCCAAGGTGGTGGGTAAATACTTGACATGAGTTTAATTTTATTCCATTCTTTATTCGCGAATCGCGAATAAAGAATGGAGGGTGTGATGATACTTAAACCCCAGGATGTATTGATTTTAGCAAAACTGGTTGTAATCGGTGGGAATGATTGGTCCTACGGACGGATGGCAACCACGTTGTGGATGAGTCCGTCCGAAGTTCATGCAGGTGTTAAGCGGCTAATTAAGGCGCACTTGGCATCTGCCCAGCGAGATTGCATCACACCGAATGCACGAAACATGGAATCGTTCCTTTTTTATGGACTGCCTTATGTATTTGTACCTGACCTGGGAGAAATCACCCGAGGTATGCCCACGGGCTATGCGGGTCCGGTATTATCATCATATTTCGAGACGGGTGAGGATTTGCCTCCGGTGTGGCCGGATCCAGATGGTGAGGTTCGGGGGCAATCGTTTTCACCGTTGTACAAATCCGTTCCAAAGGCGGCACGTGAAGACCAAAAGCTTTATGAATTGCTGAGCCTGATCGACGCTATCCGCGGTGGACGGGCGCGGGAGCGCCAGATGGCCTGTGATGAAATAAAAAAGTGGATGAATTCGAAAAAGTTTGAAGCTTGAAGTTTGAAAAAGAGGATTGTTCCTTACTTCAAACTTTGCAGAGGAACATTTGTGATGACCGATCAAATAACGACCCTTTCAGAGGGGAAAACCCTGGAGTTCAAACGCGACCTATCCTCTCCCCGGCCGATCCTGAAAACGCTTGTGGCATTCGCCAATACGGCAGGGGGGCGATTGTTGATTGGGGTGGATGATAACCGCCGGATTGTTGGCGTATCGCATCCATTGGATGAGGAAGAACGGATTTGCAGCTTGATTGCCGACTCCATTTCTCCGCGTCTGGTGCCCAATGTAGAGTTGATGACTCTTGAGGACAAGACCGTTCTGGTGATGGAGGTGCTTCTCAGCGGTTTGCGTCCCCATTACCTGAAGGCGGAAGGACCGGAAAACGGTGTGTATGTCCGGCTCGGCTCGACCAATCGCCAGGCGGACCGGGAATTGATTGGCGAATTGCGCCGTTCTGCAGAAGGGGTCGCTTTTGACGAACTCCCAATGCCGGATTTGTCCCGGGACGATTTGGATTTGGCGGCGATAAGGGATCAATTTCGTGATCGGCACCATCTGGACGAAGAGGAACTTTTTTCTCTGAAGCTGCTGACCCGCGAACAGGGAAGAAGCTTTCCCACCAAAGGGGCTGTATTGCTGTTTGGGAAAGACCGGACACGACACTTTCCCGATGCCTGGATTCAATGCGGCCGGTTTGTAGGGCGGGACAAGGCCGACATCTTCGATCACATGGAAATCCCTGATCATCTGCCCCAAGCCGTGGAAAGCATCATGCTGTTTCTAAAAAAGCACGCCATGCGAGGAGCCGATTTTTCTGAAATCCGGCGCAAGGACGTCTGGAATATTCCACTCGGCATTCTGCGCGAGGTGGTCATCAACGCCCTGGTGCATGCCGACTATTCTCAGCGCGGCGCCCCAACCCGTATCGCTTTCTATGATGACCGTATCGAAGTGGAAAATCCGGGCATCCTACTTCCCGGCATGACCATCGATGACATGAAGCAGGGGATCTCCAAAATCCGGAACCATGTCATCGCGCGGGTGTTTCGTGAGTTGAACCTGATCGAACAATGGGGCAGCGGTATCCGTCGAATCCTCAAAGAGGCTGAATCTTTGGGCCTTCCCGAACTGCAAATTAGGGAAATCGGCATGCGAATGCGTGTTACCGTGACATTGGCGGAACCGATTCTGACTAAGCCTGAAAAAGACGGGAGGGCGGAGTCACAGCCAGAGTCAGATGTGGGGGCAGAGTCAGGGGCAGAGTCAGACATGGAAATGCGGATACTTGCACTTTTGGAAAAAGAGCCCCTTTCAAAATCTGAAATCGCGAAACGGTTGGGTAAGGGCAAACCCTCTGGATATTTAAACAGCCTCATACGAAAGCTTATTCAGGCAGGCAAGCTGGACTATACCATTCCGGAGAAGCCGAACAGTCGTTTGCAGAAATACAGGATAAAAAAGTTTGAAGTTTGAAGTAAGGCAGGATTTTTAGCCTTCGAGCTTAAAATCTAATTCTTCATTTTTCAAACTTCAACCAAAGGTGACTATGCGAGGAGACCAGCTTTCCAGGCAGTGGCGGGTATTAAGACGCCTTGAGGTGAGCAGGCACGGCCTGACGGCTGCCGAGGTCGCCGAGGAAGGCAATGTCTCCCTGCGCACAGCCTACCGCGACATGGACGATCTGCAGCTTGCCGGTTTTCCTATTTACACGGAAAAAGAAGGCAAAACCACTCGCTGGCGTTTTGTTCCCGAGAGCTTCTCTTTTGATGATTATGTCCGGCACAGCTTCAGGGTGATGCAGGACGAACTGTATGCGGTAACTATCCGGATCAGTCCGTCCTGGGCGCGTTACATCGGTGAAAAAATCTGGCACCAGAGCCAGCGCATCCAGAAGCTCATTGATGGCGGTATCGAAATCAGTTTCAGGGTGGCGGGTTTGGATGAGATTCGCCAGTGGGTGTTGGGTATCGGGCCGGAGGCGGTGGTTGTCAAGCCTGACGAGCTTAAACAATTAGTGCGACAGAGCCTGGAGCAGACACTGGCTCAATATGTATCAGAGTTCTTGGAAGGTTTTTCTATGTTAGGTGTAGAAGAGAGTGTGGATTGGATGTCGGTTAGACGGGGTTAAACCTTTTATTTTTGGAGTTGTATATGTTTACTTGGGTAGCCATCTATAAAGAACTCGCCAAGAAAATAACTGGGCAGAAGGATTCGCCTGATCATCTATTGCAGATTGTTAAGGATATTAAAAATAAAGGGTTAAAGACGATTAGTTTAACTGATAAAATGGAAGATGGTACTAAAACGGAGCTGAAAGTTATTGATCCATTTACTTTTTTTGCAATGTTTAATCGGGGTATAACACATAAAAATCGAATGGCTATCCTTGAATATCTAAAAACATACTTTGATCTCAAATCCCCGGTTCCAATTGATTTCGACGGAATACCTGTAGTTCAGAGTACTGCAGCTTGGTTTTTTGGTTATGCCTACAAGAGAAACGATGAGGATATTGACCTGCTTTGGCGCCTCGCTGAACGAGCCGTAACCAAAGATAATATCCGACCAAATTTGTTTGATAGATGTTTAAACATATGGGGTGTTGGGGTGGCAAAACTGACGGTCGGACTGTTTTGGCTGCAGCCTGATAAATTCATGCCTTTAGACAAATTGAGCCTCGCTTATTTCAAGCAGAGAAATATCGATACCAATGTCTCTGATTACAACAGTTATGAAAACTTTCTTAAAAAAATAAAATCATCTGGGAACTCTTACAAAACGATTTCTCTGGAAGCCTTTCAAGAGGCTATATCTGGTAATCATGACAATAAAAACGGGGCATCAATGGTGGAGGACCTTCGAAAGAAACCGGATTTTAAAGAATTTAAGAACGTTCACTATGTAAAGGAAAGATCAAGGGTGCCAGCAGAGGATTGGCTACACTGTTCTTATATCTCAGATCCCCACAAGAAGATGTTGTATGGGTGCCGGCAACTGAACGGGGCTTGAACGTTTTGGGAAGATTGAAAATTAAAAAGAACTTATCGATCGGTGAGCAATACTTACACTTCAGGGACGCAGCGGTTCAGTTCCAAAAAGATTTTGGAATCGATGGTCACGAACTTGATTGGTACCTGTCATATTTTGGAAATCAGCAGAAAAAAGGCCTGATTGAAAAAAGTGATGTACACTATTGGACTTACTCACCAGGAATGGATGCCAAATACTGGGAAAGTCATTACTCAAAGGGAATGATGACCATCGGTTGGGATTTCCCTGATTATAACGGATTTAGGGGAGCTGGATGAACATTAGTGTAACATGTTGATTTTTCGTAATATTTAAACAACTAGACTTTTTATTAATGATTTTGTATAGTTAGAGACCATACCCTGGCAAGGAGGTCTCTAACTATACATGGGAAAAGCAGATGCAGCAACATCCACCACCCGACTCAATAGAACCATATGTTTACCATTTTCTCAAGAACCCTATGACAACAAAATCAATTCGGCCGTCGATTTCAGAAAATTTCTGGATGCGCAATATGAGCTTTTCCCAGAACTGTTTCCGCCTTCATTTTCCAAAGGCTATCGGATGAAAGATAAGTATCGTTCGAAAAAGCTGTCGATTTGGATCCGCCGTATTAAAGTTGATGGCATCGCCTATACGATACGTCCAGCCTTTGCTATGCCCTATATGACTGGGTTTACAAAGGATGTTGAAAAACCTCTCATGTTGCGCAAGGCTGCTGTTCCCTTCTGGATGTTAGCCTACGGCTTCG
Organism: Desulfosarcina variabilis str. Montpellier; assembly: GCF_048565275.1. Taxonomy (NCBI): domain Bacteria; kingdom Pseudomonadati; phylum Thermodesulfobacteriota; class Desulfobacteria; order Desulfobacterales; family Desulfosarcinaceae; genus Desulfosarcina; species Desulfosarcina variabilis. The sequence continues at coordinate 6,317,395 of NZ_CP159846.1, read as the reverse complement.
GAAAAAACCCGATGTATTGGTACCGAATGGAGACGTCTCTTGGCAAAAACAGCCTCATCGGCACCTCCATTAAAAACCCTGAATACCTGCCCCAGCATATCAGCGCGGATGAAAAACACAGCCGAATCAAGGGCGAAAAGGTCTATGTGCCCTGCACGGTCGGCAACGATTGCATTTTAGGCGTGGCCGTGAAGAAAAGTGCCGGCCAACAGGACCTTGAGGCCGGCTATGGTGTTTTTAAAAAGGAAGCGCAGGACTTGAACCCGACTTACTCTCCGCAAACCTGCAACACGGATGGCTGGATGCCAACCATGAACGCATTCAAGTCATTATTCCCGGCTATGGTGCTCATCTCCTGCTTTTTACACCTTTACATTTCCATCCGAGATCGATCACGGAAAAAGTTCAAAGATATCTTCCGGTTGGTTTCAGATAAGCTGTGGAGCTGCTATCAGGCTAAAAGCAAAGCCTCTTTTGCTCAACGGGTGAGGCGTCTTCACGAATGGGCTGCCTGCCGTGAGATGCCATCTGTCATCATGACCAAGCTTGAAAAGCTGCGCAATAATCTTCCCTCATTTTCAATTGCTTATAACCATCCCGGCGCGCATCGGACAAGCAACATGGTCGATAGGCTCATGCAACGATTGGATCGTTACCTATTCTGCACCCAATATTTCCATGGAAGTCTTGAGGCAGCCGAGCAGGGTATTCGCGGATGGGCACTCATCCAGAATTTTGCGCCTTCAAATCCGAGGACGGTCGCCAAGTATCATGGCTTGCAAAGTCCGGCCGAAAGACTGAATGGCTTCCGATATCATGAGAATTGGTTGCAAAATCTTCTTATTTCGGCGTCACTCGGGGGGTTTAGAGGACCTCCCCAAAATCCGTGATAATCAGGGATTTCCTTGGCGATTTAACCCAGATTGATGACAAAGAAACAATCCGTACCAAGATGCAAGCCGAATACGGTGACAGCAGTTCCCACACAAATCGAGTTCTGGCGTGTTATGACTTTGCACAAACCATTCAGATTGGTGACTATATTTTTGCGAAAAAGGGAAAAAGTCAACTGCTTGGATACGGCATTGTTCAATCAGAGTATATCTTTGATGCCAACAGGGATGAGCACAAACATGTGCGAAAGGTAAAATGGTTAAAAAAGGGCGTATGGGATACTTCTGACAATCAGATGGCCCTTAAAACACTGACCGACATTACACAGTATCCTGATTTTGTAAAGCACCTGAAAAGTTTGATTGGCGCAACACCGCCTATAGTAGACCCTCTCTCCATCTATGACAAAAAGAAAGAGCTGAATGATCTTTTTTTAGATGAAGCTAAATTCGATCGGATTATCCACATATTGAAGTTAAAAAAGAATATTGTCCTTCAAGGACCTCCTGGGGTGGGCAAGACATTCATCGCAAAGCACATTGCCTATGCGCTGATGGGGCTGATTGATAAAAGTCGGGTGGCCATGATTCAGTTCCATCAGTCTTATTCCTACGAGGACTTCATGCAGGGTTTCAGACCCAATAGTGATGGTCGGTTCGAACTCAAAAATGGTGTATTCTATGAGTTTTGCCGCAAAGCCCAGAAAAATACTGCCGATCCTCATGTTTTTATCATCGATGAAATCAATCGCGGCAATCTCAGCAAGATCTTCGGTGAAATGTTCATGCTGGTAGAAGGTGATAAGAGGGGGCCGGATTTTGCCATACCCTTGACCTATGCGCAGGATTTAGACGACACCTTCTATATCCCTGATAATGTATACATCGTTGGAACAATGAATACGGCAGACCGGTCGCTTGCCATGGTGGATTATGCACTAAGGAGGCGCTTCGGCTTCATTACCCTGAACCCGGGTTTTAAAAATGATAAGTTCAGGCGGTATCTTGTCGACCATGGTGTCGAGACGTCGATCGTGGACAAGGTCATCGGCAGGATGATGCAGCTGAATGATCGAATTACCGAGGACCATAAAAATCTCGGCCGCGGGTATTGTATCGGGCACAGTTATTTCTGCACTGTGAACAGCAACCAAAAATTTAACAGCACCTGGTATGAGAATGTAGTCCGCACGGAAATCGAACCGTTACTTGAGGAATACTGGTTCGATGATCCGGATAAAGTCCAGAAACGCATTGACCTGCTATTGGCATGATTAAAGACAGCAAAATTCCCATCCAGAACATCTATTACCTGCTTTGCTATGCTTGGAACCGGTTGGACGAGCGGGATGTGATCGATGTTTCTGGAATCGATAGCACCAGTCTGGTGGACTTGTTTGCCAAGGTGCTCTGTGGTGGTGTCCAGCACCTTTTACGCAGAGGGCTGGATCGTGGTTACGTCGATTGTTCCGAGGATGTGCGATGCCTCAAAGGGAAACTGCTTTTCAGCCCCACCATAAAGCGCAACTTGCTCAATAAGGCCACTGCACACTGCGAATTCGATGAACTGAACCATAATATCCTGCACAACCGGATTTTGAAAACGACGTTACTTTCCATGATCCGTGTGGAAAGCCTTGACTCCCAATTAAAAGACAGGCTGATTGGACTCTACCGCCGTTTTAATGAAGTTGATCCCATTAAATTGTCATATGCCGTATTCAGCCGCGTTCAGCTTCATCGCAACAATGCTTTTTATGATTTTCTGCTGAAAATCTGTGAGTTGGTGTTTGATAACCTGTTGGCTTCCGAGTCACCGGGAAAGAGCAAGTTCAGGGACTTTTTCCAAGACGACGAAAAACGAATGGCCGCACTGTTTGAAGATTTTGTTCGCAATTTCTACAGGTTGGAGACAATAGGGTTCAAGGTGGGGCGTGAGGATATCTTATGGCAGGCCGAAGCCATGGATGAGGCATCTCAGGTTTATTTACCGAAGATGGTCACGGATATCTCCATCGAGGGGCATGGATTCAAAGTTGTCATCGATACCAAGTTTTATAGGGAAGCATTGGCCAGCCACTACGACGCAGAGAAAATCCGTTCTCAACATTTCTATCAGATTTTTGCATATCTTAAGAATCTGGAGAGACAAGGCGGCGTCAACACTAATTGTACAGGGGTTCTGCTGTACCCCACTGTGCAAAAGGAGTTGTGTTTGAATTATACGGTGGAAAGTCACAAGGTGATGATATACACCATCAACCTGAATCAGGATTGGCAATCAATAGATAACGATTTGAAAGCACTTTTAGATTTGGCAAAACCAAATGCGCTTTCGGGATAATCCATTATGAATCAGTAACTTCCGGATAGGAAATTGCATTTAACTAACCGACATAATTTTAAAAAATGTGTTTTTTTGCTTGACAAATAGCGGCTAATGTGAATCGCGGTTTTGTATAACTAATAAAACCAGGAGGTTATACATGCCGCGCGCGTTTAGCCCGTTTAAAGCACCAAGTTCTTTATCTTTTGCTGATTTTTTGAAACCCGCCCTTGAGGCCATGAATGATATGCCTGAACTTAAATCCAGAGGAAACCGAAAGCTAAAAATGTCCTTCGAAGACCAACTCAGGGCTTTGGTCTTTTTCCATCTGGAAGAACATACATCTGCTCAGCATCTGCTGCAAACGCTCAAGGAGGATGACTTTGCCAGAGAACACATTGCTCCTGAAGACGGAATTGAAAAAAGCAGCTTTTCTGAAGCCACCAACAGTCGGGGTCTCGATCAATTCATGCACGTATTTCAAAATCTCCAAGCTCAAGCCTCGAAGATTTTACCCAAGGCTCATGAAGAACTTGGGAACCTTGTTGGCATTGACGGTTCTTTAATTGATGGCACTTTTTCCATGCTCTGGGCCGATTACCGTAAAGGAGTCAAAAAAGCAAAGGTACATGTCGGCCTTGATCTGAACCAATCCATCCCCAAAAAGGTGTACCTGACCGACGGTAACGGTGCTGAAAGACCTTTCGTTTCCAAAATACTCTCCGAAGGCCAAACAGGCGTTCTGGATCGAGGATACCAGTGCCACGATCTGTTTGACCAATGGCAACAAGAAAACAAGTTTTATATCTGCCGGATCAAAGCCAGCACGACCAAAACAATCATCTCTCAAAATCCTGTGCCAGCCGGCAGCATTGTTTTTTTCGACGCCATGGTGCTTTTGGGTACCAACGGTGTTAACCAGAGCAAAACACCATTACGGTTAGTGGGCTACGAAGTCGACCGCATTCAATATTGGATTGCCACTAATCGCTATGATTTGTCAGCTGAGCAAATTGCCCAAGCCTATAAGCTCCGCTGGGACATCGAGAACTTTTTTGCCTGGTGGAAAAGGCATCTTAAAGTTTATCATCTGATTGCCCGTAGCCCCCACGGACTGATGGTCCAAATCCTTGCCGGATTAATTACATACCTACTGCTGGCAATATATTGTCGAAAACATTTTAACGAAAAAGTATCTATCCGTCGTGTAAGGCAGCTACGTACACAAATTGAGAACGAGCTCCGTTGCTGGCCAATGAGCGAAGCTAACTCAAATTATGGGAAAAAAATGAAATTACAAATGGTTAATGCAAAAGTTTAGCCGGAAACTACTTTTTTGTTCTACTTTTGAATTTTCCATATATCATTGGAAATAATTGTATTTCTAAGTGTGATGAAGATTTTCATGCAAAATTCAGGTAGTAACATGTTGGGGCATATCCTGGCTCTCATGGATCGACCGATTTTCAGGCCGGAAATCGAACAATTCTGGCCGGAGCAGGATAATCTTTTGCGGCACCGGAAAGAGCGGTTTTTAAAATGAAGGGAACTTTAAATAATCTTTTTTTAACCTGCAAGGAATATTGGATACGAGGAAAGAATCAAACTTTGCTTTCAATATTTTGATTTGAGAACGGTTAGTTGGGCTTGAAAAGTATTTGATAAATGTTGAGTGGATCGTGAAAGGATAACTTGAGAAAACAACTGGATACTGAAGTGCGCTTGGCGGCTTTCAAATGGCTGGCCGAACAGGAGGCAACCTATGGTGATGTCCTTCCTCGGGAGCTTCTTGGGCATGGATTCGATTTTCGAGGAAAGAATGTGAAGTTTATCGGGCCGCAAGGTATATTCAAACCCAAAATCCTCTCGGAAATACCGCTGAGCATCACCACTTCACCTAAAAGTCCCTACAATGACAGTTTTGGCAATGACCATTTGCTGAGATATAAATATCGGGGCGTTAACCCCCAGCACCATGAAAATATTAGCCTCCGCAAGGCAATGAATTTAAAACGCCCTTAATCTACTTTCACGGTATCGTCCCTGGAAAATACCTTGTGGTTTGGCCAGTATTCATTGTGGGTGACGATCCCTCTTCTTTGTCCTTTACCGTCGCCGCTGATGATATGACAATTGTAAAGAGCAAGATGCTTGGTATGGCGGATGTCGATGCCATTCATGATAACAGCGATGTGGCTCGACGCGAATATATTACTTCATCTGTGAGGATAAGGTTGCACCAGCGAGGATTTAGGGAGCGGGTACTCGATGCTTACCAAAGCCAATGTGCGCTGTGCCGACTTAAGAGCACCAGTACAGGGAGCTGTTAGATGCCGCTCACATTATCCCTGACAACGAAAAAGACGGTCTGCCAGTAGTTAAAAATGGTCTATGTCTTTGCAAGCTTCATCATGCGGCTTTCGATCGATCTATTATTGGCATCAGACCGGATTATATCATCGAGGTCCGTGAGGACGTCCGTGATGAAACTGACGGTCCTATGCTTAAGCACGGACTTCAGGGGATGCATAATCAACAAATAATTATACCTAAAACAAAAAGCTTGCGGCCGTCACCCGATCTTCTGGAACGACGATGGGAAAGGTTCAAGGACTTTATATATTAAACTTTTAAGACAATTTCCTATGAGCTGGGATTAGTGAATTACATATCAGGGCGGTACAAGAACGAAATACTGCAGTTGAAGCAGATTCCGGACGATTACGGGAAGCAGAATATCCCGTCGCAGAAGGAAAAAGTCAGGGATGCCGGTTTCAGAAGAGCCATCGTCAGCATTTACGACTACCGCTGCGCCCTGTGCGGCATTCGCATGCAGACGCCAGAGGGACATACCGTTGTGGAAGCCGCCCACATTGTTCCCTGGAGTGAGAGCAAGGACGACCTTCCCACCAACGGCCTGTGCCTCTGCCTGCTTTGCCATTGGTCATTCGGTGAGGGGCTGATGAGCGTCGGCAAAAAATACGAGGTACTGGTCTCCGATTGTGTACGCATTGACAGCAACATACCAGGGCATATCCTCACGCTCATGGATCGATCTATTTTTAAACCGGAGATCGAACACTTCTGGCCGGGGCAGGATAATTTTTCGTGGCACCGGAAAGAGCGGTATTGAAAATGAGAGGAAACGTTGAAACAATCGTATATTTTCTTGATGAGAAGCCAAAGACCAGTGGACTTAAGGTAAGTATCAGATGCTAATAGGGCGTACCTACAGTGAGAGACATCCTATCTGATCTACCATCAGGGACTTTGAATGAATGAAAAATCAGAAAATTCCCGTGATCTGATCACCAACTTCATCAAGGCGATCAACTTCGAGATCGAGGCTGAGAAAAGACAACGTTTCGCCTCAACGATCGATTTGGCCAAAGGAGAACGGCTGGAATCAAACAGTGAAGGCCACATATACGCCTTCGCCAACCCGAATGGGGTGAATCTGAGGGATGACATGCCGGTTGTTCTGGTGACCGGCGATGGAGACAAAGAAGGCACGGTGGTGTCGGTAACCGATGAGCGAATTCTTATCTCCATTGAATCGGACATGGGGCCGCACCTTCCTTTTGCAAAAATTCGCAGCGATACGACCTTCCTGCTTCTGCGCCTCAAGGCGCGTTTTGATTCGGTGGGTGAGGAAAAGACAAAACGGGACCTTCCCATGTTGGAAAAAGCCATGGGGCAAAAAGCGTCCAAACCTTATCCTTTTCTGAAACACAGTTGCCGCGTGGAAGTCTCAACGCTTCCCAGTTCAGTGCACTAAAAACAGCATGTTGTAACGAGGTGTCCTATCTCTGGGGGCCACCCGGCACCGGGAAGACCTTGACCCTGGCCCACATCGTGGAAGCCTATTACCGGGCCGGTTTGCGGGTGCTCATCGTATCCAACACCAACCAGGCCGTGGATGCATTGCTCGAAAAACTGTGCGAACGGTTGAAGTGCACTTGTGAGGCGTTTGAAAATGGCGCTGTTCTACGGTTTGGCCAAATGGTCAAAGAGGAGCTGAAAGCGCGGTTCGGAGGCTATGTTGATGCCGTGCTGATCGTTGCGCGACTTTCCGAACCCCTTGAGAAGGAGAACGTCGATCTCCAGCAGCATATGGCCAAGCTGGATGAAAAGAATGAATCCAACCGTCGCCTTATGGCCCAATGGGAAAAACGCGCATCCCTGGCACATCAAAAAAACGCGTGTCTGGAGCGTTTGGCATTCGCAAACGACAAACTGAAACGCATTAATCAAGAACATTTTGACGCAAAAATCCAGCTTGATGACCTGGAACGAAAATTGGCCAGGGCGCAATCTGCAGGAACGCTCAAACGTTTTTTTACCGCCCTGAATCCGGTTAATATTGAAGCGCTGGTTGAAAGCCAAAAAATCCACATCAAAAATGTGGAAGATGCAAGCCAAAAACAACTGGCAAACTGCAAAGCGATCGAGAACGAAACAAAACTTTTCGATAAAGAAATACGTGCATTGGACGCCACTTTGCGTGGTATTCAGTTGGAGCGCCTTCAAAAAGAGATTTCGGCTTATCAACAGCAGCGGGATGTCTTTAGCAATCGAATCAGGGAAATCACACAGGAATTGGCCGGAATCAGAGAAAAGGTGCTAAAGTCCTGCCGGGTCATCGCCTCCACGGCCACGCAAGCCTATTTAAAACCCAACGCCTTTCAATCATTCGATACCGTCGTCGTGGACGAAGCATCCATGCTGCCTCTTCCCGCCGTGGGGTACGTGGTCGGACTCGCGACCAGGCAGGTGGTTGTGGCCGGAGATTTCAGGCAACTCCCTCCCATTATCGCTTCACGGGATCCTTTCGTCAAAACGTGGATGGGGCAGGATATTTTTACCAAGGTCGGTATTACCGAGGCCGTAGGGAAAGGGATTTCCCCGGATAACCTTGCCCGCCTTACCAGGCAGTATCGCATGGCGGAAGATATTTGCTACATCGTCAACCGGATATTTTATAGCGATGCATTGGAAACCGATGCCAGCGTAAACGCGAGAACCCCTGCTGCCTCTTATCCTGATATACTGCGTAATCCACTGACCCTGGTGGACACCTCGGATCAAACCCCGTTTGCCAACATCAAGCCCAACACCTACTCGCGGTATAACGTGCTCCATGCCGTGGGGGTTCGAAACCTGTGCTGGCATTTAAAGGAAAAGGGGTGCATTACCGGAATCAACGATATGGGTGTGATTTCGCCATATACCGCCCAAGCCACATTTTTATCCAAAATAGTTGGCGAAATGGGAATGCATAGCGTGGCCTGCGGTACTGTCCATCGTTTTCAGGGCAACGAAAAAGAGACCATTATTTTCGATACCACGGATGGCTATGGCATGTGGAAGCCGGGCAGATTCCTACAGGCCAACGTTTTAGATGATGATGGGCCAAAGCTCTTGAATGTAGCCCTGAGCCGCCCGCGAGGTCATCTCGTGGTTTTTGCCAATCGCATGTATTTGGAGTCCAAGTTGCCCGGCAATGCCTTTCTTCGTGATGTGCTGCGCATGATGGAAGATCGCGGCAGCGTGGTGCCGCTGGAGACGATCCTTGGTTTAGGCCCGAACGATCAGGGTCGCATTCCCCTGCCATCCGAGGTTGGCCAGATTCGGTTCGATTCTTCGAAGACCGGGCTGTTCAATGATGAATCTTTTGACGATGCCTTTTTGCATGATCTCAGGAACGCGAAAAAAACGGTGGTTATTTTCTCAGGATTCTGTACTCCTTCCCGTGTGGGCTTTCTCTCAGATATGCTGCGTGCGAAAATAAGCGAAGGGGTAAAAATTCGTGTGGTGACCCGACCTCCGGCAAATCAGGGATCGATCCCCGCCGATTCGGTAAACGAAGCCCTTTGCCTTCTTCAGCGACTGGGGGTGACCGTGGATCTTCGATACAGTATCCATCAAAAAGAGTGCTTCATCGATGATGACGTGCTTTGGCATGGATCACTCAACCCGCTTTCCTATGGGGGAAGAACCGAAGAACGCATGATGCGCATCAAAAGCCGTGAAGCCTGCCGCTCGGCAGCGGAATATACCTTATATAGAAATCGTCCCGGAAAGAAAGACGGGGATGTAATGACGCTTTTGGTTGCGCAGGAGAACCCTGTCTGTGAAGCGTGTGGTGCACCCTCGGTTTTTCATACAAGGGGGCGCTACGGTCCCTTCTTCAAATGCCTTTCGAATTGTGGGTGGGCTGTTGACCTAAACCGGTCTGTGCGCAGGTCTGCGAAAAATGGAGGGCATTTCAAACCCGGTAAGGACATCATTAAAGGGAGCGCTGGTCTATGTGAAAACAGAATATGTAAAAAATGCGGTCAACCGTTGGTCGAACGCGTCGGTCCTTACGGTCCTTTCTTGGGGTGTAAAGGTTATCCCCAATGTAAGTATACGGAAAATATGAAGAACTAATGGTTGTTTCTTTAGGTGTCTTGTCGGACCGAAAGCGTTGGGATAAACCGGAATAGAGTATGAGATGAAAGAACCCTAAATGAAAAAAGAACTTCTCAATCATGGCCCCGAGTCATGCGCGGTCAATCGCGGGGTTGCACGTGAAGTGTTGACAGGGGGAAGCGCAGACCCGCTATTGATCTCCGAAATCACCCTTCCGGGGTGCCGACCCAGTGGTCCTTAGGGGAAGGTAACACAGTGGGGCTCGGGTGGCTTGGGACGGGCTACGCCAACAACCAGGAATTAAGATAAAAATGTCAATAAAGATGTACAGTTTGGGTACTATTTTTTTTTGATTTTCGAGGCTAAAGATCGTATTATAGGTGAAGGCGTTTCCCTCACTTCAAATCCCCTCCAGTAGGGCAGACAAAAATAACTGTTCTTAAAAGGCAATTTGTTTATGATATTCGAGTTGATGAGCAGGTTTTTACTGTCACGCTACAATACTGGTACAATCGTTTTTCTCTGCACAATTCTGTCTGTTATTTTATCACTCCTTATTGGTATTCTTGTAATCAAGCTGGGAAACCATTATCAATGTTCAGGAATACTGATTACAATGCACATCATAACCCCGATTCTGGTTGCGCCGCTTGTAACCTTTCCCTATATCAAGTCTGTCTATGAAATAGATCTGTTAAGAAAAAAGCTCAATGCACTTGCCAGGATTGATGAACTGACACAGATTTCAAACAGACGTTTTTTTAATGAACAGGCCCGCCATATTATTTCCAGGGCGAGAAGAACCTTGGAACCTGTATCCCTGATGTTTATTGATATCGATTATTTTAAAAGGATAAATGATAATCATGGGCATGATGCAGGTGATAAATCCCTCCGGGCTGTTGCAGAACTATTGAAATCCCAGGTAAGAGAATATGATATTGTGGGACGTTATGGCGGGGAGGAATTTTTAATGCTTCTGCCGAATACTGGCCTTGAAACTGCAGAAAAAATTGCAGAGCGTATAAGAAAAACAATTGAAAATGCTGATATTGATACGGGAAAAGAAAGACTCAGATTAACTGTCAGCATCGGCCTTGCTAATCGGAAAGGGGTTGACCTGGCACTTGATGAACTTGTTGCTTCAGCGGACAATGGCGTTTACAGGGCAAAGGAATCAGGCAGGAACACAGTAAAAATCGCCGCGGCATGACATGCTCGCATTTTACCACCATTGACGCCGGGTCGAACCAGACTGAATGCCTGACTGGTGGGGGGGCAGGTCGAAAACAGGCCCGTAAAGACGCTGAGTCGCCCAAGATAGAGACCTCATTTTTAAGGATTTAGCTGAAAAACAGGCCTGTTTTACGGCCTTAAACCGATGTTTTTTGGCCCGAAAAGGGCGGTTTAAGAGAGCGACCAGGTAAAGTATCAAAAGGAGTGCCGTTTTCATCGTTTCGAGGTCTCCATAGGGGAGCGTTCCGCCACCACTGCCAGTAAATATCCCAGAATCCATCGTTCTTCTATAATTTTTATCTTAGCGGCTTGGCGTCTTCGCGTGAAAAATTATACCAAATTATAACAAATAAAATTGACGAAGTGTTATAGCGAGGAAGAGGTCCAAATCATCGCGATACAGGAGGCCAAGAAAAGAAATGAACGAACATACTAACCATCAGATCATCACCCAGGACGGAAAGCCGGCATTTGCTGTTATCCCGTGGGATGAATACCAGCGCTTATTGCGGAACCAGATTGATACTGACGACTCTGACTTTGGTTTCCCAACGATGTTGTTAAGTCAAACGTCAGGGGGGATACGCTGATAAAGGCCTGGCGTGAGCACTTCGGACTTACCCAGGAAGAACTTGCCGACCGGGCAGGAATCAGGCAGCCTTCTCTTGCACGGCTGGAAAGGGGAGATTCAACCCCCAGGAAAAGCACTCTGAAAAAACTTGCCGATGCCATGGATATCAGTGTTGAGCAACTCATTGATTAGAACTTCCTCAAAAGAAGGGGTAAAAACGGGCCGGCCGGAAACTTCGGTGCCAAAATGGGGGGCATAATGTCTCACGCTAAGCCGCGAAGAACGCGAAAATATAAAAGTCACGGCCATGGGATTCTCGAATCTGGCGGTTGTTCGAATCATAGAGAATTATGGGATGAACACGCCAGGATTCATAAGCAGTTATTTCCGTTCCGATGTCATGTCTGAAAGGGAAGTCCAGTATTCCTATGCATGATGATACCATCCATTTCTCCTCCTTTCGATCATGGACCTAACCTCCCAGGGGCAGATCGTCGAGAATTTCATCGAACCATCCTTGTAAGGTATAGCCTATATTGATGTTGTAATATATCTTGATATATTACAATGCGTGATATATATTGTGATGTGCATCAAGGAGCCACTACAATATCTCACCGTCAAAAGGAGGTGTTTGCTATGCGCCATATTGCCAAGCTGTTTATGAATGGCCGCAGTCAAGCCGTCCGCTTGCCATCAGCTTTTCGTTTCGACTGCAAAGAAGTCTTTATTCGAAAAGATCCTGTTTCCGGCGATATCGTGCTCTCGCGTAAGCCGGAATCCTGGAATGACTTTTTCGAGTTGGCAGATACAAATGAAGTGCCGCAGGATTTTATGGCTGATCGCGACAACGACCTGCCGCCGGACCGGGATTTATTTTAATGGAGGCTTAAATGCCACTTTATATGCTGGATACTAACACTGCCAGCTACATTATTAAGGGAAAGCCAGCCGAAGTCCGAAAGCGTTTGGTTGATGTGCCGATGGAAAGTGTTTGTATTTCATCAATCACTCAGGCAGAGTTGCTTCATGGTGTTGCTAAAAAACCGGAAGCCAGGCGCCTGCCAGTAGTAGTCAAAGAATTTTTAATTCGTGTCGAAATATTACCGTGGGATTCAAGCGCTGCAAAGGCATACGCTCGACTACGTGCTTCCTGCGAGAGTGAAGGGACTCCGCTTGGGACAATGGACACGCTCATCGCTGCTCATTCGGTTGCCGTTGGAGCGATATTAGTCACGAATGATAAAGCGTTCAGTATGGTCAAACACCGTCTGTCGATTGAGGACTGGACCGTTCCTATTGGCCACTGATAGAAAGATCGTTGGAATTTTCTTCATCTTAAAAAAACCAGACAAATTAAATTGCTTTTGAGTGAAAAACAGGACTGACTGGAGCCGTTGATTGCTGAAAATGGGGGGCGGATGGTTTTAATTACCTGATGTCTCACGCGAAGCCGCGAAGAACGCAAAGATTTATAAGAAAGCATTGTAATGACTGGATTCCGGCCTGCGGCGGAATGATGCAAAGTTGAGTGTTTCGACCTTATTATCTTTAACAGGCGTTTCACCTTTCTATGACGCGCTGACAGCGGCGCTGAAGGAATCGCAGGCTTACCAGGGGGGATGCACTGGAAAAAATCCGCCGGTCGGGAGTATCTGTTCAGGAGCGTGGATCGAGAAGGGAACGGCAGAAGCCTGGGGCCGCGGTCTCCGAAAACCGAGTACATCCTGTCTGAATTCCAGCAACACAAGGCAGAAGCGGTGGCACCCATGCTGATTGACATTCCATTAAAAGGGTAATATTTTTGTTGGTATTACAACCATTGTCGGAGGATAAAACATGCGCGTGACAACCAAAGGGCAGGTCACCATTCCACTCGCAATTCGCGAAAAGCTGGGGATCGTGCCGTCAGCAGAGGTCGATTTCGTTGAAGAAAACAGTCGGGTCTACCTGGTGAAAAAGGCGGGGCCGGCGACTCGAAAACACACTTTTTCCAAACTTCGTGGCGTGGCCACGGTAAACATGACCACCGATGAGATTATGGCGCTGACCCGGGGGGATGGATGAGCGGAATCTTCATCGATTCCAATGTTATCCTGGACCTGTTTCTGGATGATCCGAAATGGGCGCAGTGGTCAGAAACCAAACTTGAGCATTACGCCAGTCATGGTCGCTTGTACATCAGCCCGGTCGTCTACAGTGAGATATCGATCGGGTTTGAGCGGATCGAGGATCTGGAGCAAGCAGTTGGCACAGCCGGGTTCCAGATCGTGCCGATTCCCCGTGAAGCCTTGTTTCTGGCAGGTAAGGCTTTCATGACATCCCGTCAGCGCAGCGGCAGTAAAACATCACCGCTCCCCGATTTTTTCATTGGCGCACAGGCTGCCGTCCTCGGTCTTCCCCTGATGACGCGGGGCGTGGCCAGATACCGGACCTATTTTCCGGCTCCGAAATTAATTCATCCTTGAAAGATCCTCTGTCTCCGGCGGATGGCTTTCCGCTCAGGTGATAGGATTCTCCTGCCATCACCCAGCCAACTGGCTCACATTGCCTCATCCGCTCGATGTCATATCTTTTGTCCAAGAAAGACGAAGAAACAAAACAACAAACAAACAGAGAATTTTCAAACCAGTGGGGTGATAATATGGCCGAAAATAGAACTCAGGACTACTTTGATGACAAGAGCGAAGGACACGTTGACACCCGTGAAAGAAACTTCGAGTGTGAAAACAAAGACGAGCATCTGGGCTGTGACATGGGAATCGATGTGGCGGGATAAACGAAAGGAAGGTGCCCCATGATTGGAACTGCAATTACTCTGGTAGCGCTGGGTTACTTCATCAACAGATGTATGGCTGGTCGGGGATCGCAAGCCTCCTGTAAGATCTAAGGGCACGATAAACGGCAGAGCTTCGAAGAAATTGGCAACAGTAATTTAATCCGCTGATTCCGCTGATACGGCGGCTGAATGGGCAGAGCCTCGAACGGGGCTCTGCCTTTTTAGTTAGTGTTCATCCAAAAATGGCCAATTTGCCCGATATCGGCGTTACGCGATAAATTTAATTTCATCTTAGCGGCTTAGCGTCTTCGCGCGAGACAAATTGACCCAAAAGGATAATGCTTCCCGAAAAAATAAGCATATATAACCCATAAGGGTATCATATGGGTTATATGCGATTTCAACTACGGTAAAAGCTACCTGAATCGGATTGGAGGCAGCAATCCCGCGATAGCGATTTATGAACCTGAGTTGCCCTTAAAGCCAGGGGCACTGCCTTTGCCCGAGGGCATGACCATACCCGGTTGTATCCGGGATGCTGCGCCCGATGCATGGGGCCGGCGCGTGATTATCAACAGGAAGCTGGGGGGTAAAGGAGCGGCTACGGACACAGCCGAGCTCGATGAGCTGACCTACCTCCTGGAGTCTGGATCGGACCGGATCGGTGCGCTTGATTTTCAGCGCTCACCCACTGAATACATGCCGCGTACCGCTGAAAATGTCAGTCTGGAGGAATTGATCGAATCCGCAGAGCGGGTCGAAAAAGGCGAGCCGCTGACACCGGAGTTGGATCAGGCCTTGTTCCATGGCAGTTCCATCGGCGGGGCACGGCCAAAGGCCCTGATTCAGGACCAGGACAAAAAATACGTGGCCAAGTTTTCTTCCAGCTCAGATCTGTACAGCGTCGTCAAGGCCGAATTCATTGCCATGCGCCTGGCGGCACTGGCCGGGCTGGACGTGGCGCCTGTAAAACTGACCCGGGCGGCAAGCAGGGATGTACTCCTGATCGAGCGCTTCGACCGCGTGGCCAAAGGTGATAAATGGGCACGAAAGGCAATGGTATCAGCCCTGACGATATTGGGTCTGGATGAAATGATGGCGCGTTACGCCAGTTATGAAACCTTATCTGAGATTATCCGCCACCGTTTTACCGATCCAAGGCATACACTGAAGGAACTGTTTTCCCGTAAGCGTTCAGGGGGTATTCTGGATGTTTACCCTCCAGTCGTAACCATCAGAAAACAAAAGAAAAAACAAGCCATCAGCAACTGTCTGAAATAATTGAAAAAATCGCTAGATTTTTTATTTTACCTATGATAAAGTGCTTTTCATGGCACTCAAAAGACCCTTCTCAGAGCTCGATTGGCTACAGACACCAGAGATGGTGCGGCATTACATTATGTACCTGGAACGTACGCTGGACGATATGCAGAAGCAGGTCGAATCCCACGAAAAGCGCATTGAAAAGCTTGAAGTGAGTACCCAAAAAAATTCTCATAATTCCAGCAAACCGCCATCTTCAGACCCGCCTTTTGCTAAAAAGCAACGCAAACAGAAAAAGAGCAATCGTTCCAAGGGCGGACAAAAAGGTCACAAGGCGCATCAGCAGCAAATACTGGATCCGACTGATTCCAAATGGTTAATGCCGAAACGTTGCTCATGCGGAAATACACACTTTGATCCAAAGCAAATGCAGCCGTTTTACGTCCACCAACGTATTGAACTGCCTAAGATCGAGATGGAAGTCAGCCACTTTATTCTCCAGCAATGCGACTGTCCCAACTGCGGCAAAACCGTCAAAGCCCAGCTTCCACCGGAACAGGCCACCGGCTATGGCCCGCGTTTTACCGCCCTGGTCGGAGAACTGAGCGGCATCAAGGCGATGAGCAGAAACGACGTCAAGCAGTTTTGCGAATCCGTACTGCAAATCCCTATTTCTACAGGAACTATCCAAAAACTCGTCGACCGTAACGCCGAAGCGCTGCTGCCGGTGTATGATGAGATCGGGCGGATCGCCCGCAGCTTCTGGTGCAACTATATCGACGAGACCTCATGGTTCAGGGAAAACGATTTGCACTGGCTGTGGGCCATGGTCAATGAGCGGGTCGCCTTTTATCGCATCGATCCTCATCGATCCAAAGAAGCCTTCGATCACCTGATCCAGGACTGGCAAGGAATCCTTGTCAGCGATGGATATGGTCTGTATCGTAAATGGGTCAACCGCCAAACGTGTCTGGCCCATCTGATTCGCAAAGCCGACGCACTCGCGGAAAGGAAAAAGGCCGATTTGCGACGCTTTGGAGAAATCATCGCTGGCTGGTTGAGGCAACTGGTCCATTTTGCCAAAGAGCCTCCCGCCCCAAAGAAGTGGTCGGATTTTTATACCTTCTTTCTGTTTACCGTCACCCTTTGGGAATCTGATGAGACCGATGCCGGTAGACTCGCACGCCAAATCATCCGGGAAATTGATAACCTCTGGGTTTTCATGGATCACGAAGGCGTTGAGCCCACCAACAATCGTGCCGAAAGAGCGTTGCGCTTTGGTGTGCTGTGGAGAAAACGCAGCCTTGGCACACAAAGCGAAAAAGGAAACCGCTGGGTGGAACGTGTTTTATCTCTAAGAGAAACTTGCCGTATCAAAGCAAAGGCAACTTTTCCTGTTCTTGTGGATTGCGTCAAAGCCTATTTCCAAAAATCGATTCCTGATCTTGCGTGGATTTGATCCTTGCCGTGCCTATCCCGTGAACGCTTACGTTTTCCCGGCTCGTCTTCAATATCCTGTGCGGTAATACCGATGATCATGCACGAAACCACGCGGCGTTCTGGGACGGCAAGGCGCTGACCCTGACGCCGGCTTACGATATCTGTCCCCAGGGTCGTACCGGTCAAGAGGCCTCGCAGGCCATGCTTATCCACGGCAATAACAACCTGAGCCAGCTTAAAACCTGCCTGCAGACTGCGCACAACTTCCTTCTTTCCGAGGACAAAGCCCGCGAAATATTCGGCAACCTGGTTGCCGTCATCGAACAGCATTGGGACGCCGTCTGCCAGAAAGCCGGGTTGAGTGATGTTGATAGAAAACTTCTCTGGAGACGGCAGTTTCTGAATCCTTACGCGACCGAGGGCGTCCTGTTAAAGTAGGATTTATTGCGTTTTTAAGTGATAGTATTAACCTGCCATCACCCAGCCAACCGGCTCACATTGCCTCATGCGCTCGATGTCTTAACTTTATTTCAAGCAAGATGAAACAACCCAAACAAAAATCCAGTGAGGTGATAATATGGCCGAGAATAGAACTCAGGACTACTTTGATGACAAGAGCGAAGGACACGTTGACACCCGTGAAAGAAACTTCGAGTGTGAAAACAAAGACGAGCATCTGGGCTGTGACATGGGAATCGATGTGGCGGGATAAATGAAAGGAAGGTGCCCCATGATTGGAACTGCAATTACTCTGGTAGCGCTAGGTTACTTCATCAACAGATGCGTGGCTGGCCGGGAATCGCAAGCCTCCTGTAGGATCTGAGGGCACGGTAAACGGCAGAGCTTCGAATAAATTGGCAACAGGAATTTAATCCGCTGATACGGCGGCTGAATGGGCAGAGCCTTTAACGAGGCTCTGCCTTTTTTATGCAAGCGTGTTCTAAAGACGCTGGCATGTTCAAATATCATCGCGAAATCTCCATTTCAGTATTGAAATATCATACCAAATTATAACAAATGAAAAGGGCAGGTCACCATTCCACGCGCAATTCGCGAAAAGCTGGGATCGTACCGTCGGCAGAGGTCGATTTCGTTGAAGAAAACAGTCGGGTCTACCTGGTTAAAAAGGCGGGGCCGGCGACTCGAAAACACACTTTTTCCCATGCAGACCGATAGTTATTCATTATCCGTGGTTCACATAAAGGTCATAGATATTTTATTAGCTCTTTAATATCGGCACTTTAATTCGTTTTTTCCGTTCAGCCACCAACAATATATTGCCAATTTCCAAAGGCCAAATCGACGGAACGAACGCAGTCGCATCCTCAAGATTATCAAAGCGGCAGCCAATCAGAAGCCTCACCCCGGTGAAAGGCCAAAACAGTACCCGGGCCTATAAGGAACGGGTAAATGGTTACGAGATTGACAAGGAAAGTCCGTGAAGGCTAACATTGAAATGTAGTGCATCCCACATTGACTGAAGTCCGGCAAAAGGAGGGCATCATGACAGTCTCAGTTATGATCAAACGCACCCTTACCAATCAGGATCAAGTCAGAAACCTTGCACCATTGATTGTTAAACTTCGCTCACTGGCAACAACGCAACCGGGGTACATTACCGGCAGGACATTCCGAAGGTTGGATGATCCAAGTGAGTTCCTTGTCATGAGCACATGGAACAGTTTGGACGACTGGAACCGTTGGCTGAAAAGTGATCAGCGCGTGGAACTGCAAAAACAAGTGGATACCTTGCTTGGTAAAGAAACAACGTATCGCGTCTACGAATCCTTAGCCGGTGGGATTATACCGTAATTCAGACCGTGAGCGACTGACTTGAGTCGTATCGTAGCTGCTTACCGGCTTGAGAAAAGTGGCCACGTTTATCGGTCGCAATGTGGGCCGCATTGTCTGGACCGGCATGGATTACAAAAACGGCATCGCCCTTGATCCGTCTTTGGTCATGGGAATCTACCCTGTTACCTCCCGTAAAACCGACGTCATGGTGGGCATTACCGTCTTTTCGGAAGCCAACTGCGGTATAGCATGTGGTAATCCCGCCCGGTTGACACCGGACCATTTGAATCCCCTCAAAGCGAGGTTAATAAGGATATGACCATTGCCAAACGATTTGCAGATTATATTCATGAAACCGCTTATGCGGATATTCCCAGGGATATCCACCGCTTTGCAAAGCTCTGCCTGCTGGACTGGATTGGGGTAACCCTGGGCGGAGCCAAGGAACCGGTGTGCGATATTTTATTGGATATGATCGATATCGCCGGCGGAAATCCCCATGCGACCATCATTGGCAAAGGGGTGAAGACCAATATGCTCTTTGCCGCGCTTGCCAATGGCACCATGTCCCATGCGCTGGATTTCGACGATACGCATAAAGATGCCGGCATCCATCCCAGTGTATGTCTGGCGCCGGCGGCCGTGGCTGCCGCAGAATATATGAAGGCTTCCGGCAAGGATTTTATCACAGCCTTCATTATCGGTTTTGAAATCGCGGCGCGGATCGGCATTGCGGCCGGACAGAGTCATTATGATCATGGATGGCACGCCACCGCCACCATCGGACGGTTCAGCGCCACCGCCAGTGTGGCCAAACTGATGGGGCTTTTTCCAGAACAGATCGTGAATGCGTTTGGACTGACAGGAACCCAGGTTGGCGGCCTGCGCGAGGTGTTCGGCACCATGAGCAAGCCGTTTCACGCCGGGAAGGCAGCCATGGATGGGATTTTGTCCGTTGTCCTGGCAAGAAGGAATTTTGACAGCAGTCATGAAATTTTTGAGGGGCGTTTTGGGCTGAAAAATGTGTTGTCCCCCAAGTCGGAGAACAATAATATCCTGGACGGTCTCGGAACAAAGTACCACATCCAGAATGTTGCCTTTAAGCCCTATGCGTCGGCACTGGCCACCCATTCGACCATCCAGGCCATCGAGTCCATGCGCGAAAAAGAGAACTTCGACGCAGCAGATGTTGAAGCGCTTCAGATCGAATTCGGCCCGTTGCCCTTCAGCGTGGTCAACCGGAAAAACCCCCAAAAAATATTGGAAGGAAAGTTCAGCGTTCAGCATTGCGCCGCCATCGCCATCGTCAAAGGCCGCGTTGGTAAGGAGATGTTTACGGAAAGCGAACTGAATGATCCACAAATCGTGGCTTTTAGGGAGCGGGTGACGGTCGTGCTGAATGAAACACTCCCCCTGTTCGAGACCATCGTGACGCTCAGAACCAAACAAGGTGCCACGTTCAAGCAATTTATCAAAGAATCAAAAGGGTCACCAGGGTTTCCACTCTCCTTTGCAGAGATGAAGGCGAAATTCATGGATCTGGCCGACTCGGTCATCCCAACTGAAAATGCCGAGAAAATAGTCGAAACCATAGGGACCCTTCAAGACCTATCGGACATGAATGAACTGATTGCATTGTGCAGTCCGGCATAATAGTAAATGCGGGCTTCCAATCCGGCGGCCAGACCAGATTTGTTGGGCCGACGATCTACCCCTCCGGCTGAGAAAAAGATTGTACGGCCGGATTAGGGGGGATCAGCACCGGTGCCATAAACGGGAATTTTTGATTTACTTTTAATTGGATAGTGCTGAACTGATTTTATCCGACTTCTCAGCGGAAACCAAAAACTTGTCTTCCCCTCTATCGACAGAGATTTCAGATTATGGGCATTGAATAATAGGCAATCAGTACTTTTATCGGATGACCTCCTTTTATTGGTCTTTGATAAAGGTGCCGTCCTGAAATTCACGAAAGGCGATCTCCAATTCCGCCTGAGTATTCATGACGATCGGTCCCCGCCAAGCCACCGGTTCGTTCAACGGCTTTCCGGTCAACAGCAGAAACCGCAAAGGCTCGTTAGCTGCGCTGATAACCAATTGTTCGCCTTCATCAAACAGCACCAGCGTGCCGTTTTCAAGCAATTGGCCATCGGTTAGCCCCGTACCACCGATGACGTATATAAAGGCCGTGTACGTGGGGTCCACTGGATGGAGAAAGGTTTGGTCGGCCGGCACGGTGCAGTCGAAATATTCTGGGTCGATGACGATGTCGTCCATGGGGCCCCGAACACCACCAAGTGATCCAGCAATCACCTGGATTCTTGTTCCGTTTTCCTGCTCGACCACCGGTATCCGATCGGCTGTGATGTCACGGTACCTGGGCGCCATCATCTTTTGGGCCGCCGGCAGATTTGCCCACAGCTGAAAACCGTGCATAGAACCGTTGGCATCACCCTTGGGCATTTCCTGGTGGATGATGCCACTGCCAGCGGTCATCCACTGAACATCCCCCGAGGAGATTACGCCGGTGTTGCCCAGGCTGTCGCCGTGTTCCACATCGCCTTTCAGCACGTAAGTGATGGTCTCTATGCCCCGATGGGGATGCCAAGGGAATCCCTTTAAATATTGCTCTGGCGTATCGGATCGAAAATCGTCCAGCATCAAAAACGGATCGAATTCGGGGGATTGCCCATGGCCGAAAACGCGGTTTAGATGAACCCCGGCTCCCTCCATCGTCGGTTGACGGGTGAGGGTCAGTTTAACTTTACGATTTGACTGCATACAGTTAATTCTCCCTTTGGTAATCGGCTGCTTCTTTTTCGATGAAGAGCAATGCCTCAATGGATCGCTGCTCCGGCCAATGAGCGAAGGTCGTCGAGCGGATCAGCAAAATTGTTGGTCACTTTCCTTTGAGCATTCGCATCAGGGTGTTGTCACGATCGACGAAGTGATGTTTCAGTGCCGCAGCAATGTGGATGGCTATTGTCAAGATCAAGACAACCGATGCAACGGTATGGACCTCTCCGAAGATGGCTCCTAGCGCAGGGCTGTTCCATATCAAGGAAGGTAGTTTGAATAGTCCGAAAACGATAACTGGATAACCATATGCCTGAGACATGAGGATGCCCGACAGGGGTTGCAGGAAAAGAAGCACATATAGCCAAATATGCAATACATAGGCGATGAAATTTAGTGCGGGTATATTGCCCAGATCACGCGGCTGTGAGTTGTACAATCGCCAAATGAGACGACCTGTCATCAGCAGGAGAATGATCACACCTGTGGATTTGTGGGCGGACAAGGTAAACGTCCTTAGGCCTCCAGATTCGAACAAAGAAAGGACCGCACCGCCAATTAGGTTTCCGATTACCAATGCTGCGATAAGCCAGTGTAGAATTCGAGTGATCAACCCAAAGCTGTCGCGGGTGTTTATTAACATGCAAACCTCCTTTGACCAGGCAATCTGTAACACCCAGTGTAATCAGAATAGGAAATCTTTGGACTTTTGCCGTTCAGAAAATTGAGGGTAGATGCCTATTCAGATCATAAAATTGTAGTCGATGCCAATAATAGCGACTTGTGGTAGCTTGCCATTATGTTGGTTCCCAAGCGAATATCTTCAAACAAATTTCAATCCCATATCTTGTGGTCAGCCAATTTGCCTTGAGGTGCAGATTATTCCAATAAATCTGTCCCGCATTTCAAAAAACAAATTTTACGGACAGGTACAGGTAAGCTGAAATTGGCAGACGCCTAACAATCTTGTGATAATTCGAAAAAATCACAAAAACCTGAATTACAGAGAAGTTTGATTCTGCGCTGCCCGCACGAAGAATAAGGGCTGAATGGGTTGAAGCCGATTTTGTCCAGTCATGTTCTGCTGTATACAATATTTTCCCAAATCAGTCAGCCAAGTGGCCGATGCTGGGCACTTAGGAAGGTTTCGACGCTTCCTTTTGTTTCGCCAAATCACAGACCATATCCCGGGCCGTTTCCAGTGTCATTTGGCTCATGTTAAGCACAAGATTGTATAAGCGCGGGTCTTCATAGTCGGTCTTGCCCAATCGTTTGTAAAGGCTTGTCCGTCTACGGTCTTCATTTTTTACCGTTCGTTCCGCTTTTTTATGGTCCATTCCATAACGGTCCATCATAAATTTTATACGGTTTTCAAGTTGGTTCATCAACAGGACGTGGACCGCATCGGGATGGTCGTTGAGAATGTACTGGCTTCCCCGCCCCAGAATTACCACATTACCCTCATCGGCCAATTGGGCAATGATCAGTACCAGGTAATCCAGGTAGATCTGTTCGTCCAGGTATCCCCGTTCATCACCCAGCACACGGTCCACCCAGCGCTTGGAAACCATGCTGGAAATGAACCTGGAAAGCTTGCTGCCTGCCTCCTTTTCAAAAGATTCGACCCAGTTGGTGGAAACATTCGCCTCTTTGGCCACACGCTGAACAATATCATTATCGGCGAAAGTATACCCCAATTCATCAGCCACCATTTTGCCGAGGGTGATGCCGCCTGCACCGAACTGCCTTGATATGGTAATGACCGCCATTACAGCCTCCTTACTATTTCGTTGCGGGTTAAGATTGTTCGGTGGAAGGTTGCCGAACCGGGTTGCCAGCAGCCGTTTTAAATCTCTATTTTTCCTGTCATCCCTTCCCAGTGAATCGTTCGGATACCCGCCGTTGGACAGTTTAGCTCAGGAATTTTTTAATTTCCCGGGCGAGTTCATCGGGTTCGACCGGTTTTTCCAGGTAGCTTTCTGGTTCGGGAACCGCCTTATCACCGAATTCGGTCAACGCCTTCTGGGAGCGTAAAAAGGTACGTTTGGCAATACCAGATAGTATGATTACGGGAATGCCCAGCAGCGACTTATTCGTTTTCAATTCCCGATACAGGCGCAGTCCGTTCTGCTTGGGCATAAGAACGTCCAAGATCACCAAATCCGGAGGGCCTTTTTTTATAATTTTCAATCCTTCTTCACCATTTGGTGCCTCGATCGGTGTGCAGCCACAATCTTCCACGATGGAGGCGTTGAACATCCGTATATCCGGATCATCGTCCACGATTAACACTTTCTTGTTCATTATCATTCTCCTTGTATTAAAATTAGACTAAACCAGTTTAAGCCGAACCATTCAACTTATCAAGTATCGATCTTCTTTGGGTTTATCGAAAGTCTTCATTGATCCAAATCCTTGAATTTTACACAACCGGAAATTATAATGAAAATAGCTGTTTTTGGGGTGGGGAAACAGACCTGATTGTTGGGCAACACGCTTTTCCGCCGGCCACCGTATCACCATAGCCCCGCCCAATTCGAACATCCATTTTCAGTTGTCGATGAGATTCTCATCAAACCAAAAGAGACAGGAGGACGTCGCTCGTGGAAGAAATTTACAAATTTTACGATGAGCTTGGCCCCTTGAAGGTTATTCACATACATCAGCCGTCTGTTGGGCTGAAAGCCGTACTGGTCGTCGATAATGTCGCCAGAGGCCCTTCGATTGGCGGCCTGCGTATGGCACCGGATGTCAGTACCGAGGAGTGTTTTCGCCTTGCCAGAGCGATGACCTTCAAAAATGCCGCTGCCGGCATCCCGCACGGCGGCGGAAAATCGGTCATTTACGGTGATCCAAAAATGCCGCAGAAACAGAAGGAAAAACTCATCAGAACACTGGCACGCGCCCTCGAGGGAGAGACACACTATATCTTCGGACCTGATATGGGCACGAATGAGGAATGTATGGCGTGGGTCAAGGATGAGATCAATCGTTCGGTGGGACTTCCACGTGAAATCGGTGGTATTCCCCTGGATGAAATCGGGGCCACCGGTTTTGGAATCTACCACGCCATCGATGTGGCGCTTGCCTTCTGTGATTTCGATATCCATGGCGCACGTGTCGCAGTGCAGGGATTTGGCGCGGTCGGTATGAATGCTGCACGGTTTTTGACGGAGAAAGGCGCCAAGCTTATCGCCGCAGCCGATTCGCACGGCACGATCCATAATCCGAATGGTCTTAACGTTACCGAGCTGATCAGGCTTAAAGAAGAAGGCAACAGTGTGGTCAAGTTCAAGGGCGGCAAGGCGTCTGACAGGGACGCGATTATCGGCATCGAATGCGATATCTGGATTCCTGCAGCCCGCCCGGACGTTGTCAACGATGACAATGTACACAAGATGAATACACGACTCGTGGTACAGGGCGCAAACATTCCACTGACCAGCGGTGCCGAAAAATATCTCTATGACAAGAATGTGCTCTGTATTCCAGATTTTATCGCTAATGCCGGCGGCGTCATCTGCGCCGCCATGGAATACAAGGGTATGAGTGAAACGGCCACGCTGCAGGTAATCGAAGAAAAACTGCGGCGTAATACTGCGCTTATTCTGGAAGAATCGGTGAACAAGGGCATTATGCCTCGCAAGGCAGCAGAGAACATGGCGCGCCGCAGGCTGGAAAAGGCTATGCGTCTGAGACGCTTGAATCTTTTCTGATTTTCATGCCGTACCGGACTGACATCCTCTCCACTGCGGAAAATGATGAATCAGATGATTACAAAATAACTTGGAGCTATGTTGAGGAGGCAAAATGAAAAAAGTTCTGGTTACCGGCGCGACGGGACAGATCGGTTCGGAACTCACCACTGCCCTGCGGGAAAAACTGGGGATGGAAAATGTAATCGCCGCCGGCCACAAGAAAACACCGGAGCAAAGGTTTATTGACTCAGGGCCGTTCCATTGTCTCGATGTGAACAGAATCGAGACAATCGCTGCACTTGTCGAGAGATATAAAGTGGACACCATTTATCACCTGGCGGCCATTCTTTCGGCCACTGCGGAAAAAAATCCGCAACTTGGCTGGCATATCAATGTCGATGGCTTGTGCAATGTATTAGAAATTGCCCGGGAATATAAATGTGCCGTTTTTACACCAAGTTCTATCGGTGTCTTTGGGGCTGAAACGCCCAAAGATAATACCCCCCAGGATACCATCCAACGGCCGTCGACCATATACGGGATCAGCAAAGTCACCGGTGAACTACTCTGCGATTATTATTTCACGAAATACGGCGTAGACACCCGTGGGGTGCGATATCCAGGCCTGATTTCCTACAAAACCCCACCTGGTGGGGGCACCACCGATTATGCCGTTGAAATTTATTTTGAAGCGGTTAAAAACAGGAAATATACATGCTACTTGAAGCCGGAAACCTACCTGGATCTGATGTATATGCCGGATGCAGTAAAAGCGGCTATCGATATTATGACCGCTGATCCCGAAACGATTCGACATAGAAATGCCTATAATGTTTCCTCCATGAGCCTTACACCGGAAATCATCACCGCTTCAATAAAGAAAATCATTCCGGATTTTTCCATTGATTACAAAATTGATCCCTTGCGTCAGGCGATTGCTGATTCCTGGCCAAACAAGATGGAAGACCGGGTGGCTCGTGAAGAATGGGGCTGGATGCCGGATTACGATCTCGATGCCATGACAGAAGATATGATCAGGAATATATCACAGTCTCGATAGTCATTCTACGGCCAACACCGTGCAGTTCTGCATGATGATTGATAATTTATGCTGGAGAAACTGCTGCAGAGGAACGCTTCGCTTCGCGAAAGTGTAGGTATGGTAACCTCAATCTTTTTTAAGCACCATTGGGGTATGCGACAGCTCAGATGCAATATGCCCCCTGTTTTTCGAATGCATTATCAATGAGTGGAGAGCAGATCATGTTTCGCGTATAAAAACCTGTCATATCATCTACACCTTTAATATAATAATGAGAGAGACTGTCTGTGACGCAGGTCACAAACTTAAGAAAAATATCAAAGCGGATAAAGATTGGCTTTGATTATTTTATGGGGATCAACTGATACGGCGGCTGAAAAGGCAGAGCCTCTAACGGGCGCTGCCTTTTTTGTTGAAATGCATTGTCCCGGCAACGTGTTAAGCGAATACCATCTTTCAGAGAATTCAGGCGTTCAGCCGCCTTTCGGCATGGTCACGGATCATTTCCCGGTTCGCCGCGCCGGGCGGAACCATGGGATAGACCATTTCGTCCGCATCGATGGCGGCATGGATAAGGACGGGGCCTTTTTGCGCAAAGGCCATGGCCAGGGCCCTGTGCGGATCTGTGCCTGCCGAAAGTTCCTCGGCCTTTATACCGAATCCCCTGGCAATGGTGACAAAATCCACCGGCCGGCGGAATCTGGAAGCATAGACTCTGCCGCCATAGAACAGGTTCTGCTGCTGGTGAACCAGCCCCAGGGCATTGTTGTCCAGCAGCAGTATCTTGAGGTCGATTTCTTCTTCCGCCACCGTGGCCAGTTCCTGGATATTCATCATCATGCTGCCGTCGCCGCTGATGCAGACAACCTGACGGTCCGGATGGGCCAGCGCGGCGCCGATGGCCGTGGGCAGACCGAATCCCATGGTGCCAAGGCCGCCGGAGGTAAGAAACTGACGGGGCCGCACAAAAGGATAGATCTGGGCGGTCCACATCTGGTGCTGGCCCACATCGGTAACCACGATCGCCTCATCGCCGACGACCCGTGAAACGCATTTGATCAGCGCGGGAGCCGACATCTGTCTTTTCTCATCGACGGCGTCAGGCGGGTAGGATGCCTTCAGATCCCCGATCGCGGCATGCCAGTCGGCTCGGTCGTCCTCCGGTATCAAGGGGAAAAGTGCACCCAGCACCTGGCCGGCATCGCCGAGAATACCCACATGGGCTCGCCTGAGTTTGTGCAGTTCGCATGCATCGATATCAATGTGAACGACCTGGGCGTTGGGACAGAATTCGGTTATCCGGCCGGTGGCCCGGTCGTCGAAGCGGACGCCCGCGGCAATCAGCAGATCGCACTTCTCAAGGGCCAGATTGGTGTACACCGCCGCATGCATGCCCAGCATTCCCATGCACAGCGGGTGGGTGGTCGAAATGGTGCCCAGGCCCATCAGGGTCGTCACCACCGGGATGGCCGCCTTTTCGGCCAGCGCCACGGCAGTGGACGCGGCATCCGACTGGAGAACACCGCCGCCCATATAGAGAATCGGTCTTCTGGCCGTCGCGATCATTCTGGCCGCCTGTCTCAGGTCGCTGGTATCGAACGCTGGCGGCGTCTCCCGTTGTCCGGGGGCCGGCCAGGCATCGAACACCACCCGCTGCAGTTGCACGTCCTTGGGCACATCGATCAACACGGGGCCGGGACGGCCTGACATGGCGATCCGAAACGCCTCGGGGATGATCCGCAAGAGGTCGTCGGCCGACCGAACCAGGTAATTGTGCTTGGTGATGGGCAGACTGAGCCCGAATGTGTCCACCTCCTGGAAGGCGTCCGTACCGATCAGGGCCGTGGGCACCTGGCCGGTTACGCAGACGACCGGTACGGAATCGAGTTTGGCATCGGCAATGGCGGTCAATACATTGGTCGCCCCAGGTCCGGACGTGGCGAAACAGACTTGCGGCAGGCCGGTGGTCCGCGCCATTCCCTGGGCGATAAAGCCCGCCCCCTGTTCGTGGCGGACCAGAACGTGCCTGATCTTTTGGTACCGGTACAATGCATCGTAGATCGGCAGGTTGGCGCCGCCGGGGACCCCAGCGATGGTCCCGATTCCCTGGCGGGCGATCAGTTGGATGATCAGTTCTGCGCCGGTCATTTCCATGATTTGAAGACTCCTTTCACGTGTCCCCGACGACTGGCTTTCCGGCGTGGCAAATAAAAAACCCCCGCCGGCGCTTTTTCGCCGGAGGGGGTTTTGATTTGATCGGTCGGCCCGCTACGGCGAAAAAGCGTTTCCTACGCCTACAAGTACGAGTACGCCGACGACAGGTACAGCACCGACAGGTACACCTGGGGCAAAGGTACTGATGGTCGTCATGGATTGCATAGCGGGAGATCTCACCTTGATGATTGTGTGTTAATGATTGATCGCCGTTAGTACCTGCTATCCATGGTGATGTCAAGTATTCAATATGCCAATTATCAATGGCAGAATTCGAAGGAAGAAATGTCAAAGGGTTTATACCGGTTCTTGGTTGCCCGAGTTGCATCCGTGAGACAATGAAGTTTGCTGCAGACTAAGAGCCCGCCCGAGGGGCGCTAATTTCGCCGTAAATGACTTTGTATAGGCTGGATGTGGTTACCTTTAATCTTGGAATGATTAGCAATTAGTGGATGTGTAACAAAATAAGCAGGGCCAAAACCATTTGACCCTGCTTATTATTAATCGTCATGTTTAACTGCTTAGAATGACCATATCATACTGCTAACGAAACAGCCACCGCCACCGCCATCGTCACCGCTATCGCCGCTTTCATTTCCACCTTCAGGTTCAACAGTTTCATCCTTTTCATATGTCTCGGTTATGGTTGTGGTTTGATCTTCAGTGATCGTTATTTCTTGGTCCGTTGGTGTTATCCAGCCTGAAACATCATTGCACTCCATTATATGATTACCAATACTCAAATTGGTTTCCATATCACCAGAATCATGCCAAACACCGCCATCTACACGCCACTGTGCGCCGACGGATACCACCTCGGATGGGCTGAGCATTACCTGCAATGCACCGGTTTTTTGAGTATAGGCAGCACTAATCGTTTCTGTCTCACCACTGGTGATTGTAACTTGTTGGTTCCCGGGCTTTGACCAGCTGGCGATGTCCTTAAACTCCAATGTATGGGACCCTTCGGCAACACCGCTCTGTGTATCACCGCTGCTGTGCCAAGAACCGTCATCCACCCGCCATTGTGCTCCTGCTGATATAGCTTCAGGAGGGGATATGGTCACCTTTAATGCCCCAGTTGTAATTGGCTGAGAGGCATCCGAATAAGTGGCATTTACAAGTGTCGTCTCACCCTCGTTCACAATTACCATCATGCCTTCTGGTTCGGTCCAGCCGGATAAAACCTTATAGTCGACCGTATGGTTTCCGACAGCAAGACCTGATTCAGTGTCTCCGCTGCTGTGCCAGGAACCACCATCCACCCGCCATTGTGCCCCTGCTGCTAACGCCTCAGAAGGCTCGATAGTAACCTTCAACGACCCTGTTTCCTTGGTATAGATACCTGTCGTGTTGGTATTCTGATTGTTTTCTATCGTTACGATTTGGTTGCCCGGTGTGGCCCAACCAGAAATGGCCTTGTATTCCACAGTGTGATCGCCGACTGCTAATCCACTTTGGGTATCGCCACTGTTGTGCCATGTATCCCCGTCTACTACTCGCCATTGGGCGCCGGCCGATCGTGCAGCAGAAGGATCAATGGTGACCGTTAAAGAACCCGTCTGTTGGGTGTAGGTGCCACTGGTCGAGGTTGTCTGCCCGTTTTCAATTGTAACAGATTTGCTGCCGGGTGCCGTCCAGCCGGAGATCGACCTGAACGCCACCGTATGGGTGCCCACGACGATGTCGCTCTGAGTATATCCGCTGTTGTGCCATGAACCACTGTCTACACGCCACTGTGCGCCTGCTGAAACTGCTGCTGAAGGTGATATCGTTACTTTAACTGAACCATTCTGCTGTGTGTATGTACCACTTACCGTAGCCGTCTGGTCTTTCTCGAGCGAAACTGTTTGATTGCCGGGTTTTGTCCAGCCTGAGATGTCTCTAAACTCGATAGTATGATCACCCACACACAGTAACCCTGAAGTTGCACCACTATTTTTCCATTCACTATAACCACCCAAGTGTAAAAAAAAGACATAATGTCCTATAAAATACATAAAAAATATGTAAAAAAATACCTGTTTGTGCAGTTTGCACATCAACCGTTTAAGCTTGAAGGCAATAGATCATACACTTGTCCGGTTACTGGGAGTGGTTCATGGACGGGACGAAAGCACCGGAATTACTCCGGCGATTGCCGGTCCAAATTAGCACACGAGTATTGCAGGTAAAGTCAATTTCAAAGTAATCTTCGCCGCCTATCTGCCCGCCTTTGAGCGCCAGCCCCAATGCTGAAAGGGACGAGTCCTTCTGGTACGCCTTGTACAAAGGCGCACCCGGCGAGACCGGCAGGATTATCTCCAGGGCGCATACGCCCAGCGCACGGGGCACAAAGCCGGAGGTGTCACCGCCGGCCACCACCACCCGTTGGATGCTGGTGTGCCTTAGAATCTGTTTCGCCAGGGCGCCCAGATACCGGCGTACCTGTTCCAATAGGCCGACGGGTGGGGTGTCAACATCAACCATCTGACGGGCACTTTTCTGCAGGCGATCCGCATTGAGAACATCGAACAGAAGCAGGCTGGGCTTTTCGGATAACTTCTCGGCAAAGCGCTGCCGAACCTGATCGAAGGCGCCCTCCAGTTCCAAGATATCCATCAGCGCGATCTTCTCATGGGGCTGTCTGGCCAGGTGCAGCCCAAGATCAGCTTCGGTCATGGGGGTGATCGGGTGCCTGGCCATGGTTGGATGACGATCCAGGCGATAGACAGTATTTCCCATTCTGGCAAAATGCTGTCCGAACAGGGTATACCGGCCAAGCGGCGATGCGCCAACAAGCACGGGAATCAGGTCGTGACCGAAGAAGTAGTCGCGGCTGACGGCAATCGCCCGGCCGATGCTGCCGACCTCGGCTGAGGAATCAAAGGTCGAGCAGGGTAGGGCGGCCAACGTTTCGAACACCGGCCGCAATTCCTGCTCCATCGCTTCAGGGGGCTTGGCGCGACTGGTGCCGGCCACGCCGAAACAACGGATGCCTTCAAATTGTCGTTAATAGGTGACATCCATTAAAAAAAGCCCCTGGGGCGGAGCGGTTGCACCGGCCTGGCTGCGGTCTTTGGAGGCGAGAATGGCTGGCATGGCATCTGCCGGACGCTTGTCCAGTCCCACCTCAACCAGGGTTCCTACGATATTTCTGACCATGAAGCGTAAAAACCCATCGGCCCGGATGTCGTAGGTCAGTCTGCCGCCGTCGGCCAGCCGGATCATTGATTCGGTGACTGTGCGAACGGTATGGGCGCGGGGACTGCCGGCCCCTTCAAAGGACTTGAAATCGTGGGTGCCCACCATATGGTCTGCGGCCTGCCGCATGGCGGCGGTGTCCAGGGGTTTGCGGATATGCCAGACAAACTGCCTGCCAATTGCCGGCGCAATGGGGGCGTTGACGATGTGGTAACGATAATGTTTGGAGCGCACATCAAAGCGGGCATGGAAGCCGTCCGCCATTTGTGTGCAACCGCGGATGCTGACGTCATCGGGCAGCAGGCTGTTGAGCCCTTTTAAAAAAATGGTTGCGTCCAGACGGGAGGCGGTTTGAAAGCTGGCCACCTGAGCCCTGGCATGAACACCGGCATCGGTCCTTCCCGAACCGATAAGGGTGCACTGTTCTCCGGTCATGCGGCCAATCGCCTTTTCGATGGTTTCCTGAACGGTGCGGTCGTTTTTCTGACGCTGCCAACCGTGAAAACCAGAGCCGTCGTATTCGATGATCAGTTTAAAGGTTTTGGTCCGGGGGCGATTCGGCATCATGGCTCCTTTTTAATCCAGTCTTCTTCAATCCAAACGTCTTTCATCCAAACATCATCAGCACGGCGCTCATGGAAAAAAAGGACAGCAACGTGGACAAAACGATAGCCGCGGAGGCAAATTCCGTATCGCTGTTCAGCTGCGAAGACAGCACGATAATGGCCGGAGAGGTGGGTAAGGCAAAAAAAAGCATCCCCACATGAAAGGACAAGGATGATGCGCCAAACACTCGCAGGAAAAAATATCCGACAAGGGGTAGAAACAGTAGTTTGACAATGACCCCGATCATGGCCTGATTGAGGTGGACGGTCAGGGTTTTCAACGTGAGCGTGCCACCAATGGATAAAAGGGCCAGGGGCAGGGCGACCATGGCCGCCAGGCGGAAGGTGTTGTCCAGGAAAACCGGAAATTCACCGATGGCTTGGGCGTAGGCCATTCCTGCCAGACAACCGATAATCAGCGGATTGGATATTAGGGCGCGCAGCGTGATCCGTATGCGTTCACGGGTATCGATACTGCGACCAGAATGCCAGATTAGTGTCGATACGGCCAACACGTTGATAATCGGGATAATAAACCCAATCAAAATACCAAAGCGGGCCACCCCGGTTTCCCCCAGGGCATTCAGAATCACGGCCATGCCCGCATAGGTGTTGAAACGATAGCAGCTCTGAGAAAAGGAACCGGCCACAAATGATGAGATGCCGAATAATTTTAAACAGATGGCGCTGATCAGATACACCGTTAAAACCGCACACACAGCGGCGCCGATCAGGCTGGCGGCGCTTTTGTCGATGGCAGGCGCCGAACCGATTTTCCAGAAGAGCATGGCCGGGAAAAAAATAAAATAGACCAGGCGGTCCGAGGCCCTGAGAAACGCTTCGCCGGTCAGATGAATCTGTTTGAGCAGGGCTCCCAGACCAATCAGGGCGAACACGGGAAAAAGGTTGTTTAAAATGATCATAGGGGGCTATACCCTGTCACAACGAATGCCGGCCAACCTGGCTTCCATCTCTTCGTCCATGAGATGAAAGAACCTTGAAAGTGGAAAATCCTTTGCGCATTGGGGACAGTAAAAGGACACCGATGTGCAGGTTCGTTTAAGATTCAACGGGTGATTGCAATGCTCACAAAGCGGCTGTCGTTTGTTCATACAGACTCCTTATAAGGCAGGCGCGTTGCCGAACCGTGATCCGGCAAATTGAAAGGCGAGCCTACCTTCATCTTGTAATTATGCGTTTTCTATGTCATATGGCGTCGCTTTGCAAGAACCTTGGCGGGATACTGGATTGACAATGGCCGGTATTTGGGTAATGAAACCTTAACTGGGGCATCACAACCGCCTGGATGAAACGTTATCGTCAATTCGAGCCTGTTTGAGAAGTCTGGATCAGGCCCGATAACAAGGCGGAAAGTGGCTCAAAAGCGGAGCATATATATGTAATATGTGAGCATTTTGAGACAGTTTCCAACGCCGTTAGCGGGCCTTAGACGGATTTATCAAACAGGCTCTTAGGAGAGGATCTGGCAATGCAACAACCTCTGACCTGTAAGGGCTTCACTGCCAGCGGGGTGGCCGCTGGGATCAAAAAAAACAATGATCTGGATCTGGGCATGCTGGTGTCCGATCGGCCGGCTCAGGTAGCCGCGGTGTTTACCAATAATCGGGTCCAGGCCGCACCGGTGAAGCTGGATCGCCAGCGGGTCAAATCCGGTGTGGCCCGGGTGGTGGTTGCCAATGCGGGCAATGCCAACTGTGCCAATGGCCCGCAGGGTATGGACGCCGCCCTGGCCATGAGTGCCGAAGCCGCTAGCGTGTTGAATGTGCCCGAGGACCAGGTACTGGTGGCATCCACAGGGGTGATCGGGGCACCGTTCCCATCTGATAAGGTTGCCTCGGCCATGCCGCGTCTGGCCGATGCGTTGTGCGAGGATGGAATTGGCGATCTGGCCCGGGCGATCATGACCACCGACACAGTGCCCAAGGCCGCCGGGCGGGAAGGTCAGGCGGATAACGCTAACTACCGCATCGTTGCCGTGGCCAAAGGCGCCGGTATGATCCGTCCGGACATGGCTACCATGCTGTGTTTTATCTGCACGGATGCCGAGATGGCCGCTGATGACCTGCAGCGGGCGCTTGGCCAGGCAGTTGATGCGTCATTCAACCGGATTACCATTGATGGGGATACGAGTACCAATGACACGGTGATCCTCATGGCCAACGGCGCGTCCGGGGCGGTTGTCCACTCTCAGGATGATAAAAAAACCTTTCAGCGCCTTTTGGATGACCTGTTGATGGATCTG
The DNA here is from genome assembly GCF_048565275.1 of Desulfosarcina variabilis str. Montpellier. Taxonomy (NCBI): domain Bacteria; kingdom Pseudomonadati; phylum Thermodesulfobacteriota; class Desulfobacteria; order Desulfobacterales; family Desulfosarcinaceae; genus Desulfosarcina; species Desulfosarcina variabilis. Next base: position 6,282,878 of record NZ_CP159846.1, on the reverse strand, counting down.
GCGCGGCAGCTGGTCAAAGATGGCGAGGGCGTCACCAAAGTGGTCGATCTGACGGTGCAAGGGGCGCACAGTGATGAGGATGCTTATCAAATTGCCGATACCATCGCCCATTCCCCCCTGGTCAAAACCGCGTTTTTTGGCGAAGACGCCAACTGGGGCCGTATTATCGCTGCGGCCGGGCGCGCCGGCGTAGACCTGGATCCGGACCGGCTGGATCTTTTTTTCGATACCGTTCAGATGGTCAAAAACGGAACCGGCTGCGGGATGGCTGCAGAAACGGAAGCCACCGCGGTGATCAAAAAACCGGAATTTTCGGTGACGTTGGACCTTCACCTGGGCACGGGGCAGGCCACGATGCTGACCTGTGATTTTAGTCTCGATTATGTGAAGATTAATGCGGACTACCGCTCTTAATGCGTGTCCGGAAACGGCACCGCTCACCCGAACTCGGGCGAGATGCACCATTTCTGAATAAGCATTATTTAATGTAAAAAATCATGGCATTGGTACGACTGCAAAAATTTCTGGCCGACGCCGGGGCCTGTTCCCGGCGCAAAGGGGAAGCCCATATCCTTGCCGGTCGGGTAACGGTCAATGGAGATGTCATCACCCGACTAGGATCCAAGGTGGACCCCGATACTGACACGGTATGCATCAACGGCCAGACGGTGGCCCTTTCCGAGGGCAACATCTATGTGATGCTCAATAAGCCCGCGGGCGTTGTCTCCAGTTGCCAGCATCGCGGAGAGCCCGTGGTGACAGATCTGGTTGATCTGCCCCAGCGACTTTTTCCCGTGGGCCGATTGGACAAGGACTCGACCGGACTACTCCTGCTCACCAGCGATGGGCGCATTCACCATCGACTCTCGCATCCCTCGTTTGACCATGAAAAGGAATACGATGTGACCGTCGAGCGGCCCATTGACAATCATGCACTGGGCCTTTTGGAAAAAGGGCTGCCGTTGTCCGGCGTGATGACCCGGCCGGCCCGGGTGACGCGGATTTCCAAACGCCGGTTTCGCATCGTTCTGATGGAAGGCAAAAACCGGCAGATTCGCCGGATGGTCAAAAAGGTAGGCAATCGGGTGGTGCGGCTGCACCGCATCCGGGTGGCGGGCCTTAAGCTTGGCAACCTTGCCCGTGGCGCCTGGCGCTATTTGCGGGCCGATGAACGGCGGCAACTGCTTGGCCAACTTGGTCTAAAATAAAAAGAAAGCGACGGTTTTTTTTCCATGTATTTCGAAGGTCCCATATATCGGCCCCCCAGTGAAGCCCATTCGCTATTGGTCCAGGCAACGGTGGGGTGCCCCCACAATCGCTGTACCTTTTGCATGGTCTATAAAAATGGTCCCCGATACCGGGAACGCTCCACGGCGGGCATTATCGCTGATCTGAATGAGGCCCGGCAGACTCACGGCGATGGGGTGCGAACCCTTTTTTTCCCGGCGGGCAATACCATCGCCATGCAAACCGATGCCCTGTGCAGAATCTGTACTCATGCGCACCGGATTTTTCCACGTCTGGAACGAATCACGGTGTACGGCTCCAGCCAGTACATGCATAAGAAAGGCCCCGAAGGGTTAAAACGATTGGCCGAGGCGGGGCTGACCCGTATTCATGTGGGCGTGGAATCCGGGGATGATGAGATTTTACGCATGATCAAAAAAGGCACCACCGCATCCCAACAGACCGAGGCCGGTATCTGGACCCGGGCAGCCGGGATCCAGCTGAGCGTTTATGTGATGCTCGGTATTGGAGGCACGGCACGGACCCTGTCTCACGCCACACAAACCGCCGATGTCATCAACCGTATGCAGCCAGATTTTATCCGGCTGCGGACCTTTGTGCCCAAAATCAACACGCCACTGCTGAAAATGGTCCAACAAGGGGTGTTCACAATGTTGGGCCCTCACGGTGTCCTCAAAGAGACGGCATCCATGATCCGTCTCATCGATATTCCATCCGAGCTTTGTAGTGATCATTACACCAATTATATCAATCTGGAGGGGCGGCTGCCCAAGAGTCGGGGTCGTTTGTTGGAACAGATCGATGCTGCATTGCAGCGCCCTGAATCCGAATTCAGACCTTTTTTTGTCGGTCATGAGTAACCTCGGTATCATTCTTGCTCATCCTCGGGATGAAGAACGGTTCAGGCGACCGTCATATCTAAAGCTTTTGTGACTGCATGTCGATACATCCACTATCCATCCTGCAAAATCAGATCAGATACGGTTGAGCGGTGGGGACTTGCTTGACAATGGGTCGCAACAGGCAAACGCATCCATGCAAATATTTAACGTAAAGATAAAGGAGATAGAAGGTGATGTTGACCTTTGAGGCGTTAACAACAAAAAAAGAGAAAATTGCCGTTGTGGGACTGGGCTATGTCGGATTGCCCCTGGCGGTTCATCTTTCGCGGCATTTTGATGTGGTGGGCTATGATTTTAAATCCAGCCGCATTGCTGAACTCAAATCCGGAACGGATCGCACCCTTGAGGTGTCCGATGAAGAAATGGCCGCTGCAGCGGTCACCTATACCGATGATCCCGAGGCCCTTCGCAGTTGCCGGTTGATCATCGTGGCCGTTCCCACCCCCATTGACCAGTACCGCATTCCCGATCTGACACCGCTGTGCAGTGCATCCAAAACAGCCGGCCGCCACATGAGTCCTGGTAGTTGTGTCGTATTTGAATCCACGGTGTATCCGGGGGCTACCGAAGAGGTCTGTGTGCCCATTCTCGAAAAAGAGTCCGGCCTGACCCTGGGCAAGGATTTTTCAGTGGGGTATTCACCGGAGCGGATCAACCCCGGAGACAAAGTGCATACGGTTGACAAGATCATGAAGATCGTGTCCGGGTCGGATGAAGCAACCGCCCGGATGCTGGAAAAGGTATACAGCAGTGTGGTCAAGGCCGGCATCCATGTGGCCCCTAGTCTGAAAGTGGCCGAAGCCGCCAAGGTGATTGAAAACACCCAGCGGGACCTCAATATTGCCCTGATGAACGAACTGGCCATGATTTTCGATATCATGGGAATCGATACGTTGGATGTGCTGGAAGCTGCCGGTACCAAATGGAATTTTTTGCCTTTCAGGCCTGGATTGGTGGGCGGGCACTGTATCGGTGTGGATCCGTACTACCTGACCTTCAAGGCCGAGTCCATCGGATACCACCCGGAGATGATTCTGGCCGGCCGACGCATCAATGACGGGATGGGTAAATATGTCGCTGAACGGGTGGTCAAACTGATGATCGGGGAAGGCAAGCAGATCAACCAAACCCGGGTGGGGGTGCTCGGCATCACGTTCAAGGAGGATGTGCCGGATTTGCGCAATACCCGCGTGGTTGACATTATCGCCGAGCTTGAAGATTACGGCGTCGATGTAGTTGTTCATGATCCGATGGCCGATTCCGATGAGGCCAAAAAATATTACGATGTCGACTTAGTATCGGTGGAACGGATGCAAGACGTGGACGCATTAGTCCTTGCCGTTGCCCATAAAGATTATCGTGATATGGGACTGGCTGGACTGGCCGGTTTATGCGACAAAAAACATCGCCCGGTCATCGTGGATGTCAAAAGCACCTTTGATCCCAGACTCGCCGCCAAAGAAGGTATTATTTACTGGCGCTTGTAAAAGGTATCCGGTGTTTTAACGAACGTTTTGTCGTCTTTCTTTTTTGGCCCCCTGGTCAATCATCAAGCTTGATACAGGGGGCACTAACTCGCTAATCTCATGCATAATAACCGATAAACTCTCCACACTTGCTGTTGAAGAATTCCATGGCGTCTTCAACCGTGTCAAAAATGATCCAATCCCGACGCAGGGTTTTTCCCGACCGTTTCCTGATCCGTTCGATTTCGGTATTACCAAAATATTCAAAATAATCGTGATAACCGGTGGTCAATTCATGTTTACGCATGGCTTTCCTCCTTTGTGAAAAATCTGTTGCCCATTAACTTGAATCCCACATTACCATCAAGGTGTGACAGATACGGTCACACCCTGAAGAATTGTTTGTCGGTATCCATAAAAAAGATGGACCACACGTTGCCGGGTGATCGGCACAGGGCACCGAATTGAAGTCAGGACGGTTGAAAGATTATATGGCGGACTTATTTTACAAGGCATAACGCTACAAGCGCATTAGGTCCCAAGGCGCTTGTTCGAAGACCGGTATCAATGAATCGGAAAAGAATAATGGTTCTTTTTAGGAATGTCCGCCATGTCTGATTTTCTGGAAAAATTTCCGCCCAGTGTGGAAAAAGTCGTGGAGAAGCTTGAAGCAGAAATGACGTTTGCCGACAAGACACGCCTGGCCAACATGAATGAGGCCGGCTTGATACGGTTCCATCAGTCTTATGGACGTTTTTTGCGGACTGAGTTTCGATTGCCGGGTAATGATCCGCTGATGCAGTCGTGTCTGTCCAAATCATTCCTGAAAACCATCACGCCAGAACAAGCTTCCTTTGTTATCCTCAAGGAATTGCAAAAACGTCTGCTGTCCGGAAATGCATTGAAAGTGGTTAAGTAGCTACCCCTTTACTCGATGCGACTTTTCCCTATCCACCTGATTTTCAACCTTTCTGTCCTGCGTCAACCATACTGATGAAAGCAACGGCGCTGATTTGACAAATAGAAATGCACCCGATACTATATAAAAAGTATGTTCGATATATAGAATCATTTCCGGCCCTGCCCATTTTTCCCTCCCGAGGATCGGGGCGGTTTCTTTTGATTCCTGACTAAGAAACCAACGGACAAATTGTATCGTACAAGATTATCAGTTGATTTCATGTGCAAAAAACATGAGATCAACTTATCGGGTGCGGTAGTTTGATAATGAAACAGGGCCTAATGTTATAAGGATCGAGGAGAAATTCATGAGCGAAGAAATCCGGTTTGAAGTAGGTGAAAAATATGAAAATATGAAAGGCGTGTTTGAAGTCGTCGCCATTCATAGAGACCAAATGGATATTCGTTGGGAAAGCGGTGAGGAGATATCGACGTCGATCGCTCTGCAACAGCGTATTATTGAACGCATGCAGCATGAAAAAGAATTGGAGCAGGAGCAGCTGGCGCAGAAAAAAAAGGCCAAAGCGGCCACCGCAAAATCCAAAAAACCGTTTTCCGGCTTTGAATCTGACGATTTTGGTCTAGTTGTCTCTAAAACAAACTGGCGTGGGCGGGGTCAGCTAGGTGGTCTGGTAACCCGTAAATTATCCAGTAAATTATATAAATTCAATTCCTGGGCTGTATTGCGCAAACCTGAAATCCATTGGTTGGACGTCAAACGGCAAAAACAGAAAAATCTTGCCGATCAGGCAAAATTTTATGCCCGGGTTGACAATGATCACCTGTTTTTCGGCTTTCATGTTCCCTATCACTATCCATTGCCGGAAACCTGTGATTGGCGCGCTGTGCTGCCATGGTTGGAAAAACCGGAAAACGAAGCCTGGCTGTTAAAGCAATGTGCGGCTTACGATCTTTATATTTGCGATTTGTCGGGAAAGGGGGTCACCGGCAGACTCGCCATTCAAAATGACCGCTGGGTGCATTGCCAAGACAATGACCTGACGAGCGATATCGGAAGACTCTCTGAGTTTCTTGCTTCGGTGGCGAAAGCGGAGGAATTTGATCTGCGTATTGAAAAGTGCATGCAAAAGGAGGCTGTCATCGCCAAACAGCAAGCCATCGCCGCGGATTTAGCAGCGCTGTTTGCTAGCCTTGAACCGTTGTACGATGCTGCGGCTCAAAAGCTCACCAATTGATCCTAAAATGATCTCATCAAATGGCGCTTTCGCTGTTATCAAGGATATTTTACAAGACTTGACGGGTATGCTAATAATGATTTAGTATTACTTTTATCTTTGACCATTATAGAGTGTTACTAATGCTGGGGTACTTCATTTATGATTGAAATTGACCCTCTCCGCTCCACCCATCTCTTCATTGTGTTATGAACTGATTTCCTAACCCTTGCACGGCTTTCTTTGTGACTGATCCAAGACAAGGAGATGTAAGCAGTCTGCTTACTCACACCCGTGAATGGGTTGCCTATGGGTGTGTCAGGAAAGATTGGCAGTTGTTGGAAAAGGAGTGGATATGGTGAAACTACAGGAAAAAAGGAACCATCCCCGGCATCATGGTCAAGGACAGCTCACATTATTGCTTACCCATCACAACAACGGGCAAATCAAGGGAGGACTGATTAATTTCAGTGCGCAGGGGATCCGCTTTTTCAGCCATCGAGCACTTTTTCCGGGGACCACCATCCTTGTTCGTGCCTCTGGGGAAAATTACCAGCATGTTTCACCGGACAGCGATTGCCAGCTGAGGACAATGGGGTTTTGTACGATCAAATGGTGCCATGAGGTGAACCGTCAAGGGGTGCCTTACCATGAAATGGGTGCCGTATATCTCATGCCTTATTAAGAGACCTTTCGATTCCTCACTCCAATCATGCTTAGCACCGTAAAATGGATAAGCGACTGTTTTGTAAAAACATCATGTGCGATCCGAGTGGATGCAGGCCAGCCTAAAAAAGTCCATTGACATTTAACTGACGACCATGAAATGAGGGAGCGGTGCACCGGGATGCCTTTTGGTGAAGTGGATCGCCAGGGCAAACTAAGTATCGCGGACGGCCGTGGCGGCAGAGCGCTGGAAACCGGTATTGGGTGAAGAGGTAATTGATGGCAGACGCATTGGGGCTGTTGGCCCTGTTGATTGGATTGGAACTGGTGCTTGGGGTGGACAATGTGCTGGTGATCGCCATTTTTGTGGGGCGACTGCCTGAGGCCCAACGTCAAAAAGCGCGCCTGGTCGGATTGAGCTTGGCCATGGTGGCCCGGATTGTCATGCTGGCTGTGGTTGTGGCCCTTGCCGCGCTCACCAATCCAGTGGTGGCCAATCTGTCGGTACGGGATCTAATCCTTTTGGCCGGGGGCCTGTTTTTGCTCTACAAGGCTGTTCGCGAAATCCATCACACCATTGAAATCAAGGACGAAGAACTGCATCGGGAAAATGGTCAATCCGCCGGTTTTGCCTCCGTGATCACCCAGATCGTGCTGCTGGATATCGTTTTTTCCGTCGACTCGGTAATCACGGCCGTGGGGCTTACCAGTCACCTGTGGATCATTATTACGGCGGTGGTGCTTTCTTTTGTGGGCATTTTGTTTTTCGCTGCGCCCATTGGTGATTTCATCCTGAAGCACCCGGCGCTTAAAATCCTGGCCCTTTCGTTTTTGATTACCATCGGGGTGACCATCTTTATGGAAGGGCTGCACAAGCATGTGCCCAAGGCCTATATTTATCTGCCTATGGGATTCGCCCTGATGGTTGAGATCCTGCAAATGCGCTACGAACACAATCGTCGCGAAAAGGTTTGACGCACCGTGCCCAAAACCGTTTCTCTTGTTCTTTCCCCCCAAAAGGCCGCCGACCCGCAAGCGATTGTCAAGGCGCTGGCCCGCCAGACCGGTCACCCCGTCCAGGTCGATCAACATAGGATTGCACGCCGCTCCATCGATGCCCGTAAACGGCCGGTTCGTGTGAATTTAAGTGTTGATGTGTATGCCGATGGTGAGGTCAGTGTACCGGAATTGCCCGACTTCAATTATCGGGATGTGCGCCAGGCGCCGCCGGTAGTGGTTGTGGGCACTGGGCCGGCGGGCCTGTTTGCGGCCCTGCGTTTATTGGAAATAGGGCTCAAACCCATCGTGGTGGAGCGGGGCAAGGCTGTCGGCCCCAGACGGCGTGACGTGGCTGCGCTCAATCGACGCGGGCTTTTAAATACCGAATCCAATTATGCCTTTGGTGAAGGCGGGGCGGGTACTTTTTCCGACGGCAAGCTTTACACGCGGTCTAAAAAAAGGGGCGACCATCGCCGGGTGCTGCAATGCTTTTGCCGGCATGGCGCGGATCCGGCCATTTTATATGAGGCTCATCCGCACATCGGATCCAACCGATTGCCCGGCATTGTCCAGGCCATGCGTGAGACCATCGTGGAGCATGGTGGCGAGATTTTTTTTCAACAGCAGGTGACCGGCCTGTGGATTCGAGACGGCCGGGCTATGGGGGTGATGCTCAAGGATGGCGGGCGGTTGGATGGCCGGGCGGTAGTCCTGGCCACCGGTCATAGTGCCCGGGACATCTATTCCCTGCTTGCAGAAAAGGGTGTCGCGCTGGAAGCCAAGCCATTTGCCATGGGGGTGAGAGTCGAGCATCCCCAATTGCTGATCGATCGTATCCAGTATCATGGCGAGCCGCGGGGGCAGTACCTGCCGGCGGCCGCCTATCGGCTGGTCCAGCAGGTAGATGGGCGGGGGGTGTACAGTTTCTGCATGTGTCCGGGCGGGTTCATTGTACCGGCCTCCACCGAGGATTGCGCCCTGGTAGTCAATGGGATGTCATTCGCCAAGCGCAACTCACCCTTTGCCAATGCCGGTATAGTGGTGGAGATTGCCCTGGACGATATCCCAGAGCTGGCGGTCAAGGGGCCTCTGGCCGGACTCGATTTTCAGCAGACGCTCGAGCAGTTTGCCCATCAGCATGGCGGTGGGGGCGTGGTGGCGCCGGCCCAAAGGCTGGCCGATTTTGTGGCCGGCAGGCCTTCGACCACCCTGCCAGCCTGTTCTTATCCTCCCGGCGTGACGTCGTCAGAACTCTCGCATTGGCTGCCCAAGGCCATTGCCGGGCGATTACAAACCGCTTTCAAAGCCTTTGACAGACGCATGAAGGGGTTTGTCACCAACGATGCCCTGGTCGTGGGCGTCGAGTCGCGAACCTCCTCCCCGGTAAGAATCCCAAGAGATCCATTGACCCTTCAGCATGTTCATCTGGCAGGATTGTTTCCCTGTGGTGAGGGGGCCGGTTACGCCGGCGGCATTGTCTCCTGCGCCGTGGATGGGCAGCGCGCCGCCGAGGCGGTGATGCGATATCTGAAAGCGTGATTGTTTCCATTCGAAGATCTATCACAAGCCGGCAGGCTTGCCAAACGGCTTGTGAACTGGCAATATTGGGCATTTCAATTTGTACCAGGATGTTTTACTATCAATTCCTGACGGATTCGCAAGCCTTGATCTCGGGCTTTTTACGAATCCGTCCGAACGGCGACTTTTTACGAGTTCATCAATTCCTAAACAGACGGTGGAATCTGATTTATCGACCAGCGGCATCCCTTTGTTGGGGAAGATGCCTGCGTCATAGCAAACCGGGAGATACGCATGCCCCCTGCTGTGGTAAGCATTGGTGGTTCACAAGGCCAATTGGTGGTTCAGTCCGGTCTGATGGCCAGCCGCCACGGGTTGGTGGCCGGCGCCACGGGCACGGGCAAGACGGTGACCTTACAGGTGCTGGCCGAGGGATTTTCCAGGATGGGAACGCCGGTCTTTGCCGTGGACGTCAAAGGCGATCTGTCCGGCATTGCTGCAGCCGGAACGCCTCACCCCAAAATCAACGAACGGCTCGATCTGATCCCGCTGTCAGGATATCGGCACCAACCGTGTCCGACCCTGTTTTGGGATATGGATGGAAAGACGGGGCATTCGGTGCGCACCACCATATCGGAAATGGGGCCGTTGCTTCTGTCCAACCTGCTCGAGCTGAACGACACCCAGACCGGGATTCTCTATGCCGGGTTTGATATCGCCGACGACCAGGGATTGTTATTGCTGGACTTGAAGGATTTACGGGCCTTGCTGGCCTGGATGGGCGAAAATGCAAGCCGCCTGCGCGCAGAATATGGTAACATCACCAGTGCCAGTTTAGGTGCCATCCAGCGGCGCTTGCTGGTATTGGAAGAGCAGGGCGCCGAGCGCTTTTTTGGAGAACCGGCTCTGCAACTGGCCGATTTGATGCACACCGATTTTTCCGGTCGTGGGGTGGTGAGCCTTTTTAATGCTGGCCGGCTGATTCATACGGCTCCGCGATTGTACGCAGCCTTTTTGCTGTGGCTGTTGGCCGAGCTGTTCGAGCAACTGCCCGAAACAGGCGAGGTGCCAATTCCTAAACTGGTATTGTTTTTCGATGAGGCCCATCTGCTGTTTAACCGGGTGCCAAAGGCACTGCTGGAAAAAATCGAGCAAGTGGTGCGTCTGATCCGTTCCAAAGGGGTTGGAATCTATTTCATCACCCAAAATTCACTTGATCTGCCTGAAACGGTTCTGGGGCAACTGGGACTCAAAGTCCAGCATGCCCTGCGGGCCTTCACGGCCAAGGATCAAAAAAATATCCGGGCTGTGGCTGCATCCTTTGTGCCCAATTCACAGTTCAGTACGGTGGATACCCTATCGATCCTGGGAACCGGTGAAGCGCTGGTATCTGTGCTGGATGATGATGGACGGCCCAAACCGGTGCAACAGACATTGATTGCCCCGCCAGAAGGCAGGATTGGTCCGCTGTCGGAAGAAGAGCTATCAATCCTCATCCAGCGTTCCCCTGTACGTGGGCGCTATGATGCGCCAATCGATCGGCAGTCGGCCTATGAAATGCTCAAAGAGCGGGCCGAATCCGCACAAATCCAAGAACAACAGCGCCTTCGAGAGCTGGAAATGGAACGTCAACAACGACAGGCTGCACACCGCCGGTCTTCAAGCGGTCGTTCACGCCAGTCGGTGGGCGAGGCAATGATAAAAAGTGCCGCACGCTCCATTGGCAGCAGTATTGGTCGGCAAATTATTCGCGGTGTGCTGGGATCTCTTTTTGGTCGACGTTAAGGTGTATTGGACATGAATTTATCAAAGAAAGGAAGTTCCCATGAACGATGAAGGCGATGACTGGGAAGATGACGAGTCTTTGGATAACGATAGCCCTGCGGACGCATCGGACGACGATGAAGATGACGCCATTTTGCATGAGCAGGATGAGTCAAACGCGCCCCGCGATAATATTTGAAAATCATTTGGGATAACCGTTGATCACCCCGTTTTCCATTTTGTTTCGCTACCTCATTTTTGAGATGCTTCCGCCGTTTGTTATCAATCTGGCGTTTTTTTCATTTATCTTTTTAATGAAAGAAATCCTCGAGATTACGGACATGATCGTCAATCAAAAGGTCGGGGCGGGGGCGGTATGTCTTCTTTTCATCTATATGATGCCGCTTTTTCTCCAGTATGTCATTCCCATGTCGGTGATGATGGCTGTTTTGCTGTCCATCTTGAGAATGTCCGGCGACAATGAGATTATGGCTCTGAAAGCAGGCGGGGTGAGTGTTTTTCGTCTGTTGCCGCCCGTCCTGACATTCGGCGTTATGGGCATGCTGATCACCGGCTATATGACGATTGTCGGGGTGCCGCAGAGCGCTGATCGATTGAAAACCCTGCTGTTTGACGTGGCCAGTGCCAATTTAAGCGTAAGCTTGAAAGAACGGACATTTAACGACAGCTTTAAAAATATCATGCTTTACGTCAACCGTATCGACCCCCAAAGCAAAGTGCTGCACCATGTGTTGATTGAAGATGGCCGAACCAAAGGGGTCAATAACACGGTCATTGCCAAACGCGGCAAACTGTTCGGGAACCCCAATGAAATGATCTATCATTTAAGGCTTTATAATGGAACCATCAACCAGATGAATATGCAGGACCGTTCTTCTCACACGATCAATTTCGAAACCTACGATATTCGGCTGGATTTGAGAGATGTCATCAACGCTCCCGGAATGGCAAGCAAGCGGCCCAAGGAAATGACGTTGGCTGAACTGCGAGACTACTTGAAGCAAGTCAAGGATAATAAGAACGCTTACTTTGACGGGTTGCTGAATTTGCATAAAAAAATTTCCATACCGGTAGCCTGCCTGGCCATGGCGCTTCTGGCCCTGCCCCTTGGCATTCAATCGCGAAACGCAAAAAAGGCGTTCGGCGTTGGGCTGGGTCTGCTGTTTTTCCTGCTTTATTACCTTTTGCTATCCATGGGCTCTGCACTGGCTGAAAATGGCAAGTTGCACCCAGCCATCGGCATGTGGTTGCCCAACTTGATTCTTGGGGGGCTGGGTATTGTTCTTCTGGTGCGATCGGCAAAAGAAAAAACGATTTCAATGACTTTTTTAACGCCTGTGATGGACACCGCCATGCGATTGGTCAAGAAAAGATGACGATTTTATACCGCTATGTGACCCGTGAAATATTGATCACCTTTTTTATCGTGTTGATAGCGGTGATGAGTATTTATGTGGCCGTTGATTTCATAGAAAAGATAGACAATTTTATGGAGGCTGGTGTATCTGCCGGTCGTTGTTTGGTTCATTTAGCCTATAAACTGCCGTTTATCGCCGTTCAAATTGCCCCTGTGGGGTTTTTGCTCTCGATTTTGATTGCCCTGGGGTTGATGAGCAAAAACAACGAAATCATCGCCTTGAAAAGTTGTGGCATTGGCAAAAGGCGCATACTCAAACCAACCCTGGTGATAGGCCTTTTTTTATGCGGCGCATTATTTGTCACCGCCGATAGGATCGTGCCGGTTTTTATGGCCAAGGCTAACCAGATCTGGCTGCAGGAGGTCCGAAAAAAAAATATCTATGCATCCAAAACCAACGATATCTGGATGCGGTCCGCACGCCAGATCATCCATATCTCGCAGTATGCACCCGAAGAAAAGCGGGTTTCAGGGATCACCATTCATGCCTTTGATGATGATTTTCAGTTGGTCAGACGCGTTGACGCCAAGTCCGGTGAATTTATAGTCAAACGTGTTGATGCCAAGACCGGTGAATTTATCAATGGTAATTGGCAACTCAACGATGTGATTCAGCAAACCCTCGAAGCGGATTCCGAAAGCTATCGTGTAACAGTGCACCAGACACTGGACGCCCAGATTGATCTCAATCCGGAAGACCTGGCTCAGGCAGCCAAGCGATCGGATGAGATGGGACTGGCAGAGCTTCGCCGCTATATAGAAAAGGTCGAACGGGAAGGGTACGGCGCCACCCGTTACCGGGTCGATTACCAGAGCAAAATCGCCAATCCATTCGTGTGTATTTTTTTAAGTGTGCTTGGTGCCGGCATCGCTCTGCGTGGAAAATTGCGTGAAGGCATGGCGATCAGCATTACCTATGGATTGGGAATTACTTTTTTATACTGGGTATTCAACAGCCTTTGCCTTGCTCTGGGCTATGCTGAAATGCTGCCACCGATCATCGCCGCCTGGATGGGGAACTTGGTTTTTTCCTGTGCGGCGGGGGTGCTGGTGTTCAGTATTAACTAAAACCAATAGGTATGGCTTAAAACATGCGCCTTGTTCTTGTTGTCTACAATACGTTGATGCTCGCGGCACTGTGCCTATTCTGTCCGCTGTGGATTCCCCTGGTACGATTTCGCCAGAAGTATCGGAAGACTTTTTTCAGCCGGTTGTGGATGGCGCCGCCGAGCGGATTTGAAGGGTCGGTCGATGCAGCTGACATGTCCACTGCTGTTTGGATTCATGCCCTTTCCGTGGGTGAGGTATTATCGGCCGAGCCGCTGGTAAAAGCGCTGGCCCGGCAACATGGCGTAAAAAACCTGGTGTTTACCGCTTCCACACGTACCGGCGTTGAGACCGCAAGACGGGTGATTGCCCCTCATGTACGTTTGATCAGGCATTTTCCCTACGATACCCTTTTTTCCGTGAACCGGGCATTGGCGGTTATCCGGCCGCGAGCGGTAGTGATCGTAGAAACCGACCTATGGCCAAACTTTCTTTGCCTGCTGAAAAGGCGTCGCATCCCTGTGTATTTGGTCAACGCCAGGCTTTCGGGCCGCTCGTACCGTGGATATAAGCGGATCGCTTTTTTAATGGTCCCCTTGCTATCGATTTTTCGGCGAATCTGCGTTCAGGCGGAAAGAGACCGGCACCGTTTTATCGATCTTGGGCTGCCTGATGAAACCGTTGTTATCGCCGGCAACATGAAATTTGATCAGCCACCGGTAGATGTTCCCCCAAAGGCGTATGAACAACTGCAGGCGGCACTGGGGTTTCAAGGCGGCAACCCTGTATGGGTTGCCGGAAGTACCCACCCGCATGAAGAAAAGATTCTGGGCAAGGCCCTTCAACGACTTTGTACGGATGGCTTGATTGTGGACCTGATTGTTGTTCCGCGTGATCCGGATCGGGCGGGCGATGTTTGCGACGAGTTTTGTGGTTTGGGCCTTCAGGCCATGACCATGGCTCAACTTGAAACGCAAAAGCGATTGCCAGGCGCTGTGATGGTGGTCGATCGCCTTGGCATCTTGCGTATACTTTATGCCCTGGCCGATGTCACCTTCGTGGGCGGCAGCTTGGTAAATGCAGGGGGGCATAATCCCCTGGAACCCGCATCCGTGGCCAAACCCATCCTCTTCGGGCCTTACACCGATGACTTTGATTGGATTTCCCGGACATTGGAAAAAAGCGGGGGCGCCAGGCGTGTTGCCAATGAAAAAGACCTATCGGATACCATCCGTGAACTCCTTTTAGACGACAAGAATAAAAACGAGATGGGGCAAAAGGCCCTTGCCGTTTTAAATCGTCATCAGGGGGCCGTGGCCCGAACCATGGCCATCATCAATGTCGATGCCCTGTCTGGCGGACGAATACCGGTACAGGCATCATCAGGATTGTTGGGAGCATGAGCCGCAGAAAAACAGCCGTGGAGCGGATTAAAAACCGTATCACATCGATCGCCAAAGATAACGGGCAGGCACAGCTCTTGGGCATCGCAACCGTTTTGCATGCTTTCTCGATTCTTTATGGCGCCGTGATGGCCATTCGTGCGCGTTTCTATCAAACAGGCATTTTCCCAACCAAGTCATTGCCATGCCGGGTAGTCTCCATTGGCAATATCACCGCCGGGGGTACGGGTAAAACGCCAATGGCAATTTTTGTCGCCCAGACCATAAAAAAGCTGGGATACCGAGTGGTCGTGATTTCCCGTGGGTATAGGGGACGCATGGAAGGCTCGACCGGCGTGGTCAGCGATGGTCGGACCGTGTTGCTCGGTCCTGATGATGCGGGTGATGAACCTTATTTGATCGCGACAGCCCTGACCGATATTCCCGTTGTGGTGGGCAGTGACCGGTATCAAGCAGGCATGCTGGCCATCGAGCGGTTTTCCCCGGATATCATCGTTTTGGATGACGCTTTTCAGCATTTACGTCTGAAAAGGGATCTTGATCTGGTGCTGCTGGATCAGCATGCTCCCCTGGGAAACGGGCACCTGCTGCCCCGCGGGCGGTTGCGGGAGCCGACCTCTGCGCTTTGTCGTGCCCATGCCCTGGTTCTTACCCGCTGTGACGCTGCCGCAGGCTCCGATCATTTGCCGCCGCTGACGTTCCATGGGCCTGTATTTCATTCGATTCATGTTCCTGTTGTTCACTCCGTTTCCACTTCCAATGGTTCTTCCTCCAATGAAATGGCGAATTTTTCGGCCCTGAAGGATAGAACAGCAGTCGCGTTCGCCGGCCTTGCGGACAACGACCAATTTTTCGATTCGTTGAAGCAAGGCGGCGCCCGTCTTGTGCGTCAGTTCGCCTTTGGTGATCATCACCCCTATGACGAGAAGGATATGCAGCGCATTTTCCGTCACGCCGTCGCCAACGGTGCCGAGATATTGATCACCACGGCAAAAGACTGGGTTAAAGTAGAGCCCATCTATCGCTGGCCGCTGCCGGTGGTCACCGTTGATGTGCGTATCGGCTGGAATAACGATTCTCCATCCTTTTTTTCCTTTCTAACAACGGCTTTATCCAACGTGATGAAGCAGCCCTCTAAAAAAAATTAATAGTAGCTTGAAATACTATAAAATTTTTTAAGATTTGCCCTGTTCATGCCGATGCATTTTTAGGGATAATTGATCCATCCAACAGTATTTTTCATTGATCCAACGGTCCGACTGGCGCGGGATTGGCCCGTTGACCATGACTTTCCCTCATCTGGTGGCACAAAGTTTGTAGTATTGATTGGGAAATCTCTAATGGAGGTAATCAATGCAGTACGAATATGGCTCAACTGTTGATGAATCCGTCGATGCGATCGAACATGCATCCAGCCGTTTACAAGTTGGATTGATTTCAGGCAACCCATTGGGGTTTACGCTGATGGAGTTGATGATCAGCATCGCTATCTTTGCCGTTTTGGCTGCGATTGCTATTCCCAATTTCATTAACTGGCGCTTTAACGCCCAGTTCAATGCCGCTGTACGAGGCGTAAAATCGGCCATGGAAAGCACACGCATGGCTGCCGTTAAAAGCAATCTTGCGGCGGATGTCGTTTTTAACGCCGCAGACAGCTTTGATACCCAGACCCAGGCGCTTGTCCTGGGCGCGGCCACCCCTGGTGCTGTGGTCACCCATCAACTGCCACCAGGCGTGACTGTCACAAATACCACCTTTTCCAGTTCAGGGGTGGCCGGGCTTTTGCGCTACACGAACAGGGGGATGGTCGTCCCTGCAGGTCGGGTGGAGATACAGCACTTCAATGGTTTATGTCGTGCCATTTTCGTGAGTACGGCCGGCAGTTCCCGAGTCGGCCAATGTCCATAAAATCGAAAGAGGCAAAAATCAATGAACGATACATCTAATAAAGGTTTTACCCTTATCGAACTGCTTGTGGCCATGGCTGTTGCTTCGATCATGATGGCGGTCGTGGTGGCCACCTATCAGGTTCAGGTGCGCGGGAAAAATACCCAGGAAGCGATGACCGATATGAATCAGACCATGCGGGGGGCCATGGAGGTGATGATCAACGAAATTTGCAAGGCCGGATTTGATACGGTTCCTGCTTCTTCCGCGATCGCCGGGATTCTGCTTGCCGATAGCAATCAACTTCGTTTTACCATGGATATCAGCAATGGCGTCGATCGCACACCCGATGGAGATGTCAATGATCCGGGTGAAGATATTCGCTACGCGATCAACACAAGCGGTCATCTGGGGCGCGATGTGAGCAACAGTGGGACATTGCAGCCGCTTGCCCGCAATGTGGATGCGCTGAATTTCGTCTATTTTGACAACAGCACCCCGCCCGCCGTGATGGCCACGCCTGTTGCCGCCGGCCAGCTGGCCAATATCCGCAGCATCCAGGTGACCATCGTTGCCCGGGCCGGGGAGGCCGGGGGCGTCGGGTTTGTTGGCGCGCACACGGATAGCACGGCATATTTCAACCCGCAGGGCGATGAAATCCTGGCGGCCCAGAACGATTCCTACCGGCGCGTTATGTTTTCCACTTTGATTCAGTGCCGCAACCTTGGAATTTAAAGAGTGATTCAAAATGAAAGGGAAACGCATGAACTCACGACGTTCGCTATCCAACGAGGCTGGGTTTACGCTTATCGAACTGATGATGGCGATTGCCATCTTCTCGATCGGCCTGATGGCCTTGGGCGCGCTCCAGACCCGTTCGCAAATGGGCACCCGCGATCTGACCCGCAAGACCGAGGCGTGGACTATTGCCGAGGAACAGAAGGAGACCCTCGTTTCCACAAGGTTCATGGACACGGCCACATGGACCGTTCCGGCAGCGTTGACGGCCGGCACCCAACAGTTTACCCACGCCAACGGGCGTTACGATGTACACTGGAATGTGGAGGACGATAGGCCCATCCCCGCCCAAAATGCAGCAGTATTGTCACAGGTTCCGGCCGGGACCTATACGGTGTGCAAGCTAATCACCGTTTGGGTGACGCCTGTCGGGGGCAATGAGAGGCTTGCCGAGATCCAATTTGTCAAAACCTGGTGGGCCACCGGGATGCCCTGAGCATCATCGGTTATGGCAACGATGGTTTGATCAACACCAATATCCGAGGTCAACCAATGGCAAACACGATAAAAAAACGATCTGAATTCGATCCGCCTGTGGCAACGCCGGCACCCGCCGTTTTGAAGAACCAGAGCGGATCGGTGACCGTAATGGTGCTGATGATCCTGGCGATCATGACCGTCATCGGCATCGTTTCCTCCGAAACGGTGGTTACCGAGAATTTCATTTCCCGCAACGTGGGCATTCACAAGCAAAATATCGGTCTGGCTCAGGCGGCCCTCATGCGGGGGCTGCAGGAATTCATGCAGCTGGATAATTCCAACCCGGACAATTTCAATCAGGCATTGAACCTATGGATCAATGACCAGTCCATCACCACTGCCGGCGCGCCGGAGGAATTGATCAATACCATCTGGTATGAAAACGAATTCACCCAGCCCTGCCTGGATTTCAACAATTCTCTTGATGCCAATACCACTCCCCTTTTCGTGAACAACGTGATGCCATTTCTTGATGACCGGGGCGAAGAAGCCAACGGCAATTTGCGCTATGCGGTGGTGGGCTGGCAGCCCGTCAGCCTGGGCGCGACCGGCGGGAGCACCAGTGTGACGACGGGGACGAACAATCCCACTTGGCGCGAGGGCCGGATTATTGCGGAGTACGTATCCCTAAATGCCGCCCGCAACGACAACGGCTTTGGGCTGATCCGCCAGGAAATTGGTGTCAAACGGCAGTGGTAGGCCAGTCATCGGTGCCCATAGCCGGCCCGCGTCTGATGCGGCTGGTGGGCTACAGATAAGCAACAGATCTTCGAAAGGCAGGACAGGTATGAATGCATTACCGATAACACAGAAGAAAAAGAATCCAGGGCTGAGAATCATCATCGCCGCCATGGGCGTCTGGCTGGCCATTATCGCCGGCAATCCTCACACGGCCGGTGCCTCGTGTATGGACCTTGCGGACATCCCTTTGGATGCACTGGAGCAGGCGGCGCCGGGCATGATCATGTTTGTCATGGACGATTCGGGCAGCATGGACTGGAGCATCATGTGTCCACCGGCACAAGAGGGGAGTGGGGTATTCAATGGCAGCTACTACGTGTTTTCCGAACGGTACACCGCCGACAACTTAGACAATGAATACGGGTATGGGAGTCTGGAGGGCAGCAGCAGCAACAGAATGCGCTGGATGTCCCAGTGGGCGGGGTACAACGGTTTGTATTATGATCCCACCACCGAGTACACGCCCTGGCCGACGTTTTCCGACGCCGACCCCGACCTTCCGCTCTCCAACCCGGTCATCAGCGGCTATCAGCTTGACATGACGGCCATGTGGCATGAATGGGATGAATATGGGATTATCGTTGATAACGATGATGCCAGCGGTTTTGCGTTGAGTGTTACCGGTACGGGCAATGGTTATTGGTACAGGAACACTAGCGGTGCATATTACGATACGAGTTATCACTATTCAATTGTAAATAGCGGAACAGAGACTTTTACTGCCAAGTGGACGGCAACCGGTTTGGATACATCAACGACTTATGACGTTTACGCATGGTGTCGTGGAGGAAATAGCACTAGAATCAAGGTCGACTATGTTACCTATGCAGATACAACAGTGACCACAGAAATCGATCAGGCTACGCAATATGGTGCCTGGTATCCGATCGCATCGGGTGTTTCTTTTTCTTCCGGAACAGGAGTGGTTGAAATCAGCGAGGTGGCCTCGACCTCTCAGGTGGACGCCGACGCCGTTAAATTTGTTCCTGCAGATAGTCCCATCAGTAATATTGCCAGACGCCACTACTATGTTCAGAATGGTAATGGCACCTATTTGGTCAATCTGCTCAATGGCGTGATCGAGTACTACCAGGTCAATCTGGATAGCGCCACGGACAACCGGGAAGTTGTTAGCGCAGATAAATTGGTGAAGCTCACCGACGCTGAAGCGGCGACCGCAGGTATCGTTACCGGCAGGACTTATGCCGAGGAAGTCCAGAATTTCGCCAACTGGTACTCTTTTTATCGCCGCCGCGAGCTGACGGCAAAAAATGCCATCGCCAATGTGATCGACACGTCGGATGGCATTTTTATCGGTCTCTTTTTTATCAATGACTACCATAGTAAAGACCAACGCGTCCTGCCGATAAAAGTCAATCTGGACGGCACGTTTTACGACGATTCCACAACGTTACTGAATATTTTATACAACTACCAGATCGATAGCTATGGCACGCCCCTGCGCTTAGGGTTGAAGAAGGCCGGCCGCTTTTTTTCGGGTGCTTACGAGAAACCATCGACTTTCATCTCTCAGGTGAACAGCGGTAGCTATCCGTATTTTATAGCCGACAAGGGCGGCACCTGCCAGCAGGCCTTTACAATCATTTTTACTGATGGATATTATAACGGCAGTTCTCCATCTGTTGGTAATGAGGACGGAAATGGGGATACGGATTACGACGGCAGCCCGTTTGGCGACTCATCGAGCGACACGCTGGCGGATGTGGCCATGAAATACTACGAGGATGACCTGAACACCTACCTTTCGGACTCTGTTCCCATTACCACGGTTGATCCGGCCAATCACCAGCATATGGTGACCTATACCGTGGCTTTCGGCGTCACTGGGACTCTTAATACCGAGCTTTACGAGGATTGCTCCGTTGGGGGGACCTGTCCCTCGTCCTGGCCGAGTACAAGCGGTGATACGGGCAAAATTGATGATATGTTCCATGCCGCCGTCAACGGTCGGGGAAAGTTCATTTCGGCACAAAGCACAGCTGAATTGAATGAGGCATTGGGTGTATTGAAAAATGACATTGACAGCCGGTT
Organism: Desulfosarcina variabilis str. Montpellier; assembly: GCF_048565275.1. Lineage (NCBI taxonomy): Bacteria > Pseudomonadati > Thermodesulfobacteriota > Desulfobacteria > Desulfobacterales > Desulfosarcinaceae > Desulfosarcina > Desulfosarcina variabilis. The sequence continues at coordinate 6,262,334 of NZ_CP159846.1, read as the reverse complement.
GGGCGCGGCGGCAGCCCTGGCCACCAACTCCATCCAACGTACCGTGGAGTCGGTCATTTATCAGGGGACGTATAACACGTCGAACTGGTATGGGGAGGTATCTGCCCTGCCGGTTAATGTTACATCTGGTGCTGTGGGATCTTCTGTCTGGGATGCCAGCGGCAAGGTGCCAGCCTGGGATTCCCGGACAATTCTTTCGTACAATGGTACCTCGGGCATTGTTTTCGATGCCGCCAACCTTTCTGGATCACAGTCCACCCAACTCACGGCCAGCGGGTTGGGCACGGCAGCGGAAATCGTTGATTTCATTCGCGGCGATACATCAAAAAATGTTGCCCACAGCGGGGTTTTGCGTACCCGCAATCATATTTTTGGAGATATCGTTCACTCGGCGCCGACCTATTTTAAAGGAACACTTTATATCGGTGCCAATGACGGGATGCTGCACGCCTTCGATGCCACCCCGGACAGTACCGGCGGCACGGAGCTGTTCGCCTATGTGCCCGGCCTGGTCTACGATCACCTTGCCGAACTAGCCGACCCGGGGTATTCTCACAAATTTTATGTGGACAATACCGCCACAGTGGCCGACATCGGAAGCCAGGATGTCCTGGTGTGCGGGCTGGGAAAAGGTGGTAAAGGCTATTTTGCCCTGGATGTAACCACGCCGACAGCCATGGACGCCGGCAAGGTACTGTGGGAATATCCAGACGGCACCGACAATGACATGGGCTATTCCTACAGCCGGGCATTGATCGTTAATACACAGGCGGAAGGGTATGTGGCTGTTTTTGGCAACGGGTATGACAGTACCAATGGCGAAGCGGTGCTTTATGTGCTTAAGGCGGAAACCGGCACCCTGCTCAAGCAGTTAAAAACCGGCGTGACCGGATGCAACGGCCTTTCCACGCCGGCGGCGGTGGATATGGATCTTAACGGCGTCGTCGAATATGTCTTTGCCGGTGATTTGAAGGGCAACATGTGGAAATTCGATCTCAGGGGGACAAGCAAAGACGACTGGGCGTTTTCCTACATGGACGGCGCTACGCCCAAACCGCTGATCACCGTCCAAAATGCCAGTGGATCTCCTCAGCCGATTACCGCCTCACCCGAAGTCATGCTGGACTGTGTGCACATGGATGAAGGACGCGGCCTGATGGTGATTTTCGGTACCGGCCAGTATTTGAACTCAAACGATTTTTCCGATTCCACGGTGCAATCCATGTACGGCATCTGGGATTGGGGGCCCATGTGGAATCTCAAGAATGATTTAGCAACTGCTCAGAGTAAATATCTGGGGACGCTGGGAACGGACCGGTCGCTGCCCACGGTGGGTGGGAGCGTCGGGCTGCTTGAACAGATTTTTGAGTACGAGACCGCTGAGTGGGTGGTGCTTTCCGACAATCCCATTAATTGGTACGATCCGGTGGCTGGTACGGGCGATCACATGGGATGGGTGATCGACCTGACCAAAAGCGGTGAGCGGATCGTTCAGATGCCGATGATCAAAGAGGAAATTGTTGTTTTTGTCTCCACCATCCCGTCAAGCTCGCCATGTGATGCGGGTGGCAGCTCATTGGTCTACCAGTTCCTCTCCTGTAGCGGTGCCAGATCACCGTCGCCGCAGTTTGATGTTAACAATAATAATCTTATTGGAGATGATGATGTGATCACAACCGCTGAGGGACCATTACCGCCCAGCGGGGAATCCTACGCAACGACGTTGTTCGGCCCCCTTTTGATCGGTCCTCGGATGTACTTTCAGGATCCCACGGGCCAGATTCCTGAGGTTCCGACCACTGCGGTCCTGCCGGGAATGTTCTACTGGCGGGTTCTCGGACTTTAGCCGAACAGTAATAAAAACGAATCGCTTTTCGGAGGTTTGGATATGTTTTGCAAATTAAATATAAATCGCATGGGCAAATGGATTGTGGTCACCGCGGTGCTGATGACCAGTCTGCTGACCGCATCAACCAGCCTGGCCGATGATGGGGACAGAATTCATGGTATTCGTTCCATCACGCCCATTGGCGAAAGGGGAAGTTACCAGCGCAATGTCAATGCCGCCGACTATTTTGACATTATCGGTATTTTGAACAGCGTTGACGGCAACCAGGTCATCATCGGAGACCGCCAGCTGACGTTGGCGCCGGGGGTCAGCACCCGTGGCATGAGCCAGTATAACACAGTCGGGGCCAACGTGAATAACGCCGGTCAGGTGACCGCTTTGGAACTGATCTCGAACGAACCCAATTGATGAGGCAAAAGCCAATGCAGACATGGAAAACGGCACTGCTCACGACCACGTTCATGTTCCTTTGCTGGACAATGGCATTTGGTGAGTATTATCGGTATACGGATGCCGATGGCAACCAACGGTTTACCGATAACCTGGCAACGGTTCCAGCGGAACAGCGGCCCACCGTGCAAACCTATCAATCCGTAAAGAGTACGCCGGCGCAACCCGCAGCGGGTGGGCAATCCTCGGGAAATCAAGCTGCTGGATCTGCATCTTCACAAGGATCGAATACATCACAGGCGGATACCTGGAATGATCGGCTGGCCAACCAGGCCAATGAACTCGATCGAATGCAGGTGGATCTGGCAAAAACCTATCAGTCCTTACAGAAAGAACGGGATGCATTGGCCGCAAAAGCGCCACCTGCCTGGGCAGATGCGGATACGCGGGAGGCCTATAGGAAAAAGGTCGACCAGCTCAACCGAAAAATTGATGATTACGAGTCCAGGTACGCGGAATTCAAAGAAAAGCAAAAGGCGTTTTACGACAAGTATAACAAATAAAGTCCACATTGATGGCAGGTGAGGATACCAGAAGGGAATGCCTGCCTTTATCATGACCATCCAGACTGCCGCCTTGTGCCTCGTGCATGGGCGGCAGTCCTGCTTTTAAGGGGCGATAAATAGTGTCCGTCCAGAAATAGGAAAATTTGGTCGAGATCAAGGCGCACGAAAAATTTTACCACAGGCATATAGTTGATATTCCGAGGATAAAATTTTTCGCGCAACGCCGATATCGGGCAAATTAGCCATTTCTGGATGGGCACTAACTAAAAGTTGAACACCTTGGCCTCGGCCGCCATGTCGATCAGATGGGGGCCGCCGTCGAGCTGCATGTTGGAATAAAAGTTGGCTTCGTCCATGTTGCGGTTTTTGGCGCAAGGGGTGCAAATCCCGATCTTGATTTCATTTTCCACGATATAGGACATGTAATCATTGGGGCAGTCGCCAGTGGTGGTCTTGATGGTCAGGTCACGGTTTTTGTCGGCCCACATCACACCGCCATCGATGAAAAACATATCCACATGATGACCCTTATCGTGGGCGACTTTGGCGAACTGGCAGCAACGGGTCATGGCCTCGTTGTCATCCTTGCTCAGCACGAACAGAAAATTGCTCATTATCTTCTCCTTTCATATGGTTTTATGAGGTTGTCAATCCAATTTTTTTCACCGCACGTTCAATCTGCTCCAATCGCTTTTCAAGCGTACCGGTATAACCGATGGAAAAACGGACCAAGCCCGGAGAAAGCCCCATTTTCAACTGTTCCTCCTGACTGATCTCCGATGAGGTACTGGATCCGGAACAGGACATCAGTGTGTCGAAATAGCCCAAAGAGACTGCAATGTAGCCGAAATCTTCCTTGTTCTGGAGGTCGTCGAGAAGGTCGTCGGCCCGTTCGCGGGTGCCGCAGTCGATGGTGAACATGCCTCCATAGCCGTATCCCTTGTTAATGAGCTGGGTGGCCAGATCATGCTGGGCAAACGATGGAAGACCCGGGTAGGTGACCGGAACGCCCAATTCATGTAGACGGCTGCAGACGGCCAGAGCCCTTCTTGAATGCTCGCGCATGCGAATCGCCAGATGCGGCAGACGCTGGATAATGTCATAGGCCATGCGTGGATCCATGGTCGGCCCCAGTAGCATTACCCGACCGGTATGCAGGTCCATAAGGCGGTGAATCATCTCCTTGGTGGCACAAATGGCCCCGGCCACCAGATCGCTGGCGCCATTGATGTATTTGGTCATCGAGTAGACCACCACATCCGCTCCCAGACGCGCCGGAGAAAAAATCATGGGCGTGAAGGTGTTATCGACCACAAGCGACACCCCCTTGGCCTTGGCCACCTTGGAAAGCGCCGGGATATCGGAAATTTTCAGGGTCGGGTTGCCCATGGTTTCGGTGAACAGCACCCGCGTCTGTTTGGTGATCGCTTTTTCAAACGCCGTTGGATCTGTGGGATTCACGAAGGTCGTGGTGATACCCAATTGCGGCAGCAAATCCGCCAGCAGTGCATGGGTGCCCCCATAAATGGTATCGCTGGCGACGATGTGATCCCCGTTTTGACACAACTGAAGCAGTGTACAGGAGATTGCCGACATGCCGCTGGATGTGCACACGGCAAATTCAGTGCCTTCCATGGCCGACAGATAGCGGGCCAGGATATCCACGGTGGGATTGAAATGCCGGCTGTAGAGAAAGCACCCTCCTTTTTCCGGCCCCCGTACACCACCAAAAATTTCCGGCATGATTTCCGGGTCCATAACCGTGAATGTGGAGGATCGGGCGATTGACGGGGTGACGCCACCGTGTTCACCAAATTCCCGGCGGGTCTCGATCAGGTCCTGTTCAGGGTTGAATGGTTGCATGGGATAGTATCCGATTGATTTATTTTTTGCCGATGGAAAATGCCTTGCCGACAATTTCTCCCAAGCGCTGGTAATTGCCTGTACCTGGTGAGTATACCAGTGGATCGATCTTGGTTGCGTCGGCTTTGCCGTCGGTCAGGCAGCTTTCATTGATATGCGTCTGGACCACTTCCCCGACGACAAGGATGTGAGCCCCCAGATCCAGTGTGTGGCGCAGCCGGCACTCTATATTTACCGGGCACTCGACGACCAGCGGTGCGTTTTTCAGATCGCCGGTGAAAATTTCGAAAACACTTGATTTGTCATCGTTGCGTCCGGAGTAAATGCCGCAAAAATCCACCTGCTTGGCCATGGCTGCAGAGGGGACGTTGATGGAGAATTCTTTGTGAGCGAGAATGCCTTTCAGGGTATGGCGCACGCCTTGCACGGCTACTGAGATGGCCGGCGGCTTGGATGAGGCGATGCCGCACCAGGCGGCGGTCATGAAGTTGGTCCGCTCATCGACAACAGTGCCGACCAGAACAGACGGGGTGGGGAAAAGCAGGGCCTGGGGGCCCAGCGTGGTTTTTTTCATTACTGCTCCTCAAGTGGGGTTTCTGATTCAGGCACCGACCAGTAGGGGACGACCGGTTCGTTCATATCTTTCGACCAGTTGTTTGAATCGATTCCAGACAGTTCCTTTAATGCCTCACGAATCTCGCGTGATCCGGTCTCGTGGATTTCTTTAACCACAAGATACTCGCTATAAACCTGGCTTAAAGAAAAGTGACCTTCGGTTTTTTTCAGGTTTACGTATAAAAGATCGCGGATGGCCGCCCAGCTGTCTCGCCGGGTCTGATTTGAGAGCGGTGTCAGATGATCCAGCTGACGCAGCCATTTTTTGAGAAAACGCCCATAGAAATATTTTTGCACAACGGTCAGCCAGAGGATAAACAGGATTGCACTCAATACACCGGCACCGCTCAGCTGAAGCACGGGATCGAAACCGGCAAGGGGGGTAAAGGTCATGAGGCCCAGCCAGGCTGCGGCGCCTCCCACCAGTGATACGGCCAGACCGGAGAAAAATGATTTCACCCGAAAAAGGCGCGCATGTTTGCGGTAACTGATCATTCCTTCAAGAAAATGGGTGAGCCGTTCGCCGTGGGTTTCCACGAACGAGGCCAGGTTGTCCAGCCGGTGGCAGGGGGCCTGCATAACGGCATTTTTAAGATCTTCGCGTTGATTTTCAAGATACCGAAGGTAGGTGGCCTGGGGGTTGTCTTCCTGGATGTTTTTTTCCGCAGCTGCTGTAGAATAGGTTAAATGAATCATGGGGATGTCCTTGCGGCCGGTGATCTGGGACAGATTCCAGCACAAGGTGCCGTAGACTCTTAATAGATCGGTCATAGAGGTGCATTCATCAATGCGGTTGAGCACGTATAGCACCCGGTCTTCAAATGTTTTCGATGGCAGTGTATCCCGCAGGCTGGTATGCGCTTCGCGGACCGTGCCGGCTTTATGGGGGTCGAACAGCACCAGGACCATATCGGCAATCTGGGCCAAATCACCGATAACGTCCTGATAGTTGTAGCCCCGGTCTCGTTCGGTGATGCTGTCCAGCATCCCGGGCGTGTCAATGATGGCCAGATTTTTCAAAAACGGTGAATTGACCTTTTTCAGCTTGAAATGGGATGCGAACCGTTGACCATGTTTTTTCAGCGACTCAAACGGATATTCCGGATCATTGAGCAGAAACTTGCCGTCTCGCTGTTCCGTGACCCGAATCGGTGTGCCGTCAGGTTCTTCATCATCAAAGGTAATCACAGTAAATGAGTCATCGGTGGGCGCCTGACCCGTACCCTGGATGGTTGTTCCCAGAAACTCGTTGATCAGGGTCGATTTGCCCGATGAATAATTGCCCAGCACCAACACCTGGGGGCGCCACTTGATATTGGTTTCCAGGGGGACTTCGCTGTATCCGTAGCGCAGGGCCACTGGTGTCAACTGTTCGGAAACCATCTCTAATAGCTCGGTGCGAAGGGCGGTAATATAATTGTCACGATACATGAACGTCTCCGGCCGACTGACGGTTTACTTGGATTGATGAAAGTGATCGAATTTGAAGATTACTGTAGATATATGGGTTTCCGGAAAACAAATCAAGCTTATTGCATCTAATGGTTACCGCAACCACAGCCGCAGTCGCTGCAACTTCCACCGGCGGCCATGGCTTTGACGACTTCATGATCTGTGGCTTTTGAAATGGCATCAATGGTCACCTGAAGCGAAATGGGCTTCATGATGCCGGTTTGCTTGAAAAGGGGCAGTTCCAGGTGGCCGATGGTTTCGCAATAATCGGCAGGGGATATGTCGAATTGTACCTGATCGCCGACGCCTTTGCCAAACAGGGCTTTTTCAAACAGGGTGATGCCTTCGGCGCCCACCCCATAAATAAATTCAAAAGGCGAACTCGATAAATTGTCTTCATCTTTAATGGTTAGCGAGATTTTACTTAAATTATCAACTGTTGATGCGGGTGTTGTCATAATGGCCTCCTTTTGCCGATTATCCATAACTTTCAGTTAAAATAAGTGGTGATTGATGATTGGCAAGGCGGTCATGAAATGCAAGCAGATGGCATGGCCGGTGTGGTTGACCTTTTCAAACAGGCGCTAAGCTATCTTCTCGGGCCGATGGGATCAGATATCGTTTTCCGCCACGACTCTGTTCCTGCCTTTTTCTTTTGCTTTGTAAAGGCACTGATCGGCGCGTTCGATGATGCTTTGAACGGTGTCCCCCTGGCGATAAGCGCTGACACCGATGCTGACGGTGACGGAAACCACATCCGCTTTTGGTGAGTCATCTGCTGCATAGCGGGAATTTGCAATGGTCTTGCATATGGTCTTGGCTTTTTTAACGGCGTTGCGCAGCGATGCGCCGGGCAGGATCAACGTGAATTCCTCACCGCCATAGCGGGCTAAAAAATCATCGCTGCGTACCGAACTGCGGCATTTTTCGGCAAAGGCGAGCAGCATCCGGTCCCCTACCGTATGACCATAGGTATCGTTTAATTGCTTGAAATGGTCCAGGTCCATCATCAGCAGGGAAAAGGATTGGCGGGTCACCCGATTCCGGTCGATCAGCCCCAGCAGATAATCGTCCAGGGCCTTGCGGTTGTGAACGCCGGTCAATCCGTCGGTATTGGCTGAATGGCGGGCCTTGTCCAATTCTTTTTTCAGTGCATTCACCTGGCTGGAAAGCGCGTCCAGGGTTTTCTGATCCTGGCTTTCCTTCTGGCGGACCATGGCGCGCATTTTTTCCACTTCCTGAACCAGTTCATTTTTAATGCGTTTGATGTCGTCCAAGAGGGTGATTTGTTCGAAGCGTTCCCCCTGGGAGCGAATACTGCTGTAAAAGTCACGGTTTTCATTGTCCAGACCGGACATGGCCGTGGTCATCAGGTCGATGATTTCACGAAATTCGGCTTCCCGCTCATCCAAATAGGTTTTTTGCCGTTGGATGTGATTCAGAATTTTGCCTTTTTCTCGATCGAAGGTGTCCGCAAGGCTCTTGGGTTTTTCAAATGTCTCAAATTTTTGTTGCAGGCTCTGGATCTGCTCTTTAAATGCTTCAGCATTGATTTCGTTAATGTCCAGCGTGAATTCCCGTAGGAAAAGAAACAGGGCCTGGGTGGTTTCCCGGAGGATGCCAAGCCGCATCTCGGCCTGTTCAACTTCTTTTTTTAATGTGGCCGGGTCGGTTTCCTCGGGTGGGGTTTTGCCAAACAGTTTCATGGTGCCTATTCCTTTTCCGATTCCGGAGCACTCGTTTTATCCGGTGGTTTGATCCAGCGGCCCACTTTACGATAATCCAGCGTGATCGGTTTCAAGCGGTCGCGCATGGTTTTGAATCGATCCTTCATGCCGATCAGCCAATCCCTGTGATTGGATACATCATCGCGGGTCAGAAACAGCTGGTGATCGGTGGGCCTGATATCCATGACGAGGCTGCCATGATCCGTACCAATGGTACCGGTATTGCTGCAGACCATGCAGCGCACCTGATCCCCGCCCAAAAAGCGAAACGTATCCCCTCCGCATAACGGACAGCAGGGGCCGGGTTTGGCCACTGCAGGGCCGAACAGGCTGTCGGCCAACGATTTCGCGATGCCTATGTTTTTATCGTTTAAAAAGATTTCCCCGGGCAGTGCGCCATAGACGATCTGGGTTTGCCGCACATCGGTCAGCATCAGCTTGAGAAAACTGTCAATGCCCAAAAGCGCATTGCCCTCCATGCCGGGGATTCCGGCTATGGTCACGCCCACGGCCGGTTTGCCCCATAGCCGATCGACCGAACCATAAACGGTGAGCCCGCGATCCAGAAAGCGTTTCAGGCAGCTATGGACCCCAAGAAAATAGGTCGGGGCGGCAAGGATCAGCGCGTCGGCTGCGGCAATGGCGTCCAGCACCAGTTGATGATCATCGTGGATGACGCACTGTCCATCTTTGAACAGGCATTGATAGCATCCCCGGCATGACTCGATCTGAAAATCAGTCAGCCGTAGAAGAAGCAATTCACAAGGCTGATCAATGTGGCGGAATATTGCTTTGACCATGATTTCACTATTGCCCAGTCGCCTGGCCGAGCCCACAATGCCCAGTATCTGCTTCATCTACTTCATGCCTCCCACGATTCCCCGGATGGCCGTCGGGATTTCCGCCGGCATCAGTACTACTTTGCTGTTTTGTGAATTGGCAAGGCCTTTCAAGGCCTCCACATAGCGTTCACCGATCAGGTACATGACCGGAATTTCATTGTCACCAATGGCGGCTGTGACTTTCTGGATCGCCAGTTGGCTGGCCTCGGCCAACACCACCTTGGCCTGGGCATCGCGTTTGGAGGCTTCCAGACGGCCTTCGGCTTCCAGCACCGCGGCGGCCTTCTCACCGTCAGCACGGGTAACCGTGGCCCGGCGCTGGCGTTCGGCGGCGGCTTGTTCTTCCATTGCGGCCTGCATGGTCGGAGATGGGTTGATGTCCTGGATCTCAACGGTCTTCATGGTGATGCCCCAATCGGCAATGTCGTCCGAGATGGCGGTCTTGAGCTTGGCCTTGATTTGATCGCGTGACGACAGGGCATCGTCCAGGTCCATTTCACCGATAATGGATCGCAACGAGGTCTGGACCAGGTTTTGAATGGCGACCTGATAGTTTTCCACGCCATACACGGCTTTTTCAGGAGAGATAATGTTAATGTACGCCACGGCATTGGCGATGATGACGGCATTATCACGGGTGATGACTTCCTGGGAGGGGATATCCAGGACGATGTCTTTGGTGGTAACCTTATAGGCCACTGAATCGACATAGGGAATAATGATATTCAGCCCTGGACCGAGGGTCTTGTGGTACTTGCCCAACCGTTGAACCACATGCTTGCTCCCCTGGGGAACAAGACGCACGCCTAACATTAACGTGACGATCACCAAGACAACAAACACCGTTACGACAATCAAGCCTGGCATATTTACCTCCGCTATAATTTTTGCACCACCAAGGTGTTGCCGGAAATGTCGGTCACCGTTACCCGGTCACCGACCGACAGGGATGCATCGCAAATAAACGGCCACTCTTCGGATCCCAAAAGCGGAATCGTAAAGCGCGCCACGCCCCGTTGTCCCTGGGTCGGGATACGGATGACCTGACCGATTTCACCGATGGCGGCTTCACGGGAGATGCCTGCCCGTGTTCGATCAGCCATCCTCGGCCGAATGAATTTGAACCACAAAAAAGAGAAAATACATGACGCGATGGCCCAGACGAACAGCTGCCAGGTAAAATTGATGCCAATGCCGAGCAGCAAAACGCCTGCCACCAGAATGCCCCCCAAGCCGAACCAGAAGATGGTGAAACTGGGGACAAAGATTTCTGCTATAATGAGAACCATGCCAAATACCAGCCAGTGCCAGTATTGAACATCAACTTGCATAGGTTTGCCTTAACGTGAGCGGTGGTTGGAACGGATCATTAAAAATAAATCAAAGTTTAGCACAAAACCCCTAAGGGTGGAAGTCGGCGAGTGACAAAAACGATGCCACAAACGCGGATCACCACCTCCGGGTTGATCTACCCCATGGACTCGTTTATAGTGCCGATACGATTTCATTCAATCGCTTTGTGGGGGAGGTGACGTGGTCGTTGAAAAGATTGGCAAAATGGCCGACGGGGTCTATATGCTGGGACACCGTGTGGCACCCATTTATTTAGTGGATGGGCCGCATCCAGCCCTGTTCGATGGCGGGATGACCTTTCTTGCCTCCCACTATGACCGGCAGATTCGGAAAATTCTGGGCGATCGTCAGCCTGCACACTGTTTTCTCACCCATTCTCACTGGGACCATTGTGGGGCCGTGGCCTATCTGAAACAACAGTTTCCCAAAATGCAGGTGGTTTGTTCCCAAAAGGCCGCCGATGTGCTGACAAGGCCCAATGCCGTGGCCTTGATCGCCGAACTCAATCGATCATCGGCCGTGCTTGCCGCTGATTGGGGTATTGACGCCTCGGCTACGTCTTTCGAACCCTTTGACGTGGATATTGTGGCCCGGGAAGGGGACCGGTTTGACATTGCACCGGACCTGATCGTCCACACGATGGAAACGCCCGGCCATACCTGGGATTTCCTTTCTTACTACATTCCTGGATGCAAGCTCTTGATGGCGTCCGAAGCGCTGGGCACACGAGACGACACCGGTGGGATCATTGTCGATTGTCTGGTGGACTACGATGCCTGCCTTCATTCCATCGATCGGCTAAGTGCGCTGGATGTACAGATTCTGCTGTTAGGCCACGTCTGTTCTTTCATCGGCCCGGATGCCCGTCAGCATATTCAAGCGTCCAAAAGGCAGCTGAAAGGGTTTAAAACCCTGGTGGAACGTCTGATGGACCAGGTGGATGGCAATTTGGTCGAGGTGAAAAAAAAAGTCAAAGCGGTTGAATGGGATCACACGCCCGGCCTGCGTCAACCCGAACCGGCATATCTTCTCAACCTTGACGCGCGCATCAATGCCGTTCTTCGAAAAAAAAGGCAACACGCCACAACCGCAAAAATAGGAACAACCCATGACAACGCCTGATCTGTCCGTGGATATCGGAGGCCTGACCCTCAACAATCCGGTGCTGACCGCTTCGGGTACCTTTGGTTACGCACGCGAATTTGAGCATTATATGGATCTGAACCGGTTGGGGGGAATCATCGTCAAGGGGCTCTCCCTGACGCCGGCCAAAGGCAATCCGCCGCCGCGAATTGTCGAAACCGATTGCGGCATGCTCAATGCCATTGGTTTGGAAAACGTGGGCGTTGAGGCTTTTATCAAGGATAAACTGCCCTTTCTGGAAACCCTTGACCCGCCCGCCATCGCCAACATCTACGGCAAAACCGTGGATGAGTATGGCGCCCTGGCTGAACGCCTGGAAACGCTGGATGCCGTGAAGGGATTGGAAGTCAACATTTCCTGCCCCAACGTCAAAGAAGGCGGCATCGCCTTTGGCTCCGACCCCAAACTGGCCCATCAGGTGGTCAAGGTGGTGCGCGCCAAAACCACCAAGCACCTGATGGTCAAGCTTTCACCCAACGTCACGGACATTACGCAGATTGCCCGGGTGGCCGAGGATGCAGGGGCGGATGCCCTGTCAGTGATCAACACCGTTACCGGCATGGCCGTGGATCTGGCCACGCGCCGTCCGCGGCTGGCCAATGTTACCGGCGGGCTTTCCGGTCCGGCGATCAAGCCTATTGCGCTGCGCATGGTGTGGCAGACGGCCCAGGTGGTGGGCATTCCCGTGGTCGGCGTGGGTGGCATCATGAACGCCACGGATGCACTGGAATTTATCATGGTCGGCGCCACCGCCATTCAGGTGGGCACGGCGAATTTTGTCAACCCGGACAGCACCGTGGCGATTATCGACGGGATGATCGCCTGGCTACGTGAAAATAAGATCGATGATATCAAGCAGTTGATCGGCACATTGGTGACCGGGGACTGATACCTAAAGAGGAATCAAGATGAGAAAAATGCGATTTGCCGTAGCCATCGCCCTGATTGTCGGGCTGATTGTTGCCGTTACCGGCTATGCCGGCCAAGTGGAAATCCTGGGGGTGAAATTTCCAACCCAAAAGGTGATCGCCGGGAAAACGCTGCAGCTCAACGGTGTTTCCTATCTGAAAAAATTCGGTTTCGTCAAGGTCTACGCCGTTGGCCTTTATCTTGAAGAGCCGACCCAGGACCCGGTTGAGGTGATTGAATCCGAGCAGGTCAAATACATGCTGACCCACTACCTGACCAGCAAGGCCACAGCCAAGAAGATCCGTGAAGGTTTCATCGAGCTGATGGAAGCGGGCAATCCTGAAACGCTGGTGGCGGCCAACCGTTCGGACATCGAGCAATATGCCGCCTGGCTGGACAAGGACATGGCCCCGGGGCTATCTTCCGAATCGCTGTACGTCCCCGGCAAAGGATTGACCCTGACCTACCAGGGAGAAGTCCGGGGAACCATCCCGGGAGCGGTTTTCGCCCAGATGTATTACCGGTATAATGTGGGTGAGAATGCCAACCGGAAGATTCGGGACGGATTGTTGGGAAAAAAGTAGGTGAATCGGTTGAAGGCTTAAGGGAGGAGGGTGTCATTGGATGTGTTTTAACGTCTTTTAATTCATTCCCTCAATAGGATCACTTCGCCATTTTTAAAAGCGGGTGGGAACCGTTTTTTGGTTCCCATCCGCTTTTTGATTTATACGGTTCTCCACTTCTTAACACTTTAAACTTAACACTTAACACTAAGGCGCTGACAAGTTAAATGATGCTGCTATGCCGAAACGGATGTCAGCTGGCGTTTTCTGAAGAACAGGATTGATTTAAAGGGTTTGCGATGCTTTCACCGGATGCGCCTTCAAGTATTCCAGGCGGTTGAGCCCATTGATGTAGGCCTTGGCACTGGCCGTGATGATGTCCGGATCGGACCCGCGACCTAAAGCCACCAGACCGTTCTCGCGCAGACGCACGGTCACTTCACCCTGGGCATCGGTTCCACCGGTCAATGCGCTGACGGTGAACCGCAACAGCTCGGCTGTGGCGCCCGTCAGTTGGGCGATGGTGTTGAATGCCGAATCGATGGGACCGTTGCCGTAATTGGCCCCCTTGACGGAGCGACCGTTGATGGAGAGTTTGACCGATGCCATGGGCATGACCGTTGTGCCGCAGGTAACATGCAGGTACTCCAAAGAAAAGACTTCGGCCGAGCGCAGCACGCCTTCGGTCACCAGGGCTTCCAGGTCCTCGTCCATGACGTGTTTTTTTCGGTCGGCCAGGTCCTTGAACTGCTTGAAAACCGTTTTCAGTTCTTCCTCGGACAGATCATAGCCCAGACCCTTCAAATGGGTATGCAAGGCATGACGACCGGAATGCTTGCCCAGGACCAGCTGGTTCTTGCTCAGGCCCACGGTTTCCGGTTTCATGATTTCATAGGTCATGGGGTTTTTCAGGACACCGTCCTGGTGGATGCCCGCTTCGTGGGCAAACGCATTGGCGCCCACAATGGCTTTGTTGGGTTGCACCATGATACCGGTGATCATACTCACCAGACGACTGGTGGGATAGATATGCTCGGTCTGGATACCGGTTTCAAAGGGCATCAGATTCTGCCGGGTGTGCAGGGCCATAACGACCTCCTCCATGGAGGTGTTGCCCGCCCGTTCACCTATGCCGTTGATGGTGACCTCGGCCTGCCGGGCGCCGGCATTGATGGCGGCGATGGTGTTGGCCGTGGCCAGGCCCAGATCGTTGTGGCAATGCACGCTCAAGGTGGCCTTGTGTATATTGGGGGTGTGATCCATCACGTATTTGGCCAGCTCGGCAAACTCCTCGGGAATGGCATACCCCACCGTGTCGGGCAGGTTGACGGTCGTGGCGCCCGCCTCGATCGCCGCACCGAACACCTTGCACAGGTAGTCCCGGTCGCTGCGGGAGCCGTCCTCGGCCGAGAACTCCACATTGTCGGTAAATGATTTTGCATATTTCACCGCTTCTACCGCCGCTTTGAGTACTTCCTCACGGGACATCTTCAGTTTATACTTCAAATGCAAATCGGAAGTAGCGATAAACGTATGGATACGGGGCTTGGCAGCGTGCTTGACCGCCCCCCAGGCCTGATCAATGTCGTCTTTACCGGTACGTGCCAGCCCGGCGACTTCCGTTTGGGTCAATCGCCCGGCAATATGTGAAACCGCTTCAAAATCACCTTCGGAGGCGGCTGGAAAACCCGCCTCGATGATGTCCACGCCCAGTTTTTCCAGTTGCACGGCCAGGCGCAACTTCTCATTTGTGTTCATGCTGGCGCCGGGACTCTGTTCGCCGTCTCGCAGGGTGGTGTCGAATATTTTTACGCGCTCGGTCATTTGCTGATCTCCTTTGGATCGATGGTTGGTTGTTCATCCGCCAAAAGCGGTGATTTAGGGTTCGCGCAAAAATAAATTCACAAATTGTCAGTGTTCAGGCGCCCGCTCAGCAAGGCGCGAAGACAAAGGAATATCAGGCATATTCCGTGTTTTCGCAACGCCGCTGAGCGGGATGGATGGGCGCTGAAAATGTGAAGTTATTTTTGCGCGAGCCCTTAGCATAAAGGGCGGAATTAACACCCTTTGTCTTGTGTACCATTTGGGATAAGAGAAATCAGAAAATGGTGAGCATAGGCCGCGGGAAAGCGACACTGGCTAATCCCGCGGCGTTGATACCTTCCTCATTTGGTTGCATGATGATGTGGTTCCTTAGATTGCATTGTAGTTCGGCTTTATGCACTGCATGACATGGACAGATCCGGTTTGGCGTCAACGCTGGCCATATCGGATGGGGACATTTTCTTTTTGGCCTCTTTGGCCAGCTTGAACTGGAAACTGTCCGCCAAGGCCTGCCAACTGGCCTCGATAATGTCTTCGGAAACGCCGATGGTGCTCCAGATCTGATCTTGATCGCGGGATTCGATGAACACCCGCACCTTGGCAGCGGTTCCATCCCGGCCATCCACGACGCGGACCTTGAAATCGACCAGTTTCATGGTATCCAGATCCGGGTAGAAATTGGCCAGGGCTTTACGCAAGGCATTATCCAGGGCACTGACCGGTCCCAGTCCCTCGGCAGCCGTAATTTCATGGCTGTCACCCACCGAAACCTTGATCGTGGCATGGGCGGAACAGGGAAATTCCTTGTCTTTTTCAATGGTCACCCGGAAGGATTCCAGATCGAACAACGGCTTGAACTGCTCGGTAAATTTCTCAAGCATGATCTGAAAGGAGCCGTCGGCTACGTCAAACTGATAGCCTTCGTCTTCCATCTGCTTGATGGCGGCAACGATGGCCTTGCTGTCACAGCCATTGGCGCACAGATCAACGCCCATCTCTTTGGCTTTGTACTCCACGTTGCTTTTTCCGGCCAGATCGGACATCAGCACCCGGCGCTGATTGCCCACCATCTCCGGTTCCATGTGCTCGTAAGCACGGGGATTTTTCATGATGGCGCTGACGTGGATACCGCCTTTGTGGGTGAACGCACTGCGTCCCACAAAGGGCCTTGTGTTGAGTGGGACGATGTTGGCTGTTTCACTCACGTAGCGGGAAATGCTTTTCAATCCACTCAATTTTTCAGCGGGAATGCAAGGGCGGTCCATTTTAGAACACAGCACGGGAATAATCGTTGTCAGGTCGGCATTGCCGCAGCGTTCACCATACCCATTGATGGTACCGTGCACCATTACCGCGCCGCCGTTTACGGCGGCAATGGAATTGGCCTCGGCCATGCCGCAGTCATTGTGGGTATGAATGCCCAGCTTGAGAGGTGTATCCTGATCAGGAAAACGCACCCCCATTTTCTCCTTTACCGTCTCGATGATCGATTTCACTTCATGGGGCAGGGTGCCGCCGTTGGTGTCGCACAGCACGATAAAATCAGCCCCGGCCGCATGGGCGGCAAACAGCGTGTTCAAGGCGTAGTCGGGATCATCCTTGAAACCATCGAAAAAATGCTCGGCATCGTAGATGACTTCTCGTTCGTTGGCCTTGAGAAATGCTACGCTATCGGCGATCATGGCCAGGTTCTCGGCAAGGGTGTTGTCCATGACCGATGTCACATGCAGGGTCCAGCTCTTACCGAAAATGGCCGCCGCCGGGGTGCCGCTGTCCAAAATGGCCTTGAGATTCGGATCGTCGGCGGCCTTTATGCCAGGCTTGCGGGTGGAGCCGAAGGCGGTGATGCGCGCCGTTGTGAAACACTTGCGTTTGGCCAGGTCGAAAAAACGCATGTCCCGTGGATTGGAGCCGGGCCATCCGCCTTCGATGTACTGAACACCCAAATCATCCAGCCGTTTGGCGATTTTAATCTTCTCATCGGCGGTAAAGGTGATGTTCTCACCCTGGGTGCCGTCTCTCAATGTGGTGTCATAGATAAGGATTGGTTCCATAATTCTCTCCTGACACGAAAAATGGGGGCGAGGTCCGGCACCATGACCGGACCCCGAAACCCCTATTTGCGCCGGTTTTCCGGGCGTAGGGCACGTACGGCCGCGCCGGCCCGCCACATTTCTGAATCGTGCCAGACCTTAAGCTCCGCATCCAGTTTCTCACGGTAGTCCGGGGCGCTGTTGCAATCCAGGACGCGCTTGGTTTCCTTGCCGCTGGTCACGCTTTCATACAGTTCATCGAACAGGGGGACCACGGCATCACGGAACCGGGGGGCCCAGTCCAGAGCACCGCGCTGAGCGGTGGTGCTGCAGTTGGCGTACATCCAGTCCATGCCGTTCTGGGCCACCAGGCGGATCAGACTCTGGGTCAGTTCTTCGACGGTTTCATTGAACGCCTCACTGGGGCTGTGACCGTTTTTACGCAGCACATTGTACTGGGCTTCCATGACGCCGGCCAAACAGCCCATGAGCACACCGCGTTCACCGGTCAGGTCGCTGTGGACCTCTTTTTCAAAGGTGGTCGGGAACAGGTAGCCGGAGCCGATGACGATGCCCAGGGCCAGGGTGCGTTCTCTGGCCTTTTTGGTGAAATCCTGATGGATGGCGAAGCTGGAGTTGATGCCGCTGCCGTCCAGAAAGTTGGTGCGTACCGTGGTACCGGAACCTTTGGGGGCCACCAGAATCACATCCACATTTTCCGGCGGCACGATGCCGGTCTGATCGCGATACACAATACCGAACCCGTGGGAGAAATACAGGGCATCGCCTTCGTTGAGGCATTCTTTGATTTTGGGCCACATGGCCACCTGGCCGGCATCGGAAAGCAGGTACTGGATCACCGTGGCTTTTTTGGCCGCTTCCTCAATGGGCAGTAGGGTTTCGCCAGGCACGAAACCATCGGCGACGGCCTTGTCCCAGGAGGCTGACCCTTCACGCTGTCCCACGATCACGGCAATGCCATTGTCGCGCATGTTGAGTGCCTGGCCGGGCCCCTGAACGCCATACCCCAAAACGGCGACCGTTTCGCCGGCCAACACCTCGCGTGCCTGCTGGAGGGTGAATTCCTCGGATGTAATGACCTCTTCTATGGTTCCGCCAAAGTCAATATTAGCCATCTCTTACTCCTTAATGTTTCATTTTTTAGTCCCGACAGATAAAAACAAACCGCTATCGGGTGGGTTGAAGTTATCGCTGAACGTGCCACAGCGACACACTCAGCGACGGTTTAATGGAGGGGGCTCCCTGAACAGGGCAATGGTGCCTGTGCGGGCGATTTTTTTGATGCCCATGGGTTTGAGCAGATTAATCAAGGCTTTCATTTTGTCTGCCGTCCCAGTGGCTTCAATAATGTAATACTCGGTCCCCACATCTACGACTTTGCATCTGAAAATATCCACAATCCGCAGAATTTCGTCTCGGTTTTCCGGTTTTGCCCGCACACAGATCAGCGCCATTTCCCGTTGAACCGATTCGGACCCGGTAAGGTCTCTGAGCTTGATCACATTGATGAGTTTTCGAAGCTGCTTTTCGATCTGTTCAACAAGCGGTTCATTGGCTTTGGTGACAATGGTGATTCGGGATACCTTAGGATCGATCGTTTCAGCCACGCAAAGGCTTTCTATATTAAATCCACGACCGCTGAACAAGCCAACAATCCGGGAGAGCACGCCCGGCTCGTTGTCCACCAGCATGGTCAAAATATGTTTTTCTTCGGTCATTGTCCATCCCCCTTTTCCTGGCATGCACGCATGAGAATCGGTTAAACAATCAGCATCTCGGTGATGGGTGCGCCGGCCGGCACCATGGGATAGACACACTCTTTGGGGGCGACTTTAAAATCCATGATCACCGGTCCCGGTGTGTCAATCCCTTTTTGCAAAACGGCTTCCACCTCATCCGGACGGGTGGCCCGCAGGCCTACGGCGCCGTACGCCTCGGCCAGTTTAACGAAATCAGGGGAGTGTTCAAGCTCGGTGCATGCGTAGCATTCGTTGTAAAACAACTCCTGCCACTGGCGGACCATGCCCAGGTAAGTGTTGTTTAAAATAACCACTTTCACCGGCAGCTTGTATTGCACGGCGGTGGCCATTTCCTGAATGTTCATCTGAATACTGCCGTCGCCGGCCACATCCACCACCAGGGCATCGGGAAAGGCCACCTGGGCGCCGATGGCCGCCGGCAGGCCGAATCCCATGGTGCCCAGCCCGCCGGAGGTGACGAAATGACTGGGTTTGTCAAAGTGATAATACTGGGCCGCCCACATCTGATTCTGGCCTACTTCCGTGGTGATAATGGCCTTGCCACGCGTCAGCTTGTATAGCGTTTCCACCACATACTGGGGTTTGATTACATTCTCTTCCTGGGTGTAGGCCAATTTAAATTGCTGTTTCCAGGTTTCGATCTTTTCCAACCACGGCGCATGGATTTTGCTGATCGCAGCCAAATCTTCTTTTGCCAGGCAATCGTTGAGTTCCTTTAAGCTGGCTTTGCAGTCGCCTACCACCGGCACACTGACTGGCACATTCTTGCGGATGGACGTGGGATCGATGTCGATGTGCACAATTTTGGCCTGGGGGGCAAAACAATCGGTTTTGCCGGTCACACGGTCATCAAAACGAACCCCCACGCCGATAAACAGGTCGCATTCGGCGGTACTCATATTGGCCCGGTAGGTTCCGTGCATGCCCAGCATGCCCAGCGAAAGGGGGTCGGTGCCCGGGAAGCTGCCCAACCCCATGAGCGACATGGTGACCGGTGTCTGGGTGCGTTTGGCCAGTTGGGTCAGTTCCTTGGATGCGCCCGAGAGAATCACGCCGCCACCGGAGAAAATCATTGGGCGCTTGGCGGTCTTGATCAAGTCCACCACCTTTTGGATTTGCTTGGCATTGGGCTTATAGGTGGGATTGTAAGACTTGAGTTTGACCTTCTGCTTGGGTTTGAAATTGCAGGTAGCCTGCTGCACATTTTTGGGAATATCCACCAGCACCGGACCGGGGCGTCCCGACCGGGCGATATGAAAGGCCTCTTTGATCACCCGGGCTAGCTCCTCCACCGATGAGACCAGATAGTTGTGTTTTGTGCATGGCCGGGTAATCCCAACAATATCAACCTCTTGGAAAGCGTCATTGCCGATCAGGTGGGTGGGTACCTGACCGCTGATGATCACCAATGGAATGGAATCCATATATGCCGTGGCGATGCCGGTTACGGTATTGGTGGCCCCCGGACCGGAAGTGACGATGCAGACCCCGACTTTACCGCTTGCACGGGCATAGCCATCCGCTGCATGGACCGCGCCCTGCTCATGGCGAACCAGATAGTGGCGAAGATCGGTTTTTACCAAGGTGTCGTGTAGATCGATGGTGGCGCCTCCAGGAAAACCGAAAATTGAATCCACGCCCTCTTCCTTGAGGACTTCCATCAGAATCTGTGCGCCGGTCAGTTTCATTTTTATTTAGCTCCTTTTTGTAAAAAAGGGGGACGGAAAAGTTGAGGGAATCCGAACAATACGCGCAAGGCACGGCGTCAAGCCTCCAATTTTATGTTCCGTTTCTGTTTTTTCGTTTATCTTACCACGGCGCCCTGACTGGCCGAGCTCACCTGCCGGGCATACCGGGCCATGTAACCCTGCTTGATTTTGGGCTCGGGCGGTTGCCAGGCGGCCAGACGTGCGTTGATCTCTTCATCGGACAGTTTCAGGGTGATGGTTTTGCCCGGAATATCGATGGCGATCAAATCGCCTTCATTGACGATGCCAAGGGGCCCTCCCTGGGCGGCCTCGGGAGAAATATGGCCGATGGCGGCCCCGCGGGAACCGCCTGAAAAACGTCCATCGGTAATCAGGGCCACATGGGCATCCAGCTCCATCCCGGCAATGGCTGAGGTGGGGGTGAGCATTTCACGCATGCCCGGTCCGCCCATGGGGCCTTCATAGCGAACAACGATCACGTCACCTTTGTTGATGCGTCCCTCCATAATGGCTGCCGTGGCATCCTCTTCGGAGTCGAAGACCCTGGCCGGGCCCTCGTGGCGCAGCATTTCATCCAGCACAGCCGATTGTTTGACAACGCATCCGTCGGGGGCCAGGTTGCCGTAGAGGACGGCCAGTCCCCCTTGCTGATGGTAAGGGCGATCCATGGGGCGAATGACCTCTAGATCAAGGGTCATGACGCCGGTTAGGTTCTCGGCTACGGTTTTTCCGGTGGCAGTCTGACACGCCCCGCGGATCAGTCCGGCATCGGCCAGTGTTTTCATGACGGCACTGATCCCGCCGGCCCGGTTCAGGTCCTGAATATGATGGGCGCCACCCGGGCTCAAGGAACAAATATGCGGGGTCTTCCCGCTGATCTCGTTGATCATGTTCAGATCCAGGTCCACACCGGCCTCGGTAGCGATGGCCGGCAGATGCAGAACCGTATTGGTGGAGCATCCCAGGGCCATGTCAACGGTCAGGGCGTTGTGAAAGGCATCGGCGGTCATGATTTTGCGGGCGGTGATCTGTTTTTGCCATAAATCGAGGATCTGCATGCCGGCCTGTTTGGCCAGCCGGACCCGCGCGGAATAGGCGGCCGGGATGGTGCCGTTGCCCGGCAGGCCCATGCCGATGACTTCGGTCAAGCAATTCATGGAATTGGCGGTAAACATGCCTGCACAGGAACCGCAGGTGGGGCAGGCCGCGTTTTCAATGCGGGTGAGTTGGTCCGCATCCATTTTTCCGGCCTTTACGGCGCCGACCGCTTCAAATACGCTGATCAGGTCAATTTTTTTCCCAGGCTGGTCCGGGTGTTCACCCGCCAACATGGGACCGCCGCTGACAAAAATGGTGGGCAGATCCAGACGGGCTGCTGCCATGAGCATGCCGGGTACAATCTTGTCGCAATTGGGAATCATCACCATGGCGTCCAGGGCATGGCCGGTGGCCATGACTTCAACGGAATCGGCAATCAATTCCCGACTGGCCAGTGAGTATTTCATCCCCGTGTGATTCATGGCAATACCATCACAGACGCCGATCGTGCCGAATTCCACTGGCGTACCGCCGGCCATGTAGATACCGGCCTTTACCGCCTGGGCCAGGGTGTCCAGGTGAACATGTCCTGGAATGGCGGTATTCACGGCATTGGCGATGCCGATCAGTGGGCGTTTGATCTCTGTATCGGTGTAGCCAATGGCTTTGAGCAGCGCCCGGTGGGGGGCCCGCTCAATTCCCTGTTTAGCGACGTCGCTTTTCATGCGCTTGATTTCCTTTCCGAATAAGTCCAAAAAAAAATCCGTTATCCCTTTTGGGGTGATAACGGATTTTGTTTCTTTTCAGGTTGGCTGCCTTAGACCATTATCGCCCCCATTCCTCGTCGCGGATGAGTACACCCACTACGAGGATAAGAATAAGACTAATAATGCTAAGAAGGACGAACCGGCTATTCATATGTTAATCTTACCAAGAGTAAATAATAAAATATCCCTAACAACCCCATAGTGATAAGTCAAGCTTTTTCTTGCCTTTGCGACAGTTCACCGTTAAGGTAAGCACAACCACTTTCCCAATTTTCACAAAACCCGAATAGGGGGGATTCTTAAAATATGGACCCGACGTGGCAATCGTTTAAAGGTCAGTTTCTCATGGCCATGCCCGGCTTGGCAGACCCCAATTTTTTCCAAACCGTCACCTGTCTTTCCGAGCATAATCCAAAAGGTGCGATGGGGGTTGTGATCAACCGGGTACACCCTGAAGTTAACGCGAAGATGATTTTTGACGAACTTAAAATACCCATGTCCATTGATGCGGAAAAGGTACCCATCTACATTGGTGGACCGGTACACGCCAACGAACTGTTTATCCTGCATGGTGCACCGTTTGGCTGGGAAGGCAGTATGATGATTACCGGTGCACTGGCGTTGAGCAATTCGCGGGATATATTGGAAGCAATCGCCGGCCGGCAGGGTCCTGCGAATTATATCATCACTTTGGGCTGTGCCGGCTGGGGGCCTGGCCAATTGGAGGGTGAAATTCGTAGCAATGCCTGGATTACCGGTCCATTTTCAGAAGAGATTACTTTCCAACTGGAGGTGGACAGACGCTGGGAGGCGGCCATGCAGGGAATTGGTATTGACCCGGCCCTGCTTTCCGATACGGCCGGTCATGCCTGATGCGTTGTTGGATTCAGGTCAATAAAATTTTTTCAAGGAAAGGGGGGCGACATCATTTTCCACCCATGATTCAGTGCGGTGAGTATTCGTTTAGCTATTCTTTTTCAGACTCGACTTTTTCAGGCTCGTCTTTTTTGGGTTTTTGTTTGGGTTTTTTCTTTTTTAGACAAACTTTATCCTTTCTGACGAACGCACAGAGCTTGGGATTGTAGTACTCCTTGCAGTTCAGCGGATTGTACAATGGGCATTCCGGATGTTTTTCTGACATGTGTTTGGTCTTCCTTAACTGATAGACAAGCGTCGCACAAGCGCCCATCTTATTCGTTTAGAACACGTGTATATCATTAAATGGTAAGATTTACAAGCCATTGTGTTCTTTCGGCTGATTCGCTTGCCCCTATGGTGGCGGGGCGGGAAATCTTTGACAATCGTTTCGTTTGAAGGTAAAAAACCGTGACCAGCACGCGGATGCCTGGCCACCAGACTATTTTGGTTGTCGATTAATGACGGGCATTTGGGGCTGGAGCTATCGCGAACCTTTAAGAAACGATCGACATGCCTTTTTATCAGGAACTGAAAAACCAACTCGCCCAGATCAGTGATGACATGCAGCATCTGCTGGGCGATGCAGAGAAAATCACCGGCGCTGATGGCCAGGGCCTCTCACAGTGGAAAGAGACCTGCCAAACGCTTACCGCACAACTATCCGAAGAGACCATGCGGATTGCCGTGGTGGGCGCCATCAAATCAGGCAAGAGCACTTTTGTGAATACCCTGTTTGGTGGCGATTATCTCAAGCGTGGGGCCGGCGTGGTGACGTCTATTGTCACGCGGGTGAGAAGCGGCGACCGGTTGCGGGCCACCTTGCATCTTAAAACCTGGGAAGATGTCAACCAGGATATCAACGAGGCGGCTGTTCTCCTGCCCGCCCATCATCAGTCGGAAAAAGATGGCGGATTTGACATCCGACGCGATGAAGATCGCCGGGTAATCGAAAAAGCGCTGGGTGAACTGGCGGCCGACCAGTTGATTGTCAACGACACACGCAGCTCCGGGAGCGTACTCTTGGCCTCCTACCTGAAAGGCTTTGGGCGCGCCGCGCAGCATGTTGGGGAAGATCCCACGACGGTTGTTTTCGAAGGTGAGCAATTCCCACTGCATCGTGATTTTGTCGGTGACGATGCCCTGGCCGTATATCTCAGGGACGTGTTGGTGGAAATTGACCATCCGGGGCTGGGCGCCGGTGTGGAAATCGCCGATTGCCAGGGCAGCGACTCTCCCAATCCACTTCACATGGCCATGATTCAGGATTATCTGATGATGGCGCACCTCACGATTTATGTGATCAGCAGCCGTACCGGACTGCGCCAGGCGGATATCCGTTTTTTGTCCATGATCCGCAAGATGGGAATTATCGATACCGTGGCCTTTGTCATCAATTGCGATCTCAGCGAGCACGAATCCGTATCAGCGCTCGAAGCCAGCGCCACCAACATTGACGCAGATTTGCGGTTGATCTGCCCGGATCCGCAGTGGTTCACGTTTTCAGCCTTGTTCACCCTGATGTCCCAGATGGAGGCGACGCTTTCTGCAAGAGATCGCAAGCGCTACTACCATTGGTGCCAGGAATCGGACATGGTCGATTTCACCACCGGCCAGCGCAGCCGTTTTCACCGGTTCCTGGAACAAAAAATAAGAGGTGAGCGAAGCACTTTGCTGTTCAAGAATAACCTGGAACGGCTTGAGATCGTCGCCACTGGAATGGGCGGCTGGGTGCGTTTCAATCAGGACCTTTTAGGCCGTGATGCCGGTGAGGCACGCGAACTGGCCGATCGTGCCCATCATCAACGGGGACGTCTGGATCGATTGAAAGTCACGCTAAAAAATACCCTGGACGGCGCTGTGACCCAAATCAAACGGGATCTGAAAAACGCCGTTGACCGTTTTTTTGACCGTCATGGCGACGGCCCGGTGCCCAGTATCATTCACTTTGTGCGCAGCTATCAGGCGGATCTGCACCGCTACAATGAAAGCCTGGATACTGCCGGATTCGGGAAAACGCTGTACCTGGTATTCCAGGAGTTCAAGCAGGCCGTGGATGCCACCATGGCCGAAACCGTCAATCCGCAGGTGATCCATTTTGTCAAGGATCAGGAAAAGCATCTTTTGGACACCCTGGATGAAATCGCCGGGCCATACGGTGCCATGATCGATGATGCGCTGGCCCAATATGAGGGGGCCATGGATAACCGTGCCGTTCCTATTAGACGACAATGGCCGCGGATCAGCATCGCTTTGGATCTGGAACGGATTCGTGGCAATGCCGCGCTGTCTCTGCCGCCGGCTGCGGCGACCATGCACTATTCTACACAGATCAAAACCGAAGCGATCATGCGCTTCGGGGTCTACAAGATTATCAACCTGATTAAAAAAGCATTTAAGAAAACAGGAGACAAAGCGCAGCAGGAAAAATTTATGGCCTTGGCTTCAGGCATCAAGCGCATGAAACGGGAGACCGAACGATCGATTTTGTTTCATCTTAAAGATTATAAGGAGAATATTAAATTCCAGTATTTGTTGAAGCTATCCGATGCTGCCGGTCAAGCGGTGTACAGTCAGATGCTTGAGCGGTTTCAACACCAGGGCGCGGATCTTTCTAATCTGGTGGAACGGGTCAATGCCCAACAGCTGGATAAGGAGAAGGTATCGGTTGCACTCGCGGACATGGAAACGACGTCGACATTGCTGCAGGAAAAGATCAGTGCGCTCAAGGCAGATTTAGATCAATTAGCCAATCTTGATTAACTTATAGAACCAACAATATAGAAGGGAGGCAAGATGGCCAACAAGAAAACCAGAGCGATTGCAGTAGCCAATGAAAAAGGCGGCGTGGGTAAAACCGTCACCGTGATCAACTTGGCCGCGGCGTTGTCTCAATCGGGCCATTTAGTCCTGGTGGTAGATATGGATCCACAAGCCAATGCCACTCGGGGGCTGGGCGTGGAGATGGATGACGACCAGCCAACGATCTATGACCTGATCATGCAAAACGATTCGAAAACGGTGCAGGATGCGATCATTTCCACCCGATGGAAAGGTCTTGATCTGATTCCCTCGCATGTGGATCTGTCCGGTGCGGAAATTGAGCTGGTGGATGCCGAAGGTCGGGAAAATCGGCTCAAAGAAGCATTAATGCCGATTCTTGGTGAATACGACTTTATCCTGATGGATACACCGCCCAGCCTGTCGCTGCTTACCGTCAATGTTTTTACCTTTGCGTCGGAAGTGCTGGTGCCCTGCCAGACCCATCCGTATGCGTACGGCGCCCTTGCCGAACTGTTCGATACCATCGAGGCGGTACGCGAAGAGATCAACCCGGATCTGACCATTTCCGGTATTGTTCCCACCCTTGTGGATCTGCGTACCCGTGTGGCCAACGTGATTTTAGATCAGCTAAAAACCAATGAACGCTACCAGGATCTCGTATTCGATACAGCCGTACGAGCCAACACCACCATTGCCGAAAGTGCCGAGGTGGGCAAACCCGTGGTGTTTTATCGTAGCGGCAGCTATGGTGCCAAGGATTATAAGGCGCTGGCTGAGGAAGTCGTGTCAATGTAGATCTAAATCACCGATCACCGATCTTCGCCCGATACAACCGCAGGCTGTTGGACACTACCGAGATGCTGGAAAACGCCATGGCCAGGGCCGCCAGAATCGGGTGCAACTGGCGTAGCATCATGGGCAGCGTCTCAAAGGGATAAAGGGCGCCGGCGGCCACAGGAATCAGGACCGCATTGTAGAAGAACGCCCAAAACAGATTCTGGCGAATGGTGGTCATGGTGGCCCGGCTCAAGGCAATGGCTCGGGGCACCCCGTTGAGGGACCCGGCGGCCAGGATCACGTCGGCGGTTTCAATGGCTATATCTGTGCCCGTGCCAATGGCAAAGCCGATATCGGCCTGGGCCAGGGCCGGCGCATCGTTGATGCCGTCGCCCACCATGGCGATACGCTTATCATCTTTCTGCAGGGTTTTGACCTGTGCGGCTTTTTCTTCGGGGCGCACCTCGGCCAGTACATGGTCCACACCGGCTTGCCTGCCAATGGCCTGTGCTGCCCGCTGGTTGTCGCCGGTGAGCATCACGGTTTTCAATCCCTGCTTTTGAAGCATGGCAATGGCCGCTGGTGAGTCGGCTTTGATCTGGTCGGCCACAACGATCAACCCCATCATCTGCTCTGCCTGGGTGACCACCATAACGGTTTTGCCCTGGGCCTGAAATGCTACGGTTTGTTCCATCAGTTTTTCGGGAATCAATCCGGGGTGATGGTCAAACCAGTGCGGTTTACCAACTCTCACCGTGCGGCCGTTCACACTGGCCTCCACGCCGTCGCCGCCATGTGCCTTGAAATCCTGGGCCGACATCAAGGTCAACGACTGCGTTTGCGCCTTTTTTACCACGGCCCGGCCAAGCGGGTGCTCGGACCCTTTTTCCACTGATGCGGCAATTGTAAGCAACTGATCCACGGTCATACCGTTTTCGGTATGGGGGACGATATCCGTGACTACGGGCTTGCCCTGGGTAATCGTGCCGGTCTTGTCCAACACCACCGTGGATAAATGGGTGGCGCCTTCCAGGGCGCGGCTGTTCTTAAAAAGGATGCCTTGTTCAGCCCCTTTGCCGGTGCCGGCCATGATGGCCGTGGGCGTGGCCAGACCCAGGGCGCAGGGGCAGGCAATGACCAGGACCGCCACCATGCGGATCATGGCGGTCACGAAATCGCCAACAGCAGCCCACCAGATGGCGAACACCACCAGGGCAATCAGGATGATCACCGGCACAAACACGGCAGCCACCCGGTCGGCCAGCGCCTGAATGGGGGCTTTGCTGCCCTGGGCCTCCTGCACCAGACGGATGATCTGGGCCAGCGCGGTTTCACGGCCCACGCGGGTGGCGATAAAGGTTAAAAGGCCCTGACCGTTGATGGTGCCGGCGGCCACGGTGTCCCCCTGGCGTTTATCCACGGGAAGGGGCTCGCCGGTAAGCATGGATTCATCCACGGCCGAGCTGCCCTCGATGACCTGCCCGTCCACCGGGATGCGCTCACCGGGCCGGACAACGACCCGATCGTCCACCCGGACCCGATCAATGGGAATCTCCTGCTCTCTATCTTCGCGGATGACCGTGGCGGTTTTGGGGCGCAGGCCCATGAGCTTGCGGATAGCATTGCCGGTTTTGCCTTTTGATCGGGCTTCGAGCAGTTTGCCCATCTTGATCAGGGTGATGATCACTGCCGAGGTCTCAAAATAGACATGATCGCCCAATCCTGGAAAGAGCAGAACGGCCAGGGAATAGATGTAGGCCGTGGACGAGCCCATGGCCACCAGTACATCCATGTTGGCGCTTTTGTTGCGCAGGCTCTTCAGCCCGCTGACGTAGTAATCCCAGCCGGTGTAAAACTGAACCGGTGTGGCCAGCAGCAAGAAAAACCAGCTGACCCACGGTTGATGGCTCCAGGTACCGATGAGCCCGAAGTCTCTACCCATGCTGACTAAAAACAAGGGTAGGGCGAAAATGACCCCCACCGTGAACTTGCGGGTCTGATCATCAATCTCCTGCTTTCTGGCCTCGGCCTCTGCGTCGGCCGGCTCACCCTCCTGCTGGATGATGGCCCCGAATCCGGCCTTTTCCACGGCTGCCGCCAGATCCTCCAGGGTGACCATGGCGGGAAGGTAGTCGACCGTGGCCCGTTCGGCGGCAAAATTAACCGTCGCACCGACCACGCCGGGAACCTTTTTGTTCAAGGTCCGTTCGATGTTCATGGCGCAGTTGGCGCAGGTCATGCCCGTGATCGGAAAATCGACGTGCGCTGTGGCGACCTTGAATCCCAACCCCTCGACCTGGTGAATAAGATCTTTCGGAGAAGCATTTTTAGGATCAAAGGTCACCGCCGCCTGCTCGGCGGCAAAGTTGACATTGGCCTCGTTCACCCCGGGCAGTTTTTTCAGGCCCCGCTCGATGTTCATGGCGCAGTTGGCGCAGGTCATGCCGGTGACGGGCAAGGTCAGTGATTGATTGGCCATTGGTTTGCCTATTGCGCCGGGTAATTGATTTCAGAAAGCGCGGCCCGAATCTGTTCAATGGATGCCGGGTCGTTCCACTCGACAACAACGGTCTTGGTCTCAGCATCGGCTTTTGCCGACGTCACACCTTCCACATCGGCCAGTTCAGACTCGATGGCCGATACGCAGTGTCCGCAGGAAATATTGGGAACCCTCAATGTTTCTTGTGTCATGGTTGCCTCCTTTTTATGAATTCAAACTCCAGCATTCAAGATAATGTTTTTGGGATGCGTTATCGGTTGCCGCGGTATTGATCATACCGCTTCCCTCCTCTATCCTTGCCAAAAACATTATCTTCAACACAATATACCATGCATATAAAATAAGCGGTTTGAGACAACTGGCAAGCTTGGGTTTAAATTTGTAAATGGTGGTTAACGTCGATTCAACACTACTGCTTCTCTGCTGGTTTTTTTTAAGAAAGCAACATCTGCGCCTTCAGGTCCAGCGGAATACCGGATCTACAATTATAAACCCTATTTTTATTGAGCCCCGTCCCCTAATAAAATTCTCATCCTGACTTAACACCCCCCTAATACGCATCTCGAATATACAAACGTTTACGGTTTAGAAACCAAGTAGAACAACATTCAATCAAGGGGAAAGCAGATGAAATCGAAACCAAAATACAAGACCATTCGTCCTTTGGCCATGTTGGCGCTCATCCTGATGCTGGCGACTTTGGCCATTACCGGTTGTGGTGACAGCGATGACACTACTGAAAACACACAATCTACGGTCACCATTTTACATGTCAATGACGTTCATTCTCACCTGGATACCGACTCACTCGATCTGGACGTGGACGGCACAGAGACCCGCTGCGAGATCGGCGGCATGGCCAGGATGGCGGCCCTGATCGAGGATCTGTCCACCGAACATGAAAATCATCTGGTGCTGCACGCCGGTGATGCAGTGCAGGGGACCTTGTATTATACCCTGTTCGAAGAGGATGCCGACGCGGAGGTGATGAACGCCATCGGCTTCGATGCCATGTGTATCGGTAATCACGAATTCGACGATGGTGATCAGTGGTTGGCGGATTTTATCGGCAAGCTGGACACGCCGGTGATCAGTGCCAACATCGAGGTGCCGGAAGGCCATGTACTGGACGGTCTCTTCTCACCGTATATCACCACCAGCGTTGACGGTGAGACCATCGGCATCATCGGGGTAACCATCGCCGGCAAGACCATGGAATCTTCTCAACCGAGCGATGAGGTGAGTTTTTCCGATGAGATTGCCTCGGTTCAGGCGGCTGTGGACAGTTTGAAGGCTGAAGGCGTCGGCAAAATCGTGCTTTTGAGCCACTACGGTTACGAGAATGTCGTTGAACTGGCTCAGGCAGTAACGGATCTGGATGTCATCGTCGACGGGGATTCGCACACCCTCCTGGGCGATTTTAACGCCTACGGTCTCGACAGCTCCGGCAACTACCCCACCGTCGTTCAAAACGCCGACGGTGATGACGTCTGTATTGCCCAGGCCTGGGAATACGGAAAGGTTTTAGGAGAACTGGAAGTGACCTTCATGGGGGACAAAATCGACGCCTGCAGCGGCACGCCGCATCTGATTTTGGGCGATACCTTCGTTCGTGAGGATGAAGAGTACGGCGAATACACCGTTGCGGGCGATGAACGGACACAGCTGATAACAACCATCACGGCCGACGACAAACTGACGATGGTCGCTGAAGACGAGACGGTGGCCGGCATTATCGCCGGTTATACCGAACAGGTGGATGCCCTGGGAGCGATCGTCATCGGCACTGCCGGTGAAGACCTGATGCACAACCGGGTTCCCGGCCACGAATACAGCGGCGTCACCCTGGAACTGGGCAGCGACATCGCCCCCATTGTCGCCAAGGCGTTTTATGATTTGGATCCCAATGCCGACATCTGCATTCAGAATGCCGGCGGTGTGCGCATCAATGTCGAGGCCGGTGATATCACCTACGACACTGCCTACACCCTTTTGCCCTTTTCCAACACCTTGTTCGAAATCGAAATGACCGGTGCTCAGATCAAGCAGGTCTTGGAAGATGCCATCGAAAATATAGCCCAGGGTGGCTCAACCGGTTCCTTTCCCTATTGCTATGCATTGAAATACGATGTGGATGCGCGAAGCGATTACGGCAACCGCTTGAGCAATCTCGAAGTCAAAGACCGGACCACGGGCACTTATGCCAGCCTGAACGATGATGCCGTGTATGTCGTTGTGACCAACAATTACATCGCCGCTGGTCGCGATGGATACGACACTTTCGCCACGGTGCAGGAACAAAACGGGCCGGGGACTGACACCTATCTGGACTACGCCCTGTCTTTCGTCAACTACGTGAAAGCCGAGACCGCTGCCGGAGAAACGATCATGACGCTTCCGGTGGAGGACCGCTGTATTAAAAGCTATATTTCCACCGATGACACAACGGACGATCTTTGATTGACTGGAAAAAAATAAAATTCCGGATGCACCCATGCTGGTGCATCCGGATTGCCTATTTGACCGGCCGCCTTATCATTTCCGTTTAACCCATCAAAAATCCGCACCTGTTTTCCGCCATTTGTCCCCGGAGGATGAATCTTTTTAGCCCCCTGATAAAGTTGCTTCATTTTAAGGCAAATATATAAAAATATTAAATAATATCAAGTTGTTAAGCAATTATTTCGGGCGGCGCATGCTCTATTTTGAGGCAGGATGGAAGATTGAATAATGTCGGAAAATATTTATAACTAACTGTTATATTAATAAATATTTGTGTGGCACACGCTTTGCTTTGGTATTGGTCAACAGCAAGCCACCAGGGGAAGGAGTCAGGCGACATGAAATCAAAGGATACAAAGGAGGGAGCCAAATGAAAACATTAAGCATTATTTTACTGAGTGTCGGCCTCATGTTAACCGTCAACACCAACGCCCAGGCCATCACCTTTGATTTCGACGGCCTGGTTCCCAGCATTACTGACGGGAGCGATTTTGACCCATTGTTATTTGACACCGAGTCCATTTTCGCAGGAATGGATGAGCGCATCGACCGGGTCAGTGTCATGCAGGGCGATTGGGGCCAAAATGGAAGATTCTTTAGGCTGCGGGGCTACCATTTTGCCGACCTGGTTTTTGAATTTGCCGTTTTTGCCCGTCAGACCGAATTCGGGGAGGCGCCCATGGCGCCGGAGGGGCTGCATATTGACGACATGGGCTTTGATATTCCCGGTATGGATTGGAATCCCCCCACCCCTCAGGATAATCCGGTTCCCACACCCGAGCCGGCTACCCTGATGCTGCTGGGAAGCGGCCTGCTGGGAGTGGGCTGGACCACCCGCAAGGCCAAAAAAAAGTTAAGCTGAAAAATCCTTTCAAAGAAGGCGCTTGCCTGGGGCAGGCGCCTTCATTTTCGAATTTTTAACCCAACCCCTTCCTATGCCTCCTAATTTCTCCGGGGATTCTATCAAAAAAGCGACATCTGTCCTTTCAGGTCCAGCGGGATACCGAATTCGTTCTCAAAATCATCCTGAATGTCCTTAAACGCAGCCGGTGTCAAACCGGTAATGCTGGCCGTGATCGTATCGCTTTGTTCACTGGCAGCCAGGTAGCTGATGCGACAGCCATCGGGCAGCATCGAGCGTAAAAGCGTGCGTGGACGCGGTACATCACGTTTTCGTTTGGGTGGTTCGTAAATCACCGTCCGTCCGGCGACCCGCCCAATGTGCCACTTCAGGTAGCCGTATCGTTCGTTGTCCGTTTCCGGCGATCGGAATGAAATGCGCAGGCTATTTTCGTCCGCACGCAGTCTGGCGCCGACCACGCCGGCCTGTTTGAGTATATCCCGGGCCGCCACACGGGCCTGGTCGACGGTGCATTCTCCCTCGGCCGGTTCGTAATGGAGCACCGGCTCGCCGTCCAGACCGGCGGTAACGACTTCCGGCGGCAGGCTCATTAAAATTGATTGGACTTCCTCCAGGCAGGTTGCATCCCGAAGGCGCATAAACGCGTCGGGACAGGTGACTTTGATGCCGGAAAACGAGTGTGCCTGACGAAACGGATCCGCTCCGCGGCTGCGCCAGCCTTTGGAAAGGCCGGCCATCTGCGTGGCTCCGTATTGCAGGGGATGGGCGCTTCGATCGACGATATCGATGACGATGCAGGTGGTTTTGCCCGGTGCCGTGCGTAAACCGCGGCCCACACACTGGGTGTAGACCAGCGGGGAGGTGGTGGGTCTGGCCATCAGGATGCATTCCACGGATGGATCGTCGAATCCTTCGGTCAGCACCCCGTAATTGGTAAGCACCTGTATTTTTCCTGCGGCGAACCGTTTTAAAATCTCACCGCGATTTTTGGTCTTA
This sequence comes from Desulfosarcina variabilis str. Montpellier, assembly GCF_048565275.1. Lineage (NCBI taxonomy): Bacteria > Pseudomonadati > Thermodesulfobacteriota > Desulfobacteria > Desulfobacterales > Desulfosarcinaceae > Desulfosarcina > Desulfosarcina variabilis. The sequence continues at coordinate 6,228,574 of NZ_CP159846.1, read as the reverse complement.
CCGTCAATTTTCTCCGCTCGAATTCCAAGGTCTGAAAGATCCGCGGCCAGATCCATGGCATGATCGACACCGGCGCAAAAGGCAATGGTTTTTTTGCCCTCGCCCTGTTCCAGCCACGCTTTAAGGGTCAAGGCCCTGGTGGCGGGCGTGTTCATGACCCTGGAAAGCGCGCGCACCTGAAAATCACCGGCCGCCATTTTGACCTTGGAAAGGTTCAGGTTCCCTCGAATGGTGAAATAGCGCATGGGCACCAAGTAACCGAGATCTTCCAGATCGGTTCGGGAAATCTCGAATGCACATCGACCAAAAACGTCCAAGGCGGACTTGCCGTCCGTCCGTTGGGGGGTGGCCGTCATGCCAAGCAGCAGGGTGTCCTGGTCCGCCTGGGTGTGGAAGTAATCGATCACCTCTCCCCAGCTTGGCGCCAGTGCCCGGTGGCATTCATCGCAAATGATCAGCGCATGGGCCTTGGGGTCATAATTTTCCTTTCGGCGTACCAGCGATTGCACGGATGCCAGGACGACTGCGCTGTTTCCCCGGGCAATGCGAGCCCCCTGGTCGATCTGTACCTTGATGCCGGGAAGATGCCGCCGGATGGTGCGTGCGGTCTGATCGATAATTTCCCGGCGATGGGACACGAAGAGCACCCGGCCAAAGTCCTTGGTGGCGCGTAAGGCCTTGATAATATGGGCCGCGATAACGGTTTTCCCGGCACCGGTGGGCAGATACAAGAGCATCCGTCGCTGGTGTTTTTCCTTAAATGCCGAAACCACGGCGGCAACGGCCTTTTTCTGGTAGGGGCGCAATCGAAAGGATTTGCTCATAAGAATACAATCATCTAATGATTCAATGTTGGCTTCGGTGAGAAAACGAGCGATTTGACCCGAGTTGTCCGGATCGTATCTGAATCCGGACGCAATGCCCGCCGCACTTGATTTACAAGTGCATACCATAACGTCATCCAGACGGAAGATCAAGACCGTTTGGTTGTACAGAATTCTCAGGCCCAATGGAAAGAGAACTACGGGCGTTGATTGAAAAATGGTGTTACTGAAGGGTTTTAAGACGCTCGATAAAATCGGATAACCGTTTGACGAACTGGTCTTCCAATTTTTCAAATTCGATCCCTAAAGCGATCCTGAATTCGTCAAAATTGGTATTGCGCACTTTTCCTTTTAGCGCTTGCGGGTCCGTATAGCCGGATAAAGAGAGAGAAAGATCGATGTCCGTCAGAACACTTACCCGCTGAAGTTTAAAGGTCGGCGGTATTTTTACGTTGAACTGGCAACCATGATAGCTGATATCGGTGACCAGTCCCTTTAGGGCTCTTTTTTGAACATTTGCCGTTGCCGGAATGCAGCAACCGATCCTGTCCTCTTTGCGCAAGGGAACCTGTTCAACCGTTTGCGGATAGGAGATGAAAACCAGTTTATATTTTTCCAGATAATCCATCACAGAAGCGTTGTAGGTGTATACATTGCCCGAGGCGGCACACTTTACCCCCAGTGGCTGTCCTTTTTTGAGCGAGGCACTGTTAAAATCAGATGGCAGACGGAAAATGGTGTATTTAGGCGGCTCGGATCCCACGAAGATGCCTTCGGTTTCCTTTTCCTTTGGATCATTTGAAAAAGTCAGGGATGCAGGCTCGCCCACAGGGAGTTTGATTGCTTGATCTCCATGCTTGATGGGCGGTGTGGTATCTTGGGACATATGATTCTCCTGTTTTCTGGGTTATGCATATGCCAGGCGAACCCACTGATGAATCCAATTGGGATTAACAATTTGTTATTTCAGTACAAATCGTTAATATTGAATGGGCAGTGGTAATGGACCATGCCAGGCAAAAATGCAAGTATCATGAAAATCCCCACAGATACAGTTTGCCGGTACAGTTCATCTGCTATTTGTCGTTGGTTAATGGAGCGGTGATCGAGATGGGATTTTTTTACTTGAGTATAGCGACTTGTTTATTTTGTGTCAATCGCCATAATAAAACAGTAGGTTGGGGGGGCAAGATTAAGTGTGAAGTGTGAAGTGTGAAGTGGTGGATCGGATCTAATTTTATATATAGTGTCCTTTGCCCTTCAATCTGTTGGATTTCGTACCTCAACCCAACCTGGGATGCTGGCATGGGACAACGCAATCCCAAGTCGTGGTCGTTGTCAGCGAAGCGGTGGTCGTAATCGTAATCGAGAAAAGGAAATTACGATCACGACCACGACCACGAAGATATAGCGCCAAGGGTTTTTCATTGGGCTCCCATGCTGAAAATGTGGGCGCGCGCACAGCTGTTCATTTGAACGTGATGAGGGCTCCCAAGCGGAGCTTGGGAACCAGTTAATTTGACGGGGATGCGCTCTGCGTGGGAACGAGGCGTAAGTGGGCGAAGTTAGAACCAAGCCACGTTACAGTTTTTTCCGCAACATCGTTATCGATCCTTCGGGGAATGGCTCGATAAAGTACGTTTATTCGATCATGGCCAGCAATTGGTGGGTGGCGACTTGATCCCCGACATTGACCAGGATATCGGCCACTGTCCCGGCGACCGGTGTCACAATTGGATTTTCCATCTTCATGGCTTCCAGAAAAAGAAGCGTCTCGCCTTCAGCAACCGCCTGACCCTTTTTGACATCCAGTTTAACGATGGCTCCCGGCATGGGGGCGACAATCTCTTTGCTCATTTTTTTCCTTTCAATCTTGTTGCAGTTCCTTGATATTGGCATAAAAATCCAAAATTTCCGGATTTTTCAGCGCGTCTTTGTTTTGCACGGTTTTGCCTTCGATGATTTTCTTGACGGCAATTTCCACTTTTTTCATGTTCAGCGTATAGGGAATGTCGGGAACCGCGATGATCTTTGCCGGGACATGCCGGGGCGAGGATTGGGTGCGGATTGTCTGCCGGATCCGGTCACAAATGTCATCGCCTAATGCATGACCATTGATCAGCTTGACAAATAAAATCACCCGAACGTCGTTTTTCCAGTTTTGCCCCACAACCAGCGCGTCCTCGATTTCCGGCAGGACCTCCACCTGGCGATAGATCTCCGCCGTGCCGATGCGGACTCCACCCGGGTTTAGGGTCGCATCGGAACGCCCATAAATCACCACACCGCCGTGGTCGTTGATCTCAATGTAATCTCCGTGGCGCCAGATGCCGGGGTAAACATCAAAATAAGCCGCATGATATTTTGTACCGTCCGGGTCATCCCAGAAATAAATGGGCATGGAAGGGGAGGGGGCGGTGCAGACCAGTTCCCCTTGCTGGCCGATCACCGGCTGACCATTGCTGTCGTATGCCTCGACCTTCATTCCCAGTCCGCGGCATTGCAGCTCGCCGGCATAAACCGGGCCGATGGGATTGCCCAGGGCAAAACAGCCATTGATGTCCGTTCCGCCGGAGATGGATGCCAGTTGCAGGTCCTTTTTGATATCGCGGTAAACGAAATCAAACCCCTCGATGGAAAGGGGCGAGCCGGTTGACAGAAGGGCCCGCAGCGGTGAAAGATCAAACTGCTCAGCGGGCTTCAAGCCGGTTGCGGAAAGGGCCGACAGGTAACCGGCGCTGGTGCCGAAAACGGTGATTTTTTCGGCTTCGGCCATCTTCCATAGGATGTCGGGGCCGGGGTGGAAGGGATTGCCATCGTAAAGGACCAGGGTGGCACCGACGGATAGGGCGCAGGTCAGCCAGTTCCACATCATCCAGCCGCAGGTCGTGAAATAGAAGATGGTGTCCTCCCGTTTCAGGTCCGTGTGCAGCAGGTGCTCTTTCATCTGTTGCAGCAGGATGCCGCCGGCGCTCTGGACCATGCATTTGGGCAGTCCGGTCGTACCGGAAGAGTACATGATGTACAGGGGGTGGTCGAACGGCAGCTGTGTAAATTCCAGGGGTGAAGGGTTTTTTATCTTGAAATCATGGAATCGGACGCTGTTGGGGATTTTGCTCAGATCCGGATCATCCTGGGCGTATGGGACGACGACAACCTTTTCCACGGAATCGATCTGTTCGAGGATTTTCTGTACACGATCCAGGCTGTCGATACGCTTGCCCTTGAACCAATAGCCGTCGGCGGTGAACAGGACCCGGGGCTTGATCTGGCCGAATCGATCGAGGACGCCTTTGATGCCGAAATCGGGTGAGCAGGACGACCAGGTCGCCCCCAGGCTGGTGGCAGCCAGCATGGCGATGATGGTCTCGGGCAGGTTGGGCATGAATCCAGCCACCCGGTCACCGGTCGTCACGCCTAACGATTTGAGGGCCGCCGCCACGGCGCTGACCTCGGAAAACAGCGCGTTGTACGACAGCTCTCGGCGGATGCGATCTTCACCGTAAAAGATGATGGCGGTTTGCTCATCACGAAAGCGCAGCAGGTTTTCGGCAAAGTTGAGTCTTGCCCCCTCAAACCATCTGGCGCCGGGCATGGTCTTGTCATTATTGATGATTGTGGTGGGTTGGGTCGATGCGATAACACCGCCGTAGGCCCACATTTCCTGCCAGAAATCGGAAATGTTTGTCACCGACCATTGCCACAGGTCATTGTAATCGTTGATGTGTTGATCGTACTCTTGGTTGATGCCGTTGATAAACGCGGTCATGTTGGCGTTTTGAACCCGCTCGTCGGACGGTTCCCATAACAGTTTTCCCATTTTACACCTCTTTTTTCGTTTTCAAAGGTGAGCCAATGTTATCGATTATTGATTGTACAGCACGGCCAGCACGGTTGCTGTGTCGGATTTGGCGGTCAGCCAGTGGGGGGTGGTGGATGAGTAATACACACTGTCCCCGGGTGACAATTCATGACGCTCGGAACCGAGTTCCAATACCACCGTCCCCTGAAGCACATAAATAAATTCCTCACCATCGTGTTGAGATGTTTCTTTCTGTGAGCTTTCGATCAATTTGACGAGCAACGGCTCCATGTGGCGGCCTTTGACTTCAGCCGCCAGTCCTTTGTAAATGTACAATTGCTGCTGCCCGCCTTGGGTTGTGGAGCGGGAAATGGTTTTTTGTTCTCCCATGCGCGTGATGGCATAGGGTTTGTCGCCCTCACCGGAAATGAGACCACCGATGGCAGCCTCCAGTGCCTTGGATAGTTTCATCACCGTGCCCAATTGGGGCATGACCTCCCGCGTCTCGATCTTGGACAGCAATTCGGTGGAAAAACCGGTCATACTGGCAAGCTCCTCGATGGAAAATCCCTTTTCTTCCCGAAGGGCCTGGATTCGATCGCCGATTCCGGTTATACCGACCGGTTCCGACTGGGCGATTTCTCCTGTCAGCTCTTGGAAGTAATCGACATTAATATGGGGCAGGGACACAGTTGAATTCATTTTTTTCTCCCTTCTTATTCACCATTGACGTTAGTTCGCTATTTATCGTCATTGAAAATGACAGATTACGGGTGGTACTGCACGGGCAGGATCGCCATTTCCCTCCATCCTTCAGGAATATTTTGACCGGGTGCCTCGCCAAGCGCCTCTTTGCGTCTGGCCAGACCTGGACGGGCAAATTTCATATGCCCATCTTTAAGGGTCCGTCCATTGATGACCGCCTCACTTCTCAGGCGCTGGCCCACGGTTCGTTCCATTTGGCGGCCCAGCCACAGCACCCGGTCCACATCATAGCCGTGCGCGATGCCCATTTCATCAATCTGGACCAGTAAATCCTCAAGGCAGATCAGGCCCACATAGCGCGGATCTTCGTAATAATAGTCTCCCGTTCCAGGTACCGGACAGTCGTCCAGAAAATTGGCCGGTTGACCGCCCAGGCCGCCCAGCGTACCCTCAAAATGAGAAATCCCCGCCTGCATGGCAGCCAATGCCGATGCCGAGGCCATACGCTTGGTTTCGTGAAAGTGCGCGATGTGCAGGGACGGATCGGGGATTTCATCCAGAACCATGGAAAAATAGCGATACACCTCCGGGGCGGATGCGCTGCCGTCATGGTCGGCATGCTCGATATCGGTGGCACCGATTTCCAGCCAGCGTTTGGTAAACTCCACGGCATCCTTAAGCTCGGTGGCCCCGGCAATGGGACTGCCCCAGATGGTGCTTACCGTACCACACATCTGAAGGCCGGCGTCGCGGCATTTTTGAATGGCCCGTTCGCACTCTTTCCAGTAGTCGGGAAGTGTGGTGCCGGAGTTGGCGAAATGATGCTCTTCTTCTGTTGATACCATCATCAGGCAGCGATCCGGGCCGATGCCACGCTTGGCCAGCTCGATGGCCCGGTCCACGGCCGGTTCCCGGATGGTCACGGCGGTGATGGTCAGATCATCATAGTTGATTCCTTTTTTCTCGCAGCGGGCCCTGAACCGGTCGCTGCGAAGGTGCCTCAGCACCGCTTCGGCATCGCTGAACTGGGGCATCAGATAGGCATTGCCCAGGTTGGTCACCTCGATGTTGCGACAACCGGCAAAGATCATATTCTCCGCGTAGAAAATCTTGGCCCGGGTGGAGATGAATTTTTCCAGATGTTGAAATCCGTCTCGAACGGTGATGTCACCCAGGGTCACTTTTTTCGGCATCCGCGGGAAAATTTTCCAATAATCATATTCGGTCATGAATCACTCCTTCTTTTACTCGTGTTGTTCTGTTACCTATATCGATTTAGAATCTGACATTACCAAAGGCCGGCTCCCCGATGGGTTCTATCAGGCTCACCTCGAAGGCCATGCCAAGCCAATCGCGAATTTCCGAAAACTTGAGTACCCGGTCCGTGAGCAGGCGCGATCCGCAGAAAAAGGGGTGGGCCTCGCCATCGTATTTCTCGATCATTTTCTGGCTGAAGGCCTGCTTTTCTTCGGCCGTCATGGGCTTGCCTTTGACTTCGCGCTTTTTCTCTTCGATGGAAAGCAGCACGCCGGCGGCGCTTCTGCCGCTCATTACGCCGGTACGGGCGCGCATGGTGCTGAAAAGAAAATGGGGACGATAGGCGCGGCCGCACATGCCGTAGTTGGCCGCCCCGTTGTCCGGGCCGATGACCAGCTGGATGCGCGGCACCTGGGCGCAGGCCACGGTTCGAACCATGTCGGATCCGTACTTGCCGATGCCCTGATGCTCCGATTCGGAGCCTACCATGTAGCCGGGCGCGCTCTGAACGAACAAAAGCGGCGTTTTTTCCTGGGAACAGCGCACGACCCATTCGGCGGCTTTGCGGGCGGCTTCGGCAAAGATGATGCCCACTGAATTGGAAGCCACCACGCCCACGGGAATCCCCTTGATGCGGATCTTGCCGGTCAGGATGTTGTCCCCGCGGCCCGGGGCATAGGATTTCTTGTATTCGATGAAATAGGAATCATCGGCAATGGCCTGGATGATACGTCTTCCATCGATGCCCTGATGAACCTGGCTTGGCATCAGGTCATAGATGGTTTCAGGGGGCGAGGTGGGCGGCGCATCGGCATACCGGTGGGAATGAATCTTCTGCGGTGCGTCCAGGGCAAGGATTTCTCTGACGCGGCTGACCGCCTCATCCTGGTTGGCGCAAAAATGGTCGGCCCCGCCGGATACCTGGGTATGTACCCTGGCCCCGCCAAGATCCTCGGCGGAGATGACTTCTCCAGTGGCCATCTTGACCAACGGCGGGCCGCCCAGAAAAGAATAGGACATTTTGTCGATCATGACGGACTGGCAGGCCATGAAAACGATGTAGGCCCCGCCGGCCGTGTTACCGCCGGTGCTCATGGTAATCTGCTTGAGCCCTTTGGCGGACATCCTGGCCATGTTGTAAAACATGGAACCGAAATGACCGTCATCGGGAAAAACGTCGACCTGCATGGGCAAAAAGGCCCCGGCCGAGTCGGCAATATAGACGCAGTTCAGCCCGCATCGCTCGGCAATGGCCTGGGCGCGCATGTGCTTCTTTAATGTTATCGGAAAATAGGCCCCGGCCTTGACCCGGGAATCATTGCCGAAGATCATGGTCCAGTTGCCGTTGATTTTTCCAATGCCCGTGACCACACCACCGCAAGGGACATCATCGATCCCGCCCGGATAGTTTACCCCGAAACCGGCAAGCTGCCCCAGTTCGAAAAACATACTGCCCGGGTCGATGAGCTGCTGGATCAGGTCGCGAACCGGTTTTTTACCCTGTTTGGCCAGGCGGTCCACGGCTTTTTGCCCGCCCGGCCAGGTGGCCTGGTAAACCCTATCATCCAGCTTTTTCTCTTCGGTTTCCCAAAACATCCGATTTTCTGAGATCGTTGAATCCTTTTGCAGTAGACTGGGCGTATCCTGCAGAAACATGGCTATTCTCCTTGGTAGACAGGTTTGCGTTTTTCTTTGAACGCCGCCAGGCCTTCAAGCCGATCCTTGGTGGGAATGGTGACCCAATAGGCGTTGGACTCCATGGCAAGTCCCGAGTGAAGATCTGTTTCCATGCCGTAGTTGATGGCATATTTGGCCTGCTCGATGGCGATGGGGCCGGTTTCACAGATCTGGCCAGCGAGTTCCCGGCAGGCTGCCATGAGCCCTTCTCTGGGGACCACCTGGTTGACCAGTCCAATGGCCAGAGCTTCCTGGGCGCCGACCCGCTTGCCCGTGAAAATCAGTTCCTTGGCCTTACCTTTGCCCACGATGCGCGGCAGACGCTGGGTGCCCCCGGCCCCGGGAATGATGGCCAGGCGTGTTTCCGTGAGCCCCATGGTGGCATTGTCCGAGGCGATGCGAATATCGCAGGCCAGGGCCAGTTCGGTGCCCCCGCCCAGGGCGATGCCACCGACCGCGGCGATGACCGGCTTGTTCAACTGTTCAATGGATGTGAACAGGCTGCGGATGGTGAAAATATATTCCTTGACCTTGACCGGCGGCAGCGTGGCCCGTTCTTTCAGGTCAGCACCCGAGCAAAAGGCTTTTTCTCCGGCACCGGTGATGATGACCACGCGGGTATCGGAATCGAAACGCAGGGCTTCGATCTGATCCTTTAATTCATGGAGCAACTGGAAATTAAATGCATTCATGACCTGCGGGCGGTTGAGGGTCAATGTCGTGACCTGATTCTCTTTTTCGATTTTAAGCAAACTTTCGGTAATGGTGTCTTTTTTTATATCAAGCATGGTTTTACTCCCTCATATTAACATCCAATATGTCGTGAGATGACAATCCGCTGGACCTCGGACGTTCCCTCGCCGATATCCAGCAGCTTCTGGTCCCGATAAAAGCGCTCCACACCGTAGTCTTTCATCAACCCGTATCCGCCATGAATCTGGACCGCATGATCGGCGACCCGTCCCATCAACTCGGAGCAGTAAAGCTTGCCCATGGCGGCCTCTTTTTCATAGGGGCGCTTGTGGCTTTTCAGCCAGCAGGCTTTGTATAAAAGATTGCGGGCACATTCGATTTCCATGGCGCAATCGGCAAGCTTGAAGGCGTTGGCCTGGAATTTACTGATCGGTTGGCCGAATTGTTCCCGCTGCTTGGCATATTTCAGCGCGGCCTCAAAGGCTCCCTGGGCGCCGCCGAGTCCCATGGCGCCGATGGACAGGCGGCCGCCGTCCAGGGTCTGGAGCATCTGGTGAAACCCATCGCCCTGTTTGCCGAGTATGTTTTCATGCGGAACACGGACATCGTCAAAATACAGTTCCGCCGTACTGGAGGCCCGCCACATCATTTTTTTATGCATGGGGACCGCCTTGAACCCCTTTGTACCGGCCTCGACGATAAAACAGGTGTATTCCGGCCGCCCGTCCTCACGCTTGCCGGTCACCGCCTGAACGGTCACCCCCAAAGTCATCTCGCAGGCTGCATTGGTGATGAAGATTTTAGACCCATTGATCACCCAATCATCGCCGTCTTTGACTGCCGTGGTTTTACTGCCGCCGGCATCGGACCCGGCGGTGGGCTCGGTGAGTCCAAACCCCCACAGGGCCTCTCCGCGGCACAGCTTGGGAAGATATTTTTTCTTCTGTTCATCGTTGCCAAAGTAGTATAGCGGTCCGATGCCCAGGGAATTTCCAGCGGCCACAGTCGCCGCCTGGCTGCCATCCACACGGGCAATTTCTTCCACGGCAATGATATAGGAAATATAATCCATGGCCTGCCCATCGTAGTCTTCGGACACGAACATGCCGAACAGCCCGATTTCGCCCATCTTGCGCGTCAGTTCAGATGAAAATGTTTCACTCTCATCCAATTCGGCGGCAACCGGTGCAATTTCCTTCTGGGCGAACGTTCGAACCTCTTTACGAATCATTTCCTGCTCTTTGGTTAAATCGAAGTCCACTTTTATTCCTCCTTTTTTACCGTCCATGCTAGGGCCAATAATCAATGCAAAAATCATCTTTTCATCGATTATTGGTCTGTTTTTCGCTGTCAGTTAAGATTCGGTTCCTGATTTTTTAAACTCCGCCTTATCCTGAAAGTTGGCCTACCGACCGGACGTTAGGTAAAATGATAAAAATTTTTAAAGGTGTTCTGGCCGGTGATGATCCGGCCAGATTCGTTTAGGCGGTCACGACGGCGGCTGCCTGCTGGCGCTGCAGCGCTTCGATGGCTTGATCCCGCAGCTTGTATTTTTGGATTTTACCGGATGCGGTCGTGGGATACTCATCCACAAAGAAAAAATACCTGGGAATCTTGTGAAAAGCGATCTTCTTGTCACAAAAATTACGGAATTTTTCCTGGGTGGCCTCGGCCCGATTACCGTTTTTGAGTTGAATGTAGGCAACCACTTCCTCACCGTACTTCTCGCTCGGAACACCAACGACCTGAACGTCACGAACCTCCGGGTGGGTGTACAAAAACTCCTCGATTTCCCTGGGATAAATATTCTCACCCCCGCGAATGATCATATCCTTGCTGCGCCCGGTGATTTTGCAATAGCCATTCTCATCCATTACGGCCAGATCGCCGGTATGCAGCCAGCCGTCGGCGTCAATGGCGTTTTTGGTTTCATCAACCATTTTATAGTAGCCCTTCATCACGTGGTACCCGCGCGTGCACAGCTCGCCCTGCTGACCGGGGGGCAAGGTGATGGCACTTTCCCCGATATCCACGATTTTTACCTCAACATTGGGCAGGGCCCGGCCAACCGTGCTCACGCGCAACTCCAGTGAATCATCGGTGCGGGTCTGGGTGATTCCCGGGGACGCTTCGGTCTGGCCGTAGACGATAGTCATCTCACTGGCGCCCATCTTGTCCACGACTTTTTTCATGACTTCAATGGGGCAGGGGGAACCCGCCATGATACCGGTTCTCAAGCTGCTCGTGTCATAGGACTTCTTTTCCATCTCTTCCAATTCGGCGATGAACATCGTGGGAACGCCGTGAACCGCGGTGCAGCGCTCCTGCTCAATGGTTTCCAGGACCACGTCCGGTTTGAACTGAATCACCGGTGACATGCATGCCGCACAAACCACACAGGTCAGTGTTCCCAACACGCAACCGAAGCAATGAAAAAATGGAACCGGAATACAAAGGTTGTCTTTGGCGCTAAGGCGCATGCATTCCCCCAGGCTTTTCGCATTGCCGATGATATTGGTATGGGTGAGCATGACGCCTTTGGGAAAGCCGGTGGTCCCGGATGTATATTGCATGTTGATGACATCATCCGGGGCAAGGGATTTCTGGCGCTTTGCCAGGGCCTCGTCGCTGATATCACTGCCGTGATCGAGCATCGCCTGCCAGGACAGCATCCCGGCCGGGGTGGTTTCACCGTCACCCACAAAGATCACGTTCTTTAAAAGGGGGAGTTTCTCAGATGTCAGTTTTCCCGATTCACAAAGCAAAAGTTCCGGACAGACCTCATTGATGACGTCGATATACTCTTGATCATCGCGAACGCCGCCAATCATTACCAGTGTGGTTGCATCCGATTGTTTCAGAAGATATTCCAGTTCGAAGGATTTGTAGTTGGTGTTGACCGTGACCAGGACGGCCCCCATCTTGCCGGTGGCAAATTGGCAGTACAACCATTCGGGAACGTTATTGGCCCAGATCGCAACCTTTTCGCCCGGCTCGATGCCCAACGCCATCAGCCCCTTGGCCACCTGATTGCAGATGGCATTGAATTCAGCATAGGTATGATAGATACTTTTTTCATAATAACGGACGGCATGGCTGTCTCCGAATTGCTCGGAAACCTTGTCCAATAGTTCTCCGATCGTGATCTTTCCGACTTCAAACATTGGTAATTGCATGTATTCCTCCCCTTTACAGAACAACCAAAAAATTAGCAGGTCCTTCGATTGACCGAAGTGATGAAATGAGAAACTAAAAAATGGAATTGGTTTTAAGAAACGGCCATGGCTGAATATGATTTAATCAAACTACGTTTTTTTGACAATCGGCAGGCAACTCATTTTTTTGTGATGCAGATGCCAGTCGACGTGTCGGGTGTTTTTTGACATCAACCCGTAAAAAAGCCTACACGCTTGCCGCGAAGAAACGCATCGAAAAGTCAAATGGCAGATAAAAAGTGACCTTAGACGGATTTATCAAACAGGCGCTTAGCGTTATGGATGATGGGCAACGTGCAAAGACGCGGCCGCGATAGTGGCGGGGTCAGATTGGTCTAAACTTGCACCGATGGTTTGATCTTTGTGGTATTTTCCCAGTGAACCGCCAGGCGGACCAATTCCGTGGCATTTCTAAGCCCTAATTTTTCTTTGATTCTTTCCCGGTAGGTCCCGATGGTTTTGATGCTAAGGTTCAATTTGCCGGCGATATCGCGTGTACTATACCCCCGGCCGATGAGACGAAATACCTCGAGTTCGCGGTTGGTCAGTCGTTTGATGGGATCCGTGTCTGCCGCTCCGGAATCGCCGCTTAGCTGAAAAAGGATGTGTTCTTTGACCCGGTCGTTAAAATAGAGGTTGCCGGCCAGCACCTGGCGAATGGCAAAGACCACCGACTCCATGGCTTCCTCTTTCATGATGTAGCCCCGCGCACCGGCGCGCAGGGCACGCTCCGCGTAGAGGAATTCATCGTGCATGGAGAGGATTAACACCGGCAGGTCCTTGCGTTGATTGTGAATTTCCTTTACCAAGTCAATCCCGTCACTGTTTTTCAGCGATATGTCAACGATGAGAAGGTCTGGGTTCAGGCGATCGATTTCATGCATGGCTTGGCAAACGCTCTCAGCGCCACCGCATACGGCAATGTCCTCCTCTTGATTGATCAATTCGCTGATTCCCAATCTGAAAATGGGATGATCTTCGACTACAAAGATTTTCTTTTTTTCCATTGGATCAAACCATCCGTGGTTATGCGTATGATGAAGAGGGCAAGGCATTGTCGACATTGACCGGGTTTTGCATCTGCAGCTGTACCTCGGTGCCACCGTCTGTGTGTGGCCCTATGGTCAGCGCAGCCTGAATCATATTGGCACGGAAATCCATGATCCGCAATCCCATGCCTTCGCTGCGACCACATCGGGGCAGGCCGATGCCATCGTCGATGACGGTCAGGACCAGCCGCCCCGCCCCGGCAGTCAGGCGGATCTGGATCTCATTCGGGGTGGCGTGCCGGGCCGCATTGTACACGGCTTCCTGAGTGATCCGGAAAATATGGGTCGCCACGGTATTGTCCCGGATCATCACGTCAACTTCACAGTCAAACGTGCAGGGAATTTGAAAGATGGACTGGACATTTTCCGCCAGTTCACGCAAGGCGGCCACCAGGCCATGCTCCACGAGATTGACCGGACAAAGGCCCCTGGCAAGCTGTCGGCATTTGACGATGGCGATTTTGAGCAGCTCCTTGATTTTTTCCATCTGGGCCGCCTCGGAAATACCCCGGGCTTCCAATTTGCGTTTGAGTACGGTGCCCAATCCGACGATTCCGATCAAGTGCGGACACAGATCATCGTGAAGGTCGTGCCCGAACTTCTGGCGCTCCCTGTCGCCGATATCCATGACCTCTTTTTCCAGTCGTTTCATTTCGGATACGTCCCGATAGACGATCACACTGCCGGACAGTTTTCCGGTCCGATCTCGATAGGTTGCCCGCCGGATGCTCACGTGAACCAGGCCGCCGTCCTCTCGATAACAGCGGGCCTCGACGCTGGACATGTCATTTGCGTGGGGACGGTTCCACAAACCTTGATGCAGCTTTTCCCAATTCTCGCCTTCGACGAAATCGACCATTTTGTGTCCCAGGCAGTTTTTTTCACTCCAACCGAAGACTTTCGTGAAAGCGGGATTCAGGTAGGTCACCAATCCGTTGGTATCATGGACAAGGATCGGGTCCGGTACAGCCTCCATGACGGACCGGTATTTTTCCTCACTTTCGCGCAGTGCCGCTTCAACCTGTTTTCTCTCGGCGATTTCCTGGTGAATGTTCTGACTGTAGGCCTCCAACCGCTTCATAAACGAATTGAAATACAGGGTCAACCGTTCCATTTCGTCACCAAAAGAAGGGAGCCTGGTCTCGGTTCGCAGTTCGGCGATGCCCTTGTGCAGGCGACAAATCAACCGTTGCATGGGTTGGGTAATCGAATGGCTGATAATGAAAGTGATCGGCAGCACCAGGGCCAGAGAAAACAGCATGGCGAGCAAAATCACTTTTTTGAGCCGCTGCAACGGGGCATAGAATTCATCGATATAACTGGACGTGGCCACGATCCATTTGAAATCGGGCATATACTTGAAATGAACCAGTTTTTGTCTGGGCACCGTCTCTCCCGGATTCCTCCACGCATACATGATCTGCCCGTTCTTTTGCTTCAGCATGGTTTTTACCGGCTGGTCCGGCAACCGATCCTCCTTCAAGACATTGACGCCTTGAAGCACGGGATGAACGATAACATTGCCGTTAACGTCGAGAATAAAAGCGTAACCGGTTTTTCCGAATCGCAAGGACAGAATACTTTCACGAAAGTCGTCCACATCCACCAGTTTGCCGAATTCATTTCGGTAGGATGAGACATTGATGATCCAGTCCCAGGGCTTGAAATAAGACATGAACAGTGCCTTTGGCTTAGGGCTCGGTTCCCCGGGATTCATCCAGCGGTACTCAATGTAGCCCTGTTTGCGACTGATCATGTCCTGGATAAAGGCCCGGTCGGAGAAATCGACGCCTTCCAGTTCACTGCGCGGATGAATCTTCATGATACCGTCGCTGTCCACACAGGCGATATAGCCGGTGACGCCGATTTGCTGGGCCAATAATATGCCCTTTGCCCTGTTTTTCGCCTCCGTTTCACTCAATAATCCCTTTACATAAAAATCATAATGGTACTTGACGATTTCAAGATTTTTTTCCGCGACTGCCCGAAGATGGTTCTTGATGGCCACGGATGCGGAAATTTGCACCATGTTGAGGATTGCTGCGGATGTGTTTTTCAGCTCGCTTTCGATATTCGCCTTGATGGTATCACGAACGATGGAATAGATAACGGCGCTGCTTATGGTAATGGACAAGATGAATGCCGTCGAGTAACTCAACAACATCTTGTAGCGAATCGGAAGATTGCGAATTACAGGAAGACGATACATGATGGCACCTTGTGGTGAAGCATTTCAGATAATTGAACTGTTTCAGGGCCTTTGGGTATCTTAGAGCCTGTTTGAGAAGTGGGCCTGTGTCTGTT
Source organism: Desulfosarcina variabilis str. Montpellier (assembly GCF_048565275.1). Classification (NCBI taxonomy): domain Bacteria; kingdom Pseudomonadati; phylum Thermodesulfobacteriota; class Desulfobacteria; order Desulfobacterales; family Desulfosarcinaceae; genus Desulfosarcina; species Desulfosarcina variabilis. The sequence goes on along the minus strand of NZ_CP159846.1, from coordinate 6,213,048 downwards.
TAAAACAGACGCACCCAGTAAACATGCTTTAGTAGACAAATGAAACCTTGACAATCGGCGCGTCCATTATTTTAGTGTAAGACTAAAAATTACCGTGGATGTGGGAAAATACTAACGCAGGTTGTAGGTATATGACCTACAAGCGCCTTTATACTGACAAGTGTTTTAAGCTACTTTCCCCATCGTCAGTATGGAAACAATTTGATCGATCGCCCGGTCTGCCCACGCTTGCAGCTTCATTGGATGTTCCTTTGGTGGTAATTGGGCCATAGCACGATCAATGCGGTGTCCCATATTTCTGACCAGCCTCGGCCTTCATAGAAATAACCAATATTGTAATTAAATGTATATATAACCCATGGTAGATGGTGGGACAAGGGGCGGGGGGAAATGCTTTGCATGACCCATTTGTGAATTGTGTCGGGCAAACCGATTCTCCCCGAAGCTTCCTTCTATAAAGAATCGGTTTGCAACGATTCATCGTGCCGGGTGATTAAGGCCCGGCAGCCATCAAATTATTCTTCGATCGGTTCGAAACGACTGACGATAACAGAGCGGTTGCCGCCGCCCTTGGTCAGGGTGCCGGTGATTTTAACTTTTTTCCCGATCATTTTGGCCATGTTCTGGCCGAGAACGGTGAACGTCTGGCCGTCATCGGTTTTAATGACCGTAATGCCCTTTTCCCCTTTTTCCAGTGTTCCCTGAATGGTTTCCTGTTTCCCCTTTTGGGTAGCCATCGCAGTGGCCGTGAACAACAGCCCGATAACCAAGAACATGACTACTGCCAAACTCAATCCACGATTTTTCCTCATCTTGATCCCTCCCAGGTTGACGGTGGATGCCCTTGAACCGGCAAGACCGGCGGGGCATCGAATGGATGGAAAATCCGGTTGTTGACCGTAACCCAAATAATATACAATATTCATGCCAAGCAGACCTACCCAAAATTCAGGGGATAAAACGGATGGGACTGTCGTCGAGGAAAAGGAATTGAAGTGATCCTGCACGGCCAGATGCCTTCCCATGCGGTGCTTGGCGACATCCTATAGCCTTTTGGAATTCCACTTTTACCGATGGCACAAATTCATCGGTTTTTATTGCCGGTGCACGCGCTCTGCCGGGTACGAATCGGGAAGTCTCATTTCCGATTTGCGAGGGGATACCGGACTTTTCATTTCCGATTTCTTACGAAACCATCAATGCGGTTATACACCCCAATTAATGACCATTCGGTAATCTTTGTGTCATCATGCCGTAAGGTTTGGGTGCTACTGTACATTTCATAAGCGGATACGCTGATGGCTTGGCCATGAAAGCAGCGCGTCCGAATCTTTAAATGATCTTTTTATTTTTCTCTCCTGCCACCGGACCATTTATTAATGGTCCGGTGACCTCTAAACGGCATTAACAAATGGGTGCGCTATGGGAACTGGCATGACGTTATGGGTTTTAAAAAAATAAAATCATGCCAGTCCCGCTAATCATCTGGACGTTTTTTTGATTTTCGATAGAATCCGTTTTGTGGATGAACACTAGTTTGCTTGTCCGCTGAGCCGCTCCAGATTATCACGGGCAAAATCAATGGACGGGTCCAACTCCAGGGCCAACCGGTAATACCTGATGGCTTCGTCGGTTTTGCCCATATCACGGTAGTTGGAAGCGATGTTGGCGTAATCGATGGCCGAGCTGGGATCCAGTTTGATGACCTGTTCAAAACATTTGATGGCGGCTTCATGTTCCTTGCGCTTGAAATGGCAAAAGCCCATGAGATTATAGATATCGGTGCGCTCCGCATCCAGGGCTTCGCCCTTGGCCAGTACTTCCAGGGCTGCCTGATAATTGCCCAGGTCTTTGTGGCAGACGCCCATGTAGGAGTAGATGCTGGCAGCGTCCTGAGCGTGGGGGGAAAGATCTATGGCCCGTGAGAAATGGGTCAACGCCTGTTCAGGATCACCCAGCTCCAAATGGCAGTTGCCCAGGTAGAACTGAACGAAGTATTTTCCGGGCAATTGGCGATCCATGTCAAGCAGTCGACCGATGGCCTGATCCACGGGAAACTGCTGCACGGTGAGTTTGGCCACGAACATGGCTACACTGGTGCCCGCGGCCCGTTCCCTGAAATGGGCACCGGGGATGATCGTGTAAAATGCGGGAATCGCCAGTTCAGGATGCATGGTATCCACCGTGATCACCTCAAAATCCCTTTCGGCCAGGGCTTGCACGCAGGATTCCACTTCGATGCGGATATTGTCATTGGAGATGTCGGGCAGGGTCGACAACGCTATCGGGCCAGGGGCGCCGATCACATAGTCGGCCTCTTTAAGGCTGGAAAACTTGGGCAGGCCCGAGGCCACGTAGTTGGAACCGGTGTTGAAATCCCCGGCCAGCTGAGCCACCTCGGAAAGTGCCCGGCTGAGCGCTTTTTCCGGGCTGGGTGTGGTGCCGGCGGTCCAGACGATTTCACTGCGCTGTGGAAAAGTTTCCGGATCATGGGCCAGCACGCCCACGGTGGGGATCCCCATTTCGAGGGTAAAGTCGCTGAGTACCACCTTGATTCCCGCACGGTTGTACTTGCCCAGCATTTCCCGAACCAGCCGATCCGCGGATGAATTCGGATTGATTACCGGAACCGCCAACCGCTCACGACTGACAATGGATGAAACGTGGCGTTCGACGACCTCACAAATTCCCTGACACAGGGCTTCGGCAACACAATTGCCCGCCGATGGCCCATTAAAGGCGTTGATGGCATAAAACCAGTCAATGGGCACCAGCACTTCCCGTTCTCGGGTGAGGCTGAAGGCCCCGGTCCATCTCAAGGGCAGGGTGTCGAACAGCTTTCTGGCAACCGCCAGATCTTCGCTGTCATCGTGCACCGACCGGGCAATCTGCTCGAAGGCAATGGCCTGATCGCCGATCTGAGCACAGGTGGCCAAACGGGTATGGGCCGGGTTCTGGTAAAAACTGAAGAAGCTGAAACGCTCGACCAGTTCCATAATCGCGCTGGCTTCGGCTTGGGTGGGCGTGGCGCCTTTGCCCATTTGCTTTTGGGTGCCGATTACGGCTTTCGCATCATGCCCGCAGGTACTGAAAAAAACCGGAATATCCAAACGGCCGTTGTCGATGCGCATGGTCTGATCCAAAATTTTTAGATCCATGGCCTTCATTTTTTCTTTGACCTGGGCTACGGTTTGCTCCGGTTTGATGCTTTTGTCTTGATCATCGGTGGCCTGCTTGGCTGCGTCTGGTATGATGACGGGGCCTGTGCGTTTCATGCAATCTCCTTGATAGGACACTATTTTTTCAAAATATAGCTTTCATTAAAACCAATAGATTTTTGTTTGCTCTTCTATATGGCCCTGCCTGCATAAGGCAAGCTATTTTTTGTAAGGGGGGTTGAACAGATGGCAATTGCAGTGCCGTTTTTTCGGGATCACATCTTGATTGCCCAAAGGGGGAATAAACAGATGTAGATAGGCGAGGTTTATCAGTGAGCGGTAAGGGATGGTCAAATCAACGCCCCTGGGGACAAACAAAGGGGCGTTGATATTATTTTTACGGGACTCGGTTAACAACAGCCGCTGTCACCGCAACCGCCATCCCCGCAGCTTCCGCTGCTGGAACAGTCACAACCGCAACCGGCCTGCTGCTGCGTGGCCGTCTGGTTGATGCCCACAACTTTGATATCAAAGGTCAGGGATTGTCCGGCCAGGGGGTGATTGAGGTCGAAGATCACTTTTGTATCATCGATGCTGTCCACGCGGGCAGGAATCTGCTGGCCCTGGGGGGTGCTTAGCATCAGGGTTTGGCCCACCTGGGGGACCATCCCTTCCGGTATCTCGGAGCGGGGGAACTCGTGGGTCCGGTTGGGATCCCGTTCACCATATGCCTCTTGAGGGGAAAGGGTAAAGGTCTTGGACTCGTTGAGGGTCATGCCCATCAGCGCCGATTCGAAACCGGGGATGAGGCTGCCGGCGCCCAACTGGACCTCCAGGGGCTGGCGACCCTTGCTGGAATCGAACACTTCGCCGTTGTCCAGGGTCCCCGTGTAGTCGACGCTTACGAACAGTCCGTTCTCAACTTTTTGCATGATAAACTCCTTTAAATTTAAATGAATAATTCAAGTCAACATGGGGACGATTCATACAAAGTCAAGAAAATATGTCGGAAAAGCCGCATCTGCCGTTCTTGACAGCAACAAGAACGGGCCTACGTTACAATTATCATTCATCCCAATAACAAAGGACCGGGCCATGCGAATCGAAAAAGACTCAATGGGTGAAAAAGCGGTTCCGGACGGCACTTGGTATGGTATTCATACCTGTCGATCTCTGGAAAATTTCAATGTTGCCGGTGAAGCTATGCCAATTGCTATTGTTCATGCCATTGTGCGGATGAAAGCCGCTTGTGCGACGGCCAACCACCGATTGGGTCTGCTCGAGAAGAATATCGCCGATGGGATCACTACGGCATGCAGGAAAATCCTTGATGGGGAATATGACGACCAGTTCCCCATCGATATCTTCCAGGCCGGATCCGGCACATCGACTCAAATGAACGTCAACGAAGTCATCGCCAACCTGGCCGCCGTACAGCTGGGCGGCAAGGCCGGTGACCGCGGTCGAGTTCATCCCAACGATCATGTCAACAAAGGGCAGTCCACCAACAATGTCTTCCCCTCGGCGATTCGGCTGGCCAGTGTGCTGTTGAATCAGACCTTGGTTGCCGCCCTGGACCGCTTAATCAAATCGTTCAATGAGAAAAGGAAACAGTTCGCCACGATCGCCAAAAGCGGTCGTACCCACCTGCAGGATGCAGTGCCCATCACCCTGGGCCAGGAATTCGGCGGTTACGCCCGCGCCCTTACAAAAGCGCGCCTTCGTCTTCAGGCGGCAGCGGGAAATCTTTTGGAAATCGGTGTCGGCGGCAACGCCGTGGGCACGGGCATCAACACCAAACCGGCCTTTCGGTCCATGATTGTCGAGGCGCTCAACAAGGCTACGGGGATATCGTTCCAAGTGGCCCAAGACGGGATCGAGATCACCCAATTCATGACCGACATGGGCCAGATGTCGACGGCATTAAAGCTGTTGGCGCTGGATTTGCTCAAGATCACCAACGACCTTCGCCTGCTCGCTTCCGGGCCGAATACCGGCCTGGGAGAAATCCGGCTGCCGGCCGTGGAGCCGGGGTCGTCGATCATGCCCGGAAAAATCAACCCCAGCATCTGCGAGGCCGCCAACATGGCCTGTGTCCAAGTGGTAGGCGATGATGCTGCCGTGGCCATGGCCTGCGGCCTGGGACAGCTGGAACTTAATACCCATATGCCGCTCATCGGTGCCAACCTGGTCAAGGCCTTTGGTACACTGACGCGAACCTGCACGATGCTGGATGAGAAATGCATTCGGGGAATCGATGCCCGCGAAGACGTCTGCAGGCGCCATTTCGAAGGCAGCGCCGGTTTGGCCACGATTCTCAATCCCGCTTTGGGGTACGACCGTGTGGCAGCGCTGGTCAAAGAAGGCCTGGCCAGTGGTAAAAATTTGAAAACTCTGGTGCTGGAGAAAAAGTTGATGGATGAAACGGCACTGGATCAATTGCTGGAAAAGGCATTTGAGCCCAACCTAAAATAATCGGTCTTTGCGCCAAACCCCCTGAAAAAGCTTTTTTTGACCCCAACGATCAGATCGTTTATACTATATTTAATTGATCGCATTGCATTGATCCTATCCTTCTGGACGGCGTCGGTTGCCGGCACATTTAGGGGGGAACAATATGATCGCATTCGGACCGGTTCCATCCAGACGGTTAGGGCGAAGCCTGGGGGTCAACAACATCCCGCCCAAGATCTGCAGCTATGCCTGTGCCTATTGTCAGCTGGGACGCACCCTTAAACTGCAAGCGCGGCGCCAGGCCTTCTACAAACCCGAAATGGTGTGGGCGTCTGTCCAGGACAAGGTCGCAAAAGCCAGACAAGCCGGCGAAACCATCGATTACCTTACCTTTGTTCCTGATGGCGAACCCACGCTGGACATCAATTTAAAGCCGATCCTGGAACGTCTAAAGGCATTGAACCTGCCTATCGCCGTGATTACCAATGCCTCGCTCATTTGGCGGCAGGATGTCCGGGAAGACCTGCTGAACGCCAACTGGGTTTCCCTTAAGATCGATACCGTAGAAGAAGAAACCTGGCGGCGGGTCAATCACCCCCACAAAAGCCTGGCGCTGACCGCCATCTTGGAGGGGGCGCTTGAGTTCGCAACGGTCTATGAAGGAACCCTGGCGACCGAAACCATGCTCGTCGCGGGCGTCAATGATAGCGAAGACCAGGTTGCCGCGGTTGCTGATTATCTGGCGCGTTTACAACCAAGCGTTGCCTACCTTTCGATCCCCACCCGACCACCGGCGAAGAAGTGGGTCAGTGCCCCGGATGAAAAGATCCTCAACCGGGCGTATCAATGCTTGCGCGAGAAGGTGCAGCGTGCCGAATACCTCATCGGATACGAGGGCAACGCTTTTGCCTTCACGGGTGACGTCGAGCAGGATTTGCTGAGCATCACCGCCGTGCATCCTATGCGCCAGGATGCCGTGAACGAATATCTTACAAGGGCTGGAGGCGATTGGGCGGTGGTCGGACGACTGCTTGAGGAAGGGAAACTAATCGAGACAAAATACGGTACGCATCGGTTTTACTTGAGAACACTGAGAATACAAGGAAAGGAGGAAAACGATGCTGATTAGATATTGGATGAGTAAACCGGCGATTGAAATCGATAAATCGGAATCCATGAACAACGCCGTCGCGCTGATGAAAGAGAAGGGCATTCGGCGGCTTCCCGTGACCCATAAGGGGACGCTTTGTGGGATTGTCACCGACCGTGATCTGAAGCGGGCCTCCGCTTCGGATGCAACGAGTCTGGATATTCATGAATTGCTCTATCTCATATCCAAGATCAAGGTGGATCATATCATGACCCGCGACGTTGTGACGGTGAAACCGGACTGGACCATGGAAGAGGCTGCTGATCTCATGCTGGAACGTAAAATATCCGGCGCGCCGGTTGTGGATGATGATGGCCAGCTGTGCGGTGTGATCACGCAGACGGACATGTTCAAGGCTACCCTGTACATTACCGGTTTGAAAAAGAGAGGCTTTCAGATGGCCTTCCTGCTCGAGGACAGCCCCGGTTCGATCATGGAAATTGTTACCGTGGTCCGGGAGCATGGCGGCCGTATGGCCAGTATTCTTTCCACTTACGAACGGGCGCCGAGCGGCTATCGGAATGTCTATCTTCGGTTTTACGATGTCTCACGGGATCGGATCGATGATTTACTGGCGGCGGTGAAGTTTAAAGCGAAGCTGCGCTACATGGTGGATCATCGTGAAAACCGGCGGATCATTTTTGAAAACAATTGATTCGGTCACATGACCGAGGTGAGGAGGAAAATATGACAGCCAGACAAAAACGCTTACTGCTGGCCGTGGACGGATCGGAAAACGCCATGCAGACGGTCAAGTACGCTGGAGAAGAAGAAGCCTTTAAGGGCATGAAAATCATTCTTTTCCATGTGTACAAGAGTATCCCGGAAGCGTATTACGATTTGGAAAAGGAACCCAAGAGCGTCAAGGTTGTCGCTCATGTACGCAGCTGGGAGGCAGAGCAGAAGAAGAAAATCAGCAAGTACATGGATGATGCCAAACAACTGTTGCTGGACGCTGGACACGCCGAGCCTGCCGTGGATATCAAGATCCAGAATCGTAAAAAAGGAATTGCCAGGGATATCATCACGGAAGCTCAAGGCGGCTATGATGCCGTCCTGGTTCGGCGCCGCGGGGCCTCGGCGCTGCAAAACATCATTGTGGGCAGCGTGACCTTGAAACTGCTGCAAAAACTCACGTTTGCGCCCCTGCTGATCGCCGGCCGGAAACCGATCAATAAAAAGGTCCTGTTGGCGGTGGATGGGTCACCCTGCGCCATCCGGGCCGTCCACTTCGTTGCCAGTATGCTCGGTCCGCTCAAAGACTACGAGGTGAAGCTGGTGCATGCAGTGCGCGGTGGATTCCATTTCGATTTGGCAGCGGCTGAATCAGAAGTGATCGCTGAAACGGATTCGGTTTTCATCGAGCCGGTCAAGATTCTAAAAGAAGCCGGGTTCAGTGAGGACAACATTTCCACTAAAACCACGACGGGGGTATTGAGTCGTGCAGGATCCATTGTCGATGCGGCCCATAGCGGGGAGTGGAATACCATTGTTCTGGGGCGGCGGGGATTGTCTGAAATCAGCGAATTTTTTATGGGCCGCGTGAGTAACAAGGTGGTGCATGCAGCCCCCAAGGATACGGTTTGGATCGTGACCTAAAGTAGCTCTCGGGCGAAACCCAAAAAAGGCGGACACCTGCGCCCATTGTTCTCAATTACCGGAAAAACGACCGGCAATCAGAGAACATGGGTGCCATTTCTGATGGGTAACGCGGGTTGCTCTGCCTGCATCATTAGGCTTTGCCAAGGACCTTGTCGGTTCAATTAATGATTAACATTGTAAAATGTCGCCGTCCGCACGGATTCGTAAAAAGCCCGAGATCAAGGCTTGCAAATCCTGAGGAATGAGGCGTACTGCTCGTACTCCGCAGTGACGAAGGATGAAGCGTAACGCCGATATCGGGCTTTTTACGAATCCGTCATTAATAGATTGTATCAAACCAATAATCAACATTGTAAGAATACGTCGAGAACGTTTGTGTTTGGCCTACATTTGTTATCCAGATGCGCACCTGATCAACCTGGGTGCGCGGGACTGTGATGGTAAAATATTGCTCTGCGGTTCCAGATCCGGGTGAACATCGATCACCACCACTGGCCGAGTAATTGGGCGTCAGCAATCCATTCGTGTACGGACGTGCAAAAATAAGTACATCTTCGCTAAGTGTATTATTGTAGCCGATGGTTATAGTCACATCATAACCAATCAGGATACTTCTTGGTGACGCTGGATCAAACCTTGCCGACGTTATGGATGGACAACTCAGTGTGGATTGAGAATAAGCAGCTGTCCAACCTGTAGTAGTATTATCTGCATTCCTGGCCCTGACCCAGAATTGGTAAGTGGTACCGCAATCCAGGCCGGTCCAAAGCAAATTCAATGAAGTCGTCCAACTCGAATATACGCTGCCGGGATATCGTAAGCATTGGTATTCGGTGCCTGACGGGTTCCCATTGGATGTCCAATAAACCCGGATGGAATTAGCCGTTCGACTAGAGGTATAGATCACGCCTGGGGTAACTGCCAATGTCCGGCGATAACTGATGCCCGACCAGGGTGTATTATTCCCGTCCCCATTGCGGGCGATCGCTCTGAATCCATAATTGGTGTTTGGCGTCAGTTTGGCGCTGGTCCAATAGTCGTTATTTTGTTTCCAACCTGAGTTGTTCTCATTGCTATAATTTTGGATATACAATCCAGAGCTGCCGGACGATAGATTTGAGGGTGTATTTGAAGATCTCGCTTGAATGCTTGTACTGTCTATCGTGCCGAAAGAAATGCCTGCCGGTGTTTCAATATCCGTGTAATCATAACTTACCGATGAGTATCCAGTCTGATTGTTGTTGCCATCCCTTGCCCTCACTCGATAACCATATCGGTGATTGGCTCCAAGCCCTGAGTCACTATAGCTGGTGCTGTTTTGCCACCCTGAGTCATTACCACCTGACCCACTAGTTGGGCTGGAATAGAAGTCAAAATAGTACATCACCGGGCCAGTCGGATCCGAAGCGGTGGTGGCCCTCATAGAGATCGATGATGTGCTTGTCTCATAAGGTTCAGCCGACCACGTCAATGGATTTGGTGTCGGTGCGGTAATGTCTCCAGGACTTTGGTTGACGGTATGGGGCCGGCCGGCGATGGCAATGGTGGCTGATCGGGCCACGCCATAGTTGGCTGAAACAGCAACGCGTACCGTGCCGTTGCCGCTGCCGCTGGTGGGCGAGAGCGAAATCCACGTGTAGTTTTCGGAAGCGTTCCAGTCGCACTCGCTGTGGGTGGCGGTCACGGTGACGTCATAGGCCTCCCCGCTGTCATCAACCGTTCGGCTGGTGGGGGCAATGGCGTAGGTGCACGCGCCCGCTTCCTGGCTGACGGTATGGGGCCTGCCGGCAATGGAGATGGTGGCCGATCGGGCCGCGCCGGTGTTGGCAGAAACAGTAACGCGCACCGTGCCGCTGCCGCTGCCACTGGTGGGCGAGAGCGAGATCCACGTGTAGTTTTCGGACGTGCTCCAGTCGCAGCCGCTGTGGGTGGCGGTAACGGTGACGGAATAGGTTTCTCCTTCATTATCAACCGATCGGCTTGTGGGGGAAATGGCGTAGGTGCATGATCCCGCTTCCTGGCTGACGGTATGGGGCCTGCCGGCAATGGAGATGGTGGCCGATCGGGCCGCGCCGGTGTTGGCAGAAACAGTAACGCGCACCGTGCCGCTGCCGTTGCCACTGGTGGGCGAGAGCGAGATCCACGTGTAGTTTTCGGAGGTGCTCCAGTCACAGCCACCGTGAGTGGCGGTAACGGTGACGGAATAGGTTTCCCCTTCGTTATCAACCGATTGGCTGGTGGGGGCAATGGTGTAGGTGCATGATCCCGCTTCCTGGTTAACGGCATGGGGCCGGCCAGCAATGGAGATGGTGGCCGATCGGGCCGCGCCGGTGTTGGCAGAAACGGTAACGCGCACCGTGCCGCTGCCGCTGCCGCTGGTGGGCGAGAGCGAGATCCACGTGTAGTTTTCGGACGTGCTCCAGTCACAGCCGCTGTGGGTGGCGGTAACGGTGACGGTGTAGGCCTCCCCTTCATTATCAACCGATCGGCTTGTTGGGGCAATGGCGTAGGTGCATGATCCCGCTGCCTGGCTGACGGTATGGGGCCTGCCGGCAATAGTGATGGTGGCCGATCGGGACGCGCCGGTGTTGGCTGCAACAGTAACGCGTACCGTGCCGCTGCCGCTGCCGCTGGTGGGCGAGATCGAGATCCAATCGTCGTTTTCGGAAGCGCTCCAGTCGCATCCGCTGTGGGTGGCGGTAACGGTGACGGAATAGGTCTCTCCTTCGTTATCAACCGATCGGCTGGTGGGGGCAATGGTGTAGCTGCAACCGGCAGGATCCTGGTTGATCGTATGATCTTGACCGGCGATGGTAATGGTGGCTGATCGGGCCACGCCAGGGTTGGCTGCAACAGTAACACGTACCGTGCCGTTGCCGCTGCCGCTGGCGGGCGAGATCGAGATCCAATCGTAGTCTTCGGAAGTGCTCCAGTCGCACTCGCTGTGAGTGGCGGTAACGGTGACGGTATAGGCATCCCCCTCGAAATTAACCGATTGGATGGTAGGGGAGATGGTGTATGTACAGGCGCCCCCTGCCTGGTTGACGGTATGGGGCCTGCCGGCAATGGTGATGGCGGCCGATCGGGCCGCGCCGGTATTGGCTGAAACAGTAACGCGCACCGTACCGTTGCCGCTGCCGCTGGCGGGCGAGAGCGAAATCCAGTCGTAGTTTTCGGAAGTGGACCACTCGCACTCGCTGTGAGTGGCGGTAATTGTTACATCATAGGTCGCCCCGTCATGATCAACGGATTGGCCGGCGGGTGAAATCGTGTAGCTGCAACCGGCAGGATCCTGGTTGATCGTATGATCTTGACCGGCGATAGTGATGGTGGCGGATCGAGCCTCACCCTCGTTGGCTGAAACAGTGACTTGTACCGTGTCGCTGCCCGATCCGCTGGTGGGCGACAGCGAGATCCAATCGTAGCTTTCCGAAGTGGACCACTCGCACTCGGTGTGGGTGGCGGTAACGGCTACCGCATAGGTTTCCCCCTCCCAAGTGACCGATCGGCTGGCGGGTGAAATCGTGTAGGCACAATCGGACGTGACAAAGGTTCTGACTTCCGAGTCGGCACCCGTGTTGGTGTGCATATCTACTGCACAGATCTTCCAGAAATATTCAGTCAACGGCTCAAGGGTTGAGGGTGCGTAGGCCGTGGCAGGGGTTGTTTCGTTGATAATGATGGTTTCAAAATTGGTGTCTGTTGCCACCTGCACCAGGTATTCGTCGGCATTTTCGACAGTCTCCCATTCAAGGGAAACAGTGCTGGGATCAACATCCTGGGCCTCGTTTTCAGGGGCGGACAAGGTGGGAATAAACAGATAGGCGTCAATGGCCACGCCTTGGGTGATTTGGCCGGCTTCGATGCTGATCCCGGTGGTTTCCCCCTGGTAGCGGACGTTGCCAAACTCATCTTCCGCCAGTGCCACAAAAATTCGGCCCTGACCCGGCAGAATGCCCTCGACCCTGCCGCTGCCGGCTTCGCAAGGCCACGGGCCGCCGGTCACCAGCCAGTTGCCGTCGGCATCGTACACCTCGCAAACCACCTGCTCCACACCGCCTGCCTGGCAATCCAAAGTCGCAGCCCGAATGGGCGCCGAGTCCTCAGCTACGGGTGTATCGTACCAGCGTATCGTCAGATTGGCCGATGCGGTCCCATCAGATCCATCCGATACGCTGTCCTGCTGGTCGTCTCCACAGCTCGACGGAAGCAGTGTTAAACACAGAAAGATTAACGATAGGCAAAATCCGCGAAACCTCTGCCAATCAATCATCCCATGCATTGTCATTGCTCCCCCCTAAAACCAGACGCCGCTGGCGAATGCAAAAGGTGTTCTACCAGATCTGTGCTGTTTCCGGAAACGATTCCGGTAGCATGGTCAGTTTTCAGGCACTCATTGCCGTTTAACGATGCTATCCCACTGACTGAAGCCCCGCTATGTAATGGAGTCGTCAAGACCTCTTTCTATTTAAAAGCTCATGTTGGATTTCAGGGTCGTATTATGGTAAGTGAGAAATCTCATTATGAGCCAAAAAAAATATCGACAACGGCGGCAGCTTCGGATTTTGAAACGTCCTAATCCCTGCGTATACGATGGCACTAACCTATTATCCATCTCCATCTAAAATAATAAGTGTTTCCTGTATTGTTTGAAGGGTAACCACTGACTCTTATGTAATAGGTACCAGCTCCAACGGATACTACAATTTGTTCATCATCTGTAGAACTAGTAGACGAAGCTATCAAAGCTCCAGAACTATTGTAGAGGGCGAGATCTATGTCGCCATTGCTATGGCTAAAATCTAACAATACCTCTAAATATTCACCAGAACCATCGTAGTAAAAAACATACCAATCGTAATCGTATTGAATTCCGTATAACCAATAGGTTCCCCAGCTGGTGATATTGTGAGCCGATCCCATGGTATCGTTTTCTTCATAAATGTCATCACATCCCAGAGTGTATTGATTATCGAGATACCTCCAACCGGTTACTACATTATTGCCATTTCTCGCTCTCACTCTAAATTCGTATGAGGCGCCACAATCAAGGCCTGTGCTAGCCCAATAAGTATTTGTTATCCAACCTGAATTTGTTCCGTTGTCCATGTTCTCACAATAGTACTGCGTCCCGGAAGGATTTCCGTTAGCAGTCCAGTTGGCTCGAATGCTGGTTTGTGTCACGTTGGAGAATTGGGCATACCCAGGTGTATTGGCCAATGTATACCGAGTATAGGTGGTCGAGTAATCCGTTAGATCCCCATCACCATTTCTGGCCCGAGCACGAAATCCATAGCTTGTGTTGACGGAAAGGGATGTACTATTCCAATAGTCATTATTCTGACGCCAGCCTGAATTTGTTGCCCGAGTTGTGTTGTAGAGTATCAAGCCGGAGGAGCCTCTGGTTAACCCTGAAGGGGTATTTGTCGATCTTGCCTGGATGCTGTTTGTTGTTATCGTACCAAAAGTGATTCCAGTCGGAGTTTCGATGTCGGTATAATCATAGCTAACATCCGACCATGATGTTTGATTGTTAAGACCATCCCGTGCCCTTACCCGATATCCGTACTGATGGTTAGTGCCAAGGCCCGAATCGGTGTAACTCCTATTACTCTGCCAGCTTGAGTCTGTTCCTCCTGAACCGCCGCTCGGGCTATTATAGAAATCAAATAAATAGGTGATCGGAGTGGTTGGATCGGAAGCGCTATTGGATGTCATCGAAATCGATGATGTACTGGTTTCATAAGGTTCAGTTGACCAGGTCAAGGGATTTGGTGTTGGTGCCGCAGTGTCTCCGGGATCCTGGTTGATCGTATGATTTTGCCCGGCAATGGTGATGGTGGCTGATCGGGCCGCGCCGGTGTTGGCAGAAACAGTAACGCGCACCGTGCCGCTACCGCTGCCGCTGGTGGGCGAGAGTGAAATCCACGTGTAGTTTTCGGAGGTGCTCCAGTCGCAGCCGCTGTGGGTGGCGGTAACGGTGACGGAATAGGTCTCCCCTTCGTCATCAACCGATCGGCTGGTGGGGGAAATGGTGTAGGTGCATGCGCCCGCTTCCTGGTTGATCGTATGATTCTGACCGGCGATGGTGATGGTGGCCGATCGTGCCGCCCCATCGTTGGCTGATACAGTAACGCGCACCGTACCGCTGCCGCTGCCGCTGGTGGGCGAGAGTGAAATCCAATTGTAGTTTTCGGAAGTGGACCACTCGCATTCGCTGTGAGTTGCGGTCACGGTGACGTTATAGGCCTCCCCGTCATTTTCAACCGATCGGCTGGTGGGAGCAATGGTATAGGTGCAACCTCCAGGATCCTGGTTGATCGTATGATTTTGACCGGCAATGGTAATGGTGGCTGATCGGGCCGCGCCCGTGTTGGCAGAAACGGTAACGCGTACCGTGCCGCTGCCGCTGCCGCTGGTGGGCGAGAGTGAGATCCAACCGTAGTCTTCGGACGTGCTCCAGTCGCACCCGCTGTGCGTGGCGGTAACGGTGACGGAATAAGTCTCCCCGTCATTTTCAACCGATCGACTGGTGGGGGCAATGGTATAGCTGCAACCTCCAGGATCCTGATTGATCGTATGATTTTGCCCGGCAATGGTGATGGTGGCTGATCGGGCCGCGCCCGTGTTGGCAGAAACGGTAACGCGCACCGTGCCGCTGCCGCTGCCATTGGTGGGCGAGAGTGAGATCCACGTGTAGTTTTCGGAAGTGGACCAGTCACAGCCGCTGTGGGTTGCGGTAACGGTGACAGAATAGGTTTCCCCTTCGTCATCAACCGATCGGCTGGTGGGGGCAATGGTATAGCTGCAACCTCCAGGATCCTGATTGATCGTATGATTTTGCCCGGCAATGGTGATGGTGGCCGATCGGGCCGCGCCGGTGTTGGCAGAAACAGTAACGCGCACCGTGCCGCTGCCGCTGCCGCTGGTGGGCGAGAGCGAAATCCACGTGTAGTTTTCGGAGGTGGACCAGTCGCAGCCGCTGTGGGTGGCGGTAACGGTGACAGAATAGGTCTCTCCTTCGTTATCAACCGATCGGCTGGTGGGGGCAATGGTGTAGGTGCATGATCCCGCCGCCTGGTTGACGGTATGGGGCCGGCCGGCGATGGTGATGGTGGCTGATCGTGCCGCGCCGGTGTTGGCAGAAACAGTAACGCGCACCGTGCCGCTGCCGCTGCCGCTGGTGGGCGAGAGCGAAATCCAATTGTAGTTTTCGGAAGTGGACCAGTCGCACCCGCTGTGGGTTGCGGTAACGGTGACGGAATAGGTCTCCCCTTCGTTATCAACCGATCGGCTGGTGGGGGCGATGGTGTAGGTGCATGATCCCGCCGCCTGGTTGACGGTATGGGGCCGGCCGGCGATGGTGATGGTGGCTGATCGTGCCGCGCCGGTGTTGGCAGAAACAGTAACGCGCACCGTGCCGCTACCGCTGCCGCTGGTGGGCGAGAGCGAAATCCAATCGTCGTTTTCGGAAGCGCTCCAGTCGCATCCGCTGTGGGTGGCGGTGACGGTGACGGAATAGGTCTCTCCTTCGTTATCAACCGATCGGCTGGTGGGGGAAATGGTGTAGCTGCAACCGGCAGGGTCCTGGTTGATCGTATGATTTTGCCCGGCGATGGTGATGGTGGCCGATCGTGCCGCGCCGGTGTTGGCTGAGACGGTAACGCTCACCGTGCCATTGCCGTTGCCGCTGGTGGGAGTCAGCGAGATCCAATTATAGTTTTCGGAAGCGCTCCAGTCGCACTCGCTGTGGGTGGCGGTAACGGTGACGGTATAAGCCTCACCCTCGTAATTAACCGATCGGATAGTAGGGGAAATGGTGTAGCTGCAACCGGCAGGGTCCTGGTTTATTGTATGATTTTGCCCGGCGATGGTGATGGTGGCTGATCGTGCCGCGCCGGTGTTGGCTAAAACGGTAACGCTCACCGTGCCGTTGCCGCTGCCGCTGGCGGGCGAGAGCAAGATCCAGTCGTAATTTTCGGAAGTGGACCACTCGCACTCGCTGTGAGTGGCGGTAACTGCGACATTATATGTCTCCCCTTCGTTGTCAACCGATCGGCTGGCGGGTGAAATCGTGTAGCTGCAACCGGCAGGATCCTGGTTGATCGTATGATCTTGACCGGCGATGGTGATGGTGGCGGATCGAGCCTCACCCTCGTTGGCTGAAACAGTGACCTGCACCGTGTCGCTGCCCGATCCGCTGGTGGGCGACAGCAAGATCCAATCGTAGCTTTCCGAAGTGGACCACTCGCACTCGGTGTGGGTGGCGGTAACGGCTACCGCATAGGTTTCCCCCCCCCAAGTGACCGATCGGCTGGCGGGTGAAATCGTGTAGGCACAATCAGACGTGACAAAGCTTCTGACTTCTGAGTCGGCACCCGTGTTGGTGTACATGTCTACCGCACAAATTTTCCAGAAATATTCTGTTAACGGCTCAAGGGTTGAGGGTGCGTAGGCCGTGGCAGGGGTTGTTTCATTGATGACGATGGCTTCAAAATCAAGGTCTGTGGCCACCTGTACCAGGTATTCATCGGCATTTTCAACAGTCTCCCATTCAAGGGACACGCTGTTGGGATCAATATCTTCGGCATCGTCTTCGGGGGCGGACAAGGTGGGAACAAACAGATAGGCGTCAATGACTACGCCTTGGGTGATTTCACCGGCTTCGATGCTGACCCCGGTGGTCTCTCCCTGGTAGCGGATGTTGCCAAACTCATCTTCCGCCAGTACCACAAAGATTCGGTCCTGACCCGGCGGAATGCCCTCGACCCTCCCGCTGCCGGCTTCGCAATCCCACGGGCCGCCGATCACCAGCCAGTTGCCCTCGGCATCGTACACCTCGCAAACCACCTGATCTACACCGCCTGCCTGGCAATCCAAAGTCGCCGCCCGAATGGGCGCCGACTCCTGGGCCATGGGTGCATCGTGCCAGCGTATGGTCAGATTAGCCGATGCGGCCCCATCAGATTCATCCGATACGCTGTCCTGCTGGTCATCTCCACAGCTCGACGGAAGCAGGGTTAAACACAGAAAGATTAACGATAGGCAAAATCCGCGGAACCTCTGCCAACCAATCATCCCATGCATTGTCATTGTGCTCCCCGCTATAGATCTACGCCGCTGGCAAATGCACAAGGTATTCTACCCGTTTACATCCGCGCTACCGGCTAAAATGGATGCGGTCAGTTCATCGATGCCTCCGAATTTTATTCTGGAGGCATTTCTTAGTCCTGGGTATTTCGAAACCTGCTGGAAAAAAGGTGACCAAGAAATTTGTTCATTGTTCGTTTAAGATGGTGTTGCTCTAATCGGTGTTACCATTTAATCCTAAGAGCGGTTAGCTGGGGGCGTTGAACCTTAGAGAAATTATTCCGCTACGCGGCAAGCGCATCCAAAATACATGAAGGGGTAAAGAGTAACTGTTAAGCTCTTAGCAAAAATCATGCAAATCAATATGTCGATGTCGTTTAAAATATTACCACTATATATTGATGTTTTTTGTAACCTGTAAGAGATCAAGGTAATAATTAGTAGGAAATGAATTTCACATAAGAAAAAAATGACTCAATTCTTCCCCTTTCTGTCCTAAATGGTTAATTGATCTCATTGATGGGTGCCGGTTCTCCAAAGAAATATCCCTGTCCAAAATCAAAGCCAAGCGTTTGGCACACCTTTGATTCATCAGAACATTCGATGCCTTCAGCCAGGGTAAGAATACCAAGGTCATGAGAAGCTTTGATAAAGGTTGAAATCATCTGATGTAATCGCTTTGGGGCGAGATGGATTTCACGAATTAGGGAAATGTCGAATTTTAAGTAATCTGGAGGTGTTTTGGAAAGTTCCACCAAACGCGTTTGTCCTACCCCAAAGTCATCGAAAGCCAATCCGATACCCATTTTTTTCAGGGCACTGCGCAGCATGGGCAGTTCATTTCTATCTGCGATGGCTTTTTCATTGATTTCCAACACGATTTTATTGGAAGGGGCCATATCACAAATCTTTTGCATCGATGCCAAAAGGGTGTCTATATCGCTAATTTCGGACATGGAGGAATTAACGAACAACATCGGGGACCCAGGCAAATCTTTGCCTATTTCCACCCCGACTTCACGGAATAAAGAACTGAGTTCAGAGGCATACCCCAAGTGCTTGGCCATATCAAATAAGTCATCAGGACTCGACGGTAAACGTTCATCACCAATTCTTCCAAGAATCTCATACCCCACGTTGGCCATGTCTAAGAATCTTAATAAGGGCTGAAAATGTGGAATTACATTGCGTTCATGAATTAACTGCCTGAACCTTGGCTCAAAAGAATACAAATCTACGTCCATCCGTTTTTCAAAAAGCGTTGTGTCAATCGTTTCAAGATTTTCATCAGCAAGTGAGGGCGAGATTGATTTGACCCTGAACGTGTATCTCCCAATTGAAATAATATCTTTTGGTTCAAGCAGTTGGGCATCTTCGAGTCTATTTTGATTTACAAATGTGCCATTGGTGCTCTTTAGGTCTCGAATCCACAGTAGATCACCACTGATACGAATCTCACTATGATGTCTGGAAATATGCCGATCGGTTAATTTAAGATTGCAGTCATCGGCACGGCCCATGACAAACGGAACCGAATCGATCGTGACCTGCCATTCTCTATCTTCGTCAGCCACGTATTCTAAGCACCATTGCACCGGCTTTTCTTTTAAAGATTCATTCTTTTTCAATCGCTTACCTTCTAAGTTATCCCTAACGTTGCATAAAATTCAGCTTTTTGCCGTTGATAATCAGGCCGCTTTTTGCAACACATCGAGAAAATGCAGAAGATCTTTTCTGGTTGCCTGATCGGCACTCATTTTAAACATCAATTTTACCTGAGGGCGGCTTATTCGTCCAGCTCTTTGAATAATTCGATGGTGGATCGTGTCCAGTATTTCAAATGGCTCATGTTGGATTTCAGGGGTGTATTATGTGGTAGGTGCGAATTCTCATTATTTTCTCACACTCATAATATGAATCATAACTGCAATTAAATATTGATGAATTCGTAAAAAGCGGCTTGCCCCTGCTTCTGGGGAAATATTCAAGTCCAGGAAATCACCCTATTTTGGGGTGACTTCCTTAGAAGCCCGATGTTACGCTACGGTATGCCAAAACCGCTTAAGACCTGGATATTGTGCCTTGAACATTGATCTATATAAGCCTTCTTTTTTTGCAAAAGCCCGAGGGCACTAAGCCCGGCGTTGACCAGAAATCGTGATTGACGAAAGTTTCCTTTTGGCGCCTTTGCCAGGGTACCCTCAGGTTTTTGCCGCATTGGACTACCGTTTTTCTGGATCTTAACGATTGGGCTTAATTAGGGCGCAGGAAAAAATAATTACCCCATCCTGCTTGTCCTTGCACCCGTCTACAGCGTTCCATCCGCCGGCACAGATTCCAAATATGCACCGGCGGATGCGCCTTGTAGACGAGGCGCAAATCCGGCGCAATCTGGTGTAATTATTTTTTACCTGCACCCTTAAGTACTTTATATGTGCACATTTTGCACTTGACGCCTTCGTTTTTCAGGTAGTCTGAGTCGTGCATACTGACAAGCTCCCAGGCGTTATCCTGCTCCAGGCCAATCATGTGCCCGCGGTAGTCATAGTTTTCATAGGCGCCCTCGCGAATCGTAAAGCAAATGACCCCGCCCGGTTTGGTGATACGAATCAGCTCGTTAAATGCCGTGGCCTTGACATGCCCATAGGTAAAGGTTCCCGTGCAAACGATGGCATCGTATTGATCCTTTTGGATGTCAAGCGATTTGCTCAAGTCGGCCTGGATATGCTGCCTGTAGATTTTTTTACGCTCTGCTTCGTCAAGCATTTCCTTGGAGTAATCAAGGGCATCGATTTGGTTATATCCCTTTTTGACAAGTTCCTCACCCACCAGGCCGGTGCCACAGCCGGCATCCAGAATATGGACATCTTTTTGATCCAGCACCTTGTCCAGGGCATCGGCAGAAGCGATGTGGGCGACATAGCCAAAGCGTTGTACCGTATCGGTATCATAATCGGCGGCCCAGTCCTTGTAGGCATCCATGAGTTCTTCGTGATTCTTTGCGGTATATACTTTGTCAAGTGTTTGATTGTCGCTTACCATATTTCCTCTTTTTACCATGTTGTAAATATTGTGTGGTTCTATCTGTTTTCCATTCAATAAAGGCCAACGATCCAACTTCTGGACGGGGACTGCCTGAATAAAGGGCTTAATTGTCCAGCACCCTGTAGGTGCAGAATTTTGCGTTCACGTTTTCTTTTATAAGATAATCGTGATCGATAAGTTCTTCCAGCTCCCATTTGGCGCTGGCTTCCATCTTGAGCATTTTGTTGCGGTAACCATGTTCCTTATAGAGGCCATCCCGGATGGTAAAGCAGATATATCCGCCTGGGCGGGTGACGCGCACCAGTTCGTCCAGTGCATGCGGACCCACGTGGGCATAGGTAAACGTCCCCACGCAGATCGTGGCGTCATAATGGTCATCCGGAATACCCAGCGTGTGATTCATATCATCTCTCATCAGCTGGTTATATACGCCTTTTTTTTCCGCTTCATCCAGCATTGCTTCTGAATAGTCCATGGCATCCACGTTTTCGTACCCCATGCGATTCAGAAGCTCACCCACCAGGCCGGTGCCACAGCCGGCATCAAGAACGCGGCATGATTTTGAATCCAAGTGATAGTCAAGCATTTTCACCGCCGCATGCGGGCCCACATACCCCATGGTGTCCAGCGTATCTCGATCATAGTCACCCGCCCATGCCTTATAGGCATCGGCCAGTTCATCCGTGGTTTGGGCTTCGTAGGTGGCGGTCCATAATTGGGGCGTACTACTCATCGTTTCTCCTTCCGATTGTCCGTGGCTGATTTTTTGCCACACAGCCACAGGGTTGTTGTTTAGAACATCCAGATGATCTTGAATTCGCAGCAGGCAAAATGCTGCAATTTTGATCGGACTGTTAGGGGCCATTCCCGATAACGGGAATGGGCTTTTCGTTGGAATAATACGGACGATCTTTCAGTGTCATACTCTCCGAATAGCCTCGGTTCGCATTGCAGTGGGGATGTCTGACACATCGTTGCTTTACCTAAAATCGTTAAAGGGGTTCACTACAGCAAATTGAATGCCATCATCGTTTTTAACCCGAGTTGGTTTGAGGATAAAAATAAGTATTAGATATGATTGAATAAAAATAATTTGCTGTGGGATGGTATAAAAAAGAGAGATCCAATGGATAATCGCTTCGAGACGGTTTTATCGGGAAATAAATAAACACTTTTGTGAAAGGGGTATTAGTGAATGGGTAAATATTGCACAATGAATAATTGCGTCGTCATTGGCTGTTATAACCTTTTTATAAAAATAAAAATATTTTAATTAAAAGTATTACAAGTGGTTGAAACATATTTCGGCTGTACAGAAATATTGTCCCCCCAGGTAGTCTTCTGTTATTGATGTGCATATAATGCGCAGTTCATGGTAAGATGCTATATTAAGGCGAGATCAAACCAATTCTCCTTGGCCATTGACAGGCAACAGATATATAATAATGCCAAATAATCAGCAATCGCCCGTTTATGGAAACGTCAGGAGAATCCAATGATGCTTAATCCCAATGACATGGCCAAAACCATGACCATTCGCATAGGCGGTGAATTGCCGGAACCCGAACCGTTTAGAGCAGGCATCCGGCGGGCGCCCGACCGGGGCTACCGTCTGACCGAGGCCCAGACCCGTACGGCCCTGAAAAACGCCCTGCGTTATATCCCGCCGCAGCACCACGACGTATTGATCCCCGAGTTTCTGACCGAACTGAAAACCCGGGGACGCATCTACGGCTACCGGTTCCGGCCCCACGGGCCCCTTTCGGCCAAGCCCGTCACGGCCTACAAGGGAAATTGCCTGGCCGGCAGGGCCTTTCAGCTGATGATCGACAACAACCTGGATGTCGAGGTGGCCCTTTACCCGTATGAACTGGTGACCTACGGGGAGACCGGCAGTGTCTGCCAGAACTGGATGCAGTACCGCCTGATCAAAAAATATCTGGAGGCCCTGACCGAGGATCAGACCCTGGTCATGCAGTCCGGCCATCCTTTAGGACTGTTCAAGTCCGCTCCGGACCAACCCCGGGTGGTGATCACCAACGGGCTGATGGTGGGGCTCTACGACAACCTCGATGACTGGGAAATCGCCGCTCAGATGGGGGTTTCATCTTATGGGCAGATGACTGCCGGCGGTTGGATGTACATCGGCCCCCAGGGAATCGTTCACGGTACCTACAACACCCTGCTCAATGCCGGCCGCAAAATGTGCGGCGTGCCCGCCGACGGCAACCTGGCAGGGTTGCTTTTCGTCAGTTCCGGCCTGGGCGGTATGAGCGGCGCCCAGCCCAAGGCCGCCGCTATTGCCGGGGCGGTCTCCCTGATTGCCGAAGTGGACGCCTCGCGTATTCAGACCCGCCTTGACCAGGGATGGGTGGAGAAGGTCTCCGCCGACCTGGATCAAGTCCTTTCCTGGGCCAAGGCAGCCGTTGAAAACAAGACCGCCACCTCCATCGCCTACCAGGGTAATGTCGTGGACCTGCTCGCGCATCTGGTCGACAAACGATTCAAAGTCGATCTATTGTCCGACCAGACCTCCTGCCACGTGGTCTACGACGGCGGATACTGTCCCCAGGGGATCTCCTTTGAGGAGCGCACCCGGCTTTTGGCCGAAGACCGGCAGACCTTCCGTCAACTGGTCGACCGCAGCCTGCGCCGTCATTATGCATTGATCCAGGCCATTACCGGGCCGGGGGCCTTCTTTTTCGATTACGGCAATGCCTTTTTAAAGGCGGTGTTCGATGCCGGCATCACTGAAGTGGCCAAAAACGGGGTGGATGCCAAGGACGGTTTTGTTTTTCCCTCCTATTTCGAGGACATCATGGGGCCCATCTTCGATTATGGGTACGGACCGTTTCGCTGGGTCTGCTTGAGCGGACAGCCCGAAGATCTGGCCAGGACCGACCGGGCAGCCATGGACTGCATCGACCCGGGTCGCCGTCCCGAAGACCGGGACAACTACATCTGGATCCGGGATGCCGCCGCCAATCGACTGGTGGTGGGCAGTCAGGCGCGGATTCTGTATCAGGATGCCGTGGGCCGGGTGAATATCGCTCTTAAGTTCAACCAGATGGTCAGGGACGGGGTGACCGGGCCCATCATGCTCGGCCGCGATCACCACGATCCCGGCGGCACTGATTCCCCTTTTCGGGAGACGGCCAACATCAAGGACGGCAGTAACGTGTGCGCCGACATGGCCACCCACTGTTTTGCCGGCAACGCGGCCCGGGGCATGTCCATGGTGGCCCTGCACAACGGCGGCGGGACCGGCATCGGAAAGGCCATCAATGGTGGCTTCGGGCTGGTGCTCGACGGCTCCAGGCGGGTCGACGACACTATCCGCTCGGCCATGCTGTGGGACGTGATGGGCGGCGTGGCCCGGCGCAACTGGGGACGCAATCCAAACGCCATGGCCGTGTCCGCCGAGTATAACCGGGAGAATCCCAACGGCGACCAGATCACCATTCCTTACCTGGCCGATGAAACGCAAGTGAACCAGGCGGTGGCCGAACTATTTGCCAAATCGGAAATTCGCCATGTATCGGGAAAGAGGAAACCATGAGGAAACTTGTCGAGTGTGTGCCCAATTTCTCCGAGGGTCGCAACAGTGAAACAATCCAGGCGATTGCCCAGGCGATTCGGGATACCGCCGGGTGCAACCTCTTGGACGTGGACCCGGGGGCATCGACCAACCGCACCGTGGTCACCTTCGTGGGGGATCCGGATGCCATCGTCGAGGGTGCCCTGGCCGCAGCCCGGGTGGCCCGGGAACGCATCGACATGCGTGCTCACAAGGGCGAGCATCCCCGGTTCGGTGCTATGGACGTGTGTCCGTTTATTCCAGTCAGGGGCGTCAGCATGGCCGAGTGTGCCGATATCGCCCGGACATTCGGTCGGCGGGCCGGTGAGGCGCTCGGCGTGCCCATTTATCTGTATGAAGCGGCGGCCAGCGCCGATTATCGCTGCAAGCTATCCGATATCCGCCGGGGAGAATACGAAGGACTGGCCGAACGGCTTGCCGATCCGCGCTGGAAACCCGATTTCGGTCCGGCCGAATTCATCCCCGAGTGGGGGGCCACAGCCACGGGCGCCCGCCAGTTTTTGATCGCTTACAATGTCAATATCCTGGGCACCCGCAACCAGGCCCATCGTATCGCCCTGAACCTGCGCGAGGCCGGCCGCGGGAAGGACCAGCCAGGCCGTCTTAAGGCGGTCAAGGGCATGGGCTGGTATGTGGGTGAGTACAATCTGGCCCAGGTGACCGTCAATCTCACCGATTACCGGGTGACGGCCATCCACACCCTATTCGAGGCGGTGAAAGCGGAGGCCGCAGCGCTGCATGTGGGTGTGGCCGGGTCGGAAATCGTCGGTGTGGTGCCCCTAGAAGCGATTATCATGGCTGCCGATTATTACATAGAAAAGGAAAACCTGTTTATCCTCGACGAGGGCCAGAAGGTGAGGCTGGCCATCGAGCGGTTGGGGCTCAATGCGGTGGCCACCTTTGATCCGCAGACGCGCATCATCGACTATGCCGTGGCCGAACCCCGCCACGAACCCCTGGCCGGCATGGGGGTACGGGCCTTTATCGAACACGTGGCCGCCCGCACCTCGGCGCCTGGCGGTGGTTCGGTGTCGGCGGTGCTGGCCGCGCTGGGAACCGGATTGGGCGCCATGGTGGCCAAGCTTACCTATGGGGTGCGCAAGTTCGAGCATCTGGACGGCCGCATGCGGGCCATTATCCCCACCTTGCACCACCAGTCCCAGGCGTTGATTCCCATGATCGATGCCGACACCGAGGCTTTTAATGCGTACATGGAGGGGCTGGCCATGCCCAAAGCCACCGATGCCCAGCGAAAGGCCCGCAGGGAGAAAATGCAGGCCGGCCTGAAAACCGCCACCCGGGTGCCCCTGACAACCATGCAGCTGGCCGACAAGGCCTGGGATGCCATGACCCAGGTGGCCCGCTACGGCAACATCGCCTCGGCCTCGGATGTTCAGGTGGGTGCCCGGGCGCTGGAGACGGGGATCTGGGGCGCCTACCAGAACGTGCAGATCAATCTGGCAGGCGTGTCCGATGCTGTCTTTAAAAAGGAAATCAGTGCCCAGGCCGACGCCCTGTTGGCCCGGGCCGCAAAGAAATGTGCCGAGGTGCTGGCGATCCTGGATGAACGCGAAACATAAAAGTGATCGGTGCACCGTATCCTATCCATTTAGGGCTTACTGCCGTCAGGCACAGCACACCGCATAGACTGCAACGTGTCGCTGTATAGAGGACAAACGTATGAATCCAGTGCATTTTGACAGTCCCATCGATGCCCTGTGGATCGACTGTCACCTGGCCACCATGACCGGTGAAAAGCCTTACGGCACGATCGAAGACGGTGCCATGGCCGTTGCCGACGGGCGCATTGTTTGGATCGGCCCCCGGCGGGACCTGCCGCCAGTGGCCGAATCCTCGGCCCGGCGCGTTTATGCCTTGAACGGCGCCTGGGTGACGCCGGGACTGATCGATTGCCACACCCATCTAATCTACGCCGGCAACCGGGCCCTGGAGTTCGAAATGCGGCTCGGCGGCGCCACCTATGAGGAAATCGCCCAGGCCGGCGGCGGGATTGTCAGCACGGTCAACGAGGTCAGAAAGGCCACCGAAGAGAGCCTGTTCGACCAGTCCGTGCGCCGGCTGGCGGCCATGCAGGCCCAGGGCGTGACCACCGTCGAAATTAAAAGCGGTTATGGCCTGGACACCCAAAACGAGCTGAAAATGCTGCGGGTGGCCCGCCGGCTGGGGGCCGAGACGGCGGTTAGGGTTTGTCCCACGTTTCTGGGGGCCCATGCCCTGCCACCCGAGTACCGGGACCGGTCGGACGATTACGTGGCTCTGGTGGTCGAAGACATGCTAACTGCCGTGGTCGCAGAAAATCTGGCCGAGGCGGTGGACGTTTTCTGCGAGCGCATCGCTTTCTCAAGGGATCAGACCCGGCGCATCTTCGAGGCGGCCACAGGTGCAGGGCTGCGGGTCAAGATCCACGCCGAACAGCTCAGCGATACTAACGGCGCCGCCCTGGCCGCCGGTTATCAGGCACTGAGCGCCGACCATCTGGAATACCTGAGTGCCGATGGCATCCATGCCATGGCAGCCGCGCAAATGGTGGCCGTGCTGCTGCCCGGGGCCTTCTACTTTCTCAAGGAAACCCGTCTGCCGCCGGTGGCAGGATTGCGCAAGGCCGGTGTGCCCATGGCCCTGGCCACCGATTGCAATCCCGGCACCAGTCCAACCACCTCGCCGCTGCTCATGATGAACCTGGCCTGCATTTTATTCGGCCTCACGCCCGCCGAAGCCCTGGCCGGGTTCACTGTCCATGCCGCCCGGGCGCTGGGGCGCGATCAGCATATCGGATGCCTTGCAACGGGCAAGATGGCCGATTTTGCCGTCTGGGACATCCAGCGGCCGGCCGAGCTGGCTTACTACATAGGCGGCAGCCCCTTGACGATGACGGTCAAGGCCGGCGTGCCTATCAAAGGCCCGATTCGTTGACGACCCATTTAGATTTATTGGTCGGGGAAAAGCTAATCGATGAGGTCACCCGTGACCGCTACAAAAAACGACTGCTCAGAAAAAGTCACTGATTGTTTTATCGGGTGTTTTCCCATTGGTTGGCTTTCGCTATATGAAGCCGTATGAGATAAAGAGGTCTAATCTGATCTCAATTAAGCAGTAGCTCAACAGCCTGAAACAAACAAACTTTCAAATATTGTGTATGGGCGAGTTACATCAGAAATCCACTGGCTGTGAGCTTTCTTGACAACGTTTCCGGCACCAGATAGAGTAAAACGCTTCCAAAGAGAGAAAAACCCGTTGATACCATCACAAGGGTTAGCGGCAAGGTGACGGCTGCCCACGCAACAACGCTATTCGAGAGGGAATCGATGATGAACAACAGTGACGGCAAGGTTCGAACACTTGAAGAAGCTCTCAAGGAACCACGCAAGCATCGCGACATGGATATGGCGATAAAGCCGATGAACAACTACAGAAGTACTCCAGGTAGTCCGAATCGACAGCCGCTAAGCTTTTGGGCTTCCTGGAATCTGGAGGATCGACCTCGTAGAATCGCCCTACTTCTCGATGACTGTCAAGAGGAGTACCGACCGTATGCAGGGGTTATTCTACCGAATCTCACCAGATTGGTGGGTGCGTTTCGAGCGGCGCAATCGAAAAGTGACGGAATCCGCATTATGTGGAGTGCCTGGACCCGTATTTTTGACGACGGCATCAGCAACGCGATGGATCGATGGTATGGTCCAAAAGGCCTGCGGCCGGAAGATCCAGAGAACGCCGTGTATGTTTTCACCGGAGCACCCGGCATGATGCCCCTATCGGAAATTGCCCCAACTGATAAGGAAGTTTCCGACGGTTGGTTCTACCACGGAAAGCATCTGGATATGTTCTGGAACTTCGATGAAAACGGCAATTCCTATCTGGATGAGAAACTGAAGGTCGCCGGCATCGATACTATCGTGCTTGTCGGTCTCTGGACAGATGAATGTATTCTCAGCACGGCCTACGCGGGCAACTCGCGTGGTTACGATGTTGTGGTGGTCGCTGACGCGGTCGCAACAGCGACAGCAAATCAAGAAATCGCGCTAAAGATTGCTAACAGCACTGTCGCAAAAGTGTTGCCAACCGATGACGTGATCAACTACATGAAGAACGATTTCGTCATGGGAGAACCGGGCGCCGTAAAAGGCACAGGCCATCCCGACGGTCGAAAAGAAGATTGACGCGTCGGTGTTTCTATAAGCACCAGCATGGCCTATGGGTAGAATCCGGCCCGATAGTGCTTTTCACCCCATAAGATGTACGCTGGTCCATCTTTAACGTCAGCCCTTGGTGCCCATCCTGAAATGGCCAATTATACCGATTTGTGGACGGACACTGGTCAATTCGCCGAAAAAACCGCCATATTCTTCTCCAGCATGGGGCCGGCCATCAAATCAGCCATGGCTTTTTCATAGTGTTCCTGCTGGATGCCGGGAATAAGGCCGCGTTTGCAGATTTCAGCCAGCACAACCATGTTCTGCATGCGAATGTCGGTCAAATGATCTCGGAAAACGGAAATCACTTTGATGCCGCGGTTTTTGCACAGTGAATGGATGTCCGCTTGGCTGACTTCCGACCGCTCGTTCAGACGCACGGAAAGCGGCTGCCAGACCGTGTTGTAGTAGATAAGCACACCTTTTCTTTTCAGCATGGTGCCGGCGGCGCGCAGGGCCTCGTGACGTTCCAGGCTGGCAACCAAGTCAGCCTGGCCATCGGGAATCAGGGGTGAGAAAACCGCATCACCCATGCGAATCTGGGAGACAACGATGCCGCCGCGTTGAGCCAGGCCGTGGGTGTCCACACTTTTTACCCGATGACCGCCATGGTCAACGGCCCGAAGGATGGTTTCGCTGATCAGGCCGATACCCTGGCCACCGACCCCCGTCAAATAGATGTTGAACGGTTTCATGCGGCACCTCCTGATTTTTTCTGATTGGCGGGGGCAATGGCCTCGGATGGACAGGTCTGAATGCAGCTGCCGTCACCGATGCAAAGATCGGTGTTGATGGTGATGTTCCCCTTGGCATCCCGTGTGAAGGTGGGACAGGCGAACGTTTCGACGCAGGTGTGAATCCGTTCGCACACGTCTTGATCAATGGTCACCTGCCGCCTTCGATAGCCAGGCTTTTTACGCTGCTCCCGGGTGAATTTAAGCATGCATGGATGCCGGGCGATGACCACGGAAAATTCGTCGATGGCCAAGGCCTCTTTGACCCGTTCGATCAGTTTGGCCTGCTGGTAGGTGTCCACCTCGAAAATATGGTTGACCCCCAGTCCCTCCAGCACCTGGCGCACCGGAATTTTGTCCGTTGCCGCATTGAAATTGTGACCGGTGGCGGCATGGTCCTGGTGGCCGGTCATGGCGGTGGTGCCGTTTTCCATCAGAATCAAGGTAATCGGGTGGCGGTTGAAAATGGCATTGATAACGCCGGGCAGGGCGGCATGAAAAAATGTCGAATCCCCCATGAAGGCCACGACGTTGCGACTGGTATTGAATAATCGCAGGCCGCTGCCCATGGCTGTGGACGCCCCCATGCACATGAGTAGCTGGCCCATATTGTAGGGGGGCTGAAATCCTAATGTGTGGCAGCCGATATCGGCCACCGTGATGTCCGTGGCGGCCAGGGCCTGTTTGATGGCGAAAAAGGCGCTGCGATGACCGCAACCCGGGCACAATTGGGCCACCCGGGAAGGGGCCGGATCAGGGGCGGCAGGGACTTTGTCCGGTGGAATCATGTCCGGCCAGCTTCGGGCGAGCACCTGGCGCACCTTGTCCGGGGTATACTCGCCAATCCAGTCATCGGTGAGCGTCTTGCCGATGATGGTAACCGGAATTTTTTCGTCAAAGGCAATGGCCTTGATCTGATTTTCCAGCACGTCGTCGAGCTCTTCAAGAATTTTAACCGTTTGATGACGGGAAAGAAAATCGATGATGGTCTTGCGGGGCAGGGGATGAACATAGGCCAGCTTGAGGATGTCCGGTTTGGCGGCCACGCCGCCAATGGTTTCCATCAGGGACAGAAACGGCAGTCCCATGGTGATCACCCCGCGCTTTGCATTGCCGTTGTCGACGCTTTGGTTCAAATCGCTTTTTTCGGCATGGCGGCGAACCTGCTCAAGGCGATCCAGGGCCGTGCGTTTTTGTTCCAGGGCCAGGCTGGTAAGCGGGATATAGGGACCGTTGGCCGAATCGAAGCGGGGGGTGTCGTCCGGTGATTGCGGTTGCCAGGCGCCGAAGGCCACTTTTTGCTTGGCATGGCATACATGCGTGGTCAGGCGCAGGATCACCGGCATGTGCAGGTGTTGGGAAAGCCGGGCGGCTTCCAGGTAAAAGCGGTAAACTTCCCCAGGATCCGCCGGTTCCAGCACCGGGGTATAGCTGAGCAATGCGTAGTGGCGGTTATCCTGCTCGTTTTGGGAGGAGTTGGCGCCGGGATCATCGCCCAAAACGATCACCAGACCGCCGATGATGTTCATCAGGCTGAGCTGCACAAAGGTGTCTGCGGCTACGTTCAGTCCGACACTTTTGAAAAAAACGGTGGAAAGGTGCCCGTTGAGTGCCGCGCCATAGGCCAGCTCGGTGGCGACCTTTTCGTTGGTGGAAAATTCAAAATAAAAAGGCCGCTGGGCGGTGGGAATGGATGCGATGGCGGTGGCGATTTCCGGTGTCGGGGAACCGGGATAGGAACTGACCACCCGGGTGCCGGCTTCCACCATGGCTCTCACCAGGGCCGTGTTGCCCATGACGATTTCCGAGAAGGCTTTCTGCCTGAGCAGCATATCTGCCATTTTTTTCATTGGTCTGTCTCCTGAACGTTTACCACGCCACTTTAAAAAAATCGTTGTAAGATCAGTTTATTCTATAGATATATGATACTGTAGGATCACCGGATAACATTGTCAAACCAAGGCGCCACATGCCAACGGCCAAATGTCAAATGAAGGATGAAATCGATTGCATGCGATTGCCCGCTTGGGCTATCCACCTTGACATGCAAAGATGCTGGAAATATCTTAAATATTGATTGAATTGCCCCTTTTTACGATTCCAACGTCGAAATCCAGGAGGATGATGAAATGGAGGAAAAAGTCAGGGCCCACCTGATTATTTCAGGCCGGGTGCAGGGTGTTTTTTTTCGGGCCGAGACCATGCGTGCCGCCAACCTGTACGGTGTTACGGGATGGGTTCGCAACCTGCGTGACGGAACCGTGGAGGCCCTTAGCGAGGGGAAAAAAGGTGATGTGGTTTCTTTGATCAACTGGTGCAAAAAAGGACCACCCGCTTCACGCGTCGATGACGTAATGGTGGACTGGCAAAGCTACGAAGGCGCGTTTGACGCCTTTGATGTCAGATACTAATGTTCAGGTGAGCGAAATTCGTTTTATCCTTTCACTGGAGGCGTTTTTATGACACCGATTACATCGCTTCAAAAAGTTGAGAAGTTTGAAATTGAGAAGTACAAGGCGCCCAAGGATGTCCATTCTCTTTCAAAAACTCATGTTCCCTATAGCGGGTCTCCGCAAAAACACCCCATGGATTCAGAGAAGATTATTCTGGTGCCGGATCCATACAATGAAATCAGTCCTTACCTGGAATTCAGCAAAAACGACATTTCCTATGTGGAAAAACTGGCCAATATTGTCAATCTTTCCGGCGAAACGGTCTCCATGGCCCGCATTTGGGTTAAAAAAGGCAGTTTTGCGGTTCAGTGCACACCGTTTCAGGTGACATCACTTTAAGATGAATTCAATCGAAATTATCAATTTCCACTTTTTGTAAGGGGGGAAGACTTGGTGATACTTGTCATTGGCGAGATGTTGATTGACATTTTCCCGGACTATCAACGAATGGGCGGCGCCCCTTTTAATTTTGCGTATCATTTGAAAAAACTGGGGTTTCCGGTGCGGTTGATCAGCCGTGTGGGGGATGATCGACATGGGCATGCGCTGCTTGCCATGGCCGAACAAAACGGATTTGACCCAGCCGATATTCAGATCGATTCCCGGCATCCAACGGGAACGGTTCAGGTTACGCTTGACGCCGCCGGTGTACCGCGGTTTGATATCTGTCAACATGTGGCTTACGACTACCTGTCGCTTGACCCCGATGTGCTATCCGGCATCGATGACGCGACCATGACCTATTTTGGCAGCTTGCTGCAACGAACCGATACCGCCTGCCGACAGGTCACCCAATTCCTCAGCCGTCAACGGGGGCGGGGCACGCATTTTTGTGACATCAATATGCGTTTTCCCCATGTTAATCCCCATGCCGTGGCCGAATCACTCAACTTTGCGGATATGCTTAAACTCAATGAAGAAGAGCTGGAGAAGATAACGCAACGATTCGATGGCCCCATGGATGGCGATGGCGCGCTGTCATGGCTGATGAGAACATTTGATATACAACATATCGCGTTGACCCGGGGCGGACAGGGCAGCACGTTTGCCTGGTCCGGTGGGATCATCCACAGGCCCGCCACCGAGGCCCGCGCCATCGTTGATACTGTGGGCGCTGGTGACGGCTATGCCGCCATACTGGCTGCCGGATACATCCGTCAGCTTGCCTGGGATGTCACCGTGGAGGCGGCATCCCGCTTTGCCGGGCGAATTTGCCAGATTGCCGGTGCCGTCCCCGATGATGATGCGTTTTACAATGACTTTAGGAATATCTTTAAAGGAGGCTGATTTTAAACGGCACCCTTGCGGTTGTGGACAACGAACCGCTGTTGATTTGCCTACACACTAACCCTGTTAGAAAGGAATTATCCATGGTCGCCAAAGGACCCACCGTTCATCTGTTTAGTTTACATGGCCTGATTCGAGCGAACAATCTGGAAATGGGCCGGGACGCAGACACCGGCGGGCAGGTAAAATATGTTCTTGAACTGGGCCGCTGCCTGAGCGAGCGTGAAGATATCGGCCGAGTGGATCTTTTCACACGTCTGATTGGCGATAAACGCGTATCTTCCGACTACAGCAAGCCCATTGAAGTCATTAACGAAAAGTTCCGTATCGTACGCATCCAGTGCGGTGGGCGAAAGTACCTGCGCAAAGAGCGCCTTTGGCCGCACCTGGAAGAATATGTGGACAAGACGATCAAATTTATCCGGCGCGACCAGGATTTTCCCGATATTGTGCATGGCCATTATCCCGATGCCGGCTATGTTGCCAACCAATTGGCCGACATCCTCGGACTGCCTTTCGTTTATACCGGCCACTCGCTGGGACGGGCCAAAAAAGCCAGACTGCTTGATCAGGGCATGAGTGAAGCGGAGATGAACAAACGTTTCAAGATCGATCACCGCATTCAGATTGAAGAACAGATCCTGTCCCGGGCGGATCTGGTGGTAACCAGCACGAACCATGAGATCACGGAGCAGTACGGACTTTATGACAATCGCAAGGTGCCGCAATATGAAGTGATTCCGCCTGGCATTGATGTCGAAACGTTTTACCCCTACTATCACGATGATCTCGACGACTCGCAGCCCTCGGAAAATGCCCGTTACGCTCAAGCCTCCATGCTGGGCGAGTTGAATCGTTTTTTTATGAACCCTGACAAACCGCTGGTGCTTGCGCTCAGCCGGCCGGACAAGCGCAAGAATATTTCCGGTTTGGTCAAGGCCTACGGAGAAGATTTGGGACTTCAGGCCATGGCCAACCTGGCCGTGTTTGCCGGGCTGAGAAAAGATATTGACGCCATGGCCGACAATGAGAAGGAAGTGTTGACCCAGATGCTCCTGGCCATGGATAAATACGATCTTTACGGCAAGATGGCCATTCCCAAAAAGCACGATTTCGAATACGAAGTGCCGGCCCTGTATCGCATTGCCGCCGCGAAAAGGGGCGTGTTCATCAACCCGGCGCTTACCGAGCCCTTCGGGCTGACCCTTCTTGAGGCATCGGCCACCGGCCTTCCCATTGTGGCCACCAATGACGGGGGACCCAACGATATTATCCGCAATTGTCAAAACGGCATTCTCGTCGATGTCTCCAATACGGATCAGGTGTCGGCGGCCATTCGTGAAATCATCACCGATAAAGGGCTCTGGGATCAATATTCGAAAAACGGCATCATGAATGTCCGCAAGCATTACACGTGGGCAAGTCATGCCGGTGTGTATACGAAGAAAATAAAAAGACTCACCGATGGTAACCACAAGCTTGTTCTCAACACCGCCAAGCCATCCGATGCCATTGGCCGGCGGCTGCTTAAACTGACCCATTTTTTGATCACCGACATCGACAATACCTTGATCGGCGATGACAATTCACAACTGGAAGCGCTGCTCGAGCTGTTGAAACAAAACCGGGAGCACGTCGGTTTTGGGGTGGCAACGGGACGCTCTTCTGATTCCACACGGAAAATCCTCAAGGAGTACAATATCCCTGATCCGGACGTGATTATTTGCTCGGTGGGCAGCGCCATGTTTTACGGGCAGAGCACGACTCCCAGCCCGGGGTGGGCCAGTCATATCGCCAATCGTTGGAATCGCGAAAAAATTGTTGAATTGCTGAAGGATTTTGATTTTCTCGAATATCAGGAAGAAGACGCCCAGCGCCGGTTTAAAGTCAGCTACTACATGGAGTCGGCCAAGGACCGAATTTCGGCCGTTCACCACCGCCTGCTTCATCACCGTTGTCGCTATACCCTGATCTATTCCCACGGCATGTATCTGGATATCCTTCCCTTTCGGGCCTCCAAAGGCAAGGCGATCCGCTATTTGAGCTATCGTTGGGAGATCCCTTTGAGCAATTTTTTGGTGTGCGGTGATTCCGGCAACGATGAGGAGATGTTGCGTGGAGAGCCGCGTGCCGTGGTCGTGGGCAACTACAGCAACGAACTGGAAGATCTTAAAGGCGCTCGCAATATCTATTTTGCCGCTAACCGTTGCTCGGGTGGAATTATCGAAGGGTTGAAGCACTTTTCTTTCATCGATGATCAAAAGTAAGGAGAACAGGCGATGTCCCTCAGCAACCAGGTTCAATTGATTGTCTATCCGGACAGTTTGGGCAGCGACCTTGTGGAACTTCACTATGTCCTGCGGCGGTATTTAAGCGAGGCGATTGGCGGCATTCATCTGTTGCCCTTTTATCCATCTTCGGCGGACCGCGGATTCGCGCCCTTGACGTATGATGAAGTGGACCCGATGTTCGGCACCTGGCGGGACATCGATCTGATTGGCCGTGAATTCGACCTGACCATCGATTTCATGGTCAATCATATTTCCCGGCAGTCCGTCTATTTCCAGGATTACATGGAAAACGGGGCGGATTCCCAGTACGCCGACATGTTTTTGAGTTTCAATAAAATCAGTCCCGATGGAGAGATCAGCGAGGCGGAGCTGGCCAAGGTGTATACCCGAAAGCCCCGCCCCCCCTATACCATCATCCAGCGTGCGGACGGCTCCAAGGAAAAGGTCTGGTGTACCTTTGATTACGAGCAGATCGACCTGGATTGGGCGTCGCCGCTCACCCATGACATTATGCGGCGCTACCTGATTCAACTGTCGCGAACGCCGGCCAAAATGATTCGCATGGACGCGTTTGCCTATTGTACATTTAAACTCGGTACCAACTGCTTTTTCCTGGAGCCCCAGGTCTGGGAACTGCTCCAATGGTTGAAGGATTATGTGGCCCCTTTTGGGGTGGAGATCCTGCCCGAAGTGCACGAGCATTTCAGCTATCATCAAAAAATCTCCGAGCACGGATACTGGACTTATGATTTCTCGTTGCCCATGCTGGTGCTGCATACTCTTTACCACCATACCAGCCGGGTGCTCAAACAGTGGTTGGCCATTTGCCCCCGCAAGCAGATTACCACGCTGGATACCCATGACGGTATCGGGGTGGTGGACGTACAGGATGTGATCCCCCCCGACGATCTCGAGCGAACCCTTAACGGCCTGGATGAAAAGGGCGCCAACACCCGCAAAATCTTTTCCGGCCCCGAATACCAGAACCTGGATGTCTACCAGGTCAATTGTACCTATTACTCGGCCCTGGCCTGCAACGATGACTCCTACATTGCCGCCCGGGCCATCCAGTTTTTTACACCGGGAATTCCGCAGGTGTATTACGTGGGGCTGCTGGCCGGCGAGAATGATATCGAGCTGGTACAGCAGACCAAAAACGGCCGGGATATCAACCGGCACAATTACTCCCTTGAAGAAATCGCCAAGGAAATCGAAAAGCCTGTGGTGCAACGCCTATTAAGGCTCATGGCGTTCCGGTGCGCCTGCCAGGCCTTTGATGGCCGATTTACCATCGAGGATTCACCCGATGACCAGCTCAAGTTGTCATGGACCGATCTGCCTCATCAGGCAACATTGCATATTGATTTGACGAGCTATGAGACCAGGATTGCCTACTACGATACAAAGCAAAAGAAAATGGTGGCCTTTACCGCATGAAATTCTCTATTTCCCATCCGGTATCGGGCAGACACAGGCATCGTCATTATCCCTGTGGAGGCCCGTGCCGGCGGCCCTTTCCACCGCGTCATCAAAATCCATGTGAATGCTAACATCACTGCCGCCGCTGATGGTGGTTTTGGCATTGGGGTAGC
The DNA here is from genome assembly GCF_048565275.1 of Desulfosarcina variabilis str. Montpellier. Classification (NCBI taxonomy): domain Bacteria; kingdom Pseudomonadati; phylum Thermodesulfobacteriota; class Desulfobacteria; order Desulfobacterales; family Desulfosarcinaceae; genus Desulfosarcina; species Desulfosarcina variabilis. Next base: position 6,176,380 of record NZ_CP159846.1, on the reverse strand, counting down.
GTTTTTTGAAGACGTGCAGCATGGCGGTGTTTTCCCGCAATACGGTCGCCAGAAAGCCCTTGTAGTTGTTGGCTTTGGCGATTTTCTCCATGGTTGCCAGAAGATGAGAAGCGATTCCCATGCCCTGGAAATCCTCGCGTACCACAAACGCCACTTCAGCCCGGGATTCGCTTTCCTCGGCATAGGAGCCGATGGCGATGACCTCCTGATGCCCGGCAATGCGGGCCAGGCCGATCATGGACATGTTTTTGCGGTAGTCCACGCTGGCCCACTGCTGTTGTACCACTTCGTGAGAGAACAGTTTCATTTTGTAGAAAAAGCGAAAATAGATGGTCTTTTCCTGAAGTGAATAGAAAAAGTTGCGATAGGCGAATTCATCGGACGGCAAAAGAGGACGGAATTCCATGGTCCTGCCGTTTCTTAATGTCAGCCGGTTTTTGTAGCTTTCGATGAAGATCAGATCGTCGCTGGACGGCGGCAACTGATCGGAAAAAATATAGTGTTTGGTTTTGGCCACCTCGATCAGCTCTTCGCGGAACTTGGGATGAGCAATCTGGGCCAGCTCCATGACCCGCTGGTAGATGCTTTTGCCGGACAGTTCGGCAATACCGTACTCGGTGACCACGAAGTTCACGTCACCGCGGGTCGTGGCCACGCCCGCACCCTCGCTCAGGTGTGGCACGATTCGCGAGACAGAGCCGTTCTGGGCCGTGGATGGCAGGGCAATGACGGAAAATCCACCCTTGGACATAGCGCTGCCGCGCAAGAAATCGACCTGGTCACCGATACCGCTGTAAAACAGGTGGCCCATGGAGTCCGAGCAGACCTGACCGGTCAAATCGACTTCAAGGGCCGAACTGATGGAGATGAGATTGTCGTTGCGGGCAATCACAGTGGGATCATTGACAAACTCCGACGACCGGAAAAAGAACATGGGATTGTCATCCACATAGCGGTAGAGTTTGTCCGATCCCATGCACAGCGATACCACTACCCGGCCGGGATAAAGTGTTTTTTTGGTGTTGTTGATGATTTTTTTTTCGAACAGCGGCAGGAATGCGTCGGTGATCAGCTGGGTGTGAATCCCCAGGTCTTTTTTATCCGACAGGTGCCCGAGAATGGTATTGGGCAGATGGCCGAAACCGATCTGCAATGTGGCACCGTCATCCACCAGCTGGTTGACGTAAAATCCAATGCGATTGGCGATTTCCTGATTCTTCAGGTTGGGTAAGGCCTGTACCAGCGGTTCTTCATACTCCACAAAATAATCGATCTCGTCTACATGCAGAAAGCTTTCCCCCCATGTTCGGGGCATGCGCGGATTCACCTGGGCAATGACGATTTTGGCGCTTTGCGCACCGGCCTGGGTAATGTCAACGGATACGCCCAGGCTGCAGTAGCCATATTTATCCGGTGGACTGACCTGAATCAGTGCTACATCCAGACCGATGCGCTGGTTGGCAAAATAGCGCGGGATCTGAGACAGGTAAGTCGGCACATAGTCGATTTTACCTTCAAAGGCGGCTTTGCGCATATCATGGCTGATGAAAAACAGCTTCAGGGAAAAACGCTTTAAAAATTTGGGATCATCCACATAATTGGCAAAGGTCCAGGAGAGCATCTGGTAAACCATGATGTCCTGTGTGTTCAGGTCTTCCACCATGGTCCGGATCAGGTGCTGGGGTTCCCCGCAGCCGGTACCGACAAACACACGACTGCCATTTTTAATTAAGGAAACGGCGGTTTCGGCATCGACCACCTTATCCGGAAATGCCTTCTTTAAATTCATTGCCCGTCCTCCATGGGATTGATGATCACATGCCTGGAACAAAACCAGGCAGCGCGTTAAATGTTTGTATTGGTGTATGATATGGCATAAATCGTCAATCTTACCATTCATCGTGAAAAGTCGCCCTATTTCAGCCCAATTCATTTCGATAGTCAAGCATAGTTAGAAAAGAGTTGACATTACCCCCCTTGCTTCATAGCTTTCATGCATTGTCAGATGAACCATTGCCATGACCATTGAAAGGGTGCTGCGATCGCATGAAAATAGCTCACTATTCACAGACAAAAGAGACGCGAATCGATAATGACCAGGTCAAAGGGGTAAGCGGCCGGGTGGTGATCGGCAAGGCTGATGGGGCCCCGAATTTTTGCATGCGCGTTTTTGAACTGGACCGGGGAGGGTGCTCGCCCAAGCACGCTCATGACTGGGAACATGAGATCTTTTTCCATGCCGGAGACGGCGAGGTCTGGCAGGACGGCCAGTGGACGCCGGTACAAGCCGGCTCTGTTGCCTTTATCCCGGGTAATGAGCCGCACCAGATCCGAAATAGCGGGGACGACAAACTGGTTTTCGTCTGCCTGATTCCCTCAGGCGCACCGGAGCTTTAAGATGAGTGGCCCTTATCGCAATCCGTTTCCCACAGTGGATATCATCATTGAGGTTGGCGGCGGGATTGTCCTGATCGAGCGCAAGAATCCACCCCATGGATGGGCCATTCCCGGTGGGTTCCTGGACTGGGGGGAATCGGTGGAAGCCTGTGCCGTTCGGGAGGCCAGGGAAGAAACCGGACTGGTGGTAACCCTCCAGGAGCTTTTTTACGTGTATTCCGATCCGGCGCGAGACCCCCGCCACCATACGGTTACCACGGTGTTTATCGCCTCGGCCAGTGGCACGCCCGTGGCTGCCGATGATGCGGCCAAGGCCGGGATATTTACCGAAAACAACCTGCCCGAACCGCTGGCCTTTGATCACGCCCGGATCCTTGACGATTACTTTGGGTACCGAAGTGGTCGGTCACGGGGCGATGTTTTTGGACAGTATTACCGCTAGCGATTTCGAACATCTAGGGTTTTCAAATAGCTGCTGACCATGTAGTATAATGACCAGATGGATAAGTGGCTGTCTATTGACTCGCTGCAACCGCAGGAGGTTCCATGAAATCCCGCCCTGCATCCTTGGAAAATCGCCCCTTTGCATCCCTGGACAAACTTCTGGAGAGGAACCAGATTCGTCTGCCCGAAGTTCATTTGCCTACACCTTCCGCCCGTCCGATGACCAAGGACGAGGAACAGGCGTTGTTTGATGCGGCCATGGCCGATGTCAGTCCCCTGCCCAGTTATAAACGAACCGTCGGCCCAATGCCCGGCCCTAAAAAAATCCCCGATCAATGCGCCGAAGAGAAGGATCCCGATGCCGAAGCGCTGGAACAACTCAAATGCCTTGTAGAGACCGGCAGCGGGTTTGTTCTTGCCCACACCGCCGAATACGTGGAAGGGGCGTGCAGCTGGATGCCGCCGGAACTGTTCAGGCGGTTGCACGGTGGTCACTTTGCCATTCAGGGGCATGTTGACCTGCATGGAATGAACGTGGAAACGGCTCAGGCCAGTTTTAACCGATTCATGCAGCGCGCGATCCAATCGGGCAAGCGGGCTGTACTGGTCGTCCATGGTCGGGGGCGCTGTTCACCAGGGCGTCCGGTATTGAAACGCAATCTGTTTAAATGGCTGACCCAGGCGCCATGGAAGCGCTGGGTCATCGCTTTTACCAGCGCCCGGTCCTGTGATGGGGGCACCGGTGCGACCTATATCCTGCTGCGTAAGGTGCCCCGGTCCGCCAAAAAACGCTAAAATGAGCAAGGGGCGCGCTGGTGGCCTTGCTTGCCTGTCAACACCGACCTTCATTCACACGACGCGGTTCTCCTGAACGCTCAAGTTAGAGACGAAAAGCTCTCCACAAGGTTGTTTTGTAAACGTGTTAAGTTTCAAGTGTTAAGTGTTGATGAACTCGTAAAAAGTGCCTGGCTCGTCATGCCGGACTTGATCCGGCATCCAGAACATATTGAAAAAACTGGATTCCGGCCTACGCCGGAATGACGCCAAAGTGGTATTTTCGACTTTCTACTGAACCGTCAAGTGCTAAGTGGTGGATCGGATCTAACGATCCATGTTGCCAAAACCGGTGTGCACACGAAAGGAGCGCCTATGAAAGCCCGCGATGTCATGACCGCGCGTTTCTGGACCCTGAAAACCGATGACAGCATTTCCCATGCCGTCAAGCGTTTCAGAGAGGCCAGCCGGGAGCAGGGCAAAAACGTATTCGGAATGATGGTCACCGATGATGACGATCATCTGGTGGGCATGCTGTCCATGTACGATATTCTGCTTTTTGTGCAACCCCGCCATGCCGGGGTCTGGGCAGAGTTGGAGGATCTGGACCAGGCCGGGATGTTTGACGATTTGCTGGGGCGGGTGAAAAATATCCGCGTGGGCGACCTGATGACTCCGGATGTGGTGACCGTCTCTCCCGATACCCACCTGATGGTCATTGTGGATTTGATGATCAAGCGTCATATCCGCCGGTTGCCGGTGGTAGATAACGGAGATGTGGTGGGGATCGTGTACATTTCGGATCTTTTTTATCACCTGCTTCGCCAATATTTGGCTTGATGAGGGTAAAATGCCAATCGCCAAAACCAGAAGCGTTCTTTCCGGTATGCGCGTCAAGGAAGCCATGCGCCGCCAGATTGTGGCCGTCGATCATGGACAAACCGCACGGTACGGTATTGCCCGCATGATCAAGTACAAGGCGGATCTGGTGCTGATCACCGACGACCGCGCCGAGCCGGCCGGAATTGTCTCCAAAACCGATATGACCGGTGCCTTTTATGCCGGCCTGCCCGTGGATACGGCCCTGGGAGACATCATGATGGGACCGCTGATCAGTTGCTTTGCAGATGATCCCCTGGAGGATGCCCTGGAAACCATGAATCTTCATGGTGTGCATCAGTTGTTCGTCAAAGGGGCGGATGCCGGTCGATTCGAGGGCTTGCTGACTTTTGGTGACATCCTGGGGCTGGTCTACCGTTACTGCCACCGCTGCCGGAAGAGTCATGCCCGCCGGATGTCTGACGGCGAAGACGCCGTTTTCCCATCAGACACATTGGTGGAAGAGGTGATGACCCCGGATGTGATGGGCTGTCGTGTCAACGATACCCTGACCCTGGTCATGGAAATGCTTTCGGCCCAACGCAAGAGTGCCGTGCTGGTCAACGATGCGGGTGATAAGCCCGCCGGTGTGATTTCCAAGACGGATCTGGTGCTGGCCTGGTACCGGGAAAATGATGCACAGACCCTGGCGGATGCTATCATGAGCGTGCCCGTGCGTTCTTGCCATCGCAAAACGACCCTGACCGATGCCATGGCCCGGATGCTGGTGGAGGACATGGGCCGGATATTTGTCCATGATTCGGATCACGGCCGTATCGTCGGCGTGCTGGCCCTTGCCGATGCGGCCAACCAGCGGTCGGGGACGTGCAAGGCCTGTGTATCCAGTCGCTTGCTATAATGGTGTTTGCCCGAAAAATAGCATCTTTCACCCGATTTCGGCGTTGGCCGGCGGAATTGAATCCTCAAAATATTTCGTATATTCCTCCGGTTCAAATCCGCCGCCCGCCTTGAACTCGGGCGAAAACTACCATTTTTCGGACAAACACACAGACTGAAAGCATCTCAGGTTCAGGGCGCAGCACATAATGGATAGAACTCCTACAGCCCTTCAGTCTAAATACCTTCAGCCTAAAAAGCTATCCCCATACCGATAAGCGAAAGGAACGATTGAATGACCGTTAACGCACAAGTCAAGTGGACAGACGGAATGCAGTTTGTGGGCCGGGCCGGAGACGGGCCGGCAGTGGTGATGGATACGCCGGAAGGGGGCAGCGGCGCCGGTCCCATGCAGCTCGTACTGATGGGCACGGCCGGGTGTACCGCCGTGGACGTGCTGACCATCTTACAGAAAAAACGCATGCACGTTACCGGGTTTGAGATTAATATTTCTGGCGAGCGGGGCGAGGAATTTCCCAAACCATACACGGACATCCATATCGAGTATGTGATTTACGGAACGGATCTCAATCCCAAAGGCATTGAGCAGGCCATTGACCTGTCAGAGAAAAAATATTGCGGGGCCATGGCTTCGTTGAATGCCAAGGTTACCCACAGCTACCGCATGGAACCGCCGCAGCCATAAGGATCATTCATTCGGTCGGCCCTGCGCTGGCGCGTCCCGGAAAAAGCGGTTGAGGCAGCCCTAAGGATGGTGTATGAGTTCAGCTTTTGTAAACGCCAATTGTAAAAGGATCAAGTGAACCATGATTACCTTGTTGGATTATGGAGCTGGAAACGTTCGCAGCGTGATCAATGCCATCGAGAAACTAGGCGAAACCGTGAGTGTGGCTGCCTCGGGTCAGGATATTGCCAATGCCGAGAAACTGCTGTTCCCGGGCGTGGGAAGCTTCGGCAGTATGATGAGCATCCTGCGGCAAAAGCAGTTTGTGGAGCCGCTGTTGGCTTTTCTGAAATCCGGTCGACCGTTTTTCGGCATTTGCCTGGGGATGCAGGCGCTGTTTGAGGGCAGCGAAGAGGCACCCGATGAAAAAGGACTGGGCATTTTCCCCGGCCGGGTAGAGCGGTTCAAGGTTGACCTGGCCGTACCGCATATCGGGTGGAACGGTATCAGCGTCAAACAGCCCACGGATCTGTTTCACGGGCTCAAGGGTGATGAAAAATTCTATTTTGTGCATTCCTACCACGTGGTCGCCGATGATCCGGCGGTGGTGCTGACCACCACTGATTACGGGTACTCGTTTGTCAGTGCCGTCCAACGCAATAATGTCCAGGGAACGCAGTTCCACCCGGAAAAAAGCGGCAACGCCGGGCTGACGCTGCTGGAGAATTTTATTCGCCAGGATCGCCCCCTTTCCGTTCCGGAAAAAAGCCCTGCACAAACCCATCTGGCCAAACGCATCATTGCCTGCCTGGATGTACGTACCAACGATCAGGGCGATCTGGTGGTCACCAAGGGTGATCAGTACGACGTGCGGGAGGCGGGCAATGTGCGCAATCTGGGAAAGCCTGTGGAACTGGCCGGCCGTTATTTCGAGGAAGGCGCCGATGAGGTGACATTTCTCAATATTACCGGTTTCAGAGATTTTCCCCTGGAAGACATGCCCATGATCCAGGTACTCAAAGGAACCAGTAAAAACGTGTTCGTGCCCTTGACCATCGGTGGGGGTATCCGGGATTTCACCGATAAAAACGGTCGCAGCTACTCCTCGCTGGAGGTCGCTGCAGAGTATTTCCGGTCCGGAGCGGACAAGGTCTCCATCGGCAGTGATGCCGTTTATATTGTCGAGGATTACCTGAAAACCGGCCGCAAAACCGGCAAAAGCGCCATCGAACAGATCTCATACGTATACGGCAATCAGGCCGTGGTGATCTCCATCGATCCCCGGCGCGTATATGTGAACGCACCGGAGGATACCGATCATCCAGTCGTGGAAACCACTATCCCCGGACCGGATGGCGAGCGTTACTGCTGGTTTCAGTGTACGGTCAAAGGGGGCCGGGAAGGGCGCGACGTGGACGCCGTGACCCTGGCCCGGGTGTGCGAAAGCCTGGGGGCCGGAGAGATTCTGCTCAACTGCATTGATCGCGACGGCACCAACATGGGCTTTGATATCGAACTGATCAACGCCGTCAAACAGGCCGTGACCATCCCGGTGATTGCCTCCAGCGGGGCCGGGTGCGAAGCCCATTTCGCCGAGGTCTTCGAGAAGACCGATGCTGAATCGGCCCTGGCCGCCGGTATTTTTCATCGTCGCGAGGTGCCCATCTCAGCGGTTAAGGAATACTTGAAGGGGAAGGTGGAAGTTCGGCTATAGGGGAAGGAAATGTAATATGTGAGCATTTTGAGACCGTTCCCAATGCCGTTAGCGGGCCTTAGACGGATTTATCAAACAGGCTCTCAGGAGATGACTTGCGTTACTTTTCAATACTCCTTTCCGCCGGCAGATGGATCGTGACAGTCGTTCCCACACCGGCGTCGCTGTCAATCCCGATGGTTCCACCATGCTGTTCGATAAGGGCCTTGCACAGGGTGAGTCCGATGCCCAGTCCACCATATTCCCGGGTATTGCTTCCGTCGGCCTGTTTGAAGGCCGAAAAGGCGGATGCCAGCGTCACCGGATCCATGCCGATACCGGTATCGGCGATGCTGACGCTGACGCCACCGTCATCGCCGACAAAGGCATTGATCTCCACCCGCCCTTCCGGTCTGCAGAATTTGACGCTATTTTCAATAATGAGAAAAAAGACTTTGCGCAGTCGTTCACCATCTGCGTAAACCATTGGAAGGTCAGGATCGCAGGTATCCGTTATCGCGATCTGTTTCTTTTTGGCATCGGGCATTGCCTGAACGCATGCCAAACGGATGACGGTCCTGATGTTCTGCGGGGCTTCGTTCAGGCGCAACCGCCCATCCGAAGACGCGGCCACATCGAGCATGTCTTCTACCAGGCGCATCAGGTGGTCGCTGTTGTCGATGATCAATTGGACCCATTCGGATTTTTTGGGATCATCACGCAGTACTTCGGCAATCAGCTTGGAAAAAACGGTGATGGCATTCAGCGGTGTTCTCAGTTCATGACTCATGGTCGAAAGAAATTCGGATTTCAGCCGCTCCGATGACTCTGCTTTCAGTTTGGCAATTTCCAGCACTTCAATGGTGCCTCTGAACCGTTTTTCAACTTCCAGGCGTTTGGTGATACTCTCACGAAACGCGGCCATTGAATCGGCCAGCTTCTGCAGTTCGGCGGTATCGATTCGGGAAGGAAGGGGTGCCTCGATATCGTCCTGGGCAAGGCACGCTAGACTATTCGTCATTTTTTCGATGGGTGCGGTGATACGCCGTGCAAGCACTAAGGATACGACGATTAACCCGACGACCGTGAGCGCGGCAATAGCGACCATTGACATGGTCATGGTCATTTGGCTTTTTTTTACCAGGGATACCATCTTGCCGGATCGGGCCAGGGCCGGTTCGATGGGAAACCCAAGACCATAAATGCTTTTCACGTCCCCCTCGAATTCGTTAAAGCGCGCACAGCCCAACATGTAAGTGATTCCACCGGCCTGATACCTGATGACGGCGTGCCCTTGCTGAATAACTTCCTCCTGTTGTGCCGTTGGCAAGGGCATGGAGGCGTCCGGAAAGCCGACGGCCACCAGGGGATCGCCATTCATGAAACTGATAAATGCGCCTTCTTGGGGTGCGATTGCTTTCTCGATTTCCGAGACGGTATGCTGTAGAAAACGTCCGTTGATCACCCACCCCAGAATATCGCCGAAATCATCTGCGATGGGGTAAAGCGTGACCGGACCGTAACTGCGCGGGTCCGGCGGCTCGATAAACGCCTGTTGCATGTCTTGGCATAGATCTGCCAGGCTGGTGAAACCATTGAAAACAATGCTGGTTTTCGAGTGGGGGAGCAGCAGCCGCTGATGAACGTATTTTCCGAGTCGACTCTTTTTGAATTGTTGCTGAAAGCCGAGATCGTTGATGTTTGGGGAAGATTTGGCCAGGATAAATCCATCACGGTCGAAGAGAATCGCGAAATCCAGATGGTTGACCTGGGTGAAACGGCTTAGAATCAGGTTCAAGGGCTCGGGTTGGTTTTTTTCCAGAAATGTCTGCAGATCCGCTCTGCTGGCCAGATGCGCCGTGGCCCGGTTGAGGTTGTCAAGGAGGTTGGTAAAAAACTGTTCCATAAACAGATGGCCGCTGTGGGCCTGCTGGGTAAGTTCCGTATGAACCCAGCGGGTCAGATAGGCCTTCTGTTGCCGGAACGTGTTTTGAAGAACCAGCCACAGGACAGCCCCGGCAAAGAACAGAGACAGCACGCTCAAGGGGATGAAGGCTGTCAGCAGCTTCCATTTTAATGGCTTCAGCATTCCTGTGTCCCGGGCCCTATAATTGTTATTCACGGCGTTGTTTTCAATAGGGGATGCCATGGCCGGACCTTATGGCAGCCATGCCATTGGGCGTGAAAACAAAATCGATAAAAGCGGCAACGATTCCCCGGCGGTGATTGGCTTTGAAAATCAGTGCCAGGACGCCATGACTCGGATAGGCCTCATCAGTTGGTTGAAGGTGATCGATGGATAGAATTTTTACATCAGCGATCAGTGCATCGGCGTAGGGGCCAAAACCGATCGTACCTAATTTTTGATTGATAACAATCTAAGGTATTGATGAATTGTTGATTCTACATAGCCGCAGGCAGAAAAACCAGTGTCCCGGCCTGAAGCCGCTTGAAATCCTTCACTTCATTGCCGCTGAGCAGTTGATTGGAGGGCAGGTAGTAAATGGTTTTCGGGTCCTTGTATTTATTCCCAGCAATATTATAGGCCGATTGTCTTTTACTCAGCTTGTAAGGCCCTTCATAGCCGATGATGAGCTTGGTCTTGGCCGGCAGATCATCCCAGTCATCGATCATCGATCCTTTGCGGATATGACCGGAGGGCAGCAGATAAATTGTGGTTTCATGGTTGTACATCGTTCCGGCCAGCGACCATGCCGTGATGCCATCTGAGATGGTTTTTACCGGTCCGTCTTCCTCCAATTCCTCGACATGATCACCCTGGTTGAGCAGAATGACCGTTTTTGCGGGGATCCGGTTCCAATCCTTGGCGGCCGCAATCTGTTGACCGGTGCGAACGCTGCCGTCGGGAAATTTATATACGGTTGTTGAACTGTCAAAATCCTCCCCGGCAATGGCCCAGGCGGAGTTGGTCTTGGAAATGATGTTGGCCTCATCAAGCTGAGCATACTGTGCAAACCGGCCATAGAACACCTTTGCCAGATCAGCATCGGCCGTGAGTCTGCCGGCGCGCACATCCGGATCATAGGGCCAGGTCGGCCCCAACCCGGCTTTGCTGCGAATGAAATTCTTCGCGCAGCGTTTGCGGCCCCGGTGGTTTTTCTTGAACCAGCGGTTGGGTCGGCCATAGGCAATTTGGCTGTGCGTCAGCACGGCACGGTCATCCAGGTGATAGACGCCTTGTAAAATATCAATCAATTTGCCGACCGATCGATACTGAGCATTGGTAATCGGTGTGTAATGATAGCCGACCAGTTCAATGCCGATGGAGACCCGGCTGATTTTGGTTTCTCCATCCCACATGCTGAGCCCCGCATGATCGGCAATAAACTGCTTGTCCATGATGCGATAAGTTCTCCCGTTGCGGGCGATGACATAATGGGTATGGCCGCCATGGGTGCAGCGTCGGCCGCCCCGAACCCATTTGCCTTTGGATACGACTCTAAGCGTTGCCTCACGTCCCAGTTCCGATGTGTGGACAATAATGTATTTGGTTTTGGACCGTTTGATTTTTTTGTATCCGGGATTCAAGCGGGGGCGGTAATCGACAATCGAGCGTTGGAACGAAGCGTGACCGGAGCGCGTCGAGGCCGCCGACAGGGATGGAAGAAGAAAGCAAAGGATGATGAGGATGGCCATGACCGATGCGAATCCTTTGCCGGTACCTTTACCTGAAGAACGAATCTGTAATAAGTCCATGACAAAACGTTTATTCACGCGATAAAGTATTTTACCGTTATCGCTGATTAACCCGATAATCCATGTGTGCCAATATTCAACAAACACAACAAAAAAGCTCAATCATACGCATTCAGCAAACCATTGCCTGTTCCTCTATTATCGCCGTTTTAAACATTATCTTAAAAAGGACCGAAATGTCAAAACCCACTGTTAAAAGCGGATAGAAATATGACGGGCTCAGTTTGCCTCACGGCATCTGATCGAATATGAAAAAAAGGTTGATGGGAAAGGATTTTTCAGCTTTTGCCCAGATAGCACCCCTCATAATCCAAGGTGCTCAGGGGAGATTTTTCTCCATTGAATTCAGCGTTTACGACTTCACCGATAAAAAGGGTGTGATTGCCCGGGGCCAGTGTCTGGGTCACCCGGCATTCCAGGCAGCCGATGCAGTCCGAAAGAACCGGACAGCCGGTGACGCCGTCGTGCCACGCGATAGAGGAGAATTTGGCCGCAGGGTCGGGGCCTTTGAAACGGGCCAACAGATCCTTTTGTGTGCTGTCCAGGCTGTGCAGGGCGAACGTCCGGCTTTGGGTGATCAAGGTATGGGAATAGCGGTTGGGGTGGACGGCCACCATGATCAGTGGCGGGTCAAAAGAGACCTGACTGACCCAGGAGGCGATCATGCCGTTGATGTCGGACCCGTTGCGGGTGGTGAGTACATAAATGCCGTAGGTCATCTGCCTCATATTGGCGATCAGGGTTTTTTCCATCTGCTACCTCCTGCTTTTATCAATACGTCAACACCATGCCACCGTCATAAAGCATGTCACCGCCTACCAGATAATTGGAAAAACGGGAAAAGCCGAAAAGGAACAGGTTGCCCACATCAATGGGTGACATCATCTCCTTTACGCGCGAGTGCCCCATCATCACCTCACGCACCACGGCCTCCTGGGAAATGCCGCGTTGCTTAGCCTGGGCGGGAATCTGATTGAGGGCCAACGGAGTTTTCACGTAACCCGTGCTGACCGTAAAGGATCTGATTTTGCCTTCGCCTTCTGCCGAAATGGATTGGCTAAGGGCTTTCAAGCCGAACTTGGTAATATTGTAGACCGGTTTGTTAAGGGTGCAGATGTGGCCGTGGACAGACGCCATATGGCCAATCACGCCAATCCCGTCCTTGTTTTTTCTGAAATGCGGGATGGTCAGTTTGGACAGCAAAAATGGGGCCCGCAGCATGATGCGCTGCATCAGATCGTATTTTTCCATGGGGAAGTTTTCAATGGCGTCGATATGCTGAAGCCCGGCAATGTTGGCCAGATAGCGGATTGCGCCCAACTGGGCGGCTTCGGCGACGGCCTTCTCAACCTCGTCATCCTGACCCAGATCCGTTTTTATGAAAACCATTCGCCCTCCCATTTCACGGGCCATTTCCTGGGTTTTCTGTCCCTCTTCGGCATTGACATCCAGTCCGACGGTCGTGAGTTGGTTGGCCGCTGCGGCCACCGACGTGGCACGGCCGATGCCGGTGCCGCAGCCGGTAACGATACAAACGTTTTCCGTGTTGAAGGCTGGATCCGACAGCTTGAGAATGTCCGCTTCACTGATGACCGGTTCGTTGATGTCCATCTCGTGCCTCCTTGTAGGATTTGCCACTTTTAAAATAGGAGATTGATCGGCTCTGACCTTCCCGGTATGGTGGTCGGAAGCGCCTGGCTGGTTCGAAACGCTCCGGCGAGTAACCGATGCGTCAGGATGGTCCTTTTGTTATCACAGCCATGACGGGTATGCAAACATCTCCTCGACCTGGTATAATAAAATGATGGTGCCAGACAACGGTTGTGCCGGTGCATTGACAACCACGGTGCCTTCCATTATTACCCAATCATGATCAACGTGACATGAAGCCTCGTGGTTGAGAGTGCGTATATGTTAAGCAAAAAGCGGCCACACACGGAAAATATATTGATACTGGGTCTCGGCGGCGTGGGGACTTATCTGGCCAAACGACTGGTTCATGAAGGCTATGCCGTCACCGCCATTGAGCCCGACGGTGAATTGATCCATCATATCGACAGTCAACTGGACGCACGCCTGATTCACGGATCAGCCATGAGCATTGATTGCTGGCGGGACGCCAATGCACCATCCATTGACGTGCTGATCGCCGTCACCAATAACGACGCTGTCAATATGCTGGCAGCCATGGTCGCTGATCGCTTTGGTATTCCCTTGAAAATCGCACGGGTACGCTCGACTGATTTTTTCAGTAATGATTCTGTGCTCAGCACCGCCGACCTGAAAATCGATCTGATCATTCATCCGGAAGAACTGGCAGCCCAGGAAATCGTCCGGCTGGTCAAGCGTACGGCCGGCATCGAGATCATCGATATCGCCGATGGCCATACCCATGTCATGGCCACCCGAATTACCAGCGATTCACCGCTGGCTAACCAGAATTTAAAAACGCTTTCCCGCACCTACAATGAATTTCCATTCCGCGTGGTGGCCATTGCCAGGGGCATCACTACGATTCTGCCGGGTGGAGACAGCACGATCCTTCCCCAGGACCACGTGCTGATCATGGCAACGCGGAGCAATCTGACCCGGTTGATGGCGCTCATCGGGGTCAAACAGCAGCGGCGGCATCGGGTGATGATCCTCGGTGGCGGGCTGGTGGGGTCACGCGTGGCTGAATTGATGGGCAGGGACGTCAAGGTGAAGATTATTGAAAAGGACGCATCCCGGGCTGCCGAGTTGTGCCATCGACTGAGTCATGTCGAAGTCCTGCAAGGCGATGGATCGGACGCCGATGCCCTCGATCTGGCCGGCTTGTGCGATATGGATACGTTCATCACCGCCACCGGGGAGAACGAAACCAACATCATGAGCTGCATGCTGGCCAAACATCTGATGACCACCCAGAACAACGATACACGCCATGGGGAGCGAAAAACCATCTCACTGGTCAACAAGGAGGAGTATCTGGTGTTGGCCGCCACCAGTGGCTCCGACATCGCCTTGAACAAAAAGGTCCTGGCGGCCAATGAAATCCTCAAGTTTATCCGCAGAGGTGAGTTGCTCTCCGTGGCCCACCTGCACGGGTTTGACGCGGAAGTGGTGGAGATCCTGGCCGCGCCAAATTCTCCCATCACCCGCATTCCCTTATCCCGCATCGATCCGTTCTTTCACGGAAAGATTCTCATCGGTGGTGTCTATCGGGACGGCCAGTGGAAAATCGCCGTGGGAGACACCCGTATTCTGCCTGACGAACGGGTGATCGTGTTCTGCAAATCGCTGCATCTTAAGGATGTGCACAAGCTTTTTTTGGGGTAGTGCTACCGTTTCCAGAAAGAGGGATAAAAAATCACTAATGCCGAGAACATTTCCAGCCGTCCCACCAGCATGTTATAGGACAGGAACCATTTGCCGGTATCGGAGATAAACGCATAATTTTCCACAGGCCCCACCCCGCCGAAACCCGGGCCGATGTTCATGAGCGTCGCGATGACCGAACTCATGGCGGTCAGGTAGTCCATGTCATCGGTGAGAACCATCACACAGCCGCCCGCCAAAATCATGAAAATATTGACGATGAAATAGCAGACCGAGAGATGAATGATGGAGTCATCCACCGGGCGTTGGTTGAGACGCACGGAGACCACCGCCATGGGTTGGAAAAAAAGCTTTTTGATGGAGGCCGACATAAATTTGCACAGCACCACATAGTGAACGATCTTGATACCGCTGGTGGTCGATCCGGCGCAAGCCCCGATAAAGCATACGGCATACAGAAACATCTGTGCCGCCTGGGGCCATTGTTCATAATCGGCGGTGGTGAAGCCGGTGGTGGTGAGCAGGCTGGTCACCTGGAATGTGCCGTAGCGGATGGCATCCATGAGACCATAGGTGTTTTCCTTCCACAGCAGCCATGAGACCATGCCGCAGAAAAAGAGCATGAAGCCGACATACCAGCGAAACTCGGTGTTAATCCATACCGATCGCCAGTTGCCGCGTACCATCTGGTAAAAGAGAACGAACGTTACGCCACCCAGAAACATGAACAGGATGATGACCCAGTCGAAATAGGCATTGTCGTAATGCCCGATGCTCGCGTTCCACGGCGAGTAACCGGAAGTGGAAACGGTGCCGAAAGCGTGACACAGCGCATCGAAAAGGGACATACCGCCGGCGCAAAGGAGCAGGGTCTCGGCCAGATTGAGCACCATGTAGATGATCCACAGGCTGATCATGGTATCGCGGTTGCGGGCATGGAATTTCTCTTTGGTAATCACCTGCCCCGGGGACGACTCCGCCCGGAAGATGCGCAATCCGCCCATGCCGTGAGGCAGGAAAATGACGGTCAGGGTCAGAAATCCCATGCCGCCCAGCAGATGCGTCTGGCTGCGCCAGAACAACAGCCCGTGGGGGACCACCTCGATATCGGTCAAAATCGTGGCCCCGCTGGTGGTGTATCCGGACATCATTTCAAAAAAGGCATCGGTGAACGAAGGGATCACCCCGTGAATCATGAAGGGCAGGGCGCTGAGGGCGGAAACCACAATCCAGCCGAAGGCGGCAATGAAAATACCGTCCTTTATTCCCAGGCTATGATGCTTTCTGAACACCCACCACAGTGGTATCCCCAAAATCGTGGTCGACAGGGCCGCAACCGACAGCGCAAAACAATCACCGTCGCCATAGATCAATGAACAGGCCAGGGGAAGCACCATGGAGATGCCCGTAACCAAAAAAAGGGTTCCGAAAACGTGAAGTATGGAAAAAAGATGCATACGCCCTTTCCATCAGGCCATGGGAGGGTACCATTGATAGCAGCGTCCATGCCATCGATTGTTGTTGCCGCTTAACGATAGCCAGCGTTGCTGTGGCATTTATAGCCTAGCTGTGGGGAAAATGCAAAATCCGCCGGATTGCCGGACATTGTTTCGTTGACAGGGACATCAGGCTGCCGTTAATGTCGGGAATTGGAACTCAGGCAGACGAAAATTACGATCATTTGATTTTTTAATGTTGGATCCGGACACAAAACATAACGCTCAACTTTGGAAAGATAGTGATGAAAGCGGAAATTCTGGCGACCGGGGACGAAATTCGTTCCGGTGCATTGGTGGACAGCAACTCGGCATACATCTCAGAGCTGCTGGAACAGCATGGGATTGAAGTGGTGCGACATACCAGCGTGGGCGATGTTATGCCCATTCTGGTGAAAACCTTGCGCGAGATCGGCGATCGGGCGGACGTGGCCGTGGTGACCGGCGGTCTGGGGCCCACGACCGACGATCTTTCGGCCGAAGCTGCCGCAAAAGCGATTGGCGTAGAGCTGGCGTTTGACTCGCGCGCGATGGAAAACGTTGCCAGTTTTTTTAAAAAAGTCAATCGTCCCATGGGTGAATCCAACCGCAAACAGGCGTTTTTGCCAACCGGTTGCAAGGTGTTGTACAATCCGGTGGGCACGGCACCTGGTTTTGCCCTGACGATCAAACGCTGCCGGTTCTTTTTCTTACCGGGCGTCCCCTATGAAATGAAGCGGATGCTGGCTGATCAGGTGATCCCGGACATGCGCGCTTTAAAGGGAGACGAACATATCCATAGCCGGGTGAGGACCATTACCACCTTTGGTCTGCCTGAATCCCTGGCCGGTGAGAAAATGGCCGGTGTGGAAGCGGCGTTTCCGGGCATCAAGTTGGGACTGCGGGCCAATTTTCCCTTGATTCAGGTAAAATTTTACAGCCGGGACGAGGATGCTGCCCGCTTGGATAAGCGTCTCGACGATGCCGGCCGGTGGGCAATCGAGCGGTTGGGGTCGGCGGTGGTCTCGGAAGCCGGTGAAAGCATGGAAGCGGTGGTGGGGCACCTGTTGACCGCCCAATCCGCGACCCTTGCGCTGGCCGAAAGCTGTACCGGCGGACTTGTGGCCAACTGGCTGACCAATGTGGCCGGCAGTTCAAACTATTTTCTCTTTTCCGGGGTGACCTACTCCAACGAGGCCAAGATGAAGGTTCTGGGCGTGCGCCAGGCAACCCTGGAGAAATATGGTGCGGTTCACGAGGAAACTGCAAGGGAGATGGCCGAAGGCGCCCGGCAGGTGGCCGGCGCCACCTATGGGCTCTCCACCAGCGGTATCGCCGGACCGGACGGAGGAACCCCGGACAAGCCGGTCGGCACGGTGTGCATCGGGGTCGCCACGCCGGATCGCGCTTTTGGCCGCCGGTTGACCTTCAGGTTCGGAAAACGACTGATGAACAAGAAAATATTTGCCGTGGCGGCGTTGGACCTTTTACGTAAAGAATTGTTAGACAAGAAATAATGGATAATTGAGAATGGAGAATGGAGAATGGAGAATGGAGAATGAATTGTGAGCGTTCGTTCAAAACCAACTAAACCAACAAACCAACTAAACCAACAAACAAACAAACCAACTCAACCAATAAACGTACAAAACTAACTGGTGTCTGTCCAGAAACAGGAAAATTTGGTCGAGATCAAGGCGCACGACAAATTTTACCACAGGTATATGGTTGATATTCCGAGGATAAAATTTTTCGCGCAACGCCGATATCGGGCAAATTAGCCATTTCTGGATGGGCACCAACTAAACCAAAAGGTTACTCCATGATACTACCCATCATTCTTGCCGGGGGCAGCGGTACCCGTCTCTGGCCGCTCTCCCGTGCCCTTTATCCAAAACAACTGATCAATCTGGTGGATGAGCATACCATGCTGCAGAATACGGTCATGCGCATTGAACGGCTGGCCGATACGATCAATCCCGTGGTCATCTGCAACGACGAATACCGATTCATGGTGGCTGAGCAGCTTCGACTGATCGGTGTCAAACCGGGTGCCGTCATTCTTGAGCCGGTTGGCCGAAACACGGCCCCGGCCATGGCGGTCGCCGCATTGTGGTCCATAAAAACCGACACCGATCCTGTGCTGTTGATACTGCCCGCCGACCACCACATTCAATATACCGATAAATTTTTGCAGACCTTGACCACCGGCTATGCATATGCCCGATCCGGCCGTCTGATTACTTTTGGTATCATTCCCGATAAGCCCGAAACCGGATATGGTTACATTAAGATGGGCAGACCTATAGACCCTATTGACTCGGTTGAAAGGGCGATGGCCATTGATGCCTTTGTGGAAAAACCGGACCTTGAAACAGCCAAGCGTTACGTGGCCTCCAAAAAGTATTGCTGGAACAGCGGCATGTTTATGTTCTCGGCTTCCAAAGCCATCGAGGAACTGGAGAAATTTGCTCCTGATATCTTAAGTGCCTGTCGGCAGGCCGTAGAAAAAGGAAAGACAGACTTGGATTTCTTTCGGCTGGATAGAGCTGCGTTTGCCGCCAGTCCCAGCGACTCCATTGATTATGCCGTCATGGAGAAAACCGACGCCGGTGCCATGGTCCCCATGGACGCCGGCTGGAATGACCTTGGGTCCTGGGAAGCCCTTTGGCAGGTGGGAGAGAAAGACACAGCCGATAATGTGGTCAAGGGCGATGTGGTCTTGCAAGATGTGAGCGAATCCTACCTGCATGCCGAAAGCCGGTTGATCGCCGCGGTGGGCATCAAGGATCACATTGTGGTGGAGACATCGGATGCGGTAATGATCTCCCCCCGTGACCGGGTTCAGGATGTCAAAAGACTCGTGGACCGACTCAAGGCACATAACCGTCTGGAAACCCAGACACACAAGCGGGTATACCGGCCATGGGGAACGGTGGACCAACTCGTCACCGGCAGTCGTTTTCAGGTCAATCGGTTAACGGTCAAGCCTGGCGGTGCCCTGTCCTTACAAAAGCATTTCAACCGTTCCGAACACTGGGTTGTGGTTCGCGGCGTCGCTTTGGTAACGAAAAAAGAAGAGCAGATTGTGTTAAGGGAAGACTACTCCATCTTTATTTCAGCAGGCACGTCGCATCGTCTGGAAAATCCGGGCAAGATCCCCCTGGAAGTCATCGAAGTCCAGACCGGTTCATATATTGGTGAGGATGACATCATCCGGATGGAGGATCTTTACGGCCGACATAAAAATGATGACTGAGCATCTGTATGTCGATTAAGGATAACTGCCCATTAATTTGTTTACACTGGCTGCGAGTTCTTGCGAATCGACCTTGAAGGATTGGCTTACCCGTGCGCGGTATAGGGTTATCTTGCCATTTTCCACACGCATATCCATCCTGGAAATATCGGCAATGCGCAAATTTCTCAGGGATTTGCCTGCTGTTTCAACAGCGTTTTTTGCCGCATCCGCCCAGGATGTCCCGCTGGCTCCGACCAATTCTATAACTTTGTAGACACTTTCACTCATCGTCGACTCCCTTTCGTTTTCCAATTGGCAGTCCTGCAGCCATTAAAAGAAATCTGTCGATGCAAGGAAGGATTCCATGTTGCATCAATAGCTGCAGCGAAAATACAAAATAAAATGGAAAAAAATCATCCGACCAGAGGAGCGTTGTTCTTAATTCGAGATATATTTCGTTATAAAATTTATAAAATGCGATGCCCTTAAGTCAAGTGTAAAAATATCTGATTTTAAATATTATCGGTATACTATCAGACATTTTAACCATTGGAAGTGTTGACACCATCCGTTTCCATGAAGATGATCGCGGTTTGATTTCCATCAATCGTTTGACTAATTCTGAAATATTGGTATGCTATTTTTATAAATGATCAAACCAACTAAAATAGTTGCGTATATTTATTGTGCGGTGGCTTATTCAAAATTGAAAATAACATATGACATGTCACATCTCTCATCGTTCACTGATTATCAATCCGCTCTCTTGTTACCCGCAGCAGACGCATTTACATTTTAGCAACGCCCCCATTCTTTCTGGCGAAACGAAGCCATTCTTTGTTGGCTGATAAGAATAAACAGCAACTGAATGGTATCTGATTTTTTATTCGATGGATCATACCATATATTGCATTTCATGAACGATACCCCACCATATGAAGAACTTAGAAAAAAAGTCGAAAGCCTGGAAGGTACGGTTCGTCAACATCTTGAGGATAAGAAAAAACTGAATGAGCAAGTGCAAGCCTGGCATGACACCGTCGATGCGCTCAATGCTGCCGTTTGGATTATTGATAAAACGTTTATTGTCCAATATACCAATACAATCACTACAAAGATGTTTAAATGCGATGAAAACCAGATCCTCGGTAAACATTGCTGGGAAATTGTGCATGGCACCGATGAGCCCATCCCCGACTGCCCCGTTTCCCATGTAAAAGAGAGCCTGAAACGTGAATCCACAGAAATTTATTTCGATAACAGGTGGTTAGAAGTTGTTGTGGATCCCATCCTCAACCCTATGGGGGCATTCTCAAAAGCGGTTCTTATTATTACGGATATCAGCGAGCGCAAGCGGACTGAAAAACGCCTGGAACGAAATGAGGCGATTTTAAATTCGGCACAGCAGCTGACAAAAATTGGCGGTTGGGAATATGATGCCAGATTGCACAAGATGTACTGGACCGATGAGTTGTATCGATTGCACGGCTTTGAACCGCAACAATTCGAATATGGGTCGGACAAGCATATAGAATTCAGTATGAACTGTTATCCCCCAAAAAACCGAAAGATCATTCGTGCCGCATTTAACAGATGTATACAGGACGGCACCCCTTACGATTTAGAATCCCAATTTACCAAAGCAACGGGTGAACGGATTTGGGTTCGAACCGCGGCTATACCGAAATATGTCGATGGTCAAATTGTAAAGATTATCGGCAATCTGATGGACATTACGGATCGTAAAAAAGCGGAGGCGCGGGCGCTGGCTGAATCAGAACGTTCAAGGATGTTTTTTAGTTCCGTTGAGGATGCCATTTTTGTGCATCCATTAAAAATGGAAGGGTTTGCTCCTTTTGTTGAAGTCAATGATATTGCCTGTAAACGATACGGTTATACCCATGCTGAATTCTTAACCCTGTCGGCTCCCGATATAACCAGAAAATCAGATTCTTTATCCCATAGAAGGGCGAGCCATCGAAAAAAGTTATTGGAAGTCGGGCACTTGGTGTTTGAAGCGGTTCATATCAAAAAGTCTGGTGAAGAATTTCCAGTTGAAATAAACTCAAATATCATCAGCCAAGGTGGAGAACCTTATATTCTTGCAGTGGTGAGAGATATTACCGAGAGAAAAAAAGCTGAAAAAGAACGTGAAAGATTGATTCGCGAGCTCAAACAATCCTTATCCAGGGTAAAGGAGCTGAGCGGGCTTCTGCCGATTTGCGCGTCATGCAAAAAGATCAGAGATGATAAAGGGTATTGGCGGCAAATCGAAGCATACATCAGCAGCCATTCGAAAGCTGAGTTCAGCCACAGTATTTGCCCTGATTGTATGAAAAAATTATACCCCGATTTCGTAAAATCAAAAGATGGAAAGTAAAGGGAATCCATCAATGACCTGTATCGTGCAGAAATATGGAGGCAGCAGCCTGGCCGACGTGGACAAGATCACGAAGGTCGCTGAAATGATTGCCAGGGTCAAACGGCAGGGCATGGATGTGGCGGTGGTGGTGTCCGCAATGGGCAAAACCACCAACCAGCTGGTCGGCATGGCCCGCAGCATATCCCCCAAACCACCCAGAAGAGAAATGGACATGCTCCTCAGCACCGGTGAGCGCATCACCATGTCCCTGCTTTGCATGGCGTTGCATCAGATGGGGGTTGAATCCGTGTCACTCACAGGATCACAGTGCGGCATCATTACCAACCATCGGCACAACGATGCGCAGGTGATCGAAGTCCGGCCGTTCAGGGTTCAGGATGAACTGGCCGATGGAAAGGTCGTCGTGGTCGGCGGCTTTCAGGGCGTCAGCTACAAAAGAGATATCACCACCTTGGGGCGCGGCGGTTCCGATACCACGGCCGTGGCCCTGGCGGCCGCCCTTGATGCCGAGCGGTGTGAAATCTACTCGGACGTCGATGGGGTCTATTCCGCTGATCCGTCGGTTGTGGCCGATGCACGGCATCTGCCGGAAGTATCGTATCCGGTGATGCAGGAGATGAGTGCGGCGGGTGCAAAAGTTCTCAACGCCCAGGCGGTGCAGTTTGCCAAAGAGAAAAAGATTGCCATCTATGCCGGCAGTACGTTTGACAGACGCAAGGAAACCATTGTGAGGAAAATCGCGCCGGGCCGGGTGGTGGGGGTTCAGGCTGTGGTCAGTGAAAAAGAGATCACCCGTCTGCGGATCAAGGGGAAAACCGCCCTGTCTGATTTTTCCTGGGTTTCCGATTTTCTCGAGGGCGAGCAGGTGCCCATCAAAGAAGTGCATTTGACCACGGCCGCGGATGATTCCAACCCGTCACGGGCCTCTTTTATTGTATCGTCGCCCAACATATACGGCTGGAATGAAATAAAAGCAAAGATCGACCAACACTTGGGTGATCGTGTTCGATTCGATACCCATTTGAGTGCGCTGTCATTGATCGGCGAGGGACTGAATCGCGACAATACCACGTTGTTAGCGGCGCTTGGCCTGTTAAAGCAGCAGGGGATTGTGATTGCCGGCGTCACGACTACCTCGTTTCGGATTTCACTGCTGATGCCCCGGGAAAACATTGATCAAAGCGTCCGGCTTTGCCATGCCAAATGGGTTGCCGACGCATGAGGGCCGTTTGAGAACTTTTGGATTACCGGCCCGGCACTTATGGGCAGAATCCGGACTTTTTTGTCAGCGGGGATCTGGTTTCCAGCTGGAGGATCGTTATGTCATCGGATTGGTTTGAGTATCTGAAGAAAGATTTTTTGCAGGGTTTTCCTGCGTTTTGCGGTTTTGAAGTCACCCGTGCGGAGTATGGTATCTTCGAAACCAGCCTGAACGTCCTTGATCAACACCGACAGCAGGACGGATTCGTGCATGCCGGCGTGATTGCCACCATGGCGGACCATACATCCGGATATGCATCGTTTACGACGGTATCAGACAAATTCCGTATTCTGACAATAGAATTTAAAATCAACTATTTCAAACCCGCTATCGGCCCGCTGATCATCTGCCGATCTGCGGTGGTCAACAATGGAAAAAAGATCAAAGTGGCCGAATCCGAGGTCTTTTCGGTTGCCGATGGAATCGAAAAACGGGTGTCCAAGGGCATGTTCACGCAGATCGCCGTGGCAGCCGAGGAGTTATAGCTTACTTCATCACTTTTTCCATCTGGGCCGCCAGAAAATCGATTTCGTCATCACTGATATTCAGGGGCGGGGAAACACGGATCGTGTGCCCGTGGCTGTCATTGATGATCAGCCCTAAATCAAGCAACTGCCGGCAGTACGCCATGGCTTTGCCGTTGTTGACTTCGATGCCGATAAAAAGTCCCTTGCCACGGACTTCTTTGATGTGCGGACTGCCCTCGGCCATTTTTAGGAGTCTGGCTTTGAGCTTTTTACCCTGTCTGGCCGCGGACTCGGCCAAGCGTTCCTCCTGCAGTACGTTAAGGGCCTCGATGCCGGCCACACAGGCCAGCGGATATCCACCAAAGGTCGATCCGTCTGACCCGATTTGAAAGGCCATATCCATCAACTTGGCATTGGTAACGAACACCGACAAGGGCACCAATCCACCGGATAGGGCTTTTCCTAAAATCAGCCCGTCCGGCACAACCCCTTCGTGCTCAAAACAAAAGTTTTTTCCTGTTCGGCCTAATCCCACCTGGATCTCATCGACCATCAACAAAAGGTCGTGACGGTCAGAGAGTTCCCTCAACCCCTTCAGGAAACCCTTCGGTGGAATCACCATCCCGCCTTCACCTTGCAACGGCTCGACCAGAATCCCGCAAGTATTGGGGGTGATCGCTTTTTCAACCGCATCCACATCGCCGAATGGTACCGACACGAACCCCGGGGTCAGCGGACCGAACCCCTGTTTGTACTTGAGAACCGTGGAGAAGGAGACCACGCTGATCATGCGGCCATGGAAATTCCGATCGAAAACGATAATCTCCTGTTTGCCGTCGGCAATCCCCTTGGATTTCCAACCGTAGTAACGCGCCATTTTGATAGCGGTTTCCACGGATTCCACACCACCGTTTTTGGGCAGGACCTTGTTGCCATGACTTCCGAACCGCGGGGCCAATTGGGGGGCAAACGTTGCCACCTTGGACAGAAACAGTGCCAGGGGGTCCGTATAGACCACATTGGAGATTACGGAACCATAACCGCCCGATAGCGCCTTGACCATGGCGTTGACGACTCTGGGATGATGGTGGCCCAGGTTGGCTGCCGAATAAGCGGCAAGACAATCCAGGTATTTTTTACCATTGACGTCCGTAATCCAGCTGCCCTTGGCCTGCCGGACGACGACATTGAGCCGCCTGTAGTGGTGGGCGCCGCTGTTTTTTTCCATTGCCATAACGGATTCATCGGTTTTGTTGGAAAAGCCGAATACAGGTGCATTGTAAAGCTGGATTGTATTTTTCAACACGATTACCCCCTTTGCTGTCTTTGGGTTTTGACGATAACGTGTCATTTCTGACGCTTATTTATGTTGCTATCTTTGTAGCAACAATAATATCATCACCTTTATTCAGGTGTCAATCTTTGCTGATTACCGCTTTCCACTTGCCTTGTTGACCACCATGGAAGATCATGATTAAACCGCTTGAAAATGATGCCCAAACCGCAATGTTTCGGGGCCAAACAATTGGAATACCTTCCTGGTGGCAAACGGCGGCTGATAAAATTGATGAACGCGTAAAAAGTCGCCGTTCGGACGGATTCGAAAAAATTGAAAAAAAGGGATGCTATGGATATCTCCGCACTGTTAAGGGATTTCGCCTTTTCCAAATATGAGTCCACCTGCTACCTGACGCTGCTGGCGAATCATCCCTCAAACGGCTCGCAATTGAGTAAATTGTCGGGCATCGCGCGTTCCAGAATTTATGATGTTCTCAGAAGCTTGACGCGTAAAGGAATCGTGTTCGAGATTGAGCAGGGCCAGTATGTGCCGCTGCCGTTTGAAGAACTGAAAAAACGCCTGCGTGGCCAGTTCGAAACCAATCTGACGCTCCTCGAAGAGGCCCTGAACAAGGAAACGGGAAAAACCGAGTACGAATACCTGTTTACGATCAAAGGCGATAAGGAGGTGTTGGCCAAGGCCAAGGACATGATCGGATCGGTCAAAAAGGAATTATACCTGCGCCTGTTTCCCGATACCTGGCAGGTCCTTGAGGGGTGTATCGCCGAGGCGGTTTCGCGCGGGGTGGGCGTGCGCATGGTATCCATGGGGACCATGCCCATCACCTATGATATTCAGGTGATTCACCCCCATGCGGAAAACCTGCTGGAAACGCTCGGCGGAGAGTCCATCGATATCATCGCCGACAAATCCGAGGCCCTGGTGGGCATCTTCGAAACGGGTCAGAAAGATACCGCGCCAATCATCTGGACACGCAATCGCTGGTTTGTCACCGCTAACCGTGACAGCGTGAGGCATGATTTCTACCACTGCTTTTTAAACAAAATTTACGACCAAGGCGAACAATTGTCTGCCAGAGAAAAAAAGATATACGAATTTATCAAAAGAGACGATTAGCCATCCATGAATGGCCACGATGGAGAAGATCGTGAAGCTCAAGATACTCAATACCCTTTATTATGTCAGATCCAGTTTCTGGTTTATACCCGCATTGATGGCGATTGGCGCCATCCTTTTCGCCTTTGTCACCATTGCCATTGACAAGGCGTTTTTCCAGTTGGAAAGCAACCGCTGGTGGTGGCTGTTTAACGGTGAACCGGATGGCGCCCGTACGATCCTGTCGGCGATCACCAGTTCCATGATTACAGTTGCCGGTGTGGTTTTTTCAATTACCATCGTGGTATTGTCCCAGGCCTCTTCCCAGTTCGGACCGCGCCTGATCCGAAATTTCATGAACATCCGCACCAATCAAATGGTGCTGGGCTCTTTTGTGGCCACCTACATGTACGGCATTCTGGTGCTCAATGCGATTCGATCGGCATCCAACGATCCGTTTCTGGCCAGTCTGTCGGTTACCGTATCCATGGTGATGTCCTTTCTGAGTTTAGGGGTGATGATCTATTTCATTCACAATGTTTCGGAATCCATTCAGGCCCAGAACATCATTGCCCGGGTTCACCGTGATCTTGAAAATACAGTCAAACGCCTGTTTCCGGATTGCACGGATGGGGAAAATCAGCGCATGGATGAACCGGTCCGGCGACAATACGATATTCCCGATGGCTGTGATCATCAGGTCTGCCCGGTCAATGCACAAAACAGTGGGTATTTCCAGGTGCTGGATGTGGACCAGCTGGTCCGCACGGCTGTTGAAAACGATCTGTTGATCCACCTGGACCATCGCCCGGGAAATTTTATTACCCGGGGGGCGCGTCTGGTGACGGTCTGGCCGGGAGACCGGGTGGGCGAAGAATTGTCCCGTAAAATCAATCAATTATTCATATTGGGGTACGAGCGGACGCTGGAGCAGGACGTGGAGTATGCGATCAGCCAGTTGGTCGAGGTGGCCGTGCGTGCGCTGTCACCGGGTATCAACGATCCGATCACGGCCATGACTTGCATCGACTGGCTGGGCGATACCGTGGCCCATCTGGCGAACTGCAGGCCGCCGCGTTCCCACTTTTTTGATGCGCAGAATCGCCTGCGCGTCATTCGTAAGATTTCTGATTTTGAGAGCATTGTCGATGCCGCCTTCAACATGATTCGTCAGAACGCACAATCTGTTCCCGCCGTTTCGATCCATATCCTGGAAACCATCGCGACGATTGCCGCTCAAACCCGACGAGCGGAAGATCGGGCGGCCCTATACCGTCAGGCGTCGCTGGTGTCCGGTGGATGTGAGAAAATGCTGTCTGCCGAAGATGATCGCAATGACCTTAAAAAACGGTATCAGACGGTTTTGGCGCTTTTGAATGTCAAGGACACTTGAATCTGCCTGCTATGGATGGGCAAAAAGCCGCTTTGCAGCTGAGGCTATTCATTATCCGCGGACGGATCGCCCTCTCGAACGGTTTCCTTGACCTTGCCAAAGAAAAAAAGTGTTATAAAATTCAAGATGGCCAGCAGTATGGCAATTTCAAACCGGTCGAACGCCACGGCCAGGCCGATGGCGCCGGTATTCCAGATGCTGGCGGCCGATGAAACACCGGAAACGGTGTTCTGATCTTTTACAATTGCGCCGCCGCCGATAAAACCGATACCGGTGATGATTCCCTGGATAATCCGGGCTTCACCACCTGTCGTGTCGATTACCGCGATCCCGACGAGCATGAATCCGCAGGTAACCACGGCCACGAGCGGAAAGGTACGCAATCCAAAATGCCTTTTGCTCTGTTCTCGTTCCCAACCGATGGGAAACGCCAGCAGATAGGCAACGATCAGATGCGTTAAATGGCTCAGCATCAATTGCCAGTCCATTTCAATGTGGGGGAACAGATCCATCCGGCTTCCTTTCCTGCTTGGGTAAGTCCAAAATCGGTAAGGGTCGGGTGATGGGGATCAACCATGCATCCGGTTGATCCGGTTCAGACCATGTATAGCGCGTAAAACCGCCATTGACAACGTTGGTTTGTAACGGTGTTTAAATCCAAAAATTGGCTACCCCCTGTCCGAGTTAACCGCGTTTTTGATCTCGGATATCAATGTAAAGACCAAAGGGGATGTCCATCAGCAGATGCAGATGGCCATCGATCGCGAAAAAAGGCAGTTTTTTTTCAAGCATCGGCTGGCTAGTGGCCTCATCAGGGATGTGGAAGTATTCAGCGGGCCCATTGAGATCGACGGCCGGAAACTGTTGTATTCCATTGTGCATGACATTACTGCCCGCCGGTATGCCGAGGATGCTCTGCAGCGCATGAATGAAACCCTGGCCTGCAGGATGGGTTGGAGTGGATTGTAAAAAGAATGCAAAAGCAGTTCGGTCTGACCGTTTCGCTTGATATAAGATCTGTGCGGCCTGTGGACGACGAATTGTTGAAGGTATTTCTGCTGCGGGGTGTCCGGGAGTTTTTGTTCAACGTTGTCAAACATGCCGGCGTGGATACCGCAAGTATCGATGTCTTTGAATCCAACGGGCGTTTAGCGGTCAGCGTCAGTGATAACGGGCAAGGCTTTGATCCCGCCACCCTCGACGCCGGCAAGGCGTCCGCCGGTGTCGGTCTTTTAAGTTTGCGCCGACGAGTTCGCTATATCGGTGGAGACCTGTTGATCACCAGTGCGCCCAAGAAGGGCAGCCGGTTTCAATTGATGGTGCCTTTTGTAACCGAGGGTGTGGATGCCCCGCCGGCGGTCAATTAAGAACCACAACCGTTTACCATGGCCAACGCGGGACTTTTGCATCAGGGCTGCCGGATCCACTGCCGCGCGGCGTCCATATTGTGTTTGTCGAAATAGCGCACTGCCGCTGCGGTGAACGGCTTGACAAACACGGCGACCCCTTTTCTTACGGTGCTGAATCTTAAAAAAACATTGATGCCTGTCCAATCCCCGAATGCGGCCATGGGTTGGAAAGCGGCTCATCTGACTGAGCCGCTTTCCGCGTTTTTTTTAAGGACGCTTCGACCGACTTGCCGATCGGCTAGGCGGTTGCTTTCCAAAGACCGTGAAGATTACAATACTCGCGGGCGGTCAGCTGGGATGCACTCACATTAAAGACCGCCTCGGGGGTGGCGCCTGGCTCGAGGAACTGAATGTAACTCTTGCCATCGGCGATCAATTCAATCCACTGAATGTAGTGCTTTTCCTCCATGGGATGGGGGACATCGCCCACTTTTACCTTGACGCCACCCTCGATTTTTTCGATTACGGGGACATGCTTTTCTTTGGCTGCATCAACGGTATTTTCGGTCAGCAGCTGCATGGGCTGACCACAGCAAACCAGCTCACCTTCACCACCGTTTAACACTTCCACGATATTTCCACATGCATCACATTTGTAAACTTCAAGCTTTTTTGCCAAAACAGGCTCCTTTCCTATTAACGGGTTTCATATAGATTCATCAAAAAGGGGAAGCAAAATATGAATCCGGGTTCCCCGACCGGATTTCGCGTCAACATGAAACGCACCCCCGAAAATCTCACACCGCTCACGCATCGCAGTCAGGCCGGATCCGCTCATTGCATCTTTTCGGGAAAGGGTTTCTGAAACGTTGAAACCACGACCGTTGTCCTCGATTGACAGGTAAATGGATTGATTCTCATCCTCAGTCAATTCCAGATTCAGGCGCACAAGGCTGGCATCGCTGTGGTCCTTGACATTGGACAGGCCTTCCTGGAAGATGCGGTAGATAATGATTTTCATTTTCTCTGGGACCGCATCTTCGGTGATCGTGGCCAAGTAATTGACCATAATATTCGGACACAGGCGCTGAAATTGACGCAGGTACCACTTCATCGTGGCCATCAGTCCCAACTCGTCGAGAGTCGTGGGCCGAAGGCTGGCGGAAATGCGTTTGGTTTCCTTGATGGCTGCCAATAGCTGCGAAATTTCCGGCTCCAGTGATGGGTAAAGCTTATCGCTTTCCTGTGTTCGTTTTATCTCTTTGCTTTCAAGGCTGAATTTGATCGCCGCCAGGCTGGCCCCCAGGCGGTCGTGCAGCTGTTTGGAAATGCTCTGCCGATCGGCTTCCAGAATGGCTAATGTTCGATGGGACAGATGCTTCGATCGAAATAGGCGTTGAAACGCTCTTGAACATTATCCGCGACGCCCTGTTGATGGTCTGCCCACGCATCGATCGTGGGAATCATTTCCGGTGTATATCCTGTCGCCTGCTGAAAAGCATGGTTCACCAGCAGCGGTTGCCCGTCATCGCGGGAAATGGTAACCGGTACCGGCGCATGGTAAAGCGCCTTGAAGTAAGGTGTATCCAGGCTGAAATCCAGGACGTCAAGATCTTCAATGGGGCTGTTTTCTTCCATAGGCAATATAACCAGGATTGTTTGACCGAAGCCAGACGGATCAGAGCACCATCAGGACGCTGATATCGACAGGTCGGCCACTTCCGGATTGGCGACGTTTACTGCCAACGCGGATTATGTTTCAGGTTCAACCAGACCTCTTTCAATAGTAATCATGAGTTCTTTGCGGCTTGCATCCTTAATGCAGTAGCCATCGGCACCGGCATCGAATGCTTCCAGAACAAACTGGTCGGATTCGTGAATGGTCAGCGCCAGGATCCGGGTATCCGGAAACGTCCGTTTGGCTTCACGCATCACGGAAATTCCCCCCATTTTGGGCATCGAGAGATCCAGTAAAATCAGCTCTGGTTTTTCCTTGCGAATTTGTTGGACAGCCTCAAGTCCGTCTTCTGCTTCACCAATTATATTGACATCGCCGCGGCTGTTGAGCATGGCTTTCAGGCCTTCACGAAACAGCTGATGGTCTTCGACGATGAGCACGCGATGTTTTTCACTCATTGGCCTATACTCCCATCTGGAAAAGTCAAGAACGTGATCGCTCGCTTATCGGGGTATTGCAGCCCGGTACCATCGACCAACCGGCGGCAATTGGGTTACGTTCAATATTTACTTTTCCCAGATAGTATTGCCTGAGGTGGCGGTTTGAAAATGGGGTGAAGACCCTATTTTTGTAATGATTATTTTTATAACTACCTGGAAATACATATTTTAGTTTGAAATCTATAAAGCTTCCGGTCCGCTTTGCGGAATCGATCCAGCCGTTACGCCATCAGGTGATATACAAAGTAGATTGATCATTCGGGCTCTACTTCGCATAGCACCTGTTTATATCCGATGGTCAGATCAATCAGATCAAATCGATTTAATCCGATGCCTCGCGGCGGATTTGCTGTTCCGGCAAGCAAATACATGATGTGCCCGTAATCCCGGCAAAGGCCGGAAGCCCGATACCTGCTGGATGTCGGATCAGGCCCGGTGTTACGTTGCAGCGCTTGCTCAATCACCGTGATGATAATATGAACAAAATGAAGCGAGGAATAAATAGGTTGCATACGGTAAACACATCCATATTCTCATAGCAGCGCATCGCTGATCGATTTTCTCAAGGCGGGATTGGCGTCACGATCCCGCTATTGGATATGCCGCCACAACCGTCAGAAAGATGGGGGGGTATGCGTCAGGACAAGCCATTACCGGCAACGGATCGAAACTGGACCGATGGCTGTGTCCAGCGATTTGGCAAGGTGTTTGGGCGATACGAAACCAACGTATTCATCGCTGCGGGATTGATCGTTATCGGCGTCTGGGTATTTGCCGAGATTGTCGAAGCCGTGCTGGAGAAAGAACCGATCAGTTTGGATGAGAAAATTTTTTCAAAGATGAAAGGTGACACCATGGATCTCATACGCATTTTGTTCTCCATCCTTCTTCCTCCCTTGGGTGTTTTTTTCCAGGTGGGGCTTGGCAAGCACTTCTGGCTGAATATCCTTTTGACCCTGCTGGGGTACATCCCTGGCATCGTCCATGCCGTGTGGGTAATTGCCAAATATCGATAAATGTGCCATCAGCACGCCATCACCGGCGACTTACATAAAATCGGGGCTGGTGGTTGGCGTTGAGTGTTAACGAGTGTCCATCCAGAAATGGCCAAATTTGCCTGTTTCTGGATGGACACTGACGAGGAAATGTAAGAGGGGAGACATGGCCTACAAAACAATTTTGCTTTGCATCAGGGGAAAAGAGCTATAGACGCGAGTCATCGACGAGGCAATGCAGATCGCCGCTGATTTCGATGCAGCGCTGTCCATTCTGGATGAATCGCCTCGGGCCATTGGCCGATGGACGAAGCCAGACCGGCAACGGCGTCCATCAATGGACGGTAGCCCGGATCACCGGCACGCAGCAGACTCTGGGCGATGGCCAGGGGCAGATAGACATTGATCCCGGAGTGGATCATGTCCTGGAAGAAGGCGCCCGAATGGAAACAGTGCTTTTCAAGCCAGGCCACGGTGCGCATGATTCGGGCATCTCCCGCCGGGAGTAATTGAAGGGTATAGTCCGCCACCAGACTGCCGATGGCACCGGCATCCATGCGGCGATGGGGCGAGGCGGGGATGGCGCCCCGGGATGTTGTGGCCGGTAACCGCTCGATGCTGCTCATGATCGATTGTTGGTATTGATCGGCCTGTCGGCGGTAGCCGGCGGCTTTTTCAGATGCACCATGGATCTGTGCGAGATGCGCGGCAGCTTGCAATCCCGCCAGTCCCCAGAAGTTGTCCCAATAATAATGGTCGTTGGGTCCCAGGTGCTCGGCGCTGAAACCCGCGGGCAACAACCCTGCGTGGGGAGTCCGGCCGTCTTCCGGCAGACGTTTGGCGATGATCCAGTCCGCACCATTTAACCAGGCTTGAAGCGTTTCCGGGTATCGGTCGTGCCGGTCAGGGTCTGCAGCCGGTCGGCGATCCACAGCACCTGGCCATTGGAATCCCACTCACCTTCCTGGGACTCGAAATAGCCCGCTGATGTCTGGCGCTGGGGAAAACCGGAAACAATCCATTTGACCAATTGGTGGATGAAACGCAGTTTGTCCAGAACCGCCGGTGGGAGAACAAATGGATAAAGGTCCGGTTGGCCCATGCTGCGGTTCAGGCTGTTGACGGCCAGGGCAAGCGGGATGCTGGCCGAGATGATGGCGTCGAAATCCGCATGTGCGTATGGGTCGAAATCAGCCTGCATGGACAGCTCGGGATGACTTCTCAAGGATGGCTGAAGGCGGATGCCGAATGCCTGGGCGGTTTCCAGGGTGTCGACGAGGTGAAAATAGTGGGACAAGGTTTCCGCCCAATCCTCCCATGGGTGGGCGCTGGCGTATGCACTGACGAACCGGTCCTGCCACGCTGGTGCCGGGCCATTTTTGTAATATGTTTCGAGCGCCGCTGAATAATCGCCGCTCTCATCACCAAAAATGGCGCGTACGGCCGCGAGTTTTTCGGCGTCGGGCTTGATCAGTCGATCCCAATAGTAATGGCCGATCTCATGCCTGAAATGACCGATCAGGGTTCGATATGGCTCGCCCATTTCGATCCGGGTCGCTTCCCGCTGGTCTGACTCGGCCTCGGCAATGTTGATGGTAATCCGTCCCCGGTCGTGACCGGTGAGGATTCCGGGTTGATCCGGATTCTGATTGGTATCGGCCAGAAAGTTGAAAGCCAGACCGGTTTGCGGTTCTGCGATTTTGCTCGCGAAAGGCAGATTGAAACGGATCAGGCTGTAAATCAGTCGATGTTTGGCGGTTTCCACCGTTTGCCATGCCAGCCGGTGCTGGAAATCGCTCAGATCGGGGATGGTTTCATTGAGCACACAGGCCACGCAGAGCCCCTGGCCGGCCTCCTCTGGTACCAACCAGTTGCACACTCCGTGCTGATGGTTGTCACAAAAGCGGTAGGGGGATTGCGGTGCGGCCAGAGGGACAAGCGCCGACTGGCGGTTTTCGAGCGCACTGAGGACTTGCCGATCAGGCAGGAAGCCCAGTTCAAGGCCACAATTCTCACAATGTGTATTCTCAAAAAAGATCGGGCTGGCACACTGCTGACATTCAAACAGTTTCATTGCTTTATTCCTCTTCAACTTGACCCGGTTGGCGGACCGGGAACGAAAAAAGGTTAACTGCCGCCATCAAAGCGCCTATCATATCGGTTGCGGAGCATGCGTGAAATAAAAAAAGCGATGATGAACAGGATTCCGAAAACAGCAAAAAGAGGTGTGCTGTACTGGGATGCGGCATTGCCTACGATCAATAATGGAACGTCCATCGGTAACCGGTATTTATTTTTCAGTGATTCAGCTAACACCATCGATTCCCACCACTTGCTGATCGTCATCCATGGCCTGGATGATGGTTTCGGTTTTCTCGGCCATCAGATCCCACTCGACCTGGCAGGCCTGCAGGAATTTCTCCCATTCCATCATCACGCTCCTGTTCGGTATGATTTTGAAAGTTCTGCCTGATGCGGAAATCACCTGGAAAGATGTCTGGTTGAGGTCCATGGCCACGGCGGCGCTGTTTATTATCGGAAAGTATTTTATCGGTCTGTAAATTGGAAGAAGCTCAACGGCCAGCGCCTTTGGTGCCGCGGGTTCATTTATGATATTTCTCATCTGGATTTTCTTTACTGACCATTTCCTTGACGGTCGGACTTTTGCGCAGGAGTACATCCTCAATGATCGTATCGTAGATCGGCAGGCCATTATCAAGCACGATGATAGGGCCATCGCCCGAAGGGGTTTCCTGCACATAAAGATCCGTGTCGCGTTCATGCACATACCGGTAGGGCCCCATAACCAGAAGCTGGCGCATGGCAGCACGATCGAAGCTGACGCCGCTGTCCGTATCCCTAAGGGTCCGGGCAACTCTGGCCGTCAGTTTGTCAGCGGTGATTTTCTTCTCCAGTTGGTCGCGAAAAGGCATGGTGATCCTCCAGTTCTGTCAAAGGGTATCGGGTTTTTATCTCACTATAGCGCAATAACCGATCGGCGGGTATGGGCTGGTCTACTGATTTCAGGTCGTCGGACAGTGTATTGGTTGCAGAAAAAAAATCAGATACTCCGGATCAGACAGATAAATATAGAGGTTCTGCAACCCATATTTCACCACACGGAAAGTGCTTACTTTGTAACCATTGAAAAAGGACGTGGACCGGATGACCAATGATAAGTCCACACGGAAAAAAATCAAATTCCGATGGAAAGGAAAACCCAAATGGAGAGCAAATCCAAATATCTCGCCGAAATCGAATCCCGCATGAACCAGTTTAACACAACCATCGAATCCATCACCCGGAAAGCAAAGATGCGAGACGAGACACAGCCGACCATCGACCTGGACGGTATCCGGCGTAAACACGAAGATGCGCGCCTGGTCTACACGGATCTCAAATCATCTTGGATCTGATTGGTTTTATCGGTGTTGTGCTGGCGATTCCCTTGGTGGCCTGTTCTGTCGTATTGGTAGACAGCATTTATGTGGAAGAGATCTTAGAAGAAGATACGAGTGACGCTGCAGTCCCTGCTCGATCTTGAGCATAATCCCCCTAAGGCATACCAGGCTTCAGGCGGTGGCAGATAATGATGCGCGCCCGATTGAAAAAGAACCAGGGTCGCTGCAAATAGTGAGAACCCGGATCGTA
Organism: Desulfosarcina variabilis str. Montpellier; assembly: GCF_048565275.1. Taxonomy (NCBI): domain Bacteria; kingdom Pseudomonadati; phylum Thermodesulfobacteriota; class Desulfobacteria; order Desulfobacterales; family Desulfosarcinaceae; genus Desulfosarcina; species Desulfosarcina variabilis. Next base: position 6,140,848 of record NZ_CP159846.1, on the reverse strand, counting down.
TCATGGCGGTCTATATTCGTCATATCTCAATAGATACGTCTCGAGGACACGCCATCGAACAATTGGCTGAACAGACGCGTAGATCAGGATGTGATCTGATTCTGGCCAAGACCAGTCTGGTCATGGCCAGGCATGCGCACACCCACGGATTCATCAATTTTACTTACCTGATCATTGCAGTCACCAACACATTTTCCGGTTGTATCTCTCATCGGCATGTCAGTCATGTCGTTTTCCTTTCATTTGTGTTTTGGCTTTGCCATAAATGGGGTTGGCGGTGTTTCCGCCGTTTCTGAATAAAATATACTGTGTCTTTGTGAACAGAATTAACATAAGGTCGATACCGTAAAGACGCGCTGTATCGGGTGTAGTTGCCTTTGTATCACCGGAAAGACTGTCTGTTAAACCTGCATACCGTGGGAAGCGAATTGCGATTCCAGTCTGATGCGCAACACAATTCTATCCCCCGTTGGGGGAATGCCGACGGTGCGTAAATCTTCAGGCTTGGCTGGACATTACGCACCAGTATGGTTACTTTTGCATCTCACTTTCATAGATTTCAATCCTTTAACCAGGACGTGCCTATGCAATTGAATGATTTGAGAAATATTAAACGCTTTAGAGAGATCGTGACGATCTTGGCAAAGTATGGATTCGAAGAGATTGTTCAGCACATCGAACTTCCCGGTGCCGGGCTGGTACGAAAAATCAGCACGACACCAGCGGACATTGGCGTGCATGCACGCATCCGATCCGCAATTGAAGATTTAGGCCCCACGTTTGTCAAATTCGGTCAGATCATGAGTCTGCGGCCGGATCTGTTGCCCAGCGAGCTGCTGGATGAGCTTGAAAAACTCCAGGATGCGGTACCGGGGGTCTCGTTGGCCGAAGTCGAACAGGTGGTTCAGGATAACCTGGGAAAAACCATCGATGAGGTGTTCTCGGTCTTCGATGTCGAGCCCATTGCCGCGGCATCCTTATCCCAGGTCCACAAGGGGGTGCTCAGGCAGGAGGGAGACATCGTCTCGGTTAAAATTCAACGGCCTGGAATTCAAGACATGATTCAGGCGGACCTGGACATCCTGGAAACGTTGGCGGACTTTCTGGACAAGAAATTTGAAGAACTGAAATCGTACGATCTGCCTGAACTGGTTCAGATCATTCGAAGGCACATGGTTACCGAACTCGACTTCAGGGCAGAGTTGCGAAATATGAAGATCGCCAGGGCAAACGCAGCCGATACCCCCGTTTATGTGCCTGACGGGTATGAGGATTATTCTACCGAAAAAATACTGGTGATGGAGTTTGTGCAGGGTGCCAGGTACGCTGAAATCGTTCCCGGATCGATTTATGATGGCGAGCAGATTGCCAAGCAGGGATTGGCCGCGGCGACCAAGCAGATACTCGAAGATGGTTTTTTTCATGCCGATCCGCATCCGGGCAACTTGCTGGTAACGGAGCAGATGAATCTGTGCATTATCGACTGGGGCATGGTGGGCCGGTTGACGGAAAAGGATCGTTTTGAATTGACCGAGCTGTTGCGTGCAGTGGTGGAAAAAGACAGCGATGCGCTGATGCACAGTCTGCTTGGAGCCCTCGCCATAATGCCCCCCTTTTTATGAAAGGATTAAAAGAGACCTATCTGTTTGCTTAACACTTTAATATATAAGCCAATTTGTTTGCCGCGACGAACATGAACGGCTTTTAGCTCCCCGCGCTTTACATGTTGCAACACCGTTTGCCGTGAAACACCGAGAATGCTTTTGGCTTCCTTCATCGTCACGTATCCCTCGGGGGCTTTTTCGATAAAGCGAGACCGCAGATCATCAGTCATGCGAATTTGCCAGGGTGCTCCTGCTGTGATCTGTTCACCGGCGATGAAACCGTCAGCAAGCCAGCGATGGACTGTTGAAGCAGCAATGCCGAGTATTTCGGCCGCCTTTGTGATCGTTACCAATTTTCCATCGGTGGGAACCGTCGAAGCATCGAATCGGGGGATTTTCCAATACCGGCGTAAATTTCCGACCTTGTTTGCGGTGAACCGATCACCGCGAGCGGTCTTTCTACCTTGCCGATTGAGTATGCCGGTAATAACTGCATCAGGATAGTGCGCGGCAAGACGGCGCACAAGCTCGATAGTGTCTTGATCAGTCCGGAGAGGGGGAACGTTTTTATATTGCAAATTTACTTCGTGCTCACAGATATTGCCTGTTTTCCATCGCAGGATCAAATGAGCTTTGTTCTCTTTTCGTTTTAAAGAGATGTTTACTTCTTCAAGAAGAATATGAAGCAGCTCTTTTCTATCGCGATCAGTTGTCGTGGGTGCTTGCCAAACGCGTTTGAGATCCTTACCCAAACTAAGAATGCTGTTGCGCTGCTCAGGTGTTAATTTTCCAGGTCTTTGCTTTTGACGCCGCTCAAGTTCTCTCTCTGCATCTTTGAGATCGCTTAGAGATAATTCCCACTGTGTCTCTAATGTGCGAGCCACAAGACGATTTTCTGGCTCTACTGCATGATAGCGACGTTGTGCACGATCAGCCTCGTACCTGGTTCGTTCAACTTGCAGACGCCATTGTTCAAGAGCAGCGTCATAATCCGCTGCAATGTTTTTCTCGGCAAGCAACGCCGCTTTCATTGCGGCAGGAGTGATGGCCTCAAGGAAAGCATTGCCTACTGCTTCATCGATTTTGACACCACCGACACGCATACAATAACGAGCCCGACCTTCCATGGCTTGACTCGCAGCGCAATAATATCCGGGAGTAGAATACTTCCCTTGGTAGTAAACTCTGAGCCGACGACCGCATTTGCCACAGGTGGCGAGACCTTGCAGCAGCGCCGCACCTTCTCGAACAGCTCCTGTGGCTTGATGTTCAACAGGTCTGGTGTTTTTGGCAATTCGAGCCTGAATCATCTCGTAGGTCTCCCAGTCGATAAATCCTTTATGGTGATCCTGGATCAATACCGCCCATTGTTTTTGAGGCAAACGCTTGACTCGTTTTTTTACCTGCCCGAATTCATCCACGAAGGATTCTTGTTTTGTTTTACCATAAGCATAAACGCCTGCATAGACCGGATTCGTTAAGACCGAGTGAATGGCGTGGTAACTGGCCGCAACCCATGTTATCTCTGGCAAAGTGGTTGTTTGCAGTGGGAAATTCAGTTGGTTGGATTGGAACCAAAGCCATACTTGGCGGACTGACCCTATCTGAGCAAATTTTTCAAAAACAGTACGAATAGCTCCGGTGACTGCCTGGTCTGGATGCATTAGGACTTCACCATCCTGTTCACCCCAGATAAAACCGACTGGTAGCCCACGGCGCAATTCACCACGGGCTGCCTTATTGCGAATGCCTCCTTCGAGCCTGGCACGTATCACATGCAGTTCGGCCTCGGCCATGGTTCCTTTCAATCCAAGTAGCAGTCGATCATTGAAAAGCCCCGGATGGTACAAGCCGTCCTCATCACCAATCAGCGTGTCGGTGACACTACACAAATCAAGCAGTCGATACCAATCCGCGTTGTTGCGGGCTACCCTGGAGACCTCGATGGAAAGAATCAGTCCAACCTGGCCTAAGGCAACCTCTGCGGTCATTGTTGTAAATCCACTGCGCTGTATCGTACTGGATCCGGATTGAGCAAGATCGTCATCTATAACCGTTACCTGTTGCTTGGGCCAACCCAAACCAATGGCTCGGTCGACCAACTTATATTGTCGATCGGTAGACTCTCGGTTATATTCAACCTGAGCGGCTGTTGATTGACGTACATACACGTATGCGCATCGTTGCAAGTGGGTTGATGTTACTTTTCTGCTATCGCTCATGGCTTTCCTCCTGACTCTGATTTGCGTCTTGTGAAAGAACCATTTTGCAAATCAGGTTTGCCAGAGCGGCGATGACGTCTTTTTGAAGCTGATGTTCGAGGTTTCTCCAAATTTTCTGAGACTGAGGCGATTCTTTTGGGGTGGCCCAAAGTTGCATTTGTCTTGGCATGATTGCGGCCCTCCTTTGAAGCTTTTTTCGATTCTTGTTTTGAAGAATTGAGCTTACAAAGAAGAGCATCCACTATATTGCGTGTATGGAGCAAGTGGCTTGTAGTGGCAATCAAATTAGATGCCGGAAGGCGGATAGTCGCTGTGGAGTTGCCTTCATTCAGATCAGTCCAATCGGCCGGAATGAGCGATCGGCTCCCGTCTGGCAGAACCAGTGTCAAATTTAATTTTCCATCTCGGTGTGTCCATCCGAGAACTTGCAGGGATTGTCCTTGCAATGGGTGTCGGTTGCGTATTATTTCTACACTTTGAGGAAAACCGTCGAGGTGGGTAGTGTGTCGTGGTTTCCTTCGATTATGTCAACCAACGGGTGGTGATCAACATCCGCTATCGCTCGAAAGGGATCTGTTGTCTCTGCTCGACACCTACCATGCGCTGCCCATTAAGGATGTTGAAATTGGACAGATGCTGATGGATGTGATGGTCATTATCCGTAATCATCAGCTGCGTCTACCGACCGATTACGTGATCATGATCAAGGCCCTGGTGACTGCCGAAGGGGCGGCCAGGCAGGTTTATCCGGAGCTCAATGTGATTGCCGAGGTCCGTGAATCCGTGAAGCGTCTGGCAAAGGCCCGCTTTCAGCCTGACGTCATCTGGCGTAATCTGCGAAATTCTTTCGCCAATCTGTGGTCCTATCAACGAGAAATTCCCCGCCAGCTTCAGCAGATCATCAGCAAGTTGGACAGTGGTGATCTGAGACTGCAACTCAACCACAACAAACTGGAAAAACTGGCCCAGTCGATTGAGAATGCGTCCAATCGATTGACCATGGCGATCATTGTTGCGGCCATTATAATGGGGTCGTCCATGATCATCACCACAGGCATCGGCCCCTATCTGTTTGGCTTTCCGGCACTGGGGGTGATCGGGTATCTGTTGTCCGTGGTATTGGGGCTCTGGCTGGTCGTTACCATCATCCGTACCAAGAAATAATGGTCCTGTTACCGAAAAATCCAGAAGCATCAGATCGAAAGCGATGATGATCAGCGCAACAACGGATAACTGAAAACGAGGGAAATCCCAGGACCGTATCCACCACGCCTCGTGTCGCCACATGGGCAGCAGGGTCAGACCCACCAGCAAAAGCGATAATATCGTAAGGATGACGACTGTCATGGCGATGTTTCCATGGTCTATTTTGATATTGGCCGAAGGCGCCTTATCCTTTGAGCAACAGGAGAAGACCGAGGATTGCCAGAAGGAGCATGGCAATCCGCTGGTAAATGGTTGCACTGCTTCGGCCGTAAAGGCCAATACCGAGTAGTACGCCCAGTGCAAGCGGCCCCACACAGATAGTCCAGTAGCGCCAGACGGTGGGGGTAATGATACCTGAAATCAGATGCGTGATAATAATCCCAAGCCCGAGGATGAAGAAAAACCCGACCATGGTGGACTTGATCTTGTGTTTGGCCCATGGTTGCAGGGTGGTATAAATGATCACCGGCGGACCTGCTGCGCCGATGCTGCCGCCAAGGAAGCCGGCGGCCAGTCCTGCGATCCAGCCCCAGCCTTTGGACAGCTTTCTGGCGCCGGGTTTCAAAAACAAAAATGTGCCAACGGTGAGGAGAATGACGATGCCCACCAGCATTTCCAGCGGCCGTGGTCCCACGACTTTTAAGGTGTAGACCCCTATCGGGATGCCTGGCAAAGACATGACGATCAGGGGCAGACACTCACGGATTTCAATATTGCGGGCCAATTGCATCGCCAGGATGATGTTCACCACCATGCCCAGCATCAATACGAGTGGAATGGCGATTTTGACATCGATAATCAGCGCCATCAGTGGCAGGGCCACCAGTACCACGCCGAATCCGCTGAATCCCTGGACCAACCCGGCAGCAAAAGCAATACATCCCAGATAAATTGTGTCCCACGGCAATGGATTCGCTCCTGTTGAGAATGAATGATGGACCCATGTACCACAAGCAGCACCGTCCAGGTAACGAAAAAAACATGCCGATTGGAAGCGCTCTGGTGAATTCCCCTGTATGATTGCTTCGGCGGTTGAATGCAGAAAGTATTCGTCATCTCGGTGGTCATTGCCGTGCTCAATTCCTACTCCGGGATTGCTGCCTGTGCCACCGGTTTCGTACTGAACAACAACTAATGCGCTGTTGCTTTTCGACGACGGTAAAGCGGCGGTCAACGCGGTCAATGCGGCGATGAACGAGCATTGATAATGGGTAGGTTCTTACTATGAATCCCCTCCTTTTTTACCCATATTGGATTTAAAGCTTCTGGCATTACTCTACGGTTTCTGTGTGCTGGCCTTACTGAGCAATATCGCTGCACGCCAATGCAAAAACGATTGAAGTGGATTTCCGATGATCCGAAGCAATACAGAAAATTGGGGATGGACCAATATGAAACGAATGAAAAAAGCTGCACTGATGAGTTTACGATATATTGCGGTTCGTACGGATGACATGCGTCTTTACACGTGGGCTGAAAAAAAGCTTTTTGATATGCGATCCATCAATTTAATGCCGGACGGATATTATTGCCTGCTCTACCGTTTCTGCATGAGTCTGGTTGAGGAAAGAAAATTCCTGAAACTCGCTGATTGGCTGATCCATAGGATTCCATACAATGTAAGATGCACCATCGCTTAAACGGTGGTGCAGACTAAATCATGTCGATCACAATTCATTCAAAAAAGGGTAGGGGTTGGACTACATACCAATATCTAATGGGTGGGTTAAATCCACACTACGGGAAAAAGACTTTGTCAGAAAAAAGGATATAGAAGAAAGAAGATAAATACCTTTGTAAGAAAATACGAACATCCCCAATCCTTAAGCGACTGATTCACCACTACATGCCTGGATTCCGGGCTCCGCCGGAATGGCAAACACGGTATGTATTCGATTGCCGAGCTTTATGAATCCGATGAAACATCGTTTCGATGGCATCAATATGGAAGACCGGCCTTAAGGGGCCGGTCTTCATGCGGGGTGCTAAAAGTGACAAGGCCCCCACCCATTAAGAGGCCCCGTCTATAAGTTGATTTTGAAGCATTAAAATATTTTTATCGGCAGATCTTTCAGATACTTTAGAATTTTTTTTAAAAACCTAAGCGTACGTTCCACATTGAAGAAGAATTGACACCACTGCATCAGGCCGCAATCTGCGGTTCAAGCGCGAGATCCGATTCCGTCAACGGTTTCACCAGCGGTCGATCGAGGGCACATCCATAGAGATTTACGGTCTGACGGGCCATTTCGTCGGGGTCAAAGCGCGACAGGCTTTCAGTCATGATCCGCTCTACCTGACAGGCTCGCCACTCAGGCGGATGCGCGTAAAAGGCCATGGCCTGGTCGATGGCCCAGAGCAGGCCGGCGGCATCGAAATGCTTGAACAAAAATCCGGAGCCGCGGTTGGCTCCTGCGTCCAGGTGCTCGACGCAGTCGTGGATGGCGCCTGCATCATGGCCGATGGGCAGGCACCCATAGCGTTGGCCGATCCTGCAAGGCAGCGCACAGGGATCAAGGTACAGGGGCATGAGCACAAAATCCGAACCGGCATAGGCCAGTCGGTAGCACCGGGCATCGAAATCACACACCGCCACCCGAGTTCCGGCATGCAGACGATCGATCAGGGTCCGCAATTGATCCTGGCAATCGCCTTCAGCCACAAATACGACTTGCAAGTGTTGCTCACGGTAGCGTTCCAAGATCGTCTCTAAGGTATCAGCTAAAAGCCGCCAGCCGGGTCGTGCCCCATCCAGGCGCGTGGGCCAGAAACAAACCGGGACGGTCGAATCCATGGGCAGGTGCATGCTTTCCTGGAGGTACAATTTATTGTACGGCTTGACGACCGCATGGAAATCCGGGCCGTAAGCCCGAATCAAGGCCCGATCCGTTGCTGGATTGAAGGACGGGTCCGGTGCCGGTGCAATGGCCGAAAGCGTCCCGGCGTGCAGTTTGTTGAACAGCTCGGCCTTGAGCATGGGAGGAGCCCCACGATCCTGTCCATCCATCAGGGTGTTCAGAAAGGTCTGACTAAAGGCGGTGGCCAGGTGGGCGGCAAACACCCCTGTGGTCAGCATGTCCACCGGATTGGTGGTGCGCGTCTCTTCGTAGTTGACGGGCATGCGGGAATAATAACAATGTTGCCAGAAGGCGGCGGCATCAATCCCCCGCTCTTCGATGGTTGATAGCAGTAGCTGGGGGGAGTCGAGCCGATACATGCTAAAGACACTGGGGATTCCCATACGGCGGGCCATGGCCGGGATCAATCCGGTCATCCAGTCATAACAATGAATCAGATCCGGCTGGACTTCCGGAATAATCAGGTTGATCACCTCGCGCTGAAATGCCAGGGCGATGCGGATCGTATCCCAGTCGGTGGATAGGAACAGTTTGGGATGATAGTAGAAAGACCGATCCTGGGCCAGATGGATCCGGCTTTCTGGCAGCTCCCGCATACGGGAATGCAGATCCACTCCCGGCATACGATGGGCATTGATCTTGAATACGTTGCGATAGTTGGGCATCGCTAAGTGAACATCGAAACCCGCCTCAAACAAGGCATGAATCTGGGCCGTGCATATATCGCCCAATCCGCCGGCCCGCGCGGAAATCGACCGCGCTCCCGGTCCCATGCCGTGAGGAACAAAGGTCACTTCCGGCGTCACCACCAATACGCGAGGATGCTTCGCTTGGCTGCTCATGATGATCTCCTTGGTTCAAACGCGAAAATTTTTGGCCATATCATTTCCTTTTTTAATATGGACGAAAGGCATTTGGCTGCTGATAGCTTGTTCAGCAAAAGGCTGACCCTGGCTAACGCTGCCAGTATCCTCAAAATTTTATTCAATTATCCCGTCAATAATGGATTCGCGATCGTCTATTGAGGGTTCACTTTTTAACTGGGTTGTGTAAGTGATGTTCGCAAATAATTGGTAAGATGTTAGTTGCCGTTTACCTGTTTTGTCGTTGGTGGCCATCCAAAGAATTGGTAAATTAGCCGTTTACGGATAGGGATGCGTTAAATCGCCAACGAGTCAACCTGCAGTTGGCTTACGACATCGATTTTTTCTTTCAAGGTAACTAGATTGAAAGGCTTGAGCAACAACCCATCCACTGCATCGGATGCGTTCAGCATGGTTATGATCGCCTCCTCACAATGGCCGGTCATGATAATCACTTTCGTCCCGGCGTTGCATCTTTTAATCTGATCCGCCAGTTGATAACCATCGATAAAGGGCATATTGTAATCCGTAAGCACGAGATTGTAATACCTCTTTTTCAGGTAAACAAGCGCATCCATAGCGTCTCCTGCAACCTCGGAAGCGTATCCCAAGCAGGCAACCATACGTGACACCAGATTGAGGAGCTCCGGATCATCATCCACAATCAGAATGTGGCTGGTGGTGGGATCATTCCTGACGCCGTTCGATTGCTGCCAATGCTGATTCAATGGAGGCGGATCATCGATGTCGTGTCCCGATGCCATTCGCGGTCTGTGTTTGGTAGTGAACATGGCTATCATCCTCTTGCATTTTTATTCATGGCTGATGCGATCTGAATTCGATTTTCCATGCTGTCTTACGTCTATTTTTCAACGTTTACATGCACAGGGTCATTATTGTTTGTTGTATCGCTTGTTATCCGACCGAATTGCAGGAAGGGAAACGATCGCCTGTCAGACTTATTTTATACTGCGAGCAATGGATACAATACAATTGGCAAAACTGCCCAATTAGTACATTGCCTATGGGTAAAAATACTCAGTATGATATTTTATTGACAGGATGCCAAACGCAGTCAACGAACGGGGGCAGCAGTACTGCCTTGCACCCAGCGATGCATTTCCGGCGCACGCGTTTGACTCTGAGTGACGGGTCTTTTGGGGATGGATTGGTCAACATCGCGCTTCAATCGTTGAAGACGTCGTAAACAGCCACCGTTCGGACGGATTCGTCAAATATTGTCGACGTATCCCTGGGAAATGGCATATCGTACTAAATCCGCGGTATGCTTCAGGTTGAGCTTGTTTCGAATGTTGGCATGGTGGCGGTGAACCGTGCGGACGCTGATGCATAAGAGATCGCTGATCTGTCGATCGGTTTTGCCCTCAGCGATCATCTTCAATACCTGGCGTTCTCGGTGAGTCAGCGGACTGATGGTGGCTTCATAGTTGCCTCGACAAATGGAAAGGATAGATGATGAAAAATTGGCGACCAGTTTTTTTGATAGATAGGTTTCGCCTTTTCTTATCTTTTGGACGGCGTTGAGCAGTTCGTTACCCGAGTCCTCCTTTAGCAGGTAACCCTGTGCTCCGGCAGCCAAGGCCATGCACAAGAACTCCTCGCTCTTATGCATGCTGAGCATGAGAATGTGGATATCCGGATAACGGTTTTTTATTTCCCGGGCCACTTCAATGCCCCGCAATCCAGGCATGGAGATATCCAGGATTACCATATCGGGAACCGTTTTTTTCAACAGCCTGAGTAGTTCCAGGCCGTCTCCGGCCTCTCCCAATACTGCCAACCCATTCATTTCGTTCAATATTATTCGGATGCCCTCACGCATCATGGCGTGGTCATCGGCGATTATGATGGAATAGTCGCTCATGTCTCGAAATTCTTTCTCGGGCGTGGTATGCAACTAATCTGGATAGAATTGGGCAAAATAGTAGATGATTAACCTATATAACCATATAATAACTGTCAACGTTGTCAACTATGCCGGCTTCATTTTCTGAGGTCTCGATTCACGCGATGGATGGTTTCTATTAAGCTCTCCGGTGAATCGGTTTTGGCCAGAAAGGCTACTGCACCGGCATTGATCATTTTTTGGCGGGTGTCTTCATCGTTGTGCATACTCAAACCGATGATGCGGGTATCTAAATGCCGGCGAGTGATTCGGGCCGTGGCTTCAATCCCATCCATATTGGGCATGGTGACATCCATGAGGATCACGTCAGGCCTTAATCGGTCCGCCAGCTTAATCGCCTCGAGGCCATCGACGCCTTCGCCCACGACGGTCAGGTTCGAGTGGCTATGCAGCAGCCCGATCAACCCCTTGCGAATCAACTGATGATCTTCCACCAGCAGGATCCGAACGGCGTTTTCGCCGTTCGGTCTGTCAGTCGGCCCGACTGCTTCAGACGCCGTTGATTGCTTCCCGGTGGCGGTTCGGCTTGGCTTTAGAGGCGCGTTTGAATGCGTTGATATCTCTCTGGGTACCGTCAACACGACCCTGCAGCCTTTGCCGGGTTTGGTCGTGATCTGCATGCTACCGCCCAGAAACAACATGCGATCCTCGATGTTATACAAACCAAACCCCGGCATACAACCCTTACCGTTTCTGGCTGCAGGGTAATCAAATCCCTTACCTTTGTCGGTCACTTTGATCAGCGTTCGCTTGTTCCGGATGCGGATCTCGACCAACGCCGTGTTTACATCGGCATGTTTGACCACGTTCAAAAGTAACTCCCTGATTGAACGATACAATATCGAGGCTAATACCGGTGAAACAGGTTCCGCTTCGGCCTGGGCGCGCAGGGTCACGGCCAGCCCGTGATGCAGAAGCATATCGCTGGCCAGTCCCTTCAGGGCCGCCAGCAGGCCGTTATGTTTGAGCATGGGTGGATTGAGCGTATAGGCCAGATGGCGCATTTTGTCGATGAACTCGCCGGTGAACTGTGACAGTCGCACGAGTTGGTCTTGCATGTCGGCATCCGGCCGGCTGTTCAGCCGGTCAAGCGTCATTTTGATAAAGGCTGCCTGCTGCTGAAAATCATCGTGTAAAATCGCCGCCAGGTACCTTCGTTCACGATCCTCGGTCTGGGTCAGATCGAACGTCAGTTGTTGAAGCTGGCCCGCACGCTGTTCCAGCTCGGCCGTCCGCTCAGCAACACGCTGTTCAAGGGTTTGGTTGAGTTGGCGGATTTGCGTCTCGGCATCTTTTTCGCGGGCGATATCCATCAGCATCACGCGCCACTGGACGACCACTTCATTTTTATCCCGGTCGGCCGTGATATCGGCCCGTACCCACAGCGGTGGACCGTTTTTCCTTTTTAGCTGCATCTCGACCCGTTGTTTCTCACCGATCCGTCCGGCCTTGCGGAGGGCCTCCAGAAATGAACCCTGACAGGCGCTGGTGAGGTACCGACTGAAAGCCGTTTCTAATATTTTTCTTTTAGGCGTTCCCAGCAGGTTGAAAGCGGTGAGGTTGATGCGGGTGATAAGACCTTTGGGGCTCAGGGTCACGTAACCGCACGGGGCGAATTCGTAAAGCTGCTCGTACTGGTGATAGACGTCGGAAAGCTCCAGCTGCGCTCGCTTAAGTTCTTCGTTTTGGATTTCCAGTTCGGCCTGGTGAATTTGAAGCTTGTGGATCAGCTCCAGAATATCGTCAGGGGAGGAAACATCCAGCGGTCTGTTTGGGTTGATCATCTGCTCGGCTTGCCGGCGCAGCCTGTCGAATTTTTTGTCCGGTTGATGAGAAACAGGCATTGGGGCCTCGCTTTTGTTACGGGATTTCATTCTGTTGCTGGATTGCTCGTCGTTTTAGCCCGGTCGATGGCCTGGCGCACGGCCGTCGCATAATCGATTCCGCCCAAAGGTTTCATCAAAAAACCGGCAATTCCGATTTGGCGGGCTTTTATTTCATCGATGGAATCGCTGTGTCCCGTGCACAGGAGAATGGGCAGGCCCGGCCGCAGCTCAAGCAGCCTCTTGGCCAGCATATCGCCGGTCAAACGGGGCATGGCCATGTCCGTGATCACCAGGTCGAAGGCCCATGGATCGGCCTGCACCGTTTCCAACGCTTCGTTAGGGTCGGTGAGGGCGGTGACGGTATAGCCCAGCCGACTGAGCAAGAGTTGGCCAAGCTTTGCAATATCGGTATCGTCATCCACCAGCAGGATGTGCTCATGGCCACGGAGCAGATCCGGTGGCCCGGTGCTTTCGTTCACCACCGGGCCGAGAAACGCCGGGAACAGGATGGTGAACACCGTGCCCTGATCTGTCTGGCTTTCCACGCGAATCTCGCCGCCATGCTGCTCGACAATGCCATGCACCACGGCCAGGCCGATGCCCGTGCCTTTGCCGAACGGCTTGGTGGTGAAATAGGGGTCGAAGATGTGTTCGATGGTGTCGCTGTCCATGCCGCAGCCGGTGTCGGCCACCACCAGCTTGACGTGCGCACCGGGTTGCAGGCGGCCATAACGGCCGGCGTCCGCAGCATCAAGGGTGACATTGGCCATCTCCACGGTGAGCGTTCCGCCCGCGGGAAGCATGGCGTCGGCCGCATTGCTGCACAGGTTGATGATCAGCTGATGGATTTGGGTGCGGTTGCTGATGACCGGAGCGATGCCTTCCGGCAGGTGGGGCTGGATATGGATATTGGCGGGCAGGGTGGACCGGATCAGCGTCAGGGACTCGCCCACGACGGCAGCGATGTCCAAGGGGGTCTGCCGTGTATCACCCTTGCGGGCAAAGGCCAGCAGCTGCCGGACCACCCCGCGGGCCCGCATGGCGGCCGAGCGGATTTCCTTCAGGTTGTCAATCAACGGGCTCACGGTGGGCAGAGCATCCGCCATCAGCTCGGTGTTGCCCACGATGATGCTGAGAATGTTGTTGAAATCATGGGCCACGCCGCTGGCCAGGGTGCCGATGCTCTCCATCTTCTGGGCCTGACGCAGCCGGTCTTCCAGTTGCTGTTTTTCTTCCTCGGCCTCTTTTTCGCGGCTGATGTCCATCAGCACCACGCGCCACTGGAGGGTCGCGCCGCTTTCATCCCGCTCGGTTGTGATATCGGCGCGGACCCACAGCGGCGATCGCTTTTCCCTTTTCAGCTGCAGTTCCAGGGATTGTGGTTCGCCGGTCTTGGCGGCGTTGTGGCGGGCTTCCAGAAAGGTGTCCGGCCAGCCGGCGGCAAGGTAATCGCTTATGGCCGACTGCAGCAGCGATTGCCGTGGGGCGCCCAGCAGGCCGGCCCCGGTATGATTGACGCGCGTGATCACGCCATGGGGGTCCAGGGTTACGTAGCCGCATGGCGCGAATTGATAAAGCCGTTCATACTGTTGATGAAGATCGCTAAGTTCCCGCTGCGCTCGCTTGAGTTCTTCGTTTTGAATTTCAAGTTCTGCCTGGTGGATGTTAAGCTCGTGGATCAGGTCCAGCATATCGTCAGGGAGGGGAATATTCTGCTGTTGACTCTCTTGAATGCGTTCCTCCGCCTGCCGGCGCAGCCTGTCGAACTTTTCGGGGGGGGGACAGGCCTGCATGGTTTGCTCCTCTTATATTTTTTTCATAAATTGTAATAGGATCCGGTAGGGCTGGGCATCGTCGATGCGGATGATCCGCCCGTTGATGAAATAGTTGTCGGCCCCGTCGGTCTGCGTGATCTCCTTGGCGGCGATGGTAAAATCCTTCTTTTTTTCGGCTGCTTCGGCCAGGCGGGACTTCAAGTCGGTGGCCGCCAGCAACCCGTTGTTAATGTCGAACACATCCAGCCCGGCGATTTTTTCCTCGGGCAGGTTGATCAACCGGGCAAAGGACGCATTGGCCAGGACGATTTTGCCCTCGGCGTCCAGCACGGCCATGGGATCTTCGTTCATGTCGAAGACATTGCGCACCAGCTGCCAGGCCTGTTCCATCTCCGTTTTAGAGGTGGTCAGGACCGCCTGGGCCTGCTTTTCCTCATTGATGACGGTGAAGGTGAGTACGGCGCCGTCAATTCGGTTGTCCGTGGTGCGATAGGGGATGATGTGCATTTTAAACCAGTCTCCGCTGTTGGTCTGCACCTCGGCCTTTTGGGGGGTCAGGTTTTTCAGGACCGTTTCCAGGTCGGCGATCATATGCGTATTGGCGAGGTTGGTGGACACATGTTGCAGGGGCCGGCCGATGTCGGTCTGGATGAGGTTGATGATGGCCGTGGCCTGGGGGGTGAAGCGTTTGACCCGCAGGCTGTTGTCCACGAAAACCGTGGCGATCTCCGTACTGTTCAGCAGATTGCGCATGTCGTCATGGGCCGCGGACAGCTCCTCTACCTTGCTTTGGAGTTCGGCGTTGACCGTCTGCAGTTCTTCGTTGAGCGACTGCAGCTCTTCCTTTTATGGGTCACAGCCTGATTAGACGCTTTGGCGGCCCTCAGGGCCGAGGACAGTTCAAAGCGCAGCCCCTGCCGGGCCATGTCCAGGATATTGTGAGTGGGCGGACCGCTGGGGGTCTCCAGGTATTTACCGGTGCGACCCTGAACATGCAGAATCGTCCCCCTGGCATCCACAAGAAGCGCCGTGGGCGCAAATTGCTCGAGAATGGCCCGTTGGGTGATCAGGGAAAGGTTGATCTTGGGTTCCTCGGTCGGTACCAGCTTGCCGTTGGCCAGGGCTATGTCGGTGGTGGAGGGGCCGCTGGGAAATTCGATCTGCTGGCGCAGCTCCTCGGGAATCTCGATCCGCCGAAAGATCTTCCACTTTTTGTCCAATATGTCGAACAGGTTCGAAAAACTGCCGATGGTTTCCGAAGAACCCAGCACCAGGACCCCGTCGGGGCGCAGGGTGTAGTGGAACAAAGGATTCCGGGTCGCGGAAGAAATTGGTTACCCCGATGAGCAGTTCGCGAAAAAGGGCCTCCACTTCCTCGAGGTTTCCCCGCAGCAGGTTGATGTATTGCTCATGGTCCTGGATCTGGTTGAGACCCATGCGGCGGTTGATGCGGCGCAGCAGGGTGTTGAGCTTGTACTGTGAAAAATCGTGTCCGATCTGAGAACGTAAGATGCCGAAAATTTTATACAGCCAGGTCCGCTGGTCGCTTTTGGCAAGGGGGGGCTTGGACGTAACGGGATGCAATGCAAAATACTGGGTGAGCCGGTGCGGCATCTCCTCGGGGGACAGGATGATGTCGACCAGGCCGGTGGTGATGGCGCTGCGGGGCATGCCGTCGTAATCGGCCGAGATCTCCGATTGAACCAGCACCAGTCCGTCGTTGGCCTTGATTTCCTTGATGCCCAGGGTGCCGTCCGTACCGGTGCCGGACAGCACCACGGCTACGGCCCGGGAGCCCTGGTCCTGAGCCAGTGATCGCAGGAACGCGTCAATGGACAATGTGGAGTGCCGTTCCACCACATCCAGGAGCTGGATTTTGCCGCGGAAGACACTGATCTCCTTATCCGGCGGGATTACGTAAACGTGATCGGCTTCGATGACTTGACCGTCCTGGGCGGTCTCCACCGGCATGACGGTCACTTTCTGCAGCAGATCGGGCATGATGCTGGGCTGCTTGGGGGTCATGTGGACCAGGACGATAAAGGCCATGCCGCACTTTTCGGGCACATGACTGAAGAAACTTTTCAGGGCCTGCAGGCCGCCGGCCGAAGCGCCCAGGCCGACGATGGGAAAATGCCTGACCGCCTTTGAGGTTGATTTGGTTTTCTTCACCCGTCTGGCCGGTGCTTTGGCCTTGCCCGGGACGGCCTGTTTGGCTTTCTTTTTATCATTCATCAGGTGACTTTCTTTATTTGCTGGAAGTGGTACCTATTTTAAATCAGGCGGTGGCGAAATTGCAATTTCCAAATGCGTGATTTTCAGGACATAGGGGAAAAGCCGGTGTTGATCAAGTGGTCTAGTCGATGGAGAAAAGGGAATATTTTAAAAACAAGTTTAGGTCGCGCAAGGGAGGGGGGAGGGTGGTGTTTTTTTCTGGATCTGCCATGGCCCTCCTGGGGCCGGGGGGCTGAAGATTGCTGGGACCGTGCAGCAATCACCTATTCACCGTCGAGAAGCCGTAATATCCGTTCGCCGGTCAGCGGTGCCTGGATCCGGTCGGATGGGATGTCGCGGAGGGTGCGAATGGCAGCCCGGATAGCGAAAAAGGCGCCGATGCCGTACATGAACGGTGGCTCCCCAACAGCCTTGCTGTCCATGACGCCGCCGGATTTGGCGCCTTCCTCGAAAAAGACCACTTCGAATTTTTCAGGCGCCGAGTAAATGTCGGGCACTTTGTAGGTGGTCAGGGTATCCGACAGCAGCCGCCCGTCTCCATCATAGACGACTTCTTCCATGGTGCACCAACCGATACCCTGGACGACAGCCCCCTCCACCTGGCCGCGGTCCACCAACAGGTCCAGACTGCGTCCGGCATCGTGGACAATCTGAACGGATTCGATGGATGCCGTGCCGCGCATGACGTCCAGCCGGGCTTCGATCACGGCGGTGCCGCAGACATGGTAGGCAAATGGTCGGCCTTTTTCCTGCTGACGGTCATAGTGCAGGTTGGGGGTGGCGTAAAAGGCGTGCGCGGACAAATCGATCCGATTGCTATGGGCGGTCTGTACCAGATCTGTCCAGGTCAGGGAACCGGGCTGATCACCGATCCAGATCCGTTCTTCGCGGATGGTGATCTGTGTGGCCGGAACGCCTTCAAGCTCGGCGGCAAGGGTTGTCAGGCGTGAGCGCAGGGTCTTACACGCCATCCGGGCCGCCGTTCCGTTCAGATCGGCTGCGGTGCTGGCTGCCGTGGGCGCCGTGTTGGCCACCCGCATGGTGCTCGTGCTTTCAATCTGAATCCGTTCCCGGTCAATCCCCAGGGCCGTCGCCACGATAGTTCGCAGTTTTCTATTCACATCTTGTCCGAGTTCGACCGCCGCGGTGCTGACACTGACGCTACCGTCATTATAGATGTGCACCAGGGCCGCCGCCTGGTTCAGCATGGTGGTCGTAAAGGCAATACCGAAGCAGACCGGCATGACGGCCAAACCGTGTTTGACAAACGGTGAGGCTTGGTTGCGTTGCTGATTTTCGGCATACCGGGATTCGAGATCGAATTGTGATACGGCTGCATCAAAACTACGGCGCGTGGCATCACCGTCCATATGCATGCCATAAGGAAATGGCGTACCAGGCCGAAGCAGATTTTTCCGCTGAAGGGTCCAGGTGGGCATGCCGGTTTTCTCGGCCGCCGCTGCAATGGCCGCCTCGATGACGACCATGGCCTGGGGGGCGCCGAAACCGCGAAATGCCGTAAATGGCGGCAGGTTCGTACGGCAGCTTTTGCCGGAAACCCGAACATTGGCAATTGCGTAACTGTTGGTGGCGTGAAACAGGCTGCGCTCAAGAACGGCAGGGGAAAGATCGGTGAATGCGCCTGCGTTCTGGTAATAGGTGGCCTGGAATGCCAGAAACCGACCATCGGCATCCAATCCCAGGCGATAATCGCTGGAATAGGGATGACGCTTACCGGTCATCTGCATATCCGCTTTACGATCCAACACCAGCTTGACCGGTCGTTGCAGCCGGTGAGCGGCCAGGGCAGCCATTGCCGCCCACGGTGTGGCCTGTGCTTCCTTGCCGCCGAAAGCGCCGCCCACGCGGCCCACCTCCACTGCAATGGCGTGCATGGGGCACCCCAACACCTGGGCGACGGTGCGCTGCACGGTGGATGGGGATTGGGTGCTGGCGAAAATGTGCATCCGGCCACGGGGTTGGGGAATGGCCAGAGCCGATTGGGTTTCCAGATAAACATGGGCCTGGGCACCCGTGTCGACGCGTCCGCTGACGATGGTGGTGCATTGGGCCCATACCGCATCCACGTCACCCATGCTGACCGTCCGCGGTGGAGTGAGAAGATCGCCTTTGGCCGCGGCTTGGCGCGGATCGAAGACCGCCGGCAGTGGATCGATTGCCACCTCGATGCGGGCCAGTGCCTGGCGAGCCCGGGCAGGGGTGTCGGCGGCGACGATGGCCAGGGGATGGCCCACGTAATGAACCCGATCCACGGCCAGCAAGGGTTCATCATCGGCCATGATTCCCACCTGATTCTCTCCGGGGATGTCCGATGCCGTCAAAACGCCTGCTACGCCTGGCGCTGCCAGGGCAGCATCGATCTTCAGCCCACGCACAATCCCGTGGGCCGTGGGTGATGCGAGAACAGCCAGATGCAGGGTCCCTCGCGGCTCGGGAAGATCGTCCACGAAAGGCGATTCGGCACGCACGTGAGAATAGGAATCAGTTCTGCTCATGGCAGCCATCCCTTAAGATCCAGTTTTGGAAAACACGCCTTAAAATGGGCAACCATCAATCGGCCCAGCAGGCGACGCTTGTACCGGGCCGAGCCTCGCACGTCGTCGATGGGCGCGATTTCCGAATCGACAATATCTATCAATCCGGCCAGGGTTTCAGAACAAACGGGTTGGCCCAACAGCCAGGCCGCGCTTTTGGTCAGCAGAAGCGGTATCGGCGCCACCCCGCCGGCGGAAATCCGGGCGTTTGTGATTCGTTTCCCGTCTGTTTCCAGGGCGATGGCGGTGTTGACACTGGCAATGTCCAGCCGTTGGCGACGTGAGACTTTCTCGACGTTGAAACGGCATTGTGAAGATGGACGGGCAAAGGCAATTTCCGTGATCCACTCATCCGCAGCCAGATCGACGGATTTGTATCCGTGATAGAATTTTTCCAAGGCAAGCCTGCGGGTGCCGTGGGGACCGCGAATGGTCAGCCTGGCTCCCAGGGCCAGCATGATGATGGTCAAATCGCCGATGGGGGAGGCGTTGACCATGTTTCCCGCCAAGGTGGCGCGATGGCGGATGGGCGTCGAGGCCATGTGATCCAGAGCCTTCCGCCAGAAAGGGAATATCTGATTGAGTAGGGCATCGGCTTTGAGATCTTCGATCGGGGTCGCGGCACCAATACGGATATGTTTGTTATCGACGATGATGCCCGAAAGGCGTGCATCATCGTGGAGAAATACCAGGGGCTGGCGGGTTAACCGGTCAGGGCGCTGAACGAACAGATCCGTGCCGCCGCCAACGGGCACCGGCACGCCACCCTCGGCAGGCAACCTGGTGACGGGTTCAATGGCCGCCAGACGCTGATGCATTTCCAGCAGATAGGCGGGCAGATAGCCGGCCTGGACCAGATGTGTCAGGCGCCGCATTGGCTCGGCCGGAAAAGGCGCCAGGCCGTCGACGAGGTTTTGAACGGCACGGCGGATGGAGGCATAGCCTGTACACCGACAGATGTTGCCGTCCAGCGCGGTCATTGCATCGGCCAGGCAGAGCGATGGGCTATCCAGGAGAAATCCCGTCATGGCCATGACGATACCCGGCGTGCAGAATCCGCACTGGGTCGCTCCGGCATCCACGATGTTCTGCTGAACCGGTGACAGGCTCTTCAGGTTGATGCCCTCGATGGTCAGCACGTGTTTGCCGTGCAGTTCACCCAGGGGCATCAGGCAGGCGGCCACGCAGCGATACCGCACCCGATCATCCGTAAGCCGGCCCACCAGCACGCTGCACGCACCGCAGTCGCCCTCACGGCAGCCTTGCTTGGTCCCGGTGAGGCGGCATTCCCGCCGCAAATAATCCAAGAGTAATACGCCGGGCCCGAGATCGGTGGAAACAAGATCGCGATTTAGGATGAAGCGGATCATGGGGACCCCCTGTCGGTGAGGTCGGCACTGCCGTCGAGATTAACACATTTTTTCAATTATAGTGGATAATTACACATAGTGGCAATCGTTAATTTTTCATTGATATGATCTTATTTTAGTGCTTTAAATATTTTATGCTGACGGAAATCTTAAACTATAACTTTCAATCCTTCATCCAAAAACCAAAAAACGGCAACGCGCCGCAAGCCTTTTCAGAGGAAATCGCCGAAAAGGTACTTCGTTTCCACCGGCAGCTCCCAGGCTACGAGCCCACTCGGCTGATATCACTCAAAAGATTGGCACGGACGTGGGGGATTGAAGATATTTTCGTTAAAGATGAATCCACTCGATTCGATCTCAAGGCGTTTAAGGTGTTGGGGGGTAGCTATGCAGTAGCCCAATTGATTTGTCAAAAACTGGGGATAAGGTTAGCGGAAACAGATTTTCCCTACTTGACCAGCGATGAGGCACGTCAACGCATCGGCCGCATCACCCTAACCACTGCCACGGACGGCAACCATGGTCGCGGAATTGCCTGGGCCGCGCAGCAGCTCCGCCAGGACGCCGTGATTTACATGCCCAAGGGTACTGTTCCGTCCCGCGTTGAAACGATTCGGGCCCACGGAGCCAAAGTGGAAGTGACGGACTTGAACTACGACGATGCCGTGCGCCTGGCCAACGGCATGGCTGAAAAAAACGGCTGGCATATGATTCAAGATACGGCTTGGCAGGGATACGAAGAAATCCCGCTGTGGATCATGCAGGGCTATATGACCATGGGCAAGGAGACCGTGGATCAGATGGCCGCTCAAAAAGCAGCGCCGACCCATGTTTTCGTTCAGGCCGGGGTCGGGTCCATGTCGGGCGCGGTTGTCGGATACCTGGTCAATCGTTATCGTGAACGACCGCCTGCATTTATCATTATGGAACCCAACAACGCCGCTTGTATTTTCGCCTCAGCTATCGCTGGAGACGGCCGGCCCCATGCGGTTACCGGTGATCTTACTACAATCATGGCCGGTCTGGCCTGCGGCGAGCCGAACCCGATGGGTTGGGAAATTCTCAGGAATTTTACGACTGGTTACGTTTGTTGTGACAACTACGTGGCCGCCAACGGCATTCGTATCCTGGCCAATCCCATGGGCGAAGACCTACCCGTGGAGGCGGGTGAATCCGGTTCGGTAGGCATTGGTCTTATTGACCTGTTGCTCAACCACCGTGCTTTTGAAAAAGTAAAGCAAGCGCTGGGGATTGGACCGGACTCGAAATTACTGTTTTTCAACACCGAGGGTGCGACGGATCCCATCAATTATCGAGAAATTCTTTGGTATGGCAAATACCCTGCGCTGCATTTGCCGGAACCTTAACCTGTATTATACCGCTTTTCGAAACGCTAAATAAATGCCGATTTTACCTCAAGAAGATAGAAGATATTGACTCAATTGGATTTTAAAAAAATTAATGCCCTGGCCGAAGCATACAAGTCCCGGATGAGTGCTTTTTTAAGGGATATGATTCGCATCCCCAGTGAAAGCGGCGATGAGGAAAAGGTCGTTCTGCGGATTAAGGAAGAGATGGAACGGGTCGGTTTCGACACGGTTGAAATCGATCCCATGGGTAACGTGCACGGGAGGATCGGGCACGGCAAGCACGTGATTGCCATGGATGCACACGTCGATACCGTGGGCGTGGGCAACCCCGACAATTGGGAGTTCGATCCCTATGAGGGATTTGAAGACGAGGAGACCATCGGCGGGCGGGGGGCCAGCGACCAGGAAGGGGGCATGGCGTCCATGGTTTATGCCGGGAAGATTATCAAGGACCTGGGGCTAACGGGCGACTACACGCTGGTTGTCGTCGGGTCGGTTCAGGAGGAAGACTGTGATGGGTTGTGCTGGCAGTATATCGTCAAAGAACTTGGCCTGAAACCCGAATTTGTGGTTTCTACCGAGCCAACCGACGGCGGCATCTATCGCGGCCAGCGCGGGCGCATGGAGATCAAGGTCGACGTCAAAGGAGTCAGTGCCCACGGCAGTGCGCCTGAGCGAGGGGACAATGCTATTTTCAGGATGGGACGTATCCTGGGGGAGCTGGAACAATTGCATACCCGTCTGAAAACCGATGCATTTTTAGGCAACGGATCGCTGACGGTTTCTGAGATTTTCTACACCTCACCTTCCCGCTGTGCTGTTGCCGACGGCTGTAATATTTCCATCGATCGTCGTCTGACCGCCGGAGAAGATAAGGAGTCGGCGCTGCAACAGATCCGCGACCTCCCCGCCGTCATTGATGCCAAGGCCCACGTCTGCCTGTATCATTACGACAAACCCGCCTATACGGGCCTGGTCTATTCCACCGATTGCTATTTTCCGTCTTGGATATTGCCGGAAGACCACGAGGTGACCCAGGCGGCCGTGGCCACCTATCGGCGTCTGTTCGATCAAGACCCCCGCGTCGATAAATGGACCTTTTCCACCAACGGTGTGTCTATCATGGGATTGCTTGGAATCCCTTGCATTGGGTTCGGACCCGGAAAAGAGGCTCAGGCCCATGCACCCAATGAGAAAACCTGGAAGGCCGACCTTGTCCGCTGCGCGGCTTTTTATGCTGCATTGCCGACGATTTATTTGGAAAAGGTAATGTTGGGAAAATAAAATCCGGTTTGCCGCCCTATGTACTTTAGGATCGGGAATTAGGAGAAAAAAATGGACATCACCCAAATCAAACGGCTTATCGGTAAGCTTGATCAGCTTGAATGCGGGGATATGGTCCTGAACGATTTTCTGCTGACATGGGAAAAAAGCGACCAGGAAGTCAACGCCACATTTCTTGTGGCCGATATTCTGCGCGGTCTTCGGGAGCGCAACATCTCCAGTCGCCTGTTTGACAGTGGGTTGGGGATTTCGCTGTTTCGCGATCAATCCACCCGCACCCGCTTTAGCTTCGCAAGCGCCTGTAACCTGCTGGGGCTTGAAGTCCAGGATTTGGATGAGGGCAAATCCCAGGTGGCCCACGGTGAAACGGTGCGCGAAACCGCCACCATGGTCTCGTTTATGGCCGATGTTATTGGTATCCGCGATGACCTGTACATCGGCAAGGGCAATGCCTACATGCGTGAGGTGGCCGAGGCGGTGCACGCAGGATATCTGGACGGTGTGCTTGAGCAGCGTCCCACACTAATCAACCTGCAGTGCGACATTGACCACCCGACACAAACCATGGCCGACATGTTGCATTTGATTCACCATTTCGGCGGCGTGGAAAATCTCAAAGGCAAAAAGCTGGCCATGACCTGGGCCTATAGCCCGTCATACGGCAAACCGCTTTCCGTGCCCCAGGGCGTGATTGGACTGATGACCCGCTTTGGCATGGACGTCGTGCTGGCGCATCCAGAAGGGTATGAGATGATGCAGGAAGTAGAGGCGGTCGCCAAAAAAAATGCAGCCGAGGGTGGGGGCCGGTTCTCCAAAACCAATTCCATGGCTGAGGCTTTCAACGGCGCACATATTGCCTACCCCAAAAGCTGGGCACCGTTTTCCGCCATGGAAGAGCGCACAGCACTTTATGAGGAGGGCGATGTCGATGGCATTCAGACACTGGAAAAAGAGCTGCTCGCCCAAAACGCTGATTTCAAGGATTGGGAATGTACCGAATCGCTGATGTCCACCACGCATCAGGCAAGTGCCCTGTATATGCATTGTCTGCCTGCAGACATCACCGGAGTAAGCTGCAAGAACGGTGAAGTTCAGGCCAGTGTGTTCGAGCGCTATCGCGCCTCCGTGTATATGCAGGCCGGCTATAAACCTTACATCATTGCCGCCATGATTCTTCTGAGCAAAGTCAAGCACCCTGCGGACGTGCTCGATGGCATGTTGTCGGCAGCCAAGCCAAGAGCCTGTTTGATAAATCCGTCTAAGGCCCGCTAACGGCGTTGGAAATTGTCTCAAAATGCTCACATATTCCATATATGCTCCGCTTTAGAGCCACTTTCCGCCTTGTTATCGGACCTGATCCAGACTTCTCAAACAGTCTCTAAGGATCACACGATGACTTTATACTTAAAGGATGCCACTTTTATCGATTGGGAAGACCTGACGATCAGCCGCTCCAACATTGCCATCAATTCGGGGCCCAAGGAAGGCATCCGCCTGTCGGCCTCCATACCGGATCAAGATGCCCTCACTGCCGAGGATCGGGTTCTCGACTGCAAGGGTAAATGGGTGACCAAATCTTTTGGTTGCGGTCATCACCATATCTACTCCACGTTGGCGCGGGGCATGCCCGCCCCCCGCAAGATTCCAGGCAATTTCACCGAAGTTCTCCAGTACGTCTGGTGGCACATCGACAAACGCCTGGATCTTGAGATGATCGAGGCCAGTGCGTTGGCTGCGGCCATTCATTGCGCCAAAAACGGTGTCACTTTCGTTATCGATCACCACGCCTCGCCGTTTGCCATTACAGATTCGTTGTCCACGATCGCCAAGGCGTTCGACCGGGTCGGAATCGCGCACATGCTCTGCTATGAGCTCTCCGACCGGGATGGTCAAGGTCCCATGGCGGAGGGCCTGGCTGAGACCGATTGTTTTCTGTCTGCCGGTCACCAGGGCCATGTCGGGCTGCACGCGTCATTTACCGTGGGTGACGAACTGATGCAAAAAGCGGTGGATCTGGCCCGCCGGCACGACACGGGGATACACGTCCATGTGGCCGAAGACAGGGCCGATCAGGACGATGCAACGGCCAAATACGGCAAACGCGTGATTGAACGGTTCAAAGATGCCGGTGTGCTTGAGCTTCAGAAATCCATATTTGCCCATTGTATTCATTTGTCGGCGCATGAGAGGGAACTGTTGGGCAATTCCGGTGTCTGGGTGGTTCAAAATGTGGAAAGCAACCAGAACAACAACGTAGGAGTAGGTCGATACACTGATCTGAGCGACACCATCATGCTGGGGACCGACGGCATGCACGGTGATATGCTGAGAAGTGCCAAGGCCGCTTTTCTCGTGGGGCAGGCGACTGAAGGCATCGGATTCGACGACATTTACCGTCGTTTTCGGAACGTCCATCGATATATTCGCAAGGTCGGCGGCCATGGAGATGGCGACAACAACCTGGTCATTTTAGATTATGACACCCCCACCGATCTGACCCGGGATAACTTTCTAGGACACTTTGTTTACGGAATCGATGCACGCCATGTGGAGAGCGTCATCTGCCAGGGACGGTTGCTGGTCGAAAAACGGCAGGTGGTTACCGTGGACGAACAAGCTGTGCTGGCCCAGGCCAGGGAGATGGGCCGTAAACTTTGGGAAAAAATGTAAGAGGCTGTTTGATAAATCCGTTAGCGGGCCTGATCCAGACTTTTCAAACAGCCTCTTAATCCAAAGAACGGATAAACCCCATGCCGGATATTCTGATAAAAAACGGTTTGCTGGTCACTGCCGAGGACTCCTTTGAGGGTGACCTGCTTATCGCCGATGGCGTGATCGCCCGCCTGGGCGAGGCAATAACACGCCCGGGTGCTCATGTAATCGATGCCGGCGGGATGATTGTCATGCCGGGGGGCGTGGACGCGCATACCCACCTGAACCTGACCGTGGGCAAAAACAAAGTCTGCGACGGTTTTTACGAAGGGTCGGCTGCGGCGGCGTTTGGCGGCACCACCTGTGTGGTGGAACATCCCGCTTTCGGACCCGACGGCTGCGGGTTATTGCACCAGGTGAGGGCGTATCAAAAGGAAGCCGCCGGCGCCTGCGTGGTCGATTTCGGCATTCACGGGGTCTTTCAGCATGTGTCCGAGCAGATCCTGGACGACATCGAAACCCTCATGGCGCATGGCGTGTCCAGCGCCAAGATCTACCTGACCTATGCCGGTCGCCTGACCGATGAGCAAATCCTGAGCGTCTTGGCACGTGCAAAAACCGCGGGCGTGTTAGCCGCGTTCCACGCTGAAAACCATGCCATCATCGATTTCTTATGCCGCCGGTTCATCGCCGAGGGAAAACACTCACCCAAGTATCATGCGTTGAGTCGGCCGCCATATTGTGAAGCCGAGGCTGTCTATCGCATCATTGCTTTGGCCGAGGCAGTGGGAGATGTACCCGTTTACATCGTCCACTTGTCCACCCAAGCCGGACTTGAAATCATTGAATCGGCAAGAGACCGGGGACTTCCGGTTGTTGCTGAGGTGTGCCCCCAGCATCTGCTGTTGGAAGACGCCTGCTATGTAACGCCTGATCATAAAGGCCTCCAATACATCATGGCTCCGCCGGCCCGCAAGGCTGCGGACAGGGCGGCGCTTTGGCAGGGCCTGTCCAGGGGGAGCATTGACGTCGTGGCCACGGATCATTGCTCGTTCAGCTTCGCCGACAAATTGGCCCAGGGCAAGGATGATTTCAGCCGCTGTCCAGGCGGTGTGCCCGGTGTGGAGACGCGGCTTGCCCTGCTTTTCTCCGAAGGCGTGCTGCCGGGGCGGATTTCACTCAATCGCTTCGTGGACGTCGTTTCCACCGCGCCTGCTCGGCTGATGGGGCTTTTCCCGCAAAAAGGAAACCTGGCGCCGGGAGCGGATGCAGACGTGGTGATCCTGGATCCCAACCTGGAAAAAACAATCACGCCCGATATCCTTCGTCAAAATGCCGACTACTCTCCTTTCGAAGGTCGACGCGTTCGCGGATGGCCGGTCGTTACCATTGTGCGCGGCCGCGTCGTGGTCCAGCAGGAAGCGCTGTTGGTGGAAAAGGGGTGGGGACAATACATCCGCCGCAAACGGGCGGTTCTCCATAGACCCAATCAAGGAGGGACCCATGCCAAGTGATAAACTGTGGGGCTGCAATATCGAGACCTTGGTGAAATGGATTCTGGAAGACGAACGGCGGGGGCAGATTTTTGGCATTCCCAAGGATCTGTTCTTTGTGCCCAATGCTGCGGATCCGTTTCGGATGCAACGGTATGGGCAGCTATTGGAAACCCCGCTGGGCGTGGCCGCCGGACCGCACACGCAGCTTTCTCAAAATCTGATTGCCGCCTGGCTGACCGGTGCCCGCTATCTGGAATTGAAAACCGTTCAGGTGCTGGATGAACTGACGGTGACCAAACCGTGCATCGATATGGCCGATGAAGGCTATAATTGTGAATGGTCCCAGGAGTTGACGCTCGATCAATCCTTCGATGAATACCTCAATGCCTGGATTGTGCTGCACATTCTCAAGGATCAATTCGGCTGGGGCTCCCCTGATGAGCCCGGTTTCATCTTCAACATGAGCGTGGGGTATAACCTGGAAGGAATTCTCAGCCCCACGGTTCAACGATTCTTGGATCGGATGGCGGACTGCGCCGAAGCAAAGGCCGAAAAGATCGAACGTCTTGCCACTTTCTATCCCCGCGTCAAAGCGTTGCCCATTGCCGATTGCATCTCAAATAATGTCACAGTGTCCACCATGCACGGGTGTCCGCCCGACGAGATTGAAAAAATCGGCCGTTACCTCGTTGAAGAACGCAACCTTCACACGACGATCAAGTTGAATCCCACCCTGCTGGGAGCGGAGCGGGTTCGCGAAATCCTCAACGAGAAGCTTGGCTATAAAATCAAAGTTCCTGATCTGGCTTTCGATCACGACCTGAAGTATCCCGACGGGATCACTCTGATCCGCTCGCTTTTAAAAAGCGCGGAAAACGTTGGCGTTGGCTTCACTATCAAACTGACCAACACGCTCGAAATCCAAAACAAGGACCAGAATCTGCCTAAAACCGAGCAGATGGTTTACATGAGTGGTCGCGCACTCCATCCGATCAGCATCAATCTGGCCGCCCGTCTGCAGGATGCGTTTCAAGGGGCGTTGGACATCTCGTTTTGCGCGGGAATCGACTATGCCAATGTTTCCGATGTGTTGGCCTGTAATCTAAAACCCATTAGCGTATGTTCCGACTTGTTGAAACCCGGTGGATACGGTCGTCTGTCCCAATATCTGGAAAAACTCCGCGATGCATTCAGCGCTGCGAACGTTAAAACGATCGATGACTTCATCATCGCGCAAAGTGATACAAAACAGGATCCGACGCAAGCCGGATGGTCAAGGTTGAAAAAATATGCTGCCGAGGCGGTGGAAGCGGCGGCATATAAAAAAGAACGATTTCCCTTCGACTCCATCAAGACCCATCGGCAACTGGACGCCTTCGATTGCATCGGCGCCCCTTGCATGGCCGCCTGTCCGGCAGGTCAAGATATCCCCCGCTATATGTACTACACCGCCAAGGGAGACTATGCCAAGGCATTGCAAGTGATTCTTGAAACCAATCCTTTTCCCAACATTCAGGGGATGGTGTGCGATCACAGGTGTGAAACCAAGTGTACGCGGGCCAATTACGACGCCCCCTTATTGATCAGAGAGATCAAGCGGTTTGTCGCTCAGGCCGCCGACGATGGTGCCCGACTGAAACCCGCTTCGTCCAACGGTATCCGGGTGGGAATCATCGGTGCCGGCCCCTCGGGGTTGTCATGCGCGTATTTTTTGGCCTTGCGGGGGTTCGACGTCGAGATCTTCGAGAAAAAGCAAATTGCCGGGGGCTGGGCCTCGGATGCGATTCCCACGTTCCGTTTGGATGAGAAAAGTATTCGCAAAGACATTGATGCCATTATGGCCTTGGGCGTTACCATGCACTATGGCGCGGCCATGGATCGTTCAGCCTTCGAGAATATGAGAAAAACGTTTGACTATCTCTATGTTGCGGTTGGCGCCCAAGAGGGTGTCGCACTGGGTATTCCCGGAGAAGACGCCGACGGTGTAATGGATCAACTGGAATTCCTCAGTGCTGTGCGCCGCGGAGCAACACCATTGCTGGGAAAGCGGGTGGCCGTCATCGGTGGCGGCAACTCGGCCGTGGATGCCGCGCGAACGGCAAAGCGACTGGTCGGGCCGGACGGAGACGTGAGCGTAATCTACCGGCGTACCCGCGAGGAGATGCCCGCCGCCCCCGAAGAGGTCCAGGCCATGATCGATGAAGGCGTCAAACTGGTTGAATTGACTGCCCCCGAGTGCATGCTGATGGAAGACGGCCGGGTAACGTCCAATGTCTGTTTTCGGATGAAGCTGGGGGAAAAGGATTCAAGCGGTCGGCCCCGACCCATCAAGATCGACGGGTCCGAATTCGAATTGGATGTGGACAGTGTCATCTCGGCCATCGGTCAACGCATAAACGTGGATTTTTTTCCGGAAGGTAAGCTTGAGATCAATCCAGCCACCCATGAGACGCAGATCGCAACGGTCTTCGCCGGTGGTGACGCGGTTCGGGGTCCCTCGACGCTGATCAAGGCTATTGCCGACGGAAAGGCTGCAGCCGATTCAATCGCCCGGCGGGCAGGAAAGGACGACCCGGTTGCTGATCGTCCCTTGATAAAGACACCCGATCTTAGGGCACTGCGCAGACTAAAGGCACGAAGACAGCCGGGGGCGGTGCGGCCCGAAATTGATCCGGGTGAACGTTTTGGGTTTGGGATGGTCATCCAAACGCTGGATGAAGCCACGGCCCAGGCGGAAGCCGCCCGCTGTTTACAATGTGATGAGATTTGCAGTGTCTGCGTGTCGGTCTGCCCCAATCGCGCCAATCTGGAGTTTGAAATGGAGCCGGTTGAATTCAAGGTCCAGCAGGCCGTCAAGGGGACGCGTGGGGTCGAGATCAAGGACGTGAAAACCGAGCGCATCAAACAACCCTATCAGATTTTAAATATCGGCGATTATTGCAATGAATGCGGTAACTGCGCTACTTTTTGTCCCACCAGCGGTGCCCCTTATCAGGACAAACCCAAGTTTCACCTGACCAAAGAAAGTTTTGACTCGGCTCGGTTGGGCTATCGATTTAGCGCAGAGAACCGACTGGAATTCAAGAATGATCAAATGCACGCGGTACTCGAAAGCAACGCCGATGGGTACACCTATGAGAATGAATCGATCAACGCCATCTTGAACATCGATTACTCGGCACGGCAGGTAGAATTCAAAAACAGTGCGACAGAATCGTTCGATTTAAAAGATGCGGCCCGCATGGCAATATTGTTTGAGGCTGTGCAGGCAATGGCACCGTTTACCCCCAGGTTGCATTAAAAAGATGGAGAAAACATCGAAAACAGTTATGGGCTTTGAATCTATAGAGTATATTGGTACGGTTTATTCCAGGATCAGTTCGATGTTTCTCCATCTTTTTTACCCTTCGGGAAAGCCGGAGAGCTCCAGATCCGGCGTTGCCAAGGGATCGCAGTAAATTATTACGGCTTCATCCTTGGCGCCTTGGCTCTGAAGCCCTCCGACTTTTGCAACGCTGGGGTTTAGATTACCCCAGTCGAGGAGAAAAGGCGATGAATCCATCGGTACCTAACGCATGGCGCAATGACGCCGTTGCCAAGGTCACGGGCAAGGCCAAATTCACCGACGATCTGAAAGTGCATGGCATGCTCCACGCCGTTCCGGTTTACTGTGCAACCGTGCATGCCCGCATACGATCCATCAACACGGACCTGGCTGAAAAACAACCCGGTGTGGTGAGTGTGATCACTGCCAAACAGATTCCCGGATCGAACCGTTTCGGCCAGATTCTCAAAGACTATCCCATGCTGGCGGACACGACCGTGCGCACCTGCGGCGATGTGCTGGCCATTGTGGTCGCCCATGACCGAGAAACCGCCAAGGCCGCTGCAAAAATGGTTACGGTGGTGGCCGACGAACTGCCTGTGGTCACAGACCCGGAGGCGGCCATGCAAGCGGATGCGAACTTGATTCACCCGGATCATGGCAGCAACATCATCAATCACCATAAAGTTCGTCGGGGCGACGTTGAAAAGGGCTTTGCCGAATCGGATCTCATTATCGAACAGGAATTTCGCACCCACCATGTCGAGCATGCCTATATGGAACCGGAGTCCGCCCTGTGCATCCCGCGCCCCGACGGTGTCATGGAGGTTTACGGCAGTATGCAGCATCCCTTCAGTACCCGGCGCTTTACCGCCGCTATTTTAGGGGTGCCGCTCAGTGATGTGGAGGTCAAGACGATTCCCATGGGGGGCGGTTTCGGCGGCAAGGATGACACGGCCGCACTGGTTTGCGCCCGGGCTGCTCTGGCGGCCCATATCACCGGCCGACCGGTCAAAATGACCTATGACCGGGAGTGGTCCATGCGCGAAAGCTACAAACGGCATCCCTATCGTATGACCTACAAGATGGGGCTCGGGAAGGACGGGGCCATCAAGGCGGTGAAGGTTCGCAGCGTAGCGGATGCCGGCGCCTACTGCTCGGTTACGCCGTGGGTGACCTGGCGCTCCACGGTCCAGTGTTGCGGG
Organism: Desulfosarcina variabilis str. Montpellier; assembly: GCF_048565275.1. NCBI lineage: Bacteria > Pseudomonadati > Thermodesulfobacteriota > Desulfobacteria > Desulfobacterales > Desulfosarcinaceae > Desulfosarcina > Desulfosarcina variabilis. The sequence goes on along the minus strand of NZ_CP159846.1, from coordinate 6,109,075 downwards.
CCCTACAGCGTCGCAAACGTTCACTGCGATACCTACGGTGTCTATACGAACAACGTATTCACCGGTGCGTTTCGCGGTTTCGGATCACCACAGATCAATTTTGCCGTCGAACAACTGGTGGACATGGCTGCCGAACGCCTGAACATCTCACCCATCGAATTTCGACGCAAAAATATGGTTCGCAACGGCAGCATCACCATCACCGGCCAGGTGCTGGACAATCACACGGTGAGCATGGAGCAGGTGCTCGATGCGGTGATGAATGAGATCAATTATGAGGAGAAACTGTTGCGTTGTTCTCACGGTAAACGTGACGATGGAAGCTGGTATGGCATCGGGCTTGCCATGAGCTACCGCGGCGTCAGCCTGGGCGCCGAGGGAATGGATTTCAATTCGGCCGTTGTCAACGTGCAGTTCGATGGGGCGATCCTGCTCGAGGCGGCCGTGCACGAAAACGGCCAGGGTGCGGAAACCGCCATGATCATGATCCTGGCCCATGAACTCGGTGTCAGTAAGGAGCGTATTCGCTATCGGCAGCCGTCGACCGCCAATATCCCTGACGGTGGCACGACCGTCGCCTCCCGGGGCACGATCATGGGGGGCAGTGCCGTCGTGGATGCCGCAATGCGCCTGAAACGGTTCATGGCCAAGATCGTGGCGCCCAAACTCGGCTGCAAACCCGAAGCGATCGTTTTCAAAGATGATCGTTTGTATGTAGACCATACCGATCAAAGCATCTCCTTTGAAGCGGCATTGACCCATATGTTTCGATCCCGCGTTTATCCGTATCAATTCGGGACCTTCAAGGCGCCGGATGTCTCTTGGGATGAGGCAACGGGTTCAGGAAATGCCTATTTTACCTGGGTTTATGGTTGTCAGGCGGTGGAATTGACGGTGAGCCCCAAAAACGGCACCGTCACCTTGCTCAACGCCGTGGCTGCTCACGATGTCGGCAAGGCCGTCAACCCGCCCATGCTCCTGGGGCAGTTTTACGGGGGCATGACGCAAGGCATCGGATATGCGCTCCATGAAGACCTGCAGAGCGCCAACGGGGCCGTCACCAGCTTGAATTTCAATACGTATCGAATCCCCCGGGCGAAAAACCTTCCCGAGATGACCGGGATCATCATCGAAAACCCTGACCCCACATCCCTTTGCGGAGCAAAAGGTATCGGTGAGCCAACCCTTGAACTGATGGCGCCGGCCATCGCCAATGCCATCTATCGGGCAACCGGAAAACGCCCCACGTCCTTGCCGATCAAAGTGGAGGTGCAATAATGGAATCGACCATTAACGGCCAACTTGTGAACATTGACCCTGATTGGTTGGATAGGAGCCTTCTGGAATTTTTAAGAGAAAAAATGGACCTCACGGGGGCGAAAAATGGTTGCGATCAAGGCCTGTGTGGGGCCTGTACGGTGTTGGTTGACCTACAACCAGTGGTGTCGTGTCAACGCAAGGTGCAGGATATCGCCGATAAATCCGTCCTGACCATAGAAGGGTTGGCCGTTTCCGACGGCACCCTTGCCCCCATCCAGCAGGCGTTTATCGACATGGGCGCCATTCAATGCGGTTTTTGTACACCCGGAATGGTGCTTCGCGCGCATGCAATTTTGCTGAAAAAGCCCGACTCGACGCGTGAAGAGATCCGTAAGGCCATCTCTCCGAATTTGTGCCGATGTACAGGTTATCAGCAAATCATCGACGCGATCGAAGCCGCGGCACCGTTTTATAAAAGGAGCCTACCAACATGAAAGTGATTGTTTATCTGCTTGGTTTCGGGCACATCGCCCTTTGTACTTACCTGATCCTTTACACTAAGGAATCCGTTGACGCTATGAAAGGCATGTTCAACACATACCAGCTCAAGTACCTGTCTGCCATTCCGGCGGTTTACGCACTTCTGTTTCTGATGTCTGCTTCAGCAACCACGCATCCGTGGGTGTTCAGGATAATTGGCCTGTTGGCTGCTGCTGAGGCTGTCGTCGCTTTCACCAACCCAAAGAAAATTTATAGCCAAATGCTGGATTGGTACTTAAACAGCGTGTCAGAGCAGGCAAACCGATTGTTTGGAATGATTGGCGTAGTATTTGGGACCGTCATCCTGACCTGGATTCAGTAAGGGGCACAAAAGTTGAATGGAGGCTGATATGTGCGGCCGTTTTGTTGGTTTTAGACCACTAAAAGACTTGATGAACTATTTCCCCATTGATGTGGCGAACCTCGAGGTAACGGAAAATTTCAACGTTGCTCCCACACAAGAAATCCTCGCCATTACTCGCCATGACGAAAAGAATCACCTGGAAAAATTACACTGGGGTTTCGTTCCCTTTTGGGCGAAGGACACCACCATCGGCAGCAGAATGATTAATGCACGGTCTGAAACGGTGGCTACCAAACCTAGTTTCCGCACGGCCTTTAAGAATCGACGATGCCTGATCCTGGCAGATGGATTCTATGAATGGGCGGGTAAGGCTGGTAACAAGCAACCGATGTTTCTGACTTTACCGGATGGAAAACCGTTTGCGTTTGCAGGTCTTTGGGAAACTTGGGACAATCAGGGGAAAGAGCCTATTCCGTATCGCTCTGCGACAATCCTCACCAGAGAGGCCAGTGCGTCAGTCATGCCGATCCATAACAGGATGCCGGTGATTCTGCAACCAAAAGCCTTTGATCTTTGGCTTGACCGGAAAAATCAGGATGTCCGACTACTCCAAGATCTACTCCATAAACAAATATACACTCGGCTCAAAAGCGTACCGGTTTCCAATCAGGTCAATTCGGTGAAGGTCAATCGGCCGGGAAATATAAAGCCAGTTGAAATAAAGTAGCGGTATGGATTTCTGAATTTCAAATAGGTGACCCCATGTTTTGCCCCAAATTGAGAAAAAGATGGATTATAAGGAACTGCTCGAAAAATATACTGTTTTATTGAAGGCGGTGGAGCGATTAAGAAAAGAAAATAGCCGCTTAAGAGCTCAACTGGAGCTATCGGCGTCCAAGCCTCCCGCAAAGACTTCTGAAAATACAGAAATCGTTGAAAAAACACCATGCGGGGAATCTGTTGCCTATAATTTCAAATCAGTTGTTGACCATACGTCGGATTCCTCCGCCAAAATTCATCTTTTTATGTCGCTTTTCAAAGGCCGCAGTGATGTTTATGCGCAGCGATGGGAAAACAAAAACAAAGGAACATCCGGCTATTCACCGGTTTGCCTGAATCAATGGCAGCCAGGCGTGTGCAAAAAGCCAAAAATTTCCTGTTCAAAATGTGAAAACAAAGACTATGCTGTCCTGGACCAAAATGCCATTGAAAATCATCTGAGAGGGAATAGCGTGGTTGGCGTCTATCCCATGCTGCAGGATGAAACATGCCACTTCTTAGCCGTTGATTTTGACGAAGCAGACTGGCAAAGCGATATTTCCGTTTTCAGAAATGTTTGCCTTGAACGCTCTATGCCTGTTGCCGTTGAGCGGTCACGTTCCGGCAACGGTGGACATGTTTGGTTTTTCTTTGAAGCCCCTGTTCCCGCTACCTTGGCACGTAAATTAGGAACGGTCCTGCTTACCACGGCCATGAACAAAAGGCATGAAATACAATTTAAGTCCTATGATCGGCTGTTTCCCAGCCAGGACACCATGCCTAAAGGAGGATTGGGTAATTTGATCGCATTGCCGTTACAGAAAACGGCAAGAGAGAAGTCCAATAGTGAATTTATCGATGAGGATTTCCAGTCCTATGCGGACCAATGGGCATTTCTTTCCGCAATCCAAAGAATTTCTCAAAACCGAATTGAAGGGGTTGTTTCCAAGCTTGGCGATGGTAATGAACTGGGCATATTGAAACAGGATGAAGAAGAGGGGGAAAAACCGTGGGAAACGTCGAAAACCAGAATCACGTTGCACAGCAATGATTTTCCGAAGCGCATCGAAATCGTCAGAGCAAATATGCTGTTCATTCCAAAGGCGGGTATCTCCCAAAAGGCGATGAATCGGTTAAAACGGCTCGCGTCTTTTAAAAACCCAATGTTTTACAAACAACAAGCCATGCGTTTGCCGACCTATGGACACCCGCGCGTTATCTCCTGCGCTGATGAAACAAAAGCGTACCTGGGGTTGCCAAGAGGGTGCGAGCCTGAGTTGGTCTCCGTACTGGAAGAACTTGGAATCGAACTTCGACTTGTCGAAAAAACATATGGCGGCAAAAATATCGATGTGAAGTTCAATGGCCAACTCAGAGATGAACAGTCCTTGGCCCTTGATCACCTGTTGCAAAACGATATTGGAATCCTTTCAGGCACAACTGCATATTGATGACCATCCGGTAATCTTGGCATCATTTTTTGGTAAGGATAGGGTGCTACTGTACAATCAAAACAACGGATACTCTGCTGACCCCGTCCAGGTACCAGGGAGTCCGAAAATATAAATACCATTTGTTCATCTTATTCTCCTCCTCCCCGGGCCGCCTTTGGGTGGTCCGGTATATTTTTATAATCCGGAAAAATAGCCAGAAAAAACCAGTATTGATGAAGATGTCTGATGCCTATCTTGTTTAAGAAATCGACATAAAAATTGGAACCGGAGCTGAGGGGTGCATGGAAAGGGTCACGGAGGAGATGGTGACCACTTGGACATCCACAACATGTCCTTTTGCATTGCTCCGGTTTGACTATAATATAAGGTCTGACCGGCAATGCTGCAAGGTCTATCCAAAAAAATAGGCAGAGCCCCGTTAGAGGCTCTGCCCGTTCAACCGTTATGTCACCGGAATATTTTTGTTGCCTTCGTTGTCGAAGCTCTGCCGTTTATCATGCCCTTAGATCTTACATGAGGCTCCTGATTCCCGGCCAGCTATACATCTGTTAATGAAGTAACCCAGCGTTATCAGAGTAATTGCCGTTCCAATCATAGGGCACCTTCCTTTCGGTTATCCAGCCACATCGATTCCCATGTCACATCCCAAATGTTCGTCTTTGTTTTCACACTCGAAGTTTCTTTCGCGGGTATCTACGTGTCCTTCGCTCTTGTCGTCAAAGTATTATGGGATCTTATCATTAAAAAGCCCTTTAACATGGACGAAAACAATATCTTTTGGTCGGCGGGAAAAATTTCTACGCAGCCCCAAGAGGGACATGAGCAAGCAGGAGATATCGGTAAATGGGTGATACCTGGATAGTCGATCTGGAAACATATGCTTGATGAAAATGGGGCTATCGCTGCTCCCAAAGGGCCGGCTCGGAAATTGGCCGAGCATATGGTTGCGATCGTAGCCATGGCATCCAGCCCTGAAATTATCCCTCTGCCTGAATACCAGGTCCGTTGTCGTAGGCGTCCAGGTCGGAAACTATGCCCTGGAATAATCCAAGCCGATTTTGACCCTCGAGATGAAAGAATTATCTGGAGGTGTCCGGTCTGTGATGACAACGGCTACATCAGCAACTGGAAAGGATCGATGTGGGATTTAAGAGACGCAAATGTATTTCACTGATGCAGAAATATTTTGACCACCGGCGGAAAAAATTATGCCTGAACCGAGCAACATAGGCCAAATCGTTCGCGGAATCCTATCTGATATGTCCCTTAAGCTATTGAGACCTTTCAACGGTAATCCCCCTTTTTTGGATTTTATTAAGGATGTCCTTTAGCTGGGCCTTACTGCAGTCGTCTATCAAGTAATCTTTTTGACCACCATCGCTGAAAAAGAGCACCAAATGATCCTGTTTGGTCAGAAAAACTTTTCGGATGTAATCCCGGTCAAGCCAAGGTTCGAGCACTATCATAAAATCCTTAAATTTACATGTTTCCATGTTTACCTCCAAGACTCTGATATGGTTAAATATTTAGAATTAGGTAATGAAGTCCGGGTTCATGGGACACTTCGTTTGAATGCAGTTTGGACAGCCTGTATGAAAAAAAAGAACATAGAAAAATATACCAATTGTTCCTGTGTACAGGATAAAAAACAAAACTGATCCGCTATAAAAGATTGCTACATAAGGAATGCAGACTCGAAGGAAATAAGCCAACAACCCACCAAGGCCGGCAAGAATGCCAAAATTGTTTCCTTTGTCAAATGTCAGATGTGAGCAGTTGCCTTCCAAAGGCACTGGGCACTGTTTCCCATAATAAACACAATGACGACAAGTTGTCGCATGTATAATGGGATAGGATGCCAGCCATAAAATTATATAAAGCCCAGCTGCGAAAGTTGACAATCCCAAACTCAGGTAAAGGCCAAAAAGGAAAAGAATTGCCATCAACCCACCATTGATACCGTATTCCTTGACTGTGAATTCAGTCAGCCTTTTCTTTCTTTTAATTCCGAAACTCATTGATTCACCTCATTTCTTTCCGACGAATTTTAAGATTGGCTTGAACAACGAAGCACTATAGCTAATCTGCTGGTAGGCTTCATCCCTTGACAGCATCCGACCTTCCTTTTCCAACTGGTATCCCAGTTTCATCGATAGACACCTCAAGCATTAATACCCTGAATTGTCTGTAGCTTACTGATAAATGGTTCGCCAGCAACAGCAATACTTTCCACGAAATGTTTTTGACGCTCCAGTTTTTCTTTCAGCTGGCTGGATATCCATCCAGAGTGGGATGTGGCCAAGGCTTCAACTGAATCCACATTGAGAAACCTTTGCAATGCATTGTGATCGATCAATCGGTAACGGTCCTTAGGATGCTGGATCTCATGATATCCACTCCTTCGGTTACGATCTTTTGCAAATTTTAAAAGGAAATCTCTCTTATGGCATCGGTGGGTGATATGCCAAATATATCCCGGTATAAAATGTCGATAAGCGCGTGCCATCGCTCATATTCGCTTAGAATAGGTTTTTTACCCCCAAAAGTGGTCGCCTAAGGTACTTCCATGTATCATTTTTTCACCTTTTATCTATTTATGTCAATTGGTTAATTTGGTGACCCGCACTTTAATGGGCGACCTTAGTGCCCCCAGTGCCCCTTTACTTCCTTTTTCAGTATAAAGGGCCCGAAGGTAACTGGACTCGGACTTCTCGTCACCCGAAAATTAATCGAGGAGCACAAGGGAGAGATATTGGTCGAATCCGAATTGGGGCAGGGCACCACCTTCAGCGTGAAACTGCCCTTTCAGCAGGAATAAAATTATTTTTTGCCAGCACCCTTAGGGTTCGCGCAAAAATAAATTCACAAATTGTCAGTGTTCAGGCGCCCGCTCAGCAAGGCGCGAAGACAAAGGAATATCAGGCATATTCCGTGTTTTCGCAACGCCGCTGAGCGGGATGGATGGGCGCTGAAAATGTGAAGTTATTATTGCGCGAGCCCTTAGGCTTGGTTTGGACAGACTCGTCACCGGTCGTTTCCTGCTGCTCAGCAATACCCCAACCATTAGTGAAGAACCAACGGTCTTTTTTGGAAACGTCCTTGGGGACTGCCAGTTCCACACAACACCCCTTTTCTTTGACCGAGAATTGCTGTCAATAACAAGCTTGTTTTGACCCCAGCGATCAGATCGCTTATACTGTTTCAAAAACAATTGATTTGGTCACATGGCCGAGAAGAGGAGGAAAATCATGGTACCCAGACAAAAACGTTTACTGTTGACTGTGGACGGTTCGGAAAATGCGATGCAGACGGTCAATTACGCTGGAGAAGAAGAAGCCTTTAAGGGCATGAAGATCGTTGTTTTCCATGTATACAAAAGTATTCCAACGGCATACTACGATTTGGAAAAGGAGCCCAAGAGTGTCAAGGTCGTGGCTCATGTACGCAGCTGGGAGGCAGAGCAGAAGAAGAAAATTCGCAAGTACATGGATGATGCCAAACAGCTGCTGTTGGACGCCGGGCACGCCGAGACTGCCGTAGATGTGAAGATCCAGAATCGCAAAAAGGGGATTGCCAGGGACATCATCACGGAGGCTCAAAAGGGATATGATGCTGTCCTGGTTCACCGTCGAGGCACATCGGCGCTGCGAAACATTATCATTGGCAGTGTCACCCTGAAACTGCTGGAGAAGCAGACGTTTGTTCCCCTGCTCATTGCCGGATTTAAACCGATCAATAAAAAGGTACTGGTGGCCGTGGATGGGTCTCCCTGCGCCACCCGGGCTGTTCACTTTGTCGCCGATATGCTTGGTCCGCTCAAAGATTACAAGGTACGGCTGTTACATGCGGTGCGTGGCGGATTCCATCCCGAATTGGCAGCCTCCGAAGCGGATGTGATGGAAGAAATGGATTCGGTTCTCATTGAACCGGTCAAGATTCTGAAAGAAGGCGGATTCGATCCGGACAACATCTCCACCAAAACCGTTACGGGGATTTCGAGTCGTGCGGGAGCCATTGTCGATGCGGCCCACAATGGGGGATGGGCCACCATCGTTGTGGGACGGCGGGGGCTGTCCGAAATCAGCGAGTTTTTTATGGGCCGCGTGAGTAACAAGGTGGTCCATACGGCCCGTAAGGATACGGTTTGGATTGTGACATAAGGAAGATGCCGGTCACAATCTTGCCCGATGCTTTTCCTGCCGGCGGAAATTTAACCCCATCGTAGCTGGATCTTTCAACGTGATTCAAAATTTGTCGGTGGTTGAAGATCTGGCACTCAGACAGTTCCTGATCGAGCACAAAAATGCTTGAAGTGGTGTGCATGGTTATTATACACTGTGTGCTAAAGAAGCCAGCTGAAAGAACTATTTCGCAGGCGTGCAACCGGGTATTTAACCGCCGTTCCAAATTTCTAACCTTCATTGTTATTCTCTGTTTCAGCCGTCGTTGGCTGCGGCCTTTTTTGAGGCTGATTTTCATGCGGACCTGACAGCGTTCGCTGCTTGCAGGCAACGACTGGCTTCTGGTGCGTCGTCTTTCCTTGGTCGATATGGTGGCAGCTTCTGATTCTGCCCTGAGCGGCAGGAGGCATCCGTGGGGGAAGCATGCGCTACATCTCACATGAGGATTTCGGCAGGCTGCTCCACGATCTGGAGCGGGACTACCAGGTCTATGTCCCTTGCAGAAAAAATATTCATCGCTATTACCGTCCTTACGCGGGTCTGACCGATGATGTGGTTATCGGCGAAGTCCGCGCCTTCGAACCGTTGAAGGCTTTCTTTTTCCGGGCCCGCCAAAAGGTTGCCGAGGGGTTCAGTCCGGACGTGGTCCACGGCGAAGACCGCCCGGTGTGCATCGTCGGTGCCAAGGCCTGCGATCTGAAGGCCTTCGCGATCCTGGACCACGTGTTCAGGGGTCATGATTATGCGGACCCATACTATGCCAGGGCCCGGGAAGCGAATCTCATCATCTCCGCTGATTGCACCTACGCCATCGACACCTGTTTTTGCCTGGCCCTGAATGTGGATCCTTATCCCCGGGAGGCTTTCGACATCAACCTGTCGCCGCTCGATGACGGCTTTCTGGTGGAGACCGGTTCCCAGAAAGGAACAGCGATTGTCGCAGGCCGTGCCGCGCTCTTTGCCGATGCGGGGGAGCAACGGACGCGGGACCGTAACGAGACACGACGGCACGTCATTCAGGCCGTCCAAAAAAACATCGAACAGAATCGGATTCCCCATCAGGACGCCCTGGAAGGTGCGGTTGCCCGAAATTACGAAGCGGAAATCTGGGCCGATGAAGCGCAAACATGTGTGGAATGCGGCGCCTGCAACACCATCTGCCCCACCTGCCACTGCTTTCTGTTGTACGACCAGAAGGGTAAAGCGCACATCGAACGGTTCCGCATCTGGGACGCATGCCTGCTGAAGGATTTCGCCCGGGTAGCCGGCGGAGCCAATCCCCGACCGAAACTGTGGATGCGACTGCGCAACCGGTTTGAAAAGAAGTTCGATTTTTTTCCGAAGGTGGCCGGCATGTATGCGTGTACCGGGTGTGGCCGCTGCATATCGGCCTGTCCGGCTAAAATCGACATCCGACGAATTCTGAAGAGACTGGTGAACCATGCGTAGCGGCATGAATCCATACCGGCCGATCAGGGCGGAAGTAGTGGACGTCATCGCCGAGACGCCGACCATCAGGACCCTTCGGCTACGACCGGATGAGAAAATTAATTTCAGGCCGGGCCAGTTCATCCAACTGACGGTTCCCGGTGTCGGTGAAGCCCCCTTTACGCCTTCCTCGCCCTCGACCTGGAAGGATTGCATGGAAGTGACGGTCATGCGGGTGGGCAAGGTGACGGAAAAGGTGCACCAGCTGAAGCCCGGCGATATTGTCGGTTTGCGAGGCCCGTACGGCCGGGGCTATCCGCTGGAGGCATTCGTCGGCAAAGATTTGATCGTTGTGGGCGGCGGGTGCGGGTTCGCACCGATCCGAACCCTGATGTATGTCCTTTTGGACCAGCGAAGCCGGTTTGGCAAGCTCATTTTCCGGGGCGGATGCAAATCGCCCGCAGATCTGCTCTACGGTAAAGAAATGGACGCATGGGCCGCCCGACGCGATCTGGATCTATTGATTACCGTTGACCAAGGGGATGCGGGCTGGCGGGGTCCGGTGGGCCTCGTGACCGGCATCCTGGACGGCATCGACATCGACTGCGAAAATGGGGTGGGGATTCTCTGTGGACCACCGGTCATGATGAAGTTTTCCACCCGGAAGCTTCTCCAGTTAGGGCTCCGCGAGGAGAATCTATACCTTTCCATGGAGAAGAACATGTCGTGCGGTATCGGCAAGTGCGGCCATTGCCGGCTTGGAACCTATTACTGCTGCAAGGATGGTCCGGTGTTTAACTATACGCAGATCAAGGACTTCCCGGACATCTGGGGATAGGAGGGAGGATCGACAGGATGCGTTCGAGCGCCGAACAGCTCCATCATGGTAGATTCAATGCCGGGCCGCAACAGACTCCGGAATTGCGGCTCTTCGTCGACCTGGACATCTGTACGGCGGGTGAATGTGAAAAGTGCGTCATTCAGTGCAGCTACTTTTACCATTCGGAGAACAACGGGATTGCCTCCGTAGCCGAGCTGGCAACGTATTACCTGGTGTGCCGCCGATGCGAAGCACCCCATTGTGTAAATGCCTGCCCCCGAGACGCGCTTGAGCAGCAAAGGAACAACATGCTGGTAAGGCACGGTATGCGGTGCGTCAGCTGCCGGTCCTGTTCCCATGCATGCCCTTACGGCACCATCTATCCGGAACATGTTCCCCAGCTCATTCATATCTGCGATTTCTGTCTGGACCGGCGCGAAGAGCCGGGCGAGCCTCTGTGCATCCGCACATGCCCATACGGCGCCCTCGATCTGCTGAGGGGCGACCTCGAACTGGACGCAAACACGTTTCTGGTGGGCGACAACCTAATCGTCCATTCGACACACTGGAACAGGGACAAGGCATGATCCATCTGATCTACCTTTTGGTCTTCGGCTTCCTGCTTACCACCTGTATCGGGCTGGCGGCAAGCTGGATCGATCGCAAGGTGACCGCGCGAATCCAGTACCGGGTCGGCCCCCCGTTGCTTCAGCCCCTGCTCGACATCGTGAAACTGCTGGGCAAGGAGACCGTTCTCCCGGCGGGCGTATCGCGCGTGACGTTTCTGGCGGCCCCAATGATCGGTCTTGCCAGCGTCATGGTGGTGTCGACCGTGTTATGGGTGAACAGTCTTTATCCGTCCCAAGGCTTTGTCGGCGATTGGATTGTGGCTCTGTACCTGCTGGCCATTCCTTCGTTGAGCGTTATTCTGGGCGGTTTTGCCTCGCGTAATCCGCTTGCCGGCCTCGGGGCCTCCCGGGAGATGAAACTTGTGCTCGCCTATGAACTGCCCTTCGTCTTGGCGGCTCTGGTCCCCGTGATCGAGGCCGACTGTTCTATCAGGCTGGGGGATATACTGAATTTTCAAAGGGCAAACGGCGCTACGGCCACAAGTCCGGCCGGTGCCCTGGCTTTACTGGTGGCCATCGTGTGCATGCAGGCCAAGCTCGCCCTGGTGCCGTTCGATATACCGGAGGCCGAAACGGAAATTCTCTGCGGCCCCCTGGTCGAGTACGGCGGTCCTCCGCTTGCAATCTACCGGCTGATGAAGGATATGCTGCTGTTCATCCTCCCGTTTTTCTTGATAATACTGTTTCTGGGAGGCGTGCGCTGTGACGGCGTTCATCTGTTCTGGGGCGTGCTTAAGTACGTCGGGCTGCTGGCGCTGATAACGGTGGGCCGGAATACGAACCCCCGCCTGCGCATCGACCAGGCCCTCAAGTTCTTCTGGGGGCCCGTGACTTTCATCTCCATCGGTGCCGTGCTTCTGGCGGCATGGGGCCACTAGAACGCCGGCGCTTCGGGAAGATATACATGGATATACGGTTGAAGGCCCTGCTGAAATCTTTGTGGGTGTACCATCTGTCCACAGGCAGCTGCAACAACTGCGATATAGAAGTACTGGATTGCCTGACGCCGCGGTATGACATCGAGCGGTTCGGGATGCTGCCGGCCGGCAGTATCAAGCATGCGGATCTGCTTCTGATCACGGGTTCATGCAACCGGCAGTCGGTCGCACGCATGAAGCGGCTCTACGAACAGGTCCCTCGCCCCTGCTTCGTGGTCGCCATCGGCGAGTGCGCCCTATCGAGAGGCATGTTCATACACAGCTACAACTGCCCCCAGCCTTTGGACCGGATCATTCCGGTGGACGTTTATATCCCCGGGTGTCCACCCAAACCGGAGGCCATCATTGCCGGTATGGTAAAGCTATTGGAAAAGGTGAAGAAGAAATGACGCGCGAAGAGATTCTGGCCAGGATCCGTACCCGATTCGGGGAAGACATTATCGATTTCTTCGACAAGTCGCCCAAGCGGGTCTACATCGAAATCCGACCCGAGGCGATCGTCCGTGTGGGCACCTACATCTTCAGCGATCTGGGAGCGCGTTTCAACACCGCTTCGGGGGTCGATTCGCGTACAACCATTGAGATTCTCTATCACTTTACCCTCGAAGACATCAATTTGCTGATTTCGATCCGGGTGAAGCTGGACCGGTCGCAGCCGGAGATCGATTCCCTCAGCCCCTGCCTTGAAGCGGCCAACTGGGTCGAAAGGGAAATGCACGAACTGCTGGGGATAGACTTCAGGGGGCACCCTGATTTGCGCCGGCTGCTCCTGCCCGACCAGTGGCCTGAGGGGGTGTACCCCTTGCGGCAGGACTACCAGGAGTGGGACGAAGAAGCCGTCCGGGATCGAGGTGTTTGATGAAAGAGACCATTATTCCCATCGGCCCTTACCACCCCCTCCAGGAAGAACCCGAGTTCTTCACCCTCACGGTCGAAGGGGAAAGGGTGGTGGATATCGACGTGCGGTTGGGATACAACCACCGCGGCATCGAAAAGCTCTCGGAGATGAAGACCTTCGACCAGTCTACCTTCGTCATCGAGAGAATCTGCGGCATCTGCTCCACCAGCCATCCCTTCGCCTACACGAGGGCGCTGGAAGACATCATTTCCATGGAAGTGCCCAGACGTGCCCGGTACATCCGGACCATCATTGCCGAAGGCGAGCGGATACACTCGCATCTACTGTGGCTGGGTCTCGCAGGACACTTTCTGGGCTACAAAACCGTCTACATGTGGGCGTGGAAGCTGCGCGAGGAAATCCTGGACGTCATGGAGATGCTCTCCGGAAACCGCAACAACTACGCCATGTTCAAGCCTGGCGGCGTGCGGCGGGATATCAAGGCCGCCGACCTCCCGGTGGCGCTCGGAAAGCTTGATTCCATTATCCCCACCCTGGAAATGCTCCGCAAAGCGGTCCTGGAAGACCCCGTGCTTCACGCCCGCACCCAAGGAATCGGCGTGCTGAGCAAACAGGATGCCATTGATTTCAGCGCCCTCGGACCGACGGCGCGAGCATCCGGCGTGGCCAGGGATGTGCGCAAGGATTGCCCTTACGGCGCATACGACGAGGTAGAATGGGACATGATCGTAACCGCAAACGGGGACGTGTTCGACAAGCTGGTCGTCCGCATAGGAGAGGTCTTCGAGTCTGTCCGCATCATGAAAGCATGCCTGCTGAACCTTCCCCGGGGAGAGATCGACGCCTGCATCGCCGACATCCCGCCCGGCGAAGGCATCGGTCATATCGAAGCACCCCGCGGGGAGACTTTCCACTACGTACGCAGTGACGGCACGAACCGGCCGGTGCGCCACAAGGTAAGAGCCCCGACCTTCATGAACCTTCCCACGTTCAAGACCACGGTGAAGGGCGCCACACTGTCGGACGCCACCATCATCCTCGCCGCCATCGATCCCTGCTACTGCTGTACCGAGCGCATGGCCGTGCGTGACCCGGAGGGCAGGACGCTCGGCGACGGGTATGACCTCATCCGGTTGTCGCAGGAAAAGACAGCCAGGATAAAGCGGAAAATGGGGAATAAATGAACCCGAACCTCTTCCGATTCGATTCACTGTCCATGCTTGTCGGGGTGTCTGCGGGCCTGTTTTTCCTGCTGATTCTCCTCTATTCATCGGGTTACATGCGCGGGAGGAAGGGGCTGGTTCGCTACTATCTCTACACGGTCCTCACGTTTGTCGCCAGTCTCGGCGTCATTTTCGCCAACAATGTCATTCTGTTCCTTGTGTTCTGGGGCTTTCTGGGGCTTCTGCTCTGCCTCCTTATCGCTGTGGGCCGGAAAGACCGTGCCGCTGAAACCGCCAGGAAAACGCTCATCATTGTCGGCGGCGCGGACGCCTTTATGCTGCTGGGAGTGGCCATGGTATGGCGTCTTGCCGAGGTGGCCACCCCCTGGGATCTTACGATGGATTCGACCCGCATTGCCTTGACGGGTGGAAAAGCCGTGGCTGCGTATCTGTGCCTGGCAGCGGGCGCCCTTGCCAAGGCCGGCGCCATGCCCTTCCACACCTGGGTTCCGGATACAGCGGAAGATGCGCCCGTGCCGGTGACCGCCTATCTGCCCGCTTCACTGGACAAGCTTCTGGGCATCTATTTCCTGGCGCGGATAAGCCTGGAAATGTTTCAAATGAGCACGACCATGAACACGGTCCTGATGGGTGTGGGCAGCTTTACCATCATAGCGGCCGTGATGATGGCCCTGGTACAGCATGATCTGAAGCGGCTGCTGGGGTACCACGCCGTCAGTCAGGTCGGCTACATGGTGCTGGGGATCGGGACCGGCAACCCCATCGGCATTGCCGGCGGCCTGTTCCACATGCTCAACAATGCCATTTACAAGTCCTGTCTTTTCCTGGCGGGCGGCGTGGTCGAGAAGAGCGCCGGCACCAGCGATCTGGACCGACTCGGCGGCTTGGCCGGCGTCATGCCGATCACGTTCGGTCCGTTCCTGATTGCATCGTTGGCGATTTCCGGCGTTCCGCCGTTCAACGGGTTCGCCTCCAAGTGGCTGATCTATCAAGGGATCATCGAGGTGGGCAAAAACGGAGACGTTCTTTGGATACTGTGGCTTTCCGCGGCGATGTTCGGCAGCGCGCTGACCCTGGCGAGTTTCATGAAACTGGTCCACGCCGTTTTTCTCGGACAGCCCTCGCCCGCGCGCAAGCGCAAGGAAAACGGTGCCTGGAAGACCGGTCCGACCCTGTGGATTCCCCCGGTAATCCTGGGCATTCTGTGTGTTGCGTTCGGCGTTTTCGCGGCGGCGCTGCCGCTGCGCTTCTTCATCTATCCGAGTGTCCCCGGTGAAATCGTCCCTGCCGGCATATGGGGATCCGGTTGGGCAGCAATCATGATCCTGATCGGGCTGGGCATCGGCTTGGCCATCTATCTTCTGGGCACGCTGCGCAAAACACGCACCGTGGAAGCGTTTGTGGGCGGTGAAATCCTCGAAGAACACCCGGAAATGCGTGTATCAGGCGTCGATTTTTACCAAACCATTCAGAATCTCGGCATTCTGAAACTGATTTACGATGCGGCGGACAGAAAGTTTTTCGATATCTACGAAGTCGGCAGAAAAACGGTACTTGGCTGCAGCAGGCTGGCCGGCAGCCTTCACAATGGCCTCCTGCCCAGGTACATCGTCTGGTACCTGTTGGGAATGGCAATCCTCTTTTACGTGCTGATGGGGTAATGACGATGATGGTACTTTATATCTTACTCGTTCTGATGATTGTCGGCTCAATCATCGCGGTGGAAATCAAGGACCTTCTCTCGTCGGTGGTGGCCTTGGGGGCCGTGGGGCTGGGGCTCTCAATCGTTTTCCTTTTGCTGAAGGCGCCCGATGTCGCCCTGACCCAGATCGTCGTTGAAATTTTCATGGTGATTATCCTGATACGCGCTACCTTGCGCCGCGACCTTGAATCTTCGCCGACCCGCAGCAGACCGCTGGGTGCCGTTTTTGCGATCGGGTTTATCGCCATCCTGATGATGATCGCGACGACCAGTTTCAAGGATCTGCCAACCTTCGGGGAACCCGCCATGCGAGTCGCCGCGACCTACCTGGAACAGGGCCTTTCAAAGACCGGTGCGGGGAACCTCGTGGCCGCAGTCATGCTGGACTTCCGCGGGTATGACACCCTGGGCGAAGCCACCGTACTCTTCACGGCCGTCATAGGCGTATCGGCCGTGGTGCGGCGGATCGGTAGAAAGAAGGCCAACCGTTTGAAAGGTCGAGAAAATGCGTAAAGCGCCTGAACAGGGAATGTCACTCATTGTCAAGACGGTCACCCGTCTCACCGTCGGGCTGATCCTGCTCTATGGTGTTTACATCGTCTCCCAAGGTCACCTGTCGTCAGGCGGAGGCTTCGCCGGCGGAGTGATGATAGCGCTCTCTTTCGTGCATCTGATGCTGGCGTTCGGCAAGGAAACAGCATTTAAAAAATTCTCCGAAGCCAAGGCGCTATTTTTCGAGAGCCTCGGAGTATTGATTTTCCTGGGAATCGCTCTGCTTGGCCTGGTGGGGGGGGTGTTTTTCCTCAACTTCCTGCCCCCAGGTGAGGCCTTCCGCCTATTCAGTGGAGGGACGATCCCGTTTTCGAACATCGCAATCAGTCTGAATGTCGGGGCAGGACTCTTCACGGTCTTTTTGGCGATTGTTCTGCTCAACAATGACTCGGAGAGGAAATGATGGCCGTCTACGTCCTATGCCTGGCTCTGTTTTGCGTGGGCGTTTACGCGATTCTGGCCAAGCGCAACGTCATCAAGATCATTGTGGGCATCATCATCGCGGAGAACGCGGTCAACCTGTTCTTTATCCTGACGGCCTACCGGGTGGGAGGCCGATCCCCCATCCTTTCACCGGGCCAGGAAATCATGCGCGTGGTGGATCCGCTGCCCCATGCGCTGGTGCTGACGTCCATCGTCATCGGGCTGGCTACCACCGCCTTGTTGGTGGCCTTCGCCATCCGACTCTACGAAAAGTACGGCACCTTTGACATCGAAAAAATTCGGGAGCTGAAAGGATGATACCGGCCGCCCAAATTATTCCGCTGTTTGTCGCCATCCCCCTGGGCGGTGCGTTCCTGGTCGCCCTGATCGGCAGGAAGATACCCCGCCTGCCGGACCTGATGGTATCCACAGCGAGCCTGTTCCTGCTCGTTTTGGCCATATACAGCGTGAAGCTTGCAAATGCGCACGGGACGATCGTGTATGCGGTCGGGAACTGGACACCGCCGGTCGGGATCGCAATGGTGCTGGACGGGCTGGCCGCCTTCATGCTGGTCACGGTGAGCCTTATCGGATTGTTTGTCGCCCTGTTCTCCATAGGTTACATGGAAAGGTTTACCGCGAAGTGGCAGTTCGCCACCCTGTTCCTGCTGATGTTGGCCGGCATGAACGGCGTGATCGTAGCGGGTGACATATTCAACCTGTTCGTGTGCCTGGAAATCGCCGCCGTGGCCAGCTACGCCCTGGTCGCCTTCGGAACCGAACGCCATGCACTCGAGGCCGCCTTCAAGTATGCGGTCATGGGAAGCCTGGGCTCCCTGTTCATCCTCCTGGGTATCGCCTGGATGTACGGGTATACCTCGACGTTGAACATGGCGGACATGGCGGGGGTGCTGCGGAACACAGGTGCCAGCCGGATGACACTGATGACGGCGGTGCTCTTCCTGGCCGGGTTTGGGCTTAAGGCGGCGCTGGTGCCTTTCCATGCCTGGCTGCCAGACGCGCACCCCTCTGCGCCGGCGCCCATCTCGGCGATGCTTTCCGGCGTACTCATCAAGTCGTTGGGCGTTTACGCCCTATGCCGGATTTTCTACAACGTGCTTGGAATGACACCGGCGCTGTCGGCGGTGCTGATGTTTCTGGGCGCGCTTTCCATGGGTATCGGCGTCGTTCTGGCCATCGGGCAATGGGACATGAAACGGCTGCTGGCCTACAGCTCTATCAGCCAGATCGGATACATCGTGATGGGCATCGGTATCGGCACGCCGCTAGGCATGCTGGGGGGGATATTCCATCTGTTCAATCATTCCGTATTCAAGTCATTGTTGTTCCTTGACGCGGGGGCCGTCGAATATGCGACGGGGACACGGGATCTGAAAAAGATCGGCGGCTTGGCCCGGAAGATGCCGGTGACCAGCGGCACGGCCCTGGCGGCCGCAATGTCCGTTGGGGGTGTTCCTCCGTTCAGCGGATTCTGGAGCAAGCTGATCATCATTTTCGCGGCCGTGGAGGCAGGGCATTACGGATACGCTTTCTGGGCCGTTTTGGCCGGCGTGCTTACCCTGGCATACGCCATGAAGGTGATAAAATACGCCTTTCTCGGCAACCCGCGTGCGCGCTGCCAAAACATTAAAGAGGTGCCGGTTTGCATGCAGCTTTCAATGGGGATCCTGGCGCTGATTTGCATACTGGGTGGGTCTCTGCTTTTGCCGGGGGTGCGAGAGGTGTTTCTGGAACCGGCCTCGACCGTCCTGGCGGAAGGCACCTGGATGGCCGGCAGGGTCCTGAACGGGGGGAGGTAGATGAGCAGTAAAGCTGTCCTTTTTATTTTCGCCTTGACGGTTTGGGGCGCCCTCGACTGGGTGCCCGACTGGCAGCATATCGCCGTGGGCATACCGGTGGCGGCGTTCGTGGTCTTCATGACCGGGGATTTCTTCATCACGCGTCCGCACATTTTACGGCATCCCTCCCGCTACTGGTATCTTTTCGTTCGCTATCTGCCCTTGTTTGTATGGGAGTGTGTCAAGGCCAACCTCGATGTGGCGTATCGCGTTCTGAGTCCGCGACTCCCCATAAAGCCGGGGATTGTCAGAGTGAAGACGACCCTGCGTTCAGAAACCGGGCTGACGTTTCTGGCCAACTCCATCACGCTCACTCCGGGCACCATGAGTGTGGATATCGACCGGGAGAGGGGGGTTCTCTACGTCCACTGGATCAATGTGCGGAGCACGGAGGTAGACACCGCCACCAAGCTTATCGTGCAGCGTTTCGAACCGCTGCTGCAAAGAATATTTGAAGAGGGTACCGAACCGTGAAAACCGTCAAGTGGGCAATCGGTATGGGAATCCTGGTGGCGATCATCGGGCTGATCCTCATCCGGCCGTTTCCCATCTTTTTCTATACGGACCGCGCGCAGATGGGTTTTGCCGCCCGCACCCTTTACATACTGATTCTGGCGGCCTGTTTGTGCCTGTACCGCGTGCTGCGCGGGCCCACCGCCGCGGACAGGATCGTGGCCATCGACATCCTGGGCATCCTCATCGTCGGGTTGTGTGCGGTGTTGACCGTTTCCACCGGGCGGACCTGGTATATCGATATTGGAATTGCCTGGGCGCTGCAGAGTTTCATCGCGTCGCTGGCACTCGCGAAGTATCTGGAGGGACGAAGTTTCGATGATTAGCGTTGTCGGCAAACTCTTTATCGGGATCGGCCTGGCCTTCGATGTGCTCGGATGCCTGGGTCTTGTCCGTCTTCCGGACGTATACAACCGTCTTCAGGCGGCCACGAAATGCGTCACGCTGGGCACCTGCAGCATCCTTTTTGGAACGTTCCTTACGGTC
Source organism: Desulfosarcina variabilis str. Montpellier (assembly GCF_048565275.1). Lineage (NCBI taxonomy): Bacteria > Pseudomonadati > Thermodesulfobacteriota > Desulfobacteria > Desulfobacterales > Desulfosarcinaceae > Desulfosarcina > Desulfosarcina variabilis. The sequence goes on along the minus strand of NZ_CP159846.1, from coordinate 6,089,184 downwards.
GGATTCACCAGCGCCGGCATCAAGTCGCTCCTGTGCATCGTATTCCTCCTGCTGACGGCACCGGTAGCCGCCCACGCCATTGCCCGCGGCGGGCACCGCGGGGGGGTAGCGCTCTGGAAAGGCAGCGTCGTAGATGCCTACGCTGCAGACAAGGACAAGGACGCACCGGTAGAGCAGAGTAGTCAGCATTTAAGGTAGAACTCGCGGACGGAAAGATGAAGTATCCAAAGATTAGAGAATTGGCGGAAGCGATCAAGGCACTCATCAAGGGGCCTTACACGTCCGGATTCCCAAGGGAACCGCATGTGCCCCATCCCAATTTCCGGGGACAGCCGAAATTTGACGCCACCCAATGTGTGGGATGTCTGGCCTGCGAGGAGGTCTGTCCCGTGGAGGCCATCGCGCACCGGGATTGCCTGGAGGATAAGGCGAATCCCAAACGCATCATGATCCATTATACGGATACATGCATCTTCTGCGGGCGGTGCGAAGAGGCATGCATCAACGACCACCTGGGAATCAGACTTTCCGGCGACTGGGAGCTTTCCTTTTTTGAAAGGAAGGACGCCTATGAAACCATCGAAAAAGACCTGCAGCTCTGCGAAATCTGCGGCGACGTCATCGCCTGCAAGGACCATTTGCTCTGGCTGTCGGAGCGTCTCGGGGAACTGACCTATTCCAGCCCCACGCTGTACCTTCCCCGCCTTCGCGACCTGGGCATCGTCGATGAAAATCTCGTCGCCCCGGTCAAGGACGATCACCGCTCCGACAGGGTCAAGATCCTATGTGCCCGCTGTCGGCGTGAGACCACCCTTACTACTAAATGAAGTGATGTCCGTAGTCCGTTAAGAACTTCTACTATCAGAAAACCACAAGAGATGTTCAAGAACTAATGGTCGACCACCTGACACGCTATTTAACACGTATCTTCCAGGGCAAGGTCGCCATCGTAGGCGTGGGCAACATGTTGCGCGGCGATGACGGTTTCGGGCCCGCCCTGATCGAAAGAATACAAGGGACGGTGCAGGCCACATGTATCGACGCAGGCCCCGCACCCGAGAACTATCTCGGAGTCATTGTACGTGCAAAGCCCGACACGATCCTTTTTATCGATGCCGCAAATATCGACATGCAACCGGGCGCGTATGCCATCCTGAAAAAAGAAGACATCGCAGGGCTCGGACTAACGACTCACGACATTCCTTTAGGGATGCTCATGGATTACCTGGAAAAAGAGAGCCGGGCTCAGATCTGCATGCTGGCTGTACAGCCGGCGCAGGTTGCATTCGGTAGCGCGATGTCAGGCTGCGTAGTCAAGGCCCTCGACCAACTATCCGCACTTATCGGTTGTGCTGCAAAAATACGACCATCTACCGATGGGTTCAACGTTATTCCGGACCTGATCGGGAATACAAGTTTTTAACCACTTTTCAGCTTTTTCCAAACCCATTTCACAGGAAGATTACAGAATCCGTTATAGTGATGTCAGGGCAATATGTTGCAGCGCTATTTCATTTTTGGCTTGAAGCCAGCGTTCCTGGAAGTAAGGTTGCTGAACAATTTCTGCGATAGCGGATAAAGCAAATAAGTGAAAGTCACGTTCATCCCTGGTTCCGACAAGCACAAATACTGCCCGAACTTTGGGCGCCAGTTCTGAAAAGTAAATGCCCTTTTTCGCTCTAACCAGTAGAATACGAAACGTTTCCCGGCCATCAATAATGATATGAGGAATGGCCAAGTCAGGTCGTAAGGCTGTACTCATCTCGACCTCCCGTTCTATAAACATTTGATACAATATTGCTTTTGGTGTATCCAATGTTTTTGAAAGCACATCAGCGACTTGTTCAAATAATACATCGTAACTCAATGGCTCCGCAATTTCCAGTACCGGGCTTTGCGCAATAAATCGGTTAAACCGCATCTTACGCCCGGCATCCGAGGTATGCAGGATCTCTTCCACCTCCTTTTCAAGCTTGGTTGAAGAGATCTGTTTGGCTGTAATACGGCTGACCATATGGATCAAGGCATGTTTCTGATTTTCGCCGAATTCGAGCATCATTTGTTCCAGACTGGTCTGGGATCCGACCACGGTCAACCAGTCGCCAATCTTAAGTCGGGTAAATCCCACCGAGACGATGAGCTGTCCGTTACGACGAATAGAAAGAATATGAAGATCCAATGGAAGATGAAGGTCCCGTATAGCTACACCATGGAGATCCGGGTTGCGCAGTTCAAATTCAATAATATTACGACCCTTCTCCAGTCCCAAGAGCAGCCGTGTGGCAGAAGGAGACCTTACAAATTGATCGATCAAATTGACAATGGCCGTGCTCGGTTCAACTACTATGGCGCCCAGATCATGAAAGCGCTTAAAATGGGTTTGGTGGTTCAACCGCACAATAAGATTACGGAAACCGTAATTATCGACAATGAGTTCGCAGATCCGGAAGTTTTCCTCGTCCGATAGCATGGCGACAATAGCGTCGGCATGGGCAACGCCTAACCGGTTCATTGTTTGAAGGGTCAAATCCGGCATCGAATGCATTTCGATATCCGATCCATTCTCTACCTGCTGAACATACTGAACTTGAGTCGTTGCAATTTTTACCTCCCAATGGTTGCTTTGCAACAATCGCGCAAGCGCCAGCGATTCACCATCCAACCCGAAAATAAAAACATCGCGAACGCCATGCCCCGTTTGTTCCTCGGGTTTTGGCTGGGCTTCTTTTACCCAGTACAACACCCACTTGAAAAACGGTGGTCCAACTATCTGATTCAACACAATTACTGAGATAATGATGGTGGCAAAGCCGGCTCCCCATTGAGGGAACTCCACCGAGACTTCTTTGGCCAGCCCCAAACCGACGCCGGCCTGGGTGATATAGCACATCCAAGCCACCCTATTGTGCTCAAAGGATTCGCCAGCTAATGTGCCGCCAATAAAGCTACCGATAAAAATAGCAAAGATACGGACTAAAAAAAGGGCCATAGCGATACTCCAACAGGTCAACAAAATATCCAGACGCAAGGAAATACCGGTCAAAGTAAAAAAGGCGATATAAATGTACGGCCCGACATCATGAAGCGCCTTCATCATTTCTGTGCGATAGGGACTGTAGTTTGCCGTAAAAAAACCAGCCAGCATGCAGATCAACATGGGCTCCATAAGGATTTCCATGGATAGATAGCTGTGCGCGGCATAGCGGACCGTGTCGGATAAAATGAAGATTCCAAGCCCTGTCAGGGTAATGATGGTGGTTTTAAACATGCGAGGCCAATGGAATGCAAGGATCGCGCTGATAAATTTAAACAGCAAAAAACCAACACATAGAGACAGGGTGAGTTCAGTTGCCAGAATAAAACTGAAGCTTAAATCAAAAGATTGTTCTTCCAACAGCGTACCTGCAATTGAAATACAAATACTAAAAAGGGCGATGACCACCACATCCATAATGACGGTTACGCCCAACGCCGTTTTTGTAAAAGGCCCATTGGCGCGCAGTTCATTAACCACGGCAATGGCTGAAGAGGGAGATCGTGCAACAAGGATGGCGCCGGCGAGAAGGGCAATGGCAATACGATGAATCGACGGCATGGTTTTGGTAAAGGGAATGAACCCGGAGAGGAGAAAAAAACTCGTCGTACCGATGACAAATGAACTAACAACCAGGCCGATGGTTATATAGCGAATGGTCTTAAGACGGTTTTTGATTTGCCGTACCACCAACTCACTTCCTGCGGCGAAAGCGATATAGGCAAGCGCGAGTTTGTCCAGAAACCATAAATGATCTGCGGTCTTTTCCGGAGCTAATTTTAAAACATAGGGCCCGACTAAAATTCCCGTAAAAAGAAAACCAGTAATCAGGGGCAATCTGCCTTTGGCAAAGAATTCACCCACTTGTCTCGAAGCCAACGCAAGGATAAAAAAAACCAAAAATATGACGATAAAGGATAAATTGCTTTGATCCATGGTCGTACCTTTCAATCTGCACGTCGAAAAGGTCTTATTTTTCTCAGTTAGGTTGAAGTGCTTTAAGGTACTTATGAAATATTCGTTTTTTTATATTAAATTTTGCATTATATCGCTATAAAAATGTAAATTAAGGGAGTTATATTCAACAAGGATGGAAGACGACGGGTGCATGGAAAGGGTCACGGAGGAGGGATAACCCCTTGGACATCCACAAACATGTAACGGTGGGCCTGTTCAAGCACCATTTCTACAGTTACGGTGGTTCCCTGCGAATTGTTAACGCAGTGATTCTTATTCTCAACGTCACCGGCTTTGATTTTGGTAATATCTGCTTTCTTAGAAAGCAGCCGGAAGCCGGTAAATCTGGTTCCTCGCTCTGCTTAACTCAATGGCTAAGCTGTTTTGATCTGCAAAGTTTTAGGATGCGTTTTCGTTAACAATAATGAACTTGCGTTGAGGGAAGGGGATTTCAATATTGTTCGCATCCAGCGCTTTTTTAACTTGTTCCGGTACGGTATAAAGCACATCGAAGTAATGAGCCCCTTCGCAGAACGGGCGGACGAGAAAATCCACCGAGCTTTCGTTTAAGGTTTCCACTTCAACGAAGGGCGCCGGGTCTTTCAGAATATGCGGGTGATTGGCCAGTACTTCGTCGATCACCTTACTCGCCGCATCGGTATTTTCGTCGTATGCGATGCCGAAGTGCATGTCAACACCACGCACTTCGTGGTACGAGTGATTGATGATCTGCTCGCCCCAGATCTGGCTGTTTGGAATAATAATATTCTTGTTATCGAAGGTTTGCAGGATGGTAGTGAACATATCGATTTCCGTTACCTTACCAAAACGACCGGCCGCATCGATAAAATCACCCACCTTGTAGGGGCGAAATATCAAGAGCATCAAACCCGCAGCCAGATTCGACATCGCCCCTTGCAGTGCAAGACCCACCGCAAGACCTGCCGCACCGAGCAAGGCCACAATTGAGGCCGTTTGCACACCGAAACGATTGAGTATCGCAATAAATACAAAGGCGAGAACGATGTAACGCGCAACACTGCCTAAGAAACGAAAAAAGGAGAGGGTGCTACTATTCAATCAAAACAACGGATACTCTGCTGACCCCGTCCAGGTACCAGGGAACCCGAAAATATAAAATTCCTCCTCCTCCTCTTCATCTCGCTCTCCTCCACGCAGGCCCGCCATTTGGTGGACCAGGATTTTTTGTAATCAAGAAAATTAACCAAATAAAGCCAGTATTGATGAAAATGGTTGATGCCTTTTCAAAGCAAAAAGGCAGAGCCCCGTTAGAGGCTCTGCCCGTTCAACCGCCGTGTCAGCGGATCATATTTTTGCCTTCGTTTTCGAAGCTCTGCCGTTTATCATGCCCTTAAATTTTGCAGGAAGCTTCTGATGACCATCCGCCTATACATCTATTGATGAAATAAGCTAATATAATGATCGTCAACATTGTTCCTATCATGGGGCACCTTCCTTTCGTTTATCCAGCTACATCGATTCCCGGATCACATCCCAAATGCTCGTCTTTGTTTTCACACTCGAAGTTTCTTTCGCGGGTGTCAACGTGTTCTTCGCTCTTGTCGTCAAAGTAATCCTGAGTTTTGTCATCGGCCATATTGTCACCTCATTGGTTGATTGTTTCGTTGTTGGTATTATGTCTTGCATGTTAGAAGGTATGGCATCAACGCAATTCGGCAATGTGAGCCGGTTGGCTGGTTACTGATAGGTGAAAACTACCACTTAGTAAGCTGTTGAATTTGTGTCTTCATGAACATCGTTCTATTCCTTCTTTGTTGGTGTTCCGGTATTCTCTGGTGGACTGAATGATGGCCCCATAAAGATGGCCGGTCTCATTCGGTAGGTCAGATTGTGTGCAGAAGCGGCAAATCATGATACTTGAGCAATATCACCCGTTAGGCGGATTTTCAATCATAACCAACCCCTTGACACTAAATGAAATCTTTGCCAACTTGGTACTTAAACAGCGTGTCAGAGCAGGCAAACCGATTGTTTGGAATGATTGGCGTAGTATTTGGGACCGTCATCCTGACCTGGATTCAGTAAGGGGCACAAAAGTTGAATGGAGGCTGATATGTGCGGCCGTTTTGTTGGTTTTAGACCACTAAAAGACTTGATGAACTATTTCCCCATTGATGTGGCGAACATCGAGGTAACGGAAAATTTCAACGTTGCTCCCACACAAGAAATCCTCGCCATTACTCGCCATGACGAAAAGAATCACCTGGAAAGATTACACTGGGGTTTCGTTCCCTTTTGGGCGAAGGACACCACCGTCGGCAGCAGAATGATTAATGCACGGTCTGAAACGGTGGCTACCAAACCTAGTTTCCGCACTGCCTTTAAGAATCGACGATGCCTGATCCTGGCAGATGGATTCTATGAATGGGCGGGTAAGGCTGGTAACAAGCAACCGATGTTTCTGACTTTACCGGATGGAAAACCGTTTGCGTTTGCAGGTCTTTGGGAAACTTGGGACAATCAGGGGAAAGAGCCTATTCCGTATCGCTCTGCGACAATCCTCACCAGAGAGGCCAGTGCGTCAGTCATGCCGATCCATAACAGGATGCCGGTGATCCTGCAACCAAAAGCCTTTGATCTTTGGCTTGACCGTAAAAATCAGGATGTCCGACTACTCCAAGATCTACTCCATAAACAAATATACACTCGGCTCAAAAGCGTACCGGTTTCCAATCAGGTCAATTCGGTGAAGGTCAATCGGCCGGGAAATATAAAGCCAGTTGAAATAAAGTAGCGGTATGGATTTCTGAATTTCAAATAGGTGACCCCATGTTTTGTCCCAAATTGAGAAAAAGATGGATTATAAGGAACTGCTCGAAAAATATACTGTTTTATTGAAGGCGGTGGAGCGATTAAGAAAAGAAAATAGCCGCTTAAGAGCCCAACTGGAGCTATCGGCGTCCAAGCCTCCCGCAAAGACGCCAGAAGATACAGAAATCGTTGAAAAAACAGTTGGCGACGAATCTGTTGCCCATAATTTCAAATCAGTTGTTGACCATACGTCGGATTCCTCCGCCAAAATTCATCTTTTTATGTCGCTTTTCAAAGGCCGCAGTGATGTTTATGCGCAGCGATGGGAAAACAAAAACAAAGGGACATCCGGATATTCACCGGTTTGCCTGAATCAATGGCAGCCAGGCGTGTGCAAAAAGCCAAAAATTTCCTGTTCAAAATGTGAAAACAAAGACTATGCTGTCCTGGACCAAAATGCCATTGAAAATCATCTGAGAGGGAATAGCGTGGTTGGCGTCTATCCCATGCTGCAGGATGAAACATGCCACTTCTTAGCCGTTGATTTTGACGAAGCAGACTGGCAAAGCGATATTTCCGTTTTCAGAAATGTTTGCCTTGAACGCTCTATGCCTGTTGCCGTTGAGCGGTCACGTTCCGGCAACGGTGGACATGTTTGGTTTTTCTTTGAAGCCCCTGTTTCCGCTACCTTGGCACGTAAATTAGGAACGGTCCTGCTTACCACGGCCATGAACAAAAGGCATGAAATACAATTTAAGTCCTATGATCGGCTGTTTCCCAGCCAGGACACCATGCCTAAAGGAGGATTGGGTAATTTGATCGCATTGCCGTTACAGAAAACGGCAAGAGAGAAGTCCAATAGTGAATTTATCGATGAGGATTTCCAGTCCTATGCGGACCAATGGGCATTTCTTTCCGCAATCCAAAGAATTTCTCAAAACCGAATTGAAGCGGTTGTTTCCAAGCTTGGCGATGGTAATGAACTGGGCATATTGAAACAGGATGAAGAAGAGGGGGAAAAACCGTGGGAAACGTCGAAAACCAGAATCACGTTGCACAGCAATGATTTTCCGAAGCGCATCGAAATCGTCAGAGCAAATATGCTGTTCATTCCAAAGGCGGGTATCTCCCAAAAGGCGATGAATCGGTTAAAACGGCTCGCGTCTTTTAAAAACCCAATGTTTTACAAACAACAAGCCATGCGTTTGCCGACCTATGGACACCCGCGCGTTATCTCCTGCGCTGATGAAACAAAAGCGTACCTGGGGTTGCCAAGAGGGTGCGAGCCTGAGTTGGTCTCCGTACTGGAAGAACTTGGAATCGAACTTCGACTTGTCGAAAAAACATATGGCGGCAAAAATATCGATGTGAAGTTCAATGGCCAACTCAGAGATGAACAGTCCTTGGCCCTCGATCACCTGTTGCAAAACGATACCGGTATCCTTTCAGGCACAACAGCATTTGGCAAAACAATTGTGGCGATTAAGCTGATTGCCGAGAAAAAAGTGAATACGCTTATCTTGGTTGACAAGGTCAACCTGCTGTCGCAATGGAAAGAAAGGTTGTCGGAATTTTTAATAGTGAATGAACCGCTACCGGAGCCACCCGCCACCGCAGCCAAGAAAAGGGGACGAAAGAAAAAAGTATGTGTTATCGGGCAATTGGGCTCCGGGAAAAATACCCTGAGCGGTATTGTGGATATTGCCGTGATGCAATCGCTCAGCCGAAAAGGTGAGGTTAAAGAATGCGTGAAAAATTACGGGATGATCATTGCCGATGAGTGTCACCATGCATCGGCATTCACCTATGAACAAATCCTGAAAACCACCAATGCCAAATACATCTACGGCCTAACCGCAACGCCGACACGAAAAGATGGGCATCATCCCATTCTGTTTATGCATTGTGGCCCCATTCGATATCGAGACGATCCCAAAAAGCAGGCCGAAAGCAGGCCGTTTGACCATTACATCGTTCCCCGTTTCACATCATTGCGGATCCCGCTGGATAAGGACGAGCAAGACGTATCCATCCAGCAATTATACACCGAGATCATGGACAGCGATTTTCGGAATCAACAGATTATTGATGATGTGCTGAAAAACTATCATCAGGGCAGGAACTGCATTGTACTCACTCTCAGAACCGCCCATGTAGAATCACTTGCCAAAAGACTGAAGGAAAAGGTTCCGGACGTTATCGCCCTGATGGGGAAAATGGGGAGAAAAGCCACTCGGGAAATCTTTCAACACATTGCGGGCATTCCTGCTGACAGAAATATCATCTTGGTGGCTACCGGTCATTTTGTCGGAGAAGGCTTTGACGAGCCACGTCTCGATACTCTTTTCTTGGCCATGCCGATATCATGGAAAGGTACGTTGCAGCAATATGCCGGGAGACTCCACCGATTGTACAAGACGAAAAAGGAGGTGAAAATTTACGATTATGTGGATATTCAGGTAAGGATGCTGGAAAAGATGTATCAAAAGCGGCTCAATGGCTATGCTTCCATGGGATACAAGGCCAAAGGCGAGGAGATGAATGATTCACCTTTGGATATCATCTTCAATAAGGATAATTTTCTGCCTGTTTTTAACCAGGATATCAACGCCGCTAAAAGAGAAATTTTATTTGTAAGCCCCTTCGTCAGAAAAATGCGAACCCTTCAAATGACAAAACATCTGAAAGTGGCGTTCGAAAAGAAGGTTCGCATTTTAATCGTTACCCGCCCTAAAGAAGATTTTAAACCGAAAGATCACGCTACGATTCAAAGGGCATTGGACCTGTTGAAAGACAGCGGAGCCCGTGTCGTTTTCAAATCCAATATCCATCAAAAATTTGCCGTGATGGATCAACGAATAGTGTGGTACGGCAGCATCAACCTGCTGAGCTATGGGAGTGCCCAGGAAAGCATCATGCGAATAGAAAGCGCCAATATCGCGAGCGAATTGGTGAAGAGCATAGAAGGGCGCTGATTCCTGTAAAAGAAAATTCGTCGACATTCCTTTATTTAGATAATGAGGGACGTCCCCAAAAATACCAAAAAGACCAGGAACAATTGATGACCATCCGTTAATCTTGGCATCATTTTTTGGTAAGGATAGGGTGCTACTGTACAATCAAAACAACGGATACTCTGCTGACCCCGTCCAGGTACCAGGGAGTCCGAAAATATAAATACCATTTGTTCATCTTATTCTCCTCCTCCCCGGGCCGCCTTTGGGTGGTCCGGTATATTTTTATAATCCGGAAAAATAGCCAGAAAAAACCAGTATTGATGAAGATGTCTGATGCCTATCTTGTTTAAGAAATCGACATAAAAATTGGAACCGGAGCTGAGGGGTGCATGGAAAGGGTCACGGAGGAGATGGTGACCACTTGGACATCCACAACATGTCCTTTTGCATTGCTCCGGTTTGACTATAATATAAGGTCTGACCGGCAATGCTGCAAGGTCTATCCAAAAAAATAGGCAGAGCCCCGTTAGAGGCTCTGCCCGTTCAACCGTTATGTCACCGGAATATTTTTGTTGCCTTCGTTGTCGAAGCTCTGCCGTTTATCATGCCCTTAGATCTTACATGAGGCTCCTGATTCCCGGCCAGCTATACATCTGTTAATGAAGTAACCCAGCGTTATCAGAGTAATTGCCGTTCCAATCATAGGGCACCTTCCTTTCGGTTATCCAGCCACATCGATTCCCGGATCACATCCCAAATGTTCGTCTTTGTTTTCACACTCGAAGTTTCTTTCGCGGGTGTCAACGTGTCCTTCGCTCTTGTCGTCAAAGTAATCCTGAGATTTATTTTCGGCCATGATATCACCTCATCGGTTGATTGTTTTGTTGTTGATGTTCCGTTTTGCTTGTTACAAAGATATGGCATCAACGCAATTCGGCAATGTTAGCCGGTTGGCTGCGTGATGGTAGGTAGAAGCTATCAATTCCTTCAAAATAGCTTGTCCTATGGGATCTTATCATTAAAAAGCTCTTTAACATGGACCTCGTCAGTCGTAAGTTTTTTCGAGAAATTGCGTGACAACGAGGCAAAAAAATGCATTTTGAATCTTTTTCTAATTCGAGATCCTAAACTCTAACGAAAGAAGATTCAAAATGCTGAGCTATACTTATCAAAGCTTGATGTATTTTCGCAAGATGTTCTCTCGAAAATCGACGTGGTTGATTTTTTGCACGGTAATACTGGGGTTTATGGGAACCCATGAGATGCGGGGCGTTACCTCTTTTTGCCGGTTTTGGGGCCTGGGTACATGTGGCTACCATTCGTTCCTTCATTTTTTCCGAGTATCCGTATGGTCTTTCGATGCACTGATCACTTATTGGTCAACATTTGTTCTTTCTCAAAATGAGGTCGTTTGTGCTGATGGGCGCGCCGTCCTGCTTGGCGACCACACCTGCGTTGCCAAAGATGGCCGAAAGATGCCCTGTGTGGTGTCGATGCATCAGCATTCTGAGACCCAAAGCAAACCGTCCTATTTTAGAGGGCACTTTTGGGGAGCGATCGGAATGCTGATCGGCTCGCTGGAGTCTCCATTTTGTATTCCGTTGGACCTTAGGATTCATCAGGGACTTGTCCATGTCGGTGAAAATAGCAAAACGGAAAACGACAGAGAAACTCTGGGTACCCGAATTATTCAAATGGCGCTCGATTTAAGCGTAAGACACGATTTGCGGAGCATCCTTATCCTGGATGCTTTTTTCCCCAGGCGGTGCAGTTTTCAAACTGGCTGATTCTTTACGGTCGATTAAGGACCAGTGCCCGCTGCTTACGTTAATCATAAGAGCCAAGAAAAATTGCGTGGGCTATTTCCAGGCTGAAACGCCTTACGGCAAACGACCTGTGGGGCGACCTGCGAAATATGGGGAAAAGGTCAAGCTCCTTGAATTGTTTGATCAGTCAGACCTGTTTTTAAAAGTGAGGTGTTCTGTTTATGGAAAGATCGAAGATATTTCCATCACCTCATTGGACCTTTTGTGGAAACCGACCGGGAGTCTGATTCGATTCGTGCTCGCCGTTACCAGCCGAGGGCCGATTGTCCTGATGTGCAGCGACCTTAATCAAAATCCGATTACCGCCATTGAACTGTATTGCGCAAGAGTCCGAATCGAAACCATGTTTGACATGCTAAAGAATCTAATGGGCGTTTTTCGATACCGCTTCTGGACGAAACGACTGGCCCGGCATTCCCGGAAACCGGTAAAAAACCGGAATCTGAAAAAGCCGGCTCGAACAGATATCGAAACGATAAAACGCTGTCACAGGGCATATGAACGATTCGTGATGACCGGTGCCATTGCTTTGGGGCTTTTGCAATTGATTTCGCTCAAATTCGAACAATCAATTTGGAGCTACTATGCGGGGTTTCTAAGAACCAAATCCCGCGATTTGCCGTCTGAGCGAACCGTTAAATCCGTGATGGAAGTATTACTATCCAGGGATTTAATCAGTTTCGCTCCCGGCGCGGTAATGCGAAAAATTATTCAGGGATGTTGCAATAAAAAAGCAGTATTTGAAGAAGTAGATTCTCTACCGGAATTGGAAGAGCCCGGTATTTAAGGTTATCGAAAGCATTAGTAAAGAAAAAATGTGGGGCTTTGAGGGATAAAGCATGGAGTGGTGTGCCTACCTTCCTATGAAAAACTTACAACTGACGAGTTCCTAACAAACATGAACTCACACCGATTTTAATGGAGCCTTGCATGATTTTTCTCCCATCGTAATCCTTAATTGAAGAGCAGGCCAACAGTATAATCTTATTTGTTATCTATAGCATGAAGCAATCATAAAGCCGACTATTTTTTCCTATACGGTATGCTGCTTCTGTTTATGTGTTGTTGCGTGGCTGTTAAAGTGGTAGATGTAAAATTAAATTGGCACAGGCAGTCACGCCGCGATAAACAATCCCAAAAAGCTAACAAATACACTCGATATGATCGACAAAATAAATGCGCTGCTCATGCGAAAAAGCAGTTGTGTTCTGGCAACTACGGACGGCAATATACCGCATTGCTCGCTAATGGCCTATATCGCTTCGGAGGCTGCAGACCGACTTTATTTGGTTACGCCGATTAACACCAAGAAATATCATAATATCAAAAACCATCCTGAGGTGAGCCTGCTTATCGATACGCGAGGCGAGCAAGGACGTGAAAATACCCAAGCGCTTACCGTGTCAGGCACCTGCTCCATTCTGGAGTCGGACAAGGAAATCGATAGCGTTAAAGAGGCCTTTAAACAGCAGCACCCTAACCTGCAGGACTTCATTCGCAAAGGGGGTGTCGCATTCTTGAGTGTTGAATTTGATTCTTTTTTATTTGCAGAAGGCCCGGAGCGAATCCATCATGAAATCATCCGATAAAAAAAGATTAAAAGGGTATTTGTCGAATGACAGCGAATAGATCCATTCTTGTTACCGGTGGTACCGGCTATGTGGGAGGCCGTCTTATCCCAATGCTACTGGATCGCGGCTATCGCGTTCGGGCAATGGTGCGCTCCCCGCAGAAACTGCTGGCCCGGCCGTGGGCAGGCCATCCAGCTTTGGACATCTTGCCGGGTGACGCCCTCGATCAGGCCTCGTTCATTCAGGCGGGCGAGGACTGCGACACAGCCTATTACCTTATCCACTCCATGAACGCCCATAAACGCCGGTTTGCCGAGGCCGACCGCAAGGCGGCCGAAAATATGGTGGCGTGTGCAGAACAAAATGGCATGCAACGCATCATCTATTTGGGAGGACTGGGGGACAAGGACCACGAAAACCTGAGTCATCACCTTCGATCGCGCCATGAGGTAGAGGGCATACTGGAGGCGGGTCGTGTCCCCGTCACCAATCTTCGGGCAGCCATGATACTGGGCTCGGGTAGCGCATCATTCGAGATGCTGCGTTACCTTGTCGAGCGACTGCCGATCATGATTACACCCAGGTGGCTGCGAACGCCCTGCCAGCCGATCGCCATTTCCAATGTACTTGACTATCTGGCCGGTTGTCTGTCCGCACCACAAACCACCGGTAAAACGCTGGACATCGGAGGGCCTGACATTCTAAACTACCAGGACCTGATCGATATCTATTGCCGGGTGGCCGGGTTGCCCAAAAGAATTATTATCTCCGTTCCGGTTTTAACCCCTTGGCTGAGTGCCAAATGGATTCATCTGGTCACGCCGGTGCCGGCCTCCATCGCCCAGCCTTTGGCAGAAGGACTGAGCATTCCCGTGATTTGCAAAGAAGACATGATTCGTGAATGGGTTCCGGTAAAGCTTTTTAGCTGTGAAGAGGCGATCAGAACAGCTCTCAAACGCGTTCAGCAAGAGCAGGTGGATACCTGCTGTTTCGATGGTGGGGGGCAATTACCCCCTGAATGGACAACTTGTGGGGATGCCGACTATGCAGGGGGCACCGTCATGCGTCGGGGTTACCGCATCGCGTTTGAGGGGGAAATATCAAAAGTCTGGGAAGCCATTGAAGCGGTCGGTGGTCGCAATGGATGGTATTTCGCCCAATCGCTGTGGCGTTTGAGGGGCATGCTGGACCGAATGGTGGGTGGACCCGGCCTGATGCGCGGGCGGAGGCATTCCCAAAAATTAAGAACCGGTGATGCGCTGGACTTTTGGCGTGTGGTTGCCCATGAGCCACCTCGCCGTCTGCTGCTCTTATCCGAGATGAAAGCGCCCGGAGACGCATTGCTTGAATTTCGCATTCACAGCAAGTCACAAGGTCAGGTAAGGTTGGAGATGGTTTCAAGGTTTTTGCCGAAGGGATTCTCCGGAATTGCTTACTGGTATGGCATGCTTCCCATTCACGATTGGCTGTTCAAAGGCGTTTTGGTGCAAATTGCGCGTAAATTTGGTGATTCACCAACTGGGTCTCCGCACGTCTTTTCAGTTGAAAAAGAACTGGAATGCAAACTTTAGCAATGTTGCTTAGGCGATTCAGCACCGATCCTCGACCTCAAGTATTGACCTTAACATGATTTTAGTACTATAGTTCAATCTATCGCTACAAGGATTGCTCCCAAAAAGACACCGATTTTGTGATTCGCACGTTCCTCTCGTATCGTTTATAATTCATCTGCCGTCCTTTCGGACCCTATTCCGCCTTGTGGCTTTTTATATTCATTTCTGTATCTGATTATTTAAAACAAGGAGGAATGCGAATGGATGTAAAAGACTTTTGTTCGGCAATGGAATCGGAGATGACCTCATGGAAAGCCAAAATGTACGATGCAATGCGCAAGATCGACCGCCTCGGAACGGCTGAGAAAGAGAAGATGCTGATGAACATTCAGGATCTTAACATGCTGATGGATGACATGGCCAAACGGGTTGAACAACTTCGTACGGAGTGTCCGTCGGATTGGAGTCCCATCAAGAAAGACCTTGAACAGGGCTCCATCGATATGCGCGGCAAGTATGAGGAAACCATGGAATTCATCGGCAATGCCTCTCCGGTCTCCATTCCTGGCTAATTCGGATTTTGATAGCTATTGAAAAAAAAGGCCGAATGCGATCATTCGGCCTTTTTCCATTTTGATGGGAAAATCATCAATCCATGATGATGCGAACTGGATCCAAAACAATGAACCGATACCTGAAATTCGTTTTGTTTGGACTGGTTTCTTCGATCGTATCGCTAAGCGCCTGTAACGGATCATTGCCATCGCCAACGCAAAAGGGTCCTGCTACCTATCAACAGCGCATGGATCTTGTTACGGGAGGATTTCGGCGTTCTTACCGCGTACACATTCCTTCGGGATATGACGGCTTGACCCAACTGCCGATGGTCGTCGTTATTCACGGAGCTTTCGATACAGCGAAAGGCATGGAAAAATTTTCCGGGTTCAGCCATCTCGCCAATCGGGAAAATTTTGTCGTCCTCTATCCAGAGGGTATTGGTATTTTCGGCTATTTGCAGCATTGGAATGCAGGGCACTGTTGCGGAAAAGCCGCTAACGACAAGATTGACGACGTCGGGTATTTGGCCGACGCGATAAAGGATGTCTGCAATCGTCTATCGATCGATCGAAACCGCGTCTATATGGTTGGCTTTTCGAACGGCGGCATGATGACCTATCGATTTGCTGCGGAACATACGGATATGCTCGCTGCAGCCGCCTCAATCGCCGCCAGTATCGGTGGCCGTCCCAATCAGGATGCTCCTCAATGGCGCATCCCAGCGCCCAAAAAACGGCTGCCAATCCTGATTATGCATGGCTTGAATGACGATGACGTTCCCTTTGGGGGTGGTGTCTCGATGCACCGCAAGGGTGGGCGAACCTATCTTTCCGTTGACGCGTCGGTTCAATTTTGGATTGACGCCAATGGATGCCAGGGCGAGCCTGTGGTTTCAACCTCGCACGATGGGGCGGTTCAGATAACTGCCTGGGATACCTGCACGGATTCATCAATGACAGTTTTGTGTAAGCTCGACGGTTGGGGACATCTTTGGCCGGGACCGTATTTCACCGGCAAACTATCGAAAGATGACCCCCTATATAATCTTGATGCTGCAGAGATGATCTGGTCATTCTTCAAGCAATTTTCCTGAATGGAATCACTATCCACAGACCCAATCATCGTTTCAACAGTTCAATGACCAAGGCGACAAAGGAGTTAAAGAAATGGAAGGCAAGAAAGATATTTTTGACATTTTCGAAAGAGATGAAAACTATCGCTACATCATGAAGCGCCTGCTGGAAGCTTCCATGGAAGAATCCTACAACTCGATCATGATATCGGAAGCGGGTCCGGGTTATCCGATCGTCTATGTCAACCCGGCCTTTACCCTGATGACCGGCTATGAACCCGAAGATGTCATCGGAGAATCACCATCGATCCTGCAAGGACCCAAAACCGACCAGGAGGTCATCGATCGCCTGAAGATGGACATTTCCAATGGCAAGGTTTTCCAGGGACGCGCCATCAACTACCGCAAGGATGGATCCGAATTTATGATGCAATGGAAAATTGCTCCCATTCACAACGAAGAAAACGAGACGACCCACTATTTGGCGATTCAGCAAGCTATCATGGAATGGGCGTCAGACAAGGACCGCAATCCTTGAAAAACGTCGCCACCCTCCGATTGATCCTCGGTGACCAGCTCAACACCCAGCATAGCTGGTTCAAGCAGGTTCGAGCAGACGTCCTTTACACGCTGATGGAGGTCCGTCAGGAAACGGACGTCGTCAAGCCGCACATTCAAAAAGTAGCCGGTTTTTTCAGCGCCATGCGCCATTTCGCCGACGACCTTGTCCGCATGGGACATCGCGTGGTCTATCTGCGCCTGGACGATCCAAAAAACGAGCAGGCCTTCGAAGCCAACCTGAACCGCCTGATCCGCGAACACCGCATCGCGCGATTCGAATACATGCTACCTGACGACTACCAATTGGACCGCAAGCTGGCCCGGCTGGCCGCCCATCTGTCCATTTCCTCGGCGGTTACGGATACGGAGCATTTTTTGACAGAACGCGGCGATGTGGCCCGGCATTTCCAAGGCAAGAAGCGGTATCTGATGGAATCCTTCTACCGGCAGATGCGCAGACGCCATGATATCCTCATGGATGGCGGGAAGCCCGCGGGCGGCAAATGGAATTACGATCAAAGCAATCGCCAACGCTACGACGGCGCGGTCACGCTGCCCGAGACCTGCCTCTTCAGCAATGATGTGTCCGATATCGTCGCCATGCTCGATCGCTGCCAGGTGCCCACCTTCGGCCGGGTCGGCCCCAAACGGTTGATCTGGCCGGTGACCCGAAAGCAGGCCCTACAACAGTTGCAGGCGTTTGTCGATCAGCGGCTACCCTACTTCGGTACCTACCAGGACGCCATGACAACCGAAAGCGCGTTCCTTTTTCATTCCCTGCTCTCCTTTGCGCTCAACACCAAGATGCTCCATCCCCTGGAGGTGATTCAGACGGCCATGGACCGGTCCCGGTCGACTTCCGGGGAAGCGGTGGGGATCGCGCAACTGGAAGGATTTATACGACAGATTCTCGGCTGGCGTGAATATATGCGCGGCATCTACTGGGCCCACATGCCGGCCTACGCATCCATGAATCATTTCGGCCACAGCGCCCGCCTTCCCGATTATTACTGGACATCCGACACCCGCATGAATTGCCTGCGCAGCGTCATATCCCAATCCCTCGAGCATGCCTACGCCCACCATATCCAGCGGCTCATGATCACGGGTAATTTCGCCCTCTTGGCGGGTATCGATCCGGACGAAGTCGACGGATGGTACCTGGGCATCTACATCGATGCAATCCAATGGGTGGAGATCGTCAATACACGGGGAATGAGCCAGTATGCCGATGGGGGGCTGGTGGCCACCAAGCCCTATATCTCGTCGGCCAACTATATCCACAAAATGAGCGATTACTGCGAAGCGTGTCATTACCACTGGCAAAAACCCGTGGGAGAGCGGGCTTGCCCCTTCAACAGTTTCTATTGGGCCTTTGTTCATCGCCATCGGCAGTTGCTTTCCGGCAATCCCCGTATCGCAATGATGCTTCGGAACTGGGATCGGATGAAGACCCGCAAGCAGGATGACCTGTTGGCCCAGGCCGAACACTACCGGGCCGTGCTGAACACCCTTTGACGTATATACGCCACAAAGTGCGGTGTGGTTCCATGGTGTTACCGCCCGGACCGCTCACCGGTGCTCTTTTGGGCGGTTCCCTATCTGCCGGTTATTCCGAAATCCTCTTCACGATATACCGCACATGAATATGGGTAGGATTGGCCTACCGACTACCGATCAGGCATTTCATATTGCAGCCTTCTGGATCGATCCTAAATTTAATTCAATAATGGTAATGAATAAGCCGGTACCCCGAAGAGTATGATCGCCGGCAGGAGGTGCTGACATGAAATGGTCTGTCAAAATAGGAAAATTCGTCGGTATCGACGTGTATATGCATCTCACCTTTTTAATGCTTATCGGATGGGTTGCGCTGCTGCACTGGCAGCGGGATCAAAGTGTCGGTTCGGCACTGGTCGGTGTTTTGTTCATTCTGGCCATCTTCCTATGCGTGGTGCTGCATGAATTCGGCCATGCCCTGATGGCCAGGCGGTATGGGATCGCGACCCGCGACATCATTTTGCTGCCGATTGGCGGGGTAGCGCGCTTGGAGAAGATTCCTTCCCAACCCATACAGGAATTTTGGGTGGCCCTGGCCGGACCGGCCGTCAACATTGTCATTGCAGCGGCCTTGTTCGTCTGGCTGCAGGCAACGGCCTCGTGGGAACCGTTGCAGGGGTTAACGGTCACCGCAGGCCCGCTTTTGGAGCGTCTCATGGCGGTCAATCTGTTCATGATCGCCTTCAACATGATTCCCGCCTTTCCCATGGATGGGGGACGCGTCTTGCGGGCCGCTCTGGCAACGCGGTTGAGCTACGGCCGGGCGACCCGGATTGCCGCTTCCACCGGCCGTTCGATTGCCGTTTTGTTTGGCCTGATCGGCCTGTTCTACAATCCGTTTCTTTTGTTCATCGCGGTCTTCGTCTGGCTGGGTGCAACCCAGGAAGTGGCGTTGACCCGAATCAAAGCCGCTGTCGGCGGCATCCCGGTTCACCAGGTGATGATCGACGAATTCAAGAGCCTTTCCGCCGATGACAGTTTGCAGCGCGCGGCAGACCTCACGCTGACCGGCACCCAGAAAGATTTCCCGGTCGTCAGCGATGGCATTTTGGAGGGCGTTCTACGGCAGACAGATCTATTCGAGGCGCTGTCCAGACATGATGTCCAGAAAGCGGTAGCTTCCATCATCCGCAAGGACACCTTTTCTGTCGAATCAACGGAAATGCTGGACACGGTCGTTACCAAGCTGAATGAATGTCGATGTGACCTGTTGCCTGTGACCCGGAAGGGGAAGCTCGTCGGTGTCGTGACGATGGACAATCTTGGTGCGTTCATGCGGCTTCGGGAAGCTGCGGCCAACTAGAGATGAAAGGAATTGACCATGGAGCTGAATCTGCGTGCAATCGGCGAACAAGAGGTACAACTGTGGGATCATTCGCGGGCTTCGCTGGGCGACTTCTGGCGACAGGGTCCGCTGGTGCTGGTTTTTTTGAGGCATTACGGCTGACCGTTTTGCCGCGAGCAGGTGGCGCAGTTGCGCCGCGAAAAAAATGCTTTTGACCGCCTGGGTGCGGCCATAGTGCTGGTTGGATTGGGCAATGTCGAACAGACGGCGGCATTCAAAGACCGCTTCGACGTTCCCTTTCCCATGATTGCCGATCCGGATAAACGGCTTTTCGAGGCCTTTCGCCTTAAACAGGCCACCGCTGGATCGTTGCTCTCTGCCAAAATGGTGTTTCGAGGGGTCTCGGCCATGGCCAAAGGCCATGGGATCGGTGTTCCCCAAGGAGACGTGCGACAGCTGCCCGGGGTCTTCATCATCGACACCGAAGGCCGTATCCTGTTCAGCCACCATGCTTCAGGACCGGCCGATCACCCCCGGCCCGAAACGCTGTTGGCGGCCCTGCGTGCCAATGCCGCAGATTGAGAGAACCCTTCTGTATTGAGGCCTGCAGATGAGCAGCGTACGCCGGCCGCCTCATTCGGGCGTTGCCCTCAAGCGGTGGGCCATGTCGATGATGAATTTTTCCCTTAATCGAAGCGGCAGCCGGCTGTCTCGCTACAATCCGGCACACCTTGCATATGGTCAACAAGCCCGAGTATTATTTTATCTTATCCGATACTTGCTGAAATCAACCTTACCAAAAGAGAGGCCATTATGTTCGAATTGAAAGTCCTTACACCGGAAGCCGTTCCATCCGCTTTGGAGAAAGCCAAGAGCTACCGCCTGCTGAACGAACCAGACGAAGCAGAGAGCATCTGCCAGGACATTCTGGCCGTTGCTCCCGACAACCAGGAGGCCCTGATCACCCTTATTTTGGCAGTAACGGATAAGTTCGTCGAATTCGGTTTGCAGCCCCTGTTCGAGGAGGCCAAAGAGATCGTGGCCCGCATGGATACTTCTTACTGCAAGTTTTACTACACGGGAATTATCTTTGAGCGGCGGGCTAAATTTCATTTTAAGCAAAAGGGGCCCGGTTCAGGGGCTGTTGCTTATGACTGGTTTGCCAAGGCGATGCACCAATATGATCAGGCCCTGGCAGGCTGCGATCCGGACAACCAAGATGCCATATTGCGGTGGAATTCCTGTGCCCGCTTTATCAACAGCCATCCGGACCTGAAATCATTCGATGCCGGTCAGCAGGAAATGCTGCTCGATCCATACGAAACGCCCCATTGAACCGGTCGTCGACCGCCCTGGTCGATATGGGAAAAAGACATGCGGCTGACGATTGGTAAAACCTATGCGATTTCATCCGATGTTATCTGGCGGTTGATCACGGATACCCGCCTATGGCCTCGCTGGGGACCGTCCGTGCGGGCCGTCGACTGCAGCGATGCCGTCATTCATTCAGCCTCCACAGGCCGCATCCTGACCTCCTTGGGCCTCTGGATTTCCTTCGCGGTCGACGACTTCGAACCAGGGCTGTACTGGGATTGGCGCATCGCCGGGGTTCCGGCGACCGGTCACCGCGTCGAACCCCTGGGGCCGGGCAGGTGCCGGCTCTCCTTCGACACGCCGGCCTGGGCCGTTTTCTACCTGCCGGTCTGCTACCTGGCGTTGATACGGATTCAACGCCTGGCGAAGCAAATGCAAAGGTAGGGAATGAGATAAAGCACTTGCAGGTTACCGTTGCCACCGGATTCATCGTCATCGAAGTGTCCAGGCAATTGGCTGATAGCGGTGTTAAGCCACGTCTGACCCAACCGGATACATGACCTAAAGATACCGCTCGTCTCTCAGATGGGCCTGGACGGCATCGGCGGCTCGCCGACCGGAAAGCAGTGCCCACTGGATCCCCGGCAGGCTGCCGTATTCTCCGCAGACGAAGACCCACGGCCGCACCTGGCTTTCCGTGCAGATTGGATTGCGGGTGGGCGGCGACTGGTCCGGCAGGGCATGGGGAATGCGATAGGTCATAAGATGCCGCCAGCGGTGGACCTCGTCGCCGAACCAATCGGACAGTTGATCCTGGACGATTTTCACCAGCAAGTCATCGACCTCCTCCGGGTTGCCGAGAACGACCACGGAGGCCAGGGATTTGCCGGCAGGCGCATAGGACGATGATACGCGGCTGGGAAAGGCGATGTTGTTGATCGGACCGCGGCCATCGCCGTTCAGCATCAGATACGGTAGGTGCCAGGGAGCTTGATCGCAGCCAAAATAGATACAGGTCTCGGCGATAGATGCTCGGCTCGATGCTGAATCGAACAGCAGGGCCGCTTCATGGCATTCGGTCGCCACCACCACGGCCCGGGCCGGCAGGTTTCTGCCATCTTCCATCAGCACATTTTCGTCGCCAATTCGTCGCACCCGCGTTCCGGTCTGCACCCATTCCGGCCGCAGGCCGGCAGCCAATTGTTTTGGAATCTCCTCCATGCCCATCGCCAGGATCGCTGCGTCACCGCTGGCAAACATGCGCAGAATGTATCGCAGCACCCGGCTGGACGCACGGATTGTCGGATCAAGGCAAACGCCGCCGAAAAAGGGCACCATAAAGCGGTCGATCATCTTTGCGGAAAAGCCTTGGGCTCGTAAAAACGCCATGGCCGTTGTTTCTGGTTGCCGGAAAAGCGCCTCCAGTGGACCGCGGCAGACCCGGTGGGCCAGACGCAGCAGCCGCAGCCGATCCTTGAAGCCGCCGATGGGCGCCCGCAGCGTGTCAAGCAGCGCTTGGGGCGACGCAGCGGGTCGGCTACGGTGTAGAAGCGTCCCCGAATGCGAATCATGGCTCCCGGTGCGAAGCGGCGCAGGTCCAGACGGGGGAAGTCGAGTGCCCGCTGGGCTTCGGGGTAGGCCGTATGCAGGACCTGGAACCCCCGGTCCAGCCGGTAGCCGGCAAGTTGGTCCGTTTTGACGCGGCCGCCGGTTCTGCCGCTGACTTCCAGGATGCGCACCGGAATGCCAAGGTCCTGTAGCCGGCGAGCACAGGCCAATCCGGCAATACCACCGCCGACAATGATCACCGGGTTTTCAGCGGTTCTCATGGCAACCTCCGTTATTCGTTTTGCATGCACGTGGATGGTGATCTATAATGTAAGACATGCCAAGGTACACCAAGCAACCTCACCGCCAGCGGTTGTCGATGGATGGGTTTTTCCAACCTCCATGATCATCCTAATCTTGGTCTCCGGCAAACGTAAAGAAAAAGGATGGAACGGCCGATGTCTTTTAATCATTCGTTGCATGACCCTTATGCCGTGTTTCGTTCCAGTACCACGCCCGCCGGCCTTTACGCCCGACAGAATTGGCTGGGCGAGTCGTCGACGCCGCAGTGGAAAGAAGATTTTGCCGCTGCGGTGGCCGAATTGGTCCCGGAACAATCCGAGGACGGTCTGTGGCGGAAATCAGCAATCGAAACCATCCATCCCCATTTCCGTAATTTTCTATGTTTTCCCGTAGATGATATTCATCACTTCGTAATTGACGTTTCTTTTTGCCTAAAGCATTAATACCCAGAATTGTCTGTAGCTTACTGATAAATGGTTCGCCACCAACAGCAATACTTACCACGAAATGTTTTTGACGCTCCGGTTTTTCTTTCAGCTGGCTGGATATCCATCCAGAGTGGGATGTGGCCAAGGCTTCATTTGAATCCACATTGAGAAACCTTTGCAATGCATTGTGATCGATCAATCGGTAACGGTCCTTAGGATGTTGGATTTCATGATATCCACCCCATTTCTATTCTGACGGGTGGTTCACCACTCCTGCGCGAACCATGTTCAAATTGACATATACCATGCACCACCACAGATGTTCTCCGGACTCGATGGTGGTTGCATGATAACGGTCTTGCCAAAAGGCACCTTTTCGTTTTTTGCATCGATTGTATTCCTGCGCGGTCCTGCCGGCTATAAGCTGCATGGCTTTGGGAATGGCCTGGATATTTTCACTTGAAGAAAGAATGAGATGGGTATGATTGGATGTAACGATAAAATTGAGGATGGACAGCCGAAACTTCATTTTTGCTTCGAAAAGGAGTTCGATCCAACGATTGCGATCTTTTGCAAATTTTAAAAGGAAATCTCTCTTATGGCATCGGTGGGTTATATGCCAAATATATCCCGGTACAAAATGTCGATAAGCGCGTGCCATCGCTCATATTCGTTTAGAATAGGTTTTTTACCCCCAAAAGTGGTCGCCTAAGGTACTTCCAGGCATCATTTTTTCACCTTTTATCTATTTATGTCAATTGGTTAATTTGGGCGACCCCAGTGCCAAATTACCCTAGTGCCAAACCCCAGTGCCATCAAATTCAAGCCGGGCATATCGATATCGAATTCTGAAGTGGGCTTGGCATCCCTGTCCATCGCGGCATTCGTGTTACGCCTGGTATGTACTAATGGATTGGTGGCAAAATCCGATGTGTCGGCGTCATACCGGCATGTTAGTACCAAGATCCTGAGCGAATTCCCGCAGGTGTTGGACAAGGTGTCATACGAATTGGGAAATAAGCGATCTCAATTCAAACTGTCTATGGAGTCACCGGTGGATGATCCTGAATCGACGTTGGCCAGTTTCAATCGTCAATTCGGTCTAAATGCCCAACTCTTGTTTTTATTTTGTAGGCAAAAACAGCCTCAGAATTGTGCCATTTTGACCCAATTTTCAGGTCGGGTTGAGTAATTTCGGGTAGTTATGGAAATTGCTACTCCGAAAAACTGTAGGCACACGCCTATACAAAAAATCCTGTACTTTGTATTAAATACATGCTTGTCTGGTAAGCATGTACCTGCGAACCACAAAACGGAAGAACAAAGACGGATCGGTCGTCGAGTACTTCCAGCTGGCCCACAACGAACGCCACCCCGTTACGCGTAAGCCGGTAGCAAAAATCATCCACAACTTCGGAAGAACCGATCAGCTGGACCGCGATCAGCTGGTTCGGCTGTGCCGCTCCATCGCGCGGGTCTGCGACTTGACGGTCGTCGATCTCCACAGCGGTGACCAGGATTCCAAAAAGATCGATGGTTATCTTGCCGAAGGCCTGAAGATCGACAGGACCGTGGAGCTGGGACTGGTCCTGGCCATTGAAGCCCTTTGGGACAAGATCGGTCTGAGAAAAACCCTTTGCGATATCGCCATGGTGAATAAGCTTCCGCAGTGCTACGAGCGAGCGCTGTTGGCCATGACTGCCAACCGGCTGTGCACACCGGATTCCAAGCTCGGTGTTTGGGACCGCTGGCTCGATACGGTTTACCTTCCCACCTGTAAGGAACTGCAACTGCGGCACATGTACGAGGCCATGGATATGCTCCATGCCCATTGTACCGAGGTGGAAGAAACCGTCTTCTTCCATGTCGCCAATCTGTTCAACCTGGAAGTGGATCTTATCTTTTACGACACCACCACCGCCTCCTTTACGACTGACTACGAGGACGATGCAGACGATCCTGATGTTTCATTGCGTCAGTTCGGCCACTCCAAAGAAGGTACCTGGAGTACCCAGGTAGTCGTGGCTCTGGCTGTCACCCGCGAAGGCATTCCCGTTCGCAGTTGGGTGCTTCCCGGCAACACCACCGATGTAAACACCATCGAACAGGTCCGTTCCGACCTGAGGGGTTGGAGCCTGGGCCGCGCCATGTTCGTGGCCGATTCGGGAATGAACAGCCAGGACAACCGAACCGAGCTTTCCCGCGCCTGCGGCAAGTACATGTTGGCCTGCCGGATGGCCAACGTTGCCGAGATCAAGCTTGACGTCCTGTCTAAAAGAGGCCGGTATACGGTCTTCAAAGATAACCTGCAGGCCAAGGAAGTCATCGTCGGTGACGGGGTACGCCGCAAGCGGTACATCCTTTGTTTCAATCCCAAAGAGGCCGAACGCCAACGAAAGCACCGGGGAGAAGTTGTCACCCTTTTAGAACAAGAACTGGAAAGTCACCCGAACGGCGATGCCTCGGCACAATGGGCCATCGAGTTGTTGGCGTCCCGGCGATACAAACGCTATCTACGTGTAACCAAAGCTGGCCTGATTCGCATTGACCGAGGGGCTGTCCGCCAGGCAGCCAAGTATGACGGCAAATGGGTGATTGAAACCAATGACGACACCATCAGCCTGGAAGATGCCGCAATGGGATACAAAAGTCTGATGGTCATCGAGCGCTGCTTCCGATCCCTCAAGCGTACTCAGATCAAAATGACACCCATGTACCACTGGCTCTCCCGCCGGATCGAATCCCACGTCAAAATCTGCGTGTTGGCCTTGATGATCGAGCGCCTTGCCGAGCGGTCTTGCGGCCAGCCCTGGAGCAAAATCCGCCGCTCATTGAAGAAGCTCCAGGTTACAAAATTTTTTGATTTAAATCACCGTGTGTGTTTGCGCAACGAAATCCCAGCCGACACACGCAAAATACTAAAAAAGCTGAGTATTAACCCTCCAAAGCAACTCGTTTCCCTCGAAAAAACCACCTAAAAACGGCCAAAATTTGTAGACACACGATGAATGTCATTCAGTGACTCGGATGCCCGTGCGCCAGAGCTTCGCGAGATTTTGTGTGTTTACAATACGAAAACCCAAGCCCAAGAAAAGGACGCTGTGGAATGGGCGTGGCCAAAGGAAATAGGAGATACCATGTTCGCCATTGTCAATACCTATACCAGGGCAGCGCAGTGGGATGAGTTGTCCGCGGAATCGAGTTTCAGATTGTCGCGGGTTGGCGGGAATATTTTGGGGCTGTTGAGCTGAAATCGAACCGCAGTTCGTTTTCTGGGACAGATGGGGAATCCTCCTGGTCGGTGGATCGGGAGGGCGTTTTCAAAGTTATTGATGAATCTAATTTGTAGAGAAATTTCATAGAAAAAACTGAAAAGTATCCAGATCCTCTCAAACAATAAAAATAGTAGACTTTTTTGGTTAATTGAATGTAAGGAAAAAAGGAAATCAATGTGATAAGAAATAGGTAAAAAATTACACAAATTATAGATCTCTGGGCATGCAAAAATATAAGTAACCAAATTAAATATAATAATTATTTGTAATTTTTTGCATAAAACTTGCTGTCGTACAAAAATTTAGAAACCCACATTCTTATCCCAGCTGATCGGAAGAACTATATGACTCGCGCACGATACCACGTCGCCACGCTGGAACTTATACTATTTGCACTCATTATGATACTCGTAGTAGCTTACGGAGGCGGGGTGGGTGATGCAAAAACTGATATTCAATTATTATTTATATAACACCGAATTAATATTCTAAAACTTTATCTTAAAAAAGGAGGTTTCTTTGCTATGATTAAAAAAATAATTTTTTTTCTTATTTTTTTATTCGGTATGGCTAATTATTGTTCTGCCATCACTATAAATGGATATACATTTGATAGCACAAGCGCTGAAATAACTAATAGACTAATGCCTATTTCTGAAGGAACAGAATGGGAATATGAAGATTCTAATAATAACTACGTGATATTAAATGGCGGAAATACAGAAAGGATTTATGGGGTATTATGTCGAATTGTGCAACAAGATGAGAATAATGGAGATTATATAGAAACGAACTGGATAGCACAAGATACAGCGGGAAATGTTCATTTGTTTAAAATAACAACAAATGAGGGAGATAATTACGAAATAACGTCAAATGATCAAATTCCAAACTTTATTATCACATCAAATCCTTCAGTTGGAGACCCTTCTTGGGACTATGTTGATAAAAGAGAACAAAATTTGGTTGTGACGTCAATTAATGACACATTTCATGACTATGAATCTTGTGTCGTTATTAAAAGGCATAGAATAGATAGCGGTGAAGACTGGTATCATTTTTACAAAGCCAATGTCGGATTGGTGGGTGTCCGTACTCCAAATGAAGGTGATTTAGTACGTATAAATGGAGAAGAATGTGAAACCATAGAATCTGATTTTGGTGACGGTTTTCAGGGTTGGACATATTCTTCAGGTGTAACATGGGAGTCAAGTGAAGGATATCTAAAGTTCAAAGATACGGGACCTGGAACTGGTGGAAGAATATATGCGCCTGCTGAATATTTAAGGAATTGGGCATGCTTCAGCGAACTAAGTTTTGATTACAAGGTCATCGCAATGAATGTAGCTAATGCTGTTGAACGATCACCAATTGTTAAAATAGTAGGACCGGGAGGTGAGGCTGACTACAACCTACCCGCCGCAAGTGGGCCAGCTGATTGGGAAACAATTACGATACCACTCGATGAAGCAAGCTGGAATATAGTTTCAGGTTCGTGGAACGATCTAATTGATAGTGTAACCGAGCTGACGATTTATTTGAGAACCACGAATGATGCTTCAGAAGAAACTGGCATTGACAACGTGGTCTTAAGAAATACAACTCTGGAAAAAATCCGGTTCAGGGATTATTATCCGCTCGAAGTTCCGTTCAACAGTAATTTTAGTTGTGACACGATGGATGCGGAGCTTGTAAGGACAAAAGAGTCATATCCGCCGTTTATCGCTGAAGAGGTTTATAATGAATCAGTCTATGCCAACGGCGAATATCAGGATTCACAATATTTTAATTATGACATTGAAGGTTGGCTCGTCTGGTACGGAAAACTTGATGATGATAACGAATTTCACAAGAGTGTTGACACGAATGACCCAGATGGTCCGCTAAGACTTTTACCTGAATATGTTACAATAGATCGGACTTATCCTGTTCAATTTATTAGACAAACTTATAATGTTTTAGATCCTTCAGAATCACCTATTGAAAGTAATAGAATTTATCGTTTAACATTGAGGGGACCGAAATCTATTACAGTGCCAGCAGGTACTTTTGAGGTTTATGAACTTACAAATGAAAAGACAGATATTGATTCATCTCAAACCGTGACTGAAGTGCGTTATCTCGCAAAGGATATTGGTATAGTAAAAATGATCTCCGATGATTCCCAAGAATGTGTTCTTATCAGTAGTAGCAATTTAGAAAGCGGTTCAACCAGTGGTGGCGGTGATGGGGGCAGTGATGGGGGCGGTGATGGGGGCGGTGGAGGCTGTTTCATAAATTCTTTAGTAAGGTAAGGCCCTTTTAATCAATTAATCGAGACCATAACGTAGAAGCGTAGAAGCAGGGTCGTTTTTTATGGTCCTGCTTGTTTTTTGTCATACCTCCAACTAACCACCAAACAATCTGACCTGCCGTTTCTGCCATCTATCCCAATAACAAAAAATCTAAGCATTTGTTTCTCCATCTATCAGGGAATTGTCAGGTTCATAATGGCTGGTTGACCGGATGTGGTTATGATAATGGCCAAACGCATGACCGACCAAATCCCCATCGCCAAAGCTCTCACCGCCCTCCAAAAATCCAAATTCCGATCCCGATCCCGATTCAAACTAACGGACAAAGATTGCCAATACATCCAGACCAAGGGCCTCGATACCATCCGCTCCAACGCCTTAAATATCATCCACAGCATATTATCGCATTGGCAGCTTGGCAACATGGCACTGGCGCCGCCATTTCCTTCGAATGATGGCAAGCAGACGCCGATGAAAGGCATCCCGTTTTTATTGTCCAGCATGCAACCGCCACCTGTTGTGTTGCCGGGGATGTCTGTGGAAATGGCATCGGATTGAAAAGGGGAGGGCGCTTACAGATGATGAAATTGGGTTTGTGGTGGAGCTGGTGATAGAGTGGATAACGGATCACTCCCCACACTATTCCCCACGCTGCTAACTGCGTTTCTCTATGCTTTTTTACCTGGATTCACCTGGGTTGCCATTTTGGGTGGTGGGTATAATGGTGGGTATAAAAAAGGGGCTACAGATCGAAATCTGTAACCCCTTGTTTTGTTTGGCTCCCCAGCACGGACTCGAACCGCAGACCCAGTGGTTAACAGCCACTAAAATTTGTTTTCCTCCCATTTACTCGCAAAACCTTTCCTATACTTAAATCCCAATAAAATAGGGTGTCCATGAAGGTTTCTTTTTCTATTGACTTACCCGGACGTACCTGTATATTCAATTTATCTGTTAGGTATAGAGTTAGGTAAAAAATGGCAAGGGAGGGGCTAATGCCGAAGCATCAAGAGTACCACAAAACAAAATATCCAGGCGTGACATATATCAATGGACAGGCGGTGGGCTCCAATAAAGCTGAAAAGATTTATTACATCACCTATCGTCGCGATGGTAAGTTGATATTCGAAAAAGCTGGCCGTCAATTCGTGGATGACATGACGCCATCCAGGGCTGCAGCAATGAGGGGCCGGCGGATTGAAGGGAAAGAGCCGACGAACAAGGAAAAACGGGAGCAGGAGAAAGCAGCCAAGGAAGCCGAGAACGTTCGGTGGACAATCGATAAGCTGTGGGATTCATACTGTGAAAACCATGCTGATAACAAATCCCTGAACAATGAGAAAATCAAATATGAAAAGGCCATCAGGCGCAAGGTCGGCAAAAAAGAACCATCTGAGTTGGTGCCCCTGGATGTGGATAGACTCCGGTTAAAATGGCAGAAAAAAGGCAAAAAGACCATGGCTGCCCGGGTGCTGGAATTGTTACGGCGTACAATCAATTATGGTGTGAAACGTGGCTTGATATCGCCGATCAATTTCAAGATCGAGATACCGCGGTTGAACAACCAGACAACCGAAGATCTTTCACCGGAACAGCTCAAAAAATTAATAGAGGTTCTGGATGCCGATAAGGACCAGACAGCAGCCAATGTCATGCGCCTGGCGTTATTTACAGGCATGAGACGCGGCGAAATATTCAAGCTGAAATGGGATGATATCGATTTCAGAAGGGGTTTTATCACCTTGCAGGATCCGAAGGGAGGCCAAGATGCCACAATTCCATTGAATGAGGCTGCAAGGGCAGTTTTTGAAAGCATCGATGTCGATGAGGATGAGAATCCTTATGTCTTCCCTGGTCGGTTCCCTGGCGAGCATCTGACCGACTGCAGGGATAGCTTTACTCGTATTGCAAAGGCCGCAGAGTTCCCAGAGGGTTTTAGACCATTACACGGGCTTCGCCACGTGTATGGTTCCATGTTGGCTTCTTCTGGCAAGGTTGACCTTTACACGCTTCAAAAACTCATGACACACAAATCTCCGCTGATGACACAACGATATGCCCACCTGCGCGATGATGCGTTGAAGTCGGCCTCACAAGTGGCTGGTGATATTGTGGCTGAAATTACGACGGACAAAGACAAGAAAGTGGCCGGCATTAATGATCGGGATTGAATCCAGAATTGACTTATACTAAAAATGGTATATTATGAATCCGTGGCAAGTCGTATTAAGCAAGAAGGCGGCAAAGCAAACCAAGGCATTGCCGAAGGTCGTACGGGAAAACCTGTATGCCCTGATCCGTCAAATTGAAATATACGGGCCGGTCCGAGGTGATTGGCCGAATTACAGCAAGCTGAGTCCTGGGCGCCACCACTGCCACATTAAAAAGGGGAGGCCCACCTATGTGGCCGTATGGGAAGTGCGCAACCGGACAATACAGCTTGTCGAGGTGACATATGCTGGGACGCACGAAAAAGCGCCGTACTGATAAGGTTGTGGTTCTCACTTTTCGAGGTCCGGAGTCGAAGAAGCAGGAAGCTATAGAAACGCTTACCCGCCTGGGGTACGTGGATACTTCCGATTCAATTCCATGGCGTGAAGCCTTTCCAGAAATCGCCGATGAGGAAGGCCCGGCTGTCGTATTGAGGGCCATGCGCCGGCGTGAAGGCCTCACCCAAAAAAAGCTTTCAGAAAAAGCCGATATTCCTCAATCTCACATATCCATGATGGAACGGGGAAAAATGCCGATCGGGGTGACCCGTGCCAAGAAACTGGGGAAAGCCTTGAATGCGGGATACAAAGTGTTTCTGTGAATTATTTTTGTGGGGCATAGGGTAGCTCCCGAAAAGCCGTTTCCGCGCGGCTTTGCCCCATTTCTCATCGCGGACCTATCCTGCGGAGTTAGGTGATGACCAGCAACTTTCAAGAATATTTCAAAGACCTAAACTTTTCAGAATTAAAAATTCAAGCATCTGGATGGGCCAAAAAATATCAAGAGATTCAAAAGATTTGCTTGTTCAGAGGGCTCTCATTGGAGGGTGTTCCGCGGTATGTGTTAGTTGTTTCCGTACCACCATTAGCGGCTTATCATGTGATTTTCTGCCCATATTTTACACAAGAAGATTTTGAAAAATTTGATAATATCGATGATCAAAAGAAAAAAACATTGGAGAGAACGGGTGAAATACAAAAAGAACTGAGTGGCCAAGTCATATCGGACACACGCAAAAAATCTTGTGATGGGAAAATTCTAAGCGAGGATAAAGCCAACGGTATTGTTCAAAAAATGATTGAATTCTACAATTGGTATGACCCTGGATGCATGCATCTTGAAGATTGTCTTCAACGGTTTTACTGCGACAAAGAACCCCCTGAGGATTATAGATCTGAGTGGATGTGGTTTAATATAGAACCCAATGACGGTGTTGGTGAATATGATATTGTTCATCAGGAAAGCTTAGTAGCACTTTTTGAGCGGGAGCCGACCAATGAAGAGTCAGAGCCATTGCGAAAAAATGAAGCTACAAGCAAAAATGGCATTGATCACAACACAATGTTGGCAAAAAAACGATGGTTGCCCTACAAAGAGTTGAAGAGCAAAGCGGCGGCTGAAGCAAAGCTGCTTTGGAAAAATGGCGATGAGCGCTTGCACCACCAAATGACCGATCACCTGCTTTGCAAACCTGAATTTAAGGACCTCAAAGAAAAGAGACCGGCCCTCCTTAAGAAAATAAAAGAAATTGCCTATGAATTTGGCAGGGTGAAAGGCATCTCCAACGCGAAAAAGTAAAAAATCCCAAAAAAAATCATTTTTTTTACCCCCCTATATGCCGCATCACCCCACCTAATGCGGCATCACCCCCACTTCAATTAATAAATCAATACCGTATATTACCCATAGTTGTTCGAATCATTCTTTAACCCCCTACAACTGCGGGAGTATAACATGCCAGAAGAACAGATTTCTCATGTCGGAAAAAAAACTAAACAAAATCCCCACGTCATCCATCCCCCGTTAAATGAGGTTCAAGCCGCTGAATTCTTGGGTGTGGCAGTTCAAACCCTCAGAAATTGGCGCCATCTATCAAAGGGGCCGGCATACTTGAAGCTTTCACCAGGTCCGCGTGGACGTATCGGTTATCTTTTCGAGGATCTTAATGCGTACCGGGACCGATGCCGTATCGACCCTGAGGCGGCATAGGGACAGCGATTATGATCAGAATGAATCAGACCAATCGATGGGCGGGCGTGAAGCAATATTAATGAGCGGCGAGGCGGACGCATGGCGTCATTTAAATTCGAATGGCAAAAGATAATTGCATCAAAATTTGGTCCGAAAAAACCGACCACGAGGCATGTCCTTTTGACATTGTGTATACACATGGACAAGGACGGTGGATCTTGCTTTCCTTCAACCAGAACGCTTGCAGAGGAAACTGGGCTTTCAGAGAGAAGCGTTTGTACGCACCTTAGAACCGCTTCTACTGATGGGTGGATCAACACGCACACAAGAACAGGTTTTGGTCAGGCCTGGGCACAGAATTCATATACTGCCTTAATTCCTAAAAAGGTACTGAAAGAGGTTCAGCAGCAAGGCACTGAAAGAGGTTCAGTACCAAATGATAAAGGCACTGAACCTCATGCAGAAGGCACTGAACCTAACGACATAAAGGCACTGAAAGAGGTTCAGTCTAGTAGTTATATAACAGTCAATAGAACAGATCATAATGCAAAAGCATTTTTGTTGAAGGACGGATCAACCTATCACATCAATGATGAGTTCCTCCTGATCCTAAAAAGTACCTACCCCCTTATCGACGTCGAATGCGAATTAAGAAAGATCGCCACTTGGTGTTATTCCAACGAATCAAAACGAAAAACCCGCCGGGGAGCAAAGCGTTTTGTGAACAGCTGGATGGCGAATGCAAAACCCACCATAAATCCTGAATCAAACAGTTGTCCGGAGGAGTTCGACTTTGCGAACCAGTTCCATGAAGAATAGACAATTCCCACAGGCTATCGAAGCCGAAGAATCCATCCTTTCCTCTTGTCTCCTTGGTTCCGAGGATGAATGCTGCGAATGCCTCAAACCAGAGGATTTCTATAAAAAAGCACATCAGGTTATTTTCCAAGCTGTTTCTGAACTTCAAGCCAAGGGGCAACCGGTTGAAAGCAATTCAGTGGTTCAGAAACTTCGGGAGGCTGGAAACCTGGAAACGGCCGGTGGTGCATCTTACATAGCCATGTTGACCGATGTGATTCCTATAGCAACGAGCATCTCTCACTATGCCAATCTGATCAAACAGGCCTCCACAAGGCGTCAGGTGATCGCCAAGGGGCAAGAAATAGTTACCAAGGCATACGATAACCCCGACTTTGAAAGTCTCATTAACGAGGTCCAGAGGGCTTTTTCCAATGTGGATATCATTTCCGGCGGTGAGTGTTTCACCAGCTATCGAGATTTGGCCGAATCGATGCCGGATAAATGGGAAGCCCTGGGCGATAACACTGGATTGACCGGGATACCATCGGGGTTGAGTCCGATAGACCGCATTACTGGAGGGTTTCAACACCCCGACCTAATAATCATAGCCGCCAGGCCTGGAATGGGGAAAACAGCACTTTGTTCGAACATAGCTGAAGGGGCTGCCCGGAATGGTCATCCTGTATTTATCCTGTCCCTTGAAATGAGTTGCGAGCAACTTTATTCCAGGCAGACCGCAAAAACGGCCAAAATCGACAGCCAGAAGTTCAGATTAGGAGGAATACAGACGGCCGAATGGCAACGCATCCTCGACGCACAGAACGAGCTTCAACGTCTCCCGATCTACATCGATGACACCCCCCGGCAACATTACATGGAAATTATTAGGCGCAGCCGGCGGGCCGCTCGTGAGCATGGAATCGAGCTCATAATCATCGACTACCTACAGCTTATCCGCGGTGATGGCAATCAACGAAAAGATCTCGAGGTCGGGGATATCACTGGAGCGTTAAAAGGGCTTGCAAAGGAGCTAAACGTACCAGTGGTTCTGCTTTCTCAACTCAACAGAGGGGCAGAGGGGCGGGACGATAAAAGACCACGCTTATCGGATTTGAGGGAGTCAGGGGCTATCGAGCAGGATGCCGACATTGTGATTTTTATCTATCGCGACGAATACTACAACAAGGAAACCATGGAACAAGGGATTGCTGAAATCAATTTTGCGAAGCACCGAAACGGTAGGACCGGCCCTGTTAAACTGCGCTGGCTCGGATGGCGTAGCAGTTTCGAAAACCTTTAGGTTTGCCGGTACCGCCTCAACCGGCAGAATCGGAACAGCCCCCGGCCGCCTCCCGGGGGCTGTCCCAAACAATGAGAGGAATACGGTGAAAACACCACTACCAACATCATGCCCAATCCAGACCGAAAGACTCACACCGGGCGTTACCCGGGCCTGTTGTTTTGCCCCAAAGTTTTTCAGGGAGCTTATCGAGGACGGCACCCTATGTATCGATCGAGGATGCCCGTTGATTCAATGTTGTGGCCTGATTTCGTTCTGGCCGAGAAAGGAAGATTATGACCGTTTCAGCACTCAACTTTAAATCCTTCGAACGTGGCGCCATGCTTGGTTTCTTCGATTTGAGGTATCACGGATTGACCATCAAGGGTTGCCGGCTGATGAGCTCAAACAATGGCCTATGGATTGCCTTACCGCAGAAAGAAGCCGATCAGGATGGCGGACGAAAATACTTTGACCAGATGTTTTTGACCCCACCCGAAACCGAGCATGTCCGCAAACTGGCCATTGCCGATTTGCAGACCCAGGGCCACATTGACCGGCCGGTGGCCAAGAAGGAAGCCGCGGCTAAACAGGCCCCAAAGGGCAGCTATCGGGCACCGGAGGGGGAGGATTTGTCAGAGTATTACGTCCCGCCAGGTGACGATGGCGACGATATCCCATTTTAAGGGATGAGCTCCATGTCAACCGACCGGATCCACATCCCCTATGAAGGCGACCCAATAGAGGCGCTGGAGAGGGCAATCAAACAGCATGGTGATGGACCAGCATTTATTCTGGTGCCGGCCGAACACTGGCACCGATTCAAACAGAAAGGGAGTAAGAAATGAACCAAACCTACACAGGCCTTTGCAAAGAAATCCGAGAAAAAGCAGCCGGGGCAGATGTTGAGCTATGTGAAGCGCAGAAATTGGCCGGCGACATCGCTCGATACCTCGAATCATTTTCCCAAGAAGTCCGCAGCGCAAAGCCACGGTTGGAAAGAGTCAAGATCAAGCTTCCAGAATTTTATGCGGCCCTGGTCCTTGCCGGCGGCAAATCGCCGGACATCGAGGCCAAGATTGAATCCCTGAAAAGCCAGATTGCCAATTTTGAGACGCTCATCGAATTCGGCCCACAGACCATCCGGAAACTTGAAGAAATGTTCCGGGAGGCTCAAGACCGGACGCGGAAGGTACAATCATCAATCGACAAACTTGAGGCGCTCAATGCCTACGAAGCGACTAAAGCCAAGCTTCGAGACAAGTTCAGAGAGAAAGACCTAAACAGGCTTCGAGGCCTGTCTTTTCAGATAGCCGATCACGGCCCAATCCGCCGGGATTATGAAGGGTTCATCGTTGAGATGAAGGAGGTCCTTCATAAACAGGATAGCCGGTATATCCATCGTTAAATGTCAACCAATGTCAACTGAGTGTCAACAATGGCCGACGCAAAAATAAATGATCGTAAGTTGTTACGGCTGATTGACAAGGATGGAATGAGTCAATCAGCCGCTGCCCGTGAGCTTGGTGTGAGCCGGCAGGCAGTGAGCAAAAGGCTTCAGGAGCTGCGGGGGAAGACTACCAAGGCGGTTGTTGCCAAAAAGGTGGAGCAAGTCGTTGATCAAAAGCTTGATGCTGTTCACCAGCTGCAAAAGATAAATCAGAATGCGAACGAACTCCTTGACCTTTGTATGGCCTGGGGCCGTGGTGATGATGAGGCCCTGCAGATACTGGAATCTCAGCGGACCACGCGCACGGTCAGAATCGGTGATGAAGAAATTGACGTCACGGAGTTTAGATTCAAGGACCCTCGTGAACTGGCATTGAAGGCCATGGCCGAGATCCGTGGGCAACTGAAGCTGCAGTTGGAGATTTTCCAGGCGCTTTATGATCTTAAGGCTGCCCAGGAATTTCAAGAGGAAGTTCTATCCGCAATCGGAGAGGTTTCGCCGGATGTTAGAAAGCAGATCATTCATAAACTCAACCAAAGACGTGCTATTCGATCAGCTGTTCGATTCTCTTGATCGACGATTCGGCTTATCGAATGATTTCAGCGATTACAAAGAGGATCCGGTTGGCTTTGGTGAAACTGTTTTAAAAGAGGATTACACCGACGATGTAAAGCGAATGATGGAATCAGTTCGGGACAATCCGGTCACCATTGCAAAAAGTGCAAATGCTACCGGAAAAACGCATGGTGCCGCTCGCGTTGCCACCTGGTTCTACAAGGCCTTCCCTGATTCTCAAGTGTATACCGCGGCGGCCCCTCCCGAATCGAACCTGAAAAAGCTTCTCTGGGGGGAGATCGGCGGGTTGGTGGAAAAACACCCGGCCCTTTTTAAACCCGATACCGTCAAATATCTCCATCTCGAACGATCAGCAAAGAGCTTTACCACTGGGGTAACCATTCCTATGTCGGGAACCGTTGCACAGCGTCAGGCCAAATTCAGCGGCAAACATGCCCCACACCTTCTGTTCATACTTGATGAAGGAGACGCCATAGGCGACGAAATTTATTCAGCCATAGAATCTTGCCTGTCTGGTGGCCATGGCCGCCTTCTCGTCATGTTTAACCCACGCGCAGAGGCCGGCGAGGCATACCGTATGGAACGGGACGGAAGGGCAAACGTCGTCAGCCTCAGCGCTTTTAACCATCCCAATGTGGTTGACGGTGAGGACCGGATTCCCGGCGCCGTTACCAGGGATGTAACCGTCAGGAGGATAAACGAATGGTGCCGGCCCTTAGCTGAAGGCGAACGGCAGGATAGCGAATGCTTCGAACTGCCGGCATTTCTTGAAGCAGCCGTTGCAAGCAGCCAGGCCGGCCATGAATATCCACCACTTAAAGCTGGATGGTACAAGATTCTTGAACCTGCATTCTCATACATGGTTTTGGGTGAGTACCCGGCCCAGGGTAGCAATGCCCTCATCTCCAGGGAATGGATTGCTAACGCTCGATCCCGATGGGACGCATACGTTGTCGAACACGGTGAACAACCACCAAAGGGAACACAGGCAATCATGGGCCAGGATGTTGCGGAATTTGGATCAGACATGAACGTTTCATCCTTTCGATACGGTGGATATGTCGAAAGGATGGTGTTCTGGTCTGGGGTTGATACCGTTGTAACGGCTGATCGTGCGGTTGTTGAATATCAAAGCCGTAATGTGATGTGGGCAAATGTTGACGCTACGAGTATCGGTGCCGGCGTAGCCCCTCATATGCAACGGCAAGGGTGTTCGGCGAATCCTGTCAAAGTGGCCTCATCGCCGACCAAATCCACTGAAATTGGGGACTTCAATATCCTTCGAGACCAATTGTGGTGGCAGGTTCGTGAGTGGCTTAGAACTGATCCAGGGGCCATGTTACCACCAGATGAAATGCTGCTCGAGGAGCTTCAAATACCAACCTATGAAATCGTCAACGGTAAAATCAAGGTGATGAAGAAGGACGTAATGAAAGACCTTCTGAAGCGTTCGCCCGACCGAGCAGACGCCCTTTGCCTTACCTTCGCTGAGGTCGATCTACTATTTCCCAATCTTTAACCGGAGGTTCAACAATGGTTGACACTGTCACAAGAGCAACAAAAACAAGCCAGGGTCTCATCTTTCACCAGCTTATAGATGAAAATGGAGTGGGAAAACAGGGCCAAAACTACACTGCTGTTTACGGCGGCATCCATTGGCCAAGTGCTGACTCTCCATCATATTTTTGTATTATAGGAGAGGAGTATTTGGGAACTTTTGAGGGTAATGTGATCCGTGGGAAAGTCCGCCTTTTTAGCGAATTTGAAAGCGAGAGTGTTTCGCTGGATGGCTTCTTTTCACGAGTGGCAGACGATGCGGCTCGATTTCACTGTGGTTCTGTGTTTGCGGCGATGGATGAGCTCAAATACACCGATTTTACAACCGCCTACAACGATTACCAATTCGAAAAAGGAATAAGTTTAGCGCGTCTTGAGCAGGCACCTTTCGAAAAAGAATTCGTGGTCGGTGTGGCCATGATCCAGGATTTCCACAGAGATGGACGTCTTGATCTTCCAACAGATTCAATCGTCTACAAGCAGTTGAAAAGTTTCGGAAGGCATAACCTTAAGGACCAGCCAGAAGAGAAATTCTTTGCTGTTGATGCCCTCCGCTTTGCCTTGGCTGCCCTTCGAAAAAATAAGCCGGGACCTTCACGCAGAAGGACCAGGCGCAGACGAAACGCTATGATTGTGTAATCCTGAAAGGATAAAAAAATGAACATAGACAACCTGTTATCACATCCTGATTACCAAAGCCTCTCGAACGAGGACAAGGCCGCCGCCCGTCTGGGCTGGCTCGAAAAGAATGTTGTCTCGAAGCCTGAATTTCAGGAACTTCCAGAGGAAGATAAGATTGCAGCCCTGAACGGATTCGAGCAACTCGTAAAAACAAAAACGGGCACGAACAGCGATTCAAAAGAACCTGGATCATCGAGAGTGCCAACCGCTATCGACGAGTGGAAAAAAGACGCGGAATTCAATGCCCTGCCTTATAGAGAGAAGCGCCAGGTATTGGGCAATTATTTTGACCTGAATATGGCCGACGATGAATTTTTCACCATGGACTATGCCGAGCAGGACCGTATCAAGGAAAATTACTTCAATACTTACCTTGGACCTGCCCCGAAAGACTTCACACCGTCAACGAGCGCTGATGCTCCTGAGTCATCAAACCAAGAACCTTCAGTAGCGAATGAATTTGGCAAGGGGCTCGTCCGGGGCGTTGCGGGGATTCCGGAGAGTGTTGGGCTTGGTATTCAATACACGGGGCAGCGCCTCAAAGGTGAAAATCGCTCCGAAGAGTATGCGCGGAATCCTAATCAGGCCTTTGCCCGTATGCTGCAGAGTCAAAGAGACGATGTTGTTAAGACGATGGGCCAGTATGAGAAACAGGGAATACCTCGTGATCAAGCCTTCCAGAAGGCGGTGCTCAATGTTCTTCAGGGCGACTTCGAGAAACGTCAGCAGATCGGTGACAATATTTCAGCGTTTGGGAAAACAGCCGCCGACTATTGGGCTAAGAAACAAGAGCCCTTTGCCCCCCATGAGAGCATTAACGGAAAGAACGTATGGGATAACCCCGAGCTACTTACCAACGCAGCGTGGTGGGCTTCCGGGGTGGGTGAAATGTTGCCGTCATTGGCGGCTTCAGTCGTTCCAGCCGTGGGAGCTCAACAGGCTACTTTGAAGATCGGTGGCCGGTTGATTGCCTCGACACCGCAGGCGTGGGCCAAGCTGGGCCAACTTGCCACGGTTGTAGGCGCCGGTACCGGTGGCCTCGTCGGTGGTGCTCTTGAAGGCAGCCAGACCTATAAGCAGGTTTTAGAGGAAACCGGAGACGAAGCACAGGCGGCCCGGGCGGGCGAAATGATGACGGCCGCTGCCGGCGTGCTTAACTCGATCGGTAATGCCAATTTCCTTGAAGCCCTTGGTAAAAACGTTGTCAGCCGCTTCGGGTACGGTTTCGCCATCGAGGGAGTTACCGAAGGTGCCGAGGAGCCGGCCGAGGTCGGTGCGAAGCTTGCGGCGGCCATTATTGAAGGTAAACCACTGCCGGACAATGTCACCCAGCAGTTTTTAGACGCCTTCAAACAGGCGGCCACCGTATTCCCGATTGCCGGTCTCGTCGGTGGTGGTGCCGCTTCCACGAGGAGCAAGGCGCATAAAGCCATTGAGGAAACGCTTCCAGCTGAAGAACGAAATAAATCAGCTGAAGAGCTGCTGGACGATCAAGCCCCGGCCCAACCGGATCCGGCCCAGGAGATCAGGAAGAGCCTTGCCCGGGGAGAGATCGGAACCGACCATGTGAAGGCATTGCGCGCGCAGGTCAGGGATAACCATCCGATGGCCAAAGAACTGGATAACATCCTTGCTGAAGTTCAAGCCAGTAATCAAGCCACCCAGGATCAGCCGGCCCCTTCTGAAAAACCGAAATGGTTGACCAGCATGACCGATGATCAGGTCATGAAACGCGTCAGGAACCTGCAGAAGAGCGAACGGCAAACCGGCAGATTATCGGAAAAGCAGCGTCAGAACTTAACAACCCTGAATCAGGA
The DNA here is from genome assembly GCF_048565275.1 of Desulfosarcina variabilis str. Montpellier. Lineage (NCBI taxonomy): Bacteria > Pseudomonadati > Thermodesulfobacteriota > Desulfobacteria > Desulfobacterales > Desulfosarcinaceae > Desulfosarcina > Desulfosarcina variabilis. Next base: position 6,047,952 of record NZ_CP159846.1, on the reverse strand, counting down.
AATGGCTGATCGAGGGATCAAGTCCGCTGCCGAGTCCGCGACGGTGTTCCAGGAGGCCATGTCCAGTGAGGACCAAGCCAGAATAAAGGCCCTGAACGAGAAGGCCGCTACAGCCAAGGCCGAAGCCGTTGAAGGACTCACCCGCGAGACCGGGAAGTCAGCTGAGGAATCAGCCCGGGTGATGCTCACCGAGCAGGAAATAGCCAACAACCGGATGATCAGAGAGGGTGTTCCCGCTGCGAGGAAATTTGTGCAGGAAAATCCGGAGGCCTACCAGGTTGCTCAAAGCATTCATTCAGCGCCATCCAAGGAATCGGTATCAATTCCCCAAACACCCGCCTTGCCAGCCGGCCAGGGGTTTCAGCTGGTCGAGAACAAAAACCAGATTCCCCCCGAGCTTCGTCCGGCATTTCAGAAAATGCGCGAATCAGTGGAAGCCGGTGACGCCAAGAACCGGAACGCCAAAGGACATCCAACAGGCTCAACCTATCCCGATTGGTTCAAAACCATATCCAAGCGGGACAGGAAAGCCATGCAGAAGGCCGGCGTAGTGCCTACCGGAGGATGGTCCCGCAAGGAATTTGAAAGGATCATTGAAAAGGCGGAAAACGGGGAGGAGATGACCGAACGGCAAGAGGCCCGGTTTGAACAATTGCTCAGGGTGGCCGAGCAGGTTAAGGGCACCGACCCGGACCTTGTTGCCGATGCTGACGCCGATGCAATCGAGAGCCAAGGCTTCGAGCCCGTTATGGATAAAATGCCGGTCGGGAACTTGAAAAAAGGCGACCAGGTTCTTGTCCGAACCGACAAGGGCGAGGATGTCCTAACTCACAAAGGATATGATTCCCAAGGGGATGCCATTCTACAAGACGGTGAAACGATAAAGGCCGATCCGTTTGACCAGATCATGATTGATGGTATCAAGAAAAACGAGTCGGACCAGGCGGCAGAGATCGACGCCCAGGCGCATGAAGCAGCCACCTCCCCGAGGAACAACCTTCCGGAACCGACAGAGGCCCAAATCAAGGCAGGCAATTACAAGAAGGGCCACGTCACAGTCAACGGTTTGGATATCTCCATTGAAAATCCAGAAGGGTCAACCCGCAAAGGTGTGGATGAGGACGGAAAGAAGTGGGAATCGACAATGATCGGACATTATGGATATTTCGCACGATCAGAAGGAAAAGACGGCGAGCAGATCGATGTGTTTGTTGGGCATGAACCGTCTAATAAGGTTTTCATCGTTGACCAGGTAGACCCGGGGACAGGCCGTTTTGATGAACACAAAATAGTGATGAACGCTTCTGACGAGGAATCGGCCAAGGGCCTTTACCGCTTCAATTATGAACCGGGGTGGCAGGGCCTGGGGGCCATTACTGAAATGCCGATCGACCAATTTAAGGATTGGCTATCAAAAGGGAAGCAAACCAAGCCCGTAGGTGATATCTCGGCTTCTGGCAGGACACAAGCCTCACCGCCCGTTATCACGATTCAGGACGTTCAACAGGCCTTCCCCAAACAGAAGGTTAGACAAAGCGGTGAAGGAGCGTTTACCATCAACACCGGTTCCGGGCATTCCATCACCTTGCATGGGGTTGAGTCCATCGATGACGATGAGATTGGCCTCAAGTTCAGTTCGACCAACGAGATTACCGCCAGGGGCAAGCGGCAGATAGCTGGCGCCTATGATCCGAAAAGCCAAACCATCCGCATTGTAAAGGGGGTGGGTGATCGATCGACGATCAGGCATGAAAGCTATCATTTCCTTGAATCATCCAATCTCATCAAGCCTCAAGAGGTGAAAGCCCTAAACAATACCATCCTTCAGAAAACCGGTAAAAAGGCCAACGAGGAGGCCCGGGCAAAGTTCGTTGAAGCCGAGTTAAAGAAACGAGAATTCAACCGCCACAGCGGACCAGTACGCCAAGCCCTTCAGAGGGTAGCGGATTGGATAGACAGTCTGGTGAACCTGGTCAAGAAAACGTCCCGTGGTGTGATCAGGAACATCGAAAGCGGCAAGGCCTTCAACCGCCGGCCGTCACCCGGCAAGCCCAAATCATCAGAAACCCGATACAGTATTAAGGAACCGATAGACCCCAGCGAATGGGCAAAGCAGTTCCTTAAAGACCACCTTGAGAACGACCAGCAGGCTAAAGAATCGGTCGAGAAGCTTAAGGAGGCCGGGAAGTCCGATACGGTCATTCATGACGAAGCAAAGGGTTTGTTCGGGTACGTCAAAGAACGTTTCGGCAAGGGCTTCGTCGATGACGATATGAAGTGGTACGACCGGGCTTTTGGCCTGCCTTATTGGCTGGGCAAGAAATACGAGAGCATGAACGCCGCGGTTGACATTGAGATCAACGCCGCCGAAATCCGGGCCAAAGAGTTGTTTAACGACTATGATGGTGAGCTTGGCCGGATCCAGGAATCAATCCCCAAGAATAAAAAGCGAATGCAGGAGCTTCGGGATCTTATTTGGAAATGGGACGGTCAGCGCTTTCCGAAAAAGGCGGTTCCAAGTGATTGGTATCGGGAGATTGAGGACAGTGGGGAGATCGAGATCAACACCGATCACTATGAGGAAGTCCGGGCTTTCCTGAAAGAGGACGGGGTTTCCAAACCGGTAATTGATGCCTTTATGACCATCCGTCAAAAGCTGGATGAAAAATGGATCGATGCAGAGCGGACCCTTCGGGGTGAGAACCTGGATCAGACCACCATCGAGGAATATCGCTCGATGATTAAAAAGACCCACAACTATTTCCCACACCGCCGGACCGGTAACGCCCATGTGTCGATCATCAACAAGGATACCGGGGATGTCGTTTACCGTGAGCACTACAACACAGCCAAGGACCGGATATTGCCCATCAACAAAAAGGCCAAGGCACGGGCAGGGACATGGTTGAAAGAGGCAATAGAGAAGGGCAACGTTACCGAGAAAAACCGTTCCGCCTATGAGATCAAGATCGGGCCGGTAAAGAAGCTTCCTGATGAGGCCTTTTTTCAAATACCTGCCGAGGCAATGCAACTTTTGGTGACCGAAGCCGGCAAGCGGTTGGAAAATGCCCGGGTTGGATATGAGGCCGAACGTCTCTACAACCGTCAGGGTAAGACGAAGAAAGAGGCCATCGAGCTTGCAAGGAAACGCATGAGGGCCGATATGGATGCCGCTTTGTCCAAAGCCGTAGCCGAAGTCTTTCAATCCAGGGGTTGGGCTTCCCATGCCATCGGGAGAAAAGGCACCCCAGGGCATGAGACCGATGATATTTTTGGTATCCTGTTCGACTACCTGAGCGGTTATGCCGGATTCAAGACCAAGATCAGCCGGGCTATGGCCCACCATGACAATCTTATGAAAGTGGATCCGAAGCAGCACCCGAACGAATACCGCCACCTTTCCAAATACGTCAAGGATATGCTGGCCAACCAGGACCGGGTTGATAAGTCCGTTGACAGTCTCCGCGGGCTGTTCTTCGTCAAATATCTTGGCTTTGTGGTCAAATCGGGGATGGTCAACCTCACCCAGAATGTTGTCATGGCTGCCCCGGTTCTCTCCATACACACCAAGGGCGGGATACTGAAGGCCGAACGAATCCTTGGAAAGGCTATGTTTGATGTCCGGAAAGCTTTAACCAGCAAGGCCGCATGGACCGGTAAAAAGATCGACTATGCAACGCTTTCAAAGGACGAGCAGCAAGCCCTGCATGAACTTGTCGAGTCTGGGGCTTCCATGGACTTATTCCTGAAAGAGCTCAAGGGCAACATGCCGGGGAGCGGCTGGACCAAGCACTTTAAGAAGGTGGTCGATAAGGCCGGGATCTTCATGGGGGTGGCCGAGAAATTCAACCGAGCGTCCACCGGTCTGGCAGCCTATCGTCTGGCCCTCAAAGAAAAGGGCATGCAACACGACCAGGCCGTGGATTTCGCCAAACAGGTAATTTACGACAGCCACTTTATTTACGGCAAGGTCAACCTGCCCACTGCTTTCCGTGGGGGAGACTTCCAGAAGGTGGCCAGGGCCGCATACACATTCCGCAGTTTTACCCACAATTATGTTAGCGCCATGGTTCACCTACTGACGAATTCTGGATGGTCCGGAAAAAGGGCATTTGCACGAAGCCTACGCAATCTTTTTGTTGTCGGAGGGTTGACGGCCATCCCGTTCTTTAAAGCCCTGTCTGAGGCTTTATTATGGTCGATGGGCGACGATGACGAGGATGCAATGACTATCGTTCGGGAAAGCTTACCAAACGAATGGTTGAGAGATTTGGCGGTCTATGGCCTGCCAGGGGTGGCCGGCGTCGATCTGACCGGCTCCTTATCGATTGAGGTGCCGAGGTCCTGGAAAGACTTGGCCGGCGTCCCCTATGCCATGATTGAGGATACGGTCAACGCAGTTGAGAGCCTGAAATCGGGCGCCCATTACCGGGTCTTGTCCGAGACACCATTTACGCCGATCGCTGTGCGGAACGCTATGCGAGGGATCGAACTTTATGCCCTGGGCCAGCATACCCGGAGCGGCAAGGCCATCAATTACCATGGCGCCAAAGGCCCGAGAAAGATCAGCGCAAGCGAAGCGGTATTGAAAAGTTTGGTGGGACTACAGCCGGTCTCTTCCTCAAAATCCTACGGTGCTTATCAAGCCACCCAAAAGATGCAGGATGCCCTTCAGGAAAAGAAATCAAAATGGGCAAGTCGATACGTCAACGCTATGATCCGCATGGACGCGGAAACCATGGAAAAGGTCAAGGCAGAGGTGACCGAGTGGAACGTCAAGGCAAGGAAGGAGGGTAAGCCACACAAGATCATTAACATCCGCCAGGCTGTTGCCTATCGACTGAAGCCAAGCTCGAAATATTTGCCTAAAACGTTGCGTAAGGAAGCAACTAAAATAGCTGAGGCCTGGGGCAAGGAAGATTCTTGAGGCCCAGGGCCGGATCATATCGATTTACTTAAAACAATAGGAGATAAAGAAAATGCCTGATAAATATGGGCGATTCAGTTTGGATGATGGCTTGGCAATAGCAAAGACGGTGAACGGTATCCATAGCAGGTATGAGATAGAGGAAAAACGCCGGGAGGAAGAAACGCTTCAAAAGAACATTTACGACGCAGCGGCTAAACTGCAAAAGGGGGAACCCATTACTGGTTATTCCCCCGAAGTCCAATACAAGGCCGCTGGCATGAAATTCGACCAACAGCTGAAAGAATACAACGTCACCATACAAAAACATCTTGCCTCTGATGTGGGACGAAAGACAAAGCTGGCAGAGCTTCAAGCCACAAACCAAAAAGCCGGTGAATTATACAAAAAATACCATGCCGCTCGTCGATCTGGCAATGATGATTTGGCACGACAGATAGGCCACCAGTTCAATAATGAAGTCGTCTACAACGGCATCAACGTCAAGCCATCCGGAGAAGGCAAACTCAGTCTGACGAAATGGGACCAGTCCACCGAGGAGATCGATGATTTCCCAATAGAAAAATATGATGAAATGATCACCGGCTACATGCAAACACCGCCAGAGGAATTGGCAAAGCTTCAAATGGGAGGTGAGCAACTCAGGATTAAAAGCAATGCCGACATCTTCAGTAAGCGAGAACCGATGGTCAATGATAACGGCGATATCGTTTACCGAATCCCCGCCGGTATGCGCGATAAAAAGACAGGCGAGATCATGCCAGCATTTTACATCCGCAGCTTGGCCGACACGGAACCCATTCCAGCGGAGCAGGTCAAGGGGGGTGGATATCGCGCCATGTCCGTCCAGGAAAACATTGATAAGACGAAAAAAGCCAAACTGGAAAGGGATAAAATAAAAGCGGAAACAGCAAGGACGCAAGCAAGAACGGCAAAAAATAAGAAGGAAACGGAACTCCTTGGGAAACCAAAACCTACAGACGAAACAAAGCAAGCCGCGGATCAGCGCAAAAAATACAAAGAGGACCTTGAGCTCTCCTTGAAACCTTTTGCTGGTAGCAAGCCGGTATATGATCCGATCAACGATACAATGACAGGCGAGGGGAAGACCGCTTTAGATGCAGCCCTTAAACTGGTCAGTAAGTATGAAAACAAAGAAAGCCTGACAGCTGATGAAAAGAAAAAACTCAAATACGCCATTCGTGCGGTGAATATTTACAAACATATATCAAATGACATATCAAGTGGTTATGTCGGCAAGCAGGGTACTCCATCCTGGAAGGATTATCGATAGTGCTAAGGCCCTGTTTCTGCGGGGCCTTATAGTAGCGTTTTCATCCGATCAGAATAATGAATCGTAGACAGCACTATTCATCTTTTAACAAAGAAATCAGGCGTGTGTATTCGTATTGCGAAGCATAATCGTAGGCTGTGTTTCCGTACTTGTCTTTGATATTTTTATCCGCATTATATTTCATCAGTATTACGGCCACATCATAAAAATTATAATAGGAGGCGTAAATCAAAGCTGTTGCCTTATTCATGCCTTGAGCATTAACATCTGCGCCTCTTTTACAAAGACATTCGACGGCCTCTTTTTTTCCACTATATGCTGCAATGATAAGGGGTGTATTTCCAGCTTGATTCTTCGTCTCGATCGACACCCCTTGATCCAATAATTTTTGGAGAGCCTCAACATCCCCAGTCTTTGCATGGTACAGGGGATTGCCACAAGAACAGATGAAAAAAGCCAGAAAAACGAGTGCTATCCACTGAAATTTTTTCATTTATAGCCATCCCTTCCTAAGAGTATTTGGGACACCCAACCTATTTTGTGGCCTTCTCGTACTTTTCGAGAACGAGCTTAATCCCTTCTTCAAGTACTTGGTTAAGTCGCTTCCCCTGCTGGGCGGCAAGAACTTTGAGGGCTGTCAGTAATTCAGGATCAATCGTTGTGTTTATATAGGTCTTTTTCGGCATAGCAGAAATAAACCATGGTTGATTAGTTGAAGTCAACATTTACCTTGACATTTGCAACTAAAGTAGTAAAGTTGAAATCAACTAAGCAACTATTCCCAAGTTCGCAAACAATAATCCGATTTAAATTATGCCTGAGATGCCTGGCTTGGTGACAGCCGGGGCCGCATGCGAACGGTGGGACCATCTCGGGCATTTTTATTTCAGGAGGTGCAGCATGACCGAATCAACCGCTATCACGGAAAAAAACAGGGAAGATGTTGTCCAATACATCAAAGGCGCCGTCAAAACAGCCACAAGAGCCAACGACGCTTTTGGTCTCATAGAGGCATTACTGGAGAACACTCGCAGAGACGGTGAAGTTATCGGTGGAGATGAAAAACTTTTTTGTTTGATATCAATGTTGGAAACAGGGATCAGTCATGCAAGAGATGGTCTCTATGAATTGATTGTTGATGATTTACTAATCGCCCTGGAAAATCTTGGGGAGAAAGTCGATCCGGATAAAAAAAAGGCGGCCCGTTTGATAACAGCCGAGCTTACAATTCCCTGATCACACCATCGCCAGCACCAGAGCTTGTCCAAAATTAACAATTCGGGTATCCCTTGGTAATAACCTCAAGCCGAAGGATACCCGTTTTTTATGAAAGGATACCCTACATTATGAAATGCCCACTGTGCGGCGGCAACCTATCGGTGTCACAGACCCGGAAAAACATCAGTGATAAATTGGTCCAGAGGGATCGATCATGCGATACACCCCTTTGCCCGTACGTTGAACGGACATACGAGGTTCTCGAGACCGATGATTTAGACGACCTGTTGGAGCAGTCTTTTGAGACGCTTCGGAGGATTGCCAAGAATATTGGCAGTGAGCGGATCGGTGATCGGTTGCTTGCTCTTCATCGGGAAATATCTGGGATGAAATAAACCTCAAAGGCAAAATGGCGATTTCAGGCCGTTTTGTTAGGTATAGAGTTAGGTAAGAAAAAAGGGCTTACAGATCTATTTCTGTAAGCCCTTGATTTGTTTGGCTCCCCAGCACGGACTCGAACCGCGGACCCAGTGGTTAACAGCCACTTGCTCTGCCGACTGAGCTACTGGGGATCAGGTGGCTCCTTCAACTGGTGACCAGCTGAAGAAGCGCCATATTTAGACGACTCGGGTTGGGATGTCAAGCTATTTTTTCCTAAAAAATGAGTAATTCAAATTTTTATTCCATTAGACAAAGGTTTCTTAATGCTTTGCGATAAACGCTCAGCTGCTGATAATAATTCATGTTGACGCGATTGGACAAATGGGTGACAATAAATCCATTGTTTTTTAAAGAATTATATATAAATATACAATTCAGCGTGGCAGGCCTGTCACGAACATGCAAATATCCATTAACACTTGGGGGGTATGTCGTGGAATTGACAATTCCTGAAAAAATTCAGCTGCTGAGAAAACGAATGGGAATGAATCAGGGGCAGTTTGGTGCAAAGGCATTTAATACCAGTGAGGATGCCGGACGAACAAAAATCAAAAACATCGAGTTGGGTAAACAAAAACCAACAGGTGACGACCTGATTCAGATATCCAAGGTCTTGAACGTTCCGGCATCCATTTTCGATCCTGCATCGGGTGAAAGCACCATGTCACAAAAACCATCGGAGCAGGGGATTATGGTCGACCAGGCGGTTCTGGATCGTTTTCACCAGTTGGGGCCCTACCTGGAGATGCTCAACCGCGCGATCACCATCAAGGATGAAGAACTGATCGAGCATATTGCCGGTAAGCTTTCAGATGTATTTGCGATCAGAGCGCAGCCGCTCAAAGCCATCAACAACTGACGAATCATCTTTTTGATGAGGAGGTCGTCGTGAATCATAGCGATCAGCACTATCATGAGATGCGGGATCAATACCTGGAATTGCTCTGGGCCGCACAGAAAGTGGAAGACCGCCGCCTCACAGAACTGATCCTTCAGCGTCTCAAGGACACGGCCATCGAGATGACGGTGGCCCCTTCGCCAGCCTGTGAGATCATTCCTTTCCCATGTATAATTGGACATCATTATGGAAATGAGACAATGCATGCTCCCAGCCATTTGATGTGGCCCCGTCAACCCCTCCGCCATCTGATCTCCATCTTGTGCGGTTACTGGATTGTCGTCCTTTTTTTCGGCCTTTTCGGAGTTACTGCTTGAATATATATTGATTTCCCGTCCATGATGTGCCGCCATCGCCTGCCTGCCGGCATCCACCTGTTTTTTATCTCGCCGATGTAAAAAAGTACATTTAATAGTTGACAAAATGTAAAAATATACTTTTAATGGGTATTAATGTCCTTCTTTGCCTGAAGGCAATGCCGGCAAGACACCGCCGGAAACATACCGGCCCTTTTCCTGCGGTGTCTTGCCATGTGCACCGTCGACTGGCCGTTGAAGCCTCTTAGTTGGAAATGAACCTGAAAAATTTTTAAGCAACAACTGCTCAGGGCGTGAAAAGCGTTATCGCAGTACCGGCGTCCTGGTTTTTAAAAAAAACACACAGGAAAGGAGGTCGAACCCATCTGGATAGGAGCCGTGGTTGTACTGACAACCCACACCGCATCATTTCCAATACAAAACTAAAGGAGGGCGATCCAATGAGCGGAACAGCCTGGGTTTACATCATGCTGGGCATTTATATCGTTTATTGTTTTTATTGGGGATTGAAAGGGTATTTCACCGAAAAGACCTCGTCCGGATACGCAATTGCCGGACGGTCGATTCCTTTTATCGCATTTTTAATGGCCGCCACGGCAGCGTCTTTTTCCGGGTGGACGTTTGTCGGCCACCCAGGGCAGATTTGGAGCCAGGGAATGGCCTATGCCTTTGCCTCATTTTATGTGCTGACGATTCCGATCACCGGCGCATTTTTTGCCAAGCGCAATTGGCTGCTTGGCAAGCGATACGGATTTGTCACCCCCGCCCCCCCCCGGCGACATGTTCGCCTATTACTATAACAACGAGGCGGTTCGCTGGCTAACGGTGATCACCGCCTTTTTGTACTCCATGTTCTATTCCGGGCTGCAGCTGATTTCAGCCGCGGCCCTTTTTTATTGGGTGGCCGGCGTCCCTCAAACGGTCGGTTTGATCATCATGGCCGCCATTGTCTGGTTCTATGTTGTCACGGGCGGGCTCAAGGCCAGTACCTGGGTGGGCGTGATCCAATTTTTGCTGCTGGTCGGCGGGATTTTTCTGCTCGGTTATTTCGTCATTACCTCAGATATCATTGGCGGCTGGTCTGCCTTTTCGCAAAAGATCAAGGCCCTTGATGATCACTACACCAAAGTGCCGGGCCTGATTCATTTCGGGCTGGGCGGGGGATGGACGGCGATCATGATCCTGACCTACATGTTCGCGCTGATGGGGATCCAAAGTTCTCCCGCCTTCACCTTGTGGAATTTTGGCATCAAGTCGCCCAAACCACTAGCCTGGCAACAGGTATTCATGTCCACATTTCTTGTCGGCGTGGCCTTGTTCTACTTTGCCTCTTTTCAGGGGCTGGGTGCTAAAATCCTGGAACTGGAAGGCGTCATTGCACCCAAGGTGGACGGTGATGTGGTTCCCATGCTCATGACCCAGTTTCTTCCCGGGCCGGTACTCGGATTGGTTTTTTTAGGAGCCATCGCCGCCATCCATTCGACCGCCGCCCCGTATATAGGCACCGGCGGCACGATTCTGCTTCGCGATGTGTATTGGCGTTACATCCGCAAACGGAATGCCAGCCATGCCGAGCAGATTTGGGTCAATCGCGCCCTGTCCACTGCCGTCACCCTGGCTGCCGTCGTGGTCAGCCTCACCGCGCGAGATGCCATTGTCATGATTGGCGGATTTGCCACGGCGTTTGGGTTTCTCATGTATCTGCTTTTGCTGGGGGTGCACTGGGGATGGCGAATTCCCAGCATTGGCGCGACGCTGGGGATGATTGCCGGCATCGTGGCCTGTTTTCTCACCTACTATGTGTGGCGCTATCCATTGTCCATGCACACGGCCTTCTGGGGGCTGTTTGTTGGCCTGGCCGTTGCCTATTTGTGCCGAGGATTGGGCGCCAAGGACACCGAGGAAACCCAGAAGCGACAAGCTGAGGTGCGCGCCTGGCTCGATAGTGTGGATGCCCCTTCTGAAAATGGCCGCAAATGGCGCAAATGGATGAAACTGGTGGTTCCGCTATGGTTCTTTTTTGCCATCGGACCCGCTTGTCTGTTGGGCAATAACGCATTTTCGTTCTGCGGCTTTCCAGCCCTGTGGTCCTGGCAGATTGTCTGGTGGATTTTAGGCATCGTCATGATGTGGGCGCTTTGCTTCAAGGCTGAAATGTCCACCACCAATCAGGAACAGATTCGTCGGGCCGATGAAGAGGTCCATATTGTGGTCAAAGAGGTATGAAATTGTAGGTGGGGAGGTTGAAGGTGGAAGGTGGGAGGTAGAAGGTGGAAGGTTGAAGGTTGGAGGTGGAAGGTTGAAGGTTGAAGGAACTTAATCATCCGTACCATTTTCTCATCCATGCGACCCTTGTTTGGGCAAAAATAAATACAAAAAGGGGGGAATATGAAAAAAGAAGATATGTGGCTGATTGGTGTACTGGCGTTTTCGATCGTCTGGACCCTTGCGTTTGGTTGGGGTGTCTTCGGGTAGCCAGCGACTCAATAATGGGCACCGAGGTATGGGGTCAGCCTTCGGTGCCCTTTTTTTTTCTGCACATATACGACCAGACTTTTACCCATCAGCGGGTTGAGCAGACGATCCGCCAGCCGGGTGATCCAGGGCTTTTGCATGATGTCCCAAACCAGCAGGCGATGGTAAAGGTTCACAAGTGTCGAATCGGTGCGGGTGGGGCCGATCAGACACTTGAGCCACCAAAAAGGGGTGTGGATGCTGTGGGCATGGTGATAGCCCTGAAAATGAGTGCCTGCCCGCACCAACAGATCGATCAGCTTCTTTTTGCGGTAAATACGAACATGGCCCTGGTTGGCCTGGGAATAGTCTTTGGCAAGGGCCCAGCAAACGCGTTCAGGAAAAAAGCGGGGAACGCTGACCACCAGGGGTTTGCCGGGTTTTAGCACCCGCACCAGCTCGCGGATTGCCCTTTCATGATCCGGAATATGCTCCAGCACTTCACTGCAGATCACCAGGTCAATACACGCATCGTTAAAAGGCAGGCAGGTGACGTCTGCGGCGCCAAAGGCCCAGGTTCCACCCCCATGAGCGCCCAGGCGGTCGTGGAACCGAAGGCGCTGCCGGGCTTCGCCAAGGTCGTCCAGATTCAGATCCACACCCATTACCCTGGCGTCCTGAATCTGGTAAGCCGCCGCAGTATGGCGACCCGAACCGCAACCCACGTCCAGGATCCAGGCACCCGGGTGCACTGACAAGCGGTTAAAGTCGACCGTAATCACGAAGCACCTCATGGTAGGCAGCCACGGTTTTTTCAGCAGCCCGCTGCCAGGTAAAATGCTGCAAGACCCGCTTGTAGCCGCGACGGCCCAATTCAGCGGCGTGCTCCGGGTGGTCCAGTAAATCGGCCATGGCTTGTGTCAGGGCCGTGGAATCCGCTGGGGGAACCAACACCCCTGCATCACCGACCACCTCGGGCAGGGCACCGCCTGTGGTACTGATCACCGGCGTCCCGCAGGCCATGGCCTCGCCGGCCGGCAATCCAAAACCTTCGTACACAGACGCTACAACAGCCATGGATGCACGGGCATATTGGCGGACAAATTCATCATCACTGATGTGGCCTAAATAATGGATCAGGTGGCCGATACCCAATCGCTGGATCAGCCGTGCAATACCCCCATTCATTTTGGGGGTCCCCACCACCACCAATCGGACAGTGCGCTGCCGGGCAAGCTGCGCCACCGCATGCAGGAGGTAGTAAAGCCCTTTTAACGGTACATCCGAGCTGTTGGTGACAATAATGCGTCCCCGCTCGCGCTGGATGTCTGAAATGGGGTAAAACAGCCGGGTGTTGATGCCGTTGGGGACCACACAGAAGCGTTCTTGGGGGATGCGAAATGCCTTGGCGATATCCTGGCGGGCACACTGGGAAACCGTAATGATGCGCCTGAGTGTCCGTGATACCCGTTTTTGCATGCCGATAAAAGAGAACCAGCGCCATTGTTTAAGTTTTTTCCAGAATGGACGCACGGCCCGTATGGCAATTTCGCGGTCCACGGTGATCGGATGATGAATGGTGGCGATGGTCGGAATTTTTTTGGCGATGGACCAGATACCATACGACAGGCTTTGATTGTCGTGGACAATGTCATACCGGCGCATTCGGGTGCGCAAATACCGTTGGGCACGGAATCCAAATGTAAATGGCTCGGGAAACCCCATGGTGGAAACCCCCGCCCACTCCATCAAGTTCACCGGGTCCGTCAGCTCCCGAAGGGTGGGAACCCGAAACAGATGTTCCGGATTATAAAGGTCCAGACAGGCCGGCTGGCAAAGGGGAATGTCAGGATCCAGCAGGGGGTCCGGCGGCCCTGAAACCACTTCCACATGATGGCCAAGATCTTTCAGCGCCCGACAAAGGTTCTTCAGATAGACCCCCTGACCGCCGCAGTGGGGATTGCTCCGATAGCTCAGCAGACAGATATTCAAGGGGCGATCAGGGATAGGTACCATAATTGATTTTACGCGGCTCCTGATTGAAAAAAGATAACAGAACTATCGTCAAGTCCTGGCAGGCGTCAAGCCTTTTTGCAGAGGTACAATTTGTTAGGATTCCTACCTATAGAATACCTTTATAGCATTCAAGATAATGTTTTTGGGCTGCGTTATCGGTCGTCGCGGTATTGATTATACAGCTTTCTCCCTCTGGCCTTGCCAAAAACATTATCTTAAACACTATAGTTTGAATCTGAGCTGCCGATATCAGACTCGTAGCCGGCATGATTGGCATTCGCGGCAAGCGATCGGAAAAGAGCGTCAGTGATTTGATCCCATCAACCCAAAGCAATATCGATCGGATGACAGAAACAAATAAAGAAACGCTTTTGTTTGTTGATGACGAAGAAAGCATCTTGGAGGTTGCTTCCGAGTACTTCAAAGCAAAAGGCTACAATATTCTTACTGCCGAGAACGGGCGGATTGCGGCGGATATCATTGCCAACCGCAAAATCGATTGTTGTTTTACCGATATCAACATGCCGGAAATGGACGGGCTCGAACTGGCCGAACACATCCGTTTGGTGGATAACACCATCCCCGTGATCATCATGACCGGCTATCCCTCCCTGGACAATACCATTCGTACGCTAAAAAATGGTGTTGTCGACTTCCTGATCAAACCCGTCAATCTCAACCAACTAGAACTCTGCGTCAAGCGGGTGTTGCGGGAACGGCAGCTGTTCATCAAAAACATTTTTTTGACCAAGGAAGTCGAGGGCAAGCAGCGTATTGAAACGCTCAATCGGGAACTGACCTACAAAGTCAAGGAACTCAATACGCTCAATCGCATCATGACCGATTTTACCGCGATCGGTTCCAGTTTCGATTTGTTCAAGCGGGTCGTGGACCTTTCCACTGAACTGACCCACGCTGATGAGGCCAGCTTTTATGTGATCAACGAATCCATACAAAGACCGGTGCAGGTGGCTCGGGCGGTTGCCGGGAACGGCGAGATGTCGTTGGTGACGAATGCCGATAGACCCAATATGGATATCAGTCCACTGATATTGGAAAACAGTGAAGAAAACAAACCGCTTTTGATTCACAATAACAGTGACCTGCTGAGCCTGCCCAAGGATATCCGGTCATTGATGCTGGTTCCACTGAATATCCGCAGTAAGGTATTTGGTGTTCTGGCCGTATCTGTTCTAAACGGGGATACCCGGTTTTCAGAAAAAGATCTGTACTACATGTCTTTTATGACCAACAAGGCCGCCTATGCCATCGAAAACATCGCCCTTTATGAAAATATTTACGAAAACCTGTTTGCAACACTGTACGCTTTTGTAAAGGCCATTGAAGCCCGTGATCCATATACCGAGCAGCACTCCAACCGCGTGACCCGCATCGCCATCGCATTGTGCGAGGCCATGGGCGGCAGCCAAGAAGAACAGGATATCTTGAATGTTGCCGGTCAACTTCATGACATCGGAAAAATTGGCATCCGGGACGATATTTTACTCAAACCCGGGCGCTTGACCCCAGAGGAATTTCGCATCATCAAAGAACATCCTGTGATTGGTGCCAATATCGTTGAGCGGCTGGGGTTGTGGGACCGGGAAAAAAACATTATCAAATGTCACCATGAACGCATAGACGGCAAGGGATATCCCGATGGCTTGGCCGGTGAGGATATCCCCATGCTGGCCCGCATCCTTTCTGTGGCCGATGTATATGATGCCATTGCCTCGGATCGCGCCTACCGGATGAAAATGGAGGAGTCCAAGATCCTTCAAATCATGTACGGCGGTTCCGGCACCCAATTCGATCCCGATGTCATCAAGGTCTTCAAATCGCTTTACGAGAAAGGACACCTCAAGGATATTTTGGCGTCCAATTCATGATTCCGGTTGCCATAAATCCTTTTTTGCCTTCACTTTAAAGCCCTTCTAAACACGCTGATGCACCGCCGACAGGTGGTTGACCCGTTGTGTCCATTTTGCGATGGCATCCCAACCATTTTGAGCTGCATGGCGGCAGGCCTTACCACCTTAACACCATCAATCCCCATCATCGATCAAGATCCCTTGGCTTTGTGCGGATGTGCCCCACAATTTCCCACCCTTTATCATTTTCGCTGAATGGTGTAAAAAACGAATGATTGATCAATGTTGTCCCTGATTAACTAAATTGCTGTAAGGCGTACCATTTAAGGGTAATCCAAAAGGGGCCGTATGATAATCTGCTCGGAACCACGGGATATAAAAGCATGGATGCTGAAAGGATTCAGTTTGCGCGGGGTGGTTTTATTGCTCATCATCCTTTCCATCGCCATTTCCGAGATCCGCTTCAGTTGGTTGGAGATTCTTGTGGGGCGTTATCTTGTGGTTACCAACAGCCACCGACCTGAATCGGGTAATGTATGGGAGCAGGGCCGCTTGAAACAGGTCGCCACCCAAACCTTGGAACAAATGGCAACCAAAAAACTGACCGCTCAACGCGAAGCGCGCGAGGCGACGTCACTGAATCAGTTGATCGAAAGTCTGGCGACTTCCCAGGGCGCCATGATTTCCGCCGATCAATTTAAGAAGCTTTACAGCAAGATTCCAAATAGTGTCGCACGCAGTATTTTCTCGCCTATTTTGATGCTGCGCATCAGTGCCGAAAAAAACTGGGAACGGGTTTACCTTGAGCGGGAAGATGCCCAAGTGGGTATTTACCTGTTGGACCACGGCAACAACGTGCTGACGTTTACCACATTGGCCGACAATCAGATTCGTGCCACCGCCAATAACTCCCCGGTAATGACGGGGACATTGGACAATCAACCCCAATTTGCCGGCCGTATTTACCCGGCCGATCGCTTCTTTATGGCCTTGAGCTCACTTCCAACCGATGTGCAGCAGGCCGCACTGCCTCAGCCGGAGACCATTCTGTCTGCCGACGGCAATCCCACACGAGTGGGGATCAGTGATGAAGTCCAAGCGGATACAATTCGAATGGCCATTGAAATAGAGACCGCTGAAGGGGTGCAAATCCTGTTTGCCAATGGTCAGGAATGGGCGGTCTGGAAGGTGCGCCAACTGCTCGAGCCGCGGCTGTTAAAGTCCACTCGAAAAAAGAGACGTTGGCCGGATTTTAGAGGAGAACACTAGTTGTGACGCCCATTTTGCGCGTTTTTCGAACTGCCAGCGCGTTGATCTACCTGGGTGCAATCGTCGCCGCGTTTGCAGCCATGGGGATGTTTGCACTATTTCTGGTGGCCGTGAAGGATTTGCCCCAGGTGCCCGAGCCCATCGGTCGCATCAATGATACCCCATCAACGGAAATTTTCAGTGACGACGGCCTGCGCATTTTAACCATTGGGGGGCGAGAGACCGTGGCCCTGGAAGATGTCTCCTACGGCTTCATTCAGGCCATTCTGGCCACCGAGGATCACCATTTTTGGGAGCATCGCGGAATCAACAAGTTGCGCACTATTAAGGCGTTGTGGATCACCCTCTTTGAAAAGGGCCGGGTTCAGGGTGCCTCAACCATTACCCAGCAATTGGCCAAAAACCTGTTTTTCAGTTTCGAGCAGACGTACATGCGAAAGTTTAGGGAGTTTTTGGTGGCGATACAGATCGAGGCTCAGTTTCCCAAACAGGAAATTTTGGAGGCCTACATCAATCAAATTCCCTTTGGCGTCGGTGCCTATGGCATCAGCCAGGCCTCGCGGACGTTTTTCGGAAAATCGGCCGGTGAGCTGAATCTGGCTGAAGCGTCCCTTTTGGCGGGCCTGCCCAAGTCGCCGACGCACTACAATCCGTTCCGATACCTGGACCGTGCACGGCACCGCCAATCGGTGGTACTCCAGCGCATGGTCGATACCGGTGTGATCAGCCAGCAGGAAGCCGACGAGGCAAAAGCCGCGCCGCTCAAACTGCGCGGCCATGCCCGGGCACTGCGGGTGGACAGCTACTTTCTGGACGCGGTGATGAAATCCCTGGAACAGATGTATGGACCTGAAGTGGTTTACCACGGGGGGTTGCGGGTCTACACGACCCTGGATGTGGGGTTGCAGAAACTGGCTGAAAAAGCCCTTCAGGAAGGAATTGCCGAACTTGAAGCCCAAATGGACATTGAGGACCAGGCGCCCGATAGCGCTTCGGAAAATGACAATGGACTTCAGGGCGCCCTGGTTACCATGGATGTCAAGACCGGAGCGGTCAAGGCGGTGGTGGGCGGACGCGATTATTTTCAGACGCCCTACAACCGGGCCCTGAAAAACAACCGTCAACCCGGATCCGGGTTCAAGCCATTTCTTTACTATAGCGCGTTTGAAGGCCTGAACAAAACACCGGCCGACGTTGTCGTTGACAAGCCGGTCGTGATTTCCGTAGTGGGCAGCCCGCCCTGGAAGCCGCGCAACTTCGAGCGCACTTTTCAAGGGCCGATGGTGATCAAAAAGGCCTTTATCGACTCGGTCAACACGGTGGCGGCGCAACTGGTCGACGCCATTGGCCCTGAAAAGGTGATTCAGACCGCCAGACGCTGCGGCATTACCAGTCCTTTGAATCCGGTTCACTCGGTGGCCTTGGGTACGTTTGGCGTCAGTCCCCTGGAGATGGCTGCCGCCTACGCCACCTTTGCCTCGGGTGGTGTGCGCCATCCTCCGTTTCTGATTCGCCGGGTGGAGGATGTCAATGGACAGGTATTGAAGGAGCACATCATTACCGGTGAGCGGGTCCTCAACGAGTCGACGACCTATCAACTGGTGGATATGATGGCCGGCGTGATCGAGTCCGGTACGGGCAAGATCATCCGGCGTCTGGGCTTTACCATGCCGGCTGCTGGTAAAACCGGTACCACCAATGGCTACCATGACGCTTGGTTTACCGGCTTTACACCCAATCTGAGCACCTCCGTATGGGTGGGTTTTGACCGGGGACACGGCATGCGTGACAAACAAGGCCGCGGGATCACCGGTGGCCGCGGCGCGGCACCGATCTGGGGCAAGTACATGAAAAAGGCTACTCAGGGCGAACCGGCACGCAGCTTTACCATGCCGGCCGACATTTACATTAAAGAAGTCAATCCGGAGAACGGATCCTGGGCCGGATTCTGGACCGAAGATCCGATTTCCGTGGCACTTCGCAAAGGACGCTCTTGATATGGAACTGGCGTTCAAACACCTGGCTGTACGGATGTGGGCATCACTGATGCTAGGCGGGCTGACGGCACTGGTGATCCTGCCCCTGCTTGCCAGCACCTTTGGCCCCGGGTTAATGATCGGTCCCGCCTTTTTTTTCATTCTTATCTTTTACTGGTTGCTCGGCATCGTGTTTGCCACCATCGGGCGTCGGCGGTTGAACCGCCTGAGCGATGAGGCGACCGTTTGGGCACGTGCCGGTATGGCGCGGGAAGCCCGGCAGGCGCTAGCCCGGGCTGAAGCCACGTTAAACAGTTATTACTTTTCTCCGTTTTCCAGAAAAGCACCGGCCACCCAACTGCTCGCTCAACTGGCCCGGTTCCAGCTTTCGCAATCGCATTCTGAACCATCATCCGATGCGGTTATCGCCACTTATTTGCGCCATTTTCCCCGTGACCGGGAGGCCGCCATAAAGTGGCTGGAAAGAATTTTAAAAGGCCGATCCACCACCCGACAGTCATATGATATCGCTGCCGATATCAGTGCGAACCATGCTGAGGATATGACCATCCAGCGGATGCTGGCCCAGTTTTATCTTGTCCAGGGGTGTTGTGATTTTGCTGCGCTGAAAACCTTTCGGCAACTGGTGGACAGCCAGGATTCCCTGCCGGACGAGCTGCTAAGCCACATGACCGATCTTTTTCTTGCTGAGCAGCGGGCGGATAACCTTGCCCTTGAGGTCTATTTAAGGGCCCATGAACAGGGACGGACCGATTCCCGACTGCTGGAGGGGATCGCCGCCTGCTGCTATCTGGTCCATTCCACGCCGTTGATGATGCCCCTTTTGGAAAAGGCCGAATCGATTCTCTCTGATACGGAACCAACCAAAAGACAGGAAATGGCATTGCGATTTTCGCCCGAAATCGCAGAAGGGAAAACATTCTCATCACGTTCCAAGAAGCGGATGTCGGGGCTTTTTATCGGCCCCCTGCTGTACAAGGCGCTGGCCGGAACGTTTTTGACCATTGGCAACGTCTTTTCGGCGATCCTTGCCGGGGCGGGCCACGTAAAAACGATGCTGCTGTCCAGCCAGGTCAGGACGGCCATTAAATGGACGGTCATGGGACTGTTCAGTGTTGGCGTGGGATGGCTGGCGGTCAGTACCGGCCTGCATTTGGCCCAAAATTTGAGTCCGGTGGAAAAAAAGGCGCCGGATCCGGTGGTGACGCCGGTAAGCGATCCCTTTACCCTGCAGGTGGCGGCCTACTTGAAAGAAGACGATGCCCGCAGCCACGTGGATCAACTAAAAAAGCAGGGCCTGGATGCCTATTGGACCAGGGACAAGGGAAATAACAGGACCTGGTTTAAAGTGCGCATTTCGCATTATAAGACCAAGGACGAGGCCAGGTCCATGGGAGAGACGCTTAAAAACCGCCATCTTATCAGTGACTATTATGTGGCCAATTATAAACGGCCTGAAGGACCCTGACAAATTCCCAATGTTGTATAGCATCCAAGATGATTTTTTTGAGCTTCGTTATCGGTCGTCGCAGTATTGATTGTACGGCCTCCTCCCTCTGGCCTTGCCAAAAACATTATCTTAAACACTATCGCATTGGGGCAAGGCCCGTCCAAAAATAGGTTGTCACCCTGTTGGAAAGTGTTTAGACTGCTTTCATTTGGGACCAAGATCGATTTTCGTACCCAGGAGAGGAGAAGACCATGGAAAAACAGGATGTGATTAAAATTGCCGAGGGGCTGCGGCTTATCGAAGAAGGTGTGGAAACCATCCAGGGGGTGATGAAAGAGAAGAAAATCAAATCCCTGAAAGAGGTGGCGGCCGAGTTGATTCCATTTTTCAAAAAGGATGATGACTCGCTTACCGATTCCATTATCCACCACCTTGAATAGCATCGGCCATTTGGCCTGCTTGGCGACTTTCTACAGCGCTGCACATGCCAGGCGGCATCCAGCCACAAGGATAAAACGGCCGGGGGCATGAATTGCACCCCGGCCATGATTGGGGGTGGGATGGATTGCCGGGCACTACCCGTTAAGAGCCTGTTTGGTAAATCCGTCTAAGGCCCGCTAACGGCGTTGGAAAGTGGCTCAAAATGCTCACATATTACATATATGCTCCGCTTTCGAGCCACTTTCCGCCTTGTTATCGGGCCTGATCCAGACTTCCAAAACAGGCTCTAAAAGCCTGCTTGATAAATCCGTTTTTATTGGTTTATTGATAGTCCAAACGCAACTGCTTCTTATTGATTTTGCCCACACTGGTTTTTGCGATTGTTTCGACAACTTCCACGCGGTCCGGTATACCATATTTGGGGATTACCCCATCGTCGGCAAACTTGGCAAAAAAGGCCTTGAGTTCATCGGGGGTGATCGTGTCCGCTACTTCCGGCTTGAGCACTACCAACGCTAATGGGCGTTCGACCCATTTGGGATCTGGAATGCCGATGACGGCAGCCTCACTGACCGCCGGGTGACGGCTGATGATATCCTCCAGTTCCAGCGATGAAATCCATTCCCCGCCTGTCTTGATCACGTCCTTAACCCGATCGGTGATCTGAAGGTAGCCTTCCGGGTCAATGAATCCGATATCACCGGTGTGCAGCCATCCGCCTTCCCACAATGCCTCGCTTTTTTCCCCATCGCCGACATATCCTTGTGTCAGCCACGGGGTGCGTACAACCACTTCGCCAACGGATTGCCCGTCGTGGGGCACGGGGTCGCCGTTGGGATCCACCACCTCCAGAAGTACGTTGGGGATTGGCAGTCCGGTTCGGCAGCGTACTTCAATCTGTCGATCCGCATCCCAGGTGAACATGTGCGACTTCAAATTGGCCATGGTCAACAAGGGGCAGGTTTCACTCATGCCGTATGCTGAGTAGATGTTGATGCCATTTTCCAGCGCTGTCTTGCAAAGGCCCCGGGGAAGTGCGCTACCGCCGATGAGGACTTTCCAGTTGGACAAATCAAGCTGTTTGATGATCGGGTTATTGACCAGCATGTGAATAATGGTGGGGACACAATGAGAAAACGTAACCTTATGGTCGACGATCAGCTTGAGCAGGACGTCGGGTTCGTATTTTCCCGGATAAACCTGCTTGTTGCCCAGCATGGTACAAACGTAGGGGATTCCCCAGGCATGCACGTGGAACATGGGCGTCATGGGCATGTATACGTCACCGGAATTGATGCCGGCCTGGGATTCGAATGCACATAAAGCGGACATCATCCCATAAGTGTGCAGCACAATCTGGCGATGGCTGAAGTACACCCCTTTAGGCAATCCGGTGGTGCCGGTCGTGTAGAACGTTGTGGCCATGGCATTTTCGTCAAAATCCGGAAATGTGAAGGTGGACGCTGACGCCGCCAGTATCTTCTCGTATTCTCCGTCCAGGTGTACCGGCGTATCCGGAAGGGTGCCGTCATCGGAAAGCAGAATGATTTTTTTCACGGTTTTCATCTGATCCTGTACGGCTGCCAGAAGCGGCAGGAATTCTTTGTTGACCAGGATGACGTCGTCCTCGGCATGGTTGATGGTATAGATCAGTTGCTCGGGTGAGAGACGGATGTTGATGGTATGCAGTACAGCACCCATCATGGGCACGGCAAAAAAACATTCCAGATAACGATGGCTGTCCCAGTCCATCATGGCCACCGTGTCTCCCTGCTTGACGCCCAGTGCGGTCAATGCATTGGCCAATCGTTTGACGCGCCGGTCAAGCTCAACATAGGTATATTTCATCTTGTCGCGGTAGATAATCTCCCGGTCCGGATAGTAAATCAAGGGGTTGCGCAGGATGTTCTTGATCAGCAGGGGAAATCCGTAGGCTGACGGGGTTTGGGGAATGAGTCTGACAGTCATGGCATACCTCCTTAAAAAGATAATCGCATAATGGGGACATTGAGAGAAAAACAGACCACTGTCAGGAACCATACTACTGATCCAAATCCCGATAAATCGGTCGCGGGCGGTTTTTGGGTGAAGAAAACAGATGAGGCGCTTGTAGGTCAACTGCCTACAACAGGAAAAATGGCAAATCAAAACATTATGTTAAGGCCCTGGAGGAATTCTAATTAGCTATTCATTTTCAATGGGATTGAACGGGTTTTGTTCCAGCCATAATACCGCGCGGCGTACCAGGTCGGCCGAGGTGGCCACACAGAGTTTTTCCTTGATGCGGTCCCGGTAAGTACCGATGGTTTTTATGCTCAACCCTAACCGCGAAGCGATATCACGGGCTGAAAGGCCAGCCCCCAAAAGACGGAAAACCTCCAACTCGCGGTCGGTGAGGGTGTTTTCTATGGGCGCTGCGACCATGTCCGGTCGTTTTTGGAAGCGCCCCAGCAAACAGGTGGCGGCGGCATCGCTCAGGTGAATGTGTCCCTTGAGAATTGCCCGGATGGCATGAATCACCGATTCTGAAACCGCTTTTTTCATGATGTAACCCCGGGCACCGGCGCGGATGGCCCGTTCGGCCCATACCGATTCATCGTGCATGGAGAGCACTAGGGTCGGAACCGGCCGATCACTGCCTGAAATTTCCCGTACCAGGTTCAGGCCGTTATCACCGTCCAAGCTGATGTCAACGATGACCATGTCCGGGGACGAATCCGAAAGGGCGGCGCGCGCCATGGAAAGGTTCTCGGCCACGCCGCATACGGTGAGTCCGGGTTCCTGATTGATCAAGGCCTGCATGCCCATGCGAAAGATGGGATGATCGTCCACGATTAGAATACGCGTATCCATCGATGTGCTCATGTCCTAATTTATTGCTTATTTCCGAAGGTCTGTCTGAGCAATTCAAAACGCCAGTTCAGACGATAGTTTGACACGGCTTATGGACAAAGTCCAGACCCAGTCTGAATGAGACAAGGCCCATACACGCCGACACGATTGCTTTGGTCATTTCTGGATGGGCACGATTGAGTTGCCGGGTTAAAAAGAGGCGATAGATGCACGGTTCTACTTCAACGCCATGTTCAACGGCTTTAGGATCAACTGGAGGGCCTGAAACAAAAAAAAGCCCCTGCGCCAGTTGCAGGAGCCTTTTTTGAAAAACATTTTGATTTGCTGTTACACTTTGAATTTTCCCACCATTTCGTTGATTTTGCCAGCTAGGTCGGACAGGTTGTCGGAGCTTTTTTTGACTTGTGAACTGCTGTTGGTGATTTCATTGGAGAACTGATTGACTTCGGATATTTCCTGGGTAATGGATGCGGTTGCTTCCGAACTCTGGGCCACGTTGACATTGACCTCCTGAATTCCTGACGACGCCTGGGCGATGTTTCCGGAGATTTCCTTCGTGGTCACCGACTGCTCTTCCACCGCGGTGGCAATGGTGCTGACGATCTCATCGACACTTCCTATAATATTTGAAATTTCACCAATGTCGGTAACCGTTTCCTGGGTCGCGCCCTGCACCTCTTCGATCTGTTTCTTGATTTCCATGGTGGCTTCCGAGGTTTGTTTGGCCAGCTCTTTGATTTCATTGGCCACCACGGCAAACCCTTTCCCCGCCTCACCGGCACGGGCCGCTTCGATGGTCGCGTTCAAAGCCAGCAAATTGGTCTGTTCGGATATTTCCGTGATCACTTCAGTCACCTTGCCGATCGCCTGGGCGGCGTTGCCCAGTGCGTCGACCTTTTTGGATGTTCCCTGAGCTCTGGATACGGCTTTACCCGTGATGCCACGTGCCTTCTCTGAGTTTTGGGCGATTTCGGCCACACTGGCGGTCATTTGCTCTGTGGCCGAGGCCACCATATTCAAGTTGGTGGCGGCCTGTTCCATGGCTGCGGCCACTGAACTGACATTGGTGCTCATCTCTTCGGCAGCGGTGGCCACGGATTCGGATTTTCCCAAGGCCTCATCGGCATCCGAGGACATTTGCTGGGATATGGCGGCCAGTTCGGATGAGGCATTGGACAGGGTGGCGGCATTGCCTGCGATATCTTTGATCATGGTTTGCAGGTTCTGCAAAAAGGTGTTGAACCAGGTCGCCATTTCTCCCATCTCGTCTTTGGAAGCCACCTCCAGCCGCTGGGTCAGGTCGCCCTCACCCTGAGCGATGTCCTTTAAGCGATCCACCGCCTTGTTGATGGGCTTGGTCGTTTTTCCGACAAGCAAAAGAATGACGAACACGGCGGCAACAACGACGACCAAAGCCACGCTGATGTTGACAGTCGCCAGGCTTTTGATCGGCCTCAACAGATCGGCGTTGTCGGCCCCGGCTCCAACAGTCCAGCTCACGAGGCTGTCTTTCTTGAAGGCCACGGTCTTGACAACCCCTTTCCACTCATACTCCTTGACCCCGGAGCCCATGGCCACCATCTCCTTGCCGAAAGACAGGTCGTTCAGGTTCAGATTCAGGACCAGTTTCTTATCCTTGGGGTGGGCGATGACCAAACCACGTTGATCATAAATGTAGGCATAGCCCCGCTCCCCGATCTTGACGGTATCCACGAATTTATCGCTAAAGGACCCCAGGTCGATGACACCGAAAAAAATTCCGCCGATCCGGCCCTGATCCATGATGGGGCTGGCAATGACAAATACCGGCTTGCCGGTAACCTTGCTGGCAACAACATCTGAAACGGCAAGCTCGCCTTTCATGGCTGCCTGGAAATAGTCACGTTCCTTGACACTGACCTTGCCAATGATCTTCGTATTGGGGCTGGCAATAATAACGCCGTCGGTTCCGGCAATATCGATGGATTCATAATACCGGTACTCATTTTTCATTGCAGACAGCCATTGGCTGGCTGTTTTGCGGGCCGCCTTTCCAACAACAGAGCCTTTGGTCGCTTTCCGGAAGAGTTCCTGTTTGCTCCAGTTCTTGATATCCAGTTTACGGTCCTGAATCCATGAAACCATCATTTCCGAAGTGGAATTGGCGATGTGCTGAACATCCGTGACAATGGCGTCTTTCAATGCATTGCGGGCTTTGACATAGGAAATCACGGACGATATCCCCATGCCCAGCACGATCAACGCCACCATCGGGACCATAAACTTGTTTTTCAAATTCCATTTCATGGGTTTTCCCTTATTTTAATTTTGTGGTTCAGGGTTAAATATATTCGGCTCGGATCACAGATACGGATTGGCATTATCCATATCGTCTACCCTATCGGCATGAATTCAAGCTCACTTTACCTTGTACGTATAGAAAACAGAATTTGGAGGAAAACCATGGCGGGATGATAATAATGCTTGGGTGGATTTATCGGATAATACCAGGCCGATAAAAGCAATTAAATCAATGGATAAGAATTGATTGATGATTTATCAGGCGGGGTCTGATCACTCACGATTGGCTAACGTGCAATCGTTGATTCGCTCAACTGTTTTTACTGGGCTTCTTCTCAAAGGCGTGTTCCGGCAGGCGGCCGCAAAGGGCTACACAGGTACCCTTTTCGTTACCATCAATACTCAGCAATGCCCCCATGGCCCGGGCGCGAAATGCCATGGTGTGCAGTCCCAGCCCGCCTTGTCCGGCGGGCGCATGAGGGGCGGGCTGCCAACAACCGTTATCGTGGACATTTACGCTAAAACGATTTTTCTCAACACTCACATTGATGGTGATGGCCGTTGGCCCCCCGTGACGCGCGGCATTATACATCGCCTCATGGACAATATAAAAAAGATGGGTGGCGGCTGTGTGGCCCAGCCGTTCCACGGCCGGATCAAAGACCAATTCAACGGGAATGCCGAAAATCTGTTCGATTTCGGTGGCCAGGGATTCCAGCGCTGTTTCCAGTCCGTCTTCCACAACATGTACAGGGTAGAGTCCCTGGGATAGGCGACGGGTTTTTTCGATGGCCTCGCTGATCAGGGTGCGGATGGTCTCCACTTCCTTGAATATTTCCGGTGAGCATTGGGCCACCTTTGTTTGAAGTACCTTGCTGAGCAGTTCAACACCGCTTAAATGGGACCCCAGATCATCGTGCAGGTCCCTTCCGATGCGCCTGCGTTCACGCTCTCCTGCGGCGATGATTTCACGTTCCAGGCGTCGGGTATCGGTGACATCCATCATGGAGGCGATACTTTGGGCCGTGCCGGGGACCATGTCGATGGTAATGGCCACTTCACGCGTGCCTTGGGTGCGGGACAGAATCCTGAATTCATAGTTTCGCGGAGCCGCGTTGGGGGCCTGGCGGCGCATCCGGTGATACTGTTTCATGCGCGGCAGATCGTCCCGATGGATGAACGTGGTCCAATGAATGCGACCTTCGATCGCTTCAGGAGATAGGCCTATCAGCCGTGCGAATCCGTCATTGATGGCCGATATGGTAAAGTCCTCATCGATGAGAATCGTCGCCGTTCCGGTATTTTCAAAAATGGTTTCATATAAGGCCATGGCATTTTTAAGGGCCACGGCCCGGTGTTGCCATCGGTTGCGTGACAACTTGAGTGCCTCGGCTTTTCTGGATAAACGCCGACCGTGAAAATGAAAACGGAAATGACGATAATGCAGCATGAATAGTCGCTGCTCCAATGCAAATAAACGGGGCAATGAACGGCTGTTGACGAATCCGTCAACATTAAGTGGATTGATGGTTGGCTGTCAAGAAAAAGCTAAGTTGTGCGCTCACCCCCCGTTATGGCGTTAAAAAACTCATGTTGATCGTGATTGTGCCGAAATTGATTTCATACCGATGCTGTTACCAGTCCTATTCACAGTCAGTTGATGCAATGATGAATCCGTATATGCCCCATTGCACGGATATCTGACGCTGATTTTACTCCTAAGCGCTATATGGAGAGCCGATCCATGGTATTGTTCATGTGGCTTCTGTTGGGTTTGATGGGATGTCTGCTCGTTTGGGGAGGGCTTCGCTACCGACACCAAACACAAATGCTCAAACGATTGCGCTATTCCTTGCGGGCAGCCCACGGGCAGCTTTGTGAACAAAATAAGGTGCACGCCAAGGATGGTAACCGGTGGGCGCATACCGAAGAACGATTGCGCGGTTACCTATCGTTGCTGGACACCTTGATCAACACCATCCCCAACCCCATTTTTTTCAAGGATACAAACGGGGTGTACCAGGGGTGCAACAATGTTTTTGCCAGACAGATCCTGGGGCTTACCCGGGATCGCATCATCGGCAGACGCCCCCAGGAATTGACCGATCAGATTCCGCCCGATCTGGCCGCCGGCTATCAGCGTGAGGAAATCAAAATGATGCATAAAGCCAGCGTCCACACCTTTGAAACCGAAGTCCAATGTGCAGACGGCCAGCGGCGGGAATTTCTTTTCAGTCTGGCGCCCGTGATTGATGAAAAAGGGCACATCGGCGGCAGTGTCGCAGTTCTGGTGGATTTGACCGAGAAAAACAATGCCCTTCGCGATCGTATGCAAAAAGAAAAACTGGAAGGTGTCCTGGAAACGGCCGGTGCGGTTTGTCATGAGCTCAATCAACCGTTGCAGGCACTTTCCGGATACGCTGAATTGATCACCATGAAATCAAGTGGCGATGAATGCCTGCCATATGCCCGTCAACTCATCAGCCAGATCAATCGCATGCGCGACATCACCCAGAAACTACAGCATATCACCCGTTACGAGACCACGGATTATGTGGGGCTTACCAAAATTATCGATATCCATAAGGCATCGGCGCAAGGATAAATTTACTTGTAATTACAATTAATATAACATCGACCTTGCCCGAGCGACCCGAAAAAGGTCAGACCTTTTAAGTGAGACAATAATACCGCAAATGCTTTTCTGAACATCGAACATCGAACGTCCAACATCTAATAAGGAAAACGCATGGCTTCATTTGTTGTCGCTTTTGAAGGTCGATACCATCAATAGAAAACGATAGAATTCCATATTCGATGTTCGACGTTGGCCGTTCAGTGTTCGATGGTCATAGATCAGGTCCTCAAGCCCCCTTTGGGGGGGCTTTATCAAACCACCTACTATGCAGGTGGTCGGTGATATTTTATTATATTCCCACCAGCGTTAGCCAAACCAGATAGCTGGCAGCAGAAAAAACCGTGCTGGTCGATATGGCGGCAACGGCGAAGGCCTCATCACCGCGCATCTCTTTTGACATGACATACGCCACGGTTGCCGTGGGGGTTGCCAACAGGATCAGTCCCGGCAGAAAATCGGCCGGTGTTATCTTGAAAATGGAAAAAAGGATCAGCCCCATAAGGGGAAGGGCAATGATCTTGTAGACGACGGCGCCAAGGACGAATAAAAAGTTTTGGCGCATGACCGTAAGGGACAGGGAGGCGCCGATCAAAAGCAGGGACATGGGCGGTGCCAGCCCGCTTAAGATTTCCAGAAAGCGCTGGATGGCAAGGGGAATGGGAATCTCCCAGAACGATACCAAGACACCGCTCAGGGCGGAAAAAATGACCGGATTGCGAAGCAGGCTTTTGGCGATGGCTTGGACTTTTTTTCCAGCGTCGGCCTCGTCAATGCAATGGGCCTGCAACACGAGAACGGAAAGCGTATTTTGCAGGATCATGAGAAATCCGGCAAGGATGCTGGCTTTGATGAGCCCGGTTTCACCGAGAAAATAAAGGGCGACGGGAAGTCCGATGTACCCCAGGTTGCCGTGACCGGCACATTGGATGAATGTTCCCTTACGGTTTGACGGCCAATGAATAAAATGAGCCATCAGCCAGGCACTGGTATAGGCCAGCACGGCGGCCAGGATTGTCAAGAGAAGCACGGCGGCATTGAACTGGGTATGCAGGGAGGCCCTGGCAATGGATTGAAAAATCAAGGCCGGAATGGCCAGATAAAATACCAGCCGATTTGCCGGCCCGAGAAAGGCCTCTGGCATGAATCCCTTGCGGCGGGCGATACAGCCGAGGATGACTACGGCGAAAATGGGGATGATTGTGGTAAACACCTGCATGGTCCGCGCATGGTATCAAAGGTCATATCAACTGGCAATCAAATCCGATTTTTTACCTGGAAACACCTTTGCCCGCCGTTGACAAATTCGATGCGCTGTGATTTTCTACGGCCGATACGCCAAATGATAATGTGTGTTTTGATAAGGCAGGCAATCCCCACCGGTGAGCCATTGCCACCGAGTGCAACACCTGCCGGGCAACTTGAGAAAACAAACAGATCATGCTGGCGTTGTTTTGGCGCTGAACCAGGACGGATGGACAGCGACCGATCAGTTCAACAAAGAATCAACCGTTTCACCCACTAAGGGAAGGACTTGATCCATGAGACAAGTACCATTGTTTTCCTGCCATCTAACCGGCAAAGATTTGTTTGCCTGCCGCGCCAACGCTTTACTGTCCCGGCAACAACTCCCCCGCGCATCCGGCCTGGGTGCCCAATTAAAGGATCTGTTCACAACCAGCTAATCGTCCTCACCGTTTAATGCACGGGGTTGGACAACGGCCTTTTATCGGCAGTGCCGTTTTTGTCCTTCTATGGGAGCGATGCGTTTAAACGCTGCGTTGGCGCGTTGTCAATGCAAACAACCGGATATTGCAGCTGAAAATTAAATGCATGGAATTGTTTGGTTAAAAATAAACAAGGTTGGTTGTTGCCCAACCAGAAAGGTGACGGATGGAAATTCTGACCAGTATCAAGGCATGGCAAGAATGGCGCAACACAATTGAACCGGAAAAAAGTGTGGGGCTGGTTCCCACCATGGGGGCACTTCACGCGGGGCACCAGTCACTGATCGCCCGCTGCCGGCGGGAAAATGATATCTGTACGATCAGTCTGTTTGTCAACCCCACCCAATTCAACGACCAGAGCGACCTGGCCAATTATCCGAGCACGTTTGACGCGGATCGGGCGCTGTGTGAAGCCGAAGGCGTGGACGCGATCTTCTTTCCCCAATACAGCGAACTCTATCCCGATAACTACCGCTATCGGGTGACGGAAAACGAAGAAAGCCGCCTGTTGTGCGGCGCCCATCGTCCCGGGCATTTTGATGGTGTCCTGAGTGTGGTGATGAAACTGTTGAACCTGGCCAGGCCCAGGCATGCCTATTTTGGTGAAAAGGATTGGCAGCAACTTCAGTTGGTCAAAGGGATGGTGGAGGCTTTTTTTATGCCCGTGACCATCGTGCCCTGTCCCACGGTGCGTGAGGATGATCAGCTGGCGCTCAGTTCCCGTAATGTCCGGCTTTCACCGGCCCATCGCCAGAAGGCGGCTGGATTTCCCCGCCTGTTGGCGACCCCGGCGCCAGCCGAGGACGTGTGCCGGCTGCTTGAGGAGGATGGCTTTGAGGTGGACTATGTGCAGGATTTCAAGGGCCGCCGCTGTGCGGCGATTCAATGCGGCGGGGTGCGTTTGATTGACAACATGCCTTTGCGAAAGGGAGACGGGCAATGATCCTGTGCCTTCACATCGGCAACACCCATGTTGTCGGTGCGGTATTTGATGGACAGGCGTTGAAGCTTGAATTCCGCCGGACCTCCCATGCCCGTATTTCAACCGATGAGTTCGGCCTTTTTCTGCGCGGCGTGCTCCTGTCCAACGAGATTTCACCCAACGCCGTTACCCGCGCCGCCATGAGTTCGGTTCTGCCCGAGGCCACCTACGCCTTGAGCGGTGCGTGCCGGAAGTATTTTGGTGTCGAGCCGTTTATTTTACGGGCTGGCGTGCGAACCGGCCTGAAGATCCGCTATCGAAATCCCCTTGAGGTCGGGGCTGACCGGATCGCAAACGCGATTGCCGCTGTTCATCACTACCCCGACCGTGAGCTGGTGATTGCCGGGTTTGGTACGGCGACCACGTTTTGTGCCATTGGCGCGGACAAAACATACCTGGGCGGGGTGATTCTACCGGGCATGCGGATTTCTCTTGAAGCCCTGGCGACCCGGGCGGCCAAGCTGTCCAGTGTGGAAATCGCAGCCGTGGATCACGTCGTCGGCCGTTCCACGGCTGAAAGCATGCAGTCGGGACTGTATTACGGGCAGATTGGTATGGCCCGGGAAATTATCGGCCGTATCCGTAAGGAAGCTTTTGGCGACCGCCAACCATTGGTGGTGGGTACCGGTGAATTTGCCGGGCTGTTCGACCCCGCCGGATTGTTGGACGAAATACGCCCGCAGTTGGTGCTTGAGGGATTATTATTGGCCAATACCATGAATTCATAGAAAAAGAACTTTATTCCCATCCTATGTGAAAATTTCGCTGTTCAGGCAATTGGGTGGTATGCCGCCACGCAAGCCGACAAAAAGGTTCTGGGTCGCCAGTTCGGCCATGCGGGTGCGGGTTTCGATGGTGGCACTGCCCACGTGGGGCAACACCACTGCGTTTTTGCACGCGATTAAACCCGGAGCCAGAAAGGGTTCATTTTCGTAAACATCCAATCCGGCACCACCTATCCATTGTTCCCGCAAGGCCTGGACCAGGGCGATTTCATCGATCACCGGTCCCCGGGCAGTATTGATCAGGATGGCGGTTGGTTTCATCAACCGCAGCTGATCGGCGCCCACCAGATGGTGGGTTTGGGGTGTCAGGGGGACGTTCAGGGAAAGAAAATCCGATTCGCCTAATACCGTCTCAAAATTTTCGTATCGAGCCCCCATGGCCGCTTCTTTTTCAGCTGGAAGTCGTGTGCGGCTGGTATAAATGATGGGCATGTTAAAACCGGCCGCTCTTTTGGCCACGGCCTGCCCGATTCGTCCCATGCCGACGATCCCCAGTGTCTTACCCGAAATATCCTGACCCAGAAAATGAAACGGGGCGAAGTGTTTGAAATGACCCTGGCGTACCCGTTGGTCGCCTTCGACCACCCGGCGCCCCACCGCCAGCATCAGTGCAAAGACGACATCGGCGGTTGAATCGGTCAACACGCCGGGGGTGTTGGTGACCGCGATGCGTCTTTGGGTGGCTGCGGCCATATCAATGTTGTCATAACCGACGGCGCAGTTGGCAACAATTTTAAGATGCGGTGCCTGATCCAGAAGCGCATCGTCGACCCGGTCGGTCAGCATGGATAGGATGCCATGCTTATCGGCGACAGCGGATAATAGCTGGTCCCGGGGCATTGGCTCATCTTTGGGGTTGACCTCAACCCTATGCTCCGCTCGAATGGTCGATATGATAGACTCGGGCAGGTTGCCCGTCACCAGCACGTTCATGGAGTACTCCTCAACGTTTAAGGGCGCAGGAAAAAAATAATTACCCCATCCTGCTTGTCCTTGCACCCGTCTACGGCGTTCCATCCGCCGGCACAGATTCCAAATATGCACCGGCGGATGCGCCTTGTAGACGAGGCGCAAATCCGGCGCAATCTGGTGTAATTATTTTCTTCCTGCACCCTAAGCGGGTTTGGCAACAACCGCCCGGCATAAGAGATCGGCAGCGTTTGTGAATTCTCTCATGAAGGCCAGCGGATGGGGGGTTGAAATGAACAGCCAGCGCAGAAGAAGGTGGGTGAATGATCCGATAAAAAGATTCCGATACACGCGATTGTTTACCTGTTGACGGAAGATGCCGGCCCGTTTGCCTTCACCCAATACTTCAGATAATTTGCTGAAATAGTTTATAAAATATACATACGAATCGGTCCGGTAAAAATGTTTGTTTAATTTAATATCATTTAGAAAAAGAGTTAGAAATTCATGGTTGGTGAAAAAAATGAGAAAATGGCTCCAGATCAGACGCTTGAGTTTGGTCAACGGGTCTTCCAATTTAAAGGTGGTGTCCAGATCGATTTTGAATTTATCAAACCGTTCCTTGGCGATTGAGAGCAACAGATCCTGCTTATTGGTATAATACTCGTAGATGGTTCCCTCGGCAACGTTGGCTTCGTTGCCGATTTCCAGCATTGTCGCTCCGTTGAATCCTTTTCTCGAAAAAATAGTGGCTGCCGCATTCAAAACGGAGGTGGCCTTGTCTTCCTTTTTTAAGGGTAGCGCGACCTCTGATTTGTTCTCCACCATGGCCAAAATCAAGGCCATGATGTCCTCAAAGTCAGGCAGGGTTGCGGTCAGTTCTCTAGCCGCCAGACACGAGAGCGATTCTTCATCTAAAAGCCCAAAAATCATGTCGCGTGTGACGGCAATATCCAATCCAGGATAAAATGACCCGTCAACGACGCCTTCCTTTAAGATGGTTGTTAAAACGCCGGCATACCCTTTTAAAGAATTGTAGCTGGGATGTTTATAAAAATTTGTATTGGAACGGCATTCTAAGAGCAACTTTTTGACAATTTGCTCATTGCCTTGATTGTAATCATTGGAGTGAAGGTGATACCAGACCATCTTCCCCAGTTTGGCCGCGGCACCGATAATCCCCTGAAACTGAAACTCAAGAGCCTCGATGGATGATTGCAAATGGGAATCCAATGCACAGAACAGAAGATCTTCCTTGTTTTTGAAGTAGTGGTAGATGATGGAATCCACCACCCCGGCTTTGCAGGCAATTTCGGTAATCGTTGCTTTTTGCAGTCCCTTTTCAGCAATGATTTCACTGGCTGCCTTAAGAATTTTTTCTTGCTTGTTGTTTTCTCCCACCCCATTCTCCTTCATCCGCGGAAAGGGAAACTCAATCCCAATGATCCACAATCTGCCCCATGCAGCGGTATCGTGAGACACGCTTTAAAAGTTGCTTTTGATCGAGGCGCATTCAACTTTTAGATTCCATGCATGCCATCCCATTAAACCCATACATATCATTCATGGTTTTCTTGTTCAACAATTTTGGTTGTAGGCCTCTTGGTTCATACGCTACGCATTCAGCATGGACGGCGGATGCAGCACTGGCCAAGGGACCCGTTTTCTTGAATAAGCCTCAGATGTTGCCAGTATTAAGACCACTATATCTTTCTGTCTTCATGCCGAACTGCCTCTGGGAGAGAGGCCTGTTGTAACCACGATCCTGCAGATCCAAATCATGGGGTGTTATCCAGGACTATGGGCTTGAATGATGGGCTTCAAAAGCCCCTTGAGAGAGCGGCTGTATGAAGGCGACAGGGTCTTTGAAATAAGCCGGTTGACGGGGTAAGAACAAAGTTGTTGACAACGGATAAGGAATAATATTAAATTGAATAAGCCTCAAAAAAAATATAAAAAATATGATAATCAAGCCAATAGATAATCTTTTTGATGTCTTTTGCGAATTGAAGCGTTTAATTAAAAAAATAGGATAATATATAAAAGTAAAAAAAATAAGGACTTAAAATGTGTATCGGCCTTTCGAAAGCAATATGGAACCGCTGCATTTGAACTGAAAATAAATAAATTAAGCCTCATTATTGTATGCATATGAAAGAATATTCCCAGTCAATTGATTCAGGAACGATACATGCGGAGACGTTTTTCAGGAAGCTTCCGGCGCTTGCCATTGCCGAAGATGAGCAATCGGTTGATCGTTTTGCCTATGAATTGCTCAATATGCTGATGAACGGTGTCGGCGCCGATATCGGACAACTGAGCTTGCTGCCTGTCGGTGGGCGGGTTGAAAAAGTATGCATCGTAAAGGATGGGCGGCCGTGGTTAAAAGAAGGCATGAATCTGCATCTGTTCAATCCAAGTAAAGGGTTTGCCGGTCATGTGATTAACACCGGGCAAACGCTCCTTGTGAAAGATATTTGGGAAGCGTCTTTGGAAGACAAACCCAACCCGTTTTTAGAGATTTTTTCCTGCATGGACGACCACTATGTCGAAGAAATCAAAAAACCCGTGGAAAGCACGCTATTTTTGCCGATCAAACGGGCCAATGAAATATTTTGCGTGATTGAACTGGGGCGTTATCGATCAAAACCATCATTCACCGAGGCTGAACAGAAGCCGTTGGACGCATTTGTCCGCCAATACGGTGCGCTGATCATCAATCATATTCTGGATACAAAAAATCGAATTGCCCTCAATACCGTGTACAATAAACTAAATCTCATGTCCCGCTTTATTGCCTCTAACGCCAAAGTGGACTATGCCGACGCTGTGACGGTCTATCAGACGCTTTCCGCTGCCGATTTGGGGTTTGCTTTTTTCAGAAGGGGCTCGGGGTATGAAAGCCATGCCTTACGGATCGTTGCCTGGCAAGGGGAAGCCTTGATGGATATCTACTTTCCGGAATTTATTCCCTCCAATGACAGCATTTTATGCGATCAGTCAGAGATATCGTATCCAATTGAAGGCGATCGATCGTGTCGCCGGCTTACCCGATTTCGTAAACGGATTGATGAAAACCTTGTCATTAAAAAAAAAGAAAAGCAGTTTTTGTTGGACGTGATCGACAAAACGCAATCCTATGTGGTCTATCCGCTACATATGCTAGACCAGGATTTAGGCGCCATTCATCTTGCTTCCTCACGAAAGGATTTCTGTCGGTTTTTACAAATGAGTCCATTTCTTTCGCTTTATAACTCACTGCTCAAATCATTTCTTTTAAACGAACGGGTTGCCGAACATCTGTCTGAATTCAGCCTAAAAATTCATAATCCAGGCTTTTATTGCCTGGCCGGGTTAAAATCCGGTTTGTTGAAGGAAAATCCTAAATTGTTGAACAAGCCCAGTATTTATGGAGCGATTAATGGCCTTGAAGGGCTATTGGCGGACCTGCATGAGAAAGGTAAAATATTAAAAAGTCGCAATCGAGATATCCATATCAGAAGATGGCTTAAGGCATATGTCAACCAAAAAAGTGCTCAGCATTCCAACATCAATATCCACCTGGATGTAAAAGGAAAGGTGGCCGACAATTTATCGGTTCGGGCCAACTATGAGCAATTGGAAACCATATTTGACAATCTGTTTGCCAACAGCTTGCGGGCTATCAGTGAAGCCCACACCCAAAGCGTTATTGAACTTGGATGGGTAAACATCACGCTGTCCCAAAAGAAAAATAAGTTAATCATCCTATTCAAGGATAATGGGCGTCCCTACAAAACCGTCAGTGGCCGTGGTACTCCCCAAATCAAATCGATTATGAAAGAACTCGGCGGCAGTTTCAGGCGATATCAGGAGCCTTTTCGTATCTATCTGACATTCCCCATAAACACCAACTAACGGCAAGGAGGTACGGCATGAAGATCAAGGTTTTGTTTCTCGATGACATTTTCAGTGACCTACTTCGAGACAAGGTTGATCCGGAACAGTTGATTTTTGATGATACTTGGTCAGAATCACTTGAGAATGAATTGCTGCACAAGAAAATCAGTGGGATTGATTTTGAAGTGGTCAAAAGCGGTGATATCGATAACTGGCAACAGCTGATTGAAAAAGAAAAACCCGATGTGGTGCTGCTTGATGTGTATTGGCATGAGCACGCCAGAAAAAAATGGGGGGATGTTCGCCGCGCCGCTGACATCAGCCTGGATGCACTAAAGCAAATCCGTGACGCATACAATACATTACCGATCATTCAGTACACACTCAAACCCGATAAAGAACTCATGGATCAATCCTATGCTGCCGGTGCGACGTTTTTCCTTGAAAAAGTGCCACTGGCGATTGCCGAAGTTCATTGTGCCTTGAAATATATCATGATCTATTTGCTGCGAGAAAATCAATAGACCTTTATGCCTTTTAAAACTAAGCTGGGCGTTTCCAATTGATGAGATAGATCGTCCTAAATAAAAACGCCCCGTTTAGTTAAAAGCAAGGCCCCCATTGGTGCTTCGAGGTGAATGTTGACCGGAAAATACACAAAAATATTGTTGGCTACGGATTTGTCGGAAGATTGTCGAAATGCTTATACCTATGCGGTTAATCTCGCCGCTGCCTGCAATGGACGGATCACCCTTTTGCATGTCATTGATCCAAGACCCATTTCATCGTTTTTGGAAACGCGCATCAACAATTTGTTGGGCCAAGGCTCGTACCAGGAGATTATGCAAAATTGGGAGAATGATGCCCGTTCCGTTTTAATTGGTAAGCGCAAGGAGGTTGATATTATCCGGGAGGCGTTGACCAAGTTCAGAGCTGCATTATCCAGGTTTTCCGATGCAATCGAAAATTCCAATACCGATACACCGTTGCCTGACGATGAAATCCTCGTTAAAAAAGGTGAAATCGTTGAGCAAATCGTTGCTGCCGCCATGGAGGAAGAAGCGGATCAGATCATTTTGGCCGCCCATTCCCACGCTTCCAGGGACGCGTTCGTTTCGAAAACCATTCAAGGCGTATTGAACCTTGTCCATATACCGGTAACCATTATTCCGCCGGTGAGGATTCAGGTTGAACAATGAAAATTAAGATTTCTGTCCTGGGCGCCGGCAATGTCGCCATCGGAACGATGGTCTGTCTCATCCATGGACTGCAGGATTACTGCGCACGTGATATGGTGAGGTTCGTACTTTGCAATACGCGTACGCCTGAAAAAGCCGTCGGCATCGGTATCGATCTAAAAAATATGGAGATTGGATTCAATCGTAAGGTTGATGTTAAAGGCACCAGTAATATCGACGATATTTCGGAGTCCAATATTGTCGTCATGACCATGGGGCAGGGAAGACCGGCATTAAAGAAAGGCATGCCTGGTTTTTCAAGAGACACCCTTTTTGATGTCAACGCGCCGATTATCAGAAAATACTGCAACATCATCCGCAATCTTGCCCCTTGCGCCATTCTTCTCAATGTCGTCAATCCACTGGATCAATTAACCTACGTGGCCTACAAGGAAAGCGGTTTTGAATCCCAAAAAGTGATTGGTGTTGGATCGACGCTGGATAATGCCAGATTCAACACGAATATATCTGCTGAAACGGGCCTTGATCCAGGAATGATAAACAGCATCGCCCTCGGACCACACGGTCCTGATATGATATTGCCGTGGTCTCAGGTGAAAATCGGTCACGAGGCGATTGACGCATCCTATTTTTTATCTGAAAAGCAAAAGCACAGAATTGTGAAAAGAACTATATCCGGCGGAAGTTATCTGAATTCAACGATCGGCGGGACGATGTTTGGGATTGGCTCCGCCGTCGCCCGTGTTGTGTTCGGGCTCCTTGAGGAAGCAAACGATAAATACGTTCCCTGTTCGGTATATGCGGGTGGGGCTTATGGAATCGAACCCTTTTCAATGCAAGGTCGTTCGGAATACCCTTTTATCGGGTTGCCCGTTCGATTGAATTATAGCGGTGTGAAAGAAGTCGTCAAACTGAATGTCAGCAACGCCGAAGTGGAAAAGTTGGTGCGCGCCGGCGCGAGAATTTCCAGAGATCTGCAAAGCTATTATGGTGCTGCATGCGATCAGCATAGGCAAAACAAACGTTCAAGGGGCGATAATGCCCCTTGAACGTTTGTTGAATTGGCGATCCGTTACCTGTTTTATCTCATCTTGGAGTCCCGGAGGTTCATTGACCACTCCCTTAATCATTTGAAAACAAGCAACAAAATTAACGCAATCTGAAATAGGTCAACACCAATACTGAACACATCTCAGATGATTCTTTCGATATGGTCGTCATCGTTGGTTCTCAATGTAATCCGTGATCAATTCCTCAAATTTCCGTTTACGGTCTGGATCATCAATTTGGTTTAGTACCATTTTTTTTAACAGTGCAAAGTCGTTTGAATCGGCTGGTGTATTCTGTTCCCATTGGTGCATGGCATCCTGAAAAACGATCTTTGCAATGGGACCAATCACTCTGGCGAGACAGGTTTGCGTGTCCTGCAACACTTTATCCCATGAAGCGCTGTCGATCGGCAATAGATCTTCTTTAAAATCGATCATGGTCGGCTGTTTAGCCTTTGAATCTTTTGAAAAAACGAAATGCCTGATCCCTTTCAACTGAGTCATGGTATTATGAAATTTTCTCAATTTTTTCATTCGCATCCTCTATGAAATTGTGCCACTACTAATCCGCATGGTGAGCATTTTCAGCGCCTTTCAATCCGGGACGTACAATATCACCAGGACACCGCAGATAAGGGCCGTGTCACTCGCTAAATTTCTACAATCATTGACAAACGGAAATGAATCTCCGAATTAGATGAGCCTCCGCTAAGGAGGCTTTTTTTTAAGAGCCTGGTTAAGAAGTCTGGATCAGGCTCGATAACAAGGCGGAAAGTGGCTCGAAAGCGGAGCATATATGTAATATGTGAGCATTTTGAGACTCTTTCCAACGCCGTTAGCGGGCCTTAGACGGATTTATCAAACAGGCTCTAAGGAAAAAAATGGGGTGACGGTTGGTAGACCGGAGCACCCAAAAAACCGGGTCCTATTGTCGACCCGGTAAAAAAACGGCCTAATAATACTTACCGTTTGCGTAAAACTCAAGGATATTAATGAATAACCCCTATTATCTCATGCGAGATAATGACCCCGAATAGCTTTTCGAACGACTGGGAGAAACCTATTTGTCGATGTATGATTGAATTTGGTCCAGGCTCAACGCTTGATTAAAAACGCGCATCTCATCCAAGGAACCATTAAAATAGGCGCCCCAGACGATCGTTTCCGCTGGATATGATACGCTGAAATTTTACCTGCACCCTGAGGAAAGGGTAATCAAACATTATTTTTATTTTCTGGCAAGTCAGAATTGACAAGGCTTTTTCGATCGATTCGCCGTTATGATGATAATTGGTTATAATGATAACCAGTTAGCTTTTTATTGAATAAGATTGATTTGATACCTATATTATCAGCTTTTGAAAGGCTATGGTAAGCAATTAAAATGGTGGATATCGTTTTTGATATGGCGTAACACCAAAACATGGCAATAAATAAATGGAACCTGAAATGGATACGGCTGAGCGCTTGATAAGAAAGGTGGTTGACGCATGTGCGGATTGCGACATCTGCCGGAACCTCATGGATACGAATTGTCTTTTTTTCCCGACGATGTACAAACTGTGGGATCGGGAACAAGAGGGCGGAGCGTCGATTACCCCTCAGGAATTAAGATCCCTGGCGGATTTGTGCAATTACTGCGCATTGTGTCCATGCCCCAATATCCGAGAGGATATTATTACCGCAAAAACGCTGTTCATCGATCGAGACGGGTTGAATCCATTTATTCGAACGCTGGAGGATGTTGAGCGGGTGGGAAAATTGTGCGCTGCCGTCCCTTGGCTTTCAAATGCCATTTTGCAGGGCAAACTCACCAGTAAATTAATAAAAAAAACCGCAGGGATTCATATCAAGCGGAAA
The DNA here is from genome assembly GCF_048565275.1 of Desulfosarcina variabilis str. Montpellier. Classification (NCBI taxonomy): domain Bacteria; kingdom Pseudomonadati; phylum Thermodesulfobacteriota; class Desulfobacteria; order Desulfobacterales; family Desulfosarcinaceae; genus Desulfosarcina; species Desulfosarcina variabilis. The sequence continues at coordinate 6,007,201 of NZ_CP159846.1, read as the reverse complement.
CTGCCCAGTATTCCAGATGAGAACTTTCCGACGTTGGCCAACCGCAAAAAATTGAACGAAAAAGCCCCTGCCGGAACCAACCGCAAGGTCGCCTATTTTGCTGGTTGTACGGCGCGGTACATATTTCCCCAGGTGGCCAACACAGCTGTCGATGTTCTTCAGCGCAACAATATCACGGTCTATTATCCTGACCAGAATTGCTGCGGTATGCCGAGTATGCTTGAAGGTGATCGGGATACGACGTTGATGTTTGCCCAGCGAACGATTCACGTCCTGAATGAGGTCGTAAAAGAAGGATACGACGTAATTTGTTCCTGTCCTACCTGCGGTTATATGCTAAAAACTGTTTTTCGCCGGGGTGCGTATTACGCTAAAGAATACCAGGATCTTGTTGGTGGCAGCCAGCGGTACATGAAGATCCCAGACACGGTAACCAATGGCACTGTAGAAGAACGGCCGTATCGGTTGCTCGATAAATCCACATATGGAAATATCCTAAAAGATGATGGATACTTTTCTGGAATCGATCCATTAAAGCGTATCCGTGTCGCTGAAAATACCTATGATCTTGGGCAGTATTTGTTGAATCTGCACCGAGATGGCAAGTTGGATGACCGGTTGGGACCGGTTGCCGGAAAAATGCTTTATTATCCACCCTGCCACCAGCGGGAGCAGGGCATCGGCGCGCCATATCAGGAGCTATTGGCCTTGATTCCCGAAATATCGATAGAAAGAATAAAAAGTACTACATACTGCTGTGGTATTGCCGGGATAATGGGATTCAAGCGTGATTTTCATCATGCTTCAATGCAGATGGGACGTGGGCTGATGGAGAAAATAAAAAGCATCGATCCTGACCAATTGGTAACGGATTGCCTAAGCTGCCGATTGCAGTTCAACCAGATGAGCAACTACCCCGTCAATCATCCCATTGAAATTTTATTGAAAGCCTATCATCGTGCGCGTCGGTAGACAGAACGCGAGGGATGGATCTGTTTTTCCTCAAATCGACTGTCTTTTGGGCATAAATCACTGAAGAATTCGTCATCACCGACATGCCGATGGCTACGGCATGGTTGGTACGAGCGGCTTCCACAAATTTCTCAAGTTTGACATTTTTCCCAAGGTCGATCACATTGAAGCCGTTGGCCTTGAGCATCAACACGACAAGATTTTTTCCGATATCCTGGGTGTTGCCATGCACGAGGCCCATCACCACGGTTTCTTTTCCCGCTTGTCCGGTGTCGGCAGATTCCAGAAGCGGCGTTAGAATCTCCATGGCTTTGTCCATGATCGTGGCGGACTTGATCATGTCGGTGATAAAGCGCTCGTTTCGTTCGACCATATCGCCTACCCGCTGCATGCCAAGCGATAGTCCGTCGAAAATCATATGCTGAGGGGAAAGCCCCATATTCAGGCCCTTGTGCGTCCATTCGACCACCTTGTCCGCTTCGGAAAAGACAATCGCGTCGGCCAATTGCCGGCAAATCGTTTCTTTGTGAGCGTGCGAGTCGTCGATTTTTCCAATTCCCATGCAAGACAAATTCTCATTTTCGGTGGAAATGGGTCGCATACCGGGATGCTTTGGATGCCCGGGCAGATAGACATTGCTCAAATTCCCCAATGCGTCGATGTCCATTGGGTATTTGATCGAAGCGCAGGTATCGATCAAGGCGCGCATGTTTTCCTCTGGAACCGTCCAATCGATGTCGCAGTTCGGCATACAGATAAAGCCGCCATTATACCCGACTTCAGCAGCCAGTTTGCGCAACTCCTTGGCTACATCTTCGGTGGTGCCATGGAACAGGGTAGAGTAAGGGCACAAGGTCCCCATCAGGGAAATCTGGTCGCCAATGGCCTGTTTGGCCACGTCCATGCCCAGGTACACATCACCGCCGAACTTCTTGTGCGCCTTTATTTTGGCATGGGCCGTGGCCTCGCCATCCAGCAGCACCTGATCAACCCTTACGCCGCCTTCGCGGATGCCGCGCGTCATCAGCAGGGGGCATACCGGTATCTGATTAAGAGCCTGTTTGATAAATTCTTCTAAGGCCCGCTAACGGCGCCTACAAGTGTCTCAAAATGCTCACATATTACATATATGCTCCGCTTTCGAGCCACTTTCCGCCTTGTTATCGAAACTGATCCAGACTTCTCAAACAGGCTCTTAGATTTCTTGTGGGAATATATCTTACCTATGCTGGCTTGATGGTTTTGGAGAAAACGCCGGTTTTATTTCAATCCCATGCAGTTGGCATAAAAAGTCACCGTAGCAGGCCAATCCGAGAAAATACCCATGATGCCGACATCTTTTGCAAGCACATCCAGGACTTCATACATTTTGCCATCGTTGTTGATTGCATCGGTGACGGACTGATAATACCAGCCACCGCCGTCGATCAAGAGGCCGGAACGTTCAAGCGTCCAGGTGATAACATCAAGGCCCGCAGCCTTGGCCATGGTTGCATATGTTGAAGGCACGATTTTACCGCTATCGTCAAGCGCAAGAAGCATGTACATGGGCGGGGCGATAATGTTGACGCCCTGAGCCACTAGCTCTTCCATACTCGGAGACCAGGTTGAGGGATTGGTATAATCAAAATCGATCAGGTCATAGCGGCCATCCAGATAAACCGCCTGTTTGCCGAAGCGGGGGGCGTTTTCGATCCAATAAAGAACATCGTCCAGATTGAACGACTGGGCGTAAACCTTTTTAGGCTTGACACCGGCGGCTTTGTACTCGTCGATCATCTGCTGAGCAAAAGTATTTTGGGTGTAGTCACCGTCATAGGGCATTTCCACACTGGGACTTTTCAACTCCGGGGTCATTTTGACGCCAAGTTCTTTAAACAATTCGATGCTTTCCGCATGAGTCATGACGGTGCCACAGGTGGCGTATAGATCCGTTCGATAATTTGCCGTACCGCCGACATAGTCCTCAACGGTTGTCGCGTAAGGATCGGATGCGTCCATCTTGCCGCAAAGCGATTTAAATTCTTCAAGCGAAATATCGCTTGTGCAGCATTTGGCCGAAGCTTCTTTTATCAATTCGCCCGTTTCTGGGTCGAATTCCGCCGGTGTAAAGGGCTCAGAGCATTTTGCCGCCAATTCAGGGATGAGCAGGATATTGGTGGTGGTATGCAGGTCGCATTGGGAATGCCGGCAGACCAGTTCACGATCCTTGGTGAAGGTTACATCACACTCCAGAATGCCTGCACCCATGCGGGCCGCCGCCTCATAGGATTCTTTGGTATGTTCAGGAAATTGGAGTGCCGCCCCACGGTGGCCGATCGAAAAATCACTTCTTTGAAAAGGGCCGTCAGTGCACTGTTGGAGCTCATTTTTTAAATCGCTGTCTTCCATGGCTTCAACCAGATAAAAAGGTCGGGGGCCGAGCTGAACCTTACTGTTTTTCTTGCCGCATTTGTTGCCATGGTGCCCTTGTCCTGCAATGGCCATTGAGAAAGCCATTGTCATACTGACAATCAAGACGGTAGCAATTTTAAATCCCTTTTTTGCTTTTAACACAGTGTGCATTCAAATCCTCCATCTTTTCAATTGTTATGGATAAACAGCAATCTATCCGTTTCCACCATACTTTCAGATAATAATAGGCAAATGAATTGAGTCTTTTTGATATGAATATGGGCACATCGCTAGTTCGGATCGAGAAAAAAAGGAAAACACAGGAAAAATGTCAATTGCTGATAGACGCTATCAATCTGATCTTAAATATTTATATTTAAATGCTTGTTTGTTGGGATGCGCTTTCTCTTCTCATAGAATAATAATCGGGTCAAGTTAGGTCTTCGTTAGCGAAAATAGATCGTTTTATGAGATATTGAGGTAAGGGCGCAGAAAAATAATTACTCCATCTTGCTTGTCCTATTGGTGGAAATGAGAACGTGAGCCTTTTTTGTGGCGCGATTCACACCAGGGGTCGAAGTGAAACCTCACTTTCACGAAACCCATTCGGAAATGATTTATGTTATTGAAGGAACCGGTAGCATCACTTTGGGTGATACGGCTTTTCAACTGAAACCGGGAATGATCCATTTTAACCCGAAGGCAAAGGTGCATTCAGCAAAGAAAACGGGAGAGGGCTACTTAGTGCCCATCCAGAAACGGCGCTTTTCACCCGATTCCGGCGTTGGGCAACAAATTCAAATCCTCAAAATATTACTAATATTTCTCCGGTTTGAATTTGTTGGCCGCCTTGGACTCGGGCAAAATTCACCATTTCTGGACGGACACTATTTAATCGTTTTTCAAGCGTTTACACCCAAATGGGACAAACCTGAACGCGTGCCCGTGCCTTAAATGATCCCTTTTCTTTCCTTTTCGCCGAGCCGCCGATTGGAGGCCCGGTAGCTTTTTGGACGCAGACCAATACAAATTGTTTGGGTTATTTTTTCCGACAAAAAGATACGGCATCAAGGGCGGTTGACTATGTGAGTGAACTGGCTGAAGGATGGGGGGTAAAAATACCATCGAATGCACTTGTTCAAGGTCGGTAAGGAATTCGCCGATATATCCAGCATTGGTATTATCGACAACAAAACACCTGCAGCTTCGGTGAATGGAAACGACTATAAACAATTGCAGCATTCAGAAAGAACCGTCTACTATGGATAACCAGCAACGTTTGAAAAACCTTGTGGAAGAGATGCGCGATAAGGGTAACCTTCCGGCGCTGAGTGAGACCGTCCTTGAAATATCGCGTCTGGCCAAGAGAAACGATTCCAGTTCCCTGGATCTGGCCACCGTCATCATGCGCGATTGCGGCCTGGCAAGTAGCTTGCTGGCAACCGTCAATTCATCCTATTACGCCCCTCGCTTTCCCATAAAAACCATTACCGCAGCGGTGACGTACCTGGGATTCGACAAGATCTATTTGCTGGCTCTGGGCCTGGGCATGTTCAGGCATTCCCTGGCGACGCTCCAAAAACGGAATTTGCTGAAGCTTTACGCGGTCTCTTATTTTTCCGGTATCCTGGCCATGGCCTTGTCCAAAGCGCACAACCACGATAATCCTGAAGAAAGTTTTATCGCCGGTCTGCTCTATCGGCTGCCCGGTCTCGCTTTGGCCAACACCTTTCCAAACCGATTCCAAAAGATGGATCACCTGATCAATGCAAAGGAATTTACCATCAACAAGGCCTGCCTCAACATCTTTCAGGTGCGCTATGACGATATCTGTAAGGCTGTAATGGCATTCTACCGTCTGCCTGAGGATCTGGAGCGGATCATTTTGAAACCCGAATCCGCTGATGATCCGTTGATCGCTTTGGTAGACGAATCCGCTATACTGGCTGCCATGCTGTTCGGGGAACGAGAGGGCGGTAAGGAGACCATTCGCAAAGCCGAGAAACGAATCGGCAAGCTTCTTGGACATCCACACTTTTCAGTTCCCGATCTCATTCGGAACACTTTCCAATCCGATGACAATGTGAAAGCGTTTTTCAATCTGAGCGCCGAAGATGTGGAAATAATGGTTAACATTCTGGAATGGGGCAAGGCCAACCCCATGGAGATCGTCTCTCATATGGATTTTGGCCCCACTATCGATACGGCGATGCCCGAAGAGACCCCGGAATCGCTGATCGGGCATTTCCTCACGGAACTGGCATTATGCCGCAAGCGCGGGGGGGAAATCAACCAGCTCCTGATGCTGGCTCAGGAAGCATTGTTCCGTTGCTTACCGGATAGTGAAGTTTTCATGGCTTTTGTGAACACAGCGCAACCGCCGGTGTTACAGGCTAAGTTTTATGTAGGAACCCAGATGCATATCAACGCCCAGGATTTTTCTATTTCCATCACTAAATCCGATTCAGCCATCGTCCAAGCGCTCCAGCTACGCTCTCCCAGGCAATGGACAAAAGGCCCATTGGGCCTCGGGCTGCCTTACGCTCCTTTCAGGCAGATGCCCTTCAAACATGCTTATCTGGCCCCCATCGTTGCACGCAGTAGAGCCATCGGGCTCTGTTTCGTCGGCCGACTGGCAGATTCTCCCTTTGATGAGAGGGAGTGCGTGTGGATCGATCAGATCGTGGACCATATCGCTGTCGGGTTTAATGGAAACCGGGCATGAACGTTCGGCCATTTCAAGGGGTTGCCACTTGGCATTGAATTCACTCGCTTTACCACTAGAACTGAACGGCTGAGACCGGAAATCCGATAGAAATTAAATCATTCGTCCATTATTGCAGTGGAGACGCTTGGGCGACCCGCGGGCGTGTTCCTTACTGAGCCACCAATGCAATCCCATTAGAGGAAGATATTGTCAAATATAACCAGATAAATGGATTTTATCGTGACTCCCCCACTGGATTTTCAATTGACAATCCAATCCAGTGCATTCTAATAAATATAGTTCTAATATGTGTAGTAAGCTATTTATATATGTAGCTCATGCTTGAAATGGAAAATAAAAAATCCCTTTTATCCCGTGCAATCCGTGTTGTTGATGCCATCAGCCAAAGCAAGGCCGGTTTACGGTTCTCGGAGGTTTCCAGGGTGTTGAACCAACCAAGCCCCTCCACTGTAAACAAAATTCTTAAGGAACTTGGAGCTGAAAACGTCATCCAGAAATCTTCCGAAGGGCGATATACACTGGGACGCAAAATCTATTTGTGGGGACGTGTTGTGGCTGCCCAGAACACACCCATCCAGATCATCAGACAGCAAATGCTGCACATTCACCACAATTACCAGGTGTCCGTCAATTTGTTTACCTGCGTCGATCAGACCATGATCTGCCTGGAGTGTTATCTGGATAACCAAACGCCGCTGCTTTATCCTGCCGGAAAATGCCTGCCGTTGGCGCTGGGTGTCCAGGGGGCGGTGTTTTTCATTCTGCCCGAAACGCTTGCCGATTCCGCCTTCCTTGAACGGGAGGCTGAGAACTATGAGACGCCGCCAAAGGTTGCGGATCTGAAACAAATGATTCGTCAGGCGCAGTTGAACGACATCCAGGACGACCGGGCGTTGTTCTACCAGGAATTACGCTGCTTTTCGGTGCCGATCCGGGAGCATGGAAAAATCGTCATGACTGTCGGTGTAGGGGTGTCGTCGAGGCGGACCCGGGAGGGCGATCTGGTCGATGCGATAACATCCGAACTGCAGCATATCCGCAACATTGTCGAGGCGTGTTTCGCGTAGGTATTTTCGGGGTTGTGCATGCGGACCGATCGTTGTCGCTTCCTTGAATATGAAATAACCCAAGCAAAAGGAGGTCTCGTGCAAAACAAAACAGTAACGTCCATGATCAGTGCTGTGGTGATGTTGGTGTTGGTTATTGCTGTGCGTGCAGATGAATGCGTCGCCTACCAGAAACTGCCGGGAAAAGGCGTGACGGTGAAGCAAGGCCGGTGCACCTGGGACACTGGGTGGTTCCACGAGACCCTGGTCCGCAGAGCGCTGATTGAACTGGGCTATTCGTGCGAAGTGCCCAAAATGCTTCAGAACCCCATGTTTTATGCTTCGGTCACCCAGGGAACGCTCGATTTCTGGGCCAACAGCTGGTTTCCCAATCAATATCCGCAACTTCCCAAGAACTTTGAGGAAAAGGCCGGGGCATACGGGTACGTAGTGAAAAACGGAGGGCTTCAGGGATATCTGGTCGATAAAAAGCATCAGGAAAAATTCAACATCACATCCCTTGATGACTTCAAACGGGAGGAGGTCAAAAAAGCCTTCGACTCCAATGGCGATGGCAAAGCCGACCTCATGGGTGCACCGACGGGATGGGCCGTCGCAAAGGTCATGGCCCATCACCTGAAAGTTTACGGGCTGGAAGCGCACATCAATCTCGTGCAGGCTTCCTACAATGCGTTGTTTGCGGACGTACTGGGCAAATTCAAATCCGGAGAGGCAGTGCTGTACTACACATGGACCCCCAACTGGAGCGTTTATAAACTGAAACCGGGAAAAGACGTGGTGTGGATCAATGTACCTGAAATCAAACCGATGGAAGCCTATGCCGACCAGGCGGATCGGATGGTTGCCAGCGGTGTTGAGGGTGCCGTTTCCGACCCCATCAAATTTGGTCTTATCATCAACGACATCCGTATTGTGGCCAATAAGCAGTTTGTCCAGAAGAACCCAGCCGCCAAAAAATTGTTCGAAGTGTTCGAAGTTTCCGTAGCCGACATCTCGGCGCAAAACGCGAAGATGAAAAATGGCGAGAAGAGTCAAAAGGATATCGACAGGCATGTTGATGAGTGGATCGAGGTCAACCAGGATAAATGGAATGGTTGGCTCGAGGCGGCCCGCCAGGCCGCGCCGTAGAATTTGAGGGAAAGACCACGCCGGAGGGAAACCGACCATGCGACAACGCTGTGCGGGGCCGTTTTTGATGAGAAAGGAACGAGGCGATGAGTAACGACAAACCGAACATTCTCCTGATCCAGGCCGATCAACTGGCGGCCTGTTCGCTGCCTTGCTATGGCAATCCGATGGTTCAGTCTCCCAATATCGATGCACTGGCAGAAGACGGCGTGGTTTTTGAAGGTGCCTATTATAACAACCCCATCTGTGCCCCGTCACGGTTTTCGATGCTTTCGGGACAGCTTACATCGAACATACAAGCCTTTGACAACGGGCCGAATTTTCAGCCGATATCCCGACCATTGCCCATTACCTCAGGCTGGCTGGGTGCCAGACATGCCTGGCGGGCAAAATGCATTTCGTCGGTGCCGACCAACTCCATGGCTATGAAACCCGGGTGACCACGGACGTCTATCCTATCGATCACGGGGCTGGACACCGGACTGGAGCCGACCAAATGAACGGGTGGATTGGTGGTACCATAACATGGACAGTGTGATCGAAGCAGGGCCGTGCGAGCGTACCAACCAGATCGATTTCGATGACGCGGTGGCGTTCAATGCGCAAAGGAAACTCTACGATATGGCGCGCAGCGAAGATGAACGTCCCTTTTTTCTGACGGTCTCCTTCACGAACCCTCACGATCCATACGCTTGCCCGCGTGAGCATTGGGATCGATATGATCACGACGACATCGATATGCCTGCCACCGGTTACATGCCCGATGCGGATCTGGATGCGCAAAGCTTGAGGCTGCGCCGCGCCTACCGTCAATCACCGAATGCCGTCACGGATGAACAAGTGCGCAATGCGAGGCACGCGTACTACGGGCAGATCAGCTATGTCGACGACAAGATCGGCGGTCTTCTCAAAGCGCTTGATGATATGGGGGCTGGAGATAACACCATCATCTTATTTACAGCCGATCATGGAGATATGCTGGGTGAGAAAGGGCTGTGGTACAAAATGTCCTTCTTCGAGGAATCGGTCCGGGTCCCGTTGATCGTCAAAGCGCCGCGGATGTATAGGGGAAGACGTGTTTCGGCGCATGTTTCCCTGGTCGATCTGTTGCCGACTATCCTCGATATAACCGACAGTCCCTATCTTGACAATCCGGCGGCTCCCCTCGCCGGCAGTAGTTTGGTTCCCCTCATTTCTGGTGGTTCGGATCAGGCGCATCAACCGGTGATTTCCGAATATTTTGCCGAAGGCGCCATTGCACCGTGCTTTATGATCCGGCAGGCGAATTACAAATACATTTACAATGCTCCAGATCCTCCTCAGCTTTATGATCTAGAAGCGGACCCGCGGGAACTTCGCAATCTGGCGTCGGACCCCGTATACAAGGATGTGGAAGCCCATTTAAGGGGAATGGTTTTCTCCCACCAGGATATCGAGGCGCTGCAACGGACAGTCGTAAAAAGCCAGAAGCGCAGGCGGCTGGTCTTCTCCGCCGGCATCAAAGGCATGCGAACCTCCTGGGACTATTCGCCGGTTCAGGATGCATCATCCCAGTATATGCGAAACGACCTTGATCTGAATGCGGTGGAACGTCGGGCGAGGATCGCCTCCCGATGCTGAGGCTTTCTCATGAAACCGTTTTCACTGTTGATCAAACCGGTATCGGCCGATTGTAACCTGAACTGCCGGTACTGCTACTATCGGTCTCCCGACGTTGCACCTGGAAAGGCATTTCAGACCCCGCGCCGAATGTCCCCGGATATTCTGCAAGCCCTTATGCAGGCCTATATGCAGACGCCGCAAACCATTTATTCCATGATCTGGCATGGTGGAGAACCGATGCTTCTACCCAGCACCTTTTATGAGCATGCCGTAAGCTTGCAGAAACGGTATGCACGAAAGGGGGCGAGCATATCCAACAGCATCCAGACCAATGGTGTGCACGTTTCCGAAAAGATAGCGCGATTCATGGCAAAATACCGCTTTTTGTTTGGAGTAAGCCTGGACGGGACGGCGCACCTGCATGACATCTATCGGCGTACCAAGCAAGATCGTCCCACCCATGAAAAGGTTGTTGCGGGCATTCACCGGCTCACGAATGCCGGTGTGCCCGTCAATCTGCTGGTACTGGTGAGTCAGGCCAATGTTCACGCGCCCCTTGACATCTACCACTACCTAAAGACCTGTGGCTTCAACTACATCCAGTTTATACCCTGCGTTGAAATGGACGCAGACGGCAGGCGCCGAGAATACGCAATTACTGGTGAACAGTGGGGCGACTTTTTGCTGTCGATTTTCAACGCCTGGTTTGAAAAAGACGTCGGCCGCATTTCCATCCGCCTTTTCGAATCCATTCTGGCCAAGAAGGTCCATGGCATTGCCATTGATTGCTACAGCGGCGATGCCCACAATCGCTATCTGGTGGTCGAATATAATGGAGACGTCTATCCCTGTGATTTTTTAGTCAGACCACAGCACCGGCTCGGCAATATCTTGAAAACCCCATTTGAAGAAATTCTGACCAGCGAGCGGTATCAGCGATTTGCATCTGAAAAGACAAACTGGTCCAATCGGTGTGCGAGTTGCCGGTTCATGGATCTTTGCATGGGTGACTGCCCGAAATTCAGAGGTCCCCGCGAACCATCAAACCGTCCGTTGAGTCTGCTTTGCGGCGGCTGGCAGACTTTTTTTAATGGCACCATCGACCGGTTTCAGTGGCTCAGCGACTCGATCAGAAATGGGGTGTCGCTGATGCAAAGGATTGGGGGGTGCCCATTCGCAAAGGATCGAGGGCCGGCCCCCCGGAAGGCTGATTTCGGAGCTCAATAGCTGGCCTGCGCTTTAGGCCCGTCCCCGAATTTCCTCCCCGCATGATAAATATGGTGATAGCGGTGAAAGGTCTCGATGGCCCCGGAAAAAAGGGTTGCGATAATCCATAGGCGCAGTATTCTACACCCCGATGTTGCAAAAAAAGATTGAGAAAAATCGCCAATTGCCATGGCCACCGTCTATGAGATACATTGCCTTTGCAACATTGGGGTATAGTATCCAAAATACTGGGAGACGAAGCCAAAGGAATAGGGATGAACCCAAAAAACCGAACGCGCATTCCGACAAAAACACAGTGCTACGAAATGCTTAAAGAAACAGGCACCTTCGAACACATCAAGGAACACAGCGAAACCGTCACACGCGTAGCCAAAGAGATCGCACAGCGCTTAAACGAAGCCGGAAAAAATATCGACATCGAACTCGTCGTTGCCGCCGCACTGCTTCACGACGTAACCAAGACGAGGAGCCTTGAAACCGGCGAAGACCACGCAAAAACAGGCGCGGAACTGATACGCGGAAAAGGGTATATTGATGTCAGCGAGATCGTTCGACAACATGTACGCCTCGACGACGAGCCAGGCAACGAAACGATAACGGAAGCCGAAATCGTGAACTACGCAGACAAAAGAGTAATCAACCGAGAAATTGTAGACCTAAAAGAAAGGAGGGATTACATCCTAAAAAGATACGCAGATATCTTCGATGACCCGGGTGAGATAGAAAAGATCTTTAAGAACATGGAAAAAACGGAAGCGAAAATATTCAATGCCATGCCGTACAGACCAACATCGCTCAAAGAAAATGTAAGCTAGCTATTGAAATGTTCGATTCCGCAAAGAGCCGCTACGCTTTGAGAAAATAAGTCAACAGACGGTTGAGGACCATTTGGATGCTATCTTTAACTTCTCGCAAATCCAACAATGCCGATTCCTAAAAGCATGGCCACAACTGGAACATGGGGGAACACAAAATCTAAAAAAGCCTTGATTTTAGGCAATAGCGAATAATGGAGGGCTGCTACGCCTCCATTGCCAAACATCACCGCCAGAAACGCCAGACTGCAGGCTAGGGTCAAAGCAATTACTATTTTTTTCATCGCTCGCCTTCTTTCATTTTTCGATGGGAAACACTGATTCAGATTGACTTGATTAACACTGTACAATATTGGTGCCAGATCATTTTTATCGTTTTATTTCAATATTATAGGAATCAATTGCCGGTATCTTGTTGGATGGCGGAATTGCTTCAAAATCAAGCATGTTTAGTGATGGTTTGATTCTAACGAATTGTAATGAAATGTAATACTTGGTTTGCATTAAAATGAGTCAATCTGTGGCGTGCTTGAAAACGAATCGATGCTTTATTGTGCTCCTTGCCCAAATGTACGTGGGGAAAATCGAGTCTGGCTACGACTGACGATCAAACCGCATGGATGGCATTTTCCGAGCGTCCAATAACGACAGCCGCCGTTGCGTCACCCCAGACGTTAATGGCTGTGCGGAACTGGTCGAGGATTCTGTCAATGGCAAGGATCAGTCCAATTCCAACCAGCGGAAGGCCCGCAGCCGTCAGGACGATGCCCATGGTGACCAGGCCGGCACCGGGAATCGCCGCCGCACCGATGGCAGCCAGCGAAGCGGTGATGAAAATAACGACCTGCATGCCCATCGTCAGCTCAATTCCCATGATTTGAGCGATAAAAATAACCGCTACGGATTCATACAATGCGGTTCCATCCATGTTTATCGTGGCCCCTAAGGGAAGGACGAAGTTGCCGATGCGGCCTTCCACGCCGGCTCGATTTTCCAGATTGCTCATGGTCATCGGAAGTGTGGCTGCGATGGAGGCGGTCGACCAGGCCGTCATCATGGCTGGACTCAGGGCTTTTATCAACCGGTACGGGTTGTAGCGTCCCATTACCAGAACCAGAATCGGCAGGGTAATAAAACCATGGATAAACAAGCCCACAAGAACCGTTACCGCGTATTTGCCCAGCGCTTTCAATGCGGCAAATCCAAGATCCATGAAAATAGCGGTGACCAGCATAAAAATGGCGTACGGTGCGATGACCATAATCGCCATGATGCCATTTTGCATGATTCGGTCAAGACCACCAATGGCATTGGTCAGCGTCTCGGAATCCCGGCCGATGGTGGACGCCATGATGGCGAGAAAGATCGTGAAAAAGATGATCTGCAGGATGTCGCCGGTGGCAAACGCTGCAGCCGCGTTTTTGGGGATCATGTTGACAAACGTGTCCACGATGATGAGCGCTGCGCTGCGTTCACCGACCCCCTGGCTGCTTACTTTTTTCGGAACCTCGGTGCCGATGTTGAGTGCGGCCAGTGCGTCTTTATCAATGCCAACGCCGGGGTCGATCATATTGACCACGATCAACCCCACCAGAACGGCCAATGCCGTGGTCAGTATGTAATAGCCAACGGTTTTACCGCCAATCTTTCCCAGTGCGCGCACATCGCCAAGATTGGCAACCGCCATGAAAATGGAGGCAAACACCAGCGGAACGATCAGCATGCGCAGCAGACGGATAAAAATGTCTCCGCCGTACTGAAAAACGGTTTTCATGATGTACAGGGGGCCCGAGGTGATGCCGGCGCCCATGGCCATGTTGATGCCCATGCCGATCGCGATGCCGGCAATGATCCCGATGAGAATTTTCCATTGCAGATCGAGCCCTTTGCTCTGCTTCGCCATATCAATCACCTCCGTAATAGTCTTCGCTGATGTTGTAGCTTTGGGTAACGACCTTGCTGCTCACCGGCAGGTACTGCCCCAGAAATCGGGAGACGACCCCATCTGACTTCATTTCCAGATTGAACATAGCGAGCATGTTCAAAAGATCCTGGTTCCCCTTGCGTACCGCCATCCCGTAGTAGTCCGGTTTGAACGGCGGATCGAGAACCACCAGCCGGAACTGCGCTTCCCGCATGTGTTCTTTGAGCCAGACTTTTAGGAAGATTTCATCATGAACCATCATGGCGGCCTCACCACCCCGTGTTGCTGCCGCAGCCTCTTCGTTGGTGGGATAGGCTTTAACCGATGCCTGTGGAAAGAAACGGGGAACCACCTGTTGGGGGGCTTTCCCATCGGTTACGGCGATGACGAGCTGACTTGCCTTTCCGTTTTTTTCGAGAATGGATACAATTGTCTGAAGGTTTTTTGCCTCACTGATGCCCAGTTTGGCTGCTCTGACTTTGTTTAACAGGATCGACAGGCCGGTTTCGAAATAGGGCACTGAAAAATCGACCACCTTGGCCCGGTCGAAAGTGATGCTCATGACGGCGATAATGATATCGATTTGGTTTGCCCGAAGCATTGGAATCAGGTCGGAAAAAGATTCGGGCACGATAAATTCAGCCTTCACGCCAAGCTTCTCGGCGAGTCGGTTGGCGATGTCGATGTCAACGCCGACGCGTCGGCCGTCTTTTTCAAATGAAAACGGCTTATAATTCGGATTGACACCAACCTTCAACACCTTGCTGTCCAGTACCTGGGACAGTGTCGTTGGCCCTTCGACCTGGTCTTGCGCCAGGGGTGCGACTGATGACATGAGGACAACAAGGAGCGCAAGTGCCATTGATCGCACCACAATAATGCCGAACTGTTTCATGCCTCCTTCTCTCTTCATTTGCCGGAATGTTACCGGCGGTTCTGCAGTTTGCCGACTTTAAAATACACTCAGGTTGGCATACTCGGTTGATATTGAACAACAATCATCTATGAAAGATTCGGATACCTCAACCTATTTAAAAATTCAGACCTGGCCCAAACCAAAGATCGAAAATGGAACCCATTTGTATCAATAATATATTTTAAATTCTCTCATCAGGAACAATGCATTTGGAAAGGATAGTGACAAACCCGCTCATAAAAATCAGAATCACTGTTTGTGAGCGGCTTAAATATGATAATCATAATTGGTGGGTTTTGTCGAGCTTCTCGCAAAATTAATGCTTGTATGGGTGCCAGATATACCATCCGTTATAATCGCGAAAAGCTTTAAGGCAGGGTTGAAGTCAACGAGTTTTTTTTCATCGGCGGGCAACGATTTGGGAGATGTGGTTGTGGTACTCAAAGCAAGATTGTCGCCCCTGTTGCTTTTGAACGCGGTGGTTCAGAAAAACAGATAGATCGCATACGGTTGCATGTTGTGACAGATTGCTCCATTATTTTCTCAAACCTTTTGTTCGAGATAACATCTTAACTTTCCGTGAAAGATTTAATCCGAAATACTTTCAGGTATACTTGCTTGAGTACTTTTTTCGTTTTAAACGTAGCAAAACCCATGACATTGGTGAGAATTACATGGGTATCGCTCAGACGGCATTAAACTTGATGTCTAATATACAGTGTGGTGTTTCGTGGGGGCGATACAATGTCAGGGCTCTCAATGTCCTGTTTAGTTTTTTGAGAACCGAAAAACTGTTTCAGTTACAACTTGGGCTCTTGTCAAGTTATTGTTTTGTTGAAACTGTCAGAAGTAAAGAGAAAAATACTTGACTGGGAAATATATATAGAATATAGGAAAGCGGCCGGCCGCACAAAGACTCATAGTGTGAGAACTATCTTTATGATTACACAGAATAAATCAGATGATTGAGGTTTTTATACAAAAGGAGGGAAAATAAAAAATTAAAATATAAGGTTTCGCTACACAAAAACATTAGAGAAATGTCTATCCTTTTGAATTGATTTTACGCTGATCGAATAACTCATTTTACATTGCCTTTCTCATTCATATTTCAACTCTCTTAGGCTTTTGTGTATATCTGAGCTACCTTTAAAGCTAAGAATTATTTCTTTCATTTCTATTCGACAGAAAATAAGAAGCACTGCTGAATAATCATAACAAAAACAGGTGTAGAGTTGGCTTGGCGCTGCTTGCTTGCAAGAAAACGCGTGGTATTATCGCTGCGATAGTCAAGACGGTATACTTCTTTTAGGGGCGTAAACATCTTTTTAAAAATATGAATAAAACTGAAAGAAGATTAAAATTGTTTTTTAACAAAAAGAGAATTGTGAGGGGGTTAAATGAAAAAAAGTATTATTGTTTCAATTTTTGTTGTTTCGCTTTTGGTATTTTCAAGCCAAAGTGGTGTAGCGGCGGATGATGTTGACTTGTCGATATTGGAAAATAAAGAATGGACCGGCAATACAACCACAATTATTGCTGGTGAAGCATTCACTGCTGGACGCTTTGGTGCTGCATTTTATATTGGCTCAGATGGTAAAGCATATTTGTATAAAGCTGGAGCGAATCATTCTGAAAATGATACATACGGACCAAAAGGAATCCTATTGACAAATTCAAGCTACGCTATAGATGATGAAATTCCAGTAGGAATAGGAGAAGGCTTTCTCAGAAATGATAATGAAGCCTTAGATTATAGTGATGTTGGAAAAATACTTTATATTGGGATAAATGGATGGTGGACTCTTGATATTGAGGATTTCTCAACAACAGGTGACCATATCGTAATTGGAAATACAGTCTGGAGTGTTTCGCCCAATATTCTGCATATTGACATGACTAATGCAATTGACCTTACATACAGTGAGAGCCAATAATGAAAAAAAATACATGCTTCATCATGATGCTATTGATACTTTGCAATGTTTCATATGCCATTGATTTTAATAATGTATCTCATATCAATCGCATACCCATTGAGAATATTAGCGATATTAATAATATTAGCTTAAGTTGGCAACCGTCTGACCCTGTCGAAGATTATACTGAGGCATTTTATGTGACCGAGGACAGCGACGGGACAGGTTCGGGAACATCTGATGATCCGTGGTCGCGGGAAGAGTTTAACGATCTATCATTTGGTAGTGTAGATGCCGCAGACGGACGAGTCGGACCTGGTGATATTGTTTATTTTAGTGGCGAACTTACCGGTCCAGTCATACCTCCCGGCGATGGCGTGGCTGATGGATTTATCACTATTGATGGATGCGTTGATAGCGACAACATTTATCCTAACGAAGGTGACAACACGGCGAGTTTTGCATACTTCGATGGCGTAAAGATTCCGATACGCATCTCAGGCGTTAATTATATAATCGTTCGCGATTTCCGTATAATTAATTGGACTAGCTATACTGCTCCTGCTAATACAAGCGGAGCAATATCTGTTTATAACTCGGACTACATTAGAATCCGGAATATTGATATGCAAGATGGTACTTCCACAGCTTACCGTGGAGTATATACAAACGATGCTAATCATATAGTTGTAGAGAATTGTAGAGTTGATGGCATTGCCAATAGCAGTATTACAAATATAGACTCTATTGGGATTGGTGTGGTGTTATACAACTTAACCGATGGAGTCGTTCGAAACTGCTGGTTTGATCATTGCCTCGATTCCGTGCAACTAAATAAAGGATCGGATTATCTGGTGGAGGGGTGTTGGTTCAATGGCAAAATTCATACCGGCATCCCGGAGGATCACATCGACGTCAAGAACTGGGTTAATGGGTTTATTATCTGGAAAAATTATTTTGAGTCTGCAGATGGTGTTTATCGCGGCTACTCCGGAATACAAATCCAGCGCGGGTCGGACAATGGGTATGTTACCCAAAATTATTTTGAACACCAACCCTACGGAGTATATTTTTATGGTGGTTGCAAAACGGAAGGACCGTTTGGCCCAACTGATAATCATCATGTTTGGTCGAATATCTTTTACGACTGTTTAGGCGGTGTGTATTCTATAAATTCATCGAAAGGAACAATTGGTACTTACTACATGCACAACAACCTGTTTGTAGAAAATGTTGGCTCAACAACGACGAGCGAGAGAGCGGCATGGACTCCTACTAACGGGACAGCATTAGCGAGGAATAATGTTTACGTAGATAATACTACTCGATACGGATATCACCGGGCAATTTATATTTCTAGCGATAGCCAAGTCTCAAGAATAAATGATTCAAATGCATTGGGATATTGTGAAGGGTATAGTACGCATGTGTTCTGGGGTAACACATTAGGGTCAATTTTATTTACCAATGCAAGTCACGGTACTGATATGACAAGCGCCGACCCTGCGCTTGACTCAGAATTCAAACCAACTTCATCATCGACCGCTATTATTGACCAAGGAGTCACGATCTCTGACGCTTCTTTGATGAATTACGAAAACCGCCTTATTATTGACGGGAAGTCATACTGTAACAACGATGGAGGCACTTGTGATGAACTTATCAGTTATGATGTCGGTCTTTCTGCCGACACAGACTGGACGACATCTCCACCAAGCGTTGTGAGTGCAAAACATTCTGATGATGCGTTTCCTGACTTAGGACCATATGTTTATGCGCCGTATATAAGGCTGCTTACTATTGATCTATAAATAATCACGTATGCTCTATTCGACAATTATTAATCAGCGTGCGTGATTATTTATTTTTATGATAGGATCGAGTACATGGTAATGGACCAAACCCATTGACTAAACAAATGTCAGGTAACAACCGCCAAATAATAAAATTGGGTGACCCATCAACATAAGTACTTTATCGATTCAAACAACGCACAATTTTTTAAACTGATGACAATCCGAATTAAAAAAAAACTGGGTAACTCAAGGGAACCTTTGGTGTAAAAAAATCTTCATACCCCCGCCTTGAAACCACGATATTCCAATATCTCTTTGACGCAATTTACATATTCAACTTTAATGCTCTAAGACCACGTTGTCTCTATAATATTATCCTGAACCTGATGTTTGAAAATTACTAACAGTCGATTAAACTTGTCTTAGCCCATTTTCTAAGCTATTAATCGCTGTAAAGCGAAATGGGGCTTCCATTAATGGGAGATCCTGTTTCACACATTTTACGCTAAAAATTGAGATAGATAATCCTATCGGCTTCAGGACATTTTAAGAACACGATGAATAATCATATAATCAGCGCAACCTTGCACCCTGAAAAGTATCCATCGGATTGCCATTACCCATTTTCTTTGCCTGTTTTCAATCAAACAAGGCAAATTCGGTTTGAATGCCCGGTAACGTTCTTTGTGGGAGAGAATGGTACGGGAAAGTCCACTTTTTTAGAGGCATTAGCCTTGGCTGGCAATATCCATATCTGGCGCAGCTGTGGCGGTGTGCGCTACCAGGTTAACCATTATGAAAAGCAGTTATTCAAGTATATCTCTTTAGCGTGGGCCAATGGGAAAGTGCCTGGATCCTATTTCGGTTCGGAAATTTTTAACGACTTCAGAAGAATACTTGACAGTTGGGCGAGCACTGATCCTGGGCAATTGAACTATTTTGGCGGAAAGTCTTTGGTTACCCAATCACATGGCCAATCCATCATGTCCTATTTCCGTTCCTGCTATAGCAGAAAAGGCATTTATTTTCTGGATGAACCGGAAACAGCACTGTCTCCTAAAAGTCAACTTGAATTGATGGATATTCTTCGTGAAAACGGTAAAACAGGGCACGCACAGTTTATTATCGCAACGCATTCTCCAATTTTGCTGGCCTACGAAGATGCCAAGATATACAGCTTTGACAGCAGCCCTGTAAGTGTAATTGAATACCAAGAAACTGAGAATTATAAAATATACAAGAGATTTCTTCTTGAAAGAGAAAAATAATAATACGGGCATGAATGTATCCTTAAAAGCTTGTTGCCTTGCTATTATTGCGGCTTTTTTTTTATCGACTGCCAAAGCAGAGACCTTTTCTTTTGTTGGCAGTCACTTTCCGATTATATCCGAAGAGACAAATCAGGGGGAGCTTACCGGGATTGGTATCGATATCGCCCGGATTATCGGGGAAAAACTTGGGCATACAATTAAAATCCAGCTTTATCCATGGAGACGGGCCCAATTTCTGGTGAAAACGGGGAGGACGGATGTCCTCATCGCGCCTTTCAAAAACGCCGAAAGGGAAACATGGATGGATTTTTCGGAAGCCTACTTTCTGGCGGATAAATCCTTCCTGTTTGTCAAACCGGGTCGTTCGATCGACTGGCATGGGAACCTTTCATCGCTGAAAGGCTTAAAAATCTGTGTGGTAGAGGGATGGAGTCTGGGTCGTGGACTCGATAATGCTATAAACAGCCTATCTACGGAGCGTGTTGCCTCCCTGGACATCTGTTTTAAGATGCTGTTGATGGATCGTGTTGATGTGGTAACCACCCAGCAGCGCATAGCCATGAGTGTTTTCAGGCGGCTGGGGGTGGGTGCTGAACAGACACCTGTCGCCGTCCATCCGCCGTTGGCCGTTGATTACAATTACTTTGGTTTTACCAAGAAAAAGGATTTATCATCATTTAAGAAATCGTTTGATCGAGAGTTCAAGCGACTGCGTGAGTCTGGGGCAATTGCTCGATTGTTAAAAGAAAAGTACGGCCTGGAAAATTCAGTTCACTAGCACCGTCCTTTTTCAGATGTTCAGACAAAGAAAAAAGGGGGGGGCCAGGGACGAACGGCGAGCGAGGCCCTGTAGATCGTCCGCGATGTGGCCCGCAAGCTGATCGAGCCACGAGCGCGGCGTGCCGGTAAAATCAATCTTGCCACCATTAGGGTTAACGACTTACAGAACTATTGAAATCGAAAAAGATGACAATCAAAAAAAGAATAAATGGTTTGATTTTAAAAAGAAAAGACAACGATGGGGTGCTGAACCGTTCTTCTTGTCATAGTTATTCTGGTTTATTTCAGCCAAATAAGGTAGAGCCCAGTTAGAGGCTCTCGCCGTTCAACCGCAATATCAGCGGATCATATTGTTGCCTTAGTTGCCGGAGCTCTGCCGTTTATTGTGCCCTCAAATCTTACAGGAGGCACCGGCGACGCATCTGTTGATAAAGCAAGCCATCAAGCGACTGAAGCAATGTGAGCCGTTTGGATGTCTGTTGGCAGGCAAAAACTATCAACGGGTCATCTGTGCCTTGTGGTCAGGGGGTGAATCGTACATCAAGAATGGTAGATTTCTTCTATCCACTCTTTAAACCACTTGGGTTTTTGATATAACACATAAATCAGTACAAATGCTGTAATAGGGATCGGAATGATCGTATCAAAAACCGCTAACACAATAATATAAATTAGAATTTGAGTTTTTGTGGACATCGCTCTATTCCTTTCTTTCTGATTTCAACCAACTCAATATCCCTTTGAACAGCGAAGCACTATGGCTGATCTGCTTATAAGCTTCCTTTTTTGATAGCATCCGGCCTACCTTTTCCAATTGATACCCAAGGTTCCTTGAGAGATTGGCGATCCTGGCGATCTCGCGGGCAAGATCCGTTTCCGACTCGATGGTGATTGGGTAGACCTTGATCATCGACAAATTATTGAGGACTTCTTTTTCAATGATGCCATCTGTGGCGACGTGGTTTTTCCGATTGTAGGCGTTGTAAAGTGTATTGTGAAGAGGCATGCTCAAGTCACCAATGTAGTGGGCACAGAATGCAAGATGATATTCGGTGTATTTCCCTTCTTTGGTGGTGTGCCGGTATTCTCTGATGGACTGAATGATGGCCCCATAAAGATGGCCGGTTTCATCGGAAGGATCATTGTAACGATGAGCCTGTTCAATCACCATTTTTGCTGTGACATGGATTCCCGGCGGATTGTTGACGTAATGATTTTTGTTTTCAATGTCACCGGCTTTGACTTTGGTAATATCTGCACCGGCGGCATTGTACCATTTCTGGTAGCCGGCAGCTTTGGCAATGGCGAGATGGGTTTCATCGTTCCAGGCCCAGCTCGATGATGGTAAAATCCAGATTGAAATCAAAATCAGCCATCCAATTATTCGCTTCACGATCAATGCACCATTTTGTCGAAAGGGTTGCCACATAAAACACACGACTCCGGTTTTCAGACTGAATCAGCCCATATGCTGTGCACACTGTCCCAGTTTAGTCTGACAGATAGAGAAAATTGTCAATCCCGATTTGTCCGGGTCAAATTGTCGGCAGAAGGGAGCAGATTATAAACGAATAACTCCTAAGGGGGCGATTCAAATATTGCAGGTAATGTCAAAATGGGCAATTGAGAAAGTGATGATTGTTTTACATTATAACGGTATAAATGCAATAAAGTTAAATATGTTTAACAATAATATTGATATTGAGTCCCTTCGGGTTTACGAACGCGTGCATCCGGAAAAAACTGGCCGGCATAGCCTAATATCGCGACGAGAAAACCGTTGGTTCACGCCATATCGTGAGCCGCTATGGGCAGGGGCCCGGCTTCAAATACGGGCCATCGAGTCCCTGCCCATTCTTTCTTAACATTTTCTGATCATCCCGGCTGATGACTTGGGTTCAATTGCGCAGATAACGCGCAGATATCTTCTCCCATCCCAGTTCCGGAAGGTTGCCGTAAATATCTTCTCCCAAGAGACCGCCATCCACACTCATGGGGCCGGCCACCGTTTCGATATCTCTGAAAAGACGCTCCACCTCGCGTTGCAGAAAGGCCACGAGACGTTTTCCCTTTAAAAGTGCTTTCAATGCGCTGCGCATGCGGTTGGTGTGCATGCGCACCATCCATACACTGGGCACGCCACTGCGCCGTTGTAGCGGTGTTTTGGGTTCTAAGCAGCGATTGGTGGCGGTTACCAGGCCGCTGATGGGAGCCAGAAGGTGGGCCCGCTGACCCTGGCGTGTTACCGTTATCAGTGGATCTCCCTCTTGCACCAGGGTACCGTTTTCCGGCATGTCGATATGGTCCGGAGGCCCGATGAGGCTGCTGGCGAACGAATCCAGGCCGACCACCGCCTCCGAGGCCACAGAGCGTCGGAGCCACATATGACCATGGTGCATATAGGCGTCGGCCTGGACGCTGAAGCCTTCCACCGATATCAATTCTGCTCCACGGCTTGCATCATAGCGGGAACGCATGACTGAAATCACCTCATCGAAATTACAGTTACCGCATCTGCCATCCTTGAGACAGCCGTGGGGACCATTGGGACCCCAGAGGTAATGGCGGCAGATTTCCTGGGCTTTGGCCGTCGGCCGTGATGGCATTCGGCGCGACTGCTGCGTGGGGTGGGCGGCCTTTTGTGAACCCAGCTTGCCCGAACCATTGAGTGCAGAGTGCATAGGGTCTCCTTTCTCTGTTGAATCTAATGGTGCAATAGGCGATACAGATAGGAACTTGTTTGTAAGGCCAAGCAAAATTACTGCAACATGTTGTAGTTGAATATTCTTTAGCAGCCATCATGCCATTTTTTCAACCGATTGATATCATATACTAAAACAGATCATTGAGTTCGGTCTGGCACCATAGTGACAAAAAATATGTAGAATTTTCCTACATATTCCCTGATCGACATGTCAGTCACCACGGTAAGAATGTCGGTTTTTATTTTAATGTAAGTTGGTTAAGGGATGTGCCGGATTTTCCGACATGTGCAGCGGAAATTTCCTACAGTCGGTGAGCACCGAGGTCGCGTTTTTGGGTAGACGTTGTTTATCAGATCGGAGATCGAGAGATCAAGGGGCACCTATTGTTATTTTATTTCATTCGGTTATCATGGCTCGTCTCCAACGCGCCATGATAGATCGGGTGCGATCCGAATTGCCTAATTGCACCGATGGGGCTTGGGACCGGAAACGGCCCCAAGTTGCCCGATCATCGATCGTCCCCTTTTAGATTTTTACCATGATATGCCGAACTACCGTATAATCTTCCAAACCATACATCGAAAGGTCTTTTCCATATCCTGACATTTTAAATCCGCCATGGGGCATCTCAGATGCATACATGAAATACGTATTGATCCAGGTTACGCCGTATTGAAGCATGGATGAGACCTTGTGCGCTTTCTGGATATCCTTGGTCCATATGGATGAAGCGAGCCCATATTTGCAATCATTGGCCCCTTCGATAACCTGATCCATATCATTAAACCGGGTAACCGTAACCACCGGCCCAAAGATTTCTTCCTGAACGACCTCGTCATCCTGGCGGGCATCAACAATCAGGGTCGGCTCGTAGAAAAAGCCCCGATCGATCTTATTGCCGCCGGCAACAATTTTCAAATGCGGAACTTCTTTGGCCCGTTCGACAAAGCCACTGACGATTTCCCGTTGTTCATTGGAGATTAACGGCCCGATATCATTCACATCGATACTTTTAACCGCATCCGTCAGTTTTTCAACTACCTCATCGTAAATATTCTCGTGAACATACAGACGACAGGCAGCAGTACAATCCTGCCCTGCATTGTAATATCCCCACAGTTTGATATTTTCAACCAGATCCGGAATGTCACAATCATCAAAAGCAATTACCGGCGCTTTGCCCCCCAGCTCCAGATGGGTGCGCTTGATGTTGGATGTTGCCGATTGCAGCACCTGTTTTCCGGTACCGACGGACCCCGTGACCGACACCATCTGAATTTTATCATGCTCGGCAATGTGTTTTCCGATAACACTTCCTTTGCCGGTCACAACATTCAACACACCGGGAGGAAAAATTTCTTTGATGTCGTTGGCCAATGCGAGAATGGTCAACGGAGTACACTCAGACGGTTTAAATACAACCGTATTGCCGGCAGCCAGGGCAGGCGCAATTTTCCAGGCGCCCATCATGAGCGGGTAGTTCCAGGGTGCGATCTGCCCCACCACACCCACCGGATCTCTTCTTATCATGCTGGTAAACCCCTCAAGATATTCTCCGGAGGCACTGCCGGACATGCACCGGGACGCCCCCGCGAAAAACCGGAAGTGATCCACAATTGCCGGTATCTCATCTTCAAGCATTCTCTGAAGGGGCTTGCCGCAGTTAATCGATTCCAGCTTGGCTAAAAGATCGCCTTTTTCTTCAATTCTATCGGCGAACTTGAACAATACGTCCGCCCTGTCTGCAAAAGATTTCTTTTTCCAACCCGGAAAGGCCATATTGGCCGCGTCTACCGCCGCATCCACCTGATCGATTGACGCACAAGGGACCTCGGCAATAAACGCATTATTTTCCGGGCTTGAAAGAATCGTCTTTTCGGCCTCGCCCGAGACAATATTCCCATTGATTAAAATACGGGTATCAATATTTTCCATAAAACCATTTCCTTTCAAATACCTATATAGTGCCTGTCCAGAAATAGGAAAATTTGGTCGAGATCAAGGCGCACGAAAAATTTTACCACAGGCATATGGTTGATATTCCGAGGATAAAATTTTTCGCGCAACGCCGATATCGGGCAAATTAGCCATTTCTGGATGGGCACTAACTATCCCATTTCCTTCATCGTTGAAGTAATACTATCGCTCAAAATATCCACAATTTGATCAAGACCCGCTTTATCGTTAATCAGAGGGGGAGATAATATACATAAATTTTCATACGGCCTGACAATTAAACCGTTTTTTTGGCAATGTTCATCCACTCGTTGAGCAAAGGCTATATTCTCTTGTTCATTATCTGATACCACGCATTCCACACAAGCCATTAAACAAACCCCCCGAACATCACCGACGGCAGGAAAGTCCATTAATGTTTTCAGACGGTTCATGAAATGGGCGCCGACCTCGAGGACATGCTCGTTTATATTTTCACGCTTCATTATTTCAAGGTATTTCAAGGCTGCTGCGCACGTCACCGGATGTCCTGAATAGGTAAATCCGTTCGTATAATAGGAATTCTCACTGGCAGCGTCTCCGCTGATACGATTCACCAGTGTGTCTGAAATAATTGCCGCCCCTAAGGGTTGGTAGCCGGAGGTGATCCCCTTTGCCACCGTAATGATATCGGGAACGATGCCGAAGACTTCCTCAGATGCAAAATAATGCCCCAGCCGTCCAAAAGCGGTAACGACCTCATCGGAAATATAAAGCACATCGTACTGCCTGCAGACGTCCAATGTCTTTTTATGATATCCCGGCGGCGGAACAATCACACCGCCCGAGCCCATCACCGGTTCAGCAATAAAACAAGCCACCTTGTCCGGCCCGATCTCTAAAATTTTATCCTCTAGTTCGCGTACCCTGAGCTCGCAAAAATCCGCTATGCTCATTCCGTCGGGTTTCTTGAAAGGATTGGGATCCGCGGTGGGGTGAACGATATCGGTGACGTAGTTGAAATAGCTTCGGTCACATTTTTTGCCATTCAAGGACGCCGCCAGATAGGTACTGCCATGATAGGCGTTTTCACGATAGATAATATGTTTTTTCTCAGGTTGCCCGAGACAATTAAAGTAATAATGCACAAACCGAATGGCGGACTCAACAGCCGTTGAGCCGCTATTGGTAAATTGGAAAGTGTTCAGATCGCCGGGCGTCAATTGGCCCAGTTCATGGGCCAACTGGATGGAGGGCGGACTGGTCATGTCTCCAAACGGTGTGTAATAGGCCAGCTTAACACACTGGTCTGAAATCGCTTTGGCCATTTCTTCATTGCCATACCCCAGATTCACACACCACATGCCTGAGATCGAATCAAGATATTTGTTGCCTTGCGTATCAAAAACATGAACCCCTTTTCCGCGTTCAATAATCGTGGGTTCGGCATCGCTTCCCAGGTCGGACCAGGGATGGATAATATGCCTTTTATCTTTTTCTGTTAGATCCATAATATCCTTCAAAATAAAAAGTTCTCAGAAACCTGTCCCCGCATACAGTGATTGGACATCATTGAAGACGCGTATCCACCCGCATTGATAAAAACAAGTGGGTCTCCCTCTTCTATTTGATCGGGCATTTGGAAATTGTCTTTCCATACATCCAGCGACTCGTTGATATTGCCCACAATCGTCACCGGCTTCATCGCATTTGTCTTTTGCTCGAGAACGACAGGCTCACAGGGTAACCCGTAGAAAGTAGGCTCTATGGCCAGATTAAACCCGCCGTTGACCCCAATGAAATCGGTTTGCTGTTTTCTCTCGACGGTGTTGACCTCCAGAACCAGAAGCCCGCTGTCCTTTACAATATAATCTCCGGGTTCAACACAGATGGTGACCCCTTTATTTCCAAAATGGGATTTTATAATGGAAACCCAGGCGTCCAAATCGAGCGGTGCATCATCCATGTCATGGGGAACCCCCAGTCCGCCCCCCAGATTGATGCACGCCAGATCTTTGACTTTGTCCACAAACCAGTGGGTTTCATCCAGAATCCCATTGAATATGGATAATTGATTGCTCAGATAACCGCATCCGGTATGGAAATGGATGGTATCCACGATGAAGTTATGCTCACCTGCAAGCCGCAGCGCGTCCTCGAACTGATCTCTGTAGATGCCAAACTTGGTCGTTTTATCTCCGCTATATTTCAGGGTCTCATTATCCCTGTAGCCGATACCCAGAGCCGGGTTGACACGAATTCCGATTTTTCGACCGGAGCAGAATTTGCCCAATCGCCGGATGGTGCTTAAGGAGTCACAGTTTAAAGCCACGTCGGGGTTGTTGGCGAGCAACCGGAGCTCGTCATCGGTCATCGAGTTTGCCGTGTATGAAATTTCACTGCGCTCAAAACCGCAGGAAAACGCATGTAACAATTCACCGGGAGAACATACGTCCACCCCACACATCCCTGCGCGTTTAATGGACGTCAGGATCGGGGCAAACCGGTTTGCCTTGATGGCATAATAGATTTGATGCGCATCAAGGCTGCTCAGAGCATTGTGTATACGCTCGATATTTTGACAAATCCGTCTTCCACTATAGAAAAAGGCCGGTGTCCCGGTTAAACCGATTAAGTCTGACACCGAAGCCCCGGAAAAAATCAAGTGCCCGTCTTTGTAACAGAGATCTTCTCTTTCCCACCACAACCGCTGTTTTTGTGGGCTCATCCACATTTCCTTTCCAGGTTTTGAAGATATCTCCGGCCTTGCTCATTTATCCTTTCTTTTCGTCCTGTTATCCATCCCCGGCAGTTGTCCGAGCCACAGGCACAAGGAAACTGTCGGTACAATATGTCTTCTGTTGAGGCATAATCCATGGTCAACGCATCGCCTTTTTCAATATCCTGCAATGCCCAGATTTCAAGCTTGTTCATGTCCAGAAATACCAGCGGATCACACGAATGCAGCAGAAGCCCGGTAAAGTGAGGGTCGTAGAGATGCAGCCAGGGGGAAATCTGAAGGGTGTGTTGAAGAACATAGGGGACCGTAATCCCGGTCATTCTTGCAACCATCTCCCCCTTCTTGAATTTTCGGTTTACATAAATACCGCTGCCTGTTGTCCGGGAATAATTAACTGTGAAATCTTCTTCGCTAGGGTAGTTTTTGTCATTTTCCAATTCATAGGGATAAATCATAGAACCTCTCTTTTAACGTTTCACGGGATCAGGGATAGGGACTTTTTTCACGCCACCTGACGCTTTTGAATACCTAAGGCTTCTTGCAAAGCGACGATTTTGTCAGTCTGTTCCCATGGAAACAGATCGCGACCGAAGTGTCCGGCCACTGAGGTTTGCCGGTAGCTCCAATTTTTGGGTTTGGTTAATTTCAAATCCTTGACGATGGAGGCAGGCCTGAAATCGAAAACGACCCCATCTTCCAAGACTTTCTGAATTTCAACCTCGTCCACCGTTCCGGTTCCGAAGGTGTCAATATTGATGCTCAGGGGCTTGGCCACACCAATGGCATACGCAACCTGGATCTCGCATTTTTCCGCCAGACCGGCGGCGACAATGCTTTTGGCCGCGTATCGGGCGTAATAGGCCGCCGACCGGTCGACCTTGGAGGGGTCTTTGCCGCTGAACGCACCGCCGCCATGGCATCCCACACCGCCGTATGTGTCCACGATGATCTTCCGCCCGGTGAGGCCCGCATCACCGTGGGGGCCGCCGATGACGAACTTGCCGGTGGGGTTGACGAAATAGGTGGTCTCCTTGTTCAGCAAACCGGTCGGTTCAAGCAGGTCGCGCGTTACATCGATCATGTCCTTGCGAATTCGTTCCAGGGGAACATCCGCTGTCTGATGCGAAATGACAATATTGGTGATAGCCTTGGGCTGCCCGTTTTCGTGCAGCACGGATACCTGGGTTTTGGCATCCGGACGGAGATAGTCAATATCCCCCTGCTTTCGGATGTTCTGCAAATGCTCCAGCAACATGTGGCTGTAGTGGATCGGTGCGGGCATTAAGGATGGCGTGGCGTTGGTGGCATAGCCGAACATCATGCCCTGATCGCCTGCCCCCTGTTCCTTGAACAGCCCTTCGCCCTCGCATACGCCCTGGGAGATGTCGCAGGACTGGGGATGAATGAGGCATTGATATTTAAAGCTGTCATAACAAAAAAGCAGTTCTTTTTTATCGTAGCCGATTTCCTGAACGACCTTTCGAGCAATGGCTTCCGGGTCGATCTTATCCCAACCGCTGCAAGTGATTTCTCCGAGGTTGATGACAAAATCCGTGGTCACGGCAGTTTCACATGCCACTCTGCTGCCTGGGTCTTGCTCGAGACAGGCGTCTAATATCGCATCGGAAATCTGATCACAGAGTTTGTCAGGGTGCCCTTCGCTAACCGATTCAGAGGTAAAGATATGATCAACTTTCAATTTGCTCATGTAACATCCTTTCGTGGTGCTGGTTGATTGAGCGGTGCAATTCTTACAGAAATGTCATGCCAGGTTTCAATTCGATTTCTTAGCTCAAAGTCGCAGGCATGAAAGACGTTAAAGGTATACAAGAAATGTGCCAGAGCCTGGTATGGGCTTCCGATTGGAACCGTAATCCATTATTATACTGATATCATATAATATTTTCACAATTATGGGCTGAGCAGGATTTTTTTTTGGAGAAATTAGGCGCACGGATAAAACCTGAGGTGGGAAAAAGAGTAACACCTTGTTGGAAATAAAATAAGTCAAGTAGGCAAAATTTACACAACATTTTTCATTGATTATCGCGTGAAAACCCCTATGGGGGTGCTACCAAAATTGTTCATTATTGTATTAATTTAATATATTATATGCCTTTTTAAGGTATGCAATGTGACCTTTTGGCTGTTTTTTATAAATTATAGTGTGCATTATTTGCTCAATTCTACTGTATGACCAATTCTCTTGAGAAAAAAGCTGTTCGGTGAGAATTCAGGGGTGGGTCAAGACAACCAATTAATATTAAATACAAATTAATGAAAAGTCCATTCGAAATGGCATTTATAATGCGATTTTTCAGGTCCCCAAAACAGAAATATAGGATGAGGCGATGGGGAAGGGTTGAATTAAACAAATGAAAATGGGTATAACATTCAATAGAAGGAAATAAAAAGGCATTTCCTGATTCTCTATGTAAATCAGGCCCCTGCTGCGCAATATCTCATAAGGATTTCGAATTAAATGAAAAAAAATAAGGAATTACAGGTTGGAGATTCAGTTAAGGTGAAAAATGGCACAAAAGATCCAGATTTTGAAATAGACATTGGGGGGTGGCAAGGTCGTGTTTCAGAAATACAAGATGATATTATTTGCATTGAGTGGGACAGTTCCACGCTCTCAATTTTTCCAGATAAATACCTTTCACAATGTGAAGAAGATGGCTTGGATTGGAAGAGGATATATTTAGAAAAAAAGGACGTTGAGTTTGTTAATGAAGTCAACGCAGACACTGAATTAGTTAAAAAACGAGAAGAAATTCAGTTAAAACATTACTGGGATTGGCTGGGTGAGACTGGCAAAAGAATAAGCAAGGTTTTAAAGGATGTTAATCCTAATGATGATTTGGCGGCATTCGATGCATGGGAAAAGTATCTTAAAAGTTCTATATCTTTCCCATTCGAGGCTGAAATTGCAGAATACCAAGAAAAAAGTGCATTTCGGCAAGGAGATAAAATTAAGATCCATAGCATTTTAGGGTATGAGGATCTGTATGGTATTATAGCGAAAATCCGTTTTAATGGAGCGGTATATCATTTCCCTCTTTGCGATGTTGATGTATTGGATAACAAATCAAAGAATTACCAAGTTGTAGATGATTATAAGAATTGGTTTGCAAATAGATGAAATGAAGGGAGGTATGCCACCTGCTCGTAGTTGACACCAAAAAAACGAGATATGAAAAAATCTTCAAAAAACAGACTGACCCCTCAACAACAGTCCCATTTTCCCGGCAACCGCCTTTTCGATAAAATTGCGCGGGCGGTCTGCCGGGCGGGAACGCTTCCCAGAAAAGAGCTCCACGAAGCTTGGGAAATGGCAAAACGCGTACGGCGACGATATCGGGGCGGGAGGATTGTCGATCTTGCCTGCGGGCATGGCCTTTTGGCGCATATTATGCTCATCCTCGATGACAGTTCACAAACGGCCCTTGCCGTGGACAAAAAAATTCCCCTCAACGCAGAAAAATTGTCCAAGGCGTTGATCTCATCCTGGCCGAGGCTAAACGGCAGAGTCGTTTATCGGGAAGCGCCCATCCAGGACACCACCATTTTCCCGGATGATATCGTGGTCTCGGCCCACGCCTGCGGAGCCTTGACGGACCTGGTTCTTTCTAAGGCCGTGGAACAACACGCCAGAGTTGCGGTCCTGCCCTGCTGCCATGATTTAAGGGAATCGTCCACTGGTGGGTTGGACGGCTGGATGGATGGCACCCTTGCCGTGGATGCGGTGCGAGCGATGCGGCTCCGATCAAGGGGGTACCGGATTGTGACCCAGAAAATACCCGCCGACATCACACCCAAGAACCGGCTGCTGATGGGTGAATATGGTTCGGTTGAGATCAGAGCGGTGCACAATCCCTCTACTGGTTGACGATATGGTCTTGACCGGCGATGGTGATGGTGGCGCTTCGATCCTCGCCGGAGTTGGCTAAAACGGTAACACGAACAGAACCGCTGCCACTGCCGCTGGTTGGCGACAGTGAGAACCAACTCTCGGGTTCAGAGGTGCTCCAATCGCACCCGCTGTGGGTGGCGGTAATGGTAATGTCATAGGCATCCCCGTCTTTATCAACCGATTGATTGGTGGGGGAAATCGTATAGGTGCACGGTGCCGCTTCCTGTTCGATGGAATGGGTTTGATCGGCAATGGTGATGGTGGCTGGTCGGGCTGCCCCGGGGTTGGCTAAAGCGGTAACACGAACAGTGCCGCTGCCGCTGCCGCTGGTGGGCGACAGTGAGAACCAACTCTCGGGTTCAGAGGTACTCCACTCGCACCCGCTGTGGGTGGCAGTAACAGTGATGTTATAGGCATTCCCATTGCTATCAATCAATCCGTTGGCGGGTGAAATCGTATAGGTGCACGCGCCTTCTTCCTGGTTGACGATATGGTCTTGATCGCCGATGGTAATGGTGCCTGATCGGGCGGCATCGGTATTGGCCGAAACCGAATAGGCCACCGTCCCATTACCGCTGCCGCTACTATCGGATGTGACTGTTATCCAGCTTTCACTGGCCGAGGCACTCCAGGTGCAGTGGCTTGACGGTGTGGTCACGTCGATACTGGCTGTACCGCCGGTATTGGTAAACGTGTTGTTCTCCTGCGAAATGGTGTAGGTGCAATCGGAAGTGACAAAGCTTCTGATTTCCGAGTCGGCACCCGTGTTGGTTTGTAAATCCACCGCACAGATTTTCCAGAAATATTCTGTCAACGGCTCAAGGGATGAGGGGGCGTATACCGCGGCAGGGGTTGTTTCATCGATCATGATGGTTTCAAAATCGACATCTTTGGCCACCTGCACCAGGTATTCGTCGGCATTTTCAACTGGCTCCCATTCAAGGGACACGGCGCTGAGATCGACATCTTGGGCGCCATTCTCGGGGGCGGACAAGGTGGGAACAAACAGATAAGCGTCAATGACCACATCTTGGGTGATTTGGCCGGTTTCGATGCTGACCCCGGTGGTCTCCCCTTGGTATAGGATGTTGCCGAGGTTATCTTCCGCCAGTACCACAAAGATTCGGTCCTGGCCCACCGGAATGCCCTCGACCCTACCGCTGCCGGCTTCGCAATCCCACGGGCCGCCGGTCACCAGCCAGTTGCCGTCGGCATCGTAGACCTCGCAAACTACCTGCACCACACCGCTGCAATCCAAGGATGCAGCCCGTATGGACGCCGAATCCTGGGCCACGGATGTATCATGCCAGCGTATCGTCAGATTGGCCGATGCGGTCGCATCAGATCCATCTGATACGCTGCCCTGCTGGTCATCTCCACAACTGGAAGGAAGCAGCGTTAAACACAAAAAGATTAACGATAGGCAAAATCCGCGTATCCTCTGCCAATCAATCATCTCAGGCATTTTCATTGCTCCTCCAGTAAAAAGGTCGTTAAGACCTACAGAAAAAGCGGTCAGTGCCACCAGACTTGTCGTGTGACTGTTGCGGGACGCACCCGGCATGTTACTGCAATCACGTCAAGGTCATCGATAAAGTCGCAAACGGTATTCCTGTCAAAATTGTAGTGAAAGGATATTTTAAAAAAAACAAAACGACCAGAAACCTTACATGCTTATCCTACACGACATTCTTGAAAAACTCAAAAACGAATTTTGCCGGTCATGGAAGGGATCGACACGTTGGTGGCGTTTTTGCGTGACATCGGTTGTCCCACCCGCCTATCGGAGCTTGGCATCGACAATGGGTTGTTTTCGCAATACGCAGACGATGCGGTGCTGGTCCTGCATGACGAAGACGGCAACCTTCTTGGACGTCCGGCCATGAGCAAGGCGGACATCGTCGACGTGCTCAAGTCCGCACTTAGAACTGTTATGAAAAATGGCAAGCTGCGCTGCACCGGCGGACAAAAACATTCGCATTGAATTTCCTTGATTTTAGATGAGAAATTGTGTTTGTTCAATAGCCAGATCGGAATCTGTAAATATACCAAAACAAAAGGAGACATAGGCGTTGAAGATACAAAGGACACTAAAGGAATGGTATTTGGAGCATCTATAGGCGTTGCTTTTTGCTATATATTTACCGTTTTTCGAAAAAATAGGGCCGTTAAAACGAGCATTGAAAAATAGCAAAACTCCAATAATTAAACATGACCCACATCCACGTTTCAGGGATTATATTCAGGGCTACTGGACAATAAATTGTTCTGAAAAGAATCTTAATGAAATCGATGGCATTGTTTTCGATGCCTCCTGTCGATTTATCGAATTTTTGCGTCGAAATTGAAGAAGTATGGGAGTTAAATGGATTTGGCCTGTCTGAATTAATTCACAGCACGAATCAATCATCAGCAAGGTTTATTCAAACTTTCGAAGGATTTTTTGCAAGGCGAATGAATGATTTTAGAAGACACAGTTTGAATGTAGAAAAGGCGGTCACCATCATTCGTTCACATAAAGGCCAAATTCCAATCTTTTTAAAGAGCGTAATGGTTCTATCTACTGCAGGGATTTGGTCGGCGGTATGGATATGTCTACGATTGAAGGACGAAAGTATATTCGTGAGAAAGGGAAAGTCCCTCATATCGTATCCGATGCCATCATGATTTTAGAAGAACTTTTTTTCCGGCCCACTGAATTTGTGTATTAAGAAAGGAGAAAAAAATGAAAAATATTTTCCGAAAATTAATTGGTTATGTCGTTGTTTTGCCATTTGTTGTCCGTTGTAAATTTTTATCGCTTTTTATTGGAAAAGAAAAAGCAATCAAAGCGATAGGCCCAAAATTGACAAAATCAGCTAAACGATCTTTAAAATTTTGGGTCCCAAAAATTGACAATCCAAAGGATTTCGATTCGTTTCCAGCCAAGATGAAGAAAAAGTTTAGAATATGGGAACCACTTTTTGATATTGAGATATCAGAGGAACGTAACGACTTGTTTAAATTGTGTGTGTCGAACTGCCCTTTTTGTGAAGCGCTCAATCGAATAGGAATACCAGAATTGAGTCCATATGTTTGTGAAGGGGACTGGGCCATTGCTCGGGACAATGCTGATAAATGGAAATTTGAAAGGAATTATCAGATCGGTACTGGCGACAGCTATTGTGACCATACTTATAAACGCGTTCAATAGTACACCTCCAGGTTGCATAAAAAAGATAGCGAAAACATCGAAAACAGTGATGGGCTCTGAAACCCTCCGAATTTTGAAATACTGGGGTACATCGCCCAGTCAATTGAGAAATGAATATTAAGAGGTTTGATTTGATTATTCACCGAATTTTGATGCTGATGATGATTGTATTTTTTGCAACCTTATCATCATGCTATATTTATGGTCCAGAAACTGAGAACAAGAGAGCGTCCGACTATTTCAATAAAAAGAGTTACGAAGGTGGTTCGGTTTTGTGTGTTCCAGTGCTTAAGGCTAAAAAAAGGAACACGATAATCGAAGGAATCGCCATTAAGGATGATTATACGCCTTTCAAATTTGAGAACGTTTTCCTTTTCGATGCAAATGGTACTAAGGTATCTGAAACCACAACTACGGCAAAAGGTGTTTTTAAATTCATGGATTACATTGAAAATGGTGATTATTTAATTAAAACTGAATCGAGTCGTTGGTCAGGAGAAATACATATTAAAGTCGATGGTTACCATTTAGACAAGATAACTTTGGACGTTAAACCAAACAAAGAATAAAAAGAGGGGCTTTTTTGCACCACTGAATTCTTTTTTCATACTGGCCATCCAAACTATAAGACACGCCTATAGCATCATCCAGGAAGATCCGTCTCCCGAAACAGCATGAGGTAATTATACTCACCAATATCAAGGGTTCTATACTTCTTGAAACCATAACCGATGACTAATTTTTCTGTTTCATCCTCGGACAACCTTATTTTCAAAGGCGGGCCGGGAGGGCCATCAATCTTCTTGAATTCAATAACGGCCAGATAGCCACCCGGTTTTAGTACGGTTTTCACCTGTTTTAACACGGCATCCGACCTGTTCATTTCTTCAAAATCATGGAGTACCGTGGACATCAAACAGACATCAACACTGTAATCATCAATTTCAATATTTTTGGCAGCATTATTCAGCAGGGGCAGGATATTGGAAATATTTTTTTCTACTATCTCATTGATCAGGATTTGGAGGGCTTCTTTATGAAGGTCTACCGCATAAACTAATCCAACATCACCCACAATCTCAGACATGAATAAGGAATAGCTTCCTTTTCCACAGGCCAGATCCAGGACAACCGATCCGGTTTGCACCGGTAGCGCGTCCGCTAACGTTTTTGAATTAATCAATTCAAAGCTACTTTTCCCTGCTCCTTTGGGCGTTTTCTGATTCCCTGTCATTTTTTGGTCTCCTTTGCCATTTATGGTTGCAGGTCCGGTTTCAAGGAAAAATCATAACTGTCGATAATTAGTTTGTTAATCGATGTCTTCGATAATAAGCATTGGCTTGGTGTATTTAAAGATTCAATAATTAATGTAAATCGATCTGATACCCATGCTCGAAAAATCAAAATTAGATCGACTGGCCGAGGTTGTTGACGAACTAACCATCACCGAACGGGATTTTACCGGTGATGATATGCCCGAAGTCGGCCAGGACATTGAAAAAATACCATATTTTTTTGCATTCACGGCGCTTCAAATGTGCGGCACGGGACGCAAGGTCGACGGCGAAGTGGGCTGCTCCAGAATCTGGAGCCGTTTTTACGAAAAATGGTGCGAAGATCGCCATTTTTTCGATCCCGGTACAGCGGCCGG
This sequence comes from Desulfosarcina variabilis str. Montpellier, assembly GCF_048565275.1. Classification (NCBI taxonomy): domain Bacteria; kingdom Pseudomonadati; phylum Thermodesulfobacteriota; class Desulfobacteria; order Desulfobacterales; family Desulfosarcinaceae; genus Desulfosarcina; species Desulfosarcina variabilis. The sequence continues at coordinate 5,970,522 of NZ_CP159846.1, read as the reverse complement.
CACTTCATACGCTGAAATGGAAAAGGTCCTCGATTTTTCCGATCGTGGTTTATGGGTCAGTGACAAAGATCTGTATTGGCGCTGGCAACTGCACCGGGGGCTCGGCCGTCATATATCAACGATACCGGACTTTTCCTTTGCAAACATGCGCATTGCTTTCCTGGAAGGCTTCAATTATGATCCGTTCGAGAAAAAAGCCAACCTGTTACGTATGATCCTGGCCTGCCGTCCGGAGCGATTCGTCGATAATCACCAGTATGGTCCGGTGGTTGACTACCATGTCATGCGCCTGTTGATCAGAACCGGTGTCATTCCTTTTCAGGAGGCCATGCAGTCAAAAAATATGGCCATGGGCGAACGCATGCTAAGAGAATCCGCTTTCTCCGCGATTGTCAATCTTAAGATGAAGACCGGGAAAAGCTACAATCAACTGGATACGCTGTTTTGGTCCACCGGCCGCCAGATTTGCCGTCCTTTTAAAATTCGTTGTCGCCATTGTCCCTTCGAGCAAGTTTGCTCAAATAAGTCGGCGATTGAGATCCGTATCGACACGATGAATTATTGAGCAACAGGGGCAGGGCGCGACCAGAGCTGAATCGTTGCCTTGCGGGCAATTAATAATGCTGCTGAACGATTTGGATACAAACAAACCCGCCGGGAGCGATTCTATTTCCTAAATATGCTGATTACTAACGGTGAAAATGAAAGACGGTAAGAAAATAATTTGTTTGTGGTGAGGGATGGAACCGGTTTTAGAGAACCACAATTAGGAATACGACTGTATGCAAGCCTTTTAAGCCAGACCGTAGGCGAGACGGGTTATATCTATTGTGTTGACAGCAATGGAATTGCCGTTGTGCATCCAAATGAAAAGGTCAACGGACACAATTTTTCCTATCGCGGTTTCGTCCAGGAGCAGATCAAAAGGAAAGAAGGTTATCTTCGGATATGAAGGAAAGTTTTTTGCTAATTTTGTTTCTGTCTCTTTTTATCACCGGGGGCGTCACCCTTCTGATCAGCGCATCGATCACCAAGCCGCTGACCGCATTGATAAGGGTGTTCGAAAAAGGTGCTCAGGAATGCTGGACGCCCAAGATGGATGATAAGCGAAAAGACGAATTCGGGAAATTCTCGTCAAGCCTGAACCTTTTCATGAGCGAACTCGAGGGCTATCGCAAAGAATTGATCACAGAAATCAGTGTCAGAAAAGAGGCTCAAAAGGAGTTGTCCGTTTTGCGCAACTATCTTGAAAATATAATCAATTCCATGCCCTCCATATTAATCGGCATCGACCGTCATGGCAGCGTTACCCTGTGGAACAAAAAAGCCGAGGTGCTGACCGGCATTAATATGACGGATGCTCAAGGCAAGCCGCTTGCTGAAATGCTGCCCCGGGTTTGCCAGCGCATCGGCAACATCGCATACGGCCTTGACGAAAATGATATCAAACATATTGAGACGTCATTGTTTGTTACTGACAACGGAGAAGAACGCTACGAAGATATCACGATTTATCGATTAACCGAGAAGGGGGCCGACGGTGCGGTTATTTGTATCGATGATGTAACCGAAAAAGTACGCATGGAGGAAATGCTGATTCAGAACGAAAAAATGCTCTCCGTTGGTGGGCTTGCAGCGGGGATGGCCCATGAGATCAACAATCCGTTGGCCGGGATGATCCAATCTGCCAATTTGATGAAGTTGCGCCTGTATCGTTTGGAAATACCGGCAAATCAGCGTGTTGCAGAAGAAATTGGCGTGTCCATGGAGGATATTCGTTCGTTCATGGAGAAAAGGAAGATCCTTTCGATGGTGGATTCGATCAGTGCGGCCGGTCAGCGGATTGCGGACATTGTCAATAATATGCTCAGTTTTGCCAGGAAAAGTGATGCGGTGGCCGGGTTGCATGATCCGGCACTGCTATTTGATCAGACCCTGGAATTGGCGGCCACCGATTATGACCTTAAAAAAAAGTATGATTTTAAAACCATTCGAATTGAAAAAAAAGTTGAAAATGGAAATCAGCGACAATGGTCCGGGGATGGATAAAATGACCCAGAAACGCATTTTCGAGCCATTTTTCACCACGAAATCACCGGGTGTGGGCACTGGATTGGGATTGTCTGTTTCCTATTTCATCATTACGGAAAATCACGGTGGAACAATGGATGTCGTGTCGGCGCCGGATAGCGGTACAACGTTCGTTATTCGGCTGCCCATCGACCCACCGACACGACAGGTGCCGAAAGAACAGGAAATCAATCAGAACCGCCCGACATTATTGAATGAGCATGTCTGCTCGTCCTCTCTTGGAATACTCGGTATAACATCAAACGGCATTGCTTTGTTTTCAATCAAGCCATGGTTTGCTTTATTTTGATGCAAAAAAAAGAATTCAAATAAATAACAGTCAATTAACCCCCTACCACAGTTCTTTTTGCTTCATTTTGAAGCAAGGTGTTCATTCTAAAAGCCACCCTGTTCAACCCTATATAATTGAAATAATTATTTAAACACTGTTTGGCATCCATATTGAATTGCGTGTTGATGAATTTATCTGAATCAGCGTGTCTTAATAAAAAAGAAAAAGAGGTCAGTGATGAAAAAAAGACTAATGACTTTATTATTGATCAGCGGTTTGTCATTATTATTCGTGACCCTTAGCAATGGAGATGCGGCTACCCCAAATCATATGCTATCACTTCATTTCGAATCGTTTTGGGATTATGCAGCAAACCAGATACCCACAGCGGCCATGCTCCTTGGCATCGGTATTATTGGATTTGCAGGTATTCAAAGATGACTGATTCATAAACGGCCGCTACCCCTTGCGGGAATATATCCACGTTCACGAAGTCACCCAAATAGATTTTAGGTGACTTCCTTTCAACGCTCACCAAGGAATACCTACCCGTTCACCGTGTAAACGAATCTGATCAACCCTTTTTAAATCTCATTGACAGCGCAGCCTCACTTTTTTTAACCTGACCTCAGGTTAATGAACAACCTCACCATTTGTTGTTTGCCACTAATCGTGCCAAAATAAATAAATTCTAATCAGCCGATGTGCTTATTTTTTTAAAAATTTGGTTTGGTTGTGATATATTATATATAAAAACGGTATGATATAAAATTTGAGGCGCCCACTAGACGCCTGGGGCGTTCCATCGCACCAAAACAGTTGATGGCGACTTACGAATATAATAGGTTATCTTAGGGTGCAGGCAAATCAAATGTGTATAAGACATTGAAATATAATCATGATTGAGGACAATATGCCAAAAATCATTGTCTCCAGAAATTCACATTTTTATAATATTTTTTCAACCGGGAAAACGACATATATCGGACGCGGTCCCGGCAACGATGTCGTCTTGACCGATTCCAGTGTTTCCAGGAAACATGCCCGGATTGACCTTACTGAAAAGGGGTACTATTTAATCGATGAGGGCAGCAAAAACGGTACCTTCATTGGTGATCGCGCCATCCACAGCCATCCCCTGACACACGGCACATCATTTCAAATTCAAGATTTTCGATTGACCTTTGTGAACGATCTCGGGGTTGAAGATCAAATACAGACCGGTGGGGCGACTATTTCTAAACAATATGCAGAATCCTGGGATGAGGCGACATGCACCGGTTTTATCCGGCCGATGGAACAAATATGGGACACCGGCGAAAAGCTCACTCGGCTGATTGAAATTGTAATGGATCTGCATACCGCTTCCAGCGACGTCGATACCGGTGCCCTGGTCCTGAACGCGTTCATTGAACTGACCGGAGCCAAGCGCGGAATCCTTGCCCGGCTACATAAAACCGCCGGGCCGATCATTACCCACATGCAAGGGTTTGATCCGAACGGGAAAATACCTGAATCCATTCGCAGTGTGTTGACCGATGTCTTGGATCGCGATACCAGTGTTGTGGAGATGTGTAACGACAAAGAAATTATTAAAAAAATGCCTTTTACCTCGGAAAAGGTATTGTGCATGCCCCTTTTGAAGGGCAGCGAAACAATCGGATGTCTGTATCTGGACCATTCGGATGCCGACAATATTTTCGCTGATATCGATTATAACATGGTTTTGGCGGCGACAGGGTATATTGCAGAGGCGTTGATTGAGGAACGGGGCCCAACTCGCGGTCTTGGCCGCGATGAGCAGCAGTTGGCCAGAGAATTGGAGCGTAAAGGCATCATTGCGCGCAGCAAGAAGACGCTGAAGGTTTTCAAGGATACGCTCAGCATTGCCCACTACAATGTAGCCGTTTTGATTTATGGAGAAACCGGATCAGGCAAAGAGGTGATTGCGCGATATATCCATGAAAACTCAGGTCGAAAGGGCAAGTTCATTGCCTGTAATTGCAGTGCGATCGCCGGCGCCCTGGTTGAAAGCGAGCTATTCGGTCACGAAAAAGGGGCATTTACCGGCGCCGCCCAACAAAAGCCCGGACTTCTTGAACTTGCCGATCAGGGAACGATTTTTCTCGATGAGATCGGTGATATGCCAATGGAACAGCAATCAAAACTGCTGAGGGTATTGCAGGAGCAGGAAGTGTGGCGTGTCGGGGGCCGTGCAGCCGTAAAAATTGATGTGCGTGTCATTTCGGCCACCCACAAGGATATCAAGAATAATCGGGAACAACTGGAATTCAGAGATGATCTGTATTACAGACTTGCCAATGTTGAAATTACCGCGCCGCCTCTCAGAGACAGGGTAGAAGATATCGCTCCACTGTCGCGCTTGATTCTAAAGGATTTAAATGTACGGCATCTCAATGGAGAAAAAAACTTGTCCATTTCATCAAAGGCACTGCGCCTTTTGGAAGCCTATGATTGGCCGGGGAACATCCGAGAACTGCGCAATACGCTTTTTCAGGTTGCCACCCGCTGTGACGGCGACATCGTCGAACGCCAGCACCTTAAAGGGTTGCTGAATGTTTTCGAGGGCTCGTCCCAGAAAAGCAAGCTGCCGATTGTCCCCCTGATTGATGTTGAGCGCCAACATATCATCATGGCCATGGAATTCACCAGCTGGAATAAATCGGCAGCTGCCAAATTGCTAAAAATTGATCGCAACCGGCTTAACAGACGAATCAAGAAACTCGGTATCCAAGAACCCGCTAGTTAACCCGAACAACCCAACGAACCCAAGCAACCCAACAAACCCAACAAACCCAACAAACCCAACTAATTCGAACACTCTTTTTTATTTTTGGCGCCAATGGATCGCCAGGTTCCCTGGCCGGTCATTTCAACTGGTAGTACCGGATGGTCGCCCCACAGCCGTGGCCGGAGCCAATCCTGGGTATCCACTGTGTCCGCGGGGCCGGGAACCAGGGCGTTGCGGTCGATGGAAAGCACACGGATACCATGGGATTCCAGGTCGGCCACACGGACGATGCGACCAAACTTGCGCAGACCGCCGAATTCGATGAAACGACCGCTCCATCCAGAAAGGGTCAGACCCACCCCGGCGGCGGCGCCAATGATGCCATCCTCGGTGCCGCCATGGCCCGACAAATGGAACCCATTGACCGATGCCATGGCTTCTTTCTGGGTGACGATGCGGGTGCAGGCCACCCGTCCGAAATTGATCAGACCATCGATACTGCTGCTGTCCACCGGAACAACGCACAGGCCCGGGTCGCTGCCGTCGATGAAATGCTCGTGGATATGCTCGGCGGCCTGATCGATCACCTGCTGGACCTGCTCCGGCTCAACATGGTCCAAAATCAGGCAAGCCGCGCTGTTCTGTGAGGTGTAAGGAATCCCCTCGATCACCGGCAGTTGCTGTCGCACGGCGCCGTGCAGGGTAACGCCCTCGGGCAGTTTCTGGGCAAACCAACGGGCCAACTTGCCGGTACCGCGTCCACAACCGATCACATCCGTGTCATCGAATCCAACTATAACTTTCATGGGGTGCTTTCCTTACATCTACTTGTTGTTGCCTTTGTTTGAAGCCAATTTTATCTCATTAATCATTGATCGTATAAGCGACCGCCACCAATAGTATGGGCGTTGATAAAAGGTCAACAAATCCGACTGATTCAGTGAAAAAATATGTAATTTTGGGTTAATACTGACAATAAGCGACAAAAAATAACTATTAAATTTGAAGCATTGTGAATAGCACTAGGTCAATGTACGGTTTCAGGCATCTATACTTCCGTCAAAAAAGATATGCCTGATTACTGGTATGGATAATTTTACCTGATTCTGTTAATTTTACCGATTGAACCATGACCGCAACTTATTCATGAAGGGATCAATGATCGGTACCATGCAAGCATATCCACAATCTGCGATGTCGCGAATCAAGGCCGCCCTTGGTCATCAACCCGTGTTTCCCGTTCCCCGGGCGGAACTCTGGCTCGGCAGTGAACTCTTTCAACGCGCTGGTCTGACGGATACGGTCGCCAATCATTTTCGGCTGGCCGAGCAGTTGGGCCAGGACATGGTTTGCCTGCCGGTCTCCAGTGATCCGGCCCATGTACCGGATCTGGGTTACCGCTATTTTGAAATCCAAGATCTTGACCATGTCACACGGTATGGGGATGGCTATGTGGCCGCTGTTGTGGATGGCCCGTTTCAGGCGCTGGTCAACCAAAAGGGGCTGATGGAGGTGCTGATGGATTGGGTTCGCCAGCGGCAGGAACTTGTGGCTGCATACGCGGCGATTCATGCACAGACCATCGAATTGATCAAAAGATGTATGGCCAGCGGGATTCATGGTGTCGTGATCGCCGATGATCTGTCCGCCGATCGGGGCCCCCTGATCAGTCCCGGCGACATTGAAACGCTTTGCGGCGCCTTTTATCTTGAGGCCATTCAAACCATTCATTCGGCCGGTGGCACGGCCCTGATCCATTGCTGCGGCGACATCCATCCGCTGGTGCCACTCTACAAAAAGTGGGGCATTGATGGATTGGCTGCGGTTCAGCATCGCACCAATGACCTGGTTGCGCTAAAAAAAACATGGGGCAGCCCCCTGGTGATCATGGCGGGGATCGATGCCGAGTTGCTGGATACTGATTCACCCACCAAATCTGCAATGGCATCATTTGAGAAACTGGTTGAGGTTTTGGCCACTGACGGCGGCCTGATAATCGGTTCTGCCTGCGGCCTCTACCGGGGGGATTTTTTGCCACGCATCAAATCCCTTTATCATCATGTAGACGGCATTGTTCGTTTTTTTCGAAAATGAAATCCGCATCATTCAAAGGAGACCAATTATGAGGAAAACCATTGCAACGATGCTTATTGCCTCAATGGCCGTGCTTGTCGGGACAACCGGCACGGTGCAGGCGTTTCAGATTGTCACCCGGAGTATGTTGGCCGAGGAAAGGGTCACCGAAACCGATTTGATCCCGACGGTGGACAATTTTATTGTCCTGTTTGACGCATCGGCATCAACCAATGCATCGGTGCCGGGGAAAACCATCTCAAAAATCATGGCGGCCAAAAACATGTTGAAATCACGTAACGCATGGCTACCGGATCTGGGCTATAACGCGGGGTTGTACATCTACACCAGCAACGACACATTGCTGGGAACCTTTAAGGCGGTTTATGATCTCAAACCCTATGATCGAGATGCATTTGGCAAAGCCATTGATCAGTTGCCGGAAAAGGGCGAGGGGCCGGCCCTGCTGCAGTCCGGACTGCACGCGTTGCGTAAACTCATGTCCGGCGTGACCGGCAAGACAGCGATTATTGCGTTTACGGATGGGTCCTTCACCGTTAACCGAGGTCCCAAAAAACCATTACAGATGGCCCAGCAAATTGCCAGGGATCATGAACTCTGTTTTTATTTGATCAGCAGTGCGGATGCGGACGGTGAAAAAATACTGCTCGATAGTGTGGCGAAAATCAACGCCTGCTCACGGGTTGTGCCGCTGGCCACATTCCTTGATAATCCGCATTATATCGGCGGTGCTCTTTATACCACCCGCACCACATCTTATTCGCGGATGAAACCGGTGACCAAGGTGCTTGGCATTGTTGCCGAGGATATCCTGTTCGCCACAAACAGTACAAAGATTAGCGGTGAATATCACGCAACGCTGGATCGGGTCGCTAAATACATGCAGGCCAATCCGGACTCGTATATGGTTGCCAGCGGATATTCCGACAACGTGGGCAATGAAGAGCACAATATGTGGCTGTCGGAGCGACGGGCGACCCATGTAAAAAACTATTTGATTGATCACCACGGAATAGAAATCGATCGCGTGGTCGACCTGTGGTTTGGAGACCTGAACCCGGTGGGCAACAATGCCACCGAATCCGGGCGGCGCCTCAACCGGCGGGTGGAAATCGCCATCGGCGGCGTCAATTGACATTAATCGATCGTCAGGCCTGGCTGGCATCGTCATGCGTCCGGCGGTAAAGGGCATAATAGGTCACCGGAATGACCAGCAAGGTGAACACGGTGGAGGCAAATAGTCCGAAAATCAGCGTCCAGGCCAGCCCGGAAAAGATGGGATCCAGGGTGATCGGCCAGGCGCCCAGGGCGGTTGTCGCTGCCGTGAGCAGAATCGGTCGCATGCGGATGGCACCGCTTTGCAGGATTGCCTCCTTAAACGGCAGACCTTGTTTGATGGCGTCCTGAATAAACTCGATCAGCACGATGGAGTTACGGATGACAATGCCGCCCAGGGCGATCATGCCGATCATACCGGTGGCGGTGAAAAACACCGGGTCGGCAAATCCGCCCACGGTTTCCCCCGTGATCAGGTTGAGCAGCCAGAAACCGGGCATGGCGCCGATGAGGGTCAGCGGGATGGCCATCATCAGTAGCAGGGGCATGAAAAAAGAGCCGGTCTGCACGATCAGAAGGATGTAGATCCCGGTCAGGGCCGCGGCAAAGGCAATGCCCATGTCACGGAATACCCGCAAGGTAATCTTCCATTCGCCTTCACCGGCCCATTCGGCCCGGGTACCGGCCGGCATGGGCTCGGATTTGAGCTGCTTCATCATATCCAGCACCGCCTCGCCCGGCGCGCGACCGGCCATTTCAGCGGTAACGAAAATCACCCGTTCCAGGTTTTTATGGTAGATGGGCTGCTCATGGGCCACATGCACCGGCTTGACCAGCTCGGCCAAAGGCACCATGGCGCCGGTGGCGCTTTTAACAGGGATTTGTCCAAGCTTGACATCACCGGAGCGCTTGTCCCGGGGGAGAATGATATTAACGGACAGGGGCTGGCGCTCTTTGGGCAGATGAACCATTGCCGGGGTGTCTCCTGACAGAGCGATGCGCAGGGCCTGGATGATCTGCTGGGTGGATACGCCGTGAAGGGCGGCTTTTTCCTTGTCGACCACGAAATCGATTTTCTGGCGGTCGGCTTCGGTGCTGTCATCGATATCGGTGACAAACGGTTCCTTGGCCATGATGGTCTTGACGTGATCGGCCCCTTTCATCATCTGCCGGTAGGAGACATCCTTGTCGCCGTAGATTTCAGCCACCAGGGTCGACAGCACCGGCGGGCCGGGCGGTGTTTCCACCAGTTTAATGGATGCATGGTTTTCAGAGGCAATGGCTTCCAGATCTTTTCTCAGGCGCAACACAATGGCGTGACTTTGCTGCTGGCGGCGGGTCTTGTCCGCCAGGTTGACCCGCAGATCGGCCAGATGCGGTCCTTTTCTCAGGTAGTAATGACGAACCATTCCGTTGAAATCAATGGGAGAGGCCGTGCCCACGGTGGACACAACGTTGGTCACTTCAGGTACGCCGCGAAGGTATGTCTCGAACCGGCGAACCACCGCATCCGTGGTTTCCAGGGTGGTCCCTTCCGGCATATCGACCACGATCTGAAATTCGTTTTTGTTGTCAAAGGGCAGCATTTTCAGCGGCACCAGGCGGAACATGGCCAATCCCACGGGCAGGATCAACAGGATCAGGATACCCACCAGCAGCATCCAGCGGCGGGCACGCGACGCCAGAAACGGAGCGACCACGGCCCGATAAACCCGGTGGATCAGACTCTGGGTGGGGTGTGGTGGCGCGTTTCCGCCGGCATCCCCGCCGATGGTGACCGGATGACGTTTTAAAAGCAGGTAGGTCATCCAGGGCACGATGGTCAATGCGCACAGGGTCGAGAAAATCACGGTCATGGGAACGTTGGAGGCCATGGGCGCCATGTAGGGGCCCATCATGCCGGTGATGAAAAACAGCGGGGTAAATGAGATGATGATGGCGATGGTCGACATGATCACCGGTGGCAGTACCTCGTTGACGGCAAACAGTACACTGTCGATGGGGCCGCGTTTGCCGGTGAACATGTGCCTTTGAATGTTGTCCACGTTGGTGATGGGATCATCAACCACAAGGCCCAGCGATAGAATCAGGGCAAACAGGGTGACCCGGTTGATGGTGTAGCCCAAAAGAAAATTAACCAAAAGGGCCAGAGAAAAACTGATCGGCACGGCCAGGGCGACCACCAGGGCCTCCCTCCACCCAAGGGAAAAAGCCAGCAGAATCACCACGGTGACAATGGCAAAGGCAAGGGAGGCCAGCAGGTCGTTGACCTTTTGCTGGGCGGTTTTCCCGGTGTTGCGGGTGACTTCCACGCGGACATCGTCCGGAATGACCTCTTTTTTCAGAACCTCCAGTTCACTTAAAATGTTGCGGGCCACGTTGACGGCGTTGGTGCCGCGCTTTTTCGCCAGGGCCAGGGTGACCGCCGGGTAGGACAGGGGCGTGTCGGTCAGCTGGTTTTCCTGCCTGAAAAAATGGGAATAACCGATCCGGGAATAGGTTGCAGGTTCTGTGGGGCCGTCGATCACCCTGGCGATATCATGCAGGTATACCGGGCGTCCGTCGTGCACGCCCACCACCAGTTCTCCCACCTGTCCGGCTGCGGCGATAAATGCGTTGGCGGTGACCGTGATGTGTTGATTGCCCCTTGCGAACGCACCGGCCGTTATGGATGCATCGGCCCCCATCAGGGCCTGGCGGACCTGGGCCAGACTGATGCCCAGGCCGGTCATGCGCTCGGGAAAAAGTTCCACACGAATTTCCCGGGGCCGGCCGCCGACGATCTGGGTGCGCGAAATATCCTTTACCGCTGACAGACGGGCCAGCACCTCTTCGCCGATGCGGCGCAGCTCATTATCATTGCTCTGTGAGGAGAAAAGGGTCAGGTTGACGATGGGAACGTCGTCGATTTCGACCGGTTTGATCACCCAGCCCTTGACAATGGAAGGCGCCTGATCCTGGTACATGGCGATGCGGTTATGGATTTTCAGGATCGAGTTCTCCCGTTCCTCGCCGACAAAAAAGCGCACCGTGACAACGGCCATATCCTGGCTGGACATGGAGTAAACATACTCCACACCATCGATTTGCCAGAGCAGACGCTCAAGCGGGGTGGCGACCAGCTTTTCGACTTCCTCGGCACTGGCACCCGGCGCACTGACATAGATGTCTGCCAGGGGGACCACGATCTGGGGATCCTCTTCTCTGGGGGTAACCAGAATGGCGGCCACACCCAGGCACAAGGAAAGAATGATCATGATCACGGAAAGGTGCGAAGTGAGAAAACGATAAACAATTGCAGCGATGATTCCCTTGGGCGCATTAGCTTCTTCAGCCATTGTCCTTCACCTCCCAGCCGATGGTTTCCGTGCCGTCGAGACCGGAGAGGACTTCGATCGTATCGCCCATGCGTTCGCCGGTGGTGACATAGCGCGAGACCCAGTCACCGTCGACATTGACCCGAACCAGCTCCAGCTGGCCCACCCGGCGGATGGCGGCTTGGGGGATCGTAACGATGCGGCGACGATCAACAGGGATGCGCAGTTTACCGAACATTCCCGGATAAAGTCCCTCCACCGGGGGCATGGCCGCCTTGACCAGAAAGGTTCGGGAATTGGGATCCGCGTAAGGCACGATTTCCTCAACCGTGGCATCCACCTCGCGCGACAGGGTTTCAATGGCAACCGTCAAGGATGCCCCGGGTTTGACGCGTGTGATCAGGCCTTCCCGCACATGCGCTTCCAGGCGCAAGGCACCGGAGGTGCGCAGGGCGATCAATGGTTTGCCAGGCAGGGCCAGATCTCCCGGTTGCACAAAGCGCTTGAGCACCACACCGGCCTCGGGGGCCACAATGCGGGTATACTCCAGGGCAATGGTACTCTCTTTGACCACGGCTTTGGCCTGGAGGATACCGGCATCGGCAGCGGCCAGTGCTTCCTGCGCCCGTTTGACGCCTGCCTCGGACTGGCGAAACGTCGATTCGGCCGATTCGAGTTCCTGGGCCGTGGCGGCCTGGGCCTTGACATAGCCTTTGACACGGTTGTACTGGGCCTGGGCCTGTTTGAAAGCGGCCTGGGCGGCCTCCAAGGCGTGTCTGGCCTGTTCGCGGCCGGCTTGGGCGGTTTTCAATGCCTGATTGGCCTGCTCCAGCCGGGATGTCATCTGACGGCTGTCCAGGGTCACCAACAAGGCCCCCTTGGCCACTTCATCGCCTGGATTGATCTGGACGTTTAGTACCTGACCGGTGACGCGCGCCTCGATACGGGTTTCGGTTTTGGGACGTACCGTCCCCACCGCCTCGACCCATTGATCGGCCTGCTGGACCATTGCGGTGGCGGTTTGCGACGGGGCCGCGGCGGACTTTTTAACCGGTGCAAAGGCGCTGGGTTCGATTTTATTACAGCCGCTGACCAAGAGCCAAGTTGCCGTCAGACAAATGCCGGATGCGATCAACAAAAATTGTGCTTTTCTACTCATCATTTATCCTTCCTTGCTGCCGGTTTCACGGTTGCGGGTCCAGTACCCGATGGCCCGGGCAATCTGGGCCCTGGCTTTCTCGCGATCAAAATAGGCGGTGGTTTCGTGCATTCTGGCACGGCTGTAGGCCAGTTCGGCTTCCAGATAGCGGGTGATGTTTGCCGAACCACCTTCGTACTGGCGTTTGACCAGATGGAACGTCTCTTCTGCGGTTTTGACATTGGATGTGGCCACCTTGAGTCGCTCTTCGGCTTCATCCAGATTGAGATAGGCCTTTTTGACATCGAATTTGACCGCCAAAAGGGTTTTGCGGTCCGCAGCCAGGGCTTCGCGCAGATTGGAAAGCGCTTCGGCGCGCTGCCCCTTGGTGGCAAAGCCGCTGAAAATATTCCAGTTCAGGTAAAGCCCGGCCGTCCAGTTCTCGCGCTCGGAGGAATATCGCATTTCCGGATCATCCACGTAATACTGGGTTTGAAAATCCAGTTGGGGCAGGTATCCTGCGCGGGCGGCATCCGCGGCCATCTTGGATTGGCGCAGCTTTTCGCGCACGCCGGCCAGCTCCGGCCGGTTGACCAGGGCAACGTCAAGGGCTGAAGCCGTATCTTCGGGGATGTCGACGGCATAAGGCTGGGCCTTGTGAACGCCGAACGGGATATCCGGTTCGACCCCCAGAATTTCCGCCAAGCCGGTTTTGGCAAGACGTTGACGGTTACGGCTCTGAACGAGAATTTCTTCGGATTCGGCCATGCGGACCTGCAAGGAGAGCAGATCGGTTTTCAGGGCGCCGCCGGATTGAAAGCGAACCTCCATGATCTTGAGCTGTGAACGGGTGGTTTCAAGGGATTCCTCGGCCACGGCGGTAAAATTGGTGGCGGCCAGAATATCATAGTAGGCACTGATGGCCGTGGCCATGACCTGGTTTTCGATGCTGTCGCGGTCAAGATTGGAAATGGTCACTCCGGTTTTGGCCATCTCACGGTTGAGTGTATCCTTGCCGCCGTTGAACAGATTGATACCGGCCCCCACGCCGGTTTCATAATTCTCAAACCATCCCGGATTGTTGAAATCCGTGTTGGGCGGGAGTTTGCGCTGGTCGATGGTTTTGAACAAAAATGCCGATGGGGCATCGCCCTGGACATACTCCGTATAGACATTCACCTGAGGATAGAACGGGGCCGTGGATTGGGTCAGCATGGCCTTGGCCCGTTCAATGCGCGCCATGGCCATGAGCAGATCCGGATTGTTGGTTTTAGCGATGGTCAGAATATCCTTGAGCGCCAGCGTTTTATCGATGATACACTTGCCCTTGGCGGATTCGGTGGATCGCGAAGCATCTAAAGGGCAGGCCAGATCGGCATACTCGGTTTTAATATCCTCATATTGATAAGCATTCTTGGGTACACATCCGGATAGCGCCATGGCTTCAATCATGGCGGCCATGATCATCAACAACACCCATATCCTTGACATTCTAAGCCTCCTCATCCATTCTCTTATCTCGTTATTTTGCTCAGCCCTTTGTTTAGAGCCGCATCTTGGTAGGCGGTTACAGGCTGATCATTTTGTTATAGGGTATGATGGGTTGGTCTTTAAAATCAAAACCGCGGATGGGGCCCCAGCACCACCGCCCCAAAAGGCGTCGGTATAGGTCGTGCCCCTTTTTAGGCGCGGCTTTATTGCGTCCAATGTTAACCTTGCCACCCATTGGATGCAAGTTTGAATTGAAACCGGAAAACCCTTTGTGAAACGAACCACAATGGATAATCATTTGATGGTGGTGGTGCATCGATGAAAAAGGAGGCTTATGTCTGATCCGACACGCCATGACCTATTGCAGCGTATGATTGAAGAATCCAAGCGCATGGTGGCCTTTACCGGGGCCGGGATATCCGCGGAAAGTGGAATCCCCACCTATCGCGGGGACGATGGCCTGTGGAACAAATACGATCCAGTCAAGTTTGCCAATATCAATCATTTTTTCAAGCAGCCGGATTATTATTGGAATTTTTTCAAGGAGGTGCGCTATCCGGTCATCCACCGGGCACGTCCCAACAAGGCCCACGCGGCACTGGCGCAGCTGGAGCAAAAAGGAAAGCTTAAAACCGTCATCACCCAGAATATCGATGGACTGCAACAGGCGGCAGGGTCGCAGCATGTGCTGGAGCTGCACGGTAACACCCGCCGGATCGTCTGTTTAAAATGCGGGCAGTGCCACAGCATGGAAGATGTGTACGAACAGCTTGACACCCGCCTGCCGCCTTTGTGTCCGGATTGTAATGGGACCCTGAAGCCCGACGTGGTCTTTTTCGGCGAGTCTTTGCCAACGGATGTGCTGGAAGATGCCATATCCGCATCACAGTCCTGTGACCTGTTTCTGGTGGTGGGCAGCTCCCTGGTGGTGCAGCCGGCCGCAACCCTGCCGGTCACCGCGCGTCAGCATGGTGCCCGGGTTGTGATCATTAATCGTGACCCCACACCGCTGGATGGGATCGCCGAACTGGTTTTTCACTCCAGTGCATCGGAAGTACTCGGCTGCTTGGTTTGAGCCCATGGCGCAGGAACAGGGATGAAGGTGCGTGGTGAAGAAGACAGGCGGCTGGCTTGGTGCTTGGGTGAAAACAGTGGCTCCGGTCAGATGCGATGCGTTACTCTGAATCCTCCTTAAATTGCGGAATAATTCCGCCCACCAGGGGCTCGTAGAGCCGATACTGTGTCTTTTCTCCCAACAGATCGTCGATTTGTTTTTGAATGGCTCCCCGCTCCTCGCTGTTCAGCCAACGATTCCAGGTGTCCAGGTTGTTCCAGGTGCTGATTACCAGGTACTCGCCGGGACAATCCAGGCAGCGAAATGTTTTGCCGGTCAGGTAGCCCGGCTGGATGGCGGCCAGTGATCGGAGTTTCACAATCAACGGGGCCAGTTTGGCTGCTTTTTCCACATCATTGAATGAGCGTTGAATCATCACTGAAATTGGCATGATACCCTCCTCGAGTTGATAGTCAGGCATTCGTTTATCAGATAAGCCAGTTGTATGGCGGTTTTTTAATTGGATCGATTCCATTTACTTCATATCAACAACGATCCGTGTGGATCTAATGACAATATCGTCAGCTGAACGGCAAGTCAAATCATATGATGGGGCTGGGCAGGACCTCTGCGCCATCAATCCTGTGGCGGCACCGGCAATGCCAGTAAGCTTTCAAGCAGCCAAGGGGAGGGATAGCCGTCGGGTGGCAAGGCATGTTGCGTTTGAAAAACGCGAATGGCGGCTTTGGTACGGGGACCGGGCAACCCGTCCGACCGGCCGGCATCAAAACCCAACTGATTGAGGCGATTTTGAATCTGTTTGACATCATTGCGGGACAGCGGCTGATGCTGTGCTTTGCGACCGTTCAAGATCCGTGGCAGGCCCATGATCCGGTCTGCCAGATGGCCAACGGACAGCGCATAATTGTAAGAGTTGTTCCAGCGCAGGATCACCCGAAAGTTTTCATAAACGATAAATGCCGGTCCATTGTGGCCTTGGGGCAAAATAATGGCGCCTTGCATGTCCGCCTGAGGCAGGGGGGCACCATTGGCGCGCCGTACGCCCAATGCCGACCACGCCTTCAAGGTCTTTTTTTTGCCGAGCGTGGCCAGTGTCAAGTCGAAGTGTTCCGGCAGCCTCACTTCCCGGCCCCAGGTTTCACCGGGCTGCCAGCCGATGTTGACCAGAAAGTTGGCGGCAGACGCAAAGGCATCCGGCAGGCTTTGCCAGATGTCCTTGCGGCCGTCGCCGGTGTAGTCCACGGCGTGGCCGATGAACGTGGACGGCATGAACTGCATGTGCCCCATTGCGCCGGCCCAGGAGCCGATCATCTTTTCCGGTGAGATGTGGCCATGGTCGATAATCTGCAGGGCATCCAAGAGCTGCCCACGGAAAAATTGGGCACGTCGCTGGTCGTAGGCCAGGGTGACCAAGGCCTGAATTACTCTATAATCGCCTAAATAACTGCCAAAATTCGTCTCCAACCCCCAAAATGCCACGATATAGCGCGCCGGGACACCATAAGCGCTCTGGATTTTGTTCAACAGACGGCCATGGGTGGTCAGTAGCATTTGACCGCGCTTTTCCCGCTTGTCATTCACGCGTTGATTGATATACGACCAGAAGGTTTGCGTGAACTCAGGCTGGTGCCGGTCCAGGGAGATGACCTTTTCGATGGGGGCGATGTCTTTCAAGGAAGCATTCAAGGTGGCGTCTGAAATGCCTTTGACGCGCGCTTCACGGCGAAGCGATTGCAACCAATCTTTAAAATCCTGCTCGTCCGCCACATCCGATGCTCCCGCCTGCCCGCGATCTGTCTGGCATTGAATGTCTGCCTGCCATGGCCCGAGTAACACTACCAGCGTAAACCCGACTGCCTGTATGAATCGCATAGGTATCTCCGTACTGGCCGTTTGCCATAATTAGTAAATCACGTCTTACTACTCACAAATCACCTTTCCGAAGTTCCCGGCAAATACTTCCAGCTCAACTTGATCCAGATCCTGGGATAACAAAGACTTTATCATTGGCTTGACAGGGGATCAACAATATGGCATTAAATGGTCGTACCATTGCGAAGGGTATACAATGGAATAAAGGCAAAAACCAATAAAAATACATTTAATAATCATTAAATGGTAGTACCAAAAATGACAAAAAAACACATTCAAAGTCAATTTTTGCCGATAAAAAGCGGTCGTGCCAGCGAGGACATTGCCTTGAACCTGGAAGCGGCCATCCTGGATGGACGGCTCAAGCCGGGTGAACGCCTGCCCAGCGAGCGCGACATGCAGGTTCAATTCGGCACGGGTCGGGGTGTGGTGCGGGAAGCGATTAAAATACTCAAGCAAAAAGGGCTTCTCGATGTGCGTAAAGGCGTCAAGGGCGGCGCCTATGTCCGTGAGCTGGAGATGGCCAATGTGTCGGAATCCCTGGCGCTTTTTCTCAAGCAGCACCCGGTGGCCCCGGAAAAACTGATCGAATTCCGTGAGAGTATGGACCGCACCATTACCGTGCTGGCGATTGCCCGCGGCAGCCAGGCGGAAAAAACAGCGCTGGTCAAAGCAGTACGCCAGTTTGAAGCCATGATGGGTGAACCCGAGCCCGATCTGGCCGTGACCAGCGAACTGGATCGGCAGCTCAACCTCATGCTGGTGCGCATGGCCCGGAGTCCCTTGTTCGAGTGGGTCATGCATGCCCTGCAGATGGGTTTCAGCTCCCATGACTACGCCCTTTATGAACATCCCGCATACCGGTCCCAGGCGGCTGCCAACTGGCGTGACACCGCCCATGCCATTGCCGAGGGTGAGCCCATGCGCGCGCTCTCCTGCATCAACCGGCACTATGGGCTGCTCAGAGCCTGTGTTGAAGAACAAAACAGCCGCCAACCTGCCGATTCATTTGCTTTGCCGACAGATGTCGGCAGTCGTACTGAAGGAGAAAAACCATGAAAAAATACGATTTCATTATCATCGGCGGCGGGTCTGCCGGATCCGTGCTGGCCAACCGCCTGAGCACCAATCCCAAACACGCGGTGCTGGTGCTGGAAGCCGGCCGGCCGGATCATCGCCTGGACTTTCGCATCCACATGCCTGCCGCCTTGACCTACCCGCTGACCGGAAGAACGTATAACTGGTGGTACGAGTCCGATCCCGAGCCGTACATGCAAGGTCGCCGGATCTATCAGCCCCGGGGCAAGGTGCTGGGCGGCTCCAGTTGCATCAACGGCATGATCTACATCCGCGGCAATGCCCTGGACTATGAGAAGTGGGCCCGGGAGGATGGGCTGGAGAACTGGTCCTACGCCCACTGTCTGCCTTACTTCAAGCGTTTCGAGTGCCGCATGATCGGCGCCGATGCCTATCAGGGCGCCACAGGGCCCTTATACCTGACCACACCGGAGTGCGATAATCCGCTGTTCGACGCCTTTTTCATGGCCGTGCGCCAGGCCGGCTATCCGCTGACCAAAGATGTCAACGGGTTTCAGCAGGAAGGCTTCGGACGCTTTGACCGCACCTGCTATCGCGGCCGCCGCTGGAACGCGGCCCGGGCCTATGTGCATCCGGTAAAAAGCCGCAGCAACCTGTCCGTCAAATGCAACACCCTGGTCACCCGCATTCTGTTTGACGGCCAACGGGCCGTGGGCGTGGAATACAAAAAAGGCAAGACTGTAGAGCGCGTTTATGCCGGTGAGATCATCTGCTGTGGCGGGGCCATCAATTCGCCGCAGTTGCTGCAGCTTTCCGGTGTGGGACGGGCCGATGATCTGACGGCCCTCAACATCAACGTGGTCCAGGATCTGCCCGGCGTGGGGCGGAATTTGCAAGATCACCTGGAACTGTACGTTCAGTATGCCTGCAAAAAGCCGGTCAGCATGTATCCGGCATTAAAATGGTATCGTCAGCCGTGGATCGGTTTGAAGTGGCTTTTCGGCCGCACCGGTGAGGCGGCCACCAACCATTTCGAGGCCGGTGGATTCATCCGTGGCAACGCGCGGGTGGACTATCCCAACATCCAGTTTCACTTTTTGCCCATTGCCATCCGTTACGACGGATCGTCACCGCGCCAGGGGCACGGCTATCAGGTGCATATCGGCCCCATGAACACCGACGTGAGAGGACGGGTAAAGATTACTTCCGCCGATCCGTCGGTCTATCCCAGCATTCGCTTCAATTACCTGTCCACGGACCAGGAGCGCCGCGAGTGGGTCGAGGCGATCCGCAAGGCCAGAGAGATTATGACCCAGCCGGCCTTTGATGAATTCCGCGGCGATGAACTGGCGCCGGGTGAGAGCGTCCAGAGCGACGATGACATACTGGATTTTGTAGCCCGCGAAGGCGAATCCGCCTACCATCCCAGCTGCACCTGTGCCATGGGCACCCACCCCATGGCCGTGACCGACCCGGAGCTCAAGGTCCACGGTGTAGACAACCTGAGGGTGGTGGACGCTTCGATCATGCCTTTTGTTACCAATGGCAACATCTACTCACCGGTGATGATGATCGCTGAGAAAGCAGCCGACCTGATTCTCGGCAATACGCTGCTGGCGCCGGAGTCGCTGCCCTATTATCAACATGAGAAGAAACAACCGGAGGTGGCCGCATGATCCGCAAAGACATGTACATCGATGGCAAGTGGCGGCCGGCGCGATCCGGCCGGCAGCGTGAAATCATCAATCCCTATGATGGATCGGTCATTGCCCAGGTGGCTGAAGGAGCGCGTGAAGATGCCGTGGACGCCATCTGCGCGGCCCGGCGCGCCTTTGATACCGGCCCATGGCCGCAAACGCCGGCCGTGGAGCGGGCCCGCCTTTTATTCAGGCTGGCCGATCTGGTGGAGCGGGAGAACTCCGACCTGGCCCGCCTGGAGAGCCTGGATACGGGCAAAACCGTGACCGAGAGCCGCTGGGACATGGACGACATCGCCGGGATTTTCCGCTATTTTGCCGGACTGGCCGACAAGAACGCCGGGGAGCAGATTGCCTCACCCAATCCAGACACCACCAGCCGACTGGTTCACGAACCCGTGGGGGTGTGCGGCCAGATCTCACCTTGGAACTACCCGCTCTTGCAGGCCTCCTGGAAAATGGCGCCGGCCCTGGCCGCCGGTTGTACAATCGTTATGAAGCCCAGTGAAATTACGCCCCTGACCACAATCCGGATCACCGAGCTGGCCGAGGAGGCCGGTTTTCCGCCCGGCGTGGTCAACACGGTGCTGGGTCCTGGCATCGATGTGGGGGCCGAGCTGGCGGAAAATCACGCTGTGGACCTGATTTCCTTTACCGGCGGCATTGCCACCGGCAAGACCATCATGCGTGCGGCCGCCGGCAACGTGAAAAAGGTGGCTCTGGAGCTGGGGGGCAAGAATCCCAATATCATCTTTGATGATGCCGACTTTGATTTGGCCGTGGACTACGCCCTTAACGGTGTGTTCTTCCATGCCGGTCAGATTTGCTCGGCCGGTGCGCGGGTCATGGTCCAGGCGGGCATTTACGAGCGGTTCGTGGAAGCCTTGAAGGCGCGCATACAGAAGATTGTACTGGGCAGCGGTTTCACCGACGGCGTTCAGATGGGACCGCTGATTTCAGCCGATCACCTGGCCAAGGTGGAACGTTACGTGGCCATTGCCCAAAAAGAGGGGGCCAGCCTGGTGTTAGGCGGAAAACGGCCCGACGACCCGGCCCTGAAAAACGGTTTTTTCTACCTGCCAACGCTGTTCACCGATTGCACCAACGACATGCGCATTGTTCAGGAAGAAGTCTTCGGCCCGGTGATCAGTGTGGAGACGTTTGCTACGGAATCCGAGGTGGTGGAACGGGCCAACAGCACAATCTACGGATTGTCCGCCGGATTCTGGACCCGGGACCCGGATCGCATGGCGCGTGTGTCCCGGGCCCTTCGGTTCGGCACGGTCTGGATCAATGATTTCAATGTCTACTTTGTCCAGGCCCCCTGGGGAGGCTATCGCCAGTCCGGCCTGGGCCGGGAACTTGGACGCATGGGATTGGAAGAGTATACCGAAGTCAAACATGTTTATCAGAACCATGCCACGCAGCCAATCAACTGGTTTGGTATATAGCTATACAAAAGGAGAAATAATGAAGAATCATTACGTCAGGAAATACTATCTTTCGATCGCCTTGATCGCCATGATGATGATGGTTACGACAATTGCTTCTGCCGCCGAGAAAATTCGGATCGCCAGTGTGGCCTGGACCGGGGTCACCATAAAAAGCGAGCTGGCGGTATCTCTTTTAAAGAGCCTTGGCTACGAGGCGGAGAATAAGGTCTACGGCGTTCCATTTGTCTACGCGGCCCTTTCCAGCGACAGCGCGGATGTCTTTTTTGGCAATTGGATGCCTTCAATGGCCACGGTGGCCAACAAATTTTTTTCCGATGGATCGGTGATAAAATATGTGGCCAACATGCCCGGCGCCAAATACACGCTGGCTGTGCCAAGCTATTGCGCTGATGGGGGACTGAAAGACTTCTCCGATATCGTAAAATACGGCGAAAAACTCGACTGGAAGATTCACGGTATCGAGGCCGGAAACGACGGCAATCTGATTATCCGCAACATGATTGAAAACAATTTGTTCGGCCTGGGAAAGTTTGAAATCATGCCTTCCAGTGAAGTGGCCATGCTGGCCGAAGTGCAGTCCCGCGTCAAACAAAAGCGCTGCATCGTTTTTCTGGGATGGTCGCCGCACAGCATGAACGAGCGAATCGACATGACCTACCTGACCGGCAGCACCGATGCGACGTTTGGCCCCAATGACGGTACAGCCACGGTGTGGACCAATATTCGTAAAGGGTTTGACCAGGAGCAGCCCAATGTGGCGCAGCTGGTGAAGAATATGACCTTTTCCATTGACATGATGAACCAGATCATGACGGCCGTTTATGCCGATAAAGGCCTCAAACCGGAAAAGGCCGGTCTGGCATGGCTCAAGGATCATCCGGACGTGTATCGCGCATGGCTGAAGGGGGTGACCACGTCGGACGGTAAGGATTCTGTAGCAGCGTTTGAGGATTATCTGAGAGGTATGTAGTGCGCTGTACCGCTGTAGTGGGAGAAAAGGTGAGGGGGAGAAAAGGTGAGGGGGAGAGACGGTGAGGGGAGGATCGGTGAGGGGAGGATCGGTGGGCGGTTATCAGAAATGTAGGTTGGGTTGAGGAATGTAGGTTGGGTTGAGGAACGAAACCCAACACCATGTTCTTCCAACCTCGTTGGGTTTCGTTCCTCAACCCAACCTACAAATTACCGTTATTCCAAACCAAGGAAGCCCAGTGCGCCATCCAGAACGGGCTTTCCATCGATGCGCCTTTTTTTCATCTGCGCAACCCACTGATCGCGCAGCGGCAGGGTCTGGGCGTGCAGCTTCTGCATGTCCCCATCCGGCAGCGTGATCAGCTCAACGCCTTTTTTGACTGCCCGCTGCCTGAACGGCACTTCCGCCTTGTCGTACGCTTTCCCGCACCAGGAAGACATGACCAGTCCGCTGTTCTCATCAATGGCTTTTTTCAAGTCATCCGGAAGGCTCTGGTATTTGCGCTTGTTCATCAAAACGGCCATGGTGACGGTGTAAAAATCGGTAATGGTGGAGTACTTGACCAGATCGTCGAGCTTGAAAATCCCCAACCCCTCGAATGGCACCACCGTTCCGTCGACAACCCCTCTTTCCAGAGACGTGTAGGTGTCGGTAATGGGCATTTCCACAGGAATGGAACCAAAGTTTTTCAGTGCTGCGGTGACCCATGGGCTGGCCGTACGCATTTTCAGACCGTTGAAGTCGCCGATGGCCCGGATGGGTTTTTTAGTCGTATGAAAATGGCCTGCAGGGTGGCAGAAAAGCGCCAATACTTTGTACTTGCTGTACTCTTTCTGAAGCGCGGGAAATTTTTCGAAGGTTTTCCACATGGCTTCGGAGGCGGTTTGCGCCGTTGGCGTCATGAACGGAAGCTCGAAAAGTGAGGTGACCGGGAAACGGCCTGGTGAATAATCATGCAGAAGATAAACGATGTCGGCGATGCCATGCTCGGCCAATACATATTGATCGCCGGGTTTGCCCAGGGCCCCGCCGGGAAACATGGTCACTTTTAGCTTACCGCCGGTGATTTCACTGAGTTTTTTCCCCCACGGCTCGAAGACTTTTTTTTGCATGGTGTGCATGGGAGAGAAACTGTGGGAAAATTT
This sequence comes from Desulfosarcina variabilis str. Montpellier, assembly GCF_048565275.1. NCBI lineage: Bacteria > Pseudomonadati > Thermodesulfobacteriota > Desulfobacteria > Desulfobacterales > Desulfosarcinaceae > Desulfosarcina > Desulfosarcina variabilis. Next base: position 5,947,061 of record NZ_CP159846.1, on the reverse strand, counting down.
TAAATCAACGTCGGCCGCCATAACAGCTTGTGAAAGAAATGCCAGACAAAAGCAGATCGCCAAAATTTTAAAAACAGATTGTGTCGCGGTCCTTTTCATGATGAGCCTCCTCCTCTTTAGTTATGTTGCCCCTTGGTGCGCTTGTGGCACCAACAAATTGGTTCTTTACGTTTTTAAAGCGTAATGCATCATTCGGCATCTTTTTCTCTGAATCCCATATCAAAGGAAATCCGTTTGGCCATCTTCGCCACCTGAGGGCCATATTCATTAATCAGTTTGGCTTCTGAGACCCGGACCGTTGGTACTAAAACCAGAAGTGCGGCAAGCACATCGCCATCGTTCCTGCGGATTGGAGCGGCAACTGTATTCAATCCGTAATTCGATTCCTCGATAGACCATGCAAATCCGTTTTCCCTCACTTTTTGAAGCTGTGCCTTGAATGCTTGAATTGAGGTGATGGTGTTTTCGGTAAATTTTTCGAAACTGAGCTTACTCAACAAGAAATCTGCCTTGTCATCAGGAATATATGCCAGCATGGCCTTGCCCGATGCGGTTGCATGAACCGGAATGCTTACCCCGCCGCTGGTGCTGACATTCAGGATTTGCTGGGTTTCAATGGAATCGATCAGAATGATTTGGGTGCCGGAAAAGACGGCCAGGGACACAACTTCGTTGATCTGATCATTTAGTTCCTGCATATACGGGAAGGCCACTTTTTTAAGGGCGAGGTTGTCGATCACGGTAAATGATAGCGTGATCATTTCCGGGCCGATCTTGAATTTTTTGGTCTGATGATCCCGATCGATCAGATCCATCTGTTGCAGGGTATAGGTAAGCCGCTGAATGGTGCTGATGCTCAAATTGCTCTGCTTGGATAATTCAGACAGGCTCAATGGCGTTGTGCTTTTGCACACGATTGAGAGCAGTTTGAATCCACGGTTTAAGGACTCTACAAATTGTCTTGAATTTGCCATCCTTAATGCTTTCCTCTTAAAAGAAGCGATATCATGCCAATTACATGTGATTGGGGATATACGTCGCAATCTCGGGGAAAACAGCAATGAGAACAATGGCTGCAATACCTGCCATCATAAACGGCCAGATCCCCCTGAATACTGTGCCCATGGGCACATTGGGGGCGGCAGCTTTGAGTACGAACACGTTTAAGCCGACAGGGGGGGTGATCAGACCGATTTCTAAAACGATGACCATCAGCACACCAAACCAGATCGGATCAAACTGCATTGCCTGCACCACGGGAAAAATAATGGGCACGGTCAGGATCATGATGGCATAGGCATCCATGACGCATCCCAGGACCACAAAAATCAATACAATGGCGGTGAGGATCAAATAGCGGTTGACTTCAAGGCCGGCGATCAGGTCGGCCAACTGCATCGGAATGCGGGCAATGCCTAAAAAGGAAGAGAAGATGTTGGCCCCGATGATGATCAAAAAGATCATGGCCGTGGTTCTACCGGTTTCCGCCAGGGCATCGAGCAGGCCACGAAAAGTCAGTTTTTTCTTTAAAAGAGCGAATACAAATGCGCCGAAGGCACCGATGCCGGCCGCTTCGGTGGGGGTGAACCATCCCAGGTAGATACCGCCCATGACCAGTGCGAAAAGAAGCATCATGCCCCAGGTGCCACCCAGAGATTTAAATTTGTGGGACCAGGATGTGGTTGGCCCGCAGGGGCCAAAGTCGGGATTCAGCCAGCAGCGGAACCAGATGACCGCCAAAAAAATTGCTGTGAGTAAAAGGCCCGGAAGAATGCCGGCCATGAAAAGCTTGCCGATGGACTGCTCGGTAAGGATACCGTAGATCACAAAACCAATGCTGGGCGGAATGAGGATCCCCAGCGTACCACCGGCGGCGACACACCCGGTAGAAAGGCGCGGGTCATAATCATAACGGTTCATTTCAGGAATGGCGACCATCCCCATGGTGGCGCCGGTGGCCAGAGATGAGCCGCAGATGGCGGCAAACCCCGAACAGGCCATAATGGTGGCCATGGCCAGACCGCCCCGGAGATGACCGAACCAGGAATAGACGGACTTGTATATATCGGTGCTGATACCTGAGATAAATGAAAACTGCCCCATGAGGACAAACAGGGGAATGACGCTCAGCGTATAAGAGGAGCCTTCGGCCATTGGCGTGACACCCAATATGTTCACACCCGCCTCAAACCCCACGATGGCCCCCAGACCGATAAAGCCTACGACCGCCATGGCAATGCCGATATAAAGGCGCATGGCCAGCAATCCAAACATCAAGATAATGCCGATAATTCCTATCAGTTGAGGGCTCATCAATAGTCTCCCTTCTGTTTGGCGAAAAGCAAACGGATCAGGTCTCTTAGATATTCAATACTCAGCGCCGCACAACCAAACACGACGAAGAAGGCAAACGGATATTTGATGATCCCAAGGTTGGAGGTGGCCTCGCCGAACTCTTTTATTTCCAGGGCACGGATGAAGCATCGGTAGGCGACAAGAGCCATGAACAGCATACAAAGCAAATGGTTGACGATATCAATGAGGGCCCGCAGTCGACCGGGCAAATGCTGAAATATGAGGTCGACGGCCACATGACTTTTTTTGGCCTGGCTGGGGGCCAGAAAAGAAAAAATGAGAATCAATACCAGAAACTCGGTCAATTCGAATGCACCAAGAATAGGCTTGTTGAAGAAATAACGCCCAATGACATCAATGGTGGTCAGCAACATCATTGCAAACAGGGCGATCGAACCGAAATAGGACAGGTTGTTGCTCAGCCATTCCATCTGCTTGTGTATGCGCTCCATACTCATGGCAATTGTTACCTCTCTTGGTGAAAAACGTATCGTTGAACCGGAAAAGAACAGTCAAATAATTCTATATAAATTACCGCTATGCGATAAAATATTATTGCAGAGCAATACTACGCTTTGAATTGAGTGATAGTCAAGAAAAAAAATAAAACTAAATAATCAATCGATTGGCAATCGATTCTCCGCTGATCAATTAAATGATTGATGTTCATTTATCGGTTGCAGGCATGCGGGAAGCCGACCGGGCGCCAAACTAACGGTCGAAATAATGCGCGATCGGCTGGATTGCGGCGCTTCCGAAAAAATGGAAAAAGGGAATCCGGTTATCTGGAAGGCTCAAGTTAGAGACGAAAAGCTCCCGACAAGGTTGTTTTGTAAGAGTGTTAAGTTTCAAGTGTTAAGTGTTAAGTGGTGGATCGGATCTAACTTTATATAGGAATCGGTAGGATGCCTTTCCTTAACACTTTAAACTTAACACTTAACACCGGTCCATAGATCCGTTGAATTCATTCTCCTATGCTGGAACAGATATCAGCTGGAGCTTTCCGGATAACCGGAAAAAGGGAATAGGGCTCAAGGGGCTGTGCGCCCAAAGGGGATGTCTAGTTTTTTCATGCGACTGCGCAGGGTATTGGGGTTTATTTCCAGCAGTTCGGCTGCTCCGCCAGGACCGTAAATCTTGCCTTGGGTCATGTTAAGCACCTGCTTGATATGCTCGGCCATGGCCTGGTTCAGGGATAGGGACGCCGGTGCAATCGGCTGATCCGCCGGCTGATCAGCGTACGGACCGTCAACCCCGCCTAACGTCTCAATATTTAGCGTGGCGTTTGCCTGGCGACCCTGACTGCGAATAAGGGTGCGTTCAACCAGATTTTCCAGCTCTCTTACGTTGCCCGGCCATTGATAGGCTTGAAGCCGTTGGATGTCAGCGGCATGGACCGGCGGCAGGGTGTGGATTCGAAGGTCTTTGGCCTTTTTTTGTAAAAAATGATGAAACAGGGTCGGGATATCTTCCTTGCGGTGTCTTAAGGGCGGGATGGTGATGGGAAAAATATTCAGGCGGAACCATAAATCTTCACGGAATTGCCGGGTTTTGATCATCGTTTCGAGATTCTGGTGCGTTGCCGTGATGATTCTTACATCCACCGGGATGGGCCGGGTGCCGCCAACGCGGTTGATTTCCTTGTTTTGCAGAACCCGTAAAAGCCGGACCTGGGCCTGCAAGGGCAATTCTCCGATTTCATCCAAAAAAAGGCTTCCTCCATGGGCGCGTTCAAAATATCCCCGTTTCAGGGAGGCGGCACCGGTGAAGGCGCCTTTTTCATGACCGAACAGTTCACTGTCAAAAAGGGTTTCCGGAATTGCACCGCAGTTGACCTTGATGAAGGGCCCATTCTGGCGTGGCGACGAATAATGGATGACGTTGGCGATCACCTCCTTGCCGACACCGGTCTCGCCCAACAACATGGCCGGGCTGTTTAGCGGCGCCACCTGGCGGACCATTTCCATGACCCCTTTCAGCCCTGTGTCAGCCCCCATGATATCGTCTGTTGAGCGATGGAAAAGCTCCCGGTTCAGCGCCCGGTTTTCAGCATCCAGCATGTCCTTGTACTTGACCATTTCCATGTAGCGGATGGCGTTGGACACCGCGATGTCAAACGGCTTTCTGAGCAGTCCGATCAGTTCGGCATGGGCTTTGTGGTAGCAGTCTTTTTGTTCGGCGATCACCGTCAATGCGCCCAGACGCTTATTTTCAATCACCAGCCGCATGACCAGAAGGGAGATGTCGGCCTTGCCGGTCTGTTCGTAAACGGCATGCGAAACCGCATCGTGTTCCGGACTGCTGACGATCTTAACGTCCTGCCATTTGGCGAACTCATCTTCAATCTGGGCGATGGCCGCTTTGGGCAAAGCGATCGACGGCAACGGGGGCACACTTCCCCGGCGCGATACCGTGGCCAGATTTGAAATCGTGCCCGTATCGTCTTCATATATGTAAAGGGACATCCACGATACCGGCATATGGGTTTCGATGAAGAGTAAGCAGCGCTGCATGGCCTTTTCAATATTCAGACTGCTGCAAATGTGAAGCGTCGCCTGCCGAAAAAAATCATTTTCATCCACCTGCATGCGCTCCTCCTTTTCGTTGCTGTGCAAATTACCCGCTGGTTGCCAATAAGGTTATCATGATATTTAATGAATATCACGAAATATAATGATTTCAATCGTTAAATATCGTTAATATGCAGCGCTATTAATACAACTTATTGAAATTGTTTTGTAAAAAAATATGGCATGAGTCTCGCTAATAGAGTGGACAGATCGACATTGAAAAGGTTTTTGGCAACACAATATCCACCTCATAACTGATGGAGACATACCCATGCCGCTGCAAAGGAAAACCGCATTTATCAACTTAAGCACCCGTGAGGTCGAGGTTCAACCCGTTCCCTTGCATCTGCGAAAACAGTTTTTTGGGGGCAGGGGACTTAACATGTACTATCTGACCCATCTGGCGCCCAAGGGAATCGATCCCTTTGATCAGGCAAATCCATTGATTTTCGGGGCCGGGTTGCTGACCGGGGTGTTGGGCGGTCGCTTGAATGTTTCTGGCAAAGCCCCTGAAAGCGGCTACCTGGGTGATTCCAATGTGGGCGGCTATTTTGGCGCGGAGCTGGCCGGCACCGGTTTCAGCCATCTGGTAATTACCGGCAAAAGCCAGTCGCCCGTGTACCTGCATATCGAAAATGAGAAGATCAGCATAAGGGATGCCACCCATCTGTGGGGTAAAATGACCGGTGAAACCCAGATGATGATACGCGACGAGCTCCAAGATGACCGGGTCCAGAGTGTATGCATCGGACCGGCCGGAGAAAACCAGGTGCGCTTTGCCTGTATCATCACCGGCCCCAAGAATGCCGCCGGCCGGACCGGACTGGGGGCGCTGATGGGATCCAAACGGCTCAAAGCCATTGCCGTCAGAGGCAACCGGCCCTTTGCCATCCACGACCCCAAGGGGTATATCGACCTGCTGCGTGAAACCAGCGCCAAGGCCACCAGCAGTGGGTGGGCCAAGGCTCTGGGAGAATATGGCACGCCTATCCTGTTTCAAAATGCCAATCAAAGAGGCTGGACCAGTTATAAGTACCACAGTCGAACCACGGTCGGCGACCAGGGCAAGGGATTGTATGCCGAAAACTTCAAAAACCGGATGAGCAAAGGCTCGGTGTCCTGTTTCGGCTGCCCCATCCACTGTCGGCACCGCTTTGAAATCAAGGAGGGCCGCTTTAAGGGGACCAAGGGAGAGGGACCTGAATATGCCAGCATTTCATCCATGGGGCCGACACTGGGCAACCTGGATCTGGACTCGGTGGTTTATTTGTCCGAGCTTTGCAACCAATACGGCATCGACACCATCTCTGGTGGCAATTACCTGGGTTATGCATTTACCCTGTATGAGAAGGGGATCATTACCAAGGACGATGTCGGATATGAACTTGGCTGGGGCGACCACAATGCCATCGAAAGGCTGCTCACCGACACGGTTTACCGCAACGGATTTGGCGATATCGTGGCCGAGGGCAGTTTTGCCGTCAACAGACTCCCTGCCGCAGCGCAAAAACATCTGTTGACCATTAAAAACGTTTCCATTGAAATGACCGACGAGCGGGCAGCCAAGGCCTTGGGGTTCGGGCTGGCCGTTGCCACCCGGGGCACTTGTCACATGCGCAGCCGCCCTTCGGCCGATGTGGTCAACTATCCAAGAGAAATTCTCAGCAAATTTTATGGCGGTGATGTCGGCAAAGACTTCAAGGATTATACGGGCAAGGCCCGCATGGTCTGGTGGCATGAGTTGTTCAATGCGGTCACCGATAGCGTAGGGATTTGCCGCCTGGCAGGTGTTTTCAGCAGTATCAACGCGATCGGTTATTTTGATATCTGCAAGCTGCTGGAAAAGGCCGTCGGCTTTGAGATGACCGATCGGGACCTGTATGCCCTGGGGGAAAGAATTTACACAACCGAGCGATTGTTTATCAACCGGGAAGGCATTTCAAGAAAGGATGACTACCTGCCCGATCTTTACTTCAACCAGCCGATTCCCGATGGTCCCACCAAAGGGGAGTACATTGATAAAGAAAAATTCGAGATGCTGCTGGATGACTATTACCAGCTGCATGGCTGGAATTCTGACGGCATTCCCACCATGGAGACGGTCAACCAGTTGAATTTAGAATCATTTGTTAATCAAGAGGTGCAAAAATGCGCGTAAAAATAGACAAATCCAAATGTACCGGCTGTTTGATCTGTGAAGTGACCTGTTCGTTGACCCACTGCGGTCAGGTGCATCGGGAAGCCTCGGCCATCCGTGTCAAATTCGGTCATCTCAATCATGCGTATCATCAACCGGTGGTTTGCAGACAGTGCAAGAATATGCGCTGTCTTCAATCCGAGGGGAAAAAATCCGATGCCACATTGAGAAAACGCTTTTTTTGGGAAAACAACAACAATAGAGAAACAGATTGCGCTTTTGGTGCGCTTTTCGTTGCCGGAGAGAAGTTGATCCACTGCAACCTGTGTGGTGGAGATCCTGAGTGTGTGAAAAGCTGCCCAACCGGGGCGTTGCAGCTCAGCGCCTGAAAAAAGGGCCGGGGCACCTGCTTGACCGAATAAACGCTACCACCTCTGCCGTCATTGCCCGGCAGCGCTGCAGCGGGTGCCTCCTCGTCCCAGGGAAAAAACCCTTACCCCATGGTTAAGCGGTTTCGGCCATCTTTTTTGCTTTTGTACAACAGTGCCTCAACCCTTTCAATAATGCTATCCATGGTATCCGCGTCGATATGGATCAGCAGATTGTCATAGCAGGACATGCCCATAACCTCGTCTGATGTATATCCTGAGATTTCCTCAGCCGCCTTATTCCAGTAGGTGATTACCCGATGGCGGTCCACAAAATATAACCCGCAGTGCAGGTTCTTAAGAATTCTTTCAATCGCATTTGGATCGATTTGATAATCCAAATCGGTATCGCTATCGAGAAGAAACGATACATGGACATACAAGCCTGATGGTTACCGAATCCCCATCAACAAACAAGGGGACACTGTAACTACTTTCGATTCCGATAGCGATCCCGATGAACCTGACTTACCTGCGGTTACCTTGGATAAACTGCGCTTTGCCATGCAAAAAAGCGGCGATGGAAAAAATGGCTTGACAAATGGGGGACATCCGTATCCACTATTAAGGTTGAGCCCGATACTTTTAGATCAAATCAAATGTGTATTAATTTCAACAGAGTGTAATAAACAGAACCGTCAGCATGGTTATTAAGGAGGCAACATATGGCTATCAACGGAAAAGCGTTGATTTTGATCATTTCTTTACTTCTTTTCATGGGCTGCGCCACAGGAATGAAGACCGAGAGAGTCGATCCAGGCTATGATGGGCAAGCCTATACAACCTTCAGTGCAACAGACTTGATTATCGTTGCTGAAAATATGGCTCAATCCCTGGTTGAGCGTTTTGATTTCGGAGGCCAGCGTCCATTGGTGAGAGTCGATACGGTAAAAAATAAAACCGACGAACATATCGATACCAAATCGATCACCGATTCCATTACCACAAAAATCGTGAACAGCGGGAAGGTCCGCTTTGCCGTGGATTATAGCGAACGGCAGGACTACGAAAAAAGAGCCGCTGAAGAGGCTTTTGAGACAAGGATAAGCGATGAGGATCGGGAGCTTTACCTTTCTGATCAGCAGGCCCCCAGATATCGTATTTATGGTGAATTGACAAACATTCGAACCATTACCGAGGACACCAAAGATGTTTTTTATAAATTTACCTTAAAAATGGTGGACTTTAAAACCGGCACCCTGGAATGGGCCGATGAAACCCAACTGAGAAAATTTGCCAAGAAGAGACTTCTTGGATGGTAATCAACGGCTCATCATCCACCCGACAGGAGCGTAAAATGAAAGCGAGCCTCCAAAGCGAAATCAAAACCGGTATCCACGCCGGTGCCGGACGATTCATGATCTTCATGGTTGGTGTGCTGCTCATGTTTCCTTCTGTGGTTGATGGTGCCCCAAAAACACTGCAGGCCTGTGGGATGGCCCAGGTCGAGGACGGCAACATTGGGCGGGCAAAGACCAAGGCGCTGCAGGATGCCCAAAGAAATGCCGTTGAAATGGGCCTTGGCACGCTTATTGACTCCGACACGATCGTCAATAACGCTGTTTTGATCCAGGATCGGATCTACTCTCGGGCGTCAGGATACGTTACCGACTACAAGGTGACGTCAGAAGGATTGACGCCCAGTGGAAAAGCAGTTGAGACCTGCATTGAAGCGACCGTGGATACGGCAGATATCAAAGCGGATTTAAGGGCCATTGGTATTCTTAAACAGCGCGTGGGCAATCCCCGCTTTATGGTGGTCTATCTGCCGGAAGAAGATGGCGAATCAGAAGCGGGTACCATCGTGATCAAGGAGGCGGGACGCGCGATCAACGATGCCTTCCTGAAAAAGGGATTTATGGTGATCAAGCGTTCCTTTGCAAAAGATTTTGTTCGACAGGCAGAACAGCACCGTGTAGCCAATACCGATTTGCAGGGCATGTCCCGCTTGGCGTTAACGTACCAGGCCGACCTGTTATTGCTATTTGACGTCGATGCCTCGGATCGAGGAGATCTTTCCAATCCATATTTTAAAGAAGTCACACTGACCCTATCGATTCAATCCATATCACCCGGTACCGCGGAACTGATCGCTTCCAATGCAAAATCCAAGCGGGTCAGAACTTCGAAAAGCATGCAGACGAATTACTATGAGAGTCCGATGGTCGCCAAAGCGGTATCCAGGCTGGCCCAACAGGTTGCCGAAAACACAATGGCGGACACCCTTGCTTATTTTGAACGACAAACCAATGAGGGGACGCTTTATACCTGCCGGTTTAAGGGATTCGGCCCGAATGATCTGGATACCATTGTCGGTGTAATCGAAAACTTAGGCGGGTACCGGGATAAAAATGTGCGCAACCAGTTTTCCGATCAGGTTCAAGTGGACATCAATTATCTTGGAAAAAAGTTTGATTTTCAAAGGGAGCTGCTGTCTGGATTGGAAAGAAAAGGAATTGCAACAAGAATCGAATCGGTTGAAGGCAACGATTTTTTGATTATCAAATTTTCTAAACCATGAAGATAAATTCCTTTAAAAGAATTATACGTGTTCTGGCTTTATTGGCGGTTCTGGTTGGATGTGCCGCCCAAATGCATACGTCCCGGATGAATTCGGTCAAAGAGGCCATTGTTAAAAAGGGAACATTGGATATCGGTTTTCTTGAGAAGACCATTTATAACCGCAGTGGGGACATTGATGGCAGCGCCGACTTGATTGACCTGCTTGAGCTTGGCGCCATGTACCCGTTGGTGAAAGACTATCAAAACAGTAATACGATTCTTGAATCTGCATATGTAAAGTACACCAAAAGAGAGGAACGGGCCAAACTCAATGCCCGAAACACGACGACCGATTTTCTTGATATTTTAATCGGTGAAGGATCGGGTGAATATGAGATGGCGTCCTATGAGAAAATATATATCCACAACATCAAGGCCACGAACTTCCTGATGATGGGAAATCTAAATGCCGCAAGGGTTGAAGTGCAAAGATCGATCAATTGTAACCGTCGTATTAGAGAATATGCCCAGTTCAAGGCGGCTCAGATTGCCAAGGAAAAGACCTCCGTCAAACAAAAGGCCAAAAAGGAAAAAATAGGAAACCTTGATATGGATGCGGAAGTCGGAAAATTAACCAAAAAGGCAGGCCTTGATGGTGAGCAGCAACAGGCGATCCGAAATATAAGAAATTCATATGAGAACGGGTACACCTATCTGCTTTCCGCCCTTGTGTTCGCACTAAATCAAGAGTGGGAAAATGCCAGACCCCAGTTAAAAAATGCCGATGCCCTGACAGACAATCGCTATGTGAAACGCCTGTATCGCGATTTTAAAAACAATCCCGCTTCACTGACATCAAAGACCAATGTCTACATTTTTTCCCAGGTAGGGTTTGCCCCGTACAAAGAAAATTTCCAAGTGCCTTTCTATAATCCGGTCTCCAAGACATTAACCCATTTTTCTCTGGCAAAAATTCAGACGACACGCACCGGTGTGTCGACCATCAATATTGTGGATGGTTCCTCCACGGTGAACGATCGCATGGAGGCATTGGCCGATCTGGATTTGCTGGCGCTTAAACAATATGATGAAGATCTTGTGGCAAACATCACCAAGGCAACCTTGCGAGTCGTGTCCCAAACCATTAAAGACAAAGCCATTCTCGATGAGACCACGAAAAAAGGAAAAAATACGGCTTTGTTCCAGATTGAACAAATCCTCCTTTCGGGGATGAATCAAGTCCTGTACAAAACTGATATTCGGGCATGGAATCTGGCGCCCAAAAGGGTTCTTTTTTACTGTGGAACGTTTGGCACATCCCCCATCACCTTAACCGTTCGAAGCACCACGGGGCAAACCGCAGAGCGAAAGGTCGATATCGACCCCGAGCGACTCAACATTGTTTCGGTTCGGTGCCTTGGCCAAAAAATGTTTGTGAATCATCAGACTTTTGATCGTGGTCAACGATGATGAACGCGTAAAAATCGGATATTATTTGGTTGAATATTGATTTCCGCCGGCCCAGTTGTTATTTTTCTCAGCCTTTCGCGTCAATCCACCGCTGACCGTTGAATATTCCCCACTGGCAACATTGAGCTGCCCTCCACTGACCGTTGAGAATTTACCCGATGCGGTATTATTGAATCCGCCGCTGACCACGGCACAGGGCTTGGTGATCGAATTGGATTCGCCGACCACAAGCCCGCCAAAAGATGTATATGAATGATTTTTTCCAATAATCAGATTGTGGGAGCCATTGCGGGCATTACTGATTTGAGTTGTGGCGGCTTCATTATAGCCGACAATCAAGTTGCCGCGCCCATTGGGTGTTCCATCGGTGGCCTGGTTGCCGTTGACCAGGTGAATATTGACGCCGCTGAATATGATTTCATCGTCTTGTCGGGTGACCCCCGCCAGCAGGCCGGCTAGCTGTTGCACCGTTTTTTTCAAGGCTTTTACTTCAGCTCTTAAAGCCATATTCTCCTTCATCTGCAACTCAAGCCGGTCAACCCGCTTTGACATCGCGTTGGGGGTAGGGATCGGCAGAACAATGCTGGTTTGATTACCACCATTTTTCAAAGCGGCGATGGCTTCGCTGAGCTCGCTGTCGCAGCAAATGGCCTCGTCAATAAATTCGGCCTTTATTTTCCCTGCCATAATATCCGAGCCGTTGTGAAGATGGTCGATATTGGCTTTTTTATCTAACTCATTTTGAATAAACGAATGGGATACCATATCTGCTTTGAGCGTTAGATTGTTTTCCGATCCGGTATCCTCAACGGCTTGCGTTTTACAATCCATTCCATAAACTGATTTTAGCTTGTTGCAAATCATATCTTCAGGGGATTTGATATACTGAGCAATTTCGGCTGACTTTTCCAAGGAAAGGAATTTTTCAGCATAACGTATGTCGCCGGGCGATGAGCGATTGAAAAACAAGACCCAGATTACTTTGTTTTTATAATTATGTTTGGTTGTTTCGGCATTGAATGATACCGCAACATGCTGTTCGCTGATGGGGTGGATGGCAATTGGCGCCTTATATTTAAAATAGCGCGATACAGAACTGGGAATGAAGTTTTGCTTGCTGTATTGATCAATCATCGCTTTCTGAGATTTCTGGATGATGTCTGATATTTTATTTTGGAGCTGTGGACTTTTGCTTTCTGACAATACCACTTTCTTGTCGGCCGGTTTGATCTTTTTTTCTGCCCCGGTCAGTGCCGCATCCCTGGGTGGTGTGGATATCCATGGCTATATTTCACAAGGCTACATCTATAGCGATGAGTACAAAGTGACGCTGGACTGGGCCTATGGCGACTATCGCTGGAAAGATTGGTTGGGGATTCGCGCTGGCAGGCTCAAACTGCCCGTGGGGCTTTACAATGATATCCGGGATATGGATATGCTTCGTACCAATATCGTTATGCCCCAAGGTATTTATCGGGACCTCTTGCGGGAAACCTCAAATGCGGCGAATGGAGGCGGTCTTTATGGCAATGTCTACCTTGGCCAGTGATGCAACCGGTTTGAGCTATTATCTTGCTGCATCTTATCAGTTCAACGACTGGTTTACCCTTGGTGCGTACTATTCAACGTATTTTCCTGACAAAGATGACAAAGATGGAGAGAAGCTTGTCGCTGCCGGCCTTCCCGATCATAACGCTTGGGAGAAAGACGTGGCGGTTACTTTGCGTTTTGACTTAAGTGAATATTGGGTTTTCAAGATCGAAGGCCATGCCATGGACGGGACAGCCAACGTTTTAACGCAAGACAACCCTGACACGGATTGGAGCGAAAGTGATTGGTACTACGGTGTTGCCAAGATTACTTTTGGTTTTTAAAAACCGCTTATACGAAAAAATCCATGTTGGTGTGTCGGCTTGCTCCCATGCTTTGCGTGGGGAGCACCGGGGCAATCGCTTGTAGATTTTACCCCCTCGTTCCCACGCTCTGCATGGGGGAACGAGGGGGTAAAATGGGTTCAGCCTTTTTTTAACCGTCCCTTAATATCTGCACCCTTAGAACCAAGCCCAACTGGCCGCTAGTTGGGTGAATATTGATTTCCACCCGCCCAGTTGTTATTTTTTTCCGCCTTTCGCGTCAATCCACCGCTAACCGTTGAATAATCGCCGCTGGCAGTGTTGAGTTGTCCACCGCTGACGGTTGAGAATTTACCCGATGCGGTATTATTGAATCCGCCGCTGACCACGGCACAGGGCTTGGTGATCGAATTGGATTCGCCGACCACAAGCCCGCCAAAAGATGTATATGAATGATTTTTTCCAATAATCAGATTGTGGGAGCCATTGCGGGCATTACTGATTTGAGTTGTGGCGGCTTCATTATAGCCGACAATCAAGTTGCCGCGCCCATTGGGTGTTCCATCGGTGGCCTGGTTGCCGTTGACCAGGTGAATATTGACGCCGCTGAATATGATTTCATCGTCTTGTCGGGTGACCCCCGCCAGCAGGCCGGCTAGCTGTTGCACCGTTTTTTTCAAGGCTTTTACTTCAGCTCTTAAAGCCATATTCTCCTTCATCTGCAATTCAAGCTGGTCAACCCGATTTGATATCGCGTTGGGAGGGGTGGCTATAGGCAGAATAACGCTGGTCTGATCACCACCATTTTTCAAAGCGGCGATGGCGTCGCTGAGCTCGCTGTCACGGCAAATGGCCTCGTCAATAAATTCGGCCTTTATTTTCCCTGCAACAATATCTGAACCATTGTGAGTATGATCGATATTGGCTTTTTGATCCATTTCACTTTGAATGTACGAAGGGGGGATATCTTCTTTAAGCGTTGGATTGTTTTCCGAACGAGTATCTTCATCGTATTGCGCTTTACAATCAATTCCATAAACTGTTTTTAGTTGTCTGCAGAACATTTTTTCAGGAGATTTAAGATATTGATTGATATCATCTGGATTTTCCCAGGAAAGATATCTTTGAGCATAACTTATTTCACCAGGCGATGAGCGGTTGAAAAACAAAACCCAGATCACTTTGTTCTTGTAATTATGTTTGGTTGTTTCGGCGTTGAATGACACCGCAAAATACTGGTCGCTGATGGGGTGGATGGCAATGGGATCCTTGAATTTAAAATAGCGCGATACAGAACTGGGAATGACGTTCTTTTTACTGTATTGATCGATCATTGTTTTCTGAGACCCATAAATCAAGTCTGAAACATTTTTTCGATGCTGTGAACTTTTCCCTTCTGATAATGCTACCAATAAATCTTCATAAGTCGTGATACGTTCAGCAAAAGCCGTATAAACCTGCAAACAGGTAAACAATACCGTGACTAACACTATTACGCCTGCTATTTTTTTCATTACACACCCCAAATACACATCAACGAAGAGTCGAATGGATTGGTCGTTATAAGATCAGTAGATAACACATTTATTTAACATCAGTTGATAGAAAGGCGTTCAATGGCTACCTTCATGCTGATCCGAAGACGATTGATCGTTCTGCCCAAATCACTAAGATCGGAGTTGCCGGCAACAGAAATTTCTTCGTCGATGTTGCCGTCGGCGGCACTGGAAGTCATTTTTGAAAGTTGAGCGATCGGTGTTAGGAAATAGTTGACACTTAAAAAAATGACGAGGATCGCAACTATCAAAAAGATGATATATTCAATCAACAGTAGCGGGGTAAAAAAAGTTGAAAGATTGGCTGCCGGATAATTCTTATATCCCACAAAGAATGTTCCCCATCGCATGCCTTGAACATAGATCGGTGCAGAGAATTCAGTGATGGTAATGTCATTATCATCGCTATAAATTTGAACCAATCCCTTTTTATCATCAAGCGATGCTTTGTTCGTCCGGTCATCCAATAGTATCTGTTTCCCAGAGGCATCAATGACCGGGTTTTGTAATTTTTTATCAATAATGGTTTTCACCGGTACATATCCATTCAGATCAACCGCTCTTGCATAAACAACATCTTTGTTCTGAAGATATTCATGGAAGATCGGCGATAATGCACCATTGAGAAATCTGTCGAATTTGGTTTCATATTCTTGAGGTTCCGTGTTTTTCAAGGGAACAAACTGAGAATCGAAAAAATCAATTTTGGTGAGGATTTTAAAACTGATGGCGTTTTCGATTATCGTACCCACGCTTTTTGCACCAATAATGGACGATTCTTTTCCACGTGTTTGTATTTCACTGATAGAATTGCCCATTTTGTATATGGTGAAGAAAAAAACAGTCGTGATCATGATAATGGCAAAAGCGCTGACAACGATGGCTATTCTGACGCTTATTCTTTGGAACATAAAAAACTCCCTTTCTTGACGGTAAAAATATACAAAACAATAATTGGTTACATTCTTTTGGGGCAGTTGCGCGCTTTGCTGTTTGGTCACTGGATCAAACCGTCGGAACGTCTGATCGACGGCAGATGGTTGCGCGTTTTTTGTGTCGTCATGAAAATAGAGTGGGATAACAGCAGCGATCGCGCCTATCCGCCTATCCGTTTAACCGATTTGCAACGCAACGGTGCCTGGCAATGGAACCGAACTTCTCTATTCACCACTCATTGGACCGGTCCATTCAAGGGACATCAACCCCGTCGACGGTTATTAACGATCAATGGGGATTTTGTTCCTCATTTTTACATCGTGATCCAAAAAAAGCGATGTATGGGAACTTGCGTATGGACCTGGCGGGAAAAAATTGAACTCAGAATCCCAACACTTTGCAAGTTATGCAAGTTGCATGCTCACAGGTTAAAAAAATCGATGATAAAGAGAAAAAACCTTTCAAGGCGTTCAGTTGTTGTAAGGAACTTGGATTCCACAGGCAGGGAATACCCATCTGTATCCAGCACAACAATACAGAATTTTTATCAATAACGTATCGAATGTACTCATTCTTGCACATAGTTGATTTTTTCTTTCTCACAGTATATGTAGATCAATCTATTAAAATTTTGAGAAATCTCGAATAGGCTCACGTTTTTAAATCGATAGTGATTTTGGCCATACTTTGAGTGATCTAACATAAGAAAAAATGAGTAAATGGCCGTTTCTTATTAACCGAGTGAAGAGAACAAGTGCTTATATGAAATGCCTCACCTCCCAACTATTTTCTCGGAACGTGAATTGGTTTTATGTGATCGAATACGATCTGACCATAGGCTGGGTACCTGGTTCCACTGGTATGCTGTGAATAAAGGCGGTTGCTGAAAATGAATAAAAAAGCCAATTAGCATCCATCCAGAAATGGCCAATTTGACCCTTGCACCGCTGACCGTAAAATACTCGATCCTGGAAACATTGAGCTGCCCTCAACTGACTGTTGAGAATTTACTTGATGCGGTATTGTTTGACATTGGGTTGGGAGGGGCGGCCATAGGCAGAATAACGCTGGTTTGATCACCATCATTACTCAGATCCCTTTGTTTTTGTAATTATGTTTTGTTGTTTGGGCGTTGAATCTTTAAATTCAAAATCCCAACCCAATTAAGTTATGCAAATTGTGTGCTCAAGGGTGAGAATAAAGATGGTAATGATCAAAAGTTCCTCTCAACGCTTTCGGTACTTGCAAGGAGTTGGCTTTAACCCTAAGCACAGGTCGGCCGGCGGCTATAATAAAGAGGCACAATTTAGTCAATAGAGAAATGAGGGTACTCATTATTGCACATAGTTGATTTTTTTTTCTCACGGTATATCAATAATCCGGATAATTTTTTGGGCATATTTAATTTAAAAAAATCAGCACGTTAACATTGATAGCGATGAAGCACTTAATTTCATTCGTTCAAAAAACATCTCATTGTTTTTTCAAAAAACTGTCCAAAACATTAAATTTCGGTAAGCTTGTTCCTTTTTTCTGTTGTAAATAAGGTCTATAACAACTAGAATCATCTAAGTTAGCTACAACTGAACGGCAGCTGTCTATTTATGTATTTCGAAATCGCAGGAGGAAGAAAAAGATGAAAAGAAGGAGCATTGTTGCGAGATCAATGGTGGCCGGATTATTGTTATCAATAGCCATAATAACCATGTGGCAAACGGTTGAGGCTGCAGATGTTCGTGTAATTGCCAGCCCCAATGCCCCGGTGGACACAATGGATCAAAAAATGATCAAGCGCGTGTTTCTGGGCAAAAAGACAACTTGGTCCGATGGTCGCCCCATTGAAGTTGTAATACTCACATCTGGTGATGTCCATAAAGCGTTTCTAAAAATTTTTGTTAAAAAGATACCATCCCAATTTTCTGCATTCTGGAGAAAGCAGATATTCAGTGGGAAAGGCGCAGAACCCAAATCATTCTCAACGGAAAGCGAGTTGGTCGCTTATGTGGCCAGACGTGAACTGGCCGTGGGATATGTATCCAGTTCCACTGATGTGACTTCTGTAAAAGTTGTCAATGAGAAATAATAAAGGAGCGAATCGATGAATCGGAACAAAGTTGGTATGACGGTGCTTTTGGGAGTGTTGCTTGGTTTGGGATTTATAGTTGCCCCCGCAGAGGCGACCTCCCTGGCGGATGTGGATGTGCATGGATTTGTCTCACAAGGCTTTCTGTATAGCGATGAGTACAATTACCTGGCCCACAATAGTATTGACGGTACCTTCGAGTTTAACGAGGTTGGTATCAATTTTAGCAAAAAACAAAGCGACCGTCTTCGAGTCGGTATCCAACTTTTCAGTCGGGATTTGGGAGATATAAGCAATAATAAAGTGACCATGGATTGGGCCTATGGAGACTATCGTTGGCGAGACTGGTTGGGTATCCGCGCAGGAAAAATCAAATTACCCACAGGGTTATACGGCGAAATACAGGACATGGACATGCTCTATACGCAAATCATCATGCCCCAGGGGATTTATAAGAGCCTTTTACGTGAGACGTTCAACGCCGTCAGTGGAGGAGGGCTTTACGGCGTTATTCCCCTCGGTGTCATAGGAGACTTGAATTATCAGTTTGTAGGTGGTGCCGTTTCAGCTGATAGTGAAAGCGGAGAGGCAAAATATACCAATAATCTGATGTCGGGCCTTGCCACCCAGAGCGGCGAGAACGACTATGACACAACATACGGTGGCGCCATTCGCTGGGATACGCCGCTTGAAGGACTCCTGCTGAACTATTCGATTTCATCAGGGAGTGTACGTTCAACACTTTTAATAGATCAAAGTTATCCAACCATCGGTGGCACCGCTGTGGTAGCTGATGCAGATTTTTTTGGCCAAATCTTTTCATTAGAGTTTACATGGAATGGTTTGGTGATTAGCGGTGAATATCATTGGATAGACAATGATATCGAATCAACCCTGTTGAACAGTGATACCACACAGGTTTGCTATTATCTTGCCGCATCTTATAAATTCACTGATTTGTTCACCCTTGGGGCATATTATGCAGAATTATATCCGGACAAAGATGACAAAAATGGCGATAAGCTTGTCGCCCGTGGGAAGGCTGACCATGGCGCCTGGCAAAAAGATTTGGCAATGACCTTGCGTTTCGATCTTAACGATTACTGGGTGTTCAAACTCGAAGGGCATATGGTGGATGGAACGGCCAGTGTAATCGCTTTGGATAATCCAGATAGCGACTGGAGTGAAGACAAATGGTATTATGGTGCAACTAAAATAACCTTTAGTTTTTAATTAAATTGCTGCTCCCTCTCTGTGGCATTTACCCCAATATTGCAGAAGCCTTAAGGGCGACAGAGTCAAGGCGTCAAGGGTGAATGCTGCAGTCTTTTACCGCGATCCCCTGGCGTCGCTGGATCTGGTGGTCTTAAGGCTTTTCCGACTCGCCAGGGCTTATCCATGCGAAGCCTATAGGGAAAAAGAGATAAAGAAAAAATCGCCTGATCCTGGAATCCACCGATAGTTGATCCCAAAAATGACAGCCGGATTTATCTCATAGAAGGTAGTCATGTTTATTAGCGATATTTCTCTATCTTTTTTATGCAATATTGGAGCGTAATAAAGAGCTCAAAAAATACTCTTGACATTTATTTATTTTTCTCTAATGTAGCAAATTGCAGTGAGGTGTTAATTCAAGTTAAAAAGAGAACATCATGAGAAAGAAAAAATGAGATAAAACAAATTATATTTATTGGAGATTAAGGTGTTTGTTGTACTTTATCTCATTTGTGTTTTTAAATGATTAGTAATTGAAAAACTGAATGATATCTAAATAGCAGTATCCTCCTCATAGACTGGTTTTACCTTTATTCTTCCTGAGTCGCTTTAAATACTGCTTTTCTAAACTGCCGTTGGATGCTGATACCCGAGGGCATTGTAATAAGCTGTTACCACAAATTCTCTAATCTCGTATTAAAAATTTGATCGTCGAGTTATTGGTTTATTCTCATTCTGCAAGGATACGGATGAATATCGCTTGGCTGCAGGAGAGGGTGCGAAGCAGAAAGGCAGGGGAGGGGCTTCTGTACAAAGGAAGCCGTAATGATAATACATTGCTATTTTTTTAAGAGAGGATCATACTATGAATGGAAATGTTGAGAAAATAAGTTTAAATATTACTCAAAGACTGAAACTGGTTTCCCATGGAGATAGCTTTCATCATGAAGATGAAGAAATAAGGGTAAGGCCTGTAAGGACTTCGCAGGAGATGAAAGAAGTGTACAGGATCGTGCATGATGCCTATCTCGAGAAGGGTTATATTAAAGAGCAGCCTCATGGAAAACTTATTCATTATCCTCATCTGGATGGTATACCTGAAACTACTGTGCTTGTTGCCCTTGATAACTGTAAAGTTATAGGGACGAATTCCGTAACGTTTGACGGGCTTTATGGAATGCATGTTGATGAGGACTTTAGAGAGGAATGTAATCAGATCCGGCTCGAAAACCGTATGCTCGCTGCTTCATGGCGCATCGCAACAAGGAAGTCATGCAGAAATGTGAGAAAAGTGGTCATGAAGCTGATCCAGAAGACGGTTGATCATGCTCTTATGAACGGTGTTGAGACAATGCTGTTTACGTTTAACCCTCGTCACGAGAGGATATATAAAAGACTTCTTAATATGACAACGATCGCAAGAGATGACGAAAGTGTCGCAGGTCTTTCCAATGCTCCTGCTGTATTAATGCGGGTTGATAAAGAAAATCTCCCGGATCGATGGCTCAAGACATCTGAACAGAGGGGGCATAAGGAACCTGCTGCGGTTTTTTAAGAAGGTATCAACGAATTATAATAATAACAAACAAATCAGGCTTTGTTAAGATTTCGTACCTATGTGTCGGCTGTCGGAATAATCTATCCAGCGGTTTGATCTACATATTTTTTATACGCCTATCAAAAATCTCGATTGATTACCTAATAATCTTTTTATGCTCATGCTAATAATGAGAGTTACAAAAATAACGATAATAATAAAAGTTATTGATGCTGCCAATATCAATAAGGATGTATCAGGAATCAAATAATAAAAATAGTTTTTAAAATAGTCATTGCCTATCATAAAATGAATAAAGAAAATTGAGAAGCTATATGTCGCTAATAAATTTAAAATCGGTATATCTTTATGTTCTATTTTTTTTAAAGCAATGATGACCAAAAATGATATTGAAATTTTTTGAAGATAATGAAATGCTTCATAAATATTTATCATGCCAAGACAATAAGGTTTGTCAGATAGATATATAAGCATAAGAGTAGAAAAAAATGCTATAAAAAATAATTTGTTTTTATTTGAACGAATCAATGATAGGAATCTGAAATAATTCATTGATGCCCATACACCCTGAAGGTAGATTGGAAAGAAATAGATATACTGACAAAATGAAATGCGAGTGCCTGTTCTCGTACCGAGTAATGGCAGAACGCTTGATAAAATAAATATATACGGGAAAAAATGTTTAGGAATTTTTAAGATTATTGGACTGACTAAGAATACGATGAAAATAAATGGAACATACCAAAATTGAATTTGGGCTTTGCCGTATATAAAGGTTTCAACGACCAATTTTATTGGAATGCTATAAGAGAGTGAAAAATTCGAGTAATCTATGCTTTTAAATATTAAAATTAACATTGTTATGAATAGATATGGAAAAAAAACGTAAAAAAGCTTGTTTTTATAATATTTTTTTAATTCAAAAGTGGGTGAGAGGTGGTGGAATAAAAAGCCGGAAATAAAGATGAAATAAATTGTGCTATCATGAAATAGCACTTGCTTGGTAATATCGACAAAAGTGTATAATGCCCGATTATAGTCTTTATACATTTCAGGAATGCTCCAAACATGAACAATTACAATGTTTACTATGGCAAATGCTCTGAAATAATGAATGTTTTTTAGAAATTCTTTTTTTTTCGCCACTTTTTGAGATATCCTCCATATTCAACAATAAAGGAAAAGATGCACTCCGCGAGAGAGGAGAGAGACTAACGTAATTAATCTAAAAATGCCAGATATCATCTTAAAATAGAAAGCCGGGCAATCATTTCCAGGAATTGTCGCCGGCCGGATTGGATTTTCCTGAAAAAACAGAGGATAAGAGTTGTCCGCGTGTGCGACCGCTTGTCGCTTACCGATAGCGCTCGAAGATATGCCTTAGTTGATGAAATTTCAATGAAATCGTGCTATACGATTAATTAATAGTACGACACTCTATTGACATTAAATTGAAGAGCATGAAAGTATGGCCGGGATTTATCCTCGGCCATTTGGCTTATGGGGGCTTGATGTTGTAACGAAGGGGTTCCAGTACATTGCCCCTCAAATGTAGTTTGTACATATGAATATAAGGAGTTAGGCTCCAATGACAGAGAAATTCCGAACATTCAGCCGCTGGTACGGCAAAATTGTTTTGGATCATCCCGTGTGGGTTTTGATCTGCCTTGGGATTCTCATTGCTATATTGGGATACAAGGCCAGGGATTTCAGGATCGACGCATCGGCAGATGCGCTCCTGCTGGAAAATGACGAAGATTTACGTTACGCTAGGCAAGTTGGCGAGCGATATGGGGTGCATGACTTCTTGCTCGTCTCTTACACGCCCTTAAAAGGGGATTTGTTAGCAAAAGAGAACCTCGACGCACTCGGCCGGCTGCGGGACGAACTCGAGGCCATGGATTGGGTCGATTCGGTGCTCACCATTTTGGATGTGCCGCTGTTGGAAAGCCCGCCCATCTCCTATGCAGATATCTCCAACGAGATCCCCAATCTGAAATCACCGACCGTCGATAAAAAACTGGCAAAAATCGAGTTGCGGGAAAGTCCATTTTACCGCGACCTGCTGGTCAGCCCAGACATGGGCACCACGGCCATCGTGGTCAATATCAAATCCGATCCGACCTACCTGGACCTGATCACTGAACGAAACGGCTACCTGGATCAAAAGGCCGAGAGCAGTCTGTCCCCAAAAGATGCCGAGCGGTTAGCGGCCGTGATAGAAGAAATCCGGACACGCCAGATTCAGATGAATGAAGTTCAGCATCGGAATATTGCGCAGATTCGTTCGGTTTTAAGCCGACACCGTTCCGAGGCGAAAATTTTTCTGGGCGGTATCTCCATGATTGCGGATGACATGATCGGTTTCATCAAAAACGATCTCAAGGTGTTTGGCATCGGCGTATTTTTGCTTTTGGTTTTCATGTTAGGTATCATTTTTAAAAGTGTGCGCTGGATTCTCGTGCCCATGCTCTGTTGTTTTTTGGCCGTTGTGTGCATGATGGGTGTGCTTGGCGCCTTTGGCTGGGACGTGACGGTGATCTCTTCCAATTTTGTTTCGCTGCAGCTCATTATCACCCTGGCTATCGTTGTCCATCTGATGGTACGATATCGTGAGTTCCAGATCACTCGCCCCCTGGCAGAACACCACACGCTTGTACAGGAAACGGTACGGTCCAAGTTCGTTCCTTGTCTTTATGCGGCCCTTACCACCATCGCCGGCTTTGCCTCGCTATTGCTTTGCGATATCAAGCCTGTCGTCCATTTCGGGTGGATGATGAGTATTGGTATCCTTTTTTCCCTGACGCTCACATTTTTGCTGTTTCCATCCTGTGTTGTTCTGCTAAAACAGCCGGATCCGCCGACGCCACCCAAGTATCTTCGTTTCTCCATCCCCAATTTTTTTGCCCGGTTGACCCATTCTCACGGAACGGCGATTCTGGTCGTTACCGTCATCTTGTCGGTTTTGACCGTGATGGGGATGTATCGACTGAAAGTGGAAAACAGCTTCATTGATTATTTCAAGAAATCAACAGAGATCTACCAGGGCATGGCGGTCATCGATCAACAATTGGGCGGTACCACACCGCTTGACGTTACCCTCAGGTTCGATGCCGTTTCGCCGGAGGCGGATATCGCCGAGGAAGACGATGTGTTTGACGACCCATTCGAAAAGCAGGATGAGAAGGAAGATCCCAATAAATACTGGTTCATTGAAGACAGAATGGAAACCATCGAGCGGGTCCACGATTATTTGGAGGCCTTGCCTGCAACGGGTAAGGTCCTCTCCCTGGCGACGTTGTTGAAGATTGGGCGAAGGCTCAACGACGGTGTGTCATTGGACAGCCTCGAAATGGCCGTGCTCTATTCGAAAATGCCGAACGACTATAAAGATCTTATTTTGAGCCCCTACATCAATTTTGAAAATAATGAAGTCCGCTTTACCATGCGCATTATCGATTCGATGCCATCGCTGAATCGCAATGCTTTTCTCCAAAAGATCAACCATGATCTTGCCAATCAATTGAAAATAAAAAAAGATAAATTCAGGCTGGCGGGGATGATGGTGCTGTACAACAACATGCTGCAAAGTCTGTTTACATCACAGATCAAGACCCTGGGGATTGTTGCCCTGGCGTTGCTGCTGATGTTTCTTTTGCTCTTTCGTTCTGTTAAATTAGCCTTGATTGCGCTTTTCCCCAATCTCTTCTCGGCGGGTGCGGTCCTGGGGGTGATGGGGTGGATGAATATCCCCCTTGACATGATGACCATTACTATCGCGGCCATCAGTATCGGCATTGCCGTGGACGATACGATTCACTATATCTATCGGTTCCGAGAGGAGATCAAGTCCGACGGCGATTACATCAAAACCCTGTACCGCTGTCACAACAGTATTGGGCATGCCATGTACTACACCTCGGTGACCATCATTATCGGGTTTTCGATCCTGGTATTCTCAAGCTTCTGGCCCACGATCTATTTCGGCATCTTTACCAGCTTGGCCATGCTGATTGCCCTGGTTGCCGCCCTGACCCTGTTGCCACACCTGATCGTCATCATCAAACCATTCGGTGTTAACAGCGCATGACTGGTATTTCACTTGACCATAGTTTTGTTCGAAAGGTTGCTTAGAATAGCGTTTAAGATAATGTTTTTGGCAAGGTTAGAGGGAGGAGTCTGTATAATCAATTTGAAATATACTTATGCTATTCAAATCATGGTGGCGGGATTACAGACCTGCAGAACCGCAAATAATATCCGCAGAGAACGACGATTTTTACTCTGGAACCCCGCTATGGATAGATCTCAATTTTTTATTTTGAGAAAGCGGTTTTACAAAGTGTCGATCTAATTCACTGTGATTCACCGGGCTGAGCTGGCACCACTAATCGAGGTTGATGTTGGCTCGCCTGATAGATGAAAATACAACCTCGAAGGGTAGGTCGGGAGGTGCACTGAGATAGCAGGTATTTGCAATTGCCACCAATAGCAGCTTCGTTTTGATAAACGACACTACCTTTTCCAGACGCGACAACGTAATTTCAGCCACTTACAATTTTTTATGCGGATCTACAGCGATTTCAGAATCGCAGCTGTCAAACTTCAGGTTAAGAGCCAGTCATGGCTAAATACGATTTAATCAACCCGCGTCTTTTTGACAATCGGCAGCCAACTCATTTTTTTGTGGCGTACGACAAGGGCTTCCTTTTGCTAATACTTGGCAGCGATTTTGTCGAACATATCACCAACGGTTATGCCAAAGAGTGGTTTGCTACTGGTGCCGCTGGTGTTGCGCCATGTGTGTTGTGTCCTTTTTTTTCTCCCTTTAATCCTCTATACCATTGCCAATTGTATAGCGTATCGAGCTCTTCCTCCGTGACGTTGAACGTGATGTTGTGAGGCGGCAGGGTCTCCTTTTTGAAGAAGTCCGGCAGTCTGTCGTGCTTGATTGTAAAGCCTGCAGCCTTATTGAACTCCCGCTCATTTGTAAGGATGGCTTTACCCAGTTCGGTAACGCTTTCGGCTGTCATAGGCTGACCAATGAAGGCCCCAATCAGAACGACCAGAGCGTTGAAGGTCTCTGGCTGATCCAGAATAGGAAAGGCAACAAACAGGCACATGCCCGTTGAATCGATAGCTGCGGTGGCAATCTGGAGATTCCTGGCCAACTCCACCTGGCCTTCCGGTTTAAGTGCGGGCACGCTTCCGCCGTCTCCCAAAATGTTGGGGCCAACGGCATAGCCGGCCGTATGGTCGGCCCCCATGGTTGACGTTGCGTAGGTGACGCCAATCCCCTGCACCGCCCGAGGGTCATAGGCCGGCATGGCCTGACGCTTGACCACCGGAACTCGTTCCACACCAAAAACCTGGCCGGTAACTGCTGCGGCACCGTTGCCTAAAATGCGGCCTAGCGGTGTGCCTTTTCCGACCTCCTTGATCATGTTGATGGCCGCTTGGCCGTCGCCGAACTCGGCTAATCCGGCCTCCATGGCCACGCCGATGGTGGCTCCCATTTCAATGGTGTCCAACCCGAAATCATCGTCCATGCGGTCCAGTTGGGCGATGATATCCAGGTCGTCGATGCCGCAGTTGCCGCCGTGGGCCCAGACGGTTTCATATTCAGGCTGTTTGGTCACGTAGTTGTCGTTTTTGTCATAAAACGTTCCGGAACAGCGGATGATGCAGCCCCGATGGCAACCTTGGGTGGCGGAGCCTTCACCGCCACGTTCGTTTTCCAGCGCCGCCTGGGCCTCGCCGGAGATTTTTGAGGCCCCATCGAATTGCCCCATTTTAAAATTATGCGTCGGATACCCACCGGCCTCGTTGATCACATTGGTCAAGACATTGGTGCCGAAGGCCGGCATGCCTTCACCAGTCACCGCGTGTTTGCGCAGCCCTTCGGCAAAGGCCTTGTTGGCCGCCTTGAACTTCTCTGGATCGGCCGGCTTGCGCATGGCGCACCCCGCATCATCCAATACAATGGCTTTGATGCCCTTGGCGCCCATGACGGCGCCAACCCCGCCGCGGCCGGCATGACGCGTGGGTCGTGCTTCCATGTCCGTCACTGCGATGGATGCGGCGCTCATTTTCATCTCACCGGCCTGTCCAATGGTAATATAGGCAAGCTTCTCACCGTACTGGGCAGCCAGTTTCTCAACCGTGGCATAATTTCCCAAGCCCTTGATGTCGGCAGCCGATTCGATCGTCACGCCATCCTTATTAATAATGACCTTGTAAAGGCTGTCATCGGCGGGTTTGCCTTCGAGAATGATGGCGGCATATCCTAAGCGGCCCATGACCTGGGCGGCCTGACCGCCGGCGTTGGCTTCTTTGATGCCGCCGGTGAGCGGGCTCTTGCACCCTACGGAGAGCCGGCCGGACATTGCCGCAGCCGATCCACTAAGCAGGCCCGGTGCGATCACCAGTTTGTTGGCTTCACCCAGGGGATGGCAGGTGGGAGGGACTTCAGCAGCAATAACCGCCGACGTCATTGCCCGACCGCCCATGCCGGCGTAGGTTCCCAATGCGTCCGTCTGAAAGCTGGGTCCCCCAGGTGTGCTCATGTTAATCCTTAACAGTTTGTCCATGGTTTTTATTACTCCTGTTTTTGATGTGCTTAAAACAAAACGGACACTTTGCTAAGAACGAATTCCCATTTAAAACAAAAATACGAATCGAAGATAATACCAGTCACCTTTGGTGTGATTTTCAACGTCAAAATCCGTTGTCCAGCGTGCGCTGAGAATTACATTTTCAGCAAATGGATACATAATATTTATCCCCGCCGCATAACGATGCCCCTTGGTGTCGGCGGTCTCCTGACCGTCAACCTCCAGTTCATCCAAATCCCACCAAAATGAACCGATTCCGCCAAAAGTTATTTTATTTTCAAATGTATAGTGCAGGATTAAATCTGTTTCGATCGCGTCCTGGTAGTCGATGTTCAACTTATCCGACTCCAACCGGTTCCAATAATTGAGTGTCCAGTCTATGCCAAATTTGGACGGATAATACCCCACCGCCAATTGATGCTGAAATTGCCAGGTGTCCAAACCGGGACTGGTATCCGGATTGTTCTCATCGTACTCACCGGTAGGCATATAGACAAACTCCCAGAAGGATAAGTTGAAAGATTCGTTCTCAACGAGAAAAATGAATGGGCTGACTGCAATGTCGCCTAAACCGGTCTGAGATTCCAATCCAGCAGCATCAACATTCAGCACCGGAATGACGGCATTAAGTCCCCAAGAGAATTTATCCGCCAGTTTCGGCCCAAACCACAGCGGACGAAAAATAATACCGGGCACTTTGACATCGATGTCGATATCTCCGGCAGTTTCATCCTCATACGTAGGCAGATCCTGGTAAAAAACATAGGTCCCGATCATCGCTGAGCCTTCTGGCATCGGCATGTTGTCGAAGGGATCCAAAACATCTGCATATGCAAACGAAGACAATATCATGCCAGCAATCATGCCAAGTAAGACGCACATTCCTCTCCAACGAGTTCTCCCATTCATACGGCCTCCTTCTAAAATGTTGGGTTACGATCAGAACAAAACCGAATAGCTGCTTACCTCTTTTGGATTTTGCATATCCAGCGACTTAGTAAATCAAGTGTCGTGCCAATCTGTTGGATCAATGTAGGCCATCGTATTAATTGGGCACGCAGTAAGAATCGGAAAGCGTTTGAATTAAAAAATGGATTAACAATGGTTAATGAGTTTTGATCAGGTAAGAATTTAAGGTATTGTTATTATTGATCGTAAAACTTTTTTAACATAAGTCAACAGTTGAACAAATTCACAATAGTTTGGCGTATAGAGTTGAATGCATTTGTTGTTAACAACAAGATCGTTAAATTGGTTCAGCTTTTCACGTTTTGCTTCTTCAGACGCTTACTGATCGCCGCTGGCGAGATCCCCAGCATGGCGGCAGCAACCGATTGATTGCCCTGGGCGCGACGCATGGCTTCGCGAACCAGAAGGTCTCCGATTTGTTTCAGTTTGGGAAGTTTGCTGGGAAAAAGGACCTGGTCCTCGGAGGCCTTACCGAGTTGATTGGTCCTGTGGGTAGGGTGAGTCTGGGAAATATATTTTTTAATACGATTCAATGACAGCGTCTTTTTTTGGTGAGCACTCAGTGTGTCAAAAATGATGGTTTCAAGCTCCCGGATATTGCCAGGAAAATCGTATGGTGCCAACAGGGTCAGTATCTCTTTGGGAACCGTCGGCCTGGATTTCCCCAACTGCTGGCAGGCCTGCTCGATAAAATGGTCGATGAGAAGCGCCAAATCCTCTTGTCGATCACGCAAGGGGGGCAAGTGAACGTGGTGCGTCTTCAAACGAAAAATAAGATCCTTTCTGAAGGTTCCCTCCTTCTCCATGGTCCATAAATCTTTATTGGTCAGCGCAATGATACGAGCGTTGCTGCTCCTGAACCGATCCTCGCCGAGGTGTTGATACTCGCCCGATTGTAAAAGGCGCAACAACTTCGCTTGGGAAGCGGGACTCAAATCACCAATTTCGTCAAGCACCAACGTTCCACCGGATGCTTTTTCGATCATTCCCGATCGGGTCCCGTCGGCACCCGTGTATGCGCCTCTGATGTGTCCGAAGAGCGTATCATCAAACATCTGGTCGCTGAGCCCACCCACATTCACTGCCACGAATTCACCGGAACTACCACTGGCCGCATGAACCGCCTGCGCGGCCAGTTCCTTACCGGTGCCGGTTTCGCCAGTGATTAATAGCGGTCTGAAAGTAACCGCAATGGTATTGAGGTATTGAAAAATGGATAACATCCGGCGGTTAATGGAAATGATGTTGCTAAACGCCTTGGGTGGCGCCGGCGCTTCGCTAAGTAAATGTTCCTTAAGGGTTTCATTTTCCCGCTGCAAGGCTCGCATGTCGATGGCACGGTTAACGGCCGCAATCAACGTGCCGTTTTCAATCGGTTTGGTAAGATAGTCAAACGCGCCGCTTTTCATGCACCTGACCGCCGTTTCCACATCGGAGGCACCGGTGATGGCGATAACCGGAACACCCGGATGTTCACGGGTTATGTCCGCCAACAATTCTTCGCCGGAAATGTGTGGCATGTAAAGATCAAGCAGAATCACTTCAGGTTCTTGATCTGAAAGCAAGCCTATCACCTGCCGGCTGTCCTGGCAAGTTTTGACGTTATTTAACCCTGCCTGGCGCAGCGTCACTTTAATACTCATCAACACGCCGGCCTCATCATCGACTGACAATATTGGTCTTTCAGGATAACGTTTATCTTCCACGTTAGCCTATCTCCCTTTTAGCCGGTCAGTGACATCGACAGGAAATCCGATGGTAACCGTGATTCCTTTGTCAGGATTGGGTGAGATATCGATCGTTCCGCCGTGCATGTCAATGATACCGGCTGACACCGATAATCCCAAACCCGTTCCGCCCGCATCGCGTTTCGTGGTGAAAAAGGGATCGGTAAGCTGCCTCAGGTTATCTTCGCTTACCCCTTCGCCCTCATCGCGCACGCGGCAGATCACCCTATTGCTGGATTCATCAAAGGTGGTTTCGATAGTAATCGACTGATTTCTGTCTTCCAACGCTTCACAGGCATTGACCAAAAGATTGATCAGCACCTGTTTAATACGCTGGTTGTTTCCAATGAAGGGGGGAATGCCCCGCCCCAAATTTGTGGTAAAGCGATCGGTGGCTTTGGTAATCAGGCTATGCGTGAATTTGATCGAATTCTCGACGACCTGATTAATATCGATCTGTTCATCCAGGCTTTTTGGTTTTTGGCGGGAATAACTTTTCAGGTCGTCCACGATGGCCTTGATTCGCTGGGAACCCTGATGAATCAGGTCAAGCATCTCCGGCACATCCTTGATCAGTTCATCATAGGTAAACCCGCCGGCCTCAAAGGCCCCATGCTGGTTTTTATAATCCATCAACACCGGCACCAGGTCCGACCATATCTTTTTTAAAGCGGGGGCGTTGAGCATTACAAAAGAAATGGGATTGTTGATTTCATGAGCCACGCCCGATACCACCGTTCCCAGGGAAACCATCTTTGCTGCTTGAAACACGCGTTCACGTGCCACTCGGGCCTCTTTCTCGATACGCTTCAATTCCGTGACATCTTCTAAAACGGTAATCGAGCTGGTTATTCGGCCACGGTGGTCCGTCTGGCTGGCAGCGGACACCAGGGCGTGGACGATGCCCCCCCCTTTTTTTACCATCTCATAAGGGACTCGGTTGAGCTGGCCCGAGTTGATGAACTGAGGCCGGATGGATTCCAGGAAATGCGTTCGTGAAGCGTCCGATAAAAAGTCTGTGATGTTTTTCCCGATGACCTCATCCCGAACATACCCGAGGACGTTCAGCCATTGGTCATTGACATTCAAAAGGGAACCGTCCCGATCGGCCGAATGCATCATAATCGGTGACCGGTTGTAAAGTAACCGGTAGCGTTCCTCGCTGGCCCGCAGTTGATCTTCAGTCAGGCGCCGCACCTGAATTTCCTCGGATAGTCTGGCGTTGAGCGCTTCCAGTTCAGCTGTCCGTGCGCGCACCAAATTTTCTAATTCACGTTGAAACGAGCGCAGTTCCGTAACATCAACGATAAATCCTTCGATGGCCACCACCCGTCCATCTTCATCAAACACGGGCCCATCCTGGATTTCAACGATGATTGGGCCTCTCTCTGGATGGTAGATTTCGGCATCCATCGGTTTCGGTGTCTCACCTTTGGTACAGGCCTTATCATAGGCATCCACGTTGGCGAAGGTTACATCAGGCGCAACAAGAATATCCCTCCAGTTTTTGCCGATACCCTCTTCTGGTGTGAACCCAAAAACCTTTTTGGCGGAAGGGCTCAGAAAGGTAAATACACCTTCAGGAGTATGGGAATAGAAGCAGATGGTTGGCCTCACATTTTGGATGATGCGACGGCATATGTCTCCTTGACCGGACCTTGTGACCGCTGATTTCTGCGCGCCTGCCGGTGAGGCCGCACCGCCGGTTTTGAGATCCTGACACGGAATTGGGTTGGTTGGTTTCATGCTGTGTGCACCTCGCATTCGCTACAAAACGCATGGGGATTCGATTGCAGTACTCTGCAATGAACGCAATGAATGTTCCAGATCATCTTGAGAGATCATAGCGGGCCATAATACGTCTTTGGTTGTCGAATTCGAAATCAACGACTGGCAGTCCGGCTCATTGTAGACATCGGCTTGGCGCAAGCTGCAGGCTAAGATGTGCATCGGAGGAAGGATCTGCCATCTGAAGTCCCCCCAACGATTCAATATTAGGGTTTCTGTACTCCGGTAACGAAATCCATGCATTACCCCATTTAACTTTCGTCATATCTAAACCAAAGTTAATAGTCCGATAGTTTCTTCTAATTCAACTAAATTTTTAAATGAGCCAGCCATCGCGGTTAACTTTTGTTAATAATGCCGTTCCTCTTTGATACCCTCGACGATCGTCCCAATCCGCTATCTTAACGAGTTGTTAAAACCACATATGAATTAAGGCATGCGTCTTGCTGAATCCATCATAAAGAGCACGGCTTTATACTTCAAGCGCTGATGTTAAATTCTAATCATATTATATAGTCTTTTTTTACCATTGGTTACCAAAGGAGGTGGGTAATGAAGATGAGGGTTATAGCCGGTGTAGGTATCCTGTTATTGTGGATCCTTTTCGTGGGGTCAGGGACAGTATGCGCCGAAAGCGTGTTTCCATCGGATTCCATCGTGAAGCAAAAATGTTCCGCCTGTCACAAAACAGACGAGCAGGGGCGGGTGGATGTCATCGAGGAGACCCGCAAGTCTCCGGAGGAATGGAAGGCCGTGGTGGATCGAATGATCCGGCTTAACAGCGCGCCGCTGCCGGAGAAAGATTTTTATCCGGTGGTCAAGGAACTGAGCGAATATCTGATTCTGAGCCCCACGGAGATGGCCCGAGTGGCCTATATCAACAGCGATGAAAACAGCCAGCACCGGGAGACTCCCAACACCAAGCTGGAAGAGCGGATATACACCGCCTGTGTGCGCTGTCATACATTCGGCAAAATCGCCTCCCACCGCAATACCGAGGCGCAGTGGGCCGAGGTGCGCAATCTCCACCTCGGCTACTATCCAACCACGGTGCCGCAGATGCGGGAAATGGACTGGGTCAAGGAATCCGAAGCGCTTATCAAACCGCTGACCGAACTGTTTCCCTTTGATGCCCCGGAGTGGAAACAATGGATGCAGAACCGCAAAGATCAGGACTTAACCGGTGAGTGGCAAATGGCCGGGTATCAGCCGGGGGTCGGGTACTATGCCGGTACGGTGAATTTCGTTCCCGACAAACAGAAGGGCGGTGACGAGTACCGAATGACGCGCCGGGTAAAATACCAGAATGGCATGCAGCTGGTTCAGGAAGGCAGTGCGACCCTGTATGGTCAGTACCACCTGCGCTATGCCCTGGCCCCGACCGGGCTTACCGGCAGGATCGAAGGTGTTTTTGATTTGGATGACGAAGCCATGGGGTTTTCTGGAAAGTGGTGGGCGGTGGTTCAGGACGCCAATGCCTTCGGCAATGAAAAATTCTTCAAGGCCGATGCACCGGCCCGCATTTTTGCCCTGTTCCCGACGGCATTTCAGTCGGGCAAAGCGGAAACTCAGCGGTTGACCCTGGCCGGGGTCAATTTGCCAAAGAGCCTGGGGCCGGAAGACATCAAGAGCTCTGATTCCCAGGTAAAAATTACCGGAGTCTCAGAAACCGAAGACGGCATTTTCGACTGCAAGGTCAGCATCGGCAAAGATGCCGCGCCGGGCAAGGTGACGCTCTCTATCCAGGGGGTGGCCATCGATCACCAACTGGTGGTTTACGACAAGATCGACGCCATCCGGATTCGCCCGACCATCGGCAGGGCCCGGGTGAGCTCCGGGGCTGCCTACCCCCCCCAGGGCGTCCAGTTTGTGGCCCGTGGTATTCACAATGGATCGGATGGCAAACCAGGAACCCCAGATGACCTCGTTTTGGAACCTATAGAGGTCAAATGGTGGCTGGAAGAGGAAAAAACCCGGGAAACCGATGATGACATGAAATACCTTGAGGCACCCATCACAGGCGGTCTCTACACGCCGGTGACGACCTACGCACCCATTGAAGGCCGCCACCAGCACCGTGAAGGGGTGGGCCTGATCGCCGTGGGGGCTGAAGCCAAGATCAATGGCACAAGTTTCAAAGACCGTGTCCGGTTAGTGGTAACCGTACCGGATTTCATTCCGCAGATAAAGTAAACGGTGATCCATGGAGACATTTACCTTATCGGATTATAAACGTTTCGACATTGACGGTCGGCCCCATCTCTTTTTACCGTCGCAGAACGCCATTTTCGAGGCGGATGATGACATCATGCGCATGCTCGACCGAACGGCCGATCATAGTGCTGGCGACCCGTTCAGCAAACCCGCGTTTGTTGAATGGGTTGGCGGGACATCCCAGGATATCACTCAGGTCTTCGAACAGCTGGGTCGAATCGGGTTGCTACGCCCCGTGCGCGATCCGTCATGGGGTGAACCCAAATCCGTGCAGCATCCCGGGATGCCGGTAAAAACACTGGTTCTGCATGTCACCGACGCCTGCAATCTGAATTGCAGTTACTGCTACTACCATGGCGGCACGCGTCCGGACAATGGCAAGGTCATGACCATGGTGATCGCCCGTCAAGCCGTTGATTTTCTGATGGAGGCATCCGGGGCTCTGGACAGGGTCGAATTGGTTTTTTTCGGCGGCGAACCCCTGTTGAATCAAAAGCTGATCGCCGAGGCCGTGGCCTATGCCAATGGATCCGCGGCCGAGCGGGGAAAGTCCGTTGATTTTGCCCTGACCACGAATGCCACGCTGCTAAACGAATCCACAACGGCGTTTCTGTTGGAAAACCGGATCGGCGTAACCATCAGTATTGACGGGCTACCCGAAGTGCACGACCGCTATCGTCGTTTTCCGGACGGGAGTCCGTCCTTTGCCATCATCGAACCGGGTATCCGGCGGTTAATCGATGCGACACATGGCAAGCCGGTCGTGGCCCGCGTGACCGTGGCCGGTAACCCCGGCGACCTGACGGCCAGCCTCGATTATCTCCTTGATATGGGGTTTGCCGAAGCGGGATTCGCCCCGGTCACCTCCACAGATCCACGCTATCGACTGAGCCCCGACGCCATGGAAGCACTGTTGGGGCAATTTGAAGCGCTGTCACAACAATTTCTCGACCGGGCGCGTGAAAACCGATTCCTTGGGTTTACCAATCTCATCGATCTGTTGGTCACCCTCCATGAGGGCGAGGTCAGAGCCTATCCGTGCGGTGCCGGTTTGGGGCTTTTCTCTGTGTCCACCGAGGGCGGCCTCTTTCTCTGCCAGCGCCTTACCGGAGAAAGCGATGCCGCCATGGGAAATATTTACCGCGGTCTGGATGAAACCGCCCTGGCTGATTTCAGGCAATCGGTTCACGTGTCAGCCAAGCCCGCCTGCCGTGAGTGTTGGGCTCGATCCATCTGTGCGGGGGGATGCTACCATGAGGCCCTGGTGCGGGAAGGGGGGCTCACGGCGGCCAACCTGCACTACTGTGACTGGATCAAACGTTGGATTGAAATCGGCATCGACGTGTATGGCCGGCTGGCCGATGAAAACCCGGACTACCTTGATACCCTCTCCGCCCTGCGGGGACATGAAAACCATGCAATGCCAAAAATTTAAAGCCAAAGGAGGCAGACGATGAAGAAAAAAGGCCTCAAACCAATCAACAAAAAGGCCAAAGCGATGGATGACAAGGACGTGTTCGGCATGTCCGACGACATCATGACCAGCATGCCTGTCGGGTGCACGACCATTTTCGACACCGGATGGGAAACCAATCCCCGCCCGGAGACCCCGGTCAGCAACTGTATTTCCAGCGCCAGGGATTTTACCAGTTGCTCAGGCCCTTGCTGGTGGCCGGCCCAGACACCGGACAACATCACCAACTTTCCTGATTTTCAGAATCAGTGCCGGGCCATTGAAAAGGATTGGCGTAATCTCAATTTCGTCATCAAACGTTAATCGTGAGTAAGAGGGAGGTCATCATGAAATCAGTGTTTACAGGCCGCCGCCTGTGTTTGACGATTCTGGCGATCATGGTCTGCTTTACCAACCCGGTTATGGCTAAGGATTATCTGTACGTACCGGTAAACAATGCCCTGCAGATCATCGACTGCCAAAGCGACACCGTGATCAAAACGGTGCCGGCGTACAATGACTACATCCTGCACGCCGCCTATTCCCACGATGGCAAACGATACTACCTCAACGCCATTCATTCCGTTTACGTATTCGATACAACCACCAATGAGATGGTGGATACATTCAGATTCTCGACGGAACTCAGCAAAGTCACCATTTGGGGAATGTCGGTCTCACCGGATAATAAAAAGCTGTATTTGAGTGCCTATATCACCAAGAAAAAACAAAATATTCCCAAACTCAACGTATTGCCGCCCCAACTGATCGTCTTCGATGTGGAAAAGAAAAAAATGGTTAAGAACTACAAGATTCCTCATATGGTATCTCAGATTCTCGTCTTGCGTAACGATAAGAACAAGGTTCTGCTGATCGGAAACGATCTCGTGGAACTTGATTTAAAAAGCGGTGAGATTAAAAAACGGGTTGGCTTTTTGCATCCGGAGAAAGGGGAGGAAGGAAAGAACGTCTTTTCCGTCCATGACAACAGTAGCCCCGGCGATCACGGGATTTTTCCCCAGCCCTACTACACCGCCACCGGAATGGGGTACCTGCTAATCGATCGCAACACGGGCAAGGTGAAAAACATTGCCGGAAAAGACCTGTGGTTTGAATACGGTGCAACGCTCTCACCGAATAAGAAATACATGTACGGCGTGATGGACGAGCTGATCAAAATCGATGCGACCACCGGTGAAACGGTCAAGGCCGTTCCCATCAAGCAGGGAACCTGTTACGCCGTCAACATTACCAGCGACGGCAAGAAACTCTACGTGGGACCGGCGGGACCCGACATGAGTGTGTACGATGCCGACACACTGGAGCTTTTGGGCGTAATTCCGCTTTATAGTGATGGATTGATGGCCCATCGTTTTTCCATGTAATATTTTAATCTTACTGAAGCCTATGACTTCCATCCATGATGCTACAAGGATGGGAGTCATAGAACACAGGCAAGGTAATAGTCAGATGATCAAACGATTCTTCAAGTTTTTCATGACCAAAATCGGATTGCTGGTCCTGATCGTTCTCGTCCCGGCGGCTGCCATCGGCACCCATGAATTGTCGGTCCGCTATGCTCAGGATCTCACCTGTGTGGTCTGCCACGAGATGCGCGAGCCGATCCGCAAGTGGAAGGAGTCGGGAACGGCGACCAATCACAACAATTGCGCCGGCTGCCATTACGATGACAATTTCGAGGGCTGGATGGCGATGAATAAATCGGCCTTCAAGCAACTGGTCGAGCACTTCAAAAGAGATCCCAATGAGCCCATCAAACCGCCCGAGGAACCCCTGTTCCTGGAGGAAGGCAAGGAGCCGGGCTACTGGAGCATGGTGCCCAACAGCCGCTGTTTTCAATGCCATGATGCCAAAAACCACCGGCCCATCGACCAACCGAGAATCCATCAGAAACTGATCAAGGGCATTGCCAACCAGCCCTGCAAGGACTGCCACAATCACGAGATGCACAAGGGTCAGAAGTTTTTTGAGAAGGTCACCCAGGAGATGAGCGAATCATGAACCTAGCCTGTCATATTCGTCACATCGGTCAGCTGGAACATCTGACAGCAGTGCCCGAGCACCTGATGACCTTCTATGCGACGAATGAATCGGAGCAGGCCCCCCAAGGGACCCGCGCTTCAATGGGTGCCTGTACGAGAATCTATGTGGGCGATGAATTCTGCGTCATCCGCATGCCATCGCTGGCGGAAGTGAAACGGTTTGCGGAATCGGCTGCGTCAATGGGGCTGGCCCTCACCGTGCTCACACCCATGATGACCGATGTGGAAATCCCCCGCATCGTACCGCTGTTCGATTATCTGAACGATTGCCATCCCGGCGTGGAGGTCGTGTTCAACGACTGGGGGGTGATGGAATTGCTGAGATCGGAATATCCGGCGCTTACACTGTCTGCCGGGCGGGTGCTCAATAAGGGATTCAAGGATCCCCGATTTAAACCGACACCGTCAATGGGTGAGGATGCCCAAGATAGTCCCGATCCATTGTTGAACGGGTCGACTTTCGATGGCCGGTGGATTCACGCTCATATGACGGCCCTTGACATCCAACGCTGCGAGCAGGATCTGCTCCCTTTCAAATCCGACCCGACCTTGAAGACCAGCACTCTCGAAACGGCGATTTACTTCCCTTTTGGCTACATCACCTCCGGTAGGACCTGCTGGATGGCCTCGTTCGATCAACCGGCCAGCAAGCAGTTCATCCCCCTGGCTCACTGTTCCCGACCATGCCGCCATGGGATGCTGGAATTGAAAAGTGACCAATTTAGCTTCCGTATCTTCCAGTCAGGCAATACGATTTTTTACCTCTACCCACAGCAAACCTTGGATCGACTTTTGCGGACCGTGGGTGAGACCGGTACGCGGTTGATTTATCAAGGTTTTGGATTTGACGAATCATGAAAATTACCACACCCGTCAGTTCAGTCGAAGAAGTGGAAATGCTGCTTGCAAATGGCGCCGATGAACTCTACTGCGGCGTCAATACCCGGCAGTGGGCCGCATCCCTCGGCACCCGCTGCTGGATGAACCGCCGGGATCCGTCCTCGGCCAATCTTCATTCGGAATCAGCTCTGCGGGCGGTGGTCAACCAGGCTCACGAAAACGATGTCCCGGTGCATATTACCCTGAACGCTCCCTTTTACCCGGGTGAAAGCCTGGACTATGTCGTCGCCCTGGCCGAGACGTTGGCCGTTGATCTGGCCGTCGACAGCCTGATCGTCAGTGATGTGAACCTGTTGATTCGGCTTTACCGTAAAGCCCTCCCTGTCCGGCTGCATCTGAGCAGTCTGGGCAGCTGTTTCAATTCTCACACCGTGGACTTCTATCGCCAACTGGGGATTTCGCGAATCATTCTGCCCCGGCAGCTCAAGCTGTCTGAGATCCGTCATCTGGTCACCCGGTCCGCGTCTGATATGGAATTCGAAGTATTCGCCCTCAACGACGGCTGCGTGTATGAGGAAGGGTTCTGCCAGACCACGCACACCCTGGGGCCGTTTTGCATGACCGCCTGGCAGCCCGTCCCCTTTCGCAAGGATCGGGACCATGCCCCCCCCGTGGACCTTGACGCCCAACTTGAGAACCTGCGGCGCTACGGCTGGTACCAGAACAATTGTGGATCCAGCTATCAAACGGACGGGCTGCCCAACGGCCCCTGCAGTCTTTGCTGGTTCAGCCATTTCAGGGATTGGGGGGTTCACGCGGTCAAAATCGTCGGTCGAGAGGCATCGTTCTACCGCAAAATGCGCAGTCTGCAAATGGTCAAGGCTGTGATGGATGAGGTTCATAAAGGGGCCGATGCCGACGAGATTCGGTCACTGGCCCGATCGATCCGGGCCACTCCGGATTACTGCCAACAAGGCTATATGTGCTACTTTAGAGATGAAACCGTTTTGGAAACAGCTTAAATTCGTTTTGCCCTACCTTCAGCCGCATCGGCGGGTGTTGGGGGCCTCCCTGGCCTTAAGCCTGGTCAGTACCGCCCTGGGGATGGTACAGCCGTATTTCTCCAAGATCGTCATCGATCGGGTGCTCCTCGGTGGCATGTCCGGCTTGCTGGCACCGCTTCTGGGGCTGATGATCATCCTCTTGATCGTCGGCTTTGGGATCCGCTTTACCAATAACTACATCTATACCCGATATTCCGCCCGTTTCCTGTTCGCTTTGCGGGAAGACCTTTTCGACCACCTGCACCGCATACCATTGCGCTTTTTCAACCAGAAAAAAATCGGCGACATCTACTCCCGGATTTCCAGTGATATGGCCGAGGTTCAGGGAATGGTCACCGATATCTTTCCCCAGTATCTGTTCAATTGCCTCACTTTCGTACTCACCATCGCCGTTCTGCTATGGCTGAATTGGCGCATGGCGCTGCTGAGTCTGATCATCCTTCCGGTGTGCCTGGTGTTGATCACCGTCATCCGGCCCAAGCTCCTGGTCCTGTCCAAATCGGTTACCGAGGCCAACGCCGATATCGCTCATTTCCTGTTCGAATCCCTGAACAGCACCAGTTTGATCCGGGCCTACGGTGCCGAACCCGCCGAGCGCCGGAAACTCAATCAACAGCAACATCGGTTGCTGCAGTTTTTGCTGCGCTACCAGATCCTGGGAGCGTCATCCGGCGCCATTTCGATCCTGTTCGTCACCATCAATACCCTGATCGTTTTCGGTTATGGCGGTTTGCTGGTCCTGGATGGGTCCATTACCGTCGGCAGTCTGGTGGCCTTTTCGATTTACCAGGGCCGCCTCCTGGGGCCGATGCAGGGCATCATGGACGGCTACCTGGCCATCCAAAAAACGAAAATCGCGCTGTCACGGGTGCGTGAGATGTTGGATGTCCCCAAAAGTATTGTCACGTCCGGGTCCCGAACCATCCGTCACCGGCAGTTGCATGGTGAGATTTCCTTCGAGGGGGTTCGCTTTGGCTATGAGTCTGGAACGATACTGTTTGAGAATCTATCCATGCAGATCCCGGCCGGGCGCGTTACCGCCCTTGTCGGGCCTAGCGGTGTAGGGAAAACAACGGTCTGCCATTTAATCATGAAGCTGATCGATCCCGATGCGGGGAGAATTACCCTGGATGGAATCGATCTAAAAGATCTTGATATGGATTGGTACCGCAAACAGATCGCACTGGTGTCCCAGGATACCTTCCTGTTCCACGACTCAATCCTGGAAAACATCCGGTTTGCCAACCCCAAGGCCGGTCGTGATGCGGTTGTCGCCGCCGCCCGCGCGGCCTGTATCGATGAATTTATCAGTACCCTGCCCCAAGGATACGACACCAATGTGGGCGATCGCGGCCTGCGGCTGTCCGGCGGTCAGAAACAGCGCATCAGCATTGCCCGGGCCATTCTGCTGGATCCGAAGATTCTGGTCCTTGACGAAGCCACGGCCTTTCTCGATCCGACGGTCGAAGAGCAGCTCAAACAGACGATTCGAGAACTCATGCAACATCGGGTCGTTCTGGTGGTCAGCCATCGGCGCTCGACTGTTCATGGGGCAGACCAGATTATTTCCATGGACCATGGCGGCAGAATCATCAGACGCCTCAAAACAGGAACCGATTAGATGAGCATCGATATCGCCATCATCGATAGTGGCATCAATCCCACCCATCCCCATGTTCAAGGAGTGGCCGGCGGGGTGAGCTTCGATTTCAACGGCAAGGGCAGGATCATTGAAAAGGAGTGTTTTGAAGACCGAATCGGCCATGGAACAGCAATCGCCGGGATATTCAGGGAAGCTCTTCCCACGGCACGGATCTGGGCCTTGAAGGTTTTTCAGGACGACTTGACCGCATCCTCCAGGTTGCTGCTCGCCAGCCTGGATTGGGCCGTCAGGGCCGACATGAAAATCATCCACCTCAGCCTCGGCACCGAACGGGAAGCCGATCACTGGCCCATAGAGAAGCTGTGCCAGAAGGCGCATCAAAAGGGACAGCTCATCACCGCCGCCGCGCGAGGGTGCAACGATACGGTCTACCCGGCTCGATTGGACACGGTTATTGGCACCTACTGGGATAAACGGTGCAAGCCGGGCACCATCATGTATCACCCTAACTATCCCATTGAATTCGGTGCATGGGGCCATCCTCGGCCGCTCCCCGGACTGGATCAGCGGAAGAATTTCTGCGGCAGCAGTTTTGCGGCGGCCCATTTATCCGCCAGGGCTGCCCAAGTATTGGTATCAGACCCAAATGCGGATTGGACCTTCGTAAAACAAACGCTGATCCATAAGGCCATTGCCTGCCAATGCGGAGATGAGAATGATGATCATACGCCTTCTTAGCCAACGATTTGAATATCGTCGCATTAGGAAAAACTATAGGCTTTTCCAAGGACGCAAAAGGTTTGGTTTTCTGAATGTTTTACTCATCGTTATGCCAATAGGGGCATGGTAGCAGATTGCTATCGAATGAGGCCCTTAATCGATATAAAACCCAAGATGCCGTCAACCAAAATGTAAAAAGACCCTGATGAGGCCCGGGTCACCTCCCTTTTGCCTTTCGTAGTTGACCATATCGAGACTATTGCAGAACTCGATAGGTAAATCTATACTCAGCATGTCCTACTAATCTAAAGTACTATCGATCATCCTTTTCATTATAATCAACATATAAATGAACACCATGCCCCTTTTTTTAATGAAAGATAGATCATAAAAGCTGAAGCTATCATACTACAATCTTTCGACAGATTACTTGCCATCCCCCCTAACTATTTGACAAGATATAAAATTTGCATTTATCAACTGGATATCATAAGCTTGCCTTGGGTACTACCCTACAACATATACCATTGACCCAAGGAGGACACCATGGAGTTGGAAGCAGCCCTTAAATCGGCATTGGTCTTTGAAAAGCGGATACGGGATCTCTACATAGAGGCGGTCGCTGGTACCGATGACACCGCCGGGAAAAAGATTTTTCAGGATTTGGCTGAGGACGAGCAAAATCATGTCGCTTATTTGGAAAGCCGATTGGATGAGTGGCAAAAAACGGGTGCAATTTCCACTGAAACGCTGACGTCGATCATCCCCGACA
This sequence comes from Desulfosarcina variabilis str. Montpellier, assembly GCF_048565275.1. Taxonomy (NCBI): domain Bacteria; kingdom Pseudomonadati; phylum Thermodesulfobacteriota; class Desulfobacteria; order Desulfobacterales; family Desulfosarcinaceae; genus Desulfosarcina; species Desulfosarcina variabilis. The sequence continues at coordinate 5,904,571 of NZ_CP159846.1, read as the reverse complement.
AAGCCTCCATACGGAAAGCAGCCGCAGGCCTGGAATCCAAAATCAAGGAAGATACACGCGGCCTGAAGCAACAGATGCTCTCACGTGCACTTGAGATGGAGATCGACACCAGCCGCTTTTACGAACAGCTGGTCGAACAAGTTCCTCCTGATCAACAGAATATGTTTAAGCGGTTTCTTGAGATCGAGAATAACCACATCGAAGTAGTCCAGTTTGAGCTGGATCACATTTCCAAAACCGGATTTTGGTTCGGGTTCGAGGAGTTCGACATGGAGCAGTTTTAATCTTCGACCAAGAGATTGAATGGCCGTTTTATGAACTTTAGCACCACGAGGACCGCCCTACCCACATGGGAACGGCCATGATGGCAGCCTGGTGGCATGGATTCTATGAGCTCAACCACCGTTATTTCTTTTCGTCAATTGACGTAACTTGACGAGGATGCAAAAGGCGTGATCTGGCACCGAGTTCGATCCTTTTTTTACAGGTAGGGTGGCCGTCCACCGGAGAAGATCAGCTTGTTGTAGGTACGGTCAAATGTATTCTTGGGTTGCGACTTGATGTACAGGCGAACATAGCCGGGGATGTCGCCCCCGTTCAGGTAGTTTTTGAAATCATTCTCGATTTTGTTTTGGGAAAAATGCCAGTCTTGGTTGGCCCGTTCGAAGAGGTCATACACACTGCAACCGTTGGCGAAGGCTAAATCCTTCAGGTCCCCGTCGGTGCCGAGGACATCCAAAGCTGCCAAGCGACGTTCGAGAACAATCTTTAGTCCTCCGTAAAGTACCGCCAAGCAGATAAAAATGAGCATTGATCCCATGATACCGACCCCTTAATCTATAAGTTAAATCTAAATATGAAAATCGGTCTGCTCGGATGATTTGTCAAGTGGGGTGGTGGTTCTGCTCGGTGAAGTAAACCGGTTTCAGATCAAGATTGAGTCTTGAGGCCGTTTTTTTGTCAGAACCATGAAAGATGGCTTCAGATATCTTCTTTCGGGTCATTCTTGGCCTCCTAAATTTGTAGGTAAATGGACACTTGACTTAACGATATTTTGATATGAGGAGAATACGCTGAAAGGAAAGCTCTTTATAGATAAAATGGATTTGTTTCGATCGTCAAGGGACAAGAAGGTATGAACCCACCACAGGCGCCAAACTTATAACGCCCGGTAAAGTATAGATAAGTGTATCACAAAGAAATTGAAAGGCTGTAAGTTATAGTTTTCTTGCCAAAAAGGAAAATACGAACAATGGCAACATGTTACAGATACGAAATGGAAAGATGAAGCGTTTGTCAAACAGGATGGACCAAATTCGTGATGTCAATGGTCGATTTTTTCTAATTCTACGGCACACCATTCTAAGTCCGGCCGGACATTGATGTCGGAAACATTAATGGCGGTAATGATTCCCTGTTTGTCGATAACGAAAAGAGCTCTTTCGGCAACTCCGTCGGACCTGAGCACACCGTAACGATCCGCTACCGCACCATGGGGCCAGAAATCCGACAGCACCGGAAACCAGAGATCACCCATTTGTTGGGTCCAAGCGTAAAGTGTCGGGATGTTGTCCACGGTGATCCCGAGCAGAATGGCCTCGTTTTCCGCAAAGAGATCCTTTACGATGTTGTATCCCGGCCATTGATCCGAGCAAACCGGTGTCCACGCGGCTGGTACGAAAGAAATCAGCACATTCTTTTTCCCTCGATACTGGCTGAGGGTGACCGACTCACCGGATATCGAAGGCAGGGTAAAATCGGGGGCAGGTTCCCCCACTTTGACTTTGAGAGTGCTATCGATGGGCTTCAACTTTCCGGGATTATATATATTTTTTTTGTATACATCGGAAAGGGCCCATGCGCCGGGGATCAATCCCAGGCAAAGCACGATGCCTACGATAAAAGCTTGGCAGTAATTTTTCACAATCATCACCCCCGTTTTATTCGGAAAGACCCGATTTATGAATAAGGTCATCGAGCATGGAACCAGCATCCTTTGGTCCACCGAGACTGGAATAGAAGACTTTGTGACTGCCGTCTTCACTGATTCGAATACCGATGAAATAAGGCGTTCTTACCTCACCCAGCTGCTTATGAATTTTGAAATCACCGTCTGGGAAAAGCGGGAATGGGATGTCGTAAGTCTTTTTGAAATGCTGAACCTCAAAAGCGGAATTTCCGACACCAATCCCGATGATTTTAATCTTGTTTTTCAGGTTCGGCGTCTTTTCGATTTTGCGGTAAATCTGGTTAATCGTAGGTGCCTCTCTCTGGCAGTGTGGACAATACATACTGAAAATCTCGATGATCACGACACTGGCACGGATTTCCGGTATCTTGAAACTTTCCTTTCCTTCCAGCCCGAGATAACTTCGGTGGGCCGCGTCTTGCGGTGACTCCAGAATAATTTCCGGAAGGATTCCTCCTTCCGTTGGCGGTGTCGTCGATGCTGCAACGGAAGCACTAATCACCACGGCCGCCAGTAAACACCCGAATAAAGTAATGCTCCGGCTCTCCATTGCTATACTCCTTTGGTATGCGGTGAAGTATTTTTTAATCAGCCATAGCGCAACCGTTGGATAGCGTCAATGCGTTTCCCAATAGGTATAAGAATCGAGAAAGGGTGGATCCGATTTGCGGATTAACCCAATTTCATAACCGGAACAGTTCAATTTGTCCGTGGGATATGGTTTCCGCTATTTGCGGAGGCACGTATTTGGAAATCAGCCTGTAAGCTTTTTGAACTTTTTCCTGCTCCTTTCGAAATTTTTCTTCAGCAACCATACGCTCATGGATATCTGTGACAATTCCCTGGTGATATCGGATGCCGGATTCAGGGTCCACATAAATGGATGTTTGGTCTTCTACCCATCGGACTTCCCCGGATTTGGTAATGATGCGGTAAACCTGCGAATAGTTTTCATTCTCTTTCTCTACAAATTCCTTAATTTCCTTTAATGTTCTGTCAGAATCTCCTTGATATACAATATCGCGAAACATGATTGTATCACTGAGCAAATCTTCAGCATTGTACCCGAAACGGGATATATTGGGAGAAACATACACCATCTTTCGATGCTTTGGATCGTCTGCAGCTAATCGTCGGAATAGTATGGAAGGACTATTCTGTATTATCATTTCAGCAAGGGCTAAGGCCCTGGAGCCATCGCCCTTCTTGTTTCGATTATTGGTTTTGTGTTTCATCTTTTTATGATTATATCACATTGTGGCAGTGGTCAAGCTTGGGATTCTGCGGGGGAAAAGTCATGACAGAGGATAGCATGAACCGTTGCAGGGTCTATTTTCAGATTTAGCATAAAAAATAAGATTGTATCGAAAATTTATGATGTTGCTGTGGGCGATCTGGCTGATTTATCTGTGTTACATTGAGAGTAGCTGCCGGATCGCATCCCTGTCAAATGTTGGGATAGATGCCCCTCGGATAAGCGGCAAGATTTTTCATGGCTGCGCAATTATGTTTTGGCAATCCCACAAAAAACAGCATGTCCAAAATTACATGTACCTTGCCAGCCATCATAAGTATCAAGGAAGACATCGAATTTGCATTTAGCAACTGGATATCATACGCTTACCTTGGGTACCACCCGTATCGTGAACCCTTTAACCCAAGGAGGAAGGCCATGAAACTTTCAAAAGCAGCCAAAATCTGGATCGATTACCACAAGACCCATTCGAAAAAAAAATACGGTGCGATCCTACAGGGCCATTATCGAACGGTTTATCCAGGAATTCGGTGATGGCCCCGTCGAGCAAGTCACCCCGGAACAAATTCTAACCTACCTGAACCGTCTCACCGAAGGAAACAAACCCTACACCAAGCAAATCCGTTATTCCCAACTCTCTTCCTTTTTCAATTTCGTCCGCAACAATATCGACCCCGAACTCAGGAATCCGTGCGACAGCCCCATGATCCGCAAGCTTTACCGGGAGAGGGTGCCTTTAAGATGGAAGATCATCGAAAAGGAAACCGTTGACGAGATAATTTTCCGAACGACAAAAGTTCGCAATCGATTGATCCTCGAATTGATGGCTCGTGGTGGTATGCGCATCGGTGAAGTGCTGAAACTGCAATTGGGTGATCTGCAGGACCGTAAGCTGGTCCTGCGTGAACCGAAAAGCGGAAAGGAATATGAGTGTTGTGTTCATCCCACAGAAAGTGGCGGATCGAATACGTGAATACGCGCTACAGGTGTGCAATGAACCCAGCGATCGGATATTCCCGATTACCTATGAGGCTGCCAGAATGATGGTTATCAAATCCGGCAAGCTGGTCGGTGTCAAACTCAGACCGCATGATCTACGTCGGCATACGGCAACTTTTGCATCTCGATCTGGATTACCTATTGAAATTATTTCAAAAGTCATCCTCCGGCACACGAATCTTTCGATAACAAGGGTATCTGGGAACGATCAGCGATGTGGAAGCGATCCGATGGATTGAGAATATATATGGCTGATGTAAAAAGGGGTGATGCCGGTTTCCGGTTTCACCCCATTCAGACTTGCCAGTAAAGATACGCAGAACTAATCGTTAATTTTTTCGGGAAAAGCAGACCATAAGATCTTGTATGAAGTGGCCTATCATTTTATAATTTATTTTTATTTCCTACATAGCAGCTACCTTTACAGAGCTTTAGCATGGGGTTTGAAATGTTAATTGAACGCGATCGATGTTGCAAATTGCAAGTCTGGAATGAATGACAAATGGCCAAGTTAAAAGACTTCATACCAGTTGAAATTGAGGAACGTCTAAGTTTTGAAATTCTTTTGACAGAAATTGCCTCTGACTTTGTCAATCTTCCTTCGGAGCATATTGATGCGGCCATCATCAAGGCTCAGGAACGCATCTGCAACCACCTCAGTCTCGACCGATCAGTGCTCTGGCAACTTATCGAAGATGCTTCTGGGGAAATGTGGTTGTCCCATGTTCACGAGGTTTCCGATAGTTATCTTCCTGCGACCCCTTTTGATGCGGGCAAAACGTTTCCCTGGATTTTGGAACAAATTCTGCTGGGTAATGACGTCACTATTGAGCGAGTCGAAGACTTGCCTTCTGAGGCTCACCAGGATCGTCAATCACTCAGTCAATGGGGCGTTAAATCCTCATTTATAATGCCCCTTGCAGCCGAAGAGAAGGTTGTCGGTGCACTGTCGTTCGGTAAATTGAGTCAGGAAACCATTTGGTCCAAAAGTGTTAAGCAGCGACTGCAACTAATCGCCCAGATCTTTGCCAATGCGCTGTCACGCAAAAAAGCTGAAAAGAGTCTGGCATCTCTCAGGCGGTTTGAAAACCTTGTGGCCGATATTTCCGCCCAATTTGTCCATTTGCCGGTCGACAGCATCGACGCCGAGATCGAAGACGCCCAACAACGCATCTGTGAATGTCTGGATGTGGAGGTGTCTTCACTTTGGCAGTGGTCGAATGACGACCCACCGATATTTACCATCACTCATTTACACAGCCCACCGGATGGGCCTGCGTTTTCAAGGGGTATCGATGCTCAAGAGGCGCTCCCTTGGTTGTTCGAAATGACGCAGTGTGGTGATATATTGGTTTTATCAACGGAGGATCTGCCATCTGAGGCAGCACGTGATCGGGAGACACGCCGTGATTTCGGCGTGACAACGTCGGTCATTATACCGCTATCAACAGGTGGTGGTCCGATCGTCGGTGTGTTGTCTTTCGACAGCCTACAGAAGAAGCGAATCTGGACGGAACCGATCATAGGGCAGTTCGAATTAATTGGCCAGCTATTTGCGAATGCGCTGGCACGCAAGCATGCTGAAAACCATCTGGCTTCGCTCAGACGGTTCGAAGCGTTGGTGACCGACATTTCCACCCAATTTGTCAATCTGCCGGCCGACCTCATCGACGCCGAGATCGAAGATGCCCAACGGCGAATCTGCGAGTGTATAGGGGTGAATCTGTCCTCTCTTTGGCAGTGGTCCGAAAAAGCACCGCATTCCCTTGTTTTAACCCATCTTCATAGTCCCTCCTACGGCCCGGAACGACCGGCGCATTTAGATGCGAAAGAATCATTCCCGTGGAAGCTCGAACAACTCATGAAAGGCGACGTGGTGGCGATTACAACCAAAGACCTCCCCTCCGAAGCCAAACGCGACATCGAGTCCAGTCGCGCATTCGGAATCAGATCGTCCGCAGGAATACCGCTTATGACAGGCGGAGGGCCACTGATCGGTGTGCTGAGCTTCGAGGACCTGCGCGTGGAACGTTCATGGCCTGAGGCAATTCTGAATCGACTGAATATGGTTGCCCAGATATTCGCCAACGCGCTCGCTCGGAAGCGTTCGGACCTGAGACTGCGCGAGCAGTTGAAGAAAATCGAAGCCCTCAGACAACGGCTAGAAAACGAAAACATTTACCTGCGCAAGGAAGTTGAGTCACAGCAGGTACACGGGGAGATTATCTGTCGAAGCGCAGCCATGAAAAAAATTCTTGCCCAGGTCGAGCAAGTGGCCCGGACGGAGGCCACGGTGCTGATCGAGGGGGAGACCGGCACTGGCAAGGAACTGCTTGCCAGGGCTATCCATCGACTGAGCGACCGCCAACGACGCCCCCTGATAACGGTGAACTGTGCGGCCCTGCCGCCGACACTGATGGAAAGTGAATTGTTCGGTCGCGAAAAGGGCGCTTACACCGGTGCGTTGACCCGCATGACCGGCCGTTTCGAAGCCGCTCATGGGGCAACCCTCTTCCTGGACGAGACCGGCGAACTCCCCATAGAGGTTCAGGCCAAACTGTTGCGCGTTCTCGAACAGGGCTGTTTCGAACGACTCGGATCCACGCAGGTAATTAATGTAGATGTGCGCATTATTGCCGCCACCAACCACAATCTCGCCAATCAGGTCGCAATCGGCAAATTCAGAAAAGATCTGTTTTATAGGCTGAATGTATTTCCCATCCATCTGCCTCCCTTGCGGGAGCGTCCCGAAGACATCCCCCCTCTTGTCTGGCATTTTGTCAGGCAATACGAAGAAAAAATGGGCAGACGTATAGACAAGATTACACAAAGAAGCATGGCCGATCTGCAACACTATGGATGGCCAGGCAACATCCGTGAACTGAGGAATTTGGTCGAGCGCGCCATGATCTCCTCCAATGGCCGGATACTTGACGTGCGCCCGCCCCTGGAGGCTGTCGATCAGCATTCGGAGCCGCTCACGCTGAAGGAAAGCGAACGCAGGCTTATTCTGGGGGTGTTGCAGCAGTCTGGATGGCGCATTTCAGGCCGCAGCGGAGCCGCTGAAAAGCTTGGACTAAAGCGTACGACGCTGCAAGCAAAAATGAAGAAACTGGGGATTCAACGCCCGTCCAGTTAGTGCCCATATAATGTCTTGAGTGCCCATATAATGGCATTTACTCCACCTTTCTTTGCCCCCATCAAACACTACTGAACACAAAAATTATATTTTATTCAGTTGGTTATAGCAAAGTGCGCTGCAATCTGCGAACTGGCATGCCTTTCGCTGACTCAGGGAGTATCGTTGTTCCAATCCTGGTCTGTAAAAGGCTGTTCGGATTACCGCAACCAGACATCACTCAAATTTAAAGAAGATCATCCAAACATCAGTTGTCTTGAAAAGAACATCTCGACACGACAGCAACCGTTAAAAGGAGGCCCCATGCGAAATTTGTCACGTAATGCGATCTTTGGCAGCACGATGCTGCTGCTCACCGCCACTCTTTTTGCTCTTTTATCCTGTACCACAGCATCTCCACCACCACCTGCTGAGCAGACCGGATCCATGGCATATGTGGAAGGCGTTCCAGGCGGGGTGATGGTGAATACTGTGGACATCAGTGCAAGGATCACCGCCATCGATTCGGCCAACCGCAAGGTGACGCTTCTGGGTCCGGATGGCGAGAAGTTCACGGTCAAAGCAGGCCCCGAAGCGGTCAACTTCGACCAGATTCGGGTGGGTGACCTGGTCAATGCCACCGTGACCGAGGAGTTGGTCGTTTACCTGGACGAGGAAGGGGCTTCCGCGACTGATGGATCCGCGGCAATGGTCGCGCTCGCACCCAAGGGCGCCCAACCGGGCGGCCTGATGGCAGAAACCACCCAGGTCACTGCCACCGTAACCGAGATCGACCTGGCAAACCGTACGGCAACCCTGGCGTTTGCAGGCGGCCGTTCAAAGACCTTTCATGTGCGTGATGACATCGATCTGAGCCATCGCAAGGTGGGTGAAAAAGTGGTGTTCCGGGTTACCGAGATGATTGCCCTCTCGGTGGATAAACCGTGACCCATGTTTGCCGGCCTGCGGCAACGACCAACACCGGGAATCCATGACAATGCCAATTCAAGAACGATTGAAGCATGAAATAAAGGCCATGACGATCGCCGCGATTTATTTCGGCTCTTGGATCGGTGCGCTGTTGCTGCTCAAATCCCTGATCCTCGCCGAGTACCGCATCGCTTTTACCGGGTGGTCCATGATGGTGGTAGGGGCGCTGATTCTCTCCAAAGTGGTTTTGGTGCTCGAGCACGTTTCCCTGGGTGCATGGGTGCGGTCCCAACCTGCGTGGGTGGATGTGATCCTTCGCACCTTGATGTATACACTGGGTGTCGCTGTAGTACTGGTCCTTGAAAAAGGATTCGAGGCGCGCCATGAGTTTGGCGGTTTTGGTCCGGCAGTCCGACACCTGTTCGGGCAGACAGATGTTCATCACGTGTGGGCCAATGTGCTTTGCCTGTCGGGCGCGTTATTGGGTTACAATATGCTGACCGTTATCCAGCATCAGCTTGGCCAAGGCGCGCTGATAAAGATCTATTTTTCAAGGCCGTTAGAAAAAACCGAAACCGAATAGGCTCAAGTCAGTTCGCTCTGTCAAGTGATGGGGTGGATGATTGAGTTCCATCTCCGTTGCAGACCCAAATTCGCAAGCCGGACCCGTCATCAAAGCAGTGCCAATATATCGGCAAGATCGCCGTTTAGAAAATTCAACGTATTCTCGATTGTGACGTACCGAAGGTGATCATGAACATGGAGGCTGGTGTATGTCTCAACGACAAAAGGACCACCGGGAAAAAAGTGTGATCCATTCCACCATCAGGATGCTGATCCCGTTGGGAAAACAGAGTGAAGCGATCGACATTCTCGGATCCATATGTGCGCAGACCCAATGTGAGCCCGACTGCATCAGCGCCCATCTCTACCGCGGCGTGGATGATGTGCGTGCCATCATGGTCGAGGAGCGATGGACAAGCAACGAGCATATTCTTCAACACCTTCAGTCAGATGCCTACCGCCGGATTCTTATGGTGGTTGAGATGGCCGAGGAACCCCCGAAGATCAGATTCGACAAAATCGAACACTCGAGTGGAGTTGAAATGATAGAGAAAGCGCGAAGAGAAATCTGAAAGTGTTCTTGATGGAAAAAGGTGAAAGCGGAGGATAACAGACATGACGGCATCTACTAATCGGACAATGAACATCGTGACGCTGATCGTTTTATTATTCGGAGTGGTGGGGGTAATGCTTCACGGTAGCGTGGCAGCCGCTGACACAGGGAAATGGCACTTCACCATGCAGCCATATCTGTGGGCGCCGACGATAGAGGCGGATCTTAAGTTCTCGGCCCCAGACGGTTCCACCGGGGAGCCTGTAATTGAAATCGACCCCGACGACTACTTTGAGAATATCGATATCGCCCTCATCGTGACGGCTATGGCTCGAAAGGGAAAATGGTCGTTTACAGCGGATTTCGTCTACATGGAGGTCTCCTCTTCGGACAATCGCGTGAGAGCGATTGACTTCGGCGGTGGAGACATCGTCAGCACTTCTCTGGAAATTGGTACCGATGTGGATACGACGAGTTTCATCACCACCGTCGGTGTAGGCTACCAGGTTATCGACAACACCTGGTTGAAAATGGATCTGGTGGCAGGATTGCGCTACCTGTGGCTGGAGTCCGACGTGGACTGGAATCTTTCAGGCGATATCATCGGGCCAGCATCCGGACAAACCTTTGCCCGATCCGGCAACATTACTCAAGACGGCGATGCCTGGAACGGCATCGGCGGTATCCGGGGGCAGATCCTGTTGGGCAGCGGCAACTGGTTCATTCCCTTCTACGGGGATATCGGTGCCGGGGAGTCGGAGCTCACCTGGTCGGCGTATACCGGCATCGGTTATTCGTTCAAGCAGTGGTTCGATGCGATGATCGGCTACCGCCACATGGCATGGGATAACGATGACGAGGAATTTATCCAGGGATTGATATTAAGCGGACCCATCATAGGCGCTCGGTTCAACTTTTGATGGGTGTTGAGAAATACGTATAAATGAATATGGAGGAACTCAAGATGAGACGTTCAATCGCTATCATAAGCAGTCTGGTTTTCTTGCTGCTGACCGGTCTATTCGTCACGGTGTTTGCACAGGAATCCGTTAATCGTACCGTACTTCCGATACCTGAGCCAAAACGCCAGACCTACACTGAGCTCGATGTGCGGGATGCAACACCGCCAAAGCATTTCGAGGTCAACGCGCCGGCCGATGCGCCGAATGTACTCCTCGTCCTGGTTGACGATTTGGGCTTTGCCGGCACCCACACCTTCGGCGGGCCTTTCACCACCCCCACATTCGATCAGCTGGCTGGTGAAGGACTTTACTATAACAATTTCCACACCACGGCCGTCTGTTCACCGACCCGTGCAGCGCTCAAGAGTGGTCGCAACCATCACGTCAACAATATGGGGTCGATCATTGAAACCGGCACGGCTTTTCCAGGGAACACCGGTCAGATTCCCCCGGATGTCGCTCCCCTTGCCGAGATGCTGCGCCTCAACGGTTACAGTACCGGGGCGTTTGGTAAATGGCACGAGCTTGCCGCCTGGGAGGCGAGTGTCTCCGGTCCGCTGGATCGTTGGCCGATACGTCAGGGTTTCGACAAATTTTACGGCTTTCTTGGTGGAGAGACCAACCAATGGGCGCCGTTCATCTATGACGGTGTGCATCCGGTAGAACTGCCCGAGGATCCGAACTACCATTTTTTAACCGACATGACCGATCAGACGGTCGCCTGGATAAAGCTCCAGAAGGCCTTGACACCGGAAAAGCCATTTTTCGTTTACTATGCGCCGGGAGCCACGCACGCACCGCACCATGTACCCAAAGCGTGGATCGACCGCTGGAAGGGTAAGTTCGATGAGGGCTGGGACACGCTGCGAGAGCAGATCCTGGCACGCCAGATCAAGAGCGGTGTCGTACCCGAGGGAACCAAGCTTACCCCCAAGCCGGCGGCCATTCCGGATTGGGACTCGCTCTCGGCGGATGAAAAACGACTTTTTACACATCAGGCTGAGGTGTTCGCCGCTTACGTCGAAATGACCGATCATGAAATCGGCCGGGTCGTCAAGGCCATCGAGGATATCGGGCAACTCGACAATACCTTGGTTTTTCTAATCTACGGCGACAACGGGACCAGCGCCGAAGGCGGGCGTAACGGCATGTTCAGTGAAATGACCTACTTTAACGGCGTGCAGGAAAACGTCGCCGACATGCTGACCAAGCTGGATAAATGGGGAGGGCCCGAGACCTACCCTCACATGGCTGCAGGCTGGGCGGTCGCTTTTGATACGCCGTATCGGTGGACAAAGCAGGTGGGGTCGGACTATGGCGGCACAAAGGTCGGCATGGCGGTCCATTGGCCGAATGGCATCAACGCCAAAGGCGAGTTGCGCAAACACTTTTGCCATGTGATCGATGTCGCCCCGACGATTCTAGAAGCCGCCAACTTGCCCGAGCCGCGAGTGGTCAATGGGGTGCCGCAACGCCCGATGGATGGCATCAGCATGCTTTACTCATTCGATGATGCCAATGCAACGGGTCGTCATATTACCCAGTACTTTGAGATGTTTGGAAATCGTGCCATTTACCACGACGGCTGGTTGGCGAGAACCATCCACAGGGCCCCTTGGGAACCCAAACCGCGCCGGCCGCTGGCTGAGGACATCTGGGAACTGTACGATACACGCACCGACTTCAGCCTGGCAAATGACCTATCCGGGCAATTCCCCTATAAACTGGCCGGACTGCAGGCGCTGTTTATGTACGAGGCCCAGAAAAACCATGTCCTGCCCATCGACGATCGCGTGTTTGAACGAATTCTCGCGGAGCAGGTCGGTCGCCCGGATCTGATGGCAGGTCGCACCACATTGACCCTGGCGGATGGCATGACCGGTATGACCGAGAACGTGTTCCTCAATATTAAAAATCGCTCCAAAGTGGTTACTGCCGAAGTAGAAATTCCGACAGGTACCACGGCAAATGGGATCGTTATCGCCCAGGGTGGCCGCTTCGGTGGGTGGGCGCTTTATGTCAAGGATGGCAAACCCGCCTATGACTACAATTTTTTGGGAATGCAACGGTTCACGGTTTCTGCCGATGAATCGCTTAAGCCCGGCAAATCGACGATTCGATTCGACTTCGCCTATGACGGTGGCGGGCAGGGAAAGGGTGGCATGGGAACCCTTTATATCAACGACCGTAAGGTCGGTCATGGCCGCATTGAACGAACGCAGCCGAGGATTTTCTCGGCCGATGAAACCGCCGATGTAGGCATCGATCTCGCTACCCCTGTCGTCGAAGAGATCGGAGCGGAGGCAAAGTCACGTTTTACGGGAAGTATTGCGAAGGTTTCCATAGAGGTGCGTTGATCCGTCAGACTTCGATGGGGGCTTAAACGGGAGTATCCAACAATGTTCGGTATAGTTAATCGACTGCAGAATCTCGGCAACGTCATGACCCAGTATGGCACCCATATGGCTTTGGCATTGTGCGTGTTGATTGCCGGTCTGCTGATTATTCGCTGGATCGACAAAGGACTGCGCCGAATCACGCCGAACACCCCTGTCTTCAGCATTCTCTGCAACATTGTCTATATTGTGTTAGTAATGATCGTGGTCTCCGCCTCTGCTGTGGAGTTCGGCGCCAAGCCGGTTAACGTGTTCAGATTGTTAAGCATCATCAGTTTGGCGGCCATCGGTCTGATGATTTTTTTACGGCCGTTTCTCCCATCCATGCCCTTCAAGGTCGGCAACACCGTCAAGGCAGCCGACCTGATGGGCAAAGTGGAAGCGATAACCTTCCTGAATACGCGGTTGCGGACCTTCGACGGTAAGACATTCTTTGTACCCAATCGCAAGATCCTGGACGATGTCGTCATCAACTATCACTTTACCCAAACCCGTCGCATAAAGATTAGTTTAAACATTCACTACAGCCAGGATCTTCTCAAGGCGAAGCGGGTCCTTGAGGCGGTAATGATCGAGGATGCCCGGGTGAAAAATAAGCCAGCACCAGTCGTATACGTCCTTGAATTGGCAATCAGCAACGTTGAACTGGGCGGCCGGTGCTGGGTAAACAACGCGGATTACTGGGTGACTCGCTGTGACCTGCTGGAGAAGGCCAAAATACGGTTCGATCAGGAGGGAATCCGGTTCGCGCATCCCCAGTTGGAACTGCATTTCAATCCAGCAGGATTAATGGTTGGCGCCGCCACAGGGCAAACCGTGAGCGAATAGCGCCGATGATCCAACGCTGCCAATAAATGTGTTTTGTACCGCAGGTGACCTTAAGTGCTTAAGAACCATTCTAATTTGGCAGCTATTCCTAAAGGAGGCCTAATATGAAACCCTTGACACGCAAAATTGGGTTGCTGGCAACATGCTGGGTTGCTCTCCTATTGCTGCCTACGAGCATTTGGGCCGCAGAGCCTTCGGATGAGCAGCCTTGGGAGAAATTTAGCATACAGGCAGGCTATTTTCTGGCTGCCGTGGATAGCGGCGTCCGCTTGGGCACCGGGATTGGTATCGATATCGATGTCGAAGATTTGCTGGGATTGGATTCAACGAATTCCGTTTTTCGCATCGGAACGCTATGGCGGTTCACCGACAACCGGCGTCACCGCATTGATTTTTCATGGTTTTCCCTTAACCGGGACGGCAACCGAACGATTGACCAGGACATTACTTTCGAGAACGAAAACGGTGAACAGGTTACCATTGACGCCGGATCCGAAGTCAGTGCTTTTTTCGATCTGGATATCTACCAACTGACGTACAGCTATTCCTTCCTTCAGGACGATCGGGTCGATCTGGCTGGTTCGCTGGGGTTTTACATCATGCCCATCAATGTGGGATTGACGGTCAGTGGTGTGGTCGATGAGCGGGGAGACGCCAATTTTACTGCCCCTCTGCCGGTCCTTGGGCTGCGTATGGATGTGTTGCTGGCACCCCGCTGGTTTTTCCGCTCCGGAGCCCAGCTCTTTTATGTGGAATACGAAAATTTTACCGGATCGGTTATCGAGGTAAATGCCGCAGTGGAGTACACGCCTTGGAATCATGTAGGAATCGGGATGGGAGTCGACACCCTGAATGTCACAGTTGAAGCCGAGGACGAGGATTGGCCGGGGGTGGATTTTAGCGGCCAGGTCGATTTCAAATATGTGGGATTGCAACTTTATTTGAAATACTTCTTTTAAATTAGAGGCGCCAACCAACCATTGCTTCCCAAAGTTTTTGCCAAGCCATTCGGGTTTGCTGACAATGAAATTGAATAAGATGAAAACCATCTCTGAACATGGAGGACACCCATGAACTTTCGAAACACAATCTGGCGTTTATCGATGTTTGTCTTGCTCTATCTCTGTTGTCCTGTGATCTCTTTTTCACAACCGCCGGCACTGACCGCAAAGGAGTTGATCGCACATCCATCGCTAAAGGATCATGTTCAGGAATTATACGGCGGTGAAATCGTCCTGCTAAACCAGCCTGAGCGGGAGAGTGCCAGCCAGCTCGATGTGTTGATGCTGGTCATGGTTCCGGCACAAATGGAAAAAACAGTCAAAACTTTGCAGGGACAGGCAACTGGGGCTGATTCACCCGGAACATTGGCAAATGGCGAATTTAAGGCATCGACGCCGGATGCACTTGAACAGATCCTTAGCCCGGTGATGTTTGCCGACGATGAGATGCCGGAAGTTGAAAAATTGCTGACGATCGATGCCGGTGACACCTTCAACTTCAGCCGTGATGAAATAAAAATGATCAGAGAAAGGGCGGAAAACCTATCCGATGCTGAGAAGGATGGCCCTGCTGCCCTGCAGGCGATGTCCAAAGTGATGCGCGACGTGCTAAGAGCCCGGTATTTGGCCTATCAAAAAGAGGGAATGGCCGGTTTGGCACCCTATCAGTTCAGTTCGACGAAACAGGTCGACCCCGCTGCAGAGTTGATCACGGCCACCGAGGACCTTCACCTGGTCAAGGAGCGGTTCCCGGATTACCATGCCTGTCTCCGCTACTATCCTGTAAAGAACCTGCCACGATTGGTGCATCGATATTTCTGGGTCAAACAGAGGGAATCAGATCGTCCACTGTTTGTCCTGAAACATTGGATTTTGGACATTCAGTCCGATTATGCATTGATCACCGAACGTCGGTTTTACCTCAACCACTCTCTAAGCAGCCTCCAAATCGTCATCGGATGTCTTCCCCATGGCGACCACACGTTGGTGGTATTGTTGAATCAGGCCTTTACTGAAAAGGTCAATATGAAAATCGGTCAAACCATCGCCAAGGCCATCGGCCATAGAGAAGTGGAAAAGAATATCAGACCCATATTTGAAAATTTGCGTTCAGCGCTAAGTGGAAATCCTTAGTTCTAAAATTCTTAGAAACAAAATTAATCATGCGCTTATAGGTAATATAGGAGGTGGGCAAATGAAAACCAAGAAACTTATTTGTTTGCTTGTTTGCATTGCTTTAACAGGCGGCTGCTCGTCAATCTACGGGGTAAAATACGACTACAACGAGGAGACCGATTTCAGCAACTACAAGACATATGACTGGATGCCGGTACCCACCAAGGCAAATCTGAATGATCTTGTCGTTGCTCGGGTGAAAAAGGCGGTCAATGCCGAACTGAGCGCCAAGGGCTTGACAATAACATCCCAAGATCCGGACTTTCTGATTGCCGAACATATGGGGAAGCAGGACAGAGTCGAAGTCGATAGTTGGGGATATGGCTACTACGGGCCGCGCCTGATGTATCGAGGTGGATTCTGGGGACCGAATGACGTTTCAACTTACCACTATGAAGAGGGCGTACTCATATTGGATTTCGTTGACGCTGGATCGAAAAAACTGTTTTGGCGAGGGACAGCCAAGGCGCATGTGCAAAATGTCGATTCACCGGAGAAGAGCCAGAAGCTGATTGATGAAGCAGTCAAGAAAATCCTGGAAAAATATCCGCCGCCTTCAGAATCATAAAACCTTACACTGCAATATCATAGAAACAAGGAGGAAAACCAATGAACGTTGCTAAAAAGATCGTGGTAATTGTCTGTGCCATGGCCGCTGTATGTTTCAGCATGCCCGTGGCGGTCGGAGCGGAAGGAAGTGCAATCCGTAGCGCAGATCGGAAAGGATCGTGGGATTTTATTCTACCCCTCACCTATGCCGACGATACCAAAATCGATGGTCAGGGTGGATCCAGTGCGGATATTGATGATGATTTTGGGATTGGTTTTGGTTTTGGCTATAACTTCAACAACCACTTCCAATTGAACGGCGGTTTTAACTGGAACTCCCGTACGTATGAAGCCACAGTGGCCGTAAGTGACGGTTCAGAACGTAAATACAGCAATTATATGGAAATGTCGACCATCGCACTGAATGGAATATATTACTTTTTAGACAAGAATTTTACGCCTTTTGTCTCGGGCATGATTGGCTATACTTGGGTAGATACCAATATACAGGATGCTCCTGCTGAGACCTATTGTTGGTACGACCCATGGTGGGGATACGTATGCAATGATTATGTGCCAACCAAAACCCAAGACGACTGGACTTACGGTGCAGGAATAGGGATACGATACGATTTTAATAAGAGCTTCAGCATGCAGGGCAGCTACAACAAGAGCTGGGTCGACTTGGAGACCTCTGGAACCACTGACTTCGATCTGTGGCGGATGGATTTCATATTTCGCATGTTTTAGTGAGCTATTGCCATAGGTCTACCCGTGGTTCCCACTTCTTTGCGGCCATGGGTTTGGTCATTTTCCTAAACCCCTTTTTTATGCAACACCGAGGCTGTCTCTTGGTATGCATGAGAACTTTCAGATTTTTAGTAAGATAGGAAGGAACAATGAAGCGCTTCATTCGCATGCTCACAACCCTAATGGCAATCTTTTCAGCCGCGACCACAGCATTCGCAGCCGATGTGGTTACCGTCGACACCTTTGTTCGTGCTGAAACCGACATGACCCTCAACCGCTATGTCAAGCAGGGGGCTTTCGGTAAATTCCTGCACATTCGACAGCCCACGCCGATCGACAAACAGAACGTGATCCGCATGAATCGTGACACGATTTATTCCATCGGTGTCTTCGATCTTACCAAACCGGCAACCATCGTGAAGCCGGACAGCAAGGGACGATTTCAGTCCATGCAGGTCATCAATCAGGACCACTACACGCTGGCCGTCGATTACGGTCAAGGCGAATATACTTTCACCAGGGACAAGGTCGGGACGCGTTATGTTTGCATTCTCATCCGGACCTTCGTGGATGCGAGTGACCCGGCCGATATAAAAGCCGCTAACGAGTTACAGGACAAAATCGAGGTTCGGCAGAAAGCTCCGGGGATGTTTGAAGTTCCGGATTGGGACAAAGACTCTCTGGCGAAGGTTCGCGACGCGATCAATACTCTTGCGGCGACAAGATCCAGCGCCAAGGGGATGTTCGGCAACCAGAACGAGGTCGATCCGGTCAGTCATCTGCTGGGTACAGCTTACGGATGGGGTGGGAATCCGGACAAGGATGCGGTCTATGTCAATGTCGTCCCCGAAAGAAACGACGGCAAGACACCTTATGTTCTGACGGTATCGGATGCGATTCCTGTAGATGGGTTTGCGTCGATCACCGTTTACAATGCCAAAGGCTTTATGGAAAAGAACGACCTGAATGCCTATTCGGTAAACAACGTGACAGCCAAGCGGAACACTGACGGGTCAGTGACAGTGCATTTCGGGGGAGACCCCGCTCAGCCGAACTTCCTCCCGATCACTCCGGGCTGGAATTACATCGTGCGGATGTACCGGCCGAGAAAGGAAATTATAGATGGATCGTGGGAATTCCCAGCCGCAGTGCCGGCGCTGTGAGGGGCACCGTCGATAAGTTTGGTAACGAGTAAAGTGAAATCGCTGCAAAGCGAAAATCAACGGGGAGAAGAGTAATGAGAAGAATGAGTATCGGTACACGGATGACTATGATTGTCCTTTTGGCTTTAACGGTAACGGTGTCTTGCGCCCAGGTAAAGTCCCCCGGGGGAGCCAAGCAGCCAACCGCAGGAGGCCTGCAGAATCCCATCGCGGTGCACGGTGAAAACTGGCGCGGGAAGCCCCATTATGAAGTCCTGATCATGAACCGTAACGCCGAGGGTCCCGGAGGGGCAGGCAACTACTACAACTCCATCGGGTTGACCTTTGCCCTTTCCAACGAGGAGATGGACGCGCGCTTTCGGGCTCTTGATCCGGAGAAGCTGAAGCAGCAATACGGTGGCGACGGGGTTCGCTTCAATGGCCCGCGACGTCTTGTGGTGAACCGGTGGAGCGGGGCGGCCATGGATAATGGAAATGTGTTCTTGATGGGCCAGATCCCCATGTACGTTTATGGAACCTTCTCTGTTCCCAATTTTGACGCGTTTATCGCCGGCAAGCAGCTGCCCTACGTCGAGAGCGTCTCCAAACGCACCAGTACCTGGTACTACGATGCCGGCGAACAGGTGTACGAGTTGGTCGCCCCCGACGGTGCCGTATTCACCATGTTCAGCTCCTCCCTGAAAGTCGATCCCAACAACACGATCGACAGATTGCCGACGCTTGGAGAGCGACTGAAGAAGCTGCCGGCTGGCTGGGCCTACAGGGCCCGGACGTTGGAGAAGGATCTGGTTATATCGGCCACTTACGATTCTGACCCGCCGAACACCGTCGTGCTCGACGAGTTCGAAAATAACTACAACCGCAATCGAGAAGCATCCACACCAGCACCAGGCGTTCCCTATGTGCTGTCCGATGGTGTTAATGCGAGTCACAAGCGTGTCGATGGTCTGCATTTGACCCGCTATATCGAGATGTTCCTCGCAGCCCGTTCTCCGGACACCGGCAGCGTCGTTGCTGCTTGTTACAACTCCATGTTTACGTCAAAGGGGATTCCTGCCTCAAGAGATACTGCTCCGCAGGTGTTGGTTGAAGGGCTTGATTTCGACAAGTTGAAAAATAAGTACAGCGTTCTCGGTGCGTCGCTGAATGGCCCGAAGCTCTGGACGCCAGATTGGAGCGAGTTTGAGGCTGGAGCAGAAAGAAGCTTCAATGGTATCCCTGCAACGTGGGTGGCCCAACTCAACATGGGCGGCGATGGCGCCTCAGGCGTATCAGAAAGCACGCCCTACCAGGCGGTAACGATCGCACGGAAAAGCGGAATAGGCTGGAACAAAGGAACTACAGTACTGCTACTTGACGACGCCGATGGCAACACATGGATCATGAAAGGCTTTCAGCTGGGCCTTAAACCACAGCATACATACAACGAGTTTATTTCTGGAGGGGCGAGCATGTTCAAGAAACTACCTCCAGGCTGGAAGGTTCGAGTAAAAACGCTGGAGAAGGATTTGATCGAGAGACCGGAAAACGGCGTCGCCACGATCATGCCGGATGAGCACTTCAATGTGTACGACAAAACCGGACCGGGTATGACCAACTACACCCCATAATTCGCCTTTCGCCCGGGTGCATGGAGCGTCTAAGAGCGGTATTGCATCGACAAGAGATACTTATGCGCACGATTCGAGTCACCCGGATAGTCACAGCCTTCACAGCCTTAACTATGATGACCAGTTTTAGCTTTGTCCGCAAATGCGATTTTCGCGCTGAGACGCATTTTATGGTCCGATATGATATGACGATCAAACCTATGATCTGACCCAACGGCGCAGTTACGATCTTTTTCTCAGTGGCTATAATTTGCACACCATGAACGCCCTGCTAATCCGGGATCCGTTAGCCAGAGCATTGGCTTCAACATGCGAATGAAAAGCTGATATTGTTTCCATTTTTTTAGGATAGGTTGTATAGGGGCATCGATCTGGAAATAATATAGCCAGGAAGTTATGTTCTGGCTATTCCACAAAAACACATCCCACCGAAATTTGGATTTGCCATCGAATTTAAGTATCAAGGATCACGCAGAATTTGCATTTAGCAACTGGATATCATACGCTTACCTTGGGAGCTGCTCAAATCATAAACCCTTTAACCCAAGGAGGAAGGCCATGAAACTTTCAAAAGCAGCCAAAATCTGGATCGATTACCACAAGACCCATTCGAAAAAAAAATACGGTGCGATCCTACAGGGCCATTATCGAACGGTTTATCCAGGAATTCGGTGATGGCCCCGTCGAGCAAGTCACCCCGGAACAAATTCTAACCTACCTGAACCGTCTCACCGAAGGAAACAAACCCTACACCAAGCGAATCCGTTATTCCCAACTCTCTTCCTTTAAAAGATGATATAATAAATAATGGTTATAGCTGACAAAACTAAGTCCATTTTCAGGAAATATCGAGCCACATGGGTTGATATTCCCCAAGCAGGAACTCTCCGCCAATCGGAATGATTTCATTGCGCAAAAGGTTCACCGCCTCATTTTTTGCTCCATATTTTGTCAGAACGGTGCCATCCATCTTTTGAGATCGGTCCGAAAAATTGTTGATAATCATGATTTTCTGATCCTCGAATGCCCGAATGTAGCCGAACAGATGGGGATTTCCGGTGCTGATCACTTCCATCCCGCCGTTTTGAAACGCCGGGATGTTTTTGCGCAGGTCCGTTAGCTTGACCATGTCCTGAAAAAAGCGCCATTCCAACGTTTCCTGGTCGGAAAGGTCCTCCCTGGCCTCCCAGCGTTTCCTGGATCGGTGGACCCAACGGCTGTCGGTGGCTTTTGCCGGATCACTCAGATATGTGTAATCGTTTAGCATTCCCCATTCGTCACCAATATACAGCAGCGGGATGCCGCCAATGCTCATGACAATGCTTCGCAAGAGGTTGACACGATGGACGGCCCGCTTGATCAGATCGTTATCCTCACGGGACAGGGCATCTTCCAGTCCGGCAAGGGAAGACAGCGTCCCGGAAATGCGAAGATCGCCGGTGTCCGCATTGAACTGAAAGGGCACGCCCCGGGCGAAAGAGCCCGGAAATTCGCCTGTGTAAAAGCGGTTCAGAAATTTTCGATGCCCCACCGGGTCGATGCCCACCTCCTTTGCATCCTGATCGTCGAATGTCCAGCCGATGTCGTCATGACAGCGGATGTAGTTGACCCATGCGCAGCCGTCCGGTATCCGGTAGCGTTTTCGCATCGAATGATCGAGCAGTTTTGTCTCTTGGGTGGCCAGCGCCTCCCAGAGCAGAGCCATGAGCAGAGGATTGTAGGAAAGCTGGCATTCGTCTGGATGAATGTAGCGGACCACTTCATCCGGGGCAACGATGGCCTCCGATTTGAATGTCATACACGGGGCGGCGATCCTTGCCATAGCGTTGAAAGCCCGGATGATGGTGTGGGCTTCCGGCTGATTTTCGCAGTTGGTTCCGAGCCGTTTCCAGATGAAGGCCACGGCATCCAGCCGCAGCACTTCCACCCCCTGGTTGGCCAGAAACAGCATCTCTTCGGCCATGGAGCGAAAAACTTCGGCATTGGCGTAGTTCAAATCCCACTGATAGCTGTTGAAGGTGGTCCAGACCCAGCGGTTCATCTCCTCGCACCAGGTAAAACTGCCCTTTCTCACTGTGGGGAAAATATCTCTCAAATACCTTTGGAACTGATCTGGCAGTTCCCGGTCCGGGAAGGTTAGATAGTAGGCGAGAAAATCTGGATCCCCTGTTTTGGCCTTTTCCGCCCAGGCATGCTCGTCGGAGGTATGGTTGAACACGAAATCGAGCGCCAGGCTGATCTCTTCGTCCCGAAGGGCGGACGTCAATCTGGCCAGATCGTCCATGCTGCCGATGTCTGGATTGATCGCCCGGTAGTCGCTGACCGCGTAACCGCCGTCGTTGTCTCCATGGGGGACGGTGTAGAGGGGCATTAAATGCAGGTAGGTCAGCCCTAGCTTTTTGAAATAGGGGATGTGATCGGCCAGCCTGGATAGGTTGTCGCTGAACAAATCGACATACAGAACGCCGCCCACCATTTTTTCGGAGACATACGAGAATGGCTTCGCTTCTTGTTTGGCATCGAGCAGCTTAAGTTCCAAAGGTCTTTCCAGCCAATAGCTCACCAGGGAGTACAAAATCCGATGCAGCGTATAAAAAAAATCGTATTGCCAGCCGTAAAGGTGGTGAAGGCAAACGAACAACCGCTCCCACTCGGAATAGAGCCGGTGCTTGAATTGATGCCAATCCTGTCCGGCTTCCCGGATTTGCTCGGAAAACAGCTGCTCCACTTCCGGCAGAATACGATTCAGAGACTTTCGAGCTTCTTCCGGTCTCCAGTCTTGTCCAGTATTCATTACTTCCTTTCTGTGGTAAATTTTTAATCCGGATTGAAAATTAAGTGCGAAACGCGATAATCTTCTGGCTCAATCGTTGTTGCCTTGTTTATCTGCTCGGACAGGCGATTGTTCAGTTCTTCCTGGGCGATTAAAGCTCGCTCGCGGGACGCATCAATGTCCTCCACATAGAGCGCTTTGCGTTCGGTGGTTTCACACGCAGCAGCGTCCGATCCGCTTTGGTCAGCCAGGCGATCCGTTCATGGGTAAGCTGGGCCAGCATGTCCTGCGGGGGAGCAATGCAGCGCCTGAGACTGATGAATACTCGTCGAAGTTTGGCCAGTCGGGATCAAATCTTAACTGCACAAACTGCCTTCGGAACAGATTCGTAAGCCATCGCTGGAATAAACGCCGGTAACCGCCGGGTGGAACAGGGCCGATACAGGCGCCTCAAGCGGACACAGTCCCTCCCTTCCCATCGGGCGGCGTCTCGATTCTGTCCACGGCATGGTCGAAATGGACCACCTGTTCGTGGGTCAGCAAAAGGTCCTTCATACCGTAGATTTGCATGCGGCATGACTGGGTAAACAGGCGGTTGACCAGTACCAGGGAGGCGATCTCTATTTCCTGAATTTTTTTTTCAGCCACGGCGTCCAGGGTGTTCTTGATGAACCCGTTGTCGGCGGCCTCAATGTGGCCGAAGGCAGCCAGCAGGCCGCGGTACTGTTCCTCCTTGTCCTCCATCTGCAAGAGGCGTCCCATGGTCAAGTACAGCTCAACGATGCGTTTGCGGAACAGCTTGTACTGGGTGTTGAGATAAGGGTTGTCCGACCCGTCGAACTCGTCCATGTTATGAAGGACCCCTTTGAAGTTTTTGATGGCGTTCATCATGTTCCGGGAAGCGTACATCAGACGTTCGAGTTCATTGGCTTCGGTGCTGTTGAGCTTCTGATTCTGAATGTTCGAATAAAAGGTGAATATGTCGGCGTGCAGCAGCTTGATGTTCTCGTAGAGTTCCTCGAGCGAGTGTCTTCGTCGGCGGTTGGCCTCAAAGGGCAGGTCGGTGTCGAAGACCAGCTTTTCATCGATACGCAGCAGGCGAAG
The DNA here is from genome assembly GCF_048565275.1 of Desulfosarcina variabilis str. Montpellier. Taxonomy (NCBI): domain Bacteria; kingdom Pseudomonadati; phylum Thermodesulfobacteriota; class Desulfobacteria; order Desulfobacterales; family Desulfosarcinaceae; genus Desulfosarcina; species Desulfosarcina variabilis. The sequence continues at coordinate 5,880,871 of NZ_CP159846.1, read as the reverse complement.
GTTGTAGAGCTGGCATTCCTGGAGCAGATGGCCGATCTCTTTTCTCAGAGCGGCGATGGCCGCATCGGTAACCTCGGTCGGCGTCTGGTTCAGATAGACGGTCAGGATGGTCTTGTGGTCCGGAAACACCCGGCTGAGCCCAGTGGCGAAGTGCCCCAGGAATGGAAAAAAAAGTGCCACGCCGACCAGGTTAAACAGTGAATGGAACAGCGCCAGCCCCGTCAGGCTGCTGGTCCCGATGTCCATGAAGAACTCGATGACGCCGATCATGAAGGGCAGGCCTGCAAAGGCGACCGCACCCGTCACCAGATTGAAAACCAGGTGGCTCAGGCTGACCCGCTTCTTGGCCGGGGTGCCCCCGATGGCACCCAGCAGCACCGTGATGGTCGTCCCGATGTTGGCGCCGATCACGATTACGGCGCCGATTTCGAAGGTGATCAGGCCACTGTTGAGGGCGGTGAGCACGATAGCGATGGTGGCAGCGCTTGCCTGCATCAGGGCCGTGAAGAAGGTGCCTACCAGCAGGTAGACCCACAGGCCGTAGTGCTGGAATCCGGCCAGGCTGAAGGTCTGTGCGAAACTTTCCACGCTGATTTTCATGAAATCGAGTCCTAAAAACAGAAAACCGAACCCGATGGATAGCCGGGTCACCATGGCGGGCTTCATGCCCGGCTTGAACAGGATCAACCCAGCGGCACCGATGCCGATAAAGGGCAGAGCCAGGCTCTCGATCTTGATTTTGAACCCGATGGTGGCAATGATCCACGCCGTCAGGGTCGTGCCGATATTCGAGCCCATGATGACCCCGATAGCGTTTGGCATATTCATCACGCCGGCGCCCACGAACGCCAGCACCATCAAGGAGACCGCTGAACTGCTCTGGAGCAGGGCAGTGACCAGCGCGCCGCTGCCGATGGCGCGCAGCTTGCCGTTGGTGTAAGTGCGGATGATCCGCCGGAAGGTCCGCCCGGACAAGGCCTTGACCGACTCTTCGATGAGCAGCATGCCGAAGAGAAAAATGCCCAGCCCGGCGAGCAGCTTCCAGATATCCAGAGATGTTGACATATGGCTTTCCTCAGTCCGACTTCGTCACGGCAGCCAGCCTGACTCCTGGCTCTCCATGTCGGCCAGCAATATGGCTGACAGCGCAACCAACATGTCTTCGCGCATTACGCTTCCTCCGCATCTGATCGCTTCATTGAATCGTTGTCTTCCAGGCAAAAACAAACAGAAAACCGATTAAACACCGACCGCCATCCACCAAGGGGTGTATGAATGGGTTTTAACACCTTACTCATATCAAGCGCCTGCTCTACGATATAAAATACATTCTCGTCCAATCTTTTGACTTCCGGAAGAATCCATTTTAAATCGCGCCGTCGGCAGGCGATGTATAATTCACTTACCGGGCCTTTCATGCCTTCACCCACGAAGACGGTAACCGGTTGACCTTTTTCTCTTAATAGATCCGTTATTTCCTTACCGGCACGGCGACTGATAACTCTTAAGAATAATGCCGAAAGCCAATTCCGGCAAAGAGGTCCCAACCGCGACACCGTAAGGCCGATCACGGCTTCCGCGATGCCCAGTTGCCTTGAAATGATGACTGCGCCACTGACAATTAACTGACCGCCGCCCACCAGGCCAACCAAGCCCATGCCGATATTCAATAACGCGTGTTTGAGACGTAGAGGGCTCCCTGTGGCGTAGTCGCCTATCCCTCCCAACTTCATTGCGCTGTTTACAGTATACTTGATCAGAAATGCGAATCCGGCCAGGATCATGAGATATGGCAGCGAGTATGCAATCACGGGGGCTGTGCTATTCATCCAAACGCTCTTTTTTCGGTTTTTTTTGGGATCAATGGTTCGGGTGAATTGATGATGCCCCGCATCAGGTGTCCTAAAATATCGGCACCGGTAATGACGCGCCGTTCTTCTCCCCATATGAGTATGATATCGTGATCGATCACATCGTCTCCCGGCGCCTGCGGCTCGACCTTCAATTGACTGATCACCTGGCCCATGGGCGTTAGCGGATCATGAACAATCAACGGACGATGGCAGTCGGTATAGGGATTTGTTTCCTTGTGGAACAGCACTTGGCGGAGGAATCCATCGGCATCCAATACCATCAGTGGCGCGTCGTTAACATCTGTCAAAATAACCCATTTTTTTTCCCGAACGCTCGATTTGTCTCAGAAAACTGTCACTGCACGAATTATCGAAAGCTGGAAAAACCGGTTTGCCGTTGTCTTTCGTCGAAATACGGATAACACTCTCCGGGGCAATTTTTTCACCTTCATGAATAACCGCCAAGTCGTCTATGGTAAGAAAATTCAACGCCCCGACACCCTCCACATGGTCCACTTCGGCTTCCTCTGCATTCATGTGCATTTTGATGACCTCCCGTAAATCGCGCTCACGGAAATAGTGACTCCCCTCAGGCCCCAGCCAGCGATCGAGGATCATGGCGGTTGGTTTCGCCACGGGAAAGAGGATGATCTGGTAGAACTTTAAGACGGGCGACAGAAGGGAGGCCATTTTCAGCGCATGCCTTGAGAAATAGGCTTGCGGCCCAATCTCGCCCACCAGCCTTATTAAAATGGTTGAAAAAAATGCCATAACGCCGATCATGACCAAATCGTACAACAACGTCAACAGCAGGTTAATGCCCACATTGCACCACAAAATGGTCGTCAGCAGAAAATTCGAATCCTGTCGAAGTGCAAGTGGTCCGGTGTTGTTTGGGTCGTATCGAAAATTAGTCAATCGAAATTAATATTTCAGAAAATCTTTGATGCCTTCCTTTGCGTTGCTCCGGTTTAATCATATTATAATATCTGACGTGTAAGTCAGCAAGGTCTATCAAATAAAATAGGCAGAGCCCCGTTAGAGGCTCTGCCCGTTCAACCGCCATATCTGCGGATCATATTTTTGCCTTAGCTGTCGAAGCTCTGCCGTTCACCATGCCCTCAAATTTTGCAGGAAGCACCGGCGATGCATCTGTTGATGAAGTAAGCCAGCAAAATGATCGTCAATGTCGTTCCTATCATGGGGCACCTTCCTTTCATTTATCCCGCCACATCAATCCCCGGATCGCATCCCAGATGTTCGTCTTTGTTTTCACACTCGAAGTTTCTTTCGCGGGTATCTACGTGTCCTTCACTCTTGTCGTCAAAGTAATCCTGATTTTTTTTATCGTCCATATTATCACCTCATTGATTCATTGTTTTGTTGTCTTGGTGTTTCGTCTTTCCTGTTCCAAATATACGGCATCAAGCGACTGAAGCAATGTGAGTCGTTTGGTTGTGTGGTGGTAGGTGGAAACTCTCAACGACTCATATGTGACTTCTGGCCAGGGGGTAAAATGTCCACGAAGGATATGATCATTGAGGAGACTGCTGTGACGATACCAGCGTTGCCGAACAGCATGAGCACTCGCAGAATCCGGCGATGCATGGGATGGCTGACCAGTTTCTCAGAGTTACTGGTCGTGAATCCCACGCCCGTGAAGGCCGACCTTGTCTGAAATTTGGCCGATTCACGGGCCAGCCTGGTGTGCATTAAAGCGACGGTGGCAATGCGGGTAATCAAGATGGATAACGTCAACACGATAGAAAAAGCCTCTATCGAAATCATATCAACTGTTTACTCGTTAGTTTCCGTTGATTTGGGTTTGATGGTCAGCACCGGACATTCGGCACTGCGAACTACTTTTTCGGCAACCGACCCAAAAAACAACCCCTTGATCCCACTTCTTCCATGGGTAGACATCACGATCAGATCAGCGTCCTCCTCCTTTGCGGCCTGAACGATACTCGTCGATGGATCGCCAACATCCACATGCTGATCGACGCTGATTCCATCGGGAATGTCAGTTTCAATCAGTTCCTTGATGGCGTTATTGGCATTTTCTGTCATCTGCATAGTGATTTGCATCATCTGATCCGTAAGCGCAGGGGTGAGTGTGTATGATGGAGATGGCGGATGATCGATTTCCGAAACTGAATGGAATAGGAGGATCTGGGCTGAAAAATGTTTCGCCAGATCCACGGCATGTTCCACAGCGGCTCGGGACGGGTCGCTGAAGTCTACCGGGCAAAGAATTCTGTTGATATTCTTCATTTGACGGGCTCCTTTCATGGTTGCTGTTGGTTATGCCTCATCAAACCGGATCGGGTAGGGAATGGTATGAATCGCCTTGTCCGCCAGTCGTCGGCACGGCGAAAAATCGATCAGCCACATACTTGCCTAAACTGGGCGATTGTCGAGCTTGCCGCATATACAAGGCAGATGTCTTTACACGTCAGCGTGCTTTGGTTTTCGGCCGATATGTTGATCTTTTTTGCCGACCTTATCAGAAAATATAGAATAGCGGGAGACGGACGTAAATAGGGGCCGTGCGGTATCTCTTACGAATCTATTGAGTATTTAAACCGTCACCATCCAAATACACATTGAGGACCTTGCCCACCCGATAGCCGTTGGCATTATGCACGTTGGCGCCCTATTCCATTGCTACCGTGCCCTGCGGTACGTTGCGGCGGAGCCGCTTTGCATAAAGCGGCTGGGTGTTGACCGGTGCTGCTTTCTCGGCCCACCAGGGGGTACTGATGCCGGTGTGATACCAGATCATGCGCCGCGCTTCATCGGCCCGGTGGTGCTCGAAGTCCTCATACCTTCCAACAGGAATGTAGGCCGATTTTTCAAAGCGCGGGTAGGTGTAGTTGGTTTCGTCCCTCTCGTCCACCATGCAGCAGGCGCTGCTGGGGCCGTTTGTTTTCATCATGCCGGCGGCCATCCGGTCCGGCTTTACAACACCCATTGCCAACATGCCCGAATGGCTGCAGGTTGCCACCTTGATCCATCCCTTGCGATATATCGTCGTTGCCTTGCGCCAGCTCTTTCTCGAAGGTGCGGACCTGGCGTTTATCTGGCCACAACTGTGGCCGCTCTTAATGATCGCCGCAGGGACCTTACCCTTGTCGGCCTGGTTGTTCCGGCAACGATCCGCTTAGTTGCTTAACCATTCAACGGCTTACCGGATATTCGATTTTTTTCCTGCGCGCTGAGGACGAAATAAATTATTTCTGATCCCAAACTACGCAGATCACCTTATATACAATCGGGGAGGGTGGGAAGTATAGTTTGATTAGTATAAAGCGCTCCGATTGATATTGCCGTTGACAACGGCTGTTTCCTGCAAATGCTGTAAAAAGGCACAGACAGTTGAGATCGATTCCAGTCGTTACGCCACACCGCAGAACATGATGTCATATGCATGCGGTATCCATGAATGAAAAGGAGACATACCATGAGTGACAATCGAGAAGCCTATGTAGAAAAAATAAAAGCGAAGTTGGATGAATGGAATGCCGAGATCGACAAGCTGAAGGCCAAATCCAGACAGGCGGAAGCCGATGCCAGGATCGGCTACCAGGATCAGATCGATACGCTCAAAGAGAAACGCAAAAATCTCTCGAAGCGGTTCGATGATCTGCGCCAGGCCGGGGGGGACGCCTGGAAAGACATGAAAAGTGGCGTTGAGCTTGCGGCTGATTCGCTGAGTGAGGCCCTACGTTCGGCTCAATCCAGGTTCAAGTGACGATCGTAAAGGCTCCGCAATGAAACATCATGGCCTTACAGGCGTTTTTTCAATGAAAAAAAGACCAACGACTGCTGGTATGGCACCGTTGGCGGCCAATAAAGAAAAAGAATAAATAAAAAGGAAAGGTGGAACATCATGAATATAGGAGACCGAGGGAAATTAAAGACAATCATCGATCGAGAGAAATTGATGCACTTTAAAACCTGTGCCGCCTGTGGTCAGCCTTTCAACCTGGGTGATCCTGTGGTTCTGGCATGTGGTGCCTGGGAGGGCCCCCCGACATTGATTCATGAAAATGAAGCTGTGTGGAGCGATAAGGACCGAAATTATACAGAGCGCAGGTGCTACGAGGCCCGACAACGAGGTGTTTGAATCAAATAAACAAAGCACGGAGCACGGTTCATAGAAAGATCCATGCCAGTGGTGTGTTTGCATCGTTGAGGATGGATGCATTACCAGGAAAGGATTATTTGTGATGACTGCGTTTTCCCTCCAACCCATTGTTTCGATTCTCGCTGGAATCTTGATTTTATTGATACCCCGAGCACTCAATTATATTGTCGCGATCTATTTGATCCTGGCGGGGGTGATCAGCCTGCTGAATCTTTGACCCCGATCAAGCAACGCTTCGCAGATACAAATCTAAAGTGGGCGGCTCATCCCGGAGCATTGACGCATCACTGCCAGAATCACCGCAAACGAGAAAATTGGCCAGGGGAATCTGCCATTGATCGCTCAAACAGTGTACTGTTTTTCCTTTGGAGGCGCGGTACGGCAAAATGTCCAAATATCTGTCTTTTGAATACATCACATTGCAGCGGCAGTGGTTACGCACCAGGTGATCCCGAATTAAGGTTGAGCAGGGTTTCCAGACGATCGTTTTCACCACCGATCAGTGTGTTGTCGATATCCGTGATGAAAAACGCGTTGAGACCCGCTAGGCGCCTGCCGATGGCGTTTTTGGGAACGGCCTTTTTCTCAGTGCACTCTGGCCATTGACTGCAGCCCCTTATCCTCTCCGTAGGCTTTGATTAAGCCGGCGATGTTTTTTCGTTGATCCGGCCTGCACAACGACAGGATATTGGCAGCAAAAGCCCCCCGTTTATGGATTTGAAAATGGTTACTGAATTCCAGAGACGATAATGAAATGAATGAGGAGTATTCCCCGGCACAGTGCCGGTCGGATGGGCCGGGCGGGCCCTCACGGCCCATCCCCGACCGTCATTGTCAACCTTTTTAGCCTTGATCAGCGTACGGTGACGCCGATCACACCGCAGGCCAATCGTCCACCGGCGGCACCCGTCGGCTGTGAGGTGAGATCATCCTCGCCGGCGTGAACGATCACCGCCCGTCCAACAATTGAATGGGCGCCGTTCAAACTTAGATGACTGTCCACCCGTTCATAATGACTGCGGTCAGACCCATCGGCGAATAGGTTGCCAAGGTCACCGACATGGCGTTTTGCCTGATCCGGTCCTGCATGGGGATTCTTCTCGGGATTGAAATGGCCGCCGGCTGACGTGCCATCCGGGGCGCTGCAGTCTCCCAGCTCGTGAATGTGGAAACCGTGCTTGCCAGGTTTCAACCCCTCAACGGTTGCCGACACCTTCACCCCGTCGGCCACGGCAGTAAAATGGATCGTGCCGGAAACATTGCTGCCCGCCGTGGGGTGAAGCACGGCAACGGCGTGGTGTGGGGGGGTGGACTCTGCACCGACTGCCATGCCGGGCAACAGAGTGAACGTCAAACTACCGATGATTGTCATTACCAATATGGTCAAAATGGTTTTCATGGTCTACCTCCGTATATTTCCCGTCCCTTGACGGAACGAGTCAAGAAATACCGGAAACAGTCGACCCTCTCCGGCAATGGTCAGGGCCATAACCCGGTATCCAGCAGGGGGTCAGCCGGTTTTTGCATCAGGTGTTCGGCATAAGTGCCGCCGTTTTTCAATTTGAGTCGGGTCCGTACCGACCGGGCGCCTCCTTCGAATGCATTGATCACCGCCATGCGGGCGACGAAACGGTTGACGGCCCGGCCCGTGAGCACGGCCTGTCCGTCCGTCACGATGACGTGGATCGGGTCGCTGTCCACATAGGGGCTCCAGTAAAGTTCATCCGTGATCGCTGCATGCATATCACTGTCGCTGGCCGTTTGCGCGCTGGAGGCCACCTGGATTCGGTCATCTACGGCCAACACGCCGTCGATCCGGGAGGCGATGTTCACGGCGCGGATCTTTTGGCTCATGTTTTCTACATTGCCCGTCAACGTCAGGTGGTGATCAACCACGGCCACATTGATATCAAGGCCGTCCAATTCAGCATCGCGTCTGAACACATCCCGGATCAATTGTTCCACCGCCTTGTCCGGCGGAAAATCCCGGTAGCGCAATTGGAGCCGGTTAATTACTCTCCACACACCGGTGGTGTTGAGTGCATCCGCTTCGGCGGCTTGTTTGGCATACAGGGTCTCGACGACCCCGGAAAGCGTCACGGCCCCATTGACCACCGAAACCTCAGGTATGGGCGAGGTCATCCGGGGGTCTAAGCGCAAGGCGTCCCGTACCGCTCGCGAGATGGTCTCGTCCGGCTGGTGAACATAAGGAGAGGATCGCAAGGTGGGTATCGCCGTACGCCAATCCACGGATAATTTTCGATCGTCTACCTCGACCACTCCGGCAATCCAGGCGTCGTCAACACTGCGGTGTTTTTGTGCGAGTGTTCTGACGGTGCCTGCAAGACTCACCCGCCCGTTGTTGACAGCAACCTCGATGCTGGACGCATCAACATAAAGATCAGCGGCCAAGCGTCGCTCAACGTCCGCTCGGATCAGTTGGTCATCCCGGTGAGTGCCGGGAGAAACGTCGATCTGGTTGACAATCCGGGACACACCTTTGACCGACATGGCCCGGCGGTCGGCCAGGCGACTCAGCACCCATGAATCTACTCGGCCATTCAGGGTTACCACGCCGTTTTTGACATTGACGCCAATGACCGCCTTTCGATCGGGTGGCAGTGGCGGCAAAATGGCCAGCACATCGCGGGCAATGGCCTTATCGTCGCGCACCGCGGGTTCTACACGGATATTGTCGACGACCGACCGCACCCCCACGACGCTTCCGGTAACGCGTTTAACCTGATTTCTCTGCAACAGGTTGGATACGGATCCGGATAACATCACGATTCCATCTTTGACGTCGATGTCGATACTGCCCGGCACGACGGTCGTCTCGATTGCGAGATAGCGATCGATGAACTTTTGGATGTCGCCATCACCGGGAACTGATGTAGCGGTTGCATACGGTGTCCATGTCCAGCCCATCGTAAGAACCATGACCAACCCGGTCAATCGTACGCAACCGCTTATAAAGGTATGACCGCTCAAGGCCGGTGAGTTACGTTGTCGAATCATCAGTTTCCTCCTCTCACCTTCGATTGGATTTGGATCTGCCTTCGAGATGTGAATCAGTCGATTCTCTCTGCTGGTAGACCCGATTCGATCTATTCGGCAAGTAATTTCAAGCTCTCTTTTTCGCGTCGCGAGACATTTTCCACGGCAGCGTCAACGCTTCTGGAATCGCGATTGGCTAAAAAAACAGCCAAGACATTATCGGCTATGGAAGAGCTGAGAAAAATCCATCCGGCCAGAACGGTGTCAATCGCCAGCATGAATTCCTGGCGGTCGTCGTGTTTGCTGCAGTATCCGTCGAGAGCGGCATTTTCTTTTCCGCTTGGCATAATCATATCATACGCATGGGTGATATTCACGGGAATGGGGAATTCCCTGTATTCTGTCGGAGGATTACCCCCCATATGGTCAAACGGCTCGTGACCCATTGGGGCTGACGCATTTCCCTTTGGTTTGCATTACTGTCCAATTGGTATGTGGGCTGGTATGTGGGCGTGGGGTCAATGCAAAATGGCGGCTTTTCTATTCAAAAACCATTGCATCCGCACTTCTTCTGTGACGACAGTGCATGGCGGTTACGTCCATGGACCGCTGTCGTTACCCTGGCTTGAGCAAAAGGGAAGGGTGTCGATGGTCGGGATCAGCAGGCGGATACCCCTGTGTTGATTTAAAATTACGCCCTCTGCCGTATGTTTTTACCTGTTTCGTCAATGGTATGATTCCTTATCATATTTAGAAGAAAAGGAGTCCCATGAACAATCAACTGCCTTCATCTCAACCCCGATATGCACCCATAAAATGGCAAACGATCGTATGGCTGCTGCTGCTCTGGATGCTTGTCTTTTATCTGTTCCAGGGGGTCGGCGCAGGCACACCGCCCCGTGATATCGCCTACACCCAGTTCAAGGAAAAAGTCCGCCGGGGTGAGGTGGTCCGGGTTGTCATGCGGGGGGCGAACATCAACGGCGAGATGGTCGCCGGTGATGGCGAAGAGACGTCGATGAATGATGCAACCGATCGGTCCGCCAATCGTTCCACGGACAGTGGTTCCAATGCTTCCAGTGCGTCCAGTGGAAACATGGTCCGATTTGAAACCGTAAAGCCGATGGTCACGGATCCCGGATTGATGGAACTGCTCGAGACCAATCATGTTGTTGTCCGTGCCAAACTGGAGCAGCGTTCCTGGTTCTGGAGTCTGATCATCACCCTGCTGCCATGGGTGCTGATCATCGGCTTTTTTATCTACTCCAACCGTAAATGGCGTGGCCGTATGGGGGGCTGGGACAGGGGGGCCCTTTCAGGTTCGCCAAATCCAAAGCCAGGCGGTTCACGCCTGAATCCAGTCAGACCACTTTCGGCGATGTCGCCGGCCTGGAGAATGCCAAACGGGAGCTGACCGAAATCGTCGATTTCTTGAAAAATCCTGCCAAATTCGAGATGCTTGGCGGCAATCTTCCCCGGGGGCTTTTGTTCGCCGGACCACCGGGTGTCGGTAAAACCCTGATGGCCCAGGCCATGGCCGGTGAAGCGGGCGTGCCTTTTTTCAGCATCAGTGGTTCAGAATTTATCGAAATGCTGGTCGGTGTGGGGGCCTCCCGGGTACGGGGCATGTTTGCCAGGGCCAAAAAGGAAGCCCCGGCAGTGATCTTTATCGACGAGCTGGACTCCATCGGCCGGGCCCGTGGAGCGGGGGTGGGCGGTGGACATGACGAGCGGGAGCAGACACTGAACCAGATCCTTGCTGAAATGGATGGATTCTCAGCCCATGAATCGGTCATTGTGCTGGCCGCCACCAATCGGCCGGATGTGCTCGATCCGGCGCTGGTCCGTCCGGGGCGCTTCGATCGTCGCATTACCCTGGACATGCCCGGAAAGCGTGCGCGTCATCAGATATTGAAAATTTACGTCCGCGATAAACCGGTTGCCGACGACGTGGACTTGGGGCGCATGGCCGACCGCACCGTCGGTTTTTCCGGCGCCGACCTACAAAACCTGGTCAATGAAGCCGCGTTGCTGGCGGCGAGGAAGGAGAATCGTCAGATTTGTTTGTGCTTGTGGGAATTGCGTTCGTGGCTTCTGCGGTGGATGCATTCCTGCGGCTGCGCATCGACGGTGATGTGAATCTGGAGGTCCAGGTCGATGCGGCCCGGACCCTTTGGGATCAACGCGGATCCCGGGTGATTCGGGGGAATGTCCTGGCCATTCCGGTTGACAATACGCTGCTATATGTGGAGCCCATCTACCGACCACTCTTCCCCGGTGGTCTGGGGGCGGGATGCAAAAGAGGCTTTCGATGGTTATCTGAAGGCCATGGGAAACAAACGTTTCGAGGATGCAGCCGCTGCGATGAAACGTCTTGAGGCCGCCATTGGACGTCTGCCTCTGGAGTTTGGAAACAGGGATGACAATAAAGCGATGCCGGGCCGGACGGATCAGACAAAAAAGGAAAACACAAATCCGTCTTTACAAAAAGGTGCCGCAGGATTGCATTGTATTGACTCTGGCTTGCGGTAAATATCGTTTTTATGAAAAGAAACTGGGAGACATCGGGGGTATCCCCAGGCTGCTGGATGCCGGTCAGTGCAACGACGCCTATTCGGCGATTCAGAAAATTGAGTTGCAACTATCTTTGAATGGTAATGGTTAACAGGAGAAATTACAGAGAATATCCACATCCGCCACCAACGGTAAATGGTCGGAAGCGATTTTCGAAAGTGGTGATACATGAGGCGTTAAGTCTACCAGGGCATCGGCCGGGTGAACCCAGATGCGGTCCAGGGCCAGCAGTGGCCGGCGGCTGGGGAATGTCAACGGTGCCGGCTGATTGCCGAAACGGCGCCGGATCAAGCGTAAAGGCAATGCCCATCTGAACCACTCGTTAAAATCTCCCATGAGAATGGTGATCCCGCTCCCTGGCGGGAGGAAAAAAGGCCGCAACCGCTGCATCTGCCGCCGCCGTTCGGAAGGCATGAGCCCGAGATGGGTACTGATGACGTTGACGGCTACGCCATCCCACTGAAAACTGACGATCAACGCGCCTCGCGGTTCCCGTCCCGGACAACTGATGTTCAAGCGCCGGATCTTCTCCGGCATGGTGCGGGTAAGCAGGGCGTTGCCATACCTTCCGCTATGTTCCAGCAAGGTCGGCCCTGGAATCGCTTCGGTTTGCGTGGCCCGGGCGATGTCGGTCAGAACGTTGTGCGGCGCCCGGGTATCATAGGCGACTTCCTGAAGACCGATCACATGGGCATCCATCTGCTGCAGTACCGTGGCAATCCGATCCGCGGATGTGATTCCATCAATACCCATGCAGCGATGAATGTTATAGGTGGCGAATCGAATGATCATGTCAGCGCGATGTCTCGGCGGCCGAATCCGATGCGCTGGTGCGCTTTTGTTTGATCCAGCGGCGTAGAGCGGTGATTGCGATGATGGCCAGCACGATGAAGCCACCAAGGGTGGCAACGTTGACCAGGTCCGGCTGGCTGAGGGATACCGCCAGACGATCCGCCAGAATGATCGTGGCCACCATGCCCGGCAGCATGCCGATCAGTGTGCCCAGTATGTAGTTCCGCGGATGAATGCCCGAGACGCCGGCAATCAGGTTGATTACCGAAAACGGGGCGACGGGAACGATCCGAAAGGTGATTACCGCCATCAGGCCGGAATCGGACAGTTTTCGGCTGAGCCGATTGAACAGCGTGCCGGCGAACCGGTGGACCGCATCCCGGCCCAGCCAGCGCCCCACCCAGAAGACGGTGATCGCACTGGCCTGGGAACCGGCCAGGACATAAACCGCTCCCCACCAGGGGCCGAACACCACGACCGTGGCCACCACCATTAGGGTGACCGGAAATGCCACCATCCCGCCCAGAACGTAAGCCAGAACCACCAGAACCGGTGTGAAGGGCTGCTGTCGAATCCACTGGCCGACGGCTTTGGCCGATTGCATGTCAAGCCACTCGCCGGCCGGGGTCCAGCGCCACACCGCACCCAGGGCCAGCACACCGCCAATCAACAGCATGATCTTGAGGATGTGGTGATACGCCGACGGCTGCTGCTCCCGGGGGACCATGTAATCAAGCAGTTCCTGGGGCGCCACCGGCTTTTCCGGATCGAGAAGGGCGGAGTCTGGAACCCATTTATCGACCTTTTGGGGGACATGGCCGGACAGATCAACCAGGGTCCGTTCGCCTTGACGTAATGCGTCCATTGCTTTGATCAGCGACCCATAATGCGCCACAGCGCGTGAAATATCGTCTGGAGTCATCCCTGAATGTTCGGCGATCAGGCGGTTGCGAAAATGGGTGATCGCGGTGCGCACCGTCTCATCGCCATTGGCGGCAACGGCCAGATCGCATTCCGAATCAAGCCCCATGGATCGATTGCTCAGGTTCGCGGATCCCACACGGGCCAGGTTATCATCGACCACCATGATCTTGGCGTGCACCATTACGGCGCTAAACGGATCCTTGGCGATCCGGGGATAATAGACCCGCAGGCGGTCATGCCGGTCGGCATGGCGCAGTTTGTTTAAAATACGGCTGCGCAGCACATCCATGGTGTGCTGTTCCAGCCACCCGCCGGTTTTAAACGGCATGACGATGACGATTTCCGGTCCGTCATTTTCCTCAAGCCGGCGGGTCAATGCCTCACCGATACGATATGAGGTGAGGTACTGGTTCTCGATATAAATGCAGGTTCTGGCCATAGAGATGCTGTCCAGGTAGAGCTGCTCGACTTCCCTCACAGCGGTTTGATCCTCGTATTCGGGAAGCGTAAGGGCGATGGCTACCGGAACGTCTTCCAGGTCCGGGACAAGGCTGGTCGGCCAGGCTGCCGAAGCCGGATGTGGTCGTGGATCCACCGGTTTCCCTCCGCCGGCACGGATCCAGCGATCTCTGACGATCCGGCCCAATGCATGCGCCGCCGGTCCGCTGACGGCCATTTCTACGTCATGGAAAGGCGGATAGGTTTTTTTGTCCGGATCGACCCGCCGCGGGTCATCTGGAGCATGGTCCGGCGTATCCCAACGCCATTTGGAAAGATCCAGGCCACCGGCAAATGCAATGCTGTCGTCGATGACCACGATTTTTTGGTGCTGTGACGCACCGATGGGATGATGGCCGTCCAGACAGAAGTGGATGCGCCGGTGGGTGCGCCATTTGAATTTGTAGCGCGGGAAGAATTCGCGTTCCAGGGCATAGATCATCGAGAAGTCCCAGCTCAGCAGGTAGACGTGAAGCGCCTTGTTCTGACGCGCCAGGTGGTTGAGGAATTCACCCAGCCGGGTCGGCCCATTGTCTTTTTCGTTTCCGCGCACCAGCTGCAGATCGCTGTGCAGGTCCCAGCCGACAATGAAAATGGTGCGACGGGCCTGACTGAAGGCTTCAAAAAGGGCGCGGTAATAAGCCTCACCGTCGATCACGAATGCGACCTCTGGGGCGGATTCGACAGTATAACAGTTTGTCGATGGTTGAAATTGCAACGCCAATGGTCGATCTCCTATGAATGGATTGGTCAACATGCACATTGATCAGAAATAATTTTTCAATGTATATCCGCCACGCTTTCCGGAAAATAGGGGCGGGAATTGATTTTTCCCGGATAATGACTGCAGACGGAACAAAATACGGTCTGTCGCACAGTGAACTACAGTTTCGAACCGATACTCACTGCAACCGAATGATGCTTATACTATTAGGAAACGTATGAGAAACCCATATGAACTGCAATATTTGAGAAAAGGAGGACTTTGCATGTTGTTTATCGGTCATTTTTCCTTCGACGAGATCAGTCCGGATGGCAGCCCCAAACACGGGTACTTCAGCAGCATCGTTGATGCAAAGACACCAGATGCGGCCGTTGACAAATTCCAGGATCACATCAAGAAGATGAAAACCCAGATCCGGGAAATGGCCGCCGTGGTCAATGTTTACATCGAGGAGATCCTGCGGGTTCCCAATATTCCCGACACACCGGTGATCACACGGCTGCAGTCCGCCGACGGTGCGTTTCCACCGTCGATCAGTCACGCCTTACCGGGCGTGGACAACGAAGATATCGACGCCTTTGGTCTGGCTGCCGATGTCGAGAAGCATGAAGCCTCCAGTGATGGCGGTTTTGTCGAATCACAACCCTTTATCACGTTTGCTCAGTAACCGATGACTTCTCCTGTTGATTTTCTTCCAACCGATCAGACCCTGTGCTACGGTCCGGACGGCCGCGTGATTCCGTGTGCCAATGCCGGTCAGGATGCATCTTTCAAAAACAATGCACCGCTGCCGACCAGTCAGCGCTTCCACCCCCAGGGCCAGATTGTCAGGGATACGCTGACCGGTGCCGTCTGGAGCCGGAATGCCAACCTGCCTGAATTTCCATTGACCTGGAACGAGGCGCAGACATTCGTGGAAAATATGCGTGCGCGTCACGTATACGGACGCGATGATTGGCAGCTGCCTTCACGCGGTCTGCTTTTTTCACTGATCAGCCATCAAGAGATCAATCCGACGCTGGCCGAGGGGCACCCGTTCCAGAACGTATTCAGCGGCTACTACTGGACGGCCGACACTTGCCACCGGTTGCCCAATCAGGCCTGGTACGTTCATCTTGGCGGTGGGCGCGTCCACCGGGGAATGAAACATGGATCGTATATGGTCTGGCCGGTTTCCGTGCATGACATCGGCACAGCCGTTGACACGATTACCGGCACCGACCGTTTTAACATCGATGGATTGTGCGTCCATGATCCCGTCACCGGTCTGACCTGGAGCCGGAATGCTGATACGGCTGACGGACCCCTTGACTGGCAACAGGCAATCGATATGGTGGCTCAGATGAATACCAACCTTATGAACGGGCATTCCGACTGGCGTCTGCCCACCATCAGGGAACTGGAGCGCCTGGTCAGTCTGGACGCCCATTCACCTGCGTTGCCGAGCGGCCACCCGTTCGTCAACGTCAGGGATGCCTATTGGTCATCGACCACCAGTGTTTACGAACCGCGCTACGCATGGACGGTGTACATGGAGGATGGTATTATCGGTGTTGGATTCAAACCTATCGCCGATTTTTATCTCTGGCCGGTACGCGGACGCATCCCGGGCCCATGAATCAGGGGTGATGGCCTCAGGCACTGTGGATTAAATGTCGGCTGGCCCCGGACGTCCGATTTTATCCCATCATTCAAGTACCATCTTCAGTTTTGGTGATATCGGTGGTACACCGCATACTGGGTGTCATTGACCAATCCCTGACCCACCACCGTTTCTTCTTCGTCGTCATCAATTTCGACCGGTTCGGTGAACAGATCTGCTTCTAGGGCTTTGACCGTCCCGTCGGGGGTAATCATCAGCATTTGTCCGTTGTATTCATCATCCAGATATACAAAGGTCTTTCCGGTTTTCTTATTCTTGCATATTTCCATAATGACTCCGTTGTTTAAAAAAAATCCTTTTGTTGGGTTTGTGATTGCGGTGACCATGTCGGCGCGGCATTGGGATGTCAGGTTTCGATTTTGATAACCCGGCGCTCCGGTTGATGCGGAAAACCGCTCAATGAACTCAGACCGTTTTTGTCGCGGCTGAAGGTCGGCGGACTCTGAATATAAAGGGCGGTCAGATCGGCAACTGCCTTGAGCGAGCTTGCGTGCGTGCGTTCATAGCCATGCGAGCCGTCAACCCCATAACCTACCAAAGCGGTGCGCGTATCATTGCCGGCTTCGATGGCCGATGCGGAATCGCTTCGATAATAGCGAAAAATGTCGCGGATGACATCGATGTCGTGGGCTTTGGCAAGGGCCAGAAGCTTGCGGTTCAGGTGGTAATCGAACGGCCCGCTCTGGTCCATCATGGCGATGGTGGCGGCCTTTTCAGTCGCCATCTGGTTGGGGGCCACCGGCGCATGATCGATGACCATCATTTCAGCCACATCCCCGTAAACCGCCGCCGACGCACCGGATCCCACCTCCTCGAAGATGGTGAAAATCAGGTGGCAGTCGACGGGAATCTCGAGTCCTTGTTCCCGGATGGCCCTGGCCACGGCCAGCACAATGGCCACGCCGGCCTTGTCATCCAGATGACGGGCGTTGATGAAACCGGTGTCGCCGATTTCGGGCAGGGCGTCAAAGGCAATGAAATCGCCGACCTGGATTGCCGTTGACGGTCGGCCGTCGCCGCCGGGCATGTCCTGATCGACGCGTACCTCCACCTGATCCCACGCGGATGGCTGGCTGTCGATGGCATCGCCATACGCATGACCGGATGCCTTTAAGGGCAGTACGCTACCCCGCACAGGCCCATTGTCACTATAGATTGTCACCCGGGCGCCTTCGGCAAAGCGGCTCGACCAGGTCCCGACCGGGGCAATGGCCAGGCGGCCATTGGATTTGACGCGGCGCACCATGGCGCCCAGCGTGTCCAGGTGGACGGCCACGGCCCGGTCCATGCTATCCTGGCCGCTCCCCGGAAGGGTGGCGCGAATTGCCCCCCGGCGGGTGACATTGTAATCGATACCCAGCCGCTGCAGTTCCTCGCCCACGAAATGGACGATCTGATCCGTGAATCCCGATGGGCTGGGAATATTCAGCAAGGTGACCAGCATCGCGTTGAGATAGTCGAGATCGATACCGTAATCGGTCAAATTGGTCGCCTTACTCATGCGGACACTGCCGTCTGGGGGAACAGGAGATCCACGAAGCGCTCGGCCGTGGGCTGGGGTTCATGGTTGGCCAGCCCCGGTCTTTCGTTGGCTTCGATGATCACATAATCCGGCCGCTTCAGGTCCGGCACCATCAGGTCCAATCCGGTGACCGGGATGCCGATTGCCTCGGCCGCCTTTTCACCGGCTCGTTTGAGATCCGGATGGATTTGATCGGTGACATCTTCGATGGTGCCGCCGGTGTGCAGATTGGCGGTCTTGCGGACCTGGACGGTCTGATCTTTGTCGATGACATCGTTAAAGTCATACCCAGCCTGGCGAATGCAGCGCGTTGTTTCCGCGTCCAGGGGAACCCGGCTTTCACCGCCTGTGGCGCTGGCCCGACGGCGGTTGTATGTCTCGATGAGTTCTCCGATGGTGTGGCGGCCGGTGCCGACGATTGCCGGCGGCCGGCGCACCGCCGCGGCCACAAGGCGATAGTCGATGACGATCAGGCGCAGGTCTTGCCCCTCAACCAGCGATTCGATGATCACGTCTTCGCAGAAGCGCGCCGCCTGGTTGACGGCCTTTTCAAGAGCCGCCGAAGAACGCACATCCACGCTGATGCCGTTTCCCTGCTCGCCCCGAACCGGTTTGACCACCACCCGGCCCAGCGCCTCCAGAATTTTCGCGTTGGTATCGGGTTGTTGGGGATCTGCCGTGTACTGCCGGGGGACGTTCAATCCGGCCGTTTTGAGGATGCGGTGGGTCAGGCGTTTGTCGTCGCAGCAGCTCATGGCCACGGCCGAGGTCAGTTCACTGAGCGATTCCCGGCAGGTGACCGACCGGCCACCGTGATTCAGCCTGAACAATTGGGTGCGCTCGTCGATCACGGCCACGCCGATGCCCCGTCGCCGGGCCTCGTCGGTAATGATGCGGGCGTATGGATTGAGTTTGGCCTCGGGCGCCGATGCCGTGAAATAGGGCTCGTTGATGGGGTTTTTGCGTTTGATGCAGAACACCGGTACACGCTGAAAACCCAATTTTTCGTATAAGGCGATCGCATCACGATTGTCGTGCATGACCGACAGATCGATATAGCTGCGGCCGCGGGCCAGGTAGTGCTCGGTCAGATGCCTGACCAGGGCTTCGCCCACCCCCGGCGCTGTGGCCTGGGGATCGACGGCCAGACCCCACAGGCTGGCACCGGACTCCGGATCGTTGAAGGCTTCCAGATGATCCAGGCCGGTTACCGTTCCGATAATCCGCCCGCTGCTCAGCGCCTCGGCCACCAGATACGTGCGCAGACGTGACGTGTTGCGGTCCAGATAGAATGCCGGATCGGCGGTGACCATCTTGCGGCAGCGATAAATGCGGTTGATCGCATCGGCGTCGGCGACTGAGCTGATGCGTCGGACAGTAAAGGCCGGCCAGCGCTGGCGCGCCGGACGATAGTCATGAGACCACAGCCGATAGGTGTGCGAGGGATCCAAAAAGAGTTTGTCAGGCCCCATGGACAGGAGCACGTGAGGATCGCGCAGGTAGAAAATCATGTCCCGCTTGCCGGCACCTTCCGAGCAGATGTTGTCGAACAGGGCGCGCGGGCGCTGAAACGTATGACCGAAAATGATTCTACCCCAGCCCATATCTACCACTGCATCCTGTTTCAGGTTGCCGGCGTCCGGTCCGTTGGCCGGTTGCCAGTTCTTCAGCGACATGCTGGACATGCGGGCCAGACGATCTTTGCGCTTCGTTTTAGTATGAGAAGACATCGTTTTTTTCCTGTTTAGATTCCGTGGATGGACAGCCACCGCTCCAGGGCCACTACCTGCCACAGTTTGGATCCGCGCAGCGGGGTGATATGCTCCTCGGGCTGCTTGATCAGCAGATCGACATAGTCGGGATTGAACAGCTCCCGCTCCCGGCTTCGGGTCGACCGCAGCGTGTCGGTGGCAAAGGTCAGGTAATCGCCGTCCAGGTATTTCAGGGCCGGCACCGGAAAATAGCCTTTGGGCCGATCGATCACCTCGGCCGGAATCACCGACCGGGCGGCTTCCTTGAGAACGTGCTTGCCGCCTTGGCCGACCTTCAATGCCGCCGGTACGCGGGCGGCGAACGCCACCAGTTCATGGTCAAGGAACGGCACCCGGGCCTCCAGGCCCCAGGCCATGGTCATATTGTCCACGCGTTTGACCGGATCGTCGACCAGCATGACCGTGGTGTCCAGTCGCAGGGCGCGATCCACGGTGGATTCGGCGCCGGGCCGGTCGAAATGCCGACGAACGAATGTAAGGCTGTGATCATCCCCGACAAAGCGGGGGTGCACGGCGGCGGCGTATTCCGTGTGCGGGCGATCGAAAAAATGACCGACGTAGTCGTACACGCTGTCCCGGTCGTTCATCAGCGGCGGATACCAGTGATAGCCGCCGAAAATTTCGTCGGCCCCCTGACCGCTTTGCACCACCTTGACATGTTGGGACACGGCCTGGCTGAGCAGGTAAAAGCCGATGCAGTCATGGCTGACCATGGGTTCGTTCATGGCCCGCAGGCAGTGGTCGAGGGCAGGCAGGACCTGCTCGTCCCTTGCTTCGATTTTGTGGTGCCGGGTCCCATAATGGTTGGCGATGAGATCTGAATAGGCGAATTCATTGCCGCTTTCGCCGCCTGCGTCTTTGAAGCCGATGGAAAAGGTCTCCATGTCCTGTTTGCCCAGCTCCGCAAGCAGCCCGACAATCAGACTGGAGTCAATCCCGCCGGAAAGCAGGACCCCGACGGGCACATCGGCCGTCAGCCGTCGTTTGACCGCTTGGCGCAGGTAAACCAGGACCAGCTCGGTCCAGTCCTGCAGCGTGTATCGGATTTCTTCATCGGATGGCGTGAAGTCCAGTTCCCAATAGGTCTTTTCATCGACCTTACCGTCCGGGGAAAGGGTCATCGTGGTGCCGGGCCTCATTTTCTTGATATCGGAAAGAATGGTATGCGGTGCAGGCACGACCGAATGGAACGTCATGTAGTGATGCAGGGCCACCGGATCGATTTCAGCACTCATACCGCTGAGGGTGAGAAGGGCCGGCAAGGCAGAAGCGAAGTAAAACGCGTTGCCTATACGGGTATGGTACAGCGGCTTGATGCCCAGGCGGTCGCGGGCCAGAAAGACCTCGCCGCTGTCCCGGTGCACGATGGCGAAAGCGAACATGCCGTTGAAATGCAGGACGCAATCCGCTCCCCAGGCATGATAGGCTTTGAGAATGACCTCCGTATCCCCGTAGGAGAAAAAACGGTATCCTTTGGCTTCCAGGCGTTTGCGCAGTTCGTTATAGTTGTAAATCGCACCGTTGTAGACAATGGTGTAGCCTAACGCACTGTCTTCCATAGGCTGTCGCGCCCGTTCACTCAGATCGATGATTTTCAGACGGCGGTGTCCCAGCGCCACATTGGCGTGGACGGAAAGTCCCAAGGAATCAGGGCCGCGCGGTGTCATGGCTTCGGTCATTTTGACAACGGCCGTGACATCGGCCGGTTGACCATTGAAGTTGATTTGACCGCATATTCCACACATGGTTGGATCTGTCCTCCATATTGACTGTTTTCATTATTGACGGATTCGTAAAAAGTCCGATATCGGCGTTACGCTTCATCCTTCGTCACTGCGGAGTACGATCAGTACGCCTCATTCCTCAGGATTCGCAAGCCTTGATCTCGGGCTTTTTACGAATCCGTCTGAACGGGGACTGTTCACGAGTTCATCGTCATCACTTCCCAGTAAAATTTCATTCATGAACCCTGAACACTGCTTTTCCTTAGTCCCGCCAGGCCGATGATGACACCGTCCCGCGCCCAAATCCGGCGATAGTTGTCATTGCGGACCGGACTGGCCAGGAACCCATGAGGACTGATAAATGCCTTCACCAGGTCCATGGCACGGTCGACGGCTTCACTCGGATCAGGGTGTGAGACTGGCATGACTTCCTCCACCCGCTAAGACGACGACAACAGGTTGGCCTTGAGGGTTATCTCAACCCCTGCCAGTGCGCGTGAGACGGGGCAGTTGGCTTTGGCGGCTTCGGCCTGTTGGGTGAATTGCTCGGCAGAGATTCCCGGGACCTGCCCCTCGGTGTCGAGTTCGATTCTGTCGATGGAAAAACCGGATTCAGATTTGCCCAGATGGACCGTTGCCCGGGTGCTGATTTTATCGGGTTTGAATCCTGCCGCTTCGATCTGGTGGGATAACGCCATGGAGAAACATCCGGCGTGAGCCGCACCGATCAGCTCTTCGGGATTCGTGCCGGCACCGTTTTCAAATCTGGACAAAAATGTATAGTCCACCGCGAATCCCGCGTTGCCAATGAGCATGGTGCCATTGCCGTCCTTCAGCGTTCCATCCCAGATCGCATGTGATAATCGTTGAGTCATGGTTCCTCTCCTTTTGCTGCCAGCATCTCCTGTCGCTGCAGAACAATCATGGCGGCAGGATCGCTTTCTTGCGGCATAGAAAATAGAATGCGTTAATACGTTTTGTTGGATCACTGATTCAACATAGGGGATTATTCCCCCACCTGCCATGGGGTAGAAACCCCATATCTGTTTCAGCGGTACTTTAAAATGAGGGCCAAAGGTGTCTGTTTGGATGATTCGTGCGCCTTGATCTCGACCCAAGTTTCCTATTCGTGGATGGACACTATTTAAGCGGAAGAGGGCGGATTGAAAGCAAAGCGGCCGCCCAGATCAACGCTGAATACGCTGATTTGAACGGCCGTCTTGATTTGACGGATGGACCGGCTAATGGAGCAGTTATTCTAAGCACTCATTTTTTCTACCCAACCGGTTCACTTAAACCTGGAATTCAACCTTTCATTTGGTTTCGGACCATAATCTGGCTGTCGCTTACGTCGCTTTGTCGGGACATCGATGGTAATTTCTTATGATCCTTTTTGCTTTTTATCTGCACCCTGAAGCCAACGCTGTTTCTTTGTTTTTCCCGTGTGTATATTGCATTTTTTACTCTATTCGTACTCCTTAACAGCAGCATGCGCTGGCTGGGGCGACATATGCGGATGAGCAACAGCACGGGTCGACATGACAACCGCAGGCGTCAATGTAGACACAGCAGGATTGTTCGTCTTTTTCGTCCATTGCCGGTGCGTCTTCATCCTTCTGGATTTGTTTGGTGTTACTATTATCGGTCATGGTACACCCCTATTTATATGCGTTTTGTGATCGTTGATGTAATTACCCTGAAAAACAGTCGCGTGTTTTCGGGTCGTCTTTCATTTTAACACGGGGAATCAAAGAGTATGCCGATGGTATGTAGATGGTTATCTGACTGAAAATAAAATGAATCGACGTGAACCCACCTCTTTATAAATCCCAATATTTTGATGATATCAATAATTTAATCAAAATAATCAAATTTTTGAGTTTATCCGATCTCATTCATTGGGACGATCAGGACAGCCCCTGCACGGCGGCCTGCACCCAGTCCAGCAAAGGGGCGGGGGAGAAGCCCACGCCGATAATCAAGACAATCATGGACGTGGCCAGCCAGTGGGTCTGGAAGATGAGAATCGCCGGCACAAATTGATCGACCGGGAAAAACATGCCCGGCGGCTTTTTCAAATAAGCACGTTGACCCCCGGACGGATGCCCAGCCCCCTTTTACGGCCGGTATTTTTGAACTCAACTTCCACGGCCATTTGATCCGGTGCATAAAAAGCCACGGCGTTTTCTTTCAACGGGGCTTGGGAAACACCGGACTGTCTTGGCAAAATGGCACCGTCGCCGACAAAGGCCATCAGGCCGTATTGGGCCAATTCGTTTTGAAGGACCACCATATCTTCAATGACATCACAGTGTCTTTTTAGTTGAGCGGTTTTCGCGATCCATGCGTTGAGGGTATCGACGATCCCGGTCAGCTCCTGGGCGAACATTTGCATCGCCTGCCGGCCGAGAACTCGGTTATCGGCTGATCCCGGCAGGCTGATGTGAAAAGCGATTTGAACCGTCTCTTTTTCAAAACTCACAATGTTACGTTCCAGCACCTGGGGGGGCAGGGACAGGGGCTGAAAAGAGCCGCTTCCCTGGTGCCCGCGGTTCTGGCGGGCATGGGTGGCCACTCCCGCCCGAAAGGCGCGCAAGAGGTAGTCGGCCGTCGCCATCTTTCAGGATAATGTGACTCGATTTTTACCCCTTTTTTTGGATTGGAACAGCGCTTTATCCGCTTTGGAGACAAGCGCCTCGGCCGACTTGGCAACCCGCGGGCATGTGGCCACACCCAGACTGATGGTCACGTTTAAATCCTTTTTAAATCGATTTTCAACGCGCTTCCGGATCCTTTCCGCCAACCGTAATGCCTCCTGGTGGCCTGTCTGGGGAAGAATGACGGCGAACTCCTCGCCGCCGTAGCGCGAACAGATATCAAGATCCCGTGCGGTTTTCAAAATAAGCGTCGAAATCTCCGACAACACCCGGTCACCTTCCGGATGACCATAAGAATCATTGACTTGTTTGAAATCGTCGATGTCCATCATGATCAAGGAAACTTCGGATCCGTATCTTTTATAATCAACATTCCGCAACATACACCGGACGAGAATGGAAAATACGGGCTGCACCCCATTTCCGGCCAGGCGGTTCACTGGTAGATTGCATGCAGTGCCGCTCAGTGCGAACGTCGAAGGAGGACGCCATATCATGCCAAACCGTCTCATTCACGAAAAAAGTCCTTATCTGCTGCAACATGCCCACAACCCCGTGGACTGGTATCCATGGGGAGAAGAGGCGTTCAATGCCGCCCGGCGGTTGAACAAACCCATATTTCTATCCATCGGCTATGCCACCTGCCACTGGTGCCATGTCATGGAAAGGGAGTCTTTTGAAGATCCTGAAACCGCCGCCGCGATTAACGAAAGCTTTGTTTCCATCAAGGTCGACCGCGAAGAGCGGCCGGATATCGATGCCGTTTACATGGCCGCCTGCCAGATGGCCACCGGCAGCGGTGGATGGCCACTGTCGATCATCATGACGCCGGAAAAAAAACCTTTTTTTGCCGGCACCTACATTCCCAAGACTTCCGGTTTCGGCCGGTTGGGCCTCATTGATCTATGCCGCCGGATCACCGGCTTGTCGGAGAAAGAGCCCCACCGACTGAACGAAACCGCCAATGCTGTGGCAGGCCATCTCAGCGATGTGTTCAAGTTCGAAAGCGATCCAGCGGCCCGTCCGGATACGAGCGTTCCGGATCAGGCCTGCGGTCAGATCATGACGCGGTATGACGAGCGATATGGCGGCTTCGACAATGCGCCCAAGTTCCCCATGCCGCATCGCCTGCTTTTTCTGCTCAGCGTTTATCGGCGCACCGGTGACGCGAAGCTGCTCGAGATGGTCGAGCACACCCTGACGGCCATGCGGTTGGGTGGCCTGTGGGATCATGTGGGATTCGGCTTCCATCGCTACGCAACGGATCGGGAGTGGCTGCTGCCTCATTTCGAGAAGATGCTGTACGACCAGGCACTGCTCGCCCTGGCCTACCTGCATGCTTACGAACAAACCGGCCGCGTGCTGTTCAGGGAGACCGCCCGGGACACGTTGACCTATGTGCTGCGCGACATGACCGATCCGCAAGGCGGTTTTTACACCGCTCAGGATGCCGACAGCGAAGGCCAGGAAGGCAAGTTTTATGTGTGGACCCAGGACGCGTTTGAACACGTCGCCGGCGACGAACTCGAAAAGACGCCCTGGCTGCGTCTTTTCAACCTGCAGCCGGCGGGCAATTTTCTCGACGAAGCCACAAAGCAAAAGACCGGCAACAATATTTTGCACTTATCATCCGATCTGGACGCATGGGCCGCTGAATTGAAAACGGCCCCGGATCGACTGGCCGCGAAATGGGAACAACTGCGGCAGCGTCTGTTTGCCCGGCGGGAGCGGCGCATTCCTCCACTCAAAGACGACAAGGTCCTGACCGATTGGAATGGTCTGATGATAGCGGCCATGGCAAAGGGAGGCCGGGTGCTGGGTGATTCGCGGTTCAAGGACGCTGCGGAAAAAGCGGCCGGATTCGTGCTGCAACACCTTGTTGATGAACGCGGCGCCCTGTTGCACCGGTACCGGGGGGGAGAAGCCGCCATTGCGGCAACCGCCAACGACTATGCTTTTTTCATCATGGGCCTGATCGATCTGCACCGCAGCGTTGGTGAGCCATTTTGGTTGAACCACGCCGAAGCCTTGCAATCGGCCATGAACGAAGGCTTCTGGAAGGCTGAGCAGGGCGGTTTTTATCTGACGGCCGCCGATGATAACGATCTGCCGGTCAGACCTTTGGAGCTTTACGACGGCGCCTTGCCTTCGGCCAATGCGGTGGCCCTGAACAACCTTTTGCACCTCGGACGGTTGACCGGCCGGGAGAGGTGGCGCCGGCAGGCGCTCCAGCAGATTCAGGCTTTCGCCGCATCCGTGAAGCAACAGCCGATGGCCTTCACCCATACGCTTAACGGCTGGGAACTGGCGCTGAGAGATAGCGGTGGACCTGCGTAACATCGTCTTTGGTTGAGGACCTCTTTTACGGTGAATGGCAGTTTCCGGTCCGATCGTACTACTTTTTCTCGGTTTACGATTCGTCCAGATCGAACCGGGTTCGTGAAAGGTCGCTTTGAGTGGCAAATGGCTTGGTTTAATTAGATAGCGCTTTGAAGACAGCGGATAGCAATACCTTTTCATTTTAGACGTGTTCCATGTTGTTGGGTTAAAGCGTTTAACGGTGAAGTTTGCAACGATGACGTTTTAAAGCGAAGCCGGCAACATGATGGCCGCCGCCCCGCACGGCAACAGGCAGATCATTTTCTCTTTTAAGAAAGCGCTTTTTATTTTCCTTCATTTTGCCCCTCGCCTTTAATTCAGGCCGGTCGTTTTCGAGACAATTGAACCTTTTTGGTGTCTGGATCATGATAATCCACCATTTTTCATGGACTGCCAGATCTCTATGCGATTGCTGTCAGGATCGAACAGATGAAAAACGAGGGCATTCCATGGATGCTTTCTGATGCCATTGGGCTTCAAACCCATAGCCAATAGCCTTTTGTGAACCGTCGCTATGTCCTCGACCTCCAAAGTAATGGTAATGCCATTTCCAGCAGCGCTCTTAATGGTCGATCGCTTTTCATCGGCAATGCTCAAGCGGTTTTTTTCCGTCAGGTGGAATTCCACGAACCAATCGTTGGAAAAGTTGACCGGCAATTGGAGTCGATCCCTGTAAAAGCGAACCATGTCATCCCATTGCCGGCAGTACAGAATCGTATTGACCGTGATTGGATGGAGCACCATCAATGGTTGCCTTCAGCGATGCATCTTTTGGCCCTGGCGCCGCTCATCTTGGCTGCCCGTCGATAGCAATCATGCCGTTCACCGGCGGTTTTGGATTCCATTTTGCACGAGTCGAGCCGGCGAACCAGCTGTTCATGCGCCTGGGAGCAACATCGTTTGGCCTTGGTAGTAAATGCGTTCATCATGGTTAGCCTCCTTATCAAGAAATTGAGTGAATAAATCAAAAAAATGATTTTCTACCAGTCGATTACCATTCCCTCCCACGCGAACACGATGCCGTCGAACCGCTTCCTCCAGATGCCTTCCATTTCAGACAAAAAAGAGTCATCTTGATCCGGGTCCTGGCGGGTCACGACCAAGCGGTCGATGTGTGCCAATCGGGCAACCGGTGCGGCTTGGCTGAACGGGTTGCTGCATCGCAGGAGCCAACAGCCACCGTCAGGTTTTGTGGAATCATCGAAACTGCCCAAATTCAATGCCTAAGCCCAGGCATTGATCGCCGTTCACACAGGCAGCGGCATCTTCGTTATCAAGGTAGTGACGGATTTTATTGCCCTGATACTCGAAATCAACCGCCCAAGCGTGATTGTTCTCATCCCATCTCACATCCAAATTTTCACCACAGTGTCCAAAATCAGGATACAAGGAACGGATTTGGCCGCATACGTCTTTATCTGTCAGCATCGGAGTACCTCCTCTGTTCGTAAAACTGTCATCAAAAGATCTTAGATGAATGCTACTGGCACACCAAAAAACGATTGCTGATGTTTCGGTGGCTATCAGCACTTCGTGGTGCGCGACATCTGCAAGTATTACTGGGAAGAGATGCAATCTGCATTCCATTAAATTCAATCCGAACTATGTGCATCAAATAGCCAGCAGAGTTGATCAGTGGGTTGAGGGTAGTGGGGTCTTTATGGACAAGCTAGTGCGCTTCGGAAGCTTTTTTAGAGGGTTTGCGAATACGCATGCGCTTCATGCGTTCGATCAAGGTGGTGGGCTTGATACCCAGCAGATGGGCCGCACCGTCATTCCCATAGATTTTCCATTTGCACTGTTTCAAGGCGTTGATTGTGTTTTGGCGGTCAAATTGTTGCATGGCGTCGGCGGAAAGAACCGTTTCCCGATTCTGAGGCTTGGCTGCTCGATCCACTCGCGGCTCCGTGTCGGTGAGGGCAAAGTCCTGCATGGCAGAAAAGTTCAGTGATGTTGACCGGGAGAGGATTATTGCCCGCTCTACCGTATTCTCCAGTTCGCGCACATTTCCCGGCCAATCATAGGACTGCAGATCCAAAATATTTGCCTGGGTCAACTGGGGAGGCGGCACATTGAGCTTGCGGGAGAGCTTTTCGACGAAATGGGTGGCCAGCAGCTGGATATCCTCCTTGCGGTCCCTTAAAGGGGCAATCTGAATGGGAAACACGTTCAGCCGGTAAAACAGGTCGTCACGGAACCGTTTGGCCCGGACCTCGCTTAGCAATGATTTGTTGGTGGCGGCAATGATGCGGACATTCACCTTTCGCGTTTTATCGTCCCCCACCCGTTCATATTCGCCTTCCTGAAGGATGCGCAGCAGTTTGCTTTGCAGATCCAGGGGTATTTCACCCACCTCGTCCAGAAAGATGGTACCGCCGTCGGCGGCTTCGAACCGGCCGATACGATCTTTGACGGCACCGGTAAAAGCGCCCTTGACATGGCCGAAGAACTCACTCTCATAGAGATCTTTGGGGATGGTGGCACAGTTGACCTTGATCAAGGGGTTGTCTTGGCGCTGACTATGGCGATGGATTTCGCGCGCCACCAGTTCCTTACCGGTGCCGGACTCTCCATGAATAAGAACATTGGCATCGGTGGGCGCAACGAGTTCGATCTGTGAAATAACAGTCTTGATGGGGTGGCTCTCGCCGATGATCGTGCCGTATGACTGAGATTCGGCGAGTTCCTGCTTTAGGATCAGATTCTCCGCCTGCAATCGGTCTTTAAGGGATTGAATTTCCCGGGTACGCTCGGCAACCACAGCCTCCAGATCATCCCTGGATTGAATAATTTTTTTCTCGGTACGTTTGCGTTCGGAAATATCCTCCACCATGCCGAGGATAGACCGCTCTTGGGGATTTCTGCCATGTATCAGCGTGGCCGCCATGCTTCCCCAGATTACCTTGTTTTGCTTGGTATGATATCTTTTTTCCAGGTTGTAGTGGTCGATCGCACCATCGATCAATTGACGAAACCGTTCCATATCGGCATCGACATCTTCCTTATGCGTGATATCGGCAAAATGCATGCGCTGCAATTCATGCTGCGAATAGCCGAGCATACGGCAAAGCGCATGATTGGCCAACACAATGCTTCCTTCCCGGTCGGCGATGGCTGCACCGAAAGGCGCGTGTTCGAAGATCTTGCGAAATCGCATTTCGCTGATCTTCAACCTCGACTCGGTCCGCTTCTGCTTGCGGATCTCTTTTTCGAGTCGCTGATTGGTTCGCTCGAGAGCACGGACGTACTCCGAGCATTGGTTTTCTAATAGTTGGCATTTTTCTTCCAACGCTTTCAGGCTCGGCTCGGATTGGTTTACAGCCATTTTTTACCTCTTCAGAAAAAACTCAATTCCTTGAGATAAAATAATCAGCTTTTCGTATAACTCAACAAATTGAGGTCCATTTATTTCTGAAGCGTGCGTAATTTCCCAGATTTCAACCGCTTGAACGTTGGTCAGCGCTGGCCTTGAATGTGAAGATCATTACTCGAGAAATTAAAAAGTTGAGCACCATCTCTGAAGACATACGGACAGCCGTCAGGAATCACGGTGGAGGTCATGCCAATCATTCTTTTTTCCATGTCATAGATTGGGAGAAAGTCAACGAGGTTTTTTTAAAGAAGAGCTGAGGCAGGTACTTAAATGGGGTGCCGGCTATTCACATCCGTTCATTCATCCTTATTTTCTGATTTATCTTCTATAGTTGAGCCCCATCCGCCTTTTCATAGCTGATGGGGCTTTATTTCGAAGGTTGCTTATTGGAAAAAAAGCATGATCCACCCAATCAACCATAGGGAACCAGCTGTTTTTTGGATGAGTGGCTCAGTTTTTTTTAATCGTTCAATGCCGATATATATTGTCGGCACCCAGGCAAGGGTGAGAAATGTCGATACCAAAAGCCCGGCGATGGCCACCACCGCCAAGGGAGACAGCCGTTAGAGTCCAACGGCAGACTGTGCCGCCACCGGGAGCATACCGGCCATGGTGCTCAGCGCCGTCATCAAAATGGGTCGGGTTCGGCGAAAAATGGCCTGCTCGATGGCGTCTTGAATCGATACGCCTTCAGCCCTGGCCGTTTCGATAAAATCCAAACCACCGAAAGGGGACGCAGAATTTTCTGGGAATAGCCGCCCACAAAGATAATCGGGACCAGAACCGCCAAGGTGGTCGCTGTACCTGCGAAATCTGCCAGGAAGATTTCTTGGGTGCCATCCACCGATGCTTGAAACAGAGATTTGTTCCCCGGGGCTGCATGACGGTCAATGTTCTCGATGACCACAATGGCATCGTCCACCAGGAGCCCGACGGCCAGGATGATGGCGGTCATGGTGACGATGTTGAGCTCGTAGCCGATGAGTTTCATGCCGGCGAAGGTCATGAAAAATGTAAATGGGATGGACACGGCAGCCAGAAGGGTGGTGCGGATGCGGGCCAGGATAAGAAAAATGACCATCACCGTCAGGAGCACGGAATCCCGAAGCGCGCCGATCAGATTAGACACCGAGGTGTCGATGATTTCACCCTGGGTGTCGGCCACCTCGACCACCAGATCCGGGAACATAGCTCTGATTCCCGGCAAGGCCTTTTCCAAGGCAGACAAGGTCCCTGTAACCGATGCGCCTTCACCTCGCAGAATATTAAGGCCGATGGAGGGCCGGCTGTTACCCCTGAAAAATGAGCGCCGTTCCTGGGTGGTGGTGACGATGTCGGCCACGTCCCGTAAATACACTGCACCGTCCCGGCCATCACGGGCAAGAACAATGTCTGCCAGATCATTGTGCAGACTCCGCTCTCCGCGGATAGTAATGACCTGTTCTTCGGAACGTGAAAGCAGCATGCCGCTGGGGATATTGCGGTTACGGGCGTAAATTACCCGTGCCACCTGATCCGCGGAAAGCCCGTATTGCGCCAGGCGGTCCCGGCTGACAATCAGGCGGATTTCAGGAAGATAGCCGCCGAACACCTCCACGTCGGCGATACCCGGGACCCGTAAAAGCGCCTCCTGAATTTCATTATCACAGATCTGGCGGACCTTGGATAGGGTCATCAGCGATCCGGGTACCGGAGAAACCGCAAGGGTTTGCACCGGCGCGGTGGCGTCGCTGACCCGGTAGATTCCCGGTGGCAGCAGGTCAGACGGCAAGCTGGGTAGGATCCGGTTCAACGCCGCATTGACGTCTGTTACCGCTGCACCAGAGAGATGACGGCATGGGGCTTTTTCAGGTAAGCGCCCACCCAGTTCACGGGGCACCTCCGGAAACCGGCTGGACGCGAACCCCGGGCCCCAGCGCCAGCAGCATGGATTCCGCGCCAGCGGCCAGCGTGCTCGCTGCAGTCAGGGGACCCGCCACAACGGCCCGTGAGTCGGAGCGTCCACGCACGGTGACGACCACCGGAGAGACCGTCATATCATCGGATAGAAGATACACCAGCGTTTCTGATCCGGTTTCCAAAAGACAATCCGCATCCACAACCCAGCCCTCTGGTTCGTCTACGGTCAGGTCCACTCCTACCAGGCCATAACTGGGCAGGCCGAAAGGATTTGTCGGCAATTTGATTTCCACGGTTGCCAGATGACCGGACACGATGGCCGGGTGAATACGATCGACGGTTGTTTCCAGAGTCTTATTGCCGTGCGTCACTCGAACCGGGGCGTTGCCGGCGAGAGTCGCCGCTGTTTCCTGCGGCACCCGGACCTGAATCTTGTATCATTGACCCGGATCCTCCACCCGGAAAACCGGTGTTCCAATGGTGACCAAATCGCCCCTTTCCTTCATACGCTCGGTAATGATTCCAACGAAAAACGATTCAAGACGGGAGAATGACAGGGATATGGTTGCCGCCAACAATTCCTGTTCCAGACGCCGGACGCGGCTTTTGGCCAGGCTTGCCGCCAGTTCGGATTCGTCCAGGGTCTCCTGGGAGACGGCCTGGTTCAGGAGCAGTTCCTGCCGGCGGCTGCGGATGGTTTTTTTGATGGCCAGGTCTTGCCGCGCCCCGGACAGCTCGGCAACCAGGGCATTTTTCGTTGCCTGTGACAGCCGGGTGTCTATCTCTGCCGCAGCTTCACCTTTTGTCAGCCGATCTCCCACATCCTTGTGAAGCGCCGTGATATAACCCGTGGTCTGAGCCGACAGCACGGCTTCGGCTTCGGGTTCGATGGTTCCAAGATAGTGCCGGGTAACGGATAAACGTCCCCACTGTCCGGACTTGGTGAAAACGGCAACAGGCGGCTGAGAGGGTGCGGGCTGGTTTGCGAGCTGGGTTTTGCGATGGCGCACCAGCACAACAGCGGCCAAAATCAGAATGACAATCAAAATCCCAGCAAGAGACCTTTAAGAGAGTTTTTTCATATTAGATGGCCCAATTTCCCCATCTGGTTTTCTAAATTAAGTGCACCAAGAGATAGTAAATCCGAATTATTTAAGCTAAGGAACAGATTGAACCGAAATGATAGCTTCTTGAGTATAAGGTAAGGCAGACCTGTGTGTCTGCTCCCTGGGGGCAAACACGCAGGCCGCTTATTGCTATTTGCCGGCCATCATGGCAGCGATATCTTCCTCGACGGTACCAATGGGTTTGATGTCGAATTTCTCGACCAGCACATTGGCCACATTGGGTGAGAGAAAGCCCGGCAGGGTCGGTCCCAGCCGGATCCCCTTGACGCCGAGGAACAGCAGGGCCAGCAGCACGGCTACGGCTTTTTGCTCGTACCAGGCGATGTCATAGGAAACGGGAAGGTCGTTGATGTCGTCCAGCCCGAACGCTTCCTTGAGCTTGAGAGCGATCACGGCCAGCGAATACGAATCGTTGCACTGACCGGCATCCAGCACGCGGGGAATACCGCCGATGTTGCCCAGGTTCAACTTGTTGTAGCGGTATTTGGCGCATCCAGCGGTCAGAATTACCGTATCCTTGGGCAGGTTTTCGGCCACCTCGGTAAAGTAGCTGCGGGATTTCTGGCGTCCGTCGCAGCCGGCCATGACCACAAACCGCTTGATGGCACCGGATTTCACCGCATCGATGACCTTGTCGGCCAGGGCCAGCACCTGGTTGTGTGCGAAACCGCCCACGATCTTGCCGGACTCGATCTCCTCTGGCGGTGCGCATTGCTTGGCTCGTTCCACGACAGCGGAAAAATCCTTGGCACCGCCTTGCGGCCTTTTGGCAATGTGTTTGGCTCCCGGATAGCCCACCACGCCGGTGGTAAACAGCCTATCCAGATAGGTGTTAGTCTTTTTGATCGGGATCAAACAATTGGTGGTCAATACAATGGCCCCATTGAAAGATTCGAAGTCCTTGTTCTGGTGCCACCACGATCCGCCGTAGTTGCCGACAAAATGGCCGTATTTTTTGAAGGCCGGATAGTAGTTGGCCGGCAGCATTTCGCCATGGGTGTAGACATCCACGCCTGTTCCCTCGGTCTGCTTGAGCAATTCCTCCATGTCTTTCAGGTCATGGCCGGAAATCAGGATGCCGGGGTTTTTGCCCACGCCGATGTTCACCTCGGTGATTTCAGGATTGCCGTAGGCCTTGGTATTGGCCTCGTCCAGCAGGGCCATGGTGTTGACGGCGCACTCTCCAGCCTTCATGACCAAACCGACCATCTCGTCCGTTGACAGTTCCTTGGTGGTGGAAGCCAGGGCCTCCATGAGGAATCCATAGATGTCGTCCTTTTCATGACCAAGAATCGCGGCATGATCTGCATAAGCGGCGATTCCCTTGCTGCCGATGATCAACAGCTCTCTGAGGGACCGCACATCCTCGTTTTGCATGGCTGTAATGCGAACTTCGTCGGATAATGCCTTGTCCATAATGGCCTGTTTGTTGGTCGCCAACCAGACCGCGCAATCCGGAAGCGCGTCCGGAAGGTCGCCGCCAAGTTTTGCCTTGACCGCGTCTCTGACATCAAGGGCCTGCCGGATTCGGTCGACGATCACGTCATCATCCCAGGCCACGTTGGTAATGGTGGTGAAAAGCGCTTCACAGATGAAGTGGCCGGCCTCTTTGTCCACCGTGCCCTTCTCCTTCAGTTTTTCCCCATAAACCGCAATGCCCTTGCAAACGTAAATGAGAAGATCCTGTAGATCCGCCGTTTCTTCGGGCTTGCCGCACACGCCTTTCACCGTACAACCTTGATTTTTTGCCGTTTCTTGACATTGAAAACAAAACATAGACTGCCTCCTTGATTTTAATGGTGGGTGGAAATGGTTGATATTAACAAAACCCGTTTTCTTTATGCTTTTGCGCAATGCTGTCTGCCAACCGGTTCAGGGAAGCGAAATCCGCTTCGGCCGGAAGCCCTTTGCAAAGCACCGGGTCGATCACCTCGACTTTCAGATTGGGAATCATTCCGGCAAGTGTTTCCACGGTCTTTCCTCCCCATCCATAGGAGCCGATAATGGAGAGAAACCTGACTTTTGGTTTCAGCGCATTGGCCAGCAAGGTCGCATACGCTGCCAGGGGATGCGGCCCGGCCAGCACCGTCGGCACCCCCACGACAATCGTAGCCGCGTCAACAAGCGCCATGGCGAGCTTGCCGATGTCTGTAACTGCAAGGTTGAACAGCTCCACGCGAATCCCCTGCCCGACGAGGGCGGCGGTTAGATAGTCCACCATTTTTCGCGTGCTGCCGTGCATGGAGATAAAAGGCAGCACGACCAGATTATGCGGGTTGCCGTTCACCCAATCCTGGTAGGCCTCCATGATCCAGGCTGGCGGGTCGTAAATCTGCCCGTGGCTCGGGGCGATCATTTGAATTTCATAGCCCTTGAGCTTTTCCATGTTTTTAGCGATGATCTTGCGGAAGGGCATCATGATCTCCGCGAAATAGCGTTTGGCTGCTTCATGCACCCGTCCCTGGTCGGTAACGAAAAGATCGCTGGAGGCAATGTGGGAACCGAAAAAATCGCAACTGAAGAGAATTTTGTCTTCCCGCAGGTAGGTCACCATGGTTTCGGGCCAGTGGACCCATGGGGTGTGAATGAATTCTAATGTCTTGTCTCCGAGAGACAGCGTTTCACCGTCTTGCACGGTGACGAAGGCGTTTTCGGGGATTTTCAAAATATCCATGAGCATGCCCATGGCCTTGGGCGTTGCCACCACCTTGGCTTGCGGAAACCGCTCCAGCACCTGTGGTATTGTTCCGGAGTGGTCCTGCTCGGCGTGGTGGGAGACGATGAAGTCGATTGCTGGCACCGTGTCGAGCTGGGCCGTGAGGACATCGGCCATGTCCGGGTCAACCGTATCCAGCAGCGCGGTTTTCTCACTGCCTTCTATCAGATAGGCATTGTAGGTTGTACCGTCCGGAAGGGGAATGAGGGAGTCAAAAAGTCGCCGGTCCCAATCCACGGCGCCTAACAAGTAAATTTTCTCCATGATTTTTCTTTTTTGCATGACCAAATCTCCTTTTTGTGCCGTTGTTAATTTCTATCACCTACAACCAGTATTCAGGATAGCGCCGGGTCGGTGCCAGATTATTGATGAGTAGAGCCACAATAAGCATAACCAGCGCGCCAAGGCCGGCCGGCATGAGGATGTAAATATACCCCAACTGATGTACGGCATCGCCGCCAATCACCGCGATCAGGGCTGTTGCCCCACCCGGCGGATGCAACGTCTTGGTGAGATGCATGACGGCGATGGCGATTGAAACAGCTAAGGCTGCCGCCAACCAGGGTAGCCCGCCGAGAAATTGATAGGCTGCAACACCGATCGCCGCCGAAAGCATATGACCGCCGATCAGATTGCGCGGCTGCGCCAGAGGGCTCCGAATGGCGCCATAAATCAGCACTGCAGAGGCGCCAAAGGAACCGATGATCATGATCAATGCTGTTCGATCCAACAAGTTGAAATGAACTGCGCCAACTAGGGCGATACCCAGAAAGCTTCCCAACCAGGACCAGAAGACTTCAGTTATAGACACTCGTGGCGGACTCTGTGTATGTCCCAACATTTTCTTAACGTATTGCATTAGTATTTACCCCAGCATGCAGAAGGCGTTGACGAGATCCGAACGGGTCACGATTCCTATTGGATGGCTGTCGTTGTCCACAATCGGAAGTCGGTTGATGTTTTTCTCCATCAGCAATGCCGAGATGTCACCGATAGAAATGTCGGTCTTGGCTGAAATGGCAGGGGCGGTCATGATGTCGCCGGCGGTGCTGTTTTTCATTGGGGCGGCCACACATCCTTTGTTTTTAAGACAAAGGGCGACCACCTTCATGAATGATCCTGCCTTGTCGGCCCCCATTTGTCGCAGGAAATCTTTTTCAGATATCACCCCGACAATGCGACCCAAGGGATCTGTTACGGGTGCTCCAGAGATGCCCTTTTCAGAAAGCAGCGTGGCGATTGTGACCAAATCAGTGCCGGTACTCACCATCTGCACCGGGGTGCTCATGATGTCGGTGGCTTTAAAGGCGGTCATCATTCGTTCCTTGGCCAAGGCATAGGCGACCCTGTAAACCTCTCTGAAGTCGGCGGGAGTGATGTCGATATACCCTTGCATGGACTTCATGGCCGCCATCACGTCAGTGTCGGAAATTTCGACAGGGGCACATTCTCTAAGGTTGGATGAATTCATGACTCATTCTCCATTGTTGTTCGCTCTCGTAATCGATAATTTTTTTCGTCTGTCTTGAGACAATCGCTTATGCACATCGAATCAGGTAATGTACTGATCTCGAAGTTGCACGGCCATGCGCTTAACCGCAGCGAAAGCACGCTCCACGGTCCGTTCTTTATCCGGGTTGACCAGGCAGCAGGTGGCCGGAGAAAGCATGCTTCGGGCAATCATCAGATCCCTGTCGATGCCCTTGCCCCACAAGACTTGCCAGACATTTTCCAATCGGCTCAGTATCGAGGGCAGGTTTTCCTTTTGGAAGGTCTCGATCCCCGTGGGAACGATCCCCCAGACAATCACGCCGTCCCGATCCAGGAATTTATTGATTGACTTTGCATAGGATGCGAAAATTTCAGCATTGGTGTAGACGTCCAGGGAAAGCACGTCCAGGTCCAGATTCAACAGAAAGTCCCAATCCGGGTTGCCGCACAAATGGATGCCCCGCGGCCGGTCAACCTTGGCGAAAAACTGGTCCAGATCCCCTTTGGCTTTGAGATCCCCATAGCCTGCCATGGCTGAAAATAAAAATTGCAATCCCGGCTCATCCACGAACATGAAGGCATTGGGGTTGCGCTTCTTGAGGCGCGCCAATTGGACATTCAACCGCCTGGCCATGAAATCCAGCATGAACGGCCTGACCGTGTCGTCGAAAAGAATAGGGCGCTCATCCTGATCGAGGATGTTAAAACCGAAACTGATAGGCCCCTCCAGCTGTCCCCGAATCGCAGGCCGGTCCGAAAGATTCAATTCCAAAAAGCGGTGATAGACCGCCGAATAGGTCTCACTGACGTCAAACATGGCGGGATCGTCAAAATGCTCAAGCGCCGCCTCCAATTCCTCGGCGAATTTTTCCGCTGAAAAACGCAGTGTGCGTTTTTCTGTATCCAATACAATCCCTGGGAAATGTTCAGCCGCCTGTACGTACATGTCTTCATAGTAGCTGTAGTTGGGAAGTTGCGGCCAAAATGGTACGTCCAGAGAGAGCGCCATTTCAAGTGCCCGGTCCACGTCCGTGTGCGGCATGACCGCCATGGCGGTGGTCAGCAGATTGCCCGGTATTTTTGAATCCATAGAGCCACCTCCAGTTTTCTTGTTGGCTGTATCAACGATTTTTTTTTGGGTTCATGTTTTCGTCGATCGCGGTTTCCAGGCGAGCGATCAACGCATATTTATCTAAACCATATTCCTTGGCCACATCGGCCAGATTGTGGAATGCATCGGCTGGACATCCCACGCACATCATGCCCAGCTCGATGAATGTGGGCAACAAATAGGGGTAAAAATTCAGCAGTTCTTTGACGGTTGTTGATTCTGAAAGAAAGGTTTCCATGGCCGAGCGTTCCTTTATGCTTTCCCGTGTCACTATAAGCTGAACCTACTCGGATTTTGGGTACATGTCTTTGCGCTGGCGCAAACAGCAGCTATTTTTTTGACAAGGCGATGGGATAAAAAGATCTTTTACTCGGCAAAGGCAACCAGGGCATGAGGATCGGTGACGATAATTCTTTCCCGTCCGCTTTCGACCCATCCCCTTTTTTCCCAGGCGCTTAAGGTTCGACTGACTGTGTAGAGCGTGGTGCCAGAATAATCAGCGAGGCTTTGGCGGCTTAATGGGATGTCGATCAAGACACCCTCATCATTTTTAATCCCTTTCCAGCGCATCAGCCGGAGCAGTGAGCGGGCAATTCGTTGATCGACCTGTTCGGTGCATATCTCGAGGTAGCGTTGCTGGATATCTTCGATTCGGAACAGAACGACACTCAACAGGTTGATAGCAATATCCGGGAATCGACGCATCAATTCCATCATCTTCGGTTGATCCCATCCGACAATTTCTGTCTCTTGGACGGTTTCCGCGGTAACCGGATAGACGCCGTTTTTAATGACCGCAACGGCGGCCGTCAATTCTCCGCTTCCCACATAACGAATGGTCACGGTCTTTCCATTCTCGTTGAGTTTGGTCAGCTTAAGCTGTCCTTTTATCACCATATAGCATTGCAAAGCGGGATCGCCCTGATGAAAAAGATAATGGTGGACAGGTAATTGTTTGTTAGTTCCGCATTCGATGATTTGGCTCTGCTGATTCTCAGCCAATCCTTTAAAAATATCCGATGTTGTCAGACGGTCAACATTTGAAATAATTTTTTCCATCGTATTTTCCTGCTTTTTTCCTATACATCCAGACGAGTGGCAGAGGACTGCTCTTAGGGGGTGAAGGTAATGCGATGCCGGACCAACGTTGCGCTTCGTATTTTTTAAATACTCCATTATTAAACATGGGTTCAAGCAATCTTGTAAAAAATATAGATAGCTTAAAGCCTTTGCCAATAGAATAGATTTATTTGACAAGCACACCAATATTTATTACGTGAATGTACATTCACTTATCATTTCGCTATGGTAAAAAAACGTTACGGAACAGCTGTTCGCCATGATCAGATTGCCGAAGCCGCGTTAGACCTTGTTCGTTCAGAAGGTACCAGGGGGCTTAATGTCGCGGCAGTGGCAAAACGGGTGGGCTTGGTTCCATCTGCAGTATACCGGCATTTCAAAAATAAAAGCGAGATCATCGATGCTGTATTGGCATTGATCCAAAAACGCGTGGAATCTCTTTTTACACGCTATTCAGCATTCACCTTAATAATCTGACGAAAATTGATTGATGGTGGCACCATGAAAAAGTATGTGATTGCAGCCATCCTTGTCGGTATCGGTATTATCATCGCCTTTCCGTTGTTCAGCATGACCAACTACACCATGGTAAGAACCTCCACTCCTGACTTCTGTGCCTCCTGCCACGAAATAAAGCCGGCAGTTGTGGCCTGGCGGTCTTCAACCCATGTAAACAATCCTCAAGGGTTTGTTGCTGACTGCATGGATTGTCACCTGCCAGCACCTCACAAAACATTCGACTTCTTTTTTGCCAAAACCCTTCATGGCGCAAAGGACGTGATCAAGCACTTCATCATCGACGAATACGATCGTGAGAAAAACCGCGAAGCCGCTTACGCCTCCTTCGACAATGCCCAGTGTCAGAAATGCCACCGCAACCTGCTCGCCATGCCGGACAAACGCGGCGCTATGCTGGCCCATAAAACAGTCCTTTACCCGCGTCCGGGGTATGAAAAAAAATGTGTAGACTGTCACTATGACCTGGTTCACAACGATCAGGTGACCGTCATGTACAAGCAGTACCGGGAGGTGCCGTATCAGGCCAAGGGGCTGAGAAAGCTATGAATGCCAATCTGAAAGACCTATTTGCATAATCGTTCATCAGATCTTTCAATCGAAAGGAGGATCACCATGAGGCGACGCAAGTTGTCTGTTTTGGCAGGCACCATGATAGTCCTGTTGGTGCTGGCCGGTACATCATTACCCGCCCTGGCACAGCCCAATTACGCCAAGGCCAAGGAGTTTCGCATCGAGCGCAGCATGGTGCCCGAAGCCGTGGCCTGCATCGAGTGCCACAAGCAGACCAATCCCGGTCTGTTCGGCGACTGGGCCAACAGCCGCCATGCCAGCGCCAACATCTCCTGTCTGGACTGCCACCTGGCCCAGCCCGGTGATCAGGACGTGGCCAAAGATCACGAAAAGTACTACGGCCGCAGCGACCTTCCCTATGGGGAGCAGAAATACAAGGTGCCCATCGCCACCGTGGTCACCCCCAAGGACTGCTCCCGCTGCCACCCGGACGAGGTGACCCAGTACAGCAAGAGCAAGCATGCCAACACAATCGAGATCATTTGGAAGCTCGACCCCTGGCTGAACAAGGGCATGAACTCGGACAACGAACGCAAAACCGGCTGTTACCACTGCCACGGTACCGTGCTGGCCATCGATGACAAAGGCAAGCTGGACCCCACCACCTGGCCCAACGTGGGCGTGGGGCGGCTGAATATGGACGGCAGCATGGGCTCCTGTACCAGCTGTCACAGCCGGCACCGATTTGCGGTGTCCGAGGCCCGGCGTCCCGAGGCCTGCGATTCCTGCCACCTGGGCCCGGATCATCCCCAGATCGAGATCTACGAAGAGTCCAAACACGGCACCATCTACAACGCCTTCGGGGATGAATTCAATTTCAAGGCCGCCGCCGGAACGTGGTCGCCGGGCACCGACTACCGGGCGCCCACCTGCGCCGCCTGCCACATGAGCGGCAGCGGCAAGGTCATGGGCACCCACGATGTTACCGAACGCATTTCCTGGGAAACCCAGGCACCGCTGACCGTTCGCCCGGCCGACTTCAAACCCTTTCCCGCCGACAACGACTGGCAGGTGGAACGCGACAAAATGAAAAACGTCTGCCGCGCCTGCCATGGGGATTCGTGGATCGATGACTTCTACCAGGGATTCGACAAGGCCGTGGAAGAATACAACAATGTCTACTTCAAGCCGGCCAAGGCCATGCTGGACGACCTGTACGCCAAGAACCTGCTGGACAAGACCAAGTTCTTCGATGAGCACCTGGAGCTTCAGTTCTACGAGCTGTGGCACCACGAGGGACGCCGGGCGCGTATGGGCGTCATGATGATGGCCCCGGACTACGCCTGGTGGCACGGCTTTTATGAATGCAAGGCCCGCTTCAACGAATTCATGGAAGAGGCGGACCACCTGATCGCCACGGGCAAAAAGGCCTATGTCTATCCCAAATACCCCAACGCGACCGGGGATACACAAAAACCGGAAAAGATATTCGGTAACAAATAACAACATTAAAAATACGGGTCATCGGCCTTTTCCATCTGCTCAGGGGAGTGCTGGTGACCCGTAGTCATTCAAAGGAGGGGCCATTGTCAGTCGTAAAAGCGGAAAATGAAGAGGTCAGCATTCGTGTCGATCATGATAAATGCGTGGGCAGCGGTGAATGCGCGTCTTCCTGTCCCGGGGAAGTATACGATCTTGTGGATAACAAGGCCGTTCCAGCAAGAGTAGATGATTGCATCGAGTGTTGCACCTGCGTGGCGGTTTGTCCCCAAAAAGCGATCAGTCACAGCTCATGTGAGTAATCCGAGTTCTTATTCTGCGGATGCAAAAGTAATTGTTATTTTTGGGCGGTGCGAGAGAGATTTACTCCTTATTGCCAATAATGCCCAGTTGTTTGGATAGGTTGTAAAGATTGCTGCGATTCATTTTTAAGTCTCGCGCGGCTGCGGAAATATTGCCTTGATTCTTGTCTATCGCACGTTTTATACATTCTCGCTTGTAATTTTTCACCGCGTCATTGAGAGACAAATCTTTTGATGGTACGCTGCTTCTATTCGGTTTCGAATGCGCATCGCGGTGATTTACAGGAATCAGGTCGCTTTCAAGATGGGCCGCGTCGATGATCACCGCTTCGTTTCTGGGGACACCGGACGATGCTTTTAACGCCGCTCTGGAAATGACGTTTTCCAATTCCCTCACATTCCCCGGCCAATCATACCCCTCCATCACCTCATACGCAAATGGACTGATCCGAACCTGTCCCAATCCCAATCGGCGTTGAATGCGCTCGCAAAAAAAGCCAGCCAGCAATGGAATATCCGATTTCCGCTTTCTCAGGGAAGGGACGTTTATCGGGTACACGTTCAATCGATGGTAAAGGTCAGCTCTGAATCGTTTCTTTTCGACCTCTATTTCAAGATCACGATTTGTCGCTGCGATCAGCCTTACATTGACACGCATGGCCTTGTCGGTTCCCACGCGTTGGATCTCTCCTTCCTGGATTGTCCTTAATAGTTTTGGCTGAACAGGAAGCGGCAGCTCCCCGATTTCGTCCAGAAAGAGGGTCCCCTTGTCCGCCAACTCAAATTTGCCTGCCCGGTCACGATTCGCTCCGGTGAACGCTCCTTTCGTGTGACCAAAAAGTTCGCTTTCAGCAAGGGTTTCGGGCAATGCAGCGCAATTCAGATAAAGCAACGGAATTCCGTTACGATTTGAGGCGGCATGGATGGCTCTGGCAACCAGTTCTTTGCCTACGCCGGTTTCACCCAATACAAGAATATTAAAATCAGAGCGTGCGACCAGATCGATTTCTTTGCGCAGGTGCGCCATTGTTGAACTACTTCCAATAATCTGGTCGCCCTGCCTTCTCTGGATATCCTGCATCAGGTCCGTGGCGATCAGCCCCTGGCGTTCTGCACTTTTTTCCAGTGCGCTGATGAGGTTTGCCGTTTGCATCTGTGCGCCTGCCAGTGCACCCACGGCTTTCAAGAAGCGGGGATCAATCCCGTCAAACGCGCCAGGATATAGCGCGTCTGCTGTAAGAACGCCGATGAGACGACCCTCGACCCGCAAGGGGCATCCCAGGCAGGCGTGAATGTGACTCCAGGCATTTGCGTTTTCAGCCAGCAAGCCATCGAACGGATCCGGAAGAGGGGTCTGTGCTGGAAATCGTACCGGTTCATCGGAATTACAGATGATCTCCAGTCTCGGATGGTTGCTTTGTGAGTATTCGCGTCCGAGCGCATCCGGCGTCAGGCCTTTCGCGGCAACCGGTGTCAATATACTCCCGTCAACACGAAGCAATGCTGCTGCGTCGTAGGGAATGACTTTCCTTAGGGCGACAAGAAGTCTCTCATAACGATCTTTTGCAGTCATTGCTGCTGTGAGGTCCACCGCGATGGAAACCAATGGTTCGATCAAATCCATGTTGCTATATTTACAACAATTCGGTGTCTACGGACTGCTGGCACTCGGTTTGACCCTTGTCGTCCTGAGACGGCTTTACCCCCAAGGCGTATGGCGTGAAGGCCCCCTGCGGCTGGCTTTTTGGTCAATGAATGGGGGGCTGGTGCTCATGATCGCGTTGAGTCTGCTCCCCATTGGCCTGATGCAGACGTGGGCCAGTATCGAGCACGGCTTGTGGTATGCACGCAGTGCTGAATTTCTCCAACAGCCCATTATGGAGGCTTTGCGCTGGTTGAGGACGATCGGTGACACGGTTTTCCTGATCGGCGTCGGTGCATTGGCCTATTTTGTTATTGGGCTGATCACGGGTTGGTCTTATCAAAAAGATGACACGATCCATGATGTTCCGGTTAATTCCATCGCAAAAAAGCAGCCGGTATGATCAAGTTTATAAAAAATATGCGGACGATTATGTTGTGCTGCTGGAATTTCACATCGACAAAGAAAACAACGTACTTTTCCCTTTGGCGATCCAGCATCTGTCTGAAAAGAAATTAGCCGAGCTGAAACAAGGATTTGATAAAATCGAGTCGGAAAAAAAGAGAGGCTTATATGAGTGAACAATCCCATACCCCGAAAGGCAAACCATTCAACCTGGAAAACCACATTGAATACGCCGCTGGTTCCGTGGTAAGCAAGACCTTGATCAAGAAAGAAATCGGCACCATTACACTATTTGCATTTGACCGGGGCCAAGGTCTCAGCGAACACACAGCGCCTTTCG
The DNA here is from genome assembly GCF_048565275.1 of Desulfosarcina variabilis str. Montpellier. NCBI lineage: Bacteria > Pseudomonadati > Thermodesulfobacteriota > Desulfobacteria > Desulfobacterales > Desulfosarcinaceae > Desulfosarcina > Desulfosarcina variabilis. The sequence continues at coordinate 5,836,627 of NZ_CP159846.1, read as the reverse complement.
ATGCCGTTGTCCATATCTTAGACGGAACAGCAGAAATCACCATCGGTGGAAAACCTCAAATCGTAAATGCCGGCGAAATGTTGATCATGCCTGCAAACGTATCTCACGCCCTTCAAGCCAAGCAGCGCTTCAAGATGCTGCTGGTCATGATCCGCAGTGATTAACTTAAAAAACATCAAACCGATTGGAACAGCTGATGATGATTTAAAGGCTATTTTAGGATAATCCAGCATAACAATTGAAAAACGGAGTCGCTTTTTGGGATGTAAGCGCCTCCGTCTTCTTTTCCTGTAATTTTCTTCTAAAGGAATGTATTTTGCGTTAATGGCAGATTTGAAAGGCTTGGTCAACAGGTTCAAAAATAGGCTTTAATTTGAGTAGTGGATTGTCCTATTAGCTGAACGAATCAAGGAGTTGAACTGTCTTTACGGTATTTCAAATCTTCTCGAAAACCAGGATGTGTCCTTATCGTGGATCTTGCAGCGTGCAGTCGAACTCATTATTCTTATATATAACGGAGAACAATGAAAAGGTTGTTTCCGTTATTGTTTTCCCGAAAAAAAGCCTTACGAAACAAAAAACGGTAACGTTCGTTTTTACGACACGTTTCCAAATATAAGGAGTGTTGTCATGGAAAATAAAGATATCGTACCAAACGAGGGTGAATGCATTAGTCAGTGTATTTTTAAGTATTGGTCTCAATCGAGTGAACCGGTGAAAGACCGTGATGTATCCTATGAACAATGCCTTACCCGCTGCAATGTGTGTGGTTAAAGTGCAGATGTGAAAATACATACCAATTGATCCGACCTGATTTTTATATCGCGTTCTTGTTCGTTTATTTCCTAAAAATGAGCCCCATCCGCCTTTTCATGGCGGATGGGGCTTCAAGTTGATTTCATAACCATCAGGTTGGCACCGATTTTCCACAAAGATGATGCAGCACAGGCGCCGATGAGAGGGCATCCCATCACATTTTAAGCGTTATCTGCCCATCGCATGGCAATTGCTGTCAATATTCCTAAAATAACAAACCCGGAAGTGAGCGGAAGCGTGGATCCATCATAGCATCTACCAACTGTGGTCCCTAAAAATGAAGCGATAAAATTAGATAACGATCCGATAATCGCTGCCCCAATCCCTGCCATATGCTTCAACGGATCCATAGCTAAAGCGTTCAAATTGCCAAAAAGTATCCCCATGCAGAAAAAAGACGGTGCGAAAAAAGCCATCATCAGCCATAGCGGAGAACGGCCGTCCATTTGATAAATGATTATGAGGTAAATCGACATTAAAAAAATAAAAGACAAAATTGCCCGATCGGACAGCACCCGCATCCCCAATCGCATGACGATCCGGGAATTCACGAAGGAGGCTCCGCCAACGAAGAGTGAAAGGGCAGCCATGTAGACAGGAAATTCCTTGCCAAGGCCGTAAACCTCCTGGAAGATCTGCTGAGCACTGCTTAAATAGGACATCAGCGCACCGGATATGAATCCTGCAGCTAAGGTGTATCCCATGGAGATGCGATTTTTGCACACCTTAGCGACACCACTTAAAATGCGGACAAAAGAAAAGGGGATGCGATTATTGCGAGAAAGCGTTTCCGGTTGCCTGATGCCAAACCAAGTCAAAACGACAACTCCTTGTAGCACCAAGACGCCGAAAATGGCCTTCCAACCGAATACCAGCAGAACTAGCTGTCCCAGTGCTGGTGCGACAGCCGGTACAATAATAAAAACCGCCATTATAGCGGACATGATTCGTGCCATCGCCCGTCCGCCATACTGGTCTCTGACAAGGGCAATAATTGCCGTTCGTGGTCCGCCCGTACCGATGCCCTGAATCAATCTCCCGACCACCATGAATTCAAATCGGGTAGAAAAAATGGAAAGCAGACATCCAATGATAAAAATAACAAAACCAGTAAGAATGACGGGCTTTCTGCCGAATGAATCAGCAAAGGGGCCGAAAAGCAGCTGACCAATCCCCATGCCGAAAAGCAAAACCGTAACAACGAGTTGTACATCATTGGCGTGGTCAACACGAAGATCCCTTCCGATTTCTGGCAGGGCAGGCAGCATCATATCGATGGACAGCGCCGTGATGGATATCATAAGTGCCATAAGGGTGACAAATTCCCGGTATTCCGGGCCGCGCTTCATCTGCATATAAAATCCGTTCCTTCCCCGTCTTCCAATCACCAAAAGGAGTCTTTAACCATAATTTCGTATGTATAGCAGATTTTTTTAGAGGCAGCCATTTTATTACGCCTGTCTTTTTTTGGGATTGGACGGCTGCAGGATCACAAACTGTATTGCTCATCATTTTTGCTGGTACCGATGGCAATTGCCATGCAAAGCAAACCGCTAAGGGTTCGCGCAAAAATAAATTCACAAATTGTCAGTGTTCAGGCGCCCGCTCAGCAAGGCGCGAAGACAAAGGAATATCAGGCATATTCCGTGTTTACGCAACACCGCTGAGCGGGATGGATGGGCGCTGAAAATGTGAAGTTATTTTTGCGCGAGTCCTTAGGGCATGGACCGCGACGACGGCAATGTCACGCACGTCAACACGACAGAATCAACCAGATTAACGATATAGAGAAATTTGCATTTAGCAAGTGGATATCATAGACTTACTTCTGGTACTACCCCCACAACAGATACCATTAATCCAAGGAGGAACCCATGGAGTTGGAAGTAGCCCTTAAATCGGCATTAACGTTTGAAAAGCGGATTCGGGATCTCTACATAGAGGCGGTTGCTGGTACCGATGACAGCGCCGGAAAAAAGATTTTCCAGGATTTGGCCGAGGATGAGCAAAATCATGTCGCTTATTTGGAAAGGGTTCATCCCTATTGAAATTTACTGCTATCCTTGATCATACAAGGTGATAAATAAACTTTGATTGGAATAAAAAACGGAGCTACATCTATGCGCTTTTTTATCTATCTCCTGATTTTGAAAACAATTCCTGGGTTTATTTATCTTATGCCGAAAGTGCAGATGATCATTCCACAATCGGTGCTGTTGTTGTCCGTGCAAAGTTCAATCTAAAAAACACTCCGCTAACGCTTACATCCGTGGAAAAACTGTGGGTTCAGGAACCAAAAGTAACGGGGAAAGGACATTACAGCCATCGCATTGCATTCGGCCCCGACGGTAAAATGTTCATTACCTCCGGTGATCGTCAGAAACTTGCACCGGCTCAACATTTCAACAGCCATCTTGGCAAGGTGCTGCGCTTAAATGACGACGGCACCGTGCCGAATGACAATCCGTGGCAAAATCGGGGTGAGATGGCTAAACAATTCTGGAGCATCGGTCACCGCAACATGCTGGGAGTCGATTTTGATGATGAAGGGCGGTTGTGGGTCCATGAGATGGGGCCGCTTCACGGCGATGAGTTGAATCTGATCATTGCCGGCAAAAATTATGGCTGGCCGATCGTATCGAATGGTGACCACTACTCGGGTGAGCCGATCCCCGATCATCATACCCGTCCTGATTTCGAAGCCCCTCGGACATTTTGGGTGCCCTCCATTGCACCGTCCGGCCTTGTTATTTATGATGGTGAGATGTTTGCAGATTGGAAAGGCAGTGCGATTATCGGAGGACTTGTGTCAAGAGCGATGATTCGTGTTGATCTAAAAAAAGACACGGCCGTAGAGGCCGATTACGATCCTTTCTCCGATTGCGAAAGACTCGACCGACGGCCCGGGCCGGACTGTCGCAGGCGGCCGACGGACTAACTGGCCGGCATCCGGTCGACACTGTCTTTCAAATTGGCGAACCGGTGCTTCCAACCGTCCCCCATTTTCAGGATTGATGTGCCGGTGTCCGATCCGGGTCGTCCGTCGGCGGATCTCCCACCGGCGACTTTCGCGGCGCGTCCGGAGGCTCTTCCACGGGCGGATGGCGCGGTGGAAACGGTCCTTTCGGCGGCGTGTCCGGCTCTTTGATGGGCGGTTCATTCGGCGGTGATGGCGGATCTTTCACAGGTGCGTCGGGATTGCCGCTGACTGCGGCCGTCAATGATTCCGCCAAAAAATCAACGCACTTTAAAACGTCACCGCTCGGGGGGGTAAAGGCGTTTTCTCTGATATCGCTTGACGGATAAAGCGTTTGCATGCATTCCTCCTTTGCTGTCTTGGTGTTCATCTAAAGATCCGTTCCGTTCCGCCATGGCAACTGATGGTTAACGGTGTCTCAAAGCTTTCTCTATTATAGTAAAGCAGCCACCAGACAAGCGAAATGGGGGGAAGCATTGATTTCATCTCAATACATGGCGTAAATACCATCGAGTCTAAACGGAAACCAATAAGGGCATCACGATAACAGATGAAATAAGATCACCAGCACGAATCGCCCAAATAGGAGAATCAAGATCAGCGGGATGACCCATCGCGGGAGGCGGTGGAAAAAATCCGCCCAGTCTCGTGGATGTGGGGTCTTCATGACGCTTACCTTCCAATTGCCGTTGACATGGGTACCAACTAAATTCGTATCATTTTAATTTCATGTATAGCGCATGTCTTCATATATATGAATCATGTTGCCTATTGGGCCTGGCATCGAGTACGCTACTTATCGGTCAGAAAATAAATTGGATCATAGGGCCGTTTCCAAATTATGACCAACCAAATCGCCACAGCCCTCACCTTCCTAAAAAACTCCAAATTCCGATCCCAATTCAAGTTAACGGACAAGGACAGCCTCTACATCCAGACTAAGGGTATCGACACCATCCGTTCACACGCATTCGATTTCATAACAACCAGGTTGGATTCGGCGTTCCCTAAAGATGATGGTAAACAGACCCCAATGAAAGGGCATCCTGCTGTATTCATCGCCCAGCATGCTACCGCCACTTGCTCCCGAGGATGTCTGTGGAAGTGGCATCGGATTGGAAAAGGGAGGGCGCTGACTGATGATGAAATCGGGGATGGGGTGGAGTTGGGGTGATGGGTTGGATAAAGGATCAGAATGGTACTCTCTCGTCTAAATCCTGTGTGTGAAAAAAATCCAAAATTAGCTAAAATGTGTCATAGGCTTTTAAAACCGATAAAAACAGTTTTAAAGGTTTTCAGGCTAGATCCATTAAACATTTTTCTTGACAGATGGAGTCTGCCACACTCCTGTTCCACAATTAAAAACCAAAACCGCCCAAGCCACCAAAAGGCAGTCTTTTTTTTAGACCGAATCGACCGATGCTGAAAAGAAGTCCGATGCATGATAGGACCGTTGAACAAACCATTCTTGAACCTTGTTGAACGGCTGGTTATCGCCTATAATAATTTTGATTGAGATGCACCGGGCTTCAATTCGCTCTGTAGAATGCCTGCCGATGCAGGAACCTGCTGGGTAAACAGTTAGAACAGGCCGAAATGGTACATGATATACTCGATTGTTGACAATCCATCCTCGCGCTTGAAACGGGTTTCAATTGCTCCACGACGCCTCTGCATTACAGAATAAAAAGCCTGTTCGGCAATGATCGTTTTTTCGATTCGATAACGTATTATTCCAGTAGTATCCTAAATGCCAAACGTTTTGGCAGTCAAAACAAACTGCCATGAATCCATTGGGCTGATATTGGTCGGTGGGGCAGGCCCAGCAAGAGACGCCGGAACAATAGCGATGTTCAATCCCCTGATCGTCATTATAACGATTGCCTTTTACGTTGGATGCCTGTTTGCCATTTCTCTGTGGGTGGAGCGAAAAGCGGCCAAAGGAAAAAGCCTGGTCAACAATCCGGTCATTTATTCCCTTTCTCTGGCTGTTTATGTTACCACACTGACTTACTACGGCACTGTCGATCTTGCTGCCAACTCCGGTATGTTGTTCCTCACCTTGTACTTGGGGCCGACGATTTCTATCATGCTCTGGTGGCTGATCCTTCGCAAGTTGGTCCAGATTAGGACCCACTACCACATTAACAGCATCGCCGACTTAATTTCGGCGCGTTATGATCGATCCGAGGCACTTGCGTCCATCGCAACGGTCCTTTCACTTTGCGGTGTCATTCCTTTTATCGCCCTTCAATTAAAAGCCATTCTTTCAACCTTCACGCTCATTTCGGCTAGCCACACGCAGACTATCTGGTATGAGATGGACGTTGGCCCCATTCTCATTGGAATCATGATTTTATTTACGATCATCTTCGGTGTAAGGCGCTTAGACCCCACCGAACGTCATGAGGGTATGGTCATGGCCGTGTCGGTCGAGTCAATGGTCAAGCTTTTGGGATTTCTGGTGGTTGGCATTTCGGTCACTTATTTCACGTATGATGGATTTGCCGACATTTTCCACCGCTTGTCCGAGAGCCGGTTCGTGACGATGCCGAGCATTTCCCAATCCGGGACCTCCCCGGTCCCAATAATAGCGACCTACACGCTACTGGCCATGTCCTCCGTTCTTTTTCTACCACATCAGTTCCACGTTGCCGTAGTGGAAAATTATGATCAGAGGCACATCCTCACCGCCATGTGGCTATTTCCGGTCTATATGCTGTTGATATACATTTTTGTTTTCCCCATCGCCGCAGGAGGCCTGTTGATGGGCTTTTCGCCCGAGGGAATAGATTTTTTGACCCCCCGGCTGATGATAATTCAAGACAACCCCTGGTTGGGACTGTTGGTTTTCATTGGGGGCTTTGCTGCCGCCACAGGCATGGTTATGATCAGCGCCATGACGCTTTCGACCATGGTGACCAATCATCTCGTATTACCCCTTTTAGGAAGGATTCGCTGGCTGTCTTTCTTGCAAGGTCACCTCCTGGAATGTAAATGGATGGCTGTGGTTGGCGTCCTCATCTTGAGTTACTGGTTTGAGCAACAAGTGGAATTATCCAGGCTTGTACTTAAGTATGTGGAACCGCAAATCGGGCATCCTTATAGTATGGTTAGTATCGGCATGATCTCCTTTGCCGCTGTGCTCCAGTTCGTCCCGACCATTTTGGGCGGTATCTTTTGGCGCAAAGGAAACAAGGCCGGCGCGCTGCTGGGCTTGAGTGCCGGTTTTTTGATCTGGTTTTACACCTTGCTGATGCCGTTTTTGGTGAAAAGCCGGTGGTTGCCGATCAGCTTGCTAGAAGACGGACCCTGGGGAATAACGTTTTTGAAACCCGAACAACTCTTTGGGGTGGTTGGATTGGACTATATGAGCCATGCGGTGTTCTGGACAATGCTCTTCAACATCGGGCTGTACATTATAGGGTCTCTCTTTTTCAAGCAAAACGAAGAGGAACAACGACTGGCGGAAGAGTTTGTGGGCATTTTGGCCGCCCCGCCCGCCGTTGGCCGTCTTGTTCCCCGAAAAGCCTTTGTTGATTTACTCACCAAAAGACAGCAGATAGAGAACTTGCTGGCCCAATATCTTGGCCCCGGCCAGGTTTCCACCATAATCAAAAAGGGCTTGCAGGCATTGGGACCTCAAGAGAACAACCAGATTCCCATCACTGACTTTCTCAAGCTCTACAACGAAGTGGAACGATCGTTGACCGGTTACATCGGGGCCGCCGCCGCCCACAAAGCCATGACCCGCGGGGTGAGTTTTGATCCCAAAGAAACCGAAGACCTCATGGACGTCTATCGTGAAATGCTGGCCGATTTCAGAGTTACGCCCGAAGAGCTGAGAGAAAAAATCGATTATTATCAGGCAAAGGAGGAATTGCTGACCAGCCACGCAGCGGAGCTTAAAAAACAGGTCGAAGCGCGTACCGTCGAGCTACGCACGACCAATGAAGAACTTCGCGAGGCCAAGGCAACGGCCGAGGCTGCCACCCGGGCCAAGGAAGAGTTTTTGGCCAACATGAGCCATGAAATCCGGACCCCCATGAGCGGTGTTATTGGTGCCGCCGACCTGGCCCTGAATGAAAAGCTGCCCCCCAAGGTAGAACACTATCTCAGAATCATTCGCACCTCTGCGGAATCCCTGCTCACAGTGATCAACGACATCCTGGACTTTTCCAAAATCGAGGCTGACAGAATGGAATTGGAAACCCGTCCGTTCCGCTTGGAGGATGTGCTGATTCGGGTTTCGGAAGTTTTCGGCCTGAAAGCCGCTCAGAAGAAGATTGAACTGCTTATCGACATCCCCCATGAAACACCAACATCGTTAATTGGCGATCCCTTGCGCCTTCAGCAAATTTTGGCCAATTTGGTAAGCAATGCGATCAAATTCACCAAACCGGGGGGGATTATTATTGAAGGCGTTAAAGGGTGGGAAAAATTAGCCCGGCCGTTGGATACCGAGCAGATCATTTTGACCATCTTTGTTAAGGATTCCGGCATTGGTATCGCACCGGAAATTCTTGACAAGCTTTTCAAGCCGTTTAGCCAGGCGGATACATCCACTGCGCGAAAATACGGGGGCAGCGGTCTGGGACTGACCATATGTAAGAAATTGGTTGAGATGATGGGCGGCAGCATAACGGCTGAAAGTCAATTGGACGCGGGCAGCACGTTTACCTTCACGGCCCGTTTGGGTTGGCAGCCAACGGTTCGGGAACCAACGCTTGCCCCCCCGCAAGATCTTCAGGGGTTGAATGTTTTAGTGGTTGACGATTGCCTCGAGAGCAGGATCATTGCCGAAAGGATGCTGAGGTCGTTTGGCTATCATGTCGAATCGGTCTTTTCAGGCAAAGACTCGTTAAGCCGGCTGGAAAAAGCCAGGATCGGGGGAAAACCGTTTGACCTGGTTATCATGGACTGGTTGATGCCGGAGATGGATGGAATTGAAGTGTCCAGGAAAATCCGCCGGGAATTGAATCTTGATCTGCCCATCATTATGATGACGGCCTTCGGCAAAGAAACGGAAAGGCTCGAGGCCGAAAAGGCCGGCATCAACGCGTTTCTTACCAAACCGATAACCCCCTCCACCTTTTTTAATGCCATCATGGATACGTTTGGGAAAAAGGCGATGGAAAGCGTGGCTGATCATCAGTTGATCAGCGAGGCGACATCCATTTCCAAAGAGCGATTAAAGGGAATCCGGATTCTGGTGGCGGAAGACAACCCGACCAACCAGGAAATCGCCTCGGCAATTCTGGAGAATGCAGGGATTTTTGTCGAGATTGCCGCCAATGGGAAAGAAGCGATAAAAGCCCTTGACAGGAGGGCCTTCGACGGGGTGCTGATGGATATTCAGATGCCGGAAATGGACGGATACGAGGCGACCCGGACGATCCGAAAAGACCTACGGTTTCGATCGCTTCCCATCATCGCCATGACCGCCCACGCCATGAAGGGGGACGAGGAAAAGTGTTTGGACGCTGGAATGGATGGATATGTTTCCAAACCGATTGATCAAGGCAAATTATTCCAAACCCTGTGCAAAACCATCCGATCCACAGAAAAGGCGCCCCCAGTTGAAGCGCACCAATTGGTGCCCCAGAGAAAAAAAAGACCGCACAGCGGGGCCGCCGGGATGGGAGACCTCCCGGCAAGCCTCCCGGGAATCAACATTCAAGATGCCTTGGACCGGCTTGAAATAGACCGGGATACCTTCAAACGGATCCTCAACACATTCTTCATGAACAATCAAGATACCTCAAAGAAGATAAAAAACGCTTACGACAGTAAGGATTGGGAATTGCTTCGACAGTTGTCGCACAGTGTCAAAGGGGGGGCGGCCAATATCGGCGCCAACGAGCTGCAAGCCGCTGCACAGGAACTCGAAACAACAAGCAATGAAGCAACTTCCAGGTCTCCTGATCCTGCATTGGTCGAAAACGTGGAAACCGCTTTGAATCAGGTGCTGAAATCGTTGGAATCCATCGTTGCTGCCCCGGAATCCGACGATTTAGATCACCGGGAACGCCCTGTGGGTGGGGCAGACCCGATCCCCATGTTGAAACGGCTGGCCGATGCGCTCAGGCTCGCCGACCCTACGGTGGTTCAAAAGGATCTAAACGCTGTCAAAGCGCATCTTGATCCCTCACTCCTCCTGGATATTGAGACCCAGATCAATAGCTATGACTATGACAAAGCATTAGAGACTCTCGCAGGAATAATAAAAAAGATGGAAAGCTCGGTGGGGAAAAATAGCCATCCCATCACGACTGTTCAGGGACGGGCCGGAACATCTCAATAAACGATAGCAGTAAATGGGTAAATGTGAATAGCGGGACGGCGTGAATTCTCCGCTATTCCTACAAATTCCAATCCCGATTCAAATTGACGGATAAGGACCGCCAATACATCCAAACCAAAGGCATCGGTAGGAGGGGGAACCCATTTTGATCACCTCCGTCTGTCACTTGGTGTAAGACTTTGGTGTAACAGTCGGAATCGATCAAAATTGTCAGTATCTCTAAAAAAATCAAAAGCCTACTGCATAAACAGTAGGCTTTATAATCGTAAGTGCCGAGGGACAGAATCGAACTGCCGACACGGGGATTTTCAGGGCCAAGTTCTACCATTTTCCTGCGTTATCCCGATCTTGCATAATATTTCCTAAGTTATCGTAAAAATTATTATAACAATCTATTGTCTAACACATCGGGATTCCCGGTTTTACCATCAAAATCCCTTCAGTGACCGGATATTTGTTACATCTGTGTTACACAGACTTGAATGCAATTTTGCTTGGTTGCAAAAACGGCTTTGGATTGGGGAATCTGGCTACTTGTACCTGTTAATGGATTGAACTCAGTTGGATCATATTGCAGTTCATCGCCAGTTCTGAAATATGTGTGGTATTGCCTATTTGTCGCTTCACCCTCTACATAAAGGAAAAGTGGCAGATTTTTATACGAAAATCCTCAGTCCTATAATTTTACAGTAGAAGTCGAGTCAATGCGAAATGCCAAATTGGCACCGCCTCTCCACCATGCCCTCCGATCAACCAGCCTGCTACTCTTTGGCCACACCACCCTAAGAACGGCTTTTGGTCGACCCCGGAAGGGTAAATAAGGGGTTGTGATAAACTATAGGCCGCAGCCGGAGCCTATTTTAAGGTTTAGACGATTGAAAAACAGTTATTTTAGATAGTTAATCGTATCGAACAGTCGATTTTTTATTTTAAGGTGAAAAAAATGGTTCATATTTAACCAAAATATACTGTAATATCGATATGTCACAGAATACCAGTTTGACCTTTTTCCTATGATTTGTTAAGTATGCGATACTTTGGGAAAATCGAGATAACTATCCTGATTTTTAAAAAACGTGCAGTCGATTGAAATGATAATGCCAATGCTTTCAGCTTACTTGACCCAAACCATGGAAGGTTTATTAGCGAATCCCCTCGGGCATTCGTCCGGGACTAGACCGAGAAATAAACCCTGGCGATGATATCTCTTTATCTTATAAATTGTGGTTTAAAAGTTATATCAATTCTATATATTGTGTAAAAAGTTGCGTTTACTTAGAAGAAAAATCAATTGATTCGAATTTGGCCCATTTTAACTAATAGCTGATTCTAAGACGCTTGTGGATTTCTGACAGATTTTGCTGTTTAATTGCCTAACGTGTAGTTTTCCTAAATGAAAATTATCTGATTGGGATTTCTATGGCGGATCGTTTCAAATTTGACCATCCCTTGATAGCTTTATTAGATGATTCTTGCATATCCTTTCATATCAATCGAAATGAGGACAATCGTCTGCCTAATCCTCGCCAGACAACTTTAATTCCAGGGTCAGAAGCTAGACATTTGGTGGTCCCCGGATTAAATAATAGCGAGCAAGGGTTGACAGAAGAGCTGAAAAAAATTCAAAATTGGAAAAATGTAGTAGCTTATTCCTACAAGCTAAACGCTCATCTTTTCTCGTTTCTTTGGCGTTTTAATCTTAAGACCTCATTGTTGCAGCACCAACCATTTAAGTTAGTACCCTGCGATGTTAAAACTGCCAAACTAATTCGCAAATCCCTAAAAAACTACATGAATGCCTTAAGCAATTCCATAGCTGCCGGTCAAATTATGTTGATTCCAGATTCTGAAGTAACTTTCAATCAGCCCTTAAGAGAAGCGAAACCATATGCAAGACGCGTACTAATCGTTAAGGTACAGTCGGGGAATGTAACAATAATTCCTTTTACGACAAAAACAGGCTCCATAAATAAGGCCAAGGACATTCTTTTTGATTTAAAAGCACAAGGCCACTTGCGCCATAACGCCAGACCAGCAGTTGAAAATTTTCCAAATTTATTGTTTCGCCACCCTTCAGTTTTAAAAGTTTCCTGCGCTCAGCCTATGAGCACAGAGACTTTGTTGGGTTGCGCAATAGCACGTCTTGGCACTGTGCGCCGTGAGGTGTTAGCATTTGCGATTGAAAAAATGAAAATGTTGTAGGTTTTACCATTTAGTGGAGTTACAGGCTTATGCCAGATGATCTAATTCAGATCTTGAGACGACGCAGAGATGGCACGTGGACTGAATCGGACCAGATTTTCTTTTTCGAGACAGTCGACCGTGTTATCGCAAAGGTCTTCACTGACCGCTGTGGCAAAATAATGCCTGTAGATATTATAAAAAATCAAAGAGATCGAGCTAAGAGATGTTTAGGAAGATTTGCCTCTTTAGAATTTGAAACTTTTCAAAATGCATGTTGGGACACAATTTGCTCTGGAGGCGCTCTTCAACGCAGGATCGATACTATCGAGTTTCAAAACGATGAAGATCAAGAAGTTATTACATATTTATATTCGGCTTTTCTATCCATGCTTCAAAACAGTATTGACGATCAAATACCCTTTTGGAACAGTCGCAAGAGACAGGTCATGATTATTTTGCGTGAAGCTTATGAGCCGCAAATAGTTGGTGAGCGAAAATGCTGGAGGATGCCAAATGTTGAGACAGATGAACCAACAACCTTTGATCAAATAGAGGATGCGTTTGTAAATGCCGGCGAGCTGAAAATTCGTTTTTCAAAAAATCCTGACTCTGAACGTAGTCCGATTGTATCTAAAAAGGACATGGAGGCGTACATTTTCGAATTGTTCAACTATTGTGGCGGTATGATAGCTGAGACAGATCTACTAGAGGTAGTAAAAATGGCGTGCGGACTGAGGGCTATAACCCGAGTAGAATCTCAAAAGGATGACCCAGAGTCTGCAAATCAGGAAGAGAATCCGTTCGACAGAATATTGCTCAAGGCTGAAATAAAACCTCAATCACTTGCTATCAGTGGTTATGATCATCGGCTAATGGCGCAAGAGATATTTGATGGTATGACTGTGCGGATGAAAGATGTTTTTTATTGGCGCCGCATAAAAGGATTAAAAGTAACCGATGTTGCCAAAAAAATTGGATGTGCCACCGGGACGGTTTCAGAATCTTTTAATGAGACTGCAAAATATATATTAGAATATTTCTGCGAAAATGGAGCCAATTCGTTTCCAAGCACCGAGGAAATGAACAATGTAACAGACCTGGTTGGTATACTGGTGCTGAAGGAAAAGGAGCGGCTATGAAAAACCGCTATCATAAAGACATAGGCTCATTTCAGAATCAATTTTGCCCAACTGCTGAAGAATTGAGCCACTATAAATTTGAAACGGCAGATTCAACTGAAAGAACACGTATTTTTATTCATTTGCAAAAGTGCCGGGTTTGTAGAGAGCTTTTCAAAACTATCTCCAAAATTGATCCCAGCCGCCAGGAACATAAGCGGCCCGAAGTTCAAGACGCATTTGCCCAATCCATCCTTAAACGATTGAGAAATGAAAAACCAACACCCCAACCGATGCCTTTAAAGCCGGCACCAGGTCAAATATGGAGCACTAAGCCAGAAGAAAACGCGGGTATTGGGGTACCGGTATTAATCGTTTCGGCACCTAGTTCAGAAGACCCAATAAAACTTTTTCGGGTGATACCGATTTCAATGGATACTTCCTTCATTCATCCCCCAGAAAGCGGCGTTTTAAAATCTAAAAACAATCCTTTGGGCGTAGACCTGCTTTTGCCATTTTTTAATGAGCGGCCTGTGCTTGTCTCAAGTTTTATTCGTTTATTGGGAAGCTTAAGTCCTCAATCGTTACAGCAGACGTTTGATGCCCGTGAAAAATTCTGGGTAGATGAGTCAGAAATGGTCAAGCCCACAGCAGAATACTTGGACTGGAAAGAACAAGAAATTGCCATGACAGATTACCTCATTTTCCCGGTAAATAGAGCAACAAGTTCTGCTGAGCCATATGACGAGGAACTATATGAAGATACTGCATCGCCAATTGTCATTACAACAAAGGATGGGATTATAATAATCGATAAAATAAAATTAGAACTTCAACCATATCAGGTAGCTGCCCAAGACCAGGACATAAGCCTTTCTGAAATTAAACTTTTAGCCGAATCATCATTTGAAAATTTCAAGATGTTAGTCCTCCAAATCCGCGACATTATCACATTGAGGGTTATTTGTGCTCAGGATTACATTTTAGAGAAAGCAATTGTTAAGGGACGGCAACGCAAGATAAATGCAATTGACAATACGCCTGGGGTCTATGAAGTGGCATTAGGGAATCTAAAAAAGCTGCCAAGCGAACACCCTGTTACCCTTGTAATTAACGCTATCACCTATAAGTTCACATTCGCAATTCAGCAAATCAGAAGGACTTAAATGGATAGATCGGTCGTATACCAAGAATCCAACGTAATCTGGCATAATATCTGTGAATTAGATGATAGCGGCAATATCAACACTTTGATTGCCACGGCAGTCAATAATTGGGAAACGCTGGCTGGTTTTAAAGACTGGATACTCAGGCGGATCTTATTCTACTTGAACCGCTGTCCGCAGCATATTTCCGCAGCCAGCCGTACCAAGCTACGATCCCTCGATCAGAATGTGATAGAGCCTTCCTTGCTAAGGCCCCTTAAAAAAAGTTCACAACAAAACGCTTTTTCCCCTATTGGTCGCATTTGGTTTCCAGTGGTTGCCAACAACGGCATGATGCGAGAGTTGGTGGTGGTCAATGGTGGAAAAGCGCACATGCCTAAACAAAGACTCTGGCAGTTAGATCGTGTGGGGGCCGCCGTTTGTGCAGTAGTCGAGAAACGAAGTGGTTTGCCCCAGTGGTGGGATCCAAGAAATTATCATTTCATGATTTTGGATCATTTGGGAACGGAAGACTTGCAAGTTAAGGGTACTTCAATGGATTTACCACTTGCCATCGCACTTTATTCATTTCTGACCAAAGAACCTATACCATCAAATATTTCCGCTACCGGTCATGTCGATAGATATGGTCAACTTGGTTCGGTTGAAGGTATCTCAGAAAAGGTTAAAGCCATAATAAAGGAACGTTCAACCATAAGCCGATTATGGGTAGCTCATTCTCAAAAGGACATAATAAGCCAAAAAACTATCGAATCATATCCCTGTAAATCCCTGTTTGATGTTATCACAAAGGTTTTCAAGTCCACCCCAGACCTGTCCAATCTCGCAGGACCTGTCATAGTTGACGAGCAATTAAAGCTGATTCAAAGTCAGTACAGTGGAAAAATGATCAACTCGTGTATGGAAAATGCCATACGACTAATTACTCACTTGGAAACGGATGTATTAATGCCCCCCCAAGAACTCAGTATTCCAGCTCTGTTCGAAGCTTATTGGCGGAAGGGATGCTGTCATTGCCACCTTGGAGAGGTCCGGGAAACATTCCAAGAATTAACAAATGCCGAAAAAATTTATCGGCGTTACAAAAGAAAGGGTTTGGTTCGAGAATTAAAATATCTAGAGATGCAAAACAGCTATGCAGTAGCTTTGAAAGATACATTTCAGTATAAAGAAGCAGAACGTATCCACAAAAAGGTAGAAAAAGCATTTGAGCGTTGCATCGACTCGTTACCTCATCATCGAGCGAAAAATCTCAGTTCATTGAGCCAGTTATATGATGCCATGGGGCGTTATAAAGAAGCGTCCGCTTTGCAAAGAAGAGTGCTGAAGATGATTAGAACCGAGGATAGGCACCGCAACTATGGGTATCTTGGTATGATTTACAGTAGGTGGGGAAAATTCCCGCAGGCCAGAAAAGCTTTCGTTAAAGCATCACAATGCTTGAAAAAGTACGGGAAATCTATTGATTATAAATTTTATTGGCTTTATCAAGTTGAGTTAGCTTTTAGGCAGGCCATTAGCCGAAAACGCAGAAAAATAAAGGCTTTTAATGACCTGTACGCTATCGTCAAAGCTCACTTCCCGATTGTAGAATGCTGGCAGTCTAGCTTGGCGCAAAAATATTTTGGATTAGCCAAGCTTCAATATGATAACCCGGAAGAAGGCATGGCTTGTCTTGAACGTGCCGTTGCCTATTTTGAAACATGTGAGCCCTTTATGTACCGGTTATTGGAATCAAGCATCCGGGCACCAATGTCGATTTGGATGCTTGAAAATGAATGGAAAGTAATGTTGCGTGAGAATGTTTCTTCAATCGTAAAATGTTTAGAAATTCAGCCTAACGTAGCAATTTATTTTAAATCTGAACGGCGTATTTTAACTCGTTGGCTTGGTATGCGAAAACAAAATGCTAAAAGCAAAGAAGAATTAAAAACTTCACTATTAAATATATGTCGTAAAATTCCATATTAATTTTAATAAAATGCGTGATACTATTTTTAGCTATTAAAGTAAATTAATCATCATAAAACAAAAATATTGATGAGGAATAAACAATGGATAAAAGATGTAATGAGAGTTTGCGTAAAGCCCAAGCGGCAATTAAAAGCAAGGATTTTCAACAAGCAAAAATTATATTAGATCAAATTATGGACGAATACTCCGAGGACCCAAAAGCATGTACATATGCCTGCTACTATTTGTCTTATCTTGAAGATGATATTTGTATTCGTTTAAATCTTATTGATAAAGCATTGAAATCATCATCAGATGCGAATTTTAAAACAATTAATGAAACTCGCAAGTCATACATTGATGACGCCATGGAAAATGCAAAGAAAAACATAGCTTGTGGGAATATACCAGCGGCCAAACAAATTTTATTAACCATAACTGAAATCGATAAAGAAAACGAAACTGCACTTTTGATGTTTGCAGATGTTGTCGAAGATAATAAATATAAAGAAGATATACTAAGAAAAGTAATAGAAATTAATCCCGATAATAATAATGCTATAGAATTATTATCTTCATTGAAAATGACACTGGATGATGAAGAAAATTTAGAACTATTAATTGAACCAATAAATATTTTGACATCCAGCGAGGATACATTGATCGATACTGATGAAGAATCATCAATATTGAAAAAAGGAAACTTGACAGAAGATGAATTAAAAAAAGAAAATATTGTTGAAAAGAAATTTGATAAACTTTACTGGCAAAATTATTTTAACAACGAAAATGATGTTAACGAAAAGTTTGGCGGTGTGATTGAACGTACTATTGAATTGGCATCTAAATATGAAAATGATCTTTCAGGGGAAATAAGAAGTTTAAAATTTGCAAAAAAACAATACGATATTTGGGATCGGACAAAATTAAATAATATATTTTTGGCTCCTGCTGTAACAAATGTAATTAAGATTGCCGAAAAATTTTTGATAGAAGGTTTATTTTATGAAGGATTTTGGGTTACTAATATCTATTGTGAAATGTGTAAAATATTAGTGTCAAGAAATGCGAAGAAATATCAATCTTATCATGATGACTTATTGAAAAAGGCAGCAGATATATTCTTAAAAACATTACTTCCACCAATAGTTCAAGATATCGCTGAAGGGCCATCATCCGACCTGATTAAAATTCAGAACGAGGTCTATAATTCATGCGTAAAGCCGGCACTTATTAGAAGATTTGACCAACGCCAAAGAAGGTATAACTTTACAAAAATTCAACCGGTAATTAAAGATAATATTCTATCAGAAACGGCAGCCAACGCATTTGAGGGTACGCTTAAATATTTGATATCCAATGATCGTCCGAAGATTCGTAGTTATGCTAACGCTAATTTGCCAGTAGCATTTCGACTTCAATTATCTCCAGATTTTGCCGAAAAAAGAAACGAATGGGAGCAAATACTTAGAAGCACTGGATTTGGTGAGATTGTTGATTCGCTTAAAGATAGTGGAATACTTGTTAATCCTGAGGAAGTTGGAAAACTTAGCAAAATTGAACTTAGTGATATTAGAATTGCATCAGCAGATAATAGATATAAAGACGTTTACACCTCCGTTCTAAATTGCGCCAACGAAGTAAAATCATATTTATATTCCGAAGCTCGTAATAAGCTTAATTACAAACCACCTAAACCTCCTAATTTAGGTTTTGTAAAAAATAAAGATTTGGCTAGACAATTTCGCGCAATCCCAAGGATAGCCAAAATAGGAAATCCAAATGATCTCAAAAATGCAATAGAAATCCTAAAAAATATTTGGCTTCTTCAAATTGATAATCTGGAAATACAAAATTGGATGGCGTATTTACATTTGCAAGAGAGAAATCTTCCCGCTGCAGAACAAATACTTAACAAATTAAAGAAAAGCCCTATAAAAAACGATAACGATAGGAGCGTTGTTTTATGGAATCTTGCTGTATTGTATTTCGAACAAGGCTCAGAAGACCGTATGTACGAAATCTTATATCCAATGCTTAACATGCAAATTCATGATGAAGACTTATTTTTGGTAGTCTTAGCATTTTCTCATAAATTAGGCGAAAAAGAAAAATTTTTAAATATCGTACCAAAAATGAGAACAAATCAATTTGATCCTCTTGCCTTTGTTGTAGCTTACGATTTACAAGATGAAAATTTGCAAAAAGAATATGTTGCTAGAATGCTAAACCAATCCGACTGGATTCTACCTCCTGCTGAAGAGCCAATCTTTGATATAAAAGATCTTAAAGATTATATTAACAAAGCCATTATTGAAGGCCAAATAGATGCTCTTATAGTTTGGTTGAAAGCAAGGATTAAAATCTCTCCTCGATACATCCCTAATTACTTAGAATTGGCTCAAGTTTATGAAAAAGAAAAAGACAATGTAGATGAAGCATTTAAAATTCTACAGCGAGGTGTTAAAATTGTTAAGACAAATAAAAATAGCCCACCAAGAGCTCTTGATAATATTTGCCGAGACCTTTTAGAATTGTGTGTCAGAAATAATTCTTTAGAACTCGGAAAAAAGGCTTACAATATTGCATATAAATTTACAGTTGATGAAGACCTTTTAAAAACATTTAATCGTTTCAAAGATGTAGATACCAAAAATCAAATAGAAATAGAAACAAATGATCAAGAAATAAAAAATACTCAAACTAATTCTTTTTCCAAACAGATTAATAAAAGTCAAAAAATTAGTCAGCTACCCGAAAAGTATTCATGGGTAGTTGCAAATTTCACTAATATGGATTCTGCTACGACTTTTTTATCTGAGTCAAGGGTTATTAAAGATTTTTGTAACATTATCAAAGACATGCATCCTGTGGGTTGCGAAGATGTCATAGAAATAATAGAAAATTTGACGTTGGTTGTTGAACAGTTTTTCAAAACTGATTCGATGGATTCAAGAAGATATTTCCATGAAAATGCAACCAATTATGAGAGGAGACTTATAAAAATTGTTCACGATACGCAATCTGTATCTACCTCACGGGGTTTATCGGAACTGTTAATACCCTATTTAAAGGTTATTGAAAGAGTAATTGGTGATTTGTCCAAAATAGCAGGAATAACACCAAATATCAAAATAGAACTAGAAAGCTCATTTATAAGCTTGGAATCAGATACAACTCGTGTTGTTTTTCGGTTCACTAATTCTTCCGATAGAGAACTAAAAGATATTGATGCAAAAATTAGTATCGAAAATGATTCTGTTATTCTAAATGATTCGGGTAAAGTTACTATTCAACGATTAGCGCCGAAGGCAAGTGAACTTATTCCTGTGTCGATCAGTAAAAATTATCGTTCTATTAATACCAAAGAAAGTTCATTAAATTTTAGTGCTTGGATCAAAGCTTCCGCTGATGGTATTAACGAGATCGATATGGGTATCTCAAAGCTTAATGTACCAATAAGTACTTTTTCAGAAGCTTTTTCCTCACCGGTCATTGAAAGAATTTTTGATGCTGGAAAACCTCTTTCACCTGAAAGAGGAACATTGTTTCAAGGACGAGAAGATGTTTTAACAAGACTCAAAAATAGTTTTGTTGACGGTGTTCAAAATGCACGATATTTTTTAGATGGGATACGTCGCGTAGGAAAAACATCTATTCTAAACTTCCTCCCTCGTGAGTTACCAGATTATGTTATACCTGTTTATATTAACTTCGACGCAAATCAATCAAGCTTAGATGGTGGAGTTCAATCGGGTAAAGTTATTTTCGATATGTGTAATAAATTAAAATCATCATGTAACCAAAGAGGATCCCAGCTTATTCTACCTGACGAAAATGAGTTTTTATCTGAACCAGAAATATCATTTTCTAAAACGATTGATTCTTTAAATAAAGTAATGCCAGGAAAAAAACCGCTTTTTATGATCGATGAATTTCAAGATCTTTTATATGCAATTAATAGGCAAAGCGATAAATCTATACCCAACACGATGGTATTAAATTTATTTAGATCTCAAATTGATGAAAATAGAATTTTTATATTTTTTACTGGCTCTATACGATTTAATGATTTAACTAAAATTATTACAAAAAAAGAACGTTTGTTTGGACATTTATCACCTCTACCAGTTTCATTCCTTTCACATGAGGGTACTTCAAATGTTCTACGTGCAGGTTTTCAAAAATGGATAAAAATACCTCAGGAAACAATTGATACAGTTTATGAATATACCGGCGGCTATCCATGGCTTGTCCAGAGATATGGCGCAGAATTAGTAGATCTATTAAACGACGAGCATAGAGTTGTTCCGATACCTGGAGATGTAATCACAATTACTAATGAATCAATTCTTCTTAATGATGAAAACTTTTCTTATTGGTGGCCTACAGATCAGCTAGGAATAGATGAAGAACGTTTTATCGAAAAAATGTTTCGACTTCAATCTCAAGGTGAAAAAGTGCTTCAAAAAGAATTTTTTCAAGAAATGCGTCAAAATGATCAACTTGTTTATAATAGAGCCTTACAAAATTTGAAATCTTGTGATGTTGTAACCTCACAATCTAACGAATTAAAGATTAGAGGCAAAGTACTTGGATTATGGCTTAAACATCAAATGCAAACGGATGGTCGATTGAGAATTAAAACCCATGAAAAAAATTTTAAAAAGAATGTTGTAAGAGGAAAAATAGGTATGTTTATTGACCATGAAAACTTTATTAGAAGTCTTCAGAGAATCACCTCCAAACGCGGAAAAATATTTCCTTCTGGTTCCGATAGAGTTTCATTTCTCTCAAATGTATTAAATAGGTTATTAGAAGAAGCAAGTAGGCGTGATTTATCACCTGATGCTGAATATAAAGTTTCTGTCGCATTTTGGGAACGACCTGCAGAAAGTGCATTAATTCCAGCATATATTAATTGCGGATTTAATATTGACCGTCCTAAAGAAACAAATAAAATTGAGAATGCAGTAGATTTTAAATTGGCTGATGTTGTACGACAAAAACAAGTGTTCGCATTACAGGAGAATAAAACCCAACTTGATAAAGCAATAATGGTTACTGGAGATAAAGACTACGTCCAGGTTATTCAAGGACTGGTAAGAGATGGAGTTAATGTTCAAATTTGGGGTGCTGCAGCTTCAACGGATCAAACAGAATATATAAAATTACTTGGTAATGAGAACGTTATCGCACTTGACGACATTTGTGGTTTATAGCCATTTAAAAATTTTATGGATACATCCATAGCAATTTTTTCAACATATATTATACGAATATTATATTCAAGACGTGATAAAATAATACTTTTAGCTCAATTAAAAGGTATAAGAATAGGTTTTCTTAGATAATTTTTCAACTCATAATTCCATAAATTTAATCCCTTAGGGTTAAATTCGCCGAAGCTTTGCTTCGTATAATAAACAGATGCCGTTAGAGTTGTATTAATACCCCGTCAACTCTGCTGCGGGGAAATTCTTTTAAAGCATTTTTTGGACGAATTTATAAAAACTTTCTTAATCGCATTGCAATTAATTATTTTGCTCATAGCAATTGAACTACTAACAAATTATGTAAACTTAATCATTCGTTATAATCTATCAATAATGAATAAAATAAGTTGCTATACTATACTACTTATTTAAGAGAAGCTCGAAGCTTATAATATAGATGCTAAATGAATTATATTGATAAATCCGACCAGGTTCAAACATTACTGGACATGCTTATAAAGAATCCTGTTCAATTTCTTCGCACTCACCAACAGGAATCAACCATCCTTGAATACAAAGCATCCTTTGAATACGACGCAGCTCTTGACCTTTGCCCGGTACTGTGGCGAAATGATCAAAAACCTCCGTTAAACCCACTTCTTTCACAAAAAATATTTCAGACATTGGCTGCTTTCGCCAATACCCAGGGTGGTGTTTTAATTATTGGGGTTGCCGAGAAAAATGCCCCGATTGTTGAACCAAAATTAAAATATCAATGCAAACTAAACTCAAAGATAGACCACGCCATGGCTTGCTACGAAACTACACAGCCTTTTGCTCCAATGGAGATCGACAATTTGTTAGTGGTTGGAATGGATGTTGAATTGGCACTGACCGGTTGGGGATTCGATAAGTTTCAGCGTCATTTGTCAGACAGGTTTTCCATGGGAAAAGGGAAAAGCCAAAAAAAATACCTGGAGTTCAAGAGCGTAGGGTATCCTTGTTTTGGCCAACCGGGGGTGAAAGTTAAAATCAGCGTATCGGAAAGTGTAGATCAACATATCGAAGATGTTTTTCCAATCAGCCTTAGCGACGACAAGGATCGCAGTTATACTTTAGGTGTCGTAACCGTCCGACCCGCCCCGAGGCCAATTTATTTAACTATCCAAGAGAGTGATTCCCAAAGCATCCTATACGCTCTTCCTTTGCGCAAAACTGGCAAGACTGAATTGGAGAATGATCTGCGGCGGATCGAGACTTATCTTTTTAATCGATTTAAAGAAGATATCGCCGAGGAAATTGCTCAAAAGCTCGCCAGGCACATAGCCGGCAGCAACACTGCGGCCGCTGCAACGATTCCGAATGATGAGTTACCGATGCTGACGGAGAGGCTTGCTTCTAAATGGCGTACTGAAGGTTGGGCCTATAGGCTTGTGGAAATCTACGGGCGGCAGCTCAAACCCTATTTGTCCGACTTAAAAAATTGGAAGAACGAGACTCGCCCGAACGTAATGGCCCTGCTACTGCTCGTTTCGATTTATTTCGGAACAGGATGGGAGGTGTGGACGGTCAAAAACACTGAAAATGCAGAAGCTATAAAAGGCCTGTTAGAAACGTTGCACATGAAAGACTGGTGGCGTACTCGCTTCCGCGCTTTATATGCTTTACAGTTTATGAACCATGATTGCATTGCTGAAATGCTAAAGGAAGAAAGGCATCTAAAACTCAGTGAGCAGACAAGACAGGTGCTCATGACCCATGTTCATGAGAAAAGTGTCGTAAAGTTTATAAAAAGTGTTTCCGAAGCAGATTTAGGGGAAATTTCAAAGAAAGCAAAGCAAGTTTTGGTAGAAATTGCTGCTTTATGGAATGACAAAAATGTTGGATTACAGTGTCCGCTTTGAACAACAAAAAGAAGGAGTTCAAATGCCAAGGCTGTTACAAATTGCCCAGATAGGGAATCCTATTTTACGAGAAAAAGCACAACCTATTGATGAATTGGAATCCAATCATGTTCAAGAGTTGATTGATGACATGTTGGCAACATTAGCTGATACGACAACTGGTCTAAGTCTTGCTGCACCCCAGGTTTACGCCCCCTTGAGGATTTTTATTATGGGTTCCCGTCCGACATCAAAATATCCAACTGCACCTGATATGAAGCCGACTGTAATCATAAATCCTGAAATATTGGCCGTATCCGATAAAATGAACATTGGATGGGAAGGTTGCCTAAGTATTCCCGGATTACGGGGAAAAGTGCGAAGACACAAAGAAATTCAAGTGGCATTCATCGATCGAAAAGGGCGACTGAGAAATGAAACATTTGATAGTATGTTGGCAGTAATTTTTCAGCATGAGTTCGATCACTTGGAAGGTAAGGTTTTCCTATATCGTATGGAAAGCTCAAAGGATCTGGCCACGGAAAAGGAGTTTCTTAGAACCCATGAAAAAGATTAATCAGTCTATATTTCTGCAATTATTGGCCAATCCACCACTTAGAAAGAAACCCGATATTTGATTTATTCAACACATCCAATTCAATATGAACAGATAGGCCAATACCACTAAAAAGAGACGAAATGTTATTGATTTTTGTTTTTTGACGATTTTGTTCGTATCTATGACAAAAAACCTGTGAATTTCTCAATGCTTCGAAAATTTTAATTCGATTAAGTGCACCGTTGGTCCCCCCTGAACCTTTCCGCTTATAATCCCAAAATATTCTAAATTCATCGTCTTCCAATTTATTGCCATTCATCATTATAGACAAACAGGACATAAAAAGATGGAATCAATGTGATCTGGATCCTAATAGAAGTGAAATATTTAAAAAATGTGGCCGAACTCGATTTTTTTCTGATCAACTTATGAAATTCAAACGCGGTTTCGGCTTTATATACCATCATTGGTGTCCGGTTAAGAACTGAACAAATTCAGTTGGATATGTCCAGAAGTAAATTTATTATTGTAATTGCTTTCTGTCAATGCGCATGAAATAAGGGTTTTCTCAAAAAGAGTAATACTCAGAACCTGTAAAATTGTGTAGAGGCTCTGGTTAAGCGCCAAACGCTTTTTCATGATGGCCACCAGCACATAAACGGATATAGCGATCCAAATCTGGGTCTTTACGGCGGTTTCTGAAACCCAAAAAAATTTCTTTATCCGCAGATGCTGCTTGATCCATTTGAAGAACAGTTCCACTTGCCAGCGATACTTGTACAAGTCGGCTACTGTCCGGGCCTCTAATTCGAAGTGATTGGTTACAAACGTCAGGCGCTTTCCGGTTTCAGTGTCGAAATATTTGATCCGTCTCAATTTCTCTGGATAGGCAATGGCCGATTTATACACCACCGGACGGACGGTTTGATCACAGATAACGCCACTGGCTTTATCCACTGGAGCGGAATAGAGCCGTCTGAGCTTGGTGTTGACTTTGGTCCTAAGGATGAAGAAAGCCATTCCACGGTGCAGTCTATGAAGTCTTTCAAAATCAAGATAGGCGCGATCCATCACATAAATCGAACCGGGTTCCGGGAGCAGTTCATCGAGAATGTTGACATCATGAACCTTGGCATCGGTTATGGATACAAATGACGGGATATTGCCCCTGAGATCAAGCAGCGTATGTACTTTTATCCCGCTTTTGGTTGACCGAAACCGCGCCCACGGAAAGACCGAGCGGCAAAGATCGATTGTGGAGGCATCCAGGGCATATACCGTTTCGTCAAGCTGGAGGCCAAAATCGTCATCCGCATAAAGTTTCCGGGCCTGTCCGATCAGGACCTGGGCGAAGTCGCAGTAAATCCGCCAATCCCGTTTCTCGTTGGCATCGGCAAGCGTGCTTTTGGAAACTTTACACTGGATCCCGACGTTATGAAGCTTGTTGTGCATTGCCCGTAAGCAAAGAACTGTATCGCGCAAGCTTTCACGATACGTCAGTTGCGCAAATGCCATACACAGGAACTGCTCGTAGCATGAGAAAGAACGAATTCGGTAGTTGCCGTTATAACGCTTGACACAGGTACGAAAGCTTTTCCGTGGCAAAAAGTCCAATACCTGTGAAAAGACGGTTCTCCCTTGATACATGTGTATCTCCCTTCGCATTTATGTCATGGGAAGGGAGATACTGGTGCCAAAAGCCAAAATCAAGGGGTTGCCCGTGTAAAAACGAAGTTATTTATATTTAAAACATTATGTTATACAGTTTTTAGTCAACTTTAACCGGACACTAGTGATATACCATATGAATTCGAAATTAGCTTATCGAATGAATCCGACTTGCAGTAGGGGCATGCTGAATAACAGTCCATTTTTCCACAAAAAAGGCATTTAATAATATTGAAAAATGTTTAGCCGAATTCAGATTCTCATTGTGTTTCGGCTCATGGGTATTAGGGGCCAGGTTTTTAAATCGGTCTTGCTTTTATCCACCCTTCCACATTTCAGGGGAATGGATTGGATAGAGCTTCCACTTTCAACTATAATGACTGAATAAGATAACGGGTGTGTCTACCATGAAATGTGAGAAATCTAAAAATAAATCAAAAAAGCTGTGGTTGCCAAGACCGAAACAGCTCATTCCGCCTACGCTTACTATTCGAAGCGGGAGGGAATATGATCGAAAAAGGGAAAAAAGGGTAAATCGGCGGGTAGAGGAATGGGAATGATGGATGTCTTCTGTTTGCTTTTTTAATAACACCGTAATGCAAAGAAAGGGGGTGGAACAATGGGCGGAAGGCGTTAAAGTAAAAGTCTACTAACAGCATAAGGCTGGCCGGGCGCAGGGAGCCTGGGAACTGAAATCCCAAAAAAGCAACAACCTTAAGACCTTAAATATTGAACATATCAATAGTCAAACCCAAAGAAGGTAAGCCATGAACTCATACGATTCTTGCCCTATTGTGACCGAGAAGCCAAAGATGCAATCAGCTCGAATTGGTTCCCCATTTACATCTGTTCGGATTGTGGTACCTAGTTTTGTTCAGATGATGGTCCTCCCTGCCCTGAGTGTGACTAACTAAATTGTCCAAAATATGATCGAGTCTATGCTTAACCGGCAGCATGAGAGTGCGCAGGTTTTTTTGAAAAACAACGATGCTTTCCCGTTTATTAGGAAGCATGACAATTACCAAACGAGGAAAAAAACATATGGGGGATTAAACCGAGAGAGTCATCTGACGGTGCAGGGGCCGTCCGGGTGCGGGGTGCCTGGGAACAGAAATCCACTTTCGAACGAATTACCTGTTCGTGCTACTAAGAAATCGTACAAAACCTGAAAAAACAAGGTAACACTTTCTCTCTACAAAACAGAAGGAGAAAGTGTGATGAGTACACAGTCGTTTACCCAGGCACAGAAACTGACCATTTTGAAAAGTGCCGCCACTGTCGGGATCAAAAAAGCGGCAAAAATCGCCGGGGTTCATTACACAACCGTGTATGACTGGCGCAACAAACTGAAAACTCTTGGTGAAGAAGGATTTCTGACCTACCAGCCTTCCCGTCCAGGTCGGGGTAAAAAGATCATTTCGGCGCAGCAGGAGGCTGCCGTGCTGGAATGCTGGAAATCCAATCCGGGGTTCGGTCCCGGACAGATCAGAGGGCAGCTTCGCCGTGCCGGCATCACCATCTCGACCCGCAGTGTCAGAAAGCTGATGCAGGCCAACGGTTATCGTCTACAGACCAAGCGATCGGACAAGTCCAGCACCCAGCGTTTTGAAGCCAGTCGTCCCTTGGAATTGGCGCAGATGGACATCCTGGAGTTTTTCATCAACAAAGCCAAGGTCTATCTGATCCTGCTGATTGATGACTTTTCCCGCTTCATTCTAGGTTGGCGACTGCTGGATCAAACATCGGTCGATGCGGTGATCGGGGTCATTAGCGATGCCGTGGCGCGCTATGGGAAAATGGAGGAACTGCTCACCGATCGCGGGTTTGTGTTCTATTCATGGCGCGGGATCAACCGTTTCGAGAAATACCTGGAGAGCGAACGAATCGATCACACCCATGCGAGGCCGCATCATCCGCAGACCCTGGGCAAGGTCGAGGCCTGTAATCGGAGGATAAAGCAGGAACTGATTGCGCAGCAGCCGTTTCCCAATCTGCATGAAGCCCGGGGGGCGATCGAGCGTTGGGTGGATCATTTCAACTATCGGCGGGCGCATCAGGGTATCGGCGGTTTCCTGGTCCCAGCCGAACGTTTTCACGGCCATGCAAAAGAAGCGCTGAGCGCCATGGACAAAGGATTCGACATTACCGGCCAGGATGCGATATCGTCATTTATTGAGCGCAGTGTCATCAACCTGGTGATGAACCCGGAAGGCCGGTTAACGCTCTACCTTCTGGGCCAACCGATTGACCTTGGCGGGAGGTGAAGCATGTCGGCGCCGTTAACCCCTGAAGAAGTGGCCATTATCATCCGAGCCAGACGCCTTCTAAAAGAGAAGGGATTGTCACCGGATACCGATGTAAAAACGCTTTGCAGCCAAGTCGGGATATCCCGAAAGACCGGTTATCAATGGGAAAAGCGCCTGGATCAGGAAACCAACGACCCGGCGCGGGAAGAATTTGAACGCCTCAAGGCCGAGCATGAGAAACTCAAAAAGGCCTACGACGACGTTAGTTGGGAAAACGAAGGCCGTAAGATCGCCTGGGAGATCCACGAAGTGGATGCGATGCTGGCCGAAAAAAAAAGCACTATGGCCAAGCCCAAAAAGGAAAAGCGGTAGCGTTTCTGCGGTTGGCCCAGCGACCGGAACGGCAGGCCGCCTGGGTGCTGGTGATTCCGCCGAGCACCCTTGCGGCCTGGAACCAGGGCTTCGACGAAAAGTTGAGACCGCTGACCATACCGGATAAGCGGGGCAAGGCGGCCAAGGTCACCGTTGATTTGGTTCGACGCATTGTCGAACATGCCAAGGGATATCAAGGCCGACGGATCCGCCTCAAAGCGTTCCGTGTCGAGTTGCGCGAAGCGGGCATCGACCTATCGTCCAAAACCATCGAGGCGATCCTGATCGCCAATGATCTTTACAAAGCGAGAATCCGCGAGAAACGGCCTCGGTTTTACCAGAGCCTGTGCCAAAAAGTGCCCAACGGTCTTTTGAGCATCGACGGCAGCGAGGTGGTCGTGTGGCTCGGAGACACGGCGTATCCGTTCAATGTGGAACTGTCCGTGGATGTGGCCACCTTCGCCCATACGGCCTTCAGCGTCGATGACAGCGAAACGGCCGAGGCGGTAATCAAGGTCCTTGAAGCCCATCGCCATGCCTGGGGGGTGCCCATCGGAGTTCTGGGCGATTGCGGTAGCGCCAACGGTAGCGACGAGGTCATGCGCTATCTGAAGCGATGGGGAACCAAACCGGTTCCGGTCGGTCCCGGTAATCCCAAAGGCAACGGAACCGACGAAGGTGCCTTCAGCCACATGAAAAAAGCCCTGGGACAGATCCGTATCGACATGACATCACCGAAGACCCTGGCGCGCAGCGTGTTGGAGATATTGGTGTCCGTTTACGTTTATATGCGCAACCGGCTTCCTGTTCATCTGCGAAGGATGACGCCCTGCCAGCACATGGCGGTAAGGGTCTCCGATGAACAGCGGGCTGTCGAACGTAAAGGACTCGATGCGCATGTGGCGGCAAAAAACCAACAATGAAGCGGACCAGGTGAAACTCGATCGTCTCGACTGGGTGGTTCGCCATTACGGCCTCGATGTGACGCCCGATGCTCTCAAACACGCCCAGCGGACGATCAAGGGGTATGAGCTGGAAGCCCTCCGGCAGACCGAAGATGCGTTTTTGAAAGCAATCCGCCGGAACGCCAGCCGGCGGAATCTTTCCTATTTCTTCGGCATATTGAAAAACATCCAGCGCAAGATGGATGAAGATGCCAAAAGAGACTACTGCCGCCAACGGTACAACCATGAGGTGATGCTCAACATAGAGCGGCAAAAGAACGCACAGACGGAAGCAATCTCTATTGATGACATCCTCGGCATGCTTTCGAAAGCAGTAGCCAGCAATATCCGATTTGTCAAAGAACTGGCTGTCAGAAAGGCTCGGGAATGGACCCTTGAATTTATAAAATCATGCCGTTACCTGGAACCGATAAAAAGAAAAGTGGAGACGTCGCTGAGCACACAAACTAACCTGTCCATCGATCAAAAAAAGGAAGCATGGGAACTTTTTTGTCAGTTCCTGAACATCCATCAACAGGAGAGTCGTGTTACCTCGTTTTGAGGATTTTGTTCGGATTTTTATTGTCCCATTACAATTACCTGAATTTTAAATAGCCTGTCTAAGCAATCAAGCAAACCTTCCATATACATTTTCCATCAAGCGACTAATGATATAATCGACACAGGAGGTGGTCATGCAAAACAGAATGGTTCTTCCTTGGATTCTTGCCAGCCTTTTGCTCGTTTCAGTTATATGCCCCCAGGAGGCTGAGGCTTGGTTATATCATGCCACCCGGAGGGCCGTAGCCAAGAGAATCATGAAGCATGGTGTCAACCCATCTAAGTTCAAGGCGAGATCGCGATTCGGAAAAGGCTTTTACACATCTTCAAGGCCGGGCACTGCTGTTGCTGAAAAGGGAAAAGGTAACGTGTTGATTCGACTAAAAGAGAATTCTTCCTTTCATAAACGGGCAATGGATCTTAGAATCCCAAAACCGGAGAACCTTCGGAAGTATGCTGGCCCTAAATATGACATGCGAGGTGCAGTAAAAAGGCAAATTATCGGCCCCAAACTTGGTAAGAAAGTAGGGAAGTGGGCTGCAAAAAATGGAAAAATCATAAAGTATAGATCCACAAAAAATGGTGGATCCAACTTTTTCATCCCAGGACAAACCTTAAAATCCAATAAGAAAGTCATTATTCCTCAAAAGATAATTGATAGGTGAAAGATTCAGAACATTCTTTCTCTTGAAAAAAACGATTTGTTTGTCCTTTATTAGCTCGCATCTAACTAACGATATATATATATAAAAGGAATTGCGATGCTAACCGAACAACGAGGCTCTTCGGCAGTAAGTTGGAGCAAGGGAACCAAGCATCGTTTTTACGAAGACCGTTACCGCATATTGTCGCGTGAAATACCGCTTGTGGCATCCAAGAAAATTGGTGAGCTATTTGCCGTGTTCGATGGCATCGGCAGTGCTCCGCGTGGCATGGCCTCCGCCCAGGAAATGGCCGATAACCTGGTTAATTTTTTCCGCGAAACAGAGTCAACCCCGACTAGTGTGAAAGGCCTTTTAGACCTGCTTATGCGAACCAATATTAAGGTCTATCATTGGGGTTTTATGCCAGTAACAGACCGACCCTTGGGTGGTTGTGCGGGAACGATAGCCTGGATATGCAGAAATAGACTGACCATTTTTTATGCAGGAGATACTACAGCAATATTGATACGTGACGGCAAAGCAACCGAGCTTACACGACCTCATCAAACCCCTGATGGCGCAATATTTAGATATTTTGGCCTTGGAGATTCACTGAACATCGATGTGGACGAGTATGAAGTTGAAGAGTCTGACCGTATTCTGCTGCTAAGTGACGGAGTAACAAAAGTTATGCATCCCATTGATGCCGCAGAATTTACTGAGCAATACCTCGACGTTTCGCGAGCTGCAGATGCCTTGGCCACGCGAACCCGCAACCTCGGAGCGACGGACGACATCACGGTCTTGTTGGTCCAGATAGATGAAATCTGGGAATAGCCAAATACCTGCCTTTATCATTTGTTTTAAAACAGTCCTGAAAAATACAACTTGTTTTCAATTTATCTTAGATTAATTCCACCGGACAACTATCCAAAAACCTAACCACCCTCACCCCAGGAGGTCAGCCATGCTGCGTAAAAGTAATGCCCAACAGGTTAAAGACAGCGCCATTTCAATTTTAGGATACGAGCAGGCCGCCGGCAGTAAAAAATGGGGGGTAATTCCCATGCTGACCTTGAAAGCGGTTGAAGAGAAAACGCAGCCCAAAGTCAACGGGCGTGACGATGGGCAAAACAACTATCCGGGTGCCGGTGATACGGAGCTGTCCAAGACCGAGAAAAACATCCTGTTTGAGGCTGAGAGCTTCCTCGGCAAGACAAAGGATTTTATCAATAAGTACCTGACCGATATTGCGCGCAAAATGGCCGGCATCGCAGATAGCGGTGTCGCCGATAGTTTTTACGACCTGAAGATCGAGCCCCAAAAAGAATTCAACAAATACCAGGTGCATGCGAGCCCGGAGCTGATCAAGCTGCGTGTAAGCGAAAGAAAGGCCCGGCGCGATCTCAACCGTTTCAAAGCGGACCATCATCTGCAGCGCAATGCGGTGTACCCCGAATCGTATGTCAAACATTTTGCCGTATTGTTCGCCTTTCTGCTGGCTGAGTGCATTGCCAACACCTATTTCTTTTCTGCCAACAGTGACCTGGGCTATTTGGGCGGCTTTTTCCAGGCCCTGGTGGTCAGCATTGCCAACGTCGGCTTGTCCTATGTGTTTGGCTGGTTCGGGTTCACCCAATTGAATCATCGAAACCTTATGCGCAAATTCATCGGCGGGCTGTCCGCCATATTCTATCTGGGCGCCATCGGGACGTTTCATCTGTTGATTGCCCATTACAGGGACCTGCTGACGATTGACCCGGACAATGCGATCATGCTGACGCTGACCCGCTTCAGACAGGATACGTTTGCATTGGATAGTCTGGAAAGCGTCATTGTGTTTGTGATTGGTGCCATTATCTCCATCCTGGCAGTGGGTAAGGGCTACGCGCATGATGACCGGTATCCCGGCTATGGTGCGGTGGATCGTCTGCACAAGGACGCAGAGCGGGCCTACAACCAAAAAGAGGCCGAAGTACGTGACACGCTGGTCAACCTTATCAGTGAATCGGAAAGAAAGGTCGGCAGCCGCCTGGTGGAGCGCGAGGAGCGGATCAAGAAAATGGAGGATTTGCTCAGCGGTGCCAAGTCTGTGATCGCGCATATCGACAACATCGACAATCAGGTGGCTGATGTAGTCAACACGGCGATCATGAATTACCGCGAGGCCAACAAGAGTGTTCGAACCGAGGCGATTCCCGGTTACTTTATGACTGCCCCCACGCTGAACAACAAATTGAACAAAGGGTGTGACATCCTGATGCTGGAGAACCTTGAGCAAATCGTTTCCGGCGCTAAAACCGAGCTCGAAACCACTCGTGCCAATGCCCAAAAGGTCATTGAAGAGTTGTTTGAAGAGTCCCATGAGATCAGCCGTACTATTGATGACCTGGCTGACCAGGTTGATCGCAAGGCCCTTAAGCGAGTCGTATCCGACGAAAAAACCGGGTCTGAAATCTCCCAAGAAAATATCCAAGCATCCAGTGAGATCGGCAGCAAAGTTGATTACCTGGCAGATCGGGTTGAACGCAAGGCAAAGAATTTGGCCAATCATGGCTAATGGCCATTGGTTATAACGCTATCCGGGAAAAGGAGAAGGCGATGAAAAAGTCTGACAAACAAGGATGGATCATCATCGGTATCGTGGGTAGCATATTTGCTCTGATTAGCGCATTTGCGGTTTATGCCAGCGTTACCCAGCAAAAATATGACACGAGCACGCTTTGCCCTCTTGAAGGCAGCTATCCCGTTGTACGGATACTCATCGACAAGACCGACCCGTGGGATGCGCAAAGAAGTGCACGGCTGGAGAAGATTATCCGTCAAACCAAAGACAATCTGGACGTATCCGAGCGTCTGGCCATATCCGTGCTCAATGAATCCGGTAGCGAGGTGCCGACGCCGGTGTTTGATATGTGCAATCCCGGAAGAGGGGATCAGGCCAATCCGCTGTACAAGAACCCACGCAGGGTGCACCAGAAGTTCGAGGACCAGTTCGATCTGCCGTTGGAGCAAATGCTGGTGGATATCTTGAAGCCTGGCACGGCCCCCCGTTCGCCGATCCTCGAAGCGATCTGGAATATCTCGCTAAGTGGCAGGACAGACCGGCTGGTGATCGTGTCGGACCTGATGCAAAATACCAAGCGCTTGTCGTTTTACCGCGACAACCTGACTTCCATACAGGAAGATGATGAATACAAAGCCAATATGCAGGCCATTCAGTATCGTTCAATCACGGTTTATTACATCGATCGGGATGGCATATCGCCGAAGCGGAAAGATCAGGCGATCGCGTTCTGGAAGCAACACCTCCAGCAGATGACGCCTGAACTGAGCTTTAATCGGCTGTAATGGGCAAGTACGCTTATACAGATAGGAGGACTTAACGTTGGACGACTGATTAAATCCACTAAATCCTGACAGACCAAGACTGTCCGGGTGCAGGGACCTGGGAACAGAATCCTGAATTTAACAATCAAGAAAATCGGAGGCTTTATGCTCGGCACATTGCTAATGTTTATTCCGGAAGAAGCATACATTTTGTTTTTGTTGCTGGGTGCAGTGATGGTCATGTGCGGATTTCGAAAATCAGGCTTAGGACTGATCGGTATGGTTTTAACCCTGTCATGTTTAGAGCCGGTGTTCGATGTTTTTATCAACCTTTTACCTGATTGGGCATTGTTGCTGATGTTAGTTTTTTTTGCGATCAGCCTTCTGAAGCTTATACTTGGAAAAGAAGTGTTCGGTTTCCTGGCCGGATCCATTTTGTTCGCTTTACTAAAGGCTCCGTTCCAGATTGCCGGTCGAATAGTTCGAATTATGCTCAAAAGACATCTTATTTGATTTGAGTGTGTAAATGTAACTCTCTTTATTACATCGATCGGGATGGCATATCGCCGAAGCGGAAAGATCAGGCGATCGCGTTCTGGAAGCAACACCTCCAGCAGATGACGCCTGAACTGAGCTTTAATCGGCTGTAATGGGCAAGTGCGCTTATACAGATAGGATGCTTGAAATGCCCAACAACACGAAGGTCTCGATAAGTTATTTAGAAGAGACAATAGAAGCTGTCAGCAGCGTTCTGAAAATGTCTTATTCCTGGCAGTTTGAAAATGCACAAGTTAGCGGCATTTTCTTATCTTATTCCGAAGAGTGAAAAAACCTATTATTCGACATATTCTTGGTTTTTAGATAAAATAACAGGCTGTTACTGATGATACTATAGAGTCAGCGCAGCAATTTCTGCACCAGGGAAATCGTCACATTTTCTTATCGCCATGTTTACTACAATTTGACGCAGCCGCTAACAGAAGCATTTGAAATCGAATTTCAACATAAGTTGGATATAGTGAAGGCAAGACTATACAGCGAAAAGAGCTCTGCTTCTGAATATTACATCGCTGATATGAATGGGTATTATAGAGGGCTATTGGAAATGGGCAACAGAGCGATTGCCCATTTTAAAGAGGCACTACTCAAGGAGAATAACCACTAAAGTAAAGCCACCTATCCCTTCCTTTTTAGAACTTCGTTTTTACGCTGAAATATTATTCTCCTTTTCCGTTTATATGCCCCAGAGCCAAAAAACAACATGGAGGAATCAACATAGTGGAATAATAAAATCCATTGAAGCCTGACAGCAGAAGGCTGTCCGGGTGTCGGGAACCCGGGAACAGAAATCCCAAACAAGCAACAACCTTAAGATCCTAAATATTGAACATATCAATAGTCAAACCCAAAGGAGGTACTTCATGAGTTCATACGATTCCTGCCCTTATTGTGACCGCGAGGCCAAAGATGCAATCAGTTCGAATTGGTTTCCCATTTATACTTGTTCGGATTGTGGTACCAAGTTTTGTTCAGATGACGGTCCTCCCTGCCCTGAGTGTGACTCATCAAATTGTTCAGAATATGATCGAGTCTATGCTTAACCGGCAGCATGAGTGTACGCAGGTTTTTTTGAAAAACAACGACGCTTTCCCGTTTATTAGGAAGCATGACAATGACTAACAAGGAGGGTGCATCATATGGGTGGCTAAAATGTAAGAGTCATCTGACGGTGCAGGAGCCGTCCGGGTGCAGGGTGCCTGGGAACAGAAATCCTAAATTAACATTAACAATAATGATCTAATTTTGAATGAACAAAGTTTTCAATCTTCATCATTATCTGCCCTCCAAATAAAGAATTTAGATTTAAACGACTTAATCGGGTTATAATTTTTGTCTCCACATCAAACAGATCGAATATATATCATCTTTTGTGTAATAGGCTTTATGATACAGGAGAAAAATAGGATGGGAAAAGCAGCCAGGCGTCGTCATGCCAGAAGGATGGATCATCTTTCCAAACTTTCTCACCAGTTTCCTGAGCGGTTTGACACCGAGTGGGAACTACGCATGACTGATTGGATGGATACTATTCGTTACCAGGCCTCTAAATGGAACCAGGGAAAAACTGAAGAATGGGAGCAAGTTTTTGTAATTGTCGATCGGGCCGTGGAGATTCTTTATGCGTGCAGCCCGGCGGCCCAGAGAAAGCATATGACTAAGACCATAGAGATGCTTAATCACGAGTGTTGATGTGCAGTGGCTCAGATAGCAGGCACGAAAATATACCGGCTCAACGCGATGGATCCTTGGTACTTCAAATTCAAGGGAAGGCGTTCAAGAACGAAAATAAAGGATTTTAAGCAATAGTTGTAGCTTCTTATATGACCCGAAACAGGTTTAAGAGAGGATGCTATGAAAGAGAACAAAATTGATTGCGAGGCGCTATCCTTCGTGTTTCCGAATGAAGTGGCGAAAAGCCAAACTGATGAGGTTATTAGTCCAGAAATTCGGAAAATTAATCAGCGTAACCTTCAAGTGAAACAAAGTGTAGCGAAAACACTTTGGAAGATGGGACTCAAGCCGGAAAACGTTGAATCGCTTCTTAACATTAAATTATCCCCTTCCGTTACATGCAACTGGTCGGTACCCAGGCAAAGGAGAAAGAATGAGTTGGGATGATGATCGAATGATTGACGCTAAGCTTTTCGGTTGTGCGAAAGCAGCAAAAATTCATGCCACAGGTGGGTACAGACCAGATCCGGTAGAATTGTCCGATCCACTTGAATGGAACCGCGGCGTGATCAGGGAGTTTTGCAGCGGATGTGGGTCGCTTTTCGAATTGTGCCGCTCCGGTGCGGCAGCAATGGGCGAACTGGGCGGTTTTCAGCTACCTGACGATCTTTCGGATCGATATTTAGTGGTGGATGGCTGCAGCTGCTGCGATGCCGTCTTCACATCTGTAAGTCTGAAACGCATCAAAAGCTAACATAGGGAGGTAGCATGAAAATTTCTGTAGACTTGCCAGCCGTGATCACCCGATCAATGGATGGTGGCGTAGAAGCCATCGTGGCCCTGGCCCTGAGATCAGTGGCCTCAGCCGAACTGGTGTCTACATCAAATGACAATGGCACCCCGAATAATCAGGCATTGCTGATTAACCAGTGGCAAAGTCGGCAACAATTGATGCAGGCTTTGGCGATCTGGCCGGATCACACCGCAATAGAACTTCACTGGACCGCCCATCCTGATCTGAAGCAACCGGTACAGGGACAATTGTGGATTAGCATTATTTTGAGGACTATCGCCGATGACAGAGACGCTGCCATTCAAGGTGCCATCCAGGGATATCTTCGTCTGCGACCACTATTGGAAACCCATCTACCCTTTGTGACCTTCAGTTCAATAAGCCAGAAATCGGAACTACGGTGTCGGCTTCATCCCTTTGATGCCCGTTATGCCATGGCCATCGGCCGATTGCGTCGTCGCGTCGCCCTGTCCAATCCCCTTCCACGGACTTCGGTCGGCTTCGGACCTATATTAGAGCCAGCAGAAAAAGGTGATTGCGTTGACCTTTGTTTTCCGTGGTCGCCGGCGAGGATGACATCGAATCAACTGGCAAAAGCAATGATGGCCCTTTGGGATCCAATTCAACTGGTGGTTCGGTTGACACCTTACCGACCCAACCGCGATGAGTTTCGGCAATTTGAAAATCAGATTGCCGACTGTGAGCGGTTTTTAACTGCCGGAAGTGGTGATCAGGTTGCTTCCGCAAGGCAGGTGTCAATGATTCGAGACATGGCCCTCCTTCAACTGGCCCGAATCAATGAAGCAGCTTTCCGGGTATGTGCCTTTCTATTCTCCAGCACCCCCATTGACGAAGCCCTAGCTGGCGGGCTGACCCAGCTGATGCTCGCCTCCACCACCGGTAAGGAAGGAAACCACCTCTTTGTCGGTGGACATACAGTTTTTCCCATTGATGTGGCTGATACGATAAATCCATTTTTCCTTGGAGAGGTACCTGTCTCTTGCCAAGAAGCGTCTGCTATCTTCGCGCTGCCCTTGCCGGTCATAGGTGAATCATCTGGACTTTACGTACGGCGGTGGCGGACGGCAGCCATCACTTCAGTCTTCGGCAATACCGCATCGAAAAAGAGCATTGTTCTTTTCGATAATTTCCATAATGAGCGGTTACAACCGGTGAGCCTGACAAACGATGACCGCATGAAGCACATGTTCGTCGTGGGGGCCACCGGTACCGGCAAGAGCGTGTTTCTAACAAATATGATCCTTCAGGATATTTCCAAGGGAAACGGCGTGTTCGTTATGGATCCTCATGGTGACATGGTGGAATCGATCCTGCCTCGAATTCCAAGAAGGCGAGCCGCAGACGTCATCCTTTTTGATGTGCTCGATGAGCGTCCAGTGGGGTTCAACTTGCTCCAATGGGACACGATTGAAGAACGTGACATGATCATTGACGAGATGTATCAAGCCATTGATCTCATGTACGACATGAAAGTGGCTGGCGGTCCTATTTTTGAAAATCATTTTAGAAAAATGCTCAAGTTGTTGTGTGGCGACGGAAATGGACAGCGACAAAATTTCTTCCCGACGGTTTTAGAATTTGAAAGATGCTATCTAGAAAAAGACATGCGCCGTTGGCTATCAGAAAGAACATCGGAAAAAGACGTAAAGGATTTCATCAAGGAAATTGAGCGCTCAAACACGGGTGAAATCCAGCTTTGCAACGTGGCACAATACATTACCAGCAAGTTCGGACGATTTACAGCCGACCAAAATTTGCGGCGGATTTTCGGACAGGATACAACCTCTTTTTCTTTTGACGATATCCTACAACAGGGAAAGATCTTTTTAGTAAAGATGGGACGGGGTCGCTGTGGTACTGCGGTCAGCAGCCTTCTGGCCAGCCAGTTGGTAGCCCGATTTAAGATTGCTGCCATGCGACGTGGGTCCATACCGGAAAAAGAGCGTAAAGACTTCTTCATGTACATTGATGAGGCAGGTCTTATTCCTCCTGCCAGCATCGGCGACCTTCTGTCGGAGGCTCGAAAATACCGTCTCGGTGTGGTGCTAAGCACTCAATACACCAAGCAGCTCAGCAGTCAGCTTTCAAGCACACGTAAGGATACCCTGTTGGATAGCGTCATCGGCAATGTGGGGGCCATTGTTGCCTTCCGATTAGGGCGTGAGGACGCCAAGGAAATGGCGATCAATTTTTGGCCCGATTTTTCAACCATAGACATCGTCAGGCTGCCCAATTTCCATGGGTATGCCAAAATACAGAATGGCAGCCAGCCATCCTCACCATTCAGCCTTCGCACACGACCTCTTTCCGCACGAGGTAGAGCAATCGTAGCGGAGGAAATTCGCAAAGTTTCATCAGTGTGGCACGGCAACGACCCTGAAGAAGTGGATGCTCAGATCCAAAATCGACGAAAACCCTGGCTTTACGAAGAAAAGGAAAATGAAACGCCCGAAATTTGACAAACTGGTTTCCTCGAATTCTTAAGGTTAAATCAGGTTTGGTTTTCTATCATTGAGTCTTAATGCAATTGTTATGATATCCGTGAGCTGCCTTGGTTGGCACAGCCGCTTGGGAAGAAAAGAAGGCAAAGGGTCGTCGAGATGGATCGTGAACTTGCAGAAAAGGTCAGGAAACTTTCTGTTGAAGATCAAGAGTTGTTTGAAGAACGGTCAGCGATAATGGAATTCGATGGCAAGATGTCAAGGACCAGGGCTGAATATGAATCCTATATATGTCTCATGAGATCCTATGTTAATGTCAGCCAAAACTTAAACAAGAATAAAAGCACGTTTTAGGAAAAAAACTCGCAAACCAATAAGTACAAAAATGGATTATGAGAAAAATATTTAGCAAAAGAAATATTCTCAAACGCTCAATCGTATATGCACTATCCGGATTATTATGCTTTTGCCTTGTTGTTACATTTTATACCTATAAAAAAAGAATTAAAAATAAATCGTCAGCCATTAAGGACATGAATATGTTTTCATCTGGTTGCAAAGCTACAGAAAACGATAAAAATAAAGAACGGTTGGCTGTTGATCAGGTGGTAGGAAACAAAATTGATGAAGACGAAGCAATGTTATATCTATTTGAAACTTACAATCTCAATGAAAAGATCGCTAGGTGGTGCCCATCCGAAAATTCAAAGATCCTGCAATATTTGTATAGTAAAGGAAGAATATCAGAGTTAGAATCCAAAATGGCCTTCAGCGCACATTACGAGGAAAATGGCGATCCTCATTTTTTTATCATAATTCAAACTGAACGATACTTTGATAGTTGCCATGCATGTACAGTGGTTTTGGGAGGTGCTATTTTTATTGAAAAAGAAGATATTTGGAGTTTGAAGGCATTTAATCCGTCTATAACCAATGCGGGGAGCTGGGGATTGGCACCGAATAGCATGGAACTGGTTAAGATAGGGCGGTATCTCCATGCAGTGGTCGTGAGAGATGGGTATACCTCACAGGGTGTTTATCAGGAAAACCTTATTATAATCGGTCCTGTAGGTGATCGGGTTGAACAACTTTTTTTTCTTCACGACATCAGCGGTGAAAACAAAGGAATATGTGAACCTAATTTAGAAAACAATGGATTCTATCATAGATGCTATTTTTACGATGCGACCATTATTTTCCATCATAGTTCGCACTTCACCCATGATGATATCGAAGTTGTTATCGAAGGTACTAAAGAAATGGATTATAATACGGTAACCCCTTACATGGAGACTTCTTATCACCGTTTTAACGGTTGCAGCTATGTGAAAAATTCTACGTTTGATTTATCTTACGACAAGCCTTTTTATATTCAAGTGGCCGCCTTTGAAAAGTACCAATCAGCAAAGTCATTAGCAAATAAATTGAATAATCTGGGTTACAAGTCTTATTGCGTTTTTCACAAAATAGATAACAGAAAATCTTTATTCAGGGTGCGTATAGGAAATTATGAAAACACAAAAAAATTGGATCATGATCTTAAAGAAATAAATAAAATGGGTTATGATGGATTTGTTAGTGCCCGGTAAAATAGAAAATCGCTGTCTTTCTTATCCAACGTATAGAATATAGATGGATTTCCAAACTAAAATAAGACTTACTGAAGCAAAAGAGAGTATTACATTTGCTGAAAACCTGCTTTTATCAATCATTGATGAAAAATCTACTGAAAATGAAAAAATACGCGCCGCTATTGATCAAATAGAAAGCGCTAAAAGGAAAATTGAATCAGCATTCTATTTATCTAATTTGAAACAAAAAGAAGTGCAACAAAATTCAGGATTAAATATGTTTATTTGTGATGGATGCGGAAAAAAAGCAATTGATGTTGCAGAAGTTATATTAAACAAAATTAATAATAGGCAATCACGTGTAATTCTATGTTTAGAATGTTTTAGAAGGGCTAAAACCCAAGAGATTTTTATAGGTGAAGAAACAAGTTTTATTTCATTCGCATATAAAGCATGAATACTTCACAGATTTTGATATCCAAAAAAGAATGTTCGATGCAAAGAAAGTATCCAAACACCCGAATTCTAATAGAATAAACAAATATGTTGTGGCAATTTGAATTGATGTTAGGTGGAGAGACAATTACTAACTCAACTTTCGGGATTGTAATCGAGAGGCAAAATAATGATCTATGTGTCTGATTTAATATAGAAAAGAATTGAAGAGCCCAATCTTTTGATATATTGTTGAATCACCACAATCCACAATAAAATCAAAGAGAAAGGGCTCAAATGGACCATAGCAAGGTTGCCTCCCAAACGCAAGCCGACATTCATGTTCACGGGCAAATTGACGCGTTCTTCAATCGATTCCGGATCGGTACTTTAATTCATCAATGTGGCATCCGAAAAAGGCATGGCCACAGCGTTCGTTCTTTGACACAAACGATCTTCAGTCTGTCGTTTATGGGACAGAACTTCTATCGCGGCATTGTCCTCAACCAGGATCTGCCATTCGGTAAAGATGCTGCCTATGAACTTCTCAAAGGCGTTCGACATAATTGGCGCAAGCTGATCCTATCCCTGGCCAGGCGGATCTTTTTGGTCTTCAACCGTCTGACAGATGACGATCGAGAATCGGTTTTCATCATCGACGACAGCACCTACGACCGATCGCGGTCCAAGACGGTTGAGTTGCTGTCCAGAGTTTATGACCACTCGACGGGTAAATACATCAAGGGATTCCGAATGCTGACATTATGCTGGTCTGATGGCGCCAGCTGTCTACCCGTCGATTTCGCGCTTCTGTCTTCTTCAGATGCCCAAAAACGTCTTGGTCATAATCTCAAGGCGATGGATCGACGCTGCTGCGCCAATCAACGCCGCCGGGAAGCCACCGTCAAGGCGACTGACCATCTCCATGATATGGTGAACCGGGCCTTAAAAGCCGGTTTGACGGCACGATATCTATTGATGGACAGTTGGTTCACCATGCCAGCGACAGTTACCTCCCTTGCTGACCTGATACCGGTCATCGGGATGGTCAAAAAGATTCGAACGGTTCATTATCGTTTTCAAGGCCAAAATCTGGATCTCATGGCCATTTATCGTCGGCTGAGAAAACGCCGTGGTCGGGCTAAGATCCTTGCCAGTACGGTGGTGACGCTATCCAGTGGGTTGCCCTGCAAGCTGGTATTCATTCGCGACAGAACCAACGGCGACTGGCTGGCGATCTTGTCTACCGACATCGGTCTTCCCGACAAGGAAATTGTCCGCATCTACGGGAAGCGTTGGGACATTGAGGTTTTCTTTAAGATGATCAAACAGCATCTGCGTTTGGCAAAAGAAATCCAATGCCGTGATTTTGATGCCCTGATTGGCCATACCAGCATCGTCTTCATGCGCTATATGTTTTTGGCCTATCATTGCCGAATGTCCACTGATCACCGCAGTTTTGGCGATTTGTTCCATGCCTGCTGCGAAGAGATACGCGATATCACGTTTATAGAGTCCTTGATGCGAATACTGGAACTGACTGCAGATCGGATGCGCTCCATAGGAGCATATTGTCAAAAAACATTCGATGCCTTTTTCTATGTAGCCATGGATGTGGCTCTGAACACATTGAGCATCGTGAAGAATAGAACTATCAGCTTCTCAGTGAATCCCGAAAGTTGAGTTACTAACTTGAGTGTCAACGATCGACTTTCTCTTTCAGCTCTCCGCCGGCCTTAAAAGAACGACAGCTTCTTGGGTTTGTTTTTCACCTTCTCGCCGGTCTTGGGATTGCGCCCGGTGTATTCATCGTATTCCTTGACAAAGAAAATTATAATTCACGGATTTCCACCTGAT
This sequence comes from Desulfosarcina variabilis str. Montpellier, assembly GCF_048565275.1. NCBI lineage: Bacteria > Pseudomonadati > Thermodesulfobacteriota > Desulfobacteria > Desulfobacterales > Desulfosarcinaceae > Desulfosarcina > Desulfosarcina variabilis. Next base: position 5,793,336 of record NZ_CP159846.1, on the reverse strand, counting down.
GACCTTTGGCCAAGGCGTCGGCCATCACATTGAAAAAAAAGTCCACAACAGCGGCAGCTTCCGATTTAGAGAATTCCGTGGCGTCCTTTAATGTCTTTATCAGCTCAAGCTTGTTCAGGGAACTGGTGCTCCTGAAGATCTTTTCTTGGGGTTGATAGGGTGTTGATTTTGTTGAAGAATAAAATTTAAAGTATAAATCTGGTTATGTTGAGTTAGAAGGAAGTGGTATGAAACCATTCTTATAAAACAGGAGATTGCTATATCAGTCTCATTGAGTTCTTTAATCTATCAACTGATTAAATCACACAAACAAAAATAGATATATAAAACAGTTAGTTATAATACTAAACACGGGGACTTTAAGTACCAGTGTCGCAACAGATCTTCAGAGTGAATTTTGAAAAGGCTATGTAAATATGAGATAAAAATTATGAAATTAGATAGTTATGGTTTTAAAAGCTTTTCATGCCGATAAATGAATTTTCAGAGCCAAGTTCCTACAATTCCTGGGATTTCCTTCCGTGTCCTAATTATGACTAACATTCCTAAATATTATATAAAAATATAACTGCTTCTAAAATCTGCCTTACCAATTTTCCTCCCAATATCCCACTTTTGACTTGATATTTGTTACATCTGTGTTACACAGAAATATATTCAGCCCATGGAGGGAATCATCATGGCCATCCTTGCCTACTGTCCGACATGCAAAATTTATCGGTCTCGTAAGAATGTAGCGACGATCAAAGGAAAGAAGAAGGCAGTCTGCACATCATGCGGTTACGACCTTGACAAAAGCAGAAAATTCAGGGTCAACATTCCAACCCCGCAAGGTAAGCGCATCACTGAGGTGGTTGAAGGAACATTATCGTTTGCTCGGAAGATCGAGTCAAAAATCAAGACCGATGTATCCAAGGAGAAACATTTCGACATCCGTAAAGCACCGATACTTTCAGAAATTTTCGACCTCTATCTGAAGTGGGCCAGGGAAAACAAAAAAGACTGGCGGCATAATGAGGGGCGGTGGAACCTGCATATCAAGCCTGTCCTTGGATCAAGAAAGATGGACCAGATAACACCGATGGACATCACAAACCTCATGGATGGGATGCAGAAATACAGAGTCCGGTTCGTAAAGAAGGGAGTGGCTGAATCCAATCATATGGTCGAACCGATACCTGGCACCCCCGCTCCTGCGACAAAAAAGCAGGCCCTTGCACTCATAAAGAGGATTTTCAATTGGGCCATCAAACGAGAGCTTTTCCATGGCGAGAATCCGGCATCCAAAGTAGAAGTGCCGAAGGTCAATAACCAGATAACTGAATGTCTGAGTAACGATGATCTCAAGCGGTTACTCGTTACCCTTGAAAATTGGGACAATAAACTTGGCGCTCTTGTCGTTAAGTTCGCAATCTATACAGGTTTTCGCCTTGATGAGGTCATCGGTTTGCAGTGGGTTAATGTTGATTTGGAGCGGAGGTTTGTCGAGCTTTCTGATCCTAAAGGAAAACCCGTCACTCTCCCAGTTTGTGGTAAGGCGATAGGCGTCTTAAAAACTGCCGAAAAATTTAAACCTGTTCCAGGATGTCAGTGGGTTTTTCCAAACAATAAGGGGCAGAGAAGGGTATCTTTTGGGAAAATATGGTCTCGGATTAGAGCTGCATCTAAAATTCCAAAAGGTTTCCGGTTCCACGGATTACGCCACAATTTTGCATCACACCTCGCATCATCAGGCGAAGTGGACCTTTACACACTCCAAAAGCTACTCAACCATCAATCTCCTGAAATGACACAGCGATATGCACATCTATTGGATGAAGCCCTTCGCAGAGGTGCAAATGTTGCTGACAAGGTCTTTGCGAACGGCAATGAAAAATCTACCGATACCCATTCAGAGCCCAAGCCTTCGTGATTGATCAAGCGCTGCATCTTTTTGGTCTTGGAGGATTTTTTCAATTTCCCCGATATCAATAAAAACCTTTCCCCCAAGTTTGACAAAAATCTGTGGATAAAGTCCTTGTGATCTCCAGTTACGCAATGTTTTTTCTGCAATATGTATTGCTTTAGGAGCATCCGAAATATGAATGAGATTCTCCAAAATCGACATGATTTCTCCTTTTGATCATAGACAAATGCCATTTATTTAGAGTTTCTTTTTATTAATATTTCTAAAACTAATATTACAAAAATCAAAGACAATCCGAGCTGGGCCATATCCTTTAGCCGAGAATCACGATTATGGGTTATATGTCCAACAAATTCACTGAGGGTTTCTGATGTTGACTCAATTCCAAATGCTAAATACTCTGAAATTAAAGGTATGATTACTGAAAAGACTACGATTATACTACAGATAACTATTGTCCCCTGAATTATTAATCGCCAATTTATGTTTGCAAACATAGTATAATCCTATTTTGGTGACCGATTTTTAAGGAGTTGGAAAAGATATCTAATGAACAAAATCCACAGAATAAGCTTTCCTATTTCATATTCCATAGAGTCACCTCCTAGTACTTTTTTAGCTATCTGTTTATACGTTCAAATTGTTTAATCAAGTTGAATCTTTTCTAATTTATAATAAAGGTCTCGCAAATCCGTTAAACGTTAATTAAAATATTCACTGATCAAAGAGAAAGTTACTTGTTCTCGAAATTCGGCTAAATTATCATCAGATTCGACAATAGTGCGGACTTTTTCCAACCCCATCTGATTCTGGCAGACCACAACTACCTGGGTTGCGCCTGATTCTATATCCTGGGTAATATTTTCGATGAGATTCTTTAAATGAAGCGTGATCTCATAGGCGACTATTTGGTCATCTGCGTTCCAAGAAAGGACATCAATGGATTTGTTTGAACCTTGGATCCGTCCTTCAATTTGAGCATTTAACCCATTGCTCTGAAGTCTTTTGCAAACCAAATGCTGGTAAAGCTGATGTTCAAAATCACCTTTACCTTGAATAGGTTTGAGCCCGAATTCTTGGTAGGCCTTTCTAGTCAGCACAGCAAAATGCGCTTTGCGTCCTTTTTTTGAGACCTGATACGGCCTACGATGGACATACCCATTAGATTCCAACAAAGAGATCGCTTTATTTACCTCGGCCTGGGATTTGAGCCCTGAAGCATTTTTCAAGTCACTGCTTTTGGTGAAAGGTTTTTGGCTTAGAAAATGGATTAGAGCCATGGCAAAAGGAGGTGGGCTTTGGGCACTGGCAAGCTTAATTGCCGTATCGGGAATCTTTATATCGCGATGTATTTTGCGATAGAAACCCTCCATAAAGATCTCCAACTCTTGATCTGTAACAGCAGACCCCATGTCCACATGGGGAACTCCGAGTAAAAACGGCCTCTCATAGCCTCCATAGCGCACCACACAGATCCCGTGTTTGGGAAGTTTGAACAAGTAGTCCGCCTGGTCCTGGTCCAAACCAAAAGATTCCTTTACGAAGTCTCTATCGGCACCATCGGTAAGCGGAAAGGCAAATTTAGTGTAAGCATTGGCTCGAATTGTCTGGTTGAAACTGGCTGATTCTTGACTGGCGATCACATAACCGATTCCGTGATCACGGGTCCTCGTGGAAAGTTCAATAATGTAAGATTCACCAAAATCAGATACATTCCGATTGGCATCGAACAAGACACGGCCTTCATCGATTATGAAAAGGGTGCGCAGTTTAGATCCGGACAATCCATGTTTCTTGTTATAACGGTAGTTAAGGCCAACCAAGTAACTCACTATGAAGCTATACATGTTATCAGTGAACCCTTCATCAAGCTCCAAAACAATATTTTCACTACGCCAGTATTCATCAGGGATCCCTTTCCGACAATTAAACACTGGACAATGAAGGTAAGGATATATTCGATTTTGCAATAACATCAAGACATCACGATAACGAAATGACTTCTCGGATTCCAATCGTTTGGAGATTACCCGGAATAGGTCCATCATTGTCGGCCAGTTCTGACTTCCGTCATACACCATTCGTTTCCGGTAAATGTATTCCAAGGTTTCAATCAAAATATTTTCAGATGTTGCGAGGATCCAATTCTGGCGAGTAAATACTTGTGCGAAAAATATGATATATTCAGTAAGCCCCATCCAGGGTTTTGGCTCCAACGGATTTGTTTTTAATTCGTTGCAGCCAATTACTCTAATATTGGGACACATCCGTGTTAGGGCGCGATATTCCAGTTTAAGATCAGGAATGATTATGTTGGCCTTGGAATCAGATCCTAATATTTCCGTTATTAACTGCTTGTTTAAATTAGATTTCCCGGATCCAACTCGTCCAGCCAGAATAACTGGCATAGAAAGATCATCAGGATGCATACCAAACATATCGTCGTGTTGATTCACGTTACCTAGCTGCAAAGGCCCAGATAAATATTGTCTTGCGTCCTCTCGACTGATTAATTCAAAAGGATTCTCCAGTCGTCGAAACTCAATTATTTCTCGATTCTGTTGGGCTTGACGCATTATGACAGGATTACGATCCAGATAATATTTGAGCTTGGCGTAATTTCCTGTTGCCTCACCAATTTTCTTAAGAAGCATAATTCCGCTGTGACCAGGAAGAATTCTGCCTTCATACAAAAATTTAATTAGCTTAGTGGGTGACTTATCGTTGATTTTCAAATTATCATCCTTAAAAATTGAAGATTGCTTTAATAAGACCGATAAAACCACCTATAATGAGGATAACAATCACAGTCATCGATGTGTTTTGCCAACTTTCACAGTGTGAACAAATTGCCCCCCTTTCTGTCAGGCGTCCGTCATGACCGATAGCAATTGTCTTCGAGCGGTTGCCCCAATGAAATTTAGAAGTACAGATAGCAGCTTTTTCAGGCGGAACGCAAATTCCAGAATAAGAATAAATGTAATTGTTAGGGTTTTCTGGTATTGGGTTTCCTGCTGGATCAATATGCACATAAATGGTTTCGGTATCTTCAAAGGTACCATCGTACTTGGGTAATGTTGATTCCTCTTTTATAATATATTCTCTTCCTTTCATGAAAACTTTATGAGTCGTTTTAAGGTTTGATAATTTTTCTCCAGGTGTAGGTTCAGAGAATATTCCGCTCTGATTAAAAGTATTGTCTTTAATCATTTCCCATTCCTTGTTTTAGAGGTGTGGTTCAGGGTCTGTAATATGGATATGTTTATTAATCTAATGCTAAAATATAAAAGCCTTGAAACTGGTTCTTTTATGTTGAACTATTATTATGAAGCTTGTTTAGAATTTTTTTCTCTACCTTTGTATATGTGCCAGATGCGGATGGTAACAGGGCCCATCTCCTTTGCAGTCTGTTTTTTGAAAAACTCTTTTCTTTCGTTAAAGGTCGTTTTAATAATTTTCCATTTTCTTCCATATTGTTTTCTATAACTATATTGATATTCTTTTAACTCAGGGACGATTTCAGTCATAATTTCTTGTGCTAACTTAAATGCTTGACATTTAAATTCACGTACTTGTTTGTCACTCTGAAGTCCAAGTTTAATTCTATGTTTTCCAACAACATCAGTGCCACTTAGTTGCATTTGAAGTATCTCTTTAAAAAGATGTGCTCGTTTAATATCTAAACTACCAATTATTTGAGGAAGATTTTGTATTATTTTATTTAATTGTTTTCTTTTTAAATAGTTTTCAGGATTAATATGATGAATAGCGCTTGGATTAACACTTAATTCAAAATCATTCTGTGGAATTTCAGCATCAATAAAGCTGCCATCAGTATTAGTGACAATGTGTTGATTTTCGTTGTATACTTGTAAGGTCTCTTTTTGATTGTCTAATCTTCTGAGCCAAGTATATCTTCTAATAGTAGCTAATTTTTTAGTTCGATAAAAAATGTTCTTCTTAGTCTTTTGATTAAGAATATCAGCTTTTAATTTTATCATAATTTCGTACACATAACATTCAATGGTTTCGTCAATATCGAACAATTCGTATAGATAAGTACCATTTATGGCCATTTGAATACCTTTTTGAACGATGGGTCTATAGCTCTCAAGTAATTTGATTTCATCTGGTGTTAAATTTTTAATTTCATGGCAATAACGCTCAATCCAATTTTCAATATTTAAACGAGTGCTACCCTTTGGTTCGTTATAACTTCCTATAATTGTATGGTTTTTGATTTGAGCCACATTGCCCCCCTTTCTAATTTTTGCGAAGGCGGGCTAGTCCTCTTGACGGCCTATAATATTTTGTTGTATTTTTTGTCCCGCCTCTTTATTTGAGACGAGCTTAAAATACTTGAATACCTTTGGACGGTCTAGATGATCTAACAATTTCTTATATTCAATTTGAAATGCTATGAGCGATCTTAAAATAAAAAACATAGATATAGATTTAAATAAGAGCACAATAACTGTCATATTTACAAATAGATATTTTTCTCCTTTATCGATTATATTTAAAGATGATTCGCCAAAATTCTATCTTGCTATTATTGCTTGGATGATAATTCAGCAAAAATTTGAAAAATCAGATTTTATTGATATACAAAAAGCAAAGTACAAAGATGAATTAGAACTATTGGATAATAAAATAGCAATTGGCTATGCCTCCAAAAGTTATCAAAATTTGAAAACCAAAATTAAAAGGACTTGGCTTAATGAGTTACCTAATCTTGTGAAGCCAACAAAATTTAAAATAACAAATCGCAGGAAAATTGAAGATCACGAAGATAATATTTTGCAGTACGATGTCGAAAGAGAACAGGATGAGTGGGGAAAATTATTTATAAATCATAGCAGGCTTAAAAGTTGGCATTTAAAGTTTGCTTTCGATAAAGTCAGAATCACTTTAGATGATGTAAATGTCATATATAATGATCATAAAAACATTAAAGCTTGGGAAAATTTTAAAAATGATCTTACTACAATGAGGTCAATTATCAATTATTATGATGATGAAGACCAACCGAAAATCGACCACCACCAGGAAAACGAAAAGGATCAGATACTATTATTTCTTAAAAGCATATTCGAAAATTTTAATACTTTAAGTGTATTTCATCTTTCGAGAGAAATTAATTGGGATGATCTATACATTCCTATTCAAGTGACGCCTGAACGCTTATTTAGGCATGAAGTGGAAAGTATTGGAAGTTATACAGAAACAGAACAGTATCTTAACAGTGCTTATGCTATTAGACATATGGAATCTGAATCTTATAATCCTATTTCCTGGAAAAAAGCTAGAGAGGATTTTAAGGATAAAAATATTATGGTGCTTGCAGACCCTGGGATGGGAAAAACGACCTTGTTGCAATTTGAGGTCGCCATGGTTGCCAAATCTCAAATTGAAAGGATAGAAAATGACGACCGTCCAATAACAGAATACCATGACGAGGTAATTTTCCCGATATTCATTAGGCTTGATGATTTGGCAGATTTTGAAGAAGAATCCTTGCAGGCGATATTATCAATTATTGAGCGTGAATACACAAAGACATTCACACCAATTCAACACATCGTAAAAAAGAAACTTGAAACAGGAAGATGCAGGTTATATTTGGACGCTTTGGACGAGGTTCCTCATTCACTTCGTAACAATCTTTCGAGAAAGCTTGATAGGTTTATTAGAAATTTCCATTGTCAAATTATATGCAGTTCAAGAATTGTTGGATATCATAGTAAATTTATATACAAGGCGAAAGAAATAGAACTTTTACCATACAGTAAAAATCAGATTGAGAAGTACATCAATTGTTGGTTCAAATACGTTCTTACTGATCCTAAAAATAATGGATTTACAGTAGACCGCTTAATTTTAGAACTAAAAAATAAACCACAAATTTCTGAATTATTGCAGAATCCGCTTCTCCTATCTTTAGTATGCAGTCTTTTTGCTATAGGAAAAATTAAGCTTCCAACAAAAAAGGTAGAAATCTACAAAGAGGCATTAATTTTTTTACTCAAGGATTGGTCTTATAATAAAAGGCCAAAATCAATGACGATACAAAATCTCCACATGATGATCGTACCTAAGATTGCTTTATTAGAAGAGTTAGCATATCATTTTTCCACATACGAAAAACAAATTATAAGGAATTTCAACGAAAAAGAAATAATTTTTTGGATTGATAAATATCTAAAGCGTAATGATATATTAAGCGATTTAAAAAAATTTTCACCTATCGAACTTTTAATAGAATTATCCGAAAACGATGGTATCCTTCAAAAACTTGATAGAAATGGCAATCAATATATTTTTCTTCATCGTACATTTCAAGAATTTTTAACGGCATCTTATCTGAAAAGAATTTTCAGAGAAAATGTAGCTCAAGTATTAGATGAAATTAAAAAATATTATTGGGATTTAGATTGGCATGAAACAATAATTTTTCTTTCTGGTATTTTACCGCAACCAAAGATACTAATTGACGATATATTTAATTCACCTGATGATATCTTTGGAAGTTTACTTATGCTAACTGGACAATGTGTTATAGAATCAAATTGCAACCTTAACGCTACAATAGAAGAAATAATCAAAAAAATATTTGTTTTATGGCTTCACTATCCTAACGCACAAAATGTTGTTTCATTAATTGAAAATTTGGGGAAAAAATATGAAATAGTTATTGAAAAATTAAACCAATATATTGACCGTAAACAACAAAACATTGATCAAGTAAAAGCGAATCTTCCCGATTTTATTAAGACCAAAGAGTTAAAATATTCTGCTGCAAAAATATTAGCAAGAATTGGAAGGCCTGAAGGAATTCAGACTTTATCAAATGCTCTTGAGGATTATAATTATCTAGATAGAACAAAAGCAATTAATTATTTAGGAAATATTGGTTATACTGAATGCATAGCACCTTTAACTAAAATTATTACGGATAGTGATGAGAATATAAGAACATATACTGCACGGGCTTTAGGACAAATCGGTGAAATAGAATGTATAGAATATTTATCTATTTTGCTTAATGATAATTCTATGTTAGTCCAAAGAGAATCTGCTGAAGCATTAGCCAAAATGGGAACTTTTGAAAGTATTTCGATTTTGACAGAAGCGCTATCAGAAGAAAATATTTATAAACAGGTAAACGCGGCAATTGCATTAGTTCAAATTGGTAGATTTGAAGGTGTACCTATTCTAATTGATGCAGTAAAAAGTAAAGATAAAAACCTAAGATGTAATGCTGTTTACACTTTAAAAGATGTTCGTATATCCGGTATTATACCGCTATTAGCAAATGCTTTAGAAGACAGCGATGTTAGAGTTAAAATTGCAGCCTCACAAGCTCTATCTAGGTTCGGACATCCTGATGTTATTCAAGTTCTTGTTGATGCTCTTAAGAATGATAATATATACGTTTCTTATTTGGCTGCAATAGCCTTAGTAGCCTATGATAGACCTGAAGGAATTCCATATTTAATTAATGCTCTTAAGGATGATGATGAATATATTAGATTTCTTGCTGCAAAGGCTTTAGGAAAGAGTGGTAGATCTGAGGGTGTTTCATATTTAATTGAACAATGTAATTCTTCTAATAGTTTTCGATCTTTAGCTGCTAGTACCTTAGGAAAGATTGGTTCCCATGTTTGTGTTCAAGCACTTATTGAGGGACTAAATTATTGGGATACAGAGAGAGCTGCAGCAGAAGGTCTTAAAAATATTCGCACATTAGAAGTCCTTAAACAAATTATTACAGATTCCGGAATTAATATTTATCAATATGATGTTTTTATGCTAACAAGAACTATTATTTTACAGAATTGGAATAAAGAAATTGAATTTTACCCACTTACAATTGATAAAATACGATATTATAAGCCCCTGTTGACACATCGTTTTTATTGGGGTAAACACCTCGATCCCAATTATTAAAAATAAATTTTACAACTTTTTACGTTATATTTGGCAAGGACTTCAATCTACAGATTCTATTTTCAATTTGTATTTTCGATATAATATCTATTGTTACCGCATCAATTAAAAATAGCTCTTGAAATTTACACCTTAAAACCGAAATTGGGCAATTATTATACAATACTTCTTGATTCAGAAATTCTTTTCTATAATGAATAGGAATATTGATTGGTCCAACTTGAATAGGAATATTATATTTATTACACTCATCGACAAAATTCTCTCGAGATATATTATTATTGGTGCAAACTGAATAACTTAACGGTATACCATAAACTGACGGCTCATCTCCATGATAGCGACTTAAAACCTTTATAGAATTTATCCCATCCAAACCACTGGCCACGGTTTTAATGATTTCTCTCCGATGCCGAATTTTTTCGTAAGTTCTACCTAAATCCGCTAAAGCCAGCACCGCTGCCAACGGATGAATACGGTAGTTCCAGTTCAATTCATTAATACGATTTTCCATTTCATCGAATATCTCTCTGAACACCCGCATTGGATGCTGGGAAATTAATATCGCTTTTTCATAAATTTGTCGGTTGTTAGTTACAAGTACCCCTCCTTCACCACCACACACAATTTTACCACGCCCCAGACTGTAACATGCAACATCTCCCAATCCTCCCAGTTTCCTTCCCTTTGATAGTGCTCCGAAAGCCTGTGCCGCATCGGAGATAACAGCAAGCTCATTTTTTTTCGCAAAAGCAACAATTCGATCCATGTCTGCAGGTATTCCGAAAATATGAACTGGTAGAATCGCTTTGGTTTTATCAGAAATCCTCTCCACAATAGACTTTGGATCCAGGGTACAGGTATCCGGATCGATATCAGCAAAAACCGGTATGGCACCTACGAACAAAACCGGCGCCACACTCTGACCCCAGGTATAAGGACTAACAATCACTTCATCCCCAGGCCCAATACCACAGGCTAATAAAGCAACATGCAAAGATGCTGTACAACTGGACAGGGCCAGAGCATATTTAGACCCTACAGCCTCTGCAAAAGCCTGCTCGAACTCTGCAACAGGACCTTCACCGGACAATGAAAACAGATAGTTTGGATCCTTTTTGGCCTTTTCAATGGCCGCTGTCATTGCCTCGGCCTGATCCTGGCTCATCAACCCCGCTACTGAAAGATTCATCTGATCACCTCATAATCCTGGACATCTGTCGAGTTTGGGCCAGTTCATTCAACTTTTGATGCAATTTGGTGCGGTCAAGTCTACCGGTTTTTTTATCTATAATTCCATCCGCAATTAATGATTGAGGCACCTCGTTGTTGCTCCTGATTTTAGTGCCATCCATCCAGGGTAAAAAAGAGTTGGCGCTGCACATGGATAAGGCAGTTAGTCTAATAAACTCCATTTCCAGAGGATTTTCGATTGGTAAATAATCCTGGGCTGCCAGCAATAGGTGCTTTTCATCAAGGGTCGATCCTACCTGTCTTAAGGTTTCATCGGCGATTAGACCGGCATGGATGATGATTTCCTGGAGGGAGCGGCCTGACGGTTTCAGCGGAACCAAGATCTCCGCAGCTTTATTTAACGACAGCTGTTTGGCTAAGCTCCGCTCAAAACGAGATAGAAGTAAGGGAATCAACTCTACCAGGTCCGACTGAGTAGGATGGAGGAATGGAATGGATACTCGGAACCTATCCAGCAGAGCTGCATCCAAAAGATCAGGGCGGTTGGAGGTGCCAATAAACAAAATCTTCCCACGATGCTCCATACTACCCAGCCAGTTAAACATCCTCGCTAATAGGCGTTCTGAAGTTCCAGAATCTCCTGAAGCGCCGGCCCCCCTCTGGCCGATCAACTGGTCAATCTCGTCAAATAGCAGCACTACCGGTTGAAGTTGCTCTACGATGGTAATGACCAGCTCCAACTGTCTCTCGCTTTGGCCAACATACGATCCACGAATATTGCGGAATTCGATCATTGGCCATCTGAGCTCATGTGCCGTGGCCTGGGCCAAATGTGTTTTGCCGCATCCGGGCTCTCCTTGAAATAGTACAGTCTGGGGCACTCCTGATTGGGCTGACTTAATCTGGGTAACCACTTTTTTCATGACGGCCACTGCCGATTTTAGCCCTGCAACTTCTGCAAAACTTATCTCAGGCTCGCTGACCGCTAATAGATCCTGGGCCAGTTGGGCAATCGAAATGGCCTTTGCCATCCGCACCTGTTCTCTGGTAATAGGTCGCTTCTGATGCCCTGCAGAAAGATAGAGAGACTCAATTCCGATCAACGGCATTCCACCTGTGATAACCGCCAATTCCTCCGCCTTTAATCCCGGCTCCAGCTCACCAAACCGGTTATTCTCCGATAAACCTTCTATAAATCCGATGAAGGCCAGCCGCTCAGCCTTGCTTGGGAGGTCAACCTGGATCAACCTGTACCCATGGGCCCGCGTGATCAAATCAGCGGGTAACGCCCCATAGCTGACCAACACAACACGGGAAGCCCCGGTGGTAATGGCGTCGTCAAAGGAGAAACGGTGTAACATCTCTAAAGTCTGAATCTGGCCCGGAACCGATGCCGCAGATACCCCTAAAGAGTCCTGTGGAGCCAGATGTTCACAATATTGGATAAATACAATCCACTTGGCATCTTTCTCCCGTAACAGGGTGCCGATCTTTTGCAGCGCTTCCACTGGATCCTTGGCGCGGCTAATATTGACCAATGGTTTTTTGTTCCTTTTGGCCTCAATATTCAGATTTAACTCTTTTAATCCCTTGGCCGGCGCATACTCCGCTACTCGGAATCCTTGGGAGGCATAGTACTGGCCCAGAAACATGGTCATGGAGAGAGGACCCAAATTTTGTTCTGACCAATAGATGCGGTCTGTAGTATTGAAATCCAAAATCACATGCTGATTGGTGTTCAGGGCTTGGTCCATTTTATCTAGAAAAGGAGGCTTCATTTACCCCTCCTTCAGCTTCAGACGCTGTTGATGATACTGGCGTTGTGAGGTTTGCCATTGGGATCCATTGCCCTGAAACATTGCCAACGTTTCATTTTGAGTGGTAACCGGATCCGTTGAATGATCCATTTTAGGAAAGGGATCCAACAACAAAACCCCTTGGTGTCGAATCCTGGAATCTCCCCCAACGCGTTGGAGCACCAAACCTCGTTCTTTCAATGCATGTTCGATTCGGGCCACCTCTCTGTGGCAATCCATTCCGCTAAAGGCCGTAGTATCCATCATTATCCGACCTCCCAATTCGACCTTTGCCCTAAGGTTGGTCTTCCCAGCGCTGCCCAGCAAATTGTGACCTCGGGCTTTAAGCCGGTAGCCCATAGTTTGGAGTGTATCCACGGTAAGACTGCCCACCACATTTTGTTCCACCTGGGCCAGTCTACGATGGGCATTTAGTGTTAATAGCCGGATGCTGGAATCGGTTTGATGGACCAAGTCACAAATCTCGTTTGTGATCCGTTGGTTCGCGGCTGCTTTGCCAATGGTGCGTATTGCCTGTTGGCATTCTTTCCACTGCGGTCTGGTTTCAAGGGTGTGAGCCATCACCGGCAACTGTTTCAAGGCGGTGACCATGGACTTCAGATGTGTATGCTGTTGGTTAAGGCTGATGATAGGTTTTGGTAACGATTCTTTCCGATTGAGATGCGTCGTTTGCGTCAGAATTTCATGGTATACTCGATTTAATTCCAGTTCTCGTTCACCACAGGTATGCCAACGCAGCTGCTTTCCCTGGATGGTCAACTCACTTTTCATAGATCCATGCAGCTGACGAACCAGTTCCCCAAGGGCTTTGGGTAGAATAAACACAATTCGAAAGATACTAAGATCACTCATCGAAAGGTTCCTTTCTATTCTCATAAGGATTGACAAAAGGTTCATCCTCATCTGGCGCAACGGATTCTTTAGATACAACTGTAGCGTCACACTCAGGTTCAGATGTCTTTACTTCTCCGGGTTTGTATTTGAACAAACCTAAAATCCAGAGACCGATGGCGACCGGCAACTCAATCAAACTCACCACTAGTGCATAAATGTATTCGATTACGCGGGAAAGATAACTAAAGGCAACAAGCACCAGATAAGAGGGCAAAGAGGCAATAAAAACAATTCCCAAAACAGTGAATTTGATTAACTGCACCACCCCGTATCCCGCTAAACAGCTACCCATGATCAATAGCAAAGGAATGTTGATATTCACCACCAGTGGAATCCAAGCATCAGGGGAAGACAAAGACTCGACGGGTACATTCAAAGATGCTTGCGATGAACCATTAAACGTAGCCAATCCACCGCTGTTGGTTAGGGTGTGCCAGGGTATCGATGGATCGATACTATCTTCCTGGTTGGCTTTGCCCCGCCAATATCCACATAAACCTGTGGTAACCAAGGACAATAAAAGGCCGGCTAAGCAAATAAATGTGACGGCTTTGCGCCACTGTAAAGATAGCCTCTGGTGCCAGGGAGCTAGTTGGGATAATTTTGCCAGGTCCCATAAAACCAAACCGAAAAACAAAAAAGAGGAGATTACAGCCATGGCCGTGATTGCAGCGGTGCCACCGGGAAATGCCTCTACCTTACCTTCGATACCAAGGGCGTCGAGGGTCAATAAGAGCAGATGAAAATCAGCAAATATAAAAAAAATGAAACTGATGGAATACATTACACTGCCGATGACTTCGTAAAAAATTCGCTGTGCATCCAGCGACCCGTTTTCGGAGGCAAGTTGTTGCCGAAAGACATCACCCATACGTACCCACAAGTGCTCCAAGCTTGTCACGGCAACAGCAATGGGGCTTAAAACCATTCGAAACAAAGCCTCGACCACAGCTAACACTTGACGCTGGAAAATAGCTAGTACGCATGCCAAAGCCGAAAAGCCTGTAATAAAAAGCAAGATATCCTGCTTTTCCATGTTGGCCCCCTATAAGCGTTCTAGTTGGATATTTTCATCTGCGCGGATGAATTGCGTCCTCCGGGCTCCCAGATTGGAGAAATATTTAGTCCAGTATTTTTTAAGGTTTTGAGTCTTTTTTGGATTTGGCAGTGGTTGAAAGCCCACCACGGCCACCCGGACGTCTTTTAGGTTCAGCTCCGGGGCGTAGCGCACATTTTCCTGCAGATCGCTTGCAATCAGCAGCAATCTATGGTGGTTTGAATCTTGTGCTGCAAATTTTTCTGTGGCCACGGCGAGAAATCCTTGGATATCCGTTTTCTTGGCCCCGGTGGTTTGAAGCATAGCGATTTCCCTTAGAGCTAATTTTTTGAGATGATGAATTCGATATGCTGCTATTTTGCGCTTTTTTTTGGCCACGCGATCATAAGGATTATTACTTTCGATTACCTGGGCCTCAGGCAGTTCAAGTCGAAAAAGCGTACAGTCATCGCTGTAGCTAGTGGCCGTAATTCTCCGTAAGTAGAAGATATCACCTGGCACCATTTGGAAGACAATCATTGCGGCAAATTTTTTGGCATCTTCCCAAAGGGTGTAGCTGCCAGTGTCATCCAGGCCCATGATTATGACACGTGATTTGGTCTGGGACTCAGGGGCCGACATGGAATCAGATACACATACGATCAACCCGATGAGCAGTCCGATTATCACTACAATCCTAACCCTGTTCACGATTACCTCCTGTGTTTGAATTCAACGGTACAAATTGGTTTGGCTCAGGAAATGGGCTCCCTTTCCTAATGCCATTTTTCAGGTTCACCAAGGCAACCAGTTCTTTACCTATTAACAGATGTGGATCACTGAGCTTGCCAAAGATACCCACGGCGGCACAAAGATAGGAGAGACTTCTTAAGCTCTTTTCAGTCATGTAAAATCTACGATGCAGTCTTGCTCCCTTGCTGGGCCCTTCCTTCACTTCAAATTTAATCTGAAGTTGTGGCCGATTGGTCTTAGGATGTTCCCAATGAGCATCGGTGATAACCATAGAATAGTAGCCGTCACGGGTTATTCTGGGGAAGGTGGCTACATTAATAAGTTCAACAACTGGGAATTGGGTTTCATCCGACTTCATTTCTACCTCCTTGGCTGGGGTTCCGGGAATGATTTTCTTTTTGTTTTGTGGTGATCTTGGTTCGCTTGGAGCCTAAGCCCTTTTTTTCGAACTCCTCATAAAGTTCATTCAATAGCCGCTGTTCCTCTTTTTTTAGTCGTTCTATTAAAAGCGAGGATTTTACAGCGCCAGATGAAAGATTTTCCCTGATTTCAGTTATGGCGTTACAGATTTGTGTTGCATAAGCTCCTTTTCTCACTTTTTTCATATCCTTTGGTTTGGGTTTTGGGTTCAGTACCTGGAAAATTTTTCGTCTTTAAAGAACAGGTCTCGCAAATAGGCGTTTTGTTAATGCAGAATAAAAATTGTTTGGGTGCATGATGACCAAACAATTTTCGGAGGTGTAAATTATGGATGATTGGGAATATGGGATAGATTGGCTCACCGGGGAGTATACCGGTAAGAAAGAACGTTTGAAAAGAAAAGCACACAAAATGAGTTGGAGCTTTGACTGAGTATTGATTGATGAGGTGGCACAAATGGGTAAACCAGAAGAAAATATTCAATGCGGTGGCTGTGATGTTGCAATATTCGCAAATTAAGATATTCGTAATGGCCAAACAATGAGCATTAAAAAGGCAGTCTTTCAAAAACGCTATAAGGATCATTATGGTCAGTGGAAGTCCACTAAAAGTTTGGATGTCAACGATGTTCCCAAGGCGATATTGGTACTCTTTCAATCCTATGCCTATATGGTGTCGGCTGTGGATATACCTCTGATTGAATCGAAAACAGTCAATTGACATTATCGACGAGAACTTAAAACCAAAATTGGACATGTTTGAAGGATTTCCAAAAATATATTTTTTTCTCCTTTTTTATTTAACAACATTCGGTTGTTGAAAAACACTGAGTCTATTTTTTAGAAGAATGATTATCCCAATAGAGACTACCTATTTCCGTGGTCATATTGGTATTCTTCTTTTTTAATCCTTTCTTTTAAAGTGTCTGCCTGCAGAGCACTTAAAATCACATGATTGCTGGACATGACGATGGCACTTCGGGATTTCCGGCCACCTGTGGCATTGACAAGCATCCGTTCTTTGTCGGCTCTACATCTCAACTTTTTGAAAGGGGAACTGTCCGTTTGGACTATGGCAACAATATATCGACTGTTAATATAATTATTGTGGCCAATGGAAACATTCATTGAAATCATCTCCTTTTGATGTTGAATCGGATCGCAGTTGGTCTGTGTATCCAAAACCGACTCTTTCACTGGCTCGTATATAAAAGGTCAAATGTTTACAGGATTTATTAAAAAAAATTTTATCAGATCCTATTTTACGAAGTTTGGGTGGAATTTATGTGTGGACTTTTAGGGGAGGAACTTTTTATTGGAGCGTGTAGAATGAGGGCAGTCATCACCCCCAACAGTCCTGATATTCCTTTGATCAACAATCTTCTAAAAATCAAAGATATCGAAAAAGATCCCTGTCCTTTTGCTCCTGGAGGTTTTCTTTATGGGATCCTGCATCTTGGAAAATTTCAGCTAAGCGCTTCAACCCCCTCTGAAATCGACTGGAAATAATCCAACCTTCCCTGTATCCATACCTTTTATTGAAGCGGGAGACATGATCGATGATCCCCATCCTTCTCATTTTACTGCGGACAGTTTCCAGCATTCGCGGGCTGAACTCATACTTGCAGCAAAGATCGGTTAAAGAAGTCAGGAATCCTGTGGGCGAATATTTCAGTTCAATGAATATTGCCAAAAAGATCCTTTGGTGATTACGATTGCTGGGTAACAGCAACATTGCCAACTCATCCAATCCTTGGATCCGGGTGATTTTGTGGCAATTAAACTCGATTTTGGTGCTGGTCATATATTTTACCCCTGGGTATTTGATTAAAATCGGATCATCGCGAGGGTTAGGGATTCCTCACCGTTGTTAAAATTTTTCGTTACGATCCCAATGAACTCAGTGGAAATAGCGATTTACCGAAAACCCTGCGATTCCGTGAAGACGGTGCGCAACCAGGTACTCTGGCGGGCAAATGATATGGTGAAAAGCGTGGAATAGGTGATTTGGGCCAATTTTGGCGTGAAAATTTAGGAGGGCAAATACCTTTACAAATTGATAGGGCGTGCCAAAGGCTATTTCATGTGCGTTTCTCGTCGGTAAACTTTCATATTGCCCATTTTTTGAGCTTTTTTGCGAATAGCAATTTGCTCTTTTGCGATCTCCAGAGCCCTTGATCGAAGCTCGGTGCCGAAATTACTTTCGATAAAAAATATTGCCATGTAAGTTGATATATAGATGTCGTTAAACAGCCGTTGAAAACGCCACCGGATTCCTTGCCTGGATAGACCAAAGGCAGTCTCAATTTTGGTGCCATAGTTTTGTCTCAATACGAAGCGTTTGTGGCCATCTTCTTTCAGATCGATGGATAAGTCCTTTGAATCGAGAAGTGCTCTCAATTGCTCCAAAAAGTCCTTATCCTTAACCGTGAGTTTCATTGTACGTCCTCTGGATCAGTAGATCATTTTCAAGTTGCTGGATCTTTATCTCTTTATCGTTTTGCATATAAATTAATGTGATAAACCGCCAGACGCGGTCTTTACGTCGATTATCGATTAACGGTGCTATCTCTGAAAATTCAACGGGATTCCAACTAAGGTCTCTGAGGATATGATTACGGTATCTTACCATGTTGAATGAGTCGGGGAGTTTGATTGAATAATTTTGATTCGAGTCAATATGAGAACCGATGAACTCATCCAAATCGATCAACAACCCTGGGATTTTATCCAGGTCAGGATCAGCCGTTAACTCCAAATCATCAGAACGTGAGGCGGCCAGCAATTGTCGCATCCTTTCCCTTTGTTGTTTTTTTCGGTCCCGGCATGTTCGCATCATCTCTTTAAAATAATCTTTGTCGAAAATCCTTTCCATGAAAATAAATTTTGAAGGAACGGATTTCCCGCATAGCGAGCACACATAGTGAGACGTTTTCCGAAGCAGTTTTGCGCCACAACAAGGGCTAACCTGAAAACTTAATGTGGGGTCAAAAGTCGAGCCGCATTGACACTGGCACTTACTTTGGTCGACCATACGAAGTCTACCAGCACATTGGGGGCATTTGACAGTTGACAGGATTACATCAAAATAAAAGCTTCGGACATTTCGTTGGAAGCCTTCCACCTGTGGTTCCATTTTCGCGATATCACGAATCAAAGGATTATGGTGGTGGGATTCAATCACCCAAAACACCCCCAGCATCTCGCCAGCCAGTACATTTTAGGGTGGCATTGCGATCATCAAAGACACGAATCATATCTATGAGAAGATCATTGATGCTGGGTTTGCCTAACTGGGTCTGGCGTTTCCTTAGATTCCGGACCGTCTCTAAGGGTAATTTTATCAAGACATATTGTTTTCCCATGGAATTATGAATGCCTCCGGAAATATTCCTCTAAAGCCTCTTCAATGACGGCTCGCTGGGTTGCACGGCCTTTGAGTTGGGGATCACATTTTCTTTGGAAGACGCACTGCATCAGTCGCTGAGCGATATCAAGCCGGACTTCGATGTGTAACCTACCCAGGCTATTTGATGATTTTAATGGCTCATTTGGGGAATTGAGGTTTTGTGGAATTGAGAGTTGGCGTGATTGTGGGTTACTCTCAGATCCATTAGAATCATTTAGAAAACTTTCCACGCTACTCGGTGCATTCTGGCCAAGGATTTCGGCTCCCTTGGACTTGAACCTTCCTTTTTTTTCAGTTTTTGAATTCATTTTGATCAATCTCAGCGATGCGGCGTTTCATCTCTTGTGCTACGGATTTAAATTCAATCGTTGCTGGCGATTTCCGATCGTACTGGAGTATACTTTGATGGAATGAAGGGCTCTCTTCCACCCGAACGCGTTTTTGGATTCGATGTTGAAATACTAGATCGGCGTAGGTTTCTCTCAATGCTGACTCCATTTCACGTTCTATTACGATTCGTCGGCCATCGATCTGATTTACCACGATGCCCAACACCTTAAGCTTTGGATTAAAATACTTCTTTGTTTTTTCAATGGTTTGAAAAAGTGCTTGCATCCCCGCCAAAGCATATGGGGATGGCCGGACTGGAATTAAAACAAAGTCGGCCGCATTTAACGCTGCAAGCTGAAGATGTCCAAAAGAAGGCAAACAATCGATAAGAACGTAATCATACGATTTGCCTGGTTTCGGTTCTAAAAGCTCTATTCCATCCTTCAGCCTGAAAATTACTGAAAAATCGCGTTCAGCCACTGGCGCGAGGGAAATATCCGCCCATAACAAATGCAACCGTGGATTACAGATTGCCGGTTTCAACGATTTTTCATCGTAAATATTGAGAACATGAGCCTCCTTTGGTGGTTGTTCCTTGAAAAAGGATCGAGTCAGATTTCCCTGGGGATCATTATCAACAACTAAAACAGAGGCCTTTTTACTTCGACTCAGAATATGGGCCAAATTTAAGGTAATGGTTGTTTTTCCAACCCCGCCTTTCTGATTGGCGATAGCGATAATGACCATATTTACGGATGAATCCTTCTGATATTTAAATTTTGTGGAAATGTGTGTCTGTGGGTTTTTTCATGGTTGATATATAGGCTCAGCGTAAGACATCTCTTGGCACCGCAATCGATAATTACCCTTAAATTTTAAAGATGCTTTCTTTTAAATATCGAGAAAGCATCTTTCAGTTTGATTTTGACCCTCGGTCTTCAAGAATCGTTAAAGGTGAAAAAAATGAAAATAAAACTAATAACTTCAATTGAAGAACTAAAAAGAAGTTCTATAGATGGATGTGAATGCTTCATTCTCCTGAAAGGAGGGCTGAGGAGTAGTCGTCATATATGGTATAATGAACGCGAAAATCAATTTGAGATAATAAACTATATTGACGGATCTGAAGAGATGTTAAGTGAGCAGGAAATGATGGAATCATCAAACATTGGTTATGCAATGATGAATAGGGCGTTTTTCATCGAAATGTAATTAGATCAATTTTATAGATCCCGATTCTTTTAAATTGCTGGGTGGGTAGATTTCCGATGGAAATCAAAACTCAAAAGGTAGAGGTATTACTTCTGCAGTTTTACACTGTCACTCACCAGTGGTTGCGCTTATAACTCTTTATTATATTATTATATTTTCTATATAGAAAATATATATATCAATTAAACCGTTCAAATTTAAAAGCAAAGTTCCATCGGAAACTTTCCCACCTACCTGGCTGCGTTATCACTGAGAAGAGAAACCAAAGATATTTATATAAAAGGTAAAAGAGGTAAGGTCAGGAAATTTCCGATGGAAAATGAATCTTATCCTTGACAGCACCGAAATCCTCATTGAATCGCTGCATGCAGCTCGAAAAGATCGGACTATCTTAATTCGGCCTGATTTCTTGGATGATGAAAAACTTCCTGAAGAAGAGCGCATTGCTGTTTTAAACCAAATTTTCAATCAAAAAATCCGACAAAAGCAGCTCAGCCGGATAATTGCCCACCTTACACCGGTACTGGATAGATCACACCCGCCGTCAGCGTTGATTTATGGGCCCACGGGTAGTGGTAAAACGGTCTCACTGATACATGTATTATCCAAATTCAGTGAAGCGGCTGCTCGACGGGGCATTGGGTTTAAGTATGTCTATATCGATTTGACATCTCCAAAAACATACTTCGGGGCCTTAAATGAAGCAGCGATTGCCCTAAATGAATCCAACCGCAGATATCGTAAGGGTATTCCTGTTGAGTACATGCAGGCAAAAATCAAGGACGCTATTAAGAAAAGTTCAGACTATTTGTGCCTTTTGATCGACGAGGTGGATAATATCCGACCCAATCCAGATGGTTTTCTTACTTTCTTTGGGAAAACTCTTCCAAGGAAGGTCGATTGCCGTTTGATATTGATTATGTTGACCAATCGCTTGGACTGGGAAAAAACCCTGGATCCAAGAATCCTCAGCTTTCTAAAGAAGAGCGACATCATCTTTGAACCATATGATGCACTGGATTTGCTTGAGATCTTGAAACTACGTGCAAAAAAGGCGCTCAAGACTGACAAGATCGATCCTGCAGCTTTAAATAAAATTGCTGCATATGCTTCCCGTGAGACCGGCGACGCGCGGAAAGCCGTTGAATTGCTAACCAAGGCTGTTCAGGTTGCTGAGGATAGCTCGGGATATTTAGGATTGGATGAGGTTGATATTGCCGAGCACCGATTGGAAGTGGATAAGACAATAGAGCTAATCCAGGTTCTGGCGGTACAGCAACGACTGGCACTACAAGCTTGTTATTGCCTTTTGCGAAACGGTTCTATCAAGATCACCACTGGCCAATCATACGAAACCTACAGAAGTTTGTGTGAAATCCAAAATTACCGTCCACTGACTCAACGCCGATTCTGTGACATGATCAGTTTTTTAGACCTTTACGGGCTGATCAATGCACGGGTAGTCTCCATGGGACGCTACGGTAAAACTCGGGAAATAATGGGAGCTCTGCCAAATCAGGTAATTGATCGGTTGTTATCGACGGGCAGGTCACCGTAAAATGCTGGTGTGAAAAGAAACCTTACCAAAGCAGCTTGCTATAGATCCTTTCCAATTCTAAAAGCCTCACCAATTCTTTCATCGATTCGATGAAAGGCCCTTGTTCAATAGGGTGCTGAAAACAACCTTGGCTGATTATATCGAGTAATTGGTGCTCGGTATTGTGGTATCGGGGAAACTGAGTGTAATTGATAGGCCTGTTTAAAAGGGATCCTGTTGTAATTTAAGCTAACTCCAATATAATCACCCTTGGCAATGAGTTTGTATAAGGGGTCACTTTTGTTCTCAAACGGAGTTTTGAACAGCCCATAAAAATTATTCAAACCGGGCCTGCCATCATTGAATTCCACATGGTAGCGTCGTTGGTCCACGCTATCCTCCACGATCAAACCGATATTGCCGTTTGCGAGCCGGTGTCTATCCCGAACCTTGCCCTCCACGTACTGTTGCCGAAAAATATCCCAGATTGCCATAGTTTCACCCAGAAAAGGATAAGTAGCTCTTCTTAATATAGATTTCGATTATCAACTTTTTGGGAAAAGAGACAGTGTCACCTGTACAGCATATCTGCAGATGTGTATTTATGTGAATGAGCTTTTGTGGAAAACCTCATTTCGAACGCCCAGTAAGCCAAGAAATGTGGCTATCTGTATTAAAATGTACCTTTAATTTTTATATGTTAGGTTGTTTTTTATCTATCAGGACAGCTGATTTTTGGAGAATTTTTCGTCCAAAGGAAGTTTCTAAATATCACGCTCCACTATCAATAAAAACGGAGCGTGATAAGATGAAACACACAATTAAACACCTGATCCTGGAATTCGTTTCCGAAAACGGTTCAGGCCATATCAAAGAGATCCATCTTCAAATTACACAAATCCGCCCTGAAGTCCCGCAACATACCATTCGTGCCAGACTTTCAGAAATGTCCAGAACAAGGAACCTGGAAGAAAAAATCCGAACCTATGGCGATGGTTTTTATGGGATATACAGCGAGATTGAAAATTTGAACAGCGTTGTATCGTACCCAGATAGAGGTCCGTGGGGGGATTCAAGCTACAGAGGCAATTGCAGCGGCTACTTGGTGAAAGATCTCATTCTACGATTCAAATGCCAGAGCGTTTTTGATCCAGCAGAAGGAAGCGGAACCATTAAAGAGGTGGTTGCCGGTATCAATAGATTCCGGCAAAGAAACATTTTCTACGAAGGCAGAGACCTAAAATCAGGCTTTGATATCACCTCAGACCCAATGCCAAACAAACAATTTGACATGGTATGGTTCCATCCTCCCTACTGGGATATTATCAAGTACTCCAGCAATCCCTGCGATTTGAGCGCCTGCCAAACCTTAGCCGAATTCGAGGATAAATTGAACAGTTCGGTTGAAAAATTAATCGGCGTAATCAAGCCATACGGTATTATAGCCATTCTCATCGGGGATAAACGCAAAGATGGAAATTATTATCCACTTTTCAGAACGCTTCTATCAAACCCCAATATCGGCCAACTAAAGTCCATCATCATCAAGATACAGCATAACTGTCATAGCGAAAGAATAAATTACAAGAACAAGAATCCGTTCCTGATACCGATCAAGCATGAATATTGTCTGATCTATCAGAAAAGTGAAAATTGTTGAACAACCACAATCGGATGAATATCTTTAGATGCACGCTCCGTGAAAAATCAAACGGAGCGTGATACCATGAAAACAAATAAATCGACATTGCCAAGGATGTTACCAACTGTCACGTTGGATAATGGGAAAACTTACTTTATCGATGAACGGCTGCGGCAAATGCGCAATGTCAAAGATCCTCTCGATTTCATTGACTACTAATGCCTCAGGTTGCTTGTCGATCTCTACAAATCTTCTTGTATCCCCATTATTTCTTGAATTTTTCACTGGTTTCCAAAAATAGAACCTACTCAAAGCCTAAACCAATAAATAGGGGACGGCTGCGCCTTTTGCTCATCGCAAACCCCTATTTTAAGGTTTCCCCTGCCGGGTCGGCTCGATTCCCTTTAAGCCAATATACTAAATGGTAGGTTCTTTTTTCATGTCTTTTTCTCCACTTCGAATACAATGGCCCCTCTCTTTTTAATGAATTGAAAAAGAGAGGGGGCAAAGACCCACTCCCAGAGGAATTAACCATGAACACAGAAAACTGTATCCCAGAAGAATTATTACCGCCGAGAGCCGGTTTGATCGCAATTCGTATGAACAATCCCTATTACAAGATGAGCGATGATGAAATCCGAGACCGATTGGAATTTATTCGCTGTTACCTTTTCAGAGATTTTGAATTGCTACTGTTGATTCCCAAAAATGACAACAAAGATGAATTTGCATTCCATGATGTCACTGCAACTGATTCTGAATACAGTGCATTTAATTCCGCTGATTTTAAACGTCCTGCATTTGACAAATACGGATATGCAATGGGTAAAATCATGGAACACATCCAGAACCTTGCAATCTTACATTCATCCATCAACAGTTCCGATGGACGCGATGAAATAGAAAAACGATACGAAAACTTCCTTGATCTCAAATTCCGTGATCGGTTGGCTGTTCTAATTGTTCAACTTCAAAATTGCAGGGATTACGATAGACGATCGACTCTCGAACAAAAAATCGCTGAATTGAACCGTAGGATTTTAGAAGCCAGAAGGATATGGGCGCGATATGCGCCCCCTGAATACTGGGACCGCTGAGTCTATTCAGATTGGAAACTCCCTTGGTCCCGGAGTAAGGAAATCGTTGGTCGTTTATATTTTTTTCGGTTTGTGTCAACATGGTTGACAGACCATTGAATGGTGTAGTCAATTTCAGAAAACCTTTTTGATCCACAAGCGCATGTACTTCATTCGAAAAATCATTCACATCGATATGGATGCCTTCTATGCATCGGTTGAACAAAGAGACAATCCGCAGCTGAAAGGCAGACCGGTGATTGTGGGTGGTGATCCAAGTAGCCGTGGGGTAGTCGCTGCCTGTTCCTATGAAGCCCGCAGGTTCGGTATTCATTCGGCAATGGCTTGCGCCACTGCCTATCGGCTTTGCCCTCAAGCATTTTTTATCCGGCCCCGATTTGATGTCTACAAAACTGTTTCCCATCAGATCCGAGAGATTTTTTTTCAATACACCGATTTAGTTGAACCCCTTTCCTTGGATGAGGCGTTTTTGGATGTGACCCATAATAAATTAGGGCTATCATCGGCCACCCAGATCGCGCAGCAGATCAGAACACAAATTGTTCATGTAACAGGCGGGTTGACAGCCTCCGCTGGAGTTTCGTTCAATAAATTTCTGGCAAAGGTCGCCTCTGATTGTAATAAGCCCAACGGTATCACCGTCATCACGCCAGATGATGCACCGGCGTTTATCGACCAATTACCTATCCGTAGATTTTTTGGTGTGGGGAGGGTTACCGAGGAACGCATGCTAAACCTGGGCATCAAAACCGGCGCAGACCTGAAAAAAATCAGTCTTGAGCGTTTGGTCCAAAGCTTTGGAAAAGTGGGCGCATACTATTATCATATTGCACATGGGCGGGATGATCGACCGGTACAACCCAATCGTACCCATAAATCATACGGCAAAGAGATCACCCTTACAAGCGACATTGACGACACCCACCAGATGATCGTTATCCTTGATGATCTTGCCAGGAAGGTGGCGGATGGATTGCGGCGTGAAGATCGCCAAGGACTGACATTAACCTTGAAAGTCAAATATCATGATTTTCAAACTGTCACGCGGAGTGTCACTTTTCCAGAGCCGATAACCAGCTCCAGTACGATCATAGCAGCGGTCAAAAAGCTGCTTGCGAATACTGATGCCGGGAAAATCAAGGTGCGTCTATTGGGCATTACGGTCTCCAATTTCTTGGATGCCCAACAGAATTCTAATGGCTGGGTGCAATTACCGTTACCATTCAAGGATCCAGATAAAAATTGCTGGCCAGACAATGATCGATCATGGTGAGCGACACTTTGCCGGTGTTTCGACATGTTCCTTCTACACCTCCATTGAACAATAAAAACAATGGAGGTGATAAGCATGTACACGCCTGCTTATCAAGAAATCAAAAAGGCGATTGAAAAATTTCAATATGGATATCGACAATCCAGAACGATTCGATATCGAGTATCGAATCCTCAATGGGATCGGATAATCTGTAGAGTATGTTCGGGATGCGGCATCTCCCTCGGTGACTATGAAAACAAAAACCGGTGGGCTTTTTGTCGGGATTGCCGAAGGATCCTGTTTCCCGAAACAACTTTTTAGGAAAATAGCGGGCATTATAAAAGAGTTCAGGATTGAAGGTGAGATAGGTATCGATGGCAACAATCTCTTGACAGCGAGTTGCGGATCATCTCAAACATAGAATCAAGTTCTATGACTATTGTGGGCGAAAATAATAGTGGCGATAGAGCACACTACCATGAAAATGGTATTGTTTTGCTCTATCATGGAAAAATTGCGAATGGTTAAATTCGCTTGAAGGCGTGCGGGATTCTCAAAATCCTACACACTGGTGCATATGCACAGACCCCCATATGCACAAAGCCACATTTGTTGGTTTGTGTCAGAGGTGGTTATGGGGGAGACAGTTAGCCTTATAATTTAGCGGATCAAGGTCAGCGAAAAGTATTTAAATCAAAGCCACTGAGAGATGGATATGCATAGGAATAATCCATTTTATCAAGACCTGGATCATCAATTGGCGGAACAGACTATTCTGATCCGTCAGGTAAAAGCGGATTACACTGAGGTCAATGAACGCTGGGAACAAGTTCAAAAAGGAAGAGCGGATATTTCAGAAATTGAAAAAATTTTGCAGAAAATCGCTTGGGTCAAATCGGGGATTGAGGCCATAAAGATGCTTCAACAGGATAAAATCGAAGGCATCATTCAGGCAGATATAAAAAATATAGAAGACAGAATCGTGAAGATTCAGGAAAGAATAAGAAATAAAATATGAGGGTGCAAAAATGTTAGTCACCTTCGGTGCAATTTATAGCCCCCGGCCCGTAGGGCCGGGGGTGGGCAGCATAGCAGCTGGGCAAGGCCAATAGGCCAAAAGGGTGAAATAAAGAAAATTAGCGAAAATCAATGAAAACGAAAGAAAAATAACGTATGCGTATTTAATCTAAGTAAATAGGAGAAAAATAAATAAATTCAAATAAATTCTAAAAAATACAATAAATATAGAGTAAGAATAGAGCCCTATTTTTTGTATAGCCGCACTTGTCTGGAGATCATTTTGTAGGCCTCATCTGACAGTTTTCCTTCCGCCAATTGCTTGTTGGCAAGTTCTTGAGCTGGACCTGGTCCCAGACGTCTGATCGTTTTTTTAAGGTCATCTTTCAGTCCCATCATTTTCTGCTTGTCCGCAGATACAAAATCCCAATCTTCAGCGATATCACCTAACATGTCAAAGCTCAGGCCTTCTGAAGCCAATGCGCTTCGGGTTGAGGCTTTCGTCTTTTCCTGCCTCAGATCAAATGTGTTTGCCTCCCAAAAATGATAGTCGTTCATCTCCCCACTTTTGTGTTTCTCGTTTACGGCCTGCTGTTTTTCCAATATTTCGTTCGCTGCATCGATTTCCCGTTGACGAATTTCTGGATCTTGAATTTTCGCGATATTCTCAGCCCAATGCACATCCGGGATATCCTCTTGCCAATTTTCAAGAAATTCATCCGGTAATTCTTCAAAATTTTCGTAATTGTTTCCCATCTCATCCCTCCTCAGGAGTTTGTATGGTTAGCAGAAAAAAATTCAGCTCTCATTCCTATAGTCAGGTCAATCAGCGAAATATTTATATAGCTGTACCACTTACCAGTAATAAAAGTACCATGAGGCCATAAAATGTACCTGAAGAGCCCTTCGCAGCCCACTGAACGATACGCACACCAGCCGTATCTTCCTCCGGATCCAAACTATTTTGACTATGAAAACCGGTACCGTCCTGCAGTATCAAGCCCGCTATATACGGCGGTCGATGACCCTATGTCGGCTACCTACACACCCGGCATCGAAGAATTCCTGCGACAAAAACAGGACCTCAATCGATATAAAATCGAGATGCTTTATACCGCCATGGGTGTGCGGTCATACATTAGTGGGCAATTGTTGTATCGGATCAACTACGACCAATGCACTTGCAGGAATCTGATCCTTTCCAGGGGCGGAGAGTTTTTTGACCGACAACGTATCGACCTGGAAAATAAAATTCTGGATCTGGAAGCAGAAAAGCGCCGGGAAGAAACTGCTTTTTTCCGGGATCTAAGCTTTTTGAACAAGGAACTGCGATTTGCCAAGATCGAAGCATTGGAAGAGCAACACAAGCAGGCCTTGTGTCAGAATATGGAGGAATCAATATGAAACGTGTAACCCGTAACGATGTGAATAAACTAGTCAGCGCGCCGTTGTGCTATGCGCTATTGATGGAAAACGATCAGCTTGAAGAGATCATTTCGGTCTTCGTTTCCGTGCTCAATAAGAAAAATCGAGGTGATCAAAATTCCTAAGCGGATCCTATCACCCACGGCCATTAACATCTATCTTGATTGCCCCCGAAAATTTTACCTGCGCTATATCCAACGATTGAAAAGTCGACCATCGATCCATTTAATTCGCGGGCAACTCGTTCACCGCGCTTTGCATGAATTTCAAAAAAACCATCCTCGGATCCATCCGGAAACCCATATCGATGCCATCCGTTCCGACCTATTAACCACTTTTAACCGATTTTGGAGTCATGCGTACCCGCAATTAGAGGCACTCAACATGGGAAAAGCGAGTCTGGAAGATTTTCGTCAGCAAAGCGAGAAGATGCTACTAAACTACAGCAACTGGTTGTTGACGCACAATTTGAAATGTCCCGATTTCAGTGAGCTTCGTTTATTTTCGAACGCGTTGAGCCTGATGGGTATCATCGATGCGGTTTTCCAGGATCCCGGAAGAGCCGTGATCATAGATTACAAAACATCCCAGCAAGCGGTATTGACGGATAACATCAAGCGCCAGGCAATGATTTATGCGCTGCTTTATCAGGAACGCTATCAGGAGATGCCCGACGCCGTGTGGATCCACTTTTTAATTGAGCCCGGGGAACCGGTACCTATTTATATCGATGAACATTTGCTGGATTACGCCAAGTTGTTGGTTGAATCGGTGCATGAAAAAACGATTTCGAGCAATGAGATCGATTATCCATGCACTTGCGGAGGGTTTTGTGAACAAGGCTTGGTTAAATGATGGTTCAAGGGTGTGCCATGGATCGTGTTGAAGAAAAATTCAAATTGTTGAAACCGGTGCTGCCGTTTACCCAGTGGAACGGATTGCGCATTCGTTATACCTTTGAGTCTGATTTTAGAAAGCGGCAGGAGATCGAAACCTTGCTGGACATGCTGATCGCCCAGAAAGTGCCAGGTTTACCATCGGAACAAATTTTACTGCCACCGCCAGAGTCAACTGAACTCACCGGAGACTATCCGATCGGCAATGTTGTTTATCCGGATCGGTCCATGGGAATCTTCGGGATCAGAACGCAAGAGTGGATTCGTCATTGCGGGATCTTCGGCAAAACCGGGTCCGGTAAAACCACCCTGACCGTCAACATCATCCGGGAGTTGGTCAAAAAAGATCATCCTTTTTTGATCTTCGACTATAAACGCAACTATCGGGATCTGATCAAACAACCAGAATTCACCGGCCATGAGATCTTGATTTTTACCGTTGGCCGGAATGAAGAGGTGCCTTTTTATTTCAATCCAAAACAATCACCCGAGGGGATTGAAGCCTATGTGTGGACCAAACAACTTTCGCAGCTTATTGAAAAGGTCTACTTTTTGGGTTTGGGTGCGGCTGATGTGTTGATGGAAAATGCGGATGAAAAAACGTTCAAGGAGATGCATCAAAAGGTCTTAAAGCAGAAAAAGAAAGCGCGGGAGCTGTTATGGTGGGCCAGTGTCAAGCGGACCTTGAACGCCATTAACTATCCTGGTCTGGGTGAGATGGTCAACTGCGAGCAGGGATATTCCATCCCCGATCTACTTAAAAAAAAGGTGATCCTCGAGTTGGACGGGCTTTCCGCCTGTGACCAAGCCTTTGTCATCGGCACCTTATTATTATGGATATATCATTACCGGATGCGTCAACCCGAACGGGAGATATTGAAGCATTTCATGATCATTGAAGAGGCGCACCATCTGTTTTTGAAAACCCGACAGGAAGAGGATATCGCAGATGTGATCATGCGGGAGATCCGTGAATTGGGCGAGGCGATGATCATCATCGATCAACACCCGAGTAAGATGTCGGTCTCGGCCCTGGGCAATTTGTCCACCAAGTTCGCACTTGCCATGTCGCTGAATCAGGATGTACAGGCCATCGCAAATGCTATGCTCCTGGATCCCAATCAGAAAAAATACCTTTCAATGCTGACCATCGGTCAGGCAATCTGCCGCTCTGATCGATTGGCAACCCCCATCCTATTGTCCATTCCCCACATTCCGCTGAGAAAAGGTTTAGTGACCGATGAAGACGTGAAAAGCCATATGCGAGGCTATTTGCAGGATTTGCAGGCAAAACCGACGCCATTGGTCCAACCGAGCACGATTCGAACGATTCCAAAACGAGAATCTTTATCCCCCCTGGGCCGGATCATGTTGGAAAACATAGCCCAAAAACCGATCATCGGAGTAGTCAAGCGATTCAGAGAATTGGGTCTGAAACCCACCCAAGGATACCAGGTCATCGATGAACTGATCACTCATCAGCTGGTAAAACCCTGCATGATTGACCGACAAAAACTGTATGATTTGACATCAATCGGGAAGAAAATCCTCGGGAAAAAGTTCGCCTTAAACGGTCGCGGTGGATTGGAGCATCGATATTTTGTCGAGAAAATCAAACATCATTACCTCAATCAAGAAGGATTTACGTTTGTCGAAAAAGATAACATTGACCTCGTTGTCGAGTCTTATCACCGATCTCTGGCGATCCAGGTGGAGACTGGTAAATCCGATATCCATTCCAATTTGATCAAACTGGCACAGTATAAGGCTGACCAAAAATACATGCTGGCAACCAACAAGGCAGCAGAAATCAAAATCAGGGAGATGTTCGACACTCTCATTATCCCGGATAAATCCAAAATCCAAATCAATTATGTCAAGGATTTTATCAACAACCCACCCGCCATTTAATCGCCTCCAATCATCCAATCCATCATGCTCAACCGAAAAATGTATCGGCTGCGGATAACAAATAGCGACAGGCGCACCGGATACATCCCAACTTAAAACCAACCATTAACGGCCACAACTAAAGCAGTAACATCGACGCCGTGCAGTAGGGGCCGGTCTCCGTCAGGGGACCGGTTTTTTTCATAGCGTGAGCTATCTCCCGTCTTTTTAGCATTTCTCTGGTTAATAAAAGTCGGGATTCCGAGACTCTATTAACAGAAAGGAGAATTCGATGTCTTGCCAACAATCTTATCCAATCAAAGGAGGTCTATCATGGAAATCACCGAAAACAGCTCCCGAAAAAGAGAATACGAAGCACTTCCTGAACCACAAACAACAAAATTCAACGATGGTGGAGAGCGCTGCCCAGACTGCGGTCAAAAGACCTATCGTTCCGGTAACTGCCCCTATTGCCCCCATTGCGGCTGGTCGAAGTGCCCCTAAAATGTTTCACTATTTTGATTGCGTACTGAGGAAGGTCCAACAGCGGTTTAACGCAACCTTTGGGCGCCAGAAGGTAACGAACGTTGATACCCGTTGTAGAGTGATTTTAGCCATCGTTGGCCTCCAAATGCTCCATCAAAGCATCTTAACAGCCAATCACCCAAGGGATGTTCGCGTCGAAATAGCTCGGTTCGTCAGGTGTAGCCGGACCCTGCACCGTATTTTTGACCAAATGGTGGTTTGAAACCTACACCCAAAAAGGAATTTGATTCATGAATAACCAGCACATGAACGATGGAACAGAGCTTTCGCCACCGCAGACATGTCAGCGGTGTGGCAATCAATATCTATTGATCTGGCTTACCGAAGGGGAGAACTATAAAGATTTTGGTGAACGATACTGCCCATTTTGTCGGTACATGACAGAGATATTTTTTATCCCTGCTGAATAGCAGTCATTTGAAAATAATGAACACCAGCAAACCGCCTAACCGGGCGGTTTTGTTTTTAACCCATCGCGTCAACTGATCACAGTGACGCGATTTTTCATTTTTAGGAGGTGAAACCATGTGGAATGTACCCAGTAAAAAAAGATTAGATCAAATACCCAGGCTCTATGACACCGAGCATATACCGCTCAAAGACAAGCAAATCTACATGCATTTTTTCATCGGTGGCTGCGACTGGTACGTTGCCGAATACGACGGCCAAGACTTGTTCTTCGGCTACGCTATTTTGAACAACGACTACCAGATGGCCGAGTGGGGCTATTTCAGCCTCACCGAACTAAAGGCGTTGTCAATTGGTGGCATTGAAGTCGATTGTGAACATGAGGAATATTTTCCGGTAAAACGAGCCTCAACAATCAAAACGATTTGCAAGGGAAACGGCTGGTCAATGCCAAAACAGTCTGCATCCCATCGGGGAAAAGGAGACTCAGATGGCCTACACGCCTGAGCTGAATCTGTTTTGCAGTGCGGTGCTGCGGCGCATCGCATGGGCCATGAACCTGCCGATGACAAAAGCCCAAATCGAAATCTTCGATTATCTCGGCCGCAAGATCGCAGCTCATAGGGTGTGTGCTTCCTGCAGGGACGACAGCTTTTGTCATCAATGCCCGTTCAACCGCACCTGACAGAAGCCAACCATACCTTTCGCTGAAGTTAATCCACCCCAATTCCACAAATCCACAATAACGCAAAAAGGTGCTTTCGGTACTTCGAAAAGCGCCTTTGGCATTTTCAAGGAGGTGAAACTCATGAACGAGAAAGTAAGATCCGTATTGAACACCATCGTCGAGAATTTCAGATCCGGCGACATCCCCGAGGCCGTGGCCATTGCCAGCTATCCCATCCCGGACATCCCCAGCACCAAGTGGTCCTTTACTAACCGTACGCTGATGTTCCTTTCCGGCACAGCCGACGCCAGGGGGTTCAGGCAATGGAAGCAGGCCGATCGGTGGGTCAAAAAAGGTGCCAAGGCCATCTATATCCTGGTGCCATGCATGAAAGCCCAGGTCGATGAAGAGACCGGCGAGGAGAAAGAGACATTACGCTACTTTAAAGCTTCCCCGGTCTTTGCCTGCGAAGACACCGAAGGCAAACCGCTGGATTACGAACAAGTCGAGCTTCCCGTACTGCCGCTTTTGGAAAGAGCCCAGGTCTGGGGTATTTCGGTCAAAGCGGTGCCTGGTAATTATCGCTACCGGGGCTATTATTCGCCGGATCGAAACGAAATTGCCTTGGCGGCACCGGAAGAGAAAGTGTTTTTCCACGAACTGGCCCATGCCGCGCACGAGAAGATCAAGGGCTCTCTCACCAAAGGACAGGACCCGCTTCAAGAAATCGTAGCCGAACTTTCCGCTCAGGCCCTTTGCCGCCTGGTGGGCAAACGCATCGTCGATACCACCGGTAACTCTTTCCAGTACATCGAACACTACGCAGAGAAAATCAAAATGAGTCCGTATGCGGCCTGCCTGAAAGTGCTCGGAGAAACGGAAAAGGTCATGGGCCTCATTCTGACAGGAACCCAATCATCATGAATAAGGAGGTGAAAAATGAAATTTGTATTCATCCAGGTGTATGGTGGCATCATCGACCAGGTACGCATGTTCGACGAACCAGACCCAGCCATTGATGCACTGGCCCAAGTTGCCCGCGAGTCGGACCTGGAAAAAACAGATGCAGCCGTGTGGACAGCCGAGGGCATGCTGACCAATGTCAAAGACTTTCTCGATGACAACGATCAATTCGTGGATGTACGCGAAACAGTGAAGAAACGGTCCGCAGGCATGCAGCCGTCCATTTATGTGATCGCCAATCCAATCCACCCGCTGGGATTTACCGTCGTATCCTATGACGATCCCATCGGCTTTGACGATCCGGCTGAAGCAATATCCGAACTGGGCCAGCTGCGCAAGGAATTCGGTGGGCACCTTCGTCTTTACCGGGTGGAACCCGTTGTCGGTCCTTTAATCACACCAGCAGAACTGGAACGGTTCAACTCGGATTGTGACGTGGAGGACTTCGATCACGATCAGGTGAAAGACCATCTTTATTAAACTCAGCACCCAAATGCCTCTTGCGATCTGCATGGGGCTTTTTTCCCTACCCAAGCAAAAGGAGACGGATCATGGACATCACCCATTACCTTAAAGCCGGTTATCCAGGCCTATGCATCACCACCATTGAACCCCAGCGCGCCATCGTAACCATCCATGCCGGCGCTTGGCAGTCGTTCACCTGGGATTGTTTGCGCGGCATCAGTGCTGCCGACAGTGGTAGGATCATCGAAGACATTACCGACCCGTTGGAAGCTTTGCGCTGGTTGGCCGCAAAGAACGACACGGTATTGATGGTACAAAACTTCCACCACTTCATCGCATCGATAGAGATCATCCAGGAGATCCAGAACAGTATCGCCATCTGGAAGGCCTCCGGGTGTTGCCTCATCCTGGTAGGCCCACCGGTTCAATTGCCAGTGGAAATCGGTACCTATTTCACTGCCCTGGAGTTCAAGCTGCCCGACCGGCAGGCTCTGCAGCGCATTCAACAGGACCTGGCCGATAGCGTCGGGGTCGACATTCACCCGCCGGCCATCGATGCGGCGCTCGGCTTGACCGAATTCGAAAGCGAAACCGCCTTTGCCCTGAGCCTGGTCACCACCAAGCGGTTTTGTACACGGGTGGTCACCGAGCAGAAAATGCAAATGATCAAACGAACTGGCCTGATGGAGTTTTGGCCGCCGGTTCCGAAAGACCATGTCGGTGGACTGGAACGCTTCAAACAATACCTGGCCAACCGCAAGAAGGCCTTTGAACCGGACAATGAGCACCTGCCCAAACCCAAGGCTTTACTGCTGGTGGGCATCCCCGGTACCGGCAAAAGTCTCTCCTGCAAAGCGGCCGCATCCATCCTGGGTTGGCCCCTGCTCCGATTAGACCTGTCCGCCCTGAAAGGTTCCCTGGTTGGTGAGAGCGAACAACGCATCCGACAGGCCACGGCCACCATCGATGCTTTCGGTAAAGCCGTGGTGTGGTTGGACGAGATCGAGAAGGGTTTTGCCGGGGTCCAATCCTCGGGCCAAACAGATGGCGGTACCACGGCCGGTATGTTCGGCCATTTTCTCACCTGGCTGCAGGAGACTACCAGCCCGGTATTAGTGTTGGCCACAGCCAACGGCATCGATCAACTGCCACCTGAGTTCATGCGGGCCGGCCGGTTCGATGCCATGTTTTTCGTGGACCTGCCATCCACAGAGGAAAGAATCGACATCATCCGAATCATGAATGCCCGCTACCAGGCCCAGATACCCGAAGACTATGCAGACCAGCTCGACGGGTGGACCGGTGCCGAGATCGAGCAGCTGGCCAAGGACGCTCTGTTCGACGGTCTGGACACGGCCTTGGATACCATCGTGCCCCTGTCCAAAACCATGAAAGAGCAGATCACTGCGTTGCAGCAGTGGGCTGCTACCCGGGCCCGTCGGGCCAACAATGCTCAAGCCCATACCCCCAAACCCATCAGGAGGATCAATTGCCATGTCGCACATCAGTAAAATCGAACTGGAGGTTAAGGATTTATCCGCCCTCAAGCAGGCCTGCCGTGCGTTGAACTTGGAGTTTTGTGCTCGCCAGGAACAATTCCAGTGGTACGGCCAGTCATCGCAGTGCCAGCACGCTATCCGGATCCCCGGTGCACGGTATGAAATCGGAGTGGTTAAAAACAACAACGCCTGGGAACTCAACTGCGACTATTACGATGCTGCCATCGAAAAGGCCATCGGCCGCCAGGGCGGATGGTTGAAACAGGCCTATGCCGTGGCCAAAACCCGTATCGAAGCGCGCAAAAAAGCCTACACGGTAGTGGAACGCAAAACCCCTACCGGTATCCGGTTGCATGTGCGCCTGACCTAAAGATAGGAGGACTTTCATGAAAGAGATCATCATCGACATCTCCGACGAT
Organism: Desulfosarcina variabilis str. Montpellier; assembly: GCF_048565275.1. Taxonomy (NCBI): domain Bacteria; kingdom Pseudomonadati; phylum Thermodesulfobacteriota; class Desulfobacteria; order Desulfobacterales; family Desulfosarcinaceae; genus Desulfosarcina; species Desulfosarcina variabilis. The sequence continues at coordinate 5,756,690 of NZ_CP159846.1, read as the reverse complement.
GGCGAAATCAGGATCGAAACCCGCGGGTTCAAAGGCAACAGCTGTGTTGCCGAAGCCCAATTCATCAAAGACCTGCTGGGTACCGAAACCACCCGCCAACTGACCCCCGCCTACTGGCAGCAATGCCCCACCACGATCAAGAAATACCTGCCCCTGTGCGGGTAACCCGCCTTTTCCGTTTTCCTCAATCCATCCCAAATCCATCAATTTTCATCACGGCCGGTCAATGATCGGCAACGAAAGGAGTGCGTCATGGAAAACCTGTTCGAAAAAGGATGCCTGGTTCAATTGTCTGCAAGCGTTTGGGGGGCTGCCCGCAAGATTCAGCCGGCGCAACTGACCGATAGGATCGCAACGCCGGAGTGGCTCACCGCCAGCAAAAAGCTGGTGGAGCCGGATGCGTTGAAACCGATAAAACGCGTGGTCAACGCCAGTCGTTCCTACCTGGCAGCCTCCAGCCTGCCCTTTCCCATCCAAGGCATGGTGTTCATGCCCAAGGAGATGATCAACCGCGTGGATGACAAGCTCAGCGAGTTCAAATTCCAGTTCAATCAGTGCGTAGACGGCTTTATCGCCGATTACGAACAGCTGCGTGCTGCAGCAGCCGTGCACCTGGGCTCGCTGTTCAATGAAATGGATTATCCCGTGGATGTGGCCGGCAAATTTTCCTTTTGCTGGCGATTTGTGGTCCTGGACGTGCCAAACGGCAATACGGCCATATTGGCACCGGAGGTTTATCAGCGAGAAAAAGAGAAGTTTGTCCAGACCATGGAACAGGCCCGCCAGATGGCTGTGGAATCGCTTCGCGGCGAGTTTGCCGGCCTGATCGAACGCATCACCGACCGGTTCGCCACCGGTCCCGACGGCAAGCCCAAGGTATTCAAAAATACCACGGTGGAGAACTTTTACGAGTTTTTCGAAACATTCAAAGATCGCAACCTGTTCCGGGACACGGAACTGGCCGAACTGGTCGAGCGCGCCCAGGCGATCCTCGGCAACCGTTCGGCCAACGCGATTCGCTCCAACGACCACCTCAAACAACAAATTGCTCGGGACATGCAGCAGGTGGAGGTCGCCATGGCCGACGTCCTTACACGTCCGCGACGCAAAATCGTGCTCAATTAACTCGCAACTACCATCAACACTAATACCAAAGGCCCTTTCGCATGAACGGAAGGGCCTTCACATTTCCGGGAGGTGAAACATGTCGACCCAAGAACAATTCTGGCAGGATTTAAGATCGGGAAAATTCGCATCAATGGTCAAGGAATCGGCAAGAGGCCACAGGTTGTCCAATGCAACGGAAGTTTACAACGTCCTCAAGCCAGTCTGTGCCCGGCATCCGGATGTAGAGGCCATGTATTGCGTTTTCATGGATGCCAAGAACCAGGTCCTGGGGATCGAAAAGATGTTCAGAGGTTCGGTTACCAGTGCACCGATTTACCCGCGAGAAATCGTCAAACAGGTGCTCAGGCTCGGCGCTTCCGCTCTGATAATGGCCCACAATCATCCCAGTGGCTGCGTTGTGGCATCGGCCGATGATCGCGCGATCACCGTCAAGGTGTATGTGGCCCTGGCCAGTATTGATACAGCTTTGCACGATCACCTGATCATAGGCGATGGTTTCTTTTCCATGGCTGATGCCGGTTGGCTGAAAACCATTGCTGACCGTTATAAAACCTGGCTGCAGGGCTAATGCCTCCGTCAATTTATCATTGAACGAAAGAAAGCAGAGTTTATTAAAAAGTTCTGTATTTTTGACCTGATCTGTCACAACCTCGTGTTATTTTAATCTTGACAGTGACATCATTACTGTATAGTATTAGTGTCATGAAAAGCGGCAACAAGAAATTCACGATCGACGAGATTTGCGCCTTGGTCGAGATGAACAAGCGCACGGTCCGGTATTACATCCAAAAGGGGCTGGTGGACCGGCCGGAAGGCATCGGCAAGGGGGCGTTTTACAGTCACAGCCACCTGGAGCAGCTGCTGGCGATCCGCAAGTGGAAAGCCGCCGGGCTGTCCCTGGAACGTATCCAGGACATTTTGGCCGGTGAAAAACAAGGTGAAACCGGCGACCGGCCGCTTCCGCCGCCCCTGCCCAGAAAACAAGGGACAGTCGAGGTCTGGAGCCACATGCACGTATGTGACGGCATCGAACTGCACATCGAGCCCAAGCGCGCCGGATTGAAACCTGAACAGGTTCGCACCTTGTTCAAAGAGGTGATGAACCTGGCCCAAAAAATACGAGAGGAGGATCCGTGACATGAACAGAGCAATGACAGCGCCAGTGCTGGAACCTGTCGGGGAGGGTAAGGTCGCGCTGCAGTCGGTGAACGTCGAGGCCGAAATCGAAAACCTCCTTTGCCAGGTTACGGTAAAGCAGAGCTACCGCAACCTTGAAAAAATCAACATCGAAGCCGTCTACACTTTCCCGCTGCCCCTCGGGGCCGTGCTGCTGGACATGACCATCAAGACCCGGGCAAAGAAGCTCAAAGGCGTTGTCGTCGAAAAGTCCGAAGCGGAGGAACGCTACGAGGACGCCATAACAGACGGGGACACGGCGATTATGCTGGAACAGGTCGATCCCGGCCTCTACACGATGAATGTCGGTAACCTGCAACCTGAAGATGCCATCGACATATCGATCACCTATGCCGAGCTTTTCAAATGGAGAGACAACTCCCTGAGGTTTTTCCTGCCGACTACCGTCGCGCCGAGATACGGAGATCCCGACAACCTCGGCGTCCAGCCGCACCAGGCACCCGAATACGATTTGACGAACGAAAACCCCTTTGCCGTCACTGTGTCGATTTCCGGCATGCTGTCCCGGGCTGCGGTTGAATGCCCGTCCCACAAAATCGTCTCCGAGTCCCAAAACGGAAAGACGGTCGTTACCCTGAAAAAGGGGCAGGCGTTGATGGACCGGGATTTTGTCCTGAATCTTTCCATGGAGGCAGACGAGAAGAGCGCCGCACATGTGGAACCGGAAGGCGACGGCTACGTCGCACTGGCCTCCTTTTACCCCAGGCTCCCGACCACACCCGAACGCACACCCAGGTGCATCACCATCATCGTGGACTGCTCCGGCTCCATGGGCGGGGACTCCATCGCCCAGGCCCGCAAGGCGCTTTACGAAATCCTCGAACTCTTGCGGCCGGAAGATGAGTTCAACGTCGTTCGCTTCGGGAGCTCCTACCAGATGCTATTCCCCTCGCCAGTGCCTGCGGATGCCGGTAACCTGAAAACGGCAAAGAACCTCCTGGAGGTCTTGGACGCGGACATGGGGGGGACCGAAATCGGGCAGGCGATCGCTGCGACGATCAAAGGGGCCACACGCAGCAAACTGTCGAAAGAGGCGCTTCTGATAACCGACGGCGAGGTGTGGGACTGGGAAAAAGTGACAAAAATGGCTGATAGATCCAGGGTGCGCTTTTTCACCGTGGGGGTGGGCAGTTCCGTGTCGGAGGCCTTCGTACAGACCCTGGCCGATGTCACCGGCGGGGCCTGCGAGCTGGTTTCTCCCAACGAGGACATGGCGGAAAAGATCGTCCGGCATTTCAAACGGATCTATTTCCCCAAGGCCGAAAACTTGAAGATCCTCTGGCCCGGCGAGCCTGAGAAAACCTTTCCGGAACAAGTCAGCGCTGTCTACGACGGCGACACACTGCACGTTTTCGGCAGGTTCAAAGGTAAACCAGAAGGTGAGGTCGAACTTCAGGCTGATTTGGAAAACGGAGGGACACTCGAGCAAAGGGTGCCCCTGGAGAGCATGGCCGGCAGCCAACCACCGACCGGCCTGCATGGGACAACGGCCCGAATGGCTGCAGCATACGAAATGAGGGCGATGGATGATTCTGGACAGATCGCCACCCTGGGCGTGAAGTACCAACTGATGTCCTCCTATACAAACTACCTGGCGATCGACGTAAGGGCCGAAGGAGAAAAAGCCGAGGATCTCCCGGCTCTCCGCAAGACCCCCCAGATGCTTGCAGCTGGTTGGGGAGGGTCAGGTGCTGTGGTGCAGGATATGGACATGAACTACAGCCTTGAGGCCCCGATGTTTTCAAGGCGCAAAATGGCGAATTATTCCGAGCCGATGGTCCAGTACAGCATAATGAGTAACGAAGACCTGGAGCGTCGAAAGCTGGACCACTTCATTGACCGGTTGAACAGGCTTCAAACCGGACTGTTCAGTCCTGTTGGCGATGTTACGACGATAAGCGACTTGGAGGACCAAGGAGCATCGGATGGGTTGATCGAAGCACTATCGGAATTGGTGGACACCGGGGTGGACGAGGAGACGGCCGTGACCCTTTTTCTTTATCTGCTGTCACAGCACAAGCGGGTAAAAAAAAGGCTCGACCGGTCGACCAAGAGAATTCTGGTGAAAGCCTACAAGCAGTTGTCCATTGTCCCTGCAGAAGTTCAGCAGCGGGTAAAGACGATAATCGAAGACTATCTAAAGACAATTGGGAGCTGACAATGGGAAGTGACTGGTCTCCGGACGTTTACATCAAAGCTTACAGGTATGCGGCTACAGCCCACTGGAACAGCGAAAAAAAGCAACTCGTGCCCGGCACTGACCTCCCTTACCTAATGCATTTCAGCATGGTTGCCATGGAGGTGATTGCCGCCTTGGCAAAAGAGCCCGGTCTGGACGGAGACCTCGCCGTCCATTGTGCTCTGCTCCATGACACGATTGAAGACACCGACACTGCTTACGACCAGTTGGTCGAAACATTCGGGCTTGCAGTTGCAGACGGTGTCCGGGCTCTCTCCAAGGATGATGCGATCGGTAAAGACCTGCCGAAACAGCAACGCAAAGAGCGCCAGATGGCAGACAGCCTCGAAAGGGTGAGACAACAACCGAGGGAGGTCTGGATGGTAAAAATGGCGGACCGGATTACCAACCTTCAGCCGCCGCCCAAGCACTGGAAGCCAGGAAAGATCAGCCGTTACCGTGAAGAGGCCTGTCAAATCCACCAGGCTCTCATGGGTGCAAGCCCTTACCTTGCTACCCGGTTGCAGGAAAAAATCGACCGTTATCCGCAATGAATCATAACAAAATCGGTCTAATTCGTTTAAAACAATATTTTAACGGCTTAAACTGATTGACATTCGATTTGCTTATGATAAATTCTCCAATGGATATTTGGCCATTTAGCATAGCTGCCTTGAGAAATAGACAATATAGGCCAATCAAAGAATCAGTCTTTTGTTGTCTTCAGTGAGGCAGCTTACCGGACCAAGCAAAAATGGAGACCAAAGATGGAAGACCGATGGCTTTCAGTTGATGAGATTGCAGACCATCTCGGGATTAAGCGGGATACGGTCTACAAGTGGATTAGTGAACGGCAAATGCCCGGGCACAAAATCGGTCGGCTCTGGAAGTTCAACAAATCAGAGGTCGACAAGTGGGTTCGCAGTGGGGGGGCCGAGGACAAAAGACGCCAGAAAAAATAGATCCGTATGAAGGGTGAACAAAAACATGGCGGATAAGGGAAAAACAGGACACAGGCAAAGACTCAGAGATCGCTTCCTGTCGGGCGATGAAGAGTCAAGCTCTGATGAAGCGTTGCTTGAACTGCTTCTAACCTATGCAATCGGACGTAAGGATGTCCAGCCAATTGCTGAAGAGCTCCTTCGAGTCTTTGGCAATTTAGATGAAGTTCTTGGCGCTTCGGGTGATAACCTCAAAAAAATAAAAGGACTCGGACAGGCGTCTATTGCTCTGTTGAAGGCCATCGATTGCATAAAAACCAGAAAAATAGCTCCTGAAACCGCTCGTCCGCTGAAAACTGGCGGAGACGCCGGTCAAATGCAGCTTTTTGAAGATCCTCCATCTACTCCAAAGCTGTCACCTCAAAATTCATTGTCCAGCAGACCGCTAAAAATCAAAACGCAACCAGTAACTGAAGGCCAGCCATCGATAGAGCGACAAAACTCACCTGAACATGAAGAGAGAGGGCACGAATCGAAAGCCAAACGAACAGTTAAGATCCCCGGAAAATCCTCTTCCGAAAAAAAGGGCATCCGTCGAAAGCTTCAAGTAAGCAACAGTTATCTTTTAGAATTCGATCAGCTTGCCCGCGTTTTAAATTTTCTCCTGGAACAAAAAGAGTCAAAAAGAATCAAACGAAAATTGTTAAAAGAAGAAACAGGGTTGGCTGATAGGCAAGTAGAAGGCCTGGTAAGTATGGGCACGGCAATGGGCTTGATTAAGCCAAACGTGCAAATCCTCACCCCCACAGGGTTAATCATTGCGACTCACGACATTTTCATAGAGAGTTCAGCTACTCTTGAGTGGTGCCATTACAAAGCTGCAGGGTCATACCAGAACTTAATCTGGTTTGATGTTTTTAATCATTTATTGTCGGAACAGACAGCAATGACTCAGGAGGGTTGGGAAGAATATTTCCGCAACAAGCTCAGAGGTCAGTACACTAAAAAAACACTCAAAGTTCATGTGCACAAGGAAATTCGCTTTGTCATAGATGCATACACGGAGCGTAATTTTAAAAAATTGGAGTTGCTGCAAAAATCTGATGACGAACGGATCTATCGTCGTCGTTTCTTAAAGTTCAATCCACTTGTTCTGACGGCCATGATTTACGATTTCTGTGCATTAAATGAATTGCAGCTTGCGCAGATCAGCGAAATGGCGGCTGCGCCCGGCTCTCCAGCAATGGTTTTCGGGCTTGATGTCGCATCGTTCCGACAACAGATCGAAGGGCTTCACGACCGTGGCTGGCTGCGGTACGAAACCACCCACAACCTCGATCAAATTCGTCTCAAGCCGGGCCTTTCGGCGATCAGTTTTTTGTCCGCCCGTTTTGAAGACCACGAGCCGCGTGAAGACACCAAACAATCACCGGGAGGCATTTTTCAATGAGCGATCCTGTCAACATGGTTCAACTTGTGAGCTCCATGCCCTCCCGCCCCCGTGGAAGGGCGTGTATCGTTCTGACCCATGAGTATGAAGGCCAAAAAGAGTGGGCAGCAGAGTTGGCTCATCAGACAAAATCTGAACACCTCAATCTGTTGGAGCTTTTCTCTGAGGACGCGGAGCTCAGCAGGAAAATTAGCCAATTTCTGATTCCCAGCCTTTTCGAGTTTCTGAAGGGGTATGACAAGGCTCCTGTTTTGATCGTCTCCGGTGTTGAGTTTCTAAAGGCCACCTGGTCCGGCCAAACAAACAGCGTCGAACAGTTTGCCAGTCATGTGGAAACTTGGAACCAGAAGCCATGCATCTTATTCGTTCTTCAACACGACAAGATAATTGCGACCCGCAAATTCCGACGGTACCAGCAATATACTTTTGTTGTCGATCAACGGGAGACACTGGCGCTATGAGCAACAAAGAAAAACAATATTTCTGTCCATTACCAGCGAAATGGAATGAAGTTTATGAATCGTTGCTACAGGTCTGGAGGAAAGCAGCTCTGCCGGAAAGCGAGAAACCACCCATACCATTAATTCTTGCGGCATGGCATGAAACAACTGGGTTGCAGAAGCTGTTGAGGTGGAAAGAAACAGTTGAGTGGGCAAAAAATCACGAGTGCAGCCATTTGATGCCAGAATTGAGTGATAACGAGAAATTCAGAGGATAAATCCCATAAGTTTCTATAAGGAAAAAGAATGAATAATAACGGCCTTTTCAGCTCACTTTTTATCGAGGAATTGAAAGGTATAATCGAACTCGACGATGCCGCTCAAGGCCGTATGGCCACCTTGGCGCAAACGTGGCGGTCTCGGAATTCCCAGGACACCGAGTCCCTGTGGGAATCTTTCTTGAAACAGGCGTTGAGCTATCTCGAATTCGTCCCACCTGGCAATCCAACCACTCCAGGTGTTTACCCACTTTTCGAAGACTGGGGATTTAAGGACTGCATTGGCGTGCTCTATCTCGCGCCCCCTGATTCAGACATTGACAATATAACCGTCGGCAGCTTTTACCCCGCCAAGCTTCTGGCGCAGCTCAAAGAACGAAAGCTCAACTGGGGAATCCTGACCAACGGTGCCATTTGGCGGTTATACTCCACCAAGAGTTCAAGACCCTATGAAGACTACGTGGAACTACGTTTGGAGCAGGCTTTGGAAGGGTCAGATGAAGCGGAATACGGCCTTTTCGAACGATTCTTCCACAAATATTCCTTCATTGTAGAAGACGTTGATGATTCCGAGGCCAGGGAGCAGGATGAGTCCGTTGGTGTTTACAAGTGCAGGCTCGACCGTGACCGGGAGCAATCGGAGCAGGTGCTTGAAGACAGCGTCAAAACACCGTTTCTTGCCCAGGTGGACGAGGTCCTGCAGTACATCTGCAACGGTTTCATTTTTGACACCCAAAAAAGCGGCGAAGAGTACACGGAGGAAGAAAGGGCGGAAATCTTCGAAAGCGCCGTCAAACTGATCTACCGCTGCCTGTTCCTGTTTTATGCCGAGGCCCGGCGACTGCTGCCCTCGGACCCGGAAAAAGCTGATCTCTACCAGCGGCACTCCATCCAAACGCTCTGCAAGGAGGCCCGCAAATTCCGCTGGGGGGAACGCCGTGACACGGATCATTATGATTTGTGGAAGCATCTCAAGGGGTTGATTAACGCCGTTAATGACGGCGACCCGGAATACGGCATCATGGGCTACAACGGAGGCCTCTTCGATGACGAAGAGGAGCGGTTCCTGGGTCAACATCAGCTGCGCAACGATTTTATGTGCCGAGCGCTTTACCTGCTGGCGTTTGTCGAACCCTACAACAACGAACCCGATGGAGAGTATGCCATACCCTATGAAGACCTTGAGGTTCGCCACCTTGGCGAGCTTTACGAGAACATCTTGGAGTACACGGTTATGCTCGCCGACGCCGACCGTATTCGCCGCCGCACCAAGAAGGGTATGGAAATGCTGCTGGCTTCCCAGACAACCAGAAAGCAAGGTGACACCCTCATTAAAAAAGGTGATGTCTATTTTGGTGAATCCGCGCTGGAGCGTAAACAAACCGGCTCATATTACACGCCGGAGTCGCTTGTTCGGTTTCTCAACGAAAAAACCATTGTCCAACCACTCAATAAAAAATTTGAGCAGGATTATCGAAATCGGTTCGACGAGCTGTTAGAGCAGGCGCGGAAAGGACAAGATGTAGGCACTCGCCGCGGGGCGGCTATGGCTGCCTCAGCGCTGGTCGAACGATTTGTCGAAGATGAAGTGCTGGAATTCAAGGTCTGCGATCCGGCAATGGGAAGCGGCCACTTTTTGGTGGACGTAGCCAACCAGATGGCCGGACTGGTTGTCGCCCTGCTTGAAGAGGTGCCCCATGTCGAGGGAATGCGAGTTTCTGTGACCAGCCAGCCCAATGACTGGCGGCGTCGCATCACTCGCCACTGTATTTACGGAGTTGATCTCAATCCGCTGGCTGTGAACCTGGCCAAGCTGTCTCTCTGGCTCAACTGTTTTGCCATCGAACACAAGCTGACTTTTCTTGACCACCACGTTCGCTGCGGAAACAGCCTTATCGGCATTCGATCACTCGATCAGCTCGCCTACATTCCAGAGCGTAAAAAGGAGGGCAACAAAAAGAAAGACCCGCAACGGCTGCTGTTTGACTACAACGATCTTTCCTCTGCCCTGACCGAGGCTGGACAGGGCATTGCGTCCATCACGCAGATCGATGAAGACGACACGGACAGCCAGAAAGCTGTGTTGTACGAAGCGCTCGATGCAACGTCCCATTTGCGCCCTTTGGCCGATCTGTGTACGGCCTACCTGATGGACCCGGAAATCCAGCCCGATGAATATAAAGAGATATTTGAGCGGCTCGCAAAGGGGATGTCTGTAGCCGACACCCTGAATCCCAAGCTGTCAAAGATTCTTGACACAGTTAGAGCATATCTTGAATGGCACCACTTTTACCACTGGCCCTTGGAGTTTCCCGATGTGTTTCGGCCAAACTCGGATGACATACCGAGATCAGGTTTTCAGGCGATAGTTGGGAACCCTCCTTGGGACAAAATAAAACCAAATTCCAAAGAATTCTTTTCAAGGTATGATCCACAGTTTCGCTCTTATAAAAAGCAATTGGCAAAGAGGGTCTCAGACCGTTTTTTGAAAGAAAATCCTTCTATTGCTTTAAAATGGGAACAATATTGCAGTGGTTTTAAACAACAGGTTACATTTAGCAAGGAGCCAGCAAGCTATAAAAGCCTTGGAGGTGGAGATGTTGATTTGTTTAAACTTTTTTTGGAGCAGGCACTAACCCTTTCAACAAAAACAGGTTTTATTGGGATCATCATACCTGCTAGCTTTTATGCCAACAAGGGTTGTATACCTTTGAGGCAGCGGTTGTTTACAAAAAATAGAGTAAGGTTCGTTTACAGCTTTGAAAACCGTTGGCCAACAATCTTCACAGCGGTTGATGGTAGAAAGAGAATCATTGTTTTATCAATTGAAAAAGGTGGTAGCACCGACACATTCAATTGTGCCTTCATGCAGCACGATCCCCAAAGACTTCCATCAGTGCATAGCCATTCATTACAGATTACTCTTAAGCAAGTAAAGGAACTGGGTCGTGATAGTTATGCACTCATGGAGTTCCAGTCACAGGAGGACATTGATTTAACCTCAAAAATCTATGGTGATCATCCATTGCTAGGTGACGAAATAGAGGGTAGATGGTCAGTTCAATTTAGAAGTGAACTTCATATGACTAACCACAGTTCAATTTTTAAAAACACTGAAACTAAGTGGCCGTTATATGAGGGTAAAATGATATGGCATTTTGACGATTTCTATGAGGCACCCAGGTATTGGGTAGATGCAGACGTTGCCTCTGAAACCATTGGGAAAAATGCATGGGAAACTAAATGCTATCGAGTGGGCTACAGGGATATCGCAGCAGGAACAAACGAAAGGACACTGATCTCAACTATTTTGCCTCCCGCTTTCCATGGAAATAAAATACCTACGGTATCACCATACCACGCTGATTTTAATCTCCATGGACCAAATAATGTGGAAGCGCTCTGGCTTACATCAATGTTTTGCAGCTACCTGATGGACTATTTAATTAGGCAGAAAGTTATGGAGACATTGAACTACTTCTTTCTGTACTCACTTCCCTTGCTTCGACTTAATCAACAAGAAACTGGTTCATTGGGGGTTATATTCCGGGCAGTTACCGCAAGAGCAGCAAGGTTGATTTGTGTGGAGGAAAGGCACGCTGATCTTTGGGAAAATGTTTTTCAGGATGAGTGGAACGATCCAAATTTTTGGTATCCTAAGGATTGTAATTACATATATGGACCAAAGCATGAGCAAGAAACCAGGAAACAACTTGCTGAATCAGCTGTAAAACTTTCCCGAAAATGGAAACCTCACTTTGGCTTAAATGACCACCTCCCAGATCGCAGAGATGATAAGCAGCGGGCTCAATTTCGAGCAGAAATAGACGCCTATATTTCTCATCTATATGGCCTGACAAAATTGGATTCGTCCTATTTAATGAAAACTTTTCCAGTGCTGAAACGTAAGGAGGAGGCAGCCTTCGGTGAATTTCTTTCAGAACGTAAGCTTCTAGAAGAGTATGATAGAATTGGCATACTGTTCGGATAAAGCGCACAATAGAGGAAAAAGGGCGGATTGATGAATATCAGATTAACGGCATTCGATCTTTTTGCTGGTTGTGGTGGCCTTTCGATGGGTCTAAGGGACGCTGGTATCTCGATAAAATGGGCAAACGAATACTGGGATGCAGCAGCAGACACATACAGCAATGTACATGTGGACACAGAAATTTTTAAAGAAGATGCAAGAGAATTGTATAAAAAACTTGTTGATGGCGATTCTCGCTTACCCATGCCCGGAGAAGTTGACATTATAACAGGAGGCCCACCCTGCCAGGGCTTCAGCGGGTATAATCGACACCGTTCACCGGAAGATCCGCGAAACTCTCATGTTGATACTTTCTTGGATTTCGTCGATTTCTTAAAACCATCGCTTGTTGTAATGGAAAATGTTCCAGGGCTCCTTTCTATGTCAAATGGGCATGTTATTAAAACACTTATAAAGTCTTACGAAGAATGTGGATACAAGACTAAAATGGGTATTTTGCAAGCCGGCAATTACGGTTTGCCTCAGAATCGATGGAGAGTTTTTCTATATGCAGTAAAAAATTATTTACCATTGCCTGAATTTCCGTATCCAACCCATGAATTTCCTCGGACAACAATTTTTGGAGCAAAAGCCTTCCGTGCAAATGTTGTAAGACCGCCTAAAGCACCGGATCTATTTTGGCAGCCTCAAAAGACAATTACTGTCGGTGATGCTATATCTGATCTTCCGAAAATAGAAAACGGCGGAAAGTCAAACGGGGAAGTCTACAGAAGCGGTTCTTCATCGGAGTATCAAGGACTATTGAGGGGGAATGCTAAAAAGCCGACCCAACATGCATGTGCAAAAATGGGCCCAATCATGTTCGAAAGGATTGCTGCGGTTCCTCGTCGACCTGGTGCTGGTTGGCTGGATCTGCCTGATCATTTAAAACCAAGGAATCTGGCACGGCATGGTGATAAAAGGTATGACAATCGCTTCGGACGACTTCACTGGGAAGGAACCTTTAACACTATTCTGACTCGTCCATACCCTTACTGGGGAAGGGTTATACATCCTGAACAAGACCGCGTAATATCTGTTCGTGAATGTGCTCGTGCTCAGGGATTCCCTGACAGCGTCCAATTCTATGGCCGTTTGACTGAACAGTATAAACAAATTGGAAACGCAGTTCCTCCAATATTAGCAAAGGCCATTGGAAAAGAGATAGTGAAAGTTCAAGAAAGCAAGCTGAACTAATACAGAGAATAGGATAATGGGTCGATTAAACACTAAAGATGAACGTGAAAAGACGCTTCAATGGGCAATAGAACTTAAGGCCGTTGCTCCAAAAGAATTAGAGTCTTTTTCTTTCACTAATATAAAAAATAGATTCTACGATGTCCTAAATAGTTATTTCGCTCTTTCTTGTCTATCAAGAAATAAGAATGAATCGGCTGATTTGGTTGTAGCCGCTAATCAGCATGTCTTTCGAGTGCGTACACTAGTTGAAAGTACAATCGAACATTCAATTTTAGAGTGGAATAAAAAGCAGAATGGTTCCATTCCTTCAGAGCTGTTCAATGGCAATTTTTTTGGCAAAAGCAAGAAACAAGGGACTAGTGTTAGAATGCCCCTGACTACTTGCCAGCCTACTAAACTCTGTGCTTCTGCTTGCTACGCTCACGATGTTCTGGATGCTGCACCATTGTCATTGATCAGAGGCGTTGTAAATGGACTAATTGCAGCGTTTTACGAAAAAGGTTCCAGTAAAGATCGTTCCGTAATCATGGGACAGATGATGAAACACACGCAAAGAGCTGTTCGAGCTTCAAATAATGAACTAGCTTTCCTGCCGGCCGGTTTCAAACGCCGACCAAGTATCCGTTTTGCCCACGTAGGAGAAATGGCACCTTTCCCAGAATTTGCAAATGCTTTGGCCCAACAAATACGCTCAGTGTCATCTGGAAGTGTTGACTGCGTGGTGTACACACGGCATCGCAAAGCATCCGAGATAGATCCTGAACTTTTTGTCATTAATTTCACACTCGACGCTAGTAGCGATGACAGAAAAGCTTGGGTTCCAGAAAAAGCTCGCAAAACATACTCCGCTTTTGGCGGAATCTTGGCTGATGATGTTGAGATCAATTTTTTGGAACACCACCGATGGGTGCACACTAACCCAATTGGTAAAGGCGTGATCTGTCCTGCGACACACCCTGACACGAAAATCCGAACATGCGATGCCTGTGAGTGTAATCTCTGTTTCACCCATCCTAACAAACCGCACGGAGAGAACCAATGCAACTGATCAATCGCAGTAATGGTTCTTGTTCGTGGGACGCCGTTGTTAAAAACAAACAATTGTGGCGACGTTACATACGTTGGGTCGATCAACATCTGGAAGCGACTTATTCCTCTCCGCTTCATGGAAACTACAAAAACCCCACCAACGAAGTGTTCTATATCATATTGTCTAAGAAGACTCCTCCTGACCGCTATATACCAGTTTTCAAGAGATTGAGACGGGAGTGCGGATCGTGGAACAGTTTAATTAGAATGCCGCAAGAAAGGATTGAGCAAATTCTCCAGCCTTTAGGTATTTCACGTTTGAGGGCTAATCAAATAAAAAAAATCGCTCAGAGATTGCACCTTGACTTTGGCAAAGTCTCCTTGAATCCACTGAAGACTTTTGAAGCAGCGGAAGCCAAACGTTACCTCAAAAGTTTGCCTGGAGTTGGTGAAAAATCAGCGAGATGCGTGATGATGTACTCACTTGGAATTGACATTTCTCCCATGGACACACATGCAACAAGAGTCTTGAGGCGGTTTGGGCTTTTACCAGAATCAGCGTCAAGCGATCAGGCACACAAAATCGTTGACATGCTTTTGCCTGGAGGGATGGCAAAGCAGTTACACGTTAACTTAGTCGCTCATGGAAGGAAAACTTGTACCGGCAAGAAAGCAAATTGTCCAGCGTGTGTCATTAAAGCTAAGTGCTACACGGCGAAAAGTATTGTTTTAGGAGGAACTTTTGATGAATAAAATTGCTGACGTAGTCAAACTAAAATCCGGCTACGCAAATTTCGTTGAGCTAAAAAGCGCCTTTGAAGCTGCCCAAGAAAACGCCGACCGTATGGCCATGTACCGCCCGACCAAGGCCCACCGCGTTGCTTTTGAGCGCATTTGCCGGGGTCTCTATCAGCCCAACGACAAAAAATTCTATTTGCTCAGCGGCTCCTATGGGACAGGTAAGTCGCACCTGTGCCTGATGACGGCCAATGTGCTGAGCCGGTCCAGCGGTGACCCTGAGATTGCCGGGTTTCACGAGAACTACGCCAAGCTTGATCCGGAAAAGGCCAAGCTGCTGAAAAACATCCGCAAGGACGGTCAGTACCTGGTGGCGATCTGCGACTACCACTCGGGGCGTCACTTCGAGGATGTGGTCATGAAGGCTGTGTTCGACGCCTGCAAGGCCAAGGGGCTGGATGCCGGCGTGGAAACAGAGTTCGACGAGGCGGAGCGTCAGCTGGCCGAGTGGGAAAAGAAGGGAGACAAAGGCGGCATACGGAATTTCTACCTGGACTTCGGCAAGGCGCTCGAAGCGGTGGTTCCCGGACTCACCGTTGATCAACTTCGCGCCGGGCTCAAAAACTACGATTCGGACATGCTGGACAAGTTCCGCACCGCGTTTAGGGAAATGATGGGCGGCGTTGAGTTTCAGGCCCGGTCCGGCAATCTGATTCCCATACTCCGAAAACTGGTGAAGAGTTCGGCCTTCAAAGAGCGGTTCAAGGGGCTGGCCATATTCTTTGACGAGTTTGGTTTTACCCTGGAAAAAGCAGGCTATTCAAAGGACATCCTACAGGGCTTCATGGAGACCATCTGCAAAAATGAGCCGAACGTTCTGTTCGTCGGATGTATTCACAAAGATTTCAAGTCCTACGCCGACCGGTTCAGCAAAGACGATGCGGCTGTCATGAGCGCCCGTATCACCCAGGTAGACCTGCTCAACGAAGGCATCGAGGAGATCATCGGGGCCATTGTAGAAACCGAAAAGGACAACGAAGCCTGGAAAAAAGAGATTGCCCCGAAAACCGGCATCTTCGATCAACTGGTGCCACCTTGCAAGTCCCTCGATCTGTTCCCGTGGATTGACGATGTGAACCGCATTCGTGAACGTGTGCTGGAAGACATCTACGGCGTGCATCCCATGGCCCTGTCCTGTCTGTTGAACCTTTCCTCTGAAATCGGTTCGGATGCGCGCAGCACCTTTACCTTTTTTTCAGGCGACGTGGGCGGTGAAAAAGGGTCCTATGCAGACTTTATCGAAAATGCCGACATGACGGTTTCCGGCGGAAAACTGAACCTGTACACGGTGGACCAACTGTTCACGTTCTTCCGCAAGGAGCTGTCACAAAAAAATCCGGAGCTCCGGGACCGGCAGCGGCAGTTTGTCAATGGCTATTATGCGAGCATGGACGCACTGCGCAAGGCTGCAGAAGGCGATTTGTTCGGTTTTCAGGAGGACGAGCGCATTCAGGTTCTCAGAACCATCCTGATTTATCAGCTGTGTCAGATCCCGGCCAATCTCGAAAATATCCAGTTCGGGCTCTATTGTTTGAGCAACTCTGAAAAGAATCAGGTCATAGGATTCCTGAAAGACTTGGTCAAGAACGGTGCGATCTTTTTCCGGCAACAGTCAAAAACCTACGAACTGGCAGCAAGTACCGGCGAGGACCCCTATGATCTGATTGAGCGTTACGTCGCGGACCCCAAATTGCATCCATCGAACATGGTGACGGCTTTTCTCGAAGAGGCTGCTGGAAAGCACATCCCTGAATACGCCGAGGCCAAGGGCTACAACCTGCCTTTTGGCGAGGACAAGCGCTTTCGCACCCGCTTTGTCCGCGCCAAGGACCTCGGGGACGCGCTTTGGGATGAAATCCGAACCGACTACACCGAAAGTCGCAACAAGCCAGGCAAAAGCTTTGAAGGCACCCTTGTCTATGTGCTTTGCGAGGACGACAGCGAGATCAATGTGGCTCGGGAGGCAGCCAAGGACGTTGCTGCTGACAATGTGGCCCTGGCTATTCCCCATGTGTCGCAACCCTTTACAGAGACCCTGCTCAGAGTGAAAGCATGCCGTCACTATCTGCCGCCCAACGAGGCGGAAAAGATCAGTGCCCAGACCGAGTCACGGCTGCGGGACATTTTTGAAAATCCCGAAGATGGATATCTGCCAACACTACAACGCATTTTCCGTGACATCACGGAGGGCAGTGGGGCCTGTTGGTACTGGCAAGGCGGTAAAGTCCTGGTGGACAAGCCCAAACAGTCCCACAAACCCGCAGACATGTTGTGCGAGGAGCTGTTTAAGAAACGTTGCCGGATCAAACACCCGGATCTGAATTTCTGCCATGACCAAAAGTGGCGCACGGGTAAAAACACCGCTTTGAAGCAGGCTGTAGGTGTTCTGCTGGGGGCGGAAAAAGTTCTCATTGACAACGGCAACCCTGACAATCACGGCGAGAAGCGGTATCTGGAAAAAGTCCTGCTCAAGGGTGCGGGAGCTCTAAAGAAGGCCGGATCAGAAGGTGTTGTGTCCTATTTTACTTGCGTGACTGATCCCGCCAAACTCCACGATGATTTTCCGGTTTTCAAGGAATTGTGTAATCGCCTGGCCAATCTCAATCCAGGGGAAGCTTTTTCAGTGGGCGCGTTCCTTGATGAGGCCAAAGATGCACCCTACGGCGTTGGCTGCACGCCCCTGATCCTTTCCCTGGCACATGTCATTCGGGCCTATGGCGAGCGATTGATAGTGTACAAAGACTCCACGCAGATGGTGGAGCAGCCGCTCAGGAGCTATGACGACCTGGTCAATATTGTATCGGATGCCGCAGCCAAGACGGTGTTTGTTGTCCGTGACATTTCACAGGCCCAAATAACGCTTGTGGATCTGGGTGCTAAAGCCGTTGACGCGCCACCCTTAAAACACGGTGAGACCCGGTCTCTCAACTCCGCTTTTGAATCACTCAAACAGTGGTGGAACGGGTTGCCGAGCGTTGCCAAAGTGATTGGCCTGTATGAGGAAAGTCAAAAGACGCGCTTGAACAGCCTCAAAGGCCTGATGGATGGGTTGACCGGCAGTGTCGACCGATTTGATTTCATGCTCGAACAATTGCCAGCCGTTTACAGTGGCGGTCCCGTGGGTGACACTCTGACGGAAAAGGATGCCAAGAGCATCTGTGAGGCCTTTGCCGAAGATGTGAAGCTTTTGAACTCGGGTGAACAGATCGCTCAGGGGCTTGCGGCGCAGGCCGTTTGTGAGATTTACGGTGCCAAGGGGGACATGATCGAGTGCGAAAATGTGGTCAGCAAGTGGTACGCAGGATTGAATCCAAGCCAACGCGATCCACACAAGTGCGATCACGAAGACGCGAAACAATTCCTCGTGCGACTGGCCGATCAGTCTGCCACCTTCAGCACGAAAATTGTCAAGCTTCTGCCTAAGGATTATGGATTCGGTGCCGTAGCGGAGTGGACGTCACTGCACATCAAGGACTACGCGGCCAAACTTAAACAGGCTAAAGCCGAGATCGACAAGGCCAAGCCGGTTGTTTACAAGCCTGCAGTTGATGAGGGTGTGCATGAAGTTCGCGAATCCCAACAGATGTATGTCGAAATCCCCAAAGGCGCTGCCCAATTGATCTACTCCATGGATGGAAGAGACCCCCGTCACTCGGACAAGGCTCAGAAAGCCGACAGCAAATTCGATCTTGTCAGCCTTCTAAAGGACCGGCCCAATGTGAAAATCAAAATGCGGGCCGTGGATAAAGACGGTAATGCCAGCGACGTGGTCAGCGTTGAGTTGGTGAGCAAGGAACGCAAATTCGACATACAGGTGGAGTCGGACCTGTTCGGTGAAAAAGAAGCGACGTTTAAGTGTCCCAACGACACGGAAGGATTGGTGTCTGTCCTACGATCTGTTCTCAACTATGGGGTGAAGCGAAAACTGCTGAACAAGGACAAGGCCCAGGAAATAGAGGTGCTTTTGGGTGAATTGAACAAGGCCAATTAGGATCTGGAGTGTGACGGTGGATGACGCGAAGAAAATATCAGTCAGTTATATTGGGGATTTGGCTCACACTCCACCCGAAGATGTTCTTTTGGTGGAGCGTGATGAGGACTATGTGCGCGCCTGCCGGGAACTGTCCGCCACAGATGCGTCTACATCGGGATTGAAAGTGTGGGTGCGTTCTAAGAATTACTTTGCCTGGCTGAGAGATTTTACTGAACAGATTGGTTGTCCAGCCTTTTTCAGTGAAAAAACGCCTCGCCTGGTACTTGCGGAAAAGTGGAATGTCGTTCTACCTGACTGGTTGACGGATGCGGAGGTACTTGACCAGGGACTGTTGAATATAGATGTAAAGCTCCAGGCAGGACAGACGAGCTTCAGCAATCGACTGCTAACACACTTCCTGGGCTCATCCCTCGGAGAGGATGCTTTCAACGCGAATGACCTCGTGGATGTGATCAAAGCGCTTGTCAGCGCTGAGGCTAAGGCAGCCTTCAAACAATATCCCATACTGTATCGCTCCCTGGAATCAAAATGCGAAACATGGGCGCAGCGCAGTAAGGAAGCATGGGTGAAGAATCTGTGTTCCCGCATTTTTGAAAACACCGGCGACTTGTGGCAGTGGTTAAGTTTGTGGGCCTGTTTGTACAGCTACCCGGAAAAGCTGTTGGAATATGTGTTGGCTCCTGAGCAGGTTCTGTTCGTTCGGAACATCCCTGTTGAGGCGGTTTACGATTTACCTCTGGAGCCTACGGCCAGGGAACAGATACTGACACAAATTGAGCTGTTGTTTGAAGAAATCCAGAACCAAGTCACCTCTGACGAGGAGTTCCGGAAGGTATTGGGATGGACCTCCGGTCGGCTCTTTCAGGAGTATCACTTTATTTCTAAGATGCTTGGGAGCCGTCAATTTTCTCCCACCACAGAGGATGTTCAACTGGTACAGGCCAAGTTTAGGCATTGCCCAGGTGTGAGTGAAAGCAGCCTGAACTCACTCCGACACTACATTGCACCTTCCCGACCAAGGCTAATCGGCCAAGATGAAAAATGGGATAGCGCGGAGTGGATAAGATGGACCACAGAGGAATACACGCCGTATCGCACCTGGCAAATTTACAACAACCAATATGATGAGGAATTGGAAAACGCCGTTGCTCGCTTTTCGGACTGGTTTGTCGAGGAATACACCGCCATCCACAAAGATCCGAATCTCAGCCTGGCTCACTGTATGACGGATGTAATTTCAAGCGAACCGGAAAAACAGTTGTCGATTATCCTTCTTGTTGACTGCCTGCCGCTGCAATTTGCGGACCTCCTGGACAGTGCGCTCCGTAACGTCGGCTACAGCCGCCATGACTTAAGGTATCGTTTCGCAGCGTTGCCGACCACTACGGAGTACAACAAGCCAGTTTTGGTTAGTGGACAGTGGCAACATGGCCCAGGAAACTATGATGCCATTCTCAAGGCGCGCGCCCAAGCCGACTGGAACAACACAAAGGTCGTTTATCTTAACAATTTGAAGGCGTTGTCCGAACTGCCGGCACCACGTGAGTCTACCGTTGTCCTTTTGAATTTCTTGGATGGGGACGAGTTGCTCCACTCAGACGTGGAATCAAAAAGCACATCTTACGATGAAGAGCTGCATCGTTTGTTTGCGCGCATGGCAGCGTCTGTGGACCGAATCTCAAAGGAGTGGGCTGGGGCAAGGGAGCATGTCAGCGTCTACGTGGTGACGGATCACGGTGCCTGCCGAATATTGGAGGAAGAAAAGCAATCTTTCGATTCCTCGGTCGTCAGCAAGCTGTTTCCCGAAGAAAAACATCGTTTCGCGATGCTGGACGAAAAACAGGTGGGTGACATTCCCGACAACCTCTGGGAGTTGGGGTATCAATTCAAACAACCCTATGCACCGGACAACAACGTTTTTTTCTTGCCCAGGGGACATAACACCGTGAGGCAGTCCAGCAAAGCAAAGGGCTTTTTGCACGGTGGAGTGACGCCGGAAGAAGTTGTCGTTCCCACCGCTTTGTACAAATTGGTAAAAGCTGCCTGGAAAGCTCCCGCTGCGCGCTTCATGGCCTTGGATCTGATACGAGAAACAGGCAGGGCCAAGTTCTACATCCAGCGTGTCGTGACAGTAGGAATTGAAATACAGAATCCGAACCCCGTGGACATCCGCGTCCTCCGGGCCAGTGTGGCATCCCCGGAAACCGATCTCAAAAGCTGCGACGTCGGAATCATACCGGCAGGAAGCGTGAATACGATCAAGATGAACTGTTATTTCAAAAAAGCGGCTTTGGGGGAAAAGAACCTTGAAATCGAGATCGCATATGAAATTTCGGGCGAACAACACACCCTTACCCTGACTCTTGAATGTGAATTCAAATCAGCCATGGCCGGCGGATTTAGTTTGCGAGACCTTTGATGGAGGCAATAAAAACGATGAAGTCATTTGAAAGCAACGCAAAGGACTATTACGGAGAGGTCGTTATCAACAAAGGTCTCATGGGAAAGGCTGGTTTCGGCGCTCGCGCGATTCCCGTTTATGTCGGTGAGTGGATCATCAGCCAGTTCATGGACGGAGATGAACTCACTGAAGACGGTCGAACAGAAATAGTCAACACGATTTCGAAATACTTGCCGCAAAAAGCGGACAAAAACATGATCCTGAATCGCCTCATGGAGCAGGAAGAGGTTCGCATATTGGATGATTTCAGGGTCAACGTCAATTTAGAGCGCAACACGCACGATCTGAGCATCCCCCTTCTGGATGTCAGCAACGGAATGGTTCAAAAGGACATTATTGACAACAACCCCATGCTCTTGAAGACGGGTATGTGGGGTCTAGGCACGCTGAGATATGTTCCGCCTGACGGTGAAGACGTCAAAAAGGGGCAGATATGGATGGTCGAATTCAAGGCATTTCAGACGCCTGGGGTTGATCTGGACTACTTTCGGGATTCACGCAAGCACTTCGACATAGACGAGTGGATAGACCTCCTGGTGTCGAGTTGTCAATTTAATCCCGACGTTCATCGGCTGTCTCAGAAACTCCTGCTTCTCAGCCGAATAATTCCCTTGGTCGAACCCAGGGTCAACATCACAGAGCTGGCTCCGAAAGGAACCGGAAAATCATTTGTGTTTGACAACATCAGTCGATATGCGGCCGTCATTCCCGGCGGCAAGCTTTCCGCTCCAGCCCTGTTTTTCAACAGCAACACGAAGCAGATTGGCCTAATACCGCGCTATGACGTAGTTGTGGTCGACGAAATTCAGAAAATTCACACCGATGCATCCGGCGAGGCAATGGCGGCCCTAAAGATGTACCTTGAAAGCGGAAGGTATCGCAGAGCAACGGGGAGTTTAGGAACGTCTGAGTCCGGGTTTGTGATGCTCGGTAATATCACCCTGGGAAGCAACAGGCTACCGCTTTACGAGAGCGACGGGATATTTAAGGAGCTACCGAGTGCTCTTCAGGAATCGGCTTTTATTGACCGTATTCACGGTTTGATCGAGGGCTGGTTCATGCCACGCGTTTCCAGAAACACGCCATCAAGGACACTTGGATTCAAGGGCGATTTTTTCAGCGAGGTGTTACATGAGCTGCGTGTTGATCTGAGGTATGCCGACTATGTCTCACAGAGTTTGCACCTCCCTCAGTGTGAGGATATGCGCGATAACAAAGCTATTGCACGGCTGGCCGAGGGATTTTTAAAGCTGCTGTTTCCAGATCTCATCCTGAGCGAGGAAGAGTTCATTACCTACTGCGTAAATCCAGCGGTGCGCATGCGGCAACAAATTCGAGATGAGTTGTCGAAGATCGACCAGGAATACAAATGGGTGACCATTAAAAGCGAAAGCCCTGACGAATTTCAGCTGTCTCACCCCGATGAAAAACCAGACCCTGAACAAGAAGCGCAGAAAGTCGATCCGTTGTCACCAGACCGAAACCCTGAGGAGAAGACGCTGGATATCGCTGAAGGCCAGAGAGGGATCTCTTATGAGAAGCTGTTTCTGCCCTACCTCAAGGGCGCAAAACTAATAAAAATTTGCGATCCGTACATTCGGCTACAGTACCAAATATACAACCTCATGTCTTTTTGCGAAATACTTGACCCCTTAGATGGGCCACTGAAACTCGACCTTGTTACAGCGTGCGACTCTTATTTGGAAACCGAGTTGAAGACCAAGCTTAGTGAACTGAAAATCGGACTGAGTAAGGATCAAATCGACTTTGATTACATATTGGACAGCAGCATACACGACCGTTGGATAGAAGCAGACACCGGCTGGAGAATAATCCTGGGTCGCGGTCTGGATATTTTTCAAAAGCCCGATGACAAGTTCACCCTGGGTTTCTTGGATCAAACTAAACGAAAGTGCAAGGCAACGACGATTACATACACACGGGCAAAATGAGGAATCCACTTTATATCAAGGGCTGGATTGATAAGGGGGAGAAGTGATGCCATGCCACGATTAACAAATATCGAGGAAGTTTTGTTCCCAGTTGAAGAACACCCTGTTTTCGTGAGTGTCCGCAAAGAATCGGTAGAGCGTCGTCTGTCAGTGCCTGACAAAAAAGCAATTGTAAATACAAAAACTAACCGGGTGCTGGGAATCGTGAGTCGGGGTTACCGGCTGGTAACAAACCATCAAGCCTTGGACTGGGCATATCAATGTTGTCAAACGGTCTTCCCAGAAACCAAACCGGGTGAGTGGGAAGTGAAATCAAGCGATGCACCTGGGACTGGTGGTCATTGCTTCATCGATATCGTGCACAATTCAACTGCGCTGGATTTTGAATTTGTCGCAGCTGAAAACCGTCCGGATGCATTTGGCCCGTTCATTAGGGTCACAAACAGCTATAACGGTCTGCGTGCGCTCGCCTTTGACATCGGATTTTTCAGGAAAGTGTGTAAAAACGGGATGATTCTTCCTGAGTCGATTATCCGTTTCAAATTTACACACTCCCAAAAAGACATCGGTAAAACAATCAGTTTTGAAGTCTCCCAAGAACGGCTCTCAAAAATCAAAACCAGTTTCAACGATTATTTTAATGCGCTGCGAGATTGTAAAATCAACCGCCAGGAGTTCGACCCACTGTTTTACGGGGTTCTCAAAATTCGAGAACCCAAAAAAATGAAGCCGCAGAGCCCAATTGCAAATGATTGGGAAGCCCTTTCCAAAGGAATTGGTGTTCTCTGCAGTCGCTATTCAGAAGAGCTTGGTGAGAATGCTTACGCTGTATTTAATGCAATTACTGAGTTTGCTTCCCATCCTCCGCAGAATCGATGTGTGCATCGAGAGCGGCACAGTTTTCAACGACTGGCCGGTAACTGGCTTAGCAAGTTCAGTCAAGAGTGCCGTAAACCCGATTTTAAGCTGTCTATCTATCTGGAAAACCTGATCACAAATAACGGTAATGGGAACAAGGTGTCAAGCAAAGCAGCTATTAGGAGAGATTCTAATTGAATACATAGGGGGATGTATGGCGCCTCAAAAAAAAAGTGTAAATCTAAGCCAAGAAACAAAGGAGGAGTTTAAAGATCTTTACGGAGAATTTGTTAGCTCATACCTTTTAAGCCCTAAGGGAGAGCCCCACAGAACATTGCCCGTCAAATCAAGGCAAGAGGCCACTGAAAATTATAAAAAAATTAAAGAACTGCACCAAAACGGTAAAGACATCACCGATTTGGTGATCACCGGTCTCCTGCCTCACCAAAATACACCATACAACCGGAGTAAAGGTGTATGGATACATGTCGCACCGGCCATTCGCAGGGACATTCATCAATGGTTTGAGAATATTGGATGGGTCGATAAAAAAGACTGGCCTGAAATAGCAAATGCTATATTCAGATTTGTGTCTCACTGTGTAGACGACCCAAAAAGCTTGGAATTGGAATGCAAAGCGTTCATCGAAAATCCTAAGACTAAGGGTATGCAATCAGGGTTTTTATCACCTGTTCTCAATGCACTCGATCCCGATCACTTTATTGTTATCAATAAAAAGCCGAAAGAATTAATCAACTACCTCGCAGATAAGGATTTCACAGCCAAGCTTGAAGATTATCCCGAAATAAATGAAGTTGGATTAAGGATAATTGATGATCTTAAAGACACAATTTTAGAAGCTGATACCACCGGTTTGCACCCAACGGTACTTTTCGATGCATTTAGCCACTGGTTTAAAATAAGCAAAAAAGGAAAATCAAAACCGGGCTCTAAAAATTCTAAGAACGGAAAAAGTTGTTGGCAGATCGCCCCTGGAGATCAAGCGCGATTGTGGGATGATCTCAGAAAAAACTCTATCGCTGCCGTTGGTTATTCAAAATTGGATTTCGATTTGTCCGGCCAATCTGAGGACGAACTTTTAAAGCTTTATCGACAGCATTTCAAAAATGAAACTGAAATGTCCATAAAAATTAATTTCAGGATGCTCTGGAATTTTGTTTCTCTCAAACCAGGTGACCGGTTTGTGTCCAACAAAGGCAAACAGTCTCTTTTGGGAATTGGAACTGTCACTGGAGCCTATAAATACAGACCTGAACGTTCTGAATACAAGCACACGGTCGATGTAAAATATGACATGGTCAGCAAGGAAGGCATCAAGATACCTGATGCTATTAAAGGAAAATTCGGGAAAACCATTGTACCTTTGGACGAGAAAATATTTAGTGAAATTGAAAATCTTTTCAGCATATCTGAAGGTGGCACTATCCCAACACCAGATGACAAGGTTACGAACTATTGGTGGCTGACGGCCAACCCAAAGATCTGGAGTTTCGACAAATTACCTGTAAACGACAAGCAAATATACACATCGATCAATAAAAAGGGAAATAAAAGACGGATATATAAAAATTTTACAAAAGTAAAACCAGGCGATCTCATTGTTGGCTATGTCGCGTCGCCTATAAGGGAGGTAGTGGGTCTTTGTCGTGTAACTTCAGAGCTAAATGAGACTGTGGAGGGTGAGGGATTTGAATTTGAAAAAGTCGAAGATTTCGACGAAACTTTGACTCTCGAACAAATAATGTCAGTTCCAGTTCTAAAAGAAAGCGAACCGATCAAAAACAACAATCAGGGAAGTTTGTTCATACTCAGCGGTGAAGAGTATGAAACGCTTAGGGCTTTGATTGATGAAAAAGTGACGGTCTCTAAAAAAGCCGAAATTAAACCCTATTCGGTAAGTGATGCCCTAAAAACACTTTTTATTGACGAAATTAAGTTCAATGAAACCATAGAAATTCTAAAACACAAGAAAAATATAATACTTCAAGGCCCCCCCGGCGTCGGGAAAACATTTTTAGCAAAACATTTAGCTTACAGCATTATGAAGGAAGTGGACAACCGGCGAGTGGCAATGATCCAATTCCATCAATCCTTTTCGTATGAAGATTTTATACAAGGTTACCGGCCAAATGAACAAGGTCGATTCGATCTAAAAAATGGTTTGTTTTACGAATTTTGCCGAAAAGCTCAAAGGAAATTAGATTCAGAGCATTTTCTCATCATAGATGAAATAAATAGAGGAAATCTCAGTAAAATATTTGGCGAAGTGTTGATGCTCATCGAAAACGACAAGCGAGGCCCCGAATTTGCCATACCTTTAACATATTCATCCACAATCGATGACACATTCTTCATACCTGCCAATTTGCACATCATCGGTACAATGAACACTGCGGATCGTTCCCTTGCAATGGTTGACTACGCATTGCGTAGGCGCTTTAGTTTTATAGAACTAGAGCCCATGTTTCAAAGCCCTAAGTTTTTTACTCACCTTAAAAACAATCAAGTTCAAGAAAGCACTATAGAGAAAATAATTAAGAAAATATCAGACCTTAACGAAAAAATTTCTAGTGACACGAAAAATTTAGGAAAAGGTTACAAGATAGGGCACAGTTACTTTTGCCCATCAGATTCTGAACAAACATATGATGAAAGCTGGTACCGGACAATAATAAAATCGGAAATTGAGCCACTTCTACAAGAATTTTGGTTTGACAACCCTGAACGTGTCGATGAATACATCAAATATCTTCTGGCATGATTATATCCAAAATACCCATACAAAACATATATTATTTGCTCTGCTATTCCTGGAATAAGCTTGAGGAAAAAGATATTGTCCAAGTTTCTGATATAGACAGCACTAACATATTAGACCTGTTCGCTAAAGTGTTGATACAAGGTGTAAAGCATTTATTCAAGAGGGGTTTGGACCGGGGTTACATAGCAAATGAAGATCAGACAAAGTGTTTAAGAGGTAAAATATGTTTCGGCCCAACGTACAAAAAAAACTTACTTGCCAAAGCACAGATCCACTGTGAATTCGATGAATTTAGCCACAATGTCCTGCACAATCAGATACTCAAATCTACGATTGGGTTGTTGATTGACTACAAAGGTCTGAACAGGGACCTGCAAAATGAGCTTCTGGGCTTGTTTCGAAAAATGCAACAGATCGATGATATCGAACTTAGAAACTCGCTTTTTTCAAGGGTTCAGTTACACAGGAACAACGCGTTTTACGATTTTTTATTAAAAATTTGTGAAATAATACATGAAAACCTCCTCATATCGGAAGACCCTGGGAAGAGCAAGTTCAGGGATTTTTTCAGAGATGAACACAGAATGGCTTCTGTTTTTGAAAACTTTGTACGCAATTTCTACAAAATAGAAGTCCCAGGTTGCAAGGTCAAAAGTGAGGTCATTTCATGGGATGCAATCCTCCTCGATGAATCCTCTAATTCATATTTGCCAAAGATGATAACTGACGTCTCCATCGAGTTTGAGGATTTTAAGGTGGTCATTGAAGCAAAATATTACAAGAAGGCTCTTTTGGAACACTACGGAAAAGAAAAGTACCACAGCGTTCATTTTTATCAACTTTTTAGCTATTTAAAGAACCTTGAAGCAAAAGGTGGTTTAAATACAAATGCCAGTGGCATATTGTTGTACCCTACTGCGTACAGCGAAAAGATATCTGAGGGTATGATACTCAATGGCCACAAGGTTATGGTGCAAACAATAAACCTAAATCAGGATTGGCAATTAATTCAAAATGATTTGATCGAGCTATTAACCGTCGCGAAAGCAGCTTGATTTGACATCGTGAATGAGGTTTGAGGAATGAGCGGTTATATCCATGATCCTCTGCAGATCATCAACCTTATTGCGGACAACCTGCGTGACCGATACAAGAGTGGATTTCCGGTCCTTAAAGAAATCATTCAAAACGCCGATGACGCCGGCTCTGGTGATGAGGAAATTCAACTCGAATTTGGCCTTTCGCATGGCATTCCCAAAGCCGAGCACCCCCTCCTGAAAGGGGCGGCGCTTTATTTTCTCAATAACGGCGCATTTACCCAAGCGGATCACAAGGCCATCCGCTCCTTCGGCCTGAACCGTAAGGCCATCGAGGAGTTTTCAATAGGTAAGTTCGGCCTTGGTATGAAGAGTGTTTTTCACTTCTGCGAGGCCTTTTTCTTTCTGGCAAAATGTAATGAAAAACCATACAAAGAAATTCTAAACCCCTGGTCAGGTGGGGATGACTTTCCCTCCGTTCATGACGACTGGAACAATTTTTCCGTATCTGATGCCAATCTGATTTTTAAACATGTTCGACCTGTCGTGGGTCAAATGGATCTTTCGCGCGGCACCATTTTTCTGCTTTGGCTGCCATTGCGAAAAAAAAAGCATCTTTTGGTTAACGGCAAGGAGGCTGGCAGCATCATCTCCGAGTTTCCTGGTGATAACCTGGGCCTCCTCTCTTTTCTTTCTCATCCTTCCCTTGCCCAACGGATCGCCTCCCTGCTGCCGCTTTTACACAGGATAACAAGCATACGTTTCTGGCATTTCAATGATTCCGGCATGGTGGCTGCACCTCAATTTCAAGTCTCATTGAAAGGGGCTGTCCGTATTGGCCTTGCAGACGGCCAGTATCGCTCAAAAGCCATCGCAGGGACGGTTACATACCACCATAAAGGAAATGAAGATGCATCGTATTCACTGACTTATTCAGGGCGTGAAAAAATTATTGGGATTCCGGGATTGATATCTCTCCGGCAATCTCCCCTCTGGCCCAAAAGCTATGTCAGGGACGATCTGGGCAGGACTCGAGAGGCCCCGGACAAGGCGCGAGGGCATGGCGCGGTTGTCTTTTCCCGTTCTAATGAAAAAGGACAAGGCCGATTGAAGATCCGCTGGGCGGTTTTTCTTCCAGTGGATGCTGCCAGGGAAGAGGTTACTTGTGGTGGGGAAAGCTGCTTCCGGATCACACTGCACGGCTACTTTTTTATAGACGCTGGACGGGTGGACATAGACGGGCTGCAGGAAGGCAGCGAGTTCTTTGAAGATTCCGCCCAACCTCAGAACGAGGTCGAGTTACGGCGGCTGTGGAATATCCGGCTTGCCAGGAGGGGCACACTGCCGCTTGTCCTTCCATCCCTTGAAGCGTTTGTTGTAAAGGCAAGACTGTCCGCCGATGACACCTGGCATCTCAGCAATGGGATCCTGGGCTCAAAACTATTTCATCGTCACCGTCAAAGCATTTGTGTTGAGTCCTTATGGGCTTGCTGCTTGACCCTAAACGGCAGGCAATGGCGACTCCTACCCAGGGACGCCAGTACCCTTCCATTGCCTGCCCCGCCATTGTCTGCTCCAGAGAGGCCATGGGAAACGTTTCCCGGGTTGAAATCATTTCAGGATCGAGGAACAGAGCTGCTCCTAAAAGATGCCCCGCACCTCCTCGCACACCCTTTACCGCAATGGAAAGAAGCCGATCTTTTAGAGGTTCTACACATTAAGGAGAACGAGCTTTTCGCAGATCAAGGATGCATAGACTATCTGCTCCAGTTCATGGCGGACTCTGCCGTCAGGCCAATGCTGAACGCGGGCAGCCTGCAGGAGAGACTGAGTCAGGTTGCCAACAGGGCCTTTATCGTCATCGGAACCGGGATGCGCCAGTACAGAAAGAAGGTGCAGGAGTTTGTCTCTTTCATTCAACCGAAAAGGCGCTATCCCTTGAAGCCTGATGCACCGCAGGTTATTCGGGAGCTGCAGCAATGCACGACAGGTGTACTGATTCTGGCAAACGAATTTGATTCGACCGATTCTCCCGGGACAGCCAATCTTTTTCTTGAAGACGCCTATTCCCTTTTACAAAAACTTCATGATTTGGTCACCCTTTACGAGCATGGCGACGAACAGGAATCCGTCAAGCATTGCAGGGCCCTTGCTAAGGGTATCCTCCAGGGGCAGAACGAAGAACATCGCAGGGAACTTCTAATCCGGGCCGAAAGACTCAAAATACTTGAGGGGTATGACTGCGTGCAGGAAAAACTGGTTGCCCTGTCCCCGGCGGACCTGAGAGGCTGCCGCGAGTCGCGGCTGTTATATCTCTATTCGCAAGGTGTCAATGATCTGCAGCGCCGAGGACTGGCCTCGAAATTACAGAGGGCAATAAATGAAACAGTCTTTCTGATCGCCAGTGACACAGCTAAGCTTGTGTTCGGTACGACTAACGATCTGGCCCCCTGTAATGCGGATAACGCACTCGATTCCCTGGGGACAAAAATCATTTCATTGCAGACAGTTGGCAGCAGGCGACAGCTGCTTCAGGATGTAGCCGGAGCCAACCTTGAATCGCAACAAAAGGTCAGGGGGCTGAGATATCTCCTGCATGGGCTTGAAGATTACTTTGGTGATGAGAGAACCCTCTGGGTTTCTGGTTACGACCAGAGTCCAGTCTGGGGTAAAATTTGGCGACAGCTTGAGAACCATCATGAAGACGGCTGGAATATTCTGGACAGGGAACTGGTTGAGGAGATCCCGGCAAACAAGTGGCCTAAGCTTTCGATCCGGGAGATCAAATCGAGCGGTATTCTGGCTGAACTACGTGACAATGGCATCGAGAAAATAACCGGAGATCAATTCAGCGTGGACGAGCGCAACGCCGTTTTGAAGGAACTCTCCAGTGATGAAAAGCTTTGGAGGGAGCTGCCATTCCACGAGACGGTGAAAGGCGAGCTAGTCCCCATAACAACTGGAAAATCATACCTTGAAACCGGGATTGCTCTCCCCGATGAATTGTACCGCAGCGCAGACATCATCAAGCGCTCGAAAGATCCCGTGATAAAAAGGCAGCAGAGGGAATGGATTATACCGCTTTCTAAAGAAGGGGTCATCAGGATTGCTTTACGGCATGACGAGCCGATGAACTTCTGGCGCCTGTTGATGGACAACCTCGAATCCGCAAGCGATTTTATCAAAGATCCTTTGATCCGTGAAACCTCCTGGCTGCCCGATGTCAGCCTAACCCCTGTTAAACCTACGGATGTTCTGTATCTGGAAAAAATACAGGACGAAGTCGACCGGCTGCTGGCGGTTGCCCGAGGTGCCTTCTGGTCCCCGGGAAAGATGCATGCTGATCTGAGGACCCATCCTTCTTTTGAGTTCCTCCAAAAAAATTGCTTTGCCACTGATAGGACAGGTTTTGAAAATCTGGCGCTCCTTCTGGGAGAGACCAATGAATACCATGTGGGGCGAGTCGTCTGCCCCGTGGACGGTTTTGAACGGCTAGTTCAGACATGTGCCCGACTGCCTTTTCATCTGCGCCTGCCTGGCTGGATACTGCTCGCCAGAGCCATAAGCGCCTATCCGGCTGATATGGTGAGAGACCTCTTACTACCGGAGACGGTTAAGCCAATTTCGGCTGAGCGGATAGTTGCCGTGCTCAATTGGTTGCAAGAAGAGCATGTCAAGGTGGGGAAAGCGGCAATGAAGGATATCCTTGCCGCCTTTAACGCTTATCTGTCAGGCCTTGTCAATGAAAAGCCAGGAATCGGCTATATCTCCCGACTGCTCATGTTGAACTGCGACGGCGATTGGAAACCGGCTAAAGAGCTTTGCTCTGAGGCCGAGGGGGTGGCGGATAGCCATCTACTGGACTTTGAGCAGACAAGGATTTTGCAAAATGTTATTTTTCATGCAGATCGACAGCAGGCGATAGAGGATGACAGACTTCCAAAAAGAAGGAACCTGGAGCCTGAAATAAGTGCAGCGGCCGACCAACTGGAGGCATTTTTTGCTGAGTGGGAAGGCTTGGTCGCCCCAGAGATCATCTGCGCCTTTTTATCTCTCTTAGGTGACGACCCGAAAATGTTAGCGTTGGCAGGGCGCTACAGAGGTAGGCACTCCGTGGAATGGGTGCGGGACAGCATTCCCTGGCAAGTTCATCATCGCAGAGACGAGCTTCATCGTCAGGAGTGGATGTATGGGCTCGATCAGCACCAGGCCTTGGCCCAACACCGGTTCATTGTGAGGTTTACCGACGGTGACATGGTAAAGACTGTTTCCATTCTGGGTTATGAAATAGATGTCCCATTGAAAAGCCGTTTTACCTCCCTGATCACGGGAGGGCTTTTCTACGAGTACCCTGACAAGGGAATAAATATCGTACGTATTACACTTCGTAACCCGATTGACAAAGACGTTTCCCCTTCGGAATTGTCTGGGTTGCTACGGTCTGCCGCTGAATACCTTCTCAATAAAGCATATAATCAGAAAGATTGTGATCTTGGTAGCCTTTGGGAGGAGCTTGACCGGTCCGAACAGCTGGATATTCGTATCGCACAACAGCTTGTTTTGAACCACATCCCTTTCTATTTGCGTCAGCTTGGTGTTCAACAGCATCCACACCTGAAGGAGTTGTTGGGGCAGTGGAGTGAAGCGCGCTACAAGCGTGAGGAGTATTACGAATCCAAAGAGAAGCGAGAGGCATTTGAGAAGGACGAACGGGCACTTCTTGGCCAAGTGCAGCGATTATTGAAAACAGACGATCATGTTCAACATGTTGTTCTGGATGCCGTCCGGGCTAAGATGAAAGATTTTCAGTATTCAACTTCCAGCATCCCCTTTGAGCTTTTTCAAAATGCCGACGACGCTGTGGTCGAGCTTGCCATGATGCGATCGTACCCCAATCCGCCGGAGGAAGTGGAAGATAGTATGCTTCCCGAGCATGTGAGGCGCTTTCTCGTTATCGAGTGCAATGATTCCGTGACATTTGCCCATTGGGGCAGGCCGGTTAACGCCGTGGGAAGCGCGGGCTTCCCGGGGCACAAAAAAGGGTTTCATCAAGATCTTGAAAAGATGCTGGTGCTATCCTCCTCCGACAAGTCGGAAGACGGCAGGGTTACGGGGAAATTCGGCTTGGGATTTAAAAGCGTGTTACTGGCCTGTGACAGGCCCCGCTTGATGAGCGGTCGCCTGGCAACAGAAATCATTGCAGGGCTTTGCCCAACCCAACTCGAAGACTCCGCCAGGCTGCGACGGCAGCTGAATGAGTTGTCGGCGGACAGGCGGTGGCAGGGCACTCTGTTGGAACTGCCATTGACGGATATAACGCCAACGAAAATTATGGAACCATTTTCCCAGCTGGCCGGAATCATGACGATTTTTTCGAGAAAGATCAGGCGCATCGAAATTCGCGGTGATACCGATCAGGCATTTGAATGGAAGCCGGAGCAGATTGCCTTGTCTGCTGATGCCTGCATTGAATTCGGAGAATTGCCGCTGCCTGTAGGCCAAAATATCGGTGGGCTGTCGGTCTACTTCAGGCTCCTTAGCGGAGGGGTTATATTTTCTCTCGGCCCGGTGGGGTTTCGTAGCCTTCCGGCCGAACTGCCGGACATCTGGGTTGTAACGCCAACCAGGGAAAGCGAAGGGAGCGGTTTTGCAGTCAATTGCATGTTCGATGTCGATGCCGGCCGTGCCCGGCTCGCAGGAAACAGCAGCGTCAACAAGAAAAAAGCTCAAGCACTTGGCAGGGAGTTCGGTCAGGCCTTGCGGCAGCTCTCTGGGCTGGTCCGAGAGAGATGGGATAGATTGAAAGCTGATCTTCGTTTTGAGCGGGACCTTTCGGTATATGATTTTTGGGAGACACTCTGGAAGGTAATTGCGGAAGGTCTGCAGACTAGGAAAAGCAGTGAGGTCAGCTCCATTTTCTCGGAACTGATTTGCGGAGGCGGTGGGATAGGGTACCTGGTCGCACATGAAGACGCAATGCCCAATGGCTTGTGGGGCTCCTATCAATCTTTAACGCGACCGGAAAAGATCCGGTTTGTGCTTAAAGGCTGCTTGAGCGACGAAGCAATCTTCAGAGAACTTGCCGAATGGGACTATTTCCGCGACTTTCTTGGCGATCCGGAGGAAACGGTATCGGAGGCTGTTTATTCATTTGCGCACAAGGTGTCCCCTGCCATTGGTCAATCCAAAGACCAATGGCGTTCGCTGCGTCTGGCGGACGTGCTTCGACAACACTCCGATGATGTAAGGAAAATTACGCCAGAGACAGCCGCAGCACTTGGAAAAATAATCAATCGCAGTGCATTGAATGTGGCAGAGTTTGCCAAGGAGAAAGAGCTGATTGAAAAGGCTCTGCACTCCTTTTGGTTTAAAACCCGCGATGAAACCTTTCGTGCTGCCGATGAAATTATTGTCGCGTCAAAGCACGCCAATGCAAATCCGGACGAAGCTAAACGGGCGTCCTTTGCTCAAAATAAAAATATCCTTTCCAAGGATTATCTCGGAAGCGGGCTTGATTTCTTTTTTTCCTGCCGGGAGAAAATATCCATCCCAGTTGAAAAAATGGTCCAATGGCTACTCGATGCCTCCACAGATGAACAGAGAGGACATGGGTTGCGCTACCTGCTAGACGGTGAGCACGGGGAAAGGGTTGCCTCACTCTTGAGGGCAAGGGGTTTGGGTGGGACATGGCTTGCCGAACTTGAGCCGGATTCGCCATGCTTCAGTGGTTGGAGTAAAGATGACAAGCTTGAAATATTGTTCCGAAAGCTCCCTTCTATCGAAGAGTTGCACCGCCTCCATACCGAAGCCGAAGAAACTCCGTATGATCTGCCCGAAGAAGAGCTGCGGGGAATAAACCCAAAGGAAATATTGCAGAAAATCCATTCGTGGTGGATGAACACGAAGCATGAACACCTGGCAGAGTACGAACGGCGAACCTATCCTGGAAATGTTCGCCTCGACCTGGGTGAAGATGATCTCGGGCGGATCGACCGACAATCCTGGCTTATTTTATTCTGCCTCGCGCATTTCCACACTATCGGCCGGCAGCGAGATCTGCAACACAAAGGATTTATCGAAAAATGCATTCTAAAGGGTTGGTGGGATGTTTTTTCCGCAGAAAAACCGGAAGAGAGATCCGACGACTGGATGAGGGTGCTTGAAGAGTATATCGGTGAGCAGGTGGATAGCAGTGAATATGAAATCTGGATGAATCGCTTCCCTGCAATCTATAAATTTTCCAGGTGGCTTGAGGATTATAAGGAGGCATTTTTTAGTATTGAGAGAGAAAAGAGCATTTCTGGAATATCAGGGATATTGAAAACCAGGGTGAATGCCTCCTTCCAGGGAGGCGGCATCAGCGCACCTCCCATCGAGAAAAGCCTTGGAATCGGGGCCTGCTTTGCCCTCAGGGAACTGAAACGCAAAGGTATAATTAATGGGAGCCAGGCGGTTCCTTACTGTTACCTCCCAACAAAAAGAACCCGTGAGTTTATTGGAAAGATTGGATGCGTGGAAATATCGGAGAGCGAGGGCATTGGAAACTCAAAGATCATCCACCGTTTTCTCTGTCACAACTTGGGCGAAACTCATGCCGATTTCGCCAACTGCTATGATATTCCTTTTCAGGTGGTGGCTGAAAAGGAAGAGGTCCTCAGGATGATTTTAAATTAGAGGGGAAACATGACAAAAGTAGCCGCTGGGCAGGCAGTTTTCCATCCACAATTTGGCACCGGACATGTTGAATTTAACAAGGGAACAACAGCTATTATCCGATTCAAGCATGGCCTTGAAGAGTGTGCGCTTGACTCTCTGCAGGCAAAATCGGGGGTGCTGGAGGATGTCGAGTCTGGGCGGCTCTCACAGCCTATTAAGGCCATATGCCGCGTCATGGCAGAAGCCATTATCTCCGTAAATGACAACTGGGGGGTGTTTTCCAAGTCAAGAATTGCCCTTCTTCCGCACCAGCTCTGGGTATGTCACCGCGTTCTTCGGAAATGGCCGGCCCAAATCTTGGTTGCCGATGACGTGGGTTTGGGCAAGACTATAGAGGCAGGCCTTATTCTTTGGCCTCTCCTTGCAAAGAATCAGGTCAAAAGGCTCCTGGTCATCTGTCCGGCTTCGCTTGTTGAGCAGTGGCAGTATCGGCTGCGCGACATGTTTGATATCCGCCTTGCCCGTTACCTGACAGAAGCGGATACACCTCGCGCCGATTTCTGGAATACCCAAAACCAGGTGGTCGCCTCCATGCAGACCCTGCGTGATGACCGGAGAGACCGTCATCAGCGGATCTTTGAGGCGGAGCCATGGGATCTGCTTATCGTTGATGAGGCCCACCATCTCAATTCCGATGAAGAGAGAGGGGCAACTCTGGCGTACAAGCTGGTAGAAGGTCTTGTTAAAGAAAACCTCACCCGATCCAGAATATTTTTTACGGGCACTCCCCATCGAGGAAAAGACTACGGGTTTTTTTCCCTTTTGCGCCTGTTGCGGCCTGAACAGTTTTCTCCCAACAGGCCCCTTGAAGAACAGCTCCCACATATCCGGGACGTGATCATTCGCAACAACAAACAGAATGTTACCGACATGCAGGGCAACAAGATTTTCAGGCCGGTCAACGTTACCTCAGAGACCTATTCTTATACAGAGGAGGAGGCAGCATTCTATGATCTTCTGACTGAGTTCATCGCCACCGGAAAGGCCTACGCCTCGAAGCTTTCGAGCACCGATCAACGTGCCGTTATGCTGGTTCTGATCTCAATGCAAAAACTGGCCTCCAGTTCCATTGCCGCAATCAGAAAGGCATTGTCCGGCAGACTTTTACGCCTAAGCCAGGCTGGACAAGCCCTTCAAGCGGCCAGAGAACGTCAGGCTCTGATCCGCCGGATCCTTGATACCGCAGATGAGACAAACGTTTCATCCCTTACCGATGAGCTGCAGCGCCAGGAAGAAATAATAGCTGAGATTTCATTTTCTTTGCCGTTGATGGAAGATGAAATTCCTCAGCTTAAGATCCTTGTTGACAGGGCTGAGACGGTTACGAGAGAGACAAAAATCGAAAAAATCATCGAAGTGCTCGATACACGCTTCGCAGGAAGGGCGGTTCTGTTTTTCACCGAATACAAAGCGACCCAAGCGCTATTAATGTCGGCTCTAATGCAAAAGTTCGGCGATGACTGTGTTTCCTTCATCAATGGCGATAACCGCATTGATGGTGTAATTGGGTCAGATGGTGTCCCGAGGTCGATCTCCATTCCCCGTACCGATGCCGCCGACCTTTTCAATTATGGAATTGTTCGTTTTCTGGTTTCTACCGAAGCAGCCGGAGAAGGCATTGACCTGCAAGAATCCTGCTACTCTCTCATCCATGTCGATCTGCCATGGAATCCCATGCGCCTACACCAGCGGGTTGGGAGGTTGAACCGCTATGGCCAGAAAATGCCGGTAGAGGTTATAAACCTTCGGAATCCAGCCACCGTCGAAAGCAGGATTTGGGGGAAATTAAATGAAAAAATCGAGAGCATCATGCGCGCTCTTGGCGGCGCCATGGACGAACCGGAGGACCTGCTTCAGCTGGTTCTTGGTATGACCTCCCCCACCCTGTTTACGGAGCTTTTTGTCAACGCGGCGGAGGTTAGTGACTCTCGCTTGGATAACTGGTTTAACTCAAAAACAAAAACTTTTGGCGGCAAGGACGCAATTGATACGGTGAAAGCGCTGGTCGGCAACTGCTCGCGCTTTGATTACCAGAATCTGGAATCGATTCCGAAGAATGACCTCGAGGACCTGCAGCTCTTTTTCGAGGCCATGCTCTCCATCAACAAGAGGCGGGTAATTAGAGAAAATGCAGGCATAGCATTCAAAACGCCGGAAGAGTGGTTGAAGAATGTTGGAATCAGAAGGCGATATGAAGGGCTGCTTTTTGAAAGGAACGTGAAAGGGAAAGAGGCTGCGCTGCGGGTTGTTGGAGTGGGGCACAAGGTTTTTGACCAGGCGATAACACAAGCCGCTAATTTTCACGCCTGCTTCGCCGCTGTTTCCGATTTAAGTGAGGCGGTATCGGTTTTTGAAGTTTACGACAGGATAACTTCACAGGAGGGCAATATCAAACAAATCATCGTGGGTGTCGCCTCGGGAAAAAAGGAGCTGCTCCATGATTGGCAATTGATTGATTTATTTAATGATATATTGAAAAAAAGAAAAATCACAACAATTGACAATATCGATTATTCAAAAGGAAATCTGATTGATTTTACAGAAGAGGCTGAGTCGTTGGTAAAAGCAAAGATGTATGAGTTGAACACGCCATTTAACGCACCGGAAACGAAGCTTTTAAGTTTGTTCATCCCAACTGCTCCATAATTGTATTGAATAATTTTCATTGACCTACTGAAGGTATAGAAATGGCCACAATGATTGTGAACAGTGTCCTGCAGTTCACCACCGAAGGCAAGTGCCAGACCTATCTGTTTCCGGTTATCATTAGGTTACCTACTGCGGCCAGGATACCTTCGACATGGTAAAGATCCGCGATATATTACTAAGAACTAAGATATGATGGGATATATAGGTTTTCTATATTTTTGATATGAAAAGGAGTGCCAAGATATGAAACTCAAGTGGGTCCATATTAAGAACTATCGCTCCTGCAAGGATGTGAAAATAAACGTTGGCTCCATGCAAGGCCTTGTCGGGGCAAATAATGCAGGAAAATCGTCGATCATCAGAGCGTTAGATTTGCTTTTCAATCCATCTGCGACCAAGGTCGATAAAGAGACATTTTGGAACGGCGACATTAACCTCAATATATGGATCGAAGCCATTTTCGAAGAATTGTCCGATGCTGAAAAAGAGGACGAAAAATTGAAGCCATTCCTGAGACCGGATGATAAATTCCATATTGCCCGATCTGCAACTTGGAAAATGGAAGATCCAGAAGAAGAAGGCACTCCCCCGGGTGATGGCAAGCCTGTCATCAGTCAGCATTTCTGCAAACCGATGCCCAAATATGAATGGCTCCAGGAAGGGCAAATCAACGGAAAAAACATCACTGAATGGTGGAATAACAAAGAAAACCTGAAGGTCGGTGATGCTGATTTCCTCGATTACGCTGGAACAACTAAGCCTGCAGTCGGAGTATGGAAAGAGAAAGCAAAGGAATTCATCGACGCCCATCTTACAGATGATGATTTCGAAGATTCATGGAACGATAATCCCCAAGGCTATGCCGGAGTCCTTAAAGGGACTTTGCCGCATTTCATCTTCGTCCCGGCAGTCAGAGACCTCATAGATGAGGCGAAAGTCACGAAGACCAATCCCTTCGGCAAACTCCTTTATGCGGTACTGGAGAGCGTAACAGCACAGCAAAAGGTTGAGCTGGAAACGACGCTTGAAGGTCTCCAAAAAAGACTGAACCGCATCGGAGGGGCTGACCGGTTAGATAGTATCGTTAGTACAGAAAAAAAATTGAATGATGTGTTGAAAGAGTACATGGCCTGTGATTTGGAAATCGAATTCCAATCTCCTTCTGTTGAAATGCTTTTGACAACCCCTCAGCTGTTCGCTGATGATGGATTCCGGAACGTGGTAACCAACAAAGGACACGGTCTTCAGAGAGCAATCATCTTTTCAATACTGCGCTGTTATTCCGAGTTGGTTACAGGTGTCGGCGAACAGAAAAAGAAGCCCATGATTTTCGCTGTTGAAGAGCCAGAGCTGTACATGCATCCACAAGCTCAACGAAACATTCGTAAGGTCTTTAGGGGCATTGCAGATAAAGATGATCAGGTGATTTTTTCAACTCATTCATCTCTGCTGTTGGATGTTGCCTATTTTGATGAGGTCATAAGGGTCGAGTCGGTTCAGGAGGAAATTGGTGGCCGGAAAACGGTCAAAAGTGTGGTCTGGCAATTGCCCATGGAAGCCATGATCGAAGACCTGAAGGGTAGACGAGGTATTGCCGCGACAATTGATTCCATGAGAGAGTTGTATTCCCATGCCTATCACCCTAACCGTAGTGAGGGATTCTTTGCGAAAAGCATAATACTTGTCGAAGGGCCAACGGAACAATACGCCTTGCCAATATATGCTGAAACGGCTGGCCATCCGCTGGACTCAATGAATATTAGTGTTGTCGATTCTGGCGGCAAGGGATCAATGGACAGACTTTACCGAATTTTCAATGAGTTGGGGATACCCTGTTTCATGTTGTTTGATTATGACAAGGACAACGGCGATAAAAATATCGTTGATAAATCCGTGGAATTGCTTGCGTTGATTGGTGAAGATACCGACCCTCCATCTGCTATATTAATTCACGATAATGTAGCTTGTTTCCCGAATAAATGGGAAACTGACCTTGCTCCTGAGATTCCTAATATTGAGGGTTTAACAGGCGATGCAAGAACGGTTATGGGGCTGCATGGGGATTCCGGAAAACCTTTGATTGCACGCTATATTGCAAGAAAACTAACGACACAGGATCCGCCTGTTATCCCCGCATCAATCCAGTCAATTCTTCAAAAAGCAGTGGCTGTAAAATGGGGAAAAAGCTGTCTCTGCGAGAGCCAGCAGGAAAAACCAGAATAAGTTTATATCAAGTATGTCTAATACAGAAGAGCTCGACCATAGGAGTTTGTAATGTTTAAATTCATTCATGCAGCCGATGTACATCTGGATAGTCCGCTACGCGGTCTATCTAAATACGAATCTGCACCAGCTGAATCTCTTCGTAGTGCCTGCCGCAAAGCTTTCGAAAATCTTGTAGATTTAGCCATCGAAGAACAGGTTGCATTCGTATTATTAGCAGGCGACCTGTACGACGGTGAATGGAATGATTTTAGCACAGGCATATTTCTCAGTCGGCAAATGGGCAGGCTTGGTAAAAACAACATACCTATTTTTGCTGTTGCCGGAAACCATGATGCAGCCAACCGTATGACCAAGGCGCTTGATGTTCCGGCCAATATGAAGATCCTGTCGTCAAGAAAAGTTGAAACAATAAAGTTGGACAATTATTCGGTCGCGATTCATGGGCGAAGTTTTGGCACTCAGCATGTCGATAAAAACATTGCCTCAGAATTTGTTGCCGCTGAAAAAGGAATGTTCAACATCGGCCTTCTGCACACCAGCCTTGACGGTCGCGAAGGCCATGCGCCTTATGCGCCATGTAAAATAGACGATCTACGTTCCAAAGGGTATCAATACTGGGCCTTGGGGCACGTCCACAAGCAGGAAATTGTGTCCGAGGAACCCCATATTATTTTCCCCGGCTGCATCCAGGGACGCCACATTCGAGAAACTGGCCCAAAAGGGTGTATCCTTGTAACCGTTGAGGACGGATCGGTGAGCGAAATCGAAAAGTGTCCTCTGGATGTTCTACGTTGGGTATACAACCGTATAGACCTGACGGATGCACCAGATATGACAGAAGTACTTGAGCGTACACGAATATCCATTTCCAATGAAGGGATGTCAGCCGAGGGACGGCCAGTCGCTATGCGCGTTCATTTCGAAGGCGCTACGGGGATTTCAAATGAACTTGCTGCATATCCGGAAAGGTTCGAGCAGCGGATCAAGGCGCTCGGTGCAGAAATCGCCGGGGATAGATTGTGGATAGAAAAAGTTGAAATTGCAACGGTCAGCAAACTGAATTTGGATGCCGTGTTAGCCGACGGTAGTGCATTAGGTAGATTGCTGGAGGACATATTGGCGACACCATCCAAGCCGGAAGATATCAGTGGCCTTGAGGATACAGTTGCCGGGGTCAGGCAGAAGATTCCATCCGAGGCTTTTAGTGACGATTCTCTCTTTAATCTTGATGAACCTCAAACCCTTGAACGCCTTGTTGATGAAGCCAAACAGATGTTGGTTGGAAGGCTGTTGATGGACGGAGGTGCGAAATGAGAATCGATCGGCTTGATTTGATAGCATATGGTCCATTTTCCGACACAGTGTTGAACCTGTCAGATGGAGCATCAGGTCTTCATTTGATTTATGGTGACAACGAAGCGGGTAAAAGCACTTCACTGAGAGCGCTTATCGGATGGTTGTTCGGAATACCGGCACGTACCAACGACAACTTTCTCCACACCAACCCACAGTTGCGAATAGGTGGTAAACTCAGGTTGTCAGACGGCAAAGCATTGGAATTCGTTCGCAGGAAGGGGACAAAAGGGACGCTGTTGGATCCAAGCACCGGCGAGTCCATTGACGATTCTGCTC
The DNA here is from genome assembly GCF_048565275.1 of Desulfosarcina variabilis str. Montpellier. Lineage (NCBI taxonomy): Bacteria > Pseudomonadati > Thermodesulfobacteriota > Desulfobacteria > Desulfobacterales > Desulfosarcinaceae > Desulfosarcina > Desulfosarcina variabilis. The sequence goes on along the minus strand of NZ_CP159846.1, from coordinate 5,714,713 downwards.
TAACGCCGTTTTTACCTGGTGGCATGGATGAGAACCTCTTTGTAAAATTGTATGGCATCGATCATATCAGACTGGTGGAAGGCGGTAAGGAGTTGCTGAACCAGTCAGGTGATCTTGGTCAGGCGCTTTTCAGTGCTGCAATGGGTACCGCAATCCTCCGTGAAATTTTGTCCGACCTACGAAACGGCGCCGAAGCACTTTTTAAAGCGAGGGCATCCACAAAGATTGTCAACAAAGCGATCGGCGATTTCAGAGATGCAAAAAGGCGGGTCAAAGAGGCAAGTGTTCCGGTTACAGAATGGAAAAGGTTGAAAAAAGATCTGGCAGACACGATAAGTGACATCGAAAAGGCTGAAGAAGACATCAAAGATAGAAGCAAGGAAAAAAGCCGCCTGGATCGATTCAACCGCGTAAAAGGTGCTTTGGCCGAAAGAGGCACTGTAATTGAGCGCATTGATGCACTGGGGAAGGTCCTGCTGCTGCCGGAAGAACTCGGAGAGACATTACAAGCTGCTCGCAATAGCCTGCGATCAATCAAAGAAATTAAAACCAAAGCCCAAGCCAAGCTGGTGCATTTGAATGACAACGCCGAGAAAATATATGTTCAGACTGAGTTGTTGGATAACGAAGAAATGATTCTGGCGCTTTATAAAGAGATTGGTGGCGTTGAAAAAGCAATTCAGGACCGTCCTCAACAAGATGCAAAACGGCGGCTCCTTCGCAGTGAAGCCGAACAACTTTTGAAGGGTATTCGCCCAGACCTCAACGTTGCTGATTCCAACCAGCTAAGGCCACTGATCAACAATAAAAAGTGGATCGCCGACTTGGCCAGACGACACAGCCTTTTGGAACAGAAGCAAGAAAACTCAGAACGCGCAGCGAAGGATATTGAGGACGAACAGGCGACAATTAAGAAAGAAATTAGCGAACACGCTGACTCGAGCCTGGATTTGAGTGAATTTAAAGCAGCGGTTGCTGCTGCACGCAAGGCTGGTGATCTCGAACAACGTCTGGACGAAGCCCAAAAGCGTGCTTCGGAAGACAAAAAAGCATGTCAAAATGAGTTTTCGAGACTTGGACGGTTTTTTGGAACCATTGATACGCTTTTGAAGTTGGCTATGCCACTACCCGAAACGTTGGACACGTTCGAAAAGAGATTTGATGATTTGTTTGAAAAAACAAAGGACCTTGACCGTATCAAAAAAGACCTTTCAGAGGAACGTAAACGGACGGAACAGGATTTAAAAGCGTTGCTGTTGGCCAGCGATGCGCCGACAATAGCCGAGCTTGAAGCTTCGCGAATGACGCGCAATTCTGGATGGAATCTCATAAAGCGCAAGTACATCGAAAAAGTCGATGCAGAAAAGGAAATCGCCGAATATGCACATGATTCAGATCTGCCAACGCTTTACGAGCAAAAAGTTGACGAAGCGGATAACATATCAGATCAATTTAGATTAGCCTCCGACCAAGTGGTAAAAAGGGCGGATCTTGAAGCGAAGATAGAGGCTCTTAGAACACGTCATAAATCCACAACCGATGAAACTGAAAACGTTGAAGCTGGCCGAATTGCCTGTGAGAAGGAATGGAACGTTATTTGGGAAAAGTTGGAGATAAAACCCGGAACGCCCAGGGAGATGAAACAATGGCTGCTGAAAGTAGACCATTTGCTTTCAAGTGTTCGGTCGGCCCGGATTGTTACTGGAGAGGCGCAAAAGTTGGTGTCGGACTGTAAATTCTTGAGGGAAAACATTGCCCTGCAAATAAAAAGATTCGATGACACTGTCGATCCGGATCCGATGAGCTTGGAAGCTATGATCAGTCTCTGTGAACAGCGTATCGAAAAAGAAGAAGCGGCGCTTGAAAGAAAGCGTCAATTGGAGCGTTCACTGAGAGATCTATCTGTTCGTAAAAAAAGGGCGTTTGAAGACCTTGCATCCATCGAGAAAGAAAAGGCCGTTTGGTCAAAGGAATGGGCGCAGGCCATCGCTGGGTTGGGGTTGGAAACCGATGCCCACCCGGAGCGGGTGATAGAGATCTTCGAGCAGTTGCTGGCGTTTTTTGTCAAATTCGACAAGTCTGAAGAGTTGCGGCGGAGGATTTACGGGATTGATCAGGTTTCCGAACAATTTCACCAAAAGGTTATAGCATTCGCCCATGGCGTCGGTTTCAAAATAGATGACCAAGAGGCTATATCTGTAGCCTCACAACTGAACAGGGATTTAACCAAGGCGCTTGAAGCTAGGGCGGGCCTTGCAAAAATACAGGCCCAGGAAAAAGAAACAACGGCGGAGATTGAAGATGCCGACCTGACAATCCGTTCAATAGAGGAGCAGCTTGCGGCCTTGCGAGATCAGGCGAGTGCCAAAACAGACGATGAACTCGAAGCGGCGTGGGACCGTTCCCGAACCATGCGTGATTTGAAGCAGCGGCTTGAGACAGTTGAAAGAGAGCTTACACGTAATGGAGATGGTTTAAGCATTCAAGAGCTCGAAAATGAGGCCGTTGAACTTGATGCCGATGCCGTCGAGGATGACCTTGATCGAGTTTCTGATAAATTGAAGGATTTGCAGGCGACTCGTGACAAATTGCGCGACCACAGACAAACGGTTCAAAATGAACTGCAGGCCAAAGATGGTAGCGACATTGCTGCCATCGCATCGGAGGAGGCGGAGCAGCACCTAGCGGCCATGGTTTACGGTATTGAGCAGTACCTTCGCCTCCAAATTGCGGCCCTCATTTTAGAACAGCGCATAGAAGAGTATCGCAAGAAAAACCAGGCACCTGTCCTTGCACGGGCAGGCCGATTGTTTGCCAAGCTCACCCTTGGCTCCTTCGCGAACCTGCGAGATGAATTGAACGAAAGCGGCATGCCAATTCTATTAGGCGTTCGACCAAACGACTTGGAGGTGTCGGTTGATCAAATGAGTGATGGAACTCGCGATCAACTTTACCTGGCTTTACGACTTGCGACCCTCGAGCAATACCTGCAGAAAGGGGAGCCGATGCCTTTTGTGGTAGACGACATCCTTATTGGTTTTGACGATAACCGCACTAAGGTTTGCTTAGAAGTCCTTGCAGAATTTGCCGCCAACACTCAGGTTTTGGTTTTTACACATCATCGAAGGGTTGTCGAACTTGCAGAAAAACTCGAAGCGCAAGCAGGTATTTTTTGCCATGCATTACATTGATGGAAATTTCAGTGTACGTATTTTAAATTGGCCAAATCATCCCTGCTTTGACCCTAAATTCCCGCAAAAAAGTTACATATCAGTTACACGGCATGAAAAAAGGGTTTAGCCAGTTTAGCTAAACCCTTAATTTCATTGGTGCCGAGGGACAGAATCGAACTGCCGACACGGGGATTTTCAGTCCCCTGCTCTACCGACTGAGCTACCTCGGCTGGCTTCCCGAGTGGCTTTTGCCCCCTCAAGAAAGTCCGCATAATACCCTTTTTAAAAAATAAGTCAAGGCTTTTTGTGCATTTTTTTGTCATTTTAAAATTCGTATAAAATCGGCGCCAACCAGATGGTCATCGCAGCCACGAGAATTGTCAGAACCGAGCCGATCTTGACAAAATCGGTGAATTTATATTCGCCGGGCCCCCAGACCATCAGGTTGGTCTGATATCCCGTTGGAGTAATAAAGGCGCAGGAGGCTGAAATCATCAGGGTGATGGCAAAGGGCATGAAGTTCACGCCCAGTTGGTTGGCGGTGGACAGGGCGATGGGGAACATGAACGCCGCTGCAGCGTTGTTGGTAATGACGTTGGTCATAAATGAACATCCCAAAAAGATGACTGCCAGGGCCAGATGGGGGTTGTCACGTCCAACTGTGTTGAGCAGCCCGGCAATCTGTTCGGCCAGCCCGCTGCTGGTCACTGCGGATTCCAGGCCAATGGCGCAAGCGATTACGACCAGGGTCCCCCAATCGATGCTGCGTGCCGCGGTATGAAGGGTCAGGCAACCGGTCAACAGCATCGCTCCGCTGGCCAGGAGACTGGCGTTGAGCATGTTCATCCAGCCCAGGGCTACCACAGCGACCATGACCAGTGTGATCAGGCTGGCCTCCACCGCGCGATCCGTGCGCTGAAGGTGGAAGCCCTTCAGGGCCTTGGTAAGGGCAAAGTCATGCTCAATCTGGCATTCGTAAAAAAAGTCGTCATTGACCTCAAGGACCGCACTGTCTCCAGCCTCGATGGTCACTTCATCCAGCGGCCCATCCACCGGCTGACCATCCCGGGAAAGGGCTACAAATTTGTACTGGCAGGCCCTGGCGTTATCTGAGATATCGGGAATTTTTCTTCCCACGGCCTTGCTCTGGCGTGAAACAACGGCTTTTACCAGGTGGTGGGTGTGACGTTCGGTTTCCATGGGGTTGAGGGTCAGGTGGGGAACCAGGGTATTGGTGCGCCACAGCTCGACCATATTCTGGGAGTCCGCTGAAAAGGCAAGCAGATCTCCGGCCTGCAATTCTTCGTGCATGAGATCGTTGGTCAGAATGCTGTCGTTTCTACGAATATACAGGATTTCAATCCCTTCGCTACTGGCCAGTCCCGTATCCTCCAGTGTGCGTCCAACGATGCGTGATTCATCACGAACTTCAAATTCAGCGGTATATCGGCGAATCATGGCATCATCGGCTTTTTCCGTCTTTCTGCCCGGCAGGAAAAAGCGTCCTGCTAAAATCATAAATCCGATGGCCACACAGGCAATGGGAACACCGATCCAGGCCGGATCGAACATGTTGACGATATGAACGCTGCCGATTCCCTTTTCAGCGGCGTCAATGACCATGCCGGCCACGACCAGATTGGTGGAGGTGCCGATTACCGTACACATCCCCCCTAAAATCGATGCAAAGCTCAGCGGCAGGTACAGTTGCTGGGCGGGCAGGCGGCTGGCCCGGGACAGGTCACGGATCACCGGGATCATCATGGCCACCAGCGGGGTGTTGTTGAGAAACGCACTGCCAAACGCGATGGGCGGCATAATCTTCAACTGGGCCCTGAGAATGGTCTTCGGCAGGCCGATGAGCTTGTCCATGATCATAGTAATGGCGCCGGTGGCATACATTCCCGCCGCCACCATGAACAGCACGGCTACGGTCAGCATCCCCGGGTTGCTGAACCCTTTGAGCAGTTCCGGAACCGGGGCCAGTTTCAGGGTGATGGCCGCGGTCAGCGCGCCGATAAAGATGGCGGGGGCAGGAATCTTCGTTTTTATCAGGAGAACGAAGAGCACCACTAATAGGGATAGGGTGAGGTAGGCATCAAGGCTCATATATTTCTCCGCTGGTAATCCCTTGACAATTGAAATTGACTGCAAGGGGAGGGGATTGCTTGCGTTTATAGAAGTAAAATGAGCGATTAGCCGTTAGCGGTTAGCAATTAGTAATAAAATTTCAACGAATAGCTGAAATTTTGCGTTTAACCAATCGTTGACTAACGAATTACGGATACGTTTTCAACAGATAAGGACTGACAACTAATGGCTAACGGCTAATCGCTTATCTTGGGGAAATGTAGGACGCCGAAAAAAGATGTCAATTGAATGCAGTTTATTTAAACCTCGGGCTATGCTCGAGCGACCCGAAAAAGGTTCGGACCTTTCCGGCGAAACAATAATACCGCAGAAAAACAACTGCTATGCAGGTGGTCGGTGATTGTCCGTTCAATCCACCATTTCTGAATAGACACTAGTCAAGATCAAGCCTGGTCTTGCATTGGTTGCACTTTAAAACACCGCGAAATAGTTTGTTCCCGCACTCGGGGCAAATATAACGGGCCTCTTCATCGCGTATCCATTTTTCCGTGACCACTTCTCTCCAGTATGGGATGGCGCGCAAAATGACTTTTTTGCCTACCGCCATGGGAAAATTATCGATGTGTGAGCAGGGGAAATCATCGCATTCATGGCATCCTGCAATTCCCTTTGTTTTTGTGCAACGCCTGATTTCACACTGGCTGCAGTGCATGAATGGATCATCAGACAGACACCCCCCACATTTGATATCCGCTGTGGTAAGGTGATCACTGTTGGGCAGCGTGCCTTTACCGTCAACATTTCCTTTGTACAGATTGACCAGCCTTTCTTTAAATTTTTCGTTATTGTCTCGCCCGGCGATATGGATGGCACAGACTCCGCAATAAAGCCCACATGGCGCAACAAAATTCGGATTGATCGACATAATACTTACCTCCAGGATTGTCCGGTCCCAAACATCGCGTGTTCCGGAAGATTGGATGTTACAGTTAGTAAATGATGATGATGTGACCTCAATCGTTTTTTCTATCGCCCTCCTTTTGGGTTGTTTCTCATTGCTCCCGCATTCGAAAATTCCAATCATCAAAATCAGCCCTGGCATTGCTCTGTCATTAGTGACAAGATATCGCACCCGTTGTGACTGAAAAAATTTAATGGTGGTAAAATTGTTCGTTTGATTTATTTGGTCATCTAATAAATTGATGAACCCATAGAAAGTGCTTGACTCGTCATGCTTGACTTGATCCGGTATCCACAACCTATTGAAGTTACTGGATTCCGGTCTGCGCCGGAATGACGCCAAATGGGTATTTTCGACTTTTTACGGAACCGTCAATAAATTGATAAATTATGAAAATACATGAACCGGAAAAATGAAAGAAAATCTAAAACATCAGAAGCCCATAACAGCGTTGGTCAATGAGGCGTTAGCGGGATCCAGCCGCGCTGTTGAGGAAATCGTGCTGCTATTTCAAGACAGGATCTATGGGCTGGCCCTGCGCATGCTTTCCCACCCGGAAGATGCAGAGGACGCCACCCAGGAGATTTTGATAAAAGTCATCACCCATTTGAAAACGTTTCGTTTTGAGGGCGGGTTTCAGGCATGGGTTTATCGGATTGCTGCGAACCACCTGAAAACGATCCGAAAGAGCAGGATGGAGCGCTTTGAGATCAGCTGGGAGAAGGCCGTCGGGCTCGTGGATCAGGCAGCGGCAAGGGGCTGGTTGGCCAACCCGCCGGCCGCACCTTCCAAAATGCTTGAAATCGAAGCTCGCCTCAGATGCACCCAGGCGTTATTGACGGTAATGGACAGGCCCCATCGACTGGCATTTATACTGGGCGTTGTGATGGATATATCCAGCCGGGAAGGTGCCTGTATTCTTGAGATCAGCCCTGCGGCGTTTCGCAAACGCATTTCCAGGGCGCGTTGACATCTGATGACATTTTTAACAAACCATTGTGGCCTCTTTGATCGTGCCAACCGATGTTCCTGTTCTGGCGTATTGGCCAATCATCTGCAAAATAGATGGATATTACAGGATCAACCGGTATTCATGACCAGCGCCTTCAGGGTCGAGTCAAACGAAACGCTAAAGGATTGTCTGCGGGAACTGGACGAATTGAGTAAAGTCACGGTTCTTTTCAAATCATTTCCGAACGCCCCGTACCCCAATGATAGGTCAGAAATGATCAAGGAGATACTTCGTGAGGATAAGTATCGCGTTTTGGCGGACAACTGGAAAAGGCAGGGCTCCTGACCCGTAGCCCAAAACCTTGCGGTGATAATGGAAAACGACTCAAGATAAAACCGCATATGAAAAGATGCGATGTTCTCGAGTCGTTTTCGAGTTTATTGCCGGAGCGGACCTTTTAACTCGACTGGGCGATTGCCGAGTTTGCCGGCGGTACAAGGAAGACGTCTGACGCGGTTTAAATATCCGGCCCCCGAAGCTGGATGGTGTAGAACTGGGTAAAATTACCGTTTGTTCCCGGTTCTTCCGATGAAGAAATGGTCAAGATATAATCGTCTTTTAACATGTGCAGGAACCCTTCGCCGTTTTGCAGAAACATGCCATTGTCTTTCCAGCCTTTTGCGATCAGTTTGGTTTTATAGAAACTGAACACATCCGCTAACGCGTCTTTGCTTCCCATGGTGACGTTTAGCAAGCTCCGGGTCTTTAATTCCGCACTGATTTTGTCACCGGGACGTTTGGGGATGATCTGCCATAAATCATCTGCAGCGCCGGGGCCTTCCTTGGTTTGCTGGGCATCGTTCATGGCCTGGGCCATCATCTGCATCAACTGCTTTTTTTGCTCGGGATCCATGTTATCTCCCATGGCCTGGTTCATGCTCTCCATCATCTGATTGACATCCGTGCTTTTGATGGCATCCCGGCCAGATCCCTGAGCATTCGTTTTCTCTCCTTTTTGAGCATTATGCCGGGCCATCATCGCACCAATATCCATGCCCATGGCTGCCATCAGGTTGTCCACTTTCTTATAACCGGGGATTAGGCGAAACAGTTTTTTGGGCGGCGTGCTTTCCTCGATGTTTCTTATCTCACTCATGGACCCATCACCGGCCAATGTCCGTAGCGGGAAATCGAATTGATTGCTTTCCCAGACAACCATTTTATCCTTGAATGTATATCCCGCAGCGTCCACAGACATGACAACTTCTTTTTTCACGCACAGGTAGCCGGATACTTTTTCTTCGCCCAGCACTTTTTCAGACTCAATATTATCCAGGGCTTTGTAGCCGGAACCAATGTTTTTTTCTTCTACCGGCCCCTCATAAACCAGCTTTTTATCATGATTGTAGACAACCATTTTGTCCTGTTTTTTGAATACCAGCATGGAAATGCTGGGAATCGGGCCGCCGTTTTTACCGGCACCAGGCAATCCGTCAATTCTCATGGCATCGCCTGATACGTAGATTTTGGAGGTCGAAACAACCTTGCCAGCCGGGTCCAAAGATACATTGTCCGCCGAAAAGTGTTTGACCTTGCCGTGAACCAGGGCCTGGGCCGGCGAGGATGTCAGGTTTATAACCAGTATGGTGAAAATTACGGGAATCATGCGCTTTTTTAACCTGAATCGAGTGCTCATCGTCTTCTTCTCCTTAAAAAAAAAATGAGATCAACGAATGTAAACCCATCGGTGCAAAAAAGGATAACTGACCATTGTCGCTGACGCGTGCCCATACGGTTGCTTTCTCGATTGTCCAATCCACCGTTTGCAAACCGGCACTAAGGGCGCAGGCAAGCATCAATAATTGGCATCCGCATAATCAACCCAGCCGCCGGCAGTGACCAGTTCGGCATCGAAACCGGAGATGGAGAAGCTGATGGTTTCAGACGTTCCGTCCGCTGAGAACGTGATCGTCCGCGCATCAAAGTCGGTTGTTGCCACGGTTTCACGCCCGGCAAAGGTGCTGAACAGGCCATCGATGGTGCCTTCCGGCAGTTCCACGGCCATCATGCCGCAGTTGAACATATTCTGGCGAAAGATACGGGCAAAGCTTTCTCCGACCACCAGGTTGATGCCGTTGACCTCCAGGGCCCAGGGGGCATGTTCCCGGGAAGAGCCGCAACCGAAATTGGCCCGGGTGAGAACCACCGATTTGCCGGCGATATCCCGGGACGGATCGAATCCATCCAGCTTCAGATCTTCCAGCAGGTTGGGGGCTAAAGCCTCACGGGAAATTTCCGTAAGATATTTGGCGGGAATAATTTCATCGGTATTGATATCAGAGCGGTCCAGGAAAAGGACCTTTCCGCTAAAATTTTTCATGTTCGGCTCCTGTTCTATCCGTTGAAAATCGGCGAATTGGCGATACTGCCGGCAATGGCGGTGGCGGCGGCGGTGGCCGGGCTCATCAGGTGCACCATGCCGCCCTTGCCCATGCGACCATTGAAATTGCGGTTGGTGGTGGCGCCGCAGACCTCACCATCGGCCAGCACGCCGTTGCTCATGCCCAGGCAGGCGCCGCAGGTGGGGTTGGTGACACAAACCCCCGCATCCATGAAGATCTTGATCAGTCCCTCGTCCAGGGCCTGACGGTACACCGTTGGCGTAGCCGGAGAAACAATGGCCCGAACCGAGTCACTGATCTTTTTCCCCTCAAGCACCTTGGCGGCGATGCGCAGGTCGCTGATCCGGCCGTTGGTGCAGGAACCGATATACACCTGATTGACCGGGGTGCCGGCCATCTCGGCCACGGGTTTAACATTGTCCGGCTTGTAGCCGAAGGTCACCATGGGCGTCAGACTGGAGACATCGTAATCGATCGTTTGTGCATAATCAGCATCGGCATCGGGCAGATAGCTGGCAAACGCCGTCAGCGCCGCTTCTGGCGTGTCGTATTCATCCTTGATAAACGGCCACAGGTAATCCACCGTCACGCGGTCGGGTTCACAGATGCCGCAGGTCCCGCCGGCTTCAATGGCCATGTTGCAAAGGGTCATGCGCGACTCCATATCCATGGCCGATACCACCGGCCCGGCAAATTCAATGACCTTGTTGGTGGCACCGTCCACGCCGATGCGGCCGATCACCGACAGGATCACGTCCTTGGCAAAGACGCCCTCGGGAAGCGCACCGGTAATATTGATGCGAATGGTTTCCGGGGTTTTGAAGGCGCACACGCCTTTGAGAATGCCCACCTCCAGGTCCGTGGTGCCCACACCGGCGGCAAAGGCGCCAAAGGCTCCATGGGTGCAGGTGTGCGAATCGCCCATGATGACGGTGTATCCGGGGCGGACGAACCCTTGTTCAGGAAACAGAGCATGGCAGACACCATTGGCGCCGATATCGAAGAAATCCTTGATGGCGTGGCGCCGGGTCCATTCACGCAGGATTTTGCCCTGTAAAGCGGTTTTGGAGTCCTTGGCCGGCGAGACATGATCGATGACCACTTTGATCCGGTCCGCATCGAAGACCCGGTCCTTACCTCGTGCTTCAAGGTCCACGATGGCCGGCGGGGTGGTGATTTCATGACAGAAGACGGCGTCCAGACGGATCACATGAATATCCGCATCCGGTGTGCCGACACGATGGTCGTCGAATATTTTCTGTGCAATGGTTCTTCCCATGATTTTCCTTTTTTGTGCAGTTTCTAATCCGTATCCGTTTTCAGCACGGCCAGAAATGCTGACTGGGGCAGCATCACCTGACCGACCATTTTCATTCGCTTTTTGCCTTTTTTCTGCTTTTCCAGTAGCTTGCGTTTGCGGGTGATGTCGCCGCCGTAACACTTGGCGGTCACGTCCTTGCGAAATGCCGAGACGGTCGACCGGGAGATGATCTTGCCGCCGATGGCACCTTGAATGGCGATCTTGAACATCTGGCGAGGAATTTCATCTTTGAGCTTGTCACAGGCCACCCGTGCCCGGGAGACGGCATTGTCACTGTGGGTGAGCATGGAGAGCGCATCCACCCGTTCACCGTTGATCAGAAAATCCAGCTTGACCAGATTCGTCTGGCGATATTCGATCAGCTCGTAATCAAAGGACCCATACCCCTGGGTAATGGATTTGAGCTTGTCGTAAAAATCGTAGATCACTTCCGCCAGGGGCAGCTCGAAAATCATTTCCAGCCTATTGTTGGTCAGGTACTGGTAATTCTTGTTGATGCCCCGGCGCTCCAGACACAGTTTCATCACCGCGCCCATGTAGCGGTCCGGCACGATGATCGACGCCTTGATAAAAGGCTCCATGGCATACTCGATGGTGGTCGGATCCGGATAAAGGGCCGGGTTGTCGATGACCAGTTCCTCTCCATCGTTCATCATCAGGCGGTAGCGTACCGACGGTGCGGTAAGAATCAGGGACAGGTCATATTCCCGTTCCAGGCGCTCCTGAACGACTTCCAGGTGCAACAGGCCCAGGAACCCACAGCGGAACCCAAACCCTAAGGCCGCACTGCTGTCCTTTTCATAGATCAGGGAGGCATCGTTGAGTTTGAGCTTTTCCATGGCCACGGTCAGATCTTCATATCCATCGGAGGCCACCGGATAAATCGAGGAAAATACCACTGGCTTGGCTTCCTTGAAACCAGGCAGCGGCTGATCACAGGGGGCACGGTGGTGGGTGACGGTGTCACCGCAGCGGGTGTCGCTGACCGTTTTGATACCGGCAATCATATAGCCCACCTGACCGGCGCTCAGCTGTTTTTGCGGGACGCGAACGATCTGAAACAGGCCCACTTCTTCCACCTTGTACGTGGCGTCATTGGATAGGAAGCGGATCCGGTCCCCGGGACGGATGGTGCCTTCCATGATGCGAAAATGCACAACGGTGCCCCTGAACGGATCATAGTGGGAATCAAAAATCAGGGCCTGTAACGGCGCATCGGAATCACCCGTGGGCGGCGGCAGGTGATCGATGACGGCCTCCAGGATGTCTTCGATCCCCAGGCCTTCCTTGGCCGAGGTTAAAATGGCCGATTCCGGATCCAGGCCCAGGTCATCCTCAATCTGGCTTTTGACCCGCTCGATGTCTGCCGAGGGCAGGTCGATCTTGTTGATCACCGGAATGATTTCCAGATTATGTTCCAGGGCCAGGTAAAGGTTGGCCAGGGTCTGTGCCTCCACCCCCTGGCTGGCGTCGATGAGCAGCAGGGCGCCTTCGCAGGAGGCCAGGGCCCGGGACACCTCATAGGTAAAATCCACATGGCCCGGCGTATCGATCAGGTTTAAAATGTAAGTCTTGCCATCCTTGGCCTTATACGGCAGGCACACGGTCTGGCTCTTGATGGTAATGCCGCGTTCCCGTTCGATGTCCATGGTGTCCAGAATTTGATCCTTGAAATCCCGGTCGGAAATAATTTTGCTGTTTTGGATCAATCTGTCCGACAAGGTGGACTTGCCATGATCAATGTGAGCGATTATGCTGAAGTTGCGTATGTTTTTCATATTATTGAAGCTTTACAAAAAACCGGTTGATATCTGTTAGTTGACACCGGATTTTAGCGTGGTTATAATCAATTGTTTTATAAAAATCTTTTTTAATATCAGATCGTTTTCGGACATGTCAACCGGTATCCGCAAGCGATTGGATCTTAAGATGAAACAAAGCCTATGGCGCTAAAAATTCTTATCGTTGAAGATGACCTTCCCATTCGGGATACGGTGCATGAATTTATCCAAATGGCCGGTTATGACGTGTGCGTGGCGGCCAGTGCCGAAGAAGCGTTGGGCGTGCTCACCGATACGCCGGTTGAAGTGGTCATTAGCGATATCATGCTCCCCGGAATGGATGGCCTTGAATTGACGGATCGAATCAAGCGCACTTATGATATCGATGTCATTGTCATGACCGCTTACAGCACCGAGTATTCCTACGCTGAGGCAATCAGCAAAGGGGCCAGTGACTTTGTTTTCAAGCCGGTACGCCTGGAAGAACTGCACCTGCGCCTCAAACGGGTGCTCAAAGAGCGTCGGTTGAACCAGGAACGGCTTCAGATGCTGGAAGAGCTCAAGAAACTGTCCATTACCGACGGCCTTACCCAGCTATACAACTCCCGGTACTTCTACAGCCAAATCAAGGGAGAGATCGAACGCTTCAATCGCTACGGCCACCAACTGAGCCTGCTGCTATTGGACATCGACCATTTCAAGGCCTACAACGATACCTTCGGGCATCTGGAAGGTGATAAGATCCTTGTTCGTATCGGTCGCATTATCAAAAGCTGCCTGCGCAAAATGGATACGGCCTATCGCTATGGCGGTGAAGAGTTTACCATTGTTTTGCCTGGCACCCCGGGTGAAGAAGCCAAAACCGTTGCCGAACGCCTGCGGGCTGCCGTGGCCGCCGAGGATTTCGCCGATAATGATACCGCTGAAAATCGCATTACCATCAGCATTGGTGTCACCCAATATTGTCATGAAGAGCCGATTTCCAGTTTTGTCCAACGCGCTGATCAGGCCATGTATCAGTCAAAACAAAACGGACGCAACAAGGTTTCCTGTATTTTTGCCAACCCTGCCACGTAACCTATAGCTAACCATTTTTATGATCGATTATCAATTTCTTTTAACCCCGACCCAGACTGAGATTGCCCGGCTGACCGATCTTTACCGGCTTGCCCGGTGGTGGACGGACCCGGCCGACAATCCAGAGGCTGTTGCCGGCATTGTCCGGGGCAGTCACTGTTTTTTGGTTGCCCGTAACGGCCAGACCATCGTCGGTATGGGCCGTGCCATCAGTGACCGGATCAGCGATGCCTATATTCAGGACGTCACCGTGGACCCTGCGTTCAGGGGACAGGGCATCGGCTCTCGAATCGTCACCGAACTGGTAACGCGCCTGGAAGCCGATGGTATCGGCTGGATCGGATTGATTGCAGAAAGGAAAACGCATCCATTTTATCAGCCATTGGGATTTTCCCCCATGGCCGATTCCGTGCCCATGCTAAAGACAAAATGATGAATTTTTCACAGTTGACACCGCCGGACTATGCCAAATACCGCCACTATTTTGAAAACCAACGTTACGAACTATGCGCTTACTCCCTTGCGTCGATTATTGCCTGGAGCAATAACGAATACAAACCCTATGGCGCTGAGTACGAAGACGCATTCATTGTTGCTGCCGAATTTACGGAGGAGAAGCAAAACCGGCACTTGCTGTTGCCCATTTCTCCAGAGCGGATGTTTTCTCCCGAAGAACTGGTTGACGTAGCCAGGCTGGCCGAGCACCGCCAGTATTGGTTTGTTCCCCAGGATTATATCGACCATTTCGGTCAGGCGCTGGTCGAGCGCTATTTTACGATCAAACACCATGCGGCGTATGATGACTATGTTTACCGTGCCCAGGATCTGGCCGAACTCAAGGGCAACCGCTATTCCAAAAAACGCAACCTGATCAACCAATTCCGGCGTGAATACGATGGCACCGAACGGGTGTCCATCGAACCCATTGCCGCCGATAACGCCGAGGCCTGTATGGTCTTCCTCGAAGAGTGGTGTCAAGAAAGGGATTGCGATGCCGACGATCAGTTTGATCTGGCCTGTGAAAAACAGGCGGCCATCAATACTCTTGTCCATTATGATGCGTTTGATTTGAAAGGAATTCTGCTGCGTATTGACGGTAAGGTGTGTGCCTTTGGCATTTCCGCGCCCTTGACGGCGGATATGGCGACCTTACAATATGAAAAAGCGCTTGGCAGCATTAAAGGGCTCTATCAGTATTTTGACAATGCCTGTGCGCGGATGCTGTTCAACGGGTATACCTATCTGAACAAGGAAAGTGATATGGGGATCCCGGGGCTGACCAAGGCCAAAAAATCCTATTACCCTGAGAAGATGGTGCATTCCGTCAGACTGATCCTTAACGATTAGTTTTCTTTTACGCGGTTCTCCAGTAGGCTGGAACAGATGTTAACTGGAGCTTTCCGGAGTTTTTAGGCCGTGACCATCGACAAGCATGAGAGGTGAGGACATGCAACTTAACGGTAAAAAAATCGCTGTTTTGGTGGAGACGCTCTATAACGAACTGGAGTTCTGGTATCCATACTACCGGCTCAAGGAGGCCGGTGCAAAGGTTACCGTGGTGGGCTCGGGCAGTGCCAAAACCTATAAAAGTAAAATCGGGATGCCGGTGGATGTGGATACGTCGGCGGAGAAAATCAAGGTCTCCGATTTTGACGGGGTGGTAATCCCCGGCGGCTATGCACCGGATCACATGCGCCGCCACCCGCCCATGGTCGGTCTGGTCAAAGCCTTTGCCGAGGCCGGCAAACCGGTGGCCGCTATTTGTCATGCCGGATGGATGCTGGTCTCAGCCGATATCGTCCGCGGTCGACAGGTCACGTCGTATTATTCCATCAAGGACGATCTGGTCAATGCCGGTGGCAACTGGGTGGATCAGGACGTTGTGGTGGATGGCCCGCTGATTACCAGCCGAACGCCCGATGACCTGCCGGCGTTCATGCGGGCGATTATCAAAGCGTTGGAGAGTTGATCAGTTCATGGCTGGTAGCTGATCGATTAAAGGGGACAAAACGCGGGTGAGAGCGAAAGGGCAAAAAAACGCCCCACGCTCTCACGCATTATGGAAGACCGTACTTCCTTGATTGGTGATCAGAGATCCACTGTTGTATGACTGTTAAGGTAGAAGGTAGAAGGTTGAAGGTTGAAGGTTGAAGGTTGAAGGTTGAAGGGCTGGTGGAATGCTGTCTTTTTGATAGCTCCAACTCAACAAACCCAACAAACTCAACAAACCCAACTAACCAACCAACCAACTAACTAACCCAACAAACTAACCAACCTCTCAAGCAATCGCATAACAATTCTGCTGAACATCATAACGAACGAATCCGTGCTTGGTCGAATTGTTGATGTGTCTTGAAATATCGGAGGGGTTGAGTCCCAATGTCTCGGCAATTTCTGCGGTGGACATGGGATTTTGGTGAAGGAGTGATAAAATCTGGCTCATGGCCAGTTTCTCGCCGATGGTCTGCTCAAAAATGGCATCCAAGTCACCGCTGTCGAGGAATGCTTCAACCCCGGATTCCGATCTGACCGGTAGCCGCAGCCGTTCTCGTTCCACCAGTTTGATGTAGGGCACCAGCTTCAAGGCGGCGTCCAGATGAAACGTCAGGTCCTCTTTGGCAAGGCCTTCACTGGATCCCAAGGGGCCCAATTCCTTTACCCTTTTGCTGAAGGCATTCATAATCTCGGCAAAACGGATGCCTTCGCCAGCCGAGACCCACTCCAACCTGAACCGGTCGGTGTTGATGCCCACCCGCGACAGGATCTTGGCGCAAATCTTGGACATGATCAGCGCATCATAGTTGCCTTCGGGATTGTAATGGCAGTCATTGAGGTGGCAGCCACCGACAAACACGCCGTCGGCACCGTTCAGAAAGGCTTTGAGAACGAATTTAAGATCGACCCTGCCGGAGCACATCACCCGGATCACTCTCAAATACGGGGGGTACTGAAAACGCGACACCCCACACAAATCTGCACCGCCATAGCAGCACCAATTGCACAAAAAACCGATGATTTTAGGTCTAAAAGAGCCGCCTGCGCCCATTTTCTTCTCCTTATGCTTTTGTAGAATATTTCATTCTGATATTCAGAAATCGGCTACTGCGCCGCTGCCAACAGTTCCGGGAATGCCGCATCCAGTTGATGTAGAATTTCCTCATCCGTGTAGTGTTTGAGTTGAATCGCGTCCGTGGGGCATTTGGAGTTGCACAGGCCGTCTCCCTTGCAAAGCACGGGAATCACCCTGGCTTTTCTGCCTTGAGGGGTTTGGGCAAATTCAATGGCTCCGTAGCTGCAAGCCGTGATACAGGCCCCGCAGGAGATGCACTTGCTTTCGTCAACGGTACAAACCGAGCCGGACGCCGTGACCGTATCCTGAGAAAGCAGCACCGCGGCCCGGCCGGCCGCACCGTACGCCTGGCTGATGGACTCGGTGATATGCTTGGGATAGTGGGCCGTCCCGCATAGAAACACGCCTTCAGCGGCGAAATCCACGGGCCTTAGCTTGACATGGGCTTCTTGGAAGAATCCTTCCGGGCTCAGGGCAACCTTGAACTGTTTGCACAGCAACTGGGTCTCTTCGGTGGGGATGATAGCTGCGCTAAGGGTCAACACATCGGCGTCAAGTTCCAGTCGCTGGCCCAGGATGGGATCCGGTACCACGACCCGGAGTACTGGCCGGCCGTCCTCGGCCTGGGCGGTTTCCACTTGGGGGGCGTTTTCCGGTTCATAGCGGATGAACATCACTCCCTTGTCCGATGCCTCCCGATATCGATCTTCGTTAAACCCATAGGTGCGCATATCGCGGTACAGGATGTAGATGTCAAGGTCGGGATTGACCGCCTTCAATGAAAGCGCGTTTTTAATCGCATGGGTGCAGCAGATGCGTGAACAGTAATCTCTCTCTTCGTTCCGACAGCCCACACACTGGATCATGACCAGGGCCTGGGCAGTGGTCAGTCGGTCGTCTCCATCGTGGATGCAGCCTTCCAGTTCCAGCTGGGTCAATACCCGATCATCCTGGCCGTACAGGTATTCGGTCGGTTTGTATTCGGCGGCGCCGGTGGCCAGGACGGCCGCGCCGTGCCGGATCACCTTGACTTGGCCTTCGGTTTTCACGGTTGTCGTAAAATTGCCCACATATCCGGCAACATCGGTGATGGTTGCCTCATGGGAGACATGCACCTGCGGATGCTGGTAGACGCTTTTTATCGTATCTTTCAGATAGCCCTGCACATCCATGCCGTCCAGGGTGCTGTGGAGCCGGCGGGCCATGCCGCCCAGGTCTTTGTCTTTTTCGAGCAAATGCACGTCGAACCCCTGCTTAGCCAGACTCAAGGCGCTGGTCATCCCGGATATGCCGCCACCGACCACCACGGCCGTTTTGTTGACCGGCAGATCAAATTCGTCCAGCGGTTCCAGAAGATGCGTTCGGGCCACGGACATGCGAATCAGGTCCTTGGCTTTTTGGGTGGCTTCTTCCTTTTCCTTGGAATGCACCCAAGAGCAATGCTCCCGGATATTGGCCATTTCGTAGTAGTACTGATTGATTCCGCCTTCCCGAAGCGTGTCCCGAAACACCGGTTCATGGGTCCTGGGCGTACAGGCGGCCACGACCACCCGGTTGAGCCCTTTCTCTTTGATCATGTCCGTGATTTCCTTGGCGGAATTGGTGGCACACGAAAAGAGTTGTTCCTGGGCATGGACAACGCCGGGCAGGCTCAGGGCGTAATCGACCGTGGAGGGCACGTCCACCACGCGGCCGATATTGGCGCCGCAGTGACAAACAAATACGCCAACTCTGGGGGCTTCCTGGGAGACATCTTTTTCCGGTGGGTACACCCGTGCCTGGGAAAGTCTGCCCCGTCTTTTGGTGAGAATTTCACCACACTTGGAACCGGCGGCGCTAGCGGTGAAAACCGCTTCGGGAATATCCATGGGGCCCTGGAAGGCACCGCTCAGAAAAATACCCGGTCGGGTCGTCTCGATGGGGTGGGTGGGACGGGTTTGGCAAAAACCGTGAGTATTGAGCGCAATGCCGAACTTGTCGGACAGCGCTTTGAATTCGGCTGGTGGGGTCAATCCCACGGACAGGACCACCATGTCGAATTCTTCCTCCTTGACCCCATCCTCGGCCGTTGCATAGCGCAGGGTCACGTTTTTGTTTTCCGGGATTTCTCTACCGATGGAAACATAACTTCTGATGAATCGAATGCCGGGAAGCGCTTCTGCTCGCTGGTAAAAGCGTTCGAATCCTTTGCTGTAGGATCGGATGTCGTTGTGGAAGATGGTGCACCGGGCATCGGCGTCATGGTCCTTGGTCAAAATCACCTGTTTTTGGGTGTAGGTGCAACACACCGCCGAGCAATAGCTGTTATCGCCCTCGGTCACCCGGCGGGACCCCACGCAATGAATCCAGGCGATATTACGGGGATGTTTTTTATCCGAGCTGCGAAGGATCTCTCCTTCATACGGACCGGTGGCGCACAGCAGGCGTTCGTAGTCCAGGCTGGTGACCACGTTGGCATATTTCCCGTAACCATAATCGTTTTTCACGCTTGGGTCATAGGGCTCGATGCCGGGCGCCAGGATGATGGCCCCGACATTGAGCGTCAGGGTTTCGGCCGTCTGGTTGAAATCAATGGCGTTGTTTTTACAGATCCCCTGGCAGATGGTGCATTTTTGACCGTCCAGGAAAATACACTGCTCGTGGACGTAAGGCACCAAAGGGATCGCCTGGGCAAAGTACATGTGCACGGCTTTGTTTTCCGAGATGTTCTGATTGAACGGGTCCGGCACGGAAACCGGGCAATACTCCGCGCAACTGGTACAACCGGTACAATTATCCTCGATAATATAGCGCGGTTGTTTTACCAGGGTGACGGTAAAATCGCCTGCCTCACCCTTGACCTTTTCGACCTCGGTCATGGTTAGAATTTCTATGTTGGGATGTCTTTTGCACTCCAAAAATTTTGGTGATTCAATACACATGGAGCAGTCGTTGGTGGGAAATGTTTTGTCCAGCTGCGCCATTTTACCGCCAATGGTGGGTCTTTTTTCGACCAGATAGATCCGGAAACCTGCTGTGGCCAGATCTAAAGCGGCCTGGATGCCGCTGATCCCGGCGCCCACAATCAATACATCGCCAAATCCACGATTGGCGAAGGTGTCAGAAAAAGCTGTTTCAAGGCATTTGTTTTCCACGTTGCTTCGTCCTTTTCATTAAAGTGGGTCCCTTTACTCCCCCTTAATGCCTTACCATTCGGGGAGACGCTCAAAATGCCTTTTGCCAGTGACGAACACAACGCCTTATGGCGGCAGACACCGTATCGCAAAAGACATCGACAACAATAGCTATGGCTCGATTGAAACACTGGTGGGGGGACCGATAATGAAAAAGTGAAAAGCGGGCCCATCACCATCGGATTATTCGTATTCATCAAGGTTCTGGATGAACACGTTTTCGGAGCGTGTCAGCACGGACAAGCTTAAACTCAGCTCCCTCAGGTAAAACCGATGTGATGGAATCGTGTAGTCGTCATCATTGTTGGAAAAATATGAAAGTTTGTAGCTTTAATATAGCTTGATTGCAGCTACATTAACCAAGCATCAAAAAAAAGTCAAATAAAATGTCATTGTCCCGCAGGCCAGTGATATTGGATGGGAATGATTTTGGTAAACGTTTTCAAAGACCAACCGATACTATTCTTATGCCATGCCAAATTTTTTCTAGGTTGGATAAGAGAGAATACACTGGTGAGCATTGGTTCTTTGTTGTCAATTTCAATTGAAAGTCATTTGAAAACAATCTTAGCAATCGGTTTGAAAAGGGATGAGACCATGAAAAACTATAGTTTGGGAGTGAAAATCGGTCTGGGTTTTCTGGTGGTGCTGATTTTGACGGTTGTGGTGGGGATTGTCGGCTACGTGGCACTTGGAAATGTGTTGGCCAAATCGGCGTTGAACCAGGATGCCAACTCAGTGATGAGCCTGTTTGCCAATGCCCAGACACACGTGGACCAGTTCTTTTTAAACAGCTATCAAGAAGGCCGCCAAAAGCAGGCCGAGGCTCACAAACACGTATTGGAAACACTCGAAACGTGCCGCCAGGCACTGGCAGATATGCAAGCCCGAGACGACCTTTCCGGTCAAGTTCAAGAACAGCTCAACAGCGTTGAGTCAGAACTTGAGGCGTATTCGAAAGCGTTTGACAGGATTGCCGCAGCAGAAAAAGACAAGACGGATGCTGTCCCGCAAATCATGGCGGGTTTCGAAAAAATAAAAGAATTGTATGAAAAAGGTGAGTTTCTAGTCGATGAGATCATTTTGACCTATGGCATTTTCAGGGCTGATGTCGAAGGGTATCTCGAGCGCAATACAACCACGCGCTGGAATGAGATCACCCCGGCTCGCAATGCGGCGCGTAAGGCCATCATTGACTGGAATGAACAGGTCATCAACAGTGACACCCTATCGCCCATTGGCAAAGAGATGCTCACAACCTTTGAAACCCTCGATGGGAAGCTAACCCAATACAACGATGCGTTTACCCGGCAAACCGCCGATCAATCGCGGATGACATCCATACAAAACACCTTGTGGGCGGGGCTGAATGCCGTTAGAGCCAGAGCGCTGAGAGAAATGCAGCAGATCAAAAACTTTTCCATGACCATCATTATCGGTTCGGTGATTGCGGCCGTGCTGCTCGGTGTCGTTTCCGCCGTATTATCCACACGGGTGATTGTCGGACCGATAAAGCGGGTTGCTGCCAGTTTAAAGGATATTGCCGAAGGGGAAGGGGATTTGACGGTGAGATTGGACATCCAGAGCAAGGATGAGATCGGTCATTTGGCACACTGGTTTAACGTGTTCATTGATAATATGGGCGGGTTGATTGCTCAAATTAGTGAAAATGCCCAAAAGCTTGGGGCATCCAGCGCCGATTTTTCTCGTATCGCCCAGCAAATGTCCAGCGGAATCGAACAGATGTCTTACAAATCCAATGGCGTTGCCACGGCAACGGAAAAGATGAGTGCGAATATGACGTCTGTGGCAGCAGCCTGTGAGCAGGCCTCCATTAATATTAACATGGTCGCTTCGGCCACTGAGAGCATGACCGGTCGAATCGGTGAAATCGCCAAGAGATCGGACAAGGCCCAGGATATTACCCAGCGGGCGGTGCATAGCGGGAAAACAACGGTGGATCAGGTCAGTGAATTGGGACGCGCCGCCGTGGATATTTCCAAGGTTACCGAGGTGATTACCGAAATCAGCGAACAGACCAATTTATTGGCCTTGAATGCCACGATCGAGGCTGCCCGTGCCGGAGAGGCGGGCAAGGGATTTGCCGTGGTGGCCAATGAAATCAAGGAACTGGCCGCACAAACCGCCAAAGCTACTGGAGATATCCGTGATAAGATTGATGGCATTCAATCCTCGACGGATAAAACGGTCACGGAAATTGACACGATTATGAACGTCATTAACGATGTCAACCAGATTGTGGCCCAGATTGCCCAAGATACCGTGGAACAATCGACGTCGACTCAAGAAATCGCCAGTAATGTGGCCGAGGCCTCCCAGGGGATTCAGGAGGTAACTCAGAACGTTGCTCAAAGTTCGGTGGTATCCACGGACATCTCCAAAAATATCAGCGAGGTCAGTTCAGAAGCCACAGAGATGACCGAAAACAGCCGCAGTATCATAAGCAATGCAACGATGTTGTCTCAAATGGCTGAACAACTCAATACGCTCGTTGGACGTTTTAAAATTGGTGCGGTTTAAAATATAGGAGGTATACACATATGAGGATGAATAGCCGGATGCACCAGCCTTCATGTCGGCGGAAAGGGCTGATGCTTTTTGCTGCTATGGGGGTGGTTCTTTTATTTGCTGGCTGTGGACTTATTGGAGACGATGAGGAAAGTGAGCAAGTCGATGACAATAGGCCGATCAGTGTCATCATTTCTCAACCGTTAAATAGGGAGTCAAGCTATGATGGTGGAGATATAAAATTTGAGGCGATTAACGAATACGGTGAGCTGGTTAATCGGCCGATTGTCTGGGCTTCCTCATTGGACGGAGAAATCGGACATGACCCCAGCTTTGTTTACGCTAACCTATCCGTTGGACAACATACGATTACGGCGACGGTTAAGGACCATAGCGGTGAAACGGTTCATGATTCGGTGGAATTGACGATAGAAGCGTTCACGTGGGCCGCATTGTATAAAAAGAAAGGGCTTTTAAGTCCACGCATCAACGCTACCCCGCTGGACATCAACAGCGTTGACGTCATTCTTAAAACAACAAAGAATTTTGATCGTAAAAATCTGAGTGGGCTTGATATAGCGAACAGAGATTTCAGCGGTGCATCCTTTGAAAATACATTCATGGTCCATTGCAATTTGTCCAATTGCGACTTTAGCAAAGCCAGATTTGTCAATTCATTGGTAGAACATTCGAATCTGTCCCATGGCACATTCAAGAATGCAGCGTTTAAAAATGTCGACTTCAATCATGTTAATCTGAGTGGTGTTGATTTCAGTGGCATGTATCTGAGCGAGTTCAGTATGCAACATGCCAACCTTACCGGTTGTAAGCTCAATAGAACAAATTTGTCCTATGCCAATTTATCCCATGCCGTGCTCGAGAAGGCAAGATTGACCCGGACCATTCTCGTAAAAACCGATCTGACCGGTGCTGATTTGACCGATGCATGGATTGAAGACGCAAAAATATCAAGCGCCTCATTCAACAATGCCAATCTCAGCGGATCAACACTTAGAAACGTGAATATGGTTGGCTGCGATTTAAAGGGGATCAACATGCAAGCGGCGACTCTGGAAAAAGTCGATATGAACAACATCGATTTTTCCGGAACGAACTTATCCCATATCAAATTTAACAAAGTCATTCTCTATAGCGCCAATTTCTCCTCTTGCGATTTGACCGAATCGGATTTTTCCAACGTCAATTTAGTTGATGCAGACTTTTCCAACGCCTTGCTGAAAAAGACCAATTTTACAAAGGCCATTCTTAAAAGAGCGAATTTCAGGAATGCAGATCTGGATGGTGCCAACCTGACCCATGCAAATCTTGAAGATGCCATGAATCTGGATAAATCCAAAAACATGAACACCGCCGTTGGCCTTTGACTATATGCCGACGCAAGGTTGGCGTCTGCTTCTTTAGCGCCTGTTTATTGAAGCGCGAGCGTGCTTGGGCCTTGAAACCGATGTTTATTTTTGCGATATCCTCCATCAAATCTGCCGTAATTGACCTTTTCGATATCAGATCAGGAGGATACTGAATACCATGCAAGAACCCTTTTGTGTACCTGCCAGCGAAATCAACGAGCGAACAGCGAGAATCCAAACACTGCTTCAGGCACAGGGCATTGATGGCTTGTTGATCATCCAGCGCGTCGATCTTTTTTATTTCTCGGGAACGGCCCAGAACGGGTTTATGTATATCCCCGCGGATGGTGCGCCACTTCTGCTCATAAAAAAATATCTGCCCAGAGCTCAAGCAGAGTCTACCGTAGAAAATATTGTTCCCATTCGTTCCATAAAAGAGATCCCCGAGAAGATTGCAGCGTTCTATGAAAGACAGCCACGGCTTATCGGCCTTGAGTTTGATGTTCTGCCGGTTGCATATTTTCTTAAACTCAAAAATCTGTTTGACGGCGTGGAATTTGTAGACGCGGCACCGCTTATTCTGAAAACAAGGATGCGCAAATCCGTTTGGGAAATTGAACAGATGCAAAAAACCGCCATCCTTTCAAAGAAAACGTTTGAATATATGCAGACCGCCATTCGTCCGGGTTTCAGTGAAATTGAGTTTAGCGGAATGTTCGAGGCCTTTGCGCGCAAACACGGGCATGGGGCCATGCTGCGGATCAGAAATTTTCTGACCGAGGGGTACACCTGGCACCTGTTGTCCGGTCGCAGTGGTGGACGGGTGGGGCTGTTGGATGCTCCGGCCAGCGGGGATGGCACGTCTGCGGCCTTTCCTTGTGGTGCAGGCAATAAATTGATCGAAAAAGATGAGCCGATCATGATCGACTTCTCCTCGGTCATGAACGGCTATCATTTGGATGAAACCAGAATGTTTGCCATTGGCAGCATGCCTGAACCCGCATTGAAAGCCTGCCATGCCGCGATGGATATCCACGACACGGTTCTTGAGAACGTTAAACCCGGAGTGAGTGTCGGTGAATTGTTTGATATTTCCGTTGACCGCGCCGCATCGCTGGGCGTTGATGAACAATACCTTGGCCCTTATGGTAATAAAGTGTCATTTGTTGGACATGGGGTGGGGCTCGAATTGGTTGAACCGCCATTTATCGCCAAAGGACACCAGACGCGACTGATGCCGGGGATGACCCTGGCCTTGGAGCCCAAGCTGGTTTTTGAAAACGCGTTTTGTGCCGGGGTTGAAGACGTTTTTTTGGTCACCGAAACCGGGTACCGCATGATCAGCACGGTTCCTGGAATGATTTTTTTTTGTGACCATTTTTGAGCTATTTGATTGTTTTATGATATCAATATATCCTGATTGTATCTGCTCGGAAACAGGCTAACTGCAATGGATGGGCAATACGTCAGGATTCCAAGGAGGATGATTTATGTGGACACAGATAAAAAAATACATCTGGACCGCTATTTTTATTGCGCTTGGATATTTTATCCTCAGCAACCATTTCATATACTACAACAAAACGATTTCCCTGCTTCCCAAAGCGGAGCTGACCCTGAAATACACATTTTACAGCATGGACAATAAGCGTGCCGAGACCATTTTAAAGGAGGATGAGCTGCGGTGGGCCGGTATCGGTGATATCATGGTCGAAAAAGGAATTGTAAACGAAAACGAGCTGTGGGAACTGGAGGAAAAAGCGGAACGGGCCTCGGAACAATGAACCGGTTGAATATCGATCTTAAACCAGTACGCATCTTGAACCAACGACTTGTGCTGTCACTGGTTATCAAAGCTCTTTTTATCCCAGGGGAAGCATATTATCAACGAGCCGGCTGGACACCTTTTTCAGATTAATGCTGAGCAGATTGGCCAGGCCTTTTAAAATTTTGATGCCGATTTGAACCTGCGTTTCCATGATTTCCTCGAAGGCCTGGCTTGGAAAAACCGCTAATCTGACCTTTGTTCGGGCAATCACCGTAGACGATCGCGGAAAATTGTTGATAATCGACATTTCGCCAATGGAACGCCCACGCCGCAACGTGGCATTCACATCGCGGCTGTTGGGACCTGTTTTTTTGGTTACGTCCAATTCACCGTGCTCAACAAAACAGACAAAATCCGCTTTGTCCCATTCCTCAAAAAGTATTTCTCCGGAATCAAGCTCAAGAAAATGCATCTTTGCTGCCACCACGTGCAATTCATCTGTTTCCAGGAATTCGAACAGGGGTAAATTGATAATAAAGTCAACAATATCATCTACGTTATTAGAGCCTTCCGACGCCGATTCATTTTCCAACATAAATTATCCTGAGCTCCTCCGGTCCCACCTTGGCAAACGTTAAACCATGGTGGGGGAACAAAATTCTGGTGAATTAAATGAAAAAGGGCTACAACAATTTTTCCGGTACCCTTTCTATCGGCATCAATGCCAAGGACTTGAGGGTGGATATAAATAATAAAATCCGCATTGAATTAATTCGAAATCCATGCTGCAGACCTATTTAAAACGCTTGCTGACGGCCATGTTCTGGGGGGGCACGTTCATCTCCGGCAGGATGCTGGCCGGCAGCGTTACGCCATTTTCTGCAGCCTTTTTCCGTAATTTTGTGCCCATCAGTGCTATTTTACTGGCGCATGTGATCCTTGGCGAATCATTGACGCCCGCGCTGCTGGTGGGGGCGATGATGGTAATCGCCGGTGTTTCTTTGAACCAACTAACAGTTGCAGGAGGACGGATCATCCATTCCGATTGATCGGACCGCAGAGACGGAATGATGAACCGGTATTTCACTCAATCGCTGACAAGAAAGGAGGAACAGTTGATATCCATTCCCATTCCAGGGTTCGGGCCCCTGACGCTCAACCATTTGGTCCTCGATTATAATGGCACGTTGGCTGTGGATGGCATGCTGCAGCCAGACGTCAAGGAGGCGCTCAATCGTCTGGCCGACAATTTAAGCGTTCATGTGATCACTGCCGATACGTTTGGGCTGGCGGCCAAGGGGCTTTTAGGCGTGAATTGCAAAATGACCATTCTGGAAAAAGGCCATCAGGATCAAGCCAAGGCGGATTTCATCGAACGCCTGGGAGCCGATCAAACCGTCAGCATCGGCAACGGGCGTAACGATGCCCTGATGCTTTCCGCTTCCCGATTGGGGATTGCCGTCATCTTGGCGGAAGGGGCATCAACGGTAAGCTTGAATGCGGCTGATGTTGTCTGCACGGATATCGTTCACGCGCTTGAGCTGCTGATGAATCCGCTGCGTCTGACCGCGACCCTCAGGGCCTGACGCAAGGCAAAGGCACTATCCGCCGATCCCCTGCATCTGGTCCTTTACTGCCGCTGCCCCGTTGAGACTCAACTGGTGCTTGGCGGCCTTCTGTTTGACCGCGTTACGGAAGCATTGAGCCAGTTGCTCATCCGAACCATCCCCCCTGATTGTCTCTTTCATGGGGATGTATTGGTCGGAAAGCAGACACGGGCGCAGTCTGCCGTCGGCGGTCAGCCGCAGGCGATTGCAGGTGGCGCAGAAATGATGGCTCAACGCGCTGATAAAGCCGACCTCGCCTTTTGCACCGGTAATTCGATAGCGTCTGGCCGGTCCGTCAATCTGGCCGTTGTCCAAGGGGATCAATTCGCCTAATGTGGCGACGCGTTCCTGGATTTCAGGGGTCAGAATCTGATTTGTGGAATCGGACCGGCTGTTGCCGATGGGCATGTATTCGATGAAACGAATGTGGAACGGATACTTAAATGTCAGTTTGGCAAGATCGAGAATTTCATCATCGTTGATGCCCCGCATGGCTACCGCATTGATTTTGATCGGTGCAAAGCCGATTTCATATGCCTTCATGATGCCGGCCCAGACACGATCGAAGTAGTCGTATCCGGTAATGTGGGCAAATTTTTCTCGGATGAGTGAATCCAGGCTGACATTGATGCGTCTGATGCCGGCGTCAAAAATGCGCTGAGCATTGGCCTCGAGAAGAACCCCGTTACTGGTCAGTGAGACATCCTTCAATTGGGGGATGCGGGCCAGGCGACCCAGAAGGTCGATCGCCCCCCGTCTGACCAACGGTTCGCCCCCGGTAATCCGTATTTTGCGGATGCCCAGATGGATGCCGACATTCACGATGCGCATGATTTCTTCAAGGCTGAGAATTTCTCTATGGTTCAGTTTCGGGATTCGGCCATCCGGTGCACAGTAAAGGCATCTGAGGTTGCAGCGGTCGGTGATGGAAATCCGCAAGTAGTTCAGATGGCGTTTTTCCCGATCCACCAGTTCTCCAATGCTAATCATTTCATTTTTTTTTGATGTTTCCATTGCTGGGGTCCGTTAGTAAGTCTTGATCCTGTTGTTAGTCTTGGCCTGACTGCTCGACAATCGCCTGCACCAGGCCCGGAATCGTATAGGACTGTGCTTCAATGGCAACCTTAAACCCCAGGTCCCGGGCGGTTTGAGAGGTGATCGGACCGATACTGGCCACGGTGACGGCTTTCATCAACGAATCGATACGATCTTTGGGCAGCAGCCGATGAAAGTTTTTTACCGTGGAAGAACTGGTAAAGGTCACCATGTCGATGGTTCCGGCCTCAAGGTCCTTAAGCAGTGTCTGGGCGGCATCCGCCACCTGGTGGGTCTCATAGGCGGTGACTTCGTTGACCGCAGCGCCCATGCGGGTCAATTCCTCGGGAAGCACGCTGCGGGCCTCCATGGCCCGGGGTAAGAGAACCTTGAGTCCCTTGATTGGTGTGGTGGCAAACGCCTCCACCACGGATTCCGCCCGATAGTTTTTGGGGATGATGTCGCTGAAAAGGCCCCAGGTCCTGAGACGATCGGCTGTAGCCGGACCGATGGACGCGGTTTTGACGTGTCCCAGGGCGCGCACATCCAGCCCCTTGTCAGACAGGCGCTGGAAAAAGTAATCCACGCCGTTGACACTGGTAAAAACGATCCAGGCGTATTGGTCCAGGGTTTCTATGGCCTGGTCCAGGGGCGTCCAGTCGGAAGGCGGCGCGACTTTGATGGTGGGGCACTGGATACACTCGGCGCCGGCCTCGGTCAGTTTGCGGACCAGATCACTGGCCTGCTGGCGGGCACGGGTAACGACAATGCGTCGTCCCAATAGCGGCCGCCGTTCAAACCACTGCAGGCGCTGGCGTAAGCTCACGACATCGCCCACAATGATGAGGGCCGGTGCCTTGATACCGGCTTTGTGAACCGTGTCCACGATGGTGGCAAGCGTCGCGGTGACGGTTCGCTGGCGCGGTGTGGTCCCCCAGCGGATGACGGCCACGGGGGTTTGTGCCGGCCGGCCATGGGTGATCAGGTTGTCCACAATTGAAGGCAGATTTTTGACCCCCATAAAAAAGACCAGGGTCCCGATGCCGGTGGCAAGTGCCTGCCAGTCGATCCTGGATGTGGGTTTGGTGGGGTCTTCATGGCCGGTGATAAACGCCACGTTGGACGTATAGTCCCGATGGGTGAGGGGAATCCCTGCAAACGCCGAGGCACCAATCGCGGCGGTCACACCCGGAACGATTTCAAAAGGAATCCCGGCGGCCTCCAACTCTTCGGCCTCTTCACCGCCCCGTCCGAAGATGAAGGGATCGCCGCCTTTCAGGCGGGTCACGATCTTACCGGCCTTGGCTTTTTCAACGATCAGCGCGTTGATTCCCTCCTGGGGCAACGTGTGATCCCCGCCTTTCTTACCGACATAGATCACTTGGGCATCGGCTGCGGCATAGGATAAAAGGGCCGGGGATGCCAGGTAGTCGTAAACCACCACATCAGCGCGCTGAATGCATTCGACCCCCTTGACGGTAATCAGATCCGGATCACCAGGGCCGGCGCCCACCAGAAATACGGTGCCTGTCTGCTTGTCATTGTGCATTTTGATTTAATCTTTCCAATATATCGCCGGCACCTCTGGCCAGAAGCGCATCGGCCAGTTCCAGGCCGATGGCCTCGCTTTGATCGGCGGGACCGCTGCGTGTTTCCTTGATCAGATGAGACCCATCCACGTCACAAACCAATCCGGTGAGCGAAAATTCTTTTCTATCAATAAGATGGCCGTGACCGGCGATGGGAACCTGACATCCCCCTTCCAAACGGTTGAGAAAGGCGCGTTCACCCATCACGACCTGTCTGGTGGCCAGATGGTTGAGTGTTTCCATCACCGCACCAATACGCGGGTCTTTTTCCCGGATTTCAATACACAGCGCACCCTGGCCCACAGCGGGCAGCATGAGCGATTCATCAAGGACCTGGGTGATTCGATGGGCCAGTCCCAGACGGCGTACGCCGGCCGCTGCCAACACAATGGCATCCAGATGTTCGGTTTCCAGTTTTTTTAAACGGGTATCCAGGTTGCCCCGTAAGGCAGCGATCTGAATGTCCGACCGGTGATGCAGCAACTGGGCCGACCGGCGCAGACTACTGGTGCCAATGCGGGCACCGTGCACAAGCTTCTCGAAAGGCAGGCCACTTTTTGTGATCAGCACATCACGCGGTTCCTCGCGCTCCGGCACCGCGCCAATGCAAAGCCCCTCGGGAATTTCGGCAGGCATATCCTTCATGCTGTGAACCGCTATATCGATGCGTCCATCCAGCAGTGCCTCTTCGATTTCCTTGACAAAAAGCCCCTTACCGCCGACCTTGGCCAGAGGAACATCCAGAATTTTGTCCCCCTTTGTTTTGATGATGGCAAGATCAACGGTGTATTCAGGATTCGTCCGGGTGATGGCGTCTTTGACCCAGTTGGCCTGCCAGAGGGCCAGTTGGCTCCCCCGCGTGCCAATGGTGATTTTGCTCGTCGCCATCAGCTGCCGCATCCGGCACAGCTGGTGGCACTGCAGCCCGCGCAGGATGATGTGCCGGCGGACTTTCCTACCGTTTCACCCCCTTGACCCTTGCTGACAAACCCGCAGGTAGACATGAGCCGGCAGACCGTATCGGCCTTGCAGGCGGGGCACTGGTGGGGTTCACTGCCCCCCAGTACCAGGTATTCAAAATCGTGACCGCATCCGTTACAATGATATTCGTAGATGGGCATGGGGGCTCTTGCTCCTTATTCGTTGTTATTCACAAATTTTTTCAGACCATAAATGGCCCGCCACCCTTTGGTAAGATAGCTCGTTCTGCCAAAGGTATTACATTAAGCATCAACAGGCAAAAAGCAACCTTCTGGGATATGGTTTGCCACAGGCAGGAACGCTCAGCCAAAGTGGCTGACCGGATGATGGGGACGGTCCTTTTTCAGGACGCCTTGGCAGCCAACAATCGGTCTTGCGTTTCCTCAACCCGGGAATGGCTGTCATGGCCGCACTTAACGGCGGCTTCAAAGGATGACAACGCGTCTTCCAGCTTTCCCTGGCTCAGGTAGGCTTCGCCCAACCGGTGCCGATAGTGTCCATTGTCCGGGTCCAGGCGGACACTTTGCTGGCAAAGCACCACGGCCACATCCAGACTTTCTTTCCGTTTGGTGTAAAGCCGACCCAGGGTGGACAGGGATAGCGTATCCTCAGGGTTTATTTTCACGGCGCTCTTGTAGGCCTGGATAGCCTCTTTGGTCAACCCCAATTTGTCTAAACAGGTACCAAGGTTCCGAAACGCTGCCCCTGAGCGGTTATTGGCACGACTGGCGGCTTCCAGAAACGGACGGGCATTGCCGGCTTGATCCATTTCCATGTAGATCTGGCCGATATGAAAGACCACCTCGAAAACATCCGGCTCACGTGCATTGGCTTCCAACAGACAGGTCAGGGCCTGACCGTTTTCCCCTTTGAGCAACAGGATGTACCCTTTGTTGTAAATCGCCATGACATCTTCGGACAGCCCATGGGCTTTTTCAAAAGCGGCAAGGGCCCTGTCATAGTCTTCTAAAACGCCATAACAGACGCCCAGGCTGTTATGCAGGTTGGCGTTGGCCGGATCGATCAACAGGCCGTTTTTAAATTCATCGATGGCCCCTTCAATGTCGCCTGTCTGGTAACGGCGGTCGCCGCTGATGTTCAGGCTCACCGCATCGAAAAGGGTGATGGTGCCGGGACCGAAAAATGCGCTATGGTCAAGGGCTTTCTCAGCATTTTCAAGTGTTTGGCGGCGGGTGTAATGTAGCGTCGGGTAAACGGACATACCGATGGTGATATCGATGTTGCCGGTCTTTTTGCCCGACTGCAGTAACGTTTCGGCAAGCGCCTGCGCGTCCTTTTCGTTCAGGCCTGCCATTGCACAGGCAAAACGATCCGGCCCCATACGCCCCCAGATACCCTTGCCAGCGCTGGGGTGGGTGACGATGGAAACAATGGGATCGGCTACCATTGTTTCTTGTTGATCATTTATTGATTCTTCCGAGCTAGATTTTTCCGTCAGGGGCGGTTCAATGTGGATCGCGATCACGCCCAGGCTGGTTGCAGATGCCATTTGGGTCTCGATGGCCTTTTCCAGGCCTTGACGATCCAAAAGATCGGGAAGGTCGGCCGTCAGTGCGGCAGGATGGGGCCCGGGCTCTCCTTCATGGATAATATCATCAGTGTGGGAGACAAGAAAATCCCGGGTTGCACTTCGATTGTGGAACAAATCCGGAACGAATTTCACCATCGATTCACCTTTTAGAGGCCTTGTCAGCCAGCATTCTGGCAAAGGCCTTTTCTATCATTTCCAACTCTTCTTCCTGCAGGGTTCGGGGATCCATGATGAACCGATCGTTTTCGATGCGGCCAATCACAGGCGGTGTGTGCCGGCGCATCCACAGTTCAACGCCATTGGCCGACATGCCATCGACCGACACCCCGATACAGCGACTGGGCAGGTTTAACAGGGGCAGGGACCCGCCCCCGGCCTTGGAGGCCAAATCCATGGCGTCGACCCGCAGTCTGCCGTCGGCCAGTTTTTCAAGGCGGGACTTTAGATCGGCGGCACGGGACGCGATCGCGGCCAGGGGCATGGTCAGCATGCGCAAGGTGGGAATTTGCTGCACGGCCTTGGACTCGTCCCGGTACAATTGAAGGGTCCCTTCCAGGGCGGCCAGGGTCATTTTGTCGATCCGCACGGCCCGGGTGAGTGGATTGGCCTTGATGCGGTCGATGTGCGTTTTGCCGCCCAGGATGATCCCCGCCTGGGGGCCGCCCAAAAGTTTATCACCGCTGAAGGTCACCACATCCACCCCAGCGTCCAAAGACGCCTGAACCGTTGGTTCCCGGGTCAACCCGTATTGGGAAAAGTCAACCAGAGTCCCGCTGCCCAGGTCTTCCATCACCGGCAGTTGATGACGGCGTCCGATGGCCACCAACTCATTCAGGCCAACCGCTGCCGTAAACCCCACGATGCTGTAATTGCTGGTATGCGCTTTGAACAGCAGGCCGGTTTGTTCGTTGACGGCGTTCTCATAGTCGCGCGC
Organism: Desulfosarcina variabilis str. Montpellier; assembly: GCF_048565275.1. NCBI lineage: Bacteria > Pseudomonadati > Thermodesulfobacteriota > Desulfobacteria > Desulfobacterales > Desulfosarcinaceae > Desulfosarcina > Desulfosarcina variabilis. Next base: position 5,681,350 of record NZ_CP159846.1, on the reverse strand, counting down.
ATGGGTGCGATTGGTCGTTCCCACCTCTTTCAGTATGGCCCCACTTTTGGCCATCACGTCCGGGATGCGAAAGGCACCGCCGATTTCGACCAGTTCGCCGCGCGAAACAATGACTTCGCGCCCGTTAGCCAGCGTGTCCAGACAGAGCAGTACTGCCGCGGCATTGTTGTTGACCACCATGGCAGCCCGGGCGCCGCTTAATTCGCACAAAATATCTTCGACGGCGCTGTAGCGGGAGCCCCGCCGCCCCGCCTTGAGATCGAATTCCAGGTTGGAATAGCGACTGGCGATGGTCGTCAGATTGTCCAGAACGGCCGGGGAGAGTAGCGATCGGCCCAGGTTGGTGTGTACCACCACACCCGTGGCATTGATGGTGCGTTTAAGGCGCAGCGCCATGGCCCGGGATGCATGATCGCAGACCTTTGCGACCAGGGCATCAAGGGCAAACATTGCTTCGTCAAGCGCTTTATCCGAGGCCATAATGATCTGGCGCAGAGCCTCTATCGTTTTTCGAATAGAGGGTATGAGAATTGTTTTGGGAATATTGTCAAATTGCTGGTTGTTGGTGCCGTATTCAAGAATACGGTCCACACCGGGCAGCCGCCTCAACTGAGCCTGTTTATTTTCATCCATTGTTTTCTTCTGATTTTTCCTCGACCGGTTCAAACACTTTATCGGGTATCAAGTCTACCAGGGACTGGAAATGGGCTGGGGCAAGACCGAGCGTCGCCAACCGTTCAATCAACCGTGCCGCGCCAATGCGCTCCAATTCAAGGCCAGTGTGAAAACGTGACATGAGAAGGTCCGCCAGATAGACGATGGTGGTCAACGGCCTGTCGTTGTGGCTTTTTTCGGGTTCATGATGGAACCGGATCACATCCACGAGCGCTGCGGGCAGCGACCATTTTTTGGCCAGCAGTCCTCCCACATGGGTGTGATCCAACCCCAAGATGTGTGTTTCGGCCTCAATCAGATCGGCGGATTTGTTTTGAAATTCACGGTACAACATGGGATACGCAGCGACAATATACTGATCCAGCACAACCTTGCCGATATCATGCAGCAAACCTGCGGTGTAAGCGATGGCCGGGGGGATATTTTTCGTCAGGCCAACAATTTTCTCGGCAATCATGGCGGTGCCGATGGCGTGGTGATACAGTCCGCCTTTGCACAGGCTGTACCCATTGCCGGACTGGTCATAATAGCTTTTTACAGCGGCCGATATAACCAGTTTGATGAAAAGCTCCTGGCCAAGGAAGACTATGGCGTGATCCAGGCTGACCACGTCGTGTCGTTTGGTGAATATCGCAGAATTGCAAAGCTGGATGGTTCTGGCGCTGATGACCTGGTCTTTTTTTACCTCTTCGGTAATTTTTTGGATATCATAATCGCCCTCTTTGATAATCCGCAGCACCTTCAAGGCCACTTGGGGAATGGGGCGAATGGATTCGATCGCGTGCTGAATCTCCGCCTTGGTTGGAGACGACTCAGGGGTTGACGGCCCAACCGCGTCGAACCCGGAAGGTTCGATACGGCACTGCCAGTGCAGCATATCCAGCTCAATGCTGCAGGTAAAAAAACCCCCGGTTTCCGATCGTTCTACCTTGATTCCCGCTTCATGCAGGGCAATATAGGCTTTTTCGGCCGTTCTGCCGCCAATGTCCAAATGAATGTCCTGGGGCGTCACCGGTCCTACCAGGGCACCCCCGGCCACAACGGCGTTCATGTTTGCCGGGGTGGCGCCCTGATCCATCAACTGCTTCAAAAACAACGGCATTCCAGTGGTGGCATATTTTTCAGGCTGGTCGGTGCTGCCGGTGCTGGCCGGTTCGGGGAGCAGCAGATGGAACAATCCGCCCACATCGGCAACTTTATCAAACACCGCCACGCCCACACAGGTCCCCAGAAATGCCTGCAACACACATTCCTGTTTCTTACCCACCTCAAAAGACCCGGATGCCACGAAAGATCGCGTCAATCGTCTCATTCACATGTGCCTTCGCTAAAAGTGAACTGCTAACATCTAAACATATCATTATTAAGGCGATATTTTCAACCATGGGTTGATTTTTTACGCCCTTTGGCATTGACATCGCATACGGTTATACCCTACAAGCGGACAATAAGGTGCGCTTGCGCTTAATAGGGAATCCCGTGAAAACCGGGAGCGGTCCCGCCGCTGTAACCCTCACCTTGTCATTCAGACCAGACGAGGAGCGTTGGGCCATAGGCCACTGTTTCCGGGTTGCCGGTGTGGGAAGGCGCTCAATGTTTAGGGGAAGCCAGAAGACCTGCCTTTTCATTTTACCGGAGAAACCTTCTTGGTAAAGGATTCCAGCCGGCGATAGCGTTGAGGGCCAAGAGACAGGGTGCAACCCTTCATACCAGGTATCAGGTTTGAAGGGTTTTTGTTTTATTAACTGGGGAAACCCGCAAGATTGATGACTGTTTCGTTTTTACCATGAATGAGGAACCCATCGCCAAACGGAGGCATCATAGCGGGCTTTTCTTCATATTGTTGGCCTTGGTGCTGTTGATCACGATCAGTCTGTCCGCCGGCATGGGCTACATGAAAATTCACTGGACGGTCGTTTTGCGCGTTGTGGGGGCGCACCTGACGGGAATTACGTCATGGACCGCCGATTTGGATGAGTTGATGCGGGTGATCATTATGGATGTCCGCTTGCCGAGAATATTGACCGCCGCGGCCGTGGGGGGCGGGTTGGCCTTGTGCGGGGTCGTTTTTCAGGGCATCCTGCTCAATCCTCTGGCCGATCCCTACACGCTGGGGGTATCCGCCGGTGCCGCCTTTGGCGCGGCCCTGGCGCTGCTGCTCAACCTGAGTGTGGCCGGGGCCTACAGCGTGCCCTGTTTTGCGTTTCTGGGCGCCACGGCCACGCTGATGCTGGTGATTTACCTCAGCTCGTCGGCCGGTGGGGCCAACGCCAACAACCTGATCCTTTCCGGGATTATTGTGGCGGCCATCCTCTCGGCGGGAATCAGTTTTTTGAAGTTTGTGGCCGACGAGCAGGTGGCGGTGATCATCTTCTGGTTGATGGGCAGCTTTGCATCCAAGACATGGACCGATGTGGGCCTGACCAGCGTGTTTTTGGCCGTTGGTGCAGGTGTGTTTCTTTTTTACGCAAAAGATTTGAATCTGCTTTGTCTGGGACGGCGCGCGGCCGCTTCGCTGGGCGTCGATGCCCGCCGAGTACCATGGATTTTGCTGATTTCGGCTTCCCTGGTGGCGGCCGGCTGCGTGGCCGTATCAGGCATTATCGGCTTTGTGGGACTCTTGGTGCCGCACATGATGCGGACGCTGGTGGGGCCGGACAACCGGCTGCTGCTGCCGTTTTCGATGTTGAGCGGAGCGATCCTGCTAACCTGGGCCGATACCATTACCCGGGCGGTGTTGCCCCACGAGATCCCCATTGGCGTGCTTACGGCACTGATCGGCGGTCCGTTTTTCTGTTATCTGTTCCGCAAGCGGCAGACCGGCGCCAGGGGATTTTAGACGTGAGTTTTTCACTCAAGGGGGTTGCCTTTGCCCATCCCGGCAAACCGGTGTTCAACCGTTTGGATCTGGACCTGCCTGCCGGACGGTTTACCGGCATCATCGGGCCCAACGGCTGTGGTAAGACGACGCTGCTGGATTTGATCTGTCGGCATCGGATTCCCCAGAATGGAAGTGTGCGGTATGCCGGCTGTTCCCTGGACCGATACGACCGCCGCACGTTGGCCAGAGAGATCGCCCTGGTTCCCCAGGATTACGGGATCAATTTCCCGTTTACGGTGGAAGAGATGGTTTTCATGGGACGCTATCCGCATATGCCTCGCTTCGGCGTGCCCTCAACGGACGACGTACAGCGGGTGCAGCAGGTGATGGCCGATTGCGATGTATTGACATTCAAGGATCGTCCTGTCACCGCCCTGAGTGGTGGGGAACGCCAGCGGGTGGTTTTTGCCCGGGCCCTGGCCCAGGATACGCCGGTGCTGATCCTGGATGAGGCGACCGCCAATCTGGACGTTTGCCATGCACTGACGTTGTTGGACCTTGTGGCCGACTTGGTCAGTGTTCAACAGCGCACGGTCATCGGCGTGTTCCAGGACCTGAATCTTGCCGCGGCCTACAGCCAGGAACTGATAATGCTCAGAGACGGGCGGGTCGTGGCCGCCGGTCCCACCGCAGATGTGCTGACACCGGCAAACCTGAAAACGGTGTTTGATATTGACGCCCGGGTGGCGGTGGATGATTTCACCGGCCGGTTGCAGGTCCGTTACAAAAGGGGGGGGAGGTGTTGAAACGGTATTTCTGGGGCGTTGGCATGGCCATATGGCTGTTGTGGTCAGGCGCATCCGTGATGGCCGATGGGCCTTTACTGGATGATGCGGTTCTGGCCCGGGCGCCGTTTGAACGCATTATTTCACTATACGGGGCGCATACGCAGAACCTGCTGCAGTTCGGTGCTGGCCAGCGGCTCATCGGAATTGACGGCCAATCGAAAACGATGCCAATGGCTGCGGGAAAGCCGGTATTTTCCTATCATGATGATCCGGAACGCTTTCTGGCTATGCGGCCGGACCTGGTGGTAATCCGGCCCATGATTGAGCGCGGGTATCCCCGGTTGGTAGCGCGCCTTGAAAAAAGCGGGATTGCGGTGGCCTCCATGCAGCCCACCAGTGTGGCGCATTTGGACGCCTATTGGCGATGTTTGGGGCAGCTTAGCGGACAGGCGGCCAGCGCCGAGGAGATGATCCGTCGATTTCATCAGGCCGTGGCGGATTTCAAGACACTATCCGGCCAGGTCAAGCATCGAAAGCGGGTGTATTTCGAGGCCATGCACAGTAAAATGAAAACCTTTGCGCCTACGGCCATGGCCGTTTTCACGCTGGAAACCGCCGGGGGCATCAATGTCGCGGCTGATGCACCGGTGCGGGAGAACAACAACATCGCCGTGTATGGCAAGGAACGGTTGCTCTCCCACGCCCGGGAAATCGACGTATTTTTTTCCCAACAGGGTGCCATGAATCAGGTGTCGGTCGAGGAAATCATTGCCGAACCGGGCTTTCAGGTAATCAACGCCGTCAAGACGGGGCAGGTCTATCTGGTGGATGAGACGATTGTTTCCCGGCCTACGATGGGGTTGCTCGAAGGCATCTATCGCATCGGCAGCCTGCTTTATCCTGATATTTACGTTGAGGCCGGCCGGCAGATACTGCGGTCGGCAGAACTGGGCACCCGATAGTGCCCATCCAGAAATGATCGATTTGTCTGATATCGCAAGAGGAGGTCCCCCATTAAAGGCATTGTAATCGGTGGCACCCACAGCGGCGCCGGAAAAACCACCATCACCTTGGGATTGATGGCCGCCCTCAAGGCCAGAGGGCTTTCGGTGGCGCCGTTTAAGGTGGGGCCGGATTTCATCGACCCCGGCCATCACGGCCGGGTTACCGGCCAGGTCAGCCGCAATCTGGACGGCTGGATGCTCTCAAAAGCCTATAACCAGTCGGTTTTTGCGCGGCACGCAAAGGGCTTTGACGTTGCCGTTGTGGAAGGCGTGATGGGGCTGTTCGACGGATACGAAGGCCGCAGCGAGGCCGGTTCCACGGCCCAGATGGCCAAATGGCTGGGCCTGCCGGTGGTACTGGTCGTGGGGGCGCGGTCCATGGCCCGCAGTGCCGCGGCCCTGGTACAGGGGTACGAACGCTTTGACGACGCGCTTTCGTTTGCGGGTGTGCTTTTCAATCATGTGGGCAGCCCGCGCCATCTGGCCTACCTCAAGGAGGCCGCCCATGGCCATGTGCGCATGCCGGTGCTGGGCGGCCTGAGGCGGGATATGGACGTGGCCATCCCCGAGCGGCATCTGGGCCTGATGACCAGTGAGGATCACGATTTGTCGGCAGACCATTGCCGGCGTCTGGCTGATATGATCGAAAGCGCCGTGGACCTCGACTTTTTGCTGGCGCAGCTTCCCGATGCCTTTCCGGACGATGAACCGGTCACGCCCGCCCCCGGATCAGATGATTCTGTTCGCATCGGGGTGGCCCGGGATGCGGCTTTTTGTTTTTACTATGCGGATAATCTTGAGCTGTTGGAGGCGGCGGGTGCGACCCTGGTCTATTTTTCACCGTTGACCGACGCTCGCCTGCCGGATGATCTGGCCGGGCTTTATTTCGGCGGGGGATATCCGGAGCTGCATGCGACCGCCCTGGCGGATAATTGTTCGTTGCGACAGGAGGTGCGGGCCCGTAGCCGCATGAAGATGCCGATCTACGGCGAGTGCGGCGGTTTCATGTACCTGTGCCGTGAGATGGGCGATATCAAGGGCCATGTGTTTCCCATGACCGGCTGTTTGCCCTTTGCAACGCGCATGCTGGATCGGCGCAAGGCACTGGGATACCGGGAAGTGACCCAGACCCGGGCTACCCCGCTGGGGCCGATTGGGCAGACCATGCGGGGGCATGAGTTTCACTACTCGACCATCGTGGAAGGCAACGATAATGCCACAACCGTTTACCGCCTGACCGACCGTATGGGCTTGGAAAAGGCCCACGAAGGATTTTTGAACCATCAGACACTGGGCAGCTATGTGCACCTGCACCTGGGCAGTTGTCCGCAGGCGGCGCATGCGTTTGTTGCAGCTTGCCGGCAGTGGGCCGAAAAATAGACCCCAAAGTGGCTTTTGGCTTTTTTTCGAATTCATAAATAGTAGACAAGGAAAATATTCATGCAACCACAAGAGATCGAACGACTCAGTTTTCAAATCATCGATGGCGAGGCCGGGGACCATGGCTTCCCCAGCGATCAATGGCAGGTGGTGCGGCGAATGATCCATACCAGCGCCGATTTTGAATGGCAGCAGATGGTTCGACTGCATCCTGAGGCCATCAGCGCCGGTGTCAAGGCCATTAAAAGCGGATGCACCATCGTAACCGATACCAATATGGCCCGGGTGGGTATGCGCCAGCGGGATTTGGATCGTTTTGGGGTTAAGGTGCACTGTTACATGACCGATCAGCGGGTCAGTGAAACCGCCGTCCAAAAAGGAATCACCAGAGCCACGGCGGCAATGGATGTGGCTGCTGCCGAACTGGCCGGTGGCATCTGTGTGGTGGGCAATGCGCCCACGGCCCTATTGCGTCTGATGCAGCTGATGGACCAGGGCGACGCCCGGCCGGCGCTTGTCGTCGGATTGCCGGTGGGGTTTGTCAATGCGGCCGAATCCAAGGCCATGTTGCTGGAAAAAGATATCCCCTATATCACCAACGTGGGCCGCAAGGGTGGATCCAATGTGGCTGCGGCCGTTATCAACGCCCTGGTGATCATGGCCGGCCAACCCATATAGTACCCATCCAGAAATGGCCAATTTGCCCGATATCGGCGTTGCGCGAAAAATTTAATCCTCGGAATATCAGCTATATGCCTGTGGTTAAATTTTCCGGGCGCCTTGATCTCGAACAAATTTTCCTATTTCTGGACGGGCACTAGCTAACACCATTTTGTCTCAGGATGGACATGAACTCTATTTTATGATCATACGACTGCGCGGAATTAAAAGGGGCGCTGAAGCGTTCCAGAATAAGCGCAGAACTAAAAAAATACCAGGTAGAACGAAACTATGAAAACGCACCAATATGGAACCTTATACGGTATTGGCGTCGGTCCCGGTGACCCGGATCTGATCCCATTAAAATCGGTTAATATTCTTAAACATGTGGCGGTGATTTTTGCTGCATCCTCCACCAAAAACGACCACAGCCAGGCGGTGAAGATTGCCCAACCGCACATTCCCGAGACCAGCCAGGTAAAGCTGCTGTCGTTTCCCATGACCAAGGACCAATCCGAAAAAGAGACCTGTTGGCAGGGCCATGCCAAAACGATCATTGCCGAGTTGGAAAAAGGCCATGATGTTGCCTTTCTCACCCTGGGCGATTCAATGACCTATGCCACCTATGGTTATGTGCTTAAATACGTGCTGGCCCTGGCACCTGAAGTGCCGGTGGTCACGGTGCCGGGCATCACCGCCTACCAGGCGGCTGCCGCAAGGGTTAATCGGCCGCTGGTGGAAGGTGAAGAATCGCTTTTGATATTGTCGGGTGTGGAAGGGGGGCAGCGGTTGCGAGAACTCTCCAAAACCGTGGACAATGTGGTCTTTATGAAAGCCTACCGTAATGCCGGTGACATCAGCGATGCGTTGGAAGAACAGCAGATGATCGATAGCAGCGTGGCCGTCGCCAACTGCGGCCTGGATGATGAAGAGGTGATTGAGGATGTGAAAACCCTCAAACACCGCAAACCCGGATATTGGACCCTTATTCTGGCCAAAAAGCACACGGACCATGAGGCGCCGTGAGTCCCGGTTTCCTTATCCGGCACTGGGACTGTCATTGACGATCGCTTTGCTGGTTGTAGGCTGGGGCTGGATGAACCTCGACGGGCTGGGGCTTGATCGTATTGCCACCCGTTTGCTCTGGCCTCTGATGCGACTGTTGCTGTTCATCACCCTGGGCCTTTTGGTCGGGCAATCCATCGAGGCCCTGGGCTGGACGCGACGATTGGGTGTTGTCGCCGCGCCCCTGTTTCGCTTCAGCCGCATCGGCGATCATTGCTCCGCGGCATTTACCACCGCGTTTTTTTCCGGTGCGGCGGCCAATGCCATGCTGCTTGAGTTTCTCAACGCGGGCAGCATTAATCGGCGTCAGCTGTTTTTGGCCAATTTGATGAACCAGGTGCCGGCGTATTTTTTGCACCTGCCCACGACGTTTTTCATCGTCCTGCCCCTGACCGGATGGGCCGGTGCACTCTATTTTTTGCTCACGTTTATCGCTTTGGTAGGGCGCACCATCGGTGTTGTTGCCTACGGGCGTCTGTTTTGCCAGGCGCCCGTGCCCGGACTGGCAGACGCGGCTACGTTATCCCGGCAACCCTGTTCGGCAAACAAACTGACGGACGTGGTTGCCGGTATCAGGAAACGGCTGCCCGGGCGGGTGGGGCGCATCGCTGTTTATGTCGTGCCTATTTATGTTCTGGTTTTCATGATCAATGTCATGGGCGGATTTGATGTGGCCCGGCAGTGGCTGGCGCGATTTGTGGTTACCAGCGTTTTGCCCATGGAATCGCTATCGGTGGTAATTTTGAGTTTTGCCGCTGAATTCACCTCTGGGTTTGCTGCCGCCGGTGCCTTGTTGTCAGCCGGTGTGCTGACCGTCAAGCAGACCGTGATCGCCCTTCTGGCGGGAAACATCGTGGCCTTCCCCATCCGCGCGTTGCGTCACCAGTTGCCCCGCTACATGGGAATTTTTTCGCCGGCCCTTGGCTTGCAACTTTTGCTGTTGGGCCAGGGGCTGCGGGTGATCAGCCTGATTCTTGTGGGGGTGGGGTATTTTGGGTTGGTATAAAGGGGGCGAGGGTTAAAGGGTTCAAGGGGGCGACGAGCAGGGAGCATGGAGCGAGGGGATGATCAGCGCTGTTTGGCTCCTTATCCCCTTTAACCCGTTTGCTTGAGATAATTGACAATTAAACCCGGCTTCCCGTACAATCGCCTTAAACCATCTCCACCCCTTGGCTCCTGGACCCCTTGAATCCTCGACCCCTTATCATTTGAGGCATAACCATGACTGCACTACCGATCGAGATCCTCGCCGGCCAGCGCCTGATGGTTGGGTTTGACGGAACGGATTTCAATGCCGATTTGAAATTTCTTATCACCGAATTGAAAGTCGGCGGGATCATTCTTTTCTCACGTAATCTGGGGCGGCCGGAACAGATTACCCAATTGTGTCGCGACTGCCAGGCGGCGGCCGCCGAACAGGGCCTGCCGCCGTTGTTTGTCGCCATCGATCAGGAAGGGGGGCAGGTCGCCCGCCTGAAACCGCCCTTTACGCAATTTCCCGGTAATCCGGCCATGAGTGGCGAGCAGGAGGCCATGGAATTTGCCCGGGTGACGGCCGCCGAATTGAAACAGATCGGGGTCAACATGGATATGGCGCCGGTGCTGGACATTGCTCCCCCGGACATTGACAGCATCATGGCCGGCAGGGCCTTTGGCAGTGATCCCCAATGGGTCGCCAGCATGGGGCGCATCGTTATCGAGCATCTGCAACACCGCGGGATGATGGCCGTGGCCAAGCACTTTCCGGGGATCGGCCGAACGGTTCTGGACAGTCATCATACACTGCCGGACCTTGAGATCGATGAGAAGACCCTTCAGGCCAGTGACCTGATCCCTTTTAAGACGGCCATCGCCAATCAGGTGGCGGGCATCATGCTGTCCCATATCCGATACAAGGGGATTGATCCGGTTTGGCCGGCCAGCTTGAGTCCGGCCATTACGGCAGACTTGTTACGGGGGCGCATGGGGTATGACGGTGTGGTGATGACCGACGATCTGGATATGGGCGCGATCAAACCTTCCTATGACATCTGCACCGCCATCGGCCAGATCCTTTCTGCCGATGTGGACATTGCCCTGATCTGTCATAAAGGGCCGGATATTGAAGCCGCAGCTGGGACGATTCGGCGCACGTTAAACGATGATCCCACCATTAAGCGCATGGGGGGCCGGTCCTTCAAGCGAATTATCGGCTTGAAACGCGCTTTTCTATCCGGACGATGGACGTCCGGATATGATCTGATTTGATTGCGTCGACCATGCTCAACACGGCGTTAGGCCATCCGCTGCCGGGGTTTGGCGGAAATGATGGGTGTATTGAACATCAACGCGGACAAGTCTTCGTCTCTTGTAATATCGAGTTTCAGCTGCTCCTGATCGATTACAAAATAGCGAGAGATAACATCCACGATTTCTTTTTGCATGTCTTTGAGAATATCATCGGATACTTCCAGGCGGTCATAGACAAGGGCGAACTGCAGCCGTTTCTTGGCCGTATCTTTGCTGGTCGTTTTGTTGAACAACTTGTTGATCAAACTGTTAAGCATTGGATTACCCCTATTTGCCGAAACCGATCTTAGAACCGATTCTTTTCCAGAAGGATTTGGTGGCACCCGGAACTTCGATGGGCAAATCAGGTTGACCGTTCAACCGCATGGCAATGCGCTTGAACGCCTGCCCGGCTTTAGAGTCCTTTTGCAGGACCAGTGGGGTGCCGCTATTGGTGGCGACAACAACGTTGTCATCGACTTCTACCAGCCCCACCAAGTCAATGGAAAGTACATCAACCACATCCTGATAGCTTAGCATATCGCCCCGTTCCACCATGGCTGGGATGATACGATTGATGACCAGCTTAGGCGGGATCTGCTTGGAGAATAACAACCCGATGACGCGATCCGCATCGCGAATCGAACTGACTTCCGGCGTACAGATGACCAGGGCTTCCTCGGCTGCGGCCACGGCGTTTTCGAATCCGCGCTCGATGCCCGCCGGGCAGTCCATGAGGATGAAGTCAAAGGATTTGCGCAGTTCCTTGGAAATACGGATCATATCATCCGGCGTCAGGGCATCTTTGTTGTCACTTTGTGACGCCGGAATGAGAAAAAGATTTTCAAGACGTCGGGCTTTAATGGCGGCCTGCTGCAGCTTGCATTTACCCCGGGCTACGTCGACAATATTGAAGACGATCCGATTCTCAAGGCCCAGGACAACATCAAGGTTGCGAAGCCCGATGTCCATATCGACCACCGCCACCTTCTTGCCGTCCATCGCCAAGGCCGCGCCGATGGAAGCGGTTGCAGTGGTTTTGCCCACGCCACCTTTCCCTGATGAGATAACGATGATTTTTCCTTCCACGTTTCACCTCTATCTTATTTCTGATTGACGGTTTAACTGAATCGAACCTTATGCTTTTTCACCTGATCGCAGGCCACGGAAGCCGTTTAAACGGGTTTGCCGTCAGGTAGTCATCCACGACGATGGTGCCGTTTTCGACGTGGGCATACTCGGGGACACCCTGACCCGAGGTCGGCAATCCGGCCGCCACGATGCCGGCGATTTTGACCTGTGTGGGCCGGAAATTAAGGGCCAAGATAATGGCGCCAAAATTTTCCGTTTGGCCTGCGGCGGCGATACCCAACAAGCTGCCCAGGACGATGATGTCACCGCCGGCAACAAGCTCACAGCCTGGATTGACATCACCCAGGATGATCAGATGTTTTTTTGCGCTGACGCTCTGTCCGGAACGCACTCGACCTGAAAGCACCAACGTATCACTGCGATGTTGAGCGATAATGTTTTTTGTGTATTTCATTTTATAATGCGTTTGTTGCCCCTCCTTTTTCTCCTGTGGCGGGACAATTTCCTTTAGTTGGAATGCGTCTTTTAAATACGTTTTGATTTGACGGTAACGATCGCCGTTGTCGGGATCTGAACCGGTATCGAGCACCACACGCGTGGCGTGGGCCATATGCCGCAACGGTTCGAACAATTTTTCCAGATCTGCCTGGATCGTGTCAAATGGCGTGTCCGGAACAATGGTCACCCATAGGCTGTTACCGACACCTTTCATTCGAACGGATGGCGTTTGTTCAGTCATTGATGGACTTCAGTCGCTTTGTTGCTTAAGGGTTGTGAACGTGTAGCGCCGGATTGGCAATTAGATTTTACATCTTTGATGTAATCACAATACTTGGATACATATTGTATGTCAAGCATGAAAAAACACCAATATATGGTAGCCGGATCAATGCCTCCGCTATTGAAAAAGGCGATTTGGCGATTCGGTCATAGGCGACGGGCAGTCGGCCCATCGGACCACGATCGAGGCCTTTAATAATGGTGCCGGGCGCTTCCCTAAACAACGTTGTCAGGGGTTATTGATTGGGTATTACGATAATAAATTTTTTTGTATCACGCAGGTGTCGGGTCAACGGGTCATTCGTGGATAGGCACTAATTCGCAACGGGTCTGAACTTTACCCGCGAGTATACATCTTCTTCCATAGTACTGTGCTGGCCGGCCTTAAGCCGGTGATACCCCACGGCCGCTACCATGGCGGCGTTGTCACCACAAAATTCAATGGCAGGGATATGGACGCTGATACCAGCCGTTGTGGCGTCATGTGAAATCGCATTGCGCAGGCCATGATTGGCGGCCACGCCGCCTACCACGGCCAGGTGACTACAGCCTTTTACTTTTGCGGCGTTGATGATTTTATGGACCAGCACGTCCACTACTGCAGCCTGGAAACCCGCGGCAATATGTTGCTGGTCCGTTTGGCTCGGATCGGGATGAAGTTGAAGATGGCGCATGACCGCCGATTTGATGCCGCTGAACGAGAAGTCAAACTGATCCTTGTCCAAAAACGGCCGGGTAAAGGCGATCTTCGTTGGATCGCCCTTGGCGGCCAGGCGATCGATGACTCCCCCTCCAGGATACCCCAGGCCAAGCATTTTCGCGACTTTGTCGTAGGCTTCGCCGGCGGCATCGTCGCGGGTCTGGCCCATGGGGTGAAACGCAAGATGGGAGGTAACAAGATAAATGCTGGTATGACCACCGGAAACCAACAGGGCCACAAACGGAAACGCAGGCGGATTCGGTTCCAGGAATACGGAATTGATATGCGCTTCCAGGTGATCAATGCCGATCCAGGGAATCCCATGGCCATAGGCGAATCCTTTGGCAAAGGAGAAGCCGACCAGCAGTGATCCGATGAGGCCCGGCCCCTGGGTAACGGCCACACCGTCAATCTGTTCGGGGGTGATCCCGGCGTCGGCAATGGCCGCATTGACTACCGGAACAATGGCTTCGATATGCTTGCGGGAGGCCAGTTCAGGCACCACGCCGCCATAGGGGTGGTGGACGCTCACCTGGGAAGCGACGACCGATGAAAGGACATGGCTGCCATCACGTATTACTGCGGCTGCGGTTTCATCGCAGGAGGATTCTATGCCCAGAACAATCATCTATTATTTGACAGTAAAACAGCTGTAGGTTTAAATTGTCGGCGGTGCTGGATATGCCGTGATCTTTCGTGTTTCCCATATTTCCCACACATTTTAACGGACTGGCAGTCGTTGAACCCCTATCAAACGCGAACCGTTGTCTCTTAGAGCCTGTTTGGTAAATCCGTCTAAGGCCCGCTAACGGCGTTGGAAACTGGCTCAAAATGCTCACATATTACATATATGCTCCGCTTTTGAGCCACTTTCCGCCTTGTTATCGGGCCTGATCCAGACTTCCAAAACAGGCTCTTAGCGGGGCCGGGGTGACTTGACTTTTTTTTCGGGCCTCGGACCGGGGCGCCGTGCTCCAGGCGCTCAGGATTTGCAAATGGGCTGCTTTTTTTGACCTTCGGCAACCCATTCAAGGAGCCGATTGAGTGGTGCGGTAATTTTTTTTAACATTAGCGGACCTCTTTTTAGAACAGCTTGACGCGTGATTTTGCATTTTTGCGCGGCTTGGTCACCTCGCCGATCACCCAGGCCTTTTCTCCACTGCCGGTAAGTCGGTTGACCACGTCCTGGGTATTTTTTTCAGGCACCACCGCCACCAGGCCGATTCCGTTGTTAAACGTGCGCATCATTTCTATTTCATCCACATTGCCGGCAGCCTGCAGAAACGGAAAAACCGGTGGGATGTCCCAAGATCCTTTTTTGACGGCAATGCCGCAGGCTTGGGGAATGACCCGAATAATGTTGTCCATAATGCCGCCGCCGGTGATGTGCGCCAAACCCTGGATGGGCAGATCGCGCAGCAGATGCTGAATGGTTTCAGAATAAATTCGGGTGGGGGTGATCAACTCTTCTCCCAGGGTTTTGCCAAGCTCCGGTACGTGACTGTCCACCGTCAGGTTGAGTACGTCGAAGCAGATTTTTCGCACCAGGGAGTATCCGTTGCTGTGCAGTCCACTGGATGCAATCCCAATCAGTTGGTGGCCGGGCCGAATCTCAGAGCCATCCACGATTTTGCTGTTGTCCACGATGCCGACGGCAAAACCGGCCAGGTCGTATTCGCCTTCGCGGTAGAAACCGGGCATCTCCGCGGTTTCACCACCGATCAGGGCGCAATCGGCCTGGATGCAACCGTCGCCGATGCCGTTGACGATATTTTCAACCGTTTGACTCTTCAGTTGGCCGGTTGCCAGATAATCAAGGAAGAAAAGGGGCTTGGCGCCCTGCACGGCAATATCGTTGACACACATGGCCACCAGATCGATGCCCACCGTGTCGTGACAGTCCATGAGAAAAGCAATCTTGAGCTTGGTGCCGACCCCATCCGTGGAGCTGACCAGTACCGGGCTCTGCATATTGGTGGTATTCAGGGAAAAGAGCCCGCCAAAACCGCCAATTTCTCCCATCACACCACTGCGGCGGGTTTTTTTGGCGATTTTTTTTATGGTTTCAACAAGGCTGTCGGCCTTGTCGATATTAACACCGGCGTCGGTGTAGGTCAGCTTTTTTTTCATTCAGGTACTCCTGGCTTTTTTCGGCTGGATCACAAAATCGTATAAAAATAATCTGGTGATGTTTAAAAGTCAAACGCAATTCCGAGGGCCCCGGTTGGCCAAATTGACGGTAACCCCAACCCGGACAAGGATGCAGGGACAGCCAATATTTTTTTGACAATATTTCACTGCTATTATATTTATCCACTAAATTCAAGACCTTTCTGCCTGATTCGGACATATCTGGTGTGCATCGCAAAGTGGGCGGAAAGTGTGCCGGTTTTCTAAAACGCAATCAAACACGAAGGAATCAATCATGACCCGATTCGCCAGACTTGATCGTCTGCCCCCTTATGTTTTTGCCACCGTCAACCAGATCAAGATGGAGGCCCGGCGTGCCGGAGAAGATATTATTGATTTGGGCATGGGCAATCCGGATATCGGTACTCCCCAGCACATTGTCGACAAGCTGACCGAGGCGTCACAAAAACCTCAGAATCACCGCTATTCGGCATCCATGGGAATCACCAAATTGCGCATGGCCATCTGCGACTGGTACAAACGCCGTTATGACGTGGATGTGGACCCGGACAGCGAGGCCATCGTGACCATTGGCGTCAAGGAAGGCATGTCGCATCTGATTCTGGTGACCATCCGGCCCGGTGACGTGGTGTTTGCCCCCAATCCAACCTACCCGATTCATCCGTATTCATCGATTATTTCCGGCGGGGACGTGCGCGGCATCCCGGCCGGACCGGACGAGGATTTTTTCAACAACCTGATCCAGGCCACCAAACAAACCTGGCCCAGGCCCAAGGTGCTGGTGATCAGTTATCCCCATAACCCCACCACCGAAGTGGTCGATCTGGAATTTTTTCAGCGCGTGGTCGATTTCGCCAAGGAAAACGACATTATGGTGATCCATGATTTCGCCTACGCCGATCTGACCTTTGACGGCTACACGGCCCCCAGCTTCCTCCAGGCCAAAGGGGCCAAAGACGTCGGGGTAGAGTTCTTTTCCATGTCGAAAAGTTATTCCATGGCTGGCTGGCGGGTGGGCTTTTGTGTGGGCAACCCGGAAACCATTTTTGCCCTCAAACGTATTAAAAGTTACCTGGACTATGGCATCTTTCAGCCCATCCAGATCGCTTCGATCATTGCTTTGAACGGTCCCCAGGACTGCGTGGCCGAAATCCGCGATACCTATAAATCCCGCCGGGATACCTTGATATCGGGCCTCTCGCGGGTCGGTTGGGAAATCGAGAGCCCCAAGGGCACCATGTTCGTCTGGGCCAAAATCCCCGAGCCGTTCCGACACATGGGATCGGTGGAGTTTTCCAAATTTCTTATCCGCGAGGCTCAGGTGGCGGTCTCGCCGGGCCTGGGCTTTGGTGAATACGGCGACGACTACGTGCGCTTTGCCCTCATCGAAAATAACATGCGCATCAACCAGGCGGTAAGAGGTATTCGCAAAGTGCTTTAAACAGGCAATGGGACTGTCCCCAGATGATGGTGTTGCCGGGCGTTTTGTGTCCGGCAACAACCTCTAATCAAATTCTAATTTGACTGGTCCGTCATTCTTGCAAACCCATCGCCAAAAAAGCCTTTGAGCGAGTGCTGCTCGGAAACGTTGTGTAGCCTCGCCAGCAAGAACGAATGATGAGGGGACGATTCAGCAGACCGCGATTTATGGTGATAGGCCGGTGGGACCGCTATGAGGCGATCCCGCTTCAACCTCGGCGCATTGTCTCTGAAGTTTTCCAGCTTTTGCAACGATAGGGTCATCCTGCAGAAGACTTGCGGGCGATGATCAGTCGTGTATCCATGTTTGACCAAGGCGCCATGTCAATCATGCGCTCGCGCTGGAATCCGGCTTGGGCAAGGGTTTCGAACAGTTCGGTGGTGGTTTTCATATGCATGTGACTGTGACCGGTGATCTTTTCCTTGAGGTCCCAGATCAGGGATGTGAGCGGCCCGCTGCGATCATCGTCGATGGTGAAGGTCAGGCGGATAAAAAGCCCGTTGTCCTTTAGTGCGCTGTATACCTGCCGGTAGAAGGATTGGGCGTCGTCGCCGTGCCCGCCGAAAGAGCAGGCTTCAAAGGCGATATCATAGCCCGATCCGATGTCATCCTGGGTATAGTCGCCGGCCATGGTGGTGACCCGAGCCTGCATGCCGTAGTGATCGATATACCCCTGGGTCATCGGCGTTACTTCCGGCTTGTCGACAATCACCACTTCCAAATCTGGATTTTCCTGCGCAAAGGCAATCCCGAACAGACCGTGGCCGCCGCCCAGGTCGACGAGCTTTGTGGCCTTGTGAAATTCAGGGAGTGCTTCCAATTGCTTTACCGTTCCCTGTAGTCTGCCGAGCAGGGTCCCGCGCGCCATCCAGTCGATGCATGGCTGATCATAGACATGGTCATGCGCTTTGGCCTTTTCCGTGGGACCGGTTTTCAAGGCCGCGGCCAACTCCATCCAGGTGGTGCGTGACTGGGTGGCAAATTTCAGGTACCTGGCGGCATAGGGGGCGTCTTTGACCAGAAAGGGGGCCACATCAGGTGCCGTGGCGTATCGATCCCCATTTTTGATCAGAAGACGCATGCCGACCAAAACATCCAGGAAATGACTGGTGATGTGGGGCAGGGTGCCCAGGGTGTCGGCCAGCTCCCGTGTGGATAAGGGCGTTTCCAGAAGGGTAAAAATATCCAGTTCCAGGGCTGTGAGAAAAATTTGTCCCTTTTCGAATCCACCCGCCAGCTCTCGCAGATACTTGGATTGATCCGTAACCGGTGGGACGGCTGTTGCCAGTCTTTCCATCGCTTCCTCCTTTTTTATTGTCCTTACACTTGCTTTCTATAAATTTCCGATCCTTAGCAACCGTCGGGTGCATGCATGCCGGGGCCGGGCCATGATTTCGTTTACCGGTCCCTGCTCGACGATGCGACCCTGGTCCACCACCGCCACGCGCTGGCAGAGCCTGGCCACCAGGCGCATGTCATGGGAAATGTACAGATACGCCATATTCCGTTCCCGCTGTAGAGTTAAAAGAAGATGCAGGATATTGGCCTGCACCGACACGTCCAGCATCGATGTGGGTTCATCGAGAACCACAAACCTGGGTTTTACGGCCATGACCCGGGCAATGACGATACGCTGTTTCTCTCCACCGCTTACCGCTTTGGGGTAGCGGTTCAGGATGTCCGCGTTCAAACCGACCTGGTGGAGCATCCGTTTCACGGCTCCCGGCTCCTCGGCGCGGGACATTAGCCGGTGCAGACGCAGCGGCTCCCTGAGCAAATTGTCGATTGTCTTTCCAGGATGAAGACTCGCCTGGGGATCCTGGAAAATGATCTGCATTTTTGTCCGCACCTGTTTCGCTATACTGCGGCTGGCGTGGGTGATATCCCGTCCTTCGAAAGACAGGCGTCCGTGGCTGGGCTTGATAAGACGCACGGCAAGTTTCCCGATGGTCGATTTGCCTGCCCCGCTGGGGCCGATCAGACCGAGGGTTTCTCCCGGAGCCAGTGACAGACTGACGTCCTGCACCACTTGCCGTTTGCGCCTTAATATCTGACCCTGATAGAAAAATTTGGTGATATGATGCATTTTAAACATGGCGCATCCTAAACATGGTGGCATCTCACCCAATGGTCGGCGGCGACTTGCGTGCATGCAGGCGGCCGGCGTCGGCAGGCAGAATCGACGATAGGGCAGCGGTCGGCGAAGCGGCAGCCCGCCGGCCGATGCAAAACCTCGGGGGGCCGGCCCGGCATGGGGTGCAAGCCATTTTCCGGATGGCTTTTCAGCAGTCCTTTCGTATAGGGATGACGGGCCTTTGCGTTCAGCAGGGCATGGCCGGGACCGATTTCCACGAACTGCCCGGCATACATGACAGCCAGCTTTCCAGGTAGTGCCCGGGCCACGTCGAGATCGTGGGTGATCAGAAACAGTGACCGCCTCCCGCCGCCGGTCAGATCGCGCAGCAAGGCTACAAGGGTTGCCTTGGTGTCATTGTCAAGCCCCCGGGTCGGCTCGTCGGCCACGAGCAGGTCGGGGTGCCGACAGGTCCCCATTCCCACCAGGGCCCGGCCCTTCATGCCTTCGCTGAGCTGGTGCGGATACAAACGGGCCACGGCCGGTGCAAGACCCACCCGTTCCAGAATTTTTGCGACTATCGATGCATTCGCTGCCTTGGCATTCCCGGCATGCAGGACCTCCCTGAGCTGGGTGTCGATTTTTAGAACAGGGTTGAGACAGGTCCCGGCGCTCTGGGGGACGTAGCCGATCCGGGTTGCCCGGATTTGACGCAGGCTGCGCGTGTATTTTGTGGTCAACGGCTGGTTGTCGAAGCGAATCGTCCCCCGGATCATGGCATTGGCGGGCAGGATTCCCAGCAATGCCATGGCGATCAGGGATTTACCGCAGCCGCTTTCGCCGATGATGGTTGCCCGCTCTCCCCGTGGTAGGTCCAGAAAGATTCCGTCCACAACGGTCATCGTCCGGTCCTTGGAGCGAAAACCGATTTCAAGATTCGAAATCTGCAAAAGGCTCATGGCACGCTCCAGCGGTTGCGTCCACCGGATAGGGGTTCATGCCGTTGTTCCAGACTGTAACCGATCATCGCAATGGACAGGGACGTGGCGACAATGGCCCCCACCGGTGCCAGAAACCACCACCAGCAGCCCATGGACAGTCCTCCGCTGGTAAAGGCGTGATTGAGTATCCATCCCCAGTCGATGGTTTGCGCGCCACCCAGGCCGATAAAGCCCAGACCGACGCCCATCAGCAGATAACCCTGCAGGGCGAAGATGAACTTGACTAAGGACAGAGGCAGCACAAAGGGCAGGATATAGTGGCCGAGAATATAGATGTGGCCTGCGCCCATGGCCCGAACACCCTGAACGAATGGCCATTGGGAAAGGCTCAGGGCCTGGGCGCGTACGATGCGGGCGCAGGGACACCATCCCAACGCCCCCATGATCAGGCCCAGGGCGTGAAGCGACAACGCGTAGTAGGCCGAAAGGATGATCAGCAGCGGAAAAACCGGCACGGCAATGATCACGTCGGTCAGCCGTGAGAGGAACTGGTCGATACGCCCCCCGAAATAGCCGGCGATCATCCCCAATGCGGTCCCGATCAGTGTTGCCAGTCCGGCCCCGACAAGACCGACCATGATGGAGTTTTGTCCCCCGGCCAGGACCCGGCACAGCAGGTCCTGGCCGAGTTCGTTGGTGCCCAGCCAGTGCCGGTCACCGGGAGGCTGCAGCGGCAACGCCACGATGTCGGTGGGACTGTGGGGAAGGATAACAGGGGATATAAGGCAAAGGACCAGAAAGGTCCCCAGGATGCTCAGGCTCGACCAGCCGATCATGCGTCTATACACCGTTTTGCACCCGTGGATCGATGCGGCCGTAAGTTAGATCGGCCAGCAGGTTGCCGACCACCACGGCGGCGGTGAAAACCAGGAACACGCCTTGAAGAATCGGCAGATCCCGTGCCTGAATGGCCTCGTAGGTCAGCAGCCCGATTCCGGGCCAGGAAAAGACCGACTCGATAAACACGCTGCCGGTCATCAAGTGGGCGATCTGCAGGGGAACGAGGGTGACAACGGGCAATAGGGCGTTGGGCAGGCAATGACGAAAGAGCAGCCGCATTTCTCCGATGCCCGCCGCCCGCGCCGTGACGATATAATCTGCATCCACCGCAAGGGCCAGGCTGTTTCTCACCAGATAGTAAGTGTTGGGCACCGCGCAAATCGTCAGGGTGATAAACGGCAAAATGGCGTGGTGGATCAGGTCCATTATCCCCATACCGTCCGTCAGCGCCCCGATGCCGACAAAGCCGCCCAGGGGAAATAGATTCAAACCGTAGCCAAATACCAGGATGGCCAGGATCGCCCAGACGTAGGACGGAACGGCATTGACCAACAGGGCGCCGAATAAAAGAAAAAAATCTCTTTTCTTTTCGGTATGCCATCCGGAATAGCTGCCCAGCAACACCCCGATGACCAGTGAAAATGCTTTGGCGGGCAGTAAAAGCGTAATGGACCAAACCAGCTTTTCGGCGATAAGTTGACCCACCGGCCGGGCATAGGCGAAGGAGATCCCCCACTCGCCCCGGAAGACATCGGCCACATAATCGATGTAGCGGACGATCATGGGACGATCAAGGTCGAACTGGCGCCCGAGCAGGTCAGCATCAACAGCCATGAAGGGACCGCCGGGAACCGTATCTATCAGGTGGTCGATATAGGTCCCGGGCATGGCATGCAACAGGCAGAAGCTGCAGGTGATACCCACCGCCAGCGCCAGCAGTGACGACATCCCGCGCGAAAGAAGATAATCGTTTTGCATTCCCGCCTATTTTGCCCTGGCCGGTGTCATGGCCAGCAGTGTATTGAGGTCCACAAGATTTCCGTACATCGTCTCTCCAGTGCCTTCAAATGCAACCTTGTCCGTACGATAGGCCATCAGGCTGTCGGCCAGGCAAATTGGCACTGCCGGCACGTCCCGAGCCAGAATCGCCTGCATGGACAGCGCCAGCCGCCGCCTCTCGTCTGTGGCGGTTGCCTGCTTGAGATCGGCTGCCAGCCGGTCGAATTCCGGATCACTGTATCCGTACCAGTTGGGCCGGCCGAAAAAGGAGTGGGTTTGAAAATGGGTCAGGTCATCGGCGTTATCGTGCATCAGGTCCGGCATTCCCGACATGAACAGGTGATTTTTGTGCACTTCCTTGGTCCACATGGAAAAATCAACCTGTTTAAGTTCCAGAGCGATGCCCAACTGTGAGAAATCCTCCCGCAGTACCGCGGCGATTTTTTCGACCACGCAGGCCGACCCCTTGCCGCCCAGCACGAAAACCAGACGCACCGGTTGCCCTGAGGGATCGCAAAGGACATTCTTTTTTAAATGGTAACCGGCCTCGGCGAGCAATTCCTGCGCACGATGCGGGTCAAAGGCGTCGGCTGTGATGGTTTTGTCGATGCAGTCGGCGGCATGGCGCGGCATCAGCCAGCTGTACGCCGGCGCTCCGTAACCATGAAACACGATCCTGGTGATCCGCTCCCGGTCCACCAAATGTGCCAGCGCCAGGCGGAAAGCAGGTGATGCGGTGGGGCCCATGCGGCAGTTGAAGCAAAGACCGTACAATCGCTTGCTCGGACAGTGCAGCAGAGAGATGTTTTTTTCCCGCTCCAAAATGGGCGCGATCCAGGGCAGCACGGCATCCATGCCCTGGATCGCGCCTGACTTGAGAGCCAGGTTCTGGATGTCGGTGTTTTTAACGACCCGCAGGATCACCCGGTCGAAGGCCGGCTTGCGGCCATGGTAAGCGCCGAAGCGCTTCATTTCGAAAAACTGGCCGGGGATCCGGCGCACAAAGGCAAAGGGCCCCGTACCCACCAAATGGCGATCTGCATGGCGCATGGGATTCTTGATATCCTTCCAAATGTGGCGGGGAATGATAGCGATTCCCGGGCAATGGGAAAGATGGTCCAGGAATTCGGAAAAACTCTCCTTGAGATGAAAGATTACCGTATGATCATCCGGGCAGTGGACCTGCTCAACCATCCACAACACCGTAGACAGCCAGAGATGGTTGGCCTTCATATAATCATGGGTGAATTTTACATCCCATGCCGTGAAGGGGGTTCCGTCGTGCCAGCGGGCGTTTTTTACCAATTGGAAGGTCCAGGTCCTTGCTGCCGCGTCGCTTTGCCAGCTTTTGGCCAGCCAGCCGTCGTATCCTCCCCGGCTGTTTTTGGTCACCAATCCCTCGTAGATCAGCGACCCGGTGGGACCGCCGCCCTTGTGCAGGATCGATCCCTTGAGAAAGTCGTCCGCCACCGGCAGCACCAACGGCTCCGCTGCCAGAATGCAATCGGGGGCGGCCAGCAGCAGGGACAGGCAGATGGCCAGCAGCCATATGTTCGGACGGGTCCTTTTCATTGTTGCTCCAAGTCTGGGGCTGTGACGCGCTGACGCTAAGCAGCCCGGTTCGGTTTGTCCAATGATGCTAAAATCGGAAACTCACCTCGGCGCTGAAAGACTGATCGGTCATGGGATACCCCCGTGAATTTTCGTAGGCTTCGTTGAACAGGTTTTTTACGTAGAGCCCGAGGCTTAAATCCTTGATCAGATTTTTTCCTTTGAAAAGGAGCTGTCTGACGCCGAGATCAAAGACATTGTAGGCGGACATGGGGTTGTCGATGGAGACGTAGTTGCCGCTGCCTTCGGGGATTTCTGCAATGTCATGGGCGATCTGCTCATCCTGATATTTGTAGTCGAGCATGACCACCGTTTTTTCGAAGGGGCGGTAGCGCAATCCGGCACTGATCCGGTGCTTGGCCACGTCACCGAGCTCCATGCCGGCCGGCTCGCTGCCGTCGTATTCGTAATCCTGAAAGGCGTAGCTGATGTAAAATGAGAGCGGATCGAGCAGATTTCCGTTCAGTTCCACCTCGACGCCCTGACGGGTCACTTCATCAAGGTTGATATACATGTCGCTGCCCTCGAGGCCCTCGGGAAGGCCTTCTCCGGTGAAGACCTTTCTTCCGTCGCGCATCTGGAACATCGAATACTGGCCGTAGTCCCAGTTGTCCGCCACGTAATCCTTGATCTCGTAGTAGGAGAAATCGACCTTGAGGTTGATGTTCTGCCACAGTCTGCGGTTGAATATGAGATCGTAGTTGATCCCGTGCTCAGGTTCCACCTGTGCGTAGCGTCCCGGACAGACGAGGCAATATGGCGCCACGTTCCAGAACTTGCTTACCCCTGCCGAAATCGATGTATCGCGCAGCCAGGCGGCGTGATCGCCAAGCTGGTAGGTGGCGAAAAACTTGGGCATCCACTGGTCGAAATCTTTCTCGATGTACCGCTGGGGCGGATCGAGGGTCACCTGATAGCCCTCCACAGACCCCCATCCGGTGATGGTGGAGTAGTTGTTGATGCTCAGGCTTACCTCCTCGTACCGCAACCCGGCCCGGACGCTCAGCCTGTCCGTGATCTGCCAGTTGTCTTCGATAAACCCCGACCGGCTGCTTCTCACCCGGTTGTCATCATCTTCACGTGGATCGAAACTGACATAGTATTCAAGAAAGTCAAACCCCAGCACCACGGTATGGGCATTGAACAGCCTGATTTCGTCCTGGATGTTGAATGCCAGATTTTTGCCGGCCGAATTCGGATTGACCACCAGTTGTCCGTCGTCCAGGCTGGTGGAGTAATGTTTGTCTTTTTCGATATAGGAAAGGCCAAAGGAAAAATCACCGATGGGTGTTGGTTGTAAATACGAAAATCGATGCGATGTGTTTTCCAGGTGATACTTCGAATCATCGGCGATATCCCCGGCCGTGCTGGAAGTGACCTCCGGATAGGCTGGATCATAGTCTCCGGAAGGATCGTTTTTTGCGTATGACTCACGATCCTTTTCCACGTAATTGCCCATGTACTTGAAATATGCCCCGGAGGTGAAGGTATAACCCAACATCCAGCCGTAGCTGTCCATCACCGCATCGCCGTGGCGCAGGTACCCGTTGGTTGTGTACCGATGATAGGTGGCGGCCATATTGAATCCTTCATAGCCGCTTTCAAGGACGGCCCGATTGTCGTAGGTAGCGTACTCGCCAATACTCGAGCGAAGCTTGATGTCCGGCTTGACCGTTTTTTTTCTTGTGAGGGGTTTGGTCTTGAAATTGATCACCCCGCCCATGGCCTTGCCCGAATATCTGGCCGAGTGGGCACCGGGAATGATCTCCACCGACGCGATCTGATCAAGGGGCACCAGGCTGTAATCCACCACCTGGCCGAAATGCAGCGGCTGATCGAAGGTGACGCCGTCCACGGCATTGACATAACGCCGAACATCAAATCCCCGAAGCAGGATCGGCGATTCTCCCCGTTCGGATCGGACATCGATGTCGCTTTTGCCCCGGAAATCGACCAGCGCGCTGTCTTTGAGAATATCCACCACATTATGGACAGGCGCGGCTTTTTCGTAATCTTCAACATCAATGACCGTTTTTTCCGGGTCGCTGATAGGCATGCTGTGGTTGCCCGGTGCCGTGACCGTCACGTCCTTGAGCTTTACCCTTTTGCTGTTCGCGTTTTGCCCATCATCGGCGGCCTGGGCTCCTGCTACCAGCAACAAGAGAACAACAACAGCCGTTGCGAGCAAAGGGGTGGTGTGGAACTTCATCGCATTTCCCTCCGTGCATGATTGATTGTAACAAGCCGGCGCTTTGCATTGACGAAAGGGATACTGCGATGCTATCTTCAGCTCGAGTATCCTTTCGCCTTTACGAAAGGGGCTCCTTGTCGAAGGCAATCTCGCGTTCCTTGGCCGGAGTGGGGTTGCCTTCTTTTTTTGTTGGGTTTTGTCGTTAAAAAAAAAGACCACGCGATCGCAACCGTATTCGGTTGCATGGACCTTCGTGGTCTTGAGTTAAAGATGTTGCTCGTTTTATTCGTTGATCAACGGTGGATAGTAAAACTATTACCGTTTCCTGTAACGGGCGTGAGACAGCTTCGGCTTCTCTGAGTTGTGAAATTCGATTATGCGCGTTACAAGGATATGCTCATTATCTTCGATTGGCACATAAGTCAAGCTTTATAATCACCATTTAGATTCTATTTCTCACGCATTCGATCGAGACGGAAGGGGTAAAAAAGCCATTGACAGCAGCAGATTCTTCTTTTACATCAACCAGTGATGTTTTGCGGTGCCCTTTGAAAGGGATAATAGGGAACCCGGTGTAAATCCGGGACGAACCCGTCGCTGTGAGCGGGGACGATGGCTGCCAAAACCACTGTGTCGTGTTAATGTAACCGAAACGATGCGGGAAGGGGGCGGCCGGTAGGATGATCCGCGAGTCAGAAGACCTGCCGTGAAACGATGTGTCTTGGTGGTGATGGCAAAGCCCCAGGCTGAAATTACATTTTCGGTCCTGGGTTTTTTTATTTGTGCGGTGACCCCGTCCAATTTCCCACGCCGAGCAACCTAAGGAGAACATCCCCATGAAGACACAGATCGAGATGGCCAGAGAAGGTATCGTCAGCCGGCAGATGCAGGTCGTGGCTGTCGATGAAAACATCGATGTGGAAATTATCCGCCAGCGGGTGGCCAGGGGCCAGATTGTCATTCCCAACAACCCCTTTCGGAAAATGCAAAAGGTGGTCGGCATCGGCCGGGGGCTCAAAACCAAGGTTAACGCCTCCATCGGCACCTCCTCGGACATCTGTGATATCGATTTTGAGGTGAGAAAAGCGGTGGCCGCCGAGGAAGAGGGGGCCGATACCCTCATGGAACTGTCCGCCGGTGGGGATCTGGATGCCGTGCGCCGCGCCGTGCTGGCCGCCACCACCCGGCCCGTGGGAAACGTGCCGCTTTATCAGGCCTTCAAGAAAACCACCCGCAAGACCCATAATCCCGCCAAACTGGATCCTGAATATCTTTTCGATCTGATCGAGCAGCAGTTGGCCGATGGTCTGAGCTTCATGGCCATTCACTGCGGCATCAACCAGTACACCATCCGACGTCTGAGAAAACAGGGCTTCCGTTACGGCGGTCTGGCCTCCAAGGGCGGTACGTTCATGGTGGCCTGGATGGACATGAACAAGAAGGAAAACCCCTTGTACGAGCAGTTCGACCGGGTCTGCGCCCTGATGAAAAGATATGACGCCGTGCTTTCCCTGGGTAACGGCATCCGGGCCGGGGCCATCCACGACAGTCACGACCGCGCCCAGATGGCGGAGATGATCATCAATTGCGAACTGGCCGAGATCGGTCGTGAAATGGGCTGTCAGACCATGGTCGAGGGGCCGGGACACGTCCCCCTGGACGAGATCGCCGGCAATATTATGATGGAAAAACGCATGAGCGGGAAGGCGCCTTATTATGTCCTGGGACCGATTCCTTCCGATGTGGGGGCGGGCTACGATCACGTTACCGCTGCCATTGGTGCGGCGGCATCGGCCCGCCATGGTGCCGATCTGATCTGCTATATTACACCCGCCGAACACCTGGCCCTGCCCACAGAGGCCGATGTGCGCGAGGGCGTGCGGGTAACCCGCCTGGCCGTGCACATCGGTGATCTGAGTAAATACCCCGAGCGGCGCGACCGCGACCGCCAGGCCGCCATGGCCCGCCGTGACATGCGTTGGGATGATTTGCAGGAACTGCTTCTTTTCCCGCAAGTGGCCAAGGCGATCCGTGACAACCGGCAGCCGGAGCGGCCTAAGACCTGTACCATGTGCGGGGATTTCTGTGCCATGCAAAAGGGCATGGAAGTGTTCAAACAAGATATTTCAGCTAACAAAATTGCCGAATCTTTCTGAAAACCAAGGATCCAGGCCGTTTTTCAGCCGTTATCGTATTCGTTGTCGTAATCGACGGGATAACACGATTCAAGTACGACGATAACGATTCCGACGACGATTATAAACAATCATTTGTCAATTGAAGTCATTATATTAAGTGTTGATCGAAGGAGGTCATCATGAGTCTGATTGAGAAAAGCATCAATGCGATCATACCGCCCGATGAGGCCATTTTTAACCAGGCCAACCAGCGTCTGGCCGACCAGGCGCGTCCTGCAGGCAGCCTGGGGATGCTGGAAAGCGTTTCGGCGCGTCTGGCTGCCATTTTCGGCACCCTGGACGTGCGTTTGACGAACAAGGTGATCATCACCTGCGCCGGCGATCACGGCGTGACCGAAGAAGGAGTCAGTCTCTTTCCGCAAGAAGTCACTCCCCAGATGGTGTTCAACTTTGTCGGTGGGGGGGCATCCATCAATGTTCTTGGCAAGCATGCCGGAGCGCGGGTGATTGCCGCCGACCTGGGCGTCAATTTCGATTTTGATCCAGGCCTTCCAATCTTTCACAAGAAAGTGGCCAAGGGCACGGCCAATTTTGCCCGCGTGCCGGCCATGACCCGCGAGCAGGCCGAGCAAAGCGTTTGTGCGGGGATTGAAATCGTCAATGAGCTGATGGCCCGGGGACCGCTGGATATGCTGGGTACCGGCGACATGGGGATCGGCAACACCACACCGTCGTCGGCGATTATCGCTGCATTTTCCGGTATTCCTGTTGAGAAACTCACCGGACGGGGAACGGGCATCGACGATAGCGCCCTGGCCAACAAGGTCCGGGTGATCGAAAAGGCTTTGGCACTGCACCGGCCTGATCCAACGGATCCGCTGGACGTGCTGGCCAAAGTCGGCGGATTCGAGATCGGTGGCCTGGCCGGCCTGGTTATCGGTGCGGCGGCCGCAGGTATTCCCGTGGTGTGTGACGGGCTTATCGCCACGGCCGGAGCCCTGGTTGCCTGCGAGCTGGCGCCGGCAGCCAAGGATTATCTGTTTGCCAGCCACCGTAGCGTGGAAGTCGGCCATGCCTTTATGCATAAGCACTTGGGCGTGGAGCCCCTGCTGGACCTTCAGTTCCGGTTGGGGGAGGGGACCGGGGCGGCCGTGGCCATGGAACTGTTGGATGCGTCCACACGGGTCCTTGCCGATATCAAAACCTTTGAAGAGGTAGCGATAGAAGACCAGCAGAAAAAAAGCTAAGAGCCTGGTTGAAGGGATTTATCAAACAGGCGCTTAGAGCAATTTCGGTGGACACCTTCAGCATCATCCGTATACACTGATAAGCGACCCATGCTTGACCCAAGGCGCCGCTGATACAAGCGAATAGGAGTAATCAACCTAAAACCGTGCAGCATTACCTGTCATCGAAATGCCAACATTACGAAACATTATCGATGGGTTGACTGTTCAGGGAAACGACTCCGAAAACTGGATCGAGCTCGTTCGTGATCTGAGCGAGCCCATCTTGCAACAGCCGTCTGACATTCAATTTTCCAAGCGCTGGGCTGAAGACAAAGATATCCTTACCATTGCCGCTTTGGAAGGATTCGTGAAGGAGATCGACTTCATGGCCCAGGCTTTGGAAGAAGGCGATATCTGCCTGTTACTGGAGCATGGCGATAAAATTTGTGCCTTTGCATGGGTCACGTTTCGGGATTACCGATTGGATTTATGGCATACCCTGCATTTGCTGCCCGGTTATGCGTATTTGGTATATATCTTTGTGAGACCGGAATTTCAGCGCAAGGGCGTCGGATATTATCTGCTTTGTTCGATCATGGGGCATCTGAAAGAGATGGGCTGCGAATATCTGATTTCCGGTATGTTCGCAAGCTGGAAAATATCAATTGGCCTGCACCGTAAGGCGGGTTTTCGAATCAATAAAAAATTTATAAAAAGACGATTCCTGCGCTTTCTTCCTTATCCGCCCAAAAAAGTCACGATTGATTCGTGACTTTCTTGGGTTTTTTAAGGATCAGCGCTGATGACGTTCCATGATGCGCTCAACCGCCTGACGGGCAACCCCTTGAAAGATGCCCGGTAAGGCCTCAGCTACCGTTGAGGCGGGCAGCCATTTTCTTTGCCGGTCCGTTTCCCACCCGTCCGTTTCACCGACGACCGTTGCCAGGAAAAAGGTGAATCGTTTGGCATGGCTATCGCCTGATGTTTCAATTGAAGGTAGCCTGTCCCCAATGTCCACCAGATAGCCGGACTCTTCCTCGCATTCACGTCTGGCTGCTTTTTCAAGAGATTCCCCTTTTTCAACCGAACCGACGGGAAATACCCATTGATTCTCATACTTACGGGCTGAGACGACCAGTACGACAGGCTCTTTCCCATTTTCACAGCGGTACGCTACAACGCCGGCTTTTTCCTTTGGTGCTTTTTTCTGCATATCCCTTTCCGATCTTTTTTTACTAATGATTACAATTGGTAATGTGAAATTTCCTTGTTTTTGGATCGACACCAGGTTAACAAAAAATCAGGCTGTTTTTCAATTCATGTCGCTGTTTTCTTTTTTTCCTGTGCCATTGCCATAATATGCGGCTCGGGCTTGAGTGGGGGGGAATAAAATGATAATTGAGGTCGACGTCAGACGGCCATGAACTGAATTTCTCTTATATCAAGGGGGAAGAATGAAAATTTGTTGTCATTTGACCATTGTCGTTTTGATTGTGAGCCAATTATTGGTGGCGACTGGTTGGGCGTCCCAAGAGGTGGATTCTTTTGAAATGGGCATGAAAGCGCAAACGCTGATGGCCAACAAACAATACGCGCAAGCCGTGGATGTTTTAACCACGGCCGTCAACCAGGACCCCATGAGTTCATGGTTAAGGGGCATGTTGGCCAACAGCTATTACCAGCTAAAGAAGTTTGCCGATGCCAAAAAGCAGTTCGAACTCATCGCGCAAATGGAAAAAGGCAATGATCTGGCAAGGTTTATGATCAGCGTCTTGGAACCGTTAGCTGGATTGGATGAATCGGCCGTTGCAGCCAAAGACAAAGGGCAAAGAGAACTAAGGCCTTATGAAATCGAACAAACATACGGCTCAGCCGTGCTCTATGTTCTGGTGGCGGATGAGAATAAGAAAGTTTTCAAAACGGGCAGCGGGTTTGTCATAACCAAAGATGGATTCGCAGTAACGAATCATCATGTTGTCGTAGATGGCAAATACATCGAGATGCGACTGCCCAATGGCAAGCAGTACCCTGTTGCCCATGTGATCAGCTATGATGCTCCCAGAGATTTGGCCGTGGTGCAATTAGACACAAGCGATCCGTTACCCGTCGTTAAAATGGGAGATTCAGACAAAGTCGTATTGGGTGAACAGGCCGTTGCCATCGGCAGCCCGAAGGGCATGGAGCATACCATATCAGACGGTCTGGTCAGTGCCTGGCGCGATTCAGGCCAGGGGTTCAAGATGATTCAGATCAGTGTGCCCATCTCCCATGGCAGCAGTGGCGGCCCCCTATTCAATATGCGGGGAGAGGTAATCGGGGTGACATCCGCAGGGTTGGAGGACGGCCAAAACCTGAATTTTGCCATCCCCATCAACATTGTCAAAGAGGTGTTAAAGAAACAAGGCAAAGTTTTATTAGCCGACTTGCCAAGTTCAAAAAGTCAGGGTGAAAAGCCAGCCTCACAAACTAAAGTGACCGATGCAGAGCTCATCAAAGATGATAGCGGGAAGGTGGCATGTGTAAACCGCAAGCTCGGCTTTGCTTTTAACCTGACCAATGACGCATGGAATATGAATGAGTCGATCGAGAAAGAACAATATTTCTTAAAGTGCAGTGTGTCTGCATTGCAGGTTCAGTTGAACAGCTATGCGGCTGAAAAAGGGATGACTGAGTCGGCAATGGTTGAAGTCAATGCCAAATATCTCCTGGGAAATGGCTTTTCTCAACAACAGGCGTTTTCCGAAACCGAACTCAATGGCAATCGTGCGTTTGTCGGTGTATTCGATAAAGAAATAGAGCAGGACGGACGCACCTTAAAAGTTCGCTCACCCATGATGCTGATGCTGAAACAAGGGCAGGTGTATTTCTTTTCGCTTTGGTACCTGGAGGAGCTCGAATCCCAGATTTCACCTTATGTTACGGCTATCCAGAAGAGTTTCAGGCTGAGTGGGTCTTAGCGCCTGTTTGATAAATCCGTCTAAGGCCCGCTAACGGCGAACGTAATCAATCCTAACCCCAATGCTGCAACATTGGGGTTAACTTTTATATGGACACAGCTTGGCTCGATCTATTGGTTTGGCTCAGTGGGAATGACTGTCACTGGAATGGGTGAATTTTTCAGGACTTTTTCTGCGACGCTACCAAATCGAAAATGGCCTTTCTCCCCATGGCTGGCCATGACCACCAAATCCATATTTTCCCCTTTTATCAGGTTCAATATCTCATTTGCAGGATCACCGACAGCCACATGTTTGACATAAAGCGGACAGCCTTCCAGGTATTTCTCGCAAATTTGGCCTAACCGGTTGGTTGCCGTTTTGTTTGCATGTTCCATCAGTTCATCGACGTGTTTCTTATCAAATGCCCCATACCAACCGTCATGATGAGCCGTATCCTCGATAACATAAAGGATATGGATTTCTGCATCATATTTTTCGGTAAGTGATTTGACATGGGGTAATGCGGTTTCGGATATTTTGGAAAAGTCTGTTGGCCACAAAATTTTTTTTACCGTCATGATTCCCCCCTTTTTTTTGAACAACTTGATGACCTGTCAAGCTGTTGACTAAAACAGGCGGCATCGGTGCAGATGGAATAAAATCTCTATTCCACTACCCATACCGTACAGTCCCGTGCATGATTGACGATTTTGCTGGAAACACTGCCGAAGAGGAACTCTTCGCTTCGCGAAAGCCCCTGTCTACCCACCACAATGGTGCTATACTCCGTTTGGTCACGTTCGGCCAGAATGCACTTGGCCATCGAGGGACAGTAGCGAAGTGTCGACTGGACCGATACATCCTGCGGGTCGAATCCTTCATTGATCAGAATTTCGCGATAACGCTCGAGCATATCATCAATCTTTTGCTTGTGGGTGTTCAGCCATTTGTCTTTTTCCGCCGGATTGGGGAAGTAATCTTCTTCGGGTTCGGGAATGACATGCAGAATCAGGACCTTGAAACCTTTTAGGCCTGAAAGGAATTGCCCCACGTATGATACTGCCCGGCGGGCGTTTTCCGATTCGTCCACGGCAATGAGGATGTTCCGGTTATATTTATTGTCAGTGTCCATTGTTTTTTACTCCTTGATCACCAAAGCGTTCAGATTGACTTTTGGTAAGCATCCAAATCATGTAGCAATTGTTCCGTGCTTTCGTAAAACCAATTGGCACCTTTGGAAAAATGCATCATGATTGTGTTGAGGGATTCGGGTATGTAAGGGTAAATTTTTTTAAGATTGGCGACGCGATGGTTAAGCACGATGTTCAGATCTTCTTCTACCAGCGTATCCAATGCCGGGTTTTTCTCTTTCTTTAGTGCCGGTAGCAGCACATCTCCCATTCCCGCCAAAAATATCAACACATTGCCTAAACCAAAAAGATCGTAACCATATACATTTTCCCGGTGCCGATAGTTGAAGTCAAAATCAATCCATCGGTATCGTTGGCTATGGCGGTCTATCAGAATGTGGTCCCGCCGAATGTCTCCGTGTTTTTCGCCATGCTCGTGAAGAAAACGGATCGCTTTGATGCATTCAATAAAATTATCTAAAATGACGGGAAAACGATCATGAAAATAGGTTTGATGGTCCAGCTTCATGCTCAGCACATAATCATGGACGGTTTTCCCCTCGATAACTTCAAGCACGCGAATGATATTTTCCGCTTGATCCGTTATCGCATACCCATGCATGAAGTTTTCATGGCCGCTGACCAGTTCCAGAATCCGAGCCTCTTTTCTGGGGCTGCGAAAGCACTCGAAGGCGATGGCGCCGACATGGCTGGTAAACTTTTCGTAAAAGACCAACTTGAGGATCTTTGGGTTTCCGGTTTTTAGATCAATGGCCCGCTTCACCCAAAATTTAACATCGTCATCGATTCCAAACCGTCCTTCCTTGGCATTGTGGCGAATGAGATAGGAATCATCGCCAAGCACAACCACATCACCGTAGTCCACCCGAAAGAAATCAGTTGTGTCGGTAATGATTCGAATGCGTTTAAGGTTATGGGAAGAGGGCAACCAGCGGGCGGCCATTTGGCGGATATCGTCTTCAGATAGGGGCGCTTTCATTTCGATTGCACCTTAAAAAATATTGAATTGCATGGTATGTGAATTGTCTGAGTATATATAAAAAATAAATCGGCATATGCTCTAATGTCAAGTCTTGTGTGGATTCACGGACATTGTTGATACAATGGTCAAAGCGCTGCTTATGCCTGCATTGCTTAACAACCATGCTCACGCATTCATACGAAGTGGACCTGCAGGCATTTTTGCTTTTAGGATCGAAAAGTTAATAAAATGAAAATTGCAATTCCCGCCAATGCACCGGAGCTTGATGCAGTGGTTGAAAAAAGGCTGGGCACGGCAGCCTATTTGCTGGTTGTCGATCTTGATGACATGTCCTTTGAGGCTGTGGCCGGGCCGTCGCCATCCGCAGGTCCGGGGGCCGGTATCGAGGCGGTCTCCATTGTTCTAAGCATGGGGGCAAAGGCGATTCTATCCGGATTTATTTCTCCGTATATTGCCAGCACACTTGAAAAAAACGGGATTGCGGTGATTACGCCGGTTGGCGGCCGGGTAGCGGATGTCATTGAAAAATACAAACAGGGTGCGTTTGTCCAACCGTCGAGTTTGAAGATGGCGCCTGCCCGAGCCATCCCGCCGCTGCGGCCGGCATTCCAAAAAGCGGCAAGGCAGTTTATCAGCATTCTTCCCTTTTTAACCGGCGTCGTTTTGTTGGTCGGACTTTTCCGTGGTTTCGTTTCTCGGGAACTATTGATGACCATTTTTTCAGGCCATGTGATTCAAGATACGCTTTGGGGGGCCTGTCTGGGGAGCATTTTCACAGGCAATCCGGCAAACAGCTATGTGGTCGGCGAAACCTTGCTCAATATGGGCGCCAGTCTGTTTGGTGCGGCAGCCTTGATGATGACCTGGGTAAACGTGGGGGTGTTGCAGCTTCCTGCTGAAATTTCGGCCCTTGGCGCGCGGTTTGCCATCGTCCGGCTGGTCGCCGCTTTTCTGATGGCCATTTTTGTATCGATATTGACCGTAGTTTTGACCGGGGGCCACCTGTGATGAAAAAAGATGCACATCAGGAACAATCGACGGTCAGCCGGAGAAAACAGTACTGGCTTTTTCCCATCGGCATGCTTGCCGTTTATATGGCGGTCTATTGGGTTGCACCACACCGCACCGTCAATGCTCTATTGGAAAGCATAACGGTGCTCAAACAGATCGCGCTGCCATTGCTTGTTGCATTTGTGATGATGGTTGTGCTGAATCTTTTTGTTACCCCTGCCCATGTTACGCGTTTCTTAGGCAGACGTGCAGGAATAAAGGGATTCTTTTTCTCATCCATGGCCGGCATCCTTTCCATGGGGCCTGTGTATGCTTGGCTACCGTTTTTGGCAGCCATCCGGGAAAAGGGGGCCTCTGATTTTTATCTGGCCAACTTTTTGTCCTGCCGGGCCGTCAAACCGGTTCTGCTCCCCCTGATGATCGGCTATTTCGGCTGGCGATTTGCATTGATTTTTACTGCTTTGAATATGATAGGGGCCTTGTTGGTGGCCGCCATGGTGAGTTGGTTTACCACAATTACCAGACGATGAACCATCTTCGTTTACGCAGTTCTCCACAAAACTCAAGTTGGAGACGAAAAGCTCCTGACAAGGTTGTTTTGTAAGCGCGTTAAGTTTCAAGTGGTAAGTGGTGGAACGGATCTGATTTTATATAGGAATCGATAGGATGCCTTTCCTTAACACTTTAAACTTAACACTTAACACGGAACCATAGATCAGGAAAATTTATGCTACTATGCTGGAACAGATATCAGCTATAGCTTTCCGGATAAACGGATTCGTTTATTCTGGTTCCTCCTGTAACTCGGCCAGCGCCGCGTCAGGCCCTAAAATAACCAGAATATCGCTGTGCTTGACCACGAAACGGCCCGTGGGGATCATGATCACGTTTTCCGGCACCATTTCTTTAATGGCGATGACCTGCACACCAAACCGGTTGATCAGATCCAGTTCGATGAGGTTTTTTCCAATAAAAGAATTGGGAGGGGCCAGTTGCACGATGCTGTATCCTTCGATAAAGGGCAAATAGTCGAGCACATTGGGGTTGTCCAGGCGCTGGGCCGCGGTCAGGGCCAGATCCTTTTCAGGAAAATAAATTTCATCGGCACCGATTTTACGTAAGATACGGCCGTGGGGATCGCTGACCGCCTTGGCCACGACCCGTTTGACGCCCAGATCCTTGACATTGAGGGTGGCCAGGATTGAGTTGTTGAGGATGGACCCGATACAGATGACCACGGCGTCCATTTTGCCCAGTTCCAATTCCTTCAGTGCCTGGGGGTCGGTGGCGTCGGCAATCACCGCACGGCTGATCTGATCACGTATTTCCTGGACCTGCTTGGCGTTGATATCGATTCCCAGTATCTCATGACCTTTTTGAAACAGGGCCGTGGCAAGATAAAAACCAAAATTTCCCAGCCCGATAATGGCAAATTGTTTTTTCATTGTAATTATCCGATCATGATATTTTCTTCTGCATAGTGCACGCGGCTGATCCGCTCCTGGCTAACCGCCAGGCCGATCACCATGGGGCCCAGACGGCCGATGAACATGAGCAGGATGATGGTGATGCGGCCCAGTGTGGAAAGACTGCTGGTTGCGCCCGCTGACAGCCCGACGGTGCCAAAGGCACTGATGACCTCAAAAAAAAGTTCCAGAAATCGTCCACGGGTATGGGTATGGGGAAGGTCTCCCAATTCGCTCATCATCAGTACCATGATGGCCAGGGTGATGACCAGCGCACTCATCATTACCACACTGGTGGCCCTGGACATGCTGGTCTCGGTCAAGGTGCGGAGAAACACCTGAGGCCGCCTGAACCCCCGCAGGCGAGATATGCCCATTACCACCAGGCCGGCAACCGTGGTGGTTTTAACGCCACCGCCGCATGATCCGGGACAGGCACCAATGAACATGAGGATGCAAAGAAAAAAGAGGGTTTCGTTGGCCATGAGTCCGATATTGAGCGTGTTGAACCCGGCGGTGCGGGCCGAGATGGATTGAAACAGAGCGGCCAGCAGTCGGCCGGGCATGCTCAAGGGAGCCAAGGTGTTGCGCCATTCCATGCACAGAATCGCCACGGTTCCCACCAGAATCAAGACGGCGGTGGCGGAAAGGGCCAGGCGGCTGTGCAGGCTAAGCCTTCTATGCGTTTTTTTTCTGCTTATATAACAGTCCTTCACATCGGCGATGACCACGAACCCGATGCCGCCGACGATGATCAGGCCGGCCAGGGTGCCATTGATGATCCAATCTTCACGAAATCCCATAAAACTGTCCGCATTCAGCGAGAAGCCTGCATTGCAAAACGCGCTGACGGCATGGAACACGGCCGGATAGGCAGAAGATGACCAGCCTGCCTGGGGAGCGATGCGCAAATACAGACACAGGGCACCGATTGCCTCAATACCCATCGCGGTGAGGAAAATGGCGCGTAGGACTGCGGCGGCGGTCTGTTTGCCTTCGCCATAGGTAAACGTGTCTTTGATCAGGGCCTGCCCGGAAAGGGTCGGTCGGCCCTTCATCATCATCAGCAGCAGGGTTGAGATGGTCAGGATGCCCAGGCCGCCCACCTGGATCAACACCAGGATCACCAACTGGCCGAACAGGCTCAGCTGTGATCCGATATCCATTACCGACAGGCCGGTGACGCAACTGGCCGATGTGGACATGAACAGGGCATCCACAACGTTTAGCGGTTTGTCGACGGTTGCTATGGGGAGCAGCAGCAAAAGGGTGCCGCAGACGATCAGGCCGGCAAAGCCCATGATCGATACCCGGGCCGGCGAACGCAGCAGCCGCATCGAAAGATTCGAGAACAGGGTTGGTATCTTGGTAATTATTTTCAGCAATGATTGCGTCCATTTATTTGAGTGATCTTATCACGTCTGCTGGCCCCACTTGCGCCGTTCGTTATCGTCATTGACCCGCACCATGCGTGCTTCGTCGCCGGAAATCCCTTCCCGCTGCATCTCCTCGCGCACCCGATCCTCAAGGTCGGCACTGATGCGCACCTTGAGCACAATGGGCGATGTCCTGCAGGAAAAAATGCCCAGCCAGACCGTGAAAAACGACATTGTCGCGTTTCAGATGGGTGAGCAGGGCCGTTCGAAAGAAAGCCACAAAGCGTTCCTTGCCCGAGGTAAAGCGATCCAGGATCGTAGGGGCGTCATGGATGGCTCGAACCAGTTGCAGTTTCATTGTTTAGAAACTGAAGATCGTTTTCATCGCTGAGCAGTGACAACCATCCAGACGGTTTGGCACTTTTGCATCGTCTGCGTGGTCAGGCATGATTCAATTTATAGCGTAAAGATCATGGATGATTCAATGTCCAATTTTCAAATCGTCCGTCTTGAGCACCCGGTCAATCGCCTGACAGAGGTCTTCGATGGGCACAATGTCAAGGTCCGTTTTGACATCCTCGCCAATTTTTTCCAGATCGACAATGTTTTTTGCGGGGATTACCACCGACCCCACACCCGCGCGGTGGGCGGCCAGCAGTTTTTCTTTGATTCCCCCCACCGGAAGAATGCGACCGGTCAGGGTCAACTCGCCGGTCATGGCCACGTCCCGGTAACAGGGCCGGCCGGTAATCATGGACAGCACGGCCACGGCAATGGTCACCCCAGCCGAGGTGCCGTCTTTGGGAATCGCGCCGGCCGGGATGTGGATATGAATATCGTGCGTTTCGAAAAACGAATCCGGGATATCAAATCGGTCCACATGGCTGCGAATATAGCTCATGGCTGCCTGAGCCGATTCCTTCATCACCGTGCCCAGTGAGCCGGTGAGCGTCAACTGGTTGGTCCCGCGCATGCGGGTCGCCTCGACAAAAACGATTTCACCGCCGGTGCGGGTCCAGGCCAACCCTGTGGCCACACCGATGCGATCCTTGGCCTGTTTGACTTCAAAAAGGTGACGCGGCGGGCCCAGCAGTTTGCTTACCATTTTTCGATCGATGGTGACTGATTCGGCGCTGTGTCCCCGATCCACTTGAGCAAGGGCGGTCTTACGGCACAGGCTGGCAATTTGTCGTTGAAGGTCGCGCAGGCCGGCTTCACGGGTGTATTCATTGATGATGCGCGTCACTGCGCCGGCGGTGAAGACGATGGGGCGGCCATCCAGCCCGTTGGCCTTGATTTCCCTGGGAATCAAATGGTTGAAGGCAATCCCGGTTTTTTCCGATTCGGTGTAGCCGGACAATTCGATCACCTCCAGACGGTCCAGCAGTGCCTCGGGGATGGAATCAATCGTATTGGCCGTGGCGATGAACATCACCTTGGACAGGTCAAAGGGCAGATCCAGATAGTGGTCCATAAACTGAGGGTTCTGCTGAGGATCGAGCACTTCCAGCAGGGCCGCCGCCGGATCACCCTTGAACTCCTGGCTGATTTTATCCAGCTCATCGAGCATAAACACCGGATTGCAGGTCTCCGATCGACGGATTTCCTGAATGATGCGACCGGGCAGGGCGCCCACATAGCTGCGCCGGTGCCCCCGCAACTGGGCTTCATCCTTCATGCCGGCCAGGGAAATGCTCACAAACCGGCGTTGCATACTTCTGGCGATGGCGCGTCCCAGGGAGGTTTTGCCTGTCCCTGGCGGGCCGATGAAGCAAAGCACCGGGCCGCGGCTATCCAACTGCGTCAGTTTGCGTCGCAAGGCGTTTTCTACCGTACTGCGGATTTCATCGAGCTTGAGCGGCTTTGCCAGAAAATGAAAGGACCCTTTGCGCATGGCCGATACGGCCGCCGGTACGGTCGCATAGCCGGTGATGACAATCACCTCGGTATCCGGATTTTTTTGTTTGGCGGCGCCCAGTACCTGCATCCCGTCGGCTTGGTCCATTTTCAGGTCGGTGATGACCACATCAAAGGATTGGTCCTTTATAAAGTCGATGGCTTCAATCCCATTGGCTGCCGTGGCCACCTGGTAGCCTTCCCGGGTCAGCACATGCTGAAGATTGTTGCGGGTCAGCTTTTCATCATCCACGACCAGGATGTGATGACGTCGCTCGGACTGCAGAATTCTTACCGCCAGGTGCTCCATGACCCGGATTTTAATTTCCGACAGGCCATCGTGCTCGGCATTCAGAACCTGGCGTGCCGTCTTAAGG
Organism: Desulfosarcina variabilis str. Montpellier; assembly: GCF_048565275.1. NCBI lineage: Bacteria > Pseudomonadati > Thermodesulfobacteriota > Desulfobacteria > Desulfobacterales > Desulfosarcinaceae > Desulfosarcina > Desulfosarcina variabilis. Next base: position 5,641,265 of record NZ_CP159846.1, on the reverse strand, counting down.
TCCAGGCAATCTTCAGTGGCATGGTTCCAGGGCAGGTGGGTCAGATAGTCCAGATAGTTGACCCCAATGGTATGCTCGGCACTGCCGGCGGGCATTTTGGCGATTCGATCGATTTCCTTAAGCGTTGTCTTCAAGGCTTCCGGTGGCATGCCTGAATTTTGCAATGCCTGTCGGTACTGGTCGATTTCGCTGATCTGGGTTTCCTGTATTTCCGGTGGGGCCTCCTTTTTGAAGATCCGCATTTTCCGCATTGATAGTCTCCTTGCTTGTTCACATGAGTAGATGGGTGTCAGCCGGCAACAAAGGCACATGGCAGGGGGAACGATTATCCCCCGACAGGTTCCCATGGTCGTCGCTGAAACGAGGATGTTGCGATGTGCAACGGTTTTCGGTTTTTCTGTAACAGGTTATAATATGTTGAAAATAATAGCTATTTCCGTTGACTTGGGCGGTCTGTTGCATATGGCAACGGTTTGGTTCGGATTTTTTTATTGGTCGGGAATAATTAAAATGCATATAAAAACAGTCTGTTAGCATTAGTCGAAAACCATGGCATATGACTTGATAACAACTGTATAGCAAAACTGATGCAGATCGTTTCGGGGCAAGAAGAAAAGGATCGATCGATGAAAACTGTACCCAACAACCAGGAGGTGTGACCCCATGCGAAATCCTTTTAAAAGAGCAAAAAAGATCACCCAGACCGATTCTCCCGTATCCGAGAACGGGCTTCCCGCGGCGACCATCGATGATAACGCGATGTTGACCGAAAAAGATCGTGGCGATGTGGAAGGTCGACTGGTGGTCATGGGGCACGAAAGCATGTTCTCCAATGAAGTCATTGATTATGCCATTGATATGGCCCAGCGCATGTCCTATGAGATTCTGGCCTTGAACAGTGCGCCGCTTTCCTGCGGTGCCTTCAACCTTTTATCGACGTCGCAAAAAAAGCTTTGCGAGGAATTCAAGAGCCTTTCCGAAAAACGTGCCATGTCCTTTCGCCTTCGTGCCGAGGAAAGCGGAATTCCATTTGTCCATGTGGTCAAATTCGACGAAGCCGAAGCGGCGCTGACGAATGTGCAGCGCGAGTACGGCAATATCGAGTTCGTCATCTCCGAGCAGCAACCGCCTTCGACCGTGAATCGCATTGCCGACAGCAATCGGCCTCGCAGTGAGATGCTGGTCTATTCGATGATCTAACGCCGAATGCCGCTGGATCGACTGTGATCGTAATTTGTAAACCGATTAAGGAGAACTTTAAATGGATGCCCATTTTTTTCTGTCCGTGGCACTGGTGTTGATCGCCTTCAGCCTTTGTTTCTGGTTTCGTAAGGAATAACGAATCCACCTGCCTGCGCCTTTGACGCGGGAAGACGATGATTTTATCAATGATGGAGAGGAGTTTGTTGGATGACCCCCGAAATGATTTTGACGATGATCATGCTGGCGTTCGCTGTCGTGCTGTTTGTTTTCGAATGGGTGCGGGTGGATGTCGTCGGCATCATCATGATGGTTCTGTTGCCGCTGACCGGTCTGATCTCACCCAAAGAGGCCTTCGTGGGATTGAGCAGTAATGCCGTCTGTTCCATTATCGCTGTGATTATCATCGGTGCCGGGCTGGATAAAACCGGTGTCATGAACCAGGTCGCCGGGCCGATTATCAAATTGGCCGGTAACAGTGAGAGCCGTGTGATATCCCTGATTTCAGGTGCGGTGGGGGTGATTTCCAGCATGATGCAGAATATCGGTGCGGCGGCACTGTTCTTGCCGGCCACCCAGCGCATCGCCAAACGCATGGATATCCCGGTGTCGCGGATTCTCATGCCCATGGGATTTTGCGCCATTATCGGTGGTACCCTCACGCTTGTGGGAGCCAGTCCCACGATTCTGCTCAACGACCTGATGACCCTGGGGGGAGAAAAACTGGCCCCCTTCGGGCTCTTCACTCAAACCCCCATCGGGATCTGCCTGCTGGTGGCCGCCATTGTCTACTTCCTGCTGTTCGGAAAGTATATTCTGCCGGCCAGCACGGGGGAGACCGATCGCGGCGTAACCGCCGCCCTGATGGAGGAATACAAGGCTCTGGGCAATACTTTCGAACTCACTGTAGCGGACGGTTTTACGGGGCCCAGGACGCTGCAGGACCTTCACATCAGGTCCAAATTCCTGGTCACTGTCGTGGCCGTTCATCATGCCGGCGAAAAACGGACCAACCTGACGCCTCGAAGCAACAACGACATCCAGGCCGGCGATGAGATCGCCGTGGTCGGAAAAGAGAAAAACGTCCGCAAAATGGCACAGGAATTGGGGTGGACACTCAAAGCGGGGCTCGAAACATTTGCCGACAGCCTCGCCCGAACCAGTGCCGGCATGGCCGAGACAGTGGTGTCTCCCCGTTCCGAGCTGATCGGCAAGACCATGAATCAAATCAACTTCAAGGAGCTTTACAACCTCAATCCCGTGGCCTTGTTCAAAGGAAACCGAATCTATTATACCGGTTTGTCTCAGATTGCGTTGGCCATGGGGGACACGTTGCTTCTGCATGGGCCGTGGGAGCGATTTCATTTATTGAAAAATCAGCCGCAACCACGGGTCCTGACCTTTGCTACGCCCCTGGAAGGAGAAATCCTCAGACCCCAGAAAGCCAAGCTGGCCGTTTTCTGGCTGGCCCTGTCACTGCTGCAGATCATCGCTTTCAAGATTCAGCTTTCCGTGGCCTTGATGTCCGGTGCACTGGGAATGATCATTACCGGCGTGCTGAGCGTTGACGAGGCATATCGTTCCGTTGACTGGATGACCGTCTTTTTGCTGGCCGGGTTGATCCCCTTGGGTATGGCTTTCGAGAAGACCGGAACGGCGGCCTTTATCGCCACAAAAGTACTGGGGCTTCTGGGACAGCCGGCACCGATTGTGCTCCTTGCCGTCGTCGGCATTATGACGTCCTGCTTTACTCTGGTCATTTCCAATGTGGGCGCCACCGTGCTGCTGGTGCCGCTTTGCATGAACATGGCCGTGATGGCCGGCGCAGACCCGCGCATGGCAGCCCTGGTGGTGGGCCTGTCCGCGTCGAATACCTTTGTTTTGCCCACCCATCAGGTCAATGCGTTGATCATGCGACCCGGCGGATACCGGACCGTCGATTACGCCAAGGCCGGTTTTGTCATGACCATCATCTTTCTGGTTGTGGAATTGAGCATTCTCTATTTTTTCTACGGCGTTTAAAAAGGAAGCGATTAATATGGCAATCATTACAATTTCCAGGGGATGCTTCAGCCACGGTAAGGAAATTGCCGAATACGTCGCCGAAAAACTCGGCTACGAATGCATCAGCCAGGAAGTTCTGCTGGAAACATCCCAATTTTTCAATGTTTCCGAAGACAAATTATTCGAATCACTTCATGATGCACCGGGCCTGTTGGAACGGTTGACCCATGTTCGGCAGCGCTTTATTGACCGGTTCCAGGCCATGTTGCTGGAACACGTGGTCACGGATAATGTGGTTTATCATGGTTTTGCCGGACAAATCCTGCTCGGCGACATTTCTCACGTCCTCAAGGTGAGAGTGATCGCCGATATGGAGGAACGCATCAACATGGTGCAGCGCCGACAGCAAATCAGCAGGACAGAGGCCGTGAATCTCATCGAACGGGAGGATCATGAGCGGGCCGAATGGTATCGTACGATTTGCAGAATCGATATGAACGATCCCAGGCTTTACGATATGGTTCTAAATATCGATGGGCTTAGCATCGACGATGCATGCAATATTGTCTGTCAGACAGCCTCATACGACACCTTCAAGACCACACAGGCATCCCAGGTAGCAATGGCGGATCTTGCCCTGGAAAGTCATATTAAGCTAATCCTCGAAGGGATTTGCAAAGCCGATGTGACGTGCAAGGCAGGCATTGCCGAGATAAAGGTAAAAGGACAGAAGCTGAAAACCTCGGGGGGAACCAGCCCGGATGTTCAGCACCAGGTCCAAGACCAGATCCAGGCCGACCTGTATGACAAGATCGTTTCGTCGGTAGCAAAAATTCCCGGGGTCAAGGATGTCGATTGCAGTATCAACAAGCCTTACTATGTATAGCTATTTATGATGATACAGATATATATCAAACATCTTTGATTATTGTGATGTTCCATTACAAGCTGCCAAATGCAGTAACGCTTTTGGGAATAATAAACAATGAAATGACGGTCAGGCCAAATCCCGGCTTTAAAAAATTGACCAGAAAGAAGGAAACAGACCGATTTCCCTTAATCCCTCGATTAATTCGAGTACACCAACTATCCAAACGAACCATAATGCGCTAAAAATATGTTTCCGGTATACAGATGGTTTTACAAGGTAATCTTTAGGTTCAGAAAAATTTGAAAATTTTGGGAAAAAGGCTGGAACGCTCTGCGTATACTGTTCAAAAGAAGCCCCGAAAAGTTGTTTGAGCCGTTTTTCCTCACTTTTAATGACGAATGGATAATAAAGAGCGAACATTAGTATGAATAGTATAGGAAAAGTTAGGGTCTCTGTGGCGAACCCAATCCCAAGAGTTCCTATCATGCTAAAAAAATACAGTGGATTTCGACAAATTGAGTAAGGCCCCTGTACCACTAGCTTGTCATCTTTGTACCCGGCAATATAGAGCGAACACCACATTCTACCCAATGAAGCAATACCGACAAGAATCATACCGATAAAAAATAAAAAGACGGTTAGTACTTCGTTTTTTGTTTCCCAGAGACTCTGCGTTGTAAATGGGAAATGGCCGCGGGTAATCATGACAACTAATAATATTCAAAAAGTTTGACTGTTAAAATCATTGCAGCTCCCACCGCCCTGAAAAATTCCAGGTTCCGTTCCTACTTCAAATGTATGAAAAAGGACCTCCCGCACATCCATGACAAGAGCATCGAAACCATTCGCCTTCCTGTAGTCCAAGTTAATTCTGCCGATATTTACTTTGATAAACGGGTCAGAACCTCACCCGGCATTTTGATCTTTGCATTTTGAGCTGCTTTTGCCATGAATTATCATCAATATCGATTTATTAAAAAAGGAGCGCGAAAAAGATTTTATCTGAAAAACGTGAGGCTGCAGAGCGGCAAAAACACCTTGATGAGGCCCAAAACAGGTCCAGAGAACTGACCTGCCCGGTATGCGGCCGAATGAATGCCAGTCCAGATACCAAAAATATCTGCAGTGCATGCGGACACTTTTTCGGCACGAACAAATTAGTGCAGGAAATCTGCGAATACTGCGGTCAGCCCGTCTATCTTAAGCATCTGGTCAGTGGCAAAGCGCACGGCAATGGCTGCCCGGTTGTCTACAAAGCGCTCAATATCCCTTGATTCACTCTCTTTACTGGATCCACGGTCTGGAAAGTTGCTGCCGATGATTGCCAAGAAAGATAAGGTTTTGGGAACCACCACGCATGGCGGGCAGATTGCGATAGAGCACAAGCCGACCCAATGGATGGACCGATGTCAATCCATTGGTGTTGATGAATACCTGGTGAACTTCCGTGCCGTATGATTGCAAATTGTTGATCAACTCGTGGGCTGAGCTGCCGTCAAAGTCTCCATTGAGGCTGAGATGAACGCTGTATTTGTTTTTAAGCTGGAACATCTTAAAGTTCATGGCCATTAACTGCCGTCCTTTCTGCCTCCGGTAAGCGGTGGGAGATCCGTTTACCGTCAATTGCCTTGTGATTTGACAATTTCCTCATATTTTTGATCAAGCCATCCGGTAAGGATGGCAACCAATTGTTGCTTTCCTTTACGCGATTTGAAACCGAACTTTATACGGAATCGTATGAATCGCCCGGTAGGCAAGAGATTTGAAGTTCTGAAACTTCACCAGCCATAGACCGGTATGGTAAAGCCATTGATAATACCAAAGCGGCATGACACACACGGCGTGCAGTTCATACAACTGCCGATCGGCCCAATAAAACAAACGAACACGATTCCAGCGATAAGCAAAAAATCTGACCGGAAATAATACCGCTTTCGTTAATCGTTTCATTTTATTTGCCTCCGTAATCTTAAGTCGCATCAAATGCCGGAATTGGTGTGATTGCTCCTGGCAATCCATACAGCAACCCACGTGCCATCAGCATTATTTGTTTTTGTTTCTGAATGTTAGGACTTTTTTAGAAAATGATTGCCGGGAAAAATAGGAAAAGGATTGAATCAAAATGAAGCGTAAAGCAATGAAGGCGGGATACAACTCATTTTTATTATATTGAAATGAATGGATTGCATCAAAACGAGGCAATTGCCTCGACCATACAGAATAAAGCAGCAAGCCATCATGCTGCTTATCGGTCTCAATTCTCATTGTATCCATAGCGCTTCAGCTTGCGCCACAGGGATACCCGATCGATGCCCATGATTTTGGCCGCTTGGGTCTTGTTGCCGTCGGTCTTTTTTAGTACCCACTCAATGTAATGTTTTTCCTGTTCCTCAAGTGTGGGAATGCTATCCCCGCTGCGGCGGTAGGTCTCTATGGTGAGATTGCGGATATGGTCGGGCAGTTGCTGCACACCAATCGTGGATGTGGTGGCCAGCGCCACCGCCCGCTCGACGACGTTTTCCAGCTCGCGGACATTGCCCGGCCAACTGTACTGATCGAGCAGATCCAGCACCTCGGCATCCATGGTGTGAATCTCTTTTTGCATTTCACCGGCGATTCGGGCCAGAAAACGCTGGGCCAGAAGGGGGATGTCTTCTCGGCGCTCGGTCAGCGGTGGAATATGGATCGTAATGACGTTGAGGCGATAGTACAGATCCTGACGAAACTGACCGGAACGCGCGTCTTCGTGCAGATCGCGGTGAGTCGCGGCCAGGAAACGAACATTGACTTCAACGGGATTGACACCGCCTACGCGCAATAATTCCCGTTCCTGCATGACGCGCAGCAATTTGATTTGCATGGTCAGCGGCATATCGCCGATTTCGTCCAGAAACACCGTTCCGCCATTGGCGACTTCAAACAATCCGGCGTGCTCGCGGTCCGCGCCGGTAAAGGCACCTTTTTCGTGGCCAAAGAGTTCATTGGCCATCAATTCTTCGGTAAACGAACCGCAGTTGAAAGCCACGAAACGTTTGGACTGGCGATTGCTGAGCAGGTGGATGGCCTTGGCAACCACTTCCTTTCCGGTGCCGCTTTCACCAAGGATCAGTATATTCGTATCCGACGGGGCTACCTGCCGGATGGTCTCACGGATTTTTTCCATCGCCGGGCTCTTGCCGATCAGTGCCGGCATCGGACGATTGCGCTGCAGTTCTTCGCGCAGACGTTGGTTTTCGAGCCTAAGCCGACGCTTGATCAGCGCCTCGCTGACAACTTTGCGTACCTGGTCGATTTTGTAAGGCTTGGCGATATAGTAAAAGGCGCCGTCCTTCATGGACTTGACCGCCAGATCCACCGTGGCATAACCGGTAATGATGATGACCTCAACCATCGGTTGCAGCGCTTTAGATTTTTCAAGGACCTGCAGTCCATCCACGCGTCCCATTTTAAAATCGGTGATGACCAGGTCAAAGGGTCGCTGCTTCAACAGGGCAACGGCCTTCTCACCGCTTTCGGCACCGATGACATCATATCCCTCACGGGTGAGGATATGGATCAGGTTTCTACGCGCCAGGTCTTCGTCTTCAACGACCAGCAGGGTCTCCTTATGGGGCTTGTTCAGATCTTCGAAGTCAGTCGATTGGGTAGGCATACGGTAAACGTTGTCCCTTCGCCGGGCCGGCTTTCCACCAGAATATGGCCCTTGTGTTGTTGGATAATGCCGTGGCTGATGGAAAGGCCCAGGCCCGAGCCGCGTCCATCGGTTTTGGTGGTAAAAAACGGGTCGAATATTTTGCTTAAGACATCCTTTTCAATGCCGACACCGGTATCCGATATACGAAAACAGAAGTGATCTTCACCCTCGGGTTGATCAGCGCTGATTTTCAGGGTGCCGCCGTCGGGCATGGCCTGAACCCCGTTTTGAACAAGATTGATCAATACCTGCTGAATCCGTTGGGCATCCAGATCGGCCTGAATATGTTCGGAAATATTGACCTGCAGGTCGACGCTGGACGGCAGGTCGCCCTTGACCATCTGAAGTGTGCGGGTCATCAGTTTTTTAAATGGCGTTGGTTTGGGGTTAAAGGCGCCTTTGCGGGAGAACTCCAAAAGGGCTTTGACAATATCCCTGGCCCGCTCGACCTGTTTCTCGGTTTCTTCCAGCAGCTCACGCTTGAATTCCGTGTTTTCCTCATCAATCTCTTCGATGAGAATCTGTACCGATGTAGAAATATTATTAAGCGGGTTGTTCAGTTCATGAGCGACGCCCGAGGTCAGTGTGCCCAAAGAGGCCAGCTTCTCACTTTGCACCAGTTGTTCATTACGCCGGTTAAGCTCATGGATCATGTGATTCAGACTGGTGACTAAAGAATCGAAAACATCACCACTGGAGCTGGCCGGAATGCCGGCATAGGCGCCCGAGGCGATTTTTCGGATGGCGATTTCGATGGATTCCAGTGGTTTATTGATATTGAAATACATGAATACCGCGATGCCAAAGGTCAGTACAAAGATCGCCGCCAGCGCCAAATACAGATAGTATCCGGATTCGTGCACCAGTCGGATGGCCAGGCGGCGTTCCCGGACGAGGATGGACTCAAAGTCATTGGTCAAGCGGTGGCCTAAATCTCGAATCTGTTCTTTCTGCTTCACAATACTGCTTGCGCGCTGATCCGCCACCGGCATGGAAGTGGAGGATGGGGACGTTGAATGGTTGATGATGGATTGCAGTGCATGGCGGTATTCCGTCAGCATCTGATGCCTTTTTTCCAGATCCCGTTCCAGTGTATAGCGGCTGTGAACGGCGATGATCTCTTTGAGGCGTATTTCGGCCTGCTTGACATAATCGATGGCGTGGCTCAGATCATCGGCATTGCTGAAGAGAAAATAGTTTTTTTCGAAACGCCGCGCCTCGAGGATCAAATTGAATACCTGGTCCTTCTTCTCAATGATTTGTAATTTTTCATTAATCAAATCATATTTATAGTAATTCAGAAACCAGATCAGGGTGCTGACCATGATGAAAAGGATGAAGCTGATGGCTATTTTTTTGCGAATGCTGATCGTCATGGCTGTTTCCTGGACAGTGCTGTGAATGAGGCGGTTGTATAACCGGATGGTTTAATATGTCAACCGCCACAGGTAAAATGGATCGCGGCCTGTGGCGGTTGAGTGAAAAACGAAGGGGGTGGAGAATAAGCGGTGCTGCGCTTCACGGCGAGGCGCTGGAAAACAGCTGCCGGGCGGCAGTGATTCGTTCCTGCGGGATCTTTTTTTCTGATGTGGATGGAAAACAGGCTGCGGCGTTATCGTAAAGGCGTTGGCGACATTGCGTAAAGCTTGAAAATTCAGCCTCGGCCGGAAGCGCAAACCGGCACCGACGATAAATATCGGATTGAAAAAAATCCGGGCCGACGTCGATCTGGACATGCCGGACGCCTTTCATCTGCATCATCTGTCGCTTCAGCTTTCTGGCCAGTCGATCAAAAAAAAGGACCGGACGCTCGACGGTCAAGTGGATGCGACCGTTTCGGGCCGCGACTGAGACCCGGTGCCCGCCTTTAGCCAGGTTGACCCGCACCGCGGAGGCAAGTTTCAGATCCGCCAGCCGGTTGGCGGTATTGATGGTTGTCTGCATCTGAGTCCGCATCAGCTGCTCAAGAATAAGACTGCCTGCCGATTCGGTGTCGAGTCGATCCGAGGCAATGACAAGGTCATAGGCATCCGTATCAAAACGATCATCATTACAAAAGGCGTATCGGCACCACTCAAATTCCCTGTGATCCTCCTGGCGAATCAGAGATCGGGCCTGCCGTTCGTTGATTGCCTGGGTCTGGCAGGCGCGTTTTACCCGAAACCGGGTGGGTGCGGTGACCAGGACATTCAATACCTGGGGGAGTTGCCGGGATGTCGCCAATCCCAAGGTTCCATGGAAGATCGTGGTCTTTAGCGATAGTTTGTCCACCATTACCGATTGCACGCTGGCCATGGCCAGCTCAGCGCCGTGGGTTAGCCGACTCAGCACGCCCTCTGGTTTCATTAAAGCATACCCAAGGCGGTGGGGCGGTAATGCGAATCGCTCTCCTGCCGCTTCAACCAGGTCCTGATCTGAGACAACGGGCCAACCGGTGCGCGTGGCGATCCAGTCGACAATGGGTTGGGTTTGGGTAAACAGGTCACCGTGGATGCACAGGTGCGTCGTCATTGGCTACTCCTTTTGCTGCGGGTAATAATTAGGGTTTAACTAATGACGTCTCAGCAACCTTGATACCAGATTTGGAATTAATTTTAACTGTTTAATATCACAGCGAAATTATGAATTGCGAGGGGGCGATGCGCTTTTTGAACGTTACAATTCGCAACGACGATTGGAGGTTGTTAAAATTATTAATTAAATCAAATGCTTGTGAATGTTGCAAAAAACAGAACGATCCGTTGCTTTTTGCAACACTATGGTCGTCCAGTAAAGATCATTTCGCTGGTTTTGTATTGGCATTGATATGTTTCAATTTGCGCCACAATGCCGCGCGGCTGATGCCCAGAATTTCAGCGGTTTTGGATTTGTTCCCGCCGGCGGCCTGAAGCACCTTTACGATATAGTGGCTCTCAACTTCGGCCAAGGTCAGAAAATTTTCAGGATCTGCCTCCTTAGGGGATGCGGCGTCCTTGAGAAAACGTTCCGGCAGGTGGCTGAGGTGGATCGTCTTGTCATCCACCAGAATCACGGCCCGTTCGATGATGTGGGCCAGTTCCCGGACATTGGCGGGAAAATCGTAGGACAGGAAAACATCGATGACTTCAGGCGCGATCGACTCGACCGGCTTGTTGAAATCATCACTCAGTTTTCTAAGAAAATAGCTGCACAGCGGTGCAATATCGTCCTTTCGATCCCGTAAGGGGGGAAGGGCCAGGTTGAAGAAAATCAATTGGTCGTATAGCGCCTCATCAAATTGACGGTCATCAACCTGTTTGGCCAAGTTGGTTTCCGTGGCGACCAGAATGCGCACATCGGTACTTTTGCCCTGACCGGCAATGGCCCTTGTCCGATCGATGGTATCGATGGTCTTCAGCAGCTGGGCCTGCATGGCCTCAGGCATTTCCTCTACCCGGTCGAAAAAGATCGTGCCCACCTGCTGACCGCCAAAGATACCCCGTCTGGATTGCACCGCCTGGTACAGATCGCCATTTCCATACCCCACCAGCTGGCGCACAAATGACTCACTGCCCAGATCACGACAGTCAATGGCCAGAAAACGCTGATCTCGATGGCCGCTTTGGGCATGAATCACCCTAGCTGCCAGTTCCTTGCCGGTTCCGGCTTCTCCGGACAGCATTACCGTGCAATCCAGCGGTGCCAGGCGCCGGATGCTTTTTCGCAACTCCTGCATGGCGGGGGTTTCACCGACAATCCTTAGTTTTGTGAATGGTTCTGGATGGGCGGTCACCTTGGCCGGCGATAGTTTTTCCGTTTCAGCATCCTTGAACTGTTGGGGAGAATGTATTTCGATGGCATTGGACATGGGCGTGGGCGATGAATTGCCATTACCGCCTGCGGCCTGTGCCGGTCGGATGACCACGACGTTGCCATCCGTATTCAGCTTTTTAATGAAACTCCAGAAGTCACCCATCTCATCTTTTTCGAAATACAGGGTATTGAGCGACTCGGTGGCCTGTTTGATTTTTTCGTTCCCATGGCCGGTGAGCAGCATGGTTTTGAGACCCGGTTTGATTTCCTTAAGTTTGGTAATCGTCACCAGGCCATTCATATCCGGCATTTGAAGGTCGACAATAGCCAGATCGATGGAGTCTTGCATGGCAATTTCGATGGCCGCCATACCGCTGGTTGCCATGAGGGGCTCGAATCCGAGCACTTTCATGCGCTGGGCAATGGAATGGAGTAGTTTTTCTTCGTCATCCACCAGGAGGACGCGCTTGATCTGTTTGTTCATGGTTTCTCTCTTCCCGTCAGGGTCCAAGGGGGCAAACACAGTTGAATCACATGGAAAACGTTTGATCAAGAATTCAATTGAGGTTTCCGGGTGGTTGGGGGTAACCGGTCGCCCTTAACAAGTGTCAATAGATTGATTTTATGACTGTTTACGATCAACGTGAAAAAATAAGTGTTTCATTATCGAAAAAAACAAACCAAAGTGTTTACAAATAAAACTATTTCATTTATATGTTTCATATAGATCATGAAAAACGGTCAGTCAACACAAAAGAGTTGCATAATGAAACAAAACAATATATTGATTGTCGACGATGAGCAACGCTATGCGGATATGCTGGCTAAACGATTAACGCTGCGCGGCCTGACCTGCCAGGTTTGCTACGATGGTCGTACCGCAATCGATCTTCATGCCAGCGAGGCGTTTGCATTGGTGATTTTAGATCTGAGGTTACCTGATTTGTATGGCACTGAGGTACTGATGCAAATCAAACAGGACCGACCCACAACTGAAGTCGTGATCTTAACTGGGCACGGAACGGATCATGATCGTGAGCAGTGTATGAAATGCGGTGCCTATGAATTCATCAACAAACCCGTGGACATTGACCAGCTGATCAGCATCATGGCCAAAATCAGAGAAAAATCGGCATGATAACATCCATTAGCAAATTCTTAGGTTCCATGTGGCCTCAGTTTCATGATCGAGAGGATGATCACCTCAGCACTTACCACACCTTTAAGAATTACAAGCAGACATGGGGCATGGCGATTTTTACGCTGATGACCACCGCGCTACTCCCACTGGTGGTCATGACCCTTATCTACTACCAGCTGATCCAACGCTCCATTGATACTGAATCCCTGCTGCGCACCGAACGCGTGGCGTCCAATGCACGGCGGGCGGTGACGTTTTTTCTGGAGGAGCGGTTGGCGGCATTGACCTTCACGGCCAATGAGATGGGCCATGAAAAGTTGACCGATTCCGGGCACCTCAAAGATGTGTTGCGGAATCTAAAATTAGGCTTTGGTGGACTGACCGATTTAAGCGTGATTGCCGATACGGGTACCCAGGTGGCCTATGCCGGCCCATTTAATCTGGAGGGCAAGGACTACAGCAACCAACCCTGGTTTTGGGATTGTGTCGATCGCAATGCCTGCGTCAGCGAGATTTTTTCCGGACATCGTGATCTCCCGCACATTGTGGTGGCCGTCAAATCCAAGCAGCCGGACGGACATTTTTTCATCTTACGGGCAACGCTGGAAACCGAACGGCTGATACAAACTTTAGAATCCTATAAAACCGGCGAGCATGCGGACATTTTTTTGATCAATCACGAAGGTGTGATTCAAACGCCCTCCAGTTTTTATAAAGGTGAAGCGAACCATATGACCATCCCGGTCCCGGATTTTGATGAACGGACCCGCAGTCGGGTGGCCATCGATCCAAAGGGACAGCCGATTGTGGTCGGCTATGCCTATATCTCAACCAAAATCGTGCCCACGTCCTTTATTCTGATGGTGGTCAAACAAAAGCAGAGCATGATGAAGGTCTGGCTCGATCTGCGGCGGCAAATCAACTGGTTTCTGTTTGCCAGCGGGCTGGTCTTGGCCGTGGTCATTACCCTGACGTCTTCGTTCATGGTCAATCGGATTTTCCGGGCCGACCGGGAAAAAGCCAAAACCATGGTCATGGCCGAGCAGAACTGCCAACTGGCCTCCATCGGACAACTGGCTGCCGGCGTGGCCCATGAAATCAACAACCCTTTGGCCTTGATCAACGAAACGGCCGGTTATGTGAAGGATCTGTTCACCTTTACAAAAGCGTACAAAGATGATCCTGAACTGGTGGAGCATATCGATTCCATTATCGAGGCCGTGGAACGTTGCGGGACCATTACACGGCAGCTTCTGGGATTTGCCCGGCGCTTTGATGTTCAGACCCAGACCATCAATTTAAAGGATATGGTTTCTGATGTGATCAATTTCCACAAAAAAGAGGCTGAATACCGTGATATTTCCATTCATGTGGATATTCCGAACACCATCCCGCTGATCGAAACCGATCGGGGAAAGCTGCAGCAGATTATTCTCAATCTTGTCAACAATGCGTTTCATGCCATCGACAATGGCTGCTTTTTGGACATTCGGGCCAAGATGAGTGACGATGATCATGTGCAACTGTTCATCGAGGACAACGGCTGCGGCATTTCCGAAACACACCTGAATAAAATTTTCGAGCCGTTTTTTACTACCAAAAAAGAGGGGCAGGGCACCGGTCTGGGCCTCTCCATTACCTACGGACTGGTCCAAAAGCTTCATGGTGACATCACGGTTGAGAGCCAAACCGGTCAAGGCACCACGTTTGTGATCACCTTGCCCGTCAACGCCAAAAAGGAAATCCAAGCATGAAGGTCTTATTGGTCGATGACGAACAAAAGTTTGCTTTAATGCTATCCAAACGCCTCGAACTGCGGGGATTTATGGCGCAGGTCTTCTTCTCCGGCGAAAAAGCCCTGGATGCGGTCGAGGCGGGAAGCCGTTTTGATGTGGCTGTATTGGATGTGAAAATGCCAGGGATTAGCGGACTTGAATTGAGACGCCAACTCAGTGCGTTGGATCCGGAAATGAAGTTCGTTTTCTTAACCGGTCATGGTTCCGGCACGGATCATGAGACAGGACGAATCATGGCAGAGGAGTGTCTGCCCAAACCGCTTAAAATTGAACAGTTAATTGAAACCCTGAATCGGTTGATTCCAGGCGCCTGAAAGGCTGCCTTAAAAATGCCGGATGGGCGCCTGCCAATTATCCGGCGGGATCAACGACGCGGATCATGTTTACACGGTGAGGAAAATAGATGAAACACACCAACACCAAGTTTGGGTACGATGCGCTGGCCTATTTTGGGCGGGTCAACGCCTCCATTTCACATGAATTGAAAAATGTGATGGCAATCATCTCCGAGACTGCCGGACTGCTGGGGGATCTGTCTGACATGGCGTCGTCAGGAACGCCGGTTGCGCCGGATATGCTCAGCGACTGCACAAAAAGTATTGTAGAGGAAATTCAGCGCGGGTTTGCCGTGATTCGGCAGATGAACCGCTTTTCTCATAGCATCGATCATCCCGTCGAGTCCGTCAATCTCATGGACGTCCTGGATCTTTCGATCAACCTTTCTACCTATCTTAGTTTTGCGGGCAGGACCACCATCGCTAAATTGGACGGGACGCCGCCGATGGTGGCAACGTGTCCGTTTTTGCTGCAGGCCATTATTTATCAGACCCTGGTGTACACCTTTAAACACACGGGAAACAGCGCGGAGGTGACGATTGGTGTCAATGCGAACGATGATGAAAAGGGCTGGAAAATCGTTTTTTCAGGATTCAGTTTAAACGGTTTTCAGGTCTTTCCCGATACCTTGCTCCAAACCATGGCGGAATCCATTGGCGTCACCATTAGATGTGACAGCACCGCTGACTGGTTGGAACTGATCGTGCCGTCTGCAATCGATGAAGCAACGTTTTTGGATGCCAGACATGTTGGCTGAGAAATCCAGTTTTTTTAACCCACGTTGATGGAGGGGGACAATGGAAGCTGAAAACACCATAAAAATTTTAATGGTCGATGATGAAGAAAAATTTCTGCAGGCGGTGTCCGAGCGCTTGTCCATCAAGGGCTTTGATGTAAAGACCGCAACAAACGGTGATGACGCCATCGCTGCAGCCAAGAAAGGCGGCTATGACGTGGCCATCGTTGACCTGCAGATGCCTGGAACAGACGGCACCCAGGTTTTGAAAATTCTCAAGGAAAATCATCGGTATATTGAAATTATCATGCTTACCGGACATGCAACGGTGGAGGCGGCCGTCGAGTGCACCCGGCTGGGGGCATTCAAGTTTCTTGAAAAACCCTATGATTTCGACAGGCTGGTGGAGGCCCTCAAGGATGCCTATCAAGCAAGGATAGAGAAGAAGTTTGAAAGCAACCGCAAACGCATGGAAATGATCCAGAGGCTGTCCATGCATCAATCGCCATTGGGGCTGCTTCGGGAAATGGCGCAGTTGGATGATGCCCGGAAATAAGTTAGCGATATTGCCTGGGCGATCGTTGCCCATGAAAAATGATTAGCAGAACCCGTTCTCGCTCACACACTTTAAGCATAGGAGTAGCACATGTTGGTTAAGGTTTTTCCCTTTTTGGCGTGGTTTAAAAACTACGACAAGGCATCCTTTCAGGTGGATGCGCTGTCAGGCTTGACCGTGGCCCTGGTTCTGATCCCCCAATCCATGGCTTACGCCCAACTTGCGGGGTTGCCCGCCTACTTTGGATTGTATGCTTCATTTTTGCCACCCATGATTGCCGCCTTGTTCGGTTCCAGTCGCCAGTTGGCCACCGGTCCCGTGGCCATTGTATCGCTGATGACATCCGCCTCCCTGGCGCCATTGGCCACCGCCGGCAGTCCCGGATATGTCGCTTATGCGGTATTATTGGCCCTGATGGTGGGCATCTTTCAGCTGACCCTGGGCGTGTTGCGACTGGGGCTGGTGGTCAACTTTTTGTCTCACCCGGTGGTCAACGGCTTTACCAACGCCGCCGCGCTGATTATTGCTTCTTCTCAGCTTTCGAAAATGTTCGGTGTTTATGTGGATAACGCCCCGCACCATTACGAAACCATTATCAATGTGGTCAAGGCGGCGATCCACTACACCCACTGGCCAACCTTGCTGATCGGTATCTTTGCCTTTGGCATCATGTATGGCCTCAAATGGCTGTCACCGCGAATTCCCAATGTTCTCGTGGCCGTTGTGATTACCACGGCCATCTCCTGGGCCACCGGATTTCAGCATGACCGCTTGGTGGACATCAATGCCATTGAATCTCCTGAGGCGCGCCAACTGATCGAGGATTTCAATCAAGCCGCACTGGCCATCCCAACGCTTGCCGATGAGCGCACCCAACTGGGTGAGGCCTCCACCAAAGCCAAGAAGAGCCATGATGAGATCGGCGTTCTGGATGCCGAGCATATGCTGGAGGTGACCAACCTGACCATCACGCACAAGAAGGAGGATGTCCACCGATACCGGGAGCAGTTGCGCGCCATCCATTTTGCCGGCGTTGTTCAGGATGACGAGTCGATTAAATTTTACGTCAAGGACAACGTGCCAGCCGGGCTTGAAAGCGATGGGCGCACGTGGCGCGTCAAAGTCGGCAACGAGGCGCTGGATACGGCCCAGCTGAAAATGATGGGTGGCGGTGCGGTAGTCGGCACCATTCCAAAAGGCCTGCCATCCTTGAGTGTTCCCAAGATCGATTTCGGCGTCATGCTGCATCTGATGCCGTATGCGGCGATCATCTCTTTATTGGGATTCATGGAAGCGATCGCCATTGCAAAGTCCATGGCCGGTAAAACCGGACACCGACTGGATCCCAACCAGGAACTGATCGGTCAGGGGCTGGGCAATATCTGCGGCGCCATCGGCAAGAGCTATCCGACCTCGGGGTCCTTCTCTCGCTCGGCGGTCAACCTGCAAGCCGGTGCGGTCAGCGGTCTGTCCAGCGTCTTTACCAGTATGGCGGTGGTGATTGTGCTTTTATTTTTCACCCCGTTGCTTTATCATTTACCTCAAGCGGTGCTGGCCGCCGTTATCATGATGGCCGTTATCGGTCTTCTCAACGTTTCCGGTTTCATTCATGCCTGGAAGGCCAAATGGTATGACGGCGCGATCTCCATCATCTCGTTTGCCGGCACCCTGGTTTTCGCCCCGCATCTGGACAAGGGGATCTATATCGGTGTGGCGCTCTCGCTGGGGGTTTTTCTCTACAAGAGCATGCGTCCCCGAGTGGTCTTCTTGTCCCGTTCGGAGGATGAGGAACTGCGCTGCGTGACCACCCATGGCCTCAATGAATGCCCGTACGTGACCCTGGTCCGTTTTGACGGCCCGCTGTTTTTCGCCAATGCCAGCTATCTGGAGGATACGATCACCGAGATGGTCCAGACCAAAAACGGACTCAACCATATTCTCCTTGCTGCCCAGGGAATCAATGATATCGATGCATCGGGTGAGGAAGCCTTGTCACTGATTGTGGATCGGGTGCGCAGCAATGGAATCGATATCTCCATGTGCGGAGTCAACGAAGCGGTCATGGAAGTATTCGAACGGACGCACTTTTTAGCGAAAATTGGTGAGGACCATATCTATCCGACCCTGGAAAAAGGCATTGTCGCCGTTCATAAAGTGGCTCACGAGAATAATCCGGAAGCGAACTGCCCGTTATTGAACGCTTGCCAACTTGTTGAAGCTTAAAGGAAGGAGTTATTCATGCCAGTCATTACCTTGTTCAGCGGCAGTTACTGCAACGAAAAACAGATTATCGAGGAAATTGCTTCGCGTACCGGTTATCGGCAACTCACAGACCCGGACATCGTTGCCGAGGCCAGCCGGCTTTCCAGTATCCCTGAAAACAAGATCGTCCGTGTATTTTCCGAGAAAGTCTCGGTGTTCAATCGCCTGACCCATGAGCGGGAGCGCTCGCTCGCTTATCTGCGGCTGGCCCTGTCATCCCTTTTGGCCGAAGACGAGATGATCATCAGCGGCTTTGCCGGACAATTGATCCCGAAAGACATCAGCCACGTTCTTCGCGTGTGTTTGATTGCGGACATGACCTCGCGTGTGGCCACGGCTGAAAAGGAACTGAATGTTTCGTCATCCGAGGCCAATAAGATCATCCACAAAGATGATGTCCAATGTGCCGCGTGGATGCATATGCTTCATGATGTATACGATCCGTGGAGCACATCCCTTTACGACGTCACCTTGCCGACCGACAAAACATCGGTGGAAGCGATTGCCATGACGATTCAAGAATCCATCGCCAACCCCGTGTTCAAGCTTGTCGGCAGGTCTCAGTCGGCGGTCGCTGATTTCAGTATCGCCGCCAATGTGGAAATCGCTCTGGTTAAAAAAGGCCATACGGTGGGTGTGGAGGTCACGGACGGTCTGGTGACCCTGATCATCAACAAACATGTATTGCGACTCAATCATCTTGAAGATGAACTCAAGGAAATCGCCTTGCAAGTGCCGGGGGTAACCGCGGTGGAGACAAAGGTGGGCCCGGGATATTATCAGACCGATGTCTATCGGCGCCAGGATTTTGAGGCGCCGTCCAAGATCCTGCTGGTGGATGACGAGAAAAAGTACGTGCAGACCCTGTCCAAACGCCTGATGATGCGAGAATTGGATTCCGCCGTGGTTTATGATGGCGAATCCGCCCTGTCCCTGGCCGAAGAGGATGAACCCGATGTCATGATTCTGGACCTCAGAATGCCCGGTATCGACGGGATCGAAGTGCTGCGTCAGGTGAAACAGAACCGTCCGGGCATCGAAGTGATCGTGCTGACCAGTCAGGGATCAGAAGACGATAAAAAAACCTGTATGGAATTGGGGGCCTTTGCATTTTTGTCAAAATCAGTCGACATTGAAGAGCTGAGCAAAACCATCAAGGCCGCAAAAGAGAAAATCGAACAGGCACGAACCGCCCAGAAAGTAAACTAGTGCCTACAATAGATTGATGGACACTAAGTTGGACAGATCGGATCGCCTGTTATCTTAACCCACAAGCAGTAGGAGGGTGCCATGGAACCGGAGAACACCATTAAGATCCTTTTGGTCGACGATGAAGTCAAATTCTTAAAAGCCGTGTCGGATCGACTGGCCATCAAGGGCTTTGATGTAACGACAGCAGACAACGGCGATGACGCTGTGGCTGCGGCCGGCAAGGGCGGCTTCGACGTGGCGGTGGTGGATCTGCAGATGCCGGGTATGGACGGCACCCAGGTTCTGAAGGCGCTGAAAGAGAACCACAAATTTATCGAAATCATCATGCTGACCGGGCATGCCACCGTGGATTCCGCAGTAGAATGCACCCGGCTCGGTGCCTTTAAATATCTCGAGAAGCCCTATGATTTTGACAAACTGGTCGAATCATTGAAGGAGGCCTATCACGCCCGAATGACCAGGAAATTCGAGCAAAATCAAAAACGCATGGAAGCCATTCAAAAGCTGTCCATGCATCAAAGTCCATTGGGGATTCTCAAGGAACTGGCACGACTTGACGATGGCCGAAAATAAAACTATTGTGAAAAGACAGGTCGCTTAACACGTGGCCTGCCTTTTCACAATAGGGGGAGCAAGCCTGGAGACGATGATGCATCCCATCCCAACTGCAGGTATAAACGCATATGGCTGCGGCCGTTGGGGCCCATGGTTAAGGTGCGTCTTATTTCCGGTTGCACTTTTTCTGCTTTGTCTGATTTACCTCCACTCGGTTTTGCTGCCTCCGGTTTTAACCGCCGGGCAACACACGTCCCCATCCTTCGTCAGGCTTGATTCAAACGCAAGTCCCATTTACAGCTGGGCCAATCACCACACCCCCTGTGCCCATTGTGCAGGATCTGTGCGTATCCCCAAACAGGTGGCCGTACTGCTCCCCACGCTGTTTGCCATACCTGCCGATACGGAACCCACGGACTCTGAATCGGCTGTGGGAAAGCTGACCAAACCGATTTTTTCTACCCTTTCGTGTATCAGCCGGGCATCCTGGCCATCGACGGCCGTCCGGCGTTCATTCATCCCGCTTTATCTCTTCAACCAATCCATGTTGTGCTAACCCGAACCGTTTCCAGCTAAAAAACAACGATCAGGTGTTCGCGGCTTGATTCCAACGGTTTTCCTGGCGTCCTGCAACGGTTTGGCATAATCCATCGATACCGGCAGGCACGTCCATCTGCCCACCCCCTATCCAATGGAGGCCCATCATGAAAAAGACGTTGAATGCAAAAGCTTTTCCTCTTTTGACAGTGTGCGTCATGCTTCTTCTGCCGGTTTTTTGCGCTTGCACCAGTTCAACGGACCTGGAAACCCAGGTCAGCGGCAAGTGGCAGCGGACCCAAGGTGACGGGATTGTTGACATCAACCTCTCAGCCACCCCAAAGACGGTGGTGCTTGATGGG
The DNA here is from genome assembly GCF_048565275.1 of Desulfosarcina variabilis str. Montpellier. Classification (NCBI taxonomy): domain Bacteria; kingdom Pseudomonadati; phylum Thermodesulfobacteriota; class Desulfobacteria; order Desulfobacterales; family Desulfosarcinaceae; genus Desulfosarcina; species Desulfosarcina variabilis. The sequence goes on along the minus strand of NZ_CP159846.1, from coordinate 5,620,232 downwards.
CAGTCCTACACTGCCGAGATCGAAGGTGTCGATAAGGGAACTTACACCGTCAAGGTCAAGGTGCAGCCGACATCGGGTGACGCCGAGATATGGTCTCTCAGCCAGAAATGGAATGACAACGGGTCGTCATTCAAGCTGGCCTTCAGGCACAATGGAACCACCGAGACGCTGGTACCGGCAGGTAAGTCCTGAAACACTGATAAGTCAAAAAACGCATGAAGCGGGGCAACCCGCTTTTTGCATTTCCGATCGAGGTGACAACGATTATGTATGCCAATTTGTTCCATGTATTTCGCAATACGCCGCTGGGACGCGAATCCCTGATGCAGTCTATCTATTTCTGTCAATTATTGGATGTGGGGCTGACCATTTACATCCCGGATTCGGTTCGCTTCATGATGTATTTTGATCACGACGCCGTTCAGGTCGATCTGGATCGCTCTTATCTGTCATCTCCGGAAACGGCAGCCGAACGAGCCTTCAGCCTGGCCGCCGAAAGGGGATTGAAACCCGACCTGTTGGTTCCTAAAAACCGCACGAACAGCGACTTGCCGGACATTCCCACCCATTTTGCATTCATGACCTGCCCGCGCAGTATCAGCGACCTGAGTTCGAAAATCGGTTTGGGATATATCGGCCCGAAAGTCCGGCGGATCATCCGCTCGGGCACGTTTCCCGTATTGATGACATCTTCGCTGTTTAAACCCTGGAAAAGCATCGCCGTGTTGTTTGGAGGCTCGGACAGCTCCATCAACGCGCTTCGATCCGCAATCCGCATATCCTGGCGGTCCGGCTTCCCATTGGATCTGTATATCCAGATGGAGCAGGATGAGGCCTATTATGAACAGCGCATCCGTGAAGCGGGTCTGGAAAAATCCCTTGCTCGCGTCTGCTGCCAGCGCCACCAGTTCATGGATGGTCAATTCGCCAACAACCTGTACGCATTGCCGCACGATGCCCTGGTTTTTTCCGGTGCCTATGGCCATGGACTGATACGTAATCTTATTTTCGGAAGCAAAATGGAGGTCGCCCAATCGACCCTGACCAACAGCATGCTGGTCAGCGGGCCGCAGACCCGCGCCCATTTGAATTGACATGACCATGAGCAATTAGCTGTTAGCGGTAAGCGATTAGCAAAATAATGTTGAAGAATTGTTGATCAATGGTTAACTGCTAATAGCTAATGGCATGCCTTGGGTACGAGTATCCATTTTGGGTTGTCGCATTGGCATGTCTATCGGCTGGTTTTGTACAGCAAATAAAGGACTGTTCATATGTCACCCGTTAAATTGAAAATGGTGCCGATACTTTTGATGCCATGGCTGGCGCTGACAGTACTAATTGGGCATCCGTTCGTCCTGGCGGCCGACTCAGGTGAAAAGGAACTACGGACAGCAACACAGTGCTCATATCGACTATGCACGGGGGATACGGCCGAGATTGCCCGCGCCCTGGCCCTTTATGGTGCTAACTACAAGGCCGCTTTGTGGTTGGCCAAACAATTGGCCGGCCAAGGGTTGCTGAAGGACTACGCCGACAGGCAGAGAGAAATTTTCTGTCTCGTGGCCGATGAACTCGACTATGACCTTGTCGAGGAAACGTTTTCCCAAAATGGTAGCATCTATTCGGTCAATATCGAAAGCCGGGTCTCTTTGGCTGATTTTGTGAAAGCGGAAATGAACGATGCAATGCTTGAGAAAAAGGAGCGGGCTTTTTCATTACAGGAGGAGATGGAACCGGTGCTATCAGCGGCTCTTGAACCCGGCCGGGAGTTGTCCCGGGCCCATCGTTACATCCGGAATCAGCACTGGCGCAAAGCCATTATTTACATCGATCTGCTTGAGAAAAGGTATCCTTGTTGGAGCGACTTGCTTTTTGCCAAGGGGCTGGCCTTTGAGGGAATGCACGAAATGCAACAGGCAATGCAGGCCTATTCGAAATCCTGTGAACGGGGGAATCCGCAAGCCTGCAAAAAAATCAGGTCTGCGACTTCGGCGAATTGAATGAGATTATTTTAGGGGCAGGGTCCCCAGGACCGACTTGACACCATAACGAGCCAGTTCCTTGGCGGAGAGCCAGCGCAATCCCATATTCAGACGTTCCACTCCGCCGAGCAGATCGCTGGTCAGGGCTTCTTGGGTGCCCTCAAAACGACCCCGCCAGAGCCTTGCGCCGGTTTCAACATTGATCAAGGTAAGCTCGAATCCCACCGAGGCCGGGTTGTCCGGCATTTGCGTCAAGGCGCCCCTTTCGCGGTACCACCATATGTTTCCCACCATTACCAGGTTGGCCTTGAGTGCGCTTCCCAGGCGGATCGCCCGTTTTCGCGGCGTATCCAGTTCAGGGGCCATCAGCAGCGGCTGATAAGCCTCGCTTACCAGCTGGGGCGGGATCAATCGTTCCGCGAAGCGAATTTTGAGCTCTGTATTGACAATCCGGTTCATGATCAGAGCCGTTCCGTCCGGTAAATTGACGTTTTCAATGATTGCTGTTTCGGCTTTACGAGGCGCTGAGACAGTGGCAATGGGAGCGTCGGGAGATGCCATTTGGCCGGCCAGAAACGGCATCAGCGCAATCTCCTTTACCGTAACATCGACCAGGCTGCCTTGGGTGCTTTGGGTTTGGGAACTGCACCCGGCAAGCCATACAAAAACCAACAATCCACCAAAAGCAAACACGATGATTTTGGCCATATGAATTCTCATACAAGGCTCCTTTGGATAGATTGGGGGTAAGCAGCTTTGATAAGGGGTATGTGTATACGCTCAAAAAATCGCTTATCCACAAAAATACCAGATTGTGGGGGGGATCACAACCTGCGATTGATGCACAACCTCAAGGAAACCGCTTGTGGTGATCCTTATGGTTGAGACACATTCTGCGGGCGGGTGAATGCCGGCATCGGGGGGGCAGGGCAATTTGCCGAATGAAATCACGTGAGCATGGAAAGTGGAAAATCAATCAACGGTGAGCAAAGGGACGTATCCTTCATGTCGGCGCAAAGGCCGGATAGAGGAGATTGACGTTGATAGCAAGACCACGAATGTGCTAAACGTCCCATCCAAAAAAGAAATTTCAGATTGAAAGACGGATTGTGAATATTATCTTTTTGAACAGAAAAAATGAATTTGCTTTGCTGCTAACCATCATTGTTTTGGCGATGTGCATCGCTTTAGGACAGATGGTGGATGCCGCCGACATTTTTATCTCCATGGCCAAGGACCGCTGGCCTAACGGTGAACACATCGCATTCTCGATTTTCACATCAGATGGGGAAGAATCCGAATTGCCGTCCACTGGTGCGTTTCCTGATCACTTGGTCTGTGTCCTTGAAAACGGCAAAAAGACCTATACCGCAATTGCCCGCAGGATGGAAAAAGACGAAGATCTCCAAAAAAAGATCCCTGGCCGGGCGTGTTACGCGTTTGATCCGCCATCCCAGGTCAGTGGAACGGTAAGCATGCGACTATCTGAAATCCGTGTACCGGTGGTTCTGTTTGACATCGAAGCGCCACAGCAGGACCCCTCTGTGGAAGATGTCTCTCCCACCCTGGATTCCCTGTTTACCCTTTACCAGCCATACATCGGAAACATGGGGGGCTATAAACCCATGTACTTTTTGGTTGGAACGGATCTGTCCAAAAGCAAGTTCCAGATCAGCTTCAATTATCGTTTTTTCAATCCGGAATCGGTTGTGGCCGAGTATCATCCCTGGGTCAAAGGATTTCATTTTGGATACACGCAAACCTCATTTTGGGACCTTGGTTCAAGTTCGGCGCCGTTTGAGGATAACAGCTACAAACCGGAGATGTTCTGGGTCTCAAAAAATTTCATTGCCGCCGGGCCGAAGGTCAAGGGGGTATTTTTGCAAACCGGGGTTCAGCATGAATCCAACGGTCGTGGCGGCGACGGATCTCGAAGTACCAATTTCATATATGCCCAGCCGATATTCATGTTTTTGAGCAATGCGCATCATTTTCTGCTGCAGTTATCACCTAAATTCTGGCTGTATGCGAATAATGACAACGAAACCAACCCGGACTTGGACCAATATCGCGGCTATTTTGACCTGGGCTTTAAAATCGGTAAAATGGACAGTTTCGTGCTGAACACCTCTTTTCGGTGGGCTTCCGAAGGGCCTTCCATTCAACTGGATCTGACCTACCCGTTGCATCGATTTCTCTTCAATACATTGGATAGTTACATCCATGTTCAATATACCAACGCCCTGGCTGAAAATCTGATCGACTACCAGGAGCGCTCGCACGCCTTCCGCCTGGGATTCTCCGTGGTCCGTTAGGCGCCCCTGTCAAGATCATAACAAAACGCCAACGTTGCAACAGTGGGCAGGCGTCTGTTCAGATCCTCAAGGTGATTTTCATTTGTAACCCATCCGTCCCCTGCCGCTCTAATACCATAGATCGAAATGCGAAATTGAAATGATGTTTTGAAAACTGTCGCTGATACCTGAACGCTGATTTTTGAGTTGAACTTGAAATCGTTTGGGTGGCATGATTTAAATGTAATATCAGGCTTCATGGAAAAAGGCGCTTGCTTAGGATCGGAGAAGAGGGCGCTTGCGCTGGAGCTGATCGGCTTTCCATCTGGTGATCCATCGATAAACATAAACGTCAACCACATGAGCAACGGTTTCAAGCCCGTTTACTCGTCCTTTGGGCGAACGACAGGTAGTTGAACAGCATAACCTGGATTTTAGATTAACCCTTTATACCAGCTTCCGAGGAAATAGATCATGCGAAAAATTGGTTTACCGGCAATCATGGGTGTTTTGCTGCTGCTTTTTTCTCAGAGTTGCTCGGAGAAAATTGAACCCGGAACGACACCAAAGAATCCGGGACCGGCGGTGGCCGCGCCGGTAATGGAGATTCACCAGGCCGACCAGCCCATCGTATACGAGGCGGTCGGCACGGTGAAAGCAAAGCTGTCGGCCACGGTGTCCAGTAAACTCATGGGCGTCATCCAGCGCTTCAATGTCAAGGAAGGCGACCAGGTCAAAAAAGAGGATCTGCTCGTGGTGCTGGATGACCGCCAGGTGGTTGCCCAACTGGATCAGGCCCTGGCGGCCCTGGCCGCTGCCCAAAAGGCCGAGACCGGTGCCATCTCCGCGCGCTCGGCCGCCGAAGCCGGCGCTCAGCAGGCCCGCCTTTCCTATGCCCGCAACAAGAAAATGCTGGCTGGCGGTGCCATCACCCAGGAGGCCTTTGAAGCCGTGGACGCTCAGTACAAGCAGGCGCAGGCGTCCCTGGCCCAGGCCGAAGCCATGGTGGAGGCGGCCCGCAGCCGGGTCAGCCAGGCCCGGGCAGCGGTGGAATCGGCCCAGGTGGCCCGCAAGGATGCTGAGGTGCTGGCGCCCTTTGATGGCGAGGTGACGGCTAAAATGGCCGATGCCGGTGCGCTGGCGGCACCGGGCACCCCGCTGTTGACCTTGGAGCGGGAAGGGGGCTACCGCGTGGATGTGGTGGTTCCCGAAACATATATCCGTGCCGTGCACACGGGACAGGCGGTCAAGGTCCGTATCCCGGCCATCCAGGCCTTAGACATTGACGGAACCGTGGATGTGATTGTGCCGGCAGGCGATCAGGGCAGCCGTACGTTTGTGGTGCAGGTCGGCGTTCCATCCATGGAGGCCCTGCGTTCGGGAATGTTCGCCCGGGTGCCGCTGACCATCGGGCAGCAGCAGATGTTACGCATTCCTTCTTCGGCGGTGGTGCGGCAAGGGCAGCTGACCGGCGTGTTTATCGTGGATGACAAAAACATTGCCCACTTTCGTTTGATTCGCACCGGACGACAATTCACCGATCAGGTGGAAGTGATTTCGGGTATAACGGACGGCACCCGGCTGGTGACCGCGCCGCCCGTTCAGTTGACCAACGGATCTGCTGTGGAGTTTGCAAAATGAGCCAATCATACGGTCCTGCCGGAAAAATTGCCGACTATTTCATCAATTCCAAGTTGACGCCGCTGATCATCATTGCCTCGATTCTGTTGGGCATGGCTGCGGTGGTGGCGCTGCCCCGTGAGGAGGAGCCCCAGATCATCGTGCCCATGATCGACATTTTCGTGCAGATGCCCGGCTCCGATGCCGCCGAAGTGGAGCAGCGCGTGACCCGGCCCATGGAGAAACTGCTCTGGGAGATTCCCGGCGTCGAATACATTTACTCGACCAGTATGCCGGGTATGGCCATGACCGTGGTGCGGTTTCTGGTCGGGCAGAATGAGGAGGAGTCCATCGTCCGGCTGCAGTCCAAGCTGATGGCCAACATGGACCGCATTCCCTGCTGTATTACCCCGCCACTGATCAAGCCGCGCTATATCGACGATGTTCCCATCCTGGCCCTGACCTTCTGGAGTGAAGAGGTAGAACCCTACCTCTTGCGGCGGGTGGCCGCCGAAGTGGAAGACCAGGCCAAACGAGAACCCAATGTCTCGATCACATCCCTGATCGGCGGTGAGAGCCGGCGCGTAGAAGTGCAGCTCGATCCGGCACGCATGGCCGGCTACGGACTGGACCCGGTGGCCGTCTCCCAACTGGTTTTCGCCGCCAACCAGGCGGCCGATGCCGGTAGTTATCCGTCCACCCAGGGGCAGATCATCATCCATACGGGCGGTTTCTTAAAGACCGCCGAAGACGTGCGCAATGTGGTGGTGTCCGCCTACCAGGGCCGACCGGTATATCTCGGGGATGTGGCCACGGTGGTTGACGGCCCGCCGCTTCCCGAGAATTATGTTTTCTTTGGTACCGGGCCGGCGGCGGGTGAGAAAGGCCTCACACCCGAAGATACCGCCAAGGCCCCCTATCCGGCGGTTACCCTGACCCTTTCCAAACGCAAAGGCACCAATGCCATCAGTGTGGCCGAGAAGGTCCTGGAACGCGTAGAACGGCTCAAGGGCACGGTGATTCCCGATAACGTTCACATGACCATCACCCGCCATTACGGCGAAACCGCCAAGGAGAAAAGCGACGAGCTGCTCTGGCATATGCTGATCGCTGTGGTGTCGGTGACCGTATTGATCTGGTTTACCCTGGGGCACCGTGAATCCGGTGTGGTGGCCTTTGCCATCCCGGTTACCCTGGCCCTGACCATGGCGGTGTTCTATCTGTACGGATATACGCTCAACCGTATCACACTATTCGCTTTGATTTTCTCAATCGGTATCCTCGTGGACGATGCCATCGTGGTGGTGGAGAATATCGTTCGTCACCTGAGACTACCGGAGAACAGGGAACGGCCACGGCTGACCGTCGCCGTTGAAGCCGTTGATGAGGTGGGCAACCCCACGATTCTGGCCACGCTGACGGTCATCGCCGCCATCCTGCCCATGGCGTTTGTGGGCGGGCTCATGGGACCCTACATGCGCCCCATCCCCGTGGGTGCCTCGGCAGCCATGGTTTTTTCTCTGATCGTGGCCTTTATCGTGACCCCCTGGGCGGCCTTGCGCCTGCTTAAAAGCAGCGGTAGCGGCCACGGCCATGGCGGTGGACACGACACCGAGGACTGGGCCACCCGTTTGTATCGTAACGTGATGGACCACCTGCTGCACAATGGCCTGTGGCGCTGGTCGTTTTTGATCGGCGTGGCCGTCCTGCTGCTGGGCGCCATGGCCATGGTGGGCGTGGGCCTGGTCAAGGTGAAGATGCTGCCTTTTGACAACAAAAGCGAGTTCCAGGTGGTGCTGGACATGCCGGATTCCGCCACCCTGGAAGACACCGCCGCGGTGGCCTTTGAAATGGGGGACTACCTGGCCACGGTCAACGAGGTGGTTGATTATCAGATCCATGTGGGCACGGCCGGTCCCTTCAATTTCAACGGCCTGGTGCGGCATTATTACCTGCGCAAGTCGCCCAATCAGGCGGACATCCAGGTCAACCTGGCCGAGAAGGGCCATCGCAAACAGCAGAGCCATGAGATCGCCAAACGGGTGAGAATCCCGCTGCAGGCCATTGCCGAGCGGTATGGCGCCCGGGTCAAAGTGGCCGAGGTGCCGCCGGGACCGCCGGTGATTTCGACCCTGGTGGCCGAGGTCTACGGACCGGATTATGAACGCCAGCGGGAACTGGCCTTGAAAATTCGCGACCTGTTCGAAGAGACCGAAGGGGTCGTGGATGTGGACTGGTTCATGGAAGATGAGCAGACCCGTTACCGGATCAAGGTTGACCAGGAAAAGGCCGCCCTGCACGGCATCAGCGTGGCCCACGTCAATCAGACCCTGCAGACCGCCCTTTCCGGCACCACGGCCGGCTTGCTGCACCAGGAACTGGAAAAGGAAGACGTACCCATCGTGCTGCAGCCGCCCCTGGCCATGCGGGCCGGGCTGGAAATGCTCAAATCGATCAATGTCAAGGATGCCGGCGGTCGTATGGTGACCCTTTCCGATCTGGTCACCGTCGAGAAAACATTGGTGGACCGCAGCATCTACCATAAAAACCTGATGCCCGTGGTTTACGTGATCGCCGATGTGGCCGGCGCCAAGGAGAGCCCGGTTTACGCGATCCTGGAGCTGCAAAAAAAGATCGACGCCATTGTCATGCCCGAGGGGTATCACATTGAGCAGCACACCGCGGCCCTGCCCGAGACCGACCAGCGCTTTGCCATGAAATGGGACGGCGAATGGCACATCACCTATGAAGTCTTTCGCGACCTGGGGCTGGCTTTTGCCGTGGTACTGGTGCTGATTTTCGTGCTGGTGGTGGGCTGGTTCCAGAGTTTTTCCACCCCGGTGACGATCATGATGGCGATTCCCTTTTCGCTGATCGGCATTTTACCGGCCCACTGGGCCATGGGGGCATTTTTCACGGCTACCTCCATGATCGGGTTTATCGCCGGGGCAGGGATCGTGGTCAGAAATTCCATCATCCTGGTGGATTTCATCGAGCTGCGCCTGGCCGAAGGCGCGCCGCTGGATCAGGCTGTTATCGATGCCGGAGCGGTGCGCTTCCGGCCCATGATGCTCACTGCCGCGGCTGTGGTGGTGGGGGCTTCGGTGATCCTGTTCGATCCCATTTTTCAGGGACTGGCCATTTCTCTGATGGCCGGTGAGGTGGCATCGCTGCTTTTTTCGCGCATGACCGTGCCGATCCTATATTTCTTGGATAAGCGCTGGGAAATTGCCCATGGCCATGGCGGCCCGGGCCGACCAACCAAACCGGATCATACCGCCGCATGACCTTTTATTTGTTGCTGCTGCTGGCCGGCCTGGCGCTCTTGATCAAGGGCGCTAGGCTGTTTGTGGACGGGGCCGCCGGGCTGGCCCGGGGGCTTGACATCTCTCCCATGGTGGTCGGTCTGACCGTGGTGGCTTTCGGCACCTCGGCACCGGAACTGTTTGTCAACATTGCCGCCAGCATAAGCGGTGATACGGACATTGCCCTGGGCAATGGAATCGGCAGCAACATCGCCAATATCCTATTGATCCTGGGGATATCGGCCCTGATCCGGCCACTGCGCATCCCCAGGAAAACGGTCTGGAAAGCAATCCCCTTCAGTCTGCTGGCCGCGGTGGTCCTGTGGGTGGTGGCCGGTGATATGGCCATTGACAGTTTCTTTTTTTCCGCCGTCAACCGCAGCGACGGCCTGGTCCTTTTAGGCTATTTTGGGGTTTTCATGGTCTATGCGGCCACCATCGGCGCACCGGTTGCCGGGTTGCCGTATGGTCCGGCCATGCACCATGTCCGCTATGGCCCGACAGGCTTGAAATTCATCGTCGGTTTTTGCGGCCTGCTTTTTGGCGGTCGTATGACCGTCGACGGTGCCGCGATACTGGCCGGTATGCTGGGCATGCCCAGCGGGGTCATGGGGCTGACCGGGGTCGCCGTGGGAACATCTCTGCCTGAATTGATCACCTGTGTCCAGGCCGTCCGGCGGGGGGAGGCGGAGATTGCCGTGGGCACCGTGGTCGGATCGAATATCTTCAATGTGTTTTTTGTCCTGGGGATGAGTGCGGTGGTGAACCCCTTGCCCTTTGAGCCCCAAAACCATGTGGACATGGGCGTCATGACGGCGGCCAGCGTCTTGCTGTTTGTTTTCATGTTCACCGGCAAAGAACGGATCATGGCCCGCTGGGAGGGGGGGCTGGCCATCCTGATCTATTGCCTTTATGTCGGTTTTCTGCTTTTTTCCGTTTATGCGCCGGCGGGTCCGTTGGTAATACCCGGATAACGCGCGACCCGCCAAATGAAAACCAACAGCACGAAAGGTTGATTGCATGCATTCGCTCCAGCTTACGCCCCTGGCTGAAGATGTCATGAAAAAACGCTATCTTGCCCGCAATTACCGGGGGGAGATCATCGAAACGCCGCCGGACGTGTTTTCGCGGGTGGCCTGGGTGGTCGCGGAAGCGGACCGGCTGTTTGATGCGCAAGCGTCCGTGGGAGAAACCGCCGCCCGGTTCCAGGAGGCCATGACCACGCTGGCCTTTCTGCCCAACTCACCCTGTCTGATGAATGCCGGCCGGCCCCTGGGCCAGTTGGCGGCCTGCTTTGTCCTGCCGGTGGAGGATAATCTGGAGTCGATTTTTCAGAGCCTCAAGGATACCGCGCTGATTCATCGCACCGGCGGCGGAACCGGTTTTTCCTTCAGCCGGCTGCGTCCTGCCGGTGATACCATTTTCCCCGCCTCGGGGGTCACCGGCGGACCGGTCTCTTTTATCCGTCTGTTCGACTCGGCCACCCACCTGATTGACAAGAACCGGGTGCGACCCGGCGCCAACATGGGCGTGCTGCATGTCAGTCATCCGGATATCGAGGCTTTTATCACGGCCAAGCGCGACCGCAGTCTTTTATGCAATTTCAATCTGTCGGTGGCTGTGGATGACGAATTCATCGCCTGCGTCAGGAAAGATTGCGACTATGCTTTGGTCCACCCGCGAACCGGTGCCGTGGTGGCGCGAAAATCAGCCACGCGACTGCTGCGCATGATGGCGGACAGCGCCTGGGAAACCGGGGATCCGGGCATCCTTTTCATTGACCGCATCAACAAGGCCAATCCCACGCCGGAATTGGGAATGCTGGAGGCCACCAACCCCTGCGGTGAGCAACCGCTTTTGCCATACGAGTCGTGTACTTTAGGGTCAATCAATCTGACCCGGATTATCGAAAACGGGACCGTGGACTACCAGAAACTGGCGTCACTGGTGTATTTGGGGGTCCACTTTCTTGATAATGTGGTGGAAGTCAACCGGCATCCCATTCCGCAAACCGAGGAATGGAGCCGGCTCAACCGCAAGATCGGTTTGGGCGTGATGGGGTTTGCCGATATGCTGATCCTGCTCGGGATTCCCTACCAGAGCGAGCGTGCCGTGCAACTGGCCGAATCGATCATGCTGGCCATCAAACAGGCAGCCGAGACGGCCTCGGCTGAACTGGCGCAAAAACGGGGGAACTTTCCCGGGTTCCCCCAGAGTGTATTTCAGCAAAGGGGGATCAAGCACCGCCGTAATGCCACCCTGACCACTGTGGCGCCGACCGGCACCATCAGCCTGATTGCCGGGGTGAGCAGCAGTGTGGAGCCGGTGTTCGCCTTTGACGTGCAGCGTCGCATTGCAGGTGAGATTTACACGGATGTACATCCGATTTATGCCAGCTACCAAAAGGCGGGCAAGACCATTGATCCGGCGATTTTTCAGACCGCCTGGGATATTTCTCCGGATTGGCATCTGAAAATCCAGGCCGCCTTTCAGAAATACACGGACAACGCCGTTTCCAAAACTGTGAACCTGCCTGAAACCATCACCCCGGACCAGATCTTGGACCTTTTTATGAACGCGACCACCATGAACCTCAAGGGCATCACTGTCTATCGGGACCAGTCCCATCCGGATCAGATTCTGTCGGCGTGTTCGCTTAAGAATGAGGAGTGTTCGTGAAAGTAGGGGGATAGGCTGAAGGAAATTAGGGGGGTAGGCTGAGGGCTGAAGGGGTTTAGGGCATAGATGAAACCAATTGCAGACAATTGGGGAATCCGTTTAAGAATAAAGGTCCATAGATTATCAAATGACAGAATTCATACAGCCCTTCAGCCAAAACCGCTAAACACCTATAAAATCGGGGCGATCCAACAGCCCTTCAGCCTTCGGCCTAAACAGCTAAACACCTAACTACGGAGTCCTCCATGGATCGAAAAACAAGCATCAATACACTGAAAAGTTATGACGGCTACTGGGATATGGTCGTGATCGGTGGCGGGGCAACGGGCCTGGGATGCGCGCTGGATGCAGCCGCCCGCGGGTACAAAACCCTTCTGGTGGAGCAGCACGATTTTGCCAAGGGGACCTCCAGTCGCAGTACCAAATTGATTCACGGCGGGGTGCGCTATCTGCAGCAGGGCAATGTGTCCCTGGTGCTTGAGGCGCTTCATGAACGCGGGCTGCTCATGCAAAACGCTCCCCACCTGGTTTATAACCAGTCTTTTATTGTTCCCAACTACGATTGGTGGAATGGCCCTTTTTACGGCGCCGGACTTAAAGTTTACGATCTGCTGGCCGGCCGTTTGGGGCTGGGGGCCTCCAAATGGCTTTCCCGCAAAGAGACGCTCGAACGCATCCCGACCCTTGAGCCGGACCGTTTGCGCGGCGGTATCATCTACCACGACGGTCAGTTTGACGACGCCCGCCTGGCCATCAACCTGGCGCAGTCCGTTGTCGATGCCGGCGGCATCCCCATCAACTACATGCAGGTTACCGGGTTGACCTATTCAGGCCAGATGGTTGACGGCGTGATGATCAGGGATCAACTGGACGGATCGGAATATGAAGTGCGCGCCCGGGTGGTGATCAATGCCACCGGGATATTCACCGATGAAATACTGCACATGGACACCCCCGAAGCTAGCCCGATCATTACCCACAGCCAGGGGATCCATCTGGTTCTGGACAAGCGATTCCTCAAGGGTGAGACGGCGATCATGGTGCCCCAGACCGAGGATGGTCGGGTGCTGTTTGCCGTTCCCTGGCACGACCGGGTTCTGGTGGGTACCACCGATACACCGGTAGCGCAGGCCAGCCTCGAACCACACCCCCTGGATACGGAAATCGCGTTTATCCTCAAGCATGCAGCCAAATATATGGTGGAGGATCCCACTGCTCAGGATATCCTTTGTGTGTTTGCCGGGATCCGGCCATTGGTGGCGGCAGGGGAGGGCAAAAAGACGGCGGCCATTTCCCGGGACCACCATCTGGAGGTGTCCCAGTCCGGCCTAGTTACCATCACTGGTGGTAAGTGGACCACCTACCGTCGCATGGCCCAGGATACGGTCAAGCAGGCGGCCATGATCGCCGGGCTGCCTGAAATCGATTGCCCAACGGCAACGCTGCGCATTCACGGCTGGTTGAAAAACATGGATACTGATGATCCGCTGCGCGATTTTGGCTCGGATGCCATGTTTGTTCAGCGCATTGTGGACGAAGATTCACGCATGGGCGAAAAACTGCATCCCAATCTACCTTATATCAAAGCCGAGGTGATCTGGTCGGTCAGAAATGAAATGGCCATTACACTCGAAGACGTGATGAGCCGCCGTACCCGTGCGCTGATTCTGGATGTGGCCGCCAGCCTTGCGGCTGCTGCGGATGTCGCCGATCTCATGGCTGGGGAACTAGGGCAGGGCAGTGCCTGGAAAAGAAAACAGATCGACGACTTCACCCAGCTGGCCAAAGGGTATCTGCCTGTAAACTAATCCTAATTTTATCCAACTGTCTCAAATATGTAGAAAAACCTTGTCATCCACAAAGTATTTCCATTATGATAATTAAAACGGTGTAATTTGATAACAGCTTTGTCTGCACCAATTGAGACGAACCGTTTGATTCACGTCGCTTGTAGCTGTTGTTTCTCCTTTTTTCCTATTCCATCGCACCCGCAACAGCCAATGAAAATCCTGCCCTGGGATTGATGCCGCTTCGCTTACCGATATCCGGCGTTTTCACCATTCACCAATCATGATGCATTTTTATATGGATGGAGTTTTGATATGGGGCGTATACCGTTATTCCCCCCACGATCGGTTACGCAACCAACAGGGATGAAAAAGGTGAACAAGATCGGCTTTATCCTGCTAATGGCCTTGGCATGGGTAGTGGCTACGGCTTCTTATGCCCGGCTTGACGCAAAGCAACCGATTGAGGACAATCACCTGCCTGTTGGCACCCTGCAACCCGGCGATGAATTTTTAGACGGGCGCGACTCGATAAAAATCGGGGTCCTGGCCAAACGGGGCAGGGAGCAATGTCTTTACCAGTGGGGACCAACGGCCGCATACCTTTCAGAGCAGATCCCTGAATTCTCATTTTCTATCCTGCCCCTGGACTTCGATCAAATTTTCAACGCCATTCAAAACCAAACCGTTGACTTTATCTTCGCCAATCCATCGTTTTATGTTGAATTGGAGGTCCGCTTCGGCGTTACGCGAATCGCCACCTTGAATAACCTTGATTCGGATAAAGCGGCCCATGCCCTGTTTGCCGGGGTGGTGGTTGCCCGCATGGATCGATCGGATGTCAATGAATTGAACGACCTGCGTGGCAAAACCGTGATGGCTGTTGACAAAAGGTCAATGGGGGGCTGGCATATGCAGTGGCGTGCGATGAAAGCCCAGGGCATTGATCCGTATCGCGATTTCAAACGATTAAGCTATGGCGGAACCCATGATGCGGTGGTTTATGCGGTGCGTGATCAGATAATCGATGCGGGCTGCGTGAGAAGCGATACATTGGAACGGATGGCATTGGAAGGGAAAATCGTACTGCAGCAATTCAAAGTGATCAACCTGCATCGCCCTTGCGACGGCAATGTTCGCTTTTTGCATTCCACACGGCATTATCCGGAATGGCCTTTTGCAAAAGCCCGTCATACGGACAGCGATCTGGCCAAACAGGTAGCCGTGGCCTTAATGCGCATGCCCGCGTCCAATCCGGCAGCCATTTCCGGTAAATATGGCGGGTGGACGATCCCCCAAAACTACCAGCCGGTGCACGAGTGCCTGATGGACCTTCGGCTGCCACCCTATCAGGATTTCGGCCGGGTTTCCGTGGCGGATTTCTGGCAGCAGTATTGGCTCTGGTTGCTGGGGGTGTACATCATGCTGGCCATCGTTGTGGTGAGCGGCTTTTACGCCCTGCAGCTTAAATCACGCCTTAAGCAGTCAATGCTGGCTCGACAGGAGCGCGAACGCGCCCAGGCATTTTTGCAAACGGTCGTCGATGGGTTTCCAGAAGCGCTGATGGTGATCA
Source organism: Desulfosarcina variabilis str. Montpellier (assembly GCF_048565275.1). Lineage (NCBI taxonomy): Bacteria > Pseudomonadati > Thermodesulfobacteriota > Desulfobacteria > Desulfobacterales > Desulfosarcinaceae > Desulfosarcina > Desulfosarcina variabilis. The sequence goes on along the minus strand of NZ_CP159846.1, from coordinate 5,604,989 downwards.
ATAAGGATTATACCATTGCTCTGGCCAACCAAACCGTACTGGCCATGGCTGGCACGCGCGACCCGGTTAAAAACGGGCTGACATGCCATCGGGTCAGTCATGATAGCGATCACCCTTGCAGCGGTGAGAATCACCCATGTCCGTTGGAACGGATCTTTGAAACCAAACGCCCGGTCAGATTGGAGCACATTCACTGTAATGATAAAGGAGAAAAACGGTTTGTCGAAATTATTGCCGCGCCCATTTTTGATGACGACATTAACGTGGTCAAAATCATCGAATCTTGCCGCGACATCACCGAGCGCAAGAATGCGGTGGAACAGTTGCGCAAAAGCGAGGGAAAATACCGCCGCATCTTTGAAAACTCCATTGTGGGTTTTTTTCAAAGCACTCCGGAAGGGCGTTTTTTAGGCGCCAATGCGGCCTTTGCCAAAATGCTGGGCTATGACCATCCCAATGAACTCATTAACGGCGTCTCCGATATAGGTCAGCAGTTTTACATGGAACCGGAGGATCGCCGCCGATTCCAGTCGATTCTTCAGCGCGACGGGATGGTGAACGATTTTGAAACAAAAATCAAACGCAAAGACGGGTCGGCGTTATGGATTACCAACAGCACGCGCGCCTATTTTGATGAATACGGCCGAGCGATGCATTACGAAGGCGTGGTGAATGATATTTCTAAACGCAGGCAGGCTGAGGAATCCAAGGAGCAATTGGAACGGCAGATTCAGCAGGCGCAGAAGATGGAAGCTATCGGAACGCTGGCTGGCGGGATCGCCCATGATTTTAACAATATTCTCTCTCCCTTGATTGGCTATGCGGAAATTTGAAAACAGGATCTGCCAGCCGATAATCCGATGCAGAAATATGCGTACCAAATCCTCAAGGCCGCGCTGCGTTCAAAGGATCTGGTCGCCCAGATCCTGGCGTTTAGCCGCCAAAAAGACACGGAAATCAAACCGCTGAATCTGCAACCGATTGTCAAGGAGGTGCTCAAACTGCTGCGTTCGTCAATCCCCACCACCATCGATATCAAACAGGACATCGATCCGGATTGCAAGATGGTCGTCGCCGATCCGACGCAGGTCCATCAAATTGTGATGAACCTGGCCACCAATGCTTACCATGCCATGGAGGAAAACGGTGGCAAGCTCAACGTCACCCTCAAGCAGATTCAGCTCGATTTCGATCACCGTCTTTCTCCTTTACTGTTGCCTGGCCAGTATGCCTGCCTGACGGTTGCCGACACGGGGTGCGGCATCGATAAACAGATTCTGGACAAAGTTTTTGATCCCTATTTCACGACCAAGGAGAAAGGCAAGGGAACGGGGCTCGGCCTGGCCGCGGTCAAGGGAATCATCAATAACTGCAAGGGGGATGTGCGTATCCGCAGCGCGCCCGGTCAAGGAACCCGAGTTGATGTGTATCTACCCATCGTCGAGATGGACGCGGCAGAACAACACGGCGGTGATATTCGACCGATTCGGGGCGGCGCCGAACGTATTCTTCTGGTTGATGATGAAGAGGGCGTGGCCAAGATGATGAAAGTGATGCTCAAACGGCTTGGATATTCTGTAACTGCTCAGACCAATTGCCTTGACAGCCTGCGGGTATTCAGAAACAATCCCGCGTCCTTTGACCTGGTCATTTCCGACATGACCATGCCCAATATGAACGGCCTGCAGTTTGCCGACAAGATCCGAAACATTCGGCCCGAGATTCCGATTATCATTTGTACCGGCTTCAGCGATCAGATCAACGAAGAAAAATGCCAGGCCCTGGGCATTCAGGGGCTGGTCAAGAAACCGGTGATCACCCAGGAAATGGCCACGGCTATTCGTGCGGTGCTTGAGGATCCGAATCAGCCTGTTAAGGCGACACAATAATGATAGCCAAGGTGAGCGGTAGTATTAAGACGACTTTTTGAATGTCTTCATGTTCAGGCTTATGCAATAGATCGTGCTCGTGCTCAGCCGCTAACGGCGGTGCTCGTGCTCGTAATCGAAGAGCCTCTTCAATGACCGAAACCATATTTGACCATGATCGACTTGACGTTTACCGACTGGGAACCGAGCTGACTCGGCTGGCGATGAAATTCGATGGTGTTGCGGAATCGCAAGCCGAGTATGATGCAAATGACGATTACGAGCACCGCTGCGCTGAGCACGAGCACGAGGGAAAGTCAGAAAAACGATACTAAAAGCGACAGTAAAATATCAACCACTATATCTAATGGCCTGTATACTCTTTTAATACCCAGTTGTTTGCACACTTTTTTGAAAAACCGATCCAATATCGGCATCGCCGTGGATTGGCACTGTTGTCTGTTTCACTCATTCTACAAGCGACAATCGTTAATCTTATCACCAGAGCCATGCAGTTTGTATCTGGTAGGTGTGCAGGAATATGATCGAAGCGAAAAACAAAAATGATGATTTTTAGATAAGGAGGCTTCAATGTTACCCTGGCTACAATCTAATTTCAATTTCCCACTGAGTGGAAATGTAAACCAAAGAATCGAACCTGACTGGTTTTTCGGTACTATCGACTCAGAAGTCGGTGATAGTGAAATAGAGAAAGAGGTTTTTTTAAAAGTTGCTTCTTATGGCAAACAGATTGGTATGCTTACAGAAGTGCTATTATCCATGGTAGATGAACTCGATCTAAATGGTAAAAATATTAAAACATTAGAAGCGCTTAAGGAACTACAAGTCAAAGTAGAAGAGATAAAAGCCTCAAAAGAAATACGCGTTAAAAAAAATGCAAAGCAAATTTTAGATAAATTAAAATCTTGTGACCCAGAAGGGTTAAAAAGCTTACTAAAAGAATACGGAGAAGGACGCTAATGGACCTTTTCAATTGAAAAGGTGGCAATGATTTTTTGGTAATGATTGCTTTTATTGTGCTAATAATTATTAAGGGCCTATAACGGGCGCGAAGCAGATCGCGCCCGTCAAGCGGGAAATAGTGGATGGCGAAGATATCATATATAGTGTCCATCCAGAAATAGGCAAATTTGGTTGAGATCAAGGCGCCCGAAAAATTTAACCACAGGCATATAGTTGATATTCCGAGGATTAAATTTTTCGCGCAACGCCGATATCGGGCAAATTGGCCATTTCTGGATGGGCACTATCTATGCCCATCCTGCTTAAAGGTGTTGTAATACCTCGATCACAATGCCATCCGGTCCTTTAATAAAAGCCACGCGCAGGTTGTCGGGCGTATTGCGGGGGGTAACGAGAAATTCAACATTTTTATCGGTGAGTTCCTGATAAGCGGCATCCACATCGTCGACCTGGACGCACATATGGTGGTAGCCGTAAACGGGCATCGTTGCGTTTGCATTGACAGTTTCGTTATCCCCGGCGACCCTGAGATTGATGATCGTGCCATTCAGATCAAGAGAGGCTCCCTCGGCTCCGCCGAATTTCGGGCGGGCGACCAACCGGGCGCCAAGGGTTTGAGTAAAAAAGTCGATCGTGTGCTCAAGATTGCTGCATAGCAGGTGGATGTGGTGGAATCGGTAAGTCATGGTTTTTCCTGTGTGATGGAATTGGTTTTGGATTGAATGATCAATTCGTTTTTTTGATTTCCTCTTCGTAAACGGTTTCTTCGGCCAGCATCAACATCGGGTATCACCATCATGGAAAATGTGATCGCCTGAACGGAAAATGAACGATGACGAATGACGACGGCCTCCGTTTTAGTTGGTCTGCAGCAGTTTGTAAACCCGGTAAAAAAAATCGTATGCGGTTGAGATGGAAAATACAAAAACGTAACAATGGGCCATGGTGCCAGGTCTTTTTCTTGATGGGGATTTTTAGATGTCCGCCTATGGATGAGAAGATACGGATAGCATCTATCATCAAAAAACGACATGCGGTTTTGTAGACGGTAACCTGGATTCAAGGGGGTTTATACTTTAACGGGGCTATGTTATAGCTCTGATCATTTTGAATGAATTGGAGGCGATACCTCTTTGGCGAAGAAGGATCGGTATGCAGAATTTATTTCGACTTGTGTGCATGGGACTGATGATTTTAGCCCTGTCTTCTTGCTCCGCGATCAGTTATTTAACTGCGCCAAAAGCTCAAAAACTGACGCGAGACAGATTCTTTGAGATAACCGGGCACCAGCTGCTGGATGTTTTTACCAAGCAAAACTTGTTGGGGTATATCTACGATAAGGGCAGGATAACTGGTGTCTGCAAAAGCGTGCAACCATTGGTGCTCAGGGCATGTTTGAAGGCGTCGCCCATCTGGGCACGCTGCAAAGTGGGGACGGCCATCGATACACCATCGCTGCATTTGTTACTTATTTCCAGATTATTCGAGAAGTGAATTCCTCCATTCCGATTCTCCCGTTTAACAAAGGCAAGGACATTATCTCTGTTAGCCGTAAAGATTTTTTTTAAAAAATAACTCCATTAAGGATCATGAAAGACGATATCGAAGACAGTTTCAAGAAAGCGACGTTGGCTCATAAAGAAGGCCGGCTTGCCGAAGCGGAAAAAGCCTATCTATATATGTTGACGGACAATCCAGATTCGGGATCGGCATTGAACGCACTCGGAACCGTGTATTTGGACCAGTGTCAAATGGATAAGGCAAAAAAGGTTTTTGAAAAAGCAGCCAACCTTAATCCTCCCCATTTATCGGCATGCTATAACCTGGGCCGGCTCAAGCAGGTGGAAAAAGATTACAACGGTGCCATAGACATTTACAGCGCCATTGTTAAACAGGAGCCCAGATTTGGTTTGGCATGGAACAATCTCGGTGTGGCCTACCGGGAAGTAGGCGAGCCGGATGAGGCCATCTCCTGTTTTCGACGGGCTGTGGCATTTGCTCCTGATCTTGCGGAGGCATGGAACAACCTGGGCGTTGCCCAGGACGAGTTTCATCTGATTGAGAATGCCTCACGGTCGTACAAAAAGGCCATTGAAATCAAACCCGATTATACGACGGCCCACTTCAATTTAGGGGTTTCTTTGCAAAAGCTCGAGCAATTCAAGGAGGCCGAGTGCCAATACAACAAAGTGCTGGAGATCAATCCGGATGACGAGGCGGCAAGATTCATGCTCCAAAGCCTGGGGAGAGCAACACCACCCGATGCTGTCCCGGCGCAGCACGTAAGCCGGATTTTTGATCAGTGTGCCGGCACTTTTGAAAAGATCCTAGTCAATGAACTAGCGTACAAAACCCCTGAACTCCTGTTTAATCTCGTGTCACCATATCTGACGAAAGAAATGGTGGTGCTTGATCTTGGCTGCGGTACCGGTCTGGGCTCGCAATTCTACCGGCCCTATGCAAAATCACTAATCGGCGTCGATGTATCGTCAAAAATGCTCCAAAAAGCTCAAGAGAAAAATATCTACGACGAGCTCATGGTCTTTGACATCCTTCAAGACTGGGATTTTCCCACACCATTTGATCTTATCTACAGCTCTGATGTGTTTGTCTATTTCGGGAATTTGGATCCGATCTTCCAATCGATATCATCGAATCTTGTTTGCGGCGGAATCATTGCTCTTTCGGTGGAGAAACTGGAAGATAACAGCACCGGCTACCAGCTCTTTCCCAGCGGCCGCTATGCCCACACTCAGGAATATATTGAAAATTGCCTGAGGCACCACGGATTAGAACCCGTGGAAAAATCCGAATCCATTATCAGAAAGCAGTCGGGCAAGGATGTCGAAGGGTTTTTAATTGTCGCAAAAAAAACACCGGTATTTCCCGATATAAGGAGTAAGAGGTGAAAAGATTTTTCTTTTTAGCGTTGTCTGTTTTTCTGGGAAGCATCGCCTTTGTCGGTACGGATGGGTGCAGTTTCGTTCTCTGGCCGGCAATTGAGGTGGAAATATCAGTATCCGACCTTGAGGCCATCCAAAAGGAGGACAAGGTCTATATGAGTGGTCAGGTCATTGGCGAAGTCACAACGGCTCAATCGAAAGTGCCCCGACAAGGGACCATCAAAGCCAAAATTTACAGTGACCATAAAAAACAGATCAACGAATCGGCTGTGTTTACCATCGCAGCCGACAAAATGGATAATGATCGTAAATGTCTGCTTGTTAAAAACTGCATGGAAAACCGGCCCATTATTAAAAGCGGCCATCAATTTCAGGGGTATCGTGGTTACCGATTCGAAACAGCATGTCTGGAAAAAAGAGCTGCTGCGGTATGGACGGAACATTATAAAAAAATGGTCAAGGATATCCTTGAGTCGGCCAGCAGGCTTTCCGAGGAGACCATCGATAATCTGAAGGCGTTTGGACAGGAACACCATGATGAGTTCATCAAATGGATGGATGGGGTGATCAAAGAGATGGAGGATATGGCGCCGGAGGTTCGCAGGCAATTGGACAATTTGATGAAAGAGCTGAAGGACCCCAAAAATACAACGCCCGATACCAATGTTAACGGTTTCGATTCGAATCAGATCAATACCTGAATGGCTGACGATCAGTTTTTAAAACTTAGGGTTCCACAACCACCCTTCAGATTCCTCTAATTCAAGAAATACCCGTTTAAAGTTCGACGCGTGGCGCGCCATGGCCTTCCGGGCGGCTTCCGCATCACCAGCGATAACGGCTTTGACAATTTCATCATGCTCCCCAATACCATGTCCTTTCAACAGCTCTTCCAATAATGATTTAATAATTCGGTGGTTCAGCGAAATAATCGCAGAAATCATTCCCTCGAAGAGCCGATTCCCGCACATTTCTGCAAGGATGAAATGAACCGCTGTAAGTTTGTTCAACAGGTCGTCGGGCGATTCAAACGGTTGATATTCCTGAGCCAGAGCAATTTCCAGTTTCTTCCGGTATTGATCGTTAACATTTAATGCCGCCAGCCGTGCAATTTCAGGTTCAATGTATTGACGAACGTCTAAAATTTCGGCAATCGATAGTTTATTTGCAAAAAATAAATCAGTAAATCCGGTCTCTAAAAGCCCCAAAGAAATCTCTTTAACAAACGCCCCACCAAGAGGCCCCTGTTTGATTTCGACAAAACCCGTGGCCTTAAGGCCGCGGATAGCTTCCCGTACCACCCCCCGGCTAACATTGAAAAAACTGGACAATTCTCTTTCCGATGGGAGTTTCTCTCCCTCTTTTATCGTCCCTCTGAGGATGGCCTCTTTCAACTGCCCTAGAACTTCTTCTGTTGCGTTGGATTGTTTGATTGGCTGAAAAGAAAACATCATTCCCCTTGATTGTTGATTTGGCTGACTCTTTTATCTACCAGAAGAAATAGTTGTTGACAAGATTAATTATATATATTACGTAAGGCCAATTAAGGTCTGACCATTAAATGTAAGACCAAATAGTTTTGGCTTGTACGAATAAAACAACAACTCTTAACCTATCGAAAAGATAGGTTTATTTTCTCCACGCAGTGCTGATGCTGACGTTTTAGAATCCGCCTACTTTATTAACCTACCCTTTTCGTCTGCATCCCATTTTTTAACGCATGATGTCTACTCGCTATGGAGAGTCGTGCTATCGATTATCCTAACGGGAAAATGTTAATCTGTACTATTAAAGATTCACCCACTTGTCAATGAGGTGAGAAGATTTCATTTTTGGGATCGATCTTTACACCTCAATCCTTTTTTATCAGTCAGCGAGATACGCTTCCACCTTCTTGAATCCGTCATCCATCACGGCAAAGAAATGATCATGTAAATTTTTATGTGCTGCAGCATAACTGCCCATTGCCTCTTTGCCGGCTTCGGGAAAATAGGGGGTCTTATCGCACAGGTCAATGGTCATTTGCTCGGCCTGTTCCTGCATTCGGACGAAGCTCTTGAATGAGTTCTCAAAAGCGGCCTTGTTGAAACTTACCATTTGCTTGAGCATGTTTGTAGGATCCATCATTTCCTTTTTCTCCTTTTTTTGTAGCATTAGCAAATGGAATTTGAAAACGTTGTGAAATAAATTACAAAAATGTAATACAATATTTTTGTTGCAACATTATTGTTAAAGTATCCAATAAAAAGACCGAAAAAAAGCTGCATTGGGTGAGTGTTGCAGGTGTTTGCGGAAATATTCAAATTGTCTGATGAATCGGAGCACAGAACTATCCATGGACCCGACCATTATTCAAAATAACAAAGACAGGCTGATTAAATCCATCCCCGTTGTCAACCGTTATATCGATAAATTCCGCTCCATCAATAATCGTTGGGTCGGCGCTATCACCGCCGGCTCGATAGAGACGGGATGCATGCCTGTTGAAGCGGCCCGGTTATTCACGCCGCTCATTCAGGACATGCGTTCTACCATGACCAAGTACGGTGAAATTCAAGGACGGCTGGTGGATGCGATTCTTTTCGAGATGGCCAAGAAGGTCATTTTCGAGGTCACGGATGCGGCCAAGTTTGCCATCAACATCCTCAAACGCAACCTTTTCGAACGCACTGCCGACGTTGGTTATCTGGCCACGGACGCCGAAATCGTCGGTTTTCTGAAACAGGTCAAAGCGGGAGAAGAGCCGGATCTGATCGCCCGGAAAGCTGAATCTATTCGACAGCGGCTTGCCGATTATCAGTACGAATATACCGTTTACAACGATATTCTGGTGCTGGATGAGGCCGGGCGGGTCCAGGCCAATCTGGATGCGCGCAACACCGCCAGGCAATCGACCGATGCCTTGCTGAAAAAGACCCAGGCCATCGACCTTCATCATCACCTGAGCGAGGATAAATATGTCGAGACCTATCGGGACACAGACCTGCGGCCCGGTTATGGAAAATCCCTGATCTACTCGCAGAAAATCGAGGATCCCGATCTGCATGCGGCACTGGGCACGTTGTGCCTGTGCTTTGATTTCGAGGATGAGATGACCGGCATATTCAAGGATCTGAATCAGGGCAATCCACAGATCATCGTCGCCATTCTCGACGCTGACGGCACCGTCATGTGCGCCAGCAATGTCAACGTTTTGCCGCCGGCAAAAAAAATTAACGTTGATTTGGACGCCGACTTCAGATTCCTGACGTTCAATGGGCGGACATACCTGGCCAGTATGGTGGCAACGGATGGGTATCAAGGGTTTTACGGGCTGACTTGGTATGCCATGGCCATGATCGATATCGAGGTCGCATTTAAGACGCAGCGGTCCGGTGACGCTCTGGACAAGGCACTGGTGAACAGTCTTCAGGAATTTTCCGGGGAGCTTTCATCCATCAAACATGCGTCCGAGGAACTGCTGGACGACATGAAGCTGGACAGCATCAACGGCCGGGTCAAAGCCACCAAATTCCAGAACAAGACCTTCGTGGAGGTTCTCCAATACGTGAAATGGATCGGCGAAGAGATTGACGACCTTTTTAATGCGGCCATCCAGAATCTTCAGGAAACCATTGTGACATCACTGTTCAACGATGTTCAGTTCCGTTCCTTTCAGGGCAACAACATCGCCGACCGCAACCTCTATGAGCGGGCAAACGATGTCTGTTGGTGGGCGCTGACGCCGATGTTCCGCCAGCTTCTGACCCAACATCAAAGCCAGCCGTTGAGTGATGCCGAACGTCAGGCGTTAACCGCCAACCTGCAGTACATCAACAACCTTTACACGCCTTATCTGCGGTTGGTACTGGCTGATCCACAAGGCGTGGTCATCGCTGTGTCCAACCCGCCGGAAGAACTGTCCGAGCATGTTCTGGATGACGGGCTGGCTGTGGGCCAGGATATTGTGGGCACGAAACTGGATAGCGATTTTGTCCGCCGGGCACTGAGGCTTTCGTCCAGCCGGGACTATTGCGTTTCCGAATTTCTGCCCACACCGCTTTATGGCGGTCGCGCCACCTATATCTATAGCACCGCCGTGAGAGATCCCGAAGACGAGCGACGTACTGTGGGCGTCATTCAAATCGTGTTCGATGCCGAACCCCAATTTCAGGCCATGCTGACCGATGTCCTGCCAAGGGATGAAAAAAAGCAGGTTTTGCCGGGCAGTTTCAGTGTTTTTACTGACCGCCGGAAAACCGTTATCTCTTCTACCAACCCTGACTATCCGGTTGGAAGCCAGTTGCCACTCAAGGATGGCTTGTTCAGATACAAAAAGGGCGAGCGCGAATCGACGATTATGGATCTGGAAGGGCGATGCTATGCGTTGGGACTGCAGGTCTCTGACGGTTACCGGGAATACAAGCGGGACGATGGCTATGTGAATGATGTAATCTGTATGATTTTTGTGCCCATTTAAACCATCGTTGTCTGATTAAATTTGAATGTTTTTCTTAAAGATCCAGCCAATCCAAGCAGGCCAATGCCCAACAAGATGATTGTGGTGGGTTCCGGAACCCGGACAAATAAAGATTTTTCAACTTCAGATTCACGGGTTGCCGTACATGAATCGTTTCCCACAGGCCCCGTCTTATTTTCACTGTCAAGTGAAATAGACCATGCCCTGTTTTCCAGAAGGTTCGTCGGTGGCAGTGAGTTATCAAAACCCACCCACTGGTAATCGAAGCGCCCGTCCAGATGGCCTGTTTCTCACATTTTATAGTAAAGCGCAGTTCCAATGCCGGCGTCTTCAACCATCGTCCAATTGGCCCCATTGAATCGGGGGGCGAATTGAAAACCGTTCATACCCGTCGCATAAAACAAGCCCAGTTTTTCTTTTGCCATCCAAACGGCCAGGCTTCCAATGCCTGTTGCCAAATCTTTGCCCATTGAAAGTGATCGATGGATTTTACAAAATTTTTCTTGGACAAGAATGGTAATGACCAACGCTCAAAATCCGTTTGAAAAAATAAAATCGGCGTTGCCATGACATTCGATGGCGTGGCCAACAAAAATAACAGAAAAAAAAGACATGTAAAGCGTTCCATCGGTTCCTCCTTTAAAAAGCGGGCAAGCGTTTTCCTTGACATCGTTGTTGTAGCCGATCTGAAAATGGGGTACGGATCAAATCTATAGCATAATGGCCAATGAAAGCTTGTGAGCATCATCACATGAACCTGGTGACTGTCCCCCGATGTTGCAACATTGGGGGAAACCATGCTTTTACAATGTTTTCCTTCGGTGTATCCGCCGGATGGCGCGAACTGAATTTCAAACGAGGTATTTTTAATGACAACGCAAAAAAGCCGTCCTCAACTGGTCGCTGATTACCAAGCCCTGGAGCGAATCTTCCACAAGCCGGAGAACGAGCAATCCCGCAATGTGCTTACCAAATATATGGAACAGATCCTGTTTGGCCTGCATGACTTTTTAGGAAGGCATGTGGGAATCACCGAAGAGATCCCCTTGAAAGAACTTGCCGAGCAGTTCACCGCGTCGACAATCGCGCGCACGCCGATTAAAAAACTGGCCGATGTGATCGCCGAAATCATCGAAGAGATCGCCCCGCAGGCGGTCAACATTTCCTCTCCCTATTTTATCGGTCACATGACCTCGGCGATTCCTTTTTTCATGGTTCACTTGAGCACCATCGTTGCCGCCCTGAACCAGAATCCGGTAAAACTGGAGACCTCCAAGGTGGTCAGTGTGTACGAACGGCAGGTGCTTGCCAAGGTTCACCGGCTGTTGTTCAATTTTGACGACACCTTCTATGATACACACATCCAGAAGCCCGAAAGCACCCTGGGCTCTTTTGTGGAAGACGGTACGCTGGCCAACCTTTCCGCTCTCTGGGTGGCCCGCAACCGTCTGTTGCCGGCTACATCGGGCTACGCCGGCGCCGAACGCGACGGCGTGGCCAAAGCCCTTAACGACCGTGGCCTGCGCAAACTGACGATTCTGGTTTCTGAACTCGGACACTACTCTATCCGCAAGTCCGCCGGTGTGTTGGGTCTGGGCTATGACGCGGTGACGCCGATTCCCGTGGACAGCGCCAACCGTGTGGATCTTACCGTGCTCGAGCGCATGCTCAAGGATCATCACCGGGATCCGGAAACCTCGGTCATGGCGGTTATCGGAATTGCCGGTACCACGGAAACGGGAACTGTGGATCCCCTGCCCAAGATTGCCGGGCTGTGCCGCGAGTTCGGCGTGCACTTTCACGTGGATGCGGCCTGGGGCGGGCCGGTATTGCTGTCGGAAAACTATTGCGGGTTGCTCAAAGGCATTGAGTTGGCGGATTCGGTTACCATTGACGGACATAAACAATTCTACCTGCCCATGACCAACGGCATGGTGTTTTTTAAGGATCCCCAAGCCATGGATGCGGTGGCCTATCATGCCGCTTACATTAACCGCCCGGGGTCGGTCGATCTGGGAATTCGCTCTTTGGCAGGATCGCGTTCGGCAACGTCGCTGGTCCTGGGAAGTGCGTTGGACATTATGGGTTCCGGTGGATACGCGCTGCTCATTGATCACGGTATTGAAATCGCCCAGGCTTTTGCTGAAGAAATCAAGCGCCGTCCTATGTTTGAACTCATCACTGCGCCGGAACTCAACATCCTGACTTACCGCCTTGTACCGGAGGCGCTACGCGAATCCAAGGATTCAAAGCAAACGGTCAATGATCAAGAACGATTGCGACTGTTGAATAAGATAAATATCAAAGTCCAACGAATGCAGCGTGAGGCCGGCAACAGTTTTGTTTCCCGCACCACGTTGCGGCGATCCGGCCAGCCTGACACCGTGGTGCTGCGCGCGGTGCTCATGAATCTGCGTACGAACCAAGAAATACTAAACGCCATTCTGGACGAACAGGAGGCCATTTATTTGAACCGCATTGCGCCTACGCTGAAGCTAATATAAGGGTGCAGGTAAAAATATGAAAACAGCAAGGGTGAGGTATTGGTCGTGGAGTCCAAGCGCCGTGCTGCAGGAGACAAGGTAAATGGCTGAGAACAACTATCAGCGGGTGTATGAACCCTGGCAAGATGGTATTGATGATGAAATCGCTTTTTTGAAGCAAGCGGATGTACGCGATAAACTTCATAAAGTAAGAGACAACATCCTTACTTTGGGTGAAGACTCTCTTAGGCTTGCCCGCCACCTCAGCTACCGCCGGTCCGAGGAGAACGACCGCCTGGCCGTGGAGTGGCTGCGCTACGGCAGCAAGGCCTACGCGGCCTACTTCGAGCTGGCGCGCGAGCCGGAAAAGGAACAGACCGTCCAGATTCTGGACCTGCCGCCGGTTACCTGGAACGGGCGCGGGATTCTGGAAGGCGGCAGAGTCTTTCCCACGCGCTGGCAGACGGCCTACTTTCTGGCCGCGGTCATGCGCGACCGGGAGAGCATGGACTCCCTGGCCCGCTTTCCCGTGGAGATTTTGCGCCAGAGCGCCACCAAAAACAGCGAGGCGGAGTACCTGCTGGTGGAGGCCCTCCAGAGCCTGCACCTGGGCCGGTCCGACTATGGAAGCAAGTTAATGGACTTTTCTAGCAGCGTTGACCTGCAAAATGCCGATGACTGGCTGCTGGATATCACCCTGGGCAAGTTCGAGACCCTGCTGGCCTTTACTACCAACCGGGACGCCGACTTCAACGAGATGCTGGCCAAAAACCTGGCCGCCCACTGTACCTACTACGAGCGCAATACGCCGGAAGATCAGGCTCCTGTAAAAAGCTGGATCGCCATTGAGCTGCTATGCATGGCCTGCATGGTTTATGACCGCGGCGAGCCGGTGACCGTGGAATCGGACTACATCCCCCGGTTTCTCCTCGAGGGCACCTATCTGTAGGCTTGCAATGCCCCTCGTTGCTGCGCCCGATTAAACCACAACCATACCGATCTTGGTATTGCGAGTAATCGGAGCGTGCAAAATATTCTCAAGTCCCACGGTGCCGTGAGCAGAAGACCCAACCCCTACAAGAATTTAATTAAGCAGATGTTGAAAAAATGGATGAACATCTGATGTCCCGGTAAACCGTCGGTGCTTCCAATTGATGGTCATTCCAACCTCTGCCTTGCGTTTTTCATTTCAACTCCCAAAAAATTATAAAAATTGGCTGTCGCTTATCGTGCGGCCGTGTGCACGACCGGGGCGATCTTCTCCAGTTCCTTCAGTGGAATATGACACAGAATGCGATGACCGGCCGCACTTTGCTGCCAGGGTGGGTTCTCCTTCTCACAGATCCGGCCGCCATCGGGCAGCATTTCCCGACGACGGGGGCACCGGGTATGAAACCGACAGCCGTGGGGCGGGTTCAGGGCACTGGGTACATTGCCGCTGAGACGAATCTCTTTCTGCTCGGCTTCCGGGTCTGCGATGGGCACGGCCGCTAACAGTGCTTCGGTGTAGGGATGATAGGGGGGATCGTAGATTTTTTCGGCCGGGCCGATTTCCACGATTTTTCCCAGGTACATGACGGCGATGTCATCGGAAAAGTAGCGCACTACGCTCAAATCGTGGGCAATGAAGATCATGGACGCCCCGAAGGTGTGCTGGATTTCCAGCAACAGATTGATGACCGCCGCTTGAACGGACACGTCCAGGGCCGACACCGGCTCGTCGCAGATGATCAGGTCCGGTCGGCTGGCCAGGGCCCGGGCGATGCCGACACGCTGTTTCTCGCCCCCGGAAAGCTGCCGGGGCAGGCGATCGTAGTAGGTCGGTCCCAGGCGCACGGCTTTGAGCAGTCGCAACACTTCCTGTTTGACCTCGGCTTTGGGAACGGTTCCAAAATGCCGAATGGGGCGGGCGATCTGTTTGCCGACGGAATAGGATGGGTTTAGCGTGGAGTCCGGATTCTGAAACACCATCTGCATCTCCTTGATCAGGTCGGTGCTGCGCTCGGTTACTTCTTCGTTGACATCGATATTGAGGAAACTGAGCTCACCCCCCGTGAGCGGTTCAAGACCGATGAGGCCTTTGACCAGTGATGATTTGCCGCATCCGGATTCGCCAACCAGGCCCAGGGTACGGCCTTTGGCCAGACGCAGACTAACATCATCGACGGCCTTGACATATTTTTTTTCTCCCATACCGAACAGACTCACCACGGAATTGGATTCCTGGGTGTAGTAGAGTTTGAGATGCTCGGACTGCAAAAGGCTTTCTGCTTCGCCCGGGGACGATTGCAAGGTGGCGGTTTGGGCGGCCTGCGCGCGTTGACGGTCGGCGGGTGGATGCCGATCGATTTCGCGGGCGTACAGGCAGCGGGCCGCGTGCTCCGGGGATAGCTGTACCATCGTGGGCAACGCTTCGCGGCAGCGGTCGGTGGCATAGTCGCAGCGAGGCGCGAAGACGCAGGCGTTGCGCGGCCGGTCCACCGGTGCCGGTACCCGGCCGCGGATGGGGTAGAGCATGGAATCGAGTTTGCTGTCGCCCAATTTGGGAACCGCCGCCATGAGTCCTTGGGTATATGGGTGGCAGGGGTGCTTGAAAATTTCCACCACCGGTCCTTTTTCCACCAGTTGGCCGGCATACATCACGCAGACCTGATCACTGACCCGAGCCACCACGCCCAGGTTGTGGGTAATAAAGATGTTGGCCGCCTTGAAATCCGTTTTGAGCTCCTCGATCAGGTCCAGCACCGCAGCTTCAACGGTGACATCCAGGGCCGTGGTCGGCTCGTCCATGATCAACAGGGCCGGATTGTTGAGCATTGCCATGGCAATGACCACCCGTTGTTGCTGGCCACCGGAGATCTGGTGGGAATAGCGGCGCATGATGGAGCCCGGGTCAGGCATATTGACCCGCTTGAGCATGGCAATGGAGCGGTCCCACGCTTCACTGCGAGACATCTGGCGATGGCAGGTGAGCACCTCGGCCAGTTGGTCCCCGAGCCGTACCGACGGGTTGAGGGCCTGCATGGGGTCCTGAAACACCATGGCGATCCGGTTGCCCCGGAGTTTTTTGAGCTGTGCGGCGCTCTTGCCGACCAGCTCGGTGCCCTGGAAACGAATCTGCCCGCTGGTGATCTTGCCGTTGGGACCGAGGTGGTTGACGATTCCATAGGCGATGGTGCTCTTGCCGCATCCTGATTCGCCCACGAGCCCGACGGTTTCTCCCTCCCGTACGGTGAAAGAGACATTGCGAACAGCCTCGACATCGCCTTTACGCGTCGCATAGGCGATGCTCAGGTGGTCGACGTCAATGACGATTTGGGCCGGTCTGTCGGTATCGTTGACGGTCATCACCACTCCTTGGATCTTTGCACGTTTCAGCCCAGACGACCGACTGAGCAATTAATAAGCGCTAACGGCTAAAAGCCAATCGCCCATCTTGGGTGTTATTGGTAGCGCATGGACTCCTCACGCAATCCATCGGCGAGCAGGTTCAGTCCCACCACCAGGGAGGCAATGGCAATGGACGGCCACATCGCCGCCCATGGACTGCCGGCCAGAATGAACTCGCGGCCCTTGGCCACCATGCTGCCCCAGTCCGGTGACGGGGGCGGAATGCCCAATCCCAGAAAACCCAGGGTTCCCATGGCGAAAATGGCATAGCCGACCCGCAGCATGGCATCCACGATGATGGGACCGCGGGCATTGGGCAGAATTTCCACGAACATGATGTACCAGGGACTTTCTCCCCGGGTTTCCGCCGCGCGGATATACTCCCGGGTGCGGATATCCAGGGTCAGACTGCGTACCAGGCGGGCGATACCGGGCGTTCCCACGATGGTCATGGCCAGCACGACGTTAACGGCGGAGGCCCCCAGGGCGGCCATGATGATCAGGTAGAGCAGGATGATCGGCACGGCCATCATGGCATCCAACAGCCGCATGGTCACCTCGTCGATCCAGCCGCCGTAATAGCCGCTCACCAGGCCGAGAGTCACCCCCACGATCAACGCCACGATGACGCCCCAGATGGCTGTTCCGCCGGGAATCCAGAAGCGGTCGGAAACCGGCAGGATCACCAGGACGACGCGCGCGCCGTAGATCAGGCGCGACCACAGATCGCGGCCAAGCTCGTCGGTGCCCAGGGGGTGCTGGATGCTGGGAGCGCTGTTGGGATGGTGCCAGTCCTGCTCCAGCGGGGTGTAGGGGGTCAGCAAGGGCGCGAAAATCGCCACGCCCACCCAGAACATCACGATGATCAGGCCGGCCGTGGCTGTTTTGGAGGCCAGCAGGACTGCCATCCCATCTTGCATGCGGCGCCACATGCCGCGCTGGGCAGGGATGGCTTCGGGCGTGTCGACCAGCGCTTGATCGGACTGGTCGTCTGCGGTTTCGGTTCCGGACATGGCATCTCTCATTATGGCCCATGGGCGCTCCGTCGGTCGACCGCCTAAAGGGTCAGGTGTAACGGATGCGCGGGTTCAAAAAGGTGTAAATGATATCGGCCACCAGTTGGGTGCCCACCGCCAGCAGCACCAGGATCATGGCCCCCGCCTCCAGGGCGTTGATGTCCTTGAACATGGCCGAGTCGAGGAGATATTTGCCCAATCCGGGATAGCCGAATACCACCTCGACGATGACGATACCGCCCATCAGCCAGTTGACGTGCAGCATGATCACGGTGATGGGCGCCATCAGGGCATTACGCACGGCGTGCTTGAACACGATCCGCCAGTAGGGCAGGCCTTTCAAAAAGGCGGTGCGGATATACGGTGATTTCATCACTTCCACCATACTGGCCCGGGTGATGCGCAGGATATAGCCCAATTCGATGAGCGTCAGGGTCAATACGGGCAGGATCAGCATGTCGGGCCGTTCCCAGGGGGCCTGTTCGCCGAAAACCGTGGCGCCGGGTACCCACTGCAGCCACACGGCCATGATCAGGATCAGAAAAATACCGGTGGCGAATTCGGGAATTACCGAAAACATCATCCCGCCGATGGACAGAACACGATCCTGCAGGGAGCCTTCCCTCAGCCCGGCGATCAATCCCAGCAGCAGGGCCAGGGGCATGACCAGCACGAAGGCGATGCCGGCCAGCACGATGGAATTGCGCAACCGGGTGAAGATGGTTTTGGACACCGGGCGGCCGGTGCGCAGGGAAATTCCCGGGTCGCCCCGAATGAATCCCTTTTTCAAAGGGATGTATTCCATCGGGCCGCCGGTGGATTCCATCCAGCCGGTGCCGATGACAAATGACCAGACCTTCACGTCCGATCCTTTTTGCCAGCGCACCACATGGTTGGCCGTATCGACGCCCCAGACGGTCTGGGTCGTGCCCGCGCCGGCCTTCCAGCGATTGTCATTATTGTATTCGCTGGTGATGCCGACACTGGGCAGCTTGGACACGGCGATGAGATTGTCGCCTTCGAGCTTCCAGCGCACGAGAGCACCGTCGGGGCGCACGGCCCACCACTCTACGAACCCGTCGTCGGTGACCGTACGGGTAAGCGGCAGGCCGACCTTACGCGCCGCCAGCCAGTCGCTGCCGAAGAGCCAGTAGAAATAGCGGACATAGGCCGGTTGGTCCAACCCCATCTGGGCCAAAAAGGACCGTTCCTGTTCCGGGGTGATGAACGCGCCCAGCACGTTTTTGGCGACGTTGCCCGGCGAGGCCTCCGTGATCATGAACACCGCCACCGACACCAGGAACATGGTGATCAACAGCAGAAAGAACCGTCGTAGGATGAATTTCGCCATTTTCGGTTCCCATCATCTGGAAAGCCAAACCTCGTTGAAAAGCATGTAGCCGGTGGGGTGCGGATCGGAGTTTTGAACCCGTTTGGTGATGATCTGCCAGTTGTTCTGCCACCAGGCGATGCCGATGGAGCCTTTTTCCCATTGAATTTTTTCAAGTTTGCAGAAGATCTGGCGCCGCTTGTCCACGTCCAGAGTGCCGTTGGCCTGCTCCAGCAGTCGGCTGAATTCGGGATCAGCCCAGTTGGTCTCGTTCCATGGCACTGGATTGCCCTCGGCGTCGTTGATGTAGGCCAGGTTCAGCACCATGGTGCCCAGGGGGCGATGGGTCCACGGCGTGATGCCCAGGTCGACCTCGGTCCATTTTTCCCAGTACTGGCTGGTGGGCATGGTCTGCAGCACGACGTTGAAGCCGGCTGGAGCGGCATCCTGTTTGAGGATTTCGGCATAGCGCACAACGTCGGTCCATTCCGAGCCCACGGCCAGGTTGACGCGCAGACCGTCTTTATAGCCTGCTTCCTTGAGCAGCTGTTTGGCCTTCTGGGGATTATACGCAGGGACCGGCTTTTCACAGTATTCCGGGTGCTTGGGACAGACATGAAAATCATGACCTTGAAGCCCCTGGCCAAAATAAGCCAGGGCCAGGATCTTTTCACGGTGCTGGCAGAGTTTGAGGGCCATGCGCACGCGGTTGTCGTCCCACGGTTTGAGGTCAACGCGCATGCGCAGGACCCGGGCCTGGGCCGTGCCGATGGGTTTGACCTGCACCCGCCGATCATCTTTGAGGGCCTTGTAGACCGCCGTCCCACCGGTGGTGGCCAGATCGATCATGTCGATCTCACCGGATTGCAGGGCCGCGATGCGCGGTGCCATCTCGTCGCCCATATCGACAAATTCGAAACTGTCCATGTAGGGCAGTGGTTTTCCATCGGTACCCGTTTGCCAGTAATTCGAGCGGCGTTTTAAAACGGCGCGTTCACTTTCCCGATAGACATCCAGCGTATAGGGGCCGGTGCCATGCGGGGCCTTGACGAAATCCCCCTCGAAGGTACGGTGGTTGAGGATCAGCGCCGGATAGTGGAACAGGTGCTCGGGCACGGCGATTTCCGGTTTTTTGAGATGCAGCTTGACCTGGTAACCGTTGATCTTCTCGATACCGGTTGGATCCAGATAGCCTCCCATCATGCCCAGCAGGGATGACCCCACGTCCTTGTTCAGCCACTGGTTCATGCTGAAGATCACATCATCGGTTGTCAGGCCGTCGCCGTTGTTGAACTTGATGCCCTGGCGCAGGGTCAACGTCCAGGTCTTGAGATCGTCGCTGGCCTGCCAATTTTCCAGTAGATAGGGGTGGGTAATGTTGTCCTTGTCCGTAAAGGTCAGGTATTCGGCCACCTGGCGCATGATGTTGGTGGGCTCCACCCAGGAAAACTGGGCCGGATGGGTCACTTTCTGGATGCCTGTCGCCACCTTGATGGTGCCACCGCGCCGTATCCCTGTGGCCAGGGCTCTTTTCGGCCATATCATCCCGGCCATTTGCGATGCCGCCGTCACCGAAACGCCCAGCAGCGCGGCATAGCGCAGGAATTCCCGTCGGCTTATTTTGCCAGCGGCAAGATCCTGCCTGAGTTGGAGGACGAGTGGATGTATGGGGTCCCGCCTTTTCATAGCCAACCTCCCTTCCATTGTGGGTGATGAAAACCGCTTCAAGAGCCACGATTCAAGCGATTTTACCGGGATCGCCTATTGTGCACGTGCTCGCAAAGCACAAATGAAACAGACTTGATTCAACGCGAGGTGTCGACATCGGACACGATTTAGTGCTTCGACGCTGACGGTAGGCACGGGGAAGAAGGGCGTTTCGCGAATTTCGAGATGAAAAGTGATGGTGGCGGTGGGCGGGAACAATAATGCAATGAGTGCGACGGCTTGTCTAATGCTGTCGATGACGGATGAATCGAACCGCGAATCCGTAATTAAATGGTGTTACCATTTATGGTCTATATCTTAAAAGACTACTTGCATTGACTATTGCTGTCAAGGACTCACCGTCGTCTTATGTTACCGGCGCTTTTTACGAATCCATTGGGCATTGGGCAGTATGTGCTTGAGCTCTTTGGATACCAGATTCAAGTGCGCGGCCATCTGCTGCGCCGCGGCTTCACCATCGCCGCTTAGCAGATGCGTGAGAATCTGCTCGGCCGTCAACGTCGCTTCATCGCGGCGGAACAGCGCTTTGGGCATAAATTTTTCGTACTCCCGATGAACCTTGTCGACGATGCGTTTCATCATGGCATGAATCATTTGATTGTGGGACGCGTTGGCCAGGGCGATGTGGAAATCGAAATCGTGCCGGATAAATTGTTCCAGATTACCGGTGGTGGCTTTCATTTGGATAACCGCCTGGCGGATACGATGGATATCGTCGGCATCGGCTCGCTCGGCCGCCAGGCTTGCGTTATGGCATTCAAGCACGCCCCGAACTTCGACCAGGTCCATGATGGTGGCGGCCGCATGAATATCGTCAAGGTCGAAATCGGATGGTTTGCCGACCGGCAGGTCTTTACTCAAAAACATGCCCCGGCCCTGGGTCACTTCAAGATAGCCGAGCAGGGTCAACGCCGAGGTGGCCTCCCGAATGGTTGATCTGGCAACCCCGAACATTTTGGTCAATTCCCGTTCGGTGGGCAGTTTATCTCCGGGTTTCAATTGCCCGGATTCGATACCGTCAAGAATTTCGCGCATTACCAGGACGGGGGTCGAATGTTTTTGAATCAAACGAAAAGTCATTTTTTTCCCTTGACACATCTTCGATGGATCTGTCAATCTTATAATCAGTTCATCAGACCAATTTGTACCCGCTATTTTTGCACACACCGACCTGTTATTACCTGTCATTCTTTGGATAGCGGTCGAGTGGAAAATCCCATCTTGTTTGTGACTCCGGTTCGTTCACACCGAATAGTTCTTTTTCTGGCTAACGTCGTTTGTTGACAACGCGGAAATGTTCCCTGTTTCCCAAAAACTCGACCGGCCGTGAGGTGTGACATGGCTGAAAATTGCTCCCCGATCATTTCCTTTGAACGACCCACGGTGATCATTCTTCGCCGCGCGCCGAATATCGGCGTCGGTGCCCATACCGCCCCAACCGGGCATATATCCTTAAGTAAAACAAAAGAAATCGTCGAATGGGACATCGGGGGCGACGATGCCATTGATATGGATCGCGGCGTTTCATGTCCATGCGTGGTTTTCCGCCTGCCCACCGATCGACCGGACGAAAGAAAAATCGCGGCCGCATGCATAGAAACGGGAAAGGAGAAGGGGCCATGGATGACATGTTAAGGCGCATTTCCTCGGCGGTGATCGAAGGAGAAAAGGACGACACCGGCCAGATGGCCCAGGATGCCATCGACGGTGGTTGCAGCGCCGAGGCGATTCTTTACCAGGGGTTGATGCCCGGGATGGATCACGTCAGCAAGGAATTCAAGACAGGGCGGATGTTTGTGCCTGAAGTCATGCGCTCCGCGCGCGCCATGCTAAATGCCATGGCGGTGATCAAGCCGCAGATGGTCAAAGATGGGGTGCAGATGGTGGGAAAAGTGCTTCTGGGAACGGTCCGCGGAGACATGCACGACATCGGCAAAAACCTGGTGGGAATGATGTGCGAGGGGGCCGGTTTCGAAATACGGGATCTGGGATCCGACGTCGCACCGGAAGCCTTCGTCGCGGCGGTCAATACATACGCACCTGACGTAGTGGGCATGTCGGCGTTGCTGACGACCACCATGCGCACCATGGCGGATACGATCAAGGCCCTGGAGGAAGCCGGTGTTCGGGACCAGGTCAAGATCATGATCGGCGGGGCACCGGTGACTCAGGCCTTTGCCGACCGAATCGGTGCGGATGGCTACGCAGCGGACGCGGCCGCTGCAGCCGATAAGGCGAGGGAACTGATCGCCGCCGGCTAATAATGGATCACGCGGGTCGGG
Organism: Desulfosarcina variabilis str. Montpellier; assembly: GCF_048565275.1. Taxonomy (NCBI): domain Bacteria; kingdom Pseudomonadati; phylum Thermodesulfobacteriota; class Desulfobacteria; order Desulfobacterales; family Desulfosarcinaceae; genus Desulfosarcina; species Desulfosarcina variabilis. The sequence goes on along the minus strand of NZ_CP159846.1, from coordinate 5,582,546 downwards.
TTGCAATGGGCTGTCGGACACAGCAATGGCCAGAAAGGAGTCGACCGATGAGAACCAATTACCGTGTCAACGCGGGCGTCCGTTTCGAGGTGCTCTCCCAGGATCAACTGGAAACCTTGTTTGGCGGCGTGCTGCACGTCATGAACAAGATCGGCCTCGACGTTCACCACGAAGAGGCCCGCCAGATTCTGGCCGATGCCGGGGCGCGGGTGGAAGATAAACGGGTGTACGTCCCGCCGCATCTCGTCAAACGCGCGCTTTCCACGGCACCGCGCAGCTTTACGATCTATGCGCGGGACGGCAATCCCGCCCACGATATTCATATCGGTCCCGGACGGGCCCACTTCGGTCCGGGGCCGACCCCGCCGAATTTCATCGACGTCGAGACCCTGGCCCGCAGGCCATATGTCAAAGATGACGCGCGCATCGTGGCCACCGTGGTCGACGCCCTGCCCAATATTGATTTTTGCGAATCCCTGGGCACGATCAGCGACGTTCACACGGACCTTGCCGCGGCCTATGAATTCGCGACCATGTTTCCTTTGACCACCAAGCCCATCGTGGCCTGGTCCTACGGCTGGGACGATTCCAATGACATCCACCAGATCGCCGTCGCCGAAGCCGGAGGACAGGCGGCTTTCGAGATCCGCCCCAATTACATCCACTACTGCGAGCCGCTCTCGCCGCTGGTGAGTACCTTCGAGGCGGTGGACAAGGTCATCTTTGCCGCCCGCCATGCCGTGCCGGTGATCTTCACCACCTGTGCCCTGGCCGGTGGTACGGCCCCGGTGACGCCGGCCGGCATCATCATCCAGACCACGGCGGAATCCTTCATCGGCCTGGTGCTTTCCCAGATTATCCGGCCCGGTTTGCCGTTTTTCATGGGCGGCGTGCTTTCGGTTATGGACATGAGTGCCATGATTCTCACCTACGGGGCTCCCGAACTCAGTCTGATCATGGCCGGCGCCACCGGGTTGGCGCACTATTGCGGTTTGCCGCTCTGGCAGACCGGTGGTTGCACGGATTCCAAATGTCTCGATGAACAGGCCTCGCTCGAAGGGTCGCTCTCTGTCTTCTTCTCCGCCCTGAGCGGTGGCGACCTGTGCCACGATGTCGGCTACACGGAGAGCGGGATGACCGGTTCCATCCTGCAAACAGTGATGATGGACGATGCCATCGGCTATTCCCGGCGTATCACCCGCGGCATCGAGGTGACCCCGGAAACCCTGGCTGTCGATGTGATCCATGATGTGGGTCCCGATGGCCATTATCTCTACCATGATCACACCATGCGGCATTTCAAGACCGAGTTCTGGTATCCCCGGCTGTGCGATCGTCACAATTACGATGAGTGGACCGCGCAAGGCAAACTGACCATGCGGGAGCGGGTGATCGAGCGGACGCGGGAGATTCTGGCCACCCACCATCCCGCTGCGGTACGACCGGAAACCGAGGCGGCGATCACCACCATTATGGCCGCTGCCGAGGACCGCGTGAAGAAAAAGACAACGGCTGAAAAAGCCAAGTAAAGGAAGCCATCACCATGAGCCAGACACTCGAGTATATCGCTACAAGCGTTCTTGAAGGCAACATCGAGGGCATCACCAAGGTGATCCAAAAAGCGCTGGATGAAGGGTTGACGGCGGATGCGATTCTGCAAAAAGGGCTGATCGTCGGGATGACCGAAGTGGGCAAGCGCTTCAAGGCCGCGTCGATGTTCATTCCTGAAGTGCTGCGTTCCGCCAAGTCCATGCATGCCGGGCAGGAACTGCTGCGTCCCCTGCTTGCCGAAAAAAAGGCAATGCGTGTGGGAAAAATCGTGATCGGCACCGTTGCCGGGGACATGCACGACATCGGCAAGAACCTGGTCGGGATGATGTGCGAGGGCGCCGGATTCGAGGTGGTTGACCTGGGATTCGATTTATCGCCCGACGCCTTCACCGAGGCGATCAAAGTCCATCGACCGGACGTGGTGGGTATGTCGGCCATGTTGACCACCACCATGCGGTCCATGGGGCAAACCATACAGGCAATCAAGCAGGCCGGCTTGCGCGATTCGGTCAAGGTCATGGTCGGCGGCGCACCCGTGGATGCCGAATTTGCAACCCGAATCGGTGCCGACGGATACGGCCACAACGCCATTGCAGGGGCCGAACTGGCCAGGACGCTCATCCATGGCAACTGATCTGCCGCGTCTGGTCATTGCCGGCCGATAGCAGGGTGAGTGTCAAATACGAGCAAGTAACGGTCATCGCCATCTTAAGGAGAACAAATCATGAGGGTTACCCGACACAACTACGATATCGACGCGACGCCCCGATTTACGGTCTTGAGCGAGGATCAGATCGAGGCCATCTACTATGCGTCCCTGACCGTATTGTATGAGACCGGCGTGCGTGTGTACGACCAGGAAGGCGTTGATGTGGCCCACGCCGGGGGCGCCATCGTCGAGGGGACCACGGATAAAAGCAGCCTAGTGAAAATTCCCCCCTCCATGGTCGATGTGGCCCGGGCCACGGTCCCCAGCAAGGTGGTGTTGATCGGGCCGGATCGCCGCTACCGGATGGAGCTGTACAAGAACCAGATATACTACGGGGGGGGCTCCGACACGCCGTTTACCCTGGACCCGTATACCGGCGAACGCCGGCGCAGTACCTACCAGGATGTCAAGAATCTGGCCCGCATCGGCCAGGTACTGCCCAATTACGATTTCCACATGTCCCTGGGCATCACCCAGGATACGGCCGTGGGGACCTACGATCGATGGCAGTATCTGGCCATGCTCGAGGGCACCAGCAAACCCATCAACACGACGGCGGTTGACGTGGAAGGGGTCCGCGATCAGTTGGAGATGGCCTACATCCGCATCGGCGGAAGTGAAGCGTGGCGCAAGGGGCCCATCTTTTCCCTCTACATCGAGCCGGTATCGCCCCTGAGCCATTCCCGGGAAGTGGTCCAAAAGCTGCTTTTCTGCTGCGATAACGACATCCCCTTTGTTTATACCCCCTGTCCGCTGGCCGGCGCTACGGCTCCGGCGACCCTGGCGGGGGTGCTGGTTCAGGCCCTGGCCGAGAGCCTTTTCGGCATCGTGCTCAGCCAGCTGCGCAAGCCGGGCGCCTCGATTATCATCGGCGGGTTGATGTCCAACATGGACATGCTCTCGACGATCTACTGCTATGGGTCGCCGGAAATGGCGCTACTCAGCGCTGCATACACGGACATCACCAAGTGGCTGCGCGTGCCCGAATACGAGACGGCGGGCTGTTCGGACGCCAAGCTGTTCGACGAACAGGCCGCCATGGAGGCAGCCATCAACATTGCCACATCCGGGCTGGTCGGCGGCAACATGATCCACGACGTGGGCTACCTCGATTCAGGCCTGACCAGCAGCCCGGCCTTGATGGTGGCCGCCGACGAGATCATCGATATGGTCAAGCGCATCATCCAGGGCATTGCGGTGACCCCTGACAGCATGGCTCTGGATGTGATCGACGAGGTCGGCCCCGGAGGGCATTTCATGGAGCACGACCACACCTATGAGCGGTTCAAGACACAGATCTGGCGGCCTAAGTTCATCCACCGCCAAAACTGGGAAAACTGGCAGATAGCCGGCGCGAAGCGTTACGGGCAGCGCATCCACGAGCATGTGATCGAGATTTTGGAAGCCGATACCGAACCGCTCTTGGACAAGGCCATGGTCAAGGAGATGCGGCGCATCTGTGAATTGGCCGATGCGCGTCACAAAAACGAAGAACTGGACATTAAGATGTTTACTTAAGCGTGGCAAAGGCAAATGGACTGCAAAGCCCCCAGTTTGTCATATGGGCGTTGATTGCGATGTTTCAAAACGAAAAGGCGGTCGTATGAAAGAGAGACGATTCGATCCCAAAATGAAGCCACGGCTCGATGTGATCAAGGCGGATCAGGTCGAGGACGTCTACATGGCGACCATGGAAGTTCTGGAGCACACTGGTGTCAAGATTACCCATCCCAAAGCCCTGGACATTCTGGATGGGGCCGGGGCCCGGATTGATGGGGACCGGGTTCGTGTTCCGGATTGGCTGGTCAAGGACGCCCTGAACCGGGCACCGTCCCGTGTGGTGCTGGGAACACGAAGCGGTGAACGAACCGTGAAGCTGGAGCGTAATCGCAGTTGGTTCGGTCCGAGTCTGGACTGTCTCGACTATCTGGAACCCATCGCCGGTGAACGACGAAAATTCGAAATCGATAACTGCCGCACCATGGCATCCCTCCTGGACGTGTTGCCCAATTACCATTGGGGGATGACCTTCGGCCTGGCCAACGATGTGCCGCCCGAGTTGGCGGACCGGTTGGTGCTCAAGGAAGCTCTGACCTTCAGTCAAAAACCCATGGTTTTCTGCTGCCGGGACATCGACAGCCTCAAGGACATTTATGACATGGCGGTCCTGATTGCCGGCGACGAGAAGCAATTTCTCAACGCCCCCACCATCGCCATGCTCGCCGATCCTGTTTCTCCGCTGGTACTTGGCGACGATACGCTGGAGAAGATCATATTCTGCGCCGAGAAGCGGATTCCACAGATTTGCTACGGGGCACCCCAGGCGGGCAGCACCGGCCCGGCGACATTTGCCGGCGCCATTGTCCAGGGAACCGCCGAATCGCTGATCGGACTGGTGATTACCCAGCTGGTTCGCAAGGGGGCCCCGTTTATCTACGGTGCCTTTGCCACCATCATGGACATGCGCACGACGATCTTTTCCTACGGCGCCCCGGAGATGACCCTGATGGGCGCCGCCCTGGCACAGATGTCTCACTATCTCAAGCTTCCCTATTTCGGCACCGCCGGTTGCTCCGACGCCAAATTGCCGGACGCCCAGGCGGCTGCTGAAGCCACAATGTCGTTAATGGCGGCTGCGCTCAGCGGGGCCAACCTGATTCACGATTGCGGACTGCTCGACCATGGCAGCCTGGCCTCGCCAACCTTCATGGTCCTCGTGCACGAGGTGATCGATATGCTCAATCCGATTTTCCGGGGCATTGAGATCGATGACGAACACATGGCGCTGGAGGTCATCCACAGCGTCGGCCCGGGTGGCCATTTTATGAATTCCGATCATACCAGCCAATACTTCCGCGAAGTGTGGTATTCCAATATGTTCGACCGATCCAATCACGCATCCTGGCTGGAAAATGGCGGCCTGCGATTCGAAGAGCGCTTGCGCCAGCAGACGCTGGAACGGATGAAATGCCAACCGGACATTTTGCCGGCGGAAACCCGCCGGGAATTGGATCGGCTTGCCAAGCACTGGCATTAGATAGTGCCTGTCCAGAAATGGCTAATTCGCCCGATATCGGCGTTGCGCGAAAAATTTTATCCTCGGAATATCAACCATATGCCTGTGGTAAAATTTTTCGTGCGCCTTGATCTCGACCAAATTTTCCTATTTCTGGACGGACACTATAATGAGTCGCGGGCCGTTGCGGGGGGATAAACCATGCATCATCCTGATCCCTTGGTCATCTTTCAGCCGTCAGGACGAAAGGGACGCGTTCCGGTTGGTACAAGCGTTTTGGATGCCGCCCGAATGATAGGGGTGGGCATCGAATCGCTCTGTGGGGGTGAGCAGGTCTGCGGCAAGTGCCGGGTGCGCATCGAATCCGGGCCCTTCAGTAAACACGGCATCGAATCCGACCCTGACAACGCCGGCCCCTGGCGGGACATGGAAGGTGCCCACATCACCCCGCAAGAAAGAGAGCAAGGGCTCCGGCTGGCATGTGCAACAACCATCAGCGGGGACCTGCTGATCTATGTCCCGGAGGAATCACGGCCGGGAAAGCAGGTGATCACCAAGGATGCCCGGCCGATTGACATGGATTGTGATCCGGCCGTTAAAGTCTACCCTGTCAGGCTTTCTAAGGCGAGTCTGGAGGTGCCCACGGGAGACCTGGAGCGGCTGTATCGTGCTCTCGAGATGGCGCATGGGCTAAGGGGGCTGGGCATCGATATTCATCCCTTACGCGCACTGCAGCGATGCATCCATGATGGCCGGGGAACGGTTACCGCGAGCATCTGGATGAACAGGGAGATTATCCGTATCGAGCCGGGCCAGGGCCACCGGCCCTATGGGCTGGCCATTGATGTCGGGACGACGACGCTGGCCGCCTACCTTTGCGATCTTCAGACCGGCGACGTGGTGGCAACCGCGTCTTGCATGAATCCCCAGATCCAATTCGGCGAGGATGTGATTTCACGTATCAGCTATCACCTGGATCATGCCGACGGACTTGCACAGCTGAACCAGACCGTGATCGATGGGGTCAACCGGCTTGTCGAAAAGGCGCTTTCCCAGGCGGCAGCGTCGCTGGATCCACCACCGGTCTGTGCGGCGGATATCGTGGATGTGGCCGTTTGTGGCAATACCCTGATGCAGTATTTGCTGCTGGGACTGGATCCCGAGCCGTTGGGGCATGTGCCCTTCGCACCGGCCAACCATGCCGGCCTGAGCATCAAGGCGCGCGATCTGGGCCTTAAGGTCGGTGCGGCTGCCCGTGTGTATGTGATGCCCATCGAAGCGGGGTTTGTGGGCGGGGACAATGTCGGCGTGATGTTGATTGAAGCGCCCCAGGACAGCGACGATACGGTATTGATTGTCGACATCGGCACCAACGGCGAACTGATCATCGGCAACCGCCGGCGCCAGATTTGCAGTTCCTGCTCCTGTGCGACCGGACCGGCCTTTGAAGGCGCGCAAATCGAATTCGGCATGCGCGCGGCACCGGGTGCCATCGAGCGGGTGCGCATCGCGCCGACCACTTTTGATGTGGACTACAAGGTGATCGGCCGGGATGCATGGCGCAGACAATCCTCGCCCATCGACATGCAGGTCAAGGGCATCTGCGGTAGTGGGATTCTCGATGCAGTGGCCTCGCTCTTCATGGTCGGCCTGGTTGCCAAATCCGGCGCGTTTGTCGCCAGTGGCAAATCCGATCGGCTACGGGAAAATTCCCAGACCGGTATGCTGGAATTCATTATTGCCAGGGACGCGGAGACGAGTATTGGGCGCGCGGTAACCATTTCACAAAATGATATTCGGCAGGTCCAGCTGGCCAAAGCCGCCATCTACAGCGGGTGTAAACTGCTTCTCAAGCGTGTGGGGCTCGAGCGCCCCGATCGTATCAAGATCGCCGGTGCGTTCGGTAATCACGTGGATCCCCAAATGGCCCTTGTGATCGGCATGTTTCCCGACTGTGCCATCGAGTGTATCACCGCCATCGGCAATGCTGCCGGCGATGGTTGCCGGGCGGCGCTACTGAGTCGCCGCAAACGTGTCGAGGCCGAGCGACTTGCCCGCCGGGTGGCGTATGTCGAGTTGAGCACGATGAAAAATTTTCAGGACGAATTGATTGCCGCCATGGAACTGCCCCACGAATACGATACCTTTCCCCACCTGACGCATTTGCTCCCGCCCGGGAACTTTGATGCTATCCATTAGCAACTTTATCGATTACCTTTGTGATGGTTGAAGACAATGGGCGGCATCGCTATCCGGTGATTGTCGATCCTACTCGACCGGTCAACATGGCGCCGCGGGTGGTGCCCCACGGCCAATGCGTTGTGCTTGCGGATAACCGGCAAATGACCGCCGGTGATCAAAGGCATTTTGGCGACAGCCGAGAGTTCGGCCCCATCCCCTTGGCAGACATCATGGGACGGGTGGCTTACGTCTATTGGCCGGCGCTAAGCTGGTCGCGCTTCGGCTGTTATGCTCAATGAGCATGACCAAACCGGATCGGACAACCAATGAGCAACGAATAACAATTTTAAAACGGATTGATTATCTTGCCTGCTTGTGCAACAAAAACAGTTTGCCTTGCCCGATACCGCCACATGAAGGGCGTATGACGGATTTATCAAACAGGCGCTTAGGGAAACTGTCGATATTGCATGAGAGGGCCCATGATTGAAGAACTGAAACCGAATCTGTTCCGTATTGAAATTCCGCTGCCTGAGACGCCGCTGAAATACCTGAATGCCTACGTGATTCGAGCGGCCGAGAAGGCCGAGAAAAACCTACTCATCGATACCGGCCTGAACCATGAGGCTTGCCTTACTGCCATGCACAGCGGCTTGCAGGAGATCGGTATCTCACTGGACCAAACCGATATTTTCATCACCCATCTGCATGCGGATCATTACAGCCTGGTTTCAGAACTGGCGACGCCGGACACACGGGTGTGGTTCAACCGGCCGGACGCGGAAATTGTGGAGTCCTGGGACGGCTTGGAGTGGATGTTTGATTATTCCAGTAAACACGGCTTCCCTGTGGATGGGCTGCGGATCGCCCTTGCCACCCATCCGGCAAGCAAATTCGGATCAGGATGGATTCCGGAATTTAAAATCATCACCGATGGAGAAAAGATCCGGTACGGGGATTATTGCTTTGCGTGCATTGAAACCCCCGGCCATACCATGGGGCATACCTGTCTGTACGAAGAGAATAAAAAGATTCTGATATCCGGAGATCATATTCTGGTCGACATCACCCCTAACATCCAGTGTTGGGCCGATGATCGCAACCCGCTGAACAGTTATCTGCAGAGTCTGGAAAAGGTATTGGATCTGGATGTTGATCTGGTGCTGCCCGGCCATCGACGATTGTTCACCGACCACCGGGCCCGCATTCGCGAGCTTCAGGATCATCATCAGCGGCGACTTGATGAAGTCATGGCTATCCTTGACGGCGCAACCCTGTGCGCCTATGACGTCGCTTCAAAAATGACATGGGATATCCGTGCGGATTCCTGGAATGACTTTCCCATTGTTCAACAGTGGTTCGCCACGGGGGAGGCCATTGCCCATCTGCGCTACCTGGAGGGTGTCGATCGGGTTGGCCGGCGGGCGGTTGACGGCGTGGTTCAGTTTTACAAAAGGATTTCTTGATCAATCTGTTTCATATTTGAATGATACTTTTAGGCGCGTACGGAAGTCGGTAATCATGCCATCTTCAACCGTAAAGTCTAATTTGGAAACTTCCGCTACTCTAAGATCCTCTAAAGACGTTGATGCGGTTGCCACAGCATTTTCCGCGGAAATTTCCCAATTTGCCTGACTGGTTCCCACCAATTCGATGATCTTGTAGATGCTTCCACTCATTGATCTCTCCTTTATTCTCATTTAATAGTTGAGAATACCTTGTGCTGGCCTCTTGTGTCAATTTATTTCATTTCCGATCCTAAACATGCTGAATCTTGATCTTTAGCATCATATCTCCCCGCGTGCCGTCGGCCTTGGATTGGCCCACCCCTTTTAGGCGCAGTACCTGGCCGTCGCCAATACCCTGGGGCACGATTACATGGTACAGGCGTTTTTGCAGCCCCCATGGGACCGTGATCAGCTTGCGCGCGCCAACCATGGCCTCGTACTGGGTAATGGTCAGGGTCCCGTAAAGATTGGCTTCCTCTTTTCCGTGAGCGGTTTTCACCACCTGGAAGCGGTGGGAATGCTTTCTTTCGGTTGCCTGGCGCAGCCTGCCGGCAACGCCGGTCGTGGGAATGCGATCGAAAAGTTTGAGAAAAATAACCCCGAAAATGAACCCCCCGATATGGGCCCACCAAGCGATTCCGCCGGCCTGCCCACCGCTTCCGGCGGCGTTTAAAAACTGCAATAGAAACCAGAATCCCAGAAAAATAAAGGCTGGAATTTCGACAAACCAGGGTATGAAAATGATCGGGATCAGGGTCAGAATGCGTGAACCGGGATAAAGAATGAAATAAGCGCCCATGACACCGGCAATGGCACCGCTGGCCCCAATGGTGGGGATATTGGAATGGGCGTTGAAGATAAAGTGGACCAGGCCGGAAGCCATACCGCAAAGCAGATAGAACAGGGCATAGCGAGGCGAGCCCAGGCGGTCTTCGACGTTGTCACCGAAAATAAAAAGGGACCACATGTTGCCGATCAGGTGGATGAACCCACCGTGCAGAAACATGAAGGTAAAGAACGAAATGATCTGCTGGCCGAAGGAAAAATAGGAGGATATGCGCGGATCGGTGAGTTTGGCCGGGACCAGGCCGTACACATAGACGAAATGATTTTGGTCTGGTCCCTGAGCCAATTGTACCAGAAAGAACACCACATTGATGCCGATGATGGTGTTGTTGACCACCGGGACGGTTCTCGATGGGGTGGTGTCTCGAATGGGAATCATGTCTTGGTTATTCTCATGCTGAGGTCCACGGCGACAGCCGAGTGGGTCAGGGCACCGATGGAGATCAGATCCACGCCGGTCTGGGCCAAATCCTTGAGCCGTTCACGGGTGACCCCGCCGGACACCTCGACCAGGGCCTTTTTATTGATTGTTCCCACCGCTTCACGGATCTGATCCAGGTCCATATTGTCCAACATGATGATGTCTGCGCCGGCGACAAGCGCCTCCTGGACTTCTTCAAGCGTGGTGGTCTCCACCTCCACCTTGACCAGATGTGAAATCGCCTGACGGACCCGTTCCACGGCTTGGGCGATTCCGCCGGCTGCGGCAATATGATTGTCTTTGATCAGCACACCGTCGTACAAGCCCATGCGGTGGTTATAGGCGCCGCCAATGCGCACGGCATATTTTTCCAAAACCCGCCATCCCGGGGTGGTTTTGCGGGTGTCCACCAGCTTGACCGATGTCCCGGCAACAGCGGCAATATAATCGCGTGCCTGCGTGGCGATGCCGGACAGGCGCTGAAGGAAGTTCAGGGCCGTGCGCTCGCCTTTGAGCAGCGTGGCCAGCGTGCCCTCGATGGTAACAACCGTGGTGCCTTTGGCAACACGATCGCCTTCCTTGACGTGGCGTGTAAATCGGGTCTCTGGGTCAAGGATGGTGAACACTTTTTCGGCGACTTCCAGGCCGGCGATAACCAGGTCCTGTTTGGCCACGATAACACCTTGGCCCTTCTCGTTTACGGGAACGATATTGTCCGTGGTGATATCGCCGGGGCCGATATCTTCCTTCAATGCCAGATCGATCAGGTCTTGTGTGGTATGCATGGTTATTCCATCATTTCCTTGATGCGCGCCTGGGTCGCCTCCAGGGCATGTTTTTTCTCAAGCATGGTTGCATGCTTTTCCTTCACCCCATCCACCACCGCAGGCGGTGCTTTTCTCAGGAAATCCTCATTGCCCAGCTTTTTGCTCATCCCGGCCAGTTCCTTGGAAAGTTTGCCGATCTCCTTTTCCAGGCGGGAATGTTCCTGAGCAAAGTCGATAATCCCTTCCAGCAGGACAAAAACGGTGGCATTCTGGACCAACACGGTGGCTGCTGCTTTAGGCCGTTGCATTTTTGCATCCACGGTAATGCTGGTAAGGCGTGCCAGGTTGGAAATCAGCGTCTGGTTGGATTCGATCAGGTCTCCGATTTGTGGGGCATCATCCTCGAGTAACACCGCCACGGTCAGGGCCGTAGACGGAGAAATATTCATTTCTCCACGGACATTACGGACACCGGTAATCACGGCCATGATGGTTTCCATTTGCTGTTCAACGGTGTCGTCTTCACCGGGTGCGATGGATTCCGGCCAGCGGGCCTGCATGATCGATCCATCTGTGCCGGGCAGGCTATGCCAGATTTCCTCGGTTACGAAGGGCGCAAAGGGGTGCATCAGAACCAGGGCCTGTTTGAGAACAGTGTAGAGAACGGACAGGGTTGCGTTCTTTTTTTCGGCATTGTCGTTGTCGTACAATGTGGGCTTGATGGCCTCCAGATACCAGTCGCACAACTCGTGCCAGACAAATTGATACACCGCACCGGCAGCTTCGTTGAACTTGTAGGCGTCAAGCGCCGCTTCAGTCTGTCTGGCGACCCGGTTGAGACGGGAAATGATCCAGCGATCCTGAAGTGAGATGTTGGGCGCGTCGATGGCATCGAATCCCTGCTGCACATGCATCAGCGAAAAGCGCGCCGCATTCCACAGCTTGTTGATAAAGTGGCGGTAGCCTTCGACCCGTTTCTCACTCATTTTTACATCCCGCCCCTGAGCGGCAAAGGCGGCCAGGGTGAAGCGGAATGCATCTGTGCCGTATTGTTCGATGACATTCAGCGGATCAATGACATTACCCTTGGATTTGCTCATTTTCTTGCCTTCTTCGTCGCGCACCAGGGCATGCACGTAAACATCGCGGAAGGGGATCTCGCCCATGAAATGAATGCCCATCATCATCATGCGCGCTACCCAGAAGAAGAGAATATCAAAGCCGGTGACCAGGACCGATGTCGGGTAGTATTTTTTAAGCAGTGGCGTCTGATCCGGCCAGCCCATGGTGGAAAAGGGCCACAGGGCCGAGCTGAACCAGGTATCCAGCACATCGGTTTCCTGAACCAGGTCGGCCGATCCGCAGTCCGGGCAAACATCCGGCGTTTCCATGGCCACAATCATCCGCTGGCAGGACTGGCAGGTCCAGGCCGGAATCTGATGACCCCACCAGATCTGGCGCGAAATACACCAGTCTCTGATGTTATACATCCATTCATAATAGGTCTTGGTCCACGATTCCGGGATAATCCGGGTTTTACCGGTTTCCACCGCCTCAATGGCCTTTTCGGCAAGCGGTTTGGCCTTAACGAACCATTGACGGGATAAGTTGGGTTCGACCACGGTTTTGCAACGATAGCAATGCCCCACACTGTGGCGGTGGGCCTCGATGCGCTCCAACAAACCCTCGGCCTGCAGGGCCTCGACAACGGCTTTGCGGCATTCAAAGCGATCCATACCGCTGAACCGACCCGCCGCTTCAGTCATGGTGCCATCGTCGGCAATCACCTTGACGGATGGCAGGTTGTGGCGCGTGCCGATTTCGAAGTCGTTGGGATCGTGGGCCGGCGTGACTTTCAGTGCGCCCGTGCCGGTGGACAGATCCACATAGGCGTCACGGATGATGGGAATTTCATGATTCATGAGCGGCAGGATCACCGCGGTAGCGGACAGATCGGCATACCGTTCATCGTCGGGATGAACGGCGACGGCCGTATCGCCGAGCATGGTTTCCGGTCGAGTCGTGGCCACAGTGACCGATCCGGACCCGTCGGCAAACGGATACCGGATATGATAAAAATGGCCGTCGAGATCCTCATGCTCCACTTCCAGGTCAGACAGGGCGGTATGACACCGGCAGCACCAGTTGATGATGTAATCGCCCTGGTAGATCAGGCCTTCATCATACAGCTGGACAAAAACTTTTCTTACCGCCTTGGACAGCCCCTCATCCATGGTAAAGCGCTCCCGATCCCAATCACAGGATGCCCCCAGTCGCTTGAGTTGATTGATGATGGCGCTACCGTACTCCTTGCGCCAGTCCCATACGGCTTTGATGAAATTCGCTCGACCGAGTTGATGTCGATCGGTTCCCTCGGCCGCCAGCTTTCTTTCGACCACATTTTGCGTGGCAATACCGGCATGGTCGGTGCCGGGCATCCACAGGACACTATCCCCTTTAAGACGTCGGTAACGACACATAATGTCCTGCATGGTATTGTTCAGCGCATGACCCATGTGGAGCACGCCTGTGACGTTGGGTGGTGGAATAACAATGGAATAGGGGGGCTTGGCGGTATTTTCATCGGCAGCGAACAGTTTTTCCTGCTCCCAATAAGCGTACCAGCGTTTTTCAACATCTTCGGGGGAATAGCTTTTGCTCAGCAAATCACGACTCATGGGGTAAACACTCCTTATGCCAACGGCCAGGTCGGGTAACCAGGCCGCATAAAAAGGAAAAGGGGATTACTGAAATAATCCCCATTAACGTTGATTGTTCAAAGTAGGCAGACGGTCAATTCGACACGTCGTCATCATTTTCCATCAGGGCTTGCTTGATTTTTGCGATCTCTTGCAAAACCGTCTTTTCAATGGTCTGGATCATCAGTTGTTCAATTTTTTCACCGTAGATATTGCGGATCGTTCGTTCAAGGGCTGCCTCGATCTGGTCTTCGGACAGCGAGACAGGGGGGCCCGCTGGCGATTCTTCACGTGGTGACTTTTCATCTATTGTGTCCAGGGGCAGGCCCACATCTCTCGTTTCATCCTTTCCGTCTATGGCTTCAAGGGGTTTCGGCGCTGCACCGCTTAACAGATCGATGACATTTTCTTCTTCCTTATGGTCGTCTTCAAGCATGTTTTCGGAGATGTCTGTGTCAAGGGCTGCTTCCATCTCCGCAAGGTCGATGATGTCGTCGTCATTATCGTATTCATCCGGTGCCAAGAGGTCTTCATCGTACCCGGTATCCTGGGTGGTAGGGATATCGATCTCTTCGTTCGTATCAAGTGTGTCCGCAAACAAGGGGGGCTTGGATGGTGAAGAATCGGAGGCATTGTCTTCCTGAACTGCCTGTATGTCAGGCTCCACCGAGTCCAACAGATCCAGGACCTCCTCTTCATCGTCCTGGCTGTCATCCGTCAAGGTATCCGACAGATCCCTTTCCAGGGCTTCTTCCATGACCGCAAGGTCAATGATGTCGTCATCTATGTTTTCATCGGCGGGAATGGACGCTTCCGCGAGATTAAGGTCAATAATTTCAGAGGTGGGGTCAAGATCGGCGATTTCATCCAGATCGGCCTCAACAGTCGCGTCGGGTGTTGCCGCTTCCATCAAGTCGATGATATCTTCATCGTCGTCTTTACCCTCACCGTCCAGATCGGCACCAACAGCCGCGTCGGGTGTTGCCGCTTCCATTAAGTCGATGATATCTTCATCGTCGTCTTTACCCTCACCGTCCAGATCGGCATCAACAGTCGCGTCGGGTGTTGCCGCTTCCATTAAGTCGATGATATCTTCATCGTCGTCTTTACCCTCACCGTCCAGATCGGCATCCATGGCAGCGTCGGGTATCGCCGCTTCCATTAAGTCGATGATATCTTCATCGTCTTCTTTACCATCATCGTCCAGATCGGCATCAACAGCCGCATCGGGTATCGCCGCTTCGGCCAAGTCGATGATGTCTTCTTCTTCATCGTCATCTTTACTATCATCGTTCAGGTCGGCGTCAAGGGCCGCATCGGGTGTCGCCGCTTCCGCTAAGTCGATGGCGTCTTCGTTTTCATCCTCCTCCAACAATGATTCGGCAATGTCAACTTCAAGGGTTTTTTCCATTTCCGCAAAATCGATGAGCGCTTCCTCATCCATATTCGCTTCTTTTAAATCGATTAGGGCGTCATCTGTGTCAAGTGACGGGTCGGTGGTTTCATTCAGTGCATCCGGGTCTTTTTTAGGTTGATCAATGACGTTGGTAAGATCTATGACATCATCGTTTTTGCCTTCTTGGATGACCTGCGTCAAATCGATGACCTCGTTATTATTTTGGTCATTTGCGCTTTCAGATTGCGCATCGGACTTTTGGCGACCGCCCATAGTATTCTCCCATTTACCATCGTTTTTAACTACTTTTGGATCAAAAACAGCAATCCACGTGAGCGACCCTGACCCGCGTGGAATCTTTATACAATTCCATTATCGGCAGTGTTTATAAAATCTGAATGGAACCTCTCATCGCAATTGAGGCTACCATAAGGTATGAACCCTGTCAAGTTGTTTGGATTCTTACAAAATTCACAATTTGAGGGGGGATTCCAACAGGGCGTGGGTACCGACTGGAAGTTTTGCATGGGTCGCCACCACCGGGCATTTGACCTTGAAAAAAAAGAAGATATTGCCTTTGTATTCACTAAGGCTTTCGAAGTTGCCTTGGCCCTTGGCGATGATCAAGTCGGCCTCGTCAAATTGCCGGCAAAAAGCGCTGCTGCAGTCATCGAGCAATGTTCCCGGAGCGTCTGAGCCATTGTCGATGACATCGCAGATTTCAGGAAGCCCCGCGGCCAGCGCATCGGCCATGGTCGCATCGTTAATCACGGCTTCCCCTCGCACCGCCATGGTAATCCGCCCGGGACCAAGGGTGTCGATCAGCAGGCGATCAAAAACAATTTCGCCAGCGTTATCCGCCAGATAGAGGATTCGCCGTGCTCGACCCACTGCCTGCCGAAACCGTTCAATATCACCGCCGAGCGGCTGTGCCAACACCTGGTTGACCGATTCCACGACGTCGCTTTCGGATACGCCATCGCTGGCCCCCAGATCGATCACGTTGCCGGCAATCGCCAGTTTGGCGGCAGTGAGCAGTGGGTCCGTTGCCGTTTCGAGCCTCGCCGTTAACCGTGATACCACCTGGGTGGCCATGCGATTCAAATGGATTTTGATGGACTCATATGGATCGGCCACCCCCGTGAGGTCCCGTAAGCGGCGGTAAACATGTTGAGCAAAAACAGGTGGCGGCTGTCGAAAATCCATTTCAGCGATCCAAGGCAGCATTTCACGCACCATTTGTTCATGCACGGATGGATCGGATGACACTATCCGGACCGCCTGCAACACTTGGCGTACAAAGCAGGGAACACAATCGAGTTCGGCTTTCATATGATTGTCACTGACTAGTGTCCGTCCAGAAATGGTGAATTTTGCCCGAGTCCAAGGCGGCCAACAAATTCAAACCGGAGGAATATTAGTAATATTTTGAGGATTTGAATTTGTTGCCCAACGCCGGAATCGGGTGAAAGGCGCCGTTTCTGGATGGACACTAACTAAACGTTTGGGGCTGGTAACCCTCAGGAAGGTGAGCGGTGCCCTTGATACAGGTAATCTGGGCTTCATTTGAAACGTTTTGCATCAATTCATCTACCTTTTCACAGAACCCCCCCCCTTGAACCCACGCTCCGTCATTTTTACTGGCGAAGGTGCACGTGCAGATGTGAATGGTGTCGGCGCCTTTGCTCTTTAGAATTTTGGCTTTGTCGATGAGGTCATCCCCCGGACAATGACAGGTAAATACACCCACTAATTCCGTCTGCTCGTGACCGGAAAACCCCTGAACACGATTTTCCAGGCTTTTCAGACATCCGGTCAAGGGGCAGCGATTCTCGTTCTTTTCGCAACGGATCAAACCAATGGCCGCCATACTATCTCTCCTCCTTTTCGTTGGTGCTCATCCATTTTTACTATGGATCGACGGAATTCCCGCTGGACATCTCAGCAATTACAATTGCTGAGGTTATCGATTTTCCATCGACCATTATTTCTGTTAACAACGTGTCAACGCTGAGAACACAGCACAGGCCATGCCAAAAGGCAAATCTTTCAGAAAAGAGAAATTGCCGGTCGTGTGATTGTGATTCAACCCCCCGGGAAATGCATCAATAGTCGTCAGACGACCATCCATGGGGTATTTTCTTGACGAAAATCGGCAGGATGCGACAGTCGCTGTTCTGCAACTATCTTGTATGGGGATAGAAGCTTGAACACGACTTTTATTTTATGTCAAGCTTTTCCAAAAGAAGTCGATGACATAAAGAATAAAACCGCCACACCAGGACAGTGTATTGGAACGCGAAAAACCAACGCAGCAAAACATCGCCATTGACCAGGTACAACGTCTCACCGACCAGACGACCCTGGGGATCAGCGCCACCGCGCTGCTTTCCATCATTCTTGCCATGGTATTGTACGGCACGGTGCCAGGTAATCGGGTTCTGCTATGGATGAGCAGTGTTATTATCGTTTGTGCTTGCCGAATGGTGCTTCAGCTCTATTTTCACAAGCACCCGCTCACCTCAGATAAAATTAACGCACGCAGGACAATCCTAACCATTTCATTGGCCGTTTCAGGCGGGCTTTGGGGCGCGGTTCCCATTTTTCTTTTTCCTGATTCGTCGCTGACCCATCAAGTGGTCATCACGTTTGTACTGGGCGGCATGGTTGCTGGATCGGTGGGCGTTTTCGCCTCCATTATCAAGGGCTTTTTCGCCTTCAGCATCCCCACCATGGTTCCCCTGGTGGCTGTCTTTTTTATGGATGGTGACAAACTCCATCTGGCCATGGGGACAATGCTGATCTTTTTTTGTGTGTTCATGTTTATGGCGGCTCGGCGGTTAAACCGGGAAATTTACGATTTTTTAGCTGCCAAACACGAAAAAATCGGCTTGATTGCCAGTTTGAAAGCAGAAATTCAGGAACGAGAGCGGGCGGAAAAAAAATTAACGTTGAAAAACCAGCAGATTGAATCCATCGTGGCGGAACGTACAGTCGAACTTCGCAGCGTTAATAAAAAGCTGCGGATGGAAATCGATGATCGGACCGAGGCTGAAATGGCACTGCGCGAAAGTGAGGAAAAATACAGGGAACTGGCCAATTCACTGCCTCAAATTGTATTCGAGACGGACTCCAACGGTACGCTGACCTTTGCCAATCGCAACACCACGAAACTGCTGGGGTTTTCCAAAGATGACATCAAGCGTGGGGTCAGTGTTTTTCAGCTGCTCTCCTTTGAATCTTCCAAAGCTTTTCTCGAACAGTTTCCACAGTTGCTCGGTGGGAAAAAACTGGATGGATTCGAGGCCATGGCCTGCAGCCTGGATGGCCGAACATTTCCCGTTGAAATTCATACCACACCGGTGGTTAAATCCCAGCGGCCGGTGGGAATTCGCGGCATCATTATCGATCTGGCTGAAAAAAAACGTGCCGAGGAAGCCGAAAAAAAACTGACCCAAAAGCTGCAGCGGGCCCAGAAAATGGAAATCCTGGGGACCATGGCCGGCGGGGTTGCCCACGACCTGAACAATATTTTATCCGGTATTGTGAGCTATCCTGACTTAATTTTATTGCAGCTTCCAACGGAAAGCACACTTCGAAAACCGATTCTGGTGATGCAGGAATCGGGAAAAAAAGCCGCCGCCATTGTACAGGACCTGTTGACGCTGACCCGAAGAGGCGTGGTGACCAGCAAGGTACTGAACCTGAATGCCATCATAAAGCGGTATCTTGAAAGTCCGGAGCACCATAAAATGCTGTCCTTCCATCCAGGGGTGCGCGTTGATGTATCACTGGAACCCGACTTGCTCTATGTCGCAGGGTCAGATGTGCACTTGATGAAAACGGTGATGAACCTTGTTTCCAATGCAGCCGAAGCCATGCCCGAGGGCGGAATGATAAAAATTCGTACCAACAATTGCTTTCTGGACCGCCCTTTCAAAGGATACAGTGATATTCAAGCGGGAGAATACGTCGTGCTAACGGTAAGGGACAATGGCACGGGCATCGCACCGGCTGACCTCGAGCATGTTTTCGAGCCGTTTTTCACTAAAAAAAGTATGGGCCGCAGCGGTACCGGTCTTGGTATGGCGGTGGTATGGGGAACCGTCGAGGACCACCGGGGATATATCGATGTGGACAGTATCGAAGGGCAGGGCACCCGGTTCAGCCTGTATTTCCCCGTTACCCGCAAGGGCATACCGGCCATTGTTGATGATGACAAAGACACGGTTTCTGCCTACCAAGGAAACGGTGAATCCATTTTGCTGGTGGACGATATAAAGGAGCAGCGTCAAATCGCCTCAGATCTGTTGACCCAATTGGGATACCGGGTCACCGTGGCCGCCAGCGGTGAAGCGGCGGTTGAATATTTGAAAGACAACCGGGTGGATGTGGTCATCCTGGATATGATCATGGACCCGGGCATGGACGGCTTGGACACATTCAAACAAATCCTTGAAATTCACCCCGATCAGAAAGCAGTCATCGCCAGCGGTTTTTCACAAACCAAACGCGTCAACGCCGCCATTCGCCTGGGGGCCGGGCCGTATATCAAAAAACCGTACACCTGGAATACGCTCGGGCAAGCGGTCAGGGCGGCGTTGGATGGACATCCATGAACGCTTTCATCCGTTTTCCGGCGCGGTTGATGCTTTTTGTGTCTGGATGAGTTCCGCCAGATTTTCCCCGATTTCAAGCGAAAGGTCCGCCAGCGCCAAGCTCATTGCCTCCACCCTGCCACCGATGCCCGTGCCCGTCGATGCCTTTTCTATGATCGCCAGCCGCTCCTTTTGTGTTTGACGATTCGTTACATCTACAATACGCCAGGTTGCTTTAAGGATAATCTTACCCTTGGCGTCGGATTCAAAACGATGGATATCCATTGATACCTGGATGTTGATCCGTGCGGACTGGGGCCAGGGGAATATGCGGACACGCCCACCCCCGCCAAGGGAGACCAGGTTTTCTCCCATGATGCGGGGAATGCTGAGCTTGAGCGGCTCGGCCCACTGGTTGAACTCATCCGACAGCAGTTCCTGATTGTTGACGCGGGTCAGGATTTGCGGCCGGTCCAAATAACGGGGAAGTGCTACCGGACCAATGCCGATCGCGGTGTGGGCCAACCTTTTCTGCTGGACCCATTCTGGTTTCGGCCGGTGTTCAGACTTGGCTTCAAGCAGGAAAAATCGGGTTTCGGGTGAATGACCAGCGCCTACATTGACACAGGCGCTGCCTCCCACAAGGGGCAGCATGGCTATGATGACCAAGAGTATGCACGGTCTCACTTTGTTCCTCCCTCAGCTTTTTTGCCGCGTAGCAGGGCTTCTGGGTGACGGTTCAGATAGTCGGCCAGAAGCGCCAGGGCGTGAGCGGCTTTGCGTGTTTCGGTGAGTGTCTCATTGATCCGGTAAATGAGGGTCGACTCCTCACTCGACAAGTAGGCCATATTGGAAAGCATGGCATCGGCATGATCGAATGCTTGATCGGCCGACACCACAGCGGCTTCGATGGATGTCATGACCGGTTGCAGCTGTTGGTCCAGGTGGATGATGGTTTTCTTCAGGTCGGCGGCGGTGGCGGTTATTCCCTGGGCCATTGGAGGAATCTGGGTCTCGGTGGTCTTGATCAATCGGCGGGCATCGGCCAGCATTACGCGCGTTTCGGTTTTCAGGTCGTCTGCCAGCTTGCGGTAATCTGCAAGGGTTTGGTTGAGGTTGGCCGCCAGCGTTTGCATACTCGAGGAATTGACAAGCGTATCAAACCCCTTGGCCGCGTTTTTAATAGAATCAACCAGGCCGCCGATATCAAGATTTTCCAGGGTCTGTTCCAGCGCATCCATATCCGATGGAAGCGTGGGCAATTCGTGCAATTCGTCTTTGAGGCCAACCCGATCAATGGGGGTCTCGGGGTAAAAATCAAAGGCGACCAACAACTGACCGGTGAGGACACTTTGAATTTTAAGTTTGGCACGAAGGCCATCCTCCACCAGCTTGTCGACGGTTTCCTCCATCGTGGATTCTTCACTGAGCGCCTTTACTTTTTGCGGAGAACCGCAGACTTTGATCGCCCCTTCCGTGATCTCAAATGCCACACGATTGAGAAACGACTCGTTTTCAAGATCATAAACCAGGTTGATCGCCGTAACTTTGCCCAGCGTCACCCCTTTAAGCTGGACCGGTGCTCCGATTCCCAGGCCTTTCACCGAACCGGAAAAATAAAGCACAAAATGATCCGATTCCTTAAACAGGCTGCTGCCTCCCAGGGCCAGAATGACGGCGACCAGTAGGGTGATGGCGCCGACAATAAACGCGCCGATCAATGTGGTGTTGATTCTTTTTGCCATTGATTCAGATTTCCTTGCTTATCTCCGCGTTTGATGATCCGCGGGTGAGGAAACGGATTACCGCTGCATTATCCGAGGATTCCAGCATTTGCCGGGGACTGCCGGTGGCTGCAGCGGTTCGTGTGTGGATGTCCAGAAATACGGCATTGCTCACGATGGCAAAGATACTGGGCAGTTCATGGGTGACGATAACGACCGTGGCCCCCAGACTGTCGTTGATGGTAAGGATCAGATCGTCCAGGTTTTTGGCACTGACCGGATCCAGACCGGCGGATGGCTCGTCAAAAAACAGCACTTGGGGGTCTAGTGCCATGGCCCGTGCCAGGCCGGCCCGCTTTCGCATGCCACCGGAAATTTCCGATGGATAGTAGTTTTCAAAACCTGCCAGCCCCACCAGGGAAAGCTTGAAATGTACCATTTCACGGATCGTCGCGGAATTTAGGTCGGTATACAGTTCCAGGGGAAGGCTGATGTTTTCCGAAAGCGTCATGGAACTCCACAGCGCACCGCTCTGGTAGAGAATGCCGAACCGGCGCAGCATGTGATTGCGCTGGTCTTCTTCAAGCGACCAGAAATCGATCTCACCATAATGGACACTGCCTGCAGAAGGGGCTTTCAAGCCAATCAGGATGCGCAGCAACGTGCTTTTGCCGCATCCGCTGCCGCCCATGATGGCAAACACGTCCCCGCGATTGACTGTGAAATCGAGATTGCGCATCAGAACCACATCCTGGTATCCCATGGTAAGATCGCGAACGACGATATGGGGCGATGGGGCCGCTTTGGTATCCATGGGGTATCCTCCCTAACCTATATGCCAAGCGTATTGGTCAACACTGCAAACAAACCGTCGGCAACCACAATATAAACAATGGCGATGACGACCGCCGAGGTGGTGGCCTTGCCCACATCCGCCGCGCTGCGTCCACAATGCATCCCTTGGATGCAGCCGCAAAAGGCGACAATCAAACCGAAAAACGCGCTTTTGACGATGCCGATGCCAAGATGGGTTATGGTCAGTGCGTGACGGGTCTGGGTCAGGTATTGGGTCGAGGAAATATCGAATGCGCCGACCCCCACCACCATGCCACCCGCCATTCCCATCATATCGGAATAGATGCAAAGCAGCGGCATCATCAGCACCAGGGCAATAATACGCGGGAGCACCAGGTAATCAACCGGTGATATCCCCAGCGTTTGCAGGGCGTCGATTTCTTCATTGACCTGCATGGTACCGATGTTCGCTGCAAAGGCCGCTCCCGTGCGGCCAGCCATGATTACACCGGTCATTACCGCCCCCATTTCCCGTGCCATGCCGATGCCCACCAGATCGGCAATGAAGATCTGCGCCCCGAACATACGCAGCTGGACCGCGCCCATAAACGCCAGAATCAACCCCACCAGGACACTGATCAGGGAAACAATGGGCAGGGCCTGCCAACCGCATTCCTGTACCACAAGCCAAACATCGGCGGATCGGACATGGGCCCTGCCGGATAGCATACGCATGCCGGCCAGCACGAGCTCTCCGATGAAATCAACGGTTTTTTTTATCGCCGCAAGCCCTTCAATCCCGGCTTCACCGATGCGCGCCAGAAGGGACAAAGATGATGCTGATGCAGCGGTTTCGAGTCGGGGAGAGGCGGTTTGGGATAGCTTGAGCAGTTGCCGTGCCCCTGCCGGTAATCCATCCAGGTCGATAGCAATATGGGGCGCATCGTAGCGGCCCAGGAGTGCGCCAAGGAATACCAGGAGGCTGCTGTCCCACCGATGCAGATCCCTGCTGTCGAAGTGGATACGTGACGTGGCGGTCGTGTCAGGCAGGTCCGCGATGCTGTCAATCGATGGAACGGTCTGGTCAATGGTCCAATACCCGGACAGGATTATTTTCAATGTGCCATCGGACAGAAAATGGTTTTCCAGGTTCGCTTGCATATACTCGTTATATGAACGATTTTATGGCCTTGCAACGATAATCGGTCTGCATGATATTATGATTTCACTGTTGCAACGCTGGGGGTTACAAGGCTGCACCACAGAATTTACAATACCGGGCATCCGTATCATGTCCCTCGGCGCTGCATTCAGGGCAGGCCTGGGTGGATATGGGGGTGTTAAAAGAATGAGACATCTCAACGGTAACAATGCCGGTTGGCACGGCAATAATGGCGTAGCCCAAAATCATAACGATGGATGCAACCGACTGGCCGATGTTGGTCTGGGGAGAAATGTCACCATAACCGACGGTGGTCAGCGTGACGATGGCCCAGTAGATGCTGCGTGGAATACTGGTGAACCCATTGATTTCCCCCTCAATAACATACATTAGGGAGCCGAAAATGACCACCAGGGTCAGTACCGTATAAAGAAAAACGGCAATTTTACGTCCGCTGGCCTTTAGTGCCTTCAACAAAAGATGCGCCTCCTTCAGGTAGGGCACCAGCTTGAGAATGCGGAAGATCCGCAGAATACGCAGGATGCGGATAACCAACAGAAACTGACTGCCCGGAAGAATCAGGCTGAGGTAGGTGGGAATAATCGCTAAAAGGTCGACGATTCCGTAGAAGCTGATGGCATAATGCAGTGGCCGGCCGACACAGACTATACGCATCAGGTATTCAATGGTGAAAAGCAGTGTAAAAAACCATTCAATGCGGTAAAGCAGGCCTCCGTAGGCAAACCGTACATTTGCGATGCTGTCGAGCATCACGGCTATTACGCTTGCCAGAATGCTGATGATCAGGATAACGTCAAATCCTTTTCCCGCCGGGGTGTCCGCCTCGAAAATCACTTCGTGTAGTGCCAGGCGCCATGGGGACCGCAACGATGGTTTGGCCCGCTGCCCTTCGGGTTGTGTGCGCATCATTCTTTCTCCGTGATTGTAAAACTTTTGTCAGACATCAAACACCGGGTTGTCGATTCTTGACCGTTTTAATAAATATGCCGACCAAATCAGTGTATGCATTATTCATAGCTATCAGCGAGGCATTTCATGGTTAAGACGATATTTGAAGGAACACGCGGGGTTTTCTCAGTGTTGTTCTATTTGCTCAATACGATTATTTGCTGCATTCCAATATTTATCGTGGCATTGATCAGGCTGATTTTGCCTTTCAAGGCGATTCAAAACCTGTGCCGGCAAATCTTGACGGCCATTGCCAACTTTTGGATCGGCGTGAACAAGCTGAATCAGAAACTGCTCAACGGGATCCATTGGGATGTGGAAGGCATTGAGAATCTTGATCCAAAAGGGTGGTACATGGTGGTGGCCAACCATCAATCCTGGGTGGATATTCTGGTGCTCCAGTATGTGTTTCACCGCAAAATTCCTTTTTTGAAGTTTTTTCTGAAAAAGGAGCTGTTCTGGTTTCCTTTTCTGGGGCAAGCCTGGTGGGCGCTGGATTTTCCTTTCATGAAGCGTTACTCGCGTCAGTACTTGAAAAAACACCCTCATTTAATTGGCAAAGATTTGGACATTACCCGAGAAGCCTGTGAAAAATTCAGAAACCTGCCTGTTTCGATCATGAATTTCGTAGAGGGGACCCGATTCACAAACGAAAAACATGCCCGCCAACGATCGCCTTACACGCATTTGCTTCGCACCCGCGCCGGTGGTATAGCATTTGTCCTGGCGGCCATGGGCGACAAACTGCGCGAGGTGGTGGATGTTACCATTGCCTATCCACAGGGCGCAGCCACTTTCTGGGACTTTGCCTGCGGGCGGGTCAAGGAAATCAAAGTCCGCGTGAAAACCCTGCCCATTACCAACCAGATTGTGGGCGATTACCTGAAGGATGTCCAGTTTAAACGCAATTTTCAAAAATGGCTTAACGACCTGTGGCGCCAGAAGGATAAAGACCTGAACAGGTTGTTAGCTGGTTGAGGATACCCTTTTTTTTGCCATTTTTCTTTTTTCCTTTTGTTTATTTGGTTTGCAAACGGCCAAGTGCATTTTTCCGCCAGTGTCCCGTGATATAACGCATCCACAATCGTTTTGCGTGTGTCCAGATTGATGGTTATCTGGACCCTCATCATTTAATACCTTGACAATATCAAACCCCGCCCACTAAATTAACTCCCTTCATTTTTACATGGCAATCGATTTGGCGTCGATTCGAGAATCATTTAATAGATTAAGAATAAGGAGGAGTCCCATGGTAGAATTCAAGTTTACAGAGCTGCTGCCCCTGGGTGAAGATGATACGCCCTACCGCCTGTTGACCAACGATCATGTCTCCACGGCCCAGTTCGACGGAAATACCATTCTCAAGGTGGCCCCAGAGGGATTGGAACGGCTTGCTGAAGCGGCGTTTCGGGACGTTTCGCACTTGTTGCGGCCTGGGCATCTGGCTCAACTGAAAAAGATCCTCGATGATCCGGACAGCTCGGACAATGATCGATATGTGGCCCTGGAAATGCTTAAAAATGCCGTCATCTCCGCTGAGATGGCGTTTCCCATGTGCCAGGATACGGGCACGGCCATTGTCATGGGCAAGAAAGGGCAACAGGTCTGGACCGGTGAGAATGATGAAGCGGCCCTGTCCAAGGGGGTCTTCAACGCCTATACGAAGTGTAACCTGAGGTATTCGCAAAATGCGCCCCTGAGTATGTATGAAGAGAAAAACACGGGGTGCAATCTGCCGGCACAGGTGGAACTATACGCCACCCCAGGGGATGCGTATAAATTCCTTTTCATCGCCAAAGGCGGCGGATCAGCCAACAAAACCTACCTGTACCAGGAAACCAAGGCAGTGCTCAATCCGGACACCCTGGTGGATTTTATTACCGCCAAAATGAAAACCTTAGGCACCGCGGCCTGTCCGCCGTATCATCTGGCCGTGGTGGTGGGCGGAACATCGGCGGAATTCAATCTGAAAACCGTGAAACTGGCCTCGGCCGGATATCTGGACACGCTGCCATCTGCCGGCAGTGAGACCGGGCACGGCTTCCGTGATTTAGCGTTGGAAAAAGAGCTTTTGGCGCGTGCACAACAGTTGGGGATTGGTGCTCAGTTTGGCGGCAAATATTTTTGCCATGATATCCGTGTGGTGCGCCTGCCGCGGCACGGCGCCTCCTGTCCCATCGGCATCGGGGTCAGCTGCAGCGCGGATCGTAACATCAAGGCCAAAATTACCGCCGACGGAATTTTCCTGGAACAATTGGAGACCGATCCAGCGCGCTATCTGCCCGAGCCGAAAGGGGAGGCGGACGACGCGGTGGCCATCGACCTTGACCAGCCCATGGACGATATCCGGGCCATCCTCACCAAATATCCAGTGGCGACGCGGCTAAAACTGTCCGGTAAAATCATCGTTGGTCGGGACATTGCCCATGCCAAGCTCAAGGAAAGGCTGGACAGCGGACAGGGCCTGCCCCAGTACCTGAAGGATCACATCATTTATTACGCCGGTCCGGCCAAGACGCCTGAAGGCTATGCCTCCGGATCATTCGGTCCCACGACAGCCGGGCGCATGGATTCATATGTTCCCATCTTCCAGGCCCAGGGCGCGTCCATGGTCATGCTGGCCAAAGGGAATCGTTCCCAGGCGGTTACCGACGCCTGCAAAAAGTATGGCGGGTTTTATCTGGGGTCCATCGGCGGTCCGGCTGCGCGCTTGGGCAAAGCGTGCATTACCTCGGTGGAAGTACTGGAATATCCTGAACTGGGCATGGAGGCGATCTATATGATCACGGTCAAGGACTTTCCGGCGTTTATTCTGGTTGACGACAAGGGAAACGACTTTTTCGAAAATCTCCTGTAAACGCCTTCTGACCCAACATCCCGTCTAAGACTCAATGACGGTGCCTTAAAACGGCTCAACGCGCACACCTGTTTTTTACAATATGGGGGACGCTTTCGAGCCGTTTTTCATTTTGTGTCAACGGGGGCGAGCGCGGTGGCTTCTCAATTTTATATGAGAAATATGGCGATCTGATTAAAAAGTACTCATAAAGAGTATGTATTTTTCCTGTTGCAATTTGCCAGGATGCAGGGTATGGATGCCAAATTTCGATGTTACTTCACGCGACTTCTCCTTCTCTCTTTCTCTATTTACATCTGATTTGTCATTTCCCACGAAGTTGTATCGAACGTCAGTGATGAGACCCTAATGCCAGAAAAATAACGAATGTAAGAAAACCATGCTAACGGAATTAGAACCAAAAGATCCTTCCACGAGAATTATCCGATGCGATAAATGTGGAAAACGCTATATTGTCAAGGGCACCGATACCGGACAAACAAACTTGAAATACAGATGCAAGGTATGCTCTCATATTATCGTTGCCGCTGATTCCAGAAACGAGCAGGATGCAGAGCAGAACCAGGCTGCTGAGAAAAAGCAACTGCAAACAAAAGCGATCGACGTGGGTAATCGTCCTCCGGAAACAAAGAGCCTCACGAAAAAAAAGACGATCAATTTGAATTTTGCACCAGACAATCCCTCCACCCAATCATTCGGCTTAAGGGCTAAATTTAATTTAGCCATCTGCGTCGTCTTTTTATGCGCCATCATCATGCTTTATTTCTTAGCGGATTCCGGACTGAAAAAAGATGCCGAAAATCAGGTCTCCGAAAAAGCCCATCTGTTGATGACAACAATGGAGCAAACCCGCGATTTTACCAGCAACGTCATCAAACCCGCCTTATACCAGGCGTTGCCTGACCGATTCATCGTCGAAGGGATGTCTTCTTCATTCTGCGCCCGAACTATTTTTGACGGAATCCAAGCGTCATACCCTCAATATTATTTCAAACATGCAGCACCTCATCCACGCAATCCGATAAACCAGGCCGATGTGTTTGAGATGAGCATTATTGAGAAGTTCTCCGCCAATCCAGAATTGAAAGCGTGGCAGGGATATCGAATCCAGGGAAAAGAAAAAGTCTATTGTATCATGAAACCCATTGTGGCTGAAAAGCGGTGCATGCGCTGCCACAGTGAACCCAGCTTGGCCCCCAAGGAGCTATTGGACCGGTATGAATATAGACACGGCAATGAAAACGGCTTCCATCGATCCGTTGGAGAAGTCATTGGTACCTTGACCGTTTCAGTGCCGGCAAGTGTGGTCGTTGAAAACACCAGAAACAAAACTATGCTGTTTGTCAAAATAATTGCGTTGGCCTTTGTGCTGTTGGTGGTGGTCATCAATTTTTTATTCTCAAAAATGATTTTGAGTCCTATCAAGCATCTTGCCAACAACGCCGACGATATCAGTATGGGCAGATTCGAAACCCATATCGATACATCCGGCACAGATGAAATCGCCAAACTGGCCAAGGCCTTTAACAGGATGAAAGTGTCCATCAAAATGGTCATCGACCATTTGGCCAGGTAACATGAATCGTTAATTTCCCGCTATTTTCCCTGTCTCTTATAGAACTGGTGAACAAAATCAATATGCTGTTTCATGGCCCGGTACGCCGCCTCCGGGTCATGGTCCCGGATGGCCTGGTAGATTTGCCTGTGCTGCTCCAGAATCGTGTCGATATTGGCTGGAATTTGATAGAGTCCCTCCAGGTTGACTTTGATGCCGGTAAAAAGAAAGTCGTAAAAATTCTTCATGATAAAGACTTGAAGGGGATTTTGGGTTGCATAGGCGATGGCCATGTGGAACGCCGCGTCGGCTTCCGTACCCAATCGTCCGGAGGCGACCTCCTTTTGCATCTCTTCGATGCTTTTTTCCATAAACTTGAAATCCTTGTCCACGGCCCGCGTGGCAGCCAGGGCCGCGGCATTGCACTCAAGGCCCATGCGGACCTCGAGCAGGTCGGTGATCGAGGCATCCTGGGATTCCACCATGGTTCCGATCAGGTTTTTATCTCTGGTTTCCGGTGTACAGACAAATGTACCCTGGCCCTGCCGCTGTTCCAGAAGCCCCATGACCACGAGTTTGTTGATGGCATCTCTCACCGAGGTGCGACTGACACTGAAGGCTTCGGCCAGTTCCCGTTCGGTTAGAATTTTATCTCCGGTTTTGAATTCGCCACGAAAAATCAATTCTCGCAGTTGATCAAAGACCTGATCGGAAATGCGTTTGGGTTTGATGGGTTTAAGCTTGGGTGGCATACTTGAAATCGGACTCCATTGAATTCAACATATTGGCTTGCACAATGCGTGGGAATGTGCCAGATATAACGAAATATTGGTCTGACCAAAATATGAATTGTGTAAGCGTATTCTTTTTTTGATATGTTTTTTTTTAATGAACCAGCCTTAAATAGCATGCAGGATGATGAATTTCAAGGGTGTTGATTCTTTTGTGCTTGACAGGCTGGATGCCCTTTGAGTATTAATGGTCAAACCAATTTCGGTGTGGTCGGTGGTCTGCCTCAACCTGAAATGGTATAGCATTCAAGATAATGTTTTTGGGCTGCGTTATCGGTCGTCGCAGTATTGATTATACAGCTTCCTCCCTCTGGCCTTGCCAAAAACATTATCTTAAACACTATAGTAAAAAGGACTGCTGGACTACGCCCGTTTTAAATAGTAGGATTGATATATCGGCAACATTTAGCAGAAAGTGAAAGCGAGACGGTCATCGACTGAGTTTTGATGGCCAACTTTGGATCGGGATGCGCGTTTGGCTTGAAGCCAGCACGATCCCTTTTTTATTTATAACGAAAGAAAGCAGGAAAGTTAAGATCATGGAAGGCCTTGATGCATTGTTTAACCCGTCATCCGTGGCGGTGGTGGGTGCCTCTAGTACACCCGGAAAAGTGGGACATGATATTTTTGTCAATATCCTTAAAGGCGGCTTTACCGGTACACTTTACCCGGTAAATCCCAAAGCCAAATCCATTGCCAGCGTGCGTGCGTATCCGGATATTCAGGATATACCGGATTCCATCGATCTGGCGATTATCATTCTTCCCCCACGTTTCGCGGAAACCGCCATCGCCCATGCCATCGATAAAGGCGTCAAAGCGGTGGTCATTGTTTCCGCAGGGTTCAAGGAGGTTGGCGGCGAGGGGCTCGAGATTGAGCGGCGGATCGTGGACATGTGCCGTGAAGCCGGCGTTCGTGTAGTGGGGCCCAACTGTCTGGGCGTGATCAATCCCAACGCCGATGTGCAGCTCAATGCCAGTTTCTCATCCAGGATGCCGTCGGCGGGGAACATTTCTTTTATTTCCCAAAGTGGCGCCTTGTGTACCGCGGTGCTGGATTTTGCGGCGGACAAGGACTTTGGTTTTTCCAAATTTGTTTCCATTGGTAACAAAGCCGATGTGGATGAACTGGATCTGCTGCGCTATTTTCACGCCGATCCGGAAACCGAAGTGATCATGCTCTACATTGAAGAGCTGCAGCGGGGGCCGGAATTCATCGAGGCCGTCAAGGAAATTACCGGCGGTGATCGGCCGACACCGGTACTGGCCATCAAATCCGGTCGGACCAGCGCCGGCGCCCAGGCCGCCGCGTCACACACCGGATCACTGGCCGGCAGTGAATCGGTCTATGATGCCATTTTTACGCAGAGTGGAATTATCCGGGTGGAGTCCATCAACGAGCTGTTCGATTTCGGCACTGCGTTCGCCTACAAAAATGAAAACGCCCTGGGTAAAATGCGGCGCAAGGTGCCGCTGGGAAACCGGGTGGCCATTGTCACCAATGCCGGCGGCCCCGGGATCGTGGCCACGGACATGACCGTTTCCTCGGGGCTGGAGCTGGCCACATTCAGCGAGGAGACCGTCGAAGCGCTGAAAAGTCATTTGCCCGAGACAGCCAATTTCAACAACCCCGTTGACGTGATCGGTGATGCGGCCCAGGATCGGTATGAAAATGCGCTTACAGCCGTTATCAGAGATGAAGGTGTGGATGGTGCCCTGGTAATTCTAACGCCCCAGAGCATGACCAACGCCATTGGTACCGCCGAGGCCATTGTCCGCATTGCCCGCCGTTCTCACAAACCGATTCTGTGCTGTTTCATGGGGATTATCGATGTGTCCGCCGGTGTGAAATATCTGCAGGAAAAAGGGGTGCCGGTGTATCGTTTCCCAGAGAGTGCCGCAAAAACATTCGGCGCCTTGTACCGCTATTCCCGCTGGCTCAATCGCCAGGAACTGGCGCCATTTTCCGTCAAACACGACAAACAGCGGGCCGCGGAAATCATTGCCGACGCCTTGGCACAGGGCAAAACCTACCTGGGTGAAATCGGTGGTACGGAACTGCTCAAGTGCTATGGTTTCAATGTATTGCCCACGGTTCTGACCACAAGCGCGGAAATGGCCGGTGATGAAGCGGAAAAGATGGGGTTTCCCGTGGTGATGAAAATCGTCTCGCCCCAGATCATCCACAAATCCGATGCCGGCGGTGTTATTGTGGGCCCGGACAGTCGGGAGGCGGTCATGACGGCCTATCAGACCATTGTGGACAACGCCAAGGCCTATAGTCCGGACGCAGAGATCACCGGCGTGCTGATTCAACGGCTGGCACCCAAGGGACACGAGGTGATTCTGGGAATGACCCGTTACCCCACTTTTGGTCCGCTGATCATGTTCGGCATCGGCGGTATCTTTGTGGAGATCTTCCAGGACGTCGCATTCCGTTTGGCGCCGCTGACCCGCAATGGTGCCCGCAACATGGTGCGCAGCATCAAGGGACACAAACTGCTCTGCGGCTATCGCGGTGCACCCAAGACGGATATTGCCACCATCGAACGGATGTTGGTGGGGCTGTCTGAACTGGTCGTGGATCACCCGCAGATCAAGGAGTTGGACATCAACCCGCTGCTGGTCCACCCGGAAGGAGAGGGCGTTACCGTGGCGGACTGTCGCTTTATTTTGGAAATGCCCGAGTAGCCGGCAGCGCGATCAATCCGGCCGCGCACTTCAACCCAATGTTTCAAATAGGCGATAAGGAGGCGGATCATGACACGGTCGATATACTGGGCAGACAGCTATGTGGAAAAACGCAAAACAGCAGCGGGGGCCATTGCCATGATTCGCCCGGGTCAGCGGGTGTTTATCGGCAGCGCCACGGGAGAGCCCCAGGCGCTGGTCAAGGCGCTGTCCGAGGCCACCCTCAAACTCAGCGGGCTTGAAATTGTGCGGCTGATGAGCCGCGAGACCACATCGCTGTCCGAAATTGCTGACAAGACTCACGACCACAGTCTGAATATCCGGACCATTTACTTAGGCTCTGCGGATACGGAGAGTATCGCCCGGTACATGCGGTTTATTACGCCCATGAATATGTCCGAGGTGCCGGGCTTGTTTTTATCACGAAAAATGCCCATCCACGTGGCCATGATCCAGGTTGCGCCCCCAGACGATTTCGGCTGGTTGAGTCTGGGGGTGTCCGTGGATATCACCCTGGCCGCTGCCCAAAGCGCCGATCTGGTAATTGCCCAGGTCAACCCGAAAATGCCCCGCACCATGGGGCAGAGTTTTCTGCATGTCAACCAGGTGCATGTCATTGTGGAGCATGAAGAACCGCTGTTATCGGTTGATCTGCGCAAGCGGTCCGGTGCCGCCGAGTGGGCTGGAAAGCACATTTCACGGCTGATCGAGGACGGGACCACCCTGCAGATGGGGCTCGACGCCGCCTCCCAGGCCACCATCAAGGGACTGGGCGAAAAGAACGATCTGGGATTTCACTCCCAATACATGACCGATGATATCATGCACCTGTATGCCAAGGGGGTGATCACCAACCGCAAAAAAGGGCTCAATGATGGAAAACTGGTGGCTTCCTGCGCCATCGGCAGCCCCAACCTTTACGAGTTTCTACATGACAATCCAGCCGTGGATTTCAGGCCTTCGGACTATGTCAACGATCCCTTTGTCATTTCTCAGCATAATCGCATGGTCTCCATGAATGTGGCCCATTCCATGGACCTTACCGGACAGGTGGCGGCCGAGGCGTCCGAGCATACGTTTTTCGCCGGTGTTTCCGGTATCCCGGATTTTGTGCGGGGTGCCAAACGCTCCAAGGGCGGCAAGTCGATTATCATGCTCTATTCCGCCTCCCGGGACGGCAAGCGCAGTCATATTGTACCGTCTCTGGGGGACGCGGCTGTCGTGGTACCGCGGGGGGACGTGCACTATGTGGTCACCGAATATGGCGCCGTCAACCTGTTTGGCAAGAGTCTCCAGGAACGCGTACTGGCCTTGATCGGTATTGCTCACCCGGATCATCGCGATTGGCTTTTCAGTGCGGCCAAGGAGGCTCGGCTGATTGGCAGCGATCGTCGCCTGGGCGAGGCAACCAAAGGCATTTATCCCATTCATCTGGAAGAGACTATCGAATACGGTGATGAGAAGATCACTGTCCGGCCGTCCAAGCCGGTGGATGAACGTCGCATTCAGGAACATTACTACAGCCTTGACAAGGAAGACGTTCAACTGCGCTTTTTTCATGACAAGCTCAGCTTTGACCGCAATGACGTGGAGACTCGCTCCCAGATCGATTACATCAAGGACCTTACCCTGGTGGCGGTGGTGGGTGAGTTCGGCTTTGGCCGGGTGGTCGGGGTTGGCGAATATCTTCTGCTAATCGAAAGCAACGTTGCCGAGGTGGCCTTTTCCATTTCCAAAG
This sequence comes from Desulfosarcina variabilis str. Montpellier, assembly GCF_048565275.1. Taxonomy (NCBI): domain Bacteria; kingdom Pseudomonadati; phylum Thermodesulfobacteriota; class Desulfobacteria; order Desulfobacterales; family Desulfosarcinaceae; genus Desulfosarcina; species Desulfosarcina variabilis. The sequence goes on along the minus strand of NZ_CP159846.1, from coordinate 5,548,573 downwards.
ACTATCAGGGCAAGGGGCTGGGAAAAATTTTCCTTCGCAAACTCGCCCGGGCGGCCCGTGAAAATGGCATTACCGGTCTGGTGGCTTATACATCGCCGAAGAACAAAGCCATGATCAATCTGTTCAAGACGCTGCCGTATAAGGTAAAAACTTCGTTTGACGGAGAATCGTTGATGCTCAAGTGCCGCTTTGATGAAATGGCCGATTGAGCTAAAGTGAATGAGAAATGAGCATAAATTCAATAATTGAAAAAGTTAGATGACACTAAACCATCTTCACTTTATACTTGCCAATTCTGAAATAATGTGATTTAAATATCGTCTTTTTCGTAAGTCGTCAGCAAAACCGGTGCACCCAAGATTCTTGATTTCTCCCGCCGTTTGCTATGTGTAATTAAACTTCTGCGGTAACCCCCCCCTTAAACTGGTTGCCGCAGAGTCGATGTCATCTATCTAACCCGTAACAAGGAGCAGTTATGGCAAAAAAAATGAAAACCATCGACGGGAACACTGCCGCCGCCCACGTGGCCTATGCCATGAGTGAGGTGGCCGCCATCTATCCAATCACGCCGTCTTCCCCCATTGGAGAAATCTGCGATGAGTGGGCCGCCAACGGGCTTAAAAATGCCTTTGGTCAAACCCTGCTGGTACGCCAGCTGCAAAGCGAGGCCGGTGCAGCGGCCGCGGTTCACGGCGCTCTGGCCGCCGGTGCCTTGACCTCAACCTATACCGCCTCCCAGGGGCTGCTGCTGATGATTCCGAACATGTACAAAATGTCCGGTGAACTGCTGCCTGGGGTCCTGCATGTGACCGCCCGCGCCATTGCCGCCCATGCGTTGTCCATTTTTGGCGATCATCAGGATATCATGGCCGTGCGCCAGACCGGTTTTGCGATTTTAGGTTCCGCATCGGTGCAGGAAGTGATGGACCTGGGATTGGTCGCCCATCTGGCCGCCATCGAATCCAGCGTTCCCTTTCTGCATTTTTTCGATGGTTTCAGGACCTCCCATGAAATTCAAAAGATCGAATTGATCGATTACGCGGACATGGCCAAGTTGATTAACATGGAGGCCCTGGAGAATTTCAGATCACGGGCGGTCAATCCGGAAGCGCCGGAGCTGCGCGGTACGGCTCAGAATCCCGACATCTATTTTCAGGGACGGGAAACGGTCAACACATTTTATGATGATGTACCGGATATCGTTGCCGACTACATGAAAAAAGTATCCGCCCTCACCGGCCGTAAGTACAATTTGTTTGACTATGTGGGCGATCCCACGGCTGACCGGGTGATCATCTCCATGGGCTCTTCGTGTGAGACCATCGAAGAGGTGGTGGATTATCTCAATGCCCGCGGCGAGTCCGTGGGGCTGGTCAAGGTACGACTGTTCCGTCCCTTCTCCGCCCGACACATGCTGGCGGCGATTCCGGCCACTGCCAGTCGCATCACGGTGCTCGACCGCACCAAGGAACCGGGTGCCCTGGGTGATCCGCTTTACCAGGATGTGTGCACCGCTTTCATGGAACGCGGCGACATGCCGACCATCGTCAATGGCCGTTACGGACTGGGCTCCAAGGAGTTCAACCCCTCCATGGTCAAGGCGGTGTTCGACAACATGAACGGCATGGCACCCAAGAATCATTTTACCGTGGGCATCGTCGATGATGTCACGCACACCAGCCTGGATGTGGAAGCGGGTTTTGATGTGGCGCCGGAAGGCACGGTGCAATGCAAGTTCTGGGGGCTGGGCGCCGATGGTACGGTGGGCGCCAACAAAAGCGCCATTAAAATTATCGGCGACAACACCGATATGTATGCCCAGGCCTATTTTGCCTATGACTCCAAAAAATCGGGCGGCGTGACCATTTCTCACCTGCGTTTTGGTCAAACCCCCATCAAATCCACCTACCTGATCGACAGCGCCGACTACATCGCCTGCCACAATCCAGCCTACGTGAACATCTATGACGTGCTGGAAGGCATGAAGGACGGGGGCACGTTTATGCTCAACAGCCCCTGGAGCCTTGAGGAGATGGAAGACAAACTGCCGGCTGCCATGCGTCGGACCATCGCGCGCAAGAAGCTCAAGTTCTACAACATCGACGCGGTAAAGATCGCCGGAGAAGTCGGCTTGGGCGGGCGCATCAACATGATCATGCAGACGGCCTTTTTCAAAGCCGCCAATGTGATTCCGGTGGACGACGCCATCGCCTACCTCAAGGATCAGATCACACAGATGTTCAGCAAAAAGGGCGACAAGATCATTAACATGAACCACGCCGCCGTGGACAAAACCCTGGATCACCTGGTGGAGATCGATGTGCCGGCCAGCTGGGCCGATGCCGGTGATGTGGCTGCCGCTGCCGCGGACGAGCCGCAGTGGGTGAGCGATGTAATGCGTCCCATGCTGGCTCAGCAGGGCGACAAACTGCCGGTCAGCGCCTTTTCGCCGGATGGTATATTTCCGGTGGGCACCACCCAGTATGAAAAACGGGGTGTGGCCATCAATGTGCCCGAGTGGGACATCGATAATTGTATCCAGTGCAACCAATGCGCCATGGTCTGCCCCCACGCGGCCATCCGGCCGGTGCTGGTGACCGACGATGAATTGAAAGAAGCGCCCGAGGGGTTCGAGGCCAAGAAAGCCTTGGGCAAGGAACTCAAGGAATACAAATTCCGCATGCAGGTCTTTGCCGAGGACTGCCTGGGCTGCGGTAACTGCGCCGATATTTGTCCGGCCAAAAAACCGGCCCTGGTCATGAAACCGCTCAGTACGCAAATTGAAACCCAGGTTCCCAACCAGCGGTTTGCCTCCAGCCTGCCGGTCCGCGAGGGCTTGGTCAATCGCAACACGGTCAAGGGCAGCCAGTTCTACCAGCCCCTGCTTGAGTTCTCCGGTGCCTGTGCCGGCTGCGGTGAAACACCCTACGCCAAACTGCTCACCCAGCTGTTCGGTGAACGCATGGTGATCGGTAATGCCACGGGGTGCTCGTCCATCTGGGGCGGCAGCGCACCGTCGATTCCGTACACCGTTAACAGTGAAGGCTGCGGCCCCACCTGGGGCAACTCCCTGTTTGAGGATCCGGCCGAGTTCACCTATGGTATGCTGCTCGGTTCTTTGCAGCAGCGCAAGCAATTGGCTGAACTGGTCACCGAGGCCTTGGACACGGATATTGACGATGAACTGAAAGCCGCCATGCAAGGCTGGCTGGACAACATGAAAGATCCTGAAGGGGCCAAACAATACGGCAATCAGATCCGAGAGATGCTTTTCGCCTATTCGGATAACCCGCTTTTGGAGAAAATCGAAAGCCTGTCCAGTCATTTCCAAAAACGGTCGCATTGGATCTTCGTGGGTGACGGATCGGCCTATGATATCTCCTTTGGCGGCATCGACCATGTCCTGGCCTCGGGAGAAGACATCAATGTGATGGTTTTCGATACGGAAGTCTACTCCAATACCGGTGGCCAGAGCTCCAAAGCCACGCCCACGGGCTCGATTGCCAAGTTTGCCGCATCCGGTAAGAAAACGGCCAAAAAAGATATGGGTGCCATGGCCATGACCTATGGTTATGTTTACGTGGCCAATGTGGGCATGGGAGCCAATAAACAGCAGCTGGTCAAGGCTTTTACCGAAGCGGAAGGGTATGATGGCCCCTCCTTGATCATGGCTTATGCGCCGTGCATCAACCACGGCATTAAAAAGGGCATGGGCAAGAGCCAGGAAGAGACCAATCTGGCGGTCAAGAGTGGGTACTGGCCGCTGTACCGCTACAACCCCGCGCTTACGGATGAAGGCAAGAATCCGTTCATCCTGGATTCCAAGGAACCGGACGGCAGTATGCAGGAATTTCTGGCCGGCGAAGTGCGTTACGCCGCCTTGCAGAAAATCTTCCCGGATGAAGCCAAGACCCTGCACACCCGTTTGGAGGCCGAGTTTGCCCAGCGCTATGCCAAACTCAAGGAAATGGCTGAAGCGGAGTTCAAACCTGCCCAGGCCGCTGGTGAACTGGCTGAAGCAGATGATAGCAGTGATTCCTGCACCTTGGCCGGTACCGCCGAGCACGCCGGTCGGGAAGGCGCGGATGAGGCCTGCGATGACGGAAGGGCTGGGAATTAACGCCTGATTCTTCATTTTTCTAAACGATCAATAACGGGCCGTGTCACCCCTTAAGGGATGACACGGCCCTTTTTCGTTGAGGGCATATGCTAGGAAGGGAAAGGCGTTGACGATACCACCGAAACGGTGTTAATCGGCTAAATTGGCCCCACCAAGACCCGATCCAAACGACTTTGACATCAATGACGACGCCATCACTGGACACGGGGTTGACGTTATGAAGATCAAGCAATTGAAGCACCGTTTGGCCAATCAACCCATTCGATACAAGCTTTTTTTTAGTTATTTTGGTGGGTTTGTTGTTGCCTTGGTGGTGGGCGCCTGCATCATCTATTATCTCGTGCGCGAAACGATCCACAATAATATCGAAAATGAGCTCAACACGTCCACGACGACAATTTTGGACATGGTCCAAACCTCGGTGTCCGTCTCCTTGAAAAACTACCTGCGTGCGGTTGTGGAGAAAAATTGCGATATCGTCTCCTACTATCACGATCAATTCCTGAAGGGGGCTTTTTCCGAACAGGAGGCCAAGCGCCGGGCAGCGAATATACTGCTTAGTCAAAAAATCGGCAATTCGGGCTATATCTATTGCATCGATAGTTACGGTGTGCTGCAGGTTCATCCCCAGCGGACGCTGCAAGGGATCGACATCTCTCACCACTCATTCGTGAATCAACAAAAAAAGAGAAAATCCGGATACCTCGAATATGACTGGAGAAACCCTGGTGAGCGACAAGCACGCCCCAAGGCTTTACATATGACCTATTTCGAACCCTGGGATTGGATCATCTCGGCATCATCCTATCGTGAGGAGTTTAGCCAACTGGTCAATGTCGATGATTTTCGTGAACAAATTTTGAATTTGCAGTTCGGCAAGACCGGCTACCCATACGTGATGACCACTACGGGGACATTGGTGATTCATCCCCAGCTCGAGGGGGTCAATATCAGCACCGAAACGGATGCGTCGGGCAGAGAATTCATCAAGGAGGTCTGCCGCAAGCGAAGCGGCAAAATCATCTATCCCTGGAAAAATCCCGGCGAATTGAATTCACGAGAAAAACTGGTCATTTTCAGTTTTATGCCCGAGCTGGATTGGATTGTGGCCTCGAGCAGTTACCTGGATGAGTTTTACGCCCCCTTGGGCCATATCCGCGGTTTGATGCTCATTGGCCTGGCCTTTTCGCTGGTGTTGTTTATCGGCATTACCTTCCTGATCAGCACTTCCATCACCAACCCGCTGCGCGAGTTGAAGGATCGCTTCGATATCGGTGCCACGGGTGATTTCACGGTGCGAATGCAGCCATCCACAAAGGATGAGATCGGTCAGTTGGCCGTTTACTTCAACACGTTCATGACCAAATTAGAAGCATATAGTACCGATTTGAAAAGAGAGATTCACGAACGCCAACAGGTCGAAAACGCCTTGCGCGACTCAGAAGAGATGTTCTCAAAGGCTTTTCTATCCAGTCCTAACGCGATTTTCATCGCCACTTTAGAAAAGCAGCGGTTTATCAATGTCAACAATAGCCTGCTCACCACAACGGGCTATGCGCCAAACGAGCTGATCGGCTGCACCCTGGCCGAGACCGGTCTGTTCGCTCATGCAGCAGATGCTCAAATGATCATTCGGACCGTCGCCCAGGAGCAGCGTATTCGCGGGGTAACGATTGAATTTCGGACAAAGTCCCATCATATCCGCACGGGGCACCTATCTGCAGAACGCATCGAGCTGTGGGGACAGCCGTGCATTCTGGCCACCATCGAGGACGTGACCGAGGCCCTGCGCATGGAAAAGGAGATCATGGATATCAGTGAAAAGGAACGCCTGAGCATTGGACAGGACCTGCATGATGATCTATGTCCCCATTTGATCGGCATCGAAGTGCTCGGCAAGGTGCTGAAAAAGAAACTGGCCGATAAAGGCCTCGAGGAGGCAGAGCTTGCCGAGAAAGCGCGCGCATTGACCATGGAGGCCATCAACAAGGCACGCAACCTCAACCGGGGGCTGTGTCCGGTCAATCTGGACATCGACGGATTCATTTCCGCCGTTCAGGAACTGGTCAACAACATCCACGATGTATTCGGAATCCATTGTGAGTTGATGTGTCAAGATGCGGTTGTTTTCCATGACAACAGCATGGCCACCCACCTTTATTACATCATCCATGAAGCCACCCACAATTCTGTGCGGCACAGCCGTGCGGATCGAATCATCGTCACCCTATTGAAGACGCTTGGCGGATATTGGATTTGCATCCAGGATAACGGCACCGGAGTCATGGAACGACCCGCCGGTATCGGTATGCGCATCATGGCCTTGCGGGCGAAAAAAATTAATGCCGATTTCAATATGTGCAGTACGCCTGGCGTTGGCACAATGGTTGAGGTTATATTTCGTAGCAACGATTCACTCAGCGGGAGCGATTATGGAATCAACTGAAAACCAGACCGGAAAGGGACGAAAAATAAGAATCCTGGTCGTCGAAGACCATCCGGTGTTCATTTTCGGGCTCAAGGAACTGATCCACCAGGAAGAAGATCTCGAGGTATGCTGTGAGGCGTCTAATGTAACCGAGGGGTGGGATAAAATTCTCAGGCTGAAACCTGACATGGTCATCGTGGACATCACCCTCGAAGGTCCCAGCGGAATCGAACTGATTCGAGATATCAACAAGCGTTTTAAAACCCTGCCTGTATTGGTGCTCTCCATGCACGACGAATCATTGTACGCCGGAAGGGCAATTGCCGCCGGCGCCCGGGGGTACATTCGTAAACATGAGACATCCGAATCCATCGTCAAGGCCGTGAGAACCGTATTGGCCGGAGAAATATACGCCAGTAAGCGTGTAATCCATTCGATCTTAAACCGCTTTGTCACCCATCCCGCCGGTAGTCCCGTCGACCCGGCCGATCTGATCGACACATTGAGCGATCGCGAACTCGAGGTATTGCGCTGCCTCGCCCAGGGGCATAACACCCGGAAAATCGCCGAAAAGTTTAACTTGAGTATTAAGACCATCGGCACCTATCGCGAACGCATCAAAGAAAAATTAGGACTTCAAGACGCCACTGAATTGATTCGTTTTGCCGTGCGCTGGCATGAACGTGGCTGCTAAGGATCGGTAATTTCCTCTCCGATCCGAATCCCTTTCTGGTTGGGAAACGCGTCTGACTGGCCATGGCGTTTCCCGAATCGATTCCCTCCGCTTGTAGGTTGCCAACCTATAGACAATTCGCTTTCTTGTCTTACACCGAAAAACAGGTCGGCGCCGATTTACTGTGCTTTTTATCTATAGTAGCTTGGCTCGACGCGCGCGAAAATAGCCATTTACCTTCTCGACAAGCCAGTGAGAAAATGACGTAGACTTGTAGCAATTCAACCTGGAGGACTTTGTCATGCATAACCATGCCTGTTCCAACATCGGCAACATTACTTCCCAAAAAGGGGAAGTCGCGGCGCGTGAAGACAGCCCCTTTGCGTTTTGGGGCCCCACGCCCATGGAGGCCAGGAAAGCCGCCGTCGCCAAAAAAAAAGGGCTTCACGACAAGCGCACCACCTTGAAGGAGGCGGTGGCGACCCATATCAAGGACGGCATCAATTTAGGCATCGGCGGTTTCGTCAACACCCGGGTTCCCGTGGCCATCATCCATGAGATCATTCGCCACGGCGCCCGGGACCTGACCCTCTCTTTCCAATCCAACTCCATCTGCGTGGAGTTGCTGGCCGGCGCCATGATTCTCGACCCGGATCATGTCTCCATCAAACGCATCGAACTGGCCTGGTATGGCTATGAGGTTATCGGCATTGCGCCTCTATTTCGGTACCTGATGGCCAATGGGATGATCGAACTGGATGACTACACCAACTACGGCATGTCGGCGCGCTTCAAGGCCGGCGCCATGGGCATCCCTTTCATTCCTACCCGCGACCATGGCGGCAGCGATATGGAACTGCTCAACCGGGGCAAAATGATCGAATGCCCCTTCTCCAAGGAAAATGCCTATCTGGTGCCGGCCTGTCATCCGGATGTGGGGATCGTCCATGTGCCCATGGCCGACAAGTACGGCAACTGCCGAATTTTCGGTGCCCTGTGCACCTGCCCCGAGATCGCCCAGGCCGCTACCGCCTGCATCGTGACCACGGAGCAGATCATTCCCAACGAGAATATCCGCAACTATCCAAATTTGACCGAGATTCCCTATCCGGTGGTCGATTCCGTGATCGAACAGCCCTTTGGGTCAACCCCTGGGGCCTGCTACGGCTATTATTGGTTCGACATGCCCCACTTTCAGGAGTTTCGCAGCGTTTGCGACGAATTCAGAAAGACCGGCAACAAGGATAAACTCAAGGCTTACTACGATCAGCATATTTTTGGCGTCGACGATTTTGACGGGTTTTTGGCTCAGAAGCCATACAAGTTATTGAAGGAGCTGAGGCTTCAAGACGGCATGCAGCCCATTATCAAAGACTGAGCGACGTTAACAACAGCTACCGATGGCTCATCGGAAAAGGAGGGATCCCTAATGGCAGAATATGGCCCATTTGAAATGATTGCGTACACCGGTTCACGGGTGTTGGAAGACGAAACCATCGTTTTTGTCGGCACGGGATTGCCCATCATTGCCGCCATGCACGCCCAACTCACCCATGCACCCAACCTGAACATGATTTTTGAAGCCGGCTCCCTGGCGGCGATACTCGAACAGGGCATGCCGCTTTCCGTGGGTGACACCCGGGCCTTTCGCAAGGCCTTGTTCGCCAAGGGCCTGTGCGCGGCCTTTGAGCTGACCCAGCGGGGATACGCGGACTACGCCTTCATCGGCGGTGCCCAAATTGATATGTACGGCAACATCAACTCCCATTTTCAAGGCGGGACATACAGCCGCACGGGGACCCGATTTCCCGGCAGCGGCGGCGCCGGCGCCATGGCGGCCAATTGTGAAAAGACGATTTCGATCATGGCTCTTGAAAAACGCCGATTCGTCGAACGGCTCGACTTTGTTACCAGTATCGGCTTCGGCGACGGAACGCCCGACTATCGCCGTAAAGCCGGGGTGATGGGGGCCGGTCCCTACCGGGTCATCACCAACCAGGCCCTGTTCGGCTTCGACCATGAGACCCGTCGCATGATGCTCCTCGAGGTCCTGCCCGGAATGAGTGCCGCCGATATTCAAGACCTCGTCGGTTTCGAGCTGCTCATCTCCCCGGATCTTAAGGAGATGACCCCCCCCTCGGAAGCGGATCTGCGCCTGCTGCGCGAAACGTGTGATCCGGAAGGCTACTTTTTAAAGCGAAAAGTGAACAAGGAAACCAAAGACGCGGACCAAAAGGTCACCGATATGGCCGCCTAAACAAGTGAGATCGCTCGGCAGATGAAGGGGAGGGGAATGGGGGGCCGTGGATTGATCAGCGCCTACGCGACGCCAGTCGCTAAACGTAGATCCTTCCTCCTGATGCGACGCTATCATTTCCCTGCCACGGCAGCCCCCATTTCTCAACACTCGCCTTGAACTCTGGCGAAAGCGACCTTTTCTGCCCTGGTAAGGCAGAAGACGCGTAATTGGTTTTTTACCGATCAGTAATTCAAACGTTGAACAATACTCAAACGAAGGAGAACGATGAAATGCATCAAAAGGTAACCGTTGTGGGGGCCGGCAATGTGGGCGCCACTGCTGCGCAGCGCCTGGCCGAAAAAGAACTCTGTGACGTGGTGCTAATCGATATTGTCGAAGGCGTTCCCCAGGGAAAAACCCTGGACTTGACCGAGGCCGCGCCCATTGAAAAACATGATGCCAAATTGACCGGAACCAACGGCTATGATGCGGCCAAGGATTCGGATGTGGTCATCATCACGGCCGGCATCCCGCGCAAACCAGGAATGAGCCGCGACGATCTGATCAAGACCAATGCCGGGATCATGCGCTCCGTGGTTACCGAAGTCAGCCGCCAGGCACCCGATTCGATCCTGATCATCGTCAGCAATCCCCTGGACGCCATGTGCCATGTGGCCCTTGAAGCCAGCGGCTTTCCCAAAAACCGGGTAATCGGCATGGCCGGGGTTCTCGATTCGGCACGTTTTCGGGCTTTCATCGCCATGGAACTGAAGGTTTCCGTGGAAAATACCCACGCCTTCGTCCTGGGCGGACATGGCGATACGATGGTGCCCCTGCCGCGCTACTCCACCGTGGCGGGTATTCCCATCACCGAGCTCATCTCCGCCGACCGCATCCAGGCACTGGTGGAACGGACGGCCAACGGAGGCGCTGAGATCGTCTCCTTGCTCAAAACCGGCAGCGCCTATTACGCCCCGGCCTCGGCCGCCGTGGAAATGACCGAATCGATCCTCAAGGACAAGAAGAAGATCCTACCCTGCGCGGCGCTATTGCAGGGAGAATATGGGATCAACGACCTCTTCATCGGCGTACCGGTGAAATTGGGTGCCGGTGGGATCGAGGAGGTGATCGAGATCAAGCTGACCGCCGAGGAGCAAAAGGCTCTGGATCATTCGGCGGATGCCGTCAAGGAGCTGGTTGAACTGTTGAAAACGCTGTAGTGCTTCGCGCGATGAAATGGAAATCGGGCTTAACGCATCGATCGCCCATTTACCGCTGGCCGCAAGGCCCGGTTTCTTTGTACCCATTGCCGCATACCTGACGCCCAAGGGAGGCTTTAATGAACTGGCTCATCCACACCTTTCAATCATCCATCGGCAAGAAACTGCTGATGGCCCTGACCGGTCTGGGATTCATCGGCTTTTTGGCCGGTCACCTGGCCGGCAACCTGACCATATATGGCGGAAGCGATCCATTTAACGCCTATGCCGAGCACCTCCATGCACTGGGGCCTTTGCTAAGGGCCGCCGAAATCGGTCTTTTGCTGATGGCCCTGATCCATGTCGCCACCGGATTGATTCTTTTCCTGCAAAACCTGAACGCCCGTCCCCAGCGCTATCGTGTCAATAAAAGCGCCGGCGGGCGCAGTCTGGGATCACGCACCATGCCTTATACCGGGCTGCTGATTCTTGGCTTTGTGTTGTTTCACCTGCTGAACTTTCATTTCGTGGATAAATCCGCCACCACGATTTTCGAAATCGTCAGCGCCGCTTTCCAAAACCCCATTTATGTCGCCATCTACGTGGCGGCCATGCTGATCGTGGCCGTGCACGTTTCCCATGGATTCTGGAGTGCGTTTCAGACCCTGGGGATGAATCATGGGAAGTATATGCCCATCATTTCAGCCGCCGGCCTGGTGTTCGCCATCGCCATCGGGATCGGCTTTAGTTGCATTCCCCTATTTGTCGGTCTCAGTGTCTAAGAGCCTGTTTGATATGATGAACTTGTAAAAAGTCGCCGTTCGGACGAATTCGTAAAATATAAGGATTGATTATGAAGCTTGACGCAAAGGTGCCTTCGGGCCCCTTGGAGCAAAAATGGGATAAGCATCGCTTCGAACTGAAGCTGGTCAACCCGGCCAATAAACGCAAATTCGATATCATCGTCGTCGGCACCGGGCTGGCCGGCGGTTCGGCATCGGCCACCCTGGCCGAGCTGGGCTACAATGTTAAAACGTTCTGCATCCAGGACAGCCCCCGAAGGGCCCACAGCATCGCCGCCCAGGGGGGAATCAACGCTGCCAAGACCTATCCCAATGACGGCGACAGCATCTGGCGGCTCTTTTACGATACGATCAAAGGCGGTGATTTTAGAGCCCGGGAAGCCAATGTCTACCGCCTGGCCCAGGTGAGCAATAATATCATCGACCAGGGCGTGGCCCAGGGCATCCCCTTTGCCAGAGACTACGGCGGGCTCCTGGCCAACCGCTCCTTTGGCGGTGCCCAGGTCTCGCGGACCTTCTACGCCCGCGGCCAGACCGGCCAGCAACTGCTCCTGGGGGCCTATAGCGCCCTGTCGCGCCAGATCGGACTGGGCAAGATCGAGATGTTTCCCCGCCGTGAAATGCTAGATGTGGTCGTGGTGGGCGGCAAGGCCCGCGGCATCGTGGTGCGCAACCTGGTGACGGGCAAACTGGAATCCCACAGCGCCGATGCCGTGGTGTTGTGCACCGGCGGGTACGGCAATGTGTTTTTCCTTTCCACCAATGCCATGGCCTCCAATGTCACCGCCGCCTTCAGGGCCTATAAACGCGGGGCCTGTTTTGCCAACCCTTGCTTCACCCAGATTCATCCCACCTGCATCCCGGTTCACGGCACCTACCAGAGCAAGCTGACCTTGATGAGCGAAAGCCTGCGCAACGACGGCCGGGTGTGGGTACCCAAGCGTCCGGGCGATGCCCGCAGCCCCCATCAGATCCCCGAGTCGGAACGCGATTACTACCTGGAGAACAAGTATCCCAGCTTCGGCAACCTGGTACCGCGCGATGTGGCCTCGCGCAATGCCAAGGAGCAGTGCGATGCGGGTAAAGGCGTGGGCGAGACCGGCCTTGCGGTCTACCTCGATTTCACCGATGCCATCGCCCGCGACGGCAAGGATGTGATCGAGAAGAAGTACGGCAATCTCTTCCAGATGTATGCCAAGATCACCGCCGACGATCCCTATCAGACACCCATGATGATTTACCCGGCCGTGCACTATACCATGGGGGGGCTGTGGGTCGACTACAATCTGATGAGCACGTTGCCGGGCCTTTTCGTGCTTGGCGAGGCAAACTTTTCCGACCACGGGGCCAACCGCCTGGGGGCCAGCGCGCTGATGCAGGGTCTGGCCGACGGCTATTTTGTTTTGCCTTACACCATCGGCGGTTACCTGGCCGGTACCGAACTGGAGGCCGTCGCCAGCAGCAATCAGGCTTTCGTGCAGCAAGAGCGCCAGATCACCGAACGTACCGACAAGCTGCTGGCCATCAATGGAAAGCGCACGGTGGACGAAATTCACCGCCAGTTGGGCATGATCATGTGGGATTTCTGCGGCATGGCGCGCAACAATGCCGGCTTGGAAAAAGCCAGAGGCATGATCCAGGAACTGCGCGCCGAGTTCTGGAAGAACGTCAAGGTGCCCGGTTCAAAGTCGCAATTCAATCAGAGCCTGGAACGGGCAGGGCGGGTGGCCGACTTTTTGGAGTTTGCCGAGTTGATGATCCTCGACGCCCTGGCGCGCCAGGAGTCCTGCGGCGGCCACTTCAACGAAGACTTCCAGACCGGGGAAAATGAAGCCCTGCGGGATGACGAGAATTTCTGCCATGTGGCGGCCTGGGCGTACCAGGGCGATGAAACCGATCCGGCCTTTCACAAAGAACCCTTGGAATTTGAGAATGTCAAACTTACCCAAAGGAGCTACAAGTGAGTAAAATCATAGACCTGACGCTCAAGGTGTGGCGCCAGGCGGACCCGCATGCCAAGGGGCGCCTGGAAACCTATAAGGCCAACGGTATCTCGACGGATATGAGTTTTTTGGAAATGATCGACGTGGTCAACGAACAACTGACCAAAGACGGCAAGGATCCCATCGCCTTCGACAACGACTGCCGTGAAGGAATCTGCGGCATGTGTGGCTGCATGGTCAACGGACGGGCCCACGGCGCGGAGAAAGGCACCACCTTGTGTCAATTGCACATGCGTCATTTTAAAACTGGCGATACCGTGGTGGTCGAGCCGTGGCGTTCACGGGCCTTCAGACTGATCAAGGACCTGGTTGTGGATCGTGGTGCCCTGGATAAGATCATCCAGGCCGGTGGCTATGTATCCGTCAACACCGGTGGCGCACAGGATGCCAACGCCATCCTGGTCCCTCAGGAAAATGCCGACAAGGCCATGGATGCGGCCCAGTGCATCGGTTGCGGGGCTTGCGTGGCCTCTTGTCCCAATGCCTCGGCCATGCTCTTCGTGGGGGCCAAGGTCTCGCACCTGGCCCTTTTACCCCAGGGGCGGCCCGAGGCGGCCAGGCGGGTTCAGAACATGCTCGCCACCATGGATGATCTCGGTTTCGGCAACTGCACCAACGAACGCGAATGCGAGGCGGAATGTCCCAAGGAAATCTCGATTACCAACATTGCACGCTTAAACCGCGAGTACTTCAAGGCGGCATTCGGATCTGAATACAAGGAGCAGCGATGACAAAAAAAATGAAAACCATCGACGGGAACACTGCCGCCGCCCACGTGGCCTATGCCATGAGTGAGGTGGCCGCCATCTATCCCATCACGCCGTCTTCCCCCATTGGCGAAATCTGCGATGAGTGGGCCGCAGGCGGACGAAAAAACGCCTTTGGCCAAAAGTTGCTGGTGCGCCAGTTGCAAAGCGAAGCCGGTGCAGCCGCTGCGGTTCACGGCGCTCTGGCCGCCGGTGCCTTGACGTCAACCTATACCGCCTCCCAAGGGCTGCTGCTGATGATTCCGAATATGTACAAAATGTCCGGTGAACTGCTGCCCGGGGTCCTGCATGTGACCGCCCGCGCCATTGCCGGCCATGCCTTGTCCATTTTTGGCGACCATCAGGATGTCATGGCCGTGCGCCAGACCGGTTTTGCGATTTTGGGTTCCGCATCGGTGCAGGAAGTGATGGACCTGGGGTTGGTCGCCCATCTGGCGGCCATCGAATCCAGCGTTCCCTTCCTGCATTTTTTCGATGGTTTCAGGACCTCCCATGAAATTCAAAAGATCGAATTGATCGATTACAAAGACATGGCCGGCCTGATCAACATGGAAGCCCTGTCGGGATTTCGTGCCCGTGCCGTAAATCCGGAGAACCCTGAACTGCGCGGCACGGCCCAGAATCCCGACATCTATTTTCAGGGGCGGGAAACCGTCAATCCGTTCTATAACGATTTGCCGGACATTGTAGCCGCTTACATGAAAAAAGTATCCGCGCTGACCGGCCGCAAATACAATTTATTTGACTATGTGGGTGATCCCAATGCCGACCGGGTGATCATTTCCATGGGCTCTTCGTGTGAGACCATCGAAGAGGTGGTGGATTATCTCAATGCCCGCGGTGAGTCCGTGGGGCTGGTCAAGGTACGACTGTTCCGTCCCTTCTCCGCCCGACACATGCTGGCGGCGATTCCGGCCACTGCCAGTCGCATCACGGTGCTCGACCGCACCAAGGAACCGGGTGCCCTGGGTGATCCGCTTTACCAGGATGTGTGCACCGCTTTCATGGAACGCGGCGACATGCCGACCATCGTCAATGGCCGTTACGGACTGGGCTCCAAGGAGTTCAACCCCTCCATGGTCAAGGCGGTGTTCGACAACATGAACGGCATGGCACCCAAGAATCATTTTACCGTGGGCATCGTCGATGATGTCACGCACACCAGCCTGGATGTGGAAGCGGGTTTTGATGTGGCGCCGGAAGGCACGGTGCAATGCAAGTTCTGGGGGCTGGGCGCCGATGGTACGGTGGGCGCCAACAAAAGCGCCATTAAAATTATCGGCGACAACACCGATATGTATGCCCAGGCCTATTTTGCCTATGACTCCAAAAAATCGGGCGGCGTGACCATTTCTCACCTGCGTTTTGGTCAAACCCCCATCAAATCCACCTACCTGATCGACAGCGCCGACTACATCGCCTGCCACAATCCAGCCTACGTGAACATCTATGACGTGCTGGAAGGCATGAAGGACGGGGGCACGTTTATGCTCAACAGCCCCTGGAGCCTTGAGGAGATGGAAGACAAACTGCCGGCTGCCATGCGTCGGACCATCGCGCGCAAGAAGCTCAAATTCTACAACATCGACGCGGTAAAGATCGCCGGAGAAGTCGGCTTGGGCGGGCGCATCAACATGATCATGCAGACGGCCTTTTTCAAAGCCGCCAATGTGATTCCGGTGGACGACGCCATCGCCTACCTCAAGGATCAGATCACACAGATGTTCAGCAAAAAGGGCGACAAGATCATTAACATGAACCACGCCGCCGTGGACAAAACCCTGGATCACCTGGTGGAGATCGATGTGCCGGCCAGCTGGGCCGATGCCGGTGATGTGGCTGCCGCTGCCGCGGACGAGCCGCAGTGGGTGAGCGATGTAATGCGTCCCATGCTGGCTCAGCAGGGCGACAAACTGCCGGTCAGCGCCTTTTCGCCGGATGGTATATTTCCGGTGGGCACCACCCAGTATGAAAAACGGGGTGTGGCCATCAATGTGCCCGAGTGGGACATCGATAATTGTATCCAGTGCAACCAATGCGCCATGGTCTGCCCCCACGCGGCCATCCGGCCGGTGCTGGTGACCGACGATGAATTGAAAGAAGCGCCCGAGGGGTTCGAGGCCAAGAAAGCCTTGGGCAAGGAACTCAAGGAATACAAATTCCGCATGCAGGTCTTTGCCGAGGACTGCCTGGGCTGCGGTAACTGCGCCGATATTTGTCCGGCCAAAAAACCGGCCCTGGTCATGAAACCGCTCAGTACGCAAATTGAAACCCAGGTTCCCAACCAGCGGTTTGCCTCCAGCCTGCCGGTCCGCGAGGGCTTGGTCAATCGCAACACGGTCAAGGGCAGCCAGTTCTACCAGCCCCTGCTTGAGTTCTCCGGTGCCTGTGCCGGCTGCGGTGAAACACCCTACGCCAAACTGCTCACCCAGCTGTTCGGTGAACGCATGGTGATCGGTAATGCCACGGGGTGCTCGTCCATCTGGGGCGGCAGCGCACCGTCGATTCCGTACACCGTTAACAGTGAAGGCTGCGGCCCCACCTGGGGCAACTCCCTGTTTGAGGATCCGGCCGAGTTCACCTATGGTATGCTGCTCGGTTCTTTGCAGCAGCGCAAGCAATTGGCTGAACTGGTCACCGAGGCCTTGGACACGGATATTGACGATGAACTGAAAGCC
Organism: Desulfosarcina variabilis str. Montpellier; assembly: GCF_048565275.1. Classification (NCBI taxonomy): domain Bacteria; kingdom Pseudomonadati; phylum Thermodesulfobacteriota; class Desulfobacteria; order Desulfobacterales; family Desulfosarcinaceae; genus Desulfosarcina; species Desulfosarcina variabilis. The sequence continues at coordinate 5,531,663 of NZ_CP159846.1, read as the reverse complement.
GCCATGCAAGGCTGGCTGGACAACATGAAAGATCCTGAAGGGGCCAAACAATACGGCAATCAGATCCGAGAGATGCTTTTCGCCTATTCGGATAACCCGCTTTTGGAGAAAATCGAAAGCCTGTCCAGTCATTTCCAAAAACGGTCGCATTGGATCTTCGTGGGTGACGGATCGGCCTATGATATCTCCTTTGGCGGCATCGACCATGTCCTGGCCTCGGGAGAAGACATCAATGTGATGGTTTTCGATACGGAAGTCTACTCCAATACCGGTGGCCAGAGCTCCAAAGCCACGCCCACGGGCTCGATTGCCAAGTTTGCCGCATCCGGTAAGAAAACGGCCAAAAAAGATATGGGTGCCATGGCCATGACCTATGGTTATGTTTACGTGGCCAATGTGGGCATGGGAGCCAATAAACAGCAGCTGGTCAAGGCTTTTACCGAAGCGGAAGGGTATGATGGCCCCTCCTTGATCATGGCCTACGCCCCGTGCATCAACCACGGCATTAAAAAGGGCATGGGCAAGAGCCAGGAAGAAACCAACCTGGCCGTCAAGAGCGGGTACTGGCCGCTGTACCGCTACAACCCCGCGCTCAACGATGAAGGCAAGAATCCGTTCATCCTGGATTCCAAGGAACCGGACGGCAGTATGCAGGAATTTCTGGCCGGCGAAGTGCGTTACGCCGCCTTGCAGAAAATCTTCCCGGATGAAGCCAAGACCCTGCACACCCGTTTGGAGACCGAGTTTGCCCAGCGCTATACCAAATACAAGGAAATGGCCGCAGCCGAATACGCGCCGGGCCAAACCTCTGGTGAACTGGCCGCTGCAGGGGAGGGTGACACCGAGGCCTGTACCCTGTCCGGCACCGCCGAACACGCCGGTCGGGCAGGTGCGGATGAGCCTTGCGATGACGGCAGGGCTGCATATAATTAACGCCTGATTCTTCATTTGTTTGATTATAGAAAGGGCCGCGTCACCCCTTAAGGAATGACCGGCCCTTTGACTGTTTGCTGACCAGGCTGTTCTCATCAGGACGTGCATGGTCGATGTTATCACACCGGTGGGTGCGAAAACAGAACGTCACGAAACCATACCCACAATCGGCAATGTATGATAAATGATAGCCAAAGCGAGATCCTATTCAGCCTTGGAAAAAAGATGAATAAAAAATCATTGCATCAATTGCTCGAGCAAGTGAAAATCGGTTCCATGTCTGTGGAACAGGCGATTGGCACATTAACGGATCTTCCCTATGCGGATTTGGGGTATGCCATGGTGGATCACCATCGATCCTTACGCAGCGGCTACCCGGAAACCATCTTCAGCCAGGGCAAGACCGTTGAACAGGTGGTGGGAATTGCCCGGCGACTGATCAAAAAAGACGCCAACATCATGGCCACCCGGGCTGATCGAAACGTTTACGACGCACTGAAAACCATTTCTGATCACGTCGAATACCATGCGGCGGCACGCATCGTGGTCATCAATCGCCGTCCGGTGACGCCGACCCGTACGAAGATTCTGGTGATGTGCGCCGGTACCGCCGATATTCCGGTGGCCGAGGAGGCCGCAGTGACGGCCGAGGTGATGGGCAACCGTGTGGAGCGGCTCGTCGATGTTGGGGTGGCCGGGATTCATCGTCTGTTGTCCAAACGCGAAACCATCCAATCGGCCAGTGTGTTGGTGGTGGTGGCCGGGATGGATGGTGCCCTGCCCAGTGTGACTGCGGGACTGACCGACAAACCGGTGATCGCTGTTCCCACCAGTGTCGGCTATGGGGCAAGCTTCGGTGGTCTGGCAGCCCTTTTGACCATGCTTAATTCCTGCGCCAATGGGGTGACCGTGGTCAATATTGACAATGGCTATGGTGCCGGTTACGCTGCATCCATTATTAACCGTATTGCCAATCAATCGGTTGAAAAATAAGATTAGGGTTCGCGCATAAATAAATTCACAAATTGTCAGTGTTCAGGCGCCCGCTCAGCAAGGCGCGAAGACAAAGGAATATCAGGCATATTCCGTGTTTTCGCAACGCCGCTGAGCGGGATGGATGGGCGCTGAAAATGTGAATTTATTTTTGCGCGAGCCCTTAATAGACCCTGATTAACCGAGGACAACCATGACCTACAATTTTGACCCGGACCGTTGGCTGGACAATGAGCTGGACGCTTTGGATGTTGTACGCAAAACTGGCAAGCTAAGCGCAGCCGATTGCGACAAGCAAAAAGATGCATTGATGCAGCGCTATGATGCCATGGTTGCGCGGCTGGATGGGACATATCAGGTCATGAAAGAATAAATGCAAGCGTTATTGAAACCATCCAATTTTCCTTTCGATGCCTTTGCTTGCCCCTACCGAACAAACGGTTTTCACAACGTTTGAGCCATCTATTATTTTAGCAAGTTAATAAATAGCGAGTTTCTTAAATGGGACTGGTTGGCCTTTATTGGTCTGAAGCGATGATTTCATTCATGATATCGTGATTATTCGCTTGACGTCACCTTGATCATGCCGTTGGTGGGATCTCGATTTAGGCCGCGGTGCTTTTCTTCTTTTATTGTAATTTTCTGTCATTTATAGTTTTAATTTCCGTCAAGACTAACAAATATTACCTCTTAATAGATTTCTGTTGACATGTAGCTACATTATGGCTTAATTGCATAAGTAACTACTATATAGCTACTTAATAGCTTATTTTCAGAATTTCAAGTGGTTACTTTTTGTTTCGTTTAAAAATAGGGATTCAAAACGATTGAGAAACCGTCCGAAGCAAAAACACAAAATCGAAAGAAGTGGTTAACAAACAGTGGAAACAGTCGCCCCCTTTAAAGAAGTCATCGAAGAGATCAAGGAAGCTGGTGGCGAAGCCTTCCGGCTTTGCTTTCAGTGTGGATTGTGTGACACCGTCTGCCCGTGGAACCGGGTGCGAGCGTTCAGCATGCGCAAGATCATTCGTGAAGCGACCTATGGCCTGACCGAGATCGAAGGCGAGGATATCTGGCGCTGCACGACCTGCGGCCGCTGTCCCGAGCGCTGTCCGCGCGGGGTCAAACAGATCGATGTGAGTGTATCCCTGCGTCGGGTGGCCTCGGAATACGAGGTGTTTCCGGCCTCGGTGAAATCGGCGCGCACGGCCCGGGCCAGCCTGATATCCGAGGGCAACCCGCTTCAAAACGAGCGCGGCAAGCGCTCGGACTGGGCCAAGGACCTGCCGGTCAAGCCGTTTGAGAAGGGGATGGAGGCACTTTATTTTGTGGGCTGCTATTTGAGCTACGACCCGCGCATGAAGAAGGTGGCCGTGGCCACGGCCAACATCCTCAACCAGGCTGGTGTGCGTTTCGGGATTCTGGGTGAAAAAGAAAGCTGCTGCGGGGAGAGCATCCGTAAGACGGGTGCTGAAGACGTGTTCGAGACCCTGGCCAAGGACAACATCAAGACCTTCATCGATGCCGGTGTGCGTAAGATCATCGTTTCCTCACCGCACTGCTATCATACGTTCAAAAACGAATACCCGGAGTTTATGGTCAACTTCGAGGTGGTGCACATGGCGCAGTATCTGTCCGAGTTGATCGAGAGTGGCCGGCTGACCTTAAGTAAGGGGTTTGACAAAAAGGTGACCTATCATGATCCCTGCTACATGGGCCGGCACAACCAGATCTACGATGAGCCGCGGAATGTATTGAGCGCGGTATCGGGATTGGAGCTGATGGAGATGCCGGATCACCATCAGGACAGCCTGTGCTGTGGTGGCGGCGGCGGCCGGATCTGGATGGACACGCCCAAGGAGGAGCGGTTTTCGGACCTGCGGTTGTTGCAGGCCCGAGAAATCGGCGCCCAGGTGCTGGCCACGGCCTGTCCATACTGTATCACCAACTTTGAGGAGAGCCGCCTGAACCTTGAATTCGATGACGTACTGGAAATCAAGGATATTACGGAAATCATCAACGATGCGCTTTAAGAGCATGTTTGAAAACACCGTCTAAGGCCCGCTAACGGCGTTGGAAAACGGCTCAAAATGCTCACATATATGCGCAGCAATCGAGCCGTTTTCCGCCTTGTTATCGGACCTGATCCAGCGTTTTCAAACATGCTCCGAAAAATAAATACCAATTCAATGAAACACATATCCGATGAGGGGACAGAAAAAATGAGAAACGATATTTTGCCCAAGGAAATCATCGACCAATTCTCTGGGCAGCCGAAAAGCCGAGATTTCGGTGATGTTTTGGTTGTCGGCGGCGGTGTCAGCGGTATCCAGGCCTCCCTGGATCTGGCCACGGCCGGTTTCAGGGTCTATCTGGTGGAGAAATCGCCCAGCATCGGCGGGCACATGGCCCAGCTGGACAAGACGTTTCCGACCAACGACTGTTCCATGTGAATTCTTTCACCCAAACTGGTCGAGGTCGGCCGGCATCCAAATATTGAAGTTTTGACTCTTACTGAAGTCAGCAGCGTGGAAGGGGAAACAGGAGATTTCAAGGTTACCCTGAAAAAGCGTCCGCGTTATATTTTAGAGGACAAATGCACGGGTTGCGGGACCTGCGTCAAATACTGTCCGGTGGAATATCCGGATCCGTTCAACCAGGAGATATCAAGTAATAAAGCCGTGCATGTTTATTTCTCGCAGGCGATTCCTCTGGTGTCTTATATTGATGATAGTTGTTTGTTTCTAAAAGAGAAAAAATGCCTGATTTGCGAAAGCGTCTGCCAGGCGGATGCAATCGACTTTAGTCAAAAGGAAGAGAAAATCGAAGTTGAAGTCGGAGCGATCATCCTCTCTTCCGGCATCAAGCCCTTCGATCCCAGTGTAAAGGCGGAATACGGCTATGGAAAGTATCCCAACGTGGTAACCAGCATGGATTTCGAGCGACTGTTGTCCTCGACGGGCCCCTATTCGGGCGAGGTGCTGCGGGCGTCGGATAAAAAACACCCCAGGAACATCGCCTGGATCCAGTGCGTGGGCTCGCGGCGGGTGACCGAGGGTGAGAACAGCTATTGCTCCGGGGTGTGCTGCACCTATACCCAGAAGCAGGTGATTCTGACCAAGGACCACGAACCGGATACCACATGTACGATCTTTCATAATGACATCCGGGCCTTTGGCAAGGATTTCGAGCGCTACTTCCAGCGCACCGAAGACCTGCCCGGGGTGCAGTTTATCCGCAGCTACGCCTCCATTGCCGGGGGAAAACCCCCGAGAATCACAATGTGCGGGTGCGCTACGCCACGGCCAATGAAGGCGTCAAGGAAGAAGAGTTCGACATGGTGGTGCTCAGTGTTGGGCTCAATCCGCCGGCCAATAACAAACAGCTGGCCGAGATCTTTGGCATTCAGCTTAACAATCATGGCTTCAACCTGACCGACCATACCAACCCCATTGCCACCAGCCGCAAAGGGATTTATGTAAGCGGCGCCTTCCAGGGCCCCACAGATATTCCCGAGTCGGTGTTCACGGCCAGCGGGGCGGGCTCCCAGGTGGGCACACAGCTGGACCGGCGGCGGGGCAAGCTGGCCAAGGAGCGGATCTATCCGCCTGAGCGGGATGTGTCCCAGGAAGAGCCGCGCATCGGGGTGTTCGTATGCCACTGCGGGGCCAATATATCCAGTGTGGTCAATGTACCCTCGGCCGTGGAGTACGCCATGAGCCTGCCGAATGTGGTCTATGCCCAGGAACAGCTTTTCTCCTGCGCCACGAACTCGGCCCAGGAGATTACCGACCTGGCCCAGGAAAAAGGGCTCAACCGGGTGGTGATCGCGGCCTGTTCGCCCCGGACCCTGGAGCCCTTGTTCCGGGATACCCTCAGAGAGGCCGGTCTCAATCAATACTATCTGGACATGGCCAATATCCGTGAGCATTGCTCGTGGGTGCATTCCAAACAAAAAAGAAGAAGCCACCAAAAAGGCCAAGGACATCATCCGTATGTCCGTGGCCCGGGCCGGCAAGCTGCAGCCGCTGCAAGAGTTCGACCTGCCGGTAAACAAGGCGGCCCTGGTGGTGGGCGGCGGGATCGCCGGCATGACCTGCGCGCTGTCCATTGCCGAGCAGGGACACCCGGTGCACCTGGTGGAGCGCAGCAAGGATCTGGGCGGGATGGCCCGACGCATCCACACCACCATCGAGGGCATGGATGTGGAAACCTACGTGGACAACCTGATCCGTAAAATCTACCAGCACCCGTCGATCTACGTGCTGCACGACGCTACCATCATCGATGTGGCCGGTTACGTGGGCAACTTCGTGACCACGGTCGAGTCGGAACGCGGGACCACCCAGATCAAGCACGGCGCCTCGGTGATCGCCATTGGCGCGGACGTTTATGAACCCACCGAGTACCTGTACGGCCAGGACGAGCGGGTGGTTACCCACCTGGAGCTGAGCGAGCAGATCGCCGCGGATGATGAGAAGGTGGCCAGTGCCCAGAGCGTGGTCATGATCCAGTGCGTGGGGCTGCCGTAATGAGGATCGCAACTACTGCAGCCGGGTGTGCTGCAGCCATGCCATTAAAAAACGCTCTGAAACTCAAGGCCATCAATCCGGACATGGACATCGACATCCTGTTCCGCGACATGCGCACCTACGGCCTGCGCGAAGACTACTACCGTGAGGCCTCGGACAAGGGCGTGCGGTTCATCCGCTATGAGCCCTCGGATCCGCCCCAGGTGGAAACCGGCACCAGTGAAGAAGATGGCCGTGAGGTGATCAAGGTCACCGTGGCCGATCAGATCCTGGGCCAGGGCCTGGAGCTGGACGCCGATATTCTTTCCCTGGCCGCGGCCGTGGTGCCGGCCAAGACCACCGAGGAAATCGCCGGCCTGTTCAAGGTGACCTTGAGCCCGGACGGATTCTACAAGGAAGCGCACGTGAAGCTGCGTCCAGTGGAGTTTGCCACGGACGGTGTATTTCTGTGCGGTACGGCGCATTATCCCAAGCACATCCAGGAGTCGATCAACCAGGCTTACGGCGCGGCCGGCCGCGTACTGACCTTGCTGTCCAAGGACACCGTGGTGGCTTCGGGCGCGGTATGCGAGGTCAACGACAACGACTGCGTATCCTGCGGGGCCTGCATCACGGCCTGTACCTACGATGCGATTTCGTTCCGCGAGACCCCCTTGGGCCGCAAAGCCTGGGTCAACCCGGTACTTTGCAAGGGCGACGGGGTGTGTAACGCCAAATGCCCGACCAACGCCATTGTGCTCAAGCACTTTACCAACGACGAGCTGTGCAGCCAGATCGATGCGGCGGTGACGGCCGAGGAGATAATCAAGCAGATCGAGGAGGCGGCAGTTTGAAAGCATGTTTGAAAACGCCGCCTAAGCCCCGCTACCGGCGTTGGAAAACATCTCAAAATGCTCACATATTGTCATATATGCTCCGCTTTTGAGCCGTTTTCCGCCTTGTTATCGGGGCTGATCCAGCATTTTCAAACACGCTTTCACGTACAACAACGGCTGTCGGTGATTGCAACACAACACGATTTGTAAGAGCGGGCCATGCCCGCGAAAAAACAAGACGAGAACTTTTTCTTAAATATAAAGGAGCAACCCCAAATGAGCGCAAGCAAAGATTTCAAGCCCAAAATATTAGGGTTCGTCTGTCACTGGTGAGCATACGGTGCAGCCGATTTAGCTGGAGTTTCCAGACTACAGTATGCAAGTGACATCAGGCTGATTCGCGTCATGTGCTCGGGTCGGGGTGGACCTGGAGTTCATTTTCAGGGCCTTTTTTAACCGGCCAGGACGGGGTGTTCATCGGCGGTTGCAAACTGGATGAGTGCAACTACATCACCCACGGCAACTACGATGCCCTGAGCAACACCTATCTGAGCCGCAAGATCATGCAGCACATCGGTTTGAATCCGGAACGGCTCCGGATCCGGTTCATGTCCGGCGCGGACGGCAATCTTCTGGCCGAGGAGACCGACAAGTTTACCGAAGAGATCAAAGCGTTGGGTCCCATTGGCCAGGGTGAGGGCATGAGTGCCGAGCAGCTTAAGTTCAAACTGGAGACGGTCAGGCAGCTGGTGCCGTACATGAAACTGGTGGAACGGGAACGGCTTCGGTTCCCGGCCAAATCCAAGGCCGCGTACGATGCGTTTTTCACCAGCCCTGAGTTTGACCGGCTGTTCGAGGAATTGATCATCAACAAACTGGCCATCAGCCAAATTACCACGTTGCTCAAGGACAAACCCCTTTCAACGGCGCAAATGGCTGATATTTTGGGGCTGAACCCGTCTGACTTGTCCAGGCACATCAACTCCTCATCGCGGCAGAGATTGATTCGATATGATGAGGAGCAAAAGAGTTACACGTTGGCGTAGGGCCAGTTGGAAGCCGTCTCTGTTGGAAAAAGTGTTAAGTTAGAAGTGTTAAGTGTTAAGTGGCGGATCGGATCCGATTTAAATAGACAGAATACCTTCACTTAACACTTTAAACTTAACACTTAACACTAATCTTTCAATATAGCGCCGAACTGGAGATTGGCTGGCGCTTTCCAAGGGGTGTGTAACAAAGGGGTGTGGAAACAAAATGGATAAACAGCGAATCGATCAGATCATAGAAAAATATCACGGCGAAGCCAGTTATCTGATCCAGGTACTTCTGGACATTCAGAGTGAGAACAACTGGCTGCCCAAGGAAGCGTTGGAGCAGGTGAGTGAGCGCTTAGCGGTACCGCTGACCCGGATCCAGCACATCGCCACATTTTACAAAGCCTTCAGCCTGGTGCCCAAGGGGCGGCATGGCGTTCACATCTGTATGGGCACGGCCTGCCACGTGCGGGGAGCGACGCGGGTTCTGGACGCGGTCCAGGATCTGACAGGCATCAAGCCCGGCGAAACCGACCTGGACTTGAAGTTCAGCCTGGAGACGGTGAACTGTCTGGGTTGCTGTGCCCTGGGCCCGGTGGTGGAGATTGATGGGAAGACGCACGGCAAGATGGTGCCTGCCGAGGCGGCTGCGGTATTAAAAAACTACGAGTAGGAAGAGAATATGTCGCTGATAAATTCACCCGCTGAATTAGAAACGTTTAGGCAGGGGCTTGTGTCCCAACGAGACCCCAACAAACCGTGTATTACCTTGTGCTCCGGCTCGGCCTGCCATGCCACGGGCAGCCATGATGTGGCCACCAGCCTTGCCGCTGAGCTGGAAAAACAGGGCCTGACCGACAAAGTGGATATCCGCCGCACAGGCTGCCACGGGTTTTGCGAAAGGGGACCGATTATCGTGATTCATCCGGACGAGATCTGTTATTTTCAGATCAAGCCGGAGGATGTGCCCGAGATCATAACAGAGACGATCCAGAACAAGAAGGTTATCGAGCGTCTGCTTTTTGATGATCCGGCGACCAACGAGAAAATCATCAACGAATCCAAGATTCCGTTTTACGAGAACCAAGAGCGCATCGTTTTTTGGCTCCAACAGCAGCGTGGATCCCAAGAGCATCGACGACTACCTGGCCATCGGCGGGTACTCGGCCCTGACCAAGGCCCTGTCGACGATGAGTCCGGAAGACGTGCTCGAGGAAGTCAAGAAGTCGAACCTGCGCGGCCGGGGCGGCGGCGGATTTCCGGCCGGGCGCAAGTGGGAAGGCTCGAAAAATGATCCGGAACCGGTCAAATACGTGATCGTCAATGCGGACGAAGGCGACCCCGGGGGCGTACATGGACCGTAGTTTGCTCGAGGGCAACCCGCACTCGATCCTGGAAGGGCTGACCCTGGGGGCCTATGCCATCGGGTCCCACGAAGGCTATGTGTACGTGCGCCAGGAATATCCCCTGGCCGTGGAGAACCTGAACACGGCCATCCAGAAGGCCGAGGAGTACGGATTCCTGGGTAAGAACATCCTGGGTTCGGGCTTTGACTTCGTGGTCAAGGTGCACAAGGGCGCCGGCGCATTCGTGTGCGGTGAGTCCACGGCCCTGATGACGGCCATCGAGGGCCGGGTCGGGGAGCCGCGTCCCAAGTACATCCGCTCCAACATCAAAGGCCTGTGGGAAAAACCCTCGGTGCTCAACAACGTCGAGACCTGGGCCAACGTGCCGCTGATCATCAACAAGGGCGCGGACTGGTTTGCCGGTATCGGTACCGAAGGCTCCAAGGGCACCAAGATCTTCTCCCTGGTGGGCAAGATCGTCAATACCGGGCTGGTGGAAGTCCCCATGGGCACGAGCCTCAGAGACATCATCTTCAAGATCGGCGGGGGCATTCCCGGAGGCCGCAAGTTCAAGGCCGTGCAGACCGGTGGCCCGTCCGGCGGGTGCATCCCCGAGGACCTTTTGGACCTGCCGGTGGGTTTTGACGAGCTGACCAAGGCCGGGTCGATGATGGGCTCGGGCGGCATGATCGTCATGGACGAGGACACCTGCATGGTGGACGTGGCCCGCTACTTTATCGCGTTTCTCACCGACGAATCCTGCGGCAAGTGCGTGCCCTGCCGCGAGGGCCTGCGGCAGATGCTCAAGATTCTGACCAATATCACGAAAGGGCAGGGCAAACCCGGCGACATCGAACTGCTCGAAGCCCTATCCGAGACCGCCAAAGAGGCGGCCCTGTGCGCCCTGGGCAAGAGTGCGCCCAACCCGTTTCTTTCCACCCTGCACTATTTCCGGGACGAGTATGAAGCGCATATCAATGAAAAACGCTGTCCGGCGCTGTCCTGTAAGGAGCTTATCTCTTTTTACATTGATCCGTCCAAGTGCAAGGCGTGCATGGTCTGCGCCCGCAAGTGTCCGGCCGATGCGATTATCGGCGGCAAGAACAAGGTTCATATCGTGGACCAGACCAAGTGCACGAAGTGCGGGACCTGTTTTGAAGCCTGTCCGCCGCGGTTTGGCGCGGTGACCAAGCTGTCCGGTGTCCCGGTACCGGATCCCATCCCCGAAGAAGAGCGCACAATCAGAAAGAGAAAATAATCATGAGTGAAATTCATTTGGAGATCGATGGACAAGAGGTGAAGGCGAGCGAGGGGATGACCCTTCTGGAGGCGGCCAAGCGCGTGGGCATCTATATCCCGACCCTGTGCTACCACGAAAAACTGGAGCCCTACGGTGGCTGCCGGCTGTGCATCGTGGAAGTCGAGCAGGGCGGTCGAACCAAGCTGGTGGTCTCCTGCGTGTACCCGGTGGAAAGCGGTATTGTGGTGCGCACCCGCACGGAGAAGATCGACCGCATCCGCAAAATGATTCTGGAGTTGCAACTGGCCCACGCGCCGGATTCCTTCGAACTCGTTGAACTGGCCAAGGAATACGGTGCGGATCCCAACCGCTTTGAGAAAGAGGCCTCGTTTTGCATCCACTGCGGGCTGTGCGTGCGCTACTGTGCCGAGGTCAAGGGCAAACACGCGGTTGGGTTCATCGACCGGGGCACGCGCAAGGAGATCAGCTTTATCCCCGAGATTGCCGCCCAGGAATGCTGGCAATGCAAGGAGTGTTTCGAGCTGTGCCCCACCGAGGCGCTCCAGGCCGCTTATGTGCTGACCGAATCGTTGTTTTCTGTAAACCCGCCTTTTAAGGCTGATACCAAGCATTAATTCATTGAAGCTGTAGTCTGCAATAAACGTATCCGGAACAGTCGCATTTTACGTTATGTCGATGTTGATATAAATGTTGCGACTTCAGAACAGTCAAATGAGGTTTTCAGAAATGATCGATCTAAAAAAGGCACAACAATTAATATTGGAAGCGACGCCGGTTTTAGGACGCGAGAGTGTTCCTATTCTGGACACCTTAAACAGAGTGCTTGCTCAGGATATCGTCGCTGTCGAAGATCTTCCCATAACGGATATTTCAGCGATGGACGGTTATGCGGTGCGCCATCAATCGCTTGTGGATGGCGCCGCCCAAGAAACGGTTAAGTTCAGAATCATCGGCGAATCGCCGGCCGGAAGACCCTGTGGTGCGGTGGTCGGAGATGGACAGGCCGTGCGTATCATGACCGGTGGCCTGGTGCCCGAAGGCGCGGATACAGTGATAAAAATAGAGGATACCGTAGAAAAAGACGGTACCGTCATATGCACCCGTCAACCAGAGCGCGGAGATGGCATTCGGTTTAAAGGGGATTCACTGAAAAAAGGCGATATCGTTCTTAGGGCCGGCGATGTTGTCTCTCCTATTGAGGTTGGCGCCCTGGCGAGTCTTCGGCGGGCCTATGTTTATGTGCACCGAAAACCGGTTGTGGCGATCCTTTCAACGGGTGATGAACTATCTGACTTTCACGAACCGCCTTCAGCGTCGAAAGCCATGTGTTCGAACCTTTACACCGTGGCCGCCCAAGTGCTTGACCTTGGCGCCATCCCGCTGATGCTGGGAATTGTCGCCGATGACATCGATGAACAACGAGCGATTTTGCTTGAGGCGCTGCGTGCGGATGTCATCGTTACTTCAGGTGGGACCTCAAGAGGCAAATATGATTTGGTGCATAAGGCCTTTGCTGCGTTGGGGATGGAAATCCGGTTTTCGAATATCTTTGCCAAACCGGGCAAGCCAACCACCTTCGGAACGATCAAGAACAGTTTGATTTTTGGATTGCCGGGAAATCCATCTGCAACCATGCTTTCCTTTGACCAATTCATCAAGCCGGCGCTGTTAAAAATGATGGGATATCCACATACCATCAACAGTTCCAGTGGACGAACGATGAAAAATGAGAACAGCCCATTTTCTCGGATTGACTCCTTTAATACTGAGCATGGGGGGAATAAAGACCACAAGCGGGCTTCCCAGGTGCCGCTGCAAAGGACATTGTCAGACGACGGAAGCCACCTCCAGAAAAAATACATGGCCTGCGATTTACCATCGGGGCATTTGAAAATAGTCGCTAAATAGTGTCCATCCAGAAATAGGAAAATTTGGTTGAGATCAAGGCGCCCGAAAAATTTAACCACAGGCATATGCTTGATATTCCGAGGATTAAATTTTTCGGGCAACGCCGATATCGGGCAAATTAGCCATTTCTGGATGGGCACTAAATAACCGGTCATTCTTAAAGACATCCATAACCTTTAAATAGGCACAAATCCATAGATGGAGGTGACTGATAATGAGATACGCAGAAGCCGGATATAATCTTGAAATCGATTTAACCAGGGGCAATATCGAAAGAGTCGAAACCGATCCAAAATTGTTGGAAACGCATTTGGGAGGGCTGGGGACCAGCGTCAAGATCCACTATGATCGGGTGGGTCCCGAAGTGCAGGCCTTTGATCCCGAGAACCTGTTGATCTTCAGCACGGGTCTCTTGTGCGGAACACCGGCATTCAGTGCCAACCGTACGTTGGTCAGTTTTATCTCACCACAAACGGGGCTATTGGCCTATCCTATGATGGGCGGGTTCTGGTCGTCCGAACTCAAGTATGCCGGGTATGACAAAGTGGTTATCAGCGGCAAGTCGCCCGAGTTGATTTATATTTATATCAACAATGACAAGGTGGAACTGCGGGACGCCTCCTATCTGAAAGGCAAGGGGGCTGTCGAAACCCAGGACCTGATTCGTGAGGAGTTAAAGGATCCGAACGTTCAGGTGGCGGCCATTGGTTTGGCGGGAGAGAATCGTTGTTTTACGGCGTCCATTGAACAGTCGCGATCAAGCTCCAGTCGTGGCGGCGGTGGCGCCGTGATGGGAGATAAAAATATCAAGGCCATTGCCGTGCGGGGGACCAAACCGGTCAACTTGGCCCGTGGTGAGGAATTCATGGATCACATGAAGGAGATCACCGAATACATCAATTTCCGCAACAATAATCCCCTGCCGGGAATCATGCCCATCATGTCCGGGATTGGGTCACCACAGATGATGAAGCATGTGGACGAGAAATGGCATACGGAAAGTTTCGCCTGGGGAAATGCCCGTGTGCGCCGGAAAGATTTCTGGACCGATGAGATCGATAAAACCTGGACCAACAGTCAAACCAAAGCCATTAAACGGTTCATCAGTTGTTTTAACTGTCCTCAGCAGTGCGGGGCGTTGATCAACCACGACGATGTTCCGCCCTACATGATAAAATGTTTCTCCAAACTGACCTATACCATGGCGGCCTTTGTCGATGATTTGGATTTTACCTGGAGAATCTGCAAACAGGCCTTTGAATATGGGTTGGACTCCTTTTCAACGCCGCAGATCCTGGCCTTTGGTGTGGAACTCTATGAGGCGGGAATCTTCACTGATGAGGATTTCGAGGGTTGCCCGACGGACAAGGAGGGCCGCTTTTTCTGGCTGCTCGACCGGGTTGCCCGGCGAGAGGGGATCGGTGATTACCTGGCCGACGGTACCTACTGGGCGGCACGGCGCATCGGCAAGGGAGCCGAAAAATTCGATCACAATACCACCAAGAAACACGAGCAGATGAATATCAAGCTCGGTATGCTCGACCCCTTGTACTATCTGATGTTTGCCACCAATGAAAAAATCAGTATTACCCAGATCGAGGGCAACTGGCCCCAGGCTGCCTTTCCCAAAAAGGAAATGCGTGAGAAGTTTGTCGAAGACTGGCCCCAACTTCCCGACGAGAAATTCAAAAAGTATTTTGTTGATTGGGAGCCGCGCGGCGAGATGGCCAATCCCCAATATCCACCGCCTGAGATCGCCTCGGAAATCGTGGATTGGATGGAAATGTTGCACAACATCGATGACGCACTGGGGATCTGCGCCGGTATGGGGTCCTTCTGCCTGAAGCCGCCTTACCATGTGCATAACTATCCAAAATTGATCTCGGCTGCCACCGGCATGGATGTGGATAAGGAAGACGTCAGAAAAATGGTCAACCGCAGCCGCAACCTGCATCGGGCGTTCAACAACATGCGAGGTTTGCGCCGGAAGGATGAATTACCACCGGCAGATCACTGGAAACATCGCTTTCCAGATCTCGAAGAAACGCTGATGATGAAATATTACAAATACAAGGGGTGGGACACGGAAGGTATTCCAACCCGGGAAAGATTGCACGAATTAGATTTGGATTACGTCGCCGACGACTTAGAAAAGAGGGGGATCTTGAACAATGGCCAAGATTAAGAAAACAATCAAGACAATCAAAATCGATGCGGATAAATGCAACGGGTGCCGGACCTGCGAGATTGTTTGTTCCGGATTTCACTCCGACCCGAAATACAGCACCATCAACCCGGCAGCATCCCGAATTCGTGTCATCACCCACCGTCTCAAGGACATATGGCTGCCGGTGTTTGCCGGTGAATATACGCCTGCCGAATGCATGGGCAGAGACAAATATATTATCGACGGCAAAGAATACGACGAGTGCACCTTTTGCCGAGCCACCTGCCCGTCACGGGATCTGTTCAAAGATCCGGATTCCGGCCTTCCGCTGAAGTGCGACATGTGTGAGGGCAACGAAAGCGGTCCGTTGTGTGTGGAGTGGTGCCTCAACGACGTGCTCATCTACGAAGAGCGCGAAGAGGAGGTGGATGAAGAGGTTGAGGTCAGTGAGATGGAAGCCGGATTGGATGCGTTGATTGATAAATACGGATATGAAAAACTGGGCAACGCGTTTTCCAAGAGATTGCAAAATACCTGAAAAGTGATATGTAGGTTTAAAAAAAATACGATACCGGTTTTTCTCAGAGCCAACAATTGAAACCATGCGTCAGCCCCAATGGGGTTCCATTGGGGCTGACTGCTGAAATTGAAGATATCGATGCCCAAAGAACAGCTCGGTTATAAGGACGCGCTTCAGGCCACACTTGATACAATCGGGCCGCTGACAAGCGAAATCGTATCCCTTGATGCGTGTGCGGATCGAATCGTTTCCGAGGATCTTTGTTCAAAGGTCTGTTCACCATCCATCGATTCTTCGATGAAGGACGGCTACGCGGTAAAGTCGGAGGACATCCAAAGCGCAAGCCCTGAAAACAAAATATCTCTGAGCGTCATCGATATGGCCGCCGCCGGTATTCCCGCCCAAAAGGCGGTGACCGGTGGAACCGCCATTCGAATTCAAACCGGTGCAAAAATTCCCGATGGGGCCACGGCGGTATTGGCCGAGGAATTTGCGACCCGGACAGAAGATACGCTGACGGTTTTCAATACCGCCCATGCGGGACGCAACATTATGCGCAAAGGTGCGGATGTTGGGGAAGGGGAGCGCATCGCCCGCAAGGGTAGCCGCCTATCCCCCGGCATGATTGGCCTCATTGCTGCCGCAGGCTTCAGCCAGGTGCCGGTGTATTGTCAACCATCGCTGGCGATTTTGGCGACAGGGGATGAATTGGTGCTCCCCGGTAATCCGCTGCCCGCCGGTAAACTCTATGCCAGTAATTTGGAAATGCTGAAGGCGTGGTGCCAGCGCTATGGGATTGCGACCTCTTTTTCCATTCTAATCGATCAACCCGACATCATCACCAAAAATATCGATGCGGCCATCGATACCCATGATGCGCTGATTACCAGCGGTGGGGCGTGGTCGGGCGACAGGGATTTTGTGGCTGAAACCTTAAACCGCCTTGGATGGAAAAAAGTATTCCACTGGATTCGTATGGGTCCGGGCAAGCCGGTGGGCTTTGGTATGCTCAAAGGCAAACCGGTTTTTTTACTTCCCGGCGGGCCGCCATCGAATTTTACTGCATTTATCCAAATCGCACTCCCCGGTCTTCTCAAACTGAGCGGGGATCGTCGGCCAGCATTGCCTGCCATGCCTGTCAAGCTGAGCCAGGCGCTGACCTGTCGTCACATCGATTGGACCGAATTTGTTTATGGAACGTTGCATCCCACCGATGCTTATACCCTTTTCAAACCAAACAAACTTACCAGCCGTATCAAATCCATTGCCAGCGCCCAAGGGGTGATTGCCATTCCCGAAGGGGTCAAATCAATACCGGCAGATGCTGTGGTTACCGCCCAGTTGCTTATCTAATAGCCTTCAGAAATAGCCAATTTACCATTTAAACTGAATAGATAGCAGTTAACGCGCTGCTGTTTGAAAAACGCATTTTTTTGCTTGTCAATGCTGACCAGCCGTAATAGTATTGAGTATTAGCTCGGAAAACATTTTTTATGAGAGCGATCAATACTCCAACAATCGTCAAACATAGCTCATAAACATCCAGATATGCCCATGTCATGTCTGACCTGTTTAGTCTCTTTTTTGGGTTGTTCCCGATAGCGGAAACACAACTGTTGAGCCATCTCTTTTTTCATCAAAGAGGTGGATTGATGAAAACTTCCCATCGGTAATGCCGATCCGCATTTTAATAGGATGCTGTGTATAATTTAGGTAACTATACAACAGTGGCTGAACGAAGAATGGTAAGCCGCAGTTTTAAAACTGAATTCCAACCAAGGAGAAAATCCCATGTACCTTGTAGCCCATGTTTTAAACCCGGCGGAGAACGAAAAGCACGTTGGCTGCGCGATTGTTACCGTGGATCAGGCCTTGGTCGACAAGGCAAGGCGCTCTCTCGGAGTGATCGATTCTGCAGGCCCGGACCTGTTATACGCCTTTTTTGAGGACCGCAGCCCGGTATTCTTGCTCAACCCTGAATTCAATATGATGCGTGAGCAAGGTGACGACAGCGTTTTCCTGGGCCTATTGGATGACTTGAACGGAAAATTCGCCGTGGTTGATGCCCTCCCTTTGCCCCTGGATGAGCTGAAACAGCGTTACGGTCTGGATGTCGTGGAGGTCACACTGGGGGTCAATCAACACCAGAAGGGATCAGTGATCTGGGAAGCCAAGGCTGATTGGCAGGGTGACCACAGGGACGAGTTCTATACTGTCTGGGTTGATGTCGCCAATATCGAGGCGGGGCTGGCGAAAAGCCATTATTAACCATCCTCATCTCCCAAAAGATAGTCGGTAGCTGAATTTTTTGCGAGACTATCAAATTCAGTGCCTTCCTACTAATGGTCAATTTGCTTATTTGTGGACGGACACTCCGATGGACCAGAATTTGAATCGCCCAGTTTAGTTGAAAGCATGATGGAAAAAAATCAGATGGTTTTAAAAATGCCGGTGTATCTGGCGGATTTCAAATGCATCGGTCCGAAGTGCGAAGACCACTGCTGTTATGGTTGGGATGTCATCGTCGATAAACGATCCTACCAGCGGTATCGACAATCGGCATCCACCCCTCTCGGCCAGCGGCTTCGTGCCGCGGTCCGGCGCAATACCCAGGATCCCTCCTTCACGCGCTATGCACGAATTGAACGCTCCGGAGAAGCGGCGTGCCCCTTTCTTACCCGGGATCAGCGCTGCCGGATTCATGCCGAACTGGGTGAGGAATGGCTTCCGGATACCTGTGCCGTTTTCCCCCGGCACCTGCGGGCCAGACAGGGATGGATCGATATCTCCGCATCCCTGGCCTGCCCACAGATCGCGCGGCGTGCGCTGGCAACCCCCAAAAAAATTACCATCATAGAAACGCACCTGGATTCTGAAACGGTTGCAACGATGCGTGCGGTCGAGCCGAAGCTTTCTTACGATGTGGAAACCGCCGGCCTGACGTTGCGGACGTTCGCTTTGTCCATTTTGCAAAACCGGCGACTTGCCTTGTGGCGGCGGCTTTTGGCGCTCGGCTATCTTTTGGAGATGGTCAGCCTCTCTGGAACCGGGCCTGGGGCGAATGTGGTGCCGGCGATAGTGGACGCGTTTACCCGTCGCATGGAATCCGGCGAAGTAATGGGGCGGATCGAAGCGGCACCCAAGATAACCGGGATGCAGTTGCAACTCATCAGACGGCTCCATGACGAAATAATTTCGTCCGTCTGCGTAACCGCCTTCAAGTGCTGCACCGAACAGTGCCTTGCCGGACTTGACTACGCTGGTACGCAACCGTTCACCGAGACCATTGGCAACCGGTACGATTTCGCCTTCGATCACATCTACCGTCCGTTTTTCCGGCGTTACGGATTCATGCTGGAAAACTACCTTGTCAGCTATCTGCTGCATCACGATTTTTGCTTTCATACAGGCCGGCGGTTGTACGAAGACTACATTGTGATGGTCTTGAATTTCGCCATGCTCAAGACCTATCTGATCGGCATGGCGGCATGGCACCGGAAGAATTTTCATCCTGACATGGTCACTCGGTTGATCTATTCCTTCACGAAAGTGGTCGAGCCGGATGCCCGCTTCAGGGATTATGCACTGGGGCTGTTGGCACAAAGCGGTTGCACGGATATGATGCACCTGGCGGTTCTGATCAGAAATTGACGGATTCGTAAAAAGCCCGATATCGGCGTTACGCTTCATCCTTCGTCACTGCGGAGTACCGTATGTACGCCTCATTCCTCAGGATTCGCAAGCCTTGATCTCGGGCTTTTTACGAATCCGTCCGAATGGCGACTTTTTACGAGTTCATCAGAAATTGATGGGGTCATGGTTTTCTTCAGGCCGGCCTGCATGTAATCGTCGATGGCTGCATGCAGGGTGTCGGTCGCAAGGGTCGAGCAGTGCCAGTGGTCTTTCGGAAGACCGCCGACAGCCTTGCGGATCATGGCCGAATCGACGTCCAGGATCTCCTCCGGCGTTTTGTTCCTGGCAAGATCCACCGCCGCGAGGACGCAGTTGAGACTGTAGGCGCAGCCGTTGGTCCACGAAGAACCGTCGATCATGCACCCTTTCTCGAACCGGAGACGGATCTCCATGATGTCACCGCAGCTGCCGATGACCCGTGCCTTGCCGTCAGGGCTCGATACGTGGGGATTGAGCCAGTAGTAAAGGATAAACCATGCCAGTGCGACGGCCAGGAGAATCCCGGTGCCGAAAAGGATACTGGCGCCGTTTGTCATAACAAATTTCCTATCCAGTGCCTGAATCGCTTTTTTGGGTCGGTGCTCCTCTACAGGGCAAGCGCCTCCTGGGCAGTCGGCTCATAACTGTCACTTTTCTGAAACAAGGGGCGCGCAAGATGGGGCTGAATCGCATGGGCCATGAAACAGGCCTTGATGCAGGCCTCATCGCATTGCTGCCCGTATTCCAGGCACTTGTGA
This sequence comes from Desulfosarcina variabilis str. Montpellier, assembly GCF_048565275.1. Taxonomy (NCBI): domain Bacteria; kingdom Pseudomonadati; phylum Thermodesulfobacteriota; class Desulfobacteria; order Desulfobacterales; family Desulfosarcinaceae; genus Desulfosarcina; species Desulfosarcina variabilis. The sequence goes on along the minus strand of NZ_CP159846.1, from coordinate 5,511,724 downwards.
TGATCGATGCGGATGATCCCGTCGACCAGGCCGACAGCCTCGGCCGGGCAGTCCCGTATGCAGGACTGGCAGTGCATACAGGCTGCCTCGCAGATCTGATGGGCCAGCTTGCCCGTGTTCTGGGTACTGCAGCGCACGACGACGCGCGCTTTTTTGGGTACCAGCGTGATCAGATGCTTCGGACAGGTTTTGACGCAGGTGCCGCACCCCACGCAGAGGTCTTCGTCGATCACCGGAAAATGGTTTTCCATGGTGATGGCGTCAAAGGGGCAGGCACCGGCGCATTCGCCGAAACCAACGCACCCGTACTGACAGTCCGTCGGACCGGCAAAGGCCAGGTTGGCCCCCGAGCAGCGCCCGTACCCAATGTAATCGTATTTTTTGTAGTCCTTGCGGATCGATCGGGCGCAGTGGACGACCGCCACCAGGTCCTCCATGGCCCCCATCTGCTTGCCGGTGATCTGGGCTACGGCTTCCGCCACCGACGCTTTACCGGGGAAGCACAAATTGGGCGGAACATCCGGATCATTGACCACGGCCTCGGCATACGCCTCGCATCCGGCGAAGCCGCATCCGCCGCACTGGGCGCCGGCCAGCACTTCCTTGACCGCTTCCACTTTGGGATTGACTTCAACGGCGAACTTGTGCGCTACCAGTGCCAGGCCAATGCCGAAAAAAAGCCCGATGCTGCCCAGCAGCACCAGCCCGCCGATCGCCAGTTTGATGTATAACGGATCCATGGGAAACCTTCCTTAAAAGATCGACATACCGGAAAAGCCCATGAACGAGAGGGCAAAAAGACCGGCCACGATGAACGCGATGGGCAGCCCCCGGTAGGATGGGGGAATATCGGCCAGTTCGAGTCGCTCACGCACCGAAGACATCAGGAAAAGGGCCAATAGAAATCCAAGCCCGGCGCCCAGGGCCAGCATGAGGCTTTCCAGCATATTGTATTCGTTGTCGGCCAGGATCAATGGCACGGCGATAACGATGCAGTTGGCAATCACCAGCACTAGGTAAACGCCGAAAGCCTTGAACAGGGCCGGATTGATCTTGCGCAGGATCGTGTCCACGGCTTGAACGGTAAGCGATACCAGCCCGATGAAGACGATGATTTGCAGGTAGTCCAGGCGGTAGGGCTTGAGTACGAACTGGTAAAGGAACCATGACATCAAGGATGCGAAGACGATAACGAAAGTAAACGTGATGCCCATGCCCACGGCGGTACTTTTTTTCTGGGACGTCCCGAAAAAAACGCAGAGCCCCAAATATTTGGAAAAGACGAAGTTCTGGATGAGCAGGGCGCCCAGCAGAATGCTGAACAGGTATCCGAAGTAGGGTTTGGATACGAGAACCCCCTGGGTGCCCAGGTTGCGGCCCTGGGAAACGATCTCCTTGACCATCACCTGGTGGGGTTGGTCCGGGTTGATGGGATCGGCCAGCGTGATGGTCAATTGGGTCTGATCCGGGTTGAGGCTGACGCTTTTAACGTCCAGAAGGATGTCGGGGTCCGGTTTTTCGTTGACCGTAAAATGGTCGGGATTTGCGGCCCAGTCAGCATTCACCGGTCCGGCGAAGGTCAGCACGATTTGGTCCGCTTTCTCGAACCGGGCCGTTTTGATGAAATGGGACGCTTTGCAGCCGCCGATCAGAACCGTGGCGATCATCAGAAAGATCGTCCAGATTGCCGTTGTATCTTTTTTCATGTCACGATCCTCGTTTCACCCGCCGCTGGTAGAGCGTCTCCACATAATTAAAAACCGCCATCATGAACCCGACCAGGAAAAAGCCGGCGGCCGGCAATACGAAAAAGAGCATGGGCCTGAACCCCAGCACATCGTAACCGAGAAAGGTACCCATGCCCATCACCTCGCGTACCGCCCCCAGCGTCACCATGCCGAACATGAAGCCGAAACCCATGCCGATTCCGTCCCAGAACGAGGCGATAACGGTGTTGCGACAGGCAAATACCTCCAGGCGCATGGTGATGATGGCAAAGGCGACGATCAGGCGCACGAAAATGCCCATGGCCTTGTAGGCCACCGGCAAGAAGGCCGCCAGCACCAGGTCGATCACCGTCACCCAGGTGGCAATCGTCAAGGTATAGGTCGGAATGCGAATGCGTGGATGAATGTGGTCCTTGATCAAGGCAATGGTGCAGCTGGAAAAGACCTGTACAAAAAGAACGGCCACACCAAGAAGCAGTCCGTTGGCCACCGTCGTGCTGATGCCCACGGCCGGGCACATGCTCAGGGCCAGTCGAAAGATGGGGTTTTCGTTGAGCAGGCCGTTGACGACCAGCTGCATGTTGGTTTTTGTGGTTGCTGCCACGGGTTGTTCCTTTCTACGGACTAAAAAAGAACCGTAACGTCACCATCCGCCAGGGCCTGATCCAGAATCTGAATGCGATAGGCAAATTTTTTGACCATGGCCTTGACACCGTTGGTCACCGCCGCGCTGGATATGGTGGCGCCGGTCAGGGCATGGATATCCTGATCCTTATACCGCCTGCGTATCTCGGCCGCCTCGCCCTCCGGCAGGCCGCTGTCCCCCATGCCCATGGATGTGAGATAGCGTTCGTAGTCCGCGGGCAGCGGCTTTTTGATGACGGTGAGCCGCTTGAGTGTTTCGAAAGATTTGCCGACGAACTGGTTTTTAAAATAATCCTGGGTGATTTCACCGCCCAGTCCGGGATCTTCCTCGTGCTCGATCACTTCCAGCCCCAGCAGTTGAAAGTCGGCGTTAAGGGCCACCATGGCTTTGATAAAGGTCTTGAACCCGGGAAACTCACCGGGCAACAGATAGGCCGTGCGCTTGCCATTGAGACAGGCGACGATCATGGTATCTGCAAAATCGATTTCAGTTCCCGGCTTCAGCGTTTTGGAAAGGGCCTTTTTGCGGTCTTCGGCGGATAAGGCCGCCTCGGCTGTCAATGACAAATCGTGGCGTTCGAGAAATCGGCCTTTCAGATCGAGCACGACCCACGCGACCCCTTCACCGTCGCCGTTTACGGCCGGGACTATATAGCCCATGCGCAGCGTATCCGTATTGCGCAGGATGTAGCGGTAAATTGGGTGCAGCGCGAGGTCGGGCGCTGCGGGTCGCTGGGGACCATATCCCAGCAGGCCGAGCATGGTCTGCTGCACGTTGAGATGCTCGTTGTGCTGTTTGGCCTTGGCCGTGAAGATGAAGGTCGTGCCGATGACGAGGCCGGCCACCAGGCAGGAAATGGTCAGGGCAACGGTAATCTTGATAATCTCTCTCATTGGACCGCCCCCTGGGAAAAGCGCTTTGGTTTGAACCATTGATCCAACGCCGGCGTCAATGGGTTCATCAGCAGAATCGCGTAGCAGACCCCTTCCGGATAACCGCCTTTGAGCCGGATCAGAACGGTCAGTGCGCCAACACCGATGCCGAAAACGATCTGGCCGCTGCGCTGGGTCGGTGATGTGACGTAATCGGTGGCCATGAAAAACGCCCCGAGCATCACCCCCCCGGAAAGCACCGCCAGCAGCGGATCACCGGTGAACATCCCTTCGCCGCCGAAAATCCATGTCAGAAGGCCCACCGTGGCGATGATCGACACCGGGATGTGCCAGCGGATGTATCCCCTGTAGATCAAATAAAGCCCCCCTACCAGCAGGAGCAGGGCCGATGTTTCGCCGATGCATCCGGGTCTGAACCCGATGAAAAAATCGGTGTACACCGATGCCCGGGACCCGAACTGCTCCAGCATGGCCGCCATGCCGTAATGCTTCAACACGTAAAGCGGTGTGGCCGAACTGACGGCATCCACACCGGCGCCCATGTTCCTGAAAATGGCCGCGTTGCGGATCGGCGCCAGCCAGGCCGTGGTCATGGCCACGGGGTAGGTGGCAACCAGAAAGGCGCGGCCGATCAGGGCCGGGTTGAAGATGTTGAAACCGAGGCCGCCCATGATGATTTTGGTGACGAATATGGCCATCACCGCCCCAAAGACCGGCATCCATAAGGGAACCCCGGGCGGAATGACATAGGCCAGCAAAAGGCCGGTGATCACGGCGCTGCCATCCTTGATGGTGACCGGACGCCCCAGGAGTTTTTGCGAGATCACCTCGGTGGCCAGACAGCTGGCCACACTGACGGCGGTGATGATCAGCGTCTGAAAACCGAAGACGAATATCGACAAGATCAGCGGCGGCATCAGGCAGGCGACCACGGTCCACATGATTCGGGACACGGTAATATCGGCTTTCAGATGGGGCGACACCGATACCAGCAGATGGTGGCCGTCGACGCCATCGCACGACTGATGGGATATGGGGGAGCGCTTTATTTCCATTATCCTGCTTTTCTTTTCTGTTCCCTGGCTTCTTTGAGCTTGCGGGCCTGGTTGATTTCCAGCCGGGCCAGGCGGATAAACTGCACCAGGGGCCGCTTGGCCGGACAGACGTAGGCACAACTGCCGCACTCGAAACAATCGTCCATCAGACCAAAGGGCTCGGTTTCCGCCCCCCTGCCGGCCTCCACGTAGATGCCGATATTGTTCGGCTCCAGTCCCATGGGGCAGGCATCCAGGCAGAACCCGCACCGGATACAGGGGCCGTGGGCCCGTGCATCGACTTCATCATGGTTCATGAACAATATACCCGGGGTGGTTTTTGTGATCGGCATATCCAAATCGGACACGGCAAAGCCCATCATCGGCCCGCCGACCACCACCTTGCACAGGTCTGCCGTGGTGCCGCCAAGGTAGTCCGCGATTTCCGAAATGTGGGTGCCGATTTTGACACGCAGGTTCGCCGGTCGCGCGATTGCACGACCGGTGACGGTGATTACGCGTTCCGTCAGGGGTTTGCCCAGAACCACGGCGTCGTAGACCATCTTGGTCGTGTAGACGTTTTGGACGATGATTCCGATACTTGAGGAGCGCTGTCCCGATGGCCTGACCCGGCCGGTGATACTCTGCATGATCTGATCGGCCGACCCTTGGGGATATTTGACCGCCAGTGGTTTGACCTCGATTTTGAAACCGTCGGTCGAATCCGCGTGGTCGATGGCCTCGTTCAGCGCCGCTATGGCATCCGGCTTGTTGTTCTCTACGCCGATGGCGCAGTAGGTAATACCCAGCACCGTCAGTAGAATTTTGGCGCCTTCGACGATTTCCCGGGCCTTTTCCACCATCACGCGATGATCGCAGGTGATATAGGGCTCACACTCGGCGCCGTTGAGGATCAGGGTGTCGAGTTTGACGCCCGGTTTGACGTTGAGCTTGACGTCGGTGGGAAATCCGGCGCCCCCTAAGCCGACAATCCCTGCCGCGGCGATGCGCTCCTGGATCTGCTCCCGTGAGAAGCGCCGCCAGTCCACTGGCATGCAGGTCGCTGGGACGGCCTCGGGATCGGTTCGGATCACGATGGCCGGCGCCTTGCCGACCTGGTAATGGAGTATGTTTTTCACCCCCAGCACCGCGCCGCCGACACTGGCATGGAGCACCGCGCCGAGTTGGGTGCCGATTTCGCCAATCCGGTCGCCTTGCCTGACCCTGTCCTTTTTATCCACCAGCAGTCTGAAGAGCGCCCCGGGGTGCCCGCTGGAAAAAAGAAGATCCTCGCTGACCGCCTGATCGCCCCTGGGATCCGGCCGATGGGGCACAGCCACCTGGCAGGGCGTGCCGACATGCTGTTTAAGAAACAACGACACCTTCGACGGATCGGGCATGGTTTCGATGGGCAACGCGCTGCTGAGGTCCTTGTTCGCTTTGGGATGGACCCCGCCCTTGGGGAAAGTCGCCAGTGGGGCCATCATCAGCGCACCTTTGTCGCCCATAGTTTCTTTTCAAGCAATCCTTTGCCGTAGGTTTCCCGGGTCTTGTTGGAAAGCTCGGCAGGTTTGCAGAACTGCAGCGCGTTGGTGGGGCAGACCGATACGCACACCGGTTCCTCGCCGGCGTCGATGAGATCCATGCACAGGTCGCACTTGACGACTTTGCCGGCCTCGGCGTTCCACTGGGGGATATGCCACGGACAGGCCGTGATGCAGGCCTTGCAGCCGACGCACAGACTATCAATGATATAAACGAGGCCGTCTTTTTTCCTGCGCCGAATGGCTTCCGTAGGACAGGACTCCATGCACCATGCCTGTTCACAGTGAAAACAGGGGACGAAGACGGCGGTCATATTGGGAGTGCCGTTGACCATCTTGGGGCCCAGGACGACGATTTTGCCCAGGGTCACCTCCAGTGGAAGCTTTTTCTCTGATTTGCAGGCAATCTCACAGGCATGACAGGCAATGCAGCGTTTCGGGTTGGTGGAAATGATATAATCGCCCATAGGTTAAATACCTCCGAGAAACCGGTGCGGTTTCAAATTTTCGTAACCGTGATCCAGCTATGATCCAGGGCCGGACTGCCGCCTATTTTGTCGTGGAGACGCTCTTGAAAGAGCGCATCGGGCGCTCCCTTTCCGTAGCTGCGCTTGCTGTCGACCTCCACATGGCCGAATCCGTGGAGCATGAACGCGGCTTCGGGGTGGATCATGTCTGTGACATATGCGCACATCTCACCCTTGCCGGCCTTGGATTCCACAAGGATGCGGTCGTTGTCGGCAATTCCCAGTTCCCTGGCGCGGCGGTCGTTGATCCAGAGCCGGTTTTCGGGAACCAGGTGGTTGAGATAGAGGTTGTTCTGGGTCATTACGTTCGTGTGGGTCACGCAGCGACCGCACATCAGTCTGAAGGCCCCCGGCTTCTCATCACGCGCTTCATAGGGCGGAAGCGAGGGAATCCCATGGCTTTCCATCAGGTTGGAAAGCACCTCGATCCTGGCGGACGGGGTCTTGAACTTGATCCCGTCGTTGCGGTCCCACCAGATCGCCTTATCGCTCAGCGATACAAAACCGGTTTCATCGAAATCCTCGATCTTGATGTCCAGATCCGTTAGCTGGTAATTCCATATATCTTCTGCGGTTTCATAGGGAAAATAGTGACCGGCGCCCAGACGGTCGGCCAGCTGCTTGACAATCCACCACATCGGCTTGGTATCAAAACGCGGTTCGACGCAGGCGATCCGACGGTTGATGGCCGGTTTCAGACTGGATCCCATCTGCAGCGGATCGGAACGCTCCAGAAAAAATGATTCGGGTAAAACCACATCCGCCAAAGCGGTGGTGCCCCCGAAGTTGACATCGCTGGCCACGATCAGATCCAGCTTCCTGAGCGCCTTGAGATTGGTGTTGTAGTCCGGGTTGGACAGCAGCGGGTCGTAGCGGAAGGCAAACAACACCTTGATCGGATAGGGGTCCTCGTTCAGAATCGCATGGGGCAGCATGAAACCGACGCCATGGGACGGATCGGCAATGGGGAACTTGTCCTGGCCGCACCCGTCAAAGCGGCGCGTGTCCTCCATTTCGGGAAACTGTTGAGATGAGAAGGTCTTTAACCCGGCCTTGTAGCCAGCGTCCTTGAGACCCTTTTTGATAAAGAGGCCGCCCTTGCTTTCAATACTGCCCATCAGTGCATTGAGGATCAGGATCGAACGGCGGAAGTACGTTTCCGTGGGATGGTGAGAACCGCGATAGCCGTAATGAAAAACCACCGCCGGCTTGACCTTGCTGACTTCCCGGGCCAGGCTCACGATCTCCTCAGCTGAAATCCCGGTCTCCTTTTCGGCCCATTGGGGCGTATAGGGGATGACAAAGCTGCACAACTCTTCGAACCCTTCCACCCATCGTCTCACGTACTGGGCATCATAGAGTCTTTCCTCGATGATGACGTGCATCAGGGCATAATTGAGGGCCAGGTCGCCGCCGGGGCGAATCATTTTATAATCGGTGGCTTTGGCCGCCGTAATCGTTACCCGTGGATCGATGTAGGTCAGCTTCGTGCCCTTTTCCAGGGCCGAAATGAAGCTGTTCATGGCCTTGATTTCGACGGATTCGAAAACATTGCGGCCATAGAGGACCACGTGTTTGGCATTGGACCAGTCGGCGTTGATCTGGCCGTCTGTATATCCGATGATCGAGCGGCAGGCCGTGTTGATGGACCCTTTGCAGACCGTGTCGTGGGTGAAATGGTTCGGTGAGCCGATCGCCTTTTGAAACGATTTGGAAATATCGGAAATCAGGTTGGCCCGTTCACAGTAAATGGAACTTTTGGCCCCGTACTTGTCGAAAATTTCCTTGCACTTGTCGGCCGTATAATCAAGTGCCTCCGTCCAGCTCACCCGTTTCCACTGGCCCGACCCACGCTCACCGGTACGAATCAGGGGAAAGCGCACCCGCTGGTTGTCGTTCAGGCCGGCAATGGCAGCCGCCGCCTTAGGGCAGATGCCGCCGTTCATGGCCGGCACATGGGGGTTGCCCCGTATGCGGAGCACCTGATTATTTTCCACTTCTACCTGAATCGGGCAGCGTACAGAACACATAAAGCAAAGTGTATTAACGACTCTTTTCATTACCGATTTCCTCCGGTGTGCCGAAAATAAAAAAAATTACTGTCCTGCTCCCCCCCACTCAATTTTATTTCGAATCCGCCTGGCAGATAATGAACATATGCGCAAATAACTATATAATGAACATATGTACGGTTTGTCAACTCCAAATGTCCGGTAATATCCAACCGGTCCAAAAAAGGTCTGTGGACTTAATCCTGGAATGAACGCCGACAGGTAAAGGTTTCACAAACACCGACTGTTCAGATATAGTCTGCAATCATCCTCTCGGCCCAAAAGAATTTTTCGCAACAGAACCAAAATTATTGACAAAAGAGGTGCTTTTTTTGTAGTAGCTAAATTGGTTGGGCCAATTTTTACAGGTGTAATGCAAATGCAGAAAATACGACACGATCAAGTAGTACGAAAAATAGAAGAATTCATCACCTGTGGTCAGTTCGAGGCAGGAGAACGCATCCCGCCGGAGCGTGACCTGGCGGAACGTTTTAAGGTTTCCCGTAATACAGTGCGCGAGGCGATCAAAGCCTTGGCGGAGAAAGGCGTGCTGGTAAGTCGTCGTGGTGCCGGTACCTTTGTATCCCAGGGAGCGCTGGCATGCATCGTAGATGGATTTACCCGTCGTCATAAACGGCTGACGGATATTTTTGAGCTGAGAAATCTCCTGGAACCGCAGATTGCCCGCCTTGCGGCAAAAAGAATAACCCCTGAGCAGGTCAGGGCACTCAAGGAAAATGTACAGTTGCAGAAAGAAAATCTGGAGGATAGAAAGATCCAGGCAACCCTTGATGATCAGTTTCATTCCCAGATCGTCCAGGCAGCAGGGAATATGGTTCTCAGCGAGCTGTATGATGCTTTGCACGGGGCATTGGCAGAGAGCCGTTCACAGGAATTGCAGAGCTATGCGCGTAATGTCCGTTCCATGGAATATCATGGCAAACTGGCAGCAGCGCTGGAGGAACATGCTGAATCAAAGGCTGCGGATATCATGCGAAAGCATATGCAGCAGGTGGAGGCCAATTTTGAACAACTGGTCAAAGCACAGCGCACAGAGGAGCCGCTTGAACATGAAGTGAACAGGAGAACATCATGAAAGAAGTATTAGAGACAGCGCGCGAAAAGATGAAAGGCTATTGTCGGGTTTGCGCCCAATGCAACGGGAAAGCCTGTGTGGGACAGGTCCCGGGCATGGGCGGTCTGGGAACAGGCGCTTCTTTTGCTGCCAATCTGGAAGCGTTGGCAAAGTATCGGTTTAACATGCGTCTAATCCATGACGTGACCACGCCTGATACCAGCACAGTTTTCCTGGGCCGTAAATTATCCATACCTGTGCTTGCAGCACCCATTGGCGGCGTGAGTTTTAATATGGGTGGAGGCATCGCTGAAGAGGAATATACCGATGCGGTCATTGGGGGATGTGTAGCTGCGGGAACCCTTGGCTGCACCGGTGATGGTGTCCCTGATTTTATCCATGAATCCGGTTTCAGTTCCATTGCAAAGAATCAGGGGCAGGGCATTCCTTTTATTAAGCCCTGGGAAAATGAAGAATTTTACCGGAAACTGGAAAAAGCACAGCAAGCAGGGATCGATACCTTTGGTATGGATATCGACGCTGCCGGTCTGGTCACGCTGCGTGAAATGGGAAGACCTGTTTCTCCTAAAAATCCTTCCCAGCTCCGTAAGATTATTGAGTCCACCTCGCTTAAATTCATCCTCAAAGGTGTGATGACCGTTGATGAAGCCCTGCTGGCCGCTGAAGCCGGTGTTGATGCAATTGTGGTGTCCAACCATGGTGGCCGGGTACTGGATTTTGCTCCAGGAGCTGCTGACGTGCTTGAAGCCATTGCCGATGCGGTCAAAGACAAAGTCACCATCCTTGCAGACGGTGGGGTGCGCAGTGGCGGCGATGTGTTGAAGCTGCTGGCCCTGGGTGCGGATGCGGTTATGATTGGTCGTCCCATCTCCGTTGCCGCCGTGGGCGGTCTGCAACAGGGGGTGGAGAGTTACCTGTCCAAGATTAAAGGCGAGCTCATTCAGTCCATGGTGCTCACCGGCACAACCTCTACATCCATGGTGAGTAAAGACATTTTGCATGCCTAAGTGCGGTTAGAGAGATAAACGATGGAAATTATTCTGATCTATCTTGCCCTCGGAGCCTTTGCCGGCGTACTCGCTGGACTCCTTGGGATTGGCGGTGGGCTGGTCATCGTGCCTATGCTTACCTTCACCTTTGCTGCCCTGGGCATTGCCCATGAGCATATTTTGCACCTTGCGTTGGGAACATCCCTGGCCTCGATCATTTTCACCTCCATTTCCAGTCTGCTGGCTCATCATAAGCGTGGCGCTGTTATGTGGCCCACCGTTGTCAGCATTACTCCGGGAATCCTGATCGGCACGTTTTTCGGAACTTGGGTAGCAGCACAACTGTCCACCAATTTCCTGAAAATCTTTTTTGGAATTTTTCTGATATACGTGGCCACGCAGATGCTGCTCGGCATTAAGCCAAAGGCATCCAGGGCATTGCCGGGCACTGCCGGCATGTTTGCTTCCGGTAGTATTATCGGTATTTTCTCCAGCCTGGTCGGGATTGGCGGAGGAACCCTGTCGGTGCCCTTTCTTGTCTTCCATAATTCTGCCATGCACCAGGCCATTGGCACGGCAGCGGCCATTGGCCTGCCCATTGCCCTGGCCGGAGCTGCTGGGAATATCCTCAATGGCTGGTCTGCAAGCGATCTGCCTGCCGGATGCATCGGCTACGTGTATCTGACCGCGCTGTTCGGCATTGTGGCCGCCAGTGTATTTACAGCACCCCTGGGAGCTAAACTGGCCCATAGCCTTCCCGTGGCAAAGTTGAAAAAGATTTTTGCCGTTCTCCTCTATGCGGTAGGAATCAAGATGTTGATCGGCGGTTTATAAGGCTGAAAATCATAGGCCCGTTAGTTTCACCAGCTGATCATAATCGGTTCGGCATAATTGGCATAATCGGCGGCATAATCGGGGCGAACCAAACTTTCTCCCTGTAATAATTGGCTATCTACCCAATTTTTAGCCGATTTTCTATCTTAGCCGTTCAGTTTTAGGGGCATAATCTGTATGAGGGGAATGTGCGCAAAACAGATCCTTTCTTTGTCTGCGTGCCCTCCAACTGCAAAACAACAACCATAACGCCGGTTTTTTCAAGCCAGGTCGAAATTCTCTTAAGCAGAGGATCTGGGGTCAGGTACTCAAAAAGCAATCCTGCGAATATTAAGGGCAGATGGCTAAAGGCGTAACAACAGTTTGATAAATTAATCTTCGAAAGAGAATTTTTTAAATGAAATCTAAAAAAAGAAATAGGAACAAAAATAAGCGGAAAAAACAAAGTGTAAAAACCTTGAAAACATCACTTTCAAAACAGAAAAAAATGAATCAAATAGCATTCACAGCAACAGGTGAAATTTTTCAACCTGTACGTATTCACTATACTGTTGATGATGTATTAAAACTGAATGATGTATTTTCCAAATTGAAATGCATGGAGTACGATTCAGATCATAAAAGATGGGTATGGCTCTATACCGGTGAGGCTCGAAAATTGGAATTTGAACATGATCCTGGCGGGGAAAATATTGTCATTATTGGAGAATTTATCTTTGAAAACAGTAAAAATATTGTTCTGAATTTACGCTCACATGAAAGAGCAATTTATGGAATTGCATTTTTTGATGAACATATACCAAAATCTGTGGCTGAAGTCACAGATATTACGACGATAAACAGGTTATTTAGCCTGAAAGAAGCAGCTTCAGTGAGCACATTGAATCAGCTTTTTGAAACAGGTAATCTGACAATCAGAGATCCTGAAAAAATAACACAGGATCTACTAAAAATAAAAAGTGGCAATGATGATGAAAGTGAAAAGAAAAAAGAAATAAGCGAATATATTTTGGAATTGTCAAATGAAAAAACACCTGAAATAGAAAAATTTCCTTCAAACTATTATGAAGACGGAATCGAATCATTAGAATTTTCATTGAGGCTGAATCAGATTGTAGCTTTTCAGCATTGGAAAGGAAATACCAATTACACTGCTATGGACGCAATACGTGAGGGGGTGAAGAAATCAACGATTTCTATTTGATTTTAGTAATAGTTCACGGGGTATAGCCCCAACCTAAATTGGGCGATTCAAATTCTGGGAGGCAATAATGACCTGTCGTGTTACCATGCTTGCCAATTTTCATGCATACCAGAATTTGAATCGTCCAGTTCAGTTGCAGTCGGCAAGTCTCTATAAACGAGAGGATTCGTTCCACCCACCGGTTGCCATTTTCACTTTGCATTTCCAGGATGCGTTTGCTCCATAATGATGATATGCTCCGATACTCGCCATAATCTAAGAATTTTGTCGATAGATGGGAATAAAAGTTTTTGACCGGCTCTCTGTACAAATCTTTATCCGAGCCTATTTACCAAGGAGATTACATAATTTCATCTATTACAAGATTTGACACGGGAAGACAGTGCGAGCTATTCTCATCATAGGTCATATACACCAATACATATTCAAACCTTCAGAGATAGTTTTGGAAATTCGCCTGTTGAACTTGAAGACGGAACAGTTTTGGTTGAAAGTCGAGTTTGGCCAAACAATTTGATTGAAGAGCTGAAAGAAATTAATGAAACATATCGTGGTAGGATTGAAAAAAAATAAGGGGTAAAAAAACCTTTGATATCAGCCCGGTTCTTATGATTGGCCAAGGCGATACGATGAATTCCTTAGCGTATCTTTACGTACGAATATGGGTGGCACCTAAAGCCGGTTCGTTTATGTTTGCAGACCGCTACAACTAATGACATGCTAAAGGATAAACTCACCTTTAAAAAAAGCGATGTTTTTCAAAACCTCAACGAATTGATCTCTGACGGAGAAAGGAGGACACATGAAAAAGAAATGGTACAACATCATTATTGGGTATGCAATATTACTACTGACAATAACCATGAGCTGCTCTTCAATCGATACAATGACCTATAGTCCGATCACGGCTACGGTGAGTCCGACACTTCATGCCACAATCAAAGTGGAACAGGCTGTCTCCCCTCCGCATGCGCTTCTTGTGACCGCGAAGGAGATTGGCCGACTTGAATTTGTGAATATTGATCTGCCCCTACCACAGGGGCCGGCGGCACAAAAAGTTACTGGCGTGAGGGTCTGTTATCAAATCGAAACATCACAGCTGGGTTCCACATATATAAAACAGACCCGTATGACTGAGATGACCACACCGGATCAAGCTCCTATCTTGCTTGATGATCCTACCGATCGAACAGCTCTTGGGCCGACATGCTATCAGATAGACAATTTTTCGATGTCTCCTCAAGGATCGCTTGTATTGGGTCTTGGCGTAATTTTTGGAGATACCGAGGATAAAATATTGATTGGAGGCATTACGTTGATGTTTGACCAATGAGGGGTAAAAAAATGGAGTGCTGCCCTTTATTGTCCGTAAATACCCTCTTAGGCCAAGTGACCACGAAGCGTATGTGTTCACGAAGTTGCTATCGGATGAATCAAATCCAAGAAAGATCCGGCATCGTGTTTTGAAAATAAGATTTGATGCAATCTGCAAGTACTGGAAGAGTAGACTTTGCTTTCAGACAGCAGCTTTCTTTGAACGACAAAATCCGTTCCACCCACCGGTTGCCTTTTTCACTTTGTGCCCAGGCCGCGCTTTCTCCAACGAAGTGCCAGTCTACCCCGATTGCAGATATCAACATTCATTTGAACCGAAATCGATTTTGCGGCACCTACAGATTAGCAATACCGTATGCCCAAACATCGCCTGTGAAGATACGGTCTTTCCATCGCCATAAACTGACATTTTTGTAGATAACTTAAAACACAGGTTTTTGAGCGCCACTGAGACGGAAAATACCCTTAACAAATCAAATGGTTAGCAATTCGTGTGGTTATCTCAATGTATTCGAACGCACCTGAAATGATGGGTATTAAATTCTTACAAAATGTAACCCCAACCGAACCGACGCTTCGCCAACTACAACATCATGGTTTCTACCAAATTCAACGCTGTCTCCAGATGGTGGAATGCTGTAGTTTTGACAAAAGCGAGTAGCTTCTGTCTATAAGATCTATCTTTCAGCCTAACGTCAAAATCGAAAAATTCCACTAAGTTGATCTTTCACAATCTAAAAAGTACTAAAGAAGGGACGTAGTATGCCGATATAATTTCAAATATGATCATATTTTTCTATGAATGATCAATAGGTTAGAAACCAGAGACCAGAGAATTAGCAAGGTTTAAAGATAAACATCAAAATATTGATCATCCGGAATGATCGAAGTGCCAAAGGGAAATGAAGATCGCTGCCTCTATCGAAGATGAGAAGTCCATCAAAAATTTGAGCTATAAAAAAGACGTCTTAAAAACCATAATAATTACAATAGGGTCTATTTCGCTTTCCATGATGATCACCCTCATATTATGTACGATCTGGGGTGAAAACCAAGCAATCAGGATTAACTATACGCTTTTAATATCATTTATAGCACCCCTAATAATTACCCCAATCGTGTGTGTTTTTTTTATCAATTTGAATAATAAACTCAAAAAAACCGAACAGCTACTTAAAGATGAAATTCATTGGAGGAGTCTCCTGGCCGAGGAATCAGGGGACGCCATTGTTGTTATAGACGAAAATGCCAAGGTTGCTGCGGCAAATACTCAATTCGCTGATATGCTCGGTTATTCGAAAAAGGAAGTTCACCAGCTTCATGTGTGGGATTGGGATGTCCAATTAAACCAGCGACAAATTATGGAGTTAGCCAAAGATGTCGGCTTTGTTGGTCATCATTTTGAGACACAACATCGTTGTAAAAACGGCAGGATCATAGATGTTGAACTCAGCAACAATGGTGCGACTTACAGAGGGAAAAAGCTGATACTTTGTATATGCCGGGATATCACAGATAGAAAAAAGGCGGAATCGGAGAAGAATGCCATAATTAATAAGCTTGAGAAAGCTCTTGCCGAAGTAAAAACACTACGTGGTTTTATTCCAATTTGTGCGAACTGCAAAAATATCCGGAATGATAACGGCTACTGGCAGCAGGTCGAGCAATATGTTCAGGACAGATCCGATGCCCAATTCAGCCATAGCCTCTGTCCAAAATGTGCAAAGGAATTGTATCCTGATATGAATATCACCTCCGATCCATAAGGCCGTTGTATCTGACTAATACCATTTCTTGCGGTTGGACCCGGGAAATGTGGCCATGTTCAGTTTGCATGTTTGTTCTGGCTAAACCGGTCCAATGTATAGTAGGTCGATAAAGACGCTCTCTAAATAATCTGTAAATTTTAGACCCTTTCAAAACCTTTGATTACAACACATGTAATTTAACCTGACCAGTGATACGGTTGATATATCACCGGGTTTTCAGTCCTACCGAAACGTTTGATTACAATGCGGCAATTGCATTGAGAAATAGCGGTGTTGTTTGTAGTCTCAAGCCCAATCTTCCAACACGTGCCTAAAGGTGCGTTCACCACCCTTTAGGCCGGGGGCGTATCCAGGGCCGGCGCATCCCCAGGCGCTGGCCAGATATAACCCTTTGATCGGGGTCCGGTTTTTTATCCGGTTCATAAAGGTATTCTCAACCGTGCAAGGAAATCCGTAAATCGATCCGCCGGGATTCAGGGTATAGCGCCAGTTACAACGCCGGACCAGCAAAAGTCAGGAAATTGAGGAGTGAAGCGAAAAAAGTGGGGCTCGATCCAATTATCTGGTTTCGCAATGTCGAAATTGTTGCCGCCAGGCGGATCGGCAGAGAGACGGTGCAATATGTAAGTAACATTTATCTATTTTCGAAGTATCTTCTGTCCCACCGGGCAGGCTTGGGTGCAGATTCCACAGTTATGACCACCGTGAAATCTATGAAAATGGTCCTTTTTGTATCGATCGCATGCCCAGGCATCCAATATAATATCCCTATCCACTCCCGGACGCCAACTGCCTCCTTTCAGCGCCTGCGCCGGGCAAGCATCAATGCATTTGGTGCATTTGCCGCATAAGCTCTTCTCTATGGGCTTTCCGGTTTCAAGAGGTGCATCAGTGAGAACAGTGCCTAAACGCACCCAAGGCCCCCACCGCCTAGTTAAAAGCTGGCAATTTTTCCCCACCCAGCCCAATCCGGCCCGGGTTGCAGCGGTTTTATGCTGAAAATCGCCACGAATGTTCACAGGATCACTACGTGTCGAAGACGGCAACGCCCAGGCTTGGTGACCGTTCCTCGTTAATGCTCTTGCCACCTCGGCGGAAAGCGCGTCTATACGCAGATTTACCTGTTCATATAGAACGGAATAGGCATCCGTGGGACCCTGGGCAAGCTGTCCCATGACCCACGGTTCCATCTGGAATACAAAGGATATACCTCGATGGAAAGTCGCCAATTTTCCCGTTGTAAGGCCTTTAAGATCAGCATAGCCATACAATTCGCAGCCGTGTGAGGTAGCGATTAGTCGAATCTCTTTTTCAGCTTGTTTCATATTTTCCTTTAAGTGCTTTCCCCACATTCCAGCACTTACCCACTGGTTGACCCAGTGACCAATACTGTTTGCTGGCCATGTCGAAGAGCAGTGGCTTCAGGCTGGCGATGTCGATGTTGCCGTTCACGACCACGCTCTGATCAGCATAGGTTTGCACCAGTTCGCCGACAAAGATATCGTGGGTGTTAAAATCCAACACATCATGTAGTTTGAGCTCCATGTTGACCGGACACTGCCGAATCATCGGGGCGGTTTTGAGGTCGCCGTAAAAGACATCGAACAGGTCGGCCTTGTCCGTTTTTTTTCCGGTCATGATACCACAGTAGTCGGTTTTGACCATCAGCTTTTCTGAAGGCAGGCAGATACTGAAGGTTCGGTTTGCATGAATGCCGCTGTTGGAATAGTGGCTTTTATGCAAGCCGATGGAGAGATATTGCGGTGTTCCATGGTTCAAAATGCCCACATGGGCGACCGCCAGAAAATTGGGTTTGGCGTTTACCGTTGCGCCGACCAATGTGGTGGGCATGGGATAAAGGGCGTTGACGGCTCCGATGGGTTTCATTTTTTATTGCTCCTTTTTTAGATGATGACTTGGGTTTATGCTCTATTGTTGTTTGTGCATACAAATAAAAAATCTAAAAAAATTATTCCGCTTCGCTGAGTTTCAGGCTGGCATCATCGATCATCGCTGTCAGAGCATCGCCGTACTTGAGCCCCAGTATTTTGGCGTAACGATGGTGAAGCCTTGCCCAGGCGTTGGCAATATCCGCCTGAAGCGCCTGGCCGGCGTCTGTGGCATACACTCGCGAGAGTTTACCGTCGGTCTGCCGAGTGAGGTAGCCCTTGTGAACCATCGCATCGATGAAGCGGGTAACCGTCGAGGGTGCCAGATGAAGCTGCCCGCAAAGTTCCTTCTGGCCTATTCCGGGACGGTCGTTGACCAGCATCATCAGGAAGGCGTGCGAGGGCGAAAGGCCGGTGGGCCGGAATTCTTCGTCTGCCATGCGGCTGATCACGCGCGTCAGGGTGTTGGCCGTAAAGTAGAGACAGTGATGCAGGATGTTCGCTGTTTGTGTCATTTGCACCTCAATAATGTTTGTACATACAAATATATTGTCCCGCATCGTCTGTCAATCCGAATCTTTACTTGCGTACCAAAAAATGTCAGTGGAAAATCGTTCAAACTCGACTTAGCATGGATGGAGATAATGGGTAACCACCAGAATCGATTCAACGGGTGAGCCACCCAACAGCTGCCAAACGCATGGAGGCACCGCGATGCTAAAAACCAACATGCCGTCGTTGAACGATCCGGAAGGCGTATGGGTTCCGGCCGGGTTGCCGCCTGTGATTGACGCCCATGTCCATGTTTTTCCCCGCGACATCTTTAACTCCATTTGGAAATGGTTCGATGAAAATGCCTGGCCGATCCGGTATCGGATGACGACGTCCCAAATATTCGACTTTTTGCTGTCGCACGGGATCCAGCATGTCGTAGCGCTTCAGTATGCCCACAAGCCCGGCATTGCCAGACAACTGAATCAATATATGCTGCAAGAATGTGTCGCTTTCGAAGGGCGCGTGACGGGTCTGGCCACCGTGTATCCGGGAGAAAAAAATGCCGAAACGATCTTGCAGGAAGCATTTGACGCGGGAGCAGGGCGGATCAAACTCCACGCGCATGTACAATGTTTTGACATGAACACCGATTACTTCCAGCACGGAGAAACCATCCATCTCAATCGCTAACGGCCGGACCGGATTCTGTATGGCTCGGATTTTCCGAATATCCCCTATGCCTGGGACAGGGAGCTCAAGGCCTTGGCAAAATGCGATATTGGAATTGACGCGCTGCAACGGCTGTCCGGTAAAAACGCCGCCGAATTATTTGGAATCCAAGGAGACAATAAATGATATTCGGTAGTGACAACCAGACCGGGGCATCCGCTAACGTTCTGGAAATGATGACAGTTGCCAATAGGGGCTATACGCAAGGGTACGGCAATGATCAATGGACAAAGCAGGCAATCGATGCGCTGAAGCGAACGTTTGACTGCGAATTGGAAGCCTATTTTGTATCTACCGGGACCGCAGCGAACACCCTGGCCCTGTCTTGCCTTGTACAACCATGGGAGGCAATTCTTTGCCATCATCAAGCCCATATTTTGCTCGATGAATCGACAGCACCCGAGCTTTTCACCGGCGGCGCCCGTATGGTATCCATTTCGAACGGATCCGGGAAGATTACGGCAGAGCATTTCGATCACTATTTTAAAAATGCGGGAAGAGATTTACCCCACAATCCTCAGGCGAGGGCATTAAGCATCACGCAGGCAAGTGAAGTCGGCCTTGTTTATACCCCAGACGAAGTCCGAGCACTCAGTGATGTTTGTAAAGCGAACGGTTTATTTGTCCACATGGATGGTGCGCGTTTCGCAAATGCCGTCGCTTCCCTGGGTTGCCCGCCAGCGGAATTTTTCTTGAAATGCCCAAAACGATAGCTGACCCGTTGCGCGATGCAGGTGCCGAATTTCACGAGTGGTACATCGAAGCACTGCCACAGGGCGTTGTCCTGCAGGATAATGAAGTTCTCGTACGTCTTGTAACTTCATTTGAAACGAGAGACGAAGATTGTACAAAATTCTGCAATCTTGTGCTTGATTCAGTGAAGAACCTTTAATTACCTGACACTTAATCCGCTCAGCGCATCAGGCGAAAGCAGTCGCGCAACTCATTGATAAATAGCTCCGGTTGCTCGAAGGCGGCGAAATGACCACTCTTGTTTTCGAAAGTCTCAAGCAGGTACATCGTATTATGTGATTTGATTTTTAGCCCTTGGACGACAAAAGAATTATACCCAGATACATATCGCTGTTTGATCTGGATCATAAAAGCCTAAACTGGGCGATTGTCGAGCTTTCCGCTATAGTCGCCTATGCGGGAAGACATCTAACGCGGTTCCAAGATCCCGCCGCCGGGAAGATGCGGTGAGATCGGAAACCCCGTCAGGGGGGCAAATTCTGGGAGGCAACAATGACCGATCGTATGACCATGCTTACCAATATTCATGCATACTAAAATTTGAATTACCCCGTTTATAAAAAATAAGTGTTCTTGAAGATGTACCCTGCACCTATTTATCATGGTTGTACATGGGCCGCATAGCCCGCGCTTTTAAACCCAAAATGAACAGGAGGTCGGCAATGAAACTGTCGAAAGCAGCAGACATCTATAACGATTACCACAAGAACCATCTGTCACAACAATTGACAACTTCCACCGGTGAAAAGTAAACTTTATATGTGAAATCCTAATTTGCTGATAAAGAATTGGTTCCAACTACGATCATAGGCTTAAATCGTCCATTTTATGTCCCTATTCGGAATGTGTTATTAAGACGTCGATAGAATATCAATTTTCTACTCGATTAACAGAGGGCCTGAACATGGAACTTCATAAACTTCCTAATCAGTTAGTTGATAGCGTTTATAGTCCTGATCTTGACGATATTGCATTTGAAATTTCAGAAATCGGACTCGACCAGTTTTTGGATAAGGATTTTATAAAAGAGCTCCCTGTTGTTGGTGTTATCGCGAGAATATTCAAAGATAGCCTTGATATGCGAAATCGCATTTTCTTGGCAAAGGTTGCAAGGTTTCTGTTTAGATTGAAAGACGTAACAAAAGAGCAAAATAAAGCGTTCGAGGAAAAAATCCGAAATGATCCGAACTTGAAGAGGAAGGTCGGACAAACATTGGTCCTGATCTTAGAACGTCTGGATAACCTTGAAAAGCCTGACAT
The DNA here is from genome assembly GCF_048565275.1 of Desulfosarcina variabilis str. Montpellier. Classification (NCBI taxonomy): domain Bacteria; kingdom Pseudomonadati; phylum Thermodesulfobacteriota; class Desulfobacteria; order Desulfobacterales; family Desulfosarcinaceae; genus Desulfosarcina; species Desulfosarcina variabilis. The sequence goes on along the minus strand of NZ_CP159846.1, from coordinate 5,490,949 downwards.
GGTAGGGAAATGCTTTGCTTGCTATCTATCCAATAAAATAACATTTTCACAATTCAGAAGGCTTTCTTCCGCAATTGACCTTGCTTTTATAGATGATCTTAATGCTTTACTTGGAATTGCTGATGCAAGTGATGAATTCCTCAAAAATACAAAGGAAAACCTTGCTATGACAGGTTTTATCAGGTTTCAAGGTGGTGGAGAAATGAACGGTGGTGATAAAATTAGTTATTTTCTTTCTCCATTGGGGCAACTTTTCATCGATATCATGACTGATAAATTAGATAAAGTTTTGACTTTATAGCGATAAGATAATTCAATCCGGTACCAAAATACCAGCGTGCCTGCGTTGGGTATTATTGATTCCTAAATTTCCCACATATAGGAAGGGCCCTGGGGAATGGGGGACTTCCCACAGGGCCTGCTATCTGACTGATGGGTTTGGTAAAATCGCAAAAGCATTAACCAGCGTCAGACCATACTAAAAACACAAACAGAATTGAAATCCCCGCTGTGATAAAAATTAGTTACGCAATTCTTCCTTGCTGTCCAGGACCGCCTGAATGCCTTCGAGGACGGCATCGGATTTGGGCGTCACCTGATGGTCGGCCAGAATCTGTTTGGCTTTTTCATTGCAGCGCTGCTGCATATCCTTGGCGCCGTTGTTGCTCCAATGCTCGTGACGGCTGCGGTCGCAAAGCTCAGGGTTGAACAGAGACGTTTTAAAGTGTTTGAACGTATGCGGATCACTGATGAAAACCGAACTGCTCTTCCCGCCCCGCGCCACGCGGTCAATCACGTCCAGCGCCAGGGTGTCGTCATCAATGCGCATGCCTTCAACGAAATAGCGGCTCATTGCCACCAGTTCATCGGCCATGGTGACCATCTCCAGTGATGATGTATGGCCGGATTCGATGTATCCCACATCATGGATGAAGTTGCAGCGAGAGAGCATGGACGTGATGATCGAGAGCATCCCTTCGGCGCCGGCCTGGGCATCGACCGTCTTTGAATCCGTGGAACCGGCAAAGGCCCAGATGGGAAGCTTGTAGATCATATCGCGCATGTCGGCCAGTGCCGCCTGGGTCAGGCTCCACTCGGTGGCGCCATAGGAAATCACCGTATGGCGCATGTCCAGCACACTGACGTTGGGTGCAAAGAGAAATGGCGCACCTTTATTGGTCAACTGATGAATGACCAGCCCGATCAGGTTTTCAGCCAGGCCCAGGGCCATGGATCCGGCCAACGTCGCAGGGCCGCCACCGCCGGCATTGCATCCCGAGGGCAGACAGATGGGGATCCGTTTACGGGCGCAGAAAACCAGTTTTTCCATGACATTTTGCGGATAGCGCAGCGGGCTGATGGCTTCCGAGTAGTTGAGCAGAAACGGTTTGCGAGCCAATTCGTCATCGCCACCGGCGATTAGAGATGCAATCTGATGGATTTTGGCGATGTCCTTGCCGCTGTCGGCGATAAAGCAAATGGGTTTGTTGCTTTTTTTCACCATTTCGGCAAAGACGTGCACATAAATCTCTTCGATGGGAACATCTTCGGGATTGCCCATGGACATGGAAAAATCGATATTTTCCAGGCCATCCACTAGCTTGGCGAAATTGCCGCTATCGGCAAGTCGGGTTCGACGGCGCTCACCCGTTTCCAGATCGATAGTGAAGATTGTGTCCGATCCGGTCCCGTAGTAAAACTTATCGTCCACCAGCGGCATACAGCGATTGCCCTGCTGGTCGTAAAGCGTGATCTGGCGGGGGGCGGACTGGATTGCATCCTCGGCCAGGCGGGCCGGCATCAGCGTGCGGCCGTCACTGTCGATCCGGCACCCGGCATCCAGCAACATTTGCTGCACCTGGGGATGCTTCATAACGAAACCGGTGTTTTCAAGGATTTCAAGGGCCGCATGGTGAATGGCCCAGGCCTGCGCTTCGTTGAGTACCCGCATGCGCGGGCGAAAAGTTGTTACGTCGGGTTGTTTCACAATAAACCTCCTGGTAAATACCTAAACGGAGCGTTTAATACCGGTAATGCTCGGGTTTAAACGGGCCTTCCGTTGAAACATTGATGTAATCGGCCTGTTTCTTGTTCAATTTTGTGAGTGTACCACCTAACTTCTCGACGTGCAGGCGGGCGACCTCTTCATCCAGTTCCTTGGACAGTCGTCTGACATCGATTGATTGTTCGTTTTGCCACAAATCCATCTGCGCCAGCACCTGGTTGGTGAACGAGTTGGACATCACAAAACTCGGGTGACCGGTGGCACAGCCCAGGTTGACCAGACGTCCCTCGGCCAGCATGAAAATAGCGTGCCCGTCGGGAAACTGGAATTTGTCCACCTGGGGCTTGATGTTGATTTTTTCGACACCAGGCATCGCTTCCATCGCATCCACCTGGATTTCGTTATCAAAATGCCCGATGTTGCAAACGATGGCCTGATCGCGCATGCCGGCCATGTGCTCGGCGGTAATCACATCGCAGTTACCCGTGGCGGTGACAAAAATATCACCTTCAGCCAGGGCCTGCTCAATGGTCACTACCGGATATCCCGCCATGTAAGCCTGCAGCGCACAAATGGGATCGATCTCGGTGACCATGACCCGCGCCCGATGCGCAGAGAACGCCTCTGCACATCCTTTACCCACATCGCCAAATCCGCAGACCACGGCCGTCTTACCCGCCACCATGACGTCGGTGGCCCGTTTGATGCCGTCCACTAAAGATTCACGGCAGCCGTAGATATTGTCGAACTTGCTTTTGGTGACCGAGTCATTGACATTGATCGCCGGAAAGAGAAGTTCACCGTTTTGGGCCATATGCTGAAGACGGTGCACCCCCGTGGTGGTTTCCTCGGAAACGCCTTTGCAGTCAGCGACAACCCGATGCCAAAACTGATTGTCCTCGGCCAGCCCCTTTTTCAACTCGGCGTTGATGATGCGCAGTTCCTTGTTGTCGGTCAGCTCATCCAGGATGGCGGGATTGTTTTCGGCCTGAAAACCACGATGGGCGATCAGCGTGGCATCACCGCCATCGTCAACAATCAGATGGGGCCCTTGATTACCCGGCCAAGTCATCGCCCGCCGTGTGCATTCCCAGTATTCGGTCAGGGTTTCCCCTTTCCAGGCGAACACCGGAACGCCGTCTGCAGCAATGGCAGCCGCTGCATGATCCTGGGTCGAGAAGATATTGCAAGACGCCCAACGCACCTGTGCGCCCAGGGCAAGTAGGGTTTCGATGAGAACCGCCGTTTGAATCGTCATATGCAGGCTGCCCGTGATGCGTGCGCCTTTCAGGGGCTGGGACGGACCATACTTCTCCCGAATGGCCATCAATCCTGGCATTTCCTTTTCAGCAATCTCAATTTCACGCCGGCCAAAATCAGCAAGGTTGATATCTTTTACCAAATACTCCGCAGCAGCATCAGATGGTTTGAGGGAATTTGCTTGTGCGTGTTGCATTAATGTCGTCCTTTAGTTGTTCGTTGTCGTAGATACTTTTTCAGATTAAGCGGCTTTGATATTTTTGAATATCTGCTTGAGCACTTCTGCCTTGTCGGTTTTTTCCCAGGAAAAGCAATCGCGTCCGAAATGTCCGTACGCTGCGGTTTGCGCATAGCTCCAACCATCGGGTTTGAGCAGATTTAGCTGGTCGACGATCGCTGCTGGACGGAAGTCAAACAGATCACCATCTTCCAAAATGCCCTGGATGGCCGTCTCATCTACACGACCGGTGCCATAGGTGTCGATGTTGATGGACAGCGGTTTGGCAACACCGATGGCATACGCGACCTGAATTTCGCATTTGTCGGCCAGGCCCGCGGCGACAATATTTTTGGCGGCATACCGGGCATAATACGCTGCCGATCGATCCACTTTGGACGGATCCTTGCCGGAAAAGGCCCCGCCGCCATGACTGCCGACCCCACCATAGGTGTCAACGATAATCTTGCGTCCGGTCAAGCCTGCATCAGCAAACGGTCCCCCCAAGATAAAGGTTCCGGTGGGGTTCACATAAAATTCGGTGTCATCCTTCAATAATCCGGAGGGAGACAGTTCCTCCTGGATGACATCGATAACATCTTTGCGGACCCGCTCTGCCGAGACATGATCCGTCTGATGAGAGACGACAACCGAGGTGATTTCACGTGGCTGGCCCCCATCATATTTTACCGAAACCTGCGCTTTGGCATCCGGCCGAAGATAATCAATGGTGTTGTTCTTTCGCAATTTTTCCAAAGAGAGTAGCAGACGATGGCTAAAGGCAATGGGGACCGGAAGCATTTCCGGGGTTTCATTGGTGGCGTAGCCAAACATCATGCCCTGGTCGCCGGCGCCTTGCTCTTCATAGAGCCCTTCGCCTTCGGTGACACCCTGGGAAATGTCTGGAGACTGGCCGTGAATTCTTGACAGATATTCAAAAGAGTCATGATAAAAACGCAGCTCTGGATTATCGTAGCCGATGTCCTTGACTGTCTGCCTGGCAATTTTTTCCGTATCGATGGTTTCGAAATCCTGGCAGGTAATTTCACCGACATTGACGACCAGGTTGAATCCGGCCATGGTTTCACAAGCCACTCGACTGCGGTGATCTTTTTCCAGACATGCATCCAGTACGGCATCTGATACCATATCGCACAGTTTGTCAGGATGACCTTTACCAACCGATTCCGATGTAAATACATGAGCTGCTTTAATTTTACTCATTACAATCCTTTCTAGTCTAACGCATATTGTCCAATTGAGGACTTTTTCCATACTGCTATTTGATTTATCATTATTTCTTCTGCATCTTGCCCAACGACACAAATCATACCAGACGAATCAGGACAAAGGCCGGTCTTCGGACGGCATGAAATACCCGATCATTTGGCGGTGTAATTTGTGCAAATTTTCCAGACGGTGCCACCGACAGGAAAGAAAATGCTCGAAGGAGCGATCAGCCAGATTGAGTGGGCGGGCAGGTCAGAAATTGACTTCCTTACGACCGACGACAGCATAGTAATAGAGGGGTTCTCCCGCCATGGAGAGACGATGGCAGTAGTGGTGCTTTTTGTACACTTTCAGATTGTTACCGATCATATCCTGCAATATTTCATTATAGCCGGTCTCATCGTCTTCGCTGAAAAATCGGTCTTTGATGTTAAAAACAACCCAGCTGTTGTTATTAACCAGATTGAACGCATTGATGAACGCCTGCGTCGGAATATCACCGAAACCCAACGCCGCCACGGTCACCAGCGCATTGAAATTCCAATTGTTGAGTTTTTCTTCATCATGACTTTCAGGCTGGCTGAGATCCATGACATAGTAATCGTCATAAATTTCCGGGCGATCACGTTTGACAGCCTTCTTTGCTTCCTTGATGATGTCGATACCGACAATGGCCTCGGTGTCGACTGCTTCGCGCAAACACTCGCCAACAATTCCGTTTCCGGCACCAAAATCAAGCACACGCAAGGGGTCCTGCCCGTCGCCATGGTCTTGAAGGGTATCTTTAAGTAAATCGGAGATCACCTGGGGAGAATCGCATTGTAGCCGGTTATAGACAACTTCTTCATACAGACCGGGGATATCGTAAACACGATCATATTCATGTATCTTGATGCGTTCCTGTCCATCGTCGGTTACCACATGAAAGAATTCCTCATCTTGATCCAACACACACGATTTGTCAGGATACTCTATCTGCAAATTGCAGGTAGTCATCTTTATATCCTCCTTTTTGTATTTAAAGCTTATTATTTAATGAAAATTCAATTGGATAGGCACATCTTGTTTGTAAGGACATATTATTGTTTTGCCTGCCCGAACGCTTATCCCACTTCAATAAGCGTACCATATGTTTTGGAAAGTTGTTTAACCTTCTGAGAATAAAGGTATAAAAAATCTTTATGAGTGGCGTGAGCAATGAAAATGAAATCCATCGTCAGTATTGATTGTTTTGAAATGGGAAATTAATGCACATCCTCATAAGGAGCTAACAATTGTTGTGTAAAAAATATACATTTTTGAAATACAATTCACTTTTTTGTAAGGCCACAAAAAAATAAAAAAATAACAAAATAACAAAAAAACAATATAATAGATATGCTACTGGAAAAATGAAGACAGAGATGAGGCGGACGGGGAATTTGTTCTTGACTGTAAAATATATTTACATTAAGCACATCTACTGTGCGTAAAAGGTGACTTGAGGGACCGTTGGTCCTTCACGTTCTTGTTCAACCGTCAACCTGCCAGTGTGGTTAATTAATTATGATAGAAATAAAGACGACCAAGAAAAAGATAACCATTTTAGTGATTGAGCGCGGCGTCGAACTGATTCGTCAACTAAAGCGTATTTGCAGTGAAAAAAAATTTGTCATCCGTGCAGCGCAGACAATTGAGCACGGGTTTGAGCATTTTGAAGAAAATGAAATTGATATTATGATTCTAACGGGTAGCGTGGCCCGTTTCGGTCGCATTCGAGGCATGGAGTACTTGGATATCATCTCCGAAAAAAGTGCCGCCACCCAAATTCTGTTTTTATCCTCATCAAAGGATATGTCCCTGGTTTTCTCGGCCCTCAAAAGAGGGTCCTATCAATACGGCAAACTGCCGATTCCGGATGTTGAACTGGAGATGTTGATCAAGGCGGCATTGATTCATCAGCCGCAATACACGCCGAACCTGCTGCTCAAGTCCGAAGCCCGCAAGACATCTTTTGAACAAATGATCGGCGGCTCACCAAAAATGATCGATGTTTATCGGCAGATCCGGCAGGCGGCCAACACCGACATGCCGGTCTTGCTTACCGGAGAAACCGGTACGGGCAAGGACCTGGTTGCCAGAGCCATTCATCAGCAGAGCGACCGTAACAAAAAGGGGTTTATTCCGATTCATTTGGGGGCACTGCCACCGGAACTGGTGGCCGGCGAATTGTTTGGTTATGAAAAGGGAGCCTTTACCGGCGCTACAAAAAGTCACCGGGGGTTGTTCGAAAAGGCAGAGGGCGGCACCATTTTTTTGGATGAGATCGGCACGATCGACGAAAAGGTGCAGATCAGCCTGCTGCGTCTGCTGGAAACCCGCAAACTTGAACGTATCGGCGGCACGCGTACCATTTCCGCCAATGTACGTATTGTTACCGCCACCAATGAAAATCTTTCCGAGGCGGTTGAACAGGGCCAATTTCGGGAGGATCTGTTCTTTCGACTGGATATTTTTCAGATTGTGCTGCCCCCGCTGCGTGAACGGGGAGGGGATATCGTCCTGTTGGTCAATCATTTTTTAAAACAGTTCAGCGATGATTATCAGCGTGATGTTGTCGGTATATCACCGGATAGTGTCTCGATCCTGGAATCTTATGACTGGCCTGGAAATGTCAGAGAAGTGAAAAACGTGATTCATCGCGCGGTCCTGAACTGCACCGGCGGGATTCTCCTGCCCAGCCACCTTCCCGAGCGCTTGCAGAAAACACGCAAGCAGCCTGAAAAAATCAGCCTGCCCATCGGGTGCACACTCAAGGAGGCAGAGCGGGAAATTATTTTTCGGACACTTAAATGGACCAATAACAACCGACGCCGTACCGCCTCCATTTTGGGGATCAGCCGCCGTTCACTGTACAATAAACTGGCCGCCTACGAACTGACATAAATAGTAAAATTGGAAAAAGATCTCCCATGCTTAGGAAATATACTTCATAAAAATCTAACCTGAAGTTAGCTGTATTTAAATAAATTACAAATAATATCAATGTATAAAACGCAAATCGAAATAATGGTATGTCGATTGCTAAGCTTCTTTTTATTGCCATTGCGAATGGACGGTGACGGATCTGAAAACTCAAAGTACAAAAGCAAAAAAGCGAAAGAGGGAAGGAAAAATGATTGATCGAATTGACACCCATCCAACCTCGACAGAGGAAAAATTTATTGAAAAAAGGAGCGGAAAGGATCGACGGCAGGTCTACACCATGCTTGATCCGGATATCGACAGGCGGAAGGGAGAGCGACGAAAGCGAAGCAGAAAAAACCGCTATTTAAGCTAAGGGCTCGCGCAAAAATAACTTCACATTTTCAGCGCCCATCCATCCCGCTCAGCGGCGTTGCGAAAACACGGAATATGCCTGATATTCCTTTGTCTTCGCGCCTTGCTGAGCGGGCGCCTGAACACTGACAATTTGTGAATTTATTTTTGCGCGAACCCTAAGCTATTTCGTTGCCAAAATCAAAGATCATCTTTCTAATTGATTGCTGAAAATCCATCAACCATCACCTGCGCTCAATAAGAAATAGGGCAGGGCTATGATGGAGGCCCTGCTTTATTTCAGGCTTTTCAATATCCCGCGAAAAATGTCCCAAAGCTGGTTTTGTCGCCCATCACCCATTTTTATATAGAGAAGATCCACGGTGCTGACCAATACCCAATTCCCTTGCCGTATGGCAACCACCGATAAATAGCCGTTGGATTGTGTATAAAGCCCCCGATTTCCTATATCCTTAATTTTTTCAAGGTGATAGCCAGAAGGGAGCTGCTTTTCGAAAAACTGACGAAGGTTCTTTGAATTTTCAATAATACCGATTTGAAAGTAGGCCCGTCCGTTTGGTTTATCACTCCAGCGGCAGCCGTTTTTTTGCTGACTCGGATAAAGGGGGGATGGATAAAGGGCTGCCAACTGTTCAGGACTGACCATTTCGCAAACCGGGTAAATCAACGCATTGGCCTGGCAGATGAAGGGAAGACAGAAAAAAAACAAAACAGCGTATATAATACAGTGCGAAACCTGCATAATTGAAAAAATCCTAATACCCAGTTTAGTTAAGTGTTAAAACGTTGGTGATAAATTGCATCCATAATTGATACGGATAAAGTCATCTTATACAAAACAGGCCTATCTGGCAAATGCAAGGCACTGGTGATTGATGCGTTGTGGCTTGTTCACTCTTTAAATGAGGATGATGGCGCTTAATTTATGCAATACGGTGTTCACTGCATTGATACGTTCCAGTTGACAGTCTGAGTTATCTTCGATATCATTTTTTTAAGCTTGCCGCATTCGGCCTTTTCGTTTCGATTACTTCAAAAGCGAATTTTGTCATCTCCAATGGCCGCGATTAGACCACCTCGAAGAAGTTGCAATAAGTCCTGGCCGACTTGCCTGACAGGTGAGGCATTAATTTCTTCTAACTTCTAACGAAGGGGGGTTCCATGGCTATTAAAGTATTGATCAAGAGAAGGTTTAAAGAGGGCTATTTTAACGAAATCCAAAATATGCTCAGGGAGGTCCGTTACGGTGCCATGGGTAAGCCGGGGTACATGTCATCCGAGACCATGTGGGACCACGAAGATCCTTTCCGGGTCATCGTTGCATCGAATTGGCGGAGCATAGACCAATGGAAGGACTGGAAAAATAGTGATCAAAGAAAAGCCAACGAAGAAAAGTTCGAAGAGTACCTCGACGGGTCCACCGAATACGAAGTTTATGATTTGGGCTTCTACCCGCATTGAGGTGGAGGGAAGAACGCTTCACGTCGATTTGGATTAAAAGGGCAGCATGGCGAACGATGCTGCCCTTATTTTTTTACCAGCCCTTGATTTCACCGAACTGCTGCCACCGCGCAAGGCTTGAAACGATAGCCAAGCCTTTCGACCCAGAAACCGAGAAAACCCCAATATACCATAAAAATGATTGAGGAAAATCGCCAAATGCCATGGCCATCATGCACAACATCCTGTATTCACAAATGTATTGACACACAGACAGTGGCTTGACATAGTTTAGATGTAAAAAAGCAACTTCTTATCCTTAATCTACTAAAATAAGATTCGGCAACCGCTCAACCTTATACAACAATGAGGGATAAGACTATGGATGTGATAACCGCAATATCGACGGCACTTGCGCTTGGAGGCGCGGCGGGGCTCAAAGACACCACCACCCAAGTTGTTAAGGACGGTTATGCTGCATTAAAAAGGCTCCTCGTACGAAAACTGCCAGCAATTATTCCGAGCCTCGAACAAATCGAACAGGCTCCCGACTCACCGGCCCGCAGTGCAGCCCTGAAGGAAAATCTTGTGAAGGCCAACGTTGACAAAGAATTGGACCTGTTGGCGCAAACCGAAATGTTCCTAAAACTCATTGTGAATCAAGCACCAGAATTGGTTGAGGTTATTGGCGTCAGTCTTGAAGATATTAAAGGTGCGTCGCTTAGTATCGCTGACATTCGCTCCAGTGGATCCGGTGTCAAGGTCACTAAGGTGGAGATTGACGGCGATATCAATATCAAGGGCGTTCGTGCGGGATCTGAGGAACCCAACGACCCAAACGCATAAAGGCAGCAGGCCGATCCGGGGCTGCTGCCATTGCCATGACCGAGGTTGCCGCCGGCCGCGACATCAATATCATCGTTGAGAGTGCCTCCGCCCTATCCATCGATTATGCCGGCCGCATTCGCAATTTTTTTGAGGAATATCTGGGATCATCCGGACATCCCGTTCCTTTTGGTGGCCGCGACACTGATCTGGACTTTTTAAATACCTGGTTCAACGATCCGAAGCAGCCCGCTCGCCTGTTAATCGCTGCACCGGCCGGCCGGGGGAAATCCGCTCTGTTGGCACATTGGAGTCAACAGTTGCTGAGCACCACCGCCAATGTTCACGTCATCTTCTTTCCGGTGAGTATCCGTTTCCGCACCAATTTAGCAAGCGTTGCCTTTCCTACGATAACGGCTCAGTTGGCATCGCTTCATGGTGACGATTTATCGTTATCGCCTGACACGTCCGTTGAAGTCTGGCGGATGATGATGACGAACTATCTCAACCTCCCTTTACCCAGTGGGCAACGTCTGATCTTAATCTTTGACGGAACCGATGAAGCAGCGGACTGGGAGGTTGGGCCTGACCTGTTTCCGTTCTCATTGCCCCCGACAACACGAATCGTTTTATCCGCACGATATCTTGCTGGTGACGCGGATTCGTCTGCGTGGCTCCGGCGCCTTGGCTGGGATCAGCCTGAGCGGGCAAAGGCGATGGCCTTGGACCCGCTGACACCATCAGGTGTGGCCGATGTCCTGACGCGCATGGCATTCCCGCTCGATCGACTGGGGGCGCGTGTTGATATCGTTAGTGAGCTGCACCGCCTGAGTGGTGGCGATCCGCTGTTGGTCCGGCTCTACACAATGGAACTCTGGACGCGCGGGGAGGCCGCGGTAAGCCTGCAACCCGAGGACCTATGCCATATCCAGCCGGGGCTTGATGGTTTTTTTTCACGCTGGTGGGATGACCAGCGTCGTTTATGGGGTAAACAGGCACCTTTGCGCGAGCCTGCCGTGCAAACGCTTCTGAATATTTTCGCATGTGCGCTGGGCCCTTTATTCCTGAACGACTTATCGCAGCTTGCACCGCCTGAAGCCAACCTAAACATGTGGACGCTGGAGGATGTATTGCGTCCGCTGAATCGTTTTGTCATTGGTGATGGCTTTTCCCAAGGCTATGCCTTTACTCATCCACGGTTGTCCGATTATTTTTACAACCGATTGCAGCTTGCAGAACAAGCGCAAGATCAGGAAATGTGTTTTGTCCATTGGGGTAATAAAACCTTAACATCAATCAATGCAGGGGAGTTGAAGCCGGCCGACGTTTCATCCTACATCATCCAGTATTACCGCCCACACCTGGAACGTACCGGTTGCGGGATCGATGCAATGCAGCACCTGGTCAACGAGAACTGGCTCAAGGCCTGGTATAAAATCGATAAAGGCAGCTACGCCGGGTTTCTTAATGATTCAATACATGTCTGGCGGGCCGCCGATCGCGCCGATGCCTTGGCGATCGAATCCAGAGAAAACCCTCCTTATTTGGATGTGGAAATTCGCAGCGCGTTTTGCCGATCCAGTGTCAGCAGCCTTGCTGGCGATATTCCGCTTAAGCTTCTAATGACGCTGATAGAAACACAAGTGTGGACGCCTGCGCAAGCGTTTGCCTATGCAGTGAAAATACCTGATACAGAGCTGCGTATCCAGACACTGATTGAGCTTGCACAACAAGTGCAGGCGCCCCAGTCACAGCAAATGCTGGCCGGGGCTTTATCCGCGGTAAAAACCATCAAGAGCGACCCTGTGCGTGCCAGGGTGATGAAGACACTAAGCGGGTGCTTGCCGGAGGAACTGTTAAGCGAAACGCTGAACATTGCGCGTGACATTGAGGATGTGACTGCTCGTATTGAAGTTTATCGCATGCTGGCACTGCACCTGCCCGAGCCACATAATGAAATGGTAATCGGCGAAACACTGGCCGCTTTACAGAATATTGAGGATAAATATGAACGACTCAAAGTGCTACAGGAGCTGCTCCCTGAACTGCCCGAGCGTCAGCGCCAGGGGATACTGACCCAGGTGCTGGCCACAGAACGCAATTTTGGGGATGCAATCGATCAGCTTGAAATACTCCAAAAACTGGAGCCTTATATACCCGAACAGCAGCAACAAAATTTTTTTAGCGAATTACTGACCGATGCACATATCATCAAGGATGCATCTGAGCGTCTTGAAATATTTAAAACATTAATACCGAAGCTTTCCGGGGACCAACAGCAGAACGCAATAGATGGTGCGCTGAGAGCGATGGATGCCATCGGGACGGTACATGAACATCTTAAATTTATCGAAAGTGTGGTTCCCCTGCTGCCCGAGCCTCAACAGCGCAAGGCCATTCTCAGATTTCTAACAACCGCTTCCGATAGTGATAGTGTGTTTGAGTATCTTGAACTGCTCGGGGTGATTTTGCCGAAGCTACCCGAACCGATGCAAAAAGAGTTTCTTCATCTACAGCGGAAGGCACTGCAAAAATCAGTGGAAGATGCAAGTATATTCGACGAGGTCCATCAACGCACTATAGCGCTTTATAAACTGGCACCCTACATGAGTGAGTCGCTGTTAGCCAAGGCTTTGGATGGCGTAAACAATATTTCGAGTGAAAAGTATCGTGTTGATGTGCTTGAAGTACTGGTTCCCCATTTTCCCGAATCTCTTTTAACTAAAGCGCTGGAAGTCGCAAGCAACATCGCAGACGTTAATTATCGCGATAGATCACTTAAAGCAATAGCTCCATATTTAACGGAGTCGCTGTTTGCTAAAACGATGGAAATCTCGCGCAACACAGGGAATTATTATTTTGTCAGCTTGCTTCGAGCGCTGGCACCGCGTCTATCTGAACCACTGTTGGCTGAAGCATTCAAAGCCGTAGCCAACATCGCAAACAGATCTGATCGCGGTGATGCACTTGAAGCCATTGCTCCACACTTGACGGAATCGATGTTTGTCAAGGCGATGGAAATGGCATGCGAAATAAGGCATTATCCATTTGTTTACCTGCTTAAAGCGATGGCACCGCGCCTATCTGAGGCGCTATTGGCTGAAGCATTGAAGGTCGTAAGCAACATCGCAGACGGGTATTATCGCGCTTATGCACTTAAAGCACTGGCGCCACATTTGCCCGCATTCACACAGAAGGAGGCGCTGCGCGAAGCGCTGCATGCCACAAGCAACATCGCGAACAGCTTTGATCGCGATAATGCATTTAAATCACTGGTCCCAGATTTGCCCGCATCGCTGTTGGCTGAAGCGTTAGAAGTCGCAAGCAGCATCAAAGATAGCTATTCACGCGCTATTGCACTTCAAACGCTGGTTCCAGAGTTGCCTGCATCTCTGTTAGCCAAAGCGTTGGACGCCGTAACCAACATCGAATCCGACCATCACCGTGTGAATGCGCTTCAAGCAATGATTCCACACCTTTCTATGCCCATACAGGCGGTGGCAATAAGAGAAGTATTAAACGCAGTGCGCGAAAGTGAAAATGGCTTCTACCGCATTGAAAAACTTCAGCGCTTGGTTTCGTATCTGCCCGATTCGCAGCAGCAAGACGTGCTACGTGAGATATTGGACGCCGCGTTTGACCTTTTAGGTGTGTCCGAACGTGACGAGGTGTTATATGATCTGTGTCTACAACTGCCCGATCCAATGCTGGCAGAGGCATTAGACGTTGTGCGCAACATCAAGGATGAGAACAGGCGATATAAGTTAATAAAAAACCTGGCACCACGCCTGCCGGCCTCGCTGATGGAAGAAGCACTATCCCTTGCTCGCAGTATTGGAGATGAACGCTATCGACGACGATCCTTGATTCAGTTGACACCTTTTCTTCCGATTTCATTGTTTGCAAAGGCGATCGTCGCCATTTGGAGCCTGGAGGACCGCTATGATCGTTACAGAGTCTTAAAACAGCTTCTGGTCCAGAATCCTTCTGAACCCATGTGGGCTGAAGCCCTTGCCTATGTGGAAAGCGCCGGAGATAAAACAATGAGTGCGCTGGCGTTGATTGATCTTATACAGTTCCTTCCGGAGTCAATATTATCCCAAGCGCTGGCCATGGCGCAGAAAATTGAAGATGAACCCACTAGGGTTCAGGTGTTGATCGAGCTGATATCGCATCTGCCTGAATCAATGTCAGCCGAAGTCTTGGCTGCGGTACGCAATATTGAGGACAAGCCTTTTAGAGCACAAGTGTTAGGCGAAATGGTGCGCTACCTGTCCGAGCCTCAGCGACAAACGGTGTTGATTGAGGCGCTGACCACCGTGCGCGGCATCGAATTAGCGGATTCCCTATCACGTAGTCTGCTGGATTGTGTTCACCAAATAGACGAACCACGTCAAGAAGTGATATCCGAGGCATTATTGACCGTACTCAGCATCGGAAACAAAGCCGATCGCGCAGAGGCGCTGAACGAATTGGCACCGCTTTTACCGGCGTCGTTGTTAGCCGATGCGTTGGCGGATGTGCTCGCCATTGGGGATGAATATGATCGCGTCAGGGCGCTACACGAACTCGCACTGCTTTTGCCGGAGTCGGATCAAACCAAAGAGGTTCTGACCGAAGCGCTCGCCATCGCACGCAGTATCGTTAGCAAGGTGGACCGTGCGAAAGCCCTGAGCGAGCTGGCGTGCGACCTGCCCGAGCTGCAGCAGGAGGTGTTCATCGAGGCGATAGCGACTGCGCGCAACATTGCCAGTCGCCGCATTGGTGCCAAGGTGTTGCAAAAGCTTGCGTCCCGCATGACCGAATCCCGGGAATCCGTTTTAGAAGAAGTGCTGGAAGCGGTTGTAGCCTTTGCGTACAAATCTGAAAGTGTCTTGACGCTGAGCACGCTGGCACCCCACCTGCCTGAACCCATGCTGAAAAAAGCCTTGAGCGTCTTGATCGACATCGCTCGTGAGCCCGACCTGGCTGAGGCGTTGAGTTCGGCGGCACCGTTCTTGCCGACGTATTTGTTAGCCCAGGTATTTCCTGCAGCAATGCGCATCAAAGATGAATATTACCGTACCATGGCTTTGATCGGGATGGCACCATACCTGCCGGAATATCTGTTGGACGACGCGCTGTACTTCGCCCGCAATGTTGGCAGCGGGGCAGATTGTGTCGAGGCGCTCAAGGGCTTGGCGCCATACCTGACAGCGTCGGAGCAGCAGTGGGTAATGGCTGAAGCGCTATCCGTCGCCGGCAAAACCATAGAAAAACGCGCGAGCACCGAGGTGCTGTGCGATCTGGTTCCTTCTTTACCCGCGTCACTTCTACCAAGCGCATTAGATCTCACAAGGAAACTTGGAAATGAATATTATCGTGCCAGGATTCTGTGTGCGATGGCAAATCACCTGCCCGAATCTCAGTTGGCCGAGGCGCTATCTGCGGCAAATTGTATTGAAGATCCACATGAACGCGTCGAGCTGCTGAAAAGACTCGCACCATTGATGCCTGAACCATTAGTCGAAAAAGCGCTGGCTGCCGTTCGCACGATTAAAAATGAGATTGACCGCGCCAAAGCGCTAACCCGATTGGCACAACGACTACCGGAACCACAACAACAATCCATATTGGCCGAGGCTTTGGATGCCGCATGCAACACAAAACTCGAACCATTACTTTTCGAATCATTCGGCATGTTAGCTCCCCTCTTATCGCAGCGTCTCTTAAAAAAAGCGCTCACAGTGGTTGGCACAATACGCAATGAATTATATCGTGTTGTTGTGCTGGGAACACTGGCGCCGCACTTGCCCGAGCCGCTATTCATCGACGCCATCGCTATTGTGGGAAACTTAAAGGAGGAAATCGATCGCCTTAGAGGAATACGTATCTTAGCAATGTATCTCCCCGAGTCAGTAATGCCCGAAGCCCTGTGCGTTGTTGACTCTTTTCAATATGCATCCTACCGTTGTGAAGCCCTTCGGGCCCTTTTGCCGTACCTTCCGGATTTTTTGCTGAGCAAATCCTTGACCGCCCTCGGAAATCTGAGAAAATCTTCATTTTATGCTGAAATACTGTGTGATCTCATACCGAATCTGTCGGATTCGTTACTGACGGATGCATCCACCAGGGCCCTTGCCGCCGTAAAAGATATCCGAGAGCAAAACTACCGTGCCGCCGTGCTGATGCGGCTAATACCAAACCTGCCTGCAGCACGATTGGCCGAAGCACTGCTCATTACCGACACAATAGATGAAGAATTTATTCGAGCACAGGTGTTGAGTGAACTCATCTTACATCTGCCCGAGGTGCTTGTGCCGGAAGGGCTGGTTTCCGTCCGCGCCATAGCAGACAGCTTTCTGGCAGCGGTTTTGCTTGGTGAGCTATCCACACGGCTACCCGTGCCAGAACAGCAGACAATGCTGGACGAGGCCATATCCACCGCAAAGGTGCTGGGCAGCAGGTTCGATCGTGCTGAAGCGTTGCGCGAGATGGCATTGCTCATGCCGATGCCACCAGATTTGGTGCTCGCCGAGGCCTTGGAGGCAGGATTCAACGTTAGCAACGACACATATCAGGCCAAGGTCCTGTGTGAGCTGGCGCCACTTTTACCTGAGCCATTATTGCTTGAAGCCCTGGACAAGATGGTAACCATCAGTCACGAGTCCGACCGCGCCAATGCGCTGAGCGGACTGGCCGCTTATTTGCCCAAACATCTGCTGCATAAAGCGTTATCGATTGTACGCACGATCAGCAGCGAATATTTACGTGTCAATGTGCTATGTAAATGGGCGTCTTACCTGCCTGAATCTTTGTTCACAGAAGCGATATCGCTGATAGAAAAAAGCGTGGCTCACCGAAACGAGCTATTGAACGCGATCGCATGCTACCTGTCCGAAGCGTTACTTGCCGAATCGCTGTCCGTCGCCGCCAGCATCAAGAACGAATTTTTTCGCTTTGATGCTTTCAGTGTGATGGCACCCTACTTGACCGGGCCGTTGTTATCAGAAGCAATCGTTTGTTTGCACAGTTTCAAAAATGAAGTCTATCGCTGTGAGCTGATGGGCTATCTTCCGATGACACTGCCCGATGCCTTGCTACCTGAGGTGTTATCTGCGGCGCGCAGTATCTCTGATAATTATTATCGCGTCCGGGCGCTGAGTGAACTGGCCAAGCGAGTCAGGCCGAAAAAAAGGCAAGCGGTGATGACCGAGGCATTGGACGCTGCTCGCTGCATTGAATTTGAGCTTTACAGAGCGGAAACATTCATGGAGATAGAACCACTTCTTCATGATTCTTTGATCGATGAAGCATGGATAGCCGTACAAAACATCAAAGATGACTTTTTGCGGTCCAATGCATTGGAAAAGCTTGCACCGCGGCGGTTAAAAATACCGTCGCATGATGAGTTGGCCGGATTGTTGGCCGAAATTTTGACCATGGAGAAAGAATGCGCGCAAACAGAGAAAATAAGCGAGTCGACACCAGCGATCACACATGCCGCATTGGCCGCCAAACTGGCGGCTGTGCGCAATATCGAATGTGAAATGGATCATGTAGAGCAGCTCAGGCGCCTGGGACCAATACTTCCTGAGGACCTGTTACCACAGGCGATGAAAGTCGCACGCAATATCAAAAATGAATCGCATCGCGCAGAAGCGCTAAAAATCTTAACGCACTACATACCCGGGTCATTAATATCTGAAACGTGGAATGCTTTAAGTTCGATCCAGAACATTTCTTGTCAGATTGATGTTCTGAGCGACTTGGTGCCTTGTATGATGAAACTCCCGAAGACAGCGCTTTATCCACTCTGGCGCAAAATTCTTTCCCACTATTCCAACTATCATCGCAGTGATCTGCTTAAGGTCATTCGAACGCTATCTCCCATTATTCAGATATTAGGCGGCCAAAAAGCTGTTCAACAAACAATTCAAAGCATCAAGGACATGGGGATATGGTGGCCTTGATAGGGTATTAGGTCGAAGGCCAAGCGCCGACAAAGACAAAGATCTGTTGCAACTTAAAATTGGGCTATTTTTCAGGCTACAAAATTTTTTAATTTAAAATATCGTGTGTGTCCACGCTATCAAAACCCAAGGCAGGGTAAAAAAATCTTTATATATACCGTCTGGACGGTATATACTTGTTAAAGAAATGTGGATGCGTACCCGCGTTCACTGCCGTATGGTTTGAAAGGAGACGATCGTGAGTCCCCAAAGGAACCGCCGAGATGCCATACTGGATGCCGCTGCCGATCTTGTCCGCGAAAAAGGTGCCGCCCATCTGACACTCGATGCGGTCAGTGCAAGGGCCAAAGTAAGCAAAGGCGGATTGCTCTATCATTTTCAAACCAAGGAAGCCTTGCTTCAAGGGATGGTATCACGGCTCGAGGAGACATTGACCAGCGCCCGAAAATTGCAATTGGCCAAGCTGGACAGAAGTCCTGCCCGAACGCTCAAAGCGCATATCCACTCAATGGAAGCCTTATGGCAAAAAAAGGTAAAGCCCATTGCGGCTGCACTGTTGGCTGCTGGGTCTCATGATCCCAGACTGCTCGAAGCGGCCAGACAGTATCATGAATCGATCATCAGAGACGCAGAAGCCGCCGGAATATCCCCAGCTTTCGCAAGAATCGCCGTTTGTGCCCTGAAGGGATTGCTCTTGTCCGAATTGCTGGGCACGGCGACGTATACGCGCCAGCAACGCAAGGCATTTATCGACGAACTCATCCGCCTTGTTGATGAAGCGGATGCCCATTCTACCCGTTGAGATCGTTCACGTTTCTCTCCTGCCGTGTTTTTCGGTCTACGGCGATGACGCTGTTGCGCAGTGACAGACATATCCCCAAAAGGAGACGCATATGCAAAGATCAACAAAGATTTTGATCATCGTTGGTCTTGTCGCCATAGCGCTGTCGGTCCCCGCGTATCGATTCTTGAGACAGCCGATTCAATCGTTACGACCTTCTCTATAACCAGCACAACGTCGGCACCAAGAGCGGTCTGGAAGCCCAGGCATCGCAACTCAAACAGGTGCGTGCCGCCCTTAAGAAGGCCAATGCCGAATTGGTGCTGGCCCAGGCCCGGGAAGCACAAGCCAGGAGCAACCTGGCCATTGCCCGGAAGGACCTGGCTGATGCCCGGGTTGCCTCCCCCATCACCGGAAACGTCTGCCAACGCCTGATGGAGCCTGGCGAAGTTGCCGAGAAGAAGGGCACGGCCGTTCTTCGAATTGTTGATCCCGCCATTCTTGAAATTTCCGCTTACCTGCCGGAAGCCTACTACGCGCATGTGGTGGAAGGACAGACTATCCTGCGGGTTGAATCCGGCGGCATCGATATCGGCGCGCTGACCGTTACCACAAAAAGCCCCACCGTCCATCCCACATTGCGCACATTCGAGATCAAGGCTTTGCTGAAAGCGCCGCCACACGGTGTCGTTCCGGGCCTGCGCGCCAACGTTGCCGTGGTTCTGCAAAAACGAACCGGACTGGGCATCCCTAGTGTATCTGTCCTTTGGCGAGGGCGGGAACGGGTTGTTTTTACGGTAAAAGACGCCAGGGCGCAGATGCTGGCCGTTGAGACCGGACTGGAATCCGACGGCTGGGTACAGGTTCTGAGGGACGGCCTGGCCCCGGACATGCCGATTGTTTGCATGGGGCAGGAACGGCTGAATGACAAAATGGCCGTTGTTGAAGTCAAAGCGGACGTGGAGTAATGTTTCTATCCAATCTTTCCATTAAACGTCCTGTAGCGATGAGTTGCCTGATCATCGGCCTGGTGTTGCTGGGCCTGAATGCATCCCGCAAAATGGGCTTGGAATTCATGCCCAAGATGGACGCGCCTTTTATTACCATTGTAACGACCTATCCTGGTCGCCAACTCCATTGTCGTGCTCGAGGGTATCGTCAAACGCCTGGACGACGCAACACCCCCCAAGGAAGCGGCGGCGCTGGGTGCCAAGGAGACGTTTATCGCAGTTCTGGCCAGTGCGACGACCAATACGGTAGTGCTGTTCCCCCTGGCCATCATGGGCGGGACCGTGGGCATGTTCATCAAACCACTGGCCTTGACCATGGTGATCGTAACCCTCGTGTCGTTGTTCATCTCCTTTACCCTGACGCCCATGCTCTGTTCGCTTCTCCTTCGTCCCCGCGACCCAAACCGCCGGACCCTTCTGGCGCGCCTGGAGTCGGGCTGGAACCGGCGTTTTAGC
This sequence comes from Desulfosarcina variabilis str. Montpellier, assembly GCF_048565275.1. Classification (NCBI taxonomy): domain Bacteria; kingdom Pseudomonadati; phylum Thermodesulfobacteriota; class Desulfobacteria; order Desulfobacterales; family Desulfosarcinaceae; genus Desulfosarcina; species Desulfosarcina variabilis. The sequence goes on along the minus strand of NZ_CP159846.1, from coordinate 5,470,455 downwards.
ACCGTGGTGGAACGGTACCGGCAAATGCTGGCGTTCATCGAACGATACCGTGTCGCGGCGTTGCTGGTTGTTCTCGTGGTCGTTGGTATGCTGATATACACCCTGCGTCTGGTACCTGAGATCGGTTTTGACCTGTTCCAGGGCATTGACCGCGGCGAGGTGATCGTCAAGCTTGAATACCCGACCCGCTACGCCCTTGACGAAACCTGGCGGCGCGTTCAGGCAGTGGACCGTCGCCTGGCCGATCTTCCGGGAATCCAGCATCAGTTGGTGACGGTGGGCAACGTCGAGGGCATCATCGGTCAGTCGTCCGAAGGCGTCTATCTGGCCCAACTGCTGCTGAAGTTTCCCGACCGCGATGAGCGCGACGTACCGGTCGATCAACTCATCGCCAGGATCCGGGCACGACTGAAAAATTATCCGGAAGCCATCGTCACGGTCAGCAAACCGGCAACCGTCGGTGGCGGGATGGAGGTTCCCGTTGAGATGGAGATCGCCGGCCCGTCTCTGGCCACCCTGGACCGGCTGGCCCTGAATACACAGCATCTGTCCAACGCCATTTTCGGGCTCAAAGACATCGACACCACGGTTCGCGCCGGCAAGCCCGAACTTTGCATTCGGCCCATCCGGCCGGTGCTGTCCGACAGGGGCATTTTTACAACGACCCTGGGGATGGCCCTTCGAGGAAACATCGAAGGGCTTACCGCCGGCACCTTCAAGCAAAATGCACGCAACTATGACATCGTCGTACTGATGGAAAAGCAGGAAGGCAAGGTGCAGGTATCACGTTTCCAATTTCCGGGCGATCCCGGCAAGCCCGTGCTCCTGGAAACGATATCTTCGGTGGCTGAAACCCGTACGCCGTCCCAAATCACCCGCAAGGACAAACAGCGCGTCTCAAAACTCATGGCCAATCTTGAAAAACACCTGCCGCTGGGTACGGCCGTCAGCAAAATATCCGCTGCCATCCAGGATGCAGGTGCCTTTCCGCCAGGGTACGACTATCGTTTTACCGGCTATACCGAGACGATGGCCGAAGCCCAGGAAGGCCTGGTCGAAGCCGCGATTGTTGCCATCGTTCTGGTGGCGCTGTGTCTGGCGGCCATTTTGGAATCCTTCAGGCAACCCGTGCTGATTCTGATAACAATGCCGCTTGCCCTTATCGGCGTGATGGGGGCCCTTTATGTCGCCGGCCTGAGCATGGACATTTTTGTCATGATTCAGGTACTAATTTTCTCTTTTCAATCCACTGGTATAGGTCGGGTCAAGACGTTGCATATGCATTTTTTTGAGTTCGGCTTTTTTTAGCTTGCCCCACACTGTCTTCGGCATCGCGTCAATGGTTTCGATGCAGGTGGGGAATTTATATTTGGCCACTTTGCCGGCAAGAAATTCATGCACCTCGGCCAGCGTGATGTCCTCACCTGTTTTGCATTGGATATAGGCCTTGCCTGTCTCACCCCATTTATGGTCGGGAATCCCGATGATAGCCACCAGTTCGATTTTGGGATGATCGGCCAATACCGCCTCCACCTCGGCGGGGTAGACATTTTCCGCACCGCTGCGGTACATATCCTTGGCCCGGTCCACCAGATACACAAATCCGTCCTCATCCAGATAGCCCAGATCACCGGTATGCAGCACGCCATTGACAATGGCCTGAGACGTTTCCTCCGGCATATGCCAGTATTCTTTCATCACATTGGGTCCGATGGCGACGATTTCACCGATCTCGCCCACAGGCAGGCGCTCACCCTCGGGATTTTCAACCCACAGCTCGGTGAAGAAATTGGGCAGGCCCATGGCGCCGGGTTTACTGTCCGCGGCCCACTCCGGCATGAGCACCATGGCCGAATTTTCCGTCTGACCGAAACCGACCAGTAAATGGATTCCTTTTTCAGCCAATGTGTCCAAAAAATCCTGTGAGGTTCTCTCTCCACCGCCGAAAAACATCCTCACACTGCTAAAATCGAGCGAATCCAAAAGGCCGGTCTCAAGAATGAAACGGAACATCGTCGTCAAGCCGAATACGAGGGTGGCCCGATATTTTTCGATATCTTTGGCAAAGGTGGCCGCATCGAAATGATGGCGCATCAGCAAGGTGGCGCCGCGGCACAGGGCGGGCGTGGTCACCGCGCACAGACCGGCGGAGTGACATAGTGGCGCCTGGCTCTGAAAGATGTCGTCCTGACGCATGTCCGTGTAGTTGATATTTTGGAAGCACTTAAAATAGGTCTGGCCATGGGTGATCACAGCGCCCTTGGGGGCCCCGGTAACACCCGAGGTGTAGAGAATGATCAGCGGGTCGTCAAGATCAATGGGGCGATCGATTTCAGGCTCGGTCGATGCCATGTTTGAGAGCGCCTGATGGTAGTCCATGGTCCAGTCCGGGTGGATCGGGGCATTTTTTGCATCCGTTGACAAACAGATGAATTTGTCTTCTTCCACCGCAACAGCGTGGCGGATAGGCTCGATCCGGTCCTTAAACGTATCATGAAAAATCAGCAACCGGCATTGGCACTGATTCAATTGATACTCCAGTTCGCGACTAACCATGCGGAAATTAAGCGGTACGAAAATCAGGCCCAATTTGGCTGCAGCCATGTAGCAGGCGACCATTTCGGGACAATTTAGCAGATCAACAGCGATGCGATCGCCTTTTTTTAATCCCTTGTCCTGGAACAAATGGGCCAGGCGGTTGGTCTCTGCGTTCAACGCCTGGTAGGTAATCGGCTGACCCTCGAAACGGATGGCTATCCGTTCGGGAGTCAGTACGGCTCTTTTGCTGAGTATCTTGCCCACACTCCATTGCATGATTTAACACACTCCACGATTAGGGTTTTTCAACAGGGTATGTGCGGTTTATCAAACGTTGCTTGGCTACCCAAGCGATTTTTTTCATGATCAGGTATCCAAGTTCAAAATCCTGGTAAAAAAGAAGGCTCATCTCATGGGAAGGAAAGCGTAATATTTTTACCGGTGTCAGTGCTCTGGCATCACTGAGATAGCGTTTGGGCGCCATGTCGATCAGCGATGAGAATCCCATGGCAGCGCCAGGCGCAATGGTTTCCAGGCGAACTGTTTTTCCGGTCAGGCTTTCCACCTCAAGGCTGATTTCTCCTTCTAAAAGGATGTAAAAGAAATTGGCTTCTTTTCTTTTTTTGTTCAGAAATTCTCCTTCCGGATACGTTTTTATTTCTGCCAGGCAGGCCAGTCGCTTGATCATCGACTCGGATAATTCTTCAAAAAAGGATAGGTCTGTCAACATTTGAGGGGAAACCATAGTAAATCTCCTGTCGCCCTGTTTGATATTTTCAATCGAAGTAATACTTCATAGACATGGCGACTGTTGCCATTGAAAATGGGTTATGATGGGTCCGCCATAATACGATAGATCCCAAAAAGGCGGTTTTCTTAAGGACTTTTCCCGACATTGTATTTGTCATCAATCCGTGGTACATGGAAAATAAGCTCCGGAGATATATATTATGGATAAATATCAGTTAGATGAATCTATTGTTGGGCCAAGCCTGGACCGATTGGTGGCCACAGAAATTATGGGCAACAAGGTCGTTGACGACGAAATTTTCGGTCCGATGGAAATGCACACCAACAAAGGTGGCATCAATGTCTATTATCCTTTGCGCGGTTATTCAAACAATATCCAATCCGCTCGAATGGTCGTTGCCAAAATGATCAATCTGGCCTACCATGACGATGCCGCCTATTGGCAAACCGAAGACCGGCCCGAGGTCATTTGCAAAGCGGCCTTGAGAGCGGTTCTGCAAAGACGGCAAAAAAAGGAATCCCTGAAAATACGGGCCAATCTAAGGGTCATAAAATGAGCCCTGTTGTGCCTTTCATGCGAAATGGCGTGCACACGCCGGACAATCCTTATTTCTGGAAACGTTGAACGGTGAGACATTCATTTCCAGCAAATCCACAAACAGCATGCGTCCCACCAGCAGGCTCCCGATACCGAGAAAATATTTAATGGCTTCGGCGGCCTGGATGATGCCCATGATACCGGGAGAAACACCCATCACCGATTCTGCTTGGTTGGTATGGACCGGCACCGACGGATACAGGCATCGATAACAAGGCCCCCTGCCGGGGATGATGGTCATGGCCTGGCCTTCAAAGCCGGAAACCGAGGCATATACCCATGGTTTGCTCAGTTGCAGGCAGGCATCATTGATCAGATAACGCGTCGGGAAATTATCCGTGCAATCAATGAGCATATCATAGCCGGCCAGTATCCGGCTCAACGCCTCGATAGTTGTCAGTTTGCGCGCAATGGTCTGCAGCTTTAGCGAGGGATGCAGCGCCTTGAGTGTCTGGTAAGCCGAGTCCACCTTGCGCATCCCAATCCGGGGCGTATCGTGCAATATCTGCCGGTTGAGGTTGCTTATTTCAACACGGTCATGGTCCGCGATACCGATTCTGCCGATTCCGGCGGCAGCCAGATAATAGGCTGCCGAGGAGGCCAAGGCCCCGCAACCGACCAATAGTACACTTGCCCGGTGAAGTTTTTTTTGACCGGTCGGCCCCACTTCGGGCAAGCGGATTTGCCTGGAAAACCGGCTGTTATCATTTGTAAAACAATGGGGCATGGCACCTTTCAATCGTTGTCAGCGAAGCGGTTGTCGTAATCGTAATCGGATATGACGACAACGACAACGATTACGAAAACGAAAATGTGACCCGGCTGTTTACTGCATCACACCCTTAAACTCAGCATTTTCATCGGCAAACATCTGTTCAAAGGTTCGCTTCGCATCAGCACGAACCGCATCGGCTTGTTCGGATGTCAGATCTCTGCCTTGGATCCATTTTTCAAGAAGATGGCCACCCGGTAGCCACCGTTCCATGGTCTCCTTTTCGAATACCCACATTTTGTCCGTGACACCGATGGATTCCAACGCCTGCCATACATCGTCCCGCTGCCGGAAATCGCAGTAAATGCACATGACGCATTCGCCCAGTTCAAATGCATCGATCACTTCCCGATCATATTTGGCCGCTGGAATGGTCTTTTCTTCAACCAAGGGATCCAGCTTTTCTGCAAACTGCCTTAATGTGTCCCTCCCACCGAAGAACACCCACTTGCCCCAATATTGCAAATACTCTTTGTTTGTGAGCGGTTTGCCTTCATATCGGATATAGTTGTAATCATTGTACACATGATCACGAGAAACAATGAAAATAAAATGGGACCCGGGTCTGTCGACGATCATGTTTTCTCCTTTTTAAGGATCTGCTCAATCGGATCTAAGCGCCTGTTTGAGAAGTCTGTGGTTGCCGCCTTAACCCGCTGCTGCTGCAGGAATAATATTGATCACGTCGCCATGTTTAAGCGGTGTTCTCAATCCTTGCAAATAGCGAACATTATCGCCATTGACATACACATTGATGCTGTCGACTATATCGGCGCCGTCATTGCAGATTACGGCTCGCAGTCCTGCAAATTGACCGTCAAGACGGTTCAACAGGGCGTTAAGGTCTTCGTTTTCCGTTAACCGGCAGCGGATTACCTTCTGGTTCTCGGTATGTCGGGCAAGGGCCGTGGCCAGTTTCACCGTCAGGTCGGTTTTTTCAGTCATCTATTCAAATCCCATGCTTGTATTGGTAGGTTAAACGATCAAGCGATAGAGCGTGCTTTCATCCGCCCTTGTTGGGACGCGATTCTACGTTGCACCACCCGTTGGTAGTCCTTCCATGTTTTGGCCATACCGAGGATGAACGGGGTGTGTTCATAACCGATTGTCTGATTCAGTGCCCGGCCGTCATAAAGCAGATGCGCGTCGGGCGGAAAGGGCATGGGCGCCCGTTGGTGAATGATCTGTTCGATACTCAACGGACGCCGCTCGATTTTGCGACCACACACCTCTTCGATGGTATCGGCCATGCGGATGTAAGAGATCATCTCTTCTCCGGCGATATTGAAGGCCTGCCCCTGCACCGCTTCGTTTTCCAGGCAAGCCGCGACCATTTCCGCCATATCGTCGACCCAAACGAAACTGTAAAAGATATTGGGATCTTCAGGCACGACCAGCGGTTTGTTGGCAATCATATGATCGAAGAAAAAAGATTCACGGGGCGCATAATTATAACGGCCGTAGATAATGGACGGCCGCAGAATCGTGTAGGCAATATTTTTGGATTGGCACTTTTTTTGAGCGGCGCACTCAGCCAGCCATTTTTGATAGCCATACTCGGCAAATTCTCCCAATTCCGGTTGCGGCCCATCCACCTTGGCGGCGCTTTCCGTAACTGGAACGTTTTGGGTGGGCGCATAGACTGAGGTCGTGCTGATAAAAATGTAGTGGCCGACGGTGCCGGGCAGGTTGTCAAGCAGGGTATCGATGGCACCGGGTGTATAGGCACAGAAATCAACCACCGCATCCCAGTGATGATCCGGGATGCTGTCGGAAATTTGATCGGCAATCTCACGATCCCCGGTTAATTGCACGACACCGGGGATACCCATGCGAAGATGTCCCCGGTTGAACACGTGGATGCGATAACGATCCGATTGGGCCATCAGCTCGACAAAGACTCTCCCTGCAAAATAACTTCCTCCGATAACGAGTAGATTTTTCATTGGACGTCAATTTCCTCCCCACCATATATCCAGTTGTCTTAGGGTATGGTTCCGAATTCCGGCATGGACGCAAGGCCCGTGATCCAGCAGGAATGTACTGTTGGCATCGCTCAGCCCTTGCGCTTGAATGGCGTTGATCAGGATGGCACAAATGTTGTCGATGGCGTCCTGACAGGCCGGTTGCCGGTCTTGTCTGTTTAATTGATCCACGGCGGCGGCAATCTCAGGCCCGGGCGCCGGCAATTGTCTGGCCGCTGCCAAGGCCCATTTGTAAAACGGCATGTAGCGGCGGTGGAGCAGGAACACCAGGTTTAGGGCGGCTTCGCAAAATGTGAGCAGGGCCTGCCGGGCCGCGTAGGCATTGTTGCGTTTGATGCATCGGTTATAGTTGTACTGGCCGGATTGGGCGGCCGTCATGCACCTGGCGGCAATCTTTTTCAGGCGCACGTCTTCCGGGTAGTGGGCCTGGATTTGCTTGCGGATGGCTGTAAAGGATCGTAAGGGATCATGAAATACCTTGCCGTTGGTACAGGCTGCCAGATTGGCCTCGGGAATAGTCAGCCAGTTGTCGACGCGTGTGGGGGCGACTGCCAACCCGGTAAACGAGGCGTAAAAATCTCCAATTTCCCTCACGCCGACGCGTCCGGCGCCCCATGCGCTGGTTGAGCGACGAAATCCCATGAAGGTGGCCGGAAGCGACCGGTAGGCCTCCTGAAGGGCGCCGCCGATGCGGTTGAAATCGTTTTTCTCCAGCCATAAGCAGAACCCGGGGCCCCAGTCATGATCTTGTGACAGGGTATCATCAAAGCCAAAGCATTCCGAACCGAGTCCCACCAGTCCCACGGCAATCCGATCTTGATCGGCGGCAAACTTGCCGTCGATCATCTTTTTGCCCACACAGCGGTAGAATTCCTCTGATAAAATTAGCCCTTTCATTTTCCTTGATCCAGGCCATAGGCAGGGGTGAGGCCGCCATCATGTGATTCCAATCTTTTCACTCCAGTAGGATTCCGCTTCGTCAAGGCTGTCGAAACCACTATTCATAACGAGATTGTTCAGCATGGTCAGAGAGTAATTCATCCCTGCGCGTCTGGCCAGCTCGACCCATTCGTAATATATCTCCAGCGCCGTGTCGCCATAGGTTTCAAGTTCAGATCGAAGATACACCGAAAAATCCATCCCGCCGTCGGCTTGGCCGGTTTGCCGGCAGGAACGGGCGTAAAGGGCCGGATACAAATCACTTATTTCCTGCTGCCATTGGGCCTCGATGGCGACGATTTTATCAATTGCCGGATTGGTGTTGATGGGCGGGATCAGATTGTCCATGCGCGCGTATTTTTCGGTGAACAGGTTGCGTCCGCGACGCTTGGCCGTTGTCAGCTCGATCAGATAGGCGGCCAGCAGCTTGCGTGGCCACAGCTGAAAGATACTGCTGCGAACCTTTCGAAACGTTTCCGGGTTTTCCTGGCAGGATGCCGGGGCGGCACTGTTGACCGACCGGAACATGTCCCATTCCAAATCGAGAATTTCCTGTATGAAACGCTCACGTTCGCCGTTGGCGATTTCGATCGATTTTTTTTCCATTGTCAACTCCACTTGCTCCGGTTCAAAAGGGTTCTGAAAAGGCGGGGTAGTGAATCAAGATGATCGACAAATTGAACCAGCTTGCCATATTCAGCGACCAGTTGCTTTTTGCTGCTTTTGCTGCACCACATGCCTAAGGTGAGAAGATTGATCCGGTTGCGCCGACAGGTATGAATCGCGTTTTCGACACCGCAGCCCCAATTGGAGGCGCCATCGGTCATATGGATAATAAACGGCCGTTTATGCGTGTCTTTAAAACGCAGGGCCGTGGCGATCAGCGCCTCTCCCGATGCGGTTTTGCCATGGGGGAAAATGCTGTAAAACTTGTCACGCCGGTGCAGCTCGGTGAGCTGGCAGACGTCTTTCAACTCATTATAGGCAAAAAGACGCGCATTTTTGTTATACGATTTGATCGCCGAGAAAAGGGTTTGATAGATCTCCTCGGCGACCTCCCATTTGTCCTGGGAGGCCATGGATCCAGTGGCATCGATAAGCAGAATGATATCGTTGACCAGCTCGAATTCATCCTTTCCGGTCTGGAAAATCGTTCCCGTGGTCGGTGCCCGGTAAAGTCGGCGGCGATCGATTTTTCCGGTTTTCAACCCTCTGTTAAACAGCGTTTTTTTCTGGGCCGCTGTTTTTATCACCAGTTTGAGCTGATGCAGCAGTTTCTTATTGAGCCTGTTGCGTGCCGGCATGACGATGTCGTTGCTGGCAACGCGGGCCACGGCGTCTTCCTTGTCAATGATCACCTCTTTCACACGCTCGGTAAACTCGATCGTGCGCTTGGGCATGATCTTTTGAATCTCTTTGGAAAAATACACCGGCGGGGGCGGCCGATCCTCATGGCCTGGCGGACCCAGGACATTCTTGCCGACTTTTCTGAGCAGCAGGAAGGGATCCTTGGAATCGGTGGGCCAGAATTTGATGATATCAAAAAGGGTCGGCCAGATCATCTGATAAAGATCGATTCGAAAATTACCCCTTTCGGTTACGCCTTGAATGCGGGGACATGCGTCGACCAGGGGTTCAACGAGCGTGTTCAATAACTCGATGGGCTTTTTGTAAAATTTTTCAAGGCTGGTGCGTTGAGATATTCCCCGCGATGAGGTGTCCACATAAGGCTGTTTGTAGCGTTGACCGTTTCTATCGGTGGCGATGTCCCACCAGATATGCAACAGTTCAGAAATGGTGGGCGGGTGCGAGGCCACATCGAAGGCCGCATTGATGGTGTGCCTGCGGTCCACTTCGGTGTAAAAGCCAAGCGCCGTCCGGTTGGACAGACAGTCCAGATAAACGTTCTCGCACATATTGAAAAATAGCTGAAATTTATACGCATATCGGACGGGCAGCTTGGCCTTGGTTTGCGCCAGATTTAAAAACCGGTCGGACCATTCCGTTTTGCGGTAGGCTTTCCTGATGGTCTGGCCGATAACCCGGTCCACCTTGGCCGCCGGTACGGGATACTGTCCCATCAACGGGGCTGGATCAATGGCGATGGCGCCTTCGGCATCCATCCCGGACCAGATAATGGTTCCGCTGTTGCGGCCCACATAAGAGGCCACTTTACGCAGGCCGCCAAGCAGTCTGGCCATCTCATAGGTCTCAATAGGAGATTTGTTCCGCCGCCAGAATTCGGAGTATCCTTTTTCACCGCTGAGGTGAAACCGGTCGATCACCGTCTTGCCGTTTAGTCTGGTGATGTCCATCAGTTCTCAAGCGCTTCGGGCGCAAACCGGATATAGTCCAGCTCCCTTTTTTCGACGACGCCTTTTTCAACCTGAAGGGACAAAAGGATCGATTCGAGCGCCTCTTTATCGGTCTGGAGGCTGGTGACAATTCCGTCCCTGAGGCTGCCTCCCGCAGCAACCATCTCTCCGATCATCAGTGTCGTGCGGGTGGAGATCTCGATGGCCAGGTCGGCGTTACCGCGAAGGGCGCAGATGGCTTCCATGATCGCTTCGGCCTGGTTCTGATCCACACCGGTTTTCTGGGTCAGGACCTCCTTTTCCACCTCACGGGGTAAATAGTCCATGAGAAGAATATAAAACCGGTCGCGCAGCGCCGGATCGAGCAGTTCGGTACCGATATATTCGTCACCCTCATTCAAGGTGGCGAAAAAAGTCACGCCATCGGCGACTTTCAGCGTGCCCAGCTCGTCCATCCAAACTTCTCTGTCATCGGAGAGGAGCGAAAAGAGCATATTGAGCGCCTTGGGATGTTCAGGACGGTTGATCTCTTCGAGATGAATGACACAATTTGGCGTTTGAATCGCCTCTGGAAAAAGGAACTGCTTGTATCGGGTTTCTCCGTTTTCAAGGGTATATTCACCAAAAAGCTGGCCGGGTTCGGACAGAATCCCCACCTGAAAGGTGGCCAGCGGTTTCTGATAGAAGGCGGCGTATTGTCTGACGATAGACGATTTGCCGCACCCCTGTTTGCCTGAAACCAGTACGTTGACCGGGTGCTTGCGGGAAATATTATGTATGATTTTAAGAATTTTGAGGGTTTCACTATCCGTGTAATAAAAGGGGTCCGGGAGCGGAATTTCCAGGCTGTTTTTCTTTTCGTACGAGTTCAATGGGATACCTCTTAGTCCGTAAACCGAATGTTGCATTTATTTTATCTCTGCCAATCGGTGTTTAGGCCGAGGACGCTGCGGGCGTGTCTGTGGGTGGCGCATCAAGACCACTTTCTTGTTCGCCTCCCAGCAAGCCGCCGATGGTTGGTTTCCAGCGGCCGTTTTCTTCGATCAACCGGCGATAGTCCTCTACATCTTCTCTGAAAATATTGGGGAAACCCTTGAAAAAATGCTTTCGGTCGAGCTTTTCGTACTTTTTATCCGCGAAATTGTGGTAGGGCATGATGTCGATGCCCGCCACGGCATCGCCGATTGTATTGGCAAAGGCGACGACACGTCGTGCATGATCCAGGTCCCAGTAGTTTACATCGTGGACGATCACGCAGCGCAGTCTGATTTTTGTGCCGAACGCTGCGATTTTTTTGACATTCTCCAGGATCAAACGGTTGGATACACCCGTCCATTTACGGTGTTTGACATCATCCAGGGTTTTGATATCGAACAACACCAGATTGACAAACGGTAAAATGCTCTCGATGGTTTCCCATTTGGCCAGCCCGGTCGTATCCAGGGCAGTGTGAATGTTATCCTGGCGGGCGCGTTTAAACAGTTCGCGGGTTACATCCGGTTGCATCAGTGGTTCGCCGCCGGAGATGGTCATGCCGCCGCCGGATCGGTCATAGAACTTCCTATCTTGCAGAACTTCCTCATAGACTTCTGTGATCGTTGTCTTGCGTCCCGCGCGGGTAAGGGCACCATACCGGCAAGCATCGACGCAACTCATGCAATGCACGCATGTATCGCGGTCAAAGGTTGGGGGAGAGATCTCGGCGGCCATTTCCTCACCTTCGGCGAGGGTTTGGCTCGAGCGTTCGATCTCTTCAGATCCGAATGTGCCGTCTTTGATTTTGTCGAGAATCGAGCCGGATGAGGAAATGATCGGTTTGACTTCGATCTCTTTAACGAATCGTCGTTTTACCGGGGGCTTGATCGCCCCTTGTGGACATGCGTCCACGCAGCTTCCACAGCGGACACATTTTTCTTCATCGAAAAAGAATTCTTCGAGGGGACTGATGGATTCAGGATTATGACACCACGCACAACGCAGCGGGCATCCTTTTAAAAAGACCGTGGTCCGGATACCCGGGCCATCGTTTACTGAAAAACGTTGAATATTGGTGATGAGAAACTGTTCACCGTCGATATGGGATTCGGTTTTCATTGGAATGCTCCTCCTTGACCCCGGCTATATGCAGCCGGGGGATAAAACGCGCTCCAACACAACCTTTTCGGGCAATGCATGTCAAATGGTGGTGATTGTCGCTACCGGTGCGATGGCATCGCCAGAATGGAAGATGGGGACCATTGACAAACCAAATTGGTTTACAAAAGATCCTTGATGTTTTTCCAGGATTCACCGCCTTCGAATTTGTCGCAGGCCTCGTCTGATTTCTTTACCATTTTGCCTTTGATGGCTGTGCTTGTTTTTTGGGTTTTCGGCAGTTCTGACCTTGCCTGAATGCATACACCTTTGCTTGGATCGCCGGTGGGAGAAGGGGTGATGTATTTACAGTCTTTGCAGGTTGCCATGGCGGTATGTCTCCATTTTTTTGGGTCGAGTTAATCGGTTATGGCCAGACACGCTTTGGGGTCATGGATGCCGCCTTCTCATCTAAGGCGACATCCATATTGATCGCTGCTTTATGCGTCGGATGGTTTTATTACAACGAAACACCGAAGCAGATCAATTCCTTAAATCCTGTTCTGTACGAGCGATGATCGTATCCTGAGAATAGCGAGCCAGATCAATGAATTTAGCGCTATACCCGGCCACACGGACAATGGTGTTGGGGTACTTTTCCGGTTCTTTCTGGGCTTCACGCATGTCGTCCGAGGAGATGACATTGAATTGAACGTGGTCGATGTTCATTGAATGCCAGGTGTCCATGTAGGACAGCCAGAGGTCGAAGCCTGCGTCGCTGGACATCATCTCAGGCGACATGCGCTGATTGAGCAGCATGCCCTTGTATTTGGTGGTGTCCACCTTGGCGACCGACTTGAGAACGGCCGTGGGGCCTTTGGTGTCGCATCCCATGTAGGGAGAGATACCGCCATCGTCCAAGGCTTCTCCACCGTGGCGTCCGTTGGGTGTGGCACCGGTTTTCGGCCCGTTAACGATATAGCCGGCAACAGACTGGCCCAAGGGCAGGGGATAGGTCCCCGAGTAAGTGCGAACCCGCTTGAATTCGTCGGCCATCATGTCGTAGTACCGCTGGGCGATGCTGTCGACATAGGGGTCGTCGTTACCGAACTTCGGCGCGTTCCAGAAATCCAGACGCATCTCCTCGTGACCTTCCCAGTTGTTTTTCAGAGCGGTCAAGAGCTCTTCCATGGTGTATTTCTTTTCTTCGAATACCAGCTTCTGAATCGCCGCCAGGGAGTCGACGACGACGATATTGCCGCCGATGAGGTTGTGCCACGGGTTGGGGATCTCTGCCAGTTCATTGGCGTCCATGCCTTTTTCCACACAGCCGTCGTCGATACTGGAGATGAACGGGCAGCACAGGTACTTGGCTTCCAGCACCCGGCCGACGTCCTTGGAGCGGATCGTCAGGTCGATGGCATAACGGGTTTGAGCCTTCAGCGCTTCCCAGACATCTTCGATGTTCTGGAATTTTTGGGCATCCCCGGTGTTGGGGCCCAGTTGCATATCGGTGAAAAAGCTGTCGAAACCGTTGTTGAGTGCAATTTCGAGCAGCTTGGCGGGATACAGGTCGGAGCCGCCCTCACTTCTCGTCTTCTGCGTGCCCCGGCGGCCGGTAACACCCGGCGACATGCAAAGCACCAACGCCCATTCGCGGGCCTGTTCTTCGGGAACATTGAAGTATTTGATCAGCTGCTCGGTATTTTTTTCGTCGTTTTTGATGGACGGGAAGCCGAATCCCTTTTTAATGCAGTTGAATACCTTACGCTTGGTTTCGACACGGCCGTTTTTGTTCCAGCGGAAGGCGATAGACGGTTCGGTGGTCACAATGCTTTCCGTGGCATCTAAAATGGCGTCCGTACAGTCATTGCAGCCGTCACTGCCATCGGCGTTGGTTCCTCCCAATGTCAGGATGAAAAGATCGTTGGCCCCGGCGAAAAATTCCCGTAACTGACGCCCCTTGGTGCTGCCATGTTCGGATACTTTTAACCGTTCACATTCAAACAGCTCCACGGCATCCTCACGGGTCATGGGCTGAGCGGTCTTATCGATCACGCTGGCCTTATAAAAGGGCCAGAGAATTTTATCTTCTTTCTGACCGTAGCCACTGCTGTAACGCTCAATGGAATGGCAGAGAAGATAGGTAAACCATTTGAGCTGCATGGCATCGCGCAACCCCCGCGGCGGATGAATGGAGATGTGCCGGCAGATGTCGGCGATCTCGAGCAGTTCTTCCTTGCGCCGGTCATCGTTTTCGAAGTTTTCGGCCATGTTTTTGGCCAGTCTTGCATAGCGCTGAATCCAGGCCATTACCGCCTTGAGCGCAATGGACATGGCCGTCCACTGGTCAATTTTTTCAAGATAAGGCAGCTTATCTTTGGCGATCCAAGGGGATTGGCGCATTTGGGCCTGGGCTTCGGCGATTTTCGTATCGACCATGTCGAGACGTTTTTGCAGCCCGTCTTCCAATACCGACTCATAGTTCGGCATAATACTGGAGAATGCGGTGACGAACATGGGCGGCTGGACCGTCGTGGCGGAATACATGACGTCCAGTTCCTCCTGGGTAAAATAGAATTCGCCTTTTCGCTGAATGGTAAAAGGGCGCCAGTATTCGGCGATTTCACGCATTTCCTCCTGATTTTTGCAGTAGGGGCTCTCCACCATATCGATGGTGGCGAAATAGGAAAGCTCTGGATACAATGGAAAGTAATCCGGATGTTCGGTGTTGGCGCCTACGATCAGTTCATCATCCTGAATATGAACCGTCATTTTTTTGAGGATATTTTCGAGCCCGCGAGCGCGCTGGATGCAAACGGGTTTCCCGATGGTTGCTTTGTGGGCTTCCGTAACGTAGCGGGCCCTTTCCACACCTGCTCTGACCGCCGGATCGACGTACTCTCCACCGGCAACGTGTTTGAAGCGGCATCTTTCCTTTAATCTCTTCGTTCTTTCCGTTGTAGGCATTATTGGTTCCTCCCCTTTTAGATTACATCAATGCTTTGGCTTCATCTCGTCACACCCGGCATCTTTCTCAAATACAGGCTTGGACAGCCAAAAACGGCCTTTCTGATCCTGCCTTTCACAGACACAATCCCCCTTGCCTTCTTCATAATCCAAGTCCGTTTCCGGAATTTTGAAAAAATGTGCGCATTCTCCACAGATAGCCATTTGCGTTCCTCCTATGCTTGACTTTGTTGAACAATATCACCCGGACCCGATGTCCCTTGATTGGAAACAGACAAATCCGAATCCGGCGCTGCCATTAGCTGATTGGCCGTATTGGCCAAAGGTTGGAAAAGATCATGATTCGATGGGGAAATGATTGGAAGGGCTTTTTTTGAATCATTTACCCCAATAGATTTTGAAAAAATGTCAAACAATGAATTTTGTTCACCGTAATTGAGCCACATTCAATATGAATAGTCCCATGATGTCAAGAGGTTTTTTTAGCTTATTATATAAAATTAATCAAAAACTTTAAAATAATTGATAAAATAAAGAAATATGGTGGTAAAGAAAAATATTAGCAAAAAATTAAAGTTGATTAAAGTTCGACATCAATATTATTGAGGTATATTCTGAAAAATAATCATAAATGAAAGAACATATAAAACCCTTTTATCTAATATGTGTTCATGCATATAAAAAAATATCCGACCCAAAAAATTAAAATATATAATAAAAACAATTTTATAAGCGGATTTGTATGATTTTTGTTCAAAAAATAAGTATTGACAACGTTTTGATGACTATGCTTGAATAAGCCTCAAGAGGGAAAAAAATAAAATAATAATCATTATTAAATGTTCTCTAAAAAATCGCAGAAATATTAAAATTATTGATATAATAGTAAAAAAACTGACATAACTTATTTTCTAAGAACTTGTAATAGAGATTGTCATTCAATTAAAAAGGGGGTTTAAATGGCAAAGGCAAAAGAAAAGGAACCGGACATCACTTTTTTTCATCCCGATCTGCTGGAAGTGCCAGAGGATGGATCTCCACCCTTTTTAAAGGGCTATCGATGCAAGAAATGCGGGCAGCTTGATTTTCCAAAAATGTCCCCGTGCCCCAACTGCTGGGGTGAAGAATTCGAGATGGTGCCCCTCTCCAGGAAGGGCACACTTTACAGCTATGCGGATGTTTATACGCCTCAGGCAGGCATGAAGGCCCCCTATATCGTCGGGTACGTCGACCTTCCTGAAGACTTAAGAATATTTGCAACGCTGGAAGGAGAGGTGGAAACGTTTACGTGTGGCGAAACGGTTGAACTTACCGTCGGAGAGCTTCGAATGAATCAGGATGGCAAGCCCATCACCAGTTATAAATTCAAGAAAGCAGCCGTTTAATCAAAAGCGGTCAAAGAGGAAACCCCATATGAAACTACAACGAGACGTATACATTGCCGGTGTCGGCGAAACCGTTTTCGGCAAGCATAAGTTGGATTTTGACGCATTAGGCAGAATCGCGGCCCGACAGGCAATGGAAGATGCCAAAATAGACAAACCCGGTGTTGTTCAAAGCGCCTATGTGGGCAATGCCCATAACGGCCTGGTCACCGGCCAAACCATCTTTAAGGACCTGGGAATGCTCTCCACCCTTCCGATTATCAACGTGGAGAGTGCCTGTTCGGCCGGTGCCATGGCAGTTCATCTGGCTATAAAGGATGTGGCCTACGGTCTCACCGAGGTCTCCATGGGCATTGGGGCGGAAAACCACACCCTGCACCGCAAATCCGGCGTCGCTTTCCCCCCGGCCGAAGGTGATCTTGAAGGCATGCACGGCGGCGTCATGACCGCCAAATATTCCATGCGGGCCACACGCTATATGCATGACCGGGGCGCCACGATTGAAGATTTTGCGCTCATCACCGTTAAAAACCGAAAGCATGCCACGCACAATCCGCACGCCTGGTTCAAAGGAGAAATCTCTGTTGAGGAAGTGGTCAACTCCCGTATGATTGCCTACCCCATGACCCTGCAGCAATGCTGCGGTATTGCTGACGGCGCCGGCGCCGTGGTGGTTTGCTCAAAAGAGATGGTTAAAAAGCTTGGTATTGAAAAGCCGGTAAAGGTCGCCGGCAGCGTTGTTACCTCCGGCCCCTACCACAATCGTCCCCGCGACATCACCGGTGATGACATCACCGAGTTTACCAGCCAAAAACTGTACGAAGAGTCGGGCATCGGGCCTGAAGATGTCAATATCGTTGAATTGCACGATGCCTTTACCATCGCCGAACTGCTCTACTACGAGTGCATGGGCATATGCAAGAAAGGCGATGGCCTCCAATTCCTGCGGGACGGCCAGTCTACCTATGGTGGTCAATGCGTGTTCAGTCCCCGCGGCGGCATGCTCTCCTACGGCCATCCCATCGGCGCATCCGGTGCGGCGCAGATTGCCGCCAATACCAAGCAGCTTCGCGGACAATGCAACGGCTACCAGGTGGAGCCCATCCCAAAGGTGGCCATGAGCCATGTGACCGGCGGCGGCTTGTCGGGCACCGAACACGCCGCGTGCACCATGCACATGCTGGTCAGCGATTGGTAGCATCAGGACCCTGGGGGCGCGTCGGACCCAGCGGTCGACGCCCAAAGCGCGTCCTTTTAATGGGCAACATCAACGCATAGGAGGATAAGCAATCATGGAGGTCGTAAACAACAGAGTCGCGATCGTTTCTAACGCCACCGATCTAATCGGCGCGGCCATCAGCTCGCGTCTGGCCCAAAAAGGGGCAACGGTCATCTGTAGCGGTACCGACCAGGACAGTGTGGACAGTCTGGTTGCCCGCATCAAGTCCGAGGGCGGACAGGCCATCGGCCTGGTTATGGACAGCACCGATCCGGCGCAGGTGAAAGCGTCTGTGGCCAGGGTGGTGGCGGACTATGGCCGGGTGGATATTCTGGTTAATAACGTGGACGCCCCAAACGGCGCTGCAATCAGGGAAATATCCGATGACCAGTGGCAGGACGGCATCAATATCAACTTGAACCCGATTTTCTATTTCTGCCGGGAAGTGCTGCCCGTGATGTGTGAGAATAAATACGGACGCATCATCAATCTGAGCAGTCTTGAGTACATTGGATTGCCGGGCATATCCAATTATGCGGCCGCAAAATCCGCCATATTCGGTTTGACCCGGTCCCTGGCGCTTGAATCCGCCAAAGACGATGTCACGGTCAACTGTGTGGCCAAAGGGGATATTAAAAGTGCTGCCATGTCCGATGAGGATTGTGAAAAAATGGCCAAACGGATTCCTGTACAGAAAATGGGAACCGCCGACGATGTGGCCCGTACCGTTGGTTTCTTCGCCTCGGATACATCCAAATATGTCACCGGTCAGACCTTTTTCGTCTGTGGCGGCAAAAGCGCCTATTTTTCGATGTCCATTTAAGCAGTAAACACAATCAACATCGCCCACGGGCTTAAGGAGGATAGAATGGGAATTCAAAACCGTGTCGCCCTGATTACCGGATCCGCCAGCGGGATGGGGAGACAGACCGCCCGCCGGTTGGCCGAAAACGGGGCCAAGGTGGTAATCAACGATATCGTCCCCGAAAAAGTTGAGGAGACCGTCGCGGAATTCAAAGCCGATGGGCTGACCGTGATGGGGCAGGTGGCCGACATTTCCAGTAAAGCATCGGTGGATACCATGGTTCAGGCCGTGGTCGATAATTTCGGTAGTCTGGACATTCTGGTCAACAATGCCGGTATGGAGCGAGCCGGTGCGCTGCGCAAACTCACTGAACAGGACTGGGATCTGACGGTGGACATCAACCTTAAAGGCGCTTTTCTGTGCAGTCAGGCGGCCCACAACCATATGGTTCCCAACAATCATGGCCGTATCATCAATATCGCCTCCCGGGCCTGGCTGGGCGGGCCGGGACAGGCGCCGTACACATCGGCCAAGGCCGGTTTGGTCGGCCTGACGCGGGTTCTGGCGCTTGAACTGGGACGCAAGGGCGTTACCAGCAATTGTATTGCACCGGGATTGATCTATACACCCATGTGGGACGAACTGCCCGAGAAAAACCAGAAATTTCTGTTGTCCAAACAACCGACGGGAAGGTTGGGCGATACCGACGATATCGCCAACACGATCCTGTTCTTGGCCGATGACGACAATGCGTTTATCACCGGACAGGTCATCTATGTGTGCGGTGGCCGGAGCCTGTTTTCGGGTTGACGGGTTGAGAGCCGGGTTGAAAATCTTGGCGTTTATTCATTGAATAGAGCAGGGGGGACTTAAATGGGAGAGCAAAATCAGGAAAATTCTCTTCAAGGGTTGAAAGTGCTCGACTTTACGGGAGAATTGGGACCATACGCAGCTAAATTATATGCCGGCCTGGGCGCGGATGTGATTCATCTGGAATCGTTGGCCGGTGATCCGCTCAGAAAACGCGCACCGTTTTACAAAAATGAACCGGGACCGGACAGCAGTCTTCAATTCCTCTACTACAATGTTGGTAAACGCGGCATGGCCCTTGATATCACGAGGGAAGCGGGCAAGGATGTTTTCCTGAAGCTGTGCGCTGAAGCGGATTTGCTTTTCGAGAGTTTTGCTCCCGGTTACCTGGACGGTTTAGGGCTGTCATACGACCGGCTCAGCGCGGTCAATCCCCGGCTGGTCCAAACGGCGATCACGCCCTTTGGCAGCTTCGGACCCTACAAAGATCTTCCCGGATGCGATCTGACCTGCAGCGCCATGGGCGGATTTCTCTATCTGGCCGGCGCCGACAATGACAAGCCCGTAAGAGCCTGCGATGATCAGGCCTATCGCATGGCCGAGGCCTATGCCGCCGTTGGATCGTCCATTGCGCTTTTATTTGCCCAGGATACCGGCATCGGACAATTTGTAGATGTGTGCTGCATGGAATCGGTGGGCATGGCACTGGAGAATGCGGCCCAGTTCTGGGACCTTGAAGGCGTGCTGCGCAGAGGCCGCGGCACGGAAGCCGGCTCCGCCACGGTGCATCCGTGCACGGATGGTTATATCGCCCTGGTTGCCATTATCGGGGCCAACAAGGCCATGTGGAAAACGTTTTTGAACTGGATGGAAGAAGAAAATTTAGAAGAGTTGGACGTCCTTAAAGACGACAAATGGATCAGCCCCGCCTATCGCCAGTCCAGAGAAGGGTACGAAACATTCTGCCGCATTTTTGAGCGCTACACCAGAAAATACGACAAACTCACCCTGTACGAAAGAGGCCAGTCGTTCCGTGTCGCCGTTTCACCGGTCAGCAACGGCAAGGACCTTCTGGAAAATCCCCAGTTGAAGCATACCGGGTTTTGGAAAACCCAGCATCACGAGACGCTTGGCGGCGAGGTGGTTTACCCGGGTGCACCATACGTATTCGGTAATTTCAAGTGGCGCCTGGGCAATAGCGCCCCGACCCTCGGTCAGCATACGGCCGATATCATGAGTGAGTTAGGATACAGTCAATCCGACATCGACACGCTCACAAAGGAGGGTATTATCTATGTTGGCTAATCTGAAAAGAGCACTTGACGGTCTGGTGGTCTGCGATTTCTCATGGGTCGGTGCCGGTCCCATTACAACCAATGTATTAGGGCAATGCGGAGCACAAATCATCAAGATCGAAAGTTCCACCCGGCCCGATCTTCTGCGCAAAGGTGATCCGTTCAAGGATGGCAATTCCGAAGGCCTTGAAAGAAGCGGCTATTTCGCCAACCGCAACCCGAACAAAAAATGTATTTCCCTCAACATGAGCCACCCCGATGCCAGAGACGTGGCCGTACGCTTGATTAAGAAAAGCGACATTATCATCAATAATTTCAGAGTCGGGCAGATGGAGAAGTGGAACCTGGGCTGGGAAGACGTAAGGGAAATGAACCCGCGCATAATCTATGTCACCATGAGTCTTCAGGGCGAAAAAGGGCCTCACAGCTCATTTATGGGATTCGGTTACAACCTCAACGCCCTTTGCGGACTGACCGCCAGAGCGGCGTTTCCTGAAAAAAGGCCCTTTGGCACGGGCACGAATTATACCGATCATGTGATGGTGCCCGGCCATACCCTTTTCGGTATCATGGCCGCCCTGATTCAACGCAAAAAAACGGGAAAAGGACAAACCGTTGCCATTTCCCAACTGGATTCGGCCATTGCCCTGAAACCCACCGACGCCATGGCCTATGCCGCCGATGGCACGATCTTCGAGCCCCTGGGCTATGGCGACGTCAATGCAGCCCCGCATGGCGTGTACACCACCCTTGGCTATCGCAAATGGATCGCCATCGCCGTTTTCAACGACAATGAATGGCATGCCTTCAAAGCAGCCATGGGCAACCCGGACTGGGCCGAAGAAGAGAAATTCGCAACCTTTGAAAACCGCAAAGCCAACGAAGCCGAGCTCAATGAAAAGATTGAGGCCTGGACCGCTTCTCAATATTCCGATGATTTAATGAAATTGTTGATGGCCAAAGGCGTCAAGGCCGGTATGGTCAATGACGCACGCGCCGCCATCGAGGACAAGCATTTGCAAAAGCGTGAGTTCTGGTCCTATCTCGATCATCAGGTGGTCGGTTCCACGCTTTACAACAGAGCACCGGTGATTTTTTCCAAAACGCCCATCGAAATGAACACGGCAGCTCCGCTGTTAGGGGAGCACACCCGTGAGGTGTTGACCGGCATGCTGGACTACAGCGAGGCTCAAGTGGACCAGATGACGGAAGAGAAGATTCTGATTTAGACCTTTTGTAAACAAGGAGAAATTTTGCCTGGCTCCCATGCTCTGCATGGGAGCGTAGAACGAGAAAAAAGAGACCTTCTGAACGCAAGGAGAAATATATGGATTTTGCCATTTCCGAAGAATACATGATGCTTAAGGAATCCATGCGCGAGTTCGTCAAACGCGAGCTGTTGCCCCTGGAAAAAGATTTTCTGGAACGTGATATGAGCCTGTGGACCGTGCCGGGGCCCCTGCTACCCAAGGAAGATACCGAGCGCCTGAAAAAGATCACCAGGGAACTGGGATTCTGGGGCATCGAGGTGGGGGAGGAGTTTGGCGGCCAGGGGCTGGGAATGCTGGCCAAGACCCTGGTTCTCGAGGAAATGTGCCGCTCGTTCGTCGGTTTCTCACCCCACGGATTCATGCTGCCGCCGGACGCGCCCAACCTTTACTATCTGCACAGCTGCTGTGTGAACGGTCAGCGTGAGAAATATTTTCAGCCTTATGTGGACGACAAGCTTGACTCGGCCATGGCCTGTACCGAGCCGGGTGCCGGATCCGATGTCAGCGGTCTGAAGACAACGGCGGTCAAAAAAGGCGACAAGTGGATTCTAAACGGCACCAAGACCTTTATCAGCAAGTGTGACAAGGACAATGTCTTTTTTATCGTGATCGCGGTGACCGACAAGGAAGCCCCCACCAAGAACCGTTTCACCGCCTTTCTCATCGATAAGGACATGCCCGGTGTGCGCGTGGGACGGGAGATTCCGGTTATCGGCGCCATGCCCACCTGGGATCTGATATTAGAGGATGTACAAGTGGGCGACGAGGCGATTTTAGGAGATATCGGCAAGGCCTTCATTCCCTTGCAGAACCGCTTTGGCGTGCGCCGCATCGAGCTGGCCTCGCGCTGTACCGGCATGGCCGAGCGCATCATCCAGATGATGATCGATCAGGCCAACAACCGGGTCACCTTTGGCAAGCCCCTGGCCGATCGCCAATCGATCCAGAACTATATTGCCGATGCGACCATGCAGCTCGAGAGTGTGCGCTGGATGCTCTACTACGCCTCCTGGAAAAGCGATCAGGGCATCACCGATTTGCGTGTCGAGGGATCGTCCCTGAAAGTCCTGGCCACGGAAATGCTCTGGGATATCACCGATAAAGCCATTCAGATGCACGGCGGTCTGGGGCTGTCCAAGGAACTGGGCATCGAATACGTGTCCCGCATGGTACGGATCTGGCGCATCCTTGAAGGCCCGTCCGAGATCCATCGATGGACCGTGGCCCGGACCCTGCTGCGCCAGAAAAAACCGTATGATCCGTTTATCGTTGCCACCGAGGAATAAAAAAAAGGAGATTAGCATGGGTGTTGAATTTAAAGTTGAAAACCATATCGCGTTTATCACCTTGAACCGGCCCAAGGCCATGAATTCGCTGGATCCCGAATCCGTTATGCGTTTGGCCGAGATCTGGGCCGAAGTCCGCAATGACGATGATATCCGCGTCGCCATTCTGACCGGCACGGGTGAGAAGTCTTTTTGTACAGGCACGGACATGAAAAAGACCCCGCCGCCGGCGGAATGCATGGCCTCCATCTGGCTGCGTGAAGGCCAGCCGATCATTCCGCACATGAAGACCTGGAAGCCGATCATCTGCGCCATCAACGGCTATGCCGTGGGCGGCGGGCTGGAAATGGCTTTGGCCTGCGATCTGCGCATTGCCAGCAGCAACGCCAAGTTCGGCCTCACCGAAGTCAAGGTGGCCAGCCTGGCCGGCCTCAACGGCACCCAGTGCCTGCCCCGGGCCATCCCCCAGGCCGTGGCCATGAAGATGCTGCTCACCGGCGAGATGATCGATGCCCAGGAAGCCTACCGTGTGGGATTGATTTCCGATGTGGTCCGGCCAGAGGAACTGATGGACCTGGCCACCGGGTATGCCACGAAGATTGCCGGCAATGCGCCCTTGAGTGTCAAGGCCGCCAAGCAGGCCGCCGTGATGGGGCTGGACATGACCCTGGATAACGGCATTGCTTTCTCCCACTTGCTTTGGGGCGCACTGCGGGATACAGAAGATCGCAAGGAAGGATTCCAGGCGTTCAGTGAAAAACGGAAACCGGAGTGGAAGGGGCGGTAAAATCGGTTACCAGTTTACAGTTATCGGTTCACGGTTAAGCTGTAAACTGTGAACCGTAAACTGTAAACAAATTTGGATTTAAAGGGAGGTAAGCCAAATGCATATCGCGGTACTTGCCAAAGTGGTGCCGGACTATGAGGTACCGGCCAGTGATTTCGAGTTGACCGATGGGCGTGCCCACAGCCGCTATAAACGAATGATCGGTCTGTATGACGAGAATGCCATTGAAACGGCCGTCCAACTGAAAGAGAAAAACGGGGCGACGCTGAGCATCATTTCATACGGCAGCACCAATGATATTGCCGTCCTGAGAAAAGCCATTGCCATGGGCGGTGATGCGCTTCATCTGGTGATGGGCGATTCGGACGATCCATTCGTGATCGCGGCCAATCTTAAAATGGCCATCGAAAAAATAGGGGACGTGGATCTGGTGCTGGCCGGCCAGCAATCGGCGGATATGGACCGGGGGCTGGTGCATGGCATTCTGGCCGGCATGTTGAATACCCCGTTTATTTCCCAGGTCAGCCATATCAACGCGGATTCAGATGCGTGGACGGTTTCGCAGATTCATGAAGATGGGACCCGAGAGCTCTCGTTTACCGGTAAAGCGGTGCTATCCATTACCAGTATCCCTGAAAACGTGCCGCGTATTCCCGTTGTACGGGCCATTTTTGCGGCCAAAAAGAAACCTGTTGAGAAGATCGAAGGCATCGCTGCAGAGCCGATGACGGTTGAGCAGAAATCCGTTGAAATCCCAACGGTGGAATCCGTCTGCGAATTTTTGCCTTTGGATGATATCGCAGAGACGTCAAAAATCCTGTTGAGCAAATTAAGGGAGGAAAGATACCTATGAAAACTCTCATCATAGAGGTCGTCGATGCGAAACGAATTGGAGAGCTGGTCACCGTGGCCCGGATCTTCGGGGATACGCCGGACATCCTGGCCCTGGGGGCTGACCAAATTCCGGGCACATTCGGCAAGGCGTATTTTACCGGTGACACGGTGCCCGCCAATTTGATCGATGGGGCCGCCAAGCTGATCCAGCAGGAAGGCTACGAGCTGGTGCTTCTATCCGCCACGACGGTGGGCACCGAGATCGCCGGCCCGTTGAGTGTTCGATTGGGCGCACCCGTGCTAACTGAGGTCATCGAGGCGTCCGCGGACAAGACCGTTGCGCGGCCCATTTACGGGGGGAAGGCCGTGGCCACATTCTCTCTCAGCCAGACACCGGCGATTCTGACCATCCGGCGCAAGTATTTTGAACCGGCGACAGCTGAAGGCACGACAACAGCCGAAGCGTTAACCTCCGAGAATGCTCCTGTTACCCTGGTTTCCGAAAAAGCGACTGAGGTGAAAGGCATCCCCCTGGAAGATGCCGAAGTGATCATTTCCGGTGGCCGGGGACTCGGTGCCGAAGAGAATTTTACCATGATCCGGGAGATTGCCGACCTTCTCAAGGCCGGTGTGGGGGCCTCACGCGGCGCAGTGGACGAAGGCTGGGCCGATCCGTCCATGCAGATCGGTCAGACCGGCAACATCGTGGCCCCGTCGGTTTACTTTGCCGTTGGCATCTCGGGTGCCAGCCAGCACCTGGCCGGCATCGCCAATGCCAAATGCGTGGTGGCGGTCAATAAAGATGAGGACGCGAATATTTTCAAGCGGGCCCGCTTCGGCATTGTTGAAGATTATAAAAAGGTCATTCCCACGCTTATTCAGGCATTGAAAGAGGAATAGCAGATGGCGCGCATCCCCTATTGGAACATTGATTACGGCATCCTGATCGATGCCTTCGCCCTGGTGGCGGTGGCAATTTTCGTTTACGGCATCCAGATGCACTGGAAGCGGATTCAGAAGGGCAAGGTCCGATTGCGGACGCCGGTTAAGGATCTGCCCGGCAAGATCGGACCTGTGTTTGTGCATTCGCTGGTCTTCAAAGGTATCCTGGGCGCCAAAATCTACAAAAAGATCTTTACCGGTATTGCTCACGGTTTTGTGTTCTGGGGCATGCTGGTGCTTTTTGTGGGCACGAGCTTGGTGGTACTCAACGTCTGGGGGGGGGTGCCGGTGTTCAAAGGGGGCTTCAACCAATGGGTGATGTCCTTTGGATTGGATCTGGCCGGCCTTCTGGCGCTGATCGGTGTGCTCTTTTTTCTCGTTCGCCGACTGATGCCGCCTGAACGGCTGATGGCTCCCAAGGCCCGGGCCGGGTTTGTCCTTCAGATCAGCCTGTTGGCCATCGTCCTGGTTTCCGGTTTTCTGCTTGAAGGACTGCGCATCGCCGCCAACGGCCCGGACACCTATGCATTTGTGGGCAATGCGCTGGCCGGCTGGCTGCCGGCGGATGCCTTGGACGCCCATCAGGTGCTCTGGTGGGGACATGGACTCTTGTGCATGGCCTTCATTGCCGCGATTCCCTTTTCACCCATGATGCACATCCTGTTGGTGCCCACCAATGCGGCATTGGCCGATCCCATGCCGGGCAGCAAGATGGGGGTGATCGACTTCGCCACCTTTGACGATGAGGAGGCCGAGGAAATGCCGACCCTGGGATGCGCCAGCCTGGCCGATTTCACGCGCAAGCGGCTGCTGGATTACAGCGCCTGTTTGTGGTGCGGCCGGTGCCATGAAGTGTGTCCGGCGGCCAGCACGGGCAAGCCCCTGTCTCCCAAAGGGGTTATGCTGACCCTGGCAGAGCGGCTGACCAATGGCGGTTTTGAGGACGACGGCTTGATCGACGAGATCACGGCCGATGCGATTTTCGCCTGCACCACCTGCACGGCCTGCATGGAAGCCTGTCCGGCGTGCATCAATCAGCCAAAGACCATTTTGAAATTCAGGCAAAACCTGGTCATGGAGCAGTCGCGGGTGCCCGAGCTGATGGGCAAAGCATTGAGCAGCCTGGAACAGCGCGCACATCCATTTTTCGGCACCGGGTCCGGCCCCAAGGAGTGGTGTAAGGATCTGGATGTGCCGGTGTTCGCATCCGGGGAAACCGAGTATTTGCTGTGGACCGGCTGCTCGGTCACCTACGAGGAACGGGCCCAGAAAATTGCCCGTGCCATGGTGCGCATTCTGGACAAGGCCGGCGTTTCCTATGGTATTCTTGAAGAATCACGCTGCACGGGTGACCCGGCCAAACAGATGGGCAATGAGTTTTTGTTCTCGGAACTGGCTCAGACCAATATCGAGGAATTCGATGCGTTGGGCGTGAAAAAGATCATTACCTTGTGTCCGCATTGTTATAACAGTTTTTCCCGGCACTATCCGCCATTGGGCGGCAACTATACCCTGATCCCCCATGTTGTGTTCATTGAGCAGCTGATCGCCCAGAAAAAGATTACGCCCGGCTGGAGCAGCACAACCATTGCTTACCATGATCCGTGCTATCTGGGGCGGCGCAATCACATTTTCGATGAACCGCGTGAGCTGATCAGCCGGGTGGGCCGGCTGGTGGAAATGCCCAACCATGGTGCGGACAGCTTTTGCTGCGGCGGTGGCGGCGGCAACTACTGGGCCGAAGAAGTGGGAGAGCGCATCAACCAGCGGCGCAGTAAGGAGGCCCTGGACACAGGCGCGGATAAAATCGCCACGGCGTGTCCCTTCTGTCTGCTGATGATTACCGACGGCACCAAGAAGTTCACCGAGGATCCAAAGGCGTTTGACATTGCCGAACTAGTTGCGGAGCAATTGGGTTAACCTCCCATATCGTCAGGCTAAAGGTTTTCAGGAAATTATGGGCCAGATCCACACATTTGGTTTTCGTGGTCGTAATCGTTGGCGTAGTCGTAATTCGATTACGACAACGACAACGGTTACGAAGGGGATGACGTTAGACTGAAATCCGAATAATTAAGGAGAAGAATATGACAACCAAAAAAGTGGGCGTACTGCTCTCCGGCTGCGGGGTATTTGATGGCGCGGAGATTCACGAGGCCGTGTTGACCCTTCTCTACCTGGACCAGCAGGGCGCCGAGGTGGTCTGCATGGCGCCGGACATCAATCAGGCGCACGTGATCAATCATTTGACCCAAGAGGAGATGGATCCGCCCCGCAATGTGCTGGTGGAGGCGGCCCGTATCGCCAGGGGAGAAATCAAAGACCTGGCCGATATCACCGCCGACCAGATCGACGCCCTGATCCTGCCCGGTGGATTCGGTGCGGCCAAGAATCTGAGCGAATTCGCCTTCAAAGGCCCGGAATCATCAGTCAACAGTCAAGTCAAGCAACTGCTCGAGGCCATGGTGCTGGCCGGAAAACCCATCGGCGCCCTGTGTATCGCACCGGCCACCGTGGGCATGGCCCTTAAGGATATGAAACCCCTGATGACCGTAGGAAAAGAGGAAGGCGTGATCGGTGCCCTGGCCGCCATCGGCGTCAAGCACCAGCTCTGCGCTGTAGACGAGATCGCCGTGGACGAAGCCCACAAGATCGTTACCACGCCCGCTTACATGCTCGGGCCCGGCATCAAGGATGTGGGTGCGGGAATTGAAAAGCTGGTCAAAAAAGTTCTGTCCATGACTTGAATACTCAAAGGAGGCATCTGCGTGACTAAAGCCATGACCCCCCCACAACGCATGCTGGCCGTGCTCAACCGAAAAAAACCAGACCGCGTCCCGGTCGTCCCGTTCATTCAAGCCTATGCCGCCAGGGTAGCAGGGATGCCTCTGGACGAATTCTGGTCAAATGGAGATCGCTATTTTGACGCCAATCTGATGAGCATGCGCCTGCATGGATATGAGCAATCTCCTTTGTATGGATATGCGGCCTGCGGACCATGGGAGTTTGGTGGCAAAATCCAGATGCCCAAAAATAATGGCGATACCGCACCAGCCGTCATCAATCATCCGGTGAGAACCCTTGAGGATATCGATAGGCTTGAGGTGCCTGATTTTAAGAAAAAACTCCCCGGAGCCTATGCCATTGCCGATCAAACGGCCGAGCGCTGTGTTGCGCTTGGCATGCCGGCCGGGTTCCAGGTCGGCAGCGTCTTTTCGGCCGCCGCGCAAGTCGCGGAGACAACGCAGTTTTTAACCTGGGTGATGTCCAAACCGGACGCGGTTCACATGCTCATGGAGAAAGTGAGCGACATGTTTATCAATGCCTTGTGCTATTTTGCGGACAAGTATGGTGCTGAGAATTGCATGCCGTTCCAGGCCGGTCCCATGGAAGTCAATGGCATGATTTCACCGGCTCAGTTCGAGAAGATGGTGCATCCGTATAATTTGAAAGTGAATCAAAAGATCAGGGAATTGGGCATTCAAACCGTATTGATGCACCCATGCGGCAACCAGAATCTCAACATTCCTTATTATGTTCAGATGAGAGAAGCCTGCAACTGGCATGGCCGCTACATTTGGATTTTTGGACCGGAAACGCCCATTGCCAACCAGATGAAAGCCTTTGGCGAAAAGGATATCATCTGCGGCAATGTGGACACCCTGGCAATTGTCGAGAAACCCTACGATGAGATCGTTGAGCTTTGCAAATCCGTGATTGAAACCGGCAAATCCAACCCCGGCGGGTTCATCCTCGCCCCGGGGTGTGAATTCCCGGCTGATGCCGCGCCCATCAAGGTGATGGCATTCATGGAGGCGGCTGAGCAGTTCGGCCGCTACCAATAAAAGGATTCGCGGTGAATTGTTGGGTGTCGCTGCGCTCGACCCAACCTACGATTACCGGTGTGTGGGCTTTGTAGTTTGTAGGTTGGGTTGAGGGACGAAACCCAACAATCAGGCGCATCACCAGGAAAATATTTCCTCACTGATAATATTGCGGCAGGCCCGGACAAGATCCATCAATTTTGGATTCAGCGCATTCATCAGCATCACCGTTGTGCCGGCGGCAGCCAGCATGGGCAGAAAAGCAGACTGATAGCGGATGCGGGTATCGGCATCCGGGGCACCGGTGGTCAGGTTGGACAGCCCGGCCATACTTCTCACAGAATACCCCAACAGGTCAGGAAGGGCGCGAATAACCGCCAAATTGGCCATATTCTGGCGATTGCCGTCCTGCCAGACCAGGGGGGCGACGATGGGATCGAAGATCAAACACTCCTGATCGATGCCGGCGGCCTGGCATTCATTGAACAGGGCCACGGCAGATTCCATGCGTCCATCAGCGTCCGGCGGCACATGGCCGTCGGGACGCAATAGATAGCAGATCAGATCAGCACCGTGTTCGCCGGCTAAGGGGAGGATGCGCTCCAGTTTCTCGGGCTCCAGGGACACCCCGTTAATGATCGCCGGTTGCCGGCAGGCGGCAAGCCCCGCGGCCATGGCCACGGGATTGGTCGTGTCCAGCACCAGCGGCAGATCCACGGCCGCCTGCACGGTTTCTACCAGAAAAGTCATTTTCTTTTCAGCATCCCGGGAAAGCGGACCGCTGTTGATATCAATGGCGTCGGCACCGGCATTCCGACAGGCTACAGCCATACGTTGGATGGGCCCAGGATCCAGCCTTTCCACGGCGCGGGCGATGGCGGGCTGGGTGATACGCAGATTGTCGGCGACAATAATCATGATGTTTTTGTTTCTAATTCGTGTTATTTGATCAGTCGAATGTCATCCAAATTGATCGCTCGGGGGTGTGGCAGTTTGATCGTGTAAAAACCGACGCCCATGATTTTTTGCATGTTGATCAGCCGATTTTTCGGGTATTGGCGTACTCTTTCCAGGTTGACCCGATACGTATGCCACCCTTTTGATATTCGGTAGTACCCTTTAAAACGATCTTTATAGCGGCTGCCGGTTTCAGACGGATCATCATCGTGGATGGACAAACGGAACTGAATTTCTTCAGCAGACGGATTATATACAGAGAACTCCAAAAAAGAAAATTCTTCCCAATTTCTTGGGAAATGTGCCAATTCCACCATCGCATATTTTCTCGTGTCGAATACGACACGCATGGACGCCTTGCCTGTTCGGTGCACTGTTTGATCGACCGTCACCGATTGGGTCGCCGCCCACCACCGATCGATTTCATGCCGTGTTTCAAAGCCACACAGCAGCGGAAACTGTTTGCGGGCCAGATGTTCATCGTGAAGCGCGTTGATCAGCGGTAGAATTTGAAAAACGATCAGGACCAGCGTGCATGACTGGATGACGGTCAGGGCCGGTTTGGGAAGACTTTTTCTGGATGGCAGGAAAAAAGAGATGCAAAGCAACGCTCCGATGAGATCTCGGAAGAAATCGTAAAGGTCCGGTTCCCGGCCAATAAGGCTGGATTGTGCCAGTTCGACGCCTGCTCCCAATATGAGGGCCAGGGCGAGGGCCAGGGCGCTATGCACGCTGAATTTATTTGGGATTTTTTTAAAATAAAATAAAACAAGCGGCAACAGCGAGAAAAAAAGGATATGGCCCAAGTTCCAAACGGCTTGAAAGGAGCGGGCGGAATATGAATACGGGCCGCCGAAAAAGAAAAAAATAGACAGTGTGAGAATAAAGATCGGGAAGATAAATTTAATTATACGGTGTATGGTGGTTTTCAATCGGCCCTCACTTGCCGCCCATCAATCATTCGATCGACCAGCCAATGGAACGGGCATCAGACGGCTGGCGCAACCCAACCCCCAATGTTGCATAAAAAAGATTGAGAAAAATCGCCATTGGGGCAAACATCACGATGCTGAATCTTTTGGCTTCAGAGCATCGGTTGGCATGCGGATCAGGTCAAGACATTTGGGTGGTGTTTCAAGGTAAAGGGTCACCGTGGTGCCGGGTTGAGCCAGCGTCTGTGACAGACCCGTCTCATCGGTTATTTTGATGATCCGGTCCGGCCGGGTGGAAACCCCGGGAGACAGCACATCAACCGTTTCACCGGCATGGATTTTGTTCTTCACGCCCACCCGGACCCCACCGGCGGCATCCGCATCCTGGAGCACCTTGGCCACAAAACGATGGCCAGGAACGATCAAGTTCTCACTGTTGGCGGCCGTCTGAGCCGCATCAGAAAAATAAAATCCCGTGCAGTACCCCCGGTGGCTGATGGCGGACAGTTCCGTGAGCCAGCGGGGCTGAAACTGATAATGGTCCGGATCATTGTACCAGCAGTCAATGGCTTCCCGGTAGACCTTGACCACCCCGGCCAGGTAGTGGATGCTTTTCATGCGCCCTTCGATTTTAAGTGAAGCGATTCCGGCATCGATCATGGCCGGCAGGTGCTCGATCATGCAAAGATCCCGGGAGTTGAAGATATAGGCGCCGCGCTGGTCCTGAGCTATGGGGAAGTACTGACCGGGCCGGGTCTCTTCCATCACCGTGTAATGAAATCGGCAGGGTTGACAGCACAGGCCGCGATTGCTCTCGCGTCCGGCCATGAAGCCGGACATCAGGCAGCGTCCCGATACCGCCATGCACATGGCGCCGTGGACAAACGCCTCTACATCGATGCCGCTGTCCTGCACGATCTCGCGAATTTCCTCAAGGCTCAGCTCACGGGCCGCATTGACCCGGCTGGCGCCCAAGTCCCGCCAGAAACGAGCCGTTCCCGTATTGGTGGTGTTGGCCTGGGTGCTGATGTGTACCGGGATGTCGGGCGTTTGCCTACGGGCCTGGGTAAAGATGGCCGGTTCGGCAACGATGATGGCGTCGGGTTCCACGGTTTTTAAAAAATCGAGATAGCCGGTGATGGCATCCGCCTCGTGGTTGCGTGAGTAGATGTTGACGGTGACATACATCCGCACGCCGCAATCCCTGGTAAATCGCCTTGCCGCCAGCATTTCCTCATGTGAGAAATTCCCCGACAGGTTGCGCAGGCTGAAATCCTTTCCGGCCAGGTAGACCGCATCGGCACCGTAGTGCACGGCGATTTCCAGTTTCTCGGGCGTTCCGGCCGGCGCCAAAAGTTCGATTTTGCGTGCTTTATCGTATAGAATTGGATTTTTTCCCATCACCCATCACCCATCACCCATCACCCATCACCCTTTCCTTCAACCACCCCAGCGATGCCTCCAGCCCCCCCACCGAATAAACCTCCACCGTCACCACGCCCCCAAAGCCACCGATCAGATTCAGCAAATCGGTTGCGTGATCTGTTGAGAGCCGGTCCAGGGGCAGATGGTCCCGGCTATCGTCCACCCCATGAATGTGGACGACCGGGATGCGATCCTGCCAGTAGTGATAAAAAGGCGCGAGCGTCCTGCCATGGGCCAGCAAGTGACCCATATCCATGCACACGGACAGATCCAGGGCTTCCACAATCGGGGCGGCCAGTCGAAAATCGTAATTCAGATTTTCAATGGAAATGCAGCGGCTGTCAACTCCGGTTTCCAGAACGGATTCAAGGGTGGCGGTGGTGTTTGCCTGCCAGCGCTGGTCATTTGTTTCGGAAGGGTCGCGCTCCAGGTGCAAGGTGAACGTGCTCGGGGCAAGGGGTGCGCAACGCCTGATGATATCGATCAAAACGTCGGCGGCGAACTGCCGCTCTTCCTTTTCAAGGTGTCCCAGAAAAATATCCGAGGGCAGATGCACACTATAGGTGAGCGATTTTTCCCGGCCCAGCTCGGTCAGTCGATCGATCAGGGCCGGGGAGGGCAGGCTGTCTTCAAACCGGCTTTCGAAAAATAAAAGCTGGATTTCATCCACGAACGGTGCCAGCCGGCACACGTTTTCCACGTAATCCGCCCGGAAGATAAAGGACGGGCAGGCCAGGGAAAAGGGGAAATGGCCTTTGGCGATGGTCTTCAATCCGTCGGGAACAGCGTGATCATGTAAATGGGTGTTTGCCATCGGACTTATCCCATGCTCTGTATGGCCAGAATTATCAACGCGGCGATGGTGTAGGACAAAAATGAGGTGGAGAGCATCAACCGGCAGGCCTTTTGGATGTGTGCTGGTCCGACATCGCCCAATCCCTGGCCAATCACCGGTTTCTCAACCACGCGGCCGTGGTACCGGTTGGGCCCTCCCATCCACACCCCTAACGCACCGGCAAAGGCTGCTTCAGGATAGCCGGCATTGGGGCTGGCGTGGGCGCGGGCGTCCTGTCGGGCCACGGTCAGGGCGGATCGCCAGTTGCCGCCAAAAAGGCTGGCCGCCAGAGCGATGAGCGGCACACTGAGACGGGCGGGAATAAAATTGACCAAATCGTCCAGGCGCGCGGCAAATCGGCCAAAATAAAGGTATTTCTCGTTTTTGTAGCCGATCATGGAGTCCAGGGTGTTGACCATTTTATAGGCCATGGCCAGGGGCGCACCGCCGATAACCACGAAAAAGATCGGTGAGATGACGCCGTCCACCAGGTTTTCGGCCACGGTTTCCACGGCTGCCCGGGTAACGCCGGTTTCATCCAGCTGGTCTACTTCCCGGCCGACAATCATGGCCACGGCCCGGCGGCCGGCAGCAAGGCCGGAGCCGGCCAGGGCTTTACCCACCTGTCGGGCGGCATCGGCCAGACCGCGAGCGGAAATGCAGGTGAATATCATGGCGGCCTGGACCAGGATGCCGATCAACGGATGAATGGCGTCTGCCAACACAACAATCAGCAGGCTGATCAGCCACACGGCCATTACCAGTGCTCCCGCCATGAGACCGCCGGCAACCTGGGGCGTAAGCTGCATGGCGCGAAAACGGGGCTCTAAATGCTCAATGGCCTTGCCCATCCAGCGGATGGGATGGGGCATCCAGCGCGGATCGCCCAGCAGCATATCCAGGAGCACGCCGAAGATCAGCGCCAGGACCAGGCCGTCAGTGTACATGGGGTGCGTCTCCTTTACCGTCATGGTGACGGCAGAATTGAACCAGCAGATTGGTGGCCCGGTAATTTTGGGCTTCTTTTTTCATGGACATGCGGATAAAAGATTCGTCCAGACCGGTGAAATTAGCGCAGTCGCGAATCAGAATTCCATGATTGGCCATGTGTTGCCAGACCATCGGTGCGTTCAGGTTGTCAGGCAGGCGCATGAGAATAAATGAGGCCGCCGATGGAAAACAACGGATGCCGGTCTGGCTGTGCAGCGTGGCCCGAATATCATTTTTTTGAGTGCCCAGCATTGTCCGGGTCGCTGCAAGAAAGGCGCCTACCGGTTTGGGATGGGTCATCAGCCATGATACCGCCGTCTGGGCCAGACTGTTGACCGACCAGGGAAGGGTGTAGGCACGCAACTTCTCCAAAAGGGCCGGCGTTGCTTTGACAAAGCCAATGCGCAGACCCGGGATGCGAAACGCCTTGGACATGGAGTTGAGCACCATCACGTTGGGAAGATCGGTTGTGATCATGCTGATCTTCTCAGGCTGCGATGCAAACGGCAGATAGGATTCATCGATGACAAACATGGTTTTCGGCAGGGCGCGGCACAGGGCGTCGATGGCCTCGCGTGATACCATGCTGCCGGTGGGGTTGTTGGGGTTGCACAAAAACACCAGATCCGCTCCGGCTGCCTTTTTCTCGATGGCCGCCATGTCGGGCACGAAATCATCGGCTTCCCGGCAGATCAGATGCTCGCAGGCCACGCGATTCATGGCGCAGGCATCCCGGTAATCCGAGTAGGTCGGACCGACAATCAGCGCGCGCCTGGCGCCAATGGCCCGGGGAATCAGGTAAATCAGCTGGGTAGTGCCATTGCCGGCCATGACCTGATCCGGCGCCACATTATAAAACCGGCTGAACGTCTGGATGATGCCGCCGGCATCCACCTCGGGCAGGGCGTTGATCACCGACAGGTTGGCCTGAAGGTGAGTCATCAACTCGGGCATGGGGCCCAGCGGATTGACATTGGCGCTCATGTCGATGATCTCGGATGGCTGGCAGCCCAACCGCTGGGCCAATTCATAGATGTTACCGCCGTGACCCGTGATCATGATACACCTCCCACGCTCACCGCCAGAAACAAAACCACCTCCGTAATTTCGGCCATGGCGCCCAGCATATCACCGGTGATGCCGTTTAGTTTTTTCTTGTAGATCCATAAGAGGGCGACGATCCCAGCAGCGAAAAAAATGTTCAGCACAATAAATCGCCATCCCAGAAACAGGGAGAGAGCCGCAGGAACGATCAGATATCTGAAATCCGTGGTGGTCAACCGGGTTTCAAAGAAGGCGCTGCCGGTGCCTTCCTCGCCGCGGGCATAGGGAAGGTAGCGCATGCCAAAAATCATGGCCCCGCGTGCGTAGGCCGGCACGATGCAAAGGGCCAGGAAACGCGTCTGGTCCACCGCTCCCAGGGCCATGGTTTTGACGAGCAGGGCACAGACCACGGCGATCAGGCCCATGGCGCCGACGCGGCTGTCTTTCATGATCGCCAGGCTTTTTTCACGCTCCCGCTGACCGTACAGACCGTCGGCTGCATCGGCCAGTCCGTCCAGGTGGAAGCCGCCGGTGATCGCCGCCAGCAGGGCGACATCCAGTGCCGCCGCAACCATTGGTGGCCACAGGGCCATGGCCAGCCCGTCGAACAGGGCCAGGATCAGGCCGATGGCCAGCCCGGCCAGGGGAAAGTTGACGATGATTCCTCTTGGATCAAAGGGTCGTGGCTTGCCTATCGGCAGGCCACTGATAAACTGCAGCGATGCAATGAAGGCGTTCATGGGGTAGCACTTTGAAACGGGGGTTTAATGGTTACGGGAATGCCGGCCACGGTCCAGATCACGCGGTCGCACACGGCGGCCATGGCCTGATTGGTCCAGCCGGCCAGATCACGATAAAGCCTGGCCAGGCGGTTTTCAGGAACGATGCCGGCGCCCACTTCATTGGAGACCAGGACAATGGCATTCGGCGCGTTTTGCACCGCCTGGGCCAGCTGGTCAATATGCTCCCGGATGCGCTCCACATCCTCGGTTTCCATGAGTAGATTGTTCAGCCAGAGGGTCAGGCAGTCCACCAGCATGACATCCGCCAGCGGACTATGGTCGGCAATGGCACCGGACAGATCCACTGGGACCTCCAGTGTTTGCCAGGCATCACTGCGCTCGGCCTGATGCCGTTTGACCCTATTTCTCATTTCGTCGTCATGGGGCACGCAGGTGGCCACGAAGATGCGGCGACTGCCCATGTTTTCAGCCAGGTTCAGGGCATGGTCGCTTTTACCGCTGCGGCAACCGCCCAGAACCAGGATTTTTTCTTTTGAACTCATTTAAAAAAACCTTGAGAAATTCTTCTGTTAAACACCACTAAAATGACAAATCTAAATGTCAATTGAAGGATTATGGTCGTTTCTCTTTTTATTAAATCGGTGGCATCAGCAATTGTAATCATGCCATGCCGAATTTTCCGATTACGATTACGAGCACCGCTTCACTGAGCACGAGCACGACGGGCATTGGCGTTTTTCGTGCTCGTGCGCGTAATCGTAATCGATCATCATTTTTAATTTCATCAAATTTGACATTCCGCGTAATCTTGCTTGCGCAAATGGCAGCATACTGCCATTTTCCCTTCAACCTTCAACCTTCAACCTTCAACCTTCAACCTTCAACCTTCAACCTTCAACCTTCAACCTTCAACCTTCAACCTTTATTAATCTGGCAATTCGCTCCATATCCACATACCGACAAAAATGCTCAGCCAAAAGCGCATACTGCTCCATCTTGGCTGCCAGGCCGCCCGTGTCCGGTACATCCACGCCTGAAATACCCACGGTTTCAAGCCAATGGGCAATCAGGGCCGGGGTGTCGAAAAGACCGTGCATGTAAGTGCCAATGGCCAGGCCGTTTTCAGCTACGCAGCCATCCGCATCATGAGCCGGTTGGCTGTTGCGCTCGTGTACTTCAAGCAATGGGCGACCCTCCTTTAAAATGGTTTGCCCCATATGGATTTCGTACCCGGTGCCAGCGATGGCGTCCCAGTCGAAACGGCTCAGCGTGGTTGTTTTGGGTGCCTTGAGCGTAGTCTCCACCGGCAGAAACGCCAAGCCATCCGTGGTCCCCGGCGCTCCTTCCAAGCCGCCGGGATCATGTACGGCCAGGCCCATCATTTGGTAGCCGCCGCAGATGCCGGTGATATGGCCGCCGGCCTTTTGATAAGCATCTAATTTAGATTGCCAGCCGCTGGTTTTCAGCCAGTCCAGATCAAAACGGGTGTTTTTTGAGCCGGGCAGAATTACCGCCTTGAACATGGACAAATCCTGGGGCGTCTTTACAAAGTGAACGCCAAGGCCGCTCACTGCGGTCAAGGGATCGAAATCGGTAAAATTGGAGATATGCGGGATGCGGATCACGGCCACGGCTGGACGTCCATCCGTCTGGGGGCCAACCGAGCAGGGCCGCTCGATGACCACCGAATCTTCCGGATCAATGCGGATGTGATTATACCAGGGCAGCACACCAAAAACCGGCAGGCCGGTTCTGTTTTCGATCCAGCGCACCCCTTCCTCGAAAAGTCGCAAATCCCCCCGGAAGCGGTTGATGATGAACCCGGCCACCCGACTGCGAAAAGCCGGTGGCAGGCATTCCATGGTGCCCACCAGTTGGGCGAAAATACCTCCCCGATGGATATCGCCCACCAGAATCACCGGCGCCTCGGCATACTCGGCCATGGGAAAGTTGACGATGTCGTGATCCATCAGGTTGACTTCGGCGCAGGAGCCGGCCCCTTCCATGACAACCAGATCATACTTCTCACGCAGGCGGTCCAGGGCGCCATTGGCCTCGGTCACCAATCGGCGCTTTTTCTGGTGGTAGTCCATGGCGCTTTGGTTACCGATGGCCTCGCCGAGCAATACCACCTGTGAGCCCACGTCACTGGTGGGTTTAAGTAAAATGGGGTTCATGTCCACATGGGGCGGAATACCGGCGGCCTCGGCCTGGACGATCTGGGCCCGGCCCATCTCCAGCCCTTCCGGTGTAACCCCGGAGTTGTTGGACATATTCTGCGCTTTATAGGGGGCCACGTTCAAGCCCCGGTCGGCAAAGATGCGGCACAGGGCTGCGGCAATAACGCTTTTGCCCACATCGGAGCCGGTGCCGAATACGGCGATACAGGGGGCTATCAATGAATGATTTGTTTTGTTTTTCATATTGTTATGGCTCTATATGAACATTTTTGCCTGCCCAGAAACGGCATATTTCATCCGGGTTCGCCGGTGAAATATGCCGTTTCTGGGCAGGCAAGAGCTATTTCTCGATTCCCGTCCTTGCCGCCACGCCCGTCTGGTAGTAGTGCTTGACTGCCCGCATCTCAGTGACCAGGTCGGCTTTTTCAATCACTTGCACATTGGCACCGCGGCCGGTAATGACCAGTTCAAGCTGGCCGGGCTTTTCTTCCATCAAGGACAGAATTTCTTCTACGGGAAACAGACCACAGGTTACGGCCACATTGCCTTCTTCCATGATGACGACCTGGTAGTCACCGGAGAGAAACGCCTGTCGAATGGCCGCTATCCCTTCCCGAGCAATGGCAATGTCTTCCGCCGCGGGTTTTCCTTTAAAAAAGCGTCCATACCCATACTGCTTCACGGTAATCAAATCTTCATAGCGCTCAAGGGCCTTGATTTCGCTGTAATCGCCCGACTTGATAAACTGGGCGATGAAGACTTTCAGCCCGGCACCGGCAGCCCGGATCGCCAGACCGATGGCGGCGGTGGTTTTGCCTTTGCCGTCACCGGTGTAAACTTGTATGTAGCCTTGTTTGAATGACATAATAAAAAAAAAGTGTTAAGTGTTAAGTTTTAAGTGTTAAGTGAAGGATCGGGCCGATTGAAAATAAAAAACGATAGCATTCATTACCTTAACACTTAACACTTCAAACTTAATACTATTTATTGATGTTATATTTTTTCGAATACCCTCTAGGCGTAACCATATACCCATCATAGCAAAACGTATTCGAATTTCCCACAAACACCGTGGTCTGCATATCCACTTCGGCCTGATGCAACTGTTCCAGGGTGGTCAGGCTGATGCGCTGGTTTTCCCGCATGGCGCCGGTGACAATGCCCACCGGGGTTGAGGGATCGCGGTGAGCCATGATGATCTGCTGCGCCCGGGTCAGGTGATCGGCCCGGCGGCGACTTTTGGGGTTGTAGATCACGATCACGAAATCGGCGCTGGCGGCGGCCTCGAGCCGGGCTTCGATCGTTTCCCAGGGGGTGAGCAGATCGCTCAGGGAGATGGCGGCAAAGTCATGGGTCAGGGGCGCACCCAGAAGCGAGGCCCCGGAGCAAAGCGCAGGAATGCCGGGCACGATTTCAATGCAAAGCTGGTCCCCATTGTCTGGATTATCCGTGCCGCCGATGGCAATGGACCGTTCGCGGCACATCTCCAGCACCAGCCCAGCCATGGCATAAACGCCTGGATCACCGCTGGAGACAACGGCGCAGGATGTGCCGGCCAGGGCCAGATCAAGGGCGGCCGAGACACGGTCGATCTCTTTTTTCATGGCCGTGCTGACGATCTGTTTGCCCTGGATCAGCGGCCGGATCAGATCGATGTAAGTGGTATAGCCGGCGACGGCATCCACTGCTTCCAATACCTGGGCCGCGCGCTGGCTCAGGTGGTCCGGTCCCCCGGGTCCGATGCCGACGATGTACAGGTGTCGGCCGCCACCGCCAGGGTGACGTTGGCTGTTTTCTGTTTGGGGACGATCAGCCGTCCCTGTTGAGTCGCCAGCAAGGCTGCGGCTTCGCATACGCTTTGAACTCCTATGTGCTTTTCTACCATGGCCGAGGGATTGGGGACCTGGGCGACGGTGTTAAGCTGCTGTCGGGTAAAAAAGGCGATCTTGACCTTCAATGATTCGGACAGGGCCAAGAGGCCGGGTTCATCAGCCTTCAGGTCCACCGAGGCCAGGCAGCGCAAACTGGCAAGGCACAGACCGGCTGCGCGAAACGTACGCTCCAGCAGATCGCGCATTTCGCCCACATCCGTGCCCCGGTTGCACCCCATGCCGGCCACCAGGGAACCGGGTCGCAATATCAGTACCTGCCCGGGCAGGTCAAGACAGATGTGGTCCACATAAACGGCAGCAGCTTGCTTTTCGTCAGGGGGCAGGTTGTCAAACGGCTTGACCTGCTTTGCCGGAAGATGCGGGATCACTTGGTTAAATGGATCGTGAACAAAGATGGGCGCGCCGGTGATGAGTGCCATGTTTACCGTTTTAATGGCTGCCGGGTTTTCGATGACCAGGCCATGGCGTCTGGCAATAAGATCAATGGCCGGCTTCTGGTTGACATCCGTGGCCGTGGTGATCACCGGTTGGCCGCCGGTGATTGCCGATACGGTTTGGGCCAAGGCGTTGGCACCGCCCATGTGGCCGGAGACCAGGCTGATGGCGAACCGGCCGAGCTCGTCGCACACTACCACGGCCGGATCATGGATTTTGTTTACCAGATGGCCGGCGATGCTGCGCACCACAATGCCGGTGGCCATGATGAAGATGTGCTGGGAAAATGCGTTGAACCGGCTTTGGATGGCATCCTTCAAGCGTGAAAAAGGGATGGCCCTGTCCACGGTGCCGGCCACGGTGTCCTTGAGAAAAACCGTGCTGCCGGGCATGGCACCGGCAATCTGACCGGCCAGGCGTGCACCGCCCGGGGTCAGGGCCCAGACGGCAGTGTGTGTGGGTGCGTCTTTTTTCACCGGGCCTGATCCGCTTCACGAAATCCGTGGGCAAAGTGGCGGTCGTATAATTTGGATTCGTGGGCCAGGGTTTCCAGGCTCACATCCAGCACCCGGCCCACCACTACCAGCGCGGTGCGTTTGATGCCTGCTTCTCTTACCGTTTCAGCAAGATTTGCGGTCGTGGTCCAAAAGATTTTCTCATCCGGCTGACTGGCGCGGTAGACAACCGCACAGGCCCCGTCCAGTCCATAGGCCTCGGAAAGTATACGCGTCATCTCATCAATCATCGAAATGCTCAGGTAAATGGCCATGGTCGCCTGGTGACCGGCCAGAGCGGTAAGGGTTTCAGCCTCCGGTACGGGTGTCCGTCCGGCCATGCGCGTCAAGATCAAGGTCTGGGATACCTCGGGCAGGGTGTACTCGACCTTCATGGCTGCTGCCGCGGCAAAGGCGGCCGTTACACCGGGGATGACCGTGTAGGGGATCCCCCTGCCGGCCAGCTTGGCCATTTGCTCGAAGATGGCGCCGTAAAGGCTGGGATCGCCGGTATGCAGGCGCACCACGCGTTTTCCGGCCTGCCAGGCCTCGGCCATGATGGCGACCATTTCATCCAGATGCAAGCCGGCACTGCTCTGGTGCTGGCAATCAGGAGCGGTCCATTTGAGCAACGCCTCGGGGACCAGTGATCCGGCGTAAATCACCAGATCGGCATCGGCCAGGGCCTGCTGGCCTTTGACGGTAATCAAGTCCGGATCACCCGGGCCGGCACCACAGAAGATGATCGGATGGGTGCTGGTGGTTTTCGATGCGGTAGTTGAATCATTCACTGTTTTTTTCTTCCTTTTGTTGTATTTAGCTCGCAGCCCCTACCTTCTACCTTACACCTTACACCTCGCAGCCCCTGCACCCGGTAATGATCCACACCGGATTGGCCGCTTCAAAACGCTGACTGTAGGGCATGGATTTGCCCCGGCTGACCTGAATCTGGACCATATCCACATCAAACCCCAAATCGTCCAGCGCCTGCCGGGCGGCAGTCAGATTGTCGATCAACACGGTATTGACCACGATAATGCCGTTTTTGTTCAGACGGTCCGCCGCCGTGCGGATGATGCGTCCTAAATTCTCACCCCCACCGCCGATGAAGATTCGGTCCGGATCAGGCAGTTCGTCAAGGCCGTCCGGCAGGCGGGCCTCGACCACCTTGATGTTGCCAATGCCGAAACGAGTAATGTTCTCATGGATATGGGCGATGCGTGAGGCATGCTGTTCCACGGCATAAATACTTCCCCGCGTGATCGACTGGCCGGCTTCGATGGAGACCGACCCGCTGCCCGCGCCCAGGTCCCAGAAAACCGCACGATCGAAAAGACGCAGCCGGGAAATCGTCACGGCGCGCACCTCGGCTTTGGTGATCAGCCCTTTTTCGTGCACAAACCAATCGTCGGGCATGCCGGGGAACAGGGCGGGCCGGGCCTGGCGTTTTGAATCGGGTTGCAGCACGACCAGGTTGAGCGCGGAAAATGTCTGCGTCTGGGCGCCTTCCGGCGTGGTCCGGGTGATGCGCTCGGCGGGTGTGCCCAATTGCTCCAGTACGGTAAAAGTCACGTCATCCAACCCATTTTTCGCAAGCAGCGCGGCCAGCCATACAGGATCATGAGACGGATCCGTATACACCGCCACCGTATCGCCAACCGACAGATGATGCAGCAGCTGGCCCGTATGGCTGCGGCCGTGCAGACTGATGACCCGCGCCTCCTGCCAGGGCACGCCCAGCCGGGCAAAGGCCGTGGCAACGGCGGAAACATTGGGCAGGATTCGTACCCGGTCGCCCCCTAAACGACGCATGAGAAAAGTACCGACGCCGAAAAACAGGGGATCACCGGAGGCCAGCACGACAATGGTCTGGTCGATCATCTCCCGCTCCAGAAAATCACCCAGCGCCTTGAGATTTTTGTCGATCACAAAACGCCGGCAGAGCAAATCTTCGAATGGGGCCAGAAGCCGCTTGCCGCCCACGAGAACGTCGGCCGACCGGATGATGGATCGCTGTTTTTCGGTCAGGTCGTCTGGACTGACGCCTGTGCCGATAATGGTGACTGGTGAGGACACTTAAGATTGCCTTTTTTCTATGATGCTTTTATCTCGCGATTGACATTTCGCATCATCCGGGAACATTGCCAAATGATAGTCATCTTCGACTTGCTTGGTAAAAAGCAAGACCAAATACTCTAGCTCTATTCCGCTTCGGTGTCAACAACGACGATGCCTTCATAGTCGAAAATCACATAGCCAACCTTCAGCCGATGATCGGCAAACCCTTGTGCACAGCGCCGGGCCTGTTCGGCCACATGGGCTACTACCGCCGGTGCCTCGGCCATGAGCGGATCAAAGGCGTGCCGGGCGGTATTGGCCTTTGCAACCGAATCCGCCAGCACCTGATTACCGGATATTTCAAGGGTCCACTGTGCCAGGGTTTTCAGGGTCAACTCGGATTTGGCCGCGTGGGTATGGGGAATGTTCTGAGCCATCTTGACCGCCTTGCCGAAAAAAACCGCCAGTGTCACAGAATCAAATCCGCGTTGGGCCGCTGCGGACATCGCCTTTTGAAAAAAATCACCGATCTGGATAAAGGCCACATCCTTTAAATGTGGCCACAACGCTTGGGAAAAGCGTTCGCTGCGCCGGCCGGTGGTCAGCACCAGGTGGGTGGCATCTGCGGCCCGGGCCACATCCATGGCCTTTTCGATGGTGGCCACGTAGGCGTCGTGGGACATGGGGCGCACAATACCGGTGGTTCCCAATATCGATAGCCCGCCCAGGATGCCCAACCGGGCGTTGAGGGTCTTTTGCGCCAGCCGCTCTCCCTCAGGGACGAAAACGTTCACCTGGATACCGGCATCGGTGGGATGCTCGCTCAGCACTTCTTTGATGCTGTTGGTGATCATGGTCATCGGACCCGGGGTAATGGCTGCCTGGCCCGGCGGAATTTCAAGGCCGGGCTTGGTGACCACACCGACACCGATCCCGCCGGTGATATGACGCGTGCCAGGGGAGGCCGTATCATCCAGCGTTACTTCAGCCCCAATTTCAGCCTTGTGGGTGATATCGGGATCATCGCCGGCATCCTTGATGATCGTTACACGGGCCTTATTCGGGGAAACTTGCGTGCAGCCATGCACGGCGATACGGATCGGCTCACCAGTCAGAAACCGGATGGTTACCGATGCCGGCGTCTGGCCGGTGAGTAAAAATAGAAGTCCGGCCTTGGCGGCAGCAGCTGCCGCGGCGCCCGTGGTAAACCCGGAGCGGAGTTTTTCAGGTGGCTTTTT
This sequence comes from Desulfosarcina variabilis str. Montpellier, assembly GCF_048565275.1. Classification (NCBI taxonomy): domain Bacteria; kingdom Pseudomonadati; phylum Thermodesulfobacteriota; class Desulfobacteria; order Desulfobacterales; family Desulfosarcinaceae; genus Desulfosarcina; species Desulfosarcina variabilis. Next base: position 5,425,834 of record NZ_CP159846.1, on the reverse strand, counting down.
CACCGTCTTTTCCTTAGTTGGTACTTGCGCACAGCGGCGTTGTGTTCTTTGATGGTGGCCGAAAACTGGTGCGTGCCGTCTTTTTTGGAAACGAAGTAAAGATAGTCGCTTTGGGCCGGGTAAAGGGCTGCCTGCATGGCTGCTTTGCCCGGGCTGGCAATCGGGCCGGGAGGCAGGCCTTTTATCTTATAGGTATTGTAAGGGGTATAGGTTTCAAGGTGGCGGCGCTTGATATTGCCGTCAAAATCGGGAATCCCGTAAATCACCGTGGGGTCGGTTTCAAGACGCATTCCTTTTTCTAAACGATTGTGAAAGACCGAAGAGATCAACGGGCGTTCTTCAGGGGCGCCGGTTTCTTTTTCGATGATCGAGGCCAGGGTTACCACCTCATGCACGCTCATGCCCATCTCTTTGGCCCGGGTTGCCCATTCCGTGGAAAAGGCGCTTTGAAACTGTTTGACCATGGTGGCGATGATGGTTTTGCTGTGCATCCCGCTGGGAAAGTAATAGGTGTCCGGGAACAGATAGCCTTCCAATGTATCGGCGTCAATCCCCAGGTCTTTGGCAACCTGCGGATTACGGGTGGCGGCGAGAAACTCCGCTTCCGGGGCCAGTCCGGCAGCGGCAACAGCGCTAGCGATCTGGACCAGGTTGAATCCTTCGGGAACGGTAACGCGGTAAAGGTGAACCCGCCCTTTGACCAATTGCCCCAGAATCTGCCTTGGTGTCATCGCGGTGGAGAGAAAATATTCCCCCGCCTGAAGCCGTTTGTCCTGTTTTTCAAGCCGGACGAAAATGGTAAACCGCAGAGCATTGGAGATCAGCCCTTCCTGCTCCAGCACCCGCGCCGTTTGCCTCAGCCCCTGGCCTGTGGGGATGGTAAACAATTTCTCTTTCCCCGGTGCTGCCCCAGACTGATCGGCCCATGACATGAGATGGTGGTACGACAGTCCCACGCCGCAAAGCGCCATGATAATAAGGACCATGCATGCGATAACCAGTTTTTTTACCATACCTTTTTCTGCCTTTTTGGGTAACGTGAGCCCCGAATCCATAAAACATAAGGCATGTCATCGAGGCTTGTCAAAGCACAAGTCACCGATCAGAATCAGCCATTGGATTAAGATCCTTGATACAGAAAACCGATTTTTGTATTGACATGCCGCCGCTGCCTTTCTAATAGACAAATCGTTGTTTTAAGATATTGCTCACAGGTGCTCCACCGGAGATAATAGGGAATCCCGTGCGAATCGGGAGCGGACCCGCCGCTGTAACACACGTGCTTTTGAGGGCTATACTGAAAGGCACGCTTTTTGGCAAGTCAAGTAAGGCCACTGTTTATCGAACGGGAAGGCCGCCAGAAAGGAAAGTGAAGCCAGAAGACCTGCCTGTGATGATCGCTGTACAGACTCTCGGGATTCAGGGGGCTGCGGCATCAATACCATTGCCAGGGATAAAAAACGGAAATCCCCGTGTCCATTTTGGGCACGGGGATTTTTAGTTAGGCGGGTCCGCCGGTGAACACCTCAAAGCGACATCTTTAGGATCGTGGCAACGATCCATTGGGTAACGATGGTCGTTCAAGTTAACGATGAACAGAAGTTCATCAAAAAGGAGAGGAGTTCAACATGGCACTGTCAGGAATGGACATCTACAAACTATTGCCCAAGACCAATTGTCGGGAGTGCGGACTGGCCACTTGTATCGCTTTCGCCATGAGTCTGGCGGCGGACAAAATCGAGCTTTCCGCCTGTCCGTATGTTTCGGATGCGGTTAAAGAAAAGCTGGCTCAGGCCGAGGCACCGCCGATCAGGCCGGTTACCATTGGCAGGGGTGACTTGGCTTTTAAAATCGGCGGCGAGTCCGTCATGTTCCGGCATGACAAGCGGTTCAACAATCCGACCGGTCTGGCCATGCGAATAGCTGACACCATGGCCGACGCTGACGTAAAGGACCGGCTGAAGCGGTTTGGTGAACTTCGTTATCAGCGTATGGGGTGCCTTTTGGGCGCGGACTTGCTGGCTATCGATGGCCAATCCAAGGATCCTGATAAATTCGTCGCGCTGATTGAAAAAATTACCCGGTGTAGTGATGCCAGGCTGATTCTGATGAGCGATGATCCCGTGGTCATGGCCGCCGGTCTGGCCTGCTGCGCCGAATCGAAACCCCTGATCTATGCGGCAACAGCGGACAATGCCGAATCCATGGCCGAGCTGGCCGTCAAACACGCCTGTCCACTGGTCGCGAAGGCCAAAGGGCTTGCCGAACTGGGCGAGCTATCCGGGCGGCTAACGGATGCCGGTGTGAAAGAGATCGTTATGGATCCCGGCGTACGGACACTTAAAGAGGCGTTCGCCGACCAGATCCACATCCGCCGTGCGGCCATCCATCAAGCCATCGGTACCTTGAGTTATCCGACCATCACCTTTCCCTGTGAGATGACCAACGACCTATCCATGGAAACGCTGATCGCAGCTACATTTATCGCCAAATACGCCGGTATCGTGGTGCTTTCCGATCTTCAGGGAGAAAGTCTTTATCCGCTGCTCATGGAGCGCATGGCGCTTTTCAGTGATCCCCAGGAGCCGATGATGACCCCCGAGGGCGTATACGCAATCGGTGAGCCGGATCGTCATGCACCGCTAATCCTTGCATCGTCCTGGGCCTTGACCTATTACAATCTCTCCCTGGCGGCGGAGGTCTCGCGTATACCGGTTTTTCTCTGCTTCGAGCGGATCACCGAGCCGGATGTCATGTGTTGGTGCCACCATTGTCTACACAGCACCCACAAGGGAAAATTCGTTGCCGAAAACACGGTCCGGTTCGTCAAGAAATGCAAGCTGGAGGAACGGGTGGACCATCGAACACTGGTGATTTCCGCCCGCAACGCCGAGTTCAAGGCCCAACTGGAAAACGCCCTGCCGGAGTGGGAGATCGTCGTCGGTCCTGGTGAAGCCGTCCACCTTTCGGGCTTTTTGCCGGAACTGGCCGAGGAGTTGAGGGAAAGGAAAATCGCCTGAAAAAGTTGAAAAGGCATCGTCACTTTCAATTGGCGGTCGTCTAAAGAATGGGGCAACGATACGGCTGTTTAAAAACGAATACGAGAGAATGATAAGGTATTTTGATGAATAGAGCGGATTGCGGAAAAGGATGCGCTGCCGGAACGTTTAACAGGATTATCGGTTACGTTACGCTGATTGTTTTTTTCTCTATCCTTATTTCAACAAGCTGTGTTGACGGCTGGGCGGCCGATCGTTTGCCCGTCCAGCATGCCGGCTTGTTCAGGATGGGCCACCTTGAAGACGGTTTTAGAAAAGTGACCGACGGCGCGGGGCGATCATTGCTCCTGGCGCCCAGGGGAAAGCCAATCCCGTCTGCCTACCGGAATTTGCCCACAATCACGATTCCCGTCAACCGCGTGGCATTGGAGTCGGCTGTTTACGCTGCGTTGTTAAGGCCCCTGGATGTATTGGAGAGTATTGTTGGCGTTGGTGTGCGGATGGACATTTGTTATATGGACGACCTGAAAAAGAAGATTGCCAAAGGAGAAGTCATAAAATTAGGTTGTGATGGCCCCATGGACTACGAGCGATTGAAAGTGCTCAGCCCGGACGTTTTCTTTGCCGGTAATTGGAATAAAAAGCTGATTCACAAGCTCGATGAATTGAATATTCCCGTTGCCATTATCGATTGTTTCGAAGAGGCCCATCCGCTGGGACGTTTGGAATGGATCAAGTTTGTCGCTGCTTTTTATGACCGGGAAGACGATGCCCAACAGGTGTTTAATCGTGCCGCAAAAAAAATTGCCGCCGTATCTGCACGATGTGCGGCGGCCCATACCCATCCCCGGGTCATGGCCGGTGGGGTATTCGATGGCAAGGTCCATGTACCGAGTGCGAAATCAGTGACAGCCAACATGATTGCTATCGGTGGGGGAGACTATATTTTTCAGGACCTGGACCTTAAAGGCTATATGGGCGGGTACGGCAATATTACGCTGGAGGAATTCTATGTGCGGGCCAAACATGCCAATGTCTATATACTGGAAACCTCTCCAGCCTACGGCATCTCCTCCATAGAAACCTTGGTTACCCGAGACGACATGCTGGCTGACATCAAGTCGGTAAGAGATGGCAATGTCTGGTGCTCCATGCCATGGTATTGGGAATCCATAGACAAAACCGATGAGATCATCGCGGATTTGGCCGCTATTTTTCATCCCAAATTGTTCCCTGGTCATCGGCCAAGGCATTTTTTCAAGCTTCCGGAGAAGTGATTGGGGGATAATTTTTAATACCAACAGCCGCGCTTTGCACTTAACCTGTGAAAAAGATGAGAGAGGAAAACAGGATGGACAATCAACGGACTTATCCCGTTTTGGGGTTTTGGGCGGTCGTCTTGGTGCTGTTGGTTGCGTTTGGCTGCGCGCCTGCTGAACGTCATGACCCCTCTGATTTCGATGATATCGCTTATGGTCAGGCGACCATCAATGATACTGAGAAAATACGTCTCTGGTCTTTTTGAGGATTATCCGTTTCCCAAAATCCATGAATGGCATGGCCTCAAATGCAGGCTAACCGCATTTATAATATTCCATGCCGACTCACATGATAGTAAAAATAGGCTAAAAATTAATCTGGTTGTAACAAACAAAAATAATTGCAAATATGCAGTTGATCGGGTCGTAGGGGCAGGCCCCTGTACCTGCCCTGGCTTTGAAGTCGGGTCATCATCAAAAAATAGAAAAGAAATTCCAAATGCGGTTACCCTGGCCTCAAATGGGAATGATATTGACAATTTACAGCAAACCGTTGTCGAAGTGTTGAATGACGTGCCCGGTGTTGTCATCAACACCTACGGCCCCCCCGGCGGTGCAGACTATTTCTATATCCGCGGCGCCGGAAATGGCCAAACCATTGTCATGATCGACGGTGTTCGGGTGCAGGATCCCAGCTCGACGACCAACGCGCTTTCCATTGCCAATCTGCGGACGGACAATATCGAGCGCATAGAAGTGGTTCGCGTCGCCAAGAGCGTCTTGTACGGTTCCAGCGCCATGGGTGGTGTCGTCAACATCATTACCAAAAGATGGGAAGGAAAACCCAAACTGTCAGCCGGATTCGAGGGCGGCTCGTACAGCACCTTCAAAGAGAACGCAGCGCTGAGCGGGGGCACCAATCGAATCGATTATAGCCTTCAGGCGACGCGTACGGACACTGGCGGCCTATCCAGGGCGGACAGCCCGGATCCGCAGGAAATTGACTACTACGACAACACCACCATCGCAGGAAATTTAAACGGCCGGATCACCGATCGGACAGAGGCCGGCATTACCGCCTACTATGTCCATTCGAATATGGATTACGATGAATCACCCGACCCGGATACCGGTCAGGGCAGGGACGCCTATCCTGCTTTGTATAGCGATATGCTCCTGTTGACCGCGCACCTGGATCAGGAAGTGACCGACTGGTGGAATACCTCCGTGAAAGTCGGCAACACCGACGCAGATCGGGACTATTTCACAGAAGCCCCGGAAATAAAGGAGTTCTTGTACAGTTATACCGGCAACACGAAGACTGCTTCATGGCAGAACGATTTTTTCTTGGGTGACACGGATACGCTGACGGCAGGCTTTGACTATCTGCATGAGACCGGCTCGTATGAGCAGGGTACGTCGGCGGTTCTCAACGATATACAGGCCCGCACAAAGAGCCTCTTCATCCATAACCTTTGGATGCCGCTGGAAAATGTGAATATCTCCGTCGGATTGCGCTACGACGATCACCAGAACTTCGGCTCGCATACGACCTACCGGGCCGGGGCCGCCTACCTCTTCGAGACCCTGGGAACGAAGATCCGGGGCAGCTACGGCACGGGGTTCCGCGCCCCCAGCGTCCTGCAACTCTATTATCCCGTATACGGAAATCAGGATTTGCAACCGGAAGAGAGCGAGGGGGTTGACATCGGTATCGATCAGAACCTTTTCAATGACATGCTGACCCTGTCGGTCACATATTTCCACAACGATATTGAAGACATGATCGGTACGGACAATGTTGGCGGGGTGACGCGGTTTTATAATGTCGCCTCCGTTAAAACGACAGGGGTAGAGACGACTTTGAGCTGGCGTCCGCACCGTCAGGTGACCCTCAACCTTCATTACACATACCAGGACTCAGAAGACGAGTCCATCCAGCAGCAAAGAACGCACATCCCCTATCACACCGGAGGTGGATCGATCAATTACAGCCCCACCGACAAATTCAACTGGAACGTGTCCGCACAGTACATGGGGGAACGGTACGCAGCGAAACTGGGGGACCGGTATCCGATCGTGTCGGAGCAGTTGGTGCTGGGCACAGCCGCTTCTTATGACGTAACGAAATGGCTCGAGCTGACCGCCCGAATCAGTAATTTAACCGACTTGTCCTATCAATCCATGTATGGGTACACGGCGCCGGGAATTGGTTTTTACGGCGGCTTTAATCTAACATTTTAAGGTTAAATTGCCCAGATTTACGTATATGGCCTGGACCGCACCACGGAATTTGTGAGCAGCGCCGATCTGAAGTTGATGGAAAAAATCGAAAGGAGATTGTGAATGCGAAACCAGTTCTATTTTAAAAGATGATGGATCCTATTACACTGACCTGGAGGCGGATTACATCGTAAGAGAACACGACCAGATCGTTCCGAAATCTTTTCTCACCTATAAATTAGATGACTTGGCCAGAATCCTGAGGGACACAAGGGTTTCTTTGGGGATAAGCAAGATCTGGTCGCCCCGGCAGATGGGGGTGCTTTACAAGAGGGGGGCCCTGGTCGAATCCGAGCCGGAGGAAGGCATTGGTTATGACTTGATCTTTAACCGCAGGTTGTGGGGTGACATTGTTTTGAGGATGGATTTTTATTATTATGATTTCGATAATTATGTGGTTTGGGCGCATAGCGAAACGGATTATGCTCAAGAAGGGGATTGGAGTCAAAGGCCGCGTAACCTTGATAATGTAGAGAAGAAAGGTGTTGAAGTTAATCTTAGCGGTACTATCTGGCGAGCTTTTTCCTTTAATGTGGGCTATGTTTACCAGGATTGGGATTATGACGGCCCATACCCTTCGGCCATCGAAGAATTAAGCGACAGGGCCAAACATCGTGTTAACGCGGGCCTTCGCTACAGGATTTTCAAAAACACCCTATTCATGGTGGATTATTCATATCAGTCGGAGCAGACAGCCTACATCAATGAAGAGGACCCGCCTCTATCTGGTGATTTTATAGCCTACGAAAATGATATGGACAGCTTTAATGTGTTTGATATGGCGATCGAGCAGATACTGATACGTAAAAGCACCTATTTTCATGACCTTAAATTAAAAGTCTATTCAAAAAATGTTTTTGATGAAGAATATGAAGACGAACGGGGATATCCCATGACGGATGTCACGTTTGGCTGTAGTATATCATGTTCATTTTAGTCCTTATTGTTTTTATCGGGAGTTATGCCGCAGGGACCAAACTCGATGTCACGGGCTTGCCCGTCGCGTTTTATAGCGGCTATCTGGAGAAAGATCCGTTGGGACAGCTGGAATGGATAAAATTTGTGGCCGCCTTTTAAAATAAGGAACAGGCCGCCCAAGCTTACATCGATCGGATCAAACACAAGCTCGACACCATCAGGCGTAAAACCGCCACGGTGCGGACGGTTCCCGAGGTACTGTAGGCCTATGTTTATGATGGAACCACCTCGGCGGCCGGCGGCGATTCGTATGTCTGTCGTATGATCAGCATGGCCGGTGGGGATTTTGTCTTCAAGAACCTGAGCGTGACCGGCAGTATGCCGATTACCTCCCAGCACAGCGCCCTGGCCGAGTTCAAGGCTGTCCGGGCCGGTGCGGTCTGGTGCTTTCAGCCCTGGTGGTGGCAGGCCCTGGACCGGAGCGATGAGATTGTGGCGGACCTGGCGGCGATTCTTCACCCAGAGCTGTTCCCGGGACATGTGCTTAACCTTTTTTTTAAACTATCGCCATGAAAAGAAGCAAACCGCGTTATTTTCGCAAGCTTCCAAGGAAGGACGGTTAACCGATATGAAGCCTAACCATTGTAACAGGACACGTCACCATCATCTTTGTTTCAGCCACTGGGCCGATTTTTTCAAAGCCGTGTTTTTCTCCATCGTTTGGTTGATGGCATCCTGCATGGCCTGTTTCGGGCAGCAGCGATTCGAGGGGCCGGTTCGTTTCGCGGTCATCGGCGATCGGACCGGTGGCCATTCACCCGGCATTTATGGGGAGATAATTACCGAGATCGAACGGTTAAAGCCGGATTTCACCATGACCGTGGGGGACATGATCGAAGGGTATACCGACGATGTGGAGCAAATCCAGGCTCAATGGAGAGAATACCTCACCCTTATCGAACCCTTGAGCGCGCCGATCCATCATACGCCCGGAAACCATGACATCTGGGGCGCGGACAATGAGGCGCCTTATCGGCTGTACGAAAAACGCATCGGCCCGGCAAACTATACTTTCCACTATCGCGGGGTTTATATCGTGGTGATGGAAAACAGCCGCTGGGAAAGCAGCGAAGAACTGACGCCAGAAAAAATCAAGTGGCTTGAAAAGGTCCTGAAAGAAGGAGAGGATGCCTCCTATACACTGGTCTTTACCCATAAGCCATTCTGGTTCGAGTCAATCGCCGCCGGAAAACCCGACCGGTTGCACACGCTTTTTAAGCGCTACGGTGTGGATGCCGTATTCACCGGCCATTATCATCTGTATTTTTCAGGCCGGTACGATGGCATTGTCTATACCAGCATGGGCAGTTCCGGTGGCTCGTCCTATTCCCGGCTGACCGACTTCAAATATCATTTTGCCTGGGTGACGATCGATCGTGAGGGCATCCATATCGCCCCGATCAAAAAAGATTCGGTGTTGCCGCACGATGTGCTGACCGCCCGGAATTTAACAGTGGTCAAAACGATCGAATCAGATGCATTTCAACTGAAATCTCCCATTGAAATTGGGGATCGCCTGAAAATTAATCCAACCCCATGGTCGTTCGCCATCAAAAATCCCCATTCGACATTGGCTGTGGATGCCGAGATGCAGTGGGAGATTCCCGACGGGTGGACCCTGAAACCGTCTTCGATACCGGTTAAACTGAAGCCGGGCGAAACCGGATCCATCAGCGTAACGGCAAGCTGTAAAGGCCCGCTGTATCCGGTCCCCCGCTTCACGCTGGATATGCCATATGCGCCTGGAAAGACATATGAACTGGGGCGCGGGGTTTATCTCAAGCGGCGGGCGGTATGCCCACGAGTCGAATCCAATGTTGAGATTGACGGTGTGGTCGATGAAAAAGCGATTCGTAAATATGGGGAAACCGTTTTTTTTAACCCAAAGGGCAAGCCGGCGTCCATGGCGGATGATTTTACCGTTTATCTTGCTTATGATGAAGATAACCTTTATATCTCGGCCGTTTGCCATGAAAGCCAGCCAGACAAAAGACTGTCGCAGAAAAGAGAACGAGACGGTGCCGTACACAAAGACGACCATATCGGCATTCTTCTGGCGCCTCCCGAACAAGACGCCAAAGCATATCGCGCTTATCGGATCATTGTGAATCCGGACGGGGCCATCAGGGATCTGAAATTGATCGATACCGGCGGCCATGACCGAGTATATGAGACGGACTGGAACCTGGATTGCCAGGTCGCCACCCAACAAACGGACCAATCCTGGTCAGTGGAGATCCGGATGCCAGTGGCCCAGTTTGGTGTGAAGCAGGTAAAACCCAAAGATCGCTGGGCAGTCAATTTTCGCCGCAAACAGCCTGCCGCTGATCGCGAGGCGGAATGGATGGCACCTTTTATCGGTGGTCGAGATTATCTGGGTATTTTGAACATGGAGTAGTCGAGTGGGAACTAAGGGCTCGCGCAAAAATAACTTCACATTTTCAGCGCCCATCCATCCCGCTCAGCGGCGTTGCGAAAACACGGAATATGCCTGATATTCCTTTGTCTTCGAGCCTTGCTGAGCGGGCGCCTGAACACTGACAATTTGTGAATTTATTTTTGCGCGAACCCTAAGCGGCACCAGGCTTCTTGGAAGAAACACAGTCCAATTCATGACAAGCAAGATGGTGGAATTATTTCTTGCCTGCGCCCTTACTCCGGATCTGCATATGGGTTTGGTTTTGGTGTCGCTGTTCGTTTACATAAAGGAATTTCAGCATTGCCAGGAGCTGTCGGTGATTATCAAAGGAAGGGTTGGGCCGGCACTTCCTTTTTTTTTAGTCCCAAAGAAAAATTATTTACCGTCTTTATGATTCAAGAGACTTCACAGTTACATGTGCAGAACATCACTACTTCTCAAACAGGCTTTAAGAGCGGGCCATGCCCGCGAAGAACAGAAAAGCTAATCCATCGGTCGTCGATCCAAAGGGCTTTGAACCGCTTTGGGACCCTTGTTGAGCACATGAGTATAAATCATGGTTGTCGAAACGTCTTTGTGCCCTAACAGCTCCTGCACGGTTCGAATGTCGTAGCCGTCTTCCAGCAGGTGGGTGGCGAAACTATGGCGAAAGCTGTGACTACTGATGTTTTTATTGATGCCGGCGATGCCGGCAGCCTTTTTGATAGCGCTGTTCAGCGAAGCCAGATGAAGATGGTGACGACGCTTGATACCGCTGCGCGGGTCCACAGACAGGGTCTTTGAAGGGAAAACGTATTGCCACCCCCAGTGTTTGTCGGCATTTTTGTACTTTCTCGCCAAGGCACCGGGCAAATACACCGCGCCGAAACCGTTCTTCAGATCGTTCTCATGCAAGCGCTTCACGTATTTCAAGTGCTCGCGGATTCCGGCCTTGACATTGTCCGGGAACATGGTCACGCGATCCTTTTGCCCCTTGCCGTCCCTTACCATGATTTGATTGAGACCGAAATCGAGGTCATTGACCCTTAATCGTACAGCTTCGATCCCACGCAATCCGCAGCCATATAAAATTTTAGCCACAAGCTGGAATACACCGCTCATAGCATCGATCAGGCCGATCGCCTCATCGAAGGATAGAACGGTAGGGCGACGTAAAGGCCGCTTGGCACGCAGGGCATTGATCTCTCCCAAAATGTCCATGTTGAGGACGTTTTTATAAAGGAACAACAGTGCACAAAAGGCCTGATTCTGAGTAGAAGCGGCCACCTTGCCACGCACGGCCAAATCGCTGAGGAAAGCCTCCACTTCGGCTGTCCCCATCTCTTTCGGGTGCCGTTTCCCATGAAATAAAATGAACCGCCGAATCCACCTGACATAGGACTCTTCGGTCCTGATCGAATAATGCCTGACCCGGATTTTTTCCCTTACTTGGTCCAGAAGTTTCGGTTTTTGTTTCATTTTCATTTTTCACCCGCTGATTTTTAAAGTACATCCAAGAAAAATTGAATGTACTGATCTCAAATTTTTATGATATACTTATTATTCAATTTTGCACGAATGTATCCCCAATGGTACATCCCATTAAAATTCTCTGTTTATGATTTATTTCTCAGATAGCTTTATACTGCTTATAAAATATCGTGAAGGATTCAGGTGTTAAGTTGCCCGCGCCGCCAGAGGCGTCACGAACAACTCAATAGAGCAGAAATTTTTTTCGAATATCATGAGTCTCCATGCGTTCGCACATGATTTTGCAAAAAAAATCCCGCTCATCTCGCGGACGTTCGGTGGCGGATACCAAGGACATATTTTAATGATTTATGACGATTTTTTAGATAGGTTAAGAATATGAAGCTGCATCGCAAGCAATTGATGATATTCAAATGGCTTTAGATAATGCAAACGTAGATATAAATAATCGAAAGATCATTTGGTCTGACGGTGAGAGACTCAGTATTGACCAAAGCTTATTAAAAATAAGTTCAATTAGCAAAGCTGATATTAAAATTCTAAAATATCATATTGTTCTTTGGCTAGAAATGGATTTTGTTCCTGAGGATTTAAACGAAAAAGAGATGGAAATTTTTGAAAAACAAATAGCCCAGTGGATAAATGATTATAAAGCTGGTATTGAATAATTGTAGCCAACTCCACCGAACAAGGCTTTTGCAGCGGAGTTCGAATTCATCAATATTTTTCATTAAGATTGACATGGTATACCCAATAGGTATATTTTATATACCATGAACTTTGAATTTGACCCAAAAAAATCGGAAAACAATAAAATTAAGCACGGGATTGATTTTGTTGAGGCCCAAGAGCTATGGAATGATATTGATTTATTAGAAATTCCGGCTAAAACAACCGATGAAGCAAGATTTTTGGTGATTGGAAAGATAGATGAAAAACACTGGACTGGGATTATTACATATCGAAATGATAACATACGTATTATTTCAGTGCGGCGTGCTAGAAATGAGGAGATAGAGCTTTATGAAAGCTAAAGAATTAGACAAAAAATTTGATGAGGGGAAAAGTATCATAGAACATCTGGATCTCTCAAAAGCAAGACGGCCAAACCAGGAGCAAAAACGGGTTAATGTCGATTTCCCTCTTTGGATGATTCGGTCATTAGATAAAGAAGCCAAACGTCTCGGTGTTCCTCGGCAGTCGATTATTAAAATTTGGCTTGCTGAAAGATTAAACAAATCCACTGCCGCATAGTATTCGAACCTGCCGTTTCACCTTGACCGGGAACCCAAAGCGGCGATTTTTCCAATCGCTATTCAGCCTTCAACCTTTCCTTAAACCATATCCGCATTGGGTTCCCGGCAAGTGAACTTTTATTTCGGCCACCAAAGTTCACTTTATGTGAGGTTTAATAAAATTATGGGTAAAATATCAAGAAACGCCCCATGCCCTTGTGGAAGTGGGAAAAAATATAAGAAATGCTGTCTGCAAAAAGATGAAACCAAATCAATCAGTCAACGAGCACCTTCACAAAAAACTGAAGAATCATCATTTCAAGATCTTGAGGAATTATATGCATATTGTGAGGCGTTAGATAATCTCTCCAACAGTGTAGTTGATCTTATTCATGAAGGAAAGTTAGACGATGCCGAACAGGCATGTATCGAACTGTTAAAAAATTATCCGGATAGTGTTGACGGCTTAGAACGTTATGCAATGGTTTACGAAGCTCGTGGTGATAGTGAAAAGGCTATAGAATATTACAAAAGAACTGCAGATTTCGCACGGTCAAAGGAAGGCTTCGATCCTGAATTTGTTAAGTGGGCGTTAGATAAAGTAAAACTATTGAGTGCCTAATCATTAAATCGGCTTTGCCGAACAAATCGTTTGAGAATCGACGCCCAAAAAACGCGCGCGTCTCGACTCAAACGTTCGGCATGTACCTCACCTAATTTCCACTGTTGGAGTTATTGACAACGGACATGGGTGTTGTTATTATCTCCAACATGAAAGCCGTTAAGCTCATTAGCACTCGTATTGTCTATTCTGAATCGGCATTTGCGGAGTTGGTATTGTGGCGACTTTCAAAACCGCTGAGTGGATCTTTGCAAGAATTCAAGTACAGGCTTGCGTACATAGTGCGTGGCGAATGTATTTTACGCTATGACAACGAGGCTGGGAAGGGTGATCATCGGCATTATGATGGAAAAGAAAGTGCCTATGTGTTCACGACTCCGGAACAGTTGGTTGCTGATTTCCAGCATGATATAGAGAGGTTGAAAAATGAAAACTGTAACTCTTGATGTACGAAAGCCTGCCGATTCGATGGCAGATTTTACAAAGGCATGGAAAACAGGAAAAGCCCAGAAGTCCGCACGCATCAGCTTTGCAACTCCGGAATTGCTTTGGAAAGTATTAACCGCAAAACGGTGGGAGTTGCTCAAGGTTCTCTGCGGAGCTGGTCCTGTATCAATTCGCGAAACAGCGAGACGTGTTGGGCGTGATGTAAAGGCCGTTCACGGTGATGTTACTGCACTTCTAAACGCTGGAATACTCATTCGTACCGACGACAGGCGTATTGTCTTTCCATTCGAAGCTGTTAAAGTCGAATTTCTGTTGCATGCAGCATAGCCAAACCCAATAGTTGAGTGGGACCGGGAGGAACCGTTCTATAACATTCAAGATAATGTTTTTGGGCTGCGTTATCCGTCGTCGCAGTATGACAATATGGCTTCCTCCCTCTGGCCTTGCCAAAAATATTATCTTAAACCTAAAGTAGGCGATTCTGTTTTTTAACAGCCGTATCTCAAGAAGAAACCTGGCAGAAAAGTGAGAACAAGCAATTTCCGGGCTTAAATTCTCACGGGAACCGTTGACGGACTCAAAGCATATGATCATATGCTTTTTATTCCAGATTTCGCACGCACCTCACCATCAGTTTTGCTATGCCGTTCTGCCTTGTTTAACAGTTATGCGATAATCGGAACTTCTTCACACCGCCTGAACAACTCCGGTAAACGAAGGCTTTCCAAGTAGGCCTTGGATACTTTCAGGACTGTTTCTTTGCCGTGAAAGACAATCTTGCCGGCTATATCAATCAGGCGCCTGCGTACTGTAGAAGCATAGGAGCCAATCGGTAAAACCGGAGCGCTAACGTCCTCTTTAAAGGATTCAAGCAGAAAATGACCGACCAGCATTGTATAATACCAGGCAGCGTTGGGGGCAAATCGTTTGAAGGGCAATTGCTCGTGCCCAAAGTCCTTCAACGCCCGGTTGGCCAATTCGTCGCTGCCGCGTTCATGATAGCAGGCAACGAGCCCTTGGGTGGTCATGTAATCCATCGCCCCGGCCTTTTTCAGCATACCATCAATTGCCTCGCCCTGACCGATATTGGTGATAATGACGGTATCAGGACGGAACCCGGGAAGATAGAGTTGCTTGCTGTCGTCATGCATCAACCGGCAAAAGATCGCTCGGCGGAATTTATGCCAGTTGCCCTGTTTGCAACCGAACTCAACATATTGCCAGGCCTTTTTCTTACCGCATTCAAACCGCTTCCATTTGGACTTGTCCCAATTGTCTGCCATTTGTTTGATGTCTTTGTAGACTTTACCGCCACAGACGTAGCCGATGTGAAGCAATTCACAAAGCGCAAAGATTTTCTGGTCGAAAAACCCGCTGTCCATTCGGATAATGATTGGGACGTCACCCCGATACTCGAATCTGATTTTCAAGACCATGTGCTTGATCATATTCTGCACTGCATCACCATGATTGGAATGCTTGTTCCCACTTCGAAATACCGCATCAACGATGAAGCGCCCCCAATTCATCTGCAGCGGTTGGAAACCCTTTTTCTTTTTGTAGGTGGGTTTGACGCCATGCCGGCATTTTGCATCATCATTGTCCATGACCATCGTGTCGATGCCCAATTCGATGACATCGGGTTGCTTGATCCGCAAACGCCAGATAAAAAGGGTCTGCAGAAGACGCCGGAACAAAAATACCCGTGTCCAGGCAAATGCTTTGAAAAAACGCTTCATTTGATCCGAAGAAGCCATGTTTTCTATTGGCGTCTCGATGCTACCAGCATAACCTTCATCGTGAGAAATCTGATCGAAGTAGGTCAGTCGTCGACTGGTAGCGTCAACAAAGAAACAGAGCGCTTGCTTGAAAAGCTCTGTAATATTGAGGCCTTTTTTACTCTTCCGGATGGAACCGAACCAGCGATCCAACCAACTGAAAACTTGGATACCGTGCATATAGGCTACGAACAGGGACAATCCTGCCCTGCCGGTCAATCGGTCAGTGGTGGCTTCGATACGTCGGATTTTGAGTTCATTTTGCCGGTAGTTTTTGCTATGTCTACTCATAGAGTCCTCCACCTGTTGGGTGTGCTTTGGCTTGTTGTCAATTTGGTGATTTTTAACAAGCATTATAGCATGTTATCCAACTTTTGAGGACTCTTTTTTTCTGTAAATCGCCTACTTTAGGTTAAACACTATAGGCGAGGACGGCTTCAATCAAATCCGAGATACCTTCCTGGTTATGAACAGGCGAACGGGAGTATTGCACCACGATGACATGTCAATGATCTCTTTGGTTTCCAATCCTGCCCAGGCGAGCATTTGGACGATCGCGGCATTTGACCTTATCAATCGATGACTACTGCCGGTCAGATAATTTTTCAGATTCCAAATGAGCGGCAACAACGGTCCATTTCTATCATCGTCTATGCTAAAGGTCAGGCAAATAAAAAGGCCACCGATGTTCAAAGATGATGCGATTTTACGGGAAAATAGCCTGAAATCCACGTCATCGCCATCGAAGGCACACGCTTCAAAAACGATGTCATACCCCGTGCCAACGTCATCACACATAAAATCTCCAGCCATCGTTTGAACACGTTTGCTTAATCCGTATTTTTCAATATTGTCGCGTGTGCTATTAATAAAATAGGGTCTGTCAAATACAACTACCTTCAGGCTATGGTTTTCCAGGGCAAAAGCGATCGCGAAGCGGCCGTTTCCGCTGCCCAGGTCCATTAGTGTGCGGGCTTTTTGAAACTCCGGCATCGTTTTAATATGCCGCATGACATCATCATGATGAACGGCCATGCTGATCCGCTCCCGCCAATCCATATCGTCAACGGTAATTGAATGTGGTTCCGATTCGGGAAGTAATTTCGGTCCAGCATAAAGGAAATCTTTTAAATGACTTATGGATTCTCGAATCTGAATACAATGATTCAGATATCTTGCAAACCGAGGAGAATCCTTAGCTAAATAAGGCGCAACCGTTGATGCGGTACGGTATCCTTCCTTGGTCCGTTCCAACATCTTCATGCCGACCAGCACATTAAGCAGTTTATCGGTCAACTCTGTATGGATTCCAAGTTTGGCGGCCAGTTCGTCCGCGCGGGAAGGCCTTACCAATTCACTGAAGACGTCCAGCTCCAGAGCGGTTAAAAAGATTTGACCGGCTTCGAATCCGTCTGCCCACTCCCTCAGGAATGCAAGCAGGTTTTCCGCCGGAATTGCTACATCCGATTTTTTTCTCATCTGTGTTGGGGGTTTCATTTCTATTTTTATGGCGATTCAACGTTTTTTTGAATTCATTCAAATGCTACAAAAATATTTCGTCTGTCGAGGTGAGATTACCGAGGAACACAGTGAAGGGATAGATTGAATGGTGAAATAATGGTAAGGCATTAGCGGGTTTATATTGCCTGGTAGTCGCCAATAACCGGACAAACACAGTTTTAGTATTGGCTATGCATCCTATAAAACCCGCTTAATCCGTCCCATCACTGTACACCGCAGCTGGTCGGTAATCGGCAAGGCAGGTCTTCTGGCTTTCGGATCATCCTACTTTCTGCACCTTCCCGTCCGATTGGTTTTTGTGGACAGTGGTAGCAGCAGATTTCGTCCCCGATTACAGCGGCGGGACCACTCCCGATTCGCACGGGATTCTCTATTAAGCCTTTCGGCACCTTACTGAGAGTATTCAGTGCTTCAATTCTTTAGAATTGTCAAGCACAAGTTTTAAGAATATGCATTCATATAATGGTCCATCGAAAATTGCCTGTTAAGCCCAGGGTAACCGCATTTAACAATCAATATGAGGCTCCGAAGTCGCAGGCATGGCCAGCTCCTACAGCAAAAGACCGATAAATGGTGATATCATGGGCACCTGTAGGAGCGGTCCATGGCCGCGAAAAATATAAATCGATCCAAATGCGGTTACCCTGCTGTTAAGCCAGGATGGTATTGACAATGTTTGTGTGTTTTTCTAAAAATCTATTTTGAAATATCGTCAACAGGTGCTCCATCGGAGAGAATAGGGAATCCCGTGCAAATCGGGAGCGGACCCGCCGCTGTGACACTATCGATTTCAGGATTCACTGAAAGAGACTCTTTTTGACAACCCTCGCCACTATTCATTGCTGTTTGAATGGGAAGGCCGTCAAAAAGAGAGTTAAGCCAGAAGACCTGCCTGTGACGCCAGTTGTAAAAGAGCTCTCGTGATGTAGAGTAATTTATATTGTTGCCACGTAAACAGGGATAAAAACGGTATCCCCGCACCCGTATGGATGCGGGGATTTTTTTTGGGAGGAACGTCCAAATGAATCATTTGAAGGACCAGCACCCTTTGATGAAGGATCTTGGCCGGGAATATCGCCTGATGGAACGGCGCTTCATGGAATATCGGGTTTTCCTGTCCGCTGTCGAACTGAAGCTTTTTGACCAGCTTAGAAAGCCGATATCCGCCGCGAAGCTGGCCGAGCGCGCCGGAACGCATGCCGGCCTCACCCAAAAGTTGCTCGATGTACTCACCGCATCAGGCTTTGTGGTGAGCACTGCGGACGGCTATTGCAACACCGCGGAGACCACCGCTTTTTTAACCGAGGGCGGGGCCTATTTTTCTGCCGTGTCGGTTGATTATCTTAAGGGCAATTACGAACGGTTTGCCGGGTTAACCGATCAGATCATCCAGGGACCGCAAATGGTGAAGAAAAAAAAATACACCTTCAAACCCGATACGATCCGCATGATGGCCAATACCTGCCTGTTGGGTCGGCTTCAGGAAATCGTCGGTAGCGTGGCTGCGCTGCCCGGGTTTGACACTTTGCGTCGCTTGCTGGATATCGGCGGTGCTCACGGTCTGTTCGCCATTGCCCTGTGCCAGGAAAATCCTCACCTTTCAGCGGTGGTTTTCGACCAGCCCGGGGTGACTGATATGGCGAGCGAGTATATCATCACTTACGACATGCAAAAAAGAATCTCCACGGTGAACGGGGATCACGGGGTGGACCGGTTTGGCGACGGTTTCGATCTTGTTTTCGAATCTTTTACCTTTTTTGGCAATAAAACTCGATTGGCCGACTACTTTGCCCGCATCCACCATGCCCTTGCTCCAGGCGGCCTGTTGGTCAGTGTGCGCAGTGTGCTGGACGACAATCGTCAAGGCCCGGTGGCTGCGCTGCTGTGGGATCTGAAAAACGCCATGACCGGCGGTGAGGAAATGTATCACACCACATCTGAGTTGTTTTCGATTCTGGGCGAAGTCGGATTTTCCGGTATTCATTTTGCCGGCGACCCACAGCGATCGTCGGGGGATTATCAGATCATCGCGGCAGAGAAACCGTGATGAATCGATTGCTCGAAATGGCGGCGATTCTGCATCCGGAAATTTTTGGAACACCCGAGTATCGTTATTTTTACGAACTGCAATGAACCATAGCAAAAGGAGCATTACAATGAATATCGTCTATGTTCACGGCTACGTATTCAATATAAACACATGGTCCAGGGCCTGCGATCGGCTCGAGGCCGACGGCATTACCCTGCATCTTTTTTCCCAACAGCAATCGGCAGAGGACATCCTGGCGTATTTCGAGCAAGGTCCTGTGGACATTTTTATCGGCCACCTGTTTCATGATCTTCCCCTGCACGAAAAGCTTTTGGAAATTGCCGAAAAGGCCGCCGGCCGCATCGGTCTGGGCATGGACATGCCGCCCGGATTTTCCAGCTTCACGGCAGAACAGACGCTTCAATTCGAAACTTACATGAAAGGCGTTTCCGTCGATAACTATGTCAACGGGATTAAATTTCTCGCGGCCTGCAGTGGCCTGGAGATCGATTATGAGAAGCCTGAACCGGTCGAGACCAGCGGCATTTATCATCCGGATGCGCCTTCGTTTTATGACACCATAGAGGCGTATCGGGATTGGCGGGACGAGCAAATCGGCGATGGCCAGAGCCGACCCATTGTTGGCATCCTGTGTTACTACGGTCAAATCATGGAGAAAAACTGCGCCGAGGTCGATGCGGTGATCCACGCACTGGAGCGGTACGCTTTCATTCCCCTTTGCGTGTTCTGCGAAGGCGTGGCCGACAGCACGCTCCCGCTGGACAAACGCTACCCGTGGATCGACCTTTTTAAAAGCGTCGGTGACGATTTTGCCTTTGTGCTCAACCTCATGGCCGGCCGGCTGCTTTCAAGGGCTGAGGATACCCCGGTCCTTGAATCCTTGAACGTTCCCATCTTTCAACTGATCCGGCTGTACCACCAGACCCCGGAAGACTGGGACGCTGATCCCGGCGGACTGGGCCCCGGCTCCCACAGCATGGTTTATTCCCTGGCCCAACCGGAAATGTCCGGGGCCATCGAGCCGACCCTGGTGGCGGCATCGCTGCCCGAGACCGACGTGCGCAGCGGGCTCAACTACCGGCGCTATGTGCCCATGACCGAGCGCATCGACCATCTGTGCCGCCGGCTGACCCGCTGGCATCGTTTAAAGGAAATGCCGGTGGCCCAGCGACAGCTGACCATCGTTTTGAATAACAATCCCTGTAAGGGGGTGGAGGCCACTTTAGGCCTTGCCGCAGGGCTGGATACCTTCGAGAGTCTGGTCGCTTTCATGTCGGCCCTGAAGGCAGACGGTTACGATGTGAGGGATATACCGGACGACGGCGAGGCGCTTTTGAATATGTTTCTGGAGAAAAAGGCCATTTCCGAGTTTCGCTGGACCACGGTGGACGAAATCGTAAAAAAGGGTGGGGTGCTGCATCGCACCACGCAGGGCGAGTACGAGACATTTCTGGAAAATCTGCCGGCCCGGGCACGAACCCGCATTTTAGACGACTGGGGGCCGTTTCCCGGAGAAGGCATGGTTTACCAGGAGGACGGTGAATCGACCTTACTCGTGACCGGATTAACCTTCGGCAACATCAAGATTATCGTTCAGCCCAAACGGGGCTGCTACGGCGCCAAGTGCAACGGCGAGGTCTGCCGCATCCTCCACGACCCGGAATTGTCCCCGCCGCCCCACTGGCTGGCCACCTACCAGTATATCCGGGAAACGTCCGATGCGGTGATTCATTTCGGTACCCACGGCGCACTGGAGTTTTTGCCCGGAAAACGGGCGGCCCTGTCCAGCGCCTGTTTTCCCGAGGTCACCCTGGGCGATTTGCCCAACATATATCTCTATGTCATGGACGTTCCCGGTGACGGGCTGGTGGCCAAGCGCCGGGCCAGCGCCGAGATGGTCACCCACCTGACGCCGGTCCAGCGGCCGGCGGTACTGGATGATGAGATGACCGAGCTGGAGAATCTGCTGGGTCAGTACCGTAAGGCCGTGGAAAACGGCGAGCAGCAGCGGCAGACCGTGGTCTCAGAGACCATGCTGCCGCTGATGAAAAAACTCGGATTCGCTGACGAAACCGATGACGGCGAGAATTTCGCGGAAAAATCCGAATTGCTCTCACGCCAGATCGCCCGTTGCAAAAGAACGCTGGCACCCCAGGGCATGCATCTTCTGGGCACGGCGCCCGATTCCGAGGGGATCGCCACGATGCTGGCCACGATTCTGATCAAGCCTACCGACGAGCGTCCATCTCTGGATGAGATCGCTGGGTGGAGCGATGGCCAGGGTCAGGCCGAATCTTTCGATGGGGCCAGGGACGTGATCCAGTCGCTCCTGGACCCCGAGGCATCCACAAAGACGATCCATGCAGACGAGAAAATGGTTGCCAACCTCGGCACGTGGTGCCGGGACGTGGGCGGCCGCATTGCCATGAGTACGCGCGAGATTCCCCAGCTTTTACGTGCCCTGGACGGGCAGTTCATCGAGCCTGGGCTGTCCGGATCACTGGCCCTGGGCAAGACTCAGACCCTGCCTACGGGCCGCAATTTTTTCACCAGCGATGTATTGGCCATGCCCACCCGGGCCGCCTGGAAGGTGGGACGGCAGCTGGCCGACAACCTGTTGCGCAAGTATCTGGCCGAGGAGGGGACCTTTCCGGAAAGCGTGGGTGTCAGCCTGTGGAGCATCGATGCATTTAAATCGGACGGTGAGGTGTTTTGCCAGATTCTGTACCTGATGGGCATGGCGCCGCGATGGGGAACCAACGGCAGGATTGTGCGTGTGGAACCTATCGAATTGGACGATCTCACCATTGATCTTGACGACGGCCGGACCATCCCCCGGCCCCGGGTGGATGTGGTCATCCAGACCAGCAGCATCCTGCGGGACATGGTGCCGCATTTCGCTGATTTGCTTGACGAGGCCGCCTACACGGCCGGGCGCCTGGACGAACCCTATGAGCGCAACGCTATCCTCAAGCACACCCGGGAGCGCATGGACGAACTGCTCAAGGATGTGGGCAGCGACCTGTCCGAAAGCGAGATCCGGCGTATGGCCAGTTTCCGGGTGTTTTCGTCGGCGCCGGGCACGGCCGGCACCGGAGTGGGGCTGGCCATCGACGCGTCGGCCTGGGAAACCGATGACGATCTGGCCGAAACTTACATCAACTGGGCCGGGTACGCCTATGGCTCGGACCACGGCGGCAAACGATCGCGGGTGGCCGGCATGCAGGCCCACCAGATTTATGCCGACAACCTCAAGCGCCTAGATGTCTCCTACATGCGGCAATACTCGCCCGAATACGATCTGGTGGATTGCGGATGCTACACCGGTTTTCTGGGGGGCATGAGCGTGGCCGCCAAGGCGGTCAGCGGCAAACGGGCCAAGATTTACTGGGCCGACACCAATGCCCAGGGCGACCTGTCGGTGCGTGATCTCAAGGATGATATCGCCACATCGGTGCGTGCCAAACTGTTTAGCAAGAACTGGATCGAGAATCAGAAGGATCACGGGTACAAGGGCGCCGGCGGCGTATCGAGCCGGGTCAACAACCTGTTCAAGTGGAGCGCCACCACCCATCAGGTGGAAAAGTGGGTTTTCGACGAGGTGGTTCAAACCTACCTCCGCGACAAGGAAAACCTTGAGTGGCTGCGGCAGAACAACCCCTATGCCCTGGAGGAGATTACCCGGCGGCTGATGGAAGCCGAAAGCCGCGGATTGTGGGCCGCCGATGAGGACTTTTTGGCGGACGTTCAGGAGATCGCCCTGATGATCGAGGGTGACATGGAAGAGACCATGGGCGAGGTCACCGAAGAGTTCCAGGGTGCCAAGGTGGATGTGATGACCGACAAGGATGTGGAAAAATGGCAGCCCAAATGGAAAATCGATTCAATGCGGGCATGACGGTGATTGCTTCGACTCATGGAGAACAAATGAAGATTATATACATATGGGATACTCATGCCGGAGCGGGATAGAAATTCCCTTCCGATAAACGCCCTGATCGAGGCCATTGAAGCAAAAGGCATGAACACCCTTGCTTCATGCGATAACGGTCCACAGAACCCATGAGCATTGGAAAAACGACCTTGTCGGCCTCAATGCCATGGACATTATGGCAGGAATCATCTGGCCGGAATTTGAATGACAGATCATTACCATTGCGCTGTCCACCATCAGGATAAATGATGCGGCAAAACGCGTCGCGATGCCCATACCCGGACGCCCGGAATGAATTGCCGACATGGCCAGGCGTTGGATCACACTGAAAAGAACACCGGTTCAGCAGCTGACTATTACCAGCTCCTGGGCGGCATGAATGTCTGCGTGAAGGCCTATGGCGGGAAAGATCCGGTTTCCTTTATCGGTGACGCCTCCGATCCGAAACGGGTCAAAAACCGTCTGGTGGCGGAAGAGATGAGATATATTTATCGAAGCCGCGTCTTAAATCCGCGATTCATGGAAGGATTGAAACCCCATGGATATCGTGGTGCCCAGGAAATAACGAAAATCATCGAATATACTTTTGGTTGGGATGCTACCTCCGACGCGGCCGATGACTGGCAGTACCAGGCCTTTGCTGAGCATTTTCTCTTTGATGAAAAAAACAGACAGTGGATCGAAGAAAACAACCCTTAGGCCCTGCATGCAATGACCGAACGCCTTCTGGAAGCGCATGAGCGCGGATTCTGGGAGACGGATCAGGAAACGCTGCAAAAGCTGCGGGATATTTACCTTGAGGCGGAAAGCGAACTTGAAAGAATCGGAGATGACGATGCGTAACGGATAAACTGGGCGCAGCCATCCGTCTCTAATGTCCATCCAAAAATGCTCAATTAGCCCGACATTTTTGTTTCCCGAAAAAATTACCTGTTTCCACATGGAAACGATTTGCCAAAAGGATGGTATTGACAATATGGGTTTGTTTTTCTAAAAACTCAATTTGTTGATATGAGAAATTGTCCACAGGTGCTCTTGCTGGATTGAATGGGAAGGTCGTTGAAAAGGGAGTTGAACCAGAAAAACCTGACTGTGACGTAAGTTGTATAAAATGCCTAATAAGTAGAGCCATTTATAATGTTGTCAGTTTTACTGGGATAAATAATGGAAACCTCGTGCCCATAAAGGAAACGGGGTTTTTTTATGAGGAAACGATGAGACAATTGAAAGAGCAACTCCCTTTGATGAAGAACCCTGTACAAGAATCCCGTCTTACAAATCGTCGTTTTATGAAGTATCGGGTGTTTTTGACCGCTATCGAACTCAAACTGTTCGATAGGCTGACCACGCCACAGTCTGCCGCACTGCTGGCCAAACGCGCCGGGACCCATGCCGGGATGACCCAAAAACTGCTTGACGTGCTCGAGACCTTGGGCTTTGTCGTCAAAACTAACAAAGGCTATTGCAATACCGAGGAAACAACGGCCTTTTTTACAGCTGTAGACGACTATTTCCCCAGCGGTTCGTTGGACTACCTGAGGGGCAATGCCCAACTGTCTTCAGGGGCAACTGATCGCATCATCAATAGCCCGAAACTAGTTGAAAAGAAAGCACGCACCTATAAGCCAGAGATGACCCATACGATGGCCAACTCCCGTTTGGTGGGCCGGCTACAGGAGATGGTCAACCTTGTGACTGCGCTGCCCGGGTTCGACAACGCGCGCCGTTTGCTGGATATCGGCGGCGCCCACGGTCTGTTCGCCATCGCCATGTGCAAAGAGAATCCCCGTTTGTCGGCAGTGGTGTTCGATCAACCCGGGATGACCGATGTAACGGCCAAGTATATCGCCGCCTACGGTATGCCAAACAGAATCACCACGGCCGTCGGGCAGCAAGGCGTCGATCGTTTTGCCCACGGTTTCGATATTGTTTTCGAGTCCTTTATCTCTTTTGGCAATAAAACCCATCTGGTTAACTATTTTACCCGCATCCATGACGCCCTGGCGCCAGGTGGGCTGTTGGTCAGTGTGCGCAGCATGCTGGACCACAAGCGTCAAGGCCCGGTGGCCGCACTGTTATGGGATATGAAAAATGCCGTGAACGGTTCTGAGGAAATGTGCCATACCGCGTCCGAGCTATTCTCAATATTAGGTGAGGTCGGTTTTTCTCCTGTTCAGTGGCGAACCACCAAAAAGTACCAAATCATGGCGACCAAAAAATACTGATCGTCAAATGATGGTATTAACAATATTTGTATTTTCCAATCCTCAAGCGTCTGGACGTCTCCTACATGCGGCAATACTCGCCCGAATACGATCTGGTGGATTGTGGGTGCTACACCGGTTTTCTGGGCGGCATGAGCGTGGCCGCCAAGGCGGTCAGCGGCAAACGGGCCAAACTGTACTGGGCCGACACCAATGCCCAGGGCGACCTGTCCGTGCGTGATCTTAAAGACGACATTACCACATCGGTGCGCGCCAAGCTGTTCAACAAGAACTGGATCGAGAATCAGAAAGATCACGGCTACAAGGGCGCCGGCGGCGTATCGAGCCGGGTCAACAACCTGTTCAAGTGGAGTGCCACCACCCATCAGGTGGAAAAGTGGTTTTTCGACGAGGTGGTTCAAACCTACATCCGTGACAAGGAGAATCTCGAGTGGCTGCGGAAAAACAACCCATACGCCCTTGCGGAGATCACCCGGCGGCTGATGGAAGCCGAAAGCCGCGGCCTGTGGGCGGCCGATGACGAGCTTTTGGCGGACGTCCAGGAAATTGCCCTGATGATCGAAGGCGACATGGAAGAGGCCATGGGCGAGGTCACCGAGGCGTTCCAGGGCGCCAAGGTGGATGTGATGACCGCCAAGGATGTGGAGAAATGGCAGCCCAAATGGAAGATCGATTCACTTTAAAAAAGGAACGCAAAAAACCATGCGAATTGCTATTTTTCAAACTGCGGACAAGGGAGACGCCTCAAAAAATATCCAACATGTCCATGATGCCATCGTGCGCCAGCCGGCGGATTTTTTCGTCCTTCCTGAACTGTTTGCTATGCCGGGCGGCGATTATTTTCAGCACCAGGCGCTGGTGGATCATTGGCGCGAAACGGGCCAGCCGGCGCTGGAGATGCTCTGTGATGCCAGTGCTCATTTTGAGGGATTTATCATCGGGGGCAGCGTTCTTGAACGAACCCCCCAAGGGTTTTACAATACCTGTTTCGTTTTTCATCACGGTGATATGGTGGCCAAGTATCGAAAGATTCATATCACTCCGGATGAAGTGGACATGGGGATTCTGCCCGGTTCGGAAATTGTTTCGTTTCAGACACCTTTCGGACGGGCCGGACTTATGATCTGTGCCGATTGTCTTCATGAACAAACGACCGACCGGATCGCCTCTGGAAAAAAGATGGTTTTCCTGCCCACCGTTGCCTTGATCCAACCGCCGCATTCAGGCCCCTCCGGCCACCCCGTTTCCAAGCGTATTGCGGCGAAACATGGCGCAGTCGTCGTAAAAGTATCAAGAGTCGGTACCTACAACGGCAACCCAATCGCCGGGGAAAGTGCGGTTGTCTGTCCGGATCGCGTCTTGTTTGAAACCAAGGCAAAGGAAGAACTGGCCGTTGTCGACTGCTTAGCCTCACTGTTGCATAAGAAAGATTGAGAAAAATCAGAAATATCCTTTTCAACAGAGGATGACCATTTTGTTCTTGACTGCCAAAGCCTTTTTTATTTATGAAATTAGCATATCCTCGTAAAAGGTCGAAATGTTCAGTTTTCGACGGTTGTCCCATCTGAGACGAAAAGTTGGCAATTTGCAGAAAAAACAGCATGTTGGCGACTTTTTACGAGTTCATCAGAAATGTTTTGTTCAGGTGCTCAAAACGAGCTGAAAAGGGAACCCCGTTGAATTCGGGGACGGGCCCGCCGCTGTAATCGGGGACGACCGCCGCCACTTTGCCACTGACGATAGATATTGTTGGGAAGGCGCGGCCGGGAGGGTGATCCGAGAGTCAGAAGACCTGCCTGAACCAGATGGGGTTTTGTACACGAGGACGGTGTCAGGCCTATATCAACACACCGTGGGTAAAACAAGGGATATCCCCGGATCTATGCATTCATCGGTCCGGGGTTTTTTTTGTTCCTCCGGACAGTAATATGAGCTCAAACCAAAGGAGGAGTAGACATGGTGACGCGTTGTATCCGATTAGGCTTGGTGTTTTCAGTACTGATGACTGGCTTGGCCCTGGCCGACGAAGGGGAGAACCTCAGCGAAACCGCTTTTACATTGGAAAAGATGGTGGTCACTGCCGGGCGGGTGGAAGAAGAGCAGAAGACGCTGACCAATGATGTTACCATTATCGACAGCGAAGACATCGACCAGTCCCCCGCCAGGGATTTGGGAGAACTGCTGGCCGAGCAGGGATTTGCCGTCAGGCAATACCCGGGGGCACTCACCTCTGTCGGCATTCGCGGATTTCGTACCGACACCACTGGAAACGACCTGACCAGCAAGGTCCTGATTCTTTTGGATGGCCGACGTGCCGGGACCGGCAACGTGGCCAAGATCATGACCAAAAACGTTCAGCGCGTGGAAATTATTCGCGGGCCGGCTTCGGTACAGTATGGATCGGCCGCGGTGGGCGGCGTCATCAACGTCATTACCCGTCAAGGTGAGGGCCCCAACGCGGGCTTCGTAGAGGGGACGTTGGGCAGCTGGCGTTACGAGGAAGGCTCGCTTGGTATCCAAGGAGAAGGCAACGGATTGGATTTTTCCGTCGCAGGTTCCCGCGCAACCATGGAGGATTACCAGACGGCCGACGGCGAAACATACAAAAATACCGGTTTTGATGAAGAGGAAAGTATCAGTGTCAATGTGGGGTACCGTTTCAATCCCAACCACCGGTTGGGGATGATCTACACCAATTTCACGGTGGATGAAACCGGATCGCCTTCCTATCTCAGCCAGAACGATTTGGACAGCTACCTGGACAAATCCAACTACACGGTGGACGCCATCTATGACGGAGAGACTGCAAAAGAGCGTTTTTCATGGAAGCTGCGCTATTTTGCGGGTAAGGACAAAGATAAATATACTTCTCCGGCATGGTCTTATATCAACGACACGATCACCGAACGTAAGGGCGCCCAGGCTCAGCTGTCGGCCGACCTGGATTTCGTCACGATCACCGGTGGCGTGGACTGGGTGAATTACGACATCGAGTCGACGGCGACACCCGAACTGTCCACTTACGACAATCCGGCCGGTTTTCTGCTGGCCAAGGGACTATTGCTGGACGAGCGCTTGATCATCTCGGCAGGCGGGCGTTACGACAGCTATGAGGTGCAGATCAAGAGGGGACAGGGCGGAAAAGAGGAAGATAGCCATTTCTCACCCAATTTAGGGCTGGCCTATCTGATTACCGAATCGTTAAAGGTCAGGGCCAACTACGGCCAGGCTTTTGTGATGCCCGGCGCCAATCAGCTGGCGGCGGATTACATTGACGTCTTTACCGGTGCCCAAATCCAAGGCAATCCAAATCTTTCGCCCGAAGAGAGTTCAACCTGGGAGGGCGGTATCGATTTTTACAACAGTGGCGTTTCCGTCAGTGCGACTTATTTTTATACCGATTATAAAGACAAGATCGAATACGTTTCCCTTCCGGGGGGGATCAGTTCCTGGGACAACCTGGGTGAGGCTACCATCGCCGGCATCGAGGGTGAGCTCAATATCGACGTTGGCGCAATATACAATTGGGAATTTCAACTGCGTCCGTATATCCGGTTTACCTACCTGACCCAATACGAGGATGATACGACTGGAGAAGACCTCAAATACACGCCGGATTGGAACGCTTCCTATGGGATCGACTTCACCAACTGGAAGGGGGTGAGTGTGAACTTCAACATTGCTTATACCGGACAGCAGTCGGTAGAAGACTGGGAGAATCAGGTTTGGCCCAATGATCCGGAAATCATTACCCTCGGTTCTGCAACCGTGGGCAGCCTGACGATCTCGAAGACCCTTCTCACTTCCGACCGGTGGGGATCGCTTACTCTCAAAGGAAACATCTCCAACCTATTCAACCAGGACTATGCCTACATCAGTGGATACCCCATGCCCGGACGGAGTTTTTATTTGGGATTGCGTTATGACATTTGATTGAGACACAAATCCTTAATTTTTCCTTGACCCCCAGCACAATTTTGTCTATTCAACGATGTTGTATTTATTCAGGTGCTCATAATGAACTGAAAAGGGAACCCCGTTAAAATCGGGGACGGGCCCGCCGCTGTAATCGGGGACGACCGCCGCCACTTTGCCACTGACGATAGATATTGTTGGGAAGGCGCGGCCGGGAGGGTGATCCGAGAGTCAGAAGACCTGCCTGAATGGAGTTTGGTTGGGTGCACGAGGACGGTGTAAAACCGATATAGAAATGCCGTGGGTATAAAAAGGGATATCCCCGGATCGAAGAATATCGATCCGGGGATTTTTATTTTCAGGGAGGACCGATGCACAGGTACTGGCGCCGTTTAAGTGAATATTGGTTGTGGATCATGCTGATGATACTGGTGCCGGCGGCATCCGCCCACGCTGGGCAGGTGGCGATTTTAGAAGTCGATATCAACAGTTATCAGGTTAACCAGGCCATACACAGACTCGATCTGCCCCAATCGATTCAAACCCGCTTTTTCACCCTGGCCGATCTGAATGCAGATGAGGCCGCCAAGGCATTTATTACCGGTGCGGACGTGGTTTTTGTCCATGTGATGATGTCGGCGCTGGCCAACTATATGGTCGATGAAGGTCTCATGGAAGGGCGCGTGGTATATGCGCTGAACGCGGCCGGCGACCCGGAAGACCTGTCCAGGAAAGGTTTTCGGTTTGATGAAACCATAATGGCGTACTACCACCATCAGAGTGTGGCCAACCTGGTCAGCATGGTGCGGCTGGGTGTCAAGCGGCACATCGATCCGGACGTCTCGGTAAGTCCCTTGGTAAAGCTGCCCGAGACCTGTATCCACCATCCAGACGCGGACCAGCCTTTCAACAACATCAACGATTATCAGCGCTGGCTCGAGGCACGCGACGGCTTCGATGCCGGCCATCCCCGGGTGGGCATCATGTGTTATGCCAACACCCTTAAGGAAGGACAGGTGGAGGCAATCGACGACCTGATCCGCCAGTTGGAAGGCGCCGGGTTTAGCGTGGTGCCCTGTTTCGGTCCGGTCCGGCTGGTTTTTGATAAATATTTGAAACCGGTTGACGGAAAATCCCCAGTGGACATGCTGCTGGCCTTTAGCATGAAGTTCGAATCCGGCATCAACGACGGGATCCGTGAGGCGCTGGCAAGGCTGGATATACCGGTTTTCAATGTCATCCGGCCCTTTGCTGAAACCACCGATGCGTGGCGCGAAAGCGATGTCGGTCTGGGGACCATGGAAACGGCCTGGGCCGTGGCCACGCCCGAGTTGTCCGGCAGTATCGAGCCGACGGTGCTGATCGGAAAAAAGGCCATCGTCGACCCTGAGATCGGGCGACGGCTTTTTGTTTACGAAACCATCCAGGAATCCATCGACTTCCTCATCCCGCGTCTGAAGAAGTGGGCCGTGCTGCAGAAAAAGGCCAATGCCGAGAAAAAGGTGGCCATCATTTACTACAACCACAGCCAGGGCAAACAGAATATCGCCGCGGCTTATCTCAATGTTTTCAGAAGTCTTGAGCAAATTCTGGCGCGCATGCAAAAAGAAGGCTATCGTATTGACGGCGCCGATACGCTAACCGAGAAAAAAATCCAGGATCTGGTGCTCACATCCGGCCGCAATATCGGCTCATGGGCACCGGGCGAACTGGATGCGCTGCTGGCGGCCGGCGAGGCCCAAAGCGTAAGCCTAAAGGAATATCAGACCTGGTTCGATGAACTGCCCGATGCCTTTAAAAAGCCGGTTGTCGACCAGTGGGGCGATCCGGTCGATTCAGCGATCATGACCAAGGGCGGCCGGCTGGTTTTTCCCATGGTTCGCCTGGGCAACGTGGTGCTTTTGCCCGAGCCGGCCCGGGGCTGGACCGATGATCCCATGAAGCTCTACCACGACACCACGCTTTATCCCCATCATCAATACATTGCCGCCTATCTCTGGCTGTCAAAAAAATTTTCGGCCGATGCCATGGTGCATTTGGGCACCCATGCTACCTACGAATGGTTGCCGGGCAAGCAGGCCGGTCTTGCACCCTGGGATCCGCCGGAGATCATGACCGGCAGCATTCCCAATGTTTATCCGTATATCGTGGATGATGTGGGTGAGGGGATCGAGGCTAAACGGCGCGGCCGGGGGGTGATGATTGACCATTTGACCCCGCCTATGAAAGAGGCTGACCTATACAGCGAATACAAAAAAATCCATGAGCTGTTTCACCAGTATGAAATCGCCCATAAAAACGGCAGTGAAACCGCCGCCGAATATATGCGATCGATCCACGCGCTGGTCAATGAAACCGGTATCGCCAATGATCTTGGCATTACCGAGATGACCGATGAAGCCATGGAGAAGATTCATCTTTACCTTCACGAGATCGATACCAATTCGCTGCCTTACGGTTTGCACACCTTCGGCAAACCTTACGATGACGATGCGGCCCAATCCACACTCGAGCTGATCGAAAAGCAGAACCCCAAGGCGGACCCAAAGCAGATCAAGCAAGATCTTATCGGCTCGGCCGGGTTTGAAATGGATCGGTTCATTGGTGCCCTTGCTGGCCGCTACGTTCCGGCTGGAGAAGGCAATGATCCCTTACGCAATCTCGCGGCCATTCCCACGGGCAGGAATTTTTACGGGTTTTCTCCGGCCAAGGTGCCGTCCAGGGCCGCCTGGGAGATCGGCAAGCGGGCTGCTGAGCAGATGATCCAGGCCAAGCTGGAAAAAGAGGGACGCTATCCCCAGAAGGTGGGTGTGGTGCTCTGGGCCACGGAAACCACGCGCAACGAAGGGGTCAACGAAAGCACGATTTTATCGCTGATGGGCGTCGAACCGGTCTGGGACAAAAGCGAGCGGGTGACCGGCTGCAGGGTGATTCCAGGCAGAAGCTTGGGGCGTCCGCGCATCGATGTACTGATCAATCCGTCCGGGCTGTATCGGGACATGTTCCCGGAAAAGCTGGTCTTTCTGGACAAGGCCGTGCAAAAAGCCATGGCCCAGACCGACATTGAGAATTTTCTGGCCGGCAATAAACGGCGCATCAAAGATGCCCTGGTCGCCTCGGGTATGGACCCTGCTGAGGCTGACACCCAATCGCGTTTCCGGATTTTTACTGAAAAGCCCGGTTCTTACGGCAATGGAGTCGAGGAAATGGTTGGTGCGTCAGGGCTGTGGGAAGCGGACGATGCCATCAGCAATGTTTATCTCAACCGCGCTCAGTTTGCCGTGGGCCAGGGGCGCTGGGCCGTGCCGGTAAAGTCGGCCTTTAAGGAAAACCTGCGCGATGTGGATGTGGCCGTGCACTCCCGTTCTACCAACGTGATCGGCATCATCGATACGGACGATTTTTTCATGTACCTGGGCGGAATGAGCCTGGCGGTGAAAAATGTCAGGGGCACGGCGCCCGACACCATGGTGACCATGCACCGCAAGAAGGACGAGCTGATGGTGGAAGATGTCGAGAAAACCATCGGCCGCGAGATGCGCACCCGCTATCTCAATCCTCAGTGGATCGAGGGTATGCAACGCGACAACTATGGCGGTGCGCGCCAGATGGCGGACTTTGCCGAAAACCTCTGGGGTTGGCAGGTGACCGTGCCGACGGCTGTGGATGCGGACAAATGGCAGCAGGTATTCGAGGTTTACGTGGAAGACAAATACGGCATGGAACTGGACGAATTCTTCAATCAGCATAATCCCTGGGCCTATCAGTCCATGACCGCCCGTATGCTGGAAACCGTGCGCAAAGGGTACTGGCAGCCCGAAGAAACGGTGACCCGCAAGCTGGCCGCCGAATACGCCGTTAACGTGGTGGAAAAAGGCGTGGCCTGCTGCGATCATACCTGCAACAACCCCATGCTCAACCAGATGGTGGTCAACCTGATTTCCCTGCCCGGTGTCCTGTCGCCAGAAATGGTGGAAAAATTCAAGCTGGCCATCGAACAGATGGCCGCCAAAAAACTGGAACAACAGACCAGCGATCGGAAAGTCCTGCTCGAAAAATTGAAAGAAAGCCCGGGCCGTGAAAAAGCGGCCGATCAGGGCAAGGCCGGTAAGGAGAAAAACAGCGCCGAGGGAAAAGACGGACCGGCCAAGGCTGAAACCGTTGAAGGATACAAAATGGAAGACGTCAAGACCCAGGATGAGACCACCGACCTGACATCATCGGGGGTTCAGTGGGTCGCGTCGGTGTTTGTACTTTTTATTATCGGGTTGTTTGTGTGGGGGGTGAGGAGGAAAGGTGCTCTATAAAAGTCTCATATTAGGCGTATTGTTCAGCATCGGTATCTTTGCCGTTAAAAGCGGGGTAGGGATTGCCTATGTGGCCGGGCAGAAGAAAAGAGCACGGGAGATCCTTTGGGTTGTCTTGCTTTACGCCCTGGCCTATGGCGTTGTTTTCGGCATTGCCGCGCGCTTTCTGCCCCGTATTGATCCGGTTCGCCACCTGGCCGCCATTCAGGCCTTTATTGGGTCCGGGATGATCGTTCATCTGGCCCTGGCCGCGGTGATGCTGGTCTGGGGGGTGGTATTGCTCAAAGGTGACAAACCATCGTCGGTCATCGATTCGGGCCGCAGCCGGGCCTGGCTGATTCTGGCGCTGCCCTGCCCGGTGTGCATAACGGTGATCCTGATCTCATCGGCTTTTCTGATCACCTGTTTTCCGGATCATCCGAAGATTATCGTATTTAGCCTTTACCTGGCCTTTCTCGTTGTGGGCCTTGCCAGCATGGTGCTGGTCAGCCGCTTCCAAGCGTGGGCAATGGTGTCCTCCGAGGCTTTTCTGGGTTCAGCCATGCTGCTGGTGGCAACCTATTTTCTGGTGTCGGTGACGGTCATGCCCCAATTTGGCGATCTGGATAAGGTTTATCGCCTGGCCTGCTGTCCGGGTGAGGAACCGTCAACGCGCCTATCCCATCTGATGGGGATGGTCGCTGTCGCTGCCCTGACCTTTGGTGCCGGTTTCGGGGTAACAATAAAAAAGATAAGGAGACTGACATGATTGACCTGGGCGCCCTGCTCAAAACCTTTATCTACCTGATTTCCTCTTCTCTGCTTTATCCGGTGCTGTTGTTGCTCGTGGTGTTGACGCTGGTGATCATCGTCTATGGCGGATCTTTTTTTGCCGAATGGCTGTCCCGCATCCGCCTGAAAGATGCCTCCCCGATAGCGCTTCCGGCGCTTCTTAAATCAGGCGCATGCAAAGACGTTGTTTCCCATCGCGTTAACCGATATCTCGGGGATCTGAAGCAAGCCAGAACAAAAGATGATGATACCGATACGATCGTGGAGAACCTGTTGCAGGAGACCTCCCTGAGACTCTGGAGATCCATGGACCGCCTGAGGATTCTGGTCCGGGCGGCGCCGTCCCTGGGCCTGATCGGGACCCTGATTCCCATGGGTACGGGGCTGGCCGCGTTGGGGCAGGGCGATATGACCAAACTGACCACGGATCTGGTGATTGCTTTTACGACGACGGTTGTCGGCCTGGCCATCGGTACCCTGGCTTTTTTCATCTACACGATCAGGCGACGCTGGATCGAAGAGGATGTAAAAAACATGGAGCTGGCCACCGAGCTGATCATGAACGACCAAAAACGAGGCGGGTATGAAATACTTAAAACAGCGGCGAATGAGTAATCGCAGCAAGGGGTTTGGCGATCCGGCCTTCCGGGACGATGATCCCATGACCGGCGTGGCCAACCTGTTTGACATCGGCCTGGTTTTTATCGTGGGGCTGCTGATGACGCTTTTCAGTGCCTATCGGCTTCAGGATTTGTTTGATCAGACCTCTCAGATGACCATCATGAAGCAAAAGGCATCCGGTGAAATGGAAATCATCACCAAGCAAGGTACAAAAATCAAGGCCACCCGCATAAGCGGAGAAAAGGCCAAGGGCATGGGTGCGCGTCTGGGGGTGGCCTACCGGCTGGAGGATGGCGCCATGGTTTACGTGCCGGATAATAAAAACTAAGGCGAACGGTTTTATATTTTCCTTGACCGCTGATGCCATTTTGGCTTAGACAAAAAACTTTACATTTGTGTCCAGGTGCTCATTTGAGCTTAAAAGGGAACTCCGTTGAAATCGGAGACAGGCCCGCTGCTGTGATCGGGGACGAAATCCGTAATACACCACTGTTTGACTGATAAAATGGGAAGGTGCGGAGAGTAGAGTGATCCGAAAGTCAGAAGACCTGCCGGATCAGCATCGCAGATCATCCACGAAACAGGGTGCAAGCGAATGATTTTTGAGGATAAAAAAGGGATATCCCCGGATCGAGAGGTGTGTCGGTTCGGGGTTTTTTATTCAACGTTCGGATTCAATTTCTTCACCCTTAACAGGAGCCGTTGTGAAAGGTAGAACACAAACTGTTGGCGTCCGCACACTCCTGATGGTTTTAATTTTTTTATTTGGCGGGACAATGGTCCAAGGATGCGCCAACCGTCTTTTTACCATGGTGGATCAAGCGTCTGACCAGCAACCGGCCAGCATGAAACTGGCTCTGATTCATTTTGCCGCAGACCATAAAAAGCCTCATCAGAATCTCGCCGCGTTGGTCAGTCTGAATCGTCAGGCTGCGGAATCCGGCGCGTCACTGATCCTCAACACCGAAATGGCCGTGAGTGGCTACTCGTTTAAATCCCGTCAGGATATCGCCCCGTATGCGGAAACCGACCAGGGGCCGACCATCCGTGCCATGAGCGAGGTGGCCGCCAACTACAATGTGTATATCGGCATCGCTTTTGCCGAGCGTGATCCAGCCACGGATATCTTCTATAATGCCGCGGTCCTTTTGGGGCCCGACGGTCAGCCAATCACCAAATATCGAAAAATACTCGCCGAAAGACGCTGGGCCCGGGCAGGCAGCCCAGTTCAGCAGGGCATGGCCGATACCCCTTGGGGACGGGTCGGGATTGCCATTTGTGCGGACAGTTACAGCGGTCTGATCACCCGGACCATGGCCCTAAAATCCGTGGATCTGCTTTGGGTGCCGGCCAACTGGCCGGCAGTGGGCGGACTTGACCCGATGACGGTCTGGCGGGCCAGGGTGCTTGAAAACGGCTTTTACCTGGCGGCTTGTAACCGGACCGGCAAGGACCTGACCATGGATTGTACCCAGGCCGTATCCTGTGTGCTGGATCCAATGGGACGGGCCATATTTGCAGGGGCTCACGAGACCTCCCGGGTGTTTATGGCCGATATCCCTCTGGATGCATACGGCAAATGGGCTGATGTACAACGTGTTTCAAGAATGCAGAAGAGAGATTTGGGCTACTACCGGCCGATTTATCTCCAGCCCTGGATGGCGGACTTTACCGGCTTTCATCATCTTCCCGAACCGGGGCTTTTGCATATCCATTGTCTTGTACCAACAGACGAAGGGCTGACACCTGACACGCTTTCTTCACAGATTGAAACACATACGCAAAAGCGACCGGCCCTGTGGGTGCTGCCGACCATCAATGAGAACGATGCGGATGAGGCGCAGCTGACAGCCATTGCTGAACAATACCATGTGGCCATGGCAACCGTTTTTAGCCGATCGACCGGCTTGTCGCAGCGGGTGTTGATCACCGCTGATGGGGTGCGCTCGTTCATGCATGATGTTGCCGAGACACAAACCAGCGCCAAGGAATTCCCCTTCAAGATCCAGCATGTCGGACCGGCGGCCATTGCCATGGCACCGGTGGACGCATTCGCACATCCGGAGCTGGCCGTCACGCTTTCCAAACTGGGCAGTGATTTGGTGGTCGTTTGCGGTGATGACATAAGTGACAATGATTATCTGCTCAGCCGAATCAAGGCCCTGGCCGGTATCGCCGTGGTGGCCGGTTCGAACAAAGGTGCGCAGATCACCGGGGTGCACGATCACCATTTTAACTGGGAACATGAAGAATTGAACCATCCCGGTGTGTTGTCATATGTGCTGGATACCACCAAAACGCGTAAAAAGATGTTTCATGAGAATATTGATTATGACGTGCTGCTTACAAAACCCTGATGCTGCCGTATCGAAAAAATAACCTGGAGAGCGCCGTGAACTTTGAAATAAACAATAAACGATGGTGGGTGTTGATACTCGTCCTGGTCTTTTGGTCGGGATGGTGGTCAATTGTCTGGGCATCGCCGGTTGATATTACCGATGACGCTGGACAGGCAATCCATTTTGAACAAGCCCCCAAACGTGTGGTGTCGCTGGTACCGTCAGCCACGGAAATCATTTTCGCCATTGGTGCTGAAGACGCCTTGCGCGGCATAACCTATCATAGTGCCAGCCTACGCGGTGCAGGTGAGAAAATTCTTGTGGGCGGATTTTTCTCGCCCGCAGCCGATCGAATCACGGCGCTCCGGCCCGATTTAGTGATCGTGTCCTCATTGCATTCAGCCTTGGTGAAAAAACTGGATGCCGGTGTGCCGCTGATGGTCATGCAAACCCGTCATATGGACGATGCGTTTCGGCATATCAAGCTGTTGGGCACGCTTTTTGACCGGCCGGTGGCAGCGGATCACCTGATTACCAAAAACCGGCAGATGCTTGACCTGATTGCCCAAAAGGTCGCCGCGATTCCTCAGCCGCAACGTAAGCGAGTCATGCGCCTGATGGGATCGGGTCGAATCATGACGCCGGGCAACGACTCATTTCAAAATGAGATGATCAAAGCCGCCGGCGGGATCCCGCCTGATCTGGGCAAAAGCGGCGCGGTGGTCCCGGTAACCCCCATGGAGTGGGCGGCTTTCAACCCGCAGGTTGTTTATGGATGCGGCACGGATGGCAAAGCAGCCAAGGCCCTTTTGCAGCGCGATGGATGGAATGGCGTGGATGCGGTAAAAAATCATAAAATATATACCCTGCCTTGTGATCTGACCTGCCGGGCCGGGGCTCACCTGGGCGACTTCGTGGCCTGGCTGGCATCACTGATCTATACCGAAAATTTTTCCGATCCCGGCTGCGAGGTGTTGCCTCGCAAAGTGGTCCACACCCGGCCGATCAGCATTGACCTGCCCTATGTGAAAAAGGCATGCGTTGCCACCAGCACGATTCAAGATTTTACCAACAAGAGTTTGATTGTTGATTTTAAAATCCCGCTGTCGGCGGTTTCGACCCTGGAAGGAGAACGGGAAGGGCTTCTCACCATCGGTAACCATTATTCGTCACCGCCATGCTGGCCGCTAATGCCCATGGGGGGATTGGAACCGCTTCATCAAATGGTCTACCCGGTGATCGACAGGCAGGCCTCCACCAGTTCGTTTCTTTTTACCGGCGCCGATATGGATAAACTGGCCGTGAAAAAAGAAACTTTCAAAGCGATGACCGTCTACGCCCTGGTCACGGCCGGGGTGCGCGGCAATGCCGTGAGAATGGGTACGGATACCGGAAATTATTACGAGCCGGGCACGATCAACATGATTTTTCTGACCAATATGCGGCTCAGCAAACGGGCCATGACCCGGGCGATCATTTCCGCCACCGAAGGCAAGAGCGCCGCCCTGCAGGACCTGGACATCCGAAGTTCCTTTAATCCGTTGACTGCGGCAGCAACCGGAACGGGAACGGATAACATCATTGTGGTCGATGGACAGGGCCCTTTTGTGGACAATGCCGGCGGCCACTGCAAGATGGGTGAATTGATCGCCAGGGCTGCCTATGCCGGTGTCAGGGAGGCGATTGCCAAACAAAACGGTATTATTGGTAAACGGGATGTGTTTCAGCGGCTTCGCGACCGGCAACTCAGTGTTTCCCGGCTGGCCCATGGAATCGACTGCAACTGCCGGGACGAAGATTCCACCCTGGCGGGAAGGGTGGAACAGGTCCTGCTGGACCCTACCTACGCCGGCTTTCTTGAAGCGGCCATGGCCATCAGTGACGGTGCCGACCGTCAAACGATCAACAACTTCGAGTGGTATGGAAAGTGGTGCCTGGCGATCGCCGGTGACATCGCCGGACAAAAGGTCGAGCGATTAAAGACCCAGGTGGATATCAAGGACCTGCCGACACCGCTGGCCATGGCCATTGATGCTGTTTTTACGGGTGTTTTGCTCCGTGAGCGGTGAGCGGTGATCGGTAATCGGTGAGTGGTGGATGGAAAATTGAGAATTATTGATTGCCTGCTTTTTGTAGGAGCTGGCCATGCCTGCGACAATGAGTTCATTCGATAGGTACCAAATGCGGTCACGTTGGGAATTCCGGGGGGAAGAAAGAGGAGAATCGTGGAGAAAAGAAAAAGTGTGAAACAAAAGCAGTTTGTCGATCAACACACGAAAAAGATGCGTCTTCGTTTTTTATTGACACCGATGGGGTGGATGTTTTTAGTCATGCTATTGCTTCCCTGGAGCATGGCTGCCGCCCAGGAGAGTCACGGTCACGGACATGGCCATGCCGCCCAATCGAAAGATGCAACGGCGATGGACAGCATCGTGGTGACAGCTGAACGGATCGATGCCTTCATCGAAAAGAATCCTCAGCAGGTGGTTATATTGGGGCTTGAGGAAATCGAAAAACGGAATCTGCTCAGTGTGGAAGAGGCGCTGAATACCATGGCCGGCGTAGACGTGAAAAAAAGCTCGGGCATCGGCTCGCGGATTTCCATTCGTGGCTCCGGAAAAGCCGGCGGTGTTCTGGTGCTGCTCAACGGCCGGCCGCTCAACAGCAGCCAGTACGGTGGCGCGGATATCTCCTCGATTCCCATCGATATCGTTAAATCGATTACCGTTTTCAAACCGCCGGTGCCGGTCTGGCTGGGAGCGGGGGCAAGCGAAGGGGCCATTGTGATCACAACCCGGGACAGTGTGGATGCCCGTGACGATGAATCCAAGCACGTTACGCGTATCCGTGGCGCCGGTGGTTCCTATGGCCAGGTAGAGGGTACGGTAAGTCACCGCTATTCAATGAAAAAGGGCGGTGCCATGGTTACGGCCAGCGGCAAGCATCGCGACGGCAAGCGAACCAACAGCGATCGGGATAGCGGAGACTTATCCTTGCATTGGGACCGGGAACTGGGTGCAGGAAAGCGGGTTGAACTGAACGGGCGCTATTACCTGTCGGAATACGGTTCTGCCGGCCCGGAGGACAATCCCACGCCGGATGCTCGCCAATCCTATCAAAAGGGCTCTCTGGACAGTCGGCTGAGTGGAATTATCGGTTCGACGGGTGATTATGCCTTGAACCTGTACGGGGACCTGATCGATTTGAAAGATGAAAGTCAGTCCGAATTGGTGTCCACCCTGGACAACCAGAAATACGGGCTGAAAGCTGAGAACAATTGGACCGATGCGGAAGAAAAATGGGGACTGCAACTCTCCGGCATCCTGGAGCGTGACGATGTGGACCATACCCTTTCCGGCACCCACCATCGGACCACCGCCGGGCTCGGCGCTCAAGCGGACCGCAACTGGCAGGCCTTTTCTGTGACCCTTGGTGCCCGCGGCGATTACACCAGTGACTTTGACGTAAATCCCGGGTTTTCCGGTGGCCTGCGCTATAGTTTGGCCAAGCATTGGGCCATCAAGGCCAATGCCGGTTACACGGTGAATATTCCTAACTTTGGCCAGCTTTATCAGCCCAGCCATGGCAGCATCGATCAGTCTCGTGGAAACCCGGACCTGGACAAAGAGAAAATCTGGTCCTACGACCTGTCAACCGAGTTCCGCAAGGGGAAGTCGCACTCATTTCTGGTCACCTTGTTTCGATCCGATGTCAGTGATCCCATCACTTATGAGCGTGGTGATGACCTGATCTACCGGCCGGTGAACGCCAATCGCAGCTGGCGACAAGGGGTGGAGGCGGCCTGGAAATACGCGCTTGACTTGGGGCTGACCATGGATGCCAGTGCGGTTGTCCAGGACTCGGAAATCGAAGAGACCGGCAATGAACTGACCTATACACCGCGGGTGAAACTCAAGCTGGCACTGCTATACACCCTTAAATCTGTCGGTACCCGACTGGAAACAACGGTGCGTTATCGCAGCAAACAGTATAGCGAGTCTCAAAACCGCGAGGACCAGAGCCTCGATGATTACACCACCGTGGATTTTAAAGCCATCCAGCCGTTTAAAATCAAGAAACTGGCTGTAGAGTGGTTTGTCAATCTCGATAACCTTTTTGATAAACGATACGAGGTTCATCACGGATACCCGGATGATGGTTTCAGATTTCTCACCGGGCTGAATCTGACGTTCTAACTAAAAACAGTTCACAGTTTACGGTTCACAGTTCACCGGCAACCGATCACTGATCACCAACAACCGGCAACCGACAACCGATCACCGATCACCGGTCATCGTTTCCCAAGGAGGAATACCCAATGCAAAAAAACACACCGATTGTCCTGGCCGCCTTCGGTACCACATCACGGGCGCTTGATACCTACAGCTTTATCGACACTGCCGTTAAAAACGCTTTTCCCAACCATCCGGTGCGTTGGGCCTACACTTCCCGGATGGTGCGATCGCACATGAAAAAGAAGCATCAGGCTAATATGAAAGATCCGGTTCAGGTTCTGGATGAACTTTCCGGTCAGGGATATGGCTGGGCCGTGGTGCAAAGCATGCACCTGATTTGTGGTCATGAGTTCTACCGGTTGCTGGATGAGGTGAGAGAAAGTCGCCTACGTACCAGCATGGGACTCCCATTGTTGACGTCCCCTGTCGACTACCGACAGCTTACCGATGCGATATTGGGGAATGGTTTGGCAGGCGATGGCACGGCAACGGTGTTGATCGGCCATGGCACCGATCACCCGGCATGGACCGCCTATCCGGCGTTGCAGCAAATCATTCAGGTTTCCGGCGTCAACATCCATGTGGCCACTGTCGAAGGCGAGTCGGCGATGGAACAGACGGTCGATCGTGTTATGCAAACCGGCGTCAAGCATGTGCATCTGGTGCCTCTGATGCTGGTGGCAGGCGTCCATCTTCAAGAGGACATTGCCGGAGACGAGGATTCCTGGAAACAGGCGTTTTTGGATGCCGGTTGCAAGGTGACGGTCAAGGAAAACGGGCTTGGCAAACACCCTGCGGTTGTGGACATCTTTGTTCGGCACATTCACGATGCCCTGGCGATTATTCCTGAACAAACGCTTTAAGTTTGCTTTTTTGTATACTACTAGTTGAAAATAATTATACTTTTTTTGATGTTTAATGAATGACTGAATGTAGAAAAACAAATTTTAGAGAATTCTTTAACTTTCTAATAATATTCATAATAAAAGAAAACTAAAAAAGAAAAATATGTAAAACTAGTGAAGCCAGTTAAAGCGCTTTTACTACTGACCCGATAAATTTTGCGAAGACATCGTCCAACACATTTGGGCGATATTTCGTAAAAGGGGTCAGACGGTATGATAAAAAAATGT
This sequence comes from Desulfosarcina variabilis str. Montpellier, assembly GCF_048565275.1. Taxonomy (NCBI): domain Bacteria; kingdom Pseudomonadati; phylum Thermodesulfobacteriota; class Desulfobacteria; order Desulfobacterales; family Desulfosarcinaceae; genus Desulfosarcina; species Desulfosarcina variabilis. The sequence goes on along the minus strand of NZ_CP159846.1, from coordinate 5,383,293 downwards.
GTTTTTGGCTTTGTTTTTTTGGTGATGCTTTTTCAGCTGTCAGTTTGCCATGCTGAGTCGAACTATGAAATAAATATCTTCGGCATCAACATGAAGACATTCAAAAACAGCAATTGGATCGAAGTGGCGGCGGGGGCGTTAAGCTCTGTTTTGGTCCATGAAATGGGACATGCCTTATATCTGACCTCTCAGGACAAAGATTGGGAGCTTTCGGCAGCGTTTTCCGGCCTGGCCATTGAAACGGATGCCCACCTTTCAAATGCTCAGTACCGAAATTTTGGGCGTGCCGGATTTGCTCTGCAATCCCTGGTCGGGGCCTTTTTGACATTTTTTGACAGCACCCGGAACTCTGATTTCACCAAGGGATGGGTCAGTATGAATACTTTTCAAATTTCTACTTATTCGCTTCGCAGCCATCATGCAGGGAGTGATTTTGAATTAATTGAAAAGGGTAACGGCAATAAAGAATTGGAATTCAGTGCGTTTGCGTTTATCAGCGAGTACAACAAGATCAATGCCTTTCGTCCCAATACGTTGCCCATTGGCATCACGCCCAAGGCGACTGAAGGAATCCAATCATGGTCATTTTCAAACAACGACAGTGACATGCTACAAGACCAAAGGGATCTTTTTTCGCTGACCATGCCGAAAATCGATCCAAAGCAAATGTATTCATCCAATAAGAATGATCAAATCCCTGATCTCTCCGGTTTCAAACCCCGCGAGTCCTTCCCCGAATCACTTTCAAATCTGCAACTTGTCGCTTTGGACCCAGACACAATAAAACTAAGTCCTTTGTATAATACTAAAATGTAAGGCTTGGAATAAAGCAACCGCCTATCGCCATCATCACCATCATCGTTCACCTGGCGGGTTGTTTCAAAGGCGGCCTCAGGATAATCAAGGGCCTCGATGGTGTTCTCTGAAGCTCCTTTGAGGCACATATCAAAAAATGCCACAATGTGGTCGTTGATAATCTCAAGACTCAGTAGGGGGCAATGTAACGATTTACATCCCCATAGAAAAGGCAGCATTTTATACAGCTGGGATAGGAATGACAATTCCTTTGCGCCCTTGCGCAAGAACTTCCGCGATATAGTTCCAGGGATCAATGTTTCTTAGCCGGCATGTTTCGATGATGCTTAGCGTCGCCGAAAATGAGAGGCTGCCCTCGGTTGTACGGGTGCCAAAAGTGATTTTTCGGAATAGAACCACCCACCGCAGGGCACGCTCGGCTTCATTGTTCGTGGCTGGCAAGCCGGGATTTTTAACAAACGCCACCACCGCATCGCAATCATTTAAAATCTCTTTTGCCAGAGCTTTTAATTTGGCATGATCTGATTTGGATCCCAGATTGCAAGCCCTTTTTAAGCGGGCGAGGATTGGGTTGCATTTTTTCTTGCCATCCTCGCCCTGGGCCATTGTCTTGATCAGCCCTCGCAGTTTCCTCAAGAACCAATCCCCGGCTTTCTGAGCATCCTCGTTCACCGCGCCCGTTAACGCAACGGCTTTTCGGATTAAATGGGCCAGGCAGCGCTGTCTTTTCGAGTAGCTTCGATAAGCCCCATAACCATCGGTGATCAGCCACCCGAAAAAGGCTTCGGTGATCAATTCCAACAGTACCTCTTTTTTACGGGTACCGATTCGATAGATTGCCGTTGTCTTGCTGATTGCCACCCAAACCCATAAAAAGATGCCCTTCTGGTACCAGGGGGTCTCGTCCAGATGGACTTGCTCTTCTTTTTGTAATTCCTTTATCAACTCATCCACCACGGGATTACAGGCAATGCCGACTTCTCGAATTGATTTGCAGATCAGACCAATGGACAGCTCAAAATTCAACCAGTTTTGAAGAAATTCCTTGATTTTGTTGCGGGACATACCGCAGCGGCGATTCAATGCCGCTATGAAAGTGGCGAGCATCGGACCGACCATCGTATACTCGCTCAATTTGATGTTTCGTTTGCGGCCTTCCAAAATCGATACATATCCTTCACCGGGTTGCTCGATGTTATCATGCCCGCACTCACAAACGGCGCTATAATAATAATGAAGGGTACAGGTGATTTCCAAGCCGTTTGGATTTCTTTCCAGCTCATAGGTATAAAAACCGGTGTGCGGCGATACCTTCAAGGCAAGTTTTTTCTCGCAGATGATGCACTGCTGCGGATGATGATGTTCGATATAATCGGCTTTAGGTTTTTGTGCTCGCCAAAAGCCTTGTGAGCCGGGTTGACGCCCTGCGTTACGTTTTTGACTGTCATCGGATGCTGTGGGAGCGTTTCGATCTTCAACGGGTTGATCATCGACTGCGGGGTTATCACCGTCTTTTTCTTGATCCTCGGTCTTGGATTCTTTGGACGGATCTGCTTTATCTTTCTTCTTAAAAGGATCGTCTGATGACGGAGGCCTGGAGCTGTTGCTGGAATCCTGGTTTAAATTCTCATACAATTCGATCCCGAAATCACGAAGCCTCAACGTCAGCGAGACTAAATCCGATTTATTCAGGCGGTTTAAAGATTCTATACTGATTTGATTCAGGTCATCCGGGCTAAATCGATTTTTCCGCTTATTCTTCACAACGTGAGAATATCAGATTGAAATCAATTTGTCTTGTTAAAAGGCTATTCCTCATTGCATTCTCTATGGGGGTGTGAGTCGTTACGAAGAGACTGACATGTGTCGCAGTCACTATGTTTACAAAAAGCTTCGACAGTTCCGCGCCGGAATCGAATCGGGAATATCCTGGCTCAAACGCAGTTTCGGCTTGACCCGTTGCACCTGGAAAGGATTTCGCTCATTCAAAAGCTACGTGCTTTCATCGGTTGTCGCAGCCAACCTGCTAACGATTGCCCGAAAGCAATTGGCAACTGCGGCTTAGGCTACGCCTGAAAACAGCCGGGTATCAAAAGCGAGTAAATAGCTGCGTCCGAGGAAGCGCATCTGTGAGCATTTGCCCATATTGAGACTGGCTTGGTTGTCTACTGCTGCCTTGGAGAATCTTCGCCCCAATTTTACTTCTCGTCACACGGCTGAAAACAGCAATTTATGGATGGGAACTAAATAGTAAATTTTATTTAAATAATATTAATTAGCTAACATACAGCAACTTAACACATTATGATATCATAAATATAATACGCAAGTTGTTTTGGTAGATTTTCTGCTTTATATAGTAGAAGCTGCTTTGCCAATTATTTAACAACACTAAAAAGAAAAAAGAAGGCAAGCATATTATCCTTCAAATAACTCAGGCATAAACTTATTTTGCTTTAGGTTCTTTCTATATTTTTAGGACTGGAAGTTTGAAAAGTACTCAATTATCAAATGTTATGAACATATGCAATAATTATTTTAAAAAGTTCTATAGAATTTAACAAATATTATTTGATCAAAATACTAAGGGCTCGCACAAAAATAATTTCACATTTTCAGCGCCCATCCATCCCGCTCAGCGGCGTTGCGAAAACACGGAATATGCCTGATATTCCTTTGTCTTCGCGCCTTGCTGAGCGGGCGCCTGAACACTGACAATTTGTGAATTTATTTTTGCGCGAACCCTAATTTCAATTCACAATTTTAAAAATACTTAACCACTTCAAAATTTGATCAATTTTATTTTTTTAGAAGATCGCATTGTTGTAATTTGGTCCATGAGATTCCGCATAAAGGGGTCAAGTCTGCTTTTGACTCTTATTGAATTAATAAAAAGCTAAAAGCAGACTTGACCCCTATCCCGGTACCACCATCGAAGGAATCTGAAGCAATTTGACGGCATCCAGATTATTGACGCCACCACCTTCATCCAAAGGTAAAAGGGGAATGAAGAAAGGGTGCCGCCGCTTGAGACCTGTCCGAACAAAGGACCTGTCATGGTCCTTGCGGCTTCTGACGTAATCCAGCCTCACTTATCCGACAGTGGAATACATCTTTATTCTCACCGGCACCATCATCTGATAAATTGGATCATATTTTCAGGGGGCAATGACCACGCCAGTCGAACACCTTCAACCGCCGTTTGTCAAAATCAGATTTGATACGACTTGTTGAGATATTTAGAACTGTCCCAGACAGTTCCAAACACCTGAATGGCAATTGTCAAGAAAAATAGGGACAATTTATGATGTATTTTATTTTGAACATAAATGATGTAATATACATCAAATGTCAAAGGTTAAATGAACCATTTTCAAAAAGGCATGTTATGAAATGCATTATGCCAAGAAAATCAAAATTGAAATTACCACCGAATGTAGCCGCAAACAAAAACAGGAGCATATAAAATGCTTAACATCGATATCAACCAGGCCAAGCAAATCTTTCTGGAGCTGATCGAAAAAACCGTCAGCAATGGCGAGGTCATTATCACTAAGAACGGTCAACCCTTTGTTAAAATTGTTCCGCTGGTAAAAACCAAAAAAGAACGCAAATTCGGATCAGCCAAGGGCCTGATCAAAATGCCCGACGATTTTGACCAACCACTCAACGATTTCAAGGATTATATGTAATGCGTGCTCTGATAGATACCAGCACGTTTTTGTGGTTTATTTCCGGTAGCGACAAGCTAAGCGTCGATGCCCGCCGCCATATCGCCGACTTGGACAATGAAATTTTTATCAGCGCAGCCAGCTTGTGGGAAATTGCCATAAAAACAAGCATCGGCAAGCTTGAGCTTTTGCTTCCGTTCGATCGGCTCATCTCGGAACATCTGGAACAAAATGCTATAACGGTTTTGCCCATCGAGAAAACGCACCTATTCAAATTAATCGATCTGGTTTTTCACCATCGGGATCCTTTTGACCGGATGATCATTGCCCAGGGGCTTACCGAACAACTACCGGTGATCACGAGCGATGCTGCCTTCAGTCAGTATCCAGTTCAAGTGATATGGTAGACCTCCCGCACATAACGGTGCCCACCCGCCACCCCAAAAAAGGAAACAGCGGTTAAAGAAGAAAAACCCTTCAACCTCCGTTTGTCAAAATCAGATTTGATGCGACTTATTGAGATATTTAGCGCTGTCCCTTACTTTTCTGATGCCGGATCAGGTGAGTTTGACGATAAATGTGGAAGCGATGAGGATCAAGATACCGACGATCAGTACGACAATGGTCTTGCGATCCACACCCTTCCATTCTTTCAGGAAAAGGCCCCAAATATTGGCCATGGCAATGTTCAGGGCCATCAGGATGCTCCATGCAAAAGCATCCATCGATGCCGGCAGCAGGCTTTTGCCCATCCCAAAAAAGTGAAACTGGATGAACCACAGTACGCCGGCGAGAAAGGTAAGGGCCACATTGTTCAGTAACACGCCCGCCGATACCCCAAAATAATCCCTTTTAAAAGGCACATAAAAACTGGCGGCACCGAGGCTGCCAATGGCAATGAGAAGGATTCCGATCATTTTGGTTTGTTTGCCCCCTTTACCCTTTATTGATTGCGATATTGCTTATATCCGGCTTTCACCGTCGGCTATTTTGAACCGCCGGCACAGACAGGGCATGCTGGCGCGCAGCCGGGACACAGCAGATGTAGCCTATCGCAGAAATGGATGCTGGTCGCGGGTTGCCCACAACCGTCGCAAACCAGGGGGTCCAGGGATTTGTTGATGGGATTATAAAACAGGGTGAAGGGTTTTTTGCGGCGGCCAATGGTGGCCTGGCAGTACAACTTGACGGCCGGCGTGCGGATCAGCATAACGCCGCTGAGCCTGATATTTACCTTAATACTGTATTTTTTAAACAGGTCGTCCTTTTTCTTGGCCATTTCCTCTGGTATCAGCGCAATTTTTTCTTGTCTGTCCTTGATTAACTCTTTGGACAGGCCGCTGCGCTTCAAGTTCTCGGTCATCTCCTGCTTCAATTCGGTGTAATAGGCTTCAAGGTTGGTTACATCCCTTTTGAAACGGCGATTCATGCTGTCACGGAAAGACTGGATCTGGGCATCAACCCAATTGGGTGCCTGGCGGTTGACCCATTGGACGATGGACTCGATTTTTTCGGCTTCAAGGGGGCTGCAGGGGCCACCCGGCTCAAATTTTTTTTCAGCGGCGTCCAGCATCTCTTCCAGGTTGACGACCGGTGCACCGGTTTCAAGATTAAAGGCCAGGGGAATCAACCCCTCTTTTTGTTCATCGCTCTGGGCCAGGAAACGGCAGGTCAGCAACAGGTAATCGGTGCGTATTTCGGCCGTGTTGTCAACGCGACCAATGGCACCGTGAAAGGTGAACCCCTCCTGGATTAGTCTGTCAAATCCCTGGCTTTTGAGGTAGTGAAAGCCAAGCTGGACGATGGTCAAGGGGATCTGCTTTCCAGCGACCTGAGTGATGGTTTCCAGCAACGGGGAACCGTAGTTGACGCTGTAGTCTTCCGGTGACTCGCTTTCCACGGTCAGGTGGCAATACTCCGGGATGCCGATTTGCTTTGCCAGGTCCCCAGGCGCGAGCACATCCAAACCGGTCCCCCGTTTTTCGACCACAGCCCCCCGGCAGGCAAAAAAACGGCTCACAAACGATTCTATGGCGTGGTTCGAATCAGAGCTCATAATTCTCTCCGAAAAGGTTCTCATCCAGTTGCTTGGTGGTGTGGTAGCGTGTTTTGGACCGCTTGAGCTGCGTGGCCAACTGGTCGAAGCCCTTTTGACGCGCTTCCGGCACTGCCGCATCCATCCAGATTTCGTACACACGGTCGGAAAAATCCTTCTCGCCCCGGACGCGGCCGAGAACCATTTCGATCTCACCGATCACCATCTCGAACATGTTGATTTTCCGATCCAGGATTTCCAGGATGTAATCCTCGATGCTGTTGGCCGCGCAAAGGTTGAAAATACGTACCTCCTTCTCCTGGCCAATACGATGAATCCGGCCGATGCGCTGCTCGATTTTCATGGGGTTCCAGGGCAGGTCGTAGTTGATCATCTGATGGCAGAATTGCAGGTTACGCCCCTCGCCGCCGATTTCCGTGGTGACCAGAATATCGGATTGCGCCTTGAATTGCTCGATCTGTGCATCTTTTTCCGCGTTTTTCATCTGACCGTGAAACACGGCATGGGGTATTTTCTGCCAGGCGAGAAAATCAGAGATATGGTCCAGGGTGCCCATGTATTTGACAAAGATGATCATTTTGCCCGGTGTGCCGCGAATGAGCTTGAGCAGAACTTTGTTTTTCTGCGTATCCCCCATGGACCGGGTCAGATTGCGGATGGCCCTTATCTGTTTTTCATGATCCAGCAGCAGTTCCTTTTTTCCCAGCATGCGTGAAAGTGTCAATTCCACTGCCTGTGGAGAAGATCCGGCTTCGGCCAACAGATGTTTGAGCAACAGTTTGTTCCCGGTGCCGTTGGCCTGGTTGATGGCTTGAACCAAGGTGTTGATGCGTTCGTAAAGTTCTTTTTCCGCGCTGGTGGGATCGACCCGTACGGTTTCGGCAAAACGCGGGGGGATATTGATTTTGGCCACCGCCCGGGTATTGCGAATCATTACCTGGCCGAGCAGTTCCTTGAGGCGACTGCGGTTTTGCGGACTGGTCGGATCACCCTTGGTCATGAACTGCTCCCGAAAGGCCGACGCCGTTTTGAGCTGGCCCGGCTTGAGCAAGGTGATCAGGTTGTACAGCTCCATGAGGTTGTTTTCCACCGGCGTGGCGGTCAACAGCAGCAGAAACCGTTTCTTGAGCGCATTGACCAGCTTCCAGTTGAGGGTATTGCGATTTTTAAGGTGATGGGCCTCATCGACGATCACCATGTCATATTCGCGGGCGGTCACGGCATCGACGTTACGCTTGGATTTGGCCTGATTGATGGAGGCCAGAATAAACGGCTGCTCCCAGAACGTCCCATTGGACTTGCGAAAATCAGGATCGTCGGTGGATGGAAAATCAAGGGCGAATTTGGCTTGCAGTTCTTCCTGCCACTGGCTGACCAGCGGTGTGGGGGTCAGGATCAGGGCACTTTTAACCATGCCGCGCTGGATATACTCCTTCAGGACCACGCAGGCCTCGATGGTTTTGCCCAGCCCTACTTCGTCGGACAACAGGGCGCGTCCGCGAAGGCTTCTCATCACCTTGCGGGCGGTTTCTTCCTGGTACCACAGGGAGTGGACACCGGTAAGGTGGGGCAGGCAGATCAAGTTTTCAAAGGATTCCCTGAAGCGAATGCGCTGGGATTCCAAGGCGACCTGATATTGCTCGTAAGTTGAAGCCAAGCCGGCGGATAGGGGCGCTTCAAAGGACGCCCGGTCAATAACGACGGTGACAGGAATGTCCGGCAGCGAGGGCTCCGGCGTGGTAGGATTGGGAGGCGCTGCCGGTATTTTTTCCTTCGCCGGGGGCGCTTTTTTCTTTGCCGCCGGCGGCTTTTTTTTATGCGTGGGGCGGGCGGCTGCCTTCTGGGAGGTCGGGGTCGACCGTTCCAGTCGGGTTTGCAATCGATACTGGCAGTAACGCCTGAGTTGCTCTGCATCGGACCGGAGTTGCCGCCGGTTTTTGACCTTCAGGGACGGCATCCGATCGATCAGCAGATCAATCGTTTCCATGGCCAGTTCATACTTTTCTTTATCGACCAAGAGATTGGCAAACTGCGGTAAAAGGAGATCCTCCATCTGGCCGCTGCGGTACAACCGGGTCAGACCATCGAGCTTCACATCCGGGTCATCCATTAAGAATCCCAAATTGGCCAGGGCTTTGATGGAGTCGATGTCAGTCGGCGCCAGTTTCAGTGTTTTTTTAATAAAATGCAGTGCCTTGTCTAAATTTCCCTGGTCTTGATACCATTGGGATTCGGCGTAAAAAAAGTCGGCCCTGTCCGAGCGTGCCTCGGCATGCTGGGCTTTTTTACGGGCCTGAAGCTTATTCTTGCGTTTGGTTTTCTTTTTTTGTGCTTTGGTGGTCGCCATATGTTTTTATTTGCAGAAAAGTTGAATGGGTTGTCATTAGCAAAGATGATTGGTTCTGGCAACCCGCTGTCCAATTCAGCCTTAGCTCCACGCGTCCGGGCACGGGCAAGTGGGTATTGTCGGCGGTGAAGGAGATCAGCACTCATCACTCGTGGCGCAACGCGTCAATGGGATCCAGCCGCGCGGCCTGACGGGCCGGGAAATAACCGAATAGTATACCCACGGCAGCTGAGAAGAGAAATGCAACAATGATAATGCCGCTATTCAAAATAAACGGCACGCCCAGCACATGCGCACCAATGGCGGCCGCCGTCAATCCTATAAGGATACCCGCCAGCCCTCCAAAAGAGGAAAGGACCACCGCTTCAATGAGAAATTGCAGCAGCACATCACGGGCCAGTGCGCCGATGGCTAAACGGATGCCGATTTCACGGGTGCGTTCGGTCACCGAAACCAGCATGATGTTCATGATGCCGATGCCGCCAACCAATAGACTCACCGCCGCCACGGCGCCCAACAGTGCCGTCAGAACCTGGGTGGTGCCGGTGAGGGTGCTCATGAGCTCCTGCATATCGCGTACATGGAAGTCATCATCCTTGTCTTCCGGGAGGTGACGCCGTTGACGCATCAAACGCTCCACATCGGCCTTGACGGCCTTTGTCGATACGCCGTCGTGGGCGGACAGGTAGATGGCCCTGACCTCTCGATTACCGGAAATACGGCGTTGGAAGGTGTGCAAGGGGATGAGAATGAAATCGTCCTGATCCGTACCAAAGCTGGACTGGCCCTTGGCGCCAAGCACACCCACAACCCTGAATGAAAGCGTTTTTAAACGAATGGATTCATCGATGGGGTCCTGACCGCCAAAGAGTTCCTTGCGCACGGTGGCGCCGATGATGCAAACCGCTGCACCGGCGCCCAATTCATGATCGGTGAAGTTGCGTCCCAGAACCAGTGTCCAGTTGCGGACCTTTAAAAAGGCATCGGTGCTGCCGGTGATGGATGTGGACCAGTTCCGGCCCCGGTAAATGGCCTGGGTATTTGAATTGGCGGACGGTGCCACGGCCGCGAGTCCTGAAATTTCATCGCGGATGGCAATGGCATCGGCGATTTCAAAATTGTCTGCGCTGACGCGGGTGCCGCCGGGACCACGGATGTGCTGTCCCGGCCGAACCTGCAGCAGGTTGCTGCCCAGCTTGGAAATATCGGCCGTTACTTTGGCCGTGGCACCCCCACCGATGGTTACCAGGGTGATGACTGCCGCTACCCCGATGACAATGCCCAGGATGGTCAATGATGAGCGCAAGGCATTGCGGCGGATTTCACGTTGGGCGAGCAGGATGGTTTCCCATAGCATGGGGGCCTCCGAGTCGGTGATCGGTGATCGGTTATCAGTGATCGGTGATCGGTTATCAGTGATCGGTTATTGGTGATCGGTGATCGGTGATCAGTTATCGGTTATCGGTGAAAATAGGCTTAAGGTGTAAGGTTGAAGGGATTCTGTCATTGATAAACGACCAACAACCAACTACTCAACAAACTCAAAGAACCCAACAAACCCAAAGAACTCAACAAACCCAACCAACCAACCAACCAACCAACTAACCAACTAACCAACTAACCAACTAACCAACTAACCAACTAACCAACTAACCAACTAACTAACTAACTAACTAACTAACTAACTAACTAACTAACTAACCAACTACCCCCCCCTCAATCAGCCCATCCACAAAATGAATCCGGCGGTTGGCGTAAGCAGCCATCTCCGATTCATGGGTAACCATGATAATCGTGATGCCGCGTTCTCGGTTCAGGTCCGTGAGCAGTTCCATGATTTCCCGGCTGCGGGCCGAATCAAGGTTGCCCGTGGGTTCATCGGCCAGAATGACCTTGGGATCGGTTACCAGAGCCCGGGCAATGGCGACGCGTTGTTGCTGCCCGCCGGACAGCTCCGACGGTGTGTGCGTTTCCCAGCCGGACAGCCCTACGGCGGCAAGGGCACTGTGGGCCCGGCGGTGCCGCTGAACGGCTGGAATGCTGCGGTAGACCAGCGGCAGTTCCACATTTTCAAGAGCCGAGGTGCGATTGAGCAGGTTGAAGCCCTGAAACACGAATCCCAGGTAATGCCGGCGCAGCAGGGTGCGTTGATCTGCCGATAGTTTGCCGACATCCACCCCCTGGAAATAGAAAATTCCGCTGGTGGGCGTGTCCAGGCATCCAAGAATGTTCATGCAGGTGGACTTGCCCGAGCCACTGGGGCCCATCACGGTAACAAATTCACCGGCCTGAATGTCAAGATCAATGCCCTTAAGGGCCAGCATGGCCGCTTGGCCACGGCCGTACTGTTTGGTGACTTTGTCCAGGCGGATGAGTGGTGTGGCGGTCATCGGGTTACCCTGACCTGCTCGACGACCACCCGATTATCGGTTTGCAGATTCCCTCCCGTGACGACCGTTTTGGATCCGTCCGTGGCGCCGATGGTGATCATCACCGGCGTGAGTTGACCGCCTTGCAGCGTCCAGACCCGGTTTTGCTTTTGTTCTGTTTTGCGTGCCGGTCGGCGGCTGGGCCTACGATGAGGAGGACGGGGGAGGAGTTTTTGAATCAGGCTGCCCCGTTGTCTGGTGCCGGCGCGCTGGTCGGTCGGCGGAGAAAAGCGCAGTGCGGCATTGGGGATGAGCAGGGCATCGTCGATCTGATGAACCGTGATCGACGCGGTGGCGGTCATGCCGGGCCGCAGGGTCAAATCCGAGTTGTCCACATTGAGCACCGTGGCGTAGGTGACCACCCCCTCAAGGGCGTTGGCGCCATAGCGTACCTGGGTGATATGCGCCGGAAAACGACGATTGGGGTAAGCATCTACGGTGAACTGGGCGGGTTGCCCTTCCTTGACCGCGCCCACATCCGCTTCATCCACGTCAACGATCAGTTCCATACGGGCCAGATCCTCGGCCAGGGTGAACAGGACCGGTGCTTGCAGCGACGCGGCCACGGTTTGTCCGGGTTCAACATCCCGCGTGAGAACAATGCCGTTTACCGGAGAAACGATCACCGCCTTGGAAAGATCGGTTTCGTCCTCTTCCAGGGTGGCCTGGGCCAGCTGGACGGACGCCTCGGCCATGGCCTTGTCCGCCAGGGCACGGTGCATGGCCGCCACCGCGGCATCGATGTCGTTTTGTGAAACCGCCTTGTCCCCGCTGATTTCACGAAAACGGCGCAGACGCTGTTCCTGGTTGCGGGCTTCTTCGACCGTGGCCTGGGCCGAGAGTACCCTGGCCCGTGCCGATGCCAGCGACGCTTTGGATTGCAGGACCTTGGCCTTGAGTTTACTGGTGTCCAGGATGGCCAGGGGCTGCCCGATCTTGACCCGGTCATTGAAATCCACAACAACTTTTTCTACGATACCGGACAGTTCACTGCCCACCTCAACCTGGTTGATGGGCGCCAGATTGCCGGTGGCGGACACGGTGACCGTCAGTGCGCCGCGTTTGACCACCTCGGTTTTATACCGGGTGCGAACATCCGGCATGTTCCGGTCACGCCAGATCCAGAATCCCACACCGGCAAGAATGAGAAGAAGAAGTACCAAGCCAAATACGACAAGGCGGCGATGACCCGATTTTTTATCAAGGGCCAGGGTTTCAGTAATTTCGGAATCCGGGGCGGGGCGAAGATCGTTCACGGGGTTGATGCTCCTTTATCCAGCATGGATGGCGACCAACCGCCGCCCAATGCTTTATAGAGCCGAATCAGGTTGGCGGTCACGCTTCCGTCACTCTCGGCCAGTTGATCTTGAAAGGAAAGCAGGGTGCGTTGAACATCCAGAACATCGGAAAAATTGATCAGCCCGGCCGACAATTTATCACGCGAGAGTTTTTCGGCGATCTGGGCGGACTGCACTGCACGCATCAGTCGCATGCGCCGCAATTGCTCCTGAGCAAAGGCGGTCATGGCGTTTTCAACATCTTCCAATGCCTCCAGCACGGTTGTTTCATAAGCGATCAGGGCTTGTTCCTGTAATGCTTCCTGGACCTTGATGGTGTTGCGGATGGCCCCGGCATCAAAAATATTCCAGGAAATGCGCGGTCCATGATTCCAGAACAGGGCCGAACCATCTAAAAGGTCCGCCAGCTTGCCGGCTTCAAGGCCGATGGAACCGGAAAGGCGAATCTTTGGATAGCGCTCAGCCTCGGCCACACCGATGCGGGCGGTTTGAGCGGCCAGATCCCGTTCTGCTTTGCGGATGTCGGGGCGGCGTTGCAGGGCCTCGGCCGGAATGCCCACGGCAATGGTGATGGGGGCCGTGGGAATGGGATGCGGCTGGGTCAACAGCGCATTGAGCGTGCCCGGCGGTTTGCCGGTCAACACGGTCAAGCGGTTGAGTGCGGCGGCTCCCCCGGTCACCAGGCTGGGAATTCGGCTGCGGGTGCTTTCCAGGTTGTAGCGGGCCTGCTGGAGGGCCAGTTCATTGCTCAGGCCAACAGCATAGCGTCCCTGGATAAGCTCATAGGTTTCCTGCTGCGTGGCCAGGTTGGCCTTGGCCACGGCCAGGCGTGACTGATAGGTCCGCATATCAATGTAGTTAAGACCGATTTCGGCCGTCAACGAGACCATCACATCGGCCAGATTGGCCACCTCGGCTTGCAGGTCTGCCAGGGTTGCCTCCTTGGCACGGTGGACACCGCCAAAAAGATCCAGCTCCCATCCGGCATCAAAGGCGCCGCCAAAGGATTGCCGCACCGCCTGGGTGCCGCTGCGGCTCCAGGTGCCGTCGGCGGACAGGTCCAGTATGGGAAACCCGTCGGCATCACTCACGCCGCGGCGGGCGCGGGCTTCGCGCACCCGTGAGACAGCCTGTTTGAAGTCTAGGCTCTGGTCCAATGCCTGGTCAATCAAATCAGAGAGGATCGGGTCGTGCAGATTGGCCCACCAGGATTCCAGACGAGACGGATCCGGCGCCGTGACGTCCTCAGCGCCGCCAAAATCCGCCTGCCAGCTATCCGGTGTACAAATGTCGGGCGGCAAATAGTCCGGTCCCACGACAGCACAACCGCCCATCAGCAAAAAGATGACAATGATTATCAATAAGGGTTTTGAAAAGCGTTGATGACAATTTCTCATCTGCCAATGCAAAGACCTGAAATCTATCACACGCAATCGTATAAAGAAGAATGATTTTTCCAATCGCGTCTTTCTTTGTTGTCCGTCAATCAGCCGGGGAGAGGGAAAAGACGAGCATTCTACTAGATGATCTTTTTTAGTTTGTCAATTCTTTTGTACTACTCGAGAAACAAACCGTCAAATAGGAAAAAAATGATCTGTTCCGGCCGTTGTTAAGTAACCCATTACGCACTTGACCCGGCAGTGAATATGAGCTATATCTCGTTCTTTATCGGGTAAAATCGAACCTGTCTGCCAAGAAGGCGACAGTACCCGATAGACAGCCAGTACCGTTTTAGAAAATTATTATCCAAATAGATTGTTCACTAAGCCACGAAGGCTGGGGGGCCACGAAGGTAAGAAAAAGGGTGCCCCTGTTTTTTGTGGCTTTTTTGTTTTTATGGATCGTAAACGCTGCGGCCGACGGAGAGAACCTGTTTATGCGCAACAAGACGCGTCAGAATCCGGGACAACCGAGCAATAGGAACCCGTATCGGATTCTGATGCAGGGTCGGTTAAGAAGTTGGAAGATATTCTCGTTACGGGGAAAAGCGGGATGCAGGGGCTTGATGTCAAGCCCACCCAAACCACAATCGATGTCGACGATTTTGTACTTCATTGTGAGCTTGACCCCTCAGTGGATATGCGTTATATCGCGCAATCTGTTTGGTGAAAAAACGAATTCGCCACGAAGGCGACAACACCACCGGATAGATTCTCAGTCGCGCTTTATTTAATCATTAAAGACTTTACACTCACTATGCCACGAAGGCTGGTGCCAGGGAAGTATGGGATGGGTGCCGGTGCTCAGTTTTTGTGGCTATTTGTTTTTGTACTGTATTTAAGCTGGACCCGAAATGAGGAGTAAAAAAGGCAGCCGCATCCCGGCCAGGACGTTTTGGCTGCCTTTCGGATAGCGTCCCCGGCAAACGGGGGCTGCTTCTTTTTTTTTACACCGAAGCTGCCCCGGCGTCAATTCAAGATGCTGTTTTGCCGGTTGTTCATTAACCTTGAGTGTGAACCATTGACGAGGGGGAGAGTTGAAAAATGAGATGGTTAGGTGCATGTGCAATGTGGGTCAGTGTTGTTTTTGTAATTGGTGTGATTGGCGGCAGCCCCGCGTGGTCTCAGCAGGCGGATGCGGATTCCGAAACCGCCAGACAATTGGAAAAGGATGAGAAAACTGATTCGGAGTCGGTCAAGAAACTGGAAGATATTGTAGTCACGGGAAAAAGCGGAATGCCGGGGTTCGAGATTCGCCCCCAAAAAACCGTTATTGACGTCGATGACTTTTCGTCTATCGGTGGCGATAAAAGCAATATTCAGGATCTGCTCAAGACCCAGGCCGCCGTGGATTTTCGCGGAACGGACCAGGATCCCGGGGTTGATTCAATTTTTCTGCGGGGCTTTGATGCCAAGCGTTTTGTGGCCGCCATCGACTCGGTAACGGTTCAAAAAACAGGCGGGCGAAAATCGAGCAATATTGTCGATTATGCACTGCTGCCCACGTTTATGATCAAAGAGATCGAAATCCTTCCCGGCCCTCACTCAGCCTTATTTGACAGCAAGAGTATCGGCGGGGTGATCAACATGGTCACCCGACGGCCCGAGCGCCACGAGACCGCGAAACCCGATGTGTCTCTGACTTCAAGCTATAGTTCCTATGCGACGGTCAATATGGTTGGCACCGGGAGCGGTTCCATAAAGAATTTTACCTATGATGCCGCCTACCGCCACTATCAGACCAACGGTTACCTGCGACACAGCGAAACTGATATTGAAACCGTATACGGCCGTGTGGGCTATCTCTTGCCCGCCAATGGGTTTGTGACCGTCAGCGCGTCTAGTAGTGATACCGACAGGCATGTGGCGGTCAACAATCCTGGGGGAGAATATGGCGATTATGACAGCAGCTATCCGGCCACGGAAGATGGTGCCTTTGACCCGTATCAGGAGCCGACCTGGAATGGGGAGTCCTACCACTACCGAATGGACCTTGAGCAGCCCACCCCCATCGGCAAATTTAAAATAGGCGCCTACACTGGCAAAGACAATCGCCAACGGGCCTACTATGAAGACATGGGGGACACCGAGCCCAGCCTGATGAATACGGACTGGTGGCAAAAAGGCGGCAAACTTCAGGATGAGATCGAGTGGTCGGAGCATCACAAGACCACCATTGGTTTCGACATGGCAAAACTCTATGATGAGGGGCTCGATGATGACAAGACGGAACGCATCAACAAAAAGGGCGGTTACCTTCAACATCGCTGGGGGATCCTGGACAATGTCGACCTGACCTTAGGAGGGCGCTACGAAGCCGTCAAGATCTGGGTTAGCAATGAATCCCGAGGAGAGCTTCACAATAGCAGCTTCGATCGCTACATCGAGCGTGAATGGGATGAGTTTGTGCCGAAATTCTTCTCCACCTGGCGAATGGACGACATGGCCGCCTGGCTGCGTGACAGCTCGCTTTCGGCTGGCATCAGCAAGATCTGGCGCGCTCCGGATTACCATGGTGATTACAATCCCCAGGGCCGACCGGCTGGTGCGTTTCTGGAACCGGAGCACGGGATGGGCTACGATCTGATTTTCAACCGCCGCCTGTTCAATGACATCCAGTTCTCCATTGACTTCTCCTTTTACGATATCAATGACTTTATTGCCACCAACAGCGCTTATGACACAGCCTCCGATTACAGTGATTACAAGATCAATTTGGACGAGGTTTACCGCTATGGGGTGGATGTTGAGTTAAATGGTCACCTCATGGACAAACTTTCCTTTTATCTGGCCTACTCGTGGCAGGATTTTGACAACCAGGGAGATGAAAAAGCGGCTCAAACCGAGCTAGACCAGCGGGCCAAACACCGATTAAGCGCCGGTCTGCGATACGAGCTTTTCGAAAATACCAAGCTGATGCTGGACTACCGCTATCAAAGCGACGAAGTCACACAGGACTACACAGAACTTGAAAACGATGAATATTATTTTCAAGAGGTGGAAATTGATGCCTACCATACCTTTGATGCCGGCATCGAGCAGGTCCTGTGGAAGCAAAAAGGGCCGATTGAAGAGGCCAGCTTGAATCTTTATGTAAAAAACCTGCTCAATGCGACCTATTACGAAACCTCCGGTTTTCCGGCTGCTGATCGCACGGTGGGCGCGACATTGCGCCTGAGCTTTTAGCCGGATGATGGTTAAACGAATAATGGAGAAAGACACATGAAGGTCAAACGAATGAGAAAAAAGAAGTTGCGTGTCAGTTTGCTTTTGATCCTGGTGTTGGGCATGATGATCGGCTGCACAGCCCACACCCCGCCTGCAACCAACAGCCAGGACGCGTCAACGGCCACGCCTGCGGGAAGCTATCAGGTGGTGGGCATCGGGCCTGGGGATGGGGATCTGATGACTGTCCGGGCCGTTACGGCCATCACCAATGCGGATGTGGTTTTCTGCAGTGCGAAAACCCGGGAAAAACTGTCCCCTTACGTAGATTTTGGCGGCAAGGAAGTCATTGACGGGTACCGGGTCCTGTTTCGCTACTATGGCAAGGATTGCAGCCAGGTAAAAGAACAGACTTCATCCAGAGCACGCATGAGCTGCGAGGAATATCATCAAAAGCAGGCTGAATACACCCAACTGGTGAGAAATTTCGTCGCTGCCGGCAAGCACGTGGTCATGCTCAGCAGCGGCGATCCCACCATCTATGGGCCGGACATCTGGAGCCTTGAGGAACTGGGTGACTTAGGGCCCAAGATCGTTCCTGGTCTTAGTGCCTTTAACGCAGCCAACGCAGCCCTCGAGGTCGGCCTGGGAGAAGTGATTCTCACGGCGCCTTTCAAAAAAGAAGGCAGCAAGGATACGATCGAACAGCTAGCTGGTCATGAGCGATCCACCATGGTGATTTTCATGCCGCGGGATATGAAGGATCTGTTTGCCAGGCTTGCGCAGGCTTATCATGCCGACACCCCGGTGGCCATCGTGGGCAATGCCGGCATGGCGGGCCAACAGACAGTGAAGCTGGGAACGGTTGAAACGTTCAACACCGATTTGTCGGGCATCGATCGCAGGCGCTCGATTGTGTATGTGGGCCAGAGCCTGGAACGTGCGCAATGCAAGGCAGTGCCCTTGGCCAGCGCCGGCAAAGGCAAATTTTACCTGGTGGGGGTAGGCCCGGGTGATCCGGACCTGATTACCCTTCGGGGAAAGAAAATCATCGAATCGGCGGACATGATATTTGCCCACAAGCGGCTCAAGGATAAATTTCAGGAGTACCTGGACGGTAAAGATGTCATCACCGGATATCATCGGCTGTTTCCATTTTACGGGAAGTCGTGCGCCGATGTTTCACCCGCTGACAAGTCCCGGGAGCGGATGAGCTGTGAGGAATATCATCAAAAGCAGGCCGAGTTTGCCGCGCTCACCCGGGCAGCCGTATCTGAAGGCAAGACCGTGGTCATGCTCGACAGTGGTGATCCTTTGGTCTACGGTCCCTGCTCATGGTCTCTGACCGAGCTCAGTGACCTGGATACCGAAGTCGTACCGGGCCTCAGCTGTTTCAACGCGGCCAATGCGGCCCTGAAGGCCGGTGTTACCGAAGGCAAGACATCTCATTCGGTGATCCTGGCCTCCGGATGGTCGGTGGCGGAAATGGCGCCGCACCAGAGCACCATGGTGCTTTTCACCATGCGTACGCAGTTCAAGAAATTCATCGACGGCCTTTCCGCCTATTATGCCGCGGATACGCCGGTAGCCATCGTATTCAGTGCCGGTTATGCCGAACGCGAGCGGGTGCTGCATAGTACCCTGGGAACGGTTCTCGAAGAAGTCGGTCCGGACCGACTGCCCTTTGAGTATTTGCTTTATGTGGGCGATTTTCTGGATGGGAAAGGTGACCAACAGGTCAATTAGGATACTATCGCAATCGGTATCGTAATAAATCGATTGCGATAGCGATTTAGTCGTAGGTCGGGTAGAGCAGCGCGAAACCCGACAAAAGACCAACACCCCGTGGAGAAAAAAATGAAAACCAAATGCCCTATCATTCTGCTGTTTGCCACTGTTTTGATGATGATAATCTGCCCGCCTGTCCTGGCCCACAACCTATGGCTCAATCCAAGCGATCACTTCCCTGAGGTCGGCGCGACCGTTGACATTGGTATCGGCTGGGGACACAAGTATCCGGCCAGTCGGGTTGACCAGGAGATAAAGGAAGACCGGGTGGAGGAAATCACGACCAAGGATCCCGATGGTAAGACCATTGATTTGACGAAGGTGTCGACCGACCGATATCAGCTTAAAGTCGACAAGCCGGGGGCGTATTTGATTTCCGCCAAAATCAAGTCGGGTTTTTTCACAACCACACCGCAAGGCCGAAAGTGGGGCAATAAGAAAGAGATTGCCAGCCCCATCAAGTGCACCAATTTCCATATCCAGGCCAAAACCGTGCTCATCGCCGGTGGGAAAGACAAGAACCTTGCTGGTGTGGCCGGGCAACCCCTTGAGATCATCCCGCTGAGCAATCTCGAGCAGTTGAAGCCCGGTGATCCGCTGACTATCAAGTTGCTGTTTGATGGAAAACCGCTTCCCAATGCAAAGGTCAACGCCACCTTCGCCGGGTTTGAAGCCAAAGATATTGCCCCCCACAAGCAGGCCCCTAAAGAGAAAAAAGGGGATAAAAAAGGACATCATCGCCATTTTCCCTTGCAAACCCAAACCGATGGCCAAGGCAAGGCGGTGTTGCCATTGAAAAATCCCGGTTACTGGATGATTGTGCTGTCATACCGCTGCCCTTACACGGACGCGGAAACCTGCGACGAGTATATGTACAATATGGCCTTTACGTTTGAAGTTCCCAAGAGTTGAGACCGATTTTGGCAGTCAACGAGACTTTCTTTCTTTGTGGCTGCAGTTTAACCGGAGAAGAGAAAAAAAGGTGATTTAAGATCTATTATCCAGTAAGCTATTACACGCTTGACCCGGAAGTGAATATGGGCTATATCCCACATCCTGTCAGGTGGAAAAAGAAAATTTTGCCAAGAAGGCGACAGCACCCGATAGGTATTCAATAACGTTTTAACCTATTATTAAAGAATATTACACTTAATGAGCCACGAAGGCTAGGGACCCCCGAAGGCCAGGGATTGGTGTCCTGTTTTGTGGCTTTTTTATTTTTGAGCACAATCCTGTTTTTTATCGCATTTAAGCCGGATCTGAAGATGAGAATATGGCCGGCAGAAAAAAGGCAGCCGCATCCCCGCCAGGACGTTTAGGCTGCCTTTAGGATAGCGTCCCCGGTAGTGGGGCAGCTTCTTTATTTTTACATCGAAACTGCCCCGTCGTCAATTTAAGATGCCGTCTTGCCGGTTGGGACCATTAAAATCTTGCAACAATTTACGAGGGGAGAACAGGAAGATGAGATGGATTCGTACTTGGGCAGTCGTGGTTTGGGGGTGTTTGGTACTTGGCACCGGTGGCAGTTGGCCTGTGTTTGCGCAAGAGGCTGAACCAGAATCCGGACCAGCCAAGCAATCGGAACAGGCAACGGATTCTGACGTGAAGAAATTGAAAGATATTGTGGTTACGGGAAAAAGTGGGGCACCGGGCCTTGAAACGAAGCCTCTCAAAACCGTTATCGAGATGGACGATTTCATTCCCGTGGCGCCGTCCGACAGTGTCCTGGATGTGCTCAAAACCCAGGCAGCCGTCGATTTCCGGGGTGAAAACGACCTTGATCCGGGCGTCGACAGCGTCTACCTGAATGGCTTCGATAGCACACGCTTCGTGACGGCGCTGGACGGTGCCACCATTCAGAAAACCGGCGGGCGCAAATCCAGTAATATTGTGGATTATTCGATGCTGCCGGCCTTTTTGATCGAAAAAATAGAGATCCTTCCGGGGCCCCACTCGGCCATGTATGACGGCAAGGCCATCGGCGGCGTGCTGAATTTCATAAGCCGGGCCCCCGAGCGTCGGGACAGCCTGAAGCCCGATGTCGGCTTGAGCAGCAGCTACAGCTCCTATGACACATGGAACAGCACCGCTTCCCTGGAGGGGGCGATATCTGCGTTTACCTATGATTTTGCCTACCAGCATTACGAAACCGATGGGTATTTGCGTAACAGCGCCATGAATAAGGATATCTTCTACGGCCGCCTTGGCTTCGTTTTGCCCTACGATGGTTTCATCACCCTGAGTGTTTCCCATTCGGATGTCGATCGAGAAAAGCCCGTGCGTAACCCCGCCTACGACGGCAGTGATTACGACCCGGACTACCCCACCGTGATCAATGACAGCACCAGCAGTGTGTTCGACGCCAGGCAACAATCCACATGGGACAGCACTTCCGATAGTTACCGCCTCAACTACGAGCAATCCCTGCCCACAGGCCGGCTCGACATCACCGGTTTCTATAGTGAGGATAACCGCCTGCGTAGCTATTATGAATATACTGATGATACTAGAACCACGCTCGAAACGCAAAAAACCGAAATGGACACCGACTGGTGGACCCAGGGAGGCAAAATCACGGATGCCATCGACTGGACTCCCAGTCAGACCACCACCGTGGGTTATGACCTCGTCCAGATGTTCGACGACCAGCCAGAGGACCGTTCCAAGCGCATCAACAAGCAGGGTTTCTTCCTTCAGCACCGGTGGGCCATTGTGCCGTCGCTGGAGGTCACGGTGGGGGCACGCTATGAGGATTTGAAGATCTGGATACGTGACAATGTAACCGACACCTTGGATCCGCCCCGCCATTTTTCCGACCTGATGCCCAAATCCTTCCTCACCTGGAAAATGGACCAGTTGACACCCTGGCTGCGGGACACCTCGCTGTCCGCCGGCGTCAGCAAGATCTGGCACGCCCCCGACGCCCACGGCACCTACAACGCCCGGGGACGACCCATTGGACGTGAGATGGAACCCGAGCACGGCATGGGCTATGACCTGATTCTTCAGCGGCGATTGTGGCGGGATATCGCGCTCCAGATCGACTACTCCCTTTATATGATCGATGATTATATGTCCGGCGGCGACAATCTGGAAGGCACGGTGGAACGTAATGGCGTGGGGCTGCAGATTGGCGGCCATCTGACCGACGACCTCTCTTTCTATGCCTCCTGGGCCTGGCAGGATTTCGGATATGACGGTGACGATGCCGGTGGCCATGAAGTTGTGGACCAGCGGGCCGAAAACCGGATCGGGGCCGGGCTGCGCTATAACCTGTTTGAGAA
Organism: Desulfosarcina variabilis str. Montpellier; assembly: GCF_048565275.1. Classification (NCBI taxonomy): domain Bacteria; kingdom Pseudomonadati; phylum Thermodesulfobacteriota; class Desulfobacteria; order Desulfobacterales; family Desulfosarcinaceae; genus Desulfosarcina; species Desulfosarcina variabilis. The sequence continues at coordinate 5,361,000 of NZ_CP159846.1, read as the reverse complement.
CACCATGCTGCTGCTCGACTATTCTTACCAGGACGACGAGGTTACTGAAGATTGGACGGATAATCCTGATGGTACTTCCACATTCAACGGATACACCGATATCCCGGCCTATAATCTGTTCGACTTCGGCGTACAGCAAACCCTTTTCCAAAATGCCGGCTGGTTTCATGACGGCGTGTTGAGCCTTTATGTCAAGAATCTGTTTGACGAAGAATACTCAAACGCCAAAGGCTGGCCGGCCATTGACCGGACTTTCGGCGCTTCTTTCAGGGTAAAGTTCTGATCCTATCCCGTTATCGCACAAACCGCTGGAACAGGACCGTTTAATTATGGAGAAGATCGATATGCAAAGCACACATACGAAGAGAAGAATCGTCATGGCATGGATGGGGCTGGCCCTTTTGGGGGTCCTTCTGTCGGCCTGCGCGGGCCCAAGTTCTACAGCGCCCCAGAGCCCTACCGCAAGCGCTATGGGAAGCTTTAAAATTGTGGGTATCGGGCCTGGGGACGGAGATCTCATGACCGTCAGGGCCGTTACGGCGATCAGCCATGCGGATGTGGTTTTCTGCAGTTCGAAAACCCGTGAAAAGCTGTCTCCATATGTTGATTTGAGCGGCAAACAGGTCCTGGACGGGTACGGCGTGCTGTTTCGCTTTTACGGCCGGGATTGCAGCCAGGTGAAGGAACGGAATCAATCCCGTCAACGCATGAGCTGTGAGGAATATCATGATAAGCAAGCCGAATTCGCCCAGTTGGTAAGGGCCGCCGTATCGGCAGGCAAGCATGTGGTGTTGCTCAGCAGCGGTGATCCCACTATTTACGGGCCGGATCTGTGGAGCGTGAAGGAACTGAAAAACCTCCACCCAACGGTCATTCCCGGCCTCAGCGCCTTTAACGCCGCCAATGCGGCCCTTAAGGTCAGCCTGGGAGAAGTGATGCTTACGGCGCCATTTACCAAGGAGGGAAGCCGGGACACCATCGAGCAATTGGCCGGCCACGATAGGGCCACCATGGTTATTTTCATGCCTCGGGACATGCAGGATTTGTTTGCACGTCTATCACGTTCCTATCCATCCGATACACCCGTGGCCATCGTTGGCAATGCGGGAATGGTCGGCCAGGAAAAGATAACGATCGGTACGGTAAAGGGCTTTACCAAAAACCTGTCCGGCATCGATCAAATGCGCTCCATTATATATGTGGGACAAACCCTTGACCATGCGCAATGCAAGGCGACGCCAAACAGCGCCTCTGGCAAGAGCAAGTTTTATCTGGTGGGGGTGGGACCCGGCGATGCGGATCTGATCACCCTGCGGGGAAAGAAAATCATCGAAGCGGCGGATCTGATTTTCGTCCATGAGCGACTCAAGGAAAAATTCAAAGACGTCCTGTCCGGCAAGGAAATTCATACCGGTTATAACCACCTTTTTCCTTTTTATGGTAAAAAATGCAGCGATGTTCCAAAAACCGAAAAAACCCGGGGGCGCATGAGTTGCGATGAATATCACCAAAAGCAGGCAGAATTCGCCGCCATGGTGCGTGCCGCAGTTGCCGATGGCAAGACCGTGGCCATGCTCGACAGCGGTGATCCTATGGTCTACGGGCCTTGCTCATGGTCGCTGACCGAACTTAGCGATCTTGATACCGAAGTGGTCCCGGGCCTGAGCTGTTTCAACGCCGCCAATGCGGCCCTCAAAGCCGGCGTTACCGAAGGCGAAAAGTCCCATTCAGTGATTCTGGCTTCCGGATGGTCGGTTGAGGAAATGGCCGCCCATCAGAGTACCATGGTGCTGTTTACCATGCGCACGCAGTTCAAGACGTTTATCGATGGCCTGTCCGCCCATTACCCTGCGGACACCCCCGTGGCCATTGTGTTCAGCGCAGGTTATGCTGAAAAGGAGCGGGTACTGCAGGGCACTTTAGGAACGATTCAGGATCAGGTGGGAACCGGCCGGCTACCGTTCGAGTATCTGCTTTATGTGGGTGATTTTTTGGCTGATGGGGGGCGTGTCGCCCACTAACTATTGATTATCTGTGTTGGAGGATTGAAATGTTGCGAAAGACTTACATCGTACTAATGGTCACTGTATTTTGTTCGGTTATCGTAGGTGGCGCGGCCCATGCCCATAACTTGTGGCTTAATCCAAGCGATTATTTTCCCAAGGTGGGCACAACCGTCGATATCGGTATCGGATGGGGGCACAAATATTCGGCCAACCGGGTTGACCAAGAGGTGAAGGACGGTCGGGTGGAAACCATCACGGCCGTGGCCCCTGATGGTAAAACCATTGATTTGTCCAAGGTGTCGGCAGCCCTTTATCAGCTTAAGATCGACGAGCCGGGGGCCTGGCTGATCACGGCCCAGATCAAACCGGGGTTTTTCACGACCACCCCGGAAGGTCGCAAATGGGGAAATAAAAAAGAGATCGCCAACCCCATCAAGTGCACCAATTTTTTCATTCAGGCCAAGGCTGTGCTCATCGCCGGTGACAGCGATAAAAATTTCAGTAATAAGGCCGGCCAGCGCCTGGAGATCGTTCCACTAACCAATCTCGATCAAATTAAAGCGGGTGAGGCCCTATCCATTCAGTTGCTGTTTGACGGCAAACCGCTTCCCGATGCCAAAGTCAGAGCCACCTATGCCGGATTCGAGGCCGATGATATCGCTCCCCATCAAGCGGCCGCCAAAAACAAAGAGAAAAAGATGGATAAGAAAGGACACGGTAAACATTTCCCGGTGGAGACCCATACCGACGCTCAAGGCAAGGCCGTTCTGCCTATGAAAAAATCAGGCTATTGGATGGTCATGCTTTCACATCACTGTCCCTTTGCTGATGCGGGAACCTGTGATGAGTATATGTACAACATGGCCTTTACGTTGGAAGTTCCCAATTAACGCTGGCAAACCAAACAAAAAAATTAACAGTTAATCGGTTTAACGCATTGCTGATGGAGGAAGAAATGAGAACCAACAAACTAAATATAATCTGGGTTGTTTTTTTCAGCATGGTGATTGCTCTGACGGCCGGACCCCAAATCGTCCTGGCCCACCAACATGCCGAAAGCCACTTCTATCTGGTCAGCCTCGGTGTCGGCGACCCGGACCTGATCACCTTGCGGGCCATTAATACGATCAAAGCGTCCGATGTTATTGTTTGCCGAAACCAGACCCAATCGGAATTTGCCGAGTATTTGCAGGGCAAAACGATAGTAGACCAGTCCATGGCCGGATGGCGCAAGTATCGTAAAGATTGCGCATCCATCAAGGATCCCAAACAGCGGGCCGAATGCCAAATAAGTGCAGAATCCCGTGCACAACTGATTAAAACAATTCGTGCCGCAGTTGAAGCAGGTAAAACGGTATCGATTTTGGGCAGCGGCGATATGATGATCTATGGCGGCCCATACCGTTGGTACCTTGAGGAGTTCAAGGATCTGCAACCGAAAGTCATTCCCGGCGTGAGCTGTTTCAATGCCGCCAACGCCGCCATGGGCAAGGATATCATGATGGGCAAATCCAGCCATTCGACGGTGCTGACCACGTACCGCGAAATCGACAAGCTGGCCGCTTCCCATCCCACCATGGTTATTTTCACCATGCATACCAAATTCGATCAATTGGTGGAACGGTTGAAAAACCACTATCCTGCCGATACGCCCATCGCCATTGTGTTCCATGCCGGCTACAAGCAAAAAGAGAATATTGTCAGGGGACGGTTGGATACGATTGTCGAGCAGACGAAGGATAAACCATTCCCCTTTGAGCACCTGGTCTATGTCGGTGATTTCATGAAATAAGGCTTTTCGCAATCCGTCGATGTAGATCCCCGACAGGACACCAGAACATGAACGTTTCAGAAAATAAAAATGGATTAACAAGAGAACTAGGGCTGTTTTCAGCAACAGCCCTAGTCGTTGCCAACATGGTCGGCACGGGTATTTTTACGACTTCCGGCTTTATTATGGCCGAGCTGGGTGACCCGCGGGCATTGCTCTGGTGCTGGCTGTGCGGTGGTCTGTTCGCCCTGTGCGGCGCCCTTTGTTACGGCGAACTGGGGGCCCGGTTCCCACAGGCCGGCGGTGAGTATGTTTTTTTAAAGGAGAGTCTGGGCCGGCCGGTGGGCTTTCTTTCCGGCTGGATTTCCCTGATCGTCGGTTTTTCGGCTCCTATTGCAGCGGCGTCCATGGCTTTTGCCACCTATTTTTTCAAGACCTGTTCCATTCCCATAAAGGGGGGTGGCGCTGTTCTCACGCTGGCCGGCGTCCAATTGGTGACCCTGTCACCCTTGACCCTGACCGCCATTGGCGTGATTATCGTTTTCTCCCTGATCCACTACCACAGCCTGCGCATCGGCAGTCGCGTGCAGAACGGATTGACCCTGTTCAAGATTATTCTGGTGGTTCTGTTTATCGGCGCCGGTTTATTGCTGGGCAAGGGGTCCACCGACCATTTTTCGGTTACTGCAGCCAATCCCTGGTCGTCGGAGAAATTTGCCGTGGCCCTGATTTTTGTTTCCTTTGCCTACAGCGGCTGGAACGCCGCTGCCTATCTAGGGGCCGAGATCGTCAATCCACAGAGAAATATTCCCTTGTCCCTGCTTGCCGGCACCAGTGTCGTGGTGATTTTGTATGTATTGCTGAACCTGGTTTATGTGTATGCACTGCCACCGGCGGCCATGCAGGGGGTGCTGGAAATCGGCGCCAAATCAGCGGCGGCTCTTTTCAGTGCGGGTACCAGTCGACTTTTCAGTGGCGCTGTGGCCATAGGGCTTTTGTCGGTGCTGAGCGCCATGATTCTGACCGGGCCGAGAATTTATTATGCCATGGCCCAGGACCGGTTGTTTTTTCCTGTGTTCGGTCGCCTGGACACGCATAGACGCACCCCGACGGCTTCCATCTGCCTGCAGGCCGCCATTGCCATCGTGATGGTGGTCTCTGCCTCTTTTGACAGTCTTTTACTGTACATTGGTTTTACCCTGTCGCTTTTTGCCATGCTGACAGTCATCGGATTGATGTGCATCCGGCGTCGATCCAATCTTCCTGCCGGGGCCTACCGGACCTTTGGATATCCGTTGACGCCGCTGTTGTTCATTTTAGGCAATCTTTGGATCATTTTTTTCTCCATCAAAAGTCGGCCGATGACGGCCCTGTTCGGACTTGGGACCATTGGTTTGGGGATTGGCGCATATCTTTATTTTAATCGTCGGCAACAGCCAAAAGACAGCTTGGTTGCCGATGAAGGGAGTGTCAATGCAAAATGCCAACCCTGAGAGCCTGGTTAAGAAATCTCAAACAGGCTCTGAGAGATTGGCAATTAACCGGATGATTTTGTGTTTGAAAGGATAACGCAATGAAAACTCTTTTTCTGATAGTGAGCAGTATGGTGGTGGCCTCCATTTTGACCGTATCCACGGGGTGGTGCCATGGGGTCGAGGGATACGTAGAACAAAGCAACGCCCATTGCATCACCGCCATGTATGATGACGGTGAACCCATGAGCTACGCTGAGGTCGAAATCAAAGAACCCCAATCAGAGATTGCCTTTCAGACCGGCCGCACCGATCGCAATGGGTGCTTCATCGTCAAAGCAGAAACGCCCGGTCTCTGGACGGCCGTGGTCAGCGACGGTATGGGCCATCGTTTGGCGTTGGAGTTCACCGTTGAAGCAGACGGAAAACAATCCGAAACAGTCGAAAAAACAGCCCGGCCAACGGCATCGAGTAAAATGGGCCGTTTACCTGGAATTATCGCCGGGTTGTCAGTGATTCTCGGCTTGTGCGGATTTTTCTATGGTTGGAAGGCCAGACGCACTGATAACGGCTAACGGCTAATGGCTAAAAGCAAAATTTGCGTGTGAGAAAAAAAGGAGAAAACCATGCAACGACTTACCCGTCTATTTTTTACGCTTGTCCTTTTGCTGAGCGTCGGCTTTAGTGGCCAAGTATTTGCCGATACTTTCGAGGAGAATGTTTCCCAGGCCCTGCAAAATCTGAACTTGTCAAAAGGAGATGTCGGCCTTTTGGTCCTCACCAACGCCCCTTACATTAAAGTGGATGGTGCCAATGCGCTACCCTGGCTGAATCAGGCCCAGGAGAAAACCGGTTGCACTGTTGGCAAGGGCAACCTGCTGTTTTTCCAGCGGGCTCAATCCCATCCGTTTCGCCTGATGCTGTTTCGCAAGACCGATGGCCAGGCCGTTATCATCAGCCGGGAGAAAAGCAACTGGGTGACCGACACGGTCAATATCGGCCCGGACACCATCTCCAAGGCGGCTTTCTGGGAGAAAATCGATACCTACCATGCAGGACGGGACATGTTCACCCTGGCCTCCCTGGCCAATGTCTGGGCTAAGGGGGGACCGTACGACTTTCTCAAAAGCGCCGAGTTGCACAACCATATCTGCCCGGGGCTTACCTCGGGCTATCTGATGGCCCATTATATTCTCGACCATTTTCCGTTGAAAGACGGTGAACGCTACACCGTGGTCGCCTGCCCGGTGTGGTGCAAGGAAGATGCGTTTCAGGTGGTCATGGATTGCACGCCCGGTAAAAAAGGATTGGTGGTCAAACCGCTTTCCGATGACCAGAAAAAGCAGATCAGTGTTGCCAATCCGGCAGGCATGGTGCTGGTCTGGGATGCCGAGCAGAAGCGCGGCCGAGGTGCTGCCTTGAGTTTTAGCTTTGATCCATTGCGTGCCTTATCTGCCAAAGACACGCCCAAGGCGGCCATGGTATTGGCCGCCCTTGACCATCTGGACCAGCCGGACCGGTTTGTCTCCACGTCTGCCGAATTCAATCTGGATGAAAAGCGCTACAATGCGATTACCCGGGCGGGCAGTAATCCCTGGGCGGTCGTTGGTCTTATGAAGACTCAATAACCTTTTTTTCCCTGCACGAGAAAGGAGGTAAAACCAGGCAGGTTTTTTTAAGAAGCGGATATCCATGAATGGGTATCGATCCACCATCGATTGCACATGAACATGGCTAACGCCGCAGGCCGTCATAACGAAACAAGGAAGGTTTCTCCCACGGTGCGCCGAATGCACCCTGGCGCGGCATTTTACCCAAGCGCGAATTCAAGTAAAGGAGATTTCCATGTTTCGAGAGAAGAAAGATGCTCTAAAGTCAACGAGGATATTGTTCACATTGATGCTCACGCTGATGGTCGGCCTGGTTTTTTCCCAGCCGGTTGATGCGTCTTACGCGGACAGCGACTATGCCTATTGGAAAACCGTGGGGCGCAAAGCGTCGCTCAAAGCGGTCCAGATGCTAAAGGAACAGGTGTCCTGGATCAATTCGAAAGATCTGATCGCCCTTAGCAACGCGGGCTATGCGGAAGTCTACAGCGAAGTCACCATGGGCGCACTGGACGGACTGAGCCGAACCCTTGGGGTCAGCCGGGGCAACAACAGCCTGGTGGAGATTCACAGCGCCGCTGGGAAGGACCTCTGGTTTGCGATCTATCATCAACGTTCAGGCTATTGTGTGTATCTGCAGGTCGACCCGGATGCACTGAACAGCGGGCTGGGCTATGGTCAAGGCGACAGGCAGTCGATTTTTTCCATTGCCGTGATGGAGCAGATCATCGCCGCACATCTTTTTGAGAACGCCGAGGTGTATGCTGAAAAGTTCAGCAACAGCATTTTCGGGGGCAATGAGTTCAGGATCGTGACCATCTGTAATGCCGTGGCCAAGGACGCACCGGCCTATGCCGTGCGGTCCTTTGAATTCCACGACCACTATTGTCCTGGCGTCACATCCGGTATTTTTATGGCCCTTTATATGCGGGATTTCTATCCTCTGAGTAGTGGCGGCAGTTATTTTGTGCAGTCGGTTCAACCCTGGTGCAAAGAGGATGCCCTGCTCAGCATGTTGAACGCAACACCGGGAAAAAAGGGTTACGCCGTCACCTATCCAACCGATGAAGATATCGCCGCCTGGCCAGAATGGGCCAGCGATGCCGCCACCATTATCTATCGCCAAGATCCGGATACCGGCAACTGGGTCGCTATCGTGCTTGGATTTACGTGGGCCGATGATACCGGCTGCCCGGATTATGGAAACAGTGTATTAACCAAGCTGTGCACGGATTTGTGGTATCTGGATCGGTTGGATCAACCGGAAGAATTCGTCACCGAGCTCAAGCAGATAACGCTTCCCGAGGGTGCAGTACCAAAAGACTACGCCCGACCCGGTGTCGATCCGATCCTTTTATTGAACGAACTGGTGAAATAACAAGCGATAAACCATCGTGCATTGAACGATATCAACCGGGCCATTGGGGGGAACGTACCACCATGGCCCAATATCATCCGATAAAAAAGGGTATCAAGGAAGCGGATATCCACGAATGGGTATCGATCCACCATCGATCGCACATGAACATGGCTAACGCCGCAGGCCGTTATAACGAAACAAGGAAGGTTTCTCCCACGGTGCGCCGAATGCACCCTGGCGCGGTATTTTACCCAAGCGCGAATTCAAGCAAAGGAGATTTCCATGTTTCGAAAGAAGAATGCTCTAACGTCAACGACGATATTGCTCACAATGATGCTCACGCTGATGGTCGGCCTGGTTTTTTCCCAGACGGTTGATGCGTCTTACGCGGACAGCGACTATGCCTATTGGAAATCCGTGGGGCGCAAAGCGTCGCTCAAAGCGGTCCAGATGCTAAAGGAACAGGTGTCCTGGATCAATTCGAAAGATCTGATCGCCCTTAGCAACGCGGGCTATGCGGAAGTCTACAGCGAAGTCACCATGGGCGCACTGGACGGACTGAGCCGAACCCTTGGGGTCAGCCGGGGCAACAACAGCCTGGTGGAGATTCACAGCGCAGCTGGGAAGGACCTCTGGTTTGCGATCTATCATCAACGTTCAGGCTATTGTGTGTATCTGCAGGTGGACCCGGATGCACTGAACAGCGGCCTGGGCTATGGTCAAGGCGACAGGCAGTCGATTTTTTCCATTGCCGTGATAGAGCAGATCAACGCCGCGCATCTTTTTGAGAACGCCGAGTTGTATGCTGAAAAGTTCAGCAACAGCATTTTCGGGGGCAATGAGTTCAGGATCGTGACCATCTGTAATGCCGTGGCCAAGGACGCACCGGCCTATGCCGTGCGGTCCTTTGAATTCCACGATCACTATTGTCCCGGCGTCACCGGGGGGATTCTCATGGCGCAGTATATAAAAGGCTTTTATCCGATAGATAACGGTGGGAGCTATTTTGTACAGGGCGTTAGTCCATCCTGCAAAGAGGATGCACTAATGGTGATGTTAAATACAACGCCGGGTAAAAAGGGCTATAGCGTCACTTTCCCGACCGATGAGGATATCGCTGCTTGGCCGGAATGGGCCCAAACCGCACGCAATGTGATTTACTGGAAAGAAACGAGCTCGAGTCCCTGGATCGCTCTTGTACTTGAAAAACTAAGCGCAGACACAGGCTGTCCGGATTATGGCAACAGCGTTTTGACGAAACTGTGCTCAGATTTGTGGTATCTGGATCGGTTGGATCAACCGGAAGAATTCATCACGGTGCTAAAGGAAATCGAGCTTCCCGAGGGCGCAGAGCCAAAAGACTACGCCCGACCCGGTGTCGATCCGATTCTTTTGTTGAACGAACTGGTGAAATAGTAAAGGAACCGGTGAAATAACAAGCGATAAACCATCGGTCATTGAACGATATCAACCGGGCCATGGGGGGAACGCGCCGCCATGGCCCGATATCATCCAACAACAACGCTAGCCGAGTGATCTGTTAATAAATTGAAATCCGTTCCATCAAATCGTTCTGCTGTTTGGGGTGAGGGGAAAATGCTCTCTGGTTTTGTGGCCGGCTGCTTTTTTCTCTCCGGTGCCGCCGGTCTGGTCTATGAGGTCATTTGGGTGCGCCTGATCGACAAGATCATCGGTAGCGCACCTTTTGCCGTTGCCACGGTGCTTTCCGTGTTCATGGCCGGACTGGCGTTGGGCAGTTATCTGTCCGGCCGAATCGTCGACCGGTTTACCAGGCGTGACGCGCTTTTGGCCCTGTACGGTGGCATGGAAATCAGCATCGGTTTGTGCGCCATGCTGGTGCCGCTTTTGATCCATGCGGTTCAGCCGATCTACCAGTCCATTTATGACCGGCTTCTGAATCACTTCTGGTGTTATCCAGTGGCCGCATTTATCGGCTGTGTTTTCATCCTGATCGTGCCCACCGCGCTCATGGGGGCGACCCTGCCTGTGCTGTGCCGGTTTTATGTTCTGCGTCTTACCCATATCGGCGCCCGCACCGGATGGCTTTACGGCCTGAACACCATCGGGGCGGCACTGGGCGTGATATTGTGCGGGTTCGTGCTGATCAAAAGCCTGGGCGTTTTCATGAGTATGGTGCTGTTTGCCTGTATCAACGGCGTGATCGGCCTGTCCTGCATCCTGTTTTCGCGTTTTCTAAAGGTCGAGAAGGCGCCATCGGGGCCTTTGCGCCGGCACGCTCCAGCGACAACCATGACACCGATACCCGACAATCCCCATGCCGGCACCATCTGCTGGGGTGTGTTGATTTTTGCCGTTTCCGGGTTCTGCGCCATGGCCTACGAAGTGTTGTGGACGCGTTTGTTGGGACTGATTGCCGGACCGACGACGTATTGTTTCAGCCTTGTCGTGGCCACCTTTATCATTGGCCTGGCATTGGGAAGTATCATGTTCGGCCGCCTGGCCGACAAGGCCCGCAATCCACTGGGCTGGCTGACCGGTACGCAAATGGCGGCCGCCATGCTGGCGCTGGCTGTGAGTCAGCTGCTGGGCAACGGACAATTCTTTTTTGCCAAGTTGATTCATACCTACAACGAGACGTTTTCTCAGCTTGTGCTCATGCAATCCCTGGTGCTGTTCGCTGTACTGCTGGCACCGACCCTGTTGTTGGGGGCGGCATTCCCGCTGGTCAATCGGCTTTACGTGCAATCGATAGAAGACATGGGGCGTCGTCTGGGAACGGCCTATGCCCTGAATACCGTCGGTGCCCTGGCCGGTTCCCTTTTTGCCGGGTTTGTGCTGGTGCCGTGGGTGGGTAAGATGAACGGACTGCGTCTGGTCATTTTGCTGCAGTTTTGCCTGTCAGGCGGAGTGCTCCTGGCACTGACCTGGACCAAGCCGGGCAGCCGCCGCTTGCGGTTGTCCATGGCCGGGCTGGTTGCCATGGGATGCATGGTCATTGCCATTTTTCCCAACTGGCGCACCGACTTGCTTTCTCGTGGATGGTACCGGGACGTTGATGCGTTGCAGTCTGACCTCGACCGCATCGGGTGGGCAGAGGCATTGATCAACGGCACCCGGCAGATTGCCGACCACCGCCAGGGGCTGGATGTCATTTTTCAAGGCGAAGGCACCTGCGGCTTTACCACGGTCGAAAAAGAAACCACCAGTTTGGGAACCGTGGAATATGCCCTGTTCAACAGCGGCAAGGCCGATGCCTCTTCCCATGGGGATCGTTCCACGCAAACGCTGTCGGCCCATATCCCCATGCTGTTCCATACGGGTGCTAAAAAGGTCATGCTGCTAGGGCTGGCCAGCGGTATGACGGCTGGTGAAATCCTGCTTTACCCGGTCGACCGACTGGATGTGCTGGAGATCAATCGATCGGTCGCCACTGCGTGCCGGAACTATTTTCATCCCTGGAACAACGGCTGCCTGGATGATCCACGCACCTGTCTGATTGTCCAGGACGGCCGCAACCATCTGGCCCTGACCCGGCAGGCTTACGATGTGATCATCTCCGAGCCGTCCAATCCCTGGATGGCCGGGCTGGCCAATTTATACGCCCTGGAATTTTTTCAACTGGCCAAAAGGCACCTGACCGCTGACGGATTTTTCGCCCAATGGATACAGGCCTATGAAATGGACAGGGAGACATTTTCTCTGCTGGGAAGAACCTTTGCCGCTGTTTTCCCCAATAGCACCATGATCAAGGTGGGGCCGGTGGATTATCTCATGCTGGGATTCAACAACGATAACGGGCGACTGGACTGGAATGTGGCTCATACAAATGCCGTTTATGCCAAATCGTCTACACTGGTCACTTTCCCGGACATTGATTTTCTCGTTCATCTGATCATGACCGAGGATTTGAAACTGCTTTTCGGCAAAGGCCGGCTGCACACGGACGATCATCCCTTTCTGGAATTTTCCGCCCCCCGAACCCTTTATCATGGCCATTGGGATATCGAGCGCATGATCGGCGACCAGCGCTGGTTGTCCGCTGCGACACAGGGCTTTCTGGAACGTCACAATGATTTTTCAACCCTGTTGGATCTGGTGGAATTTGCCGCGTCGGCCAATGTGCCCATGTTCAGTGTGCTGCCGTACGAACAACTTGAAAACAGCGATCAGTTGCGTTACCGAAAAATTGTCGACGGCTATTGCCAGCGGGTGATGGTGCCGTCGTATGGGATTTTCAATAGCGCTGATCTTAAAACGGCCTGTGCCGGAATTCAATCTGCCGCGATTCAAAAAAAGATCATCTCCGATGATGGTGGCACCACCGTTGATCATTATAACCTGGCCCTGGCGTATATCGCCCAGGGTGAGCAAAAACGGGGAGTCGATCATCTGCGCACGGCAATCCGGCTGGATTCGAAAAACGAGCCGGCCCTGACCGCGCTAGGCCTTATTTTGGCCGAAGCCGGATCACTTGATGAAGCCGCGAACCTGTTGACCGATGCCATCGGCCTGGCGCCGCGAAAACCCGCTCCCTACAAATACTTAGGAATGGTCCAGTTGCGGCGTAGCGAAACCGAACACGCCGTGATCAACCTGTCCACGGCCCTGGCCCTGGCACCGGATGATCACGTGATTCTCAGCGAACTGGGAACCGCCTACTATTTAAAGGGCAATATGGACAAGGCCCTTGCGTGTCTGAACAAGGCCCTTGCCAATAATCCCCTTGATCGGCAAAGCCGGTATTACCTGGAACTGGCCAGACGCAAACAAAAAAGCCCTTAATCGGCAACCTTGGCAATCGTTCGAACCGAGCTGATACGCTCCCAATCGTAATACGTGTTAATGGTTTTGCCGTTTTCGGTTTCGGTGATACGAACGAATTCCTCGCCCAGGAAGAGGGTGGCATTGGTATAAATTTTTTCTTCATTGATCTGACAACTGATGTCTTTGCGCAATTTGCGGGAGAGGGTGCCGTGAAGCGGCATGGATGCATATTCAAAGATTTTTTCAAGGGTTGTCTTTTGCATGAGTGCCTCCTTGTTTGTAAAGATAGTGAAAATAGGGAGATGTAAGGTCTATCCACAACTGCTGCACATGCCGCCGCAGGTGCTGTACCCTAAAATCTGACATAGAAAATCCCACCACATTCTGAACTCCTTGAGTTGATCGGCTTCCTCCTCTTCCTGGCATTGCGTGAGCCGGTGATGATAGGCTTCATCAAAATCATGGGCGGAAAAATCAAGCTTTTCCGTAATTAAAATCTCATTTAATTCATCAGCGCTGTTGGCCGAGTTCAGCCGTGACCGCAAGGCACGATCTTCTTGTCCTCGCTTGATAAAGGTCAATGCATTCTTGATGGTCATGGGACTCCTTTCCGCTACGGCAGGTTTTCATCCATCGTTGTAACAACAGATGCACGATGGCTTGTGATTTGACAATTATCACCTATAGCAAGGTGTGTACCAATTATTTGGTGGATGGTTGGATGGTGTTAAAAATGCGCTTGGTGACTCGGGTGAAAAAGTCAATAAGCCTTAATAAAGATAATGATAAAGAATAGATGTTATCGTTCTATGTCGGCAGGAAACAATAACGGCGCGTACCTGATCCGTTGGTAGCGTTTGATAAAATGGGAATTTGTTTACAATTATGTAGATCGCAGTCGACAGTATCTTCGAAATTGTAAATCTCCGGCCATGGGAGGATGAATTGGAGCGCTGGGTGCCTTAAAGACCGTCCACCATGCCTTTGGGCACCCAGCGCCTTACGCATTGGGGGGCCGTTGCGTAGGTTGATTGAAAGAGGACTTTGTTGTAAAAAAATGGTTTCCCGCATCAGTTAATGATGAAGGGGAACGTATGTTTTTATGTTTAAGGAGTAGGGGAGAAAATCTTTTTGCCCCTGCTCGGTGATTGTTTTAGATCCGAAAGCAGGAGAGGATTTCCTGCCCGAAACCCTCTCCGCTCTCGGATGCGGGGTGCGGCATTAACCGGTAGCAATAAAAAAAGCCCTTCATGCCTCTGCTCGCATGAAGGGCTGCACCCTGCTTTCTTGGCCCTTAACGGTTGCCATCCACCCAATATCACCGTGGGCGTGGCTGTTTTCCTAAGGCAGGTCTTCTGACTTTCGGATCATTCTACTCTCCGTACCTTCCCGCCTTAAAAAGACAGTGGTGATTCACGGATTTCGTTCCCGAACACAGCGGCGGGACCGTTCCCGATTTTCACGGGATTCCCTATTAAGCTTTCGTAGCACCTTATGCGTCCCTTTTTAGCAAACCCAAAAACATTGTCAATGAGTTTTTCAAACTAATGCAAAATAAGTGGACTTGATCAGAGATTATAAGGTTGAGAACGGATGGTGACGGAGGTGATCGGTAATCGGTTATCGGTTATCGGTTATCGGTTATCAGTAATCGGTAGTCGGTGATCGGTTTTGCTCAAGGGATTTCCCGGTGGTGGGGGTCCTGATCAGGATTGCCCGTGACGTCCATTAGCGCTTGCTGAAGCCGAGGGTCGGTAACATGCTCGAAATGATGGGCATGACGATGGACGTCCGCTTCACAGCACCCCATGACATCACAAAGGTAGGTCTCCCATAGTCGATGGGAGCGTATCAATCCCCGGCCGGCGGATTTGCCTTTGTCTGTCAAGGTTAAGCCTGCCTTGCTTGTCTCAATCAATTGCTGGCGTGCAAGCTTCCAGGCCATCCATTGCGCCGTGCTGCCTGCCTTGAGCGCGTCTTTTATTTTTGCGATCGGGACCGGCGCTGCATCCGCAGGCGCCAGTTCATCATAGCGGTAAAGAAAGACTAGGATATCATCGCCGATGATTCCCATGCCCAGCCGGAATTGGTTGGCGGCGCGACCGATGACGCCATAGCGTGGATCAGCGCTGATAGAGATATTCATTTTGACGCTTTATTTTGAATTTGTTATCGATATGATCATATCTATGGATGAGACAGCGATGCAAAAAGACAAAAGATCATCATTGGTTACACTCACTGCGCCCATTATCTTGGTTGTTGTCCTTCTAAGCGTTATGGGCGGTGAAATACTCTTGCCGCGGCAAAGCCATGCCCATCCCCATGCGTTTATTTTGCAGCGTCTGACGATTCTTTTCGACGAGAAGGGCATGGCCGGGGTTCGCGTATGGTGGAAATTCGATGACATGTTTGCCAGCATGATCATAGAGGAACACGATAAAAATCGAAACGGCAAATTCGAGCCTGGAGAAATTCAATCCATAAAGGACAGCGCCTTTGAGCAAATAGCGCAGCACAACTATTTTACTTTTATCAAGATTGACGGCAGCTTGTTTAATGTTCAATTCATCAGGGATTTCAAAGCGGTGCTCAAGAACCAGCGCCTGGTTTATGAATTCACGGTTCCTTGCCATGTCGCCGCAGCGGCGCAGCCAAAGAAAATTAGCGTCGGTTGTTACGATCCCACCTATTATGCGGCGATTTTTTTCGCCAAAAACAATCCCGTGACCATTATCAAGGGGGATTCCTTCGATTTGCAAACCGCCATCCGGGAAGATCCCGATACGTTGATCTATTTTGACATGATTCATCCATGGGTGCTTTTCCTGGAGTTTCGGGCGGTACAGTGAAAAACAATATCATCCCCTTATTCCGCGCAAAAAATGAGAAAAACAGTAAATTACCATGGCTATTGAATCCCGGGTACTTTTTATTAAAACTTGTTCTTGACAATTATCGTGAATTGGAGCAGTTAATAATTCACGTAAGGTGCCACAATGGCTTAATAGGGAATCCCGTGTAAATCGGGAGTGGTCCCGCCGCTGTGATCGGGGACGAAATCTGCTACAGCCACTGTCCAGAAAAAATCGGACGGGAAGGAGCAGAGAGTAGGTTGATCCGAAAGCCAGAAGACCTGCCTTGCCGATTACCGACCAGCTGCGGTGCACAGTGATGGGGCGGATTGAGCGGGTTGTAAACGTACGCAGGTGCCAGTAGGCGACGTCTATATTTGCAAGGATGAGTCTTTAGCAATGAAAAACCTGCCAGAACCTTCCCTTTTTATCATCCCATCCAAGGCCACCATTTATTCTGCTTTTCGGTAATTTCTCCACACCAAACAACAATTGGTTGAAACCAACACGGCAAAGGAGAATACCTATGTCCATGCAATGCCCGGTAAAAATTTATCGGACGGAATCCCACCCTGGCGGAAAATCGGATGCCCCGGTCTATGTCATTCAGGATGGAAAACTCTATCGTACAGTTGATCATGAACTGGGGTGGTCAGAATCTCCTGACTACGAGCTGCGAACGGATGGTCAGGTTTTTCGGACCCACCATCACGCATTGGGAAGCAGCGATACCCCTGACTTTCGGATACTGGAAAAAGGCGCCCTGTATCGTACGGAAAATCATCCGAAAGGCGCATCCATGTTTCCGGTATACGAGTTGAGGGACTGACGCGTTTAGCGGGTAACGGTTTTTTTTTATTTTTGGAGATGGTGGATTGGTGATTTGGACGTATATCCGCGGGTAAATCACCAATCATGCGTTGGTCGTGGAATGACAGGTGATTTCATGGACCTTTTTTGCATAGCGAACAAAAAGCAAACATTCATACAGCGGTATACACCCGTTTTTTTCAGTCGTTTCGGATTATCATTTCAGTATGCTTTCAACTGTGCGGATTACTATATTACCGATATTGAAACAGGGGCGCATATATCCAAGGAAATCCTCTTCTTTATGGACCCGCTTGAGCATTGTCTATTGGTATCCCGGTTTTACCCGGAAATATACAAACATGATCGATCAAAATACCTTTCAGCTACTTGTTTTTACATTTTAATTCAGCATTTTATCCAATTCAGTGGTATTGCTTTGGATGCCACCATCTACCTTACGGCCAAGCGAGAGGTTTTTAAAACATTTTACGCGAAGCTGAAGAATTTTGACTTTCACGCCAGCGGACAACGAACTGATCCCTATGTCGGTGTTACCAGCCCAATTGTAAATAATGACGTCAATAATTTGAAAAGCATCCGCAGTTGGCTGGATTTGATTGCGGATATTAGAAATACTAACACGATAAACAACGCCCATTGAAATTGGATCAACGAGAAAAAAAGCGGATCCTATCTATTGTGTTTAACCTTAAGTTGAGTAAAAAAACGATTCGATGCATTTGCCCGCGATGCGGTCAATACCATCTCGTGCATATGCTGTGGACCGGACGGGGGACTCCGCGAAAGTATTGCCCGACTTGTAAACCACTGGTCGGGCTTTACGATGAAGCATCGTTATATGAAGTTGGAGGCCGGGATTCAATCCACATCAGGAGAAAAGGGAATCAGTTCCAAGACGATTAAGACGCAAACAAATGATAAAACGATAGGAGAACTGTCCTGGGATTTCAGGGTGCAGGAAAAAAATAATTACACCAGATTGCGCCGGATTTGCGTCCGTCTACAAGGCGCATCTGCCGGTGCATATTTAGAATCTGTGCCGGTGGATGGAACGCCGTAGACGGGCGCAAGGACAAGCAAAATGGAGCAATTATTTTTTTTCTGCGCCCTCAGTCACCGGCCACCATTGATTGAATGGTGTCCAGTGACTGAAGGATGGCAGGGAAAATTGCTTCTTTTCCAGATAGAGACGGAACGCTCTTTTTCAACTACTGTGTCAATAGGAAACAGACAACAAAAAATCGGACTGGAAAGACTTTTCAGGAAATTACTTGAAATGATTTAATGGCCCGCCAACATGATCCACCCAGATATCGATGAAGTCATCATACTCTGCCGTTCCCTTGAGGATGGTCTCACATTTGAAACCGGCTTTGGTTAAAACTGATTTCCAGGAATCATCCTCAGCACCGGCCATGTCGTTTTTGGCATGATCACCGGCAACGGACATCAATGGCATGAGGTACACTTTTTTTATCTTATTTTGCTTCAATAAATCGGAGATCAAATCAATGCCGGGATAGCCTTCCACGGTACCGACGAAAATGTTTGGGTCCTTGAGTTGCAGCTGGAACATCAAGGCCGCGTAAAAAGCGTTGGACGGGTGATGGGTGCCATGTCCCATCAGTACTACTGCTTCTTTGGCTTTGCGGTTTTTGGGAATGCTTTTAAAAATGGCATCCACGGTGCGTTGCATGTCTTCCTGGGTGGCCATTAGCGGATAACCAAGGATGACTCGCTGGAAAGCACCCATTTGCTTGAATGCACCCACGGTGCGGCGTAAATCGTGATATTCTTCTCCCGCGATGGTGTGCAGGGATTGAACCGCCACATGGGTGAATTTCTCATCCTTCATTTTGGCCAGGGCGACTGCCGGGGAGTCCAAATGCTTGCCTTGTTTGGCCAGTTTCTCACGGATAATATGCGATGTATAGGCCCAATAGACGGGAATGCCAGGATAAGCCGCCTTGACCTTCTTGTCGATGTTGTCGAATGATATCTGGGCGGATGCTTCGCTGGATCCGAACGCCACAAGAAGGATGCCTACCTTTTTCTGAGCATTTCCTCCATGGTCAGCCGAAGCATATCCCGTTACGGAAAACACGAACAACATCAACGCCGTCATCATCAAAAACCACTTCACTGTTTTCACAACGTTACCTCCTTTGAATTGTGTATCAATAAAAAACCCTTCACGCGTTTCATCATCGCGGGAAGGGCTGCACCCAGCTTTGCTTGACCCCTGTATCAATAGCCACCGGCCCAAAATATCGTGGGCGTGGCTGACGGCAAAACCAGGTATTCTGACTTACGGATCAATCTACTTTCCGCGCCTTCCCGCCTCGTCCAATTCGGCAGTGGCTGATTGCGGATTTCGTCCCCGAACACAGCGGCGGGACCGTCCCCGATTCTAACGGGGTTTCCTGTTGCGTATGTCTTACATGCGCTTTGCCTTCGTCTTTTTTAGCAGACCAAAGCGCAAAGTCAATGGCTTTTGGATCCGGCTGCAGGGTGCCCGCATGTGGAATCTCTTTTCTAATTTTTTTTTGAATGCGATTATGATGAATGTCAAATGTCCAATGAAAAATGCCAAATAGTGGTATGCTGTCTACTTTTAATCGATGCGATCCTTTATTTTATGTTTCGCTAACACTATCGCGCTTGAAACAATGATCGAAATGAATTATTATTACTTCAATTGTTTCATACCTATCGCATAGTGCAAATTTCAATCAGTAAATAAAATAAACGAGGTGTTTGACGTGCAAAAGAAACTGGTAGAGCATAATGCTCTGGTTCAGGCTGTTGAAATGGGATTGCCGAAATTTGAGATTATGGAAAAGTTTGGTATTAAAAGCCCGGGGGCTCTAAAGATTGCGTATTTTGATGCTTTGGTTGCTTTAGATAAAATTAAGAATATAAAGAAGGGACGCAAGTCGGAAAAGGTTGATAATAAAATACGCATCAATAGCCGGGGCAGTATCGTCATCCCCAAAAAATTGGTTGAGACGCTTGAATTGGGCAATTCGGATACTTTTGAAGTCCTGAAAGATGGTAATGGAATATTGCTGAAAAAGGTAAAAAAAAGGGCGAAAACGATTCTCAGAAAAGCAGCGGGTCATTCCGCAATTGTATCCTTGAAATAGAACTTAAATGTAGGTCTATCTCCGTTCTATAGACAAAATAATAGTAACTTTTTCCAACCAATTCGTCTCACAAGACGGCCATTTGTTTGTGGAAAATATCATGGTTCCCCGGAAGATATAAAAAGGCATTTCAAAATAGCTGATAAATGATTTGAGTTCGTTCCACTGCGTAAATCGTTCTGCTTCGTTTTTTGTGTATCCTTCGATCAAGCCACCAACTGAAATGAAAAATTCAGGCCTCAGAGGATTGAGTTTGTGGGCCGCGTCAGGAAAAACGTCTGGCCGATGCCTTCCTGTTGATTAAAAATGGTTAAGGATCGGAAATTTTATAAATTGACCAAAATTGCTTGTTCTTGCGCCCGTCTTCGGTGTTGCATCAATGTCTACATACTTCGAGTAAGCATTCCAATTCCTCTCGAATCGGTCTGGGACAAAAGCCCATGGCATTGGCCCGATGGCTGTCAAGACAAACATCGGGGGGACGTTTGGCCGGCATTTCGATGTCCTTTTGCCTGCAAGAAATGATAGTGGACCGAGGAACGCCCAGCACATCCGCCACCAGGCATCCGAATTCATATCGACTGATACACGTCGGGCCACCCAGATGGATAATTGGCGGCTGTGCCTGCAACGCGATCATCAATCCATGTGCAGCCGACCTTCCGCTTATGGGGGTCCGATATTCGTCAATGAACAGTTTTGGCTGCGGTCCTTCTGATAAGGCGCGGATCAGGGACTGGAGATAGTTTTTTGCGACCGGTCCCGGATCTCCGAACATCAACGGCAGACGGCAGATAACGGTACTCGGATATACGTTTTTCATCCCATTTTCCGCCAGGACTTTCTGCTCGCCATAATGGTTTACCGGACACGGTGTGTCATCCTCGGTATAGGGGGCGTCGGTTCCATCGAATACCAGGTCGGTTGATGTGAAGACGCATGGAATGTCTGCCTCGGCGCATAGCCCGGCCAAATGGATGGACGCCTGCGTATTGATCGCACTGGTTTGTGCGGGGGTTTGTTCACAAACATTGGGATCAGATATCGCCGCGGTGTGGATAACGGCATCGGGCATGATGTCAAGGAAACACTTTTTTAGGTCCGGGTAACGGGAAATGTCCGTTCGAAGGATGCTTGCGCCAGAAATGGCCACGGGATGGCTCAGGCAGATACCGTAAACATCCCAATGGCGCATTGCATGGTGAATGACATGCCAACCCAGAAATCCACTTGCACCAGTAACGAGTAGTTTTTTCATTGTTGGATGGATCGAACAAAATCAAAAATAATTTCCAATATTTGCTTTGATTTCTCCATGGGAACCAAGTGGCCGGCGCCGGCAATGCGCTGGAATCGCCCATTGGGAAACTGGGAGGCGGCCGCGGCAAGGTCGATATGTTGCCGGTTGGTGCTTTGACCACCTTCGATGACCAGAACCGGGCACTTGATTTTGGACATCAAGGGCCAGGGATCATGGGATTTGTCACCCATGTAAATCGCTGCCTCGCGGGGCGGTGGACAGGTCAGTTCAAGGCCTCCATCTTTATCTGCCATGGTGCCGTGTTCTATGTAAAGATCGAGAAATTCATCTTCCCAGTTGGCAAACAGCGGTTTGGTCTTCAGATAGGCCTTGACATCCGCCGCGCTGTCCCAGTGATTTCGACGCTTCAAAGACTTGGACGCCAGCGGGTGATCTTCGGGACCCAAATCCATTCGATAATAATCCTCAGGGAAAAAGATTGGCTCGATCAGGATCATTCCCGATGCATTGAGGCCAAACACAGCCTGGGCATAGGTCATCACGGTTCCTCCCATGGAATGCCCGATTAAGACCGGCCGGTCGACCTTCAGTTGATAGCAAAGCTTGGACAGGTCTTCGGCAAGCAGCATCCAGTCCAGGCCACCACTATCAATGTCCGCGATTCGATGGTCGCAAAAATAGGGCGCAATTACCCGATGCCTGTCTGCCAGTGCGCCCGCAATCGGGTGCCATAGCCAAGGCAGAAAACCGGTGGCATGGAGCATCATGAGCGTCGGTTGGGAGCCTTCATAACGTAGGTATTGCAGATTTGTATCACCGATATTTTCTGAGAAAATTTTGGGCTTTTGGAGGGGCATCATCAATTTCCAACCCTTCAAGAAGAGACATCATCATGCCGCTTGCGACCGTTCGCTCGGCGGACGCTCATAGGCATCCACCAAATCCTGCCAGGCCTGCCTGTAAACGCGCACCCCCTCGGCTAATTTTGGAATGGCACGGGATGCCACGCTGTCGTATCGATTGCGATCCATTGGGTTGACGTTTTCGTAACGGATGGCTTTTAAATAAGCCAGGGTCTCCAGTGCAAACGCCATGCGCCTGGCCCGTTCCGGTGTGGGGGGGCGGTAGCGGTAAGTGGTTCTGAGATGTTCCACCTTTTTGGGATCAGGTGGCAGCAGGGACAGGATATCACCGGCACCGGTGCACAGCTTCTGGTGCGCATCTCTTAGCCGTTCCAACAGCTTTTTAAGATCTCTGCGGCTGCGTACGACCATGTCGGCAACTTGCTGAATACCATCTGGTTGCGGGTGTTTATGGTATTCCACCGGCGTCATGAACAGATAGGCCAGCTGCAGATTGTCGGTTCCCTTGAGCCGGCTGCTTTCAATCTGGCGCCTGACATCCGAAAAACGCAGGCAGTCCGTGGCGCAGATATGCAGGACCTTGTCTTGCAGGATTTCATCGAGGATCATTGATGAGGAGATCTCTGGTGTGTTGAGTCGCATCTCTATCCTGCCGCAGGTTTGATCAAGGCATTCGTCCATCAGTGAACGCATGAACAAAGGGCCTTTGGGACGCACACG
The DNA here is from genome assembly GCF_048565275.1 of Desulfosarcina variabilis str. Montpellier. NCBI lineage: Bacteria > Pseudomonadati > Thermodesulfobacteriota > Desulfobacteria > Desulfobacterales > Desulfosarcinaceae > Desulfosarcina > Desulfosarcina variabilis. The sequence continues at coordinate 5,338,359 of NZ_CP159846.1, read as the reverse complement.
GGCCATATGCCGTTTCATTAAATTCAAGCCCCTGTAAATGCCGTACATCAGCCAAAGGATGATCAAAAGCGGCAAAACCGGTCCAAAGCGTCCCAGGTGGTTCAAGGTACCACTTTGCTCGATCGCCGAGTAAACGATGATAATCAGAATCAATCCCAAGAAAATGGTGGCTGCCACCGGATTGGGAATAAACCCGGCTTGACTGGACAACAACCCGTTGTGATGGCAGGTATTGCGTATCCAAAAGACAAGCCCGCGTCTGACTGTTCGATCTACCGTTTGAGGCATGCTATCGTTTGAATCCACGGTTGTGATGATTTATTTGGATGGGGGAAGAATCTTGAGGTTTTCCCGCTCCTGGGTGAGTTCCTGGTGCGACGACGGAAGCAAATGCTTCTGGCTGATCAGTTTGCCGTTTTTGTCGATCACCGTATCATCTTCCATGATGAGAAAACCGAGCTTTTCCATAACGTCATTGCGGTAGCGATACTCATGTTCCATATGTTTCTTGCTGAGCTTGTAGTTGCTTACAATCCAGGCGATACCAAAGATCATGCCGGCGACCAACAGCACCCCACAGGCAATCAGGCTGTAGGTGACCATTTTTTCACCGGCGTTGAAAATAAACAGAAAGATTGCATCCAGTTTGTAGAAAAGCACCGTGCAGGCGACCAGAACAAAAAGCACCGGCAGGAAAGGGACTTTCTTCATGTGATGCAGGAACAGGTTAAACTGAAAAAGTTTGGATCGCCGGTCGTCATCTTCCGCAGCGGTGCTCCCATCTTCGCCGGCTGGGGGCAAATTACCAAAGATGAACTGGTTGAAGGCCAGAATAAATACCCCCAGCAAGAAGGTGATCGCTACCGGCGTGATGAAGGATACATAAAAATAGAATTTCCAAGGAAACGGTCCTTTGTTCGGTCCCAGGTTCCCCAAAAAACTCACCAGAAAAATTAAAATCTCAACGGCGACGATGAACCAGAGAAAATTGACAAAAAAACTTTTCAGCTCCACCCCATCGAACAAGGTCGCCAGGCCCGTATGTTTTTCTTTTTTATCCGAACTCATTTTTAAACTCACAATATGGTGCCTCCCATGCACGCCAGGAGTCTGTATTCCTTTTTTTAAGGTTTAAAGTAATTATAAATGTTAATGCATACCGTCCGTATTGCAAATCTAAAGTTTATTAAAACCGGTGGATGCTGTCAAGGTGCGATCATTGGTCGTTTGTGGTTTTAGTTCCGGGGTTACCAAAAAATGTTGAAAAAGGGCAATGATAGCGAGAAGATGGCCAAATTGCCCAACATGTGAATGACGATGGGAACAATCAGAGAGCCTTCGATATGGTAGGCGATGGCAAAAACCATTCCGCCAACAATCTGGGTCACGGGCAGGGTCGGCAAATGCAGCACAGCGAAAAAAGCGGTAGAGATGAAAAGGGCGGCCATGAATCCCCAGCGCCGCAGATAGCCGAAAATCAGCCCCCGAAAAATGACCTCTTCGGTGATGGGGGCGATGATACCGCCCACCCCAAAAAACAATACCTGCTGTGCAGGCCCTGACGGCAGGGGGGTACGAATGATTAAAAATGGATTCTGGCCGGCCATGAAAATACCCAAAAACAGCAAGCCGGCCATAACGGCGAAGCCGGCAGACCAGATCAGCCCTTTTTCCAATCCCTTGCGCCATGTATCGCGTCCCAGCCCCAGCGCCTGCCAATCGCTTACCATCAATGCAAACAGGGACAGCACCGCTGCCAGCTGAATCGCCCGGGTGATGCAAAGCATCCACAATCGAGACAGCTGGAACCATTGGGCCAACTGTGCCATGCTCACCTCAACCAAAACAACTGTTGCCAGCGAGGCGATCAGAAAACCAAGGGAGATCGTGGCTGAACCCATCCAAGTGTCCTCAAAGCGCGGTAAGCATACATTTGTATATACCAGGCCGGTGTTGTATTGATACAATTAATAATTTGTGGAATCATGCGTTGATCTTTGCGTTTGCCCATGGCCAGCAGCGCCTGGCAGGCAACGATGGGCACCGGGTCACTCGCCAGATGCTGCAACATGGCCGTTGCCTCGGGACGCTTGGCATTTGCCAGGCTACGGGCCAGCCAATACCGCTCGGCAATAAAGGGGCTGGTTGCCAGCGCATGACTGACCGCTTCAGCCGAGATGTCCTGTTTGTTCCGGCAGACGCGTCGCAACGCCGCGATGCGGGAGGCATAAGCGGGGGATGCCAGTTCCAGTAGTGGATTTTGGGACGATTGGGCCGCCACATGGCCAAGATAAACCGGAGAAAGCAGGAACAGGCCGATGACAACACAAAGACAAACGGCAATCACAAGCGATAGCCGTACAGGAAACAGTAAACTGGGAAGGGCGACCAGAAAGCTGAATATCACACTGTAAAGGACCAGGGGAAAACCGATTAAAAGACACATGAGGGTCAGCTTTCTGAACATGCGGTTTCGATCCTTTTGGTCGGAATACCGCTCTAGGACCTGTTGCGGGTGGTCGAACAGTTCCTCGGCGGAAACCGTCAATATGCGCTGTTTGGCATCTCTGATGGAAAAATGGGCGGCCTGTTTGTCCTTTTCGATGGTCAGGTCGGCCGGATACCCCTCCGGAACGGGCAGATAGTCATGGGAACGCATGATCCGCTCCAACCGTTTATAGGTGGTGGGGGCCAGGTCCGCTTTTAGTACACAGGTTCGGATCTGTTTTTGTGCCAGAGATTTAAGAGCCTCAGCGGGAAACAGGGTATAGTTGTAGTAGGCATTGGTTATGGCCGATCCGATCCGGTTGGAGAGCAGCAGGTGATCGCGGATGTTGGTGAAAAGCTGTTTGTCCAAAAAAAGTCCCCACATCAGCGTTAGCACAAGGGCCGCAGAGACGGGCCACAGCACACCTTTAGGAGAAATAAGCGTGGTTTGTGCCGGAAGCAGCAAGATTGCTGCAATGGCCGTGACCAGCGGAACCACGATCAGATAGATCGACGCAACGATGTTGAGTCCATCATCGTTAACCAAGTATAAGGCGCCCATCCACGCCAAGAGAACCAGCAGGGCTTCCTGTCGGCGGCGTTTAAATACACGGTCCCATAGCCAGACAAGACCCAGGGTCACCAGTGAGAGGCCGGCGCCGATGCTTAAGGTAAAGAAAAGCCCACCGGCCATGGCTGTGGTCAGCATGCCGAGGCGGGCGCTGACCGGCGCATTGGGAACGGGCATGTATCCGCTGCGCACCACCGCTTCAATCGTCTGCAACAGGTTCAGATTGGACATATATACATGGGTGGTGGCGACGATTTGAGTGCTCAACAGACCGATACCGATAACGGCTACGGCATAAAGTTGGCGTTTCATTTGCTTTTGAACACTCCAGCGTAAAATGACGGTGATTGATGATTGCCTTGCCGGACACAAAAAACCATATCAATAGTGCCGTCATTAATCAATAAGAGGGATGCGGCCCGATGTGATTTTTTTGTTTACTTTTTCAGCATTTACTGTTAGGAAAAGAACGTTTATCGATGTTAAAATAAACCTCGCCAAACCGCCATACCAATGGCGACAGGAGACGCGAAAGTATGGATATCAGCCGAAAGTTGGGAATCTTGGTATTTTTTGGTGTGCCGGCCATTATTGGCGGCGGGATTGTTTATGGTGCAGCCGGTAACTATATCGCGGTAGCGGTTTACGAGATCATTTTGTATATTATCGCTGGAGCCATTATAAGCAAGTGAGCCACATCACCGCTCGGCTACCGATTCCGGCGGACAACTGACCAATCGAGCCTGACCTTTTAGCATCTCTTCTGCGCAAATGCCTCTTTATTTGTTCCCAAGGCGTTTGCGCAGATTGCGTTATGACCTTAAGGCCTCTTAAGACAACATTGTTTGCCAGCGTTTGGTCCGTCCAGGAAGTGGAAGAGGACGGATCTAAGAGCCTGTTTTAGAACTCTGGATCAGGCCCGATAACAAGGCGGAAAGTGGCTCGAAAGCGGAGCATATATGTAATATGTGAGCATTTTGAGCCACTTTCCAACGCCGTTAGCGGGTCTTAGACGAATTTATCAAACAGGCTCTAAGGACTAAAAATGAATCACTGCTCGGCTTGGCATAAGGGCCTGATTCCGGGACCGGTAGGGTGTTGCCGATTTATTCAGTGGGCCAGGCCGGTTTTTGGAGAAACCATGGTCGATCGTACTTCACAAAATATGATTCTGTGGTTCTTTCTGGCCTGTTTTTTAATCTCCATTTCGTTTATGGGATGGCTTTTGTCACCCTTCTTTTCCATCCTCGTTTTGGGTGCTGTGGTCGCCGGTGCGTTTTTTCCGGTTTTCCGGGGACTATCCATCCATGAAAAAATCCGCCCGGGCTTTGCCTCATTGTTAACCTGCTTGTTGATTTTTTTCGTGCTTTTCATTCCCATTGTCTTTTTTGTGGGCGTGCTGGCCCAGGAAGCATCCGAACTGATTCAGCTGGCCAAAAGTCCGGCCCTGTCCAACTTTATTACCACCCATTTTACCAACAGCGCCCTATTGGAGCGCATCAATCCGCTTTTGGCGATGTTTGATTTTACCATCACCGGCGAGGAACTCAATCGGACCCTTTCCGAGATCGGCAGGGAGGTCGGCCGGTTTCTGTACGATCAAGCCATGGCCATCGCTTCCAATACACTGGCTTTTATCGTCAGTTTTTTTCTCATGTTATTGGTCATTTTCTATTTGCTCATTGACGGACACAAACTGGTTCAGTTTCTCATCGATTTGTCACCGCTGCCCGAGGATCAGGACAGCAAATTGATTGGAAAATTCTACGATATGGCCAGCGCCATTCTGATTGGCAATGGACTGTGTGGTGCCATTCAGGGCATTGCCGGTGGCGTCCTGTTTTGGATTTTCGGATTGCAATCCGCTTTTTTGTGGGGGGTGATCATGGCCCTTTTGGCATTTTTGCCGATCATTGGTATTGGGGTCGTGTTTTTGCCCACCGTGGTGTTTCTTTTTTTGAAAGGGCGGGTTGCGGTCAGCATCTTTTTTTTGGTTTTTTACCTGCTGCTGTCAGGTGGGGTCGAATACCTGTTAAAGCCCCGGGTGGTTGGTAAAAAGGTTCAGATGCATACATTGGTCGTTTTTTTGGCCATTATCGGCGGGCTAAAAATTTTCGGTATCCTCGGGATTATCTATGGCCCGCTGATTGCCACGGCTTTTCTGACATTGACCGATATATACCATACCAGTTACCAGAACATCGTTGAGAACTCTCAGCACTGAACGAAATCAACGCTTTTGTGGACCCAGATCAATTCAGGCGTCATAACAAATAGACAAGGATAGTGCACGAATGACAGACATTTCAACCGAAGAAACCCCGTCCGGCCCTGAAATCAGTATTGAGACTGAGATGAAACGCTCATATCTCGATTATGCCATGAGCGTGATCATCGGACGGGCGCTTCCCGATGTGCGTGATGGACTCAAACCGGTTCACCGTCGTGTCCTCTTTGCCATGCGGGAGCTGAAAAACGATTACAATAAGCCCTACAAGAAATCAGCCCGCATCGTGGGGGACGTGATCGGTAAATACCACCCCCATGGTGATACCGCGGTCTACGATACGATTGTCCGTATGGCCCAGGATTTTTCCATGCGCTATCCACTTGTGGACGGCCAGGGGAACTTTGGTTCCATCGACGGTGACTCGGCCGCGGCCATGCGATATACCGAAGTGCGCATGACGAAGCTGGCCCAGGAAATGCTCGAGGACCTGGACAAAGAAACCGTTAACATGGTCCCCAACTACGATGAGAGTTTGGACGAGCCATCGGTGCTGCCGGCCAAGTTTCCGGCCCTTCTGGTCAACGGTTCGTCCGGGATCGCCGTGGGCATGGCCACCAATATTCCGCCTCATAATCTGTCCGAGGTGATCGAAGGCATCAAGGCCCTGATCGACAACCCGGACATTACCTGGACTGAGCTCATGGCGCACATCCCCGGCCCGGATTTTCCCACCGGGGGTATTATCCACGGCATTCATGGAATTCGCGATGCCTATGCGACGGGGCGCGGAATTGTGCGCACCCGCGCGGTGGTGAACATTGAGGAGGACCAAAAAACGGGACAGGAAACCATTGCGGTAACCGAGATTCCCTATCAGGTGAACAAGGCCCGATTGTGCGAGAAAATCGCCGAGTTGATGAAGCATAAAGTGATCGAGGGGCTTCGCTATGTCCGGGATGAGTCCGACCGGCGCGGCATGCGCATCGCCATGGGGGTCAAAAAGGACCATATGGCCGGCGTGATTGTCAACCAGCTGTACAAACACACCCAGATGGAAACCAGCTTCGGGATTATCCTGCTGGCCGTGGTCAAGAATCGGCCGCAGGTACTCAATCTGAAACAGATCCTGGAGAATTTCGTCCTGCACCGCAAAGAGATTGTCATCCGGCGCACCCGCTATGACCTGAACAAGGCCGAAGCCCGGGCCCATATCCTGGAAGGACTCAAAGTCGCTTTGGACAATCTGGATGCCGTGGTCAAGCTGATCCGGGAGTCCAAAACTCCCCCGGAAGCCAAGGACCGGCTGATGCAGACCTTTGGTCTGACGGCCATTCAGGCCCAGGCCATTTTGGATATGCGTCTGCAGCGGCTCACCGGCCTGGAACGCGACAAAATTGTGGAAGAGTACGAGGCGGTGCTCAAGGATATCGCCCGGTATAAAGAAATTTTGGGCAGTGAACAACTGGTGCTGGGAATTATCAAAAACGAGCTGGACATCCTCAAGGGTGAATACGGTGACGTGCGCCGAACTCAGATCATGGCCGACACCCGTGAGCTGACCATCGAGGATATGATTGCCGAAGAGGATATGGTGGTCACTATCACCAACACCGGATATATCAAACGCAATCCCATCACCTTGTACCAGAGTCAGCGGCGGGGCGGAAAAGGCAAGACCGCCATGGGCACCAAAGAAGAGGATTACGTGACGCATCTGTTTGTGGCGTCGACCCACCACTATTTCCTCTTTTTTACCAACTGGGGCAAGGTGTATTGGTGCAAAGTCTATGATATCCCCCAGGCCGGCCGCCAGAGCCGCGGCAAGGCCATTGTCAACCTGCTGGAATTTTCCAGTGGCGAACGCATGACCGCTGTGCTGGCGGTGCCGGCCTTTGAACCGGGCCTCAATGTGCTCATGGCCACCCGCAAGGCAACGGTCAAAAAGACAGATTTGATGGCCTTCAGCCGGCCGCGCAGCGGTGGCATCATCGCCATCAGCCTGGCCGAGGGCGATGAACTGATTGCAGTGAAACTCTCCGATGGCACCCAGAATGTCTTTCTGGGCAGCGCCACGGGCAAATCGATCCGTTTCCATGAATCGGACATTCGGGCCAGTGGCCGCACGGCGCGTGGGGTAAGGGGGATGAACCTCGCCCCGGAAGACCGCGTGGTGGGCATGGAGGTCATGCAGCACGGACAGACCCTGTTTGCCGTAACCGAGAACGGGTATGGCAAGCGCACCTCCATTGATGAGTATCCGATTCACAAGCGCGGCGGCAAGGGCGTGATTACCATTAAAACCAACGAACGCAATGGACAGGTAGTGGGCATTATTCTGGTCAACGACAAGGATGACCTGATGCTCGTGACCGATCGGGGAAAGTTGATCCGTATGCCGGTTTCAGGCATTTCGGTGATCAGCCGCAACACCCAGGGGGTGCGTTTGATTGTCATTGAAGCCGGCGAGCGGGTGGTCAGTGCCGCCCGTCTGGCCGAAGCAGAAGAGCAAACCAGCGACGAGGCGGACGGGGATGAATCCTTGCCCCTGGCGCCTGAGGAATAAATATGATCCAAACCAATATTGATGTGAAAACGACGCGTATCGGCGTGGTCGGCGCCGGTAGTTGGGGCACAGCCCTGGCCAATTTGTTGGCGCATAAGGGATTTTCGGTTGCGCATTGGGTTTATGAAACCGATGTGAAAGAACAAATGCAAAAGGATAGGGAAAACCGGCGCTTTTTGCCTGGTGTGACCCTGTCTGAAAATCTGCATCCTTCGGGTGACCTTGAGGCTGTCGTGGCGGACAAGGACCTGGTGCTTGTCGTCACACCGTCCCATGTGACCCGGGAGACCATGTCGCGCTGCGGCTCGGCCATCGGAGACCGGACGATCGTGGTGAGCGCATCTAAAGGCATTGAAAATAAGACTCATTTGACCATGTCAGGGGTGCTGAGCGAGGTGATTCCAGGGCTGAGTCCTGACCGGCTGGCCGTTCTCACCGGTCCCAGCTTTGCCCGAGAGGTAGCCCGAAAGGTGCCCACCGTGGTTACCGTGGCATCCAGTGATGCGGATACGGCGGTTTTTGTGCAGCAGGTCTTTGTCACCAATTATTTCCGTGTTTACACCATTGAGGACATGATCGGTGCCGAACTGGGCGCTTCCGTGAAAAATGTGATTGCCATTGCCGCCGGGGTGATTGACGGATTGGGCCTGGGGCTGAATACGCGGGCGGCCCTGATTACGCGGGGGCTGGTGGAGATCCGTCGTTTGGGACTGGCCATGGGGGCCCAGCCAAGAACCTTTACCGGCCTGGCCGGCGTGGGGGATTTGATTTTAACCTGCACCGGTGATCTGAGCCGCAATCATACCATTGGCAAACAGATCGGTGAGGGGAAAAAATTAAACGATCTGCTGGCCGAGATGCACATGGTTGCCGAAGGTGTCAAAACTGCAAAATCGGTGTATAATCTATCGCGGAAACTGGGCGTTGAGATGCCCATTTCGCATGCCATCTACCATCTGCTCTATGAGGATCTGGATCCGAAAATTGCCCTGCATCAGTTGATGACCCGGGATCTAAAGCAGGAATTGGACGAGATCTAAACAATTCGTCCTTACCCTAGAGATGCGATCCATGTTTTTTTGTGGCCGGCATTGAAAGGAGAGGCTTGTGGATCAGGATCAGAAAAACCAACCGCATAAGGGGGCCGGGCACCGACAGCGACTCAGGGATCGATTTTTAAAGTCGGGGCTTGACGGATTTCACGATTATGAGGTCGTCGAACTATTGCTGACGCTGGGAACACCGCGGAAAGACTGCAAAGGGACCGCCAAAGCGTTGATGAAGCGATTCAAGACCCTGTCGGGGGTCCTGGGTGCTTCGCCGGCGGACCTTTGCCAGGTGCCCGGCGTTGGACCGATCAACCTGTTTGGGTTGAAGCTGGTGCCTGCCGTGGGCCAGCGATACCTGAAACAGCAGATTGAAGGCAAACAGACCCTGACCCATTCGCGGGCGCTTTTCGACTATCTCAACCACAGCATCCGTGATAAAAAAAAGGAATGTTTTATCGCCATTTACCTGGATGCCAAAAATCGGGTGATTGCCGATGAAATTCTTTTTTCCGGAACGGTGACCGCCAGTGCCGTTTATCCCCGAGAAGTGGTTAAGGCGGCCTTGGCCAATACGGCTGCGGCGGTCATCTTCGCCCATAATCACCCTTCCGGTGACCCGACGCCGTCGCCCGATGACATGGCCATTACACGGAAGCTGATTCAAGCCTGCGCCCTGATTGGGGTTACCGTTCACGAACACCTCATTATCGGCGCCGATGGATATTTCAGTTTTGCCGATCAAGGCCACATTGCCAGAATGAAAGCAGACGCGCAAACCTAAAAACCGATCAACACGACGAGACACCCAATGACCGTCAATCAAAGTAAATACCCGCCCTGTTTTGGAGACCTGGAAACCGTTTTTCCCTTAGGAGAGGATGGGTTGCGGCATAGTCCGGAATCGTGCATGCCCTGCTGTTACAAGACACAATGCCTAAGACAAGCCATGGCTCAAAAGGACGGTATCAAGGTCCGGGAGGAGATGATCGATCGGGCCTATGCTTCAGGGGTGATGGGATTTCTCGATCGCTGGTCGCACAAAAAGGCATTACAGGCCAAGAAACAAAAAAGCAAATAAACGGATTGAGCGATTATTTTATTCTATGAATTCATCATCAGGGTTTCCCTCGCGAAACCGCCAATGCTCAGGAGGACCCCATGGCCAAGCTTAACGTTTCCGATATCGATGTCAAAGGCCGCCGTGTGCTCATGCGGGTGGATTTCAATGTCCCCTTAGAAAACGGCAAGGTTGCCAATGATAAACGCCTGCGTGCGGCGCTGCCCACCATCCGTCACATCCTAGCGCATGACGGACGGCTGATTTTGATGTCTCATTTGGGACGCCCCAAGGGAAAACGTGTGCCTGAACTCTCACTCAAGCCGTGTGCCGCGGCGCTGCAAACCCTGTTGGGACAATCGGTGGCCTTTGTCGATGATTGCATCGGTGAAAAGGCCGAGGCAGCGGTTCAAACCCTGTCGGACGGGCAGGTGCTGCTATTGGAGAATCTTCGTTTCTACAAGGCGGAAACGGATAATGATGAGACCTTTGCGCGCAGTTTGGCGGACCTGGCGGAGGTGTATGTCAACGATGCCTTTGGCACCGCTCACCGGGCGCATGCATCCACGGCCGGGGTGACCCGGTTTTTGCAACCCAGCGCGATGGGGTTTCTGATCGAAAAGGAAATTGCCTATCTTGGCGACGCCCTGCAACAGCCCAAACGTCCCTTTGTGGCCATTCTCGGGGGCGCCAAAATATCCGGAAAGATCGACGTCATCGACGCCCTGCTCCCCAAGGTCGACCGATTGATTATCGGTGGGGGCATGGCCTACACGTTTTTCAAGGCCAAGGGGCTTGAGATCGGTGGGTCTCTGGTTGAAGCCGACAAGCTTGACCTGGCCCGCGCCCTGATGGAGAAAGGGGGCGACAAACTGGTTCTGCCGGTTGATTGTTTGTGCAGCGACCAGTTTGATTTTAATGCAAGAACCGTCGGGTCATTGACACCCACGGCCGTTGATGCCATTGCTGCCGACAGCATTGGGCTGGACATTGGCCCGGCATCCATATCGACATTTGAAAGTATTCTGGCAGGTGCCGGCACCGTTGTATGGAATGGCCCCATGGGCGTTTTTGAAATCGATGCCACCGCTAAAGGGACCTATGCCGTGGCCCGCGCCCTGGCCGACGCCACGCAAAATGGCGCGGTTACGGTGATCGGGGGCGGCGATTCCGCGGCAGCCGTGGAAAAAGCAGGCTTGGCCGATCGGATGTCGCATATTTCTACCGGTGGTGGCGCATCCCTGGAGTTTTTGGAAGGCAAAGTGCTGCCGGGTGTGGCAGCATTGACCGATCGCTGATCGCTGCACGGCATTAACATGTTCAAAGGTGAGGGGTTGAAACCAGACCAGAACAAGAGGCGCTGGTGGATTGTCGGTTGCATGGTTTGTCTGCTGCTGGGACTACTTGTCTTCCGGCACCAGATTGCATCCGGATTGATGACCGGTTTCCGGTGGGTGTCGGACCGTGAAAAGGTAGAACAATTCGTTACCGGTTTCGGTCATGGCGCCCCCCTGGTTTTTATGGGCATGCAGATTCTGCAGGTGGTATTGGCACCCATACCCGGTGAGGCCACCGGATTCATCGGCGGTTATCTGTTCGGTAGCATTAAAGGCTTTATTTATTCCAGCCTGGCCCTGGCCATTGGATCATGGATCAATTTTGCCATTGGCCGGTATCTGGGAAAGCGGTTCGTCAGACGCTGGATACCGGCTGATAAATGGCAACGGTTTGATCATCTTTTAAAGCGTCAGGGCATCATTGTATTGCTCATCCTTTTTATCTTTCCCGGGTTTCCCAAAGATTACCTGTGCCTGTTTTTGGGAATCACCGCCATTCCTCTCAAAGCCTTCCTGTTGATTGCATCGATCGGGCGAATGCCGGGGACACTGATGCTGAGTCTGCAAGGGGAATTTCTGTTTAAAAGAAATTATACTGTTTTCGCCGTGGTGCTTGGCGTTACCGCGTTGGCTGCTTTCTTATGCATCCGATACCGAAAAAAGATTTACGGATGGATGGAAAAACTCAACGGAAAAACAGAAGCAGACCGTTGACCGTTGTCAGTAATCGTGTTATGTAAAAAAAACAGTACTATAGTGTTTAAGATAATGTTTTTGGCAAGGCCTTAAGGGAGGAAGCCGTATTTGTTGTCATACTGCGACGACCGATAACGCAGCCCAAAAACATTATCTTGAATGCTATATCCATATCATCTTCCGTAGTGCAGTGAACCAGTAATCCACCCTAAGGGGGCCGCGGTGGCCTTTTGGAGTGTCAGAGAAGAACTCAGCCAATTCAATCGACTGCGTCGTTCATATTACGAGTTGCTCAGAGACGAGCTCGATCAGTTTATGCTGGACTATGCATTGATCCAGTCCTATCAGCAGTTTGATGAGCGCAAGCAGTCTTATCCATTTATCGAAAAACGGGAGCTAAAACCCCGTGCAAGAATTCCAGGCATCGAATATGAGTGCCAGAAAACCTTTTTGGTGATTTTTGTGGAGGATATTATCCCCGCAAACCACAAGAAGTATATCCGCTTTTTTGATGTCAACAAGCCGACCAAGACCAATCTGCTGGCGTCCAAGGCGCTGCCGCTTCCAGAGAAGTTCGACCGGACCCATAAATATCTGGATTCTGTTCATTTCTACAATTTTTTAGACGTCCTGCTTCCGGTGGATTACGCCCTTTTGATTCAGCGCGATCCCAGCACCCGGGCCACGGATCGGTACAGCCTGACCCATTTTCATGTAAGAGTCGACTGGCCCATCGCCGATGCGGCAGAAGATTTGGCGCAGAGTCTGCGCTACATTTCCAAAGACCTTTATGAAAAAGGCGACAAGTATGCCGAATTGGTCCAGCGCAAGCTTTTCGAATACTATGGCATGCCCGTGATGGTAGGCGGCCGGCGAACGGCAGCGATGGTGGCCGCTCAGTATCTGAAGCGGATTCCATGTATTGCCACGGTTTATGCCGGTAGTAGTGAATCCCGTGCCCTTTATCGTATCTCAGAGCGCGGGGTATCCAAGGCTGCACTGGTTCGGTTTACCAATGATGAGATCCGGCACATTGCCGAATCCCAGAACTTATCTCCGCGCTCATTTCTAAAAAATTATGTGATTGCCAGAAAGGGTAAGTATAATGTTTGTCTTTTTCAGGTAACGTATGCCTATACGGTCCATTCAAGGCCGCCGGAAGACGGAAAACTTCGGGAAATCAACCCGGACGTCAACTGGCTTACTGTCGGGGAAGAACATGTTCTGCCAAAGCCCGGTGTCAGCAAATACCCCCCGATTAATTTAAATTTGATCTACACCTGAATTACTTTCAAGGGTGAGAACTTTAATTCATTCAAAAGGAATCGCCATGGACAAAGTGATCGCCCACCTCAAAAGAACATGGAAGGTATACCTGATGGGCGCCTGGATGATCAGTGTGAGCGGGTTTTTGTACTATTTGAATGGACAGGTACAAAGGATTAATCAGGCCGCCATCAAATTGAGTTCTGATGTGGATTCAATCGAGAGCATTCTCATTAGTACGGATGGTAATGTGGCTGAGGTAAAAAAGCAGGTGGACGATATGGTGGGGAAGATAGAAAATGTTCATAAACGCGTCATGCGGAGGCGGTAAACGTATATTATGGGACAGCTAACTGGATTTCAAAAACGATTTTTGCGCAGCCTTGCTCATCCGCTTAAGCCGGTCGTGTTTGTCGGACAAAAAGGGATCACCGCCGCGTTCACCGAGGCGATGAACGACGCTCTGGATCAGCATGAGTTGGTCAAGGTTAAATTCATCGATTTTAAGGAAAAAATCAAAAAACTGGCCCTGACCCAACATATCGAAAAAGACGCATCCTGTGAAATGGTTGGCATAATCGGGCATGTGGCCACTTTTTATCGTCGTCAAAGCGACGCCAAGAAGAGAAAAATCAATCTGCCTCAGCCGAACAAGAAGTGAAAGAAGTCAATCAAAAGGTTCGGTGCCTTTCACAAACAACGCCGTTACGGCGTGTTGATCGTTTTCGTCTGCTTTTCTGCCGGTTAAGGGATTGATCCTGGTTTTTTTCATATTGTCCGGAATGGTAAAATCAAGCGCTGCACCATCAGCGCTGGCTGCGTCCATGAACTCGATCCAGATGGGAAGTGCTGCCCGGGCACCGGTTTCCAGATCCCCCAGTGGCGAAAAATCGTCCATTCCGACCCATACGCCGGTGGCCACCGACGGTGAAAAACCCACAAACAGCGCGTCCCGGTATTTGTTGGTGGTTCCGGTTTTGCCGGCAAGCGGAAGGTTTAGTTGTTGAGCCGCCTGACCTGTCCCCTCCTTGATTACCCCTTGCAGCATGTCCACCATGATCGCGGCCTGGGGTTCGGTCAAGGCCGGTCGGATGGATGGTTTGACGCGCCAGATGAGGGCATTGTTACGATCCAGCATTTCACTCACCCCAAAAGGGGGAATGCTGATGCCGCCATTTGGAAAAACAGCATACGCCGCCGTGATTTCAAGCAGTGTGGTGCTACTGGTTCCCAGGCCAATGGACAGGTTGGGAGAAAGAGAAGAGCCGATGCCCAATTGATGGGCAAACTGCACCACCGCCGACGGGCCCAATCGTTCAACCAGTCTGACGACCGGAATGTTTTTTGAGTGAGCCAGGGCATAACGCAGGGTCATTTCTCCCTGGTAACTTTTTGAGAAATTTTCCGGCTGCCAGTCTTTATTGTCGCTGCCGGCCTTGAAAACCACCGGTGCGTCCAGGACCAGGCTGGCTTGACTGAACCCATGGGCGATGGCCAGTGCATAGACAATCGGCTTGAACGCCGAACCTGGCTGGCGATGGGCGCTGACCGCGCGATTAAAGGCACTTTCGGAAAAATCACGCCCCCCCACCATGGCCAGAATCCCGCCTGTCTTCACGTCAATGGCCACCAGGGCCCCCTGGGGCGCTGATGAGGTTTGGCCTTGTTGTTTTCTTCTCTCCTGGATTTGCTGCAGGCCTTTGCCCAATGCCTGGCAAGCCTGTTGCTGCAGGCGGTAGGACAGTGATGTGTGCACGGTCAGGCCGCCTTTATAGAGTAAATCCGGACCGACCACCGCTTCCAGGCCGGGTTTGATATATTGAACAAAGTACGGCGCGGCGCCGGCGGCCTTCTCCTGAGCGCTAACCCGTACCGGTTGAGTGATCGCCGCCTGGTACTGATTGTCATCGATCAACCCCTGACGGCGCATGACGCGCAGCACCAGGTTACGCCGCTTGGCGGCCAGATCCGGATGGTTGAGCGGACTGTACGTGGAGGGGGCTTGGGGCAGTCCGGCAATCAGCGCGCATTGGGACAAATCCATCTGGGATGCGGGTTTGCCAAAATACCGTTGGGCAGCCGATTCCACACCATAGGCACCGCTGCCAAAATAGATTTGGTTCAGATACAAAGCGAGAATTTCATCTTTGGTGTAGCGGCGTTCCAACTGAAACGCCAGGATGGCCTCTTTTGCCTTCCGGGTAAGCGTTTTTTCCTTGGTCAGAAAAAGCGTCTTGGCCAATTGCTGAGTGATGGTGCTGGCCCCTTCTGCAAAATGGCCTGCCAGAATATCTTTGACGATGGCCCGTAAAATACCTTTCAAATCAATGCCGCTGTGGGAATAAAAATTGCGATCTTCGATGGTGACCAAGGCGGTAATGAGGTCGGCGGGAAACTGGCCGATGGGAACAATAGACCGCTTTTCCATAAATAATTCGCCCAGCAGCACCTGGTCGGCCGAATAGATATGGGTGATCGCGGAGGGTTCGAAATTTTCCAATTCCCTGATTTGAGGCAGATCACGGGTAAGGGCCAAAAAGGCACCCACGGTGGCGCCTGAAAACAATCCCAGACAAATGGTGATAATGACGATGAACCGGATTCGATTGGGTCGATGGCTATCCATGATGGTATCTGTGTGCGTTGATTGGTTGATATCAATTGTTTTTTATAACTGGTTTTAGCGGGCTTACGGCTGACAGGCAATAGCTGAATTTAGTGAAGAATGGTTGACTTCAACCGGTAGTGAGATTAAATTCAAAAAACTCAATTAGCGAGCCTTCATGGGCAGCGATAAGGTTGTTTCAAATACCCTTTAATTCAGGAGTGAATCCATGTCTCACGATCATGACCACGACCATCATGACCATCACCATCACGATCATGACCATGACCATCATCATCACGACCATGGCCATCACCACGACCACCACGATCACGACCATCATCATGGCCATAGCCCTGCGACAGCCCCCCTCTCATTTGCTGAAAAGTTGACCAAACTGCTCGATCATTGGATTCAGCACAATGACCATCATGCCGAGGATTACCGAAAATGGGCTCAGGATGCTCGCCAGAATAATCAGGCGGCAATAGCCGAGCAACTGGACGCTGCAGCCGAGCTTACCGAGACCATCACCGACCGATTTCGTAAGGCGGCGGATTGCGTGAAATCGGAATAGCAGCTATCCTGGCGGGCCCAATCTGCCTGGCTACCCCCCGAACCATTCAATCGCACGTTACTTTGCGTGACGTGCGATTTTTTAGACATCGGACTGCCTATCACACAGGAGGCCATGAACCAAAAACGAATGATGGATAGGCACACTATACACTGCAATGGCTGCAATGTGGCCTGTCCGGCGAGGCCCGAACAAGTCTTGTCCCACATAAGTTGCAAATATTGATTTGCTTCAATTCCCACCCCTGACAACAGGACAGACAAATCCATCGATCGTCTGTGCGGATCATACCGGCAAGGTTGCATTGAAGGCAATCAAAGGGGCCTATATAATCCAGATTCGAACCACATTCGGCGGCAAGTTCTTTCCAGTGAAGGACATGACCGCAAAACGCACACCTGATTTGCGTATTTTTTGGATAATCTCATTGTATTCAACAATGCTGATCCCGCAGCATGCAGCCAATCGGTCTTCTATATCGGCAAAGTCGATCGGTGTAAAACCGCCTTAACTATCAGCGGTTTTTGTATGGTCCGTATTTTTATAAATAAGAGACCAGTGCTCGTCAAAGAGCCTTTTTTTCAACAAAAGATTCAGCCCTCGCCATAAATGGACCAGGGCGTATTTGATGGCGTTGTTGTCGGGTGCCGGTTCACTGAGTCGATTTACTGCATCTAACAGATGGATTAGGCTGTTTTCCAATATGTTGGATTCCATACCGTTCTCCTATCGAAGAAATATCTTTAAAGATATGATTAATAAATAACACTTTAATAATGCAATGTCATTTTTTCTTCACAGATTCGAATAAGAAGAACGGGTCATCGCTGGGGGGGGCAGGCCACACTTTACTCCACGGTTGAAGCCAACTCATAAAATTAAGGTTTACTATCGAGTGCTTGTTTAATATATTTTATATGTTGAACATGATCCTGCCTTTCGACTGTTTGACAATCCTGAACGCAGTTGGTGGAATGATCATTCCACTTTCAAGTGCATTTCGAAGGTTTTCATATTTCCCGTTAATGGTTGATTATGTTTTCAGTAGCAGATGGTTTGCCCAAAGATACTTATCTTTGAAAGTGGAGATAGCTTCCTAAAACAAAAACCGGTCAGCAATGATCCCTCGGATCACTGCTGTTACACGTCTGCTTTCCAATCTGCTCTTTGACTCCGGTGCACCCAGCCCGGATCAATCCCAGAAAGTATTTATTTGGGGCTTTAACCTTTAATTTTTTGAATCGTAGTATTTTCTTCTGTTTTCCATTCTGTATCTGATTTTTCATCAAGTTTGATATATTTGAGCCCGCCGCAGCCAGTAATGAAAATAATTAGAAACAGTATTGTTGTTATTTTTTTCATTATTTGAAATCTCCTACTTTATTGGTTAATAGCATATTTGTTTCTTTGACTATACTTGGGAGCGATTTTTGGGCTACGTTAAGTATCCTTTCCTCAAACATTCTATCTGGCCACGCGAATGTAATCTTTTCATCATATGAAACAAATTTTCTGGTGTAATATACTTTATCTCCACGGACTGCAACTTTTGCATCGACTGATAATATGCTGTATATAGTGGCAGACCACATACCAACCCATGGTTCAACAAAGAATTGTTTTACATTAAGCGTTACATCAACCTGTTTCTCAGCATTGTTATCATTAATTGAATAGCCCGCATTTGATAATTCTTTTTCGAAAGCGTTTAGAATCCAATCAGCGCATTCTTTATTCAAATATATTTTCGCAGTTTCATTATTATTGCCGCCTTTTTTGACTCCCACAGCTTTAGGATCAGAATCAAATACGGGTGTGTAGTTTACATTCGTAGATATTGAAAAGGCTTTTGTGTTGTTCAAAATATTTGATTGAGGAGAGTATTCTCCTTCAATTGTAATGATAGAGGTGTTCAGCGGGAATTTCATCGATCGATAGTAAAAAATGATGATTGATTACGAGCACGAAAAACGCCAATGCCCGTCATGCTCGTGTTTAAGCTATGCGGTGCTCGTAATCGGAATTGGAAAGGTCGACATGGCACACTTTTAAAAACAACGCCTTCATCGTAAAAGGCTTGCCGATGAAATGAACATTTTCTTGCAGCACTTATTTATATCTGAAATATATATGATCAGGCCATGGAAACTATGTCTAATTTAGTGAAGCTGTGACTTGACGCTCACAAGACCATTAATTCTCAACGATTGAAAGGAATCTGACATGCCTACCGACCTGCCGAATTGCGCACGCTGCCCCTTTAACGCCCCAGACCGATTATGCCAAAAAGAAGGCGGCAAAGCCCCTGATTTTTGCCCAACCCGCAACATGATGGAACTCGCCGAACAAAGCCTTGAAGAATACAATAACACGCCGGGCCTCTTTGAGTTTGCCAGGCAGGCATCCATCCAGGAATCGGAAGGGTATTCAAACAAGGAACTGGGGTATGCACATCTTAGACCCGTAAAAACCCGGATCGAAGAAATCATGGAATTTGCCGGGAAGATGCATTACAACCGTTTGGGTATCGCTTTTTGCATCGGCTTGAGAAATGAGGCCAAGATTGTGGAAAAGATATTTTCATCCAGAGCGTTTGAGGTTGTTTCTGCAGTCTGTAAAGTGGGCCGAATCCCTAAAGAAAAAATCGGCATTGGCAAGGCGCACCAGCTTTCATGGGACAAGGACGAAGAGGCCATGTGCAACCCGGTGCTGCAAGCCATGATTTTGAACAAGGCGCAAACCGATTTCAATGTGCTGTTGGGCCTGTGCGTGGGCCATGACACGCTGTTTCTCAAGTATGCTGAAGCCCCATGCACCGTGCTTGCCGTCAAGGACCGGTTGCTCGGTCATAATCCGCTTGCAGCTGTCTACAATGCTGATAGTTATTATCGCAGTTTGAAGTAAAACGGTAAATGCGCCATGCAACTGGCCTTTGCCTTTATGTATGCCAATGGCGACTGGCTACGGCCGCATTATGACCAAAGCGATCTGATCATACTGTGGGGGCGGCAGCCGATCTATTCCGGTTCGGTTGCACGTCCGACCATCGGCCAAAAATCCGGAAAAGATCGAGGAAAAATACCAGCAAATTGCTGTTTATGGTCACATGAAGAAAATTACACCGTAGGTGACCAAGGCCACCAGACCGGCGGCCATGAATGCCATTTTGTTGGATAGGTACTATTTAGCGGATAGATTAAATACCACAAATCCATCTTTATCGGGTGGGTTGGATTTGATCTGAACCGGTTCTATGTTGATCCGTGACGAATCCATACCGGCTTTCTCGACCAAATAGGTGTGCACCTTTGCGGCCCGTCTTTGGGCGAGCGCTTCAAGACGCTTGTTGTCGACGGAATCAACGCTGACTGCTTCTATCGGCGTTTTCTCCTTATCCTGCGATTTGCTGCCGGCGGCATTTTTTAGGGGGGACTTTCCCATCACGGCGGCACCGTCCATGATGCGGTCGGCCATGCCCACAATGCCAAGGATCAATGCTTCTTTTTCCTTTAGATAACTTGCCAGCGCATCGAGTTTTCTGGTTTCCGTTTCTCGCAGGGCGGATAATCCAACGTCAAATGCAACTATCTTTAGCTGCTCACCGGTGAATCCGTCGATTTTCTTGATGGCGGCAAAGGGCTGACTGCCAGCCTTTTCAATGGTGCCTGTGAGTGCACTTTTGATGGTCTTTGCATAATCAAACTGAGGATCTTTTACATTTCCAACCACCGGTACCTGCAATGCGATGCGGCCGTTTCGATCCTTTAGAAGGGCTACGCCAAGCTTGATCGGCAGGTTCAGCGCATCTGGACTGTCAACCGCTTTACCCAACGCCAGTTCGTCGATGGTGATGATGTTGTCGCCATCCACCTGATCATCGCTAACCTTGTATTTCAGGTTTGTATGCAGATTCCCATTGTCGATTTTGTAGCCGATATATTTCCCCGAGTAAGGAGAAATGGATGGTAACGCAAAATTTTTTAAAGATAGATTCACTTTGCTGTATTTCAGAGCATTCATGGGATTCATCTGGCCGGAGGCCTCGATCGTGGCCGTCTGGTCGATGTTGCCGGTTATTTTAAAATCGGCCCTTTCCGATGATTTGGACGATAATCCATTGATTGCGCCCTCGGTGATTTCCATGCGCGTGCGAAAAAGGGGGAAGATGGATGCATCCATGAAATTCCCTGTGAAGCGGTCGAGCAAAATTCGATCCACATGGATCGGCATGGGGCCTTTGAACTCCATTATTAAAAAGTTGACGATGCGTTTCAGCAAGTTTTCTTTGTTCGAGTCATTTTGCTTTTCAACCGACGCAAAGGCGTTGATCACATTAATCACTCCGGCTTCGTCGATGGTCACACTGGCATGCGGCCGGTCGATGAGAACCTCTGAAACGCGAAGCCTGTTGGGTAAGAGTTCCAATGCGATTCCGCTGGTTTTTAGCTGCTTGAGGGTCATAAAGTCATCGGTCTGCAGCTGATCCTGGACTTCTATTTCATCGACGCTGAATTCACCATCGACGTTGATCTGCGGCTTGGCATCCTTGCCATGGTATCGGATGCGGCCTGTACCGCTGGCAACGCCGCTGGTGATTCGGGCGTTGACCGCATCGTCGACATAGGGTTGAAACGGTTTTAAAGCAATCTTTTTTGCGACAACCTTCATATCCGCCTGCAATGGGTTAATTCCAGCTGTACCGTCCACGTTGACCTGGCCTTGCTTGTTGATCTGCATACTGACACGGACATTGGCTTGGGCGCCTTTTTGGGTCGAGAGATCTTTAACCAGGGCATGGGTTCCATTGACCGCGATTTTGGCCGGCCGGGTCAGGATTCGATCCTCGAAGGCCAGCTCCCAGTTGGTGGCCTCTATTTTTTCAAGGGTGACCTGCCATGCTGGGGCAGGGGCGTCGTCGGGGGCAGGGGGCTTGGCGTCCTTTATCTCCATCAATTTTTCCAGATCCGTCATTAACATTTTTTGGAGGGCGAAGGTGCCGTCGGACGCTAACCACGATTCGATGCGGGGGGTTGTCGTTTGAACCTTTTCAATGATGACTTCATGCGTTTTTAGATCGCTATGAATCCCTTCGACGGAAAAAACGGGCAAATCAATCAGTACCGTATCACTGCCTTTGTCAGTCAGTTCAAAATTGTTTAGTTGAACGGTGCCGTTTTCCAACCGCGCACTGAGACCGTTATCGTCGATGGCCGCGAAAAAATCTGCGGACATACTGATCGTACCGTTTAAAATCTGAAATGAAACCAGATTTTTAATGTGTTCCCAATGGTGAATGAGCTGCGCTCCTTTTGTAAAGAAGCGACCCTGAAGGTTAAGCGGGTTGAGTTCAAGATTGCCAGAAAGATCGAACTGCCCGCCAATGGGGCCATCACCGGTAAAGCGAAATTGGCCCTGGCGTCCTTCCAGTGTGCTGAGATTTTCCAGCGTGAAGGTTATCGGGGTGATGACATCGTGTACGGGCTCGGAGAATGACAAATCCGTGAAGGTGAACTTGCCATCGATTACCTCGAACCTGGCAATGATGGCACGGGGCAGGCCACGCTCTTTTTCGGATGGGGGGGCGGTTCGGCTGAATCTGGCGATCAGGTCGTCGATGTTCATTTTTCCACCGGGCATCAGCTGCAATACTGCAAATGGCGCGGACAACCGAATTTCCTTGACCGTACCGGCCCATCTGAAAATCGACGATAGCTGAAGATTGACATACAGACTGTCAAATCCAATGAACGGGGTACCATCGGTTTCATGAACAGTCAGATTCGATATCGTGGCGGAAAGTACCAGGGGATTGAGTTTTATCGCACCGATGGTGACCTTGCGACCTGATATGTTGGTCAGCTGTTTCTCCAATTGGGGTTTAAGAAAGGGCGGGACAGCCCAAAAACCGACCATAACATACAGCAGAAACAGGCCGGAAAGGATCAGCGCAATTTTTTTCCATCGGCAAAAATTTACGGTTGGATTTTCAGGATTTTTTGTCATATTGATTGCCTCTTACATTAATTTTGCCAGGTGATGCTGTCAATTGATTCTTTTTGGACAACGGACAACACTCATGTTATATGCAGCCAGAAAAATGAGCATTGATAAAATCCACTTTCGTTGTATGAGGAGAGAGTGACTTTCATGGAAAAAGAAAAACCGGCCCTGCTGATTATAGACATGGTCAATGATTATTTTGATGAGTCGGAGAATATGCCGATCACGGGATTCGGCAAGGCCATCATTCCTTTGCTCAACCAGATGATCCACCACTTTCATGAAAACCAGTGGCCAGTTGTATTTTCAACGGATGCGTTTCAGGTTGATGATTTTTTCTTTAGCGGTAAAATGAAACCCCATGCAATCGCTGGCTCCAAAGGGGCTGAATTGATTGCTGCGCTGGATAAACAAGAGGGCGATTACTGGCTTCCCAAGCCTCGCATGTCAGCTTTTTTCAAAACGGGACTTGAGCAGTGGTTGCGGGAGAGAGGCGTCACGCTCTGTGCTGTGGGCGGACTGGCCACGCCGTTTTGCGTGCTGACAACCGTACTGGATGCCCTCAATCATAATTTCAAAGGTGTGCTACTCGAAGATTGCAGCGCAGCGGCCACTCAAATGGCTCACGAGCAAACCCTTGCCATATATCGCCGGAACGTTATTTATCCGTTGCTTCGCGTGATGACGTCAAAAGAATTGATCGAGACACTGTAAAATTCTGATAAAATGGTCGTGTGGGCTACTGTTTTACCGCTACCAACGAGGCCATTTGGTTGAACTCTTCATGGTCATTGGGCTTCTCTTCGTAGTAGATGATTCGAAGTGTTTGAAAGGCATGCAGCAGTTCATTGTTGCGCAAACCAAAAGGATGCGCGTTCTGACTGATAAAGGACTCAAAAATCAAGACGCCATCCGGTTTGAGGGCGCGCTCGATCATGGGGAACAAGCGTCTGTCCAAGAAATGGACATTGACGATCAAATCATACCGGTTGGGAGAAATTTTCCATGTGTCGAGATCCTGGCAGATCACATGGATACCGGGATGTTTGTCATTCAGATGGCCTGTTGCTACCGTGGATATAT
The DNA here is from genome assembly GCF_048565275.1 of Desulfosarcina variabilis str. Montpellier. Lineage (NCBI taxonomy): Bacteria > Pseudomonadati > Thermodesulfobacteriota > Desulfobacteria > Desulfobacterales > Desulfosarcinaceae > Desulfosarcina > Desulfosarcina variabilis. Next base: position 5,314,838 of record NZ_CP159846.1, on the reverse strand, counting down.
CCACCGCTTCCACGGTAAATCCTTTTTCAGCCAAAAAAAAACTGTTGCGTCCATTGCCGCAGGCAATATCCAAGGCGCTGCCGCAGGATGCCAGTTGCCAGTATTGGGTTAGGATTGACGAGGGCGCGAAATCTCCCAGGTCATTTTTGTAGCGGGTGTCCCATTTTTTGCGATCTTGATCTGTCATCAATCAATGCCTGATTTAAACGAAAAACGTATTTTGTCCGGTATCTGTCCAGTGCTGATTCTGGTATCGTTTCGTTGGGTCAATGTCAATTTGTTTTAACTAAACTGGGCGATTCTTTTAGGACTATTGATGAACAATTTTCAGGCGATGGTGAGTGCAATGGTGGTGCTCAATGAAGATGGCATATTGGCACCCGGAAGCTATGCGTATCAGATCGCCAGGAAAATGATCGCCTGCAAAATAGACCGGTTGGGGCCCGAAGCGGCCGTCATGCAGATCATCGGCAATAAGGCCCATTTGCTATCCCAAATTCGAATGGTTTGTTCATAATCTGGATTTTTTAGTGATAGAAATTGCTAATTTTCTATCAAATGATACAATAAGCATTACCAAAAATACATACAAGGGAGGTGCGCAATGCGGCTCAAACAAATGGTTGTACTGGCCATGCTATTACTATTTGTTGGTGGATGTGCCGGTTCTGCGAGTATGATGAACAACCTGAACGTGGGCATGACCAAAGCCGACGTCATCAATGTTTTAGGCGCCCCTGACTATACCAGTGCCAAAAAAGATACCGAAATCCTGTGTTATAAGTTGACCACCGGCGGCCTTTTCAAAGATTCGTATTTTGTTATCATCAAAGAAGGCAGAGTTGATCGGTACGGACGGCAGGGGGATTTTGGAATCTACTATTAGGTCATTGTTTTGAAAAAATGTGATATTTCCGCGGTTTTTTTAGGCTAAAAGCTAAATGCTAATGGCACAGCTTGATTCTTTTTGAAACTGAACACCCGCTTCCAGTCCGTTTTCATATCGACCACGGTCCGGCCGTTATTTTTTATTGTCTAAGAGCCTGTTTGAGAAGTCTGGATCAGGCCCGATAACAAGGCGGAAAGTGGCTCAAAAGCGGAGCATATATGTAATATGTGAGCATTTTGAGGAACTTTCCAACGCCGTTAGCGGGCCTTAGACGGATTTATCAGACAGGCTCTTAATCATTGTGGATTCAACAGCGGTAGATGCGATCCTTTTTCTAAAGATTGACGGCGGTCCAGCCACCGGCGGCGTGCGTGGGTCATACGATTCACCAGATCCCCACCTTGCCATGTGACGGGCGTCCTTAAATCAGCGGCCCTGATCAGGGCATCGGCGGCGTTTTTCCCCTGGTCATTGGAGAAAGATTGCACAAACCGATCCAGGCGCGCAGCCTGCTCGCCATCATGGATGCGGTCCAGCCAGCGCATCAGGGCACCCAGGGCCTCGGCAGGATTACCTTTGCGGGCCGCGTTGACAAAGCAGCCAAAAAACGCTTTCTCAGATTGCTGCCGTTGGCTGCGCCAGGTGCGCCAGCGCCGTTGCAGCGGCTTTCCAAAGAGAATTGCCAGAACCGCTGCAAGCAGAATGATTGCTACCCCATAGATCCACATGCGCGAGCTGGGCGTGACATCACCGATTGCCGTTGATCGGGTCCCCTGGGCGGCTGCCGAGGGGGCAACATTCAGGGTGTGGGACGGCAGCACCGTTTCCTGAAGGGCCTCCCGGCTTAAATCCCACCAGGTGATGGTCACGGCCGGAATTTCCACCTGTCCCGCGCGCTTGAACACGTAGGTCACTGATTCGACACGCCGGGCGGTCAGGTCGCCGCGGTCGTAGCGGTCCACGACTTCAGGCGGTTTGGGGTAGACATCGAAGGCCTCGGCGCTCTCGAACATAAGCGGAGTGAAAGCCATGGCCGATACGTTGTCGGCGCTGAAGGTGATGCGGCGCTCGAGCGTGCCTCCCACCGACAAGTCGCTGGTGTCGGGCTGCCACGTCTGATCGGCCGAGAGCCGCTGTGTGCTGATCAGCCCGCGGATCTTTTCCGCGCCAGTGGGCGTGCGGGCGGTGAAGGTGAGGGCCGGTGCGGTTTTTTGCACCGCTTGTTCTTGGGTATTGCCGCCCCATTGGCTGATCTCGATGTCCACCGTTGTTGCCGGTACGCTAATCTCGCCTCCCCGCTGGGGAAAAAGCAGCAGTTCATAGCGCTGCCCCGTGTAGGCGGCGCCATCGATCGTCTCATTGAGGCGCTCCCCCTGGGTCTCCATGCGCACAACGATGGCGCCAGACACATGAAAATCGGGCATGTGCTGGACCTTGGCCCAGCCGTCTTTAACCAGTGTATCGAGTTGGAAGATCACCCGTTGTCCCACCCAGATGCCGCTTTCCGGTTGGATGGCGGACCGCACCACGACCGATGTTGTATCGGCCGCGGAAACTATCGTGGCGGACAGAACCAGCGCGACATGCACAAGCAGCAGCCAATGAAGACGTGCGTGTAGGGTCACGGGTTTCCTTTCTGCTTCTGCCGGCTTTGCTGATAGGCGAATTTTGCCTTGATAAAATCGGCTGGCCGGGTCTGCACGCGGCGCAGCCAGAGGGTGCGCATTTCGGCATCGCTGAAACTGCCCTCGGTCTGGGCGGTTTCCGCCTCGCCGGGGCGCGGGGTCGATTTGCCTTCTGAAATCTGAATGTCGTCCGCCCCCAGCTTCCCCCCGGTGCCTTCGCCCCCATGGCGCTTTAGCTTTTCAGCCAGCCCGCGGGCAATATCCAGATTGACCCGGGCATCCGCCCAGTCCGGCTTGAGCGTCAGGGCTCGTTCGTAGCGGGCAATGGCATCGGTGTAGAGTCCTTGCATGGCCAGCGCGTTGCCGTGGTTGTAAGCGGCTTGGGCCGTGTCGAACCCCATCAAAATGCCCGCCGCCTTCTTGAAATCGCCGGCCTGGTAAAGGGCCGTGGCCTGCCACAGCGGGTCCTGAAAGCGCTCGGCCGCCCCTTTGTAATCTTTCTTCTGGAACCGGACTCGGCCCTGCTGATCGGATGTGAGCAGTAGGGCTGACCAGCCACCCGTGCGCACCACCCATCCGCCATAGACCAAAAGAAGCAGGGCCCCAAGGGCCAGGGTGAGCCAACCGATTCGTTCATATCGGCGCAACCTGTTCATCGGTCCGTCCTTACCGTCCAGCCCCGCCGCGCCCACAACAGGGACATCAGGAAAATGACGGGCAATAGGACGTATCCAGAATCTTTCCAATGCTCACCATACCGGGCCGATGTCACCTGAACCGGCCGACTGGCGGCCCGCCGGACAAGATCGTCCACGTCCGCGCTGTCCACCGACAGATCAACGACCGAGGCGTCCAGGCGTTTTGCGGCGGCAGTCATCCCCGAATCCGTGGCTGTGCCTAAGGCCTTGACCGCCAGGAACTGGACCCCGCCTTTTAGGGGCATACCCTTTGCCTGGGAGGGCGCGACCGTGTCGGCCATGACCACGATGGTGCCTTCTGTGCCGGAATTCTGGATAGATGCCGCGGCCATCTTAAGGGCCGCTGCCAGGGCATCCCCCTCCACGGGCATGGTGTCCGTGGCCAGTCCCTGGGCCATGGCATCGATGATATCCCCATCACGGGTCAGCGGCATCACCAGATGAGCGCTGCCGGCGTAGGCGATCAATCCGGTGGCCGCGCCCTGGCGCCGATTGATCAGATCGTGCAGCTTGTGCTTGGCCCGTGCCAGGCGCGATGGCGGCACGTCCTCGGCCATCATGGACGGGGTTACTTTGAGGACCACCATCATGCCGGCTCGGTCCGCTGCAAAAGGGGAGGGCATCTTTTTCCAGCTAGGACCGGAAAGGGCGATGATCATGAGCAGCCAGACGGCAAGCAAAAGGTGGATTGGCCACGGGTGGGCATGCTGGTGGCGGCCCACCAGCAGATGATCCAACAGGTGCGGCGCGATGAGCGATTGCCAGGCACTGTGCGCATCATGCCGCCGGAACAGCGTCCACCAGATCAGGACGGCTGGAATCAAGCACAGCAGCCAGTAGGGCCTTAAAAAATGAAAGTTATGGATCATGTGGTATGGCTCCCGGTTTGAAACACCGGATCTGGTATTTCAGGACGCTTTCGCGGTTGGCAGTAAATCCCCTGAATCCTGTCCAAACGATCACCAGGTGATAGACCAGACTAATTATAAGCGCGCCTGCCAGTGGCCAGTGAAAAAGATCCACCCGCGGCCGGTGGCTGATGGTCTCTATTTTGCCTGTTTCCAGACGATCGAGCGTATCGTAGATGTCTTCGAGCTGCTGCCGGTCGCCGGCAAAGAAGTATTTGCCGCTGGTTGCGGCGGCCATTTCCTTAAGTGTCGCTTCATCCAACTTTTCCTCGCCGGCGCTGGATGGGTTGCCCACGGCCACGGTGTGCAGGACGATGCCCTGGTCCGCGGCGATCCGTGCGGCGTTGGCGGGCGGCACCCGGCTGCCGGTGTCGTTGCCGTCGGTGAGTGCAATGATGACCCGCTGTTTCACTTTGCTGCGCTCGAAAGATATCCGAAGGCAGCAGGTCCGGCGTGAACTGGATGAGGCTGAAGTCGGCCGCCAGGTGCCCGGACAGGGTCTTGATGCTGCGGGTTTTGGCCAGTCCGGGCAGCCCTTCCATGAGCAGGTTGCCGTTGCACAAAAGCCCGATCAGCAGGCGCTCGACAATGGCCTGCTGGCCGATAACGGACGCTTCGATCCGCACCTTGAGATCGTTGAGCTGTGAGAGGGTGTTCATGCGTCTGCCTTGCGTTTTTTAAGTTATATCGCCGCCCGGAACGATTCCTGGTCGATCCGGGCGGCGGTGGAAAACGGCGTTTTAATGGGGCCCGCTGGATGAGGTCAACTGTTCCATGACCTTGTCCAGGCTGAAGCTGGCCGGCTTCTGACGCGGCGGATATTCCTTAAAGGTGTTGATAAATTTGCCCACATAGGCCTGGGCCGGTACCAGCAGATAAGCACGGTCGAGCAGCCAGTCGAAATAGGTGTTGGAGGTGATGGAGGCCCGCTCGTAGGGGTCGCGGCGCAGGTTGAAGATCAGCGGCACGCGCAGCGGAACAAAGGGCTCCATCCAGACCCGGAAGGTGCCCGCATATTTCTGTTCCATGAAGATCAGCTTCCAGTCCTGGTAGCGCAGGGCCGTCAGGTCGCCGTCGTCGGAGAAATAGAAGATCTCCTTGCGCGGGCAGGGGGTGTCCGCCGGATCCTTGAGGTGGTCGGTCAGGTCGTAGCCGTCCAGATGAATCTTGTATTTGCGCTTGAGCGCTTTGGAGGTGTAGCCGTCCAGAAGATCTTCTTTAATGTCCGTTTTGCCGGCAGCGGCGAGAAACGTGGGCAGCCAGTCCATATGGTGGACAATCGCGTTGCTGACCGAGCCGGCCTTGACCACGCCGGGCCAGCGTACGGCGCAGGGCACTCGCCAGCCGCCCTCCCAGTTGGTGTTCTTCTCGCCGCGGAAAGGCGTCGATGCCGCATCCGGCCAGGTGTTGTAGTGCGGGCCGTTGTCGGTGCTGTAATGGACGATGGTGTTGTCGGCAATGTTCAGCCGGTCCAGAACTTCCAGGAACTGGCCGATGTGCATGTCGTGTTCGATCATGCCAGCGGTATACTCGTCGGCGTGGGGGTATTTTTTCTTGATTTCGGCTATCTTTTTCGCGCTCACATGGGTTCTGAAATGCATGCGCGTGCCGCTCCACCAGACGAACCAGGGTTTGCCCGCCTTGGTCTGACGCTCGATGAAGTCGATGGCCGCCGCCACGGTCTCGTCATCCACGGTCTCCATGCGTTTTTTGGTCAGGGGACCGGTGTCTTCGATTTTGCCGTCGGCGCTGGACTTGATCACCCCGCGCGGGCCGAACTTTTTACGAAACTCGGGATCTTTGGGGTAGTCTTCGTTTTCGGGCTCCTCTTCCGCGTTCAGATGGTAGAGGTTGCCGAAGAACTCGTCGAAACCGTGGTTGGTGGGCAGGTGCTCGTCACGGTCGCCCAGATGATTCTTGCCGAACTGACCCGTGGCATATCCCTGGTCCTTGAGCAGTCCGGCGATGGTCGGATCGGCCTCGTTCATGCCCTCCTTGGCCCCGGGCAGGCCGACCTTGGACAGCCCGGTGCGGAACACGCTCTGGCCCATGATAAAGGATGAGCGGCCGGCGGTGCAGGACTGTTCACCGTAGTAGTCGGTGAAGAGGATGCCCTCGCTGGCGATCCGGTCGATGTTGGGGGTCCGGTACCCCATCATCCCCTTGGTGTAGGCGCTGATGTTGGACTGGCCGACGTCATCGCCCCAGATGACCAGGATGTTGGGCTTTTGCGCTGCATCGACTGGCGATGAGATGGCAATGGTTGGCATCGCCGCTAACATGACCATAATAAAACAGAAACGCTTCCTTTTCATCACAACCTCCTTGATTCAATTAATAATCGTCGATCGTTGGTGGAACCGATGAAAACTGCGTGAGTATCGCGTCAAAAGTGGAAATAAGTGGAATAGAAGATTAATGCTGTGTCGAACAGACGGTTAGAGATAGATAAAAAAAATAATAACGGTGAGAAAGGAATGCGTCAATGGTTATCATTGAGCTGGAGCCATGGGATGAAACACGGCGGGAAACGCTATGAGCATGTTCCCGCCGTGTTGGAAAGATAAATCTATGCCTTGAAACTGCCCACGATGGTGCTCAGTTCCGTGGCCATGCGCTTGAGGTCTTCGGCACTCTCCTTGACCTGATCACTGCTGCTGGCCATCTCTGCGGAACTCTGGTTGACCATGGCGATATCCTGGGTGATCTGGGCTGCCACTGCAGAGCTCTGGTTGACGTTTTCGTTGACCTCCTGGATGCCCTGGGAGGCCTGACCGATGTTGGTGGCGATCTCCCGGGTGGCCGCGGATTGCTCTTCCACGGCCGTGGCCATGGTCCCCACGATCTCGTTGATGCTGTTGATGACTGTTGAGATCTCCTCGATACCCTTGACGGTGACGTCGGTGCTGCCCTGGATGTGGGCGATTTTTTCCTTGATTTCCAGGGTGGCGGTCGAGGTCTGCTTGGCCAGTTCCTTGATCTCGTTGGCCACAACGGCAAAGCCCTTGCCCGCCTCACCGGCCCTAGCTGCTTCGATCGTGGCGTTAAGGGCCAACAGGTTGACCTGCTCGGAGATTTCGGTGATGGTCTCGACGACCTTGCCGATGCCCTGGGCAGCCTGACCCAACTCATCCATCTGCCCGGATGCGTTGCCGGCCTTATGTACAGCCTGATCGGCGATACCCCTGGCTTTTTCGGCGTTCTGGGCGATTTCGTTGATCGTGGCGGTCATCTCTTCGGCGGCTGTTGCCACCATGGAGGTATTGGTGGACGACTCTTCCATGGCCGCGGCCACGTTGTTGAGGTTGGCGCTCATCTCCTCGGCCGCCGCGGCCACGTTGTCAGCCCGGCTGGAGGTGTTGCCGGCGCTGCCCGACATCATATCGGCGATTTCGGCCAGATCCGTCGAGGACCGGTCGACATGTTTCGAATTGGCTGCGATTTTTTTGATCATCGCCTGCAGTTTTTCCAGAAAGGTGTTGAACCAGCCGGCCAGTTCGGCGATTTCATCATTGGATTGAATCTGGATGCGTTTGGTCAGGTCCCCTTCACCTTCAGCGATGTCCTGGAAGCTGGCGACCATTTCCTTGAGCGCACGGATGATACCGAAGGCGATAACGAGGCACAGGGCGATGATCGCAGCAAAGATGATACCGGAAACGATGAGCATGGATGTGGTGCGCTTGGAAACCATGTTGCCGATTTCATCGGTCATGTGCTGCTGGTAAGCAGTGATGTTGTCCAGATAGACACCGGTGCCGATCCACATGTCGGTACCCGGAATCATTTCTGCATAGCCTAACTTGGGTTGGTCTCCGGCTCCCGGTTTTGGGAAGGTCCACTGGTAAAATCCACCACCGGCATTGGCCAGCTTATTGAGTTCACGAATGAAATAATTGCCGTTTTTATCTTTCGCATCCGCAAGGTCTTTCCCTTCAAGAGATTTCTTCGGCGGCAGTGCGACTACAGTGGTGCCACGATATACAAAATAATAACCTGATTTATCTGTCTCGAACCGAATATCATCGATCAGCCGCTTAATCGTTGCAATTTTTTCCGATTGATTGCTGATGCCTTCGATGGCGTGACCAACTGTTACTGCGACGGTATGGCTGGCATCTTTAACCTTGGCCTTTTGATCTTCCAGCATTACCTCGCGGGTTTTTTGGATGGAAAGTGTTTTTACCCCATTGGTGTTGCGTACCGCAAAAACAACCAGGGTGACGAACAGCAACAGAATGGCGATATTGATAATGTACATACGACCTTTTACGCTCAACCGTTTCAGCACAGTAGTCCTCCTGAAAAAGTGGTCAATGCCGGCAGTGATCGCACAGCAGAAAACAGATGTAGTACTAATATTGTCAATGAACTGAAAAACTTGAGTCTGTGGATCCCATGGGCGAGACCGCACTGCGACTGGCCGGGCAGTGTAGCAGGCAGATTTTTTTTATTTTTCAGCAGACATTTTCATTTAAATGTTGTATAAAAATTTTTTCCAAACTGGACAGGCTTGGCTTTTCATCTGGAACAGTCGCTGCCCGGTCAGTTTGCCATAACCAAAACGTTTTGCAGGCCAGTAGCTCGAATTGGTAGAGCACCGGACTCCAAATCCGGGTGTTGGGGGTTCGAGCCCCTCCTGGCCTGCCAATTATTTAAAAGGGGGATTTCACCGAATCGGGAAATCCCCCTTTTTTTTCCGTAAAGATCAAATAAGGAGAGCCATGGATGTGAATTCAATGGTTGCCGGGTACCATGACCTGTTGGTGCAAATCAGACGGGATCTGCACCGTATTCCCGAGGTGGGCTATACGGAGGAGAAAACCTCGGCTTACGTGGCGGCATATCTTGAAAAGGAAGGGCTTTTGGTGACTACCGGCATTGCCCGATACGGTGTTGTGGGGCTGCTAAAAAGTGGGCGGCCGGGGCCGACACTGCTGATCCGTGCCGATATGGACGCCCTGCCCATCCAGGAGGAGACGGGCCACGATTTCGCTTCGACCCATTCCGGCGTGATGCATGCCTGTGGGCATGACGCTCATATGGCCATGGCATTGGTCACCGCCACGGTAATGAACAAAATAAAGGACCGGTTTTGCGGTAACATCAAGTTCGTGTTTCAGCCGGCGGAAGAGGGGCCGGGCGGCGCCGCGCCCATGATTCAAGCCGGTGTGCTGGAAAACCCGGGCGTAGATTACGCACTGGCCTGCCATATCTGGCCCACCATCCCCGAAGGGTCCATTGGCGTACGTTCCGGTGCGATGATGGCAGCCATGTTTCGCTTTGACATTACTATCAAAGGCAAAGGCGGGCACGGTGCTATGCCTCACCAGTGTGTGGATGCCCTCGAGGTGGGGTGTCAGGTGGTGGGGGCGTTGCAACGCATCGTCAGCCGCCACATGGATCCGTTGAACCCGAGCGTGGTGACCGTCGGCCAGTTCCGGGCCGGCAGGGCGTTTAACGTCATTCCTGAAACGGCTACGCTGTCTGGTACGGCGCGTACATTTGATCGTACAGTGTGGAAAAGCTGGCCCAATCGGATCGAGACCGTGGTCAAGGGGGTGTGTGAATCCATGGGGGCAGGGTACGATATTACTTTTGAACAGGGATATCCGCCCACGATCAACGACGGTAACATGAGCAAGATCGTGGCCAAGGCGGCGGCTAACCTTGTGGGACCCGATCGGGTTCTGGAACCACCGCCGTCCATGGGCGGCGAAGACATGGCTTTCTTTTTGGAAAAGGTGCCCGGCTGCTTTTTTTGCGTAGGCGCGGGCAACAGCGCTTTTGCCGGCATTCACAATCCGCGATTCGATTTCAATGAACAGGTGATGAAAAATGGTGTTGCGACCTTCTGCCAGGCGGCCCTTGATTTGTTGACGCAGGCATAAAAGACAACGGGCGGATAATTATTTTTTTTTGTAAACTTATGAAAAAAAAATATGAGAACATTTTTTTAATAATCTTCAGGTGATTTGCCTTTAATCGGGGTGGCAGGTTATCCAATGAATTAGACTTTTGATTGACAATTTCTCTCTCCCCGCATACAAAATAGGTGCTGCGTTTTACACAATTTTTTTCTGATCATCAATGCGATGGACAATTTATCGGATTGCTGTCAACGGTTAATTCATGCGGCTTTGAATAATAAAGCCACATTTTTATATAAGGAGAGAATTAATTAATGTGAGACAATCAATGTGAGACATTTGAATTGATTGTCATTTCACGAAAGTATCCATCGGTAGATCTAATTGAGAGATGACGAATACGATCTTAATTGGAACCTGAGCGGATTAAAAGAAAAGTATAAGCAAATGAGCGATGAAAAGATAATGATTGTTGATGATCAACGCGTACATCTTCGATTGATGAAAGAAATGGTAGAAATGTGTGGGAAACGAGCAGTTACCGTTGATAGTGCTGAGGAAGCGGAACTGATTCTGGAGTGGTATTCCGACATTCAGGCCTTGATAACCGATTTGAAGATGCCATGGTTGGACGGCGTTGTTTTTTGTAAAAATACAAAAAGAAAATATCCAGGTATAAAGGTTTATGCCCTGTCGGGTAACCTGCAGGCATATGATCAGGACGTATTGGATGAAGCAGGTTTTGACGGAATTTATCAAAAGCCGGTTCGGTTTGAGATCATCAAGTCGATACTGGGTTCCATCCAAAGCACCGGTGAAGCGCCCGAGGATGCATGACAATCTCTGCCATCCACTGGACTGAAACCATCGTCCCGTGGATAAAAAAAGGTGGGTGATCCATTGACATACGCTACAGGCGTATAAGTCATTCCTTTTGCCATCAGTATCCAATCCTTGAAGATTGGCCTTGATCGATTTGCGAACATGACAGGTCTGTGTGTTCGTTCCTGCCACTATCTGCGCCGGTTCATTTCTAAAATAACGCTAAAAGATTAACAGGAGATCATTTTGGAAAAAGTAACCGATTGGTTTGTGTTGTGGACACAACTGGTACAGGCCCATGACCGGTATTGGGACATTAAGAAAAAACAGAAAAAAAAGAATGTAGACGCCTGGAAAGATCGGGCCCGTCACTTCGACAAAATGGTACAAAAGCGATGGTCCAAACCAGACACATCACGCCAATTGCTCCAATCGATGCTGGTGGCAAACCCCGGGGCAACAGTGCTTGATATCGGCGCCGGTACCGGGGCCTGGGCCGTTTTCATGGCCCGGCACGCCTTGCACGTGACCGCCATCGAACCATCAGACAGCATGTGTAATGTCATGCGGGAGCGGATTGCCGCGGAAAACATCACCAACGTGAGCATCATTCAGGACAAGTGGCCGGACGTGGATGTGGACGTGCACGACTTTTCGTTCGCCTCCCATTCCATGTATGGGGTGGCCGATTTCAGGGCCTTTGTGGAAAAGATGAATCAGGTGACCCGCAAACGATGTTTGTTGCTGATGCGGGTGCTGTTGGCCGACGCGCCCATGGCCAGGGCCGCCATGCGCGTGTGGGGGCAGCCCTATGACAGCCCCAATTTTCAAGTGGCCCATAACGCCCTGATGCAAATGGACATCTATCCGGATGTGGTCATGGAAACCGAAAAAGGCTGGGACCCCTGGACCCATGAAACCCTGGATATGGCCCTGAGCGAAGTTAAAAATCGGTTGAACCTTGAAAACGACAGCACCCATGATCGGTTTTTGCGATCCCTGCTCGAAAACAGTCTGATTGAAAAAGAAGGGTGTTATAGCTGGCCCGTGGGAAATCGTTCGGGGATTCTTCATTGGCTGCCGGTGGGTCGACAGGAGACCTGAAAGCGACCAATCCCGCCTTTTAACAGTCAACTCTTTATGCGCTGATTGTCCCGGATCATTTTACCTCAGTTTGAATTTCGCAGAGACAGATCCCACATACCGTCAATTGCATCTTTATTATGAGTATTTGCCGATAACTATATTTTGGGCGGTAATTATTGGTAAGTAATAGGTATTATCAATCCATATCAACAAATACCATTGACAAACCCATCGGCTAAAAAATACAAGAATTCCCGACCTGTTAATTCGATTACCGTTGTGCTGAAGCCAACACCCATTGCCAAGAAGGCATGCAGGTCATGCTTAGACGCTAGCTCCTAGCCCGGTTCCAAGTTATGCGAAATAGACGTTCCACCTATCATCTGATGGCGATCTTCCTTTTTTGGGTTGGCACCTTTTTTATTCCCCCCCTTCCAGTCGCCGCCCAAGCCAAACCAGTGGAACGCGATACCTTCAAAGACGGCAAGATCGATCAGATCGCCTATGTAGACAAGCGTGGCAACCCCATCCGCCTGACCATCGACAGCAACGCCGACGGGATTTTCGACAAGACCCAGTTTTACCAGGACGGTAAATTCGATACCCGTTATGAATTCGTGGACGGCCACGTGGCCCGTTCCACCCGCGACACGGACGCTGACGAAAAGGTCAACGTCTGGCAGACCTACCGCAATGATCTTCCCGTGGAGCAAAAGACGGACGGTGATGGTGACGGCCGTAACGAGCGGGTGGTGCTGTTCGATGAAAAAGGCCAGCCTCACCTGAGCCGGATTATACCGACTAAGTACCTACTAAAAGAGGAGTCAACGCGTGTTTGATTTTCTTGCCAAAGGCGGCGTTCTGGTCGGGCCGATTCTGCTTTGTTCAGTGATTGCCCTGGCCCTTTTTCTGGAACGACTGATCCGGCTCGGCCGGATCAAAATAAGAGGCAACGGTTTGGTTGCCAGCGTTTCCACGCATGTGAAAAACGGAGAGGATCGACAGGCTTTTGATGTGGCCAGCCATGATCCATCACCCATGGGGCGTATTCTTACCCAGGCCATGGAGGTCAAGGACCAGGACCGCGAGACCCTGGAAGCGGTGCTCGTGCACGCCACCGAGTCCGAAACCCGTGAGCTGTCCCGGTATCTGCAGGCCCTGGCCACCATTGGCAATATCACGCCGCTGCTTGGACTGCTGGGTACCGTGCTGGGGATGATCAAGGCCTTCATGGTCATTCAGCAGATGGGCGGCAAGGTCAACGCGGCGGTGCTGGCCGGCGGCATCTGGGAAGCCATGCTGACCACCGCCTTGGGATTGGCCGTGGCGCTGCCCACCATGGTGGCGCACAGCTACCTGTCCGCCCGGGTGGATCGCTATGAAGCCCAGCTTCAGGATGGAACCGTGGCCTTTCTTAAATCCGTGTCCGGTCGGGATCACGCAGGCAGGAGGTAAGCCATGCCCATGTATGGCAAGCGAAAAAAGCGCTACAGCGTGCAGATGCCCATCACATCACTCATCGACATTGTGTTCATGCTGCTGATTTATTTTCTGCTGACCACCAACTTTATGGTCGATGAAGGCATCAAGATCAAACTGCCCCAGGCCAAGGCGGCGGCGCCCCAGACCGAGGAGACGATCACGGTTTTCGTGGATGCCCAGGGACGCGCGTTTTTAGGCGAGGAAGAAGTCGCTCTGGATCGACTCTTCAATCGTCTCAAGGCCAGAATCGGATCCAAAACAGACGAACTGGTCGTGGTGCGTGCTGATCGGACGGTGATTCTCAACAAGGCCGTCAAGGTGATGGATATCGCCAAGGCTGCCGGTGCCGGGCGGCTGTGCCTGGCTACGGAAAAGGACTTGTAGCCGCCATGCATCGAACGCCGGGCCCCAACTGGCTGCTCAGAGGCCTGATCATCATCTCCGTGGGTGTTCATATCCTGCTGCTGTTGCACCTTTCCGGCGTTTATCGGTCCCGCACGCTAGCCTATATTGAAATGTCCTTGCTAAATACCGACCCATCCCCGGTAAGGGATATCCCCCGGCCGCGCCCACGACCCAAGGCACCTGATCCAGACGAACCGGTAAAAAAGATCAACGTCGTGCCGCGTCCCATGCCGCGATTCAAGCCTTTGGCCATGGCGTCCATGGAAAAGGATCTGCCCGATACGATTGTGGAAGGCCTCAGCGAGCCTGACATTCCCCAGGCGCCGGGCGTGGATGCGGCGGATTGGCTGCCCGGTCCCCAGGCCCAGGAAGCGGTCGGTGAGTTCATGACCGCCGCCAGCTATCTGGACATGGTGAAATTGAAGATCGAAAGCCGCAAGCGTTATCCGCATTCGGCCAAGGCCAGGCGTATCGAGGGCCGGGTGAAAGTCAGTTTTATCTTGGCTTCCGATGGCAGTGTGCGGGACGTTACCATTTCCAAGGGCGCTCACGACAATGAATTGAATATGGCGGCCCTGAATGCAGTGCGCGATGCAGCGCCTTTTCCCCGGCCGCCGTCAAACCTGTTCAAGGGCGATTTATCCCTGGATCTGATTATCGTTTTCGAATTGACCTGAAAACAAATGTGACCACAAGCAAAATCAGGCGTTTTGTAAAGCCTTTAATATAAATGAGGAAGAGCATCGTAATTGAATTACACAAGGAGGAAGAGAAAAAATGAAATCGAAACTTGGAGTTACATGCAGGTTTGGTTTTGCGTTGGCGTTGTTAATGGCATTGTCACCGCTGACACCACAGGTGTATGCCGAGGATGACAAAGGGTACGAGGAGTATTCACTGGGCGAGATCGTGGTCAGCGGAAAAGGTGCCTCGGTTCGCGATATCGCCATCAGCGACGAGGTGACCGTCGAGGATTTCGAGGCCGTGAATGCGGAAAGCGTTGCCGATGCCCTTACCTATGTGCCGGGCGTGCAGGTCACCTATGGCCGTAAAGCGTTCCCGAGTATCAGTCTGCATGGATTCGACCAGAACCGTATTTTGACCCTGATCGACGGTGTGCCGTACTACGAGACCAAATACGGTGGCATGGACCTCAATCAGATCGGGCTGGAGAGCGTGGCGCGGATTGATGTGGTCAAGGGTGCCCCGTCGGTACTTTACGGTGCCAATGCCCTGGGCGGCGTGGTCAACATCATCACCAAAAAGCCCACCGAGACGCCTTATCTTTCGGCCACGGGAGAATACGGTATTGCCGGTATGGACGATGCCTACAAGGCGTCCCTGGCCCATGGCATGAAGGTAGGCAATTTCAACTATTGGCTCAGTTACGCCCACCGGGAATGGGATTCATGGGATCTGTCCGATGATTTTGAGCCCAGGGTCGGAGAAATCGTCCGTCGTCCCGGTGGTACCGAAGAAACGATCATCGAAGACGGCGACGAGCGCCTCAATTCTGATTACAAAACCGATAATTTCTGGGCCAAGGTCGGTGTCGAGCCGTCCGAAGATACGGAAGTTTATCTGAACTTCCACTACATCACCACCGAAAAAGGCGACCCCGCGAACCTGGACAGCATTCGCGTGTTTTCCGACTTTTCGCATTTTGACCGGATAACCGCTTATGATGACTGGGGCCTGGATCTGAGCGCCGACCATGCGTTTACCGATCGTTTCAACCTGCAGGCCAAGCTGTTCTATCATGATCACAATGACGATTACGCTTCTTATTCCGATCAGACCTATACAGAACAAATTGCTCTGAGTACTTACAAAGACTATATCCTTGGTGGAATGCTGCTCGGTGAATACCAGATGGTGGATTGGAATACCCTGCGGGCCGCGTTGCACTACAAGAAGGATTCGCACGAGCAGCGCGATATCGAAGATCTGCCGTTTGCCGAAAGCCAGGCCTACACGGGATCGGCAAGCCTTGAAAATGAAACGCGGCTGGTCGATGACAAGTTGTCCCTGGTTGCCGGCATCAGCTATGATTGGTTCGATATCTCAAAGGCCGAAGATGATCCTGAGACCGATGGCAATATCATCGAAAACGACACCCCGGATATGACGGATGCATTCAATCCCATGATCGGTGCAACCTACCAGCTTGTGGACAGCGTCCAATTGTTCGCCTCGGTGGCCAAGAAAACCCGTTTCCCCACCTTGAGCCAGATCTACAGTGGCGACGAACCCAACCTTGAGCTCGACCCTGAAACCGCCATCAACTACACCGCCGGCGTTGCATATGCCTACGAGAGCCTGTTCAAACTGCAAGTGGCGCCGTTTTTCCATGATATTTCAGACTACATTACCCGGGACGTACCGCCCACGGAAAACCCTTATTCTCAGTACAAGAACTACGACGAAGTAGAGATGTTGGGATTTGAGGTCAGCGCCGAGGTCAGGCCGTTTACGGACCTTTCCTTCAAAATCGGTTACATGAACAACAACGCCACCAACAAAAGCGACGGACGGGTGACCGATGAAGTGGCCAAGGTGCCGGAACACACCCTTAATGTCGGTATCCAATATACCCTACCCGTGATCCGCACCCGGTTGAATGTGAATATGCTGTATGTGGGTGAGTCCTACTATCAGCTGCCCAATCCCGATGATCCGGATCTCGAGACCATCGAAAATGATGATTACACGTTGTTCAACGCCAAGATCACCCAGCCCTTCCTGTCCGATCGTCTGGAGACCTTTGTTGCCGTGGACAACATTTTTGACGAAGACTACGAACCGACAAGCGGTTATCCCGCACCGGGAATGCGTGCCTGGCTCGGGCTGACATTTAGGATGTAATTTCGCTTTGACGATCGGTCCGGCCGATTCATATGGCGTGATTCCATTGGCAAATCAACTGTCTCCCGCTTTTGGCGGGGGACAGTTTGTGTTTGCATCGACCATGGGTCGTGTTATTTCGTCAAGAAACAACCAAACATTTCCATCAACCATGCAGGAGATGATCATGGCGCGCGTTTTGGTTAACCGTTGTCAGAACAGTAAGATGATTGGCTATTGCAATCGCCGGCATCAGCATTTCGGTAAGGTTTGTGTGGTGCTTGTGTTGATGATTGCAATCGTGGCCGGCTGTGCGGCCACGTCCAATGTGCCGGATCGATCCTGTGCTGCCGGTCCTAAACAAGCCTGCGCCACTTCATGTGGCCAACAATCGGCCATGCCCGAGCGCATCATCTTGAACCTGACCGCCGCGCCGGCCACCAGTCAGGCGGTTACCTGGCGAACGCGATATCCGGTGGACCATCCCAAGGCCCAGATTGCACCGGCCAGCGGAATGGCCGATTTTGACAAGAACGCCCGAAGCGTTGACGCACAATCCCAAACCGTTGCCATGGGCAAGGGACACGCGGTGGTTCACCATACGGTCGTATTTGAAGGCCTGACGCCGGATACGATGTATGCCTATCGGGTGGGGGCAGGTGGGGCCTGGAGCGAGTGGAACCAGTTTCAAACCGCCAGCCGTGAGGCAGAGGCGTTTTCATTCATCTATTTTGGCGATCCCCAGGAAGAGATAAAATCCAAGTGTTCGCGGATTTTCCGCGCCGCGTATAGAAAAGCGCCGCATGCTGATTTCTGGCATTTTGTCGGTGACCTGGTAGACAACGGCGACCGGGATGGCGAGTGGGGTGAGCTGTTTGACGCCATGGGATGGATTGCGCGTAACACGCCGATGATCATGCTGCCCGGCAACCACGAGTATCCCAACCGGCGCAAGGTCAACGGCGAGAATTACCATCTGTTCCCTTTATGGCGGCCGCACTTCACCCTGCCGGAAAACGGCCCGGCTGGGCTCGAGGAAACCGTTTATTTTATTGATTATCAGGGTGCCCGGTTGGTCATGTTAAATGGCAATGAACGGCTTAATGACCAGGCCCTTTGGCTGGACCGTGTGCTCGCCGATAATCCACAGCACTGGACCATTGTCGCCATTCATCAACCCATCTATTCAACCGGGAAATACCGGGACAGTCAAAAACGGCAGAACCTGTTTGTACCGATTTTCGACAAATACCAGGTCGACCTGGTGCTCCAGGGACATGATCACACCTACAGCCGCAGTGCCAGGCTTAAAAACGGGGCCAGGGATGAGACCGGAACTGTTTACGTGGTATCCGTGAGCGGTCCCAAGTCCTATCCGGTCAACCCGCGCTACGAGGACCTGATGGAGGCATCAGGCACCGGCAGTCAGTTGTTTCAGGTGATCCATGTGACTCCCGATCGATTGGACTATGAATCCTATGACGCTGCGGGAACGTGTTGTGATGTGTTTACCTTAAAAAAGCCATAGCCTTGGAAGAACTTTCCGATGATAAAAAAAATGTTGATTCTGCTAGTCGTGATCGGCTCGGTTTTTATTTATTACCGCCAGACTCACAAGGATTACTATAACTACCTGACCATGTCCGGCGCCACCCCAATGGCCGTTGCCCAGCGGGTCCCCGCAAACGTCCGGCTGACCATCGACGGGCTGGTGAAAAAAGAATACCATTTCACCGGTGACGCCCTCAATGCCCTGGCCACCACGCGCATCCGAACCCGGGAGATATCTCCGGCGGGCGATTTTATGGGCGCATACATCCATGTGGGGATTCCGGTATTCAATATCCTGGAAGGCATCGCCCCGCAAAAACCTAAGGATGCCCGCTTTGACCAACCGCTGGACATCCTGGTGACCTTTTATTCCGATAGCGGTAAAAAGGCCCGCTTTAGTTTTAACGAACTGATCATGACCGGCGATTGCCAGCCGGTGACCCTGGCTTATAGCCGACAGCCGGTGATGCCCACCAATGAAAAAGTCCGTGACACATACACCGGCAACCCATTTATGGACGAATTGACCGGGCTGCGCTTGATCTGTCCCAAAGAGCCGGATACCGCGCGCTACCTGGACAACGTGGTGCGGATTTCCTACGAGCCCATCCCTTTTGATGAGAACAGGTTGCCGCCACGCAAGAAAAAATTTGTTTGTCAGAGCACGTCCGTTGTCTGTTTCGATAGTGAGCGACAGGCCCCGGGACGACTTGATGGCCTGCAGCGGTCCGGCAACGACCACTGGATCCGTATTGGTCATGGTCACGGCTATGATGAGATCACCAGCGCCGAAGGCGTTGATTTGCGAGGGTTTTTAACCGAGAACTTTGACGGTGCCGGACCCGACGATTTCTTTTTGTTCGTGGCCTGCGACGGGTACCGGGCGCTTTTTTCAGGACGAGAAATCTTTACCACGCCAGAGGGTGAGGCGATGTTGATTGTCGATCGCCTGAATGGGAATGCGCCGCCCGAAGGATTGATGCTGGCCCCGACCGCGGACTATTTTTCGGACCGCGCCATGTGGGGACTGGCCCAGGTGGTGCGTATTCCAAAGGATCGAATCGATACAAAAGACGCAAGCCGTTAATGTTGATGAACTCGTAAATAGTCGCTGAGGAGTGGATCATGTTTACTACTGGTGTACATGGCTGGCTGTACGCGGCCGTTGGCTGTTATACAATCGCATGGGGACTGTTGGGCTGGCGACGGCAAGGCTGGGGCCGAATTGCCCTGGCCGTTGGTTTCCTCCTGCAAAGCCTTTACCTGATCGGCCGTGGATGGCTGGGGGATGTTTTTTTACCCAACCCCATAATGGAAGGCCCGTTTGTGCTGCCCTGGTGTTTGGCGCTGATCGTCCTGGCCAGGTCCATGCTGAGGCCGGATAGCCGGCTGGGTGGGTTGATGGCGCTGGTCGTGGTTTTTTCTCTATTCTCGATGTTCTATACCAAGGGCATGATCCCGCCCACCCCTAAAAAATTAACGGTCTGGGCCATGTTGTTTTTCCTGTCCGAATCCATGGCCCATGCCTTGTTCTACATCAGCGCCTGGGTGGCCTTGCTGTGTCTGATGGGCAGGGAACCGGAAAACCGCTATTTCTCCTGGCTGGCCTGGGGATTTGTCGCTTATACGGTGGCCCAGGTGACCGGTGCCATCTGGTGTTTCGTGGGCTGGGGCAATACCTTCAGTTGGGGGGCGCGGCACCTGGGGTCGGCGGCCATCTGGACATTTTTTGCCGCGTCGCTCCATTTGCCCTTGATCGCCCGCTGGCGGGCCAAAAGCGCTGTGATGGCCATTGTCGGCGGGCTGCTGGTATTTTATATCAGCTACAGCGGATATCTTCACGAAATGCAATTTTCGCGCGTGGGAGGGTAGGGGATGAAAAGCATTTGGAATGCAATCGGCGATATCCGGGTCGCTTTTGTATTGTTGATAGCTGCATCGGCGACGCTTTTTACCGGCGCCTTATACGCCGGAGGCAATTTTTCGTTGTTCCATGAGCTGAACCGCCATCGAATTCAGGACTGGCTTCCCGGCCAGTTATCAAGCCAGCCCGACCTGGTCTGGTGGATTCCGTTGCTGTTTTTCATCATGGGCCTGTTGGGCCTCAATACCTTTGCCTGTGCCACCACTCGCATGGCACGGTTGATCCGCCAGCGCCACAGCATGGCGGCCGGCCGGTTCATGCATTTGCTGATGCCGTCCATGGTCCATCTGCTTTTCATCATGATCATGATCGGGCATCTGACCACGTTTACCACCGGGGAGTGGCAGACCCTGCCGTTGGTGGCCGGTAAGTCGGTTTCCATCGATTCCATGGGAGCAGCCTATCAGGTACAGGATGTGGCGGATCGGTTTTTCCCCGACACATCGGCCATGCGCGATCGCATCGCTCAGACCACCGTCACCCTCGTCGATGCCAACCGGGAAATAGCCCGGTTGCAATACACCCGGCCGGCTTGTCTGAACGGACATTTTTTCTTGCTCGACAAGGCCGGCAAAAAGCAAAAGCGGACCCAAACCCAGCGGATCATGCCGTCGGCCACCGAGGAGACCTGCAACAAGGCGCTGGATTATGTGGAAACCGGTCAATCCCGTAAGGGAAAGCGCCAGTTGCTGTTAGTCGTAAATGATCCCGGACTGCCCGTCATCATTACCGGGCTGACCCTGATTATGGTGTTGATGATCGGCTATCTGTCGTTGAAACCCAAAGTGGGGCGTTAGCTCGAAGGTTGAAGCTCGAAGGTTGAAGGTTGAAGGTAGAAGGTGGAAGGTGGAAGCTTATCTGAGGTGCGTTTTATATGAATCTTAAATTTCGACAATGGATTGTTGCTATCATCGTGGCCATTATTATGGGCGGTGTTTCATGGGCAGCCGACACGATTCAGGCGATGGAGGCCATTGAGGCGCGCGTGTCGCAATTGCGCCCCCATCCCGATTATAAAGACGATGAATTTGGGATCATCGTTGTCAGGCAGGCCTTTATTTCGCTCAAGGAAGGCTCGGGCGGTATCGGTGCCTGTCTGGTCGATGAAGCCAGCCGGACGGTTGTCGCCACGGGCCGCAATCGCCAGTTCAAACCTTATTTTCGAAGCGACATGCATGCGGAGATGGATCTGCTGACTCGCTATGAGAATTGGTTGAGAAAAAAAGGCGGTAAAGATTCCGATGCGGATCCGCGTGACTGTAGCGGTCTGGTGCTGGTCAGTTCGGTGGAACCTTGCCCCATGTGCCTGACACGCATCATCAACGCCGGCATCAAAAAAATGGTGTATGTGACGCCTGATGAAACCGGCGGCATGGTCAGCCGTATGGATCAGTTGCCCCCGTTTTGGAAAGCGCGTACCGAGCAATGCGAATACCGCCAGGCCGTGTGTTCACCCGAGGTCAAGCAGATTGCCCTGGATCTGTTCAACTTTACCGCACGGACCTGGGGAATGAAGAAAGAGGGGAGAAAATGAAACGACGGATTACCTTGGGCGTCTGGTTATGGGTAGTATGTTTTTTTAGTGTTGGGACGGTATCCTCTATCACTGTCAGCCATGCATGGGGCCGCACGATAACGGATATGGTCGGACGACAGGTAAAGGTTCCGGACAAGGCCCAACGGCTGGTGACGACTTTCAAGCCGGCAGCACTTTGCGTGACCGCCCTGGGACTCAACGGCAAGCTGGTGGCCATCGATTCGGATAGCCAGCGTGATCGGTTGCAGTTGGCCGTGGATCCATCCATTGCCCGTCTGCCGGCCGTGGGGCGGAAATCCATCGGCCTGAATTTCGAGGCGATCCTGTCCGCCAGTCCAGATCTGGTGATCCTGTTTGCTCAGAAGGACGGTATCGCCATTGCCGACCGGTTGGTCGACCACGGGGTGGCGGCCATTGTGATCCTGCCCGAGACATTGTCCAGCCTTTATGATACCTTGCGTTTGATTGCCGGTGCGGCAGGCGTCCCGGAATCGGCTGAGCGTACCATTGCCGTTTGTGAGAAAATCGTGGGATTGGCCCGCCAGCGCGTGGCGTCGATCGAGGACAAGGATCGTATACAGGTCTATTTCGCCTCACCGCTGGGCGTTTTTACCACGGCCTCAGGCGATATGCTGCAGGATGAGATCATTCGCATGGCCGGCGGGAGCAATGTCGGGCATGCGCTGAGCGGCTATTTTCGTGAGATTTCGCCCGAGCAATTCATTACCTGGAATCCGGATGTGGTGGTCATGTCGGGACCCAATGTGCGGCGCGGCCGGGAAATATTAAAGCAGCCGCAGTTTGCCCGTGTGAAGGCCGTGGCCGGTGATCGGATTTATGATTTTCCGTCGAACATCGCCCCTTGGGATTTCCCTTCTCCGCTGTCGGCACTGGGGGTGTTGTGGCTGGCGAAAACCTGCTACCCACAGCAGTTTGCCGATGTGGACCTGAACGCTGAGATCGAGCAGTTCCACCGGCAGTTGTTCGGCAAGGGGTTTGCCGAACTGGGCGGACGGCTGCATAATAACTGACCCGTGAAGATGATATCTACGTTACATGAGAAATATTATGCGGTTCTCGATTAACCTTAAGATCGATAGGATACATTTCCTTAACACTTTGAACTTTAACACTTAATACTAAGCCACCGGCCTGTTTGTTGGGAGGATCAAATGACTGTTATTAGGATCAACGGGAACACTGGATGAATGATATTGCTTTTAGCCAGATGATGCCTGGCGCAGCCAAAGCAAACACCCGTTTGAAGACAGGCCTGGCTCTGGGGCTGATTCTGGTGCTGGTGCTTTCCCTGTGGATCGGTTGGGTGCCCATTGCGCCGACTGAACTGGGCGGCATCGTGCGCGTGTGGTTGGGCATGGAGGCCGGGCAGGACATTGCCGGTAAAGCCCTGGTTTTCGGGATGGTGCGAATTCCCCGGGCCCTGATCACCGTCTTGGTGGGCATGGGGCTGTCCGCGGCCGGTGCCGTATACCAGGGACTTTTTCGCAATCCCCTGGTGTCCCCGGACATTCTGGGCGTGTCTGCCGGTGCCACCTTTGGCGCAGCCCTGGGACTTCTCATGGCCGGCAGCAGCTGGTTGACCATCCAGTCTCTGGCCTTTTTTTTCGGATTGACGGCCGTGGGCATGGCCCTTGTCATTGCCCGTGTGGTGGCGGTCCGGCCCATGCTGGTGTTGGTGCTGGCCGGGCTGGTGGTGTTATCGATCTTCAATGCATCCATCACCTTGCTGAAATACCTCTCGGATCCGTACAATGAATTGCCGGCCATCGTGTTCTGGATGATGGGCAGCATGAGCCGGGCACAATGGTCGGATCTGCGCGTGGCCATGCCGATCATCGGCGGCAGCCTGATTTTAATCCATGTCGCGCGCTATAAGCTGAACGTCCTGTCTTTAGGCGATTTGCAGGCCAGCAGCCTGGGCCTCAATCCCGGCGTTTACCGTCTGCTGTTCATTTTTTTGAGTTCCGTGATGGTATCCGTATCCGTTGCCATTTGCGGGCAGGTGTTGTGGGTGGGGCTGGTCATGCCTCATATCGCGCGGACCCTGGTCGGT
Organism: Desulfosarcina variabilis str. Montpellier; assembly: GCF_048565275.1. Lineage (NCBI taxonomy): Bacteria > Pseudomonadati > Thermodesulfobacteriota > Desulfobacteria > Desulfobacterales > Desulfosarcinaceae > Desulfosarcina > Desulfosarcina variabilis. The sequence continues at coordinate 5,291,123 of NZ_CP159846.1, read as the reverse complement.
CCCAACCATGAGGAAATGCTGCCGGTGGCGGTTCTTTCCGGGGGTATTTTCCTGCTTCTGGCGGATACGGCCGCACGCGCATTGACCATGGCCGAGCTGCCCATCAGTGTGGTCACCGCCTTTATCGGCGCACCGCTGTTTGCCTATCTGTTGTACCGCAACCGGGGAAGCGGGTGGTCATGAGCATTGTTTGCCGGGATCTTCATTTTGCCTATAACGGCAATCCCATCCTCACAGACGTGAATCTTGCGGTCGAGGAAGGTGAGTTCTGCGCGCTATTGGGGCGCAATGGCTCGGGAAAAACCACCCTGATTTACTGCCTGGCCGGCTTGCTTGGTCTCCGGCAGGGCACGGTGGCCATCGATGGCATGCAACTGGCCGGGGCCGCCCGCGGCGATATCGCAATGCGGGTCAGCCTGGTGCCCCAGGAACATGCCGACATGTTCCCCTTTCGGGTGCTGGATGTGGTGGTAATGGGCCGCACAGCCACCTTCCGTTTTGCCCAGCGACCGGGACCCGAGGACTACCAGGCAGCTTATCAGGTATTGTCCCAACTGGAGGCCCAAAACCTGGCCGAGCGTAATTTCAACCGGATTTCCGGGGGGGAACGACGCATTGCCCTGTTGGCCCGGGCTCTGCTTCAGGCTGAAGGCACCTTATTGTTGGATGAACCGACCAACCACCTGGATTTTAACAACCAGTACCGGCTGCTGGAGAAAATAAAGACGCTATGCCGCGAAAAAGGCACCAGTGTGGTGGCGTCCCTGCATGATCCGAATCTGGCGGCACGATTTGCCGATCGCGTGGTGATGCTAAACGGCGGCCGGGTGCTGGCCAGCGGGGCCGTGGACCAGGTCATGACGGCCTCCATGGTCAGCCGCCTGTATGAGACGACAATCCGGCGTATTGAAACCGATGACGGTGAGGTGGTGTTTGTGCCTTGCTCTGCGGATATTGAATGCCATGGGCCGGCTGCGGATGAGATGGAGACCGGTCGATGGACATGAAAAAAAAGTTTTAAGTGACAAGTTTTAAGTGTTAAGTGGTGGATGAAATCGTTTTATGAACAAAAGAATATAAGGAATCTCTATTTATGACAAAAACTTGCAGTCATGCGCAGCAATCCCCTTTAGCGGTCGATCGACCGGCCGAGGGAAGCGAACGCCAGTTGATCGATGATTTGATCCAATCCATGGACCACCCTTCGGCAGTGATTGCCGAAATTGCCGTGGGGTCCCATTTTCTGGGCATCCGGGCCGATGATAATGGCAAGGTTTTAGCTGGCTTGTCATCCACCTTGGGTGCCGTGCCCACAGGCGAGGAACGCCAAATGGTCGACGCCATGGTCGGCAAGACCCTGGGCGAGGCTGCCGACCTACTAAAATCCAGCCGTGGATTTTCCATCAGCCTGGGCGTCGCCGCCCTGAATACGAGCATTGCCGCCCCCCAACACCAGCCTGATTTTGAAGCTTCAAAGATCATGGCCGAAAAGGGCAAAGATGGAGAAACCGTTCTGGTGGGGGATTTCCCGTTTACGGATCGGTTGCGCCAGCAGGTTAAGACCCTGCATCTTTTCGAACTGCAACGGGTGGCCGGGCGCACCCCGCCGGATCAATGGGATGATATTTTGGGCCGCTGCAGCGTTCTCGGCCTGACCGGCACGACCCTGCTCACCCGCGCCATGGCGACGTATCTTGAAAAGGCGCCCCAGGCCTATACGGTCATCATCGGTCCTACGACGCCGCTCTCACCGGTACTGTTTTCCCATGGTGCGGATGTGCTTGCCGGCAGCCAGGTGGTTTCACCGGGACCCGTATTCGATGGGATTCGTCAAGGCATGTCGTTCCGCGAGTTCAAGAAGCTGGGAATTCAGTTTGTGGCCTGGTCGAAAGACACGATTTGATTTTGATAATTGCTCATCTTGGGTCTAATAGAAAATAAGAACGCCCGGCGACACGTGGCAGCCGGGCGTTCTGGCAATCAAAAAATGCTTAATACGAATCCCAGGACAACATATCAGACGTCCAGTCATACACCCCATCGCCGTCGGTGTCCGCTTCAACCTGGAATTGTCCTTCTGAATAACAGGTCAGTCTTGCCTCGGTCGGTCCCCCGGAAGAACCGTTTTCGCCGGTGACAATCAAAACACCTGAGCTCGGTGTCCCGGTAGAAGCATCAATGATCAGTGTCTGCTCTGTGGATAAGCTGACGTACCCATAATCCGGATAGTAGAAATCGCCTGAAATCGTCATCGAAAAATACACTAAAAAGGAAGGCAGGGAAAATGGTCTTCCAGATCTTTGAGTCGGTCCATCATTTTGATTTGGTCCAAAATATGGCCTCTCCATTTTTCAGCCTGTGCCAGCGCCGCTTCCGGCCCAAGTCGATCGATTTTGGTGGATACCATTTTTCTGGCGATCTTGTATTCTCGGGACCCGGGTTTCAGCTGACCATCTTCGCTTAAAATTGCCATGATCCGAGCCATGGCCTGAAATCTGTTCATAGCAAGTCATCTTGTAGGAGTGATTAAAAAAATTACTGTAATGTATCGGGTGGGATTGATCAAGCGTAATGAGGGCCCAATTTCTTTTCAGTTAAAAACGTCCAGTACCGCCGCGGTAACAAACTAAGGTGTAATCGGGGATTATCTCGTGCTGAAATGTTGACCGTTTGATAATAGCACTGCCATAGCTGCTGACAAAGTATTTCATCGGGCTTGCCACTGATGGCTGCCGCCTGCACGACCGTACCCATGGGTAATGCACGAGCGGTTTTTCCATCGAAAAAAAGACCATACCGCCGGGAAATATCATAGATGATCCAGTGCTGAACGGCAAATCGGGATTCGAAATGGTGCCGGATCAGCGGCAGGACATCATGACGGGGAGCGATTCGTGCAAAATACTGATCGTCACCGGTCTGTTCAAAGCGGATAAATCCCTTCAACCGGTGAGCCTCCTGGCGGACTTTGCGGGCCAGTTGATCAATCCGGATTTTCAAATCGAGGTGCGCCTTTTTTTGGCTACCGTAAATGAAAAAAGCCTGTTAAGAATTATATCGCACAGGGATGTGACAGATCCGGTCACAGAACGACAAAAAAACAATCAAATTTTCCAGAACAAATCCTTCACCGGCGGGCTTTTAAAAAATAGATTTTATTTCCGCCAGTATAAAGGAACTGCGCGTGGCATTGACGCCTTTTGTATCCAACACATCCCGAAGCACAACCTGCGAATAATGCTCCATGTCTCTGGCAACGATTTCAAGCATCAGGTCCGCTTCACCGGATACCGCAACGACACTGACGACGCCTTCGATGCAGGCCAAATGGTTTGCCAGTTCCTCCCACCCGACACCTGAATCGCGCAGCACCCCACAGAAGGCGCGCACGGAGAATCCGAGCTTTTGGCGGTTTGTCAGCGCGCGGTATCCGACAATGATGCCTTCTCGCTCAAGCCGCGCAATGCGCCGTGAACAGCTTGAGTGAGACAAACCAACCTGTTTGGCAACATCGATGTTGGAAAGTCGGGCGTTGGCTCGCAGGATATCAACGATTTTCCGATCGAATTCGTCCAATTTTGCCATTTGCAAAACCTTTGCACGAGCAGGGGAAATAGGCGATCAATATGAAAAAAAATAGCATATGGTTAATTGTTGTGCAAAATATTTGATAATTTAATAAGAATAAGAAAATAATTTGCATATAGAATTAAATGATTTTACAAACAACAAAAAGGTTGATTAAGATGACAAACGTTTCCTTTCAAAGCCGGCCGGCTGTTTTCAAAGCGGGGCTAAGTGCCGGTTGGCCCATTTGTTTGGGGTACCTGCCGATCGGGATGGCCTTTGGGGTTCTGGCCCAGAAGGCGGGCCTTGGCCCTGTAAAGATCGGTCTGATGTCGATCCTGGTTTTTGCGGGCAGTGCGCAGTTTATTGCCGTCTCCATGCTCGATGCCGGTGCCTCGGCCCTGACCATCATCACCACGACATTTGTGGTCAATCTGCGCCATGTCTTGATGAGCTCGGCCCTGTCCGTTTATTTACGGGCCGCCCGCCGGAAATTGCTTGCGCTGTATGCCTATGGTGTGACCGACGAAAGTTTTGCCGTCAACCTGCCGCGTTTCAATGCCGGTGGGTGGAGTCTTTCCAGGGCCCTGGTGGTCAACCATGCCGCCAACCTGACCTGGCTATTCAGCACGGTGGCCGGCGGTATCGGTGGTCGCTTTATCCCGGAAGGGGCGTTGGGTATCGATTATGCGCTTATCGCCATGTTCATCTGCCTGCTGATTTATCAGATCAGAAAACTGATTCACCTGTTGACCGCTGTAATTGCCGGCCTGACGGCCGTAGGGATCGCCCTGTTGGTCCCGGGCAATAGCTATATCGTGATCGCTTCCATTGCGGCCGCCAGTGTGGGAGTGGTCATTCAGCGCAACGTGTTAAAGGGGCATAAGAGAAATGGCTGATTACCTGATACTCCTTTTGGGCATGGGACTGGTGACCTACCTGCCACGCTGGCTTCCCCTGCACTTTCTTTCGCGGCGCTCGCTGCCGGAATGGTTCGTTCAGTGGCTGGAACTGATTCCGGCCGCCATCCTCAGCGCCCTGCTGTTGCCGGCCCTCATTTTAGGGGGAGATCCGAGGCAGATCGATTATCTGCGGCCAGAGTTCTGGGTGGCCCTGCCGACCTTTGCCTTTGCCTGGTGGACGCGATCATTGGGGGGCACGGTGGTTGTGGGTATGCTGCTGTTCTGGCTGGCCAAAAATGTCGATGTGACGTGGTTTGCCGGGTTGGTGTAACCCCTCAGGTTGCATAAAAAAGATGGGCCTTTCAAACATAATAGACATAATTGCTTTTTCGTGGGGCGGCCTCGGGTCGCTCTCCATCAATATATCCCACAATGCAATGACCGATTCCCTCGTAATCCCCATCGATGCCCCAAGTTTTTAACAGCGCCTTGCCTTCCGGGCTGTCGAACACTTGTCTGGCGCGGTGTATCCAGCAGCTTCCAAGGCCCAGATCATGGGCGGCAAGCAGCAGATTACTCATCACCAGACTGCCGTCATTCAAATATGTCGGCCTGCTTCTGTCGGCCAGAACGACAATTACAACGGGTGCGCCATAAAACGGATCTGCATGGGTTCCCATCACTTTTGCATTGAGTTCAGACTTCGAATCAAATCCGTTGGGTATGAAATAGGTGTATAATTATCTATTGTCTGAAGATCAATCATTTTTTATGATTGATTTTATGAGGAACTATGTTTAGGAGAGCATAATATGAAAGCCATGCATCAAATTATTTCGGTGCTGATTTCAATCCTATTATTTATAGCACCGGTTTTCGGAAAAGATTTCTTTCAAACCGTTGAACCGGAAAGCGTTGGCTTGTCCTCCCAACGGCTAAAACATATTGACCGGTTGATGACCAACTTTGTCGATGAAAAAAAGATCGGCGGTTCAATTGTTTTGATCGCGCGCAAAGGCAAGCTGGCCTATTTCAGGGTATTCGGCAGGGCCGATATCGACACGCCCATGCAAAAAAACACCATATTCAGAATTGCTTCCATGACCAAACCAATTACTTGTGTGGCGGTCATGCAGCTATATGAACAAGGGCGCATTTTGCTCTCCGATCCGGTCGCAAAATACATCCCGGAATTTGCCAGACCCAAAGTGCTGATGATGCTGCCGGAAGGGGCCGGTCCACCGTATAAGCTGATTCCTGCCAAACGGGAGATTACCATAAGACACCTGCTGACCAATACATCGGGTATTTCCTACCGGTTTTTGGCGACCTGGCTGACGGATTCCAGGCACAAACAATTGGCCCGGTTTTATGAGGACGCCGGTATTTTCGACGGTGTCAGCGAAATCGAGGGCACGATCGGCGAAATGGCGCGAAAATTGGGCCGGTTGCCGCTTTATGACCACCCCGGCGAAGTTTTCGAATACGGTCTGTCAACGGATGTTCTCGGCCGCGTGGTTGAAATCGTTTCGGGAATGACTTTGGACGATTATTTTCATCAGTACATTTTTGAGCCACTGAAAATGAACGATACCTATTTTTATCTGCCCGAAGATAAACGATCCAGATTATCAGCATTATGGATCACCGACTGGAAGGGCCACCTGCAAAAAATGACCGATGACCCCAAAATCGATGGGACGTTTGTCCACTCGCCGAGCTATCCCTACAAAGGGCCTCAAACCTTCTATTCGGGCGGTGCTGGATTAGTTTCAACCGCTTATGATTATTTCAGATTTTGCCAGATGCTATTGAATAACGGTGAATTTGACGGTGTTCGCTTGTTGAGCCCGAAGACAGTCGAACTGATGACCGCAACGAATCACATCAATGAGCTTGAAGCAACGTTCATTCACAGTAAAGGATGGAAATTCGGGCTTGGCTTTGCCATTGAGATGGATCGCGGCCAGGATGTAGACAGCGGAAGCGTTGGGGCCTATGAGTGGGCCGGCATCTATTCTACGCGATTCAGTATTGATCCAAGGGAAGAGAAAATTACCATCATGCTGACGCAAACGCATCCGTTCAATTATCATATTGATGTTTGGGACAGGCTGACAACCCTATCCAGTTCCGCCGTGATTGATTCGTTTGCCGCCAAGGATATACCGAACCCATAGAGATCCCACCTGGAAAGGAACATGCTGCAATGAAACGGAAATTCAATTTTCTCGATGTGATAATGGGTATCCTGATCGTGGTCCTTGGTGCGCCATGGGTCACATGGGCAACCGGGCCGCGGCTGACGCCCCAGTTGTTTGAGCCCGAAGCAACGATCAAAATATTCTTCTATGAATATCCGCCGTTGACGACCTTTGAAATGACCAACATGGGGATTTGTTCAGAAATTATTCAGGAGGCCTTCACAGCGGCATGGGTAACGGTGACGTTGGAAAATCAGGTCGTTAAACCGCTGGCCGTTTACTCCTTGATTCAGGAGAACGCAGCCGCGATGATTGGCATGCAAAACGACTTCTCGGACGATGAGCTGAAACAGCTTGTTTTAATGCCATGCTACACCATGCGGGGAAGATTCTTCTATTACAAACCCAATCATAAAAAGGAATTGGACTGGTATGGGAAATTGGAAAATTTGAAAGGGTACACATATGGTGCCTTGGTTGGTGAGGATCTCACAATCTATAAAAAAGCGGGGATCAAAACCCTTACGGTAACAGGTGATTTACCCGCCTTGTTTAGCAACCTGAAGGATGGAAAAATCGATTTTTTAAGTATGGCCGACATTCGTGGTGAATGGTTTCTCCAGAAGTATTTCCCAGATGAGAAAGAAGACTTTGGTAAAATGCAGGCGTTGTCATGGGAGGCGCCTTTTTCAATTATATTCAACAAAAAGCACCTGCGCTTCAAAGAACTTTCCACTGCTTTTTCCAAGGGGTTTAAAATAATCAAACAAAACGGCAGATATGAAGAAATAATCGAAAAGCGTCAATAAAGCTGACAAGGAGGAAAGGATATTGAAGCGTGCAAAAGTGGTGTGGATTATTCTTCTGGTGCAGGTCTTGATATTCGCAATTCCGGCTTTTGCGGATAAACGAATCGTTGAATTCAGTTCTACGGAAACACCGCCCTTCTGGTCTGCCAATTTGCCTGAAGATGGAATGGCCGGTGAGATACTTCATGCCATATCAAAAGAAATCGGCGTGAAAAGCGTTATCAAATATATTCCCATGGAAAGAATCAGAAAAAATTTGACCAGCAACCATGTGGGCAACCCGGAAATCTTTTCCGGCCAGGAGTTTAGCGCGATTGTCACGATTGCTGTTTTTCGGGTCGCTTTTTTCTACTATCGGCCCAACCACAAAAAAGAAATCCATTATACAGGGTTGGATGATATTAAAGGCTTTAAGCTTGGCATTATCAGGGGAACACTGGGAGATGTATCTTTTCTGCATGAAAAAGGCATTGAGGTCGAGCCCAGCAATTCGGAAATTTCTTTGATTAAAAAATTAAGATACGGACGAATCGATTTGTGCAGTATGGTCAAGCTAACCGGATTTTATAAAATCAACAGCATTTTTCCAGAAGATGCCGAGAATTTTGCGTACTTTGATATTAAAGGGTCAGTGCGCCCGATTACCATCATGATCGACAAGACCTATCCGGACGGAAGAGATCTCGGGGAAAAATACAGCAATGGATTGGAACGTATAATTGAAAGCGGGGCATATACAGCAATTTTAGAAAAATACTACGGCCGGGGAAAAATACCCAGAGACTGGTTTATGCAGTTGGAAAAATTTAAGGTCAGTCAAGCCCGCCATTAGGGGTGCAGGTAAAAAATAATTACCCCAGATTGCGCCGGATTTGCGCCTCGTCTACAAGGCGCATCCGCCGGTGCATATTTGGAATCTGTGCCGGCGGATGGAACGCTGTAGACGGTTGTAAGGACAAGCAGGATGGGGTAATTATTTTTTACCTGCGCCCTAATATTACTCTACCATCGTGACGCACAGCATAAAATGTGAGCATTTTGAGACAGTTGTAGGCGCTGTTAGCGGACCTTAGACGGATTTATCAAACAGGTTCTTACCCAGCGGGATTCCTCCTTATCTGAGTGCCTGGTCGAGAACATTTCTTGGATCATCCTTCGCGAACCACTCGAACAACTTGCGCATTGCATCACTGTTAGCGCCGGCATTACGTTCCTCATTGTTAGAGAACAACAGGTCGATGACTTTGAGGATTTCCTGTTTGCTGAGATTATCAACCGGACAACCCTTCGGTCGGTACCATCGCCTTGGCTTTAAGTAAAAGGTTTTGGGGTCGCGGATTTCGATATTTTCCGGCATCATCCAATGTGTTCCGAATGCACTGGAAATACGCAATACCTTGGGCATTGGAAGGTAAACAATCTCGACTCCAGGCCGTGTATCCGGCCCTTTGGCCGGACGCTTTCCGGAGAGCTTACGGTAAGCCCAGTCAATTTCCCGCGTCAGTTCCCCGATCAGTTTTGAAGCAATGCTGGCTTTTGCACCGCCTAAGGCACCGACTCCGCGGTCCTCCTTGTACCCTTCGGAGAAAGCCGAGGCGTCGGCCACTAGCACCTTGACAGGCGGCAGCGGGCTGTCAGGCGTTGGCTGATTGATGATCGAGGCACGTAAAGTCAGCAATAGCGATATCAGCGCACGATTCTCCACCGCACCGCCGTCGGTCACATAATATCGGTTATTCTTACCATTACGCTCAAAATCGACGGCTGCATTTGAGAACACGGGCGGGAAGTTGGCGCTAAGCGAGGCAGCGGCCGGCAGCAGGATCATCGGATCGTGGTGGATCGAATAGGGCATATCGATATTCCAGCCGTCCGTGATACTCGAAACGGACATTTCAGTCATGGCCGCTATGTTGGTCAACGCAAGGCGGCTGCCGGCGGTCGAGCTGGTCGCACATTTTCGCATCTCGCCGTGTATTTCAAAGCATTTTGACTGAATCGGATCATCCCCGTTATAACTACCCACAACCGCAGTGTTAAAGATCAATCCCATGCCCCATTTTTCGGCCACATATCCAAGTCTCGCCTGATCATTTCCAATCGTTTTCCCGGTTACACCCGCCGTATCGGTACGCATCCCATTGATGAACCGGCGTTCAAACGATTCAGTCAGCAGTTGCCCCAGACGTGTTCCATAGAGAAAACGCTTTTCTCCGGCGCCTGCTAAAACGTCTCTGATATATGGCTCGGCCATGGCGCTTCGGTATTGCTGCCATGGGATACCGTCGTCGGATAGAGATCCACGGTGCGCTGAGAAATAGGCGATACTGGCACTGCCGCCGGAAACGCCACTAAGCATCACGACACGATCCAGCATACCCCGCTGTTGGATCTCGCGCAGCAAGCTGTAAGTATACAATGCCGCCCGTGTTCCACCGCCCGAGGCGGCAATCGCCAATACCGGTCCGCCGTTTGCCAGGCGTTTAATCTCTTGATAGAGATCGACGACCTGGCGACTGTTTTTCAAAGGCTCCTGATGGATTGTCAATCCCGCTTGCTGCTCCATATTGAATACAGAATAAGTCATAACGGACAGAGCCACCACGAGCAGAAATGCAGGAATCGTGTGATACAAAACCACTCGTTGCTCCAGCGTTTCCAGATGGTGGTCCGCAATGTTGGCCGTTTCCCACCGATCCTCATTCCCATCCGTATGTGCCGCACGTGCCCGTCCGAAGAGCTGCTTGCTGATCGTACGGAACAGATCAATGGGTTGATAAGCTTGAAACTTCTTCGGTTGCTTGGGCGGGTCGTATGGAACCACTGCCAGAAACCGCCCGCCACCATGGACCTGGATCGCTCCCGAAACGGTAGTATCCCCTTTCAGGTAGTCGTACTTCACTTTGCCGGGGTGTTTTTTTTCCGGATCCAACAGACCGAGAAGAACCTCGCTGAGTGCCCGCTGAGTCCAATAGTCATAGAGCCACATGGTTAAATACAAGCATACCAGCAGAGCAATAATAGTCCAGCGGGAAGCACCGTCCAGCACCGTTGTAACGTAGCTCACCCCTAAAAGACGCGTGACGGCCAGCACGATGACCAACAAGGATAAAATTCTTGTTCCACCCGTGAAAAATCCCTTTTTTAAAAGGTATAGGAGTGCTGTGAGGCGCTTGTGATAATGCACTGCGGCCAAGATACTCCAGGAAAATGCCAAAATAATTAAAAGCCAGTACCAGTATCGGCTAGGGTCTAAAAACAATGTGGTAAAGGCGGGTGGATAAACCAGCATCAACGGCGTCAGCAGCGGTGCCAGGAAAATGGCGCGCAGGAAACGAGACATTTCAGGTGGTGAATTGAAGGGCTTGACGAACAGTTGGACGTTTCCAAGGTTTTTTAGGAAGCTGTCCCTGTATGCTTCACGCTTATTGTGAAACAATACATCGCCCAACAAACGATTAAATGGAAGCCCTAATGTCGATACCAGCAACACAAACGGCAACAGTATATGCGCGTATAGGGTTGGATCGACCTGGCGTGCTGAATCGCTGGCGATAAAATACAAGATTAAAGCGGTGCCTGCAAGAATCACCCACTGGGCAAATGCCAACCACAGCCCTTTGAATACGCGGCAGGAAAACAGGTGGATAATGATGGCCGCGCCGAGCCCGATCGCCAGCCACACGCCCCGCCAGCGATCGAAAATCAACGGTCCGTAAAACAGGAAAGCGAGTAACGGAACCGGCATCCATACCGGAATGCAAGAATAGCCTTCTGCCAGCTTCATTTTTTTTCGGAGCCCCTCCAGGTCGGCCCGGAAAAAACGGAGATCGAGCCATCTAAATTTGCGGTCTATCCAGAAAGGGAATTGGGCAAGATATTGCATAAGTTTTTTCATGGTTTGCCTCCAGATGTGTTCCTTAATCAGATGTATCGCAATTTCTGCCGGGGAGGATTCACGGAAAGGTTTTGGCCTGTGAACGGGCATTACCCATTTACCCTTATCTAATCGAATTTCCATTATTTTTACAATACAATTTTGTATGATTTTTTTGATTTTTTTTCAATTTTGTAGGTCCATGGTTTTACATCTATATGCGTTCTTGAAAAAATCGGCAATGTCATAAATCCATTGATAAGTAATGGATTTATGACATTGCCTGACATTAAAATGGTTGTAAAAAACAATATGGCGCGCTTCATGCTATGATAGGGCACATAACTGATGTCGCTCATCCTTGAGAGAGGATTGAAAAAAAAATAAAAAAAGCATTAATTTTATTGTCTGAAAGGAGACGATCATGTCCAAACAAGAAGTTGAAAGATTTTTAATTGCTGGTGGAGAAGATAAAGTCCTACGCCTTAAATACGATCAGATCGAAACCATGTCTGACTTTGTCGTTGCTGCTGTTGGAGATGGTTTTGACTTTACCGAAGACGATCTGAAGGTGGTATTGCGTGAGTCAGGCGATTGCTTCGACTCTTACGGGAACCCCCGCAAACGCGATATCTGGTGGTTCTGATAGAAGAGGGGAATTCCCTGGCGGAATTCCCCGTCCGTATTTGGATTTTTCAGGTGCTAACAGTTTTTGTTCAGTTCAAATTGGCCAATTCGGTCTTAACCAATTCATTATTCAAATCGATATAATTCAATAGACCGCAATGAGGGGGCAACGTTGCCGGTAGACACCATGGTTATCCGACGCAAGCCTGATCAAAGAATAAATCAGCGGCGGAATTTATTGCTTCCGTTGTGTTTTTTTGGGGTTCATCAATCGCTGATTATTGTGTCACTTGCAGGGTCAAATTCCATATATCTGGATCCCCTGTGCTAGTTGTAATAACAGGGCGTTTTGCAACGCCAAGTATTTTTTGGGTTTCATCTGGCATGGAAACATTCATGTAATCTTTTAGCTCACCCATAGTAACAATACCATCCTTTCTGCCTGCACTTTGAAAACCATCTGCGGCACCGCTTAAACCTTTCAGTAGGAAATGAGTGAATGCTCCATTTGTCCATGATGTATGTTCAATTGCTTGACGATCAGTATCGGCTCCCACTAAAAACACCCAACCCTTTGGAACTTTTTGATCACGTTTCATTTTGGCGATTTTCGGAACAATAGATATGCCACGCTTACCTCGAGTGATAAGTTTCCCCGCATGACAAGTGTCAGCCAGAAGAATGACATTTTTTGAGTCGATTTCTTCCAATGCCATCCTCACTTCATCCATCCTATAGCCTGTCGCAGGGACTGAAATATCTGTGTCATAAACTGCAAAATAAACTTTTTCTGGATCTTCAGGATCTGGGTAACCGTGTCCTGCCCAGAATAATAAAACCTGATCATCAGGTCCTGATTTAGTGAGCCATGATTTAAGGGCAATTATGACTTTTCTCTGGGTGGCGTCTTCATTTAATAGAAGCTTGATATGGCTTTCAGACCATCCAAGAGAGTAAAGGGCGTGAGCAAAATCTTTGGCATCATCATCTGCGAAGATAAGGTTTGGGAGGCCATTTGGGCCGGAATACTTATATTTGGAAATGCCGATTATTACAGCCCATTTATGGGATGGATTTTTTTTATGAAGGTTTCCCGTATTTGAAGCTGTTAGAGCAGCCTTTTTTGTGCTGTTTGAGTCTAATAAATATATTGACAACTTGTTAAATCCGTTATCTTTGGCCAAAGTAGATGCAAGCTTATTGTCGTTGCTTGTTAGCGCTTTATCTGCTCCGTTCTCAACTAAAAGCGTTGCCATTTCAGTATGGCCTTTAAGCGCAGCATAGTGTAATGGCGTATATGAGCTTTCTTGTCTCGCATTTACTATCGCTCCATTTTTTATTAGAATTTTTGCAACTTTAACATTATTATAAAGAGCCGCATAATGCAAAGTTGATTCGCCTCTATTTGTCTGAGAATTAACTTTTGCCCCAGATTTTATCAGTAAATTTATGGTATCTATTGCGTTCGAGAAGGCTGCTGCATGCATTGGTTTTAGACCATTATGATCTCCCAGTTCAGTATCAGCCCCATTATTAAGTAAATACTCAGCAACATCAAAAGAATCTTTAATTGCTGCATTTTCAAGTGCCGTATTTCCATTTTTTATGGATCTCTCATTAATATATTGTCCATCGGAAACTAATTTTTTTACAGTTTCAAGATCGTTTCTTGTTGCAGCCGTATGAAACCTTGAAATAGTTTTGGATGATTTAAGGTGCAGATCTGGACCGGATGTAGTGCATGATATTAAAAAAAAGCATATGATAAATAAAAACCCATTCCCTGTAATGTGTTTTGCTTTCATTTATTCACCCATTAATGTATAAGCTACCTCATTCCATCCATACCACCGTTATCTATCCGAATGGTTGTGTGCCGGGCACGGCACACATATTAAAAATGAGCTAAGGATCGTAGGTTAAATAAAAGCATTGGCGCATGTGTAAAGTCAAGTGGGTGATTTTTGCTCTGCCAAACCGTTACTTCTTTGAACGAGGATTATTCCTGCCGGCTCAAAAGCCTTCCCCTGATCAGCCGACTTGGCCAGGCGTAAATGAAAGCGAAGACTGAACCGCCTTGGTAAGCGATCCGTATGCCGGCTGGTGAGGGGAGGGGGGGCGTGAGGGAACTCCCTATCCCGATATCTAGTTTTTATTTCACTTTCATTTGTCTGGCCGAATAGCCTTTGGGGCTTTATTTTTTGTTAAAAATATAAATGGTATGGCTAACGGGCCAAAAATAGCACCCATAATTGCCCAAAATTTAGTATTTCCCCCTCTTTTATCAGCAATATTCCAAAGAAGAAATGCACATGCTATGCATATTATTGAAATGATGATCATACCTGTCATATTATTTCTCCTGAATTTCAGTTATAATCTCAGATCTTCCGATTACCACATCGGGCTGCGGAGAAGCGGCACACGTGGGCGAAAGCTATCTTGCGTGGACGGCTGTCTGCTGAATCCGCTTGATAAATGGCGCTTGCAAAATTGAATATTTGGGAAATTCATTTGCATGAATATTGGCACTTGCAAAAATACAAGAACAACGCTTATGAGAAATATGGTTGATCTGGAAATTTGCATATCGATTTATAATCCAAAAGCGCGGTAGATCTCAGAAAATCAGTATCCAATGACTCTTTTCATCGAGAAATACCGACACGCTAGTGTATCTTTATATAAGAATCAAGCTGTTATTATTGTGTTGACCTTTTTTTAAACGACCTTGTATATTATCGCCTTTCCCATTTTACAGGGGCATTCTCTGTTTTCATTTCTATAAAGAATTCATCAGTTGGAGAGGATTGACCATGAAAAAGATTTGTATCTACGGTGTTGGCGCGGTCGGCGGATTTATGGGCGCATTGCTCGCGCGAAAGGGGGCTGACGTGTGTGCCGTGGCACGTGGGGCCACGCTCGAAGCAATAAAAGATAACGGATTGCGGCTGGAAATGGACGGAGAGACCATCACCCAGTCCATCACGGCCAGCGATAATCCAGCGGATCTGGGCGTCCAGGATCTGGTGATCGTTGCCGTCAAGGCCCAGTCCCTGCCAGCCGTGGCCGAGGGCATTCCGGCCCTGATCGGTCCTCAAACAACGGTTTTAACAGCCATGAACGGCGTGCCGTGGTGGTTTTTCGATGGATTTGGAAAAAGCTGTGAGGGGCTCCAACTCAAATCCGTTGATCCCACCGGCAGTGTGGCCAGCGCCATCCCTGCCAGCCAGGTGGTCGGCGGGGTGGTGCATGGAAGTTTTTCTCTCAATGCGCCCGGGTTTGCCCGCCACGGATTCGGGAAAAAGATCATCATCGGCAAGCCGGACGGCACGACTGCTGATCCGTTAACGGAACTGGCCAAACTGCTTGGCGATGCCGGCATGGAGATTGATATCAGCGATAATATTCAACGCGAAATCTGGTTCAAGCTGTGGGGTAACATGACCATGAACCCGGTGTCGGCGATTACCGGTGCGACTTGCGACAAAATTCTGGATGATCCGCTGGTCAATCGCTTTTGCCTGAACATCATGGCTGAAGCCGCACAGATCGGTGCTGTGTTCGGCTGTCCGATTGAGCAGAGCGGAGAGGAACGCAATGCCGTGACCCGCAAACTAGGTGCCTTTAAAACCTCCATGCTCCAGGATGTGGAGGCCGGCCGGTCTGTTGAACTGGATGCGCTGGTTACCTCGGTTCAGGAAATCGGGCGACATGCGGGGATCGATACACCCAACATCGATATTCTGCTTGGCCTGGCGCGGTTGCATGCCCAGGTTCGGGGGCTTTATCCGGTGGGTTGAGAAACCGTATATCAATCGTAATCGTAATCGTTGTCGTTGTCGTAATCGAGAAAGAAAAACATCTGGTCTGAAAGCGACGCGTATTTTATATCGACAACGATTACGAGAGTGACAACGACAACGATTACGAAAACGACGACGAGAAATTGCTATTTATCCTGTTTTTTTCTCCAATGACAGAATAAATCGCCATTCATCCGCACTGACGGGCATGATCGAAAGACGATTGCCTTTGCGCACCAGGGGCATGTTTTTAAGTACCGCATATTCCTTGAGCTCGGAAAGGGAGATAACGCGTTTGGTGTGGCGGATGTATTTCACATCGACCATATACCAGCGTGGGTTGGCAGGATCACTCTTCTCATCGAAATATTTGGCTTTGGGATCAAAGGCGGTGTGGTCCGGATAGCCCTCGTGCACGACCTTCATCAGCCCCACGATGCCCGGTACCTTACAGTTGGAATGGTAGAAGAAAATCTGGTCGCCTTTTCTCATTGCATCGCGCATCATGTTGCGTGCCTGATAGTTGCGTACACCGTCCCAGTGATCGGTCTGATCCGGTGCATTTTTCAAATCATCAATGCTGAATGCCGCAGGTTCGGATTTCATCAGCCAGTAGTTCATTACTTGCTCCTTTTTCCTATTCCTGGGCCGCCACATCCACCATCACAGAAAGCGTGTGCACACCGCCGCCCATGACCACGCCCTTGACCGGGGTCACATCCCCGTAATCGCGCCCCCAGGCCAGGGTGATGTGGCGCTGGCCGGGGATCTGGTTGTTGGTGGGATCCAGGTCCACCCAGCCGAGGCCGGGGACATAAATGGATAACCAGGCGTGGGAGGCATCGGCGCCCACCAGCTTGGGTTTTCCCGGTGGCGGCAGGGTTTCTAAATAGCCGCTCACATAGCGTGCGGCAAGTCCCAGGCTGCGCAGGCAACTGATGGCCAGATGGGCGAAATCCTGGCACACCCCTTTACGTTCTTCCAGCACCTGTTCCACTGCGGTGTCCACCGTGGTGGCGGACTTGTCGTAGGTGAACTCATTGAAAATACGTCCCATCAGATCCACGGCGCCTTCGAGCACCGGACGTTCTGGCGGAAAGGACAACAGGGCGTAATCGCGCATTTTGGATCCGATGGTGATCATCGGGCTGGCGAACACGAACTGAAACGCATCGAGCGCTTCAGCCTGGGAATGGACGCAAAGTTCCTGAACCACATCTTCCCAGGGCAAGGTCTGTTGGGGCACGGGGTCGGCTGGCGGCAGCGTCTCCA
Source organism: Desulfosarcina variabilis str. Montpellier (assembly GCF_048565275.1). NCBI lineage: Bacteria > Pseudomonadati > Thermodesulfobacteriota > Desulfobacteria > Desulfobacterales > Desulfosarcinaceae > Desulfosarcina > Desulfosarcina variabilis. The sequence goes on along the minus strand of NZ_CP159846.1, from coordinate 5,274,059 downwards.
CCTGGCTGGTGGCGGTCATGGACAGTTCGGTGTGGGGATGCTGGACCATGAATACCTGGACCCGGTTGCCAAAAAAATCAATCCGGCTGCTTGCATACTGAGGCTCGGGCAGGATCGACAGATGGGTTTGATCCACCCGCTGGAAAGCGGTACTCCGGGGCTCAAGAATCAGCTCATTCTGCGACAGGGAGGCCGGTTCGGAATACTGGTAGGCGGTCTTGTGGACGATTCGGTATTTCATGGGCTTGGTTCACCATGCAGCGCTGAGAAATGGGGAGTTGTCGGTACCCGTGTCAGGTAATGGGCGCTGACCTGCTGGGCGAATTCGGTCAGGCGATCTTCCATGGTGGTGAGAAATTCCTCCAGGGCGGCATGAAGATCGCCGTATTTTTGGCAGTCCAGTCCGGACAGGTCCAACAGGCGTACGGCAGTGAGCATTTCCAGGGCCAGGCGCTCCTCTGCGGCACTAAAGCGGCGCTGGTCCTGGCGTGGCAGTTCTTCCACATGCGCGGCGATCTGGCTGCACTGAAAGGCCAGGGATTTGGGATTGGTTTCGTCAAGGACGAGAAGATCCATAACCGGTGCCAGTTGAAACGCCGTCCGGTAACGCGCCCGATAGGTCATGATACTGTCGGAGATTTCCAATAAGGCTTCCAGGGCGCTGCGTGAATCCGCACACACCCGCGGCAGGCCCAGACGGATCAGCTGGGCCTGGTTGATGGCCCGTTCCACACGCCGGCCCATGTCCATGAAGCGCCAGCCTAGACCGCGGGTCATACTTTCCATGGCCAGACCGGAAAAGGCGCTCAAGGTGAACAGGGTGTCTTCCAGAAAATCCAATGGATCGGCTGCGGCCGCATCCCCGAAATCGTCCAGTCGATTGATCACCCGCCACGAATCCAGGGAGAGCCGATCCCGTACATTACGGGCCGCATCCTGCACCCGTTTGAGGATGGTCACCACGCTTTGGGGGCGATCCAGGTCGTAAAGGGCAGTGTTCAATTGACGCTTTAATTCTCGATAACGCGGGATGGCATCGCTGTTGTCGGGCATTTTGGGGATGGTGTTTTCCGAGCGCAACAGGCTGATCAGAAAAGGAAACTCAGGGATATCGACCAGACGCGTTTCACCGGAAAGCCGGCGGAAGACCGACCGTAAAAGGCGGGTCAATCCCTCGGCCCGTTCCAGGTAGCGTCCCAGCCACAGCAGGTGATCGGCCACGCGGCTGGGCAGGTCGCTGCCGCGGGTGAACTCCGATACGGTCTTCAGGCTGCTGATCAGGCTGAAGGGGTTTACCGGCCGGTCGGAATAAACCCAGATGTCCTTGCTGTGCTGATTTTCGGGTGCATCGCCAAGCAGCGTGGGCAGGTCCGCGGCGCAGATGGCCAAGCCGCCGGGCATGACCGCAAAGCCATCCGCAGTGGCGCAGGCAAACACCCTTAAAAGCGTATAGCGTGGCCCGACGCTGTCTGGATTCCAGGCCGGCACGGTTGCCGTCTGTACGGGGTCGCTGGCCATCATCATGTGCGGGGCGGCGTTGATCCGGGCCGCCAGGTCCATGTCCTGGGAACCGTCTGGCGCTGTGGCCCCACTACGTTCCAAGGCCCATTTCACATCGAGCTGCTTGAGATTGGCCAGTACGTGACCACGGGTATCCGCATCGCCGCACCACCAGATCGGGTGGCATTCCAGTAGCAGATCGGCACCCATCAGCTGGCGGCACAGGCCCGGCAGAAATACCGGCAACACCGGCGTGTCCACGAAACCGCTGCCGATGGGGTTGACCACATCGACGTGTTTTTCGCGGCAGGCCTGGATCAGTCCGGCCACACCGTTGCCGTTATTCAGGCGCAGGGCAAAAGGGTCGCTGCTTTCATCGGAAATGTGGCGAAAAATGGTGTCGACCGGTTCCAGCCCGGCCAGTTTTTTGAGAAACACCTCGCCGTTGCGCACGGTCAGATCCTGCCCCTCCACCAGGGGATACCCAAGATAGCGGGAAAGCAGGGCGTGTTCGAAGTAGATCCGGCTGTCCGGACCGGGAGAAAGCAACACGAGTCCCGGGTCCTGGCCTCGTACGGCCACGCGCTGGGCCATGCTGGTGTGCAGGGTGTGGAAAAAAGGCGCCAGACGGCGGATTTGGGTTTGATGATAAAGCTCTGAAAAGACGCGAGAAATAACGATGCGGTTTTCCAGTGCGTACCCTAATCCGGCTGGATTGCCGGCCCAGTCGCGAAGCACCCGGAAGCGTCCGTCAATGCCGCGGTAGAGGTCGACGGCGTAGACGGTCAGGTAGCGGCCTCCGACCGGCACCACCCCCTGGCAGGGACGCAGGAAATGGGGATTGGCATAAATCAGTTCGGCAGGCAGCCCGCCCTGGTGGAGAAGATTCTGAGGGCCGTACACATCAGCCAGAATCCGCTCCATCAACCCGGCCCGCTGAATCAACCCGGTTTCTATTCCGGCCCATTCATCGGCATTGATGGGCAGGGGGATCATGTCCAGCGCCCAGGGTGTTCCCCGCCCGCCGGACGAATCAAAGGGGTTGAAGGTGGCGCCGTCCTCATGGCGCATCCGCCGGACCCGATCCTGGCGCTGGGCCAGCACGGATGGTGCAATGGCATCAAAGGCCTGCATGAGCGGCTGCCAGTGCTGGCGGGGCATGCCATCCGGCGTGAACGCTTCACAAAGGGTGTCACCGGGAAAACACAGGGGGTCGAACAGGGATGCCGGACCGGTATTATCGGGTTCAGTCATGGCATTTGATGTACCCTTTCTAACGGCGCAAATCAAGCGTATAGGGAAAGTCAGGGTTGGATTCCGGTGCAGGAATCGTCACCTGAGCGCCCGGTGTATGCCCGCCGGGAACGAATCGGGCATGGCGCCTGCCCTCGGCTTCCCAGCTGTTGACCGGAAAGGTCTCGTGGTGGCGTCCACCTGGATGACCCACATGATAGGCGCAGCCTCCCACGGCGCGGCCCGACCAGGTGTCGAACAGGTCAATGGTCAGGGGCGTGTGCACGCCGATGGTGGGGTGCAGGCAGGAGGGTGGCTGCCAGGCCCGGTAGCGAATGCCGGCGGCAAATACCCCATCCGCACCGGTGGGCTGCAGGGGCACCCGACGGCCATTGCAGACCACAATGTGGCGGTCCTCGGTCATGCCCGAAACCATGACCTGCAGCCGTTCCACGGACGAATCCACATAACGGGCGGTGCCGCCCCCGCCGGCTTCTTCGCCGAGCACGTGCCAGGGTTCCAGGGCCTGGCGCAGTTCCATTTCCATGCCCTGGTAGACCACGCGGCCGTAAATGGGGAAGCGGAATTCAAAATGGGGATGGAAAAAATCCATGCTCAGCGGAAAATCGGCCTGCTTGAAGGATTCGAGCACGTCCATGAAATCCTGGCGTACCATTTCCGGCAGCATGAAGCGATCGTGCAACCGCGTGCCCCAGCGCATCAGGCGCTGGCGAAAAGGCGTTTTCCAGAACCAGGCCACGGCAGCGCGCAGGAGCAGCTGCTGAGCCAGGCTCATCCGGGCATGGGGCGGCATCTCGAAGGCGCGGAATTCCAAAAGGCCCAACCGGCCGGCGCTGCTGTCCGGCGAATAGAGTTTGTCGATGCAGAACTCGGCCCGGTGGGTGTTGCCGGACACGTCCACCAGCAGATGGCGCAGCAGGCGGTCCACCAGCCAGGGCGGGCAGGGCTGATCGCCGGCGGTCTGGCGGTCCATTTCGGCAAAGGCGATTTCGAGTTCGTAGAGACTGTCATGACGGGCCTCGTCCATGCGTGGTTGCTGGCTGGTGGGGCCGATGAACAGTCCTGAGAAAAGAAACGACAGCGAGGGATGGTTGTTCCAGAAGGTGATCAGGCTGCGCAACAGGTCCGGCCGCCTCAAAAAGGGGCTGTCGGCCGGTGTGGCACCGCCGATGACGATATGGTTGCCGCCGCCGGTGCCGGTGTGGCGGCCGTCGAGCATGAATTTTTCGGTGGCCAGGCGGCAGGTGCGGGCGGTTTCATACAAGGTTGTGGTGCCTTCCACGAGCTCGCGCCAATTGTGCATGGGCTGGATATTGACCTCGATCACGCCGGGATCGGGGGTGATTTTAAGGCATTTAAGGCGCGGATCGGATGGCGGGGTGTAGCCTTCGATGACCACCGGCAGACCGGTTTCGGCTGCCGTGGCCTCGATGGCGGTGATGAGCTCCAGGTAGCCTTCCAGTTTGGTGATGGGCGGCATGAATATATACAGCCGCCCGTCCCGGGGCTGAACGCACAGGGCCGTGCGCACCACCCAGGCCGCGGATTCTCCTTCTACGAGTTGAGGGTCGTCAAAAGGTTTGGGTTGGGTGCGGACGCCTTGCCCGGCGCTTTCCATGTCGGCGCCTTTGAGGAACTGCTGGCCGTCATGCAACTCCGGCAAGGGGCCGCGGTCGGCCATGGGATCCAGGGGCGGGTCCAGGGGCAGGTCTTTTTCGGCGACCCAGGGTAAAGACTCGAGCGGCAGGCGCAACCCGGCCGGAGAATCGCCCGGCAGCAGAAACATGTGCTCGCCGCGCAACGGCCAGGGCCCGCTTTTCCACGATCCATACTGCAGGGGCAGCACATAACCCACCACTTCACCCAGTCCGCGTTGGAAGGTGGCGGCCAGGCGCGCGCGTTCTTCGGCGTCTTCGAGCCGTGAATCCGTGGGGCTGACGTTGGCCGGCAGGCGCTGTTCCTTGTACAGGTAATAAAAAATGTCCTCATAGCCTTCGCGGACGTATTGCCGGCTGACCCCCAGACGGTCGGCCAGTGCATCGATAAATTGTTTGGCCTCGGCCGGCCCGTGACCATAGTCCGTGGACGTATCGGCGATCCAGCGATCATCCTGCCAGACCAGCTTGCCGTCCGTACGCCAGTAGCAGCCCAGGGCCCAGCGCGGCAGGGATTCGCCCGGGTACCATTTTCCCTGACCATAGTGCAGCAGGCCGCCCGGCGCCCATTTGTCGCGCAGGGCCTTGATCAGCCGCTCGGAGAGGATGCGCTTGTCTTCGCCCAATGCTCCCGTATTCCACTGCTCACCGTCCATGTCATCGATGGAGACAAAGGTGGGTTCCCCGCCCATGGTCAGGCGCACGTCCGCCGCTGTAAGGGCCGCGTCAACGCGATCGCCCATGGCCTGGATGGCATCCCACACGGGCTCGGGGTAGGGGCGGGTGGAGCGTGGTTCCTCACGAATGCGCGTCACGCTCATGGTGTGACTGAACGCCACTTCGCATTTGTCCACCGCGCCGGTGATGGGCGCCGCGCTCTGGGGTTCGGGGGAGCAGGCCAGGGGAATATGCCCCTCACCGGCAAACAGTCCCGAGGTGGGGTCCATGCCCACCCAGCCGGCGCCGGGCAGATACACCTCGGTCCAGGCGTGCAGGTCGGTGAAGTCGGCTTCCGGACCGGACGGACCGTCCAGGGATTTGACGTCCGGCGCCAGCTGGATCAGGTAGCCGGACACGAAGCGTGAGGCCAATCCTAAATTGCGAAGAATGTTGACCAGCAGCCAGGCCGAGTCGCGGCAGGACCCGCTGCCCAGGGTGAGGGTTTCCTCGGGGCTTTGCACATTGGGTTCCATGCGGATCAGATAGCTGACATCCTGGTTCAGACGCTGGTTCAGGGCCACCAGAAAGTCGATGATGTGCTGTGGCTTGCGATCGATGCTGTCCATATAGGCGGAGAGCTTTTTGCCGGCCGGAGATGGTTTTAAATAGGGGGCCAGATCCACCTTGAGGTTACTTTCGTACGAGAAAGGAAATTCTTCGGACTTGGGCTCGAGGAAAAAGTCAAAGGGATTGATGATGATCATTTCGGCCACCAGGTCGATGTCGACGATGAACTCGGTGGTCGGCTTCTGGAATACCAGGCGGCCCAGGTAATTACTGAACGGGTCCTGCTGCCAGTTGATGAAGTGGTCCTTGGGCGTTACCGTCATGGAATAGCTTAAAATCGGTGTCCGGCAATGGGGCGCCGGTTTAAGGCGTACGATCTGGGGACTGAGGGTGACCCGACGGTCATAACGGTAAGTGGTCTTATGATTCAGGGCGACATGGATTCCCAAGTGTCATTCCTTTCTGTGCGTTATAAAAGCGGTGGCGCCAATGCGGCCACCGGTGTTCTGTTATTCTCAATTATCCATTCAGCAGCCCTCCCGTCAACCATTGCTCTGCTGTTGCTGGCTATCCAACGCTTCAGCTGTATGCTGGATATTGAAAAAAGTGGTGCCGATGGCCAAATCCACCCGGTTCAGGTAGGTCTGCAGGCTGTCCAGGTATTCGTGCATGCCCTGATCGATGACCTCGTCGATGTCGGTATACGTCAGGTCTGCCTCGAGGCGGCCCAACTGTTTTTCGGCGGCATTGTGCGGCAGGCTGGAAGATGATCCGTTGATACGCCCAAGGCAGATTTTGGCTTTGCTGACACAGTGGCTGATCGATCGCGGAAACGCATCATCGAAGATCAGAAATTCGGCCACGTTGCGCGGGGTAACCTGATGGTACTGTTTGCGAAACATCTCCAAAGCGCTGGCGGATTTAAGCACGGCGCTCCATTGGATGTTGTCGAACGGGGTGTTGACCATGTCGGCATTGGGCAACAGCATGAAGTACTTCACATCCAGGATACGCGATGTTTTATCAGCCCGTTCGAGCATCATGCCGATGCGGGCGAAATTCCAGGCCTCGCCGTGGCTCATGGTGCAGTCCATCAGGCCGGTGAACAGATGGCTGCGCATCTGGATGATTTTGAAAAAGCGGTGGGGGTCGGTAAGGGCAAAGTCGGGGCTGCCCTTGTCGGCCAGTTCCAGATAGAAGTTGTTCAAGTGCTCCCACATTTCAGATGAGATGATTTCCCGGATGGTGCGTGCGTTTTCACGAGCCGCTGCCAGGCAGGTGAGGATGGCATTGGGATAACTGCGGTCGAATGTGAGAAAACGAATTACCTGTTCCTTATCGTAATCCGGGTAGTTCTTTTCAAACAGCGCTTGGTCGCCGGTTGTCATGACAACCGGTTCCCAGTGCTTGCCCTTTTCCGATGGGATGTCCAGAAAAAGGTTGAGGTTGACACTGATGAAGCGGGCCACATTTTCGGCCCGCTCGATATATCGACACATCCAGTAGATTGAATTGGCAACTCGGCTGAGCATAATGCTCCCTCCTTATTTTGTCTTCCCTGAATTTGAAGGGAAAATGCGTAGCTGATTTGGGATGATCTCCTGGCGCTCATTGACCGGGAGAATGCCAAAGGTCAAAATTCAAATGACAAATGAAGGATAGCATCAATTATAATGGATCGTATGCCTACTACCTAAACCCCTTCGGCCTTCAGCCTAAACAGCTCCAATGTTAGCATTCCTTCAATTGACATTGTCCCTTACAGCACCCACGTGTCCTTGCTTCCCCCACCCTGGCTAGAGTTGACCACCAGTGACCCCTTGGGCAGGGCCACGCGGGTCAACCCGCCGGGCTGCACGTAGATGTCCTTGCCGTAGAGCACGTAAGGCCGAAGATCCACGTGGCGGCCCTCGATGCGGTCGCCCACGATGGTCGGCACCCGGGAAAGCGAAATGGTGGGCTGGGCCATGTAGTTGCGCGGCTCGGCCTTGATCTTTTCGGCAAAATCGGCGCGTTCCTTGGCCGTGGCGTGGGGGCCCACCAGCATGCCGTAACCGCCGGATTCATTGGCTGCCTTGACCACCAGCTCGTCGAGATGCTCGAGTACATACTTCCTGTCGTCGTCATTACGGCAGATGTAAGTGGGCACGTTGGGCAGAATCGGCTCCTCGCCGGTGTAGTATTTGATGATCGCCGGGACATAGGCGTAAATCACCTTGTCGTCGGCAATGCCGGTGCCCGGGGCGTTGGCCAATGCCAGACAGCCTTTTTTATAGGCCCCAATCAGTCCTTTGACGCCCAAAAGGGAGTCCGGCCTGAAAACCTCCGGGTCGATGAAGTCGTCGTCGATGCGCCGGTAGAGCACATCCACCCGTTTGAGCCCCTTGGTGGTGAGCATGTGTACGCAGCCGTTGTCCACAACAAGGTCCTGGCCTTCGACCAGTTCAACCCCCATCTGCTGGGAGAGAAACGAGTGTTCGAAGTAGGCGCTGTTGTAGATGCCGGGGGTCAGCACGCCGATGGTCGGTGATACGACATGATCCGGCGCGAGGTGTTCCAGCATTTCAAGCAGCTTGGAGGGGTAGTCGTCCACGGGACGGACGTGGCTGGCTTCAAACACTTGCGGGAATGTGCGCTTGAGCACCTGACGGTTCTCGAGTACGTAGGATACGCCCGACGGGCAACGCAGGTTGTCTTCCAGCACGTAAACGCAACCATCGCTGTCGCGTACCAGATCGGTGCCGGTCACATGGCACCAGATTCCCCGGGGCGGGGTGAATCCCTCGCAGGCCTTGCGGTAGGTGCGGCTGGAGAAGATCAAATCTTCAGGAATGATTTTATCCTTGATGATCTTCTTTGTATTGTAGATGTCCTGAAGAAATTCGTTGAGGGCGAAGATGCGCTGCTTGAGCCCGTTTTCGATCTGCTGCCAGTCATCGGCCGATACGATGCGTGGGATGATGTCAAAGGGCCAGATTTTCTCGGTGCCTTCTTCACGGCCATAGACATTGAACGTGATGCCCATTTTGAGCAGCAACGCCTCGGCCGCCTTCTGGCGCAGGGCTAAATCGCCATTGGGCAAGGATTCAATTTTGTCTACCAGAAGCTGGGCGCCGGGCCTGGGCTGGCCCTGCGCATCGATCAATTCATCGTAGAAATCCTCCGGGTCGTATGTTGAAAATGTTTCCATCAGACCGTTTCCTCCCTGTTTCAATTCTCCATTATCTGCCAAATATAAAAAAAACGAATTTTAAGCCCTTTTTACCTCCTGGTTGTTGAGCTTTTATACGTATTCTCCTGCATTTTTATTCGTCAATCTTGTAGGTCGTAATGATTCTCGTATAGTGGAAAATAGTCAACCTTTGCCGATATTCATTTTAAGGGACGATTGGATCCTCTGTAGTGGCAATCATAACTTTTTATTTTAACCTGAAATGCCCCTTTGTGAAATATAGCTTTTAAAGTTATTCTATGAAATAAGATCGCCAAATTTGTAAAAGTGAAAGCGTTGTGGTGTTTGGAGCAGATAATGTTATTTTAGGAACAGTCTCGATTCCCGTGACGGTAAAATCGCTGTTTAAGCTCATGGCAATGGCAGGATGTAGAATGACAGTTCCGTAGATATTGAGTGCGCTGAACGTTAAGCATACCCAACAAAATGTGTTAAGCCTGCCGAAGGTAAGAAACAGCTTTTTCGGCAACGAGGGAATGAATTGCATGTATTCTTTTCTTCCACAACAATTAGGTATCAATCTTTACAAACGGGTTAATTGCTTTTTCCGCCAAATCATATTTGGCATACCAAACAGCCGGTTGGCAGGGATCGACTGTTTGGTTTTGCCATTTACACCCTGAGGAGGATCAGGGAGGAGGATGCGCCATCGATTCAAATGGATAAAAAAATCACTTTTCCGTTTTGAAAAAATACTGTTAACCGGTGTCAGCGTTAACCTTTCAATTTGCGCTTACTGATTATCTTGCGCAGATACATGGTTTATACAGCATTTAGTGTGCCAAAGGCATTATGAATATTCATGCTATTTTATAACTATCTATAAACAATTTAATAAATTATTTTATTGGATGTGTTTGGATAACGGCTAAAGTCCGTTTAATCTAAAAATTTAAAGACTGCTTAATTACAAATTAGTGATTCTCGGATTTAAAAAAGACAAAAATGAAGTTCGGTTCCAGTTTTTTCAAGGCAAATTATGCATCGTCCTGATTCTGGAAATCAGCCTTTGATATTTTTCTTTGTCTTCAGAAGGGCATCGATCGCTATCGGTTAAAGCAATCCGCCCGAACACGGTAATTCTGGTCCTGGTTCTATGTGTGGCTTGACAAACGATTGAACTAATTGTAGTTGCCGCGCTGGATCGCAATATAGTTTTTAAGATAGATGGTTGGAGATATGAACCGGAATCCAAATCGACCTGCAGATCAAGGTCTTGGTCTTCACCATGTGTCCAAGACGTTTGAAGCCGTCAAGGTACTTGACGATGTCAGCCTGAATGTGATGCCTGGCGAATTTTTCACGCTGCTGGGGCCGTCGGGCTGCGGGAAAACAACACTGCTGAGAATCATCGCCGGCCTTGAAATGGCCGATGCGGGCCAGGTGTTTCTGGGTGGGACGGAAATCACCCACCTGCCGGCCATCAAGCGCCATGTCAACACGGTGTTTCAAAGCTATGCCCTGTTTCCCCATTTGACCATTTACGAAAATGTCGCTTTTGGATTGCGGGCGCGCAAGTTCCCCGCAGCGGAGATTAAAAAACGGGTCGAGCAGCGGCTGGAAATGCTGGATTTAAGCCGCATGGCCCGGCGCCGTCCGCACCAGCTGTCCGGTGGCCAGAAACAGCGCGTGGCCCTGGCCCGGGCTCTGGTCAATGAACCGGACGTGCTGCTTCTGGATGAACCCATGAGTGCCCTGGATGCAAGGTTGCGAGCCCAGGTCCAAGATGACCTGCGGCGGCTGCAGCGGGAACTGGGACGAACCTTTATCCTGGTGACCCATGACCAGGCCGAAGCCATGGTCTGCAGCCATCGGGTGGCAGTGATGCAGGAAGGGCGGGTGGTCCAGTGCGGCACACCGGAAGAGGTCTACGACAATCCCCGGGACAGTTTTGTGGCCCAATTTTTAGGAGCTGCCAACCTGATTCCCGCAACCCGGGTGCCGGGCGGGGTGGACACCGCGTTTGGCTTTCTGGCCCTTGAAAAAGAGCCGCCATGGCAAACCGGTGCGGTGGCCATTCGTCCCGAATGGATCGGTATCGGTGACAAGCAGCCGGCGGTCAATGGGATCAGAGCTCGGGTGAAGGAGATTGTTTACCGGGGAACCAATTATGATTTGTGGGTGGAGCCTGGCCCCTTGCGGGTGCGTACCAGTTCTTACAGGCGCATCGATCCGGGCCGGGACGTGTGGCTGGAACTTTCACCCGAGGAGCTTGTGGTTCTTGAAAACGAAACCGCCTGATTCAATTTTGATCTGGTTTGGCGAGCTGACCACCCGCCGGCACCTGTTAAACCGGGGCATGCTGCTGCTGATGCCGGGCATGCTCTGGCTGATGCTGTTTTTGGTGCTGCCTGGACTGGTGCTGGTGCTGGTCAGTGTCATCACCCGTGGTGCCTACGGACAGCTGGAGTGGGTGTTGACCCTGGAAAACTATCGGCGGTTGGCCGGTTTTTCCCTTTTTGGCTGGACCGCCGACTACCTGATGATCCTCTGGCGCTCGGCTGTGGTGGCTTTTGTGACCACACTGGTGTCCGTTCTGCTTTCCTACCCGTTATGTTTTTTCATTGCCGGGCGTCCCCAACGCACCCGCTACCTGTGGCTGACCCTGGTGATTATACCGTTTTGGACCAATATGGTGATTCGCACCTATGCCTGGTTTCTGATTCTTTCGCCACAGATGCCCATTGCCCGGCTGGCGGCTTATTTGGGCATCATCGCCCAGGGTGCCCCCCTGTATCCCAATGCCTTTGCGGTGTACCTTGGCATGGTGTCCATTTTTTTACCCTTTGTGACCCTGCCGCTGTACGCCAGTGTCGAACGACTGGACTGGTCTTTGGTCGAGGCAGCCCAGGACCTTTATGCCTCGCCGGTAAGCGTGTTTACCCAGGCCATCTTGCCCCAGACCATGCCGGGCCTGTCGGTGGGCATTATTCTGACCTTCGTGCCGGCCATGGGCGTGTTTGTCGTTCCCGACCTTTTGGGCGGAGCCAAATACATGCTGGTGGGCAACCTGATCCAGCAGCAGTTCGGTCCCAGCCGGGACTGGCCGTTTGGTGCGGCCATCAGCATGGGGCTGATGGTTCTTACGCTCGTGGGTATTATGGTCTACCGGCGCAGGGGAAAGGATTTGGAAACCGTATGAGACGCCAGCATCCCCTCACCATTGTGGTATCCTACCTGACGCTGCTGTTTTTGTATCTACCGCTTTTCGGTGTGGCCGTATTCTCGGTCAACGATGCCCGCCGCGGACTGGTGTGGAAGGGGTTTACCCTGAAATGGTACGTCAAGCTCTTCCAGAACGAATGGATTCTGGAGGCTGCCGTAAATACCCTGGTGCTTGCGCTGGTTTCCACTTTGATCGCCACGGTCATCGGCACCTTATTGGCCATTGCCATGGACCGTTTCCCCTGGCGCCCTGAAGCCAGCAGTGTCCTGGATCTGATCCTGCACATTCCCGTGGTCATACCGGATATCATCCTGGCCGCCGCCCTGGTGGTGATGTTCGGGCTGCTGCGGATGATATCCACGATCTTCGAGCCTGGCCTTCTCAACATGATCATCGGCCATATCACGTTTCAGATCGCCTTTGTCACCCTGGTGGTCCGTAGCCGGCTGGTGGCCATCGGCCGGGACGTGGAAGAGGCGGCCCGGGATCTGTTTGCCAGCAACTGGTATCTTTTCAGACGCATCATGCTGCCGCTGTTGATGCCTGGTATCGTCGCCGGTGCCATGCTGGCCTTTACCCTTTCGCTGGATGATTTTGTGATCAGCTTTTTTACGGCCGGGCCTCAGTCGCAGACGCTGCCGCTATATATCTTTGCGGCGGTGCGGCGGGGGGTCACCCCGCAAATCCACGCCCTGTCCACCCTGGTGATGCTGGCCACGGTGGGCCTGGTGATCATGATGGAACGGATGACCCGCCGTCAGGAAAAAAAAGAAGAACCGGACGTTCCGTCCGCTCAGATCGATACCCATGGCATTTCTGGCCAGCCGTGGCCAATGACCCCCAATCCCTGTAAGGAGTTGTAAACGTAAGGAGTTGAAATGCGAAAAATAGGACTGTTTGTGTTGGTTTTGCTGGTACTTGGCCCCATAACTGCCAGTGCAGAGGAACTCAGAGTCTACACCTGGTCGGAATATATGGATGAGGAAAAGATGACGGCCGACTTCGAGGCCGCCTATGGCATCAAAGTCCGGCTTGACATCTATGAAAATAACGAGGAAATGGTAGCGAAATTACAGGCCGGCGGTGCAGGCCAGTACGATATTATCGTGCCGTCCGACTATATCATGCCGGTGTTGATCAATCAGAAGCTCATCCAGCCCCTGGATCATGACAAGCTGCCCAATCTGAAAAATCTCAAGCTCCGCTTTCGTCAGATCGGATACGATCCGGGCAACCGTTATGCGGTGGCCTACCAGTGGGGCACGGTGGGGCTCATGTACCGCAAGGACCGGGTCGATGCTGCAGCGGTGGGCAGCTGGTCGCTGCTTTTTGACCCCAACAAGCAACCCGGGCCCTTCTGGCTGGTCGATGGCATGCGGGAGATGATGGGCATTGCCCTGGTTTACCTGGGCAAGGATTTCAACAGCACCCGTCCCGCGGACCTCAAGGCTGCCGCCGATCTGTTGGTGGCCACCAAGCAAAGCAAAAACTGTCTGGGGTTCAAGGGCGGGGTCGGTGGAAAGAACGACGTGGTGGCCGGGACGGCCGTGGCTGCCATTGTGTACAACGGGGATGCCATTCAGTCGATCAGCGAGGATCCTACGCATCTGGGGTTTGTCATTCCGGCCGAGGGTAGTGAAATCTGGCTGGATTTAATGGCCATTCCCAGCCGTGCGCCGCACCCGGATGCGGCCCATAAATGGATCAACTGGATTCTGTCCGCCAAAGTGGGGGCCGAGCTGTCCAATTACAACCAGTACGCCACACCCAACGCTGCCGCCGAGGCATTTATCAACAAGGAAGACCTGAACAATCCAGGCATCTATCCCACCCCGGCGATCATGGAAAAACTGCATTTCACCAAGGATCTGGGGAAGGGCAACCGGATTATGGATGAGGCCTGGACCCGAGCCAAGTCTCATTAATCAGCTATATCGAATCGCGCAAGATCATCGATGATCCGAAAGTTTCCACCGCTGGATTCGATGAGGGCCTGAAAATGGTCGAGCTGTTGTCGGTATTCATTGGCTTCGAGCAGGCTGGCGGCCTGTCTGGTCAGGTCCGGTGCAAAAATCGTTATCCCGTCCAGGCGGAAGAACATCGCTTTCTGGTCTTCTTCGTGCCCGACATGGTTTAGGCTGGAGGCAATCAATACAATTTTCTGGGTACTTTGTAGTTGATTTAAGAATTGGGCCGCCTGGAGCAGGCCAGCGGTGAGGTCAACCTGACGATCGTCGGTTGGTGATGGGGCGATTTTACTGATTTGTTTCTGAAACATCCGTTTTTGGGCGGTCATCACCGACGGCCGTTGAGCGAATTGAACCGCGGTCGGGACATGCTTTTTACCCAGGACGGGACTATCGACTCTGGCTACGGCCAGGGTGTCTTCCGCGCCCAGATTGCCGAGCAGGGTATTGATGGCAAGTCTTGCCCGCCTCAACCAATCGGCATTGGCTGTTGAGGCGTCCACAAGCACGTAGACCCCTTTGGTGTGGGCGTCGTGTCCCTTGCATCCAAAGATGAACAGCGCCATGGCCACCTGGGCGATAGCAACCCAGCGCAAAACCGTTAATCGGAATTTTTTTTGCACCCCACCGTTTCCTTAACCATGCTTGCGGTGGATTCATGATCCACCAAACGATTCGTGGCTGTGTTCGAACGGGGCTTTGCCGACTTGAACCTTCGTCCAATGAGATCTTCCAGCCAGATGGCCGGGAAAATGATCAAATCGTAAATACGTACGATTCCTCGCCCCGTCCGACAGACCAGGCTGCCCGACAACCGCAATAAAAAGATAACCAAGCGCAAGGCCCAGACACAAACCATGCCCAATAGGATGCGTGACGATCGAATGACGCTTTCAATGGGTATGGCCGCTGTGGTAAGTATGCATGGCAACAGGAAACCCAATATCATTTGACTGATGACGGTGATGTGGGATGCCGCCGCAGACGGTGAATTCATGCCGGCCAGACTTTGTTCCAAGGCCTGCATGTCGCTGGCGATACGATCGCGAATAAACGCCATTGACGATTCAACGCCGGCCAGAATCGTGAGCATGGCCAACACGCTCCAAAAGAACCAGGCGCGCTTTTTGTCATTCATGCTGCCTATAGAACTGAACAGTCGTGTCACCTGGGCCGCATCCATGAGAAAAATGCCCAGGACGACCTGCAGACAAACCATCAACACCCCTGCAACATCGGATGTGTGAAATCCAGCCATGTAGCTGTGCCCGCCAAGCATTTCGGACATGGGCAGGGCGATCAGATTGAAATTGATGATGGCGCCGACGGTGAATACGCCAAGCAGCAGGCTGGACGTGACAAATTGCGACGATGAGGAGAACAGCAACCGACGTTTCGTTACGTCTGCGCGTAAGCGAACAGACTCGAGGGTCGCCACTGAACGGTCTACGGAAACGCAATCGTCCGATAGCTTAGCAATCGCGTTTTGCAGCTGGTTAAGACGCTTTTCCGTTGAGTTCCATTGAGGGAGCATGCGTGAGAGAATGCGGTGCCGGGTGGACATGGCCTTGCGATGATTCTCCAGTGCCGCTTTATACTGTGTTTTAAGCGTGTGGTGAATATCTTGAAGCGCTCTTTCAACCATGGGATCGCCTGCCGATGGGATGGCGGCAATGGCATTGAGGACGTTGACCCAATTGGGCAGGTCTTGGGGAACTTCAGCACTGTTGCGGTGATCGGCCTCCATGGTCAACAGGCGTTCCTTGATCTGACGTTCGAGCTGGGGATAGGTGGCCAGTTTGCGTTGAACCGCGTCGCTGATACGATCCAGTTCTCGTTCTGATTGTCTTTGGGCCTGTTCGATGCCATGGGCGAAAAGCACTTCTCGATTCAGTGTTTGCAAGTGATCAGCGGCTATTTTGAGCGCCGTCGCGGCCAGTCGCATGGAATTGTAGATCAGCCGTGATAGGGTATCGATGACTTGCTGAAACGGGCGACGGGCAAGGTACAAGACCGTCAACCCGATCAACACCCACAGCAATAACGAAAGCCAGGGAATCGGGGTGATCTTTAAAATGATGGTTGCATCTGGCATGGCATCCTCCCATTCCTTTTTGTCGGAGCGGTTGGTCGGAAACAATTTCCCGTTATTTAAGCAAAAAGTATGCCTTTATTTTTTTGTCTAAAAATAACAAAAAATGATTGTTGCACGCCGCGCAATAATGGGGCTAACGTCTTGGAAATAATAATTTTGGAAAAATTATCGAACACTGTTCAATGTGCGGGCTGACATCTGCCCAGGTTTATTCTGGGAGATCGGGTGTGTCTTTTTAGATACAGTTTGTCCAGTTCAAAAATCAGATTTTTTTACCCAGCCCACTTTTTTTCAAAAATCAGATTGCGTCAAGGTTCGTTTTGTTGTAAGAATCGATCCTTTTTTGAAGACGACACGAGCACACAGTTGAATCACCGGATCAGGGTGAGGATCCGGTTTTATTTCGGTAATGCTATTTTACAACCCGTCGAAGGATACCTATGGCACTCAGCAAACTGGAACTTCAGCAGATGCTCCGTGAAATGAATGTAAAATTCAGTGCGGATGAAACCTATGAGGAACTCAAGCATCGATTACAGCAGAAAAACCACAGTTTGTGGCTGAAATCGGTATCTGGAAGCCAAACCGCCAAGGGTGGCAAAACACGCGTTGTGGTCAGGAAACGAAAAGAAACCAGACCACCAGCGGATGAGAATGGTGCCCCGGCAACAGAACAAAGGGTAACCAAACCAAGGTACCCTGAACGGTTGGGCGATGGAGATCGCAAGCAAAAGTTCGCCAATCGTCCCCGTCCAGTCGACAAACCCGCACCCGGCCAGCACTGGAAATCGGCCGCCGATGGAACTGAGCCTTTTAACCGCACAAAAAACGTTTTTAATTCTGTTTTAAGACGCGCCAAACATTGCTGTGAACGTTGTGGTCAAAAGTCCGCCAGTGGGTCCCAGGCATTTGAACTCCAACCCTATCACATCCAGCCGCTTTCTGAAGGCGGGGAACATTCCATTAAAAATGTAGTTGCCCTGTGTCCTTCTTGTCTTGAAGCCATGGACCAGGATCCGTCCGCCAAGGAACTCAAGGAACTGAAACGCAAGACCCGCAGCCGATTGTATGATTCTTTGCAAGTGGTTCGCAAAAAGAAAAATACAAGGCGTCGTCGCCCGGCGTCAGATTAATAACACCATTACCCCGCCAAGAAGACAAGCTTTTTCATTCATTGTACTAACGCATGATTCTATTCACATACCCAAATATCCCTTCATGGTCTCATGATTTTTGATTCGTATGGTTTTGGTTGCACACGATGGTGGGTGATGCCCACCCCAAAACTACAACTGGGCTGCCTCGGTAAGGCATCTATTGGCAATATCGTAAAAAAATCAGGAAAACCGGAGGATTTCCGAGTCAACGTTATCAGCGGATTGACACGGCTCATGATGGCGTTGCCCTTGGTTTACCAACGCTGAAACCTTACGGTTTTTTAGATCCTTTGGGACTATGGAAGGGCTGCTTCGACCTCGGGCTTAACCTTCGCAAAAATCGCTCGGATCATGCCCAGTGGCGTTTTGGAACTTGTGGCGATACCTTGATAGTACCTGCCCCCATCCAGGGCAATCATAAGCGCAATGGCGGTTTTTCCGGGAATCAGAATCTCGGTGGGAACCCCCCAGCCAACCATATCGAAACCCTTCATGGCTGATCGAAAGGTGTCGGTGAACATGGCCGCCGGGATGGACTGGTCAAGATTCGGGTCGTGACATGCGCCTGCCAGAGAAAGCGCGGATTCCACGTCAACCACATCGCATGAAATGAATCCATCGATCTCGCCCATCAAATAATCTTGTATCTCTTGAAGTTTACTCATCTCTTTTTTATCTCCTTTTACTGTCTGAACTTCCTTTAGCACTGGATGATCTTTTACGTCTTCACCACCATCAACGGTTCTATCATTCTCCGGTCCATTCGTCGAGGGGGCTGCCGGAGCATTCACCGTTACCTTATCCATGGTTTTTTTCTTTTGCCAAAAAATCCTCATATCCTTTGTAACATCAACTTGTTGTTCGCTTTTATCGAGCGATTGATAATCCGTATAATCGGTCAGCCCATCATCGCATAATTCAAGTACCGGTTCGTCATCATCTTCCAACGTCTTGGTTTCCTGGTTATCGAGAGGCTCCCATACTTGATTGCCTTTGTCGGCACTCTCGTCAGATACGCGAACAGCATCCAGAATGATGGACATTAAATCGCCCTTAACCCTTCTTCTTATTTTATTTTTCGGGATAGGCAAAAACGTGATTTCGATATCCTCCCAACCGATCATTTCAACGCCGGCCTGCTCGCCTTGCTTATTTCTGCAAACTGCATCATAAAGAACGCCGTCTTTGAAATAGAGCAATCCTTTGCTGTCTTTCTTTCTGGAGTATACTCTTAACAAGCAAGTCTGCTGCTCCATTGCAATCAGCTGTAAGAAGCTGGATAGTGATTTTTCATCATCGACGATAAGAACGCTTTCCATGAATTACTCCGGTGTCACAGTCGTATGGTCGTATATCTCGTTGAAAAGCGGGAATCCATGTACCTTGATGTCCCTGTGTTGGCTGTCTTGATGAACATGCTCATGCTCCACCATCAATGGCTGGCCGGTTATCTTAACCCGGCGGACCGAACAGTCGATACCGTTCAGGTGGCACGTTGTATCCAAACCGTGGATCACGTTGTGGCATTTATGACCGTACTCTATCTGAACGGCCTTCTGAAAAGGAAAAAACGAGCTATCGATGGTGATGCTGTAATCGCCGGTGTCGATAATAAGAAAAGGATGGGTAACTGACGTTAGGATGGTTTCCGCTGATTCTATGTTCGCACCCATCTTGCTGAATTCCATAATCAAATCAAAAGAAGCCGCACAATCCAGTTCGAAACGCAAGTTGAATTCAAGTACAGGGCTGTGGGGAAACCAGCGGCCATTGATAATGATCCTATTTCAATGGACGCTGTTCGATTTCCCGCGATGCATCTTGGGATTGGAACAAGGGATGACCTTATTGTTGGTCTATTCAATTTTGTAATATAAATTTCAAAAAATGAACCTATTCTATTTACTGAGTTGAAGTCAATATAAATTTCCTTGCTCAACAGAACGGCTTTAGCGTCATTTAGCAAGGCGTCAAAACAAATGATCAAGGCAGCGTTCAGCAATCCTTATGCCGCGTGACAGCGGCTGATTACCGACTAAAACCCGGCCATTTATGTCGCCTGGCCGCTACGACTAACGCATGATCAAATTTTGATAGCGCTGCAATGTATCATTCCACGGCCTGATCTTCTCCTCATCCTCGGAGCCTCGGATACCGTGCTTGGCGAAAAAATTGATGGCATTGTCGTAATAGGCCTTGGAGATCGATTCTTTCAGCCGGATCTCGCGCTGACGAAGCATGCGGTTTCCTATATTCAGCATCTTTTTCAGTATTTTTGATCGGTCGTGATGGTTACGGCGGTTTTTCGAAAAATACACCAGCGCGGTGCGGTAGGACTCCAGAAAAGGTTCGATATAACCCGCAAAAAACACCAGTTTGCGAAACCCTTCCGAACTTAGGTTGTAGGTGTCGGGCATCATCGGATGGGGAACAATGATCGCATCGTCGATAAAGGCTTTGACGGTTTTGCGGACAATAAATGCCGGTGGATGCACCGGGTCCGGATTGAATTCCTCGGATAACAGGTCCCGGAGATGCTGGTAGGTGTTGTGCAAGTCGGCGGCCGAGAACTGGAAAGCGTCTTTTTCCAGCACTGCCATGGCCGTCAGGGCCATCGGGATAAAATGATAGATGCTGATATTTTTGTAGTAATCCAGTGCATTGCGACGATGTTCAACGATGCGCCAAGCGTCCAGTTGGGCTTGTCCCTTTTTGGACTGGCTGTCGACCGCTTGGATAAATTTTCGTCCGCGATAATGCTTGATCGCGCCTTCCACCGCCGCCTGGTGCCCCTGGGCCAGGCTGTCGGCCAATTGGGCGTCCTGGGCCACCAAAAGACGCATGCAGGCATCAATCCGGAACATCAATTCTTTGCGAGTGACGATTTCCTTACCGCCCGACAACAGTGCACCGGCAATCAAGCTTTGAGGGGTCAACACACTCTGAGAGTCGATGCAATGCATCAGCTGGGTACCGATTTCACGGCAAAGGCGGTTTTGTTCTTTTGCGGTGAGGGCGCCGGCGGATAGTCCCTGATCGCTCAGAGCGCCGTTCATATCCAATGGCTCCCCGAAATTGATGTGCACACTACCATAGCGGTTTTTCAGCAGGGCTTTGGCCTTGAGCATTTGTCTGAAATTTTCCGGTGATTTTTTACCGCCACTGATTTCATGAAGATAGGATTTTTCGTCAGGAATCCGATCATAAGAAATAAAAACTGGGACAAAAATCAAATTCGGACAGGCTTTTTCGAAAAATGCGTGCAGCAAAATGTTAAGCATGCCCAACTGCGGCTGGAGCAGCTTCCCGCTGCGGCTGCGCGTGCCTTCAATATACACGGCAATGTTGAACCCCTCTTTGAGGAGTTGAAAAATATAGGCCGAAAACACCTTGGCATAAAACACGGCGCCCTTGAAACTGCGGCGCACAAAAAAGGCGCCGCCCCGGCGAAACAGTGATCCCATGGGCCAAAAGGCGAGGTTGATTCCGGCAAAGGTATGCGGGCAGGGCATGTGGTTATCGTATAGGGTATATAAAAGCAGCAGCGAGTCCATATGGCTTTTATGGGCCGGAACAAAAACGACCGGTCCTTTGCGCGCCACGCGTTTGATGCGGGTCAGCATCTCCTGGTTGAATGTCACCGATTCGAAAACCATGCCCCAAAAAGGCGTGAGCAACCGATGGACCAGATTGATGAAAGACGGGCTGTAATTGGCCGCAATTTCATCCACATAATCCATGGCTTCACGATGGGCATCATAAATGGTGATATCCCGGCGTTTGGCATAAGTGACCATGAATTGGCGCAGCTGCTCACTGGTCAGGATGTCCTGGCGAATCTCTTCCGGCGTTTTGACGGTGGGACCGGTGATGCTTTTGCGAGTGATGTTGATTTGTTTTAACAAGTCCCGGCGCAGCTTCATGGAAAGGTAGGCATCGCTTCGATGTTGATGCTGCGGCAAGGCTAGAAAATTTTTTAAATTCACTGGGTCGCCGATTTCGATGAAAATATCTCCGGGTTTGTTAAAAAGCGTGGCCAAGCGTCGCCATTTGCCCGGCTTTTGTGGCGACCCAAAAAAAATATCAACCAGCGTGGGCCATGTCGCCACCGGTTTTTTGCTGAAGAGAAGAAGCTGGGGAATCAGGCAAATGGGCCGGTCCACACTGCGCTGGATTTCGATCAGGTGGCGAATGGGATCGGTTTTGGATTTAATGAAACTGCGGTAAAAATCACGTTTCTCGATAAGCGGCAGAAAGGCGGTGGTGCCGCTTTCGATTTTTTTACGGATGTACCCGCTGCGGTAAGGGTTCCGGAACCGAAACCGACGCATGATTGACTGAATCTGGGCAATAAAGACGCGGGCCAGGCGATCCACGGGCTGCCACATGCGGATGGCACAGTCAAAGCACAGTTGCGGGAAGGGCAGACCTTCCTGCATATAACGGGTGTAATAGCATAAGAATTCAAAATAGCTTTTGTTTTTGGATACGTAAACAATCGTTGCCCTGTCGGGAAGATCGGCAAGGGTCGACTTGAGTTCGGGATTGATGCGGATGCCCGCGAACAGGCGTCGCAGAAAGAAAAGGGTGGCCATGCCGATCTTATCGGGCACAAAGCAGGTGAACCCCGCTTCCGGCTTTACGGTCGGGTCGCTAGCCGACGACGCGACCGGAGTGTTTGTTTTCATATACGTTTCGGTCCTATGCGCTTCGCTTAACAAAAATGCCTGACATTATCGCTAAGCGGTGTGTTTCAGCTTGGGTCACCGTCATCGGGCGTCAACGCCAATGGTGCCTGGGCGGGCGCTTCACTTTCCAGGCGATCGACGTTCTGAAATCCCCGGGGAAGTTTTTTTCCGCGTCGGCCACGTTCACCTGCATATTGGGAGAGGTTGCCCGCCGTGAGCTTGAAAAAGCGTTTGCCGGCAAAGATCGTCAATGAACCTTCGGCTGGTATCAGACACAGATGGGTCAACAGTTCCTGGCGTTCCCTGGCCCGTTTGGCTGGGATTTGGATGATTTTATTGCCTTTTCCCTTGGCCAGGGCCGGCAGAATGCCCAATGGAAAGACCAGCATGCGCCCTTCACTGGTAACGGCCGCCAAAAGTTGTTCGTCGACGCGCTCAAAAAGGATCGGGCTGAGTGGCTGAGCGCCTTTGGGCAGGCTTAAAACCGCCTTGCCTTTGGTATTCCGGGTGACCAAATCGTCAAACGTGGCAATGAATCCGTAACCGGCATCCGAGGCCATGAGCAACCGTTGGTCCGGTGGGGCCATGATCACCGTGCTGACGGTGGCGCCGGCCGGCAATACAAAACGGCCGGTCAGCGGTTCACCATAGCCTCTGGCCGACGGCAGGGTGTGGGCCGAGAGACTGTAAGTACGGCCGCTGGAATCCAGAAAAACCACGGGCTGGTTGGTTTTACCCCGGGCGGCATCCAGATAGTGGTCGCCGGGCCGGTAAGCGGCTTCCTCGGGGGCGATCTCATGACCTTTGGCGGCCCGTACCCACCCATTGGCCGACAGGATGACGGTCACCGGCTCGACCGGTGCCAACTGTTCTTCGGAAATGGCCTGAGCCTCCTCGCGCTTGACAATGGCGGTACGCCGTTCGTCGCCATAGGCTTTGGCATCCGCGCGAAGTTCCTTCTTTATAAGGGTCTTGAGGCGTGCCGGGGAATTCAGGGTCTTTTCCAGAACGTCGCGTTCCTTGTCCAGGTCCTGTTGCTCACCACGGATTTTCATTTCCTCCAGTTTGGCCAGGTGGCGCAATCGCAGTTGCAGGATGGCTTCGGCCTGGATATCGGTGAGATTAAAGGTCGACATGAGAACCGGCTTGGGTGCGTCTTCGGTGCGGATGATGCGGATTACCTCGTCAATGTTTAAATACGCCACCAGCAGCCCTTCCAGGATGTGCAGGCGTTCTTTGACTTTGTCAAGTCGGTATTGTAAGCGATTTCTGACGGTTGTGGTTCGAAAGCTAATCCATTCATTTAACAGTTCGACAAGGCCTTTTACCCCGGGCTTGCGATCCAGGCCAATGACGTTCAGGTTAATGCGGAAAGTCTTTTCGAGCTCGGTCGTGGCAAACAGGTGCGCCATGAGCGCATCCTTGTCGACCCGGTTGGAACGTGGGACGATGACTATTCGAATCGGTTCTTCATGATCGGATTCATCGCGCAGGTCAGCCACCATGGGCAGTTTTTTCTTGTTCATCTGGGCTGCGATCTGCTCCATGACCTTGGCCGGCGAGACCTGATGGGGCAGGGCATTGATGACGATATCGCCGTTTTCCAGCTCAAAGGTGGCCCGCATGCGGATAATCCCCTTACCTTTTCGATAAATATCGGCAATTTCAGCTTTGGGGGTGATAATCTCGGCGCCGGACGGATAATCCGGCCCCTGGATATGCTCGCAAAGCGCCTCGACATCGGCGTTGGGATGGTCGATCAGGTGGATGCAGGCGGCCACGACCTCGCCCAGGTTGTGGGGGGGGATATCCGTGGCCATGCCCACGGCGATGCCGGTGGTGCCGTTGAGCAGGATATTGGGCAGCCTGGCCGGAAGCATCTGAGGTTCCTTGAGGGTACCGTCGAAATTGGGGACCCAATTGACCGTTCCCATGGCGATTTCCGACAGCAGAATGTCCGCATAGGCCGATAACCGGGCCTCGGTGTAACGCATGGCGGCAAAGGATTTGGGATCGTCCGGTGCCCCCCAGTTGCCCTGGCCGTCGACCAGTGGATAACGGTAGGAAAAGGGCTGGGCCATGAGCACCATGGCTTCATAGCAGGCCGTATCCCCGTGGGGATGAAATTTGCCCAGGACATCGCCCACGGTGCGGGCCGATTTTTTGTATTTGGCAGCGGCCTTGAGGCCCAGTTCGCTCATGGCGTAGACGATGCGGCGCTGTACCGGCTTGAGGCCGTCGCCGATATGCGGCAGGGCGCGATCCATGATCACGTACATGGCGTAATCCAGGTAGGCCTGCCGGGTAAACTGCTGCAAGGGCATCTTTTCGGCGCCCTCGATGCGCAGGGGGGTTGACTCTTCCATAGTTGTTATGTTGTCTTTCCTTTGTTTTTATTCAATCCACAGCCGCCAGATCGCCGCTTTCCTCGATCCATACGCGGCGGTCAGCAGCCCGTTTCTTGGCCAGCAGCATATCCAGGGTGGAAAAGGTCTCCTGATCCTCATCCACGGTCAGCTGCACCAGGCGGCGGGTGTCCGGGGCCATGGTGGTTTCGCGTAGTTGCACCGGGTTCATTTCTCCAAGCCCCTTGAATCGCTGGACATTGATTTTGGCGTTGGGTTTTTTGGATTCCAGGCGCCGGACAATGGCGGTTTTTTCGGCTTCGTCCAGTGCGTAGCGCACCTCTTTGCCCATGTCGATGCGGTACAAAGGCGGCATGGCCACGAATACATGGCCAGCTTTGACCAGGGGGGTGAAATGCTGTAAAAAGAGCGCGCAAAGTAAGGTGGCGATATGCAGACCGTCGGAGTCCGCATCGGCCAGGATACAGATTCGCCAATAACGCAGCCCTGACAGATTCTGCGACCCCGGATCCACGCCGATGGCCACAGCGATATCATGCACCTCCTTGGATCCTAAGATCTGGGTGGATTCCACTTCCCAGGTGTTGAGGATTTTCCCCCGCAGGGGCATTACCGCCTGGGTCTGCCTGTCCCTGGCCTGTTTGGCCGAGCCGCCGGCTGAATCGCCTTCCACCAGAAACAGCTCACTGCGAGCCGGATCCTGACTGATGCAGTCGGCCAACTTACCAGGCAGGGCAGGGCCGGCGGTGACTTTTTTGCGCTCTATTTTTTTGCCTGCCTTGAGGCGGTTACGGGCGTTTTCAATGGCCATTTCCGCCAGGCGTTCACCGGCTTCAGTGTGATGGTTGAGCCAGAGGCTGAAGGCATCCTTGACCACCCCGTTGACAAAAGAAGCGCACTGCCGGGACGATAGACGCTCTTTGGTCTGACCGGAAAACTGAGGGTCGATCATCTTGGCCGAAAGCACATAGGCGCACCGATCCCAGATGTCATCGGGGGCCAGTTTCACCCCCCGGGGGATCAATTTGCGGAATTCGCAGAATTCACGAATGGCGGCCAGTAATCCGGATCGGAAACCATTGACGTGCGTGCCGCCCTGGGGTGTGGGAATCAGATTGACGTAGCTTTCGGTCAGGTTATCGCCACCTTCCGGTTGCCATGCAACCGCCCAGGCCACGGCCTCACCGTCACCATCCACTTTGCCGACAAACGGCTCATCGGGAATGCGTTCATCGCCGGTCAAGCCTCCCTCCAGATACTCCTTGAGACCGTCCTCGTAGTACCAGGTTTCTTTCTCGCCGCTGTCTTCGTTGGTGAAGGTTACCGTCAGCCCCGGACACAGCACCGCCTTGGCGCGCAGGGTGTGACACAGACGCGGGACTGAAAAACGGATGGTATCGAAATAGGTGGCATCGGGCCAAAAGCGGATGAAGGTACCCGTGTTGCGCTGGCCTACCGTGCCGACCTCGGTCAGGTCCTGCTGTTTATTCCCACCGGCAAAGCAAATGAAATATTTTTTGCCGTCGCGACGGACTTCGACATCAAGGCGGGTGGACAGGGCGTTGACCACCGACACACCGACGCCGTGCAATCCGCCGGAAAACTGGTAGTCCTTGTTGGAAAATTTGGCGCCGGCATGCAATTTGAGCAGAATTACCTCGACCCCGCTAATGCCTTCTTCAGGGTGGATATCTGTTGGCATTCCCCGGCCGTCATCAGTAACGCTCAATGATCCATCACCGTGCAGGATCACATCAATGCGTTTGGCGAACCCGGCGATGGCCTCATCCACGCTGTTGTCAATGACTTCCTGGGCCAGATGGTTGGGGCGCTGGGTGTCTGTGTACATTCCCGGTCGCCGCCGCACCGGATCGAGCCCTTTGAGCACTTCCAAAGAGGAGGCATTGTAATCATTTTTGCTGGCGCCGTTGGTGTTGAACAATTGATTGCTTTTAATGGCAAAACCTCCGCAACAAAATAGGGTTGCCTGACCCGGACCACCCGCCTGTTGCCGGGGGAAAGTCCCCGTTAATAAATAGTTTGAAGGCGTGTTGGTGTGGGGGGGCGAATCAGGTTGGCCCTGTTATGATAGTTGTCTGAAAAAAAATCAATACTGTATCTTGTGGTTCAGAGGGATTATGATGAATTTGGCGATGAAATGCAATAGTTGTGATGCAATCCAAAAGGTCAATCGGATTAGGGTCGATCTCTTAATCCGAATCCGATAAACCTGAATCACATGCGATTGTTTTGATGCAATCCCAAGCGTGGGCGTCGAGCGCTTGATTGCGGCAAGTCCTCAAATCAGTCGATTTCGAAATAAAGACGCCTTAGCAACTGGTCGTTATCGTCGGTGATATCAACGCGCCAATGCCCGCGATAACGATCCTTGTCGATACTTTTAAGACTCCATGTCCGCCAGAAAGGGGCGCGGACGCTCAACTTGACTCGGTTCACAATCTGACCTTCATGATAATAGATGTGCCGGATGGTTGTTGGATAGTGTTCAGCCTGAACATGGGACCATACATAGACGCGCCCTACGGAAAACGGGAATACGCTGGCCACCCCGTCTGGCATCCGGTCCTTGATCGACGTACAGATGGCCGCTTTCAATACTTTGATGTTGGCTTCGGCCGGTTGGGTGACCTTTTCGTCTGGCACGGCTGCAGTCTCTTTGGATTTAACAGGCTTCTGGCTGTTTTGATCCACAACGGGCGGCGTTGGCTCGCTCTGCCGCACCGGCTGTGCCGGCGGATTCGCCGGCGGTTCGGGGGCGATGGGGGGCAATAGGGGCACGGTATCAGGCTTTTCAAAGCGTGATGTCTTATGCGGTATTGCCCATTGGGATGAGGTGGAAGGGGGGGGCGATGGCGCTGTTCCGGTGGTGACCGATATCTGTTTATCAAAGAAAAAAACATGGTACACGCCGATGCCGCTGAAAACCAAAATCGTTGCCCCCAGCAGCAGGACAACCAGGGAGACCAGAAAGTCACGGGACGGTCGCGGCCAGCCCTTGAGGGCACCGTCTGAAAAAGTTGACAGAAACCCAATGCCGACAGCTTTAAAAAAATCAATGACTTTGTGATGGATTGGTATAATTTCGGATTTAGAAGAAATCCTGTCTGTTTTGGGGGCAGGCCCGGGCGCGTGGTCTATCCCATGGCTGACCTGGGACGGCGGAGCAAACTTAGAAAAATGAATTAAAACAGACGATTCCCGGTTTTCATCAATCGTGTCGGCCGCGTCGGGGGTGGGTTCATCAGAACGAGCGTCGTCAGTCGATACATTTTTCTTTCCCGACAAAGATGGTGTGGCATTGGGCGGCGCGGTTGCATCAATGGCTTTTGCTGTGGTGAGCTGGAACCGTTCTTTCCTTTGATTGACCCATTCCACCAAGGATGTGAGCGCATTGGCTAAAGCTACTTTCCACCCCGTGGCCGGTGCGATGTCGACCTGAGGGGCATCGGATTGCTCTTTCTTTTCATTGGCGGAATCATAAAGCGCCAAAGCCTGTTGCGTGTCCACCCCGATCACACGCGAATAAGACGATATATACCCTTTTACATAGGGACCTTTGGGTATTTTTTCGTAATCATCTTTTTCAATGCAGTCGAGATACAGCTCAGATATTTTGGTTAATCGGGCAACCTCACGCAAACTGAGATTTTTAGACTCTCGCTCTTTTTTAAGGTAAACGCCAACGGTTTCCATGGGAGGGGCTCCAGTCGCGTCGGCCTTCATTTTGCTTTCATGAGGGTCATCTAACGTTTGGATCGAGGAATCCATGGGATTCAACCTTTGTTCAAGGGTTAATTCGTGTCAACGAATCGTAAATCGTATTCGTAAACACTGGCTGCCCATCCATAAACGACCATTTTTTCCGATATCGGCATGGCCTGAAAAATTCTATCCTCGAAATATCAGCGATCGCCTTTTGGTAAGCGCATTCGAGCGGCTTGATCAAAGACTCAATTTGCCTGAATATGGACGGACAACAACGATTAGACTAAATTTAATTGTGTGCTCGGCTGGATGGTTGCCGGTCGGTGACCGTTCGATTGATCGTCAGCACGGAGAAAAAAGCGGATGCGTTTATCATTGATCGAATCGAGCCATGATCCAATAACTGTCTTTGTTGCTTGTGTGACAAGCAACGACAATGGGGTACAAAATGGAAAAATTACCTCATTCTTCTGAATGAATAGCAAATCCGACAGGATTGGACAAGCTTTGAATGGTGTCTGCTTTTACGACCGGCAAAATTGTAAAAGAGCGACAATACGAATTGGATCGAAGCTGGGTTAGACCATCTCCATCCTTAACGTGATTCGGCGCAGTGCCTTGGTAAAATTGCCGTTTGATGTTCTGGATACATATGGCACCAGGTCCACGGCACTTTGCTGAACCTGTGATTCAAAAGGCAAACACCCGAAATAATCCAAATCAATGGACAGGATTTTACGGGATACATTTTTAAGCCGCGTAACCAGCTCGTCAACCTGCGCTTGGGCCTGGATCATGGTGACGATGGTGGCCGGCCGAAAATCATCGATGACTTTTTTGACAAACGGGACTTGGGATGGATATTCGTTTTCCAGATGGCTCAGCAAATTACTGATATGACGGGCGTGGGCCGTGTCCTTTGAGAAAAAAAAATCCCTGATCAGCTGTTCCAAATGGCGGTCACTGTTTTTGTAATGCACGGATTCAGCACCGAAAAGGCGTGTCAATTTTCGCTGTAGGGATAGTTTGATAAACCCATAGGCGTCCATATATGAAGCGGGTTCACAGGTCGTCAGAATCAGTCCCTGGTCCGCAGCAAGGTAAAAATCGAGGATGTTGTAGGTTGTGTCGCCCCCCAAGTCGATAATCACATAATCGGCGTCAAGATCTTTAATGGCGCGCAGCAGTTTTACTTTTCGGGAAAAATGAATGTTGGCATCACCCAGCTTGCAACCGCTTCCGCCGATAAGCCGAGGGCCGTACTTGGTGGGAACCATGATGTCGTCAATACAGGAAACGGTCTTGTTCAGAAAATCATCAATGCAGTGAGGCAGACTCCAGAGGCCCATATAAAGGTGAAGATTCGACGCGCCCAGATCAAGGTCCACCAGCACTGTTTTTTTGCCTAATTGGGAGAGCAGCACCCCCAGATTGGCGACGAACAGGCTTTTTCCAATTCCGCCCTTGGCGCCGCCCACGGCAATGATTTTGCCCGGTCCCTTGGTGGACCGATGGTTTTCATGTTGGTGTTGGGGCATGATTGTCCGAAATCCGTCAGTGCCGGTTTTAAGTCGCCAATGCGAAAATTTTTTTTATTCGATCGCATTGCTATGAATATCGGACAAATGCCGTGAAACTTTACAGCAGTATCAACGGCAAAAAAGATCACAAAAAGATGAAGGCCGGATTACCGGCTATGAACCATCAGCGTGACAGGCCCGTCGTTGACGATGGTGACCTGCATCATGGCACCGAACCGGCCGGTCTGAACCGCTACGCCCAGTTGCCTGACCTGATCGATGAAGCGCTGGTAGAGCCTTTGGGCCGGCTCCGGTGGAGCGGCATGGGCAAAAGAGGGACGCCGCCCTTTACGACAATCTCCCAAAAGGGTGAACTGGGAGACCACCAGCATCTGGCCTCCCTTATCACAAAGCGACCTATTCATCTTGCCTTGCGTGTCCTCGAAAATACGCAGGTTGGCCACTTTGGCCGCCAGGTAGTCTGCATCGGCATCACTGTCACCAACCGCCACGCCCAGCAGTACATTGAGACCCGGCCCGATGGCGCCCACGACCTTTTCATCGACTGTGACGCGGCTTTCTGTCACGCGCTGAACGACGGCGATCATCGTTTGCCTTGCGATTGTCGGGACGCTTTTTTAAAGGCCTCGGCAAAAGGGTTGTTAAATGGCTGGGGGCCTGATGGCGCGGGTTTACCCCGTTTGGCAGGTTTGGCAGGCGGGCGGCCCCCGCTTTTTCGTTTGGGCGGGTTGGCTGAGGCAGCTTGCGGTTTTTTGCCCGGTTGACTGCGCATGGACAGGCCGATGCGGCGTCTGTCCAGATCCACTTCCAGGACCGTCACCTTGACTTTTTGTTGCACGCTGACCACCTCTGAGGGGGTTTTGACAAAGCGGTCGCACAATTCGCTGATATGCACCAGGCCGTCCTGATGAACACCGATGTCCACGAAGGCACCGAAGTTGGTGACATTGGTCACGATACCGGGCAGGCGCATGCCCGGCTTAAGATCCTGAATCGTCGAGACATGCTCGTCAAAGGAAAACTGTTCGAATGGCTCGCGGGGATCCCGGCCTGGTTTGGCCAGTTCGGCGACAATGTCCGTAAGCGTCGGCAGCCCCACGGCGTCACTCACATAGTGGTTCAGATCGATCTTTTTGCGCAGCGCTTCATCGTTGATCAGATCGGATACGCCGCACCCCAAATCCTGGGCCATGGCCTGGACCACCGGGTAGCTTTCCGGATGCACCGCACTGGCATCCAGCGGATTTTCACCGCCTTTAATGCGCAGAAAGCCGGCGCACTGCTCAAACGCCTTGGGCCCCAGGCGTCGCACCTGCTTTAGATCTTTACGGCTTGTGAATGCGCCGTGTTCATCCCGGTAAGCGACGATGTTTTTGGCCAGCTGGGGACCCAGCCCCGACACATAGGTGAGCAACTGGACACTGGCGCGGTTTATCTCAACCCCGACTCCATTGACGCAGCTGATCACAACGTCGTCCAGGGACCGCTTCAGGGAAAACTGATCCACATCGTGCTGGTACTGGCCGACACCGATGGATTTGGGGTCGATCTTAACCAGTTCGGACAGCGGGTCCATCAGCCGCCGGCCAATGGAGACCGCCCCGCGCACCGTGATGTCCTGGTCGGGGAACTCCTGGCGGGCGATTTCCGATGCCGAATAGATCGAGGCCCCGCTTTCGTTGACCATGATCACCGGCAATACCTTGGCATCGATGGATTTTTCAACGAACGCCTGGGTCTCCCGGCCGGCCGTACCATTGCCCACGGCAACGGCCTCGATGGCGAATTGACTGCACAGGGTCTGGACGGTTTGCGCGGCCGCCTCGGCCTGACGATCAGAGCCGTGGGGATAGATGGTGTCATTGTGCAGCAATTTTCCCTGGCGATCCAGGCATACCACCTTGCATCCGGTGCGATAGCCCGGGTCAATGCCCATGACGCGTTTGGCCCCCAAAGGAGATGCCAGCAGCAACTGGCGTAGGTTGTCGGCAAAAACGCGAATGGCCTCATCATCGGCCCGTTCCTTGAGGGCCACGCGCACCTCGGTTTCCATGGAACGCGACAACAGCCGTTTGTAAGCATCGTGAGCGGCCAGCCGCACCTGCTCCGATGCCGGGCGATCGCTTTTGACGAAAAGATCTTCGAGGATGGCCAGGGCCGGTTCGGCATCCGGGGCGATGGACAGGCTCAGAATGTCCTCCTTTTCACCGCGCCGCATGGCCAGGATGCGATGGGACGGCGCGGACGTGACCGGTTCGCTCCAGTCAAAATAATCCTTGTATTTGGCGCCCTCGGTTTCTTTGCCGGTGATCACCTGGCTTTTGATGATGGCCGTTTGGGCAAACAGTTCCCGGATGCGGGAGCGGGCCTGTTGATCTTCGTTGATGATTTCGGCGACAATATCCCTTGCCCCGGCCAGGGCATCCTCGGCAGATTCAACGCCTTTTTCCGCATCCATATAATCGGCGGCCCATTCCACGGGGTCGCCTTGCTCCTGGCCCAGCAGCATTTCGGCCAGCGGCTCCAGTCCCTTTTCACGGGCAATGGTTGCCCGCGTGCGGCGCTTGGGCCGGTAGGGCAGGTAAATGTCTTCCAACTCGGTCATGGTCTGGGCGGCCAGCACCTGATCTTTGAGCGCGTCGGTCAGATGACCATGTTGTTCCAAAGATGCCAGGATCGTTTCCCGGCGATCGTCCAATTCCTGCAATTGCGCCAGGCGATCGCGGATGGTGGATACGGCGACTTCGTCCAGGCTACCGGTGGCTTCCTTGCGATACCGGGCGATAAAGGGCACCGTGGCCCCTTCATCCAAAAGTTTGGCCACGGACTCGATCCGTGACGCGTCCAGATTCATTTCAGCGCCAATCAGGCGAATGTGGGCTGTATTCATGGGCGTTTTCGTGTTTTTTTAGGTTATGGTGTTGGTTGCGTTTATTGAGTTTGTTGAATTTGTCGGGGTTGTGGTTGTAAGGGGCGACCCAGCGGTCGCCCCGATCGGGCTATTCGGTGTCAGGCGGCATGCGATGGCGGCATTCACGGTTGGGGCAGACCCAGACGGTTCCCTCGCGCTTGGTGGTTTTTTCTACCATATAGGCGTTGCCGCAAGCCGGGCAGGCTTTGGCGATGGGTCGGTCCCAACTGGCAAAACTGCAATCTGGATAGCGGTTGCAACCGTAAAAGACCTTGCCCCGCTTGGACCTTTTTTCAACGATTTCACCATCGCAGCCCGCTTCGGGGCAGGCCATGCCAATCGGTTTGGCATTGGGGCCGCTGTTCAGCGACTGGGTATGTTTGCATTCCGGGTATCCTGAGCAGGCCAGGAAATCACCGTAGCGACCGCGTTTGATGACCATTGGTTTGCCGCATTTATCGCATGTTTTGTCGGTGGCTTCGCTCTGCACCGGCGCCACCGGTGAAATCGCACCTTTCTCATCCCGTTCATAGTCACTGGAATAGGTACACTCGGGGTACCCTGAACAGGCCAGAAAATGGCCGTTCTTGCCCATTTTAATGCGCAGCGGATTTTTTTTGCACAAAGGACAGGTCAGCTCCGTGGGCATGCCCACGCCTTTGACGCTAAGCATGCCTTCTGCGGCTTCCTCCAACTTTTTGCTGAACGGGCCGTAAAAATGTTTGAGAATGGTCAGGGCCTCCACATCCGCCTGTTCCACCCGGTCCAGATCGGATTCAAGGCGGGCGGTGAACTCCACATCCAGAATGTCGGGGAAATTGGCGATCAGCAGGTCATTGACGATGAAGCCCAGTTCGGTGGGCCGAAAATAGCCTTTGAGCAGTTCCACGTAGCCCTTGTCCCGGATCGT
This sequence comes from Desulfosarcina variabilis str. Montpellier, assembly GCF_048565275.1. NCBI lineage: Bacteria > Pseudomonadati > Thermodesulfobacteriota > Desulfobacteria > Desulfobacterales > Desulfosarcinaceae > Desulfosarcina > Desulfosarcina variabilis. The sequence continues at coordinate 5,240,664 of NZ_CP159846.1, read as the reverse complement.
GGACAAGATCGCGGCATAGGTGCTGGGCCGGCCGATCCCGTTTTCTTCCAGTTCCTTGACCAGCGACGCTTCGGAAAAGCGTGGCGGCGGCTGGGTAAAATGCTGTTTGGGATCGATGGATAAGAGGTCGAGCACGGATTTTTCGTCAAGCTCCGGCAGGGGCTGGCTTTTTTTATTGCTCTCCGCCTCGTCATCGGCGCTTTGATACACGGCCAGAAAGCCGGGAAACTTCACCGATGATCCACTGGCGGTGAGGGTGTATTCAGCGGCAGCGATGGACAGGGTTTTCTGATCGATCAGCGCCTGGGCCATCTGGGAGGCCATAAAGCGTTGCCAGATCATCGTGTACAGGGCCAGTTGATCCTTGGAAAGATGGGGTTTGACTTTTTCGGGTGTATGATAGACCGACGTGGGGCGGATGGCCTCATGGGCGTCCTGGGCCTTGTTTTTGTTTTTGAACACCCGCGGTTTGGCAATGGCGTAATCCTTGCCGAATCGCTCCTGGATCAGTGCCAAGGCTTCCTGCGCCGCTTCGTCAGCAATGCGGGTTGAATCGGTTCGCATGTAAGTGATCAAACCGACCGGCTCGCCGGGTCCCAAATCGATGCCCTCATAAAGTTGCTGGGCAACCATCATGGTTTTCTTGGCCGAGAAGCGCAGTTTGCGAATGGACTCTTGTTGTAATTTGCTGGTGATAAATGGCGGCAGGGGATTGCGCCGGGTGGTGCGCTTGACGATTTTATCGAGCACGAAACCGGCGGCTTCCAGATCCTTGACAATGGCACTGGCCGTGGCTTCATCGGGAATTTCGATTTTTTTCCCGTTTTTGCGCGCCAGTTTGGCGGAAAATGGCGGTGGCTGGTTGCCCTTTAAATTGGCGGTGATGGACCAGTATTCGACCGGCGTGAAGGCCTGGATGGCCCGTTCCCGATCGCAGATAATGCGCACGGCCACAGATTGGACCCGACCGGCGGAAAGACCACCCTTGACCTTGCGCCACAGCAAGGGCGAAATCTGGTAACCCACCAGGCGATCAAGGATGCGGCGGGCCTGCTGGGCCTCATATTTGTCGCGATCCAAATCCTGGGCCTTTTGCATGGCCTCCAGGATGGCGTTTTTGGTCAGTTCGTGAAACAGGACCCGATGAAAGCGGCGGCCCTTTTTTTTCAGCACATCGGCGGTGTGCCAGGCAATGGCTTCACCTTCGCGATCCGGGTCAGGGGCCAGATAGATGTCGGCCGTATCGCCGGCAGCCGATTTCAATTGACTCAGCACTTTGGATTTGCCTGGAATGGTGCGATAGTGGGGGGAAAAATCGTTTTCTATATCAATTCCCAAATCCTTGCTGGGCAGATCCTTGATATGGCCGACCGTTGCGGCGACATTGTAGTCGTTGCCCAGATATTTTTTAATGGTTCTGACCTTTGTCGGTGATTCCACGATTACCAGGGGTTTACTCACCAGATACCTCTTTTTGTTGTTTTCTATCGTTTACCGTAAACAAACGGTTTTATGGTTCATGATATCATTTAATGCCGGCCTTCAGCGCAAACCGTTTTCCCGGTGATTGGGATGCCAGTCCCTTTAGTTCCAATTGAAGCAGTATCCCGGACAATTTGCCCGATGGCAACCCCAATTTACGAGCCAGATCGTCGATATGCACAGGATCCGCCTCGAGACTATCCATAACCATGGCTTCGGATTCCGTCAAATGGGGCCGGACAGATTCAGGCGGCGTTGGATCTGCCGGAGGCCGAGAATTGATGTGGGCAAACTCATCCAGCACATCCCAGGCATGGGCCACCAGCTTGGCGCCTTCTTTGATCAACTTGTGAGTGCCCACACTTTTGAATGAATGAATATTGCCTGGTACGGCAAATACGTCCCGGCCCTGTTCGGCGGCCAGACGGGCGGTGATCAGGGACCCGCTGCGGGCCGTGGCCTCCACCACCACGGTTCCATGGCTCATGCCGCTGATAATGCGGTTGCGGACCGGAAAGTGATGCGCATCCGGCCCGGTGCCAAGGGCAAATTCAGTGATCACCGCCCCGTTTTCGGCAATTTGATGATACAGCCGTTCATTCTCCCGAGGATAAATGCGGTCCAAGCCGGTTCCGATAACGGATACTGTTTTTCCTCCAGCGGCAATGGCACCAGCATGAGCGGCGCTGTCGATGCCTCGGGCCAGGCCGCTGACGATGGTTACGCCTTGTCTGACCAGATCCATGCTCAACTGCCGGGTGGCACTGATGCCATAGTCCGTGGCATGGCGGGACCCCACGACCGCAATGGTCAGGTCATCGGTCGCTGGCAGGGTACCGTAAACATAAAGCACCGGTGGGGGGTCCGGAATCTGGGTTAAAAGCGCTGGATACTGCGGGTCGGCCTGGGTGATGATCTGATATCCTTTTTTTTGCGCTGCCTCCCACTCCTGATTGGCTGCTGTCCCTCCCCGATGGCCCAGGATGGCGGCTGACAGGCGGGCAGTGACACCCTGAACCGCTAGAAGGGCCGGTTCGTCGGCGGCAAGCACCGCATCCGGTGATCCAAGATGGTTGACCAGCCGCGTGAACAGCAGATTGCCCACACCTGGCACGCTTTTCAGGGCAAGCCAGGGCCGCGGGTCAGCCATTTACTTGCTCCGTGTCTGCCATGCCAACAAAATAGGACTGGCCACATAGACTGACGAATAGGTTCCAACCAATACGCCAATCAGCAGGGCAAAGGAAAAGTCGTGAATAATACCGCCACCGAGCACAAACAAGGCGATCACCACAACCAGGGTGGTCAGGGAGGTGAGCAGTGTCCGGCTCAGGGTTTCATTGACGCTTTTATTTAGAATCGTGGCCATGGATTCCCGATGATATTTGCGCAGATTCTCCCGGATACGATCGAAAACAATAATCGTATCGTTAAGGGAATAGCCGATGATGGTGAGCAGTGCCGCGATGATGGGCAAGGTGAATTCTATGTCGAATATGGAAAACAGGCCGACTGTGATGGTCACATCGTGAATCAGAGCCACGATGGCGCCCATGGCATATTTGAATTCAAAAAACCAGAAAATCACCAAACTGACTATCAGGGCCGCCAGCATTAAAAAAGGAACTGACACATTGAACAATGAAAGCACATAGACCGCTCCCATGAGGGCAGCGGCGACAATCCCACTTTTGGCCCATTTCAATTCAAACCGGCCGGAAATATACACGGTGATGAAAAGCAGGGCATAAAACATGGCAAACAACGCTTTTTCGCGTAAATCCTGACCCACCTGGGGCCCCACCATTTCCATGCGCCGGAGTTCCACCGATACACCGGTAGCCTCGCCCAACTGGTTTTCAATGGTTTCAGAAAGCCCTTCCATGGCCGATGTGGTTATATCGGTGCGGATCAGGTATTCGTTATCGCCAACATGACCGAACTGTTGAATCGTCGATGCCTTCATATCCATTTTGGCCAGTCCGTCCTTGATGCGATCGATGGCAACAGGCGCCGAGAATTTAACCTGAACCAGGGTGCCGCCGGCAAAGTCGATGCCATAACGGGGACCTTTATGGATCAGTAGCGAGCCGATGCTGATCATGATCATCAGTACCGAAAGGATGAAGGCGATCTTCCGTTTGCCGATAAAGTCGATGTTAATACCCGGTTTGACTAACTGCATGTAACAATTCCTCGATGGTGGGGTTTCTGTTGCCGACCGATGCTGACGGTGGAGCTTGGCAAATCGCGTTTGCCCCTAAATACTGATCGTACGTATTTTTCGGTTGATTAAAAAATAATCAAAAATGGCGCGGGTCGCCACCAATGCCGTAAACAAACTGGCCACCACGCCGAGGCTCAATGTGACGGCAAACCCTTTTACCGGACCGGTCCCGAATTGAAACAGGACCAAGGCGGCGATCAGGGTGGTGACATTGGCGTCCAGAATGGTCAGCGTGGCGCGATCATAACCGGCGTCAACCGCGGCGCGAGGCGTTTTGCCCAGTCGCATTTCCTCTCGGATACGTTCGAAAATCAGCACATTGGCATCCACGGCCATCCCAATCGTCAAAATAATTCCGGCAATGCCCGGCAGGGTCAGGGTAGCGCCGAAACCGGCCAGTCCGCCGGCAATGAGAAGGATGTTCAGAATCAGCGCGAAGTCGGCCACGATTCCGGACCCCTTGTAGTAGATCGCCATAAACAGGACGACGAGAAGCCCTCCCACGCACATGGAAAGCAGCCCCATGCGAATGGAGTCGGTTCCCAGGGATGGGCCGACGGTTCGTTCTTCCAGTATCTGCACCGGTGCCGGCAGTGCACCGGCACGCAATACGATAGCCAGATCGCGCGCCTCCTCGGTGGTGAAATTGCCGGTGATGCGGGCCTCTCCGCCGGCGATTTTTTCCTGGATGACCGGGGCCGAGTAGATATTGTCATCCAACACGATGGCCAACCGTTTTTTCACGTTTTCCTCGGTGATGCGGGCAAACAGACGGGCGCCTTTTTTATCAAAGGTAATCGATACATAAGGCTCATTGTACTGGCTGTCGATTTGTACCTTGGCATCGGTCAGATAGGCGCCGGTAAGTGAGGTTCGTTTTTTTACCAGATAGGGAATCTTGCTGATGTGATGGGTCGTTGGATCTTCTTTGGTTTCGTAAAGAATTTCGCTGCTGGCGGGAACGTTGCCTTTCAAGGCGGATTCAATATCGTGGTCTTCGTCGAGCAGTTTGAATTCCAAAAGGGCGGTTTTACCGATCAGGCCCTTGGCGCGCTTGGTATCCTTGATGCCGGGCAGTTGGACCAGAACCCGCCGTTCGCCTTGAATGCGGATATCCGGTTCACTGACGCCGAACTGGTCGATACGGTTGCGAATGGTTTCCAACGCCTGATCCACGGCCATCTTGCGGATATGATCGGCTTCCTTGTCCGGAAGATCCAAGACCACCTCGCGAACCCCTTCACTGTCTGATCGTTTTACGATTCTAAGATCGCGAAACTCCTGATCAAGCAGTTCCTCCAGACGGTCGGCCTCGGTATCGGCCACCTTGACCGATAATTTGGCAGCCTCAATGCGATCCAGACCCACGGTGCGAATTTGCTCTTTGCGAAGCATCTCGCGCAGTTCCTGACCCATCCGTTCGATGGTGTTGTCAACGGCTTTATCTGCGTCGACTTCCAAAACCAGGTGCATGCCACCTTGAAGGTCTAACCCCAGATTGATTTTTTTATGGGGCCAAATACCGGGACGGAATGTCGGAATCACATAAACCGCAGCGATCAAAATGACCGCTGCGATGATGATGAGCCTCCAAGAAAGATTTTTCAACGTTGTTTCCTTTCATGATCTGTTCGCCAATACCCGACGCGTCAAGATGCCTGCCATTAACCTGCAGCAACAGGACCGCGCCTGACGCAAGTCAATAGGCTGGCATCAAATGAGGCGTTGGGGACAAAACAATGCGAACTTAGGCTTTACCGTTGTCGGATTAGTCTTTCTTATCTTTTTTTGGGCTGGCCGGCGGGGAAGTAGTCTGCATCAGGCCGGAGACGCTGCTCCGATTTACGCGCACGCGAACCTTTTCGGCGATTTCCACGGTCAGAAAGGCTTCCGATACACCGGTGATCCGACCATGCAACCCACCAGCGGTGATAATGCGGTCTCCGGTTTTCAGATTTTCGATCATTTGGCGATGTTCTTTTGTCTTTTTTTGCTGCGGACGGATCAAGAGGAAATAAAAAATCACGAACATGAGGATCAGCGGTATAAACGACGCGAATCCTCCTGCACCGCCAGGTGCGGCTCCTCCTGCCTGTCCCATTGCATAAGCGATACTCATCAGTAAAAAAACCTCCTATAGAAAAATTCAAGCGGTTGCTGATCTGGTTGTCAACCGTATTGTCCGTCATCATGCTGGGTAGGCGACATGTGAAAGTGGCGCAGGTATACTGCAAATCACCCCCCTCGTCAAATCATTCTTGGTGATCATGCGCATCTAAAGACGTGCCAAAAATGTCTTTAAGAGGCTGGATTCTCCTCGGTTTTGGTTTTCCGGTCATAGTTGAATTCCATCTGGCCGGGGATCAAATCGTCACGGGCAGTGATATTGATGGTGATGCCCCGCTTATATTCCAGATCGCTCAGTTCCCTGCGCTTGCGGTTGAGCAGGTAGGTCGCCACCTGGACTGGCAATTGCGCGGAAATCTGACGCAGTCCGTCTTTCAGGGAGTCGAGTTTGAGCTTGCGCAGTACACTGAGTCCCAGCGATTCCGTGGACGGTACCTGTCCCTTGCCATTGCAATGCGAACAGGTTTGCATGCTGCCAAAATCAATGGAAGGACGCAGGCGCTGACGGGACAGTTCCAACAGACCGAATTTTGAAATTTTGCCGAGTTTCACTCTAGCCCGGTCCTGTTTCATGCTGGCCCGGAGTGTCTTTTCCACCTGATTGCGGTGTTTTTGTTCCCGCATATCAATGAAATCAATCACGATCAACCCACCCAGATCCCGAATCCGGAGCTGGCGGGCGATTTCTACCGCCGCCTCCAGATTGGTCATCAGCGCGGTTTCCTCGATATTTTTTTTCTGGGTTCCCTTGCCTGAATTGACATCAATGGCCACCAGCGCCTCGGTCCGTTCCAAAACAACCGATCCTCCGGATTTGAGCCCCACCCGATTGTTAAAGATTGTCGCGATTTGATCTTCCAGTTGAAAACGGGTGAAGATGGGTTTGTCCGACTTATGGAGTTTGACAATACCGGTCTGCTTGGGAGAAATGATGCGCAGGAAATCTTTCACCTCATGGTGCACGGATTCATCGTCAATCAATATTTCTTTGATGTCCGCTGAAAAGTGATCACGGATGGACCGCACGGCCAGGTTTCGGTCCTTGTACAGAGCGCACGGCGCCTGGGCATTGACGGCCCGCTCGGTAATATCCTTCCACAAACGCAGCAGGTAGCGGACGTCCTTGGACAGCATGGTTTTCGTGCATCCCTGGCCGGCCGTGCGGATGATCAGGCCGAATCCATCCGGCAGATCGAGTTTGTCGATAATCTCCTTGAGCCGATTGCGTTCCGTCTCATCATCAATCTTGCGGGAGATGCCGCGATTACTGCTGCCCGGCATCAGAACCGCATGGCGGCCCGGCAGGGAAACAAATGTGGTGAGCATGGCCCCTTTTTTCATGATCGGATCTTTGGTCACCTGGACCACGAGTTCCTGGCCGCGCTTAACTAAGTTTTGAATGCTGTGACCGTTGGTCGGCGGGTCCTGAAAATAGTCACTGTGGATCTCCTGGCGTTGCAAAAATCCGTGACGTTCAGCGCCGAAATCAACAAATACGGCTTGGAGACTGGGTTCAATTCGGGTGATAACCCCCTTGAAAATGCTGCTGTGGAGAATCTCCCGGGCCGCGCTCTCGATATGAAACTCTTCGAGTCGACAGTCCTTGACAATAGCAAGGCGCACTTCTTCGGGGTCCACCGCATTAATGAGAATTTTACTGGTCATTCGTCGGAAGCGGTTTTCCTTTCAATTTTACGTACATTAAATTTCCTTAAATAATCGATTGTTAGGCCTAAGTCAACGGTATTTTGGTATACTGCAGGAAAAAGATGGGATGCCTGAAATAATAATAATGAATTGATTTATTATACCAATATGATTGGTTGATGGGAAGGGGCAAACGATTCAATTGCATGCGGATGCCGTCGATGCGCACTGGCCTGAGTGAGGCTGCTAGGGACTTCGACGCTTGCTATTTAGCGGGCTTTGTGGCATGAGAGAACCTCTCCAATACAGGTAAAATAAACAATATTCGCAAGAAGATAGGAAGATTTATGGATTCACGCTATCATCCTCAAAAAATTGAAGCCAAATGGCAGAAACGGTGGCAGGCCGACAATCTGTTCAAGGTTGTCGAGGCACCCGATCAAAAAAAATATTATCTGCTCGAAATGTTCCCGTATCCATCCGGTAAAATCCATATGGGACATGTGAGGAATTATACCATCGGTGATGTGGTGGCTCGCTACAAACGCATGCGCGGGTTCAACGTGTTGCATCCCATGGGCTGGGACGCTTTCGGTATGCCCGCCGAAAATGCGGCCATCGCCAACAACACCCATCCGGCAAAGTGGACCTACGAAAATATCAATGCCATGCGGGCCCAGCTCAAGCGTATTGGCTTTTCCTATGACTGGGATCGGGAACTGGCCACCTGCCGTCCCGAATATTATCGCTGGGAACAGTGGCTGTTTTTGAAAATGGTCGAAAAAGGCATGGCCTATCGCAAAGAATCCTATGTCAACTGGTGTGAGCCCTGCCAGACCGTTTTGGCCAACGAGCAGGTGGAAGCGGGCATGTGCTGGCGCTGTGGTAAGCCGGTACGGCAAAAAAAGCTGTGGCAATGGTTTTTCAAAATCACCGACTTTGCCGAAGATCTGTTGGTGCATTGCGATATGCTGCCCGGTTGGCCGGACAAGGTCACCACCATGCAGCGCAACTGGATCGGCAAAAGTATGGGGGCGGAAATCCGTTTTGCCGTTAAGGACAGCGATGCTTTGATCAGCGTTTTTACCACCCGGCCGGATACGATTTTCGGTGCGACGTTTATGTGTCTGGCCCCCGAACACCCGTTGGTTCCCGAACTGGCGGCCGGGACTGAGCAGGAAGCGGCCGTGACCGCCTTTGTCGATCGCATTGCCCTGCAGGACCGCTCCAGCAAAGCTATCGAAAATTATGAAAAAGAAGGGGTTTTTACCGGTGCCTATTGCATCAACCCGATGAACGGCAGACAGATGCCCATTTATACGGCCAATTTTGCCCTGATGGAGTACGGCACCGGCGCCGTGATGTCGGTTCCGGCCCATGATCAGCGCGATTTTGATTTTGCCCGCAAATACGATCTGCCCGTGGTTGTGGTGGTCAGTCCGCCCGATGAAGCCCTTGACGGGGATACCATGGCCGCCGCTTACACCGATGACGGCACCATGGTCAACTCCGGTGATTTCAACGGCATGCCCAATCGAAAGGCCATGGAGGCTATCACCGACTATATGGACAAAAACGATCTGGGTAAAAAGACGGTCAGTTTCCGACTGCGGGACTGGGGGATCTCCAGGCAACGGTATTGGGGGGCGCCCATTCCCATGATCCACTGTCCCGACTGTGGGATCGTACCGGTTCCGGAATCCGATTTGCCCATCGTGCTGCCCGAAGATGCGGACCTTTTGGAGGGGGGGCGCAGTCCACTGCCCACGCTGGACGAATTCGTCCGAACCCGCTGCCCCCAATGCGGCCGGGAGGACGCCCGGCGTGAAACCGATACGATGGATACCTTTGTGGAATCCTCCTGGTATTTTGACCGGTATTGCAGTCCCCGCTGCGACACGGCCATGTTTGATACGGCTGCGGTCGATTATTGGATGCCTGTAGATCAGTACATTGGCGGGGTGGAGCATGCCATCTTGCACCTGTTGTACTCGCGCTATTACACCCGCGTGCTGGAAGCCATGGGGCTGGTCAAATTCAAGGAACCCTTTACCCGGCTGCTCACGCAAGGCATGGTCTGCAAGGAAACCACCGCCTGTCCCGAACACGGGTTCCTCTTCCCCGAACAGGTCGTTGACGGAGACGATGACACGCGTACCTGCATCGAGTGCGGCAAACCGGTGACCGTCGGCCGGGTTGAGAAAATGTCCAAATCCAAGAAGAACGTCATTGATCCCAATGTGCTGCTCGATCAATACGGTGCGGACACCACGCGGTTGTTTTGTTTGTTTGCCGCCCCGCCGGAAAGGGATCTGGAGTGGAGCGACCAGGGCGTTGAAGGCAGTTACCGGTTTTTGCAGCGGGTCTGGCGCCTGGCCGAGCGTTGGCTGCCCGTTGTGGCGGACTGTAAAAATGCTCCGGTTGATCCCGCCACCCTGACGGGATCATTTAAAGAGGTGTATCGCAAAACCCATGAGACCATCAAACGGGTGACTCAGGACATCGAGGAACGGTTTCATTTCAACACGGTTATCAGTGCAGTCATGGAATTGGTCAACACCATGCAGGCCATCGAGGATCTCAAAGCGGACGATGCAAGCAAACAGACGGTTCGCTTCGGACTTGAAACCGCCGTACTGCTGCTGTCCCCCATTGTGCCTCATTTCTGCGAAGAGCTGTGGGAGGCCCTGGGATATAACCAAAGCGTCTTGCTCAGCGCCTGGCCGGTTTTTGACGAGGCCGCCACGATAAAAGATGAAGTGGAAGTGGTGGTGCAGGTCAATGGCAAATTGCGCAGCCGTTTTAATGCGGCCCTGGATGCTGACCCGGAATCGCTTAAGGAACGGGCGCTGGCCGATGAGCGCATTATTGCCTTTGTCGGTGAAAAGCCGATTAAAAAAGTGATTACGGTCAAGAACAAGCTTGTTAATATTGTTGTTTGAAACACGGTGATACGATGAAAATCCAATTTAATTGGATGTTTATAGGATGGCTCATAGCGGCAATGGTGACCGCCTGCGGCTACCATTTTGCCGGTGGCGGAAGATTTCCGGCGGGGGTGACACGCATATTTATCCCCATGATGGAAAACCGAACCACGGAAACCGGCGCGGAAAGAGTGTTTACCAATGACCTGATTTATGAATTCACGCGAAGTCGCAAGGAGGGCTTGGCCAAAGACCGATCTGCGGCAGATGGGATCCTTCTTGGAACCATCGTTAGTTTTTCCGTGGAAAACATTTCCCGGTCCAGTGTCTCAACCGCCATTGAGCGGCGAGTGACCGGCACCTTGAGCCTGCGGCTCGAATCACCGGATGGACGTGTACTCTGGCGATCGGCAAATATTGTTGAGCACGAAGCCTTTAACGTGGTGGCCGAAAATAAAACGAAAACGGATCAGTACAAGTCGGATGCGATTGCCGAAATTTCCAAAAAGATAGCCGAATCGGCCTTCACGCAGCTGACGGATGACTTCTGATCTATCCGCATTAGCTGTATTTTTTCAAGATCGGCAGTGGCGCTTCCACTGCCGATCATTCGTTGTGATGCTGCAGATGGTGGATATAAACTACAGGGCGTTGACCTTTTTGGCCAAACGGGAAATTTTGCGGGCGGCCGTGCGTTTATGGAGAACCCCTTTTTTAGATGCTTTATCGATGACGGATTTGGCGACATTGAAGCGCTGACCGGCATCATCGGCATTTTCCGCTACGGATAGATTCACATCTTTAACGACATTTTTAACCCGTGTCTGAACAGCTTTGTTGCGTTGGCGCCGCTGTTCGCTTTGAATGGCGCGTTTTAGTGCTGACTTATGATTAGCCACCGTGCTAGTACTCCTTTCGGAAATAAATTGGAAAAAACATAAAATTTCCAAATAAACAAAACATTTGAAAAAGTCAAGGGATTTTATTGATCGTGGAGTCCATATGAATAATCGCGACGTCCATCTGCCGGGCAGCGAGAACCGTCAGGTGACCCGGGCCGCCGGCATTATCGGAATCGCAACCCTGATCAGCCGGTTTTTAGGATATGTCCGGGATATGGTGTTGGCATCATTTTTTGGTGCGGGGATGGTGGCGGACGCATTTATCGCCGCCTTCCGGATTCCCAATTTATTGCGCCGGTTGTTCGGTGAGGGATCGCTTAGCATCGCTTTCATTCCCGTTTTCACTCAAGTCATGATCAAGGGAGACAAGGCCGAAGGCCATCGCCTGGCCGTTGGTGCCTTAAAACTGCTCTTGGTGGTGCTGTCCTTGATCACGATGATCGGCATCATCGCATCGCCGCTGATCGTTCATACGATTGCGCCGGGGTTTGCCAAGGATCCCCAAAAAATGGCCCTGACGATTACCCTGACACGGCTGATGTTTCCCTATCTGATCATGATCGGCACCGTAGCGTTATGCATGGGCATTCTTAATGTACTCGGCCATTTTGCCGCACCGGCGATTGCGCCGGTGCTGCTGAACCTGTCCATGATCAGCGCCGTTTTCGGCGCGTCCCTTTTTTCGGATTCACAAACGGTTCGGGGCCTGGGACTGGCCGGCGGCGTCTTGATCGGCGGCGTGCTCCAACTGGCATTGCAACTGCCGTTTCTGGCCAGACACGGCATCCGGTTCTGGAAACGATCCGGACTCTGGCATCCGGCCATGAAAAAAGTCGGTGTGCTGCTCCTGCCGACCATTTTCGGAGCGGCGGTCTATCAGATTAACATTCTGGTGGGAACATTGCTCGCCTCACTGTTGGCCGAGGGCAGCGTGGCCTACCTTTATTATGCTGACCGCCTTGTCCAATTCCCCCTGGGTATTTTCGGTCAGGCCGTGGCCACCGCGGTTTTACCCAGCCTATCGCGGCAGGCTGCCGGGGGCGATTATGCTGGCCTGGCAGACACCTTTAGCCATGCCATGAGTCTGGTCCTGTTCATTACCATCCCGGCCATGGTGGGGCTGATTGTATTGCGCGATCCCATCGTTGCGCTTTTATTTCAGCGCGGCGCATTTGATGAACAGGCCACGCGATTGACCTCAATGGCGCTTTTGTACTATGTACTAGGATTATGGGCATTTTCATCGGTGCGGATTGTTGTTTCAGTGTTTTACGCCCTTAAGGATACCCGAACCCCGGTAATGACGGCGACGGTTTCCATTGCCACCAACCTTGTGCTGGGCATGGTCCTGATGGCGCCCCTGAAGCATGGTGGGCTGGCCCTGGCCACATCATTGGCATCCATGGTAAACCTGACGTTGATGGTTTACCTGTTGAGAAAAAAAATGGGATTGATTCGATGGCGGCCAGTTCTTGTGAGTTGTCTGAAAACAATCGCTGCGTCGATAATCATGGCTGTGGTTGTCCTGTTGATCTGCCGGCTGCCTGTTTTTCGACAATCATTACCCGGCGGGGTGCGCCTTCCGATCATGATCGTCATCGCCATCGGCAGCGGTGTGGCGGTTTTTTCCGTTGCCGCCAAATACCTTGCCATTTCCCAGTGGGATCAGGTCATGGGCCTGGTGAAAAGGAGTTTGAGTAGATCATGAGTCGTGGACTCAAAACCATCATCGGCATTACGGCGGTCGTGCTACTCAATCTGTTGCTGTTGATTGCGATGGGTGATAATGGGCTGATAGAACTGTCGCGGCTGAGGGATCGTCAGCAGACGATTGTCAAACAAAACGAAACCCTGGCCCAGGAAAACGCCAATCTATATCGCAATATCAGCCGGTTGAGGCATGATCTGATCTATATCGAAAATGTGGCCCGCAATGAGCTGGGGATGGTGGGTAAAAACGACCTCATCCTCATCCTTCCCGGAGGCGCTTCCAAAAAAAACGGATAATTCACGATACGATATCCTATCCAGCGTACCCTAACCAATACGTCGAGGATGAAACGTGGATTTTGATAATGATAAAACGTTTTATACGGAAACCATGGCCCGGCTGTTGTATCAGCAGGGACGATATGAAAGCGCTGCCGAGGTGTATCGTTATCTGTTGACGCAATCTCCGCATCGCAAGGACCTTGCAAAGGCTCTGGACACGGCGCTTTGCGCAAGGCCAAAATCGAGTGTGCACCGGGAGCGCATCCAAAATCTGATCGAACGCTGGGTGACTCAGCTGCTCAGATACAAGGCGCTTCGACAACTTCAACAACTTTCAATTTTCAAGGCTACAGACAAACGGCCAAGCGAGTAGAAACAATCCGATGGACATAAAAAACGCAGTGCTGAAAAATAAACAGATCGTTTTAGGCGTCAGTGGTGGCATTGCCGCCTATAAAAGTGTGGAAGTGCTCAGGCGACTGGTGAAACTGGGGGCCCGCGTGCGGGTGATCATGACCCGCAGCGCCACGCGTTTCGTGGCGCCCATGACATTCGAAATGTTGTCGGAAAATCCGGTTTTTGTGGATCTGTTCGAAGAAAACGATGATGCCGCCATTCGGCATATTGCCTGGGCTGAAGCCGCCCAGGCGGTGGTGGTTGCCCCGGCCACGGCCAACCTGGTGGCCAAAATGGCCCACGGCATGGCCGACGATGCCTTGAGTACCTTCATGCTGGCCGTTACCTGTCCGGTGATGATCTGTCCGTCGATGAATTCCAATATGTTCGAACACCCGGCCACCCAGCGTAACCTTGAGCGTCTGGCTGCCGACGGGTGCCAGATTCTGGCTCCTGGAGAGGGGACGCTGGCCTGCAAAGCCGTTGGACCGGGGCGTCTACCTGAACCTGAAGAAATTGTCGACCGATTGGTCAGCTACCTTACACCCGACGATCTGGCCGGCAAGAATATCCTGATTACCGCTGGCCCGACCCGTGAGGCCATTGATCCGGTGCGCTTTATCAGTAATCCATCATCAGGCAAAATGGGTTACGCCATTGCCCGGGCCGCTGAAAATCGCGGGGCCCGGGTGACCTTGATCAGCGGGCCGGTGGCTCTTGAAGCGCCGCTTAATGTAGAGACCATATCGGTGGTGACCGTGGATGAAATGGCCCAAGCCGTATTCGAACGACTGGACCAGGCCCACGTGGTCATCAAGGTGGCCGCCGTATCCGACTATCGTCCAGTGAACGCCGCAACCCAAAAAATGAAAAAGGGCGATCAAGGCATTACCCTGGCGTTGGAACGTACCACGGATATCCTTAAAACCGTCGGGCAGCGCAAGCGTCCCGGTCAGATTGTGGTGGGGTTTGCCGCCGAAACCCAGGATATGGAAGCCTATGCCCGTAAAAAAGTCGCCCAAAAAAATCTGGACATGATCGCCGCCAATTTGATCGGCCCGCCGGATTCCGGCTTCGCCGCCGATACCAACCGCATGACCCTGTTTTTTGCCGACGGGCGCAAAATGGTATTGGATGTAATGGAAAAAGACGCCGTCGCCCATCTGATTCTGGATCAGGTGACCACCCTGCTGACGGCAAATCGACAGATCGATCCTGAATCCGGAGACCGGCCATGACCTCTCAAGCCCCTCTGGCGCAGATTTTTAACGATATTCGCAATACCTTGCACTACCTTAAGGAAAGCGGGTGTACCGGGTTTGACTGCTCCGACGCCGCGTTCGAGACCCTGACGCGGGTGGGCCCGCCGATGGCGAAGCATCTTGCTGATAAACGTCCCATAGCCGAGCGTCATGCGCCAGACCGTTCCGCGATTGCCCCTTCTGTGTCTGAACCACGCAACGCTGATCGTCAGGTGGTTGCGCGTCCGGAATCGGATCGCCCCGCAGCCAAGCATCCGGCCGTTGAACCGCCTGCTGCACCGGAAACCCTTGATGATATCCGTGCCGAATTAGGGGACTGCACCCGTTGTCCACTGTGCAAAACAAGAACCCACATTGTATTTGGTGAGGGTGCCGCCGATGCCAGGCTGGTTTTTGTCGGTGAAGGCCCTGGCTTTGAGGAGGACCAATGTGGTCGACCGTTTGTCGGTGCCGCCGGACAGCTGCTGACCAAAATCATTGCGGCCATGAAATTGTCCCGGGAGACGGTTTACATCGCCAATATCGTCAAATGCCGGCCGCCCGACAACCGTAACCCCGAGCCCGGGGAAATCCATCAATGCCTGCCGTTTTTGAAACGGCAATTGGCGGCAATCAACCCCACGGTGATCTGCGCCCTGGGCAGCGTGCCGGCGCGTACCCTTTTGGATACACAAACATCCATTTCACGGCTCAGGGGTCGGTTCCACGCGTTCATGGACATTCCGCTGATGCCGACTTTCCATCCGGCATATTTATTGCGCAACCCGCAGCGCAAACGGGACGTGTGGAACGATGTCCAGCAGATTATGAGGCGACTGGCATGACCCGCGCATTTTATCAGTTTTGTTGATGCAGCTATTTTCAAAAAGCCATATGTTCAAAGCACCATCAGTTCAAAGCACCATACCACCGCTTTCAAAAAAAAGAGGCCTGAGGCCTCACATCCGAATCATCGTGATTCGGCATTTTTAACCGTACCTCCCCGTTTCATTCAATAGAGGGGGTGTTCATGCAAATTCGATTCAACCCATTGTTGATGTTGGTCCTTTTGGCCGGTCTGGCCATGATCACACCGGTGGCTGCCCATGGGGCGCCGGTATATCTGGTCGAGATCACCGGTGCCATTTCCCCTGGCAATGCAGATTTTTTTGACAGCGCCATCCAGCGCGCCAACGCGGAAGGGGCGAGTTGCCTGATTGTTGTGCTGGACACCCCCGGCGGCCTGGCCGAATCCATGCGCAAGATGGTCATGGCCATTTACGCCAGCCGGATCCCGGTGGTGGTCTATGTCGCGCCTGCGGGTGCCCGGGCCGCCTCGGCCGGTGTGATGATCACCATGGCTGCCGATATCGCTGCCATGGCTCCCGGGACCCACATCGGCGCGGCGCATCCGGTGCAAGCCGGCGGCAAGGACATTGGCAAGACCATGTCCGAGAAGGTGACCAACGATATGGTGGCTTTTGTAAAAAGCATCGCCAACCGACGGGGGCGCAACCAAGAGTGGGCTGAAAAGGCGGTGCGCGAGAGCGTATCGGTCACGGAAACCGAGGCGCTTGAGCTGAAGATTATCGATTTGGTGGCACGGGACCTGGACCAGTTGCTCGAGGCCATCAACGGCCGCAAGGTGGGGGAGAAGGATGCCGTCGACATTGACCTCGACCAGCGGGTGTGGATCAAAGAGTCCTTGCGTACGCGGGTGTTAAAGGCCCTGAGTGATCCCAACATCGCCTATATATTGATGATGATCGGCCTGGCCGGTCTGTATTTCGAGCTTGCCCATCCCGGCGTGATCCTGCCGGGAGTGATCGGCAGCATTGCCCTGATCTTGGCCTTCTATTCGTTTCAGACTTTGCCGGTCAACTTTGCCGGCATGTTGTTGATCGTTCTTGCGCTGATTTTTTTCATCCTGGAAATGAAAATTACCAGCTACGGGCTGCTCAGCCTGGCTGGAGTTATTTGTCTGTTTATCGGATCGGTGATGTTGATTGACCGGAATAGCGGTCTGCCGGGGATTTCCTGGCGTGTCATCATGCCTACGCTGGCCATGGTGGGTGGCTTTTTTGTGGTGGTCGCCGGTTTGGTTTTTCGTGCCCAGTTTCGGCGGCCCATGACCGGCCAGTCCGGGTTGATCGGCGAAATCGGTATGGTCAAGATACCGCTGACCCCCAAGGGGCGCGTTCAGATTCACGGTGAGTTGTGGTTTGCACGTTGCAAGCATCCTGTGGACGCCGGTGCACTGGTGCGGGTAACCGCCGTGGATGGTTTGACCCTTGACGTGGAACCCCTAAAATAGTGCCCAACCAGAAATGACCCATTTGCCTATTGCAACTCTACCGGCCGTCCTGGCCAGACAAGGAGGCATTCATGTACCCTATTATCGGTGTCATCGTTCTGATCGTTTTTTTTCTTTTCACCGCCCTCAAGATTCTCAACGAATACGAGCGCGCCGTCATTTTTCGGTTAGGTCGGGTCATCAATGCCAAGGGACCCGGACTGATCATTCTGATTCCCATTGTTGATAAAATGGTCAAGGTCAGCATGCGCCTGGTGGCCATGGATGTGGATCCCCAGGATGTGATTACCCTGGACAATGTATCCGTGAAAGTCAATGCCGTGATCTATTTTCGGGTGATCGATCCGATCAAGGCCATCGTGGAAGTGGAAAACTACAACTATGCCATCTCGCAGTTGGCCCAAACCACCTTGCGAAGCGTCTGTGGGGGGGCTGAACTGGACGAGCTTTTGTCGGCCAGAGATAAGATCAACGCTCAGCTGCAGGAAATTCTGGACACCCACACCGATCCCTGGGGGATCAAAGTGGCCACCGTGGAACTCAAGCACATTGATCTGCCCCAGGAAATGCAGCGGGCCATGGCCAAACAGGCTGAGGCCGAACGGGAGCGGCGGGCCAAGGTGATCAACGCCGAAGGGGAATTCCAGGCCGCTGATCGTCTGGCCGCGGCGGCCAAAATTATCGACGCCTATCCGACCGCCATCCAGCTGCGTTATTTACAGACCATGCGGGAGATGTCGGCTGAAAACAACACCACCACGGTGTTTCCCCTGCCCATTGATTTGTTCCGGCCGTTTCTGCAACTGATGGAAAGCAAAAAGGATCATCCGTAAGATCGTAATGATGAATATGGAAGCGGGTGCCATAACGGAGGTGATTCATAATGATTCCCGATTTTTTCCAATATCCATATTGACACGCTTGGCACAATGGGATTACAAAAACAGTTTTTATTGATGATGGGAAAGACATAAGGTACTCATGCATCGCAATGACAAACAGGAACATACAATGATTGATCCGGCGGCCCTGGCATTTGATATCGATGGGGTGATTGCCGACACCATGCATTTGTTTTTGGATATTCTCAAAGACCATTACGATGTCCATACGGTGAAATACGATGACATTACCTGTTACCGGCTGGACGAATGCCTGGATGTGGACCTGGCGGTTCTGGAAAGTGCCGTGACCCGCATTCTGGACGGGAATTACCAGGCCACGTTGAAGCCGCTTCCCGGCGCAGGAAAAGTACTGCGACGTATCGCGGAAGCCACCGGGCGTCTTTTTATGGTTACGGCGCGTCCCGATCCCGGTCCCATTGCCGGTTGGATGAATGCTCTGCTCGATGGACAGCACGACCGGGCAACCATCGTCGCCACCGGTTCTTTTGAGGCGAAAACCGAGGTGCTGCTGGAAAACGGCATCCAATGGTTTGTCGAAGATCGGCTGGAAACCTGCCATCTGTTGAAAGCGGCCGGCATTGCTCCCGTGGTGTTCCGGCAGCCTTGGAATCAGGATCCCCATGAATACATGAGCGTGGGATCATGGCCGGAACTCGAAACGCAGATTAAATTCCTATGACCGCCTGTGCGATCAGTGATCAGATTGACCGTTTTCTGCAGATCCTGGAGGCTGAAAAAGGGTATTCCGTGCATACGGTCCGCGCCTATGCCCATGATTTGACGGAGTTTGTCCGGTATGCCAGCGGGGAAGAAACACCGGATACGACCGACGGTCCACCGCCCCTGGCCCTGGCCATTGATGCCATCAATAATACGACGGTACGGGGCTACCTGGGCTATCTGCACCGCCGAAACGAGAAGTCGACCATTGTCCGCAAGCTATCGGCCCTGCGCTCGTTTTTCCGTTTTCTGGTCAAACAGGGGGTCATCGAGGAGGATCCGTCGGCGGCGATCCTGACGCCTAAATACAGCCGTCAGTTGCCGTCCTATCTGTCCGTGGACGATATGTTCCGGCTTTTGGATCAGACCCTCGAGGATACGGTATTGGGACTACGCAACCGGGCCTTGTTCGAAACCCTTTACGGTGCGGGGATCCGGGTGTCCGAACTGACCGGTCTGAACGTTTTTGACGTGGACTTTTCATCCGGTTGTCTGCGGGTGGTGGGCAAAGGGGGGCGGGAACGGATTGTGCCGGTCGGTCAGAAAGCCGTGCAGCGGATTCAGGCTTATCGCGAGCGACTTTATGAAAAAACAGGCATCGGGAGCAATACCGATGGGCCCTTATTTCTAAATAAAAACAAAGGACGGTTGACATCGCGTTCCGTGGGTCGCATCTTGAAAACTTTGATTGAACGATGCAGCCTGGTAATTCCGATTTCGCCCCATGGTATCCGGCACAGTTTCGCCACCCATATGCTGGATGCGGGGGCGGATCTTCGTACGGTTCAAGAGCTGCTCGGCCACAAGAGCCTTTCAACAACCCAGAAATACACGCACGTAAGCATTGACCGGTTGATGGCGGTGTATGACAACGCCCATCCCCGGAAATAGAAAGTAACCATCCAGATCCCCATTGCTGGAGGCATACTAGAAAGTGAGCAAATACCCCATGCCCCACGATCAACGTGACCCAACGCTAAGATTCCACGGCACCACCATTTTGGCCATCAAGATGGATGGCCGGGTGGTCATGGCCGGTGATGGGCAGGTGACGCTGAACAACACGGTCATCAAACACCATGCCCGTAAGGTCCGGCGCATTTATAAAGACACCATTCTGGTGGGGTTTGCCGGTGCCACGGCCGATGCGCTGACCCTGACTGAAAAACTGGAACAGAAACTGGAACGCTATAATGGCAATCTGACCCGTTCGGCCGTTGAACTGGCACGGGACTGGCGGGCCGATAAATATCTGCGCCGCCTGGAGGCACTGATGATCGCCGCGGATGATAACACCATGCTGCTGATTTCCGGTAACGGAGATGTGATCGAACCGGACGAGGGGGTGGTGGCCATCGGTTCCGGCGGTGTCGCGGCCCAGGCCGCGGCAACGGCACTATTGCGGCAGACGGATTTGGATCCGCGCCGGATCATCGAAGAATCCATGAAAATTGCCGCATCCCTTTGCGTTTATACCAACGATCACATTACCATCGAAGAGCGTTAAACCATGAAGGATTTGAAACCAAGCGAAATCGTCGCTGAATTGGATAAATATATTATCGGCCAGAAGGACGGCAAGCGGTCTGTGGCCATCGCCCTCAGAAACCGCTGGCGACGGCGCCAGGTGCCCAATGATTTAAAAGATGAGATTGCCCCCAAGAACATCATTTTGATCGGGCCGACCGGCGTGGGCAAAACGGAAATCGCCCGTCGCCTGTCGCGTCTGAGTGACTCGCCTTTTTATAAGGTGGAAGCCTCAAAATTCACCGAGGTGGGGTACGTAGGTCGGGACGTTGAATCCATGGTGCGAGATCTGGTGGAACTGACGGTCAACAATGTCAGGGCCACGGCCCAGGAATCGGTCAAAGAAAAAGCCTCCCGTATCGCCGAGGAGCGCATGCTGGATTTATTGCTGCCCAAGGCTGAAGCGGGACGGGCAGAGGCAAGTGCGGATAGCGGCCTGGAAGTGGTATCGCCATCGGTCGAGACGGCATCATCCACTCGTGAGAAACTGCGTAAGATGCTCAAGGCCGGGAAATTGGACAACCGCTATGTGGATCTGGATGTTGCCGATCGCAACATGCCCATGGTGGAGATCTTTTCCAATGTCGGCATGGAGGAGATGGGCATCAACTTCAAAGATATGTTGGGTCCCTTGATGCCTAAAAACACCCGTCGGCGCAAGATCAAGGTTCCCGAGGCCCTGAAGACCATGGCCGCCGAAGAGGCCCAGAATCTGGTGGACATGGAACGTGTCATCCAGGATGCGGTTACCCGGGTCGAACAGGCCGGCATCATTTTTCTGGATGAAATCGATAAGATCGCCGGCAATGGCAAGGGGCAGGGCCCGGATGTCTCCCGCGAGGGGGTCCAGCGGGACCTTTTGCCCATTGTGGAAGGTTCAACCGTCAACACCAAATACGGACCGGTAAAGACCGACCACATCCTGTTCATTGCCTCGGGTGCGTTTCATACCATCAAACCGTCCGACCTGATTCCCGAGCTTCAGGGACGTTTTCCCATCCGGGTGACCCTGGATGCGTTGAACCGTCATGATTTTTTTCGGATCCTTACGGAACCGCAAAATGCATTGTTATTACAGTATATCGCTTTGCTGCGTACCGAAGGGGTGGAACTGATTTTTTCTGACGATGCGGTTGAGAAAATTGCCGAAATCGCCGAGGAGGTCAATCTGCGAACCGAAAACATCGGTGCCCGTCGACTGCATACCCTGATGGAACGGCTATTGGAAGATATCCTTTTTGACGCGCCGGATGTGCCGGAAAAGCGGCTGACCGTGGATGCTGCTTATGTAGCGGACAAACTCAAGGCGATTAAAGATGATGAGGACCTGAGTCGGTATATATTGTAGATAGTACCCATCCAGGAATGACCAATTTGCCCGATATCGGCGTTGCGCGAAAAATTTAATCCTCGGAATATCAATCATATGCACCCCAAGGGCACTTCCTGCGGGGCGCCTGTGGTTAAATTTTTCGGGCGCCTTGATCTCGACCAAATTTGCCTATTTCTGGATGGGCACTACATAAGAAGTTTAGGCTGAAGGCTGAAGGGACTTTGGATAATATTACCGGGTTACCTGTAAGCTGCCAGCTGAGATAAAGGATCTTTATGTCAACACAAAACGTTCCCCCCAACTCGACCGTCGCCGATATTCTCATCGAGGCGCTGCCCTACATCAGAAAATTTTCCGGCATGACCGTGGTGGTCAAATACGGCGGGCACGCCATGGTGGACGAGCAACTTAAAACCGATTTTGCGCGGGACATCACCCTGCTCAAGTTTATCGGGCTCAATCCGGTGGTCGTTCACGGCGGCGGCCCCCAGATCAATAAGGTTTTGGACCAGATGGGCATTCGCCCCCAGTTCGTGCGTGGCATGCGGCTCACCGACGGCCCTACCATGGACGTGGTGGAGATGGTGCTGGGCGGCAAAGTCAATAAAGGCATCGTGGCCCAGATCAACCATCAGGGCGGGCGGGCCGTGGGGCTCAGCGGCAAGGATGGGGGACTTATCGAGGCCAAGAAAATGCGCATCGTACACCAGGAGGACGAAAACAGTCCGCCGGAAATTATCGATCCGGGAATGGTGGGGGAGGTGACGCGTATCAATCCGGCCATCATCAACACCCTGTCCGCCAAAGGCTTTATCCCCATCATCGCTCCGGTGGGGGCCGGCAGTGAGGGAGAAACATACAACATCAATGCCGATCTGGTGGCCAGTCACATTGCCGTCGCCCTGTCGGCCGGGCGACTGATCCTTTTGACCGATGTGGACGGGGTGATGGATGCGACAGGCGCGCTGATTTCCTCCATTGATTCGGAAACCATCAGCCGCATGATCAAGGACGGCAGCATCAGCGGAGGCATGATTCCCAAAATCGAATATGCCCTCAAGGCCATTCGAAACGGTGTGGAAAAGGTGCCGATCATCAACGGCAAGCGTCGCCATGCCATACTGCTGGAATTATTTACGGACCGGGGCATCGGAACGGAGGTAACGGAATAAATGACAAAATCGATCATGCAAACGGCGGATCGGGTGATTGCGGCAACCTACAAACGGTTTCCGATTGTTCTCAAACGCGGGCAGGGATGCACGGTTTGGGATACCCAGGGGCGTAAATATACCGATTTTGTGGCCGGGATCGCCGTGTGCAACCTGGGGCATGCCCACCCGCGAATTGCCGACGCCGTTGCCCGGCAGGCCAAGGAACTGGTGCATGTGTCCAATCTTTATTACACCATTCCACAGACCGAACTGGCGCAGCTTTTGGTGAAAAACAGTTTTGCCGATCGCGTGTTTTTCGGTAACTCCGGCGCCGAAGCCAATGAGGCGGCCATCAAGCTGGCACGAAAATATTTCAACGATAAGGGCCAGCCGCAGCGAAGTGGCATCGTTTCAATGGAAAAGTCTTTTCACGGGCGTACCATGGCCACCTTGTCGGCCACCGGCCAGGAGAAAATAAAAAAAGGCTTTGATCCGGTGTTGGACGGGTTCTCCTTTGTTCCTTTTGGCGATATCGAGGCGCTCAAGGCGGCTATTGATGATCGTACCTGTGCCGTCATGCTGGAGCCGATCCAGGGGGAGGGGGGGATTCGCTGTCCGGCGCCCGATTTTCTCAAAAAGGTTCGTGAGCTTTGCGACCGGTGTGGGGTACTGATGATTTTGGATGAAATCCAGACCGGCATGGGACGCACCGGCAAGCTGTTTGCCCATGAGCACGATGGCGTTACCCCGGATATCATGACCTTGGCCAAGGCGCTTGCCAACGGGCTGCCCATTGGTGCCATGCTGGCCACTGAAACCGTGGCGGCGGCCTTTGGACCCGGAGCCCATGCCTCCACTTTCGGTGGCACGCCCCTGGTCACGGCGGCAGCGCTGGAGACACTGAAAATGATCGCGGGCGAGGGGATTGTCGATCGTGCCCGAACGACCGGAGATTATTTCAAAGATGCGCTCAAACAGCTTAAACTCAAGCATCACTGTATTCTTGAAGTGCGGGGCAAAGGGCTTTTGTTGGGCATCCAACTGGACAGGCTGGCTGACGAACTGGTGCCGGTTTTGATGGAAAAAGGATTTCTGGTCAATTGTGTTCAGGGGGATACCTTACGTTTTGTTCCCCCCCTGATCGTTGAGAAGAATGAAATCGATGCGCTGATTCGGTGTCTGGATGAGCTGCTGAAATAGTAGATACCGGTGACCGTTTCAAGGCGGACATGTTGAAAACGGCACCCTATGGACGATTGATGAAGGAGAACAACGGTGACACAGAAGATTAACAAGGTCGTGCTGGCCTATTCGGGTGGTTTGGATACGTCTGTCATTTTACGATGGCTCATTGAAACCTATGACTGTGAGGTCGTGACCTTTTCGGCGGACATCGGACAGACCGATTCCCTTGAAAACGTGGAAGCCAACGCCATGAAAACCGGCGCAGTCAAAGCCTACGTGGATGACCTGAAAGAGGACTTTGCTAAGAACTACGTATTCCCGGCGTTTCGCGCCAACGCGATTTACGAGGGCCAGTACCTTCTGGGCACCTCCATCGCCAGGCCGCTGATCGCCAAACGGCAGATGGAGATTGCCGCCATTGAAGGCGCGGATGCGGTCAGCCACGGCGCCACCGGTAAAGGCAACGATCAGGTCCGCTTTGAGCTGGGCTATTATGCCATCAATCCGGACATCAAGATCATTGCCCCCTGGCGCGAATGGGATCTCAATTCGCGGACGGCTCTGATGGCCTTTGCCGAAAAACATGGCATTCAGGTGCCCACGACGCATGACAAACCCTACAGTACGGATGGCAATCTGCTGCATATCAGCTATGAGGGAGGCATTCTGGAAGATCCCTGGGCCGGTGCCCCGGACGATATTTTTACCTTGACCGTTTCCCCCAAGGATGCCCCGGACACGCCCGAGACCATCGAGATCACCTTTGAGGCCGGTGACCCGGTGGCCATCAACGGCACCGCCCTTTCCCCAGCCGCCGTCATGGCCGAGTTGAACCGGTTGGGTGGCAAACACGGAATCGGACGTGTGGATATCGTTGAAAACCGGTTTGTGGGCATGAAATCCCGTGGTGTCTATGAAACGCCGGGGGGCACGATCCTGCGCCAGGCGCACATGGCCATGGAATCCATCACCATGGATCGCGAAGTTATGCATCTGCGCGACGGAATGATTCCCCGTTATGCAGAGCTGATCTACAATGGATTCTGGTTCTCTCCGGAAATGGAAATACTGCAGGGAATGATCGACAGTACGCAGACAAACGTATCCGGTGTGGTGCGTCTTGAACTTTACAAGGGCAACTGCATCGTCCGCGGCCGCAAATCCGATCATTCATTGTACAGTGAGGCTCACGCCACCTTTGAGGATGATACGGTTTACAGCCAGAAGGATGCAGAAGGGTTTATCCGGCTCAATGCCCTCAGACTGCGCATCCGTAAACTCATGCAACGGAAAGGATAGAGCAGACCATGGCCGAGAAACCCTGGGATGGTCGATTTTCCGAAAAGACGGCCAAAAGCGTGGAGGCGTTTACCGCTTCCATCGCCTATGACCGGCGGCTTTACCCCTATGATATTGATGGCAGCATCGCCCATTGTAAAATGCTGGCCAAGGTCGGTGTCATTACCGACGAGGATGCCTCCCAGTTGATCGAAGGGCTTGGAATCATCAAGCGCGAACTGGATCACGGGGAATTTGTCTTTGATGACAGCCTGGAAGATATTCACATGCACATCGAAGCACGATTGCTCCAGGTGTCGGGCAGGGTTGCCCAGAAGCTGCACACCGCCCGCAGCCGCAACGACCAGATCGCCCTGGACGTGCGCATGTATCTGCGTGACCAGACCCGCCAGACCATTGATCTGCTCCACCAATTGCGAACGGTGCTTGTGGATATGGCCGAAAAGCACCAGGATGTGGTCATGCCCGGCTATACCCATACCCAGCGGGCCCAGCCGGTTCTGTTTGCCCATCACCTGCTGGCCTATTACGAGATGTTCACCCGCGACCAGGCCCGTTTGAGCCAGTGCCTTGAGCGGATCAACGTCATGCCGTTAGGCTCGGCGGCCCTGGCCGGAACCACCTATCCCATTGACCGTGCCTATACAGCCCAACTGCTTGACTTCCCGCGTGTTAGCGCCAATAGCATGGATGCCGTAGCGGATCGTGATTTTGCCATGGAGTTTCTCTCGGATGCCAGCATGTGCATGATTCATCTGAGCCGTTTATCCGAAGAACTGGTGCTGTGGTCCACATCCGAGTTCGGGTTTATCTCCATTTCCGATGCTTTTGCCACGGGCAGCAGCATCATGCCTCAGAAGAAAAACCCGGACGTGGCCGAGATCGTGCGTGGCAAAACCGGGCGGGTGGTGGGGGACCTGGTGGCCTTGTTGACCTTGATGAAGAGCCTGCCTTTGGCCTACAACCGGGACATGCAGGAGGATAAGGAACCGCTGTTTGACGCGGTGGATACCCTGAAGGCCTGTTTGTCCATCAATGTGCAGATGATTCCACGCATTACGGTCAACCGGGAAACCATGCAAAAAGCCGCCTCGGTCGGTTTTCTCAATGCCACGGACATGGCCGATTACCTGGTGGGACAGGGCATCCCGTTTCGGCAGGCCCATGAATGCGTCGGCAACGCCGTGGCCTATGCCCTGGATCAGGGCAAGGAACTGGACCAGTTGAGCCTGGCGGAACTGAAACGGTTTGCCAGCCAGATCAAGGAAGATATTTTCGCCCATTTGACCTTGAGCCATATGATTGATCGCCGTCAAAGCCAGGGCGGCACGGCCACCGCCAATGTGGTGCAAGCCATTGCCGAAGCAAAAAAAATGTTGGCGGATTCGTAAAACGCATGACGTCGGCGTAACGCTTAAGAATTGAAAGCCATTGCATATCACGATGGGGATTGAATCGAAGGGGCCTATTGGGGGCAATCCCAGGATTTTGCGAAACCCGCAACGGTTGACAGCGCGCAGGGATAGCCACATTCCGCTAACGCTTGTGCTGGCCCTGGTTCTGGGCTGGTTTGCACTGATAGGGGGCTGCGGCGTGAAAGGCCCGCCGGTACCCTTGCGGGAGCCGCCCGCCCTGCCTTCCGTAACAGACCTTGCCCATCGTGTGGCGGATGGTCAAGTGGCGTTGACGTGGCGACTTCAATCTCCCCTTGATTCTCGAGCGGCCAGGCAGGCCAGTTTTATCGTTCGGCGCTCCCGAACCGCATTTGACCAACCGGCATGTGAGAATTGTCCTCGGGTGTTTGAAACCGTGGGAAATATCCCTTATGTGGAAACCGATGACGGTTCTTACACACTGACGCTGGGCCTGGACGCGGGATTTCGATATGTATTTACGGTTCATCTTCAGATGGGGCGTGTTGTCGGACCGGACGGCGACCCGGTGCAATTTGACTATCCGTCGGATAAACGTGTCCAACCGGAGGCGGTGCCATGAAATCGATCCCTTTTTATAAGATGAGCGGTAGCGGCAATGATTTCATCATTATCGACAACCGGGAGCTATGGGTGCCTGATGCGCAGCTGCCCGATTTGATCAAAGGGGCCTGCCGCCGCAAACTGTCGGTCGGTGCCGACGGACTGATTCTGATTGAACCGTCGTGCGTGGTGGATTTCAAATGGCGGTTCTTCAACGCTGATGGCAGTGTGGCGGAAATGTGCGGCAACGGGGCGCGGTGTGCGGCACGCTTTGCATTTTTGCATGGCATTGCCGGTCGGCGGATGGCCTTTGAAACGCTGGCGGGGATCATCCACGCCGAAGTGGGCGAGGATGCGGTCAAGATCCGTATGACCGATCCGGTGGACCTTCGCGCTGACTTTGATCTATACCTGGATGACAATCCGGTGCGGGTGAGCAGCATCAATACCGGCGTGCCCCATGTGGTGATGGTGGTCCCTGACGTCGAGCAGACGGATGTGGTGAGCATGGGACGCCGCATCCGCTATCATCAGGAATTTGCACCGGCAGGCACCAACGCCAATTTTGTCTCCATCGATAGCAGTAATAAGATATCGATCCGCACCTATGAGCGCGGGGTGGAAGACGAAACCCTGGCCTGCGGCACGGGCAATGTGGCCGCGGCGTTGATCCTGTCACACACCCAAGGACTATCGTCGCCGGTTTGCCTGACCACGCGCAGCGGGTCAACCCTGACCGTCCATTTCAGCCGGCAGGCAAATCGATATCAGGATGTCTATCTGGAAGGCGATGCGCGGGTGATTTACAGCGCTGAGTTGTGGGAGGATGCATGGCGCACATGAGCCTTGATCACCGGGTCTATCTTTCCGTTGGGTCCAACCTGGGCGATAAACTGGACAATTGTCTGAAAGGGCTCGCGGCCTTGACCGATTCCGGCGAGACGATGCTGCGTCGGGTGTCACGGTTTTACCGGACATCCCCGGTGGATTACACGGACCAGGACTGGTTCGTCAACGCGGCAGTGGAAATCGATACCGGATTGTCACCCGAGGCACTGCTTGCCGAACTTCTCGCCATTCAGAAACGCATGGGGCGCAAAGCCGATGCCATCCGGTTTGGACCGCGGGTGCTGGATCTGGATATACTGCTTTATGATGATCGGGTGATCCAATCAAAGCACCTGATCCTGCCCCATCCGCGCATGCACAAAAGAGCCTTTGTCTTGCAACCCATCTGTGATATAGACCCAACGATTATGCATCCTGTGCTGGGAACCACCATGGGGGCGTTGCTCAGCGCCCTGGATGACGAGGACCAAAAGGTGTACCCGTTGGCGGACCCGCCCACACTGGACCAAGGCAGGTTGTCGTGAAACTACTGCTGATTATTATTATCGGTTATCTTGCCTATCGCGCCGCTAAATCGTGGATCAAGCGCAATCTCGGTGCCATGATGGGCCAGGACCACGGTCGGCAACATTCCATCGATGATGTGATGGTTAAGGACCCGGTCTGCGGAATTTATTTTCCCCGGCGCGAAGGCGTGGAATTGCAGCATAAAGGGCAGGTTTACCTTTTCTGTTCAACAGCGTGCCGCGATCGTTTTCTGGATGAGCAAAAATAAGCGATCGAGCCTATTGTATTGGATTCATTTTGAAACGAAGTTGAAATTCGCCAACTCTAAAAGGACAGTACCATGAAATTTTTTATCGATACGGCTAATATAGATGAAATCAAGGAAGCGCATGCCATGGGCATGGTCGATGGCGTCACCACGAACCCATCGCTGATTGCCAAAGAGGGGCGTGTTTTTGAAGAGGTGATCAAGGAGATCAGCGAGATCGTGGATGGTCCGATCAGCGCCGAGGTGATCAGCCTGGATGCCGAGGGCATGGTCAAGGAGGCCCGGGAACTGGCCAAGATTCACAAGAATATCGTTATCAAAGTGCCCATGACCGTTGAAGGCCTCAAGGCAACCCGACAGCTTACCGATGAGAAAATCAAAACCAATGTCACCCTGGTTTTTTCACCGCTTCAAGCCCTCATGGCTGCCAAGGCCGGTGCGGCATACGTGAGCCCGTTTGTCGGACGCCTGGACGACATTTCTCATGATGGCATGCAGCTGGTCGAACAGATTGTTGAGATTTTTGCCAACTATGCCTATGATACGGAAATCATCGTGGCGTCCGTGCGCAATCCGCTGCACGTCCTTGATTCCGCCCTGGCCGGCGCGGACATCGCCACGATTCCTTTTAATGTGCTTAGCAAGCTGGCCGCCCATCCGCTGACGGACAAAGGCCTCAAAGCCTTTTTGGCTGACTGGGAAAAAGCCCAAAAATAGCTGTTCGCACGGGATTGGCAAGGGCAGGCGCAGTGATCGATCTGGTAGGTAACCATTATGAATAATGCGCGTATCAACTCATTTCTCACCCATCCCAATACACTGACGCTGTTTCGTATCATTTCGGCACCGGTGATCGTTATCCTGCTGTTGCTGCCGAATCGTTTGACAGCGTTTTTGGCGGCCTTGATTTTCAGTGCCGCCGCCATTACCGACTATTTTGACGGGTATCTGGCGCGTCGCTATGGATTGGTCTCCAATCTGGGAAAGGTGATGGACCCGGTGGCGGACAAGCTCCTGGTTTCCAGCGCGCTGATCATGCTTAGCTCTTTGGGATGGATGCCGGCGTGGATCGCCTGCATTATTATCGGTCGTGAACTGGCGGTAACCGGATTGCGAAACATCATTGCCCAGAATCGGCAGGATGTATCGGCTTCAAGCCTGGGAAAGTACAAGACCGGGTTTCAAATCGCGGCCATTATTCCGCTTACCTTGCATTACCCGGTATGGGGGCTCGATTTTTATGCCATTGGCATGGTATTTCTCTGGGGGGCGTTGGCGTTTACCCTGTGGTCTGGTGCCGATTACTTCCTGAGATTCAGAAAATTGCTCCAAGGGTAAATTTTCTATTGACATCTGAGCCGATATTTTCTAAGTATGCGTTTCCAACTGAGCGGGAATAACTCAGTGGTAGAGTGCGACCTTGCCAAGGTCGAAGTCGCGGGTTCAAATCCCGTTTCCCGCTCCATTTTTTTTTCTTAAGGCGGCATAGCCAAGTGGTAAGGCAGAGGTCTGCAAAACCTCCATTCACCAGTTCGAATCTGGTTGCCGCCTCCAATTAGTGAATGTATCAAAGGGCTGATTGAATTAGCCCTTTTCTTTTTACCCCGCCTGACCGTGTCTGAATGTCTTCCTGTTTTGCAGCGGGCCGTTTATATTTTACTTCTAATTCTCATTGACGGCTTTGGATTTTCTCTATGCACAATCCATACGATGGTCATCATTTTATTATTTATTTTTGGGTTTCGTATTAAAAGAATAAATTCAGTGATATGTAGATAGATAAATCTGCTGATTATCACGGATTTTGGGGAGGTCCTCTAAACCCCCCGAGTGACGCCGAAATAAGAAGATTTTGCAACCAATTCTCATGATATCGGAAGCCATTCAGTCTTTCGGCCGGACTTTGCAAGCCATGATACTTGGCGACCGTCCTCGGATTTGAAGGCGCAAAATTCTGGATGAGTGCCCATCCGCGAATACCCTGCTCGGCTGCCTCAAGACTTCCATGGAAATATTGGGTGCAGAATAGGTAACGATCCAATCGTTGCATGAGCCTATCGACCATGTTGCTTGTCCGATGCGCGCCGGGATGGTTATAAGCAATTGAAAATGAGGGAAGATTATTGCGCAGCTTTTCAAGCTTGGTCATGATGACAGATGGCATCTCACGGCAGGAAGCCCATTCGTGAAGACGCCTCACCCGTTGAGCAAAAGAGGCTTTGCTTTTAGCCTGATAGCAGCTCCACAGCTTATCTGAAACCAACCGGAAGATATCTTTGAACTTTTTCCGTGATCGATCTCGGATGGAAATGTAAAGGTGTAAAAAGCAGGAGATGAGCACCATAGCCGGGAATAATGACTTGAATGCGTTCATGGTTGGCATCCAGCCATCCGTGTTGCAGGTTTGCGGAGAGTAAGTCGGGTTCAAGTCCTGCGCTTCCTTTTTAAAAACACCATAGCCGGCCTCAAGGTCCTGTTGGCCGGCACTTTTCTTCACGGCCACGCCTAAAATGCAATCGTTGCCGACCGTGCAGGGCACATAGACCTTTTCGCCCTTGATTCGGCTGTGTTTTTCATCCGCGCTGATATGCTGGGGCAGGTATTCAGGGTTTTTAATGGAGGTGCCGATGAGGCTGTTTTTGCCAAGAGACGTCTCCATTCGGTACCAATACATCGGGTTTTTTCCGAAGCCGTAGGCTAACATCCAGAAGGGAACAGCAGCCTTGCGCAACATGAGAGGTTTTTCAACATCCTTTGTAAACCCAGTCATATAGGGCATAGCAAAGGCTGGACGTATCGTATAGGCGATGCCATCAACTTTAATACGGCGGATCCAAATCGACAGCTTTTTCGAACGATACTTATCTTTCATCCGATAGCCTTTGGAAAATGAAGGCGGAAACAGTTCTGGGAAAAGCTCATATTGCGCATCCAGAAATTTTCTGAAATCGACGGCCGAATTGATTTTGTTGTCATAGGGTTCTTGAGAAAATGGTAAACATATGGTTCTATTGAGTCGGGTGGTGGATGTTGCTGCATCTGCTTTTCCCATGTATAGTTAGAGACCTCCTTGCCAGGGTATGGTCTCTAACTATACAAAATCATTAATAAAAAGTCTAGTTGTTTAAATATTACGAAAAATCAACATGTTACACTAATGTTCATCCAGCTCCCCTAAATCCGTTATAATCAGACGGTCCGCACCATTATCGGTCAGGGCGGCGAGCTGCCGCAGACCACCCGAAGCGATAAAATCGACATCGACACACAGCTGGTCAGTCGGGTTTATCTGAAGTGCGACGGCCGGGTTCAACGCACACACGAGATCCTCAGTGAAGCGCACGGCATCGATATCGGCTATTCGACATTGAGCCGGATCATCCGTGAGCTTGGCTTTGGGAAAAGACGAAAAAAACGCTGTGGTCAAGTACCTGACCAACCTGGCGCCGAGATGCAGCACGACACCTCCCCGTATCGGGTCAAATTTGTAAACATCCCGGCTTTGGTTCAGGCCAGCCTTTTGTATTTTCGTTACTGCAAGCTGAAATATTTGAAATTCTACCGGGCATTTGATCGGTTCAAGATGAAATGTTTTTTTCATGAAGCGCTCACCTTTTGGCAATATGTGGCAGACGATTGCATCATTGACAACACGAATTTGGCCCGTCTTTACGGTACCGGAAAAAACGCGGTCATACACCCTGAAATGGCACAATTTGCCAAGCAGTACGGCTTTTCCTTTGTCTGCCATGAAAAGGGGCATGCGAATCGAAAAGCCGGCAATGAACGCGGATTTTTTACGGTTGAAACCAATTTTTTTCCAGGTCGTGAGTTTGCTAGTCTCGAAGATATGAACCGTCAGGCTTTCGAGTGGGCAACGGTGCGAATGGCCAACAGACCGACAACGAAAACGCGGCTGATCCCCGCCCTGGTGTTTGAGTATGAAAAACCGTATCTGAAAAAGCTGCCTGTTTATGTCCCGGCCCCCTACCGTGTACTGGAACGAGGCACCGACCAGTACGGATATACAGCCGTTGGGGGCAATTATTATTGGATACCCGGCGTCAAACGCCACGATGTGAAGGTGCTGCAATATGCCGAGCATCTGATGGTCTACAAAAGCCGCAAACTGCTCGGTCGCTACCCGTTACCGCCGGAAGGTGTTAAAAATAAGCGTATCCCCCCCGAAGGGCAGCAAATACCGCCGCACATGCCCAGAAACCGGAAAAAACCCGCCATAAAACAAGAGAAAATTCTACGTGAAACTGCCAAACCGATCGACGAATATCTTACCTTTGCCATCAAAAACGGCGTCAAACAGAAACACCGGTTCATCCGCGCACTGTATGGCCTATACCGCAAAATGGCCCTTGAGGTATTCATCAAAACCGTCGGCCGGGCGCTAAAGTACCGGATCACGGATATTAAAACCGTCGAACGTATTGCCACGCTGCAGTTGACGGCCACCAATTTCCAAATGCCGCTGCCGCAGATCGACCGGCAGTTGGAAAACAGAACCGCCTATATCGAAGGGTGCTTTGCCGATGACGTCGATCTGAGCGTGTATGACACAGAGGATAACGATGGATGAAAAACTTACCCAAATGCTCAAGTATCTCCGGCTTGGCGGCCTTTTGGGCAACTGGGACCGGTATCTTTCCATCGCACAAAAGGGCAATTACTCCCATGCGCGGCTGCTCGAACATGTCGTCGAGCAGGAGTATCAACTCAAAAAGGAAAACGCCAGAAAGATGCGGCTTACCCGTGCCAGGATACCGGAAAAGTACGTGATCGAAACCTTTCCTTTTGACCGGCAGCCGAAGCTGAACAAAAAGAAAATCGTGAACATGTACGATCGGTTTGATTACATGGAAAAATGCCGCAACCTGATCTTCATGGGGCCGACCGGCACCGGAAAGACCGGGCTTGCCACCGCCTTTCTCACCCATGCCATCGATCGGGGGTACAACGGCCGGTTTGTCCCATTTGCCGAATTGGTCGAACAGCTTTACCAATCGGTCGCCGATCACACCGAAGCCCGTGTCATCAGGTCCTTTGCCGCCACCGATTGCCTTGTAATCGACGAACTGGGATATGTAGAGGTCGAGCCGGTGCAGGTCGGGCTGTTTTTTACCCTGATGAACAAACGGCACAAAAAAAAGACCACACTGATCACCTCAAATCTCGGGTTTTCTCAATGGTCGTCTTTTTTGAAAAACGACCACCTGACCGCCGCCCTGATTGATCGGTTGACGGAAAACAGCCATGTCGTCAACATGAAAAACTGCGTCAGTTTACGCCCCAAACTCGATCCGGTCACGTAACATGGCAGGTCACTGTTTTTCTAAAAGCGAGCTTTATACCCTGCGCAATGAGACCGATGTTCGGATGCTGATCGAGAAAACCTTGTGTATCCCATGTCGGGTAACCCAAGGCTGCTTTCGTTTTATGTGTCCTTTGTGCCAAGGGTTTAACACCGCCGTGAATCCAAAGACCAATTTGGGCAGATGTTTTGCCTGTGAAAAGAATTTTAACACCATCGATCTGGTGATGCTGGTCCGACAAACCGATTTTGTTCATAGCGTGAAGTTTTTGCAGTCGATTCTGCAAAAGGATGGCGTAAGCCCTAAACCGGAAAATCACCGGATAATCCGCGGCAGTCCCCCTCAAGTTGATTGTCGGCCAAACCACAGATTTTTTTCAAAAAGATCTGATAATGGTCCGAGTCACATTGGAAATATTCTTGGCGACGTCCTTCCTTCAGACGATGGCCTGCCAGAAAAACCAATCGCAGCTTTGGAAAAAGCCAATGAAGGTCGAATCGCAAAGCTGGAAATGCAATTGGACCAGTTGGGCCGCCAAATCCAAAAACTGACCCAAATGATTACCGCCATACTTCCTTCCAAATAATCCATTCTTTTTGGCTTTCACTGCCGACAATCTACTCTTCTACTACCTTCGTTGAGCCCTCGATGTGCCTCCTTCTTGCAGCGGGATAAGCGGCAGGCGGGGTACTTTTTTATCTTGCAAGGCGGGGTAGCGGGGTTGGATTAACAATCTCTGTTGGCTGTAGCGTGAGCCAACGTCTCGGTTTATCTGAAAGAATGTGTATCAATTTATCTGAGCGCTGTAGACTTGAATAGTGTTAGCCATTACGAGTTCACGAAAATCAACAATATCATTTGGGTTGAGTTCTTGTGCCATTGTTTCTCCTTTTAATTTATGCCAAAGAAAAGGATCGAACAGCCAAGCCATTGCGATGATAAAATTCATTAAAAACCATGGCGGTAGCTCTCCCAGTTGCGGCATGCAGGTTTATTTATTCAGCAGTGCCATTTTTATTCTGCTTTTTGATCGGAACATAGTCTACGCTTAATGTAATATTTCCATTTGATACGCTTAAGTCGTATTTGGTAATAACACATTTAAGATTCGGATAATATCTTTCTTTTCTTTCTCTTATCAAATCACTGATATACAGAATAGCACCAATTTGTTCGGCATCTCCATTTGGCGGAACAAGATGATTAATCACTCTTTCTTGAGTTTCATCATGCATAGAATCAGGAAGCATGATCTTGTTCCATTCAATAACGGTCAAAGAAATAATAGTTTTTACCCGGTTATCATTTTCAATGTATTTTGCTAATAACGGTTCTGCAAGTTTCAATATAACTTCTGACATCTTTACTTTATCAGAGAATGCAGCTCTTTTCTTTTTGATTTTAGCTTGCCATTTTTTTAACTGCTTTGACTTCTTGCTCTTTTTCATGCGTTAGGATTCCAATTGTTGATTTATTATCAATTAGTTGAGCAACTCATACAACGAATCAATAAAAAAAGACAAGCCCCTGGCGTGAAAGCCTGTCTGTGAGAGAGTGTGAGGAGCCAAAGGCTTTGATATTCTGTTGACTGTCTGGTTTCCGCAGTGGTCAGCACAGTATCAACTCAGATCAGTGTTAGCTCATGCGGTATTGGTCCCTTAGCAGTTTATTCATAGCGTAGTTTTAATCCGGCCGGAGAAAAATTTCAGTTACAATATTCATATCAGAGAGCTAAACAATATTTGCCAAAGCAGCGATCCGCCAGAGTCACAGTTACAATACTCCCATTTATCGAAAATTGTCATTTCGGTTGTAGGGTATGCCCCTGGAAAACTGTTTAGTCACTAAACAGCTACCCGTTGGAATGCAATTGACATCATCACCAGATCTATGATCTGAATAAGTATCCAGAAAAACAAAGCCATGAGGCCCCTAATGAACAAATTCCAGGCCATGGCACAGATAATGGCGATCCTTACCGCCGATGGTCAACTAAAAAGGGGAAGCCTAAAATACAAGATAGCCCGAAAGCTGATCGAAACAAGGATCGATATAATGGGGCCAGATGCTGCTTATTCTAATGCTAAACGCCATAAAGATAGGCTGTTAGAACAGATTGATGAACTACATCGGTTGGGAAGACTGGGAAGATTCTAAGCAATTTCATTTAGCTTGGTTCTGAATCGAATTTGATTGATAAGTTCTTTCATGGAAAACACCACCAGCAGACTACCAGGATTATTTGAGTTGGGCATGAACGGACCGAGGTCTTGATCAAATTGTTCCACATGTTTCAGCATTACCAGATAATTGTTGCATACGCCCTCAGGATTATCCTTCAACCATTCTGATCAATCTCTGCACGCCTTAATAAAATCATCTGATTCGACGGACCACAGTTTTTCAGCAATTTGTTTTTCGATGCAGCTTTCGATATCATCGGAAAGGCTTGTCAGAAAATCCAGACCAGTTAGTGTTTCTATCTCATCCACTGAAGTGAGATAACGTTCATGCCTGTAAGGCTTCAGTGTGTATCCCGGCCCGATTTGGGGATAAATAAAGGCTAAGACGTCCGGGACGCCTTCATTATCAGAGTTTTTTACCACAATTTTAAACAATGCGTCGGGTATGGCCACAGGCATTTCATTTTTTTCTGTTTCACCGATATAACCTGATGGCATTTCATCAATGACAATAGGACCAGTAATCACCCATACAGATCCATATTTTTGTGCCCAAGCAGCGGTCAGATATTCGAGATCTAACCAAATTCCTCCGTTGAACCTGTTACGCTGTGGGACTGCATTCAAAAAGGTGTGGGTGTTGTGGCCGGCATCGTTACCCAGACGTTCCGCAATCAGCTTCATGCA
This sequence comes from Desulfosarcina variabilis str. Montpellier, assembly GCF_048565275.1. Lineage (NCBI taxonomy): Bacteria > Pseudomonadati > Thermodesulfobacteriota > Desulfobacteria > Desulfobacterales > Desulfosarcinaceae > Desulfosarcina > Desulfosarcina variabilis. The sequence continues at coordinate 5,203,492 of NZ_CP159846.1, read as the reverse complement.
CAGGTGCCCACGGATATACCAATCTGGATGGTTTTTTCGCCAGGCTCTGGAATACACGTAAGAGGAATCTTTAGGAGCGATTCCAATTTCAATCAAATCCTCTTCGGCAAACCATTTCGGCCGTTTCTTGGTGGGGATGCAATCGCCATCGTACTTTTTAATTTCATAGGCGACCCATTCCGGGATACCGAAGGCTTCCCCATTTTTGAAATTGTCATCGTTATCCTTGGAATCGTAGCTGATTGTGAAGGCCCTGAACTCGCGGACGATGTCCATTGGCTTAGGTATTGGTGTTTCCACCAAAAATATAGATCCCAGCCCATCATAACGGTTACATTTGCATCTGAAATTTATGCAGCCGCCAGCCAGATCCGCCTTGCTCAACAATCCCTTGACTCCCCACCAGATTTGAGCGATTATTCAAAACATTGATTTCCCGTGTCAAATCAAAGCTATAATGGCTTTAGCAATCATTGATCCTGAAACGGTCGGACAAGATGAATTCAGCAACATCATTGTGTCCTTCGATATTCGCTCGGTGTCTATGCCGGCCGGCATTCCTATTTCTGCTCCTGTTCTTCCTTTCATTTGCAATTGACTATGCGGAATCCTACCAGGTCCTTCGAGTCTATGACGGCGACATCATCACAATTTTGAACGACGGAAATAAACAGTCCATCCGGAACCAGATTGAATCCTATATTGAGCACCACACGGATGTTGGCTTCAGTCATGGAATGTGTCCCGACTGCATGGAGGAGATATATGGTAACCAAGACTGGTACAAAAGAGGCAAGGAAAAAGGCAAATTTTAAATATATGTATTCTAAGCTTACTCTTGGCAAACATTCTTTGAATAGAACAGCATGAAAACTCACACATTTTTTAGCTGCGTAAAGAAAATAGTGGTTTTTAATTATTCCATCAATCCCTTCGCAATTGAAAATCCAATATCCATTAAAGTGTATGGTTTTTTTATGAATTGACCAACTCCCAAATCCAAAGCTTTTTTTACACGATTTGTTTCAGCGAATCCACTTGCAATAATCGCTTTTTGGCTTGGTCGGATTTTTAGTATTTCTTCATAAGTAGTTAAGCCATCCATTCCAGGAGGCATGAGCATATCCAAGATAACCATGTCAACGCTATTTACTTTCAAATAGTCAATCGCATCTTCTCCACTTGACATGGATGTTGCTTTGTATCCTAAAGTCAATAAGATATCCGAGGCAATCTCCCTTTGTGCTTCAATGTCGTCGACAACTAATATTTTTTCTCCATTTCCTTTATAGGCCTGGATGTCCTTGATTCGTTCAGGGGATTGAGCCTCTTCGTATGACACGGGAAAGTAGAGTTTGAAAACCGTGCCGCTGTGTCCATCGCTTACTACCTCAATATGACCGTAGTGATCCATAACAGTTCCCCAAACAACAGCCAAGCCAAGGCCTGTTCCACTTCTACCCATGGCTTTTTTAGTATAAAACGGTTCAAAAATATTGTTTATGTCTTCCTGGGAGATACCTGTACCATTGTCCTTGATTTCCAGTAATATGTATTCACCGGGCAATGCCTCAGTATTGCAAATGATGGATGCATCTAAATATTGCCTTCGGGTTTTTATAAATATTTCACCACCGTCTGGCATCGCTTCGGCTGCATTTGATATCAGGTTCATCACAGTCTTGGATAGATGGACCGAAGATCCAGAAAGCGGATTTAGTGTTTTTGATAAATCTGTTTTTATATGGACATTAGGGTGGAATAACTTTATTTTTTCACACTCAGGACTGTTCAGCAATACGGTTATAATTTCATTGAGATCTAATTGTTTTCTATTGGCTACTCCCCGTCTGGCTAGCGTTAAAAGATCTTGGACAATAACCGCTGCCTTCTCACCTGAATCCTTTATTGTTTCAATAGGCTTTCTCATTTTGCTATCTTTAGGCAGCTGCATCAACAGCAGTTCTGGATAGCTAACAATGCCAGACAGAATATTGTTTAAATCATGGGCAACACCTCCTGCAATAGTTCCCATGAATTCCATTTTCTTTGCATTTTCAAGCTTTTTCTCAAGCTCATAGCGATCTGTAATATCACGTGAATTGATAACACAACCAGCTATTTGATTGTCACATTGTGTGTAGGGCGTATACACAATATCCATATATCTCTTTCCAAGAATAGGAAAGTGCATCCATGTTCTGTAATTTACGATTTCGCCTGAAAATGCCCTATCAAGAAGTTTTTTGTGACCATTTTTAGGAAAAGAAACTCCTAATACTTCCCATGATTTTTTACCAATGACTTCTTGCCAAGTTTTATTGATTGCATTTAGATAGGCTAAATTCATTGCTTGATATATATAGGATAAGTCTATCATTGCCATATGGTCATTAGAAGAAGCTACTATTTTTTCATATTTACGCAACTCCTCTTCAACTAATTTACGAGTCTTGATTTCCATCTCCAACTTGTTGTTTGTGGCGGATAATTCTTTCGTCCTTTTTTTAACTTTAATTCTTAGTGTAAAGCTCATTAAAGCCAATAAAAAGGATATCAAAACCACTCCGATCAACGTATATTTTATAGTATCGGGTAGCACCCATTCTGGTTTAGCAATCAGCCAATTGTTCAAGGTCTTTGAATAGATCGGGTCTTCGCCAGAATGCATTTTTCGTAGATGACTGTCAATTTTAGAAATCAGATCTTTAGGGTAGTGTTTCGGGGACGCAAATTTTACTTCAATTGGATTGAACATTATTGGTGTTTCTTGTACTGCATAACCGGCTTTATTCTGCATGCCAAAAAGCCTGTTTACTACTCCGGCGTGAACGCGATTAAATTTTATCAATTCAAAGACCACATCATATCCGTCGGCCTCTACGAACCGACAGTTCATGTTGAATTTAGACACCAGTTCACGAATCCCGTAATGATGGATGTCCTTCATCTTTACGGATATCTTTTTGCCATCTAAATCCAATATCGATTTGATTCCAGAATCTTTTGAAACGTATATTTGACCCCAATTCGTTATCACCGACTCGTATGTGAAATTATATTTTTTTGCACGCTTCGTTGAAGAAGCAATTCCTGTCAATAAATCAATTTTGCCTGATTCCAATCGATCAAGGCATTCTGGCCAAGAGCCAAAGACATATTCTAAATTCCATTGCTCCTTAGCAGCGATATGGTTAAGCAAATCAACGAATATACCCTTAGGCTCGCCTTTGGCATCCACAAAGACCAGGGGTTTATTATTGTAGATTCCGACCTTTATCGTTTTGGCAGCTTCGGTATCGGGAATTGAAAGTGAGTTAAAAATTAGAAAGGTAGCAAAAATAAAAAAAATTTTTGGTACGGATGAGGTTAACGATCTAAATAATTGAGCATATGACATAAATTGGTCTGCCGATCATTTACTATGGTACTTGACTATCGCATGACCTATCGGTAGTTGGCTGTGCCTTCTTTAGCCAGTGACTCATACTGAAAAGGATAAAATGATGAATTGTTAGTTAAAAAAAATAATTCTAAAAAAGTGTTTAATCGGCTAAACAACAATGCAAAGATTTTAGCGGTTGAAAGGGGACTGAATTAGGTGTCGGGATACAAAATCTAAAACTTATTAAAATACTTAATTATTTGTACAATCTCTCTAACACATGAACATTCACATTGGACCGGACAGGGCTTCAGCTTATCCTTATACAAACAGTCAGCTGGGCATTCTTCTGAGCCTGTCGCCCGCTTCTTAAAAATCGGACCGTCATATAGGTCCTCAAAGACTCCAGCCTGAACTGTAAACGTTCCCCGGCATTCGTGATTAAAATAGAACAGCCCCAAAGTTAAATTTTTGAAATTGGTTTGGTACCCGATAATTTCAAGCTTTGGGTCAGACAGGAACTCATCTCGCGTTTTCCACTGAAAGCCACAGTTCGAACAGCGTTTGAAGTAATTTAAATCATTAAATTTTTCCATTTTCCACACAGACTCAAAAGGTACTTAACCAATTCAACTGAGATTCCACTTCAGAATAATATTTAATTTTTTACATAATTATCATTCGTTGTTTGTTTTCAATATGGCCCTAAATTTTCACATTGTCCCTATTAATATGTGGTTCTTCATTGAGGGAAGACCATAAATATACAAGCACCTCCCAAGTATGATTTCTCTATCCCGAAGGAACCTTTATGAACTTCAGTGCAATATCTAATACTTAACAAACCTAATCCTGTGCCATCTGTTTTGGTTGAATAAAATGGCTCAAGAACACGAGCACGGTCTTTAGGTGATATGCCGGGACCGTTGTCATGTATTTCGATTCGGATACCGTTTTTATCTTGATTTAACCGTACTAAAATTTGGCTTTTCTCATTAGTAGCTTCTGCCGCGTTCACTATTGCGTTTATCAGAGCTCTGGTAACCAAAGATTCATCAATTTCCCCTGTAATAGAAGATGGAATGTCAGTATTTATCGAACATCTTTTTACCTTTGAATGATTCGAGGATAATTTTACAGTGGAACTTACTGTGGCCGATATATTCGTTTTCCGTATGCCACTTAGAATATGTTTGCCACTAATATCAGTTAGCCTATTGGTATATTGTTGGATTTCATTAGTTACACGACGAAGATTATCAACATGGTGCTTATTTGAAGAGTCAATATCCGTGCTTTCACTAAGAATGTCTAAATTGAAATAACTTACTGATAAAATATTGTTTAAATCATGGGCAATTGATGAAGCAAAAAGTCCTGCGATGGCTTGCTTTCCAGCAGCTGCAATAGCTTCTCTTTGTTTCACAAGCTCTCTCTCTTTTCGATGTAGACGCTGCAATAACCAAAAGAGGGTTAAAAAAAGAAAAGTCGCTGTAACCAAAATGAATATATATCCTTTAATTAACTCAATAGATTCCAGCTGCTCTTTGGATACAACCGCCAGTGCCGCTATATGGGAAGATACGTAAATGTAGAAGACTCCGAAAATCAAATACAAGATGGCGATTAAAACAGATATTCTGAATGGCTTAAAAATCCCAGCATACACAGAATGATCTTGCATTACGGGTGGAGATGGATTTGACATTAAACTGGAACCGCTCTTTTTGATATTTTCCATGATTCGGATTTATAATTTATTTATTCATCCAGTTAAACATGTATAATAGATATTACTCTCCTATAAAACGAACAAGAGGATCAAAATCAGGAACGGACATCAACATAGAAGCAATTTAGATGAAATACAATAAGAACAGCCAATAAAGAAGATAATTGTAACAATCCCCAGTAAATAGACTGATATTCTTATAATTTCAGCATGTCAATATTGAAACAATTCTGAATTCAACACAAATATAAGCAAACCCACATTTTTGATCCGGCAAAACCCATCTTAATACACACTTCCATTTTTTTGATTATTCCGTCATACCATCCCATAACTACATTAAGTCCGCGACCTTCCTGGAGTCGATCATAGATAGCGGCGATTATTTAAAGGATAAGAGCACACTGAAATGAAGCAATATAATATAGGATACCAGTTGGTTAAGGCGTTTTTTAATGAGAATTAGCGGGAAATGCAAAAGTTCATTTCATTTGGATGATTAAACAAAATCCGAGGAGTAGACACAAACACTTTATGATTGCCAGCATTAGATTCCTTTGTTTTTAATGATAATTTTACTTGATCTTATGCCCAAAATATTGTTGGTTGATTTTATTTCCGCTTATTTGGCTCAACAAATTAAAAATCGATATCCCCCATTGCATAGGATCTTCGAGTATCCAAAAACGAAAGGAGATAAGAAATGCCGGAATTTTGCAGCCCATTTAGCGTTATGAAAGGTGACAGAAAGCTTACGAAAGAAGAGTTGATTCGTGCGATCCGGTTTATGATCTCTGCTGAATACGAAGCGATACAGCTATATCAACAAACCGCAGAGAGCACTGATGATCAGCTCGCAAAGGAAGTGCTCATGGATATTGCAGACGAAGAGAAGGAACATGCTGGTGAATTTCTTCGCTTGTTGCGAGAACTGGACCCAGATGAAGAAAAATTTTACAAAGAGGGTTATGAGGAAGTTGAAGAAATGATTAAAAAACTCCAAAAATAAAGTGTTTAAGATCTTAGCTCACAACACAAGGCGACCCCATTTTCAAAAATAGGTCGCCAGGTCGCCTTTTTTATTTTTCTAACCCAAAGGACGAAATTTATTCTCCGATTGTATATGAATTTTTAGGTTATTGGCCTGAAGACGTGATCGGCAGAAGGCCGTTTGATTTCATGCCAGAGGATGAAGCTAAAAGGCTTGAAATGGTTTTCCAGAATGCCTTGGAAGAAGGCCGTTTGCTAAAAGCGGTCGAAAACGTAAATATCCATAAAGACGGTTCCCGTGTTACTTTGGAAACTAACGCGGTCCCCATCTTTGATGAATCTGGTGCTACTATCGGATATAGAGGTGTGCACCGCAATATCACCGATCGTAGACTCGCAGAAAAGAAGCTGAAGGAAGCACTTAATAAAGTTAAAGTCTTGAGTGGTATGCTGCCGATTTGTGCATCATGTAAGAAGATACGTGATGATAAGGGTTACTGGCAAAGGATAGAATCATATATTTCAGAACACTCAGAAGCAGTGTTCAGTCATAGTCTTTGCCCTGACTGTGCGAAAAAACTTTATCCTGAAATTTATAATGTAAAAGATGCAGATGATGAGTAATATTATTTGCTTCTTTTAGAAGCAATATCGTCTACCATTGTAATAAAACCATATAATACTCAAATCTTGATAAAAATTGAAGAATCAAAGCTTATTAGGAAACTTAATAACATGTTTTTCAAAAACATTTTAAGGATAGCAGATGCAATGGTATTTAGAGTCTTTGTCTAACTCAGATAGGGAATGGATGATCAATATCGCGTCGGTTCCCTTTATTATTGGTCGTGCTGATGACTCCAATCTTAAATTAGCCGATCAGCGTATCTCCAGATATCACAGCGAAATTCGTATAAGTGGTGATTTTTTGTGGATTCGTGACCTTAAAAGTACTAATGGCACATTTGTCAACCAAAATAAGATCGAACAGGCCCAACTTCTCGAACCAAATGATATTCTTTCAATTGGTAAATACAAATTCAGGATTCAATCCATTTCGTCATCCTCTCCTGATACAGATAGCGAGACTATCTGCGAGACCCTTTCGGAACAACTGACGGATTTGGATTTGTCATCTTTTGAGCCAACCATTCAGGAGCTACTTAGCGGGCGTAATGTAATTCCTCATTTCCAACCGTTATTAAGATTTTCAGATATGACTAAATTGGGATACGAAATTCTTGGACGCGTCACCGATGAAAGATTACCATCAAACCCTGCTGAATTGTTAGACATAGCACAGTGCTTGGGATACGGCTCTGAATTGAGTGCTCTCTTCCGTGAGGTCGGGGTCAAAATTGGAAAAAATTTACCTGGCTCTCCATTATTATTTGTCAATTCAACCAAGTTCGAACTTCATGAAATAGATAAATTACTGGTATCTATGAAAAAGATTAGTGACATTTCCCCTTCAAACAAGGTTGTATTGGAAATAAATGAAAAAGCTGCCGCTGGAGCAAATGATCTTAACATCTTACGTGATTCATTGGAGAAAATAGAAATAGGATTGGCTTTTGATGATTTTGGTGTCGGGCAAACTCGTTTGGTGGAGCTTTCTAATACACCACCAGATTACCTAAAGTTTGATATCTCTTTAGTTCGCAAAATTCACCTTGCTCCAAAGCGATTACATCAGATGATTTCAACTTTTATTAAAGCCTCTCATGATCTTGGAATCCTTACCCTTGCTGAAGGTGTCGAATGCTCTGATGAAGCACAGATTTGTCAACAGCTCGGCTTTGATATCGGACAGGGATATTTTTTTGGGAGGCCCGCAGCTATCCACGAATTATCGAGATAACACTTGAGCTATTCTTGACCCTTAATAAACATAGGTGTTAAATCAATTATTGTAATTCGGATTTTACCAAATATTTGTCTTTAATACGAGAAAGAGTCCCGTCTGCATGCATTTCCCTTAGCACATCGTTTATCTCTTTTAAATGTTTTGCGAGTTCAGAATTATGACTAATCAAGATACGATACGACTCTTTCTCTGGAACGATTGATTGCGGAAGTTCAACTATCTTGTCCTCGTATCCAAGTTTATTTATCAGATAATTTGTCTGAATGTTATTTCGGATTGAAACATCGTATCTGTTATTTTCAAGAAGTATAAACAAACGATTATATGTCTTTTCATATTGCACATCGTATTCAGTTAAATAAGATTCGGCCCAACCACTCCCGAGCATATCAATTATTCGAAATCCTTTCAGCTCTGGTATTAAACTAATTTTTTTTAATTCTTTCAATCTGATATTATCTGATCCAGTGTAGATTTTAAATTCGGTTTCTATGATAGAAAATTCGGTAGGGAAGGTGTAATTTGAGCGTTCACATGTACTTATCGTGCACATTCCGTCTGCCGCACCTGTTTTAACCATTCGCTGTGCTCTGATCCACGGGAAGCCACTGTGATTCACTCTCATTTTTAATCGGTTTTGGAATATTTCATTAACCGCATCAACAAAAATACCCTTCATTTCCCCATCTATGGCCCAACTAAAGGGTTCGAACTTATCAAAATAGACGAATAAAATTTCGTCCATTGCCTGCAACGGAGCAGGACGTGATAGTAAGCTAAAAATAACGAACAGAAGTGCTGTAAAAGGTTTTGTAGGCATTTTGGGCATTATATCAATATGTAAATCAGGTTGAGTGCTGCAGTTTTAAACCAGATGAAAAGCCAGATTCGATGAAGCCCTTATACGACCACTTTGAACTATACCATAATAGTCAAAATACGTATAGCTGCCTCTCATTGTCAATTGTTCATATTAATAGTTCTTTATTAAAATAATTAATAAAATCCTGATAGAAAAGAAGTGATTGGCTCTTTGTCAGTTTTGGAAAATGCATGGTAATGATTTGTGAGGGGGTGGAATGTTTAACTCAAAAATATCCATACTGTGATAGTTAACGAAACATGTAGATAATCACGTGAATACAATACCTTGCCATGGGTAATGCATCGTGCTATTAAAAATATCTTTAGTTTTTACTTTTGCGATAGATATAATAGATTGCGTCAGCTCACTTTTTTCCTGATAATAACCGGTCGAGGCTTAAAAGGATGAAATCAATACTGATTGTAGATGATGAAGCTTCTATAAGAAAAGTAATGCGAGCAATCCTTGAGAATGAAGGTTATTCGGTGATAGAGGCCTCCGGTGGAGACGAGGCAATTAAGCAATATGGGGAATATGGTCCTGATTTGGTGGTTACGGATCTGCTAATGCCAGGTAAAGATGGAATTGAAACCCTGTTCGAACTCAGGCAAATGAATTGCAATGCTAAAGTCATTGCCCTTTCTGGTGGAGGAAGGATCTGTTCGGAAAGCTATTTAAATTACGCAATGAAACTGGGAGCGACCGCAGCTATTGAAAAACCGTTTACTTTAGAAGAGTTCTTGATGGTTATCAATCAAACACTGGCAATGGTCTAAACGCCGGTAAGGAAAATGCTTTTGAAGTTTTTGCCCGCCGGATAGAAAAGACCCGTAATTATTCATTCCTTTAATACCTCCCACGCAAATTATACGGATCGTTCTTATCCATCAGCCTAGTGGTAAAGGTCCTTCCCTCCCGCACAATCTTTGGAATCACGTTATCAATATTGATGCCTCTGTCGTTCAGCACCCCGCCTTGGTGAAGCTTGGGTTTCATTCCCTTCGGCCACTTCTTTTTTCGTCTTCCCATCGCTCATATCTCCTTTGATATCATGTTCATTCGCAATCCTAAGACCACTGGCCGCTATTCATATTATACGGCCATGAAGGCTCTCTTTCTTTTTCAGTGGTCAAATAATTGGGAAGGTATTAATGACGGAACGGTGAGGGGCATGAACATGTGCACTGATACAGCCAATGCACCCTTTGGCTTTCACTGACCCACCCTATTGCAACATTGACATCAAGAAAAATTGATCTATTTTCTTTGCATTATAAGCTATTGTGAAAATCAAAATTACGCTTTCCTTTCGAACTGAACGTCTACTGTATTTATTGATCTCTTCTTGTGGATGGGCATTTTTCATTTTTCGTATATTTGTTTGCAAATTCTATAAATTATAGGTGAAATTATGAATACAACACAAGAAATAGTAGCAGAATGCACAACTAAAGAAACTGGTATTGATGGCGTAAGACATGGCTGTGATTCAGCTATAACAAGGATAACAGCAGCAGATGGCCACGTTTTTGCCGAAAAGACACTTAAGGGCGGCGAAACAAGTGGGAGTGGAAGTGAACATGATTGCCGTCTTGGCTGGGATGATTATGTCGAAGTGATTCCGAATACTGAAATAAAGCAACCGAGAACGATAACCTTACAAGCTCATGCAAGGAGCCCTAAAGGGCATTCTTCTGGACGTGGATGGGCAAAATGTAAGTACACCGTTGAAGTAGCAAAGTATAAATAGTATTAACACATTAGATTTCGTATAAGCTGATATTATTCAATTTTCATTATAATCGTTTAAGTGCGAAATCAATTCTTTTACAATAAGATATCTACCAAGGCGACCCCGTCACACTGACAGGTCGCCTTTTTTACGTCCAAAATTCCTTCCTATGGTATAATTCTCAGAAAAATTCCTCAAGTCATTTTGCACACTACGACACATACAGCTTAAGCTCTCGACCAGCTCGTTACTGGGATCATAAAATAGGCGTTTGAGCACCTGTCTTGCGTATTGACCATGACAAAATAGCTCATGTTTAACGTATCCGACACAAGTGCCCTCAGTTTTCTTCTTATAAAACAACCAATCAACAACTCACAGAAAGGAGGGGATCCTCATTGGCCGACCTGTATCACGTCATCCTGAAAGACTATCAGAATTCCGGCTACGTCTGGAATGAGTTTTATTGTCCTGACTGCCTGAAAGACCTGGCGACAAATTCCGAGCACCTGAAAATCCTAAACCAAAATATTGCAACCCCGCAATACCTTTCCCGCCTTTATCCCCCTCTTATGAATGAGCCTCATTGCCGCGAGGCGGTGATCGGCAAATGCCGTGAGAGCAATCAACGCGACCTATACTACTCCATCGAGAAAGGCGAGTTTCCGCGCTGGACCCTGTCCGTCCAGATTATGACCGAGCAACAGGCCGCCAAACACCCATACAATCCTTTTGACCTGACCAAAGTCTGGTATAAAAAGGATTTTCCCCTTATCGAGGTGGGGGTTATGGAGCTTAACAAGAACCCGGAAAACTATTTTGCCGAGGTGGAGCAGTCGGCGTTTAATCCGGCCAATGTGGTGCCGGGCATCGGCTTCTCCCCCGACAAGATGCTCCAAGGAAGGCTTTTTTCCTACGGCGACACTCAGCGCTACCGGTTAGGCGTCAACCATCACCTTATCCCGGTGAATAAGGCTCGTTGTCCTTTCCATAGTTATCACCGTGATGGCCAGATGCGGGTGGACGGCAACTACGGATCAATGCTTGGCTATGAGCCCAACAGTTATGGTGAGTGGCAGGAACAGCCTGATTTCTCTGAACCGCCTCTGGAACTGAGCGGAGCCGCGGCCCACTGGAACGCCCGTGAAGACGACAGCGATTACTATACCCAGCCGGGCAAGCTATTTAGCCTGATGAACAAAGAGCAACAAGAGGCACTGTTCGGAAGTACCGCCCGGGCTATGGACGATGTGCCTGAGATGATCAAGATTCGCCACATCAGCAACTGCCTGAAGGCGGACCCGGCCTACGGCGAAGGTGGGGCCGACGCACTGGGTATTCCGCTGGACAAAGTTCCAAAGTAAAGAATTTTTAGCTAACCGGTTCCAGCGGACGGCGAAAAGTGCTGCCGCTGGACCGGAAAGTTTAAAAATAATTATCCTATTCCTGAGTTTCAAACACGATCGCTTACAAATCGCACCATTGTCAGATGTTGGTAGAGATCTTTCTCAGATCAATGGCAAAAATTTTCACTGCCAACCAATTATGTTCTGGCTATCCCACAAAAAACGTACCATAGCTTTCCTTGTGCTTTCTGCCATCGAGTTTAAGTATCAGGGATCAGCTGAATTTGTATTTAGCATCTGGATATCATAGGCTTTCCTTGGGTGCTGCCCCAATCATAAACCCTTGACCCCAAGAAGGAACTCAATCCTATATGGACACTCGCTTCGATACCTCTATTGGAAACGTTCTTCCTTCCATGGATCAGCTGAGTTGCTGTAACTTTGGCTTTCCCAAAATCCGGGCTCATCGCGAACGGTGACCTTGACAGCCTCTATCCACTTGGCACTTTTGTAGAAGTAGCGATCAGGGATCACAACACGTACAGGGGCGCCGTGTGCCTGCGGCAGTTTCTCACCAAAGAAACTGTGCGCAAGGATCACGTTCTCCTTTCGGGCTTCACTTATGGGAACGTTGCTAGTGTATCCACCGGCAGCCTCAAAAATGATAAAGCCTCCGCTTTTGCGAGGCCTAACTTTGTCTATGATGGTTGCCAGGCGAACACCACTCCATTTAGAATCCAGAAGCGTCCAACCAGTGACACAATGAATATCACAGATAACATCCTCCTGGTCCAGGTTGAGCAGCTCTTCGTAGGAAAGGACGACCGGTCTTTCCACCTCACCATGGACACGCAGGCTCCATTTCGAAACAGTAGCACTTCCAGGTGTGCCGCCCATATCTGGAAGCTTTGCGACTGCCTCCTGCCCAGGAGGAAGTCGCGGCCTGCCGTCCGGTCTGATGCTGGCTGCCAGAGCACGCTGCTCCACATCAGGGAGTTTAATGAAAGCTCCCGGCAAACCTATGCTTACTATTGTACCGCCTGCTGCGGCGAGGAAGGTGCGCCTGGAAATCTTGTGGTCTTTTGGCATAATTCCTCCTTTGTCAGCGCTGGATTGTCAAACCCACCTACATTACTTTTTAGCCTCTAACAGCACTTTCAACGCTTTATTCATTTGGTGGTAACCTTCGGCGATTACATCTGGAGGCAAATCCGCGAATCCAATGGCTATGCCGGAGAAATCTTCATTGTGTTTTAACAGTGTTTTACCTGGGGCTTCCGACTTCAATAAAAAGCTATGTACACCATAGAATATTCCATGCCTATCCGCTTAACGCACAAAGCGATTCTTGAATAGGTAATAATTTACTGTAAATACAGGCATTAATAGGATTGATGTCCAAATGGTATACTATAAAATTCATGTATGATAACAGCATTTTTAACCTTGTATGGGCAACATCCGGATAGGCATGGAATATTCCACGGATGCCACCTCCCCAGGTAATTTCTTCGTTTTCAACGATACGCAACATGTGGGGAGGCACTTCAGCTTTCTTTCCGTCAGGACGCAAGACATATATTTTTAGCTGAGCGCCTTCCTCAAACTTTCCTTCCACTTTCCGATGATACGGATTCCATTTTGGATACGAGTCCAAGTCTGAAAGAACAGCATACACCTCTTCAGTTGGCGCATTGATTTCAATTGCCGTTCTTATCGCAATGCTGGAACAGGCTGTTGTAAAAGTAACGAATACGAGCAAGGCGAACGTTGGTGTATACTTAACCAATTTCACCATGATATTTCCATATTTCTTTAAGCTCACATTGATATCCCATAGATGTCTACTAGGCACGGCGGATTGCCCACTTCGCCAACTTCGGTCCTGTGCGAGAACTCGGACTCTCCTTCCTGTGTCAGGATTTGCCCGCTGACCGGAAATAGAATTCGAGCATCGCCTCCAGGGGGGCATGATCACGCTGCAGCCGGCTTCGTAGCGCCGCGCCCTCCCAGCAGTCGACCAGTAGGGTGGCCAGCTGCTGCGGATCGGAGGTGGCCGGGAGGTCGCCACACTCCCGTGCCTCGTTAAGGCAGACGGCCAGGCGGGTGGCGATCTCTGTGAAGCACTCTTCGATCTTCAGCCGGAAGGCATCGCTTACCCCCGAAAGCTCCTGGCCGAGCCCTCCAAGCAGGCAGCCCATGTACCCCTGATGGCGGTAGATTTGCTGTGTCGATGCGAAAAAACGGCGTACCCGGTCGAGCGGATTGACTGAAGGGTCTCCGAGGCAGGCGTCGAGGCCTGCGTGCACCTCCCGCATATAGGCATCGACGACCTGGAGCGCGAAGTCCTCCTTGTCACGGAAATGGTGGTAGAAGGACCCTTTCGGGACGCCCGCCGCCGACAGCAGGGACTGCAGGCCGAGGCCGTTGTATCCTCGTTCCAAGATCATGGGCAGGCCTGTGGCGATCAGGCGCTCGCGCGTTGACGACTCTATACTCATTACGCCTCCTTCGGCCGTGAAAGGGAGAAGGGAGTGGCGTCGGCCGTCCACGCCACCCCCTGGGCCCCGGCTATCCGTTCAGCTTTTCGGCCATGTGCTCAATGACGTGGCTGTGCTCTCGCTGGGGGCTGAACATGATGATTTCCGCGTCGGCGTCGACCCTCACATTGTGCCCGGGTGGCCAGTAGAACAAATCGTTCGCGGCGACCGACTCCTGCTGGCCGTCCGTGTCGGTGGTGGTAAGGCGGCCACTCAGCACGAAGCCCCAGTGGGGGCACTGGCAGCTATCACCGTCCAACCCCTGGAACAGAGGAGTGGTATCGACCCCTGCCGCGAGTGTGAAGTACTCGCTGCTGATGGTACCGAATTCGCCGGCCTCGCCGAAGCCCTTTTGCTGACGGATTACGGCGCCCGGAATCTCCAACTGAACTGTCACTGCGTCTTTGGATATCTTCATTTTTCGTCTCCTGTTTGAGTTGGTGACTATGAATAGACCGGTCGGTCTATTCATCACAATAGTAATAAGCCTGGATATGTCAAGTCCGGGAATCGGGCGATCTGGTATCTGCTATTAGGTTTGGCTTGATTCCAAATTTTGAGATAAGCTTTCGAATCGCATCATTGCCAAATGTTAGGATAGATGTGCCTCGGATCAGTGGCAAGAATCTTCATGGCCACCAGTACGTTCTGGCTATCCCACAAAAAACGTACCATAGCTTTCCTTGTGCTTTCTGCCATCGAGTTTAAGTATCAGGGATCAGCTGAATTTGCATTTAGCATCTGGATATCCTGGTCTGATATAGGTCTAATCCAAGAAGAGTGGATCCGGTTAGTGGTTCACCCTTGTTAATACTGTCGCAATCTGAAAATGATCGCATGATTTTCGATTAATACCAATCGTAGGCAATTCAAAAAATAGTATAAGAATTCAGAGTAGGTTCTTGCCATCAATCTACTTTGGCTTTACGGCACGAATATCGGCCGACGCCACAAAATTTTCGGCCCCGCTTCCAGGAAACCATCCGCTGACCAACTCCTTGCTGCGGCCTTTGAGTTCGATTTTAACATTCTTGAATCCCACTTCCTCCAAATAATATTGGATCTGATCAATATGTTCAGCGCCAGCGATGCATCCGGTCATCATCGCCGCCTGTTCGCGCAGGGAATCAGGCATTTCGGCTGTCGCGACGACATCGGAAACGAACAGGCGTCCTCCCGGTTTCAACACGCGGTAAGCATCCCGGAAAACCTGTCGCTTTTCGGGCGAAAGGTTGATCACACAGTTGGAAATGATGATATCCACGCTGTTGTCGGCCACAGGAAGGTGTTCGATCTCCCCCAATCGAAACGCCACATTGTTCACGCCCATTTTCACCGCGTTCTCCCTGGCCTTGGAGACCATCTCAGGCGTCATGTCTACACCAATGACGCGGCCGTTTTTCCCGACCTGTTGAGCTGCAAGAAAGCAGTCGAATCCCGCCCCGCTGCCCAAATCCAGCACAACATCACCGGGCTTGAGTTCACCGATGGCCGTCGGGTTGCCGCAGCCCAAGCCAAGGTTGGCACCTTTTATGACGCTCTTTAATTCATCAGCGGAGTAACCCATTAACCGGTTGACTTGTTCAATGCTGTCTGAACTGGAACCGCAACACCCGCCAACAGCATTGGGTGTGCATCCGCAGCCCTTTCCGGTTACTGTCTGGGCATATCGACTTCTTACCAATTGGCGAAGAATGTCGGCATTTTCATTTTTCATGGTGGATCTCCTCATTGCTGGATATTTGCTCTCAAAAGGGAGAGTCCTTCCTCCCGAGCCTTGAGAATGGTTTTTATGTTTATGTCATAAAATTCCGGACGTGTAAGGACATGCTCGTTGAGCGCCCTTCGATAAAGCAGATATTCATCCTTGCCGGGTATGTTTGCTATGACCTTTTCCGTGTAAAGAAAATCATCAATCGGACCGTTCTTTCCATTTTGGTTGCCTTCGGAAAGATCAATCCAGTGCTCTTCGAAAACAAGGAAACAGTGCACCATGGGCAGATAGGGCAGCTTAAATCGATCCAGGATTGCATTCGCTCCGGTCACGAGCGCTTCAGTCATTGGATAGACGCCGATGTGTTTTTCGACAGCGATTTCCATTTCGGCCGCCAGCGCGGCAATGACCGCATGCTTGGTAGTACAGCTGCCCATCTTTTCCTTAAACAGAATCATCAGATCGTCACGGTCGGAATTATAGCCGTAGGGCAGTTCATGCACGTATCCGCAGGCCTGATGGAAATCGTGGATACCCATGCTCAAAAAGGACCTGCAAACAGGGCCGTTGTCCTCGATAGGTGGGTTGGGAAATACTGTATAGGGTTGCATATTGATTTGTCCGTTCGTTTCGGTTGCTCCATCTTCAAACTGAATCAGTTGCATTCCTCCAATCCAGTAGGCCGGTGGCGGACATGGCAGACGCCGGTGACCGTATTGACGGCATGGGGAAAATACCTACGCTTGAACCAGAACGCGACATTCACCAGGGCGATCAATACTGGCACTTCGACCAGCGGACCGATCACGGCGGCAAACGCCTGTCCGGAATCGATGCCGAACACGGCCACGGCCACGGCGATGGCGAGTTCGAAGTTATTTGAGGCAGCGGTAAAACTCAGCGTGGTGGACTGTTCGTAAGTGGCCCCAACCTTCATGGACAGGTAGAATGACACAAAAAACATCGCCACGAAATAAATGCAAAGCGGGATGGCGATACGAAACACGTCCAGGGGAAGCTGCACGATATGCTCCCCTTTGAGGGAAAACATGACCAGGATGGTGAACAGCAGCGCAATCAAGGTTATCGGACTGATTTTGGGAATGAAGGTTTGTTCATACCATTGGGCACCTTTGAGCTTCAAACCGATGAAGCGGGAAGCCATCCCACCGAGGAACGGGATGCCCAAATAAATGAAGACACTCTCGGCAATCTGGCCGATGGAAATTTTCACCACCATGCCCTCCATGCCAAACCATTGCGGAAGCACCGTGATGAACACATAGGCGTAGACCGAAAAAAACAGCACCTGAAAAATGGAATTGAATGCCACCAGGCCGGCGCAGTATTCACGGTCTCCGGCCGCCAGGTCATTCCATACGATCACCATGGCGATGCAGCGGGCCAGACCAATGAGGATCAGACCGACCATGTACTCATGGTGACCGGAGAGAAAGGCGATGGCCAGCAGGAACATCAATATCGGACCGATGACCCAGTTTTGGATCAGGGAAAGGACCAACACCTTGACGTTACGGAATACCTGCGGCAGTTGTTCGTACCTTACCTTGGCCAGAGGTGGGTACATCATCAGAATCAAACCAACGGCGATGGGAATGTTGGTGGTTCCCACCTGGAAATAGTCAATCACGTTGCGAACGTCAGGGAAGAGATACCCGCCGATCACGCCGACAAACATCGCCAGAAAAATCCACAGGGTTAGAAACCGGTCCAAAAATGAGAGTTTTGGGGTTTGTGATTCATCCATCGCTAAATCCTCTATCTGCCCTGAATAACATTGTTAGCAGTTTTCATGAGGTTCCCACCAATACAACTATCGTATCAGCGTCGTTTGAGGGTTTTGTACGAAAATGTCCCCTCCTGGGGATCTGACAGCCAATTTTTAATCGCATCTCTGATTTCTCTAACTTTGACGAGTTTTTCCTCTATGGTACCCTCCACCTTGGCGGGATCAGGAAATGGCAGATGCCAGCGCTTGGTGATGCCGGGAAATATGGGGCATTGGGATTCGGAATCATGGCAAACCGTGATCACGTGATCATAGAGATTTCCTGCTTTGAAAAGGTCAAAAACACTCTGCGGTTGTTTCCCTGAAAGGTCGATGCCTTCCTCTTGCATCACCTCGACCACCAGTGGATTAACCTTTTCAGCGGGCACAAGACCCGCACTTTCAACTGCAATGGCTTCACCGGCAAATTTCTTTAGGTAGGCCTCGGCGATCTGACTTCGCCCGCTGTTGTGCTGGCAGATGAACAAAATTTTGTGTTGTCCGCTCATAGTACCCTCCGCGTAATTTTTGAGGGAATGTTGGCTTGCATCAATTAACGTGCGCAAGCTGTTTCCAAAGCTACAGACAGCATACGCTCAAGCTTTTCACGATCCGCCTTGATCACCGGTTCATTCGAAACCGAGTTAACAATCCAGTTCAGTGCTTGAGTTACTATTTCTGACGCATCCTGATCGCGGTTCAATCGGTAATACATCCAACGCCCATCTTTGCGTGCCTTTAGTAATCGTGCATTTTTCAGCAGAAACAAGTGCTTGGATACCGTCGAAGGGGCCAGTTCAAGCAGTTCGTTGATGTTGCAAACGCACAACTCGTCATTGGCATGCAGTGCCATCAGGATTCTGATTCTGTTTTCGTCAGACAGGGCTTTGGTGATATTCATGAAGGAAAGCATATTATATCCTTTAATTCGCCAATTAACGAAACGTAGTAAAAATTAATTCTCCATGAATCTTTGTCAAGAATAATTTCAAAAGATCTGATTCAATGCAGTCGATCGCCCCCTGAATCAATGGCTTCATATTGGGATCCTGGTTTGGAAATTCTAAAAACGTCACCATCACCACGTCATTCGTCGGGCCACATACGTACGCTCTGGCTATCCCACAAAAACGGACCCAGCTCGAACTTGGGTTTACTTGCCATCGCATTTAAATATCAGGGATCACGCAGAATTTGCATTTAGCAACTGGATATCATACGATTATCTTGGGTACTACCCGTATCGTGAACCCTTTAACCCAAGGAGGAAGGCTATGAAACTTTCCAAAGCAGCCAAAATCTGGATCGATTACCACAAGACCCATTCGAAAAAAAAATACGGTGCGAGCCTACCGGGCCATCATCGAACGGTTTATCCAGGAATTCGGTGACGGGCCCGTTGACCAAGTCACTCCGGAACAAATTCTGACCTACCTGAACCGTCTTACCGAAGGAAACAAACCCTACACCAAGCGAATCCGTTATTCCCAGCTCTCTTCTTTCTTCAACTTCGTCCGCAATAATATCGATCCCGAACTTCTTAATCCATGCGATAGACCCATGATCCGAAAATTGTATCGGGAGAGGGTGCCTTTGAGGTGGAAAATCATCGAAAAGGAAACCATTGACGAAATCATCTTCCGCACCACCAAGGTTCGAAATCGATTGATCCTAGAATTAATGGCCCGAGGCGGCATGCGCATTGGTGAAGTACTGAAACTACGATTGGGAGATCTGCAGGGCCGCAAACTGGTTCTGCGTGAGCCCAAAAGCGGCAAGGAATACGAATTTGTATTCATCCCACAGAAAGTGGGGGATCGGCTGCGTGAATACGCGCTGCAGGTGTGCAATGCATCCAGTGATCGGATATTCCCGATTACTTATGAGGCTGCCAGAATGATGGTGATCAAATCCGGCAAACTGGTCGGTGTTAAACTCAGACCTCATGACCTGCGTCGGCATTCTGCCACCTATGCAAGTCGATCTGGCGTACCTATTGAAATTATTTCAAAAGTCATCCTCCGGCACGCGAATCTTTCGACCACACAAAGGTATCTGGGAACGATCAGCGATGTGGAAGCGATCCGATGGATTGAGAATATTTATGGCTGATGTAAAAAGGGGTGATGCCGGTTTCCGGTTTCACCCCTTCCAACTTGATCAGTAAAGATATGCAGACCAAAGCGTTTATTTTTCCGGGAAAAGCAGGCCACAAGATCTTGTATGAAGTGGCCTATCATACTGAAATTTAATTTTATTTCCTACATAGCAGTAAACAAAAGCTAAGAACATTATGTGGTATGTTCTTTCTATCAAACATAAAGAAATTTCTATCCGCAAGTTGCGTATTGGGTTTCTAAAGGTGCCGGGGAGAGTATAAGCAACTTGGTTGCACCGTCCGGCCCTTTAACTTTCCCATCGCATGACGATTTAGGAGATCTTGAAGGCGGCGACAACAAGGGAAATTGACAAATCGGCCATACAGACGGTAATTTTCATGCATAGACCTAAAAAACCAATTCTCGACAATTTATAGGTCCGTACTTAAATACGAAGATAGCTCCGGATATGAAGATTGAAAAAAGATGCTCGGTAGTGCTATGGTTCGTTCTCTATTTTTCGATTTCGGCCATCACCTGGTACCGTCGAGCTGCCGTGCGATATTTGAAGATGAGGCACGGACCGGTTGGCTGCAGGGTGAGAAACAACAACGCAGGAAGGGCGGGCGAGACCTGTGGTATCTTATTGTAATGTTAGTGATTTATTTAGAACCCGGCGCGGTTGTTAATAGAAAAAAACACAAGTCTTTGTGATTTCAAGGTTAGTTGGAAAGATACCTGTATAATCAGGCCTGTCGATTATAGCTCTTAGGCAACTTAGCCCTGTGCAGTTAGTAATTTATGAATACTGCAACTCGCATTATTTTATTGAACATATAAACTCAAATTCTTGATCAGGATAATTACGTAAAAAATGAAACAGAGTATCAAATTCTTTTTCATATTTTTGATTGTGTGAACGCCATATTGCACCAGTATCCCCAAGTACGAGGTCAATTGAGTTCGCAATTCTAATCAACAATTTATTGGTTTTATTCGCTAATATTATTTTTTCTGTTAATAATGATGAAGATGCTTTGATTGATATTTGCTTTTGTGTGTCGGCTTCACCAACATAGGAAAGAACGTTTGATGTAACTTTTAAGAATACAGTCTCCATTCCTATCATGATCCTTGGATGCTAACCCTAAAATCAAAGTGGGATTCCAAGTCAGCGCTTCGGCTGAGCTTGCGTCGAATGTTATGTCAGTGAAATTCGATGACACCGTGGTAACGCATGTAACCGCCGCTAATTTATTGAAAAAATTTAGTTAATTTAATTTGTTTTCCATTCTATTATCAAAAAACGGTTTGGATCCGCTCCCAATTGTTAAATACCAACTGTATAAGCACTCTTTGTGAACTTAGCATCAATACCGCATCAAAACAATGGCGAATGAAGCAGATCAAAGGCAAAACGGAGTGAATCAAAAAGGCCGCTCAAATAAACGACGCTTTCGCTTAATTGAACAGCCATTCCGATTTGATCAACGAACGCTGCCGGTGTGGTGATTCTACATACTATTATTTTTTCCCGACTGGTAAGCCTGACCTGAGCATCAACCCAATAAATAATGGATGGATTGAGAAACTTTAATTTACAGCTTCGCTAAATACGGCCACCCATCGTACCCGGTGGATCGTTTCGGTTTGCAGTCCAGGACGGTGAATGCTCAGCCGGCGTGTCATACCCTTTTGAGGACGCATTGATGAAATCCTGGCGTTCCTGTTCACCTTCGAAAACGCGATCCCGGCATTCACCTTCGCATTTACCGGTTATGTCTCTGGTTGGTATATTTGTCATTGGATTATCCTTTCGTTTGGTTTCGGACCATAATCTGCCTAACGGTTACGTCGCTTGGTTGAGACATAGATGGTAACTTCTTATGATCCTTTTTGCTTTTTAATTGCACCCTGAAGCCAACGCTGTTTCTATATCGCATGTTTTACTCTATTCGTACTCCTTAACAGCAGCATGCGCTGGCTGGGGCGACATATGCGGATGAGCAGCAGCACGGGTCGACATAACAACCACAGGCGTCAATGTAGACACAGCAGGATTGGTCGTCGTTTTCCTCCATTGCCGATGCATGTTCGTCTTTCTGGATTTCTTTGGTATTGCTATTCTCGATCATGGTACACCCCTATTGATATGCGTTTTTGTGATCGTTGATGTAATTACCCTTAAAAACAGTCGCGTGTTTTCGGGTCATCTTTCATTTTAATATGGAGAATCAAAGAGTGTGCCGATGGTATGTAGATGGTTATCTGCCTGAAAATAAATTGAATCGACGTGAACCCACCGTATTTATAAATCCCAATATTTTGATGATATCAATATATTAATCAAAATAATCAAATTTTTGAGTTTATCCGATCCCATTCATTGGAACGATCAGGGGAGTCCCTGCACGGCGGCCTGCACCCAGTCCAGCAAAGGGGCCGGGTAGAATCCTATGCCGATAATCAGGACAATCATGGACGTGGCCAGCAAGCGGTGGGTGAGACTCAGGTCGATGGCCGGCACCGGATCAACTGGCTCGTCGAGGTAGGCAGCCTTCAGCACCATCAGGTAGTAGTAGAGGGAGATGACCACATTGGCCATGGCGATGATCACCAGCAGCAGATAGCCTTTTTGCATGGCGGCGACAAAAATGAAGAGTTTGCCGGAAAAACCGATCGTGGGTGGAATGCCCCCCAGGACGAACAGGGCCAGCATCAACGCCAGGGCCAGCAGCGGCTCGCGACGATGCAGGCCGGCCAGTTCACTGATCTGAAGGTTGCGGCCATCGGCGGCCACCCGGATCATGACCATGAAACAGGTGAATTTCATGACCAGTACCGCCGCACCATAAAACATGGCCGCCGCATATCCCGCCGGGGTCATGCACAGCATGGCCAATAGCAGGTAGCCGGCATGCGCCACGCTGGAAAAAGCTATCAGGCGTTTGAAGTCCTTCTGGGCGATGGCTGCAAGATTACCCACGGTCATGGACACCACGGCCATGGCCATCATGCCCCTGGCCAGCATATCGCCGCCCCCGCCGGCAAGGGAGACGAGACGCAGCAAAATGGCGATGGCAGCCACCTTGGATACGGCGGCAATGAACGCCGCCACGGGGTTGGGCGCACCTTCATAGGCGTCGGGGGCCCAGAAATGGAAGGGAAACACCGCCAGTTTGAAAAAGAAACCCGCCAGGGTGAGCAGCAGTCCGCCGGCCACCATGGGCTGGTCCAAGCGGCCGGCCAGCATCACGATCAGCTGGTCGACATGCATGGCGCCCGTGGCTCCATATATCAACGCCAGGCCAAAAAGCATAATGGCCGAGGCACTGGCGCCCACCAGAAAATAACGTAGTCCGGCAGTCATTTCCAATCGTCGGTCACTGCGCATGAAAACCAGCAGATAAAGCGAATAGCTGGACAATTCAAGGGCCAGGATGATGGCCAGAAGATGCACGGCCGAGGCCAGCACCATCATCGACAGGGTACACACACTGAGCAGGAAGGTGGCTTCGGCATGGTGTGTGGGAGCAATACCGCCAAAATCGTCGCACAGGACCACCACCAGAAAAAATCCCATGGCCAACAGGGCTTTGAAAGTTTGGGAGAACAGATCCACGCGATACACACCGCCGAACAGGTCGCCATGCATGGTCGCACAGGTGATGGCGGTCACCAGGGTGACGGCCGCCAGAGTCATGGCCAGCACGTAGCCACGCGCCGGATCGGGTTTCAGGCAGGCCAACGTTAAAAATACGGCCGCCGCCTCGGTGGCCGGAAGCCTCTCCAATCTGCCGCTTCCGCTGTATCCGTTGCAGATCCTCTACCTGAACGTGATTACCGATGTCTTTCCCGCCCTGGCCCTGGCCATCGGGCCGGGCAGCCAGGGAATCATGAAACAGCCGCCCCGGCCCCGTGCCGAATCGGTCCTGACCCGCGACCACTGGAAGGCGGTGGCCGGGTGGGCTGTGCTGATCGCGATCTGTGTCCTGACGGCCCTTTCGATCGCATTCTATCCGATGGGTGCCGAGAGTCACCGCGCGGTGACGATTTCCTTTTTGACTCTGGCTTTCGGCAAGCTCTGGTTCGTTTTCAACCTGCGCCACCCGCAAAGCAGGCTGCTGGACAACGAGATTGTCCGCAATCCGTACATCGCCGGGTCGATCGGACTATGCGCCGGCCTGCTGGTCGCCGCGGTCTATCTGCCCGGTTTGTCGGATTTGCTGCGGACGGTGCCGCCCGGACCCGGGGGGTGGCTGCTGATCATGGCCATGAGCCTGGTTCCCTTTGT
Organism: Desulfosarcina variabilis str. Montpellier; assembly: GCF_048565275.1. Taxonomy (NCBI): domain Bacteria; kingdom Pseudomonadati; phylum Thermodesulfobacteriota; class Desulfobacteria; order Desulfobacterales; family Desulfosarcinaceae; genus Desulfosarcina; species Desulfosarcina variabilis. Next base: position 5,179,139 of record NZ_CP159846.1, on the reverse strand, counting down.
CTGCGGGCAGATATGGCGGCGCATGGGAGCCGGGCGAAAGGATGCGGCGGCACGGCCGGTGCACACCGAAACCGCTAAATATTAGACTGGAAAACGGTGGCCGGTCTTCAGACCGGCGGCGCTGTTTTCCAGGGCCACCATCTGCAACATCAAAGAGAAAGCGATGGTGCCATTAATTTTCAACCTTCAGGTTCCTGAGACGATTGATCGCTCCGGCTAACTCCAATTTTCGCGGGCGGGCAAAAAAGACAGGAGCACCTTTACGCCAGGAAAGAATTGACAACCCCTCATTTTCAATCAGGTTGTCCAACACACCAGCCAGATCGGATGGCGACACCAGCTGATCCTTAATTGTCTTCCTGGCCAGCAACAACGCGTATCCAACGGCAATCACCTGATGCGGGTCGACCAGCGCCGTCAGTTTGGTCAGGTCCAATTGTTCATTGCCGTACTCTAAAACCATTTCTTGAAGCCGCAGTGGTTTAATTCGTACTGGTAGGGTTTTGCCCAAGCGCCGGGCGCGGTATGAGGGATTAAAATTGTCAGCCCCCAACCGGCGATTGTCTGACAGTCTCAATGGATTGGCTGGCCGCTTCGGTTCGGGCAGCGACAAATGGCGAACCTTTTCTGTCATGTATACGGGCAGATAATCTTTCATGGCAATCACATGTTCAGCGACACCGAGATATTCCGAGCTGCCACCGACCACAATCAGCGTGCTGACCTCAAAGCGTTGATAAAGCTCCTGGACACGGTCAAAAAGGGGGGTGATGGTATCTATCGGTATCAGCCTGCGCATATGACGGTCTTTGATCAGAAAATTGGTGGCGGACGAATCCTCGTCGATCAAAAGCAATTTGGCGTTGGCAAGCACGGCCTCGATGATGGCGGCGGCCTCGGAAGTGCTGCCGCTGGCATTTGTCGTCCAAAACCGTTTAGCGTCCACCTTACCAGGTAGGTTGTCGATAAAACCGGAGATATCCAGTCCCGTGATCGCCCGCCCGTCTTCGGCACAAATAAATGCCGCATCGGGATGGGTGACCACTTGCTCGCGGCCATCTCCTGGAATATGAGGGTAGATCCCTTTGACCAATGCATCGAGTAGGGTGGATTTACCATGAAAACCGCCTCCGATAAGCACGTTGACACCCGGACGGATGCCCAGCCCCCTTTTACGGCCGGTATTTTTGAACTCAACTTCCACGGCCATTTGATCCGGTGCATAAAAAGCCACGGCGTTTTCTTTCAACGGGACTTGGGAAACACCGGACTGCCTTGGCAAAATGGCACCGTCGCCGACAAAGGCCATCAGGCCGTATTGGGCCAATTCGTTTTGAAGGACCACCATATCTTCAATGACATCACAGTGTCTTTTAAGTTGAGCGGTGTTCGCGATCCATGCGTTGAGGGTATCAACGATCCCGGTCAGCTCCTGGGCGAACATTTGCGTCGCCTGCCGGCCGAGAACTCGGTTATCGGCTGATCCCGGCAGGCTGATGTGAAAAGCGATTTGAACCGTCTCTTTTTCAAAACTCACAATGTTACGTTCCAGCACCTGGGGGGGAAGAGACAGGGGCTGAAAAGAGCCGCTTCCCTGGTGCCCGCGGTTCTGGCGGGCATGGGTGGCCACCCCCGCCCGCAAGGCGCGCAAGAGGTAGTCGGCCGTCGCCATTTTTCGCGGCTTGGTGGATAGACAGCGGTCAGGCAAGCCAAGCCCGGCGATTGTCAATCCGAGGTGGCACACCGATGCGGGGAAAGCGCCGGGACTGCCTTGAATGTGGATGAAACGCAGGTGGTAAAGGGGATGGTCAAAGGCCTTGTTCAGTAGTCGCTGATAGCTGTTGAAGGATTGCCCATCGAGCGTTTTGAACAAAGCAAGCAACTCACGCATGGGGTGCGGTTCCGACGGCATCGTTTTTTCCTTTGGTGATGTCCTTGGCGCGACTGACGTAATTCTCATTCAGGATAATGTAACTCGATTTTTACCCCTTTTTTTGGATTGGAACAGCGCTTTATCCGCCTTGGATACAAGCGCCTCGGCCGACTTGGCAACCCGCGGGCATGTGGCCACACCCAGACTGATAGTCACGTTTAAATCCTTTTTAAATCGATTTTCAACGCGCTTCCGGATCCTTTCCGCCAGCCGTAATGCCTCCTGCTGGCCTGTCTGGGGAAGAATGACGGCGAACTCCTCGCCGCCGTAGCGCGAACAGATATCAAGATCCCGTGCGGTTTTCAAAATAAGCGTCGAAATCTCCGACAACACCCGGTCACCTTCCGGATGACCATAAGAATCATTGACTTGTTTGAAATCGTCGATGTCCATCATGATCAAGGAAACTTCGGATCCGTATCTTTTATAACGTTTGATTTCGGTTCCCAATTTAGTGCGAAAGGTGGACACATCAAAAAGTTGGGTGAGCCCGTCTTTTAAAGCGATTTCGGCGATTTCAACAATTTTTCTCTTACTGATCACGCAGGGCGCTTCTAAGACCTTATCCACATTGGTCAAGTAATCCATGGCGGCCACGGAGATGCCCAACGCTCTTCCCAGCCGCGTTTCCATGGTATTTTTGTGGCAAATAATATTATCCCAAAGCTGTCGGGCCGTTTCCTCAGGGAAATACTGGTGCGTCAAGACAAACAGCATATCCACATAGATCTTATCTCCATGCCGGGTTAGCAAGTGCTCGAAAGATTTCCGCTCTTCGGCGGTCAACTCCCGATCGCCAGCGATCGCGGCGATGAAGTCAAGGGGCAGCCTGTCAGGATGTAAGGTCTCATAGAGCTGTTTTCTTACAATTCGTTGCTGTTTTTTTTTCATTTCCAATGATTGTTGAACAGTTCGATCCGTTCACGACCCCCCCCATGCATAACGGCCACCACCAACGTGAGATACTTTTCGAGATGACGGATGAGCAGATAATCTGCCAGTACAAATTACGGAATCAGACGGGTGCAACGGGGATGCGTCAGTAACGGTATGGAAGAACAGCTTTACATATGATTAGGATACAATACACCCAATTGTCAAGATTCCGCAACATACAGCGGACGAACATGGAAAATACGGGCTGCACCCCATTTCAGGTCAGGCGGTTCACTGGCAGATTGTATGCAGTGCCGCTCAGTGCGTACGTCCAAGGAGGATGCCATCTCATGCCAAACCGTTTCATTCACGAAAAAAGTCCTTATCTGCTGCAACATGCCCACAACCCCGTGGAATGGAAAGGGAGTCTTTCTTTTGCACCTCGGACGGTTAACCGGCCGGGAGAGGTGGCGCCGGCAGGCGCTCCAGCAGATTCAGGCTTTCGCCGCATCCGTGGGGCAGCAGCCGACGGCCTGCACCCATACGCTCAACGGCTGGGAACTGGCGCTGAAAGATGGCGGTGGACCTGCGTAACATCGTCTTTGGTTGAGGCCCTCTTTTACGGTGAATGGCAGTTAATCCTACCACACCCATGAAGATAAACGATCATGGCAGACAACAGCCGGTGGGATCTGCAAGTCAGGATGTTAGATCAGTCACCAGACCGGTCAGCGACAGGCTTTGCCGCCAGAGGCGTTCGCGGGAGCCACGATCGTAGGCCTGTTCATGGGCCCGTGACCGGGTTTTGCGGTCAAAGTAGACACCGGAAACCCCGGCCAGTTCCGGGGCCGTGGCCAGGTACACCTGTACATCGGCGCCCGAGGCCGCGCTACCCTGGGGGCGGCCGAACGCCCGGCGAACCATTTTGGTGTCCAGCAGACTGCCCGGATGAAGGCAGTTGACGGTCACATCATCCTTTTCCAGCTGCACACTCAGCTCCATGGTGAACATTGCCAGGGCCAGTTTGCTGCGGGCATAGGCCTCCATGGGCGCATAGGCACCTTTTTCCAGCATCAGATCATCCAGGTCGACTGTCGCCTGGGCCGTCGAGCTGACATTGAGAACCCTTGCGCCCGGTGATGCGCGCAAGATCGGCATCAGCAGGCCTGTGAGCAGAAACGGGGCCAGATAGTTGACCGCCATGCACAGTTCGTGACCGTCCTCGCTAAAGGGGCGACTGCCGTTCTCCGCTTCGGCGGGCAGGACCCCGGCGTTGTTGATCAGGACGTCCAGACGGTCGATCCGGCCGCCAAGTTCGTTGCCCATATGCCGGACCTGGAACAGGGACGAAAAATCGGCGACGATACCGGACACCTCCGGATTGCCGCTTTCCCGGCGAATGTCGTCCGCGACAGCCTGAACGGTGTCCGGACGGCGGCCGTGCACCAGCACGGCATGGCCCATTTTCGCCAGGCGCCGGGCTGTCAACCGGCCGATACCGTCGGTGGAACCAGTCACCAGGAATCGTTTTTGACGATTGGATGTCGCGGGCATCGTTTTTTTTTCCTCTTGCTTTACGATTCGTCCGGACGAACCGGGTTCGTGAGAGGTCGCTTTGAGCCGCAAATGGCTTGGTTTAATTCGACAGTGCTTTGCAAACGGTGGATAGCAATACCTTTTTTTCAAAGGGTTTTTTCATTACGGCGCAGACGCCTAACGCTTCAGCAATGCGAAGATAGTTGTCCGGCTTTACTCGTCCGCCCCCAGACATCACGATTAATTTGATATTTTTGTTTAATTGTTTGAGCTCGAACATGGTCTCGATCCCTTCTTTGCCGGGCATTATAATGTCCATGATAACCAGATCGGGTTTATACTCATTGTACTGTTTGATCGCCGCGTTTCCATCTGAAGCCTCTATCACCCGATAGCCCAGCGGTTCAAGAAGTCGACGTAGATATTTTCGGATGATGTCTTCGTCATCGACGATAAGTATCGATTTCATTTTAGATATGTTCCATGCTGTTTGAAGCGTTTAGCGGGAAGGTTCTAAAGCGAAGCCGGCATAATATTTTGATTGAATCGAAAACGGTTCGAGGGATCGTATTTAAATTTGATTCTCGCCAAACGGTCGTAATTTGTACCATGGCTGGTTTGCCAACGATTATCCTGCAGGTCGTCGAATCCCGGGAAATTGAGATACACGCCCCCGTTGGAAAAGGGGCGCATGGTTCTCCAGAATTGTCGAATCCATTCAATGTTACGCTCGGATTCATTGGGGTCGGTCCACCCCCCATCGATGCTGAGCATGAACTCTGCCTGGCGGTTGCTAAAGGCGGTTGCCTCACTGCTGGTTCGACTGATCGCCCCGCCCAGGTGCCGGATAATGACCAGAATGGCGGGATTGGGACGCCCGGATGCACCGTCTACCAACGTCTCAATGGCGGAGTCACTGATCGTATCCATAAACAGGGATTTCCAATAGTACAAACCACCGTCGGGGAAAAAGCCATCAAAGGCCCGTTGCGCATCCAGGTAAGGGACCTGTCCACTTAAATCCAGAATGGCGCCGCCGAGTTCTCTCAGTGGTCTGAAAACCTCTTCTCCCGCCTTGGTTGGCCCCGCATACATACCGTCAAAAAGGCAAACCGACTTTCCATGAAGCGCTGCAGGCAGTTCCGGATCTTCGGGAATCTGCCAGATGGCAAAAGCGCTCGTTGCCTCGTCGGGTGCCGAACGGGTGAATGTCCGCCATGCGGAAAGTACTCGTCCGGCCTCTTCGATGGGGTAAAAGGTGTTCAGCGTCATCACGTCCGGTCCAACCGGGTGCAGGCGATATTCAAACGCCGTCACCACACCGAAATTGCCTCCACCCCCTCGCAAGGCCCAGAACAGGTCGGCATTCTCGTTCTCATTTGCTTTAATTTCCAGGCCGTCTTCGGTGACCATATCGACGGACAACAGATTGTCGCAACTCAGTCCATATTTACGCCGCAGGTAGCCGACGCCTCCACCGAGAGTAAGGCCGGCGATACCGGTTTCGGACACCTCCCCACCGGGTGTGGCCAGGCCGTGGGGCTGGGTGGCCCGATCCACGTCCGCCCAGCGGGCACCGGCTCCGGCTCGTACGGTTTGCTTTTCAGGATTGACCGCTATGTCACGCAGGTATGACATGTCAATGACCATGCCCTCATCGCAGACGGCGTAGCCGGCAACATTATGGCCGCCGCCCCGCACGGCAACAGGCAGATCATTTTCTCTGGCAAACTGTACTGCTCGCACTACATCCTGTGTGCCTGAACATTGGGCGATGATCGCCGGTCGTCTGTCGATCATATGGTTCCAGACTTTACGGGCCTGGTCGTATTTCGGATCCGAAGGGCTGATCACCGTGCCTTTGAAGGTTTGCTGAAATGTTGTTAACTTATCTGTATTTATTATCCTTGGGTCCATGATATGCTCCTTTTTACAGAGAGGGGAATGTCAGCCCAAACCGGTCACAAAGCCCCTGGACGCTGTCAAAATCCATATCCAGGGCATATTTGTCGTTGATCCGGGCGAATTGTTCCATATCCCCCCAGGCAGCGGCGACTTCGCGGAAATAGTTTTCGAACCCAGCCGGTGAAATGATCTCGATGATTTCACAGGGAATATCTCCGGCGTTCCAGAACGTATGCCACTGCCCGCGCGGTTTGATAACCCATTTACCGGGATTTGCGGTGACCACTTCATCTCCCAGCAGCGCGCCGAGCGTTCCGCGGAGAACAAATGAGTATTCATCTTCGTGTGTATGTCGGTGCAATGGCGCCGCCAGTGCACGGGAAGCCATGGGATGATGGACGACGGCAAAACGGGACTGCGTGATTGGACCGTCAATCTTCCAGTCGACTCCCAGGCCGCCGAAATCGAAGCTTTCTTCCGAGATAGTGTTGGTTGAATAGGCTGTAGCCATGTTAGTTTGCATGATACCCCCTTGTTAGGAAGAACAGGAAAACCCATCGAGTGTATGGGAAACGACCCTTTTGTTTGATCGATGGATCATACCGTACAGGGTTTTTCGCCCCGTCTGTTTCCGCAGCTGATGGCGGCCCGGCCATCGTCGCAGGGCTCGTCGTCCTCTTCGAATCTGGCATGTTCCGCCCAATCAGGTGCGTGAAGACATACCTGGATACGGCGATCATTTTCTCTGGTAAAAAAACGCTTTTTATTTTCCTTCATTTTGTCCCTCATTTGTTATTTTGCGCTGTCGTGTAGGAGACAAAAGTCCATTTTTGCCATTTGGATCATGATCCTCACCCCTTTCCATGGACTGCCAGATTTCTATGCGATTGCTATCAGGGTCGAACAGATGGAACACGAGGGCATCCCACGGATGCTTTGTGATGCCATTGACCTTCAATCCCATCGCCATTAGCCTTTTGTGAACCGTCGCTATTTCTTCAACTTCCAACGTGATGGTAATGCCATTTCCAGCAGCGCTCTTAACGGACGATCGCCTTTCATCGGCAATGCTCAAACGGGTCTTTTCCGTCAGGTGGAATTCCATGAACCAATCGTTGAAAAAGTTGACTGGCAATTGGAGTCGGTCCCTGTAAAAGCGAACCATGTCGTCCCATTGCCGGCAGTACAGAATCGTATTGACCGTGATTGGATGGAGCACAATCAATGGTTGCCTTTAGCAATGCATTTCTTGGCTCTGGCGCCGCTCATCTTGGCTGCCTGTCGATAGCAATCATGCCGCTCTCCGGCGGTATTGGATTCCATCTCGCATGAGCCGAGTTGGCGGACCAGCTGTTCATGCGCCTGGGAGCAACATCGTTTGGCCTTGGTAGTAAATGCGTTCATCATGGTTAGCCTCCTTATTTTGAAAAACCTTGATTGTTGTTGTTTCTGGGTAAAGGGACGACGATTTGATCACAATCGATACGACCCGCCGCTTGTTTATCAAATCAAACACAACAAGGATCATACCAATTGCATGGAAAAACATAATTAACTGAATTTAAGTGAAAAATCGGTATTCGGCACAATTGCCACTAGTCCAAACCGTTGTCATCATCAAGAAATTGAGTGGGTAAATCAAAAAATTGATTCTCTACCAGTCGATTACCATTCCCTCCCGCGCGAACACCATGCCGTCGAACCGCTTCCGCCAGATGCCTTCCATTTCGGACAAAAAAGAGTCGTCGTGATCCGGGTCATGGTGGGTGACGACTAAGCGGTCGATGTGAGCCGATCGGGCGACCTGTATAGCTTGGCTGAAGCTGCTATGTCCCCAGCCTTGTTTGTCTTTGAGCTCATCATCCGTGTACTGAGCATCGTGGATCAACACATCGGCGCTGTCGCAGAATGCCACGATATTCTGATCAATGCCATCAACATGCTCAATGTCAGTGCTGAACACAAGGCTCTTGCCGTCCACCTCGAACCGATAAGAGTAGGCACCACCGGGATGATGGTGACGGATCGCCTTGACGATGATGTTGACGCCTTTCTCATTTCTAAGACGCTTGTTTTCCTCGTCATAATTCTGGAATCCAAACCTGGCCCCCATCTTGTCCAATGGGACCGGAAAGTACACTTGCTGCATTTGAGTGTCGAAGATATCTTTCAGGTTGGTAATCTCCCGACCTTTGCCTAAAACAGTGATGTTGATCGGCTGGCCAGATAGATAGGCAGGCGTGAAAAATGGAAGGCCCTGAATATGATCCCAATGAAAGTGGGTAAAAAAGATATCGATGGTTTTGCGGCTCAGATCCATTGACATGAGATCTTTACCCAATTCCCGAATACCGGTTCCAGCATCGATGATGATTATCCTATCGGTGTTGGGGACCGTTACCTGGAGGCAGGTGGTATTGCCCCCAAATTTCAGGAATCCCGGGCCACATACGGGAATGGAACCTCTTGTGCCGTAAAATTTGACTTGAGCGGTCATGATCGCACAGCGTCGCCCTTCGACGTTCGCACAGGTTCTGTGGTGGCCCTAAACGCAGGCCTGTGGAACGTCCGGGTAACGATGGAGGCTGTATCGCAGGAGCGGACAGCCACTTTCAAATTTAATGGGATCATCGAAACTGCCCAAATTCAATGCCTAAGCCCAGGCATTGATTGCCGTTCACACAGGAAGCAGCATCTTCGTTATCAAGGTAGTGACGGATTTTATTGCCTCTATACTCGAAATCGACCGCCCAAGCGTGATTGTTCTCATCCCATCTCACATCCAAATTTTCACCGCATTGCCCGAAATCAGGATATAAGGAGCGGATTTGGTTGCATACGTCTTTATCTGCTATCATCGGATTACCTCCTTTAGTCATAAAACGGTTATCAAAATATCTTAGGTGAATGCTCTCGACACAACAAAAAACCATCGTTTATGTGCCGTCGGTTAGCAGCGTTTCATGGTGCTGCGACATCTGCATATGTCACAAAGTGCAATCTACATTCCATTAAATCCAATCCGTTTTTGAATGATCCGTTCCTTTCGTGGCCATTTATTTACAGAAACACCGCTTTGTGAAAAGCAGTATAAAAAGTAATTATTTCGGTGGGATTTCCAATCTTCAAGGCAGTTAGCACTAAGCTTGGTGGTGTTTTCATGATGTCCCATAGCAATGCTGAATGCATAAAATAGCCAGCAGAGTTTATCAGAGGGTTGAGGGTGGGGCTCAAATAATTGACTGTCTCAACCGTTTGAGGGATAGGCCTCATCCAGCAAAGATTAAATAACATAAAGCTTCAATGGGTTATAACCAATTCCTGAGTAGGCATGGCAATTGCCATCAATCTTTTACATCGAGTCTTCGATTTCGAAGACGTCAATCTGGGACCCGAAAAAATAGAGAAATTTAATAGGATGAAAAACAGACGAGTTCAACAACGCTGCGTTAAGACCGTCGGCATGCATTGCGCCTTGCTTAACGGCAACGTATACCGACCGGTTACACTGCGAAATTTTAGCGGTAGTGGGCTCTTTTTCGAAACAGCAGTGCAAATCTTACCTGGATTTTATATCGTGCTCAGGACCACAAATGCAAATGACACCGGGGGTGCCACCATGGGCGCCAATGCACCACCGTATACACTGGACGCCAATGATCCCGACGCCTGTTCTTTATTCCGGTCGCACACGGTAGCCCAGGTACGGCGATGTGAGCGCCTTGCTGATCATGGCGATTCTCCGAGCTATGGCGTTGCCGCTGAAATCCAGATGTTGACTGACTGACAGGGATCCCACAACCGCGGGGGAAGGAGTCTTATCATGGAAGTAAAACGAATTTTATGGCCGACAGACCTCTCTGGGAGAGCCAAACATGCATTGGCCCATGTCCGTTCGTTAACTGAAAAGTACGGCGCCGAAATCCATGTGCTTTATGTCATCCACGACATCGCTCATCATCGCGGCCTTTACGGCAATTTCGAACAGTCGCATATCGATCGAATTTATGCCTGGGAAAAGGAAAAGGCCACTGAACGATTGGACAAGATTTGTTCACAGGAACTGGACGGTTGCCCGCTGTATGTCAAGCATATTGCCGTTGGGGATCCAGCCCAAGAGATCATCAAAACTACTCAGAATGAAAAGATCGACATGGTGGTTCTGGCTACCCGAGGTGCAGGCGGATATTTTCAGGTCGGCGCTGTGGCCGATAAAGTCATCAAACATTCACCCGTGCCGGTGGTGATGGTGCCAAACAGCGGAGAAGCCGTGGAGATGAAGATGGCATCTTGAGCAATTATATAGACCGCAGCGATAAACCCGGCCGAGGAAACTGATCCCGCCTATTTGGTATCCAGTCGTTATTGGACCAATCCTGTGATCAACGAAGACATAGTGTTGGGATTGCTCATGGTTGTAAATGAAAGGCAGGCAAAATGGCTAGGAACCTCACGCAAAAATTAATCGACGCCCATTTGATTGAGGGAAAAAAGATCGCCGGTGAAGAGATCGGTTTACGCATGGATCAGACGCTGGCTCAGGATGCCACCGGCACCATGGTCATGCTGGCGTTCGAGGCTATGGGCATCGGGCGGGTACGTACAGAGCTTTCCGCCCAGTACGTTGGTCACAACCTCCTGCAGACTGATTATCGCAATGCCGACGACCATCTGTTTTTGCGCAGCGCCTGCAGGAAGTTCGGTGTTTGGTACAGCAGGCCGGGCAACGGGGTGAGCCATCCGGTGCACATGCAGCGATTCGGCGTGCCCGGTAAGACGCTTGTCGGCTCAGACAGCCATACGCCTGCTGCAGGCGGATTGGGTATGCTATCGTTCGGAGCCGGAGGGCTGGAAGTGGCAACGGCCATGGCAGGCAACCCACTTTACATCAATGTGCCCAAGGTGATGGGGGTGCGTCTGGTCGGTCAACTTCCCGATTGGGTCAGTGCCAAGGACGTAATTCTGGAAATGCTGCGCCGTCATGGGGTCGATGGCGGCAGAGGAAAAATTATCGAATATTTCGGTCCCGGATTGGCTAATTTGACGGCCATGGATCGTCATGTGATCGCCAACATGGGCACGGAACTGGGAGCTACCAGCACAGTCTTCCCATCGGATGGTGCCGTGCGGGAATTTCTCAGGTCCCAGGGAAGAGGCGATGCCTGGCAGGAGATCCTGGCCGACCCGGGCGCGGATTATGACGAAACCGATGAAATCGACCTATCGGCGCTGGAGCCGTTGATCGCGCTGCCCAGCAGCCCGGGCAATGTGGTGCCGGTGCGGGATGTGGCCGGCCGGCCGATTTATCAGGCCTATATCGGTTCCCCGGCCAATCCGGGGCTGCGCGACTTTGCCGTTCCGGCCCTGATGGTGGATGGCCGCCAGGTGCCGGATCATATTTCTTTCGACGTTAACCCAACCTCACGGCAACTCATCGAGAACATGATCGAGATGGGGCTGATGGAGTTCCTGATCAAGACTGGAGCACGGTTCCACCAGGCCGGCTGCAACGGGTGTATCGGCATGGGGCAGGCCCCGGCCACCGGAAAGATCAGCCTGCGCACGGTTCCGCGCAATTTCCCGGGCCGGTCGGGAACCGTGGAGGATCAGGTGTACCTGTGCAGTCCTGAAACGGCAACGGCCTCGGCGCTCACCGGTATCATTACCGATCCGCGCACGCTGGACATTCCCTATCCACGGTTCGCGCATCCCGCCAGTTTGAAAATCAACACGGCGCTGCTAATCCCTCCAGAGGCAAAGGAAAAAAGCATTGAACTTGAAAAAGGGCCCAATATCAAACCCATGCCAGTATTTGGCGACCTTCCAGACCGAATCGAGGGTCCCGTATTGCTCAAGGTGGAAGATAACGTCTCTACCGACGAAATCATGCCAGCCGGTGCGGCAGTACTGCCTTTGCGCAGCAACATCCCCGAAATCAGCCGCTATGTGTTCAGTCGAATCGACGATTCTTACTATGAGCGAGCCATGGCTTACCGGGACAAGGGATCCTTTGTGGTGGGCGGCAGCAACTATGGCCAAGGATCCAGCCGCGAACATGCTGCTCTGGCTCCCCGCTATTTGGGCTTGCGCGCAGTCATCGCCAAGAGTTTTGCCCGCATTCATGCTCAAAACTTGGTGAATTACGGGATCTTGCCGTTGGTTTTTGAAGATCCGGAAGATTGGTCGGACATCCACCAGGATGACGTGCTGCGATTTGACCGCCTGCGATCGGTTTTGTCGTCAATCCGGCATTTGGAAGTGCACAACCTTAATCGCGACCGGACCTATCGGTTGGTACATCATCTCAGCCGCAGGCAACTGCAAATGGTTGTATCCGGGGGACTGATCAATGTGATCCGGAATAACCATTGATGGGTTGCAGCGTGGGATAATTTGCGTCGCTTTCGATCCAAGGTGAGCGCTGCCGCCGAATCGAACGAATAGGAGGATGGGATATATGCAATCCATGCCACCGATAGAAGATTCAAAAACGAACACAATGGCCGCACCGGAACCAACTTGCAAGATGCGTGAAACAGACCACCAAGAGGGGCATATCAACCTTTGCTGCTGCTATATTATGGACGCTGACGGCAAGTTTCAGGATCCTTGTTATCACCCTGCGGATACATGCTGCCCATGACTAACAGCCCTGTTGCGCCGTCAGATAAGGGGGTGGGCGTTATTAATACCGAGTAATCAGGCCAGTGCTCTTTCGTGGAAGAAAAACGTCTCATGGCAGAACTCAGAAAATGTTACTGCTGCGCTTCCAGCGATGAAGAACGATATCAATGCTTCTGGTATGCCGCCAGGGAAAGCCGTCGGCGGATTCGTGCCTGCATGTCCTGAATTCATATATACCAACGAACAAGATCTGCAAGAGCCACATGATGTCAATAACAAATAGGAGAAAACACCATGAAAAAAGAGATACAAAACGATCGGCTAACGGTATTTCTGGAAGACGCTAAAGTTGTACCGGAGGCTGAACTGTCTGCCATACCGCAAAAAAAGCGTGAGCTTGTAAATGACAAAGCCGGTGTCTGGATTGAGGTGGCCTGTCCCAAAGGAGCCTGTGCCGTTGAAAAAAACAAGATAACCTTACCGGCGGGCGGCGTTATCGAAAACGAAACCAAGGGGCTTTGGCTGAGTTTGTTTTGTCCTGAAAACCAGTGCCACTTTTACCAGGGCACCGATGCTCCATAATTATTTCCGCTTGCTAATGCAAGAATTACTCCCGTCATCTGGTTCCAAGGCCGTGGGACGATCCAGCATGTTGGCACCAGGATGGATTTTTATGCTCACTACCTCGAACCAACCGGAGGGAATATCTATTGCACCTGTGACGCCTGCTTCGGGGGCTTGCGAATGCGCATGCGCTTCATCCGTTCAATCAAGGTCGTTGGCTTGATGCCCAGCAGGTGGGCTGCACCATCATTCCCATATATTTTCCATTTACACTGCCTCAAGGCATTGACGGTGTTTTGGCGCTCAAATTGCTGCATGGCTTCGGCGGAAAGAACCGAATCCCGAATCTGAGGATTGGCTGCTATATCCACTTGCGGCTCCGTGTCGGTGAGGGCAAAGTCCTGCATGGCAGAAAAGTTCAGTGATGTTGACCGGGAGAGGATTATTGCCCGCTCTACCGTATTCTCCAGTTCGCGCACATTTCCCGGCCAATCATAGGACTGCAGATCCAAAATATTTGCCTGGGTCAACTGGGGAGGCGGCACATTGAGCTTGCGGGAGAGCTTTTCGACGAAATGGGTGGCCAGCAGCTGGATATCCTCCTTGCGGTCCCTTAAAGGGGCAATCTGAATGGGAAACACGTTCAGCCGGTAAAACAGGTCGTCACGGAACCGTTTGGCCCGGACCTCGCTGAGCAGGGGCTTGTTGGTGGCGGCAATGATGCGGACATTCACCTTCCGAGTCTTATCTTCCCCCAGCCGTTCATATTCGCCTTCCTGAAGGATGCGCAACAGTTTGCTCTGCAGATCCAGTGGGATTTCACCGACCTCGTCCAGAAAGATGGTACCGCCGTTGGCGGTTTCGAACCGGCCGATACGATCCTTGACCGCACCGGTAAAGGCGCCCTTGACATGGCCGAAGAACTCACTTTCATATAGATCTTTGGGGATGGTGGCACAGTTGACCTTGATCAAGGGGTTGTCTTGGCGCTGACTATGGCGATGGATTTCGCGCGCCACCAGTTCCTTACCGGTGCCGGACTCTCCATGAATAAGAACATTGGCATCGGTGGGCGCAACGAGTTCGATCTGTGAAATAACGGTCTTGATGGGGTGGCTCTCGCCGATTATCGTACCGTATGACTGAGATTCGGCGAGTTCCTGCTTTAGGATCAGATTCTCCGCCTGCAATCGGTCCTTAAGGGATTGAATTTCCCGGGTGCGCTCGGCAACCACAGCCTCCAGATCATTCTTGGACTGGATAATTTTCTGCTCTGCACGTTTGCGTTCTGAAATATCCTCCACCATGCCGAGGATAGACCGCTCCTGGGAATTTCTGCCATGTATCAGCGTGGCCGCCATGCTTCCCCCAGATTACCTTGTTTTGTTTGGTATGATATCTTTTTTCCAGGTTGTAGTGGTCGATCGCACCATCGATCAATTGACGAAACCGTTCCATATCGGAATCGACATCTTCCTTATGCGTGATATCGGCAAAATGCATGCGCTGCAGTTCATGCTGCGAATAGCCGAGCATACGGCAAAGCGCATGATTGGCCAACACAATGCTTCCTTCCCGGTCGGCGATGGCTGCACCGAAAGGCGCGTGTTCGAAGATCTTGCGAAATCGCATTTCGCTGATCTTCAACCTCGACTCGGTCCGCTTCTGCTTGCGGATCTCTTTTTCGAGTCGCTGATTGGTTCGCTCGAGAGCACGGACGTAATCCGAGCATTGGTTTTCTAATAGTTGGCATTTTTCTTCCAACGCTTTCAGGGTCGGATCGGATTGGTTTACAGCCATTTTTACCTCTTCAGAAAAACTCAATTCATTGAGGAAAAAATAATCAGCTTTTCGTATAACTCAACAAATTGAGGTCCAATTATTTCTAAAGCGTGCGTAATTTTCCAGATTTCAACCGCTTGAACGTCGGTCAGCGCTGGCATGGAATGTGAAGATCTTTACTCGAGAAATTAACCTGGGTATCGATTCAGAAGGGTTCAATCATGAAGAATTACATCTGTCTGACATGTGGCACGCAATACTCAGAGGCGGATCTTCCGCCTGATCGATGCATAATATGCGAGGACGAAAGACAGTACGTCAACTGGAATGGGCAGCAATGGACCACTTTAGAAGAGATGTGGAAGGCTGACTATCGGAATATTATACGGGAAATCGAACCGAATTTGATCGGGATCGGAACGGAGCCAATATTCGGAATCGTTCAGCGATCGCTGCTGGTCCAGACCAATGATGGCAATGTTCTTTCTATACAAGGAGACAAAACATGATTCATAAACTTCAACCACTTCCTTATGAATATAATGCGCTGGAACCCTATATCGATGAAACCACCATGAGGATTCATCATACCAGACATCATCAGACATACATCGATAAATTAAACGCGGCAATCAGTGATTATCCAGAACTTCAAAACGATACTGCCGAAGATCTATTGAAAAAGTTGAGCACCATTCCTGAAGACATACGGACAGCCGTCAGGAATCATGGTGGAGGCCATGCCAATCATTCTTTTTTCTGGTCAATGTTAAAAAAAGATGTCCCTATCAGTGGCGAGGTGGCCAGCTCGATTACCAACAAATACGGCAGTTATGACAACTTCAAAAATGAATTTTCAACTAAGGCGGCATTGCTGTTCGGCAGCGGTTGGACATGGCTCGTTCTGGTTGATGGAAAATTAGAGATCATGACGACTCCGAACCAAGACAGCCCGCTGACAATGAATATAGAGCCCATTCTCGGATTGGATGTTTGGGAACATGCATATTACCTGAAATACCAAAATCGTCGTCCCGAATATATCGATGCTTTTTTCCATGTCATAGATTGGGAGAAAGTCAACGAGGTTTTTTTAGGGAAGTACTAAAGCCAATTAACCCCGAGCCAATGTTTAAGGAAACCACGTGATTCAAAAGCGTACAGTTGGAATCATCGGTACCGGCAATGTCGGAATGGCTGCAGCCTATGCCACATTTATAAGGCAGACTGCTGGAGAACTAATCCTGGTTGACAAGGATAGCTACCGTGCAGAGGGTGAGGCCATGGATCTAATGCATGGCCAGCCCTATATTGGCAATATTTCCGTTCGAGCAGGCGATTACCCGGACCTTGAGAAGGCTCAGGTTATTGTAATAGCAGCGGGGATTGCTCAGCGATCAGGTGAAAAACGTACGGATTTGATCATCCGCAATGTTAAAATTTTTCGGGAAATTGCCAATCAGCTGGACAAATATGCGCCCAATGCGATCATCATTGTGGCCAGCAATCCAGTCGATATTCTCAGTTATGCGGTTCAAGAGTTGACTGATAGGCCAATCCAGAAAGTCATAGGAACCGGAACGATGCTTGACACCGCTCGTTTTCGATCTCTCCTGGGAAAACACTATGGTGTCGATCCCCGCTCTGTGCATGCCTATATTATCGGTGAGCATGGAGACACCGAGGTGCCACTATGGAGCAGCGCTCTAATCGGCAGCCTTCCGATTTATGACAATATTGTGTTAGGCAAGGCATTTGACAATGTAAAAATGGATCGACTGTTTGAAAGAGTTCGCGATGCAGCATACGATATTATTGACCGTAAGGGATATACCAATACGGCTATTGGAATTGTAATATCTGATCTCGTTGGTGCGATTATTGAAGACCAGAAACGCGTACTCACCGTCAGTTCAAGGCTTAATGGAGAATATGGGCAAGGGGATGTGTGTTTGAGCCTTCCCTGTGTTGTTGGTCTGAATGGTGTTGAAGCAAAAATATTGCCTAAACTCAATGCCGTTGAGATGAAGGGGTTGAAAGAATCTGCCGATTTTCTTCGTCACAACACCGATCGTTTGGCGAGTTTTTTTGAATAAGGGTTCATCAACCGTCCGTCAAATACAGTAGGCGCCTGATCCAAATAAAGATTAATAGGCAGCAGTGAATTGGGATGGCATGAAAAGGTAACTTTTTGATTATGCCTGCATTGGGTATGCTCCAGCGCCAAACCTTCGTTTCATATGTCAGTAGGCAGAAAAGAGGTAACAATGAGTGATAACAATTCTTATGAGGTTATTGTTGTTGGTGCCGGACCCGCCGGTCTCCAGGCCGCCATCCATGCATCGCGTAAGAAAATTTCTGTCCTGGTATTGGGCAAAGCGCATAAAAGTAGCTTGTTCAAAGCACACGTAGAAAATCTGTGTAGTTTGTTTAATACATCAGGCAAGTCGATGATAGAAACAGGTCGCCGTCAAGCCGAAAATTTTGGTGCCCGGTTTATGAATGAGGATATTTTAAAAATCAGTAAGAATAGGGATCGTTTTGTCATTAACACTGAAAATGGTAGTCAGTTATTATGCAAAGCGCTAATCCTTGCTACCGGTACTGCCCGAAACAAATTGAAGGTAAAAGGGGAGAAGGAACTAGAGGGACGGGGAGTCAGTTATTGCGTGGACTGTGATGGGAACTTTTATCGTGGCGAAGATGTCGCCGTTGTTGGTGATGAAAGTGCCGCGGCTGATGGTGCCTTAACGTTGGTTGAAATCGCCGGGACAGTGCATCTGATCTGCAACGATTTAAGAATCACTGACACACTACTCGATAAGCTTGAAAACAGCAACGTGCTCGTGCACAAGGGGGCAACGGTTAAACAAATCATTGGCGATAACCAGGTCAATTCGCTAATCCTCGATGACGGCACCACAATATCGGCAACGGGTGTCTTTATTGAACTTGGAGCCAAAGGTCTGATTGAAATGGCCACCAATTTAGGGGTAGCATTGGATGATCAAATGCGTTTCATCAATACCGACAAAGGGCAGCGAACAAATGTTCCGGGAATCTTTGCTGCCGGAGACATTTGCGGTCCTCCATGGCAAGTCGCCAAAGCTGTTGGTGAAGGGTGTGTCGCCGGTTTGAATGCTGCCGATTATGCCAAAAAGTTGTAATTGAAATTTTCAATTGAGAAACAGAAATGAAAGAAACACAATGAAGAAAGCGGTTTAATGAATACGTTGAAAAGTGACAACAAAAGCATAGTAATCAATGGTCGAGATCTTACCATTGACCAGGTCATCAATGTTGCTCGTTGTGGAGCCAGGGTCGAGCTTACCACTGAGGATCGGATCCTAATGAAAATCGAAGCCGCCCATCGTTACATTGTCGAGGCGGCCAAGCTGGGCAAGACGATTTATGGCGTGACCACCGGTTTCGGTGGAATGGCGCACACGCTGATTTCTCCGGAGGATGCCGCCGAACTTCAGGAAAATCTGATCTGGTTCATGAAGACCGACTCTGGCAAAAAGCTTCCCACTAAGGATATGCGCGCTGCCATGGTTATCCGAGCCAACACACACATGCTTGGTTTCTCGGGGTTGCGGATGGAGCTGATCCGTCGCATGCAGATCTTCTTAAACGAAAAGGTGACGCCCCACGTTTGCGAATTCGGTTCCATCGGGGCAAGCGGCGATTTGACGCCCTTGGCTTGCATCACCGGTGCCCTTATCGGCCTGGATAAATGTTTTACGGTTGATTTTGACGGCGTTTCCATGGATTCGCTGACCGCTCTCAAGAAACTTGGGCTGCCGCAACTGCGGCTGCGGCCAAAGGAAGGGCTGGCCATGATCAACGGCACGTCGGTGATGAGTGGTATTGCCGCCAACTGCATTTATGATGCACAGATTCTGCTGGCCCTGGCGGTTGCCGCGCATGCCCTTGCCATTCAGGCGTTGGGAGGGACCAACCAGTCCTTTCATCCATTTATTCACGCTCACAAGCCCCACCCGGGTCAACAATGGATTGCCGCTCAAATGCTTGAAATGCTTAGCGGTTCCACTCTGATCCGAGACGAATTGGAAGGCCGGCAGCATCCCCGCCAGGGACAATTGGTCCAGGATCGCTACTCCCTGCGCTGTCTTCCGCAGTATATGGGACCGATAGTGGAGGGGCTGGCCCAGATATCGCGGCAGGTCGCCATCGAGATGAATTCGGCCACCGACAATCCCTTGATCGACGCCGATAATGCACAGGATTTTCATGGAGGTAATTTCCTCGGTCAGTACATCGGGGTAGCCATGGATCAACTGCGCTACTACATCGGCCTGTTGGCCAAGCATCTGGATGCCCAGATATCTCAGTTGACTACCGCTGAATTCAGCAATGGGCTGCCAGCCTCCCTGATCGGTAACCCCCAGCGCAAGGTCAACATGGGTTTGAAAGGACTGCAAATCAACGGCAACTCGATCATGCCGATCCTCACCTTTTTGGGGAATTCGTTGGTCGACCGCTTTCCTACGCATGCCGAACAGTTCAATCAAAACATCAACAGCCAGGGGATGGGGTCTGCCAATCTGGCTCGGCAGTCCGTGGAGGCTTTTCAGCAGTACATGGCGGTAGCACTGATGTTCGGTGTTCAGGCCGCAGACTTACGCAGCAAACTCGTTGCCGGCAACTTTGACGCCCGACGCTGCTTATCGCCAGCGACTGAAAAGTTGTATTCAGCGGTTCGAGAAACGGTTGGACGCCCGCCTTCCGAGGATCGGCCTTACATCTGGAACGATAATGAACAGGCATTGAGCGATCATATTCAAAGCATTGCCAATGACATCGCCCACAGCGGCAGAATCCCGGAAGCAGTGCGGGAAATCCGTTTAAGGCTTTGATATTCTATTTGATGTGAATTAATAGTGGAATATTGGCCAGATCGCATTTCCTTTTGATCTCCTTCAATCGGATATAGCTGGTCCTTTTGCTGCAATGTCACTATCGATTCTCGGGAATAAAAAAAAGACTCGGCAATCTATGAGCCTGCTAAAGGGTATTTCAAAGAGCATAACATGAAAAAAGCGGATCGGTGGGGGTTGCACGGAGGTCGAAAAAAAGTAACCGGTCAGGTGACCCTGACCGGTTCTATCACATACTGGATCATTCTCGATCGCATTTATTCAGGCATCGCTGCAATGGGGCCACCACCCCCTGTCATCGAAAGGGGAAACTCCGGTGTAAAGCTTCCAACTTTCTCACTCTGTAGACGCTCTGAAACAGTCCTTTCCGGGGGCTATTTCAAAGATTGCCGGCATATCCTTTCCGGGGTATTGGCCGGTATATCCGCAGAGGCTGTTCACCTGAAATGCGTCTGTCTTGGTCGGTGCGCGAAGAACGTTCATTTTTTCTTGTATATATAATAAGCATTGTTTTCGAACTGGCAAATGAGGTGTTGCCTGTATTTGCAGGTGACACTGAATCCATGTAATGGAGCTGGCCGAAAAATATTAAAAATCAATCTATAGATATGTGGGATGTAGGGTAGGCTGTTAGAGTGAGATTAGTTAGTCCTCATTCCCATCGAATGCATTCAGCCGGACAGGATTCTATTGCTTCTTCGATACAATCCTCGGGGCCTCCCTCTGGCTTGATGACCTCAGCCTTCTCTTCATCTTCGTTAAAAGCGAATACCTCCGAACATAATTCAACACATGTTTCACACCCTATACATTCGTCGGTATCGATCACAACATGTTTTGCCATAATAACACCCCCGTTCATTGTACCCTGCGATGGGACGAGTTGCTTGATGTAATTCTGAAGGGCAGGTCC
Organism: Desulfosarcina variabilis str. Montpellier; assembly: GCF_048565275.1. NCBI lineage: Bacteria > Pseudomonadati > Thermodesulfobacteriota > Desulfobacteria > Desulfobacterales > Desulfosarcinaceae > Desulfosarcina > Desulfosarcina variabilis. The sequence continues at coordinate 5,158,105 of NZ_CP159846.1, read as the reverse complement.
ATTTATAGACCTGCCCAAGGAGGAGGGAGAATGAAAGGTTTTCATTGTTCCCTATGGCACCATGCTGAACCCGATTGTCCAGCTGGGTACCAAGAATAATATAAGCCCTATCAGATCGATATGCAAATAGACTTGCTGAGTAAAAATACTATACACAGTGGACAGCTCATAGCAAAATGATTTAAATGATGTGGCTTTCATTTCAATAAAGTAGTGTTGGCGTATAGTCCCAAAATGACCATTCAGATCTATCAGTTTTTTGATCTCACACCTCAGGATATTGATTTAATCAAAATGTTGAAGCTGTGTTCAAATTTTTACTGATAAAAGAACGTAGACACTCAAAGAGTTATTACCTTTTCTTTAAAGCGGCATGTCGCTTGCATCCTCTATTCATAGCCTACCTGAGGCATCAATACTTTGCAGACGGTGTGGCTTACCACGGTGTGAAAAAGGCCCTCGTCATTGAACGTATCGATCGGTTCACACCGGAACGTAGGTAAAACGAAATGGAAATGAACACGATTGACAACCAATCAAACCAGTGCTGTTCATTGGAAAGAAAACGTCTCATGGAAGAAATAAGAAGCTGTTATTGTTTCGCTTCTAATAATGAAGAATTTCATCAATGTCGTTGGTATGCCATAAGGGAGAGCGGACGGCCTCTTTCCTGCCCAGGCGGGTCTCTTATTCCATCGCTCTGCTCAAAACCTGTCCGGCATTCGCGAACTATTCACCCTGGGAACCTATCTCACTGGCCGCCTGATCTCGAGTGCCGGCCATTCATGATTGTTTGTTTTTATCGAGATGGAAATTGACCCACGATGAGGTTTTATTCAACTCCCATCTACGCGGGGGGACCCTGGCTTGCAAAAAGGTTGCAAGCCTGTTGACGCGTGCAAGACGCTGGTAGGCTCGGACCCAGATACACAATTGATCCGGGTATACTGCACAGCGCCCCTCAGTACTACCACCACAGGGACCATTGCCGCTACATGCCTGCGCCGGAATCGGGATTCTCTCTGGGCGGATGGTACCAATGCCAAGTGTAGGATTGATTAGTGGAAGATTGCCTGGTGAAATTAGACCTGCGTGTCTGTTCCCCGGGAAGCGAACACGCAGGTCTCTTATTGCTATTTGCCGGCCATCATGGCAGCGATATCCTCCTCGACGGTCCCGATGGGTTTGATATCGAATTTCTCCACCAGAACATTGGCTACGTTGGGCGACAGGAAGCCAGGCAAGGTCGGACCCAATCTGATTCCTTTGACACCGAGAGACAGCAGGGCCAGCAACACGGCAACGGCTTTTTGCTCGTACCAGGCGATGTCATAGGAAACGGGAAGGTCGTTGATGTCGTCCAGCCCGAACGCTTCCTTGAGCTTGAGGGCGATCACGGCCAGCGAATAGGAGTCGTTGCATTGACCGGCATCCAGCACGCGTGGAATGCCGCCGATGTCGCCCAGGTTCAACTTGTTGTAGCGGTACTTGGCACAACCTGCTGTGAGAATCACGGTGTCCTTGGGCAGGTTTTCGGCCACCTCGGTAAAGTAGCTGCGGGATTTCTGGCGTCCGTCGCATCCGGCCATGACGACAAACCGTTTGATGGCACCGGATTTCACCGCATCGATAACCTTGTCGGCCAGGGCCAGCACCTGGTTGTGCGCGAAACCGCCCACGATCTTGCCGGACTCGATCTCCTCTGGCGGTGCGCATTGCTTGGCTCGTTCCACGACAGCGGAAAAATCCTTGGCACCGCCTTGCGGCCTTTTGGCAATGTGTTTGGCTCCCGGATAGCCCACCACGCCGGTGGTAAACAGCCTATCCAGATAGGTGTTAGTCTTTTTGATCGGGATCAAACAATTGGTGGTCAATACAATGGCCCCATTGAAAGATTCGAAGTCCTTGTTTTGGTGCCACCACGATCCGCCGTAGTTGCCGATAAAATGGTCGTACTTTTTGAAGGCCGGGTAGCAGTTGGCCGGCAGCATCTCGCCGTGGGTGTATACGTCTACGCCGGTCCCCTCGGTCTGTTTGAGCAACTCTTCCATGTCTTTCAGGTCATGGCCGGAAATCAGGATGCCGGGGTTTTTGCCCACGCCGATGCTCACCTCGGTGATTTCAGGATTGCCGTAGGCCTTGGTATTGGCCTCGTCCAGCAGGGCCATGGTGTTGACGGCGCACTCTCCAGCCTTCATGACCAAACCGACCATCTCGTCCGTTGACAGTTCCTTGGTGGTGGAAGCCAGGGCCTCCATGAGGAATCCATAGATGTCGTCCTTTTCATGGCCAAGAATCGCGACATGATCTGCATAAGCGGCGATTCCCTTGCTGCCGATGATCAACAGCTCTCTGAGGGACCGCACATCCTCGTTTTGCATGGCTGTAATGCGAACTTCGTCGGATAATGCCTTGTCCATAATGGCCTGTTTGTCGGTCGCCGCCCAGACCGCGCAATCCGGAAGCGCGTCCGGAAGGTCGCCGCCAAGTTTTTCTTTGACCGCGTCTCTGACATCGAGGGCCTGCCGGATTCGGTCGACGATTACGTCATCATCCCAGGCCACGTTGGTAATGGTGGTGAAAAGCGCTTCACAGATGAAGTGGCCGGCCTCTTTTTCCACCGTGCCCTTCTCCTTCAGCTTTTCCCCGTAAACCGCAATGCCCTTGCAAACGTAAATGAGCAGATCCTGTAGATCCGCAGTTTCTTCGGGCTTGCCGCACACGCCTTTCACCGTACAACCTTGATTTTTTGCCGTTTCTTGACATTGAAAACAAAACATAGACTTCCTCCTTGATTTGAATGGTGGGTGGAAATGGTTGATATTATCGAAACCCGTTTTCTTTATGCTTTTGCGCAATGCTGTCTGCCAACCGGTCCAATGAAGCGAAATCCGCTTCGGCCGGAAGCCCTTTGCAAAGTACCGGGTCGATCACCTCGACTTTCAGATTGGGAATCATTCCGGCAAGTGTTTCCACGGTCTTTCCTCCCCATCCATAGGAGCCGATAATGGAGAGAAACCTGACTTTTGGTTTCAGCGCATTGGCCAGCAAGGTCGCATACGCAGCCAGGGGATGAGGCCCGGCCAGCACCGTCGGCACCCCCACGACCATCGTAGCCGCGTCGACAAGCGCCATGGCGAGCTTGCCGATGTCGGTTACCGCGAGGTTGAACAGTTCCACGCGAATTTCCCGCCCGACGAGGGCGGCGGTGAGATGGTCCACCATTTTTCGCGTGCTGCCGTGCATGGAGACAAAGGGTAGGACGACCAGATTGTGCGGATCGCCGGCCACCCAATCTTGATAGGCTTCCATGATCCAGGTCGGCCGGTCGTAGATCTGGCCGTGGCTCGGAGCGATCATCTGAATGTCATACCCGTTGAGTTTTTTCATGTTTTTAGCGATGATGCTGCGGAAAGGCATCATGATTTCGGCAAAATAGCGTTTGGCCGCCTCATGCACCCGCCCCTGGTCGATAACGAAAAGATCGCTGGTGGCGATGTGGGAGCCGAAAAAATCGCAGCTGAAGAGAATCTTGTCTTCCCGCAGGTAGGTCACCATGGTTTCGGGCCAGTGGACCCATGGGGTGTGGATGAATTCCAATGTCTTATCTCCGAGTGACAGCGTTTCACCGTCTTGCACGGTAACGAAGGCGTTCTCGGGAATTTTCAAAATATCCATGAGCATGCCCTTGGCCTTGGGCGTTGCCACCACCTTGGCTTGCGGAAAACGCTCCAGCACCTGCGGTATCGTGCCGGAATGGTCCTGCTCGGCATGGTGGGAGACGACAAAGTCGATCTTGGGTACATTGTCGAGCTGTGCCGTCAAGACCTCGGCCATGGGTGGGTCGACCGTGTCCAGGAGCACGGTTTTCTCACTGCCTTCTATCAAATAGGCATTGTAGGTCGTCCCATCCGGAAGCGGGATGAGGGAGTCGAAAAGTCGACGATCCCAATCCACGGCGCCAAGCCAATGAATTTTTTCAGCGATCTTTCTTTTTTGCATGGCCGATTTCCTTCCTGTTTAGTTTCTGTATCGGTGCTCACCACGTGCACCGGGGCATTCATGACATCTGAGGCCTTAAAAGCCTTCATCACTCGTTACTAAGTCGGGGTGGGTGCGCTGGATAGTCTATGTTTATTAAGCGATATATCGATCTCTCAGCCTCGCGGCCATTTCATTGACGGCGCCAAAAGCGCGTTCCACGGTGCGTTCCTTATCCGGATTGACCAGACAGCACGTTGCTGGAGAAATCAAACTTTTGGCAATCATTTGTTCTTTATCTATTCCTTTGCTCCACAACACGCGCCAGACATTTTCCAGGCGCTCTATCATGGAATGCATGTCCTCTTTTTGGAAGGTCTCGAATCCTGTAGGTACGATTCCCCAAACAATGACACCATCCTTTTCCAGGAACTTTTTGATAGCCGTGGCATAGGACGCGAAGACTTCTGCGTTGGTATAGACATCTAAAGAAAGCACATCCAAATCCAGGTTCAGAAGAAAATCCCAATCGGGGTTGCCACAAAGGTGGATGCCCCGGGGTCGATCAACCTGGGAGAAAAATTGATCCAGATCACCCTTGGCCTTAAGATCCCCGTACCCGGCCATTGCAGAAAACAGAAATTGCAATCCCGGTTCATCAACGAACATAAAGGCATTGGCATTCAGCTGTTTGAGCCGGGCCAATTGAACGTTTATCCGCTTGGCCATGAATTCGAGCATGAACGGCCTGACGGTATCATCAAAAATAATGGGTCGCTCATCTTGATCGATAACATTGAACCCAAAACTGATGGGGCCTTCCAACTGTCCCCGAATGGCGGGTCGATCCGAATGATCCAACGCCAGAAAACGATGATAGACCGCCGAATAAGTCTTGCTGACATCGAAAAGGGTCGGGTCGTCGAATCGAAGCAAGGTCTCTTCCAGTTCCTCGGCGAACTTGTCTATCGAAAAACGCAAAGTCCGTTTTTCGATGTCCAGGACAATTCCCGGAAAATGCTCGGCAGCCTGCACATACATGTCTTCGTAATAACTGTAGTTGGGTAGCTGGGGCCAGAAAGGGACGTCCAGGGACAGGGCTATTTCAAGTGCCCGTTCAACGTCCGTGTGAGGCATCACGGCCATGGCAGTGGTCAGCAGGCCTCCGGGTATGTTGGGTGCCATTGGATTTCCTTTCGTTCGTCAGATGTTCGGGTCAACGGATAGTCTTTCCGACCGTTACGTCGTCGATCACCTTTTCCAAGTGGGCCATTAATTTACTTTTATCGAGGTTATACTCTCTGGCAACGTCGGAAAGGTTGTGAAACGCGTCTGCAGGGCAACCCACACACATCAGACCCAAATCAACGAATGTATGCAGCAGATATGGGTGTTGATCCAGCAGTTCCTTGATGGTATTGGATTCCGATATATTGCTTCCCATGATCGATATTTCCTTTGCGTGTCAAAACGGTTTCCGATATTCGGCTCGTGGCCTATTCTGGAGCGAATTTATCAGGAAGGGGAGGCCGCGTCTTTGCGCTGGCGCAAACAACAAGTTTTTTTCGACAATATCTTTTGATGACGGAAAGTATGTGCAAAGGGGGATGGTAAGCGGTAAATCTTAGCCTGCTTCAGCAAAGGCAACCAGTGCATGAGGGTCTGTGACGATAATCTTTTCCCGTCCCGATTTGATCCAATTCTTTTTTTCCCAGCCACTAAGCGTGCGGCTGACCGTATAAAGGGTGGTGCCGGAATAGTCGGCAATATTCTGTCGGCTCAATGGAATCTCGATCAGAATGCCACCTTCTTTTTTAACACCCTTCCAACGCATCAACCGAAGCAGGGAGCGTGCTATCCTTCGATCAACCTGTTCCGTGCAAATTTCCAGGTAGCGCTGCTGGACATCTTCGATGCGCGCCAATACGATACCCAGAAAATTGATCGCAATGTCCGGGAATTGGCGCATCAGCTTCATCATCTTGGAGTGATCCCAGCCAATGACTTCAGTTGCACCAACGGATTCTGCGGTAACCGGATAGACCCCGTTTCTAAGAGCCACTACAGCCGCAGTCAATTCTCCAGGGCCTACATAACGAATGATTACCTCCTTGCCGTGCTCGTTGAGCTTTGTCAGCTTTAGCTGGCCCTGCATGACCAGGAAACAGCTGGAGGCCGGAGATCCCTGATGAAAAAGAAATTCGTTGGGGCGTAATTGTTTTTTGATGCCGCTATGGATTGCCCGATTGTGCTGATCTTCGGTTAATCCATCGAACATATCCGCTTTTTTTAAACTATCAACGCTTGATAAGACTTTTTCCATAGCGTTCAATCGTTGTGTTTTTGCAAAATCGGGGTGAAATCAGATTCTGGCCACGTAGAAACGAAATAATTTTTTCAATGTTGTGGTACAGTGTTCAAAACGGACTTCATTCATGGGGCTGGATTCAAGGAATCTTACAAAAATAGTGGGCATTGAAGCAAGATCTCGAATAAATTAATTTGACAAGCACACCAATTTTTTATTAAGTGAATCTATATTCACTTATTTTCTCGTAATGGTAAAAAAACGTTTCGATACTGCTATTCGCCATGAACAAATTGCTGAAGCGGCGCTGGATATTGTCCGGTCGGACGGCATCAAAGGGCTGAATGTTGCCGCTGTAGCAAAAAAGGTGGGTATTGTCCCTTCAGCGGTCTACCGGCATTTCAAAAATAAAAGTGAAATTGTCACCGCGGTATTGAAGCTCATCCAGACACGCCTCAATCAGAATTACCGTGATGTGATTCAACAGAATCTGGAACCGGTCGAAAAGCTGAACATCGTTTTAAGCAAGCATGTTGAGTTGATCGCCGGCAACAATGCGATTCCTCGAATTATTTTCTCAGAGGAAGTTGTCGGTGGGATGCCGGAAAAGCAGCAGCAGTTGTATGGCATTATTCGTGATGTGATCAGCAATGTTACTTTAATCGTAGCGGAAGGCCAAGAAAAAGGATCCATCCGAAAGGATGTGCCTGCTGAAAATATTGCTGTTTCTTTTTTGGGGATGATTCAGCCTGCAGCGATTATCTGGAATCTGAGCGATGGCGAATTCGATCTGGTTCGGCACAGCAAAAACGCCTGGATGTTGTTTCTGGATGCCATCCGAGAATAGGTCCGGACAATTTCGTCAAATGCAATAAATGAGGGCATCATGAACAAATATATAATCGCAGCGGTCCTGATCGGTGTCGGTATCGTCATTGCCTTCCCTTTGTTCAGCATGACCTACTATACCATGGTGAGAACATCGACCCCGGACTTTTGCGCCACTTGCCATGAGATCAAGCCGGCGGTGGTAGCCTGGCGTTCGTCCACCCACGTCAACAACCCTCAGGGGTTCGTTGCCGACTGCATGGACTGCCACCTGCCCGCCCCTCATAAAACCTTTGATTTTTTCTTCGCCAAAACCCTGCACGGTGCCAAGGACGTGATCAAGCACTTCACCATCGATGAATATGACCGCCAGAAGAACCGGGAGGCGGCCTACGCCTCCTTCGACAATGCCCAGTGCCAGAAATGCCACCGCAATCTGCTGGGCATGCCCCATAAACGCGGGGCCATGCTGGCCCACCGCACCGTCCTATATCCGCGGCCTGGGTATGAGAAAAAATGTGTCGATTGCCACTATGACCTGGTCCACAACGACCAGGTGACCGTCATGTACAAGCAGTACCGGGAGGTGCCCTATCAGGCCAAAGGGCTGAGAAACCTGTAATCACTTGCTGTCAATAACCGTATGTCCGATCTTTAAACCGAGAGGAGGGTTACCATGAGGCGAGGAAAACGAGCTGCCCTGCCAGGCGCCGTAATTGTTCTGCTGGTGCTGGTTACGGTGCAATTGCCCGCTTTGGCCCAGCCCAACTATGCCAAGGTCAAGGAGTACCGCATCGAACGCAGCGTTCCGCCCGAAGCGGTGGCCTGCATCGAGTGTCACAAACAGACCAACCCCGGCTTGTTCGGCGACTGGGCCAACAGCCGGCACGCCAACGCCAACATCACCTGCCTGGACTGCCACCTGGCCCAGCCCGGCGATCAGGACGTAGCCAAGGATCATGAAAAATACTACGGCCGCAGCGATCTTCCCTACGGCGAACAGAAATACAAGATGCCCATCGCCACCGTGGTCACCCCCAAGGACTGCTCCCGCTGTCATCCGGACGAGGTGACCCAGTACAGCAAAAGCAAGCACGCCAATACCATTGAGATCATGTGGAAGCTGGACCCCTGGCTGAACAAGGGCATGAACTCGGACAACGAACGCAAAACCGGCTGCTACCACTGTCACGGTACGGTGCTGGCCATCGACGACAAGGGCAAACTGGACCCGACCACCTGGCCCAACGTAGGCGTGGGGCGGCTGAATATGGACGGCAGCAAGGGCTCGTGTACCTCCTGCCACAGCCGGCACCGCTTCGCCGTATCCGAGGCCCGGCGGCCCGAAGCCTGCGATTCCTGCCACTTGGGCCCGGACCATCCCCAGATCGAGATTTACGAGGAGTCCAAGCACGGTACCATCTATCATGCCTTCGGCGACGAGTTTAATTTCAAGGCCGCCGCCGGGACCTGGTCGCCGGGCACGGACTACCGGGCGCCCACCTGCGCCGCTTGCCACATGAGCGGATCGGGCAAGGTCATGGGCACCCACGACGTCACCGAGCGGATTTCCTGGGAGACCCAGGCCCCGCTGACCGTGCGTCCGGCCGACTTCAAACCCTTTCCCGCGGGCAACGACTGGCAGGTGGAGCGGGAGAAGATGAAGGACGTCTGCCGCGCCTGCCATGGTGATTCGTGGATCGACGACTTCTACCATGGATTCGACAAGGCCGTGGAAGAATACAACAATGTCTACTTCAAGCCGGCCAAGGCCATGCTGGACGACCTGTATACCAAGAATCTGCTGGACAAGACCAAGTTCTTCGATGAGCACCTGGAGCTTCAGTTCTACGAGCTGTGGCACCACGAGGGACGCCGGGCGCGTATGGGCGTCATGATGATGGCCCCGGACTACGCTTGGTGGCACGGCTTTTATGAATGCAAGGCCCGCTTCAACGAATTCATGGAAGAGGCCGATCATCTGGTCGCCACCGACAAGAAAGCTTATGTATATCCGAAGTACCCCAATGCCACCGGAGACACGACCCGACCGCCGAAGATATTCGGCAAATAGTCCAACCGCCGGACAAACCGAAAGACTCCGTTCCTGCTGCTGGGGACGGAGTTTTTTTTGAAACGAGGGGGTCCGCGATGCGATGGACGACTGAAGCTGAAGCGGCATTGAAGAAAGTTCCGTTTTTTGTCCGTAAAAAAGTGAAATCCCGGGTGGAAAAAGAAACCACCGCGGAAGGCAAGACGATGGTTGACATCAAGGCCGTCAAGACCACCCAGAAACGATACCTGAGCGGTATGACCGCCGAGGTCAAGGGTTATCAGCTTGACACTTGCTTCGGTTCCAATGGATGTCCGAACCGCATTGGGATTTCCGATGATTTGCTCAAACGCCTGGAGGGGGTTCTGCAGGCGGCGGACCTGCTCTCCTTTTTGAAAGATCAGGTGGGCGACAATCTCAAGTTCCACCACGAATTTCGGGTGACCGTGGCCGACTGCCCCAATGCCTGCTCTCAGCCTCAGATCAAGGATATCGGCATCATCGGAGCAGTGATGCCGGCCATTACTGAGGAAACCTGCAGCCAGTGTGCTGCATGTGTCGAGGTTTGTCCGGACGATGCGATCACCATCAATGAGACGGTTGCCATCGACCGTGATCGCTGCATGGCCTGTGGAAAATGTATCCTTGATTGTCCTACCGGAACGATTGGGGAGAAGGAAAAAGGGTATCGGGTGCTTCTGGGCGGCAAGCTGGGAAGGCACCCGCGGTTGGCCCGGGAACTGCCCGGTATTTTCAATGAGCAGGAGGTGCTTGACATCGTTGATGCCTGTCTGGTGCTCTACAAAAAGAAGAGTCGTGGCGGCAAACGCTTTGCGGCAGTTCTGACCGACGCCGATTTCGACCAACTGGCCGAGCAATTTTGTCAACAAAGCTGATCTGGTTTTTCATTAGACCGCTGTAATGCGGCGATATTTCATCGTTGTTCGATGTTTAAAAGTGGAGCGCGCTTTTCGATATATTGGCAAACAAACAAAGGCGTTCTGTTTGATATGGCATGCGCCGAATCAAAAAGTAATACCTTGTCAACTTCCTTTGCCAATTCATATAAGTCGTCCATCCAGCCGATCGGGCATGTTCTGGATCCCACCAGACCGTGGGATTTCATTCAGACACCTCAGACATAAAAATCGCCTTCGAATGGATTTTGTCTCTACCTTTTCAATCCAAGCCTTTTGGCAAGATTGTGAAGATTACTGCGATGCATGTTCAAATCTCTTGCCGCTGCGGCCCAGTTGCCATTGTTTTTATCGATGGCTTTTTGAATCATCCTTATTTTAAACGCCCTAACCGCATTGTTGAATGCAAAATCCTTCGTAAAAACGGTTTTCTCTTCAGGTGGTTGCGGTCTTTCCGAAAGATGCGCCGGGACAAAATCGCCGCCCAAATGGGATGGATAGATGACCACCGGATCCCCTCTGGTAACATCGAAGGAAGCTTTCAACACGGCCCGAGAAATAACATTTTCAAGTTCTCTTACGTTTCCCGGCCAATCATATTGCGTCATCGTTTCATATGAATCAGGACTTATCCTGACAGGCCCCAATCCCAAACGACGCTGGATGCGTTCGCAGAAATGCCCGGCCAGCAGGGGGATATCCTCTTTACGCATCCTTAGTGCCGGGACGTTTAGGGGGTAAACGTTCAATCGGTGAAAAAGATCCGCCCTGAAGCGTTTGCTTTCGACCTCCTGTTCAAGATTTCGATTCGTGGCGGCAAGCAGTCGCACATCGACCCTCGATGTCGTATCCGATCCAACGCGCTGAATTTCACCTTCCTGGATGGCCCGCAACAGTTTGGGTTGAACCGATAGCGGCAACTCTCCAATCTCATCGAGAAAAAGCGTGCCCTCGTTGGCCAGTTCGAATTTTCCTGCACGATCTCTACTCGCACCGGTAAAAGAACCTCTGGTATGGCCGAACATTTCGCTCTCGGCAAGCGTCTCCGGCAAGGCGGCACAATTCAGATAAAGCAGCGGGGCCTCTTTCCGATTCGAGGCCGCATGAATGGCCCTGACGACCAATTCTTTGCCTACACCCGTTTCACCCAAGACCAAAACGGTAAAATCGGAACGGGCCACCAGATCGATTTCCCGACGCAAATGTTCCATTACGGAGCTGCCGCCGAGAATTTGCGTCCCCTGGCGCAAATGAATGTCCTGCATCAAATCACTGGTAATCTGACCCTGTCGTTCGGCACTTTTCTCCAAAGCATCAATTAGCTTGGCCGTTTGCATTTGTGCCCCGGCCAACGCGCCCATGGCTTTCAAAAAGCGGGGGTCCATGTCGTCGAATGCCTTGGGATCTAATGCATCAGCTGTGAGCACACCAATGAGTGCATTGTCCACACGTAGCGGGCAGCCCAGGCACGCGTGGATATGGCTCAATGCACCGGCATCCGCAGACAGCAGACCATCGAATGGGTCGGGAAGCGCGTTGTCTGCCGGAAATCGCACCGGTTCATCAGAATTGCAGATGATGTCCAGTCTTGGGTGTGTGCTCCGTGCAAATTGCCTGCCCATGGCGTCCGGCATAAGTCCACGGGCGGCGACCGGAATCAACAAGTCCCCATCCACCCGCATCAGTGCCGCAGCGTCATAGGGAAGGAACTTTTCCATAGCACTGAGCAACCTCTCGTACCGGTCCTTTGCGCTCATCGCTGCCGTGAGATCGACAGCAATGGAAACCAATGGTTCGATCATATCCATGTTATAATTTATACAACGATGTTATCATAAACACAACAGATAAGTTGTTTTCATTATTACAACATCCAATATCAACTTGTTGATATATCAATTGATAAATTCATGGCACGCCCGTTGCTGAGTAAAGGTGCAAACGAACTAAACTTCCTGAATATACCAAGAATGGAAGGAGGAGCCATGAACGAGACCAAACGACTATGGATTATCTTGGGTGCAGTGATTTTTTCCACCTTGTTCGTCCTGGGTTGGTTCGGACGCGAGTTGTACCGCAACGTGCCGCCTATCCCACAGGAAGTCCGAACGGAAACAGGCGAGCGAGTGATGACAAAAGAGGATATCCTGAAAGGTCAACAATCCTGGCAAAGCATCGGCGGACAGCAGGTGGGCTCGGTATGGGGCCATGGCGCTTACCAGGCGCCGGATTGGTCCGCCGACTGGCTGCATCGGGAAGCGGTGGCCCTTCGAGACCTGTTGAGCATCAAATACTACGCAAACAAATATGGCGATTTGCCTGAATATCGACAGGCGGAAATCGATCGGCGGGTGCAGTCGGAAATGCGTCACAATTCCTACGACCCGGAAACCGGGGTTGTCATCCTGTCCAAAGAGCGTGCCGAAGCGATTGCCACAACGGCCGACCATTACATGGGGCTGTTCGGCAGCGATCCTTCCCTGGCGGGACTGCGCGAATCCTATGCGCTGCATGAAGCGGCACTGCCTGACGTGAGCAGAAGAAAAGCGATCACCGCTTTTTTCTTCTGGACCGCCTGGGCAGCGACAACTGAACGACCGGGAATGTCCGTCACTTACACCAACAACTGGCCGCACGAGCCCTTGGTTGGCAACCATGCCACCACAGCGAGCCTGGTCTGGTCCCTGATCAGTATTGCGTTGCTGCTGGCCGGTGTGGGTGCTCTGGTTTGGTACAAGCTGTTTCGTGACCGGGAGGAAGAGGCGCCAACCCCGGATCGAAACGATCCCTTGGATCGCATCGAAACCACCCCATCGATGCGGGCAGCAGGCAAGTACGCTTTGACGGTCATCGCACTTTTCGTGGTTCAGACACTTTTGGGTGGGTTGACGGCGCACTATACGGTGGAAGGGGATCATTTCTTTGGTGTCCCCCTTGCCAAAATCCTTCCTTATGCAGTCTCACGAACATGGCACATCCAGCTGGCCGTTTTCTGGATCGCGACGGCATTTCTGGCAGCGGGCCTGTACCTTGCCCCTGCTGTCGGTGGGCGCGAACCAAGATTTCAACGCTTGGGGGTCAACGTGCTTTTCGGTGCCCTGCTTCTCGTCGTGGCAGGCTCATTGGCTGGTGAATGGTTGTCGATTCAACAGGCGTTCAGCCTGGATGCCGGATTTTGGTTCGGCCATCAGGGGTATGAATATCTCGATTTAGGGCGATTTTGGCAAATCCTGCTCTTCGTTGGATTGGTGCTCTGGCTGGTGCTCATGCTCCGTGGACTGTGGCCGGCGCTGAAACAAGACGGGCATCGCCGTCAATTGGTTTTACTGTTCGCCGGATCGTCGGCGGCCATCGGCTTGTTCTATGGCGCCGGCTTTTTTTACGGTGCCAAGACGCACCTGACCATTATGGAATACTGGCGTTGGTGGGTGGTGCACCTGTGGGTTGAAGGGTTTTTCGAGGTGTTTGCCACCGCAGCCATCGCTTTTATCTTCACCCGACTGGGGTTGGTTAAATCCTTGAGCGCCACGCGTGCAGTGCTTTTTTCTTCCGCGATCTACCTGTTTGGAGGCATACCGGGTACCTTTCATCATCTCTATTTCAGCGGAACACCGATTTCCATCATGGCGGTGGGGGCGACCTTCAGTGCGTTGGAAGTCGTGCCGCTGGCATTGATCGGATACGAAGCATGGGAGACCTACCAGAAGGCCCACGTCGTTTCTTGGATGAAAAATTACAAATGGCCCATCTGGTTCTTCATGGGGGTGGCCTTCTGGAATCTTGTCGGCGCCGGTGTTTTCGGATTCCTGATCAATCCACCGATCGCCCTGTACTACATGCAAGGGCTCAACACGACTCCGGTGCATGCCCATGCTGCTTTGTTCGGCGTATATGGTTTGCTGGCGTTGGGCTTGACGCTGGTTGTCCTGAGAAGGCTCTATCCCCTCGGCGTATGGCGAGAAGGCCCGTTGCGTCTGGCGTTTTGGTCCATGAATGGCGGCTTGGTATTGATGATAGCGATAAGCTTGCTGCCGATCGGTTTGGCGCAGACATGGGCCAGTATCGAACACGGATTGTGGTTTGCCCGCAGCGCCGAGTTTCTGCAGCAGCCTGTCATGGAGGTGTTACGGTGGCTTAGAACGATCGGTGACACGGTTTTCCTGATCGGCGTCGGTGCATTGGCGTATTTTGTCATCGGACTGCTCACGGGATGGTCGTATCAAAAAACCGAAATCGACCGTGAGGTCCCGGTTGATTCAATCCCTAAAAAGCAACCTGTATAGTCAAGAACGATTGAAATTTGGCATGTATAGCAACGATTCGAAAAGGAGGAATGCGATGAACGCCATAAACGAACTCTTAACAGAGCATGAAGCGGTCAGGACGACGCTGAGAATTATAGAAACGATTGGGCAGGATATCGAAAGAACAGGGAAAATTTCCAATCCTGATCATGTGGAACAACTGCTTGAGTTTTTTACTACCTTTGTCGACAGGTGTCACCATGGCAAGGAGGAAGAACTGCTTTTTCCCGCCTTGGAAAAAGTCGGCATCAGCCGTGAAGGAGGTCCGGTGGGTGTCATGCTTGAAGAGCATCAACGTGGACGCAATCTGGTATCCAAAATGAAAAATGAATTTGCTCGATATCGAAACGGGGATGGCGGTGCCACAGAAAAATTCAAACGTCATGCGGATGATTACATTGCATTGCTGGATTTTTATATCGATAAAGAAAACAAGGTGCTCTTTCCCTTGGCAATAAACCATCTACCAGAAAGCGACCTGTCTGAAATGAAGCACGGATTCGATCAAATCGAATCGGAAAAAATTGGCGTTGGAACGCATGAGCGTTTTCACCAAATGCTGTCCGAGCTTGGCAATATCTATTTGCAGTGATTATTTTTTTAAAATTAGTGACAAAACATAGCGAACCAATCCCGGTTCAGGATCGCCAACCATGGCCAACGATGCGGCCGGTACGCTGCGGTTTCGTTGCCCCGACCGGGTAAAAACAGGGAGGATACTATGAGCGAAAAATCCAATGCACCCAAAGGTACAGCGTTCAACCTGGAAAACCACATTGAATACGCCGCAGGCTCTGTTGTGAGCAAAACCCTGATCAAAAAGGAAATCGGCAATATCACGCTGTTTGCCTTTGACCAGGGACAGGGGCTCAGCGAACACACCGCCCCCTTCGATGCCGTGGTTCATATCCTGGACGGCAAAGCAGAAATTACCATTGGCGGCGAACCACAAAACGTTAGCGCCGGCGAAATGCTGATCATGCCGGCAAATATTTCCCATGCGCTTCATGCCGTGGAGCCATTCAAGATGCTGCTGGTTATGATTCGAGGGGACTAATCGATGACATTGCCGACAGATATAAAAAGAGCGAACACGATTCTTTACGCCAGGCGATGGGAGGAGACGGTGGCCTTTTATCGTGATCATCTCGGGTTTGAGGTTGTATTTCAAAAAGATTGGTTCGTCGAGTTTCGGTTGACCCCAACCGCCTTTTTAAGCGTCGCGGATTCATCCAGGACAACAATAGTGAGCGGTGACGGAAAAGGCGTTACCTTGTCCTTTCAAATCGACGATCTGCAGATGGCGCATCGCGCCTTTCTCGAGGATGGATTAGAACCGACGGCGATTCGTTCTCAGGTGATGGGAGCCGATGTGTTCTACCTGTTCGACCCGGAGGGCAACCGTACCGAGTTTTGGAGTCCGGTTGGTTATGAAAAACCTTTTTAAATGAAATCTCGGTCGGTTGTCATCCTGTTTTGAAGGCACAAAAAACCTATAAGGAGGCCTTTGATGAACAAGACAAGCCTAAACAAAGAACCAAACAATCAAACGCCACATTCCTCCATTACCGTGTCCGACAAAATTGTCTGCGAAGATGATGCCTGCATCGGGAAAGTCGCAGGACCGCATAGTGAACTATCTGCGGAAATAAAACGGCAGAGTACAAGCATGTCGGTGAGAGGCAGGAGAGTTTGCACCGACGATGCGTGCATTGGTAAAAGATGATGCCATCTCGGCAACCGGATGAACATTGATGTTCCGTAGGGCCGGTTGGTGGTTTAGAGGAGAAAATAATGAAGAAAACTGATTTTTACGATGTTGTGGTAGTGGGTGCCGGACCGGCAGGCCTTCAGGCTGCCATCCATGCATCCCGAAAAAAGGTTTCGGTGCTGGTGCTGGGAAAGGCGCACAAGAGCAGCCTATTTCGAGCACACGTGGAGAACATGGTGAGTTTGTTCAATACCACTGGCAAGGCGATGCTAGAAACTGGCCGACGCCAGGCGAAAAACTTCGGCAGCGAGTTCATGGATGAAGATATCCTTAAGATCACTGCAGATGACGGTCGGTTCGAGCTCGAAACCGAAGGCGGTAATCGTCTCGCATGCAAGACACTGATTTTAGCCACTGGAACGGCACGCAACAAGCTGCGGGTCAAAGGCGAAAAAGAGCTTGTCGGCAAAGGCGTCAGCTACTGTGTCGACTGTGACGGTAATTTTTACCGCGGTGAGGAGGTGACAGTGGTGGGCAGTGAAAGTGCCGCTGCAGACGGCGCACTGACCTTGGCCGAGATTGCTGGGAAAGTGCATCTGATTTGCGATGATTTAAAGGTCTCAGAGGCGTTGCTGGCAAAACTCGATAATAGCCAGGTGGTGGTGCACCAAGGTGCCAAGGTTAAGGAAATTTCCGGGAAAGAAGAGGTTAATACGATTGTTCTCGATGACGGCACCATCCTTTCCACATCAGGTGTTTTTATCGAATTGGGCGCAAAAGGGCTTATGGAACTGGCCACATCACTGGGTGTGGTACTGGACGATACGATGCGATTCATCCAAGCCGACAAGGCCCAGAGCACAAATGTTTCCGGCATTTTCGCCGCAGGTGACATTTGTGGCCCACCCTGGCAGGTGGCCAAAGCTGTTGGCGAAGGATGTGTCGCTGGTATCAATGCGGCTGACTATGCCAAAAAGTTGTAGCCGACTCTGCAATTGCCCCTGAAACTTAATCAAAATGAGTAACGATTCCATGAAGCCTGAGTCACCATTCAACATTTTGGAAATAGATGGCCAGATTTGATGTAATCTGCAATTTTTCAAGGGGCAAAATTGTTTGGATATCTTGCCAGTATCTTGATTTCAAGATTTCAAGGCGAACATAGCTCACCCCCATATCTTGTGGTCAGCTAATTTGCCTTGAAGTTCAGATTATGAAAAGAAAGCTGTCCTGCGTTTCAATAATCGGATTCGCAAGATACGTACAGGGTATTTGTCGCATCGGTATAGTTCAAAAACCTGTATTTTCAGCTATCTACGAAATTGTTAGATTTTGGGGATTATTAAACCGTATCATTATCAACGGCTGACGGTGGATTTGGTATTGATATCTTCAACGGCATAGGAGTTGAGGGCTTTTGTGATTACTCAAATTATTTGTACTTCCAGTGGAAAAAAGGGCGTTACCATGATCGGGGGGCCTTTATTATGATATGTGACTGAAATTAAAATTAATAGTACAGATTCGCCTCATTTTCCCATGATTCATTCCACCCGTTGATAACAGCTCCTGCCCAATATCGTTCATTCATTTCAAAATAATATCAGTTGGTTGTCCATATTAATGTGTGACCCTCTTTACCCAGGACGTAAAATAGACGTCAATATATCCACCCAATATGGGATGTAAAGTAGACACTTTCCGTGAAATATGAGAACCTGTCAAAAAGGCTGAATACGCTTTAATGTGTAGTAATTATGTGGTATTTTGCATGAATTGAGTGAAATTTGAATGTTGTGGAGTTTTTTACGGCTCGACTAAACGGCAAAAATCGAGACGTAAAATAGACGTCTATAGAATAACAATGTTAGCGCTCTGGAATGATGATGAGTAACGAAAGAAAAGATTTTTTCTATAATCCAGCATTCAGAGTATCGGTTTATATGCTGGCCTTTACATTTTTGTGGTGTTTTAAGCTCCTGACTCTCATCAATCATAGATGGGTGCGAATCATTGATAAATATGAAGAAGGTCATGTCCTTTCAGCTACAATTATAGGATTTACATCAGGCTTAATTATCGAAATAGTATTTTTCCTTTTTACATATAAAAGCATAAACTGGAGCAAAGGTAGTTTCCTGATGTTGCTGCTGATATATATAGTGATAGGCCTTATGGGGTTGCTATCCCTTGTAAAATATCAAGACTACGAAAAAGAAAAAGATTTATGGAGGCGCTAACCTGTCGCTTTACTCCGACTGGTGCTCCGCTGCCGCTACGCACCAGCCGGTAAGCTTGGCGTTTGGTGCATAAAGCAAATAGGGAAAATTAAATGGATATTAACAGCATAATAGTTATAGAAGATCAACTCAAAACAGCGATGATAGATTCTGATGTACTTGTTCTCGATCAGCTTCTATCAGATGATCTTATATTTACAAGCCATCTTGGTCAAATCATGTCGAAGCAAGACGATCTTGAAGCACACAGATCAGGATTTGTAAAAATCAATTCAATTGAACAGGCGGAGCAACATATTCAGCTACATGATGATATGGCTATCGTATCAGTTCTATCGCGCATTCAAGGAGAATTCGGTGGTGAGCAATCTGAAACAGATCTGCGTTTTACCCGTATTTGGCAAAAAAGTAAGAATGATAGTTGGCAGGTTATCGCTGCTCACTCAAGTGCCGTTTTATAAAATGAACACCGAACATTTGCCTGCAAGGGGCCTCCTTACAGTCGGCCCCTGAGGCAGGCGTTCCCCTCATACAGATTATTCTTAATATCTGTCTTTCTGACCGAAAAAGTAAAAATCCAGGTTTGTACAGGGTATAAGTTGGCAAAAAAGTCTAACATGCTGATAAGTTAGAAATTTTCATATATCTGTATATTGGGGGGGTGAATCTCCATCGAAGAGATACACCCCGTTGTTTATTAACCGTAAATGTTATCAATCCACCTGATTGCCTCCACATCATTTATTGTTCCCAAATACATTTGGGTGGTCGACAGGTTCGAATGGCGGAGAATCACCTTGCTAACAATTTCGATGGGCACGCCAGATCGGGATGCAAAGGTTGCGGAATGCCTGCGCAAGTCATGGGGACGAAGGTGGATACCTACCAGCTTCCCCGCTTTCAATACAACCATTCGGGCGGCCTCATAGGAAATGGGAAATATCCGGTCATCTGGATTTTTGCATACCTGTTGGGCATAATCACGGAGTCGTTCGGCTACTTTCTGGGGGATGTAAACGATTTCCTAGTCCTTTCCACTTTTTGGCGATTGGAGGATCAGCTTCTGATCCTGAAGGTCTTTCCGCCTGAGCTTCAGTACCTCTCCGACACGCATCCCGCCACGAGCCATCAATTCGAGCAATAAACGGTTGCGGTTTTTGACCGTTCGAAATATGATTTCATCAACTTTTTCTTTTTCGATGATTTCCCATCTCGTTATTACTTTTCTGCGGTATAGTTTCCGGATCATTGTCGTATCGCATGGATTTGCCGATTCTGGCTCAATGTTATTTCGGACAAAATTGAAGAAGCAGGACAACTGGGAATAACGGACCCGCTTGGTACATGGATTGTTGCCATCGGTGAGGTGGTTTAGAAATGATAGGATTTCATCCGGGGTGACCTGACTGATCGTCCTTTCACCGAATTCCCGGCAAAACGGCTCAATAACGGCTTGATAGGATCGTAGCGTGTTTTTTTTTCGAATGGTTCTTGTGGTAATCGATCCAGATGTCTGCTGCTTTTGACAGTTGCATGGCGTACCTCCTGTAAAATGTTGGGGTTAAAGGAGCGGGCTATGCCCAAGGTAAGACCATGATAACGTGATGCAGGTCACAGCATCAATAACACTTATTTATTATGATCCAGATCAACAGCGATATATATCTGGAAAAGGTCTTGGTTGAAGATACTGGTATGTAATCATAAGATTTAACTGGCAAAAATATCATGTGATAATTTCAAGTATCTGTTATATGGTAACTTGCTAAAAGCAACGGAATCCATTAAGAATCGTATGAATGAAAAGCTGGTAGTTTTATTTACTGAACCATGCAATCGTATTAGAAGTGACATGAGGATGTCATCTTTGATGGATGAATGGGTAGGCGTACTCAATCAAAACCTTTCACGGCAAGGATTTCGTGACCACATTGTTGAATGGTTTGGAAATGCAGATAATTTTGTATTGCGTACATGGGGATCAAATTTAAGTGAAGTTAAAACTACGTTCGAAAATTCCAATAAAATAAAATGCGCAGTCCTTTCACTGTCAGGACTTTACTTTTTGATTCATGAAATTTCTTTAGTTCCAATCAGACAATATGTGCCAGTCTTAAACCTAAATTTAGGCGCATCTTTTCAGGTTAAAGGTGTACAAAAATACTTCGATGATTTTCAAGTTGATTTGGTTATCGTCAGTTGTTTTAAAAGAGGGATAGCTACAATCCAAATGGAGCACGTATCCGAACAGCAGACGTTCGAGCAAAACAGAAGATTACCATTCAGTTGGGGACAGTTAAACCGGATTTTAAACGAAAAGCTTGATGGTGAGTGGACTTCAAGGAGCATTCGTTCGATTCATGGAATATTCCAAAGAGCATTGCACTATTTGGATAATCGAAAAAATTGTCGAACCTGTCACTTAACTTGACGCCCAAAGGCGCGGCGCAAGCCAGTTTTTCGTTATGCTCATAAAAACTTTGGGTAAAATTAATGCAAAAATTCGATCCAACATGCGGGTTATCAAAAAACGAAATTAAGACTGTCAAATTTAATGTAAAAAATTTGATATCAAGGGAGTTACCCTTACTACCAGACTCAGTTGAAACGAAGCTTTTTATAGAAGGAAGAGATGCTTGGATGTTCAGATGGTATTTATTAAACGAAAAACATCCTATTTCATCGGATGATAAGGTATCTATAGAAATCGTAGCAATTTTAAAAAAAGAATTTCACCCGTATCAGAAAAAGACACATTACAAGTTCACTTGTAATATACGTTTGCAAAAAGATGATAGATATCATCCAAAAATATCAATTAAAGAAAAAACCGCATAACCCATCACTAAAGCGGACCGGTAGAAGCGGTGGATTTATTAACTTATTAATCCATTCATATTACGATGCTTATGGCATTTGTTCATCAAATTGCTCTCGGCAAGCTTAGCTAATTGTTGGGCGATGAAATATATCCATTAACTTGTTTTTTAGGCTATGAAACCAAAAATAGATACAATTAAACAGGAAATAGAAAATTTCATTATTGATTGGCATTGGGATAATATATCTCACAAATTTGCATATGAACTATGTGAATTTTTATTTGGATTTATTGATGAGTTAGAAAAGCAAGGACTGTCTGAAAAAACAATAAATAAGCATCTTGATAATTGCTGGCACATTGGAATACTTGAATGTGGCTATGGCTATAGAAAAAAATTTATTCCTAAATAGATTTTTTATAGCCCTCATGCTAATTATGAATATGAGTTTAAAAGAAAAATGAGTGATTCTAAATACGCGCTTCAATCGTATAAAGCAACTTGGAAAAAAGTATATAAATACACAAATAAACTTAAGATTAAATGACGGATTGTCTTTTTCAAATCAGCTTTGTTCATATCGGACAGATTGTCCAATTTGAATGTACTGTCCAACCGGAAAATTAAAGGACTCTGTGGGGCTTGTCATTTTTTTGTGCCATTCGAAGTGTCCCTCATCTATCAGGTATAATTTGAGGATGAATGAAAGAAATATCTAATCGGTCTCCGCTAATTATCGCGCCCAAAGAGCCATTTAGAGAATGGGCAAGGAAGTATAATGAGCTTTCTATTGAAGATCTTGAACAAAGGTTAAAAGAAATTCATGTGTATCTTATTGACTGGTCATATGGCAAAAATCAGGAGGAGGCATTAGGTCCATATTTTTACAAAATATTTGAATCTGAGCTTCTAAGCTGGAATTATATAAAAAATGAATGGCCACAAAAAATGGACTATGAATTGTTTCTTGAATGGTTCGAAGTTATGATTGGTGACTATTTGTTTGATTCCGGAACTGAACCCATTGAATTTGAAAAATTATAACCATCATTTGCACAATGAACCGGGTAAAGCCAGCTCTTTTTTCATTATGTTTTCTACATCGAAATTATATCGCTTTTGAAGGCTTGTTGCTTCCCGGTATGTGAAACGCATCGTTACAGATTATTCCAACTATTCACAAGTTCGGTGAGAATACAGATAAGGTCGATGTATCACCGGTTTTTCAGTCTTGCCGAAACGTTTGATATCAATACCAAATCAACCGATACCCGCTGATAATGATAAGCTCAAACAATCCACACAATGCGACATTTCTGTAGATAGTTGGAAATACATGTTTTTGACCGAATCTGAGACGGAATGTTTCCTGTACGTATAACAACTTCTGGTAAACGTGTGATTATCAGCCATGTATCTGGCGTCCGAGCCAATTACAGATACGATTC
This sequence comes from Desulfosarcina variabilis str. Montpellier, assembly GCF_048565275.1. Taxonomy (NCBI): domain Bacteria; kingdom Pseudomonadati; phylum Thermodesulfobacteriota; class Desulfobacteria; order Desulfobacterales; family Desulfosarcinaceae; genus Desulfosarcina; species Desulfosarcina variabilis. The sequence continues at coordinate 5,135,493 of NZ_CP159846.1, read as the reverse complement.
TTTAATATTCAGAGCGGAACGAAATAGAGAAAGAAAGGTGTTTTATGTATCTGTACTCAGAACACAAAACAAGATACGGTCACAGCCAATATCACTTGAGCTTTATAGATAACAGGGTTAAATAATAAGCAAGTTGTAGATTCCTTGTTTTCTTGTATCGGGGCGAATTTAAAATATTCCGCACTATCTCAACTTATTATATCACCGTGTAGTAGATGGACGAATTTAGGATCAAGCCCGACACAGTTAAAAAAAAGTTTGAGGAGAAAGCCATGATTGGCCAGCGTATATTGGTTCCGGTTGACGGTTCGTCTCATTCGTGCCGCGCGGTTGAATACGCCATAAAATTGGCCCGTTGCATGGAAAAAGAAATTCTGCTGATACATTTGCATAAACAGCTTTATGGCCCGTCTTTCTTAAAAGGGGAACCATATTATCAACAGGCCCTGAACCAAATTTTGTCCCAATCCAAGGAATTGTTAGCTCCCTTTCGGCAGTTGATTGACCAGGCGGGAATCAATTTTGAGGAAAGGATCATGGAAGGTCCGGCAGGGGATAAAATCTGTGAAGTCGCCCAACTCGAAAAGTGCGAAATGATTGTCATGGGATCCCGGGGCTGCTCAGAACTCCACGGATTGATTATGGGATCTGTGGCCCACCGCGTGCTACATTTGGCGGCTTGCCCGGTAATCGTGGTTAAATAGCTGATATCAAATTGTTTCTCACTATTAAGATCCCAATCACCGACCACCAGCATATTGAGGTCAGGAGATACCTGGGTCAGGTTACGGTCAAATACACTATATGGTGGTCGGCCATTTTTATGAAAGCTAAAGAATAATCGAGCATATCACAAGCGGTTGAAGACCTAATGGCGCTGCAGATTTCAATATCCCTGCGCCCAAACACCTCCTTTTGGATACGATCTATCTATCGCCACAAACTGACATATTTGTAGATAGCTGAAAATACAATTTTTATTGCTAAGATGAGACGGCAAATACCCTGTACGTATCGCAACTCAGCCTGATATTGTGTTTTCGTCTATCAAAAAGGCTTATTTTCTTGCAAATTTAGTGAGAATTACATAACAAACTTCAAGACGCCGGAACAAAAATAGAGCTTAATGCGAAATGCTATGATGAACATGAAAAAATTGCTCATGTGGGGCTCTCTTCTTATAGGCGGAATTGTTATAATAGTTTTTGGCCTAATCACTTGGACTCTAATTGAAGCGGAACTAAAAAAGGAAGCGACATTTGGAGAATGCGGTTGCTTTAAGTGCCGGGACTGTGAGGATGAAGGAGATTCCCAATGGATTGTGGTGGAGAGGCGACGTTCCTTGGACCAAGAAAACCGCTACAAAGCAATGAGTCTTGCCACAGTCTCGTGCCAAAGGCAGATGTTGTGGTGTATTGAAGCAATGGAGACAAGCAACGGTACCTGTCTCCATGACAGAATCCAGACTGACCCGGACCGTGGCAAAAAGTTTGACGCATTGATTGAACAAGCGGAAAGTTCAAAGGTCATTGAAACTTCCAAAGGGGAAATCCGCGTGACCATGAGGATGCTGAGAAAGGATGTCTTGAAAACCTTTGGATTGGATTAGTTTCGATTTGATCTGACACTTCATTTGAAAAAGTGAGGGTTGGAGCCATAACACCCATAGCATCCAGCTTAGGCTTAACGGCGACTGTATGATTATCGCTTCATTTGGCGAATAACATATCTGTAGCTTTTTGGTGTATGCTAAAAGTTGTAGATTATAAAACCTAGTCCAAAGCTTGTTATACAACCATATTTCTTTTGGCTATCTCAACGCTCTTAGTTACTGGGATTAAGCTGCATGCGGAGTGAACCCTGACCTGGTTATTTGTTAAATTATTTCCAGGCTGACCCAATTTAGATAAGGCAACCCACCATCAAAGTTTCTTTGAAAAATCCCCCAAGCCAGCCGATATCGGGAACGCGGTCCGGCGGAACCGTTTGCGTGCCACCGGCATCATCACAGAAGATTGTATAACACCCGGGCCAGTTCGGCAGGTCCTTCCCCCGGTCGCGGCGGAATTGATCAACCCATTTCATTCGGATCGTTCCTTTCCCTGGCGTCGATAAATTCTGCGTTGCCGGCCGCGCCAAAGGCCAAACCACCGCGCTCGCTCCCATGCCCGCATCAGCAAGACCATGTCCGTTGGGATCTGTTTTTCCTCGGATTCCCATTTGGCAATAAGCGATGCGCAATGATAGGTGCAATCGGCCAGTTGATCGTGGGTGAGGGTCAATCTTTTCCGGATTTCCGCAAACTCTTTCCCGGACATTTGCAAGCGGCCCGGCCTGCGGTCTGCCGGCCGGATCGGAAGCGAGTTATCAAGATAGAGCGTTTTTTCGTGGGGATCATATCTGATATCCCAATCCAGATACGTCCTTTTGAAATCATCGATGGTCCGCTGGGCGGTTTTTCCGGAAATGCCGAACTTGGTCGCCAGCGTCGATACGTTCCAATGACGGCCCGTGCGGAGCTGGTCTTTTATCCAGTCCACGCGGGCCATTATGCGTTTGTAATTTGAGGGCATTAGTTTCTCCAACTCGGTGAGTCTGCCACATGATATCCAACCGCGTCGGCGCTATTGGCGCTGACGTTGTTGCACCCCCAATCGTTGCCATCGATACCAGGGGCTACATAGGTTTTGGGGTCGGATAGTTTCTGGGCTTCATGAGTTTGGTAAAAAAATTCCGTACCTGTTTTTCTATAGCGCTCAGTTTTCTGTATTTTGTTGGAAATGGGATTTTTTGTAAATTATTTATCAATTAAATAGGTATTTTCAATGCCTTTCGACGACATTGTTTAACCTCCAATTATTTTTGCACATTCTTCTCCATACCCAGTTTCAATGGAGGAAGGCACTGTCAGCCGTCGACCGCAACGACCGCATCGGCCTTCATGATGAATTTCGACGTTAAACGGCAGGTTGTTCTGCTGGAGCCGCGTCCAGGTCCAGGCGAAGGCTTTGTATGAGGGGGCGTCCCGGGTTATCTTGCTCTTTTTGGTGAGGCGGAAATCGTCACCGAACAAGCAGCCAATGTACTGGTAATTCGAGTAATTGTCGGGACCGTTGAGGACTGAGATAAACCAGACGTCGTCCTTGTCTGCTTTCTTGGCTTTATAGGTGAAGCGATTGCCAGTTTCGACGTTCTGGATGGTGAAGATGGCTTTGCCGGCTTTGATAAACTGTGCGGGATTTTGAAGCATTTCGTCCTCCTTGCGAAAACGGTTTTATGTGTTGTTACAGATACATAAAACTCAATTTTCTGTAAAAAGTACGAAACGCAAAAAAGAACCCCGGCCGGAGCCGGGGTCATTTGAGGCATGCTATTTTTTAAGGTTTGTATTTCAGCGGATACTGATTTGGGTCTATTATCGATTTGACATCTAAATCAACGTCCAAATCGGGCCAATATAAGTGGCCTGGATGTGGCTCTTGGACATTATGGATTTGGTCGATCGAGGCATCTTTAAACCAAGGGAATTCATCATACGGCATGAATAATTCTCCCGTGGAAATTAGTATCCAAACTCCAAATTTCGATATGTTGGTAATCTCATTTTCCATCAAATAATTATATCAGGTAAGGCAACCGGGTCAATCTATTCGTTATGGCCTGACCTCCAGGTGTCCCGGCCGGAGCCGGGGGCGTTGGGGTTGATAAAATGCGGCTTATTTTTTCATTTGCCGATTGATCCAGGCGATGTCTTTAATCGGCATTGGCAGTCTCCTCGCCTTGATAAGGGATGAAATGGACGAAGTCCGAATAATCGCCCATGAACCTGATGCGGTAGATGGCATCCTCGATTTTAACCAGGCGGCTGTTTTTCAATTCGATGGGGTTCGCCCATTCTTTTTCCCGCCGTTCGTAAAACCCAGGGTCGTTGCAGATGATGGTGGGTTCCTGGTTGGCCCAGCACATGGGGTGGCCATTGGCCTTGGCGCGTTCGATTTCGGGCCCAGGGTCATCGCCGTGTTGTTTGGCATAACCGGCTACGGTTCCGACTGTTCCTTTGCGGCCATTGATGATGATCTTGTCGTTATGTTTCAGTTCTTTCATTTGCGTTTCTCCTTGGTGAAATGGGTTCCGCTGATGTTCCGTTCGGCTTCATCTTTGCGGGTTCCTTTAATATTCCAGGACTTTGCGGGTGGCTGCCCATCCATTGCCATGAATGGTATTGATTTTGAAATCGATCAAACCGCGCCGAAACAGCGCGCAAATGGTGTTGTAATAGTATGCGTCGCCAGAGATCCGATTTTTGACTTGGCCGGCGTTCTTTCCGCGCTGCTTGATGGTTTGATCTTTGATTGCATCAAGAACATTTTTCATTGTCGGGCTGAGCATCATCTAAATCTCCTTGGTTGATGGTGGCGGCAACCAATGAATGAATTGGTTGATTTGCAATTGCATAAATCTCAATTTTCTGTAAAAAGAACGAGCGTTGACAGGGGTAGATCGAAATGGTACAGATCGGTGCCGAATGGAATGGTATGATTCTACAAAAGGAAATGGCATGATCATCCTGATCGGTGGGGAAAAGGGCGGAACCGGGAAAAGCACGATCGCAATGAACCTTGCAGCTATGCAGGCAATCCAAGGCAATGATGTGCTGTTGGTGGATACTGACAAGCAGGCTACGGCGACTTATTGGGCAATCACCCGTGATGAAAACGAATCCCTGATCCGCGTTCCCTGCGTTCGAAAGACTGGAGGAAAGATCCACCGAGAGCTGGCTGATATGCGAATGAAATTCAAAGTGATCATCATCGACGCTGGCGGTCAGGATTCTGTTGAACTCAGGTCGGCGATGCTGGGTGCGGAAAAATTTTATGTGCCCATCCGGCCGAGCCAGTTCGATGCCTGGACGTTGGAAAACATCAATCAGATGCTGGAAGACGCGAGGGTGTATAACGAGGGGTTACAATCGTTTGCGTTTTTGAACCTGGCCTCGTCACATCCGCGGGCAAGTGAGATCGAAGAGGCAAGGAAATACATCCTGGAGTATCCGAATCTGATCCTATCCGAAAGCGTTATTCGGGACCGGATCATTTTCCGGAAGGCAGCCAAGGAAGGGCTATCTGTTTATGAAATGGATGACATAAAGGCGAAAGCGGAAATCGAATCCTTATACAAAGAGGTCTTTTCATGAAAAAACCACCCATCCCAAAGAAACGCAATCTCTCCGAGGACGGATTCATCCAGGGAGACTCCAACTTGCCCTGGGCCAACGCGAACGAGCGTGTTGTCAAATCTTTCAATCTTCGTTTGCCGGAGCCTGTGCACCTGAAGCTCCAGTACATTGCAGAAAATACGCCATACAGCATCCATGGCTTTATCATGGAGGCTGTGGAAGAGGCAATCGAGCAAGAGCTTAAAAAACTGATCAATTGAAAGGGAACAGATTTGATCCAAAAGCCGGTGATGCAAAGAGTGGCGGAATTCAGTCCAAACCAGCGGATTTCATTCTATGAAAACCTGATTTCCATGCTCGCGGCCGAGGTTGAGGCTTGCTATCCGGACGGAGCGCGCCCGGGGGAGGAATACGACAAGGCAATCCGGAAGGTCACGTCATTGATCCGAATAAAAGGGAAGGTCCATGCCTTTTTCAAGCTGAACATCAAAGGTGATCTGTTTCCAGAACGGCAGGCGAGGGCTGCTTATGTTGTTGAGGCTGGGGTTGGCGATATGGATTTCTTGCGGAAAATGGTCAAGGATCTGGATGGTGAACCGGATATCCAAAAGCGGGTTTCGGATATCCTTTCCGGCGTCCTGGGGAGGGTGTGAATTGGTACCCGGGGGTAATCGGACGCCGTTTTGTCCCCGTCTTGTACCCGTCTAAAGCACATCAGCGGCCCGTAAGCCGCTGATATTATTAATAAAGTTGGCGGAAGTGCATGGGAATCGAACCCACCCGGGACGGTATTAGCGCCCCACACCGGATTTGAAGTCCGGGAGCCTCACCAGTAAGCTGCGCACTTCCCTTTGGATGGCTCTCTTATGAATGGAAATCCTCAATTTGTCAACTTTGTTTTGGTGTGAAGCTGAAATTACAAAATCATGGGATTTGCATTGCTCAGTTTGTTTGATATATTAAATTTTTTTGTCATTAGCCAGTCAAACGGTACTCCCAAACAGGCAGAAAGGTAAACAGTCTATTTTGAAAAAGAGCAAAGATGCCGATAACGCACCCAAGAAAAAGGGGGCATTGCGGGAAAACATAGAAGCGATTATCGTTGCGGTTATTTTAGCGCTATTTATTCGCACATTTGTTGTTCAGGCGTTCAAAATTCCTTCTGGCTCGATGAAGGATACACTATTGATCGGTGACCACATACTGGTAAACAAATTTATTTATGGGGTCAAGGCGCCGTTTCTTAAAAAAACGATCATTCCCATCAATAGTCCCAAAAGAGACGATATCATCGTTTTTGAATTTCCTGAAGACCCCAGCAAGGACTTTATTAAGCGGGTGATCGGTATCCCTGGTGATACCATTGAAATCAGAAATAAAAAGTTGTTTGTCAATGGCGTATTGGCGGAGAATAGTCATGCTGTTTTCAAAACTCAGAAAATTTACGATGCCAGAACCCAACCCAGAGATAACCTGGGGCCCATTACCGTGCCAGAGGGCAAACTGTTTGTAATGGGTGACAATCGAGATTTCTCTTACGACAGCCGGTTTTGGGGATATGTGGACCTGATTGCTGTAAAAGGGAAGGCGTTTATCATTTACTGGTCGTGGGACAAGGAAAATTTTGGGGTTCGATGGAACCGGCTGGGGCATATTCTTGAGTGATGGCTTTAATAACTTAGCGTCTGGAGTGTCCTAATGGCAGACGATCCCCACTGTATTCTTGTTGTCGATGATGAATTAAGCATGCGTGAACTCCTTGAATTCATGCTGGAAAAAAAAGGGTATGCTGTTTTGTCGGCAGCAAGCGGAAAAGAGGCGCTTTCCATTATAAATAAGGAAACGTACGATCTGTTGCTTTGTGACATCCGGCTGGGCGATATGACTGGCCTTGATGTCTTGAAGGCGTCCAAGAAAAAATACCCCCATGTCACCGCTATTATGATTTCAGCCTTTGCCACCACGGAAACAGCCGTTGAAGCGATGAATCAAGGTGCGTTTGACTATGTGCCCAAGCCTTTTAAAAATGAGGAGTTGCTTCAAACCATTGCAAATGCTCTTGAACGAAAGACACTGGAAAAAGAAAAACAGATCATTGAAGATGCAATCAAGCAAAGCCTTCATTTTGGCAAGATTGTTGGCAATAGCCCAAGAATGCTTCATATCTTCGATATGATACGGCAAGTAGCGAAAACAAAGACCAGTGTCTTGATCACCGGGGAGAGCGGTACCGGCAAAGAGCTGATTGCAAAGGCGATTCACGAGCAGAGCGATCGAAACGACAAACCCTTTGTGACCATTAACTGCGGCGGCATTCCGGAAACGCTTCTGGAAAGTGAGTTTTTCGGTCACCGTAAAGGCGCATTTACCGGGGCCACAACGGACAAGCAAGGTCTGATGGAAATTGCCCATAGCGGTACCTTGTTTCTGGACGAAGTCGGCGAACTGAACGTCAACATGCAGGTCAAGCTCCTGCGCGCTGTTCAGGAACGGGTGTTCCGGCCTGTTGGCGGCACCAAGGATATCAGCGTTGATATCCGAATAATTTCCGCAACCAACAAAAAGCTCGAAGACGAGGTGATCGCAGGGAATTTTCGCGAGGATCTTTTTTATCGGTTGAACGTGATCGAAATCAAACTCCCGCCACTCAGGGAGCGAAAAAATGATTTATTGCCGTTGGCACAGCATTTTTTGGAAAAATACTCACGGGAACTGGGTAAGCAGGTAACCAAATTTTCATCGTATGCCATTGACCTGTTAAAAAAGTATGATTTTCCCGGCAACATTCGGGAGTTGGAAAATTTAATCGAGCGAAGCGTAGCCCTTTCCAACACCAACATCCTCCTGCCCGATAGTCTGGCCATGTCGGTTCACAAAAAAAGATGGATCGAAGGGGTCCGCAACCGCCGGTTTGATCTTGATGAGGTCGTAAATGGTGTGGCATTGGATGAAATCCTGGCAGAGATCGAGCGGGCCTATATCGAAAAGGCCATGGCATGTGCCAATAATAACAAAAACAAGGCGGCTGAACTGCTGGGCATCAGCTTGCGCTCCTTTCGATACCGGTTTGATAAAATCAACCCCAATTAGATTGCGGCTGTTTACAAATCCCACCGTTGATTCTATTATACACATTCAAAGATGATCAAAAAATCAGGCGTTGCTGCCCTTGATGATCGACATCAGTATCTGTTGCCCCTATTTATGTAGCTCGAATTCGATTCCTTCTTTACATCCCTTATCTTTTTGCTGGCTCGTTCGTAACAACGATCATCCCGTTGGGGTCTCTGATTCTTTCCTATTTCTATAAGCAGATGGTTGATTCGATTCTTGAAATGAATCCGGTCAATTATAAAATTTTATTTAAAACTAAATGTTTTGCAGCACCGTTCGATAATACGGGTGAGTCCTCAAAACCGAGATTCAAACGGCGTCAACGAGACCAATGACAATTTTTGGCAGATCTTAACAAATTTTGGCTAAACGGGTGGAAGATTCAAATTTCAATGTCGGTTGATGAGAGTTCGAGATCGATTAAAAAGTAATAAAAGTGAATGAAATAAAATGGTTGATGAAAAATGGAAAGAGATAGGCAAAACTGGCATCCTAAGTGCAAAAGAACAAGTCTAACATAGCCGCAAAAGGAGGCAGTCAACATTAACCCAATTTTGTAGGACGTTTTCAGCATCATTTATTAACTTAAATCTTTAGGAGGATTTAGAACATGCTTAGCAAAATGAGAAAAATGGACAGCAAAGGTTTCACCCTGATCGAATTGATGATCGTCATCGCCATCATCGGTATCCTGGCAGCCATCGCCATCCCCAACTTCATCGCCTATCGTAACAAGAGCTTCTGCTCCCGGGCGGAATCCGATGCTCAGGCTGTGGCCGGTGCCATTGGCGATTATTTCGCCATTCCAACGCATATTGCTACGCCCACTTCTGGCCAACTTAACGACGGCAACGGTGTGCAGATGTCCGGAAATAACACGATTGTCTCTATTACTGGCGCAAATCCCAATATTGGTGTCACCGTAGTCGTTAAAGATGGTTCTGAGCGGTGTCCGGATGATTACACCGACGCCATGACCCAAACCGCAAATCCCAACGGTTTCTGGAATACTACTACTAAACAGTACACGCTGACTATCCGCCAGTAACCTGAGGACAAGTTGGCCAGTACGTTTTAACAAAAAGGAGGGGGAAACCCCCTCCTTTTTGCTGTTGAAAGATGATAAGCCCCACCTAATAAAAATTTGGAAGAAGTCATTCATTCGGCTAAGCACACCACATCTTGTTGTCAAAGAGCAGTACCTTTTCAAATCCAAAGGAAATTATTTAGCAAAAATAATCAAGAACAAAAAGCGGAATGGCAATCATGGGTAGGCAAAATGAAAAAAGAGATCCAACCTGTAGCTCGTCCCTTGTCATTTCCATTTTTCTACTTGTATTCATCTGCTATAGCAACACTTTCAATGCAGCGTTTCAGTTGGACGACAAGCCCGGCATCGTAAATAATCAAAAACTCCATATCGATAATTTATATCCGACAACCCTGTGGGAGACATTCTTCGCCAAACCGGGCGCTGGAAACAAATTATACCGACCCGTGGCCAATCTTACATTTGCGTTGAACTGGTATATAGGAGGCGATAACCCGGCCGGATATCATCTCGCCAATCTTTCCCTGCACGTCATCAACACATTTCTTTTGTACCTGTTGATTCTGCGTCTGTTGGAAACGCCATCGATGCGAGGTCGCTATGACAATGAAGATGCGCATTTCATTGCCATCGTCAGTGCGCTGGTATGGTCATTGAATCCGATCCAGACTCAAGCGGTTACCTATGTTGTCCAGCGCATGGCCGTGCTGTCGGCCTTTTTCTATTTGCTGGGTATCTATTTTTATCTCGACCTTCGAAAAGGCAGTGCAAGGCGACGGCAAGCATTTTCCTTTCTGGGATGCTTGCTTTGTTACCTGCTTGCGGTCGGATCCAAGGAAAATGCGATCATGCTGCCGGGATCACTGCTTCTTGTAGAATGGGTTTTTATTTCTGGTTCATTTCCCGAAATTTTCAAAACAAAAGAGATAAAATGGGTTGTAAGAACCATCGTTGTTGCTTCTTTATTTTTGCTTCTCGCTTTTGCTGTCTCCGGCAAATTGCGATTTGTTTTTGCGGGTTATGACAATCGGCCGTTTTCAATGGCACAGCGTCTGATGACCGAAGGCAGAATCGTTATCTGGTACCTGAGCTTGATTTTCTACCCAATGCCCTTTCGATTGTCAGTTGAACACGACATACAGATGTCGATGTCACTTATGTCACCATGGACCACACTGCCATCTCTGCTACTGATGGGGGGCTTGGTGATTGCTGCGGTTTATCGAAAAGATAGAAATATACTGACAAGTTACGCAGTTCTTTTCTTTTTAATGAATCAAATCGTTGAATCGTCGATCATTCCCATCGAACCCATCTTCGAGCATCGTAATTACTTGCCTTCCTGCTTTCTTTTCGTACCGGTGGCAGCAGGAATCAAATCGTTGATGAATACCTATAAAATAAAGAGGAAATTCATCTATTGGTTCGCTACATCAAGCGTTCCGTTGTTAATGATTCTGTTTGGCGTCGGCACCTATATTCGCAATGAAACCTGGCAGACCGAAAGAACGTTGTGGCTTGATGCCATGAAAAAGGCACCAGGGAGTGCACGACCATTGGTTCAACTGGCACAAGTTTTAATAAAGGAAGATCCGCGAAATGCCGATCCAGCACTGGCATTGTACGAGAAGAGTCTGTCGCTCAGAAAAGCCAGAAAGGATATCGAATCCGCTACCATAGGCAATATGGGTGGCATTTATGCTAAGTATAAAGGAGATCGGAAAAGGGCCATAGCGCTTTACCGGCAGGCGCTGGAGCGGAATCCAGACTATATCCAGGCCCGATACGATTTGAGCGTGCTTCTGACCATACAGGGAAAATGGAAAGATGCCGTATGTGAAATCGACCACATCCTCGACAAAGGTCTTGTCCATGAAGACTACTATAATTTGAAAGGAATTATCCGCTTGTGGCAGAAACAACCGCAGGAGGCGCTCATTCTATTCCGGAAATCATTGAAAACTGCCGAAAACAAAAGAAATGCATGTTTGGGGATTGGGGCGTCGCTTTGTGCCATGGGTTATTATGTCCGCGCAGATCGGTTTTTGAGGCTGGCATATAACGATCAGCCGGATAGCATTGTGAATGTATTTTTATTAATCGAAAATGCCATTTGCGCGGGTGATATATCTACTGCACGCAACTGGACTGATTGCTTGCTGAACGACCACAGCCTGCAGGAGACGGAAACCTGGCTCAAACAACTGCCAACCTTTTTTCAAACGCCACCTGTATCAGTTGCAAGGATTGCCCCCCTGGTCAGCGAACAGGCACAACGGATGTTAAATCAAATTAAAAACTGAGTTGATACCAGTGAAAAAGATTCAGCCCCTGCCTTTTGGCGTCTATTTTTTTATTATTTTTACCTTGGGCCTTATAGGCTTAGGAGATTCAATTTATATCTCCATTTCCCATTACAGAAATTATGCGGACATTGCCTATGAGAGTTTCTGTGCGATTTCCCGCGCCATCAACTGCGATACCGTTTCTCAAAGCCCTTATTCGATTTTTTTAGGAGTGCCGATCCCTGTCTGGGGAATTTGGGGCTATGCGATAGTGATCATTCTTTTGGTAAATGCATGGCGGCTTCATGCCCAAAAGACTTATATTTGGCCCACATTGTTCCTTTTATCATTGCTCTATTGTATAAACAGCATCGTCCTTGCTGCTGTCTCGTCGTATCTGATAAGAAGTCAGTGCATTATGTGCATTTTAAGCCATGCGGCTAATTTCGGTCTGCTTTTCTATTCTTATCTGATTTTCAATAGATTTGACGGGGGCAATGTCTTCAGCGGATTGAGAAAAGACTTTGGTCTTTATAAAAGGCACTGGAAGAAATGGTCGGTTACTTTAGTTTGCATGCTGTCCATCGCCATCGGGATGATGTTTTTTTTTCCGCCGTATTGGAAAATGGGCCCCCACATCAACGGCCAGAATTTGAAAACAGGTATGACCGAAGATGGACATCCATGGATTGGTGCTGAAAAGCCGGAGTTGACCATTGTTGAATTCACCGATTATCAGTGCTTTCAATGTAAAAAAATGCATTTTTACTTGAGGCAATTTGTTGCCGAACATGAGGATAAAATCAGACTTGTGCACCGGCATTTCCCCATGGACCACAAGTTCAACCCGATTGTTACGGAGCCCTTTCATATCGGTTCTGGAAAATTAGCAATGCTGTCCTTGTATGCGGCTGAAAAAGGCAATTTCTGGTTAATTAACGATATGATCTTCAATATGGATTTTAAGTCCGGCGCAATAAATATAAAAAATATGGCGAAAACAGCCGGTTTCGATCTGATGGACTTCGCTGCTTCAGTTAATTCGCTGGCACTATATAAAAAACTCGAGCAAGACATCCAGGATGGAATCGACTTGGGGATATCCGCGACGCCGACGTATTTAATCAAAGGGGAGACATATCTGGGGCAAATTCCTGAACAGATATTATCCCTTCGTTGAAAAATGAGTAAGGCAATGAAAAACAGTGTTGCAGCTAAGCGTTGATTCCCCGAGTCGACCTGTGAGGTCCTGATTTTTGTTACGCAAAGCGCTTTTTATTGACCAGCCATAGGAAAGATTCAGTGCAAAAGGAATCCGTAAATCCATCTAAACAAAATTGTTTTGTTTTCTTTCTGCTGTTTCTGCTAATTTTAATTGTTTATTCGAACAGCTACCAGTGCACTTGGCATTTTGACGATCGGACGAGTATCACCAAGAACGATCAGGTCCGTATCGAAAAAATCGATTTTTCATCGATGGCACAATTCTTTTCTACTAGTGAAGGGCTATCAGGAACGTTTAGGCCTATTCCGATGCTGACTTTCGCGCTGAATTGGTATCTCGGGGATGGTAAGCTTTTCGGATTTCACTTGGTTAATAATATAGTACATTGCTTATCGGCTTTTTTCCTGTTCTTATCCGTGCAGATGCTTTTGCAGACGCCGAAATTGGATGGCAAATCGGGCGTAAATACCCATTCGGTGGCATTGCTGGCATCGGTCTTATGGGCGGTCCATCCTGTGCAGACGCAAGCGGTCACATACATCGTACAGCGAATGGCGGCCATGGCGGCCATGTTTTATATCTTAAGTTTCTACTTTTATTTAAAAGCACGGCTTGTCAACAACGGAACCTGGAAGACAGTCGTTTTTGCCGCCTTTAGCGCAACAAGCTTTGCGCTTGCTTGTCTTTCCAAAGAAAACGCCGTTATGCTGCCGGCGGTGTTGATCCTCACTGAGTATATTTTTTTTCAAAGCGGCGACCGCTTTTTTTTAAAAAACCGAACAACCGCTAAACGAACCATGTACATCATTTTGGCGTTCGGTGGAATCGCCATTCTGATTCCATTGCTGATCTGGCATCAAAGCATTCACAATATCATTATTTCGATCTACGAAAAAAGACCTTTCAGCATTACCGAGCGATTGCTGACCCAACCGAGAATTATTTTTTTTTATTTGTCGTTGCTTTTTTATCCGGTTAACCACCGGCTTTCTATTTATCACCATTTCCCGATATCCAAAAGCCTTATTGATCCATGGTCTACCCTAATCTGCATGGGTGGTATTGTTGTTCTAATTATTTATGCCTGCTTAGCTGCACGAAAAAGACCTCTGATATCATTTGCTGTGTTATTTTATTTTCTTAACCACATCATTGAGTCTTCAATTCTTGGGTTAGAGTTGGTTTATGAACACAGAAATTACCTTCCTTCAATGTTTCTGTTTGTTCTCTTTTCTTTGGCCATCTGCCAATCACTATCAACCCTCAAGGATCGTAAATCTCATCTGTTTCCGATTATGGTCTTTTTTATTCCTTTTGTGATTTTCACGATGGGAATTGCGACTTACACACGCAATGAGGATTGGCGAACGGAAAAATCGCTCTGGCAAAATGTGTTAAGGCAATATCCTGACACGCCACGGGCATTGAATAACCTGGCTTATGGCCATTATTTACAAATCGGAGATTTGGACTACGCACTGAGTCTGTATCAGCGATCCTTGGGCTTCAGCTGGAAAGACGACATTACTGTTTACCGGAAGGTGTATACTCAAAATGATATCGCAGGAATCTACTTTGCCAAAGGCTTCTATGAAAAAGCCCTCTCGCTTTGGGAAGGTGTGTTGAGTGAAAAGCGAAATGTTATCGGTGCCATGGGCGGGCGGGTTGACGCCAATATGGCCTTGGGACGCTGGAATGATGCATCCGCTGCCATGGATCTGGTTATCAAAACGCAACCGCCGTCTTTCAACAGCTACAACAAAAGAGGGTTCATCGCCTTTAAACAGGGGCGGTACGAGGAGGCGATAGCTTTTTTCAGGAAAGCATTGCAGGAAAAACCTCTCAATGTGCCCAGTCTGATTTATCTGGGCGCCTTGTATTCTTCCATTGAAAATGTTGACCGATCCAGTTTCTTTCTGAACATGGCTTTATCGAGGAAGGCTGATTCACCCGTTGTTTTAATGCTTCAACTACAAAACGCAATCATTGCCGGCAACAATGAACTGATACAAAAACGTATGCATTTCATTCTTAACTTGTTTAAAACAAACCAAATCTTTATGCTTTTACAACAATCAAAGGAACATTTTTCAATTCCATTGGACTTAGCAAAAATTGTTCCCGTTATTTTTTCGGCAGCCAGAGACAAGGTGCAACAATGGCCTATGATGACGGAATCATCTGCAAAAGATATCGTAATGGAAACTATCCAATCAAACTGAAGCAGCTAAAAAGTTTACCTATAAGGATAGATCGTTGAATCAAGGGACTGTAAAGATTAATAGCGGTGTTTTTATTCAGGTGGTATTGATCTTAATATTGACAGGCTTGATTACATGCATCCTGGTCATGTCAACGGTGCCGCCTGTTAGCAGAGATGCCTTGACCCACCATCTGGCGGTACCCAAGCTGTGGATAAAAGCTGGCGGAATTATTGAGATGCCGGATATCGTTTTTTCTTACTATCCAATGAATATCGATTTATTGTATGCGTTGCCGCTCTTGTTTGGTAACGACATTATTCCAAAATATATCCATTTTGCCTTCGCCCTTGGTACGTCGTGGATGATTTATCTATACCTTGCCAAACGAACTACTCGTACACTGGCATTGTTTGGTGTTTTGCTATTTTTGTCTACCCCCATCATCATTGCACTGTGCATCAGTGCTTATGTTGATCTGGGGCTTATTTTTTTTTCATGGGGTGCATTTTATTACCTGCTGGAATGGCGGATAGAACCAGATCGGATCGCAAAGCTTATCGTCTCGGCCGTGTTTTGTGGTTTGGGGCTTGGGACCAAATATAACGGACTGCTGGTGTTTTTTTTGCTGACCCTGTTTGTTCCCATCGTGTATATCAGGGCGCAAAACCAAAGGCATTCTCAAGTAATTAAAGCTATTGCCTATCCAATTCTTTTCACTATCGTTGCTATGACGGTTTTTTCACCATGGATGATTAGAAATTACCGCCTGACCGATAACCCGGTATTTCCTTTGTACGATCGATTATTCAAGCCTGACAATATTGAAGCTAATAATTCCAGCGTCAGTTTGAATCCTTGGACTAAACGAAAGCTTATCTATAAGGAATCTTTTTGGGATACCTTGGCCATTCCAATAAGAATCTTCTTCCAGGGGAAAGATGACAACCCGAAATATTTCGATGGCAGACTTAATCCTATTCTCATCATGTTGCCATTTCTTATTCTGCTGAGACCAAGAAACGTGTGTCCTTCGCTAAAAGTAGAAAATGCTTTACTTGCCATCTTCGTCGTGCTCTATATTCTTTATGCGAGTTTTATCGTCGACATGCGCATAAGATACATCTCCCCTGTATTGCCGCCTTTAGTGATTTTATGCGTTATGGGGTGTCATGCGGTGAAGGAGAAAATCAGCGCTATCAGCAACAATATTATTAAATCAGTTGTATGGTGGAGCTTTTCAGGTACTATCGCATTCTTTTTATTCTTGAATGCCGATTATTTAATTAATCTTTACAAGGTAATCGATCCAATACCCTATCTGACAGGAAAATGTTCGCGAGAATCCTATCTAAATAATAAGATGCCTGACTATGCAACCATTACTTATGCCAATCGAATTATAGATGGTCAAATGAAAATACTCGCAGTGTTTATGGGGAACAGAAGATATTATTTTGAAAAAGATGTTGTTTTCGGTATATCGAGTTTTCAGGAAACCGTTATCAATGCTCCTGCCAATAGCCGGCTTGGGAAAATATTAATCAACAATCATTACACTCACCTCATGATTGGTATCACCCTTTTTGAAAAGTGGGCAAACGGGATATTCAATGATGATCAAAATAGAAAGATTGCCCAATTGGTGCATGAGGACTGCCGTTTATTATTTACGAAAAACGGCTATGCCTTGTTTCAAATCACACCCTGATAATGTTGGTTTCCGACATGAGTCAATAAACTTACAAAGATGGGTAACAATAAATGAAATATGATAATGAATTAAAAATAAACATTATTATTCCGGCGTATAACGAGGCGGACACGATAGGAACCGTGGTTCTCCGTGTTAAAGATTTATACCCAAAGGCCGAAATTATTGTTATCGACGATGGATCTTCCGATGCTACGGCCAAAATCGCGAACCAATCGGGAGCAGCGGTTTTTTGCCATCCTTACAATATCGGCAATGGCGCTGCCGTAAAGACGGGTATCCGGGTTGCAACCGGTGATATTTTCATCTTTATGGATGGAGATGGTCAACACAGACCAGAAGATATAGCCAGAATGATTGAATTATTTCCCGAATACGATATGGTGGTTGGTGCAAGAAAAAAGGGTGGTCAGGCATCATATAAAAGGGCGGTCGGCAACAGAGTGTACAACTGGCTGGCTTCCTATGTAACAAAGTTTCCGGTAAAAGATTTAACGTCAGGATTTAGGGCCATTAAAGCCGACATCGCCAAAAGCTATATTTACCTGCTTCCAAATACTTATTCATATCCAACAACCATCACCTTGGGGGTTTTACGGGATGGGAGGAGCGTTAAATATCTTCCCATTGATATGCAAAAAAGGAAATCTGGAAAAAGCAGCATCAAGATTGTCAATGATGGTGTCCGATTCTTAATGATCATTATCCGGATCTGCACGTTGTATTCACCCTTGCGGGTATTCCTGCCCGTCAGTGCTTTTATGTTTTTTCTTGGTTGTTTGCGCTATTTATATTCATTTTTTGCTGAAGGTCGCTTCACGAATATGAGTGCGCTACTTTTTATATCTGCGGTCATTATTTTTATGATGGGGTTGGTCTCTGAACAGATCTGCCAGATGCGGTTTGAGAGAAGAACAATGAAAAGGGATACAACAAGATATAATCCTGTCAAACCCTGATTTATACTGCGCAGCAGAAATTCATTCCCTTTATGCATTGTCAGAATGCAAAGGTTTTGCGATTTGCCCGGTTCACTGCCTGGGAACTGAATTATCCTTGCAACATAAGCCAAAGGAGATACAAATAAAGCGCATTAGAAAATTAAAACACACGATTTGGAACCGCCATTACCCCACGTGGGTTCCCAAGTGTCGCCATCATATCTTGACCGGGCATATTGTACGACCCTTTCTAAAGGTTAATCCTTTTTTCATTATAGAATGTTATATTTTTTATCCCGTATATATAATAGTGTTTTTATAAGAAATGTTGGAATTGTAGCCTCGGGGGCTGTATTGGCACAAGTTATCAGCGTCGCTTCATCTCCATTCATTACAAGATTGTATGGGCCAAAAGCTTTAGGGCTTCTTGGTGTCTTTATTGCGATAGTGGAAGTACTTTTACCTGTTGCAGCTCTGACTTATCCGATCTCCATTGTTCTGCCAAAAGATGATAAAGAAGCTAAAAATTTGGCAAGTCTATCCGGATTTATTGCTATTGTAATAGCGTTTATTGTTGCAATTGTAATTATGGTAGCAGGGGAGTTTATTTTTAGTCATTTTGGAGCTCAGGAAGTATCAAAATTTGGACTTCTAATTCCTTTGGCGATGCTTTTTTCTTCACTTTTGCAAATTTCACAGCAATGGCTTATTAGAAAAAAGAAATTTTTTGTGACTGCAAAAATTGAAATTATCCAAGCGATGGTAAATAGCTTGGCTAAAATTGGAATAGGTTTGTTTCACCCGACGGCTTTAGCTCTAATAATACTATCAACAATAGGTAATGGCATTCATGCAGGGATGTTGGTTTTCAATATTAAATGTAAAAAATTAGATTTATTTAAAAATAGTAAAAATGTAAATAATCATTTGTATTTTTTTAAATTAGCTAAAAAGTATTACGATTTCCCTCTATACAGAGCTCCTCAGATACTAATTAATGCTGTATCTCAAAATTTACCTATACTTATGCTATCTGCCATTTTTAGCCCAACCTCTGCGGGATATTATGTAATTTGTAAAAGAGTACTAAGCATACCTTCGACACTTATCGCAAAATCATTTGGTAATGTTTTTTATGTAAATATTGTTGAGTCCGCACAAAATGGAAGGAACCTCACAAAACCTATTATTGAGGCAACAATTTGGCTTGCAGCAATCGGTTTTGTGCCTTTTATTTTATTAATTATATTTGGTCCTTGTCTCTTTGGGTTTGTGTTTGGAAATGATTGGGTAACAGCTGGAGAATATGCAAGGTGGCTTTCAATAATGATGTTCTTTTTCTTTGTAAATAAACCATGTGTAGCCGCCGTTCCAGTGCTTGGTTTACAAAGAGGTCTTTTACTTTACGAACTTTTTAGTACTGGCGCTAAATTTGTTGCAATTTTTATGGGTTTTGTATTATTTAATGACGAAAAGATAGCAGTTGCTCTTTTTAGTATATTCGGATCAATTTCTTATTTATTACTTATAGCATGGGTAGTTATATCAAGTAGGTATAAAAATGCAAAATCGCAAACAGGTTGATAAAATTCATTATGATTTTAAAAAGTATTTTGATAAAAAACGATGGATAAGTATTTGGCATCAACTGGATGAAGTATTATCTACACAGTCAAAAACTGTTCTTGAACTGGGGCCTGGACCTGGTCTATTTAAAATCTTGGCTATTAATTATGGGATTATAGTCAATACTATAGATATTGATACAGAATTGAAACCTGACTATGTAGCTTCGGTTTCAAACCTTCCTTTCGGAGATAGATCATATGACTGTGTTTGCGCTTTCCAAATGTTGGAACATATCCCTTATGAAGAGTCGCTTCAAGCTTTTAAGGAAATGGGCAGAGTGGCAAAGAAACATGTTCTCATCAGCCTCCCAGATGCAAAAATACAATTAGTTTTATCTTTGGATGCATATATGTTGAGCAAAAAGATAAAAATAAAAAAGAAAATAATTCATATTCCGTTTAAGAGGATAAATCCTAAAATACATCGTTTTGATGGAGAGCATTATTGGGAAATCGATCAAAAGGGATATTCATTGCAGAAAATCATCAATGACTTTACTACAGAAGGAATAAAGTTAAAAAAAACATACAGAGTCAATGAAAATCCATATCACCGATTTTTTGTTTTTGAAAAGAATTTTAAATGTTAAAATTAAGGTAAGCGTTCACGGGATAGGCACGGCAAGGATCAAATCCACGCAAGATCAGGAATCGATTTTTGGAAATAGGCTTTGACGCAATCCACAAGAACAGGAAAAGTTGCCTTTGCTTTGATACGGCAAGTTTCTCTTAGAGATAAAACACGTTCCACCCAGCGGTTTCCTTTTTCGCTTTGTGTGCCAAGGCTGCGTTTTCTCCACAGCACACCAAAGCGCAACGCTCTTTCGGCACGATTGTTGGTGGGCTCAACGCCTTCGTGATCCATGAAAACCCAGAGGTTATCAATTTCCCGGATGATTTGGCGTGCGAGTCTACCGGCATCGGTCTCATCAGATTCCCAAAGGGTGACGGTAAACAGAAAGAAGGTATAAAAATCCGACCACTTCTTTGGGGCGGGAGGCTCTTTGGCAAAATGGACCAGTTGCCTCAACCAGCCAGCGATGATTTCTCCAAAGCGTCGCAAATCGGCCTTTTTCCTTTCCGCGAGTGCGTCGGCTTTGCGAATCAGATGGGCCAGACACGTTTGGCGGTTGACCCATTTACGATACAGACCATATCCATCGCTGACAAGGATTCCTTGCCAGTCCTGGATCAGGTGATCGAAGGCTTCTTTGGATCGATGAGGATCGATGCGATAAAAGGCGACCCGCTCATTGACCATGGCCCACAGCCAGTGCAAATCGTTTTCCCTGAACCATGAGGTCTCGTCGATATAGTTGCACCAGAAGCTGCGGGCGATCCGCCCGATCTCATCATACACCGGCAGCAGCGCTTCGGCGTTACGGTCGACGAGTTTTTGGATAGTTCCTGTAGAAATAGGGATTTGCAGTACGGATTCGCAAAACTGCTTGACGTCGTTTCTGCTCATCGCCTTGATGCCGCTCAGTTCTCCGACCAGGGCGGTAAAACGCGGGCCATAGCCGGTGGCCTGTTCCGGTGGAAGCTGGGCTTTGACGGTTTTGCCGCAGTTGGGACAGTCGCATTGCTGGAGAATAAAGTGGCTGACTTCCATCTCGATCTTAGGCAGTTCAATACGTTGGTGGACGTAAAACGGCTGCATTTGCTTTGGATCAAAGTGTGTATTTCCGCATGAGCAACGTTTCGGCATTAACCATTTGGAATCAGTCGGATCCAGTATTTGCTGCTGATGCGCCTTGTGACCTTTTTGTCCGCCCTTGGAACGATTGCTCTTTTTCTGTTTGCGTTGCTTTTTAGCAAAAGGCGGGTCTGAAGATGGCGGTTTGCTGGAATTATGAGAATTTTTTTGGGTACTCACTTCAAGCTTTTCAATGCGCTTTTCGTGGGATTCGACCTGCTTCTGCATATCGTCCAGCGTACGTTCCAGGTACATAATGTAATGCCGCACCATCTCTGGTGTCTGTAGCCAATCGAGCTCTGAGAAGGGTCTTTTGAGTGCCATGAAAAGCACTTTATCATAGGTAAAATAAAAAATCTAGCGATTTTTTCAATTATTTCAGACAGTTGCTGATGGCTTGTTTTTTCTTTTGTTTTCTGATGGTTACGACTGGAGGGTAAACATCCAGAATACCCCCTGAACGCTTACAAATTAAGAATTGTTGAATATTCCTGTTCCGCTCAAACTGACCAGTCATTCCGTGCCTCGTATATATTTTAAGGCCATACATTTTCACGATTTCGACTGAATTATTCTGCAAAAAAAAGATAAAATTTATCAAATTATGTTCAGTCTATCTCTGTTTTACGGCTAATCTTTTTATCCAGAATTAATCTTGCAATAATTTCCAACGCAGGATAAATAAAAGAAAGCCTATAATAAGAGAGAATACCGGGATACCAAGCCACTCCTTCTTTTATTCCCGATAGCCCAAATGATGCGGTTCTTCCATTTTCAGTTCCTTCATCAAATTCGAGATTAAGAAACGCCGAAGCTTTTTCAAATCCAGGACATGTAGTAATGCGCCTTGATATAGTAGCGGCAGCTAATTCTATATCGGTATCAGAAAATCGATCAAGCAAAGTTGAAAGGAGCTTAATTGCCTTAAATCTTTTTGTAACACCTTTGGTAATTCCCTTTTGAATGGAATCCGCAGCCTCTCGTTCTACGTTTCCGATTGCTGATGTTTCAGTCAAAATTGGAACCACCTCGCCGGTATTTTCGGTTGACAATATAGTTGCTGTCCCGGTAGGTTCCCTCAGTAAAGTATCCCAAAGGCGGACTACACCTGCAGAACCTTCAAGTGGATTCATATGGCGAAATTTTCGAAAATCATCTCGAAGGAATCCAAATTTCTGGTTTTCAGGTGTCGGTAGGGAACCCTGAGCGCTAATTCCTAAATAAGCTCCAATTATCAATTTCGCATCTTTGAAAGTGTTGCGCAAACAATCCTGAATAGTGCATGCCCATCCAGAATCAACCAAACCAATTCTATTCAATGAGCTTGTACCAGCCTGCTGAAATAAGTATTCTTTTATTAATTTTTTTTGTTTTTGAGCACAGGCTTCAATTTCTGCTTTATGTCGAAGGATAGACCCTTTCAATGCATTTCGAGATTTATTTGAAAAATTGTCATTTTCGTCCAAGCCTGAATCTTTTAAAATTCGGCTTAAAAGATCCGTACTTAAAGAAAAATTGCTTAACCAGTGGCCAATCTTTCTTTTCCCGGCCTTACCAGGGAGGTGTTTTACATTCAATAAGAGGTCTTCTGGGTGTGCTATAGTTAATAATTTTCTTGAAAGACGTACATAAAAACGAGGTGGACTGTTAGGAAGAAAATTTGATATCAGCTCATATACATCGAACATGGCGCGAGCATCTCGAGCAATAAAAAAAACCGCATCTAAATTTTTGTCAAAAAATTTACGCCATTGCCAAAATGAAAATAGTATTAATAAAGGTGCGAGATCATCAAAAGCGGTACGAAAAAAAGGCGATAGATCTTTCGAGGAAGGAGGCCCTTGCAATATCTGAAGAATTTCTTTGAAAAGGCTTTGTTTTTTGAAATAAAAACCATTAATTTTTGGAAAAATTGTATATTTTTCAGCAGTGGGGTTGGATATTTTAAGTGATGACCAGCCTGCTAACCTTGGTCGAACCAAGTCAGCCTTGGGATTATCTCCGATATGTGCAAAACAGGAAGCTGGCAACCCCATTTCATTTTGAATTCGTCGAAATATAGTACCTCTTCGCTTAGAAACGCCCATACTACCAGATGAAAATATACGATGAAAGTGTAATTCAAATCTAGTTAGTAGTGCTTCCATTTCTTCAGTCTCAAGCCACATATCACTGGTCGCAATAATTTGAAATCCTCGATCTATTGCCATACGTAGAACTTCCGATGCACCATCCCAAGCTTCTGTGTTTTCAAATTCTGCTCTCACTTCAATTTTTTTACCAAGCTCGATTAGCTTTTCTGGATCGACAGAAATTTCTCTCGCCATTGCTTTTAGCCACATTGATATTGTCCATTCAGCTTCCTGAATAAAATACAAACGGTCATATCTTAATTTAAATTTATTTTTATGGCTATAAATCCAATTTGCGGGTATATCCAGAAAAAATGAATCACGTATGCAATCTGACATGTATTTTGAAGAAATTTGAAAAACTGTATCTGGTGGTGTAAGTCGGATTAACAATGTGTTGTAGATGTCAAAAGAAATCACCTTAACTGCTGGTTTGAGATTGTCCAAAAAATTTACGATTTTATCGAAATTTGCCATAATTAATTCCTAATAGACTTTAGTATCAACCCTTATAAATAGATTTTTGAATTAAGAATTTGAAATTCTTGCTCTTTCAGATTTGAATCAGGGAGTTTGTAGAATTATGAGCAGGCATCCGTGACATTGCTTCAGTTGATGGTTGGAAAAAAGAGAAAAACATAAGGTATTAGTTTGGTTTCGGTAAAGGTATGAATTCATTCGGTATTTATAATTTTTTGATATTATATGACATACAAAACGCCGCCCACATTAGCATCCATATGTCAAGCAATAATTGTGTTTGACCTACTGGTAGTTAATTTATTTTCATCCAATTCATTAACCGGTTTTTTTTGGGTAGATATGAAATCTTTAATCTTATTTCATCTGATATTTTAATATATTATTATATAACGAAATATGTGAATTGATAAATTCATTTCGATGATATTCCAACGATTTTTTTTGAGCATTCTTTGCCCATGCATTCCGAATATCCGGCTGGTCAAATAAAATTTGCATACCTTTTACTAATTCATCAATATTTTTTGATGAAGCCAACCAGCCATGGAAACCATGTGTAATTAATTCTGGTATCGCACCAACCTGAAATGCAACGGGAGGAGTCCCGCACGCCATCGCTTCAAGAACCGAATTGCAGAATGTTTCTGCTAAGGATGGAAAAAGAAAAATATCTGAAGCAGAATAATATTGAGCCAACAAAAAACGATCACGGATATATCCAACTTCATGTATAGGAATACCTTCAAATTGCTTACGTAGTTTTGAAGAACTAATTTTTCCAGTAATAATCACTTCAAACTTTCGATTTAAATTCTTTAAAGCGTTTAATGCGAAGAAGGCTCCTTTTCTTTTATCATCTAACTTAGGAGCAGACATCATTATAATAAAGCTGCCAATATTGAAACCGAGTTTTTTTCTAACTTCTGTCTTTGGCATCGGATGAAATATATCCAAATCTACATAATTGGGAATAATACAAGGGGATGATAAGAACATACCAGACTCCATCACTTGCTTTGCCATCCATTGGGAAGCGACAACTGGTGTAAGGATGCCCAATTTTGCTGTTTCTCTTTTGTAATCTTGCATTATACCAGTAGCATCTAAAAATGTTTGTAAGGGCCAAACGCGTAATTGTGGGCATTTTCTACAGCGACTTCTAAATGCATTGCATTCCATCGGATATAAACACCCACCAGTAATAGGCGAGCAGTCTCTAAAGGTCCAGGCTACCGGTCTTCTTTTGGCCAACCAGCGTAATGCTATTGGTGAAAACGTTCGAGAAATGTCGTGAAAATGGTAAATATTGTAGTCAATTTCCTTTTTTTTCCATAGATAGAATATTTCAGGCGTAAAAAAATCTGGGAAGCCTAATAATTGAGAAAACATTCTGCATACAAACTGAAAAGAATGAAATGCTTTCCCACCATACAAAAAACGCATATAAGGTTCCCATTCATTTCCACGATAACCCATCCAGTGATGAGCGGTTATGCCTTTGCATTGATTGAGTATTTTTGCCAAATCAGAGGCCATGCGACTCGCGCCTCCACCATCGGCGTTTGATTTACTGATTATCGCAATTTTTAAACTTGATAACATTTTATTATTATTTAATAAATTAAAAGATCGATTCATTTTCTTATTATCACATAAAACAAATGCCTAATCGTCAAATTGAAAATCACCTTTCTGAAAAGCATATCCCATTTTTTCAGCATTCTCATACAATATTTTTCTGGCAGTAAAAATCAACAATTTAACCACTACCAATGGGAAGAGAAATTATATAAATTATATTTCTTAAAAATTTAATTAATTATATCTAATATTATTAATTTTAAACATTGATGGTTTTTCTTTTCTTTTTTAGCATATCTATCGATCTAACTGATTTAAATAAATTTTTTGTATTGATGTTAAAAGAATGAGTGAAAATAAACTTTTGATCAAGCTATGTATCTTGATTTTATGATCAATATTGATTGTATTTATGTTTTTTAAAGATAAAACATTATTAATGTATCCAATTGTAAAATAATTTAAATGGACTGGCATTACATATCGCCCCTTAAAAATCCTTGCATAAAAACAAGAAAAATTTTGAATAGAAAAAGAAAAACACCTCCTGGTTTCAATAATTTGATACATTTATTGAAGAATTGCTTATGATCATATACATGCTCAATTATATCCCCTAAAGTAGGCGATTCTGTTTTTGAACAGCCGTGTCTCAAGAAAAAACCTGGCAGAAAAGTGAGAACAAGCAATTTCCGGTCTTAAATTCTCACGGGAATCGTTTACAGGCTTAAAGCATATGATCATATGCTTTTTATCCCAGATTTCGCACGCACCTCACCATCAGTTTTGCTATGCCGTTCTGCCTTGTTTAACAGTTATGCGATAATCGGAACTTCTTCACACCTCCTGAACAACTCCGGTAAACGAAGGCTTTCCAAGTAGGCCCTGGATACTTTCAGGACTGTTTCTTTACCGTGAAAGACAATCTTGCCGGCTATATCGATCAGGCGCCTGCGTACTGTAGAGGCATAGGAGCCAATCGGTAAAACCGGAGCGCTAACGTCCTCTTTAAAGGATTCAAGCAGAAAATGACCCACCAGCATTGTATAATACCAGGCAGCGTTGGGGGCAAATCGTTTGAAGGGCAATTGCTCGTGCCCAAAGTCCTTCAACGCCCGGTTGGCCAATTCGTCGCTGCCGCGTTCATGATAGCAGGCAACGAGCCCTTGGGTGGTCATGTAATCCATCGCCCCGGCCTTTTTCAGCATACCATCAATTGCCTCGCCCTGACCGATATTGGTGATAATGACGGTATCAGGACGGAACCCGGGAAGATAGAGTTGCTTGCTGTCGTCATGCATCAACCGGCAAAAGATCGCTCGGCGGAATTTATGCCAGTTGCCCTGTTTGCAACCGAACTCAACATATTGCCATGCCTTGTTCTTACCGCATTCAAACCGTTTCCATTTGGACTTGTCCCAGTTGTCTGCCATTTGTTTGATGTCTTTGTAGACTTTACCGCCACAGACGTAGCCGATGTGAAGCAATTCACAAAGCGCAAAGATTTTCTGGTCGAAAAACCCGCTGTCCATTCGGATAATGATTGGGACGTCACCCCGATACTCGAATCTGATTTTCAAGACCATGTGCTTGATCATATTCTGCACTGCATCACCATGATTGGAATGCTTGTTCCCACTTCGAAATACCGCATCAACGATGAAGCGCCCCCAATTCATCTGCAGCGGTTGGAAACCCTTTTTCTTTTTGTAGGTGGGTTTGACGCCATGCCGGCATTTTGCATCATCATTGTCCATGACCATCGTGTCGATGCCCAATTCGATGACATCGGGTTGCTTGATCCGCAAACGCCAGATAAAAAGGGTCTGCAGAAGACGCCGGAACAAAAATACCCGTGTCCAGGCAAATGCTTTGAAAAAACGCTTCATTTGATCCGAAGAAGCCATGTTTTCTATTGGCGTCTCGATGCTACCAGCATAACCTTCATCGTGAGAAATCTGATCGAAGTAGGTCAGTCGTCGACTGGTAGCGTCAACAAAGAAACAGAGCGCTTGCTTGAAAAGCTCTGTAATATTGAGGCCTTTTTTACTCTTCCGGATGGAACCGAACCAGCGATCCAACCAACTGAAAACTTGGATACCGTGCATATAGGCTACGAACAGGGACAATCCTGCCCTGCCGGTCAATCGGTCAGAAGTGGCTTCGATACGTCGGATTTTGAGTTCATTTTGCCGGTAGTTTTTGCTATGTTTAATCATAGAGTCCTCCACCTGTTGGGTGCGCTTTGGCTTGTTGTCAATTTGGTGATTTTTAACAAGCATTATAGCATGTTATCCAACTTTTGAGGACTCTTTTTTTCTATAAATCGCCTACTTTAGGTATCCTATTCTGCGATTACATCGCAGTAAATTGAAGACTCAGAATTTTTTTCTAAATAACCATTTTGGATTTTCATTCTGAAATACTTATAAAAGAAATCTGTAGGTTCTTTTCTTGGTTCAATGCCATCAAGCATTTGGTTCTATCAAGTTAAACGATTAACCCTTTTTTCAAAAATCAATATTGATTTCATTTTAAATAAAATTCATATGCAGATCGTTTAAAATAATTCTTTTTTGATTCATTCTCTGAAGGGAATGGATAGTGCCGACCAGAACTACAATCACTGCACCAATGAATGAGAAATCCATTTCTATTCTTATAGTAATTCCAAGTGCTCTGAATATTTCTACAACCACATTCACGACATTAAGTTTTAAGTAAAAGTTCAATTTTCACCCATCACATAAAACAAATGGCTCATTGGCAATTTAAAAACGCCTTTTCTGAAAAGCATATCCCATTTGCCCAACATGCACATCCAATCAGGAAAATTACCTGTTTTCACGTAATCTAATATGGGAACCTTCCATTCCGGTTTTTCAAGGTACTGGTTATGACCGGCGGATCCAAATCGTCGATGTAAGCGCACATCCCTGGGACCGCTTGGATCTGGCCAGCCGGGAGTGTCGATCGCACCATATTCAATGATTTTCATTCCCGATTGACGAAACAGATTCTTCACACGTGTAATATGGTTGTACTCAACCTGTCCATGAGTCCAAGGAAATCCGAAAATCAGGTGCAGGAAGCGATGCCAAGGATATCCCGGCTGAAAGTTATTGCAGGTAACGAGCATGACATATTTAGATGAAATTCTTTTCATTTCCTGAAGATAGCGGTCCGGGTGGGACAGTTCCGTCCAAGTGACGAAATTCCATGCAAGATCGAAAGTACCCGTTTCAAAACCGGTCCGATATACATCAACGTCTGATTTGAAATGCAGGCGATCTCCGATGCCCAGTCCTTTCCAGGCACTCAACATTTCAAACTCCGGATTGATCAGGGTGACATCGCATCCTGCCAGACCGAACCCAATGGAGTATAGTGACCCGGCCGCCTTGGCCCCATGGCTGGGCATTTCTACAACTGTTTTTAACCCGAGGGTCTCTGTAAGAATACGGTGCAATTGAAGCAGAACGTAGCGATCATAGGTAACGCCGAAAACTTCAGTTTCTTTTCTCATTTCATGATTTGCCATGTTGTAAGATTGTTTATTTCTTATTATCTCGCGTTTTTAAAAGGTAAAAACAATTGATCACAATCCAGGGCTTTAAACTCGGGATCTTTGTGGACAAGAATACTGTGTCACTCAATAATGCACTGGCACTTATCCATGCATCAGCCAAAGACACCTATCGGTAATCGTACTTTGCATCTTGATCTCCATTTCGTCCTTTTCGTACCGAGAATTACCAATTAAATGCATTGGTAATTCAAAGTGCCACCCGCTTCACGATATGTCAATACGCTTAATCTCCCATGTTGGCGTGGGGATAATCGGCTATTATTGTGGAAGATTGGCTATTATACCCATCCGTTCGCCTTATACCACGCCACGGTTTCCATGATACCCGCAACAGGATCGACTTTCGGTTTGAAACCCAATTCACGCATGGCCTTGTCAATTGAAAAAACGCGATCGGCAATGGTTGACTCGATATTTTTTCTTGCTATCGGTGGTGCCTTGCCAGCTAAACTGAAAGCTTTTTCGATAATCGATGCGGCCAAAAGGGTTGCCCATTCCGGTGCGTAAAGGGGTAATCGCCGAACACCCAAAGCTTGTTGAAGAATCTTACGGATTCGGTCGAATGGTTCGGATTGCTCGTTGGTGATCAAATACGTTTCACCGGGCTTTCCTTTTTCTGCCGCGAGTAGGATGCCCTGAACAGCATCATCAACATGAATCAGCGGCGTCAGTTTCGCGCGGTTGCCGATTTTCGGAAACAGCCCTTTTTTCGCTAACTTTGTTAGTTTCAGCATATCCCGCCAGTCTCCGGGACCGTAGACCATTGAAAAACGAATGATACAGGCCGGCAGTTGCCGGTCTCTTACCAGCGATCGAATGCATTCCTCGGCTTTCAATTTACTTTTCCCGTAAGGGTGGTGGGGAAAACAACGGCTTTCCTCTGTGGCGGGCATGTCCGTGCAAATTCCCATGGCTGCGACCGAGCTGCAGTGCACAACCCGCTTTACCCCTGAAGATAGTGCCTCACGCATGATGTTTTCGGTTCCAGTCACGTTTACAGACATGAACATCTCCGGCGGCACGGTAAAATTACTCATATGACCCAAGGTGGCCAGATGAAGCACGCAGTCAATATTATCGGCAATGCCCCTTATGGTTTTCGGTTTAGTGATATCACCGGTGACGATTTCCACATCGCAGGAGGACTCGAATTTGATTTTTTTCGGATCTCTTGCGAGGCATCGGCAAAAGTGGCCTGAACCTGCGATCTTTTTAATAAGGTGGGGCCCGATAAAACCGCTTGCACCAGTAACAAGATATCTCACACCGTTATCCTTTGCTGATTAGAATTTCCCGCAACACCCGCAACAAAGAGGGCGGATGCATCAGTATGTTTGAGTATGCCTGGTTGGCCAGCGGGCAGGCGCATTTTTTTTCGTATATGAACCGCCGAATCTGGCGGGCTGTTTCGCTGATCCATAATCCTTTGAAATCGTATTCAAAATTCCGTAAATTGCCCATTGATTGATCATACCCCAACGTACAGCAGGGCCAAATATCTCCATAAGGAGTCATGTGAACGTTGGAAATTCCCGCGTAACAGGGGATGACCTGTCGGTTTTGCTCCATGATACGAATGGCCAGGTGATAGTACACCAATCGAAAAGCGTTGGTTATGCGCTGAAACAGCACTTTTTTTCTATTATTCTCTTTTATCTGGGCCACAAAGAAATCAATGGCGTTGCGATACGCCTGTGGGTCAGGGGTGATAGGATCCTGCTGGTTGAACATTTCAGAGCGTTGCTCCGCGATTTCATTGCGGTAGCTGTCCGGGCCAAGTGTTTGCACAAACTTCGAGATTTCATCGATGTCGTTGACGTTCCACCTTGAGATAACGGTTCCCAACTCCACGTGAAGGTTGGGATAATGGGGTTTTAGCGCCTTCAAACGCTTATAAAGCCACATTACTTTTTCAAAGTTGCCTTTCACTCCTCGAATTTCATCGTGTTTGTCGCCGATGTGATCGAGGCTGGGCTTAATGGTCAAACGGACATGGGGATGGTTACGTTTTAGTAAGGTGACGATTTGATCAACCCGTTTGATGATTAAGCGGGGGGAAATGGCATTGGTTGGAATATGGATGATTCCCGGCGTCAGGTATTTGCAGGCCAATTCGATGATTTGAACGATGTCCGGCCGCAGAAATGGTTCACCACCGCTGATGTTGAAAACATAAATGTGACCCATTGATTTAAAGATTTTTTCTATTTCCCTTGTGCTTAACTCGGAATGGTACTTTTGGGGATGCTCGCGATATAATTGCCAGATGCTGCAGGTTTTGCATTTTGACTGACACAGGTTAGTCACAGAAAACGTCAGATTGAGCGGCATAGCGGGGCGGCGGATTCCCCATCGCGTGAGCCGATATGAGAGCAGTTTAGGCGCAATTTCTTTCAGGTAACTCACTGGTCACTCCGTGTTGGGCTTGCTGTGTGAGGCGCAAGCGTGTGCGCTTTTTTTAGCGGATCAAGCTTTCGTAGACCTGGATGGTCTGTTTGGCGATACCCTTCCAAGACAAAATGTCTGCTATTGTATCGGCATCCTTGACCAATTTCATTAGCAGGCCAGGATCTTCGAGACACCGGATTATCGAATTCCCAAGCGCCATTGGATCGTTTGGCGGAATTTTCGCCCGATGATCCAACACTAAATCAGGCAGCCCGCCGGTTTGGGAGACGATCATCGGTTTGCGAAAAGATATCGCGGTGCCTCCCACGCCCGACTGGCTATCGAAGTGATGGTAAGGCAGAATAACCAGATCGCAGGCAAGAAAATATCGGTGAACATCAGCCGAAGGAATATATCCCAGGTGAGTGACAACCTGTTCTTCTATCCCATATTGCCGAATCATTGATTCATAAGGCGTCCAGCTTTGCCAAAGCTTGCCGACGATCAGGAGACGTGCTTCGGGGAATTGCCTGGCTACTCGGGAAAAGGCTGAAATAGCTGTGTCAACCCCTTTGTAAGGACGAATAGCGCCGAAGAGCAGAATCACTTTATGCTCGGGCGTAAACCCCATTTGTGCTCGTATGGCATCAGGATCTGCATTTGAATTGATCTGCAGATTCAGCGGGCCGTGGGGTATTTGGCTGATGCTGTCGGGGTGGATGCCAAACTGATCAATCAATTGCTGCTTATTCAATTTTGAATGGACGATGAAATGATCCCCAAAAAAGAATAATAGCTTAGAAATAAGAAAGAAAATGGGTGAGCGTTCATGCGACATCACATTGTGAATGGTAAACACCACGGGTTTACGCCGTAATTTAAAGATAACACAAAAACAAAGGTAAATAGGCGCCAGTGGCAGACTCCACCATTGAGCGTGAAGAATCGATGCCTTGCATCTTAGGCCTTCTCGTATCCATCCAATTGGATTATACCAGACAATATTTCGTTTTACTCTCAGGTTGGGGGAATGCAATTTGGGAAATGAGTGATCGTCTTTTAAGTCCCGACCGGGATATAGAAAGGTTGGATACATTTTTCTAAAAGAAATGAATTCTACTTGACAGGTGTGCTTGATTATTGAACGGGTCAATTCAAAGCAATAGCTGCTGATACCCCTTAGCGGCGGAAAAGATCCCAGAATAGTGATTTTCATTTGAAAATTTTTTTAAAAATGGATCTTGTCTTTTGTGATATGGATCGGTTGTTATTTTTTGCTTGGGATGCTGAATCCGTTTCCGTCATTTCCCCTGGCTCAGATTTTCTCTCCTGTATCTCCGCCAAACGCCCATCACCAAGAAACCTGAACCTGGGTCCTTGATCGGAAAGAGAAAGCTCCCCGCCCTGGGCGAGAACCGATTGGGTTTCAACGGGGCGACCGTTGATGGTTACCCGGCCTTTTTGCGTTAGATCCTTTGCATAGTAGTTATTATCAGAGAAAAAAATCTGGACATGCTGGCTGTCAAGCATTTTGTCGGCAATGACAAAGTCGCATTCAGGGGCGCTGCCTATGGTTATGGGCAACAAATTGTAAGATTGCAGCGTTTGACCGTACTGGATGACCAGTGGCGCATCCGTGCTAAAGACCTGGATCTCCTGATCAGCTCCCAAGGTTAGACGAGAGGCCGGAGAGGAAATCGTCGATGAATCGCTGGATTTAGATTTGTTTATTTCTGGATGCGTTGATGGAACGGTAGTGCTGCCGGCACCGATTTTTGTCAAAAAGCTAGCTTTGGGCCCCTTTTCTGAAAAAGTGATTACATCGCCATCTCTTAAGTAAACATCAGAAATCCGTTTCCCATTAACATAGGTGCCGTTCGTACTGACATCGATGATTCGAAATCGGTTGCCTTTGCATTCGATACGGGCATGCTGCCTGGAAATGGTCTTCATTTCTTTGTTAAAGCGGATTTGGCAAGCGGCTTGCCTTCCAATAAGAATGGGAAATTCTGAAAATTCATTGATTTGGCCTTTTAACGGGCCCTGTATGTGTACCAACTGAATGG
The DNA here is from genome assembly GCF_048565275.1 of Desulfosarcina variabilis str. Montpellier. Classification (NCBI taxonomy): domain Bacteria; kingdom Pseudomonadati; phylum Thermodesulfobacteriota; class Desulfobacteria; order Desulfobacterales; family Desulfosarcinaceae; genus Desulfosarcina; species Desulfosarcina variabilis. The sequence goes on along the minus strand of NZ_CP159846.1, from coordinate 5,102,223 downwards.
TGATGGTTGGCGTTTGGGGCATATTGTCCCACCTAAAGGATTAAATCTTTTACTATCGGAGAATGTGTATCATTAATTGGCTGAAACTAGACGCTGATGTCACATTGCTTTGACTATAGCCGCAAACCCATGGTTGCTGTCAAGAAATTTCAACTCCTTTTCGCATGCAATTCCCTGTTACCAATATAAATATTCTATTTCAGAGCCGATTCCCTGTTATTATGACACAATCTCGAAAACTTGATTTGTTTTTGGCTGGATATTTGTTCAAATAATGATGAATGAAAAGGTGAAAAATATAAATTTTTTTTTAACCCTATTATTATCAGATAAAATATATGAAAGAAGCACGTTGACATTTTATTAAGTACGCAATAATATCAATTAATTATTGAGTGTTGAACCGATATCAAAGGTCGGCGGTGATTGTTTGGCGTAGCGCATTCGATCAACCTTTTTGAAAATGAGAGGTTGTAAAAAGGTACTTCAGGAATCAATGATGATTGCATATCATGGGGCTACCGATGTGGGGAATATCCGTCCCAATAATGAGGATATTTACCTAATTAATAAGATACGCCATTATTGTTTGGTTGCAGATGGTATGGGCGGCGCTGCTGCCGGTGAAGTGGCTAGTCAGATTTTCGCCGATACAGCAAAAGCAGTTTTCGACGGTTATGATGGTGAGGCTGAAACAGATGCCATCGCAAAGGTACAAAAAACATTTAACTTGGCCAACAAAAAAATCCTCAACCATGTTCAACGCAATCCAAGTGATCATGGAATGGGATGCACCGCCGAACTGTTGGTTTTTTTTAACAATGGGTTTGTCGTTGGCCATGTTGGCGATTCTAGAACCTATCGATTAAAGAATAATGGCTTTAAGCAGCTGACAAAAGATCACTCCCTGGTTCAGGACCAAGTCGATCAGGGGCTTATTTCTCAAGCGGAAGCCAGACGGCATGCCATGCGTAATGTAATCCTCAGAGCGGTCGGCGTAAGTGATACAATCACCATCGATGTAATTAAAGGGCGCAAAAGTACAGGCGATTTGTTTTTATTATGCAGTGACGGGCTGACCGATATGGTTGAGGATGCCAACATTTCAACGATACTACGGGAGAATCGACCATTAGAGGAAAAGTCAAAGGAATTGATCGCCCTGGCAAAAACGGCTGGGGGAAAAGACAATGTCACCGTTGTGCTAGCACACATTTATGAATAACCAAACTGGGCGATTCAAATTTTGATCTGCATGAAAATTGGCAAGCATGGTAACACGATAGGTCATTATTGCCTCCCAAAATTTGAATCGCCCAGTTTAGTTAATCCTCATTTGATTTGAAGCGCATTTCAACCTGATTCAGTTCGCAGCAGTTCTCTTTTCACCAATGAATTGTCCGAATTCCATCAAAAAACCGTCACCACCGCCAAATTTTTGTTACCTAAACTTGGCGATTCAAATTCTGGTATGCATGAAAAGGGGTAAGCATGGTAATACGATAGGTCTTTATTACCCACCACAATTTGAATCGCCCAGTTTAGGTGTTCATTAAAAGCGACTGATCCCATGGATTTAGACTGATAGGGATACCTAACTGGAGCGATTAGCAAAACGATTCATTTTTTTGGTTGCTGGCGCTTATCTTGCATTACTAATAATTTGGTTTTGTTCTTTTAACGCCAATCATTCTGATTCGAGGAGTTTATGAAAGAACGTCGGAAATTCAAGCGTTATGCCATGCCAAGGGGAACATTTGCCATATTAAGAAACGAATTGGAGCAGCTAAACAATCATCGGCAAATGAGCATCGGCGAGATCGCCATGGTTCTGTATAAATCAGAATCGCAAATGGTGGGGCAGGTGGCGAACATGAGTTTTGGTGGTATGGCCTTTGAGAGTAACCGTTGTCATCTCCCTGCGGCAAGTAAAATAGAACTAGATCTGTTGATGACAGAAAAAGGAATTTATCTGCATAATATCCCTTTTACCCTTTTGCAGAAAACTGCTTCTAAAAAGACAGGCAAGCAGGTCGATTCTTCGCAAAGGGCCGTATTGCGCTTCAAAAAGCTCGATCCAACATTAAAAAAGGAACTTCGGGAACTAATGGCTCACCATATCGGGTTAAAAAAACGCAATTCAACCAGGTTGCCATAAAACCCAAACCAAGAAAGCGAAAAAAAATTCGATGGCCACACTCGAAGCTATTATCGACGAGATTGATCAATTGAAGCCCGTGTCGGACATAGCCGGGAAAGTCATGTCTCTTTTGGATGATCCGGATTGTGGTTTATCCGATTTGGTCGATATTATTCGGTTTGAACCCGCACTGACAACCAATGTACTCAAACTCGCCAACTCAGCCTACTTTGGTTTGCCGGGTAAAATTGATGATGCAAAACAAGCGATTATATACCTGGGTATGACGCAGGTGGTTGAATTGGTTTTGTTGGCTTGTTGCTCAGAGCCATTTAAGGGCTCCCATGAGGGATACGAAATGGCCAAGGGTAATTTGTGGGAAAATGCTGTTTCCGGTGCGATAATGGCTAATCATTTAGCCCAGATCAAAGGCATCAAGCAAAGCAGCCTAACCTTTTCAGGCGCTTTGCTGCGTGATATTGGCAAAGTGATAATGGATCCATACGTAGATTCAGCCAAGGATAAAATACTTGGTCGCTTGAAAGCAAAAGATTTGACATTCTTGGATGCTGAGCGTCAAGTCCTGGGATATGATCACACCCAAATCGGTGCGTTGATCGCAAAAAAATGGAATTTCCCATCAGCTTTGCAATGTGTGCTCAGGTATTATCATATCCCCCTGGAGGCAAAGGGGTGCTTCATTGAAGCCTCGATCGTCTATTTGGCTGATGCCATGTGTCGAAAAATGGAGATCGGATTAGGGCTGGATGATGCTTACTATATGGAAGATGAACGCGTCGCTAAATCGCTAGGGTTTACCGAGATACAAACCCAAGTCGTGATAGACGATTTTGGTCAAAAAATGGAACGTGTCAAGGCACTTTTTGAGAGTTGATAATAAAGGAGGGTTTTTTTCACAATTTGCTAAAGAATCAACCGACAAAACCGATACTAAAAAATCGAAAGCATTTGGAACTCAACTACATATTGAAATACCGGAGGTAAGTGATGGCGTATAAGATCCTTACGGTTGACGACAGTAAAACCATTCGGATGATCGTCAAAAAGGCCTTTAAACCATATAACTGTGAGCTTTTTGAAGGTGAAAACGGGGTTGAGGGATTGGCCATTGCTGCCAAGGAGCAACCGGATCTGATCATTTTAGATATCACCATGCCAGTAATGACTGGCATTGAAATGCTTGGAAAGCTGAAAGCGGAGAGTGATTTAAAGGATATCCCGGTTATCATGCTTACCGCTGAATCAGGTAAGGAAAATGTGATGCAGATTGTGAAAATGGGTGTTAAAGACTATATCGTCAAGCCGTTCAAAGGGGAACAATTGATTGAGCGCGCAAAAAATATCCTCAAGCTACGCCCCGTTGAATGAGTGGGGGGATATTCAAGCCTAATCTTTTATCCGTCTTATTTGCCGATTAATGTGTCTTGCCCCGCAACCCACCTTTCCTCGATGATTTTAGGATCTTGATTGCCTGATAACGCCTAAAGCTTTTTTAAAAAACCCATGTTAGAACAACCCCAAGTTCGGCATGGGTTTTTCCATTGTGGTAAGGACAGGCCGAATTATCGTTTTTCAAATAGCAATTGAATATGCTATATTATAAAACTTTGGAAGGTGATGCGGAGTAACGAATGGATTTTGCTGGCTTAAAAACAAGGATAAACAATGGCGCGCCTGGCAGGATTCGAACCTGCGACCTACGGATTAGAAGTCCGTTGCTCTATCCAGCTGAGCTACAGGCGCTTGAATTATCGGGGTCCGTAGCATAGTGAACGAGAAATGTCCATATGAAAAAGAAAATCATTCATATGCGGCGGTAAAAAATACGAACCCATCATTATCGGCGATGCCCGGGTAGAGGAATGAAAAAGGAAAAAGATAAGACTGTAAAATCAGCAAAAAATAAAGCTAAAGGCCAAAAGGCTGATGTGTCCAACGATAAATCCCTGATTAAATACGACCCACTGCAACGCTATCTGTCAGAAATCAGCCGGTATCGATTGTTGACGCGCGAGGAAGAAGTGGTGTTGGGCAAGCGTGTCCAGGAAGAAGGCGACCAGGAGGCGGCCTATCGTTTGGTTACATCCAATTTGCGCTTGGTGGTAAAAATAGCGCTGGAATTTCAACGGGTGTGGATGCAAAATCTGTTAGACTTGATTCAGGAAGGAAATATCGGCTTGATGCAAGCCGTAAAAAAATTTGATCCTTACAAGAATGTCAAATTTTCTTATTACGCGTCTTTCTGGATCAAGGCCTATATTTTGAAATTCATCATGGATAACTGGCGTCTGGTCAAAATCGGTACCACTCAGGGACAACGAAAACTTTTTTTTAAATTAAAAAAAGAGAAACAGAAATTGATCGAGCAAGGATTTGATCCGAAGCCTAAATTGCTTTCCCAAAGATTGGGGGTCTCCGAACGTGAAATTATCGATATGGATCAGCGTTTGGATGGCTGGGATATCTCTCTCGACGCCCCGCTCAAAGAGGATTCTGATACCGAACGAATTGAGTTTATGAGTACGGAATCTGAGTCTGCGGAGGAGACTGTGGCCAAAAAGGAGATGGAATCCCTGCTGCACGAAAAAATTGCAGAATTCAGAACACAGATGACTGAAAGGGAACTGGAGATTTTTGATAAACGGATTTTTTCCGATACGCCTGTAACCCTTCAGGAAATTGGTGATAAATATGGGATTTCTCGAGAACGCGTGAGACAAGTTGAAAAGAATGTAGTCAAGAAAATGAGAGATTATTTCAAAAAAGAAATACCTGATTTTGAAACCTATACCGAAGGTGCCTCCTGATTTTCGCATCCATTGCCTTCTTCCAATGCTGTGCCATTTGGCCCACCCGGCACCCCCTTTTGGGGATCGTTGCCAAGCTGAAAGTTAAGTTGAATGAAAATAATTTATGCTAAATTATCAAGCCTGATTATTTGTTTCATTGCCTTATTTGGATGCGTACATTCAGAATCTGACAATTGGTTGGCAAGCCCTCCCTCCGATGCAGGGCAAGCGGACAGGCCGGTCAACGCCTACTACCTTTTCACCGCGGCTCACATGGTTATGAAAAATGGCGATATCGATCAGGCGATCGAGTTGATGCGAGACGCACTTACCAAGGATCCAGAATCGGCCTATTTAAAGCGAGAATTGGCCCGTCTATGGTTAATGAAAAAGGATACGGTTACGGCGATCAATCTTTTGGAAGATATTCTGGTCAGTCATCCCGATGATGTCGAAACACTGATCTTGTCTGGAAAAGTTTATCAAAATGTTGGTGAAAAGACCAAAGCCGTGGAGGCATTCGCGCGTGTGATTCGCTTAGATCCTTATCAACAGTCGATTTATCTGGCTTTGGGTGCAATGTATATGGAACAGCAACAGTGGGATGAAGCGAAAACGGTCTATGAGCAGCTGGTAGAAAAATATCCTGGATTTTACGCAGGTTATTTTTTTCTTGGGCGAATTCATGCGATTCAAAATGACCACCAGGCCGCCAAGCGGTATTTTGAAAAGACGTTGGATTTAGAACCGGATTTGGTTGAATCGCGCTTTGAACTGGGCGCGCTCTACAAAGCGGAAAAGAAATTTGAACAAGCGGCCTCCATCTACAAGAATATTTTAAAACGTGATCCTAACAGTATCTTGGCCAAAATGGCGTTGGGGCATGTATACTTTCAAAATGGGCAAAAAAAGCCTGCATCCGAGATATTTGCATCGCTAGGACGATTAAGCATGACAGACCAGGAGGTTATCCGAACCCTGGTTAGGCATTATTTAGACGCCCAGGATTATGAAACAGCCATAATCATCATTGAAGGCATGTTAAAAGGTGCACCGGACAACGCCGATCTTAATTATCTGGCTGGTGTCGCCTTGGACGGTCTTGGAAAAAAAGACGAGGCCATCAAGCAGTTTAAACAGGTGGTACCGAATTCTCGATTTTTTCGCAATGCGGCAGTCCACACCGCATTGCTTTACCAGGAAATGGATCAACTCAAAACAGCCATTGATTTCCTCTTGGAAACAATCGATAAGGATCCTCAAAATCCGGAATTTCGGCTTTATCTCGGTTCATTTTACGAGCAGGCCGAAGCTTATGACAAAGCGGTGCAAACACTCGAAAAAGGTCTTGAACTGGATCCGGATAATCCGCGTATCTATTTTCGTTTAGGGGTTGTGTACGACAAATGGGGGAAGAAAGAAGAATCCATTGACGCCATGCGGCAGGTTGTGAAATACGAGCCGGACAATGCCAATGCGCTTAATTATCTGGGTTACACATTTGCCGAGATGGGTATTAATCTTGACGAAGCCGAACAACTGATTCGCAAAGCGCTCGAATACAAGCCGGGTGACGGATATATTACCGATAGTTTGGCCTGGGTTTACTATAAACGCGGGCTATACGAAAAAGCCCTGCAACTGCTGAAAAAAGCAGTCGAGGTGGTTCCGGACGACCCCATCATTAGAGAACATATCGGTGATGTTTACGACAAATTAGGGATGACCGAACAAGCAATTGACAGTTACCGGCAATCCATCGAGCAAGGACATACCGACAAGGCCGCGATCGAGGAAAAGATCAGACAGTTATCACCATGATTGATGGGTAAGCATGACCGCATTTATCAGTTCCTTCCTTCAGCATTTATTGACCAAACGCCGCATGTCCTTTTCCACACTTCAACCTGTGTGGGTGGGGGTGTTGATACTGGTGCTGACAACGGCCTGCAGCCACTTCGGCGCCTTGCCGTTGCCACGTGACCCTGCTGCGGAAAAGATGATTGACACATTAAAGCAAACCAATATCGATCTGATCCGGTTCAAGTGTGTGGGTAAAATTAGCGTTTCCGGCCCCGAACAACCCGCTGAGTCCTATCGCAGCGCCATTGCCGGTCAGTTGAACGATCATTTGCGGATTGATCTGTTTGCCCCCTTTGGCGGTGCAGCCGGCTCGGTTGCCAGTGATGGCAAGCATCTTTTCCTTGTAATGCACGCGTCCGGCAAATATTACAAAAAACGATTTCAAAATGGCAGTTTATCCCGTTTTGTGAAAATGGATGTAACGGTTGGGGATTTGCTGGCGCTATTGGTCGGGCGTATTCCGATCGAGGATGAGCGAATTGCCCAAAGCATGCCCTTGGAAGATACGGATCATTCTGTTGTGGGTCTTGTTGATCGACGGGGCAACACACGCCAAAAAATTATTTTTGACACAGATGGCCGGCCCCTACGGGCACTATGGTTTGATCCGCATGGCAAGCCAATGCTTGCGCTGGAGATCAGCGGTCAGCAGATCATCGATGGCTTTCTCATCCCCACGCAGGTTGACCTTTCGGCTGCCTCTGGGCAAACGGTTTCAATTCGTATCGAACGGTATCAAGCCAATCCGTCTCTGGATAAAACCCTGTTTGTACTGCCACCGATTTCCTCTTGAGGTAATGGATGCGTTTTGCTACAGATGCCACACTTGGAAAACTGGGCCGGCATCTACGCGCCGCCGGATTCGATACGGTCTGCCAGCATGAACGTGGAACCCACATTTTTTTTAATGCCCTAGAAACGGATCGCATTATCCTGACGCGGACAGTGAAGGTGCAGGTCCGGTATAAGCACCGCCCTTTGTTGTTTATTCGAGATAATGATCCGATCGAGCAAATGATTCAGGTTTTCAAGGATTTGAATATTGGGCCCGCTGATATCAATCCTTTTAGCCGTTGTCTAATCTGCAACCTTGAAATTACGCCAATTGATAAACAATATTTACAGGGAAAGGTTCCGGTTTACATTTGGCAGCATCACCAAAAATTTTATATTTGTAACAGCTGTAAGCGAATTTACTGGTCCGGCAGCCATCACAGGCGCCTGACTCAGCGGTTTGAAACGTTATTTAAAATAAAGGATGTATAACTTTATGAGTGAAAACCAACCTGAGCAAAACAATCCAGGCAATGTCCAGGGAGATCCAGATCCCCAGGATGTCAATATCAATGCGACGCTTTCAAAAATAAAAAATAAGATCATCATTATGAGTGGTAAGGGTGGCGTGGGAAAATCTAGTTTTGCCGCCAACCTTTCCGTGTCTTTGGCCCGTAAAGGCTTTCCAACTGGGTTGCTCGACGTGGATTTGCACGGCCCCAGCATTGCCGGTATTTTGGGAATCAAAGGGCTTTTGGATGTTCATGAGAATCAGAAAGTAATCCCCAAACCCGTGGAAGAACATCTGAAAGTGGTCTCCATGCAATCACTGATGAAGGATCCGGATCAGGCGGTAATCTGGCGAGGCCCGGCAAAAACAGGGATCATCAAACAGTTTATCGCCGATGTGCAATGGGAGGCCTTGGACTTTTTAGTCGTTGATTCACCGCCGGGAACAGGTGACGAACCCTTAAGCGTTGCCCAGACCATTCCTGGGGCTAAGGCCCTGATTGTCACCACTCCTCAGGAAGTGGCTTTGGCCGATGTCCGAAAATCCATCAATTTTTGTCGAACGGTCAATCTTGAAATTCTGGGGCTGGTGGAAAATATGGGGCCGTTTGCCTGCCCGTGTTGTGGGAAGACCATTGAACTGTTTAAAAGCCAAGGCGGGAGATTGACGGCCGAAAACATGGGATTGACCTTTTTAGGATCATTGCCCTTTGATCCTCAGGTCGTAAAGATGTGTGATCAAGGCACCCCCATTGCCACCCACGCCACCGACACACCATTTGTCCAGGCGCTGGACAATGTGGTTCAGGCCATTATCGGCCGGTTATAGTTATGGCGTTGCAGGTCCTGGCGCTGGAAGCGCGCTTGCGCGCATGCCGCAACGTGCGCACCATCGGTGTGCGTCCCAACTTTACGGACTACAATCCAGAAGAAGTGGCGCTGATCCGACGTGCGGAAAAAATTTATTATCCCACGGCGTTTTATGCAGACCTGTTCGATGCCATGGGAAAGGCGACCTTTCCCAGTTATCACACATATAAATGCGTTCAAGATAAGATCAAACAAAGTGCGCTGTTTCAGTTGGTCGGATTACCCCATCCCAAAACGCGTGTATTTTACGGCAAACGCCAGCAATTGAAAATCAAACGGCATTTCCAATATCCGTTTATCGCCAAAGAGCCGCGTGGGTCTGCCATGGGGCGAGGGGTTTTTCTGATCGAAAACGATGCCGACCTTGAACATTACACCCAGGGTCGGCATGTCTGCTACATTCAGCAATACCTGACTATTGACCGTGATATCCGGGCCGTGGTGATCGGCAGTCAGGTGGCCCATGCCTATTGGCGGATTGCCAAAAAAGGAGAATTCCGAACCAATGTGGCCAGAGGTGGGCGCATCAGTCTGGAACCGATACCAAAGACGGCCATGGCCCTTGCCATTCACGCAGCCAAAACCTGCGGGTGGGATGATGTGGGGCTGGATATCTGTTATTTTGATGGACAATACATGATCCTGGAGGCCAATATGAAGTATGGTCGTGAAGGATTCAGGGCCGCCGGGATTGATTATTATGCCATGATGGAGCGAATGATTGATGAAGGATATATTTGAAGACTTCAAAACCCCGCCTATCCTGGACCATCTCAAATCAACATTAGATCATCGCGAACGGACAATCTTTTCTCCCACGGCAACATTAAGTGAAACCGGCCGACGCCGACACCCCATTAATGATGCCGCTGCCGGTTATCGTCAGGCATTTTCTCTGGATGCGGATCGAATCCTGCACGCCAGTGCTTATGCGCGCTATATCGATAAAACGCAAGTTTTCTACCTGATTCCAAACGATCATATTACCCATCGGGTGCTGCATGTCCAGCTGGTTTCCAAAATCGCACGCACCATCGGCCGTTTCTTGAAACTGAATGAAGATCTGATCGAGGCCGTTGCCCTGGGCCATGATATCGGTCACACCCCCTTTGGCCATGAAGGCGAAACGTATTTATCCGAATTATGTGTCAAGGCCGGCATTGGGTATTTCTTGCATAATGTACAGAGTATTCAATTTCTCGATCGGGTTGAGCGCAAAGGGCAGGGATGGAACCTATGCTTGCAGACCCTGGATGGTATCCTGTGTCATGACGGTGAAATCCATAACCGGCTGTTAACACCCAATCATAATAAGGATTTTAATACCTTTGAAGCTGAGATCACGGCCAAGAAGAACGATCCTAAAACACCGATTATTCCCATGACTACCGAGGGGTGTGTGGTACGCATGGCGGACACCATTGCCTATATCGGCCGGGACCTGGAAGATGCCATTCGTCTGAATATTCTTCGGCGCAGCGATATTCCGCGATCCATTGTCCGTATTTTGGGCAATACCAACGGAACCATTGTTTACCGTTTGGTTACCGATATCATCCAGACCAGTCAGAAAACGCAACATGTAGCTTTCAGTCCTGAAATATCCGATGCGCTCAAAGCGCTTAAGGCATTCAATCTCGAGCGGATTTACCAGAATCCAAAGAGCAAAATTCATTCTGGTACCATTAAATCGCTGTTTGCCAAACTTTTCGAGACATGTTTGGATGATCTGGAAAAGGACAACCGCGACGCGGGAATTTTTTCCGGATTTTTGGCGGACATGTCGGATTCATACTTGGCCCAACACAGCTATGCGGAAATCGTCAGGGATTATATTGCAGGAATGACCGATCGATACTTCCTGCACCAATTCCCTGAGAATCTTCGCCCCCAGGTGCAATCCTAAATGGTACCCAAAAATACTAAACCGTCTGATCGAAGACGTGGTCGTCAACCGACGGATTTTTGTGAGCGCACCTATCGCCAGCGTGTCGGGGTCGTCGGTCTAGATACCTTTCATGTTATATCTCAAGAGACCGACTTGATGATTCAGGCCGATAAACGATTTGAACGGGAGGCCCATGAACAGGTGCAGGCCTGCCGGGCCCATATCGAAGGGTATATCATGCGTTATCCGGATTTTGCGAGTACACTGCAGCCTTGGTTCAACGCGGACTTTGCACCGCCCGTGGTTCGGCAGATGGTACAGGCTGGACAGGCGGCCGGCGTAGGGCCCATGGCCGCCGTGGCCGGGGCGATCGCCGAAACTGTTGCCCGCCACCTGTTAAGCCTATGCAAACAGGTGGTCGTTGAGAACGGCGGTGATATTTTTCTTAAAACGGACGATACCGTTGTGGTCGGTCTGTTTGCCGGGGATTCTCCACTGAGCATGAAATTTGGAATTAAATTGCCGCCTGCGGCAGATGGGGTGGGGATATGCACCTCATCGGGCACGGTGGGCCATAGCCTGTCCGCAGGATCGGCGGATGCGGTATGTGTGATCTCTCCATCATGCGCGCTGGCCGATGCAAGTGCCACTGCTATCGGTAATCGAATTCAGTCTTCAAAAGATATCAAAAATGCCATTCATTTTGGCAAATCCATACCCGGGATAAGCGGTATTATCGTTGTTCGAAATCGCGAAATAGGTGCCTGGGGCAGCGTTGAATTGGTTCCCGGCAACCGAAAAAAAGGTTGAGTTTTACAGTGGAAAAGGATAAAGATGCTTGATAATCAAAGGGTTTTTTACGATATGGAATAATATTCGGACCGATGGTCCAGGCTAGTCGGTGCGACATTTGCTGGATAACCCAAAACCAACGCGAACCAGGGAGGAAGAGGTACGTACATGAAAAAGGTGAAAATCGCCTTCTGGATTATCATTTTCGGCTTTGTCGGGCTGGTTATCTTTCAAAACAAAGGGTTTTTCATGTCGAAAAGCCAAATGATTCTGAATCTTGGCTTTTTCTACTATGAGACACCATTCTTGGCCAATGCGATTTTTTTTGTGGCGTTTTTTCTCATTGGCATCTTGATTTCCTATTTCCTTAGTCTGTTCAAGCAATTCAAAGACGCGAAAACCATCAAAGCGCTTAGGGCAAAAGAGGCTAGCTTGGTTGATGCGGTTTCATCTTTAGAGAAACAGCTATCCGCCCAGCAAGCCGCGACTACTGAGGAAATCGCCCGGCCGGTTGTTGAGGAACAACCTCCACAAACGGCCGTCGAGACCTAAATTACAGTCAATTGAATCGTCGGCAACGGCGAAAATGGAAAAAAGATATCCTGTCACCTGCCTTCCCATCGGGGGAGGCGCCCTGATCATCCGTCAATGCACTATTTTTCAAGCATCAAAACTTTTTCCTGATTGATGACCTCTGTAAAAACGACTCCAATGCTTCAACAATACCTCTCCATTAAGGAGCGGTATCCTGACGTTCTTTTGTTTTATCGCATGGGCGATTTCTATGAAATGTTTTTCGAAGACGCACAGGTCGCGTCCCGGGTGCTTGAAATCACCCTGACCTCGCGCAATAAAAACCAGGAATCGCCTGTCCCCATGTGCGGTGTGCCCTACCGCGCAGCCCAAGGCTACATTTCCCGGTTGATTGACAATGGTTACAAAGTGGCCATTTGCGATCAGGTCGAAGACCCCAAAGCCGCTAAAGGACTGGTCAAAAGGGAAGTGGTGCGGGTAGTGACGCCGGGTATGATCATTGAAGATGAACTGCTTGATGCCAAAGCCAACAATTTTATTTTGGCGGTGGCCTGTCACAACCAGTTGGTGGGGATTGCCAGCCTGGATATTTCTACCGGCATGTTTCGCTTGACTGAGACGGAGGATGCTCCGGCCGTCATCGATGAGATCATGCGGTTAGCCCCAAGAGAAGTTCTGATCGCGGAAAATCTTAAGGCTGAGGATACGTTTTCCGTCCTTTTTGACAGCTTGACCGGTTTCGCGGTTACCTCGTTGGATACTAAGGTTTTTGAATTTGCGCGGAGCCGTCAGCGGCTGCTGGATCAGTTTGACATTTTGTCTCTCGACGGTTTTGGGTGTGAAACCCTGAAAGCCGCGGTCAGCGCCGCCGGGGCACTGATTTATTATGTGAGTGAAACCCAGCGGCAGAAGATCGAACACCTGGATGGAATGCAAACGTATTCTTTGGGGCAATTTCTAATTGTTGACGATCAGAGCCGTCGCAACCTGGAATTGTCGGCAAACATACGCTTGGGCAATCGTCAGGGAACCTTATTGTCGATTTTGGACCAGAGTGTCACGGCAATGGGCGGACGACTTCTAAGCGACTGGTTGCGCTATCCCTTGCTTGAACCAGACCCGATCGAGGGGCGCTACAATGCTGTTGCCGAGGCCGTGGAAAAGATCCAAATTCGCAAGGATCTGCGAAACTGTCTGAAGTCGGTACAGGATATTGAACGGCTGGGCAGCAAAATCGCCATGGGGCATGCCAATGCTCGGGATCTCACATCCCTGAAAAAATCGATCGCGACAATACCCGAGCTTTTGGGCATTCTTGACGGCTTTTCGGCGGAGCTGTACCGTTACGGTCAATCGACAACCCCATTAACTGAACTGGCCGAGAACATTCATCGTGCGATTCGCGAGGATGCGCCACCGGTGATCAGCGATGGTGGAATGATTTGCGAAGGATTTGATGACGAACTAGATGAATTGATCCGAATCAGTCGTGACGGCAAAGGTTGGCTTGCCGAGCTTGAAACCAAAGAACGCGAGGCGACAGGCATCAACACCCTCAAGGTGCGTTTCAACAAAGTTTTTGGATATTACATCGAGGTGCCGCGCAGCCAAAGCAAATCCGTTCCTGATCATTATGTGCGCAAGCAAACCCTGGTCAATGCGGAGCGCTATATTACCGACGACCTTAAACATTTTGAATCCAGGGTGCTCAACGCGCAGGAACAGCGCGCCAGTCTTGAATTAAAAATTTTTAGCGCCATTGTTGGTGAGGTTAAAGCACATCACAACGACATTTTGTCCCTGGCCCGGTTCATTGCCCAGGTGGATTGCCTGAGCACATTCGCTGATGTGGCGCAGACCAATGGCTATTGCCGGCCGACATTGAATACTGAGGGCGTGCTGGATATCCGCGACGGTCGTCACCCGGTGGTGGAAAAGCTGATCACCGCCGAACGATTTGTGCCCAATTCGATCCGATTGGACAACCAGGACGATCAGGTGATCATCATTACCGGGCCGAACATGGCCGGCAAATCAACCGTTTTGCGCCAAGTGGCGCTCATGACCATTATGGCGCAGATGGGCTGTTTTGTGCCTGCCAAGAAGGCTGAGATTGCCATCACCGACCGTATTTTTACACGCGTTGGCGCCTTGGACAACCTGTCTGCCGGGCAAAGTACGTTTATGGTGGAAATGCAGGAAACGGCAAATATCCTCAACAATGCGACGGCCAACAGCCTGGTTATCATGGATGAAATCGGGCGAGGAACGTCTACCTATGATGGTTTAAGTATTGCCTGGGCCGTGGCCGAACACCTGCACAATTTAAACGGCATGGGCACGCGAACCTTGTTTGCCACGCACTATCATGAGTTGACCGAGTTAGAACAACAACTCGAACGGGTGAAAAATTACAACATTGCGGTCAAGGAGTGGAACGACACGATCATCTTTCTCAGGAAATTGGTTGAAGGCGGCACCAATAGAAGCTATGGAATTCAAGTTGCCCGACTGGCCGGCATACCGGAGCCGGTGATTAAACGATCCAAAGCCATTTTAGCCCAGATCGAGGACGGATCGCATCCCAAGGCCGTTGAAAAAAAGAAAGTAAAGGACCGATCCAAAAAAAAAGACGGCCATGTGCAGTTGGCCTTGTTTAGCCCCATGGAACGAAAATTGGTAGAGACATTGCAGATGTTGGATTTGAGTCGCATGACGCCCATGGAGGCCATGAATTTATTGAATGAATTGCAAAATAAGGCACAAACGGTCGTTTACTGAAACGTTCATGGTTATGATGCAGCCAACGCGAACAGCCCGGCGGTGCGTTGCCGCCCTATGTTTAATGGTGTTATTTATTCTGGCCGGCACGGTTGTTGTCCAACCCGCTTATGCCGTAACACCTAAAAAACAGTATTTAATAGCTGAAAAGGCCTATGCTGCGCTTAAAAAAAATCCACGCCACCAAAAATACCGCGACAAATGGATGGCCTGTATCGAAAAGTACGAGCGCGTTTACCAGCTGAATCCATCCGGACCCTGGGCCGCGGCAGGGCTTTACCAATCGGGCATTTTGTATCTAAAGCTGCACAGACATTCCGGCGTCGCCAAAGATCGCCAGGCGGCGGTCGATGCCTTTGGGAAGGTGATCCAGACGTTTCCCAAAAGCCGGTATACGTCCAAATCCAAAAAACAGCTGAAGCGCTTGGGCCAAAAAATCCCACCACCACGCAGCGCGGTTGCCGACGCTCATCTGAAAAAAGGGCACGCCGCTTATCAACGACTGCTGGACAGCAAGCGAAAACAAAAATATCGCGATCAATGGGAAGCGTGTATCAGGCATTTCAAAAAAGCTTATCAGACCGACAAGACCGGACCTGCGGCTGCCGAATCACTCTACATGAGCGGTTTGCTCTACAAAGGACTGGCCGGAAAGTCGCGACGGGAGTCGGATACGGCGTCTGCCGAGGATTTTTTTCAGCAGGTGATACAGGCGTTTCCCAAAAGCCGCTGGGCTGAAAAAGCCCGGAGCGAATCGGGCCAGCACGGTCAATCTAAAATGGTTCGATCAAAAACCGCTGAAGATCCGGTGGCCGGTCTGATCAAACAAAACCAAGCGAAAAAGCGTGCCACCGTGAAAAAGAAGTCGACCCTAAAAAATGGGATGATTACCATCGATGGACTGCGTTTTTGGTCCACCCCCAGTTATACACGTATCGTTATTGATGCGGATCAAGAAACCAGTTTTTCTCACCGCCTACTTAAAAAGGACCCTTCCCTGAAAAAGCCCCAGCGCCTTTATATTGACATGCAAAAAAGTCGTCTGGGCAGTGATATTCAGCGTGTCATCCCCATTAATGATGATCTGTTACGTGATGCCAGGGCAGGGCAGTACACCGGTGATACAGTCAGGATCGTGATTGATATCAAATCGTTTAAGCACTACAAAATTTTTTCATTGAAAAACCCGTTTCGTGTTGTTTTGGATGTGTGGGGCCAAGATGCGGACACGCCGGCGACCAGTGATCCCATCGGACAGTCCACCGCCAAGCTTTCACCGGGCGCCATTGCCCGCCAACTGGCACTGGGCGTCAGCCGTATCGTTATTGATCCGGGCCACGGGGGCAAGGATTATGGCGCACCAGGGTATTTAAAAGGGGTTCATGAAAAACATGTTGTTTTGCAAATCGCCAAACGCCTGGCCCGCAAAGTTGAGCATGAACTCAAATGTGACGCCGTGCTGACCCGTACCACCGATCGGTACCTGACCCTTGAAGAACGAACGGCGATTGCCAATACACAAAATGCCGATCTGTTTGTCTCCATCCACACCAATGCGGTAAGACATACAAGGGCCTATGGCATTGAAACGTTTTTCTTGAACCTGGCCACCGATGATGACGCGATTTTGGTTGCCGCTCGGGAGAATGCCACCTCGGCCAAAAACATCAGCGATTTGGAATCCATCCTCAACGATTTGATGCAAAATGCAAAAATAAATGAATCCAGCCGATTGGCGGCAATGGTACAGACAGAAATGTGCTATCACCT
This sequence comes from Desulfosarcina variabilis str. Montpellier, assembly GCF_048565275.1. NCBI lineage: Bacteria > Pseudomonadati > Thermodesulfobacteriota > Desulfobacteria > Desulfobacterales > Desulfosarcinaceae > Desulfosarcina > Desulfosarcina variabilis. Next base: position 5,085,491 of record NZ_CP159846.1, on the reverse strand, counting down.
GAAAAAGAAGTATAGCCATATTCGCAGCAAGGGTGTAAAAAAAGCACCATTTTATGTGCTATTGGGCGCGCAAATGCCGGCCATTTTGGTGGAGACATCATTTATCTCCAATCCGCGCGAGTGCAAGCGACTGACCAATGCAACCTATCAGGAGGCGCTGTGCGACGGCATTGTTCGTGGAATTAAAAAATATATCAAAGAAACCGGTCCGACGGCACTGATTTACCCCGACCGTCGCGCCGGATAAAAAAGGATAACGGATTGCCGCCATTTTTTGCTGCATCCAAATGTTGATGAACGCATACTTTTTTCATTTAAGGAGGAGGAAACCATGGCTTATGAAAACATTATCTTTGAAGTGGCAGAGGGCATAGCCACCATCACCTTTAACCGTCCCAAAGCACTCAATGCGCTCAACGGGGACCTTTTGGATGAAATGGCCGATGCCCTGGACAAAATTGAGGAAGACGAGGATATCCGGGTGCTTGTGCTTACCGGATCCGGAGACAAGTCCTTTGTTGCCGGTGCGGACATTACCGAGCTTGCCACCTTCAATCCCCTGCAGGCCAAACTGTTTGCCCGTAAAGGGCTGCAGACCATCGGCCGACTGCAAAACCTGTTCATTCCGGTGATTGCCGCGGTAAATGGATTTGCTCTGGGCGGTGGCAGTGAGATGGCCCTGGCCTCGGATTTTATCTATGCTTCGGAAAATGCCAGCTTTGGCCTTCCGGAAATCAAGCTGGGGATCATTCCCGGTTTTGGCGGGACCCAGCGGTTGCCACGCTTGATCGGTGCCAGCATGGCCAAAGAGATGATTTACACAGGCAAACTGATTACCGCTGCCGAAGCTGAAAAAATCGGAATGGTCAACCGCGTATTGGCACCGGATGCCTTGATGGATGAGACCATGAAAACAGCGCGTGAAATCGCCGCCAAGGGAAAAGTTTCCTTAAGGGCCGCCAAACAGGCCATCAACAGCGGGTTGAACGTTGATATTAATACCGGTTGCCAGATCGAAACCGATTCCTTTGCCATTTGCATGGCCAGTGTTGATGGCAAAGAGGGAACCCGGGCATTTATCGAAAAGCGCAAAGCCGATTTTAAAGGCACACTGAAAGATTGATAAACTCGTAAAAAGTCGCCGTTCGGACGGAGTCGTAAAAGATTCGTTCGCGATGGCAGTTGTGGCTGACGGCAACTTAGAACCAAAGATAAAGTACAACCAACCATGGTCGAAAATTTTGTTGGTTTCAGGTCCTAAGTAATGCATATAGGCAAAGTAAAGGGCCGTGGGGGGATTTCCTTGCGGCCTTTTATTGTCGTCTATCATCAGTTAAGCGAGAAACAGGCAAAATGGTGATAATCCATTTTATAACATAACACTTTTTGTTTAGTCTGTTTTCCAATATTTTCAACTTTTGAAACGTTCAGTTTAGTTTGATCCACTATGGCGGGAAGGAGCCCGTAACATGATTTATGACATTGAATATGAAACCATGCCCCGTGAGGCATTGGAAGCAATCCAACTCCGGAGGCTTCAAACCACCCTTGAACGTGTGTACGCCAATGTTCCTTTTTACCGGAAAAAATTCAATGCGGCGGGTATCACTCCGGCCGATATCAAGTCGCTGGATGACATGCGACGCATACCGTTTACTACAAAACAGGATCTTCGCGACAATTACCCCTTCAATATGTTTGCCGTCCCCATGGACAATGTGGTTCGCATCCACGCCTCTTCCGGCACGACCGGAAAACCAACGGTCGTCGGCTATACGGCCAGGGACGTGGGGACTTGGTCTACCCTGATGGCGCGTGCGCTGGCAGCCGGTGGTGCATGGCGGGGCGATATTATCCATAACGCCTATGGATACGGCCTGTTTACCGGCGGGTTAGGGGTTCATTATGGTGCGGAACGGTTGGGGGCCTCTGTCATTCCAGTGTCCGGTGGCAATACCAAGCGGCAGATCGTAATCATGAGGGACTTTAAGCCCACCATCATTACGGCCACCCCCTCTTATACCCTTCATCTGGCTGAAGTGGCCGAAGAGATGGGGATTCCCATGGAATCAATGAATTTCAAGTTTGGCATTTTTGGTGCCGAACCCTGGTCCGAGAACATGCGCGAGGAGATTGAACGCAAACTAAACATTACCGCTGTGGATATTTATGGGCTCAGTGAAGTCATGGGGCCGGGGGTAGCCATTGAGTGCCATGAAGCCAAGCAAGGGCTGCACGTGTTCGAGGATCATTTCATCCCGGAGATTGTGGATCCAAACACGCTCGAACCCTTGCCCCATGGCGCCACCGGGGAATTGGTATTTACGTCGCTGACCAAGGAGGCGTTTCCGGTTATCCGCTATCGGACACGGGATATTACCTCGCTCAACCCCCAGCCGTGCGTATGTGGCCGCACCCACATACGAATGAACCGGGTTACTGGTCGCAGTGATGATATGCTGATCATTCGTGGGGTTAATGTGTTTCCCTCACAGATTGAAAGTGTGCTGATGGAAATCGAAGAGGTCGATCCGCATTATCAATTGGTGGTTGACCGAGAAGACAATCTTGATGTGCTGAACGTCATGGTCGAGATCGGTGAACGTGGCTTTAGCGACGAGGTCAGGGGGCTCCAACACCTGGAGCGGCGGATAACAAAAAACATCAAAGAATTGTTGGGCGTTTCCGCCAGGGTGAAGCTGGTCGAACCCAAGACCATTGCGCGTAGCGAGGGTAAGGCCGTCCGTGTTGTGGATAATCGTAAGATCTGATTTTTTTATTAAAATTAAGTAACACCACTCAAGTAGGCCAATCCAATGACCGAAAACAAAGGGAGGAAGGCATGCAGGTTGAACAGATATCCGTCTTTCTGGAAAACAAATCTGGTCGGCTTTCTGAAGTGACTGCCATTTTAAGCGAAGCAAATGTGAACATCCGGGCCCTGGCGCTTGCCGACACATCTGATTTTGGCGTTCTCAGGCTGATTGTCGATGATAGCCAAACGGCGCGTCAGACACTGAAAAACAACGGCTTTACCGTTGGCAAGACCCGTGTGGTGGCCGTTGGTGTGCCTGACCGTCCGGGTGGATTGAATGAAATTTTAATGATGCTCCATGAAGCTGATCTCAATGTGGAATACATGTATGCCTTTGTGCGTTCCTCGGGTAGCAATGCCGTAATGATCTTTCGAATCGAGAAATATGAGGACGCGATCCGTCTGCTTGAGTCAAAGGGTGTTAACGTCATTGATGGTGAGCACTTGTATAACCTTTGACCAACGCTAAAGGCAGGTTGATCGATGTCCAATAAACAGGTGAACCAATCTCAGATAATATGGGCTATTGCATTGATTCTGGCTGGACTGGGAGTCTTTTACCGTATTCCTCAGGTAATGCCTAAAATTGAGCAGATCCCACGATTTGCCAATGCCGCCGGTTTCATTCAGTTCTGTTTCTATTTTATGGGGGTTTTCCTTATTGGCGGGGGCTGTAAAAAGCTTTATGAGCAGTACCGCAAATCGTGAAGGCCCGGAAAAAGCCACCACAGTGGATTGGTGATTGGAGGGCAGCGCAGACTATCGGCGATGAAGGGAAAAACCGTTACATTTAAGAACGGTTTTTCCGATACTGTTGATAGTGTTGCAAGCGTTGTTTCCGTTTTTGTAATCAACCGAATAAATGTAGGTATTCATTTATGGCCAATGCAGAAATTACTTTGACCCTTGACGACACAGACAATGGCGCAACGTCCGAAACCAAGTATAAAGCCAAAATCCAGGACATTGGCAACCGTCTGAATGCGGCCAACAATCTGGGCGAAGCGTTAATTAATCTGCGGGATGAAATCTGCGAGCTGTTCGGTGCCGACCGAATTACCGTCTATGTGGTGGATGGTGTCAAGCGTGAACTGGTATCGCGCTTTAAATCGGGCAATGAGGTCGCTGAAATTCGAATCCCCGTGGCACAGACCAGTATTGCCGGTTATGCCGCACTGAGACAGACCCTGCTGAACATTAAAGATGCCTATGATCAGGATGCGCTCAACCAGATCGATCCGCAGCTCCAATTCGATTCAAAATGGGATCGCCAGACAGGCTACCGAACCAAACAGATTTTGGCCCATCCCATTGTCTATCAGAAATATTTGATGGGCACCCTGGAGTTGATTAACAGCAAAAGCGGCAGTGAATTCGGTCCTGCAGAAGAAAAGGCCATTAAAGAACTGTCCAAAATCATGGGGGTGGCCCTATACAATCAAAAACGGATCGCCGCCAAGGGGGGGCGCAATAATAAATACGATTACCTTTTGGAAAACCATTTGCTTACCCAAAAGGAGCTGGCCAAGGCCATTGCGGAGGCCAACAAGCGAAAAGAACCGATTTCCACCGTACTGATGAAGGATTTTAAAATTCCGAAAAAGGAAATCGGCAGTGCCCTGGAAAAATATTTCAAGACCAATTTTATCGAATACAATGCCAACTATCCCATTCCCGGTGATTTGATTGCAGGGCTGAAAGTGCCCTTTATGCGAAGCAATGTATGGGTACCGCTGAAAAGCGAGAACAAGAAGGTTGTCATCGCTGTCGACAACCCCCATGATCTGAAGAAAATCGATGAAATCAAAGCCTTGTTCCCGGGGCGTATGGTTACGTTCTATGTCAGCCTTAAACAGGATATCCTTGATTTCATCAAACTGTTTACCCATGATGAAAAGGAACTGGCTGAAATTGACGACATCCTCTCCCAACTTCAGGTGGAAGAAGAAGAGGTGGAAGAGGCGGAATCCGGTGTTGGCGAAGAAGACAGTGCCGTGGTTCAACTGGTCAATAAGATTATCATGGATGCTTACAACCGTAACGCATCAGATATTCACATCGAACCCTATCCCGGAAAACAAAATACCCAGGTGAGAATCCGGGTCGACGGTTCATGTACGGTTTATCAGACCATTCCGTTTTCCTATAAAAACGCAGTTGTTTCCCGAATCAAAATCATGTCTGACCTGGATATTGCCGAACGTCGGCTGCCCCAGGACGGCAAAATAAAATTCAAGAAATACGGCGGTAAAGACATCGAACTGCGTGTCGCCACAATCCCTACGCAAGGGGGACTGGAAGATGTGGTGATGCGTATTCTTGCCGCAGGAGAGCCCATCCCATTGGACAAAATGGGCTTTTCCAAACGCAATCATAAAAATTTCATCAGTGTGGTCACCAAGCCGTATGGGTTGATTTTTGTCTGCGGGCCGACTGGGTCCGGTAAGACCACCACCTTGCATTCGGCCCTTAGCTTTATCAACAAAACCGAAACCAAAATATGGACCGCCGAGGATCCCGTGGAAATCACCCAACGCGGGCTTCGCCAGGTTCAGGTCAAACCCAAGATTGGCTTTGATTTTGCCGCGGCCATGCGCGCGTTCCTGCGCGCCGACCCGGACGTGATCATGGTCGGTGAAATGCGTGATAAAGAGACCACCTCCATTGGCATTGAAGCCTCCCTGACGGGTCACTTGGTTTTTTCCACCTTGCATACCAACAGCGCCCCGGAGAGTATTACCCGTCTGCTGGATATGGGCATGGACCCATTTAACTTTGCCGATGCGATTTTATGCATCCTGGCCCAGCGGCTGGTACGAACCCTGTGCAGCACCTGTAAGCGAAGTTATCATCCTTCCAAAGAAGAGTATGACGAACTGGTCCGTGAATATGGAGAAGAGGATTTCGAGAAAAATCTGAATATTCCCTATAACGACGAGTTGGAACTGTACAAGGCCGAAGGCTGTGAAATGTGCAGTAATACCGGCTATAAGGGACGAATGGGGATCCACGAATTGCTGATGGGCACCGATGAAATGAAAAAACGGATTCAGACCAAAGCGCCTATGGAAGAACTTCGTGGCCAGGCGATTGCCGATGGCATGACCACGCTGAAACAGGACGGTATCGAAAAGATCTTCAACGGCTTTTGTGATTTGATCGAGGTGCGCAAAGTCTGTATCAAATAAGCCTGATCCACACCCATTAATGATCAGTCGTACGCTCTCGGGCAGCTTGGAATTTTTCGAGCTGCCCTTCGTAATAGGCGCGATTGGTTTTGGCTAGATCCAAGGCTGTCGTGGCAGCTTGAATGGCCTCTGGGATGTGTCCATTGATAAACAGGGCTTCGGCCAGGGTATCCAGAACATGGGGCGACTTTTCAAGCGCTGCAGCCTGTTTGGCCAATACCAAGGCCTGTTTTGGATCACGATAGGCGGGATCTTCGCAGGTGGCCAGCAGCCAGGCGAAATTATTGAGCACAAGGGCATTGTCAGGATCGATTGCCAATGCATTTTGGTAGGCTGCCCGCGCCTGATCAAAGCGCCGATGACCAAAATACAAATCTCCCAGCATCCCATAAAGACCGGCACTGGCCTGCCCACCGTAATTGATCTCATTTAGTATCGCGGTTTCTAATGCCTTTTCGTTCAACTGCCGACCGGCTTGTCCAAAATTGAGCTGATATCCGAAAAATCCCACCCCCACCATCACCATGGCATAGATAATAATACTGATCTGTACTTTGCGATCATGACGCCGAATACAGGAACGGTCCAACTCACAGCGGTTGAGAAAATCAACCCGTTGCCGGATACTAAAGTGGTGCCAGTTGGGCTTGTCTGCCGAATGACCGGAGGCGATGACAATTTTTCTAAAGGTTGAAATCAGCGGCGCGGCACTGTCAAAAAGGGAGTAGACAAACGCATCGGCCTGCCGCTCGAAATTGCGCATGAAATATCCAAAGATAAAACGAAAATAAATCAGAAAAATAAGAATGATGGCCAGGCTATGCAGGCCGGTAACCGCTGTTTGCAAACGGATGCCGGTAGAGAAAATAAGGTGATAAACGGATTCGGATAGTATAATCAGATAGATGGTGAGATTGTAGGTAAAAAAAGCAATGGCTGTAAATCCGATCAGAAAAAAAAGATAAAAAAGCAGGTGGTGTTTTTTGATGTGGCCGACTTCATGGGCGATGACGGCATCTATCTCTTCGGGGGTTAAAATGCGTAACAGCGCATCGGTAACCAAGATATAGCGAAAACGACTGATCAGTCCCATCACACCGGCGGTGATCATGCGGCCGCCAAAAATGGGCCAGTAGAGAATGTCCGCGTAGCCAAGATTGGCGCGACGGCACAAGGACTCGATACGCCCACGGTAAAAACCGGCCTCCAGGGGACGGCAGCGCCAGAATTTCTGGATGATCAACGGTCCAATCAGGGCCACCACAAAGAGAAAAAAGAGAAAATAGGCGGTTTCCCCTTCTGGTGAAAGAAGGATACGGCGAGGCCGGTCAAACGGCAACGCCAGGATCAGATCAGCGATACCGGAGAGCAGCAACCAGGGCAGCAGCACGGGGACACTGAAGGCAATGTTGGACCCAACGTATGCGTTGCGGGTAATGTCGGTCCGATAGATATGCTGATAGGCACCATGGGCATTGAACCAGACCAGGGATAGATAGGCGACGAAAAGTGCCAAAAACACCAGCGCCTCAAGGGTGGGAATCGTTTCGAACAGTACCACATGCATCCAAAAAGAAGGAATGTTCAGCCCGTAGATATCCACGGCGAACAGAGCAACCGCCATGATGGACTGGCGGGTCAATGCCGAAGAAAACTGTTGATCCAGGACGTGGTGCGGCGCTTTGTCGCTCATCCGTTTGATACGATAAAATGTATACCTGGAATAATAAAAGAACAGCAGGATCAGTGCAAAAAATAAAAGCGCCGTGTCCATTGCGGAAAAATTGGTCTGTTCGGACGGCTGATAGGTTGAATAAATCAGCAGGGCAACGATAAAATAGATAAAGTTAGCGAACATGGCGATCGGTGCGTTGGGCGGATGGATAATATTGGGTTTATTGGGCGTTGTTGGGCGCCTGATCATTCGGTACACGCGCTATTTTTTGCGGCGGCCGATAATATCGATCTTTTTCACTGTAAATACACCCGCAGTATTGTTGGCGATACATGCCTAACCGACGGGATTCATCAATCCCCGCTTTCCAGCCATCTCGAAAATCCTGGTAGAAAAAGGGAACGCCGATGGATTTTCCAACGGCTTCACCAATGCAGCGAATCTGGTCATGCTTTTGAAAGCGGCTGTACAACAAGGTGCTTGTGAAGGCATCGAATTTACCCTTTTTCGCATAATTGGCTGTGGTGCTCAAGCGGTCGTGGTAGCAATATGTGCAGCGATCCGCTTCACGAAAGGCCACATTACGCAAAAAGGCCTCGATTTCATAACCGTTCTGGTAGATCATTTTCAGATCAATGGTGGCGGCATAATCCTTAAGGGTTTCTTCGCGTTGCATGCATTCCGTATAGGGATGGATGTTGTAACGATAAAAAAAACCCATGACCGTATGGTGATCATCGCGAAGGACCTGGAGCGGATAGATACTGCAGGGGGCACAGCAGATGTGCAGCAATATTTTCATTGGCGTGGTCCAAAAATAGCAGTGCCGATACGCACCAGGGTGGCGCCTTCTTCGATGGCCACTTCAAAGTCACCGGTCATACCCATAGACAGTTCTTCCATGGCCACACCGGGAAGATGTTGGCCAGCGATGCGTTGGCCAAGGGCGGCAAGTCGACGGAAATAGGGACGTGCCAATTCCGGTTCGTCGTAATAGGGCGGCATGGTCATCAACCCGCGCACCCGAACATGCTCGAGCCGGCCGGCCGCTTCGATCAGATGCATGGCATCATCTTCCGTTGTCCCCGATTTGCTCTCCTCACCACTGATGTTGACCTGGATGAGAATGTCCTGGCACTTCCCGTTTTTTTGTGCGGCTTTATCCAACGCGATGGCCAGTTTGAGGCTGTCGACCGAATGAATCAGATCGAACATGCGAACCGCGTATTTGGCCTTGTTGGATTGCAGGTGACCGATAAAGTGCCACTTGACCGGCCGATCTACCAGGGCATTGAATTTATCCCTTGCCTCCTGAATGTAGTTTTCTCCCAAAATGGTGGCGCCGGCATCAATGGCCTTGGCGACCCGCTGTGCATCGACGGTTTTGCTCACGGTGACAAGACGAACACTTTTGGGGTCCCGTCCGCAACCTGTGGCGGCATCGGCAATCCGCCTGTTGATATCTTCCAGAATCTTTTTCACACCTTGGCTCCCGTAACGGTTTCCCGATTCAAACTGACGACGCCGAGCTTGATTAGGGCTTCGATAACTTCACAGACAGGCAATCCCACAACGTTGGTATATGAGCCATTGATCCGTCTGACCAAAAACGTTCCCATTCCCTGGATGGCGTACGCACCGGCTTTGTCAAATGGCTCACCGGTTTGGATATACCAGTCGATCTCGGCATCGGAAAGCGCTTTGAACTGAACACTGGTTTGAATGGCATCACAAACCAAGATCTTTTTTTCTTTGCAGGCAATGGCAAATCCTGTAAAAACAGCGTGTGACTGGCCACTGAGTTGAATCAACATGGCCTTGGCTTCAGCGGGGCTCGACGGTTTTCCTAAAATTGCCTGCCCAATGGTGACAATGGTGTCGGCACCGATCACCCAACTGTCTGGATACCGGTCAGCCACGTCCATGGTCTTGGCCCTGGCAAGCGTTTTGACATAATCCGCCGGGTCTGTTAATTCAGTGGCATTCTCATCAACGGTGCTGGGAATGACCGAGAACGTTAGCCCAGCCTGTTCAAGGAGGTAGCGTCTGCGGGGGGACTGGGAGGCCAGAATCAGTTGGCGGCGAGTTGAAACCATTGTTATATCCTTATCCTTATTCGGCCGCTATAGCATTGAAGATAATGTTTTTGGGCTGCGTTATCGGTCGTCGCAGTATGACAATACGGCTTCCTCCCTCTGGCCTTGCCAAAAACATTATCTTAAACACTATGTATCATAGGACATGGGCCAACACCCACAACAATCTTATATATTGCGTTGTTTTATCAAATGCCATGCACAATAACAAGGCTCAAGGAGAAAAACCTCAACATATTAGCCGTTTCTGGATAATCGGAGCGGGACGCTTCGGACAAATCGCCATTTCCCGCATCACCCGGCGTTTCCCCAAAGCGGTTCTCACGGTAGTGGACAGCCGGCCAGAAAACGACACCGTCGCCTCAGCGGCGTCGATCACAACCGTTTGCGCGGATGGTATTTCCTGGCTGGCGCAGCATTTGGTAAAGGATGCGCCGGTGGACATGGTAATTCCGGCGATCCCTATCCATGTTGTTTTTGAGTGGCTTTCAATTCACTTGATCAAAAGAGGCTTTAGGCTTAAAAAAATTCCGATCCATGACGACTGGTTGGCCAAATTGCCCCACGCCATGGCGGGAGAATGCGGCAAAGCGTTTGTCAGCCATGCTGATTTTCTCTGCCCGGATAATTGCCCGGAACCCAAGGACCGATGCTCCCATACGGGAAAGCCCAGACCCGTTGATATGTTTCGTCTTTTGGCTGAACTTGAACTCGATGATATCCTGCCCATTGTCCTGCGCAGTCATCAGCTGCTGCCCGGTGTGGGCGGTATCTATCCCGCGGATTTGTGGCAGGCGTTGGATGTAGCCAACAACAACCGTCATCGACCATTGATGATTGCCACTGCATGCCGCTGCCATGGCGTGGTGGATGTGGTGCGGCTCCAGGGCCGATGACCCGTCGTAAAAAAACCGTTTGATTGAAACCAGCTGACCGATTTTCTTGACATTTTGCCAGATACCCGTTAATAGCTGGCACACAACCTTTTATGTGTATTCCATTACACGTGGCGTTAAAAGTTATGGTTTGCCTGGGTGGCGGAATAGGTAGACGCAAGGGACTTAAAATCCCTCGAGGTTTAACCTCGTGCCGGTTCGATTCCGGCCCTAGGCACCACCAACAAAGGGTTTACAGATTTAATTATCTGCAAACCCTTTTTATTTTGGTTTCTATGATATGTCGTTCCTGTAAAGCTATGATTGATGGGGGATTATGGTGGTGTGAGATTTTATGTAAAAATTTAGCTCCGTATTTGTACAAGGTCTGTACAAGGATTTAAAAAGACACTATGCCGTTTCACCATCAAAATATTTTTGGCGGTATTGATCGTAAAGCCGTTTGATTTTTACCTTCAATGTTCCAAGGGCTGGTGTGCCAGGCATTCTGGATATTTCACGAACAGAAAATCCAAAGACCTTGGCCAGAAGGAAATATTTTTCGTCATCGGTGAAACTGTACTTGGATTTTTGAACGTTGGTCAATCCATAGTCACGACCGTCCAGGGCCTCGACCACGGCTAAAACCCGTTTTCGTGATTCGGCATAAATGGCGCTGCAATAGTTGGTTGAGATGCCTAATTCCTCGGCCAATTCTTTGTTTGGCTTACCCCGGAAAAATCGTTCATAAAAAATCTTAGTACGCAATTGTTTTGGTGTGATCGGCACCTCATCCTCGGGGATCAACCGACGTTCCTGGTCGGGCTCCACGGCCATGTACTTTGAATTTTCGAGTTGTTCATCCTCAGGCATGAAATCGGATAGGCGGGTTTCGTTCCACATGGAATAGACCACGGTCGTGTTTTCGCCTCGCTTATCTTCCATAAGCAAAGCCATTTCAGACCGAAGGGCCTGCTCGACAAAAAAACATGGTTTTTTGCAATGATGGCGGTTCAGGCATTTTTCACAGATGGCCGTTTCTTGTTCCATGGGAGGCCCCTATTGTTTGATATGGGTTACGGTACAATCACACCCCCGATGGTACGGTGGCGTGATCTTCGGGCGCCGCACCGCCATTTTCTTGCCGTTGCTGCCGGTCCACTCGCCGGCGTCCAGCATGGTCCCACCCCTGCCGATGATTTTACCATCCAGCTGTTTGCACCATGGACAGGATTTCCCACGGGCCACGGACCGAATCAGGTACCCGGCACCGAAGGCCACCTCAGCGAAAATTAGATTCGATGTCTTGGCGGTCTGATCGTCGGCGATTTTTCCGGCCCGGTGATCGTCTGCGGTCCATTCATCAACTCGGGTTTCAACGTCTTCGGTGGTTCCATCTTCAAGAAGGCTCGATATCTGCCCCGTACTGGATGAAATATGACCTTGGGAATAGTGGGATATGTGTTCGGCGATAAATGCCGATAAATCGGCTCTCACGGCCTCCACTTCGATTTCGGCCGCTGCCTGTGTGTCCAGGGCAAAGGACCGAAGGACCGGCCCCATGGCTTCGTCGATGATTGCCGGCATCTCGTTTTGATAGAAATTTTCCAGCCATTCGGCCAGGTCCCCCCGGGTGATGGCCTGCCGGATCTCGGAGGCCTCCTGGTTTACGATCTCGGCAGCCGCTGCCCTGATCCGCGGGTGATATTCGGCGCTGATTTGGTCCCTGCGGTCGATGCCACGGGTCCGTTCACTGGAGTTTTTTTTTAAGTCGGCTTCGATCTCGTCGCCGCCGTCAATGGGATTCATGTTTTCCGCTGCCCGTATCTCGTTGGTGGTCAGGAATCCGGCCCTCTTGCCAATCTCATAGGCCTCATATCGGGTTTTGGTGTCGGCCCGAAGGAAGCCTTCGGTCTTGTGCTCGATTAAAAAGGACTTCTTTTCGGATGCCGTCAGAAGGCTCTTGGCCATTACCTGTTCAATGCGGGTTAACCACGGCTGCAGGGTGTGCACGAGAAAGGACCGATTTTGCTCGGTGACGTTGCTGTATGTGGATCTTTCGTAATCCATGACCAGATTCAGGGGTACCCGGAAAATACGGGCAATCTCCACCACGGAAAATTTCAAGGATTCGATCATCTGCGAATCTTGCGGACTGATCCCGATGGATTGCCATTTTAGATCGTTGTCAAGGATAGCCACCCGATGATGGTTGTTTCTCCCCCGATGGCCTGCATTCCATGCTTTTCGCAGATTCTCGGACGCCTCCGGCCCCATGCGGGCAGGTGTGGTCAGAATCCCACCGGGAGATGCATCGTTTTTAAAATAATTGGCGCTGTAATCGGACGCTGCTTTGGAATTACCGAAGGTATCTTTGAAAATGGCAATCGGCGACAAGCCCATGATGCCATCGGAGGAAAGGCCTTTCACATGAAGGATATCGTCGGCCTGGTATCTAATCTCACGGTTGCCCTGGTACACATAGACCAGATCCCGGCCCTTGACATCGATGTGCACTTTGTCAGGGTGCAATGGCCACAATGCGGTCACCTCGCCGGCATCGCGCTCTATCAGAAAATAGGCGTTCCCCCGGAGGCACAGGTGACCGACCATGAGTTCACGCAATTCAAAACTTGTCATCAGCGGGTTGGGTTGATCGTGCAACAGGCCGTAAAGCGAAAAGCCACGGGCTCGGTCTTTCCCTTCGTCGGTGCGCTCGTAGGTGATAAGGGGTAACGATGCAATGGACTCGGCCAGCACCCGGACACAGGCATAGACCGCCGGAATGCCGATGATATCTTTTTCCCTCATCCGTTGCCCTGATGATGATGGCTGGTCATTAAACTTATCCAGGTTATCCCACGAACGACGGCGCTTTAGAAAATTAAAAATACTCATTTGAGAACTTCTCCAGTGAGTAAAAGAGGGCCGGAAACGGCCCCCTCATCCATGGGATTACGCACGCTCAGCGAGACCGACCACCCAACTTAAAGTATCACCGTTGCGGGGGGTGATATAGGTATTCCAAGTGCCTTGACCGTCAAATCGGACAATGGCCCGGTATGACATTTGATCGCTTGTCCATTGCGGGATGTTGGATCGTTCCATGCGGATATCTTTTCGTAGGCCAATGGCATACTGACTCAGATCGGCAAGCACGATGTCGTTTGCATCGCCCAGGATAGGCATGGAAGGACTGAAAAGGACCGGGCGGCCCAGAATATGGAACTTTCCGTTGGATTCGTTTAAAAGCTTGATGTGGGAGCCACCGGTTCCTACGGGGATCACCATGGCCGCAAGTTGTGGGATCGACGTCGAATTGCAGAGCCATACCGCCCGTTGCGGATTGTAATGTCGAGAATACATTTTGGTAACATTTTCATAAACGATGGAATCGTCGGCTTGATCAGTTTCCTTTGCCACAGAAACAAGGGCCGAATCTTCAAGGATGCCTAGTGGTTGGTTAGCGCCTGCCCCACGGAGGAAATAATGATCCATGCCCAAACTGATGGATTTCCTGATGGCCGTTTCGATTTGGGCGCCGACACCCATGCCGTCATCAAGCAACTCGTTGCTGGCATCGCAGAAAATCGCACCTTTCCAGGCATGCAAGGTCACCTTCCGCATTTTCCCGCGCTGATTCGTGCCTTCCTCGGTTTCCCCGAGAAATTCCATCCCGAATCCACCAAAGTAAGTACCGGTACTCATATCGGCCGCGTCCCAACCGGGCACACTTCGGCTTTTGCTGGTCATCGGCCAGACGGTGGCCCTCGGTCTCACGATTTCATCGGGCAAGCTGGTATCAAGCCACTTGGCCGCCAGCGGATCGGGGACGGCATACCCGCCAGCAGAGAGGGTGCCACTGACCATCGATGCACGGAATCGGTCGATTCCATCGGTGTCGGTCTCATAATCGCCAAACATGCCCCGGTAGGACCGATCAATAGCCGGTACACCTTCAAAGCGAATCTCGCGCGCCTTTCTGTCATGGATTTCGGGGGTGAAATTGTTGCCCCGAGTCTTCAGGTCTTCATTGGCATCACGTAACCGGTCGGCAATGGCCAGGCGCTGGTCAAGGTCGTCCATTTCTCGTTCGATTTCCTCGAACTTCTCAGGGGTCAAGTTCTCATCTTTTTGCAGGTTGGCCAACTTCTCAACACAGCGTTTCTTAGCCTTCAGCAGATCGTTGTAATCCATGGATTTAGGTCCTTTCGTCTCAATTTCTGAATTTTTTAAACTTCTCATTATAATGGCGTTGGGGTCTGCTCCGGCCGCAACTAGGGACACTTCGAACGGCGTCCATTTGGTTACCCGATAACCACCCGTTATGCGCCGGCGCTGGGTGATCGTATAACCAATACTCAAATTGTTAAAAATCTTGTCCTCGATGTTCCCCAGGATTTCTGGGTGATGCTTGCTGATGCGTATATCTCCAATCAGCTGGCCATCCTCGATACGGATGTTTTCGACCACCCCAACAGGTAAAGACCGGTCGTTGTGGGAAATGATGAGGGGCAAGGGTTGGCGGGAAAGATCGATGGAGCCGGGGTCATGGCTTAATATCTCTTTGCCGTCGTGGCGTTTGACAGGATATTCAGTTGATAGAATCGCTCGGAATGTTCGGCTGCTGGCTGGTTTCGCTTCAAACTTCTGAAATCGATAGTGTTTTTTCATAACACCTCAAAAAAGAAAGCGCCGGCAGGGATGCGGCCCCGCACAGCGCTCTTTGTGTCCATGCTCGGCCGGCCGACCTTGCATGGATAAGATTTTAATTATTCTTACATCTATCGCCTTTTTAATAATGAGTCAATAAAATAATTCAAGTCCATAGTATTGTTGGGCTTATTTCCTCTACGGCGTTCCTGATCGCCGAATCCAGCGCCATGACCAGCGCCACGGCCAGGTCAATCTTTTCCGGCGCCTTCTTTTTCGAAAATTTGATGTTGCCGGCAGCATCGGTCTCGGCAATGACGTTGCCCACGCACCATCCGAGGACCGGGTTCTCAGGAAAACCGATGGCACGCTCAAGAATCAGCTTTTCCAGTTCCTTGCATGGTGGGCTCATCGATGCGAAGCCTTGCCCGAATTGCAGAACGGTCATGCCGGCGTCTTCGAGGTCCTGGATAACTCGAGATGCCCCCCATCTATCGAAGGCCACGGCCCGGAGGTCATATTTCTGGGCAAGCTCATCGATGCGGTCAAGGATTGGCCTGTATTCGATCACACTGCCCGTTATCGGCTCGATGTGGCCTTGTTTCTGCCATACATCATATGGCACCCGGTCGGCCTTGGATCGTTCCCGGATGGCATCAGACGGCACCCAGGCAAAGGGCAAAATCCAGTATGGTTCATTTTCTTCAATCGGAGGGAAACAAAGCACAAAGGCGGTCAGGTCCTGCGTGCTGGACAAATCCAGACCACCATAGCAGGGCCTGCCGGATAGGTCGGGAATTTCACGAACGCACCCATCATAGTCGGTTGAATTGATAAACCGGGCTTCGGCATCCACCCGTTGATTCAGATACAGGTTGCGGAAAACGTTTTCTTTCGTCGGTATCCGTTTGGCCTGTTCCGCAAACTGTTTCATTTCCGGGAATGATCGGAAATCACCCAAAGCAGGGTTACAGGCCTTCCAGACCTTTTCATCCCAGGGATCGGCATCATCGGGCGCCGCGTAGATCGTCGCGTGGAAGGCTGGATCTGGTGGCAGGGTGCCGTCATTGATTGAAACGCCGTAGTCCACCAACTCGGACATGATATGATGTGGATTCGGGCTTTGCGTGCTGATAACTATCATCAGCGGTTCGGCCCTGGCGCCGGTGCCGGTGACGAGATTGTCGTACAATTCACGGTCACGGGCTTGCGCCAATTCGTCATAGATCATAAAACTCGGTGACAGACCATGGGCCTTGCGTGCATCGGCGCTCATGGCCCGGTAAACGGTACCGGTCTCGTAATCCGTTATTTGCTTGTGAAAACTTTGGATATGACACCGTTCCTCAAATTCAGGAATAGCAAAGATAATGGCCTCCATTTCCCGAAATATGATTGCGGCCTGTTCCCGGTCGGCTGCCGCTGAAAACACCTGCCCGCGTTGCTCGGATTCTGGGCCCAGAAGGTGGCAAAGGGCAAGACCAGCGGCCAGGGCTGACTTGCCATTTTTGCGGGGTATGGTGATTAGGGCCGTTCGCACCACCCTCTTTTTACGGACGGTGCGGTATATGGCCCGGATTATTTTTTTCTGCCATGGGCGAAGCTTAAATGGTCGGCCGGCATGAACGCCGGAGGTGATTGGTAAGGATTCGATAAAGGCAATGACTTTTGCTGCCCTGGTCTTTGCCCTGTCCCATGGGAATCCATCGGGATAATGGGGTCCAGCTTTCTGGCTATCTGCAAATTTCTTGGCTGCGCTCTTGGGTCCGCGTTTTCCCATTAGAAATTAACTCTCGATCTGACTGCCCGGACGGTGTGAACCGTCAGGTTAGCGATGATTTTTTGCATAAGAATAGACCTGTGGCCCCTTCTCGCTTCGTTCTTGGCCCGTTTTCCGGTTGTGGCACCGATGGCATAGGCTTTGTGTGTTCGATGGGTCGTAGGGGGCGCCACCGTCCTTGATGGGGACAATATGGTCAACCACGGCCATGGGTACAGTCTTGCCCTTGGCCATGCAGGACTCGCACAATGGATGGTTGGTCCGATACCATCGGCGATACCGTTGCCAGCGTGCTGAACTGTAAAACGGATCGGTGGTCTTCTTGGTTGCCGGTGTCGATGCTGGCTGGTGAGCCAGGCAGTATGCGCTGCCCGGCTCGGCCAGGTTGGGACATGGGAATGCTGCACAGCACTTGCGGGGTTTATTTGCCATTGAGTCCCTCATTCATTGATTGAGTGATTCATCGTTCGCTTTCCAAAAAGCGAACCCTATTAAAGCCCTATTAAAAACCTATTTAATACCTATTACCCGGTCGTTATTTCCTATTTTTTGGTCGTTTTTTCCTATTGACCGGTCGTTATTTCCACCCATTACCGGTCCTTTTTGCTTTTGACCGGTCGTTATTTCCGTTCATGGCGATATGATGTCATCACTTTTTTGTTGAGAAAGTCGCGCTTGAAATAAATCGTTTTGCCTTCTTCATTGCATGGGAAAAGGCAAACGGCCCACTTCTGGTATTCAAGCCGCTTCACAAGATTTTTGTCGATGAGGTCCTTGATGGCACTATTGAAAGACCGATATGAGATGCCGGATTTTTCAACAAGGACGCTACGGTCAGCTTCGCAAAAGTCGTATTTCCGGTCCGTAAACAAACCCTCGTCGTTATAGTCGAGATCTTCGAGATCGGCGTATTCTTCAAAATCGAAATACCCGTAACAACGCATTACTGGGTATAGCGCCCTTGCTGCAGGATTCAGCTCCCGCCACATGCCAGATTCAAGGAGGTATCTATGGAACGGGAATGCGTTCCTGTTGTTCTCTTGCGGCAGGGATACGGGGTAACGCTTCCCACGCTTCCCCCGGACGGTGACGTAATACTCACAAGAAAAACCGGGAAAACCATCAAGGTCACGGGTCCCCAGACGTACGTGTTTGTCGCTGACGCCGGATAGTATGGCAATGGTTCGCTCGCTTGGAAATGCGATGCCTTTTTCATTAACATGGCAGCAAATAACCGGGTAAACAGCTTGTGCTCTCTTCGGCAGCATCGCCCAATTCATGTTTTCGATGTATTCCTTTTTGAACCAGAATCTGGCCTTGAAGTCTGAATCTTCTGTAAATTGATACATTCCTAATCCCCTTAAAAATTGGCCGGTGATAATGGGGGATGTCATCACCATCTTGTCACTGGTTTCCCAGGCCAGCGCCGGCCATAATCAGTTCAAACCGCAGTTTCAACGCACAAAGACTCAAGAAACGTCTGGGCATCGTCAACGGCATAAAGGGCTTTGCCGGCGATCTTGTAGAAACGGCAGCCCTTGCCGTAGCCATTGCTTTTCCGCTTCGCCATCGGTGCCGCTCCACATTTCCGCTATCGATCTTGATGTTGGTGAACACGTCGCGGCTTAATATGCGTTGCCCGCTTCTCCAGCCACTTGATAAGGGCAGGGACTGAATAAACACGTTTGCGCCCGATGCGGAAACTTTCCGGTCCTTCACCGATGCTATCCAAATTGGCCAGGTATCCAGGGGATAGGAGACCGCCGGTAAAGTCGCCAACCTTTTCCCGTGGGACAATTCCGGACGGCCACTTTTCAGCCAAGGCGCTCAGGTCAATTTGATTGGGTTTGGGATGTTCCATAAAAAAACCTCACATGATTTGAGTTAATGTCATGTGAGGTTTATAGCAGGTGAGATATGGTGACTTAGTGACTAAGTGACCATCTTTTTAGCTTGTGGAACAATTTTTCGAAATGTTTCAAACGTTCGATCTTGAATGGTTGTCACTCCGTTTTTATCAGTTCTTCGCTCAATGATGGTATTTTCGTTGTGATCAAAATCGAATTCGATTTCAAGGTTTGTTTCTGGGTAATAAGCCAGATACAGATCCTCACCGGTTCTTTGGTGTCTTACGCTTTTTTGCTTAAAGTGCCGCCAAAGCTGTCTTGCTGTCATATTTCCTTTTTTATTTAATATCCCACTGATCACCACTTTTATAGCATCGTTTCTTCGAATTTTTTTTGGGCTTCTAAGCTTGATGGCGATGCGGTTTTTTATCGCCTCACCCATCAGTTTATATGATTCAAGGTTGAATAAGTTAATCATCAACCGCATGGTATTTATAACAACATCATCTACATCTCCGGTACTATCTTCCTTTGACATGATGCTGAGATATGTAATCGCATTTTCAATTCGGTCTTCATTATCCCATTGGTGAGGGTATGGATCGTGTAATCTAACGTCGTGTTCGAATTGTTCTAATAGATATTGAACCACAGTCATGCCCCTGAGCTGTCCCGGCGCCAGTCTGTGCATTTCTTTGAGTGATTCTAAGCCGTCTTCAAAATATTCAGGATCATCCAAATACCCGAATGCTAATGTCTGTGGCAATTCGTCCATGACCTCAAGCTGTATCTGATTTCGATTTTCATTTGCTTTAAGCTCTTTTAGGCGTTCCTGTTTGTTCATTTTTCCACCTATTTGGTTTTTACCAATGGAATGATCTTTGCCGATGCCTCTTTCCTATCCATGGATCTATGCAGACCAGCTAGAGCGCTTGTCTTTGCGTTTTCATTGGCGTGGACATACCGCATCGCCATTTGAACCGTACGCCACCCCATGATGTCCATCAGGTCTCGTGGATTCAATTTTTTAGCCAGTTCGGTGGCCACGGTGTGCCGGATGCTGTGAAAACTTACCCGGTCTCGTTTGGATCGGCCGTTGTTCAATTCTAAATTGTCAACGGCGGTTCGAAAAGAGTAGGGTGCCTCACGGTGGGGGGTGCCATCCTGTTTTTTAAAGACCGGTTCATCCAGATCACCCTCGGGCAATTCGTTCAAGAGGTCGATGATGGCCGGCGTCAAAGGAATTTGGCGGTTGTCCCTGTTTTTCGTTTCTGGAAATACCAACACCATCCGGTTGCGGTCGATATCGCGCCATTTCAGATTGAATGCTTCTGATGCCCTGCAACCGGTCAAAAATGCAAAACGGGTGATCTCCCATGCGCGTGTATCCAGTTTTTTGACCTCGGTGAGAATCGCGTCGGCTTCGTCGTGGCTGATAACTCGAAGGCGCCGGTTGCTGCTACCCGGACCGGTAGCGCCTATACGTTTGCCGGTCGGTGGGGGGTTGTCCACAAGTGCCCGGTGATAAGCATGTTTCAACACCCGGCGTAGGGTACCGGTAATGTACTCGATTGACCGTTTTGACAATTTGGCTTTGTTGAGTGTTTCAACCAACAGATCCCATTGAAGGATTCCGATTTTTCGAAGGGGTACTTTACCCATGGTGGGGGATAGATACAGGCGAAAATGGCTTTCTTCTTTATCGTACGAGTTCGATTTTTTGGTTATTTTGGCGTATCCGTAATAGGTCGGCCAATAGTCGTCCAGGCTCAGGGCTTCGGCTTCCTCGCGTTTCTTGGCATTCTCGCGCTCGTTTTCCCATGCCTTGCGAAGCTCGGCCAGTGTACAAGGGCCTGATCCATTTTTCTGGTTGTGTTTGACCTCGGCCAGCAGGTCAAAGCATTTCGTCGGGGTCCACTTTTCCGATGCCCAGCCGACCGCCTCGGATATTGTCTTGCCCTGCCACCAATAGGCAATCACATAATACCTATCCGGCACGGCACCATGCTTTCGGGTTTTATGTTCACGGTAACGCACTCCACCCTTGCCATCAGCATTTTTTAGTGATATCCATTTCGCCATCGATGCCCCTTTTCGATGCCTGTTAAAAAATCCCTCGGGCCTTTTTTGTACAAGCCCTGTACAAGGATTCGGTGTTACATAGGATGTTTTTCAGTGAACTTATGTGAAGTTGTTATAGCCTGTAACATGCTGTTTAGTCAACATGATATTTATTGTTGCTGAACTAATATGAACATAAATGAAGTGATGTTAAAATGGCCGTTTTCGGACTTAAAATCCCTCGAGGTTTAACCTCGTGCCGGTTCGATTCCGGCCCTAGGCACCACATAAAATAAGGCACTTACAAAAAGATCGTAAGTGCCTTATCAATTCTCTTGGATTCTTTTAAGGTCTGTAGCTAAACCTTTCCAATCGGTTTTTGGGTAATTGAGTGATGTTTTAACCTATAAAAATGAAGGTTTTGTGGTAACCGGTGTCTAAAGCCATACAAAATCGAATCGTCCACGATGAGGAGCTGATCGTTCGTCTGCAACGCGGCGATGAGTGGGCATTTCAATTGTTGGTGCGGCGGTTTCGGGCCAAGATATTTTCCGTTGCTTTCGGGATCACCCTGGACGCCCAAGAAAGTCGGCGTATCGTTCAGGACGTTTTCTTTCAAGTGTATCGCAGTATCCTTGATTTTCGGGGGGGGGCATCCCTTTCAACCTGGTTGCAACGAATTACGGTTGAGTGTTGCCTCAATTTGAAAAGGCGGTGGTTCCGCCGCTTTCATTGGTTGAAAAGAGTTGGCGTCCATCGCCAGAAAAAAGGCACAAATGCGCCGGAAAGCGACTTGTCTTCGAACGACAACCATGCGGCCAACGAACAAACACGCCTGCTGATCGACCAGACCTTGAAAAAACTATCCGATCCGGTCCGAACCGTATTTGTGTTGCGGGAAATCGAGGATCTTTCCTACGAGGAGATTGCTTACGTCACCGGGATTAAAGTGGGAACGGTAAGGTCGCGATTATTTCATGCCAGGCAGCAATTGAGGTCGATGTTAGAACCGACGGAGAGGGAGGCATCAGAAAAATGAGCGATCCTTTCTCAAAAAGCTGCGATGATGTCCGGCTGAATCTCTATCTGGACGGCGAGCTTGGGGAGAATGAAAGTGAGTGGATGAATGCTCACTTAAAAGATTGTACCGTATGTCGAAAGAAGGCCGCCACAACCGTTGCCTTTACCCGTGCATTTCGGCGGCGGGTCCAAGACGCCGCTGATTCAATCGATTTTGTGGCCTTGGAGAAGGAGGTCATCAAGAAAACGCTTCCCCGGTATGTTCCGCCCAATGCGTTTATGGGCTTTTGGGAAGCGATGAAATATATCATCCCGGCCACTTTACTTGCCGGTTTTTTGCTTTTTTACATCTACACCCACTACATCGACAATCCTGCACCGGTTCCCAGTGCGATTATTGAATCCTTTTCAGGATCGGTCTCATCGGTAATGATTTTCGAGACCCCTGGCACACGAGAAACCATTTTCTGGTTCACTGAAAAAATGGACACGGACATGGAAAGTGAGCATGATGCGCTTTAAAACGTTCTGCTGGCGGGTTTTAACGGCAATCCTGATTGTTGTTTGGCATGGGGGCCTGGCGTCGGCGCTGGCTGCGGACAGCTGCCGGATCACCGTGGTCTCCGTTCTTGCGGCACGCGATGACACCACCATTGACCCAAAACTGGAACCTGAAATCGTCGATTTGCGATCCATCTTCAACTATACCTCATACCGTCAACTTGGCGGAGAGTCGCTTACGCTGGAAACGGACCAGTCCGGATCGGTTTCACTGCCTGGCGAGCATGAGTTGAACATTACCCTCAAGGACATCCACGGTGACCGTGCAAGGATGGACATGCGCATATCTAAGAAGAATCAAATCATTTTGCAAACCACCCTCCAACTCCTCAACCGGGGCAGTCTTTTTATTGGTGGCCCTGAATACCTCAACGGCAACCTCATCTTCAAAATATCCAGTGCTTTTTAAACAGCCTCTATGCATTGGTGATTCATTGGATTATCAGGGGGTTTGAGAACTATTTTTCCCACTGCGGTGGAAAAAAGTTCTCAATTTGGCACTAAAAAATGAATCACATTTAAAAATTATGCTTTTAAAATCAAATGAAAACGACTAAACTACGATCATGGCATATCCCATGCTTCCATATGAGATGAAATGATGAACATGATAATGAAGATGAGCATTCACATTCACTGCTTTTTCTTCGAACCCAATGCGAAACAGAAGATCCATTGAGTATGGAGGAAATTATTTAATGAGTCCGTTTAGCATCAAACAAAAAAATGAAACAATCGAAGTGGTGGCTAAAATTACAGACAGCATGGTTCAGGAATTTGGCTGTCGTGTCAAATACAACAAAAACTCAGGTCAAATAGAGCTTATCGGTGGCGATCATTGCAGGGATGTCGTCACGGAAGTGCTCACGGATATCATGGCGGATTAACTACCCAATCAGTCATTATCAATGCGATAGCAGAATCCGCTTTTTTGAACATAAAGGGCTTATTGGGGGAATGACCAGGCTCATTCCCTTGGCTTTGCCGTGGACTTTTCCCATCGGCAAGCGGTTCGATGATATTGAATCGGTATTTTTTCCCCTTGACCGTACAAAGATTCACAGCAAAGGGGAAGATGTGCGCACGTTTTCACTTCGCTTTCCATCCGAGCCTCTATTTCTTTCGCCAAATCCAAATTGACAAACGCATAAGTCCTGCTATTTTGATTTCAACTGTGATTCGTCAGTTGCTTCCAATCATTATATAAACTATATATATTGCAGGGTATAACAGCATGGCTGTCCATCTCTATTTCAGCAACCAGCTCATGCTGCTGGCACAGCGATTACAAAATAATCTCATCGAGGGCAGTGCGCATACGCATGTGCTGGAGGCACCGGTGGTCATCGTGCCCAACATGAACCTGTCCAAGTGGATCAAGCTGACCCTGTCTCGCCATAGCGATGTTTTTATGAATGTGGCTTTTTCCTACCTGGAAAACGGCTTGTGGGAAATGATTGGCGCACTGACCGCCCAGAAGGCGGCCGACATCGCTATGCTTGACAGGGACGGTTGCAACGTTTTGCTTTTTTTTATTTTAATGGCGCTGGATGACAAAGAGCAAGCTGTTGAGCCGATCCTTCGTTATTTGAAACATAATGATGGCCATCCACGCGCAGATGTTGAAAACCGCTGCTGGCAACTTGCTGGGGAACTGTCACGGCTATTTCAGGAATATGAATACCATCGCTCGGACATGATTCAGCGCTGGTGCGACGGCCACACCAGCAGCGATGCCATGGAGGTCTGCCAGCAATGGCTCTACAACCAGGTACGCACCCTGGCAAAGCGAATTAGGCCGGTTATCGGTCGAAATCTGGTTACCATGACCGAATACGCCAGACGTCTGTTTCCCGCGCCATCCAGCCCCCATGCAACCGCCCCCGATCAACGATTAGCGCATATTCATTTTTTCGGCCTGTCCCAGATCTCTCCGTTTCACATTGAGCTTTTGTCCCGCCTTAAAGCCGGATACGAGATTCATATTTATAGCCTTAACCCGTCCCGTGAATACTGGGAAGACATCCAGACCCCAGCGGAGAAAAAGTGGATTGCCCGTAAAAATGTCAGCCGTTTGAAGTTCAGTCAAAAGGAGTGGGCAGAGGGGGATCTGTTTGCTCCTGTGGATCATGAATTGCTCTCCG
Organism: Desulfosarcina variabilis str. Montpellier; assembly: GCF_048565275.1. NCBI lineage: Bacteria > Pseudomonadati > Thermodesulfobacteriota > Desulfobacteria > Desulfobacterales > Desulfosarcinaceae > Desulfosarcina > Desulfosarcina variabilis. Next base: position 5,060,776 of record NZ_CP159846.1, on the reverse strand, counting down.
CTTGGGGCAAACCCGGCCGGGAGAACATTCGGCTGCTTTGTCAACTGACCGATTATGACTTTCATGCCGGCTTTTCTCCTAACCTGCGTGAAAGTACGATGCTGGGCGCGATTCACGGCAGGCTGCTTGATTTAGGGGCACCGGCCGACACGGGTCAGGACTGTCTGCCTCAGGACAGCTCATTGCAGATCGTGGCCTGTCCGGGCCTGCGACGTGAAGTGGAAACGGTGTACAACAGCATCCTTTATAATCTGGAGACGGATGCGGATCTGTGCATGACCGACATTGCCGTCATGGTGTCGGATATGTCGCGTTACAAACCGGTGGTGGATTCGGTTTTCAGCCAGCAGCCGGTACGCATCGCTTACAATCTGGTGGATGCCAGCGCCAGCATGGAAAGTGTCTTTGCCCAAGGCCTGCTGAGCTTCATGAACCTGGCCCGTGGCACGTTTTCCAGAAAAGAAGTGTTTGATTTTTTAAGGAATCCTTGTGTTTTGCAACGCTGGCAGATTACACCTGAAACGCTGTCCATCTGGATCCAATGGGCGGATGCACTGGGCATTTTTCATGGATATGTAAACCCGCATGATGACGATCAGGCCATTCCCGAGGCAGGGCTTTTTTCCTGGCGGCAGGGGTTGGAGCGTCTGCGGCTATCGCGTATCATGACCCCGCCTGCCCAAGCTGCAGACCATTGGCAATCCCACTTCAACAACATGGTTCCCTATGCGGATATTACGACCGGTGATCAGCGCCTGCTTGAAAAATTTTGCACCATCATTTCCGCATTGCATGCGGCGGTGGCCCGTTTCAAAACCGGCACGAAATCCGCGACAGACTGGCGGGACACCTTTTTCCAGGTCATCGATCAGTTTATGGAAATTGATCCGGGCATGCGTGGTGAAAAGACCGTTTTTCAATCCATGAGCCGGGCATTTGATCATTTTGTTCTCTATGATGCCATCAACGAGACATCCTCGGGGCCACTGCTTACCAGTGAAGCCTTATGGGCATTCGTTCGGTCCCATCTGGAGGGCATTACCGGTGGGCAAGGCGACTATTTGACCGGTGGGGTGACCGTTTCCGGATTGATGCCCATGCGTCCGATCCCGTTTAAAATTGTTTATGTGATGGGAATGGAGGAGGGGCGTTTCCCCGGACGGACAAAGGACAGCCTGCTTGATTTACGAATCCGCAAACGTCGTATCGGTGATGTCAATCAGGCTGAACGCAACCGTTACCTGTTTTTGGAAATCCTTATCTCCGTACAAAAAAAGCTTTATTTAAGCTATGTCTCACGCGATCTGCAAAAAGACCGGGATTTGGTCCCCTGTTCCGTGGTGCATCAGTTGCAACGCCATGTAGAACAGCAGATCCTGGGGGGAAAACCGTTTCAACATCAACACATTCCCATCAAGGCTGACAGTACCCGCTACCTGGTACCCGATGCGGTGACGAGTTGGTCCGATGTCATGGTCAGCTACAATGCGATGGATCGGATCAGTGCCTATCGTCGCTGCGGTCTCTGGGACGATGCATGCGCAACGGTTTCATCCGCCGAGCAGAAGGTGATTGCGCGCTATGAACCGGATTTTTCGTTTTCTGCTGCTGCGGCACCGGTGGATACGGCATCCACCGTGAGCTTGACCATTGGGTTGCTGCGGCGTTTTTTGCTGGATCCGGTAGCTGTTGCCGGGCGATATCATTTGGACGCCGATGAATACCTTGATCAAACGGCTGAGACCGCCGACCTGGAGGATGAGCCGCTGGCCTCAGGCTTCCCGGTGGATTTTGAAATCCGCAGTTTACCGGTAAGGCGCTGGCTGGTTGACAGCTTAACCGGCAGCCAGGGCGAACCGACAATCGATACCCTGACCGGTGAATTCAACCTTGTTTATGCGGATCTGACCCGTAAAAGCCGGGTGCCGGCCGGTGCATTTGCCGATCACGATCGATCCAGACTCCAAGACGACGTCAGGGCCAGCGGGGCAACGCTGCTACCGTATATCCTTGAGATGCGATCCGCAAGAAAACTGTTTTCAGCCGTTTTACTGGGATCGGACATGGTCGATACAATTGATGGCGGGGAGGAAACGCTGATTTTGAATCCGGTTGATCTATCACCTGCCGATCCTGAACGCAAAGGCTTGCCGCGCAGGGTACAGATCAGCGGCGGATTGCCGTGGATCTGGCAGTCAAAAGACCATCGATGGCACTGCCTGGTCGTCACCGGTTCAGGCAAAAAGCCCAGCCAGCCGGATAAATACGTCCTGGCACCGGTGCTAACGCTAATGGCCGTCGCCGCCTCCGGCCAGCCCTATCCTTGGGCGGACGCGCAACGCATGACCGTGCATGTGGCGTACCGGGAGCATATGCAGGATCACCCGTATCTTCTGAAACCCGATGCGTGCCGAATTTATTTAGACATGTTGGTCGAGGATTTTTTTACCCTCAGCCCCATGGCTTGGCTGCCCTTTGATACTATTTTTGGGAAGGGCTCCTTGTTGCGATATATCAAACAGGACGATGTGAGCGATGTCGACGCCGAGGCCTTTGCACAGTCCATGCAAGAGGCTATGCAGGAAACACTTGATCCGGTCGCCCAGCTGTATGGCGCCACGGTGCCGCCGAATATCCTGGATTTGGCCCGGCGGCGTTTGCGGGTATTTCTGCCGACCCTTTAGGCGATAAACCGATTCTATTGATAGAAAGTTCCTTTTTTGGCTACCGACCGTAAAACAGGCTTTGATGCCATAACCGATCCGCAGGCAATTGATCTTTCATGTCATGCCCTGGTCGAGGCTTCCGCCGGTACGGGAAAGACATATACCATCGAAAATTTGGTGGTGCGATTATTGGTCGAAGAAGCAGACCTTCAGCTTGAGAATATTTTACTGGTGACCTTTACCGAAAAAGCCACCGGTGAGCTCAAACAACGGATCCGGCAAAAAATTGAGCAGACGCTTGATGGGGATCCAGGGCTTTGCGATGCGATTTGTAAAAAACTGCATGAGAGCCTCGATAATTTCGACAATGCCCCCATTTTTACCATCCATGGCTTTTGCCACACCTTGCTGCGAGAGTTTCCATTTGAGACAGGAAATCTATTCGAGCAGGAATTAATGGATGACCCCCCGCTGTTGGAGAAATTGCTGCGCAAGCAGATTCGCTCGGACTGGCCCAAGCGATTCGGCGAGCGATTATATGAACTGTTGGCCCTGGCTCATTTTCCTGATCAACCGGATGCTTTTATTGACAACATTGTCCAACTGGCGCTGCGCCTGAGCGGCGATGCATCGCGCGAGACCCTTATCCCCGATCCCGGCGATACGGATGTGGACGCCCTGTACCAATCGATACAAACGAAAGTTGCGGCGCTAAAAGCGTTGGTTGGAAGACCGCCGGCACTTTCAGAGGCCTACGATCGCCTGAATATCCACAAGGGCACCAGACAAAAAAATATTCGCGAACTGGTCGTCCCCCTTGAGCAATGCCTGGACCAGATCAATGAGAATGGATGGACGCTTGCTCCGGTATTTGCATTCATGCAAACCTTGATTCCACGCTCTGGCTTGAAAAGCATGCCCTTTGATAGCCTGATGCCGACAAAATGGCTCAAGGCCGGGGAAAACCTTGATGTATGCCCGCATCTGAATCAGATCAAAGACCACGTGAATGAACTGACCCAGTTGTGCGTCACCGCATCCCATCTGCTCACCTTGAGCGCATTGGACCAATTGCGCCGTGATGTCCGCAGCGTCAAAGATCGTCATGGATGGATCAGTTATCAGGATATGCTCACCCGCGTGGCGGATTTTCTCACCGCACCGGGAGCCGAGGCGGGTGTCGAAAAAATCCGGGCCCGCTATCGAGTGGCCTTTGTCGACGAATTCCAGGATACCGATGACTTGCAGTGGCGCATATTTAACAGGCTTTTCATGGAGGCCGGCACCACCAATCGCCTGTTTTTGATCGGTGATCCCAAGCAGGCAATCTATGGATTCCGCGGTGCCGATATCTTTACCTACCTGACCGCCAGGCAAACCATGGTTCAATTGGCGGCGAAGAAACAGGCCCATCTATACCGGTTGAACGTCAACTGGCGCAGTGTGTCGGCCATGGTCGATGGGTTTAACCGAATTTTCGGGAAGGATGACTGGTTTGGTGCAGCGACCGGCAAAGGACCGTTTGAGATCGGTTACCCGGCGGCGGATTCACCGCCCGAAGACGCCCTGCCGCTGACTCTTCAAGCGGATCGATCCGGGCGGCCGGCGCTGAATGTCATTGATCTGAGCCCTGTGGACAGCCAGTTGGAGGCCAAAGACGTGCTGGCCCGGTTTATCTGCAGGGAAATCCGCTTTCTGGTCCATACGGCCAAGATCCGCATCAAGGACAAAAAGGGTGCATCTTACCCATTGAACTACAGTGACATCGCCATCCTGGTCCGAAGCCAGACAGAATTTATGTCTCTGGAAGCCCGGCTCATCAAAAGCGCGATCCCCTACACGTACTATCGCCAGCCCGGTTTGTTCCAATGCCCGCAGGCTCACTTGCTGAGCATCATGTTGAAAGCCGTGCTGAATCCCCAGCATGGGCCAACGGTCAAGCTGGCGCTGCTGACGCCGTTTTTTGACATTTCCCCGCAAACCTTAAGCGCATGGGCGGAGCTGCCCGCCGATCACCTCAGCCAGCAGCTGTTGGACCGCTGGCAAAAAACGGCGGCAAAGCGCCGTTGGGGGCTTTTGTTTCAATCCTTGATGGAAGAATCCGGGATGATTGCCCGGCATTGTACGGACCCGGGCTGGGATCGCACCCGGACCAATTTTCAGCAGTTGTTCGATTATTTGGAAACCACGGCCTATGCTAAAAATATGGACGCTGGCACCTTGGTGGGGCATCTGGACAAACTGAGGCTGACTGGCAGTGCGTCGGGCGCCGATGCCGACATTCACCAGATCGAAGATGAAGGCGACAAGGTGCAGATTTTAACCATGCATGTGAGCAAAGGGCTGGAATTCCCAGTGGTATTCATTGCCGGTGGACTGACCATGCGCGCCTTTGGCGGTGTGCAAGTCTACCACAGCATCGACACCAACAATCCGCAAAAAGGATGTCGCAAAATCGTCGATCTGACGGGCCGCTCGGGGATGGCCCGGGCCCGACAGGAATTTGAGGATGAACAAAAACGCCTTTATTACGTTGCCTTGACCCGCGCACGGGCCAAGGTTTACGTCCCATTTTACCCGGATGACCGCAATCATGGCTGGATCGGTCCCATCTGTACCTTTGTTAGCCGCAGTATCCACAATGCTTTTGAACCGGTCAGCGCGGATCGGCCGCCGGAAGGATGGCTGCATTGCCAAGCGCCGCTGCCGACGGACAATGCTGTAACCGATGATGCTGCCATGAATCGTCCATCTGCCATGGCCTTGCCGGCCGACCGGCTGATTCCGGCGCCAGATGATTTCCGGCACCGTAAAATCGCCCTGGAGTCGTTTTCCAGTATCGGCCACCGGATGAGCGGGGGGCATGGACGGTTTGACCCAACAGAGGCGTTCAGCCTGATTGATGAGATAATGCGTGACGATGACGAGCCTGCCACCGGCCTTGCCACGCAGCCGGTTGAGCGCCATGCATTGGATGACCTGCCGGGCGGTACCGGCATGGGATCCATGTTTCATCACATTTTTGAGACCATTGATTTCCAGGCGGTGCTGAACGGACCGGCAGATATTCTGGAAGATGATCGTCTGCAAAGGGTGGTTGAAGATGCGATGGCCCACTACCGCATCGATATGCGATGGGCGCCTTGCATCAGCCGCATTGTCGCTCAAACCCTTCGGCGACCCATTGCTGTGGATGATCAGGTGTTTCGGTTGGGACAGCTTACCCCGGCCCAGCGTCGGCACGAGATTGAATTTTATTTTCCCCTGGCCGAATCGTTCGAAAGGTCAGAAGGGGCGAAAGAATGCGGCTTGGACAAAGGGCCATGCCGGGAGATGGTCGTGCGCGGATTCATCGATCTGGTGTTTGCCTGGAAGGATCGATTCTATATTGCCGACTGGAAGTCCAACCGCCTTTCTCAGGGATACCGGCAAGACGCCATGCAAATGGAAATGGAAGCCGCCGGCTATGATTTGCAATACCAGTTGTACAGCCTGAGTACATTGCGCTGGTTGAAACAGAAAATGGGCGATGGCTTTGACCCGTATCGCCATTTTGGCGGTGTTTTTTATTTGTTTATCCGGGGCCTGGATGGGCAAGATCAAAGCGACGGCGTGTTCCATGTTCCCCCAGCGCAATTGCTGCCGGTTGAGGCGTTGGAAAAAACGATCCGGCAACGGATTGCCCGCATCCATTGGTAGAAAAACAGGCGCTGCGGCATGATGGCACTAAAAAACTCCACGCTTAGCGTTGCCGAATAAGGTAAAAACAAGGACGTTTGCTTAAGATGACCCATCACCATCTCCCTGATCCAGGCCTGGCCGTGGACGAAAACCGGCTGAGCATGCTTTCTGAACAGCTGGACCTTTCGGATTTGGACCGGATGACCATTGACGACCTGCTGCGTCATGCAAAAAGTGCCGGTGATCCAGGCCTGGCCGCGATTTTGGCGTTGATGTTTGCCGCTTTAAGCCAGGGGAGTCTGTGTCTGGCGCTGGACCGCCGGCCCCTCGACCAGGCGATTGCCAAAGACGCAGCGCTTCATGATCAGATCATGCAATTCATCTGCCGGTTGGACCAAGGGGCGTATGACCATCTGATCGACCGCAAGGCCAACGGGGATTTCAAGCCCCTGGTGCTTGACTCTCGGTCCGGTAAGCGGCTGCTGTATTTTCAAAAGTTTCACTACCACGAACAGCGTCTCAAGCACCGCTTGAAAATGATGCTGGCGCCACGCCAAAAAAGGGTGCTCCCCGATGGCCGGACCATCAAACAGGTAATCGATGGTCTTTACCAGGAAACGCGGGTAATCCGCAAAAGTGCCGGTAGCGCGCCCATTGACAAGGACACCGATCAAATCGATGCCATCCGAGCGGCGTTGACCCATTCACTGTTGATTATTTCCGGAGGTCCGGGAACCGGAAAAACATCTCTTTTGACAAACATTTTGCGGGCGTTGGTACAGACCGGTACGGATCCCGGTCGCATTTTGCTGGCCGCTCCCACGGGCAGGGCTGCCCAACGCATGACCGAAGCCTTGCATGTCAACCTGGCAAGTATTGGCCGGTTGGACCCTGACGAGCAAAGGCTCGAACAACTTGTTGGGTCCACGTTGCACAAATTGTTGATTTACAGCAGGTACCGGGGTGGTTTTTTGCACGATGAACACAACCGCCTGGCAGCGGATGTGATCGCCGTGGACGAAGTCTCCATGGTCGATGTGGTCATGATGGACCATCTCTTTCAGGCGATTGATCCTTCGCTTACCAAGGTGATTCTGATCGGCGACAAGGATCAGTTGCCATCGGTGGAAGCTGGGTCCGTGCTGGCTGATATCAGCGCGGCGGCCGCCCCCGCCATGGCCGATCACTTGGTGGTGCTTCAGCGTGTTTACCGATCCGCCGGAAAATTACTGGCGCTGGCCCAGTCGATCAACGCCGGTGCATCTGTTGGTTTGCATTCCGTTGCATTTTCCGAGGCCCTTGCCCAACCGGTCGGTAATTGGTCCTTTGTGGCCGCTACGGATATAGACCGACTGAACCGGCACGTGGATCTTTGGACATGGCATCATTTTTTTCTGCCGACCGACGACCACCATTACAGCTATGTGGACGGGGTGAACCAATTGGCCGCGCTATCGGTTAATAGCAAGGCGTATGCACAGCGGATCGATCAATTATTTGGATTTATCCACCGCAGTCGCATCCTGACCGTGGTCCGGCATGGTCCGGCCGGTATGCGCTGGATCAACAACCGGATTGCAACCGCATTAAAGTCGCACCTGGATCCGGATACAAGTCCCCACAGCCAATTGTTTAACGGCGCCATGATCATGATCACACGCAACGATTACGACCGGAAACTGTTCAACGGTGATGTGGGCATGGTGCTGAGGCAACCTGACGCTGGCGGCTATCGTGCCTGGTTCAGGCGGGGCAACGGGGTCGCCTCCTTTCCCGCCTCGGGGCTGACGGACTGGGAGCTTGCTTTTGCCATGACCGTCCATAAAAGCCAGGGCTCGGAGTTTGACGACACCCTCCTGATTCTTCCCGAGGATTCAGGACATCGGCTGCTCACCCGTGAGATCATCTATACCGCGGCCACCCGTGCCAGCAAGCGGTTGATCATTTATGGTACACAGGCCGCATTTCGAACAGCACTGCAGCGTAAAATTCATCGGCAGAGCGGTCTGTAACAACCCGCGCCTGTTTTTGGGGCCAAGCCGGTCGATGGCTGAGGGAATGCGCTGTGCCGTATGGATCATCTTTTACTGGGGGGAAAAGCCGGATTCAGCCAATCCTAGTGTTGACAACCTGCAGATAAATCTATACGATCTTGATATAATTCATGATACCAAGGGGAGGGGGCACATGAACAAGGGAGACCTGATTGAAGCACTGAAAAGAAAGAATGGTTTCACGCGGGAAAAAGCCGAACGAATCATCGATCTTTTTTTTGGTGAAATGACCAATGCATTGGTCAGAGGCGACCGGGTCGAAATTAGGGGCTTTGGAAGCATATTTGTAAAAAACTATGGCTCGTATAAAGGCAGAAATCCAAAAACCGGCGAATCGGTCATGGTCAAATCCAAACGCCTGCCATTTTTCAGGTGCGGAAAAGAGTTGAAAGAACGGGTGGACCGTACGGTCAATTAATACTTTTGTTGAGTCGTTTCCCATTGACTTACCTGCCATGCAAGCCGCAAATCGGCAGACAAAAATGAATATGCCAATCTTGCCGGCTGGCGACTGTCAGCCGCCACCATTTTTTGAGAACCGGTGCCTGGATCTGCTTAAATGGCATGACCAGCCGGGCGAACCGGGACGTCACACGTATACCTCGACCAGCGATGAGCCGGAGGAAGACACCGCCAACGTGATTGTCTGCCGGCAATGTTTGCATACCATCACTTTTGCGTCCGAACATCGCATGATCAACGGCGCCCATATTCACACCTTCGCCAATCCGGATGGAATTATTTTTGAAATCGGCTGCTATCACGATGCCATGGGGTGCGGCTATATTGGGCGCGCTTCATCGGAGTTTACCTGGTTTAACGGGTATGTGTGGCGCATTGCCGTTTGCGGATCATGTCTTGTTCACCTGGGGTGGCGGTTTTCCGGTGCAGACGGTGGTTTTTTCCATGGATTGATTACCAGCCGGCTGATTATGCAAGAAAAATAACTATCCCATCGGTTTCCTGCCTTTATCGTCATTTACTAAAAAGTGATCCCATTCCATTTTCAACTGTTCAATGTTTCAAACATAGATGTGGGGCAAATGAAATTTATACTTTTGACAGCTGGAATCGACTTGGTTAATATAGCTATTTTTTAAAAATCAATATTGAAAATGGCAGGACAACTAAAAATCAGTTGCTGCCCCTGATTGCCAACTGGAGAAACGTAAAAAAATGACGATCCTCAAAGCCATTCCGATTCTTCTTGCATCATTTGCCTTGGGAAACTGGTTTCTTTCGGAAGCAAAAAAAGCCAAAATCGCCAGAAAACCATGGTATACGCCTTATTTTACCGTCCCGGGCATCCTGATCCTGATTGTTTTCATGATTCCCCTTTACCTGCACTTTTTTTATTAAGACGCCCGTTTTGTGTAAAGCAAGCCCGCCAAAAGGTGAATTGAAGATCACCATGGCATCCTCTATGAAGCTCAGTGGTGTGCCCGGTGATCTCATGCAGACGCTGACCCGGCACTTTCAGATGCTCAATCCCAAATGGCTGGAAAATGAGCGCATGGGACGATGGAACCGGGGAACCAAAAAGACACTTCGCTTTTATCGGCGTTTTGGGAAACAGGGCATCATCATTCCCCGCGGATACGCCCGCCAGCTCATCCGGCTGCTTAACCGGGAGCACATTGCATACACCATCGATGATCAGCGGCGGCAATTGCCGGCCGTTTCTTTTGACTTTACCGGCAGCCTGAAATCATTTCAAACCGTTGCCGTGGAGGCCATGCTTAAACGGGAATTCGGCACGCTGAGTGCACCCACGGGCAGCGGGAAAACCATCATGGGGCTGTATCTGATCGCCCAACGAAGGCAGCCGACCATCATCATTGTCCATACCAAGGACCTTGCCCATCAATGGATTCAGCGCATCGAACAGTTCCTCGGCATCCCGGCCGATCAAGTGGGCCTGCTCGGTGCCGGGAAAAAGCGTATGGGAGACCGGATTACCGTGGCCCTGGTTCAAACCTTGTACCGCATGACCGACCAGGTAGCCCCCCTGATCGGGCACATTGTCGTGGACGAATGCCATCGTGCGCCCAGCCGTACGTTTACCGAGGCTGTCACGGCCTTTGATGCTCGCTATATGCTGGGGCTGTCGGCAACCCCCTGGAGACGGGACAAATTGTCCAGACTGATCTTCTGGTATCTGGGGGATGTGAATCACGAGGTCAACAAAGCCCAATTGGAACAAAAGGGCCATATCCTAAAAGCGGATGTGGTTTTGCGGCCGACCAGTTTCGAGCCCTACTTTGATCCGGTCAACGACTATTCGCGGATGTTATCGGAATTGACCACCGATGATGCGCGCAACCATCTGATTGCAGAGGATGTGGAAAAAGAAGCCCGGAGCGGTGAGGGAATTTGTCTGGTGCTTTCGGACCGCAAGAAACACTGTGAAACTCTGCAAAGTATCCTGCGCTATAAACACGGCCTGGAATCGGAGCGTCTGACCGGTGACCTGAGTGATGAGGCGCGCAAACAAGTCATGGAAAAGATTCAAAAGGGGCAGGTCAACATCCTGATCGCCACGGGACAGCTGATCGGCGAAGGGTTTGACTGCCCTGATCTGTCCACGCTGTTTCTGGCCACCCCCATTCGTTTCAGCGGGCGGGTGACGCAGTACCTGGGCCGTATCCTGCGTCCATCCCGTCACAAGGCCAGGGCCCGGGTGTACGATTATGTGGATGTCCAGGTGGCACCCTTAATGGCCGCCGCCAGAGCCCGGCAGCGGGTTTATGGTGGGGAGGACGGTGCGCTTTTTCGAATCCGTAACGATGATGGCAAAGCGCTTCCTCTATGTTGATTGACCGGTAGAGGAGCCAATTGTGCAGGTCATCGCTTCACACCCATCGTGAAGTGGATGGCCATTTCGGGGTAAAAGAACGCTGTCGTTGGTTTAAACCCTCTGCTATCCCACACCTGTTTGCCAAAAAACAGATTGAAAGAATATACATTCACGGTTTGTGGCAATTCACTGGAGCGATAAGGAAAGGCAAGCATTGGCAGAAAGAACGTATAGTTCCACGCTAAGTCAGTCCGTCCCTGCTTGTCAAGCTTCAAATCGGCTTCCTTTGAAACAGCCGTTTTTTACCCCGATTCGGCCATCCTCAAATCACTTGCCGCGCTTGCGCTATTCGGCCGTTTTGGTCACAGGCGCTTTGACCACCTCGGCCTTGACGATCTGCACCGGTGTTTGCGGAACATCCCGCATTCCAGCGCGCATGGTCGTAGGGACATTTTCAATGGCGTGGACCACATCCATGCCGCCGACCACCTTGCCAAATACGCAGTACCCCCAGCCTTGAGCCGTTTTCGCGCGGTGATCCAAAAAGAGATTGTCCTTGACGTTGATGAAAAACTGAGCGCTGGCCGAATGCGGATCCGGCGTGCGCGCCATGGCAATGGTGCCGATACGGTTGGAAAGCCCGTTGTCGGCCTCGTTGATAATGGGCGGACGGGTGGATTTGCGCTGCATGTCGGCATCAAACCCACCGCCTTGGATCATGAATTCTTTAATCACCCGATGAAAAATCGTGCCGTCATAAAAACCGGAATTGACGTAGGCAAGAAAGTTCTCCACGGTTTTCGGCGCGGCCGTGGCATTCAATTCAATGATGATGTCTCCTTTTTGAGTGATGAGCTTGACCCGCACCGGCCCATCGGCTGCCGTTGCACAAGTCGTACTGAACAGAAAGATCATTACCCCAACAAAGAAAATTCGTTTCATGCAACCCCCGCAATAAATGGTGAGTATCGATTAAACATGTCTAGATCGTTAATACAATTGAAACACCCGCCTTGGCTTGTCCAGACGGGTGATTCCTGCGGCCTTGGCCTCTGCCACGGCTTGGGTGTAGGCATCCGTCGAAAGGGGTGCGGCCAGTGACGCCACTGTTGCCGCCTTGCCGCAAGGGCGATACTGGGCCATGACATTGACATACGTGTCCCGGGATAGGGATTGGGCAATAAAGTGCATCACCTGAGCTGTCCCGGCGAGCCCATCGGGAAGAACCAGATGGCGGACGAGAAGTCCTTTGTAAGCCAGCCCGCTGCGATCGTCAATACGCAAATCACCCACCTGACGATGCATTTCCACTAACGCTTTGCGCGCAATCTCGGGGTAATCCTTGGCATTACAGGTCATCTGGGCAACAGCCGGGTCCCAGAATTTGAAGTCCGGCATGTAGATGTCGACAATTCCCTCGAGCAGTTTCAGGGTCGATACATTGTCATAACCACCGGTATTGAAAACCAAAGGCAATTTCAGCCCCTTTTCTGCGGCAATGCCAACGGCGCTAAGAATCTGAGGGACCACATGCGACGGGGTGACAAAATTGATGTTGTGACATCCCATGTGCTGCAACTGCAGCATGATCTGGGCCAGTGTGTCGTCAGAGACAAGCTGACCCTCACCATGATGGCTGATTTCAAAATTCTGACAAAAATTACACAGTAAGTTGCAATGGGAAAAGAAGATCGTGCCCGATCCGTTTTTCCCCACAAGTGGTGCTTCTTCGCCAAAATGGGCGTTAAAGGAGGCCACCTTGGCCAGCCGACCGGTTTGGCAATACCCGGTTTCATTCTGGGTGCGATCGACCTTGCAGCGCCGTGGGCATAGGGTGCAGTGCGTCAGCGCCGACAGTGCTTGCTTGATGCGTTTTAGCAGGGTGCCATTTTCCCATGCAGCCAAATAAGACGGTTCTGACATCGCCATATGCATAGTTCCTATTTCTGGATGGACACTACTCAGCTGCGCAACATATGCTCCAGTTGAGTAAGACTTTTGGCCCGGCCAACCACCACCAGGGTGTCATCGACTTCAATCCGGGTATCGGCCTTGGGGTTGAAGATCATGGTGTTGTCGGCTTTTTTAATGGTCAGGATAATCAGATCCAATTGTTGACGGATGCCTGAATTTTTCAGTTCCACATTGAGCAGGCGGGAGGTGGATTTGACCTGAATTTCTTCAACTTGAATATCCGTACTATCGTCGGTAAAAGCCAGTTCCAGAAAACGGATCACCGTGGGGCGCAAGATGGCGTGTGCCATTCGCCGTGCCCCCAGATCATACGGGCTGATGACCTTGTCGGCCCCGGCGGCCTGAAGGGTCCGCTTGGCCGTGTTCTGGATGGCACGTGCAACCACAAACAGACGGGGGTTGAGTTGTTTGGCGATCAGCGTGAGAAAAACATTGTCGGCATCGGTGGCCACGGCGGTGATCAACCCCCGGGCCTGTTGGATCCCGGCCTTGAGAAGAAGGCCTTCTTCGCTGGCTTCGCCCATCAGATACAAGACGCCGTCCTCGTCCATCACCGATTGGCGCCCGCTGTTTTTCTCGATGATCACGACATCCAGGTAGCGTTCGGTCAGGTACCGGGCCAGTACGCGACCAATACGGCCATAGCCGCAGATGATATAATGATTTTTCAGTTTGGCGATCTGATGGTCCAATTTACGTCTCCCGAAAATGATACGAATACGGTCTTCCACTAAAAACTGAACGAGATTTCCCCCCACATACATATAGTAGCCGACGCCCATGAAGATCATCACGCCCGTGAAGATCCGGCCCGGCCCGCTGATTTGACGAACCTCACCAAATCCGACGGTAGACAGGGTAATCAGGGTCATGTACAGGGCATCGCCCAGGCTCCATCCCTCGATGATCATGTAACCGGCGGAGCCCACACTGAATAGAAACAGTGTTAAAACAATGGAAAGGGTCAGATGATTTTTACGTTCCACGATCTTAGCTCATTAAAAAACAGTTCAATATTGCCGAATTACGAGGCCTGTCAAAAGATGGCCAAAACAGATTTGCGGCTTGATTTGCCACCCGGGACCGACTATAAAAAAACGTTTATTTCGTGTCAACCGGCATGGTCACGCAACATCCTTTTTTTTAATGAAATTTTAACAAGTTAATAAAAAATATGATACGGCCTGATGAAATCCGATAAAAAACCATTACTCGACGTTGAAAATATTACCAAAATTTATGGAAATCTTCACGCTGTGGATGATGTAAGTCTGACCATTTTTCAGGGAACCTGCTTTGGGCTGTTGGGACCCAACGGCGCCGGCAAGACAACCCTGATTGAAATCATCGAAAATATCATTTCTCACAGCTCAGGGGCGGTTTTTTACAAAGGCGAACCACGCAAAGCAAAGTTCAAACAGGAAGTGGGGATCATGTTTCAGCAGACCGCGTTGCTCTCTTTTTTGACTGTGGCGGACACCCTGAAAACCTTTGCCCGGTTATACGATCACACGGAATCCATGGAGACCTTGATCCAATTGTGCCATTTAGAAGATGTCAAGGCACAGCTAAACGACAAGATATCGGGGGGACAAAAACAGCGTCTGCTCCTGGCGCTGGCCCTTTTGAACCGGCCTGAATTGATTTTTCTGGACGAACCGTCAACCGGGCTGGACCCCCAGGCGCGTCATAATTTGTGGCGGATCATCAATACCGTGAAATCCCAGGGCCGTACCATTGTCCTGACCACCCACTACATGGAAGAGGCGGAGCACCTTTGCGATGATATCGCCATCATGGACAAGGGCAAGATAATCGCCCGCGGTGCACCCGCGGATTTGATTCAGACCCACTGCAAGCGAGCCACCTTGACCCTGCCCAGAACAAAACGGGTTGGCAACATCCACGATCTTGCGGGCTTTGTCCGTGAAACATCGGATCAACTGGTGATCCGCACTGAAAATGTCAACGCCCTGATCGGTCAATTGCTGTCCCGCGGGGTGGACATGAGCGAGGTCAATGTTCGTACCCCGACCCTCGAGGATGTATTCCTAAAACTCACCGGGCGCAGTTTGCGCGACTGACCTGCTGCAGGAGATCCGATGCGATTCAAACGCCTGTGGGCGATTTTTAATGCCAGAAATTATGAGTTTTTCAGAGACCGTGAGGCTTTTGGATGGAATTTTCTCTTTCCATTTCTGATTATTTTCGGGTTTGCGATTATTTTTAAAGGCGATTACCGTGCGGCCTACAAGGTCGGGGTGTTTCCTATTCCATCGGGAGCACCCCCATTGCAGCAAACCGGCAACCTTCCCGATACCTTTGTTTCCTTCAAGGCCATCGCTCTGGTGGGCTTTGAAACCCGGGCACAGGGGCTCGACAAGCTCAAACACCATAAGATCGATCTTTTAATCGAGGCCCAAAGCGTTCCGGTACGTTACTGGGTCAGTGATGCGTCTCCCGCCGGTGCCATTGTCGAACGCCTCTTGAAACAGGCGCTGACTTCATCAAAGGCGCCAGACGGGGACGATTTTCAAAAAATCGATATTCAGGGCGTCCAGATCCGCTATATTGATTGGCTGTTTCCCGGCATCCTGGGGATGAACATGATGTTCAGCGCGCTCTATGGTGTGGGTTGGGTGGTGGTGCGCTATCGTAAAAATGGTGTTCTCAAACGGCTCAAGGCAACGCCGTTAACCGCTTTTGAGTACCTGACCGCTCAGCTATTATCGCGTATTTTTCTGCTCATGTTCACCTTGGTGGTGGTTTGGGTGGGATGTGATCTGTTTCTCGATTTTATCGTTTTGGGCCGTTTACTCGATCTGTTTATTGTCTTTCTGGTTGGCAGTATCTGTATGACCGCTTTGGGATTGGTCATTGCCTCGCGCGGTACCAGTGAGGAGTTTGCCAATGGCCTGCTTAATTTTATCTGCTGGCCAATGATGTTCCTCTCCGAGGTATGGTTTTCCATTGAAGGCGCACCGGCCTGGCTCAAGTCATCAGCCAAGATATTTCCACTGACGCATGTACTCACCGCGGCCCGCAAGGTGATGAACGAGGGGCAGGGGCTTGTATCCGTGACCCCTGAACTGCTCATTCTTGCGGCGATGACCTTGGCTTTTCTGCTGATCGGGGCAGTCTTGTTCTCCTGGAATGAATAACAACGGACGGTTCCGTAAAAAATCCGATATACGACTTTGTCAATAACAGCGCGGTTTATAAAACCGTTTGCGCCGCCAAATTCCCAACAGCACAAGGGCCGGGCCTAACAGCAGGGCGGCCGAAGGGATCGGCGTCACAACCATGGACATTTGGTCAAGCCCGTGGACTTCAACGATGTACCACTGGTCAGAGTTGTTATAGTCATCAAGATGCCAGCTCGATCCGGAGAAAAAAACACTATAATAAATTAAATCGCCATAATCATCGTCAGAATCCGTCACCCAAAGGCCTACGTAGTCGTCGTTAACGGATTCATACCCCCATACCGTGATGGCATGGCCTTGATTCCGATTGTTGGCGATGCTTAACCCCACGCCATAACCACTATGTAAATACTGATTTATCGTATCCATTGCGCTGTCGGTGTTGGCGTCCCAGACGAATGCATTTTCAAAGGCGTAGACATCAATAAAAGAAACGTCTGAATAAAAATCGCCTCCGCCGGCAACCTCTAGTTGGGACCATGAGCCGGTTGACGGGGCATTATTGACACCGTCAAACCACCATTGGACGGCATAGTACATATTGCCACCGGCATTGGACCAATAATATTGAAAATACCCAAATATATCGCTTGCATCGGAAAATTTGCCGGATTCCGGGAACCCCCATCCGGTATAGGCAAGCATATTCGATGCCGCCGCCGCCCAGCAGAGCTGATCGTCGTCTGAACTTGAAGCTGATTTTTCTGCATCGTACCATTGGCGGCCGGTGTCGTTGTAACCATAGTATGTATATGCATGAATTGTTGGGGGGGTAAAAAAAGAAAAAACCAAAAACAAAAGAGCCAATCTTGAAAACCTCACCATGTCATCCTCACAAAGTAGATTGTCAGCCGGTTATGTATAATCGCGTCAGTATGGTTTTCGCTTGCAACAAAGGCGGTGCAACCGAAAAGCGTATTCTCTTTTCAAGATTGATGGTGCTGGATCGGAATCAGTTTATTTAAAGAACTATAGAAAATAATTTTTTAAGGCGAAGTTTATATCATTTAAATTCTCTTATCGTCAATAATAACCCCCATGCTTGTAACGCTGGGGATAAGTGTTGTTGCAACGCCGCTACCAGGCCCGGACGGCCTTGTGCAGCAGTCGCTTATTGCGCAACAGATAGATCGCTCCGGCAATTGAAATGATGGAAAAGGCCGGGGCATAGAAAATAGAAAAAGGGATTACCATGACACAGATGTAAAGCCGCTTGATCGTAGAGACCAATGGCAATACAAAAGGAAGGGAGAACAGCGTAAAAGAGATGCGCCACAACAGGTCTTTCAAAATTGAGATGCCGAATTTGATAAGGGTCAGTTGCAAACTGGTCCACAAACCGACTGAACGATGCGCCCATAAAAAATAATCGACGATCTCATCCCATAGCGAGATATTTTTGCCGAGCTTCAATATCGATGCGGTCAACAAGACGCAAAATGAGAGCATAAACAGAACATGCAGCGGGTTTTTCATCAACACTGCGTAATATCTGACAAAACACTGTAGGCCGCCGGAGCTCCAGCGTATTTTTTGTTTGATCAATTGTTTCAGGGTCGCCGGCACATAAGTCCGGATATGACAGAAGCTCTGCTCAACTTTCCAGCCTTGTAAGGTCAGCTTGAAGGCCAGGTCCTTGTCCTCGGTGATTGCATTGAGGGTGAATCCGTTGACGCTTGAGAAGGCATCCCGCTTGACGGCCAGAAATCCTCCCCATAAGGCGATTGCAGAAAACATGTTATAGGCCCCTTGAATAAAGGCCAGCATATTGTACTCGATGGTCTGCATCAGGGGAATAAACCCCGTATTGGCGGCCCGGTAAGGGCAGCTGACCGCACCTACATCTTTAACCTGAAGACGGGCAATGGCATCTTTTAGCGGCTTTGGCGAAACAATCACATCGGCATCAACGAAAACGATCATCTCATTTTTTGCCAGATGAAAATGATCGTTGAGGGTTTTTGATTTGCCAACATTGGCGGCATTGAAAATCAAGGCAAAATTATGCCGCGTTTTCAATTCCGTCAGTATTTTTCGGCTGTTGTCCGTGCTGCCATCATCAATCACAATGACATCCGCATCCGGGCCATACACCGCAAAAATGCTTTCCACGGTCTGGTCAACCGTTTCAGCATCATTGTAGCAGGGGATGATGAATGATAGCGGCGGTAACGTCAAAAGCCTCCTGTTTTTTCTCCTGTCCACATATCCCAATCCGGCAACGATTACTAACAACAATAAAAACATCGATACTGGAACGTATGTCAGCATGGCTTTTTTATTCCTTGTCGATGACGCTTTTTATTCTTAAAGCGTTAATATTTACATATAAAACAGTATGTTGTATAGATTTGCGTATTAATCTAGAAAAAGCAAGAGCGCCGAACTTTATACAAGTTAAAAACTCTCAAGGCAAGATAGATTTTAATGGGTGAGGAAATAAGAGGATTTAATTGGTGAGACTATGGATCGGTGAGGGAATCAATCCGCCGCGGCGTAAAAAACAATTCTCACCACAGGCGTTGTTGACCGGCATGATGATCGATTCACCCAACAGACCCCCGAAAAAGGCATGCTCCCCGGCTTTTTTGCCAGGTACGGGAATCAGTCGTGTGGCGGTGGTTTTTTTGTTGATGACGCCGATGGCCATTTCGTCGGCAATGATGGCCGCCAGGGTTTCCGAACTGGTATCTCCCGGAATGGCCACCATATCCAGCCCCACTGAACACACGCAGGTCATGGCCTCCAGTTTTTCGATGGAAAGAAAACCGCTGGCCGCCGCCTGGGATATATTCAGGTCTTCACTGACCGGGATGAAGGCGCCACTGAGTCCACCCACGTTGGAACTGGCAAATGCCCCGCCTTTTTTTACGGCGTCATTGAGAAGGGCCAGGGCAACCGTGCTGCCGGGCACACCGATGCTGGTCAGGCCCAGGCTTTGGAAAATTTCGCCCACACTGTCGCCCACATTGGGCGTTGGGGCCAGGGAAAGATCCACCACACCAAATTTGATAGAAAGCCGCTCGGCCACTTCACGGCCGATGAGCTCTCCGATACGGGTGACCTTGTAAGCAGTGCGTTTGATAATTTCACTGATCTGGCCCAGGTTGAGATCCGGATTGGCTGCCACGGCCCGATCAATGGCTTTTTTGACCACACCAGGGCCGCTGACCCCCACATTGATGACCGCATCGGCTTCACCGACGCCCAGATACGCTCCGGCCATAAAGGGAATATCCTGGGGGATATTGGCAAATACACATAGCTTGGCACAGGCCAACCCATCGCGATCGGCCGTGAGGCGGGCCGCCTCCTTGATGGTTCGTCCCATCTGCAGTACGGCATCCATGTTGATGCCTGCCCGGGTGGAGGCCACGTTTACCGATGCACACACCCTTTCGGTTTCGGTCAGGGCCACCGGAATGGCCTCGATCAGTGCCCGATCACCTTTGGCCATACCCTTTTCCACCAGTGCGGAAAATCCGCCGATAAAATCGACCCGGGCAGCAGCGGCGGCTTCATTGAGCGTTTTTGCAACAGCGATCATCTGCTCGGTACCAAAGGGCGCCGCAGCCACGGCGATGGGGCTTACCGATATGCGTTTATTGACCACCGGAATTCCGTATTTATCGCCCACCTCATCACAGGCGGAGACCAGATGGTGCGCCGCACCGGTGATGCGTGCATAGATGTTGTCGGTTAACCGGCCGATATCGTCGCTGGCACAATCCAGAAGATTGAGTCCCAATGTAACGGTGCGTACATCCAGATTCTCGTTTTTTAGCATCTCCACGACGGAGAGGATTTCTCGGTCACTAAACATGGCTGGATCCTGTATTAAACGCGATTGATCGCTTCAAAAATCAGCTTATGTTGGATGGATATATCAAGGGACAAGGCACGGGCTTTTTCCCTCAACGCCTGCCGAAGGGCCAGTTGGTCGGCATGGTTGGGAATATCCACTTCGTAAATCATGATATTGGCGTTGGGATCGTCGCCGCCTTTGAACACGGCCTGCAGATTGGTGACATTGACCTGGTAGTCGGCCATGATGGCCGTCATGGCGGCAACCAATCCTTTTTGGTCAGGGCCTTTGGTGGTGATCACAAAAGGATCGCAGGCCACCCCCGCGGTGTCGCCCGGATCCGAAAGGCTTTTTTCAAAGACATGCAACCCCATGGCGCCAAGGCCTGTTTCCAATTGTTGATGCAGTGCGGCCTCGGACAAATGAGCGGGAACCGAAACAATGAAAATGCCGGAAAACTCATTTTGCAAAATGGTTTGACTGACATTTTCGATATTGCAATCCAGTTCGAACAAAATGCGGGTTACAGCGGCGATGATACCAGGCCGGTCTTTTCCCAGCACTGAAATGATCATTTTTTTCATCGATTGGTCTCCAAACCCGGTTGAGCGCTCAAATCAGGCACAAAACAGGTGATTTCCACCTTGCGTTTGGGCGCCTGTCACGTACCCGGCCTCAATTTGAATTTATGTAACATTTTGTGATGGCTGTCAATATCGTATGGTTTGACAAAAAGATTGTGCAGTCAAGCAACGCTATGATAAATTAACGGCGTTCTTTAACGCGTCATACACGCAATCAACCGGTCCGACACCAATTGGCGCACGGCCCGCAGGAACATCAATCTTGAAAACAACACAACTAAATAATTTAATTCAAGAAAACAAAACCCTTTTTATCATCATCACCGTTGGGCTGTTCCTGTTGGAACTGGAGATTTTTGCCCTGGCGGCCATGAAATCAGGGCACCAGTCATGGTTGCAAGTCATTGATGCCGATGGCCATGTCATTCATGAAACCAGTGGTAAGAATCTTAGTGAATTCAACAAGTACTATTTCGAGAAGACCTTTGGTCCCTTTGAAAATTACGATGTCCGGCTAAAGACCCGCGACAATCCCTTTCCTTTCCGTGCCTGGTTTGTGGCCGCGATCGGCATCCCGGTGGGGGCCATGTTGCTTTTCGGCTTTGTCGTCAAGGCCTACGTGGCCATTTTCCACGGCAGCGAAATGTCCGGGGATACGTCCCGGCCGGCCTGTGAGCCGGGCCTTGAAAACAAATTGGAGTCGATTCTTTACCGCATCAGCCGCATGAACATATTCATCATTGGCTTCTTGATCTTTGTGTGCGTGATTTCCTATTGGATCATTCCCAACATGATCACCTATCTGGGGCGCACGGGAATTGACTTTATCATCCGCTTTAAATGGGTGCTCATCGGTCTGGGCGCGGTCGTGGTGGGAATTGGCCTGTGGATTGTTTATCTGCGCTATCTGCTGGCCAGGAAAAGCATTGAAAGCCAGACCGAGATCGAAAAACATCGGCTCTCACTGGAATATAAGGCCCAGCACGAGGGCGCGTTGCAATTGGAACAGGCATCCGGACAAACGCGTGCGTCCATCGACTGGCAGCCGGCGCAAGACAAATCGTCCTCGTCGGTGGATTCCAATTGATTCACCGCGTACATCGAAAAAGGGCAGGGCAAGACCAAAAAAAGCATAAACGAACGTCCATGGATGATTATTTGGACGTTATCATGATCCATGACTCAGATCATCACAAGCCATAAAAATGCCGATTTTGATGCGTTTGCGTCCATGGTGGCCGCTACCCTGATCCACCCCGAGGCCGTTCCGGCCATTCCCAAGACCCTCAATCCCAACGTGCGGGCGTTTATTTCGATTCACAAAGACATTTTTGATTATGTTGACCGATGGCAGATCGAAACTGGTACGGTAACGCGCCTGATTGTCGTGGACACCGCCGACTGGCACCGGCTGGGACCCATTGCCAAGCTAAAAGACCGCAAGGATTTGGAGGTGTTGGTCTATGACCATCACAATGGTGGTGACATCAAGGCCTTCTGGAAATGCCAGGAGCCCATGGGGGCGACCGTTACATTGATGGTCAGACAGCTCAAAGCGATGCGCAAGCTGATCACACCCATCCAGGCCACCCTTTTTCTGGCCGGCCTCTATGAGGATACCGGTAACCTGACCTTTCCTTCGTGCACGCCCGAAGATGCCTATGCCGCCGGTTGGCTGCTCGATCGCAAGGCCGATTTGACCATGGTCAATAAATTCTTGCGGCCCGCCTATGGAGAAAAGCAAAAGGACGTGCTGTTTGAAATGCTGAAAAACGCCGATCGGCTGAAAATAAACGGCTATTCAGTCAGCATCAGCCGCATTCGGCTGGACGGGCATGTGGGCAACCTGGCGCTGGTGGTACGCATGTATCGCGATATCATCAATGTTGATGCCGCCTTTGGGTTGTTTGTTGCCGAGGATAAAAAAGGCCGGCAAAAATGCATGGTCATCGGTCGCAGTGATAACGAAGGCCTGGATGTGGGGACCCTGATGAAGGGGTTGGGCGGGGGTGGGCATCCTGGTGCCGGCAGTGCCATGTTAAAGGGTATCAATCCCGACGCGGCCCAGGAAATGATTGTCGATCTCATCCAGGGCAACCAACAATCATCGGTCCAGATCAGCGACCTGATGTCTTTCCCGGTGTATTCGGTCACCACGGATACGACCATGGAAGCGGTTGCCGGTATTTTGCGCCATCGTGGCTATACCGGATTGCCAGTGGTCAATGAGGGGGGATTGGTGGGGGTCATTTCGCGGCGCGACTTCAAAAAGATACGGCGCAAAGACCAGCTTCAGGCGCCGGTAAAAGCCTACATGAGTACGTCGGTGATCACCATTGAGCCGGGCAGAAGCCCGATTCAGGCCGCGCAGATCATGGTGCGCCACGATATAGGCCGCCTCCCGGTGGTGGAAGACGGCCGGATTATCGGTATCATCACCCGGTCCGATGCAATGATGTATTTTTATGATTTGCTACCGGATTAAGGCCTTAAAGGACAGGCCCGTTAGCCCTTTTGCGCGGATTGCCATGCCTCTTCAAGCCGGGATTCCACATAGGCGATGAGGCCGTCCTCCCACGTTTCAATGTCAAAGCAGACCGCATCCTCCCCGAGCAGACCCTCCGGCACGAAATCACCGTTTTCTTCCGGGTCAGTGATCATTGCTCCATAAAAACACACGCTGAGCCAGCGGGGGGTGTCCTCAATGACGTCAACCATGGCAAAAAGTGATTTTTCCTTTTGGTTGACGTGGGTGGCGCGCAGGGAGTAGGTCAGCCCGGGCCGCGGGTTAAAATTTAAGGTCACCCCTTCTTTTTTTTCGAGAAACGTTTTTAAACGCTCGAAAACTGCCTTGTTTTTTTCTTCCGTGTCTTCCCAATCCGCCAAAAAATCGTCTAATTCCTGCAATGCCATTTTATTCACAAATCCTTATTAGGGTTGATTATAGGTCAAGGCCACACTTGTTCAGGGTCACAATGCCCCCTTGAACGCTGCGGGGGGCTTCCATACCCAATTCTCTGAGGTTGAGCTGTGCTTCATAGGATCGTACACCGGTATTGCAAAGCAGAATGATGTCTTTATCCTTTGGCACCTCTTCGAAACGTTGACGCAGTTCGTCCTGGGGAATGTTGATCCAGCATTCGGGGTATTTTTCAGCAAAGGCCTCACCATCCTGCCGGGCACGGCAATCGAGAATCAGCTGGCTGCCGTCACGGCTTTCCCATACTTTGGCAAAGCCGTCGGCGTCGATGGGTTTGTAAAGGCCGTCGAGCATGTTTTCCGCCGTGTTGCCCAAGGCATTGAGAACGTCCATGGCCGATGAGAAGGGCGGTGAATAGGCCAGTTCCAAGTTGCTGATGCGATCGATGGTGGGATGGTCTTCCAGGATGGCAGCCACGGCGTTGATCCGGCCCACCAACGCGTCGCCTTTTTCTCCAAATCCCTGGATGCCCAAGACCCGACGGGTATTCTTCTCAACGACCAGTTCAAGGTGTACCATTGTCTTATCCGGGTAGAAATGGGCCCGGTCGAGCTGTGCCACCTGGACGCTGACGGCGTCAATTCCATTTTTCAGGGCCGTGGGCAGGCTCAGTCCGGCGCCGGCCAGGGCGGCCTCGAAAATCTTTACCACAAAGGAACCGACCGCTCCTTTGAATGCGGCATTACCGCCGGCGAGATTGGTGCCGATCACACGTCCCTGACGGTTGGCCATGGATCCCAGAGGAAAAAAACCAGGGCCGCCGGTCACCAGATTGGTCACCTGGGCACAATCCCCGCCGGAAAAAATCAGCGGGTCCGAGGTGCGCATCTGCTCGTCGACGACAATGGCGCCGTTTTGGCTGATCTCCAGTCCGGCTTCCCGGGCCAGTTCCACATTGGGTGTGATCCCCGCCGCCATGATGACCAGATCAGCCTCGATGCGGCGCTTGTTGGTGACCACGGCTTCCACGGTATCGGTTCCCTCAATGGCCTGAACCTGTTCGTTGACGAAAATTTTGATGTCATGGTCTTCCATCTGGCGTTGGGCCATGCGGGCAAACATGGGGCTGACAAAGCCCGGCATGATCTGATCGCAGAACTCGATGATTGTCGTGTCCACTTCCCACATGTCGGCCAGGGCTTCGGCCATTTCCAGTCCGATGAATCCGGCGCCGATGATGACGGCGTGCTCCACCTGTCCCTTGGTGACCAGTTCTTTAATTGCCTGGGCATCGTTCAGGTTGGACGCCGTATGAACCATGGGCAGATCGGCACCGGAAATGGGAAGGCGTCGGGGACTACTGCCGGTGCCCAGTACCAGTTGATCGTAGGACATCGTGTCCGTGCTGCCGTCCTTGCGGCGAATGTGAACACATTTTTTTTCCCGGTCGACCTTCTCGACCCGCGTTTCGGTGAGCACCTCGATATCCTTGCAGTTTCTGAAAAACGCCTCGTCGCGCAGCATGTGAAAGCTGGTTTTGCGTAAGTCATTGATATCGCTAACATCCCCGGAAACGTAAAAGGGAATGCCGCAACCGCCATAGGAGACATAGCGGTCCTGGTCGATAATGGTGACTTTCGATTCGGGTTCCAGCCGTTTAAACCGGCAGGCCGCCTTTGAACCGAGGGCCACGCCGCCAATGATGATTATGTTCTGGGCCATGCTTAACCTTTCCTTCTGTCCGGTTATCGTTGAACGACCTTAGATATACCAAAGTATATCGGTCGGAGACTCTCGGTGGGCTGCGCCTTTGCTGATTCGCCTGTTCAGACCGTTTTCAGGGGTGTTATTGAGCATTGGCGCCTTACGAGATATTGCCCAAAAGAAATTGTAAAATTAACGTATTCTGTGTTTTTGTCAAGAGCCAATCCCATTTATTCAGGGTAACCGCGTTTGGATCGATTTAACACTTTTTCTGGAAATACGCTTACGATGCCAATGGCAACCTCAAACAGGCTCTCACGATGGATCGATGGTATGGTCCCAAAGGTTTACGTCCGGGAGGCCCAGAAAACGCTGTGTATGTTTTTACCGGCGCGCCTGGCATGAAGCCCCTATCGGAAATTGCCCCGACAGAACAGGAGGTCTCCGACGGTTGGTTTTACCACGGAAAGCACTTGGATATGTTCTGGTACTTCGATGAAAACGGCAATTCTTATCTGGATGAGAAATTGAAAGAAGCTGGCATCGATTACCAGTACGACGATATTTACTGGCTGACCGACGTGGAGAACCCTGCCCAGGCCGATGAAGCCTTCACCTATGACAACGTCGGCAACCGGCTGGCCTCCAGTGATTCGTCAACCGAGTGGACCCTACAACGAAAACAACGAGCTGACCGGCCATGACGATGTAACCTTTGACTACGATTTCAACGGCAACATGGTCGAGATGAACGCCGGCGGGGTGGTGACCCGGTTCTTTAGACTGGCGTATCACTATTCATTTTATAATTTTCGGAATCGTATCGACCGTTTATAAAATAAAGTGGTCGTTTTTTGGTTTCATTAAAAATTCTACCTACATATTCTCCTATAATTCCAATGGTTAAGAGTTGGACACCACCTAAAAATAATATGAAAACAATCAGGGAAGGATAACCGGCAACTGGGTCACCATACATCAATGTTTTATAAATTACTATAAGTGAATAAAGGAAGGCTCCAAGTGCAGTAGCTATTCCCAAATAGCTAGCTATTTTAAGTGGGAAAATAGTAAACGACGTAATCCCTTCCAAAGCAAAATTCCAAAGTTTCCAATAATTCCACTTTGTTTTTCCAGCGAACCTCTTCTCTCGTTGATATAAAACTTCTTTCTGATTATATCCAATCCATGAAAACAACCCCTTCATAAATCTATGCTGTTCTTTTAATAACTTCATTGCTTCAACCGCTCTGCGACTAAGCAGTCGGAAATCGCCAGTGTCAGGAGGTATTTTAATTCTACTCAACTTTCCCATAACTCGATAAAAGCAAAACGCTGTAAGTTTTTTAATACTGCTTTCGCCTTCACGTCCTACCCGCCTGCCATAAATAATGTCATAGCCTTCATGCCAATGTTTTATGAATTCAGGAATTAACTCGGGAGGATCTTGAAGATCCGCATCTATAACAACTACAAGATCTCCGTTAGCATGATCTAAACCAGCACTCAAGGCTATCTCTTTACCAAAATTCCTACTTAAATCGACAATTGCAATACTTGAATCATCATATCTAAGCTTCTTTAAAATATCAAGGCTCTCATCTGAACTACCATCATTAACATATACGACTTCGAAACGCATTGATAATTTTTTAAGAACCGCCACAGTTCGTCTATGAAACTCTTCTATTACTTCTTTTTCATTATAGACAGGCACAACAACAGATATTAACATATCAAGTTCTATTAAGTTTTTATTATCTTGATTGTCCTTATTCATTAAAATAACCTCTCCTACGAAATGTCCAGTATCTATTACCTAAAAAGTTCCATATCAAAACAATGCAAGTCGCCATTGCTTGAGCATATAAATAGTTCCATTTAGCTCTTTCTAAAAAAAGGGTGAAGATAAAAAAATTAATTATAAGCCCGATAAGCGCAACAGCAATAAACTTAGTAATTGCTTCGACGTGATCTTTTGAGCTTTTAAAAGTAAAATGATAATTAAGCAAGTAATTGGTAATAGCTCCTGATATAAAACCGAGGCATGAAGAAAAAACAGGTAAAATGCTAAATAGATTGATACATATGATCAAAATACAGTAGTGAACGAATGTTCCAATTGCGCCAATCATAGAAAAATAGAGGAATTGAGTTACGATTTCTCGTGGAACTTTTCTCATCAATTTCGCAAATGTTTCTGACATTTTATCCAATATAGAAGCGCTTTATCTAAGTTGATTGCCGATTGTCGTAGGTACAATAATCCTTCATAATAATAAAAACGGCCATTTATTGCGATTTAATGCAACACTATCTTCCTGTGAAAGAGGGATGGGGTGGGGGTGAAAAAAGCGATAAGTGTAGCCGTTCACTGTATAGGTGACTCCTTGGGTTTTTTAGTGAATAGGTAAATATATAAAGGTTTTCTATCAATTGCATCCTTGCATTGCTCAAGCTCAAATATTTTTGTGTAGTTAAAAATTTCTGACATTTTTTTTAATAGCTCTTTTCGCGGATCATATGGTGGTTTTTCCTCAATTAGCAACCAAATTCGCTTAATATATGGATTCGATGCAAGGCCTATTACAAAACTGTCGAGTTCAGTTCTCTTTACAACAGGTCCACTCCAACCTTTGATCTCTTCAGATTTCCACCAATTATAAATAGTTATCGGAAATCCTGTTTCTAAAGCTGAGAAATTCAATTGTTTAGCATAATAATCAAATGGGACTTGATGGATTAGACTATTAAAAACAATAATGTCACACGGCCTGTATTCATTCTTTAGCATTTGCACTGTATAAGTATACGGCTTACAATAAAATCTATTTGCCCTATGTATTGTTCCTTCAACATTTCCAACTAAAGCTAAGAATCCAATCACCAAAATTAAATAGTGACCTAAAAAAATATGCTTCATTTGTTGCAATGCGATTCCAAAACCAATTATACAAAATAATGCTAAACCCAAATAGTATCGGGGAACGAAGACTTTAGGCATAAAAATAAAACTTAAAAAAGTATAAAAACAAAAAATAATGACAACCAATGATGCGAATTTATTTTTTTTAAAAATAGCTATAAGAAAGGATATAGATACAACCAATCTTAAAACAATATTGAAAGATTCGGTAAAATTACCACCACGATTATAATCATATATTTTAAAAGTGTTAATAGAAATAAACCTATAAATCTTGGTGAAATATTTGGATGTTGAGGGTAGTTTAGGAATGCTACCGTAGTTAAGTGTTGTTGGCGTTTTTCTAGCATTTTCTATTGTGTTTGCCATGCTTGCTTTGAGCGATCTTTGATGAATAACAACAGGAACCCACGGGCTTATTAGCAATAAAAAAATAATTATTGATATTATTAATTGCCTATTTCGAAATTGAAAATTAGTAACAAAGAGATAATGTATAAAAAAAGCTAACAAAATAAATATTGTAAAATAGTGGGTATAAAAGGAAAAGGCAGCAAAAATTGAGAATAAAATATATGATTTATGTAAGCGGGATTCTTCTATCATACCTATATAAAAGTATAGGGAAATGGTTACCAATAATATCGCTAAAATATATGGCCTAACCTCAACTGAATAATAAAAAAGAATAGGTGAAAATTGTATCTGAAGAAAACATAGCATCACGATCCATTTATCTCTGAGAATTCTTTTTATTACAAAGTAGAATACAATTGTTTGAGTGATACTATAAATGACAGATAGAAATCTTAGATTATTAGGTGAGTCACCAACAATCAAAGACCAATATTTCAGAAAGATATAATAAATTGGAGGATGAACATCGCCGATTATGTGACGAATCAATTCTAAAAAAGGGAGGGAAATTATATAGGCTGAATAACTTTCATCCAACCACAGTTCTTTTGCGTCGATGAATGATATCTTTAATAGGCAGGAGAATGCAATTGAAACAATAAATACCAGCAGGTACAAATAATTTGATAATTTTTTACGTACCATTAAACGGCTTGTCAATTTGTTCATAATGGGGGCTTGAAGGATTGAAAGTCCAATAAGCGATGTTTGCCGTCGCCTAATTCTGCCTATATATTGGCAAAATTACAGTTGCTTGGGCTTTGTAGATTAACATATCATTTTTTAAGTTTTCGGTATATTTTTTCAGAACTTTAACACATAACTATTCGTAGACCTTAAGTGCGGGGCAAATTAAAAAACACCTCCTCATGACCGTTATAGGAAATATCCATTCCTTGCTTGCATTCACCATCCGCAGCACAAATGGTTCTGTCAGCATCGATAATCGCTTCCCGGAGAAAGGATGCCGGTTGCTTTTGCCAAATCTTGCTGCGTATCGTATTTATGACCTCTATCAATTCGGTGATTTGTTCTGCATTGAATCGATGAAGGAAATCACCAGCAGTGGTCGGGGCGAGAATGATCGATGCGCCCAATGCATCCAGCCAGGCTTGATCGTTTCTCAATAGTTTGATGTCCTGTAGGCAGGATCCGCCACCCGGATAATTATAGCTAATATCGAGGATATGGGCAGACTCATAGTATGGCCGGTGGCGCTCGATCAATTGCAAGTGATTATTAATTTTATCGATCAAAACACTACGAGCGGCCAACTGATGGATGTTGCCGATTCCACCATGGGCTGCGGTGTGTAAATTAATCCAAAACTGGTTGAAAAAATAAAGCCGTTTGAAATTTCCAATTTATTGGCCGGCTGTTGAATTTTCGTTTTTTGCTTGACCCTTTTACGGGTCCTTGTATAAAAAACTTCATTTACAAGCGCTTGAGACGCTTAAAGAAAATCGTTTTTTCGTGAATAAAAGGAATTGATCAATGCAAACCCAACCGGTTATCGATCATATTGCTCATTGGCTCAGTGATTATTTAGCGCAATCAGGAATGAAAGGCTTCGTCGTGGGGGTTTCCGGCGGTATTGATTCGGCGGTCACCTCAACGCTGTGTGCGTTAACCGGCGCACCGGTGAAAGCCTTGAATATGCCCATCCACCAGGCACCGGACCAGGTCAGCCGCTCAGACAGCCATATTGCCTGGTTGACTCAGCGTTACAACAACGTGGACGGCATCACCACAAACCTGACGCCTGTTTTCGAGGCCCTTGAACAGGTGCTTCCCGAGGATGTTCAAGACGACTTGAGCATGGCCAATTCGCGCAGTCGGCTACGCATGGTCACCCTGTATGCGGTCGCCACGCACCACCGGATGCTTGTTGCCGGCACCGGCAACAAGGTAGAAGATTTCGGCGTTGGTTTCTACACCAAATATGGGGATGGCGGTGTGGATCTTTCGCCCATTGCCGACTTGATGAAATCAGAAGTCTACGCCGTAGCCAAGACACTTGGCATTGTTGATTCCATCATTGAAGCGCCACCCACGGACGGGCTGTGGAGTGATAACCGCTCGGATGAGAGCCAGATCGGCGCCTCCTACGACGAACTCGAATGGGCCATGGCCTTTCATACCGCCGCCGGTGATGAAACAACGCTTGGTGCCAGACAGCGCGATGTCCTTGCCATTTTCAGAAAATTCAATAAAATAAACCAGCATAAAATGCTACCGATTCCAGTGTGTGAAATTCCTGCCGATATCAAAATAGACATGAAATGATAAAGGGGGCGGCACATAATGGCCAAGCCAGGTACTGCACCAGGCAGCAATTTACTCGATGTTAAAAATAATATATCCATTGATCGATGGCCCGAGTATGTTGATGGTCAACCGGACGGTGCCACAAAAGATCATTTTGTCGCCCGCAACGATCAGGTCTATGCAGGCAAGCACTATATCTTAGACTTCTGGGGGGCCCGCGAACTGGACAACCCGGTGTTAATGGAGCAAACGCTCAGATGCTGTGTTGAAAAAGCAGGGGCCACGCTTTTGCACATCCATCTGCATCGTTTCTCACCCAGTGGAGGGCTCTCCGGGGTCGCTGTTCTCGCCGAATCCCATATCAGCGTTCACACCTGGCCGGAAAACGGTTTTGCCGCCTTTGATATCTTCATGTGTGGTGATACCCGACCGGAACGGGCCGTTGAAGCGTTGAAAAAAGCCTTTGCGCCACGAAACATATCGGTCGTCGAGCATTTGCGAGGCGCTGACCGTGACCAGTAGTTATCACGAACAACTATGCGACGGCTGGGATCAGCGGTTTTGCATTGATGCCCTTTTGTATGAGGAAAAAACTCCTCTTCAGCACCTTGTAATATTTGAGAATCGTGCCTTTGGCCGGGTGCTGGCCTTGGATGGCGTCATCCAGACCACCCAGGCCGATGAATTTATCTACCATGAAATGATGGCCCATGTGCCGATCCTGGCACACGGAAACGTGCGCCGTGTCTTGATTATCGGTGGTGGTGACGGCGGGCTGCTGCGCGAGGTGCTGCGCCACCGCAGCATCGAGCGGGTGGTGCAGGTGGAAATCGACAAGTCTGTAATTGACCTTTGCCGGCGTTATCTGCCTGACCATTCCCAAGGGGCCTTTGACGATCCACGCACCGAGATCGTGATCGATGACGGGATGCATTTTCTGGAACATACAGACGAGCGTTTCGATTTGATTTTGACCGACAGCACCGATCCCGAGGGACCGGCTAGGGTGCTTTTCAGCCGGCCTTACTATAGTGCTTGCAAAAATGGGTTGTCACCCGGCGGCGTGATGGTCACCCAAAATGGTGTGGCCTTCCTGCAATTGGATGAAGTCCGTACATCAGCAGGACATTTAAACGCCTTGTTCCGGGACTGGCATTTTTATTCGGCGGCGGTTCCCAGTTATTCCGGCGGGATCATGGCCTTTGGCTGGGCCAGCAACGACCCGTCACTTCGCCGACATTCCCTAAAAACCATCCAACAGCGATTTTCCCAGAGCAACATGTCTACCCGTTATTACACGCCGGCGATTCATCTGGGCGCATTTGCACTCCCGCAATACATTCTTGATGCGATTGGAAAAAGCGTCTGACCGAGGGCCTGTTGGGCCTTTTCATTGAACAGCTTTTTAGCATTTTTTAGTCGTGGACGAATCCGTTAGTCGCTGAAAAGCGCACTTTTTTTCCAGTCCCGACTGGTTTGCTGAGTGGATTTTAATAGGCAGCGGCCTTTTTTATTGCGTGCATCAACGATGCTGTGTCGCAAAAAGGTCAGCGGGACGCCGCCTTTGAGCCCCATGGTGATATCAAACCTGGAAAACCCGGTAATGATGCCCCGAATGACTTCGCCCTCCAGCAAAGTAAAAAAAACCACTTCTTTTTCCATCATCAAGGGATAAAGGGTTTTGTTTTTGATGAAATGCCGGTT
Source organism: Desulfosarcina variabilis str. Montpellier (assembly GCF_048565275.1). Lineage (NCBI taxonomy): Bacteria > Pseudomonadati > Thermodesulfobacteriota > Desulfobacteria > Desulfobacterales > Desulfosarcinaceae > Desulfosarcina > Desulfosarcina variabilis. The sequence goes on along the minus strand of NZ_CP159846.1, from coordinate 5,028,070 downwards.
TTTAACTTCGATGATGGGCCCCAGATTTTTCTTGGCCGTTTTTTTGTCTTTCTTTTTGATCAGTGGCAAAATGCGTTCAGCCAGATCGTGGGGGTAAGCCAGCTTTATCTCTATTTTGGGGATTTCCTCTTCCTTTTCCTCCTGTTTCAACTGTACTTCATACTGCCGGTTTTCCAGCAGCATCCCTGTCACCACCCGTTGCCCGTAAAGATGAAAAGACCAGGGGACCTGGCTATCTGTGATCGTATCGAAGACACTGTCGTTGTATGATGATTCCAAATAATCCCTCAGACCCTTCAATTCCGCCATTTTCTACCCCAAATGATTTTTCATATAATATTGAATAAATCAGATAACAATGATTGCGCCGTGGTTTTATCCAGGCCGTGTACAAGCATGATAGACCGCTTGGACGCGTGCGAATACCCCCTTCCACGAAAACCGATCCAAAAGATCGGCAACAGCCGACAACTTGATCTGCGGATCACGCACGGCCGCCAGGATCTGGTTTTGGATTGCGTCCTGCAGCGCTGTTTCAAAGGCTTTCTCATCCGCTTTGACGGGCTTGTCTACATCAATCAAACGCGGCGTGGCAACCAGTTCGATAAAATCCGTTTGATGATTCCCCAGAATTTCGGTCACACCGGGCAAATCGGTGGTAATGACCCGGCAGCCGCTGGCCAAAGCCTCCAGGACGACCAGCGGTAATCCTTCAAAAAAGGAAGGCAGTACAAACAGGTGGGCGTTTTGCATCAGCTTGGCCAGTCGCATTTGAGGCACCATGCCGTGAGCCGTTACCCGATCTCCAAGTCCCTGGGCCAGTTCCAGGCATTCCGCTTTTTCCGCACCGCTGCCGCCCCCCACCAGATCAAGCTTCCAGTCCGGCGCATCGATGCGCGACAAGGCGCCCAGCATCCAGGGCACCCCTTTGGCGCGGCTCAATTTGCCGGCATAGACAATCCTTACCGGTGGTGGATTCGATTTGGGTGCCCACTGAAAGTGCTGATCATGATACCCCGCGCCAACCACATGAACCCTCTCGTCCTTGAGGCCGTACAGATCCATAATGGTCTTTTTTTGTGCCTTGCTCAGCGCCATCACCGCATCAATGTGCCGGCAACCTTTTAACACCCGGGATTGAAGGTGCCGGCAGTTTTGAAACTGCCGCAGATCGGATCCGTGGCAGGTGGTCACCAGGGGAATCGTCGGAAACAATTGCCGTGTCAATGACGTGACGAGCCACAGATGGTGACTGTGGATCATATCAGGCTTGAATTGTTTTACCGTTTCGGTCAGGTGGAGGGTAAATGCAGCCTCATATTGAGCCAGCTGGTCCATTGAAAGGTCGCAGAACCGGTTGCTTTCGTAGGGCATCACATCGCTCATGCCTACGATGGTGAACGGGACATCGGTTTTCCCGAAACTTAGGTACCGGCAGTGATCACCATCGATGCAATCCAGACGGGGAATCCGTTTTTCCTCAACCCCGGCGATCAGAAAATTGCTGTATCCTTTCTTGGCGGATTCATTCAGCATGGCCTGGATGTAAATGCCACTGCCGGTGGAATCCGGACGCTGACTGAGCACATGCAGAATTTTTAACGGCTGCTTGAAAACCATGGTAAACCGTTTCTAACTGGTGGAGGAAGGCGGGTTTTCCGCTTTCGCATCCTGATCAAAGTCACTGGATGTCAAATCGTTCATTGGCATATAGTTGCGTTCAAACGTCGCCCGGATACGGTCAATGGGGGCATCGCTAAATTCACCGCGATAGTCGATATACTCCATGTGCGCGTTCCCCAAAAGATCGAAGGGCTGGAACAGGGAATCGCTTATCCCGTCAAATTCAAGCGGTTTGAGTTTAAAACGCTCGCATAATTCAATGTTGAAGGCAGGCGTGGCCTTGACCCATTTCCCGTCGATGAGAATGGTGGTGTAGCCATGCCAATAAAAGACATCCGTATTCATGACCTTTTTTAGCCTTGCGGTGGTGAGGTGGTTTTTGACATCGGCAAACCCCAGTCCGGCCGGGATGCCCATGACCCGGCAGCATGTGGCCAGCAGCACGGCTTTGGGCACACACCAGGCCCGTCCAGCGGCCAGGGTGCGGCTGGCCCGCATCCCGTCGACGGTCAAATCAACCGTATAGGGATCATAGCGGATGCCGTCGCGAACAGCATAATAAAGCCGCACGGCCTGCTCCCGCACCGATGCGAGGCCATCGGCATGGGTGTGGGCAAAGGCGCTCACACTGGGGGTGTGGCCATCCATCACCGGTGTAAACTGCAAAAATTTAGAAAATTCAGTATGCATTGTTTGTCCCAATCGCGGCATTGTCATTGAAAAATTCAAAACCAATGGGGCCAGGTATCATTCAGATTCAGATGTCACCTCAAGCCCCAATGACCGAATTCGCCTGGACCATTGCTGTCTGGCCAAGGCACGCATGTCTTCAACCGTATCCAGTTCATCCACAATTTCCAGCCCTAGCAGTGTCTCCACAACATCTTCCAATGTCACAATGCCTTTGGTTCCCCCGAAATCATCGACAACCAGGACCATGTGCTGGCGATGATTCAAAAAAAAGGACAAGAGTTCGGATAATTTCATGTCCCCGGGTACGGGAAACAGTTTTCGCTTGAGTGTTTCCAGTAAACGGTTGTCCTTTTGCATGGCCTTGGATAGTAACAGTTCATCACGGAGGATAAAGCCGGTAATATGGTCAATGTCCTGGCGATACAAGGGCAGTCGTGAAAAAGGTGTCTTTTGGCTGGTTTCCAGTGCCTGGGCAACGGTCAAGTCTTCGGGAAAGGCCTGGATGACCGTGCGAGGGGTCATGATATCCTTGGCTTGCAATGATCCAAAGCGAAACAGGTTGCTGATAATTCTGGATTCCTGTTCGTTGATCTGGCCGCTGCGTTGCCCCAGGCCAGCCATGGCGATGAACTCATCCCGATTGAATCCGTGGGGCTGTTTTCCCCGCCCAATCAACCGGGTCAGGGTTTCGGAAATGATGATCAACGGAAACAAAACCCAGGTCAGGAATCGAACAAAGCGCGCCATGAGCCCAGCCAGAGATCGCCAGTAGACTGCCCCGATGGTTTTAGGGATGATTTCAGACAAAAACAGGATCATCAGGGTCATCAGGGCCGAAAACAGGCCGAACCAGGCACTGCCGAAAACCACGGTTGCCTTGGCTCCCGAACCAATGGCCCCCACCGTATGGGCGATGGTGTTCAAGGTCAAGATGGCGGCCAGAGACCGATCCACATTGTCCTGTTTGAGCGTTTTCAAAAGCTTAGCCAGCTTGGGATTTGTGGTCTTCATGCCGGCGATAAAAGCGGGGGTTATGCTCAAAAGCACCGCTTCGGCCACGCTGCACAAAAAAGAGAAAACCAGCGCCAGCAGCACATAGGCGATCAATACAATCACATCCGTTTGGGTAAACCCAGCGACTGACGCACTGCCTGATGGCGTCAAGGCTGCAGCATGCGTCCCGGATTCAGCAAACAGGATCACAATGATCACCAGCCAGCGAATGGATTTCTTGAAAGGCTTCATTTAATTGTCCGGATTTATGTGATTTATCACTTATGATTGATCTATCGGCGCCGTGATCCGGGACTTGAGGCGGGTTACGGTCCGTTGCTACCAGCCAGCCATTCTTTCAACCGGCGCATGCCTTCATCAATGGAAATCAACGCTTCATATCCCAGGTCGCGTTTGGCCGCCGAGATATCAAACCAGTGACTCGTGGACAGTTCGCGGGCGACGAAGCGGGTCATGCGGGGTTCACCGGAAAGCCCCAAGCTGCGGTAACACCATTCCATAACCGTTCCAATGGCATACGCCAGGCGTGGTGAAATGCGCCGTGTCACCGGCGGGCAGCCACCGGCTTCAAGAATCCGATTGACCATTGCCCATAATAAAATGGGATCATCGTCGCTGATAAAATAGACCTGGCCGGATAGGGACGGTTTTTTTTCCAAGGCCTGCATGGCCAGTATGTGGGCCCGGGCCGCATTGTCGATATAGATGGTATCCACACGATTGTTCCCGTCGCCCACCTGGCGCAAGGAGCTGGCCCTTTCAATAATGCGCGGCACCAGGTGGTTGTCCTCGGGGCCCCAGATCAGATGCGGACGAAGAACAATCGTTTTCAACGATTTGCCGGCCGCAGCGATGATGCGCCGTTCAGCCATGGCTTTGGTCTGCGGGTAGGGCGCATGATAATGATCCGGGTAGGGGACGGATTCATCGATCCCTTGCATATCCGAGCCATTAAACACAACACTGGGGCTGCTGGTATAGATCAACATGGGAACGCGGCAGGATTGGCAAGCAGTGATGACATGGTTGGTACCGGTCACATTGACTTGGTAGTAGTCATCAAAATTCCCCCATACACCCGCTTTGGCAGCCACATGAAACACCACATCCATACCCCGTACCGCGTCCTTGACCGACCCGGCGTTGGTCAGATCACCGTAAAGCTGTTTGACCCCGACAGTGTCTAACTGCGAATGGTGAGTGCGTGAAAAGCTGGTGACATGGTGGCCTTGATCGATCAATTGGCGGACAATGGCCTGGCCGAGGAATCCGCCGCCACCGGTAACTAAAATTTTTTTTTGTTCATTCATTATTTCTTTATCTGTTTTTCCGCCCATACCGCCAGATTCTCCCTGAAAATTTTGGAGTTGTGGCGAATATCCACGGGAAACGCCCGGTGAAAAAGGATTATATCAATATCTTCCGTCATTGGACTCTCGCCGGCTAAGGCCAGCAATTCCTGTTTCAGCGCCGAATTATCTTTCGGGGGGGCATTGGCCTCCAGTTCAATGCAGATTACCGGCTGCTGATCACCGGCAGGGCCAACCCCCACCAATGCACTGCGAAACACATGGGGATGGTTGTTAAAGATGGCCTCACAGGGAATGGTAAAAAGGGTCTTGCCTTTTGTTACCACCCGATGATTTTTACGACCACAGAACCAGATCCGGCCTTTCTTGTCCATCCAGCCCAGATCCCCCATGCGATGCCAAAACGCATTGCCATCAGCGATTTTGGAGAGTGCATCATCTTTGGGTCTTTCAAAATAGCCGCGGGTCACTTGATTGCCCTGGACGATAATTTCACCGGTTTCGCCGTCCGGAACCAAAAGGTCGTCACTGTATGCGGCAATGGGGGTGTCGGTGATGCGAATAATACGCACCCGGGTGCCGGTAATGGGATGTCCCACACACATGCCGAACCCCTGTTCGCTCAATTTTCGCGTTTCATTAAAAATGGCGTCACTATTGAAGGTGCTTACCGGCATGGCCTCGGTCGCACCGTAACCGGAATGCACCTGGGCGTCACCCACAAGCATGGCACTGAATTGTTCCATGTTGGCCGGGGTGACCGGTGCGCCGGCGGAAATGATACGCTTCAACGTAGGCATTTTGATGCCTTGTTCTTTGCCGAAACGCCCCACCCGGTTGAGCAGGGCAGGCGAGGCAAACATGTTGGTAACGCCGTGATTGACAATGGCTTCGATAATCCTTTGCGGATTGACCTGGGCCGGCTTGGTCGGGTCCATGTCCGGAATGATGGCCGTCATGCCAAGGGCAGGATCGAAAAGCGCAAACAAAGGAAACGTCGGCAAATCGATTTCATCGGGCGTGATACCGAATTGTTCACGGATGGTTTGTACCTGGGCATCGAATACACCATGGGTGTAATACACCCCTTTGGCCGGGCCGGTGCTGCCGGTGGTGAAAAGGATGGCCGCGATTTCATCGCTGCGGGTGTCGGCAATGCGGTAGGGTTCCCACGGGCGGCTACGGATCTGCCGGAGGGTGGCGCCCCTCCAGAACCAGCGAGGGCCCACGGTAATCGGCGTCTGGACATGCTTGAAATACCGGGACGCCAGGGTGCGCAGAACATGGGCCGGCGGGATGCCGATCAATGCCTGGGCCCGGCTTTCGCGAAGGCAGCTCAGCATCCGTCCGACACCCATTCCCGGATCGACCACCACTGGTACGGCGCCCACTTTGAACAGGGCAAACACCAGAGCAAAAAAATCAAGGCTGGGCTTAACCATCAAAATGGTGCGGATACCACGACGAATACCGGATTCCTCGAGCCCGGTGGCGATACAATCCGATTCGATGTCCAGTTGTTTGAATGTCAGGTGGGTATAGGCCACCCGTCCTTCCTGGTCTCGTCCGCACGGACAGACAACAGCCCGTTTGTAGGGTTGTAGACGGGCCATGTCCCGTAAATGGGTCGCTACGTTAACGATCGGCTGCTCCATATTATTTTTTTAAAGTATTCGATTAGATTATTTAATTTAACTATCAGTTATTAAACGTTGTATTTATTTATAAAATTGTTCACCTGCCTGATGATCCGGTCGGGCACGTCTTCAAAAAGATAATGGCCGGCATCGTTCCACAAATGGGCCTCGGCGCGGGGAAACCGCCGGCGCCACTCATTGTAATAGTCCACATCGAAAACAAAATCGTGTCGTCCCCAGAGAATCAGCATGGGCAGGTGGGCCAACCCTTCCAGCCGGCGCTGCGTCCGGCTGACGATTTCGTATCCTGGATCACCGGGCACAAGGGGAATGTCCTGGACAAAGCGCAGCGTGGCCAGCCGATTGCGTGGGCAATGATAAGGGGCCAGCAGTCCCCTTTTGGCGGATGGTGATAGCCGTTTATGGGGCGCCATATAAACGGCCCCACGGGCAAAAAGGTTGCCATGCAAAACCGCCGGTGTGGCAAACCCGCTAAGGTTGCGGATAATCCACAAGCGCCAGGGAATCGATTTTTGGCCGGGGGGGAAAAAGGCCGCCGTATTGGTAATCACCAGCCGGGCAATCCGGTGGGCATTGGCGACCGCCCAGGCCATGGCGATCATGCCGCCCCAGTCGTGCACCACAAGGGTGATCCGATCCAGGCCCAGGTGATCCATCAGGGCGCCGAAATCCGCCACGCGACGTTCCAGACGAAAATCATAGGCCTGGTCATCGGGTTTGTCGGACAGGCCGCAACCCATGTGATCCGGTGCAATGGTCCGGTACTGCGGGGACAGCGCACCAATCAACCGGCGAAAGTAAAAGGACCAGGTCGGGTTACCGTGGACCATGACCACCGGGTTGCCACTGCCCTCGTCCACGTAGTGATAGCGAAGATCGCCCAACGCCAAAAAATGGGATTGGAACGGGTAGTGGGGGCGGTAATCATCAGGATTGATCGGTTTGCCGGAATCTGTCATATGTCGCCATTATCAGCCGCTGGGACCAGGGCCAGTTCAAAATTTTGCATTTTATAAATGGGCAGGCCGTCCACACTGAGCAGGCCGTCCGCCCGCAGCATGGGGGACGCGCCAGATTCAATATGGGTAATGACGGCTTCAACGACCACCGTATTGTTCTTTTGGATAATTTGACCGCGATAGTCCCATGTGTGCCGACTGCCTTCAGCGATGCGGAAACGATGGGACCGAGCGAGTTCGGGCCAGCGCTCCATGGCCATGGTCTTCATCAATTGCAGGAATGATTCCAGTCCAAGCGAGCCGGGGCAGACCGGATCCTGATAAAAATGCGCCTTGAAAAACCATTCCCCGGGATCCACCGGTTTGATGCCCCGGATATACCCCAGACCTGCCGGACCGCCGTCAGGAATCAGCGCATCGATACGATCGACCATGAGCAGCGCCTTGCCGGGCAGGCGCAGTGGGGCACCGGATACGGGTTTCCCTTGAGCCGCTTGAGGCGTGAGGGGTTCGGTCAGGTCAAGAACACGGCCGCCCGATGTGGTGCCGGCATAGGGCTGCATGATCTTGACCATGGGATCACCTGCACCCAGCCCTTTTTGCTGGCCCAGGGCCGGTGCGGAAAAGAACCCAAAATAGGTATCACCGGTATAAATCGGCGTATTTCCACTCAAAACTTCGAAATCGAAATTTTCGATGATCATTTCCGCTGCTTCGCTGACTTTGGTCATGCGGCAACGCATGGTAAGGGTGCCGCTGTCCGGAAGCACCTGTCGATGCAGGACCGCGCCGCCCCCCAAGTTGCGGAATTTCAGATCCTGCTGGCTGCGCAGGGCCGACCCCACATAGGCGGCCAGCCAGCCGCAGGGCTGCAGGGCGATTTCAAGCAGAACGCAAAAGGGCATCACCCCACTGTGATCCGCATCGAAATACCATTCGGTCGGCGGAATATCGTACTGGGCCGTGATCCAGCCGTCGGGTTTGAGCTCCCAGGCCGGTGGTTCCACCTGGATGACCCGGTCCATGAAACAATAGGGCGGGCCGGGCAAGCGGGCAATGGTACGCTTCTCGTCAAAAACGCGGTACGGCTCACCAAAGGCTTCAGAAGGCTTGCCCACGGAAAAGGCCAGGATGGATTCCCGGTCATAAAGCACGCTTGATGAGGGGACAAGGCCTTGCTGCCGGTGCCAGACCGTCTCAATATCCCGGCGCGTCGCTCCGGTCATTTTCATGGACATGTCCTTGAAAAAAACGATTGCACGTCCATCACCGAACATGTGCGCATCGGCGATCACGTAAGGTTCCGGATCATAGCCGATTTCACTGATCTGGATTTCGTAATGCACATGACGCGTTTTGGGCGTCACGGGTCCGCGGCATTTGAGCCGTGCGCCATTGCCGATCACCGGCTCGTAGCATACCCCCGGTTTGTCGGTGACCCAGCCCATGCGCTGCAAAAATACGCGCAGGGTGTGGGCGCAGCATTCATACATCAATGTGCCGGGCATGACCATATCATCCACGAAATGGCAGGTCAGGAACCAGTCCTCGGGATGAATGTCCGCCTCGGCACGGATCAACCCCAACCCGTAACGACCACCGCTTGGATCCAGATCAACAATGCGGTGAATCAGACGCATGCGACCGCCTGGCAACCAAAGGGACTGCGCCAGATCAATGCCGGCGAAACGCTCACCAAAACAGGCCGCCAGATCCCCGCGCCGTAACGCGTCAACCTGGGCGTCATTGTAAGTCTCCCGGGTCATGGGCACGAGCGGCTGCCAATCGGCGGGTACGGTTCCGGCCATGGGCGCGCGCTCGGCTTCGGTAAGGATGATGCCGCCGGAGGCCAGGACTTCCTCCTCGGTGAAAAAACCGGCACACCCATCACGCATGGTGATCAAATGCTCGCCGCCGATATAGCCCTCAAAACGGAAGAAAAACATCCAGGTGTCACCCTGGCGCACGAAGCGGTCGATGGCGATTTCATAGCGAATCGTATCGCCCGGTTGGGGCAGCCCCCGGTGGAAGGTGACCACCGCATCGAGCAGGCGATAGGCGCGCTGTCCCTTGACCTGATGATCAATGCCCAGATAGCTGCACATGAAAAGATCGGCCTGGCCGGCCTCCACGCTGATGCAAACCGGTGCACGATTACCGTCCAGGTACCAGGCATCGGGCTTTACATCATGTTCGGTTACGACCTGTCCGGCGCCCATGGAAAGCATTTCCCCCTCCACGGAGATGATCCGGTCCACCAGCATCAGCGGCTCATCAGGAAGACGCACCCGCACACGGTAGGTATCCACCACATCAAAAGCCGGGCCAAGCATGCGGCCGACACTGCCGATGGCGAACTCCATGCACATGTCACGGTCAAAGGCCACTTCAGGGGCAGGGGGGCTCGGCGTTGTGTGCTGCTGAGCCAGGGGCGGCGGCGAGACCGGTGATGCCTTGTCAACCGCGTCGGATGGAATCCGTGCACCCAATCCCAACAAACGATTTTGCAGGTCAAACAGGCTGGCATAGTTTTCAGTCAGCTCTTGGGACAGGTCCAGAAACTGCTCATGGGCACTGGCCGTGGCTTCCATGGTCTGACGGGCGGTATCCAAAAGGGATGACATGATCGTGTCTGTTGATGGTTCGGGATCCGTCGGCGGGCTGTCGGGTGGCATAGTCGTGGATGCCTTGGGCTTGCCCGACTGTTGTTCAAGCTCAGATGCAAAAACCGGTGGTGACGCCGCTTTGGGTTTGGCCGGTGGGGGAACCGGTGTAAGGGGGTGTCCGCCAATGGGTACCGATACGACAGACGCAGATGGATGGGCCGGTTCCTGTTCAGCCGTCACTGTGTCGGCATACAGGGCGGAAAGATCAAGGGGCACACGCTCGGCAACCAACCGCGCCAGCGCGCTGAGCAGACTGGTGGTCTCATCATCCGCGCTGTGGTTGACAGCCACGGCCAGATGCGGCCTACCTTCCAGAATGCGGTCGATCATCCGTGTACAAGAGGATCGTGGACCCGCTTCGACGAAGATGCGAATGCCGTCATCCCAGGCCTGCTCGATAGTACAGGGAAAGTCAAATCCTTCAATGGCCTGCTTTTGAATTGAATCGGCGGCTGCCTCCATTGAAACCGGGTAGGCTTCACCCCGGCTGCAACTATAGATGGTCAATCCGGCCTTGGGCGTGGTCGGAAAAAGATGCAGATCCCGGTATGCTTCGGCCACCGGCTTGGCCGCATCACAGTGTACCGTCACCACGCCGTCCAGATAGACCGCCTGACATCCCAACGCCTTAATGGTTTGCGTAACGCTTGTTTCCAACCCGCCGATCACACATTCATCCGGTGTATTGACAATCAACAGACGCACATAAGGATTTTTATCGATCATGCCACGCACCGTATCGGCAGGCCGATTGACTACGGCCACCCGCCATCGAATCGGTTGGTCGTCCGGCACCTGCCAGGCCTGACGCAGGGATTCACACGGCCCGCCCAGTGCTTTGCTGAACAGGTCTCCGGTCTGCATTCGACGGAGCATGGCGCCGCGGTCCGGCCAGATGCCATGGGCGAACAGCCCGGCCGACTCGCCCAGGCTATAACCGATAATAGCATCTGTAGGAACGGCGAACTGCTTTAAAATGCGGGTCATCAGGTCACCGAACAGCACCTGAGCAAAAATCATGTTCAACGGATCAGATTTAAGCCGCAAAAGGGCCTCGGCTTCCCATCCGGTATCCCAGGCTGTATTCCAGGGGGTCAGTATCCAGGGCCTTACCTGGGTTTGAAGCTGGTCCGTGTCACGGTCCATGCCATCAACAATATCAGGAAAGCGCAGGGCGAGCTCACGTCCCATACCCAAATAATGGTTGCCGGATCCCGGGTAGACCATGGCAATGCGAGCGCTGGCACCCATGGGATGACTGCTGTAAAAAACGGCCTTGGACCGTGGATCGGAAGCACCGGATTGTACGGCAAGGCGTGCTTCACGCAGGACGGCTTGCCACTCGGCAGTGGACTTTAAGACCAGCGCCACAGCCAGATTGGCCTCGGATACCAGGGGATGGTGGTTCATCCAGTGCCCGGCGCTGACAGGCAAGGGGCACTGACCCTGGTCTTGATCAGATTGCAAAAAAGCATCCAGGTCATCAAGGCCTACGAGCAGTTGTTCGGGTGTATTGCCAAAAATGACAAACAATGCACTTTGTGGTGCGCCATCATGGCTGTGTCTGGCAACGGTAATGGCGGGCGCGTCCTCGTCTTCCTGAAGCAGTACATGGCTACAGGTTCCGTCGCTGGTGATGGCAGCGTTTAATGCCGTTCGCGGCCCACGCTTTCGATCGCGATACCAGGGCTGGGCCTGACGGGGCATGTGAAAGGGAAAGGAACCCTCCAGGCCTGCGGGTAGCCGGGTATAGCCGGGCAGGGCCGGCAATATCCGCCGATGCAGGCACCAGGCGGTTTTGGCCAGGGCAATCAATCCGTCAGCCGCCCCGGTGTGCCCGCAGATGGGGGTGGTGGCGCCCAGGGCAATAGGCGGCAGTGCAGCGCCGCGTCTTTTAGGGTCGCCAAAAAAATCGGTCAATGCGGCAAGCTCGGCCCGGTCCTGGGCCGGCACACCCGCGCCATGGGCATCCACATAGGAAACCGCATCCATGGGCACATCACTCCGGTCAAAACAACTGACCAGGGAGCGACAATAGGTTGCCGGATCAACCGTTTCACCGGTCGGGTCACTGCCGCTGGCACTGCCGATGCCGCGGATCACCGCATAGATGCGATCTTTGTCATGACGGGCCTGCGCAAGGCGTTTTAGCACCAAAGCGGCGGCACCATCGCCAGGCAGCGTACCATCGGCCGCATCGTTAAAAGGACAAATGCGATTACTGGAAGAAAGTGGCATCAATTGGTTCAGGCGCGTGACACTGCGTCCGTCGGCGCCCAGGTCCACCGCCCCGACCAGCATGGCGTCAACCGCATTTTGTCGCAACAGATCCATGGCAATGCCAAGGGCGTGGATTCCCGAGGCGGTATCGTCCGACACCACGAAACTGGGCCCGCCAAAACGGAATTCACGGGCCATGCGGCTGGCTACGACTCCGCCCAGCGCACCCAGCACCCGTGGGGCGGTGAGTGGCGGACCACATCCATCACGCAGGCTTTCCAGCCATGCTTTTAGCTCGACATCATCCAACTCCAAAGCGTATTCACGATTCCAACGTTCCACCGCCTGGGCCAACTGCCAGCGCAGATGAAAATTGGTGGCTTCAAAATCAAAGCTGATCCCCATGACCACGCCCATGCGTTCCCGGTGCTGACGCAGCGGCAAACCGGCATCGGCCATGGCACCGGCACCGACCTTCAGGGCCAACAGTTGCTGAGGCAAAATGTCTTTGATTTCATTGGGCGGAATCTGGAATTCCCCGATTTTTAGAACCAGATTGTCGATAAAGGCACCTTGGGGATTGACGGATGCCAGTATGTCTTTAAATACCTCATCCGCGCCTTTCCAGCGATTTCCAGGGCGATCGTTTAACGGCGGTTCTCCAGCGAACACCGCACGGGTAAAATCGTTGAAGTCTTTGAGCGGACCGGCAACCCCATCCATACCGACGATGGCGATGGGCTCCGGCGGGGCGTGTTGGGGGTTGCCCTCGATGGTAATGGGCTCAGGCGCGCAGGATAATTTTTCTGATTTTCCAGTTTTTTCTGGTTTTTCAGAAAAAAAGGCCGGCCATTCTTGGAAAAGGATATGGGCGTTGATGCCGCCAAAGCCGAACGCACTCACCGCGGCTCGCCGCAGGCGATCCGCATCCGCGGGTTCCCAGGCAGACGGTGCGGTTTGCACCCTGAAGGGGCTGTTGTTAAGGGGGCTGTCGGACGGCGCTTGCTTAAAATTAATGGATGGCGGAAGCGTCTGGTGGTGCATGGCCAGAAGGGTTTTGATCATCCCGGCGGCCCCGGCTGCGGTAAGCAGGTGGCCGATCATGGATTTCACCGACCCGATCGCACAGCGCCCTGGGGCGCCGGTCTCGTCCTGCCACAGTTGGATCAGACTTTCGAGCTCGGTGGTGTCACCGGCCCGGGTGCCGGTGCCGTGACATTCGATCAGCTGAACATCCGATGGCCGCCAGCCCGCCTCACGGTAGGCCTGCTGCATGGCTCTGACCTGACCGGCGCGTTCCGGGGCCAGCAGGTTGCCGCGCATATCGTTGGACAGGCCGATACCATGAATGACGCCAAAGATATCATCCCCATGGGCCAGCGCGTCGTCAAGCCGTTTGAGTACCAGGATGCCCACCCCTTCACCCACCACCAAACCATCGGCATGACGGTCAAAGGGTGCACATCGTCCGGACCGGGAAAGCGCCTGCAGCTGGCTGAAACCGGTCTGGGTGTATAAACACTCCGGCCGCGAGACCCCACCGGTGACAACCATGTCGGCCCGCCCATCAATCAGTCGATCACAGGCAAGTTTAACGGCATAAATCGAGGACGCGCAGGCTGCATCCAAGGTGAAGCTGGTCCCTTTGAAGCCCATTTCTGCCGCCAGCAGCGTCGCGGGCAATCCATCCACCCGGCTGGCCAGGGCGTCGTTGCGGGTGACTGTCATCAATGGGGCCTTGTACTTTGGAAACAGCCGCGATTCGATAGCACGAGACAGTAACTGACGGGAAAATCGGGAGGCACTGTCCGTGGGCAGGGCAATGGCGGCCAGTATGGTATCCACACGGCAAGGATCGATCGGGTCGGTTACAGATCGTGTAGCGGCCCGTTTGCCGGCGGTGAGCGTCAATTGATGGACCGGATCCAGATGGCGCGTGAGATCTTGATCCAGTGTAAATGATGCAGGATCAAAAATGAAGTCATCAATCAAGCAGGCATGTTGGGAATAGGTTCGGTCAGGCACCAGATGGCGGCTGAGCCGATCCATGACCGGTGCGACCCAACGTTTGGGGGGGACGGGTACGGACTGATCGATTCCGCTGATGATGTTGTCCCAAAACACATCCAGATTGGACGCACCGGGAAAAATGCCGTCCATTGCAACAACGGCAATCAAAGGCTTTGATTTCATATGCGTGGAAATACGTTCTAAAAAAGGACCTGCTGCGGACCTTGAAACGGGTTAATGGTAACGAGCGTTGCCTGAATTCATTTATTCGTTTAATTAAAACTGTAAACATACCTGCTTGTTGCACCAAAGGCAATGGTCAATGCGGATTTCTTGCCAAACAATTGCTGTTGGTAATTGAAAGGGGATTTGCTTTGACAGTCATGGCTTGATGCCGGTATTGTTTAAACAGTGCCCACCTAAAAAATACAGGAGGTAAACCATGAAAATCCATTTTCAGCGTATTCTTTGCGCCACGGACCTCTCTGATTTTTCCAATTCAGCCGTCGTTCAAGCCATTGGTATGGCCAAGGAATTCGAAGCGATGCTGTATATCTGCCATGTGATTGATCTGCCCATGGTCAGTATGCATGGTGCTGCCTTTGTCTATCCGGAAGATCAAATCGAAGAAATGAAGACCGGCGCCCTTCAGCAAATCAAGGGGTTGGTGAAGGACACGGATATGCAATGGGAAGCGTTGGTTGAAACCGGTCCTGTGTCTAGTACGCTGTGCCGTCTGGCAAGCGAAAAGAAGGCCGACTTGGCAATTGTCGGCACCCATGGCCGCACTGGACTGAAACGGTTGTTTTTAGGATCCGTCACGGAACGACTGCTCAGAACCATTGCCTGCCCGCTTCTGGTGGTCACCGCACCCGAGAAACCGGCAACCGTTAAAGCGTCATTCAAAGGATTTGGTTTCAAGCAGATCCTGGTTGGCTGTGATTTCTCGGCTGACTCGAAACGAGCGATGGATTTTGGATTCAGTCTGGCACAGGAATTCGAAGCGGCCATCCATCTGGTGCATGTGGTTGAGCCGTTCGTCTATCGGGATACCACCGTGCCGGAGGCTGAAAAAACAGAAATCCTCGGTGATCTTGCCGCCGGATGCCGGGAGCGGCTGGAAGCCCTTGTGCCGCAAGAAGCCCATAACTGGTGTGAAATTCATATCGCCTGTGAGGCTGGCAAACCCTTTCAGGCGCTAAAAGCCTATGCTGATGCGCACCAGATCGATCTGATCGTATTGGGCGTACGCGGTCATTCTCTGGTAGAGACCATGTTTTTAGGATCGACAACCGACAGGGTTATTCGAGGCGTATCGTGTCCGGTTTTGTCGGTCTCCCCTCCGTGATGATCACAATGTATTATTGATGACTTTTTCTCCTGAACCACCGATAATGGGGGACGGTTTTCTTTTTCATCTTATTGCGTTGGGATGATTTTGAGGAAATTAACGCCAACATGGCTGCATGCGCCGTTTTTTTCATTGCCGGATTCTGGATATCGAGAAGAATGGCTTTTCTCCACTTAATCAGCGACCACAGCAGAATCATGATTGCAAAACCGCAAAAAAGAAGAAGATAGAGGGCCGTGTGAAGGGGAATGATGCTGGCAACTGCAAGAAATAAAACCGTAGCTGAGGCGGACCATACATAAATACGGATCTGGCCTGCAAGAAAATTGTGATTGATGATCGTCCAGATACTAGCCCTTTCCAAAACGGACTTGAATCTGGATGGTTCATTGCTGTTCATCGCAAACCTCCTTTGGTTATGTCATCGTAGAACCCCTCCTTTTCTCTCTCTTCTCAAGTGGTTGTTCCTATTGACACCCCGGTCGATCGCTTAACCCTTTAGCCTGTTTGACAATACTACAATAATTATAGATCCAGGGTGACGATATGTCAATTAATGAAGCGCTTTCAATTAATGTATTTCAATAATCCTCGTGCGATTGGTTAGTAAAGAGACGTTTATTTATCGTGAGGCAATTTGAGAACAAACGGTAAACCAATCAGACCAATCAGAGCAAAAAGGACAAACGTGGGTTTCAGGCCGATCAGATCGCCAAAAACGCCAACGATGACCACCACTGCCGATCGGGACAAAAAGGAGATCATCATGAACAGGCCGTTGGCCGCCGAAGGGCTGTGAGTGGCGTTTTCCTGGACCAGCGCCAGCATCACCGGCGTTGTGGACAAAAGCGTAAAGCCGGTCATTACCAGCATCACATAGGCGGCCCATCCCTTAACATAAACAAACAGCATCAAGGAGATCGGTGCGGCAATCAGTGACAGGCTTAACAGACGGCGACGGCCAAAGCGATCACTCAGCGTGCCGGCGACCATGACGCCAACCACGCCTGCACATTCGTAAATGGTCAGCCCGACTCCGGCCAGCCAGAGATTGTCGGTGGTCATCACAATAAAGGTGGGTAAGAAGGCCGCCATACAGCCATGCATGAAGCCTCTGGCAATCAGTATGCCGGTGATGGGCATTAAAATATGAGCCATTTGTCGCCAGGTGTCGATCAGCGGGACATGCGAGACCGCCGTGGATGTGACGGGCAGGTTGCGAGTGGTCATAAATAGCAGAATCGAGCAAAGAAAGCTGACCCCCATGACCGGATAAAACCCTTCAAGGCCCATCAGGGCGACGACACTCACCGCTGCCATAGGCCCCACCGCGCGTGCCGCTTCGCCGCCCACCATAAAAAAAGACATCCCCAGCCCTTTTTGGTTGCCGGACATGCGGGCCACCACCACTGGCGCGGGGACATGAAACACCGAGACGCTGACGCCGGCAAGAACCATGAGGACCAATAAAATGGCATAGGAAGGGGCAACACCGATCAGACTCATGGGCACGGCGGTCATTGCCGGTGCCATGACGAGAAACCAACGGACGCTGAGCCGGTCGGCAATGGAACCGATCCACGGGTTGATCAATGCCGGTAGCTGCATTACCGTAGATAAAAGACCCGCTTGTGTCAGTGTAAGAGATAGTTTTTCGATCAACAGGGGCAGCAATGGCGCCAAAAAACTCGAATAGATATCATGGACAAAATGACCGATGGACACGGCGATGACACCCGGCAGATTGAACCGGTTGGGCGTTGGCGTTCTTTTTGATTGTTCAATCATTGGCATAATGTCCACTTGACGATTGAAAAAGCAGGGCAACACGATACCCCAAACGAGCGCGAACTATAACCACCTGCGACGTCCTTGGTCAAGCCAAGGTATCGTATGGGGCAGGGTCACCGCATTCGGGATGACTGCTTTGGCCGGAAGCAATCGTCAGCTTTTGAGAATGAAGAAAAAATGCCAAAGACCAAAATTCAAATGTCAATTGAAGGATCGTATTCATTTATCCCTTGAATCCTGAAAGGTTCCCGTTATGTATCTTGCCTGCCTGCCAGATAAAAAAAACAAACGCCGCTACATGATACGGCAATCCTATGCAGACGGCGACTGTTACCGCAGCCGGGATCTTTTTGATTTGGGAGATGATCCGGGGCGATTCATCAAATATCCGGGTGGCAATGGATTTTACATCGACACCGCGGTCGAAGAGGCCATTGCCGAGATAGGGGTTAACGCCTCCCAGGAAGATCTCGAGCCGATTTTCATGCCGTTTATCGATCCACAAATCCGGCGGGTTATTGACGGGTTTGATCGACGTGCAAAACATCACAAGCGAGGCGATAAATGCATTCCTGCCGAGGCCGTTCATCGGTTTGACCGTTACCGGCTGCATTTTCTCAAGTTGGGACGCATCGATCCGCGACGCATGGGATGCATGCCGGGTGCCTTTTATGCAGACCTTATAAAAAAATCTCGTGATGAAATCGAATATGATTTCATCACAGCGGAAAAAATTCTCAAACCCCACGAACTTGCCCTTTACACCTACCAGATTTTTGATCTGCAGCGTTATTTTAATGAGCACTTCGCCCATAGTCATCCCGAAGCGTTGGATCAGCAACGCATGGATCGATTTTTCATGGAAAGGTTATGTCGGCTGAACGCAGATGAGTCATTTTGGATTGGTAGTGACAAAGTGTCTGGATTGCATCAACATCTGGTACGTTATGCGGTGATGTACTTTGACAGCAGTTTTCCAACACGTGATCCGTTTCAGGATTTTTTGCGCGATTTTATCAACCGCCACCGGTTTTATCGTCCGCCGGAAAGCGTGAAGGTCAGTCTGGCTGAATCCGCCCGGTTGTTTGGTGTGAGTGTTGAGGCATTAAAAAAAATGGACCGCCGGGCACTGGCCAGACAATACCGGAAACTGGCGTTGATGCATCATCCGGACAAAGGCGGCGATACGGAGAATTTTGTCAAGCTGACCGCCGCCTATCAAAAATTGATGAAAAGAAAATCCTGCCGATGAAAATCAAGCGGCACCGGTAGAATCCACCGATGCCGCTAATGTTTTCTTGTGGATCAATAGCGCCATTATGGCTGCTGATGCACTGGTGGTGGGGTGGCATTTAGTCGTTCTTCGTAAGTAGACAAAAGAAACAACATGGCCAACGGCTGGGTGAAGAGCACGCCAATGAAAACGGTTCCACCAATCATGGTAATGGCGAGAAAAATGATCACCAACACCACATGATCCACAATTTCTCCACGCCTGCTTAGGGCATAACTTTCTTTGACAGCATCCATCACGTTCATTTCTTTATCGGTCATCAGCGGAACGACGTAAATGCAACAGAACGTAACGGCCACCGTGATAAGAAGACCGGGAAGAACAAACATTGAGAAGCCAATTAAAATGACTATTGAAACGACAACACAGAAACCCAAGAGGGGAAGGAAGAGGTTCATATGGGAAAACAAATCCTGGACTCTGGGTTCGCGGCCGTTTCGAACCAGCAAGAGCAAACTCTGGGTGTAACCGGCCAGAACGACGGGGAACATAATGAATAAACTGAGAAGACTCACTCCAACAAATACGAGCGTCAATAGAATCAGGGCAACAATGTTATTCAGGGTCAGATTCCAGGCGTTTTCGATGTGGCGCTTAAAATCCATGGGCTCTCCTAATACAGTAAGCGTTGAAGATGAAGGATGCGAACCGATCCCATCCATCAATGCCCGATTGGCCGGTCATAGACAGGATGCGACGGATACTATCATCCGTTACAATAAAAAAGACAATTTATTATCGGAAATGGTAATGTAACAAACAGAGGCATATACCGGTTTTCAGTGACGCTTGTCAACGCTATCCGACGTTGTCGACAGGTTAACGGCTGCCTTGCGGTTTAACGGTCCAGGCGACCATCAAGAATCTGCCGCAGTTGGTCTCGTTCGGCTTTGGCCCTGGCCAGGGATTGGCGCAGTTCATCGCGCTTGTGGGGTGGGCAATCGGCAAGCTGCTTTTCCAGGTGATCCACGGCCTGCTGTAGTTTGTAAAGATCTTTTGCGATCAGTCGCAAGGACATGGCCGTCTAATCCTTTTTGGGGGGCAGGCGTAGTGTTTTAAGGAAGGCAAACGGGTTGCTTTGATCCTGATCGTCACATTGGCAGGTATGATGGTTGAGATTGATTCCGCAATGGCTACATAATCCTTTGCAGGTATCCTGGCATAAGGGTTTGTAGGGAAGCGCCATGATGATCTGTTGGGCGATTTCCTCGCTCAGATCAATGCTGTCTCCCCCATAGAAAATAACATCCATTTCGTCAGCCGATAATTCAATATCATCCGTTAAGCGATGGTCGGCAGACGCTTCGTTTTCAGCAATGGCTGTGGCAGAAAAAACAATGTCGATGGCATGTTCAAAAGGTTCAAGACACCGACTGCATATAAGGCGAGCCGCTGTTTGCACGTGTCCATCAATCAAAATCGATTCACCGGACCAAGTGGCGCGGATCCGGGCATGCACCGGGCAGGTAAACGTGGTGGAACCATCGCGAGAGACCCCTGCCAATAGGGGCAACAGCGAAATGTCCACCTGTTCATCAATATTCCATTCCTTTTCAGCAATGCTGGCGATATGAATTCGTAACATGGGTGTTCGGCTTTTTTCAGCGGTCTTGGATGGGATGGGATTGATAAAATACCAATTGCCAGACATCCTGATGCGGATCATGGCGAATGATATAAAGACCGCCGTCATCACAAGCGACCTTAAAATAACGGTGATCCGGAGCCAGCCATCGGTCCTTTACGGTAACGACATTCATGCAGCGCTTCCCCATGGTCAAGCGCCGCGGCGTCTCTTCGCCCCGATAGCCGGCATAGCAATCCACCCGGATCTGCAATGGACTATCTTCCCGGGACGATGATACGCGAATCATTGGCCTGTTGTTTTTTTTGTTCTTCAGCCTGCATTTGTTGAATTTGTTCGACGACCTTAGCCATTTCATTTTCCATGGCTGCAGGAAAAGCGGTAATGGCTTCGGCCAGGTTATTGGCCATCAGTCTGGCCTGCAAAGGAAGCGGCCCTTGCGGGGTAAGAATCTGGGTATGGCCAAAAAATGCAGGGGACCGACTGGAGTCGTCCGTTCCATCTGCGTTAATCGGCACCATGCGACGAATCGAGGCCACCTTGAGATCGGTGATGGATTCCTCTCGATACAGGTTATTTTGATCTACTGTAAAATCAATTCGTTCTTGTTCCGTCATTAAAGCTCTCCATTTACTTTGGTTGAATTGCGGAAAAAAAAATAAAAAAAAGCCTGGCCCAATGGGCCAGGTACAATTACAGAAAAAAACATTTTACCCTAACTTATTTTCCTGCACCTGTCACGGAGTTTATCCTGGCGTATCCATAAAAATAAGGCCTGGGTGATTGAAGTTTTTTAACCCACGATTTATCATAATAACAAATGACATCTGAAAACCAATCCCCACTGGCAAGCACAAAACATTTTATACGCCGGCTAACGGCCATCGGATCTTCCTTGATTGTGGCCGTTTTGTTGATGGGCGCCAAGTTTTACACTTACCGGTTGACCCATTCATCGGCGGTACTTTCCGACGCCTTGGAGTCCATCGTCAATGTTGTGGCCGCCGCGTTCGCGCTGGTCAGTATCTGGCTGGCTGCCCAGCCTCCGGATCCCGAGCATCCCTACGGTCATGGCAAGATCGAATATTTTTCCGCCGGGTTTGAAGGTGCTTTGATCATTTTTGCTGCCATCGGGATTTTCAAAACCGGCATCAATCATTTATTCAGCCCCCATCCCATTGCCAACTTAGGCGTTGGGCTGGTGATCCTGGTTGCCGCTTCCGGGGTCAATCTTGTGCTTGGTTTTGGGCTTGTCAAGGTCGGCAAAACGCTTCAATCACTGACGTTGATCGCCGACGGCAAGCATGTGCTTACGGATGTCTATACCTCCGTGGGGGTGATCGCCGGTCTTTTTTTGGTTCAATGGACCGGGTGGCTATGGATGGATGGCGCCATCGCCTGTTTGGTGGGAATTAACATTTTACTGACCGGAACACGACTGGTCGGGCAAAGTTTTTCAGGTCTGATGGATGCCTCTGATCCCAAACTGTTGGATGACATTTCCCGATTGCTGGAAAAAAAGCGGAAACCCTTTTGGATTGATATTCATCAATTGCGGGCATGGCGAAGCGGAAATTTTATTCACATTGACCTTCATCTGGTGCTACCGAGGCAATTCAAACTTTATGAAGCCCATGACGAAGCCAAAACCGTGGAGCAATTGTTGGTCCATTTTTTTGAAGGCAACGCCGGGGTGTTGGTCCACCTGGACCCTTGCGAAGCAAAGGATTGCCCGATTTGCCGGCAATACGATTGTAAAGTGCGCAAAGCACCCGCCTCACAGAGAAAAATATGGGACCGGGAGTCGATGACGATGGACAAAACCCGCACCGTTGAAAAAAGTGGCGATGAAAAAGGTGCGGGTGAAGACGATGCTGGAAATCGAGAGCAAATAGATTATGCCGTTAAATCGCCGGGGGGACGATGATAAGGCAGATTGAAAGAGAAGGTCGCACCCTTGCCTGGCGCACTTTTCACCGTTAGCGTTCCATGGTGGTATTGAATGATCTGACGCGTGATGGACAGGCCTAATCCGGTGCCCGGTGGTCTGCCGCGGGAAGGATCAACTACTTGTTGGAATTTATCAAAAATTTGCTTTTGATCCGTTTCACTGATTCCAATCCCATTATCCGTCACCGATACGCTCAGCTGATCGGCGGCATAAACCAAATGGATGTCGATGCGCCCCTGGTTCGGATCGCAGAATTTGACCGCATTGGATATTAAATTCACCATGGCCTGAATCAGCTGATCACGGTCTCCGTCAATGGGCCGTGAACTATTGGGCAGGTGCACGTTCATCTGAATATTTTTTTCGGCCACCAGTTGCCCGGTGGCGCTTACCGCGTCTTGAACGACCGCTTTTAAATCGACGTTGGTGATATGCCACTTGGTGCGGCCTGATTCAAGCTTCTGAAAATCAAGCACCTGGGTGATCAGGCGCGTGAGCCGCTGCGTTTCCCTGATGATGATCCCCGAAAATTCCTGTTGACGATCAGGGGGCGTATCCGGATAGTCATGAAGAATTTCGGCCAGCGAACGGATGGCCGTCAGCGGTGTGCGCAGTTCATGCGAGACCGTTGAAATAAATTCGTCCTTCATTCGATCCAATTCCTGAAGCCGCTGGTTGGCTGCCTGCAACTCCTCCGTGGTACGTTCCAGCTCATGACTGTAAAGAATGGTTTGTCGGGTTTCATCGAGAATATCCATAACCTCTTCGATACCCAGTGGTTCTTCCTTGACGATTGACGACATCATTACCCGTGCCGAGGCGGACCCAATGGCACCGGCCAGTATTTTTTCAATGTGATTAAACAGGCCGGGGTCCCGGGTCAATGGCTGATCCCGATCGATGCCATGGGCCATGACATAATCATTTAACGCGGATTCGGTCCGTTCCTTTCCCAGAAACCGTTCCAACATTGAAACCAGGTCGGGAAGATAGGCGGTTCCCCGCCAAACCGAGGAATCATGCACCCGTCCCACATACCGATACACATCCACAAACATGGTTGCCTGGGAATGTTCGATGGCCGATGGCCGGCTGAACAATGATCCGGCGACATAGCAGCCTACATTGGCCAGCATGCTCCAGAAAACCGCATGGGTGATGCGATCAAAGACATTCAGACCAAAAAGTTCGAACGGTTTAAGATAATCGATGCCAAACGGGCCCTGGTTAATAAAATCTTGTGGAATCAGGCCGGCACCCGCCAAGGTGGGCAGAAACAGCGTGTAAAACCAGATTGAAAATCCGCACACCATCCCGATAAGGGCGCCGGTACGCGTGCCCCCTTTCCAGAAAATACCAATCAAAAGGGCCGGTGCGAATTGAGCCACGGCGGCAAAGGAGACCAGGCCGATGGAAACCAGGGTATAGTACTCGCCCGCATAGTGAAAATAGGTGTACCCCAAGAGCAACACCAAAATGATACTCAACCGCCGAATGGACAGCAGTATATTGCTCAGATCCTTGCGCTGCGCCAGTTTCAAGCTGGGCATGTGCAAAAGCAACGGCATGACCAGGTCGTTGCAGATCATGGTCGAAAGCGCCACGGTCTCAACAATGACCATGCCTGTGGCCGCCGACATGCCACCGATAAAAACCAATAGCGTGAGCCAGACCTGCTTGTTCGCCATGGGTAGGGTCAAAACGAACAGATCGGCGTCAATACCTTTAGCCCCATACAACAGCAACCCACCGAATGCGACCGGCATGACGAATATGTTGATGGCCAGCAGATAAAACGGGAAAAGCCAGATTGCCTTGTTCAAATGGTTTTCATTGACATTCTCAACGACCATGACCTGAAACTGCCGAGGCAGAAAGATGATGGCCATCATCGATAAGAAAATATGCGCCAGCCAGCTGGCAAACTGTCCGGTGTCAGGCGTTAACGTCATCAATGAACGAAGTTCAGGACGGGAGATGGCCTGCTGGCCCAGATCATGGAAACCGTTAAAAATAAAGAACGTGACAAAAACACCCGCGGCAATGAAAGCCACCAGCTTGACGATGGATTCAAAAGCGATTGCAGCCACCAGGCCTTCATGACGTTCGGTGGCTTCGAGATTGCGGGTTCCAAAAAGGGTCGCAAAAAGAGCCAGGAACATGGCCACGTAAAACGCGGTATCACTCCAGATATCGATGCCTTGGGGATGGGGGTGGGGAGACAGCAGCGGATATTGATGGATCAACAAAAAACTGCTGGAAATCGCTTTTAATTGCAAAGAGATATAGGGGACGATGCCAAGCACGGCAATGACGGTAACCACGCCGCCCAGGGTCATGCTTTTCCCATACCGTGAGCCGATGAAATCCGCGATGCTGGTGATGCGATGAATTTTAGAAATGCGAATGATCTTTTTTAGGATCAACCAGCCAAGGGTCGCCATCAGGGTGGGGCCCAAGTAAATGGTAAGAAACGCCGGTCCGGCCGATGCAGCCCGGCCCACGCTGCCGTAAAAGGTCCATGCGGTGCAATAGACAGCCAATGAAAGGGCATAGATATATGGATTGCTGATAATGCTCTTGCCAATATCCGCCCGTTTGTCGCCATAGTAAGCGATTGCGAACAAAACACCGATGTAGCATAAGGAGACGAAAATAACCGTTTCCGTTGCCAACATGGGCAGGCCCTTTTAGCGGTGGTGGGTTAATATCGGCACATCGGATTTGGAACGGCTGATGATCAGCATCAGAAGAATAATCAGTGTCCAGACACCAAACAGGTAAAAATACAACAATGGAATACCGCAAACAAGAATCGGCCGGTTGAACAGGCAGAGCAATGGGTAATTGTAAAGCAGCATACCAAGCAAAAAAAGTCCCACCAACCGTCTGCCGTTAATTTTATCGCGGGTCATGGGGGCTCCTTTATATTGGTCGATTACTGGATTTCAACTTCAGCAGGCGCAATGATCTCCGGATTGCCTGCATCCGACAATTTGGGCAGGCTAGCCGATTTGAATTTCCATCCACGATGGCGCACGATGCCGGTAAAAGGCGGCTCTCCCACCACATTCCCCACCAGTTTGATCGCGTTTTGGTCGAAGCCGTCAGGAATTTTAACCGTGCCGCCTTCGGCTTTTTCCAAAATCGGTTCGGGGGATAGATAGCGATCCATGGTTTTTCTGCAGTTTTCATGAACACTGCGTACGGCCGCGCCGATCTGGCTATCATCGTACGGCGAAAGATCTTCATTCAGAAAGTCAAGCAACCGGCCTTCCTTTTGAAGAACGGCAAAAAGATGAATGAAAAGGCGCTTTTCATGATTTTGATTTTGCCTCGGTCGGTGTTGCTGCTGCGCATCAACGGTCTGAAGCTCTTGCAATACCTTCTTTTTCAGTGGCGGTCTTTCACTGTGACGCGATAGTAGCCTTGCCAGCGTGATTTTTTGGAACATCCATGTCAATATACCATAAAGGATCAAAAATGCGAACAAATACGCGTATTCCAAAATCGTTATGGGCATCATAAACGCTTTGGACTTCCAGAAAAAATAACCAAACGCCAAAAACAGAAGGGTTGAAAAGAAGATTGTCTGAAAAAACGATCGCCATGCAAAGGACTTTAGTAATGAAGAAAATTTCATTGATGCTTCCACCTGTTTTTTTACAAAATTTGAAGTACTCGGTTTTGTTGAGGAGTGTGTCGGCAACCTAATGGGTAAACGCGCTCATGTCAAGTTTTACAAACGCGTCGGCGTTGTAATTCGGTTTGCATGGATAGGCTCAGACAATGGGCGGGTTTTGCCTTGTACACCTTGGCTGCTTATGGTAATCATAAATCGTATCAATTAAAGGACGCGATAATGGTTTGGTTGGATCGCCAGGGCGCTGCAGTAATCTGCTACAATATTTACCATAACGATTCAAACCCATAGCAAACAACTCATGGCCAATAACTATAGACACCGTTTTGATTTTGACATTGGATATTTGGTAAAAAGCCCCTGCCGTGAGTGCGTGGATCGTTACCTTTTCCCCGATTGCATGGACACCTGCATCCCTTTGGACAGAATCCATACCGCACTGACCACCAGCGTCTCCTGTTCACGCTCCCACTCGTCTTTGGAATCCCACGCCATTTTTCAAGAAATCAACGATGAAAAATAGCAGATAATATCAATCTTCCGAAAAATTCAATACGATATCGATCCGGCAGGCGCTTGAACCTGAATTCGAAGAAAAGGAGGGGTATGCCAGATTATCGATTTTTTAACCACCCTTGCTATCGCCAACTGGCCGACCATGCCCAGACCCTGCAGGCAGCGGACCAGCACCTCAAGCATCTTTTAACCGATGAAAAACGATTTGCCGCGTTCAGTGTCAACGGTGGGGGATTATTTTTTGATTTTTCTCGTCAGCGTGTGAATAAGAGTACCATGGACCTGCTTTTCTCGCTGGCCGATGTCGCCGATGTCGTGGCGAAATTTACCCAAATGGCTGAAGGCAAAAAGGTCAATGTTACCGAGAATCGGGCCGCTTTGCACATGGCCGCCAGGAGTTTTTCAAGCCAGCCCATCGACGTGGACGGCCGCGATGCAAAAGCGGATTTAAGGCAGGTGCTGAAAAAAATTCGCAGTTTTTCAAACCAGGTTCATGAGGGAACAATCAAAGCAATCAATGGGATGCCGTTCAGGCATGTGATCGTCGTGGGCATCGGCGGCAGTTATCTGGGCACGGAATTTGTCGCCAATGCACTTGAGGCATATGCAGACAAGGATATCACTCTGGATTTTTTGGCCAATGTTGATATTCATAATTTTGGCCGGCTCTGGTCACGCGTTGATCCCCAACGGACCTTGTGGATCGTTATTTCAAAAAGCTACACGACCGCTGAAACCATGGCCAATGAAGACCTTATCCGTCGTTACCTGGCCGCCAAGGGCATCGATGCTTCCAAGCATATCGTTACTGTGACCAGCAAAGGCAGCCCCGGTGACCAAGGCCAAGACCAGGCACTGGCAGCCTTTCATATGTATGATTTCATCGGGGGGCGCTACAGTGTGAGCTCTGCTGTCGGTGGCGTACCGCTCAGCCTCTATTTGGGATACAACCGGTTCGAAGGCTTTCTTAAAGGGGCCGAGGAAATGGACATGCATGCCCTCTCGGCCAAACCCGAAAAAAATCTTCCCCTGATCGCCGCATTGTTGACGATCTGGAATACGAGCTTTTTGGGGTACCCGCAATCCGCGATCATCCCCTATGCCTCACCGCTTTGCAAACTGGCGACCCATGTTCAACAGCTCAACATGGAGAGCAACGGAAAATCAGTGGATACCGACGGGCGCTGGCTGGAACAGCCGGCTGGTGTGGTCATCTTCGGTGAACCCGGCACGAATGCGCAGCACTCGTTTTTCCAACTGGCCCATCAGGGCAGGGCATTTCCCATTGAATTTATCGGCGTGTTGAATCCGCAATATCAGATGGAAGAGGGCGCCTTTAAAGGGGTCGGCCATCAGCAGGAATTATGGGCCAACCTGTTGGCCCAGGCAACTGCATTGGCCGTCGGTCGGGATAGTGACAATCCGGCCAAATCGTTTAGTGGAAACAGGCCCTCATCCATACTCGTACTCGAAAATCTCGAGCCGGAAAGCGTAGGACGATTGCTTTCCTTTTATGAAGCCAAAACCATCTTCGAGGCCTTTCTTTGGGGGATTAACCCATTTGACCAGTTTGGTGTCGAGTTGGGGAAAATTACCGCGGGTACGCTTCGTGACCAGATCGCCATGCGCAACCAATCGCCCCAACACGATTTCGCCGCGGTCGATCCCATTAACCGTCACTATCTGAAGATGTTGTTCAGCGGCCGATTGCCCGATTGATCGGAAAGAAATGATTTTAATAGGCTTTAGGTCGCGAACCGATACAGCACCGCCCCCCAGGTTACGCCGGCTCCGAGTCCTAAGAACATGACCGTGCTCCCTGGCCCCACGCGCCCTTTCTCGATGGCTTCATCAAGGGCCAGGGGGATACTCGCCGCTGTCGTATTGCCATATTGCTGAATGTTGTTGTAAACCTTGGATTCGGGCAGATCCAGGGTCTTGGCAAAGGCCTGGTTGATTCTGAGGTTGGCCTGGTGGGGGATAAACAGATCCACGGCCGAAAGTGGGAGGCCCGCCTTTTCCAATACTTCCCTGGCGACTTCCGGCAATCGGCGAACCGCATGTTTGAAAATACTTTTCCCATCCATGGTGGGATAGTGTTTGCCTTCACGAAGCATGGCCTCATCAATTCGAGGATTGTCACGGGATGCCGGCGCGTAGGTCATCAGGCTTTCTGACAGGGAGCCGTCTGCGTGCAGCGCAGAGGCCAGGACACCGGAATCGGTGTTTGTCTCCATCCGTTCGACGCAGACGGCTGCCGCACCGTCTCCAAAAATCACCGCCACATCCCGGCCTTTGGTGGACACATCCAACCCGGTGCTGTGCACTTCCGCGCCAACCAGAAGAATGCGTTTGGCCAGACTACTGCGAATATAGGCATCGGCAGTGGTCAGCCCGTACAAAAAACCGGTGCATTGTTGACGGATATCCAGCGCCGGTGTGGATTTGAGCCCAAGTTTATCGGCCAATAGACATCCGGAGCCGGGAAAAAAAAGGTCCGGGCTGAGGGTGGCGAAAATGATCAGATCAATATCCTGCGGCGACCATCCGGTACGATCCATTGCAATCTTCGAGGCTTCCAATCCCAAATCCGAGACACCAACCCCACCTGATTCAGGTATCCAATACCGTTTTTCAATTCCGGTGCGTTGGAGAATCCATTCATCGGATGTGTCCATCCACTGGGATAGATCCTGGTTGGTTACAAGGCGGGGCGGTAAGTAGCGGCCGGTTGCTTTAATGACGGTCTTTTTCATGGGCTTCTCCTCTGGCTACAATGAAAACCGTTATTGATCGGCACCTGTCGACTTATGCATAATTTTAAAAGATATCTATGTTCAAGTAAATAATCAAGAAACTTGTCTAATCGGACAGCCTACCCGGTACGGTCAATATGCGTTTTGCAAAATTGAAATAATTGGCCGCGCATTTAAGATGAAACCAAATTCACCAGCGCCTCACAACCCAATAAAATCCTTAAGTTTGAACTATGTATCGTCGATATCCTAACCGGGTAAACAACGCCACCGTGTTACAAATGAAAAGCGTATTTCAACTGGCTCCATGGACATTCAAGAAAAATCGCGCCATTTTTTATGGCTACTAGTTGCACATGAACGAAAAGGCAAATCAAAAATCGAATGATGATCTGTCAAACGCCAAAAAAGATGAGGCGGCAAAGGATAGTGCGCCATTGTCAGGTGAAAAATCTGTTTCAGAGGATCTGAACGGCATGGCCGATGCCGATGATGATCTCGACGAGGAACAAAAAAAGGCCTTGGAAAGCATCATGGCTGAAATCAAAGGCGGCAATAAAGCGGATGAAACCGAAAAGGATGCCGGCGGAGATGCCGCTGCTTCGGAAACAGACGAGGCCGAAGACGATTTTGCCGCTGAACTGGAAAAAGTAGCCCAGGAAGCTGCCGCCGCCACCGAGGCTGAGGCGGACACAAAATCCAGCGATGATGCCGAGGATGATCTCGACGAGGAGCAAAAAAAGGCCTTGGAAAGCATCATGGCTGAAATCAAAGGCGGCAATAAAGCGGATGAAACCGAAAAGGATGCCGGCGGAGATGCCGCTGCTTCGGAAACAGACGAGGCCGAAGACGATTTTGCAGCTGAACTGGAAAAAGTAGCCCAGGAAGCTGCCGCCGCCACCGAGGCTGAGGCGGACACAAAATCCAGCGATGATGCCGAGGATGATCTCGACGAGGAGCAAAAAAAGGCCTTGGAAAGCATCATGGCTCAGATCGAAGGCGGCAATAAAGCGGATGAAACCGAAAAGGATGCCGGCGGAGATGCCGCTGCTTCGGAAACAGACGAAGCCGAAGACGATTTTGCCGCTGAACTGGAAAAAGTAGCCCAGGAAGCCGCCGCCGCCACCCAGACTGAGGCGGCCACGAAGCCCAGTGATGATGCCGAGGATGATCTCGACGAGGAGCAAAAAAAGGCCTTGGAAAGCATCATGGCTCAGATCGAAGGCGGCAATAAAGCGGATGAAACCGAAAAGGATGCCGGCGGAGATGCCGCTGCTTCGGAAACAGACGAAGCCGAAGACGATTTTGCCGCTGAACTGGAAAAAGTAGCCCAGGAAGCCGCCGCTGCCACCCAGTCTGAGGCGGCCACAAAGCCCAGTGATGATGCAGAGGATACGCTGGATGAGAACCAGCAAAAGGCCTTTGAGAGTATCATGGCCGAAATAGAGGGCAAGGATACTGACACAAAACCTTCGGATGCAGACAAGGCACCTGCTGCCGCACCTGAGAAAAAAGAAACAGCGAATGTTGAAAAAGATAAAGAGGACTCGGATGTAGATGATATTTCCGACGACATCGAAGATATTCTAAAAGAAATCACTTCAGACATTGATGAGTCCGATGATGACGGGGCTGGCGAGCGTAAGGATGCGGGTAAAAAGGATGTTGTTAGCAATGATGATATCATCGTCAAGGACGAGACTAAGGATAAATCGGAAGAAATTTCTCCTGCGAACGGCGATACCGCAGTAGAAAAAACGGTCACCGAAAAAATATCTACTGATCGAAAAAATGCGCCTGAATCCAAGACGGACAGCGAACCGGCGACCCAAAAAGCATCCCTCCCAAAAAAAACAGCACCGCTACCAAAAATCCAAAAAAAGATACGCATCGGTAAAAAAACCGCGATCGCCGTTTCCGGGTTTTTGATTATTTCTTTTTCCCTTGCAGGATACTATTACAAGAAGAATTTAGGGACACCTGAAGATGAAACCGCCTTGCCCGCTTCAGCCCCTGCTGTTGAACAAACCGTGCAACCGCAGCCGGTTGCAGCCGAAAAATCGTCCCCACCTGAGCCGGTCGAGAATTCTTCGGATCAGTACCAATTGAAAACGATCGGGAACGAGATTGATCAATTACGCGATGAACTGATTGCCAAGCGAAAAGAAATCGAGGAACTGCGAGAATATTACCAGACCGGTATCAATGCCGAACTACAGAATTTGGTCAAGACACTTCAAGAAACAGGTAACAGCCGGCCGATCACCCTCAAAACCGCCATGGCGGATCCACTTGTCAGCATGGGGCTAAAGGCCATTAAGCGGCGTGATTCCTACATCAAAAAACTCAAAGATCCGGTAAACGCGCTCTATTATAACAGTGAGGAATTGTTGTACCTGGCCAGAAAGGTCGACCTGCTGGCCATGATGGCCAAACATACCAGTGATATCGATATTGATGTGTTTCTCGATCAGGCCCATTTGATCATGACTGCCCACCGTAATGCGCTTTCCCAATTGAATATTGACGATGTTGATGTGCCGGAGTCCGATCTCGATTCAATTTGGCAACGCATCGAATCTGAGTTGTCCCAAAAAGGGAATGCGTCTGATCCAACACGGTCAACGAAAAAATCTGAAAATGAAGCCATTTGGGCCGCGATGTGCAGTGGTAATTTTTCACAGAAACATAAATTAACCGCATTGTCACCGGAAGCCGCCCAATGCCTGGCTAGCTGGAAAGGCAAGGATTTATTCTTGAACGAACTGACCACGCTTTCGCCATCGGCTGCAAGGCAGTTGGCTGACTGGAAAGGGGAGTGGCTGGGATTAAATGGTCTCAAAGACTTGTCGCCGGAGACGGCTGCATATCTGGCCAAATGGAAGGGCAAAGGTTTGTCGCTCAACGGATTGACCAGACTGTCGCCCCGGGTGGTGGCCATTTTGTCTGAATGGCAGGGAGACCAGATCGAACTGATCAATGTCAAGCACATGGCGCATTGGGAAAATCCAAAAACCCGGCTGTTTCTTTCCGAAGAGATGCACCGTAAGATAAACGGCAAAAGGTAATTGATAGTGAAACTTACCAAACGGATTGACAAATCATGGGGGCTTGGTCTGCTGTTGGTACTGCTGCTTTTCTCTATGGCTGCTGCAGCCGAAGACAAAGGAGAACAATTGCGCCGCTCCATGGCCGAAATCGCTTTGCTCAATGGTCAGATGGCGCAACGCAAGGCGGATGCGGTCAGTATTCGAGAAGCATTGTCGACAAAATTGAAAGAATTGGAAAGCGAAGCCCTTCAGGTGCTCCGGGAAAACAAAATCAGGACTCAGATTGACGCCTTGGAACATCCGCGAATTTACTATAATCTATTGCTAATGGCGGAGATTGAGGCATACATCAATCGTTACACCGAGAAAATTGCATATTATCGGGTTGCCTGCGATCGCCTCAGCTATCTCTATCAGCAAGCCGACGATGATTTAAAGATTGTCAATACGCTTTCTGACCTGAAAATCGACGCCCTGATCAGTCAAACCGAAAAGATCCTGGATGGGTATCTGCCTGATGCCCAGACAATCGTTATCAACCCCGCCACATTGGCTGTTGTCAAACCTGAAAAATTTCTGGCCCAGTTGAAGTGGGTCAAACGCTAAACCAATCTCTACCTGCCGATATTGGGCATCAATGCCCAGCGAATGACAATCAATTGAGATTCGTCCCGGTAATCAAGACAGACAATGCCGCTGTTTTGCAACTTGAAGACCATCTTTTCCGGGTTATCGCAAACCAGTAGGCCGATCAATCGTTCCAAAAAAGGAAGATGGCCGACCAGCATAACGTCTTGATCAATCGGTAGGGTAGGTGCGAACAGCGTTACATCGTCCAGCGGCTTCATTCCGTCACAGGCTTCGCTGCCACCTTCAGGCGTCAGGTATTGCTCGAATATTTCAGCGGTCTGGCGAGCCCTTTGTTTGCCACTATGCAGTGTCCGTGAAACATGCACCTGATACCCGGCAGCCACCTCGGCAATACGCTGGGTTTCCAATTGTCCGTCCTTGGAAAGCCCTTTTTTAGGGTCCTCGGATGCGGGCAGGCTTTTGCCATGCTGAGCCACATAAAGCGCCATCGTCTTCTCCTCGTTTACACCATCAAATTCATCAGTTTATCAGAAAGCACTTCGTATGAGTAGAACTGTTCACCGAGTGCGTAATTGGCCTCCACCATGGTTTTGCAAAGTGCATTGTCGCTGATCAGGGCCCGGGCATGGTCTACGGCTTCATCAGTGATATACCCATCGATTTCAACCGCCTGGAATCCTTTTGGTTTAATATCGAATGCATAGATTGAATAGCGGTTGACCAAGATTGGTTTTTTATAATAGACGGCCTCTAAAAACGCATTGCCAAACCCTTCCTTGGTGGATGGGTAGGTAATGAAATCGGCGTGATGGTAAATGTCGTACAACGTATACACTTTACGACCGTCATCAGTGATGGACCGGTTGTCATGGATAATATCTGAAACAAAAAGTGTATTGACCCCCATGCGCTGGGAATAGTCGATAATGCGCTGTTCATAATCGTGCCCCTCATCACCGGATGCGTGCGAAATGACCAATCGCGCCTTGATGCCCAGCCGGCTGACCAATTCGATGGCATTTTCAATGCCTTTGCGTTTGACCACCCGAGTCGGTTGGAGGATCAGTTTTTCGTCGGGATCCAATCCCAGCGCATCGCGGACATCGGCGGCGTACGCGTCCGGTGGTGGGGGAGGATTGGCGAAATCCATGACATTGGGGATCAAGGTCCCTGAAATGCCTGTTCTAAGGGATAACTGGTTGTCGGCGGCCGTGTTGATCACCACATGACGAATAGTAGGCAGATGCGGAGGGAAAGCCATGTTCAGATAATCCCAGACGGCATTTGACTTGAACTGCTGCCGTTCCCAGAAAAAATCGTGATGGTGGGCGATGGTTGGCAGACCGGTTTCGGCGATCAGTTCCGTAATGGCAAGTCCCAGTGGAATATTAAGGGGAATGGTCACTGCATTTTCCGGCACCAACAAATCGATATTGTATTTTGCGATAAAATCGTAAAGTTCGTCTTTCAGCTGTTCCTTGATGGTTTGAATCTGAGTGGTCAGCCGGCGATCCCGTCCCCTATTTACATGAACACCGAAAACCGTATTGAAAATCGTACGAATCTCCGGTTCAAGAAAATGGGCTTTGGATGATAAAAACGAACATTTGGGATCACGGTCCAGTTCACCGGCGAAATAAAAGCACTGGAGTCCCTTTTTTTCAAAAACACGCGCCCATTTTTCCGCTTCCAAAGATACACCGTCGGTTCCGGCGAATCGGGTGGAGATAAACCCGATGCGGTGGACTTTATCGAATGGAATATACATGTCGACTCCTGCGTTGGGAAATGGTAAAAACAACGGATACATGGTGATGAAAAAGGACTAATCTCTTTTTAGACCAACATACAAAACAGGTTCTGTCAACTGCGGATCGGCAGCGACGATGATGGTTGTTTTTAATTCCGATCAGTATCGCTAAAGTTGACAAACATTGAATATTATTAAATAATAAACAACCTCGATTGTTTCCGCCTATTTTTTTGAACTTACTGAAGTTTCGACATCGAACGGACAGTTTTGCGCTTCCATTGCGGGGGCTTTATGAAGGTCGCATTTGTTCATTACCACCTGAAAACCGGTGGGGTCACCACGGTTTTAAGACAGCAGGTGACCGCGCTTCAGCATTCCTGCGATTGTCTGGTGCTTACCGGCGATGTGGCGGGAACCCGGTTGCCGTGCAAAATCGTTGAAATCCCTGAACTGGGTTATGATCGGCCTGGTACCGGGCATGCAAATGCTGATCAGGTGGCCGATCGTGTGCTGGGTGTACTGAAGCGCCAATGGCCGGGCGGATGCGATATCCTACACATCCACAACCCATTGATCGCCAAGAACCGGCAATTGATCAATATCCTCAGCCGACTGCAGCGATGCGGGATAAATCTCTTTTTGCAAATCCATGATTTTGCAGAAGATGGACGCCCACTGGTCTATTTTGCTGACGAATATCCGATTGACTGTCACTACGGTGTCATCAATGGCCGTGACAAGAAAATACTGCAGATGGCTGGGCTTGAGGACACCGGCCTTCATTATCTTCCCAATGCCATTGAACCACTTCCGTTTACCCCCTGTGCGCACGGCAACCCACTGGTACTATATCCAGTGCGTGCCATCCGTCGCAAAAATATCGGGGAGGCAATTGTGTTATCGTTGTTTTTTCCAAAGGGCCGGCGGTTGGCGATCACCCAACCACCCAACAGCCCGGCAGATTTCCCCAGCTATCGCGATTGGGTCGGTTGGATAAACGATAATCGCCTGCCTGTGGATGTTGAAGCCAGCAAGTCCACCGCGTTCTCCCAACTGGTCGGTGAGGCGGATGTCATGGTTACCACCAGCATTGCCGAAGGCTTTGGATTTTCCTTTTTGGAACCCTGGACAGCCGGGAAATGGTTGTTTGGGCGACGGCTTAACGGTGTTTGCGCTGATTTTACTGCCAACGGTATTCAACTTGATGGGCTGTACGATAGGCTGGATATCCCGTTGGACTGGATTGACCGAGATCTGTATCTTCAGTGTTGGCGAGAAGCCGTCGTCAATGCCGCGGATCAGTACGAATATTCCATCACCAACACCAAGCTGGATCAGGCGAGTTCGGACCTTGTTCAATCCGAGCAGGTTGATTACGGCCTGCTCAACGAACGGTTGCAACGCATGGTTGGGGACCGCCTGATAGGAGACCCGGATGCCCGAAAAACGTTGGTGACCATGAATCCCTGGCTGGATGATCCCGGTGTGCTGAGGGGAAGACCTGATACCATTGAATCCAATCGACAAGCCGTCCTTGACCATTATGGGTTGAAACAATACAAAGACCGCCTGCTGGTAATCTATGATCAAGTGGTTCGTAAGCGAGTCCGCCATCGTATCGACAAATCGGTTGTTGTCGAGGCATTTTTTGATCTTGATCATTTTTCTCTTCTCCAATGGGGGTGCTATGAACCTTGATACCTCCATATTAAGCACTTATGTGCAAAGGCTTGCGCCCATTGCCACCCACATGGCACCGAAATTGGACGGCCTTAAGCCATACCAGGCAATTCTTTTCGATGTCTACGGCACCCTTGTGATCAGCGGGGCGGGAGATATCGGCGTTGGGTGTGACATATCTTCTAAAGATGATCAATTGGTGCAATTACTGCGTCGTTACGGCATCGACATGGAACCGGAGGAATTCAGGCGTTTGTTGCAATCGGCAATTCAAGCCTATCACACCACCGCCCGGCAACAGGGTGTTGATTATCCTGAAGTGGATATCGTTAAAATATGGGCACAAGTTTTAAACGTTCCCCAAGCTTCCTGGATTGATGAATTTGCCCTGGAATATGAGCTGCTGGTCAACCCGGTATACCCGATGCCGGGTGCGGATGAACTTTTCAGCGCATTAAAGGCGGCTGGCATCTTGATGGGGGTGATTTCCAACGCTCAGTTTTACACCCCGTTGTTGCTGGAGTGGCTTTGGGGGCGTTCGCTTGACGCATGCGGTTTTGAACCCCGCCTGCTTTTTTACTCTTATAGGCAGACGCATGCCAAACCATCGCCGATTATGTTTACGCGTGCCCGGTCCGCCCTCAACGATATGACCATCCCTGCAACGTCCGTACTTTATGTGGGTAATGATATGCTCAACGATATCCTGCCGGCCGCATCGGTTGGATTCAACACCGCCCTTTTTGCCGGAGACCAGCGATCCCTCCGATTGCGGGAAACGGATCAACGGTGCAGGCGATTAACCCCGGATCTTGTTGTTACCGACCTCAGGCAGCTTTTCGCCTGTGCCGGTGACAATCTCCCGTGAGGAAAAGATGGAAAAGTATTTGGATATTTTACCGACCTTTGTGGATCAAATCCGGCAGATTCGTGAAATCATCATCAGCAATATCGTTTTAATCGGTCAGGTGCCTGCGCCGACATTTCACGAACGACGCCGGGCGGAATGCCTGGTCGAACGAATGGCCGATTTTGATATCGATGAGTGCAGCATTGATGATTTTGGCAATGCCATCGGTGTCATTCACGGCTCGTCTCCCGATGCCCAATCCATTTTTGTGGTTGCCCATCTGGACACGTTCTCTGAAGTAGAGATTAACCAGCACTACGAGGTCACAGACAAGGTCATCAGCGGTATTGGGGTGTCTGACAACTCGGCCGCCGTGGGCGTGCTGGCCTCGCTTCCGGAGATTTTCCGGCGGCTGGATCTGTCTTTTGCATCGGACATTGTTCTGGTTGCCCCCTGCCTCTCCCTGGGTCCGGGCAACCTGAAAGGAATCCGTCAATTGCTCAAATCCTGGCCCGGTTCCATCCGGGGCGCGATTTGTCTGGAAAGTGTGGAACTGGGGCGGCTGAACTACTACTCTGACGGAATGATTCGCGGTGAGATCAGCTGCAGTATTGCAACCGAGAAAAAGCAGGACAAACCCTATCACCCCAATGCCATCTTGATCATCAACGAAGTGATTAATGCCATCCTGGGGCTGCGGTTGCCACAAAAGCCGCGTACCCATATTGTCATCGGTAAAATCGCCGGCGGGTTCAACCATGGCAAAATTGCCTACGATGCCAACATTGGATTTGAAATCCGCAGTGATTCCGACCGGATGGTCAAAGAGTTGTATGGCGACATCAGGGATATTGTCGACGGCGTCAACAAGACCTATGCGGTGGAACTGAAACTCAACCGCATCAGCAATCTGAATGCCACCCAGTTGCCGCACAATCATCCCCTGGTAAAATGTGCCTCCCGAATATTAAATCGTCTGGATGTGGAAGCCATCAGTGAACCCAGTGAAACGGCATTGTCGATTTTCCTGCAAAATAAAATTCCTTCCATCACCTTGGGGCTCACCATGGGTGACAACTTTCACAAAGATGGCGCGATCATTGAGATCGAGCCGATGTTCAAAGGCATTGCCCAGATTCCAGCGTTGGTCATGGCCATGGACAATGGAGTGTGTGATGCATAACAACTGGATTGAATCAAATACGTTTCATCATTCTGAATTTAAAAATCTTGATCAGTTGCTCGAGGCGAAAAACAAGAAAAACGTCACCATTTCTTTATGCCTGCCAACGCTCAACGAGCAGCGCACCATTGCCAAGGAAATCGTGATCATGAAGTCAGAGCTGATGACCCGTTATCCTCTGATCGATGAGATCGTGGTGATTGACTCCGGCTCAACCGACAACACCCGCGATATTGCAAGGTCCTACGATGTAATGGTCTATGAAGCCAATGATATTCTGCCGGATCTGGAACGATATAAGGGCAAAGGCGAAAACCTGTGGAAGGCCCTGTATGTCACGCAAGGCGATATCATCATCTACATCGATGCGGATATTAAAAACATTCACCACCGATTTGCCTACGGGCTGCTGGGGCCGCTGTTGCTTTCGGATCAGATCCGGTTTTCAAAAGCGTTTTACGACCGGCCCATTTCTGTGGGGGAAAACAAGTGGCGGCCCACCGGTGGGGGAAGGGTGACGGAACTGGTGACCCGGCCCCTTTTCTCGCTGTTCATGCCCAATCTGACCCAGTTCGTGCAACCCCTTTCCGGAGAATATGCCGGTTATCGGGATATTTTCGAAGCCATTCCCTTTCACATTGGATATGGCGTGGAGACCGGTATGTTGATTGACATTCATGAGAAATGGGGCCTTGATGTGATGGCCCAGGTCGATCTGGATCGACGGGTGCATAAAAATCAGGATACCAAAGCCCTGGGACGGATGTCCTTTGTAATCATCAAAACATTTCTTAAGCGTATCCAAAAGCTAAATCGAGTTAAAGTCAACCAGCAGCTTTTCGATGAAATGATCCAATACCATCTGGTTAACGGTAAACTTCAACCCGATATTCACTTCCTTGAGGAGAACGAACGCCCACCGATCGTCACGATCCCTGAATACCAACAAAAGTTCACGAATAGCGGGGCCCTGTCACAGTCCATCGGCTGACGCCCGTTAAAAAGGAAAACAGGCACTGCGTATGTTTTGATTATACGGGCATCTGCGGTGCTGTGAGCTCAGTATGCCGGCTATCGGTTTTGCCAGGACAATTGACCATGGACATGCTCAAGCGAAGATGATACGTCGGCATCCTTAAGTTACCAACCTCTTTTACGATAGGAAAAAACATGCGCGAAGACAAACCCGCCGGATACGTGAAAAGTGAAAATGTAATCTGGTTCGTGGCTCTGGCACTGTTGGTCGGATTCATAAGCGGGGTGGCCTTTGGCGTCTATAAAAGTGGATTGATGCAAGGTCCCAGCGGATCGAGGCCACCGGTGGCTGAAAGCCGAAAAGCGATTGAAGAATTAACGGATTACGTCAGGCAGCATCCAACCGATCAAAACGCATGGATTCAGTTGGGGCATCAATACTTTGATCTGGAACAGGTTGATGATGCCATCGAAGCCTATGAAAAAGCCCTTGCGATCGATCCGGAGAACGCCAATGTATGGACCGATCTGGGTGTGATGTACCGTCGCAACGACAAGCCGGAAAAAGCCGTCGAAGCATTTGATCAGGCCATGCAGATCGACCCCAAACATGAAATTTCACGTTTCAACAAGGGCATCGTGTTGTTCCATGATCTCAGAGACGAAAAGGGCGCACTGGCCGCATGGCAGTCGCTTCTGGCCATCAACCCCGACGCCAAATCACCGGGTGGACAGACGGTCAAACAGCTTGTCGATCATTTCAAAAACAATCACCAGGATAAAAAATGAACAATGCCAAATGCAATCAAACCACCCTGATTAAAAAGGGGCGTGTCTTTGATTTTTATATGGAAAACATAACGTTGCCCCATGGGGTCACCATGGATATGGACGTCATTCGCCATCCCGGTGCAGCGGCCATCGTTCCGGTCATGGACGATGGCCGGGTGCTGCTGCTCAAACAATATCGCCATGCAGTGGGCGGCTTTATATGGGAGAT
The DNA here is from genome assembly GCF_048565275.1 of Desulfosarcina variabilis str. Montpellier. Lineage (NCBI taxonomy): Bacteria > Pseudomonadati > Thermodesulfobacteriota > Desulfobacteria > Desulfobacterales > Desulfosarcinaceae > Desulfosarcina > Desulfosarcina variabilis. The sequence goes on along the minus strand of NZ_CP159846.1, from coordinate 4,987,948 downwards.
TCCCGCCGGTACCCTCGATGCGGATGAGGATGAAATGACCTGTGCCAAGCGCGAACTTATCGAGGAAACCGGCTACACTGCCCGGGAAATGAAAAAAATGGCTGTCATCACACCACTTCCCGCCTATTCAGACGAACGCATTCACATTTTTTTAGCTACGGATCTGACCCGTGCGACCCAGGATCTGGACGACGACGAGCTTTTATCTGTGCATCCCATTGCCATGCGAACCGCACTGGCCATGATCGCCGATGGTCAGATTGAGGATGCTAAAACCATCGCCAGTCTACACCTGGCGTCAAACTGTCTGGATTGATCCCATAAATCAAAACCACGACTATGCGCTCGCCCCACCGGAGACCACTTGCTTTTGTGTTTGATCGTTGGTGCGTCCCGGCTCAAAGGTAAAGATATAGCGGTTTTTTTCCAGATAGGCCAAGATTGAACGGACACAATCATCAATGGATAAGATATCCGTTCTAAGATGGATTTCAGGTGCTGTCGGTGCTTCGTATGGTGCGCTGATGCCGGTAAAATGGCTGATCATACCTTGCCGTGCTTTTTTGTACATCCCCTTGGGGTCCCTTTGCTCGCAGACCTTGACAGGGCAATCCACAAAAATTTCTATGAACGAATCGTCGCTGCTCAGTTGACGGGCCAGCCGGCGGTCCTGGCGATAGGGTGAAATAAACGCCGTCAGGTTGATCGTTCCACAATCCCGAAAAAGATTGGCGACTTCGGCAATGCGACGGATGTTTTCGGTCCGACCTTCAGGAGAGAACCCAAGATCGCTGTTCAATCCATGCCGGATGTTATCGCCATCCAAGACATAGGTGCGGCATCCGCGGTTAAACAATGCCGTCTCCGTGGCAACGGCCAAGGTTGATTTTCCAGCGGCAGACAGCCCTGTAAACCAAAGGGTGAAGCCACGATGGCCGTTAATCCGTTCACGGTCTATGCGATTCACCATCCCATGATGCCAAACAAGATCGGTTTTGGTCTTTTTTTCCATACCCAGTCCCCTTTTTATGGTTAAGCAACCGCTGACGAAAGGAAACCATTAGCCAAAAAGCATGCCATGATGAATGTGACGGATATTTTTTTATATTGTTGATAAAATTATATATTTGAGGAAATCAGGATGATGAAAAAGGGGTGAAGGAAAACGGAACTGTCCGGGAACTTAACAGTCTGTTAAGTATAGGCAACAGCTGATCAGGCCTGACAGCCTTATCGCAAGGCTGCCGGATTTAACTTATTTCGCGTGTGAGTGAGGCTATGCTAAAATTTGATCGTCAATCCCGTGATCTCGCAACTCAGGGGATACTTTCGCCAATTCGGATTTGATTCCGCAGCCCGGATCATATTCTGCCAGCCAAAACATCCACGGCACTGGTTTCCTTTTTTTACACAAGGTGGGACATCGCCTTTTCTAATCAGCCGGGGGGTAAGGGACTTTTTGGATGGATAGATGTCGTTTTTTGTCATGGTCTTTTTAACTAAAGCATTTATGGTTATCGTTGACTTTCGATTTTAGTGTGCAGGATTCTTGAAGATAAGTCAATACATAGATTATTAACATGTAATGCTTTGTGTGATGGGGAAAACAAGCCTCGCGGCAGGGGCAGGGAAGGTGCGGCGTACAATTGGATAGTCTCTTCCCGTCTACCGCCTAAAAGATGAAAGGCTTTGATTTTATTTAGCTCATTTCTGTGATAAAAATTATATATCATGGATATTTAAAATCTGAACGGCTCTTAAGCCGGCAGCCAGAATTGGCTTTTTAAATCGAAACAGAGTTCCAAAATGAGCAAAAAAAAACTATTGATTATAGAAGATGAATCCTCCGTCGCCAAGCAGCTCAAATGGTCCCTGAACGATATTTATGCCATCACCATTGCCCCGGATGCCAGCAAGGCACGGGGCTTTCTATCTTCCGGCGAATTTGCCGTGGCCACCCTTGATTTGGGGCTTCCCCCATCCCCTGACTCGCCTGAACAGGGGTTGAAATTGCTGCAGGAAGCGCCTGATCTCACCACGGCCACTAAAATCATTGTCATTACCGGGAATGCTGAGCAGGAAATTGCCCTTCAAGCTGTGGCCCTTGGCGCCCATGACTTTTGCTCCAAACCCATCGATGTGGACATGCTCAAAGTCATTTTGGATCGAGCGTTTGCCATGCATGACCTGGAAACCGATAACCGCCGATTGCATGAACAGACCATGGCATGCAGTGGACTGCTGGGCATGATTGGGATATCCGATGTCATGCAGAAGGTTTTCCAGCTGATCCAAAAGATAAGCGGCAAGGACTATCCGGTCTTGATTACCGGTGCCTCGGGCACGGGCAAGGAGGTGGCGGCCAATATCATTCATAAACTCAGTCCCCGTTCGTCAAAGCCGCTGGTCATCATCAACTGCGGCGCCATTCCTGAAAACCTGATTGAAAGCGAATTGTTCGGCCATGAAAAAGGGGCGTTTACCGGAGCGACCGAGCAGAAAAAAGGAAAATTCGAATTGGCCGACGGCGGCACCCTGTTTCTGGATGAAATCGGCGAATTGCCGTTGAATATGCAGGTCAAGCTCCTGCGAGCGCTTCAGGAGGGCACCATCGAACGGATCGGCGGCACCCGTACCATTCACCTGGATGTGCGTATCATCGCCGCCACCAATGCCGATCTCAACGCTGCCGTGGCAGAGAAAAAATTTAGGGAAGATCTCTTTTTTCGGTTGAACGTAGTGCCGGTGGAATTGCCACTTTTGAGCGAGCGACCCGAGGACATCATGGTACTGGCCCACCATTTTCTCACCACCGAAGCCAGGGCTGCTAATCAATCCCGTGTAGCCTTTTCCCTTTCCGCCATGGCCGCGCTGTCCGCCCACCCATGGCCGGGTAATGTCCGTGAACTTCAGAACCGAATCCGGAGGGCATTGACCATATTCGATGGTCAGTCCATAACAGTATCGGATCTGGGATTGAATGATGCAGAACCCGAATCGTCAACCGAATCCCTGCTCACCTTGAAGGAAGCGCGCGATCAGGCTGAACGCCGCTGTGTCCGGCAGGCGCTTTTACACACCGGCAATAATATCAGCCGGGCCGCCAAGTTGTTGGCTATCAGCCGGCCTACCCTGCACGATCTGATCAATAAGCATGGGATTGAGACGGGGTAGGAATTCGGTGTCTGCATTTACCCGTACCATAAACCTATTGGCAACTGGAAAGGGAGACGAGACTGCCACATCGATTTCGGATAGTTTTTGATTTACACGCTTGAATTCGGCCAAACCTATTTCGTGCAAATGCGCATTAACACATCTGAATAACTGTTTTGTACGCGTCCCATAAGCGAAAATAAAAGATCCTCAAGGCAGTCCTTGAGGATCTTTAGAATTGATGACCGAATTTGTATGTGGTTAGGTAATAGTACTACAAGTCATCCTTTTTTTGGAAGCGTTTACGGCTGGCGACGGCTACGCCCAGTAAACCAACACCCATGAGGATTATAGTCCCCGGTTCAGGCACCGGCTCAGCAGCCACAGGTTCGTAGCTGATCGTGAGATCGGAATTGTCGATGTAAAAATCTCCCCAGACTGAGGCCAGCGTTACAGAAAAAGAGCCGTCGGCCAAAGATGAAATGCCAACATTATAGCTGTATGAACCTGTGTCAACGTCACCGATATCCCAATCCCCGCTTTCAGCATAGCCAAAGGCTACCTCATAAGAATCAAGCCATCCGCCATCATCCCTAAGGTCAAGACTCAAGGTCCCCGAAAGAACTGTATCGACCGGAAAATCATAGGTAAAATGATGAGTCCAAGCCACATAATCCCCAATTCCATCTAATCGATTAACATTTCCCCTGCCATAATCATCAAGGTCTCCACTTGGGGTTGTTCCTGTGCTAGTGAACACCGTCGTATCGGTAAATGTAATCATCGTTGCCCATGATGGGCTCCCTAAAAACACAAAAAATGCCAGGCTGAATAAAAAGAGAATAACTTTTTTTAACATTTTTCCTCCAAAAAGATTTGTGTGGTTTAACTGCCACATATTTTATTCAAACACCATGCCAAACATATATATACCTGTATTTTATAATATTTTTTTTATTTTTGATTTCCAATTTAAAGGCATGTAAAAATTACCGACATGCTTATTTTAGTAGAAGCACATTGCTCATGGAATTCTATAGGCCTGAGATAGCCGCCAAAAAGTAAGCGTAAAATTCTCTTAGCCAGAATCAGACTGATCAATTAGGTTGGCCAATTCATTAAATATTGTCGGATTTTTTAACAATATTTGGATAAGCTTGACTAAGATGCTCACCAGGCAGGGAGGCTATCGGGCAAATAGTGACATATTACCAAAACAGCCAGTTTTCCGCATACAGAACATAAATCCCCAACCCGAGATTTGTTGTAGCGTGCGCCAGGACACACCCCCTGAGTGTTTTTTGTTTAAAGACCAGCAGGCCGTAAACAATGCCAGCCATGACCCCCTGAACAACACGAAAATGCTCCAGACCGAAAAGGACAGCAACAACTGAAAAAGAAAACAGACTGAATGTTCCAAGAGGAACCGAGCGAAAATCAGGATTGATGGCATAACGCATGACAAATGACCGCCAGAAAAGTTCTTCCATGATTGGGACGACCAATGAAGCACCGGCAAGCCGGATGGCAATCAGTACGATTACAGCATGTTGCGGCCAGCCAAAGGAATAAGGGTTGAATCCCACGGGTGTGCCGATTTTTGGCAAAACGCCGTCCGGCACAATCCAGAGGACCAGCACCAGAAGCCCTGCCAGGAACGCTGTCAGATAGCCGGTCAAGCCTAACCGGGGTTTCATATCCTGAACGTAGTGACGCCGCCAGAACCAGAGTAATGCACCAACGGCAATGGTTTTCGTGATGTAAATGATGTCCCGGTGTGCCGGAAAATAATTCGCCAGGCTGGTGATCAGTATAAAAATGACAAACGGCATCACGTAAGGGACCCATGGCCGGTCCATCAGGCCTGAGATTCCTATAGTCTGCTCGTTTCCTGGGACTTCAGAAGCCATAGGCTGACGTCCTTTCGCTATTCTATGGGTAACGAAAAAAAAAACGAGACTTACAGAACAACGGCATTCCAGTTCACGCTGTAATGTAGTCATTTCCTTTGTTAACGGATACCGGATCAATTCCGGCATGACGGGTCGAGGTCCTTTTACAGATTCAACTTTTTAGAGTTCTTTTTCCAACGGCAGCAGGAGGACGAACAGCGCCCCACCATCAGGAGAATTCAATGCCTGAATGTCACCTCCCAACGCCTCGACCAACTGCCTGGCCTGCCACAGGCCGATACCGCTACCCGCTGGCTTTCCGGTTTTAAAAGACTCGAACAAAGCATAGGGCAATAAGTCCTCATTGATACCGACACCGTTGTCAGCGATCGATATTTTTATTTTTTCGTTTACCGTTGCCGTCACATTGACAGATGTGGCGCCGGCCTGGTTTGCATTGAGCACCAAATTTTCGATAATACGCTCAATGAATTCAGGATCGGTGTGAACCGCAACACTGTCGAAATATTTTACATTGATTTCTAATTTGCCATTCTTTTTTGTTAATTTTTTACAGATGGAATCAAGCAGGATATATAAATTCGTTGATTTGAAATTTGGGATGGTTTCATTTTTAAGGACGGACAATCTATTTTGCACCTTTACCATACGTTTGAGCGCATCGTCGATGGTCTCCAACATATCCTGCTGGAATTCGGGATTGGCCATGTGGCGGGGTGCATTGGCTCGCACCAGGTCAAGCATGGCTGCTGCATTCTTGATATCGTGGAGGATAAAGGCTGAGAGTTTGATATATGCCGATTGTTCACGTGTTTTGGCCAGTTTTTCAGCATTTCGGACGGCAAGTAATGCAGAGGCCGCGTGGGATCCCAATGCCATCAATAAATCGAAATCATCGTGTCCATAGCGTCCCCCGGTGGTTTCTTCCCCTAATCCGACCAACCCCACAAATTGGCTGCCCAATACCAGCGGAACCAACAAGACAATCCCGTGGGACTGGAAAAAAGATTCCCGTTCGGACAAAATGGTCTGATAAATCGCATCCCCGTGGTCGTCCTGGACATAGAGGTGGGGATTATTTTGCAGATAGCAAATAAGGGAGTCATCGCCGGCCAAAATTGCGTTCGCATCAACAGGCTGTTTTCCGTGGTGAATTAATTTAAAACCATTTTGTGTATCTCCTGACCAGATCAAAATGCGTTGTGTATACAAGCAATCTTTTAATATTTGATGTAAGGCCTCAATCACCCCTTTTTCGGTCAGTTTGTCCTGCAGTAAACTGGAGAAAGCCAACCATTCATCGCGATATTCATATTTGTTCACGTAAAAATTCGTACTGATAAAAAAACGTACCTTTCGGCGAATGCTGCCGGAAAGTGCTAAAACACAGATGACGGTTATTCCCACAATTACAAACGTCCACTTGGCTACGAAAGGAACGGGCCAGTCGAAAAATTTTAATAGCAGGGCCGAGATGCCCACAAATAAAAAATACCCGGCAAACAAAAGCGGTGTAAGCGTGGCATAAACCACCTTCCTGGAAATGAATAACTTGCGGTTGAGCAAGCGGTACTTGACTAGTGCATAAGCAATGAAAGCGACACCCAAAAAGAGTATAACGGCCAACAACAGAACATGTTCGCGGGGCAGTCGAAGGTAAGTCAGTCGATAGGCGCCTGACCATCCCATGATGGCACAAACCAGTAAAATACCAATTGCCAGATATTTGTGGCCCTGTTTCCCCCCAGCGTCCAGCGAGCGCCAAAAGGCCTCGATTTGCCATGCCATCAGTATGGTCGAGACGAGCATCAATAAAGCACTGTAGTAGGACAGACTGGGATTGGAAATGAGCAGTACTTTATCAACAATCGACGCACCGGCGAACAGGGTCAGATGGGTATTTAATGCAGTAACCAGAACCCCTGTCGACAGCAAAAGAAAAAGTAGCTCAATCAGAATGTTCTGCCTTTTTTTATCCTTTCTGACTTGGAAAAACCGATATGCCAACAACATCCAAAATAAGGCAAAGATCGATTCGGCAGCATATAGAAGCGGGATAAAATAGAATTCTTTACCAAAAACAACAACCCAATAGACAGCCGCTAAAGAGATGATGATTACCAGCATCCGAAGTATGCTGAAATAAACCAAGCGTACCGGTTGATCCACCCGGCAATCCACGATTATCGAGAACAGGAGTATGATGGAAAAACCACCAATAATAAAAATCATTTATTCCTCGAAGAGCGATTCATGGCGTTGTGTTTTGACCTAATTTACTATTCATCGCTTTGAGTTTTATAATCGCCCGCAGCTCATCTTTCAGATTTAATTTTGCGCAAAACGCACGGCCACAATCCGGTCGATCTGATCCTGGTCAAACAGGTAACGCGTATTGCAGTGATGGCAGCGAAGCTCCAACGGAAACGGCCCATTGGCCTGGATGTCCTTCAATTCACCAGGCGGTAGCATTTTGAGCACACTGCGAATCTGATCCCGGTTGCAGTGGCAATCAAATTCCACCGGCCGTTGGTCAACGAAACGGGGAGAAAAATCCGCCAGATGGGATTGTACAAAATCTTTTGGGGACGTCTTTTCGGCCAGGGAAACCCCAATGGAGGGTAAACTGACCACCTGCGTTTCGATTTTTTTGATAATCTCTTCTTCGGCGTCTGGCAGGGCCTGGAGAAACAACCCCCCGGCCGCAACCACACGTCCACGCGTATCAAATTTTATGCTTAGACTGAAAGCGGTGGGAATCTGTTCTGATGTCAGGTAGTAGTGGGCCAGATCCTTTGCCAGGCGGCCATGGGCCATCATCACCCGTCCTGTGAAGGGTTGCTTGGCATCTTCCAGCATACGGGTCACGGATAAAAAGCCGGCGCCGAAAAATGGGGCCAGATTGAAATCCTCAAGGGGGTTGTCGATGGGAATGGGCACATTTTTCAAAAAACCGCGCACCGCGCCAGCTGCGTTGGCTTCGACGACCAGACCTTTGATCGGCCCTGTACAATCGACCTGCAGGCGCAAGCGGTCATTGCCCTTAAGACTGGCACTCATCAGGCAGGCCCCAAGGTAGGCGTGCCCCAGGGCGAGTGTTTCCAAGACACCCAGTTCGTGATTCCATCCCATTTGGGCGATCATCCAGCTGCCGTCAAGCATGGCACCGCGAATCGTGTCACCTGCCATCAGAAAGGTGTGCAGACCGTCTTGACGGTTGGTGTCGACGGCGATTTGGCTAGCTTCGGGTCGTTTTTTTTCCATGGAGTTTCAGTTCTTTTTTGGCGGCCTCGATTCGTGACCGGCGTTTTTGGGGATCTTTTATCTTGCTTAGATTGGTAAGCAATCCTGATGCCTGCGTGGGGGATTCCTGCCGGCTGTCCAAGAATAAACGGTACCAGTAGGGAATTTCGTCATTGTAATGGGACAGCAGTTTCATGGCCATTTTGCGCGCCATGCCAAGGGCATCCGCACCGGCAGACGAATCATTGTTTTCATTCATCGCGGCAGGGCCTTCGGGCATCTGTGCCAGGTAACGGTTCAGCTGGGCATCCAGTTTGCGTTTGGTAATATTGTAACTGACGATGGGCTTGATCCACAAGCGGGCAATGATGTAGCCCATTACCCCGGCCACAAAGCTAGCGCCGGCAGCGATGAGCAACGATGAATCCAGAAAAAACATTATCTACCCTTTCAGGCAACGTGTCCAAAGACGGATTTATCAAACAGGCGCTAACGGCTGCGGAACCGTTGATACCCGGCCATGTGGGCCAGCGCTTTTACTGCCTGCTCCGGTGTGTCGTAAAAGACCGATTTGAACCGATTCCCGCCTGCCTTTCGAACGGTAACGTCCTGGCTGTCGTTGAAAAGGCTGACCCCCACAATCGGCTTGGCGTAGGTTTCCATCAGTTGCACAATCTGATCAACATATTTGTTTTCCCAGTCTGTCAACGTGTCCACGGCCTGGTCAAGTGACGCACGTGTATAGGCAGGGTCTGCCTGGGCAACCATTGCTGCCATGCGGCCCAGAAAAATCCTGCGTCCCATGATGCCAAGCATAATCACCGCATCGCACCCATCCCACTCGAGCAGAATTTTCATAACCGTCATGGGCAGTGACGGGTCCCTTTCGCCCACCAGATCAATGGGATTGGCGCGGCTCCAATAGGGGGGTAACACCGTATCAATGCGGCGGATCAGGTCCTTGTCAAGCGCGGGGATATCAAGGCCGTGCTGACTGCACAAATCAGCGGTGACCACCCCCCATCCCCCGCCCAGGGTCATAATTGCCACGCGATTGCCTTTGGGAAGGGGCAGGGAAGAAAAGGCAGCAGACAGATCCAGTAATTCCATGGGCTGGTCGACCTTGATAATTCCAGCCTGCTGGCAGACCGCATCAAACAGCCGCACATCCGAGGCCATGGCCCCCGTGTGACTGGCCGCCGCCTGGTTGCCGGCCTTTGTCTGACCGCCCTTGAGCAGAACAATCGGTTTTTTTCGGCTCACCCGCCGGGCGCTTTCGAAAAAGCGACGCCCCTGTTTGACGCTTTCCACGTACAACATCACCGTTTGTGTCAATTCATCGACTTCAAACCCTTCCAGATAATCCTCGATGGTGATCATGGCTTCATTGCCGGAACCGGAAAAGGCCCGGATGCCGATTCCCTGCTGTTCGGCAAATGCCAGCAGCTGGACCCCCATGTTGCCGGATTGGGCGACGACAGCCGTTGGACCGGCCATGGGACGTACCGGCGCGCCTGTACAGAAAAAATCGATGTGCGGATTGCAGATGCCCATGGTGTTGGGCCCCAGGATATGGATGCCGGCAGCTTGTGCCGTCTCAGCCAGCTTACGTTCCAGCGCTTTGCCCTCGGGACCGGTTTCCGCGAATCCCGATGTGATCATCACAACCTTTTCGATGCCCTTGGCCTTGAGCTGTGGAATCAGGTCCAGCACCGCTGCCGCCGGTATGGTCACCACGGCCAGATCCACCGGGCCGGGGATGTCTGCCACCGTCCGGAAAGAAGGCTTGCCGGCGATTATCTCCCCTTTGGGATTGACCGCATAGACCTTGCCCTGGAACCCTCCGCTGAGGGTATTGCAGATCAAAGTATGGCCCCATTTGCCCATTTCTGAAGAAGCGCCGACAAACGCCACGGAGCGCGGATAGAACAGCCTGTGAATGTCGCGCGGCTCGACCCGTGACGGGTCGGCATCAATACCATCCGGGCTGGCCAGGGTGATCAGTGCATCCACCGCCACAAGCTTTCCGGTCGCTGTGGCGATCAGTGGATTGATATCAATCTCGGTAATCTCGGGAACATCAACGGCAAGGGCGGAAAGCCCCATCAGTGTTTGCAAAAGGGCTTGCCGATCCACCGCCGTCTCGCCGCGAAAAGCATTCAGCAAGGGGCGGGCCTTTATGGATGAAATCATATCCAGTGCATCCTGCTCGGATAAGGGGGCCAGCCGAAAAACAACATCGGCAAGGGCCTCGGTGAAGATCCCGCCCAGCCCGAAAAGAATCGCCGGGCCAAATTGGGGGTCACGAAAGAGTCCGGCCACGAATTCCCGGTGGCCGCTGATTTGCGGCTGAACGAGAATCGCCATATCAGAATCATTTTTCAGAATCTGTTGCGCTGCCCGGGTAACCGCACCGTCATCGGCTAAATTCAGGTGAACCAGACCGGCCTCGGTTTTATGCAGGACGGTTTGGCTAACTCCCTTCAAAACGACCGGGTACCCCATGGCGGTTGCGGCCTGAACGGCATCTTCGGGTGTTGCCACCGTAGTTTCGGTTACGACGGGCACCCCGTACTGTTGCAATATTGGCTTTGATTCCGCTTCCGACAAGGCGGTTCTACCCGAGTCAAGAACCTTTCTTACAAATTGACTTACATCCACGTAGGCGTCTCCTCATTGAACTTTTATCCGTTAAGAAATAGACCATTTCTGGATGAACACTGACTAAAAACAGATCTTTGTTTACTTGAGGGGCATCAGGGCGGTCAAGTCATACTTAACGGATTCGTTAAAAGCCCGATATCGGCGTTACGCTTCATCCCTCGTCACTGCGGAGTACTCTATGTACGCTGCCTTCGGCACCCGCGATAGCGGTATTCCTCGGGATTCGCAAGCCTTGATCTCGGGCTTTTTACGAATCTGTCTGAAATGCGGCATTTTTCCCGTTTATTGTATTTGCGTCTGGCTGACAGCGAATATTTTGTTTGATTCGATGCCGGGTGCTGCTTTACGACCATTTATAAGTGTGGTATTAAAATCATTTTTTATTGCGATTTGTTAATCTTTGGTAATGGTAACTGGTAATTGTAAAAAGATGGTCGGCTGAATGACACGCGTGGGGTTGGGATACGATATTCATCGGTTGGTTGCGGGCCGGAAACTGATTCTGGGCGGGATCGAGATCCCCTTCGAAAAAGGGCTTTTGGGACATTCAGATGCCGATGTGCTGCTGCATGCGGCGTGTGATGCCCTTTTGGGGGCCGCGGGCATGGGGGACATCGGTGAACACTTCCCGGATACCGATCCCCAGTACAAAGACGCCTGTAGCATCGATCTGCTTAACACCACTTACCGCCTTGTCAGGCAGCGCGGGCTGAGTCTGGTCAACCTGGATGCAACGGTGTTCGCCCAGGCGCCGAAATTATCCCCTTTCAAAACGCAAATGGCCATGCGCATGGCCGACTGCCTGGGCGTGGATCACAGCCGCATCAACATCAAAGCCACCACAACCGAAGGCCTGGGAAACATTGGCCAGGGGGCGGGAATCGCCGCCATGTGCGTGGTCCTTTTGGACAATCCATAACGCCGTCAACCGGCAATTAATACGCTAGTGAGATTGGGTAACCATGGCAATACGTATCTACAACACACTGACAAAATCCAAGCAACCTTTTGACCCCGTCGTTCCTGGAAAAGTTCAGATCTATGTTTGCGGGCCCACGGTTTACGACTCCTGCCATGTGGGGCATGCCCGCTCGGTGGTCGTCTTTGATGTTGTCGTGCGATACCTGCGGGCCATGGGCTATCAGGTGACCTACGTACGCAATTTTACGGACGTGGATGACAAAATCATCAAGCGAGCTGCTGAGGTCGGCATGCCCGCCCTTGAACTGGCCGAAAAATTTATCGACGAGTTCCACCGCGACATGGACGCACTCAACGTCATGCGCGCCGACCATGAACCGCGGGTGACCGAACATATCGATGACATTATTGCCATTGTACAAACACTGATTGATAAAAATGCCGCTTATGTGGGCGATGGAGACGTTTTCTTTGCCGTGGACGCATTTGCCGATTATGGAAAACTTTCTGGCCGCAAGCTCGAAGACATGATTGCCGGCAGTCGCATCGAGATCAACACCAGCAAGCGCAACCCCTATGATTTCGTGCTCTGGAAAGCCGCCAAGCCCGGTGAACCGTCATGGGAGAGTCCATGGGGGCAGGGGCGTCCCGGATGGCATATCGAATGCTCAGCCATGAGTCGGCGGCTGCTGGGGGAAACCTTTGACATCCACGGCGGTGGCAAGGATTTGATTTTTCCTCACCATGAAAACGAAATCGCCCAATCCGAGGCGGCCCACGGCAAACCCTTTGCGCGGTACTGGATGCATAACGGCTTTGTGAATATCAACAATGAAAAAATGTCCAAATCATTGAATAATTTTTTAATGATCAAAGACATCCTCAAGGCCTATCATCCTGAAACCGTGCGGCTGTTTTTACTTTCCAATCACTATCGCAGCCCCATTGACTTTGCCGATCAGCACCTGAAAGAAACCGAAAAGGCCTTGGACAAAATCTACGGTGTGATCAAGCGCCTGGATGAGGAAGCCTCCATTGTGGCCAATACCGACACCCCGTCCAATACCAGTTACTGGCAGGATTTTTGTAAGTCCATGGATGATGATTTCAACACGGCCAAGGGGATCGGCATTCTTTTCAACCTTATAAAAGAAACCAATCGTCTACTGGATGAAGACAGTGGTGAAAACGCCGACACTGCCTTGGCGGATTTGGCCGCCGATCTTTTGCGCATCGGCAATATACTGGGAATCATGCAGCAGTCCTGGCGCGATTTTTTCGATCAGCGGACGCAAAATCAGATGCAGGATATGACCATCTCGCCTGAGACCATCGACTCATTGGTGGCCGAACGGACAGCGGCCCGGAAGAACAAGGATTGGAAGCGGGCGGACGAGATTCGCGATCAATTGCAGGACGCCGGCATCGTTCTGGAAGACAAGGCCGATGGCACCCATTGGAAAGTCGCCACCTGATAAACGCCCATGGCAGCATTTAAAATCGTATCTGAATTTACGCCCTGCGGCGACCAGCCCCAGGCCATCGAACATATCAGCGACCAGTTGGCCAAAGGCCGAAAGAGCCAGGTCCTGTTAGGCGTCACCGGCTCGGGCAAGACCTTTACCGTGGCCAACATTATCGCCCGGGAGGGGCGTCCGGCGCTGATCCTGGCGCCCAACAAAACCCTGGCGGCCCAGTTGTACAACGAATTTCGCCAGCTGTTTCCGGAAAATGCGGTCGAATATTTCGTCAGCTACTACGATTATTATCAGCCGGAAGCCTACATTCCCACCACGGACACGTATATTCAGAAAGACTCGTCGATCAACGAGATGATCGACAAGATGCGCCACTCCGCCACGCGCAACGTGCTGTCACGAACCGATGTGATCGTGGTGGCCAGCGTATCCTGCATCTATGGGCTGGGGGCACCTGAAGATTATCTGTCCATGCGCATCGAGCTTTCCGCGGATATGGAATTGCCGCGCGAGCGTCTTCTATATCAGCTGGTTTCCATCCATTACCAGCGCAACGATATGGATTTTCACCGGGGGGTGTTCCGGGTGCGTGGGGACCGGGTAGAGATCTTTCCGGCTTATGAAGAGGATGTGGCTGTTCGCATCGACTATTTCGGCGATGACATCGAGACCATTCAGACCTTTGACCCGCTTAAAGGGACCACGCTGCAGACCCTCGATCAGATATCCATTTTCCCGGCCAGCCATTATGTGACCCAGAAGGCCACCCTTCAGCGCGCCACCCGGACCATTGTCCAGGAGCTCAAAGACCGCGTTGAATTTTTTCGTCAGGAGAACAAACTCATCGAGGCCCAGCGCATCGATGAACGCACCCTGTTTGATCTGGAGATGATCCAGGAAATCGGCTACTGCAACGGCATCGAAAATTACTCCAGGCATCTGACCGGCCGATTGGCCGGCCAGCCGCCGCCCACGCTGCTGGATTACTTCCCCAAAGATTTTATCGTTTTCGTCGACGAAAGCCATATCGCCATCCCCCAGATCCAGGCCATGTACAAAGGCGATCGTTCGCGCAAGCAGACATTGGTCAATTACGGATTCCGCTTGCCTTCGGCACTGGACAACCGGCCGCTCAAGTTTGAGGAATGGTGCTCGCGCGTTCACCAGATCGTTTATGTGTCGGCCACCCCGGCGGCCTATGAACTGTCCGAGAGCCATGGACATGTGGTGGAGCAGATCGTCAGACCCACCGGGCTTCTGGATCCCATCGTGCATGTGCGCAGTGCCCGCAATCAGGTGGACGACCTGTTTGAAGAGATTCGTCAGCGTCAACAGCGTGGGGAGCGCATCCTGGTCACCACCATGACCAAACGCATGGCCGAAGATCTCACCGAGTATTACACCGACATGGGGCTGGCGGTGCGCTACCTGCATTCTGACATTTCCACCATGGAGCGCATGGACATCATTCGTGATCTGCGCGTGGGCAAATTCGACGCCTTGATTGGTATCAACCTGTTGCGGGAGGGGCTGGACATTCCCGAAGTATCCCTTGTGGCGATTCTGGATGCGGACAAGGAGGGTTTTCTGCGCTCCACCCGGTCATTGATCCAGACCTTTGGCCGGGCTGCCAGAAACAGCAATGGAACGGTGGTACTCTACGCCGACCAGGTTACGGCATCCATGCGGCAGGCCATGGAGGAGACCGAAAGGCGACGGGAAATTCAGCAGCGCTATAACGAGACCCATCACATCATTCCCACAACCATTCGCAAGACCATTACCGATATTTTCGACATGGCCTATACCGCATCGGATGAACAAATGCAGACCGACACCGTGGCCGAGGTGACGGCCGACTTTGAGAGCGAGGCGGACCTGGAGGCCATGATCCGTGATCTGGAAGCACACATGCAGGATGCAGCCAAAGAACTGGCCTTTGAAAAAGCCGCCGAGTTCCGTGATCGCATTAAAGCACTTCGAAAACGCATGCTTTTTGAATCCTGATCTGACGATTTCCCATATCTCTCCATAGGTTTTGCTATGGCACCCGATTCAGACAAGCCGGATCCATTGATTCAGATGGCCGAAACCATCAAACAGATTACCGAAAAGCCTGGTGTCTACATCATGAAAGATGAAAGCGGACAGGTCATCTATGTGGGCAAGGCGATTAACCTGCGCAAACGGGTCGCGTCCTATTTTCAGCGCCAGGACACCCATAGTGCCAAGACCGCCTTGATGGTCACCCGCGTAGCTGACATTGAAACGGTCGTCACCGCCTCGGAAAAAGAGGCCCTGATCTTAGAGTCCAGCCTGATCAAACGGCACCGGCCACGTTTCAACGTCGTTCTAAAGGACGACAAACGCTACCCGTCGATTCGTATCAACGTCAAGGCGGCGTATCCAAAAATCGAAATCGTTCGCAAAACCCCCAAAGATGGGGCCGTTTATTTCGGGCCTTTTACCTCGGCCCACGGTGTGCGCCAGACCGTCAAAATGATCAACAAGACCTTTCCGCTTCGAAAATGCAGCGACCGATCCATGGGGCACCGGACCCGGCCCTGCATTCATTATCAGATGAAGCAGTGCCTGGCGCCATGTTGCCTGGATGTGAACGCAGACGATTACAAGGCCATCGTCAAAGAAGTGATCCTTTTTCTAAAAGGCCGAACGCCCGAGTTGATCAAACGCATCCAGCGCCAGATGCAAAAAGCCGCCGAGCGTCTGGATTTTGAAATGGCCGCGGCACTGCGGGACCGGATGCAGGCGCTTGAAAAAACATTGGAACGGCAGGTCACGGTGACGACCGACTTTTTGGATCGGGACGTGATCGGCATCAGCGGAAACATCGATTTCAGGGTATTGTCGGTAATGACTTTAAGGCGGGGATTTTTGCAGGGCATTCGTCATTTCGAAATGACCCAGGTGCCGTCCGAACCCGCAGAACTGGTGGCTCAGTTTTTAGGGCAGTACTATGAGAAGGTCCATGATATCCCGATTGAAGTCCTGGTGCCTATCCTGCCGGACAATGCCGCGCTGATGGAGGAGACGTTATCCGAATGGAAAGGCAGGCGGGTGAAAATCCGGCAACCGATAAAGGGCGAGAAACGACGCCTGCTTGAGATGGCCCAGACCAACGCGGCCAACACACTTCGGGAAAAAATTCAAAGAATCTCACAGGATGCCGACATTCTGGAAGGGTTAAAGCGACGGCTGCACATGGACCGGCTGCCCCAACGGATTGAATGCTTTGACAACTCCAACCTGGCCGGCACCCATCCAGTGGCGGCGATGGTTGTCTTTGAGCACGGACGCCCCTATAAAAACGGATACCGCCGGTTTTCCATCCGTACGGTGGCCGCTCCGGATGATTATGCGACCATGGCTGAAGTGCTTACCCGGCGTTTTAAAAAGATCAATGCGGCCAACCCGGAGCCGGATCTTTTATTGGTGGACGGCGGCAAGGGCCAACTGGGAATCGCCATCAGCGTATTGACCGATCTGGGGCTTTCCGGGCAGTTCAGTGTCGCCGGCATTGCCAAGAAAGATGTGCAGCGGGGGGAAACCGATGATAAAATTTATTTGCCCAATCGGGCCAATCCCGTTAATCTGGGACGAGATGGACGGCTGCTTTTACTGTTGCAGCAAATTCGGGACGAGGCCCATCGGTTTGCCATCACGTTTCAGCGGAAAACACGGGGTCGGGCCATGGTGGGATCTCAGCTGGACTGTATCGCCGGGGTTGGCCCCAAACGCAAAGCCCTGCTCCTGAAGCACTTCGGTGGCATTAAAAAGATCCGGGCAGCCACTGCCCAAGAGATCAGCGAACTGCCCGGTATTACGGTTTCATTGGCCCAAGCTATTAAACAGGCGTTGACTTGACTTAAGCCATTGAGCGTTTAACATCGTGTCCATCCAGTAATGGATGGGTGTTATCCTAATTTGGCCAGGGTTTCCTTCAATCCCTGCACGGCATCGGCCGATTTCATCAAGGCGGCCTTTTCGTCTTCGGTGAGCGTGATTTCGATGACCTGTTCGATACCGTCTTTGCCCAGTTTTACCGGCACGCCGATGAACAGTTCATTGAGTCCGTATTCACCCGTCAGATAGGCGGCACAGGGCAGAATTTTTTTCTTGTCCTTGATGATGGATTCGGCCATTTCCACGGCTGAAGAGGCCGGGGCATAGTAGGCGCTGCCGGTTTTCAGCAGCCCGACGATTTCAGCACCGCCGTTGGCCGTGCGATCGACCAATGCGTCAATGCGATCCTTGGAGATCAGCTCGGTAATGGGAATACCAGCAACGGTCGAGTAGCGGGGCAGGGGAACCATGGTGTCGCCGTGGCCACCCAGAACGAAAGCGTGCGTATTTTCCACGGAAACGTTCAATTCCATGGCGATAAACGCCCGAAAGCGAGCGGAATCCAGCACTCCTGCCATCCCGATTACACGGTTTTTGGGAAATCCCGATGCCTCCAGGGCCACATGGCACATGGCATCCAGCGGATTGCTGACAATGATAAGAATCGTGTTGGGAGAGTATTTGACGATCTGTTCGGTAACGCTTTTGATGATACCCGCGTTGGTGCTGATCAGATCATCCCGGCTCATGCCCGGTTTGCGGGGAATACCGGCAGTGATAATCACGATATCAGAATCCGCAGTCGCTTCGTAACTATTGGTACCGGTTATCTTCGCGTCATGTTTTTCAACCGGTGCGGCTTCGGTCAGATCCAATGATTTGCCCTGGGGCACACCCTCAACGATATCGACGAGAACGACATCGCACAGTTCTTTCTCAGCCAGCCGTTGGGCGGCGGTGGCGCCAACATTACCCGCGCCGACAACTGTAACCTTTTTGTCCATAATTTGCTCCTTTTTGGGTTGATGGGTTATTGTGTCGAATTTTTTTAAAACGGCTGAAAAAGGTGAAGAGGTCTTGATAACATACCATCGGTCAATGTCAATATGTTTGTTTTATAAATAGTTAGTTCTCAAATGTTGACAATAAAAGGGCAAACAGGATAAAACATCTTGTGATGGCAAAATATTAGGTTCATTGGGAATCATTCCATATCGAATCCCGATCAACCGAAAAAAATGCCTTGATCAACCAGCGGCATTCACGCAACATGCATAAACGATCAAAAATAACAGGATCGTGAATGGATATTAGGCTCCAAATCAAATCTCTTTTAAATGAAGCTGAATTGTATCGTGCTCAAGGACTTTTCGCCGATGCAAAACAAAAATACACCGCAGCTTCAGAAATTATTAATAATATAAATAATTTGAAAAATAAAGAGGGCTTGATCAAGGCCATTTCAGAAAAAATCCAATCTCTTGAAGAAAAAACCGAGAAAGCCCAGACCGGACCGGCATCCCCTGAATTGTCTGAAAAGGGCCAGGACTTGATTAAAAACCTTTTTGGCGAGAATGACTTACAAAAAGCAGTGGCCCTGGCCAGATTCGGGCAGTTCGAACGATCCATTGTTGAGCTGCAGGCCATTTTAAAAGATGATACCTACCGGCTGGAAGCGGCAAGGAATATCATCCGCTGTAAGATGGCCATGGGCACGGCGGATGATGCCATTGACCAGTACAACCAATGGTTTTCAAGCGATCTTTTTTCCACCGGCGAAATGGAATCCATCCGGGCCTATCTCCAACCCATTCTGGAAAAACGGGGCATCGAAAAAACACTTCCCGCTCCTGTGGTTGAAGGCGAAGCGGATACGACACAAAGCGGTGGTATCGAATTCAGTATGCCTGATGAGCCCGAAGAAGAAATTCTGGAAATCACATCCATTGGGATCACTTTCTCCAGCGGCCCGCATATGGGGAGGATGGTTGAAATTGATGTGAACTTTCAATCCGGTGATTTGCTGAGCATGATCATTCCAAAAAACGATAAAGGAATGATTGAGGATTTGAAAAATGGAGACACGCTTGAAGATATTCAGTTTTACTCACCCATTGCGATGTTCAGCGGAACGGCCGTAGTTGCGAACAAGACCCAGATTGATAGTGGTCCGAAACGGGGAGATTTCTGCCTTGATCTAAAAATTTCAAGCACTTGATACCCCTTGCAACGGTCTTTGTCGTGTTGACATATACTTTCTTGAAGCGCTCATATCATTCATCAGTGAAGGATAATTCTATATGGCTATTTTTAACCTGAAAAAAAAGGAAATCGAGTGCAAAATCGTTTACTATGGTGCAGGGCGTTGCGGGAAAACAACGAATCTTGAATACATCTTCAAGTCTTACAAAAAGCAGGTTACCGGTGAGATGGTCTCCATCAATACCGAGGGCGACCGAACCTTGTTTTTTGATTTTCTACCCATGGGGCTGGGGAAAATCAAAGGCTGTGATGTTCGAGTTCAGTTGTATACGGTACCCGGCCAGGTAAAATACGGTTCAACGCGCAAACTGGTCTTAAGGGGGGTCGATGGTATCATTTTCGTTGCCGACTCTCTGGAAGTTCGACGCGAAAAAAATATGCTGTCATTAAAAGATCTGCAAGCCAATCTCAAGGAATACGGAAAAAGCATATTCAAAGTGCCACTGGTGATTCAGCACAATAAAAGGGATCTGGCTGACGAAGGTATTCCGCTGATGTCTATTGAGCAGATGGAAAGAGACCTCAACCGGCAACTGAAGGTTCCATCATTTCCCGGAAGTGCGGTCAAAGGTGACGGGGTGGGCATAACACTCAAGACCTGCTTAATGGAAACCTTGAAATCCTTACAAAAAGAATTTCAGTGGGCCAAATAGGGGATCATATTTCCTATGAATGAAAGCGTGGTGCTATCGGGAAGCTTGGGTTTCCTGTCCTTAGGTGATATCATTCAGCTTCTTGGGTCAAGCGGTAGTACAGGCGTTCTTCGGCTGATCAACCGTTACGCCCCAGTGCCTGCCTTTGTCTACTTCATTGATGGAAACCCCATAAATGCACAAAATGACACGGTAGAGGGGATCGAGGCGCTTTATTCTCTTTTCGGATGGCTTTCCGGATCCTTTGAATTTACCCGTGAAGCCGTATTTGCCGAAAAACGCATTGCCAAAAGCCGCATGGGAATAGTGCTGGAAGGGATGCGGCTTGTGGACGACGGACAGACGCCAATCATTGGCCCAACGGCCAATGCCGATACCAAAATCAACGAATTAAAGGCGTCTATATCCAAAACCCCGGTCCTAAAAGGTCCCCTTGTGGACTACATGTATGTCGTCGATGAGGAAGATTTTTTCGATGGTGAATATATCGTTGAAGAGGGCAAGCACGGCAGCTGGATATGGGTCATCCTAGAGGGGGTTGTTGATATTGTCAAAGAGACCGACGCCGGGGAGATTCCTATTATTCGCATTGGTGATGGTTCCTTTGTGGGCAGCATGGCATCCTTTTTGTTGCAGGGGCACATCCGCACAGCAACAGCCATAGCGGTCGGCAATGTCCAACTGGGCGTTTTGGATTCCCAACGGTTGGCCCAGGAATATGCGGCCATGTCAATGGAATTTCGAGCCTATCTGACCAGTTTGGACAAACGCATCAAACAGCTTACCGATCGTGTCGTTGAATATAATGATGGAAATGTTCAACCCTTAGACATTCTAAAAGACAAAAAGGTCCTCATTCCCCAAGCCAAGATGAAAGAAGAGCAGCTTTATATCATCAAGCAGGGACGCGCATCGGTCGTTCGCAGAACCCCAAACGGCCCGGTACTGCTTTGCCACCTCTACAAAGGAGACTATTTCGGTAGTGTGCCTTTTCTCAATTCGGGCCTGGAACCCGAAGGTGCATCCATTTACGGGTCGGATAATATAAAAGTTTCCAAAGTTCAGGCGGTATCACTGCAAAAAGAATATAATCGCCTCTCAACAACATTTAAGAACATCGTTGATAATTTAGCGACCAGCATCTCGGTTACCTCGGATATTGTCTGCAATTCCTTGAAAGCAAAGAAGGCGACGGCTACCGATTCAACTTTATCAGTCCGACAAGGCGTCTGATCGTTTGGTAACGGTTTAACATCGTCAACCTCTTCCATTGGAACAAGGGTGAATGTCCATGAACGAAAAACGCAAATATTCCAGGGTAGACTCGATCTATTTACTTAACTATGAGCACATAGACAAAAATAATAATGACTCTGTAACGCAGGGCATGGGACGCACCATCAACGTATCCGAATCCGGGATCATGCTGGAAACGCATATTCCGTTCAATGAGAATGATATAGTAAAAGTTGTCGTTGGACTCAAAGAAGATATGGTCACCATTCGCGGGAAGGTCGTGTTTAATCGGCCTACACAAACCGGTCGGTTCCAATCCGGCATTGAGTTCCTTTCCATTGATGACAGCTCCCTGAAAACCCTACGACGCTACATTAATGCATTTAATGCCATGTCCCCCTCCAGCGACACCTGATATGTGTGGGCAATCGGGCCCACAACGATAAGGTTGACTACCTGACGACCATTGATGACCAAAGGAAATATTAAAAATGACCCATGCTGTTAGAGAAACGGACTTTTCTTCTCTTAATCTCATGCAACGCGGCAAAGTCCGTGATATGTACGATCTTCAGGATGCCTATCTGATGGTGGCAACCGATCGTATGTCTGCGTTTGATGTTGTTTTGCCTGATCCAATCCCGGACAAAGGCGTTGTGCTGACCCAGATTTCTCTTTTCTGGTTTGAAATAATGGCATCGCTGGTGGACAATCATGTGATCACTGCCGATGTCAACCAGTACCCTGAATCCTGCAAACCATATCAAGTGGATTTGCAGAATCGAAGCATTCTCATTAAAAAAACGCAGCCCCTTCCTGTTGAATGCGTGGTCCGCGGGTACATCACTGGATCGGGTTGGAAATCCTACCAACAGGATGGATCCGTGTGTGGTATTCAGCTGCCCAAGGGGTTGGTGGAGTCTGATCAGCTACCCGAGCCGATATTCACCCCGTCGACAAAAGAAGACCAGGGCAAGCACGACATCAATATCGATTTTGATGAAATGGTCCGCTTGGTCGGTGCATCGGTTGCTGAACAAGCGCGGGATCTGTCTTTGGCGATTTATCGAAAAGGTGCCCAGATTGCAGCTGAAAAAGGGATTTTGATCGCCGACACCAAGTTTGAATTCGGTCTGCTGGATGGTCAGCTGATCTTAATCGACGAGGTGCTGACCCCTGACTCTTCACGGTTCTGGCCAAGAGCCACCTACACACCGGGTGGCTCTCAAAAGAGCTTTGACAAGCAATATTTAAGGGATTACCTCTCGACCCTGGATTGGGATAAAACGGCTCCCGGCCCCACACTTCCCCAAGTCGTCATTGACAATACCCGTGCCAAATACGTTGAGGCGTTGACCCTTTTATCCGGCGACAACCATGGACTATAACGTTCGCCATATTCGCCTGTCCAAGATCAATACCTCCGATCAAACGTTCAGGATTACCACAAACAGCGATTATAGCGATCTAACGCCATCAATCAGCCAGATGGGGGTCTTACAGCCCCCTATGCTGGTTCCCAAGGGAGAGGGGTTCATCGTTGTCAGCGGTTTTCGCCGGATTTCAGTGTGTCAATCGCTTTCCTTGGTGGATATTCCAGCACGGATCATCAATGATCACGCGTCCGGTTTCGACCAGGCCCAAATGGCCATTGCCGACAATGCATTTCAACGCCCGCTCAATACTGTCGAACAATCGCGGGCGCTTGCCTTGATACAGCGATTTGCGCCAGATGAAACGGACTGGCATGCAGCCGCTCGGTTAGTGGGGTTGCCCACCAGCCGAAAGGCTGTGCAGCGTCTGTTGCCCATTGCCGATATGCCGGAATCGCTGCAAATGGCCATCGTCAACGGTAGCATTGCACTGCCGGTCGCCATCTCAATTCGTACCCTGCACCAAGATGATGGCACCGCCTTGTCGTTGCTGTTCCAAAAAATAAACACAGGACTAAACAATCAGCGGGAACTTTTCGAACTCATTGTCGAGACGGCAATCATTAAAGAGATGAGCGTTTCCCGGCTATTGGAACAGCAGGATATCACATCGATTTTTGCAGACGATAACACGCCGATGCCGCAACAGGTACAACGCTTACGGCAGGTGCTCAAACTAATGCGCTATCCGGAATTGAGTAAAGCCGAAGATGCCTTTCACCAGGCATTTAAGGGGCTAAAGGTCGATCCTGCCATTCAACTCCAACCCCCGCGTTTTTTCGAGGGCCAAACCTTTCGCCTGAGCCTCTCGGTTCGCTCTCGTCAACAGCTCAAACGGCTGTTGGCCGATCTTGAAAAAATTGCCGGCGCCACCCAAATCCTACCTGAATAAGTTTGACGGATTCTTAAGCGATTAGCTGTTTGCGTTTAATCGAAAGATCCATGCATCCTAACGGCTAACAGCTATTTGCTGACAGCTTTCTATCACACGCCCATTCACAAAACCAAAAGCCTGCCAATGATTGGGACAAAATTATAAACTATGAACAAATATAACTTGACAAATTAAAGCCATGATATGTATCTTCGTACAGGAACTAAATGGAATTCATAAAATATGGGCATTCAAGAAAGAAGAGAGCGAGAAAGGGAGCGAAGACGGCAGCAGATCATGGTTGCCGCCAAACGCGTCTTTACTGACAAAGGTTTTGGCAAGGCAACCATGGAAGATATTGCTGCCGAGGCAGAACTGAGTCCCGGTACGCTCTACCTCTATTTTAAGAACAAAGATGAACTGTATGCCTCGCTTTCCTTGCGTATTCTCCAATATCTGATGATCCGTCTGGAACATGTCAATGCCGAACCCTTCACGGATGCCAAACAACGGCTGGACAGTCTAAAAGGGGCCATGCTCGATGTGTACGAATTCGACCCGCTGATTCTGCTCAATATGTTCCATATGCAATCCAGTGAATCACTGAAAAACCTCTCCTCCGATCTGCTACAGCAAATAGAAACCCTCAGCCGAAATTCCATGAAAGTCATTGCCAGTATTTTTGAAGATGGCATCCGCAAAAAGCAATTTGTTGACTGCCGTCCGACAGCGGTTGCCGATATTCTGTGGTCCCTTTTTTCAGGCATCGTACTTTGGGAAACAAGCAAAAAGATGATCAACGGCAACACCGACGTACTCAAAGAAACCTTTGACATTGCTTTCGATATTTTTTTTCGCGGAATTTTGCGCCAATAACCGGCGTAAAGCTTATCGGCCGTAGAGATAAAAGGAAAAAACACAACATGGATGAAAGGGGGGATTGTAATCGGGGTAGGATAACTTCTTGTTCATCGTAATTCAAGGACCCACGGGTCCATCCATTTGCTTGGGAAATCAAAAAAAACGCAAGCCAATCGGAAGGACAGAACCCACAACTTTAATCGGAGGATTCGTACCCATGGCAGAAAAAGAAGTTGTCGAAACATCAGAGGCTCAAATTGCCGTTCACTGGCAGGAAGAAGGATACTACTATCCATCAACTGAATTTGTTGCCCAGGCCAACATGACCGACAAGGGAATTTACGAGCGCTTCAGCCTGGACAATTTTCCCAATTGCTACAAGGAATATGCCGATCTCTTAGATTGGTATGAATACTGGGACGATATTTTAGATACCAGCGATGCGCCTTGTTACAAATGGTTCAAGGGCGGCAAGATTAACGCCAGCTACAACTGCATTGACCGCCACCTGAAAGACAACAAGAACAAAACCGCCATCCATTTCGTCCCTGAACCGATGGATGAAAAATACGAGCATATCACCTACCAGGAACTCTATGTTCGGGTTAATGAATTCGCCGCCCTGCTAAAGGATTTTGCCGGCCTGAAACGGGGGGACCGGGTGACCCTGCATATGCCCATGGTACCGGAGCTGCCCATTACCATGTTGGCCTGTGCCCGTCTGGGCGTCATTCATTCCCAGGTGTTCGGTGGCTTCAGCGGAACGGCCTGTGCCGATCGCATCGTCGATTCAGGCAGCAATGTGCTGATCACCATGGACGCCTACTACCGTAGCGGCAGCCTGATCGACCACCGGCAAAATGCGGATATCGCTGTCGAGCACGCCGAAAAGCTCGGCCAAAAGGTGGATAAGGTACTGGTCTGGCAGCGTTATGCCGGCAAATACTCGGCCAAGAAACCCATGGTCGAAGGCCGTGACTTTTTCGTCAACGATCTGCTGAGCAAATACTACGGCGCCCGGGTTGAACCGGAACGCATGAATTCGGAAGATCCGCTGTTTCTCATGTACACCAGCGGCACCACCGGCAAGCCCAAGGGCTGCCAGCACGGTACCGGCGGTTATTTGGCCTATGTCACCGGCACCTCCAAGTTCGTTCAGGATATTCATCCGGAAGATGTGTACTGGTGCATGGCCGACATCGGCTGGATCACCGGTCATTCGTATATCGTCTATGGTCCGCTGGCCAACTGCGCCTCCACGGTAATCTATGAGGGGGTTCCCACCTATCCGGACGCCGGCCGGTCCTGGCGCATTGCCCAGGATCTGGATGTCAATATTTTCCACACCGCACCCACCGCCATCCGCGCCTTAAGAAAAATCGGTCCGGATGAGCCGGCCAAATACAATTACCATTTCAAACACATGACCACGGTTGGCGAGCCCATCGAACCGGAAGTGTGGAAATGGTATCACAAGGAAGTGGGCAAAGGGGAGGCTATTATCGTCGACACCTGGTGGCAAACGGAAACCGGTGGTTTTCTGTGCAGCACCCTGCCGGCCATCACGCCAATGAAACCGGGCAGTGCAGGTCCCGGCATGCCGGGCATCCACCCCATTATCTTTGACGACGAAGGCAATGAAGTCCCCAGAGGCTCCGGCAAGGCCGGCAACATCTGCATCCAGAACCCCTGGCCCGGTATGTTCCAGACCATCTGGGGGGATCGGGATCGGTTCGTGGACACCTACTTTGCCCGGTACTGCAAAGATCCCAACAGCAAGGATTGGCGGGACTGGCCTTATCTGACCGGTGACGCTGCGGTCGAAGCCGAAGACGGATATTACCGTATCCTCGGACGAATCGATGACGTGATCAACGTCTCCGGGCATCGGTTGGGCACCAAGGAAATCGAATCCGCTGCCCTGGTGGTGGGTGAAGTTGCCGAGGCGGCGGTTGTGCCCGTGGCCCACGATATCAAAGGCAAGGAACCGGATCTATATATTTCACTCAAACCCGGATTTGAAGCCAGTGACGCACTGGCAAAAAAGATCTCCGATGCCGTTTGCGAGGAAATCGGCAAGATTGCCAAACCGCGCAAGGTCTGGATTGTCAAGGATATGCCCAAGACCCGTTCGGGAAAGATTATGCGACGGGTGCTGGGCGCACTGTCCAATAAGAGTGACGTTGGCGACGTCATGACGCTGGCCAATCCGGAGATTGTGGAAGAAATAAGGCAAATGGTTCAACAATAAATAAAAAATCCGGCTGGATCGGATCATGGGTCGGTCCGGTCCAGCCACAAAAGGGCCTTGAGAGGAGGTGATGCAACGCCTGAACGATCAGGAGCAACAACAAACTTTTTGGCGGCCGGTCAAACGATTTTGACAAATAGGCACAGGAGGAAACGTTATGGGCGGAACCACGTGGGTCTATATCATGTTGGGGCTTTACATCATCTACTGTTTTTATTGGGGGCTTAAAGGATACTTTACAGAGAAGACCTCTTCGGGCTATGCCATTGCCGGGCGGTCGATTCCCTTTTTTGCTTTCCTGCTCGCGGCAACGGCAGCGTCGTTCTCCGGGTGGACATTTATCGGCCATCCGGGCCTGATCTGGCGGGACGGGTTGGCATACGCATTTGCGTCATTTTATGTACTAACCATTCCCATCACCGGTACATTCTTTTCAAAACGGACCTGGTTGATGGGCAAACGCTACGGGTTTATCACCCCTGGCGATATGTACGCCTACTACTACAATTCCGAACCGCTAAGGTTTCTGGTGGTGTTGACGGCGGTTCTCTACTCCATTTTTTACTCAGCCGTTCAGCTGATGGCATCCGCAGCGCTGTTTAACATCATCGCCGGCGTACCGATTACCTTTGGTGCCATTTTCATGGCCTTCATCGTATGGTTTTACGTGTGCACGGGCGGGCTCAAGGCCAGCACCTGGGTCGGCGTGATTCAGTTTATTCTCCTGGTCGGTGGTATCATCATCCTGGGCTTTTTCGTTATCACCGCACCGCAGTTCGGTGGCTGGTCGGGTTTCTCGGCTGCTGTCCACAACCTGGATGTCAAATTCCTGGAGGTTCCCCGGGTCATCAACACGGTGGACTACCTGGGCGGGGCACCCGGTGAATCGGCCTGGACAGCGGTCATGGTGCTGACCTACATGTTTGCCCTGATGGGCATCCAAAGCTCCCCGGCGTTCACCATGTGGACCTTCGGGATCAAGTCACCCAAACCCCTGGCCTGGCAGCAGGCGTTTATGTCCACCTTCGTGGTTGGCTTTGCCCTGTTCTTCTTCACCGCGTTCCAGGGCATGGGTGCCAAGGTACTGGAACTGGCCGGTCATGAAGCCTTCCAGAACCTGAACAATGCAACGGTAGTACCCACCTTGATGAACGAATTTCTGCCCCCCTTCATGCTGGGTGTCGTTTTCATGGGCGCCATCGCGGCCATCCATTCCACGGCAGCGCCGTACATCGGCACAGGCGGTTCGATTCTGCTGCGCGATATTTACTGGAGATATATCCGCAAACAGGAAGCCACCCATGCCGAGCAGATCTGGATGAACCGGGTATTCGCGACGGTATTGACCATTCTTGCACTGGTCGTGGGCATGACCTCCAAGGCGGCGTTGGTTATTCTCGGCGCATTGGCCACCGCCTTTGGTTTTGTGATGTACGTGCTGCTCTTAGGTGTCATCTGGGGCTTCAAGTTCCCGCGGGTCGGAGCTGTACTTGGTGTTTTGGTCGGTATGTTGGCCGTATATCTAACCTACGCGATCTGGCCGAACCCGCTGTCCATGCACTGTGCCTTCTGGGGTACTTTCAGCGGCCTTGTCGTGGCCTACATCTGCCGCGGCCTGGGCATCAAGGATGACGAGGAGACCATCAAGCGCCAGGCCGAGGTGCGCACTTTCCTTGACGATATCGATGCACCCAGCGAATCAGGCAAGCAGTGGCGCAGTGTGATGAAGATCGCCGTGCCGCTGTGGTATTTCTTTGCCATTGGGCCGGCCTGTATCCTGGGTAACAAGGCTTTCTCCTTCTCCGGATTCACGCCCTTGTGGTCCTGGCAGATCTCCTGGTGGATTCTGGGCATCATCATGATGTGGGCCCTTTGCTTCAAGGCTGAAATGGCCACTACCAATGAGGTTCAAATTGACCGGGCCGAGAAGGAAACCAACATCGTCGTAAAAGAAGCTTAAGCATCAAAGGAGGATTACCCCATGAAAAAAGAAGATATATGGATGATTGGATTGGTCGTGTTTTCCATCCTCTGGACCGCATCCTTTGGATGGGGATTGTTCGGATAAATAGAATTATACGCTGAAATGCCGGCCGCGTCGTTGATCACGCGGCCGGCCCCTACTTTTAATAACCGCTGACACGCCAACGTCAGCGCATAGCCGATAAGGATTATCATCATGGCACTCAAACCCAAACAAGTTACCTGCCGATGTGGCCACTCGTTTATTACCGATCGTAACCGCAGCTGGTGTGAAAAGTGCTGTGAGGCGGTGTATTACCATGAAAAAGATAAAAACAAACATCGGATGAACCATCTTTATGTGGCCGGCATCATCGTTGCGGTGGTCACTTTTTTAACTTACGTATTTATGGAACTGATTGCATCACCACTCTTGTCTGCCTGAGTCTATCATCGCCCTTTATTGATACGCTTTTTTTTGTGCCGGAAATGGAGGACCTCGCCATGGTGAAGCGATCCTTCTATCGCATTTCAGGTTCGTCTAGGTATGCTTTAAATCCGCACACCATTCATTTGTGCCTCATCTGTTGTCTAACCAAACGTCTAATAAAATCCGCCTTTGCTTCATCTGCAACCTTGAAATTCTATTCTCGCGAGGGTATGGATAATTATGGGCAAAAAGATTTTAATTGTCGATGATGAGCCAAGCATCACCGTACCTCTGAAGTTTCTGATGGAACAAAACCAGTTTCAGGTGAGGGTGGTTCATTCCGGTGAAGATGCCTTGACGGCTGTGGATGATTTCCAGCCGGATTTGGTTTTGCTGGACGTAATGCTGCCGGCAGTGGATGGATTTCAAGTTTGCCAAAGTATCAGAGAAAAACCATCGTCCAGAAATATAAAAGTGGTTTTTCTCTCCGCCATGACCCGAGATTTGGATATCGCCAAGGGCAATACCTTGGGGGCGGATGCCTACATTACCAAACCGTTCTCAAACGCCGATGTGGTCAATCAGGTCAAAGATCTCTTAAACGAATGAAACTGAACAACAAATTCTGGCTTTTCGCCATTGTCTGTACAGTCTTCACCACCGCCATTGCCGCAACCTTAGCCATTCTTTTCTGGCGACAACTGTTGCCCGTTGAACAACAACTGTTGATTCAAATTTTCAAGCAGCAGTTCTGGTACTTTTTCAGCACCGGTGTGTTTTTATTTGCCGCTTTCGGTTTTACGCTGGACTGGTTTTTCCGCTTTTATATCCTTCCGTTAAATCAAGTCATTGAAGAAACCAAAGTCATGAACACCGTTAATCCGGCCCATCGGCTCAAGATCGATGGCAGCCGTGAGGTCAGGGTGTTGTCCGAGTTGATCAACGTTTGCGGCGACCAGTTACAATCTGCCAAACATCTTATCGATCAGACGGTGGAATCCGCCAAATCGAAAATCGAGGCGGAAAAAAACATCCTGGCCACGATCATGGCAGAACTGACCCAGGGTGTTTTGATCTGCGATGCGGCAGGTCGGATTTTGCTTTACAACAGGCAAGCCCAACGGGTGCTTGAAAAAGCGCAAGATGCCATTGGCGTGTCGGGGCAGATCGAAACGGTGGTCCCTGAAGGCTTCATCGGTTTAAAACGATCGATCTATGCGTTGATCGATGAACATCTGATCCAATATGCCCTGAAGGATATTCAAAACAAACTGAACCAAAAAAAAGAAAATATTTCCTCTCATTTTGTCATGGTGACCGGTGATCAGCGTCAACTCCGCGTGGAAACACTTCCGATTTTGGATGAAGATCATGGCTTTGCTGGGTTTGTGCTCATTTTTTCGGATATCACCCATCAATTGGAATATGATGGAAAATTCAGCCAGCGTTTCAAGGAGATGGCCAAAACCCTGCGCTCGTCGACCGCCTCCATTCGATCGATTATCGATCTGATGATTCAGTTTCCCGACATGGACGTGGACCAAAAAAAAGATTTTATAGGTATCATTTCTGCTGAAACCCAGAGTCTGAGCCGGATACTGAGAAGCGATCTACCAGAGGCAGACCGCTATGCCCGATCTCGCTGGCCGTTATCTCCCATTTTAGTCACCGATTTCATTGCCACGCTAAAGGAGGAAATTGAAGCGGTCGCGGATCTGCCCATTGACGTGCACGACTGTGATTCCCGCTGCATGATTAAAGTGGACGGCTACGCAATGATCACTGCCGTTGAATATATCCTCAATTGCCTGAAAAATGAGTGTCATGCGAAATGCAGCCGTATCCGTTTGAGCGCGCCGGGAAATCTTGTCCAATTGGATCTCATCTGGCAGGGTGAGCCAATCAAAATCGAGACCTTAAGGCGCTGGAGCGAGCTTTCCTTGACCGGCACCCAAAAAGGATATCCATTAACGCTCAAAGAGGTGCTGGATCACCACCATGCCGAAATCTGGCCCCACACGCCGAATCAACACAATCGTGGGGACGTTTGCCTGCGTCTCTTTATCCCCATGGTGCAATCTGAAGCTATTACGCCGGATATACGCCAAGTGACGATTCTACCCAAGGGCCGACCGGAGTTTTATGATTTCGACCTTTTCAACCAGGCCGGGCAAACCCCGGAAATGGAAAACCGTTTGCTTACGGAACTCGTTTATACGGTGTTTGATACGGAAACGACCGGCCTGGATCCACGAAGTGGAGATGAAATCATCTCGATTGGCGCCATCCGTATTGTCAACGGCCGGCTGCTGACTACAGAGACGGTCAACCAACTTGTGTATCCGGGTCGACCGGTGCCCATCGAATCCACCAAGATTCACGGCATCAACGATGAGATGTTGGCGGGAAAGCCTACAATTGATAAGGTTTTGCCTTTTTTCCATCGATTTGCTAAAAACACGATCCTGGTGGCGCACAACGCTGCCTTTGATATGCGCATGCTGCAAATGAAAGAAAAACAAACCGGCCTGCGATTCATTAATCCGGTACTGGACACCATGCATCTGTCGGCGGTTATCCATCCCGCCCACAATAACCATAATCTGGATGCCATTGCCCAGCGGCTGGGCGTTGCCATCAGCAAACGGCACGACGCCCTTGGGGATGCCATGGCCACCGGTGAGGTATTTTTAAAGACGATACCGCTTTTAAATGAAAAAGGCATCTATACATTAAAAGAAGCGCTGCTTGCCTCACAGCGAACCTACTACGCCAAACTCAAGAAGTATTGAAAAATTGAAATATTGAAGCGTTGACCTATTGAGCAAGAGAAAAGACGCGTGTCCATACATACTTTATTTGTCGATACCAGCATCGAGTCTTATCCGGAAACCCAGCAGATTTGCCGCAAGCTCAATCTGCCAACGGAAAAGATCGAGGATCCTATCACCTTATTCCAGTATGTCAATCGTTCTGCCGATCCGATTGCAACCGGCAAGCAGGTGCTCTACCTGACCCGTAACAAAGGTGGCTTTTTTAAAAAATGCCCAGGCACACGGGAATACATCTGTTGTGATTACAAGATATTGCATGTGGCATCGTTTTGCACCATGGACTGTTCCTACTGTATTTTGCAATCCTATTTTCACCCGCCGGTACTACAGTTTTTTGTCAATCGGGAAGACCTGGACGCAGAACTTGACGATCTTTTTCTGCAAGAACGCATCACACGGGTGGGAACCGGTGAATTTACCGACAGTTTGATCTGGGAACCGTGGACGGACCTGAACGAGCACTTGGTCAGCCGTTTTGCCGCCCAGGACAAGGCGGTGCTTGAACTTAAAACCAAAACCGTCAATATCCAAAGATTAAAGGGGCTCGATCATCAGCGAAAAACCATTTTGGCCTGGTCTCTGAATACCCCCTATGTGATGAAGCATGAAGAAAGACGCACCGCATCGCTGTCTGCGCGTCTTACAGCAGCGTCAACCTGCCAACAGTGTGGGTACCCGCTGGCCTTTCATTTTGACCCAATGGTCATTTACCCCGGCTGTGAAGCGGATTACCAGCAGGTGGTCAACATGCTGTTCGAAAAAGTATCTCCGGAAAACATCGTTTGGATCAGCATAGGTACCTTCCGCTATATGCCGCCCCTCAAATCCGTCATCGCCAAGCGGTTTCCCGCATCAAAAATTGCCTACGGCGAATTCATTACCGGCTTGGATAATAAGATGCGCTATTTCAAGCCCCTACGCATTGCCCTGTACCGGCAAATGGTGGACTGGATTCGCAAGGCCGCACCTGATGTGACGGTCTATTATTGCATGGAAGATGATCAAGTTTGGCAGCAGACCATGGACTGGGTTCCAGCACCGGATGGCGGTTTAGGACGCTTGCTGGACAACAGCGCTGCTGCCATATGCAACCTGAATCCATGATGGTTTTGTTGAAGAAGATTTTTATGAAGATGACATTGTTGAATCGATCGGTGTGGAGTTGTATCAGCTTGGTTGTCGGTCTGCTGTTTTGGGCCGGCGTTGCCTTTCCTGCGGATGCGGCTGGCACCCAATGGGTAACCGTGAAATGGGTGGCGGACGGGGATACCATCATCTTACGCGATGGCCGGCATGTGCGGTATATAGGAATCGATGCCCCGGAAACAGCGCATCATCACCAGCGTGGTGAACCCATGGGCAACCCGGCTCGATCGGCCAACGAGCAGCTTGTCAAGGACCAGCGGCTGCGGCTTGTCTTTGACCAGGAAAAAACCGACCGGTACGGCCGGACGCTGGCCTATGTTTATCGAAGCGATGGACTTTTTGTGAATGCTGAACTGGTTAAAAAAGGCTGCGCCCATGTACTGGTCCAATGGCCGAACGTCAGCCAAACCAAGGTCCTGATCGATGCCCAACGGGATGCCATGGAAAATGGGGGAGGAATCTGGCAGCATATTCAAAAAGATGAGGTGCCGGATAAGCCGTATCGGGGAAACCGCCGGTCAAAGCGATTTCATAGCCATGACTGCCCCAAAGGAAAGACCATGTCCTCCAAAAACCAGGTCTGGTTCAAGAACAAGTGGGCGGCATTCTGGGCCGGATTTTCTCCGGCCAGGGAATGTATTGCGTTTCCTTAAAAAAAAACGGAAGGGCAGCAGCCCTTCCGTTTTCGTTTTTACATAATAGTCTAATTAGTGCTCGTCCAAAAAATTGGGCTATTCTTCTTTTTCCGCATTGAGCTGCTCGATGACCTTGTTGGCAATCTGTGCCGGCACTTCGTCGTAGCGCAGGAATTCCATGCTGTACATCCCCCGACCACCGGTCATGGATCGCAGATCCGGTGCATAGGTCTGGAATTCAGCCAACGGTACTTCCGCATTGATGATCTGGTTTTTCCCGGCCGAATCCATCCCCAGCACGCGTCCACGACGAGAGTTCATGTCGCCCATGATGTCGCCCATGTACTCATCCGGGGTGGTGATGGTGACTTTCATGATGGGCTCTAGCAGCACGGGGTTGGCCTCTTCGCAGGCTTTCTTGTATGCCAGGGAACCGGCCACCTTAAAGGCCATTTCAGAAGAGTCAACGGCATGGTAGCTACCAAAGTCCACCGTCGCGCGGAAATCCACGCAGGGGGCACCGATCAGGGTGCCTTTTTGGCAAGCCTCGACGATCCCTTTTTCAACGGCTGGAATATACTGCTTGGGAATTACGCCACCGACGATGGCATCCACAAACTCGAACCCCGCCCCCCGGGGAAGGGGTTCCATAACGATCCAGCAGTCACCGTATTGTCCATGCCCACCGGATTGTTTCTTATGCTTGCCCTGCACGCGGACCTTTTTCTTGATGGTTTCACGGTAGGGGATTTTGGGGGTTTTGAGCAAAACTTCCACGTTGTATTTGCGTTTGAGCTTTTCAATAGTGCTTTCGATATGCACCTGGCCCGAACCGGAAAGCAGAATTTCCTTGGTTTCCGCATTTCGTTCCAATCTCAGGGCAGTATCTTCTTCAAGCAGTTTGGTCAGTGAAATGTATATTTTATCTTCATCACCGGTGGCCTTGGATTCCAAGGCAAAAGAAATCAGCGTGGGCATGGGCTCAGCGCAGGTGTAGCGAATCTTATTGCCGTCGTCACACAAGGTGTCTCCGGTTTTGGTTTCCTTGAGCTTGGCCACGGCCACGATGGATCCCGGGCCGGCTTCTTTGGCCGGTTTTTGTTCTTTTCCGTTGACCGTCAGAAGCTGGTTGAAGCGCTCTTTGGTTTCCTTGGTGGAATTGTAAAAATTGCCGTCACTGCCCAGTTTCCCTGAAACCACCTTAAAAATGGTCAGGCGACCGGCATACGGGTCTGCAACGGTCTTGAATACAAAGCCGGAAAACGGTTCGTTTTCATCTGGTTTGCGTTCAATGGGTTCATCCTTGGCCGGATTGACGCCCGCTTTGGGAGGACATTCAAGCGGGGAGGGGAGACAGGTGGTGATAAAGTCCATCAGAAGGTCCACGCCAATATCATGGGTTGCCGACCCACACAGCACCGGTGCAAAAGTCCGCGAAAGAATGCCTTTCTTCAGGGTGTCCCGAAGTTCCTGGTTGGTGATGGTTTCACCTTCCAGGTACCGTTCAATCAATTCATCGTCGGCTTCGGCGATATTTTCAATCAGGGTTTCGCGCTCGGTCTCAACGGTGTCCTGCATGTCGGCCGGGATATCGATTGGTGTGGCCTTACCGCTGTCATCGTAATTGTAGGCTTTCATGCCGATCAAATCGATAACACCGTTAAAATCCGCTTCGGCGCCGATGGGCAGTTGAACGATGATGGGTTTGGGAGTCAAACATTGCACCGCATCATCAACGGCGCTGGTAAAATCGGCTCTTTCGCGGTCCAGCTTGTTGATAAAGATCACACAAGGCATGTTATAGCTGGCAGCGAACTCAGCCACTTGTTCAGTCTGAACTTTAACACCGTCGACGGCATCCACCAGAATGAGAGCCACCTCGGCGCCCTGCATGCAAAGTTTGGCATCAGAGATAAAGTTCTGATCACCAGGAGTGTCAATCAGGCTGATGGTATGTTTTTTCCAAGGCAGTTGAAAAAAACCACTGGAAAGACTGGCCTGCCGCTTGAGCTCTTCCGGTTCGAAATCCATTACCGTATTGCCGTCTTCCACACGTCCGATACGGGTCGTCATGCCGGCTTTGTAAATCATGATTTCCGCGAGGGAGGTTTTGCCAGCCCCCCCATGGGCAACCAGTGCAACATTTCTTAAGGTTTCATTCATTTGACCCACTCAAGCTCCTCTCTCCATGGTATTTTCTGCAAGGTTGGCAGAATTTGTCTAAAGCCAATATTAATAGATCGGCAACCAAAAAAAAGCAAGCCCAAAATCCTGATTATAATCCGGAATCTGCTGCTTGGTGCAGGCGGATGATGAACTCTTGATTTCCTTTGGGCCCAAGAATGGGGGAGGGAACAACGGGACCGCAAATCAGCGACCGCTCGTTAAAAAACCGGCGCAGGTCGTCGATGATTTTTTCTCTGAGCGCCGGATCCTTGACCACCCCGCCTCTGCCGACCTTGCCTTTACCCGCTTCGAACTGGGGCTTGATCAACGCCAATATCACAGCATTGGGTTTCAAGTATTGGAGGATGGATGGAACAACAATCTTAAGGGAGATAAATGATGCGTCAATGGTAACTAGATCGATCGGGGCGGTGATCAGGGCCGGATCCATTTTGCGGATGTTCGTCCGTTCAATCACCGTCACCCGTGCGTCGGTTCGAAGTGACCATGCCAGTTGACCATAGCCCACATCAACGGCAAAAACGTGTGCAGCCCCCTGTTGCAGCAGACAATCGGTGAATCCGCCGGTCGAGGCCCCAACATCCAGACAGATCCACCCGGTACAAT
Source organism: Desulfosarcina variabilis str. Montpellier (assembly GCF_048565275.1). Taxonomy (NCBI): domain Bacteria; kingdom Pseudomonadati; phylum Thermodesulfobacteriota; class Desulfobacteria; order Desulfobacterales; family Desulfosarcinaceae; genus Desulfosarcina; species Desulfosarcina variabilis. The sequence continues at coordinate 4,951,339 of NZ_CP159846.1, read as the reverse complement.
CCATTTGCATGGCCTTGAGGGCCGCCTCCAGCTTAAGCCCCCCTCGGCTGACATATGGCAAATCCTCGCCTTTGACCGTAATGACAACATCCTCCGGGAATTGGGCACCGGCTTTGTCGCACAGCTTTTGATCTACAAGAATGCGGCCGGCCATGATCATGGCTTTGGCACGCTGCCGACTCTGACAGATCTTTTTTTCTACCAGTAAAATGTCGATTCGTTTTTTCAATTATGATGGATTCGTAATAATTCCGATTCCTTTTGCCCCAGCATCTCAAGCGCTGCTTTAACGATGGCGGCCGCATCCAATCCATAGTCGCAGCGCAAACTGTTTTGGGGACCATGTTCCACAAAACGATCGTTGACGCCTAAGCGCTTGACGTGAACATGCCCCATGCCGTGATCAGCCAGTATTTCAAGAATGCCACTACCGAATCCACCGGCAAGCGTATTCTCCTCGATCGTGATCACGCGGCCAATCGAATCGGCCAAAGGCAAAATCAGGGCTTCATCCAATGGCTTGATAAAGCGGGCATTGACAACCGTGGATTGTATCTGATGATTTTTCGATAACAGGGCCGCTGCGCAAACCGCTTCATCAACCCCACTGCCGACGGCCAGAATCAGCAAGTCGTCTCCCTGGCTGAGAATTTCCGCTTTGCCGATGGGAATCGTAGACAATTCGTCATCCAGATCCACGCCAACCCCCCGGCCACGAGGGTAACGAAGGGCAATGGGCCCGTTGAAGGCCACTGCCGTGGCCAGCATATGACGCAATTCATTTTCGTCTTTGGGTGCCATGACGACCAGGTTGGGGATCGATCTTAGAAAAGATAAGTCAAAAAGACCATGATGGGTGGGCCCGTCCTCACCGACGATACCACCCCGGTCAAGCGCGAAAACCACAGGTAGTTTCTCGATGCAGACATCATGGATGATCTGATCATAGGCGCGTTGCAAAAAAGTCGAATAGATGGCCACCACTGGACGAAAACCTTCGGTGGCCATGCCGGCGGCGAAGGTGACACCATGCTGCTCGGCAATGCCCACATCGAAAAAACGGTCCGGGTAGGCCTTGGAAAAGGGGACCAGTCCGGTCCCTTCGGGCATGGCCGCGGTGACGGCGATGATTTTGTCGTCTTTTTGGGCCAACTCGACCATGGTTTGACCAAATACCTCAGTATAATTAGGAATATCCGTGGCCTTTTTTCGGCAGATTCCCGTATCGATGTCAAACGATCCAACACCATGGAAATAAACCGGGTTCTGTTCCGCCTGGCGATACCCCTTGCCCTTTTTGGTCAGCACATGCAGCAATACCGGCTCATCCATTTTTTTGATATTTTTTAGGATGTCGATCAGGTGATCGAGATTGTGCCCATCGATCGGGCCAAAGTACTCGAAATTAAAGGCCTCGAAGAGCATTCCCGGCGTAACAAAGGTTTTAAAGGATTCTTCACTGCGTTTGGCCAATTGGTAGACGTTCTCACCGATGCGGGGCAAGGACTTGAGAAATTCACCGAATTCCTTGCGCATGATCTGCAACTTGGACGCGGAAAAGGTCCGGCTGAGCAGTGATGAAATGGCCCCCACATTGTGGGAAATGGACATTTCATTGTCATTTAAGATCACAATCAGATCTTTGTCATTGTGGGTATCGCCGGTCTGGTTCATCCCTTCGTAGGCCAGACCGGCCGTCATGGAGCCGTCGCCAATGACGGCTACGACTTTGGCAGGATCCTTCTTCAGGCGCTTGGCACAGGCAATCCCTAATCCCGCAGAGATGGACGTACTGCTGTGTCCGGTCGTAAACGCATCATGTTCGCTTTCACTGCGCTTGGTAAAACCGGAAAGACCACCATGGCGACGCAGGGTAGGGAACTGGTCGCGGCGTCCGGTGAGCAATTTGTGGGCATAGGCCTGATGACCGACATCCCACAGGATTTTGTCGTTGGGCGTATCAAACACATAATGAAGCGCTATCCCAAGTTCCACGGCGCCCAAACTGGAGGCCAGGTGTCCGCCTGAAACCGAGACCACATCAACGATGGTATTGCGAATCTCCTCGGCCAGTTCAGGCAGTTCCGATCGCTTCAGCTGCTTGAGATCGGCGGGAGAGTTGATTTTTTTTAACAACGGTGTGAAAGAAGACAAGGTTTTGAGCTCCCTGACGATTTATCGGGTCCGTTCAACGACATAATGTGCAATGGCCCGCAAAGAATCTGCTTTATTATCAAAAGTATCGATTGCCTTCAAGGCATTGTTAATCAGTTGGCCGGCCAAGTGTTCGGCACCGTCAAGGCCCAGCAACCCTGGATACGTATTCTTGCCGCGCTGCTGATCCGTTCCCGTGGCTTTACCCAACCGCTCGGGATCACCTTTGATGTTCAGCACATCATCGGCGACCTGAAAAGCCAGACCGATGCGCTGTGCATAGGTTTTCAGGGCCGCCTGCTGCTTTGCGGATGCACCGGACAGAAGGGCACCTGTACCCACCGAAATCTCGATTAGCCTCCCGGTTTTCAGCCGATGCAAGGTTTCCAGACTGGCTTCGGAAAGCACGGTTCCCTCGAAGGTGATATCGCGCATCTGACCTTCGATCATCCCCTTGAAGCCAACAGCGGATGCCACTTCCGAGATGGCTGTAAGCCAGCTGGTGCGCTCATCGGCGGATTTCCGGCTGCCGGTATCGGCCAGGATCTCGAAAGCCAGGGTCAGCAGGGCATCACCGGCCAAAATCGCCGTTGCTTCATCAAACTTGACATGACAGGTCGGCTTGCCGCGTCGCGTTTGATCGTCGTCCATGGCCGGCAAGTCATCATGAATCAATGAGTAGGTATGGATCATCTCAATGGCACAGGCCAGGGGCAGGACGTGTTGACGTTGACCACCGACCGCTTCGGCGGCGGCAATGCACAACACCGGGCGCAGTCTTTTGCCACCGGCCATGACAGAGTAAGTCATGGCCTGCATGATCCGTACGTCCGAGGCTGTGTCCCCCAGGTACTGTTGCAGCCCATTGTCGACCATCTGCCGCACACCGGCCAAATACGATTTCAAGTCGAACATGATCAGGACTCCACGTTAAACGGCGTTTCCACAGGCTGTCCGGTATCGTCTGCCATCAGAAGGGTTACCCGTTTTTCGGCTTCATCCAGCATCTCGTTGCAGTAACGGGAAAGCTTGATCCCCGCTTCAAATTTTTCAAGGGCTTTTTCCAGCGGAAGGTCTCCTGATTCCAATGCCTTGACAATTTTTTCCAGATCATTGATCGATTTTTCAAAACTCGGTTTGGCCTTAGGGGACATGTGTTTTTACCTTATTTATATGCATCTGATTGCTTGTCTTCGACGCTGACTGTCAATTGGCCGCGCCCCAGCACGATTTCAAGGGATTGGCCGATTTTTACCTGACGGGCATTGCGCACAATGGTTCGCTGGGGCACAGACCGGGTAATACTATACCCACGTTTCAAAATGGCCAGCGGATTCAAAGCCTCAAGCATGTCCGTATGACGTGCCAAATCATCATGCGCTTTTTTGAGAATCCGGTCCATTTGGCCGTTCAATGCCTGATACAGGGTCATGATACGCGCTTTTTCATAATGCACCGTTTTTGCCGGTGATGCCTGAATGAGCGCCCGATAACGATAATCCACCCGTTCCTTATTACGCGCCAATGCTTCACGGATCAATAGGCTAATACGCGCCGTAAAATCATCAATCCCCAAACGCAGATCTTGCAGCCTGCGTTTGGGGTGAACGATTCGAAGTGAGATTGAATCGATATTTTTTTTTAATAATATCAGATTGTAATTAATATTTTTATAAAGTTTTTGTTTAATAAATAAGATCTGTTCTTGTAGCTCACTTTTCAAAGGAACCGTTATTTCCGCTGCTGCAGATGGGGTGGGGGCCCGTAGATCGGCAACAAAATCGGCGATGGTAAAATCCGTTTCATGCCCGATTGCGGAAACAATCGGAATCCGGGAGGCGAACAGGGCTCTGGCAAGTGCCTCGTCGTTAAATGCACAAAGATCTTCTATGGATCCACCGCCACGCGCCAGAACAATCACATCGGTGGTGCCGATTTGGTTTAGCAGCGCAATGGCATTAATTATTTCGCCTGGCGATCGGACGCCTTGGACCGCAACCGGAACCACTTCAAGCGCTAAATTGGGAAAGCGCCGCTGGGCCACGTTGATGAAATCGCGGATGGCTGCACCAGTCGGCGAAGTGACGATGCTTATTTTGTGCGGCAAGAAAGGAATTTCTTTTTTGTGCCGCTCGTCAAAAAGTCCTTCATCGGAAAGTTTTTGTTTGAGTTTTTCAAAGGCGATTTGAAGCGCACCCACACCTTGGGGCTCCATGTACTCAAAGATAACCTGGTAGCTGCCCCGGGGCTCATACACACTGACGCGTCCAAGACCAACGATCGACATCCCGTCTTCAGGCCTGAATTTTAATGCCTGGGCCTGGACACGAAAGATTACCGCACTGACTTGACTGGATTGGTCTTTTAACGTGAAGTAACAATGGCCTGACGACGGTGTTTTGAAATTCGAAATTTCGCCGGATATCCAGATGAACGGAAACTTTTCTTCAAGCAAGCGCTTGATTTGGCCATTGAGCTCACTAACTTGAAAAATATGTTGCCGTGCTTGCTGTCCGGGGGTGTCTCTGAATGTCATGGATAAAATAGAAACAACGTCTGATAAGATATATTATGTAAAATTGATGATCATCTAAGCCGGCTTATGCTTCGGTTTCATGCTTTGGCCTCCAGCTTTTTTTCACCTTTATCATACTTAAGGATCACGTCCCTGACTTCGGGCTTCACGTAAATATTTTCATGGGCCAAATTGACCAGGTTTTTGGCCAATACTTTTATTTTGCCCTGCAAACCAATATTACGATCGATAATGCAGTGCATTTTTCCTTTGATCAAACAAGCGCCGCTTCTTACGGGAAAGCCACTGGCTCGAAAACTCTGCTCGGACACGGTGACGTCCAATTTTTCAGCTAAGTCTTTAAGATCCTGATAAATTTGCTCTGGTTTCATTGCATTTGATCGACCATCAAGCGTGCTTCAATGTTGCGGTTGATTGACCATTCGCGGCTAAAAACGCTTTTCGTCATATATCAGCTTTATTCTTGAAAATAAAGCGACCTGTGTTATATTCCAGTTGTTTCGATAATAACGTAAAAAACATAAAAAAAATCATATGGAGGTTTTCGATGCAGTCGATTCCAATGGAAAGAACCCAAGCGCAAATCCGCGTGAATTCATTTGTCCGCAGCGTCTACAATTGGATGGCGATCGGACTGGCCTTAACCGGCGTCGTCGCGTGGTTCGTCGCTCACAATGAACCGGTGCTTAGGTTTGTGTATCAGGCACGCTGGATTTTCTTTATCGGAGAAATAGCACTGGTCTTCATGCTCGCCGGACGGGTTCATAAAATGAAAGCGTCCACTGCAACCGGCATGTTCATGTTTTATGCGGCGCTAAACGGAGCGACCCTATCGTTTATTTTCCTTGCTTACACCATGTCTTCGATCGCTTCGACGTTTTTCATCTGTGCCGGCACGTTTGCCGTGTGTAGTATCTTTGGTTGGGTGACCAAGCGTGATCTGACCGGAGTGGGAAACTTTATGTTTATGGGCCTGATCGGTATATTGATTGCCTCTGTCGTCAATATATTTCTCAAAAGTCCGGCCATGCAGATGATTATCAGCTATATCGGCGTAATCGTGTTCACCGGCTTGACCGCCTATGATACGCAGAAACTCAAAGGCATGGCCATGTCCCAGCCCGCCGGCCTGGATGCAGCGGTTGTTCGCAAAGGCGCCATCATTGGAGCATTGACCCTGTATCTGGATTTTATCCTGATGTTTCAGTATTTGTTGATGATCTTTGGTGGAAGTCGAGATTAAGACAGTTATTCCGTAAAAATCAAAAACCCCGAATCACCAAGAAAGTGATTCGGGGTTTGTATTTTAAACCAAACTGAGCGATTAGCCGTTTAGCTTTCAGCAATAGGCAGATTCATTACGGGTAACATTGGAGCACACCCTTCAGCTTTTCCCCAACGCCTTTTCGACCACTGCTGCAATTTGTTGGCACAAGGTATGGGTTTCATCGTCGGATGGCCCTTCGACCATCACCCTGCATTGAGGCTGGGTTCCGGAATAGCGGACAAGTACGCGTCCGTTCTCTCCCAAATGGTTTTCTACGCGTTCGATTTCTTTCTGCAAGGCCTCAACCGAGTCGATCGGCGGTTTGGATTTGACATCAACATTGATCAGGCATTGCGGAAACACGGACATAACCTTGGACAGCTCGGATAATGGTTTTACAGACGAGCGCATGGCATCGATCAACATCAACGCGGCCAACATTCCATCCCCTGTGGTGTGATGATTTAAAAAAATCATGTGGCCGGAATCCTCGCCGCCCATGACGGCACCCGTCTTGACCATCTCCTCCATGACATAACGGTCGCCGACCTTGGCTTGAATATGCTGGAGCCCCATTTTTTTCAGGGCTATCCCCAATCCCAGATTACTCATTACCGTGGTAACAACCACAGGATTGGCAAGCGCCCCCTTGGCCCACAGATGGTTGGCACAAATGGCCATGATTTGATCGCCAGTCAGCACCCTGCCCTTTTCGTCCACCGCTATTAGGCGGTCGGCATCGCCGTCAAAGGCCAAACCAAGATTCGCTTTCTCGAATTTCACCGTTTTTGCTAAAGTTTCAGGATGCTGTGAACCACAATGGTCGTTAATATTGATTCCATCGGGTGAACAAAAAAGCGCTTTTACTTCGGCGCCAAGTTGTTTAAAAAAATCAGGCGCGATCTGGCTTGCCGCTCCATGGGAACAGTCGACAACAAGTTTAAGCCCTTGAAGTGGTTGCTCTCCTGAAAGACAATCCGTCAAAAATTGCAGGTAGCGGTCGCCGGCATCCGTAATCCGCTCGATCGTCCCTGTGCGTTGAATGGCTTCGCTTTGCCTGCATAGAGAATCCGCATCGGCCAGTAGGCGTTCGATGGATTTTTCCATGTCATCGGAAAGCTTGACGCCATCTTTTTTAAATAGTTTGATTCCGTTATCAAAATACGGGTTGTGGGAAGCGGATATTACAATACCGGCATCGAATTTCATCGTCTTTGTCAGATAGGCAACTGCTGGTGTGGGGATCACACCGGCAAGACAGACATCACTTCCCATTGCGCATATTCCGGCCGAAAGCGCTGAAACGAGCATATCGCCGGAAATTCGCGTATCCTGTCCGATTAAAAAACGACCGGCACCGTTTTTCTGGTTTTGATTAAAAAACAAAGCGATTGCACGGCCGATATTAGCCACGGTCAAGCAGTCCAGCGGATATTGATTGGCGCCCCCTCGAATCCCGTCTGTTCCGAACAATTTTCCCACAAGGTATCCTTTATCTACTTTTTTTAACTATTGAATGGTTGAGAATACTTCCAGCAATTCTTTTTCGACTTCTTCTACAATATCCTGCAACCACTTGGTTCCCACGCTACGCTCTTCCGGTTGAAGGTTCGCGATAACCGATAAATAATCAGATTTTTGTGCTTCTTTTTTCTTCTTGATGATTTTGCAAAATGCTACGGGCTCTTGTTTCTTGATTGTTTCTATGTGGCGCTGGATCAGGTCTGCCACCTGATGTCTTTTGTTGAACAGTTGTTCTTTTTGCTCAATCAATCCAGCAGAAGCACGATCCCCCATCTGCTGTTTGTAAAGCTGAGTAGAGGATGGTAGTTTTTCACAAAAGGCGACAAATCGCTTGACGCGTTCATTGATGGCCACGTCGAGCGTTTGAACCAGTCCCTCGTAAAGTGCCAATGGAAACGGATCGTCCACAAACTGTCGCCTGACCTGGGTGTACCATGCCATCAAGGCCACCAGGTTGGCCAGATAGATGATAGTGTTGATTGTCGGCCGTTTGACATTTCTATAAATGCCAGTGGAATAAGGAACACTTCCGCCCCTGTTGACGCCCTCAAACACAAGATGATCAGGTTTCAGTTGGTCTTTTCTATAAATAGAACCCGCAGCGATTACCGTACCATAGACGATACGGCATGGCCCCACCAAGCCGCCCTGCCCTCCAAGAAAGATCGGGTTCTGGTCCAGCATCACCCCTTTTGGCACATCACCAATCAATGATGCTGTGGCTTTATCCTGGTTCGGTGTGTAATTAAAATGGATGTATGAGCTGCCCACTTCACTGTGATTTTTACGATCCGTGCCACCGGCCATGAAACAATCACAAAAATTGATCAGGCTGCCAAGCGTGACAAAGGGAAAAAGAATCGTTTGTTTCAAACCGACGGTGTGGGCGATGCTGGCCTGTTCCTCAAAAATGGTTCCAGACCGGACATGGGCCCCCGATCCAGCATTGGCCCCTTCCAGAAACACAGCATTTTCAAAATACCCGCCTTTTAGTTTAACACCCGGCCCCACAAAGCAGTTTTTTATGGTGACCGGTGCCTCATAACCCAACTCAGCACCCTCGCAAATCAGGGTCTGATTCCCAAAGATCTTGCAACCTGGATAAATGGTGGCAGCATCGGATATCCGGCTGCGATCCACGTCCACTTCAATAAAGATGTCATACTGTTTCAAAGAATCAATCACTTTCTTACTTTAACGGTCATTACAATATGTTTTTGATATCAAAATGAATAAGGTTTCTTTTTTATTGACTTGGCCAAGTTCTTGGCCTAAATTAAGGCTATGAAAACAGCAAATATTGGCGAATTAAAAAACAACCTAAGTAAATTCATTAGCTTCGTCGAAAAAGGCGAAATGGTTGCTATTTGCAAACGCAATATTCCAATTGCAATGATTATTCCTCATCACTCCAAATCAAAGAGCAATCAAACCAAGCTCGGTTGTGGGATGGGCACGGTTCAAATAAAAGCCGATCTGACCGACCCCTTGATCCCTGAAGACAGCTGGGACATGCACTGTCAATGAAATTGCTGTTAGATACATGTTGTATTATATGGGCCGTCTCTGAACCCACTGCCATTTCGCAAAATGCTGTCAAGCTCTTAACTGCTGAAAAATCTGAAATCAGTGTTTCTGCGATCAGTGTGGCAGAACTTGCCTGCTCAGTTGAACGGGGACGTGTTATTATCGATCGCCACTGGAAAAAGTGGTTTAGACATTATATTGACCTAAATGGATGGCAGGTTGAAAGCGTCAGCCTTGAAATTATGGAAGAAGCCTATTCCTTGCCAGATAATTTTCACGCAGATCCCGCTGATCGTATTATTACCGCAACCGCTCGGATAAAAAAATACACGATTCTTACAGCTGATAAAAAGATTCTCGCCTATCCTCATGTTAATTCAATCTGGTAGCAACGTCATGGTGTTCGGCGGTCAGATCCATCGGTTCTAATTCTATCTTAAATTTTTTAACAAACAACCCATTTTTGCGACAATACTGAAGCGCTGTTTGACAAGCGTTTTGGTTGGCCCGGCCATTGAATGAAAGAAGCACGCCTCGAATGCCGTATTTTTCTACTAAATCGTGCAGTTTTTCGAAGTTGCCTAAAATGGCGTAACCTTGAATTTTTTTTCCGATCTTAAGCGGATCGTCATCTAAAAATCCCACCGGATTGAGATTCAATGATTTGTTGTTGATGATCTCGCGCATCAACAATTCCCCCCCCTGCCCTGCGCCGTAAATAATTACCCGATCTCCGGCAAGGGTTTTACGCTTCATGGTTTCCGTAAAGAACCGGAACGATCCACGCGTACCTAAAATGAAAACCGTTGTCAGCAGCCAGTCAATGATAAAAACCCCTTTTGAGAAGTCTTTAAAGCGAAACAAGATCGTGACGCAGGTGATCGCCAAAATGGTGGCCATGGTGGAACTGCGAATATAAAGAAACACGTCTCTTGTGCTTAGGTATCTCCAAAACCCCTTGTATATTCCGCCAAAAAAGAAAACGATCAGCTTAATGGCGATAATCACAGGCAAAGACTTTAAAAATACCTTGAAATAAAATGCGAAATCAGTTCCATCGAACCTGAGTCGGTAGCTCAGATAATAAGAAAACGCAACCAATCCCAGATCGAGCACAATCATGGCCAATTGGCGTTTGTAGGTCAGCTCGATCAATATTGGCGTGTATTTATGTCCCCGCAGAACCGAAAACTCTTTTTCCGGGTAAACCCTCAATTGCGACAAGTAAATGCCCATCAACAGGGTAGACAGTGCAACGGGGATAATCACGGCCGGTGAAGTCAAGCTATCGCTGCGGCTGACAAAAACAGCCGATAGCCCGGACACGGCACCGATACCATAGAGGATGAGCACGGCCTGTTTCTCGCTGAGCCCCATCAGCACCAATCGGTGGGAGGTGTGATCGCGCCCACCGGTAGATGCTTTTCGGCCGCTTAACAAACGGATGGTAGTAACCAACGTGGTGTCCAAAATGGGCACCATAAGGATCAGCAGGGGAACGGCAAACGCGGAAAGCGGATTTAAAATGGCCGTTTTTCCATATTGCAGGCTCAACACGGCGATGGCAAACCCAATCACCAGGCTTCCACAATCCCCCATAAAAATGGAGGCTGGATTAAAATTATAAATTAAAAACCCCAGGCAGGCACCGGCAACGATCAATGCCAACAGGCAGGCTGAAGGATTGATGCCGTTGTATAAAAATACCATGGACATGCAGGCCACCATGGCCACGCCCGCACAAAGCCCGTCCATATTATCCAACAGGTTGAAGGCGTTGGTGATGCCGACAATCCAAATCAGGGTAAACATGGTATCCAAGGTCAGGGATGTAAACCAGTTCAGGCGAAATCCCAAAAAAATCACTACGCTGGCCACGGTTATTTGACCTATCAGCTTGGTTTGCGGCTTTAGATTGACAAAATCATCGGCCAAGCCAAGCAGAAACAAAATCAACGTTCCGCCAAAAACAACAATGGACAGCGGTAAAACGGGTTTGCCTTGCCCGTTGAAGGTAATTTCCCTCAAAGCAGCATACAAATCGCCGCCAATCAAAATGGATATGCCGATGCCAAGAAAAATGGCGATTCCTCCCATCAGGGCAGTGGTTTTTTTATGCCATCGATCTTCTTTGGGACGGGCGACCCAGCCGTTTTTGATGGCCACCAGGCGCACCACCGGGGTCATTATCAGTGAGATTAGGAACGCGAGCACACCATAACCCAGTTGTGTTGTTTCAATCATGTTTTTTATGAATTTTCTTTGCGGATTGAGCGAAGCGGGCGTGATTATTTCCCCATAATCGACGCAATCACTTGCGAGAGGATAAAATCCAAACGCTTATCCGGCTTAAAACCAGTGATCGATTCCAGTTTATCCGTACTGGGGACACGGCGCAGCATATCCTCAAAGTCCTTTCCAAAGGCTTCTTCATAGGGAATCAGCTTGATGGTGGAGGATGACCCGGTCATTTGTATGATTTTTTGGGCCAGGTCGGAAATGGAGATTTCCTCATGGCCGCCCACGTTGAACACTTCACCCACGGATTGATCACTTTCTATGAGTTTTATCAGCGCGGTGACAACATCTTTAACAAAAGTAAACGTCCGCGTCTGGTTGCCGTCACCAAAAACGGTGATGGGGTCATTTTTAAGGGCCTGGGTTACGAACCGGGGAATCACCATCCCATATGCACCGGTTTGTCTGGGACCAACCGTGTTAAACAAGCGGGCAATGGTCACCTCAAGGCCGTTGGTGCGATGGTAGGCCAGCGCGGTAAACTCATCCATCAATTTTGAAGCCGCATAGCTCCAACGGAATTTACTGGACGGGCCGTAAATAATATTGTCGGTTTCAACAAGCGGTGCATGCATGTGTTTGCCGTAAACCTCTGATGTCGAAGCAATCAGCACCCGTTTTTTAAATTTGTTGCACATTTCAAGAACCTTTTCAGTCCCTTGAATATTGGTCACGATGGATTCCAAAGGCTTGTCAAGGATTGTCTGCACACCGACCGCTGCGGCAAGATGAAAGACCATATCGCAGATGCCGGTAAGTTCCAGCATGATGTCGGCGTTCAAGATTGTATTGATATGCACGAACAATTTGTTTTCATAGGCTGGATTGTCCTGCAGAAAACGGATATTGTCCATCGATCCGGTGGACAAATCGTCGATGATGTATACCTCGTCGCCGCGTTCAAGACAGGTTTGGGCCAAATGAGAACCAATGAATCCGGCGCCGCCGGTGATGAGTATGCGCATTATGATGCCCTTTTTTTTTATATACGAATTGATTACGATTATTCAGAATGACAAATGGGTAGTCATCTAATAACCGATAACGATCAAGATGACAATGGCCATGGCGTCCTGCTATTTAAATCAGGAATCAGATTGACCATTTCTCACGCCACATCTGCCACATCAACAATGTCCAAAGCTTATGTTGGTGATTTTTGACCCCACTCATGTGTTCATGCAGTATCTGGCTGACGAATGCTGGATCGAGTCGCCCTTCTCGCTCCAGCCGCGCAGGAGATAGATAATCGTCCACCAATTCACGCAATTCTTTTCTTAACCACTGCGCGATGGGAACGCCAAATCCCATTTTCGGCCGTTCGACCAGTTCGCGGGGGACATGATTGAGCAATAGTCGGGTTAGCAGGTATTTGCCTTTTCCGTTTCTGAACTTTAAAGATTCAGGCAATTGAGCGGCAAATTCCACGATCCGGTGGTCTAATATCGGTACCCTTACCTCCAAACTGGCAGCCATACTCGCACGATCAACCTTTGTCAACATGTCGTCGGGTAGATAGGTCTGTTGATCCACCATCAGCAATATCTGGATCGCAGCACTATTTGCCAGTTTGGGAAACACCATATCATAGGTGCTGACTGGTACATTGGCCCCAGTTAACTTAAAAATTTCATCCTTTGACCAGATCGAAATCGTCATTCGATACAGTTCGGACAGCTCTCGACAACTTAATTGGTTGATCAGCTTTACCCATTTGTCTGGGAAATTCTCGACCTGCAGTCTATTGGGGAGTACATGGCGAATGGCAGAATAAAATCGATTCACTGCCGCTATCGGCAGCCTGTCCAGACCCTGTTTTAACGGATGACGGATTGCTTCAGGCAGCAGTTTCATCCAGGTTGCCATCTTTTGGGTCATCCAGTAACGTGCATAGCCGGCAAACAGCTCGTCGCCGCCATCCCCGGACAGGGCCACGGTAACCTGTTCGCGTGTCATCCGGCTGACTATCAAGGTGGGCAGCGCAGATGAATCCGCAAAGGGCTCATTATATATTTCAGGCAATTCCGAAATCACTGCCAATGCGTCTTGGGGAGAGACATACAATTCCATGTGGTCCGTGCCAAGATGTTTTGCTATCTTCGCCGCCCATGGCGCCTCGTTGAATCCTTTTTCCTGAAAACCGATACTAAAGGTTTTTACCTTCGATGGGCTTATTTTCTGCATGATGGCAACCACGATTGAGGAATCAATACCACCGCTGAGCAACGCACCCAAGGGAACATCGCTGATCAAGCGATCGGAAACAGCTTGGGTCAACAGGTAATCCAGCTTGTTGACATAGTCCTGTTCATTCGGGGGCTGCAGAAAAACGCTATCAGGGTCATCGCCCGGAATCTTCCACCATTGCCTTTTCTGCAATGTCTTTCCATCGTAAATGATAAAGTGACCGGGTTCTATCTTAAATGTATTTCGAAATACGGTTCTGGGTGTGGGAATATATTGATAATGAAGAAACGATTGAAACGCATCCGGATCCACCGTACGTGGATACCCGCGAAACGCCATCAAGGCGCTGAGTTCAGATCCGAAAAGGAAGGTATCCCCATTCAAATAATAATACAGCGGTTTTATGCCTAAACGGTCCCGTGCAAGAAACAGCGCCTTTTTTAAACTGTCCCATATCGCAAAGGCAAACATCCCAACAAAATGATCAAGGCATGCGGTGCCCCAATGCAGGTATGCATTTAATATGACCTCCGTATCGCTTTCACTTTTGAAGTGATATCCGAATTGCTCCAATTGCGATCTTATGGATTTGAAATTATAGATTTCTCCGTTAAATACGATGACCGCTCGACTATCCTGGCTATACATCGGTTGATGACCAGTCATCGACAAGTCAATGACGGAAAGCCGGCGGTGAGCCAAGCCAACGCCTGACGACTTTTCATAGAAAAAACCAGAATCATCCGGCCCCCGATAGGACAGCACCGCAGCTGATTGGGGAAGCTCGTATTGCAATTTGTCAAACTGTCGAGGACAAAAAAAACCTGTAATGCCGCACATATCTTTTGTCTGCTTGAATTTTGGTTGAGATTGAATAATTCATTGCTTGGCGAAAGATCAAAAATCCGTTAGTAACAACTATGAATGAAAAGGCATTGAAAACAAACGGAGTCTTTAACATTGAAACACGCGTCGTCGTTGACCCACTCTCCTTTACTGGCAAAAAACACCCTCTTTAACATATTGGGATATGGCGCACCGTTGATCGTGGCGGTATTTGCTATTCCGGCGATTATAGCAGGACTGGGAACGGATCGGTTCGGCATTCTAACATTGGCGTGGGTACTGATTGGCTATTTCGGATTACTGGATTTAGGCCTGGGCAGAGCGCTGACCATGGTTGTTTCGGAGAAACTGGGTCTCGATCAGACAGCTGAGATTCCATCAACGATATGGACCGCTCTCTTGTCCATGCTTCTGGTCGCCTTACTGATCAGTGTCATGATTTTTTTCTGCAGTCATTGGTTGATCTATGAAATATTGAACATCCCTGACACCCTTGAACCGGAAACCCATCATGCCTTTCTTATTTTAATCCTGTTTATTCCCGTGGTAATCGTCAGTGTGGGATTCCGTGGAATATTAGAAGCATATCAAAGGTTTGATTTGGTTAATGCCGTACGTATTCCACTTGGTATCTTCTCTTTTGCTGCACCAGTGGTAGTGATCTCCTTTTCTATCAATTTGCCATTAATTATTTTAGTACTGTGCGTCGGGCGGGCTGTTGCGGCATGTTTCCAATTTATGTGTTGTTGCAGGATCGTTCCAGATCTGGTTTCCAAAATTTCCCTTGAGGCGAATCAATTCTGGTCTCTTATGAAATTTGGCGGTTGGATGACAGTTACCAATGTGGTTAGTCCGCTTTTGGTTTATTTGGATCGAATTTTTATTGGTTCGATGATATCTGTTACCGCCGTCACTTACTATGCGACCCCCAGTGAAGTGATAACAAAATTAACCCTTCTTTCTGGGGCGTTGATGAGCGTTCTTTTCCCGGCGATTGCGTCGAGCTTTAGTGTACATCGGCAGCGTAGCGCCGTGTTGCTGGACCGAGGGTTGAAATACGTATTTATAGCAATTTTTCCGATCATTTTAATCATTGTAACCTTTGCACCCGAAGGGTTGGCCTTATGGCTCGATAACCGTTTTGTGCAAAACAGCGCTTGGGTCGCACGGATACTTTCCGTTGGGATTTTTTTCACTTGCCTAGGGCAAATCCCATATGCATTCATTCAGGGGGCAGGACGTCCAGACTTGACGGGCAAACTGCATCTTATGGAGTTGCCACCCTACATTGTTTTGCTGATTATTTTTCTTAAATTGTCAGGGATCGAGGGTGTTGCACTTGTATGGACCCTGCGATTTATGGTGGATACGCTGATTATGTATCTGACCTCGCAAAAACTGCTTGGCGACTATCAAATTAAAACGAAACCAAAACTGATTGCAATTACAATTGCGATCGTTCCAATGTTGATACTGGCGTCATTGCATTCCATGGGTTGGCGCATATTGGGATTCTTTTTGGTGATTGTCATATATTTCTATGTAGGCATGTCTTATCTGCTGTCCAGAGATGAAAAAAAAATATTAATCACAACGTTTCAATCAATTATGGGTCGTGGAGGAAAGCGTAGTGCGTGAAAGCATAATTCTGCCAGAGGAAGTTTCGAAAAAAATTGAATCCGGTGAACCGGTAGAACTGGAACTGGGGTGTGGCAATCGCAAACGCCATTTTAACGCCATTGGTATCGATATCATCGCATACGATGGTGTTGATATCGTTGGAGACATTTTTTCCGCGCTTGTTAAGTTTCCTGAGCAATCCATTGAAACCGTTTATGCCTATCACTGCTTCGAACATCTGAAGAATCTATCAGGGGTAATGGATCAACTGGCACGGATAACCAAACCAAAAGGGTTCCTCCATGTCGAGGTACCGCACTTTTCAAATCCTTTTTATTACTCTGACTACTCCCACTGCCAGCCATTTGGTTTATACACGTTCTCCTATCTGTCCAGTGAGCGCCTGTTTCAACGCCGGTGTCCGACCTATCAACGCAACATCGACTTTGAGCTTCAACGTGTCAAGCTGGTGTTCAAATCTCCCCGTCCATTCTATGGGCGTTATGCGATTAAGAAAATGTTTCAGATAATATTCAATTGTAATCGGTATGCAATGGAATTTTACGAGGAAAATCTGTGCTGGATGATTCCATGTTATGAGATATGCTATGATTTGAGGCGGTTATAATGAGGGTGTTGTTGCTTAGCCGTTATTGCCGATTGGGTGCCAGTAGTAGATTACGATCTCTCCAATATGTCCCCAGATTGTCCCAATGTGGTGTTCAAGTTGACGTTACGGCATTATATGATGAGGCTTATCTAAATGAATTATATCAATCAAACAGACGCAGTCTAAAGCATATTGCCCTTAGATATAATCAACGGCTTTGGACACTTTTAAGGTCCGCTGCTCGGTATGACGTACTCTGGCTTGAGCAAGAGATTTTCCCGTGGATGCCGCCGTTTGCGGAATTATTGTTGCGCCAGTGGCGCATCCCTTTTGTGGTTGACTATGATGACGCCATTTTTCACCGCTATGACTTGCATACCAACTGGCTTGTACGGCATCTTTTAGGAAAAAAAATAGATACAATCATGCAGCTTGCATCCGTTGTTATTGCCGGCAACAGTTATATCGCGGACCGGGCAAGTGACTCTGGTGCAAAAGCCGTAGTAACCATCCCCACGGTCATTGATTTGAATCGATACGCTGTTAAACAAAATAAAGGCAATACGCCGTTGACAATCGGCTGGATCGGATCTCCGGCAACCTTTGACTTTTTAAGGTCTATCGCACCGATTCTTATCGATCTTAAAAAGCGATTGCCCATACGCATCGTTATTGTTGGCATCGTTGATCCAAGGTTGAAGCGGCAATTTCCATTTACCTATTATCCGTGGTCTGAGGATACTGAAGCTGAATTGCTAAAATTGTTTGACATCGGGATAATGCCCTTACCGGACACCCCTTGGACAAGAGGCAAGTGTGGTTACAAACTAATTCAGTATATGGCTTGCGGTATACCGGTTATCGCTTCCAATGTGGGTGCAAATAAGGATATTGTAAATTCAGGAGAAAACGGATTTCTCGTTTCCAAACCTGAAGAATGGGTCAACGCCATCGAAAGGTTAGTGGCGGACGCCAATCTACTTGAAAACATGGGAAAAAACGGTCGACAACAGGTAGAAAAGACTTTCAACCTTGATAAGACCTTTCCACGTATAGCTAGCTGTTTGTTACAATCTCCAAAAAGATAGCACTTTCAACTAAACACAGCCATACTTGCTTTGGGAACAATAGCTATGGTCAGTTGCGTTCCGCCAGAAGATCTTCATATAGAAGTTCCATATCCTTTATGAGGCGATCCACGGAATAGTTATTGACAACATAGTTTCTGGCTCTTTCAAAACGGCATTTATCAGACAAGTACCCACTATCGATCATGTACTGCAAAGCCCTGTAAAATGAACATGGATTTTCTGTTGGGCAAAGGATACCTCTTTCACAAATTTTGAAATCTGAAGGATTCGGTTGTTCAATATCAAATTTGCCCAATAGATCTTTAACGCCGCCGACACCCGTTGTTATTACCGGTATTTTTGTCGCCATCGCCTCAATGATGGATACCGGTGTGCCTTCATTCAATGAGGTTAATGCAAGAATATCAAGATCCGCGTAAATCAAAGGAATATTTCTTTCCCATCCATAAAATAGAACATGGTCTTTAATTCCACAATTAGCGACATAATCCTCCAAAAACGATCTAAGTTCTCCATCACCAACCAACAAAAATAGTATTTTCGTATTTTTAAAATTATCCAAAAATAATTTTGCAGAATCAATCAACATCTTGTGATTTTTAATGGGTACAATCCTTCCAATTATCCCGATAATAATTGTATCATTTGAAAGCCCTAATTTTTTTCTAAGAGCCCCTTTATATTTAGAAATATTTAAAAATTTATTTAAATCGAAACCAAGCTTTATCGTTTTGATTTTTTTAGGATTACATACTTTATATATTGAGGATAATTCCCATTTTTGACTTTCACTAATGGCAATTATACAATCAGTAACTATTGCCAACAATTTTTCGATTAATAAAAATAAAAATGATTTAAAGCGATTGAAATATCCATCGAGAATATTACCGTGAAATGTGTGAACGACTATAGCTTTTTTATTCCTAATAATATTATATATAAAAACGGATAATCTTGAAACAGTCCCTGCTTTGGACGTATGGGAATGAATTATATGGGGATCGAATCTAATGATTTCACGAAGTACCTTTATAAACGCAATAAAGTCTTTTTTTAAATTTATCTCTCTTTGAAGCTCTGGGATATATATTTTTGTATATTTTTTAAAATTTGCGATATATTCCATATCTCCTTCACTTGGGGATATGGTGCCAGTAATAAGCTTGGATTCAAACTTATTAGAGTCAATATTTTCAATCAAATTTTTAACATGAATGGAAGGCCCTCCTATATTCATTCGTGATATAACACGTAGCACTCTAATTTTATTTTTTTTTGTTTTGTTTCTACAGCTTTTTTTCACTTGTATTTTATTTAATCGATTTAAGACTCTATTGCTCCAGTTAAAAATAATGGAAATAACAAAGCGCAGCATCAATGCGATTCCAGCTACCGGACTAATAGCAGAAAGAGGCCAATTCGCATGTTTTTCAAATAATTGGTGACAGCTTTTATGAAATTGGTAATTGGCAAATATTGGTCGTGTGTTACTACTTTCCCCGACATAATGGACAACCTGGCTTTCTGGGAAATACACCACATCCCAACCAGTCATTTTTATGCGCTTACAAAGATCAGCATCTTCCCAATAAAGAAAAAACCTTTCATCAAATCCGCCAATTGATAAAATCGCTTCCTTTCTAACCACCATGCAGGCACCAGAAACCCAATCGACTACAGTTGGATTTTTGATGCCGTTTTTTGCTGTTAGAATATTTTTTGCAGTGATGGAGTTGTTTGGAAAGAGTTTGGTAATGGGTGAGTTACGACCAAATAGGGACGTTAGCGGAGTTGGGAAACTTCTTGCGGACCCCTGGATCGTGCCATCAACATTCAATATTTTAGGTCCTAAAATACCCACCTGTTGATTGGCTTCCAAATACGCTACAGACTTTCCTAAAAAATCATTTGTAATTAGCGTATCTGGATTTAAAATGACTTGATAAGTCGAACGTGTGTATTTTAAAAGTCTATTAATGCCTTTCGCAAATCCTAAATTTTTTGTTGATTTGAATAGTACAACATCTGGAAATATTTTTTTTATTTTATCGACATTATCTTTTGAATTGTTGTCCCAGATAAATATTTTCTTTTGATAGTTATCTTTTGAATTAATAATTGAACTTATGCTTTGTATAAGTACATTAGAACTATTATAATTTACATATAGTATATCGATCATTATTTCTTTATTTTTAATTCAATTCAAAATTAGTTGTTACTTATAATGTTACCACCAGTTATACCTTTAAAACCGTCGAATAATCCTTTAATTAGCCATTTTATACTTTGTAAACGATTTGGCAAAAAGAAACTGTACATCAAAGCAAGTCGTAGCAATCGTACGATATCTCCACTAATCCATTTTAATTTCGCAAATGGCATTCGATATAATAGTATGCTATTTCGAATTATAAAATAAAGACGAAAAGGCTTATGTATCGGTTGATATCTCCATCTAATAAACCAAAGTTTTATTGAATCTTCACCGAGTGAATGCTGCATAATAACATCCCATATGCCATAGAATTTGAATCCTTTATGAGTAGCGCGAATACACCATTCAGTATCGATATGATCAATAAAAAGGCTCTCATTGAAAAGACCAACTTTATTAAAAATACTTAAATCATAAAAAGAACCGGAGGTAATTAAAAAATCAGCTTGAACAATCTTATCTTCTGTATCACTACCACAATACTGATTGTGAAACCATTTGAAACGAACGAAGCGGGAAATATTTCCCATATTTTTATTCATATATCGTGGCCCGATACCGGCTACTAATTTATCTCTTTTCTCAATTTTCCGTATAACTTCGGTATATCGATTAATCATTCCTTTAGGAGGAATACTGTCTTGGTCTAGCAGAAGAACATACCGGTACTTTGACTCAATCGCTAATTTAATGCCTTTGTTAAGCGCGTAAGCGACACCAAAATTTTTTTTTAAACGAACTAAGTCTATATGGTTGGACTTGATTATAGATGTCCAGTTTACATTTTTTGAACCATTATCAACAATATATAGTCTATCGACTTGGGCAAGTGTCGATTTGATAACGCTATCTAACAATGAGAAATTTGGCTCATATGTAATACAAACAGCACAACATTTTTTATTCAATATCATTCGCTTAACCGACTTGCCGATATCTATCGGAATGGTTTGTAAAAGGCTTCATCTGCCAATGCGAGCATCGGACGATCACCCTTTGAATCTCCGTAAGCGTAAATCCTGTTATAGTTTTTTAGATTGAAACACCCTTTGATTCTGCGCACCTTTTCAACCCCGTGGCAATTTCGGCCTGCGAACTTCCCGGAAAAACGGCCATTATTCATTTGCAGACGTGTCGAAATCAAAAAGAGTCCCTGTTTGTCTGTCCAGGTTCTCAACCAAATGTCAGGTGATGCACTTACAACGCAGACGACATGCCCCTGTTCACAATGCCATTGGAGGCATTCTTTTGCTCCGGGGCGCAGAATCTGAGAAATGCGTTCTACGGCATATCGCGTCCCAAGCGCTTCCAGTTGCTGCCCTTCCCAATCGTAAAAAAAATGGCTTAGTACCTTTTCCTTGGCCGATTCATTATCCATCAATCTTGCAGTGTAGGCGAAAAGGACCGGAAGTAGAAAAAATGTTCCGAGCAGCAATTTCGGCATGCCTACTGCTGAACGAATAAAATCAAGGAGAGAATCTCTCTTGGTTAATGTACCGTCAAAATCGAACAAGGCAAGTGCTGTCATGCCAGGCATAATCCTGATTTCTACAATTTCGTCCTTTTAAAAATCCATTCCGGAAGGTGGATGATGATCGACATGATTAGCATCCAGACAGGCTTGACATAGACTGTGCTTTTCTTTTTTTCAACACCTGAAAAAATTTTTTCTGCAACCTCCTCAGGCGTCGCCGTCAATTTTTCTGGTAGATCCAGGTCTCTGGTCATTTTGGTGTGCACAAAACCAGGTTTTACAGTAAGCACCGAAACGCCTGCCGCAAACAGACGGTGACGCAATCCCCCCAGGTAGGCTGAAAAACCTGCCTTTGCGCTACCATAAAGATAATTGCTCTGCCGACCACGATCTCCGGCAACAGAAGAGATACCGACGATAAACCCCCACCTGCGCCGTTCAAAATCAGCAGCTATGATTTCAAGGATACTCACGGCACCGGTATAATTGGTATCGATAATGGTTTTCGCTGCAGGAAAATCACGTCTGGCATTCTTTTCATCGCCTAATATTCCAAAGGCAACCACCACACCGGATGGTTTTTCTTTGAGTTCTGTATAAAAATCAGCGTGGGAATCAAAATTTAAAGCGTCAAAAAAGAATTCTTGCACTTCAACACGGTATTTCACTCTAATATGCTCTGATTCCTTTTTTAATTCTTCTATATTTCTGGAAGCGAGTTGGATATTATAGCCAGCTGAAGCAAACCTCCTGGCAGTTGCCCTTGCCATATCACTGTTTGCTCCTAAAATGAGCACCCAATCTTTTGTCATAAACCTAACCTTTGTGATTGTAAGGAATTAAGCACTGTATCCAATCCCATTTTTTTTCGAAAAGCCCGGAAGGCTTCAACCTGAGGATATCCCAGTTCAAATGTTTCACGACTAACACGAACATCCTTGGTCAGATAAATTCGGCCGCCATAATGGGCGACAATCTTATCCAATTGGTCCAACAACTTGAACAGGTCTTTTTCGATCTTAAAGTCCAGCGCCAGAGAGTATCCTTCCAGGGGGAACGATAGATAGTTTTCGTTGGCTGGGCCATAAAGCTTCAAAACCGCCAGAAACGACCCTTTTCCACTTTCGGTAATGCTTTTCAGTATCTCGTTGAGGCCGTCAAAACTACCTTCCTTCGGAAGGATAAACTGATACTGGGTAAATCCGTTTTTACCATAAATCCGATTCCAGTTGTTGATGGCGTCCAGGGGGTAAAAAAAAGTATCGATGCCTACCTTCTGTTGAGAGATTCCCTCTGCTGCCTTACGATAGTACTGTCGGTTGAACATCTTGACGCTGAAGCTGTTGAGGGTAAAGGATGGAAAATCAAAAGGCACCGTTACCCGTTTTTTGGCTTTGTATTCAAAATCACCATCATCGGTAAAATCTCCCACCATCAGCAAACATTTCCCTATTTCATCTCCCTTTGCCAGGCAGTCGATCCAAGCGACGGAATATGGTTGTACCGCGTATTCCTCGAACGCGCTGAATGTTTCTTGCAGGTTTTGGGTTTTAATGCAGGTTTGATTGATGTTTTGGGAAGTTACCCTTTTTAAAGACAAGTTCGCATCCAGGATAATTCCAGTCAGGCCCATTCCTCCGCAGGTTGCATGAAAGAGTTCGTCTCCCTTGGCGCAGGTTTGAATTGTTCCATCAGGAAGCAAGATTCGCATAGATTCTACACTTTCACTGAAACATCCTGCCACATGATGATTTTTACCATGAACATCGCTTGCTATAGCGCCACCAACGGTAATCAGTTTCGTTCCCGGGGTAATTTTGAGAAACCATCCACGGGGAATAAAGGCTTCAATGATTTCGGATAAAAGCACCCCTGCTTCGCACACCAGATGACCGGTTTCTTCGTCAAAGGAAAGCATCCTGTCATGATTCCGCATGGGGATATAGCGTGAAGCAAGGGCACTGTCCCCATAACTTCGTCCATTGCCAAAGGGAATTAAAGAATCACTCTCAAATGCCGGATTATTGAGCACCAGATTCTCATCAAAAAAAACAGGCGTTGCATCTATTACGGGGAATCGTCCCCAAGCGGTATATTTCATCTAATGTCCTGAGTATTTTATCTAAATGACCAGTATTTATGTCCTAAGTAACTAGTAAAAGCCGGAATAATCACCCCTATTCCATGGGCAATTTCTTTGTCCAACTGTACCACACCGCACCAAGGTAAAATATAATACGCTAATCCCATGCTGATTATCCATGTTTGCATCACTGCAAAAATATTGACCAGAATGAAATAAAAGGCCGATCGTTGGATGGATTGGCTCGACGTCTTGAAAACAAAGAGCTTTGCCAGCATAAAAGCGGTGATCATACCGGTGATATAGGCTACGATAACGGCAGTAGAAAACCCCAACCACTGATTATAGACAATTCGTGAACCGAAGTTAACTACAGCGGCAAATCCGCCGGTCAACAAAAAAGCGATAAATTGACGCGAACAAAATTCTTGTATCACGCCATTGCCTTTAATGCCAGATTGCGACCAAATTGTATGCTTTCTGAGATTCCCCGATCTTCAGGGTAATAGTAAGATGTATCAGCAACCCATAGTCCTCTTATCGGTAGTGAATAAGGTGGCAGGCTATTTAGAAATTCAGGCCCGCAAACCGGCTGGGCATATCGATAGCGGCTGATATGCAGGTCGAGAAAATCTTTATTGGTCAGGGTTGGGTTAATTTTCTTCAGAAATGTACACACTTTGGTTGCGAAGACCTCGTCTGGGTCCTGATATTTTGGATGTTCACCCGGCATATAATACGGGGCGTAAACAATATGGCTGTCAAGGGGTCGAAGATTGGTATATTCCACAATTCCTGGAATATCCATCTCCGGATCATTGGTGTTGAGCCAGAAGTTATCGGATACGGGTTTTTTAAGTTTGACGATGACGCAGACCACGGCGATATTTTTCAATGCTTTGTATTGTGAACTTATTTCGGGCGGGAGATCAGGGATGATCGATGGTATATATGGCAGAGGAATCGTACTAATCACTGAATCAAACGGTTCGAACCGGCCATGAATTTCAATGCCCTTAACTGCACCAGATTCTATCACCACCTTTCCCACCGGAGAATCAAGGCGGATTTCGCCGGAGCGGACACGAATGTCATCTGCCATAGACTGTAAAAAAGTAGTTGAACCGCCTTCCAGATAGCCGAGTTTTTCCTTAAATATATTGTAGCGGGATCGACCGATACGGCGTATTCGGCTCCAGATCCAGGCTCCGGATAACGCTTTTGCATACTGATAAAATTTATACTCAAAAAGATTTTTCCATAATACCTCATAGGCCTTTGCGCCCACCCACTTTTTTATCCATGAGGTTGCTTCGATCTTGTCGAACTTGTGCCAGTCATTGCCTTTTGTGCAGGAAAAGGCATGCAATCCGTAGCGGAGTTTGGCAATCAATGGTAGACCTTGAAACTTCAGCAGAGCGATGGGGTTGCCCCATGGTTGAACCTTGTTTTGGAACCAGTAGCCCATTTTGGTTTCTTTCCAGTGCATCTTATCGGCCAGTCCAAGTTCATCGAGGACCTTGAAAAAAGCCAGATCCGATGTGCAATGAAAATGGTAATACCGCTCCAGAAGTTCACCGGAAAAGTCAAACGTAGCAGCCATGCCGCCGATACGATCATCTGCTTCTAAAAGAACGGGCTTGTGACCATCCCGCGCGAGTTGATAAGCAACGGCCAGCCCCATTGGTCCGGCGCCAATCACGGCGATTCGCTTTTTTTTCATTTTTCAGAACTCCAGAATAATGTCGCTGTAGGCGGGGTCGTTGAACGTCATATCAATGGCCTCGGCAAAAGGAGTTGGTGGGACATTAAAAATCGCAGGCCAGTCGATGACTTCAAATTCATCATGAGCGACCAGGGCTTTTAATTGTTGGGCCGTGAATGGGGGATTTTTATCAAAAAGTGCCCATGTCTTGAGGAGAACTAAAAAAAAGGAATAAGGAATGTTTAGAATCAGGGACTTTGCCTTGATGGCATGTTTAATTTCACGGATGATGTCAATATAATCGATTTTTTCCAACCCGGTGATGTTAAACGTCTTGCCTTTTATCCTGTTTTCCAGACAATTCATGATGATGGCGCAAAAATCTCCGGCATAGAGCGGCTGCCGCATGTATTTGCCGTCTCCAGGGATTGGAAAGATGGGAACCTTTTGCATGAAACGGGAAAGCCAGCCAAGATGTTTGCGGTCAAACCAGCCAAACATTAAAGTTGGACGGAGAACGACACAATCTATCCCACTTTGAAGGACGATTTGCTCCTGTTCCTTTTTGGTGTTGGTGTAATAGTCATTGGCTACAGATTCGACCACTGATGAACTAATATGGACAAGGTATTTAACATCATATTTTCTCATTGCTGAGAGAACATTTTTCGTGGAAGTGATATTGTTACGCATAAAGGGCGCTAAGCATAAGTCTCCAATTTGTGCTTGGAGCATAACCACTGAATCCGCATTTTCAAAATACGAAACCCAATCCCCTTTTGGCTCTGCAAGATCTGCGTATTGGACTATAATCTCAGGGTGCAGGCGACGAAGGATTTCAATATTTCCCCTGTGTTTATCCAATACGACAATATTCGAATAGCCTTCACGTCTGAGACCGGCGACCAGATTTTGCCCCACAAGGCCTGCGCCCCCGGGAAGAATAATTTTGTTTGATTTGTTCGGCATAATTTTCGCTTTTCACTATGTTGATTTAATGCGATCGCTGACCATTCACCCCATCCAACACCATCATCGCGAAATTTGACATCAAATTGTTGTGGCAATGACTTGTTTGAAAACTCTAACAACGTCCATTTTCTTGCTGGAGCAGATGTTGTATAATATTTTTGTTCCTTTGAGAGAATTTCAATTTTTTGGTTTTTGTTATTCGGTCCTGAACGGTACCAAATCTGATCTCCCCTATTTAGATGCAATATCAATTCACCAGTATCTGCATCTGACTGTATGTAAGAGCCATAGATCTTCATACCAGGCAAAGTCATTTTTCCAGAAAAAATCGAATGAGAGGCGGCACCAATCCACTCATTTTTTATTACATTTTTTGAAATGGCTATATAAACTCTTAGATTTTGAGATAATTAATTGGTTTTT
The DNA here is from genome assembly GCF_048565275.1 of Desulfosarcina variabilis str. Montpellier. NCBI lineage: Bacteria > Pseudomonadati > Thermodesulfobacteriota > Desulfobacteria > Desulfobacterales > Desulfosarcinaceae > Desulfosarcina > Desulfosarcina variabilis. Next base: position 4,924,801 of record NZ_CP159846.1, on the reverse strand, counting down.
ATATTTTGAAATGAAAAATAAGATGCTATCACTTCACACCATCATCGTTAGTTCTTAAAGCAATTGCAGACCATTCTCCCCATTGGTTTCCTTGATCAGAAAATTGTACGATGAACTCATCCGGTAATTTTCGCCCTGTGAAATTCATTTCTACCCAATCCTTAGCGCCTGGCACAGTAAATTCAGCGGGGCTGTTACTTTGTATGGTGACAATTTGAGAGGTGTGAACCGGACCCGTTCGATAATAAATTGAATCTCCCTTTTGTAATTTTAATCTTATTTCTCCAACATCATGGTCAGACTTGACATAACTTCCTAAAACACGTTTCCCGTCAAAATTAGATTTATAATAATCAGTTCCTGTCCAACTATTTCCAGGTAGAACTTGATCCATTGTTACTGTAATTTTCGAAAGTGCTTTTGTGGTGGCTACGTAATTTCCTAATGTATCAGGCACCGTCACCTGGCACATAAAATTAGAATCTACCCCGAGAAGCCACAATTTATCACCCGGCGATGCAGAATCCGTTATGTATCCCTTAAAACCTGAATATATTGCTTTCTTGTGAACCCTTTTAGCCACATCAGGCCGAGGTTGCCCGGTCAATACAACGCCAATAACAACGCCTTTTTCATCGACAACTTCAATAAGCTCAGGCAATTTAAAATCCGCCTTGTTAAAACACCAGCCTTTAAATCGAATAAATTCCTTTTTTCCACTGCTTATATAATAAATTTCATCAATATGCCCTAAATTATTCTTTTTTTCAGTAACATCATATTTCTTGATATTTTTACTTTTTCCCAAGCGGTATCTGGCATCTTTGATTGGATATAGATCAAAAATTGAAATATTCTCTTCGGCTGCTTTTTTTGCTATTTCGAGGACATGTTTAGCATTCGGATATATATGGAGGATCTGCCTTTGATCAGGAATTCCAAGTTCTAGGGCAAGGGCTGCAACTTTATCTTCAAATAATTTCCATTTTGGTTTGTTTAATGCTTTAAGTTGGAATGGAAACATGCAACACAGCATAAACAAAAAGGGAAACCAGACCATTATCGCTCGTTTCCGAGCCCAATTATTGAGTAACGGTATATATAATATTAAAACTGTTGCCCATGCCATTAATGCAGGTGTCATGTACCTGCTAGAAAAGGCCTGATCTATGCCAAATATCGCCCGTCCTCCAGCCGTACCGAAAGCGGTGCCGCCGATGTAGAGAAGAAAAGTCAGAAGGGCTAATTCTAAATGGTGATTATCCCTGTCAATCAATGATTTGTAAGCAAAATAAATTGAACTGATTACAAGAGCTATTCCGCTTATCTGCGCAAAGAATAATCCAAAAGTCCCTTTCCCAGAAAAATAGTAAAAAGGTCCGCCTAAGTAGTATAATATATATTTTATAAATAATACAGGTTCTTGGGAAAGCGTGCTAAGTAATGAACCATGCTTTGGGTTTGCATGAAAGTTATTAAAGTATAAGAAAATGATACCAATAGAAAAGCAAAATAATAGCGCGCTGACCCGCCACCTCATCTTAACTATAATAGAATATAGAAACATAAGAGGAATCGCAATAACCCCATTTGCCATACTTCCAGCAGATGCAACTCCGAAACAAATTGAAATTGTAAAGTATTTTATTGAAAAGTTGCCGTTTGTAATTTTTGCTTTATATAAAAAATAAAAAGAGCATAAAGGTAAAAGTTGAGCCAATATAAATTGATTCTGAAAACCTAAAAATAAGTTTCTGTTCTGAATCCATGAAAATAGGTATGAAATTATAAAAAAAGAAAGGAATCCTGTTTCTGGGATAGTTTTCTTCCATAATAAAATTGAAAAAAAAAGGACCACAAGAGTTAATAAAGCGTAATTAACGATAATAAGTGAAATACCCTTGCCGGAAAACAAAGCTAAATCAATCCAAAAGAAGATCTTTGGTATAATAATACGATGTTCATTATGTTGTGCGATCCATGGATACAATTTTCCAGAGAGGCTTTTGAGGTAGAAAGAAATCGTTCCATCCCACATATCCATATATGGTACAGGAGAATAGTTGTTTATGCCTCCAAAGATTGATAAAAGTACGAATACAAATGAAAAGGCTAAAAAAATAATCGTAATTTTTGAGTTGTTGCAAGATAAAGTTGTTTTTATTCTCATGAATAGGTCGTTATTCTTATTCTATTTCATTATTAAATAGTGTCCATCCAGAAATAGGAAAATTTGGTTGAGATCAAGGCACCCGAAAAATTTATCCACAGGCATATGGTTGATATTCCGAGGATTAAATTTTTCGAGCAACGCCGATATCGGGCAAATTGGCCATTTCTGGATGGACACTAACTATAAATATATTATTACCACAAAGGAAAGAATCCACCCTACCAATATCATTTTTATTGTTATATCACGGAGCAATATTTCTGTAGGACTCCCGCTTTTTTCTTCTACAAATGTAATCTGCATATATCGTAAAATTCCAACGATTACAAAAATTGCAGTTAAATATATATGATGAGAATTATGTTTTGATGCCACTTCAGGTGATATGGACCACATGATGTATGCTAAAATTACAATCGCTGCTGTCATGACCATGGCAGCATCTAAAAATTTAAGGTTATATCCCTCTATAACTTTTCTGACCTTTTGATTTGTTTTTTCAAACAAAAGAACATCATCCCGACGCTTACCCAAAGCTAAAAATATTGCCAGCAAAAATGTCATAACAATGATCCAGTTTACCAAAACGACTCCGGTTGCTTCGGCTCCAGCAAAAAGCCGAAGGACAAATCCAATGGAAATAATAACGATATCAATGATGGAAATATGTTTTAGCTTCAATGAATATAGGACGTTTATTGAAATATAAATAAAGGTAATAAGCAGAACATTTATTGAAATAGATGCCGCAAAAAAAAGGCCTCCAGAAAAAAAGAGGCCAAAAGTACAAATCGCAATCTTTCCATCAATACGCCCTGCTGCTATAGGTCTGTCTTTCTTTGCCGGATGCATGGCGTCTTCAAAACGATCCTTCCAGTCGTTGAGAATATATACTGCACTTGCAGAAAAACAGAAAGAGCAAAAAGAAATGAATGATTTCCATAAAACTTCAGGTTGTTGGAGTTTGAAGGCAAAAAAGGCAGGCAAGAAGATAAAAAGGTTTTTTGTGTACTGATGAGGTCTTGCAAGTATGAGAATATCTTTAATCATAAATTATATGGTCAATAAATTATCTCTGGCATATTCGCCAGCGGTGTGATTCACACTCTTTTGGGTAATGCCTACAAAATAATGGTGGTCTTCGTTTAAGTCTGTGGCCCCATTTTATCCAGCCGGTTTTAAATGCCGTACTCAACTGCTGAATACCTTGAAACTGAATCGTCGGCCTTTGGTGTTTTTTTTGTGAACCTTAGAGGCATGGAACGAAAACTGTGTGCCTTCCGACAAACGCAATTGGCGTACCGTGGCGTAACACTGGCTATCGTCTATCAAATATTTACTTACATTTATGACTGTTATGAGTATGAGAAATTAAAGATTGTTCTCATTTACCATAATACGACAGCGAAACACAACATGATTCAACCGCATTATTTTTATTAATAGAGATTTATAAAATTTTTTAACTTAACAATTCCCTAAGATCATTTCTCCACTGTGTTGGGGAATGATGCTGATCAAAAAATTTCTTTGACAAGGATCTTTGTTCAGCTTCCTGCTCTGCGGAATAGTTAATCAAGATATTATAGAACTCTTGCATAGATTTAAATGATAAATGACCTGGATATAAAATCAATGAACAATCTGTGATTCCATTTTCGGCATACGAAGCAACAGGACACCCTGCAGCCATGGCCTCAATTGCTGCTTTACCTCCTCCAAATGGGTATGAAGAAATATAAATGTTAGGAACCAAAATTTTAAGTACTGTAGCTAAATTATCAACATACTTTAGATGTTTAAAATAGCACTCGGCAGGAACTATTGATTTAATTCCCTCAAGTTGTTCATTGGGCAGTTCTCCAATGTGAACATGTAAACCTTTTTTCGCCATAAAACGATACCGCAACATTTCTAAATATGATTTGCCAGATATTGAAGCAAATTTGTTGGGACTTCCAGAGGTAGCAGTACAAAATTGGTTGCTGTAAACTGATAGATTTTTTATCTCACTTTTATTATTATCAAATGTCCTCGCTGTAAGATTAATTGAAACATGATTTTTTGAAAGACTTTTTCCCCGCAATGCTGTCTTAAACAGATGCACATAAAATATGTCGTCACGCTTTGTTGACATTGTATATGAGTGATCTGCATGCATGATTATGAATGTTTTTCGTGATAAACCAGGTTGCAAAGATGCTAAAGCGACTGTATCTTCTGGATGGGATAAATAAACGATGAAATCTGGATCAAAGGATTTTAGCAAAATAAATAATGACCGAAGTTTATCTTCAAGTGTCCTTCCCTTTGGAGAGTAAGTTTTATCGATCTTTTTGAGGATATCTTTCCGATGGAAGGACATTTTTGCGTTTATAGCATTTGTTAATATGACTCTATGGCTATATTCTGGAAGAGCTTCAATCATATCCTCCAATACTCTTGTGTGACCTCCGATTTCATAAAGAGCTGACGAAATATAACATATACATCTTTCTCTATCACTATTATTCTTCACTTTATCTGCTAAATTAACAGATCTTAATACATCTGCTCCAAGTTGATTTAAAACCTCATCAAACTGGTTATTCACATATTGCTTTCCAAGCTTTACAGTTGTGGTATACAACTCATTGGCAATTTTCATAGAACATTCCAATAATTCATTATTTTCACCTTGGGAAAGCATTTTTTTCAATCCAGATATAGCAGTAATTAGACATTTGTCCAAAATGTTTTTAATCGAGACTTGAAAATTCGTTAAGCCAAAGTGACTTCCAATTATTTTTTTAAAGTTATTTATCGGCAAAAAGAAATCACATTGAGTAAGTACCTCGTGGCTGTGTTCTATTTCTACACCCTTAAGGTGTTGTAAATCTAAATTGCAAGCTCGTGCCAATGATGTAAATGCACTATATTCATTGCAGCTATCTCCGTTAGTCAAAATAAGAATTTTAGTTCCTGGTTGACAAAAAATCATATTAGCAAACGAAGACCCACCTTCACCAATGATTGAATAGCTTGAATTGAATATCTCCCTTTGTTGATCAAGGTTCCCGGCATTTGGTTCAAATGATACATAACCTATTTCATCTAAAATTGAATAAACTTCGCTGGCATTGTGCATGAAACGAAAATTGTTATTCTTTCGTGGAATGCTTGTTCTACGCCATTGGAATTGTTCTTTAAAGTCTTTAAATAAGGCTCTTCTCAGACGTTTCAATGTCTCTTCACAATAAATTTGATCTCCCGGCAAAGGTTCATTATTACGCAAGGCCGCCTGATGAAAGTCACCAACAACGTGACAAGTTGAGACTAAAAGCGCTTGTTTGTAATCTAAATATAAATAATTAATATTATCTGAAATCAATTTCAATAAGTCATATAAACTACGTGGTAACCACGGAGAAATGACGGCATTTATATTTTTTTCGTTTTCAGTAAGTTTTTCAAAAAAATGTAAAGCTTTTGGTAATATCTCAACCATCCAATGAAAATAATTGGGATCAAGTTCATGCAATAGTGAACAATAGCTTCCTTGTGTTTTTCGTAGAGTTGGAACCTCCCTGACCATGCTGACAAAATTTATTCCAAATCCTTTAATTGCTTCAGTACTAATCTGCAGGCGGATATCCCCTTTGATATTGTAAATACGATCATCAATAAAGCAATAATCTGCTGAAACCACTCCTCTTGATCCACCGCATAAGATAACATCGTGCAATGTTGCAGAAACAACTGCCGGTAAATTAACCTCCCCCATATAAATGGTTTTATCATTGTAGAATTTTATAGGAGGAGCTTCGAATTTTCGGTCAGGCAGAACTTCGATATACGGAATATTGTTGTCGTCGCAATATCTCTTAATTGAACAAAGAGGCATCACCGTTGCCAAAAAGGATGATCCGCCAGGACCATTCCAAGCAAGACCAAACATGAAACGATTTAAAAAAAATTCTGAGAGAATAGGTTTGTCAATTTGAAGAGCAACATGGTGAAGCATAAATGTGCATGGATCATTTCTTTTAGGCCAATTATTAGGCTTACTATAAAATTCAAGAACTTTTTCTAAGTTTTCTTTATTTGTTTCATACAGCATTTCCAATTTTTTGTAATTACTGCAATTTGCTATTATATTTTCTGATACATCTGGCCAAAGCATCGACCAAATACGCATATCACAAGCATCAGTTGTTTTAACAAAACGATTTTCTTTAACGCCAAATATTAAAAAATGCTCAACTTTATCAAAGTTGACATTACTAAAAGTTATTTTTTTTATGTCGGCATTATTATTGACATAATGATCCCAATCAATATTACAATTTTTAAGATATTCGGTCCGATTAAAGGGTCTCGCTTTTCTCCCTTCAAAACGCCCTTTAAACAAAAAGTGAGTCCATGGATTCATATTAGCATTTGCGACATCAGGGTATTTTGATAAATAAAAAACAGAATTTAATTGAGTTACTGTAATTATGTCCTTTACGGAGTCATTACCTATATATTTCTTCCATTTAGTCATTTCATTGGCAGAAATGATATTCCAATTGAATTCAGAATTAGCTAAGTCCAAAAAGGATGTGACATTAATATAGAAATCGTTGAAATTACATTTATCTGCCAGTGTTGATATTTTTATTCCTGGATTGAAAATAATTTTAACGCTCAACCTTGCAGCCAAAGTTTTGTATGTTTCGATCAAAGGGTCATATATATTTTGATGAAGAGAGAAAACAATAGTGCCTGGTTGACAAAAAATTAAATAGCCTAAATCCACTGATGGGTGGACAATTATTTTCTTATTTGATGTAAAGATCTTTATTATATCATGGTTATTATCGTTATGTATGATAATTTCTTCAATACTTCCTGTTTTGAAACGGCTTAATAGCTCTTCCTCATTAATAAAATTTGAGCACACATGTTTCTGTGTTTTTATATATTTAACAACATTATTATTGCAACTTGGAGATTGAATAGATTTTATTGTTTCAATAAATTTTATTTTTTCTGTCTTCTGATTATTGATAAAGGCACAAAATTGCTTCGCAAAATAACTACGGTTATTATATTCGTTGTTATGTGTAGACTGGATCCTTTCTAATAATTCCAGTTTTTTTACAACATTTCCTACATTTTGATTATACCCTCTGATATTAACTTTACCACCGAGAAGAGAAAATGCTTTCCCATATATTTTAAAAGCATGTTTATTAACAAAACAAATGAGATCTTTAGATTTATTTTTTAAGAAAAACAAGATTTTAGGAAAACCATAAATCAAGAAATGTATAATGTCTTTGCATTCATAATGATTTAACATGAATCCATGCGAATCTAATTTTAAATTTTCCCCTGGAATACGGAAAGAAATATACTTATTTGTATCGGCTAAAACAACTTGATGTGTATCACATTTTGAACAATTTGATTTAAAATGGTACTGCTCACAATCAATACACCAATTGTTTTCAGTTAAAACAACCGATGGTTGAAAAATAATAGTCGCATTTTTAAGTTTGCAATGAATAAACTCATTTGCTTCGAAGGGGCTTTGATCTAATGCTTTTATCTGATATTTTATTAAATGAGATCTGCAGTATTCTTGTGCTGAAGCCTTTGGAAAAACCATTATTGGATCATGTGTTCGCCAATTGGGAAAGCACCATGCACATCCAAACTGATATAGTTGAAGAAAGTATGTCGCTGAAACAGGTCGCTGCAATTTAAGAGCCGCATTATGCAAAAATATGAGGACATCGCTACCGATATGAGCTGTCAGATTATTATTAATGAAATAATTTACAATCTCTTTGAGTTTCGGCAAGGATAAATTAGGAAAAATTTCTGTCCAATCTTTAGAAAATGTCTCAAAATCGACTTTTAGTCCGATAAAATCGAATAAAATTTCCGTTGATTTACAAGCATCCTTTCTGAAAAACAAAGAACGATTTTCTTTGAATCCAAATTCAACATAATGTTGTATAATTGAAAAATTGGAATTCAACTTCTTTTGTTTAGCAATGTCTTGATGAAAATCTAAATACTTATCCCAATTTACGCCTGAAGTTTTCTTAAATTTATTGATCGAAAACTCGGAAGAGCATGCCCCAGAAAATTGCCCAATTTCCAAAAAATGTAAAAGCCGTTTTTCAGTTGTGGTTTTATACCCATTTTGGGCGAGATAGTTCCCTGATTCTATATTAGTTAAACGAATAGCAGTATCAACTGTATCTTTTCCTAAAAAAACAGACATGTTGAGTCCTTTTCACGATCAGTGGTCATCCCGTCAACACCATAATTTAATCAGGAAGTTGGAATGCCGACCAAAAAAAATGCCATCTTCCCAGTGAACGAAAGATTCTAAGGAATATGGCAAAAGATAAGATGGGAAAGTAAAGATCCATTAAATCTCGCCTTCGCAATAGGCGATACTTATTTCATAATAAATCCATCAAAAGTTCGTCACCTTGAAGGGTGCATGAGAATAAACAGCGCTTCTGCCCCATCTCGTGATCGATTACTCTTTGAATTCAGCATAATAGTTATTTTAGAAATGTTTTCGTAACGTATAAAATGTAAGTTATACGTTCATTTCCCAAAACTGGTGCACTACAGCCCTTGCCCCAAAGCCCTCTTTTTGGGCAATAAGTCCCTCGTTCAACATCTTGCCGCAATCTTCTGTTGAAATTCCAAAATCAAAATATTTTTTTTCCTGATAGGTTTCATTTATTAGTGTAGAGAAAACCAGATCCAAAGATCCTGAATTCCTATGTTTATTAGAGGACGCAATGTATTGGGCATGTACTACTTCTGGATACTCGAAAATTAAAGTGCCAGCATATATTTCTCCGTACTTAGAAGCTGTATAAAGTTTTATATTATCAGGAAATCTTGAAACCAAAAGCTCAATTTCTTCTATCGAATGAACAGCTTGTGTGTTGTGATTTTCTAATAGAACATCATTTAAAACCTGAATATACTGGGCATAATCTTCGCTCTTTTCAACAATCAGCCCTTTCTTTAAAGCTTTTTTGGCCCCTCTTTTTCTGATTGATGAAAAAGAAGGTCTTTTAGTTAAATCAACTGTTGAAGAGACATCTGTTCTAAAAATACTGGCCTTTATGTTCGATAAGGCATATAGGTCTTCCTGAGCGGGAATTTGGTGGTAAATATAAGGGATAGCTTTGTATACAAGCTTTTTCAAAGATCGATTTTGCATATATATTCTGATAGATTCAAAAATATCTAACATAACAGGTGTTTTCATTCTATTGTCACTAATAATTCCGCCAAAAGTCAAACCTTGGTGTGAATATAATACATCCTCTCTGATATTGGCTGGCAATACAGCCAATAGCTTATCCTTGTAATAAAACAACAAAGAATTATCATCAAATCTATCTGAATGATAATCCATAAAATCTCTTTTAAACATAAAAAGACCATTTTTGGAGTTTGAGATAAATTCATCCCATATTTTTTTATTTTCAGATTTATAAACCTGTACTTGCATAAAACTCCTTAATGTCCTTTACTAATAGATCAGGATTATACTCCATCAAAATTTCTTTTTTCAAAATTCCTGTTAAAACTGCAACAGTCTTTATATTTAGCTCTTTTCCAGTTATTAAATCTTCTCCGGTATCACCAACAATAATATCTCTGGAAGAATAAATGACGTTAGCTTTTATCAAATCCAGCTTAGACATTTTTTGTTCTGTTACTAATATTTTTTTGAAGTATTTAGCAATACCCAAATTTTCAAGTTGTTTTATCGCTCTGTCTTTATATTGCCTATTTGTCACTACAAAAAGATCATGCCGATTTGAAAATTTGCTTAACTTGAAAGAAAAGAGAAGTTTATCCTGTTTAAGTCTGCTTTCATCTTCAATATTATTCAGCCAATTTTTTTTAAAGGAAACAACCTCATCATTTGAATAATTGAAGTATTTTTGGAGCAGTTTTTTTTGGTCAATTTTATTTGATTTTATTTTGCAATAATCATTAAAACTAAAATTAGATTGAGGAACTAATTCTTGAAAAAGATTGTACAATCTATACTTACAGTCAACAAGAGTACCATCTAAATCAAAAAAAATATTAATCCTATTCATCCAATATGTTTTCCTCAATAATATGACTTTCGTCATAGCGATTAGAAAGTTTAGAATCAAAAGCTATATCCAACTCAATAATACAAGGCTTATTATTATTTATTAGATCACTTATAGATTCCAGCTGTTCTTCTTTTTCTATTTTTGCAAATTGTAAATTGAAAGTATCAGCAGTTTTTTTCAGATCAACGCAAACAAACTCTTTAGGATTAGCTCCATGGTAATTTGAGTTGTAATATCTTGCTTGAACTTCTCTCATCATTCCAAGAGTGTTATTTTTGAATACAACAACTTTTATATTTAACTGTTTCTGCCCAATTAAAAGAAGCTCTTGCATATTCATATGAAATCCACCATCACCAGTGAATGAGACTATTTTCGCTCGTGGGTTTGCGTATTTGGCACCAATGGCCGCCGGTATAGAGTATCCCATTGATCCTAATCCACTAGAGTTTATAAGTCTCATAGTTCCTTTTTTTTTGAAGGCTTGAGCTACCCACATCTGATTGTGTCCGACATCACAGGTTATAACGGAATTGTCATTTAATAAATCAATAATTTTTTTAGTTGCCATTATCGGTTTTAGCTTTTCCGTATTAATTTCAGCAGTATCATTATATTTATTTTTCCATTTTTTAGCAGTATTACTCCAATCTGTGTAGTTAGCTATATTTGTTTTTCTAAGCTCTTTATTCAACTTGTTTAAGAAAAGCTTCAGATCCGAAAAAATATTTATATAAGACTTTATTGATCTATCAAATTCTTCAAAATCAATATCAACATGAATAATCTTGGCTCGTGTATAATTTTTAGGAATTTTTCCTACTTGCCTTTGACCAAACCGAGCTCCTATCGCTAATATCAAGTCAGCATTTCTAATAATAATATTTGAATAAACATTACCGTGCAAACCTGCAAATGAATATGAATGTTTTACAGAGTCCAACCCATTTAAAGTTGTAACTACAGGAATTTTGGATAGTTTTACAAATTCTTCTAATTCAGGTGTAGCTTTAGCGATTTGTATCCCACCCCCAGCTAAAACAACTGGCCTTTTCGCTGATTTTAATAAGTTTATGACTTCAACAGTTTTATCAAGATGATATGGTTGTTCTCTTGGAGGGGTAAATGATTTTGTCGAATCAACATCAACTTGTGCAAATTGAACATCGATAGGTACATCTATTAAAACTGCTCCTGGCCGACCATTTTTAGCCATATGATAGCATTTTTCAAATTCATATTTCACATCTTGAGGATTTGTGAGCATAATTGCATATTTTGTTATTGGCTTGACTACGCTTACAATATCTAAGTCCTGAAATCCATTTAACCTTGCAGCATTATTTCTTGTCACGTTTTGTGTATAATCTTGACCTGTAATAAAAAGGGTCGGAATAGAATCCAATTGGGCATTAGCTATTCCGGTCACAAGATTTGTAGCTCCAGGCCCTGAAGTAGCAATTGCAACACCAATATCTTGAGAGATCCTTGAATATGAGTCTGCACAAAAGCTAGATGCTTGCTCATGATAATTTTGAATATATTCAACTTTTCCAGTTGCAATCAACTCATGTAATATTTTTAATATTGCTCCGCCTTGAAACCCAAATATGTATTTTATACCTTTTTGGATAAAAAAATCAGCAATATACTCTGCAACTGTAATTGATTTACTTACCATATTTTCACGAGTTCTCTTTCTATTTTTTCCTTTGTTGTTAACATTGGAGCACAATCCATTATTCTTAACCATAATAAACCATCCTCGAGAGGGTTAAGATTGGTTTTTAGCTCAGGTTTTTTGTTGTACAAAACTAAATCTTTGAATATTTTAGGCATATTTAAACCTGCTTGAGTAAAGAACTCAACAGTAGTAAAAAATCGAGATATGTTTATTTCGGTAGGATTTGGTATTCCATTTTTATCATAAGTCATATCAACGCCATAAATTCCATTTGGCACTTTACTTACAGCTCTAACAGATTGCATTGCAACATTATCAACTAGGTCATCGTGGCATGTTTCACCCACTTTTGTCACACCTGTAACGCCGGACACACTTAGTGCGCTATGTGCCCACCCATGGCGTTTACGGCCTTGTCCTACAATAAGCTCACCCTCATTCCAAATAGAAAGCCAGGTTATCGTATCTTTTTCTAAAAGCTCAGCTGCCACAAAATCACCCCAACCTTTTGAGTTGTCTATCCATTCATAAGCTTCTTGATAGTCATTGGTAGGAAGAGCACCCTTTCCGCCACCGCCAATTGACATCAAACGAAGCCAGATGGTTCCTTCTTTATTGCCAAGCTCCCTAAAAGCTGCTTTTAAATCTTCATCATTGTTAATGACCCTATTTTCAGGTACTTTAATTCCAGCATCTTTAAACTTTTGCCATGATTTATACTTATGTACGCAAGTGTCAATAGTGTCATAATCAGGAACAAGCATTTTAACACCAGTAGCTTCAATTTCATCTCTAAAATTCAAAGCTATAGCCAATTCCAAATCATGCTGAAAATGTATCATATTCGGTTTTTCAGCATTTAAAACTTTTAAAAGGGTCTCTTTATATTTAGCATCTACGGCATATGGCATAAGGTATTTTTTATGAGCCTTGCACATAACAAGCTCCGTTGGGTCAGCTCCTAGTCCTATAATTTGTTCATCGTCTCCGGAGTTCACTAAGCTATTTATCACTCCATTAGACTGAGCACTTCCTGCTCCTGTAATGATAATTTTTTTCATGAGTTAACCTTTATCAAGTTCTGCAAATCCCATACCAGCCATACCGTAGTGATTACCGCAATAAAATAAGTACGTTTTGTCTTTAATTTTAATCCTCTCACCAAAGGCTATCATTTCACTATCCCAGCCTTCAGTTGAGACATCTATACCAACCTTATCATCCATTCTTTCAAAGTCTGTCCCATCATTTGATTCAGCATAACCCAATCGATAGCCTTGAGATAGACTTCTTATAGAATAAATTATCTTGTATAGATTATCTTCTTTCCACAAAGTACATTTTGCTATACCGTGCTCATCTTCATTATTAAAAGAAATTACCGTTTGTCCCGCGCTATGATTCCATTTTTCAATATCATCGGATGTTAAATATTTAAGATCATAGAGGGGCATTAACTTATCGTTTTTTTTTACCCAGCCATTTTTACAGTCAGCTGTATACCACATCTTATACACACCATCCTCTTTTATAATATAAGGAGCACAACGTGTGCATATCTCACCATGCAATCGGTCAAGGATAGGGGCTCTACTCGAAATTTTTGTAAATGTTTCACCGTTATCTTCACTAACGGATAGTCCACCAAATATCAAATAGGGGACTTTAACACAGCTTTGGTAGCCTGAATAAAAAAGATACAATTTTTCACTATCTTCTAATATTGAAGCAGTTACCACTCCATTGTCATCAAAAGAACCGTCTTCTCCTATATCAATAACAGGCTTTTTACTATAGCCAAATATTTCTGATGGATTGTCAGGGTTGACATCTACATAGCCAATTCTTCCAATGTTATATTCATCACACATTGTTATAAAAATACGAAGTTTTTTTTCATCAATCAAATAAGGAATTGGAACCATTGTGTTCTTTTTGTACCAAGAAAGTTCAAATGTTTCTGAATTACAAATTAAACCTTTTTTATTCCATTTCATTTAACTTACTCCAAAATAAAGCCAAAACCATTCTAAGTTTGTTCATTAAAGACACATTTTATCCATATTTTAAAATTTCGCAACAGGATATAAGACGAGCATGCAATTAATTAAATGTAATTCGATTTACAATGTGGAATATCGGAAATGCGTAAATTCGCTTAACTTTATTATTACTATATCAAATACTATCGATCAGGCTCACGCTCAATAATATTTGAAAGACGTTTACCCATCGTCATAAGTGGTTTTTCGACGATGTAGAAAGCAACAGTTGCCAAAGGAACAACAATTATAATCGAAAGGCATGTAGTTATAAGATTAGTTATTAGTCCATATTGGAGAATAAAATCACGGGGCGCATATGAAACAACAATCATTGCAGCAGCATAAATGCAAATTGTACTATACATATAAAGACTGTAAGAAATAAGGCCCAGATGACGACTAATGGGATGAGCTGCAATTTTGGCGAGCCAACCTTCATTGTGATAGTAGGTATTATATATGATCAAAGCAGAGGCTATCATCTCGCCCCAGATTGTAAGTTCTGGAGACAAAATATGTGTCGGTCGAATAAAAATTAGTACAAAAAGACTTAACTCTATTCTGTATTTTATTACAAATTGCACAAGCCATATATACTTTGCCTTGTCATAGCATATTTTCATTCGATCCAAAGAAAATGTTGTGCAAATACCACCTATAAAGAAGCAGAGTACATAGCTAAATATGAATTTATGAATAACCCATGATTTGTTGTCTATCTTCGTGGCCTCATGTAATTGTGTTCCTAAATTCAACAGAACCATAGCCACAAGTAATGCAATAAAGAAAACGGATAAACGACGATCTTTCAAAAAAAAATATAAAAAGGGTATAAGAATTGAGAGCTGCACCTCAACAACAAGAGACCATAAAAACTTATTCAAATTATGCGAGATAAGAATCAGTCCATGTATAAGCTCTTGAAAATCAACGCCTTTTGGAAAAAAACTTGACATCCACTTGCTAGTATAGGTACCCTCAATTGGAACATACACATAATGATAAAAAAAATATCCGGCAACGATAGATGTGAAGATGGTTGGGTATAACCTAAAAGTCCGTCTTGAATAATAAGAAATCAAACAGACAAGACGAGGCCATGCACCCACCTTATCGCTTAGACGATTGTGGAAAGAAAGCATGAGGACAAACCCACTATGAACAAAAAAAAAGATAACAGCTGCACTACCATTAAATAAGAGCACGATCAATTGGTTAAACACACTGCTAATTGTGTTAATTCTAATCTCATAAAGCTTAGTATCGAAACCATCAACCTTAAAGGAAAGCATGGCATGAAAGATAAGCACCGCCATCGCAGCAATACCACGCAATGACAAAAGATTATCATTAACTCCAAGATAGTTAACAGTTAGTTTCATGTTATGAGTAAAATTATTCGCATATAGCGCAATATTGGAAAAATGGCGTCTAAGACTTAGAAACCTGCAAAACAGGTGTTATCAAAGTGTTTACTATCTGCATAGGTCGAAAAAATTGGTAAAAAGCTATATCATTGTTAATCGTGACTCAACGCACTCATAGGTGACATCTTCTACAGGTGGGAACTGAATCCCGTTTTTCTCCAAGACATCAAGATCTTCAATAAAAACTTTTGACAGAACGCGTTGAATATCTTCTTTCTTGAAGGTCAAAGCCTTTCCACTTAAATAGCGCAGGCGGTCCAAACCCGTCTTCCGTCTCTCATTAAAATCAGTGACAATTTCAGTTTGATAGCCATAAGGTACAAGAACCCTCTCAATTAGATAAGACTTAGCTGGAAGTGAAATACTTTTTCCATCCGCAACGACCTTACAAGCTTCTGGATAATAGGTTACATACGGAACAAAACCAGCACCATTATTTGAAGGCATGTCTTTTTTAAAGCTTTGAATGAACTCCGTGTGTTCTACATACGATGCAAAAAAAGCCTGGTAAATATCATTCTTAAGATCCCATGCATTATTTTCCTTTAGCAGCTCAAGCACATAAACCTTACCAATCTCAGCAGACAAATAGCGTTCCAGATAATGTCCTAACCGAGAATGGACATAGTAAGTTAAATCTTTGTATTGTGGATCAAGAAAAACATCCGGAGAAACGGGACAAAACCCCAGTCTTAAATCATGGACATAATGAGAGATCGAGCGCAAAATTGGATTACGCACCACAAGAAAAGTGAACAGAAATTTTTTAGAGATACACTTTATATTCTCATAAAAAGTGTCATTATAAACATAATGAGGCGTAATCTCCATATAGGGTAGTAGCGGCATATCTGGCCATGGATTTATGCTTTGCTTAAAAATGGAGTCATACCCATCCAAAGAAAAATCTTCTTTATTCAAAAAGGTTGATTCCTTTGCCTCATAGATATTAAAATTTCCAGATTCAGCCAAAAGATGAAAAAGAGATGTTGTTCCACATTTGGGAAATCCAACGCCAATACAATATTTTGGATGGTTCATTATTTTCAAGATTCCATTTTTTTCTAAGTGGTTAAAGTGTCTATTCCTATTTATAGCTCACAAGATGATGTGGTTTCATAGAAATGTATGGAGCTGTTCATGAATCACTGGTAGAAATTACGTATAACTTCGACAACAGTCTTGGCTTGATTCATAGATAGATGAGGTCCAATGGGCAAAGAAAGCACGCTATCGCTCAACCTCTCACATGAAGGCAGAGATAAATAGGATAGTTCCTCATACGCATTTTGTTTATGCCCTGGAATTGGATAATGTATAAGCGTACTTATGGAGTGCGTCTCCATAAACTTTTTCAACGCATTTCTTTTCTTAGCTTGAATCACAAAGCAGTGATACGTATGATAATAACCATCAGGCTCTTGTGGTATTACTATGGGAAGGTCTTCAAGCTGAGTACAGTAAAATTGTGCCAATTTTCTTCGGCGCATATTCCATTCATCTAATCTACTCAGTTTTATACGTAAAATTGCCGCTTGTATTTCATCCAGGCGTGAGTTAATTCCTTTTTCAAGGTGAACATATTTTTCTTTAGACCCATAATTTCCAAGCCACCTAACCTTTTCAGCAAAAGCATCATTGTTTGTCGCAACGGCACCCGCATCCCCAAATGCACCAAGGTTTTTTCCTGGGTAAAATGAAAAGCCCGCAATATCACCCAAACTTCCAGTTCGTTGGTCTTGGAATTTGGCACCATGGGACTGAGCTGCATCTTCAATAACAAGCAAACCATAACGATCAGCAATTTGCTTTATTTCTGACATTTTTGCAGGCAATCCAAAAAGGTGAACAGGAACAATGGCTTTAGTTCGAGAAGTAATACTTGCTTCAATTGCTGATGGTTCTATATTGTAGTCATATCTGTTGCACTCGACTGGCACAGGCGTTGCCCCAGTTGCAGAAACAGCCAACCATGTCGCTATAAAAGTAAAGCCAGGGACGATAACCTCAAATCCGCTTTTAACCCCTGCTGCACGAAGAGCCAAATTCAAGGCATCAAGACCACTCCCAACGCCTATTACGTGTTTTACACCAAGAAATTGGGCAAATTCCAGCTCAAAAGATCGGAGTTCATCGCCACCAATATACCAACCGCTGTTGAGAACTCTGGATATCGCCTCGTCAATTTCAATGCGAAGCTCACCCGTGGCTGCTTTAAGGTCGAGGAATGGGATTTCTTGCATTATATATATTTCTTCTTTTCAAGAAAATTAGAATAATTGTATAAATAATCATCTGGATTATAAATATCAGAGGCGAGAACGAGGCAACATGCACCAGATGAAAAATTGATCAATTCACGCCAATACATGACTGGAACAAACAATCCGTAATACGGCTGTCTTAAAGTATAAGTATAGTTCTTTTGTCCATCATTTAAAACCACATCAAAGCTTCCTGACATTGCAATTATCACTTGGCGTAATTGTTTGTGCGCATGCCCTCCCCGAGCTTCCCCTCCCGGGACATCGTATAAATAATATACTCGTTTTATTTCAAATGGGATATGATCAAACGATTGTATAAAGGTTAAATTTCCTCTTGCATCATGAATTTTCGGGAAATCTATGATGTACGGTTTATTGTTATTATTTTTCATGGTTCCTCGTTGTTACTTAGGGGTAGCCGGGGCGTTAGTTGAGGAATATGGCTGCATAGTTCATTGCGATATGGATCGTCTCTTGTCCTTTTTATACCCCTACAGCCTGAGAGACTAAATACTTTGGTAAATTTATAGATACATGGTACAGATTAAAGATCGACATTGTCCTGAAGATCAAAATCCCGGACGTTATTACCACTTTCATCATACACCAAGCACCCGATTTTATAATGGGTTCTATTTATTAACTTGACAAACTACCCAAAACAATCTTTCAGATACACCGTAAAAAGTATTATCTGCCAAACCAATTGAAAAGTTTTTAAACATAGGAGTTAGATATGCTTTTAATTCTTCTTCTGTTTCAAAAGCATGAAATCGGTAACCATTTCTTATACCAAGAGGATCATTTCTTATGACATAAGTCCCGTCAGTAAGTTTTTCAGAATCATTCATTATATTAACCTCATCTATAATATCAGGTCTAACATGAATAATTGAAAAAATCACATAACCATCTCTTTTAAGGACCCTGGAGTATTCCTTCATGTTGTCTATTAAGGTTTCTCCTTCATCACAATAGTAACAAGAATGAGATGCCAAAATATAATTAAATGTATTATCATTATACGGAATATTTGAATTTCTTCCTTCTTTAAAGGAAAAGTTTTTGAATCCCAAGTTACTCATTCTTTCAGAAGTCTGCTTTATTATCCCTTTGGTTATTTCAATTCCATAAACATCATAGCCCTGCTCACATAAAAAAACCGTATTTCTCCCATCCCCAAAGCCTACTTCTAAAATTTTATCTCCTATCTTTGGTTTGTCCATATTAAGTTTTGGAAGCTTAGTTTGAAGAAAAGTCCTCATAACAAATTCTGTTGGGTAAACTTTTAAATATTTACGGGCCCCATAGTAGTTTTCATAGTTCTCATTAATATCATTTTTTTCTTTCATAACTATTTAAACCTTCTTAAGAAACTTTAATAGGCAAGGCCTATAAAACTATTTGCGGCCGACAATACAAGCCATTCGGCAACAAAATATTTCTACTGTTATTTCTAAATTTCGGGTGATCGTTCAAACATCTTTCCGAATTTTTTAGTTGCTTGTTGAGTCAGCTTGATGTCTTGTCTTTTACGCACGTTAGACCAAATTACAAACTCTACCACCGCGTATTTGCTGTTATTCGAATTTACATTCCCAATGGGTTTTCGATTAAACGTGAAGGACGGCATGGTCTTTAAGATCCTAAACAATTCCATTTCCCACATTTTCTCGGAGGCCACGCAAGACCAAAATCTAAATTTTCCAAGGTCAAGTTTATATTATAATAGGGATCATCATCTATGATATCGGCCCATTTTTTCCTCATATAGTCAGTCTCTTTATTTAGTCTAACCTGTTTTTCATCACTGACATCATAACTACGAGATGCAGATTCATGATGATAGAGTTCTGCATATGGTGTCCAAACGTTTCGATAGCCGGCTTGTCTGACACGAAGGCAGAAATCAATGTCATTAAAGGCCACCCCCAGGTTTTCATCCAGTCCGTTCAACTCATTGTAAAGCTTGCGCCGAACCATCATGCAAGCAGCAGTCACCGCACTAAAACTCTGATGCAGAACCGCGCGACCAAAATAGCCAACGGCGCCCCTTGGCTGCTGGTAATGCGCATGATTGGCAACCCCACCGACACCTAAGAGCACCCCACCATGTTGAAGTCGACCGTCCGGATACCAAAGCCGCGCGCCCACACAACCAATCTCTGGTTGCACCGCGAAAGACACCATTTCTTCAAGCCAATCATCCGAAATAATTTCAATATCGTTGTTGAGCAGGCAAATCAGGTCGCCGTTGGCTATACGCACTGCGTTGTTGTTAAGGCGTGGATAATTAAAAGGGGCGCCGTCATAAACCACGGTGACACCCTTTTGCTGAAAATTTTCAAGCAGCTTTTTTGTTTCAGGCTCTTGGCTGCCGTTATCGACAATGATTATTTCCCATGCAGGATATGTGGTTTTATTAAAAATTGAGTTGAGACATGTTGAGAGGAGATCTGAGCAATCCTTTGTGGGAATGATTATGCTCACAAGCGGTTCAGGCTTGGGGACTGCAAGACGGACCCTGTTCATAGCTGGGGCCTCGGGTGCCGGTACCACTTCAGCGTTAATACCGCATCTTTCCAAATGTTCTGCCACTGCTTTTCGGGCTGCTTCTGCTGCATAGTTTTTTTCATCACTGGCCAAGGCCGTACTGCCCGGAATCGCCCTCCAGTGATATAGTACATGGGGAATGTGTGCAATTTTTTCCGGCTGTATTTGTTCAATCACTCTAAGCGCAAGATCCCAATCTTGAGAGCCTTCAAAGCCAGAACGGAATCCACCGACTGAATCAATCAGATCTCGCCGATAAACACCCAAATGGGAAATCATGTTTTGCGCGAAAAAAAGTTCTTTATTGAAATCAGACTTAAAATAGGGTGAACACCGTTCTCCGGTTTCTGTAATTTTATCCTCATCAGAATAGATGAGACACAGTTCAGGATTTTTTATAATTGCCTGTGCTACCATAAACAATGCATGTTCGGGCAAAATATCGTCATGATCAAGCAAGGCGATATAGTCGCCGCTTGCTAGCTTGAGAGCAGAATTAGAGGCAACAGAGATATGCCCATTTGTTTTTCGATAATAAACCTTTATCCTTGGGTCACGCTTGGCATGCTGGGCCAATAGCTTTCGAACCGCTTCTTTTTTAGATGCGTCGTCGGCTATGCACAATTCCCAGTTTGGATATAGCTGGCTGCGAACAGACTCGATGGCTTCATTTAAAAATTGGACTGAAGGATCATAAACCGGCATTACAACAGATATTTTTGGCATTTTTAAAAAAGTACCAATCCTATCCTTGATGCGTTGGCGAGAATCCTCGCTTAGCGTATCGTATCGCCGTATCCACTCTTGATAATCATTATAATCAAAAGCATCATTGTTTAACTGGTTATTTGATTCATTTTGTAGCCTACGAATAGCAATTCTGTTTTTAATACCGGAAAAACCTTCATTATGATATACATCCCAAGCTTTTCTTAGCGAGGTTCTAATTCCGCCAGTATCTACAACTACTTGCCTTATCAAGGCAGGCATTCTTCTAACACGATTGAAATGAGGAAATAACCATATACTATTTGTGTTCTCTGATTTCATGTCAGTTCTTACCCAAAGAAAAACAGTTCATAAAAAAGTCGCAAAGAAAATTAATAAAATAGTTAGCGAATAAATGTTTTATATTTAATCAGAACCGCCTTTAATTTATCAATCCAGGAAGAATAATTTATTTCCTGCACAGTATTATTTACTGCTTTCGTTTTAATTGATTCCAGAAAATGAGAATCATTGTTACTTCTTGAGTAAGACTCGTCTTTTTCTATCCAACCGACAAGCTGTTTTAAGATATCTTGGCTGGATTCATCATCGGCTATAGTCAGTCGATGTTCAATATAGTCTTTAATTAATCCCTGGATTTTATGGGGGAGTATTGGATAAATGTTTTTTATATTTGTTTCATACTTTTTATCAAAAATAAGCTTTGTAGAATGTTTTTGTTCTTCCAAATTTTTTGAATAATTAATTCCGAGATTGTCTTTCAACCATTCAACGTCCTGCCGATTAACAGCCGCAATTTGACTTTGAATATCCTCGGGAAGGCGGAATTCAATACCGCTTAGATTAAAAAGTGGTCTTATGTCATCCTGAGTTATTTTTTCACCGTATTTTAAAGGATAAGTTTCATTAATAAAAGAAATAATATCAATGGCCTTATCGGATAAACGTATCTTTTTAGACTTGACTATACATTTATCAAGCGCTTGCTTTTGAATTCCGATAATTTCAGCCACGGCACCCAACAGTCTTTTGGAATGATTTATCCCTTCTTCATAGGAAAATGAGCAAACATTCTCCTTTCCAAAAACAGGAAAAAATTTTTCAATTCTTTGTCGATATTCGCTTTTTCCCTTCTGGGCGAAAAAAGTATCTGAAAAATGACCGCCGTTTATAATTCTCCTTTTGACCTCTTCAGTAATCAAATCGACTGGAGACCGGAGGGAAAAAATGATTTTGATTGTTGAATTCGCTGTAATTGATTCAAAAAAATTTTTCATTTCGGCCAGGTCTGCGCGGCTCAGTGCACAAACGTCCTGTCCAGACAGGACAATTATTCCTTGCCTCGCACCTTGAATTTCATCAATCAGATTGATACGGTGCTGTCTTCTTTTATCATCGATTTCCGACGGGCCTACCCCCTTGCCTTTAAACACATGGTACGAATAACGCCTGGACTTATCACAGAACATCAGGAACAGAGGCACACTATGATTTTTGGGCCATCTTTCTGGATAAATTATGTTATTATTCCTTAAAATATCCCGATTTTCATACAAACCATCCTGAATCTCTGAAGTACCGGTTCCATGCAACCCGGCATGAATATATATGGTATGGATATCAGAACGTTTCGCTCTTTTTTGCCCTGCATTTGAAAAACTAACGATAGGATCATGCGTTGCCTGGGAGTTCGGTTCTTTTTGGAACTGATGCTGAACAGAAAACGGGCTATTCTCCAAATCCTGGATATCATCAAGGACTTTAACCCTGAAATAGTCTGCTTCCTGGAACCAATTATCCGGCAAATTGTCAAAAACAAAACCGCATTCTCCAGTTGAATGAATTTTTTTATCAATAAAGCGTTGGGAAAAACGATCTGCGGTTGTTTTTGCAATGAGCTCATCGCGGACAAAAAGCCCGACCTCTGCAGGCCGTTCATTGTTCACATACCGTGCCCACCCCGAGACAGATCCTGAATCTGCTTTTTCAATCCGGCCCCTTGTTTGAGTTGTTCTTGAAGCATCTAAATAATCTTTTGGATTTGGTGAAATAAAGTTTATTGCAGCCTGGATTGCTTCCGAGTCAGGGGGAAGGCCGCAAAACGATATCAATTGCTGGATTAACGCTTCTTTATTGTTAAGGGCTTTATCAAAAGCAGCTAACAAGGCCCTGGGTTCCTCTCTTTTCAAGAACTCAATAATCGTTTCATACATTCTTAATGAAACGCTCATATCATTGAGCACATCGGCTTGTATGGAAATCCTATTACGGTTGGCAATAGAGAATATATCTCTGAAAATTACGATGTAATAGGGATTTCGAAAATAAGTGTGAAGAAAAGACAAGCTTTGTAGTGAAGCAGGTCTTTTATACCCCCACATTGGATAAGATGAATTATAAGTATCAATCACCTGCCTCACGCTATCATGATCATTATTTTCAATGGCAGAGGAAAGGTTCATATCTTCAAAAACAGGAGGCATCGCCCGATTCCCCATAAAAACCCCTAAATGGGATAAGGCTCCTGCTATGATCGAGGTTCCGCTTCGAGCTAGCCCAACGACGACAATCGTTTTTTCATCAGTTTCTTCCTGCTGCTCCCCAATTCTTAGGAACCCTTTGTTTTCCAACAGATCATATTTTTTCATTTTTGTTTCTCATTCTGATATCGATCCACCACCTCGCCCGTGGGCCCTTCTGCAACAATCGCTCCTTTTTCAATCCAAATTGATCGGTCACATAATTCCTTTATCACCCCTGCATTATGGGAAACTAAAATGACCGTCTGGTCCGACTTGATTTTTTCTTTCATTGCTTTCGTAGATTTTTGTTGGAAATCTTTATCTCCAACACCTAGCGTTTCATCAATCAGCAAAACATCGGTCTGGAGCAGATGGGTAATGGAAAACCCCAGCCTGGCTCTCATGCCAGTGGAATAGGTTCTCACTGGATAGTTTATATGTTCTTCAATGCCAGAAAATTCAATAATGCTATCTATCTTCTGATAAATATCCGTTTTTGGGAAACCCAAGGCAAGCCCAGATAGAACGATATTGTCGAGGCCGGATAGCTCGTTGACAAATCCGATTTGGAGGGACAGCATAGAAACTTTCACCCCATAGTTAATGACCTGGCCTCTGTCTGGTTTTATTATTCCTGCCAGTAATGAAAGCAGAGTGGACTTTCCTGCGCCGTTATGGCCGATGATACCGATGGATTCTCCAGGATGGACATCAAAACTGATATTTTTAATCGCCTCGAACTCTTTTTTTCTGAAAATGGATCGATTTCTGTTAAACACGACACCGACGTTACGCACTGAAAGGAGAATATTTTTACTTTTGCAGGAAGGAGACTTTTCGAAATCCAACGTTTCTTGTGATATTTTTTGACAAATCATTTTCAAAACCGGGGATAATAGCTATCAAATTTATGAATAAAAAAAGCGGCAATGCCAATGATAATCAAACCTACGCCATTAATGATTAATAAAGCGGTCCAATCCGGCCATTTGCCATGTAAAAGGACCCAACGGTACTGTTCCAGCAACTTTGCAAGGGGGTTGAGCATAAACAATTTATAATGTGGGCTGGTCGGCTGTACTTCAAAGAACACCCCTGATAAAAAAAACAATGCGGTCATTGCAGAATTAATCAAAATAGATAGGTCAGGCATCAAGGGAATAAAAGCTGAAGCCAATAAACTTACACCGAAATTAATTAAAAATTGGGATAAAATAACAGCGGGAAGCGCAACCCAGGTATAATGAACAGAACCGGTTACAGCAAAATAGGCCATCAGAACCAAAATCACGCACAAAAATTCCACTAACCGGGACAATGCCATAATGGTAGGGAAAATTGTTTTCGGCATATAGCATTGTCTGAGTAATCCGCCTGCGCCTTTGATGCTGTGCCCACCTTGAATCACGGTCTTTGTAAACCACATCATGGACATAATGCCAATCAGCATAAAAGCGACAAAATTCTCTGTTTTGGATTTCATCAGGTACACAAACACCACATAATAGACAGCCATTCGCATAAGCGGTTCCAGCGCCAGCCAGAGCATGCCTAAATGGTTGTTGATTGTTTCAGAAATCAGTCTTGCCCTGACACTGAACAAGATATAATCCCGGTATGCCCAGATCCCCATAGATCTTGGCTTAACGCCTACATTCTCCGCTGCGGTTGTTGCCATATTCCGAGTCAAAAGATTTTTTACAATATTCAATGTAGTTCTGTGTATTCCAATCATGATTTTGCCAAAAAAACTTAAGGGTTTTATTGTTCAGGTCAAATTTCAGAGCTTCGTAATCGGTATTAAAGTCCGTAGAGCGTGAAATAAAAGGATGCAGAAAACTGTCCTGCATCAGCGGGCCGCCGTACGTCTGGATGAAATGATATTTTTCAAAACAATCAGGAGGATCGCCCCTATTTTGGGACTCGTAGCGGCAGATCTCCACATGGGGGGTAAAAATATTGGTATACCCGGCCCCCCTCAGTTTCAGGCCAAAATCAACATCACTCCATCCGTTTGGCACCCACTTATCGTCAAACCCTCCGACCTCAAAAAATTTTTTCTTTTCCAGGCAAAGGCAGGCTGCGGTAACCGCCGTTACCTCATGGATGGCATTTAAAAAATTCATGTACCGCGAAGTTGTTTTTGGCTGCCCGTTCCAGGCATAACCGCCAATCTGCCGGTCCAGCAGGGATATCCCAGCATGTTGCACCATGCCGTCGGGATACAGCAGTTTGGCGCCGACTGATCCAATTTCCGGGAATTGAGCCAATTGAACAAGTTTATGCAACCAGTCTTCGGACAAAATCTGAGTACCGCTGTCCAGAAAAACAAGAAGATCTCCCTTTGCTTGCTCTGCGGTATCATTGTTAATGGCGGCAAAATTATACGGCTTTTTAAAATTGTGTATGGAAACAGACGAATACTTTTTCTTCAACTCCTCGTAGAATTGAAATCGCTCTTGATCTACACTGTTATTTTCAACGATAATGATTTCAAACTTCATCGATCCGCTTTTTGAAGCAATAGAATCCACACACTTTTGCAACGATTTTTCATTGTTCTTATTATGAATAATTATTGAGACAAGCGCGTCTTCATTTTTCAGTTCGTAATCAATATCATAGTAAAGGGTTGTTTCATTGAATCGAATCGTTGCCTTGCGGTCCCTTCTTTTCAGCGCATCTTCAACAGCACGAATTCCGTTTTCGATGGCATAGTTTTTTGTGGATATGTCATTGGCGGTGCTGTTCTTGTGTGCCCGCCATTGAT
This sequence comes from Desulfosarcina variabilis str. Montpellier, assembly GCF_048565275.1. NCBI lineage: Bacteria > Pseudomonadati > Thermodesulfobacteriota > Desulfobacteria > Desulfobacterales > Desulfosarcinaceae > Desulfosarcina > Desulfosarcina variabilis. Next base: position 4,898,508 of record NZ_CP159846.1, on the reverse strand, counting down.
ACAACACCAACGGGACATGCACCACATTTTTGGTGCTGGTCTCGACGGCCCTTAACATTAAATCATGATCCTGGCTTCCTTCGTAACCTTTCCTGAATCCGCCGATTTCCTTTAACAAAGACGCCCTGTAAACACTGAAATGAGTGGTGTAGTTTACTGCCAGATGCAGTTGCGGCAGGTAGTCAGGCTTTAAAAAAGGCTCAATTTCAGGATCACCGTTCTCATTGACCACCCTTTCATCTGAATAAAGGATATCAGGCTTATCAGTGTAGTTAATATACCGCACCATTTCTGCTAGCGCATTGGGATACAGCAAGTCATCATGATCAAGAAGACCGATATACTCTCCTGTTGCCATTTCAAGGGCGGTATTGCTGGTTTCCGAGATGTGAAGATTCTTCTCATGAATCCGGTAGTGAAATTGCTGGGGATATTTTTCCTTAAAGGTTTCCAAACATTTTGTAATTTCTGGATCATTCGAGGCATCATCAACAGCGCAAATTTCCCAATTTCTGTACTTCTGGCTGACTACGGAGTGAAGGGTTTGTTCGAGAAACTGTATGTTCACCTGATAAATGGGGATCAATATAGATATTTTGGGCTGATAGGGGAAAGTTTTTACAATATTCCCCAAACTGTTGTAATAGGAAATAATGGGCTGAACATAACTGACAGGCATAATCTCATTTTTATCCGAAGGGGTAACTTCCTCATTTATCTTTCGATAACTCAATGCAATGTCATAAGCAAAAATTCCCTTTCTGAGGATATTGACCAGCGGGTTGATTATCTTTGTACTGTAATTAAAAAAAGAAGTTGTTATAAAACGTTTGGCAAGTTGAGACAATTGCATGGCAATACAGTTTTTCAGTTGCAAGCCCAACGGCCGTATAATTTTTTTGCTTTCTATTTTCATGGTATTGTTGTCTTTAATTCGACCAGAGCGATGGGGATGAACGCGGTTAGATTCTATCGTTTGGAGAGAAATAAAACGGTTGTCCGATAACAATCAGCACCTTTATACAAACACCTCCGCATCCTTGAGTCGTACACCATTTTCATCTTTGGCGGAAACCAGCGGATGTCCATCCAAAGGCCAATCAATCCCAATTTGAGGATCTTTCCAATGGATGCAACGCTCAAAGTCTGGTGCATAGTAATCGGTTGTCTTATATACAAATTCTGCAATTTCACTGGTAACTGCGAAACCATGTGCAAATCCAGGCGGAATCCATAGCTGTTTTTTATTTTCATCGCTTAAATGGATGCCGGCCCATTTGCCAAATGAAGGGGACGAACGGCGAATATCGACAGCCACATCAAAAACCTCACCCCTGATGACCCGAACCAGTTTCCCCTGTGGTTGCTGAATCTGATAGTGCAATCCGCGGAGTACATTTTTCAGTGAGCGGGAGTGATTATCCTGGACAAAATCGACCGTCAAACCGGTCATCTCACGAAATTCTCGCTGGTTGTAGCTTTCGAAAAAAAAGCCTCGGTTGTCACCAAATACCGTGGGCTCGAGGATGATAACATCCGGCAGTTCAGTCTGTACAATTTTCATATATTGACCCGATTACTCTTCAATTTCATTAATTACGGAACTATGGTCGAAATTTGATTTCTTCCTTAACAGTTGCAACAAATATTGGCCATAGCCATTGGATTTCATGGAGTCGCCAATGGCTTCCATCTGTTCATCCGTTATATACCCGGACCGCCAGGCAATTTCCTCTGGGCAAGCAATTTTTAATCCCTGCCGACGTTCAAGGATCTCAACAAATCGCGAGGCTTCCAAAAGTGATGCATGGGTCCCGGTATCCAGCCATGCATATCCCCGGCCCATAAGGGTCACCTCGAGTTTGCCAATCTCCAGATAGCACTTGTTGACGTCGGTTATTTCAAGCTCCCCTCTTGCCGATGGTCTAATATCCTTTGCAATATCAACCACATGTCTATCGTAAAAGTATAAGCCGGTGACGGCAAAATCAGATTTGGGCGCTTTTGGCTTTTCCTCTATTCCCATCACTTTTCCGTCTTGATTGAATTCCACGACACCATAGCGCTGGGGATCGGTGACCTGATAAGCAAATATGGTTGAAATGTCGGTCTTTTTGTTAGCTATCGATAAATGCTCTGAAAGGTTGTGCCCATAAAAGATATTGTCACCCAAAATCAAGGCGTTTGGATTCTCTCCAATAAAATCGCTTCCAATTAAAAAAGCCTGCGCCAATCCTTCCGGTCTGGGTTGGACTGCATATTGAATACAGATTCCCCACTGGCTGCCGTCACCAAGCAGCAGCGCAAATCTGGGTGTATCCTGTGGTGTTGAAATGATCAGAATATCCCGGATACCTGCCAGCATCAATGTGGTTAACGGGTAATAAATCATGGGTTTGTCGTAAACCGGCAATAATTGTTTGGAGGTGGCGATCGTGATTGGATACAACCGTGTACCGCTGCCACCCGCGAGGATGATTCCCTTTCTTTTCATTTTCTTTTTCCGTATCTTTAAACTGCTCTTTACAGACAATATTAATGTGCTTGCCTACTATAAATCCGACCGAATTAAGCCGCTAAAATGAAAAACCGTTGTTGCAGGCATGGCCAGCCCCGACAGCAGTTTTATTTGCCATGCATCACATGCGAAAAGTTCCAAATCTTGCTTCCTTTACCGATTTTTGCACCGTCGTCACGTATTGACGATTCATGCATGAAAAAGCTGGCACCATCTTTTTCTATCACCGCAAAACCTTATAGATGAACGGTATCTCCCTTTTGCTCCAAGGATTTATGGCTTACAAAGGCACACGCAAAACACTTAATCCCTTCATTCCATCGGTGATCGGCTGATCGCCGGTGTGCATACAGTGCAAAAATTGTTCACACTCCTGATTTATAACCGCAATCATTCACATCCCAACAACCAATTTTTCACGGTTCGAAGCTGGATCCAGCCAGGAATTTTCAATTCCCGATCAGCGGTATTGAACAACAGCAGTCCTTCAGCATTTCCGATGAACTGTTTTCCGGAGGTCAGCCCCTTGATTTCCCGGTCAAGGTTGTCACGATCCAGATGTTGGGTGACCTGAACCAAGGTTGCAGGCCGACCAGCCTGGAAAATGGCAAAATCGCATTCCCAACCGTTGCGGGCAAAAAAGATTTCCTCGATTTGCTGAGGTCTTACCGGTTCGCCTGGGCCCGATGATCGTGATGATTTTACCAAGGTCAAGCGGCACCTCAAGCGTTCTGCGTCTGAATGCCGGCAGGGGGATTTCATGAAAATCAGCAATGATGCGCTTGAGGGCGTCTTTCATTTATTTTACCCAGACCAAGGAAAATATTGTATTATTTTTTACCTGAAATTAGGAAATTTTTTACTGTATTGAGTTTTTTTTGTCCCACACCAGCTGCCCTTAGGACACAAAGAGCGCTAAGGAAAAAAGCATGCCTATCCACTTAACGCACAAAGCGATTCTTGAATAGGTAATAATCTACTGTAAATACAGGCATTAATAGGATTGATATCCAAATGGCATACTATAAAATTCATGTATGATAACAGCATTTTTAACCTTGTATGGGCAACATCCGGATAGGCATGGAAAAAAGGATGAGCGGAAATTATGAATAGACGAATAGACGCTTTTTTCGATTTTTCTTGAAACTGCCTCTCACAGAGCCTCAGAGCCAACAGAGAGGATCAACAGTTCCATTCGGAAATCAACTCCACTCTGCGTCTCTGTATCCTCGAGCGAAGCGGGCGAGAAACACTGTTTTCATTAATTGCTCTAAGGCCATGGTAGCGTCACCCTGAACGCTTCGCCGGAATCCTCAAAAATAACATCTCGGTTTAGCTTTTTTGTCTCCTGGCAAACCATTGGCAACCCACGGCCAAGTTTATCCATATACCCAAGATTTTCCATCAATCTAACCAATAGCGGATTGCGAGCAAAGCTGGAATCGTATCTTTTCATCGTCGGATTCAGTGGCGAAACTGATTTGATAATTTGAGAAATAATTGGTAATTGCAGAAAAATCCAGATTGTTTGCACCTGTCCCATCGATTTCGACCCGATCATAATGAAACAGACCGGAAGCCTGAAAGAGTCGAATCAGTTCTTCTCTTGAAGCGATGCGTTTTGTCGATCCGACTCGAATATAATATTGGTTTTTTGATGTGTAGTAAGGTCTGTCAACGCCTTTAGGGATGGAAATTCGCGCAATTTTAATTCCCTCTTTTTCGCTATCCACCTCCTCGTATGTCGGTTGCAAAGGCGGGATCACTGCGTTGCGACATATATTCATGATATCTTCTTCATAGGAACGGGATATTCCTGTTATTTGAAGGTCGTCTTCCACGCCTATCCATATCTCACCACCCTCGGCATTGGCGAAAGCGACAATTTCTTCCGCAAGCGTTTTTGCGGTTACTTTTTCGGATTTGAATTCAATATATTGATTTTCTGCTTGTGGTATTTTCATGATAAATCAATCTCTCACAGTGCCTCAGAGCCAACACAGAAAAATAACAGTTCATTTGATTTCCCATTCGAAAATCAAGCCTCCCCACTCTGTGTCTCTGTGTTCTCGAGCGAAGCGGGCGAGAAACATTGTTTTCATTATGGATAGATTCAATACTTTACCTTTTAATGCCAGATCAATATCCGATTCGAGCTTGTAAATTGCCCTTGGCCTGAGAACCATACAGGGTAACCTCTTAACTTGCGTCATATCGCTCGAATACAGTGAAACACGTCCATGTTATGGCTACATATATGCCGTGCTGTTCTTTATATACCCCTTGACATTGCCAAACACACGCTCCAACTCAGGGATGAATCGCAAGACATCTGCAAAAAGATCATTTAAATCATCGATCACATACTCATGAGCAATTTGATTACGTAATTCCCGAATATTCAGAATATCTTCCGAATTTTCAATAATTTCCAATTTTTCCAAAAGATTGGCGGCGTCCAGGAACGTTTTCGGCCGCTCATGAATAAGAATGAAAAGAGATTTCATCACTTTTTGTGTTAAAATATCAGCGGTTCTTGCAAATCTGGAAGTTAGTGCTTCGAAGCTTTCCTGATCCTCCGGCGCCAGGTTATCCTTTCCTAATTTGAAATTGCATTTGGCATATGAATATCGAAGTGCCTTAAATGCTTTTTCCAAACTCGCGAGATGATCTTGTAACTGCTGGTACGTTAGTGTTTGCTTTTTTGATATATTCATAGTTTAATGGCCTCAAGCAAAACTAAATCACGGAAAGTTGACGTCGCATTTCTAACAACACTCACAATATCCAATCGTTGCTCGCCAAATCTTTTATAAAAGGATATTTTTACGTCTCGAATTTGCTGAAATGTAAGTTTTTTTTCACTCTCTACAAAAATATCGATATCTCCACCTTTTAACTGGTTATTTGTTCTTGAACCAAAAAGATAGACGTCTGCATCGGGTAATTTATTTTGGATGCGCTGTTTTAAGAACGCTGCCTGGGATTTTGATATACGCATGATGTAAATTTTACAGCGGCACCCGGATCAATGATTTTCTGTCTTCTTCAACCCTTCCTGACCTTTTTCATAGCTTCGATTACATGAAAGGCATCTTAAATCATCGGAAAGTCGTTCACCGCAGGTGCATGCCCATCCAATTTGTTTTCCGGGGTTGCCAACCACAAGTGCATGATCCGGGATATTTTTGTTCACGAGGGTTCCGGCGCCGATAAAGGCATATCGTCCAATGGTGGTTCCGCAAACAATGGTTGAATTGGCGCCGAGCGTGGCACCGCGTTTAACCAACGTCGGTCGCACCTGATCCATTTTTCCAATTTCTGCCCTTGGGTTGTAGATGTTGGTAAAAACCATACTGGGACCGCAAAACACGCCGTCTTCCAGGGTAACACCTTTATATACAGAAACATTGTTTTGGATTTTACATCCATTGCCAATAGTTACATCTGGCCCGATGACGACGTTTTGTCCAATGTTGCATTTTTCACCGATTATCGATCCGTGCATCACGTGCGAAAAGTGCCAAATCTTGCTTCCTTTACCGATTTTTGCACCGTCGTCACACACAGATGTTTCATGTATAAAAAAGTCCGCTTCATCTTTTTCTATCGCCGGTCGACCTGACAGGTGAACGGCATTTCCCTTTTGATCCAGCGAGTTCTGGCTTGCCTTGAGCACGCGTAAGACCTTTAATCCCTCTATTCCATCGGTAATCGGCTGATTGCCGGTGCGCATACAATGCAAAAAGTGTTCACACTCTTGCCTTAAGGGCTCTTTTTCAACCACTTTCACTTTTTCCGGCTCAGCCTTGGCGGGAATCGGGATATTGTGCTCCCACTTGATTTCATGCCTGTAAACAAATAATTTGTTTTCCCAATCCTTGGTGTCGTTAAAAACAGCCATTTTTTTATCACCGACAACCACCAGTTTCTGCTCTTTGAAGGGGTGGAGCCAGGACACAAAAATATGGGCCTGCAATCCGGATTTAAACTCCAAATAGGTTGTGGTTACATCGGCAATCTTCTTATGCAGGTAATATCCACCGGTTGCATAGACGGTTTCCGGCTCATCTTGAGCCAACGATAAAATCATTGAAATATCGTGGGGTGCAAATGACCAAAGAATATTCTCTTCTCGTCTTATTTTACCCAAATTCAGACGGTTTGAGTAAATGTAATTAATACGCCCCAATTCTCCTTTTAAACTCATCTCTTTCAATTTCATGAAAATAGGATGATATTGAAGTAAATGACCGACCATTAAAATCTTTTTTTGCTTATTTGCAATATCGATTAAATCAAGCCCTTCTGGTTCATTTAGTACGAGAGGCTTTTCTACATAAACATGTTTACCTGACAACAATGCTTTTTTGGCCAATGCGTAATGGGTTTCTGCAGGCGTGGCAATGACAATGGCTTCTATGTCTGAACGATCAAGGACCTCATTTAAGGATGGGCAGACCTCTACTTTTGGATACTCTTTTTTAAAATCGTCGAGAATTTTTACATTCTTATCGCAAATCAGCCTAAGCGACCCCAGCAGGCTAAAATTACGGACCAGGTTTTTTCCCCAGTAACCGGAACCGACAACACCAACGGTAGGTAGTCTGTTATTGTCATTGTCAGTTTTCATCAGTTCCCCTTTTGTCTCGGTCCTTAAAGCTTAACATGCTTTAATATCGAACTGATTTCCCATTGGGTGGATTCACTCAAATATGGATGCATGGGAAGGCTGAAAATAGCTTCGGCACATTGCTCACTGATTGGGAAATCACCTTTTTGATAACCAAGTGTATGGAAAGCGGTTTGCAGATGCAGTGGTTTTGGATAATAAATGGCTGTCGGAATATTGTTATCCTTTAATGCCTTCTGAAAAATATCTCGTTGTTCTGTTGTTTGAGCAATGAGAGAGTACTGCGCCCAAACAGATCGGCAATTCTTTTTTATGATCGGTGTTGCAAGGGCGTTCATATCTTTCAACATGCTTGAATACCGATTGGAAACTTCATTTCTGAGTTGTATTTCATCGGGGAAAATATCAAACTTGGTGAGCAAAATGGCAGCTTGCAAAGTATCCAGGCGCCCGTTGATGCCAATTCGGATGTTGTCATATTTATCGCTTCCCTGACCGTGATTGCGGATGGATCGCATCACATCTGCCAGTCGATCATCATCGGTAAAACACATCCCCCCATCACCATAACCACCCAACGGTTTGGCAGGGAAAAAAGATGTGCAAGCGATATTGGCAAGTGAACAGGATTTTTTCCCATTGTATTCAGCACCAAAAGACTGCGCTGCATCTTCGATAACGAAAAGGTCATGTTGTTTGGCAATCGTATTTATCGCGGAATAGTCAGCGGGCTGACCAAACAAATCAACAGCGATGATCCCCTTCGGCGTTAAGGCTGAATCCGGTTTGTCCGATATGGGATGTTTGTCTCTTTGATTCTTGTCAAAATCGATTATCGCTTTTTCAAGCAGTACGGGATCAATGTTAAATGTGCCCGGATCAATATCAACAAAAACAGGTGTGGCCCCCAACAGTTGAAGCACTTCGGCTGTCGCAATAAAAGTGAATGGGGTGGTAAACACAGCATCGCCGGGGCCGACTTGATATGCCATTAATGCCATCAACAGTGCATCCGTTCCAGAAGCGCATCCAATGCCATAGTTAACGTTAGTATAGGCCGCCAGCGTTTTTTCCAACTCAGCAACTTCCGGCCCCATAATATATTTCCCGTGATCAAGAACGGTACGGATACGTTTTTCAAGGGCTGGTTTGATTCTTTTTTGTTGCGTTTCTAAATCAATGAATTGCATATCATTACCTTTTCAAAAAAAGCGGACCTTGTTCGAGGCTACACCAAGACGCGCAATCTCATCAATAATCGCCTCGTGATGGTCAACCGTTGTAATCAAAATGGCATGGTAATTACATTGCTGAAGTAAAGAAGTATCCCCGACAATAAAATCGGAAAATTGATTTCCCTTTCTTTTCGGATCAACGACGCCGACCAATTTCAGATCCGTAACAGCCATGGCATATAACGCGATATTGGCCATTTCACCGGCACCGTAGAAAACAACGCGTGTATGACCTTCATCTTGCAGTGACAGATAAAGATTTTGAACTTTTTGTGTCGCTGATTTGAAATACTGGTAGGATGTTGCAATGTATTCATAGGTCAGGCGCGTTTTTTCCATTGCGCCAGAAGGTGTCAACAAGTATTTTACGCGCCTTTTAGGAATGGTTGTTACTTTGCAGTACCCTTTTTTTACCAAGCGCTTGATAAATGAGTTAACCAGTCCCAAGGATATTTGAAGGGAGTCTGACAATTCGCGTTGAGAAATCGGCTTGTCCTCGGCAATCTCTTCCAATAGCTGCAATGTTTTTAATCTGCGCAATTCCATTTTATATTATTTGAATATAGCTCCGCCGGGTGGGTTACATCTATGGATGCACCATCATGGAAGTAAGAATAAAGTAATGATTCTGGGAAACTGGTGTGTGCTCGGATGATCCGTTCAGTAGTTGAACACAAAATGGGGGGGGAGTCAATGCGAAATGTGATGGTTGATATTTCACAATTACCGGCAAATAGGCTGCATATTGTATGGAATTCTTTCATTTTCTCTTTTTTTGGAGAAAATCTAAAAAAGAAATTCTGGATTGCATGAAACTCCAGTTGTCCGGTTCCCACACCGAGAGCGTGGAAACCGGACACCAGAAGCGGTATGGTTAAAAATCAGACCACGATTCGATCCTTGTTGGCCTCCCAGGTTTTCTGGCCAATGCCGGGCACATTCATTATTTCTTCAGGACTGTTAAAAGGTCCTTTTTCTTCACGATAATCAATGATTCGCTGTGCATACTTAGGGCCCACACGTTCCAGTTTCATCAACTGCTCAAGTGATGCGGTATTGATGTTGATCTTTTCCATTTCCCCGGCAAGACATGTTCCGGAAAAAATAACTGCCATGGCAATCAATACTGCAACATACTTTTTTCCCAATAAATAATGCATAATAGCCTCCTAAAAAATTATGAAGTGATAGTGGATGCCATGCCATCATGGCGGTTGTGCCACACATCCAAATAAGGATGCGCGATAGCCTCATTGGGTTGATGGTGGTGTCACCGATCGACACGATTTAGGATCGCTCAGTCTGAAGGAAGAATTTTTACTGAATTTGAAGCGGATTAGGAGGCCAGGTTAGACTAAAGGTATGAGAGCGTTAAAACAAATTACATTTCAGTATGTTAATGACGTCGCAAAACGGATATAGTAGGTTCATAAATGCCGATTGGAAAAAACCGACGGATGTGCCAGTTCTCTTGACTTTCCAATAGTGTTCATGACATAAATAAACAAGTTTGGTTTATTCTCCTTTAATAATAAAGTGTTAAATACGATTTTAGGGGTCAACGGAGCGACGAGATAAAGTGAAATCCGCTCTTGGCCTCAAACAATCACCCCGGCCCCAAGCAACTTTATGAAAAATTTTAAAGTTCTTTTCATCGACGATGACAAACAGATACTTTCCATTGTGGAGCAGTTCATTCATCGTTGGGGTTACAATGTTACCATAGTATCCGACGGCGAGCAAGCCATTGAGGCAATTCAAAAGGATCACTATAATGTGGTCTTCAGTGATTTGATGATGCCTGAAATCAGTGGGTTGGACATCTTAAAACAGGTAAAGAAACTGTCCCCTGAGTCAGAAGTGGTCATTGTTTCAGGATACGGTACCATAGAATCAGCCATTGAAGCGATGAAACTGGGCAGCTACGATTTCCTTCAAAAACCGATCAATTTTGATCGATTTAAAATTCTGATTGATCGAATTATCGAAAAACAGGCACTGAAGGAAGAAAATCAACTGATCCGGAGTCGATTGAAGGAACGCTACAAATATGATGAGTTGGTTGGAACCTCGCCAAAAATGCAGGATATATATGCAATTATCGATAGAATCAGCTTTGGCAGCCCAACGGTCCTGATTGAAGGTGAAAGCGGCACCGGAAAAGGACTTACCGCCAATGTTATTCATAATAACAGTGACCGTCGAGATGGACCTTTCATCCCGGTCAACTGTGGTGCCATCGCAGAAAGCTTGCTTGAAAGAGAGCTTTTTGGGCATATCAAAGGTGCTTTTACCGGTGCGGCAAAGGACTCGGTGGGGCTGTTCAAGGCTGCTGACGGCGGGACTATTTTTCTGGACGAAATTGCGGACGTGTCTCCTGCTGTTCAGGTAAGTTTGCTTCGCGTATTGCAGGAAAAGAAAGTCCGTCCGGTTGGCGACACCCGAGAGACCAAGGTCAATGTGCGTGTAATTGCCGCTACAAACAAAAAATTGATCGAAGCCATTAAAAACAAAACGTTTAGAGAAGATCTGTATTACCGCTTGAACGTTATCTCCATCACCATGCCACCGTTGCGCGAACTGCGAGAGGATATTCCGCTTCTGGTGAAGCATTTTATTGCCAAACACAATCCTCCTGGCAAGCAAACGGCACCCAAAGTCAGTCCCGCGGCCATGGCCAAACTGATGGATTATCACTGGCCGGGCAATGCCAGGCAGCTTGAAAACGCCATTCAACGGGCTTTTGCATTAAGTGACAAGGATGTGTTTGACATCCATGATTTCCCAGACGAAATCATTCAACAATCAGACCATGCAACTACGCATGATGAGGATCTAAATCTTAAAAAAATTGAAAAAAAAGCAATTTTTCAGGCGCTCCGAAAGGCAGGCGGAAACAAAGCGGAAGCAGCCAAACTGTTGGGGGTCAATACCACGACGGTTTACCGAAAAATGGCTAAATACAACATCATAGACACCAAACCATAAAATCCTGAGATGATGTTCTCATGAATTCCTATTGCTGTCAGGGAGGTAAATGAAAAATGACCGATGGATTGGACGTAATCGTCGTTGACGATGATGCTGACGTGTGCGAACTGATTTCATCAACAATCAAGCGCTTTTACACTTGGGGAAACGTATTGTCTTTTACCGACACGGAAGAGGCCATTGCCTATTGTCTGAATAGGGATATCGGCGTTGCCATTTTCGTGGTGGACGTTTTTCTTGGCGGTTCCAGTGGATTTTATTTTCTTGATGCGATCGATGAAAAATTTCCCACCGCTCACTCGGATTCCATTATCGTCACGGGCAATGCTAGTGATGATATTGTAAATATGTGTGTCGCTTCCGACGTTAATCACCTATTGGAAAAGCCGATCAAACCCTATGCACTTCAACTAGCTGTTCGAGCAATTGCTGAAAAATATTTAAAATTTGCAAAAAAACTATTCAGAGATCCTGAATTTGCAAAAAGTATCGCCAATTTTTAATCTAAAAGGGGCATCGATCTATCCCCCCTGCTCTTTAAATCTAATCGTCGTTGTAATGTCCGCTTCGGTATCGGGCGATTTCTTTTGAAGACAGTGACAGTGACTGATTGACGATGGTTTCCAAATCGTTTTCCATTTCTGTCTTTTGTGCAATCACCGAAAGGGATTCACTTTGCTTGGCAATTTTTTCTACAATGGGCTCAATGTCTTTTAATGTTGCGTCACTTTCCATCAGTCGCCGCTGATAGGCTTCCATGGTCGTCATTAAATGATCAATCTGGTCGACAATCATGGTTGTTGAGGACACGGCTTGCGTTTCGAATTGAGCCGGTCGAATTTCAGAGGTATATGGCGTTGACACAACGGCGGTATTCTCCGTTTCTGCCGATTTGGCGACTTGCTTAAAAAGGTCCTGAAAGTTGTTCTTATCGGTCCTTTTTGGGCTTGCCACTTTATTTTGATCCGTCACGGGCAAAATGATTTTATCAGGATCAATGCCGATCATTTTGTTCTCCTTCCCCTGGAATTATTCAATGCCATGATTGCATTTTATATTTCTTTAAAGGCAATCATAAACGTTAATCTTTCCAACAATCAAGCAATGATCGTGCAAAAATTACAAAGTGAAAAAGAAATCTATCCGTTTTATTTGTATACAAAAAATAACATTTTAATAACTGTCCATCCAAAATCCATCCTAAGATATTATAATAAAAAGAATAAATTTGTTTTTTAAATATCGCTAAAGTGCGCCCCCATGCCTAAACACTGATGCTTTTTTCTTTTTTTAATGGCGAATAAATATGAATCAGGGCAACTTTATTTATTTGTTTAATCGTTGAATAGAATACGGTGCGGTAGGAATTCCCGGCAATTTCTACCGCCCATACGGCATATCCTGCTTGCCAGCGGCAACAATGCCGCCTCCTGATTTGTATCCTCCATCCAATCTTCTTGCCTGTATGAATGAGTAGACAGGAATTATCCCCGCCTGTGTCAATATCATGGTTATAATTATTCCGTAACCAATTGTATTTTATGCCTTATTATAAATAATATAAAAAACGGCATAGCAATTGCTCATCTGCCATTCCTGACGATTTCAACCAGATCGGAAGGATTGATTATGGTTTCTCCAGTTGATTCATCCCTTTCCGCAGTGAATGCATTTTCAAAAAAAATGCAGGTAACGGCTAACAATGTTGCCAATGTGAATACCGACGAATTCAAAAAAAGCCGTGTAACATTGAGTGAAGGGCGGTCCGGAGGGGTTGAGGCAAATGTCTCGAAAGTGGATACCCCGGGCTATCCCAAACAAATCACGGAAGAGGGTCAGGCAAAAGAAGTCGAATCATCCAATGTTGATCTGACCGAAGAAATGACCGAGTCAGTGTCAACCCAGCGTGCACAAGAAGCCAATTTGAAATCGATCAAGGTTCAAGATGAAATGATCGGCTCTCTTCTCGATACCATTGGATAAGCAAAAGTTAACAAAAAAAACGCGACGGCTATTCATCCGGCTTCTGCTGATTTAAAAAGGATAAGATAATTGTTGATCGATACTCGCTCTAATCCAGTTGCCCTCTTTCTGGCATGTTTTTTTTTGTTTACCCTCATGGGATTAACCCGAATATGCGGTGCAGCGGATGGAAAAGATAGATTTAACGCATTATATTTTCCGCCTCACAAAATTACCCAGCGAACCGTTGATGAAGTCATTCATTATGCCGGCATTACGCCGGTCAATGCGGTGGTATTGCATGTAAAAACGCCCAAGGGGAAACTGATGTGGCCCTCTGATAACCCATTGGCAACTCAGTTGGGCGTATCAGCCAAGTACAACCGGTTGTCAAAACAAGTCAAACGCTTAAAAAACAATAATATTTACACCATCGCCAAACTGGACGTATTTGCCGACCATACGCTCGCAGCAACGTTGCCGAATCTTGGTGTCATGGATAAATCGAGTCAACTGCCTTGGTCGGACGCCAACGGCCTGCATTGGTCAAACCCAACCGATAGCCGCGTTTGGGATTACAATATCGCACTGGCCAAGGAACTGGCCCACATCGGGTTCGATGAAATTCAATTTGACTATGTTCGATTCCCAAGTGATGGGAATCTTACCCAAATCCACTACCCCAACGCATCGCCTGGCTTTTCCAAATCAGACGTTATTGCCTCATTTCTTGAAAAAGCCTACAAGGCGGTAAAACCGCTAGGCGTCAAGCTTTCAGCAGATATTTTCGGCTTAACAGCCTGGAAAAAGGACGATTTTGGTATCGGCCAGGTCGTAGAGAAAATGGCCCCTCATTTGGATGTGATCTGCCCCATGTTTTACCCCTCGCATTTTCCTCAAGGGTTTCTTGGCAAGCAATCACCGGGCGACTTTCCCGAATTGATCATGGCGGCCAGTATGCGCAGCATGATGCGTCGAACCGATAAATCGATTCGCCCCTGGGTTCAGGGTTTTTGGTATAACCCCAGTGAAATCAGCGCACAAATCGATGGCATTAAAAAGGCAATGGGTGGCAGTTGGTCCATCTGGAGCCCGACAGGACGTTATGGGGTTTCATACCGTGCGCTTTCCCAACAATCCGGCATCGCGCTCAGCAAACCCAAATTTTATCCGACAGTCAGCGAACTGAACAATAAAAATGACCGATCGACAATGGGACATAGTATTGTGGTCAATTATACCAATTACAAAAAAGGTTACTCCATCATTTCACTGGAGGCACCGAAACAAGGAAAACGGTCACGCTATGCATATCCCGGAGCGGTGCTGGCCACATTTGACGAAGGCATTGTGGATCATATTTTGGCAAAAAGATCCGTTGATTTTAATCCCAATGCAGAACCCTATACCAAACGAATGCTTTTAGCCGATCTGTTATGCCGCGATTTGGACAAGCATGCCCGTGGGATGCGACCGGAGCCGATCTATATCAATTGGGACCAGGATTGCATCTTTTCAACCCGTGATATTCCAGGCGCTCGTCTGGCCAGGTATGCAGCCGCATCACAAAATGACAATCGCCAGGAAATCGCTGCAGTTGCCGTCAAAGATGCCATCAACATGGCATCGATTTCAGAAACAACTTTTGGTGTCACCTTATCCCCTGACATCATTCAACCCATTGCCGTCTTTTCACGCTGATTGTAGAGCTCGCAACAGTTTGATGAACTCGTAATAATCCGCCATTATTTAATTCCCCGGTCTGTCTTAATTTTATCCCATGCGTCCTGTATTTCTCGGAACTTGTCCTGGGCAAACCGGGTAAACTCCTCGGGCAGCCCTTTCGCGGCGATCTTATCTGGATGATATTCCTGTACCCGTTGCCGATAGCATCGTTTAATCTGTTCATCGGAATCACTGGGTTGGCAGCCAAGCACGGCATACGCCGAATCAGATGGGCGAGCATACTGCGATATAAGCTGTTCATATCGTTGATGACTGAAATTAAATGTCTTTACAGCATCTTGAATCAACGCTTCTTCAGCATTGGTCATGTTGCCGTCTGATACCGCGACACGGATCAAGATATCGATCATTAGTTCAAGCAATTGGGGTTGATTATTAAATTGACTGTAAAACTGACGGGCAAAATCAGAAAATGCCCCCGGTGCATTGAGTGCGGTTCTAAAAATATTTACCGCCGCATGTCGGCCCTGCGCATCCAAGCGCAAATCTTTTTCCATAAATCCTTCAATGGATTTGATCTCTTCCTTGGTCACGCGACCATCTGCCTGAGCCAGCTTGGCCAACATGGAAAAAGCGCCAACAAAAAAAGTGATTTGGTGCTGTTCGACTGATGATAAGCGCTGGCGCCGATTCTCTGTCTCATAATCGGATTCGGTGTCAAAAGCATGCCCAAAAGCGGTGCCCAAAATAGCACCCAAAGGTCCGCCAAGGGCAAACCCGATTGTTCCGCCGACTAGTTTTCCCATCCATCCCATAGGGAATGTCTCCTTTTTCACTCAATTTTATTTGCATTGGAGCCGATAAATAAGTTGTTTTCCGTAACACAAAAAAAAAGGGTTGCCAACATGTGCCGGTGACAGTCCACAATTTAAGACGATTAGAAACGGCTTGAAATATGTCAATTCCCTTTGTATTATCTAACGCATCTATTTTTCAAGCATTTTCATTCTACCCCAATCGCTGAAAGGTTGCCAGATATGATGTCATGGTGGACCGACATGAACGCTGTTGCGTTGCTGAACAACATAGTGCTCATCATCACGCTCGCCTTTGCTGCATTAACCGGTGTAATGGCTTTTTTGTCTACTGGGAAGACGAAAAACCAGATGAAAGCCTTGTCTGAGGACATTACCACGTCCAAAAAACAGATTAAATCACTGGAAAAAACGGCCGAGAGCATTCGCAAGGAGTTGCTTGAAACTCAGCAACATCATGATATCAATCAGCTTAAACTGAAAACCAGCACGTCGTCAGCGGTTGAACTGCGGCAAGAATTGCTGGATGCCAGGAAAAGGCTTGAAATTGCCGAAGCAGCTGTCAAGGCACACCAGGAACAACAAAAAATCAAAAAAGCAGAATCGCCTGAACCTTCTGAACCCCTCAGCCTGGAACCTGAACCAACAGGCGGGCTTTCGGAAAGCCAATGTGAGCAATTGATTGATTTGCTCGATCCTGGTCCCAAAGGAAATATCGATATATTTTGCGTATTGGGTGATTCGCCTTCTGAATTGACAGCCAAACAAATAGAAGAAATCCTGTCAAACGATGGTTGGAAGACCAGCAGCGTCACCCAAAGTGCTTTTTCCAATCCACCAGAAGGTATCGTACTGGCGGTGAATAGCAAAGAGACCGCACCGTCCTATGCTTCTTTTTTACAACGGGTGTTTTCCACGATCGGCATGACGGTTTCCGCCAAGTTTGATAGCAAATATCGGGAATGGTCGCTGACTGTAATTGTGGGCACCATTAAAGACGCTTAAATTGAACAAATTATCATAACACGATGGGGATGGCGCGAATGACTGTTGATCACCATACACACGATGAAAAAATCGTCCATGGTTCATTGTTTCCAACGCTTACCTTGGTCTTTGCCGGAATGACGCTTTTATTCGCTGTCTTTTCAATTGTTACTGGCAGCCGTCTTTCTGCACTTCACGTCGATCAGCTCAAGGCTGTGGAAAAAAGCAGTACGTTGGAAGCCGCATCGATTGAACAAATGCAAACCACGCTCAAAAGCGCTCAGGCCGATGTTGAGGAGGCAAAAAAGGAAGCGCAGGCAGAGAAAAAGAAGGTCGATCAACTTACCCGAAAGTTGTCTGCAGCGCAAAAAGAACTTACCAAAATCAAATCGGATTTAGATGCCGCCCACCAGACCATTTCTGCACTGAAAACAACCCAGCCTGAAAAACCGGGACCCGCCATGGAAACACCTCCGGCTTCAGATGGGGGACCGTCTGTGCAGTCTATTATCCAAGAAAACGATGCGCCTGGTGCTCAGCCGCCCTCACAGAAACCCAATCAACCTTCAGTCTCCACCTTACCCAGCCAGCCATCCTCAGCCAGTGTACCGGCACCTGACGATCATTCTTCAGAATTATCGTCCCCTGCTGCCCCTGCTACAATGGTTGACAAAAAAGCCGCACCCACCCTCAATGGGACCGCCGACACCCCAGCACCGCAGCCTTCCATTGCAACGGAAGAGCAACAATAATTGATTAGGAGAATCGCCGCATGAAAGGTGACAACAGGGTATTTCTGGAAAATCTTGAATGGTTTGACGAAAGCGGACAGGAACTGGTTCACCGGCTTCCTGAAAAAGGATCGGGCGAAATCAAATGGGGCGCTCAGCTTACCGTTCGCGAAAGTCAGGCGGGTGTGTTTTTCTATAAAGGAAAAGCCATCGAGGCATTCGGCCCCGGCCGCCACACCCTGAAAACCGGCAACATTCCCATCCTGACGAAAATCGCCAGCCTCCCCTGGGCCATGAACAGTCCCTTGCGGGCAGAGATGTATTTCGTCAACATGAAGGTGTTCGCCAACCTCAAGTGGGGCACCAGGGACCCGGTGGCATTTAAAGATTCCGAGTTGGGACTGATCCGCCTGCGGGCTTTTGGTGTCTTTAATCTGCGTATTGTTCAACCGGTACTGTTTATCAATACCATGGTCGGTACCCAGGGCGTCTTTACCACCGAAGAAATCGAAGAATACCTCAATCGCGTCATCGTTTCACGATTTAACGATTACATGGGAGAAACCATTGACTCAATCATGAATCTGCCCGCAAAGTACGATGAGTTGGCCGATGGACTGGCCACACGTCTAAAGGATGACTTCAGACATTTCGGGTTAGGTCTGGCCAATATTTACATCAATGCCATCACACCCCCACCTGAAGTTCAGAAGGCAATCGACGATCGCAGTCGCGTCGGCGTGTTTGATGACATGAACAAGCTGATGCAAATGAAGGCTGCCATGGCCATGGAAAAAGCGTCGGAATCCGAAGGCGAGGGCTCTATGGGTATGGGCACCAGCCTGGGGTTGATGATGCCCGCCATGTTCGCTCAGTATTTTAACGCCATTGGCAGAGGCGCTCAAGAAGGCGGGTCCCCGATCCCATCAATCGAGCAGACGAAATGTCAGGAATGTCAGTCAAGCATTCCGGTCACCGCCAAGTTCTGTCCCATGTGTGGGCATCAACAACTGGTTTTCAGCCAGTGCGCCAATTGCGGTAAAAATTTAGCGCCCAATGCAAAATTCTGCTCCCGCTGCGGCCATCCGGCCGGAGAAAAACCCGCGCCCATTTATTGCAAACGATGCGGTGCCGAAAATATGGCCGGGGCAAAATTTTGTAACGAATGCGGAGAAAAGTATTAACTTTACCATTGACCATCAATGTCCCCAGTGCGGTGCGCCGGCCCAGATCAACGAAACCGACCGATTGTTTCGTTGCCGTTTTTGCAAAGTCAGTTCGTATTTATTGGAACACCGATTCTTTCGCTATTTGTTGCCGAGCAACGCACCGACCAATAAAGAGCTGATCTATTTCCCTTACTGGCGGTTCAAAGGGATGCTGTTTTCCTGTCTGCCATCGGGCATCCAGAATCGTTTTTTGGACGTCAGCCATCAGGCTGTTCAATCGCCGATTTTCCCGGCATCGGTGGGACTGCGCAGTCAAGCAATGAAATTACGCTTTGTCAGCCCGGATACCGCCGGTTGGTTTCTTCGGCCAACCCTGCCTTTTAAACAGGTAATGCAGACATTTTTAGACCGTTTCAACCGTGACCTGCCCAGCCCCGTCCTTCATCAGTCCCACATTGGTGAATCACTGAGCATGATTTATGCCCCTTTTTACAAAGACCAGCTTTACGCAGGCCAGCAGATCGTGGATGCCGTGCTCAACCAACCGGTGTCCAAAGCCATGGACGAGCCGTTCGATGTCAACACGTGGTCCGGTGGACCGGCAGACTACCGTATCAATTTTATCCCCACCTTGTGTCCGCATTGCGGCTGGGACATGCAGGGCAGCCGGGATGCATTGGTACTGCATTGCAACAATTGTGCATCCATGTGGAAAGCATCGCAAAAAGGCATGACCCGTGTTAACGTGGCCCACTTGCCGGCTGATACCGGAAATGAAATCGTGTATCTTCCTTTTTGGCGGATTCGCGCCGATGTGCTGGGCATCTCCCTTGCCACCTATGCGGACCTGATCAAGGTGGCCAATTTACCCAAAGTGGTTCAACCGGGATGGAACAAGCGACGATTTTACTTTTGGGGACCGGCATTCAAGCTGCAGCCCCGCAGTTTTCTGCGTCTGACCCACCATATCACGGTCTCCCAGCCCTTTGATGAACTGGTCGCTAAGATCCCCAAGGGCGCCATGCATCCGGTCAATTTACCGGTCAGTGAATCGGCGGAAACGCTAAAGTTGAACGTGGCCGGCATTATGCGCCCCCAAAAACGGGTTGAAACCCATATCGCTGAAATCAACACAACCCCCCGGGGCTATTTATTGGTTTATCTTCCCTTTGAGAAACATCATCACGATCTGGTCCAGACGACCTTTGGCATTGCTATCAATCGTAACCAACTGGCATTATCAACAAATCTTTAATCTTGAAAGCGCGTCTTTTTCGTGATTCAATACTTATCACGATATGTGTAATTATTTTCTTTCCTTAAGATTATAAAGGCTTTCCAGAAGTAGTAACGGGTGCTGCCCGTTGGCGTTCATTGAAACCAAAGGAGCAAATATGGCCACCCCGCTTCCCAATCAATTGCTGCGCAGGTCCTTTGTTAAAACTGTTCTGAGGCGTTTGATCGCGCTGATCACCGTTGTGGGTTTAGGCTACGGGTTGATTGCCGTCATCTATGCCACGAAAACCATTTTCAAGGTCAAGATGAACTATGCCGTTGTGCTGGAACGTTTCGGTGGCGTTCGCCAGGCGGTCACCGATGTCGGCTGGCATGCCCGCCTGCCCTATTTTACGCGCATCGAACAGGAAGTGCCGCTGATGAACCAGACCATGCAACTGGGAGGGACGCCGGCCCCCATGCGCATCATTTCCAAAGGCAACGTGGCCTTGTGGACCTCCGGCGTGCTCACCTATCGCATCCGCGACCTTAAAACCTGGGCCATCGAAAACCTGAGTCCCTTGGATCTTTTGCAAGGCGATTATGACGGCATCGTCAAGGATATCCTGCAATCCCAGGAAGTCGACCGGTTGATCAGCGATCGCGAGACCATCAAGGAAGATATTTTTACTGCCTTGAAATCCCGCCCCATCAACATTGGCGGACCGACCATCGAAGGAAAATATGGGGTCGAGGTGGTCAGTTTTGTTCTGAAGGAAACCCGCTTTGGCGATAAATTGGTTGAGGCCTCTGAAGAGAAAAAACGGCGCGAACTGATTGCCGAAGCAGATAACTACGCGGCGGATCAGGAAGCCAGTCGGATTCGCAAACTCTATGCCGCTTACCTTCAGGGAATCCAGGATCTGCAAAAAGCCGTGGGTCGCAAGGATGGAAACTCCGACAACGCCTTGTTCGAATTTTTAACCCAGCAGAAATGGGCCACGGCCTACGAAAAGCACCAACTGGGTCAGCACACGGTAGTCATTCAGAACACCCAGGGAAATACACCGGCAATCGCCCTTCCCGCGTTCAATGAGACCAATCGGTCAGAGGGAGGAAATGATGGCCAGACGACTGACTAGAGAAATTTCGTACATTCAATTACCGGAAAGACGAATCAAGGAGATCAGGGATCTGGTCGAATCCTGGCCTCAGGAGACCAAAGCGTTCATGCGGGCGCGTCTCAATCAGTACCGTCCCCCCCGGGGACTGATCAACAGCTTTTTGGAGACGGCCCTTTCCCTTTTCATGGATGCGCCGGAAAAACATTTTCATGTTCTGAAAGATCCGGATATTCTGACTGACTGGCAAAAACGATTTGAGATCTCCGGTCACACCAATCCTCAGGAGGCCTGGAACAAAATCCTGGAAAAAGAAGTGTCGGCCAAAGATTACCATTATCTGCTGTATTTACTGGATAAGGATCTGACTGACGTTCATATCCCCGTCGAACTTCAGGATCTGTTTGAAAAGGTGTATCGCGCCCACCTGCGCAAAGAGTACATTTCAGATCCCAGTGTGCCCAAGGCCGCCTTGCTTCTTTTTATCGGACCGTCCGGAAGCGGTAAAACCTCCACGGTTAATCAGGCCATCGATCGTATCATTTTCGGCAATGAAGTCAGACCCGAGGTTGATTTGGATCGTAAAAAGGAGGAAGTCCTTAGCGGTGAACCGTTTTGGAAAACCATTGAGGAAATCGATCCCACCCTGGCCCTTGAAATATCGCGCCGCAAAAAGCTTCGGTTTTACAAGCGCCTGTCGAGCATCCCCCTATTAAAAAGCATCCTTAAACGAAAAATCGGCCAAGGCCTGTCCAAGCTGGAGGAGCAGGGCATCTGGATCGACTACGCCCTGGTGACGCCCAACGATTTTCAAACCGCCCTGGCCGGTGAGCCGGGCAATTATTTTAAAAAGGCTTTGGGAGATCCTCGCAAAACATCCATACGCCATGTGGAGGAGGCCCACAGTGCGTTTGGCAAGGCCACCGGGCGTGACTCCGGGGTGGCCCGTCAGCAACGAACCCTGGTGGACACGTCCAATATTATTCTGGATGAGATCATCAGCGGGAAAAGGGATTGCCTGCTCATCGCCACAACGGATCAACCTGAGCGCTTTGATGGTGCCATTTACCGCCGATTTGTGGAAAAAGGCAATATTATCAATATTTCCGACTACTGGACCAATCCGGAAAACCTCAAGCAAGTCGTCCGTTTGGAACTGGTCCGCAACGATATCCATGTGCTCAGCGAGCCCAATGAGGACCTTTACCGGTCGGCCAAATGTCTGCCCATGGAAGACGTGGCGGAAACCGTGGACAGGCTCTACGCCATATTCAAGGAGCGAACCCTCAAAGTCATCCCTTCCTATGTGCGCAAATTGATCCACTCGATCATTCAATTAAAAGGCGATTTTTCTTCGGCGTACCTGAATGATGCCATGCTGGTCCGCAAAGCCTTTGAACTGGTGGCCCAGAATTCCTACGGCGATCTGTACAAGAAAGTGGTCGGCCGGATGGATCGCGATGTAAAGTGGGAAGCCTACGTCGGCAGCATCAAGGATGTCTTTTCCGAGATGTCCAACAACTGCCTGTATTACAACGTCAATGAGGAAAAAGGCGTCGTGCTCAATGGGCCGCCTGGAAGCGGTAAAACCTTTCTCGTGCGCACCTGGCTGAGTGAAAATACAGACGTCCATGACATTGCCACCAGTGCCAGTGCCCTTCAGGACCCATCCAATCCGGTTGACGGTGCCGTGGATAATCTGGAAAAGGTCTATGACATCGCCAAAATGATCGCTCCCACGGTGGTCTTTTTTGATGAAGGGGATGCCCTGGCGCCAAAACGCAGCGGCACCGGTGGCCAGCCGTCGGACAAGATAACCAATAAATTCTTGAACCTGATTGATGGTGAAACGCCGCTACACAAGGTGTTTACCGTCCTGACCACCAACCGGTTGGATATCCTTGACCCGGCCCTGATTCGCTCAAAGCGCCTCAAGGTCATGGAAATCAAGGGGCTTTTGAGCAAAACCGATATTTCCCAGATTGTCGAAAACGCACTGGAAAACGTTCCCTTGGCGCCGGAGTTGACAACCGTCAGTATTGTTGAAGCGGCCAAAGGAATATGTAACACACCGGCGGATTATTCTGCATTCGTGGAAAAAGCCCGGGCCTTGCGCAATACAGAGTACGAGGTGCTCCAGCGGCTGCGGCAAATCGGAGATGAGCCTGAAAAAGTCCGTTCCAATTTCATCAAGTTCAATTATAAAACCCTGATCGGGATTCTCGATGCAATCAATGGCGAGGCCTCGATCAAATCAGCCGTCCGCGGTGCGCCCGATCAGTTTATCGAGCGCTATGAAGAAATCCTTGACTTGCTCGATGCCATCAAAACCCCGGAAAATTACCCGATGGTTGCCAGCCATCTCAAGTCCGCACGTCATGAAATCTCGGAAAGCCCCACCAAAAAAGGCAAGGTCGTCCTGGACGAATTTCTTGAAGCCGAACTCAGCCAGGAACCGCAGGTGGGGTTTATCATCGGCGTGGGCGCCAACGAGGTGACCGGCGTCCTTTTGCCTATCGCTACCAGCTTGACCTATGGATTGTCATCGGACAAGGTCATGGTCACCGGTGCAGTATCGTCTTCATCGTCGGCCGGCGCCCAGATGGAAATGGCCGTCCAGATGACGCAGCAAAGTGCCCACGAAGCCTTGACCATGGTCAAAAATTACCTGCAGGACATGGATCCCAAGGTCAGCACGGCCCGCCTGCTGGGCGAATTTCTGGAAAATTACACTATTCACCATCAGCTGCTCTCGGCATCTTACAATGTGGGCGGTCCCTCGGCCGGCTATGCCCTGGCCATCAACACCTTGTCGGCGCTGATGCATGTTCCCGTGTACAACGATTTTGGTATTACCGGCGCGCCATGGACCAAAGGCGTCAAGCGCGGTGAGGTCGGTGGATCGGTAATCATCGGCGGCCAGCGAAAAAAAACCGAAAAGGTCCTCATGTACTTGCGGCGGATGTACATGCCCCTGAAAAACTACATGGACCTGGAACAGGAATTTTTGGTCAATTACTGGACTCAGGACAAGGACATTTTAGGCGTTACCCATTTTGGCGATCTGGTACCGGAAGTGATCTGTCTGGACCCTGAATATGAGCAGATGTTACAGGAATTGATTTCTCTGCGCATCCGCTACAAGATGGATAAATACCAGAGCAAAGGCACCGATGAAATCATTAAAGACGATATTTTGAGAAAGAAAGAAATTCTCAGGCTAAGAGCCGAAAAAGAGATTAAAAATCACTTGGGCGCCCTGCGACGCTACTTGCGCAGCCCGGCAAAGGATCCGCATCTTTCCCTGGAAGAAATCTTCAAGCAGGGTGACTCGTCCATTTCGGTGGTGACCGACCCGGTGAAACGCTGGCTGCACAAGGTGGGTATTGGTAAAAAGAAGGTCAATCGACACGCCACCCCTTAGCGCCTGTTTGATAAATCCGTCTAAGGCCCGCTAACGGCGTTGGGAAGTGTCTCAAAATGCTCACATATTACATATATGCTCCGCTTTTGAGCCACTTTCCGCCTTGTTATCAGGCCTGATCCAGACTTCTCAAACAGGCTCTTAGCGCCTGTTTGATTGGTTTAAATATCAATGAGTCGCCCTGCTACAATGCGGTGAAAGATATGTTCAAGTGCCTCTGGAACCTGCTCCACGCCCCCTTTTAGAACCAACAAATCGGCCCGCATCCCAGGTGCCAGGGTTCCCCTGTCCGCCAATTTCATTAGCGCTGCGCCGTTTTGGCTGGCGCACTGAACGGCCGCCTCGATACTGAATCCAGCCAGGATGAGCAATCGGAACTCTTCTATTACTGCCTTTCCATGATGAACACCGGGACTGCCGGCATCGGTTCCCAAGGCAACGGTGACCCCCATCTCCCGGGCGATGCGGATCTGCTCCAATTGGTGCTCCAGATTACGGCGCGACACCTCGGCAAACGATGGATCGCTGCGGTGTCCTTGATTTTTCAGGTAATCTTCATAGGCCTTCATGGTCACGGCCGTCGGCACCCAGGTGACCTGCCTGTCGACCATGCGCTGCATATTTTCCTTGCCCATGAAAAACCCGTGCTCGATACTATCACATCCCGCTTCCACTGCCAGTTTCACCGGCAGAATCCCATTGGCGTGAACCATCGTGGGTTGACCCTTGGCATGCGCCAGGGTCACTGTTTCGGTCAGGTCACGCTGCTCGAACTGGGCCGGTGTCTCGACACCAAACTGAGTCAGACTGTTAAGCCCCGAGTTCACTAATTTGAGATGATCCCGGCGTGGATCGATCCTGAAGGCACTTTCGGCCAGGCGTAATCCGTCGTCGACGGGCACACCGATAAGTTTGCCATATCGCCCGGGTGCATGGTGGGCCCGGCCAGCAGAAGCGATAGTTACGATTTTAGTCTTATTGCCTGCATCCCACTTGTAGCGTAAGGTGTCGCCATGATGATCACCGCCGTCACGGACCGCCAGCACCCCGCAGCTTAAGTTCTGAAAAAGATGATGATCGATGATCTGCCGCCGGTCAGCGTAGGTGCTTTGTAGCTGGTTTTGACGAACCGACATATCGGTACTGCCGGACATGACCAGATGGACATGGCTGTCCACCAGTGCAGGGATTACCGTACAATCGGAAAAATCGACGATATCCACCACTGGTGGTAGCGGTTGATCCACAGCCACAATTTGTTGTATTCGGCCATTCTTAATAAGAAGCACCCGATTTTCCACGGCCGGGTTGCCGGTTCCGTCAATGAGCCATCCTACGCGGTATCCAATCAAATTTTTAGACATGTTATTTTCCCTATAACCAACCCTTGGTCAGACTGCAACCCCGGTGTTGACGGCATCCATCATGAAGCAGAAATTTCACCCCTGCCAAGACGCCTGACAAACGGTAAATCTGCCGGAGTAAAGGAAAAGGTGGACAGCCTGGAAGGGCGAACCCATTGATAGGCGCTGTGGGTCAACAGCTTGAAAGCTGCGCCGTTCCAATAGGCCCGATACGCCATCAGTTCAATGGAGATATGGTCGTAGTGATAAATGCTGGACCCCAAAAAGGAACCGATGGTCGTGTCCATGGCCAATTCTTCGCGAAGCTCTCGTTTCAGGCACGCTTGCGGTGTTTCACCGGCTTCAACCTTGCCCCCTGGAAATTCCCATAATCCGGCCATCCGGTCCTTTTGCCCGCGCTGGGTAATCAGAATGGTCCTGTCCTTTGCAATAATTGCAGCCGTGACCGGAACAATGCAGTTTTTTTCATCCATATCAGAGTTGTTTCATCTAAGTCACTGTGTTGACCTGAATCACTGGTGGATGATCCAGCGTCCGCTTGACAGTGCACATTTGGGCGGCACGCACGACAACTTTTTTGTATTTTTCCGGAAAGTCTGCCGGCAAATGAATATCCATATTGATTTGTTCCATTAAATGCGTTTTTTCATTTTTTTGGAAGCCAAGGGTCATACCGATTTGATCACTCGGGATGTTACGGCTTTCGCAAAAATAGATAATGTAGGCCCCGGCGCAGGTCCCCAGCGCCGCCAAAAACAGATCATAGGGCTCGGGCGCCATCCCATCACCGCCTTCGCTGGTCGGTTGATCCGTTTTTATGGTAAAGCCTTTGTAATTTGCGCTCACCTGCTTGTTGCCGTTAAAATTGATTTTCATCTCCATGGATCAAATCTCCAGCTGGTTCTTGTCGATCTTGTATTTTTTCATCTGGTTCCACACACTGGTACGGGAAATACCCAAAAGGCGCGCAGTTTCGGACTGATTGCCCTTGGTGCGCTGCAGCGCATCCACCAGTCGGCGCCGCTTGACGTCATCAATGCTTTCATCCAGTATCCGAGCGGCCTGGCTGCAAACCGGATCGCCGTTTGCGATTTGGGGGGGCAGATGGTCCGGGCTGATCATTCCGCCCGGGCAACTGACAAATGCGAATTCAAACGCGCTTTTTAGCTCCCGAGCATTGCCCGGCCAATGGTAGCGCATCAACAGTTCCATTGCGGGTTTGGAAATGCCGTCCAGTTTTTTACCACTTTTCAACAGGATGCGATTGAAAAAGGAGCGTGCCAACAAAGGAATATCCTCACTGCGGTCCCTTAACGGAGGGATATGAATCGGAATGACGTTAATGCGGTAATAAAAGTCCTCGCGAAACGCACCGCCTGCGATCATCTGTGGCAGATTGCGGTTGGTGGCGGAAATGATACGCACATCGACCGTGATGGGCTTATTGTCCCCTACCCGTTCGACCACTTTTTCTTCCAGCACCCGTAACAATTTCACCTGGGTGGAAAGCGGCAGATCGCCGATTTCATCCAGGAAGATGTCTCCGCCACTGGCGGTTTCGAAGCGCCCTTCCCGACTTTTGTGAGCACCGGTGTAGGCCCCTTTCACATGCCCAAACAGCTCACTTTCCAACAACGATTCATTTAGGGCGGCGCAATTGACTTTCACATAGGGCTGTTTGTGGCGCAGGCCGGCATCATGAATGGCCCGGGCCACCATCTCTTTGCCGGACCCGCTTTCCCCGTAAATGATCACCGGTGCATCGGACCGGGCAGCGTTGGTAATCAATTCAAACACCTTCTGCATGGCCGGGCTCACGCCGATCATACCATAAAAACGATCCTCGGCGTCCAATTCCTGGCGGTAGGTTTCAATCTGTGTTTCCTTGGCCACCAGCTCTGTGATATCGGTCATGGTTTCCACCGCACCGGTGATCCCCCCGTTTTGTTCTTTGAATACCGATGCATTTTTCAGGATGTGGACCGTCCGACCATCCTTGCGGGTGATACTGCAACGCTGTTTGCTCAGATGGCCATGCTTGAACATCACACACCAATGGCAGTCCTCCTTCTGCCTGGCGACATGGCATGATGTACAATTGATCGTGGTGCATGACTTGCCGACAATTTCATGCCGCAAGTATCCGGTAATTTGCTCGAAGGCACGGTTTACAGAAACAATAACCCCCTCCGGGCTGACCACCATCACCCCATCCTGAATGGTATCCACCACCATTTTCCAGTAGGTATTGATGTCAATGCTGCTCATTTTACCACCGCATTGTTCACATGTTTAACAAATTGCTTGTTCATAAAATTAACACATGAACA
This sequence comes from Desulfosarcina variabilis str. Montpellier, assembly GCF_048565275.1. Lineage (NCBI taxonomy): Bacteria > Pseudomonadati > Thermodesulfobacteriota > Desulfobacteria > Desulfobacterales > Desulfosarcinaceae > Desulfosarcina > Desulfosarcina variabilis. The sequence goes on along the minus strand of NZ_CP159846.1, from coordinate 4,870,324 downwards.
GTGTGTTGCCAAGTCGGCAACCCCGCAAAATCATCATGAATAATGTTCATCTTATTTTTCCCGTTCTTTATCTTGCTGAAATTTATAGCTAATAAAAATTTATAAATTAACGTTGGGTGTTATGGCATCGGCATTGCTCTACCCAAAATACAATCAGTTGAAAACACTTCTTATTAATCACTGAGACACAGGCTCCATAATGGTTTCATTTGATTTACGCGAGACATTGTTTCCCTTCTCCATGCTGCAGATCAGTAATCTGTTCCGCGAAATGGAACCCGGGGAAGAAATGGAAATTTTAGCGGGAACCGATCCGACTGAAACCTCGATATTAAATGATGTCCTGCTGATTCTGCCCAATGCCCAGTACGATCTGATTTCCAGAGAAACCACCAAATCCGACAGCCCGGTCACCCGGCTGAGGCTGAGGAAGAAAAAAGACGCCAACTCACAACCAACGAAAGGAAAACCATCATGTCTGACATCGATCTGAATGCCGTTGAAGTCGCCAGCACCGTTGACGCCAGAGGCAGTGCCTGCCCCGGCCCGCTGCTCGAAGCAAAAAAAGGCATCGGCAAAGTAAAAGTCGGCGAAGTACTTGAAATTTACTCTAATGATTCCGGCACACGCACAGACATTCCCGCATGGGCAAACAAAGTCGGCCACGCCTACCTGGGCGTCCAGGAGGCTGACGGCTATGACAAACACTTTGTGCGCAGAAGCAAATAGACGGGGGCGCTATGCCATCAACGCCAAATGAAAAAACGGCAGGCAAAATTCTGATCCTGGCCACCGAAAGCTGTGCCTACCCGGGTGCGGATTCGGTGGGCCAGGCCCACGCCAGCTATCCGGCCAACACCTATATCCTCAGAGTCAAGGCACCGGTTCTTTTTCCAGAGCAGTTTTACCTGGATTGTTTTCGAAAAGGGATCAGCGGCATCATTGTCATGTCATGCGGTGAAGAGTGCCCCTATGAAGGGGCCTACAAAGCATTGGCCAAACGACTCGACCGGGTTTACGCCATGATGAAGGAACTGGCGCTGGATATACGTCGGCTGCGCCTGACGGCGATCTGCACGGTGTGCAACCGGGCGTTTCTCAACGAGGTCAACCAGATGAACACACTGGTCCAGGAGATTGGGCCGCCGCAACTGGCTCAAGAGGGTGTATGATAAATCCGTCTAAGGCCCGCTAACGGCGTTGGAAAGTGGCTCAAAATGCTCACATATTCCATATATGCTCCGCTTTTGAGCCACTTTCCGCCTTGTTATCTGGCCTGATCCAGACTTCTCATACAGCCTCTTAAAGAGAGAGAACAAATGCCATGAGGCTATGAATCTCCGAGCGTTCAGGAGGAATGAATGAGTGCCAAACGCAAAACCAACTTTGATGTGCTTGTTGTGGGCGGCGGTATTGCCGGCTTGCAGGCTGCGTTGGACCTTGCCGACCAGGACTATCAGGTCGCGGTTGTCGAAAAAGACGCCACCATCGGCGGCAAGATGATTCGCCTGTCCAAGGTGTTTCCCACCCTTGACTGCGCCAGCTGCATTACCACGCCCAAGATGGCGGCAGCAGCCCATCACGAAAATATCACGCTGTTCACGTATTGCGACATGGGTTCCCTGGATCGCACTGGCCAGACGATCACGGCCACGATCACCCAGCGCCCGCGGTATGTGGATGCGGACAAATGCATTGGCTGCCGCCAGTGTGAATACAATTGTCCGGTCTATGTCAGTGACGAGGAACAGGGCGGTTTTTCAGCCACCAAGGCCATCGCCATTCCCTTTTCCAATGCCATCCCGCAGACAGCGGTGCTGAATGTGGAAAACTGCATGCTGTGCGGCAAATGCGAGAAGGTGTGTCCCACCCAGGCCGTGGATTATTTCCAGCAGGCCGAACAATTCTCGCTTACTGCCAACACAGCAATTTTGACGACCGGTTTCTCCATGACCCCGCTCGCCGAAAAACATCAATACGGCATGGGACGCATTCCCAACGTGATCGATGCCCTTCAAATGGAACGGCTGCTTGCCCCCCATGGCCCGTATAACCGCGTCCTGCGGCCATCCGACGGCATGGAGCCGGATTCCATTGCCTATGTTCAGTGTGCCGGGTCACGGGACAAAAGCATGGGCGTTTCCTATTGCTCCAGGGTCTGCTGCATGTATGCCATCAAACAGGCCATGCTGCTTTCCGGTGCCCTGCCCTTGGCCGACGTCACCATCTATTACATGGACATCCGGGCCTTTGGCAAAGGCTACGAACAATTTTACCAGAATGCCAAGGCCATGGGGATCGAGTTCGTCAAGGGCAAGGTCGCATCCATCAGCCAGGGCGAAAACCATGGTGTCACACTGCGCTTTGAGGCGCAAAATGGAGAGGGAACCGTGACTGCCGATCACGACCTGGTGGTTCTGTCACTGGGAATGATACCGGGCTGGAATCCATCGGGCGTGTGCCCGGTGTCCACGGCCGGTGACCGGTTCGTAAAAACCATCCAGCCCAAACTGTCGCCAACCCTGACCGACATGGAAGGCGTGTTTGTTGCCGGTGCGGCGGCCGGTCCCAAGGATATCGTGGATACGATTGCCGAGGCGGGCGCTGCTGCCATGGAGGCGGCCAACTACCTGGCAGCGCAGCAAACGTCAGCAAAAACCCGAGCCGCGTAAGTGCCGGTGCCGGCCTAATCGCACGGTCTCAAAATAAGCGACGTTTTTGGAGATGATCATGACCCAAGAGAAAAAAGATAACGCATCAAAGGATGCCAAAGGCAAAGTCGGCGTCTATATCTGCTACTGCGGGGGGAATATTTCAGACCACGTAGATGTGGAACAAGTCCGCGACCGCGTTGAACAATTGCCCGAAGTGGCCGTGGCCCGTACCAATATGTTCATGTGCTCCGATCCCGGCCAGGCGCTGATCATGGACGATCTGAAAAACGGCACCGTCGATCGGGTCGTGGTGGCATCCTGCGCCCCGAGCCTGCATGAAACCACGTTCAGGGCGGCCATCGCCCGGGCCGGCGGGAATCCGTATATCTACGATCACGCCAATATCCGCGAGCAGGTCAGTTGGGTCCATCACGGTGACAAAGCCACGGACAAGGCCACCCGTCTGGTCTCCATGGCGGCCGCCAAAGCCGAGCAGTTAAAGCCCCTGGAACCGATCCGCGTGGAAGCCAGACGCCACGCCACAGTCATCGGCGGCGGTGTCGCCGGACTGAAAGCGGCCAAAGAGTTGGCGGATCGCGGAATCCGTGTGGTGCTGGTGGAGAAAAGCCCTTTTCTGGGCGGACAGCTGGCCAATCTGGATCGCCTGGCGCCCACCGGTGAAAAGGCTGCCGACTTGATCCAGGCGCTTTGCCGCCAGGTGTTGAACCACCGCCTGATCACCATCCATGCCTGTGCCACGGTTACTGCCGTTGACGGCTATGTCGGCAATTTCAATCTGGAAATTACCCGCCAAGCACCAGTTGAAACCACGGATGCGAATAAACTGGGGCGTTTGCGGCCGGCCGATCGGGTCGCCGGCAAATATGTTCCTGCAGCCGGGGTCGCTACCGGCAACGTGCCGACGACATCGGAAACCATTACCGTGGAAACCGGTGTGGTCGTGATGGCCACAGGCTTTAAATCCTATCGTCCCCAGCCGGGAGAATATGGTTTTGGTAATTTTAAGGAAGTCATTACCCTCCCCGATCTGATTCAGCGCATGGCAGAAGAAAAACATTTAGGCAACATGTTATCCTTAGACGGCCGGCCGATTCGCAGCATGGCCATGATCCATTGCGTTGGCAGTCGCCAGATACCGGGCATTCATCCGGAAAGCCCGGACGGTCATCTTAACGAATACTGCTCCAGGACATGCTGTTCAGCCACCCTCAATGCCGCCAGCACCATCCGCAGACGGTACCCCGGCACACGCGTTTACGAATGCTATCGCGATATCCGTACCTATGGTCGGGGGGCGGAGGACCTCTACGAGCAAGCCGGCCGCAACCAGGTGGTGTTTTTGCGTTTTGAAGCTGAAGACGCACCCCAGGTGGTTTCCGGCCAGCCAAATCAACATGACTACCCCTTGACGGTCAAAATCAAGGACACCCTGACCTTTGATGAAGAACTCGACGTGCCGGTGGATCTGGTGGTGCTGGCCACCGGTATCGAAGCCAACCCGGTGCATGATCTGGTCGAAATGATGAAACTGCCCGTGGGCATGGATCGGTTCCTGCTCGAGGTCCATCCCAAGCTGCGGCCGGTGGAACTGCCGATTGCCGGTATTCTTCTGGCCGGCACCTGCCAGGCACCCATGGACGTGGGCGAAGCATGCAATGCAGCCGGCGCAGCCGCCGTCAAGGCCGCTGCCCTGCTGGGAAAAGGCGCTGTCGAGCTCGATCCCTTCGTGGCCGAGGTGGATCTTTCAAAATGCCAGGGCCACGGATCATGTGTTGAGGCCTGCCTGAGTGATGGCGCCTTGACCATGGTGGAAATGAGCGTGGACGGGAAAACGGTGAAACGGGCCCAGGTCACGCCGGCGCTTTGTCTGGGATGTGGGGCGTGTACCAGTGTTTGTCCGGAAAATGCCATCGAGGTGGCCGGTTGGACCCTCAAACAGTATGAGGCCATGGTGGACCGGATCATGGCTGAACCGGAAGCGGTTTAGTCTTTAACAATAAATGAAGATGAGGAAACCCCATGCAAAAGGAACCGTCTGCTTCCGCAAAGAAAAAAGATGCGATGAAAGCCCTGCGTAAAACCAGAGCAAAGTGGGTCGCCAACGCGTCAGAAAAGGTCAAACAGCAAAGAAAAGCCCTCAAAGGAATCCGCGGTCAACTGGCGGGTGGCGCTGCAACCGTACCGGAGATTGCCCAGGCAACGGGGATGCAAACGGCCGAGGTGTTGTGGTACCTGGCCGCCTTGAAAAAATATGGCGAAATCGTGGAAGCCCAAAAAGACGGCAGTTACTTTCGCTACGTCCTGACCCCCAAAGTGAAAAGCTGACCATTAAACCGGATGGCAGCGTTTCCGAGGAGACATGAAAAATGGCCTTACTCAATCCAAATTTTGCCCAAGAGGTTCAGCCCTATACCGAGGACACGGCCCTGGCCTGTTTCAACTGCGGAACATGTACGGCCATCTGCCCGCTGATTCATGAACACTTTCCAAGAAAAATGATCCGCTATGTCCAGATTGGCGCTAAAGACCGCATCCTTGAAAACGCTCAGGAGCTCTGGCGCTGCCTTCACTGCGGTCTGTGCACCCAGACCTGCCCTCGGGAAGCCAATCCAGGGGAAATCATTTTAGGCTTGAAACGTTTCGTGGTCGCCAACTGGAGGAGGTCCTGACATGTATAACCCCAGGGATATCATCGACACCATCGCCAACAACGTACGGCAGACGCGCAATCCATTCGGGATACCCCGTTTCATGGTCAACCGCTGGCACAAGGGGCTTAAGCTCCCCCGACAAGGCAAAACCATGCTGTTCACGGGTATGATGTATCAATTCGTTCCATACATCGAAACATCCACCAATGTGCTGGCCCAGTATGAAGATACCCGCTGGGCCGATTATATCGGATACGCGCGACATGTTCCCGGCTATCTGTCCGGCGTGGGACTGGCCATGATCACCCCGTCAGATGAAAAAAAGTCCTTTGACAAGATTTTGCGCAACATCGCCAAAGTGCTTCAGGCGTCCAAGGTCGATTTCTTTTACCGGCCAAGCCTGGACGATTATAGCGGCGTGCTGCTTTACGATCTTGGCGATCAGGAAGGATTTGTCGAGCATGCCCGGTATGTTGCGGCAAAGCTCAAAGCGGCAAAGGTTCGGCGTCTGATTACCGTCGATCCCCATACTACCTATGCCCTGAAAGTGCTGTTTCCCAAATATGTGGATGCGCATTTTGAGGTCAAAACCTATTTCGAACTGGTCGATTTCCCATCTGCCAACGGCCACCGGCGGGTCACCCTTCATGATCCGTGCTTTTACGGTCGCTACCTGGATCTGGCCGATGTGCCCACCGCCGTATTGGGAAAGCTTGGCATCGAATGCAAAGGGGTCGACAATTCAGGCCGTTTCACCAATTGCTGCGGCGGCCCGGCCGAATCCATTTCTCCCAAATTATCCGCCGAAGTGCGGGACCGGCGTTTAGAAGAATTAAATGTGACCGGAGAGCAGATTGTTGCCATGTGCCCCATCTGTCTGGGAAATCTGCGCAAAGCCGGTGCATCGGTAGAGGATCTGTCAAGTGTTATTGCCGGTCAGCTGTGACGAATTCGTAAAAAGCCCGATAAATTAAGACACGAAAAGGAGTCAATCCATGGAAGAAACCGCAGAAAAAATTTTGTACATTTCCACCCACGGCAAGGAAAACCCTGAACGCGCGTCCGTGCCCTTTGTGCTGGCCAATGCCGCTCTGGCCATGGACATTCAGGCCACGGTGGTCCTGCAGGGCGATGCCGTAACCGTGGCCCAAAAAGGGGTTGCCGACGATATGCCGGCCGGTGGCGGGTTCCCACCAATCAAAAAACTCATCCAGGACTTTTTGGAGCTCGGTGGAGAAATGTGGGTTTGTGTGCCCTGTATTGAAAGCCGCAATATCGACGAAGCCGATCTGATCGAAGGCGCCGTGACCACGGCCGGCGGGAAAGTCAATCTTGCCGCCATTGCCGCCAATGCCGTGTTTACCTATTAAGATCCAAATCGGCGCAACCATACGACCTCCCAGGCTACCTGTTCATGGGGGGTCAGGCAAGCGAGGACGCTAATTATGAATACCCTATCCCCACCCATCCGCCCGAATCGCGTCACCGATCTGGTGACATTGAAGACACAGGGCGCGTCCGTTACCTGCCGGACCGACTTTGAAATCCTGCCTGTGGATTTTCAGCATCGCGACAACCCGTTTCAGGCATTTATATTTCTGTGCCGTTACTCAGGCGAGGTTGATGAAAAAGACTATGGATTCCGGAAATGTTATGCCAGAGGTTGTCCCAACAATCTTTGCCCGCATGTTTCCCAGGCCGTGATGATCGCCAATCGGTATCTGCAAAAAGACTATCGTAAGTTAGAGCAAGCTGGGATCGCCATGGATAATAAGTTGTTCACCCTGGAGGAAATGACCGTCAAATTCGAAGGCGTTCAGGAAACCCATGCCCCCCCGTTAGCCATTCATGACTACATTACACTGGCCAAAGAGGGCAATTCGGTTTCGGTCACCCCAACCATCGAATTTGTTCCGGCGGTGGAACATTTCGCCCGTCAAAAGCAGCAGATGGCCTTTTTGATGGTCCATTTCGCCATCACCTGTCTCGGCGGCAAACATCATTATGAGCGATGTCTGGCCTGCTATCCAATGGACCGGGAAAATGAGGAAAAGACGGAAAAAATGGAAGTCGCCAACAGCCGCCTGCGCCTGCTTTACAATGAATTTGATGCCGCCCACGTGAAGTACCAACCCGTTTATTTTTAAATGTAAGACAGCCTATAAATCACCCATCAGGGAGGATGATCCATGCATGCCACCATTCAAAAACCAATTGAGGAAATCGTCAGTTTCATCAGGCCCGGAGAAAAAGTCTTCGTGGTTGGGTGCAACAACTGCGCGTGGAAGTGCCACTCCGGCGGCGAGGATGAGACGAAAACAATGGCCGAGCGACTGACCCGCAGAGGCATCGATGTTGTTGGATACACCGTGCCCGGTCCCCAGGGCATGTCCCTTTGCAAGCTTGATCACACGCGCAAAGTGCTTCAGGAAGATTATAAAGACACGATCGCCAAAGCGGACAGCTTCCTGGTACTGGGATGCGGGCAAGGCGTGCACACAGTCATCGATGCCACGGACGGCGGAATGATTCATCCTGGCTGCGATACTATTTTCGGTGGTGAAACCGTGTCGGCCACGGACATCGAAGAGTTCTGCTCACTGTGCGGTGAATGTGTGATTGAATTCACCGGCGGCCTTTGTCCCATGACCCTTTGTTCCAAACAACTGCTCAATGGACCGTGCGGCGGTGCGGAAAACGGCATGTGCGAAGTGGATAGCGAGCGTCCCTGTGGATGGGTGATGATCTATGAACGGCTTAAAAAACTGGGCCGATTGGAGCTGTTGGACCCTTATCAGAAACCCAAAAACCACGCCAAGTGGAGCCGTCCCCGGACGCTTAAGGTCAGTGAAACCGAAGCCACATTCTGTTCTCAGGCCGGCAAGGTCACCGTCAGCAATCAGGACTGACGGGGCCGTATAAATTCGATATAAAGGAGTGATATCATGAAACTGACCGAACTGTTCAACAAAGGCGAATTTGTTGTTACCGGTGAAGTGGGGCCCATCAAAGGCGCCGTCAACCGGGATAAATCCATCGACCCGGCCTGTACCCAGGAAGCCAAGTATCTTCAGGGCTGGGTTCACGCGGTCAACGTCACCGACAACCAGAGCGCGGTGATGCGCCTGGGGTCCCTGGCCGCCAGTGTAGGACTGAAGCAAAAAGGCATCGAACCCGTCTATCAACTCACCTGCCGGGACCGCAACCGTATTGCCCTGCAGAGCGATCTGCTCACCGCCTATTCCCTTGGCATCGACAATGTATTGCTGATCACCGGGGATCATATTCAGCTGGGCGATCATAAAGAAGCCAAACCTGTTTTTGATCTGGATTCGGTGCAACTGATTTCCATGGCCAAGGGCCTTCGTAACGGACATGACATTACGGGCAATGCGATCGAGAATCCACCGAACATGGCCCACGGCGCAGTGGTCAATCCCAATTTCGAGCCTCTGGATCTGCAACTGCTTAAAATGCGAAAAAAAATTGATGCCGGTGCGGAATTTTTCCAGACCCAGGCCGTCTACGACCGCAAGATATTTGAAACGTTCATGGACAAAGCCTCAAAGTTCAACGTGCCCATTCAGGTCGGCCTGGTCGTGCTCAAATCTCCGCAGATGGGAAAATTCATGAACAAAAACGTCTCTGGCATCCAGGTGCCGCAATCCTGGATCGATGAAATCGGCAGTGTCGAAAAAGAAGATCGCAAAATGAAGGCGGCCGAAATGATGGGGCGTTTTTTGTCCGAAATCAAATCCATGGTTCAAGGCGTTCACCTGATGCCATTGGGCTGGGCTGACATCGTTCCTAAAATACTGCAAACAGCGCGCATCGCCGTATAAGTGGTGAAATACGATCGTCTTAAAAACAATCCGAAAAAAAGGGGAAAACGATCTCGTTTTCCCCTTTCCTATAATATTTTACTTTCTTCCGTAAACACGTTTATCTGACCACGCAACGCCTTTCTGTTGATTGACACCGTCCTGCCCTTCTGTTAGCATCATCTTAAAATAACAGCTTATTCCATGTGTTCACCAGATCGACATTTAAGATGAAATACGTTACCGATACCAGCACCATTTTCAACCGCTATGATCTTCACATTGAGGTATCCCGCCAATCCGCACGACGGGTTTCCGATGATCAACTGCTACAACAGGTCGCTGACTGTCTGGTCGCCGGTGATGAAGACAAAATACAACAAATCGTCGCCAAGGTGCTGACCAACAAAGCCCCGCTCGAGGTCATCAACAAAGGCCTTCTTGCCGGTATGCAAGAGGTCGGCCGTCTATGGGAAACCGGGGATTGTTTTCTCCCTCAGTTGATCCTTTCATCCGATGCCATGCTCGCCGGCATCACGCTATGCGAGGCCGAATTGGGCCAAGCGATGCAAAAAAAAGCCAAGGTCATTACCCATACCGCCGAAGGAGATATTCATGATATCGGCCAGATCATTGTTAACGCTCTTTTAAGCGCCGCTGGTTTTGAAGTCATCAATCTCGGCGCGGACGTATTGGTGGACGAGGTCGTTGACGCTTGTCGCATCCACAAGCCGGTTCTGTTGACGGGTACGGCCCTGATGACCACGACCATGACCGCGTTTCCAAAAATTGCCGAAAAATTGAAAAAACAGGGTTTGATCATTCCTTTTGCATGCGGGGGAGGCGCGGTTAACGAGGAATTTGTCACCTCATTTGACTTGGGTATCTGGGGCAAGGAGGCCAGTCAGGCGCCTGGCATTGCACAAGATGCGCTCAATAAGCTATCGTGGGAGGAAATGCGAAACAAATGGAACGGATAAGCACAACCGATCGGGAGACCAATCCAGCGCCAATGCGACCCCTCACCGATTCCATGGCCTATTCGTCTTCAGACGAGATGATGTTCGGCACGGCCTTGAATCCGGTTGAGACCAAAGACGGTCTCACCATCGGTGGGGGGCAAGTTTTGCCCGAAATCGTTCCTCACCCGCGGCCTGGCAGCGAACAGACACTGAAAACACTGCTTAGGGAGTTTGAGCGTGCCAACCAGGACGCCCTGGAACGTTGTGTAACGATCGGCATACCGGCCATTGTGATCGAGAATGAACATGTTTCCCAGATGACCCGCCATGCGGATTGGGGAATGGAAATTACCGCGCAAACCCAACAGCAGATCGAAAGCTATAAGGCTAAGTATGGCCTTCAAGCTGCCTTGCGTGCCACCATTGCCGATATCCGTAAACCCGGCATGGTGGACATGCGCGAATCGGATCGAACCCAGGAAATATTAGACGCATTCAAGGCCTGCGCCCGCCATGCGGATATCCTTTCCATTGAGTCCCTGGGTGGAAAGGAAATATCCGATTACAGTATTATTCGGAACGACTTAACCGGAATGCTCTTTGCTCAAGCGGTTCTTGGCGCACGCGATATGGCATGGCTGTGGTCGCACATTGTCAGCATCGCCAACGAGAACGGTTGTATCCCCGGTGGTGATACCGATTGCGCCCAGGCCAATACCGCCATGTTCATGGCCGGCGGATTCATCTCCCGCGATGTTTCGCACACCCTGGCGACCTTTTGTCGTGCCGTGAGTGCAAGCCGTTCCCTGGTTGCCTATGAAATGGGTGCAATAGGCCCGGCCAAGGACTGTGCTTACGAAAATCCCATCATCAAGGCCATCACCGGCATTCCCATCTCCACCATCGGGAAAACGGCAGCCTGTGCGAACATGGATCTTTGTGGCAACCTGATGGCTGCGGTGTGTGATCTGTGGTCCAATGAGGCGGTGGAATACCATCCCATGTTTGGCGGCAGCAGTGTCGAAGTATTTACCGAAATTCTCGGATATGATGTGGCGGCCATGAATTCCGCCATCCAATTGGGATTCCAAAAAGAGTATCAGGCCTGTCTGATCAATTCCGACCGCTACCGCAGCCCCCAAAGCTTTATCCTGTGTCCAGACAATGCCTGGGCCATTGGAAAGGCCATGGTAACCAACAACGCAAGCTGTTACACCCGCGCCAGAGCGGCGGCCTTGACCTGCGGCGAATTGATGCTGGCAGATTCCAATCTTCACTTCACGAACTTTGAAAAAGACGCTTTGCTGGAATACATGCGGGAACTGGAAGCCTTGCCCGATGAGGAAGATGATTTCATCGATCGGTGCCTGAAGCGATATGGCAAGGTCAAGGGATTCAAGCCGGCGTCCTACGGATTGTAGCTAAAAAGATTGGAACCATGATTGCCATGAACCCTATAGCCATTGCCATGGACATCGGGACCAGCGGCATCCGTGCGCAAGCCATTGATCTGGAACGAGACCGGATCATATCCACTGTTATTACAATGCGCCACCCGCTGCCCGGCGCCAATGTGATTGATCATCTTCATTTCACACTGGAAATGGGATCATCGATCGCTCAATCCATGCTCATCAAGGCCATCAATCAAGTCATTGATGCGCTGGCCATTCAGGCGACGGCGGTCCGTTGCCTGGCCGTATGCGGAAATCCCACCCAGCTATCGATTTTTCAGGGAACCGATATCCGGGACCTGGCCTATGCCGGCAAACGCAAACTTGCATCCATGGGCATTGCCGACCAGGAGCGCGATGCGGTTTTAACCACGGCTGACCATATTGGCGGACTGTCGCTGCCCTTTGATTGCCAATTGATCATTCCGCCGGCCATTCGCCACGAGGTGGGTGCGGATGCACTGGCCATGATCATTCAGACCGGCATGCTAAACCATTCTCGAACCGCGCTGGCCATGGATTTCGGCACCAATGCGGAAATGGCACTGGTCCATGACGGCCGCGTGATCACCGCTTCAACGGCAGCCGGACCAGCGCTTGAAGGGCAACAAATCAGTTGTGGTGTCCTGGCTGTTCCCGGTGCGATTGCAGATGTTACGCCCCATCAGTCATATCACCGCCTCACCGTGCTGGGAAATGATATGCGTCCGTGCCAAGGCGCTGTTGTCGATCTAGGCCGCCCCCGGATGATTGAAGATGCATCACCCCTTCGCCCCGTCGGTATCACCGGAACCGGAACGATTGCCATGATCCATCAGGCGCTGCAGGGGCACTGGCTTGTTTTACCTAAAATAGAAACCATCGACGGCCGCCTGCATGCCGGCGAGACGATCACGTTAACGGAAAACGATGTCCAGGAGGCCGGCAAAGCCATCGGCGCATTGCGGGCCGGACAACTATCCCTGTGCCACGAGGCCGGCATCTCTCCGGCCGACATCCAGGTGGCCTATCTGGCCGGTGCGTCGGGGACCTATGTGGATGCGGTCAAGGCGCAGCAATTGGGTATGCTTCCCCCTTTGGTAGAAACGATCTTTCAGGTCGGCAACACCTCCCTTGCCATGGCCAGGGATTTGGTACGCTCTCCATCATCACTGCCCGAAATGTCTGCGCTGGCCAACCAATTGCGTGACAGCCATTGTATGCTGGCTACCTCAAAAGCGTTTCAAAAAGTCTATTTGCTTGAAATTTCTCACTGGACGGAAGGCATGCCGATGACAATGTATCGCAAAATGCTGAAGCGCTACGGCTTGCCGGATTTCCCCGATGCGAATCCACCGGATGACATCCAGCGTCTGATGGACTGCGATATCCTGGATGTGGGTCAAAAGGGTCTGACCATGCTTGAGGATTTTGGCATGACCCTTTGTGTTGCAGTTGATGGGTGTACGGCTTGCGGACAGTGCCTTAGCGCTTGTACTGAAAACGCCATTTCTCTCAAGACCGAGGACGATTTCGTTTCAATCATGATAAACGCATCCATTTGCAGCGGTGTCAATTGCAAACGGTGTGAGCGTGCCTGTCCTGATAGAGTTTTGGATTGGCAACATATTTTTTCAGACAATTCTTCAGAATGTTTGAAATAATATATAAAATGTCATTTTTACTTAATTCACTATAGCTCTGACTCATCCTGGGATGTTTCTTTGCATGTTCCCTGTTCGAGAGATTGTAAAAGTGGCCCGAGCATTTTCTTCCCGGTTTCAACCGATCTGATAATGAGGTCCCTACCAGTATCTGTCGGCAGTACCGATATCTTTTCCTGAGACAATATGTTCCCCTGGTCTAGAGCCTCCTCCATGCGATGCCAGGTAACCCCGGTTTCAGTTTCGTTATTTAATAATACCTGTTGGATAGGGTTAGGGCCGCGATATTTCGGCAACAGTGAGGGATGGAAATTGATGAATCCATAGGTCGCGGATTGCAAAACCGTCTTGGGTACTTTTTGACCGAAATTAGCGACTACGCCCAGGTCTGGAGTAAGTTCTTTAATAGCCCCTATCAATTGCTTGTCGTTAATTTTCGAGGCGGACAAAAAGGGAAGTCTATTCTCTTTTACATAGTCATGGATGGTATATGATTCAAGGGTCCTTAACCACTTTCTCAGTCGGATTTTCCTCAATATGGGACGAAACCTTTGACGTAATCCGTAATTTTTCAACAGGACTTCCCGCAACTTCCATGGCCTTACTTTTTGTTTCTGAACATATACCCCGCAAACTTCCGAGCACTGCTGCAACGCTTTTAAAAGCATTACCTCCCGTCCTATAAAAAACACCCGCAGCATTGTCATTACCCCACCATCTTGTTGACCATCCAGAACTTAAGACAGCTTGTCTTTTTCGGCATGGCCAGGAAATTTTCAGGAGTAAATAAGCGTCTTGCCGTCTTTTCCTTAAAAGATCGGGGGGCAATCTTTTGCAGGGTTGCATGCGGCACCTGGGCCCCAACCAGGTCTGCAGCAAGCATCAGCGGTAGCCAGAAAGCAAATCGGCAATAATCCGCCGGCAGGGTGTTCACCATCCAGTCCCAGTCGAGGGAATCAGCGCCTTTATTGATAATCTGACGGATATCGATAAGCCGGCACATCCTGTCCATTCTATGTTCAAAGTATAAATGAAAACAGGTTGACAGCAGGAGATGATTCACATTCACGGTTTGTACCGTAAGGCCGTCCAGATCGGTGTTTTGCAGCTGCTGCCGGAAGTCGTAAAAAGATTTCTTTTCCTTATTCATAACCGGATAGGCATCCCAGTGAAGCTCGACCCTGACCTGGCCGTTGGTGAACGGCATTTCCCCCTTGCCGATCCAGTATTTTTGATCAGGTTCAGGCAAAAATCCCCGATCAATAAGGAGGTTCTTTGCCTTCTCTAAGTTCGGTTCCTGAACGATGACATCGATATCCCGATAAATGCGTAAGTAGCTGTTTGGATAGTAATCCTGGGCAAAGGTCGGTCCCCGTAAGGCCAGTGCGGGGATATCCCGGGCGGCGAATTCCTGAAATATTGTTTTTGCCGTAGCGCTTAAGCGCAGGCCGGCAGCCTTTGCCTTGGTAATTAATGATACCGGGTCGGCGGTTGATCCAAGGGGCAGCTTAACACCTTGATTGACCAGATACTGGGCAACAAGGTTGTCGATGCGGTGGTATCTGATCTGCCGGTCAAAACGTGACAACCAACGGCCATCAACGTCGATCTTTGTGTTTATCGTTTGGTCATCGAGCGTATCTGCAAGAATCTTTTCCAGTCCACATTCGAATTTTCCCTTTTTTCTCTGAGCCAGTTTTTTTAAAGAACGGTGTGCCAGCTTTTTTGATGGTTCACCAAACAGAGTACCTTCCATGGCACGTTCAGCCAGCCATTCTCCAAGCACATGAGGATCAGAACCGGTATACAGGGCAAACGTTTTAGTCTGCTCCAGCAGGTTCCAGATAGTCTCTATCTGAGCCTGAGGAATACTTTTATAACGGGCAAAGGTATTGCTTTTTAATAAAGGCTTTAAAATGGCACTGCCGTCCAAAGGAACAAGCTTCGGACCTTCTTTATTGAGCCTGATAAAAATAATTGTCGACGCCCGGGCCGTGTTCTTGATTTTGTCTTTTCCAAAAACGTCATGCGGATCCACCGGCAACTTCGTTGCATCAATTTTTTTCAACTTCTTTTTGGCGAAACTAAGTTGCGGAAAAAACTGAATTGTCTTACTGGTAACGTTAATTCTTTCCTGAATAGGTCGATAGACATAGCCCTCATCTGTCGGGCAGGCAACGACGAGATCATCCGAAAGAAAATTAAAACCGTTGCAGGTTAAGGTAAAAACCGTTGTGGTTTTGCCCCCGCCACTGTCGGCCATAAGTACAAGCCCCTTGCCTTCCGGCGTTGCTACACAACCGGCGTGCATAATGAATTTCCCCTGCAGCATCATAAGGTGGCTGATTATGGGTATGAGAATGACCTGGAGGTGCAAAGGGGTTTCTTCCTTGTTCAAAATTTGGCAAACCACATCTACATGCGAATAGGGTGGCGTCGTCAAGGCATAGGAGGCGCACCCCATATTTCTAACAATGACGAATAATTTTCCATTCTCTCCTTCATAAAAACAGGGATCATCCCGCTCCCCAATTTTGTTAAACTCATTATAAACATCCGCAGGCATTTTATCGATGAAGATCTCGTCCTTGTGGATGGCACAATTAAAGGTAATGTCGGGGTCGCAGGGTTGAATTTCACTCAGACTGAAGGCCCTGCCCACTACATAGTTGATGATGTCCGGCGGATCGACAAAGACGATTTTTGTTCCTGCCAAATCAAAATATCTATTCTTAGACATTTTTGCTTCGGCACTGACGCTCTCGAGGTCTACCTTTATTTGCATTCGTAGGCTTCCGGATAAACTTCCACCGGGGGAAGCTTATTAAGAGAATTCATGGCATGCGCCAGACAACCGCCGGAGCATTGCTTCCTCTTAAGATATTTACATGTAAAGCATTCGGGTTTGCAACCCAGTACACGGTAGGGAGCGATCACCTTCTCATACGTTTTTTTCACTTTATTACGGGTTTCATATTGATCCAGGTGTGATACCAGAACGTTGGAAAGGGGAAAACAATTCCAGACATCAAGATCGGTACCCACATCGATAATGGGATCGCAACGCATCACAAAACCCTCGGTGTTTTTCATGAGAAAACCGATTTCCGCCTCATCAAACATACATAACGTCATGCCGCAGTCAAAACCGATGAGGATTTCCTCTTCAATACATGAACGGGCCATTTTCACGATACTCTTGCCTGCTTCCCGATACAAATGCGGTTCCAGGTAAGCATTATCGCAACCGACGATCGGCTGGGCAATACCAACCCGCACATGCCTCCTTAAACCAAATTCGTTTATCAAATCAATCAGATATTGGTATTCAAACTCAGGTGATGTGACGGTAATACCCACCTGGGCCTTTTCCCCCAGCTTCTTTAATGCATAACGCTTTCTTTTCCTGTGGTTCTCGGTATCGATTTCTTCGTTGGCGACATTGAAGAGCAGCGACAGCTTTTCCTTGGGAATATCGCTTAAGAAATCAGCTTTCTTTTTACTCATTATCCCGTTGGTGAATACATGGACATGAAAATCACGGGCCAAGGCTTCCGTGACGATGTCAATAAAATCTGGATGTAATGTCGGTTCACCACCCAGCAATCGAAGCTGCGGGTCGTCCGAGCGTTCCATAAAATCCATGACCTTGCGCACGTCATCACGGGACATATAGTCAGGAGATTCCTTTCCTTTAATATTGACCCTGAGTCTGGCAAAACAGAAAGGACATTTTCTATTACAACGATTTGTTATCAGAATATTGGCCATAAACAATACACCTTTTGTCGGTCATCCGTTGAAGACATAATATTATCCAATTGTTTTATCAGCACAGGGCAGGCTGATGTCTTCGCTCACCAGTTGCAGTGTTTTAAGCATAAAGATTATCTCTTCACGTTTTTTATTTTCTTTAAGACAAACACGATAAAAATCCTCGGGCATTTTCATCCACGTACGATCTTTAATGATCTCGAAAAACATTGTGTAAAGCTCGTCCAATTCGCTTTGGTCGTCCGGGAGAATGTAGTCAGCCGGCAGCGATATCATGGGCGCCCGCATTTCTTTTAACCGCATGAGTAGTACCCGTAGTCCGCCGGGGTCGAGCTTTCCGGGATAGACCACGATTTCAACAAACGGTGAAAAATGGGCCGCGCCGCGTAATGAGAACGACCGTAACACCGATTGTAATTTTTCTGCCTCTTCTGCGGCATCTTTTACATCAATCGTTTCACCGCCAAGTTGCCCGAGGAATGTCTTGAAGTGCCATACCCCCCTATTGACCAGGAGATCGATAAAGGCTTCATCTTCAAACAGTAACGGCGGGGTGATCAATTTGATGCGCACAGCCCCGGCCAGATGTGCCTGGCCGATGAGCTGCAAAAGATAATTTTTATCCACCGTGCTGTCGATGACTATCTCAAAATCAGCGTTCTCAGCATCGCGTAAAAGAAGATCGATACCATTGTCCTGCAATGCCTTGCGGTCCGTGCAGGTGGGACAGTTCCGCCCATAGTTTCCAAACAGATTTATAACATGTTGTTTTTTTTTCAGATAATGGCATTGTCGGGGCAGCCAGGGCGTGCCTTTATAGATCCCGAAAACCGAGAGATTATATTGTGCAGAAACTGCCGCCGATAAAGCCCACGCCATACTCAATTCTTCCTGCGTCATCCATTTATTGGCATGAATGAGGTACGGAGGAGACGAATCGTATTGGTAGCCGTATGTATCAGCCTTTCTGCGTAGTTCCGTGCCATTGAGTAAACACAGTTCATTAAAAAACACCCGCACCGGTTGCTGTTCGATAGCGAATAGGATGCCTTTGAGGTAAGTGGCAAAGGTCTCATAGGGCAGCCCGCATATAAGGTAGAGATTATAGATGGCGCCGTGGCGCCGTAACGCCTCAAGTCCGCGCCGAAAAGCTTCCGGCCTGTATTTGCGATTGATGCTTTTTACCGTGGGCGGGTGAATCGTTTGCAGCCCAATATCTATGATGGCAATATTTCTCATGCAGGCGGCAATCTCATCGGTTATGAATTCGGCATAGGCCTCCACCAAAAAGGTGATCTGTTTGCTCTTGGAGGAAAGGTTGCTGATATAATCGGTTAATGATTTAAGACGTTCGTTATCGTGACTGCAGAGTATGGGATCCATAATGTGGAAATAATGCGCGCCCTGCCCAGCCGCATAATCAATTTCCTTAGTAATCCGGTCAACAGACGCGGAACGAACCGTTCCCCTTTTACCGCCTTCAAAACAAAAACTGCACCGGAAGGGACAACACCTGCTGCCTTCCAGCATAACCCCAAGCTTCCGTTTGGAATGCATGGGAACCAGACCGGCAAGTATCGGAGAGGGGATTTCATCCAGACTGCGCACTGTATTTGCAGGTCCGGTTTTAACCGCTTTTCCCGCTTTGCGGTGCCAGAGTCCGGATACCTTTCCCGGATCACCTAATTTCTTGGTTTCCGGGTCCCAGTTTTCAAGAAACTCAAGAAAAGGGAGTTCGCCTTCGCCATCAATGATATAGTCAAATGCAGGTACCATCTCCAGATAATCTACAACTGACCCAGTTGTTTCTTGTCCGCCGACCAGAACCGTTGTTTTAGGTTCTTCAGCCTTAATGTTGCCTGCCAGATCAATGCAAATATCCCGGTTCCATATATTCATCGAAAAGGCCAGGATCGCCGGGTTGATTTGATTTATATAATCCTGCAAGTCCTTCCAGTCCTTTTCCGTCTCATATTCGACAAACCGAACATCATACCTTCTCTTGATGTTTTCCTTAGTGTTGGCAAGCAAAGCCAACAACCTGACCGGCAAGGAATAATATCCAGGAATATTAATGCCAACGAGAAGTACCAGTTCCTTGTCATTCTCCGGCTGGTGAGCACTTGCTATATCCAATTCAATTTCACTCAGATGCATAACAGTTATTTGCTCACATTTCCGACGCGGTAATTTTTTTTGTTTACAAGTATATGGTAAAAAGGTTCTAACTTTGTGGAACCTAAAAGCAGTAAAAACTGGCGCATCTTTGTTTCAAACCGTTCTGCAACAAAGAATTGATTCCTGTGCATCAACAACATACCGCCCAGGCGCTCTCTACCCCAAAGGTACTCCTCGTAGGCACGGTAAACTTTTTTCACATCGCTTGGCAGGATACCTCCGAAAAGCTCGAGTTCCCTCTCCTTACCGAGATGAAAAAACTGATTCACAAAGCTAAGGGTGAAACAAAAAAGATTAGACAATTTAACCTTTTTTGTCCAATCAACGATAAACTGCCAATCCATTTGGGGCTGGGCCATCAGAATGCCTATGTCTGTGATTCGTAACAATGTGTCCAGATTATGATGGATAAATGCATGCGTCACAACACTTATTAACTCCTGTTCCAGCGGTAAGCAGTAAACAGTTCCTTCTGGCGTCTGCTTTGCCTGACGGGAGGAAACCAGAAAATCGGAATCCAGACAATCCCGATAGCGCTTGGGGGTTAAGGATAACCAGTGGATCTCAAAAATTACGCCATTAATTTCATAAACCAATTGACTCCTCAAATATTCGGTCGGTTTATGTCCCCGTTCCTCCAACGTATCATGCAATCTTTCACGGTCTTCTGGCCGGATAAGAATGTCGATATCATGCATGGGGCGAAGGCTGGGGTCGGCATATATGAAATTTGCCAGATTAATACCGCGCATGCCGACAGCATCTATATTGTGCGCATCAAGAATCGAAAAGAGAAATACCGCTGTCTTCAGGTTGTGCAAATTCGCTGAAAGTATTTTCATCTTATGCGGAAACCAGTGACTCACATGATCGTTATCGTTTGTCAGGTTGCTGAAAATCGCGGCAACGTTATGATAAAAAACGATTGTTTCCAGTCGCTGCCAATCAACATCATCGGGCGGCTGATTTCGCTTTGCCTCTCCGCGAATATAGCTGCCGAGTTGTTGCCGGACATATGTTTCCGCTGATGAACTTTTTTCAGCCCCTAAAGATATATTTTGTTGTTTTTTCATTCTTATGAACCAGTGACCAAATTGTCATCTATTTCGAGTTTTCAACGCTTCGGCAATCCTTTCGAAATTACCATCGATTTTCTCTTTCCAAAGCACTTGCAGACGCTTTGCCTTTTCCAGAATATATCCTTTCAGTTCAAGTACATTAAACTGCGGCCGCGCTTTTGCGTAACCGGAACAAAAATCTTCATACGCCGTTTCATTGACTTGCATTAATGCAGCACATACCTGGATGATGTTATTCAACGATTTATTCCGCCCGACCTGTTTTTTAAAACAGACATTTTCATAATCTAATAAAAAAAAATCCGGCAAACCTGTGTTTGCAATTTCTATCAGAACGTTCCCCACATTGAGATCCTTGGAATATACCCCTTTGTTGTGGAGTGTTGCAACGAAACCGCCGAGTTGGTAACATAATGTGCTGAAACCGTTTTTCTCAATCAGCCGGGCATCTGTTTTTTCCGCTCCGGCCTTTCCTTTGAAATCTGTCTGCCTCGACTTTTTGTGAATCAATGCTGCCAGGCTCTTGCCGTCAAGCCATTGTGCGGCAAAGAGGGATTTCCCGGTCGATAGAAGATTCGTTTGGTTATCGCAGTACCCCACCGGTTTCGGTACTTGAATGCCAATCTCTTGTAACTTTACGCAAACCTGATGGTCTCTCTTGCCAGCGGTTTTACCATTCAACAAATTACGCAGACGGGAACGAAGGCCTTTATGAATATAGATTTTTACAAAAAGCGCAGCGGTTCCATTTCTGTCATCAGGAATTTTTACAATTATTTTGTCCTCATCCTTTCGAATAATGACACAGTCGGTAAGATCATCTAAATATTTTGCCAACGAGCGATTCATCATTGCCTGAACCCCTGTTAAGCGCTCTTTATACGGCGGCCGGCAACATCATGAAACGAGGAGATAATTTCACCAAATGAACACTCTCTTAATCTCCCGTTTTTAACAAGAAAAGCCCTGTCACAATGATTCAGCACCGACAAGCGGTGTGAAACATGGATCACAATCAAGTCGCCGGCGATCCTGTCGATGGACTTAAGGATATCTTCCTCGATCAGAGGGTCCAACTCACTGGTTGCCTCGTCCAGCACGAGGACCGAAATGGGGCGGATTAAGGCTCGTGCAAGGGCAATCCTTTTTCGCTCACCACCGGAAAGTCTGCTACCCCGTTCACCGACTTCAGCAAGAATACCTCCTGGCAGACGGTTCAGTATCTCAGAACATCCTGCCGATTCAGCAGCTTCAAGAACCTGTGACGGATCGGCGTTTTGATATCCATAACGGATGTTTTCCTCGATCGTCCCGTCAAAAAGGAATGGTTCTTGTGTTACAATTCCTATCCTTTTGCGCCAGCTTTCAAGATTCATATCCGCCAGCTTTTGGTAATTGTTGATCTCAATTTCACCTGTTGTACAAGGATAGAAGCCCAGCAACAAATCAAGCAGCGTGGTTTTCCCTGCACCGCTGTGGCCCAATATGGCTATACGCTCACCTCGGCTTACCGTAAAGGAAACATCTGAAAAAATCTTATTTTTCCCATTGTAACTAAAAGAAACACCTTTAAACGAGAGGCTACCGATATTTGCGGGAGCTTCAAACTGGAGATCTTCTTGCCCTTCCGGATCACCGCAGCACCAGATGATCCTCTGCATGGCAGCGACGGACTTCTGAATCCCGACGAGAGACGACGATAATATTTTGACCGGCGATCGCAAAGCAAAGGCAGCGGCTAGACAGCCGATGATATCCGCGGTAGTTGTCTTGTCATGTAAAAGTTGATAATAAGCCACCACAGCCATGGCGGTAACAATTGAAATGGTTAAGAATTCTCCGACTGGGGAAACTATCGATTTTAGCAACACTGCCCTTTTTCGGAAATAGAGTAATTTTTCTCCATAGGCCTCGACTCTATCCTTCTGGCGGTTTTCAAGTCCAAATGACTTTACCTGTTTGACATTTATTAAAGATTCCACCATGTTTCCTAGCATGCTTCCTTCTTGTTGCAAATAGTCCTTTTCCGCTTTTCTGGCTTTATTGCCGAAATAGGTCACTACGATACTCATAATTGGCATAAGAAATAATGCGAGAAGAGAAAGCAAAGGAGAAAAATAAAACATGGTGGCCAATAAAAATAATGCACTTATCGGAGCCTGCCAGAGCGCTGAAAAAATTTCCAACACTCCGCTACATGCTGCCTGAGAATCATTACAGACGATGTTGGTCAAATAGCCTGTTTGCTGCTGCATATGTAGAAAAAGCGAGGTCTTTTGAATACGCTCATACAGATGAGCCCTCAGGTCGTTGGTAATATTTGTATGCAGGATGGCTAAAATATATTTATTAAGGACCTCTATCAGGCTTTTCAAAACCACCGCTCCCACACCTATCCCCAACCACATGAGGATACGCGACAAGGGCGCCTGATCCGAGTAAAGTGCAACAACCCTGTTGAAAGCCCAGGGGAGTACCGTCCCAAGACCTGCAAATGGAATCGAAGCAATAAAGACGCCGATGATATATTTTGAATACGGTTTAACTAGTGATTTAAGAAACTGCAGATATTGTCGATTTAAAGTGGAGAAATTTTCTTCTCTCGTAGCCGTTTTGGAAGAAAACGAAAGGGTCTGTGCGGAGAATTTTTCAGGCATAAATCCGAACTGTTAAAAAATGTCGAATAGAACAATTAGTGGCATGGCTGCAATGGAAGTTTTTTATTGAACATATCGGATTTTAGTGAGGGTTCCGATACCCACCCAAAGAAGCCGAAACATACATAGTGTTTAAGATAATGTTTTTGGCAAGGCTATAGGGAGGAAGCTGTATAACCAATACCACGACAACGGATAACGCCGCCCAAAAACAAACATCGTTTCTTTTTGGCACGGTTACGGATTTTGATGAACACATGTATAAAACAGCACATGCATAACCACCGCCGGAAAGATGGGTAGCCACACATTTCGGGTGGCCTTACAGCCGTTTATATTCACTGTCTCGGGTAAATATTCCGGTCCTACGCACTGAGCTTATGTTGTTAGTACACAGGATAAGCACCCGTTATCGCTTGTTTTTCGTCGTCTTTGGCGGCGGCTGTACCCAAAAATACAGCCACCACCACTATTGTGGCCAGATATGTTTGATCACCTAAAAGCCGTGTATGCTTTTCATCGGCGGCAAGATGTCCTGGAACGTTTTCAGGCTTTCGGATCGTTGTCCCGACAGGTGATAAGAATCAATAGCTGTAATAGTAATATACGTAGCTCACAGAATCGAGAGGTTGATTTTTAATAAATTCAGGCGGCTCATACGCTTTTTTTGCCTGCTTTGATTCAATTGATTGAACGACTTTGAGCTCATCTTGTTTCTGTTCCATGTGAATGTTACCCTTTCTTTAAAATGTTAGCGTCTGTTTTCGTCCGATGAGAGACGATAAACTAATTGTTATTGAGAACTTACATTTTCATTAAGTAAGACGATAGACTCCTTGAGCATATTGTCAAGAAACGTCATTACATCTTCTTTTGCTTTCTCATAGGTAACATCAAACTGCTCAACGATCTGATTTAAAATACCTTGCACATTCTGCTGATCGCTGATTGCCTGCCAGATATGCTGGCCAACTTCATTCAACGTATAATATTCCCCGGATTTGAGCTTAAGGATGACTATCTCTTCATTAACATTACGCCACGCCACGCTCTCGGGAATGTTAAAAGTTGATTCTACTGATATTTCCACAAGCCTAAACTTTCCTGTTTTTTTCTGCTTAATTTACTTCGCCCTATCCTTCTTGAGGCGAATAACAGCCTGATCATCCTCTCCGACCCAATACACGATGCTGTTCCGGGCGGTATCAATTTTTAAGGGATAGAGGTCAAGGGATGCAAGATCATCCTCAAAAACCGGCCTTCCCTTAAAAGTCAGCCAGCAATGTCCTCGGACACGATCATTTTGTGTTGTTAGGTTTCGCAATCCAAGATTAAAGATGACATTGAAACCCCATTGCGTCAAGAGTTTTTTTAGTGCATAAGATCTATAATAGCACTGATGTTGTGAACGGAAGGTAAAACATTTTACGATTCCTTTTACGAAACAAATCATTTTTCTGCGGTCACAAACGGATTGTACCTTTATCGATGGAAACGAATCGAAATAGAGTCGTCCTAAGTCGCTCCGCATCATTACATATTTTGCAACAAACAACGACTGGATTGTAATAAGAAAAACCCTCACATATTCACTGATCCCCCGAAATATCTTCAACAATACAAGATCCTTTCAGTCAGCCGGGAAATATTTGAGCCGACATTATTTTGGCCCGCCATTTGTTCGAATTGCAAAAATTTATATCCGCCACTGTTATTAGTCCGCAAAATAATTTTCAAGCCACATTGAGATCATTGCTACTCCCCATAAATGATCAAAAAGCAACACTCCGCCCCTTGCTCCATTATAAAACATGTCGAGCAGTTCTTTGGTATCGAACAGTTGAAGGTCCGCAAGCAAAGGGTTTGAAAGTTTTTCTTCAAGAAATTTAAACCAATCAGTGAAATACCATTGTTTGTAAGGTATTGTTGCGCCGAAACCAACCTTGTCCATTTCGACGATTTCCTTTGGCAACTTGGGTTTTAAAGCTTTACGTAAAATCCATTTCCCTCCAGCATCCTGCAGATCCGGCCTGATTTTCATTGTTGCTGGAATCCGCATGCCAAGCTCAACCATCCTAACATCAAGAAAAGGCGAACGGTATTCAACAGAATGAGCCATCCCTGAAATGTCTGGGAAATCCACAAGAGCATGCTGACTCCCTTGCATCAATTGCTGAAAAAGCGCCCCGTCGAACATGCCTGGAGCACCATACCGCTCATGCCACTCAACAAACAATCCCAAAGGGTCATAGCTCTCGGAAATTTCTTGCATCCGCTTTCCATAAATTTTTTCACAAAACAAGCTAATCGGCGCAAAACGCATCGCTGCATAGAGGTATCGTTTCCTTTCGATTGCTGTCTGATCTCCATATCGATTATAAACCTTACGTTTAAGGTCCGAAGGAATCTGTTCGATCCTTCTTCCAATATGATCATGTTCAAACCCACCTGATTTGTCATATTCAAACAGATTTCTGTGTTCGTTATATCCGCCGAAAAGTTCATCTCCGCCGTTTCCGGTCAAGGCAACGGTTACATGTTTTTTTATGTAACTTGAAAGCGCATGAGTATGCAGTGGGCCAAAAGACGCTACCGGTTCACTGTAACTGTTGACTATTTCATTAAATAAAGTTAGATAGTTGTCGTGCCTGAATTCCAGTTCATGATGCCTGGTTCCGCAATGACTGGCCACAAGCGAGGCTGCGGCAAACTCGTCATCGCCCCTTTTTTTCTTGCTCACACAAAACGTATCAATGTTTTTATTATTCTGTGCCATGCTGGCAACAATGGCGCTCGAATCAAGGCCTCCCGAAAGCATCACGCCGAGTGGCGCATCGCTTCGGCAAATTATCTTGACGGTTTCGCCCAAACATTGAGTGATTGCTTCCATGCATTCCTGTGGATCTTTAATAAAATTATCCGCTCGGTATCGAGGATGCCAATACCTCTTTATAACCATCCCCTTTGAAGTGATTATCATTTTTGAGGAAGGAGCCAGCTTGTGTATACCTTCAAAAGCTGAAAAAGGGGCAGGAACCGTTACAAAGTACAAGCCATAATGCAAGGCCGGCAAATTAATTTTTTTATCGATCCAAGGTAATTCGAGGAGGGTCTTGATTTCCGAAGCAAAAGAAAACAATCCATTTTCATAATGATAAACAAACGGCTTCTCACCCATTCGGTCCCGAGCCACGAAAAGGGTCTGCTCCGCTTTGTTCCATACAGCAAAAGCAAACATGCCTCTCAAGTCATACAGACAATTTTCTCCTTTATCGATGAACAGGTTTAGCAGAACTTCTGTGTCACTTTTGGTTCTGCAGAAGAGGCCTTTTCTTTCCAGATCCCGGCGTAACTCGATATAATTATAGATTTCCCCGTTAAAGACAATGATGTAATTGCCGTCGGAGCTTGCCATGGGTTGTTTTGCTTTACTTGTGCGGTCTATAATGGAAAGCCTCGATGAACCAAGATACGCGGTCTCATCATGATATGTCCCATTAAAATCCGGCCCTCTATGATGTAGGCTGTTCACCATGCCGGAAACACATCCACAAAGCTCTTCGCCTTGTCGTAAGCCGTTGAAATCAATAATTCCGCAAATTCCGCACATCTACTGAATCCTCGAAGACGACACTTGCTACCTTATTTATGAAACGGTAAAATCAATTTTTACCAAATTGTTGACTATTTCGCAATGTGCTTATAAGAGACGAATAATAATCGCAATAATCGTGTAGACTTAATATATCTGATGATGACAATGAGCGAACACACACTATATTTCAAGGTTGACGGTCTGACACTTTCAGGCATCCTGCATCTTCCTGACCAACCACCGAGGGCTCTGATCGTTGGTGTTCACGGATTAATGTCTGATAAAAACTCCCCCAAACAAATTGCCTTGGCCAAGCGCCTGACTTCGATAAAAATGGCCTATTTGCGTTTTGATCATCGAGGATGTGGTGATAGTGAAGGGGACTTTAACGAACAAACGACCATGGAAAACAGACGATCTGACCTTCTTGCAGCCATACAAGCCGCTCAGCATATGGTGGGAAAGACAATTCCCGTCGGTTTGTTTGGAAGCAGTTTGGGGGGAACGATTTGTCTGACTGCGGCAAAGCAAATGAATCCTTTTGCCATGGTCACCCTGGCCGCACCGGTTCAAAGCAGATCGATTCAACTTCCCACGGATTCACCGGAATCGTTGAAAAGTGAAATTGTGGGCAGGCGATTGACCTTTAATATCAAAGAAATGATTGATAATGTTCATCACATATTAATTTTACATGGCAGTGTGGATGAGACCGTTCCCGCTGAAAATGCCGATACGATCTATCGACTGTCAACCCAACCCAAGCAAAAGATCGTTTTGGAAAATGGTGACCATCGTGTCAGCAACCCCGAGCATCAACAATATTTTATTGAAACAGCGGCGCGTTGGTTTGAAACGTGCTATCAAGCGCAATCAAGGTAAACAATCGGTAAGCAAAAAAAAGCTGAATGGAATGGGCTTATCTGTCTTCCACAAGAAGGGAGCTATTTTCGGTTGATGGCATTGTGAATCAGTTCTTTCTGATAGGGCGTGAGTTTTTTCAAAAATTGGACACCAATACCATCCTGTTCGGTACGAACAATCTTCCCGCCAAATTTAAAGGTTTTGCTTAAGGATGGCACGCTGAATGTCATCGAAAGCGACTGTCCCACATGAAACGGGGCCGATGTTTCAATAAACACGCCGCCGTTGCTCAGATTGTTGATGAAATCCTGATACATACGGTCTTTGGTGGAGTAATCGACAGCAAGAAAGCATGTAATCCTGGAATCTTCCCGATAATCCAGACGCTCCCATTCCTTGATCAGTTCATCAAGCATTTTCTTTCGTTCAGCACTGAGCATCGTAACCGCTTTAACCAATCGCTCCGTTAACTGCTTTTCACTTTCAACACTGTTGTCCTTTTTCATGATTCACGACCCATGAATACGTTGGTTAAAAGAAAAAAACCAAGAAAACGAATTAGATATATTGATATTTTTATATTTCAAAAAGAAAGCGAAGTCAACGCACAGATTATCCTGTTGGTGTGATGATCTCGATCATGACTTTGCGCCGGTCACCTTCATAGGAAACCGTTGTGCCACCGGGCCCCTTATCGTCAGGCCCAACGGCAATCGTGGTAATGGCGTCAGGTTTAACGCCCCTTCCGACCAGATAGGTTTTGACAACATCCGCCCGGAATTCAGAAAGCTTCATATTGTACGCACGCACTCCGGAAAGATCCGTATATCCTCTTAAAATAAGAATCGTTTCCGGATTTTGGATGCAAAACTGAGCAATCTTAGCCAGTATTTCATAGCCATCATCGCTTAATTTATTTGAATTCACGCCAAAATGGACCTCGGGAAAAACACCGTAACGATCTTTGATATCACTCAAGGAAATTTGATCCGCATCAGACGGAACTTGTTTTTCACCCACCGCCTCACGGTCTTTTTTGGCCCCGGGTTCTTTTGCGCCTTCTGGTTCTAACTGTTGATTTTCGATTGCAGACGCATTGACAAAAGGGGGTTCGTCCTTGTCGTCAGGAGATTGAGAGGCAAATAGGATATTGTCAGCCCCGGAATCGATATCTTGAAGGCCATTTTTCATTTCAGCTTCAGCAACTGCCGAACGGTTGTTCATCCCACGGGCGGACATATCCGAACGATTTTGACTAAAAAGATAAATCGTTATTAGCCCTATCCATATGATCAGAATAATAATCAACGCCATTGCCAGCGGTGTTTTCATTTCAAGATGATTTTGTATTGCCGCCAATGGTTTATATTTTTGGACCACTTCTTTCTGGGGGACACTCTGCTGGTTGATCTCAGCTCTCGCTTCAGGCGTTGCATCACTGTGTTCAATGGAAATCCCCTGCTCTATTCTCAGTTCATTAGAACATTCGGCGATAATTTGTCTGTCAATCAGTTTCCTTTCCCGAACAAAGCCGGTGAGCAATGCCTGGTCACAGACAATATTGATAAGACGGGGATACCCATTAGAAAATTTATATATCTCTCTTATTGCATCCGCCGTGAAAATGGCTTCTTCGCTTCCGGCAATACTGAGGCGATAGCGAATGTATGCATTGGTTTCCGCCTCGGACAAGGCCGTAATATTGTAGTTGATGGTAATTCGTTGCCGAATCGCCCGATTTTGTGGTCGTAAAATGATATTGTTAAATTCACTTTGCCCAACGAAAAAGATATTGATCAGCTTTAGGTCCGCCTTTTCAATATTGGATAATAGACGAATTTCCTCCAATAGCTTCTGGGTAAGATGCTGGCATTCATCAATAATTAGGAGTGCTTGTTTTCTGTGCTTATTTAAGCTGATCAAATAATTTTTAAGGTATATTAAAAACTCACCCTTGCTTTTGAAATTCTTATTCATGCCAAAAGAGTCGGCGACAAAGTTGAAAAAATCCATTTTCCCCAGCCCCGGGTCCGCCACCATGGCAACAAGAACATCGTCTCCCAAACTATTGACAAGGGCGTTTAACAAGGTGGTTTTTCCGGTTCCCACATCTCCGGTTAAAAGCAAAAACCCCTTGTTATCCATAATCCCATACTTTAATACAGCCAAGGCTTCCTGGTGTTTTTCACCAAGCCACAAAAACCTGTGATCCGTGCTGATTTGAAACGGTTTAATCGATAGTTGATAAAAATCTAGGTACATAATCAAGTCTCAGCCATTGAGGTTGAAAGTAAACTTATTTGATTGTATCATAACAAATGAATAATTATACATTTTTTCGGTGCCATCGCCAAGCCGTGGCAATGATTGTTTCCAGGCTTTCGTAGCCGGGTTTCCATCCCAGTTCGCGTCTTATTTTATCGGAGCTGGCAACGAGTTTTGCCGGGTCTCCGGGACGCCTTGGCGATTCAATAACCGGTATTTTCTTCTCAATAACCGCTTCGGCTTTTTCGATAACTTCCTTAACGGAGAAACCACTATTGCTGCCAAGGTTATAAACAGCACTTTCTCCATCTGCCAATAAAACATCAAGCGCTAACAAATGGGCTTGGGCTAAATCATTTACATGGACATAATCACGAATACAGGTACCATCGGGTGTCGGGTAATCGGTACCGAATAATCGTATATGGTCAATCTGTCCTAATGCGGCTTTAAAAAGATTAGGGATGAGATGGGTTTCGGGATCATGCAATTCTCCGATTTCCCCAGATTCATCTGCACCAGCGGCGTTAAAATAACGCAGCGCGATTGATCTCAATCCATATGCCATGTCACAGTCAGTCAATAATCTTTCCACGGCCAGTTTTGTGTTACCATAGGGATTCGTTGGCAGACATGGGTGCGATTCAGTGATGGGAATTTCCAGGGGTTCTCCATATACAGCCGCTGTGGACGAGAAAACAAACCGTCGGATCCCATGAGACTGCATTGCTTTTAGCAGTGTGATGGTATCGCCTAAATTGTTTTGGTAATACCGCAGCGGGTGATGCATGGACTCTCCCACTTGTGAAAAGGCTGCAAAATGCATAACCGCATCGAAGCGGTGCCTATTGAAGAGTTGCTCCAGCAGGTTGAGGTCTCCCAGGTGTCCTTGAACAAATTCTCCATCTTGGTGGACCAATTGTCGATAACCCGTCGACAGATCATCAAGAATTACGACGTCATGGCAGGCATTGATCAGTTGCCGAACGATATGTGAACCGATATAGCCGGCACCACCGACCACGAGAATTCTGGCTTGTTGATTGCTCATCTAAGACCTTTTCCTCCCTATTCAGATAAACCGCATCTGGCCCAAATAGATTAAAATTTCCTGGGCTGCTTCATCCGGTGATATTCCGGTTGTATCTACCCGAACTTCCGGTGCGTCGGGCTCCTCGTAAGGATCGTCAATACCTGTATAGCCTTTGATCAGCCCGGCTCTGGCTTTGGCATACATGCCTTTGCGATCGCGTTTTTCACAGACCGTCAACGGCGTTGCCACATGGACTTCGATAAAGCCGCCAACGGCTTCAATATTGGTACGAATTTCACTGCGGGTGGACGCATAGGGCGCGATCGGCGCACAAATGGCAACACCACGATTTTTCGTAATTTCACCGGCTACAAATCCAATCCGACGGACATTGATGTCACGATGTTCCTTTGAAAAAGACAATTCATTGGAAAGATTCTGGCGCACGATATCACCGTCAAGCAAGGTAACCGGCCGCTTGCCGATCTCCAACATTTTTGCATACAGCACACGGGCAATCGTGGATTTCCCGGCACCGGACAGACCGGTGAAAAACACGGTAAACCCCTGCTTGGATGGTGGTGGATACGCTTTTTTCAGTTCAGCCACCACTTCCAGGAATGTCGCCCAGCGGGGAATCCGCCGACCCGATCGAATCCGGTGACGGATATCCAGACTCGAAAGCGATATGGTTTCAGTCCCTTCAGACACATCTACCTTTGGGCAGAATTGATCTTCAAATGGCAGATAGACCAATTCATCAGACGGAACAACCTCAATTTCTATCTCGCCGGCAAACTGTTGAACAAAAGCCTGAGTTGCTTCACTATTATAGAATGAATTACTTCCATTTTGAGCGATGGGATCGGCATGCTGGTGACCAATGATAAAATGGGTACAGCCATAATTTTTTCCGATAATACACTGCAGCAACGCATCCCGCGGCCCAGCCATACGCGAGAATATGGGCAGCAGGCTCATCACCGCTGATTCGGGTGGGAAATAACCAACAACATGGCGGTAACAGCGCACCCGGGTATAGTAATCAAAATCACCAGGGCCGGTCATGGCGACACCGGGAAGCAGCAAAAGGTTTGCCCGGCTGCTTTTCATCGCCCGGATGGCCATTTCATATTCCGGTCGATGAATGGTGTTGGTGGTATGGAACCCGACAATACGATTCCACCCCAGTTTTTTATAGAGCCCTCGAACCTCCGGCGGTGTCATTCGAAGCTGTTTAAAATCAAAATGCAGGGGCAGGCTTAATACCTCCAAAGGTCCGCCAATATAGTAATCGCCGGTACTGCCCAACAGATGGTCTACCCCCGGATGGGAACGATCATTTGTGCCAAAAAGCAAGTTGGCCTCTTTTTGCTTGTCTGGCTTCCATATGTCCTGCACATGCATGATTGCCAATAAAAACCCCTCTGGATCACGGATAACCACCGATTGACCGGCCTCCAGGGGCCTTGCTGCAGGCTCAGAAATATCAAGGCACACAGGCATTGGCCACAAGGTCCCATCCTGAAGCTTCATTCGATCCAGAACGGATTCATAATTGCTTCGGGTCATGAAGCCGTCCAGCGGTGAAAAGGCGCCGGTCGAGAGTAACTCAAAATCACATAATTGTCTTTCATCAAGGGTGATACTAGGAAGATCGAGGGATATTTTTTTCAACAACGCGCTTCGGTCCGCGTCAACCAGAAGATTGATGTATTTTCCTCCATGATACTTTTTGTTCAGTTTTCCCTGATTACCCATATTTTTTAAATTGCCTCGTATTCTATTTTATTTTAGACTGTTATCTTTACCATCAAAACCCAAGCCATATATTAAATGCAATTATTGTGCTGAAAATTTGTTTCTTATCTACAAAAAATCATTTTTTTAAAAAAGATTATATCTACTCGTTATTGTTGAAAATAAAGAATTTGACAACGTGTGACGCATCAATGGATGAAATTGATGCCTGGTTTACTTTTTAGAAAAAAGGAAAAGTAAAAGACATAATAGGATATTTTTTTCACTTTTGAAATCCCCATGAAAACAAGCGCAAAATCAATCTGGACATCAATGGAGAAAACCCTTGAGCAATTTGCCAACGCGTTAAAGGTTGTATGGTGCAGGAGAAGCAATATGAAATGATTCAAGTAGAGGCGAAGGAGGATTGGTTGGGCCGGACAGTCCAAACCAATCAAAGGGATCCACTCACACATGCAATGCTTCCATGTTCCCTTGTGATTTGTTACCAAATACGATTGAGACCGTCAGATTGCCGGTACTGCGCCTCGCGTAATCTGTGCGTATGCGCTATGATTGTGAATGGATTCAAAATTTTCAGCGCTTACCGCAAACCAGGTAATATTGTCGTCGGCAATGAGACGCTCGGCAATGTCGCGAACCACATCTTCTACGAATTTTGGATTCGCATATCCACGTTCGGTGACATCTTTTTCATCGACTCGTTTTAACACGGAAAAAACATCGCAAGAAGCGCAGGATTCAACCAACTCAATCATATCTTCCAGCCAGATGAACTTTTTAAAGCGGGTCTGCAGCTGAACAACACCCCGTTGGTTATGCGCCCCCTCGTCTGAAATTTCTTTGGAACAAGGACACACCGAGGTGATTGGGACATTGACTTCAGACACCAAATCAATTTCGTTATGTGAGTTACTGGAACCGATAATCCGGCAATTATAGTCCATCAATCCTGGTGCATTACTTACAGGTGCCTGTTTTTCAATAAAATATGGAAAATTGACCTCGATATGAGCAGATGCGGCATCCAAGTTATGTTTCATGGTCTCTAACAGGACAGAAAATTTCTTCAGTGAAATTTCAGGCTTGAGCAGATGAAGCATTTCAACAAATCGGCTCATATGGGTCCCTTTATATTCCTGAGGAAGGTCGACATACATATTGATGGATGCGATCGTGCTTTGCGACCCATCACGTCGATCTTTTACCCGAATGGGATAGCGCAGGTTTTTTATTCCTACTTTATCGATCGGGATATTCCGATGATCCCTTTCGTTTTGCACGTCTTTCATGATTTCTCTGCCTGCTCTAGTGGATTTTTTTGCTTTATCGAATCAATTCCGTTCCCTATTGAAGCCAGCACAGTCTATTTGAGCA
This sequence comes from Desulfosarcina variabilis str. Montpellier, assembly GCF_048565275.1. NCBI lineage: Bacteria > Pseudomonadati > Thermodesulfobacteriota > Desulfobacteria > Desulfobacterales > Desulfosarcinaceae > Desulfosarcina > Desulfosarcina variabilis. Next base: position 4,836,535 of record NZ_CP159846.1, on the reverse strand, counting down.
AATAATCCATTTTTACATGACTCATGGACCGAAAAATGTTGCCTTTGATTTTACGATTGGTTCGGTAAAGATTTTCCAACATCGATTTGATTTCCGATCGTTTGGTGTATCCTGCCGAAGGACATGGATTGTCAAATTTTGGAAACCCCTGGTTTTCAGCAAATCGGCGAATATGCTGTTCCTCAACCATGGCCAGCGGTCGAATAATCGTGAACCGGCCGTTGAAAAAATGCTGCTGCGGCACCATGGTGCTGATTTCCCCTGCATAGCAGATATTTAAGAACAATGTTACAATCACATCGTCTTTATTATGCCCCAAGGCAAGTTTGGTGCAGTGCAGTCGCTCAGCAGTTTCGAAAAGCTGTTTACGGCGCAAACGCGCACATAAAAAACATGGGTTTTCCCGATTTTCCGGGCCATGAGCAACGATTCCATGATCGGTTCGAACCACCGTCAGGGGATACCCCATTTGCCGGCAAATGTCGCTCAGCTGGGTGCCGAACCCGCCGCTAAATCCCGGATCAATATAAACGGGAAACAGTTCATAATTGACCAGTACCCGCTTACGGCGTTCTGACAGCGCCCATAACAAGGTGAGACTGTCCAGACCACCGGACACCCCAACCAGGATGCGGTCGCCATCACCGATCAGGTTGTAGTGATGAATCGCTTTGCCAACCAGGCTATTGAGTGCTTTATATGAATAACTGTACCGAGGCAACCGCTTTGTTTCCGATAAAGCCCGCTAATCTTCAGCGTCGGTCTTGACCACGACTTTCCCGGCTGCAATCTCACGCAGTGCAACCACAATATCTTCATTTTTCGGCGAACTGACCAGGTATTCAGAACCTTCCCGAATCTGGCGCACTCGGGCGGCCGCCATATGAACCAACTTAAAGCGGTTCGGTACTTTCTGAAGGCAGTCTTCCACAGTAATTCTTGCCACGTTATTCCTCCAATTATATTATTTCTACCAGCTCATAAACCCGTTTTCCACCGGGTGCATTGAGCACGATTTCTTCACCCGCTTTTTTTCCAATGATCGCCTTTCCCAATGGAGATGTGACGGAAATGCGCCCTTTTTCGATATTGGATTCTTCCGGGCCAACCAATTGATATTCAACATCTTCACCGGTATCGATATTTTCCAGCACCACCGTGCAGGCAAAAACGGCCCGATCCTTGGGCAGATTATTGACTTCAATAATTTCAGCATTGCCCAATTTGTAGCCTAGTTCACTGACCCGACCTTCAATAAAAGCCTGACGCTCTTTGGCGGCATCGTATTCGGCATTTTCACTGAGATCGCCATGGGACCGCGCCTCTTCAATAGCCCGGATGACTTGGGGGCGTTCAACGCTTTTCAGGTACTCCAACTCTTTTTTTAATTTCTCGTACCCTTCTCTAGTCATGGGGATTCTTTCCAATGGACGACTCCTAAACGATTCTCGGTTTCAATTAAAATTCATCCGCCAGCAGAAAAACAGATCCCCACGGCAAAAAGGCCATTGGGGAATCATCGGTTCCAGATGCGAATAACAGGTACGCCCAGAATTACAAAAGCGGACGGACCCTACCATATTTATGCTACTTTGATAAAAACTATTTTACCATTTGCCTAAAATGCTGCTACCAGCTTGGACGCGATCACCAACCGTAACGTGGATCTTTGTTTCCTGGGGCAGGTAAATGTCTAATCTGGAGCCAAAACAAATCATACCGAATCGCTGACCGCGATTGATTGAATCACCGGCCTGAACGGCACAAATGATTCGACGGGCAATCAATCCGGCAATTTGAACACATCCGAGACGTTTTCCGGATGGGCTTTCGAGGAGCAAGGCGTTGTGTTCATTTTCTGCAGAAGCCTTATCCAGATTAGCAGAAAAAAATTTCCCTGGGAAATAGTTCACCTCACGAATGGTTCCCTCATGGGGCGCTCTGTTAACGTGGACATTGAAGATGGACATAAATACACTGATACGCGTGCAGGCCCCTTCAAAATACGGTGTCGTATCGATTTTTTCGACTTTGATGACTTTACCGTCAGCCGGTGAAACAATAATATCGTCACCACTTGGAATGAGGCGATCCGGGTCCCTGAAGAAATAGCAGATAAAAGCGGTAACAAAAAGGCCCAATACCGCCAAAGACCCAATATCCAACAATGCAAATACGGCGGTGGTGAAGGTCGATGCAAATATGAATGGATATCCGGCCCTTGCTATTGGAAATGCGCTTTGACTAGGCGGATCAGACCACTTCAACTGCGTCATTCGGTGCTCCCCGGCTGCGATAGCTCCCCGTTTATTTCTTTTCCAACCCTTTTAAAGGGTTATCTATAACCAATGCCGGCATTCATGTCAACAAGTACCCGATATCTGAATCTGGGCATCTGATTTTCGAATGTATTCCGGCTCCAGGCTATCGATGGAATCCACCTCCTTGCGCGCTAGCCGTTTCAGGGCCAGGATTCCGACGGATGCACCACGAATAATATGCTGTGAACTATCGGCAAACCGTATCGAAGGACATCGGGTTTCAAATAATGATCGGTAAAGCAGTGCACCAGAGCCCACCAACAAAGCATCCTTGGGCAATACGTCCGCCACTTTTTCGGGGGTAGCCAATGAAACCGGATACGCCATTTCCAGTCCATTCTTGCCGCTTTTAAACTGGGCCCAGTAAACCTCTTGCCGGCGTGCATCGATCATGGCGACCACAGGGCGATGATCCCGGGTGAAAGGAAAAGCAAGCGCTGCCAAACTACTCACACCGACGATCGCCGCCCGGGTCGGCATGCCCAACCCCTTGACTGTACTGATACCAATACGCAGACCGGTAAATGTCCCCGGACCGCGGGTAACACCAATGGCGTCCACATCCGAGGGGCGACACCCACATCGATCAAGAATCTGCACGATCATCGGCATAAGATTTACAGAATGGGTTTTCCCCGCGGTAAAAATGATTTCCGCCAGCAATCGTTCATCATCCAGCAAGGCCACACTGCAACTCATGGTAGAGGTATCAATGGCCAAAAGCTTCATGATTTTTTTCTAATGGCGGCTTTTTTTTTGGCCTTGGGCGCCTTTTTAGGCGGAGCCGGTTCCAGGGCAATGTCGATCACCTGATCCATGTTTTTCACAGGAATGAATGTAATCTTTCTTTTTACATTGCGTGGGATCTCGACCAGATCAGGTTTGTTTTTTTCAGGAATGATGACCGTCGTGATGCCGGCCCGCAGCGCACCCAACGCTTTTTCTTTCAGGCCACCGATAGGCAGCACACGTCCTCTGAGCGTGATTTCCCCGGTCATGGCCACATCCTTGTTAACGGCTCTTCCAGTCAGCGCAGAAATCAAGGCCGTTGCCATGGCGATACCTGCCGAGGGGCCATCTTTGGGAATCGCCCCCGCCGGCACATGAATGTGAATGTCCCGGTTTTCGAAAATTTCGTCCTTGACACCGAACTCGCCGATATTGAATCTGGCATAGCTCATCGCGGCTCTGGCGGATTCCTGCATCACTTCCCCAAGTTGCCCGGTAAGTATCATTTCCCCTTTGCCATTGATGATTGACGCTTCTACGTACAGAACTTCCCCGCCGACTTGCGTCCAGGCCAGACCCGTGGAAAGTCCCACCTGGCTTTCCTCCTTATCCAGTTCAGGATAGTATTTGGGTGGTCCCAAATATTTTTCCAAACTCTGGCGTGTCACCTGAAACGGCCCTTTTTCGCCTTCAGCAATTCGCCGTGCGATCTTACGGCATAACGATCCCAGCTCTCGCTCGAGGTTACGCAGTCCGGCTTCGCAAGTGTATTCACGAATCACCTGCAAAACAGCCCCCTCGCTGAAACGGATCTGGCGTGGCTTGATTCCGTTTTCTTTTACCTGCCTGGGGACCAAGTGGGTTTGGGCGATTATTTTTTTCTCTTCCTCGGTATAGCCGGAAAGGTTAATCACCTCCATCCGGTCAAGCAATGCGGACGGAATGGTATCCGAAATATTGGCGGTCAGGATAAACATCACCTTGGATAAATCAAAACTTAAATTTAGATAATGGTCGCTGAATTCTCCATTTTGCTCTGGATCCAATGCTTCCAGCAGCGCAGACGACGGATCGCCTCGAAAATCAGCCCCCAGTTTATCAATTTCATCCATCATAAATACCGGATTGTTGGATCCGGCTTGTTTCAACCCCTGGATAATCCTGCCGGGAAGCGCGCCAATGTAAGTCCGCCGGTGTCCACGAATTTCTGCCTCATCCCTGATGCCGCCCAGTGAGATGCGAACAAATTTTCTTTTCATGGCGTTGGCGATGGCTCTTCCAAGCGACGTTTTGCCCACGCCCGGCGGACCCACGAAACAAAGGATGGGCCCCTTGGTATCGGGGTTGAGTTTGCGAACGCTCAGGTATTCCAAAATGCGGTCCTTGATTTTTTCCAGGCCGTAATGGTCGGCATCCAGAACCGCTTTGGCCTTTTTCATGTCAATGACGTCGGTCGTCGATTTTTTCCAGGGCAGTTCCACCATCCAATCCAGATAGGTGCGCACAACCGATGCTTCCGCTGAATCGGGATGCATCTGCTCTAACCGGCGCAACTGCTTTTCGGCCTCCGCCTTGGCCTCCTGGGGCATCCGGGCACGTTTGATTTTGGCTTTATACTCTTCGATTTCCTGGGTTCGCTCATCAAGCTCCCCCAATTCCCGATGAATGGCCCGCACCTGCTCCCTTAAAAAATAGTCTTTCTGGCTTTTCGAGATTTCATCTTTCACTTCACTTTGAATCTTGGCTTGCATGGCCGACAATTCAACTTCCCGAAAAAGCAGGTCGTTGACCTTTTTCAGGCGCTGGATCGGATCGATGATCTCGATGATCGTCTGGGCTTCATCTATTTTCAGCCTGAGGTTGGAAGCCACCAAGTCAGCCAATCGCCCCGGATCATCGATACTGGACAAGATAGACCCGACCTCGTTGGTATATTCCCCTCTCAAGGTCAATATCTTTTCGGAATATTCGCGGACATTGCGCATCAGCGCTTCGGCTTCCAGGTCGACAACCGATGACTCCGGTTCCTCGATAATTTCAATTTTAACCCGGAAAAGCGATCGTTTTCGTAAATATTTAGAAATCTTGGCCTTGGCAATGCCCTGAACCAGCGCCTTGACACGGCCATCGGGCAATTTCAACATCCTCAAAATTCGACTGACGGTCCCGATCCGATAGATCTCTTCTGCCTTCGGATTTTCGATATTCGGGTCGACTTGTGTGGCCACAAACAAATATCGATCCTTGCCAATCGCCTCCTCAATTGCATTGACAGACTTTTCACGACCAACAAAAAGCGGCAGAAGCATGTCAGTAAAAATCACCACATCCCTGACCGGCATCATCGGTAGTGTGGTTGGTATGTTGGTTTCAGGATCTTCCTCTTCGATTATACTAATCAGATCGTCCTTATCTGTTTCACCCATCATCACTCCTGGAAATATCGATACCCACGGTTATGTGCGACGCCAATAGCCACCGCACACCAAAGCGTCGCTTATAATAAGACCGAATTTTTCTTTGACAATGCCCCATCTGTTCTTTTAAGTAGCTATTAATCAATGCATAATTTGGCAATGCCCATATAAACCGACAACACTTTGTATCAATGCCGTTAGCATTCACAACCCATTTGGGTCAACCCGACCAATAGAAAAAAACGATAACCACTATGACGTCATCCCTTCCACTAAATGTATTGGCATTTATTTTCGGTGCTTGTATCGGCAGTTTTTTAAATGTTTGCATTTATCGCATACCGGCTGCGGTGTCCATCGTCCATCCAGGATCAAGCTGTCCCCATTGTAAGACAATGATTTCTTTTTATGACAACATTCCCATTGTCAGCTACCTCGTGCTGATGGGAAAATGTCGCCATTGCAAGGCGCCGATTGCCCTTCGCTATCCCTTTGTTGAGTTCCTAACCGGAATTCTCGCGGTGGCCTGCATGGTGGCTTTTGGCCCGACCCTGCATGGGGTGCTGAATTTTTTCTTCATCGCCACCTTGATTGTGGTAACCTTCATTGACCTTGACCACAGAATTATTCCGGATGTCATTACCCTGCCTGGAATTCCCGTTTTTTTTCTCTTTTCCTTTGCCATCCCTACAATCAGCTGGCTTGACAGCATCATTGGCATCCTGGTTGGCGGCGGCTGTCTTTTTAGCGTGGCCTGGATTTATCACGCAATTACCGGAAGAGACGGCATGGGCGGTGGAGATATCAAGCTGCTGGCCATGATGGGCGCCGTCATGGGTTGGGAAGGGATCCTGTTCACCATTTTTGCGGCATCGGCTGTTGGCACGGTGGTCGGTTTGGCGACAATGATCAAGTCGTCCAAAGGCATGCGGCTGGCGATTCCCTTTGGCCCTTTTTTGGCATTGGGCGGAATCCTCTATCTATTTTTTGGTACAGCCATTATCCGTTGGTACATCCACCTGCTTAGGTAGTGCCCATCCAGAAATGGCTAAATTATTTATTGAATGGAAAGCAGATAGGTGCGTAAATTGACCTTTTTGCCCTTTATGCCCAAACGCTCACGAATGGAATACCGGTACCCTTCAACAGTACGGGTCGAGATTCCCAGTAACCGGGCAATTTCCTGGGCTTTTTTGCCTTGCTTGACCATGGTGGCGACCTTGATTTCAGTGGGCGTGAACCCTAAATAATCATAGGAAAGCTTACGACTTAAAGGAGAAACGATCTCTTCAAGATTGGATTCTAATATTTCAAGGTAAGCTTTTTGTCTGGCGTCCATACCAAGCCGCTTCATTTTGATTAAATAGGGCCGAATCAATGATTTAACATTGTTTAGCACCTTTTCTTCAAGGGCCTTGCGGTCCTCATCGCGTTTTTTTAAAAGCACTTTGAGTGCGGTATTGACTTCAGACAGATTGTCGGTTCGTGTTTCCAGCTCACGCTCTTTTGCCACCAAGGCCTCATTGCTTTTCATCTGGTCGGTGGCATCAAAAAAGACCCCATTGATATATCTGTCCTTTTCCCCTTGTATGCAGGTAGCGATGACTTGTAACCAGCGCCACTGGGAAAGATTCGGATGAAAAAACCGAAAACGATGATTGAATGTTAAGGTGGTAAGGCCATTGACGTAAGCCTGGCGCAGTACCTGGCGGTCATCCGGATGGACCTGAAACCAACGCTGCAACGGTTGGAGAAAATTGATGCCGGCGATATCATAAGCCGATGGGCTGACAAAAATCACTTTTACGTCTCTGGAACGCTGGTTGATCAACTGCAGTCTGAAGACCGCAAAATTCAAGGTGGTATCCATCAGCAATTGCTGGCTGACACGGCTTTTAGCAAGATCTTTTTGAATCTCACGTTCGCGGGTGATATCCCGCCCGCAGCCAACCGTACCCACAATTTTCCCCTTTTCATCCAAAAGCGGCGCCTTGTGGACATCCAATACCAAATACTGACCGCGAACCAATCCATCCTCGACGAATCGCATGGCCTTTTTTTTGGTTTTCACAATATCATCTGAATTTTCACATACTTCACCAAAAGTGTGGCGTTGACCATTTGATCGCTCAAGTTCAGCAAAATAGACATCGTTCTTTCCCACTACAGCACCGGTGCTTTTGCACATCAACAATCTGGAACATAGGGCCCGATTGGCAAACAGGTAGCGGTTATTCATATCTTTGGCCCAGATCATATCCGGTGCGTTATCGGCGATACGGCGGGTCAGTTTGTAAAGTGTATCGTATTCCGCCTGTTTTTTTTCTACCAATTCCAACAATTTCTTTTTTTCTTCTTCAAGTCTTAGCATATTCTCTATTAAGACATCCCGCGATGTTTTTTTTTCTGCACCCATATCGTCCCTGATCAGCAGGTTGTGAGGCATTGTTCTTAACCGTGGGTCTTTTTTGGGCATTAGAGCCTGTTTGATAAATCCGTCTAAGGCCCGCTAACGGCATTGGAAAGTGACTCAAAATGCTCACATATTACATATATGCTCCGCTTTCGAGTCACTTTCCGCCTTGTTATCGGGCCTGATCCATAATTCTCAAACAGGCTCTTAGGGAACCCTAAGTTAAACAAAAATCCAAGAAAAAATGATAACAATTTATGCAATTCCGATAAAATCAAAATTCATTTTAGCCTGAAATTTCTCTACCCGTTTGAAGATTTCTTTTAGCATGGTCTGTTCAATTCGAGTCAGTTTTTTGGGATTGATATAGTTATCGGGCCGATGATTGTCGTCCATGATTGCCGTGATTTGCCTGACGAAACGCAGCTGCATGAGAAAACTATAGGCTTTTTCCAGCTCTTCGTATTCCTGCTGGGAGATGATCTTTCGAATGCGAAGTTGGTTCAAGCGTTCCAGTGTGTTGGTCTCGGCAATGGAATTTTTCAAGGCATACACCCGCGCGAAATCAACAATGGGTGTCATGGCACTTTTCACATCAAATGCGTTGCGATGCCGTCCTTTTGATTCAACCACAAAATTGCGGAAGAAACCGATTGGGGGTTTAAAATGAAGCGCATTTTCAGTCAAATGTCTAAAAAAACCAGACCATCCTTTAAGGGAACCAAACAAATGACGACGTAGTTGATCAATCAAGGATGCATCGCCAAATCCGTGGCGAAAATCAAAAAAAATACTCGCCTGCAGCAAATCCTCGGCTTCTGCAGCATGGATCCAATCGCTAAAATAAGCCTTCCATTTGGATAGCGGTTGGCACCATTTGGGATTTTTGGCCATTACCCCACCGGTGCAAAAATCATAGCCCGCCTGATTTAAAAAATCGCAGGCCATTTCGCCAAATGTTAAAAAATAAGTGTTGACCGCCGTGGCAACATCCGTTTGGGGGTCCTCGTAGACAATGGCATTATCCTGATCGGTCTTTAGCGTCTGTTCCTGGCGTCCTTCACTTCCCATAATCATGAATACGAATGGTACCGGCGGCGGACCCATCTCATCCAGAGTCATGGACATCAGCTTGTTTAGTATCGTATCGGACACCGTCGTGATAAAACGAGTCACATTTTTTGCCGTGGCGCCGCTATGGATCAAACTCCGTACCAGCCCGGGTAATTTTTCATGCTTTTCAACAATCTGATGCATATCCGGCGCCATCTGGATTTCGCGCAACAAAAATAATGGCGATTGCCCCTGGTAGGCCAATATGTCTTTATTGGACAACATGCCAATGACATTATCGTTGGCATCAATAACCCCCACATGCTGGAAATCCGCTTCCATCATGGTCATCATGGCTTCGAATACCAGGGCTTTGTCGGATACGCTGCGCAGGGGTGCAGACATGATCGTGGAAACCGGTTTATCAATGGGATAGCCCCTTGCAATGACCTTGCGGGCAAAGTCCTTTTCGGTAACGATCCCTACTTGGCGTGATCCTGATGTACGGATAAAGGCATAGCTGCTTTTTTGGCGTGCCATGGCGCTGGCGGTATCCCGAATGGACATCTCGGCGTCACAAAATACCGGATCCCGTGAGTAAATTTGGGATAGCGGCTGATTGAAAAACTGCAGGCTGTCATCTTTTGGGTGAAGGGTTTTGGCGATTATCGCCGCATAGGATCGGCTTAGCATCCGCTTTCCGAACGTATCGGAAAAAAAATCCGAAAATGCACTGTACTTATTGCAAAGGTTTAAAAACCACTCACTGGGAAGCAGACAAAAAGTGGAGTCTTCAACCACTTCCATGGTGCGCACGGAGATACCGCCATTGAGCAGTATGGAAATACCGCCATAAAGATCCCCTTCGGATAACATTCCCCGCATGGTTTTTTCGCCATTTTCTTCAAAATACCGTTCTGCGGCACCTTTTTGCAGGATATACAAGTATCCAAGCCTTGTCCTGCCTTGTACAAACAAAACCGCTCCCTTGGGAAACGATGCGCGTGACAGTTGTTTTGCTGTTCGTTCAATCTCGTCTTCCGGCAAAAAGGTGAATGGATCGATACCGGATAAAAACAGACGGGCTTGGCCGGTTCGGGTAATCTCGTCTAAGTGTTCGTCGAAAATATTATGGCTGAAATTATCCAGAAAATATTCATAAAAGGACTTGTTCCTGGCACACACATCCATAATGATCGTACTAGGAATGGAGATCGCGTCCACATCCGTATCCACCTTTGTCGTCCGTAGCGACAGGCCGGCGTTGAGCATGACCGATATTCCGCCGAACACTTCTTCTTTTTTGATGTATCCGGTCAGCTCCTGGCGTTTATGGTGTTCCTGATACAGTGACAGCTGACCTTTCATAATCACGAGGACATTTTCTATCTTTGTTTTTCCCTGGACGGAAACCGAATGCCCTTTCGGCAGGTGCACCAGTGTTGCACCAGCGACCACTAAATCCAATTCGTCTTTGGTGAGAAATGAGAAATGGGGCATTGTCGACAGGAAACGGGATATGCCTTGTTCCATTGGGTCTTCCTTGTAGAAACCACCAACGTGTTACGGGGAGGACTCTAAATCACGTCCGAACGGTGAATAAGACGGCCTTGATCGCCGTTCAACGGCAAAGCGATTAAACCATCATCCCCATGCAATGTCAACGTTGGGATCAACGCACCCCAGGGCAGCTGCATTTGGAATTTCTTTTCTATTATTAAGGAAGCCAACCAGAAAAAAGAGGGAATTATATCAGCTGGTGAAGCCCTATCGAAAAATTTAAAGAACTAAAAGGATAGTGTGTTTTTGTTGCCGTCTGACAAAGAAGACGGCAACAAAAACCAATTTCAAAGCGAATGAACGGTACTAATGATCCCTTTACAGCAACTCGGCCATTTTGCTGGCCACGGTTTTGAACGCTTCGCTGACCGGAGAGTCGCTGTGCTCTTTTTGGTAGGAAACACCCGCATCGCCGCAAACCACCATCTGCTGATCAAAAGGTATTTTCCCAAGAAAAGGGATTCCCGAAGCAATGGCTGTTTTTTCTCCGCCGCCGGAACCAAAAAGATCGATAACCGTCTGACAGTGGGGGCAGGCAAATCCGCTCATGTTTTCGATCAAGCCGAATATTTCCATTTTGACAACTTTGCAAAAGTTGATCGATTTTCTGACATCAGCCAAAGAGACCTCCTGGGGAGTGGTCACAATAATCGCTTTGGCATCATTGATGGTTTGAGCGACGGTCAAGGGCTCGTCTCCGGTTCCTGGAGGCGCGTCAATCAGCAAAAAATCAAGATCCCCCCATTCCACATCGGCGATAAATTGCTGGATCGCCGAGTACTTGACCGGACCGCGCCATATGATGGCATCGTCCTTGGTCGGCGTCAGTGATTCAATGGAAACCGCACTCAGATTATCTGAATACGGCATGGGACGAAGTTTGCGATTGTTGTTAAGATCCAGCATTCCGGATAAACCAAGCATTCTGGGAACATCAGGGCCATGCAGGTCAACATCCATGATGCCCACCTTGTGTCCCAGGCTGGCCAGGGCCAAAGAAAGATTGACAGATGTGCTGGTTTTTCCCACACCGCCTTTGCCACTCATGATGATGAATTTATGCTTGATACGCCCGAGTACATCTTTGAGCGCGTTCTCCCTTTCGGCCTGGGGGTTGGCCTGTTTTTTTGCATCATCCATACTACCTTGAATCTGTACCATCGTTTTCCTCCAAATCAGGCCGAGTCTTCAACTTCCGTCATTCATGGCACTGTCCCACAAAGGATCCTTGTGGCGGTGTGGTATTTTTTATCCATCCAAAAAACGGTAAAAATCATCCTGTCCGCAAGCAGGGCAGACTCCAGGCCGACCCGTTCCCAGTGGTTCATCCCACTGATGCTGGCATTTTCGGCATGAAAACCGGCGTGTTTCCTCTATCATTTTATAATTGCCACCATCAACTTTGATGGCCTTCCCATTGATTAGTGCATCGGCAACCGTCTGCCTTGCCTTGTGGAGTATCCGACCAAAGGTCGCCCGCGAAACGCCCATACATTGACCGGAATCCTCGTGCGATAACCCATCCAAATCTGCCAACCTGAGCGCTTCCCGTTCATCTACAGTAAGATGTACTTCGCTAAGGTCAACCATGGGAATTCCCCTTGGTTTGAAATAGCTTATTTTAGGATTAAATGCCACGAGTCGATCTTTTCTGGGTCTGCCCATGAGCCCTCCATTATAGCATATGCTCGTTAAAGAGCTGTTATTCTTTCCGCCTTAGAATGTCAAGTCAATTTATCATCTGCGGAGATTACCATTTTGTCGTTCAGTCTTTCATCATGGATAATATCTGGTACTGAAATCGTGTAATTGAACCCTTTGGTCTTAAATGGCAGTCGCCATTAAAATTATTTTGGTGGCCGCTGCAAACGGTTACTCGGACCTGAGGGGTCCGCCGGTTCACTTTTCGGGTTGAGCTGGTTGTAATATTCACGGGCATCTTTGCTCAGTAGCCAAAGCGTGCCAACCAGCGTAAAGAGAACCACCATCACGCATAACGCCGTGGACAGCTTATTGGTGGGGACAATCAGAAGCCAGAACAGGTCATAGACAACAATAAACGTATTGCCGACGATAACCAGCGCCCGTGCCCATTTTTTTATCGAAAAAAGAAGCACACACAAACACAGACTGACCACCGCCATTTTCATGATGTTGTTGGAAGTCCCCTCAACCATCGCCCCCTCCCTAAAAAGGGAATAGGTAAAAAGGGGATGGCAACACCAAGCACCAACCAACATGAAAAAACTTTTCTTAAAACTTGCCGGCGCATTTTTAAAGCGAGAAAAATAATCATTCATAATCTGGATTGTCTCTCTATTGAGTTGGTGTGGTTTCCATAAGCCGGAAGCAGCCGTTAATCGCCGGATCCACTGACGATCAAAACCTGCCCCACATTGAGAACCGCCCCTTTGGGAAGCCTGTTCAGCGTTCTGAGTTCTTCTATCGATATATCATATTTCCGGCCAAGACTGTAAAGCGTATCGCCTTTGGCCACGGTATGGGTTTTGGTCGTCGTCTGCTTTTTGGCAGGCGTCCGGCGCCTTGCCAGTTCCTGTTGCTTGGCCTCTTTTTCCAACTTGCCCAGTTGCTCAATGGTTTCATTGGATTTTTTTTGCAGGGCGTCCAAGCTCATGGCAAGATGATCCATTCGCAAAGACGTGGACGCTTCAGCGCGATCGAAACGTGTTTTAAATGTTTCAAAAGATTTGGCCTGTTCCCAAATCCGCGTCACTTTTTCATCCACGCCGTCGACTTTCTGGAGCTTTTGTTCGAGCTGTTCGATTTTCTTTTCAAGATCGGCGATACGGGCCTGATCCGCTTGACCGTTGAGAACCGAACCGAGTTCCAGAATCAAAAAAATGACAACGGCGATGCCAAGCCCCCAAAAAATATAGCGCAGCGGTACACCCGATAATAAACCATTTCTTTTCGTTTGATTGTCTTTCAAGGATGGGTAGCCATCATCTTCGTAATACGCATGACTCTCTTCAGGATGGTCGCCGTTACTCTCACCACTATCCTTCCATTTCATTGCCATTCCTCCGCAAGCACCTATTGACGCTATCGTGAAATTTTAGAAAATGCCCAATGAATTTAAATCTCTATAAACCAAAAGGCCAATTGACTTCAACCCCCCATGTAGATTGTTTGACCTCATATTGACCTGATCGACCTTTTCCACTATTGTGCGCACAACAGTGTCTGCGCCAATGTCTTAATTATTATTATCCAATTTTACAGGGAACACCGATGGCCAACCATTCACATCGTTTCATCGAAGAATTCGACGGATTCATCGGCTTTGGCCTCAATGCCGAGTCCGACATGGATACTGTCATATACTACCTACAGAAATTTTCTGATGATCAACTGATGCAGCATTTACGCAAACGACTGACAAGCCAGGATCGCGAAGCCATATTTGATCTGATTTCCAGTCTTTTGAAAAAGCATCTCACAGAACCTGAATATCACCGATATTTTATGAAGGACGAGCATTGATCAAGCCGCTGCCAACCGCTTTTCGAACCGTTCGGAGACAACGATGCTTAAAGAAACACAACTTAAGCGCTACGCCGATGTCTTGATTTGGGGACTTCGCACAGCAAGAAGCAAACCGTTTAAAAAAGGTGACATCGTCCTGGTACGGTTCAACATCGATGCGATTCGATTGGCTGAAATCCTTGAAGCCCGATTGCTTGAAATGGGTATGAATCCCATTCGACGGATGAGCCCAACGCCTGAAATGGAAAAAAATTTTTTCCGTCTGGCCAACCGACTGCAGCTTGTCTTTGATCCACCGGGTGAGGAGGATCTGTACCGACATTTAAACGGGTCCATTTTTCTCCATGCGCCAGCCTCCATCACCCATCTTGGCACGATCGACCCGAAAAAAATCTCTCGATTTACCCTTTCCAAAAAATTTTTGCGGGATATTCTTGAAGATCGGGAACAAGCCGGCCTCTTCAGTTGGACCCTGTGTATGCTTCCAACCGCCGAACTGGCCCGCCATGCCGGGCTGTCCGATACCGAATACACTAAACAGATTGTCAACGCATGCTACCTCAACCGTAAAAATCCAGTGGATCAATGGAAATCGGTATTTAAAAACGCAGCCGCCATTAAACGCTGGCTCAACAGCCTGCAGGTCAACTATTTTCATATTGAATCCGAAAATATCGATCTTACCGTCACACCAGGTGAACAGAGGAAATGGATCGGCATTTCGGGACACAATATCCCCAGTTTTGAATTGTTTCTCTCACCCGACTGGCGTGGCACCAATGGCCATTATTTTGCTGACCAGCCGTCCTATCGCAGTGGGAACCTGGTCAAGGGTATCCGCCTGACATTCAGAAAAGGCACCGCTGTAGACGTTGCCGCTGACATGGGTGTCGATTTCGTGACCAAACAGATGAAAATGGACCGCGGTGCAGCGCGATTGGGTGAGTTTTCCCTGACCGATAAACGCTTTTCAAAGATCAATCAATATATGGCCAACACCCTGTTTGATGAAAATTACGGCGGGCGATGGGGAAATTGCCATATCGCCTTGGGTGCCAGCTATGCCGATACCTATGACGGAGATATTCAATCGCTTACCCGAGCCAAAAAGGTTCAGTTGGGGTTCAACGATTCAGCGCTGCACTGGGACCTGGTCAACACGGAGAAAAAGCGTGTGGTCGCCCACCTTACCCATGGCCGCCGGACAACGATTTATGAAAACGGTTGTTTTACGTATTAACACGATATGGTATTTATTCCAATCTAAAACCACTATATATATTAATTAGCTACCATCCAGAAAGCGTTTTGTTTGATACGTAGACACGCAAATAGCCCGGCAACAGGTTACCGGGCCGTCATCGTTTTAAAAATGAAATGGCGGGATCGGATCAGACTTTATACTTTCCAAAATCCTCGGGATCAAGCTTCTCAAGGTATTCAGCCCACTTTTTACCTTCCTCGCTGTCGTCAAGCGCTTCGCCGCTGTCTTTTCCCAGACGCGACTTTTCCATCACCCGGTCATCCACAAAAATCGGGGCTTTGAAACGCAATGCGAGCGCAATGGCGTCACTGGGGCGTGCGTCCATGGTAAACGAACGGTCATCGGCAGCAAAGTGGATTTCCGCAAAAAAAGTGTTGTCTCGAAGGTCACAAATATCAATACGATCGATCTGAATATTGAGCAGTTGCGTCAGATTTTTAAACAGGTCGTGGGTCATTGGCCGGTCAAATTGGATATTCTGCAAGGCCGATGCAATCGAGGTGGCCTCCAAAAGTCCGATCCAAATCGGCAAGGTTTCATCCCCTTCTTCTGTTTTGAGCAGAATAATGGGCGTATTTGAGGCTGGGTCCATGGCTAGTCCCGCGATGTTTACCTTATGCAGCAACGATTGTGTCTCCTTTACTGGATGGTTCACCGTTTGGTTCATTCAGCATGCGCCCCCACAGAGAGTGGGCATAAGCTCCTTCTATCATGATATCCACAAAAGCACCTGTCAACCATTGTTTCTTTTTCAGTAGTATATCTGGCGCCGTGAAATGGATGATATGGTTGGAGGAAGAGCGACCCGACCACCGGGTCTGGGGGGCGGTGGCCAATGCCTGCCCGGTATCAATGCTGCGACTGGGTCCTTCAACCAGCACGGTTTGAACCTTGCCAACCATTTTCTGGTGACGCTTTTCGGTAATCTGCCGTTGAACATCGAGCAGTGTCTGGAGCCGCTCTTTTTTGACAGCATCGCTGATTTTATTGGAAAAAGCGGTAGCCGGGGCTAAGGGCCGATCCGAATACATAAAAGCGAACAGACCATCGTAGCCAACTGTTTTGATCAGGTCCAACGTGGCCTGGAACTGGCGATCCGTTTCACCGGGAAAACCGACAATGAAATCCGAGGTAATGGAAATGCCCGGACACACCGTTCTCAGACGCTGAACTTTTTTCAGGTAATCGCGGCGGGTGTATCGGCGATTCATGCGCTTCAAAATCAAATCGTCGCCGGACTGTACGGGCAGATGAATATGATGGCACAGCTTTTCCAGAGAGCCAAAGGCCTGAATCAAGGCTTCGGACAGATCTTTGGGATGGGAAGTGGTAAAGCGGATACGACCCAATCCCTCAATTTCATTCACCCGCGCCAACAATTCAGCGAAACTGCACAATGCCTCCTTGTTTCCGTAACTGTTGACATTCTGACCCAAAAGGGTCACCTCCCGGATACCCTGCCCGACCAGCATACGAATCTCCTGGACAATCCGATCGGGATGGCGGCTGGCTTCCCGGCCCCGGACGTGGGGGACCACGCAGTAGGTGCAGTAGTTGTCACATCCACGCATAATGGTCACAAAGGCGGATATCTGCCCGGTGTCCAATGGTCCCACCACCACGGTATCATTCTCGATGGTATCGGAAAGGCGCACATCCACGATCCGACAGCGGGTGGATTCGATCCGACGGACCATCTCGGGCAGGCGAAAAATCGCATGCGTACCGAACACCAGATCCACATGGGGCATGCGTTTGACGATGGCCTGGCCTTCCTGCTGGGCCACACATCCCCCCACCGCCACAATCAGCGATGGGTTGGCGAGTTTTATCTTGGCCAGACGCCCCAGGGCGCTGAACGCCTTTTGTTCAGCTTTTTCGCGGATTGTGCAGGTGTTCACCACCACCATATCCGCCGTATCGATGTCTTGGGTAAGGCTGTACCCCAGCGGCGCCAAAACACCGGCAATCTGATTGGCATCATAGACGTTCATCTGGCATCCGATGGTACTGATGTGGAGCTTTTTTGTGTTCATTGCTAACTTTTTGATCCTTCGTTATGGTCAAATGGCCGGCCGATCAATGGCGACCACTTCAAATTCATGGCAAAATGCATCCAATACGCGTTGTATCACCGTCTCACATCCCGGGGCCATGGTCACCTGGACAATGGCCTGATGAGGTTCCAGTGTCGTCACCACGGCCATGTTGTCGTAGGCTTCAAGAATGAATTTGATGAAACTGATCTGTCTTCGGTTTACCCGGTAGTATTGCAGTGTTGATTTCATGCCACCTACCACTTGATTGCAGGCCCTGACAAGGCCCGAATCATCGATTCGGTCTTGTTCCTTTTTAATGGATAAGATATGCCCCTTGCATGGAAAAACAATGGCAGATTCTCAATCCTGATCCACGGATCGTCAAGTCCCTTTCCGGCCAACTCCAATGTGACCCGCTATTGGCAAGGCTTTTGGCCATTCGTAACATCACCTCTATATCCCAAGCCAAACGCTTCCTCAATCCCTCATTTGGACATCTGACGGCGCCATCCGCCATGGCTGATATCAAAATCGCCGTGCAGCGCATCAGCCAGGCCATTGACCATGGCGAAAAGATTCTGGTATTCGGGGATTATGATGCCGACGGGGTTACCGCCACCGCCGTGCTGGTGACCTTCCTGAGGCAGTGTGGTGCCCGGGTCAGCTACGCCATTCCCTACCGCATGACCGATGGGTACGGGATGGGGGTGGACTTTATCAACACCCAGGCAAAGCCGGCCGGCACCCGCCTGATCATTACCGCCGACTGTGGATCGAGCAGCAGCGCTGCGGTCTGCCAGGCACGCCAACTCGGCATCGACACAATCATCACGGACCACCATCGTGCAGACCCGTTCCCTCCGGACGCCCTTGCTGTGGTCAATCCAACCCGGCCCGACTGTCCGGCAGAGCTATCCCATCTGGCCGGTGTGGGCGTGGCCTATTACCTGATTATTGCCCTGCGGACCCACTTAAGGGAAAAGGGGTTCTGGAAAAACCGCCCACAGCCCAATCTGAAACAGTTGTGCGACCTGGTCGCCATCGGAACCGTTGCCGATGTCGTTCCCCTGGTCAAGGAAAACCGCACATTGACAACTGCGGGGATCGATCAGATCAACCGTGGCCAGCGCCCGGGCATCAAAGCGCTCATAAAAATGAGCAGTGCATCGCCCCAACCGGTTGATGCTGAGGCGATTGCCTTCAGACTGGCACCGCGCATCAATGCTGCTGGCCGTCTGGTTCATGCACGCATGGCCTGCGAACTATTGCTTACCGACAATAACAAAAGAGCCGAGCGCCTGGCATCCGTGCTGTGCAGACTCAACAACCGGCGCCAGTCCATGGAATCCGAGCTTTTGGAATCCATCCTCGAGCGCATCCACCAGACCGTTCCACCAACCGGGCCATCGGCACTGGTGGTGGACGGCGATGGCTGGCACGAGGGCATTTTGGGAATTGTGGCCGCACGGCTGATACGGCAGTTCCATTGTCCTGCGGTGGTCATCAGCACTCGTAACGGGATTGGCAAGGGGTCCGCCCGCAGTGTCGCCCCCATTGATTTAACCTTGGCGCTTGATCGTTGTGCGGACTTGCTGGATCGCTTCGGCGGCCACCCATTAGCTGCAGGGCTGGTCCTTCCTACAGCCAACATCGATGATTTTCGGGTTCGCCTGGAAACCGCCGTTAAGCAGTTGACCGCAGGCACACCACCCAGCCCCACGCTTCACATTGATGCCCCCCTGCCGCTTTCCCAGCTGAGCCCGGCGTTGATGGAAAGTCTGGAGCGTCTGGGCCCCTTTGGTCAAGGCAACCCCGCTCCGCTTTTCATGGACACGGACGTGCGCGTCATGCATTGCAAAACAGTGGGTGGACGACACCGACAGATGGTCCTGCAAAGCGGTCAAGGCCGCCATGGGTCCGTTAATGCCATCCAGTTTAATGTGAACCATGATTTGTCAGCAGCGCCCAGTCATTTTGAGAAAATCGCCTTCCGTCCCCAGTGGAACTATTGGAATGGCCGTAAAACCCTGCAACTGGTGATTGAGGATACCCAGTCAACCGCCTGAGTTTTGAAGGAGGCATTTTGCACCCCCATCCGCAGTGGTTTCAAACCCCCTGATTTAAATCATCGGATTACTCTTTTTTGCTTGCATTGGTCCGGTCATCTTTCTATAAAGAGCCAGTGTATGTAGATGAACAATCCAATAACGACAGGTGATCGATCATGGCAAAAGTTTTCAGACCCAGCAACCGTGAATCCAGCATTCTATCCAAAATAGAATCATCAAAGGAACACGCCCGGCGGACCGCTATCAACACGGTCAGGGAAGATCCGGCCAAGTTCGCCAATCCCATTGCCATGAAACTGGTGGAAGAAAAACTGGTGGAAACAAACAGCAAGAACGCACTCGAGGAACAGATCCAGAATTGCCTGGAGACCCTGTGCCACGCGGATGAGTTTGACGTGGATTACATGATTGCGCCATTTCGTAATCTGGTCCAGCAGCCCAACGTGGTCAGTCTGTACTGTACGGCCTTCGTGATTGAGAAACTGATCGATCACAAATCGGTTGTGGATATCTATGGTTCAGACACGGATATTTACATGTGTATTCACAAGCAGGTCGCCAAGCTCCTGCCCTAACAAGGGGCCTTGATGGGATCACGTTTTTTACCCCGACTGGTCAACGGTCCCTTCGATGATCCGGCTCTTTTTGTCCCCTTCCGTTACCAAAACCGGGCGCTGCTTTTTGATGCGGGTGATATCAGCGCCTTGTCGGCTCGAGATATTCTCAAGATTTCCCACATTTTTATTACCCACACGCACATGGATCATTTCATTGGATTCGATCACGTGCTGCGTCTTTTGCTTGGCCGGGACAAGGACCTTTACGTTTTCGGCCCACAGGGCTTTTTGTCGAATATGGCCGGGAAACTAGCCGGTTATTGCTGGAATCTGGTGAAAAACTATCGCAACCGCTTTACCCTGCATGTGACCGAACTGCATCCCAATCACCGTTTATACGGCTGTTTCCCTTGCCACAAGGGTTTTTCAGCCCGCGGGGAAATCCGGCAGCAGCCGTTTGACGGGACCGTGGTGAGTGATCCGGAACTGATGGTACGGGCCGTTCATCTCGATCACGGCACACCGGTCTTGGCCTTTTCTCTGGAAGAACGCTTTCACGTCAACATTATCAAGGAAAGCCTGGATGCCATGGGGCTTTGCCCCGGCCCGTGGCTGACCCGCTTCAAGGCCCTGATTTACGATGGTGCCGATTCAGACACCGTGATCGACATTCCAT
Source organism: Desulfosarcina variabilis str. Montpellier (assembly GCF_048565275.1). Taxonomy (NCBI): domain Bacteria; kingdom Pseudomonadati; phylum Thermodesulfobacteriota; class Desulfobacteria; order Desulfobacterales; family Desulfosarcinaceae; genus Desulfosarcina; species Desulfosarcina variabilis. Next base: position 4,815,930 of record NZ_CP159846.1, on the reverse strand, counting down.
CCGCAGCGGTGGGAAAACCGTTGATCCGCCTGCCTCTGGGAAAACTGCAATCCACCATTGCGCGCATCCGCCCCGGACAGCGCATCGCCTATATTGCCGATACGGCCGCAACGCCTGACAACATCCAAAAAATCATCGCCCTGGCAAGTGGTGCGGACATGTTGTTCGTAGAAGCCGCTTTTTCTCATTCAGATCACGAGATCGCCCTTGAAAAGCATCACCTCACCGCCCGCCAGGCCGGAGAACTGGCCCGTGCCTGCAAAGCGAGGCAGTATCACCTGTTTCACTACTCACCCCGCTATACGGATTGTCCGCAGCTGCTGGAAAATGAGGCTCAGGCCGCGTTTACCGGTCAGGAGAATGGTTCTTAAGAATTGACCCCAGCGTTGCAAAAGTCAGAGGACTTTCAGAGCCCATAACTGTTTTCGATATTTTCTCCATCTTTTTTATGCAAGCTGGGGATTGACTCGGTAGCGGTACCCGGCAAGTCCGGTGCCGAGAACGTTTCCTTTATCTCATACAATGAATCGCGTCTGGCCGGCGTAAAGCCAGCCCGCCGGATAATGGTAATCACATTATCCACGGTGGCCTGCCGGTCGTGCCCGGCCTCTTTGTGGACATGCTCTTCGACCAGTACGCCGCCAAAATCATCGGCACCGGCGAGAAGTCCCAATTGACCGGCCGAAATGTTTTCCGAAAACCAGGACGATTGAATATGCTCGAAATTGTCCAGCACCAGCCGCGCCACGGCAATAATCCGCACATAGCGGGCTGGATGGGCGGTTTGTTTTACATCCCGAGCAAGACGGGTCTGGCCGGGTTTGAAAGACCAGGGAATAAAGCTGGTAAAGCCGCCGGACCGATCCTGAAGGTCTCGCAGCCGAAGCAAATGCTCGATGATATCATCATCGGTTTCCACATGGCCGAACATCATGGTGGCCGTGGTTTTGAATCCCATCTGATGGGCGGTCTCGCACACCTGCAACCATTTTTCGCTGCTGGCCTTATGGGGAGCGATGATTTGCCTTACCCGTTCGTTAAGAATTTCCGCCCCGCCGCCGGGAATCGTTCGGATACCGGCATCCCATAGGGCGCTTAGCACGTCAAAAACGCGGCAACGCTCCTTTTCGGCCATAAAGGCGATCTCCGCCGGACTAAATGGATGCACATGCACGTCTGGACAGGTTTGCCCAATGGCTTGGATATAGGCCTTCCAATCATCCAACCCGACCTTGGGATGGTGGCCGCCTTGCAGCAGCACTGTGGTTGCCCCTTTGGCCGCGGCAGCCTTGACTTTACCGGCAATTTCCTGCGGGCTGAAAAGATACGCATCCGTATCCTCCGGCCGGCGACAAAACGCACAGAAACGGCATCCGGTCACACACACATTCGTATAATTGGGGTTGGTGTCGACCACAAAGGTTACCGGTCGGCTCCCAAACCGGCGAATGCGCGCTTCATGCGCCAGGTTCATCAACTCGCCCATGGGCGTATCAACGAGAAGTTCCAGAGCCTGCGCTTTGCTATAACGGTTCTCCATTATTTCATCATTCCATGTTGATAAACTCGTAAAAAGTCGCCGTTCGGATGGATTCGTAAAAAGCCCGAGATCAAGGCTTGCGAATCCTGAGGAATGAGGCGTACTTTTAGTACTCCGCAGTGACGAAGGATGAAGCGTAACGCCGATATCGGACTTTTTACGAATCCGTCATTGTTGAGGTTGAAAAAGCTCCCCTTGACCGACTCCTTCCATCTTTTCAATAAATAGCTGTTGGCCCTGTAGATCTTCCGCGTCAAGGCAACGCCGAATCACAGAAAAATAGCGCCTGGCCACATCTTCTGAAAGCCCCAACGTCTGTGCGCAAGGGGCAACTGCCCTTTCGACCAACGTGGATTCTTTTGCTTTAAATGTTTCCAGCCAGTTGTTAATCGCGGCTTTTATCGCAGGCGGCGCATCTTTTTTCACTACCCAACGGGCAAACACAAACGGCCGCCCGTTAAACTGCATCCACACTTGGGACAAATCCGTGACATACGCATATGGATCATCTGCTTGCAAGACCTGACCCCGTACAAGGGCGCGGTCACCAATCAGCAGTTCGCCATCGGCCGCCTGCCCCGCCTGCGCCAAATAGGGAAGACGATCAAATCCAAAAACCTGGCCCATCAACAGATAAAGCAATCGCACGCTAGAAGCCGTCTCGCTGGTCACCCGCAGGGTCCGCGGGGCATGCATGCCTTCAAAGGGATGGCGTGAGAAAAGCAGCACACTCATGCATGGCCCCTTGGCGGCAATGCCAAAGCGTCCCACGGTCTCCACGGTATCGCCCAGCATGGCCAGTCCGCCCACCGGCACTGCCGCGGCAACCACCTTCCCCGATCGCAGGGCATCAATGCTTTTTCTGGGCACCAGGGATACAAAATGACATCCTGGGGGCGGCCCCAGCTGGCGGTAGGGCGCCATATTGGTGTACGGAATCATGGCCACCGGAATACTCATGCGGCAGCACTCCGTGGGGCAAACGCACCATCGCGCTCCACCGGCATGAATCCGGCAACCCGGATGGTTTCCTCCATTTTTTCGCGAGCCAGGCCCACCGGTGTCGCCGCACCGGCCAAATGCGCAATTTTCTCCTCACTGATGGTGCCGTCCATATCATCGGCCCCCCAGCTCAATCCGGCCGCACCGGTTTCCAGACCGGTCATGGGCCAGTATGATTTCAAATGCGGGATATTGTCCAGCACCAGGCGTGAAATGGCCAGGACAGCCAGTGTTTCCAACGGGGTCGGGCCCTGCTCGATGAAATGGCCTTTGCCGGGCTGAAAAGGCAGCGGGATAAAACAAGTGAATCCACCGGATTGCTCCTGGGCGCGCCGCAATATCAACAGGTGCTGGATGCGCTCGCTCCAGGTATCACCGAAGCCAAAGAGCATGGTGGCATTGGTGGGAATGCCCTTGCCATGGGCCAACTGGTGAATGCGAACCCAATTTTCCGGGCTGGTCTTGTTTTTCCAGTGTTGCCGGTAAAGGCGCTCTGAGAAAATTTCGGCGCCGCCACCAGGCATGGCATCCATACCGGCCGCCTTGAGTTGATCGAGTACCGCTGATTCGGTCAAGCCGGCAGTTTTGGCAAAATAGTCGATCTCCACGGCGGTATAGGATTTGATGTGCAGATTCGCGTATCGGTTGCGCAACCCACGCACCAGCTCAAGATTGCGCTTGAACGGCCAGATCTGATTCAATCCCCCCACAATGTGCGCCTCGGTGGGGGACAGGCGGGCCACCTGTTCAAAAATCTCGTTTTCCTCCAGCACATAGGCATGGGGCGCGCGTTTTGAGGCGGCATAGTTGCAAAATGTACAACCACTGCCACAAATATTGGTGGGATTGATCTGGATATTGAACACATAGGTCGCCTTTCGGCCATAGCGCTGCTGGCGATTGGCCAGGGCAGCGGCGCCCAGTCGATGCAGCCGGTCAGGCGTGATCGATTCGGCCAGGCAAGCGGCCTGTTCATCGGACAAGTGTTCACATCGGGCGCCTTTTTCCAGCGCTTCATCAAAAAGAGAGCGATTCATGATAGTCGGTTCCTGTCGGGAAATGGCATTGGACGGGTCAATCCGGTAGGGTCAGGCAGCCATTGTTGCCAACGCACCGGCGATACCAGCCAAGGTGGAGATGGGGAAAAAACGCTTGGGTACGGGGATAGATGGAATATACATCATGGTCAACAAAATGGCCGTGATCGCCAGGGTGATCCAGGCCAGGATCCCGCCCCCCACACTTTTGACCACGATAACCAGGATGCCCCAAGCGAGAAAATGCACAGCCGCCGCCACCCACAAGGCACCATCGGCCCCCAGTCTGGCAGGCAGGCTGTGGATCTGGTTCGTCCGATCACTGTCGATATCCATCAGGGCGTAGATAATATCCGCTCCACTGAGCCAGCAAAAAACAAAGCCGGAAAAAAGGATCACCGCCGGAGAAAACCAGGGATTCCCGGCAGCCGCGACATAGGCGCCAAGCGGTGCCAAGGCCAGACAAAGGCCGATTCCAAAATGGCAAAGCGGGGTAAACCGCTTGAGCAGCGAGTAGCCAAGCAGCGGGACCAGCGGAATCGGTGCCAGCATCAGGCACCACCCACCGAGCCACCAGCAGGACAGCAGATAAACCGTCAATCCACTGCCGGCGATGGTCATGGCCATGCTCAGGGTCATTTTTCCGGACGGCAGTTCACGCGCCGCCGTACGCGGATTCATGCGGTCAATATGCCGGTCAAAGACCCGGTTCATGGCCATGCCGAAAATCCGCGCACCAACGGCAGCCACCAGAATCAAAAGCATCACGCGAATGGAGGGGAATCGCCCCCCTGCCCCCAACCAGGCACCAGTGAAAATCAAGGGCAGGCTGAAGGCGGTGTGCTCGATTTTTGTAAAATTTAAAACATTTTTTATTGTTGATGTTGATTCGCAGCTCATTTTTCTTTGCTATCGTTTTTATTGCTTGCATTTATAATGTTCTATCCAAACCGCATTGTCCTTATTTCTTCCATCAGGGCACTGGCAATCCGGGTTGCCACCCAATCGATATTTTCGGCCACGGCCCGACGGCCATGGTCATCGGCAGTATCGCTGATGCCCTTGATCATGGCGCAAGCGCTGTCCAGGCTGCTGGCCACGCGAGCCACGGCAGCGCCCTCCATATCGGCCAGATCGCCGAGCGTCGCCAGCCGTGATCGCCAGCCGGCATCGAATACCGGCCGATCACAGGTCACCAGACGGGCCTTTGGGAAACGCGCAAACCATTTTCCACCACAGGCAACGGGCGTCTCAGGCTTGCCCATACGATCACAATCCCCTTCAACGGCGTGAGTGATACGAAAAAGATCGCCCACCTGCCAGGATGGCTCTGCACGCAGGCGTCCACACAATCCAGCACTGATCAGCATGGTTGCCTGCCGGCCCATGACCAAATAGCTGGCGGCCATGGCCGCCGACACCTTGCCCATCCCACTGATGATCACCAGGCAGGACGTCGACTGTCCAGGTTGGATCCGGTAAAGTGGAAAAGGGCGCTGGGACATGGCCACAGCTTTGGATCGATCCAATAGCGCTTTGGCTTCCCGATGGGTGGCAAATACAATGCCGACCATCAAAGCAGGCCTGCCTGTCGGGCCATACGGTCCAGGGTCTCAATCGCCTGCATCCCCGCCTGCGGGATGGCCAGGCTGAAATCATTTACAAACGTCTGAATATGGGCCGTTAGCACGGCGGCGTCCATTTCCTGTGCATGCTGCCGCACGTAAGGCAACGTTTTTTCCGGGTGCGTCCTGGCGTATTCGATGCTGGCACGGATGGTCTCATCGATTTTTTCGATCAACGGGTTTCCGAGCTGCCTGTCAGCGACAATACCGCCCAAGGGAATCGGCAAGCCTGTTTTTTCCTCCCACCAGGCCCCCAAGTCCACCACAGGTTTAAAGCCTGCCGATTCAAAAGTAAAGCGACTTTCATGAATGATCACCCCGCAATCCGCTTGATTCGATGCTAACCTATCGAAAATACGGTCATAGGTGGTGAAACTAACCGTTGCGCCGACCGGTGCCCAAAGCTGAAACAAAAGACTGGCCGTGGTCCAGCGGCCCGGCAGTACCACCCGGCAACGGGAAATATCGTCGCGTGTCATCGCCTGCCGGGCAACCAGTATGGGCCCGCAGCCAAATCCCATGGCCGCGCCACTGCTGAGCAGTCGATAGCGCTTTTTTATCTTGAGATACGCGTAGAAGGAAACCTTGCTGATGTCGAGCACAGCATCCATGGATAGCCGGTTGAGGGTTTGAACATCGTGGAGCACCGGTGTCAAGCGGTATCCAGGGATGGACACCGCCTGGTGGGCAATGGCATTGAACATGAACGTGTCATTGGGACAAGGAGAATAGCCGAGGGTCAGTTGTCTATCCACAGGAGCCTATCCTCTGGCAAACTGCCGGCCATTTTTGCGCCGGCTGTCCAGATCACTGGTGCGCATGGCGCTGGCCGCATCGCTGCAACGGGACTCCACGCCGGCATATCCTAAAATGCCATTGATCTCACGGGTCATGGCATCACAGTAACGGATGCGCAGGTCCTCGGTCATGGAAATAACGGCCTCGGCCTGACCGTCCAGACAGATATGGATAAACCCTTTGCAGGCGCCGGGGTAGCGTTTAAGGGTCTGTTGAACACGTTGCAAGGTGTCTCGATCGGTTTTTTTGGAGTCGACCATCAACCGTACTTCCACGGCCCAGGTTTCCTCGGCCTTTTCCATGGGAATGATCGCATCGGCCAGTATTTTCACCCCATTGTCTTCGACCTGGGCCGTGCCTTGAACCAATACGGCCGTATCTTCTACAAGCAGATCGGCGCAGCTGGAATAAACCGATGGAAAAACAACGACTTCGACACTGCCGTTCAAGTCTTCGACCGTGGCAAAGCCCATGAGTTCTTCTTTTTTCGTCCGGATCACCTTGCTGCTGCTGATCGCACCGCCGATCCGAACGGCGCATTTATCCTCGATTTCCTTGATGGTCAAGGCATTCACATTGGTGAACTTTTCCATTGTGTCCTTGAAGCAGTCCAAGGGATGGCCGGTAACGTAGAATCCGAGGGTTTCCTTTTCCTGCTGCAATTTCTCGCGATCATCCCATTCGGCGATGGCGGGAATGGCCGGTAGATTGATTGTCACCGAATCGTTTCCGCCCATATCAAACAGACTCATCTGGGCGCTGTTTTTTTCTCGCTGGATCCGTTGGCCATAGTCCAGGGCCTCTTCGAGCACCGCCATGAGGCGGGAACGATACACACCGGTGGAATCAAAGGCCCCGCAGCGGATGAGGCTTTCCAGCACGCGCTTGTTGACCTTGTTCAGATCCACGCGCTGACAAAAATCAAAAATAGACGAAAACGAGCCGTTTTCCTCCCGCTCCTTGATGATCAGGTCCACGGCCGCTTCGCCCACATTTTTAACGGCTGCCATGCCAAACCGGATGCGGTCGTCCACGGCGGTAAAAAAGGTGGAGCTTTCGTTGACATCCGGCGGCAGCACTTCGATGCCGTGGCTGCGGCATTCATTGATAAACTTGACCACGCCGTCGATGGTGTCGATCTCGCTGGTCAACAGAGCGGCCATGAACTCAACGGGAAAATGGGCCTTGAGATAGGCGGTCTGGTAGGCAATCAGGGCATAGGCGGCGCTGTGGGATTTGTTGAATCCATATCCACCAAACTTCTCGATCAGATCAAACAGATCCGTGGCAACCTTTTCATCCACCCCGTTTTTCACCGCGCCGCTGATAAATTTCTCGCGGTGCTTGGCCATCAGCGCCTCGATCTTCTTACCGATGGCTTTGCGTAAACTGTCCGCATCGGCCATGGTATAACCGGACAACTCACCGGCCACCTGCATGACCTGCTCCTGATAAACGATTACGCCGTAGGTTTCCTCCAGAATCGGCGCCAGGGACTCAACCGGGTAGACCACTTCCTTGCGCCCGTGCTTGCGATCCACAAAATCGTCGACCATACCGCTGTCCAGCGGGCCCGGTCGGTAGAGGGCCACCAGGGCAGTCATGTCCGCAAAGGATTCCGGATGCAGCCGCACCAGCAGATTCTTCATCCCGCTGGACTCCAGCTGGAATACGCCGGTGGTATCACCGGCCTGGAGCAGGGCAAAGGTCTTTTCATCGTCAAAGGGCAGATGGTCCAGATCGGGAACGGTTTTTCCCTGAGCCTCGATACTCTTTAGGGCATTGTCGATGACGGTCAGGTTGCGCAGCCCCAGAAAATCGAATTTAACCAGTCCGATATCCTCAACTTTCTTCATGTCGAACTGGGTGACAACCTCCCCCTTTTTGCCTTTGTATAAAGGAAGATACTCGACCAGGGGTTTGTCGCCGATGACCACCCCGGCCGCATGGGTGGAGGCATGCCGGGAAAGCCCCTCCAGGGCCCGGCTGATGTCGATCAATTCGGCGATGCGCGGATCGGCCTCGACCATCTCGGCCAGTTTGGGTTCTTCCTTCAGGGCCTTTTCAATGGTCATCTTGAGGCTGTCGGGGATCAATTTGGCGATGGTGTCCACCTCGGCCAGGGGCAATCCCAAGGCCCGGCCCACGTCCCGAATCACCAGTTTGGCTTTCATCTTGCCGAAGGTGATGATCTGGGCCACATAATCACCGCCGCCGTAGCGTTCGACAACGTAATTGTACACCCGTTCACGGCCGTGAATGCAAAAATCCACGTCGATATCCGGCATGCTGATACGTGACGGGTTAAGAAAGCGTTCGAAAATCAATCCGTGCTCGATGGGGTCCAGGTCGGTGATAAACAAGGCGAAGGAAACCAGGCTGCCGGCAGCCGACCCACGACCGGGTCCCACCGGGACACCGTTTTCCTTGGCATAGCGGATAAAATCGGCAACGATCAGAAAATAACCGGGAAAGCCCATGTCCTTGATGGTCTTGACTTCATACTCGAGCCGCTCACGGTAAACCGTTTCATCCAAATCAGGGTTCTTTTCACGGATGACGGCCATGCGACGCGCGTACCCCTCACGCACCATGTCGTCAAAGAGCTCATCGGCGGTTTTGCCTGACTGGGCATCAAACTGGGGAAAATGGTAGGTGTCGAAATCAAATTCGATATGACATCGCTCGGCGATGGCCATTGTATTTTCAATGGCCCCCGGATAATCACCCAGGGTTCGCCGCATCTCGTCCGGTGACTTGAAGTAGAGCTGGTCCGAGTCGAAGACGAAGCGATCGCTGTCGGTAATCACTTTCTGGGTCTGGACGCAAAGCAGGATTTCATGGGCCTTGGCGTCCTGCTGATTGAGATAGTGACAGTCATTGGTGGCCACCAGGGGAATGGAAAGCCGGTTGGACAATTCGACCAGTCCTTGATTGACCTTTTCCTGGGCCGGGATGCCGTTGTGCTGCAGTTCCAGGAAAAAGTTGTTCTCGCCGAAGGTCTTCAGGTAAAACTGCGCGGCTGCCTCGGCCTTGTCCATATGTCCGTCCAGAATGTGCTGAGGGATGTCCCCTTTTAAACAGGCGGACAGGGCGATGAGCCCTTCGGCATGGGCGGCCAATACTTCTTTGTCGATACGCGGCTTGTAGTAGTAGCCCTGCAACTGACCAATGGTCGCCAATTTGCACAGATTCTGGTAGCCCTGCTGATTTTCGGCCAGCAATACCAGGTGACGGGTTCCCGCTTTGTCCTGAGGCGTCTTGTCAGCCAGGGTGCGGGGGGCTACATAACACTCGCAGCCGATGATCGGCTTGACTTCTGCAGCCACGGCCTGCTGATAGAAATCCAGGGCGCCGAACATGGTGCCATGGTCGGTCAGGGCCACCGCCGGCATACCAAATTCCTTGACTCTCTTGAACAGATCACCCAGCCGGATGGCCCCGTCCAGAAGGCTATACTGGGTATGGACATGCAGATGGACAAAATTGGAAGCGTTTTCAGTCATCTTATCCTATCGGTTGCCTCGTTAAAGATTGTTTTTGCGTATAACGCAGATATCAATCCAAGGGGTCAATTCTGCTTGGGTATTAGTTGTCCACCCGGTAGTTGGGCGCCTCCTTGGTAATGATCACGTCATGGACATGGCTTTCACGCATGCCGGCAGCGCTGATTTTGACAAAACGGGCTTTTTCGCGCAGCTCTTGGATGGTTCGGCAACCCACATATCCCATACCGGCCTTGAGGCCGCCCATCAGCTGATGGATATTGCCGGACAGCGTTCCCCGATAGGGTACCCGGCCGACAATGCCTTCGGGAACCAGTTTGTCGTCGCTTTCCTGCTCGGTCTGGTAGTAGCGGTCCTTGCTGCCTTTCTTCATGGCTTCCAACGAGCCCATACCGCGGTACACCTTGTAACTGCGCCCCTGAAAAAGGATGGTCTCTCCCGGGCTTTCTTCGGTGCCGGCAAACAGACCGCCGATCATGATCGTATGGGCACCTGCGCCGATGGCCTTGGTGATGTCGCCGGAGAACTTGATGCCGCCGTCGGCGATCAGCGGTACGCCGGTCTTTTCCGATACCTTTCGGCAATTGACAATGGCGGAAATCTGAGGCACGCCGATGCCGGCCACAATACGCGTGGTGCAGATGGATCCGGGGCCGATGCCGATTTTGATGCCGTCCACACCGGCATCGACCAGGGCCTGGGCCCCCTCATCAGTACCCACGTTACCGGCCACCAGCTGCATATCCGGAAATGCTTCCTTTAGCTGTTTGATGGACCGGATTACGTTGCCTGAATGACCATGGGAAGTATCGATCACGATCACGTCGGCACCGGCCTTGAGCAGGGCGTCGGCACGGGCCATCATGTCCGGCCCCACGCCGACCGCCGCCCCGACCCTCAGCCGTCCCATGGAATCCTTGCAGGCATTGGGATATTTTTTTATCTTTTCGATGTCCTTGATGGTAATCATGCCGGTCAAGCGACCATTTTTATCGACAACCAGCAGCTTTTCAATGCGGTGGGCATGCAGCAATTTCTTTGATTCTTCCAGGCTGATGCCTTCGCTGACCGTAACCAGTTTTTTACTGGTCATGACATCGCTGACTTTCTTGCTCATGTCGGTTTCGAACCGGAGATCGCGATTGGTAACAATTCCCACCAGTTGGTCCCCCCGGGTTACCGGAACACCGGAAATCCGATAACGGGCCATCAATTTCATCACTTCCTCGATGGGCCGGTCCGGATCAATGGTCAAGGGGTCAACGATCATGCCGCTTTCCGATTTTTTCACCTGGTCTACTTCCATGGCCTGGTTTTTGACACTCATATTGCGATGTATAAAACCGATGCCGCCTTCCCGGGCCATGGTGATGGCCGTTTGCGCTTCGGTAACGGTGTCCATGGCTGCACTGACAATGGGGATATTGAGCGACAGATCCCGGGTCAGCTGGGTATGGGTATTGACGTCCTTGGGTAGAACATCGGAATAACTGGGAATCAACAGGACATCATCAAAGGAATACGCTTCCTCTGCGAATAGGTTGTTCATAAAATCCTCCGCGAATATATGGAAGTTAACCGGGTAATCGGCAGTGGTGATAAAGGATGTCGTCTTTCAACAGTCTGTCCGGTCCTCATACAATGGACTGAAAAAACTGGAGATTTGGGGTTACTATCGGTTCTGGCCTTGCCGGTGATGGATCCTGACAAGTGGATCTGGGTATGCTCCGGTGAGCAACCGATTAATTGGTCAAACTAACAAATCAGTGGTGCTTAATCAATCTTTATTTGGAAGCTTGACACCCTCTTCTGACCGTAATAAGTTCGGTTCTTTGGTTTTTATGGCATAGGCAGAGAACCTTAATGTCATATGCCCAACCATTTATTTTGGCTGTTTGGCTATCGCCCATAGGAGCCGTTGAATCGCCATGCTGTATACAATCAATCCGGACAATCCCCAGCAGCGTCTCATCGATCAGGTTGCGGATATTTTGAAGTCAGGCGGGCTGATCGCCTATCCCACCGACACCTATTATGGTATCGGCTGCGACATCATGAACAAGCGGGCCATCGAGAAAATTTATCTGCTCAAACAGCGCCCCAAAAACCAACCATTCAGCTTTATCTGTGCTGATTTAAAAAATATCAGCCAGTATGCCAAGGTTTCCAACTACGCCTATAAAACCATGAAACGGCTGCTGCCCGGCCCGTTTACCTTTATTCTGACAGGTTCCAAGCTGGTGCCCAAAATCATGCTGACCAAACGCAAAACCGCCGGCATCCGGGTGCCGGCCAACAACATCTGTCTGGCCTTGATACAGGCCCTGGGCAATCCGATCATTTCAACCAGTGCCACGACCCCCGACGGCGAGGTGTTTGATGACGCGTCCTTGATCCATGATCACTTTGGCTCGCGTCTGGATGCGGTGATAGACGGCGGGCCGGTGGCAGGCATGCCGTCCAGTGTGGTCAGCCTGGAGGATGATGTACCGGAAATTATTCGAGAAGGCTTAGGGGATATCAGCCTCCTCTGATTATGACCCCACCCCTTGAACAATGAACGTCGAATAAAACTATCTTCCGTCCCGGGCGTCCAACGCTTCCCAGCGTAAAAAGGCCTGTTCGAGTTCCTGTTCAACCTGGGCCAATTGGGATTTTACTGCGGCGATATGATCACTTTCCTGACGGTAAAAATCCGGCTGCGACATCACCTGAAACAATTCCTCCTGGCGTAATTCCAGGGATTCGATACGGCCGGGCAAGGCATCCAGTTCGCGTTTTTCCATATACCCCAGTTTTTTGGGTGCATCAGGCGCCGGCCTGACCGGCGCAATGGATTTTTTTTCAGCCCGCTTGGGTGTCTCATTGGTCTCGGGTGCCGGGCGCTGCGTCAGCCAATCGTCATATCCACCGGCATAGCCCTGAATCCGCCCGGAACCTTCAAACACCAGTGTACTGGTTACCACATTGTTGATAAAGGCCCGGTCGTGGCTGACCAGCAGTACGGTCCCGGCAAATTCCAACAAAAGTTCCTCCAACAGTTCCAGGGTTTCCACATCCAGATCGTTGGTCGGCTCGTCCAGCACCAGCACATTGGCCGGTTTTGAAAAAAGCTTGGCCAGCAGCAGACGATTCTTTTCACCGCCGGACAGGACCCAGACCGGTGTACGGGACCGCTGGGGAGAAAACAGGAAATCCTTTAAGTACCCGATAACATGGCGGCGTTTCCCCCCTACGTCCAGCATATCGCTGTCGCTGATATTTTGCTGCACGGTCTTGTTCTCGTCCAGCTGATCGCGCAGTTGGTCAAAATAACGCACATTGAGGTTGGTGCCACGTTTGATGCGGCCTTTAAGGGGCGATAAATTTTTCAACAGTAGACGAATCAGGGTTGATTTACCGGCGCCATTGGGACCGATGATCCCTATGCGATCCCCCCGCATGATCGTACAGTTAAAATTTTTTACGATGTTCTGCTGGCCAAACCCAAAGCAAAGGTCCGTTGCTTCAATGACAATTTTACCGCTACGGGGCGCCTCCTCCAGGCTCATGCGAACCCTGCCCATGCGATCGCGCCGGCTACTGCGGATCTCACGCAAGCGCGCCAGTGCCCTGACCCGACCTTCGTTACGTGTGCGGCGCGCTTTGATGCCCTGCCTGATCCAGACTTCTTCGGCGCTCAGCTTTTTATCAAAGCGTGCGTTTTGATTGGCCTCCGCCTCAAGACGCGCCTGGCTTTGTTTCAGGTACGTGTCATAATTGCCATCCCAGGAAAAAAGGTCTCCCCGATCAATTTCCAGGATACGCGTGGCCAGGCGCCGGATGAGCATGCGGTCATGGCTGATCAGGATCAGCGTGCCGCCGAATTTGAGCAAAAAGGACTCCAACCGGTCGATGGCCGGCATATCCAAATGGTTGGTGGGTTCATCGAGCAGCAAAATATCCGGCTGTGCGCAAAGGGCTGCAGCCAGAAGCACCTGCCTTTTCATGCCGGCTGAGAATTTGCCGACCTCTGCATCCACATCCAAGTTCATTTGCGAGGCAGTCCTTGCCACCTGTTGCTCAATGGTCCAGCCATTTTCAGCATCGATCGTCTGCTGAAGGGCCAAACGCTTTTTGGCTGCTGCTTGATCACCCTCATCCTCGTCACAAAGCCGCCGATAGTCGGCCAGATGCCGGCCTTGGGGTCCCAATCGATGGCAAATGACCGACATGACCGTCCCGTGAAAGTCTTTGGGCACCTCCTGATCCAAGTAACCGACCACAAGGTTTTGAGCAAGCATGACGTCACCCTCATCCGGTGCCAGTCGGCCGGCCAGAATATTCATCAGGGTGGATTTCCCGACGCCGTTACGCCCCACCAGACAGATGCGCTCTCCCGGGGCCACGGTTAGATTCACGTGATCCAGTATTTGCGCATCGCCAAAATGCATACTGATATCACGCAGGGTAATTAGTGCAGCCATGAATTTTCCTGAATGCTCCCAACGTTATTCAATACAGTTCGTACTTTACCAGCCGCCCGTCCAACCCACCGTTGCGCAGCGGCTTTTTCCAGGCGGGTTTCAACCCGATCGATTTGATCATTTCACGGTCGCCGAAATAAAGGTAAGCTGTCGATCCCTTGCAGCGCTGTTTTAAAAAATCACCCAAACGACGGTAAAATTCACGCATGTCCCCCTCACCTTGCATGCGGATGCCATAGGGCGGGTTACACAAAATAATGCGATTGGTCAGCGCGTTGATTTGAAAAAGATCCATGCGCATGACATTGACCAGGCGGGCATGGGGAATCTGTTTACAATTGGACCGCGTGGCAGCAACGGCCCGGGCGTCGATATCACTGGCGTAAATCAACTGGGGCGGCAGTTTGCGAATCTTTGCGTCCAATTCGGCCTTGACCTGTTTCCAAAGCCTGTCATCAAAATCAGGCAGCTGCTGAAATCCAAAACGTTCCCGTCGATACCCCGCGGGAATCCGGCAATAGGACATGACCGCTTCGACGATCAGGGTACCGGAGCCACACATGGGATCGGTGATCACCGTTTGGCCATCCCATCCGGACAGGGCCACCACGGCAGCGGCAACGGTCTCCTGCATGGGGGCGTCCACACTTTTCAACCGGTAGCCGCGACGATGCAAGCTGCCGCCGGAGGTATCAATACTGATGGTGCCGCGATCCTTTTGCAGGTAAAGATTGATCCATAGATCGGGGTTTCGGGTATCCACGCTGGGCCGCCGGCCAAATGCGTCCCGATATTGGTCGACCACGGCGTCCTTGAGGGTCAGTCCAGCGAACTGTGAATGGGGGACACGACTGCCGGCGGTGCTGGCAAAGACGGCAAATGTCTGGTCAACACGGAAATACCGCGACCAGTCGATCTTCTGCGCCGCCCGGTAAATCGCCTTGGCATCCGGGCAGTGAAAACTGCGGATGGGAGCCAGGATCCGGGTGCACAATCGGGTGCAGTAGTTGACCCGGTAAAGGGTTTGACGATCCGCCTTGAAATGGATGCCGCGACGAACAGGGTGCAGTCCGGTTGCCCCCAAATCGCTGAGTTCGTTGGCCCCCATGGTTTCCAGGCCATCGGCAATCTGGGCAAAATAGTCGCTTTGTTTCTGGTGCTGGGCCATGGGAAGGAATACCTGGAATAAATTAGATGTCGGTGTAGGTATCATCCAGACCGATAATATCCGCCATCACGTTGATCATACATTGTCTGGGCATCATCGTGGATTTTTCCGCTTCGGCTTGTCAGCTCTGGAACGGGGCGGACGATTGCCTGGCCGGCGCGGGGGTCGATTCCCACCACCACCACCACTGGGGCGGCGTCGGCGTCGGCGCGTACCTTTCTGACCGCCAGCGGGTTTATTCGCGCCCCCGCTGGGTTTGGGCTTGGGTTTCTTACGTCTGGGCGGCGGGGGGGGCACGTCCAGCCATTTGTCATCCGGGGGGATGCAGTGAAGCGGTTTGCCAATAAAATCCTCAATAGCCGGAATGTAAAATGAATCTTCCTCACATGCAAAACTGATCGACGTTCCGGCGGCACCGGCACGTCCGGTACGTCCGATGCGATGGACATAGTCTTCGGGATCATGGGGCAAGGTAAAGTTGATCACATGATCCATGCCCTCGATGTGAATTCCCCGGCCGGCCACATCCGTGGCCACCAGTACCCTGATTTTTCCGTTTTTAAACTGTTCCAAGGTACGAATGCGTTTTTTTTGCGGGATCTCGCCGGATAAAACCGCGCAATCGATCCGATAGCGGTCCAGCATGGAAGCCAGCCGTCTGGTCTCGTCCCGTCGGTTGCAGAAAATGAGGACCTGATCAAGTTTTTTCTGAATGATAATGTTGTAGGTCAAGGCAAACTTTTCATCGGTGGTAACAATGTAAACCACCTGCTCAACCGTATCCACAGCGACTTGTTCCGGCTCGATTTCAACACTGACCGGATTACGTGTCCAACTGCCGCTAAGGCGCGTCACATCCGGGGTCAGCGTGGCGCTGAAAAACAGGGTTTGCCGTTTGTCCTTATGGGGTGTGCTGTAGACAATTTGGCGAACATCGGGAATAAATCCCATGTCGAGCATACGATCCGCCTCATCGATAATCAGCATCTCCACTTTGCTCAGATCCAGATCCTTACGCCGCTTGAAATCCAGCAGGCGGCCTGGTGTGGCCACGATGATATCAACGACCTTGCCTTGCAATTGGCGTCGCTGTTTCTCATAGTCCATGCCACCAAAAACGCTGACAATTGAAAACGGACAATACTTGGCAAGCAGCCTGGCTTCATCGGCGATCTGCATGACCAGTTCGCGGGTCGGCGCGATAATCAGCACCCGCGGCTGTCCATGAGGGGATTTACCTTTTCGCGGTAACGCTAGCATCCGTGCCAGCACGGTAATCAAAAAAGCGGCGGTCTTGCCCGTGCCGGTCTGAGCCCGTCCAAAGGCGTCTTGCCCTTTTATGGTTGAAGGCAGAATTTCGGCCTGGATCGGTGTGCAATAGGAGAATCCGGAATCGGCAATGGCATGCAGCACCGGATCAGGCAGATCAAGGTCATGGAATCTTTTATGGCCGTCTTTTTCCGGAACAACAAAATCGTTACGGTTCCATTTGGGTGCATGGATAGTACGCTTGTTGGCACCCGTGCCTGTATCTTCCCGGCGATCATCCCGTAAGCCGTGTGTTTTTGAATCTAAGGCGCGTTTTGGATGTTCCCGCTGTGCTTTCGTGGGGGGAAAGGTGCCGCTTGAATCGACGGGTTGGGTAGGTTCAGGACCTTTCTTATTAATGAATACGGCCCGTATGGCGTTGATCAGTTTACCTATCAAAACTCAACTCACCTGCTATTCCTTTCATTTGATTTTACCTGCTCAAAGCGTTCAACCGGGTTTGGCGCCGATCGGTTGAGCCCAAATCAAAGTGGACTGCGTTGTATGGTTTTCCTAAAAAAAGCGGGCCTTTCCAAAGCGGCCCGCGCCAATATACGAGGATCATTTAAAAATTGCAAGCGCTATTGAATATCAAAAGAGCCTGCCGGCCACTTCATGCATTGCCCCCCCTTTCGAAAAAGTGGGCAATGGTGTTCAAACTGAAGTCCATTTCTAACGATAAAAACTGCGATAAGGAGTGCAACGTAATAATGGCGTTTTTATCCGCATCCTTGTTTCCTAAACTCCGAATACGCGATAGAAGCCCCTCATTGACCAATTGTACTTTTGCATAACTTTTTTCTAAACGATCAAAATCAAAACTTTTCACCCGTCCCTTTTTATACTCAAAGTATTGTCCCAGCAGAAATAATGATGTGCTGCGCGCCGTGGTTTCCTCTACCGACGAAAACGGTAAGTGAAATCGGGCCATGGGTTTAAGAAAATTCATGACCGGACAGTTACTGGTCGCCATGATGATACCAAACACCGACGTCAGTGCTTCCATGGCCGATGTATGCTTCGAATAGGTACGATCCATGGTTTTGCAGACGACCAGACAATTTTTATGGGAAAGTATGTCTTTGAATCGATCGACCAAATCGGTGATGTTCACAGCGATGGGGCAGACATCATGGGTGTGGGCCGATAATGGACAACACTGACATTGATGATGGGAGAGTGCTGTCCAGGCGGGGTAAGGCCCGGACGAGACGGGAATCATGGTCAACGTCTCCGGGTCCAAAGCAATGCGAAAGTGCGTTTGTTGACCGTCTTCCAGCTTGATATGATAATGGAACCAATATTCCTTTTCATCCATGGGCATCTCACACCTTTGTATCAGTCCAATTAAAATGAATGGACACAAAAGGGTACGCAATCACATTCATATTGATAAATTCTAAGCAACATTTATGCCCGCCACTAAGGACAAACATACTTTGAACACCAATACGCATACGCTTTTGTGACAACTGGTGTCAGCCATACCGGATTCCATCGACAGGTTCCAGGGAAGATGCACTGGTCGCCGGATACAACGTGGCCATGAAACAAATCAGAATGGTGGAGATACCAATCACGAGAACATCAGACGCTTGGAGTTGAACCGGCAGTGTAGTCAAAAAATAGACATCCCCGGACAATTTAATAAACGGAAAGCGTTTTAAAATGGCGCATAGTAAAAAGCCTAAAATGCCCCCGATAAACGTCCCCACCATACCGATCACCAGGCCCTTGAAAACAAATATTTTCCGAATATGCCGGTTGGTGGCCCCCATGGTTTTTAATATGGCGATATCCCTTGTTTTTTCCATGACCATCATAATCAGGGCACTGGCAATGTTAAATGCCGCCACAAGCACAATGAGCGTCAGAATAATGAACATCACTATTTTTTGCATTTTTAACATGGAAAACAGGTTGCGGTGCAATTGAATCCAGTCCCGGGCCAAAAAGGGAAATCCCAGATGCCTGACGATGGCGTCGGCAATCTGGGGCGCCTTGTAGATATCCGTGACGCGCACTTCAAAACCATTGACCTGTCCGGGCATCTCGAGAAGCCGCTGAACCACGTCCAACCTGACAAATGAAAAAAAACCGTCATATTCGTTCATGCCAATTTCGAAGATACCGGCTACTCGGAACCGCATGACCATGGGCATCTGATTGCCCTTACCGCCCTTTCCCAACGGGGCGATTAGATAAATGGGATCGCCTTGGCCAACGGCAAGTTTCTCGGCCGTGACCCGGCCGATGATTAGCCCGGGCGCTTTACCTTCAGATTCATTGGCAATGGCGGCAACCAACGACTGGGAAAGTGAAGACCCATCGTCCACAAAAATGGGCGGGGACGCGTGGGAAGGATCATAGGCCTTGAGCATCGAACCGGTGACACCATGGGCGCTTCTCAGCATCACCTGGGTAGATATAAAAGGACTGGCCGATTGAACACCTTGGACAGATTCGATTTTTTTTATTGTTGCCTCAATGTCGGTAATTGATTCACCGTAGCGCATGACCCATACATGAGATTCGATGCCCAGCATGCGTTTTTGCATCTCCGATTCAAAACCGGTCACCACGGCGATAACGATAATTAGCGCCATGACCCCGACAGCAATACCGGCCGTAGCCAGCAGGTTAATCAGCGAAATGAAAGCCTGCTTTTCACGGGCTCTGAGATAGCGCATACTCATGAACCAGGTAAATGACATAAGTTTACGTTCCTTTACTTAATGGCTGGACGATAAATCCCTGGTGTGGATTCGGGAATGGGGATGGCGCCCACACAGCTCTCAAAAAATGCGACAGGACCGGCACCACCAATTATCGCATAGGCATATCCCATATTGGCCATGGCCTGCAAGGTGACGTGCAAAAGCATTCGCCCAACCCCCTGCTGGCGATGGACCTGATCAACACCGATGGGACCCAAAAAATTGAGGCAGGTGGTGTCATAACAGGCAAAACCGACCACCCTGCTACCTGCAACGGCAATGATACAGCCGATTGGCTGGCGTGAGAAAGCGACATCACATTCAGCGGCCCATCCATCACCAAAATGACTGTTGACCCATTGGAGTGCGGGATACTTTTCACTGGCCATTGCCCGTCGGACAAGGATGCCGGCATTGGCCATTTTTTTTGCAGCCATTGCCGAATCCTGCTGGTCGTAAAGTTTTACCAGTAAATCCGTCATTTCTATTTGGCCTTGGGAATTATCGATCTGATCGAAACCGTTTCGGTCAGACCTTATAAAACGGTTTCTATCGCCCGGTTCATGCTTCCACGCACATATCCTTCCAGATCCACGCACACGTGGCTAAATCCAAGCGCTTGCAGCTTGGCGACCAACCTCCCGCGCGTTGGATCGCTCATTAATCGTACCAACTGATCCAATGGGACTTCAAGTCGGGCAATTGCACCATGATGCCGTACGCGACAGCCTTTGAATCCAGCGCTGTCCAGAACCATTTCCGCTTGTCTGATCTGTTCAATCAGACGGTTTGTAATCGGGGTGCCATAGGGGATACGGGTGGCAAGGCAAGCCATGGCAGGCTTGTTCCAAACCCTTAGTCCCCGGTCTTTAGCCAGTAACCGGATCTCATGCTTGGTGAGGCCGGCATCCATCAAAGGCGCACCGACACCCAGTTCCCGAGCGGCATGTAATCCGGGCCGATAATCATTATTATCATCGGCATTGGCGCCGTGGACCAAATACTCAACCCCCTTTTCCCTGAGGATCTTTTTTATCTGGCCAAACATGGTCATCTTGCAAACAAAACAACGTTGTGGGGTATTGGCTAAAAAGTCGGCCTGGTCCAGCTCAGCGGTATCGATTACCCGGTGCGCAACGCCCAGGTCATTGCAAAACGATGCCGCATCCGCAATTTCCTGTTCAGGATGGATCGGTGAGCGTGCAGTGACGGCGATCAACCGATCCCCCAGAATATCGTGGGCTTCAGCCAACAGCAGGGCGCTGTCAACCCCGCCGGACAAGGCAACAGCCAACGTTTGATATGACTTTAAAATACCGATCAGTATCTTTTTTTTGGCCTCAATCGAAGCTTGCATACAGGTTTTTTTCCAGTACGTTACCGTCGTCGGCACCCCGCCCAAATCCCAAAAAATCATTTACAATCAACACGTATTCCTTTATAAGTCTGGGTTGTCATACCGTACTACTATAGGCCAATCCAAATACAAATTCAAAGGGGTTTTTCATGGGGAAAAAGAGTCTGATCAAATCTACTTCCAAAAAAAAGCGTGCACCGAAAAAAGCCGCGGCCTCAAAGAATCCAAAAAAGAAGCCAGCTGCTAAAACAGCGGCAGCCAAGGCCAAACCAGCGGCAAAGACAGAGAAAAAAGCAGTGCCTAAAAAAGCCGCAGAAATGTCTAAACCGACTTCGGTGAAAGATCTTTTAAAGAAGCAATTTGACGTCGCTGTCCCCAAAACGCTGTATACCGTGCCTACCGACAAGGCCGAGAAGTCTGTATTCTCAGCACCGGAATTCTTGGCAGGCTACTCCGCAGACGATACCAAACGGATTAAAGGGCTCTTGGCCAATACGTACAGCGAGAAGGATCTCATTGACGCTGCGAAGAATGCACCGGCCAAAAAGGCAGCACCGAAACCCAAACCCGTGTCTGTGAAAGAACTGATCAACAAACAATTTGACATCGTTGTGCCCAAAACGCTGTATACCGTGCCTGCCGACAAGGTCGAGAAGTCTGTATTCTCAGCACCGGAATTGTTGGCGGGCTACTCTGCAGACGATACCAAACGGATTAAAGGGCTCTTGGCCAATACATACAGTGAGAAGGATTTGAAGGCTGCTGCGGAGAAGGCTGCTGCGGAGAAGGCCGCTGCTGAAAAGGCTGCCGCTGAAAAGGCCGCTGCAGAAAAAGCTGCCGCAGAAAAGGCCGCTGCTGAAAAAGCTGCTGCAGAAAAGGCTGCTGCGGAAAAGGCTGCTGCTGAAAAAGCTGCCGCTGAAAAGGCCGCTGCTGAAAAAGCTGCCGCGGAAAAGGCCGCTGCGGAAAAGGCTGCTGCTGAAAAAGCTGCCGCTGAAAAGGCCGCTGCTGAAAAAGCTGCTGCAGAAAAGGCTGCCGCTGAAAAGGCCGCTGCTGAAAAGGCTGCCGCAGAGAAGGCCGCTGCGGAAAAGGCCGCTGCTGAAAAAGCTGCCGCTGAAAAGGCTGCCGCGGAAAAGGCTGCCGCGGAAAAAGCTGCTGCGGAAAAGGCTGCTGCGGAAAAGGCTGCTGCGGAAAAAGCTGCTGCGGAAAAGGCTGCCGCGGAAAAGGCTGCTGCGGAAAAGGCTGCTGCGGAAAAGGCTGCTGCGGAAAAAGCTGCTGCGGAAAAAGCTGCTGCGGAAAAAGCGGAAGCCATTAAAAAAGCCGCTGAACAGAAACCGGATGTTAAGGTCTCCTATGAACCCGCTCCACTTCAGGCTTCCGCAAAGAAACCGTCGGATCCCGTGGAAAACACAATCAAGCTTGCCGCCGCTGGTTTGGCCTTCTTAATTTTGCTCGTCATCGGCGCCAGTGCTTCCAATTCCTCTAAATATTATCTGACCGACAATCAGGGCACCCTGGAAATCTGGCAAGGCAAGTTCGCTCCCCTGGGCAAAGAGAAACTGATGGACCTGCCAGGTATTCCAGTCCCGGAAGCCATCAAAGATGTCTATCGCTCCAATGAAGTTTACCCACTTGCTTTTCAATTCTACATCAATGAAGCGGACGCGCTGCTTGATGTCTCAGGCATCCCGGATTTCGAAAACATCAAGCAAACGCTGAAAACCGCCTTGGAATACGGATCGACAAGAGAGCTAAAAGAAATCGCCTATGCGCGTCTGGATAATATCGATCGACTGATTCTTACCTACAAGGCCGATGTTGCCGGCAGTCGCGGCACCATTGATGATCTCAAGGCTGCCATCGGCTTTCTCGAAGAAGTCAGCAACCTGACGCCTGACGAAGCGCAAAAAGAAAGAATTGCGCAGAAGATTGCCGATCATGAGGTTTTGATCCAGCAGTTGGAAGAAAAAGCCGCCGCTGAAAAGGCGGCTGCCGAGAAAGCCGCTGCTGAAAAAGCGGCCGCGGAAAAGGCTGCTGCAGAGAAAGCCGCTGCGGAGGCTGCTGCCGCCGAAGAGGCTGCTGCCGAGGATACTGAATCGGAATCAGATGAAAATCAGACCGAGACAGGTGACAGTGAACAGGAAGACGCAGCGGTCGAAGAAGCTTCCGAGCCAGAGGCAGAAACAGAAACAGAACACGGCTAAACAACAAAACATTTCAAATAATGAAGGGGGAGTCTCCGAGCGTTGTCGGCGTCTCCCCTTTCCTTGTTTATCAATCGTAATTAATCAATAATCCGTTAACTCCAACAGGAAACCGCTATGCACAAACTACTCACAGCCGAACCGGGTAAAAAAATGCTGCTCCTGGGCAATGAAGCGATAGCTCGCGGGGCCATCGAAGCCGGTGTTGCCTTTGCCACCACTTACCCTGGCACACCATCATCTGAGATTTCGCTCAATCTTTTCCAGATCTCTCATGAAAGTGATTTATACTTTGAATACAGTACCAATGAAAAAGTTGCCCTGGAAGTGGCGGCCGGTGCAGCCAACAGCGGTTTGCGGACCTTTTGCATGATGAAGCATGTAGGCCTGAATGTGGCTGCCGACCCCTTGATGACCCTGGCTTATTTGGGCGTGAAAGGTGGCTTGGTCATTCTCACCGCCGACGATCCATCCATGTTCTCCAGCCAAAATGAGCAGGACAATCGTTACTATGGTAAACTTTCAGGGCTGCCGATCCTTGAGCCCGCTTCCGTGGAAGAAGCCTGTCAGATGACCATCGATGCTTTTGCGCTCTCCGAGAAACTGAGCGTGCCGGTCATTCTGCGCACCACTACACGAGTCAATCACTCCAGTGCCTTTGTTGAGCTCGGCCAAATCAAACCGCCCATCACCAAAGGTGATTTCACCAAGGATCCATTCAATCTGGTTGCCGTTCCAGCGGTTTCCCGCCGCTTGCATGTGCGGCTTTTGGAGAATTGGGACAAGGCCCAGGCACTGGCGGAAACTTCGTCCTACAATTTCATCGAGGGGAAAGGCGACTGGGGCATTATCTGCAACGGCGTCAGCTATAACTATGTGTCCGATGCCGTCCAGGAGTTGGGAATCGAGAAAAACACACGGGTGCTACGCCTGGGGTTTTCCCATCCAACGCCACCCGGCCTGGTCAAACAATTTTTAAGTGGCTGTGAGAAGGTACTGATCGTCGAAGAAGGTGAACCATTCATGGAAGAGGCCGTCAAGGCCATTGCCCAGGAAGGTGCCCTGGTTCTGCCCATTTCAGGTAAAGGCCAGAACCTGTTCTCCCGACTCTATGAATTCGATCCGTCCATGGTTCGCCGGGTGATCGCCCATTATTTCGGCGTTGCCGATACCAGGAATCAGCCGCTTGATCTGTCGGATGTGCCGGAACTTCCCCAACGCCCACCCAATCTATGTGCCGGCTGCTCCCACCGGGCCACCTACTACGCCGTAAAAAAAGCGGCCGAAGGATCTCAGACCATTTATCCCACGGATATCGGTTGCTATACATTAGGGTTTCTGCCCCCATTGTCCATGGGGGATTTTGTGATCTGTATGGGTTCATCGGTCAGTTCCGCCTGCGGTTTTTCAAAAACAACCGATAAAAAGGTGGTGGCATTCATCGGTGATTCGACTTTCTTTCACTCCGGCCTGACCGGCCTGGTCAATGCGGTCCATAACAATCACAACTTTACGTTGATTATTTTGGATAACGGCACAACAGCCATGACCGGTCATCAACCCCATCCCGGTGTTGACATGCAAAGCCTCAATCTATCCGGTTATGGCCGTATTTCCATTGAAGCGGTTGTTCGCGCCATCGGCGTCCAGCATGTGACCGTCATCAAACCGTATAAGGTGAAAAAGAGTATTGAAGCGGTAAAAGCAGCCATGGATTACCAAGGGGTATCGGTGATCATTTCCCAGGAAATGTGTACCCTTTATGCAAGCAGTTTGAATAAGCTCAAGCGCCGCGCATTCACCGTTACCGACAAATGCAAAAACCATCGCGATTGCATCAATGAAATCGGTTGCCCAGCGTTTTATCTGGAAGGCGATCAGGTACGAATCAACGCTGATACCTGTGTGGGGTGCGCTGTTTGTGCCCAGATTTGCCCTGAAAACGCCATTGTTCCGCTCAAACAGCAAAAAGCAGGTTAAAAATCATCAACCAACGGCCACCGGCATCTCAATGACCGCCGGGAGCCTATCTGATATGGGAACCAATCATGAAAACAACAAGACTGATTATTGTGGCGGTGGGGGGCCAGGGAAATTTGCTGGCGTCCAAAGTACTCGGTGAAGCGGCGCTATTGTCTGGCGTACCCGTACGCATGAGCGAGATTCATGGAATGGCTCAGCGCGGTGGTGTGGTGGAATCGGCCATCGTTTTTGGTGATGCAAAAAGCACCATCATTTCTGACAATGAAGCGGATGTTTTGCTTGGCTTTGAACCGTCGGAAACCCTGCGGGCCCTCAATAAATGCAATGCCCGAACCACTGTCATCACCAACCTGTCACCACTACCGCCGTTTACCGTGGCCATTGGGCGCGGCACGTATCCGGACCTAGCCCAGGCCCAAGAATTGATCAAAGCCAAAACCAGCCGGCTGATCACCATGGATGCGGTTGATCTGGCAATCAAAGCGGGCAGCGTCATGGCAGTCAACATCGTCCTTTTGGGCGCATTGATTCAAACGTCTATTTTGCCAATTTCAAGGCAAAATCTTGAGCTGGCCATTCAAACGAAAACCAAGGCGTCATTTGTGGACGTAAACCTGAAGGCGTTTGATTTAGGTTTCAGCAACGCAGCCAATACGTAACCATCCTAATGCCTCCGGGCCGTTTTTCTGCCCGGAGGTTGTTATTTCACCCCCCCAAAAGGGGTTTATAGGATTTTTCTTCATTCCTGATAATGATTTTTCGCAAGAATATTTGACAAGATAAAGATTTAGAACGAAAATAGTTCATGAAGTGATCGATGGTAAAGTGTTTGATTCGTCAGCACTAGGTTGTGGGTGGAAGAGAATAAGGCGCATAACTATATTTTGGGGGGGCACTATGAAGACGCTAGTCGAGGAAATTGCAAAGGCTCTTGTGGACATGCCTGAACAGGTATCCGTCAATGAAATCGAAAGCCATCAAAGCATTGTCATTGAACTATCCGTAGCCAAGCAGGATCTGGGTAAAATCATCGGAAGGAAGGGACAAAATGTTCAGGCCATCCGAACCATTCTCAATGCGGCGTCAGGAAAAACCAAGAAGCGAATTATCCTTGAACTCTTGGAATAGCGGCAATGCGATCAACGTCCACCATGGCAGATAAAAAATCGCAAAGATAAATACCTCTGAATTAATTGTTGCATCCTAAGGGAAAAGGGGGGCATCCTTTTATTGGGAACCCTTTTTTTCGTCTATAAATAGTTGGGTTTCGCATCCACCGCCTTCTTAAGCTGTTCCAGGAATACCTTGCGAGGTATTTCCCTGGCACCGAAACGCATCAAGTGATCTGTTTTTACCTGGCAGTCGATGAGTACGAATTGCAACCGCTTGAGGTGTTGCACCAGCCTGACAAAGGCGACCTTCGAACTATTACTGACTTTGCTGAACATTGATTCACCAAAAAAGATACGCCCGATGATTACACCATAGAGTCCACCCACAAGATTGCCGGATTGCCATGCCTCCACACTATGGGCGTATCCATGCCGATGCAGCCTGCAGTAGGCGTCTTTCATCTCATCGGTGATCCAGGTTCCGTCGCCGTAAGACCTTTTTGTTTCGGCGCAGCCACGGATTACGGTCTCAAAAGCGTTGTTGAACGTAATTTGAAACAGGTCTTTATTAATGACGCGTTTGAGGGATTTCGAGACTCTCAATTCTTGTGGGTAAAGGACCAGGCGGGGGTCAGGTGACCACCAAAGGATTGGATCACCGTCAGCGTACCAGGGGAATACTCCGCTTCGATATGCCGTTAGCAGGCGATCGACAGTAAGGTCTCCCCCCACGGCCAACAGCCCCTCTTTGATCGCTAGATGCGCGGGTGGAAAGGAAAGTCGTTTAGAAAGGGTAAAAACTGGCATCGACCCATGCGCTTGTCAACTTAAAAAAAATATCGCTTATAGATATTCAATCACCAACCGATCTTCATCTCCCACATCCAGTTTTACATTCCCGCCCTTTTCAAGCTTGCCAAAGAGAATTTCATCGGCCAGGACATCTTTTATTTCCATCTGAATGACACGTGCCAGGGGACGGGCACCGTATTGCGGATCATATCCCTTTTTGGCTAACCATATTCGAGCGTTGTCAGAGTAACTGATGTTCACTTTTTTAGCTGCCAGCTGAACGATCAATTCACTCATGAATTTATCGACAATCATCTCCATGATCGTTCGGTCGAGCGCGTTGAAGTTGATGATACCGTCTAGACGATTTCTAAACTCTGGGCTGAATATTTTTTCGATGGCCTTTTTGCCCTTGTTCGCCGAATCCCCCTTGGGATCACCAAAACCAATGGTTGCACTACTCATCTCCCTGGAGCCGGCATTGGAGGTCATCATGATAATTACGTTGCGAAAATCGGCCTTCTTGCCGTTGTTGTCCGTCAACGTGGCATGATCAAGCACCTGAAGAAGAATGTTGAACAAATCTTCGTGAGCCTTTTCAATCTCGTCGAGCAGTAAAACACAGTAAGGATGTTTGCGGACACCGTCGGTTAAAAGTCCCCCCTGGTCAAAACCGATGTATCCTGGAGGGGCACCGATGAGCCGGGCCACGGCATGCTTTTCCATGTACTCGCTCATGTCGTAACGCATAAACTCCACGTCGAGCAGGCGGGCCACCTGGCGGGCCACCTCGGTTTTACCGACCCCGGTCGGGCCGGTGAAAAGAAATGATCCCACTGGTTTTTCCGGCTGTCCCAGCCCTGCGCGACTGCGTTTGATGGCCGTTACCAAAGCGGTAATGGCATCGTCCTGGCCATACACCACTTCACGCAACTGACCGTCCAGATTTTCCAGTTTGGCCTTGTCGGGTGTGGAGACATTTACCGCCGGAATGCGGGCAATCTTGGCCACGATTTTTTCAATGTCCGAGGGATGAATTTTTTTACGGTTGGAGGCACCGGTCAACCGAATGGCAGCACCGGCCTCATCAATGACATCAATGGCCTTGTCGGGCAGGTAGCGATCATTGATGTATTTGGCAGCCAACTCACAGGCGGATTTCAGCGCCGCATCGGTATATTCGATGTCGTGATGCTCCTCATAGCGGGTGCGCAGCCCTTTTAAGATCCGGATGGCATCTTTCACCGGCGGTTCCAGAATATCAATTTTCTCAAAGCGTCTGGAAAGCGCACGGTCTTTTTCAAAATGGTTCTTGTACTCTTCATATGTGGTCGAACCGATACAACGCAGCTCACCTGTGGACAAAAACGGTTTCAGGATATTGCTGGCATCCATGGAACCGCTGCTTGTCGCACCGGCTCCCACAATGGTATGAATTTCGTCGATGAAAAGGATGGCATTTTTTCGTTTTTTAAGCTCGGCCACAACGCCCTTCAGGCGCTGTTCAAAATCGCCCCTGAATTTTGATCCGGCAAGCATACCGCCCAGATCCAATGAAAAAATGCGCACGTCTTTCAGAAGGTCGGGAATTTCACCATCCCAGATTTTCTGCGCCAGCCCCTCGGCCATGGCGGTTTTACCCACGCCTGGATCACCAACGAAAATGGGGTTGTTTTTACGGCGCCGGCAAAGCACCTGCATGGTGCGCTCCATCTCCAACTCGCGACCGATCAACGGGTCCAATTTCCCCTTGGCGGCCCGGTCAATCAAATTCACCGTATAGCTGTCCAGCGGGTTGGCTTTTTTCTTGGCGCCCTTTTGATCTTCTTTGGTTTCCGTTTCCGGCTCCTGGCTGGGCGGTTCCACGGGAAGATCATGGGAAATCACCCGCAGCACGTCCAGCCTTGAAATGTTTTCTTCGTTTAGAAAATAGACCGCGTGTGAATCCTTTTCCATGAAGATAGAAGCCAGGATGTCCCCAACTGCCACTTCCTTTTTTTCAGCGGAGCGTACGTGGTTGACCGCCCGCTGGATGACGCGCTGAAAGCCGATCGTCTGTTGGAGGACGTACTCATTTTCTTCAGGAATCATCTGCAGATTTTCGTTGAAGAAGGTTTCCAGACTGGCTTTTAGATTATCGATATTGCCACCGCATTTTTCCACAATATTAAGGCCTGTGGTATCGTGTAATATGGCGAACAGCACATGCTCGACACTGACATATTCGTGGCGGCGTTTCTTTGCTTCACGAACGGCGAAGCCCAATGTAGCACTGAGTTCCTTACTGATCATAGCTGTCTATTCCTGTTCCATACTGCAACGCAGTGGAAAGCCGCTTTCACGGGCAAGGTTGTGAACCGCATTGACTTTGGTTTCGGCAATCTCATGGGTGTATATACCACATACACCGACCCCCTTCTGATGAACGTTCATCATGATTTTGGCGGCCGTTTCAGGTGATTTATTAAATATATACATCAGGATTTCGACCACAAACTCCATTGTCGTGTAATCGTCATTGTGAAGCAGTACACGATACATGGGGGGTTGTCGAGTCTGGTCTCGGGTTTCCGAGTGGACCTGTTCACCTGTTTGCGGTTGCGTCATGTTTTTTTGGATTATCGATGTTTACCCTGATGGCCATCTAACAAATATTAATCACAGTACATTTTATGTCGATTAACGCTTATCCCAATAATTTTTCGCACATCAATTATAATCATCGGTACCATGGATTGTAAAGTGCATTTCTTTTTCATCCACTTTGCCTGATTGAAAATACGGCGACCCCATGACACCCTAAATCAGTCATCGATTTCGATGATTTGCGGGGTCACGGTTTTTTCATCAATGTGGACCATGGCCATGGAAATGGGATAATGACTTCGTCGATGACCGGCACTTCCCGGATTCAGATAGATGACGCCGTCTTTGCGAAACAGCTTGGCCTGATGGGTATGACCACTGACAACCACATGGATGCCGGCAGCAAGCGGGTCCAGGTCAAGGTGATATAGATCGTGCAGCAGGTAAAAGAAAACCCCTTCGATCTCCACCATTTCTTTAACCGGCAGGGCATTGGACCATGATCCATAGTCCATGTTACCACGCACGGCCACCACCGGGGCGATTTGTTCCAGCCGCTGGAGTATGGCACCATCGCCGATGTCGCCGGCGTGCAAAATATGGTCACAGCCGGACAATTGTTTTTCGATTTCCGGTCGAAGCAGCCCATGGGTGTCGGAGAGGACACCGATTGTTTTAGCGTTTGTTGGGTTCTTTGGGCTTATTGAGTTCATTGGGTTCTTTGGGTTGATCTTGCATTCAAGCCGTTTTTACCCTGTCATAGAAAACCTTTTCATCTGCCGCAACACTTTTTGTATTTTTTTCCACTGCCGCACGGACAGGGGGCATTGCGGCCAATTTTTTCAGTGTCACGCTTAACCGGTTGTTTTGCCGGCGGCGCGCCATCACCACCGGAAAAAACCAATTTCTGTTCCTTGGGTTTTTGAAGGTCTTCGATATGATCGGGTTCGGCCAACTGAATACGGAACAAAATGCCCAGGGTTTCCATCTTGATACGGTCGATGGTCTCCTGGAACATGTCGAAGCCCTCTTTCTTGTAGACCAACAGTGGATTTTGCTGGGCGTAGCCGCGCAGGCCGATGCCTTCTTTGAGATGGTCCATGGACAGCAAGTGATCCTTCCACAAATTATCCACCGTTTGCAGCATGACCACCCGCTCCAGTTGCCGGAATTCGGCTTCACCGAGCATATCGACTTTTTCTTGGTAAATCCGGTGGGCCTGATCGTATATTTCCTGGGCCAGCCCGTCTGCATTGAGACCGTCCAGGGCGTCTTGATCCATCTCTTCCAGCCGGAAATTGAACTGCTGGAAAACCGCATCGGAGATGGCCGGCCAATCCCAGTCTTCGGGCAGTGCCCGCTCATCAGCAAACTGGCCGGCAGTGACCTCGGCCGCCTCCATCATGATATCTTCAATGGTCTCTTTCAAGTCCACGCCGGTAAGCAAATCCCGACGCTGTTTATAGATCACCTCGCGCTGCTGGTTCATCACATCATCGTATTCCAGCAGATGCTTACGAATATCGAAATTGTGCGCCTCCACCTTGGACTGGGCATTTTCGATGGCCCGGCTGATCAGGTTGTGCTCGATGGGTTCGCCCTCTTCCATGCCCAGGCGCTCCATGATCCCGGTAATCCGTTCTCCGCCGAAAATGCGAAGCAAATCGTCTTCCAGGGCCAGATAAAAGCGTGATGACCCCGGGTCACCCTGGCGGCCCGAACGACCGCGCAACTGATTATCGATGCGCCGGCTTTCATGCCGTTCGGTACCGAGAATATGCAGCCCCCCCAGTTCAGTGACCCCTTCGCCAAGCACGATGTCGGTTCCGCGGCCAGCCATGTTGGTGGAAATGGTTACCGCCCCTTTTTGTCCGGCCATGGAGATAATCTCGGCTTCCTTTTCATGGTTCTTGGCATTGAGTACTTCATGGGGAATGCCTTTCTTTTTTAGGCTGTTGGAGAGCTGCTCGGAAATATCGATGGATACCGTACCCACCAGTACGGGTTGTCCCTTCTTGTTCAATTCCCTGATTTCTTCGATGGCGGCGTTAAATTTTTCCCGCCGGGTTTTATAGATCACATCGGGAAAATCTTTTCGAATCATGTCCTTGTTGGTGGGGATGATCATCACATCCAAATTATAAATTTTCTTGAACTCTGCCGCTTCGGTGTCTGCGGTACCGGTCATGCCGGAAAGCTTGTCGTACATACGGAAATAGTTCTGAAATGTAATGGTCGCCAGGGTCTGGTTTTCATTTTCAATTTTTACATTTTCTTTGGCCTCCAGGGCCTGGTGCAACCCTTCGCTGTAGCGACGTCCGGGCATGAGCCGACCGGTAAATTCATCGACGATGATCACCTCCCCCTCTTTTACGATGTAGTCCACGTCACGCTTGAACAGGGTGTGGGCCTTTAACGCCTGGTTGGTGTGGTGCAACAATTCGATATTACTGGGATCATAAAGGTTCTCCACACCGAGCAGCGTTTCGGCATGCGCCACCCCGTCTTCGGTGAGCGATGCGCTGCGGGCTTTTTCATCGATTTTGTAGTCTGTTTCGGCTTGAAGTTTGGGAATGATGCCGTTGACCTGGTAATATAGATGGGTCGATTTTTCAGCCGGACCGGAAATGATCAGCGGCGTGCGCGCTTCGTCAATCAGAATGCTGTCCACCTCGTCCACAATGGCAAAATTGAGCTCGCGCTGAACCAACGAACCGCCGTCGAACTTCATGTTGTCGCGCAAATAGTCGAACCCGAATTCATTGTTGGTGCCATAGGTGATGTCCGCGCCATAAGCCGCTTTACGCTGCCGGTCATCCAGGCCGTGTTGAACGGTACCCACGCTCAGCCCCAAAAAGGTATAGATTTTGCCCATCCATTCGGTGTCGCGCCGGGCCAGATAGTCATTGACCGTCACAACATGAACCCCGCGACCGGTCAGGGCGTTGAGGTAAGCGGGCAGTGTGGCAACCAGGGTTTTGCCTTCACCGGTTTTCATTTCGGCGATTGTGCCTTGATGAAGCACCATCCCGCCAATCAGCTGAACATCGTAGTGCCGCATGCCCAACACCCTGACCGATGCCTCCCGCACGGTGGCAAAGGCTTCGGGCAGAATGTCGTCCAAGGGCTCACCGTTGGCGACCCGCTCTTTCAGACGCTGGGTCTGGCCCTTGAGGCGGTCATCGTCCATGGCCTGAATGTCGGGTTCCAGCGCGTTTGTCGCCTCCACAAGTGGTTGAAGCTTTTTCAGTTGGCGTTCATTTTGGCTTCCAAAAATTTGGGTCAGAAATTTTCCGATCATTTTTATGTATTCCCACTTTCCTGAACATGAACGATCACCTCAGCTTGAAACATAATGATCGTCCATAAATAAGAGCCTTCTAACACCATACGGCATAAGGCACAGGCGCGTCGATCTGTGCAGCCGTAATCATCTTTTTCAATTGAATCGTAACGATCAGACTGGCGATGCGTTCTGGCAGACGCGAAATCATTTTCAATGCCCTGATATCCTAAACTAATTTTCCGGGCCACTCAAGCGCTAAAGATGATTTTTTAATGCGGTATGGAAGGATCGCCAACGGTTGGGATCACCTTTGATGATTAATTGAGGATGTATTTTTGGGGGTTGACCGGAACGCCATTTAGGTGAACTTCATAGTGCAAATGAGGGCCGGTACTACGACCGGTGCTGCCCATTTGAGCAATAATATCCCCTCTTTCCACTTTTTCGCCCCGCTGTTTTAAAATTACGGACAAATGTGCATAACGGGTGATTATACCATGGCCATGGTCGATAACGACGACATTGCCCATACCGGTTTTTTTGCCGACAAAAGAAATCACGCCATCAGCTGTCGCCACAATCGCCGTGCCTTTTCGATTGGCAATATCAACGCCTTTATGGAATTCGTTGCGCCCGGTAAACGGAGATGTTCGTTTGCCGAATCGGGAGGTCATCCACCCCACGGTCGGTCGAATGGCCGGTGTTGCAGCGAGCATGTTGCGTTGCTCTTCCAGTTCCTCCTTTAACAAATCAAACTTGTTTAATTGAATGGTAGTTGCGGATTCAAGATCATCGATCTCTTGATGCATTTCTCGAATCAGGGTTTCATGCCCTTCGTTTAATTCCAACTGTGAGTCCAGACTGTCCGGCGTTGCCCCGCCAATGCCGGACGGATTGGCTTCATCGTTTTCGGGTTCGAGATTGGCAATCATCCGGATCTGTTCTTCAAATTGATCGAGTTTAACAAGCTTTTCTTTGAGGGAATTGATCTCATTGGCAAAGGTTTGAATTTGCAATCGCTGCTGAGTAATCTTGGAACGTTGGTCAATAATTTTCTGGGCCATTTGACTGATCGTGACCATGGATGTCCGCATATTGTGATAATCATAGATGTAAAACCCCAGCAAGCCCCCCCCTGAGGCAACAGATATGATCAGCAGAATGAAAAAAATCAGTGACGTGTTGAACTTTTTGACTTGCTTGCCGGCGCTGTTGAAAACAACAAAGGAAAGCCCTTTTCGTGACGTTGCTTTTCGGCGACGTATTTCTTCCATTTTTATACCAATATTCCAGCAGCTTAATCGGTTATCAGCAAGGAACTATCACGACAGCTGCCATGATACCGATCGACCGATATCATGGCAGCTCAGCATTGGTTGTTTCTGACTATTTATCGCTTATGGAGCTTGTTCAAAGCCCTTTGTCTGAGAAAGTGCAGTTAACGGCTAAAGAAAACGGTAAAAATTGCTCAGTTAGTAGTCACTTCTTCTCTATTATTAAGCCTGATCCAGACTTTTTCAAGCTCTAAAAGGCAAGC
Source organism: Desulfosarcina variabilis str. Montpellier (assembly GCF_048565275.1). Taxonomy (NCBI): domain Bacteria; kingdom Pseudomonadati; phylum Thermodesulfobacteriota; class Desulfobacteria; order Desulfobacterales; family Desulfosarcinaceae; genus Desulfosarcina; species Desulfosarcina variabilis. The sequence continues at coordinate 4,781,909 of NZ_CP159846.1, read as the reverse complement.
CAAGCCAATTTTCTGCTGTTTTTAAGCAATCCCCAGTTTGAACTTGAGGGACTTCAACGTGTTGAGCATCAGCATGGTAATGGTCATGGGACCAACACCGCCGGGAACCGGAGTAATGTAGCCGGCGATTTCTTTGGCCGCATCGAAGTCCACGTCGCCTTTGAGGATGGCAATCTTCTTGCCGGTCTTTTCACTGATTTTTTCGCCGACGCGATTCACACCAACATCGATCACACAGGCACCCGGTTTGATCCATTCCGGTTTCACCAGATCCGGCACACCAGCGGCGACGATGAGGATGTCGGCTCGTTTGCAGTGGGCAGCCAGGTCTTTGGTACGGGTATGCACGATCGTTACGGTGGCATTGGCGCCGGGACCCTTTTGAACCATCATGTTGGCAATGGGTTTGCCGACGATGTTGGAGCGTCCCACAACCACCACTTCAGCGCCACTGGTTTCAACGCCGGCGCGTACGATCATTTCCTGAATACCGAAAGGCGTACATGGCGGAAACTTGACTTCTTTACCACCGATCATTAGTCGACCCACGTTGACTGGATGAAAACCGTCCACATCCTTGTCCGGGTCGATGGCATTGAGAACTTTTTTCTCATCAATGTGTTTGGGAAGCGGCAACTGAACGAGGATGCCGTTGATGCTGTCATCCTTGTTGTATTTTTCGATCAGCGCCAACAGATCTTCCTCTGAGATATCGGGCGGCTGATTGTCCTGCACTTCCTTGAATCCGACCCGGTGGGCGGTTTTGATTTTCAGTGTGACATAAGAAATGGATGCCGGGTTTTCGCCTACAAGGATGGTGACCAGCCCGGGAACCACACCGTGCTTTTCCTTGATCTGATTCACCTCGGCGGTAATTTCTTCGAGGATTTGCTCCCGGATCTCGGTACCCTTGATTAACGTTGCTGTCATCTCCTGTCTCCTTTCACATTGATGGTTTCTGTGCATACATGGCGCAGTGACAAGCCTGCAATTATTTTGCAACTGGTCTTGATCGGCGATTTGTATTGTAAAATGTGGGTATTCCCCTGATGGGACAGACGGCAAAAACGTTCTTTTTTTAGTTCAAATCGTGCGGGTTGTCAACATGCGGCTGATGTAAAGTGCGGGTTTGCCATCTGGCACCAATTTAGTGATCTTAAAAAACAATCACAAACTCGGCATGTCAGAATCCAATGAAAATGCCGCGCATTTAACAAAATCGCGCGGCATTGATTGGTTTTAGTCTTATTTTAAAAAGATGCACGTCGCCATTTTATAGCGGATACGGGACATCACTGAGCCCGGCTTTTTCATCAAAACCGAACATTAAATTCATATTCTGAACGGCCTGCCCGGCTGCGCCTTTGACCAGGTTGTCGATCACCGACAGCAGAATCAGGCGACCGGTACCCGGATCGACGGTCCAGCCGATGTCACAAAAATTGGTCCCCTTGACGTTCAGGGTATTGGGTACGCCCCCCTCGCCCAGAAGACGGACAAACGACCGCCCCTGGTAAAAATCGTTCAGGCACGCGGTAATCTGCTGCACGCCGGTGCCTTGGGTCAGCTGGGCGTAAATCGTGCTTTCCATTCCCCGCGTCATGGGCAGCAAATGGGGAACAAAGGTGATGGCTACCGGTGATTCGGCGGCCTGGGACAGTTTTTCCTCGATTTCCGGCGTATGGCGGTGGGCCCCGACTTTGTATGCCTTGAAGGATTCGTTGACATGGCAAAAATGAGTGGTCTCATTCGCCCCACGTCCCGCACCCGAAACACCGGATTTGGAATCGGCGATGATCGTGCCTGGGTCCACCAGCCGTTCCTTGACCAGCGGCAACAGGGGCAGCAGTACACTGGTGGGGTAACATCCGGGATTGCCGACCAGCTGGGCGGTTTTGACCTTTTCGCCATTGACTTCGCATAATCCGTACACCGCCTGCGCCAGAAGATCGGTACAGGTATGTGGCTGATAGTGAGCCTCGTAGGCTGCCGGATTGGTGAACCGGAAATCAGCGGATAGATCGATCACCCGCTTGCCGGCGGCCACCAACGCCGGCGCCATGCCCATGGATGCCTTGTGCGGCAAGGCCAGAAACACGGCATCGGCCTGTCTGGCGATCAGTTCCGGATCATTCTCCATAAAGTCCTGGCGAACGATGGTTTTCAGCGCTGGGTAGATCTCGTCAAAGGCGCTTCCGGCATATTGCCGTGAGGTGATCACCGTCAACTCCACGTCCGGATGACCGGACAGAATGCGAACCAGCTCAGCCCCGGCGTAACCGTTGGCCCCTACAACTGCTGCACGGATCATTGGTAATTTCCTTATTCGGGTTCAATGATGGAAATGAAATATTGTGATATGGATACGGGGATTTGTAGGGAATTTCAAGTTTTAAGTGTTAAGTTTTAAGTGTTAAGTGAAGGATTGGGATCGATTTTTATTAAAATCGGCAGGCTACCTTCCCTTCACACTTAACACCTTTTCAGCAAATAGAATTGACTGATCAATAAACATTTTCAGCCACAAACAAATATATTATCCGCCAAGATACGCCTTTTTCACCTCCGGATCATTGATCAGCGTCTGCGAGTCCCCTTCCAGCACCAGATTACCGGTTTCCAGGACATAGCCTTTCTGGGAAAACTTCAATGCCAGGCGCGCATTCTGTTCAACCAGCAAAATCGCCGTGCCCTCCTGTTGATTGATCTCCTTCAAGGCCTGAAACACGTTCATCATCAAAAGGGGGGACAGGCCCATGGACGGTTCGTCAAGCAGCATCAGACGCCGGCCGCTCATGAAGGCCCGGCCGATGGCCAGCATCTGCTGTTCACCGCCGCTCATGGTGCCGGACGGCTGGGACCGCCGTTCTTCAAGGCGGGGAAAAATCTCAAACACCCGACGGATGTCTTTTTTTACTTTATCGCGGTCCTTGCGGGCAAATGTGGCCAGTTGCAGGTTTTCCATCACGGTTAGATTGCCGAACAGCCGGCGTCCTTCGGGCACATGGGTAATTCCCAGCTGGCTGACCACCTTGTCGGCCGCGAATTTGAGCATGTCCTTGCCCATGCAGGTCATCACACTTCCGCTTTCAACGGGCACCATGCGCGAAATGGCCCGCAAGGTGGTGCTTTTTCCGGCGCCGTTGGCCCCGATGATGGTAACGATCTCACCGGCATCGATGCTGAAACTGATGCTATGCAGCGCCTTGATTTTCCCGTAAGATACCCGGAGGTTTTCAACATTGAGCAGCATCAGAATTCTACCTCCTGTTCGCCGATATAGGCCTCGATGACCTTGGGATGGTTTTGAACCTCAGCCGGCGGGCCTTCCACAAGCACCCGTCCGAAAACCAATGCCTGAACATGCTGGCACAGTTCATGGACCACACGCAGACGGTGCTCGATCAAAAAAATAGCCAGGTTGAAGCGCTCATGGGCTTTGCGGACGACTTCGATCATGGCCATCATCTCGTCCGGGGTCATCCCCACCGTGGGCTCGTCAAGCAGCAGCACCTTGGGTTCGATCACCATGGCGCGGGCCATCTCCACCCGTCGCTGGGCCCCGTAAGGCAGATTGACCACCAGCTGGTCGGCAAATTGATCCACCGCGAACATCTTGAGATAGTCCATGGCCAGGTCGGTGGCCTCTCGCTCCTGACGGCGCCGTTTGGGGGTGTCTAAAAAGGCCCCCAGCAGGCCGTAGGAAAGCTTGGAATAGCGGGCCATCTTGATATGATCCAGAACACTCATGTGGCGCCACAGCTTCATTTCCTGAAAGGTGCGGGCCAGTCCCATGGCGGCGGTTTCGTTTGGTTTCTTGCCCACCAGTTCCTGGCCGTCAAACATGACCGAGCCGTGTGTGGGCCGGTAGATGCCGGTGATCAGGTTGAATATGGTGGTTTTACCGGCACCATTGGGACCGATCAGGCCGGTGATCTGGCCCGGATCCAGGCTGAGGTGATAGTCGGCAACGGCCTGCAGACCGCCGAAGTTGTGGCTCATGTCAGTAACGTGCAGCAGCGGCATATCAATCCACCTCCTTGGGTCCGAACACCTGCCTGACGTCGAATTCCTTGAATGCGATGAGACCGGTGGGCCGGTAGATCATCACCAGAATGAGCAGCAGCGGAATCACGATCCACTTGAGAATCTCAAGGGGCCTTAATGCTTCACCGAGCAGACTGATCGATACGGCGCCCACGATGGAGCCGTAAACAGAATTCAGGCCACCGAAATAGACCATGGCCAACACCTCGGCCAGTTTCTGCACACTGAACATGGCCGGATTGATGTAGCGCAGTACGTGGGCCAGCAAGCCACCGGCCACGCCAGCCCAGAAGGCGCCGAAAAGAAAGGCCGCCATCTTGGTTTTGCGGGTGTTGACGGTCATGGCCTCGGCTGCGGTTTCATCGTCACGCACGGCATTCAGGGCCTTGCCCATGGTGGAAGTAACAAAGTTGTTGATCGTCCAGATGCCGAACGCCACGGTGATAAAAATCACCGGCAGCGTGGCCCAGTCGGGCTGACCGGCGATTCCCCGGGAGCCGCCTAAGGCCTGCACATTCTCGAACAGACTCTTTATGATAAACAGAAACGCCAGGCTGATGATGGCCAGGTAGTCCCCCCGGGTTTTAAACGACGGGATGGCGATGATCAGCGCCCCTAAGGATGCCATGATCCCGCCAAACAGCAGTGCCAGGGGAAAAGACAGATAGGCGGCACCAAAACTGAACACCGCCTCTCCCAGCACCTTGTCACTGGTAAACAGTCCCACGGTGAACAGGCTGGTCATGTAAGCACCGATGGCCATGAACCCCGGGTGCGAGCATGAGAACTCTCCCATGTAGCCATTGATAATATTCAGGCTCAGGGTGAACAACACGGCGATCAGCATCAATTTCAAGGTGATCAGCCGATAATCGCTCATCTCACTCCAGAAATGCAGGATCGCATACATCAGTGCCAGCTGAATCAGGGCCGTGATGATCAGGGGAAAGCCCTGGAGGTAGCGGGCCAGGATATTTGCCGGCCGGGAGACCGCCCTGGACACCAGCCCCAGCGGCAGCAGATAAATCAGACACAGATAGATCAAGGCGGTGGGAATCTGAACCAGGCTGGCCCAGACAAAGGCATCCCCCTTGATCAGAAAATTGACCACGCCGGCAATGATCTTAAAAATAGTTAGAATTCCGAACAGAACAGGCATTTTGGGCAGGCCCAATAAAGCTGAAAGCTGTTCACCGATCCACATCTCCCATAGCACGCAGACCAGAAAACCGATCAGATACCCCAACAGGGGGATCGGCCTGAAGTACTGGCCCAACCGGTGAAAAACACCGCCACGAGGTTCGAGATTATCGAGTTGATCCATAACAAACGATTCCTTAAAGGCGATTCCTTGTGGTCGAAAAGAATCGATACAACCATCAAAGTCGAAGTTTCGCGCTGTATGCCTGCCCGAACAGTCCGTGCGGGCGGAAGATCAAAATGATCAGGACAATCGAATAGGCGATCAGATCGCGCAGGTTCGAGCCGATATTGAGCGAGAACAGCCGGTTGGTAATCATGATGGCCGGCACGGTCATAATTTCGATAAAGCCCAGCATGAATCCGGCAATGCAGGCCCCCATGATGGACCCGCGCCCGCCTAAAATAGCGGCAACAAAGGCCTTCCAACCAAAGCTGACCCCCATGTAAGGGTCCAACACCGGATAGGCCAACCCGAAAAGGATTCCTGCCGCGGCAGCCAGGGCCGATCCAATGGCAAAGGTCATGGCGGCAATGGTGTTGAGCGGTACCCCCACCAACGGAACGACCACGTAGTCGTAGGCCATGGCGCGCATGGCCATGCCCCACTTGGTGCGTGCGATCAGCTGATGCAGGGCCAGCATCAACCCCAAAGAGACCAGGACGATCATGATCTTTTTGTTGGTCACAAAAACCCCGCCAATGTTGTACGTCACCGATTCGATCAATTGGGGGAATTTGAGCCGCTGACCACCAAGAAAAAGGATATTGGATGTCTCCAGGATAATCCCGATCATCAGGCCGGTGATGGCCGCCGACGCCCGCGGCGCCTCGCGCAGCGGGCGGTACCCGACCCGTTCCACGATAATGCCCACAAAAGCGGTCAGAAACATGGAAACCAGGATGGTCAACACCAGCAGCAGCCAACCGGGCAGGATCGCCGATGCACCGGCTCCAAAAAGGGATAGCAGACCCAGGGATACACCCAGACCGATGTAGGCCCCAACCATAAAAATATCGCCATGGGCAAAATTGAACAGCATCAGAATGCTGTAGACCATGGAGTACCCCAGGGCGATCAGGGCATAGAAGCTGCCCCACTGCAGGGCGTTGATCAGATTCTGCATGATAAAGTTAAAGGTCATAAAACGCCGCTCCCATTAAGAAGAAAAGGGAAACTTGTTTCCCTTTTCTGTTGGGTCGGCCGCTGCAGGAACTGACCTACAGCGGCCGGTGTGTCCTACGATAAGCGTATTGTTAGCGCATTTATTTGGGACAGACAGATTTGAAAAAGGCAAATTTGCCTTCATCGTTGATTTGAACCACCACGGCACATTTTTTGGGGTCCCCTTCGGGGGTGAAGGTCATGCCGCCGGTAATGCCCGGAAAATTCTTTACAGCGGCCAGGGCGTCTTTGACCTTGGTCCGGTCAGCCTTGAGATCGCCGGACAAGCCTCCGGTGTTTTTGATGGCCTGGATCATCAGCCCCAGCGCATCCCAGGTCAGGGCGGCGACATCGTCGGGTGTCTTACCATACGCGGCCGTGTATTCGTCGATAAACGCCTTGGTCGCACCTTTGGCGCCGGCGGCTGCATAATGGGTGGAAAAGTAGTATCCCTTGCAGTCATCTCCGCAAAGTCCCATTAGATCACCACTGCCCCAGGAGTCGGACCCCAGGATGGGTTTGTTCCATCCCATTTCTTTTGCCGCTCGCACGATCAGCGGCACCTCGCTGTAGTACTGGGGGACAAACAGAACATCGGCACCGGCCATCATGATGTTGGTCATCTGGGCGGAAAAGTCCTTGTCACCGGTAGTGAAACTCTCGAACGCCACCACCGACCCGGCACCATGAATCTTTTCGAACGCCTCCTTGAAGAATTCGGCCAGTCCTTTGGGATAATCGGCGGCAATGTCATACAGCACGGCAGCCTTTTTGGCGCCCAGCTCATCGGTGGCAAAATTGGCCCCTACCGGCCCCTGGAAGGGATCGAGAAAGCAGCCCCGGAAGACATAAGGACGATCCAGGGTGGTATTGGGGTTGGTGGACCAGGGGCTGATCATCGGGGTGGCGTAATTATTGGCCACCTCGCCGGCGGGAACAGCCTGGCTGGAGGACTGAGGTCCGATAATCCCCAGCACCTCTTCTTCGGTGATCAGTTTGGTGCTGACCTTGACCGCGGATTCGGCCTTGTATTCATTGTCGTCATAAACGAATTTGAGCGTGTAGGACTTCCCGCCCACATCGATTTTGGGTGTTTTTTTCAAATACATCTGGGCAGCATTTTTCGAAGAGGCGCCCACATCGGGGTTGTCTCCGGTTAGCGGAATGTTGAAACCGATCTTGATCGTGCTGGCCGCATCAGCATCCACGGCTTGGAACGTAAACCCTAATGCTGCAATCAAAGCTAACATGACACAAACTGAAAACTTACGCATGATACGCCTCCTTTTTTCTGCCAAGTAGAAGTGTGGGGGTGGGGATAGCTCCCCGAAGTTGTTAAACGAAATTGTTACCATGGAACCTTTGGGTTGATCAACGCCATTTTGCCAGGCAACATGTTCAGATGCAAAACGAATCAGCACCAATGGAATGCAAGATAGCAAGTCAAATGCCAGTCTTTTGTCTGTGTTTACCAATGGCTGTAGCCATTTGGTTTGAGACCTACCAAACGAAATAGATTTCAGTCCGGGCCACCTTCACCCAACGACAAAAATGAAACATCACTGCTTATTATATTCCAATTTTGTCGGATTATAAGAAGGCTATGTCGCTTTCGGGAGGAGACTATATTACTTCAACAATGGTTGCGAATCCACAGCTCCAATTCCGACCGGTGGATGACATCCAGCGCTTCAATTTTCTGATTGGGTTCCCAGCGCAGCAACACGCGATACGTCCTGGATATCCTGATCCGGTAGTGCTGCGCTATGCGTTTGATGGGACGCGTCATTTGCCATATGGAATCTTCGGCAGCGGCAAAGGCACCGATGGCTTTGATGGCTTTGGCGGCCACTGGTGGGGGGACGGATTTACAGGCTCGGCTAAAAGCAGGGGCATACTCGGGAACCAGAATCGTTTTAAATGTCGGAGGCGGTGAAAAAGCCGGCGGCGATAACGCCTCTTCCTGTGGCGTGGTGGATGATTCAGCCTGGGATTGCCATTTTACCTTTTCGGCCTTTAACTTGCCTCGCAGTTCACGTCGAAGCTGTTGTTGAGAACTAATTTCTCCTTTTAAGCGTTCGATCCGCTGTCTGAGGTCTGATATCGTTTTTTGGTCCTGGTTCGACTGGCTGGCAGGTGGCGGGGACTGCTCGGGTATGACCGGTAATGGGTGCTGCTTCTTTTTATTCAGCTCGGCTGACAGGGATTCCAGTTCTTTCTCCTTTTGACGCAGCTCGATTTCCTTTTGTCTGGCCTTCTTGCGTGCCGCCGAGGCTTCTTCGAGTATCTGAGTAATCTGCTGGTTTTTATCTTTTTCCTGATTTTCCTGAACATCCTTTTCAATGCACCAATCCATATAATCCTCGATGGGGTCGTCCCACGCTTCAATGCCGATTTCAGCACGTGACTTTCGGATGGATTCAACCAGGGTTTCGTTGTCAAAAATGCGGTCGGGATTACCACCGATAAAAGCCCGGCCGAAGTTAATGCTCAACGCAGGATAAGTATTTTCCAACACAAAACTCAGATGCAGCGAGGGGGGATCGAATTCTAGCTCATCCGGCTGCGTCAACTCCAGACGCAGCATAGCCTCGAGTCTTTCCATCGTCGGATTGTTTTGGAGCAGGTCGAGAACAAGCCGGGTCATCTCCGGATGGGTAAGGTCGTCATCGGGAATGTGTCGGCGAATGGCGCTGGCCAATTCAATGTCCCCCGCCCGAAGCGTATCCTCCAATAAATCCTCAAAATGCCCGATATCGAAATCGTGCGCATCTGGTCTTTTCTCCAACGTTTTGAGCATATCAAAGGCAAGCGATCTCAACCCGAATAATTCACAACGGTGATACGCGGCGAATAGCTGGTCAGCATTCAGGGTCTCCGGCACCAGTTTTTTCAGCTCATAGGCGCGCATCTCTTGGATAAATTGAGTGTCATCGACAAGTTGGGGCGACGCGCGCAGTTGGCTTTTGGTAATCCCAGCGTACGACGAGGCGTCGTGGAACTTTTCCCTGTCCTTGTCGATGCAGCATTTTTTATATTTTTTACCGCTTCCGCATGGACAGGGGTCATTCCGGCCCACTTTTTCCACGGGCCGGCGCATGGTCTGGCCACTGGCGATGACAACGGGTGGACGCTTTTTGGGAAGCATCGCCAACACGTCGGCTTGGCTGAGGAATTGATCTTTTTCCGGCTGCTCTTTTTCAGCGTCGATCAGGTAAAGGGCACTGGCCAACATGGCTTGAAGCATGGGGGTGATTCCGTATGCGTGTTCCAGCTTGCTTAGTACCAGACGCACCGGCTGGGGATCGACCTGATGGACAATACTCATTTCAGCGGCAATCAGGCCGGCGTATAGCTGACGTTCCGTGGACAACTCGTCGGACTGGGCGATCCGTAATAAATGGGGGATGGCCGCCTGGTTCTGGAACCGGAAGACCGGTGCAAAATCGATGATGGGCTCGATCACTTTCAGCGCCTCGGCTGCAATTGCCGGGTCGAGACGAACCCCGTTGACGGCGCAAATGGCAAATGCGATACCCAGCGCCGTATCTTGCCCGGACTGGATCAAGGCATCGATAACCGCATGCCAATCTGTGGCGGTTCGTTCAATGAGGCTTTCGGCAGCAGCCTGGATCTCGGGACGACAACGTCGGGTCTGATGGATGATGTCGAGGTGGTTTTCTATTAACTTTTTCAATGGCATAACCTATTCACACGTAAGGTTTCGAGAAATGGATGTTGACACATGATGATCATCTGACATACGTCGGAGGTCAATAAAAGAGGTTCATAAAAATGATCTAAAACTGTTTATCTAATACCCTAATCGCAATACATTGCCTGTTTCAATGAATAATAAAAAAATCGTGGTTGTTGCAGATCCCCACTTGGAATCAACGCAAAACGATGTCCAGTGCATGGTCGCGTTTCTCAAAACATTGATCCCATCTGAGCATATACTTGTTTTCTTGGGAGATTTGTTTCATGTCTGGGTTGAATCGCCACAGTATCACACAGAGCAGGTTCAATACCTGATGAATGAACTGAGTGCGTTCAGGCGACAAGGGGGGAGGATACACCTGATCGTCGGGAATCGGGATCTTTTCTTTAACAATATCTCTTCATTCTCGGAAGCAAGCCATTTGCCATTTGATTCCATCAACCTGGATTTTTTGAGGCTTTATTTTGCAAGCGGGATGATCATGGCCCATCACGGGGACACGGTTAACCGAAAAGACAAGCGTTATTTACGATGGAGAAAGGTTGTCCGAAGCCGATTGGTAAAATACGTGTTTAATAAACTCCCGGCTCAAAAGGTAAAAACAATACTTTGGGACCTGGAAAGAAAAATGAAGCAGACCAACATCAAATTCAAGCAATTCTTTCCGGAAGATGAGTGGACCTCGTTCGTCAAACAAGTGCATTATGCGCATTCGCCGACGATTCTCTTGGTCGGGCATTTTCACCCGCCACGTCCAATTGTGACAAAATATGCTTCTACTACGGGTATCGTTGTTCCGGCCTGGCATAAAGCTCAATCCTATCTAATCCTTGATTCTCAACTCAAGTATCAGTTTCGAAGTTTTAGCCCCTTTCTCCAGGACGAATAGCAACCTTTTATCCGAGCAGTTCTCAAATTTGGTTGTTTGGCAAATTATCGATCTGCACACGAGCCTATTTTCCCGTATAGTTCTTGAGATTATCAATAAGTGAAATCGAAGCATAGGCGTTCGAAACCCAGCGGATTGGCTTCCATCTCGTAGGTACGTCCAGAGACGTGGCCGGCAAGTTCAGGCAACGCTGTTAGAACCGCCTTCGGTTCGGAGCGCGCGGCGGCCAGGGCTTCTTCGAGCTGGTGGAACAGGGATTGGTTCTCGGGGAGTGCCTTCTCGCCACGTATCGCACGATAGAGGAACGGGACCAACAGCCCCGGTTCGAACCCTGCGGCGGTGGTGACAACAACCAAATCGAGTGCAGAGTAAGCGAAACGTCGTCCGGGTGTATATGACATCGGCAGATCGAGAGTGAGGTCAACCCAATCGGAACTCTGCATCATCGCGATCAGTTCCGGCTCGCCTGGCGCAGAAAGACCACATGCGAGGCCGGAACGCATGGAGGCCAGGTGTTCAAGCGTGATCTCTCGTTTCGCGCGGTTCATCCAAGCCCGCTTTCGGCGCAGCAATAGTGAAATAGAACGAATCAAGAAGGTGGGCTTTAAGCAGTCCTCAACGCCGAATGGCTTCAGATGCCATCTGCTTGAGGATGGCAATCACGTTGCCGCCCCGCGCCCGGGCGATACGGTGGGCATCCTCCACCAACTGCCTGGCCCTTTCGTTTAATTGTCTTGCTTCCGGCAACGGACTGCCGCTTTTTTCATACTGCCAGGCCAGCAGCCGGGTAGCCATTTTGACCTGCTGATTTTTCAAAAATCCCATAGTCCCCCTCGCTGACATATGCATGGACGGAAAATCGCTTGAGATTCCTCACCCTCACCCTCACCCTCACCCTTCCGCCTTCTACCTTCTACCTTCAACCTTCAACCTTCCCCCGCACAACCGGATTAAAAAGGATTCCAGCAGGGCCTGAGGATCCTGTCCCGTGGATTTCATCCGCAAATCGATGTCACTCAAATCGATGATGGCCGATCGCAGTTCTTCAATGGAAAAAAGGTCCGCTTTTTTCAAGGTCTGAAACACCGGAAACGGGCTTCTTGGATTCTTTACCAGCGCCAGGTCGCTGGACACAGCGGTTTTGCTCTTCTTCTCCGGCGGCGGATTTAAAATGTCGTCCCAGGCCTTTATCAGGGTTGTGGTTTTTTCATCATTTGCCTGAACCGCTTTGAAGGGCGCGCTCTTGAATTGGGGGAAAGACAAATGGGGCGACCATGAACCGCCCTGATCACTGGCGATAAATGCGTTGGCCATCAGCAACCGCCGCAGCTGGTTGGCGATCGCCGATAGAAGCTGCAGTGGATGCATGCCGTCATGGATCAGACGCTGCATGAAGGCCAGGGCCTCCGGCAGGTTTCGATCGGCAACAGCACCGGTGAATTCAAAGATGGGGTCCTTGCGCGTACGCTGCAATACGGCAGTCACATCCGCTCCTGTGATCATCTTGCGCCCTCCGGCAAAACTGATCAACTTCTCCAGATTGTTGCTCAGCATCCGCAGGTCAAAACCGGTCCACTCGATTAAGCGCTGGCGCGCATCGGAACGGATGGATTTACCAGCCTGGGCCAGGGCGGCATCCACCGTGGCCTTCATCACCGCCTCCTGGGCCATGCGATCAGCCCGGGACTCCCCTTTGGGCACCGTACAGTCCACAACCATCCCTTTTTCCTCGATGGCCTTGAACAGTGCCTTGCGTCGGTCAACAAAATCAGTGGTGATCAGCAGCCGATGCCTGTCGGGAAACCCCTTTTGAATGGCGGCTTTCAATGTGTCGGCATCATCTTTTTTCTCGGGGACGCGCAATCCTTTTTCGCGGCAGTAATCGATCAGCGGATTCAGCCAGACAACCGGCTGGCCATCCACATCATCAGCCACTTTTTTCCGATGCGTCGCCGCTGACAGGTCGTCAAATCCGATCCCCAACAAGGCCATTAAATTCAAAAACGGCCGGGACGCCTTTTTCATCTCCCCGGTCTGGGCGGCCTGGGCCACTTTATCGCGAAGCCCCTGTTGGGCTTTGGCCGAATAGAACAGCCGCGCGCCTTCCAGTACAACCACCTTGTCGGGCGACAGCAATGCGTACGTGTTCAGGCTGGCCAGTGCCTGCCCCAGCGTATCCTCACCACCGTCGAATCGTTCCACACCCATTGTCCGTTCACTCTCGGGCACCAGATGGGTCAGGGTTGCGTCAAAAGCTTTCTTGCACAGCATTTCCTCGCCGCAGATCAGAGTCACCGCCGGCCAGTCGCTGGCCTGTGTTCGGCGTAGTTGTTCATTGAAATCGTTGTAGGCAACCAAGGGCATGACAAAATAGGCTTTTAGGCTTAAAAGTTGACGGGATTTAGGGTAATTGCATGCAATCCTTATCAGATTCCAACATACCACAAACCAGAAATCAAGGGCAGCAACCTTTAACCATCCTTACTCCGGCATCTTGCCCAACACGACATGGAGAATGAATATCGTGATGCCAATGCTAATGGCACTGTCGGCCACATTGAAGGCCGGCCAGTGGTAGGCACCGACATAGACATCCAAAAAGTCGACCACTTCCCTGAAACGCAGCCGGTCAATCAGATTGCCCACAGCGCCGCCAAAAATCATGGCCAGGGCAGCGGCCAGATAGGGATGGGTGTTGGGTGTGTTGCGGTAAAAATAAATCAGCAGCCCCATGGCAAGGGAAGACACCCCGATAAAAAGCAGATTGCGAAGCCCGGGGTGGCCGGCGGCCATGAAACCGAAGGCCCCCCCGGGGTTGTGGATATGGGTCAAGTTGAAAAATCCCGGAATCACCGGGATGCTGTGGTAAAGGGGCATTCCGGCCAGCACCAAAAGCTTGGTGACTTGATCCAGAACGACTACTGTGCCGGCAATCAGCACAAACATGCGCACACCCATTGAAGGATGTGCGCGCCTGCTGCTGGCATTGCTTTTTTCCCCGGCCGAAGCGGTGTCCGGGGACCTCACCTTTTTTTTGTCAGGCATCCGATATGTCCATCTTAAGCAGGGCACCATGGCAACGGCTGCAAATGGTGGGGTGGTCCGCGATCTGGCCCACGCTGTCATCGTAGACCCAGCAACGCTGGCATTTCTCACCGCCGGCGGGCTGCACCTTGATCCAAACGCCTTCCGTCTCCTGGCCTTTGTAGGCATCGTCGATCTCGCCCTTGGTAATCGAGGCCTTGGAAACGATCAGGATCGATCGTAAGTCATCCTCAAAATGGGCCATGACCGCATACAGGTCCTCGCTAAGTCCAATGGTCACGGATGCATCCAGACTATGGCCAATGACCTTGTCGGCCCGGGCCTGTTCCAGTGCCTTGGTCACCTCACCGCGCACCTGGATCAGGGTTTCCCATTTTTTGGCCAGGTCATCATCCGTTAACTTCGGGTCCGGTTTGGGAAACATGGCCATGTGAATACTTTCAGGCGTATCGCCTGCCGCCGGCATGTGTTTCCAGATTTCCTCGGCCGTAAACGGCATGATCGGCGCCATGATACGGGCCATGGCGTCCAGAATGGCAAACATGGCGGTCTGCGCGCTACGCCGTTCTACCGATGCCGGCGGGCTGGTATACAGCCGGTCCTTCAGGATATCCAGATAAAAGGAAGACAGATCCACGGTACAGTAATTGTACAGGCGGTGGTAAATCACATGGAATTCATACTCATCGTAAGCTTTGAGCGCCCGCTGTACCAGCGCCTGAAGCGTGTGCAGGGCAAACCGGTCGATCTCCAGCATCTGATCCTTAGCCACCGCATCGGTCTCGGGAGAGAAATCGTTGAGGTTGCCCAGAATAAACCGGCTGGTATTGCGGATCCGGCGATAGGCGTCGCTGAGCTGTTTGAGGATGTTGCCGGAGATGCGTACATCATCCCGGTAATCGGATGCCGATACCCACATGCGCAGGATCTCTGCACCGTATTTGTTGATCACTTCTTTGGGCGCCACCACGTTGCCCAGTGACTTGGACATCTTCTTGCCATCGGCATCGACCACGAACCCGTGGGTCAGCACGGCACGATACGGCGCTTTGCCACGATTACCAACGGCTGTCAACAAGGCGCTGTGAAACCAGCCGCGGTGCTGGTCGCTGCCTTCCAGATAAAGATCGGCGGGCCATTCGAGGTAGTCACGCGCCTCGAGCACGGCGGCCTGGCTGACGCCCGAATCAAACCATACATCCAAAATGTCCGTTTCTTTTTTAAACTCCGTGTGCCCGCAGTTTTTGCACACCGCACCTTCGGGCATCAGCTGGTGAACTTCTTTTTCAAACCAGACATCCGCGCCGTTGGCGGCGAACTGGTCGTGCACATGATTCATGGTGGCCTCGTCCATGTGCATGGCATCGCATTTTTCGCAAATGAAGACCGTGATGGGAACGCCCCAGGCCCGCTGGCGGGACACACACCAGTCCGGACGATTCTCGATCATGCCGTAAATGCGTTCACGCCCCCAGTGCGGAATCCACTGCACCTGATCGATTTGCTCAAGGGATTTTTTACGCAGTCCGGTCTTTTCCATGGAGATAAACCACTGCGGCGTGGCCCGGAAAATCACCGGCCGTTTGCAGCGCCAGCAATGCGGATAACTGTGCCGGATGTCTTCTTTGGCCAGCAGCACGCCCTTGTCGGAAAGAGCTTGATTGATGGCATCGTTGGCCTTGAACACGAACTGCCCGTTGAACTGGTCGACATCATCGGTGAACACACCATTGTCATTGACCGGCGAATAGGCGTCCAGGCCGTACTGCAGGCCGACATCGTAGTCCTCGCGGCCGTGGCCCGGCGCGGTATGTACGCAGCCCGTGCCTGCCTCCAGGGTCACGTGGTCACCCAGGATGATCAGGGAATCACGGTCATACAGCGGGTGACGGCATTTTTTGTTTTCCAGGTCACCGGCAGCCAGTTCGGTGAGCACACGGTAATCGGCAAAGCCGAAAATCTTCATGCAATCATCCACAAGCTCCCTGGCCAGTATGAGCACCTCTTTCCCCTCGACTTCCACAGCCGCGTAAACAAAATCAGGATGCAGGGCCACGGCCAGGTTGGCCGGCAGGGTCCAGGGCGTGGTGGTCCAGATGACCACCGAGACCTGTCGTCCGGCAAGGACCTCGGCAATTTGTGACGGGTCGTCCTTGAGGGCAAATTTAACATAAACCGACGGCGAGGTTTCATCATGATACTCGATCTCGGCTTCGGCCAGGGCGGTTTTGCAGCTGCAGCACCAGTGGATCGGTTTTTTACTGCGAAACAGGCTGCCGTCCAGGGCAAATTTGCAGCACTCCTTGGCAATGACGGCTTCATAAGCATAGTTCATGGTCAGATAGGGGTTGTCCCACTCCCCCATCACCCCCAGACGCTTGAATTCGTCGCGCTGGATATCGATGAATTTCTCAGCATACGTCCGGCATTTGCGACGGACATCGGCCTGGGTCATCTCTTTTTTCTTGGACCCCAGCTCCTTGTCCACATTATGCTCGATGGGCAATCCATGGCAGTCCCATCCGGGTACGTAAGGGGCATCGAATCCGGACATTTGACGTGAGCGAATAATGATGTCCTTCAGGATTTTGTTGAGTGCCGTACCGATGTGGATATGGCCATTGGCATAGGGCGGGCCATCATGCAGAATGAAGGTCGGCCGGCCTTTGGATGCTTCACGGATGCGGCCGTAAAGCCCCGAGGATTCCCAGGCTTTGAGTTGATTGGGTTCTTTTGCAGCCAAATTGGCTTTCATGGGAAAGCCGGTTTTGGGAAGATTCAAGGTCTTCTTGTAATCCATCATTGCCTCCGAAAGGGGATTTTTTTAATGATAAACAGAAATTTCTACTTTGATTAGCACTTGATGTCAAGCCATTAGAAATGATTTTACGCCTTGAAAAGCAATTCATTTTGAGCGATTATGAAAGCTTTCTTTTGTTGAAATCCGCTAAAGGTGCGCTGTCATGCAAAACAAACGACTGGAAAAGCAAATTGGGTTTATACTCGAGGTGGACAAGCTCAAAACCATCGAGCGGCAAACACTGATCACAGACGCCTCAAGGCAGGAAAACGATGCCGAGCATTCCTGGCATCTGGCGCTGATGGCACTGGTGCTGGGAGAATATGCTAAAGAAAATACGCTGGATCTTTTACATGTGATTCGAATGGTTCTGATCCATGACCTAGTTGAGATCGATGCCGGCGATACTTACTGTTATGACAGCGCCGGTTACACGGACAAAGCCCAGCGCGAAACAGCGGCGGCCGAACGGATTTTCAACCTGCTGCCACCGGATCAGGCCAGCGAATTCAGAGCGCTGTGGGATGAATTCGAGGCCGGCAAAACGGCTGAAGCCCGGTTTGCCAATGCCCTGGACCGTTTACAGCCGTTGATGCACAATGCGTTCACCGAGGGACGGATGTGGAAAAAACACGGCATCCGGAAATCCCAGGTGGTGGAACGTAATCAAAAGATCGAGGCGGGCGCACCGGACCTGTGGACGTTTGCCAGCGATTTGATTGACAAAGCCGTTGACCGGGGTCAGCTGGCTCCGGACGAGTCCATCGACTGATGGCTTAAAGCCGATTCAACAGCTAAGTGCAATATGCTCCATCAACTTCATGTAGAGTGCCACTGAATCCAAAATATCTATCAAGGAGCCCCCATGTCCTCCCAAGCGACCATGCAAAAAGTACTCATTATCGGAAGCGGTCCACTCCGCATCGGTCAGACCGGTGCATTTGACGACGCGGCCTGCCGAGCCTGCAATGTATTTCAAAAGGCCGGTCTGGAAACGGTCATGGCCCATTGCGATCCTTCCACCCAGGCTGCGGACGTGGACATGGCCGATCGCACCTACCTGGTCCCCCTTACCGTTGAGGCGCTGACCGACATCATCATAAAAGAAAAGCCCGACGCCATTTTACCGACGGTGGGTGGGACCGTCGCCCTGCGCGCGGCCAATGCGCTGATGAGCAGCGGTATCCTGGATGATATGGATATTCGTTTGATAGGCGTTTCCAGTGCCAGCCTGGCCCAGGTCAATGATCCAGGTGCGTTTTCTGATATGGTTGCCAAGGCGGGATTGCCCACCCCCAAAGGGCAAAATTGTAAAACCATCGCCGATGCCCAAGCCCTGGCCGAGTCATTTGGCTATCCGGTTTTCTTCCGCACCGCCGAACACGGTGGCGTGCTGCGCCATGGAATCGTTTTCAATGTGGAAGAGCTGCGCCAGATTGCCACGGGCGGGCGCCTGCCGTCGGACATCGCCGGTCGTTTCCGGGTGGAAACAGCCCTGTCCGGCTATCTTGAAATCGAGGTGTCGGTGTTGCGCGACAGTGCAAACGGGATCAGGATTGCAGGATTGATTGAAAATTTAGATCCCGTGGGGATCCACAGTGGGGATTCAACGGCGGTTACCCCCGCCCAGACCATCTCGCCCACTATTCTTGAACGGATCGAAAAAACGGCCATGATCCTGGCTGAGAAGACAGATGTCATCGGTATCGTCAGTTTCAAGTTCGCCGTTAGGCCGGCCACGGACCAAATTCTGCCCTTTGCCATGGACATCGGGTATTCGCGTTCGACTGCCTTTCTGGCCAAGGCGCATGATCTTCCTTTGGCGACGATCCACTCCCGTTTGTGCCTGGACATGGATGTCGACACGGCAATGTCCGACGCCGGTACGCATCAGAATCAGACGTTAGCGCAGCGCCCCAATACCATCGCTGTGCGCCTGCCACGCTGGGAATTCGAGCGTTTTCCCGGCGAGGCCTTTCATTTGGACGCACGCATGAAATCCACGGGTGCGGCCATGGGCCTGGGCGACAACTTTTTGCAGGCTTTTTTGGCGGCCCACCGTGCCTGTCATCCACGCCACCTGTTGCCGGCTCTTGTCTCCCACAGAGAAGACAGCAGCCCAGAGCTGCTCATCCAACGCCTGGTTTCGCCAACGCCGGACCGCTTGACCTTGATTCAGGCCGCCCTTAAAACCGGTGTACAGCCCGAAGAAATTGCCAAAGTCACCGGCATCGCCCTTCACTGGATCCGGCAATTCTCAGATTTGGTCGATCTTGAAAAAATGCTACGTTCCACGTCGGATGTCCCTTTACCCGCGGCTGTGGCCGATCATGCCCTTTTATCGGGGGTTAACGCCGGCGTTCTGGCCCATCTTTTGGGGATCTCCATCGATGCGGCCAATTCACGGCTTTCGGCGGCAACCGTACAAATCGGTGCCAGTCCGGTATCTGACGTTGACACCGCGCACATCTTTTTCAATACCGCAGCCAAAGGCCCGTCTTTTCATACGCCTTTAGGAAAAAGCGTGCTCATCGTGTCTCCCGGGACGGCACGCATTGGTCAGAGCATCGAGTTGGATCACTGCTGCGCACACGCTGCCAAGGCGCTGCATGCCGCCGGCCGCAGCGTCATCATGACCTCCGCCAATCCCGCATCGGCCGTCGCGGCTGAAAATGTTGACCGTTGTTATGTGCAGCCCCTGACGGTCGCGGATATCGATGCCGTCTGCCTGACAGAAAATCCAGAGAGCGTCATTCTTCAGTTCGGCGGTTACCGGGCCATGGATCTGGCCCCCCAAATCAGTGCGTCCGGGTTTAAGGTGCTCGGGACCCCCCACAAGACCGTCGCGCTTTCTCAGAATCGTTTTCGATTTTCAAAACTATTAACCGATCTGGGTATACCCCATCCCCCAATCGGCGTTGCCGACACACCGGACGGCGTCATGGATCTGGCTGAATCCATCGGATTTCCCCTTTTGGCCAGTACTGTCTCGGAGCATGGCTCCCGGCGCCACACGGTTCTCATGGATGCCCGCATGCTTGAAAAATATGTGATGGAAATTGGTGTATCCACAAAAGCGCCGATCTTACTGGAACAGTTCATTGAATATGCCATTGAAGTGGAAGCCGACGCCCTTTGTGACGGCCAACAGGTTTATGTTCCGGCAGTGATGGAACATATTGAACTGGCCGGTGTCCATCCTGGGGATTCATCCATGGTCGTTCCACCGTACAGTACCCCGCCCCGGCATGTGGAAACCATCGGCGTCATAATAGAAAAAATTGCTCTGGAATTGGGCATCAAGGGGCTTTTGAACACCCGCTTTGCCGTTTTGAATGACACGGTTTATCTGCGCGAAGTGCGTCCCTGGGCCTGCCGCACCCTGCCGATGATATCCAAAATTTGTAATGTCCCCATGGCCCAGCGGGCCGTCGAAATCATGCTGGGCATGACGCTAGACGAGATGAACCTGCAGCGTTGCCTGCTTCCCCATTATGCTATCCGCTCATCGGTATTCCCATTTGATACATTTTCCGAAACCGATCCCCTGTTGGGGCCGCGAATGCGCTCAACCGGTCAGGCCATGGTCATGGCCACCGGTTTCGGGATGTCGTATTTTACCTCACAACAAGCCGCCGGCCCGCCCCTGCCCCTTGAGGGCAAAGTCTTGATTACGGTGACCGACGCCGACAAGCCCAGCATTCTGGAACCCGCCCGGCTTTTTAAGGAGATGGGGTTTGGCATCATGGCCACCCGGGGAACCCATTCCTTTTTGAAAAAGAACGGCATTGACGCACAGATGGCAAAAAAACTCGGTTTCGGCCGGCCTGACCTGGTGGACGCCATCAAGACCGGTGATGTGGTTTTGGTAATCAACACGCCAAGCGGCAGCCAAAGTCATCAGGATGATGCATACATCCGCAAAACAGCCAATCATTATCGCATTCCCAACATCACGACGCCGGCGGGTGCCCTGGCTGTAGCCAAAGGAATCGCGGCACGCAAACGGGGCCAGGATGCCCTGCGGACGTTGCAGTCTTTAGTGCGGGCAATCCGATAGGATCAATGAAGGGGCAGGCCTGTGGCCATTACAGTCATGCTCGCGTCAGCCTTACCAGCCGTCGTTCATCACCGATGACCGGCAGGGTGTAGCGGTGAATATCAATTTTTAAGCGGTTTCCGGCGAGGACGAGGACGTCGTCATCAATATCATCTATTTCGTGATCATGCTCTGCCTGGGGGCCTTTCATGGCCATTAAACAGCCACGTGCGCACAAAAAAGGCAGGGATAGGGCGACGAAATCCTCAAGTGCCGACAGCGCTCGGCATATAACCACATCGAATTTTGCGCGATATGCGGATTGGGCACCAAGATCTTCCAGCCGTCCATGAACCGCTTGAATATTGCTTAATTTCAATTTACCGATGGTATAATTGAGAAATGAGGTTTTCTTGCGCACACTGTCCACCAGGGTGATGGAGAGGTCGGGACGCACGATCTTGATGGGCAGGCCGGGAAAACCGCCTCCGGCCCCCGCATCCAATACCTGAGCGCCTTGGGGAATCATGTTGACCGGCGCCAGAGAATCCACATGGTGTTTAATCGCCACTTCTACGGAATCGGTAATCGCCGTAAGATTGGAAACCCGGTTCCACTGGAGCAGTTCCCTGGCATGGATGCTCATGGCCCGCGCCTGTTCCGGGGAAACCTCAATGCCTAACTCGCCAGCGCCGGCAATGACTGTCCACTGCCACGCTTCGGAATCGACCTCCATATTTATTCTCCTTCTCAGCGGATCGAGTCAGTTTGGATCTGAATGATTTTATTCAAATAAAAATTTTCTGGCAAGTCCGTTTGATGGGGATTTAGCAGATTTTCTGGAACAAACCATCTGCTTTCGCTTTGCTCCCGGCCCCTACTTTTTGGCGCCATGATTGGTGTTAATCCACTTGCCAAGAAGGATATTTATTTGTTACACTCTGTATTTATTGAATTTCAGCACATCCTTAAAACTGATTAGGCATTTTGCAGCATTGATGGGATATAATCGGGTTACCCACCAATGAATAGTCATGCAACACACGGTCAACTTTCATCAACGCTTATGCAGGTTGACCTAAACATCGTTCTCTCCAATTGAAGTGACGAGAATGCAAAAAATTCAATCCGGTTCGAATCCGGAAACCTCACAAACAAGCGGGTCATTGAGCAGCGATGCCAATTCCCTCTCCACCGATAGCCGTTTGGCTCAACATCGGCACCGCATCCTTTTTGAACGATTACCCGAAGCCGTTGTCGTTACCACACCCGATGGCACCATTTTGGATTTCAATGCGGCCGCCCTGGATTTTTTCAAACGACCTCAAGCCGATTTACAAGGATCCAACATACAAAATTTTTACGCCAATATCAAAGAGCGGGAATGCTTGGTCGCTCAATTAAATCAAAGTGGTCAGGTCCATGATTCACCAACGATAATGGTTGACCATCATCAGCAAGTAAAGCACTGCCTGATCACAGCAATGCGCCTTGACACGCCTGATGGCCAAGTTTACGGCTACCAAAGCATCATCCGCGACATTACTGCAAACCGTTTGGCCGAAAAAAAACTTTTCAATCAAAAAAATTACGCCGAGCAGTTGATTGACATCGCCCCGGAAGCCATCGCGATCATTGATTTCAATGAAATTATGATTCGTGTCAATGAAGAGTTTTGCCGTCTTTTTCAATACTCACAAGAAGAGTGTATCGGTCAGCGAATTGAGGATTTAACGGTACCCAAGCATCTGCAAGCCGAGAGTCTTTCCCTATCTGCACAAGTAATCGGCGGAGAAAGTGTAGAAAAGGAAACCCAGCGAATTCGCAAAGACGGCAGTTTGGTCGATGTATCCATCCTGGCCAAACCAATCGCCACGGAAGACGACGAACCCGCCATTTATATTTTCTATCGCAACATCACAGCGCATAAGAAGGCGCAGGAAGCCCTTAAAAAAAGCGAAGCACGGCACCGCACAGTATTAGAGGCTGCGCCTGACCCGGTGATCGTCAAAAGTATGGATGGACACGTCATCTATCTAAACCCGGCCTTTACGCGCGTGTTCGGCTGGACCTTAAAGGAGTGCGAAGACCAACCCGGCGATTGTGTCCTTGACGAAAACGACAGAGAAATACAGGCCATTATTGAATACCATCAACGGGGTCAACCCTTTTCGGGAGTAGAGACCCAGCGTCATACAAAAGACGGAAAAGTTGTCGATGTGTCCATTAGTGGTGCGGTTTTTTTTGATACCAAAGGTGACCCAGAAGGATACATCATCACCCTCCAGGACATTACCGAACGCCGTAAAAAAGATGAAGAACTGAGATTTGTAGCCTATCACGACAGTCTTACCGGATTGCCCAATCGTAAATTCTTCTACAAGCGTATAGATGATCTTCTGCAGCATTCAAGCCGCCGACATTCGGACCGATCATGGGCGCTGATGTTTCTCGACCTGGATAAATTCAAGCAAATAAATGATACATTGGGCCATGATACCGGCGACTGGTTGCTAACCAGTGTTGCCGACAGGCTCAAGGGCTGCCTGCGTGAAACCGATCATCTCTTCCGTCTGGGCGGCGACGAGTTTACGATCATTCTTACCAACTTGGGACATGATATCGATGTCGCCCGTGTAACCCAAAAAATTTTGAAAGCCGTCAAACAACCGTTCATATTCAACGGTCATGAAATTTTTACGTCGACAAGCATCGGTATCAGCGTTTTCCCCAACGACGGATGGGATGTGGAACGGTTGGTGAAAAGTGCAGACATGGCTATGTACGCCGCCAAAGAAGATGGTGGTAACAGCTACCGTTTCTTCACTGAAGAAATGAACAAAAAAGCCCTGCATCGCATGAAAATGGAAAACAACCTGAGAAAAGCCCTTGCGAACGATGAGCTGAGGCTCTATTATCAGCCCTTGGTTGATCGGTCCAACCGCATCGTGGGCATGGAAGCACTGCTGCGCTGGGAGCACCCGGAATTAGGCCTTGTCATGCCCGCTGATTTTATCCGCATCTGCGAGGAGACCGGAATTATCGTCCCTGTTGGTCAATGGGTTCTGAAAACCGCCTGCTGCCAAACCAGACGGTGGCATGAAATGGGATACAGCGACCTTTTCGTTTCAGTCAACCTGACCGCTAGGCAACTTCAAGAACCTGACTTCGAGCAAATGGTGGTTGATATCCTCAAACAAAGCGGTCTGCCTCCTCAATACCTCAACTTGGAGGTTACGGAAAGCAACATGATCCAGGATCCAGAAAACAGCATCGCAAAAATGAAAACCCTGCGGGCCCGGGGCATGACCTTTTCCATTGATGATTTTGGTACCGGTTATTCTTCACTGAGTTATCTTAACCTATTTCCCATTGACAGCATAAAAATTGATCGATCCTTTATTACCGATACCTTGGAAAAAAAAGGCGATCAGGAAATTGTTAAAACCATTATTGCCATGGCTCACAGCCTCAACATTGATGCCATTGCCGAAGGTGTTGAAACCAAAGCGCAAAAAGATTTTCTGATCCATCACGGCTGTAGCAATCTGCAAGGGTTTCTTTTCACCATCCCACTTCCGGTTGAAGAATTCAAGGATTTTTTACAGCATCATAAGGATGCCGTAGAGAACGAAAAAGCACTTTTTGCCAGCAAGGCCCAATGTCGTTGATTACGTCTGACTACCTTCTTTGTTGTTGATTTTTTGTGGAGTTTACCATGCGCTTTCGCCCTTGCATCGATCTTCATGGCGGCATCGTTAAACAAATCGTCGGTGCCACCCTTTCTGATACATCAAACGATCAGCTTGAAACCAATTATCAGTCTCAACGATCTTCGGTTTGGTTTGCCAACCGATATCGCCAGGATCATCTTACCGGTGGCCACGTCATTCAATTGGGGCCCGGCAACGCAGACGCCGCACAAGCGGCCCTTTCCGCCTGGCCCGGCGGTCTTCAGGTGGGCGGTGGCATTCATGCCGATAATGCCGGGCAGTGGCTGGACGCTGGTGCCAGTCACGTAATCGTTACGTCCTGGGTATTCAACGAAGGCCGCATTCACATGGCACGCCTTGAAGAACTGGTAAAAAAGATCGGCAAATCCCGCCTGGTTCTCGATCTGAGCTGTCGCAGACGGGGTGATGCCTATTTGATCGCCACCAACCGCTGGCAAACCTTTACCGATGAGGCGGTTACCTATACGCTAATGGATCGCCTGTCCCATTATTGCGATGAATTTCTCATTCATGCAGTGGATGTGGAAGGACGCTGTGCGGGCATTGAAACCGACTTGGTTGCTTACCTGGGCGGCTGGCAAGGTATTCCGGTCACCTATGCCGGCGGTATCTCCGGTCAGGCCGATATTGACCAGATCGAGGTGCTGGGCAAAGGCCGGATCGATTTTACCGTGGGCAGCGCCCTGGATATTTTCGGTGGTAAGGGGATGCGCTACGCAGACCTGGCCCGACGCTATGCTTGATAATTGACAGCTTTTCTGTTGATTGATATAAAGTAACCGATAAAAACGCCATCACCTCTTCTTTCAGTAAGCCGCGGAGCCGATTTCCAATCCTCATTAGGTTATGAAAATTCTTATACTTTTTCAGGCTTTTAGAAAAAGGAGAAAACAACATGCCATTATCCGCTGCCGAGATGAGCCATGCCGTATTTCAACCGACGATCCCTGCTGGATTGGAAAAATATACCTGCACGAGTCACATGCTGACACTCTTGACTGCCTTGGATGGCAGTGAGAATTTGGCAGCAATCGCAAAAAAGTCCGGTCTGCCACTCAAGGATGCACTACTGGCGACATCCCATCTGATGAAAGCCAATCTGATAACAATCGTCGATGGCGCTGGACAGCACTTGGATGGTGCATTTTTTCAAGAATTAAAGGCCGAGTTGTCGATCGCCGTGGGCCCCATTGCAGAAATCATCATCGAGGACAGCATTCGGGATCTGGGGCACAGCATGGATGCCTTCCCTGCCTACCAGGCCGCAGAACTGGTAGAACTGCTGGCCCAGGAAATCCAAAAGGAAAACTTGCGTGTCGATTTTCAGCAGAAAATGCTTGCATCCCTTCAAAAAAAATAAGGCTGCAATCATTAGGAATTCATCTTGAAATGAATAGACAAACCGATTAATCTGAAGACCGGGACACATTCCTAAAGTAATACTATCGGGATGCCGATATAGCCCAGCAAAAGGGCATAATACAACCACTTTCTGACATAGCAATTTGATTTGATGTTGTTCTTCCTTCTCCATTTCGGGAAATGATCTTCCCCACAAACGCATTTGTTGCTTAATCATTTCGCCAGTGCTCAAAAAAGCTACCGCTTAACGGCCTGCTGGCATCCAAGCCCCATGGCATTGGTGCAATCAACCGTTAGGGGCACATTGTAATGGGCTTGTCGGCTGGCAGGCTGCTTTAAATCAATGAAAAGGCAATGTGCCATTCTGGATTAAAAAAGGAGTACGGGGATGCTTATTCAATGTCCGAATTGCCAGAAACAATACAATATTGATCCAGGCAAAGTAAATCGAGAAGTCATCAAATTTCGCTGCCAGGCCTGTGAGCAGGTTGTCTCGGTGAATCTTCAAGGCGCGCCAACAACACCTGATCCCATGCCGGATGGTACAGCGGACACGAGACAGGCAACGCCCGGTCAACCATCTGCCACAGTCACAGAAGGAGGGCACGCCGCCGATGCCAACAGTCGCCAAAATTCTTCTTCTGCCAACAACAAATCCTCGTTGGCAACGCCTGTTTCCAATACTGCCGCCAAACCGCGGGCAAGAAAAAAACGGTTGGGGGTGGGCGGGAAAATGCTGCTGCTCTTTTTCTTGATCCCCATTTTGCTGATTATGGCCGCCGGCGGCGTCTACTTGTGGGAGCTGAAACAGCTTACCGACGACATCACCCACGAAAGCTATGACATTGTCACGCGGCTATCCCATGACCTGGTCAACGACACGGCGCGCATGGTTTCCGAGCAATGCAGACTTTACCTTCAAAGTCACACTGAACTCGAGCGGCATCATTTCAACAATGATGTAAAGTTCCGTCAGCTGGCCATGCAAACAGTCGGTGAAACCGGTTATACGTGTATCTATGCAGTCCCTGATGGTCAGGGCATAAGCGCATTGTTGGTTCATCCCAATGAAAAAATTATCGGTATCGATCTGCCATCCGCCATGAAAAAGGCGCTGGGTAATGCCTTTACCGCTTGGTACACCATCTATCAAGGCGCCTTTTCAGGAAAAGCGACAAGCGGCTACTATGACTGGAAAGAAAAAGACGGTTCCATGCGCCAGAAATACATGACCTGTGTCCCGGTTAAAAACACACCTTATATTGTTGCCGCAACGACATATGTGGACGAAATCATCCATGAAGTTGAAATCCTCAGGGCCAAATCCAATAAAATGATTCAGAATACGGCCATCATCATTTTGGGTGTATTTGTTGGCACATTAATGATGATCGGCATCTCCGTTCTGATTTATGGGCGCCGTCTGAAAGGCAATTTGACCCGATTGACCGATGCGGCTGAGCGAATCAGTGTGGGTGAACTCAACACGGAAATCAACATCAACTCCAACGATGAAATCAGCGATCTTGCCGATACCATCACGCGCATGCAGGAAAGCATCCGCCTGTCCATCGAACGGCTGCGCCGGCGCAGATAATAAAACAAAGGTCGCCAGAAAAAGACGATTCGTCAAATGCGATTCGCCTATGAAAAAGTGCCAGTCGAGGTAAGAAAATGGTCGTATTTCCCGTAAATGACTTGGTAATCAAAGATATTCATGCAAGCTATGTCGATCCATTAAGGATGTAAAGGTGTATCAACATGCCGGACACGATTCTGATTGTAGATGACGATCGACAGACGCGAACCCTTTTGTCCAAGGGGATCTTAAAACATTTTCCCGACATGCAGGTGAGCACGGCAGAAAATGGTCGTAAGGCACTTGAGCAAATCCAGATTAACGATGCCAGCTTGGTCATCACCGACCTGATGATGCCTGTCATGGATGGATTTGAGCTGATTACCCAGCTGATGGCACACTATCCAGATATCCCGGTGCTTGTCATTACCGGGAATCCAATCCCTGAAAAAGAACAGCGTCGCTTCAAAGAAGGTTCTCTGGTGGTTCTATCCAAACCGTTTAAGGTAGAAACGCTCTGTGATCATGTTACCCAAATTCTCAAAAATTACACCGACGGGGGTATTCTGCACAACACTGCGCCGTCCATGTTTTTACAACTGGTCGAACTCGAGGCCAAAACGTGTACCATCCGCGTCCTTGAAAATCAAAGCGGCAAACAAGGCGTTCTCTTTTTCTCCAAAGGCCAATTGCTTGACGCGAGGATGGCACAATTACAGGGAGAAGAGGCAGCACGCCAAATCGCCGCTTGGGACACGACGTCATTGGTCATCCAGAACAAATGCCCGGTCAAGACCGCCAGAATTCAAAAATCGGTCAGCGCATTGCTGTTGGATGCCGCACGAATAAAAGACGAAGCCAATGACGCGAATGACAACCCACCGGTTACCGCATCAGCCCTTTCAGTCGAGCCCGAAGCCGCTGTTGCCAATGATCCTGCTGTTCCCCAGGCGCTGCTTCAAAGGATAGAACAAAACCAAGCGTTGGTTCCACATCTAAGACAGATCCAAGTGGAACCTGAGTGGCAACCGTTGCTGTCACAATTGTCGATGTTCAAAGATTATTTTCAAACCGGTTCGCTGAAATCGGTTTCCATTGGTACAGGACTTGCCGATGACATTATTGTAATTCCGATCAACCCGCCGATCGCTTTGCGAATTGATCCCCGATATCCCAAAGATAAAGTGCTGGCATTGATCGAAGGTATCTGAGTGGATCATTATTTTTCATCTGTATGTGTCAGTGATAATTGAATGCAAAAAATACTAAACGCAATTTTACAAATCGAGCATGTCAATGGTGCACTGTTCATCAACCCTGATGGATCGGTTGCCTGTTCACGCTTCAGTACCCCGGTTTCTCGGCCACCCGAAGATTTTGCCTGGATCGGTCTGATCGAGCAGTTCAGTGGGTTCCGTGAAGCCGATGTTACGTTCACAGACCTTCGTCTTTACCTGCGATTGACCGACAACGGCTGTTTGGTGGCGTTGCTTGAGCCCTACGCGGTCATTGCCATGATCCGGCTGCAGTGCGACGTCCTGCTCTCAACAGTAAAAAAATCAAAATCCCATGGCCTGCGTCGTTTTTTTAAAAAATAGAAACGGCGTTATTTTTAGGAGAATATATCGAATGAACAAGCATCAACTTGTCCAGACGCTAAGGAATTCCAATGGTCTTTCCAAACAAGAGGCTGAACAGGTGGTGAACCTTTTTTTCAATGAACTGTCCGACAGTCTGATAAGAGGAAATCGCGTTGAAATACGGGGATTTTGCTCGTTCTTTGTGAAAAAATATGGAGCCTATACCGGCTCCAACCCCCAAACCGGAAAAAAAGTAAAAATACCCTCCAAAAAGCTTCCTTTTTTCAAGGCTGGCAAAGAACTAAAGGAAAGAGTGGATCGTTGAAGCCTGAACGGACAACGGCAATATCATCCACATTCTCCACCTGATAAACTTTGAAAAAAAATAAAACGCCGCGCGGATCATCCATCTGAGCGCGCGGCGTTTTATTCACACTTGCATGGAACCATTCTTCAGGCTGCGCTCGAGATCATTTTGAAAGGCAACGTACGCATCCATTGCTTCTTTTTGAGCATTTTTGCGAATCGTGTTCAGCATGTCATAGTGCCTGAACACCCTGTCAATCAGGCGGGGATCCAAATCCTCTTGATCAGCCATTGTCTTTAAAACGGCCTTGGTGTTTTTGGCATCCATTCCTTTGCGATACGGCCGATCCTCCGTTAGCGCCGTGAATACATCGGCAACAGCCATGATTCTAGCGCCCAGGGGCAGGTCATCGGCATCGAGTCCGAACGGATACCCTGTGCCGTTGAGCCGCTCCTGGTGGAGTGAACCCCATTGACTGACTAGGCGCAACACCTGGAATGGTTCGAGGGCTTGGTAGGTATGGTAAACATGGGCACGCATCACAAAGCGTTCATGTTGGGTCAGCTGGCCCGGTTTCTCGATAATTTCCGATGGGATGGCGAGTTTGCCAAGGTCGTGAAGGTAACCGGCCATTTCAATCAGCCGGCGTTCATTTCTTGAAAAGCCAGTGATCCTGGCCAGTTCAACGGCCACGGCGGCCACCCCGCTGGAATGCGTTGCGGTAAACTCACTTTTAAAATCGATAAGGCTGCAGATTAATTTTGAAAATTCAACCAGTTGCTGTATTGAAAATTCCCTGCTGGGGTAATTGACGGTTCTTTTTAAAATGTTTTCAATGTCATTCGATGCTGCATCCAGCCAAATATACTCCCGGTCTCTCATTGCCAGCAGGGCATCAACGTGCTCGGGAGCAAAAATCTCCCCGCTTCGTTTGGCAATTGATTCGCAAATGCCGCTGACCATGGCCAGTACCGGTTCATCGGCCGAAACTTTAACGGCCACGCGATCCGCCAGATGAATGATATGGCTACCGACAGGCACCGGAGCATGATCCTGAAAAGCACCTCGTGCATGCCGCCAGGGCAGGTGATGATAGCGGATCAGTTTGGCAATGGACTCAAAGGGCTTGAACGTTTTGATAATCAGACTTCCGGCAATGGCATGTTCACCGGGTTGGGTGTCCTCGAATTCGAGCAGGTCAAGCCGTTCCTGAAGGGAAAAGGCGCCGATATCATGCAACAAGCCGGCAATAAAGATTTCGAATTTTTCATTATCCGAAAGCGCCAGGGCATCTGCCAACTGATATGCCAAATATGCAACCTGCAAGTGGTGCCTGCCGATGGCGGTATTGATCATGTCGACAACCTTGGCAATGGCCATCGCCATATCGAAAATATTTACCCGAAGGGTCTGCATAAACATGAGTTGTTTACTTCTTTTTAAAATGTGACGTTGCCTTGTCAAAGGCCGTGGAAAGCGATTTCCAAGCATCTTCGATGCCGCCTTTCAAGTCATCCAAGGCATTTTCTCCGGCATTGTCCAGTTCCTTGAGCTTATCTGCCATTTGTTGTTGGTATTGACGCAACGCCCCGCGTTTTTCCTCGAATTTTTTCAATACGTCGGCACTCTCGTGCTGGGCCTTGGCTTCCAGTTTGTTGCGCTCAATGTTCCATCGGTAGTTCAAATCATCAAATTTTTTTTTCATCTGCTCGAGCAGTTCATCCTTGTTTAGCAATTTATTCCTCCCTTCATTTTCCCTATGATTGTTATCTCTCCTCAAGTGTAATCATTCAAGATAAAATCTTTTCGATTAATTTAATTTTCAAAACGGACACTTAAATTCCTGTTCAAAACGATCAACCACGGCCAATAGATCTTCGGGCAACTGTTGCCGGACCGTGGATACAATATCAGCAGGGACCACCCGGTAAAAGGCCTGGGCAATACCACCGGCAATGCAGGCCATGGTATCGGCGTCACCACCCAGGGAGATGGCATTTCTGACTGTCGATTCGTAATCGTGGGATTCGAGAAAGGCAATCATGGATTCGGGCACGGATCCCTGGCAGGAGATGTCGAACCCGTAAGCAGGCCGGATGTCCGATAGTCTGCGATCCAGATCGTAGCCGAAACGCGCCTTGATCTCTGAGCGAATCGTCTTTTTGTCGGCCGCATGCCTGGCCAGCCAAATGGCCAGCGCCGTTGCCTGGGCGCCCTTGATCCCCTCGGGATGATTGTGGGTTACTTCGGCTGAGCGCCTGGCTTCCGCCAATACGGTTTCCTCGGTATCAAAGGCGAACCCCACGGGCGAAACCCGCATGGCCGACCCATTGCCCCAGCTGTTGTAGGGTCTGGTTTGCGGCAACCACATCCAATGCAGAAACGTTCCACCGTAGCCGGCACCGGGATGACGTTGGGCAAACCGCTTCAGGCATTCGGCATAGTCCTCACCGGTGAGGATGGCATGGGCCACGGCAACGGTCAGCACCGTGTCGTCGGTGAACCTTTCCACCCGCATGGGAATGTCTGTATTTTTTTTTGGATGCGCTTCATAGGGTGATCCGATCATATCTCCTGCGATTGCACCAATCATTTAAGCCACGCACTCCTTTTTCTGGTGTCGACACAATCTTGACTTAAAAGCCCTTTTTTCCTACTTACAAGCGTTCTGGAATAAAAATTAGTTTATCATATTAAAAATGGTGGTGTCACCATCGCCCCATCGATTACAAAAGGAAAAATAAAATGGAACAGCTTAAGAAGCGCCTCATGCAAACATGGCCGCGCCATGCCCTGTACCTGATCATCCTGCTTTTTTTCGTTCCCCACCCGAGTTTCGGCAAGGATCTGCTGCGCTTCGGGGTTCTGCCGGTTGTCGATACGCTGCCGCTGCTGGTCGGACAAAACGCTGGAACCTTTTCGGATCAGGGCATCGATCTTGAGCTCGTCTCCTTTCAAAGCGCTCTAGAGCGTGACGCCGCCCTGCAGGCAGGAAAACTCGACGGGTATTTCGGCGACATCCTCAACACCCTGCTCCTGATTCAATCCGGTCAACCGGTAAAGATCTTGACCACCGCATTTCACACCCATCCGGGTCATCGCATGTTTGGAATCGCTGCTGCTCCCGGGTCAGAGATCAACCGTATCGAGCAGCTCAAGGGCAAGGATATCGCCATTTCGCGAGCCACCATCATCGAATATGTACTGGATACCCTGCTTCGATCCCTTAATCTTCCAAGTGATTATATGACCAAACAGGAAATTAAGAAAATGCCCATCCGGCTGCAGATGCTCCTTTCCAGTCAAATCTCAGCGGCCCTTCTCCCCGAACCGCTTTTGACCCTGGCCGAATCCAAAGGGGCTCAGGTCATCAAAGATGACCGGCAACTGGACGTCTGTCTCACCGTTCTGGCCATGGATATGACCCGCACGGCCGATAAGCCGCGTTTGCCGGAACGCTTTTTAAACGCCTATGCAGCAGCCGTTGCCAAAATCAACGAAGACCCCGAATCTTATAAACAAATGATGATAGCGCGGACCCGTTTTCCCATGCCGGTAAAAGATCTGTACAAGGTTCCGGTTTTCCCTGAAACCGGCCCCCCGGCAGAAAAAGATATCATGGCCACACAAGACTGGCTCGTACAAAACGGCCTGCTTAAGGAAAAAATTCCTTACGGGCAGGTGGTGTGCCGATAAGATGATACACGCAAAAGGCCTGTGCAAAGCATTTGATGAAAACAGCGGACCTGTCCTGGAGGACATTTCCTTTTCACTGTCTGCCGGAGAGACCCTGTCCATCATCGGGCCGTCGGGGTGCGGCAAAACCACCCTGCTTTATATGCTGGCCGATCTTTCTCAGCCAACGTCGGGAAGCATCGCGATCGGATCCACGCAGGGCGATCGGGCAAGCTGCACAACATCAATCATTCTCCAGAATTTCGGGCTGTTTCCCTGGAAGACGGTTTCGGAAAACGTCGCCCTGGCACTGAAAATCCGCAAAGCGCCCAAAACTGTGGTCGCAAGCGTCACGGCCAGCCTGTTGGAAGAGTTGGGGATCGGAACGTTGGCGTCCAGGTATCCGGTTCAGATCAGCGGTGGCCAGCAACAACGGGTGGCCATCGCCAGGGCGCTTGCCACCGACCCGGACATACTGCTGATGGATGAGCCGTTTTCGGCGCTGGATGCCATGACTCGCGAACACCTTCAGAACACCCTTTTGGCCATGTGGCAAAAGCGGCGATTGACGTATGTGATCGTCACGCACAGTGTGGAAGAGGCCGTGTTTCTGGGCCGCACCATCATGATCTTGAGTGATCGACCCACCCGAATTCGCAAGGTCATCACCAATGAAGGATTCGGCAGTCAGGCCTTGCGCATGGAAGATCAATATTTCGAGATGGTCCGCTCCATCCGCCGGATCATGGAAGGATAAACAGACCCCAATGGTTTTTTACCGTTATCTTTCTACCTGCCTCTTATTGCTCCTCGTCTGGAAGGCCCTGTCCTTGGCCCTGTCCTCCACGATGCTTCCTCCGCCGGAAGCGGCCCTGATGGCTTTTGCCACAGCGATAACAACAGCGGATTTCTGGAGTCATTTTCTGGTTAGCGGCTACCGGGTTACCTGTGCCATGGCGCTTTCCTGGATCATCGCCTTTCCAGCAGGCCTGATGCTTGGATTCAGCCGCAAAACCGATACCCTGCTCTCTCCTTTTGTTTTTCTGACCTATCCCATCCCGAAGATCGTGTTCCTGCCGATCTTTCTGGTCATTTTCGGGCTGGGAGATTTTTCGAAAATTTTTATGATCGCCCTAATTATTGGCTACCAAATCCTGGTCACCACCAGAGACAGCGTTCTGGGCCTGGACCGGGAGTATATCGACTCCTTTAAATCACTGGGTGGAACAGTTGTCCAAACCCTTCAACACGTGGTCATTCCAGCGGCCCTGCCCCAGGCCTTTACATCGCTTCGCATCGGAACCGGGACCGGCATTGCGGTGCTCTTTTTCGTTGAATCCGTTGCCACGGCTAAGGGCCTGGGATTTTTTATCATGGATTCATGGGGCCGATTTGACAATAATCTGATGTTTGTCGGCATCATCGGTATGAGTCTGCTGGGGGTCTGTCTCTATGAAATCGTCAACTATCTGGAAAAACGCCTTTGCGCCTGGAAATTTGTCAAGACGGCCAGGATCGATGATCGCCCCGGCCATTCCCGAAAGTAAAAAATCAGGCAAAAAAAGGCAGTGCCCCGTTTGAGGCGCGACCTATTTATTCGCCCTTCATCAAATCCGGCAACAAGGTGGCCACATCCACCTTTTTTTCGATAAGACCGTATTGTAAGGCAAAATCGGCAAATGCCTGCCATGCCTTACGATCGCATTGTTGATGCTTGGCGTAGTAGGGACGGGTCAGCTCAAAAGCAGCGGTTTCAACCTTCTTGTCTGCATCGGGCAGGGCCTTGAAATAGTCGGTCAAGGCAGCATTGGGAGAGGCGTCGATCACATCGATTGCTTTGGCAACGGCCTGCACAAAGCCTTGCACCTGATTTTTCTTGCTCGCCAGCGTTTTTGGCCCGCAAATAAAAATCAACTCATCGTAATCCGGGATGCCCCAGGTTTCCAGTTCGAAAAAACCGGTGTCGATTCCCTCGTGGGCCATGGTTACCGTCTCATAGGTCTTAAACGGTCCCATGACCGCATCGACCCGCCCGGCACTGAGCGCCGGGGCAATGGAAAAGCCCACATTGACCAGCTTATAGTCAGTGATATGGTTAATTTTTGCAAATGCGTCCATGAGCACATCCATCAGACCGGGAACCGTATAGCCGATGGTGCGGCCGGTCAGGTCAGCGGGCTTGGTAAAACCACTTTTTTTCAGATACATCAACGTACACAAGGGATGCCCGATCAGACGTCCCACAACACGCACGTCGATTCCCCGGCCGGCCGCCATCAGCGTCTGCGGCTCATAAGAGACGGCCAAATCGACCCGGCCGGCCACCGCCAGTTTCAAGGCATCTGACGTATCCGATGGATTGAGAATTTTTACGGTTACGCCCGCCTGAGAAAAAAAGCCGCGTTCCTGGGCTACATAGATCGGCATATGATCCACATTAGGGAACCAGTCGAGCATGAGCGTCAGGGGTGCCTCGGCCAGGGCCGGCCCGCTCCAGGATACACCGGCAATCAGGATCAGGATCATCAAAATGCGTTTCATCTATGATTTCCTCCTTGAGATGTTGGGTTGGGAGAATCTTTCCAGGCCAGGCAATGACGCTCCAGCCATCCCACGGCATGCCATAGGAAAAGGCCCATCAATGACAGCCACAAGATGGCGGCAAACACCCAGTCGGTTTTGAGACGCGCGTTGGACTGGATCATCAAATAGCCCAGTCCCTGCTGAGCGCCCACCCATTCGCCAATCACCGCACCAATGGTGGCCACGCTCACCCCCACCCGCAATCCGGCAAAAAAGTACGGCAGGGCCCAGGGCCAGTAGAGCCGTCGCAGGGTCTGCCAGAAGCCGGCCCCCATCAGGCGGAACAGTACGCGAAAGGCGCTATCGCAACTTCGAAACCCCTCCAGCAGGCTGACTGTGATCGGAAAAAATATAATTACTGCGGCCATGAAAATCTTGCTGGCCAGGCCGTATCCCAGCCATACCACCAGCAGGGGCGCCAGGGCAAATACCGGAATGGCCTGGGAGGCCACCAGAAACGGGGCCAGGGCCTTTTCCAGAGATGGCTTGGCGAACATGGCCACAGCCAGGGGCACCGCCAGAGCCAGGGCCAGGAGGATGCCGGCCATAATCTCGACCAGCGTGATCCCGGCATGAGGCAAAAGCTGCGGGGCGTGACCGACAGCCACCTGCACAATCCTGCTGGGTGGCGGTAGGATAAAGTCGGGCAAATCCGAAAGGCGGCTGCTGACTTCCCAGATACCGGCAACCAGCAACAGGATCCCGGCCGGTATGGTCCAAGTCTGTTTCACGCCTGCCGACCCTCCTGCAACATATTCAATACCCGGTGTTTGATGACCACCAATGGGGGATCTTCCAGTCGCCGCGGGTGGGGCATGGAAAGGGTTATGCGGTCCGCCACCCGCATGGGCGGACGCGTCAATACGATCAGTTCATCGGCCAGCACCAGTGCCTCCTCGATATCGTGAGTAACCATCAGGATCGTCTTGCCAAATTCGGTTTGCAGCAGGCGCAACATCTGCTGTAGATTGCGGCGGGTAATGGCGTCCAATGCAGATAAAGGCTCGTCAAGCAGCACCAGATCCCGGCCGAACATGAGCGTACGCGCCAGCGCGCAGCGCTGGCGCATGCCACCGGATACCATAGACGGCAGGTAATTTTCGAATCCGGCCAACCCCAGACGGTCGAACAATGCCTCGACCCGAGGCATGGACGTAGCTTTGGATTCACCGGCAATATCCGATGGCAGACGGGCATTGTCCACCAGTCCCAGCCAGGGCAGAAGCAGGTCGGATTGCTGCATGTAAGCTGCCAGTTGACTCAGGTCGGGAACAATCCGATCACGCCAGCGGATCTTGCCGGTTTCCATGGGCACAACGCCCATGATAAGATCGAACAAGGTGCTTTTCCCGCAGCCCGACGGCCCGATCAGGGCCACGCATCCGTTTTCCGGAACGGTCAGGCAAAAGTCCGTTATCACCGGGCTTGCGTCAAAATGTTTGGTAATTCCCTCGATGGTCAACAATGGTTACCCCGCCAAATGCGGCAATCGGGGAAAGGCAGGAACGAAAAATAAGAATCGTGCGATGAACTTCCCTACGCCGGCATTACCCGAATCAGGTTATAGGGGTCGGGGCTTCAAGCCCCCTCTCAGCCAATTCCCATCGACTCCCCCAGCAAAATACGAAAGATCCTCGAACGTTATTTTTTAGCCGTTGTTCGCGGCTTAATCGACTTCATTTCAGAAAGAATACTTCTTAGCATCGAAAGACAAAGCATGTCAAACCATCTACACCTTTCGTTACAGCGGCTTCGGCGCCCTGCCTTTTCTTTTTGCATTGCCTGCCAACACGCACTTTTTCACAAGTCTGGTAATTTACCAATCTGCGGCGTTTTGTCATTATTGAAATCGTTCAAAAAAACCACCCGCTGAGCGGGTGGTTTGATGAAGCGGCCTGGAAAGGGGCTGAATCCAGACGATGTTAGATGGTCGATTTTACCAATAGTCCTTTATAGTTGGCGTCTCAACAGGGCAATGTAATAGTCCCTCACATCCAAGGCATGCGTGGAGCCAATCGTACGGAGCACATTCTCAACATTATATCTGATGACTAATTGGTTGTATGCCATGTCACATACACGCAATGGTTTGCCCAATGTTTCGTCGGTTACGTCCTGGCAATAGTCCATATCAGACAGCGCATTGACAAGCAGTGTCTTGATCTCATCCGTTCCGGCCATTTGTCCTACTACATAGATGACATTGGATCTTACTTTTGGTCCGGACCGGCTGTAAATATTGATCAGATCATCGACGACTTCCTCCGGAAATATTTGGAACATCCTTTTGGCAATGTAAAGCTTACGTGCGCTTTCTCCTTCTTCTCCGACTTGCGTGGATTGAACATAACCCAGTGCAAGCCCGATGGCTTCATGGGATCGATGGTCAAATGCACGAAAAATGGCCTTGTCTAAATAATCTTCCTGATCGAAAAATTCCGGAGAGACAAAGGCGTTGATCACATTTCGGGATGAAAGACGTTCCAATTGATCAATACGCCGCTCTCTTTCCATGCTGAATGTATGGTCGACATCGGGCACCACGGGTTCTTCCGGATAAACCACACTGATTTGCAAGGCAATCAGCACGATCATCATAAGAATGACGGTTAGATGGGTTTTCATTTTGTTAGCCCTCCAAATCCTTGTTTTAACTATTGTTGAGACGGCAATTTGTTGAAATTGTAATAATCGTAAACCGCTTCTCGGGCTTGCATCCGTTGCCAGATAACCCGGTCGCTCATACCATCGATGTAATTCCTTACATAAGTCCAAAACCCGTGGCTACCAGAGTTGTTAACAGTATAAAAAACAATACCGTGGTTAAAGGTAGTCAGATAATAATTACCGGAGTTGCAACTTTGATAGAAAAAACGGCTGTATTTCATCTCATCTTTCGGGATCTCCAACGCTTTGCGAAAAAGAATCGTTTTACGACCAAAATGCGTTTTGGGATAGGGATCATCCGGGTCAGGCGGCTCCGGGTTGGTGATGAAGTATTGAAGGTGGTCAGGATTGTCGGGGTCAGGTTCACTGCCATCAGCCGCATACCATGCAGGAGTTCCCGAGTCAGGGAAACGCTCAAGAGCGCCAAAATTTACTGATTCCATGAGATAGTTCGTTCCAGACGGATCTCCAGGAATCTGGTAGGTGATGTAGTAGTTGTAGGCGGGCGTATCGTAATAATACGGTGGGGTACCTGTGGTCTCACCAAAATCATAGTTCATGACCCCACTGGTCCCGTCCTGAAAAATCGGCCACCAGTTCGGATACGCCTGATTGGTGATCAATCCTCGGACGCTGACATGGAACCAGGGGGAGCTGATGTTGAAAATTCTTGGATCGTCAATGGTGTATATATCAGTCACCTCTTCGCTGGCCTGTTCGCTTTCCGTTACAAACACAACGCCCATTCCATAATTGGCATGCCCCCGATAGATAACATGCGCATTTTCCGTCATCAAAGCCTGTCGCATGCCTTCGATGTCTTGGATAATATGGAAAATAAAAGCCTTCCCCGAACCATTGGTATACTGCCACAAACCATTTACTTTTTGAAAGCCATTGGTGTCGAACCAGTCTTCCGCTTCCTCAAGGGGGTTGTGAATGACGCCATAGCCAATGCAATAGTAAATATGCTCCTCCACTGCAGTTACATCGTTTACGGTAAGCAGAGTGGTCACAGCCGCCGACCACTCATCCTCATTGTCGCAGACCTCAAAAAAGATGGTATGCCCCCCTGAGGATAACGCGGTGGTGGTAAATGAAGCGGTGTGATTCAAAACACCGTCTATGCTGGAGGACCACCGATACCCCGTAATTTCACCATCAACATCATTGCCATGGCCGGTAAAAGTGACCTGTTGCCCTTCGGTAGCCGGGTTGGGACTGATACTGTCGATCACTGCCGTGGGAGGAAGGTTGTCCTCGCCCACCAGTGTCCAGCGCACCGCGTCGGCACAGGTACTCGAGCTGTCGGCAACGGACGTGACCCTCACCGTGTACGTCGTGCCTTCTGCAAACGGGTAAGTTCCCAAACTGTTCCATTGCCCTGCATTGACACGCTGATTGACCGAAACGTTGGCCGTGCCGCCCGCGTATCTTATCTGGTGCGGCGCCGCCGTGGTTCTTGAACTCCACCCGGAATGCCATTCCCAAACCTCGTAGGTTCCGGTCTGGGTGGGGCTGAAAGACCAGGTAAAGGTGTCATCGCCGCCTCTGGCCCATAATGAATTGGCTGACGGGTCAGACGGGTCAAACGGTGTTGTACCGCTGGATACCTGCCAACTGCCGGTGGACGACGTGCTGGCCGTGTCGCTGTTGTCCACAATCGTGTCGTCGGACATGACGGTGATGGTCAATGTCCGGGAAACCGGATCCGACCACGCGCCGTCATCATCCTGGACTTCCAGGACAATGGTGTGGCTCCCTGTGGACAGATCGCTACTTGAAAACGACGCACTGTCGCCCAGATCACCATCAATGCTCGAAGACCAATGATAGTCGACGATTGTGCCGTCAATATCACTGCTCCCACTGCCATTGAATTCGACGGTCTGTCCTTCGGTAGCCGGGTTGGGACTGATACTGTCGATCACTGCCGTGGGAGGAAGGTTGTCCTCGCCCACCAGTGTCCAGCGCACCGCGTCGGCACAGGTACTCGAGCTGTCGGCAACGGACGTGACCCTCACCGTGTACGTCGTGCCTTCTGCAAACGGGTAAGTTCCCAAACTGTTCCATTGCCCTGCATTGACACGCTGATTGACCGAAACGTTGGCCGTGCCGCCCGCGTATCTTATCTGGTGCGGCGCCGCCGTGGTTCTTGAACTCCACCCGGAATGCCATTCCCAAACCTCGTAGGTTCCGGTCTGGGTGGGGCTGAAAGACCAGGTAAAGGTGTCATCGCCACCTCTGGCCCATAATGAATTGGCTGACGGGTCAGATGGGTCAAACGGTGTTGTACCGCTGGATACCTGCCAACTGCCGGTGGACGACGTGCTGGCCGTGTCGCTGTTGTCCGCAATCGTGTCGTCGGACATGACGGTGATGGTCAATGTCTGGGAAACCGGATCCGACCACGCGCCGTCATCATCCTGGACTTCCAGGACAATGGTGTGGCTCCCTGTGGACAGATCGCTACTTGAAAACGACGCACTGTCGCCCAGATCACCATCAATGCTCGAAGACCAATGATAGTCGACGATTGTGCCGTCAATATCACTGCTCCCACTGCCATTGAATTCGACGGTCTGTCCTTCGGTAGCCGGGTTGGGACTGATACTGTCGATCACTGCCGTGGGAGGAAGGTTGTCCTCGCCCACCAGTGTCCAGCGCACCGCGTCGGCACAGGTACTCGAGCTGTCGGCAACGGACGTGACCCTCACCGTGTACGTCGTGCCTTCTGCAAACGGGTAAGTTCCCAAACTGTTCCATTGCCCTGCATTGACACGCTGATTGACCGAAACGTTGGCCGTGCCGCCCGCGTATCTTATCTGGTGCGGCGCCGCCGTGGTTCTTGAACTCCACCCGGAATGCCATTCCCAAACCTCGTAGGTTCCGGTCTGGGTGGGGCTGAAAGACCAGGTAAAGGTGTCATCGCCACCTCTGGCCCATAATGAATTGGCTGACGGGTCAGATGGGTCAAACGGTGTTGTACCGCTGGATACCTGCCAACTGCCGGTGGACGACGTGCTGGCCGTGTCGCTGTTGTCAACCGTCTCGTCAGCGACTGTAGTGCCTGCAAAACCAAGGATTGATAACAAGACGGTCGATACAAAAACCCACAAGTAGAACTTTCTTTTTAAAATCGAGCTCATACTTCCCCCTTTCGTTTACAATCCGCATAATGCCTGGATTGATCTGCCCATGCGCTTCTTGTTTTGGAGCTTTTACTCCACCATAAAAATTGGGCGGGTGGAGTCACTACCGAGAATTCATCGCAATCGACTCAGAAGTTTTCGATTTTCAGACAGTTACTAAATTGCATGGCTGAACCATTTGTTCTTCGCTGCTATGCAGTGCTGACTCCAAGTGGCCTGCAGGAAGTAGTTTCAATGGTGGTTCCTTTGAGATGATGGAGAGGCTGGTTGAGCGTTCGGGTTCAGTGTTGACGTTTACAGAAAAGCGCTACCGATAGAGAATAAGACCAATCAGTGATGATCGATTTCAGTGATGCTCATGGTGCTTGCACTTGGGCGTTCTCGTTTGCGCATTAAAAAAACAAGGAATTCCACAAATCGAGCCGCGAGACCTTCAATGATAGATAGATTGACAACCGTTGGTTTGGTGTCCCGTTTCGCAATCGCTTAAAAGGTCAACTCAAACAGATGATTTTCTGACTTCTTGACAATTATAGCGTAACGCTTAAAAAATAGGCAAAAATTGCTCCAAATACACTACATTTTTTTCACTACTGTTTTTATTAACTATTTATAAGAATTGACTGATGTGATGGGCTAATCATACAGCAAAAATATGAAATGTTTTTCATATTTTATATAGAAAATAGTTCATAGGTAAAGTTTTTTTTCTAATACAGAGAATTTTAATAGGTTGAGTTTTTCTAACGTCCTTTTTTTACTGTAGACAAGTTATCCGGACAAGCGCAAGCACCATTTTAAAAAACTATGGTTGCAATCGATTGTCCATCGGATAGAATGGCGTTTTCAATATCCAGGCAATACAACTTGCTTTTTTTCAAAAACAATAATGCGGAGCGCATTTGAATCCGCCGTATAGGAGCGTCCAATGGCCAATCTTCTCAAAGGCCCGCCACTTGTCGTTCATATTCTGATCGCCACCATGGTCAATGCTTTCTTTTTCCCGCTGATTTACGACTGGACCGGATCAATCCTCTACGCATTTTTAGTCAGCGTGGCATTTCTTTCCGTATACGGATTGCTCGTCTTGTGGCTGGCAATACCACGGCGTGCATCAAAAACCACGCATCCGCAACAGCCTGAAAAGGAAAGTGAGAACCGTAACCGATAGCCTCTATTCTCTTTTGATGGATGCATACAGCAAAAAAATATCAACGGAAAGGATCCTTGATGAAAAAATTATCCTGCATCGGTCTGTTTGCAGTGGCGCTGCTGTTGGTTGGCGGCACCGGATGTGCTGAGCTGATTGTGGTCCATCCATCGGCAACAAGCGACCTATTGCCCAATCCGTACAAGGGCTATGCCCCTTATGCCGACACATTTTACGCGGATCCGTCCATTCCTCAAAGCTTGGTTTACGATGATGTGACCTGGAAAGCACTTGAACCCGATATGCCCGGGGTAATTGACTGGAACGCCCTTGAAGATGACTGGACGCAGCACACCGCCCTGGGACGTCGCATCGGGTTCAGGTTCAAATGCGCCGATCCATGGAGTGGCGATTTGACCGACATCCCGGATTGGCTGGTATCGGCGGGCGTTGCCACATTCCCCTATTCCATCGACGGCGGCAGTGGAACCCTGCCGGATTGGGATGATCCGGTTTTCTTAGGCCAGCATGACCGCATCATCGCGGCGCTGGGGGATAGATACAACAATGATCCACGCATCGCCTGGATCGATGTGGGCAGTTACGGTATCTGGGGCGAGTGGCATGTTTACCAGAACGAGCATTTAGCGGCCAGTCAGGCAACCAAGCAACGAATTCTCGACGCCTACCTGGCCGCCTTTCCGGACAAGCAACTGGTAATTCCTTTTGATGACGATTTTGCCATGGTTTATATGGCCGAGCGGGGGTATGGTATCCGCAACGATTGCCTGGGAACCGCCGACAGCAATGACTGGTTCGATGAATCCATGGATGCCCTGGACATTGA
Source organism: Desulfosarcina variabilis str. Montpellier (assembly GCF_048565275.1). NCBI lineage: Bacteria > Pseudomonadati > Thermodesulfobacteriota > Desulfobacteria > Desulfobacterales > Desulfosarcinaceae > Desulfosarcina > Desulfosarcina variabilis. Next base: position 4,738,367 of record NZ_CP159846.1, on the reverse strand, counting down.
TATAGATGCATTGGCCGCAACCGGAATGGTCACCGGTGAATTCTGTGGTTCAGAGCAAGGGGCACGCGAGGGATTCAGTCAGCGCTTCGATCTGAATCTTGATTTTATCGTCCGCAATCATTGGTCGTTCATTGGTCCGGCCGGGGGCAGCCTGCTCGCCGCCAGTGGAACTTTGTTGGACAATGCGCGCACCGCCTACAAGCGTATGGGTTATCGTTTCAGAATCCATGAAGCGCGCTGGAATGATCCGGCTTCAGCAGCGCTTTCTTTGGCCATAACGATGGTCAATGAGGGCAGTGCCCCGCTGTATTACCCCTGGCCGGTGCACATCGCTCTGGCTCAATCCGGCAATCTGGCGGCAGACGTCGAGATGACCGAGGCCAGATGGGATTGCCGAACATGGCTGCCCAGAGAAACGGTTATGACAGCCAACATTTCTTTATCTGTGCCACCCGGGACTTACGATATTCTCTTTTACATGCTAGACCCTGCCACCGGTCAGCCCGGGATACGACTGGCCAACACCGGCCATGACGGCAATACGCGATACAAGCTTGGAACCGTAACCATCATCGCCGGAGAATACGCCGGGGGTGATCTGGATAAAGATGGAGACGTGGACGGCATCGACCTGTGGCAAATGCAGTCTGCCTTTGACTCCGAGGCCGGTGAAGAGAACTTTAATCCGGCAGCGGACATGGATTTCAACATGAAGATCAACGAAACCGATTTAGTCCATTTGTTGTCTGATTATGGCAAGTGATTGATGCACGCATTCCTTCTTGACACTAAATAAAAACTTTGCGAGGGTGTGCTGTCCTCGCCATCTAATACCATTGGAAAACAAACGGAACGCGACCTTGTGGAATTGATCAAACAGGATGTTGCCGCACTGATTCATGAGCGTGCTGACGCGATAAAGTGGAAGCTCGACTCTTACGCGAAGCCATGCCGGCACGGCTCGCTTCCAACTCGGAATCAATTATTGGCGTCCAAAAATTCGGTTTTGGCACATTCTGTTGTGAAGGAAAAGGTGAACGGAAAATGGAGCCCAAAGCTGAACAGCGCAAAATCTCTGGTCGAACTGCTTATGTGATTGCTGAATATACCGTCCTGGAGGGCACATTTAGAGACTTTATCAAAAATATCGGTGCTGCAGGCGTGTTTATCAAAACAGACAGAAAAATTGCCGTTGGGCAACCGGTATCGACCAAGTTCCCATTGCTGAACTTTGACAACATCGTACAAGCATACGGCAGAGTGGTCCGCAGGGATGCGGATGGATTTGCAGTGACGTTTAATGAATCCATAGAAGGATTGGTCTGCAGGGAAGGTCATTTCCCGGAAATTGTTATTGGTGCAAATCAAACCAACTGATATCCTGAGCCTCTCAGGCGGCGTCTGTATTCAGGCTTTACGGATAGGTTGGATCCGTCAGCGTGGCATCGTCTGGGCATAGATATCGTGCCATCCCGGCGAAACTGGCATTTTCTGATACAAGTCAGCCCGTTGCGCCTCCAGTAGCTGCCGCGGAAGTCCCATGTAATCCGCCGCACAATAGATTTTTTTGCCTGTGGCGGCACCAAGCGCATCCAGCCAGACAGCACCGTTTTCACTGCGCATCAGGTGGTGATCGAGAATCAGCACATCGATGACTTGCGCCAGGCGAAGTGCGTTTTCCCATGCAGTATGGCGCTGGACATCGCTCAGGCGGCTGAGATAAAGTGGGGGGCCGGCAGCCAAAAGGACATCCGGTCGCCAGTCGATCACCCGATCCACCGTCGGTGGGTCCAGCAGTTGAATATCGGAGGCATGCACGAATACACGGTGCGCCACTTCAATGCGCGTCATCATGACAGTGCCCATGTTGCCACCGGCGGCACCGTGGGGGACGGAGGGCGAAAAAGCGATGTCCCCTTCCGACCGCCCTTCAGCAATCTGCATCTTGCTACCCATCAGATCAGCCAACGCATCGAATCGTTTTCTCATATTGGTGGATAGATCATCGCCGGATTTGCACCAACAGGACAAATGTCGAAACGTATCCGGAAGGTCCCGAATTGATAATTGGTATGGATTGGCCTCGGCAAGCGGCACATGATCGCCGTGATAATGGCTGAGCACCACATCGGTCGCCCCTTTCAGCGCCTGCAGGATCTTCCTCCGGACACGACGCCCGATGGCAACCTGAAAAGGATGCGGCAACAGCCCGCTGCGCACATACCCCAATGCCACCCCCGGATCGATAACAATGCGCCGAGAAGGTGTGTTGACGACGCAACAAAGGCTTCGTACCCCCATGGATTCCGCGCCAATGATTTCTATGCCCGGGTCAGTACCTGTTTTTTTGTCCATTGCCTCACCCCCCTTTGACAGCCAATTCCTTTATCATAAAAGAATTTGTGAGGGGTGAAAAGGCTGTTTCGGTATCATGCGGCAACACGTTGAACAGCCACCTCCGATTCATCTGCGCGATGGACAACGATCTGGTTAAAGGGAATATCCCACCCATTGTCGTTGGCCGTGTCCACGGCGATCCGTTGAACCAGACGAGCAAGTTTGTTGTACAACTCGGCCACCTCTCCCTTGAAATCGCAAATGATTTCCAGATCCAGAGACGAAGCGCCCGCCGAGCTGAACTCAACCTGCACCCGATGTAACCCGGATTCGTGACCGGCGTCACAAATCCCCTGCTCCACGGCTTCTTGGAGCAGTTGTGGGATTTGGGTGGTAATTTTTCCCTGCAACTTGTAATCAAGCCCAAAAGGAATTTTCAACCGGAATCCGGTCGAAAGATTTTGGGGCGTTAAATCTAAAAAGGTCTGAGTCATATAGGTCTTGCGGCTTCCTCCCCGCATGACCAGCTGAACCCCCTCATGGGATTGATGCAGGACCTTGCCGCGCGTCCCATCGGCAAGGATTACCCAATCACCTGTCTTACAGGGGAACCATGGCGCACTATGGTGAAAGGGATAAGAGTTCAAAGACATGAGCTCTTTGATCGGAAGCCGGACGGCGTCATTTTTCAGGTCGGGGTTTTTAAGGCGGGTATAGTAATTAATTCGATCCACCAGCCAGGGAACACCGTTGTAAAAAACACGCTCTCCCTCCCGGACACTGCCCATATTGAGTAGAAGCTTGGTTTGTTCCCAGTATTGTCCAAGCCCCTGCTTTGCCGCCCAAAACACACCAATGAGGAAAATGATGGACACACTGAGAAGGACCCAGTCTCCGGAAAAATAGAGTATCATCATTGCCGCCGCCGTGGCTCCCAGAGCGGTCATGAATTGGCAGATGACATCGAAAAAACGAACAATGAACGTCCGGCGACGGGCCAATTTCGGAATCGTGCGCTGAATCAGGGATTGGTGGAGCAGGCGCAACAGAAGGAAGACGCCGACAAAGGTGATGATCGATACGACCATGTTTCGGCCTCGATCCCTGAAAAACCCCTGAACGATCTTCTGGATCGATTTGATGATGGGTTCTTTTTCCTTGTTGAGCTCCGCCAACTGCAACTTGGCAATGGTCAATTGGTTGGAAAGTTGTTCCTGCCGAAGGGTCCATCGCTTCTCGATCTCGTCGAGATGCTTTTTCAGCTCCCGCGATTTCGCCTTTGCTTGAAGATTGTTAAGCTTGGCGATGCCCTCTTTTACCACTTCGAGCTGGCTTTTATAAAATTCAACCTTCCCTCGTGTCCGTTCGATCTGGCGTGGCCTGGCCGTAATACTCTTTAGCTCATGGATCACGGGTTTTAAGAGTTCCAAGGCCTCTTCATCCCACCGGAAATCGTCCTCAGATTGTTCCAAAAAGGCAGACAGATCCACCCCGGTGGCGATTTGCTCAAAGCTGTGTCTCAGATCACTGATTTCCTTGTTCAGCTTGGCAATCTCCGATTCCAGTCGTTTATGGTCCTGTTCGGAACTGGTATAGGATAATTCTCTTTGTTTCTTTTTTAGTCTTCGAATCAACTCCTCTTCGTAGCTAATGATATTGTCCAGGGTAATTTGATTCCCCTTGGTCGCTTTTTCCTCGGTTTTTTTGTCGGGATTCGGCCCTGGCCCCTCATTCTCAATATTTTTGTTATTGTCGGCCCCGGCCGAAAGGCTGACGGTGAAAACGAAAAGCAGCAAAGCAATCAGAAACAGCGTCGGTGAAATTCTCTTCTCAATTGTCATAAGTATTCTGCGAAGGGCTCCTACAGTCAAAAAAGTGTTTTGCGTCTCAAAAGCACGAAATGGTCCGATTATCGCTACTCCAGTCAAAAGGAACAAAAAAACAACCAGGCATGATATGGCTATGGGAACGTTAGGGCCTGACAAAACTTGGACTTTTTTCAGCAATAAACATGCCTATACAAATTTGGTTTTCATAGGCGTCATCGTGAGTATTTCGTTCTCCTGTTAACTCACGAGGTTATGGGTAAAAGGGAAAATTCAGTCTCTTTGGGTAGTATAATGAAGAATCGTTTTAAATTACAAAAACTGCAAAAATGGTCGATTACAGGTACGAAAAAGATGCATTGCCGATTTTTCATATAAACGGCATGGTCCATGGAAAATTCAAATCGATCCAAATACATCTGCCCTGGCGCGGTTCTGCCCCCATATTGACACGCACGAAACGGTTTGACATATTCAGCAGCGATAAAAATCAGAAAAGGAGATGGTCATGCTTAAGGATGGCGAAAAAGGTGTTATATTACAGCGAGATAAAAAAACCTACGGGATTGCGCCGCATGTTCCTTGCGGTCTTGTTACCCCCGAAATCTTGGAAAAACTGGCCAGTGTTGCCCGCAAATACAATATTTCCACGTTAAAGATCACCAGTGCCGCCCGCATTGCCCTTCTGGGTATCGAGGAAGCCGATGTGGACGCCATCTGGGACGAACTGGAATTTGATAAAGGCTATGCCGTCGGCCTGTGCGTTCGTAGCGTCAAGGTGTGCCCGGGCATCGAACATTGCCGGCTGGCCAAACAGGACAGCATCAAAATGGGCAAAATAATGGATGAGCGCTACCACGGGATGATCCTGCCCAGCAAGATGAAGATGGCGGTCAGTGGCTGCCAGATTCAATGCGGTGAAAACTGCATCAAGGATTTATCCCTTTACGGAACCAAAAAAGGCTGGAATATTCTGGTTGGTGGCATGGGAGGGATCAAACCGCGCCTGGCTGAGCTGCTGTTCGAGGATCTTGGCTGGGATGAGGCTCTTGAGATGGTGGCCAAAACCATCGCTTACTATAAGGCCAATTCACGACGTTACCGCCTCGGCTTCATGATTGACGACATCGGCATCGAGGCTTTCAAGCAAGGCGTCTTATCCGCCACACCATAAAAAAATAGCTTTTTGAAGAAGATAAACAGGCAGCGTCTTGGACAAGATGCTGCCTGTTCTGCACCGATCCATGATGGCAAACCAACCAAAGGCAAACATGCCCAAGCCATCGACACATTTGGCATTTACGAACTTCTATCAGACATGGCAATGAATCATTACCAATTCTTTGGCACCAAAAACACCAATACGGTAGAAAATATGACGTTATCAGTAGAATAGTTATCGTTTAAATGGCTTCATCTTCAAATGACCCATTTTTCCACTATCCGCGCCTTCACGAAAGTGTTGTTTGTACTGACAAAACCCGCCTCATTCTTCTTTTTACTTGTCTTTAAATGGACGTGCCTTGAAATCTATCCAATTGGATGTTAAATATTTACAAATCATCCACATGTTCCCCTCCTGTTCGGTTTTCGATTAAATCAAATTCCAAGGAGGTAACGGTTGCCATATTTCACACCACGATCAGTAAAATCAGCGTGGTTTTTCAGATACTTGTTAATTTTTATGGTCTGTGTTGTCCTCGGATGCAGTACCGTCGTATCTGATATATCCGTTTTTCATCAGCTGAAAATCGCGCATGTTCCGGTAACGTATCTTTTTCTTCCATTCGAATTTCAGGAAGATACGTTCGAGTATATCGTGTACAAGGAAGAAGTTCGCTCAGCCTTGCTGTCCCATAATTATGTGGAGGTCGATGATCCTGCTTTGGCTGAAATGCTTGTGGTCTTTGACTACGGCATCGATAATGGGGAAGCATTCCTGTTGTCCATTCCTGAGTTTGGACAAGATGGCGTGTTGTCTTCCACTGCGGATCACATTACAAGCACACCTACTGGTGCTGTTGACCCAAACGAAAATAGCCGGCTATTTCGGTTGACGATTTTTAACCATGAGGCAGCAAAAAATAAAAAGCCCTATGTGGCATACAGAGCCAGCGTTAAAATCCGAGGCGGGCCTTCACGACTGTCTGTAATCATGCCTGAAGTAATCAAAGCATTGTTCAAGGATTTTCCCGGGGAAAGCGGGAGTGTGCGCCAGGAAACCATTCAAATGCAATAATGCATTGATCATCAACCGACGACCGATGCGATTACCATGCCTACCATTTACTGACAACCCCGCCAACGGGCGCTAAAGAAACGGTTCATTCACAACTTGCAGAACAATTTGCTGACGTCTTGGGGTTGGACAAGATGCTGCTTAATGCAAAATTGCAGGACAAAAAATCAGCCGAGCAACAATTTTCCCAGATGATGGCCCAATTCAGAAAATCATTTGACAATATGCCGGGAAAATACATGAAAGCATTCCAGGAGGCGGGTCCGGAATTTGTCAGACAGGAACGTGATGCAAAGAAAAAATAAATCATCCCAATCTTCTCATCACAGTTGATATTCCGAGAATAAATTTTTTCGCGGGCATGGCCCGCTCCTGCACCTTCATGCCTTTCAACTCCGAATTTACCAGAGCGTATTACTCGGATGTAGACAAAAAAGTGGCCGGTGGGCTTCTCATGCAAGCAATCATGGAAGAGGTCAATCAAAAAAGCGGCCTTTACACCTACACATTCGATGAAACCGATCTTGAAAATTTAAGATCTTCTATCATGGAAATCGGTCAACTCTTGAACGAGGCGTAAAAGGCCCGTTACAGCCGTTTCGGATGTGTGACCGTCAAGATACTGGTATGCTATCGACTGACCCTCCACATAGTCGCGAATAATCTTCAGATGTCCCGTAAATTGACTGAAGACCAGGGCCTTGTGGCGCAATGCTTCATAAAACGAGCGTTCATCGTCACTCAACGCCACCGGGATAAGGATATCCGTGCGCTGGGGCAATTCATCCAACACCTGACTTTTGGTGCGTCTGAGAATAAACGGCTGGACCAGTTTTTTCAGCCGCCGGCGGGCCGCACGGTCATGATTGTTTTCGATGGGCGCGGCAAATTTCTCGCTGAACGATTTTAATGATCCCAGCAGACCCGGGTTGATGAACCGGAAAAGGTTCCACAACTCTCCCAGGTGATTCTCGATGGGGGTACCGGTGGTGATCAGCCTGACCCCACCATCAAGGTCCATGGCGGCTTTGGATCGTTTGGTCGATCTGTTTCAAGTCGAATGCCTTTCCAAAAATAAGAACAAAGGGATGGCAGTGCCATTGGCAGGGCTTTGGAAACGGCATCGGCGATTTCATCAAAACGGCCGATATCAACCAACCTTTGATAAATGGGGTCCTTAATTGAATCGGCACACTGAAAGTGGATGCCATTTTCTTCCACAAGCCGCGCACTGACCAAACGATCCAAAATCGGATCCAAATCACCGACCTTTTGCTTTTTGATCTTTTCGTCGTCAGCGTATAGTCTTTTCAACGCGTTGAGGATGTTGGTACGCGCCGAATAGTCATAAATGATGGCCAGAATATGGATTACGTCCTGGTGCAATGGGGAAAGGCCGCTATAAAACTCCATCAGTTGCCGGTGCAATGCATGGTCAGAGGCTGGGGAACGCTGCAAGATGGGCTCCTTTATTTCCAGATTGGTTTTGGACGAAAATAATCACCAAGGCTGAATCGAAACGCTAAGAGCCTGTTTGCGTAACGTTGACGATTCGGGGCACGGCCGTATCCATTCCAGCAACGGGATGTGGCTATATGATAATGGCAGGCGTAATATGAGGAATAACGGTTAGGGAATTGGGGGCTGCTGCTTATCGGTTATGTTGTGAACCGCATCATCGACTTGAATTGGTGCGATATTGGAAAAATGGGTCACATCGTTCTCTTCAAGCCATTGATTGAGCTTGGTATCAGCGATTCCGGCCATGCAGATCAAAACAACGTATAGGGCGATAAACCTGATTGGAGTCATTTTCTACCTCCATGAAAGGTTTTATGATTACTTCTATGACCTATCGCTAGTTTTGAACATCAACTTTAATCAAATTTTTCGTTGCCTGCGGGTCAGATCGGGGTCGGCACACAGCTGACTTCACCATAACTCACCCAGTGAATGGCCATGCCTCCGACACGGCATCCCATCCCATCTTCAAGTGCTCTGGCATAACAATCCAGTTGTGGCCAATAGGTAGCGAATCGCCTTTCTCGGTCTTCGGTTTCATCAGATTTGTGATCAATGATCCAATGGCCATCATCGGTCTCCATCAACAAATCAATGGTACCGCCGATCACGCTGCCGGACGAATCACAGCCAACGATCGGCACCTCCCAATGCAGAGCCTTGGGGTGGAACCACTCGTGTAGCGTTTGCATGAATTGGTCGGCAATCTGTTTCAGTCGCTGCCAGTCAACGTCCTCAACAAAAATGCCCAGGAGCGATCGGGCGCGTTGTTCAGGCGCGCCCTGGCACAGCAACTCAAGCGCCCGGTGCACGATCAACCCGCGCTCGGCGCCGGACGGCAGGGTCAAGCGGACCGCCCGGCCATAGGTTAACGTTGCCATGGACACGTTTTTTTTGCCGCCCCTTGAAGCGTGAATTTTTGAAGGCGTCAAAAAAGCCGGTGTCAGCCAGCCGTGAGACCTGGCCGGTTGCAGCGCCCTTCTACCCATCACGGGAAGTGATGGCGACGCTGGCCGGAGCGAGGCATCGGATACCGCCGGCGGTTCTTTATCCGCTTCGGTCACACGGCATGCGAAGGCCTGGTCGCCCACCCACAGACAATTGGCTTCAAGGCGTACGTTTGCCACATCCTGGAACAGATGCCAAAATGTGTAACGGGAACTGGCGGCCAGCTGTTGCGGCCATTCCAGAATCAATTGCTCCCGTGGCCTGGTCAGCGCCACGTAGAGCAGGTTCAGTCCTTCCACACGCGCCTTTTCGTCCAACGGCAATTGAAAGCGATCGTTGGTGACGGAAGCGGCGAACTGAGGAGAAAAGGCGATTCGGGCATTGTCCAGCACAGCATCCAGATCGCTGAAGGTGGCGTAATCGATATCCAGGCTGGGCAGCCGGCTGCTGACCGTCTTATCCAGTGTCGTCACCACGACGATAGGCCACTCCATGCCTTTGGCCGCATGCCAGGTGAACAGCTGGACGGCATCTTCATCATGCACCTGAGGGGCCGGTTGCCGATCGCCATCTTTTTCCTCAATTTTTCGTCGCAGCCACGCCAGAAAGGTCTTTAATCCACTGCCGTAGAATCCGCCTCCCGCCAGGGCTTCCCGTTCGGTGAGAATGAAAGCCTGGGCCTCGGCCTGAACCCTGAGCAGATTGGCCCGCGCCTGGGCTGCGTCAGGCCAGGTGGAAACGACATCATACAGTTTCATGATGTCGATGGTTCGGGCCACCAGTTCATCGACGCCCGATGCGGCACTTTGCGTGGCAAGCGCAAGCAACTCTTCCAGGAAAGGCAAACAAAGTGGCTCACCCTCAAGCAGTGCGCCGGTAGCTGATGTCAGGTCGTCATGGCCCAGCTCGGTCACCGCCAGGTATAACGCGGCATGGCGGTCATCGGGATCAGCCACCAGGCAGAGGCCATGGTAAAGCAGCTGGACAGGGCGGCTCGCAAACCAGCCGTCCTGCTCCAGCCTGCTATTCACGCCCAGTTCGGTCAACGCCTCGGCGTACACACCAAGCCTTTTGTGAGTGAGGCCGAGGATGGCGATATCCCCACCCCGCACGGGACGGTGACACTTCAGATGCGAATCGTAAACCTGGGTCTGACCACCACAAAGAATCGCCTTGATGCGTGCGGCAACGTGCTGGGCCTGGATTTTTGGTTTGATGCCCTTGCCTTCAAAGGCGATGGCTTCCAGGGCCGACAGCCGGCTCGTGAAGGCGGCCCGCGGGGTCAAGCAGGTGTACCCGTCAGCGAACATCTTTTCTCCCACGGCATTGACCACATCCATCAGCGCCGGCTGGGAGCGCCAATTACAGTCAAGCGGCTGGCAACACTCATGATGACAGTCCATCATGGCGCACATCAGCCTGGGGTCGGCGGATTGGAATCCCATGATGGATTGCTTGACATCCCCCACCACAAGGGCCGGGACCCCTTGGCGATACAACTTCCAAAGCATGGCGAACTGTAAGGGATTGGTGTCCTGGAACTCGTCGATCACCAGGCAGTCGAAACGACCGGCAACGTGTTCGACCACTTCGGGAATGTCCAGCAGTCGCCAGGCCATATCGATCATATCGGTATAGTCGACAATCCCTTTCTCCCGTTTACGCGCGGCATAGTCGGCCAGGGCGTCATATGCCGACTGCAAAAGCACCCTGACGTGCTGCCTGGCATTTTCCAGTGGTCCCGGATGCACATAAAGATTGTCGGCGTGGCCGATCACAGTGCGGGCCAGTTCCTGATAGTCCGCCGGCAGCTGTTTGTTGGATTTAAAGACCTTCAGCTGCTGAAGTTTTTTCCAGAGCGTCCAATCGTCATCCAGGGCAGGGGTGGTGGCAGCTTCCTGAAGCCAGCGATAATCCGCTTCAACTGCCGCTTTGGCGCTGTCGGAGTTCACATAATCACGCATGCAAGTGGGATATTGGTAGAGCAATTGCTGCACGCTGTGCTTGAGTGTGGTAGTCAGCGTGTCGGCATCCTCTGTTGCCCCGTAGGTTTGTTCAAGATAGTCCAGGGCCCAGGCCAGCCGGTCAGTCCGCTTCAAATCGCCACCGATGACGCGCAACCGCTTGACGCAATCAAGGATGTGATCCCGAAACTGGCCCGCGCCGTCTCTTCCGCTCAAAAAATCGTACCGATATCCAAAGGCCGCCAGTCTGCGGCTGATGGTTTCGATCCGCTGGATATTGGCGATGGCCTTTCTCAGCAGCAGTCCCTCTTCATCTTCTTCCAACAGACGGGTGTCCGGAGAGCATTGTGCTTCAAAGGCGTACTCCACCAGCAGGCGGTTGCCAAATCCGTGAATCGTGGAAATAAAGGATTGATCCAGACGCAGGGCATCTTCCAGGCGATCCCGGGCCATCAGTTCGATGCGTATCCGATCGCGCAGTTCGCTGGCGGCCGTTTCGGTAAAGGTGACAGCGGCAATGCGGTCCGGCCCCACCTGACCGGCGTTGACCCAGTCGGCCAGCTGCTCTTTAATGCGATATGTTTTCCCGGATCCCGCACCGGCTGGAACCATGGTTAATCGCGGCAGGGCACTCATGATGCCTCCTTTTTCTCGTGCATGAACAAACGCAAAAGCGGACTGTTGTCCAGCGCATAGACCTTGATGCCGGCATTTTTGTCCCACCAGGCTTCATCTTCGGTAGTGTTGAGCATCACCCGGCCCAAGTGGATCTCATCCAATCGCCGGTCCAGGTGCCGCATGGCCTCCAAGGAAATGTCATGATCCATGATTTCCAGTCCCGGCACGGTGTCCCGGGCGACAATCGGGCTGTCCGACAAGGCTGTCATATCGTCGAGAAGATAATAGACCACTCCGATATCAGATGATGCGTGATCCGGACCGGGAAACCCGTTGGACTGGATCATCAGACGGTAAAGGTTGGCCTGCAGGTCAAATTTGCTGCGCATCCGTTGGCGGCGTTTTTTACTGGATGACTTCTTGTAATCCACGACCAGCAGTTTGCCGGAAGGCAATTGCAATAAAAGATCGCTTTGGCCACGCAGCGGGATTTTTTTGTAAACGCCTTTGAGCCAGCGCTCGGCACCAATCACCGTAGCCCCCCAGGCATCCAGCAGGTCTCTCCAGCGCTCGGCCGCCCGAATGATTTCCGACTCCAGTTTGAGCCGCTCGACCCGCCAGTCCGGACCGCGTAAAAACGGCGCCATCGTCAACATCATTCGATTCAATAAAATAGACACCGTTTCAGGAATCCGATCCTTTTCAATCAACGGCCTGCCCACGAGAAAAAGCTTTTCAAACACACCGTGGGCCAGCATTCCGGCAATGATGGGATTCAGCGCATCCGTGCCCCACACCCGGGGCTCGCAGTCCAGTCGTCTGAGCAGCCAGGCAAACGGGGATACCATCAGGGTATCAGCAGCACTGGGAGACAAGGCAACAGGCTGGTCGGATTCGGGATCCATGGCAGCAAGCAGATCACGCTTCAGATCAATGTCGGCAAGCGGCAACGCCCGTGGCAAAACCGATCTGGCGGATTCGGCGACAGACAGTTCAGGCACCTTTTGCCGATCCTCCCGGCGGCCGGCCTCGAGCACCAGGTCCTCTGGCGCGCAGCCAAACCGGCGCGCCAGAAAGACCAGAGAGCTGGACGCCTCCAGCGTGTTGCCACCTGGATCCCGGTGTGAAAACAGAAAGGTAAGGCTGTCCGATGCCGCACCCAGTTGCCGGGAAAAGCGATGCCGTTGCTGTTCTCTTTTAAGCTCAGCAGTGGTGACCGCCCATCCAGTTGATGCCGCCTGCTCCCACTCGGCATCCGTCAGGACAGCCGATGCTTTGCTGCCCGACGGAAAATGACCGTCGTTGAACCCCAACACCAGCAAATGATTCACACGCCGCCACGGTTCCTGGCCTTCATGAAAAACCGCGATGCCTTCTTTCCAGTAGGTCCGCTGCCGATCGACGGTGATGGTTTGCGGCCTGGTCCTGGCGAGCAGGCTGTCCCAGTCTATATCATCGGTCATCTTCTCAAGTGACAGCAGGACATCATCGATACAATCCATCGCCCGTTGGCGATGGTCAGGGAGTTGTTCTTCTTTTTCTATAAGAGTTTTTAACGTGTCCAGATGCTGCCGAAGGCTCAATCGCGTTTCAGCCCCATCATCAATGGCCCCCATCAGTCGTCTGGCATTGTCATCCGGAGAGCAGCGTTTCAGCGCCATATCCCCGTTCATCAGCGCCTGGGCATAATGTTCTCCGATCTCCAGGGACCAGGGCATCAGGGCAGATGTCAACAGTGCTGCAATGGCCATGACCGGTGCGGGTTTGCGCAGACACACGAGCATCAGGTAAACCACTTCCCGGCCCAGATCCCGCTGCCATGCACGATACTCCAGGCCGGATAAGGGAAGATGGTAGTGTTTGAAAACCGCTTCGACGGTCTGGATGGTAAATGCATCATTTGGCAGCAACAGTCCCCATTGGCAGGCCGGCGCTCCCCGGCCAATGGCTTTTTGAATCATACCGGCGGCAATTTCCACCTCTTCCAGACGATCACGGGCAGCCAGCACATGAACGCTTTCGTCCATCTGCATCGATTCCTCTGTCGATGCAAAAAGGGATCGGGCCGCCAATAGCGCCGGTTTGGCGGTTTTAACCGGCTCCAGGGCATGGTTGAGGATGCCTTGCAGCCTGCTGTCAGCGACAGGGGCATCTTTGGCCAGCCGGTTCAATACCGCCTCCTGCCACTTGTTCAGGGGCAACAGATCAGGAAGATGAACCACACGTATGGGTCTCAATGGCTGGTGCCGGGTGCTTAACAAATCTGCCATCATCTGAAATGATTCGGGCAGCGTACCGATCTGTTTGATCAATTCCGCAAGCTGGGAAATTCGTGTGCGCAGCCGGGAGGGACGGGGCAGTTGGTCCAATCCAGCATCCCAATTGGCATCCGGTCCGCCCCCTTCGATCAGACGCGTCAGCGCGGCACCCAGCTCGGCGATCGTTTCCTCAGGCGCGACATCAACGCTGCCGCTCCAGAAGTGATCCCCATTTTTTGCTGCCAGTGTCCGAAGTGTTTCCGACCAGGCGGTCGCCTGTGGTTGCAGCATATAGGCGGCATGCGCCCTGGCCATCAACTCTGACCAGGGCCCGGCAATACGGTAAAGGCCTGGTGCGTATCTGGCCAGATGGGTGCGCACGCGCCGTCCGCTCGGGCCGTCAGGTGTGAGAAAAAAATCAATACTGATATTTTCCAATAGGCTTCCCTTTCGTTTTTCTCATAATTTAGGTTAGAAGACCTTCAATAAAGAGTCAACGATTTAATTTGTTTCAAAAAAATTAAGTTCTCAAAGACTGATTGATAAGCTGCAGATCATTTTGCTACGAGAAATATTGATAAGCACATCCGAAGATAATTTATTTCAATGAGAAATAATTGTCGTCCGCGTGATGGCGCACTCGGGTCTGCCAATCATTGTTGTTCATCTCGCTCCCATGCTCCGCACGGGAGCGCGTACCACTGTTCACCTTTACGGAATAAAGGTTCCCAAGCGGAGCTTCGGAACCAGTTAAGTTGGCAGGGATGCGCGCCTGCGTGGGAACCCTCCACCGGTTCGATGGATAAAGGGAGGGCGCTCCAATGCAGAGCATGGGAGCGAGGTGTAGCATTGATTCAAATGCGGTGACCTTGCCACGGCAACACAGCAGGCTTGACAAGCGACTTAACATGCTAATCCTTGAATTAACACGTTATATCCAGGGAAAAAGGGGAGCTGCAGAAATGGAAAACGAAAATCCATCACCGATTTTGGAGATCTACTCCGACTACATCTGACCGTGGTGCTACTTCAGTACCGGGCGTATTGAACAGCTTCAACGCACCTTCGCGCTGCGTGTCCAGTGGCGTGCCTTCCCCCTGCATCCAGAAACACCCGCAGGCGGGCAGACCCTGGAGGACCTTTTCGCCGGCCAGCCGGTTGACATCCCGGCCATGCTCAAGCGGCTCACATCGGTGGCCGGTGAACTGGGCCTTGCCTTTGGCAAGCGTTCCATGACCTATAACAGCCGTCTGGCCCAGGAGCTTGGAAAATGGGCCGAGGCAAAGGGCGTGGGGGATGCGTTTCACCACGCCGTATTTCTGGCCTATTTCCGGGACGGTAAGAATATTGGTGATACCAACGTGCTGATCGACCTGTGCCAGGGCATTGGCCTTGATCCGGGGACAGCGCAGGACGTCCTGACACAGCGAACGTTCTTTGCCGCTGTGGATGAAGACTGGAAGCGGTCGCGGCAAAACAACATCCGTGCGGTACCGACTTTTATGGTGGGATCGCATAATCTGGTCGGGTTCCAGTCCGTTCAAGCCCTCGAGCAGATGGTTGAAAATTCAGGTGTCCAGCGCCGTTGACACATTGATCCCCACGGTTGGGTAAGAATGCTTCGGTTGATCAAGGTCATTGACTGGCCCTGAAAAAAGATAATATCATTTACATTATGGATACAAAAAAATCCTTGAAGTTAGCAGTCAGCCTGTTGCTATTCTAATACAAGCCATCATCAAACGCTGCTGACGCTTTGAACCGGATCCAGAACACAATGAACCGAGGTCTACCATACGGCCTGTTCGGCTTATTCATTTCAATTGTCTTTTTGAATGGCTGCACTGGGGCATTACCGCCCTCCCCGATCAATGGCCCTGCCACTTATCACCAGCGCATGGATCTTTTCACCGGCGCGTTTCAGCGATCGTACAGTGTTCACATTCCTTCAGGATACGACGGAATAACCGCTATGCCGCTGGTGGTTGTCATCCACGGGGCCTTTGATACGGCCAGAGGCATTGAAAAATTTTCCGGATTCAGCCGGCTTGCCGATCGGGAACATTTTATTGTTCTTTATTTTGATGTTGCAGAACTGATCAGGCAATTTTTTAAACGCTTCCCGCACACCAGGAATTTACCATGACACGCCTTCTGATCGTGATAACCGCTTTTTTTTCATTTCATCTGACCGGGTTGACCGTCACGGCAGAAATGCAACCCGCATCGGTATGCCCTGAATGCTACACGCTTAAAACCCAGATCGAAGCAGCCTATTTTTCACATGACGAAGCATCGGTGCGCCAGCTTCTGGTAAAGTCCCGCAATCTGATCGATCAGCACCCGGGGGCCTGGCACCCCCACTACTACGCGGGACTGATCAACGTTCAGCTGGGAAATATAGAGCGCCATGACAACAGGGACAGGGCCTATCAGCACTACACCGACGCCTTGGCGCATATGCAGCTTGTCCAGGAACGATGGCCCAGTGCAGAAAGCACCATTGTCCTGGCCGATGTATATGGCAAACTGGCATCCTTGAAGACGTTTAAGATGCTTTATTACGGGAACCTGTCAAAAAACCGTTTGATGGACGCCTTTCGGATGGGGGATGAGCGCAGTCCCAAACCCTATCTGATCGCCGGCATCGAGTCGATGTGGACCCCCATCGTTTTCGGGGGCGGTACGAAGCGGGCAAGGCAATTTCTTGAAAAAGCACTGGCGGCAACTCTTAACTGGCAGGAGCAGGACCGGCTGATCGTTCGCTGGGCCACCCGCGCGGAAATACTCGCTCATCTGGCCCAGCTTGAGATTCTCTGCAAGAGACCGTCCGAGGCCAGACAGTATGCCACCAAGGCACTCGGCCTGGTGCCCGATTATGGTTTTGTCCTGCGCGATGTCTTGCCACAGCTCGACGAATATATAGATTAAGGAACGGATTTTACCATGACATCACTGGGACATTGCCTGGTAGGCGCTAGTGTGGGGGTTTTGTGTGTGCCGGCACGGGGCACTTTGTACCGGCGCCTGATCATCCTTGTAGCGATCATTGCTGCCGCCAATCTGCCCGACTGGCCCATTCCAGGCTGGGGGCATGACCATCTTTTTGTCAGTCACAGCATATTTGTAAACGGCGCTGCTATGGTGTGTCTTGCCGCCTGTTTTTACCTGCAGCGGGCACGGGTGCGGCAGGCGCACCGGCGCGTAATCATCGGCCTGGCAATCGCCTGGCTGAGCCATTTTATATTGGACAGCCTTTATGTGGACTCCCGTCTGGCCATGTTCTGGCCCTTCAGCGAGGCATTGGTTTCCCTTCCTGTTCCCTGGCTGAAAACCCTGCCTCATGTGCCGCCGCCCTTTGACGAGCAGGTGATTCGTATTTTGCTTTTTGAAACACTGACATTTTTACCTTTTCTAATGCTTGCAGTGGCCATTTGCCGGTGGCCATTCAACCAAAAAATGCCATACCAATGAATTATTATGAAGCATCTTATAATACTTGCCAGCATGCTTCTGCTGCGATAGTGTTGATAGTTCGTTTTCCATGTGAGGCTGGTTAGTTAGTTAGTTAGTTAGTTAGTTAGTTAGTTGGTTGGTTGGTTGGTTGGTTGGTTGGTTGGTTCCCATCTTCATTCAGGATAACAAACCGCAAGGCAACACCGCGGACAACGCAGGCAAATGCCGGTCAAGCTCATTTTTTGTGATGGGAGGAGATTCAGGTATGGTTAAAAGCAAGACAGGTACCCAGGAAAAGAAAGGCTTTCGTATTCTCCACCAAATTCTGCTTGCAATGCTGTTGATTGCGACCATCCCCCTTGGCGGTCTTTACTACATCAGCATTTATAAATCCGGACAGCAATGGTCCGGCTATGTCGAAGACAAACTGACCAGCCTGACCGACACCCTGGTCAGAAGCGTCGACGACTGGACCGCATTCAACCTGAAAGTGCTCGAACAAAACGCCATGACCCCGGCGATTCTGTCAATGGATGCCGAGCAGCAGAATCCGGCCCTGAAATCCATCAAGGATACCTATCGCTATACCTACCTTGCGTTCACCATTCAGCCGAATGGGCAGAATATTGGAAGGAGCGATGGTAAGCCAACCGTCTATTATGGTGACCGTGATTACTTCAGGCAGGTTCAGACGGGCATGCCTGTGGGCATGCAGGTTCTTTTGGGCAAGACATCCAAAAAGCCGGCCCTGATCCTGGCAAAACCAATCAAGGAAAAAGGCAAGCAAAGCATTGGTGTGATCGCCATTGCCATGACCCTTGAGGATCTGTCGGAAACCATCACCGATACCAGAATCGGAGAAACCGGATTTGCCCTTTTGCTCGATCAACAAAATCGTCTGATCGCCCATAGTAGGGGTGAAGTCGCCTCAAGACTTCAGGATTTCAGTTCCCACCCTATTCTTGCCTCAAATCCGCTTGCCGATCAAAAGTCCTTCATTTTTAACGACGGCCCAAAAAAAATCGTGGCATTTTCTAAAAGGACCCAGGAGGGATGGACATTGATCGTTCAGCAGGATTATGAGGAGGCCTTTGCCGCATCCCGGCTTGCCATACGACACGCCGTGACCCTCTTAATCACGACCATCGCCATGATTCTCCTCATCGCCTTCCTTCTGGCCAACCGGCTCAGCAAACCGATCCAGAACCTCACCCGTATCGCCGTTGAAATCAGTCTCGGCAAACTGGGAGAAAAAATTCATGAAACCAGGCGGAGCGATGAAATCGGGGCTCTGGCGCGGGCCATCAAACGCATGGGGGTGAGCCTTCAGATGGCCATTGATCGCCTGCAAAAAAGGTAGGGTCCATGCCCCGGGGACGATCGTTTCATTGATGCGGGCTTCGTCATAAAGGATGATCACTTGAATTGATATGCAACAGGTTGTGACCAATAGACCTTCCGTTCCGATGTTAAGGACCTTTTTGTCGAAACCGGAATGGCTGCTTATCTCGACACTGCTTTTTTGCTGCACCGGTTGTGCTATCTTTTCCGGGATCCGCAACATGGAACCGGTGCTTCAAATGGGCCATGCTTGTGCCGCGACCTGCGCTGCCTTTTCCGCTGATGGACAGTATCTTCTGTCCGGCGATGCAAATGGCAGCATCAAGCTTTGGGAAAGCTCGACCGGTCGGCAAATCCGGACTTTCAATGCTCAGGCCATGGTAAAAGATGTGGTTTTCTCACCGGATCAGAAGACCGCCCTGGCCGGCTACAGCAATGGGGACCTGATTCATTGGGAGCTTGCCACGGGGCGAATGCATCGTCGTCCAAAAGCCCACAAGGCGGCGGTCAAGCGCGTGGTGTTCACGCCGGATGGATCAAAAACGATCTCCGGTGACGAAAACCAGACGGTTGTGGTGATGGAAACCACCACTGGCAGGACCATCCGATCTTTTACCGGTAAAAAAGAAGCCTTGAGCAACATGATGCCGACGACCATCGCCTTTTCAGGTGACTGTCGGCTCGTTCTTTTAGGCAACAGGAGAAACCAGCTCTATGCTATCGATTCCGGGCGGAACATATACAACCTGGGACAGTATTCCCCGTCAACGCGGTGGGGTAACCCGATCGTTGATCTGGCTTTTTCGCCGGACGGTCGATTTTTTGTTTCTGCCGGCCGGGTAATGGAACTGATTGAAACCCAATCCGGCAGGATCATCCGATCGTTTGCTGAAATTCCCAGAGGTATCGAATCCGTGGCGTTTTCTCCCACAGGGAGAAATATCGCGGCATCATCGGATTTAGGGATCGCCATATGGGACATCGACAGCGGGAAACGGACAACCATCTTACCCGAAAATACAGGCAAACTTCACCGGGTCGTCTGGTCGCCAGACGGTCGATTTGTGCTTTCCACAAGCAGTCACGGCCACCTTTGTCTGTGGGATATCGCCGGCAGACGGCAGGTGCGGTCTTTTAAGGGTAAACTGGAAAAGGTGCTGGCCGCCGACCACTCGCCAGATGGACGATTTATCCTCACGGGGACCGATAATGGGAACCTTGTTCTATGGGACCTTTCAACAGGCGCCGTTACGCAACGCTTTAAGGGCCATCCCCAAAAAGTGCTCTGTCTTGCATTTACCCCGGATGGCCACCATGCCGTATCCGGGGGCGCGGATCAAACGGTCAAGCTATGGGACATCAGGGATGGGAAATCAATCCGAGCCTTTACCGGGCACACCGCCGACGTAACTTGCCTGGCGATTTCTCCGGATGGACACACGGCAATTACCGGGAGCCGTGACCATACCTGCATTTTATGGGATATCACAACGGGCCGCCCGATACATTTTCTCAAGGGCCACCGCCATTGGGTGAATTCAGTGCATTTTTCTCCGGATGGCCATACCATTTTATCCGCTGGAAGCGACAGGACCTGGCGGCTCTGGCAAGTTACCACCGGCCGGCAGATCCGTTCCAATAAAGACAAATCGGGATGGATCCACAGCACCGCTTTTTCTCCAGACGGGCGGCTGTTTTTTACGGGAAGTTGGAAAACCGTTACGATTTGGGACGCTTTTTCAGGTGAACCGGTTCGAACCGTTAACAAGCACCTGGGTAACGTCACCGATATTTCGATCTCACCTGACGGACGCCTGGCTATTTCTGGAGATGACAAGCAAGGCGTAAAAATTTGGGAAACCGCCAGTGGCAAAGACCGAATCCATATCCGCGGGCA
Organism: Desulfosarcina variabilis str. Montpellier; assembly: GCF_048565275.1. Taxonomy (NCBI): domain Bacteria; kingdom Pseudomonadati; phylum Thermodesulfobacteriota; class Desulfobacteria; order Desulfobacterales; family Desulfosarcinaceae; genus Desulfosarcina; species Desulfosarcina variabilis. The sequence goes on along the minus strand of NZ_CP159846.1, from coordinate 4,717,962 downwards.
TTTGGACGCTATACGGGCAGTTGGTTTTTCCTTAGACGGACATTATGCATATACGGCTGGAGACGATCAGACCAACCGAATCTGGGATATTGAGGCTGGAGAGGAAATCGCGCGCATGGTTTCTTCCAAGGACGGGGAATGGCTGATCGTCACCCCCGACGGTTACTACGCCACCAGCCCGGAAGGGGCTGGGCTGTTGCACTGGGTGGAAGATGGCGGAATGGAGACATTTACCTATGAGCAGTTCAAGTCTATCTTCAACCGCCCGCATATAATTAAGGAAAGACTTTCCGGCAAATCTGGCACCGGAAGACCGGCGCCGACGATCACGACTCCTCCCTCAGTATCCATACCCGGTCACCAGACGTTAAGCCGGGTGGCACGAAAAACATATCCGCTAAAGGTTTCAGCGGTTTCCGACCAGTCGTTGACTGCCATCCGGGTCTTTACCAATGGCAAACCCGCAAGAGAGCTTCTTGTCAACACCAAGGTAGCTCGTCAAACGTTGGATATTCCGCTATATGCGGGGCTGAACCGGATTACCGCCGTGGCCTGGGATGAAAAGGACTTTTCCAGTAATCCCAAGTACAAGGATATTATTTGCGACGATCCGAACCTGCCCAAAACGAATCTTTATGTCCTGAGCGTGGGGATCAGCGATTATCCGAATCTTTCACCAGCCTGGAACCTCCAATTTGCCCATACCGATGCGCAGGCCTTGGCCAGGGCGCTGAATGATCAAAAGGAGTCGGTTTTCGGTAGCGTTACCACCAAACTGTCTGTAAACCAGATGGCCACGGTAAAGGGGATCACCGGTGAGCTGGAGGCACTCGGCAATATCGGCGAAAATGACATCGCGGTAATCTTCATGGCGGGCCACGGCGTCAGGGATGAGAACGGAACGTTCTATTTTCTGACATCGGATGCGATGATGGGGCAACCAGAATCAGGTGGGATCAGTTGGGATATGTTGGGAGAGCACCTGTCCAGAATCAAGGGACGGGTGATCCTTTTTCTGGACGCCTGTCATTCCGGAAGCCTTGTCCGCCAGACCATTGTGCCCAATGATGAGCTGGCGGGTGCTTTTTTCAGTGGCAAACGAAATGGTATCATGGTCTTTTCCGCTTCAAAAGGCCGTCAATACTCATTCGAAAGTTCGGATATCGGAAGTGGATACGGCATATTTACCTACGCCCTGATCCGGGGGCTCACCTCGAAATCCGATGAAGCGGATGCGAACAACAATGGCTACGTGGAATTTCTGGAACTGGTGGACTATGTAAGCCAGTATGTGGACCATGAAACCCTGGGCGCCCAGACGCCGTGGCTTTCCAGAAAAGAGCTGTTCGGGGATCTGCCGATCGCTGCAGTACAATAGCCGCGCATGGATACGTGAAAGCGGTTTGCAAGCAAGGCGCAGGCAGTATAGGGCGGGATCTTAAGCATGGGGAGGTTCAGATGAGAATCATCGTGTCTGTTATTTATATTGTCGTTTTATTGATGTTCATTTCTCCCATCATGGCCGAGGAACTGAAATTTCCACAGACCGCGCCTGAAATCATAGAGGCCTTGCAGTTCCAGCAAGGAACAATGACTGTCGATGGGATCGATTATGCAGTCGAAAAAAACAGTGTCTATCGAATCATCAATGGTAAACGATTCCAGCTTCGAGGCATCCAGCTAATGGAGGCCGGCGGGTTAACACCCCGGGCAGGTGCGTTGATCCATTTCGATACCGATTCAGCAAATATCAAGCCCGGATCTGCCGGTTTACTGGATCAATTCGGCAAAGTCCTCGCCAATGAACTCAGCCACGCAACCGTGGTGATTACTGGCCATACCGACAGTCGGGGGACGGATGACTACAACCAGGTGCTTTCGGAAATGCGCGCCCGAGCTGTGGCCCGTTATTTAACATCAAGATTTCCAATCGCTCCGGAACGGATGTCGTGCATCGGCGTTGGTGAAACAAAACCACTGGCAGACAACGCCACCCAAGCAGGGCAGGCATTGAACAGGCGTGTTGAATTTGTCAGGATTCAATAAATAATCACACCGATTGGGTCAATTCCTTTTTAACGGCCCGCGCCAGATTACCTACGAGAAACGGTTTGCGGATGTAAGCGCCAGCGCCCATACGTCTGGCCGCTTTGACACGCTCACTTTCAGAAAAACCACTCACGATGATGGCCTTCTGATCGGGTTTGATCTCACGAATTCGTCTGAATGTCTCCAGGCCATCAATTCCGGGGCTCATGATCATATCCAGAATCACAATATCGATTTTACTGTTTTCCCGGATCATTTCAACCGCATCAATACCACTGCCGACCGTGCTGACGCGATAATCCAACTTTTTGAGAATGCTCGAAGCAAGATCTCGCTGTTCCTGGACATCATCGACAACCAGTATCGTCTCTCCGTTGCCCTTTAGCGCTGAAAGGTTATACGCGTCATCTTTTTTCTGCTCCTTTTTTCTTCGTGTCGCAGGGAAATAAATCTGAAAAGTCGTTCCTTTTCCTTTTTCGCTGGTCACGTCAATGTGTCCGTCGTGATCTTTGACCGTCCCCCATACGACAGTCATTCCAAGGCCGGTACCGCTTCTGCCAATTATTTTTTTAGAGTAAAAAGGCTCGAAGATACGCTCGATATCATCTTTGGGAATGCCGACACCGTTGTCGGTAATGGAAAGAATGATGTAGTCTCCTTCTCGATAAGTATCGTATCCGCTGATGGGATGCTCAAGGTAGATGTTTTCGGTAACGATTCGAATTTTTCCACCATCCTTGGTCGCCTCGGCGGCATTGGTCACCAGATTCATGACAGCCTTTAACAAGTTTAATGGCGACCCCAGGATATTGAGCAGATGCGCGTCAGGCTCAAAGACCAATTCGGCAGACTGATGGAAGGACATCATCTTGGTATACTCGGCCGACTTCAAGTAATCACCAATGATTTCGTTGAGGTTGACAACCTCCTTGACGGATATGTCGCGTCTTGCCAGCGTCAACAGATCCTGAACAATGGCCGCCGCCTTGACCCCCGAAGCCTTGATGTCCATGATCGGCTTCCTTAAGGGGCTGTCTTCGGGAATATCCAGCAAAAGCAGATCCGGATAACTCACGATACCTGACAGCACATTGTTGAGATCATGGGCCACCCCACCGGCAAGTAAACCCAGGGCCTTCATTTTTTCAGCCCTGACGAGTTGAATCTTAAGACTTTCCCTTTCCTTATCCGCCCGTTTCTTTTCGCTGATGTCCATCATGGAAATGACGATCTTCGAGGAGTTGGGGATTCTCCCCATTTTTCCCAGGACGTCCTTTTCGATACCATCCCTGTTGATGATTTTAAATTCAAAGCTTTTATCCTTGGTATCATCCTTTTCTTCGGTCAGATATTCTTTAATGGTGGTGTAGTCTTTGGATTTAACGATGTCTTCCAGCGTGTATGTCTTGTCCATATCCTGCTTGGAATAGCCGGTAATCTTCTCAAATTCGGTATTCACCAGAGAGAGCTTTAAATCGTTTTCCAGGATCGCATTGGCTGTGGCGGTGCTCTCGAAGAGTGATTTATATTTTGCTTCGGAGTTGGCCAGTTTATCAATCAGCCGGTCTCGCTCTTTCAAGGAACTTTCATAGTCATCGATGATTTTGCGCACTTCACCTTTGATGTTCCACCCTCGAGCCCATCGGCTCATGCGATTGAAGATCCCTGACTCTTTCCATTTCAAGCGGAATTCACAGTATGGATCACCGTCAGATATACATTTTACCTCTTCGGAACGGATTTCTTCGGCCCCCGATGCGTGTAATAGCCCCGTGTAAAGTCCAAGATTCCAGTCGCAGACATCCTTGGTGACACGGAATCCGGGATAGTAATGCAGTTGAAAGGACACTTCTTTGCGGCCGGGCTGTTTGAGAACAACCCGTTTGGTCCGGTTAAAACGCGCGTTTATCTTGGCCGCCTGCCTGGCCAGGAAAAGGGGACCAAACAATCTGCCGCTAAAAAGGGCGCTGCTGGATAAATTTTCTTTAACTGCCCCACGGCCCGCATCAAAGAGCGGGTTTTCCGACCTGACGACCTTGCGAACATTGCTCAGCAACTGCATCGAAAAGTCATTGGAAACCCAGTAATTCATGTTAACGATCTGTTTACGGCCGATTGGCATGACCCGGGATGGATCATCCACATCGCTGACAAGATAGTCGGGGTTGTCGATGAGGCCTTCCATGACTGTATTGATTCCCCAGGCACCGTAGTATTTTTCGATAAATGAAAATAGCCCTATGAAATTAATACAATTGATTTCTTTACGCATCGGCAGATTCATTGGCGGAAACTCCGTAAAAGACCAAACAGCGTGAACGGGGTCCTTCAGATCTAATCGATGGGGGACAGTTTAAAATACCATATTTTCGCGGCAAAATCTCACCTTTTTAAACACGTTAACCTTGTAGGCCACAGGGTAAAGGCCTGTATGGCGATTACCGATATAAATAGTGTCCGTCCAGAAATAGGAAAATTCGGTCGAGATCAAGACGCGAAGAAAAATTTAACCCCAGGCGCCCGAAGGAAGTGCCCTTGGGGTGCATATAGTTAATATTCCGAGGATTAAATTTTTCGCGCAACGCCGATATCGGGCGAATTAGCCATTTATGGATGGGCACGAACTGACAGGATAGCCGTTCAGGAAGCTTTAATGGCAACACATGACTAGCGCGTTAACCCAAACCTGACCATACGTTATCCTGCTGGATTTCAATTGATCGCGCATTGTATGTTGCCCTGGACGCAAATGGCAATGCGCGCATCGAAACCTTAACACACGTATTAGGAGGGTAACGTTATGACATTCTTTTCCCAGAGCACCCGTGCCGACTTGAGTCGATTCTTTCAACGCCAGCCAAACATTTTCCTTGCCAGATATCTGCCACTTTCTCTTTATCGCAAGTATCTCTTTATTATAGGGTTTTACTACTACGGCATCAATACCGATGAGAGAAAAAGCATCTCCCAATCATTGAACCATGTATTGGATGAAAAATTGAGTGCGTTTAAATTCTTCTATTTGAAAGTAAAAACCTATCTCGGCATTTTCGACCATTATTGCGAAAAAATGATCAATGCACATAAATCGCTGGTTGGGATGATGAACTATCTCAACCGATCCGTCTCGGTATCCGGCGCGAGGATGCTTCGCCAGGCAAGTGAAAGGGGCTGTATCCTCGTGACCGGCCACTTTGGCGGTGTCGAGTATATACCCCTTTTTCTGGCAGCCAATAACTATCGTCCCTCAATTATTTTACGGTTTAAAACCAATACGCTCAAGCAGGCGCTGGTAAAAAAATCAAACGCCGTGGATCTTGAATTGATTGATGCCGATAGCCCCAATGTGGTATTCAAGGCCTTGAATGCCATCAATAAAGGACGGATCCTGATTACGCTCTGCGATGAAATTCGCGACTGGCGTCCCTCCAAAAAAGAGCGTATCAGCCTGTTTGGTCAGGCCTTGCCCAAGGACAGAACACTGGATATTCTCTATCGACGCGCAAAAGCGCCAGTATATTTCGGACTGATCCACAGGAGTAAAAACCATTACGATTTATCAGTTCAACCGCTGGCCGACGGTGTGGAAGATATATCACTGAGCGAAGCATCCTGGAAGCGAATGGAATATTATATCCGTCAATATCCTTACCAGTGGTATCAATGGCCTAATTTCTACACTGAAGTTAAGAAATATAGCATGGAGTTGGCTTGGAATGAAGCTTAAAAAAATTACAATCGATAATCTCAAGATTCCTTTTTCACGAAAAATCGAGCACCGTCTGCATTCTCGGCGGGAAACCGAAAGCATTGTCGTGACCGTCCTTGACAGTGAAGGCATGGCCGGTTTCGGTGAGGGGACACCAAGACGCTACGTCACTGGCGAAAGTCTGGAACATAGCCTGATTGCGGCACACGCACTGGCCGAACAGGTGCTGGGACAGGAAGTCGGCTCACGCGGCGCGCTACTCACCTTGCTCACCACCATTGGCAGAAACGCCATCGCCTGCAGCCATCCAGCGGCCTTCTGTGCGCTTGAAACAGCCCTTCTGGACCTGTGGACGAGGCACCAGGGACAGATGCTGTACCGCTTTTTTAGTGGTGACAGCAAAACCGGTCGACTCTGTTTTTCAGGCGTGATCCCGTTTATCTGCCGTGAAGATCAGTTTCTCCAGACCTTGCAGCTGGTTCAACAATTGAATCTTTCCGCTTTGAAACTGAAGGTAGTTGACCTTGAAAGCGGTATCGCTCAGTTGAAGCAAATCCGATCGGTGATCGGTCCGGGCATCGACATCCGGGTGGATGCCAATTGCGCCTTCACACCCCAGGCGGCACTGAAATTCATCGAACAAGCCACCCCCATGGCAATCAGCGCCGTCGAACAACCTGTGGCCAGGGATGATCTCGAAGGCTTGAAAACCGTGTCAGCGGCGAGCCGCATACCGATCATTGCCGACGAATCCATGTATACGACACATGGACCGCAATACCTGATCGAGAACCACATCTGCGATGGCATCAATATCCGATTGTCAAGCTGCGGTGGGTTCATCAAGGCTTACGATCTTTACCAGCAGGCCGTCTCACACAAGATCATGGTGGTGCTGGGCTCGCATGTCGGGGAGACGGCCATTTTATCATTTGCCGGACGCCATCTGGCAATGCTTTGCCCGGAGGCCATCCACCTGGAAGGCTCCTTTTCCAAGTACGTATTAAAAACCGATCTCGTCAGAGAGGATGTCTCTTTTGGTATTGACGGCAAGGCGCCGGCACCGTCAGGCACAGGGCTTGGCGTTGCCATAGAGCCATCTCTGATCGCCGGGTGGTCGGTCCGATTCGCTGCTTTGCATGCATGAAAGCCTCATCACATCCATAACCGAACAGGTGGGGAACCATCCTTTGTTGGGGTGGTTCCCCGGCATCTTCAACCCGCATCACAGACAAGCCCGATCGGGTCGTTTAATAAAAGTTCAGATTATTTAATGATCTACAATCCGCCATTTGTGAAGTGGGTGCGATCTACTGCTCCGCCACGGTTCATAAGGGTTGGTATCTCAAAAAGCAGAGCCAGATCGAAATCATTCTCTACAATTCGGGCAGCATTGGCGGCCGTGCCTTTGCCATTGTCGGTTATACTGAGAATGAGGATCGTTTCGGCATGATGAAGCAACCGATCAAGAATGGCTGAGGTTAACGTGCTGTCGTTATTGAAGATTTCCGGCCAGTTCTTAAAGGCACGATTTGATGTGATAACGATCGGTCCCTGCTCGTAGCGCTGGCTGATGACCTGGAACAACAGATCCGCACCGGTTTTATCGATAGGCAAAAAGCCAAGCTCATCGAGGATCAGCAACGAAGGACGGGTGTATTTCTTCAATTCCTGTTTCATCCGTCCTGCGGCTTGAGCCGCGGAGAGCGTATTGATCACGTCGATGGCGGTGGCGAACAGGACGGTATATCCTTTAAGGCAGGCATCGTACCCCAAAGCCGAGGCCAAATGGGTTTTTCCAAGGACCACACCACCGAGAAAAATGACATTGGCCGACGGCTTGACAAATTGCAGCCTGAACAAATGTTGGACAATGTCCTTTTTAAATGGATCGAGATTGCTGGGTCGCACAGTGCTTTGGCGGGGTTTGAATTGCGTTTCGGTGAGCCACTTTCGGATGGTCCTGACGTCCATGGCAAGTTCCCGGGCAATCTGTTGGGCCGTCAATCCGTCGTTCTGAGACAGGTGGTTGATTTTGCAGTAAAGGTCGTAATCAATCATGATCGCCCCTCCCCGATCCGTTTGAAGATCTGTTCAACAGATTGAAGGCCGCTGTTTTGCCTGACCGGATCAACATCGATTGCCAGGACCTGATAAAGCGGCTTTCGATAGGCAATCAGACCAATATCAACCAGTTCACACCCGATTCTTGCCTCGAACGCTGGTACCGATGGAAAGTCCTTCGTCTTTAACGACGGCCTCAAAGAAATTGTGGCGTTTTCGAAAAAAACCAGGAAGGATGGACATTGATCGTCCAGCAGGATTATGAGGAGGCTTTTGCCGCTTCCCGGCAGGCCACACGAAACGCTGTGTACCTCTTAATCATCACCATCAAAAGGATATTTTCTAATTTTTGAATGCATTATGCCGATTAGAAAATGGTGATGGTAATGGGACATGTTTTTCAACCCTCCCATCCCGCGAAACCATAGCAGCTCACGTGGAGCATACATGCAAATGCAGGAATATTTAAGATACCATATAATAATGATGGTATCGGTGGGCGCTAATGAATCCGTACTTTCCTTTATTGATGAGGTCCGACGCTGGGCGTTGATATTTTTGGACAAGCTCTATGCCACGATCAACATGCCGGCGTTAAAAGAGCTTTCTCGGATGTTTCAGAATCTTCTCCTGCACTCTAAAATTCAGCTATTGAACGAACATCTGGAGTCGAGTGCCCTGCTGCTGTCTTTGATCGGTTGTGCTATTGCGACGACGATACTGTGGCGGATGTTATGGGCTGGGTTTCGGGTCGAAAAAACAGCGTTTAAAATCGTTGATGCAGACGCCGCTAAATCCGCAAGATTTTCATGGGGTTCCGTCTATGGTTATTTTCGATCGCTGGTAGACTGGCTCTTGAAAGGCTTGATCTTGTTTTGCTGCGTCTTGATCATCACCACCGGATTATTCATCATTTGCAAAACCTTATGGTTTTCCTATGTGGCTAGTCCGGTTGGCCGATTATACCCTGTCTATTTTCCTCAACGGGCAAGGCTCATGGGCATGGTATTGGGGCAGGATATCATTGTCTTTCCAATCATGCTTACCATACTGTCTTTTGGTGCGGGGTTGATATGCGCCGCAGGCTGCCGTTTTTTTTACCTGACGCGCTATATTTTTCTGGCCAGGGGACTGATGGGCAGAATTCTCCTGTTGTCCCTTCCCATAAACGTTTTGGCCGCTGCCGCCCTACGACCGATTTTCCCTTATCCTCACTGGGGGGCCGCCTATGCCGCCACATTGATTCCCACGCTTTTAAGTTTTATTTTTTGTTTTAAGTTCACCAATCGTTTTCTACCTGAATGGGGCATGCTCTTTCGCGGATTATCGCGCCAAGATAAGACGCCTGCGCGCACTCTTTTTCTCCAGAATCTGAATTCGGTTAAAACGGTTCTTGAATTCGACCCCATATCTGGAAAACGAACAGGGAAACAGTTTCCCGCTTATGACGGCGTTCAGACCCAAGGTCAGTTTCTTTCAAGGCGCGGACATGAATTTATCCTCTATCGTTACGGACGGGACTTGTTTTTCCTGGTGGACAATCTGGAATTGCCGCTGCATCCCGACATGTCAACGCGGATTTTGGAAAAGGGGCGATGGTTGCGCCGCTTTGAGCTGTCCAGGGATGATACGCGCCTATTCCGTTTAAATTGGTCAACCCTTCCGATGTCGGGCGCCCGCAGGCCGACGGTGCGATTTTTCAATATCTTTAAGGAAATCCTTGATGACCGTGAAACTTACGAAACTGTATTTATCATCGAGGAGGATGAGCAGGACCTTGCCGAGGACACCCCCAGGGGCATGTAAAGGAAAAGAAATCTCCAAAGTTCATCACCGATCAGGGCTTTTATCATTTTTTGCCGCGATGGTTAACTGCTTGAGTTGTCCAGACATCTCGGCCTTCTCTTGAAGGATCAATTTATTTTTGGCATCTAATTCGTCAATCTGCTGTTTCGCTGTATTAAGGCGGGTTTCTGCTCTCTCGAACATTGTCATCAATGACTGCAAATGGTTTTTTGACGAGGCTAATTCACCGGTAAGAATGCTGATTTTTTCACGATATACCTGATTTTGTTGCTTGGACTCTGTAAATCGGGTTTTCATTTTTTCAATTTCCTGCAAAAGGACGTCGATTTTTTCATCTTTAACATGACAGTCCTTTTTAAGGTCGGTATTCATGCCCGCATAGTCGTCGATTGTGCGAGATTGTTCGCGGATTTGCTGTTGATGCTCGCGGACAGTGGATTCAGCCATTCCCAGTTTCGTATTCATTTCCTTGAGCTGGTCCTGCAGTTGCTGGTTTAATTGGATGAAATGATCCCGCTCATGTTGGCGATCTCTGGCTGTTTCTTGCTGAAAGTGTTCAAAATTTTCCCGAATATCACGCTTTTCAACGTTTAAGTCGTTAACGGCTAGTTTCAGTTCATCAATTTTGGATTCGTATGCCTCACAACGCGCGTTGCTTTTCGACAGGGCTAAGTGAGCTGCGTCAAGTGATTTTTCAAGCGATTGTTTTTGACCGCCCAATTTTTCACACGCGTCTTCAAGACTTTTGTTCTGGTCTATCGTCTGGTCAAGCTCGGCAGTTAGTGCAGCAATCCGGGTCTCCAATTCTTTTTTTGCCGTATCAAATTTATTTTGCGCTTCATTGATTTTAATATCAGCCTGTTGTTGAATTTGCTCATGGATATTTTTAACCGCTCTGGCAAGCTCGTCTGGCAGCTGTGGGGCATCTGCGTCCTGTTGATGCTCGCTTCTCCATCTTTTTAAAAATGGCGCGATTGTGCTCTTGCTGCCTGTTCCCAAATATTGCCTGACTCTGTCGACCGTTGGATTTTCCTCGTTTTTTCGGATTGTTACGGCAGCCTCAACAACATCTTTATAAGTAACACCGATTCTACCCATATCTGAGCCCTCCTTATCGCTGTTTTTGTACCGTATTACGGTTTACATAATATAACGTAATATTATATTTTTGCAAGCCGTTAATTGTCATCCTTGCTAACCGACGATAATCTATGTTATCGTCGGTTATAATGAAAATGGGTATTGGGTGGCCTGTAATAACGTTACGTAAAAGCCAATTTTTGCGGGGTTTTTTAAAAATGGAAAATAGTAGGCGAAACAGGAATCGATATAATAGGAATGAAGACACTGTATCCCCTGCCGCAGAAAATGACCGCAGTGATCAAGAATCATTACAGCAGTACATTAACGCAGCCAGCTCCCAGAACACAAAACGAACATACAGTTCTGCGCTGCGGCAATTTGAAAAATGGGGAGGCCGCCTTCCCACAGACCGCGATACGATCGTTCATTATTTGCTGGACAAGGCCAGGCAGCTTAATCCCCGCTCACTCGAGCTGCACATGACGGCAATCAGCCAGTGGCATAAAGCTCAAGGAATGGTTGATCCCGTCCAGGACATGCTTGTCCGTCAAACCATACACGGTATTCGGCGCACGCACGGTAAACCCCCAAAAAAGGCCAAGGCACTCAGACTGGAGCATATTGCGACCATGTTGGATCACTTGGAATCCCTTCCGCATGGCCCCAAAAAAATTCGCGACAAGGCCCTTCTATTGACAGGATTCTTTGGCGCATTTCGCCGAAGCGAAATCGCAGCCATTCAAATGGACCATTTAATCTGGGAACCGGAAGGCTTGATTATTCTGTTGCCCAAATCAAAAACCGATCAGGACGGTGCCGGGATCGTCCGGGCCATCCCTTATGGTTCAAGCCACTGTTGTGCGGCAAGTTCGATTAAAAGCTGGATCGATGAAGCCGGAATCGAAACTGGCCCCCTTTTTCGTCCGATTAACCGGTGGGGACAAATCAAAGCCAAAAAAATCACACCCGCCGCAATTAACGCGTTGCTTAAAACCATCGGCGTGGCATGCGGTTTTGATTTTGCGCCTGAGTTAAGCAGCCATAGCTTCAGACGGGGACTGTCTACGTCAGCGGCACGAGAAAATATTGATTTTGCACTGATTAAAAAACAAGGCGGGTGGAAAAGCGATGCGACCGTTTGGGGGTATATTGATGAAGGTCAACGCTTAATGGAAAATGCATCAATCCCCCTCATGCAAAAGGTTTCTGATTTGTTATCAACATACAAACACCTTATAAACAAATAAGTTGGAGCTAATTTCGGTATAAACTGGTGCGATGCTTATGCTGAAAACACCCTATCATACCCTGGTTCCAAGAATGGAAAGCGCACCCCCTCACGGGGGCGTATGGAACCGTTCCCCCTGGCAGGTCGTGCAGGAAATCCGGCTTACCCACCATATGGGACCGCATCCCGACCATTTTCCCAGGACAGCCTTCAAAATCGCCTACACACGGGACGCCGTGCACATCATTTTCCAGGTGGCGGACCGTTATGTGCGCGCCATGGCCACCGGGCACCAGCAAAGCGTCTGTGCGGACAGCTGCGTGGAATTCTTTTTCTCACCAGAACCGGATGCGACCATCGGCTATTTCAACCTGGAGATAAACTGCGGAGGCACCGTACTGTTCCATTTTCATCCCAAAGGGACCAGAGAGGAAATTGAAACAATCCCGAAGCAAGCATGCGATCGGATCGTCAGTGCCCATACCCTGCCCTGCATTGTGGACCCGGAAATTGAAACCCCCATCACCTGGAGCCTATCCTGCGCCATCCCCATGGATCTGCTCAAAGGCTACGCGCCGGTCCATCGACCGGCACCCGGGGTGCGGTGGCGGGCAAACGTTTACAAGTGCGCGGATAAAACCTCTCATCCGCATTGGCTGACCTGGTCGCCGGTGGACTTTCCCCGGCCGAATTTCCACCTCCCGGATTTTTTTGGGATACTCGAATTTGAATGAAATGCCCTTGGATTTTTCCTTGATTGGAACTGGGAGATCCCGTCATTGAAGTGTTCCGAATCTGTCGCGGTACTCACGCGGTGACAGTGATGTGTATTTTTTGAACAGCCGGCGGAAGGTCCGGCTGTCTTCGTACCCGACCGTTGATGCGGTTACCTTTATTAAGCAGGCCATTTCCACGGGACTGTTTGAAAAAGTCAAGTTCGCCTTTCCCTGTGCGGGCGCGCTCGAAGTCCTGGTTCCCATGGGAAATGATATGCCGGACGGCATCTATGTCTCTTCGCGCTACTTTTTCACCACCCCGGATTCTGAAGTGAACAAAAATTTTGTCCGGAAATATCAGGCACGCTTCAATGAATATCCCGATTATATGGCCGGAAAGACCTATGCAGGCATCTATTTTATCAAAGCTGCAGTTGAGCGGGCCGGCACCGTTGACGCGAAAAAAATCATCGCCGCCGTTGAAAAAGAACCCCTGGCCTGGGATACGCCCGAAGGATGGAAAATAATGAGAGGCGAGGACCACAGTGTCATCGAAGACTGTCTATGGGGTGAAACCGCTTCCAACAGTCAATTCGGATTCTCCATTCCCAAACAGTTTGATGCCATCGCGGCGGAGAATATCTGCCGGTCTGATGAAGAATTGAAAGCGGTCAGAAAGAATTTCGAAAAGATGAAATAATACCGCTCTTTTGCCTGGTGGGCATGAGTTTTTTTTCTTGAGGTTCCGGCAAACAACGCTGATTGAAACCTGATTGTCCATCGATATCCCGGTATAAAAATCAGGCAGGCTGACAGATAAATGACCGCCCACGGAATATCAACCAGAGACTGCCGCAGACCGCTCCAATAACAATTTGCATGAGGCCGAGACTTGAGATCATCCCCTCCGTCTCCAGAGAGATGAGAAACATGCCCACGCTGCCCATGAACATCCCCATGAAGTTGATCAGGGATGCGGCTGATCCCGTATCCCCCTCCTGCTGGGACAAAAGCAAATTGGCCGTGGGCGGCCGCATCAGACTCATGGCAACGGTGGCTGCCGCCATGGTCAGCGCGAATAATTTCGGACAGTTGCTGCCGGCCACGTTAATGACGATACCGCAGATCGTCATCAGACCGAAACAGGAGGCAATGATATTCCCCGGTGAGATCCATCGCGACAGCCGGATATACAACAGGGGGCCGACCATGGCCCCCAGGGCATTGAACCCGAAGTAATAACTGTACATTTCCTCTGTCATCCCGAACCCCTGGATATAGATAAAAGCGGAGGCCGCGATAAAGGCCATCATAGGCAAGGGCGCCAGAGAAAAAATCCCGAGCAGGATGGAAAAACCGGGGTTTTTCATCACCACTGCCAGACGGCCGAGGGAATGGACCAGAGAACCTGAATAGCGCACTTCAAGTGTCTCTTGAAGGAGCAGGGAAAGAAAAAACGACAAGGCGCCTACACCTGTCAATACCCAGAAGATGGCATTCCAGGACATATATTCCAGGATGATGGCCCCAATCACCGGTGCCACCACCGGCGCCACCACCACCATGGCCATGACCACGGCCAGCATCGTTTCCCGTTTCCGACCGGTGTACATATCCTTGACCATGGCCGTCGCCACTGCCCCTGCGGCGCCTCCGCCAAAGGCCTGAAACACTCTTGACACGATGAGTTGGGTCACGTTGAACGAAAGGGCGCACCCGGCACTGCCCAGAACATACAGGGCAAGGCCGATGAGCAGAATCGGTTTCCTTCCGTACTTTTCACTGATGGGCCCCCAGACCAGTATGCCCAGGGCAAAGAAAATCAAAAATAGACTCAGGCTCAGGTTGACCAGGCGCTGACTGGCATGCAGCATCTCCATGACGCGGGGAAGCGCCGGCAGATAAAGGTCAATGGATAACGGAGGAAAGGCACTGAGCAGCGCCAGCATGGCGATGATTGAACGATCGCCGAAAAATTTCTGTTTTTTATTCACTGGGATAACTCCGGAAAAGCGATAACAACGTTAGATCACGGCACGACCGGCGTGAATTTCTTCTTGAAGGACCCGGTTCAGGGCAACCATCACGGTATGCCATTTTTCAAAATTTTCCATTCCCATCCTGTCCACCAGGGTTTCAAACCAGCGGGTAATTTCCGACCGGACATGCGCCACATGGGCTTCAAAATCGGGGTTCACGGTCAAAAGGATTTCCCTGCGGTTGTGGAGATTGGGCTCGCGTTTGGCCACACCGGCTTTTACCATACGGTCCACCAGGCCCGATGCGGCGGCCCTCGACATGCGCATTGTTGCGGCGAAGGTTTTCAGGGCACACGGAGAAACACGTTTCAATATCAGGGCGGCGTGAACATGGTTGGCACTCAAATTTTTGAAGCTGTCGTCGGTCATGCGGGACTTGATTCTTTTGATCACGATGGAATCGATATAATCTTTTAACAGCCCGTCGGTTTCAACGATAAAGGCCACCTTGGATTTAAATGCGTTGTCGTCCATTTGATCACCCCCATGCAAAAAATAAGAGGCCGGCAGTTTTCCTGTCGTACGGCGGCAAACTGTCGAGCCCGTTTTGTTAGTGCAATGTATGGCACATCCCTTTTTTTGTCAATATTATTGACATTCAATTTTGTTTACTAAATCAAAGCCCACATTTTTCCGCCAACATTTTTACAGTCCCTAGAAAACATGGATTTTCAAACAGGTTTTCGAAGACGGCTACGATCAGTTCCTCGACAGAGGAAAACAGAAACGTTCTCAGGTCTATGATCAGGCGATTGACATCTACATCTTCTTGAAAATGAGAAGTTAAATGATTTTCATTTTGCTGATGGAAGATGCCCCTAAATGGGATTGGACCCAGTCTGAATAAAGCGGGGGCTTGTGTGATCAAGTCCCCGGCGTTTTTTATGGATTAGAGACAAAAGTTATATCTCACGATTACAACTGTGAATGATGCAGGGTAAGAGCGCCTATTTCAATAGCGGATCATTGTTAATGCGCCGGATCAAATCATTGCTCTTTTTAATGGTTTGATACATCTGTCTTTTTTGCTTCCAACGCGCACCCTGAGGGCTGGGGCCGAAATTGTGGGGATTGCCATAGATGGATTTGATCATGTTATTCGTTTTTCGAATGAGCTGATGGCTTTGGGCTTTTTCCCTTGCGGTTGCGGGCGTTTTCCGGCGTACCTGCCCTGTTGTAGACCAGTTGTCCCGGTTATTGATGTAGTTCTGTCCGGCCTGGCTGTAAGTCCCCCCGTATTTCAACGTCCTGTAGGCTGATCCGGCTGCCGAGGACTTTCGTGAGTAATGGTCACTGTATGCAGCTGATGCGACTCCACACATCAGAAAAATCATCATGATACAAAGGATAAAAACAATGATATTTACGTTCAGCATGCCATGTGTCCACTTTGCCGCGAATCCATTGTTTTGAACCAAGCGTCTTGAATACGTCATTTTTTTCCTCCTTATGCTTGTTATCTTGCAGCCGGATGTCCGATATTTTAGATCTTGTAAAACGGCCTTTCATTCTATTGACGGAAAAAAATGCGCTTTTGTTTGGCCTTTAATGTGGAGGGTGATCGACTTTGCAGCAAAACAGCAAAAAATTAGGTACTTAAAAGGATAAAAAATTGGGAAAAAGAGTTTGTCATTAATCCAATCGGCGCATCAGGTTCAAATTAAGCCGGATATTCACATTGCTGTCCATTCACCTCTCCTCGCGTACGAAGAAACCGAAATCGGAATAAATTTTAAAAAGCGATTCTTAAGCTTCGCAACTTTGCGTGAGATAAATTACCAAGGCTATTGACGGGCTAAACAAAGGATATTTTTATACTACTTGTGGCGGTGGATCCTGCAATGATTTTATGCGTTTTTGTCATCTCTCGTTTAAGAAACGCACAATTTCATCCCCGTACCCTAAAAAAAATACCGGCCCCAAAAACGCAAAAACGAATTTGGTGCGACTCCAGCAAGCATAATCCTATATCCAATTTTGCATGGGTATCCATCAAAAATAACGATTTAATATAAATAATGACTTAAAATATCAAAATTGACATAATATTTCTGTCTCAGACAAGTCTAAAGCTTGACTTCGCACTTTTGTATAGATATGCTTAGATAAAAAAGGAGGTGTTATTATGAGTGAAATAAAACTATCTTCAGTTGCACGTACTCTATTAAAAAAAGAACTTCGCGATAGTAGCGAAATTTTAACCCATATCAAATCGCTGTCAGAACTCAATAAGGCAGACAAAAAAAAGCTTATAGATCTTGCCAATAAATGTAGTATTGACCTTGAAAAAATAATTAGGCTCAGCAAAGTAGGGCCAGTATCAAAGTCAAAAAGAACTCGATCGGATTCTGAAACCAGTAAAAATGACGAATTTTCAATAGATAGGCAAGGCAACATACCATTTCAAATCACAATCGAAGCCCTCGGATACAAAAGAGTATTAACATCGTTTTATTGCTATGATTGGACCCAAGCTTTTTCAACCGATAGCGATGGCAAAATTATTCCTACACAAGGTGAAGGGAGGATATCAATAAAAATATTAGACTTTGAGAATGAGCGTAATTTCGACGCAACGGAGGTAATAAATTGTTACAGAAGCTCCCTTTTATCAATCGACAAAATTAAACCCACCATTTTAGAAGACCCTAAAATATCAGAAATCATACCAGACGAAGTTGAAAATTTCTTTATGGATAAAATCCATGAGTGGGCGGAGCAAGATGCAGCAGAATTGAGCAAATAGAATCAATGCATAGCAGAGGAAAGCCGTGTCCTTTGGGTATGGTCAAAGTTCAAAGGCTTTGCCATTTGAGTGACCCAATGCTGCTATCTCCTCCAGCTAACGTTGTGGAGGCACATCAGCTCGGAGAAAGCAGTGAAAATACCCCGGACTTCGGCATATCTTTTTATCGGCTATTGATTACCTAAAAGATCAATCAATCGTGTGTATTCGTAACTTGAAGCATAATCGTAAGCGGTGTTTCCATACTTATCTTTCAGCGTTGTATCTGCATTGTATTTTAGCAGGACTTTGGCCATATCGAAAAAATTGTAATGTGCAGCATATATTAACGCTGTTGTGCCATTATCGGCCTGAGCATTCACATTTGCTCCTTTCCTACAGAGATAATCAACTGCCTCAGTTTGTCTACTCCACGCAGATACGATTAACGGCGTGCTTCCTGCTTGGTTCTTCGCTCCACTGACAACGACAACGAAATGTTTCCCCCTGTGTCAAGTGGAAGCAACGACTATACCGGTGGCGAGGGGGTGATGAACAAAGGACATTTTCAAATGCAGCCACCCTGGCGTTACTGCCAGATGCCCTGGATACACCCTGGAATTGATGTTATGCTTCAAAAACGATTCCAGGAGGAATTATTTTGAAACTGCACATCATGTCCGATCTGCACGTTGAATTTGAAGATTTTTCGATTCCTGATGTCGGCGCGGATGTGGTCATCCTGGCCGGCGACACCCATGTCGGGTTGAGGGGGCTGCGCTGGGTGCTTGGCAAGGGTTTGAAGGTCCCCGTCATTTATGTGCTTGGAAACCATGAATTTTATCGTGACAAGTTTCCAGGGCTCATCGACAAGATGAAGCTTGAAGCCAGGGGTACCCATGTCCGCGTCCTCGAAAACGAGTCCTTTGAGCTCGGCGGGGTCCGTATCTTTGGCTGTACCCTCTGGACCGACATGGCCCTGACAGGCGAGCCGGACGTTGCCATGGGTGTCGCCGCCGACCGAATGAATGATTACCGCCTGATACGCAACAGCAGGACCTATGGCACTCTGCGGCCGATCGACACCGTTGCCTGGCACAAACGATCCGTAAAAAAGCTTCGCGAATTCCTGGAAACTGACACTGCCAGTCAGTCAGTTGTGGTAACACACAGCTGTCCCTCAATCCAGTCGATCCCCGAGCGGTTTCAGGGCCACGCGCTCTCTTCGGCCTTCGCATCGAACATGGAAAACCTTATCCTGAAGCATCAGCCGCAGCTATGGATACACGGCCACATCCACGACAGTTTTGATTACCGAATCGGCAGGACCCGGATTATCTGCAACCCGAGGGGTTACGTGCCACATGCCCGCAACGAGGCATTTATTCCAGAAATGGTTGTGCAGCTATGAATGAATCCATGTGTCAAAACACCTTTTTTTGCCAGTCTTTGGCAGACGAATAACGAAACGGGTGCCGCCGCCATCTGCTGCGTGAACGCTCATTTCACCGCCGTGACCCTCGGTGATGATGAAATAGGAAACCGACAACCCCAATCCAGTTCCCTTGCCCTTGGGTTTAGTGGTGAAAAACGGCTCGAATACACACCGCCGGGTGATGGTGTCCATACCCGGACCGTTATCCTCGATCTCTACCCGTACCCACGGTCCGTCTGTTGCGACCCGCAGTATAAACGTCGGCGGCGCCTCAGTCTCTACCATGGCCTCGGCGCCGTTCTTGAGAATGTTCATGAACACCTGCTGGATTTTGCTGGCTTCGCAGGGTACCGTCGAGACGTTCGGGTCGTACTTCCTGACGATCCGAAGCTGTTTGAAGTCGTAGTGCTTTTTCATGTCGTAATCGGTCTTGAGCAGATCCAGCACCTGATCCAGCAAGGTACCTAAATTTTCCATAGAGACGACATTTTCGCTTTTACGGGCGAAGCTGAGCATATTTTTAACGATGGCGGCGGCGCGCGTACCGGATTCGCGGATGCTGTCGATGATAACCGGCAGCTTGCGCAGTGTCATGTAGTGCCGGATGGCAGGCAGTGTCGTTCCGGCGACATCGGCGGCCCTTTGATTGGCCGGCAGATCCTTAAGCAGACGATTTTCCAGCAACGCCGTGTTTTGCAGAATTCCTGCCAGGGGGTTGTTGATTTCGTGGGCCATGCCTGCCGCCAGACCGCCAACAGAAAGCATTTTCTCACTCTGGACCAGCATCTCTTCCAAACGAACTCGGTCAGTGGCATCATCAATTCGGATTACTGCCCCTGAGCTACCATCATCTATAATCGGGAAAATGGTTATATCTACGTAACGGGTTGCACGCTCATCCGTAAACAACACCTTGTTGCGCGTAATAATCTGTTTATTATCAATAGCTTCTTTGATATCTGGCAATTTATTCCTTAACCGCGGGTAGACTTCATTAAATGGTCTTGAAAGAACATTCTTAAACGATAAACCCGTTGTCAGTTCAGCTTCTTGATTCCACTGCGTGATCTTCTCATTGGCATCAAGGCCAATCAATACTGAGGGCATGGAATTGATGATGTTGGACAGGTAATTTTGCGCCTTGCGAAGTTCATTGTCTGCAATTTTCTTCGATAATGATTTTTCCGCAAGATCCATTAGGAAAGTAGCCAATGCATTATCGTAATCAAGAATATCTTCAACTTTTTCATGCTTGAAAACCCGCACGCGCTCTAGTGCTTCGAGATATTCATCAAGATCGTAACCAAACCGGGTGGCTTGCTGAATGAAGAACGATTTATTGGGCTTCTCTCCTTCGTAAAAAAACTGTCCGATGAAAAGCGTAGCCACATGTTTTTCTCTTACTACAATCGGGATCCCAATATCCCAAAGCCCATTTTTGCATTTATATTTACAAGATTCGCCAATTTTGAGGTTTTCTTTTATATAGTTGTCACTAGCCTGGCATCTTTTTGCAGAATCAGGATGGGAACGATGAAAGTTAAGACAGATATCCTGCCAGCCGACCCCGACCAGAATCGAATTGTCAAAGGCATCGATAATCCCGATGGGCATGCCGGTTGATTGATAGTGTGACTCTGCCATCTTCTGAACAGCTGTCAAATCAACCAAATCAAATAGTCTGAAATTATCCATTTTATTTTCTCTGGCACAATGGTTCGCATGCCTTCAATTGTCTGGTCTGTGGCCTCTCAAGTCAAGTGTCATGTAGACGACACCAGCAAGCGGGTTGTCGTAATAGGGCTTTGTACTTACGAAACCCAATGATTGGTAAAGATTGATTGCGGCTTTCAGTCTGTCCAGTGTATCGAGAACCATGGTAGCGTAGCCCAAACCAACCGCTTCCTGGATGAGCCGTATAGCGATTCGTTTGCCCACCCCTTGGCCCCTGGCTTCGGGGCAGACATAGACCCGCTTCATTTCGCAGGTGCGGTTTCCCAACGACTCAATCTTTCGCAATGCACCGCAACCGACAGCCATTTGCCCATCCGTGGCAAGCAGTAGCATTCCTGATGGCGGTGCGTACTTTCCGGGAAGCGTTGCCAGCTCTGATTCAAACTGCTGAAAACATAGATCGACGTTAAGATGCGTTTCGTATTCCCGGAAAAGCCTCCGAACCTCATCGAGATCTTTTCGTGATGTTGCCTGAATAATTTCCATGACCATTGAGCCCATTGGCCGGGGTGACCCGTCAGGGTAATCGCATTTGGATTTGCTTTTATTTTTTTCTGCACACGATCGTAACGAATGTCAAATGTCCAATGAAAAAAGCCAAATGGTGGTAGGTTGCCTGTTTTAATTGGTCTTTAACGGTTCTAATTGCATTATGACAGTCGGCACCCCCGCAGGATTGGGCCCACCATCTTTGAAGTCAGCAAAACCAAAGTCCAGATATAGCTTTCTTGCAGGCTCTCCTTCACAGACTGATCTATCAAAGGTCTGAACAAATATGTTTTTTCGTTGATTCAGTTTGCTGATTGCAAATTCGGTCAATCTCCGGCCATACCCTTTTCCACGATCTTCCTGTGATACGGCAAGCCATGCGATTTCATTTGCTTCTCTGGAAATTACGACGCCGCCGATCAAGCGATGATTGTCTTTCTTCGGTTCTGAGCGAATGCAAAATGCTGTGCACGAAGAAATCGCCTGTTTTAAGGCGTCCTGAAAGTCCAATTCATCTGCCATCGGACCAAAAATCGGCTCGACTTGTCTTGCAAGAAAGATCCATGCATCAAAATCTGTTATTGTTGAATAGACAATGTCCATGTTTAAAGCAACGGTTGCAGCGGTATTTATACTTTTCCAAGACAGGAAGGTAAAAATCCTACAATTCAGGATTTATCCATGAACTGCAAAATTTCCTTGGAAAATTTTCTGAAGTCGTCGACCTTCCGGTGAAGGATTCCAACGACGATTTCCGGATCGATGCGGGCGTAGTCGTGGACGATGATGTTGCGAAATTTAGCCATTTTGGTCATGGCTTCATATACAGGTTCTGAGATGATGCGGTTTTCAAAAAGAACCAAAAAAAGATCCTTATTGTCTCTTGGCTCTCGTAATCCGCCCTTTGATATAATGTGGGCCGCGATATCCAGACAGCTTTCACAAGCAAGGTGAATCGTGCGCTCCACAAACCGCTGGTCTTTTTTATTCTTCTTGTAATCGGATAAAGAAATTATCTCGTATTCTTTCAGGTCGACAAGATACTCACGAAGAAAATTCAGCTTTGATTCAACCACATCTTTGTCTGGCATATCAAACGGCTCCGAAAAAAGATTTCAATTCCTTACGATTTTTTTCAATGTAGAATTGAAAATCAAAATACTCTTTTTGTTTTTGGATTGCATATGCCCGTTCTGCGTTCCTGTCACGCGCATAAAGCATTTTGCCTTTTGTCATCACCTGTCGAATCATCTTAAGCGAGGCGCTGTTCAGAATAACGATATCCACAGGACGATTGATAATTTCTTCCAGCGCATCCATCAGTTCGAGCCTGAGATCAAAAGCCGCTTCAGGTGTCAAGTCCGGCACCAATCGGATAGCGATGTCAACGTCGCTACCGGAACGATCCGTGCCATCGGCCATGGACCCGAACAAATAGGCGGATTCAATGACCGAATGGTTGGCCAAAAATTTTGTCAGCTCCTTTTTATTGAACACCGTATTCATCTCTATCTCTTTGTTTTCATATATATTTTATCTAATATACGTAGCGGCTAAAGTCAAACGCCTTCATCAGTGCAAAGATGACATTTCTCATAAAAAAATCTTCAATAAGCGCTTCTTGGCGTTCTTCGCGGCTTTGCGTGAGAAAAATTCAGTTAACCTGCTACGGCGCAACATAACCGGATTGGCGAGATCTCATTAGTCCCCGAATAAAAAAGGGCCTGCAGATGTTGCTGTCTGCAAGCCCTTTATTTTTCGGATGGTGCCGAAGGGGAGACTCGAACTCCCACTGGGGAACCCCAACTAGACCCTGAACCTAGCGCGTCTACCAATTCCGCCACTTCGGCACGTTTTCGGTTTGAATTCAAAAGGGTTGATTTCAAACTGAAGATGCACTAACTATAGGTTTTTATTTTTTGTGTCAAGATCATTTTTGTGGAAAAAATCAAAACATCATGAAAATTATTAAAAACATCGAAGACGTAAAAGAACCGTTCAAGAATGCAGTCATTACCATCGGCAACTTTGATGGCGTACACATCGGACACCAGGCGCTGTTTCATGAGGTAATCGAGCGGGCCGATGCCATCGAAGGGACGGCCGTTGCCATGACTTTTGAACCGCACCCGATCCGGGTCATCACCCAAAACGGTCACCCGCCGCTGATCACCCTCAACGAACAGAAAATGGAGCTGATCGAAAAATCCGGCATCGACGTATTGATCTGCCTTCCCTTTACCATGGAATTTGCCAAGCTGTCAGCACGGACCTTTGTCGAGGACATCCTGATCAAGCGAATCGGGATGAAGGTAATCGTCGTCGGCAGCGATTATAGCTTTGGCAACAAGCGGGAAGGCAATGTGGACCTTCTCAAACAATTTGCCGAGGAAATGGATTTTTCCGTGGTTGTTGCCGACTGGATTCAGGCAACCAACGGTACCACCGGCCGTATCAGCAGCACGGCCATCCGCGAGTTGGTCATGGACGGCCAGATTGAAAATGCCGCCAAGATGCTGGGCCGTAATTATCAGATCCGCGGCGTTGTCGCCCATGGCCGTGACCGGGGCGGCAAACTATTGGGCATTCCCACGGCCAACATCAACCTGCAAGACGAGCTGTCCCCCAAAGTCGGCGTCTATGCCGTTATCGTCGAACACGCCGGCATTCGTTATCCGGGGGTGGCCAATATCGGCTACAGTCCCACCTTTGATGATCACATCTTTACCGTTGAGGCCCACATCCTGGATTTTAAAAAGGATATTTACGGGCAAAAAATAATGGTTAATTTTGTTCAGCGGCTTAGAGCTGAAATCAAATTTACCGGTATTGACCAGCTGGTGGAGCAAATCCATCAGGACATCGCCGATGCCAGCAAAATTCTGGCCCCCTATTTTGAATAATGTTGTCTATGAATGGGCACCATAAAACCAAAGGTTAGCCAAAGTGACCGTTTTAGATATTCTTACCTATCCTGACAAAGTATTGAAAAAGCAAACCACTCCCGTCGAAAATATCGATGGCGCCATGCAGACCCTGATCGACAATATGGCCACCACCATGTACGCTGCGCCGGGCGTTGGACTGGCCGCCCCCCAGGTGGGCATCAGCCAGAGCTTTATCGTTTATGACATCGCGCCCAAGGAAGACGGCCATGATCTGCATGTGCTGATCAACCCGCGCATCATCGAAAGTGAAGGCGAAATCGTTTCGGAAAACGAAGGCTGCCTGAGCGTACCCGATTTTCGGGCTGACGTGAAACGCAATGCGCGTGTTTTGGTGGAAGGCGTGGATCGTGACGGCAATCCCCTGCGCTTTGAGGCCGAAGGCATGCTGGCCATCGTCATCCAGCACGAACTGGACCATCTGGGCGGCACCTTGTTTATCGATCGTATCAGCGCATTGAAACGCAATCTATACAAACGCCGCGTCAATAAGGAGATGAAAAAACGGTGAGTCGCCCCCTTCGTATTGTTTTTATGGGAACACCGGATTTTGCCGTGCCGACGCTGCGGGCCATTCACGACAGCGGACATACCGTTGTTGCGGTGGTTACCCAGCCTGACCGCCCCAAGGGGCGTGGTCGCAAACTGACCCCCCCACCGGTAAAAAAAGCCGCCTTGGATTACGATGTTCCAATCCTGCAACCGGAAACCGTGCGCACTGATGAATTCCACACCCAACTGGCCGAGCTGAAGCCGGATCTGTTCGTTGTGGTGGCTTTTGGTCAGATTTTACCCCAATCGCTTTTGGTTATCCCCACCCAGGGTGCCATTAATGTCCATGCATCGCTACTGCCTCGTCATCGGGGGGCTGCGCCCATCCAATGGGCCATCATCAAAGGCGATGCACAAACCGGCGTCACCACCATGATGATGGACAAAGGCATGGATACCGGTGATATTTTACTCATGCGAAAGACCGCCATTGAATCCGATGACACCGCGGCCAGTCTGCATGACCGTCTTAGCCTGATGGGCGCCCGGCTCCTCATCGATACGCTAAATGAATTGCAGGGCGGGACATTAACGCCGACCCCCCAAGCCCACGACCAGGCAACCTATGCGTCCATGCTCAAGAAAAAGGATGGAGAGATCGACTGGTCGTTGCCTGCCGAACAGATCGAGCGTCTGATCCGGGGCTTGACCCCTTGGCCCGGCGCCTACACGTTCAGTGACGGTGTGCGCCTGAAAATTTTCAAGGCCAGTGTGCTAGATCGGGAGGTCAGCATCACCCCGGGCACGATTATAGAGTGTTTTCCAGGCGAATTACGGGTCGCCACCGGGAAAAACGCTCTGGCCATCCAAGAAATTCAGGGCAAGTCAGGAAAACGCCTGCCCATTGATGACTTTTTGTGTGGGTGTCGGCTGCCGGATGGCACATGTTTGGGGTCAACGAAAAAGTTGCGCTAACCATTTATTCTTCATAGCATCGATCAACCATGCCCCCATCCAACCACCGCCCAGCCGTGGGCAATCAATCGCGGCGACGCCGACTGTTTACCGATTCCCGGGCTGCTGCCCTGGCCGTGCTAAGCCGGATCGGCAGCGGCGCCGTCACACTGGATCAGGTACTCGATCAGATGGCTCCCCAGACATCCGGGCTTTCCACGCGTGATCGGGCCCTGTTCAACCAGCTGGTCTACGGTGTGTTGCGCTGGCGCCTGAGACTGGACGCCGTCATCGAGACCTTTGCCGACCGCCCCGTGAAAAAGCTCTCACCCCTGGTTCTCAACATTTTGCGCCTGGGGCTGTTGCAGATATTGTTCATGGATCGCATTCCCCCCTCGGCGGCGGTCAATACCGCGGTCAATCTGGCCCGTTCCCATCGGGCGGGCAAGGCGGCAGGGTTTGTCAACGCACTGCTCAGAAATGTTTTGCGCGCCCCCGGACGGTTTGTGCTTCCCGATTCGGCCTCAAGCCCCGTGGACCACATGGCCCTGGACAAATCCTTTCCTCACTGGTTGGTGTCTCGCTGGATCGATCGCTACGGTGTCGCCCAGACCGCAGCGCTGTGCGACGTGATGAACAGCGTTCCGCCCCTGACCCTGCGCTGCAATTTTCTGAAAAACAATCTGGTGCAACTGATTGGCGCCCTGGATGCCCAGGCTGCCGATCTTCAGCCGCTGGACGCCCTTCCCGGTGCGCTCAATCTGACTGGGCCGCGTTGCCCGATCCATGAAATGCAGGCGTTTAAAGACGGCCGGTTTGCCGTCCAGGATGGCGCTGCGCAGCTGGTCAGCCTTTTCCTTTCCCCGCAGCCGGACGAAACCATTCTGGATGCCTGTGCCGGCCTGGGTGGCAAAACCACCCATATTGCCGGGATGATGCAAAATCGCGGCTGCGTCGTTGCCCTGGACAATGCCGGGTCCAAACTGACCCGACTCCAAGACGAGGCCCACCGCCAGGGCATATCCATCATTAGGACCAGCCCCGCGGACCTGCACCAGCCGTTATCGATGGCGCCCCATTCCAGTTTCGACCGGGTCCTTTTGGACGCGCCATGCACCGGATTGGGCGTGCTGCGCCGCAATCCGGATGCAAAATGGTCTTTCCAAAAAAAAGATATTGACCGCTATGCGGCCCGACAGCTGCGTTTTCTTGAAAATTTGGCCCCATGGGTCAAACCCGGAGGGGTCCTGGTCTTTTCCGTGTGCAGTATGGAGCCGGAAGAAAACGAAGGGGTCATCAAACGCTTTTTGAAAAACCACCCAAATTTTGTTATAAATCACGCTCAGGCAATTGAAGAGAAAAGCGTGCATCCTTTTATAAACCAAGACGGTTTTCTCAGGATCATTCCTCACCATCACCAAATGGACGGATTTTTCGCAGCACGCCTTTCGCGCTGCTAACCACAGGATTCAATCCTATGCCCGTTTACGATTATCAGGCCCTTGACAAAAAAGGTAAAACGGTCACCGGTATCATTGATGCCGATGGGGCCCAGGCCGCGCGGCAAAAAATCCGCGCCATGGGCAGCTTTCCCATCAATGTGAAGGAAATCACCGAGGGTGACAGTTCCAAAGAAGTCCGCAAATCACCATTTCAAGGATTTTTCAATCGCGTTACGCCGGCCCAGGTAAGCCTGTGGACAAGGCAGCTGGCCACGCTGACGGCATCCGGGTTTCCCTTGGTCACGGCCTTGACAACCCTGGTGTCCCAAACCAAAACCCAAGGGTTTACCAAGCTTGCCGCACGCATCAAGGATTCCATTGTCGAAGGTAACAGCTTTGCCTCGTCCCTGTCCCTCTACCCGTCCGTCTTTTCTCAAATATACGTAAATATGGTGCGTGCCGGTGAGACATCCGGGACACTGGAAATCGTTCTTGAGCGCCTGGCCGACATCATGGAGAAGCAGCAGGAACTGAAATCGCGAATCCAAACGGCCATGGCCTACCCCATTCTCATGACCCTCATCGGCACCGTGGTGCTGTTTTTCCTGATGACCTTTGTGGTGCCCAACATCACCGGCATCTTTGAGGATATGAACCAGGCCCTGCCCACCCCGACACGCGTTCTCATCACGGCCAGCGATATCTTCAAAAATTACTGGTGGTTGTTGGTGGTTTTCATTATCGTTGGCCTGATCGCACTGAAAGCCTTTAGAAAGACCGAACACGGCCTGGCCACCACGGATCGCATTTTTCTATCCTTGCCCATTGTCGGTTCGTTGCTTAAAAAAATCGCCGTGGCCCGTTTCACGCGAACATTGGCATCGCTGCTTGAAAACGGGGTAACCATGCTGCCGGCCCTGGAAATCGTCAAAAACATTACCGGTAATGTTGTCATTTCCGGTTTGATCGAAAAAGCCTCGGGCGAAGTTGAAAAAGGCCAGGGGTTGAGCGCATCGCTTGCCGCAGACTCGGTTTTCCCGGATCTGTCCGTGCAGATGATCCAAGTCGGTGAGCAAAGCGGGGAGCTGGAAACCATGCTCTATAAAATCGCCGACGTTTATGAAAATGAAGTCCAATCATCAATCATGAGCATGATGGCCATGCTGGAACCGGTCATGATTCTGGTCATGGCCGTGGTTGTTTTGTTTATCGTGCTTTCCATTTGCCTGCCCATTTTTGAGATGAACCAGTTGGTGGGATAGAATGGGTGGTTCGATGGCGCTGCCTTAAGATCCACGTCGATCTTTTAATGATGGGCGGTTAACAGCGTGTGCGGTTACCATTAATTACTAAACCATAATCATTGTATGCCTTGATTGTTTGCAAGCATTGGGTTAATATTCGACTTTATTTTTCAACCAACAAAATTGGATACCCAATGTCTTTTAATGGCTTACGACATGGATGCGGAGGAAATATGAAGCGGACTGTTTACCATTTTATAAACAACCGTCGTGGTTTTACCCTGATCGAACTGATGGTGGTCATCGTCATTCTCGGTATCCTTGCCGGACTGATTGTCCCGCGGATCATGGGGCGGCCAGAACAAGCCAAAAAACTCAAGGCCCGCATGCAGATCGAAAGCATTGGAACGGCGCTCAAGCTGTATAAACTGGACAACGGCGCCTATCCCACCACCGAACAGGGATTACAGGCATTGGTGGAAGCACCATCATCCGGAAATGTTCCCAAGAACTGGCGCAAAGGCGGATACCTGGAAAAAGGCAAAGTTCCCCAGGATCCGTGGGGCAATGACTTTGTCTATCTGAGTCCTGGCATCCACGATGATTTTGATATCATGTCCTATGGTGCCGATGGCGTGTCCGGAGGCGAAGATACCAACGCCGACATCAACAGCTGGGAATCCGACTGATCCGGAATAAGTCCTGGCCTGACGCCTTGAACGACTTTTGGTCATATGCCTTGCGTACCACACGCCGATCACTCAACATAACGTCCATGCCCCGCCGTCTTGTCGCCAGGCAACCGATGGCAGCAGGATTGCGTAACGAGCATGCATTTACCCTGCTCGAAATGGTGGCTGTGACGGCATTGATCAGTATCATGCTGGTCGTGGCCATTCCGCGCTTGCACAGCAACATCTTCCCCGATAGTGGCGATGAAACCGTGCGCTGGATCATCGCCAATTTTCACCAGGCAAAGGAAAATGCAGTTCACCAGCGCCTAATCTATGTGATGAATATTTCCCTTGATACCCGACAGCTATGGGTTGCCCCCGCCGATCTGCCCGAAGCCGAAGCCGCCGGCCTCCGGGAAAATGGCTATCGCCTTCCCAACGGCGTGAGCATCGACCACGTGGCGTTTTCTCAAGCCGACCGCATCTCAAGCGGGACGGTGCCCATTGCCTTTTACCCTCAGGGCCATTCGGACAAAGCAGTCATACGCATTCGTACCAAAAATGGGGATCGTATGTCCGTTTACATTGAGCCGTTCTTGCCGCGTGTGAATGTGATTCGCGGCGAAGAGAGGTGGTAGCATGGACAAAGGGGGAAACAGGGACAAGGGCTTTACGCTCATGGAAGTGATGGTGGCCCTGGCCGTGGTGGCCATCGCATTGACGGCGATCTATCGCATGCATACCCAGACATTGTTCATGGACACCCGCGGGCGGTTTGATACGATGGCGACCATGCTGGCTCGCCATAAGCTGTCCGATATCGACACCAGCGAGTTGAAGGATCTGACGGATGACAATGGTGATTTTGGTGATCTGCATCCCGGCTTCACCTGGCAGATCGAGACCGACACCGCATCCTCCGATCTGATCAAGGAAGACGGACCGACCTTGAAACGCATCACCTTGACCGTCGCATCCGGTGACCAGACGTTTACCCTGACCACCTATAGGATGCTGTATGAATAATACAGACCCAACGGCATTAAAGAAAGCACGGATGGCAGGCGGGTTTACCCTCCTTGAAATAATGGTGGCCATTTTTATTTTCGCCGTCATCATTACCACGGTGTTCGGCTCGTTCCGGGTTGTTTTTTCAAGTGCCGATGCCGTGGGTGGAGATGTTGCCGTGTTTGAAACGGCCCGTATCTGCCTGACGCGCATGGCCGAAGATCTGGGGTCCCTGGTCATTACCGATTACCCCCGTTACACCAAACCAGAGTTCAACGAAGAGGAGCAGGAGGATATTTATCGTTTAGTGGGCGATACAACGGATGTGGCCGGAAGCAGCTTTTCTCGTCT
The DNA here is from genome assembly GCF_048565275.1 of Desulfosarcina variabilis str. Montpellier. NCBI lineage: Bacteria > Pseudomonadati > Thermodesulfobacteriota > Desulfobacteria > Desulfobacterales > Desulfosarcinaceae > Desulfosarcina > Desulfosarcina variabilis. The sequence continues at coordinate 4,687,775 of NZ_CP159846.1, read as the reverse complement.
GCGCTTTGCCTCCCTGGCCCATCTGCCGTTGAACCAGGATCCGCGTCAGGGGGTCTGCCGAATTGTCTATTATGTGGATGAGGGCGTTGACGACCAATTGGTGGTACGCCGCGCGGACCACCTCTATCCCTTTCCGGAATTTGAAGAAAGCCCGGATGATCCGGTTCTATGTGACAATGTGCTGGCCCTGGAATTCGAATACATGGATGAGGAAGGCGAGATCATCGACCGCTGGGATTCGCAGTCGTCCGATAACAAATATGCGACGCCGCGGTTGATCGAAATCCGCCTGACCACGGGAAGCCAGGATCGATCGAGAACTTTTTCCACACGGGTACGGTTGCATGTTTTTCGCAAAGCAGTCGAAACGTAGGCATACCATGCCACGGTGCATGGCCAACCAGCGGGGCGTGGCGATTCTGGTGGCGCTGGGCGTAATCGCTGTATTGTTTACCGCCGGCCTGGAGCTGAATCGCCGTATCCGCGCATCGGTAAGCAGCGCCATTCGGGCCCGCGAACAGCTGGTCCTGTCCGAAATGGCACGATCCGGAGCCGAAGTTGCCAAGATGATGCTGATCACTGACCGCAAAGAAAACAATACGGACACCGTTCAGGAGGACTGGGCCAATCCGGAAAAGGTCTCTGAAATGCTTGAGCTGATTCCCTTTGATACAGGCGCTCTGGATGTCACCATTGCCGATGAACGGGGTAAAATCCAAGTCAATGCCCTGGTTAAATTCCCGGAAGGGCGGGAGTTTAACCCCACACAGCGGTTGCTTTGGGAGCGATTGCTGGAGCAGGTGTTCGCCATGTTCGAGGAAACGCTGGACAGTGATCCCAACATGGTCATCAACTCCATGAAGGACTGGTTGGATCAAGGTGATGATGATGCCATCACAGGTCTCAGCGGTGCTGAATCCGATTATTACGAACAGCTGGATCCGCCTTACAGTTGCAAAAACGGCCCCTTCGACCACTTGGGAGAAATTGCACTGGTGCAAGGGGTCACGCCGGAGCTGTTTTATGGTGCGGGGGGCGTAGGTGGAATCGAATCGCTTTTGACCGTTCATGGGCTGTCAAAAAACGAAGCAAACAAATTTACCTATGACGGCAAAATCAACATTTCCACGGCGGATGCACTGGTGCTGTCGTCCCTGTTGCCTTCTGAAAGCAGCGAATTGGCGGAAGCGCTGGTTGAATACCGGGTGGCCAAGAACGATGAAACCTATATCAATCAAATCAATAACACAACCTGGCTAAAAAATGTCCCCGGTGCCGCCGGGCTTGATATTGGGGACGATCTGGTCACCGCCGCCAGCGACCTGTTTCGCATTGTCTCTACCGCCAAAACAGATGCCAGAACCTGTACCCTGACCACGGTGGTTCAGCGAGAAAAAGAACAGGAGACCGGTCGCTGGACGTGCAAAACCTTGATTTGGCAAATAGAATAAGGTACATCAATAAAAAATCAGCTAATATCTTAAGCAATCTCGACAATCGCTCAACGTTAGTCACGCGCCGATTGCTGGGTGCCGGGTACCACAACACCTACGATCACCACTGAATAACGTTGTTGAACGTTCACCAACAAATAGAAAATCAACCATGAGTCACAAGGTTCTCGGCTTAGAAATTAGCGAAACGGCCATCGCTGCCGTCCTGTTGGATAGTGGGTTCAAGGGATGCACGCTGGAAAACCAGTTTTACGCCCCAATTCCAGCGGACGGTGACGAGAATGAAGGTCTGTCCAAAGTACTCGATTCGCTGATGGAGAGCCTTAAACCGACCGGCGCCACCTGTGTACTCGGTATTCCCACGACTTTTATCTCCTTTCGGAACCTTTCCGTACCCTTTACCGATTTAAAAAAAATCAGGCAGGTGCTGCCTTTTGAACTGGAACCGACCCTGCCCATGTCGGTAGAGTCCCTGGTCTTTGATTTTGAAGCCGTGAAACAAAACGGCGGGCAGGAACTTCTCGCTTTTGTGGCTGAGAAAGAAACGCTTGATCGGTATTTGGCGCTTTTGGAAGCGGTCAATCTTCACCCGGTCATCGTCACCCCTAGCGGTTATGCCGCAACGCGCATCATGACCCGGATGGCCGGCCCTCAAAATGACTATCTGTTTATCGATACCAGTCAGACGCATCACACGGTTTACGCGGTGAGCGAAGGCCATGTGCGCATGGTGCGAACGCTGCCGGTGGGGGCCGGTGGCTATCCGGTCATGCGCAGCATGGAGATGGCGATCAAGCGTACCTTCACCCTTCTCCAGGAAAATATGGGAATTTCGGTCAACCCATCCACAGTCTATTCCATGGGTTCACAATACCATCTGTTGGGTCGGGGTGATGAAACGTCCCGGTTGATGGGGGTGTCGATCAAAAATATCGATGCGATTCGAACCTTTCCTCGGCTGACCGCAAAGACCGACACGCCAGAATGGGAAGCCGGCCATATGGACATGGCCCTTTCTTTGGCCTTGATGGAAACCGAAACCATCAGTGGCATCAATTTTTCCACCGAACGCTCAACATTTCAACACTTTTGGGGAGAACACCGGAAAAATATCATTGTCTCCACCGCGTTGATCATATTGGTCATTGCAACGGTACTGACCGGTCAATTTATGCGCCTAAACGCCAAAGAGCACCGTCTGACTGAACTGGATCAGCAGATTGAAACGGTATTCAAAAGTACGTTTCCGGATGTAACCCGTGTTGTCGATCCCTTGCAGCAGATGCAGGTCAAAATCAAAGAAGCCGGAGAAGGCGGTACAGGTCTGAGTTTATCCGGCACAAATGCGCGGGTGGTTGACATTTTAGATGCCTTAAGCCAGAAAATTCCGGCATCAGTCGATGTCATGATCAACCGTATGGTGGTCGGCAAAGACAATGTGATGCTTTCAGGAAATACAAAAAACTTCAACACGGTCGACGATATCAAGGGACGTTTGGAAAGTGCGGACATCTTTAAAAGCGTAACCATCAGCTCGGCGGATCTCGAAAAGTCGGGCAACCGGGTACGGTTTAAATTGAAACTGGATATTTAGCGCAATATGGCGATTAACATTAATAAAATTAGCAGCATTAAACTCAACACGCGGGAAAAGATCAGTGTGGGCATAGCGATCGCCGCCATCGTGATCTTTTTGTTTTGCCAGTTCCTGGTGTTTCCCGTGTTGGACAAAAATGAGCAGCTAACCGATCGGATTGCCACCCGCGAACAGCAGTTGGTGAAAATCAAAGAACTGCAGACGACCTATCGGGAGACATCGTCCAAAGCCCAGCAAACACAACAGCTGCTGAAAACACGGCGGCAAGGGTTCACACTTTTTTCATTTTTGGAAACCCTTGCCGGGCGGACAGGGGTGAAAAGCAATATCGCCTATATGAAGCCCACCACCACCTCTCAAAAAGATAGTCCCTACCGACTCTCCATGGTCGAAATGAAACTTCAGGAGATTACCATGTCCCAATTGCTGGCCTATCTTCACGGCATTGAAACCGCCCGTGATATGATCGTCATCAGGCGACTGTCGATTGCAAAAAGTGAACAGAAGGCGGGATTGATTAATACCATATTTCAAGTTGAAACCTTGGAGATTTAGCGGTTCTCATGGGCCTATTCAAGATCATTTCTATTTATATTCTATTCGCCTTGGTGGCCGTCTTTTTCTTTTTGTTTCTTCTATTTCCTGAAAATGCGGTCAAATCGTTTGTCAACGATCGATTGGCCGGTGTTGATCCATCCCTGTCGATCACGGCGGATGCGATTCGGCCAGCCCTTCCGCTGGCGGCCAATTTTATTGATATCGATATCCGGCACAAGGGAGACAAGCTGGTTCATGTCGATCACGCACGATTATCCCCTGCGCTGTCAACGCTGTTTCAGGAACGAAAACGATTTGAATGTAAAGCTGCTATTGCCCAGGGCACCCTTGACGGCCGGGTATTCATCAATGGTAGCGGCCCCACCCGCCGGCTCAATGCGGAAGCAGACCTGTCGTCCATCCGCCTGGAACAGATCGAGGCACTGAAATCCATTACCCGGTTCACACTTGCCGGGCCACTCAACGGCCGGCTGACCCACGATGGTGGCCGCGCGCCCTTCGGCCAGGCCAATGGGCTGCTGACCGCCCCAGGCCTGACGATCACCCTGAACCCGGCTTTTTTCGGCATTGCGGAATTGATCATGGACCAGACCGAAGCGGACTTCTCGCTGGCCGGGCAGACGCTTCGCATCAAGGCCTTCACCTTCAACGGCCCGTTGATGGAAGGTAAAATAAGTGGCAGAATAGAGATAGAAGATCCTTTTGATTCCAGCCGATTGCGGCTGAATGGGAATATCAAACCGCGTCCTGAACTTTTTGCCAGGCTGCAAGATACGATTCCGCAGGGCATCGTTAACCCACGAACATTAGGCACCCGGGGGCTCAATTTCCGTGTATTCGGAACCATCGACAGCCCGGATGTGACCATGAGATAGGCGATGAGACCCAAAGCCATTTTTATTGTCATCAACCTGATTTGCATTATGATTATGGCCTACTTTGCTGTTGATGGCCTCTATGAAGGCGTCACTGACAGGTTGGGCGGTGGCCCTGTGTCCACCGAGAAACCGGCGTACCCGGTCAGCGACGCGCATATCCCCCGAAAGCCGCTTTCCGCCTATAATGCGGTGTTGGAACGAAATCTGTTTGAAACCCGCACGGCCGCCAGTACTCAAGCCAAATCGAATGCCGAAAAATTGGATGTTGAATCCTTAGAGGAAACAAAGTTAAATTTAAAATTATGGGGCACGGTCTCAGGAACCAGGGATGGAGACTACGCGGTCATTGAAGATGTCAAGACCCACCAACAAGAGCTGTACCGCACCGGCGACACCATTCAGGCGGCGGTGGTCAAAGAGATCTTCAGGGAAAAGGTAGTGTTGACCGTTGACGGCAAGGACGAGGTCCTCCAGATGCAGGATCTGAAAGCCGGCAAATCAACAGGCCGATCCGGAACACTGGCCTCTGGCCGGAGTACCCCCACAAACCGGGCTGTGCGCGCCCAACGCATCTCGCTTAGACGGTCCTATATCGATCAAGCAATGACGGACGTCGGATCATTGATGACCCAGGTTAAAATCCAGCCCCATATGGAAGATGGTGTTCCAGCAGGGCTTAGCCTGTCGAGGATAAAACCCAATTCCATCTTTCGTCGCATGGGCCTCAGGAACGGCGATGTGATCACCGGCGTGGATGGAACTGAAATCTCAACGGTTGACGACGCCTTGCGGCTGGTCGACAATCTTAGATCTTCATCTTCGCTCTCTGTGCAATTAAAACGCCGGGGAAGGGATAAAAACATCGAATACCGTATCAGATAGCCGACCGACGGGGGCTCCCTACTCCGTCGGCGCGAATTAGGAAAAGACATGCAAAGCAAAAAAAACAATTCCCCTTCTAAAAAGCGAGTAATCGGCGCACTGATCGTAATACTAACCTGTATTCTCATTGCCGCCAACGGCTATGCCCAAAACCAGACAACAAAAAGCGGTCAAAAGGCGGCAGGCGGATCGCAGCGTTTTGTTTCCATAGACTTTAACAATGTGGACATCAGCGTCTTCATCAAGTTCATCAGTGAGCTGACCGGAAAAAACTTTGTTATTGACCAGCGCGTCAAGGGCAAAGTCACGATTATTTCTCCTTCCAAGATCTCCGTTGATGAGGCCTATAAGGTATTCGAATCGGTCCTGGATGTGCATGGGTTCGCCACGGTGGAAACCGGACGTCTGATCAAAATCATTCCCTCCCCGGATGCACGGACCAAAAATATTGAAACACGTTTCAAATCCAAGGGTGATAGTGATAATGACCAAGTGGTGACCCAACTGATTCCCCTGCGATTTGCCGATCCCGATGAAGTCAAGCGCTTGTTAACGCCCATGGTGTCCAAAAGCAGCGTCATCCTCTCCTACGCGCCGACCAACACGTTGATCATCACTGACAATTACTCCAACATCGCGCGATTGATGAAAATTCTGAAAACCATCGACGTCCCCGGCGTGGGCCGGGAAGTCACGGTGTTTCCAGTCCACAACGCCGATGCATCCAACCTGGTCACCCTTTTGGAAACTGTTTTCAAAACATCTCAGTCATCCAATAGCAAAAGAAGAACGCGGACGGCATCTGTGGATCGCAGCGCGTCCTTTGTGGCCGACGAGCGCACCAACAGCATCATCATGGTGGCCAGTGAAGATGACACCAACCGCATGCGCAGTCTGATCGATGTGCTTGACCAGGAAACCCCCAAGGGCAAGGAAAAAATCCACGTCTACTACCTGAACTATGCCGTTGCCGAGGAGATTGTTACCGTTCTCAAGGATATCCCTTCCGACGGTCAGGATAAAACCGGCAAAGGCGGGGCCAAGGAAGCCCCGGTGATCTCCGAGGACGTAAAAATCACCGCTGACAAAGCCACCAACAGCTTGATTATCACCGCCGATCGGGACGACTATGACACTCTGGTGGAAATCATCCGCCAGGTCGATATCCCCCGCAAAATGGTCTATATCGAGGCCCTGATCATGGAGGTCAACACGAATAAAAACTTTAAATTGGGAACCGAATGGCAGATCGGGGACACGATTGAACTCAACAGCACGGACAGTGAGGGCAATGAAAATCAAGGCGTGGTCGGTGGCGGGTTTAATTCCGGCGATGATTCGAACATTTCCTATTCAGAATCGGTGAACTCCGACGGCGATACGGTGCTTATGCCGGACCTGCCCTCCGGCTTTGGCCTGGGCGTGTTCGGTGAGGCGCTCGAAATTGCCGGGATCACCTTTCCCAGCATCGCCGCCGTCATTCAGGCCTATAAGAAAGACACTGATGTCAACATCTTGTCCACCCCGCAGCTTTTGACCACCGACAACCAGGAGGCCAGTATCATGGTGGGCAAGAACGTTCCCTATCAGACCGCCACCTCCACCTCCAACAACGACACCTACAACTCCTTTGAGTACCGGGATGTGGGCCGGACCCTTAAAATCACGCCCCAGATCAACAAGGACCGTATGGTGCGGCTGAACCTTTCCCTGGAGATCTCCACCGTGGCCGATTCATCCAGCGCCACCCAGCCCACGACCCTCAAGCGGACCGTGGAAACCACGGTCATGGTCAAGGACGGTGCCACGGTGGTCATGGGCGGGCTGATCGGCAACGAGTTTAATCAGACCGAATACCGGGTTCCCTGCCTGGGGGACATTCCCGGCCTGGGATGGCTTTTCAAGACCATGGGTAAAAGCAGTGACCAGACCAACCTGTTCTTTTTCGTCACTCCCCGGGTGATCCAGAACCCCAACGAAGCCAACAATGTCTTCGAGTCCAAAAAGACCCAGATCGATCAGCTGCGTGAAGCCCAGATCAAGCTGTATCGGGGTGCCGCCGGCGGTATCGAACCCCCATCCATCGAATCCAATCTGCCCGAAGCCACAGTTCCTACCCCCCCGTCAGACCCAACGTCCGTTGAAGAAGAGGATGCAGGCGCCAGTTCGGAATCATTAACCATGGCGCCGAGCGGTCCATACATGATTCAGGTGCATGCGTTCACCGACGAACAATCGTCCCTGGATGCCAAGGACCGGCTGACCCGACTGGGGCATGCAGCCAAAGTCGTTGAAACGGATATGGACGGAAAAATCTGGTATCGGGTTCAGATTGGCGAGGGGTTGGAACTGGATTCAGCCCGAAGAATTCGCGATGCACTGATTAAACAAGGATACCGCGGCATCCTCATTTTAAGAAATATCCCATGAACAAATCACTGGAATACATATTAAAAAACAAATTCGGCGTTTCCGATGAAGATTATGCCGATGCGGTCAGGCTCCAGAAAGAAAAAGGCGACATCTTATCGGAGGTGCTTTTACGACGCAAGGTCATTAACGAAACGCAGCTTTTGGATGCGCTCAGTCAATTCTATGAGCTGCCCTTCTGGCCGGAACTGCCGCTGGAAAGCTTCGGCGAGGACCGGGCCCGCAATGTCCCCATTGCATTTTTGAAGCGCCACATCATGGTCCCGCTGGTGCTGAAAAACAATCCGGCAGCCGGACAGCCGACGCTGCCGGAAGAGATGGTCAACATCATCGCCGTTAATGATCCGGCGGTTTTCCAGCCCCTGGACGACCTGGCTCGTTTGATCGGTTTTACCGACTACAATCTGGTGCTGTCCACAAAAGGTGCCATTTTTGCCGCGATCAACCTGCTTTTTGACATGAGCCAGGGGTCTGCCGAGCAACTGGTCCAGAACATGGAAGATGACGGCAGTACCATCATCAGCGAGATCGAGGACACGGCCGACCTGCTGGAAGATACCAGCGATGCCCCCATTATCAAGCTGGTCAACCACATTATTTCTCAATCGGTCAAGGCTCGGGCCAGCGATATCCACATCGAACCCTACCAGGACAGCTTCAAGGTGCGCTATCGGGTGGACGGCATTCTATATGATCTGTTGACCCCGCCGAAATGGATTCAGGCGGCCCTGATTTCACGCATCAAGGTCATGGCCAAACTCAATATTGCCGAAAAACGGCTGCCCCAGGACGGCCGCCTGGATGTCAGAATCGGCAGCCAGGACATCGACGTCCGTGTTTCCACCCTGCCCACCACCTTTGGCGAACGGGTGGTCCTGCGTCTCCTTAACAAATCCGGTGAAATTCTGAACTTGCAAGAGCTGGGCATGCCTGCGGATGATTTTGAGCTGCTCAACCATCTGGTGACCCAGCCCAACGGCATCATTCTGGTGACCGGTCCCACGGGTAGCGGTAAAACTACCACGTTGTATTCGGTTTTATCCGAAATCAACAAACCCGACATCAATATTATCACCATTGAAGATCCGGTCGAATATCAGCTCAAGGGCATCAGCCAGATTCAGGTCAACGCCAAAATCGATCTCACCTTTGCCGTGGGGTTGCGCTCAATCGTTCGCCAGGACCCGGATGTCATTCTGATTGGTGAAATTCGCGATCAGGAAACCGCCTCCATCGCCGTTCAATCGGCCCTGACCGGTCATCTGGTTTTCTCCACCCTGCACACCAACGATTCCGCCAGTACCATCACGCGTCTGGTCGATATCGGTGTGGAACCGTTTCTCATTTCCTCATCGGTGATCGCCGTGCTTGCCCAGCGCCTGGTCAGAGTACTCTGCGATCACTGCAAAACGCCCTACCAGCCCGGCGCCATCGCCAGCAGTATCGGTCTTACCGATGAGCAAATTAAATCCCATACCTTTTATCAGGCCCAAGGCTGTGAGAAGTGTTTCAACACCGGATACCGCGGACGGGCGGCCATATTCGAGATCATGCATCTTGACGAAGCCATGAAAAACCTGGTTTTGCAAACCTATGATGCAACGAAAATCAAGAAGCTCGCGCTTAAAAACAACATGAGAACCCTGCGCCAAAGCGGGATTCTGAAAATACTGGATGGAAAGACCACCATCGAAGAAGTCTTGCGTGTCACCCAGCAATAACCGTCATCGAAGATTCATCCGATATCCGCCAGGCATCCGTTTGGCTTGACCCATGGCCTATGAAGAGATCCAAACTGGTAATTATCATCCTGCTGATCCTGGCCGGTGGCAGTGCCTGTGCCAAGCCGGTCACATCCGTGACCAATGACCTACAGGCGAATCCGACATTCACCGCATCGCCGATTCATTTTTTCCGCCGTTATCTGTCTGCTGCGGATGGTCCGCGTTGCCCCATGACACCGTCCTGCTCGAGTTATGCCCTTTCCGCCATCAATCGTCACGGGGCGCTAATGGGATGGATCATGGCCTGCGATCGGCTGATGCGTTGCGGTCGGGATGAATTAAACCACAGTCCGATGGTCATGACGCGTGATGGCCGTCGCTGTCAAGATCCGGTTGGAAACAACGATTTCTGGTGGCAGTGACATCCCATGAAGCGCTTTTGCCCAATTTTCCCAATCCAATATACCCTGCTCATACCCTGCGTGTTTTTCTTTTTTATCCAAAGCGCCTGGGCCGATGCGCAGCAGTTCATGGTCATTGATGCCGACCAGCAATACCGGTACGCCCGATCTTGTTATGACCGCGGTGCATTTAATGAAGCCATCCATGAATTTGGCCGCTTCATCTACTTCTTCCCAAACGATCCCAGAACGTCCAGGGCCAACTATCTGGTTGGCATGGCTCACTTCCAAGCCGCGCAATATCCGGATGCAGTGCAGGTTTTTATGGCCATTGCGGACAATCAAAGGGCAGCGGGGCTCAAAAGCGAGGCTTTTTTTATGCTAAGCCGCAGCCATGCCCGCCAAGGCATGATCGAACAGGCCATGCTGGATCTGCACAATTTGATCGCCACATCTACGGAACCGGAAATAATCGACCGGGCCCGCTACGAACTGGGGTGGCTGCATGTGGATGCCGGACAATGGGAGCCGGCCAAGCGATCGTTTGGCCAGATCACCCAGGCGCATCAGGCACGTTATCAGGTGGCGCAATTAAACGCGGCGGTGTCCCGCCATGATCAGATCCGGACCAAACACCCCTTCACCGCAGGGCTCCTTTCCATTATCCCCGGCGGTGGGCAGATGTATTGCGGCCGCTATCAGGATGCGCTGGCCGCCTTTTTAATCAATGCCGGCCTGATATTGAGTGCCTGGGAGGCCTTTGACAATGAGCTTTACGCACTCGGCGGCGTGATCAGTTTCATTGAATTCGGATTTTACAGCGGAAATATTTACGGCGCCGTCTCAAGCGCACACAAATTCAATCGCAACCGCGTTGATGCGTTTCGCAATGACCTCTACCGGTATAAGCAGCCGCCGCTGTCCATCGCCGCCACGGCGTCCGGCATCACCTTGAGCCTGTCGATCGATTTTTAAATCATGAACGTATCGCTCAAATCCTTTTCCATCCGGTTTTTACGGGGCATCCTGTTGGTCGTCCTGTTCATGGGCATGGCCGGCATCGGCACGTATCTGACACTGACGCTGATGATTAAAAGCGAGGATACGGTGATCGTCCCCAATCTGGTCGGCAAGGACGTTCTGGTTGGGCTTGAAATGCTCTCCGACCTTGGCCTCAACACCCGCGTGAAAGGCACCCGCTATGATGACCAGGTGCCCCAGCATTATGTGATTGAACAATCCCCGGAACCCGGCAGTGCCATCAAACGTGGAAGGGACGTAAAAATCCAAGTCTCCCGCGGGCCCGAGTCCGTGGTGATGCCCAACCTGGCAGGACTCTCCTTTCAACAAAGCAAAATTGTGCTAACTGAAAACGGGTTGTGCCAGGGAGTGGTGTCCCGCATGCACAGCCCTTTGCACCCCGTTGGCCAGGTCATCGCCCATTTTCCGCCTCCAAGTTCCATGGTAAGCAGAAAAAAATGTGTGGATCTGCTGGTCAGCCAGGAATCCTATCCATTCTCCACGGCCATGACCGACTTGAAAGGCTTCACTCTGGAAATGGCGATCCGTCGTCTGGAGCAGCTACAATTGAACACCGGACATATTCGCAGCGTCATCAATGATGAGGCGCCTCCGGAAACCATTGTTGCCCAGACACCGATGGCCGGCTATCGGGTGACGGTGGGCAGTCTTGTAGACTTGCAGGTCAATCGAATGCCCACCAGCCCAACGATCGGTAACCCTCCTTCTGCCAACGGGATGGGGCTGTATCATTTTTCACTGGACAACGGGTTTTTAAACCGTCGGGTACAAGTGAAGTTGAATCAGGCGCTGTTTTCCATCAACCTTTTTGACGATTTTTTAAGGCCTGGGCAAGAAATCTGGCTTTTAATTCCAAAAAGTGGTAACCCCACGGTACTCATTTACGTAGATGGTCAATTGGTAGACTCTCAGATCATGGACGGCCGTTAAAAATTTGAAGGAGTAAGTAAGGATGAAATGTATCGCACCATCGATCCTGTCGGCTGATTTTTCAAAACTCGGTGATGAAATCCAGGCTGTGGAAAAAGCCGGCGCAGACTGGATTCATGTGGACGTCATGGATGGCCACTTCGTACCGAATATTACCATGGGCCCGTTGGTGGTCGAAGCGGTTCGCCGGTCAACCAAGCTACCCATCGACGTCCACTTGATGATCACCCAGCCCGATCGCTATATCGCCGACTTTGCGGCTGCCGGTGCCGATTACATTGCCGTCCACCAGGAAGCTTGCACCCACCTGCACCGGACGATTCAGCTGATCCGCGAAAAAGGGGCCAAGCCCGGTGTCGCCTTGAACCCGGCAACCCCAGTGGAAACCCTTCAGTGGATCATTGCCGACTTGGATTTTGTTGTTGTCATGAGCGTGAACCCTGGATTTGGCGGACAACAGTTTATCCCCTCGTCACTGGATAAGATCGCTCAACTGAAAACCATGATCCGTGAACGGGGATTACCCACCCTGATCCAGATCGATGGCGGTGTCAATGGGGGAACCATCTCCCGGATTTCCCAGGCCGGTGTGGATGTGTTCGTGGCCGGCAGCGCCATTTTTGGCAGTGACGATTACGCGCAAACCATTGCCGAACTCAAGTCCAGCTGGTAATTGGCCAGGGTGGCCGGCGATGCAATTTTCAAGCAACCGGCTATTGTCTAAAAAACTGCTCCATTGATTATTTTAATCATGCGACCATGCCGAATCAAAGGGTAGCGTTAGCTTTTTGCAGACGAATATAAAGAAAAGCACTGCGATACAATCGGCTTTCGAAAATCAGGTGATCCGCGGCTTGATCGCCGAATGGGAAAATGCGTGCTGGTTGTTGCCCCCACCCTTGCGGCAATCGATCAGGCGCCCGCTTTTTTCGATCCGCGCGATGCCTCAACGGTTGGGATGCTGGGACCCTGCCAAACGTGAAATTATCTTAAGCAGTGAACTCGTTTCGAAGCATGGCTGGGATGATGTCAAGGACGTCCTTTTGCATGAAATGGCTCATCAGGTGGCCCATGAGGGACTGGCCGGCGCCAAAGAAACCGGTCACGGCAGCAGTTTCAAGCAGGTTTGCCGTTTTTTAAGCGCCAACCCGCGAGCCTCGGGGACCTACCCGACCCTTCATGAGCGGCTCAATCAGGGCGATCCATTGGATGATAATGATCGCATGGTGATCCGAATTCGCAAGCTCATGGCCCTGGCTGAAAGCAGTAACCCCAACGAGGCCCACGCCGCCATGCGCAAGGCATTTGATTTGATTCGGCGTCATAATATCGATCTGATCAGTCACGGCCAGGATCAACGCTACACGAGCATCTTTTTAGGGCGTCCTCGCCTGCGGCATTTCCGTGAAGCGTATCATCTGGCGCATCTGCTGCAGGACTTTTACTTTGTTCAAGGGGTGTGGGCACAGGCCTGGGTGCTGGAAAAGGGCCGCATGGGACGGGTGCTGGAGATCAGCGGATCCGTTCAAAATGTTCAGATTGCCGAATATGTCCATGCCAGCGTCCACCGTTATATCGACAATACCTGGGCCGATTATTGCCAGGATAAAAAATTGAACCGATACCGAAAGACCGATTTTGCTGTCGGCGTCATCGCGGGGTTCAGAAGCACGTTACAACAGGCGTCTATCAGCACGCAGCAGGTGAATGATACCGGCCTGCCCATGTGCGTTGACGACAAGTTGACCCGTTATCTGGCCCGGCGTTACCCCCACTTACGCTCGTTTTCGCGAAAAGGCCCCAGTCACGATGCCCAAGTGCTGTCCGATGGAACCCAATGCGGCAAGAAACTGGTCGTTTCCAAAGGCATCCGGAACGCTGCAGGATTCAACAATCAGGTATTGGAATACCACGGGAAAGGATCCTCGTGACCGAGAAATGCGCTGCCCTTAAAAATACACTGAATGTCGTGACCATCGGCGGTGGCAGTGGCCAGTTTGCCCTGCTGTCCGGACTGCGCCAGCTGACCGGTATCCGTATCAGCGCGGTGGTATCCATGATGGACAGCGGCGGCAGCACCGGACGGCTTCGCGATGAACTGGGCACACTGCCTCCCGGTGACATTCTTAAGTGTATCCTGGCCCTGTCTCCTCACCAGGACGTCGCCCGGTCGATCTTTCAGAAGCGATTTAAAAGAGACCGGCGTCTGAAGGGACATAACGCCGGCAACATGCTGCTGACCATGCTCTCGCGTTACACGGGAAGCTTTCCAGCCGGTGTGCAGGCCCTGGCCGAGATACTGGATGTCAAAGGCCAAATTCTGCCGGTCACCATCGACCGCGCCACCCTGGTGGCCGAGTTGACCGACGGCAGCCGCATTTTCGGCGAAAGTGCCATTGACATGCCCCGGGGGCATCAACGTGAAACCATCCGGGATGTCTACCTGGTTCCTCACCACAGTGACACGATTTCGGTCTTTCCGCCGGTGCTCAGAGCCATTGCCAAGGCTGACATCATTATTCTTGGACCGGGCGATCTGTTTACCAGTATTATCCCCAACCTGTTGGTTCCCGGGCTTTGTGAAAAGCTCAGAGAAGTATCCGCGCCCATGTATCATGTGGTGAATATCATGACCAAATATGGAGAGACGAATCATTTCCAGGCCTGCGATTTTATTGCCACCTTGGAAAGCTTTATGCGATGCAAAATCACCTCAGCCATCGTCAACAACCATCGTCCTGACAATCGTTTACTCAAGCTTTATCGCAAACAAAAATCTGAATTTGTGGAAATCGGGTTGGTCGATAACCAGTGTAAAATAATTGCCGAAGATCTGTTGGAAACATCCGGCGACATTATCCGCCATGATCCGCAAAAGCTTGCCGGCCTGTTCGCACGCATTATGTTTGGTGGTTTACCACACCCCTCAAGTTAGATGGAATTCTAAACTGTCCTGCTGCATCATGCCCCAGCGCTTGAAAATGGCCTGGGCAACGATCAGGTCATGGGGGGTGGTAATTTTTATATTGTCGGGGTCACCGGGGACCACGATCACTGACGCGCCGAATTTTTCGGCAACGGATGCATCGTCTGTTGCAACGAAATTGTTGCGCGCCGCATCATGATGGGCGCGCCGGATCAACTCAATGGAAAATGTCTGAGGGGTCTGAGCCAAACGGATCGTCTGCCTCTCTACGGTACCGACAATGACGCCGTTTGCATCGACCTGCTTTAAAGTATCGGTGGCGGGGATGGCCGGGATACAGGCACCTGTGGCCTGTACCCCCTTAAGACAGCGCTCGATCAGCGAGGATCGGACAAACGGCCGCACCCCATCATGGATCATGACGATACCGCTCTTCGCCTTCAAACTGTTCAACCCATTCAACACCGATTCCTGTCGACGTTTTCCACCCGCCACAAGCTGAATGTCGTGCGCCAGAGACAACGGCGCCAGAACATCGGTTTTACACTTTTCCAGGTCTTCTCCGGGAACCACCAGGCAAATCTGGTCAAAATCGGCGCACCGGTCAAACGCCATCAGTGTATGGCAAAGCAGGGGCAGTCCAGATAGATGCAGGTATTGTTTCTTTTCCGGCGCCTGCATCCGGGAGCCGCTACCCCCGGCAACAATCACAGCGCAGATCATTTCAGATAACTTAATTCGCTGGGAAGCGGCACCCCTTTGCCCATGGTGTCTTCACCATAGTTGACGCTGGCCAGGATCTGAATATCGGCCAGGGCACGACTGTCTCCCTCAAAGACGACCTCGGTGATCTCTTCCTTCTGAATTTTTCCTCCCGCCCATTGAATATCAAGCACACTGCTGGCGTCAAATCGATCCTCACCCACAACCAGTTCCACATGGCCGCCGAAATGTTGCACAATTTTGGCCACCAGCAGGCTGGGCCGGCTGTGAAATCCCAGCTTGACCGGAATCCCCACGATGATCGAGCTGCGCTCAATATTTTCATTGAGGATGTCCCGGGCCATCTTTTTTCCTGAATTGAGGTAGTGGCAGGCATAATACAGGCCGTAATTGATAGTTCGATCAAGCAGCATCATGGGGTCGACTAAAGATGTCATCGTATCTTGCACGCGCTTATAGGTATTTTTATAACCGGCTTCATACAGGTGGCGCTCATAAAAATGGAGCAAACGTCCCATCATTTGCAGAAGGTGAAAAACAACTGAAAAATAGCTCCTCAATGATTTCAACTTGCGATCGCCAAACCGAAAGCCGCCATGGATAACGTAGGTGTCGAACGATGATTGAAGATTATGCACCAGCATTTCAAAACGCCGGATTTCCACCTCGTTCACCTTTTCCGGCACCATTGCGATCATCTCTTCATGTTTATAGGGTTCGTAAAACCCCAAGGGATCAAATGTGTTGGCTATGCTCAGAAATTCATTGGCGATCTTAACGATGTTACGTTTCTGGACGTCCTTGGCATCATCGTCAATGTCGTATTTCAGCATTTCTCCGGTAGTGATGCCGGGGAAATCCTCAGGACCGAAAGCATCCATCGGCATGGCAATATTCAGCCGTGCCGCTTCATCGATAATGACCGGTGACAGGTTACGAAGCACGGTGTTGAGCGACCGGTTGGTTTCTTCACCCGCTTCCCGGAAGTCATCCGTATCGGGGATATCATAAAAAACCAAACGGTTGAGAATATGCTTCTGCGAGTAAGCGCCTAAACTCAAATGCCTGACACTGGCGCATAACTCACGGTACAGGTACCAGTCTTCACTGTTTTTCGCGCCGTGGAAATCAAGGAAATCTTCGAGCACCTGCGAGGTACTGATCAATTTGGAGTATAGCTTTTTGGTAAAAACATGGTCGGGTGTCTGGCGATTCGAAATGTAGGCGCAACACTTCAGGTAATCGGAAGAAAAAATGCGGACCTTTTCGGCAAAAGAAATATCACAATACGAACCGTTCACAGCAGGGCTCCATTCATGAAATTATGCATATTCATTGTAGACAGGAATAGCGGTTGGAGTACGCCGTAAGCCGAATTTTGTCCCCTCGGCCGGTTACCCGTACCGAAGGTGGCGATCATTCATCTGGGATGCCGATTGCCCGGCACCTCTAGCAACCTACCCGGGAGCTTGGACGGGCCGCCCTCAAGCACTCCCCTATTTGGTCTTGCACCGGATGGGGTTTACCCAGCTTCCTCGGTCACCCGAAGAACTGGTGCGCTCTTACCGCACCGTTTCACCCTTACCGCGCCAATGGCGAGGCGGTTTGCTTTCTGTTGCACTTGCCTTCACGTCACCGTGACTCCACGTTATGGAGCATCCTGCCCTGTGGTGTTCGGACTTTCCTCCAGTCCGGCAAAAAGCCGAGCCAGCGACCGCCTGGTTTACTCCAACCGCTAATCACTATCCTTGTCTTTTTCTTTCCAGTAAATGATTCGATGGCAATGTGGACAAAAGCGAACTTCATCATACCGTCGCAATTCATTGTACAATTGCGCAGGGATATTCAGGTGGCATCCCATGCACACTTCCTGTTCAACGGGAACCACGGCCATCCCCCGCACTTTCGTCTTCACATCGTCCAAAATCGTTATGATTTTCGGATCCGCACTGGCTTGGATCTGCGCCTTTTTTTCCTGTAGCTGCCCAACGGCCTGCGCTTGCTGATCAATACGACCTGTAATGATAACCTTTTTTTCGTTACAAGTCTGAACAAACTGAGCCAATTGCGTTTCTTTCTGCTTGACAACCGCCTCCTGGGATTCCAGTTGGTCAAGCAGCTCAATCATGCGGTCTTCAATGCCTGAGTTCTTTTTTTGAATCTCCTCAATCTCTTTCAGGGTCGATTGATATTCCTTGTTGGTCTTAACAGCCCTGAGCTTCTCATTGCTTTTTTCGATTTTTGCGGCATTATCTTTGGATTCTGATTCGAGCTCACGGTAGGTTTTCTTCAGTTCGTCCAGCGCCTTTTTTTCTGCGGCCACCTGTGTTTCGTGCTCGGCAGAAGCCTGGCCAAGAGAGGAGGCCTCATCCTTCAATGCAAAAATTTGCCGCTCGGTTTTGAGAATTTCGGATTCAACACCCTGCAGAGCGACTAAGATCCTAATCTGCCCCTGAATATCCATCTCTTTAAAAGTCCCCCGTATTAAAGCTGATGAAATGGGTCGGTCTCAATGGTCGCAGCCTCCACCGTTACATCCAGGCCCCGCGTCTGGCTCACATCGCGAATGGATGCGGCCAGTGCATCGACAACCAATCGTTCGGACCCAAAATGGCCGATGTCAATCAAACCAATGCTGGCCTGCTGGGCATCCCTGGCGGTATGATATCCCAAATCACCACTCACGTAGACCTGTGCCCCCGACGCCAGCGCGGCATCCAAGAGGCTACCGCCACTGCCAGAGCATACAGCAACAGTGTTGACCTGTTGATCCAGGTTTCCGACCACTTTCAGACTCCCGATGTTCAGCGACTTTTTTAGTTGTTCGGCAAGGGTGCCCAGGCGAATGGACGCCGGCAGCGTGCCCACCCGTCCCAATCCCGTATCGTTATTGGATCGATCGGCCTTTGCCGGCTGAGCAAGCACGCACAAATCACTCAATCCGATGCGCGACGCCAAGACATCATTCACCCCGCCGACAGCGCTGTCTAAATTGGTGTGAGCGCTGTAAATGGCTAACTGGCATGACAAGGCCTTTTGAATAATGCGCCCCAAAGCAGTTTGACAATCAATGCGCTTGATCGCCTTAAAAAACAGTGGATGGTGGGTAACCAATAAATCGACATGGTTTGCACATGCCTGGTCCACGACCTCTACCAAGGGATCAAGGGACGTCCAGATCTTTTTTACCGGCCATTGACGGCTTCCAAGCTGAAGACCGACATTATCCCACGATTCGGCCAGATGAACGGGTGCGATCCGATCAAGAACACGGATAAATTCAGCAACGTCACCTGTCATCCCCTCCCCCCTTCCGGCGCGGCTAACCATATGGTTAAATCCAAAATTTGAAACACTCAGCTCGGGTACAAAAAAGGCGCGGTAGCTAAAAAATATTCACCACGCCGTTTCGTCTTATTTTCCCCGGCAGTGCCAAACGATGTGTGTCCCTGCCGAAATACCAGGACAACGGCACTGAATCTGGGTGTTAAAGTGGGCCCACCTGGGATCGAACCAGGGACCGACCGGTTATGAGCCGGTGGCTCTGCCAACTGAGCTATGGGCCCGTAGTATTTTTTTAAACAATCTTTGAAAATTGTTGGTAATCCAATAAGTGGACTAAATCATCAATTGCGATCGTTTACCTACTCTCGTTAACGTGACTTGTCAAGCAAATGAATGCCAAATATGTCTGTGTTTAACTATCGATAAAGCTTTTCAGTTTACGACTGCGTGTCGGGTGCCGAAGCTTCCTTAACGCTTTGGCCTCGATCTGGCGGATTCGCTCGCGGGTCACCGTGAAATCTTGGCCCACTTCCTCCAGCGTATGATCGGCCTTTTCACCGATGCCGAAACGCATCCGCAGAACTTTTTCCTCACGTGGTGTCAGTGTCGCCAGCACTTTGCGTGTTTGCTCAGCCAGATTCATGCTGACCGCTGCTTCGGACGGCAGCATAAATTTCTTATCCTCAATAAAATCACCAAGATGACTATCTTCTTCTTCGCCGATGGGGGTTTCCAGACTAATGGGCTCTCTGGCAATCTTGAGCACCTTGCGAACCTTGTCGATGGGAATTTCCATTTTTTCAGCTATTTCTTCCGGCCTGGGCTCCCGTCCGAACTCTTGGACCAGATAGCGAGAGGTACGAATCAGCTTGTTGATCGTCTCGATCATGTGTACGGGAATGCGGATGGTACGGGCTTGATCGGCAATGGCACGGGTAATGGCCTGACGAATCCACCACGTCGCATAGGTACTGAATTTATACCCCCTGCGGTACTCAAACTTGTCGACCGCCTTCATCAGGCCGATATTGCCTTCCTGAATGAGATCCAAAAACTGCAGTCCGCGGTTGGTGTATTTTTTGGCAATACTCACCACCAATCGTAAATTGGCCCGAATCAATTCGCTTTTGGCAAATTTTGCTCGCAGGCGCCCTTCATCGACACTGGCCATCACTCTTTTCAGATTACGGTTATTGGCTTTAAAATCGTTTTCTTTTTCAACCAGTTCATCGGTTATGGATTTCAAATGGTCGTAAATAAGGCCCAATGATTCTTCGTCCAGGCTGGACTGGGACACGGCCCATTGCAAAAACGCATCCCTTGACGACAGATTATCGCGCAAATCCCTTATGGTTACCCCCAGCGCATCAGCCGTCATGGCAATCAGTCGGTTCTGGGAATCAAACCAATCAATCAGTTGCCGAATATGGGCTTCGATACGGTCGATCACCCCGCCCTCAAGCCGCCACCCTTTAAGCAGCTCAAAAATTTTATTGTTACGCCGCATAATGCAGCGCCGGACCCGACGGGCCTCGTCGGGTTCCATGTTTTCGGTGAACATGCGCTCACGATATTGTTGATTTTCATTGTTCACGTCGCGGATATCAGCAATGGTACCCAGGAAATTATCAATCTGCACCATTTCATCCACGTAAGCATCGCCTTCATCCACATCGCGCAGAACGTGCTTTGGCCGCAGGGCCCCTTTTTCGATCAAATCTCCAAAATCAAGGATGTATTTCACCCCCAAGGATGTTTCCAAAAGGGCCTTGAGTACGTCCTGTTCACCCTCTTCGATTTTTTTGGCGATTTCGACTTCCCCTTCACGGCTGAGCAAGGTGACCATCCCCATCTCGCGAAGGTACATCTTGACCGGGTCGGTCACAGATCCGAAATCTGATACCGTCACCGCCTTGTTGAGGGTTTCTTTTTTTTCAGGAGCCTGATCTTTTCTGGCCGCCCCATCTTCGTTCTCGATGATTTCGATGTCCATGTCATCGAACATCATCAATGTATCGTCGATCATTTCCGAAGACATCATCTCGTTGGGCAGGGCTTCGTTGATCTCATCATAGGTCAACGATCCCTGCTCCTTGCCCTTTTCAATGAGGGCTTTGATCGCCTTCTGATCATTCTTTTTGATCGCGCCTTTTAACTTTTCCGATTTTGTGGTCTTCCTGACCATATCAGCAGCAGACTTGCCACCGCTTCCAGCCTTTTTCTTGACTGTTGTTTGTTGCGTCTGCATTATTGTCCGCTCACGTTTTTCATCGGATTCTTTGGTCATTCCCTATGCCTCCTGAAACAAAGCAGGATGTTACTCAATTCATCAATCGTACACGGTATCCTGAAAGACGACCAACCTTAATGGCCGCCTTTTTTCCCCATTCGCTCCAAGGCCTGATGCTGTTTTTGTTTTAAAAGCTCGGCCAGAAGATCCTGATCTCCATTTTTTTCTGCCGCTTGAATACGCTTCAAGAGCACATTATCCCTGCGGCGGGTGCTGTTTTCAAATTGATTAATCAGGTTCATACACCCACTGCGATCCCAATGCTCATCCGCCAGGCAGAGCCTGGCAACCGCGGCTTTTCTTTCAGGCTCGTCCCATTGGGATAGCAAACTAGCCACATCCCCACCTGCTTTTCCGAGATTTTCGATGATTCCCCGCCCAACATCTGCCAGCAATGGATCCGTAAAATTGTCCATTAGTTGTCGCTGTGCGATCACTTCGACCATTTCAGGGAACTGAAGCATCATGGTCACCATCTTCTGTTCCAGTCGATAGGTTTCACCGCGTACGGGCGTGGCGTTGGTTCCCCTTTTCTGTCTATGATCGTCCGGCAGCCGTGTCCGATTTTGAATTGGCTGTCGAACCTTTTGCAAAATAGCCGATTCTTTTACATCGATCCTTTCTGCCAAATACTTGACCTGTAATGACCGCGCAACCGGATCATCGATGGCCAACAGCGCCGATTTCAGGTCATTGACAATACGCACCTTACCATCAATGCCAAGCCCGTATTTCTCCACGGCGGTTTCCACCATGAACGTCATCATATGCATGGCCTTTTCAGCCGCCAGTAAAAATTTCTCAGGGCCATGGGCCATCAAAAAGGAATCTGGATCATGCCCTTTGGGAAGCACCAAAATACGCGCTTCCAGAAGGCCTTTTTGAAAAACGGTTACACTTCGTTGAGCCGCTTTGACTCCCGCCTGATCCGAATCATAAACCAAAATTGCCTTTCCCTGGGAACCGACATATCCCTTCAACATCTGTACATGGGATGCGGTTAACGCCGTCCCCAATGTGGCCACCGTATTTTGCATGCCAAACTGATGCATGGCCAAGAGATCAAAGTACCCTTCGACCACATACACCGTCCGGGTTTTACGGCACTGCTGACGGGCGCAATGCAGACCGTACAGCGAATGGCTCTTGTTATATACAGGTGTATCCGGACTGTTCAGATATTTTGGCAGCGCATCGTCCATGACGCGTCCACCAAATCCCAGCAGTTGATTCTGCCCATCGAAAATGGGAAAGGTGATCCGGTTACGGAAACGATCATAAAAGCCGCTCCCAGACTTTCGCGGGATAATCAGTCCCGCTTTTAATGCCAGGTCAAGTGGCTTTTTACGGGAGCGAATGTATCGCAGCAAATGGTCCCACCCCTCTGGGGCAAATCCTAGTTTGTAATCTTCAATTGTACTTTTATTCATCCCCCTTTTCAGCAAGTAAGCCATACCATGACGACCTGCCGGTTTACGAATCAGGCAATCCTGGTAAAAAGCCATGGCCTCTTTATTAAGCGTTAGTATCATTTCCCGCTCCGTCAACTTTTTTTTCTCGTGCGGCGAGAGATTGCGGGTGGGAAGATCGATTCCGTAACGCCTGGCCAGCGATCTGGCTGCCTCCGGGAAGGAGAGCCCCTCATGCTTCATAACAAAGCTGAAAATATTGCCGCCGGCACCACAGCCGAAACAATAAAAGATTTGTTTGTCCGGACTCACCGTAAAGGAGGGGGTCTTTTCGGCATGAAAAGGGCATAGACCGACAAAATTGCGGCCCGTACGACGCAAGGCAACACTTTCCGATATGATATCAACAATATCGGATGCGTTTTTTATTGATAGTATTTTGTCGTCAGGAATGTATGCCGCCAAAGAGTGCCGCCTCCATCTCAAATGGATTCGGGATCAAATTTGCTCCGGTAGGACCTTGGCCATTCTCAACAAGAAAATGGTTATGGGCCGGATTGGCGGTGGTATATGCGCCTGAGCATCTGAACTGTAATTGCATGTATTTGGTACATAAGGCTAACCTTTTTTAAATTTTTCAACCTACACTTTGAGCTTTGATTTGTCAATAATTTCTGGCATCCGTATTTGAACTTTCGGCGTATATGCTTATTTTCCTTGAATTTTTTCTTTTTTTTATTACTGGTGTTCAACCGTCCCGTCCGGCAAGCATGCAAAAACGGGTAAAGGCTCGCCAACATGTTGTCATGACTGCCTTATGCGTTGGTGCGGATGCGGTTTTAAAGGGATTGCCGGACCGTTTATAAAACGCCTTTGGTTGATCGAATACCACGACCATCAACATCAATGCAGACCGCCTGTTTGAGCCCACGGCCAACAGATTTATAAATGGCCTCAAGGATATGGTGTTCGTTATCGCCGTATTTCACATTGATGTGTAGATTCATCCCCCCTTTTACCGCAAACGCCCTGAAAAATTCTTTGGCAATGCCTCTGTGAAACGGCCCCTCCGATTCAACGACAGGCGGCAGATGAAAAACCAAAAAAGGGCGATTGGACAGATCAATGGCGACTTCGGCCAGTGCATCATCCATCGGGGTTACAGCAAAACCGTAGCGGCGAATCCCCGCGCGCTCGGCAAGGGCTTGGGAAACGGCGTCTCCAAAAACCAGCCCCACGTCTTCAACCGTATGATGAAAATCCACCGCTAAATCACCCTTGGCGTTGACGCTCAGATCAAATCGACCGTGAACACAAAACAGCTGCAACATATGATCGAAAAAGGGAATTCCAGTATGGATATCGCTTTTCCCCTCACCGTCCAGATTCAATTCGACTTTTATTTGCGTTTCCGTTGTATTTCGTTCAAGACAGCAACGCCTGGCCATGGCGGGTCTCCTTTTTCAAACAGACAGGTTGGTTTGATAACATGGTATGCTGTTTATCGTTAAACTCGAATAAAAGCAAGGTCTTCGATAAATCCATGGGCCATCGCTGCAAAACGTTTACATTCTGTAGAAAATTAGTGGAAAAAATGGCGATCCTTGACACCTTCAGTTAAATGCGATAGCAAAAATGGTTTATGTTTTTTTACCAATTTTTCCACTGGGCCCAAAAAAACCATCGGAATCTTACGTCCGGGTAATAAGGCCTGTTTGAAAAAACGAATACAACCGCAAGCGCTAAAATTATGAGAAGCGGAGAGAGTTAGCATGGACGATGCAAAAGATTTGCTGAGCAAACGAAAACAAAAGGCAGCCGAAATCAATGCTGAAGGCATCAATTTGTTTCCCAATGGTTTCGTTGTCAATCATACCATCAAAGATATTGATAAACATATCAACGGACTGACAGAAGAACAGCATGAGGATGCAACCGAATTCACAGTGGCCGGACGGATGATGGCGATCAACCGTTTTGGGAAATCTGCATTTATCCGGTTCAAGGATAGATCCGGTCTGATGCAGGCCTATGTGCGTAAGGATAAAGTCGGCGACTCGGTTTATCAACTGTTCAAGCGCCTTGATGTGGGAGATTTTGTCGGCATTACCGGATCATTGTTTCGCACCAAAACCGGTGAATGGACAATTCTGGCTATGCAATTGGAACTGCTTTGCAAATCTACCAGACCCCTTCCTGAAAAATTTCATGGTCTCAAAGATCCGGAGAAGCGTTACCGTCAGCGATATATTGATTTGATCATGAATCCGGATGTTCGGGAGCTATTTGTCAAGCGCAGTCAAATCATCCAGGCCCTGCGGTCCTTTTTTTTGGCACGGGATTTTTTGGAAGTCGAAACCCCGATGATGCAGCCGATCCCCGGTGGCGCTGAAGCGACCCCGTTTGTGACGCATCATAATGCGCTGGACATGGATCTTTACCTGCGGATTGCACCGGAACTTTATCTCAAACGCCTTGTTGTCGGAGGATTTGAGCGGGTATTTGAAATCAATCGCAGTTTCAGAAATGAAGGCGTGTCCACCCAGCACAACCCGGAATTTACCATGCTCGAGTTCTATCAGGCCTATGCAACATATGAGGATCTGATGGCATTGACCGAGCAATTGTTCGCTGAAATCGCTCAAAAAGTGAATGGAAGCACCACTGTAACCTATCAGGAGAACACCATTGAACTGGGCGGAAACTGGAAACGGATTTCCCTTTTCGATGCCTTGGAAGAGATCGGTGGCATTGATCCGTCAATTTTAAATGACAAGTCCCGTTTGCTTGAGCTTGCCGAATCAAAAGGGGTGGCGCTAACCAAAACCGGACGTTTAGGCAAAGTCATCACCAAACTGTTTGATGCCCTGGTTGAGCCCAAACTTATCCAACCTACCTTTATAACCAATTATCCAGCCGAGGTGTCGCCACTTTCCAGAAGAAACGATAAATATCCCGAGTTGACTGAACGGTTTGAATTGTTTATTGCCGGCCGTGAAATTGCGAATGGCTTCTCAGAGCTCAATGATCCTGAAGATCAACGCGGTCGTTTTCAACAACAGGTGGAAGATCGCGAGGCCGGCGATAACGAAGCCCATTTCATGGACAACGACTACATTGAAGCCCTGGAATATGGTATGCCGCCAACAGCAGGACAAGGGATCGGAATCGACCGTCTGGCGATGCTGTTGACCGATTCCCCATCGATTCGTGAAGTCATCCTGTTTCCTCATATGAAACCAAGGGCATGACAGCCAAAGGTCGGTAATTAATCCTTGCTGCCACGCGTCAACCGTAAGCCACGATAAGGTCAGGTAATGCCATGTCATTTGTGACGTTTGTATCTGGGCGTTATCTAAGGACGCGCCAAAAACGGGCGTTTATTTCACTGATTACCGTCTTGTCCATCGCCGGCGTCTCGGTGGGCGTCATGGCCCTGATTGTTGTGATTGCTGTCATGGCCGGCTTTGAGTCTGATCTGAAACAACGGATCATGGGAATCCGTCCGCACATGGTCATTACCCAAAAAACGGGAGACTTTGACAATTATCAGCGGCTTATTCGTCAACTTACCCCCACTAAGGGAATCGAAACGGCTTCTGCGTTCATTTCCACCCAGGTTGTTCTGCGAACGGATACACGTGTGGCGGGTGCAGTTATGAAAGGGGTTCAAGTCACCGCTGATGCAAGCGGCATCAGCGGTGTGGACACGCAGTTGTTGGCATCACCATCTGATACAGCTACGCCCCAAAACCACAAAAAAAAACCGTCACTGCCCCGGATTATCATCGGGAAAGAACTGGCAGCCAGCCTGGGGGTAATCCGTGGCGACACGGTCTATATCATCTCCCCACGCGGAATGCTTTCACCCATTGGTCACATGCCCGCCATGGTCAGGTTTCAAGTCGTTGATCTATTTTCGTCCGGCATGTATGAATTTGATGGCACCCTATGTTTCGTCGACCTCATTCAGGCTCAGCGGATGCTCAAAATGTCCGATTCCGTCAGTGGCATTGAAATCCGTGTCGACAACATCGACCGCGTAAGCCAGATTGCCGGCAAAATTGAATCCGTCATCGATGGCGATTATTCCGTCAAAGACTGGAAACAGCTCAATCGCAATCTTTTTTCGGCACTACGATTGGAAAAAACAGTCATGTTCATCATTCAGGCATTGATTGTGTTGGTGGCGGCGTTCAACATTGCCGGTTCACTGGTCATGATGGTGATGGAGAAAAGAAAGGATATCGCCATTTTGAAAGCCATGGGAGCAACGTCCCGATCAATCGGTCGAATCTTTGTTATCAAAGGCCTGATGATCGGTTTGATGGGTATCGCCCTTGGCACATCGGCAGGGGTGGGGCTATGCACGCTGCAAGCGCGCTACGGTCTGGTTCATCTTCCTGCCGACGTCTATTATATCACTACATTGCCGGTCAACCTGAAGCTTTTCGATGTGCTTCTGATCGCAGTCAGCGCGCTGCTGATCTGTCTGGCGGCAACTTTGTATCCGGCGCGCCAGGCGGCCAGGGTGAATCCGGTCGAGGCCATCCGCCATGGCTAATCATTCAAGCAAGGCAAAGGAGAATCGTTTGTCTGATCCTGTGTCTTCCACGTCCCCATTGATACGCGCCTGTGATCTCAGTAAAAGTTACGACCACACCGGGGCCCATATCATGGTACTGGACCGACTGGCATTGAGTCTGAACAGCAAAGAAACCTTGGGTATTGTGGGTGCCTCGGGAATTGGCAAGTCTACCCTGCTCCATATTCTGGGGACACTGGACCGGCCCGATAGTGGTCGATTGGAATACGCAGGGAAAAATGTGCTTGAATGGGATGATACGAAGCTGGCCCGCTTTCGCAACCAAACCATCGGTTTCGTCTTTCAATTCCATCACCTTTTGCCCGAATTCTCAGCCCTGGAAAATACCATGATGCCGGCACTGATCGATGGGGTGGGGAAAAAAACGGCCAAACAAGCGGCCGAAAGGATTCTTGTTCGGGTCGGATTAAAAGACCGTCTGAATCATCGTGCCGGGGAACTGTCCGGTGGAGAGCAACAGCGGGTTGCCTTGGCGCGGGCGCTGGTTCAGCGGCCGGCACTTTTGCTGGCCGATGAACCGACCGGCAATCTGGATCGTAAAAATAGCGATTTGATTCATAATTTGTTAATGGAATTAAATGTGGAATTGGGCATGGCATTGGTCGTGGTCACCCATAATATGGAACTTGCAGCACTGGTTTCCAGACGGGTCACGATTTTAAATGGTGGACTTTGTGAAGTTGATTGACCTCCCGTCTTTTCTACGCTTTTGTGGGGCAATGGGATAAGGACGCTTCTGTTTTTCAAAGGTGACGGGTTGGGGTGTTCCCTTAAAGACGTAATTGCTGACGTTGTGAAGATGTGTACCGGTTGACCGAAAATCTATTTTTCGCCCAGGGAGAACCAATGCTAAGGCGATATACTGTTATTCTATCGATACTTTATTTTGTGGTCCTTCAAGGCACCGCCACTGCGGCGTTGAGTACTGTTCGAGTGCTTGTTTTGCCTTTTACTATTCATGCCGACCAAGACCTGTCCTACCTCAAAACGGATATTCCGAAAGTCATTGGTGAACACCTGGAATCCGAAGGTGCGGTGTTGCTTGAAATAAACGATGCCCAAAAAAATGAGGTGGCAACACAATCATCGAATGTAGATGCGCTTCGCCAGATGGGGCTCGATGTTGGCGCGGATAGTGTTATCTGGGGAAGCATGACACGCATCGGCAACCATATCAGTCTTGATACCAATTTGGTGGAAACCATGGGGGGCAAACCGGTCCAATCGGTCTATGAAGCCGCAACGGGCATGGAAAGCCTCAGAATGGTCACCCAAAAAACAGCGGAAAAATTGGCCAGACAGCTGTTTCATAGAGAATTGATCACCCATGTCCGTATTGAAGGGAACAGGCGTATTGAATCCGATGCTATCGAACGGGTCATCCGCACAAAAGCCGGTGACATCCTGCGTGTCGGTGAACTTTCCAATGATTTGAAGAATATTCATAAGATGGGGTATTTCGATGACATCCGCGTGGAAGCGGAAGACACCGATGGCGGTAAAGCCATTGTTTTTCATGTCAAAGAAAAACCGACCATTCGCAGGATCTCTTTTTCGGGCAATCAGGTATTCAAAGATGAAGAACTCAGAGAAAATATGACGATCAGTACAGGATCCATTTTGAATATCTTCACGATTAAATCCAACATCGAACAGCTTCAAATCATGTACAAGGAGAAAAACTACCACAATATCAAAATCAGCTACGCCGTCCATGATTTGGAAAACAACCAGGCCGATATTGAATTCGTCATTGAAGAAGGCGAAAAGATCAAAATCAAAACAATTACCTTTCAGGGCAACACGACCTTTAGCGATAAAAAACTGAAAAAATGGATCAGCACATCCGAAAAAGGATTTTGGTCCTGGCTGACCTCTTCCGGTGAGTTGAATCGGGAGGATCTCAGCCAGGACGTCCAGCGGCTGATGGCCTTTTATCATACCACCGGATTTATCCATGCCAAAGTTGCCGACCCGATTGTCGATTTCGAAGACAAATGGATTTATATCACCTTTAAGATTGACGAAGGGGAACGATTCAAAGTCGGCACCATGGACGTGGATGGCGACCTGATCCATTCCAAGGACCGCCTGATGCCCGCATTGGGCATTGTCAAGGAGCCCTTTTTCAACCAAGAAACCGTTCGCAAGGATGTTCTCGCCTTGACGGATATCTACGAAGATGCGGGCTATGCCTACGTGGAGATCGTACCGCTGACCAAGGAGCACCCAGACACCCACCTGGTGGATATCACCTATCGCATTAATAAACATAGCAAAGTGTATTTTGAATCCATCAATATTTCCGGCAACACCCGCACCCGTGACAAGGTTATCCGCAGGGAACTGCGTATTCACGAACAAGCGCTTTACAGCGGCCGGGAGCTCAAACGCAGCGTACGCAACCTGCATCGACTGGATTACTTTGAGGATATAAAGGTGGACACCCCCAGAGGCGGCAGCGACGATACAATGGATGTCAATATTGAAGTCGTTGAAAAACCCACCGGCAATTTCACCTTTGGGGCAGGTTACAGCACAGTCGATAAGTTGTTTGTTACCGGTTCCATTACCGAGAAAAATCTGTTTGGAAGAGGACAAATCATCAAACTCAGCGGACAGGTGGGCGGCACGTCAGATCTTTATAACCTGAGTTTTACCGAGCCGTGGATGTTTGACATTCCGCTTCGCGGGACGGCCAATATTTATCGTACAAGGCGCGAATATGATACATACGATAAAACCAGCATGGGCGGCGGCGGCGGTGTCAGTTACCGGATTTTCGATTACACCTGGCTCGGCCTTTCTTACCGCTATGATGTCACGACCCTTGATGATATCGATGATAACGCCTCGGACAACATCAAGGACCTGAAAGGGAAACACGATACCAGCGCCATCACCACCACGTTAAGCTATGATTCAAGGGACAAGGTATTCAACACCACGGAAGGCCAGGATCACCGTTTGTCCTATACGTTCGCCGGCTTGGGCAGTGATATCGGATACCATAAAATTGTTGGCGAACTGGGATGGTATATCCCGGTCTATAAAGGCTTGGTCAGCTTTCTGCACGGTGAAGCCGGACATGTCGAGGAAAGAAGTGGCTACATCTTACCGGATTATGAAAAGTTTTATCTGGGTGGCATGAATTCCTTACGTGGGTTTGATTTTCAGGATGTGAACATTAAAACCACAAACAGTGACGGCGAGGATTCGGAAGAAGGCGGCGAAAAATATGTCCAGTTCAATTTTGAACTCACCTACCCGCTGCTCAAGGATATCGGAATTGTGGGGGTTATTTTCTATGACACCGGAAATGTATTCGCGCCTGACGAATCCATTGCGCTTGGTACACTGCGCCATTGTGCCGGATATGGTCTGCGCTGGTACTCTCCCATTGGCCCCATTCGAATTGAGGCCGGCCATATCCTTGATCCCAAGGAAGGAGAAAACTCTCATGCGAACTGGGAATTTACCATGGGGGCCGCATTTTAGCACGGATTGTTCCTGCAAATCCGTTTTTTTCTCAGAGGCTATTTGATAAATCCGTTAACAAACACGTTTATCATTTTTTTGAAACAATGTTAAAGGGTGCCTGAATAGTTCGACAGGTATAAAAATGAAAGGGGATAATATGCGTTTATCTGGCAAGTGGTTTGTTTTTTTCTTTATCGCTTTGTTGGTTTTCGTAGAAGTCGGTTTGGGTGCCGATGTGGCAAAAATTGGTGTGGTTGATTTCAAACGTGTGATTGAGGGGTCTGAAGCCGGCAAGACCATCAAAGCCAAAATATCTGCCCAATACGAACAAATGGAAGGCGAGCTCAAAGAAAAAGAGTCAGAAATAAAAGAGCTGAAAAAGCGCATGGACCGGGAATCACTGGTTATGAGTAAAGAAATGCGCGAGGAGAAAGATCGCGAATTCAGGATTAAAGTAAACGACATCAAGATGCTTCAGAAAAAATACGAAGCAGAACTTCAAGAGATGAACAAACGCTTGATGGGTGACCTTGTCAAACAAAGCCAAAAAATCATCGCTGAAATTGGAAAGTCGGAGGGCTATTTAGTAGTTATTGACAAATCTGCAGTTCTTTATTCTCCGAGTACCATTGACATTACGGACGAGGTAGTGAAAAGATATAATGCAAGTTATACAAAAACAAAAAACCAATAAGAACAAGTAGGACACTAACGTGAAGGTTGAATACTCACTCAAGCAAATTGCCGATATCGTCGGGGGCCAGCTTTCCGGTCACGCGGAAAAACGCATTTGTGGGGTTGCCCCCTTTGAGATGGCCACCTCAGATCAGATTACCTTTGCCGCTGGAAGCAAGTATCTGAAAAACATCGTAAGCGTTAATGCCGGAGCCGTTATTGTCCCCCAGGCAATCGCTTCGCGATCTGATCTAAACCTGATCGTCACTGATAATCCGCAACTGGCTTTTGCCAAGGTTGTTGGCCTGTTTCAGCCAGAGCATCGGCCGGTAGCCAAAATTGACGATCGTGCGTGGATTGGCACTGACGTTCAATTGACGGACAATGTGTATATCGGCCCCTTTGCAAGCATTGGCGACAGGTCCGCCATCGGTACCCACACGTTTATCCACCATGGCGTTTATATTGGCAATGATGTGATCATTGGTGACGAGACGGTCATTTTTCCCAATGTGACCATCATGAACGGCTGCCGTATCGGCAATCGGGTAACGATTCATCCAGGCACGGTGATCGGCAGTGATGGGTATGGGTTTGTACAAGACGATGGAAAGCATCACAAAATACCACAAATCGGAATTGTCCAGATTGATGATGACGTGGAGATCGGTGCCGGCAACACCATTGATCGGGCAACCTTTGGACGAACATGGATTAAACGCGGGGTAAAAACAGACAACTTGGTTCATATCGCCCATAATGTGGTTGTCGGTGAAGACAGCCTGATTGTTGCCCAGGTCGGGATCGCCGGCAGCACCCAGATTGGTCATCATGCCATCCTGGCCGGTCAAGCCGGGATATCCGGTCATCTAACCATTGGTAACCATGTTACCGTTGGCCCCATGACCGGGGTCGGCAAAGATATCGAAGATGGTCAGGTGGTCTCGTCTGGTTCGCCATCCATGCCGCACAGAACCTGGTTGAGAGTTCAACGCGTTATTCCCAACCTGCCTGAGATGAAAAAAAAGATTGCGGATCTGGAGAAAAAAATCGCTGATCTGGAATCCTTGCTTGATAAACGCTGACTTCTTGCGGAGGCCTTTGTATGGAAACGGTGTTCGATATTAAATCGATATTAGACCATCTGCCCCACCGGTATCCTTTCCTTCTTGTGGACCGGGTGGTCGAATTTGAAAAATCCAAACGCATTGTCGCCTTAAAAAATGTCACCATTAATGAGCCTTTTTTTCAAGGTCACTTCCCAAACATGCCCATCATGCCGGGTGTGCTGATTGTTGAGGCCATGGGACAGGCCGGAGGCGTTCTGGTCACCCAGTCCCTTCCCCCCGAAAAGCAGGGTAATCTGATTCTTTTCATGGGGTTTGACAAGGTTCGTTTCCGAAAACCGGTGGTCCCCGGCGACCAGCTAATTCTGGAATTGGATATGCTGAATTTAAGAACCAGAGCTGTAAAAATGGCCGGGGTTGCCAAAGTCGATGGCAATGTCGTTGCCGAAGCGCAACTATTGGCCGCATATGGAGATTAAAATGATTCATCCCACTGCTATCGTAAGCCCAGGTGCTGTTATCGAAGATGACGTTGAGATCGGTGCATTCTCTGTCATTGGTGATGACGTTACCATTGGCAAGGGGACCCGTATTGGACCCCATGTGGTCATTGATCCACATGTTGGTATTGGACCTGGATGCCGTATTTTTCAATTTGCCGCCATCGGTGCGATTCCCCAGGATCTCAAATTCGGCGGAGAAAAAAGCATGGTTCAAATCGGATCTGATGTGACCATCCGCGAATTTGTAACCATCCATCGTGGAACGGAAAGCGGCGGGGGGGTGACCCATGTCGGTGAAAAATCATTTTTAATGGCCTATACCCATGTGGCCCACGACTGTCGTATCGGCAAAATGGTGGTGCTGGCCAACAACACCACCTTGGCCGGTCATATTACCATTGGTGATCATGCCACGGTGGGGGGACTGGTAGCCATCCATCAATTTGTCCGTATCGGTGACTACGCATTTGTGGGCGGAAAATCAGCCGTGGTCAAGGATGTGCCTCCTTATGTCATTGCTGCTGGTGACCGGGCCATATTGCATGGTCTGAACCGAGTCGGCTTAAAACGGTACGGATTTTCAAATCAAGTGCTATCCGCATTAAAAAAGACCTATCGCATTCTTTTTAGATACGGACTAACAGTCAATGAAGCCATTACCCGCGTTCATGCCGAGGTGGAAATGCTTCCGGAAGTTGAGCATTTCATTGAATTCATCAAGGCCTCTTCCCGCGGTGTCACCCGATAATAAAACGATATCAGCCTCTTTGAAAAATGAGAACTGACATGCAAAAGCTACGAATTGGTGTGGTGGGTGTGGGATATCTGGGAAAATTTCATGCTCAAAAATACTATCATATGCCGGATGTAGAACTTGTGGGGGTCGTCGACACCGACGTCGATCACGGATCAACCGTGGCCAATGAAAACCAAACCACCTATTTTCCCAATCATCAGGCTCTTTTTGGTAAGGTTGACGCCGTCAGTATAGCCGCGCCAACACCCGTTCATTACTCGATCGCGAAAGATTTCCTGACCCATGGTGTGGATGTTCTCATCGAAAAACCGATCACCACTGTTCTTGAAGATGCTGACGATTTAATCGCTCTTGCCGATTCCAACGGATTGATCATTCAGGTGGGGCATCTGGAACGGTTCAACCCGGCCGTAGTGGCGCTCAACGGAAAGATCGACCAGCCTCGATTTATTGAATCCCATCGACTGAGTATATTTCAGGGTCGATGCACGGATGTCAGTGTGGTGCTTGACCTGATGATTCACGATATTGATCTGATTTTGAACCTGGTTCGTTCAGAGCTTAAAACCGTGAACGCAGCGGGAATATCGGTTATTTCCGGCAATATTGATATCGCCAATGCACGTCTTGAGTTTGTAAATGGGGCGGTTGCCAATGTGACCGCCAGCCGAATTTCGGCAAAAAATGAACGCAAACTAAGACTTTTTCAGAAAAATGCCTATATATCCATCGACTTTGCCAATCACAACATCACGCTTGTTCATCCGGATGAAAATCAATCCCAAGGAATTATTCCGGGCATGAAAATCGAGCAACTTTCTTTTGATAAAAGTGATGCCTTAGATGATGAGCTAAAATCATTTGTCCTGGCCGTCAGGAACCGCCAAGCGCCCCTGGTTACCGGGAAAATGGGCCGCGATGCACTGAAAACCGCATTATCCATCATGTCTCAAATCCAAGAAACCAGCCAGCACCTTGTTGGTTGAGAAATAGCGTAAAAAATGCCCGTAAATCGTATGATGATCATTGCCGGTGAGGCATCCGGTGATATGCACGGTGCCAAATTGGCCCAGTCCATAAAAAAAATGGATCACCAGAGCTTTATCTTTGGTGTTGGCGGCAGTGCCATGAAGGCCGAAGGGGTTCAGCTGTTGGTCGACGCCAGCATCCTTTCCGTGGTTGGCATTACAGAAGTTTTTTCCAACCTGCCGACCATATACCGGTCCATGTCAATTGTAAAAAAGGCATTGCGGCAACTTAAACCCAATCTATTGATTCTGATTGACTTTCCAGATTTCAACTTTCACGTTGCTGAATTTGCTAAAAAGCTGGGTATCCCCATTTTATACTACATCAGCCCTCAAATATGGGCCTGGCGCCAAGGACGGGTAAAAAAAATAAAGCGCCTGGTCGACCACATGGCCGTAATCTTCCCCTTTGAGGCCGCATTTTATCGCAAACACCAGGTGCCTGTTACGTTTGTTGGCCATCCCCTGCTGGACAGGATTGCTCCGGTTGCAGCACCGGTATTATCATCTGATTTCCAAGACGCCCCGACCATTGGGCTGCTTCCCGGATCAAGAGAAAAAGAAGTCTCAACCCTGCTTCCGGTAATGCTTGAAGCCTGCAAAAAAATCCAAAAGGTTTACTCAAACGCCCGGTTTAATGTATCTTGCTCTGATTCCATCCATGCAGACCGAATGATGGACATTGTAAACCGCCACAACGCCGACCTCGACGTTGATGTCATCAAAGGCAGGGTTGAACAAGTCATTAGAAATAGCCAGATATTAGTGGCTGCATCAGGTACCGTCACGCTTGAAGCCGCGCTTTACGGGGTGCCAACGGTGATCGTCTATAAAGTATCCCCCACCAGCTACTGGTTGGGCAGACGGCTAATCAAGGTCAAGCATATCGGCATTGTTAATCTCATCGTTCAGAAAAGCCTCTTGCCTGAACTGATACAAGATGATGCCTCACCCGAGAATATTGCCGGTAAAATAATTCAAATGGTCAATGATCCGCGATTATACATGCAGATCACAGACGCATTGTCTCATGTACGAAAACGCTTGGGCGGTTCAGGGGCATCCGATCGGGTTGCCCGGATTGCTCTGAATCTATGTAGATAGAAGACACGCGTTGCCTGTTGCGCAAAAAAACAATCCCCCTGGCAGGAAACTCGCCAGGGGGATTGCTTTACCGGTTGTTTAAATGGTGTTTAATATGCTGATCGGCGTTGTTTTTATTTTTTGACGCGCACCGCTTTTGCGGAAACCACGCCCAAGGTTGCCAAAGCAATCGTCAAGATGGTGGCCACGGTTGTTGATCCGGTATTCATATTACCGAATCCGGTGCTACCGGCTGAGATAAAACATCCGCCGCTGCCACTATCGCCGTTGGTGGTGTCATCGGTTGAAACAGAGGCGCTGTCAGATAGTGTTTCTGTTTCTTCTTCCTGGTAGGCGATTCCCGATGGATCAACGATGACACCGTTTTCAACGCCATCTTCATCCCCCACACCACCATCTTCAAGGACCAGGGTCACGCTCTTGCGGTTGGCCGCAAAAGCCGCATTTTCGTATACGTTCCATCCGTTTTCAATGGTGTATTTATAGAGTTTGGCGGTAGACGGTACCTTTTTTGAGAAATGGATTTTTACGGAAGCGGTTTTCACTCCTTCTTGAAGATACAGTTTGAAACCAACCAAGCCAAATCCCAAATTCACGCTTCTATCGGCAACGGTTTCCGCGGAAAGCGATTTAATCGAAACCAAGGTGACCGCCTCGGATAACGTTTCAACACCTACCGTGGTCTGCCCCTCGATGGTATTGATGGTCATGATGTTGCTTTCAAGAACGTCTGCAATCCCGTTTTCATTCACATCTGCCGTTTCATCGGCTTCCTGGGTGTCCAACAATCCGTCAAAATCGGTGTCGCCCATGCTCTCGGCCGTAACGGTAGTAAAAGTTGCGGTATCAGACCAATCAGACACGCCATTATTGTCGTCGATAAATTGTGCCCGCCAGAAATAATCCGTATCGACATCAAGCACCATTTCACCGACGGCATATGTGTAGAGCTGGGTTGTGCTGGTTGCATCCAATATCAAGGTAGAGAAATCAGCTTCGGTACTGATCTGCCAACGGGTTTGATAATGGCCATCCGTGTCTGAATCAAAATATCCCCCGCACAGCAATACCGGCGTCAAACTCACCCGATCGGTTTCGGTAGCACTGTCAAGAACAGGTGCTTCTGGAGCATTGGTGGAAGTTATTGTTTCTGAGCTTGCGAGGAATTCATCAAGATTGGATACACCATCGCCATCCGCATCGAGGTCAGCATCATCGCTGAGTGGATCCAACCCATAGGCGATTTCCCATTCATCGGTCATGCCATCATTATCGTCATCCGTATCCAGATTGTTGCCAATCCCGTCGTTGTCATTATCGGCCCACTCATCGGGATCATTCGGAAACAGATCTTGAGCATCAAGGACATTGTCGCCATCGCTGTCGGTTTCGGTGTTGGTGTCGGCTTCAGCACCGGTGTTGGTGTCGGTACTGGAATCCGTATTTGATTCAGTTGAATATAACGGCGGTGTGTAGGATACCTCTTCGGAATCGACACTTTCCAGGCTTCCATCAAAGGCACGAACAACAAAATAATAGGTTACCCCTTCGGTAAGCCCGGTCAATGTACAGGTGGTCAGACTATTTTCCCAGATCGGATGCGCATAGTCATATTGACCTCCCGCTTCACGGGCAAAAACCCGATATCCTTCGGGTGCGGGGTCGTTGGCATCCCAAGCCAACGATACGCTTGCACTACTGTAGGCAAAGCTCGTATTAATAAAAAGAACGGTAATAAAGACGAAAAGAACTTGCGGTACAATGGATCGGTTTATGAATTTCACGGCGCATCTCCTAAATTTGTCTTACCTTGCGAGCAGCAGCAAACTTATGAGATGCTGTGTTCGCTCGGCAGCCCAGCCGCCATATCCAGTCTGTCCTGGACTTAGGCCGTTGGCTTTGCGTCACATCCTTTCGAATGGGTTGCCTTTTTCGAGCACTAAAATTGTCAGCGAACAACGTACTTTATTTGAAACGCACATTTCATACCAAAAGAGTAGATAAAAAGATAAGCTTGCGTAGTAAACGCATAACTCATTGAATAATAGTATTTTTAATTGATTTGATAAAAATTGGAAAAATAAAGATCTAAAGACAGGTGAGATTGGACATGTATTGGAATGTGAAAACAAAATGAAATCTGTACACTTATTTATACATATACGCTAATCATAAGCATCCCGGTCGACGATGCATCGCTATTTAGGTGTTATTATGGCAGGGCTCGATTTGATTAAAAAAAACCGTAAAGGTGCTTCCGATTCCCGGTTCGCTGTGTACATCAAGCCGACAATCATGAGTTTCCAGGATTCGGTAGACAATGGAAAGGCCTAGTCCTGTACCGTTG
This sequence comes from Desulfosarcina variabilis str. Montpellier, assembly GCF_048565275.1. Taxonomy (NCBI): domain Bacteria; kingdom Pseudomonadati; phylum Thermodesulfobacteriota; class Desulfobacteria; order Desulfobacterales; family Desulfosarcinaceae; genus Desulfosarcina; species Desulfosarcina variabilis. Next base: position 4,649,680 of record NZ_CP159846.1, on the reverse strand, counting down.
GGCTTCGTGGTGAAAAATGGATTAAATATTAAATCAACATGTTTTTTATCCATACCGCAGCCATTGTCGGTGATTTCAACCATCACCCGTTCATTTTTCAATTTTTGCATAACAATCGTGATTCGGCCTTCATTTTCAATTGCTTCAGCAGCATTGGCCAATAAATTCCAAATCACCTGATTCAATTGTAGTGGATCAAAGCGAACAAGAACATTATCGATGTTAGACAACGACATCGTGATTCGCTGGCGCATACTACTGTCTTTTTCAAAAAGAGTAGTGACCTCCGTCAATGCATTTCCCAAATCCACGCATTTCGCCTGTCCGGCAGACGGTCTGGCAAAAGTCAAAAAATTATTCACAAGACTGCTCAATCGGTCGGTTTCCCTGAGCACAATATGCATCAAGCGCATATTATCCGAGTTGTCCTGCTCCATCTCGTCCTTTAATATCTGGATCGCTCCAGACAAGGATGCCAATGGGTTTTTTATCTCATGGGCCAGGCCGGCGGCCATCTCACCGATTTGGGCCAAACTTTGCACTCTGCTCAAATGCACTTGGATGGCTGCCAGTTCAGCTTTGGATTGTCGTTCTTGATCAGACAGATAACCACTTAAAAAAGCGACAGAAAAGCATGCCCCCGTCAGGATTGAGCATTTTTGAATGACTTGGGTCGTGGTCAGTAGCGAACCGACAAGTGCTCCATTATAGGCAACCGAAGCGATGAAACCATAGAGTTCGAAGATTAAAAGGGTGGCGAATTGAGCACTGCAAAAACCTGCAATAAAGAGGGTTTCGCGTTTACGCACAAAAACACTACTATAGATTAGTACGACCAGATATAAAAAAGAAAACAGGCTTTCATAGCCGCCGGTAATGTAAATAATCAGTGTCACACATAACGTATCGATGCCAATTTGCCCATGAACAAAGAAAAATTCATGCTGATTGATATAAGGCAGTAGAAAAGCATACACAAAGGTGAGCAGGATAATCGTCCCACACAGGACATAGATTAGTACGATTGAAATATCGGATGAATTTAATAAATCGCCAGTCTGATAGACGATCGTAGACCCTAAGAGCAACAGGGCAAAAACAAACCGTAAGGATATCAACCATCTGAGTTTTCGCCCAAATACATCCGGGTCAATTTCATAATCAGGCAACGTGTTATTCAAAACAGGTTTTCACGGGTTACACATTAAATGCGAGTTATGAGAAAGGTTAAAGGTTACCCGCCATCTTAAACACAGGTAGGTACATGGAAATTACCAAACCGCCAATCACCACGCCCAAGAAAACGAGCATAAACGGTTCAATGAGGGCAGTTAAATTTTCAACCGCCTGATCAACTTCTTCCTCATAAAAATCAGCAATTTTTTTCAGCATGGCGTCGAGTGCACCGGTGGACTCACCAACGGAAATCATCTGACACACCATGGCCGGGAAGACACCACTTTCGGCCAGCGGGTCCGCCATGGTACGACCTTCGGCAATACCACTTCTAACTGTATAGATCGCGCGTTCAACGGTTTTATTGCCGGATGTTTTGGCGACAATATCTAACGCCTCTAAAATCGCGACACCACTGGCCAGCATTGTCCCCATGGTACTGGTAAATTTTGCAACCGCCACTTTACGAAGCAACATCCCGAAAACAGGCAGTTTAAGGACGGTGGCGTCAATGGTTTTACGCCCGTTTTCGGTCTTATAGTATTTCTTAAAAGCGTAGATAAAAATAACAAGGCCGATAATCATCCAGTGAATCTTCGATTTGACAAATTCACTCATGGCAACGACGATCAAAGTGGGGGTTGGTAGCGTTCCCCCCATATCAGCAAACATCTCTTGAAATACGGGAATAACAAAGACCAGAATAACGGCAACAACGAGAATGGCGATAATAATGGTCACAATCGGATAGGTCAGTGCGCCCTTGACCTGGCTTTTCAGTTTGGCGGCCTTTTCCATATACGCTGACAATCGTCTTAGGATCGTATCCAGGATACCTCCGGCCTCACCGGCAGCCACCATATTGACAAACAAGTCATCGAATTGTTTGGGATATTTTTTCAATGAATCAGCCAGGGTGGCCCCACTTTCGACCTGCTCCTTGATATTTTTGAGCATTTTTTTAAAGGTGGCGTTTTCCTGTTGGGCATGCAGGATGTCCATGCATTGAATGATGGGAAGGCCGGCATCGATCATTGTTGAGAACTGACGGCAAAATAAAATAACGTCCTTTTGGGTTACCTTGGGTTGTAAAAAGGCCACATTTTCGAAAAGATCTTTTGGTTTTTTCTTGATTTTGGTCGGTGTGATGCGAAGTTTGCCAAGGTTGGACCGAACCACATCTTCGCTTGCGGCTTCCATTTCGCCTTTTTGTACGATGTTATTTCTGTTCTTCCCTTCCCACAGATAAACCGGCATGCCATCCCCCTATATTCATAAATACGCAGTTGTCACCATTTAACAACGATATCGACCTTATTGTCTAATCTGTATGCCCCATCGCTTTTTTAAGGCGGGGCAGGTCCATATTTCACAATTTCGGCATCTTCAAGGAAATCTGAAATATCTTTCATTTTTCGTTTATTTGTCAGATGGTGGTTGCACTGCATTCACAATACACGCAATCCGTGCTACAAGTTTTGTGGGCAGCAAGATCCACACGAAGAGAAATGCCCAAGCGCTGGAAATAAACAGGTCCAAAAATGGTTTTGTATGAAAATGTACAATCGATATTCACCACTCGGAAGTATGGCTGGAATTATCTCTTTGCTACCATAAACTACTTGAAACAACAACAACTTTTGCATTCATTGGGATCATTCCAATAGCAATTTACTATCTACGACAACCACCAACAGGCATCAATATGCAAGAATAGAACCAAGCACATAGTGCGCTATTGTTTTTCGTATTTCAATCATAATGGAAATCAACATCCTTTTTTAAAAAGGTATTTACCCCCCATGAGCTCTCATCAGACAGCGCCCACAAAAGCCGTCACCATTATCACCTGTCATGTAAACGCAGACTTTGATGCGCTTGCCTCAATGCTATGTGCGCAAAAGCTCTACCCCGATGCATTGGTGGTATTTCCCGGGTCCCAGGAAAAAAACCTGAGGAATTTTTTTATTCAATCCATGGTATATCTTTTTAATATTGCCGAGCAGGGAAAAATCGACTTCTCATCAGTCACCAAATTAGTGTTGGTCGATACCAGACGGCGCAGTCGGATCGGCGCACTGAGTCCCATTCTTGACAATCCAAATCTTGAAATCCATATCTACGATCATCATCCCAAAAAGGATGACGATATCAAAGCGGACAAAGAATATCATATGCTGACAGGTGCCACGGCAACGATTTTAACCGGTATTCTTAGAGAAAAAGATATTCCCATTACACCTGAAGAGGCAACGATCATGTGTCTGGGAATTTATGAAGATACGGGCTCATTCTCGTTCCCATCCACGACCGAATACGACCTTCAAGCAGCAGCGTACCTGTTATCCAAAGGTGCCAACCTGAATATGATTTCCAATATGATCACGCGGGAATTCAACCCCGAGCAGATCGGCTTGCTCAACGACATGATTCAATCTTCCCGTCGCTACACCATTAACGGTGTTGATATTGTTATTACCAGTGTGACCACCGACAACTATTTTCCTGATTTTTCTTTCCTTGTCCAAAAAATGGCCAAAATGGAGAATATCGACGCCATTTTCGCGCTGGGGCTGATGGAAAACAAGGTGTACGTGGTTGCAAGAAGCAAAACCGACGATGTTGACGTGGGGGAAATTTTAAGTCTAATCGGTGGCGGTGGCCACCCGACGGCCGCCGCTGCAACGGTCAAAGGAAAAACCATTGCGCAGACAGAGCAATTGTTGTTTGATGCCCTCTATAGCAAAATCAATCCCAGACGTCAGGCCCGTCATTTGATGTCATCTCCGGCCATCATGGCGCCGCTGAAATCAACCTGCAAAGAAGCTGAAGGCTTGCTCACCCGCTACAACATCAATGCCCTTCTTGTTGCTTCAGATGGGTCGCAGCCCCAAGGTTTCAGCGGATACATCACCCGTCAGGTCGTAGAAAAAGCGCTGTTTCATGATCTCGATAATGTTCCCATTCACGAATACATGAGTACTGAAATGTCATTTGTTCGTCCGGATGCAGATATTGTCGAAATTCAAAATAAAATTATCGGTAACAAGCAGCGCATCCTACCGGTTATGGAAAACGGCAATGTGCTGGGAGTAATCACGAGAACGGATTTGCTTAACACATTGGTTCAACAAAGCCGCTCATCCAACCACAATGTATCCCCCCTTGACGAGAATTTGAGTGCCAAACGCTCACGCATGGTTCTTAATTTCATGCGCGAACGTCTTCCCAGGCATATCATGCAAACCCTCGTCCAATTAGGCGACGTGGCCAGTGAATTAAACTGCAGCGCCTATGTGGTGGGCGGTTTTGTACGCGATTTGTTTCTTTATCGAAAAAATGAAGATATTGACGTTGTGATTGAGGGCAATGGGATTGCCTTTGCCAAAACCTTTGCCCGCAAATTGGGTGCGCGTACCCACACCCATGTTAAGTTTGGTACGGCAGTGATTATTTTTCCCAAAGGGTTTAAAATCGATGTCGCATCCGCACGCATGGAATATTACCAGTTTCCGGCATCCTTGCCGATTGTTGAAATGAGCTCCATCAAAATGGACATGTTTCGAAGGGATTTTACGATCAACACCCTGGCAATTCAGCTCAACCCGGATAAATTCGGCAGACTGATTGATTTTTTTTCAGGCCAGAAAGACATCAAGGACAAAGTGTTAAGAGTACTCCACAACTTGAGTTTTGTCGAAGATCCAACCCGTGTTTTCAGAGCACTGCGGTTCGAACAACGATTCGGTTTTACCATTGGCAAGCTTACCGCCAGCCTTATCGACAATGCCGTTAAAATGGATTTTTTCAAACGCTTGAGCGGCAAACGCGTATACACGGAACTCAAATTGATCCTAAAGGAGGAAAATCCCACGCCGGCCATATTGAGATTACAGGATTATGATTTGTTGCGGGTGATCCATCCGGCGATACAAATTGAAAATGAACTTGCCCGTCTCTTAGGTAACGCTAAAAAGGTGACCGATTGGCATGACCTCTTGTTTATTGATGAAAGCTACGAACGTTGGACCGTCTATTTCATGACATTGATTCGCCACTGCGATTTAAAAACGACCAACGAAATCTGTAAGCATTTAACCATTGCGCCCAGGCACGCAAAGCTATTCGGTGAAACCCGCTTGCAGGCCGAAAGACGACTGCCCCGCCTGGAAAGCCGCAAACGCATGTGCAACGCTGACGTTTATAACCTGTTAAAAGCGTTTAAAACAGAAATCATCCTGTACATGATGATCTGTGCAAAGGCTGAAATCGCGAAAAAGCGGATATCTTTCTTTCAGACACAGCTTCGCAATGTATCCATAACCATGTCCGGCAAGGATCTGCTCAAATTAGGGTTGCCGCCGGGCCCATTGTTTGGCAAGGTGCTGCAATCAATCACCGAGGCGAAATTAAATGGGACCGTCAAAACGCGTGACGACGAGTTTCGGTTTGTAAAGCGCCAATTTATCGAATAGCGTTTTATCCCCATATATCCCCGCCCTTTGCATCAGCCTTTTTTTCTTGATTGCCCTGATGCATACCGTTAGAATTATTTTTTTATCAATGGTAAAGGGCGATAAACAAATATCGACCAGCTTTTCGGCAGCCCTGCCAGGCTCGGTTACCACATATCAAGCAAAAAAACGTTCAATACCAAGTGGCCATGATGACGGACAACCAAATGGATGCACCTTCCGGGGAAGCTTTAAATAAGCGTTACCGGGTGAAGCTTGAAAATGTTTTCGAAGGCCCCATGGATCTTCTCGTGCATCTGATAAAAAAAGCCGAAGTCGACATTTATGATATTCCCATTGCCCAGATTACCGAACAATATTTAAACTATCTGGAATGGATGAAGCAGATGAATATCGATTTTGCCGGTGATTTTGTCCTCATGGCATCGACGCTGACCCATATCAAATCGAAAATGCTGCTTCCTGCCCAGGAAGGCGAAGAAGAAGAGGATGACCCCAGGCTTGAAATCACCCGTCCCTTATTGGAATACCTGCGCATCAAATCTGCAGCAGAACAACTGGCCGAACGAAATCTTCTGGGTGACAAAACGTTCGTTCGCAAACCGGACAATCGCTTGTTTGATCATATTCAGGACGATCAAGTCATCCGTATTGGTTTGTTCGAATTGATAGACGCTTTTCAGAGCATTTTAGACAAGGTGACGCCAAGCCATCGGGTTAACCTGACGCGGGATCGAATCTCGGTTCAAGAGCGTATCTCTCAGTTGACGGAAATTCTGGAAGCCAACGAATCGATGACCTTTGACGAATTATTCGAAGAATGTCGGGAAAAGCCGGATATTATTGTCACCTTCCTGGCCATTTTGGAGATGGCCAAACTCAATTTGATTCACATCGCCCAGCATGTACCGACGGGAATTATCAGAATTTTCTACCAATGATGGATAACGACAACCACGCAACGATGCCAGAAGATCTGAAATATATTATCGAGAGTTTACTATTTGTTTCGGAAACGCCCCTAACGGTGGAGCAGATAAAAAAAGTTCTTGAAAATGTCGATACACCCACCATTAAAACAGCCATTACGCAATTGGCCGCCGAGTATGAACAACGTGATGGCGGGTTTGTGCTCCGAGAAATTGCCGGCGGATATCAATTCCGCACGCAAGAGCGTTTTAACCAGTGGATCAAACGCTTGGTCAGACCCAGTGCGCCTCGCATAAGCAAGGCAGCCCTGGAAACACTGGCCATCATCGCCTACAATCAGCCCATCATCCGTAGTGACATCGAGCATATCCGCGGCGTGGATAGTGGTGGTGTAATCAGGATGCTAATGGAACGGAAATTGATTCGTGTGTTGGGACGCAAGGAAATTCCCGGCCGCCCGTTGATTTACGCCACCACCAAACACTTTCTCGAAGTGTTTGAGCTAAAAGACCTCAAAGACTTGCCAACACCGAAAGAGATCGAAGAACTCAGCCAATCGCGGCTGGAAGAAGAACCAGAAGATACCGAAAACCTGGCCGAAGAATCGCCACGCCAGCCCGAAGCGACCAATGCCAACGATACAGCCTCCAGCGATTCAGAAAAAAACGCTGGATCCCCCCAGATACAATAATCCTGCATGCTGTGCGGGAGAATATATTGAGATTGATTGCCAGCTTTTCCGCCATTTGATTCAAATGCGAATCCCCTCTAATCTCCGGCCAATATTGTTGACAAGATTTTTCCGATCGTGCTATCAAAGATGGCTTTTTCTTTTGAATCCGGTTTAATCGACGATCCAAGTTCGCAATTTATTATACAAATAGTTGAAGCCTGATCGTTCCACTGTTGTTTTTCCAACATTAACCACTCGCATCCGTCAGTCGCTTTAGGGAGAGGAGAATCGATGGCTACAGAAAACAGCGAGCAGCAGGGACAAAAAATTGAGATTGAAATCATCGGCAGCCGTTTTGACAAAGTCACAACAATCTTGGAAGCGTTCAAGCCTGGGGACAAACGGTTCATCCATAGTTATGAAACCATGGGCATTGCTCCCCGAGGCTATGACCACGTCAAGCACAATGAAATCGAGGTCAAAGTGCCGGCAAGATTGCACAACAACGTGCTAGACATGAATCGTTTTAATCTCAATCGCCCGGGAGGCGGTGGAATCGGCGTCAGTATCGCTATTTATTTCTACGCCAAGGTCAAAGCCATTGATGCGCCTGAAATCCGCACCAGTGGTGAACGTCCGCTCATCGTCACGCACTTCGCTCATATTTTCAAAGAATTGCTGGGATATCCCGGTGGCTTTGAAATCGAGCTGTATGACCACAAACGCCGCCATGTTGGTCTGGGATCATCCATCGGTACCATGTGTGCCGCATGCATCGGCATGAACGAGGTGTTGGGCAGGCCCTTTCATGGATGGGAACTTCGCCGCATCATGGGGTATCATTCCTGTGAGGAGACCCCCGAGAACGACGGGTTTCTGCTCCCGGCGTTTGAAACCGGTATCGGTGCCATGGTCGGTGTCAACGGCGGGTGGGTAGTTGCCAGCGATGACCTGGTTCTGGTCCATCGCGTGGAATTGCCCAACACAAAGGCCATCATTTTTATTCCGGAAGTCAAGAGTATCGAAGATGAATTTTGCGGCAAGGAAACCTCTGCTGAATCCGAAGTGGAGCTTCTGCTCAGGCGGGCCCGAAGCATGGATGCGATGCAATCGGGAACAAAGGCGCAGATTGTGCTTTTCGACATGCTGCCGGCCATGATTAGAGGAGATCTCGTAAAGATCGGGGACGCCCTGTTCGATCTTTGCTACTTGGGCTCCAAACGTGCCGAATGCGAGCAGCACGGTGATTTCGGAACACCCATTTATAAATACATCAATGCATTCAGAAAGATCGGAGTGGAAATCACCGGCATGAGTTCCGTGGGGCCGACCGTGTTCGCCCTGACCCAGAAAGAAGATGTTTACGATCGGGTGCTTTCATACCTCAAGTCAATGAACATTGCCGAATCAAGAATCATCGAAACCGAAGTCGACAACCTGGGCGGCACCATCACTGAAGATGGTGTGGAACGGAGTTTCACCAACGACAACTGGCTGAAAGGCTAAGGCCGTGGACTGCACCTGTAAAGCAAAAATCTGCGGCAACACCAATATCGAGGACGCCCGCATGGCAGCCGATGCGGGCGCCGATTTTTTTGGTGTGGTGGTTGAGGTTGACTTCTCGCCCCGATCATTGACTATCCAGCAGGCGGCATCTTTGTTTTCCCAGCCGCCATTACCGGCCGTAGCCCTGGTTTTTGAAATGACAAAAGCAAGGCTGGATCTTTTGATCAACACGCTTCATCCATATGCCGTCCAGTTTCTGGGCGATTCGGATCCGGCGCTTCTAAAAAAACTCAAGGCGACCTATCCATCCACAGAGATCTGGCAATCCATTCATCTACCGCAATCCGGGGCAGATGTGTCCATCGACATCTATCAACGCAGCATGGATCGTTACCTTGCGGCGGGTGTCGATGCCCTGCTGCTGGATACCGCGACGGCTGCACAGGGTAAAACAAAATTTGGCGGAACCGGTCAGGTGTTTGACTGGGAAATCGCAAAAAAGTTACTTGACTCAGCGCCTAAAGGTTTTCCGGTCTGGTTGGCCGGCGGCATCAATCCTGAAAACGTGCGCCTTGCCATCGAAACGGTCAGTCCTTTTGGAATCGACCTTTGCTCTGGTGTGGAGGCGGTGCCCGGCAAGAAAGATTCCCAAAAAATTGATGCCTTGATGGACGCCATCAGGGCAACATCCAACAACAGGAGAAAGCTCCAGTGAAAGCAGCGGTCGTTCATGGAAAAGATGATATTCGTATTGAATCCTACCCCACCCCAACAGCGGGTGAAGGGGAACTGGTTGTGCGCACAAAAGTCTCCGGGATTTGTGCCACCGATATCAAGACCCTCTTGGGACAAGGTTTGCCCAAGGACCTGCCCACGATTTTAGGCCATGAAGTGGTAGGCGAAATCGCTGAAGTCGGTGCAGGTGTTTCAACCTTCGCAATAGGTGACAGGGTTGCCGTCTATCCTATCGCCGTCTGCGGCGCATGTGAGTTTTGCAGGCAGGGACGTCACAATCTTTGCGAGCATGAGTTCGGTCTGGCCCACGGCATTGAAGGCGGGTTTGCCGAGTATGTCCGGCTGCCAAAAGAAATTGTCAACATCGGCGGCGTGGTTCCCATCCCTGACGATCTTTCCTATGAAAGGGCTGTTCTCAGCGAGCCCCTATCTTGCGTGTATGCCGCCCAACGCGCATCCAGGGTGCAGGCTGGTCAACACGTCGTCATTCTGGGTGCCGGCCCCATGGGGCTGATGCATCTCAAAATGGCCAGATACAAAGGTGCCACGACAATCGTCGTGGACATCCTCGATGACCGTCTGAACACGGCCAGGCAAATGGGTGCAGTCCATTGTATTAACCCCAACACCACCGACCACTTTGATCTCATCAACGAAATAACGGATGGTAAAGGCGCTGAAGCGGTAATCGCCTCCCTGGGAATCCCCAAAGTCGTTGAAGCGAATCTGAAGCTGACTCGCAAAGGCGGCACCTTCAATATTTTCGGTGGACCGCCGGCCGGTGAGATGATCAGCGTTGATCCCAGATGGCTGCACTACATGGAAATCACTCTCACCGGGACCTTTGCCTGTTCGCCCGGCGACTTTAAAAAATGCCTGGAGCTGATCCACAGCAAGGCCATCGTAGTCGATGATCTGGTATCCCATACCTTCACCCTGGACAATTTTTTGGACGCCGTTGAGAAGGCCAAAGCCCAGGAAATTATTCGCGGCATTGTTGTCATTTAGCATTGGACAGATTCGTCAATCGCATCAATTAATTGAAATGATTTAAAGGAACGATATATGAATGGAAAAGAAAGACGTCTGAGACGCGTTTTCAATCAATCGACCGGACGCAGTTTGGTCTTGGCCGTGGATCATGGCATGGCCTTGGGCCCCATGACCGGGATTGTCAATATCGCGGAAACCATCCGTACATTGGATGACACCGGAAAAGTGGATTGCTGGCTGATGACCAAGGGTATTTACAATCATGCTTTCTCCCCGTCCGTGGATCGGGACCCCGGCGTAATATTGCGTGCCAGCGGTGGAGCGACCATAGCGGGACCTGAACTGACCCGAGAAGGGCAGACCGCAACAGCCAAGGAAGCCATGCATTTAGACGTGGATGCGGTAGCCACCTCAGCCTTTGTAGGCTCTCCATATGAGCATGAAACCCTGATCAGTATGGCCCGCCTGTCCACGGAGTGCCGAAAATGGGATCTGCCCCTGTTGGGCGTGATTGGACTGGGTAAAACCAACGAAGATAAAAAGAAAGATCCCAAATTTATCGCATTGGGGGCCCGGGTCGGCGCGGAACACGGCGCGGATATCATCAAGACCTATTATACGGAAACCGATTTTGACAAAGTGGTGGCGGGCTGTCCGGTGCCGATCATGATCGCTGGTGGTCCCAAGTGTGAAACCGACCTCGATACCCTCAAGATGATTTATGGTGCCCTGCAAGGCGGCGCCAAAGGCATTGTCATGGGACGCAATGTCTGGCAAAGCCCTTACCCGGTGGCCCTGCTGACCGCCGTCCACGGCCTGATTCACCAGGATTTAAAAGTCGAGGAAGCAGTAGAACTGCTTGAGGATGGAAAACATCGGTAGCGTTTTTTACCGAATCAATCGCGCTATATAATCGTTGTCGTGGTCGTAATCGTCATTTTCGTTTTTTCGATTACGATTACGACAACCGCTTCACTGACAACGACTCATGATCGCCCTCCCCTGTCGTTCTGACTGACATTCCGGGGATATAAATTATTACGTAACGCCAATATCGGACAAATCGGCCATTGATGGAGCATTATTTGGGTTGGCGTGATGTCATCATCCGATTGATAACAATGCCGTGGGTCTTGCCAAAAGCCATGACCGTTTCCGGATGGTACTCACCGGCCAGGTACGCTTTCAGGAAGGCAGGCGTATCTAACATGTGAAGGATGTAAGACAGGTGGCCGCTATACCCGTTATCATCGAGCTGCTGCAGCATCCGGATGGTTTGCTGCCCCAAGGCCATTACCTTTTGACTCAGCATGGGGTGCTGTGAAGCACTGCAAACCGTCACAGAGTAAATGCGGCGGCAGGCAAACGGACGCACCGCATAAACCAGGCAACTGCGGTTCTTCATCAAAAATGGGCAGGCGGATGGCTTTTTTTGTTCCCGCCGCCGCATGTCAGCCAAAAGGCTTTTCTTGACGGCAACCTGACGAGGCCTGGGCAGGGTTTTGATCTGATCCTGAATCACCAGTCCCTCCAGGGTGGTGATATCAATGCTACCGGCATCGCTGCAACAAAACGCACAGCCTTTATGGCAGGCGGCGTTTTTTTTATAATCGGCCGCAGCCGCTTCAAATGCATCATAAATGGGAATTAATTTCTGTTTTTTATCTTGCATGAGTATTTATGTTTTCTTTAGATGCCGGTTTGCCGGCAGACTGAGAATAATGGTGCAGCCCGGCCCTTGGTTGTTCTCCACCTGCACCCGCCCTCCCATGGCCAATATCAGTTTTTTCACTAAGGCCAGACCAATCCCCGTGCCCCCGATGGTGCGCACAAGATCATTGTCAACCCGGTAAAAATCGTCAAAGACCTTTTTTAAAGATTGCCGGGGAATTCCCGGTCCAGTATCGGAAACCATCAACCGGACCCACCCGTCATTAACACGCACGCAAATGCGGATCTTTTTCTGGGGCAGGTGGCGCCCGAACTTGATACTGTTCTCCAATAGATTGAGCAGCACCTGAACCAGCACATCCCGGTCGTAGGCAAACACAGGCCGATCGACTTGGTCAATGGTCAGCTCAAATCCCTCCCAGGCAAGATTCTCCCCCATGATCGACTGCACGTCGCTCAGCACGTCCGTCAGATCGCCTTCGGACAGATTGAAGCGCCGGGTCTGCTTTTCCAAATGCGACAACTCGAGAACATTGTTGATCAGACCGGACAACCGGGCACTCTCAGAGGCCAGAACGTCCAGGTACGCTTGCTCTCGCTCCGGAGTGGCGGCAATGCCTTGATCGAGCATCTCAACGTACATGCGTATGTTTGTCAATGGTGTTTTGAGTTCATGGGTCACGGCGGAAACAAATCGGGCACGTCGTTCCGACAGATCCATGACCGCCCGCGCATTCTGGTAGATCAGCACCAATCCCACCACCATCACGACCCCCAATACGGTCAGAGCCAGTATCAGCACCCGCCGTGCAGGGGATACCGGCAGTGTCTTGATCCGGATCTGAGCGGTAAGAAAATTAAACGGGGCCGGAAAGGTCCTTGCCGTAATCCACTCACCAGCAGAAATGCGGGCAGGATCCGTCTCACCATCGCCAGAAACCGATCGGCCGGCTGCATTGAAGATCAATTGTATGTACCGGGCGATCGGCTGGGGGGCATAAAACGTGGCCAACAGATGATCGAGAAACGGCTGAAGCGCGAGTACAAATCCCTGACGAAAGATCTGACCTTCAATGACGATCCTTCGAAACACAAACACACTTTCTGAATCCATGACCACGGTTTGAAGGGGCGCCACTTCCACTTGGAAGCGACTCCGCGAATGGCTATCCGTCGATGATTGGCTCATCCGTGGCCGGGAAGCAGGCGCATTGATGGTATATCCAGATGTCAACTGGCTTTTGTCCATCGACGAATCGTCTTGCCGGACATCTTTGACATCTTTCTCGTAAAAGGCATCCTCATCAACTGCCGCTTGCTCAGCCACACGGTCCTGTCGGGCCACATTCATGGCCTGAACAGCGGTAATTTCTTCTACACGAGCCTTCTTTTGACCAAGAACGGTTTTGCTTTTTTTGCGCTCGGTGCTTTTCAGAAACCGCTCCTTAAAATCGGATGACGCTTTTTTTTCGGGCAGTGCTGTTGTGGAAGTTACTGTATCCAGCGTCAAAGGATCCTGAACATCTCGTTTGCGCTGGTTGAAGTACTGGTTAAATGTCTTAAGTTGAGAAAAACGTTGGGCCAAGGCAAAAGGAACCGATTGGCCGTCCTCAACGAGCGGTGTTTGAAATGAGCCGTCCGGATTGTTTTGGAAATAGCCCAGGATGTAGCTCTGATCAGGCAGACGGGCAAGGGGGGACACCACCGTTCCTTGAGATTGGACCATGGTATGGCGGTATTCGTCCACCGCCCGATCCTCTTCCTGACGCACCAGATGGGACAGTTCGGCTTCAATCTCGTCCAGGAGCTGTTCGGCAAAAAACCGTACCTGCGACCGGGCCTCTCGGTCCAATGCGCCAAAGGTGCGCCAGACGACAACAGCCAGCGGCAGTGAAATCAGAACCACAAACACAATCATGGTCAGGCGCAGTTTCTTCAATGATCCGGCTCCAGACGGTATCCTTCACCGCGAACGGTTTCAATCAAGGCCTTTCCATCAGTCAGGACGCTAATTTTTTTTCTCAATTTGAGCACATGGATATCTACGGTACGCGTTTCCACATGGGGATCTTTATACCGCCACACCTCGGCGAGCAGCTCAGCTTTGGAGACGATACGCTCACGGTTACGGTAAAGATAAGCGACCAGATCGATTTCCCGGCGGGTCAGTGGTTCTTTGCGGTCTTGATACACGGCCTGCAAATTCAGGCTGTCGAACAGGATTTTGCCAACGTTGATTTTTTCCTCACCCATTGACTTGCCGCTTCTTCGAAGCACTGCCTCCACCCGAACCATCAGTTCCCGCAACGAAAATGGTTTGCTCACATAGTCGTCCGCACCAGCGCTAAAGCCCGCCACCACGTCATCTTCGGAGCCTTTTGCGGTCAGGATGATCACCGGCTGAGTCGGCATCCGTTTGCGGACCTTACGGCAAATGGACAATCCATCCATACCGGGTAGCATCACGTCCAAGATAATAAGATCGTACTGTCCGCTCAAGGCGGTTTCACATCCCTTGAGGCCATCGTCGATACCGTCCACGGCATACCCATTGAACACCAACACATCGCAAAGCCCTTTGAGGATGGCCGTGTCATCTTCCACAATTAAAATCCGTGCTTTGGAATGGGTCATGGATATTTCCCTTTTCATTCGCTGCGTGTTTGCATCGCTTGCCCAATGGTCTTGTCTTTTCATTACACCATCAACCGTGCCAATCAAAGCAAAAGTTATGTAAAAATTTTCACCTAACCTTTTGCATTTGTTTGAATTGTATTTCTCTTCGAGCCGCGTAGAATCCAATTCATAAATGCGGCCCAACGGCCCAGCCATGATCTTTTCGAGTTTGAACAAGGAGGCATTGCATGTCCAGAAAAACCAAACATCTGATTACCATCCTCGGCCTGATTGCATTGACCACGGGTGTCCTGACCGTTCTGAACGTCATGGGCTCTCAGGCCACCGTTTCCCCCACGTCCCCTCAATATACAACGGGCAGCGGTTTGACCGTATCCAGCGAAGTGGTTCAGGAAAAAATCCTTAAGCACGGAGACGGCCATGCCACCGTGGCCCTCAGTCTGACTGCCCATCGGTTACCGGATCAGGGCGATGCCCCACCCCCACCGGCAGATGTTGTGATTGTACTGGACCGCAGCGGTTCCATGGAAGGACAAAAGCTTGCCGATGCCTGTCAAGCGGTGCTGGATCTAATAGAGCAGCTCAGCCCGAATGATCGGCTGGCCCTGGTTGCCTATTCCGACGGCGTGCAAACCCTTGCACCGCTTTTGCCGATCACGGCGGACAACCATCGCCATCTGGTGTCGCTGACCCGTAAGATCGTCTCCGGTGGCGGGACCAACCTAGGCGGGGGCCTACGCCAGGGAATCGATCTCATGCTGGAAATGCCCGGCAAGGCGCGTCAGCGCAAGGTGATCCTGATATCCGACGGCCTGGCCAATCAAGGCATCACCGATCCGAGTCCGTTGGGACAAATGGCCGGCCTGGCTGTGGAACACCATTTTACCGTCAGTACCGTCGGTGTCGGACTCGACTTCAATGAAACGCTCATGACCACCATTGCCGATCACGGTGCAGGCAGTTATCACTTTTTGGAGGATCCCCGGTCCTTTGCTCAGGTGTTTAAGAGCGAGCTGTCGGCCAGCCGCCGCGTGGCTGTGTCTGACCTTGAGATCCGCATGCCCCTTTCAACCGGTGTGATCCTTGCAGATGCCGGCGGCTATCCTGTCCGTCATGAAAAAGGTGTGGCGGTCGTCCACCCGGGAGATTTGCTTTCCGGCCAACAACGCACCATTTTTCTCACTTTTCGCGTGCCCACCGACACCTTGGGGACCATCCCCATGGGCCGTTTAGCGATGCAGTACCGGTTTGCCAACCAGCCCCAGCGTATTGAAACGCCAAAACCGCCTACGGTTTTGTGCGTGGCTGATCCAGCGGCAGCCATGGCCAGTATCAACAAAAAGGTCTGGACCGATCAAGTAGTCAAGGATGAATTCGGTCAACTCAAGGAAAACGTGGCCAAAGATATCCGCGATGGCAAAAAATCCCGCGCCCAGCAACGCATCCGGGAATATGAAGCCAAGCAGGCCGCCATCAATCGGGTTGTTGGTTCCTGTAAAGTGACCCAGAACCTGACCACGGATGTCAAGGTCCTGCGCGATCAGGTGGAAGAAACATTCGCCGGTCCGCCAGCCGTCACGGCTGAGAAAAAGAAACGCGTATCCAAGTCCCTGCAGTACGACAGCTATAAATCAAGAAGAGATAAATAAATTAGAAGACGTGGATCTGGCACTATCCAAGGAGAAGACCGATATCGCTCGCATGCTGATTCGCCGTCGCCTCGGCATAGAAGCAGCAGCCGGTGAACTGGAGGAACAACTATCAGCGGCCCAAAAGCAAAAAGCCTGTTTGGTGGAAACGATCAAGGACCAACAATTGCAGTACGAGACCTTGAAAGCGCGGGCGGAAACCTGGCAACGGCGGTCTGAAAACGATTCCTTTGTCAGTGTAGCGCGTTCTTTTTCCGTTGATGGTCGTTCAGGACAAATTCGCGATGAGGAAATCGAGTTGGAATTGATTCGACGCAAACAGGCGCTTGCGCAGGACGGTGCAGCATGAATCCACAGGCTCGCGGCACGATCGTTTACGGGTTGATCAGCGCGGCAGTGGTATGGCCATCCGCCGTATTGTTTGCCTTAGTTATGGGATGGGCCACTGCATTCAAGTTGATGCTCTGGGCGAGCATGACGGGGTACGCCGTACTTTTAGCTTACTGGAGCAAGAAACCAAAAGTTGTGCTCATCTTTCCCCTGGCCCTGCTTCTGGGATCAGCGTTGTGGCCGGGCATTAGGGGTGCTTTTTTTTCATGGTATTAGGGGTTCTGTCCTGGATCCGCAGTGGGATCTGTTTTAGCCAGACCCCGTTTCGCGCCCTTGTGGCGGAGACCATCACCATTTTTGGCGGTGCGGGCCTGGTATCGGCGCTCAGCCCGCACACAGCCGTTACTTGGTCGCTGGCCATCTGGCTCTTCGTTCTTGTCCAGAGTCTGTATTTTTTTCTTGTTCCCTTACCGTTAAGGCTGAAAGAAAATGTACCTTTTGAGGACCCGTTTGAACGGGCCCGTCGTCACGTTCAACGGATATTGGACGATTCATGTTAAAGCTGTAAAACCGGAATCCTTAAATACCGCCTGAGCTTTTTGCAGCGCGTCGACATCATCGACGCCCATGGTTTCCGTCTCGTCATCCACCACATGATAACCAACCGGCTTACCGTCTTGCACCATGTATTCGATCATATCTGTAAAAAAGAATTCCTCGATATCGGTCAGCTTGCCGTTGACCTTTTTTTGAACGATCTGAGGACGCGAAGCCAAAATAGGCAGATAGTGCATCAAGGCCGGACGGCGCACCGCATAAATCCCTGAATTGCAGACTGTCAGTTCAGCCTGGCGCTCAGCCGGATAGTCTCGCCAGTATTTCCATTCAGTGATCTTTTTTACCTTTCCGCTATCGATTTCAAGTACACCATACTGTTTTTTATCAACCGGAGAAAAACCGAGAATCATGAGGTCATGGGCGGGCAATCCGTCTGCCATGGACAGATAGGTTTCCTTTTTCACAAATGGAACATCACCCATGGTAATGATCACCGCGTCAACCGACAACGAATTGATAAAATCACCTGCAGCAAGAATCGCACCGCCGGTGCCATTGAGAACGGGCTGCTCAATGTAGGCCGCACCGGATGCCCGGGTAGCGGCCATCACATCAGACTTACAGTGATTGACAATGATGGCTTTGGGGCCGTCAGGCAGACGATCCATTAAATACAGGATGATGGGTTGGTGCCCCTCGTAAACAGAGGCTGCGGGGTCGAGCGGCAGAAGGGTCTTGCTGCCGCTGTAATTTTTCATGCGGCTTCCCCTGCCCGCCGCCATGATAATGGAGGCAACCGGCTGACCGGTTTTGTTTTGCATCAGTTCATTTTCCTTTCCATTGGCATTAAGATGTTGGGAAAACAGTCGTTTAAAGCACCTTCAGTTATAAAATGAAATAATGGCGTTGTCCACTGTATACCTCAGGATCAACCGACAGTTCAATCTGCCATTCAGCTTCGCTTTTGCTTGTGCTATAAGGGTAAGCCAAAAAGGAAAGGATACGGATAATGATTACTCATGTCGTAATGATGAAATTTAAATCTGATGTAACGGAAAAAAATATCGATGAACTCGAGGCGCTGCTGGGCGAGCTACCTGACCGAATCAACGAAATTCAAAGTTATGATTTTGGACGGGATGTGGTGCATTCCGAGCGTTCCTACGACTTTGTCCTGGTATCGGTGTTTGCCAACCTTGACACGCTGCAGCATTATCAGCAGCATCCCGACCATCAGGTGGTGATCAAAAAATTAAGCGTCATGTGCGAGAACATCATCGCTGTGGATTATGAGAACCAGCCTTATCACAAGGCCTCTGATGATGAACCAGCCCCATGGGACAACAAACAATTATTTAAAAGGTAGCCTCCCGTTTTCGGGAGGCTTTCTACCTGCAACGGCCAAAACCACAAGCCATATTATTTAATGGGCATGACCGACATCACCTGGATGACCTGGTTCTCATCAACTTCGGCAATGGCACCAGTGATCTTGACTTTTTTTCCAACCATTTCCGCCAGGTCCTGCCCCATCACGAGGAAAAGATCACTCTCGGTAACGACCGCAAGTCCTTTTTCTGTATATGTTATGATTCCATCGACTTCGCTGGGCTTTTCGGGTGCTTTTGTCGCCGCCTCAGCGACTGCTTGTTTTTCTTTTTTTTCAAGTTGACTTGTATCCATGGATTGGTTTTCAGAACAGGCTAAAAAAACGATGCAAGCGGCCCCTACAATGGAAATAATACTAAATAATTTCAATCCTTCCTCCTCGTTTGTGGATGATAGATAAGTCACGACGAGATTATCGTTGACGGATTTTTCGATCCCAAGGACTGTTAGGGGCAATATATCGACGATCAGTATGAGCTGCATTCCAAAAACAAATCCAGAACCCTCAAAAACCGGGACCGTTTTTTGGTTTTTGGGCAAAGCAAAAATCGTTCCACTTTTTAATCATCTATAATTACAGTTTTTTTTAAAATTCACCACAATATTTAGCGCATTCGATTGCGTTTTTTGCACATTATCCGGCAATTGAATGATATTCATATTTTGTATGAAGATAAAATATTTCAATATTTTCCAACATACTTCAATCCATTATAACCTTCTATTTTTTAATAGAATTCATTCGTTTTAATCGATAACTGCTGAATTGCCAACGATGGCAAAAAAAATACAAATTGGAGGTGAAAAAATTGTAACCTGTTAAGGGTAGAAAACGAAAATACTTGTTCTTGTTGACCTGCGGCGATCTCTCTGAGATACTCGTTGCCACCACCCAAAGAAGCACACAAGCTCATGATCGGAGACAAAAAAAGGCCGGCGATGCCAACATCGCCAGTTCTCCATCAATCCTCAGATAAACAGGAAGAGAAGAATACCATGGAACTGAAAATCGTCACCATCGAAAACCCAGAACTTCACAATTTGATTTTAGGGCAGTCCCATTTTATTAAAACCGTGGAAGATATCTACGAAGCGATCATCAATACCGTACCCGGTGCAAAATTCGGCATCGCATTTTGTGAAGCGTCTGATGTATGCCTTGTTCGTTATGCTGGAACGGACGACGAGATGATTGCGCTGGCCCAGAAAAACGCAATGACTCTTTCGGCCGGGCACAGTTTTATCATTTTCATGCGGGATATGTTTCCCGTTAACATTCTCAACGCCATTAAAGCGGTCCCTGAAGTGTGCCGAATTTTCTGCGCGACCGCCAATCCGGTCGAGGTGGTTATCGCCGAAACGAACCAGGGACGCGGAATTATGGGGGTTATCGATGGTTTTTCAACCAAGGGCATTGAAGGTGACGCCGATATCGCCAAGCGTAAATCCTTTTTGCGAACGATTGGCTATAAAATGTAAACAAAAATAAAGCACTTCACCACTATCCCAATAGCGATATCCCATTGATGGTGCCCAATCATCCTTGTTTGCCTATTTCTGGATGGACACCGCATAGGGATTGTTGTAATCCTTAGTTGGTATTGATATGCTATTATGAAAGATCAATATTGAGGATAATGGCATTCCATACTGGGTTTTGTCATTTTTCGATACTATTACGAACTGTTATACCAGCAACATATTTTTTAGGAATAACAACATCGTGGATTCAAAAGACGGATATTGGCAGCGTCAGTTCTATTTCCTCCGGAGCTTGGGAATTTTTTATGTTATTTTGATTGCTCTGTTTGCCATTCCCCTTTTAGGGACCTTTGTGGTGATCCTGATCAAAGGGGCGCTGGATTTACGGTATGTTATTATCGCTGGTGGGATAGCAGGATTGATCGTCTTGTGCTGGCTTGCCGTTAAACTATGCCGGAGGCTATGGTTTCGATTCCGACAAAACGGCTCTTTGGTTCGCAAAGAGGTTCGCCGCAACCTGCTATTGGGCAAACCGGTTGAACTTTCAATTTTTAATGGAATGGTAAAATTTTCCTGCGGACACGATCAGGCCGATACGCGCCCTGCCCTACCGCAGGAAAATCGACCGTTGTTGCCATCGGCCAATGGGAATACCAATACAGCTGATATTCTTGATCAGTTGCAGCATCTTGCAGAACTCAAACAAACCGGTGCCATTGATACCGATGAATTTGAAACACTAAAAGCGATGTTGATCGAATCATCGGCGTCCTCGTCGTCCTTCAATATTGAAAGAAAAGGTGAGTGCTAAGTTTGTCGGTTCATCAGAATTGACCAAAATCCTTTTTATCCGGCGACAATAGGCTGTTTTTCAATATCGTATTTATTTTTTCCAGAAATGCTGATTTTTCGTTATTCGACAACCCCTTCAACATCATCTTCAAACTGCTGTCCTTGTCCTTTTCGATGGTTCTGATCGCATCTTTTCCTTTTTGTGTTATTTCTAGAATCGTTACGCGATCATCCGTGGGATCGGATTTTTTGACGATAAATTCATCTTTTGCAAGCCGTTTGGCCACACCGGTAATGTTGGCGTTCGGCACAAGCATGATGCGGCTCACGTCACTGATCCGGCTACGGCCATGACTGCTGGCATCGAGTGCCCGTAACAGATTGTATTTCGAAAAGGATAGGCCATATTTTTTAAAAACGCTAGAATGGACTCTTTTAAAAAATTCGGCGGCTCTCACGGTTGCGATCAACACTCTTTCGTCAATCGTCAGGTTGCTTTTGTAGTTAGAATTGCTCATCGTCTGCTTTTTCCCTCATCCCCGCCTATACGCGTTTACATCAACAATGAATGGACCCCCCATTTTTATTCAACACGTAAATTATCCTATCCTGCGTATCGATTCAACACACGAATGATCCATTCTTCTACAAATAATTTACAAATACTATTGACACAACTTGTCCAATAGAGATATATAAATTTAATTACTCAATGTATTTAATAAATTAAATTCATTTTTTAAACTTTATGATGCTTTAATTTTGCATCATTTCTGCGTTGCGAATTGATTGACTCTGTTTCGCAAACTGTTTGTTGATTGAATGTTGCTGTTACTCCTTGTACCCGCTATTTTTGAGAGTTTATGGTTAGACACGCAGAAAAGAAGCCCAAATTCGTAAATCCTCGTTCAGCAACCGATGGGAATGGTTTGGTGTGCGGGGAATTACGATTATCTGCACTGATCATCTTTTTTATCGACCTTTCCGCAAACAACGCCCCCCCCACTTCATCTTTCAAGTACCAACGCCATCGCAACGATTATTCCGGACACGGTTGCGATGGCGAAATACATATCACTGCCGGGAAGTTAGCAGATTATTGGTTTCTGTTGATTTGTTGCGAGCCCTGCTTCAAGGTATCCCGCGATGAAGAACCAACCGGCTCAACATTTTCATTTTTTTTATTGGGGGAAGGTGATTGACCATCAGGTCTGCATCGACAGGTAGCCTTTTTTTTGAGGATCGACTACGGTCGTTGTTTTTCTTTGACATAGTCTTCCACAAGCTTCCTGTAAAGCAACATCTTTGGTGCATATCGTTGATAGTCGTCACCCATGTTAACTCTTTCGGAGGAGGAAAGTAAAAAATGAAAAATTGGTTTGTAGTTTTTTTGGCAGTGTCACTGGTTGTAGCCATGACCGTCCCGGCGGCGGCAGAGCCCAATCTGAGCATCAAGGGCGAGTATGTCGTCCAGGGCTTTCATGCAGAAGGCGTTTTTTCTCAGAATCAAGGATTGGCCGAAACGCTTGACGAAGACGAACTCGACTATGTTTACCAGCGCTTCCGTCTGGCTCCCACGTTCAAGGCCTCGGACAATGTCTCTGCTCATCTGCGCTTTGACTTTGCCGAAGGCATGTGGGGACACGATCAGGATTTTGATACGAACCGAGCCGGTGACACATCAACCAACAATGACGATTCCGAAATTCAGGTGGATCGCGCCTATGTTGACGTAGACACCACATGGTTGCGTGTTCGCGCCGGCCTTCAGTTTTTCCCGGTTGGTCAAACCCAAGTGTTCCGTGACAATGAACCGGGCCTGCAATTCGACATCAAAACCGGCACCCCGTTTGGCATCCGCCTGGGGTGGATCAAAGCGTGGGAAGGAATCGGCAGCGGTACGGATAGCACACGCTTGTTCAGCCTGAGGGATGAAACGCCCGAAACCAAAGATCAGGATCGTTATCTGGCTGTTTTGGGGTGGAAAAGTGACACGTTTGCCGCCAATATTTTCGGTGTGAAGCAATCGGATAGTGGCCATGGCGCAACCCCCAATGGAACGGGATTCGATTATAACAACCAAGAAGAACCGCACGTGTTTGGTTTACGTGTCAGGATGGATCTTGGCGCTTTAGCCGTTCATGGTGAGGTGGCGCAGTTCGGCGGTGAGCTTACCTATGAAGAAACCGACACGACCGTTGACTATACCGGAACCCAGGTCAATGTAAACGGTATGTTCAACATCAGCGATGCCCTGAAGGTGGGCTTGGACCTGTTCTACTCATCCGCCGCGGGTGACAATGAAAAAAAGATAACCTCCATGGGTAACCCCTTTGCCTCCTACGACATCCGCAACGGTGGGTCCATGGGCTGGGATACGGAAACCTATGGGCGTGCCAATGGTTTTCTCTTTTCATCAGTGATTCCTCCCGGCCCCCTGCCCGGCGATGTATTTGACCCCTATTTACAAGGCACCGGCTCCAAGGGTGCGGGTGTAGGCGCCATGTACACAATGTTTGAAAAGCTTTCTTTGATCGGTCAATTCCATTACATGGTCGCCGATGACGACGATCTCACCGGCGTCACCGGTGAATTCGAAAAAGGCTACAACCTGCTGGCGGCAGCCGTTTACCCGATCGCTCCCAAAACCACTCTGCACGCCACCTATCAACGGGTCGATGCCAGTTTCATGGACGATATTGATCCAGACCCGTCCAACGTTTACAGTTTGTGGATGCGGGTGCTTTTTTAATCGGCATACATCGTAACACCCACCGATTCCCATGGCAGTTCGTTGCCATAGCGAGAATCGATGCGAAATATCGGGAAGCCTGCCCCTGGCAGGCTTCCCTTTTAATAAACGGAAAGCGTTTTTTTAAAAAGGGCAGATAAACATAGGGTTTTTACCATACAAAGCTTACAGCTTGACTCCCCTGACCGGATATGTAAAGGGATTATCATTCTTGACGGATTCTTCCGAACGGAACTTTTTACGAGTTCATCATGCTTGGCATAGCTACAAAAATGATGCCCAGCAGCGACGTAGCGGTTACGAACGGCGCCCTTCAATAACCTGTACCAACAAAAGCGATGGGAAGCTGTGAACAGAACAAAACCGGTTTACATAGACAAATTCTTTTTAATCTTCATTGGAATAACAACTTTTGTTTTCAGCGTCCTTTCGACACCGGCGCAAATCAGTCAGGCAGGTGAAACGACCCGCATTCTGATCGTTCCGTTTACCATCAACGCAGCTGAAAAATTCAGTTACCTGCAGCAGGGAATCAGTGATATGCTGACCTCGCGATTGGAAAAAGACAGCAACGTCACTGTCGCTACTGCCGATGGGAAAAGAGATAACCTGAAGGCCTTATCCCAAACGGCCGCTGCCGATTATGTGATCACCGGCAGTGTTACCATCGTGGGCGATAGCGCCAGTACCGATGCACAAGTGTTAAAAGGATCGGCAGTAGACACACCGGTGCTATCCTTTAATCGAACAGGTCGCCAGCAGGCCGAGCTGATCGAGCACATTAATGAATTAGCGGCCACCATTAACACCCGTCTACTCGGGCACAGCCCATCGCAACCGGACCAATCCGTGCCCCCGACGATTGGTAAAAAAACCTCGCCTTCTGTTGTCACCGCACCCATGCCATCTCCCGCGACAGATCGGCACCCTTCCAACGTCGGAAAAACACTCAGCCAAACTGAACCAACTCGACTGCCGGGAATCGGCTCCATCAAGGGCCAAGCTAGCGGTATCTCAGCAGGCGATGTTGATGGAGACGGCATCGCCGACATTGTAACCATCACCAGCAATCATTTGTTCGTTTATCGCTTCATTGGCGCCAAGTGGGCTAAACTCGCCGAATACGACAGTGTAGGCGATTTTATCGGTGTGGATATCGCCGATGTCAATGGCAATGGCAGGCAGGAAATTTTCGTCACACGATTCGGCCAAAAAGATAGCAAAGTACTCTCTTTTGTACTGGAATGGGACGGTAACGACTTGCAACGAATCGCCACCCAACTGCCCTGGTATTTTCGAAACGTGGATTTTTTTCACCGGGGGCGTATACTGGTCGGCCAGCGCCAGGGCCAGGGAAAACAATTCACATCCGGTATTTACGAGATGCAATGGACCAATACGGCTTATACTGCTGGTGAACGGCTTGCCTTGCCGCGTAATCTGAATATTTTTGGATTTGCCTGTGGCGCTGTCCGATCACCAGATAAACCTGAAGTGGTGACCTATGATTCAGACAGCTACGTACAAATCCTCAGTCCATCCGGAGAAGAGATCTGGCTCACCACCGAGAAGTACGGCGGGGGGGCAAATTTTATCGTTTTTACGGATGAAGAGCAGTGGGATGAAAAGGAGTATATTTACCTGCCTCCCAGAATTCATCTTCACGACGTAGATAATGACGGCGTTCAGGAACTGTTGGTGGTTAAAAACCAGTTTAGCTTCAAGGGCAGTAGCGTATTGGCTCGCCATCGGATTTACGCCAAAGGACGGCTGGAATGGCTCAAATATCAGAATGCCGGCATCCGCTCCACGTCACACACCATGGACGTGGCCAGGTTTATAGCCGATTCAGCCCTTGTAGACGTTGACGGTGATGGTGATCTTGACGTTGTTGCAGCGGTCGTTAAAAAGACCCGGGGGATTACCACGAAAGGTTCCAGTTACTTGGTCGGTTTTGCTATCAGCAGTATCAAATAAATCGGCTACTCGTAAAAAAAGAACGGCTCCCTGCGCTCAGTTGTAAAATCAGGGAGCCGCTGTATTGACCGATAGGGCTACCATCTATTGGTCTTCATGTTTATTCTACTCGCCCATCTGCTTTTGAACCTCGGCAAGCTTGCGGATATGCCCTTTTTCTTCTTCTATCAATCCATCAACGATCTTCTTATCCGCATCATTCAAAAAGGGCATGAATTCACGGAAGTAAAGGATAGCGTCCTTTTCAAAGCCGATCGCCAATTGAAAGACATTCTTGGTGTCGATGGCCTCTTTCACGAATTCGGCCGAATCAATTTTAGAATAAAGACGATCATCGATCATCGAGTCCATATAGGCGTCCATATCTTCGTCATACTCATCTGCGCGGGTTTCTGCCGGCAGACTGTCCCGAAGTTTCGTGAACGCCGCCACGTGTTTGTCTTCCTCGTCGGTCAGAAACTGAAAAAGATCCTTCATCTTTTTGTCCGTGCTAAGTTCACAGACTTTCGCATAAAAAGCTTTGCGCCTTTTCTCTTTTTCAACGGCGGACTCGGCGATTTCGCGTGCTGAAAATATGACTGCCATGCAAGGTTCCTCCCCTGATTATTCTATGGTTGCGATGATGCAGCCCGCGATGCAGCTGCTTTTTTGGCGTACGCGGTACGATATACTGTTTTAACCTGGTCGCCCTCATGCCTTGGCTGCCGTCTCCAGCTTGAGTGTAGGGAAAGCCAGCGCATGCGTCAGGTGATATGCCGCCTGCAAATAAGAAGTGGGGCACAGCGGAAAACACTCCTTGCAGTCCCAGCATTCCTGGGCAGCCAGTTCCGGAATAAAATTGATTTCCCGCTTGGCACCATGGTCGACAAAGGCGATCACATTCTTCTGTTTCACCTCGGCGCAGTACCTGACACACAGCCCGCACAGAATGCAAAACGAGGAAGATTTGGGGAACCGGTCCTTGTCTGCCCCATATTCTTTGGCCAGCTCCTTCATCTTCTCTGAATCCGGTGCGTGGGCAAGCAGGAACTCCAATATCAGTTTGCGGATTTTATCAACCGTTTCAGACCTTGTACGAACAATCAGATCCGCCTCGACCGGGAAAAGGCAGGCCGCGACAAGCTTGGTGCGTCCCCGCGTTTCGGCTTCCACGGTGCACAGCCGACATCCGCCATAAGGCTCCAGCATCTCGTTGTGACACAAGGTGGGGATATGGATATCGGCACTTTTGGCAGCCTCGAGTACGGTCATGCCTTCTTTAGCCTTCACTTCCCTGCCGTCGATGTTCAATGTAATATCACTCATCAAGCTTCACTCTCTGTTGCGTTGGTTGGTCACAACCATAGATGATTTTAATTATCCTGCGCGTCTACAAAATTATCGATAGACACTACTTGATCGCCGCCTCATACTCTTCTCTAAAATACTTTAGCGTACCTTTAAGCGGGTCGGTGGCCGTTTTCCCCAACGAGCACAGGGATGCGGCACTCATCACCTCGGCAATCTCCTGCATGGTTTCGATGTCGCCTTCTTTGCCGTTACCGTCACACATATCGCCTAAGATGGTAAGCAGTTGCCGAATACCTTCGCGGCAGGGCACACATTTGCCACAGGATTCATTGGTCAAAAAGGTAAGGAAAAAACGGGTGGCGTCGACCATGTTGGTATCCTCATCCATGACCATCAAGGCCCCGGCGCCCATGGGAGCCCCCACCTTTTTGAGTTCATCAAAATCAAGGGGCGTGTCAATCAGGCTTTCTGGAATCGAACCGCCCATGGCTCCGCCAAAATGAATGGCCTTGATTTTTTTACCCCCCGGAACGCCGCCGCCGATATCGTAGATGATTTGCCTTAAGGTGGTTCCAAACGGCACTTCCA
Source organism: Desulfosarcina variabilis str. Montpellier (assembly GCF_048565275.1). Classification (NCBI taxonomy): domain Bacteria; kingdom Pseudomonadati; phylum Thermodesulfobacteriota; class Desulfobacteria; order Desulfobacterales; family Desulfosarcinaceae; genus Desulfosarcina; species Desulfosarcina variabilis. The sequence goes on along the minus strand of NZ_CP159846.1, from coordinate 4,622,077 downwards.
CAACACCGGCGTTGACCACATTACCGGACAGGGAGATCATCTTGGTCCCCTTGCTGCGCTCCGTACCGATGCCGGCGTACCAGTCGGCCCCCTTCTCGATGATCTGGGGAACATTGGCCCAGGTTTCCACGTTGTTCAGGTTGCTGGGCTTGTCCCAGATACCGTGGACCGAGGTGCGGATGTATTTGGGCCGCGGTTCCGGGTTCTTACCCTCGATGGACCGCATCAAGGCACTGGATTCACCGGAAACGAAAATACCAACGTCAAAATGCACCTCGACGTCAAAGCTGAAACCCGAGCCCATGATATTGTCACCCAACAGGCCATATTCTCTGGCCTGTTCGAGAGCCCGATCGATGTTCTTTTTGAGCTGCTTGGAGTCGTGGCGGGTGTAGATAAATCCCTGATGGGCTCCGATGGCATAGGCACCGATGATGAGTCCCTCCAACACCAGATGGGGATTGCCCGTAAAGATCGCCCGGTCCATGAATGCCCCCGGTTCCCCTTCATGACCGTTAACAATAACGTATTTCTCTTTATCTGGCGCGTTGCGCGCGGTCTCCCATTTGAGGCCCGCCGGAAAACCGCCGCCGCCCCGTCCGCGCAAATTGGCTTTTTTGACTTCGCCCAGTACATCCTCGGGCTTCATTTCAAAAAGCGCCTTGGAAAGGGCCGCGTAGCCGCCATTTCCGATATAATCCTCAATATTGGTTGGATCGATGCGCGTATTATGGCTGATCAGATTGCGGCGCTGGAGCTTGTAAAAGGGGATCTCGTTTAAATGAACCGCTTTTTCGCCGCTCACCGGATCCGTGTAAACCAAGCGGTCAACCACGGTTTTCTCCTGAATGGTCTGTTTCACGATTTCAGGCACATCTTGCGGTGTGACCTTCACGTAGTAGATCTCTTCAGGATAGATGGCGACATTGGGTCCCTGTTCGCACATGCCGTGGCAACCGGTGGCCCTGACGTCCACTTGATCGGTCAAGCCCTGTTTTTCGATTTCTTCCTGAAAGGCCCGGATCACCGCCCCGTTGTCCAACCCGTGACATCCCGCACCCGCGCAGATCGCAATCGCCGGTTTCTCAGGATCTTTGCGGGACAGGATATCCGCTCTTAATGCATTCAACTCAGCAGCTGAATTTATCCTTGGCATAATAGTCTTTCCTTACGCGTAGTTTTTTAGCAAATCTTTCGCCTTGTCAGCTGAAATCCTACCGTGATGCTCTCCATCGATAATGATCTCTGGTCCTAACGTACAGCACCCCAAACAATTGCCGGTATCCAGACTGAATTTGGAATCCGCGTCCATCTCACCGGGCCGGATGCCGATCAGTTCCTGAACCGAAGCGAGCAGGTGATCTGCCCCTCTGAGGTGACAGGATGTACCGTTGCAGACGTGGACTTCGTGGCGTCCCTTAGGCGTTAAGCTGAAGGTCTTGTAAAAAGAAGAAATCTGTATGACCCGGCTCAAGGGAACATTCAGTTTTTCACTGATCAGGGTTAAAATCTCCTTGGGCAGCCATTTATTCTCACTCTGCACATCCATGAGCACGTGGATCAAGGCCCCAGGATTACCCTGGTACTTTTCAATGATCTGATCGATCTTGTCATTACCCAAGGCCAGCGGTTTAACCTCGGCCGCTGCCTTGGCCGCCGATTCATCCGCATCCGGGTTGTAGGCGGCGGCAAGCATATTCTTTTGTTCGTCAAAGCGGCACATTCCCTGCCGGGCGGCGATGTTGACGTGGCGCGATATCTCGGAAGTACTCAGACCGATGATCTTGGAAAGTTTTCCGGTTGAACGGGGCTTTTCCCGCAAAAGGTCCATGATCTGACAGATGGCCAGTTTATCGGCAATCAATTCCTGGAACATGGTGGCAAATTCATCACTGGCGTAGAACCCCTCAACCGCTTCGACACTTTTGGTGGTTACCCGAAATCGCTCCCGTTCCACCAATCGAATATACGGAATCATGCTTTGCAGGGTTCTCAGGCGGAAAGCGAGCACGTCTTCATCGATTCCTTCGGCTTTGCCTAAGGGGCCGATCGATTTCACCGTCTGGGAAAAATCGTTCATGACCTCTGCATAGCGGCTGCCTTCGGATGCCGCGATCCATTCCAGCCGCAGGCGCTTCGGGTCAAGACCGATCAGTGCCAGGAGTTTGCGGCTTAGGTTAATCATGCTCAAGGCCAAGTAATTGCCCTCGGTGATGTAATGGCACTCACCGGGCCAACATCCGCCGATTAACACGCCGTCTTTTCCATTTGCGATCGCACGCAGCACAAACGACAGGTCGACTCTACCGGTGCACATCACACGTATGATTTTGATATCAGGCGCAAATTGTTGTCTGGAAACTCCAGCCAGGTCCGCAGCGGAATATCCTCACCAGTTACAGAGGAAGCCCAATATCTCAGGCCGGAACTCGCGCATAGTAGCCATTTAACGTCACTCCTTAGTGATCATGGTTTGCTTTAATCATGAATCCATACAATACGGTCAAACCTACTTTTTCGTTTAAGCCGCATCGATCTGGCAAAGTATTTCTTCGTTTGTAAAGTGCTTCAGATATATGGCCCCGGTGGGGCACCTTGTGTTGCAAAGGCCGTCCCCTTTGCAGAGAATCGGATTGACCCGGGCTTTCTTCCCTTTGGGGGTATCTGCGAATTCGATTGCATCATAGGCGCAAAGGGAGATGCAGGCCCCGCAAGCCTCGCAAGCATCCTCATTGACCTCACAAATCGCGCCCGAAGCCGTCACCGAATCCTTGACCAGCACGGTTGCCGCACGACCGGCAGCCCCATAGGCCTGGCTGATGGTCTCGTTGATGTGTTTGGGATAATGGGCCGTACCGCAAAGGAAAATACCATCCGCGGCAAAATCCACCGGTCGCAGCTTGACGTGAGCCTCCTGGAAAAAGCCGTCCGGGTTCATGGCCACCTTGAACAGTTTGGCCACGTCGGCACTAGTCTTTGATGGAACCACGGCGGCGGCCAATTGGAGAATATCGGCGTCAAGCAGCAGCTGGTCTCCCAGCACATGGTCGGTTACCGTCACCTGAAGCATTTGGCGGCCACCTTCCTCGACGGCTTCCACTTCAGGCTTGTCATCCACGGTGTAACGCACAAAGCGGATGTTCTTTTCCGCGGCTTCACGATAAAAATCCTCCTTGAAGCCGTAGCTACGCATATCCCGGTAAAGAATATAGATATCCATATCCGGGTTCATGGCCCGAAGTTCAAGGGCGTTTTTGATGGAATGCCCACAGCAGACCCGGCTACAGTAGTTTCTTTCCTCGTTGCGGCAGCCCACACACTGAATCATCACCAAGCTTTGGCAGTTTTTCAATCGTTCGTCCTGCCCAACGATCATCGACTCCAGCTCAACCGAAGTCACCACGTTTTCATTTTCACCGTAGAGGTACTCGGTGGGTTTATACTCTTCCGCACCGGTGGCTATTATGGCGGCCCCATGGGGAATCTTTTTTATTCTTCCCTCGGATTCAATTTTGGTATTAAAATTACCGATGTACCCACTCACATCCAAAATTTTTGCATCGTGGGAGACATGAATGGAAGGATGCCGGTAGACCTGACGGATCAAATCTTTAACATGCCCTTGAACATCCATGCCCTCAAGCGTGTAGTAAAGGTTGCGCGCCATGCCGCCCAGCTCAGACGCCTTTTCCACCAGGTAAACCTGGAATCCCTGGTTCGCCAAACTTAATGAACTGGTCATTCCGGCTACACCGCCGCCAACCACCAAGCAGTTTTTGTTCACCGGCAAATCGAATTCTTCCAATGGCTCGAGCCGCGTCGATCGCGCCACCGACATCCGGACAATTTCTTTGGCTTTCTGGGTTGCTTTTTTACTCTCTTTGGAATGCACCCAGGAGCAATGCTCACGGATGTTGGCCATCTCGTAAAAGTATTGATTGATTCCGCCTTCACGACAGGTATCGCGAAACAGCGGCTCATGGGTTCGGGGGGTACAGGCAGCGACCACCACCCGGTTAAGGCCCTTTTCACGAATGGTATCGGAGATCTGCTGGGCATTGTCCGTGGAACAGGCAAACAGGCTCTCCTGGGCATGCACGACGCCTGGCAAGGTTTTGGCGTATTCGACGACGTCAGGCACATCCACCACACGACCGATGTTGGCGCCGCAGTGGCATACGAACACGCCGACCTTGGGTTCTTCGCCGCTAACGTCGCGTTCCGGCGGATAGACGCGGTCTTTGGCCAAATCGCCCCGGCGGTAGGCCAGAAACTGGCTACACAGGGCATCGGCGCCACTGGCGGTGACGACCGACTCGGGAATATCGATGGGCCCCTGGAACGCCCCACTGACAAAAATACCCGGACGGGATGTTTCAATGGGGTTGGTCGTTTTGTTCAGGCAGAATTGATGCGGGTTGAGTTCGATACCGAACTTTTGGGCCAGATCCAAGGCGTCTTTGGGCGGTGCAAGCCCGACAGACAGCACCACCATATCAAATTCTTCTTCTTTGACGCCCTCGTCAAAGGTCGAATAACGGATGGTAACATTCTTGGTTTCGGGGATCTCCCGCCCGATCGACACATAACTGCGGATAAAACGCACATCAGGCAGATTCTCGGCCCGCTGATAGAATCGCTCGAAGTCTTTGCCGAAGGCGCGGATGTCGTTGTGAAAAATCGTCGCATCCAGATCGGCATGGTGATCCTTGGACAGAATCACCTGTTTCTGGGTGTACGCACAGCACACCCCGGAACAATAGCTGTTGCCGCCCTCAATGACCTGCCGTGACCCGACACACTGAATCCATGCAATTTTGTGGGGATGTTTACCATCTGACGGACGCAGGATCTCCCCATCGTAAGGTCCAGTGGAGCACAGGATGCGTTCAAAATCCATACTGGTAACCACATTCTCAAAGATGCCATAGCCATAGTCACCACGGGGACGCGGGTCAAACACCTCGTACCCGGGTGCCAGAATGATCGCACCGACTTCAATTTCCAGCCGTTCGGGTTTCTGGTCCAGATCGATCGCGTCGTTCTTGCAGACCCCCTGACAGATGGTACATTTCTCATCCTGCAAATAGAGGCAGGCTTCGGGATCGACATAGGTAATCAGCGGAACGGCCTGGGAAAAGTAGATATGGATGGCCTTGTTCAAGGAGAGGTTCTGGTTGTACGGGTCGGGAACCTGAACCGGGCAGTACTCAACGCAAACCGTGCATCCGGTACACTTCTCCTCGATGATGTAGCGAGGTTTTTTGGTCAGGGTCACCATGAATTCACCGGCTTCCCCTTCCACCCGTTCGACCTCGGTGTAGGTTAAAATTTCAATATTCGGATGCCGGCTGCACTCGATGAATTTGGGGGACTCGATGCACATGGAGCAGTCATTGGTGGGAAAGGTCTTGTCAAGTTGCGACATTTTACCGCCAATGGCCGGAGATTTATCAACCAAATAGACCTTAAACCCGGTTTCGGCCAGGTCGAGAGCGGCCTGGATGCCACTGATTCCGCCACCAACAATCATGACGTCTACACGCTTATCGTCTGCTGAACTCTCAGCGGCTCGTTCTTCGACTGTTTCTTTTTCCAATTTCATCCGTCCTTGTCAGGTGTCTACGGTTCCTTGAATCGTATCCTTATATAAAAGGAACGTTATTCGATCACGTCCTGGACAATTTCCATAATATCCTTGATTTCCAGCCGGTCCTCGTATTCCATGGTCAGCCGGCTATCCTCAAAGTTGGTGATGCAGTAGGGGCAGGAAGTCACCAGCTCCTGGGCTCCCACGTCTAACGCCTGATCCAGTCGGATGTCTGAGAAACGTTCACCTTTGAGCGTATCCATCCAGATCCGGCCACCGCCACCGCCGCAACACAGACTATCTTTGCGTGAGTCGATCATTTCCACCAGTTCCAGTCCCGGTACGCGATCCAGAATTTCGCGCGGCTGATCATAAATCCCGTTATGCCGTCCAAGATAGCAGGGGTCATGGTAGGTGACTTTCTTGTTGTATTCACCACTGATGATCAGGCGCCCGGTTTGAAGCAGTTCAAGGATGTATTCGGTGGCAAAGACCACATCAAAGTGCACCATGAACTCGGGGTATTCATTCTTAAAGGTATGATAACAATGCGGGGAGGAAACCAAAATCTTCTTCACGCCATGATCGATGAAGGTTTTGATATTCTGCCGGGCCACATCCCTGAAGACATCTTCGCTTCCCGTCTTGCGGATGCTTTCTCCGCAGCAGTTTTCCTTGTTGCCCAGAATCCCGAATTCAACGCCGGCTTTTTTCAGAATGTTGGCTGTGGCCACAGCCACTTTTTTCATTCTGGGATCATAGCTAAAATAGCAGCCGGCAAAGTAGAGAATTTCCATCTCTTCGGAAAACGGTTTCAAGGACAGGTCTTTGGCCCACGCATCGCGTTTGTCGCGACTTTCGCTCAAGGGGTTGCCTTCGGAAATGATACCCGCGCGAGCCGTCCGTGCCGATTTGACAGAAGCTGGAAACACCTCATATTCCGAAGCCATGCGGCGCAGAGAAACGCCGATGTCGATTTGTTTGACGCCCCGGGGGCAATTGTCCGCGCACCGGCCACAGGTGGTACACAGCCAGATATCTTCACCATCAACTTCGGTGAGTCCCAAGTTTGCCTGCCGGATAATCTTGCGTATGCTGAAATCGCGGACTCGGTTCCATGGGCAGACGGTATCGCATCTCCCGCATTGAAAACACAGCTTGGAAATCTCTCCGCCGGCGTCTACGATCTCCTCGATTACTTCTTTGAAAGGTGCTAGTATTTCCACGTGATAGGTCGCCTATTCTTGGTTTTCATCAATGATGGGTTAGCCTTTGGTTGCTTTGTTCACCGCCTCTTTTACCGATTTGGCGCCATATCTGCGTATGAGTGCCTGGATGCCGATTTCAATTTCACTGCGACTCACTTCTTCTTCAACGACTTCCTCTTCTCTTTCTTCATAGGTCAGCGCATCGAATTCGCAGGCCTGCACACACATGGGCTCAGGCAACGGCGGTACACTCTCACACATGTCACACTTCAGCGGCAAACCGGAGTCCGGCTCTTTGAAATAATCTCTGGACGGACACGATGCCGGACAGAAGGCACACTCGGAGTATTCCTTGCCGTCAATGACATAAATGTTTCTGCCGTTACATTCGGCATGCGTATAGTCACCGGCACGAATTGGTACATACTGATCCTTGATTTCATCCATAAGGACTCGAATACGAGACCTTGCCGGGTTAATACTGCTGTATTTCGGCACGGAGTGAAATGCGGAACAGGCCAATTCGCAGGACCGGCAGCCCGTGCATTTATCGATGTCGACTTTTATTTCTTTGATGATTTTCTTTTTTGAACCAGCCTTCACGGTAACCACCCCCTAGCGTTATTAATTCTCTGTTTCCGCATCACTGCCGGTCAGAATGCCTCTTTTGACAAAATCTTCACTGACAAATTCCAGGCCGAGTTCATCGAGCGTCTTCTTGGTCGGGATGCCCTCTTTGTTCCAGCCCTTGAATTCGTAGTAATCGTCAAGCAGTTTCTGCTCCATCTCTTCATCCCGGACGACCCAATGATCTTCAGGCGGCCGCTCATCTTTTCGTCTCAGGCCTCGCCTGACATTGACAGCCCGCACCAGGGTGCGGATGCGCTGGAAACATTTCCACAGTTTATCCTTGTCCATTTCAAAACCGGTGGACAATGCGATAAAATCAGGAATATTATTCATATGATAGGCAACGCCACCGCCAAACTGCCCCCTGAATGATGAAACGAATCCGCAAAGGCCGATGGAATCGTCGATGTAATGCATGGCCTCGTTCCAGTCGACGATATCACAGAACGCCTGATTGGACATGATGTTGCGCTTTTCCCATTTGAGGAAGTAGTCTTTGAATTTTTGGTCCGGTGGGGCATCCCAATTGTCGACGAATGCCTGCCGTTCTTCCAGGTCAGGAATCGGATCCTGGGGAAAAGAGCCTTCAATCTGGGTGATACTCATTTTCTCACCCGTGGCGATCATCAGAAAATAAGCCGGGTTGATCTTACCCAGTTTAATGGGCAGCTGTTCAAATTTCTTGATGGTATTGTGGTCGTATGCTTCGGCGCCCTTTCCGATTCTCCGGGCGGCCCAGTAAACACCGTCAGCCAAGATGTCGCCGATTCCTTCTCGGCGAACGATCTTTTCCATCAGATAGAAGAACCGATCCCCACTGTCCTTCGGGAAATCAGGCATATCGGCGTCTGTTAGTATGCCGGCTTCATAGAGTTCTACCGCCAATGCCATCGCCTGGGGGGTTGAATAGGAATCCAACCCGTATTCCTGAGCCTCGCCCAGAATTTCATAGCTGAAATCCAGTTCCTTGAAAGCCGCCATGTGATAGGTATCTTTTCCATAGCACTTGTAGGCGAAGCGTTTGCGGCCCGGATACTTGATGACGTTGCGGCATTTCTTGGGGCAGTTGTAGCAACTCGTCTGACGATCCATGTTATCGTATTTGATTTTGGTCCAACGCTCTTGCAGTTCATCGCTCCAGAAATTCAACCGACGGACACGCGCATTGCCCCAGGAAAAATGATTATGATGGAAACTGTCATCCTCATCATAAGCCATCCAGTCCCCACACCCATCACTTCCGCCGATTTTTTTATGCATTTCCATGCAAATTTCGAAAAGCTCGGCCGGTTTGGCGACGTTGACATCCTTGGTTCCTCTGACGGCAATGGCCTTCAGGCGCTTGTCGCCCATGATGACGCCCACGCCGCGTGCGGCGCTGGAGTGCCCATGGTCAATGGATGCCGTATACACCCGATTTTCGCCGGCCAGACCAATGGCGGCCACCTGAATCTTTTCGTCTTTGAGTTCCTTTTTCAACACGTCACCGGTTTCCGTGCAGCCCAACCCGCGCAAATGGGTAGCATCACGAATTTCCACCGTGTCGTTGTTAATATAAAGGTAGACCAGGTCGTCCGCCTTGCCGCGGATGATAATTTGATCATAACCGGCATATTTCATTTCCGGTCCAAAAAAGCCTCCCATCAGCGAATGCGACATGAGGTTGGTCTGGGGAGAAAAGGTATTGACCGAAACGCGGTTAGCTGCCGGTGTGGGTGTACCATGTAAAAGCCCAGCACTGAAAATCAAAAGGTTATCTGGAGAAAAGGGGTCTGTTTCAGGGGGAACCCGTTCAAAGAGTATTTTGGCAGCCGCGCCCTGGCCCCCTAAAAACAGCTCAGTTATTTCTGGATCTGTTTCCACCTTTTCAATGTTACCACGGGATAGATCAATCTCTAAATTAACCCCTGTTGCGCCGTACCTCATTTTGTTACCCCTTTTGAAGTAGTAGATCCTTTTTTATGGACCAATTGGTAATTGGGCTCGCAAGATGTACCCAATTTTGGTCTGGTACAAATCGTCTTGGCACCTTTCTCTTGGGAGAACGAACGTTTTCTATAACTAACTTTGGCCCTTAATTTTGTCAAGCAAAAAAATAAAAGTGCTGAAAATATTAGAAATAGCTTTTGTCAAAAAAGAATATTTTGGATAGATACTATCTATGTATTGAAGGTATTATTTTTCAGTTTTAGTTATATTTAGTAATTTATTTATTATATTTTTTAAAAAGGATTAAAACTTACCTTAAATAACCTTATAATTTTTAGCGAGGTTTGGCTGATGGGCCATTCTTTAGGATGGGAAGTTCCCCTGGCGGGCGCCGGCAGATACGTTCGGTCAATGATGACATAACGAAACGGATTATTGTCCATTTCGGCTCGTAGGTCAAGAAAAGAAAAAAACGAAGGGGAAAAAAATTAGTATAGAGGGGAAAAAGGCAATCCGCTATTTGGTGGCCATCCAGAAATGACCCATTTCTGGATGGCCACTATTTATCTAGCATCGCATGCCACGTTTCTTAGGCCCGAGATTGGTTGATTCCATCTGATAGGCCATCTCAACCCATTCGCACAGCAGCGGACGGGTTTCCACCGGATCGATCATATCCTCAATGCCGAATGCCTCGGCAGTTCTAAAGGGGGAGGCCACAGCCCGGTATTCATCCTGGAGTTTTTCAAGGTACCCCTTTGGATCATCGGCCGCCTCAATTTCCCGCCTGTGGGCCGCATACACGCCCCCTTCCACGGGAATGTTACCCCATATGGCCGACGGCCAGGCATAGCGCCAGCAAAAACGCAGCCCGCTTTTCTGGGCGCCACCGGCCACACCAAAACACTTCCTCACATAAATAACGGCCATGGGAATGGTGGCCTGGATGATCGCGAAACTGGCCCGCACCCCTTTGCGAATGGTTCCTTGAATTTCGCTTTCCTGGCCAATGGTAAACCCGGGCTGGTCCACAAAATTGACAATGGGCAGGTGAAACGTATCACACATGTCGATAAAGCGTTGAAATTTTTCAGCCACATCATAATTAAAGGAACCACCCAGAAAATGCGGGTCATTGGCCAAAATGCCAACCGGGTACCCATCTATCCGTGCCAAAGCTGTAATCTGCGAGCGGCCCTGATATTTTCCAATCTCAAACATCGAGTCCCGGTCGAGCACCATGGTCAATAGTTTGCGCATATCATAGGCTTTGCGTTTGTCCCGCGGAACAATGCTCGCCAGATCCGCTTCCTGGCGCTGTGGGTCATCTTTTTCAGTAAATTGACGCCTGGGCATCCCCCAGACATTGGCGGGCATATAGGAAAGAAAGCATTTGACCTGGTCCAGGGCATCTTTCTCATCGACCGCATCGTTGTCCACCACCCCGGTCTGCCGCGTATGCAGAAGGTAACCGCCCAGATCCTCTTTGGTCAGCTCCTCACCAAAGGCCGATTTGACCAGCGGCGGACCGCCCACAAACACATGACACATATGCCTGACCATCACCGAAAAATGGCTTTGTACCATGTATAGCGCCCCAAGGCCGGCCACGGATCCGAATCCGGCCGCCACAACCGGCACCTCGCTCATCATCTCCACCCGATCCTGGGCACACTCATCGCCGGAGCTGGGCAGCTCGGTGTAACCAATTTCCAGAATTTCCTTGATAGATCCGCCGGCCCCTTCCACCAGACGCACGATGGGCAGTTTCAGCGAGCGGGCCATTTTTACAAAATAGGCTCCCTTGCTCTTGTACATACGCCCCACCGAAGCGCCTTTGATGGTGAAATCATCTCCGTGAACCGCGACCCGCCTTCCGTTTAACTTGCCAATGCCCATAATAAACGGACAAGGCACCAGACTGTCTAGCCGATGGGGGTCGTCCGGGTCGTACGTGGGCACGCCGGCCAGCATGCCCCGTTCCATAAACGTGTTTGCATCGCAAAGGCGTTTGATACGCTCGCGCACGGTCATTTTACCGTGTGCATGTTGTTTGGCGATGTTCTTTTCTCCGCCCAAGCGATGGGCGATGGTTCTTCTTTTGGCCAGTTCATCCAGTTCTTTTTGCCACACGATTACAATCCCTTGTCTGCTTTCTAATTCAAGCTAAGAATATTAACTGCCGGCTTAAGCGTTTCAGAGCTCTCGATCAGGTCCGCCAAATGGCGGTGATGGGTAAAAAAGAGCACCTGCATTTTTTGGGAAAGCGCAAACAGCACCTCTAATGTGGCCAGGGCACGATCGTCATCAAAGCGCAGCAGAATGTCGTCGACGATAAAGGGCAGTGGCTCGTTGTGCGCCAGGTATTGCTCCAGGCTGGCCAGCCGAAGGGCCAGATACAGTTGATCGGCCGTGCCGTCACTCATTCCATCCACCGTCACCTGAGCGGCCTTCGCATGGGTGTTGGATCGAATCCCCACCAAAATCGGGTTGCCCTTTTCATCGTACTCGGCCCGCAAACTGCTGAAGGCCCCTAAGGTCATCTGCGCGAACAGCTCGCTGGCCCGCGAAATCAATGGGCCCTGATGTTTGCTGCGGTATTGTTCGACGGTTCGGGCCAAAATGACCGATGCGATTTTCAGTCGTGCATACGCTTGTACCTGCGACTCGAGGCTGGCCAGCAATCGTTCGGCCTTTTCGGCATAACTAGCCGCAGCAGCACTGCCATCCATGCGTTTGCGCTCTGCCATCTCACTGCCGATGGTCTGCTCCAAGGCCGATCGATCCTGCTCCAGATGCTCGACGTCTTCGCTGAGCCGCTCCAGCTCAGCGGTGATCCCATCGGCGTCCACCGCCGATGCTTCGGTGATGAATTCTTCCACCGTGGCACCGGCCCCCAACCGTCGCACTTGGTCATCGATGGCCGCCTGGTTTTGCAGCAGGGTTTTACGCCGCTGCGCCTGGCGCTGAATGTCGATCAGGGCATCCGCTGTTTCGCAGCCGGCTTCACGACACAGCGCGCTTAACAATGCCTGGCCGTTGAGAATCCGCACCTCGGCATCCTTATGGTTTTTTTGGGCCGCCTGCATTTGTTCGGTAAGGCTGCGCTTTTCGGATTCATCCCGGCGCGCAGCCGTCAGACGGGCGTAGAGCAGTTCAGCCGCCCTGTCCTTGGGCTCATCGGAAAGCGCTGCGGCCACGACGGTGACCAGTTGTTTGACCCGCTGACCAAAGGCAGCAGCGTCCCGCTCAATGCCATCAATGCGTTTTTTCAGCACCTCAGCCTCGTTAAGCTTGCTTTTCGCATCACGCACGCTTTCGATCACGGCCAGCACAGCCGTTGGACTGGCATCGGCTTTAATCCCCATGCGGCTGATGTTTTTCTCCCAGTCTGATGTCCAACCAGACAGTGCGCGATTCAGGTCATCCACCTCGGCAGCAACGTCGGCGGTCTCCTGGTTCAATGCGTCGATCTCCTGGTCCATGGCAGCAATACGCGTTCCCAGCAGCCGCTGGGCCTTAATGAAGGCCTTGGCCGCATGAATCATCTCCGGCAGACAGGCATCATCCGCCGACGGCGCGCCCGTATCGATCATCGCCTGGTGTAAACGGGATCGACTGCCGTCCAGGTCACTGGCGATGGCATCGCGCCGGCTCGCTGCCGCACGAAGCTCTCCGAGCTTTTCCCGAATGGCCAGCATGTCGAGCAGCCATGATCGCATCTCCGGAGGTGAAAGCGGTTCGAACTCTTCCCCAACCGGTGTCCACAGCTGCTTCCATGATTTTTTTAGGTCCTCACCGGCGGCGGCTTCGTCTGCCAATTCCTGCTGCGTTTTTTCAAGCACGGCAGACAACTGCAGGTGGCGCGCCCGAAGATAGGCTTTGCGGCTCACCTGATCCGCCTCAAGCCGCAGACGATCGGCAATATCATCCGCCCTTTTCATGCTCCATTCAAAAGCGTCCGGCAGGCTCGCCGCTGCCTCGGATTCACGGCAGAAGGCGTCCTGTTCGGATGCCGGTACGGGGTGTCCGCTTAACGTCCCCCGGATGATTTTCCATCCCCTGTCGCGCAGGGCCCGGACATCGTTTAAATCCGACTCGGTGGGCACGATATGGGCAAGATCGATGGACTGCAGGTCCGTCTGGATGCCATCAATCTCCTCCTGTACCTTGTGCTTTTGCGCCTGAAGCTGTTCGACGCGCCGCCCCACGGCATCCAGATGCCGATCAAATCGATCGATGGTTTCTGTCGCGGGCAAGGGCAGCGTGTCCACCCGCTCCAGTGATCCGGCCCACAATCGCTGACGACTGATGCGGCGGGTCAGATCTTTGTGAAGGGTCTGGATCGAGCGTTCCAGGTCCTGGCCCTGACCATGCAGAGCCATGGCGTCCTGGGCCGAGGTAACGGCTGTTTCAAGCGCGGTCACCTCGGCCGGCATGGACAATTGTGATCGTTTTTTATTCAGCATGTCCAGGCGGGCGTATAGTTTGCGCTGTCTTGCACCGGCAGACTCCAGCTTGGCCTGTAGGCGTTCAACGGCTTTGCTCAAATTCTGGATTTCCCCCACCGTGGACGGCGGCAAGGGCGGCAGTTGTCCAGCCGTACCGGTGATCGCGTCACCAATCTCGGCCAGAATCTCACCCGCCTGATGTCTCAGGGTGCGCATGCGCCCTTCCAGCCCGGGACGATCTTTCTGCGCTTTTCGAAAACTGCCCAGCTCATGTTGCAGGGACTCAATGGCCGATGCATGCTCGATCAATATATCGGAAACCTGAATGTCGTTGAGACGTTGGCGAATTTTGTCTATCTGTTTTTGGAATCGCTCAAAATCGCGGCTGGCAATGGCGATGTCTTTCTCGGCATCCCGCCTTTTATCGCCAAAATCATCCGCCAGGTCGGGGATCCCACGAAAGGCAATCAATTCGGTTTCGATCTCTCGTTTACGGGCGATCAACGGAAGCGCGTCATGAATGCGCTCAAGGCGAGCGATACGCTGTTTTTTTTGTTCAAGGCGGCTGTTTACCGCTGCCAATTGTTTTTGTGCCTGGCGCAGGTTGCGATCATGGGCTTGCCAGGTCTTGGCCAATAAAAGCGATTGCTTTTGCTCTTTTCTCACAGCCTTAATCTCAGCAATGCTCTTGTTGATGGCCGGCGTTGATCCACTCGGCTTGAACAACGCGCCGCAGTCCTGATCAAATCCCTGCTGGATACGCTGCAGCCGTATCAAGCCGGCGCCGGCAGCAAACAGGGCTTCACCAATGCGGCCTTTTCCGGAAACGATCTCCTCTCCTCCACGAATCAGATCGTCGTGTCCAATAGCAAACATCTGCTCGAACAGATCCTGGTGGATTCCGCCTAAAAATGAGGAAAGTGCCTGGTCATCCAGCACGGCTTCATCGTCTGCCCCGCGCAGGGTTTTGGCCAACCCTTTACGGCGGACAAAGTCAATGGTCTGTCCATCACTGCGCTTGAGGCTGGCACCGATGCGAAGATCCGGATAGGGGTGCAGGAAGTTATCCGCCGTGCGCGTCGGAATGCCAAAGAAAAGGTGCCGCAAGGCTCGCAAGGTGGAACTCTTGCCGGCCTCGTTGGGACCCACCACCAGATGGAAGTCAGATGAGCCGCTCGACAGATCGAGCGTCGTTTGGGTAAACGGTCCGTAGGCAAAAAGCCGGATAGTCTTGATTTTCATGGGCCTTCGTCCGCTTTCCGGAGGCGCTGGACCAACAGGGCCTGGGCCTGCTCAATCAATTCGCGAATCATTTCCGGATCATCCAAGCGGATCCGCGCCTCCCCCGTGCGATAATCCGCTGGCAGCTTTTGAATGACCGTGCTCAGGGCCTCTTCGCCAAGGGCCACAAGCTTGCTCTCGTCCTGTACCAGATCATGGGCCACAAGGGACAACTCCTTCAAGGGCCCCACATCCACCATATCCTGTGAGGGAGCGGTGGTGGCCACCACAATCTTTTCTATCCACGCCCGGTCGCCAAAAGATGCCAGAGCCGTGGATCGAATCAACTGCTTGATGTGTTCGGGATCCGATACCAGTCGGTGATGAAGATCGGTTGCCCCGCAAAGTTCAATCCGGGCAATCACCGGCAGGGGGTCATGGGATGCCAGTACCTGTTCAAAATCGTCATTAAATCGCTCCAACAGGGTATCGATGGTCTCGGCCCGGGCTACATCGATGACCACCTTCTCCCATCGGATGACATCCAGTGCATGATGGTGAATATCTGCCGGGCGATCCGCCTGTATGTCCACCAGCATACAGCCTTTTACCCCACATTCCCGGATGTGGCGGCCCTGAATGCAGCCGGGAAACACCACCGGCGGCTCCTCACACACAATTTCGGCCTGATGAACATGGCCCAGGGCCCAGTAGTCGATCCCCTTGTTGATCAAATCGTCAAGGTTGCAGGGGGCGTAGTTCTCATGCCCTTCACGGCCGGTCAGGCTGGTGTGCAAAATGCCGATATTGATGTAGCCAGCAACCGGCTCCGGATAGCGTCGTACCAAATTTTCCGTCACCGCGGCTTTGCCAAAACTCTGCCCGTGAATCGCCACCCGCAAATCTTCCAGAAGGATGGTTTCCGGCCCGGCCGATGAGAATACGTGGACGGTTTCCGGATACGGCAAACGGCGTGTCATCTGACCGGCCGCATCATGGTTACCGGCAACGATACACACCCGGATACCGGCATCGCTCAAACGCCGCACCTGACGGATAAAAAACAGGCCTGTGTTGTAGTCTTTCCAGTCTCCGTCGAACAAATCGCCGGCAATGAGAACCATGTCAACGGTCTCGCTCAGGGCCAGATCGATTAAATTCTCGAAGGCCCGCCTGGATGCCTGGCGGATTTCGTCAACCGGCGCACCCTCATAGGCCTCCAGGCGATGCATGGGGCTGTCGAGATGGATATCTGCAGTGTGAATGAATTTCATATGGTTTTCTTCCTGGATTGTTTTATTGGCTTCGCAATTTTGAGTCAATACCCTAATCTGGAACCTTAATTACCCATGGGGTATGTTTCCGGGTTCACAAGCCGGCCATCCGATCCGGTCCAGCATCATCTTTCTTCATATTCCGCGAGCTACTATTTAAAACGCAACCAACTGTTTCCATTTGTATATTAAAGAATAAAAAAATTAAATAGAAGACATGGTATGGATTGTGCTGGGAAAGACCCCGATGCAGTCGACGAGAACTGAAAGTAAATTAAAACATGCCCGTTGAAAAAGAGGAGATGGTTGTGAAACGAGCCCCGTTATTTCCCAGACCGACCACAAATGTCAGTCCAACCGACTTTCTACGCAATTTTTGGTGCCGGTATTACGACACCTGCCTGCAGGAGGCATCGGACCGGCATCGCTATCTGAGCTGTAGCCTGTGTGGATACAAAACCAATCATTATTTTGATGGATCTCTTGAATCGTCCCCGCCATCCCGCCGTTTCCCCCGCCTTTGATAGATCATGCCCAGCAATATAGAATATTCAAACAATTAGGTTTAACAGGGAAGCCAACTACGGCACGGTCAGACTGGATAAAAAAAAGGGCTGATTCAATCGGCCCTTTGCATATCATCACAGATTGGAGGCGGCAACCAGATTCGAACTGGTGAATGGAGGTTTTGCAGACCTCTGCCTTACCACTTGGCTATGCCGCCTTAAGAAAAAAAATGGAGCGGGAAACGGGATTTGAACCCGCGACTTCGACCTTGGCAAGGTCGCACTCTACCACTGAGTTATTCCCGCTCAGTTGGAAACGCATACTTAGAAGATATCGACGCAGATGTCAACAGATTTACTGATTATAACGGATTTAGGGGAGCTGGATGAACATTAGTGTAACATGTTGATTTTTCGTAATATTTAAACAACTAGACTTTTTATTAATGATTTTGTATAGTTAGAGACCATACCCTGGCAAGGAGGTCTCTAACTATACATGGGAAAAGCAGATGCAGCAACATCCACCACCCGACTCAATAGAACCATATGTTTACCATTTTCTCAAGAACCCTATGACAACAAAATCAATTCGGCCGTCGATTTCAGAAAATTTCTGGATGCGCAATATGAGCTTTTCCCAGAACTGTTTCCGCCTTCATTTTCCAAAGGCTATCGGATGAAAGATAAGTATCGTTCGAAAAAGCTGTCGATTTGGATCCGCCGTATTAAAGTTGATGGCATCGCCTATACGATACGTCCAGCCTTTGCTATGCCCTATATGACTGGGTTTACAAAGGATGTTGAAAAACCTCTCATGTTGCGCAAGGCTGCTGTTCCCTTCTGGATGTTAGCCTACGGCTAAGCGCTGGCGAATAGTGTAACGCCAATGTTCGCAAAATAATAATGCTCGCATTTTGCATGCCCCTAAGATATCGATAGTTTACTTCTCTTACAAGATGACATCCAAATGCAAAAAACCGGCTCGGTTTTCTGTCATTTTTCATTTTTTGACTGATTCCGGTCAAAAGCCCCCGGAAGTATGCAATCTAAATGATGGGGATTTTGTTCAGATCCTCGGGTTAAAGCTTAAAATGAAGGGGGTTGGATCGGTATCGGCTAAAGTCGGATCAATGGTTGGAGGGAAGATCGGTGAGGACTGTCAGGGCTAAATTGATATCCACAAGGCTATACTTGAGCTCCTTGGCCTTATCCTGGCATTCTATGCAGATTTCTTCAAATTTTCGCATATCACCGTCGGTGGCGGCATATATCTGCTCAATGGCTTCCGAAGAAAAATTTTTATACTCGGCAATAAAGTCTTCAACGATGATAGGATAAATCGTCAGTACCTTTAAACGGCTGAGAATATCCGGATGTTCACTGGCCAGATACGTTCTGACCTTGGGCAAGCCTGCAAAAACCATCGGGATGTATGCATCAATAATTCTTTTAAAATACGGCCAGACCCGGCGATCCAGATCATTGGCCTCATCGATTACAATAAAAAAACCGGTCAGGCTGCAGATTTTTTTCAGATTCCGGGACGTGTGCCAATGGGTTGCCACACCTTCATAATTTAGCTCCTGAAGGATTGATGCCAGGATTTCATGTTTGTTGTCCAGTGATTCGAGCCAAACCGGTTTTAATTTTTTCGGCTGGATCAATTGTAAAAAGCGGGTCTTGCCGGCGCCGTAGGCGCCCTCAATCAACACGCTTTTGCCCCGGTACATGCGGGTATAGACGCTGCTCAGATACGATACCCGACGCTTGTCATTGATGAAGTGTTCTTTGCGCTTTTTTTTCATGGCCCACTCGCCTTGCCCGGTGCAAGCTGATTTCGCCGATACCGATAATAATCGATGGCAAATGCGTTGAAGCGCACAAAACCGGCTCTGTCTGGCTCGTCTAGCTTGGCCACAAGCCGATCATAGCGTTTCGTGTTGTTTTCAAAGACGGCCTTTGCGATATCAAACGTCAGTCCGTTTCGGTAGCAGGCAATCAGGCTTTTCATATCAACGCTCATTTGCCTGGCTTCAAGATATGCAGCAATCTGTTCAACCTCATTTTGTTTCAGCCTTTTTTCTGACTTTTCCACCACGGATTTGGGTTTTTCCGACCGCTGCTGGCACAATGCCTCGCCCAAAAAAACGCCGTCTTTTTGGGGCTCAAAAATATAGAGTTTGTTGTTGCAGCAAGACACCTGAACGGGCGTGCTTTTGTGCGAACTGAATTTCTCAGCCCCCACAACCACGGTATATTTCTGTTTGTCGTAGGTGATGGTTTTTTGCGTGGAGACAACGGCTTTTCGCTTATCAAATCCATAGCGGATAAAGCCCTGCACGTGATCCGGATCAAATGCCAGGGTATCCTGATCCGACAAATATGCCGCAAGCTTTTCCCTGGGTACCCATTTTACCGATTTACCGGCCTCGGTAAATCGGTGAAGGCTTTCATTGTGCTGCCGGCGATACAATTCAAGCATCCGGCTGTGTCTTAACTGATCGAGGCTGATGTCCAGAAAGGTAACGACAATGGGCTCTTTTTTATTGCCTTTAAAGGCCCATCCCGGTTCGGTTTTTAAGATTTTGTCGGCAAACTTTTTAATGATACGGATCTCAAAATGATGCAGACTGCGATGGCTCGACTCCAGATGCACCTTGTGCTTCGGTGACCTTGGGCCGGTAAAGTCCGGCTCCATATAAAATCCATCGGGCAGCGAGTATTTGATGTTCAGTTCGTGGATAGGCCGCTTCAGGTTCAAAAACCCTTTGGCGCGATCCGGACGCAGCCGGATGCGTTTTTTGGGAAACGGCCCGTACAGTAAAAACCGGGTAAACAGATCCAGCGCATTGAGGCTGGTTTCCGAAAAATACAGTTCCAATACGAACATATACCGCGATCCGGTATCATAAAATTCGATCACCTGCGGTTTACGCCACTTTCCGTTTTCATCTTTGATTTTGATGTACTGAAAGCTGCAGCCGTCAACCTGCACCAAATCAAAAATGTCCTCGGGGTTGAAAAACCCCTTGGCCGGCAGTTCATCAAAATCGGGCTTTTTCAAATACAGATGCAGGTTTTCCTGGCGAACCAGACGGTAAAGGGCGTGTATGGAGATCTTTTTCTCAAATTCTTCTTCCAGAAATTGATGAAAGATCGTGATCTTTCGCGCCTTTCGGGTAACGTAGATAAAATTGTCGTCATCGGCATCACAGGCGGCTTTGACCATTTGAATAAAGCGGTTTTTTACGTCACAAGACAGCGCACGCGGCCGTCCGCTGCATTTTCGGCCCTCCATGATGCCGCGGCCGGCAAGCAGCAGTGGCTTGGGGATGATACCTGTTTTTTTATACTGGTCCACATAATACTTTTTGGCGCGGCGCTTGGCCGAACCGGTCTTGTTCATAATCTTTTTATGCAGCAAGATCATGAATTGATCATCTAAAGAAAGCGTTGAGATGTCCTGCTCTATCGCCACAATATTTTCTCTTTCATCACATTGTTCCAATACAAAGCGGTTTTTTGTGACGTTTTTCTCCAGCCGTCATTTTGCGCAATGCGGATCTGACAGAGCATCGCACGCACGGCTTTTTGGTAATCGGTGCTGATGACCTCGCGAAAGGCCGCTTTGGTTTTTTGCTCACCCAAGTGAGCCGATACGAACTTTTTGATATTCACCGCGGTGAGCGTTTGGCCGGTTTCTAAAAAATCGCGCCACACCCTTCTTTGGCTAAAGGCATCTATCCGGGTGAGGGGCCGGGCCTGTGATTCGTTTTTGGGCAACACCTCCCCAATTGGCGACAGGTTATCGATCACCGCAGCGGCCTCAATGAGCCGGTAGGCAGTAGAGCGGCCCATATCCCATCGACGCCTGAGATAACTTTCAAAGCTGTTAAAGGTCAGCTTGTGATAATGCCGGCCATCGCGGATCTCTCTGAGCGCTTTTCCAACGGCATAAAAATCCTGTCGATATTGTTTAATCACCGATTCCAGCTGCGAAAGGCGCCTTTTGGACAGAGCCATTTTCTGTACCCGATTCCTATCCATTTGTGCGGGTATCGGTCAGATGAGGTTTCAAATACTCAACCGTTTCCACGAAGCTTTGGGCGGTGACCGCCATGACCAAATCAATGGGATTAAAATTAATTTTGCACTCGAAGCATCTAGCCAGGTTGGTTTTTGGGTTGGTCGCCGTGTGAAATCCGTGGCAAACCGGACAGCGAAACCGGAGGTAGTTTGTACCGGTTCGCGTTTCTAGTGCCAAGGTGTGGATCATCTGGTCAATATCGATCTCATTGCGCAGCCTTTTTAAAAAACCATCCGTGTATGAACCCATAATCGCAGCCTCCTTTTGTGCTCGCCCGTTCAAGTTGGGGCGTTATGAAGGCACCGTATATCAAGTTCACACAGATGTTATTGCAAAGTCGGTGAAATCCGATTTGTTCAAAAACGCCACCGTCTTGAAAAACCACCAGCAGACAAAAAGGCAATGCTTCCTTTTGGGGGTTTTGTACTTTCTTTCAGGGATTTGTATCAGATCCAGATTTTCAAAAGACTGTGCAACGCTGCTTTTTGGAAGTGATTTTTTTATCCCATCGCAGGTAAGATCGGCTAATGTGCTGATCCAGCGATGGACGCTCGATGGTGCCAGGGCCTGGCCGCTGACCGGCCGTTCGGGGACACCATCATCGGTCATTACCGCATCTTCGTAGGTCTTGTGATCATCTTGCACATAGGCGCGGCTGAAGCTTTCAATGCTCTGGCGGGTGTAATGCTTGTTAGCAATGGCAAAATCCGGATAGCACGTGATGGTCTTTCCGCAATCCGGGCACCTGAAGCGCACCAATGTGCAAAGCACGGCTTCGACAAGCAACTCAACGATAATCAAAAACCGGCGTTCGCGGTATGCATGCAATTTGAAAAATCTGGACTCAACCTGACAGCGCGGGCATGGCGGAAGGCTGTGCGGTGTGATTTTATCCTTTTCTACTTTTTCCTGATATGCTCTAATATCATTGTATGTCGCTGTCGGCGGCATCGCTTATCCCTCCTGTTTATTAGTGTTTTGTGGTGATTCACTTCATAATACAGGGGGGATATTTTTTCAAAAGTGCGGGGTATGTCCATTTCATTCCCGGGCGGGATATCCGGATCGCACAGCAGCGGGGTAGCTTTGCCAGCGGGGTATAAATTTGTTACTGTATTTTGTAAAACCTTCCGTTACACTATTCGCCAGCGCTTATACGGCTTCGGAAAAAACCCGATGTATTGGTACCGAATGGAGACGTCTCTTGGCAAAAACAGCCTCATCGGCACCTCCATTAAAAACCCTGAATACCTGCCCCAGCATATCAGCGCGGATGAAAAACACAGCCGAATCAAGGGCGAAAAGGTCTATGTGCCCTGCACGGTCGGCAACGATTGCATTTTAGGCGTGGCCGTGAAGAAAAGTGCCGGCCAACAGGACCTTGAGGCCGGCTATGGTGTTTTTAAAAAGGAAGCGCAGGACTTGAACCCGACTTACTCTCCGCAAACCTGCAACACGGATGGCTGGATGCCAACCATGAACGCATTCAAGTCATTATTCCCGGCTATGGTGCTCATCTCCTGCTTTTTACACCTTTACATTTCCATCCGAGATCGATCACGGAAAAAGTTCAAAGATATCTTCCGGTTGGTTTCAGATAAGCTGTGGAGCTGCTATCAGGCTAAAAGCAAAGCCTCTTTTGCTCAACGGGTGAGGCGTCTTCACGAATGGGCTTCCTGCCGTGAGATGCCATCTGTCATCATGACCAAGCTTGAAAAGCTGCGCAATAATCTTCCCTCATTTTCAATTGCTTATAACCATCCCGGCGCGCATCGGACAAGCAACATGGTCGATAGGCTCATGCAACGATTGGATCGTTACCTATTCTGCACCCAATATTTCCATGGAAGTCTTGAGACAGCCGAGCAGGGTATTCGCGGATGGGCACTCATCCAGAATTTTGCGCCTTCAAATCCGAGGACGGTCGCCAAGTATCATGGCTTGCAAAGTCCGGCAGAAAGACTGAATGGCTTCCGATATCATGAGAATTGGTTGCAAAATCTTCTTATTTCGGCGTCACTCGGGGGGTTTAGAGGACCTCCCCAAAATCCGTGATAATCAGCATAAATTCATCATCAACAATGGCGGCAAAGTCTCCGGCTCCGTAACCAAGAAAGTCGATTTCCTGGTTTGCGGCGAGAAGGTCGGCTCCAAACGGGAAAAGGCTTTGCGGTTAGGTATCACCTGTATCAGCGAAGACGATCTTCGGATATGGTGCAACCCCAAGGCCGCATAGACGAATCAATACTTGAAGAAAGGAAACATTCATGACTGTCGAGATCGGAGCGTTTCTCAAAGAGGAACGAATTGCAGCAAACATGACCCAAGGAGAACTTGCCGCCAAAATTGTAAGCATCAGCCGCGTCGGGACTATTACTCGTAACGCCATTTCGATGATCGAACGTGGTAAAACCCCCTTCCCCCTTAATCGGTCGACTGACTTCATGATCGCCCTCGGCACCCCGAAGGTGAAATTTATGAATATCATCCGAAAAAACCATCCGACGATGGCGATCCTGGAGGATATCGAATCCGCACTTCCGGTTCCTGTAGTTGTAGACAGGAATACCCAGCTCTTCAAATTCGAAGGGCACGACATCACCACGATCAGTGATGATAAAGGCAACCCCTGGTGGATAGCGAAGGAAGTATGCGACGTACTGGGGATTAGC
Source organism: Desulfosarcina variabilis str. Montpellier (assembly GCF_048565275.1). Taxonomy (NCBI): domain Bacteria; kingdom Pseudomonadati; phylum Thermodesulfobacteriota; class Desulfobacteria; order Desulfobacterales; family Desulfosarcinaceae; genus Desulfosarcina; species Desulfosarcina variabilis. The sequence continues at coordinate 4,598,506 of NZ_CP159846.1, read as the reverse complement.
AACCCAACTATGGCCCTGAAATCTTTAGATAAAGATGAGGTGACTAAGTTAAACTTAGGCGGCTTGAAAGGCGAAGTGAATATCATCAACGAGCCCGGCCTGTATTCCCTGATCCTTCGATCCCGAAAACCCGCTGCCAAAATCTTCAAGCGGTGGGTGACCCACGAAGTTCTGCCGGCGATCAGAAAAACAGGTTGCTACACGGCCAAACCATCAGCCCCGGAACTGCCCGCTCCGATTTCGCCCCGCGACCAGCTTATCCTTGCTACTGTCGATAATTACCTCATGAAAGGGATGAATGCGTGCAATGAAGAATTCATCGATAAAGTTCGGAAATTGACAGATAAAGTCAATAAGCTCAGCATCGAGAACGCAACTCTCAAAGAAAAGGCCGACAGCTATGATCGCGTTTTTTCCGGTCGCTCCGGTTTCTGCATTCGAGATGCAGCCCGGATGCTCGGTCTCCCGATGCACTCCCTTTTTACATTCCTACGAAACAAAAAGTACATCGACAAGGACGATCTGGCATATTCGAAATGGGTGCAGAAAGGTTTCTTCATCATTCGCACCAATGCCAAGCACCCTCTCAAAATCGTACCCCAACAGACACTGATCACCCCTGCCGGTCTGAAATATTTCTCGGACATAGTTGCGAAAGGCAAATTTGACTTAATTGAAAAATTTTAGCCCAACATCATTGTAATCAATTACACTCCAATCGCCAGCCGAGGAAAAGACATGGCCGATCAAAACTACAAAGTAGCTTATCGATGTAATTATTGCGGAAGATCATTCCACGAAGTTGACGATCATCATTCAATGGCATCGATGCCTGTTTATGTGGATTATGATGGCCGTCAATACTGCACTGAATTTTGTCGCAATAAAGGTTATGAATTTTATAATTCGTGACTGCTCCCGGTTTTGAAAAACCGGGGCTTCTCGCGCTTTATCCTAAGAAAGAAAAAAGTGAAATGGAAAAAATTTATAATCCACCGTATGTGAAAAAAACAGAATATAATGCGCCTTTAAAAACGTTTAAAGGTAATTTTAGAACGAGGTTACAAGATGAATTTCAAATTAGAAGGGAAAAGAATAGATTAAAAATTAGAACTTACTTCAATTTAGATAGGATATATTGGCAATGGCATGCGACACTAACTTTTCCTATTAAACAATGGGAAAATTCTCAAATACGTAAAATGATAAGTCGTTTTTGCCATGCTATTGACAAGAAATATAAAGTTGCATTGATGGCTTTTGCTATCATTATATTTGACAAGAATAAATCACCTTACACCCATGTTATACTGGCAAATTCCCATTGTTATAAACCATGTTTAAAAGATTTATTAGATCTTGATCATAGTATTGTAATCAAAGATCTCTGGCCATACAATGGAGTTATCACAACTTCGAATAAATGGAATCAAGAACAAATAATAAACTTTATATTGAAACCATCAACTTTAATCCTCGATTCATTTGATAAAAGCCATTTTGATATATATTATTCCTAAAGTAGGCGATTTATAGAAAAAAAGAGTCCTCAAAAGTTGGATAACATGCTATAATGCTTGTTAAAAATCACCAAATTGACAACAAGCCAAAGCGCACCCAACAGGTGGAGGACTCTATGAGTAAACATAGCAAAAACTACCGGCAAAATGAACTCAAAATCCGACGTATCGAAGCCACTTCTGACCGATTGACCGGCAGGGCAGGATTGTCCCTGTTCGTAGCCTATATGCACGGTATCCAAGTTTTCAGTTGGTTGGATCGCTGGTTCGGTTCCATCCGGAAGAGTAAAAAAGGCCTCAATATTACAGAGCTTTTCAAGCAAGCGCTCTGTTTCTTTGTTGACGCTACCAGTCGACGACTGACCTACTTCGATCAGATTTCTCACGATGAAGGTTATGCTGGTAGCATCGAGACGCCAATAGAAAACATGGCTTCTTCGGATCAAATGAAGCGTTTTTTCAAAGCATTTGCCTGGACACGGGTATTTTTGTTCCGGCGTCTTCTGCAGACCCTTTTTATCTGGCGTTTGCGGATCAAGCAACCCGATGTCATCGAATTGGGCATCGACACGATGGTCATGGACAATGATGATGCAAAATGCCGGCATGGCGTCAAACCCACCTACAAAAAGAAAAAGGGTTTCCAACCGCTGCAGATGAATTGGGGGCGCTTCATCGTTGATGCGGTATTTCGAAGTGGGAACAAGCATTCCAATCATGGTGATGCAGTGCAGAATATGATCAAGCACATGGTCTTGAAAATCAGATTCGAGTATCGGGGTGACGTCCCAATCATTATCCGAATGGACAGCGGGTTTTTCGACCAGAAAATCTTTGCGCTTTGTGAATTGCTTCACATCGGCTACGTCTGTGGCGGTAAAGTCTACAAAGACATCAAACAAATGGCAGACAACTGGGACAAGTCCAAATGGAAACGGTTTGAATGCGGTAAGAACAAGGCATGGCAATATGTTGAGTTCGGTTGCAAACAGGGCAACTGGCATAAATTCCGCCGAGCGATCTTTTGCCGGTTGATGCATGACGACAGCAAGCAACTCTATCTTCCCGGGTTCCGTCCTGATACCGTCATTATCACCAATATCGGTCAGGGCGAGGCAATTGATGGTATGCTGAAAAAGGCCGGGGCGATGGATTACATGACCACCCAAGGGCTCGTTGCCTGCTATCATGAACGCGGCAGCGACGAATTGGCCAACCGGGCGTTGAAGGACTTTGGGCACGAGCAATTGCCCTTCAAACGATTTGCCCCCAACGCTGCCTGGTATTATACAATGCTGGTGGGTCATTTTCTGCTTGAATCCTTTAAAGAGGACGTTAGCGCTCCGGTTTTACCGATTGGCTCCTATGCCTCTACAGTACGCAGGCGCCTGATCGATATAGCCGGCAAGATTGTCTTTCACGGTAAAGAAACAGTCCTGAAAGTATCCAGGGCCTACTTGGAAAGCCTTCGTTTACCGGAGTTGTTCAGGAGGTGTGAAGAAGTTCCGATTATCGCATAACTGTTAAACAAGGCAGAACGGCATAGCAAAACTGATGGTGAGGTGCGTGCGAAATCTGGGATAAAAAGCATATGATCATATGCTTTAAGCCTGTAAACGATTCCCGTGAGAATTTAAGACCGGAAATTGCTTGTTCTCACTTTTCTGCCAGGTTTTTTCTTGAGACACGGCTGTTCAAAAACAGAATCGCCTACTTTAGGTTATTATAGGAAAAATTTTATGGAAAATCACTATAAAGAAGGAGATAAAAACATCTTTGAAAGAAAAATTTTAATCCCACATCAACGTAATTAATTACTTGGAGAGTAAAATGGATCCCTTAGACGAAACAGCCGAACGGCTGCTCAAAGACCTTATGGAAATCATGTGGTTTCGAGGCCCGTTTCCCGAGGAAGGCAAAGCCATCGAAATCATCAAGAAGCACCTGGCCATCGATGGCGGAATCACCCTTAATAAATCCATTCCACATCGATCGAACCCGCTCGTCAATCAACCCCATGACATGGTGCGGGTCCAGATGGATATGCCCAGGCATACCTGGCGACAACTGAAAAAGAGGCTCTTATGCAATTTTACACAGGCGTCGGAAGCCGCAAAACGCCGCCGGAAATCCTCACTTTGATGACCCGGTTCGCTATGTTCGCCGCACGGAACGGATTGATCCTCAGATCCGGTGGAGCCATCGGGGCGGACCAGGCTTTTGAAGCTGGAGCCGGTGATCTCAAGGAGATTTATCGCCCCGAAGATGCAACCCCGGAAGCCCTGGAACTGGCCGCGCAATACCATCCCGCATGGCATTACATGAAATGGTATTCCCGCCGACTGCATGGCCGTAACGCATTCCAGGTCCTCGGTAAGGGTCTGAACACTCCATCCAAGTTTTTGATCTGTTGGACCCCGGATGGATGCACCAGACACAGCACCCGGAAAACCAGCACTGGCGGCACTGGAACAGCGATCAGCATCGCCTCCGAAGTCGCCAAAATCCCCATTTTTAACATGCAAACAGCCGGCGGCCTTCTGGCCGTGGAAACGGCGATCCGTATTTTCGAAAGACAATTCAACATTTAGGAGGACCCATGCCTGACTATGTAACCATCAGCCGGGACCCGTTTGGTCGGTTCGATACCATTCGTCAAACCATTCTCAAAGATGAAAGAAAATCTTGCGCCTGGTGTGGTCGCCCTGGCCGGTTCCGCTACGGCTCACTGAACGATGGTCTCACCACGCAACCCCATTTCGATCAGGAAACCTTTTGCTCGATCGGCTGCCGCCGAGCTTATCACACCTAAAAAGGAGGCTATTGTGCATAATCCCTACGCTCGACAAGTTTTTGTCGACCCGTACAACAATGAGATCGAATATCCAAACCCTGGAACCATCCGAATCGTCAACCGGAAAGATCTGCCACCCCGAAGCTCCAATACCATTCGGATCGCTATCGATCGACCCCATTTACTTGGCAACCCCTTCATTATCGGCCGGGACGGTGACAGAGAGACCGTCATCAAAAAGTATCGAGAATGGCTGAACGCGGAATTTTGCAAGAACCCCCGCGATCCCCACCTGACCCCGATCGACAGGGAGATGATGCGAATCCACAAAGCGTATCTGGACGGCAAAGACGTTCACCTCGTCTGCAACTGCCATCCCCTCCCCTGCCACGGCCAAGTCATCAAAGAGATCATCGAGAAACTGTAAAGGAGACCAAATGACCACTTATGGCGCGGAATCAATCAAAATCCTTGAAGGACTCGAACCGGTGAGGGAGAGACCGGGGATGTACATCGGATCAACCAGCAGTACCGGCCTGCATCACCTTGTTTGGGAGGCCGTCGATAATTCCATTGACGAAGCCATGGCCGGACACTGCACCAAAGTTATAGTCACCCATCACGACGACGGCAGCATATCGGTCGAAGACAACGGTCGTGGCATCCCGGTGGATATCCATCCGACCGAAGGTGTCCCGGCGCTCCAGGTCGTTATGACCAAACTCCATGCCGGCGGTAAATTCGACGAGAAAGCCTACGGTGCATCCGGCGGGTTGCACGGCGTAGGCATTTCCTGCGTAAATGCACTCTCCGAGAAGCTCGATGCCTGGGTGTTCCGAAAAGGTATCGTTTATACCCAGACATATCAGCGAGGTATCCCGGTAGCCCCCATGTCGAATACGCTCACCGGCGATGCCAAAGCGACTGGTACCAAGGTTCAGTTCTGGCCTGATCCGACAATCTTTGAGACGACCCAATTCGATGACAAGATCATTGCCACCCGCCTCAAGGAACTGTCTTACCTCAACCCCGGCCTGGCCATCGAATTTATTGAACCTAAAGGCCAGAAACAACTTTTCAAAAGCAAGAACGGGCTGCTCGACTACGTCGACGACATCAGCCCGGACAAAGACCTCCAGCCGAAAGCCATCCAGGTTACCGGCTCCGATGGTGGCATCCACTGTTTCGTCGCCCTCCGGTGGACGAAAAGCGCCAAAGAGGAGATCCGCTCGTTCTGCAACAACATCAACACCATTGAAGGCGGGACGCACCTGACCGGCTTCAAGACCGGGCTCACTCGCGCCGCAACCAAATTCTTGGCCAATTATGTCCCCAAAAGCCTGGAACAACCCAGCGCCGATGATATCAGGGAAGGTCTGGTCGCCGTCGTCAGTGTTCGGGTTCCTCAACCCCAGTTCGAAGGGCAGACCAAAGCCAAACTGGGCACATCCGCCGCACAGACGGTCACCATGCAGCTCGTCTATCAGAAGCTCAACGAATATTTCGAAGACGCCAAAAAAGACGACCTAAAAAGCATCGCTGACCGAATCATCAACGCGACCAAGGCCCGCCTGGCAGCCCAACGGGCACGCGACAATGCCCGCAAAGCAGCCAATCTGGCCACCGACATGCTCCCCGGAAAACTCACCGACTGTCAAAGTTCCAATCCAGCCGAACGCGAAATATTTCTCGTGGAAGGCGATTCGGCCGGAGGCTCTGCCAAACAGGCCCGAGACCGTCGATATCAAGCAATTTTGCCGCTCAAAGGCAAGATACTCAACTGCGAAAAAGCATCCATGAAAACCATCCTTAAAAACCAGGAGATTCAAACGATCATCGCCGCATTAGGGATTGGGATCGGAACCGCCTCTGTGGATCTGAAGCGCCTGCGGTACCACAAAGTCATCATCATGACGGACGCTGATGTAGACGGCTGTTTGGCCGGCGAAACCAAAGTCAAATTGCTCCATGGTACTTACCGGACAATGGAAGAGCTTGCCATCCTTTACCCAAATGAATCGACTCGGTTCTGGGTATGGGCCGATGACGGGTCAGGACGCCACATCCCCGCCGTTGCTCATTCAGCAAGAATTACCCGCCATGTTTCCAAAATATACGAAGTCGAACTTGATGACGGGAGCGTGATTAGAGCAACTGGAAATCATCCGTTTATGCTTTTGACAGGTGAGTACACCCGCGTCGATGAGCTGGGGGTAGGCACATTGTTGATGCGGATGTCATGGCGTTTGAACGTTAAGGAGACTTATGATCGGAATCAAGAGGAAAATAAGGATTATAATCATAAAGTTGCTTCGATCCGACTGGTCGATCTGCCAGAACCAATACCAGTTTATGACCTAACTGTTGAAAAGTATCACAATTTCCTCGTGTGCGCCGGCGAAAGCTCGGGCGTTTTCGTCCACAACAGCCACATTCGGACGTTATTGTTAACCCTATTTTTCCGCCACCTGCCGGAAGTCATCCTCAATGGAAATTTATACGTTGCCCAGGCTCCGTTGTATCGGGTCAAAGCCGGTAAAGCCACTACCTGGGTCTATGACGATGAACAACTCGCCGAAGTCATGGCCAAATACAAAACCTCATCATTCAACCCGGTTGTCTCACGGTTTAAAGGACTGGGAGAAATGCCACCCGAAATCCTTTGGAAAACAACCATGGACCCAGCCAATCGCATCTTGACCCAGGTGTCCATCGACGATGCAGATTGCGACAGAATGTTTCAAATTCTGATGGGTGATCAGGTTCAACCCCGCGCAGACTTTATTGTCGAACATTCACTCGAAGCCGCCATCGACATCTAACAGGAAAGGAAGGTGAAAATGATTCAAAACAAGTTGATCCTTTATTGCACCAGGCTCGAACAGGCAATGCTCTGGGAGGTATGTAAGAAACGGCGGTGTTCTACATCCAATTGCCTATTTAAGAAAATCGTCAAAAACTTTGGTGAAAATTTATGGTCTCAATCTCCGATGCGAATTTCCACCATTACCGCAGTTAATGATAATTTGGAGGTGCTCACGCAGCCCCTGAAAATCATCCGAACCCCGGTCATTGATAATCGGCTGCCAAAAAATCAGGCAATATCAACCATTGAACAAGTTACCGATAATAAGATAAAAAATCCTAATCCTATTACACGCACGCCTGTTCGGACGCCTATCTCTTCCATATCAGATCTGCTTAGAGAAGAGATCATTGAAACTGCAAGGCAATTGAAGTAATTTGGTACTTGACAACCAATTAATTACTGTGTTAGTCGAGCGCCTAATAACAAATGGAGGCAACATGCCAAAAGAAGCCACATCAAAGAATAGAATTGGTAAAATGATCCGGAAGTATCGGGATCGCAACGAACTGACTCAGCTCGACTTTGCAAAACAGATTGGTTACAATTATGGCAATTTCATTGGTATGATCGAGTCTGGTCGCTCCGTTTTCCCTCTCGCCAAAGGGAAATGGTTGGAGTATGCACAAGCAATTGAAGCCGATCCGACCGAATTCCTACTGTATGCCCTTTGCGATGTCTATCCGGAAATGGAGCCGTATTTGTTTCCACTCATAGAAGTCGTGAAGAAAAAATCCAAATAAAAGGAATCCCCTTTAATCCGACTGTGAAAGTCGAAACTTAAGGGGATTTTTGGTGTCAATAAACAAAGCAACTAATTACATTGTAAGTAACTCGTTCTTGTTAAATATCTCTGGACTTTTGATTCTCAAACTAGCCTCCCCCCCCCTTTATAAAGGATCTTCATATGTATCCAAATTTGTCTGTTAATACAGTAAGATGTGACATCGAAGATTTTTTCGATACCATTATGACAGACCCCAAAGTCGAGAGCATTTTAACCAATGGGCTCGACCATCTTTACTCCAGGCAAGTAGGAGAAGAAATGCAGATCTTCCTCATATTTAACACCGACACGTTTTGGACAATGTTGTCGATGTCTGCATATTCCAAATTAAAAAAAGCTATCGCACAAGGTATCACCATTGAGGAGGTTGGCGCTATGCTAAATCTCCCCAAATAGAAAGGATAAGTAATGATGAAAGTTATCGATATTCACCTTGAATGTACTGAAGGTACATCCAATAAATATTGGCATGGTCAGGTGATTAGAACCACAGCCATTGGGAGAACAACATACGTTTTCAATGCTCATTATGGCAGGATCGGAGCAACCGGCCAAGAAACCAATAAGGCAGCAACAACAGTTTTCAATGCATTCAACATGCTGCTCACGAAACTTAAAGAGAAAGTCAAAAAAGGTTATGTATTCCGATCTGATTCAATTGTCCTCAGTAAAAAAGATCGAGAATACATGGAAAAGGATCTTGAAGTCGCACTCTCCCGGTTTTCTGCTTCTGCACAGAGCCTACCGGGTTGGATTCCACCAGCCGCAATTACAAAGAAAGAAGCCCTCAAAACATCCGACGTTGCCGGAAAATATAAATATACCGATATGAAAAAATCATCACCCGCATCGCCTGCATCAAAAGTTGTCAGAAAAGCAATGATAACGATTTAGTTGCGCCCGGTCTTCAAAGTAATTAGTTACATTCTTTTTACAGAAAATTGAGATTTATGTCTCCGTATATCAATCAATTCACCTGTACCCATAAATCTCATGAAAAGGAGAGCTCAAATGGAACACCGCGTTACATGCAAGGTATGCGGGCATCTTTCGCACAACCTAAAACCCCATTTTGTCGGAGGACGCGAAGAATGCTGCACCGTAACGGTTGAAGAGTATCAACACCGCTATCCCGACGCTCCGCTGACCAGCCCTATGTTCGATCGCAAACTAACAGAACTCGCCCAACAGCAGAAAACAGAGGCCACTGCCGAAATTGACATCCATAAAATGCTCACGACAGAGTATTCGCTGAAGGAAAACTTCGGCATTGACATGGGAATGATGGACACGATCACGGGATTCAAGGAATGCCACCCCCTCGTTCCCGAAATTGATCCCGAATACCAATTCCCAGACGAGGCCACAAAGATCATTCTGCTCGGTATTCGCCTCAACAAACCGACCATGGTTCACGGCCCGACCGGGTCGGGAAAAACGACCCTGATCGAACAGATCGCCGCCCGGATCAATTACCCGGTCATGCGAATCAACCATCAATCTGACATGTATTCCTACGATATCGTCGGCCAGGTTCAAATCCGCGAAGGCGAAACCACATTCGAGTATGGCCCGCTTCCTTTTTCCATGGAGCGCCCACTGATTCTGATCATGGATGAATGGGATGCCATCAATCCCGAGATTGGCATGATGTACCAGCCGGTACTTGAACGCCGCCATGACGGGCGTCTCGGTAATATCATCCTCACCGCAGCCGGCGGCCAGAAGGTTGTCAGCAATCCGATGTTTCGCATTGTCGCAACATCAAATACCTGTGGGTTGGGAGATGACAAAGGGCACTATCAGGGCACGCAGATCCAGAATCTGGCCTTTGTTTCCCGCTTCCAGCTCCGTGTCAAACTAGACTACCTCAAACCAGAGCATGAAAAAGCGATCCTACACAAGAAATTCCCCACACTTTCCGGTGATGAACAAGGCCTTCTGACCGAAACAGCCAGGAAGATCCGCGAACAGTATGAAGCTGGGCGCATCGACGTCCCCTACTCTCTGCGCGATCTCATCAATTGGGCGGAACTTTACGTCCTGCTGGGCGATGCCAAGAAAGCGATGACCTATTCCTGCACATCGATTCTGCCTTTTCAAGACGCTAAAACCATTTCGGAGCTGATCCAACGCATTTGGGGATAAACATCATACCGCCAAGGGCGGGTTTATCCCCCCTGGCGGTGCCCCCAACAAAGGAGAAAAAAGCATGATAGCACGCTCAGTCGTAGAAAATATCGCATCGGCACTAACGGATAATTACCATATCAGGGTGTTATTCCGCGGGTCTGAGTGCTTTGCAACCAAGAAATTGATTGTCCTCCCGTCCCTGCCGGACAAACTCCCTGGCCAGCTTGTCGAAATGATCCGTGGATTCCTGGATCATGAAGTCGCCCATATCCTCTTTTCCGATTGGAGCATCATTAAACGATCGATCAAGGAAGGTCACGATGACGGAACTCCGTTGAAATTTGTAACCAATGCAGTCGAAGATGTTTTCATCGAACGGAAAATGGCTGAAGTTTATCGTGGCTGTAGTGTCAACTTTGACAAATCTCGTGAATTCACCACCACGAAATTGAAAAAACAATGGGATGAAATCATTGCCGACAAAGGCGACCTGGACCGGGGCGCCGATCCCATTTTTCGCACGATGGTCTTTTTCATCTATATTTGCCAGATCGGTTGGTCTGATCCCTTTATCGAGGAGTATGCAGCCGACATCATGCCTTTATTGGAGCATCTGAGTCCCGAAATCGAAGACACCAAAAAGATCACCTGCACCAAGGATTCCCTGGAACTGGCCAAACGCATCCTGAAAAAGATTGAGACATTCGCTATTCCTGATCCGCCAAAGGGCAAGAAAGAGAAAGACAAAAGCTCCTCTTCTGTCAGCGTTTCCGCCGACGGTGGCCACACCATCGGTGATGATGGTGGCGGCGTTACTGGAGAAGATCACATTGAAGGTGATAGACACACCATTAGTATTGAATCAGAGGACGGATACGATCCATTACCCAGCGGCGGAGATGATGATGACGAGGACGATGACGAAGGTTCTCCAACCAAGTCAGATCCATCCAAAGAGGAAAAGGAAACCGAACCTGAGGCAACCGCCCCATCTGCCCATGAAAAATCAGATGACGACGAAGCAGATGACGACGCGACCGATTCAGACAAAGAAGACGACAAGAAAGTGATTGATGAAGATGAGCCCGAAACTGACCCGACTGAAGAGGAATTGGCTGCTCTGAAGGAACGCATCCGGAAATCCCTGGATTCCGATACAGAACGTTTTATTCCCTCCATTGGCAGTGACATTTCCGACGCAGCGAAAAAGGCCGATGGTTACCGGCCGTATTCAACCGAAAAGGATAGTTTTGAATCTCATCCAACCGGCAAGATCGAAACCTATAATGCCATTGCCGAAGCCCTGAACGGCATTGTCACCACTTTGCGCGGCCGGTTGTCCCGCATCCTGCTTTCCCAAAAACGGAGTCGCTGGGACGGCAACAAGCGCAAGGGCATTCTCAACCCAAGCCAATTACACCAAGTTGTCGCGAAAACCTCCGAATCCGTCTACCGGACCCGGAAGGAAGGCATTAAGATGTCAACTGCGGTTTCCATCCTGATCGACCTTTCCGGCTCAATGGGTTCGAAAGTGGGGATCACCCGGCAAACTGCGGTCCTACTGGCTGAGACCCTGACCAAGATCAGCATCCCCTTCGAGATCCTGGGATTCAGCGGCGACCATAAATCATCCAAAATCCCATCCAAAGAAACAAAGATCTTCGACCGTTGGGGCAGCTTGAATATGTATTATTTCAAAAAATTCGACGAACGTTATGGTCGGGATCAGAAAGAACGCATCTGCGGATTACACGCCCATCGAGAAAATTATGACGGGGAAAGCGTCCTGTTTGCTGCAAACCGCCTACTGCAACGCTCTGAACGCAAAAAAATTCTCTTTGTGCTTTCGGACGGTCAACCGGCAGCCGGATGCTGCAAATACAGATCGCTGCATAGCCATTTGAAAAAGGTCGTCAAAGATCTGGAACGTATCCCCGGCCTGACCCTGGTCGGTTTCGGAATGCTAACCGATGCCCCGAAACACTACTACTCAAATTATATGCTCGTGAACAATTTGAAGAATTTTCCTGAAACATTGATGGCGAACCTCTACAAGCAACTGACTTGATACCCATCATTCTTTTTACAGATTTTTGAGATTTATATCTGACTGAAATCAACATTCATTCATCCTAAAAGGAGATCAAAATGACCACGAAAACCGCTACCCCACCTTGTTTTGGAAAACTTTTTGATTCGGCCGACACTGACTGCGGAAAATGTGCTGCCAACGAACAGTGCAAAAACGCCATGAATCCTACTCCGGCGATGGAAGTCGCTCCGGCATCCGCTCCAGAAACGGACACCTTGGCTGCTTTACGCGACCAGGCCCGCGCCGCCGGTTTCGATAAGGAAGCCGATCAGCTATTCCTGGCCAAAGACGAAGCCGGCTTGCAAAAACTGATTGAATCCGCATCCAAACCTGCAACCCCGGCAGTTGAACCCGAAGTCGTCGATGCCGCTCCGGCAACACTGGAAGATCAGGCAGTTGCCGAATTGGAAAACGAAGCTGCAACCAAAGCAGCCGAAGCTGAAGTCAAAGCCGCTCCCGAAGCGACCGGCGATATCGCAACACTGGCCGCCAATGTCGAAAAGGATGGGCCATCAGCCAAATCCACAGTCGACGAGACGAAAGCCCAGAAAACCAAAGCCAAAAAAGCTGCTGCGAAAAAGGCCGCTCCTAAAAAAGCCGATGCCAAAGCTGCCGATCCGGCTGCAGCCGACTCCAAGCCCGCCGGAACCACTCGGCAATGCACGGCGCTGAAGGTTGCCATGTTCAAGAAACAGGATGACGGCAAGTTCATCCTCATCGACAAGGCCAAAGAAGCCGACCTGGTCATCAACGCCGGTGACACGGTCAAGATCGTCAACCCCCGGAGCAAATACAACGGACAAAACTTCGTCATTTCCTGTTACTCCGAGAAATACGAATGTTTCCGCGGTACCCAGCCCGCAACTAAGCAGAATGCCGATTTCCTTCCCCATCAGATTGAAATCATCGAACGTGCTGCGGCTGCCACCGCCTGACAATAACCCTTAACGATGCAGGGCGCTTACCCGCCCTGCATCGCTTTCTTGCGTTTTGACTGAAATTTTTTTCGTTCTACAAGGAGACAGAATGTTTACACACCTGCACTGTCACTGCAGCCACAGCCTGCTCGATGGGTTGGGTAATCCCGATGCCTGGGTCGAAGCTGCTGCCAAGAAAAACTTCAAAGCGCTGGCGCTCACTGATCACGGTTCATGCAGCGCCGCACTGGAATTTTACAAAGCAGCTAAGGCAGCCGGTATCATCCCCATCGTCGGTTGCGAATTTTATATCACTGACGATCCCGCTTGCCGGCCAGCCAAAGGCGAACGGATGATCCGCTACCACCTTCTGGTACTGGCCAAAAACTGGAATGGTCTTCAATCCATTTTCCGGCAGCTCACACTGGCGAATCAACAGATGTATTACCGCCCACTGCTATCAATCGATCAGATCTTCGATTTCAAGGACTGCGTAATCACATCAGCCTGCCTCATGGGTCTGACCGCCCATCCAAACTATGCCGACATCATCGCCAAAATGCAGACGGTTTACGGCGATGACTTTTATCTGGAAATTCATCCCCATTGGATCGATGGCCAGTTCGAAGCCAATAAGCGAGTCGTCGCTCTCCATGAGATGCTCGGGATCAAACCCGTGGCTGCGAACGACGCCCACTATCCCAATGAAGAGGATACCCTCACCCACGACGTCCTGTTGGCCATCCAGACTAATTCCAAGATCAATGAGAAAGGCCGGTTCAGCTTCATCGACGGCGGCATGGCAGGCCTGTATCTGAAAACCCCCCAGGAAATGATTTATTCCTTCAAACCATGGATTGAAGCCGGATACTTCAGCGTCGAATTCCTGCATAAATCCTTCGTTTCAACGCAGGAGATCGTCGACAAATGCTCGGGGCTGGAGATCCCGAAACTCGACTTTGCCCTCCCATCTCTTAAACGCCACAAGGTCGAAAATGAGGCCGCATTTCTGATGCAGCTCTGCATGGATGGTTGGAAGGCAAAGATCGCCGGCCGCGGCCTGGATGAAACGGTCTACGTTAAACGCCTCAAACACGAGCTGGGCGTTGTATCGAAGATTGGCGCGATCCGGTATTTCCTGCTCGGCTGGGACGTCATCGATTATGCCAAGTCAAAATCGATCCTTTGCGGATTCGGTCGTGGTTCTGCTGGAGGTTCCCTGATCGCTTACTTGCTCGGAATCACCGCCTTGGACCCCATCGTACACGAACTGTATTTTGAACGGTTCCTCCGTGAAGACCGCATCGATATGCCTGACATCGACTTCGACTTTGCCGGCGCCGACCGAGACCAGATTATCAGATACGTCAAGAAAACCTACGGCGCCGAAAATGTCTGTCAGATCAGCACCTCTTCATTCATGCACGGCAAATCAGCATTCAGGGATGTTGCTCGTGTCTTTTCCATTCCCATCGCCCAGGTCAATGAAATCTCGAAAAAGATGGATAAGGATCTGTCCGTGGAGGATAACTTTAGTGGCGGAGAACTCGCAGAATTTGCCACCGCGAATCCAATCCTCATTAAACATGCAAAACGTCTCGATGGCCAGCTCCGCTCCAAAGGCGTACATGCCGGTGGCGTCATCCTGTCTCAAGATGGATTCAGCACCCGAGGTGTTTTGGAAAAACGCAAATCCGCTGTGACCGTCAATTGGCACATGGACGAAGTCGAACATTTCGGATTGCTCAAATTTGACTTTCTCGGCTTAAGCAACCTTTCTGTATTGGGCGATACCGCCACGTTGGTCAAGGAACGCACAGGCGTCACGATTGATTATTTTTCAATCCAACCCAATGACCCCGACGTTTTGAAACAGTTTTCCGATGGACACACCGCAGGTTTTTTCCAGTTTGAATCGTCCGGCATTACCGGGCTATGCCAAAAACTCGCTCCGATCCAGTCTTTTGAAACGCTCGTTCACAGCAACACCCTGTATCGTCCTGGGCCATTAGATTCCGGCATGGTGGACAGCTACGTCAACCGTTATCACAAACTGGAAGCCATCAGCTACCTGCACCCGGCTGAATCTTCCATCACAGAGGAGACCTTAGGGCTCCCCATATTCCAAGAACAGGTTATGCGTCAATTTGTCGATCTGGCCGGATTCACCTGGCCGGAAGCCGACCAAATGCGGAAAATCATCAGCAAGTCGAAGGGCGCCGCCCTGCTTGAAGAAAAGCGCATCACCTTCATTGAAGGCTGTGCCAAGACAGTTGGCATGACTGAGGCCGTCGCCAATGTCATTTATGACAATATCGTCAAATTCGGTCGTTACGGGTTCAACCGCGCGCACGCCGCTTGCTATTCGTACATCGGATATCTGACTGCCTGGGCGAAATTTTATTACCCCGTTGAATTCATAACTTCTCTGCTCCGCTCAGTTGTCGATGAGTCAGAGACCACGGAAATGTATATCAAGGAAGCCCATCGCCTCGGAATCAAGATCGAAGGCCCGAATATCAATCTATCCGATAGTAACTGGACCGCTGTTGGCGACCGGGTTATTGCCGGATTTGCCTCGGTCAAAGGCGTCGGTAAAATTGCCGGGCAGAAGATCGTAGCCGCCCGCTCGTTAGGTTATTTCGAAACTTTTGAGGACTTCATGGCTTGCACAGAAAGGAGGGCTGTAAATAAACGGGTTGTCGAGGCCATTGCCTATTCTGGCGGATTCGAAACCCTCATCCCAAACACCAAATGGATTGTCGACAATTACCCTGCATTGGTAGCCGGTGACCCACCAGCTCCGCTGGCCGGTTATCCGGACTTTGACGACCCGGAAAAATACAGCCAAAAAGCAGAGTATGCTCCGGGTGTATTTTCCAGCTCAACGATTTCGATCACGGCCGACATGGAGATCCACGACGACATTCTCGACATGGTGACCGGCGAATTCATCACCTGCAAGGCTTGCGACCTTGGCACCAAAGAAAACGCTCCGGTGCCCTGGAAATGGTCATCGAGAAGCAAGGTTCTGATAATCGGTCAATTCCCCAACATGGCCGAGGAAACCAAAGGGACGCCATTCACCGGGAAAACCTATACAAAGATGTGGGAGATCCTGAAAGCCGAAGCCGGACTCACCCCCGGCAAGATCTTCATGGCCCATGCCTTCGCCTGCCGGCCACCCACAGGTCGACTATCACGCGAAATCACCGATGCCTGCACCTGCCCTAATTTATGGCTGCCCAAATTATTTGCCGCGTGTTCACCGAACGTCGTTCTGGCTTTCGGCAATGCCGGGGTGGCCGCTTTCACCGGAAAAAGCACAGGCATCATGAAACTAAACGCAACATCCATTTGGCACGCTAAATACCGGGCCATGGTCGTTTTTTCCATCACCCCGGGCATGATGGCGTATGACGAATCAGGTGAAAAGGAGGAAATGTTCAGGCAGTCTATTCGGAAATTGAAAGAGTATCTTTGACATTCAACCATCCATTAGGAAAACACTATCTATGGCAACATTAAGAGAACTCAGAAAACAGGCAAAAGAACTTGGAATCCCCTACGAAAAAGACACCACTGCCGACGCGCTTCAGGAACTGATCGTCGAGAAGATGTGCCGCATGGAATTGGATGGCGGAGCTGCACCGGCATCTACCGCTCCTGCTGCACCGGCTTCATCCACCATAGCGGATCTCACCCCGGCAGTCCGTAAGCCCATCACCAAGGCCCCGGAAGAGGCAGCCACACCCTCAACCCCGGCCGTAGCCCCTGAAAGCTCTCCTGCCCCCACTCCGACCCCTTCACCGGTCGAAGCCGCAGCAGCGGGGATTGGTAAGCTGAAGATAGGCGAACCCTCATTCGCCGACGACGTTGAGATCAATGAAGGAGACTTAAATACCGAATTCAAATCCCAGGCATCCAAATATGCCAGCTACGCCAACGCCGAAGCCTATGCCAAAGGCAAAGCGATGACCGCGAAACTCCGCCTGGAAGTGGTCGACGCGGAAATGACCAAAAAAATCCGGGAACGCCTGCTGGCTGAGGGCACCAAGCCTACGGAGAAAATGATCCAGTCAGAGGTTATCCTCTCACCCGAATATCAAGCCGCCCAACAGCAATTGATCGATGCCAATCGGGACGCCGATATTGCCAGAGGTGCAAAAGAAGCCTTTGCCCAACGCCGCGACATGCTGATCCAACTTGGATCAGCCAAACGACAGGAGGTAGATCAGATCGGAATGAGCTTGCGCGAAAAAGCCAAAGGAGTTTTGGACACCAAAGCAGCTTAACAACACTATTTCTATACCCTTTTGACGAAGTAATTAATTACACCTATCATTTTAAAGGAGAAACAACCTATGGCACTTAACCTCGACAAAATCCGTGAAAACGCCGCAAAAGCCAAAGAAGAAGCCGCCCGCCGTAGCACCAACTATTACGAATGGAAAGATGGTCGCAACATCCTGCGGATCCTTCCGCCGTGGGTAGGCGCTGATGATTTTTCCCGGATTTTCGCCAAACATTGGAACCTGGGACCGGAAGGCAAAACCATGGTTTATTGCCCGAAAGTCTGCTTCGATAAACCCTGCCCCATCTGCGACAACATCGATGTGATGTGGAAAAGCAAACCTGATGAAACCACGAAAGAATGGCTCCGCAAGGTCGGCGCCGGTCCTCGCTTCTACGTCAATGTCATCGACATAAACGATCTTGATACTGGAATCCAGGTAGCCGAATTCCCGAAAACGGTTCTGTTGGAAGTCTGGAACATCATGGTCGATACCGAAGTCGGTTATGGCGATATCACTCATCTTGAAAATGGCCGCGATATCATCATCGACAAGACGGGCAAGGGTCTTTCCACCCGTTACAGTGTTCGGGCCAAGTTGGCACCCTCCCCGGTTCCGATCCCGATCACCACAGAGGATCTCCCCAACCTGGACATGATGGTTCGCAACGAATCCTATGAGAACCTGAAGCTGGTCTGGGAAGGAAAAGAACCGCTGCCTGCTCCGGGTGCAACCGCCCTGCCGGCACCCCCATCCGACGTCGACATGGTTAAGGTTGGCAGCGCCTATGTGCCACCTCCGGCCGTCGAAGCCGTAGCAGCACCCGTTACCCCGGAAGTGATTATTCCAACAGCTTCGGTAGCTCCGGCCGCCGTGACGCCCCCGGTAACCCCGGCTCCAACTTCTGTAACTCCTACCTCGATGACTTTAGAGGAACAAGCTGCTGCTGCCCTGGAAGCCGAAGCCGCCGCAAAAGCCGCCGTGACGCCCCCGCCGGTAACTGGTATCCCGGCCTGTTTTGGAAACTTCAACGAAAACAATGCCACCTGCCTTGACTGTGTCGAACAAGATGACTGCGAAACCAAAATGGTAGAAACCAAGCGAGCTGCTCGCAAAGCCGCCGCAGCCGCCGCCGCAACCCCGGCTCCCGCTGCAACCCCGGCTCCCGCAGCCCCGGCTCCCGCCGCAGACCCGGCGGTTTCCGCCGCAGACCTGATGGCAGAAATGGAAGCAGCGATTAACAGATAACCTCCATCCATCCGGGACGGATGTTAGGTCCGTCCCGGATTTAAGGGAGTTCCTATGATTTTATTGATTGACGGAAACAATCTGGCCTTTGTTTCGAATTCTGTCGGCGCCTTATCCAGAAGCGACGGTTTTCCGACCCAGGGCATATCGAACTTTTTGAAATCCGTCCGGTCATACATCGGTTTGTTTGAAGCCAACAAAGTATTCATCGCCTGGGATGGTGGTAAATCCAAAAAACGGCTGGCCAGACTTCCCACTTACAAAGAGGGGCGCGCCGTCGAAAAGAAAACACCCGAACAGAAAATGAACCTCGAAGAAGTGTTGGCGCAGATCCCTTTCATCAAACAAGCCGTCGCCGATCTTGGACTGTATCAATTGGGAGGCCCAGGAATCGAAGGTGACGACATGATCGCCCTCATGGCCAAGAAAGCCAATCAAATGGGCGAAGATGCCGTCATCATTTCCTCTGATTCGGACTTTCATCAACTAGTGACCCCGAAGGTCAGCATTTATTCAACCATGAACAAGAAAGCAGGCCGCCACATCACCTTCGACAATTTCTCGAAGATCTACGACGGTCTGCGTCCGGATCAGTTTCTTGAATACAAAGCCCTGCAAGGCGATACCAGCGACGATGTCCCTGGGATTAAAGGAATTGGCCCGGCAACAGCCCTGAAGCTGCTCACCGCATTCGACAGCGTCGATAAATGGCGTCACTTGGTCGACGGCGGAAGCCTCAATCCAAACAAAACCCAGCAAAAGATTATCGATGGCTGGGAGACTTTCCAGCTCAGCAAGGCGCTCATCAACCTGCATACCCCGCTGGCTGACTTCTCCACTGCCAAAATCGAACGGCAGGAACCCAACTGGGGCGCCGTCCGCCAAATGGCTGTGGAAATGCAGATTGCCGCGATCTTTGTTGATTTCGCAAACTGGATAAAACCTTTTAAAGAACTTTCATAGGAGGACTATGGGACGGACACCTGTTAAAAAAGACGTATCGACTCCAGTATTGGATCTGGACGCCCTCGTCGCTGACGTCAAAGGCGTTCTCAAAAATGATCTGACCATATTGAAGGACGTCGAATGGTGGATACCCACTGGTATTCCGCAACTCGATCTCGCCTTGGGTGGCGGGCTTCCAGTCGGCAGGCTGGTGACCCTGATCGGCGCCAAAAGCGTCGGCAAATCCACCCTGAGCGTGCATTGCATGGCTCAGATCCAGAGACATGACGGCATTGCCCTTGGTTTAGACGTCGAACGATCCAACCTCAAGACCCGTTGCGAAAAGCAAGGCCTCGACATGGCCCGCTACCTGGGCTGCCAACCCGAATCCCTCGACACTTACGAGGACGTCGACATCGACACCGGTAAAGAGATCAAAGTCAAAGGCGCCTTCGACATCATGGAAAGCGTCATCAAGGTGCTGCGAGCCAAAGACAAGAAAGCATTGATTGGTATTGTCCTCGACTCGGTCGCCGGTTCATCCGTAGCCCAGGAGATCGAAAACGATGTTGGCAAGGCCGGCATGGGCGCTCATGCCCGAATTCTCTCCCAAGCGTTCCGCAAGCTCATGCCCGTTGTCCACGACATGAACTGCATTCTGCTATTGGTCAACCAGCTTAAGCAGAAAATCGGCGTCATGTTCGGCAATCCAAATACCTACATTGGCCAGAACCCAATCGATTTTCACAGTGCCATTACTTTGGAAATGACCCGAGGCAAACCCTTTCCCGAAGGATCAAAAGGGGAGGATGCCGAAGGAATCATCACCAAAATCTATGTCTCTAAAAACAAAGTCGGAAAACCCTTCGGCCGGATCGAGTACGTTACTTGGTTCGATCGGGGCGTCGACACCCTCTGGGAGTCGATCGGTTTCATCAAATCCAACAGCGACCTGCTCGGGACTGCCGCCGGATATTACCTCTGGGATGGCAAGAACCGCAGGCAAAAAGAGCTTTACAATATGGCCTCAGCCGATCCGGCGATGGCAGACAAGCTCAGAACCATGGCAAGGGAGATCGTCAATGAAAAACTCAATCACATTAAAGCTAAGATGGATGGTCCTGGTGCTGAGGTATCTGAAGCTGCTGCGGCCGAATGATAAGTTCCTCAATAACGAGAACGACAAGCTCCAACGAGACATCGCCGCTGAAGTCCAAGACCAATACAACGACCAGGCAGCCGCCTAACCCTAACACCCCGGCTCCGGCTGGGGTCATCAAGGAGATCCAGAAATGAAATTCATCGCATACAGCGATCCGCATAATCATCCTCACCAAAGCTATTCGAAGATCCTGCCCGATGGCATGAATAGTCGCCTGGTCGACATCGGCCGGGCAGTTAAAACCATTTATGATGCCGCTGAGGAGATCGGTTGCCCAGTCGTATCAGGAGGTGACACGTTTCAGGTTAAAAATTCCGCCCATGTAATCGCCTTCAACGAATTTTCCGGCATCCTGCACCGGCGGTCGAAGGTAGCCAATCCCGATCAATTCGACATCATCAACATCGGTAATCACGACATGGCCACGCATGACGGTTCCCGGCACGCCCTGGAATCCCTCTCATACCTGCCTGGCATTTTCATTCCGCATGGCGCATCAGTCAGTTTTGCCCATTGGGGCGAAGGTATTATGTTTGCCATCATCCCCTACCCGATGGAGCATGGTCGGTTCAGCGAGGACAAGTTTCGAGGCATGCTAAAGCGAGCCATCGAGGAAGTTGAAAACGCTAAACCGTACACGGCGATTTTGCTTGGCCACCTTTACACCCATGAGCTGATGAAAAAACACCTCGACCGGGGTGGTGATTTTTCCGGAAAAGAACTGATGAAACATTTCGACTTGGTCCTGCTTGGCCACCATCACGTCCACGACGTCATTCTGGGACCGACCGACAAACACGGCCGGACCAAGAAAGTGGTCTCCATCGGTTCGCCCATCCAGCTCAGGGCCGACGAACGCGGCGACAAGAAAGGATACATCATCGTAAACACCGAAACTCTGGACTTCGAATTCATCCCCATCGAATCCCCTGAATTCCATTATTTCGAAGGCGAGAAAACCATCGTCCCTGAAAAGATCACTGGTGACTTTGTATCAGTAAAGGTCAAATCAAAGGCCGAAGGCACCCGTGTCAAAACCCTACTTGAACGACACGGTGTCGCCGAATACCGCATCGAAGTCGTACCCGAAAAGAAAACCGCCAGAATCGATCTCACTCCCGGTGCCAAGGACGAGGAAATCATCACCAAATACCTCGAATCTGAATGGGGCAAAACAGATCTTGACCACGATCGGCTGAAAAAAATCGGCCTGGCATATCTCAGTTAGGAGGCATCCATGGATATCCCCAAAAGACCCCGGATTTTTATCGGCGGCGAAGAACCTGATCATCCAGAACCCGAATTCATTGAAGAAGACCCACTCTTCGAGGATGACGATGGCATGGACGACTATTACGAGGATTTCGATGATGACGATGCAGATCCACCTTACTTAAAAGCGACATACAAAACATTCAGTGAACTGGGGATCACCGAAGAGCCCTACGTCACCCAGTTCAAGGAGAAATTCGGCCATTATCCAACCATGGAAGTGAAAAGTGCGCACCGCCTGCCGACCCGGTATTCCACCCCATCCGGTGAACAGAAATATCACATGAAGACCACCTACAGGCCCGGCGAGCTTTTCAAGGTCACCGGTACCGAGCCTGGAAAACGCACCCCGACATCAGTTAATATCATCCTCACCCACCCGACAGACCGCGACAGTCGGATCGTACTCACACCCAAGGACTTGATTGCCAAGATGCACATCAACTCAACCGAAACCCTTTCCACAACAGAACGCCTCGGCGACCTGGGTGAAGCCGCACCCACGCCTACACCGACAAAGATCATCAGCGAGGACGTCAAAGACATCCTGGAAAAACGTAAAAAGGAGGCAGCGATATCAATATGAAACTCAGATCCCTGTATATCGATTATTTTATGTCGTTTGGTCCTGGTAACCTCGTCGACCTGGCCGACCGCGGCCTGGTCCTGATCAACGGAATCAATGAAATATCCGATATGGCAGACAGCAATGGAGCCGGGAAGACTAGTCTTCAAGAGGCACTCCTCTGGTCTGTCTATGGTAAAACCACGAAGGACGTCGGTGTCAATGACGTCGTCAACAACATCCACAAAAAGGACTGCTACGTAAGAGCCATCTTCGAAGACGGCGATTTTGATTATCGCATCGAACGATACCGCAAACACAGCGAGCACGGCGATGATTTGAAATTCGTCCGGGTTGGAGCTGACGGCGAGGAAAACCTCGCCGGCGTTGACAAGGCCGAAACCCAAAAGCGCATCGAGCAGTTCATGGGCTGTGGATACACTCTGTTCTGCAATTCCGCCTATTTCAGCCAGAACAACGTCAAACCCTTTTCCACCTACACCGACAAGCAGATCAAGGAAGTGTTCATCGATGCCCTGGACTTCACCCGGTTTACCAGTGGACTGGAAAAGGCTCGCCATGACCAGAAGGTTCTGCGGGAGGAGTTGGCCACCATCCAAGGTCGTAAAGAACGACTGCTGGAGGAAGTCATGGAGGCCGAAACCCGCAAGGCCGATTACAAATCCCGGCATGACACCTTCGGCGACACTCAAAAGGCCGCCCTTGCCGAATTCGATAATCAGATCAAAACCGTTCAGGACCGCATCGCTTCCCTCGACGGCCATGCCAAACAGATCAAAATCATCGGGGATACGATTGCCACCTATCAAAAGACCGTCGCCAAACTGCCTGAGCACCTCGACATCAAGACTTCACTGGCAGAGACATCCAACCGCTTCCGCGACTCGTTTAACCTCATCAAACACAAAGCTGCGGACGCCGAACGCACCCTGAACATCAAAAACCGGGAGCTGAAACAAGTCAGCAGCCGAGTCGGAACCAATTGCACCGAATGTGGAAAACTCATCACCGAAGCTGACCTGGCCGACGTGATCGCCGGGATCAAGACACAGATCGAAACCACATCCGCCGAGCTGGCCAAGTATCAAACCCTGGTCACCAGAGCCGAGCCGCAACTGAAGACCTATCAAACCCAGGAAACGGAGATAGACACCAACATCGCTGCCTGTCAGAAGGCCGAACGGACCATCGCCGACCTGAAGTTAACCCTCTCCCGCATCGAGGCTTCCACCAAGGAATCCGCCATGCTGGCCGCCAAAATCGTCGAACTTCAAGAACTGAAAGCCAAAAAGGCGGAGGAAAAATCACCTTGGAAAGACTACATCGAAAAAGAGCAAACAACCGTCAATGAAGCCAATGTGAAAATCGATGCCATAGCCTCCGTCATTGCCGAAAAGGAAGAAGAGATCCGCTACATCGAGTTCTGGGAGGCTGGCTTTGGTTATTCGGGCGTGCCCTCTTTCCTGCTGGACACCGTGACCCCCTTCCTCAACGAACAGGCCAATCATCATTCGACCACGGTAACCGGTGGTGAGATCGAGATCGATTTCAACACAGTCACCAAACTCAAAAGTGGAGACCTGAAAGACAAGTTCTCGATTGGCATATCCCATAAGACCGGTGCCAAACTGTATAAAGGAATCAGCGGTGGCGAACGGAAACGTGCCGACGTCTGCATCGCCCAATCCATTCAAGACCTGGTCCGCTCATTCGGACGGAACACCCTCTCGTATTGTTCCTACGATGAACCCTTCGAGAACCTGGATAATGAAGGCGTCGCCAACGTTGTTGAGATGCTCCAGGAGATTTCCAAGGAGATCGGCACTGTACTGGTCGTTACCCACAACAGCGAACTGAAAGCCATGTTCGACAACACCATCACCATTGTCAAAGGCAAGGATGGGTATTCCAGAATTCTGGCTTAAAGAAACGAAGCAAATTTCCATCAACAAACTACATTAACCATAGGGAGTACCGAACATGCTCGATATATATCTGCAATTGAGTCGACGCTGCAATTTGGTATCTGTAACGTCATTAGAACTGATGGCGTTTGGAATAGAGTCAACTAACCTGGAATAATCAGTAAAAAAAGGCCGAGCATAAGATGTTGTATATGACCGTCTTTTACTGACGGTTCAATTTATCATAGTGATAGCAGGTATGTTTCCTTAAATTTTGCTCTTTAAAAATGTGTGGCAATGGGAGAACGTATCGAATGCTCCCATTGCCAGTAATGTGAATTAAATTTTAAACTGATCTACCATGCTCTTGAGGCTTTCGGACAGCTTGGACAATTCCTGGGCGGAGAGATTGACCTGACTGCTGCTGGTGGACATCTCGTTCATGGAAACGCTGACATCGGAGATGTCCTTGGAGATTTCGGCCGATACCGAAGAACTCTGGTTGACGTTTTCATTGACTTCCTGGATGCCCTGGGAGGCCTGGGCCACGTTGGTAGCAATGTCCTTGGTGGCGGCGGATTGTTCTTCCACAGCGGTGGCGATGGTGGCTACCACATCGTTGACATCGGTGATGACCCTGGCGATCTCGGTGATCTGGTCGATGGTGGTCGAGGTGGTGCCCTGGATGTCTTCGATCTTGGCCTTGATGTCACCGGTAGCCGCGGCGGTCTGTTTGGCCAGTTCCTTGATTTCGTTGGCCACCACTGCAAAGCCCTTACCGGCTTCGCCGGCCCTGGCGGCCTCGATGGTGGCGTTGAGGGCCAGAAGATTGACCTGCTCGCTGATGTCGGTGATGGTTTCGATGACCTTGCCGATTGCCTTGGCCGCAGCCCCCAGTTGATCCATGTTGGTGGAAGCGTTGCCGGCCTTGTGGGCTGCGTCGTCGGAAATGCCGCGGGCTTTTTCTGCGTTTTGGGCAATCTCGCCTATGGTGGCCGACATCTGTTCGGCGGCCGTGGCCACCATGTTGGTGTTGGTGGCTGACTCTTCCATGGCCGCAGCCACGTTGTTCATGTTGGCATTCATCTCTTCGGAGGAGGCCGAGACGGTATTCGCTTTTTCGGTGGCGTTATGAATGCCTTGGGCCATCTGTTCGGAAATTGCTGACAGCTCAGTAGAAGAAGACGATAGAGTCTCCACACCGTTGGCGATTTCCTTGATGAGATGCTGCAGCTTGTTAATAAAGGTGTTGAACCAGGTGGCCAGTTCGCCCAGTTCATCCTTGGTGACTACCTCCAGTCGTTTGGTTAGATCGCCTTCACCCTGGGCGATGTCCTTAAGTCCATCAACCATGGCATTGATTGGTTTGGTGAATCTACCGGAAACGAAAAACGCCAGAACCGAAATCACCAATAAAACCAGTGCCGTCAAACCAAAAACCGTAAACCGAATCGATCTGGAGACCTCGGACAACTCGCTCTGATCCATAAAAACGGCAATGATCCAGTCCGTATTCGGAATCTTGAATGAATCGACCTGATAGGTTTGCGTGCCGATAGTAGTCTCGAAATTGACGGTTGGCTTTTCAAGGGCAATCCCCAGGTTTTCGATTTGAACATCCTTCACATATTTTAAGTTGTTGTCAGCGTTTTTGGGATCGGCCAGAATCAAACCGGATTTGTGCATCATCATGGCATAGCCGGTTTTCCCGATTTTAATGCCATTCATTATTTCGGTCAGCTTGCCTGAAGAGACATCAATCGCCATGACGCCGGATATCTTTCCGCTAACGTCTGTGAATGTCCGGGCATTGCTGACAATGACAGAGCCATTCACCGAATCCACATATGGATCCGTCCGGATAACTTGATTTTTATTGGACATGGCCCGTTGATACCAGGGCCGTTTTCTTGGGTCGTAATTTTTGGAGTTCTTTGTTTCCGGCCACTGGATGTAACCACCATCCTCGGTCCCCATATAGACATACAGGGTGCCTGGGTGTGTTTTGGCATAATTATCGAACTCTTCGAAAATCTCTTGCTCAATGCCTCCATTTCTGGATGGCGTCATCATTTCCCCAGAGCCCGCTAAATAATCGGTGATGGTGCTGTCCGCCTTTCTGACCTTTTGGTGGGAAGCGAACATATCGATATTTCGATCTAAATCATCATAAAATATAAATAGCATCTGCTCGATGATGCTCACCTGTTGGGTGACATTCCGGATATGCCCATCCTGAATCGATCTGTTTATCAGGATATTCACCGTGAGAATGATGGGCAGCACGGTAATGAGGATCAATAAACTGGAAAAAAGAATTAGCTTTCCGCGAATGGATTTCATTTATACATCCTCCTAAATTATACACAGCGACATGAATAATTACGCATAATATTTATATGAACCATTGGTATTCGGTCTTCTGTCGATAATGATCCGAATTTATATTAAACGCTGTGTATAAAATTGATAGTTGATTAATTTAGATCATGCTTTTTATCCGCTTGGTGCTGCAACCCAGATTTTTTCCATCTTTTGGGTGCCGTGGGCAACGCCATCAATTGGCGTTATATTTATCGACAATCGGATACATTTCTTTAGCCCAGGTCCGTAAAAATGCATGTGGGATTGTCTACGCCGGGACGGCTGCCCGAGCAACGGGATGACTGGCATGCACAGAAGTTATGGCGGGAACCGCATTCGATTTGCTGTTGGATGGCTGGCGGATTATTTTTATGAATCAATGCTCTGTTTTTTCGGGATGTTAGCAAAGATTTCATCGGCTTAATCTACACTGTGGCTATCCATTATAAATGTCCCCTACCGAATCGTGTGGTTTCTTACCTTATGTTTCAAGGCAACAATCACCAATCCCATATTTTGTGGTCGGCAATTTTGCCATGAAGTTCAGATTATAAAAATAAAGCTGTCTCGCACTTCAGAAATTGGATTTTACGGATTCTGACAGGTAGTCACAACACACCAGAATCATAATATATTTGTGATGTTTATTTCGTCTTTGGTCCCCAGCCCATCAGCGGTTTTGACTTACGTAACCATAGGGAGTTCGAAGCCTGCTGAAGTCAAACAGCCAAGGGTTAATCTGGCTTTGTCGCTCTTCGAAAATTTGTGAAGGTAGGGTCTTGCTCACTGGAAAGGGCCGGTTTTTAGCCCGATCCCGTTCGTGATAATCCAGAGATTCATTGGACTATGGAAGACAGGATGTCCATGTAACTATTACTTCAGTGAGTTATCCAATACGGGAGACTAAATTGTTTTCAATACCTGGATAGTCTGGCCTTGTGCATATTGAATCACATACTCCCCTGATGAGGGATTTCCGATACCATACCGGGCGACCGCTGCCATGGGATCCTGGGCATAGGCCTGGGAAAACTCTGTATGTTTCTCGCCTGCATCAAGCAGGGAGAAGCTGGAACTTGATTTCATAAAAGCTTGCTGGAAATCGGAGTGCTCATTCAAAGCGGTCTCCAATCTATCATTGTCTTGAGCAGAGAGATCGGAATCGACCCTGAACACACCTTCTTCGTCCGTGCCTATAGTAATGCTGGAGCCGGATGGGATACCTAACTGGCTAAGAGTCTCTGCCAGTATATCTTTGGCGGCATTAAATTTTTTTTCACTAAAGGCCCGGATTTCATCCAGAGTGATGACCCCGTCTTTTCCCGCACCGTCCATAAAATTAATTTCAGTGTCAATCAACAATGAGGAGTTTGCCGAACCCAGAGCCGCCATTTTTTTTCCTTCATCCGAAAGCGTTACTACATCATTCTTTCCGGGTAAGCGCTGGCGAATAGTGTAACGCCAATGTTCGCAAAATAATAATGCTCGCATTTTGCATGCCCCTAAGATATCGATAGTTTACTTCTCTTACAAGATGACATCCAAATGCAAAAAACCGGCTCGGTTTTCTGTCATTTTTCATTTTTTGACTGATTCCGGTCAAAAGCCCCCGGAAGTATGCAATCTAAATGATGGGGATTTTGTTCAGATCCTCGGGTTAAAGCTTAAAATGAAGGGGGTTGGATCGGTATCGGCTAAAGTCGGATCAATGGTTGGAGGGAAGATCGGTGAGGACTGTCAGGGCTAAATTGATATCCACAAGGCTATACTTGAGCTCCTTGGCCTTATCCTGGCATTCTATGCAGATTTCTTCAAATTTTCGCATATCACCGTCGGTGGCGGCATATATCTGCTCAATGGCTTCCGAAGAAAAATTTTTATACTCGGCAATAAAGTCTTCAACGATGATAGGATAAATCGTCAGTACCTTTAAACGGCTGAGAATATCCGGATGTTCACTGGCCAGATACGTTCTGACCTTGGGCAAGCCTGCAAAAACCATCGGGATGTATGCATCAATAATTCTTTTAAAATACGGCCAGACCCGGCGATCCAGATCATTGGCCTCATCGATTACAATAAAAAAACCGGTCAGGCTGCAGATTTTTTTCAGATTCCGGGACGTGTGCCAATGGGTTGCCACACCTTCATAATTTAGCTCCTGAAGGATTGATGCCAGGATTTCATGTTTGTTGTCCAGTGATTCGAGCCAAACCGGTTTTAATTTTTTCGGCTGGATCAATTGTAAAAAGCGGGTCTTGCCGGCGCCGTAGGCGCCCTCAATCAACACGCTTTTGCCCCGGTACATGCGGGTATAGACGCTGCTCAGATACGATACCCGACGCTTGTCATTGATGAAGTGTTCTTTGCGCTTTTTTTTCATGGCCCACTCGCCTTGCCCGGTGCAAGCTGATTTCGCCGATACCGATAATAATCGATGGCAAATGCGTTGAAGCGCACAAAACCGGCTCTGTCTGGCTCGTCTAGCTTGGCCACAAGCCGATCATAGCGTTTCGTGTTGTTTTCAAAGACGGCCTTTGCGATATCAAACGTCAGTCCGTTTCGGTAGCAGGCAATCAGGCTTTTCATATCAACGCTCATTTGCCTGGCTTCAAGATATGCAGCAATCTGTTCAACCTCATTTTGTTTCAGCCTTTTTTCTGACTTTTCCACCACGGATTTGGGTTTTTCCGACCGCTGCTGGCACAATGCCTCGCCCAAAAAAACGCCGTCTTTTTGGGGCTCAAAAATATAGAGTTTGTTGTTGCAGCAAGACACCTGAACGGGCGTGCTTTTGTGCGAACTGAATTTCTCAGCCCCCACAACCACGGTATATTTCTGTTTGTCGTAGGTGATGGTTTTTTGCGTGGAGACAACGGCTTTTCGCTTATCAAATCCATAGCGGATAAAGCCCTGCACGTGATCCGGATCAAATGCCAGGGTATCCTGATCCGACAAATATGCCGCAAGCTTTTCCCTGGGTACCCATTTTACCGATTTACCGGCCTCGGTAAATCGGTGAAGGCTTTCATTGTGCTGCCGGCGATACAATTCAAGCATCCGGCTGTGTCTTAACTGATCGAGGCTGATGTCCAGAAAGGTAACGACAATGGGCTCTTTTTTATTGCCTTTAAAGGCCCATCCCGGTTCGGTTTTTAAGATTTTGTCGGCAAACTTTTTAATGATACGGATCTCAAAATGATGCAGACTGCGATGGCTCGACTCCAGATGCACCTTGTGCTTCGGTGACCTTGGGCCGGTAAAGTCCGGCTCCATATAAAATCCATCGGGCAGCGAGTATTTGATGTTCAGTTCGTGGATAGGCCGCTTCAGGTTCAAAAACCCTTTGGCGCGATCCGGACGCAGCCGGATGCGTTTTTTGGGAAACGGCCCGTACAGTAAAAACCGGGTAAACAGATCCAGCGCATTGAGGCTGGTTTCCGAAAAATACAGTTCCAATACGAACATATACCGCGATCCGGTATCATAAAATTCGATCACCTGCGGTTTACGCCACTTTCCGTTTTCATCTTTGATTTTGATGTACTGAAAGCTGCAGCCGTCAACCTGCACCAAATCAAAAATGTCCTCGGGGTTGAAAAACCCCTTGGCCGGCAGTTCATCAAAATCGGGCTTTTTCAAATACAGATGCAGGTTTTCCTGGCGAACCAGACGGTAAAGGGCGTGTATGGAGATCTTTTTCTCAAATTCTTCTTCCAGAAATTGATGAAAGATCGTGATCTTTCGCGCCTTTCGGGTAACGTAGATAAAATTGTCGTCATCGGCATCACAGGCGGCTTTGACCATTTGAATAAAGCGGTTTTTTACGTCACAAGACAGCGCACGCGGCCGTCCGCTGCATTTTCGGCCCTCCATGATGCCGCGGCCGGCAAGCAGCAGTGGCTTGGGGATGATACCTGTTTTTTTATACTGGTCCACATAATACTTTTTGGCGCGGCGCTTGGCCGAACCGGTCTTGTTCATAATCTTTTTATGCAGCAAGATCATGAATTGATCATCTAAAGAAAGCGTTGAGATGTCCTGCTCTATCGCCACAATATTTTCTCTTTCATCACATTGTTCCAATACAAAGCGGTTTTTTGTGACGTTTTTCTCCAGCCGTCATTTTGCGCAATGCGGATCTGACAGAGCATCGCACGCACGGCTTTTTGGTAATCGGTGCTGATGACCTCGCGAAAGGCCGCTTTGGTTTTTTGCTCACCCAAGTGAGCCGATACGAACTTTTTGATATTCACCGCGGTGAGCGTTTGGCCGGTTTCTAAAAAATCGCGCCACACCCTTCTTTGGCTAAAGGCATCTATCCGGGTGAGGGGCCGGGCCTGTGATTCGTTTTTGGGCAACACCTCCCCAATTGGCGACAGGTTATCGATCACCGCAGCGGCCTCAATGAGCCGGTAGGCAGTAGAGCGGCCCATATCCCATCGACGCCTGAGATAACTTTCAAAGCTGTTAAAGGTCAGCTTGTGATAATGCCGGCCATCGCGGATCTCTCTGAGCGCTTTTCCAACGGCATAAAAATCCTGTCGATATTGTTTAATCACCGATTCCAGCTGCGAAAGGCGCCTTTTGGACAGAGCCATTTTCTGTACCCGATTCCTATCCATTTGTGCGGGTATCGGTCAGATGAGGTTTCAAATACTCAACCGTTTCCACGAAGCTTTGGGCGGTGACCGCCATGACCAAATCAATGGGATTAAAATTAATTTTGCACTCGAAGCATCTAGCCAGGTTGGTTTTTGGGTTGGTCGCCGTGTGAAATCCGTGGCAAACCGGACAGCGAAACCGGAGGTAGTTTGTACCGGTTCGCGTTTCTAGTGCCAAGGTGTGGATCATCTGGTCAATATCGATCTCATTGCGCAGCCTTTTTAAAAAACCATCCGTGTATGAACCCATAATCGCAGCCTCCTTTTGTGCTCGCCCGTTCAAGTTGGGGCGTTATGAAGGCACCGTATATCAAGTTCACACAGATGTTATTGCAAAGTCGGTGAAATCCGATTTGTTCAAAAACGCCACCGTCTTGAAAAACCACCAGCAGACAAAAAGGCAATGCTTCCTTTTGGGGGTTTTGTACTTTCTTTCAGGGATTTGTATCAGATCCAGATTTTCAAAAGACTGTGCAACGCTGCTTTTTGGAAGTGATTTTTTTATCCCATCGCAGGTAAGATCGGCTAATGTGCTGATCCAGCGATGGACGCTCGATGGTGCCAGGGCCTGGCCGCTGACCGGCCGTTCGGGGACACCATCATCGGTCATTACCGCATCTTCGTAGGTCTTGTGATCATCTTGCACATAGGCGCGGCTGAAGCTTTCAATGCTCTGGCGGGTGTAATGCTTGTTAGCAATGGCAAAATCCGGATAGCACGTGATGGTCTTTCCGCAATCCGGGCACCTGAAGCGCACCAATGTGCAAAGCACGGCTTCGACAAGCAACTCAACGATAATCAAAAACCGGCGTTCGCGGTATGCATGCAATTTGAAAAATCTGGACTCAACCTGACAGCGCGGGCATGGCGGAAGGCTGTGCGGTGTGATTTTATCCTTTTCTACTTTTTCCTGATATGCTCTAATATCATTGTATGTCGCTGTCGGCGGCATCGCTTATCCCTCCTGTTTATTAGTGTTTTGTGGTGATTCACTTCATAATACAGGGGGGATATTTTTTCAAAAGTGCGGGGTATGTCCATTTCATTCCCGGGCGGGATATCCGGATCGCACAGCAGCGGGGTAGCTTTGCCAGCGGGGTATAAATTTGTTACTGTATTTTGTAAAACCTTCCGTTACACTATTCGCCAGCGCTTATCCGGGTGACGAGGAAATTTTTTCCGCCTGGTAAGTATAGTTAAAGTAAGAGGGTTGAACTGAAACGGGGGAGATACGCATGATTTCTCCTTGTTGTAAGTGATATTCAATCCTGCAATTCTAACAAAATCAGCAATTAATATGCCGATTCTTGTAATCTGGCACGCTGGTGGATATGATCAAGTCTTTTTCCCGCATTTAACCACAAGGAATAAGTACTCAACTGTCAAAAGTTTGGTATGTTTTCCATGAAGTCATGCTCAGTTTTTGACAGGTGATCCGGGGGCCTTAGTGATGAATACAGTGTAACCCAAAAATCCCCTTATATTGAGTAAACACGGTAACTACTCTTTTTAGACGAATTTAGAACCAACCACTTCTATTTCTTAATGCTATGCTACGCATTTGATAGCAGGGTTCATATAAACTGGCACATTTATTGCGGTTTAATTTTTTTTATTTCAACAAACCATAGTATTGTTTATGAGGTGAAAATATGAGCGTCACTCCCATGACAACCTATTTTGCAGACAATCATTATTATAGAATCAATTCGCCAGCTATCGAAGCAGAACCCACCTCTGATGAAACGGCAAGTCGGACAAGAGAAGCCAATTCAGCATCAGAAGATCGAGTCACATTTTCAGCCGGCCTATCCTTGGCACAGACACGGGAAGCCATAGGGCTGAACCCCACAGGGAAATTGAAGTTAAAAGATCTTGAAGACGTGGTACAGGACCGTAAGGATTCTGTCTCGGTAACGCTTACCCAGACCATCCAAAGCCTGGGGATTGAACTGGATGAGGAAATTAGCCTTTCCCTCGATTCAAAGGATAACATTAGTATTTCAGGCGATTTCCCTGAAAAATCCGAGCTGGAAAAAGCCTTGAATGAAAACGAAGAATTCATAACGGCATTCAAACAATTGAGCGCCAACAAGAGCATTCTGGATCACATTTCCCAACTTCAAAGCAATGTACCAAATATCAATGTAACCTTAGTTGATTACTTTAGTTCTGATACAGATTTTAATGACCTGCTTGCTCTTGCTGATAAATATGAAGGTCTCAAAGATAGTGACAACAAGATGAGGTCGTTCCTGGACCTAAGCAGCACCCAACACCCATATTCCTATAAATATGTTCAGGATGACAATTTCGAATGAGATTCTATTCCCATACTTGAATATGCATTCCAACCACCGATATTCATCAGGCAACGTAGCTACCGGGTTTAAGCCGCATTCCAAAATAGGGATTGGGAACCTCAAAAGATTGTGGTCAGCTAAAATATAGAGGTAGTGAGTGTACGAAAATCAAAGGGGTTGCCACATAAAGCAACCCCGTTCCGCATGTTAAATGTAAACTATCCCAAAATCGCTTTTAAATCTTCGTTGGCAGTGCCAATCGGCTTTCGGCTGTTTAGTTGAGCCCTGTGGAGATATCAGTTGTGTTGCTGTATCAGTTGTCTAAAGCCTTTCTTACACTGACTGCCAACGTTTGAAGTGAAAACGGTTTTTGAATAAAATTTATTCCCTCATCAAGAACACCATGAGGAGCGATGACATCGGCCGGATAACCAGACATGAATAAAAGTCTAAGTCTTGGAAAAATGGAGGCTACCTCTCTCGCCAATTCCTGACCGTTCATCTCGGGCATGATCACATCTGTCATGAGCAAGTGAATCTTATCGGCGTGCTTCTTCGCCAACTGAAAGGCCTCTCCCGGCGTCGAGGCGGCCAATACCTGGTACCCCAAGCGTTTTAGTGACGATTTCGCCATGTTCAAAATAGCGGGATCATCCTCCACCAACAGGATGGTTTCGTTGCCTTGAGCTAATTTTTGGGTAGCCTGGCTTTTGATCTGTGGTTCTGCGGTTTCAGCCAAGTGTCTGGGCAGATATATCTTGAAAGTGGTTCCACAGCCCGGCTCACTGTAAATGTTGATGAAAGCGTTATTCTGTTTTGCAATACCGTAGATCGTAGCCAAACCGAGGCCGGTACCCTCGCTGATTCCCTTGGTGGTAAAAAAGGGGTCGAAAATTTTTTCCAACGTCTCCTTATCCATGCCATGTCCGTCATCACTGACAGACAGCATCACAAAATCACCTATTGCTTCCTCCGGGTGCTGAGCACAGTAAGCCTCGTCAAAGGTAGCGTTGTTCGTTTCGATGATGATTCGCCCCTGACCGGTGATTGCATCTCGGGCATTTACGCAAAGGTTGGCAAGGATCTGGTCAATTTGAGAGGCGTCCATCTTGACCGGCCAAACCCCCGATCCAGGCAGCCAGGTGATGTCTATATCCTCACCAATCAAGCGTTTAAGCATTTGTAGCATTCCCGCCACAGTCTCATTCAAATCAAGCACCCGGGTCGTGATGGTCTGCTTTCGGGCAAAGGCCAGCAGTTGGCGAGTGATATCGGCGGAGCGTCCGGCTGCTTTTCGGATCTCTTTAAGCGCGGCAAAAAGTGGACTGTTTTGATCCAACTGTTCTATGCAGAGCTCGGCATGGCCGATAATTACACTCAACATATTATTGAAGTCATGGGCTACGCCGCCTGCCAAACGCCCCAACGATTCCAGCTTCTGAGCCTGTTGGAGCTGGCCCTGAAGTTTGTCTCTCTCCTCTGAGGCCTGTTGACGTTCCGTGATGTCTCGACCAATACCTAACACGCCAACAAGATTGCCTTCGGCATCGAACATCGGCGTTTTGATTGTATCCAACAATGCGCGGTGACCATCGTCGGCAAAGGTGATCCACTCCTCATTGCTGGTTGGTTTACCGGCATCAATAGCCCTGCGGTCATGCTCCCTAAAGAAGTCCCCCAAGTCTTTATCTAAAAAATCGTAATCTGATTTGCCGACGATATCCTTTTCTTTTGCACCGAAAAAACGCTCGAACATTTTGTTACAGGCTAAATAAACCCCATTTTCGTCTTTCAGCCACACCAAATCAGGCAATGCATTTATCAATGAGCGCAAGCGGTCCTCACTTTCCCGTAGCGCGTTTTCTGCTCGCTTGCGTTCGTGATTTTCCTTTTCCAACTCTATATTCGCATAGCTGACGTTTGAGATATAAGAGGTGAACTTAACTAAAAAGCTCATCAAATGGCTTATCGTTTTCCTGCTATATCTCGGGATTCGGCGAAATGCATCTATGTAGGCTTCTTTGTCAAACCCGTATTTTTCAGCCTGTTGGATAAACATTTCTTCATCCGCCGAATCATCATCATAGAAAAACTGCCCGGTGTATATGTTACCCAGATGTTTATTTCCAATATATAGCGGAGTAACGACATCCCACAGACCGTTTTGGCACTTGTATCCTATATACTCTCCAGGCTTAATGTTTTTTACAAGATAAAGATCGCTTTCGGTGCAGTTCTGTGCGGTTTCTGGATGAACTCTATGAAATTTAGTGCAGATATCCTGCCACCCTGTTGCCTCGATAACGGTACCATTCATATCGAGAATGGCTGTAACCATTCCTGTCAATTTATGGAAATCGTTCATGATCGACTGAATCTCTTCAATATCTATGATAGACTCGAGGCTGCCTTTTTCCTCTATAGAATCTTCCTGTTTCTTCAACGATTCAATGTCCGCATCCTCGAGCGCACTTGCTTCAACTTCTATTTTTTTCAGCCAATTTGATTTTTCCTCTTCCAACGCTTTGACTCTTTGAAATAGTTCCTCATATGTTGGTTTTAGAGGCATCATCTTTCCTCCTCAAAGACCCATCTTGTTGAAATGTTATCCAACTCCACATATGACGAATCAGGAAGCTTGCTGCGGCAATCAGCTTGGATGAACTTGAAACGATAATTCCGTAATTCATGCACCTTTGCTATACGTAACAAATGCTGAGTGATCCCGGACCAATGGATTTTTGATAATCGTAGTTACATTGTCATGTGGTGGTCGAAACCTATACATTGCAAAATTGATATTGGTCCACCATTTTCAAATTATGGTGACGTGGCTAATACCCGTATTTTTTCAAGATTTGCTGGTATTGCCCCGATTTTTTCATATCATCGAGGCCTTTCTGCCATAAAGTTATAATTTCATCGCGCACAGTCATGGATCCAGCAATGTACATTTCAACATCAATATCCTTATATGCGATTTTTACTTTGTCTGATTTGATTCCCTCTGCTTGGAGAGTGTGATCAAGGATAAATTTGGGTGCATACCAAGCATCAATTCTATTTGCATAAACCAGTTTAAATGCATTTTGTTTTTCTTGATTAACTAACTGTAATTTTTTAAAACCCATTGTTTCTAAACGAAAAGCAGTTGGCGAACTATGAATGACACCGATCTCAAGATTTTTGAAATCCTCAATAGTGCTGAAATTCCTTTTTTCTTTGCTATTCACGCCAAAAACGAAAGTATCCGTCAATATTGGACCAATCCATTTGAATTGTTTTTCACGATAGGGACGTCTTGTGTAGGGGAACAAAAAAACATTTCTATTTTTGGAGTATTCAAGTGCCCGTTTCCAAGGCAAAATTATTATTTCGCCCGAATAACCATTCAGATTTGATAGTTTTTTTATGATATCAACAGCTATTCCGGAAAACTCACCATCTTTAATAATGGTGTAGGGGGGAAATTCATTGGTAACCAAAATGAGGTCGTTAGGGTCGTAACAAATAGCATTTTTCGAATTGAAGCAAATAATTATCAAAAGAAATAGAAGCGCTGTTATTTTGCTGCCCATCCTTTCCCCCTATTGGTAATCGGAGTCCGGTTGTCATGGTATTTAAATAGAAAATAATGATTCTATTGAAAACGAAATTTTACTTTAAAATACAGGAAATTGTTTAAAACGGCAAGCTTGGTAGCTATCAAAATTAAAATGAAAAATACAGTGATCGATCAAATCGAAAAAACCGACATCGAAACGGATATCGGCAAACGCTGGGAGGAAGGAATCCCTCATCATCCTAAAGCAAAAGAGCTGTCCCGGATCATTGGCGAACTGGATTTTCTGTATGCCGACGATTCGTTCTGCTTCAAATTCGGCGGCGATGGGGACAACGGCGAAACGCTAACGTATCTGCTCGATATCTTTTTTGAATTCAAAGACAAAACCGGATTCAAACTGGGGCGGACGTCATCATAAATTCAAAAACGGAATGGAGATTTTATGGACCTGAAAGCCGTTAAGAAACTGTTCACCGGGTTCTGTTCGACCTGCAACAAAGAGGTGGCCATCATCACCAAGGACGAACTGAAAAAGAAAAAGGAATCCCGGATCACCAACAAATCAGCCAAACAGAAAGCCCGGCGGGCTCAACAGAAAGTCGCCGATATCCTCATCAAGGCACTGATGCTCACCCCGGAGGACTTCGAATCGATCGCCATGGGCCAGTCCGGTCAGGATATCCGTCTGACCGAGGCTGCTCGGAAACGGTGGCCATTTCATGCCATGGAGGTCACCTCATCCCTCAATCAAAGCGTATGGGCCAAGTTCACCCAAGCCCAGGAACACGCCAAGAAACAGGTGAACGGCGAAGTACCCGGCAACGGCCGGGCCATCCTCGTTTTCAAGAAAAACAACACCCCACTATTTGCGATGGTGCTTTTCGAAGATCTGGTCGAGGCCATCCGGGAGCGCACACGATTTCCTATTTGAGCGGTGCCTTATTAATGGGGTCAAAATCATGATATGATTGAATAGACGCTGTAAAACACACGTTTTCAAAGGGCGCCAAAATGCCAAATACCCTGTACTTATATGGATTCTTTATTTTTTGGCCAAAAAGACAGATAATAAAAATAATCTGTATGAGGGAACGATTGAACTGTGCGGCCCGGCCGCTTTTTGGCCGGGTCAGCACCAGTGAAAGGTTATGAGCCGCTATCGGACATGTATGTCATCAAGTTCAATTTTAAATGATTCAGGGCCACTTTGAATTAAAGTCAATTCGATACTCAAATCAGAAAGCCCCTCCTCTAAGGTATAAATGGGGGCAACAATACTCCATTCTTCTGAATTGTTAGCGTCAATCTTAATCACATCGAATGCAACATCTTTCGGGTATGGAACAAGGGTTTTGCCATAATCTTTAATAGCGCTTTCTATCTCTTTTGCATTGAGACGAATGCCTTCAGTTATTTGCTCGATCTGTTGATAATTCCCTTCAAACAGCAATGAATAAAGATTTTTTATCGGCTCAACATTCATAATCTCTCAAAGCTCATAACGACCATGCTTACTGGATGGTGCGTAGCGGCAGCCGGAGCACCAGTCCGAGTAGAGCATGAGGTTAAATGCTCAACTTTCGGGATTCGCCAAACCATATATTATTCAATAATAACAGTTATATATTCTTATAAAAGCGCCAAAGATACATCTTGCATTGCCAAACAGAATGATGGCTTATGTCGAAAAAGCGGTACGTAACCAATTGATTTTACTCACCGCAAAATGAATCCAGAAAGTTGAGTTAAATGGCTTTGGCTCATTCTTTGTCAAAACTATCCACAACAATTGCACCCATAGATGCTGGCATAGTTATAACTATAATGCGTTTTAACGACATTATAGGGTCGTCCAGTACAGGGAGCTTATCCAAACACAGCAAAACCAAACCAACAACTAACGCTGTCATTAAGTACGCTACCACTATACGGAAAATGAATACGGATATTCGAGATTTAACATCTTTCTGGAACACACTTTGGTAGGTAAAAAGGGTAAGAAATAGTAATGAAAGCATGGATAACATAATTAAATTATGAGAAGGCAATGTTTCTCCTAATCGCCATGCTTCTTCAGAAAAGGAAATCGGCACTGCGAGCGCAAATGCTCCCACCAATACTTGACTCGCATCTTCCATATTGAAGCTGAATTTCATTTGTCGCCATTTAACATTTGTTACTCACCGCAATACGATGAGCAACCGAGTTGATAATATCAAGCATCCGCGCAAAATTGCAGATTCGATAAAATTTTAAACTCAATCTATCATATCATATTGATTAATCAATGCTTTTCCGGGCAGTTATTTTTAACATCCAGGTTTTTGCATAATGTAAAAAGAGCCGGGTTAGCACCCAATTTGGGTTGCTCACCGTATTTTACGATGAGCGTGGCAACACTAAAAGGAGATGAATATGATTCAGAATTTCGATTTTTATTTGACCCAACAATTTGAAAAAGGCAGGCCGTATTCATTTTTTCGTGATACGGCCAGTTACCTTCCAAACTACAGATTATTTCAGTAATCCCAAGTGCCCTCAACTCCTACGCCGGTAAAGATAACAAAATTACAAGCAAAGCGAAACTACACATAAGGTCGATCAATCACCCGTTTTTCAGTTCTCCAAAACCTCTGATACCAACAGTTTACCTATACCCCAAACCTTTGGACCCTGAAACAAAAAGCCGCCCTGAAATATTTCTACGGCGGTTCAGCATTGCTATGAATATAGGAGCCCGCCATGAAAGCATTAAAACCATCTGATATTATGTCCAATCACATGCTCGGCGCGTTCGGTGAACAATTCAAATCCTTTGGCATGCCAAAGCCTGAAATCCGTAGCGCCGAAATGATGAAGGAAACCGTCCCTTCAACATCAAAATTTCTCGATCGGAAAGGACCGGATCATAAAGATCTCACTGGCGAACGCCGGTTGAAAATCCTCCAGATTTCCAGCTCTGATCTGGAAGATCACCCTGAGATTGCAGAGCAACTCTCCAAATATCTCGACTCAGGTAAGCGCACACCATTAAACGCCATCCATCTGATTGAACTGTTAAAAAACAAGTATGATCTTCCGCCTGGTACAGAAGTCATCGAGATCGTGGACGTAACTTCGATTAGGAAGGAGCGAGATATCGTATTTGTTATGAAACTCAGAAATAAGGACTGGGATATCATCTCCGAAGGCGAATATATCCCCATTTACAATCCCAAAACCGCAGAGGAAGACGAAAAACCTCTGACCATCAAATCTCGGCGGAAATCATATATCACCATTTGAAAGGAGCGCCCATGAGCAAGCCAAGAATTCTCGGTCTCGTCGATGCTGAAAACTTGTATTATACCCCCAGGAAACGATGGGGAGCAGGAGCCAAGATCGATTTTTACAAACTGTTTAAACTCATCACGGCAGGAGGTCGCAGAAATTCCCAGGTGATCATCTATCTGGTTGCCGACCCCATCATCAATCAGATCAAATTCATCGATCGGTTGAAGCACATCGGTTACATCCCGCGAATGAAAGTCATCTATCCAGAGAAAGGAAAATTTCAGAACTCCAACTGGGATCCAGAGATTATCGAGGACGCAATGGCCAAGATCTGCGATTTCGACAAACTGGTGATGGTTTCCGGTGATGGCGGTTTTTCTCCAACTCTTCAAGCATATCTGGACCAAGGAAAGGAAACAGCCATCCTGTGTTTTGATTCCGACTTTTCAGCTCAGCTCA
Organism: Desulfosarcina variabilis str. Montpellier; assembly: GCF_048565275.1. Taxonomy (NCBI): domain Bacteria; kingdom Pseudomonadati; phylum Thermodesulfobacteriota; class Desulfobacteria; order Desulfobacterales; family Desulfosarcinaceae; genus Desulfosarcina; species Desulfosarcina variabilis. The sequence continues at coordinate 4,557,357 of NZ_CP159846.1, read as the reverse complement.
GGAGCGTCGCCGAGACAGTCACCTTTTTGGACGAAAACATCCTATTTCGGAAAAACAACCATCGAAATTCAGCCAATTCGCCCGTGAATCCTCGTCCTAAACCTTTAGAAAGTTGCCGTTTTCCAATGTCGTGAACCCCTTTAGTCTTTTTTTCTACTTTCAATGTAATTAATTACTTGTAAAGTAAAGAATGGTTTGCTACAAGATGGTCCATCTTCATTCACCTTTCCCTCAATATATTGTGAGAAGGAAATTAAGATGGACCAAATTCCAGAGCTCATAAAAAAGATAGCTGAAAAACAAGCCCGGATTTATTGGTTTCAGATTTACCGATTCGGGCACATGGCCCTTGATGTCCAAGATTTCTGTCAGGCTGTCTATGAAAAGCTCTGGAAGGATAGCCTTTGGTCATGCACCGACCACACGCTGATTTACATCGTCGCCAAGCGGGCGTGCATGAACCTCAGCCGGAATATGTTCCCGGGATATCGCCAGAAAAAATTGCCGCCCCTGGTCGAATATGAACAAGATGCCTGCCAGATCTTCGATAACCACTTCTATGAGATTCAATCCCTCGAACAGTTATCAGCCAGGCTTGATCCGACAAAACGAATGATCATCAACTGCATTCGGGAAGGACATACGCTCAAAGAAATCGGCGACATGATAGCCGTCACCGAATCCCGTATCAGCCAGATCCGGAAAGAGATTGTTGAGCGGCTTTATCATCTGTATTTGAAGCCATCCGTTCCACGTCGCCCGGCACCACCCCAACCGGCAAAGCAAGCCAAGATAATTCCCTTCGAAAAATCATGCAGACCGTCAAAACGCACCTGTAACGAGCCGGGGTGCAACTTACCTCATTATGCCCTTGGCAAATGCAAAAAACACTATATGCGCGATTACATGAGAAAGTATTTCGCTAAGAAAAGGAGAACTGCCAATGCTTAAAAGAATTTCCATCCAAGCCACGAGCCTGCCCGATACCTGGTTTCAATTGCTTTACGCAGCCGTGAAAGAAGGCCGCGAATTTAAAATCGACCGTGGATCATATGCTGGCCAGGTCCGTCTTGAATTGGATTGGGTCGATGCACAGATCACTCAGCCCTGGCTACGCGATGTTGAAGGCCTGCCTCTTATCCCTGAGATGCCGGAAGGTAATTTGAACATGCCAGCCCCGGTGACCAAAGACTACATCCGCGATTATGCCCGTTACATCATGACCGATCACAAAGAAAAAGGCGAGCAGTACACCTATGGTGAACGGCTGCGAAACGCCCTGGCACCCGACGTACATCTTCTTGGAAAGGGCGAGAAAGAATGGTTTCACTGGCTCGACCAGATAGATCACATCATCAGCATTTATAAAAAACACGGTCCGCGGAACAACCAGATGGTGCTTCAGGTGGCTCAGCCTTCTGACCTGCTGCTCGAAGATCCTCCCTGCCTGCGCCACATCGATACCCGAATCCAAGACGACTGCCTTCATTTCTTCCCCTATTTCCGAAGCTGGGACCTATGGGGCGGTTTTCCTGCCAATGTTGCCGGCATTTCCATGCTCCAGGAATACATGGCCAATGAGATCGGCGTCGATCAAGGCGACATGATCTGTTCGAGCAAAGGCTTGCACATTTACGGATATGCCAAGGACCTGGCCATGTTGAGAACCCATCAACTGGGATAGGAGGAAACCATGGCAGGTCAAGCAAAAAGACGCGGCACATTTGAACAACGCAAAGCCCAGGCGATCGCAGCCGGCCGCACCAAGAAAAGCGATCGCCGGAATACCCCTCCACCTCAAGTAGAGGACATGCTCAGACCGGTCATGGTTTGTCCTGAAATGTCTCCGCACTATATGCAAGCGTTGCAGCAAATCCTTGATCTAAGCAGAAAAGGCAACGGCATGGAAGTCATACTCCTCGGAGATCACAGAGGACTGGTAGAGAGATTCCACTAATGGAAGAGAAAAAACCAAAGCAAGTGTCACGCGACGTTCTGATGAAGATCAAGGAAGCCATCGATTACAACATTATGGCGCATGAAGCAATCGCCCAAACCCATAACATACCAGTGGAACTGGTCAACGATATCGCCACTGGCCGGCAGTATGTTTGGCTGTTCCGAGGAGGACCGACCCTATGACTAAACCCCTTTCCGAAAACGCCATCGCAGTCTACAAGAAATTGTATTTAGCATCTGTCTTAAACGAAACGAATCCATCTGAAGCCCATCGCAGGGTAGCCCGATTTGCAGCTTCAGCAGAACCCGATAAAATTTCCTCACAAGAAAATGAAAAAGTTTTTTTCCAAATGATGGAGAAAAATCAATTCCGCGCCAACACTCCGACTATGCTCAACGCCGGGTTGCATCCCAAACCGCAGACCAGCGCCTGCTTTGTCGGTGACCTCCAAGACGATATGTATAGCATCTTGGATTTCGATCGTGATGCCGCCATCATTTACAAATCCGGATCCGGAATCGGCGGCAATTATGGCATGCTGCGCGAGACCAACGCTAATCTGTCCACAGGCGGCAGGTCCTCGGGTCCTTTCGCATTTCTCCGTAAGAGCGCGATGACCGCACATGCCGTGAAATCGGGAGGCAGTTCTAGAAGAGCCGCGCATATGGCCATGATGATGGACACTCATCCCGATTTGCTGAAATTCATCACCATCAAAGCCGATAGCGACGAGTTCGTCATCCTGCCCAATGGTCAAAAAACTCCCCTTTTCAGCGCTATGAACCTCTCGGTAGCCACATCCGATGCTTTCATGGAGGCTATCAAAGCCAATGGCAAATGGGACTTGATCGGTGTAGTTGATGGCCAGGTGAAAGACACCCTGCCGGCCAGGTGGTTGTTTGAACAGATCTACGAAGCCGCCTGGAAAAACGGCGATCCTGGTGTATGGTTCATCGACCGGGCCAATGCCGACAACACCGTCCCCAGCCTCGGCCGGATCATTACATCGAATCCCTGCGGGGAGCAAAATTTGTTGCCCCGTCAGGCATGCGCCCTGGGTTCCATTAATGTCGCCGCTTTCGTTCTGGATGGTGCATTCAACTGGACTGACTTCCAAACAGCGGTGAAGGCAGCGACCCGTTTCTTGGATAACTGCATCGATCTCAGCGGCTACCCGACACCGGAGTATGAACAAATGGCGCTCGACACCCGCCCGATCGGCCTGGGCATCATGGGTTTTGCCGACGCCCTTATCCTTATGGGATTGAAATACGATTCGAACGAAGCCCGGATTTTTGCCGAATCATTGGCGAAAGCCCTCACCGTTGCATCGATTTCCGAGTCAGCACTTTTGGCCCAGCAGAAAGGTGCATTCCCCCTGTTTGCAGAAAATCGGGCGGCTGTGCTTGATGTAGTTTCCAAATTCATCCATGAAGATGAAGTATTAGAGCAAATTGAAAAATCCGGTGTCCGCAACAGCCATTGGACCACCATCGCCCCCACTGGTACAACATCCCTTTCTTGTGATTGCAGCCAGGGAATGGAGCCGTTATTTGCCATTTGTTACGACAAGACCCTTTCGGATTCCAGAGAAGTTTGGACATTCGTCAATCCCATTTTTAGACAGAAATTTTCCAAATATCCCTGGTATCCGGAGATGATTAAAAAGATCGCCGGAAACCATGGATCGATCGCCGGCCTGGATCTTCCAGAGGAAGCCGACGTCTTCGTGACCGCTCACGATATCCACTGGAAGGACCGCATCGACATGCAAGCCGCCTTGCAAAAAGGCATCTCCAACGCGATCAGCTCAACCATCAACCTGCCGAACTCTGCCACCCCATCTGATATCGCCCAGATCTACATGTATGCCTGGGAAAAAGGATTGAAAGGCATCACGGTGTACCGGGATGGTTGCAAAGACGATCAGCCCGTCAGTTTTGGATCCAAATTCAAACCGACAGAACCGGAAAGGTCCAAGCCTGCTGACCGCCCCAAGATCCGATCGGGATTCACCCACGAAGTCAAAACTGGACACGGCAAGGTTTATCTCACCGTAAACTGCGATGACCAGGGCCGCCCCATGGAGATATTCACCAACGGTGGAAAAAACGGCTCAGTCAACGCCGCCAATCTGGAGGCCATGGCCCGACTCGTGTCAATTGCCCTTCAGGAAGGCGTCGAACCCGAACGCCTGGCCCGCACAATCGAGAACATCAACGACGGTACTATCGCCTGGGATAAACTCATTGAAACTGATGAGAAGGCAGTGCCCATCATCAGCGTACCTGATGCCATTGGTAAGGTGCTCCGCCAGTTCTATTGTTCCACCGGTTCCTGCCCCGAAACATCTCCTGAGCCTGTACCGGAACCGGTTCATCCCGTTCGTCGATGTGAAACTTGCAACTCGCCAACGTATATGCACGATGGCTGTGAATTTTGCCCCAATTGCGGATCGAAATGCGGTTAGCCATTTTTAATCCTCCAAATCAACTTAATTAATTACTTTGGTAGAGAGTCCAAGAATGGAAAGCCTAAGCCCCTGTGCAAAACCTGAATGTAGAGGAAAAAACAAAACCGAATGTTCCAGCACCTGTCCCGAATTAGCCAGGTATCAACAATACCTCGCTATGATTGAAGACAGATTTTCCCCGCCAGGAATCGATTACACTGATTATGATCGGTTCAATATCGACGCAGGCAAGACGCCAGTTGAATCAGAAAAAGACGCCTTCTAAGGAGACCACAGGATGGAAAGAGACAACGAATTGGTAATGGGAGTGCCAACTCACACACTTTTTGAAACCGGGTTCTATTTTAAAGGATTCGTAACCCCAGGCCCGCTCGTGCATTACCTGATGGAACGGATTGAACAATCGGCAGCCTATCGATATCGAGGTGATTGTGAAACCGATATCGAGTTCAAGCAAATCATCCCCTATTGCCTCATCACCCGCGGCCAGGAGACATTTGTTTACCGCAGGAAAAACGGCAGTGATGAAAAGCGTCTCCATGCCAAATTCAGTGTTGGAATCGGCGGACACATCAATCCGGAAAAAAGTTTGTTTTCAACACGGTCTGTTATCCAGGCAAGCATGTTCCGGGAGATCACCGAAGAAGTAGAAATTTCCGCGGATATCGAACACGATCACTCCCCCAAATTCATCGGGATGATCAATTGGGATGAGGACGAAGTGGGCACGGTCCACTTTGGCCTGGTTTATCATATCCAATTGCCAGAACACACCACGGTCGAGATCCGGGAGAAGGATAAGTTGGAAGGCAGCTTCCAACCCGTGAACGAAGTCTGCGAGATCGATAACTGGGAAAATTGGTCAAACTTAGTCGTCGGCGCTTACCTTATCCCCTATTTGAAAAGGAATTAACTATGCTCAGAGTCGTTGTTGTCAATGGAGTTGCTGCCCATGGTAAAGATAGTTTCGTCAAATTCGCCAGTCGGCATTTTGACGGGGTTGCCATCAATCATAGTACAGTCGCCACTGTCAAAGAAGCGGCTAAATTTTTTGGCGCCGATCAGGATGTTAATAAAATTGGGACTGCTTTGTAAAATTTTATCTGCAAATTGAAGTAATTACTTACATTTAAAGGAGCTGTCGTGAAAAAGTCACGTCAGGGCCGTCGCCAAGAGAAACGGCAGGCGGACAAAAAACGCAATACGATCACAACCCTTGAAACCCATTGCATTCAGTTGGCCGGGCTGGTCGGTGAAATGCAGGTTTCCCTCAACACCATATACCAACTGCTCGTCGAAAAAGGCCACATGACCGCCGACGAGTTCCGCGAGAAACACAAGGGAATCATGTTGGCTCTATACCCGCCCAAGAAGTCGAAAGGCGATTGTGCAACCCCAGCCAAGGACTGCGCCGGCGAACCGGAAAAGGAGGAGATATGATCCCCATTTCAAGCGACCCACCAAAAGGCGTTGTTGATCGCCGCGACGGAAATACTACGGGTGAATGCGGCATCACCACCATAGGATGCTTGTATTGCAAGGACCAGATTGCCGGTTCATCCACCTACGTCAGAAACTATGAAGACATGGACTGGGCAGGCAAAGACAGTTGCCAAATCGCAACTTGCCCATTTTGGAATGATCCTGGTTGCTGGAAAAATATAGGTGGAGGCAGCAAGGATCCGATAAAGCACTGCCCCATCTATAAACGCCGGCAGCGCACTGGGTCATGGAATGTCGAAAAGGAGGTAATATGAGCCGTCAAACCTCTTGGGTGGGATTTGATCTTGATGGCACACTCGCTGATGAGCGCACTCGAAACGGTATATGGACTATTGGAGATCCCATCCCCTCTATGATCGATCGATTGCGCCGTTACTTGGCCGAGGGTGTCAAGGTGAAGATTTTACTGCTCGCGCCAATGACCCCCGGCAGCATCCCCTTATTCAGGATTGGCTGCGCCAGGTCGGCTTGCCTGAGGATCTCGAAATCACCGCCACAAAAGATTACGCAATGATCCAATCCTATGACGATCGGATGGTTCAGGTCGAACGGAACACCGGTCGTATCATCACCGACAACTAATTAGCCCTCATACCCGCCCCGCAGTTAGCCGGGGCGGTTTTCATTGTTTAGGGGATATCCCCTGATCCGGCATTTCTGCGCCCTCAAATCATTGTAATTAATTACTTTCATAAGGAGAAAGAAATTGACCCCGCAAGAGATATACATTAAACAATTGGAAAAAAACCTCGCCATTCAACTCAAAGAAAAAACCGCCATGAAAGGTCATATCCGATATCAAAAGGATCGGTGTCGCTGGATCGTCGTCTGGTACATCCCATTAGAAGACCGCGAAGATCCAGAAAAGGATCGGGTGTACATCACCAAAGACAACGGGGAATACATGACCTGCACTGCTTTTAAGAGGGAAAAAGGCGTACCTCTTTTGGATAAAAAAGGCCGGCTCATTCCCGATAAGGAAAAGTGCAAAGGCTATGAACGAGCCCAGCGCCTATTGATGCGTATTCAAAATCGCAGAGAACAAGCCGATCGCGGTGAATGCGCTTTTGATATTCAAGACTTCAAGAATGGTTTTCAAACGGACATCGTAGATTTTTATAGAAAATGGATCAAGGAAGGCATCGAAGAAGCCGGTCGCAAGCCTTCAACCGTGCATGGATATAAAATCTATCTTGAAAATTGGATTGAACCGTTTTTCCAGGATAAATCCATCTTTTTGCATCAGGTCGACCTTGAGACCACTATGTCCTTTTTGAAATTCATCAAGAAGAGGCTTCGGGAACAGAATCAGAATAAAGGCATAGTCGATCCGAAATCAAAAACCGGGATGATCTTGGAAGCTCACCGGAAAATGCCAGAAGCCGGCGGCCGTGAAATATCCAAATACCTAAAGGAAAAGCACAATCTTGACGTCGCCGGGAGCTGGTGCCGCAGAACCATCGCCAAGGTTAGAAAGAAAACGGAAAACCCCGAAAAAAAAGAATCAAAACATCAACCCAACATCGGCAAGTATGCTTTGAATATCGTATCGAGCCTCAGCACGATGATGAAGTATGCCAAACGGTGCGGCAAAATAAAGAAACTGCCGGAATTTCCTAAGCTGGAAGATTATAACCTGAAAGCACCAAAGATAAAGTGGTTGTCCAAAAAAGATTCCGATAAAGTGTATGCCGCTATTCCAGAGGAACATCGTGTTATTTTCCTCTGGCTGAAATATCATTTCCGGCGCGAAGGTGAAGCATGTGCAATGAGGAAGGTTGACTATGATCCCATCAACAAAACTTTTACCGTCCAGCGGGCAATCTCGGCCAGACAGGAAGTTGATTCGGTAAAAACGAACTGGAAAAATCCAACGATTCACTATTTCCCCTGCCATCCAGATTACATCGATATTGCTGATCGGGTTTACAAATCAAATCCAGATTCCCCGTATTTTTTCAGTAATTCACGGTCTCGAAAGCATGGTCGGTACACATTAGAAGCACTACGAAATGTCTGGTATGCAGCTTGTGAAAAAGCAGGTGTCGAAAAGATTCGGCCATACCAGGGAACGAAACACACCGCATGCACCCAGTTCATGGAAGATGGCGGAACAAAACAGGAGCTGCAGTTACTCACCGGCCATAAAAATCCCAAATCGGTCGAGTCATATGCTGAGATCACTTTAAGGCGGATTAAGATGGCTCAGGAAACTGCAAAGCTGCGCGCTGAAAATGAGGAAAGAATCGCCAAGGAGACAGAGACACGGGGACGAGACGGGGACAATGTCATTTTTCTGTTTCGAAAAGATGAATGAAATCGGATGTTTATAATCGAAGTGTATGAGTTCGATTCCCATGCACTTCCGCCAAATTGCTTATTCAATTAGCTCGTTGTTTATCCATAATATAAAAATTGTGAATTTCTTTAAAAGGCAGGGCTTAAATTAAGCCTTGCCTTTTTTACCTTTTATATGCGGCAAGCTCGACAATCGCCCAGTTTAATTTGGTTTCCAAACGGTTATAAATACACCCTCAATAAAACTGCCCCCATGCCGTTAAAACTGAAAAGGGATTGCAACTTATCGGTTGCAATCCCTTTGCTTGTCTGGCGCGCCCGGCAGGATTCGAACCTGCGACCTACGGATTCGTAGTCCGGCACTCTATCCAGCTGAGCTACGGGCGCTTGAAATGTTGGGGTGCTTAATAAGCTAAACGGCAAAGCATGTCAATGGGTTCTTGAAATATTTTCTTGAACAAACACAAAAAAGCCGATAATTGGCCGGCAATGGAATCAATTCACTATAAATTGATGGAACTGGCGATCGATGAGGCCTTAAAAGCCGAACAGATCGGTGAGGTTCCGGTAGGCGCGGTGATCGTTTCGGCGGACAACCAGGTAATCGCCCGGGACCATAATCGTCCCATCAGCGCTTGTGACCCCACGGCTCATGCGGAAATGAATGTAATCCGAGCGGCTGCCCACAATATTGGAAATTATCGTTTGTTAAGGACCTCGCTCTATGTTACTGTTGAGCCTTGTGCCATGTGCATGGGGGCCATTGTCCACGCCCGTGTTGATCGGGTTGTTTTCGGGGCAGCGGATCCAAAGTGGGGTGCAGCAGGCAGCCTTTATAATTTGGGGCAAGACCCCCGGCTCAACCACCAGGTCGAAATCATTTCCGGAATAAGTGAAGATCGATGTCGGTCAATTATCCAGACGTTTTTTCGCAGTCGTCGAAAAATGGTTTGAGTCGCTTTCCGGTCGTTTTGTCAGCAGATCGATTTGCTTTTGATTCATGATGAAGGAGCATCAAGTGACAAATATAGCAATTGTAGGGACCCAATGGGGCGATGAAGGCAAGGGAAAGATTGTGGATCTTTTAGCTGCCGAAGCCGATGTTGTCGTTCGTTTTCAGGGGGGCAACAATGCCGGGCACACCATGGTGGTAGATGGAGAACAATTCATCAGCCACTTGATCCCGTCCGGAATTCTTCAGCAAAAAACCTGCGTTATCGGCAACGGTGTGGTTGTTGACCCTCAGGTATTGATCGAAGAAATCGACTACCTTTCCACCAAAGGAATCGCCGTCGGCCCGGAAAAGCTGCTGATCAGTGATCGTGCCCATGTAATCATGCCCTACCATAAGCTGGTCGATCATGGACGCGAAAAAATGAAGGGTGATAAAAAAATCGGCACCACCGGCCGCGGCATTGGCCCGTGCTATGAAGACAAGGCCACGCGGCGTGGGGTTCGTTTTGTTGATTTGATCGATCCGGCGTCTTTTGCCGAACGTCTGGATGCCATCGTTCCCGAAAAAAACTTTTACCTGGAAAAATTTCTCGACACCGACACCGTGGATCTGGAAGCAATCAAAACCCAATATACCGAATACGCCAACCGGCTTGCCCCTTATGTCACCAATGTTTCCATCGCTTTGCAGGAAACCGCCAGGGCCGGCAAACAGATTCTGTTTGAAGGCGCTCAAGGCACCCATTTGGACATTGATCATGGTACCTATCCATTCGTCACCTCATCAAACACCGCCTCTGGCAATGCCTGTTGTGGGAGTGGGGTCGGCCCCAAAGATATCCACGGCGTGATCGGCATCGTCAAGGCCTATACAACCCGCGTGGGTGCAGGACCATTCCCTTCAGAGCTGTTCGATGAAATCGGTGACCATATCCAGCAGACCGGTGCTGAATTCGGTGCCACAACCGGTCGACGCCGGCGATGCGGATGGCTGGACACGGTTATTTTGAATAACGCGGTCCGGCTCAATAGCCTGACCGGTCTGGCCATCACCAAGCTCGATGTGCTTGGTGAACTGGATGAACTGAAAATCTGCACCGCTTACGAACTGGACGGTGAGCAAATTGTCGAAGTACCAGCCAACCTCAACCATCTGGCGGCCTGCAAGCCGATTTATGAGACCCTTCCCGGTTGGCGTCAGGATATTCGTGGCATTCGACATTTTGATGATTTGCCTGATCTGGCTCGACAATACCTGGCTCGCATCGAAACCCTCACCGGTGTAAATATACAAATTGTATCCGTCGGTCCTGGCCGTGATGAAACCATTGTTTTGGAGAGTCCCTTCAAAAGTTAAAAAAGGTTCGTTAAACTGGCTTCATCCTATTGACATTTGGCGAGCCTTAGCATAAAAGGGGCCTCGCATCGGGACATGGCTCAGTCTGGTAGAGCACAGCGTTCGGGACGCTGGGGTCGCAGGTTCAAATCCTGCTGTCCCGACCAATAAAAAAGAAAGGGTTACAGAGATATAATTCTGTAACCCTTTTTATTTTTCTACCCTATTGATCCCCTTACGAATTGAGTGATTTTCCTGTATTCACGCCAAGCGCGGATCATGCTTTTGCCCTCGATCACATTGGAGCCTACCACTTCATGAGGAAAAAGAAGACTTGAGGGATACATGGTAGTGGAGGTTTTCTTTTCTGAGCACATCCTGCAAGGCAAGTTTGATCCAGAACGATTCGGGCTCACCGATGATGCCGGCGATTCGCGCCGCCCGTTTCGGGGCCGGGATGCGCCGGCCTTTTTCGATATCGCACAGGCTTTGCGCGGAGATGCCAATCTTTCTGGCCAGTTCCGCCTGGCTGAGATCCTGTCCGAGCCGATAGCTTTCAAGGGCCTGACCAAAGGTAAGCGGGCCGTGTTCCCTTTCCATCCGTTCGATACTGTTTCGCGCCATGTTTGGCTACCGCACGGCTTCGGCCAACTGCTTGTCGATCTTGAGCAGTTGGTTGACGGCGGTCTGAACATCGATTCTTTTTCGTTTGGCCAGGTTTTCTACAAATTCACGCACATCGTCGTCCAGGTAGACTGACAGGTTCATCTTGATGGACTCGCTGTAAAACTTGCCCCTTTCCCCCTTGGAAAAATCGTATTCGTCTTTCATATTGTTAATCCTCATCATGTAGCTGTTTTCACGCTTTCAACTATACGTCCAATAGACGTATGATGCAAGCATTAAAAAACAAGTTTACCCTCTCAATAGCAATTCAAGTTCAAATCTCATTTTGATTCATAGGAAATACAACACAATTAGATTATATTAAAAAAGTTTTCCGAAACGCGAATTTCTTCCCGACGGTTTCCAAAAACAACTTGTCAATGTGGGGACGCTTCGATATTGTTGCCGATTATAAACAGCCGTCATTTTTTGTAAGGCTTTCAATAAAACCCGACAAAATGAATCCCAGTAAAAAAGGGCGTTGCACCGACAAACCACATGAGCACGAAGACCAGCTGACCCCGCATGGCAACCATTACCACTGAAAAATATCGATCCGCAGCTACCGAGGGCATCGGCAATCCGGTTCTTCAGGATGCCCTGGCCAACTTACAGGAACGCCTTGGTAAAGGCGCAGCAGATGCATACCGCCGCCTTCCCGAGGGCCCGGACCTGCGCCTTAAGGCGCATGATATTCGCATGGAGTCCATCGAGCATCTGGATATCCTGCTCGATCGTCTCACGCAGAAAATCACTGAAAACGGCGGCCATGTCTTTTTTGCCCCGAACGCGGACAGTGCGATCAGCTATCTGCGCAACGTGGCCAGGCAAAACAATGTCCGGCGGGTGGTTAAAGGCAAATCCATGGTGTCTGAGGAAATCGGTTTGAACGATGCTTTATCGGCGGATGGCATCGAGGTTGTTGAAACCGATCTGGGGGAATACATCGTTCAACTGGCCGGCGAGCATCCCTCGCATATCATTGCTCCGGCCATCCACAAATCCCGAGCGGATATCGGCCGACTTTTTGCCGATACCATCGGCACACCTTACACCGACGATCCCCCTACCCTCACCCGCGCAGCCCGCAAGGCCCTGCGTGAAAAATTCCTCACTGCCGACATGGGAATCAGCGGGTGTAACCTGGCCTGCGCCGAGACCGGACATATCACCACCGTTTCCAACGAGGGTAACATTCGCATGTCTTCCACCCTGCCCCGGGTGCATGTGGCCCTGATGGGCATGGAACGTGTCATTGCCCGGCTCGAAGATCACGATGTGCTGTTCCGGCTTTTAACCCGCGGGGCGGCGGCGCAAAATATGGCCACCTACGTCAGTTATGTGGGTGGTCCACGGCGGCCTGAACAGCCTGATGGCCCGGATGCCTTTCATCTGATTATCCTTGACAATGGCCGATCCAAAATCCTTGCTGATCCCGAATACAGGGAAATGCTTTGTTGCATTCGCTGCGCTGCCTGCCTGAATGTTTGTCCCGTGTACCGCAAAATCGGTGGACACGCCTACGGTTCCCCCTACTGCGGACCGGTCGGGGCCGTGGTCACCCCGCTGTTGGTGGGCATCAACCGTGCCCGGCATTTGTGCCAAGGCGAGACACTTTGCGGGGCCTGTCGGCAGGCTTGCCCGATCAATATTGATCTGCCGCGGATGCTCTTGCGACTGCGCGCCCAATTGGCTGAAGGAGACCCGCAATGGTCGGTATCACCAGCCAATCCCATCGAAAAACTCGGTTATGGGATATGGTCAACCATTGTTGGTCATCGCCGGTTATACGATCTGGTGCTTCGGGCCGGCCGGTTTTTCCAAAAATACATGCCACGCATGGATGAAATGCTTCGACGGCTGCCGCCGCCTGTCCATGGATGGACGGCCAACCGCAACCTCAGGCCGCTGGCCGGGCAAAGCTTTCATGAACGCTGGAGCAATAAAGGGCATCAAGCATGAGCGACAACAACCAGGCGGCGTTTATGGAAGCTGTTCGTAAGGCCCTCGGCCATCCCGGAGGGGTTCCCAGAAAAGACCCGCCGGATCTTTTCCGCTCGCACCCATCTGAAAAGAGTCAACGACTGTTGGATCGAATCCAAAACCGGAGTCACGGCCAGCGCCAGGTACTGTTGGAAACATTGATGGACGCTGCCCAACCGATCAACCTCAATGTAAATATATCAGCCTCTGTCGATGAAGCAGCCATGGCCATTGCCGCCACAATCGCCCGGGCACCGGTGGAATGGACCGGTCCCCGCAAGGTCTGCATCTGGAACCATCCACTGATCCAGCGCCTTGGTCTTGACTCGAAACTGTCAGCGCACCACATCCCCGTGATTTCCAGCCGTGATTTTTTCCCGACTTCCTCCGGTCAGGTTACTGCAAACCAGAGACAGCGCCTGCGCCAAGGTATTATGGAGAGCTTTGTTGGGGTTACCAGCGCAGATTACTGCGTGGCCGACACCGCCACGCTGGTGCTCAAAACCGGTCCGGGTCAACCCCGTAGCGTTTCCCTGGTTCCGTCGATTCACATTGCCGTGATCACCGCCGACCAGGTTCTGGCGGATTTTGGAGAACTGTATGCCACTTTGCGCTGGCAACAGGCAGACGGGGAAGCGGATCTAAGCACTTGCATGACATTTATTTCCGGTCCCAGCAAAACCGCAGATATTGAAGCCACCCTGGTCCACGGCGCACACGGGCCAAAAGCAATGTGGCTATACATCATCAACCCAGGGTGATTTAAAAATGAATGGCCTATGCATCCATAAACATTGCATTCATAGATAAAGTCATCACCGATTATTGCTGTATAGAGATTTTTTATCCCTTTGTTTAACCAAATACAAAAAGTGGAGGTTCAGGATGAAAAAGGCAATCTGGTTTTCCCTCGCTCTGGTTTTGGTTTTTTCCCCCATGGTTAATTCCGCTCAGGCAGCCAAAGCGATAAAGATCGGTATTGTGGATTGTTATAGCGGCCCGCCTGCCACCTATACCAACGATGTTCGTGATGCGTTTAAACTGGAGGTGGATAAAATCAATGCCGCCGGCGGCATACTGGGGCGAAAAATCGTTTTCACCACCCGCGACAGCAAGTTTAAGGTCGATATCGGCCTGTCGGCAGCCAAGGAGCTGATCTACCGTGAAAACGTGGACATCTTGATGGGCACCATCAACAGCGCGCTGGCCCTGGCCATTTCCGATCTGGTCAAGAAAGAAAAAATCCCGTTCTTTGCAACCTTTTCCAAAAGCGCCAAGATCACCGGTGAAAAAGGCCACCGTTATGTATTCTCGATCACTGAAAACACCGCCCTGGCCGGCAAAGCCGGTGCCGCCGGTCTGGCCAAGCGCCCGTTTAAGAAATACTGGATCGCCGGGGACGACTACGAATACGGACATGCCCTGGCCGACGGCGTATGGACAAACCTCAAACAGCTGCGTCCCGATGTCGAGCTACTTGGCCAATCCTGGTGGAAAGTCGGTGAGCCTGATTTTACCCCTTATATTACCGCCATTTTGTCAGCCCAACCCGACGCTGTCATCATTGCCACCGGCGGTCGCGACTGCGTTCCGTTTCTGAAAGCGGCCAAAGCCACCGGGTTTAATGAACGCGTGCCCTTTTTCATGCATACGGCCACTGAACTGTCGACATTGAAACCGTTGGGGCTTGACGGCCCTGAAGGGGTCATCGGCACTTCCAATTATTTTTTCTATTTCCCTGAAAGCGATGCCAACCAACAGTTTGTCGCTGATTTCAAAAAAGCCTACAACCGTGAACCGGCGGTAGGTGCCGTCTATGGCCTGCTAACGGCCAAATTCATCGCCCAGGCCTACCAGAAAGCCGGCAAGGTCAACACCAAGGCGTTTATCAATGCGGTCGAAGATCTGACCGTCGACAGCCCCATCGGTCCGGTGACCATGCGCGCCTGTGACCACCAGGCGACCCTGCCCATGTTTATGGGCGTGACCAAGAAGGTGGCTGGATATGATTTTCTGACGGCCACGGATATCGTCACCATACCGGGTTCTGAGGTCATGCCAAGCTGTGAAGAGATCGCCGCATCACGCAAATAGTTATTGCTCATCCAGAAATCGTCAGGAAAGATCGCGCCTATGGAATTTGCCGCCAATGTCACCTTTTCCGCCCTGGTTCAGCAGATCCTGGTGGGACTCAGCCGAACAACCATTCTATTTATCGTCTCGTCCGGACTGAGTCTGGTGCTCGGCGTGTTGAGGATTCCGAATGTGGCCCACGGGTCGCTTTACATGATCGGAGCCTTTCTCACCTACACGGTCTCCAACCTGTTCGGCCACACTCTGGCAGGTTTTTTCATCGCCCTGTTGATCGCCCCTTTGGGGGTGGCCTTGATCAGTTTTCTCGTTGAACGCTGCCTGTTTTGCCATCTTTACGAGCGCGAACACCTCATGCTGCTGCTATTTACCTTTGCTTTCACCCTGGTCTTCGGCGACATGGTCAAGCTGATCTGGGGATCGGATTATCGCAGCCTGACGGTACCCGCGTTTCTCCAAGGCTCTTTTTCCATCCAGGGCTTCCCTTTTCCCCGCTACAATTTGTTTTTGCTGATCGTCGGGCCCCTGGTGGCGCTGGGCCTGTGGCTTTTGACCAACCATACCAAAATCGGCAAAATCGCCCGGGCCGCTGCTGTGGATCGGGAAATGGTCGGCGCCGTGGGAATCAATGTGAGCTGGGTGTTCGCCGCCGTATTCGTCATCGGCTGCTATCTGGCCGGCCTTGGCGGCGCCCTGGTCGCGCCCACCCAGAACATCACCCAGGGCATGGATCATTCGATCATCATCGAAGCGTTTCTGATCGTCATTATCGGCGGACTGGGCAACATCTGGGGGGCACTGTTGGGGGCCTTGATCTTCGGTCTGACCGACTCCATCGGCATCCTCATCTGGCCCCAGTTTGCCATTGTTTTCCCCTATGTGGCAGTGGTAGTCGTGCTTTTCTTCAGGCCCCGGGGAATTCTCAAATCAACCTGGTAAGGAGATCGGTTTTGTCTGCTGCGCTTTTTGGCAATAAAAAAATGGTGCTGATTATACCACTGGTCGCCGTGCTGTACATTCTGCCCCAATTTCTGCCGCGGTTTCAGATTTATCTGATGGCGCTTATTTTTGCCACGGGCCTGCTCGCCACCAGCCTCAACCTGGTGCTGGGATTCGGCGGCATGTATCAGTTCCATCACGCGGTGTTTTATGGATTCGGCGCCTATGCTTTCGCCCTGTTGGCGGTAAAATCCGGCCTGCCGGTCTGGCTGGGATATTTCCTGGCGCCGGTCTGCTCCGCCATATTGGGACTGGTGCTGGGCCTGCTGACCATTCGCCTGTCAAAGCTTTATTTCGGCATGCTGCAAATTTCGCTCGGTTCCTTGGTCTGGGCCATCATCTATCGCTGGTATGATTTTACCGGCGGCGATGACGGTATCCACGGGATACCCGTGCCATCGATCTGCGAAGGCTCTGCCAATGCATATTATTTCAATCTCTCGGTGGCCATTTTTGCGCTTATCCTGATGTACCTGATTGTTAACTCACCCTTTGGCAGGACCTTTCAGGGCATCCGCGACAACCCTGAACGATGCAGTGCCATTGGCGTCAATGTCAAACGGCATCAGCTGGTCGGCCTTACCTTGGCGGCTTTTTTTGCCGGTGTGGCCGGGACTCTGTTTGTCACCGTGGAAGGATCTGTTTTTCCGGATCTGCTTTTCTGGACGCTTTCCCTTGAAATCCTGATCATGTGCCTCTTGGGTGGCTGGTTTATTTTTCTGGGACCGATGCTGGGGGCGGGGATCATCGTTGCCTTGCGATCGATTGTGGGCATTTATACCGAATACTGGACTCTGGTACTGGGAATTGTGCTCATGCTGCTGATCTTTTTTCTACCCGAAGGCGTTTTGGGCTTGTTCGTAAAAAAGCACCGGAGCCCGAAACCCATCCCATAAGGAGCATTATGCTTCGCATCGAATCACTTCAAAAATCATTCGACGGGTTTATGGCGGTTGCCGATGCTCATCTTTCGGTTGGCGATGGAGAGGTGGTGGCCGTTATCGGCCCCAACGGTGCCGGGAAAACCACCCTTTTTCATCTGATCACCGGTCAGCTCAAACCCGATTCGGGGGCCATTGTTTTTAAGGGTGAAAATATCGCCGGTCTCGCCCCTCATATGGTCTGCCGCAAGGGAATCAGCCGGTCCTATCAGGTCGTCAACATCTTCAACCGCTTGACGGTTTTTGAAAACGTTCAGGTGGCGGTGCTTTCACGGCGCAGAAAAACCCTTAACCTTTTTCGGCCGGCCCAGACCATGGCGGTCAATGAAACACGGGAAATTTTGGATAGCGTCGGCCTGCTTGACAAGGCCGATATGACCAGCGGCTTTCTTTCCCACGGGGATCAAAAGGTGCTGGAAATCGCCATTGCCCTGGGCAACCGTCCGGAGCTGCTGATTCTGGATGAACCCACAGCCGGTATGTCGCCCGAAGAAACAGCGGTGACGCTGGCCCTCATGAAGCAGCTCTCCAGCCAACGGGGTCTGACGATTCTTTTCTGTGAACACGACGTGGGCATGGTGTTTTCCATCGCCACCCAGATCATGGTCATGCAGCAGGGCCGCACTATCATTCAGGACTTGCCCGAAGCGGTTCGATCCGATCCAAAGGTTCGCGAAGCGTATCTGGGAGGTGCCGACACATGCTCAGCGTAGACAAAATCCACACCTATTATGGTCTCAGTCACATCCTGTTTGACGTTTCCCTTGCCGTTGATCAAGGCGAATGTGTGTGTCTGTTGGGTAGAAACGGTGCGGGGAAAAGTACCACCATGCGCAGTATCATGGGGCTGACACCCCCAAAAAAAGGAACTGTCCAATTCAAAGGCGTGGATTGTACCGGCAAAAAGCCGTTTCGCATGGTACGCTGCGGCATGGGGTACGTACCCGATGATCGCCGGGTGTTTGCCGATCTGAGCGTTGGTGAAAACCTGGAGATCTCAGCCCGCAATTACCAGGAGGGGGGCTGGGACAAAGATCGGGTCTACCGGTTTTTCCCGGCCTTGGAAAAAATTGACGGCCGGCGGGCCGGTTTCTTGAGTGGCGGTGAGCAACAAATGCTTACGATCGGTCGCGCCCTGATGACCAACCCGGAGCTGTTGTTGCTTGACGAGCCTACGGAAGGCCTCGCCCCTCTGGTGGTCAACATGCTCGAAGAACAAATTGAAAAGCTCAAGCACAGCGGGTTGACGGTTCTGCTGGCCGAGCAAAACCTGGAGGTTGCCCTCCGGTTGAGTGATCGGGGGTATGTGATCGACAATGGATCGATCCGCTATCATGGCAGCCGCGAAGATCTTCAGCAAAATGAAGAAGTGCGTAACAAATACCTCTGCGTGTAGTCGTCGCCCGACAAAGGAAAAGGTTGCCAAACCGTTACCCCTGTATCAATATTATCATTATCCCTATCTCACCACCTGTCTTGTGCAATTAACAACGGAGGGGCGCATGCTCAAACATGTAAAATACTTCATCGCCGCGATCATGCTCACCATCGTCGCAGGTGGCTGCGGCTACAATGCCATGCAGCAGATGGAGGAACAGGTTTTTCGATCCTGGTCTGATGTGGAAAGCAACCTCCAGCGCCGGGCGGATCTGATTCCCAACCTGGTTGCCACGGTCAAAGGGTTCGCCGCCCATGAGAAAGAGACGCTTCAAGCCGTGGTTGAAGCCCGGGCCAAAGCGACAAGCGTCAAACTTTCGACTGATGATTTGGGCAGTGCCCAGGCCATGCAGCAGATGCTTGATGCCCAGGGCGGTCTGTCATCCGCCCTTTCGCGGCTGATGGTGGTGGTGGAACGTTACCCGGATTTGAAAGCCAATCAGAATTTTCTGGATTTGCAAAACCAGCTGGAAGGCACGGAAAACCGTATCAATGTCGCTCGCCAACGCTACAATAAAGCCGTTGAAGTGTTTAACGCAAAAATTCGCAGCCTGCCCTACAGCCTTACCAATAGCTTTCTGCTGCATCTGGACCGCAAAGAATATTTTAAAGCCGAAACCGGCGCCACCCAGGCCCCAAAAATCAATTTTGATTAGGTTCCATTATGGCTTGTCTCCTTCAACTAAAAAAAAATGGCGCGGTCTTTGTTGGGTTGCTACTGATTGTGCTATGCAGCGTTGGCAATCTCCAGGCGCTGGATGTTCCGGTGCTCAAAGGCCATGTCAATGATTATGCCGCCATGCTCAGCCCAGCCGGTCAGCGTCAGTTGGAATCGGTATTGACCGATTTCGAGCAAAAGGAATCCACCCAGATTGTGGTCCTTACCATCTCCTCTCTTGAAGGCGATAGCCTGGAAGACTTCTCCATCCGGGTGGCCGAAAACTGGAAAATCGGCCAATCGGGAGCTGATAACGGTGCCATCTTGCTGATCGCCAAAAATGATCGCAAAATCCGTATAGAAGTCGGCTACGGACTGGAAGGCAGCCTGACCGATCTCGTTGCCGGCCGTATTATTCGCAACGTGATTACCCCGCGATTCAAATTGGGTCAATTTGATCAGGGAATCACCGAGGGTGTGGCCGCCATGATCGGTGTCGTCAAGGGAGAATTTTCGACCGCCGACCTTCCACAAAAGCCCCGGCAACCCAAAAAAGGAACGGCCTTGTTGGGGGTGTTGGGGCTTTTTTTGATTATCAATGCGCTCAGTCGAAAAAGACGTTTCATTGGTGCTGCTGCTGGAGCGATCCTATTTCCCATTGCCGGTGCGCTCTTTTTCGGCCTTGGACCGTTGCTGTTGTTGGCACTGATTCCTGTCGGCGTTGTCGTTGGCCTGCTGCTTAGCCTTTTCGGCGGTCCCTTTTCCCTTGTCCATCGAAGCGGGGGATATTGGGGCCGGGGATCCGGCGGCGATGGGGGCTTTTCATCCGGTGGGTTCGGTGGGTTTTCAGGCGGTGGCGGTGGATTTGGCGGCGGTGGTGCATCCGGTGGCTGGTAATGCCGCTGATTCATCCGATATTTGTTGATGAAATGACACTCATTTTCCGGATGGACACGAACGAAAATAAAGGGCATCGATGAAAAACCTGGTTGAACGGTTTTTATCCCAAACCGATCGTGAACGCATTGAAAAGGCGGTTGCAGCCGTGGAGCAAAAAACTTCCGGTGAAGTGGTATGCATGATCGTACCGTCAAGCTATCATTATCCCCTTGCCGGTGTATTCGGCGCGACGGCCGCTGCGCTGCCGTTATCGCTGCTTTCCACTCACTTCATCGGTGGCTGGATGTGGATCGGGACGCAGAACATGTGGCTGTTTATTGGATTGTTTACCATCTTGTTCGCCTTGGGCGGATGGCTGCTCAATCGTATCCCATGCCTCAAACGTCCCTTTATTTCACGGCGGGAAATCGATGCGGAAGTCGAGGAAGCCGCCATCACCGCTTTCTTCAGGCAAGGGCTTTACCGAACCCGGGATGCCAGTGGGGTCTTGTTATTTATCTCGGTTTTCGAACACAAAGTCTGGCTTTTGGCTGACAAGGGAATTCATGAAAAGGTTCCCAAAGGCGAATGGGAAAACCTGGTGGATCGAATCACACAGGGCATTCATCGAGGTCAATCAGCGGATGCGATCTGCAGTGCCATCGACAGCATTGGAGCGTTATTACAATCCCATTTTCCCATCAAGCCCGACGACACCAATGAATTAACAAACCTGATCATCGAAAAAAGCTGAGGGAAATGCCGCTGCCCGCAGTAGCGTTTCAAGAAAAGCAATAGAAAGCGAACCAAATGGCCAAACAACGTATAGGCTGGATTGGGACCGGTGTCATGGGCGCGTCCATGGCTGGACATTTACTGGCCGCCGGACATCATCTGACAGTTTACAATCGGAGCCGGGACAAGGCGCAGTCATTGGTGGAAAAAGGGGCCGTATGGGCCAGTGCGCCCAAGGCCGTCGCCAAGCAAAGCGACATCATCTTCACCATGGTGGGGTTTCCGGATGATGTTCGCGAGGTCATCCTATCCGATAACGGTGTCCTTGCGGGGACCTCATCCAATGCCGTGGTGGTGGACATGACCACGTCCAGTCCGGATCTGGCCCGGACGATTTCTATCCAATGCGCGCAAAAAGGCGTCAGTGCCCTGGATGCCCCGGTTTCAGGCGGTGATGTGGGCGCTCGCGAGGCAACCCTGGCCATCATGGTGGGCGGCGACCCTTTGGTGTTTGAATCGGTCCGACCGCTGTTTGAAATCATGGGCCAAACCATCGCCTTAATGGGCGGTGCCGGTGCCGGACAACATACTAAGATGACCAACCAGATCCTGATCGCCGGAACCATGATCGGCGTGGTGGAATCGCTTTTATATGCTGAAAAGGCGGGCATGGACGCCCATCAGGTGATCGATATTATCGGCAAGGGAGCGGCCAGTTCCTGGTCCATTAACAATCTTGGACGCAGAATCGCCGACAACGATTTCAACCCTGGCTTTTTTATTAAGCATTTTGTCAAAGACATGGGGATCGCACTGGATGAGGCTCGGCGCATGCAATTGTCACTGCCGGGATTGGCATTGGTGCACCAGTTTTATACGGCCGCCATGGCCATGGGGTGGGAAGACCTTGGCACGCAAGGGTTATTTCAGGTGCTAAAAGCCATCAACCGTCCAAACATATCCGTCAATGGATAACTCGGTATCGAACGCAGATAGTATTTTCATCCAACTGCCATACCTTTTTCAACGCTAGTTTCAGATCCACGATATCGGAAAAAATAGACAGCCCGCTGCCAAATGCATAGGGGGAGATGGTAACAATCAGTTCGTCGATGAGCGCTTGTTTGGCAAAAAGCCCGTTGATTTTCGCTCCCCCGACAACCACCGCCTCATCAAATCCCTGGGCTGCCAAATGGGCCAGAATCTTATCCGGCGGCATCGATGTAAATTCGAGGTTATCCTGGTCAGAAATTCTGTCGGGGTTGCGCGTCATCACCACGGTTTTTCGTCCGGGAAGGACGCGTCCGATAATATCAAAAGTCTTTGACCCCATAATCATGACACCGGCTTTTTTGGTAATTTCAACGTAGAGCTTTTTATCGGCTTTACCGGTCCAGTCGGGGTAGTGGTCCGAATCTCTGGCGATTTTCCCATCAATGGTAATGGCAACCATTAAACTGACATGCATGCGGCGAAATTTCCCATATTTGATGTGGATAGCAGTTGGTGATCAACTTGTAACAGTGTAGCCTGGCTACATATCATAAAAAACGTGGGGTTGAAATATTGCTCGATCTCGCCTTGAAAAAAGCCGTCTTTTCGAATTCCGGGAACCGACAAAGTTTGAATCAAGTTTTTTTTACCGATGGCCGATGAAAACACGTGGTGCGCGTTTCTTTGCCATGACCTTAAGGCCAAACAACACAATTGATTCTGGTCAAAATCAACCGAAGCCGTTATAATACAAGCTTAATCAAGAGATATTTCAGAACCCTTGATGACCCCGAGAAAGGTATTTCCATGAAAGTTGAATGTGAAAACTGTGGTAAATCCTTTGAACTTCCCGATGATCGCCTTCCTACCGGAAAAAAAGTGTCATTTCCCTGTCCGGGTTGCAAATCGAAAATCACACTGGATTTAAGAGAAAAATCTGAACCGGCACCGCCAGTAACACCCGAACCGGCAGATGCAACCGCCACCGGCAAAGTGGTAATCACCCCGATTTCAGAGAAATCTTCCGGAGAACTAGAGGGCACGGATCTCAAACGCAAAATTTTAAGCAGTATCAAAGACCTGCCCCCAATGCCCAAAATTATCTATAAAGCCCGCGAAGTAATGGCCAATCCCAAATCCGGATTCAAAGAAATCGCCGAGGTGATTGAAACCGATCAGGCGATTGCCGCCAAGGTGCTTCAGGTCGCCAACTCGGCGTATTATGGACTCTCCGGAATGGTATCATCTATTCACCAGGCCACGGTGGTACTGGGTCATAAGACACTGGAACAGCTGATTACCATGGTATCGGCCACCAGTCTATTGGGCAGTCATCTAAAGGGATACCGGATGGGATCCGGAGCGCTTTGGAAACATTCACTTGCTGTGGCCTTGTGTTCCCGAGCCATTGCCAAGGATCGTGCACCAGCACTGGAAAATGACGCTTTCTCCGTGGGACTGATTCATGATGCGGGCAAGCTGGCACTGGATAAATATCTGTTGGAAAGAAAGGAACAGGTGGACCAGGCACTGAAAAACAATCTTACTTTCCTGGAAGTTGAGAAACAGGTGCTGGGCTTCGATCATACCGAACTGGCATCCGATCTATGCACCAAGTGGAAACTTCCGGAAAATCATGTGAGCGCCATGCGCTATCATCATGAGCCCGGCGCATCTGACGGAAACCAACTGGCATTTATTGTCCACACTGCCAATTACGTTGCCCAACAGTGCGAAAATGAAAGCCCCCCCGTGGGCGGCCAATATGAGCTGGATCCTAAAGCGCTCACTTTTTTATCGTTGGATGAATCGGATCTGGCCAACTACATTGAAGCGACGGCCGAAGCCGTCAGCCAAATTACCCAAAGCATGGCCTAAAAAGGAGTTAGATGTATGACGAGTGCAGGTAACACACTAACAACCAATGAATATTCGAAAATATCAGGACTTTCTGTTTCCACCATTACCAAGATGCTGAGAAAAGGCGAGCTGCAGGGCCAAAAGATAGGCGGAAAATGGGCCATTGATGCAAGCCAGACACAACCAACCGAATCAGGTACGGGTCAGACCAGCGCAGCTGCACTGAAAAGCCCAACGCCCGCACCGCAGTCAACCCCGCCACCCAAGTCATTCGACAATAAAACCTATGATGTCGATACATTTACGCAGATGACCTACCTGACCGAACAGGGCGTCAGGCAGTGGATAAAAAACGGCCGTTTATCGGGAAGTGTTGATGATAGCGGCAATCTTCTAGTTGATGCAGACAACCTTAATCGGCCGGAGCTTCGCCATCTGATTAGAAATTAGAAACCATTAAGTATATTGTTTTGTTGATTCAAAACGCGATAAACAGTGAAAAAATTGTAATCATTACCAGATAAAAGGGGCCGGGCAGCGTCAGTGAGAACGCTGCACCGGCCTTGATGGCAGGACTCAAGCTTCCGGACGATGTGACTGAATCTTTTCCTTGTTTTTAATCAACTGCTTTTTTGCCTTGTCGACGACGAGATCGATCGCTTCGTTCCATGCACCGCTTTCTTCCTTGGCGTAAACGTCAAATCCTTTGCCAGTCAGACTGACATCGACAATTTTACGCAATTTTTCTTCCTGGAAAACCGCTTCGGCAGTTCCCGGGTTGGGCATAATTTTTTCAAGACGATTGAGTTTTTCTTCAAGGTAGGTTTTCAGGTAGTCCGAAGAGTCGACATTTTTAAAGGTGACCAATATTTGCATATACTGCCCTCCTTTCGCGGTAGTTCGGTCCGATCTCCACTTTTAAGCAATCCCCTGATTCTATTTGGACCGACGGGGAGGTGAATCTATGCTTGATTGACTGACTGACTGAAAAAATCCGTACAGCGCCCTCCTTTCACTAAAACAGTAAAATTTGCTGTTCCCAAAGGGTAAACAGTTATTATTAGTTTATCATCGCCGAAACGCAGAGACAATAAAATCCTTTGCTTTTTCCAAAATTGGTTTTTTCAGTTTGACTTTCAGATACAGATCTCCGGCAGGCCCCCCATTTTTTCCCATGGCCCCCATTTGGGCCAGTCGAATTTGTTGACCTTCGCGGGTACCGACAGGAATGTTCACCACCAGTTTTTTGGAACGTCTTTGATGGTTGTAGGCAAACGGTCCGCCAGATTGAGCCAGTTCGGGAGAAAGAGAAATAGAATCATGGATATCCTCCCCCATTTGTGGCAGGCGCACCCCGGTGGCCTTTTGAAGCAAATATTTTGCAAACCGTCCCACCCCCCGGGAAGCCCCACCAGCCATGGATCTTCCATACCGTTTGCCGGCCCTGCCTCGATAAATAAATCCTTTGCCATGCAGTCCGTGCCGTTTGAACTCGAATCGCTGATATCCGGACCCGTAAAAATCACTGAAAATAGAATCCACCCCCCGTAAGCCAAATGAACGGGCCATCTCCTCGAAAATCTGATGCACATCCGACCCTTTGAAAATATCCTGCTCGGTGTATGCACTACGAAACTGCCCATAGGCATTCTCGCCAAACTGGCTCTGCATGGCATCGTATTCATGGCGCTTTTTTTCATCGGAAAGAACGGCGTAAGCCTCATTGACCATTTTCATCATGTCCGCACTATCCGAATTTTTCTCGTTGCGATCGGGATGATATTTAAATGCCAGATCTCGATAGACATTTTTAATGGTTTTCGCGTCTGCCTTTCGATCCACCCCCAATATCTGATAATAGTCCTTTGTTGACATGCTTGTTTTTTTCCCTCTTTGATTTAATTTTCCCCACATTTACCCGATACGGTATAACATAGTCATCAATCGGAGCAATGGCGACGGGAAAAATGAACGAATACCAAAAAAACACCGGGTAAGGTGCCATTTATTTTCAATGAGAACGAACCTGATCACACTGATCGTTAGTTTGGCAATCTTGGCCGTCAGCCTTGTTTTTTCAAAAGGCGCACTTGCCAATCCGTCGCCACACGCACAATACTATAGGCTCACTGCGATTGCGATCAGCGGATTGGTTGCAGCCATCAGCGTTTTACGTTTATTGATGATGGCCCGACGGCGTAAGCCATCATCACCTAAAATTTTTCCCCACCCGGATCAGCGGCGGGAAAGTTACCGGCTTGACTTTGATCCATCCGCCGCACCTCTTTTTGTGGAAACCCAATTAGCGCCGTTGTCATCCGATGCCTTGACCTGTCCGGTAAAGGACATTTCAGAAACCGGTCTTTCGTTGCTTTGTACTGGTGTTTATGCTACCGGTCAGACCGTTCATGGAGAGGTCATTTTTGCCAGCGGCCGAACGGTTCAGATAAATGGCCGTGTTATCCGTGAGGAATCGGATCAAACCTGCCTGATGCTTCACTGCAGCATTGATCCATCCGTTTTCATGGCCGAACAGCGTGAGCGTATTGAATCGCAAAAGCACATTGGCCCACGACCGGCAGTCAGTCCGGGCGCACTGGAAGAACCAAGCACATCCCTTCCCAGTCACCGCCCCAAAGGAATCTGCCGCAAAAAATAAAAAGTCCACAACAATCCAATCGTACCGGAACCTCCTTGAAGACCACACGCACACTTTTGATCCAACTGCCCATTCCTCAGCTCAATTTCGCCAGACAAACCGGCAACATTCCATTGGGCGCCGCCTGCCTGAAAATGGCGGCAGACAACGCCGGCGTCGGTCCCGTTTCCCTATTGCCGCAACGCATGGCCACGTATCTGGGAGATGCGGCCCTTTTGGATCTTATTTTGGCAAAGCAGCCAGATATCGTAGGCTTCGGGGTTTATACCTGGAACCTCGACCGTTCGTTGTACATGGCCAGGCAATTAAAAAAAGCATACGGGCCGCGCATTGTTTTCGGCGGTCCGGAAGTTACACCGGATAACCATCGAATCCTTTCACCGGCGGTCGATTTTTACCTTTTCGGTGAAGGGGAGGTACTTTTTTCTGATTTGTTGAAAGACCGCACCCATTGGCGTCAACAATCCGGCCAGGCCAGTGCAGACGCCGCCTTTGAACAGGGCCAAAGCCCCTATCCGCTTGGCCTGCTAGAACCTGAAATCGAAAACATGGTACTGATTGAAACCCAACGGGGTTGTCCGCATCGATGTGGCTATTGTTATTATGGCAAGTCGCGCAGGCGGATCAGTACAGTACCGGCTGATTTTGTTGTCGACATGGTCGAATGGACACGTGTTCATCGCATCGCAGAAGCCTATCTGCTTGACCCGTGTTTGAATGCGCGCAGGGATCTGGATCATTTGCTTAAATCCATCGCTCGGATCAATCGTGATCATCGCGTTCGCATCATCAGCGAAATCAGGGCTGAGGCGGTCACTGAAAAAATAGCCGATGCATACGCTGCCGCCGGATTCACCTGGTTTGAAATTGGTCTGCAAAGCACCAACCCGACAGCATTGAAAAAAATGGATCGCCCTACGGATCTGAAAGCCTTTTTGCAAGGCGTTAAACGTTTGAAAGCGCGCGGTATCAACACCGGTATTGACCTGATTGTCGGTCTGCCCGGCGATGATCCAGAAGGATTTTCACAATCCCTGGCGTTTGTTGTCGACAACGGCCTGATTGATGATGTTCAGGTTTTTCCCCTATCTGTTTTACCCGGCACACCATTTCGAAAAAACCACCAGGCCCTGCAATTGTCCTTCGATCCGACACCGCCCTACACGATCATCAAGACGCCAACCTTTACGGATCAGCAGATTGTAGAAGCCTTGGATGAGGCTCAGGACCGGTTTGACCTTTGCCTCTATCCATTTCCCGATCTGGATTTGTCCGGTTGCCTGACACAGTACGTTCAGGGCAAAGATAATTATGTCTGCACCGCCGATCTTAACGGGGTACAGGTGATCACCAAACTCATCATCAATCGATCTGAATCGGCGATTCAGCTGGGCATGTGGGCCGGTCAGTTGGCCCATCCGTATCAACTGGTGTTTGGGCCCCGGCTGCGCGATCAGTCCATCATGGTTGAAATGATTCGTGGATTCAGCAAGGCCAATCCCTTGACCCCCTTTGAGGTGGTTCTGGTGGAACCATCCGAATTGCCTGATATGCAACGCCTGCTGGACGCATGCCAGCTGCATCGCCCCCATTATCTGGACAATGACCTGCGCTTTCTTTATCCCACACCAGGCAACCGTGCCATGCTGGTAACCCTGCTCTGCAAACAAAAACAGCTTGTTTTTGAATGCGCGATGCAGCGTCAGGTGTATTGGTGGACAGCGGACAGGCTGCCGGATCGATCTGGATTGGAAATGCTGGAGATGGTTGACGGGATCTTCATACCTGACAAGTATACGATTTCAGCGCTTTACCAGTGGCAGAACCGGTGGGCACCGGACAGTGAAGATCTGCCCCTGATCACGTTTGCCGACCAATCCGCCCAGAAAAGCTGGATTTACCTGACCATGAGCGAGGATTACTGGCTTGACCTCTTACCCGGCGATCGGTTTCAAGAGCCATAACGCCGTCATTTTTATACGTGAATCGATTTGATACAAAAAAAGGGTCCGGATGCGTGCATCCGGGCCCTTTTGGTTTAGCTCATTTTCGGCAGATCACAAACAATCATGATTGGTTAGCGATACACTCAAATGCGTCTCCTTAAACCTCCCACGCGGCAGGAACGCCCCCGGCAAAAGTTTTGGGCATTTTGAAAAGGCCTTTTTCAACAACCTGCTTCACCAGCCGGGCGGCTTCTTCCATGCCCATCTCGTTCATCATGGCAAATGGGCCGTTGGGCCATGCCAGAGCCGTCTTGACGCCCAGTTCAAGATCCTTCTGGGAAACGACATCTTTTTCGATCAGGTGGGTGCAGATAGTAAAAATCGTCCCCAGCAGGTCTTCTTTGACTACGGTCAACGCCGCTGCGTCATCAAGCACCGGGCCATCCTCAAGATCCCAGCCTTTGCCGCTTTCAAACTGAACCTTCAAGGGCTCCGGCACGGGCGGATATCCCACATCACTGTCGGCCAGATATTCGTTCATGGAAGCAGCCGCATGGTAAGCGGTCCCCAAACCGGATCCGTTGAGTACCCACATGATCCCGTAACGCACCCCCAGAGCCTGTTTCGAAATCTCATCCAGTGTCGCTGCGTTGTAGGTGTCACCATAAAAATTATTGAGCACCATATAACTGGAGATAAAGACCGGGTTGATGGCAAAACCTGGAAAATCGTTGACCTTGATGGGTACTTTACGATTCTTCTCCGAAAAAGCCATCAACGCTTCAAAAGTTTCGTCGCTGGTCTCTTTCTGGCGGATGACCTCGACCAGACGGTTGATGTTGGCGGGGAAGAAATAGTGCAAACCGGCGGTTCGCGCAGGATTGGAAATCCCTTCCATCAGCTTTTCGATAAGGAAGGTGGATGTGTTGCTGGCCAGAATCGTATCCGGACGCACAACTTTATCCAGGTCCTTGAAAATCTGAATTTTAAGATCCATTTTTTCAACGGCCGCCTCGATGATCAGGTCACAATCCGCCAAATCCTTATAGTCGGCCGTACCGGTGATCAGACCGCATACTTTATCCATATCGTCCTGGGTCATTTTACCCTTGGCCACGCGCTTTTCCAGGGCCCCTTTCACCCACCGATCGTACATGGCCTTGACCAATTCATCGTTGAGTTCTTTGTAGATGACCTTGTATCCACATGTCGCAGCGTTCAGCCCGATTGCTGCGCCCATTACGTTAAAGCCAATAATTCCTACGGTTTCAATCTTTGCCATGTCTCCTCCTTTTCATTGACGGGTGATCGTTCCGTCTTGATCGTCCGCGCATGCATGCCGTTGCCGGATACAAAATTCAGTTGCCTTGCGTTGACGGATCGCCATTTGGGTAACAAGCTATCAAAATCATGTATCGCACCCTTGGCAGCGTCTTTCAAGCTATTTTTTAACTATAATGCGCTAGAATTAAACTATTTTGTAGTTATGGCCAGTCGTCGAATGCGATTCACAAATAAAACATCCGTCGACCTTGTATTGACGGGCCTGATGGCTATATTGGTCCGTAATCAAAAATCACATTATTTAAGTACAACACATACAGAAATGGTTCAAAATGACCCCCCACACAAATGTAAACCTGCGCAATATCGCCATCATCGCTCACGTGGACCATGGTAAAACCACCCTGGTCGATGCCATGTTCCGTCAAAGCGGTCTGTTCCGTCAGGGCCAGCAGGTGGACGAAAGAATTATGGATCGCATGGACCTGGAGCGCGAACGCGGTATCACCATCGCTGCCAAAAACTGTTCTGTGGTCTATGAAGGATGCAAAATCAATATTGTGGATACACCGGGCCATGCCGATTTCGGCGGTGAGGTCGAAAGAGCACTGTCCATGGTGGATGGCGCTATCTTGCTGGTAGACGCCTCAGAAGGTCCCCTGCCCCAGACCCGTTTTGTCCTGCAAAAAGCCCTTCAGGCAAAACTGAAGATCATTGTCGTGATCAACAAAATCGATCGCAAAGACGCCAGGCCCGACGTGGTGCTGGATCAGGTCTATGACCTTCTGATCGACCTTGACGCCGATGAAGACCAGTTGGAATTTCCCCTATTGTACGCCATCGGCCGGGACGGCGTGGCCGGGACTGCCGCAGATGAGCTGGCGTCGGACCTTCATCTTTTGTTCGATGCCATCGTGCGTGAAGTTCCGCCCCCCCCTTGCGATCCTGAAGCGCCGTTTCAGATGCTGGTATCCGATCTGGGCTATTCCGATTATCTGGGTCGTCTGGCCGTTGGCCGTGTGGCCGGTGGCCGTGCCGAGTCCAGGCATCGCCTGGTCTGCATCGATGCCGACGGCAAGCTGGTGCCCCTGAAAGTCAATCGGTTGCAAGTGTACGAAGGCATGGATATTACGCCGGTCTCATCAGTCAGCGCCGGAGAAATAGCGATCCTTTCCGGAATCGAGGATGTGACCATCGGCGATACCATCTGCAATGAAACCGCACCGTCGGCCCTGCCCCGCATTACCGTCGATCCACCGACCGTATCCATGCTGTTTACCACCAATGACGGGCCCCTGGTGGGCAAGGAAGGTCGCTTTGTCCAATCCGCAAAAATCAGGCAGCGTCTGGAAAAGGAAACCTTGCTCAATGTTGCCATCCAGGTGGAGGCCACCGAAGATCGTGATTCCATGCTGGTCAAGGGGCGTGGCGAGTTTCAGCTGGCCATTTTGATCGAGACCATGCGCCGTGAAGACTTCGAGTTTTGCGTGGGGCGTCCTGAAGTGATTTTGCGCCAGGACAAGGGCGTCACCACGGAACCAATCGAACGGCTTTTTGTGGACTGTGACGAGGCGTTCATGGGGGTGGTGACCGAAAAGCTGTCGGTGCGTAAAGGCAAGATGATGAACCTGACCAACAATGGGACCGGTCGGGTGCGCATTGAATTTTCGATTCCCTCCCGGGCACTGATTGGCTATCGTGATGAATTTCTCACCGATACCCGTGGTACGGGAATCATGAACTCCTACTTTGTCGGCTATGAGCCCTATCGCGGCGACTTTCCCAGCCGGTTTACCGGATCCATCGTCTCAGACCGATCCGGTCACGCGGTTCCCTATGCCCTGTATAACCTGGAGCCCCGGGGGCGTTTGTTCATCCAGCCCGGCGAGCCGGTCTATGAAGGGATGATCATTGGCGAGCACAACCGGGAGAACGACATCAACGTCAATCCTACCAAGGAAAAAAAATTGACCAACATGCGTGCCTCGGGCAAGGATGAAAACGTCATCCTCGCCCCGATCCGGCCCATGACCCTGGAGCAGGCGATCAATTTTATCCGCGAGGATGAGCGCGTGGAAATCACCCCCCAGTCGATCCGGCTAAGAAAAGTCACCTTGGGCGTCAAAGCGCGTTACGTCATGCGCGGATCCAAAAAATAAATGATAAATTCCCCGGGTAACCCCGGGGAGTATCGACCCTATCGTGGATTTTCGAAAAACACGTAATTTGTGGAATAATCGGAGAACTCGAAATAGACCTTGCGCTCGTTTGCGTCTTTGGCCATGTTCAGGTTCGTATCCAGGTATCCATACCCAAACCGATAGGGCCGTGGACTGGATTTGTCGGCAGTCCCGTAGGCAGTGGACAGCTTGTCGATGTTGATAAAGCGTCGCACCAGTTTGTCACCGGCATAGATTTCGAGCACCCCGTCGGTCCCGGTCCAGTTTTGAATGGACCGGCCGATTTTATTTTGAGATTCCTGGGTGCATGCCATGACGGCCGCCCCGGCTACCGCAATGGCCATGATTTTCAATAAGGCTTTCACTAGCGTACTCCTGAACCCATTATGGGTGGTATAATAATGTTTGAGTTTTAAAATGGATCAGGTCCACCGGCCACGTTAAAAATGGCCTGTACCTGCTGGCACAACAAATCGAATTGATCCGGATACAAGCTCTGCGCGCCATCGCTGAGCGCCTTGTCCGGCTGGTGATGGACCTCAACCATGAGCCCATGGGCATTGGCGGCTACCGCCCCGCGGGAAAGCGGCAATACCTGATCACGTCGTCCGGCGGCATGGCTGGGATCAACAATGATCGGCAGATGGCTTTCTTTTCTCACCATGGGAATGGCAGACAGATCCAGTGTGTTGCGGCTGTGATGGACAAAGGTGCGAACCCCTCGCTCACATAAGATAACCTGATGATTGCCCTGGGCCATGATGTATTCGGCGGCCATAAGCCATTCTTCGATCGTGGCGGCCATACCGCGCTTGAGAAGAATCGGCCGGTAGGACTCCCCTGCCCGTTTGAGCAGACTGAAATTCTGCATATTGCGGGTGCCGATCTGCATCACATCAGCATAATGCTCCACCATATCAAAGGTCTGAACGTCCATCACCTCGGTCACCACCGGCAAACCGACGGTCTCCCTGACCTTGGCTAAAATTTTCAGTCCGTCTTCTCCCAACCCCTGGAAGGAATAGGGTGAAGTACGCGGTTTGAACGCACCGCCACGGAACAGTTGGGCGCCGGATTTTTTTACATGCCTGGCAATGGTCAGCGCTTGTTCTTCGCTTTCAATGGCGCACGGCCCGGCGATCAGGGTCAGGAAACCATTTCCGATGGTGACATCTCCGACTTTCACCAGGGTATCTTCATTTTTTGTCTCCCGGCTGACCAGCTTGTACGGTTTGGTGATCGGCACCGCCTCCTTGACGCCGGCCAGTCCGGTAAACAATGCCGTATCCACCGGCCCTTTGTTGTTCAGCACACCAATGGATACCCGATCTCCACCAGGGATAGGTCTGGCCGTGCACCCCAAGTCTTCAATCACTTTGATAACATAATCAATTTGTTCAGTTGTGGCCGATTTATCCATCACCACTAGCATTTTTTTGCCTCCTTTGGGTAAAAGATGGTCAGGATCATCCCATACGGCCCATCAACCAAAAACGGACCGCAGGGAAGATGCCCGTTGGTCCGTTTGCTTAACTGCTGACTTTTTTCGTTTGTCTCATGCAATGGGGATCGGGCGGGCTTTCCCGTATAGTGCACGCCACCACCAATGCTTATCGATCCTCACGTTATTTATCTTTCCGTGGTTTTTCTTGGGGTTATCGATTGAGAACTGAATTTGTATGGCATTTGGTCCTGGCATTGTCAACCGCTTTTTACATATTGTGCGGCATTCACAACCAGCTACAGAGTTCTTTGCCCTGCAAATGGAATATTGGACTTGACTTGGTTGACGATATCATTATTGTATCTGCCAACAAGGAGGACTAATGCCAATTTTCGAATACCAATGCAATGCCTGTGGCCACAAATTTGAACAGATTGTTTTTGCGTCCGATACCGAAGCGCCGGTTTGCCCGGCCTGCAATTGTGCTGATGTGCAAAAAATGATGTCGGCCGGTGCAGTCAGGCCCAACGGAATTCCAACCGGTCGAGGCGGTTTCAATCCACCCCCCTGTAAACCGTCTGCCGGTGGTTGAGGGATTTAGTCCCAATTTCCAAGGTTTGGAATAACCTGCATTAAGTTAAAAAATCAATCCCCATGGCCCTTAATTCCGACTCGATCAGCTGCCCCCACCCCCGGTTGGCTTTGGGGCTTGCTGGACTGGGGTGGCTGATTCGGCCCATTTTTACTCCCTGATCACCAAGTGCTTGACGGATCCGCTTTTCGACAAAGCCACCGATGCCGATCACCCATTGTGGTTGGTACGCCATTATGGTTTGGCGCAGTGCATGATCGCATAGTTGAAACAACGGTTTTCTTTCCGCCAGCAACAATTTGTCCGGAGTTCGATTGCGGCCGCTGTCTTCCATGAAAACCAACGGACAATAATTGATCACAAAAACGTGGCGAAAAAAGGCGTCCGGATTTTTGAAGCGCTGTTTTGCCCATCCCCATAACCGTTGGCCGCTAACCTCCCCCCGCGTGCAATCGAAACCCATCACCGGTCGCTTCGGGTGAACATTGGCAGGTGGCTGGACAGTGGCATCGATTCCCATCCACGTTTTTACCATTTGCACGTCACCAAAGGGAACGCCGGTCTGAACCATGCCAAACGGCCCTGGATTCATTCCAACCCATATCATTTTTTTGGTGGCGTTTCCAAAACGCGCAATATATTGATCGTACCCATCCCGGGCATATACCAGCGGATTGTAAATGTGGGTGACCGAACCGGAAAAGGTCAGCGTTTTCAGTTGGTCAATCAACGCGTCGGTAATCACTGCGATGTGTTTCACCAAATCAGTCATAGGAATTGTCATTGATCGCCCGTTTAAGGCATTTTTCGTTGGGGTACCATTGTGGATACGATTCTGATAATTTTGGCCGGCACCGCTTGTGATCACGATGCGATATGTATTTAAAAACCAGCCTAACCGCGTTTATACCTCAAGCGGCTGCCGAAAAACAACAGCTTCATTATTTCGTTGACTTTTAAAATCGATAATGGCCTACTTCCTTATTGATGGTGAATGGATACGATGTTTCCTAACTCATAAATCGACACTTAAAAATCTGCATAGGTTTTTTTCATGACCAAGGCTTATACCGCTTCTGTGGACCCATCGATGGGGAGCCAATACTTAGTCCGCAAACGTCTAGAGCTGGAGAACCAAAAACTTCGAGAGGAAATTCAAAGCCTCAAAAAAAACAATGATGCATTACAACTGATCAGCCAATCGTTTTTACCCATCAACGCCAGCCTTGAATTGGATCGGGTCCTGCGCACTGTTCTGGAAGCTATTCAGAACTTGTTTGGGGTGGTTGGCAGTTCGATTTGGCTCAAAGATCCTCAAAGCGGTGAGGTCGTCTGTCATCAGGCCGCCGGTTTTCAGAGTAATTTAGTGAAAGGATGGCGGCTTGCCCCCGGGGAAGGCATTGCCGGTTGGGTTAGCGCAAACGGACAGAAAGTCATTCTCCATGATACGCGAAAAGATACACGCCATTTTGGAAAAGTCGCCGATAAGATGAAAGTTGAGCTGCGTTCGTTGATCAGTATGCCCATGCGTGTCAAGAGCACTGTTATTGGGGCACTGCAAGTGGTGGACAAACAGGTCAACCGATTTGATGCGTCGCATGCCAAACTGCTTGAGGCCCTGGCCGATGCATCGGCCACGGCCATTGAAAATGCACAGCTTTTCGAACGGGCCAATCGTGAAATCGCTGAACGCAAGCGGGCGGAAAAAAAGCTGAAAAAAAGCCAAAAAGCGCTCAAAGAAAAAAGTATTGCCCTGGAGGAGGTCAACACGGCCCTGAATGTGCTCTTGAAAAACAGGGAAGAAGACCAGATCCATATGGAAGATGCAATCGTGGCCAATGTCAAGGATTTGGTCATGCCTTTCTTGGAAAAACTCAGCAGGAGCCAGTTGGATGATAAACAAACCGTGTATGTGCAAATCATCCAGGACAACATCTCCAACATCGTCTCCCCTTTTCTGCGTCAAATCCCCATGAAATTTTTCGATCTGACCCCTACGGAAATCCAGATTGCCGATTTGGTCCGCAAGGATAAAACCACCAAAGAGATTGCCCAGATTCTAAATGCATCGGAGAAAACGATTGAAGCCCACCGCAACCGCCTGCGTAAAAAATTGGGATTGACCAATCAACCCATACAGCTCAGGGACTACCTGATGACCCTAGTTTAGTGCCCATCCACAAACGGCATCTTTCGGCCCCCAGCGGCGTTCTCACTCGCCTGCCATCCTCGACATAGCGCCACTATGCCTGCGGTGTCAGTCTCGCTCGGGCCTTGCTGGGAACCAAAATCTACCATTTGTGGATGGGCACTAGTTCGGTGGTCCGATCAATTGGTGGATTTGTTCAAGCAGGTCGCTATTGGAAAATGGTTTGGTGATATAGGCATCGGCCCCCATGGCAAGCCCTTTGGCCATGTCGGCCTCTCTATTTTTGGCTGTTAAAAAGATGATCCGCACAGAATCCCATTCCCGGCGCTGCCTGATCATATGGTAAATTTCATACCCATCCAGATCCGGCAACATAATATCAAGAAGGATCAGCGCCGGTTGATACAACTCGATTTTTTCAATGGCCTCTTTTCCGCTTTGCGCGATTTTGGGTTGGTAGCCTTCCTTTTCCATGAGAAACTGCAATGGCACGAGAATACTCAATTCGTCATCGACAATCAGAATCGTTTTACCATGCATGATTTTTCTCCTGGGGCAACAGCACTTTCGAATTCCATGGCGTATGGTGTGTTAATGTTGCACATACATGTTCGAGGCGGAATCAACCAACTGATTTTAGTTAAATATAACGTAATTTCGACAGCTCGACAATGCGTTGGTGAAAAAAAACAGCATGGTTAAGGGTAACACTTTCTTTCCTGCCCCTTATTCGCTATCGTCAATAGACGCAGCCACGAGAATCCGATATCGTTTAAGGGAATTGACCTTACGAATGGCTTTGAGGATACGCCGACCATCGGTAAATCCAACTGAAAAATAGCGCCAGAAGCCTTTCATCCGATCAAGCACATGCCCCGGGCCGGAAAAAAGACGGCTGTAACTGTCGACCAAATCATCGTGAAAATTCTTGAATCGATTCTTTCTGAGCGCATTGGACGAGGTTTGTTGCCCCTTGATCATTTCAGGAAGAAACGGGTTGGCAATCAGCCCCCGTCCCAGCATCCAGCCGACAGCCCCAGGGAACTGTTCTTTCAAATGAAAAAAGGTCTCTAATTCATTGATATCACCATTAAAGGTCACTGGATGGACAATTTTTGACAAACAGGTATGAAATGCATCCAGATCCACCCGGCCGGCATACATCTGCTCTCCGACTCGCGGATGGATAATTACCCGGGCTAGCGGATAGCGGTTAAAAATCGGAATCAGCGGCTGCATTTCAGCAGCTGAGAAACGGCCCAACCGTGTTTTGATGGAAAGGCGGCAGGGAATGCCGTCAACAATCTCCGACAATAGTCGATCAACCGTTTCGGGATGGGGCAGCAGACCTGAACCACGCATTTTCTTGGCTACCATGGGATAGGGACACCCCAAATTCCAATTGATCTCCTTGTACCCCATATCAAACAACCGCTTGGCCAAGCAGATAAACTCGTCACTTTTATTGCTCAGGATTTGCGGCACCACCGGCATGGCCTGGTTTTTCTCGGGATCCAGGTCGGAAAGGTGCGACGGTTTGATGCGCCGCCCCTTGGTGGATGTCACAAAGGGTGCCACGGCTTCATCAATCCCTTGAAAATGGCGCCAAAACGCATTCCTAAAAACAAAATCGGTAAACCCGCGCAAAGGCGCCATGATCAGGTTCGGTGAACTCATGGCCGTTGCACCGTTGGACAGGCCAGGCTCAGATAATCGTTGTTTTCGCTAACCATCAACTGTTTATCCACCATGGAGGCTAAAAAAGAGTGGATCTTTTGCGGTCCATGCTCGGCAGACAGACCGGCGATCTGTTCAAAAGCGCGAGGAATCTGACAGTAGCGATAGATTCTTGCCGACGTACCGCTGAGCCGGTGTTTGGTGACCGGTTGGTTGGGAAAATGCTGCTCGATGATGATAAACCCTCCTCCCTCACGGAATATCAAGCCCGGGCGACCACCGGTCTGACGCTGCAATGTTGCGTAGTCAGCCTCCCATTGGCGCACTTTGATCTCTACCGGACGCCATCGTTTTCGCTGCACTGTTCTATCTCCACGATATCCTTGAATGATAAAACGCATGGCATCGGCGATTGGTTTGGGAAACAGTTTTTTTAAGCTGGGGTGATTAAATGTGGACCGGATATGAAAACGCCGATGAAAACGATAGACCGGACTTTCCAGCCCCAGCCAGAAACTGACGGTTTTCAGCGGCCGATACCAACGGCAAAACTCGAGCATGGAAAGGGTTTCATCCACATCCTGGCGGTCACTGGACGGAAAATGGAGCATCAAGTTCGAGTCACAAACAATACCGACCGCTTCACAATGTTTCATCATGCATAGATTGTCAATGGCTCGGACACCCTTGTTCATTTTACCAAGTAGTCGGGTTGAAAGCGACTCAATACCGACTTGCACCGTGTCCACGCCGGCCTGTTTCATCTTAACCAACACCGACGGCGGTGTATTGGCCCGCACTTCAGTGAAGATGGACAGATGGTAGTCCAATTTGGCGATTTCATCGAATATCCCCGCAGCCTTGTTTTGGGGAAACGCATTATCGGCAAAAGCCAGACTAAGCACCTGGTAGCGTTGTACCAGCCGGCTCACTTCCTCTATCATCTGCCGGGGGGGTTTGCTTCGATATCCGTGCCATTGCAGGTTCAAGTTGCAAAAGCTGCACCCGTTGAATTGTTTTGAATGATCAGATCGATGCCACCAGCACCCCCTTGAGGCCTCCACGGCAAGCATAGGGAAAAACCGATGCTCGGCAGGAAAGCTGGCAAGCAAACCAAAATAATCATCATAATCGGGTTCAGGCAGTTCTTCCAGTCGCTTCAGCTGACAAAACCGTGGTACCTGGCTATCTTTGCCGGCAACCAGTATACTGTCCGGAAAGGGGATTGTTGATCGCATCTTTTTTGGGGTTGATAAAAAGAGGAGCAGCTCGGTAAGGGGGCGCTCCCCCTCCCCTAACACCAAATAATCGATATCGGAAAATGCTTTTAGCAACCCATTCGTCTTTTCCCCGGAAAACGACGACCCGCCGACCACCACCGGCACAGCGGGACAGATACGCTTTATTTGTGAAATCAGATAAAGGGAGGCGGTAACCTGGCAAAAGGAGATCGAAAAGCCGACAAGCGTCAGCGTTGACCAATCCACGCTGGCGAGCCAGCGGTCGGTAATTTGTTTCACCTGATCCACCAGCATATTGAAATTGCAGGCAGAAACCTCTTTTTTAGATAATGTGCGCGTAAACACCGATTCTGCGTTTGAGGCGCGTTCCGGGTAAAGCAGCGCTGAAAACACAGACTCTGCCCGCCATACCCGCCGGCTGATCATTTGATAGGTCTGATACCCCAAGGCCTGGGCAACCGCCAAAAAAAGATGATCGGCTTGTACCTTGAAGCCCGGAATATTCGCCTTTACATAGGCCTTCAAACTTCCCAGGGGTAGGGACGGACGGTTGAACAAGGCCCAGGGTGCGGAAACCAGCAGTACACGACCACCCAAAGCGGCTTTATGGTTTGGCATACGTGTCGTCAAACTATGCGAATAATCCTAAAAAGATCTGACAACCACTGTGCCTGCCGGGCGGCTGCCATATTAATGGTGTTGATTCGGTATATAGCCTTTACGGGTAAAATCATCAAGCACAAGCACTTTATCGCGATTCTTTTCCAAAGCCCTTTTCATTCTTGTCGGTAGTGGATTTTTTCCTTGCAACCCTGAGCCACCATAGATAAATCAATATATGTTACAGTAGTTTCGCTTTGTCACACGAACGAGGGCCAGATCATTTTTTTTGATCGTAGGAAAATCATCATGAAACATTGAATCGGGCCGACAGGATCTTTTTCACTATGCAAATGAAAATCTCCATTCGCTGGGCGTTGATTGCCGGTTTTCTTGGTTTGATCTGGGGCACGCATCTGATTACGACAACCTCTTCCTATCTGACATCACAGGATGTACTCCGCCGGCACGCACGCGATATCATGCAAAATATCGCTGAACTGGCCATGGAGCAGTCCCAGCGTCACCTGCTCCATGCCCATGGCGCAGCCGCACTGACCCGCAGACTGCTGGCATCCAACGTGGTCAGCAGCAGCACGACCCATATCGACGCACTCGAGCATTACCTGCATGATCAGCTTATCGTGAACCCCCATTTTGCCGGCATCTATGTTGGCACACCATCAGGAAATTTCTACGATGTACGGCGCTTTGATGGCAAGTTAAGCGGGGGATTTCGCACCAAGGTCATCCTCAACAAAGATAATGGCAAAACCGTGCACATTATTCATCGCGACCCTTCATTTCAAGAGATTGCCCGATCGACAACCCCTGAAGATACCTATGACCCGCGCAAACGGCCCTGGTATCAGAAAGCATCGTCTGAAAATCGTATCGTCTGGACCGATCCATATATCTTTTACACATCAAAAAAACCGGGTATCACCATTGCCGGCCCCTTTTATGATGTTGGCGGCAATCTGATGGGGGTGGTGGGCGTTGATATTGAAATCGATCAGCTTTCCGTGTTTATCGGCAATCTTAAAATCGGCAAGCATGGTAAAGCCTTTATGCTCAATCGCAATGCGGATGTGGTTGCCTTTGGCGATATGGATAAACTGGCCGTTTCCGAAAACGCGAACACGGGTGCAACCCGCCTGGTGAAGATCCAGGAGCTTGATGATCCGCATAGCCGGAAGGCCTTTGAAACGGCACGGATTCAAACAGATGCTTCGGGGATGCTTCTTATCGATGCCCCCTTGTTTTCTCGGTTCGAGCATGCGGGTCATGTGTATCATGCCATGTTTACGCCTTTTTCCACCGCCCAGTGGCCGTGGATTATTGGCGTCTACCTGCCCGAAGACGACTATCTTGGCGACATTAAAACCAATCGTCTGTTCAATATTCTGGTGACCGCAATTATCTCTCTGGTGGCTGCTTTTGTCGGTTTTCTGCTGGCCAGGGGCGTTATCCGTCCCATTTCGCTTTTACAGCGTTCTTCGCTCAAAATGAAAATCGGTCAATCAGAACCCCTGCCCCAAATCCATTCCGTTTATTCGGAAATTCAGGAGACCGCCAACGCCTTTTCTGAAATGAAGACGGCAGTTGAACGAAGCCACCGTAAATACCTTGGAATATTCAACAATATCCAGGATGTGTATTATGAGGCGTCACTCAAGGGCACCATGATTGAAATCAGTCCGTCCATAGAAAAGATTTCCCAATACAAAAGGCGCGAATTGATCGGCAGCCCCCTGGTGAATCTTTACGATAATTTTGATCACCGCGGACATATCCTTGATGAACTGAAAGCCAAGGGACGGATCAATGATCATGAAGTGATATTTAAAGATAAAAATGGGCAATTGAAGTATTGTTCACTGAACTTGACGCTGCTCAGGACCCGATCCGGAAAACCCTACCGCATCATCGGCTCACTTCGCGACATCAACGATCGTAAAAAGGCAGAAGAAGAGCTGATCGCGTACAAAACCCACCTTGAGGAGCTGGTCGAGGAACGC
Source organism: Desulfosarcina variabilis str. Montpellier (assembly GCF_048565275.1). Taxonomy (NCBI): domain Bacteria; kingdom Pseudomonadati; phylum Thermodesulfobacteriota; class Desulfobacteria; order Desulfobacterales; family Desulfosarcinaceae; genus Desulfosarcina; species Desulfosarcina variabilis. Next base: position 4,515,798 of record NZ_CP159846.1, on the reverse strand, counting down.
ACTGTTGAATTGAAAAAAGCCAACGCTGTCTTAATGGGGGAGATCGAGCGTCGTCGCACGACGGAGAAAAAACTTCGGACGAGCGAAGAAAAATATCGCACCATTTTGGATACCATTGATGAAGCCTATTTTGAAGTGGATCGCATCGGCAATCTGACGTTTGTCAATGATGCGGCCTGTCGAATGGTCGGATACGCCTTCAACGAGCTGGCCGGCATGCATTTCAGCCATTTTTTGGCGCATCAATCGATCCATACGGTTGTCAGATCCTTTGCCCGGATGTCTCGATTGGGCGACCCGTTGCGAGTGCTTACCATTCAGGTCATCACCAAAGACCAGCAAGAAAAAGTTCTGGATATCAGTGCCGCTCTGATCCGTAATGGTCCCGGCACCACTGCGGGTTTTCGAGGCCTGGCCCGTGACGTTACGGCCAAAATTGCCGCCCAGAAAGAAAAAGAGAAACTTCAGGATTGGATGAACCAAGCCCAGCGTATGGAAGCAGTCGGCACCCTGGCTGGGGGAATCGCCCATGATTTTAACAACCTGCTGATGGGAATCGTTGGTAATGTCTCGCTGATCAATTTCAAGATGGGCGATAAAAACAATATCCTTGCCGACAACCTGCAGGCCATTGAAAAATGCGTGGAAAGCGGTGCCAATCTCACCCGTCAACTGTTGGGGTATGCCCGTGGCGGCAAGTATCAGGTCAAGCCGGTCAATCTGAACGAAATCGTTAAAAAAACAGCTGAATTGTTCGGCAGGACCAAAAAGGAAATCCTGATCGATTTCCATTTCCAGAAAGGCGTTTGGACAATCGATGCGGATCAGTCACAAATTGAGCAAGTGCTGATGAATCTTTATGTGAATGCCTGGCAGGCCATGACTGAAGATATGACCTTGATACTGTCCACAAAAAATAAATTTTTGGATTCAAAGGCCGTACATCTCGGCCTTAAACCAGGTGCATATGTGGCCATCGCGGTTCAGGATCACGGGAAAGGCATATCTCCAGAAAACATCAAACGAATCTTTGAGCCATTTTTCACCACCAAAACCATGGGACGGGGAACCGGCTTGGGACTGGCATCGGCGTTCGGCATCATCAAAAATCACAGCGGAATGATTGATGTGGTCAGCAAGGTGGGCCATGGAACAACCTTTTCTATCTATCTACCGGCAGCATCGCAATCATCATTGATGACCGCCCCCCCGTCTGAAACGCTGCGCCAACGGTCGGGCACCATTTTGGTCGTGGATGATGAATCGTATATCCTGGACGCATCCACTGCGATCCTTAAGGAGTTGGGTTACCAGGTCATTTCCGCAAGCAGCGGACGGCAAGCCCTATCCATTTTCAAAGCACGGTCCGAAGAAATCGATGGGGTGTTATTGGATATGATCATGCCGGATTTAAGTGGTCGGCAAGTATTGTCGGAACTGAAAAGACTTGATCCCACCGTCAAAGTGATTCGATGCAGTGGGTACAGTTTGACGGACATGAAAGAAGACGCCCTGCCCCCATTGAGTGACGGATTTATTCAAAAGCCATACACCATTGAGCAACTGGCGGCGACATTGAATGAGGTGCTGGGCACTTTGAAAAAAGATCATTAACAAAGTTGCCGTTCGGGCGGATTCGTAAAAATTATATTGCCGGTCCTTTATCCACCAGATCAATCGTTAACGGGATAACATGCAACTCCCTTGATTCTTTACGCGTTTGTCCGAGTTGCCAATCGCCGCATCTTTTTCCATTGTTCATCATCGAATTGATCTGCTCGACCACACTGGCAATATTGAGGATGCGGTGACGCTTAAACACCTCGGGCAATCCGTATGTCAAATTGCAAGCCAGGCATTTGCCTGCCCGTTGCTTGAGTTGAAATTCAAAGCCGATCTGATCCTCGCTTTTTCCTTTGTAGACCAAGCTGATATCATAGGCGCCCTCTTCCGCGTCACCGAACAGCGCTTCAAAAAATTGATCGGCCCGATGGGGAGGAAAGATTTTATCTAACACGTCCTGGGTGAACTGGGCATCTGTTGATACTGTAGGCATTAGTCAGAACCCCTATCCGTTTTATGTGGTCATCGTCATGGTCGATCATTACCGTTTGGGTAAGCCCCATCAACCAAACAACCCGATGGATCATTGCATAAAAAAGCGATCCTTAGCCTTCCTCAAGGATTCGGATTTCCCAGATGTTTTCATCATAGCTGGCCTTTAATTTTTGCTCAGCCGATTGCATGGTTTCGGCCCTCCAGGAAAGCGGCAAGGGGCCCGATTCCAAGTTCTGGACCTCGTAAGTCCACCCGTCGCTAAATTGTTTTAAAACAAGCACCGGTGAATCTGTATGCGGGTTCTTGATGGTTCGAATTTCTACCTTTTTGGCGGTCATGGGCTCCACCTTCGGACAATTTAGGATAAAAACAGCTGCTTCTAATACACCACTGATTGCCTAAAATCAACCGTCGGGTACCACGTCCATAGGGTGACCGCATTTGAATTTTCTTTTCTATTTTTTCTGAATGCGATGATGAATGTCAAATGTCCAACGAAAAATGCCAAAGGGTGGTATGCTGCCTATTTTCAATCGATGCGATCCTTCAATTGACATTTGGATTTTGGTCTTTGGCATTTTTTCTTTACGCTTGGGAAACCACAGAACCATTGAGGTATCGCTGCCCCAACTGCCGATAAACAACCGGTACAGAGTCTATGGGCGGCTGGGAATAGTCGAATACGGTGGCAAGAAATTGCATGGTAATACGGTAGGTTGCCCCCCACAGCAATTCATCCTGCCCCTCCTGACGATGCACAAAGCAAGGCATTTCCCGATCTGGGATCGTCTCTTTGTTATTGTTTCCGAGGTTAAAAGAAATTCGATAGCGGGCATAGTTGGCATGATCAAAAAAAGACGCCAGGGGAATCCAAATGATTTTTTCAACTTCCCAGTTCGGGAAAAAATGATGTTGGTGATTCACCCACCCGGCCAAGGGATAAATGGCGCGTTTGAACATCACCAATTCCTGGGGCGGCATGGGCCCCAAAAAACGGATGCCCAATGGATTGAGCCGCATTTCTTCAACCCCTTCGCGCAGTGCGGTGGCCAAGAGAAGGGATAACTTTTTATAGTCTACAGGGCGATGCTGCCGCCACCATTTTTCGTGAGGCCACCGGGACAATGGGGATTTCGGTAGATGCAGTGATTTGGCGATCAATGTGTCAACCGATGGTGACACCCCGCCGCCCGGACAACACAGATCCCCGGGCTGGCGAACCTGATCAGAGCGTTTATTCAGGATCAGATACGGAGTCTGGTCATCGCGTTGACCCAACAGGAAAAGGACGGCTGAGATTCGCCGCAGATCACCATTGGCGTTGAAACCAAACGGTGCGATGGCCTGGCGCCCAATTCGCTGCTGAACAAGCTCGATGAGGGTCTGATTGGATTGGGGGAGCACCGGCATATTTATCAACCTAATAGTAGATGGTTTATCACAACAGTTAATATATTAATCATTACATGAATGCCAAGGGGTCCGATATTTGATTGGATATTATTTGATAATGCGAATTCGGCAGGTATCACGCAACCGCTGCCAAACCTGTTTGATAATCACTGCCGCGGCGTCTTTGGGTCCCAGCGCTTTTTGGCCGGCCAACTTGCGGCAATCGTCGAGCAGCTGCGTGTTGGTGGTAAACAAATTAAAATGGGTGTTGATATAGTCCCCCAACGTAAAATGCAGCGAGATCAACTCTTCCAGCGCCATATTGGCGATGGTGGCTTTGTCCTTCAATGATAAGGTTTGTTCAAAGTGTTCAATGGCCGCCTGAATGCTCTGCGGTGGTGGACCGACGGGTTGAGAAAAACGCTCTTTTTGAACAATGGACGGCAGCGGTGACGTGACTCCGGTTTCCATCATGGTTAAAAAAAAGGTTGCCTCCAAAATACCGCCGACCTTTTCGGCGGTTAGCGCTAAATTCGCAGGCTCCTTCTCTCCATCCACATGCAATATCCGGATCTGATGTTCCTCAAGCCAGGCGGCCAACCGCTGTGATGTCAGAAATCCGTGTTCCTGGGCAAGATCTATCAACAGAAACGGTTTGTTCAGTTTTTGAGCGGTTTTCTTGTTTTTTTCCTGTTCAAAGGATGATGTGTGCCCATGGACGAAAAAGATGGACCCCTGCGCCATGCCAACAGCCTTGTCGATCAGCGTTTGATCGGACACACTGGAAAGCCGTTCCAGATGATATCGGTCTTCGACGGCATCCTCAGTATTGCAGCATCCGCCATAGTCCACCCCCAGTTTGATGGCTACATCCAACGCGGCCACAGCAGCACTGGATAAACCGTTGGCGATGATTTTTTCAATCATTTTTCACCATCTTCGTTGTGGTCCAAGTGTTGTGGATGACGGCCTTATGGCTGATCAACGGCGTTTCAAGTCAACTTCAACCAACGGCAAATCAGACTTTTAACATCGGCAGGATCAAGCTTTTCTCCGCTAATGGAAACCAGGCCTAAACGCAAGGAGATTCGTTCTTCATCGCCCCAGGGCCACCATGCAGCATAGAGCACCACACCATTGACGGGTTCCATGGTAAAAACCTTCTGTCCCGGAATGATACCCAATCCAGCTTGAAAAAAGTCACGAATGGGCCCATCAGCATCATCGATGGAAGTAAAATCCCACTTATTGGTAAACTCTAAGGTCATCGGCAACTCGACCATGATTTCATCTTGCCTGTCGATCACGGTCAGGGCCAAGTTGAATTCCTTGTCCCACCGCCATGGGCAGTGATCAGGAATATTAAGGCTGATACGTTGGCAAATCGTCTCCAGAACGTCCAGATCGGTGCGAGGCATGGTCTCCTTCTCTTTGTCTGATGGATCCTGTTGGGATCGAGGGGATGACCGGCGAAAGATGCCGGTGACCCGGTGAATTGATCCACCCATCTTGTTGTAGACTATAAAGCAATCGGCACATATCTGGCAAGGCCCGCCCTCCCGGCAGACTGAATTTTTTATGCGAATCAAATACCTTGACTTTTAAAAACCGGTTGACAGCGGTTTCTAATTATTGGAAGTTGCGCGTTGGTTTATCACAACGGAAAAGGACGGATGGCTTGGCAACCCCCATCCGCATCCTTTAATATCGGGGATTCGGGTTTGTGCTTTATCGTCATATTTTTAAGCATATGACCATCACATGGAGTAAAAGAGAGAAAAGGAGTGCTCATGAAATCTCAACGCTTGTTCACCTTGAGTCTGACGATGGTGATTGTTTTTGCAATCGCCATGGCGACCACTGCCAGCGCTGCATCCGTTCACCTGACTTACAGCATTTTCTTTCCCCCTACCCATGTTCAATGCCTGGCAGGTATGAAATGGGCTGAAACAATTGAAGAGGCGACCAAAGGCAAAGTCAAAATCACGGTTTTTCCTGGTGGCACCCTCACAAAAGCCAATCAATGCTACGATGGTGTGGTCAAAGGAATATCCGATATCGGCATGTCATGTTTTGCCTATACACGCGGTCGCTTCCCGGTGATGGAGGCCCTTGACCTGCCACTGGGGTACCCCGATGGAATGACCGCCACCCGCATTGCCAATACCTTTTACGAAACATTCAAACCCAAAGAGCTCGATGATGTAAAGGTGCTGTACTTACACGCCCACGGACCCGGCCTGCTCCACACGCGCAAAGCGGTGCATACCCTTGAAGATTTGAAAAGCATGAAAATCCGTTCCACCGGTCTGAGTGCCAAAGTGGTGGAAGCCTTGGGCGCCGTCGCGGTTGCTATGCCCCAGGGAAACACTTATGAATCACTGCAAAAAGGCGTTGTGGAAGGCAGTTTTGGCCCCATCGAAGTGCTCAAGGGATGGCGTCAGGCCGAGGTTGTCAAATACACTACCGATTGCAATCGCGTTGGTTATACCACGGCCATGTTCGTAGTCATGAATAAGGCCAAATGGGACGCCTTGAGCCCTGACATTCAAAAAATTGTCGAGGACACCAGCCGCCAATGGATCGACGTCCATGGTCAGCGCTGGGATGAGGCCGACCAGGCCGGCCGTGCCTATACCACCAGCTTGAAAAATGAGATCATTACCCTGGAAGAGGCTGAAAGCCAACGTTGGAAAGAGAAAGTTCGCCCGATCATCGATGCCTACATTTCGGGTACTACCGCGCATCAACTGGATGGCAAAAACTATGTTGACACGCTGACGCGTGCCATTGAGGGCAAGCAATAGCGGGGGTAAAATGATAAGCCGGATCGATCGTTTTGTAGGCCAGCTGGCATCATGGTTCAACGGCATCGCCGCTGCTGCAGTGGCGGCAATGATGTTTCTGACCTGTCTGGATGTCATCCTGCGCCTGTTCCGTCACCCCATCCCTGGCACATACGAAATCGTCAGCATGCTGGGGGCGGTGTTTGTGTCCTTTGCATTGGCCCGTACATCCGTTGACCAGGGACATATTGCCGTTGATTTTCTGGTCCAGCGGTTTCCAAAACGATGGCAACATGCCATAGAGGCCATCAATAGTGTAATCTGTGCCCTGCTGTTCAGTGTGGTGGGTTATCAGTGCGTGATCTATGCCATTGATTTGAAAGCCACCGGTGAAGTCTCCATGACCCTGCAAATGCCCTTGTATCCATTTGTCATCGGCGTTGCCGTGGGCAGTGCCATGCTCAGCCTCGTGCTTTATACCAGTTGTATTGCTTGGTCTGTGAAAGCCTATAAATTCAGATAGAAGGATCCGTCGATGAGTCCCACCATGGCCGGTATTGTTGGCCTTTGCCTGTTGTTTGTGTTGATCTTTACCAAAATGCCCGTAGGGTTTCTCATGGCCCTTTTAGGAGTCGGCGGTTTTGCCTATCTGGTGACCGTTGATGCATCCCTTAACCTGATGGCCAAGGATCTGTTTGATGTTTTTTCATCATACAACCTGACGGTGATCCCGCTGTTTATCCTGATGGGGCAGATCGCTTTTCATTCGGGCATCAGCAGTCGGCTTTTCAAGGTTGCCTATGCATTTATCGGTCACTGGCCCGGCGGAATGGCCGTGGCCACGTTAGGTGCCTGTACCGGATTTTCGGCGATCTGTGGGTCCACCAACGCCACTGCCGCGACCATGGCGGCAGTGACGCTTCCGGAAATGAAAAAATATCACTATCATGACAGCCTGGCCACCGGTGTCGTGGCGGCCGGTGGCAGCCTGGGAATCCTTATCCCGCCAAGTGTTGTTTTCATTATTTACGGGATCATGACCGAGCAATCCATCGGCAAGTTGTTCATGGCCGGCATTGTTCCCGGTGTCTTTCTGACGGTCCTTTTTGTTTTGGCCGTGGTCGTCTGGGCCACCTTGCAACCCGAATTGGCGCCCCGCGGCCCCAAAACGACATTCAAAGAGAAAATGGCGTCCTTGTCCGGTCTGGTGGAAACCCTGATTCTCTTTGCCATGGTCATGGGAGGGCTTTTTCTTGGCCTGTTCACCCCCACGGAAGCCGGTGCCATGGGTGCCATGGGGACATTGATCATCGCCGCCGCACGACGCAACATCACGTTGCGCGGATTTATCCAGGCGCTGACCGAAACAACCCGCATTTCCTGTATGGTGCTGGTCATTGTCGCCGGGGCCACCATCTTCGGTCACTTTCTGGCCATTACCCGCATTCCTTTCGATGTGGCCAACTGGGTGACAAGCTTCAACCTGCCCTCTTATCTGATAATGGCCCTGATTATCGGTGTTTATCTGGTGGGGGGATGTTTTATCGATGCGCTGGCGTTTATCATGCTGACCGTGCCCATTTTCTATCCGGTCATCGTTAGCATGGGCTATGATCCCATGTGGTTTGGGGTCATCATTGTTCTGGTCACGCAAATCGGGGTGATTACGCCACCGGTTGGGGTCAACGTCTACGTGGTCAGCGGCGTGGCGCGCACGGTACCGCTTCAGGTTATTTTCAAAGGCGTCATCCCGCTGCTGATCGCCCTGGTGGTCGGCGTGATGATCATGATTCCATTTCCTCAAATTGCCCTGTTTTTACCGGGATTGATGAAGTAAACGTCAGCAATGTGACCATAAAAATGTAAATCGCTTGCCGCGCCAGGAAGAAGCGGGCAACATGAGAAACCGGTTGGCTAATCAAATGGCTTGCTGATCCGGCCAGACTCCCGGTTCTCAAAAATCAATTCCTTGGGGATAATGGCTTCGTCGTATTCGATGCGGCCATGGGAAATACTGCCCGGTTCCAAGACGCTATCCAGACTTTCGCTGATATTACACTGCATTTCATTGCTATCGGTGTCGATCAAGGTAAAATAGTCCGGGTGAGTGGTAATAATCTGGCGGCTGACATTTTTTACCCAAACGTAAAGTGAGCCACTGCCCATGTCATGAATGGCCATTTCAGCGATGCCATTGCCGCTGTATTGTCGCAGTTTGACATTTCGGTCTTCGCGGCCCTTCTCCCAGTCTGCCAGTTGCCGCGCTTTTTCTCTTTTTCGCTCACGTTGCTCCCGCGTTTTTTCCTGCTGGGCCAAACGCGCTTCGTAAAACGTCACTTTTTGCTGGTAGCGGGCATTTAAGGGATCCAGTTCACGCAGTTGCCGGTAAAGTTTCAAGTTAAGTGCGGCATTTGACGTGGGGACCGGCTTGACTTTTTCTTCAAGGGCATGGATCTCTTCTTGACGTTTGGCCTTGGCTAGCTGGCGTGCAGCACGTGCGTCTTCATTTATCTGTCTTTGCCGGGCAGCCATTTCCATCTGCTTTTGCTTTGCTTCTTCTTCCCGGGTCCACTGCTCGGTCAGGTCCTCGCCAATGGCCACCACCTTGCCGTTTTCAATTGCCACCGGTGTACATAAATCTGTAGTAAGCGGCGCATCATCCGAGGGTTTCGATTGGGTCTGGTAAAACACGATCATACGTTGTTTGCTGATATCATGTCTGATATCCGGCTCGCCCACGATCCGAAAAACGTCCACCTGGGAATCACCACGATTGATTAGTGAAAGTGCCTCGCTTTTTTGGTCGACTTCCAGGTGCGCACAGCCGACCAACGCAAAAAAAGCGATGAAAACAATTAGCTTAAATCGCATTGCATGGACCTCCTTGGTTGATGATAGGCAAAACAGGGTTACGACTCCTGAGCACCTTGTCCTGCAATGGGCTGTACAAACTGAATTTCAGAATCCCATGGAAAAAGGATCCATGTATCCTGACTGAATTCGGTCATGAACGTATCCACCAGCGGCCGGCCGGCAGGCTTTGCGTACACCGTGGCAAAGTGGGCTTTGGGAATCATTTCGCGGACCACTTGAGCGGTTTTGCCGGTATCCACCAGATCATCCACCAGCAACCACCCTTCACCATCGCCGTCCTTTGATTTTAAAACCTTGATGTTTCCCCTATCCCGTTCAGCGTAACTTGCAATACAAACCGTGTCAACCAGCCGAATATCCAGTTCTCGGGCAATAATCGCCGCCGGTACCAACCCTCCTCGCGTGATAGCAATGATGCCCTTCCAGGGTCCCTTATCAACCAACCGCCAGGACAAGGCACGCGCGTCGCGTTGGAGCTGTTCCCATGAAATCGGATAAGTCCGGTTGTAAGTGTTGGATGTTTCTTTTTTCATCTGATCTGAAGCTTTCCTTTTTTTATCCGGCCCATATCAAGCGGGGTACCTGACCATGCATTTGACATCACCATAACTAAATCATCATGATCGAGTTCTTCCGGATTATAGAGCAGTGCGCCATCTCTCATGGCAATATCGGCAATATCATCAATTTTCTCAATAGGAACCTGGCAAAGACCGTCAGCCCCTGTTATTTCACTGAACCAACGGGCATGCTGCCCGTTGGTAATCCGGTGCAGAGATTGATTCATCCTTCGAATAACCGAGATCACCTGCCTGGCCCGTAAATGGGTCGGTGTCTGCGCCACTATCCTTGGCCCGGCCAAAGGCAGCAGCAGCTGAGCGGTTAGATGACCGTTTTTGTGCATATTGTACTCCAGGCCGTACGGAAGCAAAACCGCCATGCAATTGCCGTGGGGTACCCCGCAAACGGCACCGGTGGCATGGCCCAAGGCGTGAACCAGGCCCACCATGGAATTGGAAAATGCCACGCCGGCGAGGCTGGCAGCAACGGCAAGCGCCAGACGCCCCTTGGCATTGTCCGCATCGTTTAACACGGCAATAAGATTTTCTCTTATTAGTTCAATTGCGAACAACGCATGGGCATCACTGATGGGGTTCTTGGCCAGACAGGTAAAGGCTTCGATGGCATGGGTCAGGGCATCCATGGCAGTGGCCGCGGTAACGGGCGGTGGTAAGGTCAACGTCATGCGCGAATCCAGCACGGCAGCATCGGGCATTAGGTAGCGAGAGGCAAAGGGAAGCTTCACATGGCGATCATGATCGGTAATCACCGCCACCTGGGTCACTTCCGATCCGGTACCGGCCGTAGTCGGAATGGTAAAAAGGGGCCGCAGGGGCCTTTTAAGATGACCGGAACCGGCAAGCCAGAGCAGATCATCTTTTTTCTCGGACACAAGCAGGTTCGCCCCTTTGGCGGCATCCATCACCGATCCCCCGCCCACGGCGACCAAGCCGTCACAGTCGTTTTCGCGGTAGCATCGGGCAATTCGGCGAACGGTTTCCAAATCCGGATCGGACGGAATATCATCCACCACCTGACCAATGGCAACGCTTTGTGATATGGCTGCGGTCACAACATCCACCAAGCGTGCCCCCACCACGCCTTGATCCGTGACGAGCATGGGTTTTCTGACATGCCGTTTTTTTAGCAATGCAGGAAGGTTGTCTATGGCCCGGTGGCCGGCGATAATTTGAACAGGGCAGCAAAACTCGAAATAGCCCGGAAGGTGCATGGCGGGTTCCTTTTATCAGGTTCACAACGGCCTGAAACGGTCTCACGATTTTAGCGACGGGCTCAACAGTCGTAGGCCGGCATTAGATGGCGCGGCTGAAAATATTGACCAGCGCATTTTCTGCCGACGCCGTCATCAGTTGGCCCTGGGCCTTTTTGAGTTGGTCATCCGTCAGCCCGGCCTTTTTTAAGCGGATTGGAATACGAACGGTCAGCGTTTGGTTCAAGGCATCATACAATTCCCATAATATCGCTATCGCGCGCGGGGCTTGAAGCGTCCGGGCCGTCAGTGCAAAGTCCTGTGCCCCAACCATTGGATACAACAATTGCCCCACCTGATCAGCATCCTGTCGACTGGTTTCAGCGAGTCGGTAAGGCAAAAAGAGGGCCATCAAATAGCCTTTCGGCAACTCCGTATAGGCCGCAAGATGGTTGGCCAGGGTGTGGCAGACACCTGGCGACGCGGCGGAAAAGGCACATCCGGCAACGATCTGCCCGCATACCACGCCGCTCAGGCTTTGCGGATATTCGTCTCCACCGACGGCCATGGGCAAATAATGCATCATCAAGCTGATTGCCGTATGGGCATGGGCACGGGCCAGGGGGCCGGCGGCATCGTCGAGAAATGCTTCCACAGCATGGGCCAAACCAATTAATCCGCCGTTTACCACATCGCGCTGGCGCCCTTCCATCATCACGGGATCAATGAAAGCCACACTGGGCATTAAACGGGCGGCGCATAACAACCCGCTTGTGTCATTGGCCCAGTGGGTTGCCTCATACCCATTTCCACCGGGGGTGGCGACCAGGAATAATGGAGTCAGTGCGTCTGCACCACCTTCGCCTGGCGTCGTTCCTATCTTTTTGCTCCGAGCATTTACGGCGACCAGCACATTCAGACATTTGGCGGCATCCACCACAGCGTTACCACCGATTGCAATCAGGCTGTCACAGCCCCCATCCTGGTAAAGCGTCAAAAGCATCGGCAGTAAATTCGGTTCCATTTGATCGGGGATCTGATCATACATGGCGACCGTCATCCCGAAAGATCGAAAGGCATCAACGACCGTTTGAATTGGTTTTGCTTTGATCTGATGGCGGCTTACCAAAATAAACGGGTGATTCACATCATACGCCGTCAACTCCGATGGCAGTCCGGCCAACGCGTGACTGCCGCAATTGATTTTAAGCGGGCATTGATAGGAAAAGTCTTCTGAAAAATACATTAACCGCTCCCGCTGGGGCCAGCCCCAATCCGGATCGCCCCAAAGCACATGGTTAGTCGAATGAATGCCAAGGGTGCAGGCAACAAATGATTGGCCCATCTGTAATGTTTGAGCCTGTATAGTGTCTATCAACGAATAGGAAAATTTGGTCGAGATCAAGGCGCCCGAAAAATTTTACCACAGGTATATGGTTGATATTCCGAGGATAAAATTTTTCGTGCAACGCCGATATCGGGCAAATTAGCCATTCGTGGATGGGCACTATCTAAATGCCTGCCAATGCCCTCAGGTAGATCATCCCCCGCACCACCATTTTACGCAGTGGCCTCAGCTCTGGATAGCGTCGGACAGATAATATTGCCAGGGCTTTGGGCAGCAAATAGACTTCCACCCGTTCAAGAACACGAACAACAATACTGGCCGTTGGGATGTCTCCAGAAACGATCAATCGATCGCGAGCGATAGCGGTAGCAATGGCTTCCCGAAAAGTGAACAGCAACATCGCTGCTTCGATATTTTTAATGGTCAAGGTCAAATCGATATGCCGATCGCTGATGTTGGCGTCAAGGTATCTCACCTTTCCTTTTTTATCCTTCGCCACAACCATGGCCGGCCCATCCGGAGCGACGCATAACGCAAAGGTCATCCCACTTGAAACGGATTCAAACAGCTGGCGCACCTGCAGATCCATTTTGAACGCCGCCTCAATGGCGCGCCCCATGAACCAAAACATAAGGGACAGGTACAAGCGTTTCATTCGGCAAGGGCCGGGCGATGCCATCTTGAAATTGGCCAACCGGGAATCGCCCGTCAGGGGCTGTTTTAATGAAATGTCCAGCCGTTTGAGTGTTGGTGAACGCGGAATGCCGCGCAGATCATATCCCCGTAGCCGATAATAGGCATCTATCATGGGTGGCAGCCATGCCGCAGGGGGTTTGTTTTCATTTGTATGCCCCAGCGCTGAAAACCATTTGGGCAGGGTATCGTCTTTGCGGGAAATACCTTCGCCATTGTTCATGGCCCGCTCCAGCACGTGAATACGGGCACCGGTTTTAAGCATCTGCCACCGATTCAGTTTCAAACCAGTGACTAAGCGCCAGGGTTTGGCATATACGCCGGCATCCATGACGATTGGCGCAGCAACCCATGGATAATACATCAATCCCTTGAGCAGCCAGTTGGGCGTGTATTTGATAATCGGCGATTCCAATAGGTGGGCGGATATGGATTGGGGGCAACTGACCATCGCGGTAAGCGCCTGGTAAAAATCTTCAAAGAATTTTACCCAACCCGCTTTGCCGTGGAGCGAATATGGATTGAGCACTCCCAGTTCGACTTCAAGGGCAGCCATCGCGTCAGCCACTTGACAGTCTCCCCCGTTGGCCACGGCATAGGCAAGTCCCTGGCCCCAGCTTTTTTGAGTGTTACGCTCGGCAATCTCCAGCCCTTTGACTTGAAAGGCAAATTCCCCGCCCCCATATTGGGATGCCAGATCATGCACGCCGCTGGCCATCTGATCGCCGAATTCCTGACGATAAGCCATGCTTTCTAAAACGAAGGCAATGCCACCGGGGGTATCAACCTTAATGGTGGTGTCAATCAGCCCGTTTTCAGCAGCTCGCCGGCACCATGCCAACACCGCTGCAGCAGAGACACAATCCAGTCCCAACCGTTTGCAATGCGCATTAAAAAAATTGATCTGGTCAGGTTCCAACATACCGAGACAGTGACAATCGTCAGAATTTAACTCGGTCTTGCAATTGGATATCCGGGTGCTTGCCCGGGTTTTGGCAAACTGTTTGGGATTTGCCGGAACAATGCTATAGGCATCGCCCCGGGCGAGGATGGCTTTCAGATTCTTTGACCCCATCACCGCCCCCAGGCCGCCACGCCCGAAATAGCAATCCCCGGAGGCGGCATTGGCGATCCTAACCTGGTTCTCTCCCGCCGGTCCAATGGTCACTGCACCGGCCTTGCCATCGAGGGCCATCCGTTGCTGGGCGTCATGGATATCAAGTCCCCACAGCACCGATCCATCCTCGATGCGAACTTGGTTTGGATCGATAACAATGACCACCGGCCCAGAGGCCCGGCCACGGACCAGCACACCATCGTAACCGGCGGTCTTACATGCCACGCCAAACGGCCCTTCACACGCTGAATGCAGCATGAGCCCGGTCAAAGGCGATTTCGTTACCGCCGAGAATGTATCGCTGCACGGGGCGTCTGTCCCCATGAAGACACTCATCACAAAGGCCAAGATGTTCTCTGCCCCCAACGGATTAATCCCCCGATCCATGCGTTGATTGAGCAAGGCAAGGCCCAGGCCTTTGCCCCCCAGATACAGTTGACGTTCTTCTTGACTGACCTGGAAACGGGTCACGGCGCCTGTCGACAGGTTGACATCGACTATGCAGTTACTGGTTCCAACGATTGGTTTCATGGGGAGGCGCCCACAATTTTTCCGTGGCTGGCGGTCGTTAACGTACAGGGTACCAGCTTGGTATGGCGACCCTGCACGCTAACGGCGTGTTTTCAATTTTTTGGCCGGCCGATGGATAGACCGGCGCGATAAGGAAGTGTCAATCCGGCACGGATCGTTATTGGCCGTAAACGGCTAACAAAGCGAAAGGACTTTGTCGACCAGTTTCTCGATGCCCATGGCCACATCCTTGATGCCGGGGCCGAGCATGTATGCCGGTGTGGTAATGATGCGGTTCTTTTCGTCAACACAAATGTCGTCAACACTGCAAACCGTATGTGCCCCGCCCATGGTTTCAATGGCCGCCGCTGTGCCCATATCATTTCCGATGGTTACCTGAGGGGACTTTTTGCCCAATGCACAAACAAGGGTTGCCGGTGCAATGCAAACGGCACCAATGGGCTTGGCGCGGTCCGCCATTTCCGAAAGCAGACGTGCGACGTCGGGATGCACGGTTGCGTCCGGTCCGTTTACCGCAAAATCGCTCAGATTTTTTGCCGCCCCGAATCCACCGGGAATGATCAGCGCATCGATATCATCGGTGCCAATCGAAGCAACATCCTGAATCTCTCCCCTGGCGATACGCGCGGACTCCACCAGCACATTGCGCTTCTCGTCCATTTCTTTTTGGGTTAAATGATTGATTACATGCAATTGGTCCATATCCGGTGCCATGCAAACCACCGACGCACCCGCTCGATCCAGGAACAAGAGGGTGAGCACGGCCTCGTGGATCTCCGCCCCGTCAAACACACCGCAACCTGATAACAACACACCGATTTTTTTTGCCATGAAATGATTATCCTTTCGAATATTAATCCAATACGTGCTTATCCAGCACAAAACAGGTAAACATTCCCTGAAAGATCTCCTCGTCCGCCCTTAAAACGCTGACCGACACCCAGTATTTTTTACCTTTGACCTCTTGAACCCGTGCCTTGGCCGTAACCGTTTCGCCCACTCGCACGGGTTTGAGAAATTTCACATCCGAGGCACCCAGAACCACATGTGGATGATTGACGGCGATCATGGCGGCATAATCGGCCGCACCAAAAATAAACCCACCGTGTACCAATCCTTTCTCATCGGCGGCCATGGATGCTGTTGTCACCATCTCAACACGACTTTGTCCATCTTCTACCATCAGCGGTTTTCCGCACAGTGCATGATCGATTTGTCTATGGGTATTGATATTCACGGTGACCTCCACATGATAATAAGGAAGTGGTTTCTCCTCAGTTGAATACGCATTAAAAAAGTTGAATCGCGATGGCGTGGCTTGAAATGTAAGCTTAAGCATAATAAAAAGGGCCTGAGGCTGTCAATCCATTGCATCGATTGTCAACATCAGATCAATAAAGAAACTGATCACCCCAAAATGGAGAATCAATTGAACGCAATTATCTCACAACGGATTAAGGCTATTAGAAACGCTTTGTCCCCAAACAACCTGGACGCACTAATGGTGTCTGTTCAGGAAAACCGATTCTACCTGAGCGGGTTTACCGGTGAGGATACCCAGTTTGATGAATCGGCCGGTGTGCTGATCATTAGCGATAAGGATTTAATTCTGGCCACCGATAGCCGTTTTGAATTACAGGCTAGAGACGAGGCTTCCGGCTACGATATCGTTTGCTATAAAAAGGGATTGGATCAGGAGTTACCAGACATTTTAGGCCCACTGGGCATCCGGCGCTTGGGCTTTGAAAGTGTACGCCTGTCCCACAAGAATTTTGCGACCATCACCAAGTCCCTGGACCAGGCCGGTCCCCCGGTAACTCTCGTGCCAACCGTCGACCTGGTTGAAAATCTTCGCCAAATCAAGTCCGAAGAAGAAATCGGTCACACCATTGAGGCCCTGCGGCTTGCGGAAAAGGCGTTTGACCAAGTCCTGTCCACGCTTTGTCCGGGGATGACGGAAAAGCAGGTGGCCTGGGCCATGGAAAAAACCATGCGGGAAATGGGTGCCCAAGGGCTTTCATTTCCTGTTATTGTCGCCTCAGGGCCCAACAGTGCCCTGCCTCATGCAATTCCGACGGACCGTAAGCTGAAGCGTGGTGAACCGATCCTGATTGACTGGGGCGCACGTTTTCACGACTACTGCTCAGACACGACACGCACGGTGGTCATGGGACGCCCGGTCGATCCGTTTAACAAGGTATTTAAAACGGTTGTCGAGGCGCGCGATATGGCCATTGCCGCCATTGCCGCCGGCATCAGCGGCACACAGGTCGATAAAATTGCCAGAGACCATATCGACCAAAACGGTTTTGCCGGTAAATTCGGCCATGGCCTGGGCCATGGTACCGGATTGGCGGTTCACGAAAGCCCGCGGCTGAGTCCAATCAAGGATCAACGTCTGGAATCCGGAATGATCGTCACCGTTGAGCCCGGGATTTACCTTCCGGAGTGGGGTGGCATTCGTATGGAAAATCAAGTTGTTGTGCGCAAGGACCATGCCCAGGTGCTCAATGCGTCCACCCCCTTCAACCCTAAGCTTGACGTCTAATTGTTTATGTCTCAACCAACGGACTTTCTCAACCGTGTCGACCAGCATCAAGCATTCCTGAGCCTGGAGAAGGGACTCAGCCGGAAAACCATTGCCGCCTACAGTACCGATCTGATGCAATTCGGCCTGTTCTTGGAAGAGCAGAAAATTGTACGGGTTGCGGATATTGACCGGGGGACGATTTTAAGCTACTTGATTCACCTTCGCAATCGAGGCCTGAGCGCACGCTCACGGGCCCGCCATCTGGTCACCTTAAGGGGATTTTTCAAATTTCTGACCCAGGAAAAAATCATCGGCAGCAGTCCTGCCGCACAGATTGACCTGCCCAAAACCGGACTGCAATTGCCCGATGTATTATCGGTGGCGGATGTGGAAGCCCTGATCGCCGCGCCGGATCGAAACAAACTTGAAGGCGTGCGGGATGCCGCCATGCTGGAGCTGCTCTATGGTGCCGGATTACGGGTGTCGGAACTGATCGGGCTTGAAATGACCGGTATCAACCTGGAGGCGGGTTTTGTACGTGTTTTTGGAAAAGGGTCAAAGGAACGGTTGGTTCCGGTAGGCCGCATGGCCATGGATGCGATTCAAACGTATCTGGAAAATTCACGGCCATTGCTGCTCGGCAACCGTTCCAGTTCATATTTGTTTGTTACCCGCCGGGGCAGTGCCATGACCCGCCAGAGTTTCTGGAATCTGGTCGGTCGCTATGGCCGACGGGCGGGCTTGAAAAAGCGGGTGACGCCCCATAGCCTGAGGCATTCGTTTGCCACGCATTTGCTCGAGGGCGGAGCGGATTTGCGCGCCGTCCAGATGATGCTGGGCCATGCTGATATTTCGACGACTCAAATTTACACCCATGTGGCGCAAAGGCAACTCTTGGATGCCCATAAAAAATATCACCCGCGTGGCTAACCGTTGGAATAAATCCAATAATAATCCCAATACTGCTGCTGTACCGAATCATCGGTGAATAGTAGCGTTCCCCATAGAATCGAAACCAAAAAAATGCAAATTGATACGTTAAATCGTCTGAGCGCCTGGTTTGACGACTACACCCAGTCCTTTTTATCCGGCAATGCAAAAGTCGACGCTCCGCTGACGCTTAAAATCGACCACACGGCAAGAGTCCGCGAAAATATCCGTGAACTGGCGGTCAGCCTTTCGCTTGACAAAGCAAAGATCCATCTGGCTGAAGCGATTGCCCTATTTCACGATGTCGGCCGATTTGAACAATATCGTTGTTATCAAACTTTTCATGACAGCCATTCGGTAAATCATGCGAAAAAGGGAATTGATGTTCTGACCCAGCTCAACGTCCTGGAATCCCTGCCGGACATTGAACGAACCATCATCATCGATGCCATCCGATTTCATAACGTCCCTGCGCTGCCCGATAACAACGGCTCCCCTTCCATGCTGTTCATGCGTTTAATTCGCGATGCAGACAAGCTGGACATCTGGAAGGTGTTTGCTGAATATTTTCAAAATGACAAAGATCGTAATCCTGTCATGGTTCAGCACTTTGTCGATCAACCCGGTTGGGACCCCAAAATGATCGAGGCCATCCTTGAAAAACGCACGGCACGGTTTAAAAACATAAAAAACATCAATGATTATAAATTATTTCAACTCAGCTGGGTGTTCGGGCTTCATTTTCCGGTCAGTGCCGTCCTGGCCCGCAAGCGGGGTCACCTTGCCGCCATTGCCGGCACACTGCCTGTTGACGACGCCATCAAGCAGGCAGTGGCCACCGTCATGGCAGCGCTTGAAAGGCCTGTCTGCGAATGATTAAAAAGGTTCCCTGTTGAAAGGAAGCCAAACGCGGCGATCTGGTTCCCTTAAAGGTTGAATGGGTTGACAGACGGGAGCAGGTTGGCTAATGGAGTTTCCGGTCATTTTTCTTTCACAAACAATTACAGACGATTATTGGAAAAGAGCGAGATAATATGCCCCATTCCCCCTCGACCTTGATCCCCCGTGGCCAGTGGGTTCCCGACAATCATCTTCCCCGAACCGGCAACAAAGCGTTTTGCGAGTCCCTGGCTGATCTTTCGCTTCCCGTTTACATTGTGGATGTGGACGGCCATTTGGGGGTTGCCCAGGATGGCACGGCAACCATCGGCTCATCCGTGTCGGTCAGTGGCGAGAATTATCCACTGATAGGGTGGGCGCCTGCCCTTGGCCTGGAATCCTTGGGTGATCCCGGCTTCAAAGCGGATCATGGATTGAAATATGCCTATGTGTGCGGCGCCATGGCCAATGGCATCACCTCGACCGCTATGGTCGAGGCTGCCGGAAGAGCGGGAATGATTGGTTTTTTCGGTGCCGGCGGCCTATCTCTCGAGCAGATTGAAGCGGCCATCGATACCCTTCAGGGCTTTTCCGGTCCCCTGCCCTTTGGTTTCAATCTGATTCACAGTCCCAATGACCCGGATCTGGAACAAAAAACAGTTGAGCTGTACATTGCCAAAAACGTCACGCTGATTTCCGCATCCGCTTTCCTGGACTTGACCCCGGCCTTGGTCCAGTACCGTATTCACGGCATCCACCGCGATCCTAACGGCGGCATCGTCTGTCCCAACCGTGTGGTGGCCAAAGTCTCCCGTGAAGAGGTGGCCCGCAAATTTTTTTCCCCTCCACCCGAAAAATATCTTCGGGTGTTGCTCCAACAAGGCAAAATCACCGCCGATCAGGCAGACCTGGCCCGCCAGATTCCCATGGCCCAGGACCTGACCGCCGAGGCCGACTCGGGTGGCCACACCGACAATCGCCCGGCCCTGTCCCTGTTTCCTACGATGACGGCCCTGCGCGATGAAATTGCTGCGCAGTTCGCCTACCCGATCCCATTGCGGGTCGGACTGGCCGGCGGTATCGCCACACCCATGTCGGCTGCCGCCGCCTTTGCCATGGGCGCGGCCTATATCCTTACCGGATCCGTCAACCAGTCCTGCGTGGAGGCCGACACATCCGCATTGGTAAAAAAAATGCTTGCCGAGGCCCGTCAGGCGGATGTCACTATGGCACCGGCGGCAGACATGTTTGAAATGGGTGTCAAAGTTCAGGTGCTCAAACGCGGAACCATGTTCTCCATGCGCGGTCACAAGCTTTATGAAATCTATAGCACCTATGAGCGGTTCGAAGATGTTCCGCCAAACCAGCGCAAAATGGTAGAAGAAACGCTGCTCAAGGGTACCTTCGAGAAGGAATGGGAAAACACCCGCGCATTTTTCATGCAGCGGGATCCATCCCAGGTCCAGCGGGCGGAAACGGACCCCAAGCACAAAATGGCACTGGTTTTCCGTTCCTATCTGGGCCGTGCGTCGTTGTGGGCCAAAAGCGGTCTTGCCGATCGAGCCATCGACTATCAGATCTGGTGCGGACCGGCCATGGGCGCATTTAACGAATGGGTCAGGGGGTCCACTATGGAAAACCCTGAAAATCGCCGCACGGTAACCGTGGCCTTCAACCTTTTGTACGGCGCGGCCGTGATGTCTCGCATCAACGACCTGAAAAGCCAGGGAATCCCCGCTCCATCAACAATGGGGTGGCTGGCCCCCATCTCTGAATCACGCATCCGGCAGCTGATTTTGCCACCGGGTTGACAAGCCGTTAACAGTTGCTTTGATCAGTTATGGTCAATCGTTCAATCAGGTCATAAAACAAGGCACTAAGATTGATTATATACACATCCGGTGCCATCAAAAAGGTCGATCCATCGGGAATGTCGCAGCCAAGAATGGTCTCTTCAACGGTTTGATTGATATGCCGCGAGCTTGCCGCCATCGGCTGAAGATCAATGATTTTGTGGATTAAATATCCAAAAGCGGACGTTTTTTTCCCACTGGCCACGGTGACCGTACGCAGGAATATCTGGTAAGGATGTTCACATCCAACATTTTCCTTAACCCTTTCAACCGAGCCGTTGAGTTCGAGAAACCCTTTTTTTTTCAACCACGGTGACAAATCCGCGAGCACGGTCTGCGCATCGGTAACCGATAGCTTCAGATGGGATACCAAATAGCCCCCCAGATACACCTTGAATAAATCTTTGAACACATACTGCCTGGCGTATCCGGATTGCAGACCGCCAAGTGGATCAGGCGGTAAAAATGACCTGGACCAGCGTTTCCAGCGGGCAAGATTAATGTCAAGTTTTTCGGCAATTTCCCGATTGGTAAAGTAATGAATCATCGTTTAAAGACCTGTTAGGTTGTTATACCTACCTAACAAGCACCAGACTATTTGTCAATCCCTTGAAATTTCAGCTTTAATGGATTATATTGGCGCTTTGATTTTGCCATATGGCTGTTTTGACGGCAGTTTGATACAGCCGAATTCGTATCTGATCAAAAATAGCCAAAATATTGAAGGACTACCATAATCCAAACGACGATCTGGCCATGACATCAAACAAAAATTTTTCTCAAATTCCAATCGCTATCATCGGTATGGGGGGCATGTTTGCGGGCTCCCATGATCTGAAAGCTTACTGGCACACGATTTTAAAAGGTGTGGATCGCATTGGTGATCCACCGGCATCCCACCGCCAGTTGAACGACTATTTTGATTGCGACCCCAAAAAGCCGGACCACATCTACTGCAACCGGGGTGGGTTTCTGCCTACCATCGCCTTTGATCCGACCGAATTTGGGATTCCGCCAACGGCATTGGAAGCTACGGATACGTCACAGCTATTGGGCCTGGTGGGTGCCAAAATGGCGCTGGCCGATGCGGGTTACGGCGACGGCCGCGATTTCGACCGGGAGCACACCTCGGTTATCATCGGGGTTACCGGCACTCAGGAACTGGTCATTTCACTGGGCTCCCGCCTGGGCCATCCCTTGTGGCGCCGCGCCATGGTCGACAACGGTCTTGGTGACGAACAAGTGAATGCTATCGTTAAAGACATCGGTGCGGAGTATGTACCTTGGCAGGAAAATTCATTCCCGGGCTTGCTTGGCAACGTGGTCGCCGGCCGGATCTGCAGCCGCTTAAACCTGGGGGGTACCAACTGTGTCGTGGACGCGGCCTGTGCCAGCAGTTTGAGCGCTCTCCATCTATCGCTTATGGAATTGGTCAGTGGAAAGAGCAACATGGTGATCACCGGCGGAGTGGATACGATCAACGATATTTTTATGCATATGTGCTTTTCCAAAACCGGTGTGCTGTCCCATAGCGGTGATGCCAGGCCCTTTTCCGCCAATGCCGATGGTACGGTTCTTGGGGAAGGCATCGGGCTGATGGTTCTCAAACGCCTTGACGATGCGAAGCGGGACAATGACCGGGTTTACGCTGTCATTCGAGCTATCGGTTCATCCAGTGATGGCAAATCCCAGAGCATTTACGCCCCCCGTGTGGAAGGCCAGGCACGCGCCCTGGTCGACGCCTATCGTCAGGCCGATATCACGCCTGATACAGTATCCCTTATAGAGGCCCATGGTACCGGAACCCGTGTCGGCGATGAGGTTGAATTCACCGCCCTGAAACGTGTGTTTGGTCAATATTGTAACCCTACAACTCCGTGTGCACTGGGATCGGTCAAGTCGATGATCGGCCACACCAAGGCCGCCGCCGGTGCCGCCGGTCTGATCAAGGCATCTCTGGCGCTGCACCATAAGGTCTTGCCCCCCACCATCAAGGCGGATCCACCCGATCCCAAACTAGATATCGAAGCCAGCCCCTTTTACCTCAACACCATTGCCCGGCCATGGTTGAATGAATCCGAGACGCCACGGCGCTGCGGGGTCAGTTCTTTCGGCTTTGGCGGCAGCAATTTTCACGTGGTACTCGAAGAATACCAAGCCACCAAATCCGACGTTGCCTGGGATGGATCGGTTGAAATTCTGGCCTTTTCAGGCCCCACAGCCTCGGCCGTGACCGACGCCGTTCAAAGGATGTTGGATTCATTGGATGATTCACCCGAACCATTGTCATTTAACCGTATTGCGCGGGACTTGCGGGCGAAATTTAAGTCCACACATGCTTTTCGGTTGGTTTTGGTGCTGCAAACCACGACGTCCAAAGACATCCTGAAAAAGCAACTCAAGGAGGCTGTTACCTGCGTGGGATCCGGTAAACCGGCAACACTGCCTGTTCAAGGCATCTATTTTGCCACCCCTGCCCAATCCATGGGTAAAGTGGCCTTCATGTTTCCGGGCCAAGGCAGCCAATACCTTTACATGGGACGGGATTTGGTGTGCATGTTTCCCGACGCCATGGCAGCCTGTGAAGCCGCCAATCGTACAGTGGAAGGCCAGCCCACTTTATGGCAACGGCTTTTCCCGCAACCGGCCGGCAGTAACGATCAGCAACAAAGACAAACCGAAGCACTGCGCCAGACCGATGTCGCTCAGCCGGCCATCGGCACGATCAGCCTGGCCATGTTGGCGGCACTGGACTATTTCGGTCTGCGACCGGATGCCACCTGTGGTCACAGCTATGGAGAACTGCCGGCCCTTTATGCCGCCGGATGGATCGATCGGGACACGCTCTTACAATTAAGCGCCACCCGAGGATCGTTGATGGCCCAGGCCGGTAAAGACACCGATGCCGGAACCATGTTGGCCGTCAAGGCGGGTACAGATGCATTGTCGGAACTTTTAGCGGATTATCCTCGGCTGGTATTGGCCAACATCAACAGCCCTGATCAGCGTGTGCTCTCCGGGCCGTCGGATGTCATTGAAGCGGTCAAGGCCGCATGCGATCAAAAAGGGCTTCGCAGCGTAGTGCTGCCGGTAGCCGCTGCATTCCACAGTCCCCTTGTCGAAAGTGCGGCCACGCCCTTTGCCAAGGCCGTGGCCGCCAGCCGTTTTACCCCCTCTTGCATACCGGTATACGCCAATTTTACCGCCGCCCCCTACCCGACCGAGCCCCAGGCGATTGTTGATGTCCTGAGCCATCAAATGATCTCGCCGGTTCAATTTCAACAAATGATTCAGCATCTTTACGATAGCGGGGTACGCACCTTCATCGAAGTCGGGCCCAAATCAGTGCTGTGCGGTCTGGTTCGATCCATTTTGAGTGACACGGATATGGTAACCATTGCCCTGGACCGATCTTCCGGTAAAACCGCCGGTATTCTGGACCTGGCCCACGCCATCGGCCAACTGGCCGCCCTTGGCGCAGATGTGGACCTTACCCGGTGGGAACAGAAATCACCGCATGAGCGTACACCTAAAATGGTTGTCCCCTTATGCGGAGCCAATTACCGGGCTCCCCGAGCACCCAAGCCGAAACCCGAACCCACTAAGATAGAGAAGGAAAAGACCATTGCGCCGACAACCGTGCAGGCGGCTGCCTCGCCATCTGCAACCATGGTGCCTCGGCCCCAAACGATGGAACCACCTAAACCGATGCAATCAATCACACCCCCATCCTCCCAGGTGCCGGTCACTGGTCAACAGATGAATTCAGCGCCACCAACGACCGACATGAACACGGCCTTATCGGTCGTTCAAAAAGGGTTGGAATCGATTCAGGCCCTGCAGCAGCAGACAGCCCAGGCTCACCAGAAATTTCTGGAAACCCAGTCCCAGGCCAGCCGTACCCTTCAGGAAATGATGAAGAGTACCCAGGTTCTCGTGGGATCGCTGACAGGCATGCCGGTCCCCCGGATGGCTGTGCCTTCGGCAACGCCACAACCGGTGGCCCCCCTACAAACGCCACCGCCCCCTGTGCAGAAGCCGGCGCCCATGCCTGATACGGCAGCCTCACCTCCCCCCGTGGCCCCTGCGCCTCCTGAACCAGTTGCCCCGGTCGCACCATCCATCGAACCAGCGGCACCGGCACCGTCTCAATCCACCGAGGCGTCCGCTTCCGTATCCGCGGCCCTGCTGGAAATCGTCTCCGAGCTGACCGGCTATCCAGTGGAAATGCTGGGGCTGGAAATGGACATCGAAGCCGACCTTGGCATTGATTCCATCAAGCGTGTTGAAATTCTCTCCGCCATGGAAGAGAAAATGCCCCACCTGCCCCAGGTTACCCCCGACATGGTCGGCACATTGAAAACCCTCGGACAGATCTGCAAATTCCTGGCCCAGGGGCAATCGGCGCCCGCACCAGCGGCAACACAGACCATGCCCCAGGCCGCGCCAACAGCCGCAGCAACGGCTGAATCCGGAGCGATCCAGGATGCCTTGTTAGCAATTGTGGCCGAGCTGACCGGCTATCCGGTGGAAATGCTGGGGCTGAAAATGGACATCGAAGCCGACCTTGGCATTGATTCCATCAAGCGTGTTGAAATTCTCTCCGCCATGGAAGAAAAAATGCCCCATCTGCCCCAGGTTACCCCCGACATGGTCGGCACCCTGAAAACCCTCGGACAGATCTGCAATTTTCTGGCCCAGGGGCAATCGACGTCTCTACCGGCGGCAACACAGGCCATACCCCAGGCCGCGCCAACAGGCGCGGCAACGGCTGAATCCGGAGCAATCCAGGATGCCTTGTTAGCAATTGTGGCCGAGCTGACCGGCTATCCAGTGGAAATGCTGGGGCTGGAAATGGACATCGAAGCCGACCTTGGCATCGATTCCATCAAGCGTGTTGAAATTCTCTCCGCCATGGAAGAGAAAATGCCCCATCTGCCCCAGGTTACCCCCGACATGGTCGGCACCCTGAAAACCCTCGGACAGATCTGTGAGTTTCTGGCCCAGGGGCAATCGCCCTCTCTACCTGCGGCAACACAGACCATACCCCAGGCAGCGCCAACAACAACAGCAACGGCTGAATCCGGAGTGATCCAGGATACGCTTTTGGGAATTGTGGCCGACCTGACCGGTTATCCGGTGGAAATGCTGGGGCTGGAAATGGACATCGAAGCCGACCTTGGCATTGATTCCATCAAGCGTGTTGAAATTCTCTCCGCCATGGAAGAGAAAATGCCCCATCTCCCGCAGGTTACCCCCGACATGGTCGGCACCCTGAAAACCCTCGGACAGATCTGTGAGTTTCTGGCCGGGAGCAATCAGCCCGCGCCATCTCCGGTCACGGAAGAGAAACCAACGCCAACGGACGCCGCCCCCCAGCCGGTATCGACAACGATACCGCGTCAAATCGTTGACGTCCGATCAATGCCGAAAGCACCGGGCCGGCCGCTGCACATTGAAAACGGACGCAAAATCCTTGTGATTGATGATGGCAGCGCATATGCGCCGGCCATGGTCAAACAGCTGCAGGCCAAAGGGATCGATGCGCAATCCATTGCCATGGATATCGTTGAGCAAACACAAGGATTCAAGGGTATCGCGGGGCTGATCCTTTGCCCCATGACACCACCTGAATCCGCCTTTCTGGCGGCCAAACACGCCGCCGATGAGTTAACGCAAACCTCTAAAACAGGTGATGCGCTGTTTGCCTGCCTCACCTGCCTTGATGGAGCGTTTGGATTTGCCGGCAATTCCCTTGAAAATCCCATGCAGGGCGCGCTTCCGGGACTGGTCAAAACCGCCGCCCTGGAATGGCAGGATGTGGTCTGCCGGGCTATTGACCTGGCCCCTGCCTTTGAGAACGCGGATGTAGCAGCAGCGCAGGCCGTTGACGAACTGCTGACCGTGGCGCCACATGACCCCGTCGAGATCGGTCTGGGACCTGACGATCGCACGATCCTCTGTCCGGTACCGGCAGAAGTGGCCGAAGGCCCCCTCCACTTAGGCCCAAAGGATGTTATCGTTATCACCGGTGGGGCACGCGGGGTCACCGCCGCCTGTGCCCTGGCCCTGGCCAGACAGGCTAACGGTGCGTCTCTGGCGCTGATTGGCCGCAGCGCCCGGCCTGAACCGATACCCGACTGGCTGCAGGCTGTCGACGGCGAAGGCGCCATGAAAAAACGGATCATCAAACACGCCTTTGGGGGCAACCCGCCCACACCAAAAGAACTGGAATCCGAATATCGCAGGCAAATAGCCAATATGGATATCAATCGGACCCTGGATATGCTCCAGAAGGCCGGGGTCAATGCCGCTTATTTCAGCGCCGATGTGACCGATGCAAAAAGTATCGCCTCGAGCCTTACCACTATCAGGAGTCAGATGGGGCCCATTACCGGCCTGATTCACGGTGCCGGCGTGCTTCACGACCGGTTGATCGCCGATAAATCCATTCATCAGTTTCGCCAGGTCTACGCCACCAAGGTTGATGGGCTGATAAACGTATTGAACGCCCTGGAATCAGACCCGCTTGGCCATCTGGTCTTGTTCTCCTCGGTCAGCGCAAGGACGGGGAACACGGGTCAGTGCGACTATGCCATGGCCAATGAAGTCCTCAACAAGCTGGCCCACATTGAATCCATGCGCCGGCCGGACTGCCGGGTGACCGCCATCAACTGGGGACCCTGGGATGGCGGCATGGTTACCCCGTCTCTCAAAAACGCCTTTGCCAAGATGGACATCAGCCTGATTCCACTGGATATCGGTGCAGCCATGCTGGTAGCCGAGATGGCCAATGCCGATCCAAGCCCCATCGAAGTCTTGATCGGTAGCATGCTGACCGACGAAGCCGCCAACATCGAGGCCTCATCCGAAGCATCCATGGCATTGTTGGAGCGTCGTGAATTGGATCTTCATCGTTATCCCGTGCTTGAATCGCATGTCATTGGCGGCAGGCCGGTGGTTCCCTTTGCCCTGATCAGCGAATGGATCGGTCACGGCGCACTCAAGGAAAACCCAGGCTATGCCCTGCACGGCCTGGATGATTTTCGTCTGCTCAGCGGCATCCGAGTCGATCAGTCTGGAAAACTGGTGCGGCTCATGGCCAGCAAACCCAAACGATCCGGTGACGTCTGGCAGGTTGACGTGGAGCTACGCAACGGCGTCAAAAACGGCAAAGATGTTATTCACTCCCGGGCCAAAGCCCTGTTGGTGGATCACTTTCCCGATGCGCCGCCGTTTACCGGCAACGGCAAAAACGGTAGTCGGCCCTACCCGCGGCAGGTAAGCGCCATCTATGGTGACATCCTGTTTCATGGTGATCGTCTACGGGCCATTGAAGCCATCAATGAGTATTCGGATCACGGCATGACCGCCAAACTGGTTGCCGCGCCAAAGCCCGAGGTATGGATGCAGGATCCCATCCAGGAACACTGGATGGCTGACCCCATGGTGCTTGACGGGGCCTTTCAGATGGCCATTGTCTGGTGTTTTGAACAAACCGGCAAGGTGTGCCTGCCCAGTTATGCGCGCACGTATCGCCAGTATCGGTCGACGTTTCCCAGTGACGGTGCCAAGGCGGTGATGACTGTAACCGCCCAGAGCCATCGCAAAATGGTGGCGGATTTCACCTTTCTTGATCACGATGATCAGGTGGTGGCCACGCTTTCCGGTTATGAGGCCATCATTGATGATTCACTGATGCATGCATTCAAAAACAATGGACTGCCAAGCCTATTCAAGGGGGATCAGCCATGATCAATCTGCCCATTAAAAATCGTCAGGATACTTACACCGTCAACCCGACCAAGTTGATCGCCCTGGGCCTTAACTACAGGGAACATATTGCGGAAAGCGTCTCGGTGAAAGTCAAGGGATTCACCGATGAAATTCCCAGCGAGCCGCTGCTTTTTCCCAAAACCACCAATGTGCTGATCGGCCCGGAAGAAAAAATTGTGATCCCACGGTTTATCAAGGACTACGGGTTTAAGAACCCGCGCACCGACTATGAGGCCGAACTGGCCCTGATCATCGCTGACCGCTGCAAGGACGTGGCCGAAAACGATGCCCTGAATCATGTTTTCGGGTACACCTGCATGAACGATGTCAGCCAGCGCAACATTCAAAATGGTGATCGTGCTGGGTGGTTTCGCGGAAAATCCTTCGATACGTTTGGCCCCATCGGCCCGCAAGTGGCGCTGGCCGAAGACCTTCCCGACCCGCAGAACCTGGCCATTTGCTGTCGATTGAACGGCAAAACGGTCCAGGAGGCCAACACCAGCCAGATGATTTTCACGATTCCCCAGATCATCGCCTTTGTCTCCAAGAATTTCACCCTGATGCCCGGTGACATCATCCTCACCGGCACACCGTCCGGTGTGGGGCCCCTTTCCCATGGGGACACCGTCGAAGTTGAAATCGAGAATATCGGTGTGTTGAAGAATACGGTCATCGACGAAACCCGCTGATTTGGTGAATCGGAGGGTTTCATTTTCGATCCTGCATAGTGTCTGTCCAGAAATAGGCGAATTGGGTCGAGATCAAGGTGTCCGAAGAATTGATCAAGGAAGAGAGAAATCTTGCAGGTCGTTATAATGAAGTTGTTCGGCGACGTCTTGTTTGCAAGGTGAGCTGTACCGCGATCCTGATTGATTTTACACGAGATCGGAAATTTTTTCCCCAACTGACAGACTCAAGCAACTATCACTTCACCCAACAAATCGGCAAAAGGATCAGATATGAACGGCATCCCGGCTTGCTTTGCCCTTCGGCTCGCCAATCAGACGGCAAGAACTTGGCGATTTTCAATGGGTCCTGTCTGTCAAATCCGGAATTGCTTGAACAGCTGGTTTATCGTTTGAATCTAAAATCCATGTCAATCGATGTTTACCGTGACGATCAGATCACAACAACGATTGATGGAAATCACTTTCTGTTTTGAGGAGGCTTCCGTGAATACCATCACGGCCATGAACTGTATCGATGAGTAAACAAGGAGGAGAATGAGAGGGATTCGTTTGGATCGAAACCTGGGAATTAAATATCAACTACAACTTCACTGGTTTGTTCAGGTTTTATTTCCACTTTTACCAGACGGTGATGCGCATCATTCATCCGCACCTGGTAAGCGCCTGAAGGAAGCGAAATCACCGCACCATCGACACACCCTTGGCCGATAATGCTTCCTGAATCATCCAATTCATCGTATTGCGCCTGCACGGATTGTTGCAGTGCATCAGACAGCTGATCGGCATTTTCGGCGCTGAAATAGCTGCCATTTATGGATAGGTCTTTGGAACCTTCAACATCTTTCTCGGCCCAGGCAGGAAGCGCCATGACAATGGTCAGCGTTAAGAGCAGGATTACATACCTTGCAATTTTAAACAATTTCAACCTCCTTCAATAGAAACAGAGTCTCATTCAGCCATCGCTGAATTAATCTGCCTGCCATATCGATCAGTCAAATGACTCTCGATAATAAAACATTGATGTGTTGAGCAGTATTGTTGAGAACGGGATAGAGAGAAGAAAAACAATAGGATTAGAATATAAAATTACATAATATGTACAGTACTAACAAACTATTACAAAACAAGATCTTTTTTAGAGATTCTCACACACTTCTCTTATTAATTATTTACGCATTGCATGCCACATATTTACGCACACGCTATAAATCATTTCTTGAAAAAATCAAGCCCACTTCAGAAATCAAAAAAAGGGCGGTCTCCCGCCCTTTCTTCTCACATCTCTTTATCGCAGCATAAAACTACAACTCAAGCGGCGTCACCGAGCTGACCATCTGTGCCGTGCGCAGTTCTCCGATCACTTCCGGTGGAACCGGTGTATCGGTTTGCAGGAAAATAATATTGCGATCACCGTCTTTTTCCTGTCCCACGTGCATGCGACCGATATTGATATCATGCTGGCCCAGGGTGGTACCGATGCCGCCGATGGCCCCGGGTCGGTCTTGATTGAAAATCAGTAGAATATGCCCTTCGGGAACCAGTTCAAGGCGGAAATTATTGATTTTTACGACCTTCATGTCGCTGCGGCCGATAATGGTGCCGGCGACCACGTTTTCACCGTTTTCAGTGGCAACACGCAGGGTGATCAAATGGGTATAGTCCTCGGCTTCAGCAGTGGTGGATTCGGTCACCGTGATGCCCATCTCCTTGGCAACGATGGGTGCATTGACAAAGTTGACCGCGTATTTGACCATGGGGGTCAGCAGGCCTTTTAAGATGGCCGTGGATACCGGGGCCATGTCCATGCCCTTGAAATCCCCTGTGTATTCAATCACAACAGACTTGACCGGGCCATCGGCCAACTGTGCCTGCAGGCATCCCATGCGATCGCCCACGGCCATGTAAGGCCCGATTTTCTGCAGCAATTCTCCGGCAACCGACGGCACATTGACCGCATTGATAACGGTCCCGTTGATCAGGTAGTCGATAATCTGCTCAGCCACGGCAACGGCCACATTGGTCTGCGCTTCACGGGTGGAGGCACCCAAGTGAGGCGTACAAATCATCCGATCCTGTTCAAAAAGACGGCATTCACCAGGCGGTTCCGTGGCAAAAACGTCCAGGGCCGCACCAGCGACTTTTCCCGATTGCATGGCTTCTGCCAGGTCGTCTTCATCAACGATCCCGCCGCGGGCACAGTTGATAATCATGACGCCGTCTTTCATTTTATCAAAGGCTGCCTTGTTCAAAAGGCCAGTGGTTTCCTTGAGCTTGGGTACATGCACGGTGACGTAATCAGCCCGACTGTAGAGTTCATCCAAGGTAACGCCCTCAAACCCCGCCTTTTGAATCTGCTCCGGCGTGACGAACGGATCGTAAATGACCACCTTCATGCGCAGGCCCTTGGCACGGTCGGCGACAATGGATCCGATCTTTCCGAAACCAATCACGCCCAACGTTTTGTTATACACTTCGCGGCCCTGGAGCTTTTTCTTGTCCCACCGGCCGTCTTTGAGTGAAAGGGTCCCCTGGGGAATATTGCGAGTCAGGGCCATCATCATGGCGATCGCATGTTCGGCGGTGGTGACCACATTGCCTGTCGGTGTATTCATGACCACAACGCCCCGCTGAGTCGCCGCGGGAATATCCACATTGTCCAGGCCGATACCGGCACGCCCCACGACCTTGAGCTTTTTACCGGCATCCAGGATTTCCTCGGTCACCTTGGTGGCGCTGCGGATCACCAACGCATCGTAGTCGCCGATTATTGCTTTCAGTTCCTCGGGGGAGAGCCCCGTATTCACATCTACGTCGATTCCATCGGTTTCGCGAAACAGCTGAACCCCCGCCTCACCAAGGGCGTCGCTGACCAGTACCTTAAACATCTTCCTTCCTCCTCTTTAGCTGATGTGACTTCAATGGGAGCATATGTTTCTTCAATTTTTGGTAGAAAGTCAAGGTTCAAGCGAATTAATGCGTATTTCATCAGTTTTATTTTTCTATTTTATTCGAAAGGTTAAACAACATTTTGAAGGAAAATAGAATAAAATGGCAAGAAAATTGATGATTTCTTCAACATGGCAACCATTTGGGATTGATTTCATTTAACCGGTAATCAAAAAACTCAATGATCGCTTTGGGCCTGGCCGCGGAAAAGGGTGAGGAGCCAGCCGAAAGCAACCAACAACGTACCGGCCAGCATGGCATGCTGAAACGCCTCCAAAAACACGAGACGCAGACTGGGCTCGTAAACATTGGCGTTGAGTCCGCCGCTCAGCATTGCATAGCTGCGGCTGAAAATCACGCCTGACAGGGCCACCCCGCAGACCATGCCGAAATTCCGCGCAGCGGCAATCGTGCCTGAGGCGATGCCCCGTTTGTTTGCGGGGACAGCGCTCATAGCTGAGGCGTTATAAGCCGGCAAAAACAGAGCAACCCCTATACCGGCCAAAGCCAGGCGCCAACAGACCGGGCACAGGTTTTGGGTGGGGTAAAGGGTGGTAAAGCAAAAAAGTGACGTCGCCAGCAGGCCCATTCCAGCAAAACACAGCACACTCGACCCGACGCGGTCGGAAAGCCAGCCGGACAGCGGGCTGATGAAAAAGAGAAAGGCAAACGGAATCATCATGATCGTCCCGGCGCGCTGCGCATCGAAACCTGCCGGACGCATCAGATAAAAAGGCATTAAAAACGTAATCGTGAACAAGCCGGCAAATAAGATGGTGGCGCAGACGACCGACACGATAAAAAACCGGTTTTTCAATATCTGAATGTCGGCGATGGGGTAATTTGTTCGGCGCTCCACGAAAACAAACAGCAGCAGTCCTACGGCACTGGTTGCCAAGAGGGCCAGCATACGTGGCGACCTGAGCGCCCATTGGTTCAGATGCAACAGGAAGGTCATCAGACTGAACAGGGTTACGGTCAAACAAGCCGCCCCCATCCAGTCGAACGGTTCATTGGATGCACCATTTGCGGCCGTTCCTTTCAAGATGCGCCATGCCGCCATCAATGCGATGGTGCCAATGGGGATATTAATTAAAAAAATCGTGCGCCAGTTGAAATGCTCGATAATCACGCCGCCAAGGGCCGGCCCGGCGGTAAGCCCCGTGGCCACAACGGTTCCCACCAGCCCCAGGGCTTTGCCGCGCTCTTTTAAGGGGAAGGCATCTACAACCAGCGCCGGGCTGCAGGCCATGAGCATGGCTGAGCCAATGGCCTGAAATGCGCGCGATGCGATCAGCATCTCGGCAACGCGGGCACTGCCGCACAGCAATGATCCCAATGTAAACCAAAAGAAACCATTGCAATACACCCATCGCCGTCCCTTAATGTCTGACAGCCGTCCAAAGGCAAGCAGGGTCGATGAAATGGTTAACAGATAAATGACAACAATCCATTGGATCAACTCAAAGGAAGCACCTAAATCGTCCATTATTTCTGGCAGGGCAATATTGACGATACTGGAATCCAGGGTGGACATGAAAATGGCAATGGCCACCAGCGCAAAAACACTCCATTTTTGATTTTTACCGGTTGTCGCTATCTTTTTTTCACTACAGGTGAATGCGCTCATCCCATGGGCCGTTTCCCTCAACCAAAAGCATCTTATAGCATTCAAGATAATGTTTTTGGACTGCGTTATCGGTCGTCGCGGTATTGATTATACAGATCCTTCCTTAAGGCCTTGCCAAAAACATTATCTTAAACACCATAGAACCGCTCACTTTCGCCTGACCATGCCTGATTATAAAATAACACAGCCCAACAATTGAAAAAAGCGGCATTTTATGAGAAAAGCACTCATCATTTGAGCAACGGATTGAGTTTGCCGACGGTTCTTGATATGTACCGATCCGTCATCGCTCATATAGCCTTCTTAAAAATGTACCACAGAAAAAGGAAGCGGGATGCGATCCGAACACCAACTACACTTTTCCAATTCTCGCAACATGGATGCCGTGCCATCCCAAAGCGTTCACCTGGTGGTCACCTCACCGCCTTACCCCATGATCGAAATGTGGGACGAACTGTTTTGCCGGTCAGCTAAAATTGATAAAGCGCTTCGTTCCGGTGACGGTAATCGGGCGTTTGAACTCATGCACCAGATGTTGGATTCGGTGTGGGATGAACTCTATCGTATCCTGGTACCTGGCGGCATCGTCTGTATCAATATCGGTGACGCCACCCGCACGCTCAATGATCGGTTTGCCCTTTACTCGAACCATACCCGGATCGCCAGCAAAATGCTCAGCCTGGGATTTTCCAATCTGCCCAACATCTTATGGCGCAAACAGACCAATGCACCCAACAAATTCATGGGATCGGGGATGATGCCGCCGGGAGCCTACGTCACCCTCGAACACGAGTATATTTTGGTTTTTCGTAAAGGGGATAAACGGCTGTTCAAATCCGCCGAGGAAAAAACCAATCGCCGGCAAAGCGCCTATTTCTGGGAGGAACGCAACCAGTGGTTTTCCGATGTTTGGATGGATCTTAAAGGCACACGGCAGAATACCCAATCCAAAAAACTGCGCAATCGTAGCGGTGCCTATCCTTTTGAATTGGCCTATCGTTTGATTTCAATGTTTTCCGTGATAGGCGATACCGTGCTGGACCCGTTTCTGGGAACCGGCACCACCTTGTTTGCCGCTGCTGCCGCTGCCCGCAACAGCATCGGGTATGAATTGGACAAGGCATTTAGGTCAGCCATTTTGGAAGGCATTGACCTATCCATCGACCAGGCTCGCAATCGTATCAAAGATCGACTGGACGACCACCGCCAATTCGTGCGTGACCGGCAAGCGGCCGGGAAGGCAATCAAGCATACCAATCAGGTCTATGGATTCCCGGTAGTTACCCGACAGGAGAGCGAATTGATGCTTCCTTTGCCTACGGCCATCGGGGATCCAACGGCCGATCGCATTCAGGTTGAATACGAAATGCTGGATTCTTCTACCGATAATACGTCATCATCCAACCCAAAACGTTCATTATCTTCTTCTGATGGACAGTTGTTGTTGTTTGATCCTTAACCGTAAAGTAAAAGATAATTATGGCTACCTCACCATCGCTTACGAAGACAATCAATGATATAAAACGCCAGTTGGAGCCAATGGGCTACACCATTGTCAAGCTTCCACCAGCGGAGGAACGTCTTTTTGACGGCGATGACGCCTTGTTCAAGCGACTGGCTGCCAATGCCCATTGCTATGGCGAATATGGCGCTGGTCAATCTACGCGTTGGATGGCAAAACATACGCATGCCAAAATCCACAGTGTCGAAACCAATGAGCAGTGGGCGCGCTCTGTAGCATTGGAATGCGGTCAACCGGATCGGGTTAACGTGCGGTACTGCGATGTCGGTCCGGTAGAACAATGGGGCCGACCGGTTGGCTATACTCATCGTGACGGTTTTCGCACTTATATCCATGCCTGGTGGGATGCCGGCGAAAAACCCGACCTGGTCTTGGTTGATGGCCGATTTAGAGTGGCCTGCTTCTTAAAAACACTTAAAGAGGCGGAATATGGAACGTTTATCCTGTTTGATGACTACATGAAACGTCCTCACTATCATCTGGTAGAGGAATTTATACCACCGGTTGAGAAGTGCGGTCGTCAGGTACTGTTCGTAAAAACGGCTGAGGTTGAACTTGATATAGAAAAAATCGACTGGATGTTGGAGCGTTTTATTTTCGTAATGGATTAGGTGATGATTTTACTGGCAGAAATTTTCACATGCTACCTACATACCCAGACGCTTTAAATCTTCTTGAATGTGAAATGTTTTCATCTGACTTCTTTCTCCCAATTGTATAATGGAGAAGGGAAACGTTTTGTTCCATGAGTCGAGTATCCGGGTAATGGGCTTATTAAATATTCTTTCTTTTGGTTTAACTCCAAAAACATTTTAAACGCATAAGTCGTTCCTGAGATAGCGTATTTTCTTATAATTTCCTGATGTTTCAATAAGGTACTGACTTTACTGGCGAATGTCATCGTCGTGCTGTTTGTATATTTCCAATGACAGGAATTCGTCAGATAAACTTTCGTTATTTCACCGCCGGAAACAAATGGATTCGGCCCGTTATATCCGTATTTGTCAGGATGATCATACAACGTTAAAAATTTTATATTTTCTTTCACATATGATTCGGATAATAGAATTCCTTCATTTAGGACTTGAAAAGAATTATTCCTGTGCAGGTAATCATCTTCCAGAAAATATACCCACTCTTCTGTTTTCAAAGATAATGCGTAATTAAGACATGCTGTAAAAGACTTTGAATTATCTTTTACGTAGATTTTTTCAATACCTTCATCATCAACATATTTTTTTAGCACATCAATTGAGGTTTCTGGCATAGTGTCGGCGACAATATGCCAGTTGCATTTATCACGCGGGAAATTTTTAATGGCGTTCGACAAACATCTTTCTTTGTTAATGTAATTTAATGCGGTCTCTTTAAGAGGGGCATTACATGTTCGGTATACAATATTTATTTTCATGCTATAAAGCCTTAAATGATTATCAATTTTTTATCATACTTTTGGATTGATAAAAACATCATAATGAAATAAAAAATCTAATAATAGTTAATCATTTTGAAATTTTTTCCAGAAAGTCATAAAGATAATCCTGATGTTTGAGATTCAGCATTTCTTTTCTGTTTGAATTGAATTCAGCATAGGTCATTTTCTCTATCTCCTCAATTGACATATTGATTGGATCTTTATTTTGTCCCTGACGAACCACGCCAATTCCATAATCACAATCCAGCACAAAAATTTCCAAGTCATTACGAACCGCTCTAAGATGAACGATCGATTTCCAAACATCTCCACACCATTGGCCAGTCCAACCTTCAATGTTCATCTTTGAGGCGGCTTTCCATGATTTTGCAGGGTATGCAGCTGCCTCGGTTGGAGGATTACAGTCATGAATAAGGATGACACCTCCTTTCTCAAGATACCTAAGTGTATTGCCTACATCTTTGACGACTTGTTTATAGGCATGCAAGCCATCAATAAACGCCACATCAATCCTGTTTTGTCTAAACACAGGCGAAGCATAATTTTCAAAAAAAACATCTGATATTACATAGAACAATTCACATGATGCTGAATTTGTAATTTTACTGATATTTTTTTTATTCTTTAGGTTGAACTTGATTTGTGCAGATCCCGATCGATCAGTCGTACAGCTGAAATAGTGAATATCTGCATTTTGCATTAAAAGGTTTATGAAATTGTAGGTTGGTAAAGGGTCCACCCCAATTTTTTTTTCAACAACTATTCGTTTGAAAGAGTTGGCTTTATTTACACCTATTTCGAGATAAAGCCTACCTTTTAATTTATTCAATATGGCTTGAGCAATATCGTAGCGTTTTAAATTCATATTTTTGATCTTCTCATCTATATAAAATTATTTTGCATGACAAGAATTATTATCAATAGATGTTTACATATTCAACAAAAACAATTTAATATTTTTTTGATTATAAGCCACAGTATTCCAGCAACATTTTTTGATCTAATCCAACGCGTATCCTTTCAAAAGCAGTGATAAAAACATCCCCAGTATATTGAGTTAATGCGGTGTAGGTACTATTGTAATAGTGAAAAATAATATTTGCATTGACTTTAGTCTTTTTAACATTGCTTGATACCAAGTCCAATGTGTTTCTCATGACAAAGACACATCTCATTCTATCTTTTCCGATAATTTGTGATAATTCCGGTAAACAGTATACACTTTTTGGATATTTCAAAACCAATGGTTTTTTGCTCTGCTTTGAATCTTCATGTTTTAAATATTCAACAAATTTTTTAATACTATTTTTTGGAGCAACAAGGCTTTGAATTTTGGCCATTTCGATGCAGCAATTTTTAAAATAGATATTTTCATATTTCACATACGGCGTGTTTTCTAAAATGGTAGCATCGTATTCACCTGGATCAGCGCCATTATCAATTAAAAGCTTCGCAACACATGAAGTTCCAGAGTGATTTACGCCACAAACAATGATGATTTTTCTATTTTTCATATACTCACAAATTTCAAACTTATTTTTTATTATTGACTTTTCTATCCGTCATAAACGCGGCCTCAGGACAATATAATAAAAATCTATTTAGATCATTTTTTTTAAGACAAGAGATGTTGTGGCCACCCCAGCTGTTGAAAATAAATTCTTCTTGAGTACTAAACTTGGCACACTCATCGTTTTTTCCGACATTGCCACCAATTAGTTCGATATGAAACGCAAAATAGCCATCTTCTCCCCCAGGCCAATAACGCGGCGAAAAGCGGGATAGGCATTCATATGATAAGCGCCAATCCCGTAAGCTAAGCCCACCATTACCGCCATCGATTATCATACCAACCGGACGATTACGTGACCATTTAGACCCGATATAATCATAGTTAATAAAGTCCTTAATTGTATATTCCGATTGGCTGCAGCATATTGTATCAGGTTGAAAAATTAGTATCTTTTCTCTGCCCACGATATTGTTCCAAAACATTTTTGATAAAAACAGGGCGTTGTACATGTCGCCTGTCAGTATATCTGTTTCAAGCTGCGTCAAAACGACATTCCCTCTACGAACCAAATCACCAACAGCAGTGGACATGATAAAATCAACATTGCTTTTTCCGTGAAATAATTGAATTGGAATATCGTTCTTTGTATGAAAATCAATTATCACATATTCCAGATCCGGGTGACATCGCGTTTCGACAATAACGCCCCATATGGGTGATGAAATATCTTTATCCAAGCGACGACTGCTTTTGATCAAACCATCCATGGAATTAAAATTTGCCGATTTTATAGTCTTTTTTAGTGATCGGTAGATTTGCATTAAATGAGCGCTTGTAATTTTGTTTTTAAGTATCCCCCTATTACTGAGATCTTTTGATATAACTTTTGCGGTAGACTTTGTATTTTGATCATCTTTGGTGCATTTTTTTTGTCTTGGATTTACGGTTTCTATTTCGTTTATCTTTTTCGCATCAGATTTCGTTATTTTTGCATTAAAATTTTCCCGCATCAACGCATTGAACATCAAATCGATATTTTTCACTTGTGAATTAGCATCCAGATTATTTTCAAAAATAAATGTTCTGTATTTTTCCGGCTCGTAACTCGTGTCCTGAATTATGTTTAAAAAGTCATCTAACGTACTGAAAATGTAATGATTTGGCCATATATCACGACTTTCGGTCCATGCATGGATAACAGGTTTCAGGCCAGCTGCCATGCCTTCTCCGAGCGCGTAATGAAATGACTCCTCCAGAGAAAAACTGAGGATATGAGATTTATCGGCAAACCAATGGTTGATATCTTTGATCCAGCCTGTAAATTCAATCTTGTCGATCAAATTCAATTCATTGATCATGGTTTTGACAGCCATTTCAAGCCTGGGATCCTGAAATTCACCCCGGATATAAAGAAAGTAATCCGGATCATGCTTTAATAGCTGCTGGAAAAAATGAAGAAGAATGGGAAGCCCTTTTCGAAAATTAAGATATCCCAGTAAGACCAAACGTTTCGTATTTAATTTATTTTCAGATATAGAAAAGTTTTCTAATTGGATGCCGTTTCTAATGACAAGCTGAGGAACATTTTTATTGGGAAATTTCTGGTTGAATATCTCTTTTTTATGATGGGCTACAAAAATTAATCGATGGACCCGATTCCAATTGATCCTTGCCGGCATATCCGTATACACTTCATATCCATGAAGGCGACAGACCACCTTTTTATCCTGTATTTCTGAAATGTTATTAGTCACATGAATAGCCATTTGGTTGGCCCATTCCAACCATACGATATCTGCCCAGGTCACCGCAGACCGAACTTCATCCATGCTTGACGTCTTAAGGTATTTTACATCATATTTTTCCTTTAATGATTTGACAATATGATCTAAAAACCCCCCCGTACTCTGGTGCAAAAGCTCAAGAAAGAGTATCCGCTTTTTTCTGACCACACTTTTTGATGATCTGTCATACAGCGGATGATTATCATTCGAATTTTTACTTTTTATCTTTGATAAAATATCATTGACAGCTACACATATTTTTTTTTCGATGCTGATTCGATAATTTTTTAGATCTTGTTGAAATTGACGGGAATCACCGGCCCTTTCTCTCTCAATTAGATTATCAGCAGCAATATAGCTTTCAATTCCATCGACATAACCCAACAGGAAATCACTCTTTGAAATGCTTCCGATATTGTGTATTTTATCAGCCAACGCAGACGTAATTCCGGAAGGAATATTTATGACATTGAAATCTTCACCGATTCGGATGAATTGGACATTTAACTTGCCTGAAATCTGGTGGCCATTGAAACGATAAGATAGTTTTTCTTTAATTGTGTCATTTATTTTTTCATCAACTGATAATGTAAACGGTTCCACACCTTTACAAAAGCGGCCCCTTACTGGAGAGAGCTTTTTTTGAGTGCCATTTTTAATGGTATCGGCAAGTTTCTGCCCGTATTGCCTCACCTTTTCAAGGCTATCGCACACATCCCATCGATCGTTGGTTTTGACAGCTTCTACAATATCTGCTCCAGCACCCTGAAAAAACATAACGCAATGGGCAACGCCATATCGCTTGAGACTGTATTTTATAAATCCAGGGTAGTCTGCCGAAATTCGATCATCATTCGCCCCCATTCCCATGGGGTAACAGCCGTGATTAATCCAAAGAATTCTATTTTTTGTTGAACCCAAATCTATCCGCACGATGGGCGTATCTTGAATGAATTTACTTTCATGATGTGCTTCACCAGCGAATCTCCCGTTTTTCAAATAGCGCTGGTTTACACCAACTTCTGCTTCAACCTTACCATGACGGATCGTGCAAGGTTCCAACCGGTCGTAAAGATTCTGCAAATTTGAAAGGATAATCTGTAAAATCTGTGACGAGTAATTTTCGTAGTAGGGTCCCATGGACTCCGGCATGTTCGCTATCGTTCCTGGCGCATAAAAAGTGTGAGACGCATTGATTACAACGCCCTCCGGTGCAACTCCCCATTGCGCGGCATAACGCACTACTTTTTCAACCACACTTTTTTCGAAACCAAAAATATCTGCACTGATAAATAACAACCGGGTGTAATCGCTATCTTCCAGCATGCACATTTCAAGCGAAAGGGGAATAGCAACGGATTTGGACGCTCTTCGTTCATCCCCTATTCCAAACAGGAAGGCCGGATTTGATACGGACACATTGGGCGTAATATCAAATTGTAAAAAGGATCCTCGAAAGGTCTCACTCATTTTTTCGCCTTGATGATAAAAAAATTGCAGGATGCTTGATACCATGGAAATAGTAGCGACACCGACACTATTTTCAGCAATTCTTATACCAAGCGGTGTATCTATTTTTTTGCTGTTTTTCTTAAGCGTTACGCGTTATCGAAAAAAAAGATCGTCATTTTTTTGGCAGGAGAAATTTTGAAGATAATGTTAAAATGCGGCCAATTATCCCCCAAGAAGATAGACAAGTATCTGCGATTTGATGATTTAACCGTCGAAATTTTTACTAAAAAATTACCGGCTCAAAGTTTGCCGTTCAGTTTATAGATAAACACCAGTACTTCGGCCACGGCCTGGTAAAGTTCGGCGGGTATTTCCGATTCCAGTTCCAGGGCTTCAAGCACATTGACCAGGTTGCGGTCCTCGACCATGGGCACATCGTTTTCGCGGGCCAGTTGAATAATCTGCTCGGCAATATGCCCTTTGCCTTTGGCGACCACCCGTGGCGCCATACTTTGGGCCTGGTCGTATTTTAGGGCAGCGGCCTTTTTCAGTTGTTTGTC
This sequence comes from Desulfosarcina variabilis str. Montpellier, assembly GCF_048565275.1. Classification (NCBI taxonomy): domain Bacteria; kingdom Pseudomonadati; phylum Thermodesulfobacteriota; class Desulfobacteria; order Desulfobacterales; family Desulfosarcinaceae; genus Desulfosarcina; species Desulfosarcina variabilis. The sequence continues at coordinate 4,473,729 of NZ_CP159846.1, read as the reverse complement.
TTTCATATGCTCAGATCCAGCAGGCGGCGGGAGTTCAAGGATACATCCTCTTCATCGAATTGCTCGATTTTGTTTTCGTTGACGATAACGCTTAAGGCAACCGTATTGAATTTTTCGTTCAAGGCACTTTTCACTTCATCCTGGACATCGCTGATGGCTGACTTGATTTCCGGTGTCTGAACAAAAAAGGTAATGTTCAGATCTTTGCCGACCATCCACAAATCGGTGCGCACCGTCCCCATGCGGTCCATCTCCAGGAGCAGGGCCACACGAGGGGTTTTATTGGCATTTTCCTTACCACCCTTTTTGGCGTAATACACTTTGAGCCGGGCATCGCGCCGATGATCAGCCAGCATCAGCAGGTGGGAAAAAGCCTGGAATACATCCGGATCAACGGGTTTTTCCGTTGCCCCCAGTTGTTGCTGTTCGATATGGGCCAACGTGCGCTGCACCACACTTTTCATCGTCTCCAATACATGCCGATCCTCGGCCTTCTGATCAATTGCCTGAGAGTCCAGAAATTGATTTAAAATCAAAAGATTGGGTTTTAAATCCTTCACCATCAGGTCCCGGATGGGTGGGTGCTGGGCCAATTCGGTTGGCGTCATCGGTACCTGCCGATCCTGTGCGTTTTGGATTGCCGCCTCGACCCGTTTCTCAAAATAGACCCCGGAATTTTCGACAAATTCTCGAATACTGGTCATCAGCGTGGTGATATCACCAGTGGTGGATACTGGACGCAGCAACTGTTGCAAGTGGGTTAGCGCTGCCTGAGTGGTTGGGGGAAGTGATTCAGCGAATGGTTTCTCAGGCATGGTGGACTGCCCGAGCAGCTGTTGGATCTGCTGCCTGAACTGGGCCATTTCCGGTGCCGTGGGCGGGCTTAAAGGGGCTGGCGATTGGGCCATATGCGCTTTCGTGCCTGACCGGACATCCGCTGAAGGGGTAGTATATTGAAGCGTTGACGCCGATGGCAATGTCTGGCGCTCGGCCCTGTGGCGGATGGCCTCAGGGGACACACCGTGAGCCACTGGTAACGAGGATGACTGGGGCGCCATGGTGACCGGGGCTTTTTTCCCAATCGAAAAAGTGATGCCCTGCTCGCTCTTTTCGACGGTCAGGGGCAGAATCTGGCCTTCCCGCACTGGAACATCAATTTTTGCAAACGCCTTGAATTTGCCGAAATCTACCAACATCAATCCGTCTTTCGCAAACCCCGTGACACGGCCCTCGACGGATTCTCCCGGACGCAGCAGGTGGGAATGGGCAATTAAAGACAGACGATCGGAAACCGGTTCGAATACACGTATCTGAAGATTATCGCTGCCCGGCGCAATCGCTGCCGGATGGCGATTGCCGGTTGACTGCACCATCTTTTGGTCAACAGACTGACGCCTGGCCTGTACCGCATTGCCCGTTGACGGCGTTTGGGCCCGGTTGATTCTGCCGTTTGCCGGCAGCATCCCTTTGTCAACGAGCTGGCTGCGGGTGGGTACGTCATTGCCCGTTAGTGGCGTCGGTGACGGGTTGATTCTCCCGCTTGCCTGCATCGCCCTACTGCCTTTCGGCTGCTCGCCAACCTGAGGATGACCACGCCCTGATGCATCCGATGCCGGTTGTCCACTCTTATTGGGCACCATCATCATCCGCAGCCCGTTGTCCGCCTGCTGGACCTGGATTTGAATCGACTGACCGGTAACCACGGGCAACGGCAGACGGGCGTAGGCCTTGAACTGGCCAATGGAAATCAGGGCATCGCGTCCCTTGTCCACTTCCAGCACCGAGGCTGTCAGCAGATCACCGGCCTTTAAGGTAAGGTTAGGTTTTGATGATGGGTCCCCGCCCTTGATCTGCTGGGGCAGGTTAAGCAGCCATTGGACGTCCATGCTTGATAACCATAGATTCTTTTGAAGTTATGCACTTCGATTGCGGTTTAGTGGTTAAATCGCCGGTACAGGGTCAACGCACATGCCTCAATGGTAGTATCGAACCGTTTGCGTAAAAGGTTAATAAAAGGGCTTTGGGCTGCCGGTTCCCCATTGATGGTGTCAATGGTAATGAAGCGCCGGGGATGGACGGCGCGGCCCAACAGATGGTCAAACAGGCCAAAACAGTCACCCAGGCGCGGATGATCAACGGGCAGCTTGATATCAATGGTCTTGCCATTTCGCTGGGATACCATGGCCAGTTGACACCCAAGGTAGACCAGATGGCTGCTGGCTACGCGCCGCGGCAGCCGGCCTTTGATCGCGTCGAGCTTAAGCCCGCAAAGGGACCCCGGATCCATGGCATTGATCCAGAATACGGGCTCTTCGGGGATGCCGTCGCGCAGCAAGGCCAGCATGGCATTGGAGACAAATTGCATACCGGGGATGCCCTTGAAAAAGTATCCGGCCGAGATCTCTCCGGCAAGCTCCATGAGCCGCAGGGCACGAAAAATGGAAGACCACTGGAAAAGCGGCGCTTCCCGGTCCAGCAGTTGGCGGAAAAGAATACCGTAGCGATCCAGCAGCAACCGCACCCGATCCTTGACCAGTTCCTCGGATTCCATCAGACCGTCCGGCGCGACCGGTGGACTTACAAGCCGCCAGTTCCCCATTGTCCCTGCCGACACCGTTGCCTGCAATCCGGGTTTGGTGCGTCTGAAACGCCGCACGGCACCCGGTCCCATTGCCTGAAGAGTGCGCGGCTGCCCAGAAGGATTGTTTTTTGGGCCTGTCTTCTGTCTGAGAGCAAACATGGTATCGTTGGTGACCTGTCCCGTCCAGACAGCGGCCCACAACTTCTCCAGCACCGCCTGGGCCGGTTGCGGCGGATCACCCAACAGGGCCGACAACGGGTAGCGCGCAAAGCGATCTTTGAACAAAGGCTTTATATCAACGCGGTCCTGCGACGACTTTTTTGTACCATTATTTGGGGCTGGTTTGCCGTCAACGATCAAATCAAGATCGTCTTCCAGGCAAAAGGTAATCTGCTTTCCGGAACCACCGATCCACATCAGACAGGAGGCTTGCATCAGATAGTCCAATTGCCCTGGGGCATAATCCTTGATCCTGGCCGGCAGTATATCCGTCTCCCATAATCCTGCCGGCAACCAAATCCCCATCAGGCACTGCAGCCGCTCCATCAACGCATCGGGTTGCCCGCCGGATTTCGAAACGCCTTGAAAATGGGCCAACACCAAAGCCAGGTCATCGATGTCCCGCGTTTCAATAACCGCCCTTCGCCGCTGCCTTGCCATGCGCAGCAGGCAATCATAATTGTCGGCGTCACAATACTGACGCTCGGTTTGCCCTTCGATCAGCTGTCCGGAAACCAGCGTGCCCTCACTGACCAGCGCGGTGAGCAAGTCGGACAAACCGTCCGGGCTGAACATCAACCGGTTGGCGATGAAAGCCTCGCTTACCGGTCCGTAGAATCGAAGCCACTGCCCCAGGATATCCGTGGGCCGGGGAAGCGGCGGCGCTCCGTTGGCCGGTTTTGTTTGTGCAAAATTGATCGATTGGCCGCCCCAATCAACCCAGTCGATATCGGTTTGTCCGGCGTATAAACCACGCGCCAGCACAGGGACCATCTCTGTAGCAACAATCAGATGCGTGTCTGGTCGGGCACCTCGGCCGGGAACCAATCGCACGAGCTTGTTGCCGATGGCGTTGACTACTTTTTTTGGAGATGTTTGGCCTTGGCTGCGCATCTGATCCAAAAAGGCCTGCCATTCCGGCCAGGGAATCATCAACCGCTCTTTGACCCATTCCAACAATTCAACAGGGGTGTCCGGAGCATAACCAGGGAAGATGCGCTGACGTTTTTTTACGAATTCATCAATTGTCTTTGCATCCACAGTCGGCCGCAGTTCAGGGGTAAACACCACCTCATTGATAAGATCCCGGGACAAAAGGGTTTTTACCGCCCCCTGCTGACGGTCGTCGGCATACATGTACTGATTGACAAGCCGCCATGATCCGGACAGGGCCATGGGACTTGGGGAAGTGCTTTTGACTGTCGTAGAGGTTATTTTGCCCTGCTCCAACTCGTCCAGCACCTGTTTTAGTGCAACCATATCAAAATCATCCTGCAGACAGCTGCGCCAGGTCTCCAGAACGATGGGAAAGTCCGTAAAATGCCCGACGGCATCCAGCAGCCGTTGGGATTGCAGCCGGCTCATCCACAGGGGCATGCGCTGGCCGGCCCGCTGACGGGGCAACAGCAGGGCACGGGCTGCGCACTCTCTGAAACGCGCACCGAAAACGCCTGAGCCTTCCAGGGCCTCGCGGATCAGTAAGTCAATCGTTTCGGCCGACACCAGGGACAGAATATCGTCCATGTCAGTCGTCTGGGCGGGCAGCAGATAAACCGCTGTGTTGGTTGGAAAAATGGATGGTATATGACCGTATCGTTTTTGCCAGGCCGCTTGAAGGGCCAGTGCAAACGGACGGTTGACCCGTCCCCCCCAGAAGGTATGTATGACGACCTGACCGATTCCAGTTCCCCCCTTAAGGGCCGGCAGTTGCTCCACGACCAGGTGATGGCGATGGGGCAGCGCACAACCGGTGCGTCTTTGTTGCCGAGCAAGAAAATCGATCAGATAGCGCGCACTGTTTTCATCCATACCATAATGCTTGCAGAATTCATCCAGCAAGCCTGGATCGGACAAATGGCGCTCGGCATATTCGAGCAGCCGGGCGATCTTTTCGGCCAAAAAAAAGTCCTGATCCGCATCCTCTGCCCGCCAAAAGGGCGGTGCGGGTGCCTTGGGGCGAGCCGGCTTGACAAACACATCATTGTGGGTGATGCGCCCAATGCGCCAATTCTGGCTTCCCAGGGTGAACACCTGGCCTTTTTTGGCCTCCCAGACGAATTCCTCGTCCAGTTCACCGATACGATCGCCGGTTTCCTGATAGCGCAGTGCAAAATAGCCGCGATCCGGAATCACGCCCCCGGACGTGTACAAACTGAGCAGCGCCCCCTTTCTGGCACTTAACGTATTTTCAATCCGGTCATAGGCCATTTTAGGCTGCAGGGCGGCAATCCGGGTCGCCGCATAGCGGCCGGCCAGCATCTCCACGACCAAGTTAAAGGTACTGCGCTTCAAATCATGGAACGGTGCAAAGGAACGCAAGGTGTTGTACAGGTGGTCCACGTCCCACGTCTCGACACCGGTCATGGACACCAGTACCTGGGCCAGCACATCCAGGGGACAGGCTACGATGCGCACCGGTTCGATTTCGCGTTTGAACACCGCCTGGGCCAAGGTGGCAGCGGTCAAGGCGTCCAGCGCATGGGTGGCCACAAACTCGGCCCGGCTGGATTGCCCGACGCCGTGGCCGGATCGGCCGATGCGCTGCACCGCCGATGAAATACTCGGCGGAGACTGCACCAGAATCACCTGATCAAGATCGCCGATGTCAATCCCCAATTCCAGGGACGCCGTGGCCACAATGGCCTTGAGGGTTCCCGCCTTGAGGCGGTTTTCGACTTCCAGTCGCAAGGCTTTGGACAGTGAGCCGTGATGGGCATAGGCAATGGGGTGCTGGCCATTGCCATTGATCAAAAATGTCAGTTTTTCACACAGACGCCGGGAATTGGTGAAAATCAGGGTTGACCTGTGGGCGTCAATGGCGGTTTTGAAGGTGTCGGCCAGCTTGTTCCAGATGGACTGTGTGTTGTCGCCCGCTGCAATATGGGCAGGAACCGTTATCCGTATGATATCCGATCGTTTCTGTAAATCGCGGCAGCGCAGAACCGCTCGCGGGACATAGACCGGCGCCTTGCCCTCACCTTGCATGCTGAACCCGCCGATAAAGTCAGCCACGCGATCTTCCGGATTGATCGTGGCGGACAAGGCGATGCGCTGGAACTCACCACACAGGGGCACCAACCGGTCCACCGCACTCATCAGCAGTGTTCCCCGCTTGTTTCCCACCACGGCGTGGACCTCGTCCAGAATGACCGTACAAATCTGGCCTAAAATGCTTCGCCCCCCGTGGGAGGAAAGCATCAGGTGCAGGCTCTCCGGCGTTGTGATCAATATTTCCGGCGGACGCCGGAGCATCCTGCGGCGATCGCCAGGCGGCGTATCACCGCTTCGCGTGGCCACATGAATCCTTGGAAAAGCATCACCATCTTTTTCAAATAACGCCCGAATTTGGGTCAGTGGCCGGATCAGGTTGCGATGTACGTCGTTGTTGAGCGCCTTTAAGGGGGAAATGTAAAGAATACGCGTGTGCCCGGTCTCTAATCGTCCGCCAATCAGCTGATCCAAAACCCATAAAAATGCCGCCAAGGTCTTGCCTTGTCCCGTGGGCGCCGTGATCAATACATGATTGCCGTCAGCGATCAATGGCCATGCGCGCTTTTGAATGGGCGTCGGCTGCCCAAGGCGGGTTTCAAACCAGCTACGTACCAAGGGATGAAACGTATCTAATGGTGGTATTCTGCCTATTTTAATCGGAGTTATCCTTCAATTGACAGTTGGATTTTGGCCTTTGACAATTTTTCCATTTTTGGCTCGATCGTTGCCGACCAGAGCAGGTGACCCAAATGCGGTTGCCCTTTGGGCGGTCGCTCACCGATTGCCTAAGTGTTTGCTTTGTGCTACACATCACTTCCCTTGCAGCACCTATTTCTGGATGGACACTATTAAACATCCTTTGACAAAAGGTTCTCATGTTTTCCGGATTCCAAGAATTGCTTTTGATCGGGCTTATCATTGTGGTCATTCTGGTTCTGCCCCGCATGATAAAACCGCAAGAATCAGCACCCCGAATCACGCCCCGCCGCCCTGCCCCCGGACTGATCTGGACGCTTCGCCTGGCCATCGTCCTGTCCATTCTCTGGCCTTCCTGCTGGGCACTTTATTTCAAGCCATGGCATCAACAAAACATTGTTCCTTTTGCCCTTGTAGGCGCTGGCCCGGTAATTGTCGGATGGTGCATCAAGTGGATACTTGCCGGAATGAAAAACAAGTACTAAATTAAGCGGCGTTAAGCCAAAATAAACACCATGAGCAGAAAAATAGGAGAAAAAGGAAAAATGACCCACGAAGATGCTGGCCACTACGCCGCCAAACACCCAGAGGCAAAAATCGATTCGCAGATCGCCGAGGCCATCGCTGACAAAGAAAAAAACGGGCGGATTACCTGTGCTGCGGCCCATGCCATTGCCAAAAAACTTTCCGTTCCCCCACATGTGGTGGGCATGAACATCGATTTGCTGGAAAAACGAATTCATTTTTGCCAAATGGGGCTTTTCGGCCATCCACCGGAAACAGTAAAGGCCATCACGCCCATGGAGCGGGTCCCGCAAGAACTCGAACAAGCTATTCGTGATGCGCTCATTGATGGAAAACTCACCTGCAAAGCCGCATGGGATTTGGCGGACAAAATGCAAATGTCCAAATCAGATTTGGCCTCAGCCTGTGAAGCCCTGGAAATAAAGATAAAAAAATGCCAACTGGGCGCGTTTTAGTGTCCATCCAGAAATAGACAAATTTGGTCGAGATTAAGGCGCGAAGAAAAATTTAACCACAGGCATATAGCTGATATTCCGAGGATTAAATTTTTCGCGCAACGCCGATATCGGGCAAATTGGTCATTTCTGGATAGACACGTTTTAGGATTCCGTCAGGTCCTTCAGATAGCGAAACAGGTTGCGTTGGGACTTGGGAGCGGGCTTGCCGCCCGTCTTTTTACGCGCGCTGCGGACCAGTTGTCCCAGGCGCTGACGGTCCGCCTGCGGGTAGGTGTTTAAAATCTCTTGCATGAGCCCATCATCACCAGCCACCAGCCGATCCCGCCAGGACTCAAGCTGATGAAACGCCTGGGCTTGGCTGTAGGCCCCTTGCTCAATCTCCAAAAGCGCCTGTTCAATGGGCTCGATATCCACGGCACGCATGATCGTACCGATGTATTGAAATTGGCGGCGCCTGGCGCCACGGGACGTCATGCCCCGAATCGCCTCGATAGCCGCCATCAGCATCTGGGGCAGGTCCATGCGTTGTAGCTGTTCATCGGAAAGCGCAACCAACCGCTCTCCAATCCGTTGAAGCGCCATGGCTTCTTTTTTCAACTGGGTGCGACTCTTTGGAATGGTTTCATTCATATTTTTATTGCCGGCCATCAATTAAAGGAATCTTACCCGTTTGCATCATTCACCGCTCCCATTGCGGCCTGGCATTTTTCCTGTGGTAAACATACTGCTGACAATGCGGGTCAGCCGATGGATATGGCGTTTGATCTCGTCTGGTGAACGTCCCGGATATTTTTTAAAGGCCATGACCACACCGATAATGGAGGCGTAGATCGCGTGGGTCACCAAGCGGTTGTCGATCTCGAGTTCGGATTGGTTGTTGAATCTTTCCAGGAGGTTCAGGAACTGCCGCTGCATCGCGTTGTAGCGTTCCATGGCCTTGGTTTGGATTTGACCGGTAATCATAAAATGGCCCATCATTTGGAAAACCGATTCATTTTCCAAAAGATAGTCGACACTGGCCATGGCGAGTTCCTCCAAAGATGTTTGGCCGGAAGCCACCTTTTTCTCAAACATCCGTTCCACTGTCTGCATGTGGCGCACCAGTGCCTCGACAAAAATATCGTCGCGACCGGGAAAATAGCGATATATCGCTGCGGCGGATATCCCGGCCCGTTTGGCAATGTCGCGCATGCCGATCTTATGGAACTCTTTCTGGCTGAAAAGCTCTAATGCGGCATCAATGATCAGATTTTTGCGAGTCTCCCGTTCCGCTTTTCTGAGTTTTTGAAAAGTTGACATGCTGGCCTCCTGCAGATTCAGGTCAGATTAACCGCAGACACAGCCGATGCGGAGCAATGCAAAATTAAAACGTCATTTCTGTTCCATTATTTACAGATGATGTTCATTTCACTAACGCAGTTCACTATGATTAACAATCATATTTTTTAAGACGTGTTTACCAAACCGAAGCCTGGGAACCGGCAAAAAGCGCAGTGGAATCGTTACCGTTGTCCGCTATCCGATTTTTTTCAACTTGGCGACCGCCTCGATATGAAAGGTATGTGGGAACATGTCCACAGGCTGGACCGCTTCCATCCGATAGCGTGTTTTGAGTTCTAAAAAATCCCTTGCCATGGTGGCCGGGTTGCAGGACACATACACGATTTTTTCAGGCGCCATGGAAAGCACCGCCTGCACCACATCCTTGTGCATTCCCGCACGCGGCGGATCGATAACCAACAAGTCCGGAACCTGACTGATGGTTTGCAGGGTATCCTTGATGTCACCCAAAATAAAACTGCAGTTGTCAATACCATTGGTGCGGCAATTCTTGCGAGCGTCCAGGACCGCACTTTCCACCAGTTCCAGACCAATAACTTCAGCCGCCTGGCCGGCCAACCAGATGGCAATGGTACCGGTTCCGCAATATAAATCCAAAACGGTTTCATTGCCGGACAACTCTGCAAACCGCCCGACCGTAGAATACAGTTTCTCCGCCCCACGGGTATTGGTCTGAAAAAAGGAATTGGCAGAGATCTCAAATGAAAACGGACCGATGCGGTCATTGAGCACCGGATCGCCGGCCAGGGTGATTTCCCGCTCTCCAATAGCCACACCGGCCTTACGACTGGTGATGTTATTGACCACGCACGCCACCTGTGGAAATTCGGCGGTAATCGTTTCGGCCAGCGGCATGACAGCGGCCTGATCCTCACAGGCGGTAACGATGTTGACCATCCATTGATCAAAGTCCACGGAGTGCCGAAGCATGAGAAAACGCCAAAATCCCTGGTGGCTGCGCAGGCCGTACACCGGCCTGTCCGATGCGCGCATATATCGGCGCACGGTTTCCAGAATCTGATTGCCCATCGCCGGTTGCAACAAACAGGCACGCGTGTCGAGGACTTTATGAAAGGTTCCGGGAACATGCAAGCCCAGCGCAAAATGGATATCCGCATCGGTGCCCAGTTCATGGGGCATGAGCCAGCGCCGATCCGAACAGGAAAATTCCATTTTGTTGCGGTAGCCGAAAACGGTTTCCGATAAAATGGTTGAATAAACCGGCGCATCTTTCAGCAGCGCAATGTGCTCCAATGATTCGGCAACATGACGGCGTTTCAATGCCGTCTGATAAGCGTAGTCGATAAACTGCCATTTACAGCCACCGCAAAAACCGCTGTATGGACAGGGCGGATCGATGCGTTTTTCTGAGGGGACGATCAGCTGATCAACCACGGCTTCGGCATAGTTCTTTTTTTTCCTGATAATTCGCGCCGCCACCCGGTCGCCGGTAACGGTCTGGTCGACAAAAACGGCCATGCCATCAATTTTTGCCAGTCCTTTTCCGCCAAAAGCCACATCAATAATATCACATTCAACAATCTGTTTTTTCTTAAGTGCCATTGAAATCTAACGCCTTTTTTTGCTTGCCCTTACAAATAATTTTCTTTAACGTATACAAATTGTCGGTGTAGCAGACAATTCCCCGACAACCCTGTGCAACGGTTCCAGTCCCGTTGCTTCCTTTTTTTAGCGGCCGATCGTTTATCCCCAAAAAATCCAACATCAAAAAAAGGACATTACCATGAAAAATACGGACTATGCAAAGTCTCTTAGAATTGATGAAACCACATATACATTCTTTGATTTTTGCCAGTATGCCGCCGATCGTGGCGCTGCCATTGAAAAGCTGCCTTTTTCCATCCGCATTCTGGTGGAAAACCTGCTGCGCAAGTTCGACGGGCGGGTGGTCAAGGAAACGGATCTTGAAAATATTGTGGGTTGGAAGAAAACCTATGATGCACCGGTGGAGATCCCTTATCACCCGGCCCGGGTGCTCATGCAGGATTTTACCGGTGTGCCGGCCGTGGTGGATTTGGCGGCCATGCGCGATGCAGTTAAAGCCCTGGGCAAGGATCCGGAGAAAGTCAATCCCCTGGTGCCCACCGAACTGGTGGTGGACCATTCCATTCAGGTTGATAATTTTGGAACGGATGACGCCTTGGAAAAAAATGTCGCCCTGGAATATGACCGTAACGGTGAACGCTACGCCCTTTTGAAGTGGGCCCAGAAAAGCTTTTCCAATTTCAAGGTGGTTCCGCCCAATTCCGGAATCTGCCATCAGGTCAATCTGGAAAACCTCGGCCGGGTGGTAATCAGCCAGGAGGAAAACGGCAAGACCATCGCCTACCCGGACACCTTGGTGGGCACGGATTCACACACCCCCATGATCAACGGTGTGGGCGTGATGGGGTGGGGTGTGGGCGGTATCGAGGCCGAAGCGGTGATGCTGGGCCAGCCCTATTACATGTCCATTCCCGAGGTCATCGGAGTCAAGCTGACCGGCAAGCTCAAACAAGGGGTGACGGCCACCGACCTGGTGCTGACAATCACCGAAATGCTGCGCAAGGTTGGCGTGGTTGAAAAATTCGTCGAATATTTCGGTCCCGGCATGAAAAGTCTTTCGGTGACCGACCGGGCCACCATCGCCAACATGACCCCGGAATACGGTGCCACCTTAGGATTCTTTCCCATCGATGAAAAAACCCTGGATTATCTTGTCTTGACCGGTAGAGGCGACCGGGCGCGCCTGGTCGAGGCCTACTGTAAACAGACCAATATGTTCTATACCGGTGAATCCGATCCTGAATTCACCCAGGTGGTGGAACTGGATCTATCCACGGTCGAGCCGTCCCTGGCCGGCCCGGCGCGGCCCCAGGACCGTATTACCCTGCCTGATCTTAAAGGCACCTTCGCAGATATTTTAGGCTGCAAATACGACCGGGATGAAGAGATCAAACGCATCTCGGCATCTCAAGCTGACGCGGGTGCTGCAACCGTTCGTGCCAGGCGCTGTCAACCCGTGGCCCAAAAGCGGTTTGACATGGAACTCAATGGTCAGCCGATCAAACTCGGAGACGGTAACATCGTCGTTGCTGCGATTACTTCATGTACCAACACCTCAAACCCGCATGTGCTCATGGGAGCCGGTCTGATCGCTAAAAATGCGGTGGCCAAGGGACTCAAAGTGCCACCATTTGTCAAAACCTCTTTGGCCCCCGGTTCAAAAGTGGTCATGGACTATCTGGAAGCAGCGGGCCTGATCCCGTATTTCGATGCTTTGGGATTTCATCTGGCTGCATTCGGCTGCACCACCTGTATCGGCAACAGCGGGCCTTTGCACCCGGATATTGAATCGATAGTCACACAGAACGATCTGAACGTGGCCGCCGTATTGTCCGGCAATCGCAATTTCGAAGCCCGTATCCACCAGAACATCAAATCCAATTTCCTGGCCTCCCCCATGCTGGTGGTGGCCTTTGCCCTGGCCGGCCGGGTGGACATTGATCTGACGATTGAACCGGTGGGCATCGATCCCAACGGCGAGCCGGTCTATCTGGATGATCTATGGCCTGCCCAGAAGGAAATCGATGCATTGGTCAAGGCCCATGTGAAACAGGACTTTTACGAAAAGGAATACGCCCAAATTTTCGACGGGGACCGTTTCTGGCAGGCCCTGGATGTATCCCAAAGCACCACCTTTACTTGGGACGATGCATCCACTTACATTAAAAATCCGCCTTATTTCGACGGATTTTCCCTGACCTCATCCGCACCTGCCGACATCAGCAATGCCCGTGCATTCCTCTTGCTCGGGGATTCGGTCACCACGGACCACATCTCTCCGGCAGGTGCCATTCCGGCTGATTATCCGGCCGGGCAGTATCTGATTGAAAACGGCGTGGCCGAGGACCAGTTCAACTCCTACGGATCCCGGCGAGGCAACCACGAGGTAATGATGCGCGGCACGTTTGGTAACATCCGCATTAAAAACCGACTGGTAGAGCCCAAGCAGGGCAGTTTTACCTTGAAGTTCCCGGACAAGAAGGAAATGTTCAACTATGACGCGGCCATGGCCTATAAGCAGGAAGGCACCCCGTTGATCGTGCTGGGGGGGAAAGAATACGGCACCGGATCATCGCGCGACTGGGCCGCCAAAGGCACCAATTTGTTAGGCATTCGCGCTGTTATCGCCGAGTCTTATGAACGGATTCACCGCAACAACCTGGTGGGCATGGGGGTTCTGCCGTTGATCTTCAGCGAGGGCGAAAGCGCCCAAAGCCTCGGGCTGGACGGATCGGAAACCTATACCATCAGCGGAATTGCCGGCATGACGCCGCGCAAACCGCTGTCGGTTAAAGCGGTCAAGGATGACGGCACGGAAACGACGTTCACGGTGATTTCACGTTTAGATACGGAAGTGGATCTGGAATATTTTGAAAATGGCGGGATTCTGCCCTGCGTGATCCGCAAAATGATGGAAAGTTAGGGGCGTCATCCCTAACGCCTTTTTGAAAAATCTGGATCAGCCCCGGTAACGACGTTTTCCAGCGCCGTTAGCGGGGCTTCTTAATAAGGCGCTCAGATCAGCCCGGCGTTACGTTTAACCCTTAGCAATCCCGGGCTCAAGTTAAGGTGCATGAGCGTAGACCGATATCCCCTGTCGATAAATACACGTTCCAGGTAATCAAACAGCACCGGCCGGTCCGGCCACTTGAACCGTTTTTCCTGCTCCCGCAGTCGTTCCCACTGGGTGCGTGCCGCTGGCGTCGCATCAAACACGGCGTTTGTGGCCCGGTCGCACAAAAACATGGCACAGACCACGGGCCGGACGGTCCACAGGCACCCATCCTCACCCAAGTACACGCATCGGTGCCCGGCATTGCCCTGATTCAGAACCGTCATTAATTGATCCATTTGTGCGTCCGTGGCATACAGCGCATTGATCACCGCATCGGCAAAAAAAGTAATAATCCCGTCCTTGCTGCAACAGGCGCTGGTGTGGCTTTTAAAGCAGGTTTCAGTGCAAATCGGACTGAAATAGCGGTCCAAAAATTGATCCACACGATGTCTGAACTGCATATATTGCGCGGCGGCCTCGATCAGTTGCCGTCGCTGCACCGCATCCATTTGCCGCAATCCTTCTTTGACAATGGTAAATGCCTCGAATTGTTCCTGCTCATAATCGTTCATGCCTGATGACCGTTGATGAGTATCGTGCCCATCTATTTAAGGGTACGCTGTGTTTGACCTATAGCATTCAAGATAATGTTTTTGGGCTGCGTTATCGTTCGTTGCAGTATGACAATACGGCTTCCTCCTTCTGGCCTTGCCAAAAACACTATCTTAAACACTATATTCCCTATGCAATTCATTTTCGATTGTCAATGCAATCGCCCATTTTGAAAGAAGCCGGGTGAAGCGGATGGATCTTTTTAACATGGCCTCACTGTCGAAAACGACACGTCTGAGTATCACGCTTTTTCCGCTATTAACCACAACAATCTTGAATGTGGTGGCAAATAATGGTATCAGATTTGATATGAAATCAAAACACCGTAAAATATTACGGGATGTTTTTTCCAAGCCGACAAAGGCAAATATAAAATTTATCGAGCCATGAAAAATACACTTACTTATAAAGGATTTACCGCACGGATTGAATTTGATTCCGATGATAATATTTTTTTCGGACGAGTGCTTGGTGTAAGCGATATTATTGGTTTTCATGGAGAGACGGTATCTGCTTTGACCGCTGATTTTCATAATGCCATTGACCACTATTTGGAAGTTTGCCGGCAACGCGGTGAAAAACCGAAAAAACCTTATTCAGGCAAATTAACCCTTCGCATTTCCCCTGATGTCCACGCAGATATTGCCGCCGCTGCCGCCCACAATGGAAAAAGCATCAACAAATGGGTGGTGGAGACACTCGAACAAGCGATCCACTCCCATGGATGACATACCTGGATGTTGAAGCGTTTTATCTAATAGCTAATTGCACAGGTTGGATTTTTTGCTTGACGATTGTCCCCGATTCCTTGATAAACAATCGCTAATCAACCGCCTATTGAGTATTTGCTTCTAAGGAAGTTACCCGAAAAGCAGGGTAAGCCGCTTTTAAAAATACCCATTTTTGCGTTACGAATCGTCTTGAAAAACGCGATCGCTTTTATAAAGCGCTCGTTTGAAGTGAGGATTTGCCATGTCGGAAAATAATCAAATGGTCAGGGTTCATGTAAATATTGAAATCTCTGCCGCAGCGCTTCAGGCTGTGGTGGCCAATTCCAAAAAAATGGTCGGTACGGATGAGAAAGGTCACTATCGGGTCGATACCGCTGATGCACTGGCAGACCTGATCTCGAAATTTCTAAACGAAAAAGGATTTGATCAGTTTGCCGCAGATATTGAAAATTATTGAATGGGAAGTGGAACAGAGGCTTTATAGATAGTCACGTAGCCATCAATGGTATATCGGTCCAAGGCTGCCGGAACAACCAGGCTGTCGCCCTTTTTTATGCTCAGCGCGTCATTGGTATCTGCTGCGATCCTGCCTTTTCCTTCGGTGCACAACAGGATTTCAATACTACGGGCGGATGGCGATGCATATGACCGTGACGGATCCACTTCGATCATGCTGAGCGAAAATTCCTCTGCCGGGCATCGATAACAACACTCACCGGTTTCCATGGGCGTTGCGTCAAGGGGCGTGATGGTTGTCTCACCAAACCTGACCACGCGGAGCAACTCCGGCACATCAACATGTTTGGGGGTCAGTCCTCCCCGCAGCACATTATCCGAATTGGCCATCAATTCAATGCCCACGCCATCCAAATAGGCATGCAACTGCCCCGCGGGAAGATACATGGCCTGCCTCGGCGAAAGACGGATCAGGTTTAACAGGGCAGGGCTGAGAATACCCATATCCGCAGGATACCACTCGGCCAGGGTCACCATCCAGCCATAGACCGGTGATTGCCTGGCCAGGGACTTGGCTTTGATCAACATCTGCGCAGATGCCCTTTCCCGTTCATTTGCAGACAATGTCAGCATGCTTTTAAAAAAAGGGTTAAGACCGTCTACGCCATTATCTTTTAAACGCTTGAAGGCGGGTTTGAGATCATCAGGACAAACCGGCTCCATCAGGCGGACAGCATCGGCAGCGGGCCTGAATCCGTTCAGCGCCCAAAAAGGGGTCAGGGCACAAATGATTTCCGGTTTATGATTGTCATCACGATAATTTCGATCGGTCGCATCCAGGGCGATGCCTGCCTGGTTTTCCCGGGCAAACCCGTCAATCGCCTCTTGTTTGCTTGGATGGGCCTGAATTGAAAGCGGCTGGTCAGCGGCCAGCACCTTGAAAAGATAAGGCAGGACTGCGCCAAAACGCCGCACGCTATCGGCCCCCAACATAACCATTGGATTTTGCTCGATTAGCTGATAAAGTGGGACTCGCTTCGCACCGACGCGCACCATGGACGGTCCCTTGGGGTGGGTTCCCATCCACAATTCTGCCTGAGGCACATCATGGGGACCGGGGAGTCCCAATAATTCGGCAATAGCTGTTTTGGATCCCCAGGCATAGGGCTGGATGACATTTTCAAGTCGATAGATACGCATGCTTGACCACCGATTATTTTTTCGTTTGAGTCTGTGACCGTATTCAAGATGCATTCACAGACAATGGATGTGAGTGTACCTCTTTATTTCAACTATTACATTATCTTTATACATATAACTATTATGAATAAAAATAAAAAAGCAGTTGTTTTGTCAAGTGGTGGATTAGACTCCACCACCGTACTGGCCATGGTTCGCGAAAAGGCCTATGACATCTTCAGCCTGAGTTTTTCCTATGGTCAACGCCACGATTTCGAGCTCAAGGCGGCGCAAACGATCGCCGCTGCCATGCAGGTCAAAAAACATCTGATCACCCGCATCGATCTCAGTCCCATTGGTGGCTCGGCCCTGACCGACGCCATTCCCGTTCCCAAATCCCGCAACCCTTCTCAGATGACCGATGAAATTCCCGTTACCTATGTGCCGGCGCGCAATACGATCTTTCTCTCCTATGCACTGGCCTGGGCCGAGGTCCTTGGGGCCTGGGACATCTTCATCGGGGTTAACGCCGTGGATTACAGCGGCTACCCGGATTGCCGCCCGGAATATATCCAGGCATTTGAAACCATGGCCAATCTGGCAACCAAAGCAGCCGTCGAGGGAAAGGGCCGTTTTTGTATACATACCCCGTTAATTGACATGAGCAAAGCCCAAATCATCCAGGCCGGATTATCCCTTGGCGTGGATTACGGGCTGACCCACAGTTGCTATGATCCGGATGCCGACGGCTTGGCCTGCGGACATTGTGACGCCTGTGTGCTACGAAAAAATGGATTCGCTGCCGCCGGTGTGCCTGATCCAACCATTTACACACCGTGACCCTTTCAATTCGTCACCATCGCAAAGGACAGTCAAATGTCAGGTATCATTCTTGTGGGTATGGCCATCGTCCTCTTGTTCGGTTTGATTGCCGCGGAAAAAAGCGGTGTACCGGGTCGGATACTACTGTTCAAAACCCCGCTTTCCTTTCTGTTCATCATTGCCTGGTGGCTTTTACCCTATCCGAACAAATTAGCCTTCACGCTAGTGGGAGCAGCCCTGACATGCTGTCTTTGCGGCGATATTCTTCTGGCCTTCGGCTCGAGGGTCGCCTTTTTGTTAGGGCTGGTTTCTTTTTTTATGGGACACGTACTGTTTGCCAGCATCTTTTTTATCATGGGCACCACTGGCACGGCCATGGCGCTTGGAGCGATGCTGATGGTGGTATCCGCAGGAATCATCTGGCGCTGGCTGGCGCCGCATTTGGGCGATATGACGACGCCGGTTCTGGCCTATCTGGTGGTCATTAGCATCATGGTTTGCGGTGCATGGTCAATCCTATCAAATACCCACATTCCGCACCAGGCAAGAGTCGGTATCCTGATTGGGGCGAGCTTGTTTTACCTTTCGGATATTGCCGTGGCGCGCCAACGGTTCGTGACCAGTGACCACCGGAACCGGATGGTGGGCTTGCCCCTGTATTACGGGGCCCAGTTTATATTGGTGTTTTCGTCGTCATGGATTCCGGCCTAACCGGATCATTGCCGCGTTTTTTTTATTTACCACTTTACGGGTAGTCTCACCACCTTTTTGGCTTTGTTGCGAAACAGCAGGTAGTGGTGCTTTTGACCAAAGCGATAAAGATCCCGGGTAATAGCGACATCAGACCGACAATAGTCTATAATTTTCGACATCTTACCCATTTTCCACCATTTCAAGGCATCCAGCCCGTCCGCGGTCTTTCCGGTATTCAGGGTAACCGAGGCCAAGTGATCCAGGGAGAGACGATATCCCAACTGATTTTTCACCTGCTCCAGGATATCAAGGGTCATAAGCTGCCTGAAGTTTGTATCCGTATAAGCTGAAAGCACCCGATAATCGAACCGTTTGATGTTGAATCCGACCACCATGTCCATGCCTTTTAAATGGGCCATCAGCGCGGGGATCTGACCTTCCACGAATTCATAAAAACTATCGGTTTTCGAGTCATAAAGCACCGCACAGCTCACCCCCATACGCTCGGCACGATGCCACCCGCCCACCTCTTCGGCGCTGCGCTGGGTTTCGATGTCCAGCACACCGTAACGAATCATTGCGTCCGGCGTCTGGGCTGTCGGCGGATCCGGCGTTTGCGCATCCCCTTTGTCCGTGTTGGTGTTGGCTGCCAGTGAAATCACCGCAGAGGCAACCGGATCCTTTTCCTCAAACAGGCGCTGCAGTAAAAAAATAGCGCTGGCTTTGTCGATGGGGCGGTTTCCGGATCCGCACTTGGGTGAATGGACGCAGCTAGGACAACCATTTTCGCAATCGCACCCGGTGATGGCCAGATACGTTGCATCAAGCAGTGCCCGACCATCTGAAAAGGCCTGCAGGCAAAGCCCGGCCCCGCCTGGCACACCGTCATAAATAAAAATGGCGGCGGCCTGCAACTGGGGATGAAAAGGTGTTGAAATCCCGCCCAAATCATTCCGATCGGCCAAAACGAGCAACGGGAAGACACCAATCGCTGCATGCTCCAGGGCATGCAGACCGCCCATGACATGAACCTGGGCGTCTTCTGCCATCGTGGTGACGACATCCGGCACCGTAAACCAAAGGCCCTGTGTCTCAAACACCGTTGGGGGCAAATCCAAAGGGGTTCGATCGATGATTTTACCGGTTCGAGTTTGAATTCGGTCATAACCGGTTACGGTTTCGGTAACTTCTACTAAACCAACACACATCATGGTACCATAAACCGGCTTTTGATCGATGGTCTCGATGATGCGGGTGTCTTTGTGGGATCGAACCCGGGTGTGATAGCCTACCTGACAGGCATTTACATAAGCTTTTCGTGTTTCGACGTCTAATGTGGTCACCTGATAGGTTTGACTGCGATGCAGGTATATGGCCCCCGGGTGAGCCTCCCGATACACACGGACACCATCGATTTCCCCCAGCTGGGTGTTGTCCGCTGCATCAACAATGGCAAACCGTCGTCCAGAACCGCGCAGATCCACATGCCGGTGAGGATTTTTTACAGGTGCGTAATAGGTCGTTCCATCGGCACTCTGATAGAGGCTACTGTCATTGACCAGCTTTTTGAGACAGGCACGGACCGGCTTGGAAGCAATGAAGGGGTCATCGGATTTCAGGGGAAGCTCCGCGGCTGCGCAGACCAGATGCCGGGCCATGACCTGAGCATTGTGCGGATTGACCACGGCGGCTTCGGGTTGCCGCTCGACCAGCTGCTGCGGATGATTGACAAAATAATTGTCCAGAGCGTCCTCACCGGCAATTAGAACCACTGCGGATTCTCGCCCACTGCGCCCTACCCGCCCGCCTCGCTGCCAGGTGGCGATGATGGATCCCGGGTAACCCACAAGCAGGCACAAATCCAGCGTCCCGATATCGATTCCCAGTTCCAGAGCGCTCGTACTGATCACCGCCAGCAGTTCACCGGAAGCCAGCTTGGCTTCAATGGACCGGCGCTCTTCAGGCAAAAAACCGGCCCGATAGGCGCTGATGCGTTTGGCAAACGGTCCGGCGCTTTGTTTGGCCCAAATGGCAAGCAGTTCGGTCAATTTCCTCGACTGCGTGTAGACAATGGTGCGCAGGCCTCGGCTCAAGGCCGCTTTTAGCAGTTTCAAGGTCGCGGCCAGCGGGCCATCCACAGGCTCAATCATCACCAGATGCCGTCGACCGGTCCCCGCCGTGCTGTGGCGAACCGTTTCAACATCCAGGCCGGTCAGGGCACGGGTCAATTCATCGGGATTGGCAACGGTTGCCGATGTAAACACGAACGTCGGCGCTGCTCCGTAAAATCGGCACAATCGCACCAGCCGCCGGAACACCTGGGCCATGTGTGCGCCCAGCACCCCCCGATAGACATGGACTTCGTCAATCACCACAAATCGCAGACGTCCGAGCAAATCGCCCCAACGATCATGGTGAGGCAGAATGGACAGATGCACCATTTCTGGATTGGTCATCAGGATATGAGGCGGATGCTCCCTTATCTTTTTCCGCCGGTATGCCGTGGTGTCACCATCGTAAATCTGAGCCTGCAGGTCAACCTCCGGTAATGCATCAGCCATCCTGCTTACGGTTTTAAGCTGATCCTGCGCAAGTGCCTTAAGGGGGTAGATAAAAAGCGCCGCAGCGGATGCATCGCTTAGCACCGCTTCAATCACCGGCAGGGTGTAGATCAGCGTCTTTCCGGAAGCCGTTGGTGTGGCCGCCACTGTGTGAATGCCGCAGCGCACCCGATCCATGGTCTGAACCTGGTGCGAATATAACTGTTTAATATCCATCGCATGCAACAGCTGAGTGATCGGCTGCGGCCAGGGTGTCTTCACCCGGCCATAAACAGCCGGGGTCGGTTCGAATTCCCGATGATATACGATTTGCCCCTCAAAGGCATGGGCGCCCTTCAAGGCGGCAATATACTGATTAATGGATGCTCCAAGAGACATGGCTGCCCTTAACTTTGCATGGTTTGCTTTTTTATACGCATATGGACTTGAAAAACTGGGAAAATACGCTATAGTTTTGATGAATCGGTCTTTTTAGCAACAAAACTACATGTAACTATGAAATTGATTACATCTCCCCATCGTCTCCCCTGCCCCACAACGGGAAGGGTTACTATCGCATGACACCATTTCACAATTCAAGAGGAAGGCAATAGCGTTGGACGACCCCTTTTTATCGCACCCGGGGTTAGGTCACCGGGGTACCTTCGATTCTTTTTCTTTCTGTCAGTTTTACCATCCCTTTTACACGACCAGTGATCGTCTGTTGGACAATATCGCTTGTGCAGGAGCTGACGGATGATGGTCAATCAAGTGCTTTTTCTTTTTGTTTTACTGCTTTTTTCCGGTTTTTTTTCATCTGCGGAAACCGCCTTGTTCTCCATCAGCCAGACCCGGGCCAGACATTTGGCCAAAGAGGATATCCGATCCCACCAATTGATCAAACGCATGAAGGATGATCCGCACAAGCTGTTGACCACCATTCTGATCGGCAACAACGTGGTCAATGTGGCCGCCTCTGCCATTGCGACCTCGCTGACGATCAACCTGTTTTCCAATTACGCCGTAGGTCTGGCCACCGGGATCATGACATTTATGATCCTTGTATTTGGCGAAGTCATCCCCAAATCCTTTGCCACGCGTAACAATATCCTGATCGCCAAACTGACCATTTTCCCCATTTACTGGATGTCGATCCTTTTTTCTCCAATCATCTGGTTTCTCAACTTCATTCCCCGGATTACCGGCAGGATGAGCAAAACACCGTCCGCAACCGAAGAGGAGTTGATCACGTTTGTCGAGGTTGTGGAAGAGCAGGGAGAGATCAAGGAAGAGGAACGGGAGATGATCCACAATGTGTTTGAACTGGACGACACCAGTGCATCGGAAATCATGACGCCCCGTGCCGATATGTTCGTTGTGGATGTCGCCGATCCCCTTGACCTGAAGACCATTGCCGATTCCGGATTCACCAGGATTCCCGTAATCGAGGGAGATACCGACCATGTGGTCGGCATACTCAATATCAAAGATATTTTCATGCACCAGGCCACTTCGGAAACACCGGTGGATATCCGCACTATCATGCGTTCCCCATATTTTGTCCCGGAAAACAAAAAGCTCGATCGGATGCTTCACCAGTTCAAGGCCCGCAAAAATCATATCGCCATCATTGTCGATGAACACGGCGGTGTGTCGGGATTGATCACCCTGGAGGACCTGCTGGAAGAGCTGGTGGGTGAAATTCGCGATGAAACGGATAAAGAAGAACCCCACATTATTCGCAAAAAGCCCAAAGAATGGATGGTGTTGGGAAAATCGGAAATCGAGGAAGTCAATGAAAAACTAGGCATGCAGATTCCCGAAACCAGGGAATACGATACATTTTCTGGCTTTATACTGGATCGCATCGGCCGGATCCCTGAAGAGGATGAGATCTTTACCATTGATGGATACAAAGTGACTGTCTTGGAAATGGATGGAAACCGAATCAAACGGTATATGGTTCAGGAGATGACCTCAACACCACCGCCCCAGCAACCCTGATAGTAGAAAAGCATTCATGAAAACAAGCCTTTGCTTGCTTACCTGGATAGCGTTCTCAGTTGCCTGTATAATCAGCCCGGCATCCTTTTGGGCGGCTGATCTGGAGGAATTTGCCGTGGGACGATTTTCGGCCATGGTACCGGACGGCAACGTATCCGGATGGGAACCACTGACCTTTGAAAAAATCAAATCCCATACCCAGTACCGGCTGATCGCTGAGAACCAGGGCAGAACAGTATTAAGGGCGGACAGCCATGCCTCGGCCTCCGGACTGGTCAGAAAGATAAACCTGTCCGCCGGCACCTATCCCTGGCTTACCTGGCGTTGGAAAATAAGCAATATCCTTGAAAAGGGGAACGTCAAAGAAAAATCTGGTGATGATTATGCGGCGCGGCTCTACATCACCTTTGCCGAGGATCCGGATGACCTCTCCTTTTTTGAACGCGCCAAAATAGCCGCCATCAAATTGTTTTATGGCCAGGTCCCGCCTTCAGCCGCGCTGGCTTATGTATGGGGGAATCAATCGCCCCCAGGATCAATCCACCCCAATCCATATACGAATCGGGTACAAATGATTGTGGTTGAGAGCGGACCAGCCCACGTGAACCAATGGCGATCCGCCCGGCGGAATATTGTTGAGGACTTCCGTCTGGCTTTTGGCACCGATCCGCCTCCCATCACCGCGATTGCTGTGATGACCGACACCGACAATACAGGCGAAAAGGCGACGGCCTGGTATGGAGATATCGCTTTGGCAGGGCCGCATTAACTTGATTCGCCCTATGCAAGCGTCCATTTGCACGCTCGCCGCGTCAGCCTTGGGCCAGATTACCGTTTCGTTTAGCCCTTGACTCGCTCCACATACTGCCCGGTACGCGTATCAATGCGGATCTTTTCTCCTTGATTAACAAACGGTGGGACCTGAACCACATGGCCGGTTTCAAGGGTGGCCGGCTTGGTCGATCCGGCAGCCGTATCCCCTTTTGCCCAGGGCTCGGCTTCGGTGATGGTCAGTTCCACAAAATTGGGAAGCGAAATGCCCAGCGCCGTCTTCTCAAACATAAGAACATTACACACCGTATTTTCCTTCAAAAACGCCTTGGCATCGCCCACCTGGTCTTCACTTAAGAAATCCTGTTCGTAGTTGGACGTGTTCATGAAGCAATAGCCGGACCCGTCTTGATATAGATACTCCATCTCGACCTCTTCAAGGTTGGCTTCCTTGAATTTCTCGCCGGAACGGTAGGTCTTGTCAAACTGGGCGCCACTGATCATATTTTTCAGCCGGCATTTATAAAGCGCCTGCCCTTTGCCGGGTTTAACAAACTCAAACTGGACCACCACATGGGGATCACCGTCGATCTCAATTTTCAATCCTTTGCGTAAATCACTGCTTTCGTACATATGATAGATCGCCTCCTATGGGGTATCTGTTTTAGTATTCATGCATATTATTTTTAGGTTTTCTTTCTAATCACTGGCCAAGCAGCATCAAACCTGCTCGACCAGCATCTTTACCCGCGCCATATCTTTTCTAAAACGGATCGGTTGTCCGCTTTCATCCAGGGCATTGGTACACGTGCAGCTGTCAACACCAAATGGATCGACCTGACGAATCCCGGCAGCCACATTTTCCGGTGAGATACCGCCAGCCAGAATGACCGGAATCCGGCTATGGACAACCAGTCGCGCGGCCACCTGCCAGTCACAGGTAAGCCCGGTGATACCGACAAACCCATCCACCGGTTGATCCCCACCCACGGTATGGGGGGAACCGTCGATAACCGTATCGGTTAAAAAATAATCACTTACGGGCTCCAATCGCGCAGCCATGGTTAAAATGGACCGGCACTGGGCACCCGCGTGCTCTGCAATGGGAATGGACCGGGTAATCTTGATCTCAGGGAAACGATCTTTCACCACCTTTTGCAGAGCAATCGCCGCATCAATCGCAGGATCATCTGATCCGTCAAGCTTGTCACACAAATGGATGATATTCGGTTGATAATACGAGATCGTGTCAATTACCGCTTCAGTGTCTGTGTAAAGCGGAATCACGCTACTGATTGCACCCAGTTTACGCACAACGCCGACCGTTTCGCGGATAATCGGATCATGGCGCGCCTTTAGGCTGGTAATCACACTGCCCACATGATCCACCCCCATCTCAATCAAGGCACAGGCCTCTTCGGGCGTTTGGATCTCATATATCTGTACAATCTGTTTTGACATGAACCTGCTCATTTTTAAGTATCTAAATAAACACTTGATATTTAACCGTGGCCGTCTCTATCACATTCGCGGATTTTGTGCAAATTTAAAGCCCATACCCATGAGGGGTAAATTCATTGGCCGCCATTTCATCCAATACCGGTTGAAGGATGCGATGGTACGTGCGGATACGATCCACAAAAACAACGGCCTCCTGCCCCCTGGCATAACGATGCGCAAGGGTACTATAATATTTTTTCTGCTGCAGCAACGGGAGCACGGCTCGGATACCGCGCCAGGTGTTGCTCCGCTTTCCAAGGCGGCGGGCGAGAATTCTGGCGTCCTGGACATGGCCGAAGCCGATGTTGTAGGCGGCCAGGGCCAAAAGGGTCCGATCCGGCTCAGCGACCTCGCTTCCCACCTGCCGGTGCAGACGTGCCAGGTAACGTGCACCGGCAAATATGGACGCTTCCACATCCATGCGATTTTCCACGCCCAAAGCGGCCGCGGTCTCACGCGTCAACATCATCATGCCCCGCACACCGGTATAGCTTTTTGCCCTTGGATTCCAATGGGACTCCTGATAAGCCAGCGCGGCCAGGAGTTTCCAATCCAATTGGTATTTTTTAGCCGCCACCTCAAACATGGCCCGGTACCTGGGAAGTCTTCGTTTGATTCGTTGTCGGTACCGCACCACATCAACGTAATCGAATGATTCCAGATGACTGTAATAGTGCTGCACAAGCCCCTCGATTCGGGCCCGGGTTTCTTTGCGGTCAAACCAATCGTGGATGGCCCGGGTAAGATAATGATTGCGCGGATCAATGGCCCAACGCAGTTGGCGCGGTTCACCCAACGTCAGATGCTTGACCAGTTCGGGGAAATAGGGGTGATTGATGGCCATGATGTTGGAATCGACAACCGTCAGGGGCAATGCACGGTTCCATACCATTTGAAGCAAATCCTCAGATGTATAGGCACTCAGTATTTGCCAGCTAATGCCTGGGAAAATCTGGCGCAATGCTTCCAGGTATTCAATTCGGGCACTGTTGCCGGTCATCCACAGGGTATAGTCTTCAAGAGACTTTTTGTCTTTGATTTCCGGCCCGCCACGTCTTCCAACCACCTCTTGATCCACATCCAAATATCCCGGCCCCAAGGCGATCAGCTTGGTTGAACGGTTACCAAAAGGAAATCCAGCAGCAATGATGTCACCTTGCCCATCGCGAAGGGCGGTAATCATCTCCAGCTCATCTTCCATGATATGAACGCTAAGGGTCACTCCCAAATACTTGGCAAACGAGCTGGCCAACTCGTATTCGAAACCGGTTGCCCCATGGGGCCCCTCATAATAACAGGCCGCATTGTTGCGCGTGATCAAGACTAATTCGCCGCGGGATTGTAAGGCCTCTAAATCATTTTGTCTGACCGGTCGCTCGCACGCGATGATCAGCAGCAACAATCCCAATACGACCAATGCATACTGTTTTCGTTTCAGCATACTGCGTTGCATAGGGTTACAATGGGCAGTTTTACAAGGTTAGGTTGTCAATCAGCGGTATCAGCCCCACCTTAAAGTTGCTTGTTGCCATCTGTTGGAAATGATTTATAATCGCAGATAAATAAATTATCAATACGGATATCCTATACGCTTCCGGCTGGTTGCCTTTTGTTCGGGATAGTGTTATGACCCCCCAAAATTCTTTCAACCTGTTGAAATTTAGTGTATTTGCACAGATTTTATTTGGAGACCGCCCATGATTGTCATCATCGATTTCGGATCCCAATTCAACCAACTGATTGCCCGGCGGGTACGCGAATGCCGCGTGTATTGCCAGATCGAACCACCAACGGTTACGGTGGAGGAGATTCGCAGTCTTGCACCTGAGGGTATCATCCTTTCGGGTGGTCCGGCCAGCATTTATGAAGAAAAAAGCCCTCGCGTCAATCCCGGCATTTTCGATCTGGGCATCCCGGTGCTGGGCATCTGCTATGGGATGCATTTTATGGTGGATGCGCTGGGGGGTAAAGTTAAAAAAGCCGAAAAACGCGAGTATGGATTTGCCGCGTTAAGTGCAAAAGCGGAAAAAGACCTCTTTACCGGCATCGGCAAAGAGACCGTGACCTGGATGAGCCATGGGGATTCCATTGAATCGCTGCCCAAGGGCTTTTCAATCACGGCCACGACAGCCAACACCCCGGTGGCCGCCATGGCCAACCACCAAAAACGATTTTATGGTGTCCAATTTCATCCGGAAGTGGAACATACGGTCAAGGGGCGAAAAATCATTCGCAATTTTCTTTTTGATATTTGCGGCTGTAAAGCCTCATGGACGATGAAATCCTTTGCGAGGGACACCATTTCCCAGATCCGCGAAACCGTCGGAGACAAAAAGGTGATCCTTGGTCTTTCCGGGGGCGTGGATTCGTCGGTCACGGCCCTTTTGATTCATCGGGCGATCGGCAAACACCTGACCTGCATTTTTGTGGATAACGGATTGCTCAGAAAATACGAGGCCGCTCAGTTGAAATTGAAGCTGAAAAGCCACCTTGATATCAACATCCGTTTTGTCAATGCCGCGTCTCGTTTTATCAAGGCACTTTCTGGTGTATCGGATCCGGAACGTAAACGCAAAATCATCGGTAAAATTTTCATGGATGTCTTCGAAGCAGAGGCCATGAAAATCAAAGACGCTGATTTTTTGGCTCAGGGGACACTTTATCCGGATATTATTGAATCCCAATCCGCCTTTGGCGGCCCGACCTCGGTAATCAAATCGCATCATAATGTGGGCGGCCTGCCTAAAAAAATGAAGCTCAAGCTAGTCGAACCGCTCAAGTACCTGTTCAAAGATGAAGTACGCAAATTGGGCAAAGCACTGGGATTGGACGAAGACCTGGTATGGCGGCAACCCTTCCCGGGTCCGGGCCTTGCCATTCGGGTCATCGGAGAAATCACAAAAAAACGTCTGGATGTTCTGCGGAATGTGGATGCCGTGCTCCAAGAAGAAATACGTGCCGCGGGTTACTACCGCAAACTCTGGCAGTCTTTCGCTGTGCTGTTGCCAATCAAAAGCGTCGGCATCATGGGCGACGGACGAACCTACGAAAATATCGTTGCCATCCGAGCGGTCACCAGCAAGGATGCCATGACTGCTGATTGGGCCAAGCTTCCCCACAAGCTGCTGGGCACCATTTCCAACCGTATCATCAACGAAGTGCGTGGAGTAAACCGTGTTGTATACGATATCAGTTCAAAACCGCCAAGCACCATCGAATGGGAATAACTAACCGATGAACACAGAAAACGATACCTCGCGTTTCACCATTCAGGATGAAGAACCCGACATACCGGATTCTATGTATGTCGCTGATGCGGAAAACCTGCGCATCGAAAAGTTGAGCACGCGGGTCACCCTTGTGGCGGTGCTGATTCCCTGCTTGCTGGTCATCGTTCTGGTGGTTGCCTATCTGGACATCAAAAACCGGGTTGCCAGTACTCAAAACACGGGAACCATGGGCGTTCAGAACTTGTCCAAGGATTTGGAATCCCGGTTTTCGAGTCTCTCGCTCAAACAGGCCAAATTAGAGGAACTGCTTGCTGAAAACACAAAGGCGCTGGAAACCACCACAGCAGCCATGCAGGTGAAACTAAAAAAAACCATGACCGACTTTAAAGGAGATAGTGAAACCAAAGCCAGTCGATCTGATCTGGCTGCCCTGGACAAAAAAAACAGCGCTGCGCTGGATGCACTGAAAAAAGATGTGGCTGATTTAAAAGCGTCTTTTGCGACATTCGACGAAGAACTGGCCGATAAAATTCTTTTAATGGCACAAGGCCTGAAAAAGGACCAAGAGCGGCTGGTCGCGGTTGAAAAAAAGGCGGTTCAACTGGAAAAAGAAAAATTGACCAAGGAATCGTTGAATCTGGCCTTGGGACTTGAACGACTGGCTGTAAAAGAATTAGTCAATGATAAGATAAGTGAATTGGGGAAAAAACTGGCGCAAATTGATAAAAGGATCGACACGCTGAATCAGCAGATAATGCAAATCAATGCCCAAACCAAAAAACGGGCATCCACCCCTAAAGCCCCCCAACCATCGCCGGCAAAAGCAGCATCGCCGCCTCCTCAGTCACCCGCATCCAGCCCATCCACAGAACCCGGTCCACAACCGACCGGTATTGAGGAGCAGACAATCAACTGACAGCTGGCACGCTTTTCATTTAACAATCTTGGAATTAACACAGCCCCATGGCAGTCATTTTCTCTTCAATACGCTCGATATCAACAGGCAGATCCACCTCGGGTGAATCATAAGGTGTGACGACAACCCGGATGCGATAGCCGTGTTCCATGGCCCGCAGTTGTTCAAGTTTTTCAATTTCCTCCAGTCTTCCCGGCGCCAAAGACCGGAAACGCGCTAAAAATTCCTGCGTGTATGCATAAACCCCCAGATGTTTATAGACATCATATCCTGCCTGGCTGTCCCGCCCGTGGGGAATTGTTGCCCTTGAGAAATACAGGGCATCACCCTGGTTGTCGAAGGTCACTTTAACGTCCTTGGGATCGGTAAGCTCACGCTTTTCTTGAATAGCAAAGGCCAATGTGCTCATTTTCACCGCCGGATCATCGATAAACGGCTTGACCACGGCATCGAAGCTACGTGGATCCACAAGCGGCTGGTCGCCTTGGATATTGATCACGACATCGTTCATTGCCAAGCCGAGGCGCTGTGCCGCCTCGGCAACCCGATCGGTCCCTGACCTGCAATCCGACGCAGTCATGACAACGTTTCCACCGAACCCATTGACTGCATCCCGGATACGGGGATCATCGGTGGCCACATAAACGGAATCAACGCATGTGGCGGCCAGCGCCCGTTGATAGACCCACTCAATCATCGGCTTCCCACAAATTTGAGCAAGGGGTTTGCCGTTAAAGCGAGACGACCCATAACGCGAGGGAATAATCACCACAACTCGCATAAATCAACCTTCTTTCATATTTTTATAAAATGTCTATTTTTTCCACCCACCGATTAAATGCAAGTGCAGATGAAAAATCACCTGTCCCCCACCCTTTTCCACGTTAAACAGTAGTTTATAGCCGGATTGATCCACCATTTCTGCTTTGGCCATCTGTTTGGCCGTCATGATCATCTCGGCAACAATGGCGCTGTCCACCTCGGTCAGATCGTTGACACTTCTGATATGCCGTTTGGGAACAATCAGCAGATGAACGGGTGCATGGGGGTTGATATCGCGGAATACCACCAGGTTCTCATTTTCAAAAAGAAACCGAGTATCCATCTGGCCATTTGCAATTTTACAGAAAAGGCAGTCGTTTTCCATTTCGAACATCTCCTGTCTGCATTCGTATCGTGTCTACCCAAAGGATTATGGAAAAAATCGTGATATCAGGCAAATGAATAAAATGGTTTGTTCCTACCGGTTCGGTGACAAACTTGTCAAGCAGACATTTATCGTCTTTCAAGGCCGGGATTGCGTACCCATGAAAAATGCCCTGAAATAGCAATAAAAGTATTGAAATTGATTATTTAAGTTTTAATGGGGGCAGCCGATATGAATTGTCAACAGCTGCTGCCAAACATGCCTTTGTGCTAACATTCGTTCCAACACTTGAGACATAGGATGAAACAACAAACCAAGAGGGCCTTCCTCTGAAGTGCAGCCAAGGCGGCGCACACTGAAGACATTAAACACCATGAATATTTTGATTGCAGATGATGATCCCGTTACGTTGAAACTGTTGTCGTCGCACCTTTCAAGCTGGGGGCACACGGTCCATCAGGCCGATGATGGCAACCAAGCCTGGGATTGGGTTTGCTCCCATCCGGTCGATATTGTGGTCAGCGATTGGTTGATGCCAGGATTGGACGGCCTTGAGTTATGTCAACGCATTCGTGGAAAAGATGGTGTTTCCTATATCTATCTGATTTTAATCAGTGCCCAGAATTCCCAGGCGGATATTCTTCATGGTCTGGCAAGCGGTGTCGACGACTATATTACCAAACCGATCGACATGGATGCGTTGCGAGCACGGATTGATATCGGTGTCCGCATCATAAATCTCGAAAGAACACTCAAACGAAAAATTGAGATCATCACTGCCAACCATTATCAAACCATCCGCATGTTTTCTCAAATCGTGGAGGTGTTTGACGATGAGTTGGGCGGCCATTGCCGGAGAACCGCCAAAATCGCCATTGAACTGGCCCACCGTCATCCGGATGTGGCGGATAACGATATCCCGATTATCGAAGCCGCCGCCCTGCTGCATGACATCGGCATGGTGGGCATCCCCAAATCGATCCTCAACAAACGCCGCACGGAAATGGTCAATGATGAACGACAATGGTACCAATCCCATGCTGGAATAGGCGCCCGCATCATCGGTGAAATTGAAATCATGAAACCCGTCGCCCTGTTAGTCAGAATGCATCATGAGCAATACAACGGCAAAGGATTTCCTGAAGGCATGGCCGGCGATGACATTCCCATCGGGGCTCAGATTATTTCCGCAGCGTCGACCTATGATAATCTGACCCATAAAGGCAAAATCCCATTGCAGACGGTTCCAGATCATCTGCAACGTTTCCGCGGTTACCAGCTGTCACCCCAACTGATCGAATTGTTGTTAGAGATCAATGTGAATGTCCAGCATGACCAAGCGCGAAAAAAGGATCATGAATTAACCCTGGACGAACTTCATGCTGGCATGGTTCTGGCGGACAACGTGTATATGAAAACCGGCGCCTTTGTCATGGCCGCCGATACTGAATTGAACGACTATGCCATTGATAAACTAAAACAATACCATACTATCGGCACAATAACCAACAAAGTGCTAATTCGCCAATCATCCGTGGAAAAATAAATGGATTTAGCAACCATCATCGGTCTGGTCAGCGGGACCATATTAATTTTATTCTCGATCATCATCGGCGGCAGCGCCATGATATTCTTTAATATCCCAGGCCTGTTAATCGTCGTTGGCGGTACCTTGGCGGCCACGTTCATCAAATTCACCATGGCGGATGTCATCGGTTCCATCAACGTGGCCATGAAAGCCTTTCTAGTGAAAATGGAGGATCCTCAAAATATCATTAGTGAAATGGTGGAATTCACCCGTATCGCAAAAAAGGAGGGGCTGATCGCCCTGGAAAAGGAAACCCCAACAGATCCTTTTTCAGCCAAGGCGCTGCGCTATCTGTCCGACGGTTATGACGAAGGATTGATTTCGGACATGCTCAACAAGGATATTCGGTTGATGAGTCAACGGCATACAACCGGTCAGAACGTATTCAAGGGCATGGGCGATTCTGCACCGGCGTTCGGCATGGTCGGCACCCTTATCGGCCTGGTGCAAATGCTCTCGTCCATGTCCGATCCGGCCAGCATCGGACCATCCATGGCCGTGGCCCTTTTAACCACGCTATACGGTGCGGTCATCGCCAACCTGATCGCGCTTCCCATCGCCGACAAACTGGCCTTGAGAAGCGAGCAGGAACGCCTGAATAAAAACATCATTGTCGAAGCGGCCATTGCCATCAACCGGGGTGTCTCGCCCATGGTACTTGAAGAATCCCTTAAAATTTTCCTAACCCCCAAAAAACGGGAAGCGGCGGAAACGTCCCAGGAAGAATCCGAGTAAGCAAGGTGAGGCATGAGTGACGAAAACCAAGAATGTCCCCAATGTGAAGCCGGCGCCCCCAAATGGATGGCCACGTTCGGCGACCTGATGAGTCTTTTGCTCTGCTTTTTCGTGTTGCTGTTGTCTTTTTCCGAAATCGACCGCCAAAAATACAAGCAGGTAGCCGGATCCATGGAGAAAGCCTTCGGGATGCAGCGCCAGAAAAATGTGTCCGACTCCCCTCGCCACGGATTAAAGATCATCGCCAAAGACTTCGACCAAGCGGCCATTGCGACACGGATCAAGCAGTTCATTGGTCGAGAAATGGAAGAGGAATTCGATGAGCTTTATAGCAAAATCGAAGATGATATTGAATTGGATGCGGATCAGGACCAATTGACCATCCGCCTGATGGGAGAAAGTACTTTTGACTCCGGCAAAGCGGATATCAAGCCCGAACTTCAACCCTTGATGCTGCGCATCGGACAAATCCTGGCCAAAGAAGCCACCTCGGGAGGGATAATCGTTGCCGGGCATACCGACAATGTGCCGGTGCGTGGCGGGCCATATCAAACCAACCTCAAGCTATCCATTGCCCGGGCGGCGACCGTTGCCCAATTCCTGCTGGATCACACGGCCATTGACCCCAAACGGGTATCAACGATGGGGTTTGGCGAATTTCGACCGATTGCGGATAATAGCAACGAAAGCGGAAGACGTAAAAATCGACGGGTTGAAATCATTGTGGGAACCCTTCCTGGCCGTGAAAAAATGGCGTTGGGTTCATCCTATTCAAAATGAACTTGGTATCATAAAAAGTCAACCAGGGTCGGCTGAACCACCTCAGAGGCCACTTTGAGAAGCATTTCGTAAGAGGTTTTTTGGAGTTGCAGATCAATGGCGGCTTCGGTCACATCGGCATCTTCGACTGTAGAGCGCATGTTTTCCACTGAAAGGCTGAATGCCTCCCAGTGTTCATCGGTTGTCTCCAGGCGGTTATAGGTTGCCGCAAGACCGGAACGAATCGTTTCCAATTGATCCCCAATACGATACAGCGGATTAACGGTATCGGCGATATCTGTATCGTTATCGGCAATTAGCGCAGTTTCCAGATCGTCCAATATGGTAAACAGGTTATCACCGCTTTCAATGAACATGTCACTGCCATCCGCGTTGATTGTGATCTGAATGCCGTCGCCGATCAGAGTGCGATGGTCCTCATCGCTGCCGGGCAGGGTATTATCATAGGCACCCGTCGTTTCATCAAATGGGGCCGTATCGGTCAGGTGACCATGAAAGATATAGTTGTTGCCTAATTTTGAATTGGCCAATCCCATGATTTGATCGCGCATGTTGGCAACCTGTTGAGCAAGGCCTGCCCGGTTGTCAGAATCCGGGTTTGATGCGATGGTTGTGGCTTCATCAACCAGATCATTGATTTGCCCCAGAACGGTTTCGGTATATTCAATGCGGGTCCGGGCGTCGGCAATATTCTGCTGGTATTGTTCGATACTGGACAGGGTCGTCCGATAGTTCAGCACCTTTTGCATGCCACTGGGGTCATCGGAAAGGTTGTTGATTCGTTTGCCGGTGGCGATCTTTGTCTGGGAATTCATCAACTGCAGGCTTTGCTTGTTCAGATTCGCCTTGATGTTTTCCGCCATAATTCTTGAGCTTATTCTCATCGGTATCTCCTAGACGATTGATCAAACCATGGCAATCAGGGAGTCAAGCATTTCATCCACCGTGGTCACCAGTTTCGCCGCTGCATTATAGGCACTTTGAAACTGCACCAGAGCGATCATTTCCTCATCCAGGGAAACGCCTGAAATTTCTTCACGATAAGTGGACAGCTGCAGCGACACCGCAGATTGATGATCGCTGTTGGTCTGTGCCAGAGCCACGCCACTGCCCACATCGCCTGCCAGTGCATTATAGAAATCATCAAACGTGGCCGTATTCGTACTCATTGTCAGGCTGGTCTGCAATGCGGCAATGTCAATGGCATTGCCGTTGCCTCCAGGAACCGCTTCAGTCGTCAGTGCCGCCGCGATCAAATTGGAATTATTAACAATATCCGTATTTACCGTGATATCTGAGGCATCCGTGCCGGTGAAATAGTCGACTCCGGTCGTTCCCTCAAGCGTATTGCCCGTGTTGTGTAATGAATTGATCTCGCTGATAAGCGTCCCGGCGAACTCATCCAAGCGATCTTTGTAATCGACAATGGTCTCATCCCTGGCTTTAATCCAACCTTTGAGCTTACCGGTGCTGATACCGTCAGTAATATTCTCTTCAGCCCCACTGCTGCTGATCCAGAATACATCCTGAAGACCATCGGTATTCTCATGGGTGGTCAGTTCCCATGAACTGGTCCGATCAACCAGGGTATTGCCATCGACTGAGGTAATCGTCAAATACCCGTCAGCATCTTCAAAACTGTTGATGTCAATCAGGCTGGAGAGCTCCTTCAGTTTCATATCTCTTGCATCACTGAATTCATTGGCGCTATGCCCTCCCGCTTCAATTTCAACGATTTTCAAGTTCAGCTCGGCAATTTCACTGGTTAGGGTGTTAATCTTATTCACTGCCGCCACAATGCTTTTATCACTGTCCGACTGGACCTCGGACAGCCCTTCCGACAGGTTGTTAAAAATCATTGTAAGGTTCTGGGTATCGCCAATCAGCGTCGCCCGCTCCGTATATCCCGACGGTGTATTGGAAAGCTCTTGCCACGAGTTCCAGAATTGCGCCAGCGCGTCGTTGAGTCCGTAACCCGATGTTTCGTCAAACATCAATTCTGCCTTTTGCAGTGTCTCCAGTTCAGCGTCCCACCGACCGGACAAGGATTCTGACTCGGCAAGCTGGGCGTTAACAAACTGATCATAGACACGCTGAATATACCGGTCGGCCTGAACACCGGTCCCCAGGGTGCCCCCTTCGTAGCGAACCGGTTCATTTTGCACCATGTTTAGCCGTTGCCGGGAATATCCTTCCGTGTTGACGTTGGCGATGTTGTTGGCCGTTACATCCAACGCCTTTTGTTGCGTCATAAGGGCCGTGCTGGCAACATTGAACATGCCATAAATGATGTTGGCCATAACCGTACTCTCCTTGTCCTAAACGGCTCAATCAAATCGAAGAAACGCGATTTTTCAGACACTGCGACAAAACACTTTGCCCCGATGGCCAGCATACCCCTGCATCTGTCGATCGCTCCCCGGCTTACTATAGACCGCCTGGGAATATACGAGTTCGTTGAGCATTTTCAGCGATCCATGAACAAGTTCCAGGGAATGGGTAAACAGCTTGGCATTGGCATTATTTTCTTGTTGAACAGTTTTGACCAGTGTCTTTAGGTCATCGCCCACTGTCTTCAATCGCAACGCATCAGGTCCGGTTAGGCTGGCACACAACCGCTTAATGGTAAGGGGACGATCCTGGATATCATACTGGCTGGCCAGTTGCTCAACCAGTTCCTGACGTCTGTTCTCTGCTTGTTTGAGCTGCTGAACAATCGCCTGCTTGTCTTGGCCGACATACAGCAGTTGATCTTTGCTCGACTTTGTTGCCGCATCCCGTTCCTGGACCAAGACGGCCTGCATGTTGCGGTAGTAGGTCATCTCATCGTTTAATGTTTCCAGTAGCTGGTTAAAAATTTCGGTCATACGACGTCCTTTCGTTCGCGTCAATCTTCCAACGCATCGATACGATTAAGGATAGCGTTATTTTCCACGGTCTCTCCGATCAGATGGGAGGCGGCTTTATCGTTCATGATCCTATAGGCGCCGGACTCAATACGACGTTTTAACTCAGCGACCTTTTCCGCTCGGATATCAGACATCTCGTTGATCTTTTTTACCATCTCGCTTATTTCATTGGCATTGGTGGATAATTCAACGGTATCCTTGTCGCGCGGGTTGTCTGGTTGCGAAGCAACGCTACCTTGCGCATCATCAAAAAAATGCGTTTGCGTTTGTGGAGCGAATAATGGGGCTTTACCGGTAATTTCCATCGACTGCTCTCCTATGGCACGCTGACCAGACGTTCCGTAAGACCGTTTTTTCAATCCCAACGGTTATATGACCGTGTCGGGTGCAGGCTTTTTCTATCATGATCGGTCCTTTTCAGTCCCACTTTAATATTCTCGGTCATTATCGCGCCAAGGGGTGATTCATTTATCAGATGCCACGTCTTTAAGCTGCTCGATAATCAATCGATGCAAACCAATGCCTCCGTTTTCAGCCATACTGTCGGCATATTTTTCATCAAGCATGGAGGTAAAGATATCTTGGGCCATAGATGTCGGCAATAGGCTGGATTCAGGTACCGTGGCTCGCATTTCACGAATCATGAAGTTCAGCAATAAGGACTCGAACTGACGACTGGCCTGCTCGAGGTCCGCCTTGTTTGTTTCCTCACGCCGCTGGTTCGCCTGGGCCTCGGATAGAGATCGATCGGTACCGGCGGCCTGCAGCTGAAACAGGGCGCTATCCATGCCAATTGATTTGATGTCTGACATCAGATCACCTCCAAATCCGCCTGAAGCGCACCGGCGGCCTTGATGGCCTGAAAAATGGCAATTAAATCACGGGGTGTAACGCCCAATGCATTCAGAGCATTGACGACTTCACCAATACTGACCCCTTTGGGCACCACGATCAACTGATTGCTATCCTCCTGGACATTGATTTGGGTGCTTGGCGTTGCCACGGTCTGCCCTTGGGAAAACGGCATGGGTTGAGAAACATTGACATTTTCACGAACAACGATGCTTAAATTGCCATGGGCGACAGCAATCGTGGAAATGCGCACATTCTCGCCCATCACCACAGTTCCGGTCCGCTCGTTGATCACCACCCGGGCCTTGGCATCAGGATTCACTTCAAGCTCACTGAGGCTGGCCAGTAAGGGGACGGTGTTGCCGATATATTGATCAGGAACCTTTATCTCGATCGTGCCGGGGTCCGCAGCGCGGGCCACAGGATCACCAAATTGGGCGTTGATCACATTGATCACTCTCGAGGCGGTAATGAAGTCCGGATTATGCAGGCTAAAGACCAGGGTCGAGCGATCTTTAAAGTTGTTTGCAACTTCCCGTTCAATGATGGCACCAGACAACACCCGCCCAACAGTGGGAAAATTTTTAGATATGGTCGAGGCCGCCCCACCCGCACCAAATCCACCAGTGTTTACCGGGCCTTGGGCAATCGCATAAATTTTCCCGTCAAGCCCTTTGAGCGGTGTCAGCATCAGTGTCCCCCCCTGAAGGTTGTCCGCATCCCCGATGGAGCTGACCAACACATCCAGCCGATTGCCCCGTTTGGCAAAAGGGGGCAGTGCTGCTGTAACCATCACGGCAGCCACGTTCTTGACCTGCATATCTTTTTTGCTGATGGTCACCCCCATTTTTTCAAGCATGGACGCCATGGATTGAAGGGTAAACGTAGCCTTTTTCCCGTCGCCAGTGCCGTCCAGGCCGACCACTAGACCGTAACCCACCAACTGGTTTTTACGCACCCCATTAATCTCGACGATATCCTTGAGCCGAACCGCATGGGCGCAATCCAGCCAGCCCAAGCAAGCCGACAAAAGAAAGCTGATGATCACGAAGCATTGTCTGTTCATAGTCTTATCAATAACTTTGGTTAAAATGGCCAAACCGCCATCATAATTTTGGTCAACCAACCCGGCTTTTGCCGATCATTAATGATACCGGTGCCGCTGTAGGAGATGCGCGCATCGGCCAGATAGGTTGACAAGACCTGGTTGTTGGCGTCGATATCCCTTGAACGGACGACGCCGCTGAGTTGAATGATCTGATTTTCATTGTTGATCAGCACTTCTCTGGAGCCCACCAGGACCATATTGCCGTTAGGCAGTATCTGGGTGACCAGAGCCGTGATATACGCATTCAGGTCACCAGAACGTTTTGTGGTCCCCGTCCCTTCGAACTCGCTTTCCAGCCCACCGGCGACCTTTGAAAAGGGATTGAAGAAGGGTTGATCGGCCGGAAAGCGTTTTTCGGCGTTGAAAAATGCATCCAGGCTGGCACTCATCGATGAACTGCGGTCGGTCCCGGTACTGGCCTTGTTGGTGGCCGTGGACGATTCCATGATCTTGATCGTCACAATATCGCCCACCTTACGTGCCTTTTGGTCGGAAAACAGGGTCAGCATTGGCGCATTCTCTTCCCACAGAGACCCTTCAGCCATATTTTCGGTCGGTTGTGCCGCCATTTGCTGGAAATCCGGTTTTTGGTCCGGATCATAGGCAAGCGGCTTGGATTGCACAGGACCTTTTAATCTGGATAATCCACCTGCGCAGCCTATCAAGCCAAGCATGGGGATCAGCATCACGACCAGTAGGATTTTTTTGGAGTATCTGATCTTGTCTTTTCTCTGAATCATAATGCACCTTCTTAAAGCTCGACGTCCTTAAAACTCGACTTCCACGGCACCGGGTCCGATGACCCGGGCAGTGATGACTCGGTTGGAATCCGTGTTGATCACATGCACCATCTCGCCTCTGGCACCTTTTTGTTTGACTTTTCCTGTGGCAGTAATGGTCATGGGGCCGGCATTTGCGACTATTTTTACAATATCTCCTCGTTTGACAAGCGCAGGCAGCGCATACATTCCCGTTTTTAAGATCGTACCAGGATAAATCATCTGCGTGGTTCGATTGCCCAGTGCATCTTCGATATTGCGGACCGTGTTGGATGGAAGGTCGCTCAGATCCGCACGCATCAAGGCCAGGTCCTGTCTTGTAATGCGCTGATGTTTGCCCAGGGGCCGCACGACGTTGACCACATCCGCCATGACGCAGATGTCGGCATTGACCCACGTTTTTTTGATCAGCTCGCCATCCACGAAAAGATGCAGGGCCAGCGTTGTGCGCCCCAGATAATCCTCATTTCGATTGGGAGTGATCCGGTGAGTCAGCGTTCCTGTGGGCAGTTTAATATCATCATTGAAACGAATATTGCGGATAGTCACCGCTTCCCGCTGCCATGGCATTTGCCGGCGAATCGCCTTTTCAACCGCAGGGATGATTGTATCTTGTGAAAGGGCCGCGGCTTTGCGGCTGATCTGGACATCCTGCGGCCCTACGAATTTCATGGCATCAGTCTGGAATCCAGCTTGTTTAAGGCGAATTCGGATATAATCCAGACTAAGAAAACGGGTTTGACCCGGTAGCGGCGATGTTGCCACCCGAACCGTTTCAATTGGCGCTGAAACCGCTTTGGGCACGCCGGATAGACTAGCCACATCGGCCAGCCGAACCACATCCTGATCGATGACAACCGCTTCTTTGAGCGTCAATTGGATCGGACTGGAAGCCAATGCGGTGACAGCGAAAAACAAAATGCCAAAGATGCTTAGCAAAAGTGCTGGCCTGGATTTGCGACTTGTGAGCTGATTCTTCATTGTCTACCGTCTCAGGTTGGTGGCGGTCTGAAGCATTTCATCCGAGGCCTGTATGGTTTTGCTATTGGTTTCATATGCCCTTTGGGCCACGATCATGTTCACCATTTCATCGACCACGCTGACATTGGAAAGCTCCAAATACCCCTGGGCAATGGTCCCCAACGCATCCTCGCCGGGTGTTCCGGTCGTGGCATCCCCGGAAGCGGTTGTCGGGATAAACAGATTACGGCCAATGCTTTGCAACCCCGCGGGATTGGTAAACTGGGCCAGCTCGATATTACCGATCTGGCTTGCCTCCGCCTCCCCGTAAAGCAGCACCGATACGGTACCGTCGCTTCCGATGGAAAGCGTTACCGCGTCTGCTGGAATGGTCAGCTCGGGCTCAAGGGGAAAACCATCGGAGGTGACCACCCGCCCCTCACTGTCCAATTTAAATGTTCCGGCCCGGGTATAGGCGATCTCCCCATTGGGCTGGATGATCTGGAAAAAACCGTCGCCTTCGATAGCCATGTCCAGTTCATTTTCCGTATTCTGGAAATCCCCTTGCGTGAAAATTTTCTGCGTCGCGGCAGGCCGGGTACCGTGCCCCACCTGAATGCCGGTGGGGACCTCGGTGTCAGCGGAAGAGGCAACCCCCGGAGACCTTATGGTCTGATAGAGCAGATCCTGAAAATCAGCCCGGCTTCGCTTGTATCCGGAAGTACTGACATTGGCCAGGTTATTGGAAATCACATCAATATTCATATTCTGGGCTTGCATTCCCGTAGCCGCAGACCACAAACTTCTAATCATGGTGTCCTCCTATAAAGCCGATAACGCATATGGATCTTGTCCTCTGGCCCGCTCCCAAAAAGCAGCCAGCTTAGTGTACCGATCAGCCGGTTTTCCCCACTGTATTGATGCTCGTTGATGTGGCCTCGTCCGCCGTTTGAATTACCTTCTGATAGGCCTCAAAAGCCCGCGATGTTTCGATCATTTCCGTCATCGCCTTGATGGGGTTGACATTTGCCGTTTCCAGATAACCTTGGCTTAGGGTCGTGTCCTCTGGTGGTTCACCCACAATCGTTTCATCCGTTTGCAGGAAACGGCCATTGCCCACTTTTTGCAATGTATTCGGATCTTCAAAATATGTTATTTGCAAGCGTCCGACCTCATCCCCGTCCACATAGATACCCCCTTGCAAATCAATCTCGACCTTTCCTTCCTCGATGGTTATTTCCCCGCCTTCACCCAGCACCGGGAAGCCATCGGGTGTGACCAACACGCTGTCTTCATTCAAACTGAAGCTGCCCTGACGGGTATACTGAACCCCATCGGGGGTTTGAACGGCAAAAAAGCCTTTCCCGTTGATGGCCACATCGAGCGGATTTCCGGTTTGGCGAAGCGCTCCCTGGCTGAAATCGATGCGCGTTTCAAATGGTGGCGCGTATGGGGTCAGGGGTTGAATTTCCCCGGTGGCCTGCGCTTCTACCGGTCCGGCAGTTTCCTCGGCCACTCTGAAAATTGTCTGTTCACCCTTATATCCGTTGGTGTTGATGTTGGCGATGTTATTGGCCAGTACTTCCAAGCGCATTTGCTGTACCATGGCACCGGCCGCGGCGAGATACATACCACCACTCATGGGTCTGACTCCTCGATCGTTAGTTTTATTGCAACATTTGATCACAATTTAATGCAATACATATGCCAGCAAAGATATATCATCCACAACAATTTTTCTTCAATAAATACAATGTTTTATATTTCTCTTCAGCATCAACTAAAAAAGGCCGGTAGGCAATATCTGCCTTTCCGGCCTTTTTTTCCAGTTTACCAATACTTGTTGAACTCGTAAAAAGTCGCCGTTCGGACGGATTCGTAAAAAGCCCGAGATCAAGGCTTGCGAATCCTGAGGAATGAGGCGTACTTTTCGTACTCCGCAGTGACGAAGGATACGCGTAACGCCGATATCGGACTTTTTACGAATCCGTCACTTGACGGCGAAACCGTCAGGCGGCATCGAGACGAACAACAAGTGAAACCTCCGCCTCGGACATATTCAATT
The DNA here is from genome assembly GCF_048565275.1 of Desulfosarcina variabilis str. Montpellier. Classification (NCBI taxonomy): domain Bacteria; kingdom Pseudomonadati; phylum Thermodesulfobacteriota; class Desulfobacteria; order Desulfobacterales; family Desulfosarcinaceae; genus Desulfosarcina; species Desulfosarcina variabilis. Next base: position 4,431,920 of record NZ_CP159846.1, on the reverse strand, counting down.
GATCCGCAATGGTCTCAATGGGTGTCCCTTCCTGGGCCAAGCACAGCACCTGATCATAGGCACGGTGCTGAGGCGCTGAAAGGATTGGCGCCGTTTCACGATGAGCGTCAATTTCTTCGGGCATCGACGGTTTTCTGACGACCACGCCCAACTTTTGTCGTTCTTGCTCGATGGTTTTGGCCAATGCGGCCAACATGGAATCCGTTTTCTGGTTCATGAGAAACATCAGGGCACGGTGCGCGTTGTCCTGCATCGTTGCGGCAGGCATCGGCGCATCGGTGATATGTTGAGATTGAATATGAAAAACCTGTTTTATGTGATTGACACTTCTGATGACAAAAATCCCTAAAAGCAGAGCTGAAATAGTGGCAAAGGCACCGCCCCAAATCGCATAACTGGCATCCAATAACATAGCAACCGCTCCTTTTTTATCAATCCCTTGTTATCAATCTTCAAGCATTCCGTCGCGGCGCATTTTGCCACGCAGATGGATAATGGCCTGGGCATGAATTTGGGAAACCCGGGACTCGGTGATATTCAATACCTGACCGATCTCCTTCATGGTCATCTCTTCGGAATAGTAAAGCGAGATCACCAGTTTTTCTTTTTCCGGTAACAGATCGATGTTTTTGGCGATGGTGGCTTTGAGTTCTTTCATCGCGGTGAGAGACAGGGCGTCATCCGCATCGCCACTGGACAGTGAACTGGGAACGGAAGAACTGTCACTGCGTGAAGTATAACCCAGTTCCTCAAAACTGACAAAAGAGATGCTGGACATGCGCTTGACCTTGTAGAACTGTTCCAGATCCATGTTCATCTCCTTGGCGACTTCCTCATCGCTGACTTCCCGTCCCAGTTTCTGTTCCAGCTTGAGGTAAGCCTTTTCCAAATCCCGAATCTTCCTGCGGGTCGTCCGCCCTAAAAAATCCCTTGAACGAAGCTCGCTGAGCACAGCCCCTTTGATCCGAAACACCGCATAGGTGATAAATTTGTTATCCCGCGTTGGATCGTACCGCTCAATGGCTTGGATCAATCCAATGACCCCCACATTCACCAAGTCGTCCACCTCAATCGTGGCCGGCAGGTGTACGGCAATACGATTGACGATGCGTTTCACATAAGGAAGATACTCACTGATGATCTGATTTCTTAAAAGATGGCTGTCTTTGCCAAAATGTTCTTGCCGCGTTTGTGCCAAAGTCATAGTCATCTCCATGAGTTGGAATTCTTCCTGGCGTTTATCCATCCATCCGCCGGTTTTCGTTGCCAAAGGGCGGCTGGGCGTAAGGCCGTTCTGGCCGTTTCCATGGTATCCAATCGATCGTTAATCCTTTTCGCATCCATTTGCTAAACGATATCCTGCCAGATAAGCGGTCTGTTTTCAGACCGCTGGACCATGGGTTGGGTCCGGATGAGTTTATGCGATAGTTGAAAAAAGTCGCGACTGGCCTGGGACATGGGAGCGATTTGACTGACGACTTTTTGTTTCCGGACGCCGGATTTCACTTTTGAATCGGCAAGAATGCTGCCAAAATAATCGATTGATACATCCAAAAAGCGATTGGCGACAAGACACAATTGCCGACTGACCTCATCGGCTTCCCGCTCATTTTTTGCCTGATTGACCAACAAACGGAAATGCTTTTCCTGATACTTCACCGAAAGGATTTTCATTAACGCATAGGCATCAGTTATCGAGGTCGGCTCTGGGGTGACGACCACCATGATCTCATTGGCCGACGCATTAAAATAAAGTACGTTGGAAGAAATCCCCGCCGCTGTATCGATCAGCACGATATCGTAGTCCGACAGCAGCACATGAAGTTCGTTAAACAGTTTAATTTTCTGGGGATGCGTAAGCTTGGTGAGTTCCTGTATGCCCGATGAGGCCGGCAGAATCTTCAATTGTCCTGGACCGCTGACAATAATGTCGGATAGTTTTTTCTGGCCTTCGATTACATGGGAAAGATTGTACTGGGGAGTAAGACCCAACAGTACGTCCAGATTTCCCAACCCCAGATCAGCATCGAAAATCAGTACCCGTTTCCCGGCTTTGCAAAGTGTATATCCCATATTGGCGACGATGTTGGTTTTTCCCACGCCCCCCTTACCGCTGGTGATGGCGATCACTCTGGCCTGTGGCTGATGGGCTTTATCGTTGCTTGACATCGAATGTCTCTGTCTTCTTTTTTGGTTCAAGTTGATAATCCGGCTATTGTTCTCGAATTTTGTCATTGCCCGCTATTCTCCCACATTAGATCGCACTCATGCGCCGATGTGCGATGACACTCGGCACCGCGTTTTTAATCATCTCGTTGTTGCAGCATGCCCGGCATGGTTTAAAACCTTGTTCCAATGCTTGCTCAATACTGCTAAAGGAGGTTATGTTCTCGGCATTGATGCGCTTTACGGATTTGCAATCCGGATGATGAAACAATTCTGAATTTCGATTGGCAACAAAGTGTATTTTTTCCCTATTATAGTCCGTGTTTGCTTTTTCTCCAACCGAAGATATTTTTTTATTGGGAAAATCCGTAACCTGTTTTTGTTTCGGTGGAATCGGCCGACAAAAACGCTGGAGCCCATCGGCAACGGATTCCTTCAGGTGGTCAAGAAGATCGACGCCGTCAGTGTAAAACGCCGATGGCAATCCATGAGCCTTGATCAGTTCCAATATGCTATCATCCACACCATACTCATCCATATGCGTGAAGAACAAGTGGTCGACACCCATGGGCTGAAATGTCTTCACCAGGTGATCCAGAACCGAATGGCGGACGGTGGCATTGACGACCAGATGCGTTTCATCGGGAATGGTTGTCTCGAGCAGGCGGGCAATCTTATCAATCATCGCCGTGTCTGCCCCGCTCGCCCCTGGCGTATCGATTAAAATGACATCCACATTTGCCTGGTCATTCAAAACGCCCAGCAGTTGATCGCTATCGCGAGCAACCGCAAACGGCAGGTTCATAATCTGCGATACGGTTTGCAGTAAGCCATTGGCACCGATACTAAAACGATCAAGACTGACCAACGCCACGCGTTTTTTTTCAATCATGCAGCAATGCCGGGCCAACTTGGCAATCGCCGTACTTTTCCCTGTACCCGGTGCCCCCACCAAGGCGATGATCTTGCGCTTTGAACAATGCCGGTAGAAAGGCAAAGCCGTCATCTTTCCCGCATCTTCATCCTGTGACCGTTTGCTGCTTACCGGCTGCTGCGATGTGACATGGGTAAAGGCCTTATCGGGTTGTCGGGTGTGCCAACAATCCGTGGTTCTATCTTCTGACAACGCAGGTTGCGGCGGATAATCGGGCATCTCAGCGGGTGTGGCGGATGCGGTCAAAGGAGCAAATGGGGAAGGCTTGGATGAGAGCGACACGCGATCATTTTCCGTTTCCGTATCGAGTTGTTCGGACAACTGCCTGGAAAAATCACTTTCCGCCCCTGCATCGTCCATATGATAATCCGTCGCTGCGGTAATCTCCACACATTTTTTTTTAAATGCGCCGAAAATTCCTCCCGGCCTGGCTTCCTTGGCGGACAGGATCACGGCATCATCCCCAAACTCGCGTTTGACCATACGAAGGGCTTCTGTCATATCCTCAGCTTCAAAACGCTTAATCTGCATCCGAGGCCTCCACGGTTCCAACTATTTTTATTTTGGCACTGCTGACAATCTCATCATATGACAGCACGATCAATCCTGGCACAAATCTGTCGGCCAGCTTCTTGAAATGGCTGCGTATTTGGGCAGAACAAACCAGCAACGGCTGAACACCCAAAGAATGATAATCTTCCATTCGGACGCCAAGATCGTCCATGATTGACTTGGCAAATACGGGATCGACGGCCAAAAACACGCCTTGATCGGTTTTCTGAAGTGATTCCGATAATTTTTTCTCGACCTGTTGGTTCAGTGTGAGAACATGCAGCATGCCATTGTCATCCTGGTACAAGTTGGTAATGGTTCTGGCAAGCGCCTGCCGCACATATTCGATCAACACATCTACCTTTTTAATGCTGGGTGCCCAATCCGCCAACGCTTCCATAATCGTCAGCAGATCACGCACCGGTACCTGTTCGCGCAGCAGATTCTGGATCACCTTCACCACACTGCCAAGGGACATGAGGTTGGGAATCAGTTCTTCTACCACTTTAGGATGACTGACTTTGAGGGTGTCCAACATTTTCTGGACTTCCTGACGTCCCACCAGTTCGTGTGCGTGGCGCCGAATCACATCCGACAGGTGCGTTGTCATGATTGTTGCCAGATCGACCACCGTATAACCTTTTGCATTGGCATCTTCACGAGCTGCCGGTTTGATCCAATAGGCCTCCAGACCATAGGTCGGCTCGCGAGTGGCAATACCGCTGATCTTGGCATCGGTATTGCCGGGATTCATAGCCAGAAGATGATTGATCATCAAATCTCCACGGGCCACTTCGATGCCTTTGAGTAGAATCGAATACGCACCGGGTTTAAGCTTCATATTGTCCTGAATATGGATGGACGGTACGACAATCCCGACTTCTTGGGCGATTTGACGCCGAATTGATTTGATGCGTTCAAGCAGTTCCCCATCTTGCTCCACATCAACCAGCGGTATCAATCCATACCCTACCTCAAGGGCCAGCACATCTACAGGCGGCAGTGGTTTGAAGGTTTCCGGCGGCTTCTCTTGCGCTTTCATTTGCTCCTGCAGTGCCATCTCCTGTTTTTCCTCCTGTTTGGCGCGCTCCGTCTGAAAAACCAAGTAGGCAATGCCACCGGTGGTAACGGACAGAATCCAAAAGGGGATGGTAGGCAGCCCGGGAACCAGCCCAAATCCGAAAAGAACCACCGATGCGACAACGAACGCCCGGGGTTGAACCAACAACTGGCTCCCAATTTCGAATCCCAGATTGCTTTCCGCGCCGGCGCGGCTGACAATGATCCCCGCTGCGGTAGAAATAATCAGCGCAGGAATCTGGCTGACCAATCCGTCACCAACAGTAAGCAGGGTATAGGTTTGGGCAGCATCGGCGAAACCCATTCCCTTCTGGAATACACCGATAGCCAAACCGGCCAGGATGTTGACCAGGGTGATGATGATGCCGGCAATTGCATCACCACGGACAAATTTGTTGGCACCGTCCATTGCGCCGTAATATTCGGCTTCTCGACTGATTTGCAGGCGCCTGTCCCTTGCCTGGGCTTCATCGATCAATCCTGCATTTAAATCTGCATCAATGCTCATCTGCTTGCCTGGCATGGCATCCAGGGTAAACCGTGCAGCAACCTCGGCAATTCTACCGGCCCCTTTTGTGATCACCATAAAGTTGATCACCACCAGAATGATGAACACGATGACTCCCACCAGGTAATTTCCGCCGACGACAAAACTGCCAAAAGCCATAATCACCTTACCGGCAGCATGGGTGCCTTCGTTGCCGTGCAAAAGGATGAGCCGCGTGGAGGCAACGTTCAATGAAAGGCGAAACAACGTGACCATCAGCAAAATTGAAGGAAAGGAGGACAGATCCAGCGGCTTTAGAATATACATGCCCACAAGCAGGATGATCAGAGCAAAGGTGATGTTAAATGAAAGCAGAATATCAAGAAGCATTGATGGAAGGGGAATCATCATGACCATGAGAATACACATGGCCGCAAATCCCATCAGAATATCAGTATTGCTGGTTACAAAGGCGAAGCGGTTGAGATGCTGTTTCCGTTCGGCAAGTTCCATAATCGTGACTAAAGCTCCTTGATTCCAGATTAATTGAAATCAAAAAATAGCACATTCCATGCCTATTGACACAAACCAATCAATACTTCATCAGGCAGGTATAGAATAATTTGATAATATTGTATTTTTCAGTTTTCTTTTTTTCAGCTGGAACCTTCTGGGGGCCACGTCTTTCATGAAACCAAGACAGCGCTGGCGGCAAGCGTCAAATAATTGTCCTGTAGATGGATAATCGGCATTCAAAAGGCAAAAAGGCAGGCGTATGCTATGCACAAACCGCTATGGGCGATTAAGAAAGGAATCAACCGGTAGCCATGCCTTTCAACCGGTAGACATAAGCAAGAATCTCGGCCACGGCCCGATACAGCTCAGCAGGAATGAAGTCACCGATTTCTGTGGATTTGAACATGGCTCTGGCTAGGGGTTTGTTTTCCACTTGGGGGACATCGTTTTCAGCGGCAATAGCTTTTATTTTTTGGGCCACATACCCCGCCCCCTTGGCAATTACCTGGGGCGCGTGCATACCGTCTTCATATTTGATTGCAATGGCCAGATGGGTGGGGTTGGTAATCACAACCGTGGCTTCAGGGACCGCCTCCATCATCCGACGTCTGGCCATTTCCCGTTGCACGCTACGAATTCTGGCCTTGACCGCCGGGTCCCCTTCACTTTGCTTGTGCTCATCCTTGACCTCCTGCTTGGTCATCTTGAGGTCATGGTGGTGTTGCCATTTGCTGTAGGAAAAATCGACGATGGCCATCAAAAAAAGGATCATGCATGTATACAGGCATAATTGAAAAGAGACCTGACCAATAAAACTAATAATTCCGCCAACGCTCAATTGCATGAGACCGGGAATGTGATCCAGATAGCGGCGGATGACAAGATACGAAACCATTCCGATGATGATTAGTTTGATAATGGATTTGGCCAGTTCCACCAAGGAACGCAGTGAAAACAACTTTTTGATTCCACTAATGGGATTGAGTTTGGCCAGATTCGGAGTCAATTTTTCGCCGGTAATCAAAAAGCCGAATTGAGCCACGTTGCCGACAACACCGAGGGTCATGACCACCAGCATCAGCGGAATCAAAATCACCACACTTTTCGTGAATAGGTCCCAAAACAACGTGTGCATGGTTTCGGGGGCCACATCAAGGGTGCCGGCACCTTGATAGATCCCGCGCATGATTGCAGTCAACCGATCAAGCATCCAGGACCCGCCGAAAAAAAGAACGCCCATGCCTCCGGAAAGGATCAACACCGACGGGACCTCCCTACTTTGGGGCACATTGCCTTTATTACGGGCATCGGCAAGCTTTTTTCCCGTTGGCTGTTCAGTTTTGTCCTGACTCGAGTCACTTGCCATGGATCACCGTAAGGCCATTAATTGGATTAATTCAAATAGGCTGAACCGATATGCAGAAAACATATCGATCAGATAAGCGGTCAAGAAAGGGCCGGTAATGATCATGAATACCAGCCCCAGAACAATCTTCAACGGCATGGCGACAACAAAAATATGCATCTGGGGTACTGTCCGGGCCACCAGCCCCAAAGCAATGGTGGTCACCAAAAGCACTGCAATCAGCGGGGCGCCGATCTTGATGGCCAGCACAAACATATTACCTGCCGATTGCATCATCATCTCTACCAACTGTGCCGAAAGTACAATGGACAGGGGCGGAATGATGCGATAGCTTTCCACCAAGGCGGAAAAGAACATATGATGGGCATTGATTGTTAAGAATATCAACATGGCCGTTAGATTGTATATTTGGGCCAGAATTGGTATCTGGGCCATTGTTGACGGGTCCATGACGTTGGCTACGGCAAATCCCATCTGATATCCGGCAATCTGTCCAGCCATCTGGATACCGGTAAACAGTAGCTTTATCGAAAGCCCAATGGTCACACCAATGATGATCTCAGAGGCCACCCCCATGACGAACACCGTAAGACTCAGATCGCTTACCGTCACCACCGTGTCGACCACCGGTAATAGCAAAATACTCACGGCAAATGCCAGGCCCGCTTTGAACACGATGGGAATTGTTTCCGAATCCAACACCGGCGTACTGAAAATGATGGCGGCCACTCTTAAAAAAATCAGTAGCACGCCGTAAAATTCATCAAGCGGGATGTTGAGTGTCGCCATCATTGTTCATAGCCGTCATGCGCAGGACCCTTTGCAATCACGTTCAACGGATGTATGTGGGCAGTTCGATTATCAGGTTTTGGGTAAAGCCAATGATCACTTTCATCATCCAGGGGAAAAAAAATAACAATGCCAGGGCCACCCCCAACATTTTGGGCACAAACACCATTGTCATTTCATTGATCTGGGTGGCGGCCTGAAACATGCTGACCAGGACACCGGTAATCAGCCCAACGGCCAGCATGGGGGCCGACAAGAAAATGGCGGTTTTGATGGCCTGAAGAAAAAAACCGGTAACAAATTCAGGGGTCATAGCATTACCCTCCTTTAAGCAAAACTTTTTACCAGGGACCCGACGATCAGATGCCACCCATCGGCAAGCACAAAAATCATCAGTTTAAACGGCAGTGATACCATCACCGGCGGCAGCATCATCATGCCCATGGACAGCAGCACACTGGCCACGACCATGTCGATGATTAAAAACGGGACATAAAGCATAAAGCCAATCTGAAAAGCCGTTTTTAACTCGCTGATGATAAACGATGGGATCAGTACTGTTGTAGGGACCTCACTGATATTGGCCGGTCGCGGCATTTTGGCCACATTGACCAGCAGCGCCAGGTCCTTTTCGCGGGTTTGTGAAATCATAAATTTTCGAATCGGTCCGATGGCCTTTTCCAATGCCTGTTCCTGGTCGATCTTTTTGGCAATGAACGGTTGCAAGGCATCCTGATTCACCTGCTGCCAAACCGGTGTCATCACGTAAAAGGTAAGGAAAAGGGACAGCCCGATCACAATCTGGTTAGGGGGCAGTTGGTTTGTTCCCATGGCCTGCCGAAGTAATGAGAAGACAATGGCGATACGGGTGAAAGAAGTCAACATGATCAGAATCGACGGGGCCAGGGAAAGGACCGTCATTAGCAGGAACAATTGCATGACCATGGCCACCTTGCCTTGGTCGGCTGTTTGATCCAATCCGATACTGATTAGTGGTGCTGCAGACTGTCCCCATGCGCTGCCCGCCAGCAAAAGTGCCCCCATCACCCCAACTGCCATGCACAAGGGTCGGGTCAATAGCCACATCCGGGTTTTCACGTTGCCGGTTTTTATACGCATGGCCGCGGGTCTCACGATGCATCCTTACCTTTACGCTTGCGGCCGATGCTTTTGAGTCGGTTACTCAAAAGCGGTCCGAATGCGTTTGCAGACTTATCCGTCGACGGCGTTTCAATCATCGTTTCGTCAAGGGTGTCCAAAAGATTGATGCGATCAGCAGACAATCCAACCACCAGTACTTTTCCAGGCACCTGGACCAATGCGATGCTTTTCTTCACCCCCATATAATGATTTTCCAGCACTTGAATGCGCTTGCCGCCAGTAACGCCAATGCGCTGACTGGCCATTTTTCGCAGGCCATAAAGCAAAACGAGAATCATCGCCAACACCATCCCCAATGCGGCGATCATCTTCAGCCCTGTCGTGATCATATCAGGCGCGGCATTCATCCCAGTTTCTCCACTCTTTCCATGGGGCTGATGACCTCGGTAAGCCGTATGCCGTATTTTTTATTGACCACAACGACGTCACCTTTTGCAATCAACCGGTTGTTGGCAAGTATTTCCAGCGTATCCCCGGCCTCCTTGGTCAATTCGATGATTGAGCCTTGTCCTAGCTTGAGCAGGTCATTGATCAGCATTTTGGTGCGTCCCAATTCGATGGTTATCTCAAGCGGAATATCTAACAGAAGGTCCAGGTTTTCACTTTCATTCTTTCCTGCCTTGCCACTTTTTGCGCTGCCTGCTTGCTGCGTTGGGGTCAGTTCCGTTGCGGTTTGATTATTGTCAGCCATCGCTTATCCTTTTCCCCGATCCGGATCGATCACTTCATTGATTTGAACGGCCTTACTGCCTTTCACAACACCGGGCATCCCTAAATATTTCGGGACCCGTTCAATGTTTACGATTACATGATTCTGCGGGCCGGTGTTGAGCCGAATAATGTCACCCGCTTCAAAATTGAGGATCTCCTCAACGGAGTAGATCGTCTTCCCCAATTCGGCGACAATGTTAACCTCGGTTCGACCAAGCAATTTGCGGATTTCATCTCCGAATGAACTGGCCCGGTCTTTTTCGCGCAGATAAGTTGAACTGAGTTGATCTTTAATGGGCTCAAGCATGAGATACGGAAGGCACAAATGAATGTTCCCGGAGAACGACTCCGTGCTGATTTCAAAAACCACAATAATCAATTGATCACTGGGGTTGACCAGATAAACGAACTCGGGCTTGGTCTCAATTTTGCGCAGAGCCGGCCGAAGTGTGAAGGCGACATCCCACGCGGTTTCCAGGTCCTTGATAACGGCAATGGCCAGTTTTTGCAGCATGCGCCGTTCGATCAGGGTAAACTCACGGATTTTTTCCATGGGTTTGCCATCCCCGCCAAACATGCAATCAATCAAGGAGAACACCAAATTGGGTTCAAAGGCCAGAAGTGATGATCCAATCAAAGGCTCCATGCTAACAATGATAAAACCTGTCGGATTGGAAAAGGCTTTGATGAACTCACCAAATTTTACGGTTTCGCGAGATACAATTTTAACCGAAATCGCTCTTTGGAAAAGGCTGGTCAAGGATGCCTGGAGTAGGTTGATAAATTTATCGTAGACCTCTTCGAGCGCATCGAACTGGCCGCGCTCCATAATGTTTTGGGCGGTAAGGTCATAGGAACGGACTTCGACAGCAGCCTCCTGCTTTTCTTCGGCAACGTCGATTTCGCCACTATCCATCGCCGAAAGCAGCGCATCAATTTCCTCCTGGGATAGTATCTGGTCTGCCATAATCCGTTCCTATTGAACGACAAATTCGGTAAAATAAATATTATTCACCTGCCCTTTGGTCATTAGGCCGTTGATTTTCTCCATCACTTCGGTGCGCAAAGCGATTTTCCCTTCTGTGGTACTGACATCGTCGTAATTCTTGGTGGGCAGGATCATCAAAATGGCATCACGGATTTGGGGAAGTCGACTTTCAATGGTCGCCTGCGCCTCTGCATCACTGAGTTCCAGTGCCATTGTCACGCGAAGATATCGTTTTCCGCCGTGATCGGCCAGATTCACGATCATGGTATCCAGCGTATACAGTGGACCAATGACATTCTCTTCCTCTTCAATGGGGATTTCCCCGGTGTTCGGCGGCGTCTGGGAAATTTGCGAAATTTTGTTCCAAAGAATAAAAAAACCTGCGCCGACCACCCCCATGAATAAAAGGATAACCGTAATGATGATGATCACTACTGTTTTTGACATCCATCAACCTCCGCCAAATCTTAATATACATCTCAACGGTTTAAACAACCATACGTTATGGCAATACACTATAGCATGTTGCATGCCATTGTCAGCCACTGATATCAATTGATAATCCAAGCGCATATACTTTAGGGGTGTCTTGGGTGATATTGGCTAAAATTATCGTTTTAAAGGGTTGAAAAATTGTTTTCGATTTGATTGATGTGCGTTTTCAGGTGTCAATTATTGGGTAACAGTCAAGCAGTTGACAGCTGAAAACGAACGTGCCGGAAAAGTTAGACCAGAAGGAAGGCGTGGGAAAAAGGGCGAGTCAGCCAGCGAGCCCTCATTGTGATTGAAGACCGCCGGCTGCCCGAAACGATGTTTAGGTCAATTGAATTACCGTTTGATATTGATCAGTTCCTGGAGGATTTCATCACTGGTGGTAATCACCTTGGAGTTGGCCTGGTAAGCCCGCTGGGTGGTGATCATTTCCACGAATTCTCCAGCCAAATCAACATTGGACATTTCCAGTGTACTGGGTGCAATGGACCCCAAACTGGCTGTATTCGGAGCACTGACCAACGCTTGTCCAGAAGCCAGGGAGGATGCGTATAAATTGCTGCCCATCTTGGCCAACCCGGAGTAACTGGCAAAGTCGGCCAAGGCAATTTGAGCGAATGGAATCATGGACCCATTGGAATAAATACCTGTAAAATATCCATCCTCATCCACACTCACCGATTGGAGGCTTCCGGAGGGATACCCATCCTGTGTCTGGGCCGTTTTGGTAGACTCCGAACTATACCCAGTAATGCTGCCATCACTCGCATTGCTGGCATCCAGCATAGTCCAGGTGATGTCTAAGGTATCAGCGCCGTTGGGGAAAGTGTCGACACTAATCGTCGGGTTGGTCGCAGGAGCGGTCAGGCCCCCATCCGCATCAAAAGAGATTGAGCCGGAACTTGTAGAACTGCCCACAGAAGGGGTGACGGCCCAGTCCCACTCTGTATTGGCCAGATCGTAGGTGAAAACGAAATCCAAAATAACCTCGGAGCCCAATGAGTCATAGGTGGTAATGGAACTGGTAAAGGTATCAGCATCCTCTGCATCGGCGTCGAGGTTGATGCCAAATGTGATGTTTTCGGTGGCATTGGGCGCGCTGGTTCCGTTGGGCAGTGAAATATTTTCGATATTTCCAACGGTTCCATCTGTAGCGATGGTATAGCCCTGCGCAATGAAGCCATCGGGAGTCACCAAGTTTCCCTCGTTGTTCCATTCGAATTGGCCAGCCCGGGTATAATAGGGGATGGATGTGCTTGGATCGTTAACAACAAATAGCCCGGTGCCATTGACGGATAGGTCGGTTGCACTGCTCGTGTTTTCAAGCGACCCCGTTTCCCACTGTGAATTCACGCCGTTGAGGGTCACGCCACGACCGATTTCCAAGCCCGTGCGCGTTAAGGTCGAACTGAAAATATTGGCAAAGGACACCTTGGAGGATTTGAAACCGGTGGTATCCACATTGGCAATGTTATCGCCGATCACCGCCATGGCACTGGTGTTTGCTTTTAGACCTGAAATTCCTGAGTAGAGTGAACCGATCATGTTTATTCTCCTTTAGAATAGAATGATTTTTTTCTAAATCTATGATTCATTATTATCGGTGTTGAGATCTTCGACGCGAATCAGTGAGGCAATGGAGACTTCCTGGTCACCGATCAGCAGCATGGTTTCGCCGCTTTGATAGTCAACACCGGTTACCTGCCCCGTGATATAAGACGTTGAGGAGACACTGTTCCCATCGCCATCAACAGCCATAACAGAAAACGTATATCTGCCGTCTTCCACAGCGGCACCATACTGGTCGGTGGCGTCCCAGGCGATGGTATGCATGCCGGCATCCAGGCTTCCAGCTTCGATGTCGGTCACATATTCCCCATAGGCATCGTAAATCTGGATATATACGGTTTGGGCAGGAGCATCCAAGGCAACGGATAAGGAATCGGATGCGCCATTTGATACGGAAATCGTGTCCCCCGCGGCCGTAACCGTTTGACCGATAAAGTTTGAAGCTTGAATATTGTTGGCTGTGGATTGATAAACCTCGAAACTGGCCAATGCGTCATTAATATTTTGAAGTTGTTCAAGTGAGCTGAACTGTGCCAATTGGGCCGTGAACTCGGTACTGTCCGAAGGATTCAATGGGTCCTGGTTTTTCAACTGTGTGATCAGCAAGGTCAAAAAATCATCTTTACCCATCACCGCTTCAGTCGTACTGGTGGTTGTGTTGGCCTGACTGTAGACTTCGGAAACGCTCATGACTGTCATATGCTTTTACCTCTTTATTGAATGACATTGGTCATCTTACGGACGAAATTTGGATTTCAAGCAAAATAGTTGACCCCATCTCCGGATGAATCGGCTTCTTTTTCATCGCTTTGGTGCTGGGAGGCTGTCTCCTGGCGAGTACCACTTTGTCTTTTACCGCTTCCATCAGGATTGTTTTTAAACATCTGGAAAAATTGTCCACGGCCATCTTGTGAATCATTGTTCGCACTGATCATCACTTCGATTTTACCAACGGTTAGGCCTTGTTTGTCCAGTTCCGCTTTTAGATGGTGGATTTGACTCTCGATGATCTCCTTGGTTTCTGATTTTTCGGCAATCATCTGCACCACCAATTGGTTTTTTTCGGAAACAATATTCATTCGGACTTCACCCAATGAATCAGGTTTCAACTGGATCCGCATTTCTGAACGATCATTTACCGATCGAAGTGTCGCCTTTTCCACAATTTGATTCATCACCGTTTTCTGAAAAGCCGTATCACCAGATGCTGGCATGGGAATGGTAGTAGATTTACCCGCCCCACCAGTGGAAGCTTTACTGTCGATGATGGGATCCGCAGGCAGTGCAGCGTTGAAAGATTCATTTTTAACGACGTCACGATCAAGGCCGTTCGATACGGCCACCCTGGAAACCTCATTGTCAACTGCTTGTGGTTGCGGTGCATCTTTTAAGGATTGTTTGTCATTGGCAAAAAGGCGCTGATCCAACACTTGCTGGGAGGACGCCGCCTGGGGCTGTCCGGTAGTAGTTGAAACAGGGGGGACTCCTTTTCCCGTTTCTTTTTTATGCCCCACCCATTCCAGTGGGTGGCGGGGATCCGTGTCATTCTCAAAAGTTGAATGATTCGCATCTTGCCGGGCTTGCGGATTCTCATTTTGAGCCATCAAGGCCTGAGCCAAGGATTTAGCCCGATTGTTATTGCCATCGGTTATGTCGGTTTTTGCCTGGACGGATGAATCGCTCAATGTCTCTGCCAAGAAATTGCTACGGCTTGACGCCTTTTCAATAACAAGTTGGGATGCCATTTTTTTGGTCGCCATGGCACTGGCGATGGAATTGGCGACATCATCTTTCCCCCACCCATCTGCTAAGCCACCATTTGCCAATCGATTATCTGCCATTTGACCATCTGTTAAACCACCGTTTGCCAATCGATTATCTGCCAAGTGATTATCTGTCATCTGGGTCATTCTATCGACTACATTGGCCAGTTTGGCAGCAATGTTTTCGCTTGTCGAAGCATTGCTCGAGATACCCATTTCAGGCGTATCCGTTGGTATTGGCACCGGACGGGTGACATCGTTGGCGACTTTCTCAAATGCGTTCTCTTGTCCCGCCGAATGAAGTGTTTGCCGGATGGCCGTTTGAAGCAGTGCGCGTGTTTTTTGGAGATCGTTTAGCGTATCATCACTGATGGCCATCTCAGATCTGGTAATCGACGTTTCCAAGGCCAACATGTTATTATGCAGCAGGGGCATCAGGCGGGTTAGATTTTCCGTATTTTCGCCAGATAAATCTTGGACCGTAACGTCCATTCCAGCCAGCTGCGCATTGATCTGCACCAGCAAATCAGCGATTGTGCCGTCAGCATCTGAATCGTTTTCCGGGTTGGTCATTGATTCCAATTCACCAATTTCTTTTTGCCCCAACATTTCCAAGAGAAAAAGAATAGGAGAAAGGTCATTGGATGGTTCCTGACCAGATTGACTGAATCCATTGAGCTCATCGCTTACACCCTGCCCGGAGTCAGTCTGACCAAGAATTTGTTGTACGGCCTGAATAAAAGACGTTGTCTCGTTGTCGGTAGCCAATTCCCCGGAAGATTGCCCGTATACATTGAAATTTGCCTTGTCGGGCATTCCGCTTCTTTTGGAAATGATTGACTCACCCGAACAAAAAGATTGCATAAATGCGCCGATATCCATTATTCATCTTCTCCGTTACCGCTCATGCTTGAGCGGACAAACTGGTTGACGGCAATCTCATCGATAAAGGCCCGTTCCGTTTTCAAAAGGTCCTTATGGTATCGATCCAGACCTTGCTCTTTCAGTTTTTCCAAAATCTGGCGTTTCTTCATTGCTTCAAGCAACGCTTCTTTTTTAACAGCTTCCTCTTTTTGGACGTCATCAATAACTTGGCGCTGCCTAATAATTTTTTGGGAGAGATTCTTTAGATACGCATGATAGGCTACCACACCATCACTTGCCAGGCCTTGTGCTTGTTCTTGTTCGAGTGCGTGAGCAGTGTTCATCTCTTTTTGCATTAGCAATTCCAGTTTCTCTTGATTCTCGATGACCCGTTGCCTTATTTCAGCCAACTCTTTTTTGATGTTGTCTTCGATCATTTTCCGATGATCTAAAACCGATTGTAATTTAAATGTGAACATTTCTGCCCTTTATACGTTCCCTAAACCAGATGTCAGCTTGGCTGAAATCATCTATTGACAGATTATCAAAAGCAAACTTAATGCCAACTTTTAATACTATTTTAATCATTTGTTTTTACAATATTTTCATTCAATTATTCGACCTGATTTTTTTCTATTTTCATCGATTGCCGGGCAACAATTACCGCCGCTGGAGGATTTTTCCTATCTCGTAATGTTAAGGGCGCAATGATGGCGCCAGTAGCGGCACTGTTTTTCTCATAAATTGGATGCAAGGGATAGACTGAATAGAAAGGAGTAAAATGGGCAAGGCTATTGTAGAGGAAATCATTCCATCATACGCTTTAGCATGCCAATACTGTCCTCATAGGAGGTTTCTTCATTGATTCCCTGTTTAAGAAAACCATTGATGGGGTCTATCATTTTGATAGCATAATCGATTTTGGGATTGCTACCGGCAGCATACGCACCGATGTTGATCAAATCTTCAGCTTTTCGATAGGTAGCCAGGACCTCTTTGATACGACCGGCATGATGTTTGTGATCCAGATCGGTAACATCTTCCATGACGCGGCTGATGCTTTTGAGTACATCAATGGCCGGATAGTGATTCTGGTTTGCCAGCTCACGGGTTAAGACAATATGACCGTCGAGAATGGATCGAGCAGCATCCGCAATGGGTTCGTTCATGTCATCGCCTTCAACAAGAACCGTGTAAAGGCCGGTAATGGTTCCCCGGTGTGAAGAGGTTCCCGCACGCTCCAACAGCTTGGGGAGCATGGAAAAAACCGATGGTGTGTATCCCTTGGTTGTTGGTGGTTCCCCCAAGCACAAACCGATCTCCCGTTGAGCCATGGCCAGCCGGGTAACCGAATCCATCATCAAATTGACATGGTTTCCCTGGTCTCTGAAGTATTCTGCAATGGCGGTAGCGATAAATCCTCCCCGCAGGCGAACCAGCGGCAGGTGGTCAGAGGTGGCGACAACGACAACCGATTTTTTAAGCCCCTCAGGTCCTAAATCACGCTGAATAAAATCATTGAGTTCCCTGCCCCGCTCCCCGATCAGGGCAATGACGTTCACATCAGCAGATGTTCGTCTGGCAATCATCCCCATCAAAACACTTTTGCCAACGCCGGATCCAGCAAAAATTCCCATCCGCTGTCCACACCCCACAGTAAGCAGGCCATTAATGGCGCGGATACCAATATCCAGTGGTTGGGATATGCGATTGCGCAACAGCGGATTTACCGGATTGGCATAAATGGGATATTCGTCGTCGATTTTAAGCGGGCCTTTACCATCAATCGGACTGCCAAGCCCGTCGATCACCCGTCCCAACAGGGCTTGCCCCACCCCGATATGCGCCTTTTCTTTCCTGGCAATCACTTTACATCCCGGGCCCAAACTACGGATATCCTCAAGCGGCATGAGCAACACCGACTCTTCCTTGAAACCAAGCACCTCAGCGCTAACCGTACCGTCGCCCCCCTCAGTGGCGATATCGCAAACACAACCGATCTGTGAGGCTGGCCCGCTGGCTTCGATGACCATGCCAACAACTTTTTTAACGCGCCCATTGGAACGAATAGGAACAAGCGTATTTACGATATCGTGGTACTTGTCTGCCGAAAAAGTCTGGAACACCGTTTTACCCCATTGATCATTTTAAACGGAAGGTTTAGGGATCTGTTCAATCAACCGTTCTTCGATAATCTTAATCTGTTTGTCGATTCTAGCATCAATGTCACCCAGTTTTGTTTCAATCACACAGCCTCCGCGTTTGACGCCTTCATCCGCCTCGATTCGAAAAATGGTTCCCAAATCGTCAACCGGTAATAGGTCCTGTTCAAGGGCTCTAATCGTATCCATGTCTTTTGGGTTTATTCTGATGACAAGCTGGCGTGTATCATTCACTTTTCCAATGGCTTGTTCAACCACGTGTTGAATCACCGCATGATGCTCTGTTTCATAGCCGACAATCTTTTTGGTGATTGCAAGTGCGAGTCGGACAATTTCCGATTCCATGCATGCAATGTCCTGTTGCCGTATCCGATGCATCTCTTGTATACCCGTCTCAAAGGCGGCGACAGCATTTTTTATTTGCTCTTCTTGGGCCGCTTTCATCTCAGCGCGCCCTTGCGCCACCCCCTTATTGAAGGCCTCTTCAATCAAAGACTGAATCTGCTCCGCATCTTGGGGTGCGCTCTTTTGAGAGGATTGATCATTATGCTCTTCAAATGATCCGCTGGTAAAACGGGCAGGCGTCGAGTTATTCTCGCATGCCGCATTCGCCGTGTTCGGAATCTCAGGGAAATAGTAAAGGGCACAAGCATCGGCCGTGGACAAGCTGTCATTTTTCGGTGAGTTAGCCAACAAATTCCTCCCCTCCTCTTCCGCTTATCACCAACTCGCCCTTACGTTCCATATCCTGAACGATTTTGGTGACTTTTTGTTGAGCATCGGTAACATCCTTGATTCTGATTGCCCCGGAAACTTCCATTTCCTCTTTGAGTATTTCAGCTGCCCTTTCGGACATGTTACGGAATATTTTTTCTTTCACCTCATCCGTAGATGCTTTCAATGCTACCGCTAATTCCTGCGATTCCACAGAGCGTAAAACTTTCTGCAACCCCCTATCATCTACCAAAACAATATCATCGAATACGAACATATTTTGCCTGATCTCTTCCGCTAGATCAGGATCCTCTTCTTCTATTTCTTCAATGATCTGCTCGGCCGTCGTGCCGTCGATCATATTCAAAATTTCAGCTAAGCGCGGCACCCCACCGGCTTTTTGAGTCGTGGAGGTATCCTTGTTGGCAAGAATCTCTTCCAGCACATTGTCTATTTCTTCAAGCATACCTGAGGCAATTTTATCCAGGTTCGCGATGCGGCAGGCCACATCGGACTTGATTTCATCGGGCAAAAGGCCCATCACCTCACTGGCAATATGGGGCGGCAAATGGGCAATAATCAGCGAGATGGTTTGCGGATGCTCATTTTGAATCAGTTGGATAAGCGCGTCTGGTGGAATTGCCTGAATGGCCTTTAATTTCTTTTCTCTGGCTCCTTCCAGTGCATCATCGCCTGACTTATCATCTTCAGCCTTTTCCTTGCTCTCAATCTGCTTGGGAGGAATCGCTTTTTCAAGAAATTCGCGTGCCACGCCTTCAACAAGTGCAGGAGAAATATTTTCCAATTTAGACTGCAGCTTGAACACCAAGTTTCTCTCCGCTTTACTGAGCTGGTTCATAATTGGAGAGACCACATCCCATCCCAGGGCATGCACCAGGATAGCTGCTTTTAATGATCCGATGAGGTTTCTTGGGTCCATAATTCTGTTCTATTTAGGTTTCTTTCAGCCACTCTTTCATGAGTCTAGTGGAACCTGAACGATTCTCGTTGATCAAGTTTTCGATTTGACGTGTATAGCTGTTTTCTTTTTCCGCCTCTGCATACCGGCGTTCCAACTCTTTGATTGTCTGTGGAAGCTGTTCAAGCATCTGAATTTCCTCAATGGGTGTCGATGTCAACCAACGGGTCAGCGGCTTGATAATCATTATAAAGGAAAAGAGAAAGAACAGTGCTGCTGCAGCGTATTTAATCACCCCTTGATGCTCTTTGATTTTCTCCATCCACCCCACCGGTTCAGGCTGAGCCAGCATCTCGGGTTCCATCTCAACCTCGAAGGGAATATTGACAACTTCGATCTTATCTCCCCGATCAGCATCGTAATCAACAGCGCTTTTGACAATATTTTGGAGTTTGGCCATCTCTTCAACCGTTCGTGGAACATATTGCGCCTGTTCACCTTCGGCGCCCTCCTCGGGGGCCTTGTAACTCCCATCTACGATAACAGCGACCGACAGCCGTTGAACACTGCCAATGGGCATGATCTGGCGATTGATCAGCTTGCCCACTTCGTAATTTTTTGTATATTGTTCCTTTTGATTTCTTTTTGCGCCATTCGACCCTGCTGCGCCTGCATTGCCGGGAACGACGTTTGCCTGCAGACCTGGAACCCCTGCAGCGCCTTGGTTGGCTGCATTGGAGACGGAGCTTGATCCTTGTTCGCTGCGAATAACTGTGTTATCCGGCAAATAAAGTTCTTCTGTTTTTTCCTGTTGGGTAAAGTTAAGCAGACATGAAACCCGCACAATGGCCTTATCCTGTCCAAGCACACTTTCCAGCATCGTCTTTACACGATTTTCGAGCAGACGCTCCTTTTTCTCCTGAAAGGCCAACTGGTTGGATGTTACTTGACTGACCGTTGATTTTTCCTTGAACCCAGCGAGCATCTTTCCACTGTCATCGATGATGGTCACATCCTCGGGATTCAATCGGGATACACTGGATGACACCAAGTGGACAATACCCTGAATTTGTGCTTTGCTTAAATACTTGCCTCTTCTAAGCTTCAGGATAACCGATGCCGTTGCGGGTTCTTCTTCCTCGATAAACAGCGATCGGGTCGGCATCACAATGTGCACCCGTGAACTTTGCACTTCCATCAAAGTATTAATGGTTCGGCTCAATTCGCCCTGTAATGCCCGCTGGTAGTTAACGTTTTGTACAAATTCGGTCATGCCTAGCTTGGTTTCATCAAAAACCTCAAATCCAATACCGGTCCCCCTTGGCAATCCCTGAGATGCCAGGTCCAGACGAGTTTCGTAGATCTTATCGTAAGGGATACGAATACCGGTTCCATCCATGGTCAGCTGATAGGGAATTTGGCTCTCTTTTAGCTTAGTTACAATCGCTGCGGCATCCTCTGGAGCCAGATTACTATATAATGGTTGTAAATCGTCGTTTTCCGACCATGTCATCAAGAAGGCAAGTGCGGCAATCGTACTACCGACCAAAATGGCCATGGCGACCAATTTTCCGGTTGAAAGCCCTCTAAAGGCCAGCTTGATTTGTTGGGGCAACGTAGCAAATGAAAAGGCCATCTTGATTCCTCAGGATCTTAAAGCTTGATTCACGGAGTCATTAAATTGACATTTTGCGAATCTCATCATAAGCGGCGATAATTTTGTTTCGAAGCTGAAACACAAGCTCAAATGAGACCTCTGCTTTTTGCATGGATATCATCGTATGATGAATATCTTGATTTTTTCCGGTTACAAAGTCCTCAATGGATTGATCTGCATCAAGCATTTTCTGATTGACTTCATTCAATGACTGCCTGACATAATCACTAAATGGCGTTGCAGATGTTTCATCTGACGTCTGAGGCTTCGTCTCGCCTGATTTTGGCAATATGGACTGTAAATTCGATATTGTCAGATCATTCATGACGTTTCTCCTATTTTCAGGGCGGCCATTGCCATATCCTTTGTAGCGCTAACCGCTGTGGCATTGGCTTCAAAACTGCGACTGGCTGAAATCATATTCACCATTTCCTCTACGATATTTACATTAGGAAGGCGAACATATCCGTTTTCATCAGCATCCGGATGGCCAGGGTCATATTTTTCGATAAAAGGCTTCTCATCTTCGACGATACTGGCCACATTGACGCCTTTAGAAGCAGTATCGATTTGGTCATTCAAGACATCCTCAAAGTCACTGTCTTTAACGGATTCGAAAACGGCATCTTTTCGTTTATATGGCTCCCCGTTTTCTGTTCGCGTTGTATTGACATTCGCCAGATTACTGGAAATTAAATTCATTCGGAGCCGCTGAGCACTCAGTCCACTTGAACTGATATCCAAACTATTCAGAAAGTTCATGTTACTGGGTTCCTCCTGTTAGGGCTTTTTTCAATCCTTTAAACTTCGATGCGATAATTTGCGTCGACGCCTTGTATAACAAGCTGTTTTTAGCAAGTGCCGTCATTTCGGCATCGATATCAACGCCATTTTGATCGCCACGAAATAAAAGTGGATCAGGATTGCCTGAATCAAAATCAACAGAAAAATTATTGGCACTTTTCTGTGCGGCAAGATGTTGATCATCAGTTCGTCGCAGGCGCGATGCTTGATTTTCTTGCGGCTGTGTTTGCAGTGCTTCCTCAACGTTCATTTTAAAGGGTTTATAATTTGGCGTATCTGCGTTGGCGACATTATCTAAAATCACCTCGTGTTTTCGAGCCCGCAAATCCAAAGATCGCGACAGGGTTGCAATCGTACCTTTAAATAAGTTGATCGGTGAATTATCCATAAAATATATTCCTAGGTTACTTTTAGAATCTTGTTATGCAAATTATATTCCATTTTTTCAATTTACTATCTTTCCGAATTTCATATTGCCGCGAACAAGTCGGATTCAACTTCCAAAGCTTTATACGATTTTTGAAATCCCAAATGCTGCTTATTCTGCTGAAATTCCCATTTCTTCACGGTATTCGTTCAGTTTGTTGCGCAACGTCCGGATGCTAATGCCAAGCATTTTCGCTGCGTGTGTCCGATTATCGTTTACACTTTCCAATGTGTTGAAGATCAGGGTCTTCTCCATCTCTCTAACCGTCATGCCCACAGAAAATTGCGGTGTTTCTATAGCGGCGCGAACGGGTTCTTCCATGATCAGATGTTCTTTTAAAAGCACGTCACCACTTCCGATCAACACCCCGCGCTGGATCACATTTTCGAGTTCACGCACATTTCCCGGCCAGGAATGCTTGACCAAGAAATCCATTGTCTCATCTGATATAGATGACATGGATTTTCCATTCTGAGCACTGAAACGCTGTAAAAAATAATCGGCCAGCAAAGGGATGTCGTTTTTTCGTTCACGCAAGGGTGGAATCGTCAAAGGAATGACGTTTAGACGGTAAAACAAATCTTCGCGAAAAATACCATCCTGGACCGCTTTTTTTATGCTTCGGTTGCTGATCGCGACAACTCTGGCATCAATGGAGACGCTTCGATTGCTGCCAAGCCTTACAATTTCGCGTTCCTGAAGTGCACGAAGCAATTTTGCCTGGAGAGGCATTGCCATTTCCGTGATTTCATCCAGCACCACGGTTCCTTTTCCGGCACTCTCGAACTTTCCAATTTTACGACTGATCGCGCCGGTAAAAGCACCTTTCTCATGACCGAACAATTCACTTTCGGCAAGTTGCTCAGGCAACGCTGCACAATTGAGCGCCACATAAGGTTCATTGCTTCGGTTACTATTCTGGTGGATAAATGAAGCAAGCAGTTCTTTGCCGGTTCCGCTCTCCCCAGTGATCAGAATACTGGCCGTACTTGGAGCGACTTTCTTGGCAATATCGAGCATGCTGGTCAGGGCTTTTTCCTGGGTAATAATCTTTTTCGGTAAAAATTGTTGATTAACAATCGATGGTTGCTGTTTGGTGACATCCAATATGGCCTTTTCAAATGTGTTTTCGATTAATTCTCTATCATATGGATCAATGATAAATTCATCCGCCCCCGCTTGCATCGCCAATATTACGTCTTGAGCAGTGCCGGTTGTCGAACCAACCATACAATACCCATCAGGCATTATCTGTTTGGCTTTTTGAACCAACGCCACACCTGACATTTCATCGTTTTGCAAGTCAGAATAAACAATTTGGATTCGTTGGCTTTTTAATAGTTTCAAAGCCTTTTGCGCGCTTGTGCAAGTTTCAAGGCGCAGCTTGTCATTGGTCTGAAGGATGCTTGTTAAATGGTCACACATGGTTGGATTACTTGCAACCAGCAGCACAGTTATAGTGTCCATCTTCTTCCTATTAAGGCCATTTCCGTTACATAGTGCCCATCCAGAAATGCCCAATTTCCCCGATATCGGCGTTGCGCGAAAATTTTTATCCTCGGAAAATCAACCATATGCACCCCAAGGGCACTTCCTCCGGGGCGCCTGTGGCGAAAATTTTCGCGCGCCTTGATCTCGAACAAATTTTCCTATTTCTGGACGGACACTAAATGGTTGACGGTGTTTGACCACCGATTCTGTCCACCAAAGACAACGATCCATTGCACCAAAAGTACTCTGCAATTTAGTTGCCACTGCGCATAGATGAACTCAAGGGCGCCGCAATATCAGCCAACCCATTGTTTATTATTATTTTATCGAAATTCTAATCAGGTATGATGAGGATGGACAAATTTATTTGGTTCCCATCGTGTGTCAACTCGATAAACGCGTGTCACCAAGTTGACGACCGATGATATAGTCAGCGATTTGATTAGATTGGGGGCATTCAGGCACATTTATGCAGATCATAGCGTTTGATTTTTTCCACTAGGGTGGTACGCTTGACATTAAGTAGTTGGGCGGCTTTGTTTTTAACCCACTTGGTTTTCTCCAGCGACTGGTATATCAACCGCTTTTCAAACTCACTGACCGCTGTATTCAAACATAAGCCGTCACTCGTAACTTCAATAGATGATAGATTGTTTTTCGGTGTATTACTTCTCATTTTTTCAGGTAGATCATCCGCTCTGATTTCCCCTTCGCCTTTTATCACGACCAAACGTTCCATCAGGTTGGACAATTCTCTGACATTACCAGGCCAATCATGTTGAAGTAAAATACCAAGCGCTTCTTCAGATATTGAATTTACATTTGTTTTCTTTGCGGTGTTCAAATGGTCGACAAAATGATTAACAAAGTGTGGAATATCAGATCGCCTCTCCCTTAGCGATGGAAGTTTAATCGGTATTACATAAAGTCGGTAAAATAAATCTTCACGAAATTTACCCTTCTGAACCTCTTCTTCTAGGTCCCGATGGGTTGCGGCAATGATTCTCACATCGACGTTTACGGTCTTACACCCGCCAACCGGCTCAAATCTTTGTTCCTCTAACACCTTGAGGATTTTTACCTGCAAATCCTGACTCATATCACCAATTTCATCAAGAAAGATCGTCCCTCCATTGGCTGCTTCGAATTTACCGATCTTATTGGATGTGGCACCGGTAAAGGCCCCTTTGATATGCCCAAAGAGTTCGCTCTCAAGCAGGTTTTCAGGAATCGCACCACAATTGATGGATACGAAAGGTTGATCCTTGCGGTAAGACTGCTTGTGGATTGCATGGGCGATCAACCCTTTTCCGGTTCCGGTTTCACCGTTAATCAAAATGGTACTGTCACTATCCGCCACGCGCTCGACCAGACGAAAAACCGCCTGCATTTTTGAACTTTCGCCAACGATTCCTTCAAAGGCATTTGTAGAAGTTGTCAATTGAACAGATTCCTCCAACATACCTTCGTCATGGTTTATTTCTGAATCTTGCACTTGGCGCCTCCTGGTTCTTTTTGATCTCTTGTTGGTGTCGGGATAATATATCTACATAGCAATTTTTTTGCCGAAACGATATTTCTATGCCGACTTTTATTTTATCACTTTGCCTTTTTCTTGTCCTCATTTCACGAAAGTACCATATATAGATATTTTTATTAGACATAGCTTTACAGGTTGTGCTTCTAAACTCGATAAATAATATAGATCTTTTCTATTCTTTTGTGACAATGGATTACTATTTCTTTTCTATTTTTGGCTTTTATGAAAAAAAAAGTTGCAAATTGCAAATCATTTTAAATCTCACAAAACATATTCTTTCATGGTTATCTGGCCCCAAGCTAAAGTGGATACCAAGAAAATACTAAATCCATCAGGCACTACTCAGCCTATCTTTTCTAAAAAACCCAATTCAAAAAAAGCAAAAAAACCAATAAAAACGGATAATGATCAAAGTTGCAAATTGCAATTTTTTGCAATTTGCAACTCCAACACAGGACGTTAAACTATAATTTTCAATGCCATGCTTGGCTTTTTCCTAAAGTATGAATCGTTGGGAACGATAATAGGGTTGTATCGCGTAAAAAAAACGAAAGGAGGCGCGAAGCAGATTTAAAAAGTAACGCGCATACAAAATACACTTTACGGCAAGAATGCCGAACCAACACCTAGAAAAGGAGAAACACCATGGCAATTACACTTACAGCCGGAATGCGGTCCAACCTTTACGCTCTTCAGAACACCACCAACATGATGGAAACCACCCAGAAACGCTTGGCGAGCGGTAAAAAGGTCAACACAGCGCTGGATGATCCGGTTAACTTTTTCAAATCCAAAGACCACTATGACCGGGCTGAAGATCTAAGCGCAAAAAAAGACGGCATGAATGAAGCCATCAAGGTCATTGAGGCGGCGAATACCGGTATTGAAGGCATCTACGATCTGCTGGATCAGATGAAATCCCTGGCCTCGGCAGCCAAGACATCTTCAAATACCAGTGACCTTGCCAACCAGTTTGATACCGTTCGTTCCCAGATTGCCAAGATGGCCAGAGACTCGGGCTATGGCGGACAGAACCTGCTCAACAGCGACAGTCTGTCCGTTGAATTCAACGAGGACGGCACCAACACCTTGAGCGTCTCCGGTACAACTGCTACCACACAGGGCTCCATCGCCGGTGTATCAGTTCAAGCAGCTAATTTTTCCACTAACACCGATATTGAAGCATCAATCAGCGATATTGACGATGCTGTTACAAACTTGCGGACTGAAGCGCAAAAGCTGGCATCCAACCTTTCGACCATTCAGATTCGTGCCGATTTCACGACTCAGATGGCAAACACTTTGAACACGGGTGCCGACAACTTGACACTGGCTGATATGAATGAAGAAGGGGCCAACATGCTGATGCTGCAGACACGTCAGTCTCTGGGTACCACCTCTTTGTCGATGTCATCTCAGGCGGCCCAGGCAGTACTGCAACTCTTCTAATGAGTTAGGGATTTATTCAATATTAAAAATTTGGGCAAGGCGGATTTCCACCTTGCCCAAATTACCTCTATAAGAATATCATAGTAAATGTATCGCAAAAATTTTCACTAAGGTTATTACCGATATCTTTCATAATGTCCCCCTATACAGTCGATGGAACTTGATATGTAATGGGCCTAAAAATTACATTAAAACCTGGCGAACGGATGATTATTAGTGGCGCGGTCATCACGAACGGCGATTCCAAGGCCAACTTTATTGTTGAAAATCCGGTCCCTATTCTCCGTCAAAAAGATATAATTAGCGCCGACAAGGCCAACTCCCCAGCCCGAAGAATATATTTCGCAATTCAATTAATGTATATCGATGAAGATAATCTACCCAAATACCATAAAAATTATTGGAAACTGGTCAGGGAGTTTTTAAATGCAGCTCCAGGTTCACTAAGTATCATTGATCGTATCAGCAAAGAAATATTAGACAACAACTATTATCAGGCACTTAAAACGTGTAAAAAGCTTATTGCTTATGAAGAGGAGGCAATCGCCCGTGCACTATAACAAAGCCCTCAATGCTTATAAAACGGTTGAGAAAACGACTGTCTCTGGCAGGGAAACTGAAGCCAGGGTTTTAACTGAAGGTGCAAGTAAGCTCAGAAACTGCCAAAAAAAATGGACAGACGTTAACCGACGAGAACTGCTGGATGAAGCCCTCCGCTACAACCAAAGAATTTGGACGATTTTTCAGGCAGAAATCGCCAAAGAGGACAATCCTCTCCCGCATGCCATAAAGCTCGACATCTTCCGTCTGAGTCGCTTTGTTGACAAACGCATTTTCGAAGTTTTGGGTTCTCCAGCCCCTGAAAAACTGGATATTCTGATTAAAATTAATGAAAACATTGCTGCCGGTTTAAGAGGGCAATAACACCTTATATTTTAACGACTTACCATTCTCTTAGATATAGTTACTTTTCCAAAATCGGTATAATTTCACCTTCTATCCTTGCCTTCCTTTACGTGATAGCGACATCAAAACCTTTTTTTTCTTAATCCATTGTTTTCCATCACTGTTGTTGATGATCTGGCCATGGCTGTACTGTGCTCAATGGCCTTACTCCACAATCGAGCCACACAATGGTTCAAATAGGGATCCATGCATCGTGTGATGTTTAAAAAAGGTGGTTCTGCCGGAACTCTGCCGGTACTGATGGCCTGCTTGATTTTTGCATCCAGCTTTGCTGATAGGTGATCCATTTTTCGCCAATCGCAAGCATACCGATATTGATGGTATAGATAGACCAACGCTTTGTCATTTTCAGGATCGAGATCAAGCACCTTTTGAAAGGCCTTGATGGCATCGTCGACGCGCCTCAGCGCTTGATACACAAACCCCAAATTCAGATATGCCGTGGAAAAATTTTCATCCAACGCCAGTGCTTTTTGATAACAAATGATCGCTTCTTCAAAGTTGTACATTTTTTGCGAAACATTCCCAAGATTCATGAGCCCCTTTTTATAGGCAGGATCGATGCCGATGGCCTGTCGAAAACAAGCAGCTGCTTTTTTTAAATTTCCCTGGGCACGATATGCCGTTCCCAGGTTATTGTAAGCCGCAGGCTGGCTCGGATCCACACCAATCGCCTTCAGGTAATATCGAATCGCCCAATCCAATTCGTTGCGTCTTTTGTGGATAAGACCCAGTCCAAGAAGTGATTCAGTGCAACGGGGATTCAATGATAGGGCTCTACGGTAGGCTAAAATAGCGTTTTTATCATTATCGGCACGCTGATATGCGGATGCCAACAGATTATAGTATTGGGAATTCTCAGGATAAACAGCGATGGATCGTTGGATGCGTTGAATCTCTTGCTGAAGATCCTTTTTGGATTGGCCCGGCCTATGGAGCGTAGACTGGTCAACGTCTGTCAGCCGTTCTTTATTCATAATAGCGCCTATTGCTACAAGTATGTCATCTCTTTTTAAGGCAATAACGGCTATTTTTGCTGTCTATCGCCACATCACTCGTTTTTGTATCCAAAAGATTGAATGAATGGCTCTACCCAGGTTAAGGCAGGCGATAGGTGAGTCCGGTAGTGTTTCCATCTGTCGATTGCATCACGATAAATCGGTTTTACTACCTGACTATAACTGGGTGTACTGATTTTGCGGTCTTTGGCAGACTGATGATAATTCAAGACCAGCCCCTGCCACTCAAGCGCCAAAAAATCAAAAAGACTTCTGATTTCATTCTCAAAGTCATCCACTATGTCTTCGTAGCGGATCTGGTATATCTGCATTGGCAGAACACTTTGGTAATGCAGGTAAAGCCCCATCACCTTTGCATAAAATCTGGCACATCCCTCTAATGTCAGGAAATTGAACATCATTTTATTGATTTTGAACTCTTGCATAAAAGCGCTCAAAACGCATCCCAAGGGGTGCCGCAAAGCAACAATAATCTTGGCATCCGGAAAAAATCGATACATAATGCCCAAATATAAAATATTTAAAGGTAATTTATCTACTATTGTTTCAATGGATTCATCATTGTTGATTTTTCTTGTGACTTTATCAAGGTAGCTTTTTCGAAGATATTCTATTTCTGCCTTTGATAATTGATCCAACTGTTTCATTCTCTCGGACGGATTTCGAAATCCATTGAAAACATTTTCAAAAATGGGTTGCTCGTCCAAGGTGACGACCCGCTTGTGGGTATTTAAAATCTGTTCTAACAGTGTGGTACCGGATCGGGGAAATCCCACTAAAAAAACCATATTATGTTTTGCTGTAGCAGGATCGAACCTTTTCCAGCAACGGATACGCGCACTTGAAAAAAAAGCCTGGATCTCATCGATTTCCTTTAGCGTTAAGGCGTTTTTTCTACGGTAGGCAGACATGGCGTGGGACTTGAAGACACACTGATTGGCTGTCGTAAAGGACGAAAAAGCCCGATCATATCGCTCCATTTTGTTGCATACTTTTCCATGAAGGTAGTAAACACGGGCATTGAACGTATCAGACAATTGTTTTTTGGTTAGCGTCCTTAATAGTGCAATCGCATCCTCAAAACGCTGCTGACGATAATAGACTTTGGCAAGGTTTAGCATAGCGAACGAAGAGGAGGGATCAATCTTTAGGGCGGTTTTGGCAGTATCCAGCGCATCCGTCAATTGCGACATACCCTCTTGCAGGGCACAAAGATTGTTGTAGGCATCGACACAATCCGGATCAAGCTTAATAGCCATACGATAAGCATTGACAGCGTTGTCGACCTGCCCTTTGTCATCAAAAGTGATACCCAAATTATTGTAGATATGGGCACAGTCGGGTTTCAATTGTATCGCACGATGATAATGATCGATGGCCTTATCAAACTCACCTTTTTTTTGATAAGCGTTGGCCAGGTTGAAAAAGGCGTCCGCCATCGCCGGATCGATTTCCACAGCCTTTTTGAAGCATGCAATGGACCGTTCGTATTTCCCCAATGCATTGAACGTATTGCCCAGATTATTGTAAAAAGCGGCTTGGCTGGAATCCTCTTTTATGGCACGTGAAATGAGATCCACTGACGCATGATAGCGTTCCTGCTGGAAAGCAAGTACGCCCTTCAAATGCAATGCATCCGGATTATTTAAATCCCATCGCAGTACTTTGTCATATAAATTATCTGCTGTTTCAAGCTGGCCCTTTTGATGACGAGCCATGGCCTCTTGTAAAGACTTTTTCAGCCTCTTATTTTTGTCTGGTAACGCTTTTTCTTCCATAGTGTGTAAGAAAGCAATTCCTATACCATATTATGCGTATTGGGAGCGTTGTCATGAATATAAATGTGACGCGGTTTTTTAGCTGCCAAACAAATTTCCCAAGCCATCTCAAAGCCATTTTCCAGATTGCGGACAAACCGTTTGGTGTCGAAAAGAGGATAGGATGATGTATTTTTAGACAGAACATTTTTCAAATCAGCCAATTGCAGAGGATGCTGAGCCAAATGAATTGCCTTTTGCGTATATTCCATCTCATCATTACAAATCAATGTCTCCAAACCGATCGCCCTTAATAGGCTCGATGATACACGGGAGGCAAAATGCTGACCCTCTTTCGTAATCACCGGCACGCCGGCGATCAGTGCATCCACCGTGGATGTGTGCCCGTTATACAGCCAGGAATCGAGGACGAGATCGGCGAGCCTCATTCTTGATAAATGATCGCTTTTGTTTGTTTTTTTTGCGAAAACAAGCCTTGAGGGATCGATTCCACGGTGTCTTGCCTCGCGCTTTAAATGGGTCACAGCAAGATCATTATCATGCAAAAGCCAAAGCACACTATTATCGACCTGGTTCAAAATGGTGACCCAGCTATCAAATAAACAAGGGTCGATTTTATATGCTTGGTTGAATGAGCAAAAAATAATGCAATCTTGGGGCAATCCCTCTTCTGCCCTTTCTTTCTCATTTGCAATCGCTAATCCGGTATCGGTAACCATAAACGTATGAGGCATGACGATTACTTTTTCACTGAAGTCAGCTAAATGCGCCTTTGGCGTTACCGTTTCATCTCCGATAATATAATCTATAAAATCAGCCCCAGAAGTGCTGTTGTAATTCATATATGCAATCTGGATTGGAGCCGGTTTAAAAGCACAGATTTCCATACGATTGTTTCTTGAAAATCCTTTTAGATCTATTAGAACATCCACTTTATGTGCATTTATCAAATCTGCAGTTGCTGAAAGTCCCAAGCCCGTAATATCGATGAAGCAGTCACACGCTTTTTCAATCGATTTTCGAAAATAGCTACCATCATTTTCGCCCCAAGAATAACAGTTCAATTTAAAACGTTTTTTGTTGAAATAACCAAACATTCCGGCCATAAGATGGCCCGTGGCCGCATTTTTAAATCGATTTGAAAGAAAACCAATGGTGAGCGTTTCTTTTGGCCGAACGTCATAATGGTAATGTCGACGTCCCATTCGTTCGCTGCGTACCTTTATTTCGCGGCTCCAACGGGATGCAATTTTCAGATGTCGTTGGCGGTCCTCGGAACGTGTAATCGATAAAAAGGGGGATTCATCTGGCAGGTTATCGGCACTTAATGCTTCATTAGTATATTGATCAACTCTGCCTTCAACAGCCGATAGTTCATCCCAACAGCAAGCCGCTCGAAGTTGTTCAAACAGATATAAATAGCCTTTCGATTCACATGGGGCTCTCTCAATGGCGGATCGAGTGCATTCGATGGCAAGCTCTAGCTTGCCTTGATGATAGTTGATTATGCCAGCATTCAGATAAGCGTTCGCGTTTGCTGGATTCAATCGTATCGCCCGCTCGAAAGCCTCAAGCGCCTCGACGGGATACCCGCTTTTATTTAGGCTTATTCCCAAATTATTGTGTACCTCGATAAAATCGGGTTTAATCTGAAGTGCTTGTTTATATGCATGGCTTGCCTTCTGATACAATCCCAGTTCACCTAAAACATTTCCTTGGTTATAGTATGCCTCGGCATACTCAGAATTGGCCTTGATCGCCGCCTGAAAAGCATTAATCGCCGATGGCAAGTTGCCCGTTTCCTTAAGGGCAATACCCAAATTATTGTAGGCCGCTGCAAACAAGGGGTCGACCATTACGGCTTTTCTAAGGCATCGGATGGCTGCCTGCATGTTCCCCATCGCCTTATATGTCAGGCCTAAATTGTTCAAGCACTCTTTAAATGCAAATTTTTTATCCAAGCAAACACGATAATACCTTGCCGCTGTTTCAAATTTTCTCAGTTTCTGATTCAGCGCTCCGGCTTCATATGTGGCAATTAAATCATCGGGATTAAGCGTTAACGCCTTTTGATAAGACCATAGTGCTTTTTCCGTTTTCCCCATTTTTTTCAGAATACTGCCCATGGAGCGATGAAAATCAGAAAAAGTGGAATCTTCCCGAATTGCCGCATCAACCATTAAAAATGCTTTTTCTAATTTCCCTCTTTTCAATGCACAAAGACCAATTAAATGATACGCATCTGCATTATGTTTATCGTGCGAAAGAACTGTTTCGCAGCAATGCGCCGTCATGCGGTAATCTCCGACAACATAAGCGTCTAAGGCTTGTCTAAGCCAACGATTAACGCTTGATTGTCGCATGATCCATTGGGGCGGCATATTGATCTTCACTATATCGCCTTATTTTCTTTCCGTAACACGAATCTGTCTTGGTTCGTCACCGGAATTATATATTTCACACATTTCTATAAATGCAGATTCAAGATTATGAACAAATCGCTGTGTATTAAAAAGAGGCATGGTCAATCGACTCCGCCGCAAATATAGCCGGATGTCATTCAATCGATTGGGATCTCTTGCCAAACTTACGGATAGATCTTCATAGTCTTTAATTGTATGGGTTATCAACTCCGGCAGTTGCGCCGCCATCAAAATACTCGATGACATTCGTGATGCAAAATGGTCCCCTTGTAAGGTCACCAGTGGCACGCCGGCCCAAAGGGCGTCGCTAGTGGTAATGGCGCCATTGACAATGCGTGTATCTAATGCAAGGTCGGCAAGTTGCAAACGCTGAAGATGGGCTTCTCTTTGTATTTTTTCGGCAAAAATAAGCCGATCACTATCCACACCGTTAGAAATGGCAAATTGTCTTAAATTCTTCTCAGCCTCCACGTTGCCGCCCAGCAACCATAGTACGCTGCCTTTAACCTGATCCAAAATCCGCAACCAAGTGCGAAACATTATGGGTTCATATTTATAACGTGAACAAAATGAACAGAAAACAACCCCCTCTTCCGGCAATCCAGCATCACGTCGGGTAACCCCGCCATCTGGTATCGGCTGGGTGTTATCGTTGATTTGATAACAATCCGGCATGTAAACCAGCGCTTCACTATAAAACGGTGAATGCGCCTTAGGAGCCACAACTTCATCCGTGATCAAGTAATCGAAAAAATCAGCACCGGTGGTTCCCGCCAGCCCCAGCCACCTCGCTTGAATGGGCGCGGGTCGCATGGCCGGTATGCTGAGTCGATTCGCCGTCATGTAACCAACTAAATCAATAAGGATATCCACCCTGTGATCATGGATCTGCCGGGCCGCCTCAAAGTGACTCATTTCACGAATATCAATGAATCCATCGCAGCTTGTTTTTATTTTTTCCCGGTACCTGCTTTTATCATCTTTACCATAAGAGTAACAAAAAACGTGAAATTGGCTTCGATCATGGTATTGAAACATCCCTTGAACGAGGTGCGCCGTTGGATGGTTTTTGAAATTATTAGACAGATAGCCAAGAGTTATTTTTGGGGTCTTTTTATTCAAGGGAAGATCCGGTTTGTTACTTTGTGGGCCAAACGCTGGGACACCCCTTACTTGCTTGGAGACTTCCCTGCTCCAGGCCCTGGCAACACGATAATTTAAAAGCGGTTGAGCATGACGAATGAGGTTAAGAAAAGGCATTTCATCCGGCTTCTCGCCCTCTTCCAGTGCACACTTTGTCAATTCGTCCAGTCTCTCATTGAATGGATCGAGTTGATTCCAGGCACAAACATGCTGCAGTTGATGCACAAGGTGGCTGTAAGCTTTGGCGCAGTATGGATCTATATCAAGCGCCTTTAAATAGTTTTGTATCGCTTCTTGTGCTCGTCCAGAATCCTCCAGTGCGATTCCGAGATTCACATGGGAATCAATTGATTGAGAGTTGCGGTCAATGGCATCGCGATACATGGTGACGGCATCATTCAACCGGCCTTCATCCTTTAAAATATTACCCATATTGTGGTAGGCTTCAGAATCTTCTGGCCTAAGTTGCATGGCTTTCCGATAACAGCGTGCCGCATCGTTCAACCGCCCCATTTCCCTGAACACGATCCCCATGTTGTTATATGCCTGGCCATACATGGGATTGAGTGCCAAGGCAGATTGATAATTATCCAGTGCTTTTCCCGCTTCACCCAGATCATGCAAGGCATTACCCAGGTTACTGTAGGCTTCAGGATTATTCTTCTCACTTTCGATTGATTTTTGAAAACAGGCAATGGCTTTGTCTGGTCTTTTTTTTGCCGTCAGTGCATTGCCTAAATTATTCCAAGCCACCGCGCTATCAGGATTGAGCGACAGGACTTTCTCACAGTACAAAATTGCTTCATCGGCTCGGCTGGCTTTATTGCAGGCCGCAGCCAAATTGGAAAGGGCGTCCAGATAATCAGGCTTGATTGTGATGGCCTTTTCAAACCATGCAATGGCATCGCGCAGTTCACCCATAATCAGCAATAAACTGCCTAAATTATAGGCGGCTTCAGCATAATCCGGCTGCAATTTTAACGCTTTTTGGTAGCAGGCAATCGCTTCTTTTAACGCCCCGGTTTCTTTGAATACGGCACCAAGATTGTTATGGTAAAATGAACAGCTACCATTATTCTGGATCGCTTTTTTTATTAATCGAATCGCTCGTTGATGCTTGCCGCGCTGGTGCTCGATAAGCCCCAACAAATGCAACGCATCGGCATGATGGGAATGCTCTTCCAAAATTCTATGATAGTGCCTTTCAGCTTGATCATAATTCCCGGCCTGGTGATGGGCCACACCTGATTTTAATTCAACGCCAATATCAATAGCAGGCCTTTTTAATTCATCCATATTCAATCCAATTGCTGAACGTCAATTTGCTTTGGGGATTCACCACGCTTAGCGATTTTAACCATTTCACGATATGCCCGTTCAAGATTTCTTGTAAATTGGGGCGTGTCAAAAAGGGGCGCCGTTAATCGATTTGTTTCGACCTTTTTCTTGAGCGCTTGAAGTTTTTCTGGATTGTTTGCAATATCAACGGCCAATTCTTCATATTCACCAATGTCATTGGTAATAAGCTCTGCCAACCCAATGGCATTTAGAATACTCGCAGAAACTCTTGATGAAAAATGTCCGCCTTTTGCCGTCACAACAGGGACCCCTGCCCAAAGCGCATCACTGGTGGTTGTGTGTCCATTGACAATGCGTGTGTCGAGTGACAAGTCGAATAGCCGTAAGCGCGCCAAATGCTCATCTTTAGGCATTTTTTTTTGAAAAAGTAATCGTTTTTCATCAACACCACGATTTACGATTTCTTTTTTCAAATTTTTCTCGGCACTTTTACTCCCTTCTAATAAACAAAGGACGCTTTTCGGTACTCTTTTTAGAATCCGCGTCCAACAGTCGAACATGATCGGTTCGATTTTATAGTGCGTGCAGAAACAGCAAAATGCAAAGACCTCATCCGGGATGTTGAACTCGGTACGGTGAAACAGTCGCTCATGAATCTTTTGAGTATTGTCGTTTACCTGATAACAATGGGGCATATATACGATTTTTTCGCTAAAATATTGGGCATGGCTTTCCGGTATAACTATTTTATCGGCAACAATGTAGTCGATAAAATCAGCGCCGGTTGTTCCCGGATACCCCAAATAAATGACATGAACCGGCGCCGGCCGAAAGGCGTTGATGCGCAAGCGATTGGCATGGGTAAAGCCTCTCAAATCAACCAGAATATCAATTTGATGTTTCCTTATCAATTCAGCGGCAATGGTATCATTCATCTGACTGATATCGAAAAAGTGATCCGCTTCCTGTTCGGCCCGTTTTCTATAATAGCTGTGGTCATCCTTGCCGTATGAAAAACAGGAGATCTCGAATTCGGTTCGATCATGAAGCCGAAATAGTCCAGAGATCAAATGCGATCCTGGATGGTTGCTGAATGTATTGGAAAGGTAGCCAACTCTGATCATTTCATTTTTTGTCTATTTTTTGGCATGCCGTTGATCATTTCATATGACAGGCCCTATTGGCTGATTGGAATAACCATCAATGATGGTGGTTTTCCCTTTATATACCGTGCCCATATCATTTCGTATCCTTTTTCAAGGTTCCGGGCAAAACGCTTCGTATCGAAAAGAGAGGATTGATCACGAGCGTTGCCCAATGCTTCACGGATTTTTTGATAATAATCATGATCTGTTGCCAGTTTGACGGCTAATTCCTCATATGCCGGTATGGATGTGGTAACCAATTGAGGAAAACCGATGGCATTCAGGATGCTTGCCGACATGCATGATGCGAAATGGCGCCCTTTCAGGGTAACAACGGGCAGACCAGCCCACAGTGCATCACTGGTGGTCGCCGCACCGGTAACCAGAATCGTATCCAGTGCGGTGTCTGCCAGGCTTAATCGTTTGAGATGTTCCTCTTTGGGTAAATTATCGGCAAATACCAATCGGTTTTCGTCAATGCCCATCCTTTTCGCATCGTCAACCAGCTGTTGTCGGGTCAAATCATCTGCGATACATAGCCACAAGAAACTTTTTTCAACCTTGTTCAATATGCGCATCCATGTCCTGAATATTTGACGATTGATCTTATAGGCAACATGGAAGGCACAGTATACATGCCCATCTTCAGGAAGCCCGAAATCTTCGCGTTTTAGCCTGGAATCGGGATTTATTTGCTGATAATTGTTAACTTGGTAGCAGTCAGGCATATAGATAAATTTTTCAGAATAGTCCTTTGCCTGTTCAGGCGGGGTAACGATCCTGTCAGTAATCAGATAATCGAAAAAGGATGCCCCGGTCGTGCCGGCCAGCCCAAGATACCTGACCTGCAATGTCGCTGGACGCTGGGCAGCGATTCCTAAGCGACTGTGTTTGGTAAATCCTCCCAGATCAACCAGGATATGAACATTATTGGATCGGATGCGTGTTACTGCATCAACGTCACCCATGCTACGCAAATCAATAAATTGATCGCAGTTATTTATAATCTCCTGCCGATAAGTACTTGCATCGTCGATTCCGTATGAATAGCAAATTATCTTGAATCGGCTGCGATCATGTTCTGCGAATAAGCCAGCCATCAGTTGCGCTGTTGGATGATTTCTGAAATTGCAAGAAAGATAGCCTATCGTGAGTTGGGTTGGTGTTGGCACCTGAGATGGTCTTGATTGGCAACGGCTGGTCAAATCATGCGGATACTGTTTCTCAAAGGGGATTGACCATGCACGGGCGACCTTGTAGTTTAACGCGCTATCGATATGTCGGGAAATATTAAGAAATGGCGTTTCAGCCGGTTTCTCACCTTTTGCAAGCGCCTCATCTGTGAATCTGTCCAATTGCTGGTTCGCTTTAATCAATGTATCCCAGCAGCAAGTTCTCTTCAGGATTGACACTAAGAGACTCTGGGCTTTTGCATAGTTGCAATCAACCTTCAATGCCTTCTGGTAACATTCAATCGCGGATGATAACGCCCCAATTTCCTCATAGCAAAGCCCTGCATTCATTATGGCCTGCTTCATTTCTGAATTGCGGGCTAAAATGATTTCATAGCATGACAATGCACGACGGGGACGCCCCTGAGCAAGAAGAGCATTAGCGAAGTTGATGAGAATGGTATCTGATTCCGGCGCCAGCCGATGCGCCTGCTCGAAACTGTCCAAGGCTTCTGAATGACGCCCCAAATCCCATAAGCAAAACCCTTTATTGCTGTGCCCATCCGCAATTTGTGGATTTATAGCAATAGCCTTTTCAAAACAAGCCAAGGCTTGTCTGGCGCTTCCCTGTTGCCTTAAAATATTTCCCAGGTTGTTGTTGGCGGTATAATTTCCAGGATTGCTTTGTATCGCTCGCTGATAGCAGGATTTGGCCTTATCTATCTGCCCCGCGGACTGCCGAATTACCCCTAAGTTATTCAAGGTATCAGAATGGTGGGGGTCGCGTTGCAATACGTTGCCATAACAATTGACAGCGTCATCAATGAATCCGCCCGACTGCATCGTGCATCCCATATCATACCATACGTCCGTACACCCAGGACAAATGCGCAGTGCGGTTTGAAAGCATTTCAATGACAAGTCCCATTTTTTGTCATCGCCATACGCATTACCTAAATCTTTATAAAATTCCGCTTGATCGCCGCCGATCGCAATGGCTTTTTGAAATGCTTCAATGGCCATTTTTATATTTCCGCTGCGACGATAGGCCAGTCCTTTAAGATGGTAAGCTTTCGCGTCGTTAACTTGGGCGTTCATGTCGGCAAACCGCTTGGATAGTAAATAAGATGTTTCTTATTTATGCTATTGTGCTCAAACCAAAAGGAAGGCAAATGGTAAGATCTTCAGACCATGAATTAAAGCGTTTGGTTACGAATCTTGATATTGAATCATTCCAGCCTTTAAATAGGCGTGTAGATCACCTTGAAAGGGGTAGTTTCCCCAGTGCGACAACCTGCTTTCCATGTCCGCCCAGATATCTCCACCTAGTTTTCGCCATAAAAGGCTAAAGTAATAGTCTTCGCTAAGGTAATCGTTTGTTTCCGGATCTTTGGCACAATCGAACAGCATAAACAATTTGTCGCGCTTGATGTTATGCGTCAAACAGGTTTTTTGATTATTGTATTGCAAATCCGGATACGCCTTAATCATCCGCTCTATAACAGATCTCTTAATAAGCATGAATCCGGTTGTGCCGTACCTGACTTTTATCATCCTATGGTTCACATCGATTTGCGGCTGACCGGACGCATCCAGATCAAAATCCAGCATGTAGTTCAAGCAAAGTGACTTCAAATTCGAAGGATCCTCCAGTTTTTTAAAAATCTTTTCAATTCGATCAAAATGGAACGATTTTGCTGGATAAACACCAATGCTGACATCCTTGTCCACCTCGATGAGTTTCAAGGCACTTGAGGCGCCGAACTGGATATCCGCGTCGATGAATAAAAGATGCGTATAGCTGGGATCACTTAAAAATTTACCGACCATGATGTTACGTGCCCGGGTAATCAACGACTCGTTACCCAGAAACGATACGGAATAGTTGACATTCAGTTTATCGAGCTGTCTGGTCAGTTGAAACAGCGAGGCAACATATTGGTAATGAAGATTTCCTCCATAACAGGGCGTTGCAATCAACAAACGGATTGTTTCCTGGCTACCAATCATAAAGAATCTATTTTCACGGGATTCAACTGGTTGATATTATCACTGGCCTCGAAATTCCAAGGCTCGATATCAAGAACACGTTCAAAAAAAACGATGGCATCATCGTCCCGTTTCAGTGCTCTGCAGATATAACCGGTAGCCATTAACGTTTCTATATCGGTTGGATCCTCATTTAGTAGACGAAAGTATATTTCAAGCGCCTTTTCCACTTCACCGAGCTCAACAAAATAAAAATCTGCCAGGTTTTTCTTGTAATTCAGTTGGTCAGGATCCAACCGCACCGCTTCCTCATAACATTTGAGGGTTTTTTCCTTCTGATCGGTCTGATAATACAATACACCAAGATCATTGTATGCCAGAGCAAAATCAGGCTCCAGTTTGATCAATTCTTCCAGGACATGAATGGCTTCATCGATCTTGCCTTCCTGAACAAGCCGCTGGCTATGTACATATGCCGAGTCATCGTTTTGATCGTTCGCCTGTTTAATCTCGTGCTGTTCTAATTTTTCAATAATGATCAGTGCATCATGGTTCCAGGGCTCAAGGTCAAGAACACGTTTATAAAATGTTTTGGCTGTTTCAAAATCCCTGTCAACAACAGCCAGGTTGCCAAGAATCTGCAATACTTCGACATGTTCGGGGTCCTGTTCGATTATCTGACTATACAAGCTTTTGGCATTATCGGCATTATTCTTTTCAGTGTAGTAAAAGTCGGCTAGTTGTTTAAGAAAGCCTGTGTTTTGCGGATCAAGGTCGGCGGCTTTCTGGTAGTGTTCAAATGCCTTATCCTTTTGCCCCGTGGCTAAATACAACGCGCCCAATTCGTGATGGCCCGTTGCAAAATCAGCGTAGGAAGACAGTAGTTGTTCCATTTCATCGATGGCCATTTCATAATCACCGGATTCGATGAGCGGCTCAATTGCAGTGTATAATTCCTCACATGATTTCATTGGATACTCCTTATAGTGAATTTACAGCTATCGTTTTTTTCAAGTAAACATTATCCTGGATGCGATAGCCAGCGATTGAAAGTGATCGCAATCATCTGCGCCATGCTTTTTGTTGGCCTGACACTTTTCGTCACATTCCTGGCACTGTATTGTCGTTCATTTGACGAAAACCACCGATACATTGCTTTTCTACGGCTATTTTTTCGCATCCAATAGTCTTAGAATAGTTCAGAGCAATTCTTATACCATTTTGTTACTTCTACATTATTATGGATATCAATATGCAGTACAGATGGTCTTCAATCCACGGTGTATCTGTGCGATGGTATCGGCCATGGTGTTATAGTAGGCTTTGATTGCTTCCAGTTCATCAAGCATTGCTTGTATTCTGAAATCACCCACCGTGGTAGCCACCACTTCTTCTGCTTTAATGATGGTTTGCATCTCATTTAGCACCGCATCCTGGATAATGGCGGTCATCGGTCCGTATTGTTGTTGAAATGTCAGATGTTTTTTTTTCAATCGCCTGTAGAGTCGTTTGAAACCGTCTTGATCCCCTTCCAGCTCTGATATTGTCAACCTCCTCGCCATGCCTTCATTTTGCCTGTGACAGACCTTTTCCAGTTTCCCTGTCCAGTCAATCATAGGTTTTAGCCGGGATTTGACGACATTGATTGCTGGAGATGCGTCCCAAAAAATCGTGTCCAATATTTGCTGAGCAGATGGTTTGCCTTTCCATTCACAATGGATCACCTGCCTTAAATCCTTTACCTCGGCGCCATGGACCATGGCTCCCCCAGTGCTGACATTTATTATCCGAACCTGATGCTGGGCAATGATCTGTTCCAATATCAGCCTGTCGGTTACCAGTTGTGTTGGAGCATACACGATACTACCGTCAACAGCCTTGACGGGTATCAAATTTTCGTTTTCAGGAATATGGGAATATACAGATCCTTGGGCGTGGCTTTGACCATTCAAATAGGCCAGATCCACACCAACGAGAATGATTGGATCAGCGCCCATGGCGATTGCCAATAAAACCGCCAAATGCATAACCGACGTCATAATCGGCATCCGGCATTGAAGATCAAGGGATTGATCAAGCCATTCCAACACCAATCGGTTGTATGCCGTCATCCCCACCTTCCGTTCTCCTGGAAAGGTACTGACAATTTCCGGATTGGATTCCAATCCAAAGGCCAGCACTGTCTCATGCAAAGATCCCATATATGGGCGAAGCTTATTGATATTGGAGACATGAAAATCGACAGTGGCAACAATATGGGGCCGGATTCCAGCATTTAGCAGGCTACCCACTGCCGAATCACAGGCGATGATCAATGCCCCGCGTATCTGTTTCAGCAGAGGCAAGGCGTCATTCAACGATGGCCCGGCAGCCACACAAATTACCGGGATTCCTTTGAAACGATTCCGCAACACGCGCATTGGGGGTCCACCTATCAAACTCGGCAAATTGGCAAGGGAATTGGTCAGCATGTGTTTCCCAAAATGCTTGGCGGTGTGCCACATATCCCGTGTTGAGCGGATATTATGAATCAAATTTTTCTCTAATTGCTTAAATGCGTTACCGATGAGCTGTACGTGATAGGGATTAATGAACAAAAAAGTCCGCCCAACAGGCAAAATGTGCTTGCAATCTTCTATGATCCGATTTGCATCTGCCTGGACTCCCAAGTATATACTTAGTCGTTTATACTTAAAAATATTTTCCAATGCTTTCGTTGACAAGGCGAGCCGGAACAGTGAAGGATACGGTTCAATGATGACGATACGGGGTTTTTTAGTAAATCTTTGAATTGCCTCGAGGCACGCCTCACCCAG
This sequence comes from Desulfosarcina variabilis str. Montpellier, assembly GCF_048565275.1. NCBI lineage: Bacteria > Pseudomonadati > Thermodesulfobacteriota > Desulfobacteria > Desulfobacterales > Desulfosarcinaceae > Desulfosarcina > Desulfosarcina variabilis. The sequence continues at coordinate 4,389,569 of NZ_CP159846.1, read as the reverse complement.
CCCGATTCCCAGGATAAACACCATGTCATATGGATCGGGTGGTACCGTGCTATCAATTTTATGTAATAGTTTTTCAACTTCCGCTTCCTTGTAAAGCATGCGAAAACGGCCATCAGCGCATCGAATATAAATGTTCGTCCGACCATGGTCCTGGCGTATCGTTGCTGCAAAGGGCTGACTGTGTTGGACCTTTTGTAAATATGGGATTACATGCGGGAAACGTTCAATTAGGATTTTCATGTTCCCTTTATAGATATCAACTCGAGACTGATTCACGGCTCCCATTTCTTTCTGTCGGATATAATCACCCGAATCCCACGCCTTGTCATCGAGTTGACAAATTGATGACAGCCGATTGGCAAGGCCCTTGTTTTGTTTGGTGGGCCGCTGTGGGCAATTCTGGGTAATTCATGATTAATTTAAAACTGTTATACAAGTATTCATGATCGTTTCCTAAAGCCTCAGCCAATGTTGGGCAACAAGCTGACGGTTATAGCGCAAATACCATACCAAAAAAGGGCCGTGCATAAATGCACGGCCCTTTTTTTGGTGACAACAAGGCGGATTCGGCTGATTTAAATATAATATTACATCGTCGACTTTATTCTAAAGGATGCTGCAGACCGATCCATTTTAAATCAAACCGCGCCAAAGCCATAGAGCAGCATTCATCAGGAGAGGATGCAATCCCTTGCATGCTTGGCGTTGTCTTGTACATCACCAGAATCACACCGTCCTGGGTCACAGTCATGGTAGAATAGTCAAACCAGTCTCCCCAGGGGCTGATTTCTTTTTTTATTGGCCATGTCCCTCCCCCATCTTCACTCAGATGGACCACGCCATGTTCCCGGTTAGCACCGTTGGTATCCGGATTCGCAAACAACAGAATATCTCTTCCATCACACAGCTGAGGTGGATAGCGTACCATACTCGCATTGCACCCCTGGGAAATTTCCCTTAACGTGTCATCGCCTCCGGTTTCCAAAAATTTGGCACCACCATCGGTGCTGATGGCCGTATATCGCTTCCCGTCATCCCAATAGGCCCTGGCATTGAGATAAAGGTCGCCATTGATACGCTCGGCCAGGCATGCCTCCCCCGTTCCTTTCAGAAAATAGTTTGAAGCATGGATGGTGTTTCCACTGTCATCGCTGTAAAGTACCATGCTGTAGCATTTTTCACGGCGATCCGTAATACTCCGATCATCGTATCCATCCTTGGAGACTATCGTTCGCGCCGGCCACAGAATCCGGCCTCGGTGCTCACCATACCGTTTGATGATGCCAGGTGCGCTTCCATGGGTGCTTACCCCCTTGCAGCCTTTTGCATCATATACTCTTAGATTCCAATCCTGCCACGTGTTGCCGTTATCCGCACTTTTCAACCAGCCGCCGCCACACATAAGCAATACCGTCTGCGATACGGGATCGGTCACGGCGGACCCCATGTGGTATTTGGCCCCTTCTTTTTGTCGAAGATGGATCATCTTCCCCCATGTCTTACCGCCATCCATGCTTTTTCTCATGACGATGTGGCATTGCCCTGTATCGTCACAAGGCGATCGCCAACGCTCCTCGCTAAAGGCCAGGATGCTGCCGTCGGGTGCCACAACGATGGAAGGAACGTGGTAAAAGGCATGGTCTTTTTGAGGAAAAATAATTTTGCGGTGAAACATATTGCTCATTTATCGATCGTCTGTTGATGCAACTATATTTTCAAGCCGAAATTCATTCATTAAGCGTGAGAGTCTTCCCCCCCGCCTTCTCAACAGCATCTAAAAATTCCTTAAATGTCATGGGCCTCAAATGATAAAACTCAACTCGACCTACCGATATCGAAAAATGTTTTCCACTTTTCCAGCAATCATTCTCTCTGCCCACTCATATCCTTGCATGAACGAATGATCCATGTTGCCGACCTCATATTTCCATCCACCGAAACGGCCTCGGGAAAAGATGTTATGGCTTTCAAGGTAAGCATGGATCACCGCCAACGCCTGATCCCGATCCAGCGTTGGGATGGGATAGGCGTATGGAATTTGTTTACTCCAAGTCGAAATGATTTTTTTTTCATCTGACCGATTGATTATCCCGGTGGTAAACAGCCCGTCGATGACTTTGGAGACCAAGACTGATTCATTTTCCGATTGTCCTGGGGAGAAAGCCACCTCTGCCATCAAAGCAGCCTGATTTTTGCCCTTGGGCCTAATACTTGGTGAATAGTTGTGCAGATTGGTCAAGCGGTAAAATGGGCATTCGGAGCCCGGAAAATACATCCAGCTCGTTTGACGATCACCCTCCATGTCCAAGCCAATGCCGGCGACCGCTACATGATTGTATTCCAGCCGATCTGCCGCCGCGAAAAGGTTTTGTCGCTGTGGTCGAATCATCTTTTTTATCAATCGATCCAGGGGAACGGTGCTTAAAACGGCTTTATATTTATAAGAAATGCCACCTTTGACAACCGCCACCTTCGCGATCGGATCAATTTTGATGACCTCGTGATGAAAACGAATGTGATCGCAAAATTCGTTGCCTATTCTGCTAGCGATCGCACCGATGCCATCATTGCGCGGGTAAAGGAATTCGCTGTTGGGCCCCCATTGTTTTTGACCAGCATTTTCTTCGATGGATTCATTCGGATTATTTTGAACCACGCTCACACGATCGCCAATCCACTGAAATCCCATTTTTCGCAATGGGAACGCCCAAACCTTCCGATTGTAAGGTTCCATGAACAGGCGGCAGATCCCGTCTCCGAAACTGCGGACCATCCAATCCTTGAACGACCGCGTTCCCTCATCGGGTCCGGGAGCATTGGCCAGTCCGTCCTGGCATAATTTTGAAAGATCGGGTGAAAGTTCATGAACGTGGTTTTGAAATGGATAGCCAGTCCATTGTCCCTTTACATGGACTCTGGCCCGGCGACAATAGGCCAGCAGATCATCGCCCATTGCATCATCGATATGGTGAATGAATCGTTGATCCTTGGAAAACAACACATGACCGCCAAGATCCCAGGTAAAGCCTGCATCGTCTTTAAAACTCGCAGCGAGACCGCCGATTCGGTCGGTGGACTCTAATACAACGAACGATGAAACACCCATTTTTTTTAGCCGGTATGCGCCACCGATACCGGTAATTCCGCCTCCTACAATCAGGTAGTCGATTTGCCTCATCCGCAAAATTTCGACCACTGCCGCGCCTTCTTAACCAAAGTTGCGGATTCATTATATAGCCTGTTCCAATTGGCGGGAGAATGGTTGGCAACTTCCCGCTCGCCATCGTGAATGCGCACATTGGCGAGTACTTTGGGGATGTGAACAAACTTTGCGCCGTTCATAGCAAACCGGAGAAACATGTCGTGGTCCTGGGGCTTTATTTGTTCATCGTAGTATCCAACCCGATCGTGCAATTCGCGCTTGTACAGTTTACAAACACCACACAGGTACCATTGACAAAATGCATTTTCAAATGAGTAGTCCGGCAGGGAGAACCGACGAAGAATTCGGCCGGAATCATCTACGATATGCATATCGGCATAAGCAAAATCATATCCTTGCTCCAGAAGAGACGCAAGTTCTGAAATGGCCGAAGGAAGCAGTATGTCATCAGAGGCGATAAAGGAGCAATATTCACCGGTAGCGGCCCTGAATCCTGTATTCAGCGCCCCCCCAAGCCCCACGTTTTCAGGATGATGAATAATCTGGAGTTCCCGGCCTTCGGGAGGATATCTCAAATGCTCATAGCGCTCCACTGTGTCCGTTTCTTCATTGCAGTTAGATGCATAGGACACCCGATCCAAAGCAACGGCCTTTACGTAGGCATCCAGAACGTCCCGCGTCGTATCGTTGGAACCGTCGTTGACTACAATAATTTCAAGATCCGACCAGTCCTGAAACCATATCGAGTCTAAACATATGGGAAGATATCGGGCCTGATTGAAGGTCCCTACCACCATGCTGATCTTTTTCATTTTATCTCTACGACGTCCTCGCCATGCAATTCGAGATAGGTATCCAGCCAGCAATGCAAAAGCACCTGATGACTTGCCTCAACAAGGCCGTAGGTATCTGCTGGAATCCAAAAATTCCAATCGCCCAAGGATCGCGACAGGTTGTCCGAAGCCATACCTGAAAGTGTAACGATCCTGAGCCCTATTTCCCTGGCACGCTTAACAACTTTGATGATATTGGGCGAATTCCCCGAGCAACTTATAGTGACAAGCATGTCTCCTGGAACGGCAAACCTTGTAAGGGGAACAGCAAAACATTCTTCATAGTGAATATCATTGCTGACAGCCGTCATCATAGCAATATCATTGAATGCCATTGCTCGGCACCGGCAATTTTTGCTAAAATCAGCGGCCATGTGGGAGGCCATAGTAGCACTTGCACCGTTGCCTGCAAAGTACATAGTGGCGCCGCCTACCTTTGTCTCATGACACATCTTGCAAAGCTCCATCAACGCAGCTTCCTGATCAATAGAATTACCAAGTTGATCCGTCACCACCATTTTTTCCATGGCAATTTGTAGACTCCCAAGGTAGCTGCTGTACAAAGCTCTATTTATATGATGTTCATTCAACATTTTCATAAAGCCCCATGCATATTGTTATTTTTCTGCCCGGCGTCTTCGATGACCTATTTTTCCGTTTTGCGCTCCATGAAAAGTGATGAAAATTGAACCCGCTTAAACACCTCCAGTTTCCCCCCGACTCCGGCATTATAGACCTCTATGCCATTCGCGCTACAATAAGAGCCGACGGTTTTATAGCTTGAGATGATTTTTCCGGATTGATTGAATTGATCCGGCAGTTTTCTGGAACTTCGAAGAGAGGCAAGATATTCTGGGGAAATCGTATCGGGATTATAAAAATAGGCGTTTTTAAAATCATCAGTTTCTCTGTCGAGCCCGTAATCGCAATCGCAACCGATCAGGTAGATCGGGTTAAATCCCAAATAAATTGCAATCGGCAGGCACTGATCGATAACAACTGAATATCCCCAACATAGCTTCTTTTCCAAATCCACTTGAAATCGGCCCTCCCAGCATCGTTGCAAGGGATCAATTTCCACAAAAAAAATTGAATTATGTCCCATTTTTTTTTCACGCTTGATTGCTTCACGTGCTCGATTTTCAAAGAAGCAAGTAACTCCGGTATGTCCCGCAATGTTGTCATGTATCTCCGGTAGCAATCGCCCATGCTGATAAAATCTCGGATCTCCCAGGCAGTAATAACATTTTCTGAAATGTTTGAACTCCGTATGGAGCGTAATAAGGTTTACCGCAAACACAAATTCATCACGCAGGATATGCAGTTCTTGTTCTTTTAACGACGGACCGTTTCCAATTATAAAAGCTCTTTCCCCGACATATTTATTTTTCAGAGATGCCAAATTGTCAGAGGCACAATTTGGGTTGTCCACAACAACTCCTTAGGCTTGACTATCATCATTGTAAAAAATCGACATTTTTTTGTGATCAGTAGCTTGTACCATGGCGGCATTACCGATTATGTTTCAAGAGACCAGTAGCGAGGTTTTTCATCCTTAGCCCCGCCCTTTTGGCTGAACCGAATAAGCATTTCTGCAAACCGGAAATCTTTTTCATTGCTGATTTTAACCGCTTTTATCGGTTCTATTGGGAAAAAGATCCTGTTTGTTCCTAAATACCCTTTTTTCTTTTCTCTATATGTCTTCATAAAGACATCTGTATTCCACATGGCAACCGCCCAGTTCAGAATTTGAACCGCTGTATTCTTTTGGGTTGGTTCAAGTGCGGCATCAGCATCGATATTTACGCCTTGTTGTTTGAAAAAAACCTGCATTTGGGTCTCTTCACAAGCGATCAATGTATCACAGTCTGATTCTTCATAGGTTCTTATGGCGTCCGCAATGTCTTTCGGAGAAAGTAAAGGGCATACGGGATTGATCATGAGAAGCGTATCAGACTTCATATTCTCCATGAAATCAGCTGTAAAGTCATCGCCCTTTGCGTCGTCTGAAGCCAGCCACGAATCCCGCAAATAACTTTTAACACCATAGCTTTTTGCCAGGGCACATAATTTTTCAGAATCGGTGTTTACGTAAATCTCATCTATCATTTCCGTATTTTTTGCGCATTCGATTGCATATGCAATAAGCGGCTTTTCTCCAAGAAAACGCAGATTCTTGCTGGGCACACGCTTGCTGCCCTTTCGCGCCGGGATGTGGCAAATCAACGTTCCCAACTTTTTCATATATCACTTTCCCACTGTTTTTGTTTGAAATAATCGGATATAAATGTTTTCAAGTCATCCTCTAAGACCAAATTGGCCTTAAACATCTCACCAAACCCTCTGGTTAGAATCACCTTGATTTTATCGCCCTCGTTTTTTTTATCTTTCCTGAGAGCTGTAAAGAATCGTTGACAATCGATATTTTTCAGCTCGGTTGTTTTCCAAACCAGTTCCAGTGTATGCCTGACTTCGTTCCTGAATTGTGACGATACTAGTCCCATTTTCTCTGACAGACAGTTTGATAGATCCATTCCGAATCCCACCGCAATTCCATGAGGTACAGTGTAATCGGTTGCTGATTCAATCGCATGCCCGAAAGAATGACCGTAATTAAATACATTTCTAGGACCACGATCAAATTCATCAATTTCAATCATTTTTTTCTTTATCGATAGGCTCCGTTGTATCATTTCACCGAATTCGTATTTTTTCAAATTGGCTTTTTTAAGCTTTCCCTTTGCCCACTCGTAATCCTTTTTTCCTGACACACAGAAATAATGTATCATCTCTCCCAGACCGGATAAAAGGTCCGGTTCCTGGAGTGTTTTCAAAAACTTTGGCGAAATATAAATCTCAGCTGGGGGATAAAATCCACCAATTTGGTTTTTATAGGTTTTGAAATTAATGGAGGTCTTGCTTCCGATGCAGCTGTCAGCTTGTGATAGTAAATTTGTAGGGAAATAAATCAAATCCATTCCCCTGAGCAAAATAGATGCTGTGAAGGCACAAACATCCTGAGTAATTCCGCCGCCGACCGCAATGATTCGATCCGATTTTGTAATTCCCCAGGACAGCAATTCGTCTATAACGGGTTCAATAGAACTAAAACTTTTTGTTTCCTCTTTAGGTTCGATGATTCGATACCTGCCTTTTTGTACGACGTCGGAGATATCAGGGTAATTTTTCAATATATTTTTATCAATAAATACGACATCTCCGCCCCGGATACATTCTCTAAGGCACGGCATATAGTTATCAAGAAAGTTTACTTTATATAAATACCTGTGTGAACGAATGGCCAGCGGCTCAAACAATTGTAAAACCTCCATCGACTACCAGATTTTGTCCCGTAAGATATGTGTTTTCCTCACTGCAAAGAAATCGTACGACTTTTGCAATCTCGGAAGGTTCTGCCATTCTCTCGATTGGAATTCGGCTACTGATCTTTTCAATTTCATCATCCGATAGAGACTGCCGAGTCAAGTCCGTCATTGTAAAACCTGGTGACACACAATTCACAAGCACATTGTCTGGTGCAAATTCTACGGCCATTGTTCGGGTTATGCCAGCCAGGCCACTCTTTGCACCCGTATAGATTGATCTTCCACTTTTTGTCACACAACTCCATATCGAAGAGATGTTGATAATTCGCCCCCATTTATTCCCTCGCATTATTTTAGCGGCAGCTTGACTGATCAGGTAGGGTACCTTCAAATTAATTGTATTTATCAGATCAATATCATTCTCTGTAATGTTTTCAACAGGTTTAATGATATTTATTGCAGCATTGTTGACGCAGATATCAAGCTGATTTAACGATCTAATATAACGTAGGAAATTTTCATTAGAATCATGATCAGCAAAATCAGCGTGAACATATATCCTGTTTGGTTCAGTTTTATCGTTCAGTATAGCAAGCTCTTCATGATTCCTTCCCGTAAGAATCAATTGAACGTCCTTTTGATCAAAAGCATCTGCAATTGCGGCCCCGATACCTTTTGTTGCACCTGTTATCAAAACAATTTTCATTTGCTGCACCTTTTGACCTTAGGAAGTTCTGGCTCCTTTTCTATGATCTATCATCAAAATTTAAAAAATCATCAATTGAGTATTGAGTGTTGCACTGTTTTTGATCTTTCAGCTTAAAAAAGAATATTTTTCCCTTATTCCAGTTTGATATCATTTGCTCATGAGTTGCGATTGTTTCAAATTCAGTGTGTTTTAACTGGTTAGCCCTTACATTTAAAAAACTGAATGAATGAGTTTCATTTTTATTCCAACCACTTTTCTCTTCCTTTGAGTTGGTTTTTTCTTCTTTTTTCTGATTTGGATAATTATAGTATACATAGTAACAACCTGGATTAAATACGGTGGTCATAATATCCTGTCTAAATTTAGGAGACAGAAAGCAATTATATGCCACAATTGCAATCCAGTCCTTTGCTTCCAATATTTGAATCCCTTTTTTAATAAAACTTCCAAAATTGAATAATTCCTCTTGGAGAGAATGCACATCTATCGACTTAAAAAAGGATTTTATTTCTTTATTTATTTTTCCGCGGTGTATCACCAGGAGTCCGTCTAATGAATCTCTGACATTTTTAAAATCCTCATAGTTGATTCTGAATTCATCCGGGAGTATCATTATTCCCTTGATATCGCGTGGAAATATCGTTCTATTCGAATTGTTCAGCCTCTCTTTCTTATCTCCATTAGGAAGGTAAAAAGGTTTTCCAGGTGTATAATCCGAACGTTCCTTGACAATATCTATAGGATTATAAATTCTATATTTTCCCGCTGCTATTTTCGGGCTACCACTATTCTTCAATTTTTCAAGAAGACTCGGAGATACATCATCTCTTTCGTCCTTTGCACAAGTTTTTGGGCCTCGAATAGCAATTCCGCAAAGTTCACACCATCCAAGTTGTCTCCCGAATTGGTCCGGTGTCCTTTCCCACCAACCAGGTTCTATTTCCCATCCACCAGGTCCTTCAAACAGTATATCCAATGCGGCCGCAATTTCGCAAAAAAATGCACCTTTCGGCGTTATGCTGGCGCTCCAGTTATTTTGTAACCAGCACGCATCCCTCAGTGGAATCCACTCTTTATCATCAATACCCAAATCTTTCCTGCTGATGAGTATTCCTTGATGTTTTCCATCATGTTGATGATCGTTGAGAAGCTGGTAATGGAAGGTTTCCTGAATAACCTCATAATTTTTATAATATCCGCTTCCTAATGAGGAACATAGACATCTCCCGTGGTTTTTTATTGATAGCATCTCTTCTGTGATATATTTCTGGAAGTTTCTTATTGGTTTTCTTCCACGTTTCAATGTTTCTTTTATTCCGTAATTTTCACCTAAGTATCTTGCAAAACGTTCAAATTCCGGGTGCAAAGTTGGTTCTCCACCCATTAGACCGGCCATTCCATTAAATCCTTTCAGGGAATCAACGGCCTTTTTGAACAAATCCCATTCCATAAAAAATGGCTTTTTATGGTGCCCGCACAGACGGGTGCAGTTTGAACAACTGAGCACACAGGCATTAGTCAACTCTATTTGAATAATTGTCATTTCAGCCGGAGATCGCATTTTTATCCCTGAATTTTTTTTATATCGTTTTATTAAGGGTAAGTTTTAAAAATTTTTCTTTATGGATTGATTGATTTTTTAACCATCGAAAAGTCATCGAGATCATCCATCACATATGCATCGATCATTTTGATAAATTCCGAAGAGGTCCTTGCAGCAAACTTGTCATTATTGCTTTTGCTGTAATAAAACAGAGAATATTTTAAAAGTCTTGCAGCATGCTCAATCCATCTATCATGCATGTTTTTTGCGTTTTTCCCTATCAGGGCATCTTTTATTGCTCCTTCTATACTCTCTTCTTTAAAGGCCTCATACGAACATCCCTTTCCGACCATTGGAGTATAGCCGAGCATGACGACTGGTTTATTCCTGATAAGGCCCAAATAACTTACCTGCGATAGAACAGTTACCACTACGTCACATGTGTCAACACATTCGTTAATGTTTTCATTATCTATAATTTCATAGTGTTTTGAATTTTCCGGCTTAAAAATCTGTTTTTTAGAATATGGATGAGGCTTATAAATTACAAACCAGTCGTTTTGTTCAGCAATTTTCAGCACTGTTTCAAAAAGATGATTTGAATCTCTCAGAAAAGGGGAATGCAATCTCTTTGCATGATGGTCATATGGGAACATTCCGGAGCTATAATTATTATGACCCGCCAGAAATATTAATTTTTTATTTTTTTTATCAATCTTTTTTAATAAATTTCCATATTGTGGTTGTTTTCTTCGATTGATGCCTGTTTCCTTGAAATATTCAATCGCTTTTTTGGCTTTTTCTAAATCGCTATCGTCGATTTCCAATGAATTGAACTTTTCAAATTGTCTTGCGATCCAACTTTCACCTACCTGGCCCAATTTATCGGCTTGAAGCGTTCCTGGCAACAGTCCATATTCCAGATAAATGCTTTTATATTCTAATAAATCGCTGATATATTTGGCCACCTTTGAAAGGGGATAAAATTCGTTCCAAATAAAAACGACATCCGGTTTGTAGGAGTTAATAACATCAATGGTGAAATTGTACGCTATTGTTACGCTTGAAAGCGCCTCTTCATAGGATATTTCTTTTCTCTCCAATGTCAGATATTGATGGTGTGCGGCAAATGTGTGAACCAAGGCCTGAAGTTGTGCATCTCCCGAAAGTTCAACATAATATCTATATTTTTCCGTATTAACAATTTCATCCGGAGGGGATAGATGTGAGATTCTTGGGCTGTCTATCTTTATATCTCCCTGAAATGCATCAAGAATCAAAATATTTATCTTATCATCTGATTCGGATAAATAGGATATAAAATCATATTTATCCGGTACCATTGCATAATCTATCCAAAGAATATTTTTTATATTCTCATCTTGTTTTAATCTTTGAATTGCCTGTTTTATTTTTTCTTTATTTACTACCTTCTCAATACCGACCACACTTTTTTTTTTTTCAAATGCGGCATCACAACCAGCTTTCCATCCGTTCATTTTTCGATCCTTAGATACAAGATAACCGCCTCTCCCCATCGATCCATTTTCGAATTTTACGTCTAAAAAAATTTTAGCATCATTTTCTTCTGGATTTTGCATATATTGTGAAATCGTATAAAAAGCGGTAGATGGAGCAACTCTAAAATGAACAAAATCATCTCCGAAATTTTCGATCACATCATTAACAAAATCCATTATTCCTTCCTGTATTTTTTTTTGAACATCAATTGTTTTCTGGTGCTTTTCCGGCTCGGTGAAAACTGGAGCGATATGATCTTTATCCATTTTCATCCCGATCATTGACCCGGCAGTAGCGTCGGAAATAATATTCTCAATGATTCCCCTGTTGAATATCGTATTTATCCGGTCATTAATCGGTGCACCTAAATAATTATAACACCTCGTATTTTTATTAGTGTTGTTTTCGCCAAGAAATGTTGAAGAAAAATAGAATCCGTCTACAGCTTTTTCGCACGCCAATGAAAGTGCCTTCTGAATTTTCCCCGTATATCCGACATCAAAAATGGCATGCAATCCAGTTTCATAAAATTGCGGTCTGTAATATTTTTTAATTAATTCCCTTATCCATTTCTGTCTTTGGAGAAGAACCTTCCTAATATCTGGATGATTCATGCAGTCATTTAAAAATTCATTATAATCCAGTGGCGGGCAATCCAGCTGGTATCCCATGCCATTCAAAAAGCTTTCCAACGTCTCTGGATTTTCAATGAAGAACCTTTCTTTCAAGACTATTGATATCGGCACATCTTTTTCGATCGGAAGAATTTCATTTGTCAATAGAAAATCATGATCGTCTTCCATCAATGCGGCATGTCCTATAATTCGTGACATATACAGATAGTTTGTTTCAACCGGATCCTTGTAATATTTTTTTATTAAATTATATATCTTCAACGGCAAATGACCGTCCCGGGAAACAAAATGCAACTTTTTATATTTTCTTATAGATGCCTCTTCTAACAGCCATTTGGTCATGAACAGCAAAAAAGGACCGCATGCATAATATCCGAAAAGATTCGGGCTGCCGTGAAAAGCTGAATTACTCCATTTATCCTTTTCATCAAAAGGTTTGTCAAAGAATCTGTTGATAACCAAACCAAGAATTATCCTAAAAGAGGGCTCTAACTGATTAATTTTATTATTCCATATTTTTCTATTGTTTTTATTCTTCATAAAAAGATCTGATGGTTTTGGAATGTAAATAGCCCCGATACCGTTTTCTTCAGCTTTCTTCACATCGCTGATTGCATTATCGCCGATATGCACCCAATTATTAGCCGAAATCCCGGTTTCAGACATTATTTTTTTGTATATATTACCTGATTGCTTCGTTAGACGCATTTGAGAGGAAACAAAACATCTTTCGTATCCTTCGAAACCGTTTTCCGACAATATCTTTTCGACATACCCTTGATCATAAAAAACATCTGTAATGACGAATATTTTCTTACCTGTTTTTTTTACCAAATCGAACAATTCTTTTCCTGATTTTCTTGGCCTTAAATATTTTCTATCCGTGTCAAGTTCTATCTTTTTAAGTAACACTGATATTTCAGCAGGAATCTTAAATTCTTTTTCTAAAGTGTCGTAAATTTCGTCAAGCGTTATATCTTCCCATTTTTTGTTTTTATCTAAAATTTTCTTTCTGGCATTTTTTTCCGCCAAAACTCTAATGGATTTAAAAGGGATATCTTTTCCATAAATACCCCCCCCCATTTTTTCCTCTACAAGATAAAACAAATCCGTAGGATGAAAAACAGGTCTACAAAGGAGTGTATCAAAAACATCAAAGCTGACGACTTCCGTTTTTTTATCGAATATCTTCGACTCGACTTCGCAACAAATGTAATCTTTTTCACTGATATTATTCTTTCCCAATTTTTTCCTTTAGATATCGGCTGTCACAATGTAAACGGCCAGAGCATAAAAATAATAATTTGATAAAAATTCCCACATCATTGATTATACCTACGAACATCTTGTCGATTACAAATAAAATTATATTCTGCTATTTATGCATTGAGAACAAAATTTAAAAGGGGGTGTTCCAATTACGAACTGATCCATTAGGTACTCATAATCTGACAGGATCTCCTGATAATTTCGTTCTCCATAAGATGCTACACGGGTTCTTGCATCATAGTCCCAGCAGCACATTACAAACTGTCCATCCCAGGATACACACGGTGCATGCCAATGTTTCGGACAGGGCATATTTTTTGGTGGCGCCCTATCCACGATTATAGGCGTAACATCCCAGTTCCAACTCATTACAGCAGATTTAAAAAATATAAATATATTTGGTAAAAATTCGAAACCCATACTCGGGTATAAATAGCTATCCAGATCACTCAATCTTTTTATTTGAGGTTTATTTTGTTTCCTATTTTGATCGCCTGTAATTTTTTTTGCAATATGATCCCAATAATCAAAAACTGCCTGTGCATTTTTTAAACTCTTTACACCGCCCGAACTTTTCTTATTAAAATTTAGCAAATATGATAATCTTATTTTTACAGGTGACTGTTCTTTATTATGGAATTCTACCATGTCTGCCACAACCTGGTGAAATTCATCTCTATTAAAGTATGTTCCAGTAAAATGTTCACCATCGTTAAACGTCTGCATGGATATTAACATTTGAAGTTTATCGTAGGGCAAAACTTGCTTTAGGAACTTTTCATTAATAAGCGTTGCATTGGTCGTTATCGTACTTTTAGATCTAAATCTATTATTCACGACCTCAACAATATCAGCCAAGTCTTTATTCATAAGCGGCTCACCAAGAATATGATACCCGATCCCCCCGACTTTTGAGAAAGAAAATATATCTTCCAATATTTTTAAGGCGGTCGTTTTGGGCATTACACCTTTTTTTCGTCTTGACCTACCAGATGGACAGAAATCGCATTTCATATTACATATATTTGTCACTTCAATGAGAGTCCCCGGTAGATTAGGCATTGATTTGTTAAATGTAATTCGGTATGGATCCGGGACTTGATCAATGTCAACAACACTAAATCTTTCACGCAAAGTTTGACTATTATCGCCTTCAATACTTCCATCCACTTTTTCATATACCTGCATAATTAAAACATAATCGCCTTTTATTTTCGACGCAACAAACTTAATCTGAAAATCATAAAAGTAATTATGGTTGAAACTCTCTCCAGGCACTTCTTTAAGTTGAGGCAATGAAATTGAGCCGTTTTCTTCTAAATTATCGCCGACCCGGACGACAAACCATCGTAGCAGGACATTTGGCATGGAATAATTTGGTTTGATGTAAAAAAGTTCATTATACAATCGAACAGAGAAGAATAGATTTTCTCCTGGGCCGCAAAATTTATAAGATGTTTTCAAAAAACATTTTACCATTATATCCAACCCTTCAGAACAAATGCTATGCATAATTTTGATGTTTGAGACTTTTTCTGCTTCAATGTTACCATACGACTAAGAAATATCGTTCTGTTTGCCCTCCGCCCATTCGAGCACCTCATCATGCATAAAATTTTGAATCCAAACCAAAGGGCTTTCCAACTCATACGCAAGAATTTCCTTTATCGATTTTAGAACTTGCTCTGCCACATTCCACTTGGCATCCAGGCATTGTTCAAAAAACATTACATCGATTTTATGATTGCAGTTCGCAATAAACATTCTTCCGAAGGGCCATTTATATCCCGGTGTGTTTGAATTGAGCAGTACTCGTAATGTCTTCGAGCAATAGCTATTTATAAAACGATTCGCAACGTAGTTCGGCACCTCAGGATTTCTCACGTGCAATCCATCGCCATCGAAAATTTGTTCTGAACGCAACTCATCCAAAACGATTTCGTAGGAAGGAAAATATGTTATATATTCCCCCTTCCCTTTTTTTTCCATCTTTGCGATAAAATTGTGCACAGCACATAAAAGAATAGCTTTGTTAAAGTTACTATAGACCTGCTTATCTTCATAAAAGAAATCATCCCTTTCAGCCCAGGTCTGAAAACTGTAATTATATCGCTGTGGAGAAACAGTCAGTATTAAGCGTATTTTGCGACTGCTCATTCTGGTGAGAATATCGTAAATTTCCGTCAATTCCAGTCCAACGCTGTCAGCATCAGAATGGTACCAGTTGAAGAAGGTGGCTGAATCTCGAAACGCTGGCGTTGCAGTAACAATATGTTGAGTTCCAGCGTGCCGCATGTATGTCGCGTTTCCTAGAGTCAACACATACAATTCTGCCTTTTTGATTTGCTCGCAAAGCGCTTTGGTGCTCTGGTTCATTGCTTTGATAAGAATTTCCGGGTCTGGAGAACTCAGCCTGTAGTGCAATGCAGAATTATATAGAAACCCTGTCTTGTATGTATGCTCTATCGTGAATTCACGGTTTTGTTCTGCATGTCGAAGCGCCTCTAAAATAGTACGACTCGTGAAATGCCAACAACACGAAGCGATATGCACGGCATTTGAAAAGCCTAGTTTTCTAAGTGCCTTAGCTAAAAAATCTGCAAAACAAGACCCCATACATAGAATGTGAGAATCCATTTCGTTGATGATCGGATATCCTTGGCACTGAATATTCATTTGTTGAATCTTGTTCATTTTTGTAGGTAAATACATTAATGAAATTCCGTCTGTTTTTTATGGATTTCTGTTTTAGTATGTTATTTATTCAGTGCTAATACTGAAAAGCTTCTTTTTGTTTTTTCTTTATGCTTATCGCTGAATAGTAGTTTTTTCGTCTCGCAACCAATTAACACCTCGAAAAATCAAGTCTTTTCGAATATTGTCCCTATACACAGCCACAACTCGAAATATTCCCTCGAGTACCTCGGCAGTTAAAAAATGAGGCTCGACACCGAGTTCAACAAGCCCCTGGTAGGTAGGATTATAGTAGTGTTCTTCGGCTTCAAACCTCGGGTTTTCAAAGTGCTTGATTTCAACTGGATATCCTAAATCTGCCCCTACCTTTTTCACTTTTTGAGCGAGCTGATTTACGTTGAAGGTTTCCATTATCTGATTAAAAATTCGAAGCTCCCCCCTTTTGGCCGGAGTGCTTGCTGCCTTATGAATGCATTGAAGGGTATCCATTATATTTAGATATCCCCTTGTCTGGCCGCCTTTCCCGTAAACCGATAATGGATGCGAAATAATTGCTTGTACGATGAATCGGTTCAAAACAGTTCCGAAGATTTCATCATAATTAAATATCGTCCTGAGCCTCGGGTCATAAATGGACTCCTCGGTTTCTAGGCCATAGACCGGACCTTGCATTAGATCCGTTATTTTCAGGTCCCATGTGCGGACACCGAACCATAAAAGGTCTGTGTCCATAATCTTTGTAGTGTGATAAATTGAGCCTGCCTGTCGTGGGAAGAGAAAATGTCCCGTTCTGCCCTTGTGCTCAATTTCAATCCATCCTTCCTCGATATCGATATTCGGCGTTCCATATTCCCCCATGGTCCCAAGCTTGATCACATGTGTATCCCTTGAAAAATCGCGAACCGCGAACATGAGATTATTGGTCACCAGAAGGTTGTTTATAATCGTTGTGTTGGCGTATTTGTGGTTAATAAGGGAATAGGGTGCAGAAGGCTGTTCTGCATAATGGACAACGGTTTGCGGAATACCTGCAAATGTCGGATGGATTGCAAACTGGTATTCAACACCACCGGTAAAAAATGATCGCATCACCTCCGGATCGGTCAAGTCCCCGATGACGATCTTGATTTCTTTGCCAGTGAGTTCATACCATATTTTTGCACGCTCGATCAGTGTCGGTACAGGGTATAGTATGCCTGCATCGAGTTCGATACATGCATTTCTGCGAAAGTAGTTATCAACAACCGTAACTTGATATCCTCTTTTAGAAAAAGACATTGCTGTCGGCCACCCCAGGTAACCGTCGCCACCTAGAATCAATACATGCATGGCATCTTTCCTTTAGTTACGGGTCATAAACACCATCTCAAAACTCTATTATGTTGTGCTTTGTTAAGAAAGCGCCAAGTTCCGATTTTGAAAGCGGCTTCTCGTTTCCGGAATGGTAGGGGGCATCCACTTTCTTTAACACCGGATCCGCATAGCTATAATCGATTTTGTGATAAATACCACTGAAGGCTGGCAGGACCACAAAGTAGCACTCCAGTTCCCAGGAACGGCGTGTTTCTTCCTGGTTCATCAGTTCCTCGTACATTTTTTCCCCCGGCATGGCTCCGATTAGCTCAATGGCAATTTCTTCCGGGGGATGCCCATAACGGGGCGCCAATTGCTCAATCATAACCGCAGCAAGGTCTTTTATTCTAATAGCTGGCATTTTGGTAACGAAAACCTCTCCGCCGCATGAAAAAAAGGATGATTCTATGACCAGTCGGGCTGCATCTTTGATACTCATGATGAAACGCGTCATTTCGGGATCTGTCAAGGTTATTGGCCCTCCATTTCTAATCTGCTCTCTGAAAACGGGGACAACGGACCCGCGGGAGCCCAATACATTTCCAAACCTTGTGGACGCAAATATAGGGCCCTTTTGTCGTTGATTGCTATTGGCTGCCGTCATAATACGCTCGCCCATAAGCTTCGAAGTACCCATGACATTGGTAGGATTCACTGCTTTATCCGAACTGGTAAAAATGACACGTTTTACGTTGTTTGAAATGGCCGCATAAATGATATTGTTGACCCCCAGGATGTTCGTCTGAACTGCTTCAAAAGGGGATCTTTCGCATAGGATCACATGTTTGAACGCGGCGGTATGAAAAACTATGTCTATCCCTTTCATCTTTCTGGTCAGTTTATCCCGATCCCGGACATCGCTAAGAAAATAGTGACAATTGGTGTGATATGAAAACTGTTGTTCCAGAAAAAAAAGTTCGCTTTCGTTATTGTCAAGCGCAATGAGTTCTTCTACATTTTTCTCCTCCAAGAGCTGACGAACCAGCTCTTTTCCCACAGTACCGCAGGCACCGGTAACGAGGACGCGTTTATCGTTGAAGAATGAATTCAATAACTCAACCTTAATAGGTTTATGCCATGGATTTGAAATTATAATTTTTCTCCCACACGCCATCAACAAACTTGCGATAGTCCGATTTTTCTCTGAAAGCAATGATATTTCCGCATGAATCATCATCGAACAATCTCTGGGGATATTCGACAAAACCCCGCCATCTCTGTTGATTGCCATATTCACATACTGGAAAAAGCTCTGAAATGATCATCCGATATCCCAAATCATCCAGGAACTGAATCAATTCTGCTGTCGAATAGCCAAGCGGTAATGTTTTTCTTTCTTCATATTCGCACATAATCACCCTGGGTTTAAATTTATTCCAATCATTCCCCTGCAACACAAAAAAATCATAGCCCTCCACATCAATTTTCAAAAAATCAATTTCAGGAATATCGAAATTAGAAAGGAATGATTCAAGGGTTGTCACTTCCACATACTCGGAAAAGCAATGGCTGTAGTGAAAATCCGAAAGAGCGGTGATGCCATCGGAAACATCGCTAATAAACAACGGCAACTGTTTAACCTCTTTATTTGAAAGCGCCTGCTTTATGAGATGGACGTTGTCTATCTTCCCGTATGCCGCACGAAGATAGTTATTCATTCTTTCAGCAGGTTCAAATGCATACACTTCCCATCCGTCCGAAAGAAACGGTTTAAAGGAAGTTCCCATGTTCGCACCAACATCAAACATAATTGGATTCCTTTTATTGTTTCTTAAATAATCGAATACCACTGCAATGTCGTTAACATTCTCAGGCAAAGCCAACGTCGGCTTTCCATTGAATCGTTGACATTCTTCATGATACTTTTTTTTGTAACCGGGCGGTATGAGTAACACATCAAATTCGGGGATATTTTTATCTTCAGGAGAGTAAACTTTGACTCCAAATAATTCTGAGTCTAAGGTCTGGTGGCTATCTATTATGCACGAAACTTTGATAAATTCGTCCAAATTTCCGCTTTGCAAAAGGCACTGTGTGAAATAGGAAGCCCCCAATATCGCTATTTTATTAGATTTTCTATTTACGAATTTTCTACGAATATCCTCGTGATCGCTCCTGTTACCCCTTAGAGTTTTAACCGGGCCATGAAAAAGATAAACATTTTTCTTAAATTTCCGAATCGCTTTCATGAACAATCCAGGTTCATTTTGCTCATCCAACACAACGACTGCATCAAATTCGGTGTAAACACTGTTATTGCTTTTTAGAACAGGAATTCCTAATAGACTATAAATTTTTGGATTTTCATCGTAAATAGCCTCAATTTGAATCCCGGAATTTTTATAAAAAACATCAGACAAGATCAGATTAACCGTTTGAAAATTGAGACCGAAAAGCGCAATACGCCGGTGGTTACGTCTTTGCAAAACCTCAAGCAGTTTTTCGATATACAATTTAGATTTCTTGAGAAAATCCTGTTTACCGTGGCATGCAAATATGTACTCAAATTTCAAACCTATTGATTTTTCGATAAATTCTGGATAGTTATGCTTATTCGGAACGATTACCGCCGTCTGCTTATTCATTTTTTTTAAGGATTTATGACGGATGATTGGAAATTTGAGAAAGGTATCTTTTTCGAAACTGTCATCAATAACGCCTATAATGTTGATATGTGCCGGAATGGATCCTGACAACAATAACAACAAGGAATATTGGCTTGCGCCATAAACATAGACATCTTTTATTCCATATCGATCTAATAACTCAGGTGCTATACTGCTTTCCATACGAATATTCTTATTCCACCGATACAGGAATCGATTAGTATATTCCACCAGATCGTATTGAACCTGACCCAAGCTATTTTCCCTTCGCTCGGTTTCCATCCAATTATTCTTACCATGAATCCTGTACGTACCCGCGGGAGTTTCCAGTGTATAGGTCAACCCGAAAATTGGTAGAGGCCTGGATATTGGACCATCTGCGCAAATTCGCCATTTGGTTTCATCAATCGGAAAAATATTTCGCAATATGCGCCTAGGCGACGCCAAACCGCTAGAGGATGAGAAATAATCGGTCCTGAGGTAGCCGTGATATCGTTTGAGGATATCCCCTTCACCGATTTCCAATGTTCCTGGGAAACGATCTTCTTTCAAATTGCCATTCTGATCGATTACCCTCAGTTGGTGCTGCACCAGTGCATAATCCTTCTCCACGAATTTAGCGTATACGCGTTCCAATTTGTCAGAATCGAACAAATCATCACTATCTAAAAATGCCACATATCTTCCGGTTGCTTTTTCGAACCCTGCGTTAAACGCCGAAGCTTGCCCTCCGTTCGATTTATATATTTTTTCTATCCTTTTATCATTGAACGAATCTATTATATCCCTCGACCCGTCAGTTGATCCATCATCGACGACAATCAGTTCAAACTCATCAAACGTCTGCTGAAGCACACTATTGATCGCATCTCCAATAAATTTTTCATAGTTATAGTTGGACAGGATAACGCTGAACATTGGATTGGTTTTCCATTTTTTCATTGTATTGAGAACTTTCTATCAGTTTTATAAAAGGCTTGTATTTTTCAGGAGGGATTAAAGATTAAATTCAATATGCTCAAAAAAATCAATAATTTCAACTGATGAGCCAAACATTTCCCTAAGAGGGTCAGTCATCTTTTCTTTTACGTATCGAGAAGTAACAATCACCGCTTTAGGTGATATATTTCCTAATTGATCTGGAAAAACCGGCTTGTGCCCAAAAAGGCAGCTGTATGGACTTCTGTAATTATCGATAACGGCGCCAACCATGCTATGATCCATATATTTCACCTGATTGTAGATATAAGCAATTTTTTTTCCTGCGCCAAAAATTACAATCTCTTTTGGCCCATATTGTTTTGACAACATCTTCCAAAGTCTCTGCAAAGCCTGCTTTTCTTTAAATTCGCGAAAATTCGTTATAAAACCGCTGTTTTCAGAGCCCTCATACCAAGCCCCATGCAATAAATTGCAATTCATGCACCCTCTTATACGACGCCTTTGACCGATGCTCATATTTTTTAGCATGTCCATTCTATCGTGGCTGTAATATACATCTGAAAAAGAGTCGCTTTTCAAATCTCCAAAGGCATTTTCAGAATTGTAATCGGTACAGCATAAGCTCATTTGACCATCTGTGGTAATAACCACGGTATGAAATACATATTCACAAAACGATTTATTTTCACCCTTATATTCATTGGCGGTAAGATTGGATTGATTCAGATCCCTGGGTGGTTGAACCTGAACCATATCCGCTCTTTGAAGCAGCGACTCAAGACGGGAGTCCAGACATTCCTTTCCTAAATATTCGGATTCTCGTAAATTGTTTACCCAGGCTTTTACCTTTTCTGGATGATTATTTAAAAAATACTCGAAGTTATGCAAAACTTTATTATAGATACCTTTCACTCCGCGCATATCCTCAAAAGAATCCCTATCAACCCCATCAATACTCCAAACGACACGATCCAGCACTCCGGTGCCCATAATTGCATCATTTTTTTCAGGGGTCCATAAAGTGCCGTTGGTATGCAGGTAAACCTCAGGGCTGAAATCCTCGCTTCTTTCCTGAATACCACTAACAATTTCTAAGATTTCAATAAAACCGGGATGAAGGAGCGATTCGCCAGACATGTAAAGTGCCAGCGTTCGAAGTCTTGGATGACATTCGGCAATATCCATCAGGATCTTTTCAAACAATTCCAGATTGATATGTTTTTTCCGTTTGCCGCTTTCGAACGTACAATACTTACATTTCAAATTGCATATGGAAGTAAGTTCAAAATTAACGCGTTTCACATATTTAAATGTTCTGTCGGTTACCAAATCCTCATATTTCATACGGTAAACATCCAGGATAAGTTTCTCAGCGGCTTCATATTTTCCCTGTAGATACAGACGATTCGCTGCGTCTTCCATTACCATTATAAACGCATCGTCCTCTTCCATCCCTTCATATAGTCCAAAGCCGGCTAAAAAACTGCCGCAGGTTTTCTGTGACAAAAAGGTTTCAATGTCATCGGAATATTCCTTGATATGACGAAAAAAGGACTTATCCTCCGATTTAATATTTTTTCTTGTTTTTGTCCAAAACCTCTCGGCGACTTTCAATTTTTCTAAAGAATGCGACATATCCACTTTACTTAAAACTCCAGAATGAAATGTTATCTGCCATACTAATTCCCGCTATTTTTGGATATGCGTAATATGAAATGTATTTTCATTTGGTTGGCTGATATTGAACCGATGTGAGAATACTTCCCCGACTTGATCAATGAGTGCGTTCCTTTCACATTTCATGTTTACTACGGCAGTTCCAGTTTGTGAAAGATGGCGTATCAGCAGATTTGGCAGTAATTCTAATTTATTTATTGAGTTTTTTTTATCGGTATCAATCTCGATATAATCCGGTTTCCGCCTGTCAAAATAATAATCCCACATCTCAATTTCAAATGGATCATCAAGAGGTATGCAGATCAATCCCTCACAACCGTCTTCCACTATTCCGGTTGAAACTTTTAGAGGTTCGTCATTAGAAATAAGATATATTTTTGCCTTGATATGATTTTGATTATATAAAAGTGCCAATTTAAAATAAGAAGTCGCCATGGCTCGCATCTTATGATCCAGACAGTCCTCACCATATTTGAAAGCTGCCCATGCCATAATTTCTTTTTGAGCCACTCCTGAATTTATGATATTCTCAAATATTTCCTTAGCCCCATCTCTGTCGCCTTTTTTCAATAATTGGAGTCCGATTTTATAATACAGGCCGTGCAGCGATGCGTCGGTTTGCGAGCACTTAAACAACGTCTTAATTGCCCGGTGCGCCTTCTCCGCTTCATTTAGGTTGACCAACAACATCACCTTATGCTTCAGAGAGATGGCATCATCGGGCTCTAATTGCAGAATTTTTCCAAGTATGAAAAGCGCCCCTTTGAAATCATCTAATTTATAGAGAATATCGAATTTTAAACGTAGCGCATCAAGATTGAACGGCTCAATGAAAAGCGCATTCTCAGCGCAAATCATCGCTTTCTGAGTTTGACCCTCTAACAAAAAGGCGCGGCCTCTTTTAATCAACAGAATTGGAGAATCTGACACGGGTGGATAGGGGCAAATTTTCAGCCACAATTCTTTTATGTTATTGAGGGGGACTTCGAATCTTCTGTTCCTTCGTGCCTCTGGTATAGTCTGCAAATAAGAGCGGATATCGAATGAGACTTTATTTTTTTTATTTTTTTCAGGGGTACTGCTGTGGCAGGCCGAGTGTTTTTTGAAGGGGCAAGGGGTTTCACTGCCTGAGTCAATAATAAATTTTACTATACGCTTCCCGCTATTACCATCCAAAGGCGCGATGTGCGATGTTCTGATTTTTTCCCTGCCGGAAGCGTGAAGATGTGGATCAGCCAAATAGCTTTTTATTGCTTCACTCAGCTCAGCCATTGAACTGACGAGCCACGTACTGTTTTGCATCACGAGCGGCTGATAATGTTCATACTCATACTCTCGTGCGATAGAATCTTCATAGTACTTATTCTTATCCCCGTCAAAGGCAAGAGATATAACCGGTTTATCGTATGCAAACGCATCCAATGCCATAGATCCTCTTGTTTGAATCACTAAATCCGAGTGGTATAAAAGATTTGCGAAAAGAACCTGATCTTCATGGCCCGTTTGGGTTGAATCCGATTCGGTAAAACGATGTGATTTTATCGTCACGACGTGTTTTGAATGTAATATGGATGAAAACTTCACTCTCCATTCTTTATCTTGAGGATGGGGCCGTATGCAAAATATTGCGTTCTTAATATTTCCATCGGAAATCGCATCGACAATCCATTTCGCAATGGATGGTTCATGGACACCCAGCACCCCGACGTTGCTACCGAACAATATCATTTTTTGGGAATGATCTTTAATCCCTATACTATTGAAAAACTCTTTTTTTAAAAGAATTTTATTTTTGTTTGTAAAAATATCCATTTGCGGTTTTCCGACAACACGAAGGCAGTCTTTCGAAATACCATGATATTGAACCATCTCCTGTTTCATGTAGGAACTTGCAACCGCAATTTTATAAAACCCCTTGGGGGTCGGTCCCTGTGTGGTGGTCTGATCCCAACTCGCGACATAGCCAACCGTTTTGATGTTCAATCTTTGAAGGGCTTTTAGCCATCCGACTGTTTCCGGATTGTGAATGCGGGCAATCATAAATAGATCGGGAGAAATTTCTTTTAAGAATTTTAATCGGACTGGATCTGGGGGGCTAAAAATGCGAGGGCGCAGATTATATAGAAGATTGTAAAAAACTCTGCTTTTTTCAAAAGGCCATGTCACCAATTGCCCTTTATTAAAGCCTGTATACATCTGATATTCTAGTCTATCTACCAGACTCTTTTCTTTCCTGATATTTGTTATCGACAGATTGTTTATTGCAATGAATCGACAAAGCAGTGACGGATAGAGATATCCCCGGTCAAATTTTTGTTTCCAATTACTGCGTCCGTTTATTTCCGGCAGGCGACGCGCCTGAATATGTCGAACACCTCGCTCAGCAATTGTTCTCAGTACGAAAGTATTTGAGGTCAAAAATTTAAAATCAAATTCCGGATGCGCCACCAATTCATCCCATGCACTAGTGAATAAAAAGTCCCGAATGGAGAAGAGGTAAGGCAGCCAAATGGCTATACATCTGCGCTTGTTCATTCTTTTTGAATTATATCACCAAACCGTTCTGCCGCCATCAATCACTATGTTAGACCCGGTCATATAGGAAGAAGCTGAAGATGTCATGAAAAGGATAGCGGCCTTGTACTCGGTTCGGCCTGCCATCCGCCCCATGGGAATTAAATTTGTCAATCTGGAAACAAATTGAGAATCCTGGTTGTTGAAAACACCGCCCGGAGATATGCAGTTCACTCTGACATTTTTTTGACACCAATAGGTCGCCAGATATTTCGTCAATCCCACTATCCCATGCTTCACTACTGAATATGTCACCGGCTTTACCAACTGATCGTCACATGATTTTTTTGGATCCTGATAAATCCTCTGGTCAGGTGCAATTATGCTAAGATCGGAAGCAATATTGAGTATTACGCCGCCGCCATTTTCAGCCATATAACACCCGAATGCCTTACAGCAATTAAATGCACCGGTTAATCCGACGTCGATGTCCTTTTGCCACATTGCATCGGGAAAGTTTTCAAAACGTGAAAAATGTGCTTCAGAAGCCGCATCAAAGCTCGGGTTGTTTGCAGCGTTATTAATCAAGATATCGATTCGGCCAAATCTTGAGCATACGATTTCCTTCATTTTCTCTATCGATGCATAACAAGTTACATCAGCCGAAACACCCATCACTTCAACCGGATACGCTTGGGACAGCTTAGCGGAAACGGCCTTTAATTCTTTTTCTTTCAGATCTGAGAGGATCAGGTTTGCACCTGCCTCCGCCAAAGCCGAAGCATGTTCAGGTCCGAGCAAGCCCGCCGCTCCGGTTATGATGGCAACCTTCCCATCCAAATTGAATTGCGAAAATGTATCCATTATCCAATTCGCCTGAGCTTTTGCCTCACCGGCACCTCGCTCTCCCAGACTCTTTTCTCCCCATCCCCCATAGCGGCTTCCACCGCTCGAACGTAACTGACCATCCGTTTCATACCATGGGGCTCAACAGATGCTGCCTGATCGCTCCCCCACATGGACCGGTCCAGTGTAATATGGCGTTCGATAATACATGCTCCTAAACATGCTGCAGCAACCGAAGTCACAAGCCCCACTTCATGACCAGAGTACCCTATGGGTAGTTGATATCTATTACGCAATGTCTGAATACAGTTCAGGTTCAATTCCTCATTATTTGCCGGATAAGTGCTGTGACAATGCAACAAAGCCAGGTCTTTTTCACCAAAAATTTGGACCGCATGATCAATTTGAGCTAAGGAACTCATTCCTGTAGAAAGAATTTTGGGTTCGGAATATTTTTTATGATGGTTCAGAAGGTTGTCATCGGTCAAAGAAGCAGACGCCACTTTATAACAAGGCGGGGAAAACTGTTCGATGAACTCCAAACTATCTTCATCCCAGCAGGATGCAAACCATATTATTTCCTTTTTTCGGCAGTAGCCGTCGATAATTTCATACTCTTCCTGTCCGAATTCCAATCCCCGCTTGAGTTCACCATTTGTATCACCAAACGGGGACTCTCTGAATTTTGCTAATTCCTTTTCGGAGAATACGATATCAACTGTACGTTTTTGAAACTTAACCGCCTGGCAGCCGGCATGTATAGCCGAATCAATCAATTTCTTTGCAATGTCGATGTCACCATTATGATTTATTCCAATTTCAGCAATTATGAAGCAAGGGTGCCCTGAACCTACATGGTATGAGCCTATGTCCAAGATAGATTCACTCATGGTTTTCTCCGGTGTATTCTATTGATTTTAAACGGGGAGGCGGTAATTATCTGAAACCGCACAAATAGATATCCCTTTGGCGAGAGCATGAAGCGCTTTTTCCACTTTTATCAAATCTTCGGGGTAATCAATTTCATAAATCGGTTCATCGACCACATATGGCAAAACATGACGGCCGCACATTGAATTTTGTTCCAAAATGGCACGGGGGCGTATCACATCCACATACCCATTTTGCCAATAAACCACCGGTAACTCCTGCCTCGGCAAGGAATGCGCATTGGATTTTCCAGGCAAGGTTAATGCTGGCTGCAAATATCCATCCTTTTCAAGCCACATCTTATACGGCGTTTGGAGGGAAACAGATACGGATCGCAACGAATCTGCCGACTGGTTTTCCTGCATTATTGAAATGGCCTTATCGATTTTCTCGACATTTCGTACGGGGCCTGTTGGTCGTAAATGGACGATCAAGTCTGGAACATAATTTTCAGTATCCTTGAAATAGTCTAAAGCATGGCGAAAAACATCGATATCGGGAGACAAGTCATGAGCGAACTCTTCTGGCCGAAGAAATGGTACTTCCGCGCAATATTCTTTTGCGATGCTGCTTATTTCCAAATCATCGGTACTGACGACCACCCTGTTTATCAACTTTGAAGACAATGCCTGTTCAATTGACCATGCAATTAACGGTTTCCCAGCGATCGATATAATATTCTTCCGGGGTACACTTTTTGAGCCGCCACGTGCGGGTATCAATGCGAGGATATGAATTGTAAACTCCTTTAATTCAGGTATTCGGGCTTGCCGGAAGCCAAAGACGCCTTTATGGCCAATGCCACGCGAAGGCTGGCAAGGCCCTCTTCAAGCGATACAAGAGGTTGCGATTGATTTTCAATACTTTCAAAAAAATGACTGATTTCATCTAAAAAAAGCTGATTACGGTCAAACTCATGATACTCCGACTTTTCAGACAATTGCCCCTGATCATTATAAAGACAGGCTGTTAGATTGACAAAATCCACCTCAACTTTTCCACACTCACCAACAACGGCGCATGTACGAACGGGTGGCTTTTGCAAATAATCCATATGCAGTGAGACTGGAAGAACCTTAGTATTGTTCCGGCATTGCATCAAAATGCACGCGGTATCTTCAACGTCAATTTCAAGTGAGCTCAAATGCCCTCCCAAGGCATAAACGGACTCCGGCACACCAAACAGACTGTATAAATAATCCACTTCGTGGATTTGGGTAAGCACGACGCCCCCCCCTAATTTATTTTTAGCGGCGTAAATCTGCCTGTAATCTTCGTATTTGTGAAACCCGGGCATATATTCGCCCACCTCTGCCTTGACAGCCAAAGGCATCCCGATATCGTTATTCAGTAAATGTTCTCTCATTTTCAAATAGCAGGGATGAAATCGAAGCTGGAACCCTACCATTGCCGTAAGTTCTTTTTGTTTTACGATTCTTATCAGCTCTTCATTACCATCCAGAGAGTGAGACAGCGGCTTCTCAATGAATAAATGACATCCAGCTTTTGCAGCCATTGTAGCTGATTCAATATGAAGGCTGCTGGGGTTACAGATAAAGGCGGCCTCCGGATGTGTACTCAAAGCTTCATCCAGATTCGTATAGGATCGGATATCCAACAGCTTTTCGACATTTGCTTGATCGTTTACCGTTAATTTCTGAGTAATTTCATGAGTAAGCCCACGGACTCTGTAGGCAAAAACTTCCACCGAGTCTCCCATGAGTCGACGAATATTTCGGGCATGTCGTTGTCCAATACCGCCCAATCCGATCATCAGTATTTTCACATCACCACCTTTACCGATATTACCGCTTTTGAAAGGGCCTCCCGTACAAATCGATTATATCCGGCTGCAATACCCAGATAATCTTTGCCAGGAGCGGCCTGAAGAACAAGTGTCCCGCTGAATCTCACCCGGATGATTGCCTCAAACACTGCTGGGAAATCGACATCTCCACTTCCCAAAGGAACCGTGGGGCCGCCGATTTTTCGATCCTTCAAGTGTATCCCCGCTATAAAAGACCCCAGAAGCTCTATGTCTTTTGCGCAATCGTAGCCCTTGGCGGCTGCGTTGCCTGTGTCGTAGTAGACCCCGATTGCAGGATGGTCTATGCGATTTACCAATTCAAGGTATTTTTGAGACTCAAGCTCCGTTTCAAGTCCGATTCGCACCCCCATCGATTCCGCAAGGTCCAAAGGTCTTTGAAGACTTTCAGCCAGTTCACGCATTTCTCTATTACTTCGTATTTCCGATGTTTCCAGGACAGGTAATAGGACTGTTTCCCCTCCGATTTCATGTGTGTAACGAATGATGGACTCAAGCATACGGATATTTTGCGCACGTTCCTCTTCCAAAACACGGAAAAAAAGATTTAGCATGAAATAATCAGCGCAAACGGATGATATCCTTACCCCGCTCCTTTCAATGCAGTCTTGAATAGATTCCCGACCAGCTTCGGAAGTTATCGGATTAACATAAGAACGATCATCCTCGAACAGCCACTCAATAAATGCAATATCGCACTGTCGTGCATTTTGGAATTCATCTTTCCAGGTGTTGACCGGAAACGCCTGAATTCTGTTTAATGGCGGTTCGGAAAGTCGTCCCTGCATGATGCCGACATTTATCATGCGACACCTTTTTGGCGGCCGCTATTTGAAAGTTCCAACCAATGACTGAGATCCCTTCCGATCAGCTGCCCCAAAGCATATACGTCATTTTCAAATGCCTGGATAAGTTTTTTTATAAGCCTTTCTGAAAATTCTATACGTTCGCCATGCACCGTATTCCATTCCTGTATTTTGTCTCTGATTTCCGAGCCGATACCCATTTTATCAAGCGTTTCAAAAATCAATCTAACATTTTCCGTGGGCCTCTTAAGCAAACGTGCCATTTCAATATTTCGATGTTTTTTGGTTACATGGACTCTCGAAAAACTCATCTGATGGTCACTTTCCAAGTCTAAAAAAACCAATATTTTTTCATAAACGTCTTGGGGATTTTTTTTAAAATCATCATACACGACAAAAAAAAGCTGTTTTTTCGGGACAACTGCAAAGGCCCGTTTTACCTGTTCCCCAAATAATGCATTTTGCCTGTAAAACAAGAGTTCCGGTTCCCTGCAAAACTCTGGAATCATCCGGCCCTTCATTCGCTCATATTGGGAGTCCCATGCCTTTTCAGGTTCAATCAAGTCCTCATTCAACGTAAAAACGCGATGAGCGTGCCATGACCTGAACCAGTCAATTGGATTGCGGAGATGTATAATGATTTTAGCTTTTGGATTATGCTTCATTATTTCCCGAATTGCCACTTTTGAGTATAGATACCAGACTGACCCTTCTCCGATTAGTTGATTATTTTCTCCGCCGGCAAAAAGATCCAGATATTCGGACAGATTTTTGGCTACACAGGGTCGGTTCATATCGAAAGAAAAATAATTAATCTCCTTTTTCCTATAAAAATAGATGTCAGGATGTCCCGCTAAATAAGAACAAATAGCGGTTGTTCCGCACCTGGGAGCACCGACTACAAAAAAATCCGGGAAATGCTTTGAAATCTTATATAATTTTTTATGCATAGGAAAAACAATATTTCAGGAGGGCAAATCAGTAGCGCATTGCCATTATCAGCTTTTTATGTTTTCCTCTAAATTCCTTAAATATTCTGTGATATGATACTTTTCAAATTTCTCATACCATTCAGGTTCCAAATAATTCCCCATATGTTCAGTTGTTTTTTCAAATGTTGTCAACCAATAGTAGCCTGCATCTCTTATAGCCAATGCAAATTTCCTGTCGGTGCTATCACCGGCACACATACCCGTTTCGAATGGAAAAGAAGGTATCTCATTTAAAATAGATTTTTTAAAAACATATGAGTATCCTGTTTTCCCACTGAAAGCTTTAACGTTTCCTCGTTGCATTAAATAGGTATCGCGATTTTGGTTCACCCGTTTATTTTCCAGCCATTTTTCGGCTGTGAGCCCAATACTTTTAGTGAACTGCTGAATCCAATCAATAGGGATTTTAAAATTTCTGCAGCTGATGTCGTGATGTTCAGTCAATTTAGTTATTTCATCTTGCCTGTCCTGTCCTGCGGCCGTTTGTCCACTTACGAGACCGATTTTCGGAAATGTTTTGATAACTTCCAAGTGCTTATCAAGCCACCCTGGGTGAAAAAAAATATCATCATTCGAAAAAGCAATGTAAGTGCCTTGAGCGGCAAAGTATGCAATATTTAAAGCACCGCTAAGGCCGATGTTTTTGCTGTTTAAAATCAGATGGTCAATATGGCCCTTGTCTTTCAGTCTATTTAAAAAATCGACAACTTTTGCATGACTATTATTGTCTATGACAAGGAGATCGTAATTATCCCCACTATGCATTAATAAAGAGGCGATATTATATTTGAGGATCTCGAAACGTTCTTCATAATAATTATTAAAATGAGGGACGCAACAAAGCACAACAATAGTTGTATCAGCTGGCTTGTACCCGCTCTTTTCTCCTTTTAGAGGCCCCCTACCTATTCGTCCCATACCTACTTCCTCAACAAAGCTGCCTTTCTCTGAATGCAATTTTTTATCAACTCTTTGGACCTTTCAACATTTTCAGTGAGATCTGTCTGAAAAAAATCTATAAATTGATCAAGTTGTGAATTTGTCAAATCCCACCATCTTAATTCATTTAAAAGCGCCTGAATTGATATCGGAAATCTTTCACGGATTATTTTTGCTGGATTTCCTGCAGCAATACTATAATTTGGTATGTTTCTTGTTACGACTGAACCTGCACCAATCACAGCGCCATTTCCAATTTTAACACCTTTTAAAACAATTGATGAACATCCCATCCAAACATCGTGTCCAATCAGGATAGGTAAGTCTGGTTGATATGCTTTCATTTTACCGCCAAGAAATAACCTTCCTACATGAATGGCAGGATGATCTATCGGATGATCTTTCGAAAATATTGATACTCTTTCAGCAAGCGAGCAATACCGTCCTATGGAAATATTTCCCCGAATTACGCAGGAATCACCTAATGTGCTTGCGTAACCAATTCGCACATTCCCTATTAGCGTGCTGTTATCACCAATCTGATTACATCCCTCAAATTCGGCTTCATTTCTAACATTTGAGCCTATTCGTACCTCATCCTTTAATTTTTTTTTCATTTTTTGTATTTGCGTGGTTTTGAATAAAAACGTAAGTTTGCCTTTCCCTCTTCAATTTCTCAATCGGGATTAACCTTTTTTGGGGTAATATTGAAATATCTTTTGTCGCGAACGCGACTATTCTTTGTGGGTTATTTTTACACATTTTATTCGCTTGGTTTCTGTATACTGGCCGCCCCCTTAAGGTTGGCGGCGCATCAGATAATACGACCTTGTAACCAGATTTGATTAACATCTCAATCGCATCTTTGTACCATTTTCTGGGACCAAATATCGGAAATGTAAAATTTCCTATATCTTTGAAAGATTTTTCGGCTCCTTGAAGCACATTAAATTCTCCGGCATTAACTGTAATATTAACTAATTTAGGTACTATTTTTTTTAAATCGAGATAAGATGAAAGCGTTTTTACATGTATTGTAGTTTTTTTAAAATTAGTATCCTTCCCGCCCCTCCAATGATATATTTTTTCACTTACATGCCCCCCGTCTGATTCTTGGTGAATTAGAAAATCCAAGTGACCGCTATCTGACCATACCCCGAATGGTTCAACATAAATATTTTTGATTCCATATCTTCTACAATACTTTTTATGATATTCGATATTTTTCTTCTCCGGTTCGAAAACAATAACATTACCTTTTTCTCCTACTAGTGTAGAAAGCATAGCAGTTTGCGAAACGCCAGCATCAAATGTCCAGGCGGCACTTCCAACTTGTAAGACGTTATCTCCCTTTTTAACAGATTGAAATGGAAAAGTCCTTTTTAAGAAAAACCGCATTATCGAATACTGATAAAAAAAGCCAGGGATAGTGATAGTAAAGATATTTTCCCTTAGCAGTTTTATATACCAGTCTGAGATGCTTCTTTTATTATCGTAATAATATATCATGGGTATTCAATATCACAATCCATCATTATTTCAGTCATGTTAAATTTCACAAGTTTACGATATATAATGGGATAGTCAAGTCTTGCTATTAGTGCTGGCTTCACGAGTCCCAATCCTCGTACAAAATTACCACGCACTATCGAACAGGTGGAGCTTCGATTCCCCCCCCCCTTTAATATGGTACCTAAGATTTTAAACTTCGATAAAGCTCAATATCGTATTTATTGTATTTCTCAAATATTTCTATTTCTGTTTTTTTTAATTTTTTCTCTTTAATTATTGATTGATTAGAATGTGGCCCCTTTACTGGCAAATCCATCATTTTATAAATTTCCGAAAACGATTTCTCAGCTCTTTCTAAATCTCCGATAAAATAGAATTTATCCAAACTTTTAATCATCTTTTCATATTGTTCGTCATTAAAATTGTCTGGCCAAATTAAGTCCGATGTACACATTCTGCTGTATAAAAATTTACTCATGTAATTATTAAATGAAGCAAATTCGATAATCCATTCCTTGATTGTTCGAATCGTTCCATCATCACGCCTTACGCCTCTTCTCGCTTGCTTTCCTTGAACTCCCATTATCAGATAATTATAATGCGATAATAATCTTGCATATGGATTTCTTAGCATTGTTATATAGCGCACTTTTTGACTTTTAGGAAAATGCCTATTATGGATACCGTAGTAGGAAAAATGTCCCATAACGATTCTTGTATTTTTTTTATTTATTGTCTTCAAGTAATCATCTACATCTTTTGAATTTTTCAATGGGGGTATTTGTGGATTTGCGAAACCATAAAGATCAATATATTGACTATCCGGTAAATTTTCAATTACATGATCACGTATAGATAGTCCGCCGCACTTACCGACATGGACAATAATATGTAATGATGAAAGACAAGAGTTTTTAATCATATCTTATTTACAGGCAAATATTTCTTTAATTTTTAAATACCAAAATTATTAGTACATGCTGTTACTTATTTTCTAATTTTTGATATGTAATCTCTGTGTGTATTATATAGGAGTGCTGAAAATCTTTTTGTATCGTTGCGCAGTCGCTCAAGTTCGAATTTTTCAGACAATGAAATAATAATCTGAAGCAACTCATCTTTATAGAAAATTTGGTTTCTAAAAGCTTTTAATGAATCCACTGTATAGCCACAAATCGATGCTAATTCGCCATAATTTTCTTTTATATAATCAATTTTTTCTTTTGACAGTATTTTATCTGCTATGAATACGGATTTTGAATTCATCGATAATTTTGGGCCATAGGACGAATTTCCTTTCCAACATTGACCACCAATTGTCGGGACATCCTGGATATTTTCTATCTGTAAGAATTCTTGCAACTTTATTTTGGTTTTGTTCCAATTTAAAACTAAATCTTCGTATCGTATTAATAGATATTTTTTAAAAGTGTTAGAATTTTGAATACCCCTTATTGTGCTCTCTCGCCACAAATTCATTGAATATTTGAAAAATTTGACATCATCATTCGCTCGGAAATGATTTTGCATTGAGGCATACCAATCCCAAGGGGATCTAATGGAATGTATGATTCTTCCATTTGGGAAATATCTGAAAAAGTAATCCGCTCCGGCAAAGCACATCATTGACATATGATTGATTAAATATAAGCATTCTTCTTTGAAATGTATTCCATTATCCCAACACCTAAAAAAACATTTTCCGATTGAATTAATAATTTGTTCGTGAGTCCACACTTCTAATTTTGAGAGTTCCGCTTTAAGGGCCTCTAAAAATTCCTCATAAGAAAAATTAATAATTTTTTTCCCATATAAATCTTTAGGTAGAATTTTATTCCCATTTATAAAATGATAGTTTTTTCCGAATGTCCAGTCGATATCAGTTTCATTAATTAAAGCTGCAAAATTTTTCCTGGTCAAAATTTCATTTAAATCCGGCCAGTAAACTTTTTTCTTTGCATATTTCATTTCCATTGGAAATGAAATACACAATGGATGATTATCAAAAAGTCTTGCGAGAAGCGAACCACCGGATCTGAGGTGACTATTTATCAGAACGTGTTTCATATTCTATATAAGTATCTCTAATGATATTATCTGCAGGTTTTTCAGGTTCTGCATTTGAACCCATTGATTTGTCAAACGAAATACGATTGATTCTTATCTTTGTATTAGGCCTATACTTACTAGTATCAAAAAAACAAGATATAGAGTATTCAATCGCCCATTTTTCAAGCTTTTCATCATTTAAGAAAGCACCTGAATTCGGAAAAGAAAATGCGACTTTTTTTTCGCCGCTAATTTTTCTGACAGTCGATATTGACAAACCAATTTCCTCAGCTTGGCATTCATCAGAAATGGTTGAAAACTTAAAATGATTATGAGAGTGAGAACCAATTGTGAATCCTCTGTTTTTTAAACATAAAAGATCATATTCACTAAAATATGGAGCATTCTTTTTCAAAATTTCATCTTCATCAATTTCAATAATATTGGCAATTTTTTTAAGAGTATCGTCTGTAGAATAATTTCTAACCGATTTAATTTCTTTTAATAAATCGCCTTTAGAATTTTCACGAATTGGCATATTAAGCTCACGCGCCAATTTTTTAAGTTGAGAAATTTTAATAGTTTTCATTTTTTCAATTATAATTGATTTCAAGTGAGGTAAAAGAATTTTTTTATTATTGATTGTTGAACTCGCCACAAAAAATGTCGCCGGAAAAGATCTCTTTAAAAGAAAATCTACGACGTTTTGATAATTTTCACAGTGTCCATCATCGAAGCTTAAATACAATGGATATTCAGGCAATGGACATCCATTTTCAATATTATTTTCGATATCGACCAATGAAACTGGATTAAAATTTTTCAAAAAAAATTCGATATCCTCTTTAAATTTTTCATAGCTTCTTGGTCGATACAAATTTTTCACCAATATTGATGGTCTTTCGCTTACAATATGATAGAAAACAGATGTTAGTCTATTTTTTAAAAAAGGTTTTATTTTAGAGAATTCCATTCTTACATTCTTGTTAGGATAACGCAGTCCGGACCATAAATCTCATTAATGATTTTCTATAGGATGTACCTGATAAGTATGGCCACAAAGCATCAACCAGGACTTCTATAGTTTCTAATTTCAAGCAACCATCATTCGTTTTTTTCATGGTTTCTAACAAATCATGACTTTTTTCCATTCGCGGGTCTGAAATAAATTTTTCAATTATTTTCCCAACATTGATAGGTTTAAAGCTACTAAATATACATATAGATAGAAAGTCGATCCAAATATCATAAGGAAAGGAGGCTACGGGCCACAGATTTGAGTTATAATTTTTTTCTACTAAATGCCCATTTCTATTATTTAAGGTTGATGCTGTCTGGATCAGGTAATCTTTTAAAACACTAGATGGGTTATAATGACTTTTTTTATTATCCACTGTAAGCCTATGACCATCCATTGCAATTTCAATCGCTTTTTCAAAATCTCCCAAACAAGCATTTGATATTGAGTACTCAAAAAATGCCACCATCCGCCAAAGTTTTTTTGCCTTAACGACGCCAGAGGCCTTTCGAAAACAGGTGAGGGCTGAATCAATACATTCATTTAAACGCAGTATTTTCCCTTTCTCAATCAGATTTATACAATATGGATTAGGGCTTTTTTCTTTTTTCAGCAAAAAGTCAATAATCTTCAGTGCCTCATCATAGCGATGTGCGTACTTAAGCAATCGACATTTTGCCAGCAGGGCTCTGTTCGACTCTCCATTTTCGGATATTTCTCTATGGATTAAATTCGTTGCCTGTTTATAATTATGAAGACACAGGTAGGTGTTGGCCTTATAAAACAAATGCTGTGTGCAAGAAGCGTCCTTTTTTTCTACAAGATCAAACACTTCAAGTGCTTGAACGAACATGCCCAAACGAACTAAGTTTTTACCAAGAACAAGTAGCTGATCCAACGATTCAACTATCGAAAAATCAATGTCGGACAATAATTGCCTCGGATTGATGACGTCGCCCATAGAGTGCAATATCAGAGCGATCCGGATTTTTATTAAAAAATATTCATTATTTTTTTTGCTATTTTTTTCTATTCTCTCAATAATTAAAGGGAAAATGATATCTACAGCATCTGTTTGAGCTATGATAGATATAATACGGTTTACCTGTTCAAAATTTTCAACCTGTCCGAATGGCTCATTAAAATCTATTTTTTTTATTAGAGAAACTGCCTGATCTATCTGGGTATTTTGCAAGCGGCAAGCTGCCATCCTTAGGCATGTATTCGAGTATATCCGGTCTGTCTCAATAAGGTCGAGAAGAATTGATACGTCCTTCTTTTTGTCTGTATCTTCTTTTTTCAGAAAGTGTTCAACAACACTTAACAGTGTCGTGCTATTAGGTATGGTGGAAGTGATTATCATTCTATTTTATCGAGTGTGATTGTAAGCGTTCAGGGGGTATTCTGGATGTTTACCCTCCAGTCGTAACCATCAGAAAACAAAAGAAAAAACAAGCCATCAGCAACTGTCTGAAATAATTGAAAAAATCGCTAGATTTTTTATTTTACCTATGATAAAGTGCTTTTCATGGCACTCAAAAGACCCTTCTCAGAGCTCGATTGGCTACAGACACCAGAGATGGTGCGGCATTACATTATGTACCTGGAACGTACGCTGGACGATATGCAGAAGCAGGTCGAATCCCACGAAAAGCGCATTGAAAAGCTTGAAGTGAGTACCCAAAAAAATTCTCATAATTCCAGCAAACCGCCATCTTCAGACCCGCCTTTTGCTAAAAAGCAACGCAAACAGAAAAAGAGCAATCGTTCCAAGGGCGGACAAAAAGGTCACAAGGCGCATCAGCAGCAAATACTGGATCCGACTGATTCCAAATGGTTAATGCCGAAACGTTGCTCATGCGGAAATACACACTTTGATCCAAAGCAAATGCAGCCGTTTTACGTCCACCAACGTATTGAACTGCCTAAGATCGAGATGGAAGTCAGCCACTTTATTCTCCAGCAATGCGACTGTCCCAACTGCGGCAAAACCGTCAAAGCCCAGCTTCCACCGGAACAGGCCACCGGCTATGGCCCGCGTTTTACCGCCCTGGTCGGAGAACTGAGCGGCATCAAGGCGATGAGCAGAAACGACGTCAAGCAGTTTTGCGAATCCGTACTGCAAATCCCTATTTCTACAGGAACTATCCAAAAACTCGTCGACCGTAACGCCGAAGCGCTGCTGCCGGTGTATGATGAGATCGGGCGGATCGCCCGCAGCTTCTGGTGCAACTATATCGACGAGACCTCATGGTTCAGGGAAAACGATTTGCACTGGCTGTGGGCCATGGTCAATGAGCGGGTCGCCTTTTATCGCATCGATCCTCATCGATCCAAAGAAGCCTTCGATCACCTGATCCAGGACTGGCAAGGAATCCTTGTCAGCGATGGATATGGTCTGTATCGTAAATGGGTCAACCGCCAAACGTGTCTGGCCCATCTGATTCGCAAAGCCGACGCACTCGCGGAAAGGAAAAAAGGCCGATTTGCGACGCTTTGGAGAAATCATCGCTGGCTGGTTGAGGCAACTGGTCCATTTTGCCAAAGAGCCTCCCGCCCCAAAGAAGTGGTCGGATTTTTATACCTTCTTTCTGTTTACCGTCACCCTTTGGGAATCTGATGAGACCGATGCCGGTAGACTCGCACGCCAAATCATCCGGGAAATTGATAACCTCTGGGTTTTCATGGATCACGAAGGCGTTGAGCCCACCAACAATCGTGCCGAAAGAGCGTTGCGCTTTGGTGTGCTGTGGAGAAAACGCAGCCTTGGCACACAAAGCGAAAAAGGAAACCGCTGGGTGGAACGTGTTTTATCTCTAAGAGAAACTTGCCGTATCAAAGCAAAGGCAACTTTTCCTGTTCTTGTGGATTGCGTCAAAGCCTATTTCCAAAAATCGATTCCTGATCTTGCGTGGATTTGATCCTTGCCGTGCCTATCCCGTGAACGCTTACGTGTGATTAATTTTGAATTTGAGCTGATAAAAAATCAACTTCATCAACCACAATGCAGGATGGATCAATAATTATTGGCACAAAACATTTTTTTCTATTTTCTATTATTTGTTCTTTACCAAGGATACAAAGTGAACCAGAAAATGTATAATTTATGGGAAACAATTGGCGTCCAGCCATTATTCTACCGTCTTTTTTATCGGAGATATTATATCCACCGGTTTCACAGAGCTCCCAGGAACCTTTTTTAGGCGTAAACATCTCTATTGTATCGTAGCTGCCGGATTTTGGCGGTTGAAAAAAAATGAATATAAATCCAGAAATTTCATTATTTTTCTTTTCAATCGAAATCGTAGCATTTGCTGATTTAATATAAACTTCTTGGACCTTGTCATACATCGGAGCCATTTTCGTAAAAGGTATCGCCTGAACAAAAAAACTTTCTTTCATTTGATGTCTCGGTTGATATGATATGATGAAATGTGAATCCTTCTCAAAGACTTTTACGGTCGTATTCCGAGCATCTGCTGCATATTTCTTATTATTCCAACCTGTTTCATCCAACAAAAAGATAAAGCAATCTTTGAAAACTAAAAAGCTTCGAAATTGACACGCATAATCCTCACAACGGCCAAGACCGATCACGCATGTTTCCGGCTTTTGAACATATGTCCTAATCGCTTTCCCAATATGATATCTGGTCAGACATAGATTACGATGATCCAGAAAAATAAATGCATCTGCTGGTGGTGGATGTAAGCCGACAACTTGCTTTAAAATTTTTTCAGTTTCTTCAAACGTAAAGAAATCCATTGAACATTTGATGTCATCTGAAAATATAACTTCCTGGCGGTATTGTTCGGCTATATCGGAAACCAGTGGATCCGCCGTCACTACAATCGACTGATCTATATATTTTATCGTATTCATCATTATAAAGAATTTTTTAATACACTCCACCCCATCGGGTGAATTCCAGAACGGGCTTTTAGCTATTTGAATCGGAATGACTGCTGAAAACATTTCTAAAAACCAAAATCAAAGAGATCTTTTTCTATGACAGTCTCTGCCAGTTTCAAATCTTTTTGGGTATCGATATCGATCAACATGCATTTATCAGTAATCTCGTAAAAGTAATGGCGTTCAACTTTTTGTAGAAGATTCGCGATCAAAACGGAATATGGCCTATAATACGTTTTCTGTTTGCATACGAGGCTGTTCTCTCCCATGATGTCACATAATTCTTTTGTATTTGGATCCATAATATATAGATGCTGCGGGTCGAAATGTACCTTTTTAACCGTTTTTACTGAGCTATACCCGCTGTAGAGAATATTTAGCATTTCATCAATAAACGCCGGCGTTCTGAACGGAGATGTGGGATAAAGCTGCACAAAAGCGCGCTTTTCCGTCAACCCACCTAATTGTGAAATTGTATGGGACATTACCTTCCCCAAGACAGACCGATCCGTCGCTAACTCTTTGGGACGCAAGAATGGCACTTCCGCTCCCCAAGACTTTGCAACCGCAGCTATTTCTTCATCCTCCGTTGACACAACCACACGATCTATAAAGCTTGCTTTTTGTGCAGCCAGGATAGAGTACGCAATCAGGGGTTTCCCCGCCAAATCCTTTATATTTTTACGTGGGATCCCCTTTGAACCGCCGCGCGCCGGAATGATTGCAATGGTTTCAGGACGTATCAAAACAGTCATGGAAAAATTCAGAATGAGCCTATGCGCAGGCCATCAATGAGGTTGGTTGCAGCTTCCATCTCCATATCCAATCGACCTTCAGCCGTATAGGAGCCGACATGCGGTGTCAATAGTACCTTCGGATGCCGACACAATGGACCAGAATAAGGCTCCGATGAAAAACTATCGAGCCACGCGCCTGCGACTCTCCCAGAATCCAATGCGTTCAAAAGCGCATTTTCATCCAGATGATTACCGCGAGCTGCATTACACAGGTATACACCGTCTTTCATCAGTTCGAATTCATCAGCGCCTATGATTACCTCCTCGCCACTGGCATGCATAATGATAATGTCTGCCATGGAAAGAGCAGACACCAGTTCCATTTGAGAGACTCCCTCTACTTCTCTCAGCAAAGGGTCAACTGCAATAAGATTAACTTCGAAGGGTGCTAAAAGATGCGCAGTTTTGTGACCAATTCTGCCGAACCCGATGATAGCAACAGTCTTTCCTTTTAGTTGAAATCCGATTTGCTTGTCCCACTTGCCTTCACACAAGCTTGCATGCATGCTCCATGCATTCCGTAGCAGTGTGATCACCATGGCCAGTGTCAGTTCAGCCACCGCCTGGGTGGGACCGAAAGGGGTATAATTAAAGATGATCCCAAATTCCTTACAGGCCTCTATATCCACATTTGAAAAACCCGATCCGCACCTGGAAACCACCTTGAGATTCGTTGTTTCCAGCACTCCCCGATCCACCGTCTCAAGTCCGGCCAACAGCCCGTCCACACCCGGTAAAAGTTTGATAAGTTCTTCGCGAGTCAGCTTTCGACCATAAGGATTTTGAATAACCTCCAGCCCCTTTTCCTTCAATAGTTCTATAGGTGCCGGATTGGATTTGCCAAATGAAGATGTCCCGATCAAGACTTTTGGTTTCAATGCGGTTGCCCCTGTTGGCTTCCGTTCTGATATATCCGTTCAATCATTTTCATCAATTTTAGACCGTCTCGGCTGGTCCCGCTAGGAATTGGTGTGCTGTTTTCAATTGCCTTAAAAAAATCATTAATTTCCGTTTCCCATGAACTGTCATCAGAATAGACGAACCGCTGCTCGCTGGCATGCATGGCCTGAGGCGGCGGCGTGCGGTTGGTGGCGATGGTCAGGACTTCTTCTCCACTGGGTGTGGTATAGCTCATGGAGGAGGTGATCAGGCCGTTTATGACCATATAACCGCGTTCCAAGAAGATCTCCAGGGCGAAGAGGTGGCGCCATTGGGTCATGGTTGAGTGCAGGGAAGCCACGATATTGTTTTCGCTGTTTTTGAGCAGCGCAAAGACATTATCCTCCACGTCCAGTTTCCAGTAGAGGTTAGAGCAGAAGCTTTTCACCTCGTCGAAACCGCCGGCGAAGTGCATGAGCAAGTCAAGCATGTGGATACCCTGATCCATGAGGATCCCCCCCCCTGCCCGGCTTCGCTCGGAGCGCCAGTTTTCGAAGAAGGTCTCATCCACGCTCTTTCCATAACGTCCCCGCATCCAAAGGATTCTACCGTACTCACCTGAATCAACATGCTGTTTTGCAGTCCTGACACTTTCATGGTAGCGGTGGTTGAAACCAAACATAAGCTTTTGACTGGGATTTCGATCCTCGGCCGCCATCATTTCATTCATTTGGTCGGAAGAAACACCCGGAGGCTTTTCGGCAAACACATGCTTTCCGGAGTCCAGGGAGCGAACAACCAGATCCTTGGTCAGATAATTCGGAGTGCAAATAAAAATGGCTTCAATGCCAGTGTCATTGATAAGTTCGTCAGGATCCGAGGAATACCTGAAATCTCCCTGGTATGTGACTGGATCACAAATATGCGCCACCTTGTGCCCACCCATCTTACCAATAACACCGTGACGAAGCTTCCCCATTTTTCCATACCCAATGATGCCAATATTCATTCTAAAACAACCCGTTCATTTTGGAGTCTCGTCGCGATGTTTACTTTGCCTCTGAGTAAAAGAACTGTAGCTTCTGCACCACCTGGGCATCACGCCAACAAGTTTCCATGAACTGCCTGGATTCTTCCGCGTAATAATTTAGAAGATTAATATCAAGCAACAATTCATTCAGCTGCTGTATCAGATTTTCAGGAGACATTAGGACCCATGGCAATTCGCTTGTTCCTGTAAACATCTCTATACACTGGCGATTCCATTCATCAAGTCCAGCGATGACACTCAGTCCCTGGCTGAGCCCCTCCAGACTGCTCACACCGAAATACCCTTGCATGTGATCGAACAAAATATGACTTTCGCGTTTCAATCGCAGGCATTCCTTGTGTGGCGTATTCTCGATCAAACACAATTCGATGTTCGTCCCAACCTTTTTTTTCAATTGATTCACCGCCTGGACCAATTCAGACGTATTTTTTAAATCCTTACGTGTCGGTGAGTGACAGATGATGACCGGTTCATCGGGCTTGTGCTTAAGAGGTGTGTAGAGCGGATCATCGATCGGCACCAAATTAGGCTGCCACCGCGCTTCGGGTAATAATTTCAAGAGGTCCGGTGTACTGACCAAAAGATTATGTCGGTCCCGTTTTTTATATTTGTTTCGGTACTTTTCTGGATTGCCACGGAAATCTGGATGACCATGATGATGATGAACAATTATTTTTCCGTGTAAATAGTTGACCGGCTTGAATGGACCCAGTTCAATATACTCGTCTGCGGTCATATGAAAGTGGAAAACATCACTGGTACGAAGCAGCTGTTCCATCTCTTCCCATCCATCCGCATCCAACCAAGGTAAATGCAAGTCCTTTTTGAACATGAAGTTATATCGGATCTCCTTGGTAATGAGCCGGCAGGTATGTTCGGTATACTTATTGATGGCCTTGGTAAATTCAATGGCGGTTCCAGCAGGGTCGTTGATGGCGATCATTAGGATGTTCATAAAAAGCAGGTAATTGGTTATGGGTTAGGGGTAATTGGTTAATGTACTGCTGATCGAGCTTTGA
This sequence comes from Desulfosarcina variabilis str. Montpellier, assembly GCF_048565275.1. Classification (NCBI taxonomy): domain Bacteria; kingdom Pseudomonadati; phylum Thermodesulfobacteriota; class Desulfobacteria; order Desulfobacterales; family Desulfosarcinaceae; genus Desulfosarcina; species Desulfosarcina variabilis. The sequence goes on along the minus strand of NZ_CP159846.1, from coordinate 4,346,209 downwards.
TAAGGCTGCCGAGCATTCTTCCGATTGTCTTGCATTCTTGTTCAAGATCGAGCAGAATGCCTTCGTCAAAATAACCGATCTCATGGGCTATTTCGAGTTGTGTCTGCAGTTCTGCAAGAGAGCCTTTGGCGATGTAAAAAAACCTCACAGCATCCTTGTTTGTGCCGCGTTCATCGCCCTCAGCAATATTGCTCGGTACGCTGACTGCAGCACGTCGAATCTGGTCCTTTAATCCAAAATCCGTATCGAATCGGCCGTGTCGAGTAATGGTATATATCTTCACAGCCAACGCTTTAGCTCGCTGCCAAAGAACCAATTCCCGGAATCCACCCATCACCTATCACCTATTACCCCGTTTTCTTCCTTATCTCACCGGACAATTACTACATTGCCGTATTTCTTTTTCGGTATTCACGGTCGCCCTTATTTTGGTTGCTACGGGACCAAACCAGCATTCGTCAAAGGTCAAATCATATAAATTTCCCAGTGATGGGCTTCCAAAGCAGCATAGGAAAACATTCCCATTTACATCGACAAAGCAGGTGTTCCAAGGCCGGCGACACATTTCACCACCCCTTTTTTCCGGCTCGACAATGTCAATATGTTGTTTTGCTTCTGTTATGGCGCCCTTCGCATCATCCTTGCTTATTTTTTCTTCATTCAGAAGGATCGAATCCTTATAGCTGGGATAGAAAGTATTGATACAATCAACACTATGGGAAGCAGACCAGGAGGCAAGCGTTGGCAAAGAGTCGACGGTAGATTTTGTTAGCAAAAAATTGATTTCGATTTTCGGGGTTTGACTGCTTTTTTCGGCCTTACATAATTGAACCCTATCGATTCCCTGTAATACTGTTTCCAGCGAATAGCCCCTCATGACCCTATAGGATTCTTTCGTCCCCCCATCAATGCTTACAATGAGACGATCAACATGCTGCACGATATCCAAAGCATTTTCTGGGTTGATCATTGTTCCGTTGGTTATGATCTTGACCTTGCAACTATCGCTGAAAGGCAAAGCGTACAATTTTTTCAGATCAAATAGAAATGGCTCACCGCCGATCGGATGGAACCACTCTAATTCAGGGTATACATGACGCATGGTTTCTATGATATCAGGATTCAGATCAGATTGGTATTCGGTTTGATAGCATAGTTTACATCGAAGGTTACACCGGCTCGTAACCATGATGGTAAGTTGCTTTGGAAAATCAACCACAATTATCCATCCTTAATTTCCCCATCGCCTATGGCCTATAGCCTTCTCTTTTACATAGCTCCGCCGCCTCGATTACAGATCATCGATGAAGCCATTTGGCATTGATGATATTTACCCAATCACAATAACGGCAAAAAGGACGTGCGCTTTGAAGAAGAACGATTTGGGATAGGTTTTACATGGCTTTACAGTTTCTGAGTTTTTCAGAAGCCAACTGTTCGCTCTCATAAATCGTTTTGATACCGTTTCCCATGGCTCTTTCGATAATCCGAATATCCCTGACCATCTGTTTAAGCTGTTGGGGATCCAGGGAGATCGCGTGGTCACTGCCCCACATGCGGCGATCCAGAGTAATGTGCCGTTCGATGAGGACAGCACCTAATGCAGCGGCGGCAAGAGTGGCTGCATAGCCATTCTCATGTCCGGAGTAACCGATAGGACAGTCAAATTCATGACGCAGGGTGTTGATGACCTGCAGATTGATTTCGTCAGGATTGAAAAAGTAGCTGCTGGTCGTGTGGAGAATGAGAAGATTGTCTGAATCCAGTTGAGATACGGCACCGTGAACTTGTTTCATCGAAGACATGCCGGTGGAAAGGAGTACCGGTTTGTTTTTTAGGATCATACAACGCAAAATAGTATTATCAGTCAGGCAGGCCGAAGCGACCTTGTAACAAGGTAAATCGAAAGCATCCATGAAGTCCACAGATTCGACATCCCAGCAGGAGGCAAACCATGGGATTTTCTTTTTTACACAGTATTGATCAATTTCCCTGTATTCTGCCTCTCCAAATTCGATCCGATGCCGATAGTCAATATAGGCCATTGATCCCCATGGCGTTTCCCGCCTCAGGAATTTCTGTTTTTGAGGGACACAAACATCTGGCGACCGCTTCTGGAATTTCACGGCATTGCATCCAGATGCTACCGCAACATCAATCAACTGCTTCGCTAACGAAATTTCACCATTGTGGTTGATACCAATCTCGCCGACGATGAAGATAGGGCTGTTGGGGCCTATTAAGGTGTCTCCGATTTTAATTGACAGCATGCATCGTCCTGGTTCGTGGGATTGCACGACTTTTCTGATGGATTATCAATTATGGGCTGTATATTGCCTCATGCGGCTTCTTCCATCGACCCAATCATTGATAGGCGTTTGATTGGAATTTCATCGCCAACCAGATTTTCAACAGCCCGGCAGATGTCTTCCTGTTGACCAAACGAGGTTACGATGACAGCATCGGGATTAAAAGACCTGAGGCTCGACGGTGGCTGAATGATCAGGTTTTCAAACTTTTCGCCTTGCTTGCCTTTGTCGCTGTCAACGACACCAACGACTTTGATATCCGACCGCCGCATGGCCGCGTAAACGACTTCTGCTGTTTCCGCTGCACCAAAAAGCACTACTTTGCGGATGCCCTCCTTGTAAAAACGGTCGAACAAAGTAGCAAATTCGTTTTTTGCGCTGCTGTAAAGGCGTATAATCTCTGCAGAATACATCACCAATGATTCAATTAGTTCATGATGGCCGGAAGCGGTCAGGTGATAACGCTGGTTGCGGTTGGTAGTTCCTATAACCGAAATCTGCCCCTCTTCTTTCAATTGTTTGATGTAATTGTTTACCATTGAACTACTCAAGTGGGTTTGTTTACCGATCAATTGCTGGCTGATTTCGGCTGAGTGGTAGATCGCGAGCAGAATTGAAAACCGCCTGAACGCTTTTGTCGGTGAAAGGAATTTGGCAATAAATGGCTCTATCATATTAATCTACATCTACATCGTATTCAGGAGGGTCGATTTCAACAAATTTTGCTTGAACGATGGAACATCCATTCAATGATTGCTTAAATAACCATTCACTGAATGGACGATTAATTTAGTAGAACACGGCTTTTGAACCTTGTCAAGATCATAATCAACAGACTGAAAATATCTTGAATCGTCCTTTTGATGGCAGTAATCCATAATCAACCGCTTGTCAGACACAATGGTTGTTTTGCCGCCTATCCAAATAGAGCGTTTACCTATTCCTGAAGAATTCCCGGAAAAAGGAAATGGTCTTTTTCAGCCCATCCTCCAGCTTGGTAGACGGCCGCCACTGAAGAATTTCTTCGGCATAGCGGATGTCAGGACACCGCTGAATCGGATCATCCTCAGGCAACGGTTGATAAATAATTTTTGATGTTGAATCCGTCAAATCAATAATTTTTTGAGCCAACATCAAAATACTGGTTTCTTCCGGGTTACCCAAATTGACAGGGCCGGTAATATTCTCTGGGGTTTCCATCAGTGAAATGAATGCATCAATCATATCATCAACGTAGCAAAAAGCACGGGATTGGCTGCCATCTCCGTAAATTGTTATCGGCGCGTTGTTTAATGCCTGGACGATGAAGTTCGATACAACCCGCCCGTCGTTAGGATGCATACGAGGACCATACGTGTTAAAAATTCTGGCGACTTTGATAGCCAGTCCGTGTTGACGATGGTAATCGAAGAAAAGTGTTTCTGCACATCGTTTCCCTTCGTCATAGCAGGCCCTGGAACCAATGGGATTCACATGCCCCCAATAGGATTCGTTCTGGGGGTGAAGGTTGGGGTTTCCATAGACTTCGCTGGTCGAAGCTTGAAATATTTTGGCTTTGGTCCGTTTGGCCAGCCCCAGCATATTGATCGCGCCATGCACACTTGTTTTGGTCGTTTGTACCGGATCGAATTGATAATGAATGGGCGACGCCGGACAGGCCAAATTGTAAATCTCATCTATCTCTACATATAGCGGAAACGTGATATCATGGCGTAGCATTTCAAAGTTAGGTGCGCCCATCAAATGTTCAAGATTCTTTTTTTGTCCAGTATAGTAGTTATCCACACAAAGCACATCATCACCATTCGCCACCAACCGCTTGCAAAGATGGGAGCCAAGAAAGCCAGCACCACCGGTTACCAGAACGCGTTTCCTGAGATGCTCCATAGGGTGGAACTCCCTCTCCTCTTTCGTGAAAATGAATTCAAATCAAAGATAGCGTCAAAAGAAATATTGGTTCTTTAATAACTGGAAATGTAACCGTTCGATTGCTATTCTTGCCCTTGAGTACGGTTTGTGTCAATGGCAATGAAAACGTTGATTAAAACATTTTATTGTTTTTTTATAATGTTATCAAAACATTTAGAGATATGATCAAACGGTATCTTGTAAAGAGAATCGTGGTGGATATAAAGGATTGATCAATTTACAGACGTTAAATTAATCTGGGTCAGACAGTTTTGGAAAACCCACTGAACTCATCCGCATCCGGATCCATGGACACTCCATAGAGATCTTCACCATTGAACTTGAACATAATGTGGGAAGGGTCAATGGTTCCATCAGCGGTATCGTTTTGACGGATGGTGAATCCAACAGTGGCTGTCTGGGAGTCATCGTCATAAAGGACATAATCCGGATAGGGATCAAGCCAAATTTCTGTCTCCGGAATGGTGTCGCCAAAATTGTATGTCTCTGCAAGATTGTTACTTGACTGTCTGGATATCGACCAATTGAACGGATCTTCCACCGACCCCCGATCCATCGGCTTGGTAAAGAGAAACTGCATTGTCACACTTTTTTCAGCACCGGCGTTTTCCAGATAGGAGTCAATGGCTGACACCTGGTATCCTTTGGGCGCACTATAGGGAAATGAACTGGTGGCAAAGGCAAAAGCAATTTGAGGAGGCTCTTTTTCGTCAATATAATATTGCAGCGTTAATGCAAGGTCTTCGTCATTTTCCTGCAATTGTTCCTGCACCTTCCGAGCCTCGTCAATTTCCCCCATGTCCGCATAAGCGTAGCCGATTTCCGCCTGCGCATCGAAAAAGGTTGGATCGAGTTCTATCGCGGATTTAAAATGCTCAATCGCCTTCTCATAGTTTTCGGTCTGGGCATACATTTTACCCAATCCATAATCACCGGCGTAGCTCTCAGGCTCAAGACGTTTGACCTGATTAAACTGATACTCGGCTTCACTGTAATTTTCAATTTTTAATAGTGATTCGCCGTAGGTGTAACGATTTTCAGCACTGGGATTGATTTCCATTGCCGCACGATAGTGCTCTGAGGCCTCTTCGTATCGATCTTCCGAGTATAGCAGTTGGGCTAACGCGCTTTGCAGTTGTTCATCTGACGGCGTTCTTTCAATGGCTTGCGCGTAGGTCTCGATGGCTTTGTCTGTTTCTTCCAGTTTCAGGTATGTCTGAACAAGATATTGAGTGGTGTCACTACTGTAACTCGAGCTGGGGGCAATACTCAAAGCTGCCTGAAAAGATTTTGCAGCAGCAGTATAATCTTTTTTCATATACTGGTCGATACCGGTCTGCAAAAATTGATTGGAAAGCGATTCAAGTTTGCTTTGCTGCAATGTTAAGGCATCGAAAAGATCGTCCGAATCTTTTTCTTCAAAAATCCCTGTTTTTTCGACCGGCAACATGGAATTTTGTAATATTGTATCAATCCCGCTGCTCATTGTTCTCTTCCTGGCTTAAAATTTCAATATCCGTTTTCGACAGATTCACTTCCCCTTATAAACAAACGGAAAACCAGCCTTTTTTTCTAATTCATATATCGGTCTGCCGCATCGATTGCTTTAGCCCAAAGCATCACATGCATACTTTCCGCCGATTTTCAACTTACGCCTTATTGACAAATTGAAAAACCACTGTCAGCATAAGTCACGATCCAATGGTAGCATTAGAAACAATAAAAAAGTAATCCGATAGGAATGTCCAATTTTAACCAATCAAGGTCATTAGCAGCTTTGGGGTTAAGTTGATGGAGCCCCATACCGATATTATTCTTACACAAAAGTTACATTGGGCGGCACCGCTTCCAATTCTAATTATCTATTCGCGACAAAAGGAACCTACTATGAATCATGTTTCCGAGGTCCAGCCGCCCCCCCAGGATCTTAAAAGGCAAATTCGCCAGTTGGAATCCATCGCCGCGTTGTCCGGGGGGATTGCCCATGACTATAATAATTTATTGACTGTTATAATGGGAAACATTTCCCTTGCCCTGGAACATATTGAGCCGAAAACCAAGACCACAGCCTTGTTGGAGCAGGCCTTATCCGCTTCGCGGGTGGCAAAGACTCTGACGCAGCGACTGATCACCTTTTCTAAAGGTGGCACCCCTTCCAAAACACCAACGGATATCGTCCATGTCGTCGAAAATACCACCGCGTTTTCCCTTAGCGGTTCAAACGTGCAATGTAAATTTGAACCATCGCAAAATATCTGGCCGGCCGATGTCGATCCCCAACAAATCAGCCAGGCCATACACAATTTGATCATCAACGCAGCCGAGTCCATGCCTGCTGGTGGAACCATATTCATCCGTTTCGAGAATGTGTCTATCGACAGCCCCAACAGTATCCTGGCACCGGGAAAATACATTGATATTTCCATCAAAGACCATGGGGCAGGCATTCGTGCAGAGCATATCGAAAAAATTTTCGACCCTTATTTTTCAACCAAGGGACAAGGCGACAACAAAGGGACCGGCCTGGGGCTTTCCATTTCCCATTCCATTATCACCAAGCACAATGGCGATATTACTGTCTGTTCACGCCTTGGCGAGGGAACCACCTTTCACGTGCTGCTTCCCGCAACCCAAACAAAGGTCCAGCCATTTCCAGTTCAACACGCCATTGATACAAAAACACAACCCTTAGCGAACAAACCTGTATCCGGCCATGGAAAAATCCTGGTCATGGATGATGAGGCCATGATTCGTGAACTGACCGAAAACCTGCTTCATCATCTCGGGTATGATGCCGATTTTGCCGAGGAAGGCCAGACAGCCATTAACAAGTACAAGGCTGCCCTTGATTCATCAGCCCCTTATGATGCGGTAATCTTGGATCTGACCATCAAAGGCGGCATGGGGGGGCAGAAAACCATCAAAGCGCTAAAACAACTCGATCCCACGGTAAAAGCAATTGTTTCCAGCGGATATTCCGAAAATACGGTGGTTGCCAACTACACCGATTACGGTTTTTGCGAGGCGGTGGCCAAGCCCTATGAAGTGGTTGAGTTCAGCCGGAAGCTTCATCGCGTGGTATATTCGAAACCCCAAGGGAAAAAATGAGACACCTTAAACCGTTCCCAATTGGTTTTTTCGGCCTGCTGTTATTGTTTGCACTGACCGGTGGCTGCCAAACCGTGCACCATGCGAAGGTAGCCGGGTCCAGCACCATTGATACCGATCGTATCATTGCGGAACTGACACCCCCCATTGAAGCGCTTTATCTCGACTGGCATGAATTGGATCAGATATACAAGGACATCAAATTTCTGGAAAGAGGTTTTCTTTTTGAAAAAGAAGATCGGCAGTTAGGTTACATCCAGAAGGTTTGTCTGTATATTCAGGATGCATCGGTCAGGATTTACAATCAATGGAGCCACCTTTCCATCATCCATTATATTCGCCCTGAATTTATGCAAGATTACCTTACCCTGCGAAGCAAAGGATTAACGCTTTCCATCGATGCGATCGACTATGATGAAAAATTCATCGCAATCTACCGGTCCTCCATCAAGCAAAGCAGTATACAGGCGGATATGGAAAAGGCACTGATCCAGATAAAAAAACTAAAACTTATGATGAGCCGGATTGAAAAAATAATTACAACCACTTTGAATTCAGAAAATTAATTTCAGGGCAGCGCAACACCTTACAAGAACTCAACCGCAAACCCCTCGCCACTGACCCAAATCACTTTGGCCCGTCGTTTGATATTACCTTTTCCACTGGTATAAGGAATACTTAGCGTAACAACATCACCTTTACTGATCTGATTCACCGACAAGGTGACCACATAAGCACCGCCAATACTGATATTTTTCAGCCCCCCGGCAAAAGCCTTGCCTTTGACTGAAAAAATAATATCAGTATCGTACGTTTTGCGTTCATACCGTCTTCTGAATTCTTTATACCCCATTTTTCAGCGTTCCCCTTGGCGATCCACTTAGTATTGAAACGGGAATCTGACTAGTCGTGTTCCCGGTAAAGGGCCAGAATGCCAGAACGAGCTACTTTTTTAACCCCCATGGGCTCTAAAAGTCGAAGCAAGGCTTCAATTTTTTCCATCCTGCCGGTTGCCTCGATAATATAGTGCGTTAGACCGGTATCAACAATGCGCGCTCTGAAGTTATCCACAATCCGCTGGATTTCAGCCCGGTTTGTTTCGTGGGCCTTTACACAAATCAGCGCCATTTCCCTTCTGACTGCATTATCGCCAGTCATATCCCGAACCTTTATTACGTTGATCAGCCGCCGCACCTGTTTCATGATTTGTTCCATCTGCTCCGGTGTGGCATTGGTGGTAATGGTGATGCGGGACATATCCGGGTTAGCGGTGGGGGCACCACAAATGGTTTCAATATTGTAACTGCGACTGGCAAAAAGCCCGGATACACGAGCAGTTACACCAGGTTCGTTCTCCACCAGCATGGTAATCGTGTATTTTTGCGTTTCCATAAAAATGATCTGCTCTACAGTGAAATCATCGAGCGCTTTTCTTTGAGGGTTTGGATAGCGCCTTTCGTTCGGCTTGCAATTCTGCAAGCAGTTGGGTCACCGTCCATGTTTCCGAGGTTGGCGTCAGGGCGGCCCATAGGGCATGTTTCATGCCTGCTTTACGGCAAAGCGCCATCAAGCTGTGCAGCTGGTTTTCGGTGATACCAGAGACAATGATGGCCCGAGGAAGCGTCGATCCCTCTCCCCCGCCACTGCCGTCAGGAAGATCAAGCAGTGCTGACAGGCGCTTGTTGGCCAACGATTCACCGACCCAGACAACGGCGACACGTTTCAGACCGGCCATCTCAAGCACGGTCATGAACTTGGATTGAGCAGATGCGGCGAACCCGCAAAGCAAAAGCCGGGTGGGACCATACATTTTTTTATCGGAATGCTGGACTTTCTCGAAGGTGCCATCTGTCATCATCAACCTCCAATAGTTGCTTGAAATGGTTTCAGCAAATCGGTCCTCACTATTTCTCGTTTGAATCGGCAATGGCTCCCTATGCTCATACGACATTTTTTTGAACGGCGCAAACTCAAACCCCTTTGCATCCAGTCAGCCTGGCATGCTTGCGGGTTCCCGGATATTGCCTGCAAATCGCTGGTCTGACATCATGAATGGTGCACGTTGTGCATCCGGACTGATCCACCTGTTTCAGCCACGGGCATATCTCGGCATAGTGGTTGGTCCCCGGCTCCAGCCATATTCGGCAGGCAACCAAGCTTCCGTTTTTACGAACCGTGCCGACCCACGCCAGAATATCGTCCCGGCCCAATTGTTGCCAGCGCCGATAGTCGTCAAGACTGCAGCCATCACGGTAATTCAAGGTTCGACAACAATGCCCGCACTGAAGGCATTTAAAATCCGCCATGTCCGTCTTGATCCAAATGCCGTCAAGCCCATTTGTTGTCGATGACTCGAGTGCAGTGCAAACCGCCGTTCCAAAAACCAGGCTGCAAATTTTCGCCAGTTGTTCCAAAGACGGCGGGGATTGCTGCAAATGAGAAACGATCCATTGTTTCAGATCATTTTCTCCGGCCGACAACAGTTTGGACCGTTTGGATGTTTTGGCCCAGAAATGGGGCCGCTTTGAATCCCGCATCACATAGGCATCGCGGCCAAATACCAACGGCCATAGACCTTCTATCAGATAAAACTGCGATGAATATTGAGAAAATGCGATGTTTACAGCGTCTAAAGCCTCCTGCGTGGACAAAAAGAGCCTTTCATTCTCCGGCATGATCTTATTCCCCCTGCTTGAGTTGATTGATCATACTTGGATTGGAAACGCGATAAATACATCAATCGAATTTATATCAAATAGCATGCTGACGGTTTTCATTCAAACGGGTTTCCGAGCTTTGGCATCTTGGCTTAAGTATTTTTTGAATTCAAAGGTTGACTTGATCACCCGTTTTAAACTAAGTTTCCGCAGTTTTTCTGTAGACATTCATCTAACATCACCAAATCAACATCCCGACTAAAGCCCTGCGAAACGACAATACAGGTGTATTTCACACCCGTGTATGGTTCGGCGGTCAGGGCGCGGAGGTCCGAAAACGAGCGCATGAATCTATTTTTTCTGTCAATTCTGATGATTGCCGCAAGCGGCATACTCGCTTTGGTGTTGTATCGTTTTTTCTCGCCCATGAAAACCATTGCCGTCGCTGGCATTGGGATCGGCTCCTGTCTGGGCATGCTCGATGCCCTGTCCAAGCTGTCCCATGCGCAAACGGTCAACTTATCCATCGATTATTTACATACGTTCTCGCTTGCCTTTTGTATCGATGGACTGTCGGCCTTTTTCCTGTTTGCGATTTTTGCCATCTGCATGTTAGCTGCCGTTTACAGTTACCACTATATGCATGATACGGAAAAACCACTGGCCACGGCAACCAGCTACTTTTTTTTCAGTCTCCTGGCCGTATCCATGGCCCTGGTGGTAACCGCGGCCAACATGCTCACCTTCCTGTTGGCTTGGGAAATCATGAGTCTGTCCTCCTTTTTTCTGGTTATCCACGATCACGAAATCCAGGAAAACCGAAAAGCCGGCTATCTGTACTTTATTTTTTCCCATGTGGGCGCCATGTTCATCATCGCCGCTTTCGGAATCATCTATGCCGGCAGCGGCAGTTTTGCCTTTGAAGCCGCAGATCTCTCCCAGACCGCCAAAATCATCGTATTCGTCCTGGCCTTTATCGGTTTTGGTTCCAAAGCCGGTGTGTTTCCGTTTCATGTCTGGCTGCCCCATGCGCATCCGGCAGCCCCGTCGCACATTTCCGCGGTGATGTCCGGGGTAATGATTAAAACCGGCATTTATGGAATTTTAAGACTATACAGTTTCCTTGATCTGCATGTACCGAGCATTGGCATGGGTGTACTGTTTTTCGGCATGCTGTCGGGCATCCTGGGCGTTGTTTACGCCCTTGGGCAGCACGATATCAAACGACTGCTCGCCTACCACAGTGTGGAAAATATCGGTATTATCCTGATCGGCATCGGCATTGGCATGATCGGTGTGGAAGCCAAGAATCCGATCATGGCTGTCATGGGGTTTGCCGGAGGCCTTTTGCATGTACTCAATCACAGCATTTTCAAATCCTTGCTGTTCATGGGCGCCGGCATGGTGCTGCACAAAACCGGCACACGTTCCATCGATGCCCTGGGCGGGCTGCTCAAGAAGATGAAGGTCACCGGTGTGACCTTTTTAATCGGTTCCCTGGCCATCTCCGGGCTGCCGCCGTTCAACGGCTTTGTCAGCGAGTTTTTCATTTACCTGGCCGGGTTTCAAGGCGTGCAGGTGGAAACACCGGTGTTTGCCCTTTGCCTTCTGGCCATCATCAGCCTGGCCGTTATCGGTGGTTTGGCATTGGCCTGTTTCAGCAAAGTCGTTGGGGTAGTGTTCCAGGGAGAACCGAGAACCGATCTGGCCCGCGTGGACAATGAAAAAGGCCCGACCATGCTGCTGCCCATGGTCCTTCTGGCGGGTGCCTGCGCTGTAATAGGCATTTACCCCCAAGCCTTCATGTTTATGACCCTCAATGGGGTGGCAACCCTGGGCCTGGATTACGGCCGTATTCCCATGCAGCCCTTTACCCATCTGTCGGCCAACATCACCTTGGGGGCAACCCTGTTCATTGGCTTTTTCCTGGCCATCCTAGCCTTGCGCAAAATACTTTACCAGAACAAACCCATTGGACGCAGCGGTACCTGGGGGTGTGGGTTTACCCAGCCCACATACCGAATGCAGTATACCGGTTCGTCCTACGCGGCATCGATTCTGGAATTTTTCAAGCCCGCAGCACCACTCGAGGAAAAGCATACACCACTAAAAGGGATATTCCCGCAAGGCTCAAGCTACCACAGCCAGGTTCACGACATTATCGAGCTGAATTTGAATCGCGCGATCGTCAGCCCCGTAATCTGGTTGTTTGACAAGCTGCGCTGGATTCAGCATGGGGATATTCACCTTTATATCGGATATATTCTGCTGGCGATTGTTGTGCTGCTTTTTTTTATTTAAACTCGGAATTTTTACGAATCCGTCAAGCTTATTAATTGCCCAACCGGTTAGGACGCACTGATGATTGAATCTATCTTGTTATGGGTGGTTGCCCTGCTGATCGCCCCGTTTTTCGCGGGCGTAATCTTAAAGGTCAAGGCATTTTTCGGCGGCCGCAAAGGCAGCCCGGTGCTGATCAACTACTACACCCTGTCAAAACTGTTTAAAAAAGGATCGGTCTACAGTACCAGCACCACGGCGGTGTTCAAGCTGGGTCCCATTATCGGCCTGGCCGCATCCGCCACGGCACTTTTGTTTTTGCCCATTGCCGGCCATGCGCCAGTGCTCTCCTTTGACGGGGATGTGATCTTTATCCTTTATTTATTGGGCCTGGCACGCTTTTTTACCATTGCCGCGGCCATGGATACGGCCTCGCCATTCGAGGGTATGGGCGCAGCAAGAGAGGCCTATTTTCCGATCCTATGCGAAGCCAGCATGTTCATGATTCTGATCCTGTTTTACCGCTTGACCGGGGACCTGACCTTTTCCGCCTACCTTGCCGGTGGCCAGCCATTCGGGCTCTGGGCAAGCGCCGGATCTCCCATGCTGTTCATCGTCATCGCTCTTTTTATCATTCTGCTCACCGAAAATGCCCGCGTGCCCGTGGATGATCCGGCCACACACCTGGAATTGACCATGATCCACGAAGTCATGGTGCTCGATCACAGTGGCCCGGATTTCGGCCTCATCGAAATGGGCGCTTTCCTGAAATTGTTTTTTTATTCATCCATCGTGGCCCGCCTGGTCTTTCCCTTTGAACTGGGCCATCCGCTTTTAAATTTAGGTCTGTTCTCTCTCGGGGTATTGCTCGTGGTGGTCGCCGTGGGCGTCACGGAATCCGTCATGGCCCGCTACCGCATGGACCGGGTACCCAAATTCGTGCTCACCTCCTTTGCCCTAGCCTTTTTCGCAACCGTCATTACCCTGGAGTTTTTGAAATGATTCATCCAGTCGATACGATTTTGTCCCTGGCGCTTTTGTCGATTCTCTTTTCCTTTGGCTCCAGTCGCCTGCCGGTACTGATCAAGGTATTGGCCTTTCAGGGGGTGGTGGTGTGTGTGGTACCGCTTTTTATGGGTCACGACATGTCCACCGGCGGTCTTGTGTTCACGGTTGCCACCCTTTCCATCCGCGGGGTCATCATCCCCGGGTGTATTTACCTGGCCATTAAAAGAGTTGCCATCGCCCGCGAGGTGGAACCCATCGTCGGCTATCACGCCTCCATTCTGGTCGGACTGCTGCTGATCGTCGGCGCCACCTTTGCCAGCCATCGTTTCGATGTTCCCTACAGCAGCATCAGCGCCCTGCTTCTGCCGACGGCCATCAGCCTTCTGGGTGCCGGGATGTTCATGCTCATGGCGCGGCGCAACGCCATTGCCATGGTACTGGGCTACATCATGATGGAAAACGGTATCTACCTGGTGGGCACCACCTTTTCACTGCGCGCCCGCCACATTGTTGAATTCGGAATTCTTCTGGATGTACTGGCCGGTGTGATGATCATGGCCGTCATCCTGCAAAATATCAAACAAACCTTTGACGACGTGGACACGGCACGCTTGCGAACCTTAAAGGAATAGGTGGTCATTTCATGCTTGAAATCGTATTTATACTCCCCTTTCTTACCGGCATTGCCGCGTTTTTCCTACCGCGAACCATTGGACGGGCACTGTTGGTGCTTACCGGTGGGGCCCATTTGATCCTGAGTATCATGGTCTGGATACAGCGCCCGGCGTCCATGTTGCCTGAATATTTTGCGGTCACGCCAGAGGGACTGCTCTCTTTGCTGGTGATATCGCTGCTCTTTTTCCTGATCGCCATTTACACCATTGCCTACCTTGATGCATCCACGGTTCATCGGGAAAATGTCTTCACCGGATCCATGCTGCTGTTTCTGTCCACCATGACCATGGTCACCCTGTCCGATCATATCATGGTCATGTGGATCGCCATCGAAGCCACGACCCTGGCCAGCGCCCCGCTCATCTACACGCATCGGTCGGCGCTTTCTTTGGAGGCCACCTGGAAATATGTGCTGATCTGTTCGGTGGGTATTGCCATGGCCCTTCTGGGATCGGTTCTGGTTACCGTGGCCATGGACGCGGGCAAGGTGGATGCCCCCCTCTCCTTTTCAGCTCTCACCGGTGTTGCCTGGCAGATGAATCCCACGTGGCTGAAAGCCGCCTTCGTCTTTATTCTTGTGGGATACGGCACCAAGATGGGCCTGGCGCCCATGCACACCTGGCTGCCCGATGCGCACAGCGAGGCCCCCAGCCCGGCATCGGCGCTTTTGTCCGGTGTGCTGCTCAACTGCGCCTACCTGGGCATTTTCAAAACCAACAAGATCATGCATGCCGCCGGCCTGGACGGATTTTCCAGCCCCATTCTGATTGTTTTCGGCCTTCTTTCCATCATGGCTGCCGCCACCTTCATTCTCAAGCAGACCGAATACAAGCGCATGCTGGCCTATTCCAGCATCGAAAACATGGGCATCATTGCCGTGGGCACGGGCATTGGCGGTCTGGGCGCCTATGGTGCGCTGATCTGCCTGATCCACCACAGCCTGATCAAGTCCAGTCTGTTTCTGACCTCGGGCAATATTCTGCTGGGATTCGGAAGTCGTCTGATCAACGACACCGGCGGCCTGGTGGCGCGTATGCCCAAGACCTTTGTGGCCTTTTTAAGCGGTTTTGCCGGTATTGCCGGGTTTCCGCCCTTTGGCATCTTCATCGGTGAAATTCTGATTATCATTGCCGCCTTTCAAGGCGGCCATTATATCGCGGTCGGCCTGTTCATCCTGAGCCTGTGCGTCATCCTGGCCGGCCTGTCCAACAACATCCTAAAAATTGCGTTTGGCCAGCCGCAAACGGCCGGCCAGGTTGAGGAGCATGTGAGTATGGTCCTGCCCCAATATGTGCTGCTGATGACATCCCTGGTGCTTTGTTTCTGGATGCCGGACACCCTGTACCAAACCCTTGTTCATGCGGTTAAAGGCATTGGTGGAGGTTTCTAAATGACGACGAATTTCACATCCATTGTCAACGGCCAGGCGATCCGCATTCCAGATATTGCCCGGCTGTCGTTTACCGATTTTTCCGACCAGGCCAAAGACATTGTCGCCCAGGGCGGCAAGGTGGTGCAGTTTTTCGCCTATCCGTCAGAAGGCGGGGTTCGGTTCATGGCGGTCCTGCGCACCGACCAGCTTCTGGCGGCGTGCTGCGATGCACCGGAATCCTATCCCTCGCTGACCACCAGTTGCCCCCAGTTTCATATGTTCGAGCGGGAGATCGCCGAGCAATACGGTATCCGCCCCGAGGGTCATCCATGGCTGAAGATGGTGCGCTACCACCCCAACCTGCGCGGGGTTAAAGATGTCTTTGGAAACGATTACACAGAGGATATCCCCGGACGGTACCCGTATTACCAGGTCGCCGGTGAGGAAATCCATGAAGTGGCCGTGGGACCGGTGCATGCGGGCGTAATCGAGCCAGGCCATTTTCGCTTTAACTGCATCGGTGAACGGGTGCTGAATCTGGAGATTCAACTGGGATATCAACATCGCGGCGTGGAACAGCTGCTGGTGGGTGCTGATCTCAAACGCTTGCCTTTTATTACCGAAAACACCGCCGGTGACACCTCGGTGGGACACAGCCTGTGCCATGCCCAGGCCATGGAGGCACTGGGGGGTATTCAAGTTGACGATGGAGCGACGATCATCCGCACCATCGGTCTGGAGCTGGAACGGATCGCCAACCACGTTGGTGACCTGGGGGCATTGAGCGGCGACGTGGCCTTTTTACCGCCGGCCAACTATTGCGGCCGGATGCGTGGTGATTTTCTCAATATGAGCCTGCTTCTTTGTGGCAACCGTTTCGGCAAGGGGCTGGTCCGGCCCGGCGGTGTGCGCTTTCCCATGGACGATGGCAACCGCCGCAACCTGGCCGCTCGCATCAGCGAACTGGGGCCCCAGGTGGCCCACACCATTGAGCTTCTTTTTTCCACCTCCAGTGTGCGCAGCCGCTTCGAAGGGTGCGGGGCGGTAAATCTTGACGATGCAGGCGCCCTGGGGTTGGTGGGACCGGCCGGACGGGCCTGTGGCCTGCCCTATGACGTGAGGCGCTGTTTTCCCACCGAGCATTATGGCCGCATCGATATCCCGGAAAACGCCGAGCCCACGGGTGATGTGTGGGCGCGTGCCAAGGTGCGGGCCGATGAAGTGATGCAGTCCATTGAAATCATCGAGCACCTGATCAAGGAACCCGTTGAAACGCAAATCGTCGACCAACCCGATCTGACGCCGGCGGCCGATTCATTGGTGGTCACCCTGAACGAGGCCTGGCGAGGCGAGTTGTCGCACTGCATCCTTACCGATGCCAACGGGAAAATCTTGCGCTATAAAATCAAGGATCCATCGTTTCACAACTGGAACGGGTTGTCCATGTCCCTGAGGGACACGGGGATTTCCGATTTCCCGCTCAACAACAAGAGCTACAACCTGTCCTATTGCGGATTTGATCTGTAATTAAATGAAATCAACCACGGCAATCCATAAAAGCGACCGATTATGCTAAAAGTGCTGAGAAACAGGTTTGAACAGGGATGCAAGACATCCCGCTACCCCAAGGAAAACGTCCAGTTGCTGCCCCGTTACCGGGGGCGGCCAATCATCCAGCAGGATACACCGTCCGATATCGTGGGTCGGTGCGCCGCCGCCTGTCCCCAGGACGCCATTGACAGCATTGCCAAAACCATCGATATGGGACGCTGCGTGTTCTGCGGAACCTGCGCCCGAATCGCCGGCGGACGGTTCATCACCTTTACCCAGGATTTTGCCGTGGCTGTGGCGGAAAAAGCCCATCTGATTACCCAGGGCGATATTCCGGACCTGGCCCAGCATTCCCGTCAGCATTTCAAAAAACTGTTCGGTCGGTCACTGCAGCTTCGCCAGGTATCGGCGGCCGGCTGCAATGCCTGTGAAGCGGATCTCAACGTGCTGGCCACCCCGTTTTTCGACCTGGCCCGCTTTGGCATCAACTTCGTGGCCTCTCCGCGCCATGCCGACGGTATCGTCGTCACCGGCCCCATCTCCCGCAATATGAAAACCGCGTTACTGCAGACCTACGAGGCCACCCCCGAACCACGCGTGGTCATCGCCGTGGGGAGTTGTACCATCTCAGGTGGTCCGTTTCGGGGCAGTCCTGAAATCACCGAGGGGCTGGATAAGTTGTTGCCCGTGGATCTGTTTATCCCGGGCTGCCCGCCCCATCCCATGAGTAATCTGCACGCGCTACTCAATTTCTTTAAATAATGCCCAGAACTGCCCCATAGGCCCGATATCGGCGTTATACGAAAAATTTTATCCTCGGAATATCATCCATATGCCTGCGGTAAAATTTTTCGAAAGCCTTGATCTCGGGCCTATGGGCCTAGTTCTGAATAGTCACGAAAATGTTCCACAAACGTCCTGACATTAAAAAATAGTACACGGATTTACGCGGAAAAATGCGGATCAGTTATTTTCAGCGAAGCTGACCTTCTTAATACCCGATCCGTGTTCATCTGCGTTCATCCGTGTCCCATTAAAAAACTAAAGGGAAAGGGCCTGTATGATGGGTGACAGGCCCTTTTGATTTTTACGGCTGGATGATAATCGTCGGGTACAACCCTGTTTTATCGTCCCCCTTGGGATAGGGCTGAATAGTATTAAAGGAGATATTCTGGTTGCGTTGGGCGTGGCCGCGGTTGTTGGTGACGTTGGCAAAAAAGGCGCCATTGGCCTCCAGAATATGATGAATCCGCTCCTGAAAACCGGTGACAAACGTCTTGCCGCTGCCTTCAAACAGCATGCGTCCCTTGCACATCCGCGTTTCAATCTTGGACAAATCTTTGAGTGAAATGCTGTTGGCCTCCAGATCATTGGCATTTTCAATCAGGCCCCAGACCAGATGTCCCGGTGGAACAACCAACGGCTTGCTGATATCGATGATCGTGTGGGGCATGATGATGCATTCCGGCCCGATCTTAAGGCGTGCATTGGGCCGCCCGCGCAAAAAGCTGTTAAACCCGACAAATACGGTTTTACCCAAATCCGCCTCGATGATTTTAGCGCCATGGGCCGTGACATCGTTACCCTCCAGCACGGAATTGATGATGTAGCAGTTTTCCTGGGCGTTGGCGCCCTTGCCAAGGGTTGAGTTTTGTAGGAATGCCCGCTGCGCGACGAGAACATTGTCGCCAATGGTGGTTTTGGGTTTGATGACGGCAAACCGATCCACGGACGCACTATCGGGAACCGTCACCGGCGCCTTGAAATTGACGATATTAAATACCTGTTCAAAGGCCGCCTTGCGGTCTTCCACAAAATCCATGAAAATGCCCTGGGGGATGTTGCCCGGCTTAAAATAGATATAGCTGGTCAGCAGGTCGCTGGGGAACCGGTACATGAAGTTGAATTCGTCCGGCAGACGCACCCAGACCGTGCCCGGCTCGATATTCAAATGGCTGATCTCCCCGGCCTGCACATAGGAGTAAGCGCCCACGACACAGTCCCGCATGGTGGTCAGATCCACGGTGGAAAAAGGCCCCATGAAACACCCGTCGGAGGGTGATCCATGGATATTGGCATAGTGGGTGGATACGGTATCGCGAACGAAAAAGGTCTCCAGTGTTTCCGGGTCATGGGAAAAATTATGCACCAGGGTCTTGATCAGAAAACTGTCATCAATGGTGATCTCTTCATCCTGATCCACCGGGATATTGAAATCCTGGTATTGAAACAGGTCTCCCTTTTTTTTCAGCTCGTCGCCACGGATATCGCTCTTGTACAGCAGCGAATTGGTTACCCGCACCTTGCCCAGAAAATAACTTCCGGACAGATTGGAATGGCGGAATACGAAATTGAGCGGGTGGTGGGGGGTAAGGCCATAAAACGCATAGAATTTGGTCATTTGCTGGGTGGGGATGAGATTGCTGACCAACGGGTTGACATCGAATTCCAACTCCCTCAAATTGATGTTCACACGCTGGATAATCCGGTCAAACAGTTTATTGAGTTCTTTCATCCTGCCTCTCCATTGGCTTTTTGAGATTCAGATTCTTTCATGGAATGGTAAACCGCGGCAAAGACATCTGCCAGTCGGAGAATTCCGACAATCTCCGTCCCACGGGTCACTAGAAGGGATAAATTGGCCCCGGCCGTTATTTGATGCAGGGCCACATCCAGCGACGCGTTTTCATCCACATACTCGCCTTCGGTTGGACGCTGCATGAATTGGGTCACATTCATGGAGGCGGCTTTGGAATACACATCCAGGATGGGCGGCGACGATTTCAAGTATTCTTCCTGTTGCAGGGCAATCGCTTTTCGCGAAAAACCAAGCTGCGTAAACTTTCGGATTTGAATAAGATTTTCATCCTTGGGTTCCAGCGCCGTTAAAAAATCCATTTGGCTGAGCTTTCCGATTACCCGTTTGTTCTTGTCCATGATCAGGACCGCGCGATGGGAATATCGATTCTGCTGGAATTGTTCCTGGGCGTTTTCCAGCGCCAGTACGGCTTCAAAAAGAGTGGCACCCTCCGGAACCGTTGCGTATTCCGATATGGGTACCATCAACTCCTTGACAAGATAATTTTTCACTGAAAGCCTCCCCTTCGACGATTTGATAGTTCTCAACCAATTGAAATGTAATAATCTCACATCCCCTTAAGCAAAATGCACACGTTGGATAGCCAACATGATACATGGATGCCGCCTTTATTTTTGATTGAATTTTGGCGTAACTATCATGATTTAGGAACCTAATCAATTAAAACCGAACTCTCTTTAGTTGTAGTAAACATTGGGGGTCAAAAAAAGAATCAATTATATAGTGAATGATCGAAATCGAACACTTCACCCGCCACCAACTGTGCGTTTCGAATACGAACACCATTCTCTTGATCTTACCCATCCCCTGTGGTAGACAACCTGCTGGTGTTTCGGAAAATACTTCCCACCCGTAGGACATGCTAAAATAAAACTATTATGGGTTGATTAACCCAATGAATAATAAACTTGAGAGGAGGTACGCGTTGAAAACCTACAAGATTGAAGATCTGATGGTTCCGTTGTCGGAATACGCCACGGTTACCGTCGGGGCGACGCTCTTTGACGCCGTGCTGGCATTGGAGAAAGCCCAGGGAGAGTTCGACCAGACCAAATACCGGCATCGGGCCGTTCTGGTGTTGGACAAAAAGGGTAATGTGGTAGGCAAAATCAGCCAGCATACCGCGCTTAAGGCACTCGAACCCCAGTATTTGAAAATGGCAACCAGTTCGTCGGCCTCCCAATACGGTTTCAGTGTCTCCTTTTTGAAAGATTTGCAGGACCAGTACAGCCTGCTCGACGGCGCCATGGAAAACATCTGCCAGAAGGCCAGCCAGACAAAGGTCGAAGACTTCATGTCCAAGCTCACCGAAGGCGAATTCATTGATGCTGGCGCATCACTGGATCGCGCCATTCACCTTTTGGTTATGGGCCATTATCAATCGCTGATGGTAAAAAAAGACAAGAAAATTATCGGCATCCTCAGGCTTACGGATGTTTTTGCTGCTGTTTTTCATGTGATGAAAACCTGCAGCCTGTAGCAGGGTGGGACCGCATTGGGTCAAAGACAACGAATTTCAGACAATGATAATGCCCAAAAAGCATTGTTAACCGGTCTGCTAAAATAGTGACAATTGAAATGAAGGAGAAATAGATGAGTAGTGACGCGGCAGCGGCCTCCGCATTGGGGCTTAGCTGGAAAAAATATCTTTTCATGGCCATCGGTATTGTTCTTTTCATTATCGTTTACTACTCGCCTCCCTGGCCGGAAGCCATGGATCCCGAAGGCAAAGCCTTTGCGCTGTCCCCGGAAGGAAAAGGCGCCCTGGCGGTCTTTTTGCTGGCCGCCACCTGGTGGGTGTTTGAAGTCGTGCCCATCGGCGTGACCAGCTTGACGATCGGCGTGCTGCAAGTCCTTTTCTTTATCCGCCCGGCCAAGGACGCGTTCAAAGATTTCATGGACCCCAGCGTGCTGTTCATTTTCGGTTCCATTGTGGTGGGGTTGGTGTTTACCAAAACCGGATTAACCCGGCGGATCGCCTATAAAATGCTGGGGATTGTGGGCGAAAAAACCAGCATGATCTATCTGGGCTGCTTTGTCCTCACCTCCCTTTTGACCCACATCATGGCCCACACGGCCGTGGCAGCCACCATCTACCCCCTGTTGGTGGCGATCTATGCCATGTACGGCGAGGGTGACAAACCCACCAAATTCGGCAAGGGACTTTTCATCGGTATGGCCTATATTGCCGGCGCGGGCAGTATTGTCACCCTGCTGGGTGCTGCCCGCGGTGCTGTAGCGCTGGGATTTTTCAATGAGGTCGCCGGTAAGACCGTTGGATTCTTCGAGCTGACCTACTACATGTTCCCCGTCGGCTGGCTGATGACCTTCCTGTTGTGGGGGTTTTTCATGATCGTGATGAAGCCGGAAAAGAAAACCATTCCGGGCTTGCGTGAAAAAGCCAAACGACTCAGTCAGGAAATGGGCCCGATCTCCAGAAGTGAAGTCACCGCCGCAGTCATCGTGGGGGCCGCGATTTTGGTATTGGGCGCATCCGCGGTAATGAAATCCACCATGCCCGGATTTGTTCCGCCGCACAAAACTGCCGTCCTGCTGACGTCCACGATCCTCTTTTTTGCGACCGGGCTTCTGGATATCAATGATCTGGAATCGATTCCCTGGAACATCATCCTGCTGTTTGCCGGCGCCATGAGCATCGGTTTTTGTCTCTGGCAGACCGGGGCCGCCGAATGGATGGCCGTCAACTGGCTGACCATGTTCAAGGAATCCACCGGATTCGTTTTTGTCATGAGCATCGCCTTCTTTGTCATGATTATGACCAACTTTATCATGAACGTCGCCGCCATTGCCATTTCACTGCCAGTGGCACTGGTTATCGCGCCCTACCTGGGCGTATCCGGTGAAATCATCGTTTTTGCGTCGCTGGTCGTGGCAGGCATGCCGTTTCTGTTGCTGGTGGGCGCCGCGCCCAATGCCATTGCCTATGACTCCAAACAGTTCACCACCGGTGAATTTTTTCTGTGGGGCATTCCAGCCAGTATTATTCTGATGGTGGTCACGGCTTTTGCCGTGAAAGTGCTCTGGCCGCTGATGGGCATGCCCACGGCTGCGGGCTGATCCGCTCACACCCTCACAACAGACAATTTGTTCATTTTCTTAAAAAAAGCGCAGGCGGATCAGCCGTCGGCGCTTTTTTATTTTCATCCCCTTCCTCTTATTTCTAAAAATCTTCCTTTACACCCTGTCAAGAGGTCCGACACCACAGCATTCCAACGTCTTTCCCCAACGCATTGACCATTTTTTTATCCATCTGTTTTCATTGTGTATTATTACAATCCAGATCGGGTTTTCAAGTGGCATAGCCATTGCTCAACAGTTGGTCAAGGGCAAATTCCCAATTAGATCTATCCTAACCGGCAATCGAAAGGAGTACCTCATGACCCAGCGCATTACAATTATGGCAGCAGTCGATTTATCGGATTATTCGGCAATGACCGTTCGCTACAGCACATGGCTGACCAAACAGCTGAATGCGGCCTTACTGCTGGTCAGTGTCATCAACCAGCGGGACCTGGACATGGTGAGTCGCGCCATGGTGGGCTATGAAGCGTTTTCACTCCCCAATTATATTGAAGAACAAATCAAGGATCGCAAGGCAAGGATCAAAGATCTGTTGGACACGGTATCACCTGAAGCGATCGATTATTCGGTGGAGGTCCGGCAAGGTGTTCCATATCTGGAAGTATTGGCAGCGGTCAAAAATCATCAGCCGAATATGCTGGTTGTCGGCGCCAAAGGGCGCAGTAACCTGGCCGACGTGGTGGTGGGATCGACAGCAAGAAAACTGTATCGCCGATCCCCTGTTCCACTGGTCACCATCCCGGCCGGTTTTTCAGACGTTCCTTTTTAGCGGTCATTTTCTCTCATCAACCCCAGCCAACAGCATAGGAGGAACGCCATGCTGATTAGATACTGGATGAGTAAGCCGGTCATTGCCATCGACAAGGCTGAATCCATGCAGCAGGCCATCAACCTGATGAAGGAAAACCGCTTCAAGCTGCTTCCGGTCACCCATAAAGGCAAGCTTTGCGGCATCATCTCAGATCGTGACTTGAAACACGCATCGGCATCGGACGCCACCAGCCTGGATGTCCATGAACTTCTCTATCTGATTTCCAAAATCAAGGTGGCTGAGATCATGACCAAGGATGTCTTGACCGTGAACCAGGACTGGACCGTGGAAGAAGCGGCCGATCTGATGCTCTCCCATCATATATCCGGTGCCCCGGTTGAGGATGATGCCGGCGACTTATGCGGGGTGATTACCCAGACCGACCTGTTCAAGGCGACCTTGTACATCACCGGCCTGAAAAAGCGTGGGTTTCACCTGGCCTTTGTACTCGAGGATACGCCTGGATCGATCATGGAAATCGTTAGCATTATCCGGAACTACGGTGGTCGCATGGCGAGTATTCTGTCCACCTACGAACGGGCACCAAAAGGCTATCGTAATGTCTATTTACGTTTTTTTAACGCTCCGCGGGACCGTATCGACGAGATGTTGGATATTTTAAGAGCCAAAGCCAAGCTCAGATACGTGGTCGATCATCGCGAAAATCGGCGGACCATTTTTGGAAATCATTGAGTCTTTGAATTAACAAAGTGACAGGAGGAACGATATGGCACCCAGACAAAAACGCATGCTACTAACCGTCGACGGCTCACAGCGCGCCATTCAGACCGTGCGTTATGCAGGAGAAGAAGACGCGTTTAAAGGCATGAAAATAGTTCTCTTCCATGTATTCAACAGCATTCCGGAAGCATATTACGACCTGGAAAAAGAACCCAAAAGTGTCAAGGTCGTCCGTCATGTACGCAGCTGGGAAGTAGAGCAGAAAAAAAGTATCCGTAAATATATGGACGACGCCAAGCAACTGTTGATGGACGCCGGGCATGCTGAAACAGCGGTGGACATTAAAATTCAGAACCGCAAAAAGGGCGTTGCCAGAGATATCATCATCGAGGCCCACAACGGTTACGATGCAGTCATCGTCCGCCGCCGTGGCGCCACCGCCCTGCAGAATATCATCGTCGGTAGCGTCACCTTGAAACTGATGGAGAAGCTGAACTTTATTCCCGTACTCATTGCCGGCCGTAAACCACTCAACAAGCGGGTGTTGGTGGCCGTGGATGGCTCACCATGCGCCGACAGGGCTGTCCAGTTTGTGGGCGAAATGCTCGGTCCGCATGAGGACTACCACGTACGGCTGCTTAACGTGATTCGCGGTGGCCCCAAACCGGATATCGATCTCCTCGAGGATAACGGGATCGGTGAAACCGGTGAGGTCTTCAAATCTCCCATCAACATTCTGGTCAACGCCGGGTTCCCGCCGGAGAATATTTCCACCAAAACCGTAACCGGCGTCTTGAGCCGGGCGGGTGCCATTGTCAACGCGGCCCACGGTGGCGACTGGGCGACGATTGTCGTAGGCCGACGCGGGCTTTCCAGCGTCAGCGAGTTTTTCATGGGTCGCGTGAGCAACAAAGTGGTTCAAGCCGGTCGTAAGGATACGGTTTGGATCGTCACTTAAGGGTTTTGGGCGTGAAAGGACATCATCGTGATCAAGCGATATCGAGTCCTGATTGCTGATAAAAATTCCCGCATCAGACGATTTCTGAAGCGGGAATTCACCTTGGCCGGTTATGCCGTCCGTCTCGCGGATAGTAGTGACGCGCTTTTAAAGCTCATTTATGGTCCGAGCAGACTGGATCTTTTGATACTCGATCCGGACTTGCCGGATGTGGATGCCGACTTTTTATCACGAAAACTTCAAGATCGCGTGCCGCCGTTGCCGGTGGTGCTGCATACCCTGGCCCCGGATGAAGCATCGCCTCGTTTCTCTCTCACCCCCGCCGAATTTGTCGAAAAAAAAGGCAATAGCGTTGAAGACTTGAAAAAGACCGTGTCCAAGATTTTACGCCCATTGGAAGACAACCCCCAAGCGATGCATAAAAAAGAGTAAAACAATGAACCAATCATCGACATACTCGAAAACAGCGTCACAACCCTATACCGGCGTGCGCCGTTTCATCCTCGTTACGATGATCCTGGTGCCTTTTATTCCTTTTTTAATGGCCCTTTATATCGGCAATCACTCGTTTTCAAAATCTCTTGAGAACAGCACCATTTCCACCATGAAACGGATTGCAGCGGATCATCGTCAGATGATCGAATCCTTTCTGATTGAGCGCAAAAACGATCTGGAACTGATCGTCAATACGGCCAGCGTGGAAGAACTGATTCAGACCCACTATCTATCATCGACGTTCCGAGAACTTCAGCGCACATCCAGTGCATTCGTGGACTTGGGAATATTTGACGATTCCGGTATGCATGTGGCCTATTACGGCCCTTATGATCTGGCCGGCAAACGCTATCAGGACGCCCCCTGGTTCCGGCAAACCCTGGAAAACGGCATTTACATCAGTGATGTGTTCCTGGGATTTCGCAACATCCCGCATTTTATCATTGCCGTTAGCAAAAAAGAAAACGGCAGGATGTGGGTCGTTCGCGCAACGGTAGACTCCCAGCGCTTCAACAATCTGGTCAGACAGATTCGCATCGGTAAAACCGGTGAGGCCTATCTGCTTAATCATGAAGGGGTCCTGCAAACCGACCGTCGCAGCGGTGGCAATCTGATGGACACACCGCCGGAAAAAATTCTCTTTCCATCCGATGACCAGGATATCCGTACCTTCATTCACCAGCAGGACCAGGCCGAACCGTTTCTTTATGCCACCACCTGGCTCAAGGACCACAACTGGATTCTGGTCATCCGCCAGGAAAAATCGGATGCGTTCATGGCGCTTGAAAAGGCCCGCATGCCGATTCTTCTCATCACCCTGGTGGGCGGCGGCTGCATCATCGCCGCGGCGTTTACCCTGACCAATGCCATTGTTCGTAAAATGGAGCGCACGGATGCGGAAAAAGCCCTTTTGGGCCAGCAACTCATCGGTGCATCGCGCCTGGCGGAATTGGGCGAAATGGCTGCCGGTTTTGCCCATGAGATCAACAACCCCTTGCAGATTATCAGCTCCGAGTTGTCACTCATCCGATTACTGCAAACGGAAATGCTGGAAAGCGGTGAGATCAAACCCGGTGACGCCGTTGATCAGGTCACCGACAGCATCGACCAGATAAAAACACAGATCGACCGCTGCTCGCGGATCACTGCAGCCATTCTCAAATTCGGTCGACAGGGTGAAACCAGGCAGGAGGATCTGGACCTGGCCGTCGTGGTTCCGGAAATCGTCCAAATGGTGACCAAAAAAGCCGAAGTACACGGCATCCATCTGGACCGCCGCATGCCAAACGCACCGATCCGGGTCAATGCCGATGCATCGCGTCTTCAGCAGGTGCTGCTCAACCTGCTCAACAATGCCATGGATGCCATCATCGACCAGCAGGGAACCGCCGGCGGTGTGATTGCCATTACCCTGAATAAAGATAATGACAGCCAAGCGATGATCTCGGTCCAGGACAACGGGACCGGTATTTCACCCGAAAACATGGAGAAAATCTTCTCTCCTTTTTTCACCACCAAGCCGGTGGGCAAAGGCACCGGATTGGGATTGTCTGTCTGCTACGGCATTATCCAGCAGATGGGCGGCAAAATGGAAGTGGATAGTCAGATGGGAAAAGGTACGACGTTTTCCATCACACTTCCCGTAGGGTAAACCCTTTCCCCAAAACGACCTGGGGAATCATCATTAACGGCGCCGTCGGCCGGCACCTTTCGGCCGATACGCCCTTTTGCCCGAAGATAGGAGTAAAAAAATGGAACAACTAAAAATGATGTTAGTGGATGATGAAGAACGTTTTTTGTCCACCACCCGCAAACTTCTCGAAAAAAAAGGATTCGAGGTACAAACCGCCTCCAGTGGCGGCGAGGCGCTGGAGATGCTACGCACATCGCCGGTTCACGTGGTGGTCCTGGATGTCAAGATGCCGGGGATGGATGGGGTGGCGACCTTACGTGAAATCAAACGTCAGTTTCCCATGGTTGAAGTCATCATGCTTACCGGTCACGCTACGGTGGAATCGGCCATTGACGGGCTGAAATCCGGCGCCGTGGATTATCTGATGAAGCCGGCTGACATCGAAGAAATCATTGAAAAGGCCACCCAGGCCTTCAACCGGCGCACGGATATCGAAGAAAAAATCCGCGTGGCACGCATGCGCGGTCTGATGAAAACACCGCGTGAAATGCTCAAGCATGCCTAACCAATTCGCAAGCTGAAAGGGGTTTTGTACGATGGCCAAAAAGGAAAAAAAAATCACTGGATACGATAAGTACGTAGACTGGAAAATGTTCATTATTCCGGTCGTGCTTTTCTTTGTGCTGCTGCTGATGCCCACCCCATACGGCATGAAGGATGTGGGAACCGAATACCGTGTCGGCCCGAAGGCGGTGATTGGACACATCACTCAAGCATTGTTCAATATCAAGAGTTCCGATGCCGAGCAGTGGCAGTTATTGACGGCCCAGATCATGGAACAAAACATGAATATGGGCGCCCTAACCCGCGGCCGTTATCTCAAGCGTGATCTAAAATGGTGCAAACAAAACAAAATAATAGCGGATAAAAGCAATTTCGATAAGGCCCATGCCTATATTGACACGCAGGTCAGTGATGAGGCATTTTCCGAATTGATGCAACAATCACTCTCCCTTCGCAAAGACAAGTTGAAATACGAAGAGCTGTCCGAAAAAGACCGTGCCGCGGCAGACAATGGCGCTTGGTTCATCAAAGTATCCATTGCCATGGGTGTGTTTGTGGTACTCTGCTTTCTCACTGAATGTATTCCGCTGCCCGGGGTAGCATTTTGCATCGGTCTGATTCTGGTGTTCACCGGTGTCGTCACCCGCAAAGAAGTGGCCATGCTCTACTGGGATGACGCCTGCTGGTTCATCATGGGCAGCCTGATGTTCGCCGCCGCTTTTGTCAAAACCGGTGTGGACAAGCGGGTTTGTCTGATGATGTTCAGGAAACTGGCCGTTCCCAATGTCCGTTGGATCACACTGATCTTTTTCATCATCATTGCACCGCTGGCGGCATTTATCTCCGATCATGCCCTGGCGGCCATGTTTCTGCCCATCGGCATGCTGCTTTATCAAAACAGTCTGACCAAGGACATTCCCGAAGATCCCGAGCTGGGCAAAATGCTGATGATCGCCATTGCCATGGCCTGCAATATCGGCGGACCCGGCGCCCCATCGGGCGGGGCCCGCAACGTGATCATGATGACCTATCTGGCGGACATGTTCGGCATGGATATCGGTTACTTTCAGTGGATCACCTATTGTTTTCCCTTTCTCGTCATCATGATTCCGGTGACCTGGCTGATGGTCAACTGGCGTTTCAAACCGGCTGTCACCTCCCTGGCTCCGGCCATGAACCATCTGCAGAATGAAATCGGCCGCATGGGCGGCTGGAACCGCAAGCAGATCATCGCTCTGATCATTTTCCTCATCATGGTCTTCGGCTGGTTCACTGAAAAAGAATTCTATAACCTGGGCATCTATCCGGTCCGCCTGGGCATCGGTGTCATTGCCGTGGCCGGCGCAGTGGCCTATCTGTTGACCGGTGTGGTCAACTGGCGCGACTATCAGGAGAAGGTCGACTGGGGCGTGGTCTGGCTCTATGCCGGGGCAATCATTTTCGGCCGGACCCTGGACAATACCGGTGCCGCCTACTGGTTGGCCAGAAGCGCCATTGATGCCCTGGCGCCGCTGGGCATGGATGCCGGACTGCCGCTCATGGCCACCAGCAATGGCCTGACTGCGATCCTGACCAACCTCATGGCCGATGGTCCGGCCGCCGCGGCGGTGGGTCCCATTGCCCTGAACATGGCCGGTCTGGTCCATCCGGGAACCACGTTTTTGCCCTTCATGGCCATGGGCACGGCGGCGGCATCCTCTTTTGCCTACTGCCTGATCATCGGCACACCTCCCAATGCCATCGTTTATGCCAGCGGATATCTGGAACCTAAGGATTACTTGAGGGTCGGACTGCCCATGTGGTTTATCGCCAACATCGTTTTATTGTTGCTCACCGGTGTCTACTGGATGTTCAGAGGATTCAGCGGTCTTCCGGGATTCTAACGGGAAAGGAAGCGCTCAATGCACGGTAAAGAAAAGGCCACCATGGCAAAAGGACCGCAATGGATACGACAGGATGGACGGCTATGGTTTACCCGTGAGGCGGAACGGCAGTTTTACTTCATTCTCACGGTGATCATGCTGATCCTTGGTATTCTCTATAAACTAGGAGTACTCTAATGCAAACGCATGGGACCCCATTTTATTTCGACACCTTGATTGCACTGTTCACTCGGCCAAGCCGGTTTTACGCCACTCGGTTTAAAGCGGTCACTCCATTCAAGGCCCTGATCATCCTCACGGCATCGAGTATTTTTTTTGCCGTCACCGGGGCACTGCTCAGACCGGACAGCACACTACTGGCCACGGCAATCATCCTGTTCATCAATGCCATGGGCATGGTGGTCATGGGCAGCACGGCCTGCTATCTGGCCCTTGCCACCACCGCTCGCCGCCACTACGCATTCAAACAGCTGTTTTCCATATTTTCGCTCAGTTCGGGCGCCGTTTTACTCATTGCCTGGGTGCCGGCGGCTTTTTTTATTACCGAGCCATGGAAATGGTGGCTGATCGGCACCGGCATGGTCAATGGGCTGGGCATGTCAAAGTCCAGAGCCACGCTTACCGTGCTGTTTACCTTTTCCGTTTTGGTGATCCTGATCTGGGCGTTGTTGCCCATGGCTGCCCTTGGATCGCTCCATTCTGCTTAAATAGGAGTCAGAAAAAATGACAAAAAAAATAAAAGTCTTGATGGTTGATGATGAAGCCCAATTTCGGGAGACGACCCGGAAGCTATTGGAAAAGAAAGGATTTGAAATGATCATGGCCGGCAATGGCCGTGAAGCGCTGGATCGACTCAGCGAAAAGCCGGATGTCGTGGTCCTGGATGTTCGCATGCCGGATATGGACGGCAATGAAACCCTGGCTGAAATCCAGAAACAGTCACCGGATCTGCCAGTGATCATGCTTACCGGCCATGGTGCCGATGACAGCGCCAAAGCGGCGCTGAGCCAGGGGGCTGTGGATTATCTTTCCAAGCCCTGTGATATCGATCTGTTGGCGTCCAGACTATCCGATGCCATGCGGCATCAGGACGCGGATATGACGCCGGACCAGGAGCGTAAAGTCGAAGCGGTCATGATTCCCCTTGCCGAGTACACCACGCTCAATGAAGACCAGACCGTGGCCGAGGGTATTGCCGAGCTCAAAAAGACCTTTACGCCCCAGATGCACACCAGCCGGATCATGGAAACCGGACACCGCAGCCTGCTGGTGTTTGACCGGTCCGGTGAGTTAAAGGGAATTTTGTCGATCATGGATCTTCTGGAAGGCATCATGCCAGGCTACCTCAGCGCTCCCAAGCCATCCACGGCGGACAGCCTGCAGTACTCGCCCATGTTCTGGACCGGCATGTTCACGCGCGAGGCCCAGCAGCTGGCCGCCACCGCTGTAGGGGATCTGATGTCGCCGACCCCGCCCACCATCGATGCCGGGGCCAACCTGATGGAAGCCGCCTACATGATGGTGCATAATCGGTGTCGCCGCATGATCGTTGTTCAGGATGGCAAGGTTGTTGGCGTTATCCGTGAGCAGGACCTGTTTTTTGAATTGGAACGGGTACTGCGCTAACATTTCAGACCACCCCAGACCCGGAAACGGTTACTCCCTCCACTCCCTGCCGTTTCCGGGTTTTTATTTTTGAAGGCGCGGTGCGAGGAGCAAGGGGCGTGGGGTTAGGAGGAAAGCCTTGGCGAGACGGGCGGGAAACGCGGGAAAAGCAGGAAACGGAATTTCCCGCCTTTCCCGCCTTTCCCGCCTTTCCCGCCTCTCCCGCCCTTCACCCCGAATCACCACGCTCCCCGCTCCAAGCTCCCCGCCACCCATCACCCATCACCCATAACCCCTCACCCCTCACCCATCACCCATCACTCATCACTTTACACCCTGTAAAACAACCTGACAGGCCACACTCCCGATGGGTGTCAATTTTTTTTCCATTCATATCATAATTAGATTTATTTCAAATAGTTAAAAGACAGCAAACTTTAAATAGGAGCCTGGCATGTGCATTGCTCAAGATAGGGCAGCTTAGGTTGAGCAATAATTCGTATCGTCGATTTTCCGGCACGATCACCACTTGTGCCCTGGCGGCAAAAAACAGTTTTGTTAAGGAGGCAGCATGTCATCACATCATACCGCAGTGGACCACAGCTTCGACCCATTGCTGGCAGAAGGACTCGAGGATCGAAGGTGGACATGGAAAAACAGACCCGGATACAAGCCCATCTTCTTTATCATGGCCGCACTGGTATTCACCTTTGTCGTGATCATGCCGCCGACACAAGGGATGCTGGATATGGTCAAATTGGAAAAACCAGCCGGCTATAGCCTGGCATCGGGAACCCAAACCATTACCGATACAGTCAACAAAAAACTGCGTCCCGAAGCGTATCAGGCCCATGCATCCGGTCAATCGGTTGATGCAGAAAAGGCCGGTGAGCACAACCACGTAAAACCCCTTTTAACCCATTATCAAGTCGCACAGATGGCCAAGGTGACCATCTGCATTTTGTTTTTGGCCGCTTTTTTGTGGGGCACCGAAGCCCTGCCCCTGGGCGCCACCGACATCATGGTAGGGGTGATGCTCTACCTGTTTGCCATCCTGCCGATTAATGAGATATCCAAAGCCTACATGAAAGATGCAGTATTTTTCATCTTCGGTATCCTGGCCGTGGCTGTGGGGGTGGCCAAGACCGGCCTGGACAAGCGCATCGGCCTTATTTTGCTCTCCCGTATCAAAAGTGCCAAGGCCTTTGCCTTCTTTTTTCTGCCCATGCTGTCGCTATCGGCCGGTTTTCTTTCCGAGCATGCCCTGGTGGCGCTACTCATCCCTGTACTCATGGGCATTTACAAGGTGACATGCAAGATGTACGGCATTAAAAAAGACCGGGCCCTGGCGGTCTTTCTCTTGCTGGGCGTCTGTTTCGCCGCCAACCATGGCGGCCCCGGGTCACCGGCGGCCGGTGGGCGCAATGCCATCATGGTCGGGTACCTGGCCGAATACGGCATGCCCATCTCCTTTTTGGAATGGATGAAGATCGGCATGCCGTTTGTGCCGGTCATGTCATGGGTGATCGGTTTGTTTATGTACCTGCGTCTCAAACCCAAATTTCAGGTCACGGATGTCAATCCAAGTGAGATCGTCAAGCAGGAAGTCAAAAACATGCCCAAGTTTGGTGGCCAGGAGGCCATCATGGCGGTCATTCTGGTGGTTCTGGTCCTGGCGTGGATCATCCTTGGCGAGCATGCCGGTTTGGGAGGGCCTACTCTTTACGCGGTCATGGCCATGTTTTTATGTCGCATTCTCAACTGGGACGATATTCAAAATGGTGTGGCCTTTGATGTGGTAGGATTGTATGCCGCAGCCTGTGCCATGGGCGTGGCCCTTAAATTCACCGGTGGCGCGTTGTGGCTGGCCAGCACGTTCGTCAGCCTGCTGCCGGATTTTCTCACCCGGGGTGACGGCCTGGTGATTGGCGTGAGCTTACTCACCGGCACCATGACCAACTTTATGAGTGACGGCGCCACGGTAGCGGCCTTAGGACCC
Source organism: Desulfosarcina variabilis str. Montpellier (assembly GCF_048565275.1). Lineage (NCBI taxonomy): Bacteria > Pseudomonadati > Thermodesulfobacteriota > Desulfobacteria > Desulfobacterales > Desulfosarcinaceae > Desulfosarcina > Desulfosarcina variabilis. The sequence continues at coordinate 4,312,990 of NZ_CP159846.1, read as the reverse complement.
ATTGTGCTGCCCATGGCCACCCTGGCCAATGTGAGCGTGTGGAAGGTGGGCTTGATCACTTCCTTCTCCTCTTCCTTTGCCAACTTTCTGGTGGTGGGCACACCCAATAACGCCATCTGCTTTGGCATGGGCAAAGATCCGGAGACAGGAGAACGCCTGCTGGACGTAATGGATTTTGTCAAGTTCGGTCTGCCGATCACCCTTCTGGCCTGGGTCGTACTCTGGGGCTGGTCGGTTTTCGGATATTGGCGGTTCCTTGCCTGGTAAGGGTCTCATCAAATCTACCGGTAGATAGGGGACAAACAGCAGCGGAGTCAATTCCATGAAACGCACCCTTTATAGGAATCTGAGACTGAAATTGATCACCATCACCCTGGTGGTGTCCATTGTGCCATTGGTTCTGTTGGGAACGGCGATCTTTTACCAGTTCGGTAAATTGTACAGGGAGCGCATCGAGGATCAGGTCCGCCATTTGGCCCACTCCCAAAGCAATGCCGTGGATGTGTTTTTAAGGGAGCGAACCACCATCCTAGCCATGCTCGTCGAAACCCAATCCTTCGACCAACTAAAGGATCAGGAAAATCTTTCTCACCTGTTCCAGGTAATCAACCAACGGGCCGAGGGGCTGGGACTGATAGATCTGGGGGTAATTGATAGTAAAGGCAACCAAGTTGCCTATTCCGGGCCTTATAATCTTCAAGGGCTGAACTATTATCAACAACCCTGGTTCGATCAGGTCGTACGCCGCGGCAAGTTCATCAGCAACGTATTCATGGGATACCGGCAGGTTCCCCATGTGATCATTGCTGTCAGGGGCGTCTATGCATATGGTAGTTGGATCCTTCGCGCCACCATTGACTCGGATATCTTAAATCAATTGGTGAGAAGTGCCCAGGTCGGCACCAGTGGTGATGCCTTCATAGTTAACCGAGATGGGATATTTCAAACCAGTCCGCGGTTTAACGGAACGACGCTGGATCTTTGGGGAATCGATACCCACCAGTTCGGCGAAGGGTCCACGGTGATCGCGTTTGATGATGAAAGCGGCGATACCCGCTATATCGGTGGCTCCTGGTTGAAGGACGATGAGTGGATGATGGTGATCAGCCAGATCGCGGGTCAGGAACACGGATGGCTGGTCAGCGCGCGAAACACGGAAATAATGATTATCGCCTTTGGCTGCCTGATCATTTTTCTGGCCATCGTACTGATCTCCAACACCCTGGTTCGCCATCTTGAATCCACCGACCGGGAAATGAACAAACTCAACACGCAATTGATTCAGCAAGACAAACTGGCGGCCCTGGGTAAAATGGCCGCCGGCATTGCCCACGAAATCAACAATCCCCTGGCGGTAATCGGTGAAAAGGCCGGCTGGATGGAAGATCTGTTGACAGAAGAAGAATTTCAAACCAGTAAAAATTACAAGGAATTTGCCACATCCATCGCCAAGATCGAAGAGCATGTGGACCGCGCCCGAAAAATCACCCATAACATGTTGGGGTTTGCCCGCCGCATGGAACCGCGCCTGGACGACGTGGAGATCAACAAGGTACTCGATCAGACCATTGAGATTCTGGCCAATCATGCCCGCATCAACGACATCGAGATCCACAAAAATTTTACCGAACCACTGCCGGTGATCGCCAACGATCAGTCTCAGTTGCAACAGGTGTTCATGAATCTGATCAACAATGCGATCGATGCAATCGGCAGCGACGGCACAATCGATATTTCCACCCGGCTGGAAAAAGCGTATATTGATATCATCATCAAAGACGATGGCCCGGGTATCCCCGAGGCCGTCCAAAAGAAAATTTTCGATCCATTTTTTACCACCAAACATGCCGGTAAAGGAACCGGGTTGGGACTGTCCATCAGTTACAATATTATCGAAAAAATGGGCGGACGAATCACGGTAGAAAGCACTGAAGGAAAAGGGACCACATTTTTGGTTTCCCTGCCGATCGTGCTTCCGGAAAAGAAGTGAGAGGAAGGCAGAAGGTATAAGGTCGAAGGTGTAAGCATTAATGTAGTCGCTTTGAAAACGATAAAATACAACCTGCCCTTCAGCCTTCCACCTTCAGCCTAAAAAACTAATCAATAATGGAGACATCACCATGCATACGTTCAGGATTCTGGTTGTAGACGACGAGACCGATTTTGTGGAAACCATCGTCAACCGGCTCAACAAACGCAAGCTTGATGCCAAGGGGGTCACCAGCGGCGAGGCCGCGATCAATGAGCTCAAAGAAGAGCTTTACGATGTCGTTCTGCTGGATATCAAGATGCCCGGGGGGATGGACGGTATCGAGACCTTAAGGGAAATCAAACGCATACAGCCCCTAGTGGAGGTGCTGCTGCTCACTGGCCATGCTTCCGTTGAGACCAGTATCGAGGGAATGAAACAAGGTGCGTTCGACTACCTGCTCAAACCCATGAAGTTCGAGGACCTGCTCACGAAAATGGCTCAGGCCTTCGAAAAAAAAGCCTCGCATGACAAAAAGATTCGCGATGCCAAGATTCAGGAATTAATCCGCTATCCCAGTCGGGTATTCGAACAGGAAAAATGATCTGATCGGTCCGCTGGTGGTTCTGTAAAAAGTAGGCGCCCCTACTTTTTGCAGAACCTTTTCGAGTTCGGCACCGACGCCGTCCCAAAAAACAGTTTGAACGGGTGCAATTTCACCATCCAACATCACGGTGCCGGTGTGGATCCAAAAGGTTTATTGTTTTTTTACAGCCTGTAAAACAAACCGACATTTTCTTAAACCAAACGTTAACTCCCGCCGTTATAAACCTTTTTTTCTTGTATATTTTCAAGTCATTACATTTTTTTCATGATCGTGTAACGATTGGCACGCTCATTGATTACAGAATCAGGATCCGTTTTTGGGAAGCGATCCATCAATACGATAAAGAAGTCTCATTTTTAATTTATCAAGGAGGCTCCATGCACAACCACAGCCCTACCGATCGTGCCTACTCTCCGCTGCTCAGCGGAGAAATAGAAGACCGCCGCTGGTCGTGGAAAAGCAAACCCGGGTACAAACCGGTGCTTTTCATTATCGCTGGTCTGTTGTTTACCTTCGCCATTATGCTCCCCCCCCCCCAAGGGATGCTGGATCTTGTCAAAAAGGAAAAACCGGCCGGCTACGAATTGCCGGCCGGAACCAGGTCCATTACCGATGCGGTTAACAGGAAGCTGCGCCCCGAGGCGTTCAATACCCGCACCGGTCAGTCAACCAAGATGCAAGCAACGGAGGACGGCGGCCACAGCCAGATCAAGCCGCTGTTGACCCCCTATCAGGTGGCCCAAATGGCCAAGGTAACCGTATGCATTCTCTTTCTGGCGGCCTTCCTGTGGGGTACCGAGTCCCTGCCCCTGGGTGCCACAGACATTCTGGTGGGGGTACTCCTTTATATCTTTGCCATCCTGCCCATCAACGATATTTCCAAGGCTTATATGACCGATGCGGTCTTCTTCATCTTTGGCATACTGGCCGTGGCCGTGGGGGTGGCCAAGACCGGGCTGGACAAGCGCATTGGATTGATCCTGCTCAGCCGCATCAAAAGCGCCAAGGCCTTTGCCTTCATTTTTTTGCCTCTGTTGGCCATGTCGGCCGGTTTCCTCTCCGAACATGCCCTGGTGGCCCTTTTGATTCCAGTACTCATGGGGGTCTATAAGGTCACCTGCAAGATGTACGGAGTCAAGAAAGATCGTGCCCTGGCCATTTTCCTGATCATGGGAATTTGCTTTGCCGCTAACCACGGTGGGCCGGGATCACCGGCCGCCGGCGGCCGCAACGCCATCATGGTCGGTTACCTGGCCGACTACGGTAGCCCCATTACCTTCCTGGAATGGATGAAAACCGGTCTCCCCTTCGTGCCGGTAATGTCATGGGTCATCGGCCTTTATATGTACTTGCGACTCAAGCCCAGGTTCCAGGTCGAAGGGGTCAACCCCGGCCAGGTGGTCCGCAATGAAGTGGCCAATATGCCCAGATTCAGGGGCCGTGAGGCGATCATGGCGGTCATTTTGGCCCTTCTGGTCATTGCATGGGTGGTTATCGGCGAACATGCGGGATTGGGAGGCCCCACCCTGTATGCGGTAATGGCCATGTTCCTATTCAGGATCATCAACTGGGAGGATGTGCAAAATGGCGTGGCCTTTGATGTGGTCGGCCTCTATGCGGCGGCCTGCGCCATGGGCGTGGCCCTCAAGTTCACCGGCGGCGCCCTGTGGCTGGCCAGTTCCTTTGTTAGTGTGCTGCCTGATTTTCTTACCAGGGGCGATGGCCTTGTAATCGGCGTAAGCCTTTTGACCGGCACAATGACCAACTTCATGAGCGACGGCGCAACGGTCGCCGCCCTGGGGCCCATTTTTCTTCCCATGGCGACCCTCTCTAACGTGAGCGTGTGGAAAGTAGGCCTGATCTGCTCATTCTCATCCTCCTTCGCCAACTTTCTGGTGGTGGGTACGCCAAACAACGCCATCTGCTTCGGCATGGCCAAGGACCCGGAAACCGGAGAGCGGTTGCTTGACGTGATGGATTTCGTTAAATACGGTCTTCCGATCACGATTCTGGCCTGGCTTGTGCTTTGGTTCTGGACGGTTTTGGGATACTGGCGCTTCCTGCCCTGGAAATAATCCGCATTTCTGCCAAGCATATGACCAGTTGGTAGAAAGCATAAGCTGAAAAGGTTATGCCTATTGTGTCGAGCGGATGCATCCCAAACTTAAGATTTATCACTTACAGATTGCCTGGAATTGTTAATTGATTAGATCGGACAGCTTTTTAAGGTTGAACGGTTTGCCGAAATAATAGTCGGCCGTGCCTTCGTTGAGCAGTTGGGTGGCGACATCCCTGTCGCCACCGGTCATCACGCCAATCCTGATCAGTGGGCATTGGCGACGGATTCGCCGTGACAATTCACCACCGTCCAAGCCCGGCATTTTAATGTCGGTGAGGACAAAATCAGTCGGCTGGCGAGTGAAAAGCTTCCAGGCGTCCAGGCCATTATCGGCGTGAAAAACCGTCAGGCCGTATCTTCTGAACACTTGGGTAAGCAATTCGACAATCGTTTTGTCATCGTCGGCGATCAAAATAGACTGCTGTATTTTGTCGTTTGCTGACTGGCTGGATAGCATGAATCAATCCTTTTGCAAGGTCAGGTGCTTGGCAAGACAGATGGTATCCCCTTTATATTCACCCATCCGATCATTTAGCTTGATCGTTTTGAACACAAACAGGTTACCACACAAAGCAATAGGCTATTCGGATTTTCCGATCTTGTAAACATCATAATAGCACTGATTTATTACTTATATCTTTTAAGAGGTTTTTCTACCCGTCTGCCTTTCACCAATATTTCCTGTCCTTTATTTGATCGTTTAGCCCCCATTCAAAATGGAAAATAAATTGATTTCTCGGCAACAATTACCGTATAAATGCTTTTTTTGGCCTTTATTCATCCTCTATTGTATATTGGGGATGGAATTTTACCGATAACCGTGTAGACATAGGAAGGATTCATGTCCCAGCAAATCGTACTGACCGGTATTACCACGACCGGCACACCGCATCTTGGAAATTATGTCGGCGCCATCCGTCCGGCGATTGAAGCCAGCCGCAATCAGGATGTCCGCAGCTTTTATTTTCTGGCCGATTATCACAGCCTTATCAAATGTCATGATCCCGAGCGGGTCAACCAGAGCAGCATGGAGGTCGCGGCGGCATGGATGGCGTTGGGCCTGGACACGGATAACGCGATTTTTTACCGGCAGAGCGATATTCCCGAGATCGTGGAGTTGACCTGGATCCTGAGCTGCATGACTGCCAAGGGCCTGATGAACCGGGCCCATGCCTACAAAGCCGCTGTTGCCGAGAACGAAACGGCCGGTACCCGTGATCCTGATCAGGGCATTACCATGGGCCTGTTTTGTTACCCTGTTCTGATGGCGGCAGATATTTTGATGTTCAAAGCCAATAAAGTACCGGTGGGTCGCGACCAGATTCAACATCTCGAGATGGCAAGAGATATTGCTCTGCGATTCAACCACCATTTTGGTGACCTGCTGGTTCCGCCGGAAGCTGTGGTCGATGAAGACACAGCCGTTTTGACCGGCCTAGATGGTCGCAAGATGAGCAAGAGTTATAACAACACCATCCCGCTGTTTCTGCCGGAAAAAAAGCTGCGCAAACTGATCATGAAGATTAAAACCGACACCTCCCCCCCCGAGGCACCCAAGGACCCGGAAACCAGTAGCCTGTTTGCGATCTATCGCGCCTTTGCCGATGCCGATGCCGTGGCCGCCATGCGTGACCGTTATGCCCAGGGGATTGGCTGGGGGGAAATGAAACAGATTCTTTTCGAGACCATCAATGCGGTCCTTGCCGAGCCGCGCGTCCGCTACGAGGAGTTGATTGCCGATCCAGGCCATATCGAAGCGACACTTAAAAAAGGAGCCCGGCGGGCAAGGGAGCACAGTGTTCCTTATATCGAAGAAATCCGCAAGGCAGTGGGCATTCGTCCCATTGGGGGGTAGACCTTAATCGTCATAAAGGATTAAGGGTGCAGGCAGATTGAGTGAATGAATGAATGAATTGGGCACACAGGCGGGCACCTTATTATATAAGGATTATCAAAAAAGATTTTGGTTTCATCGTGGGGGCGAAAAATTTTTCGCCCCCACACGCCACGCCGCATGATCGGCATTTTTTAACGCCTCTCCCGCTTTTCTTCCCTTCCAAACGTCCGCTTTTCCGCCTTTCCCGCGTTAACCCGATACCTTCCACCTAATAGCTTATACCTTGCTCCCTGCCCCTCGGCCCCTTCATCTTCGTCCGTATCTGTCTGGGTGAGTCCGCTGCTAATTATTTCACCGCCCGCTTCGCTCGAGACGCAAAGATCGCAGAGGGTTTAATTTCCCTGACGGGAATGTATACTGTTTTCTTTGCGAGCTTTGCGTCTTTGCGCTCAAAATATTCACGCCTTAACTTAACCAACCAAACCAATTCAACCAATAAAACTAACGAACAACATTGTCAGCATTTTTTCTCGCGTTTCCCGCCTCTCCCGCTTTTCTTCCCTTCCCAACTTCCGCTTTTCCGCTTTTCCCGCGTTAACCCGATACCTTCCACCTAATAGCTTATACCTTGCTCCCTGCCCCTTCGGCCCCTTCATCTTCGTCTGTATCTGTGTAGGTGAATCCGCTGCTAATCATTTCACCGCCCGCTTCGCTCGAGACGCAAAGATCGCAGAGGGTTTAATTTCCCTGACGGGAATGTATACTGTTTTCTTTGCGAGCTTTGCGTCTTTGCGGTCAAAATATTCACGCCTTAACCAACCAAACCAATTCAACCAATAAAACTAACGAACAACATTGTCAGCATTTTTTCTCGCGTTTCCCGCCTCTCCCGCTTTTCTTCCCTTCCCAACTTCCGCTTTTCCGCTCTTCTCGCCTTTCCCGCCTTTCCCCGTCAAACCTTGTACCTTCCACCTTATACCTTAATACTTGCGCTCAGCTATCCCCTCAATCGTAAAAATTCCTGACACCCGCCCCATCCTATCGTCTTATCACTTTACACCCTGTAAAATATCCTGACAGTCATATTTTTTTACAATGTGTCGGATTTACCGTGATTGATTTTATTTTCTTTAAATATCAGAAGCTTATAAAATACATGAAAAGAATTCCGCTGTGGCACCGAAATTGATTATAAAACTTGTAAATGAAATCGCCATACTTTCATACAACGCTGGCATCTATAAAGGCAGAAAGCGAACGATGAGACCCCTGAATACACACTATCTTTCCCTCACCCGAAAAATGGTGTTGGTGGTCATGCTAATTTCCCTAGCGCCCATGATCATCTTCACCGGAATCATCCTCAACCAATTCAGTGCCTCCCATCATGAAAAAATATATGCGCATCTGGCTGAACTGGTGCTCAAACATAAACAGAACATTGACGGATTTCTTGAAGAACGCATTCATAATATCAGATTTCTGGTCGACACCATGGAATTCGACCATATCGGTGAAAATGACGATATCGCCGAGAAGCTGATGCGCCTGCAAAGTGCCTATGGAACGGTTTTCGTTGATTTGGGAGTGATCAACGAAAAGGGACAGCAGGTCGCTTACGCAGGGCCCTTCAAACTGGAAAAGGCCCAATATGCCGATGCCGACTGGTTTAAAAAAGCCCGGGAAAATCTATATTTTACCAGCGATGTATTCCTGGGCCTGCGCGGTTCGCCACATTTTATCATTGCCGTGCAAAAAACCTGGCACGGCCAGAAATGGATCATTCGCGCCACCATCGACTTTCTCTCGTTCAACCGCCTGGTGGAAAAGGTACGCATCGGCGAAACCGGCTTTGCCTACATCTTGAACCGGGAGGGTCAATTCCAGACCAAGCCGATTTTTGATTTCACCCCCACCCTGGACATTTACGACCGCTACTTTTTTACTCTGAAGCGTATCGGCAAGGATGTTGAAATCCAGGAACGTCCGGATGGTGCCGGCGTGATGAGCATCTATGTAAGCGCCCTGCTCAAGGGGGGAGATTGGCTGCTGGTCTATAAACAGGCAAGCAGCGACGCGTTTTCGGATCTTCGCAATGCCCAGACCGGAGCGGTGATCTTTATTTTACTTGGCGGCATCATCATCGTGTGTCTGGCCGTCTGGATGTCCAATAATGTGGTCAATCGCATCGCCAAGGCAGACAGTGAAAAGGAGATCATGAATCAGCAGGTCATCGAAACCGGCAAACTGGCCTCGGTCGGTGAACTGGCCGCCGGTATCGCCCATGAGATCAACAACCCGGTAGCCATCATGGTCGAAGAGGCCGGTTGGCTCCAGGACCTGATGGAAGATGGTGCCTTTGATAACGAAGAGGATATCAAAGAGTTCGAACGCGCGTTGAATCAAATCCGCATCCAGGGCCGCCGCTGCAAGGAAATCACCCACAAGCTGCTCAGTTTCGCCCGTAAAACCGACTCGCGCATCGAAGATTTTGAAATCAGTCCCCTGATCGAAGAAATGGTGGCCCTGGCCTCCCAGCGGGCCAAATTCAGCAACATCGAATTAAACACCCATCTCGACCCCAAATTGCCCGCCATCTCTGCATCGCAATCGGAATTGCAACAGGTCTTGCTGAACCTGATCAACAATGCCCTGGATGCCATGGACAAAACCGGCGGGGTACTCGATATCATCGGCCGGCAGGAGGATGAATCCATCGTCATCGACGTCGCCGATAATGGCCCCGGCATTCCCAAGGCCAATTTGGCCCGGATATTCGATCCTTTTTTCACCACCAAGCCCGTCGGCAGCGGAACAGGGCTGGGATTGAGCATTTGCTACGGCATTATCCATAAAATGGGCGGCGAAATCACTGTAAAAAGCACAATGGATGTGGGCACCACCTTTAGCATCCGCATCCCAATCCAAACAGACGACCCCTCGGAAGGTGTAGTGCATGTAACCGGTAACGAGGACTGAAATCAAAAATACCTTCAGGAAAGGAGAATGATCAATGACAATTGCCACCATTATGCTCGTTGACGACGAAGTCCCCTTCGTCGAGGCAATGACCAAGCGTTTGAAGCGACGTGATCTCGACGTCGAACAGGCCTTTAGCGGCCAGGAGGCCCTCGACAAGTTGACCGAGGATAGCAAGACCGAAGTCGTGATCCTGGATGTGAAAATGCCGGGCATGGACGGCATCGACACGTTAAAGGCAATTAAAAGCAAGGTACCCTTGATCGAAGTGATCATGCTGACTGGTCATGCCACCGTCGAATCGGCCATCGAAGGCATGAAACTGGGCGCCTTCGACTACCTGCTCAAACCATGCGACATGGAACACCTGATCGCCAAGGTATCCGAAGCGGCAGCCAAGAAACGTCAACATGAAGATAAAATCATCAATGCCCGTATCCAAGAAATAACGGCAAGACGCCCATAGAGGAACCATGGAACCAAAACACCCGTTAAAGCAATGGCCAGAGCCGATTCGTTTACTGCTGGTGGATGACGAAAAGGGTTTCGTTGACGTCTTATCCAAGCGTCTGGCCAAGCGCAACATCAAGGCCACACAAGCTTTCTCGGGAAGCGAAGGCATCCGTCTGCTCAGGAAAAGGGACTTCGATATCGCTGTGTTGGACCTGAAACTGGAAGACATGGACGGAATTGAAATCCTTAAAATCTTTAAAAAAATGGACCCTGCCATGCCGGTTATCATGCTAACCGGCCATGGCTCAGAAAAGGCTTCCCAGGAAGGGCTGCTTTATGGGGCCTACGATTACCTGACCAAGCCGCATGAATTGGACGAATTGATCGACAAAATCCATGCTGCAGTCAGCGAAGGAAAAAAACAGCAAACCGACGGATAATTCACCGCAGTTTAAGAATCGACGTCGTGTTATGGGGTTAAAGTAAAAAGGGAGCAACGGTTGTTGTTGCCCCTATCGGTTCCATCGGAACCGATGGCGGGCAACCCAATCAATTCTTTCATTGAGGAAGGGTAAAAGGAGAGGGATTCATGCTAACCTTGGTAAAATCGAAAAATGTTCAGATTCTCTTCGCGCTTCTTCTCGGTGCCATCGTTCTCATGGCACCGAGGCCCGAAGGAAACCGTTTCAAAATCACAGGGGATTCAGCCAAAGAATTTTACGAAACCATACGGGATCAGTTCAGCCTGGTCACGCCGGCCAAACCCGATGACGGTACTTATGTTGTCGAAACCGTTGATAAAGGCTCCGCCGAATCGTTTGGAACCTTACTGCACGACAAGGCTTTGGCTTCTGGAAAGGGAGATATCCAGATCGACTACCTTAACGGGCTGTCCCCCAAGGCCATGCGTTTTTTGGCGGTGCTGGCGGTCCTGATTTTCCTCTTCCTCGTGGAGCCGATTCCTCTGGAAATCACCGCCACCCTCATCGGCGTCTCCCTGGTGCTGATGGGGATCATGGACGTGAAGTCCGCCTGGGCCCCCTACATGCACCCCGTGGTGGTCTTCATCATGTGCTGCCTGATCTATGCCATTGCACTGGACAAGGCCGGCCTGACCAAGCGCCTGGGGCACTTCATCGTCCAGAAGGCCGGCACCAATGTCGTCCGGTTTACCTTTTTCATCAGCATCGGGCTGGGGATCTCCTCCTCCTTCATGCACGACGCCGCGGCCGTGTCCATCGGCATTGTCACCATGCTGCCGCTGATGCGCGCAGCCGGCATCCAACCGCATAGCAATACGGCCAAATTCATGCTCATCTCACTGGCCTTTGCCTGCTCCTGCGGCGGCATGGGCTCCTTGGTCGGCGGCGGCCGGTGCATGGTGTCGGCGGCGTTCCTCAAGGAGTTCACCGGTATTGAGATCACTTTCATGGACTGGATCAAATACGCCATGCCCCTGGCCATCGTCACCGTACCGGCATCGGTATTGGTCTGCTACTTCGTCTTCCGCCCGGATCGCACCTTGAACCTGCCGGGCCTGGACGAGGAACTGCCGCCCTGGACGTTTCAGGAAAAAATCACCGTGGCCATCGTCGCCCTCGCCTTCATCGCCTGGTTGACCAAGGGGTTCCATGGTCTGGATTACTCCGTCACCGGCATGATCGGCGTGGCGGCGCTGGTGTTTAGCGGCATTCTCAAGTGGGACGACATCCACGAGAACCTGGAATGGGGCACGGCCCTATTCATTTTCGGCGGCGGCATCTCCCTGGGCCTGGCCATGGGTGCCTCCGGCGCGGCCGACTACTTTGCCAACCTGTTCTTCCCCTTTGTCAAGGGCGGCGGATGGTTGTTGATGTTTGTCGGGGTGGGAATCTTCGGTGCGCTGGTGACTAATGCCATGGCCAACGTCGCCGCGGCAGCCCTGATTCTACCCATCGTAATCCCCATGGCGCAGCTTGAGGGGGTCGATCCCAGGGTGCTGGCCCTGTGCCTGGGCACTGCCACATCCTTTGCCATGCTGCTGGTGATCGGCTGTCCGCCCAATGCCATCGCTTACAGCTTCAGGCAGTTCAAGGCCTCGGACATCACCAAGGTGGGCCTGGTGGCGACGCCGGTTTTGATCTTGATCCTGGTAGTCGTGGCGGCGGTGTGGTGGAACATTTTGGGACTTGTTTAATCGCTTTAAGAATGCGACACAACAGTCAAGCAGTACGCTCATCATTTAAAAAGGAAAGGTCACATGGATTCCGGACAATCCGCTAGTTTCCAATTGTTGCTAGTCGATGATGAAACGGATTTTCGCAGCACGCTGACCAAGCGCCTGAGCCGACGCGGAATCAACGCCCACCAGGCAGAAAGCGGTGAAACTGCGATTGACTTTCTCGTCACCCATCCAATGGACGTGGTGGTGCTGGATGTGAAAATGCCGGGCATGGACGGAATGGAAACCCTGCGTCACATCAAACAACGGTATCCCCAAACCGAGGTGATCCTACTCACCGGCCATACCGCGACCCGCGACGGCATTGAAGGGATCAAAGCCGGGGCATTCGATTATCTGAGCAAACCGGTGGAATTCGAACACCTTCTGGAGAAGATCAAACAGGCTTTCGAAAAGAAGCAACGCACAGAAGAGCGTCGTTTAGAAGCCGAATACAAGGCGCATATCGAGCAGCAGATGATTGCAACGGAGCGGCTGGCGGCATTGGGAACCTTAGCGGCCGGCGTGGCCCATGAAATCAACAATCCGCTGGCCATCATCAACGAAGCCAGCGGATATCTATCGAGCTTGCTGGAAAAGCCTGAATTGGCCGATATTCCCCGCAAGGAGCAGATGGGAAGGGCCGTCGAGAAAATCCAAAAAGGAGTCAAGCGGGCGCGAGCCATCACCCATCAACTGCTGGGCAGCGTCCGTAAACCGGAACCGGTCCTGGTTCACATGCACCCCAACGACCTTGTGGATGAGTCCATTCAATTGGTGAGTAAGGAAGCCAAGGACAAAGAAATCAGTATCACCCGAGAAAGCGCCAAGGATGTGAGGGCCGTATGGATCAATGCCAACCAGATTCGTCAGATCCTCATCAACCTGATCGCCAATGCAATCCATGCCACGGCACCCAATGGTCAAATCACCATCAGTATCAAAAAGCGAGAACCCAACGGCATCACCCTTGTTGTCCAAGACACCGGCAAGGGGATCCCCAAGGAAAATCTCGATAAAATTTTCGAACCTTTTTTCAGTGACAAACCGCCAGGTCAAGGAACCGGATTGGGTTTGTTCGTTACCAAGGAAATTGTCGACAAGCTCGACGGCTCCATAAAGGTCGATAGCCGTGTCGGCGAGGGCACGACCATGACCGTACACATCCCCATTCAACACCTGGAAAGTCAACGACAACGCGGCGACGACGTCGGTCATCAATAGCCAGCGACCGTCGTCGCCGAACCTTCAGCGCCCAACATGCAAAGGAGACCCGGATGATGATAAAAATACCCACCAGAGTACTTCTGGTCGATGATGAACAGGATTTCGTGGAAATGCTTGCGATGCGTCTGGAAGAAGCCGGCGAACAGGTCACACCGGCCTATACTGGCCAGGAATGCCTTGAGAAACTGGCTTCCAATGAAATCGACGTTGTCATTCTGGATATCAAGATGCCTGGCATGGACGGCATCCAGACATTGCAAAACATTAAAAACAGCTATCCCCTTGTAGAAGTGATTCTGCTGACCGGTCACGGAACGACCGAAACGGCCGTAGAGGGGATGAAGCTGGGCGCCTTTGATTATCTTCTCAAGCCTGCGGATTTCGAGGATCTGACCACCAAACTGGTTGGCGCGCGAAAGAAAAAGGATGAACAGGAGGAGCGCATCCGCAAGGCCGAAGCCCGATTGCTGTTGAGAAAACGGGGCAACATCTGAGCGCCTGATCAAAATTTAAAGCGAGCCAATGGGAGAAAAATAACATGAAAACCTTGAACGTCAAAGAACTGATGGTACCCCTTAACGAGTATGCCTCCGTATCGGAAGATGCCACGCTGGCCGATGCCATCATTTCCCTGGAGAAAGCCCAGCAATCTTTCGATCACACCAAATACCGCCACCGCGCCGTCCTGGTACTGGATCAACGCCAGCAGGTCATCGGCAAGATCAGCCAGATCGATGCGCTCAAGGCCCTCGAGCCCAAATACAACGATATTCAGGGGGAGGCACCCGGTTCCGGATTCCGCCATTTCAGCAAATATTTTCTTAAATCCATGCAGGAACAATATCGTCTCTTTGACAAACCCCTCAGCCGCATCTGTGAAAAAGCCGCCAAACTGAAAGTAAAGGATTTCATGCAGGAAATGACCGAGGGCGAATTTCTGGATGCGGATGCGACATTGGACGAGGCCATCCACATGCTGATCATGGGTAATCATCAATCCTTGCTGGTTACCCGTGACAAGCAAATTATCGGCATATTGCGCCTGACCGACGTCTTTGCCGCCGTATTTCAATCCATGACCCTGACCTGCGCCATAAAATAAGAAAACCGACAGCGGGCCATGATTGTGTTTGTCAATTCTGGATGGCCTCGGAAAGTGTTGCAGCACACCGAGGCCATCCAGCCGTTCCTCAACCCCTTTGGGCGATTGTATGACCTCCTTGGACTTTGGATGGCGTTTTCAAACTGACATTGGGAGAACCTACCGCCGAGCGGCGAATCTTTTTCGGTAAAGCTCTATTCCGATATTTCCGACCGGTTCCTTTGCCTCGAAGAGCGAAAGGAAATTGCATGTGGACACGCATTAGCCTGAAAAATCGCATCTATATCCTGTTGGCTGTTATTTTCCTGGTGACCTTCTCCGGCGCCGCGGTAATGGTCTGGTATTCCTACAGCATCGAGGGGGTGCTGACGGCCATCACCGACGAAAACCTGGTGGCCTTTCAAAGCGCCGAGTCACTGGAAATCGCCCTGGTTAATCAAAAAGGATTCGTCTCTTACTATTTTCTGGATGGCAACCCGGACTGGTTGATCCAGTTGGAAAAATATCGCCGTATTTTCAGCGAACAATTAGGGCGGGCCAGAGTACTGACCCAATCATCGGATCAGCAGACAACTATTTCTAAAATCGCCCAGGAATACGATCATTATATCCGCGAAAAAGATCAGGTCATCGAATACTATAAATCCGGCCAGGACAGATACGGTTCCCAGTTGCATCAGGATGTACGCAACCGTTTTTTCTCCATCCTGCAAATGTGCGAAGACTATAAAAAAGAACATACGGAATCAATCATGGCGGCTAAGCGAAATGCGTTGACCGAGGCAGCCAGATTACGTGACACCGCCATGGCGGTCATCGTCACCCACGTCATGCTGGTATTGCTTTTGGCGTATCAGCTGGTCAACCAAATTCTCAATCCGGTCCGGGCGTTGATATTAGAAACCAGCCGCAGCGATAACATCGAACTGTCCGGTAATGATGTTAAAACCTTAAGTAAAAGTGTCCGTGGACTCATTGAAGATGTAGGACAAACCCAGGTGGAATTGGAAAAAAGCCGTGAGAATTTGTTGCAGGCGGAAAAGATGGCCATGGTCGGCAAACTGGCGGCCGGTATGGCCCACAGTGTGCGCAACCCGTTCACGTCGGTCAAAATGCGGCTCTTTTCCTTAAGCCGTTCCTTGAAGCTTTCCGGTACCCAAAAAGAAGATTTCGATGTAATTTCTGAAGAAATTGATCATATCGACACCATTGTGCAAAACTTTCTGGAATTTTCCCGTCCACCAAAACTGAAAATTCAGCCGGTAAGCCCTTCAACCGTAGTCGATACCGCCATTCAGTTGCTCTGCTATCGTCTGGAATCCTACAATGTCAGGATTGATTTGCATCGCAGCCAGCTTTTGCCGGCCATCGATGCGGACCCCGACCAACTCAAGGAGGTGTTTGTCAACCTGATGATTAATGCCTGCGAAGCCATGACCGGTGCCGGAACCATCAGCATCGAAGAGAAGGTAATTGGGCCACCGGATCGTTTGCAGGCCCAGATTCGGGTTACCGACAATGGGCCTGGAATCCCGCCGTCCTTTGCAAAAAAAGTGTTTGACCCTTTTTTTACCACCAAGGAAGACGGCACCGGACTGGGACTGAGCATCGTTTCGAGAATTATCAAGGAACATGGCGGACGCATTGATCTCACATCAACTGAAGGACAGGGAACAACCTTTATCATTGTTCTTCCCACACAAGGAGTCACATTGTGAATACGATCCTGATTATTGACGACGACGATCAGCTGCGCATCAGTTTCGAGCGGCTGCTTAAGGAGGAGGGATACCAGGTCCGCACAGCGGCATCAGGAGAGGCCGGCATCCGCATGATCAGCGAGGAGATTCCCGATCTAGTGGTTCTGGATGTCCGTTTGCCGGGTATCAACGGCCTTGAAACCTTCAGGCAAATTCATCTGATCGAGCAAAAATTGCCGGTGATCATCATGACCGCCTATGGCACCACGGAAACAGCCATTGAAGCGACAAAAATGGGCGCTTTTGACTATGTCATCAAGCCCTTTGACATTCCCCAAATGCTTTCCACGATCCGGCAGGCTCTGGAGGCCGGTCGTTTCATGCGTTCTCCAGTGGATATGGATGTCTCTCCGGATAAAACCCAAGGGGAAGCCATCATCGGTAAAAGCCCGGCCATGCAGGAGGTGTACAAGGCCATCGGCCGGGTGTCGGCCACGGATGCCACCGTGCTGATTCGTGGTGAATCCGGTTCCGGGAAGGAACTGGTGGCCCGCGCATTATATCAGCACAGCATTCGCTCGCAAAAACCGTTTCTGGTCATCAACTGTGTAGCCATCCCTGATACGTTGCTTGAAAGCGAACTGTTCGGATATGAAAAAGGGGCCTTTACCGGCGCCACCCACCGCCGGGTGGGAAAAATTGAGCAGGCCAGTGGCGGGACGGTGTTTTTGGACGAAATCGGTGATATGCCCTTGAACCTGCAGGCCAAGATGCTGCGCCTGCTCCAGGAAAAAAGCATAGAGCGCCTGGGGGGACGAGAAACCATCCCTGTGGATGTAAGGATTATCGCCGCCACAAACCGTGATTTGGAACAACTGATTACCAAGGGAGAATTTCGCGAGGATCTTTATTACCGGCTGAAAGTAATCACGATCTGGTTGCCGTCCTTGCGAGACCGCACCGGGGACATCCCCTTGCTGGCCGACTATTTCCTCAACCGTTTTTCCAACGAACTGGGCATCGAAAATCCGGGGATCATGCGCGAAGCCATGTCCATGCTTGTTTCCAGCCCCTGGCAGGGGAATATCCGTGAACTTTCCAACACGCTGCAAAAGGCACTGATTTTCAACCGCGGGGCACCCTTGAGCATTTCGGACATCACCCAGGCTACCGGTAGTGAAGGGAAAAGCTGCCAGTTTAGCGAAGATGCGTGTGACGAAAGCATCCGGGCCTGGATTCGCACATTGCTATCCAATGGGGGCCAGGACAATCTGTTTGAAAGCTGCATGGATCACTTTGGCAGCGTTCTGGTTGGAGAAGCGTTGAACCTGACCGGCGGCAATCGCAGCCAGGCAGCCAAATTGCTGGGCATGTCCCGTCCGACCCTGCATGCCAAGATTGACAAGTATAATTTGAAAATTGAGACGAGTGTGAGGTAGGAGGGGTGAAAGAGAGAAACGCGGGAAATGCGAGAAAAAAAAATTTTAAATGCCTGAATTATGGGACTGATCTTTCCCGCCTTTTCCCGCCAGTCTCGCTTTTCTCGCTTCTCATAGTCTCGCCCCTCGACCCCTGGCTCCACGCCCCCTCCTGCTTATATCTTTTCCAAAAACGCCAAATCCTTATTCTGGGTCAGCTTGGTGCCGACCACCAGCACCTCTACCCGGTTACCGGGTTTGGTCCGGTAATACAAGCGGCCCTTGTAAGCAAAAATCACTTCAAATACCGTCTCACGATTCTTTTTCCCGAAAACCTTGCGTTTGACCGGAACCATTTTGGGATCATCGTTGAGCTGGTGAATGGTTTCTTCAGCCTTGATCTGCAGTTCCTCGGTCAGATTCATGAACCCATCGATGGCTTTATCATGAATACCAAGGTTCTTATACAGTACATTAAACCGTTTGCGCACCGCATCGCTGCCCTTTTGCACTTGACGCTGTCGGCTCGCCTTTTCTTTTTCATATTGGTCTATTTTTTCTTGAAGCGCATCAATCTCCTGTAATTGCTGAGTCTGCAGGTTAAGGTGCTGACTGATTTTTTCCTCCAATGCCACCAGCTCTTCCACCATCTCATCTTCAGTTTCGGATGCTTTTTGACGCTCCTCGTCCAAGGCTTTTTTCATCTGCTCGATTTTTTTGGACAATTCACTGCGCTGGTCTTCCAAAGCGCCGAGTTGTAACAAATGTTCCCGGTGTTCATCGGCCAGTTCATCGATCATTTTCCTGGTGGCCAGCTCGTCGGCACGGCTTTTCTTCACACCGCGGCGATAGAACAGAAAAAGCACCCCCACTGAAATCAACACGTAAAAGGATAATATAAAATTTGCAATCAGAGCGTTATGATCAATTTTGACCTTTAGGCTTCGTTGGAGCCCCTCTGAAAGCAGTCGGTAGTTTTCTCTGGCAATGGAAAGGCTGTCCGTTTCTCCAAACTCCGGTTGGGACTCTTCGTAGCCGTGAGGGTACAAATATGCACCGCTGGCTGAAGTGACGGTTATATTGATCTCAACGCCTAAAGCGGTCATCTTTCGGCTGGATTTAAAGGCAGTGATGTTTTTTTGCAGGACATCCTGAAGCTCAGCGCTGCCTTCCAATAACGGATTGACATTGCCAATCAGCACTGCGGCCAGATCCTTATCATATCGGATCTGAATGACCTTTTCCAACAGGCCAAGCGAATAAATGTAAAGCAAAGGCGGCAGCAGTACGCAAAGGATCAGTATTTTTAATGGGAAATGATGCATCGTTATATCTCAGACAGCATCTGTCTCGCATCATCGGCACCATCAAATTCCGCGTTAAAGGATAGCGCTTTTTCAAGCGCCCGCTTGGCTTGCTTTTTGTCCCCTTTGTGAAACAACGCCGCGCCAAGATGATAATGAATGACTGGATTATCAGGCATCTTTTGCAAGCTGTCCGATATTTCCTGAACGGCATTCCCATAAAGCCCTTTTTTGTAGTAAATCCATCCGAGTGTGTCCATCACACTGGGATCATCCGGTAATTTTTCCTTGGCGATACGGGCAAATTTAAAGGCTTCATCAATATCCCCATCGTGTGAGGAGAGCAAATACGCCAGATTGTTGGCCGCCGGAGCGAATTGCGGATCAACCTTTAACGCAGCACGATAGTGTTTCTCAGATAAATCGTATTTTTTCTGCATGTCAAAAATGGTGCCAAGCAGCATATGCGGTCGAACCTGATCGGGATTTTTTTCCAGAACAGCCAAGTACTGATCGATCGCCTTTTGCGGTTTTTCACCGGACAGATAAATCTTTGCCAGCTCGTAATAAGGCGGCAAAAATTGTGCATTTTCTTGAATGGCTGCCTGAAAAGCCTTTTCCGCCTGCGGTATCTTTTTCTGAGCCAACAGCACCTTTCCTTTCAGATTATTGATCAGCGCCTTGTGAATGGTGGAGTCGCCAACTTTTTCCAATTGCGCATCGCATTTGGAAAGCGCCAGGTCCAGTTCACCGTTGGCGCCATGCACCAGAATGATATTGGCAAATACGTCCATCAGCATGGGATTCAATGAAAGGGCTTTGTTGAAACTGTCCAAGGCCGCATCGTAATTTTTGTTTGCCCTTTGCAGCAATCCCATACGGTAATAACCGACTGGATTTTCCGGCTGCTGGTCGATCAGGGCGGCAAATTGCAATCTCGCCTCATCGACTTGTCCTTGCGCCATCAACGCATTACCCAGCATCATCCTGGCTTGATAATTGTTTGTATTATCCTTTAAGATGTCGGTGCATAAGCGTTGTGCATATTCAAAATCCCGCTCTTTCATTGCAATTTCGGCAAGCAGGATTTTCGCTTTTGCAAATTTTCCATTGAGCTCAATGGCCTTGCTAAGAGAGGCTTTGGCCACCTGAGATTCACCCTTCCCAAGGTGGGCCAACCCTTTCAGATAATGGGCTTTGTAGGATCGGGGTTCTTCACTCAGCAACTGATCGAAAACACCGATTGCGCCAATAAAGTCTTTTTTGTGGATCGCGATTTCGCCGTTTAACATTCGGGCAGGGAAAAAACGGGGCCTTTTATCAAGCACCCGGATCAGGTATTGCTCTGCTTTCTCCATCTGTTGATGGTTGATGTAATATCCTGCCATGGTGGTCATGATGTTTACACTATCCGGCTTGGCAGCCAGGGCTTTTTCATACATCGCCAGTGTCTTTTCGGGTGCGTTGGATAGCTCATAAAAACCGGCCGCGACCATATACGGTCTTTCTTTTTCAGGATTAACCGCGATCGCCTGAAGATAAGACTCTTCAGCATCTTTCATCTTGTTCATCTTGAAGAAAAAATTTCCTAGAATGATATGCAGATCGCTATTGTTCGGATTGAGTTGGATGGCTTTTTCGATTTGCGCCTGGGCCTTGTCATAGGCTTTTTGCTCCGTGTAAAATCGAGCGATTTCGACACGCGGCTTGATGTCCTTGGGATCTAACTGGACCGCTTTTTGGAGCTGCGATTCGGCTTCATCGAATTTTCCCTGCTTCAGATATATGCGCGAAAGACCCATATACGCCCGCGCTTGTTTTTCGTCCAATTCGATAATTTTTTTATATATTTCAGCGGCTTCAGACAGATCCTGCTCTATATTATAAATTCCGCCCATTAGAAACAGCGCATCGATGTTGTGGGGTTCTTTTTCAAGCACTGTTTCCACTCTTTTTCTGGATTCCTCGGTTTTTTTGGCCAATAGGAAAAAGGTTGCCAATTTTAGTGACGCTTTGGTGTTTTGCGGATCGAGTTTGGCCACCTTGGAGTACTCTCTGAACGCACCACGCGGATCCCCAAGCCTCAGATAGGTTTCCCCTAAGCTTTCATAGGCCGCTACAAATTCCGGATCGATTTGAATGGCATTGCGAAATTCCAGTTCGGCGCTTTTGTAATCGCCTTTTTCAAAATAAGTTTGTCCCTTTTTAAAATGAGAGGCCTTTTTTTCTTCATTTGTTGAACAACCCACGACGATAACGAGCGTTGTCAGCAGGATTAATACTTGAAATAAGCGGCTTTTCATTAATATTCCCCCATTTGATGGTAATCGGATCGGTATTTCATTTATGATAAATGAAAAGAAAGTTGATTACAAATACTATACCATCCTAACAAACGCTTAGAAGCTATAACACGAATTAAAATATTGTTTATTTCTATACAGTTATTGTGACAATAGCAAAATTGTCAGTTTCCTAACTATCATAGGTAACAGCCCCTATAATGTAAATCATTGAGGTAAAGTGACGATATGTGAACTCTTTTTCCATATAGACTGGGTGGTTCTAATTTACTCAGATGACTCAACATGGGTGCATTGGACCAACCCCCAAATCAAATAAAAAAAGCCCGATCCAAAGAGCGGGCTTTTTTATTGGACTATTACTTGAGTCTATTTTTTAAACAGCTTTTTTCTTCCAGCGCCAGCCAGGCCGATCAAACCGGAGCCTAACAGCAACATGGTGGTTGGCTCAGGAACGGGTGCGGGTTGGACTGATTCAACCATGAGGACCATATCGTTATAGTCAGGATTCTGAGTTCCAAGAAGGTCTTCCCATGCAAGAATAAATTCATTGTCGGTCCAAGTACCTGAAGCAAAGCCAGGAAGTTCGACGACATCCACGTCGTTGCCTTGATATGCCATCAAGTGGTCCAACCCATCTTCATTCAGCGTAGAGTCACTGTAAAATATTCCGTTCGGCGTACTGAGGTAATATCCAAAAAGATTAGCTGAGAAATCTACCCCAGTATCATCAAAGTTAACATATACGCTGCCATCGTTTTTTATCGAAAGTACCGTTTGATCACCGGCTTCATGAGCTCCCGAAAAGAGTGGGACAAGTTCATCTCCACTATAAACACCAAAGATATTCTCGGAAGCATATCCGGCAAGTTCAATAAT
Organism: Desulfosarcina variabilis str. Montpellier; assembly: GCF_048565275.1. Taxonomy (NCBI): domain Bacteria; kingdom Pseudomonadati; phylum Thermodesulfobacteriota; class Desulfobacteria; order Desulfobacterales; family Desulfosarcinaceae; genus Desulfosarcina; species Desulfosarcina variabilis. The sequence goes on along the minus strand of NZ_CP159846.1, from coordinate 4,290,893 downwards.
CATTGTCGCAAGTGAGCCTCCTGAACCTGTTATGCTCCAATAGGCATCATTGGTGAGGTAATCCGTTTCCGCATTTACGGAACTTGGACCGTCGACAGTTATATCGTCAAAAATTTCTTGCAGGGTCATTTCTGTCGCCATGGCGTTCACGGCAGTTAAAAAAGTAATTGCGAAAACCAGTGAAGAAATCAATTTAATCATCTTCATATTCACCTCTTATTAAAGTTTCATTATTTTTTTATTCAGTGCTTTAACCATATTCATCATCACTCTTTTTTATTTCTATTTCTTTTTCTTTACCTCCATTATTTTTTACCCGTTGATACTAAGTAATGTTTGCATTTTTTTTTACGAGATCTCCTAAAACATATGTTTTGCTTCTGTTTAAGCAAATCGAATGCCAATTTTCAAAATATTTTTATTTTCAATATTTTTAGCATATTATAAAACTTTAGACATCAAATTTATTTTGTTATTGATAGGCCATACGAAATTTTAGAAATAGTTATTATGTACTTATGTAATTTTTTTCATATTCTTTACTTTAATTTAACTCAATAAAAAAATAGCACCCCAAAAAGCAATAATGAACTATGCATATCTTGAACTTTTAAGAGCTGTTGCATTGATTTAAAAAGTCACCGTTAAAAATAAAATTGGTAGGAAATTACATAGATGTGAAGTGGTAGACGGCAAAAAAAAACGGCTTGGCGTTGGAAGCCAAACCGTTTTTTAAATTATCCATCAATCAATGGATAATAAACTAACGCTTTTTGAAAATCTTCTTTCGTGTCGCACCAGCCAAACTGAAAAGACCGGTTCCCAGCAACAGCATTGTAGCGGGTTCAGGGACAGGCTGAGAAGTATAACTTGTGATCGCTTGTTCAGTCAATGTTGCCTCATTGAAGTGAAAATCGCTCAATTTAGCGGAAGCGGAAGCATCGACAGTTCCAAGGTCACTAAGTATCTTAATAGACTCAAACGTAAAACCGACTTCTCCTGTATCAACCTCCCCAATAAAAGTGTAACTTCCAATTTCAATCGTTACGAAATCGCACAAATCACGGGAACCCTTATCATCTTGCTCTATTCTATCGGTATGGATTTGAGGATCCACATATGAAACGGCAAATGCAACATTCGAAACACAGATCACTAATCCGACAGCAACAATCAACAGTAACATTCTTTTCATCTAGCACCCCTGCTATCTCTATAGATAGATCCAAATTCCTCTCCTTACTATCCTATTTTTTTACCCTCCCTTCCGTTTGATGAAAATTCAATAGATTTGACCCGAAATTATCCCGCTGAATAAGCTAATGTGACATACAAGGTGAGTTTATGTCTGTGAGATTTGATCGATAAGCTGATTAGGGGATGGTTCTAGTTTTTCATCTTTACGATAAAACCGTCTCATTAGCAACGCAACTCAGCAAGAAAGATTACGAACAGAGCTAAATACGCTAAATAACGTCGTATGATTCGTATTCATGATATATACCAATTATGAATTATATTTAAATAATAATTTTACTATTCATTTCAGGATGTTTTAAACGGGGGCGCGCTATCTCGCCAAGAAATATTACATTTTTTTCTTACTTATTGGGCAATTCATGTTATCTGTACCCAAAAATAGGAAATAAATTACATATTCATTCAGGATAAAAGTAATTTCAGGGAGGTATAAAGGTAGAATGAATTGTTACTATACCAATTTCAATCATTGGTTATATAGTTGCAGGTGGGACAATTGGTAAGGCAAAATTAGGGAGGGTTAGATTGAATCACGGCCTCTTAATTTTCTTATTCGATACAACAATTCGATCCCGATCCAGGCTCCGATGGTATTGAGAATCAGATCTAAAAGGGTAGAAAATCGTGTAGGTATCCACGCTTGTGCCAGTTCAATGCCAAGACTCAACGTTCCGCAAAACGCCAAGGCAATCCATTTTCGACTACCATCAAACCCGTAGCATGATCCCAGATAAGCAAACAGCATAGCACCGAGTGGTACAAAACCAAAAATATTAAGGCTGATGTCAGCTATCGTGACGCGGTTTAATTTGAAATAGGCTTGTGGGGTAGAAAGAACCGCTTTTTCCAGAGCAACGACATCTGATGGAATATTAAGCAATGAACCAACCATGTCGGCCTCTGATGGTCGCGACCACAACTGTTGGTTGAATTTGATTATCTGCTCCGGCAAATCAGGTTCCAGCAAAGGAACCGACTGATCCTCAACCCATTTTTCATATCTTGCTCGAACCTGTTCTGAGAAAATGGCTTTCCCGGCTATTCCCAACCCGTATATATCGCCGATCCAGCCATGATTGCCATAAACAGAATTACCCAATACCAAACGCAGCGGTCGGCCTTCTGAAGGAATCCGCAAACACCAGTCTTTTTTGGCGGCAACGGGTTTACCATTTACAAATAATCGACTCCCTTTCTTTTTACTCGCAGTAATTGTCAAGTAGCGAATTTGATCCGGTGGCAGAACGTGCATTCCGGTTATTCTTGGCCATCTTCGGGCGTTGTTGTAATCGTTGCCATTCATGACAATCAAAGAATCTTTGTATTGCCAGATGGCCATCTGCCTTCCATCATCGCCATCGTGCAAAAGAAGCAGCGGTCCAAAGCCTTGCCGCTGATTCCGTCCAGGCCTCACGACCATCTCGATGGTCAGCGAGTCAACCTTGCGGTTCAACCGAGAAATCGATAGATCATCGACATAAGCAATTCCCGATCCTTGGAAACGCAGGGCGGTTCGATCAGGCAGCCATAAAGCATCATTGATATTACCATCCCCCCTTATTCGCAAGCCAAAATAAAGGACCATCAACACCATCATTACGGTCCCAAAAGCCAATATGTGTTTTTTGGATTTCGTTTTAATTGGTCTTCAATACCTTTGGGGACGAGTTATTTGGGTTGGTTGGGTTTGGTTGGGTTGGTTGCTGGGAATGCGGAGAATGCTGGTGCGTGGAGCGAGAATATGAAAAGCGAGACTGGCGGGGAACGCGGGAAAGGCGAGAAAAATGGGCTATCGGTTTTCTCCTCGAATCCTTGCCCTCCTTGCCCCTTCATTTCTATCATCCAAATCGTCAGTGTCTGTCTGTGTGAATCCGTGGCTGTTGTTTCACCGCCCGCTTCGCTCAAGACGCGGAGATCGCACAGGGTTTATTTAGATTTCCCTAACGGGAAGTAGGGATCAAATAATATAGAATTTCTATCCGTTTTTTCTGGCAAAACCAGCTCCCCCCCAACTTTTCTCTGTGATCTCTGCGGCTTTGTGAGAGACTATCTTTACTTTATCTCTCGCCCCGCTTTTCCCGCTTTAACCATTCACCATTTCCCACTCCCCACCGTCCACCGAACCAACAAAACCAATTCAACCAACCAACTAACAAAGTTATCCTTCCACCAACGCCCTCACATATTTCGCAATGGCAAGGCAGGCAGTCAGACCGGGCGACTCGATACCAATCAGATTGACCACACCGGCAAGACCTTTGGCAGATTCCTCCTCAATGATGAAATCCCTGACCGAGTCGCCAGGTTTTTGTAATTTAGGTCTGATCCCGGCCATTTCCGGATTGAGTTGTTCGATGTTGATATCGGGTAAGTATCTTACTGCCGCCTCGAAAAAGGATCTGCGCACTGAATTATCCACACCATACTCGAGGGTCCTGTCGGGCAGGTAAATGGCATTGGGACCAAGCTTGATGCGATCGCTCAAATCGATTGTGGCATGGACACCCAAGCCCACATGGTTCACCTGAGGAACCGGATAGACCAGCCGTCGTATGTAGCCATGCGGCACATCCAGGCTGAAATATTCGCCTTTCCAATAATGCAGCCGGTAACCACATGCGTCAATATCTATACCCATGGAAGCCGCGATGGTGTCAGCTTCAAGGCCCGCGCAATTAATAACCCAGTGCGAATTAAATCTGTCGGTATCACCATCCGGATACGTTACATGAATCCGGTAATCACCACGATCGCGCTTTTCGATCCTTGAAACCATTGTCTGCGTTACAAACTGAGCACCATTTTTTTTGGCCTCGGACAAATACCTGCGCATCAGCCGGTGAGAATCAATGATTCCGGTGGAAGGTGATAAAAGCGCTGCAAACGCCTTTACATTGGGTTCAAGAGCTTTTATTTGCTGTGAACTCAGTCTCTCAAGGGGTACGGCGCCGTTATCCCTTGCCTTTTCCGCTATTGATTCAAGGATTTCTTCCTCATCCGGATCTGTGGCAACAATAACCTTGCCACATCGACGATGCGGGATTCGACTTTCTTCGCAAAGCTGATAGAGTAATCGGTTGCCCTCTACGCAAAACCTGGCCTTTTTAGAGTCTTTTGCATAGTAGATACCAGCGTGTATCACCTCACTGTTGCGGCTTGAGGTCTCTTGGCCAAAACTGGGGTTTTTATCGATAAGCAGAATATCGTTGTGGATTTTCGACAATTCAGCCGCCACGGCAAGACCGACCACCCCTGCGCCGATTATCGTCGTCGTTTTATTCATTGAAGCAGCTCTGTTCCCATGTATTCATTTGATCCCTATCTCAGGGATCAACCCCTCTGCGTCTCTGCGCCCTCGAGCGAAGCGGGCGGCAAATAAAATAATCACCGCAGAGTCGCAGAGAACGCAAAGAAAAGAAATGGTTTTGTTTGGCTTCGCCAATAAAAAATAGTGTTTTACCTTTCCCGCATTTCCCGCATTTCCCGCCAGTCTCGCCTTTCTCGCCTTTCTCGCTTTTCCTCGTTTCGCTCCACGCACCAGCATTCTCCGCATTCCCAGCAACCAACTCAATAAACACAACAAACCCAAGGAACTCAACGAACTCAAAAAACAACCGGTTCATTGACATCCTTAGCTTCATAGGCAGGAAATTGTTTAATAAACTGTTGATCAAGCAATTGGGTAGATAAAATGGCAACCAAAGCCATATTTTCCCGTTCACTTAAAAGCATCCCCTGACGGCTGCGGCACTTTTTAATCAACCGGGATACTTTTGGGGCATCGAAATATCCGCTGGATCGTATCTGCTCCTCACTCAATAAGGTATCGACGTAATCCAATGACCGATCGCCAAAAAAGCTGCGGCTGATCGGGGCGCGGTATGGCTGCTTGGCTCTGTCAACCACTTCTTTGGGAATAACTTGCCTGGCGACTTGTTTGAGCAGAAACTTCTCATCCAGGCTACGTAGACGCAATTGATCCGGCATCCGGCAGGCAAATTCAATAACACGATGGTCAAGGTATGGGAAACGGCCTTCAATAGAATTAGCCATGGCCATACGATCCCCTTGGGAAGAAAGTAGATAATTGGACAGGAAAATGTTGATTTCAATATACTGGGCTCTTGAAAGCGGGCTCCAGGACATAAAATTGTCTGGCAGTCTGTCGCTGAACCGCTTGACAAATCCCTCGATGGAATCTTCTGCCCCCCTGAAATCATCGTTAAAAAAAGACTTTAATTTGTATGTGTTCTGCCACCGCAACAAATGCGAATAAACAGGCGAGCCCGTCTGCAAAAGGTTTTTTTTGAAAAAACCTTCTATAAACTGCCGGGATCGCTGATTGGCCTCTGAAAAAATATAAGGGTATAGCTTTTCCAAAAGCCTGGGCCGCGATTTAGATCGGGGGTGGCGCGCCCAAAATCGACGTATTTTATCCTCTTTGAAAATATTGTAGCCGGCAAATATCTCATCCGCCCCTTCACCGGTCAGGACAACCTTGAAATCGCTTTCCCGGACAAGTCTAGAAAGCATGAAAAGCGGCGTGGGCGCGGTCCGGATAATCGGTGTTTCGGTATGCCATATGATCTTTGGGAACAGCTCACCGATGTCACTCTCCGAGCAGTGAATGTCCTTGTGGTCGGTCTTCAAAGACCGGACAGCGATGGATTGGAATGATGATTCGTCAAAGCGTTTATCTGAAAAACTGACAGAGAAGGTACTTAACCGATTGTTGAAGTTTTGCTTTACCAGCGCACTGATATACGTGCTGTCAATTCCTCCGCTGAGATAAGCACCGACAGGGACATCGGCCCGCAAACGGATACGGGAGGCATCAAGAAGCAGTGCGTTTAATTCCTCCGCCCAATCAGAAAGGTTGCGAGGTTGGCCGTTTTCAGGCGTAAAATCCGGTTGCCAATAAGGTTGGGTATTCATCCCCATACGGGTATACGTTGCATAGTGGCCGGGCAAAAGCTGGAAAATATCTTTAAATGAAGTCCGCTCACCAAGGGGCGCCCAGCAGGTAAATACATCAGAAAGGGACTGGGGATCAATCTGCCGCTCAATTGTCGGATCCGCAAACAGCGCCTTGATCTCGGATGCAAAGGCAAGCCGGCCATTTTTATGGTGGTAGAACAAGGGCCGAATGCCGACCCGGTCCCTCCCCAGAAGAAGGGATTGCGATTTTGCATCCCAAATGGCGATGGCAAACTGGCCATTGAGTAACTGGAAGAGGTCGGTGCCCTTTTCCTCATACAGATGAACAAGCACCTCGGTATCTGTTTGTGTATAAAATTTGTGTCCTTTGCCCTCCAGATCAACCCTGAGGTCAGGATAATTAAAGATTTCTCCATTAAAAACAATCCAGACCGTGCGATCCTCATTGTGAATCGGCTGTATACCACTGCTGCTAAGATCGATAATACTCAAGCGGGCATGTCCGAGCCCGACCGGTCCATCCAGAAAAAGACCCGACGCATCCGGTCCGCGGTGGTGCATCAGATTGACCATGCGCGTAAGGAGTTCCCGTTTATCCTCTGGCCCCTTAAAATTTAAAATCCCGGCGATTCCACACATTGTTTGTCCAGTTTTTTGGGTTTATTGTGTTAGCCCTTAGAAATGCGTAGAGCGTGGAGAATGGAGCGAAAATATGAAAGGCGGGACTGGCGAGAAACGCGGGAAATGCGAGAAAATGGGCCACCAGCATCCCCCTCAACCCCTTGGCCCCTTGAATCCTTCATATTCATCTCTTCCGATCTTCCCCTCTTCCTAACTTCAGATTTTCCCTAATTTATGCTCCTCGCCCCTTGCCCCCAGCTCCAAGCCCTATCCCCTTGCTCCTCACTCCCTGCCTACCAGCTATTTTACCTTTTTCCCCGCAACTCCTTGGTCCCTCGGCCCCTTCATCTTTTATGTCTTGCCTTTTCCCGCCTTTCCCGCATTAACCATTAACCCTTTCCGCCTCCCTGCCCCTCGCCTTCCACCTTCCACCTTCCACCTTATACCTTATGCCCACCTTCCCCCAAATACGACCGAATACGCTCAGCAATCCTCGAAGCCGTTCTGCCATCCCACAATTCCGGCGGATTTTTCTTTTTTCCCTTTTGATTCAATATAGACTCAATGGATTGGCGAAGTTCTTGAACTTTGCACAGACGATTAGTCCCCTCGATTACAGTAACCGGCCTTTCCGTGTTATCACGTAATGTGATACAAGGGATACCCAGGTAGGTTGTCTCTTCCTGTATTCCTCCAGAATCAGTCACGACCAGACGACAATTAAAAACAAGATTCATAAAGCGCACATAATTCAGCGGGTCCAGACATTTCATACCATCTGTCGCCTGCAATTTTTCCATCATCTTGAAGCGTTCCAGGTTTGCTCGGGTCCGTGGATGGATGGGAAAAACAACCGGATGGATAGCGGCGAGCTCTATCAGCGCATTGACCAGGGAACGCAAGGTATCTTCATTGTCAACATTTGCCGGTCGATGCAGGGTAACTACCGCGTACACATTCCGGCTCAGTCCCATGTCCTGCCAGGTTCCAGCATTTTCTATTTTACCACGCATCATTTCTAATGAATCAATCATGATGTTGCCGACCCGTTGAATCTTTTCAGGAGGAACACCTTCACGAATCAGGTTTTCATCCCCATCCGGGGATGGCGTCCACAACAAATCGGCGATGGAATCGGTCACAATCCGGTTGATTTCTTCCGGCATGGTTCTATCAAATGAACGCAATCCTGCTTCCAAGTGGGCTGTTTTAATACCCAACTTGACCGCAGCAAGGGTTGCAGCAATAGTCGAATTCACATCCCCGACAACCACCACCAAGTTCGGTTGTTGCTGCACTAACACTTTCTCGTATTCAATCATGACTCGCCCGGTCTGCTCGGCATGGGTGCCGCTCCCCACCCCAAGATGAATATGCGGTTCCGGAAGATCAAGATCCTTGAAAAAGGCATCCGACATATTGATGTCGTAATGCTGACCGGTGTGTACGATAATGGGCGTCGCCCAATCTGTTTTGTTCAGTTCATGATACAATGGAGCAATTTTCATGAAATTAGGACGAGCCGCTGCGATTAGATGGATTTTATAGTCTTTTTTCATTGTCATATTAATTTTTCCCTGTCACGCATATTAAGATAGATTACTACCCTTTGCGTTCTCTGCGGCTCTGCGGTGATTATTTTTTTACCGCCCGCTTCGCTCGAGGGCGCAGAGGCGCAAAGAAGGTTGATTTTCCAATGTGAAATCACCTTGCGTTAGCCCCCCATTTAAACTGCTTTTTCTCTCTGTGTACTCTGCAGCTCTGTGAGATTTTCCCGCCTTTCCCGCTCTTTGTCCTTTCACCCTTTCTCGCTCCACATCTGCCACAGACGTACACGGACATATTTTGTATCGCGTTTATTGAGTCTAAGTATGAAGATGAAAATTTCCTCATTCTTTTTTGATGAAAAATGACTTGAACTAAAAATATGACCACGGTAAAATGACTATATCCATTAAATAATTGTGCAAATTACTGCACGTAGAAGATGAAATCGACATTATTCAAACTAATATTAATGTATCAGGTGCGAAATGGAACGTATCATTTCAAAATCACAATTTAAACCTCACGCGCTAAAGTATTTTCGGGATGTCCAAAAAACGGGTAAGCCATTAATCATTAGCGATCATGGGAAACCAGTTATAAAAATTGTTCCCTACACAGATGATACCCAGAAAATTCTTGATTCCCTTAGGGGTACGGTCTGTGAATACACAGAACCACTTGAACCTGTCGGTCTCGATGATTGGGAATCCCTACAATGATCTTATTGGACACCCATGCGTGGATATGGTTTCTCAGCGATCCAGGGTTGATCTCTCAAAAAGCCATTGAATTAGTTGAAAAGGCCGTTCACAATAATGCTGTATATATTTCGTCCATTAGTATCTGGGAAATAGCGCTTCTGGTGGCCAAAAAACGGTTGATTCTCAAAATTGAGATTAGTGAGTGGATATCAAAAGCGGAAAGACTACGGTTTTTTCAATTTCTTCCTGTTGACAACTCGATAGCGTTAAAATCGGTCAACCTGCCGCAACCGCTTCATAGTGATCCAGCCGACAGAATTATCATTGCAAGCGCTCTTGCCCTGGACGTACCTTTAATCACCAGAGATGAGAAAATATTGAATTACCCTTACGTTCAATCTGTTTGGTAAGCCACAATAAGCTATCAACGAACTCGTCTGTGTGTGACTGTGGCTATCTGTCTCTTTTTGGCGAAGCCAACTGAAACCTGTTTTTTTCTTTGCGTTCTCTGCGACTCTGCGGTGATCATTTTTTTTCCGCCCGCTTCGCTCGAGGCCACAAAGGCGCAGAGTGGTTGGAAAACTTGACCCATTTTCTTCTTTTTTGCCACCGACACACACGGACTCACACGGACAAGCAATGCGCAGTCTGCAGCTTCTGCACTTCACTACGCTTCATCAAGCCTATCTCCCATCACCTATCTCGTCTGTGTTGGTCTGTGGCTCCGAAATTTTGAACGTTCGACTTAGGTCATTGACATATCCACAGGTTTGCCTTAACATTATGTAAGGAATTTAAATCAAGTAAGGAGACAGACAATGGCCCTATCAACAATCACCAGCAAAGGGCAAATCACTATTCCTAAAGCGATTCGAGAAAAGTTGATGATTGATACCGGTGATAAAATAGAATTCATTTTGACCAATGAACGTGAAGCGCTCATCAGGCCGATTTCCAAAACAGTGGATGAATTGTTTGGGAAATTAAACCGGCCAGGCATAAAGCCTGTTTCAACTCAAGCGATGGACGAGGCCATTTCCAAGAAATTTAAGAAAGAATTCAGATGAAGGCCTTAGATACCAATATTATCATTAGGTTTCTCGCAAAAAAAAGGACAAACCGCACTTAAACATTTTTTGGTGTATGCCCGAGAAAACAACGCAGATCTTTCGGACATTCTAATCTCCAGTTCAGCCAAACAGTCAGGCTGTGAAAGCGTATTGTCATTCGATAAAAAAGCAGCCAAGGCCGGTATTTTTGAACTAATGTCATAAATCACCGACCAACTGCATCTAACCTTGCCACCGACTCACACGGGCGATGTAGATGATAGGAAAGAGGCCGGGGGCTATAGGCGATGGAAAAAATGGAAAGCGGAAGATTTGAAGATCGGAATATATGAAGATGTTGAAATGAAGGATTATAGGGCGTTAGCGCTTATTTCCCGCGTTTCACGCTTTTCCCGCCAGTTCCGCTGAAAGGTTGTTAAACCCAAAGAACACAATAAACACAAGTAATCCAAAGAACTCAACTAACACAACATCACCGCAGAGACGCAAAGATCGCAAAGAAAAACAGTATGCCCTCCCGTCAGGGAAATTTAAACCCTCAGCGCACTCCGCGACTCGAGCAAAGCGGGCGGTGAAATGATTAGCCACCGGCACTCACGGACTCACACAGACAGATAATCCGCTGCCTACGCCTCAGCTCTTCCCAGCGTCCGCTCTTCTTATCCCCCTCTTCGCTCAATGCTCCATGCTATCAGCTAGCCCAACCAATCAAACGAACAAACGGATCTTCCACCTTCCGAGCCTCCTATCTTCATAGCTTCCGATCTTCCTATCTTCCGCTATTCTCGCTCCCAACCTTTTCCACCTACATGCTTATCATAAACGAAAACCTGACTCCGTTTTCTCCCCCACTTGACAGGAACTAAAAGTGATGTATATATAGATGGCAATTAAGACATAACATCGGAGGTAAAAATGACACCCCAAAAGCAGAAAACTGTAAAAACCACAACCCCTATTCATAAAATGCTATTAAACGAAATTGACCAATTCAATCCTTTCAATACCAGGAGGGAATTTTTTGAAGAGGCCAGTCGGCATTACCTCAAAAAACTGAAACGGGAAAAGGTTTATCAACAACTGGAAGAGGCCTGCAGGGAATCTGCTGAGGAAGATCTGCAGGAAAACGCCGATTGGGATCAAGCCACATTGGAGACTTGGCAATGAAATTTCCCAAAAGGGGTGATATATATTGGGTAAACTTGGATCCAACAATTGGAGCTGAAATCAAGAAAACTCGTCCGTGTGTTGTCATTTCGCCAGATTCGGCGAACAGAGTCGGGTCACTTATTATCGTAGCACCAATCGCAAAGGCAGAAGGAAATAAAACATATTTTCATGAAATTTTCCTTCCCAAGGGAACTGCAAACTTAAACCATCCTTCAAAAATAAAAGTTTTTCAGCTGCGCTGCATTGATAAAAAACGCCTTTCACAACATTCTTTCGGCTCCCTTCCAGCAGAACGAATTACTGTGCTTGATGAAAAGATACGAATTGTAACTGGTGTCTACTAAATTGCTGCTGAAAGATCTTCTTCATTTGCCGAGTCTATCTGTGTGAGTCCGTGGCTAATTATTCACCGCCTGCTTCGCTCAAGGCGCTGAGTTCGCAGAGGGTTTAAATTTCCCTGATGGGAAAAACAAAACTTTGGCGAAGCCAATAAAAAACAATTTCTTTTCTTTGCGTTCTCGGCGACTCTGCGGTGATTTTATGTTTGTTGGGGATATTGGTATTTTCAGCAAGACTGGCAGGAAAAGTGTTTATGCGAGAATGGCGAGAAACGCGGGAAGGGCGAGAAAAATGGGCCACCAGCTTTCCCCCTCGTCCCCTAAAATCCTACGATCCTTGAATCCTTCATCTCCATATCTTCAGAGCTTCCGCTTTTCCTCTCTCTGCTCCCCGCCTCTCCCCCATCACCCTTCTCCTTCAAAACCTCAGCCATTATTTTTTTTGCATTGGCTTCATATCTTGGTGGTAAAGTACTCATATTCAGTCCAAGCATGGTTTTGCGTGCGTCTTTGACCCGGTTCATATCCATCAGGAGACTGGCCAGGTGATATTTGTAAATATCAACTTTTTCCGAATTGTCGTTCTGGTCTGACAAATTTCCCTCAGTCAGCTTTATTGCTTGCTCTAAATACCATTTGGCTTGTTTATGCATCCCTTTTCGATGGTAGGCCACGCCAAGTGTATGGGCAAAATCAGCATTTTCCGATTCTGTTTCATAGGAAAAAAGAGCCAAGTCAAAAGCTTTGAGCAGTTCATACTCGTTTTCGAGGTAAAGCCATGCCAAATTATTTGCCAGAACCGGATTTTTCGGATCAGCGGAATAGATGCCCTCCATTGTTCCTATGGCGGATTGCAAATCTCCATCTTGATAATACAAGCTACAAAGTAATAACTTCAAATCCCTATCGTTTGGCAGATCCTCAATTGCCTTCTTTAAAATTGAAATTTTTAGTTGGTGGTCCTCTAACAAGCTAACGAGCCCTTTGTATGCCTCAGCCTGTTTTGGGTCGTTAACTAATACACGCTTGTATGAAACGAGGGCTTTTTGGTTTTCATTGACGGTCTGATAAATCTGCCCGAGAATCAATTGAAAATAGCTATTGTCCGGATCGATATCGACCAAATTGTTTATGGCCTTTATGCCTTCATCCTTTTGTCCTTTTTTGATATGGATCTGAGCAATCGCATACGCTGCATCCACACTTTTCGGCTTTTTTTTAAAAATGTTGTTTAATATCTGTAGAGCCGCATCATCCTCGCCTTGTTTCTCCTTGGCAATGGCCAGGTAATAATAGGCATCCAATGCATTATTATTTAGTTTTAATGCTTTCCGGAAATTTAATTCCGCCTCTTTATATCTTTCCATGGCCAGCATGCAGTTACCCATTATCTGATAGGCACGAAAGGTTTCGGGAAATTTTTTAATGATACGATTTAGATAATCGGTACAAAGATCGTAATTGCCTTTTTTATAGTGGACGTCAGCCAGTGCGAGTTCTGCATCAAGGTGGTCCGGTGCAATGACTAAAAGCCGTGTTAAGGCTTGAAGGGCCAAATTTGTCTTATTACTGGCCATGTATGCAAGGGCCAGCAGATAAAGGGATTGCGGGTCATCATTGTCCCTATCAACAACTTGTTGGAAATAGCTGACAGCCATTGCGTTTTTTTTATTGATAAGGGCGGATTTACCGTTAAGCAGCAGCCAGTCAATGTCATTTGAGTGATGGTATTTTTCCAGAATCGAACTGGCTTTAGCCGCCTGATTGGTATTTAAAAGCGCGTCAGCAACAATTTTTTGGATATCCTCATTTTCAATGAGTTGATTGTTTTTCATAAACAAAGCAATAATTTCGTCGTAATTTTGGTTTGATTGAAAAAATTGCGCTGTCTTTATTTTGACCAAAAAATTTTGTGGATCATCTTTCATCGCCTGCCTCAAAGCCATTTCTGCGCCAACATCATCGCCAGCCAGCATCAGGTATTCAGCTTTGCTCAGCCAGAACCGGATTGTTTTATCTACTTTTAACCTAAGGGCCTGTTGGTATACTTCATCAGCCATCTCCGGACGATTTTGTGCAATTAAATTTGCCGCAAGCTTGAAATATGCATAGACGTTATCAGCCTGCCTGGTAATCACCTGACGGTACAACTGCTCACCATCTTCTATTTGTCCGGTTAGCGTCTTGAAATCGCCTTCAAGCAATAGAATGTCGTTGTCGGCAGACATACGCTGACTTGCCAGAACAAATACTTTTTCCGCTTCCTCCAGTTGAAATGACAGGATATGATTTTGAGCTTTTAGCAAATAAGCTTTGCCTGGCGCCTCATTTGTTTGGATAATGGGATCAAGCATCTGATTTGATGAATCAAATTTTGCCTGTCGCTGATAAGCAGAGGCTATTTTTATCTTCAATCCAGAATTTTGCGGTTCCTTCCTCAATGCTATTTCCCACGCATTAATAGCCTCATCATACATTCCATTTTGGAATGCTGCATCACCTTGCCTAATGAGTATACTATTATCTATTTTTTCATCTGATCCGCATGCAAGAATAAAGACAGCAATCCCATAAACCATAATAAAAATATTACGACTCAAGTTTTGGATCGATGTCTTCATTACTTAATTTTACCGTTCCTTTTTACGATTGCTTGAATAATTTAATAGCAAAATGTATAGCCCAAGTTAACATTAAGAAATATATTAATGCTTCCATTTTATTCCTCAGCAAATACTCAAATATAGAGAATAATAATGGAAACGGCCATGGCAATTTTTCACTTTTATTGGCTCCATAGCGAATCCTCCGCGGTCCTTCAACTTGATCGTTGTCATTCGGCTGATCTTTTTCTGAATCTATATCTCTTGGGATAGTTTTGTTTGTAGCTTTGTTCGCTTGATAATTAGTTACCGGAAAAGGTTGATTGAACGATGGCTTTTTATTGACGAACTGTCGGAATTGAAGAGATGGACTATCTCTTTTTAGATTCGTACCTCCCCGGGCAGAGATACCAGCACCTGATGATATATTAGTTTGTGATAACAGCCTATTTAAATTATCATTAATATTTTTACTCTTATCGCCAATTACTTTATCCCAATCAATATATTGATTTAGATAAGGGACATCCAAGCCTTCAAGAACAGCTTGGGATCTTTTTTTTAGTCCCTCGTATTCATCTATTAAACGGGCAATCCTCAGGTTTGCATACAACATATTATCAATACTAAAATTTTGCGTCTCAATCTGAGCACTTGAACGAATGACAACTTCAGGGATTGCAATTCTGTCGAAATAAAACAATAATTCGGGATGTTCATGCGCTAATTGGTTAGGTAGCGTGTATCCACTTTGATCTTTTCCTTCGTCGAGCAGAAGAAGCTTATGCGCACTGTTTTTAAGGCTATCTGTTTTGTTAAGAAAAACATTGGATTGACTTTTCCCCTCTATTGTAATGACAAAGTAGCCCTGCGCAAAACTTTGACCTAATGCAATAATTAAAACTATTGTAACAAGTTGTAGCATGGTCAATTTTATCATTTGCGTTTGAAGAAAGAGAGCTTGGATTTATTTAACTGGGCGATTCAAGTTCTGGTATGCATGAAAATTGGTAAGCATGGTAATATGGTAAACCATTATTGCCTCCCAGAATTTGAACCCCTGACGGGGTTCCCGATCTCACCGCATCTTCCCGATGGCGGGATCTTCGAACCGCGTTAGATGTCTCTCCGCATAGGTGCTATCGCCAGTAAAAAATGAACCCACCTTCCGGCGGAAACTGAACCCACTACACCGCCATTTCTAAAACGACCGAAAGGGAGATTTTCGGACCCACCCAGAAGGCAATTCCCTATAATATCGTGCCATCCATTCCACCTTTTGTATGAGAGGGCACGATGCAACGAGCGCGACCCCGTAAGCGGCCGTGTAAGATCTGCCGCAAATGGTTCCTGCCGGATCCGCGGCAGATCGGCAGACAAAAAACTTGCGGCGATTCTTTATGCCAAAAAGAAAACCATCGTCATCAATGCGCGAAGTGGAACCAAAAAAACGGCGACTATTTTAAAGCCAACTACTTGTACGAAAAACTGGCGCATGCGAAAGACCCACCGGCATCAACGTCGAACAAAGCCCCTGTCATCAGATCTTCCAGCCGCATCAACCTGGACCTGCCCAAGGATTTGATGGCCGACATCATCGGTGTTCGCCACCTTATTATTCTGGAATAAATCATCAAGCAGGTGATGCGCCATGGGAAAAGGCGGTCATCCGTTAGGGCGCCATAACGCGCACAGGGTTTTTAAGATGCATGAATCATGTAACTTATTGTTATTTTATTATGATATTGATCAACTAATCAAAAAATGACTTTAAGACGCAATAAATGGATAACCAATAGAGATAACAGATGAATACTGACAGACTAATCGGAAATCGTTTTTAAGACGCAATCGACATGTAAGGGGCCACCGGGATATGTTGGCACCATGTCCGATAGCCCCTACATGACGATCGCGGCGAAAACCATCGGTGAACGCTACGCGGATTTACGGATCATTCAGCCTGTGGCGGAAAACGCCATGGAGCGGTCCATGCAAAACTATGGTCAATTGACCCCCCGTGGTGGTGGGGCAAGTGGACGATCGATACGAGATGGTAGACGGGTTCAAGCGGCTGCGGGCCGGACGCAAGCTGGGGTATGAAAGCCTGCAGGCCCGGCTCATGCCCGGTGGTAGGCGGGCCATGAAGGCGGCCATCATTTACCTGAACACCAAGGCGCGCACCATCGCGGACATCGAAAGTGCCCTGGTGATCCGCTCGCTACACCGGGAAGACAATTTAAGCCAGGTCGAGATCGCCGCACTGTTACATCGCCACAAGAGCTTTGTGTGCCGGCGTCTTGCGCTGGCGGAAAAGCTTGGCGACGAGGTGATGGATCATCTCAAGCTGGGGCTGATCAACATCACCATCGGTCGCGAGTTGTCGCGGTTGCCCGCGGGCAACCAGAAAAAGGCACTGACCACGGTATTGAAATACGGATTGACCGGCAGTGAAACCGCTCAGTTAGTCCGGTTGCTGCTCAAGGAGCCGGGATGGAACCACCCTTTGATCCTTGGCTTCCCGGAAAAGATTTTGAGCGATCGGCATGCGCCACGTCCCCGGAAGGATTGGTGCGACGGTTTTCACAATCGGCTGGTCAAGATGGACGTGTATTTGTCCGGCATCACCACGGATCAGCTAAACACTTGTCAACCGGCGCGTGTTCTGCCAGCCATCGAACGGATACAAGTGGTACTGGCCGGCATGCATGGACATCTTAAAAGATGGTAGTCTTTGTTCGCAATCGGCAGGATCTGGAACATCGAATCATTCTCATGCATGCCGAAGGCTGGGGCATTCGTGCCCTGTCGCGGCATTTTGACATGGGCCGTAACACGATCCGGCGGATCCTGCGCAAACACCAGGAGCAGCGGGATAAAGGTCATGATGTGCTCGAGCCGCGCAGACCGGTTGCGAGAAAAAGCAAGCTGGATGCCTTCAAGCCCATGATCAAGGCGCTTTTGGAAAGGTATCCCGACATGACCGGCGTAAGGGTGTATGAGGAGCTTCGCGAAAACAATTTTGACGGCGGTCAAAGCATCGTCAGGGACTATCTGCGCAAGATCCGGCCGCGGCCGAAAAAAGAACCGGTGGTGCGTTTCGAGACGCTGCCGGGACGTCAGGGCCAAATGGACTGGAGTCCTTACACGTTTAACTTCACCCGTAGCGGCCGACAGAAGGTGCTTTGTTTCTCGTACATTCTGGGATTTTCACGCCGGCATTATATCGATTTTACCACCGACCGGCGTTTTCATACCTTGATTCGGCGCCATCAGGATGCCTTCGCCCGTTTTAAGGGTGTTCCCGCCACCTGCCTGTACGACGGTGAGAAAACCGTGATCCTGCGTTGGGAGGGCGGTCAGCCGGTATACAACCCGGCATTCGTGGCCTTCATTACCCATTATCATTGCCGGCCGGTGGCGTGTTTACCCGGACGAGCCCAAACAAAGGGAAAAATCGAGGCTCCGTTTCAATATATCGAGAAGAATCTGCTCAATGGTCGGACATTCGCCGATCTTTCGGATCTGCGCCAAACGGCGGCGTGGTGGCTGAAAAATCGCTCGGATGTGCACGTTCACGACACCACCGGTCGCAGGCCTTTGGAACTGTTTTTGGAGCAAGAACAAGCCGCCTTGAAACCGCTGCCCGCCCATCCCTATGACACGGCCGAGGTGGCGCTACGGGTCTGCCGCGTGGACGGATTCTTGGAACATGAGACCAACTTCTATTCGGTGCCTTACGAGTACATCGCCGATATCCTTACGGTCAAGGCCACGGAGCGTGAAATCATTGTGTACAGTCCAGATCTTCGTGTGATCGCGCATCACGAGAGAAAACCCATGGGCGCCTCTGAGAAGGTGGAGGAGCCGGATCATCGCAAATCGGAAAAAGTGCGCTATGGGCTCGAACCGGTGAAAGCGGCGTTTTTGTCCCTCGGCGATGGCGCACAGGCGTTTCTGGATGGGCTCAAAGAGCGCCATCGGCACTATTGCGGGTTCCAGGCGCGTTATATCCTGCGTCTTAAAGAACACTATCATTGCGAAGATATTCACGCGGCCCTGGTGCATGCGGCAAAGTATTACGCCTTTGACGGCAAGGCCGTACAGCGGATTTTAAAAGCCCGTCATACCCCGCGCCAGTTGGAACAAATGAGCACCCGGTCGGTCTCACAGTGCGCCGCCCTACTGCCGGATATCAAACAGCGGCCGCTGGAAGCGTACAGTAGTCTTTTAAAGGAGTCTGTCGATGAGCACGATGGATAATATCCGCAGCCATCTTGCGACGCTGAAGCTTTCTCGCATGGAAAAGGCCCTGGATGACACCTTGGCCGAGGCGACAAAGAAGAACCTGCCAACCGCAGCCGTGCTCGAACGGCTCCTGGAAATCGAGGCTGTCTCGTTGATCGAAAGGCGTATGGAGCGGCGCATCCGTGAGTCAAAACTGCCCGATCGCAAGCTGCTCGCCGATTTTGACTTCACGTTCCAGACCGGCGTCGACAAACGTCAGGTAATGGATCTGGCCACGTTGACATTTATCGAACGAAAACAGTGGCTTATCCTGGCAGGCAGTTCCGGCGCTGGAAAAAGCCATATCGCCAAGGCGCTGTTGCTGCTCGCCTGCCAGCACCTTTACCGATGTCGTTATGTAACGGCCTCCTTTATGCTACGGGACCTTTGGTCCGGTCTGGCCGACGACAGCCTCGAGGACAAACTGAAGGCATATGTGCGTCCCCAGATCCTTTTGATCGACGAAATCGGCTTTGACCGTCTGGAACAGGAATCAACCCGTAACGCGTCGCTTTTCTTCAAGGTCATCGAAGGTCGATACGGCAATAACAGCACCATTTTAACGACCAACATCGACTTTACGGCCATGGGCAAATACCTGGGGGATCCCGTGGTCACGGCTGCCATCGTTGATCGTATGGTCCATCATGCGGTTATTATCAGCATCGATGGCCCCAGTTGGCGGATGCATGAATCCAAACGGTTGAATCGATCCCCCCGCAAAAGGCAAACCACTGGTAAATCCAAATGACGCGCCGTTTTTCATCGGGAGAACTGGTTTTTTTACGCAACCGGGTCCCCATCGACCGGGTCGTGGAAACTTTGTTTGATGCTCCCATCCAAAACAAAAGCGGCAAGCGGCGAATTGCCTGCCCCATATGCGGTGGCCTGGACACGTCCATCCATGCCGCTCACAATCTTGTCCGATGCTTTTCCTGCCAGCGGAACTTTAACCCCATCGAACTGGTTATGTACCAGCTAAAAATCAGCTTTGTCGACAGTGTCAAATGGCTTCAAAACCGCATGTCGTCTGTTCATCAAAACATCCTCACAAACAAGATCAATAACGCCGGGCCTTGCGCCATCGGCGATATCCTGCCTCATGTGATGCCATCGCCGTCTCAAGGCAAAACCGATGTGCCATCCCTGGAATCAATCATTGAGAAAATCTCCCACCTCGAAAATCGCCTCAAAAACATTGATCGCGTCATCAGCGAGCTTCAATCTTCCCTTAACCGATAAATATACCATTCTTGTAGTCTACGGCTTAATCTGCGCGCAATAGGCGGGATCTCTTTTTTTACATAGGCTGGGCGGGCTCTATTCCGGTAGCCGTGAGCATCGCTTCTAAACCGCTGCCCTCACAGCCCCATCCTCAAAATCAGCAACTTTTAGGTGGGTCCATAAAACCGCGAAGACGGGTCCATTTTTAGCCGGCGGTAGCAGCATAGGCGACTATAGCTGAAATACATCTGCCTTGTATATGCGGCAATCTCGACAATCGCCCAGTATTGGAGTAAGGTTGTTTTAACGTAAAAAAAATCATACACCAATTTGCGTTTTTGTTCTTAATTGACCTAAATTTGATGAACTCGTTAAAAGTGCGGACTCGTCATGCCGGACTTGATCCGGTATCCAGAACATAATTATGCCTAACAGCTGACTTCGAAAAGTCAACAGCTCACCTTGGGAAAAACAATCTACTTTTTTGTTTCGATACGCATGCAATTCAAAAAAAGTCTCAATTTAAATGAAGGAGTTTTACATTAGAAGAAGAATTTGAAGCCATCGGCGGGAAAATATCGTAATTACGAAGAGAGCTAAAAACAGATTTTTCACACTATAAAGGAAACAATAATGAGTATTACCCTAATTGAAAGAATGTCCTGCTTAGGTGATAACTGGAATAAATTGAGGCTTAAATAACCAAAGCGCTTCATTATAATAAATGAAGCGCTTTGAAGTCAAGTAATTCTATAAATTAATGTCAATCTGTTAGCACTTCCAAATGTTCAGGAGCTGGAACTGTAGTGGTTCCTCCATCGGCCTCATAGGCATAAATTTTGGTCAGTGCATGATAATCCTGAGTGACACTATGGCCGTTGCCGCTCCAGTCAATATCGGTCGTATGATCTGCACTGTAAAAATAAAGCTCACGGTATCCTGAAGGTGGATTGAGGTAGACAGATGGTGATTCAATTTTTAGTGTTACATAATAATCCGTGCCTGATTTAAGATCAATGGCAACCGGATCGCTTAATTTTTCCGTCCCTTGAGGTATTGTTGTGCTGGCAGTCCAACTAGCGCCATCAAATGTGACCTGTTTCCATGTACTATCTATTACATCCCCCTCATTGGCCGAAGTATCCCTTTCGGCAATAGACACACCGTGGATGGTGTAATCACCCGAACTGCGTCCCTGGAATCCCAATTTCACCTGGTTTGCGCTTCCAGCAATCTGACTGCCTTCAACCAGCAATCGCACACAATAGGTCACACTGGAATCCTTCCAGCTTGTGTCTCCAGTCTGGGAAAACGCGTTCCAGGCACTAGAATCATCGGTACTTCCGGTACTAGCAAGCGTACTATAAGTAACGGTTAGCGTGTCGGTTGCAGTCTGCCCTTCAGTATCTGTTGCAGTCACTGAGATAACATTAGTACCCTCTTGAAGACTAACATTCTCCAATGAAAAACTAGTCCAATTTCCCGATACATTCAGGGCTGTCCCGCTTCCTCCCAAATTATTGTTCCATGTTACTAAAGATACATCCAAATCGTCACTAGCGGTTCCGGAAATTGTTATATAATTTGTATCTGTAACATAATTTGTATTGGACGTTGGTGCAGTAATATTCACAGAAGGTGGGTTATCTGATGCAGTAGTATCATTATTTCCTAATATTATTTTAGCACCTTCACTTACCTCTCCATCTGAATTTATTACAAATAAGTAAATTGTATCACCATCTTTAAAGCTACCTTGATTTGAGGTAAATGAGATTGAACCGCCCGACCATGCGGTTGGTATTTGTATTTCCCTGTGTTTGCAATTTTCAAACGTTATATTATCACCAATTTCTATCCTTGCCCTTGTTATGTCTACATACAACTCACTATACCATCTTTGGGCCATGGGGTCCGGATCATAAGTATCGTTTGTATAGTAATGACCAAAATATGCGTAGTTTATATAGTCTTCTGAACAGCCAGAAAAAACAGAGGTGGATGGGGTGTGAGTTACTGAACCAAGTAATTGATTATCCACATGTATTGTTCTATGTCCTATTTCTCCGTCAAACCAACTATCAATTCTATGCCAAGATCCATCGTCACCCAAAGCTTTTGTTTCGTCAATATAATCTGCGACTTGGACATCATATGGACAACCTTCGCGAATATTTATAAGCCCATTAGAAGCAGCAGGATGCAAGTCTAATCGACTATCCCAACCAGTGCTGCCAATACCAGATCCCAAATTTAAAATTTTGCAATTTCTTGTCGCATGATTCCATGTATCGATTCTCCACCAAGCATGCATGTATAATTTTCTAGCATTCTTGAGAGAGACATCACCCGTCAAACCTATAGTTTGATTATATCCACCGCCATTAGTATTGAAGTTCTGCTGCAATGACATGTCACCATTAAACCTTTGATATTTATTATCATATACAACTCCAGTTGCGGTATACCATCCTCCTTCGGATTCGGATGAAGCTCTTGTTCCTTTACTTCCATTTTGAAAATTATCGTACCGAAGTGGTGCTGCAGGCGTCTTGATACCAAAATTAGATCCTTTAATGGTAATGTTTTTACTATGTGTCATAGATACAGGGTGTTCACTTATAATGGGTCTTGCTGCTTCAGCCTGATTAATCAAACCAAATATGACTATTAGTAAAAAAACAACGCATCTTTCCATAATGATCTCCGTTAAGCTTTCAATATTATTGAATATAAGTAAATTATTCAAGCAGATTCAATTTATTCTCTAATTCTACAAATTTTTCTCCCCATTCAACTAAATATTGTTTTTTGTATTTAATAACTTTTTCTTCGTAGAATTTAAGCAATTCACATGCCATCACTATACAACGAGCTATATTTTCGGGTTTATGATC
Source organism: Desulfosarcina variabilis str. Montpellier (assembly GCF_048565275.1). NCBI lineage: Bacteria > Pseudomonadati > Thermodesulfobacteriota > Desulfobacteria > Desulfobacterales > Desulfosarcinaceae > Desulfosarcina > Desulfosarcina variabilis. The sequence goes on along the minus strand of NZ_CP159846.1, from coordinate 4,268,236 downwards.
ACAATAGATAACATTTTCTTTGTATAATTCGCGTAAAGCAGAAGTATCCGAAGTAATGAATGGCTTTTCAAGTGAGACCGCTTCATATCCCCCACAAACAAGACACCAGTCCAACTTAGTAAAATCAATAATTACATCTGACGAAAATAATAGTTCTGCATATTTGTCATCTGGAAGAAAATCAGTTAATATAATATTTTGTGGAAGATAAATATTATAAAGATGCTTAGGAACCCTTCCAGTAATGTATATAGTTGTAGTTTTAGGTAGTATTTTAGCCGCATCTATAACTGACAAATATGGCTCATCACGTGCGTAAGTGCAAATAAATACAATGTTAAATTTTCCATTCAACGATTTTTTTTTTAAATTTTTAAATATAGGTATTTTGTCAGGTAGAACGAAGCCATGCCCGCCTTTTTTCTCAATAAATGTTTTCAAATGATTATTAGTTACAATTGTTAAATCAGCTTTTTGTATACTATAGTTACTAATCCATGTATGAAGAATGTAAAAAGGGTTATCAAAAATATTTTTCCATTCACGAAAGTTGGTATGTCTATCTACACATAATTTATAGCCAATAAAATTTTTAGCCAATGAACCAATAAATGCTAAAAAAATTGATGGGTTTTGCACGATTAACAATTTTGGACGACATTTAAATAAGTGTATAATTGTTTTTAAAGATAAATGAATATGTGATAACCCCTTAATTAAGCGCGATTTTTTAACAATCAATCTTATTTGTAACGCATTAGCGAGTTCTATGGTTCTTCTGTGGTTTTCCCAGCTAATCCAAATTTTTTGGTCTTTTTTCATTTATTTTCCAAAACCTGTCCTAAATTCCAGTTAATTGCAATGAGAATCTGAAAAAATGGGGTGCCACTTCCCGAGTGTAAAAACCAATTACACAGGAAGGAGATCACCTAATGGAAAAGAAAGGAAAGAAAAAGCAGTGCCAAGAGAGGTTCCCGGACCTGGGCGTATCCGGTGGAGGTCCGGCACCAAATCGTCAAGCTTTATCTGGAAGGAAGAGTACAGCGCATCCCTTCTTGCCGAACTGTTCAGCATTAGCCGAACGGCCATCCGTCAATGAGTCAGCTCTTACCGACAGCAAGGCATTGAGGGACTGCAGATCAAGCCTCGCGCCGGTGGCAAGACCCGGGTGACGCCCGACGTTCGTCAGCGGATGGTCGCGGTGAAGAAGGCCCATCCGGAGTGTGGCCCGCGACGGATTGCCGATGTCCTCAAACTATTTCCTGATTCCCACCAGTCAATCGACTGTGCATAAAACGCTGTCCAAGAAGGGGCTGGTAGACAAGGCCAAGCGCAAGCCGGTGAGGAATCCATCCAAGCCCCGGTTCTTCGAACGGTCCAGTCCCAACCATCTGTGGCAGAGCGACATCATGACGTTCCGACTGGCGGGAAGAAACGCCTACCTGATCGGCTTCTTGGATGACAACAGCCGTTACATTACCAGCCTGGGGCTGAACACGTGCTGGAGACATACCGCCACGAAGAGACCTTTGCAGAACCTCATCATAATTGGGTCGTCAGCTACTCACATCGAATCTTCTCAGCTTTATCACATCAATCATTTCTATTTTTAATATAATAATTCAATAAGTTATAAAACTTTTTCGTTGATTTCTTTTCGGATCATTGCGTAATAGAGTAAACTTAGCGTAATTGGTGCATTTTTCACTGAACATAGACTACAACCTGTTTTTTGACTGCCAGCCACCTACAACGATTTATCTTTTATTCATTCCGATTATTAACCGCATTTTTCCAGATTTTTCTCTACTAATATCATCTACAGTTTCGAAAGTTAATGATATTTGTTTCCCTAAATGTGAATTCACATATTTTTTTATCATTGTTTCGGTTTCTTTGGCCTTATATGATGATGTAGGAACAATTTTTATTACAATTTCATTTAGAGATTTTTGTTCAACTTGAAACTTATTAACCCCATATTTCATTCTTTCTACTTCTTCGAAAATATACATGAAAAATTCTCCATGAAATTTTTTTCCATCCTTTGTAGTAACGATGTCATACGCACGTCCTTTAATTTTATCAATAATTGGCAAAGTTCTTCCGCATGGACAAGTTCTATTTGCGAATGATGCAAAATCTCCAATTTTATAGCGTACTAATGGGAAAACATCATTATTTAGTTCAGTAACAACTATTTCTCCAACTTCTCCTTTATCACAATTTTTATTCCCATTAACTATTTCTATGATCATATTTTCAGCTGAAATGTGCATGTTCCCATATTCGCATTCATGGGCTATTGAACCAATTTCACCGCAACCATATTCATTAAAAACATTTGTTTTAAAAGTTTTTTTTAGAAAATCTCTTTTGGTATTATGAAGAACTTCTGATGTTGAAATTATCGCTTTTAAATTTTTTAATTTACTAATATTATTAGTGTCATAATATTTGGCATATTCTTCCATCATTGATAGATATCCATAAAAATATACGGGTTTGAAAGATAACAATTTCCTATGGTAAAATTTTAATGATTCGTTATTAAATGAAAATGCAGATAGTCTAATACGGTTACATATAAAATCGATTAATCGTGGCATTATCGTTTTTTTACCCGTGAAAGGAACACCCCAAAAACGAGCTTGTTTATCACCAATATCTATATTTGCCCAAGAATATCCACGCCATGTTGCAGCAAGTTCATAAGCCATTGCTTTACGACTTTTCAAAATGCTAACTGCTTGTCCTGTTGATCCACCTGTTGTTTTTTTTGTACAGAATAAAGGAATTTGTTTTGTCAAAAAGTCATTGTATCTTGTCTTCACTAATTCTTTATCGACAAATGGCAATTTTGATAAGTCATCAACCGATCTAATATCATTTATATTTATATTTTTAAATAATTCAGTGTATATTGGATTGCGTATTCTAATTTTATTAAAAAGAATAGAAAACTTTTTCATTTGCAAATCGCTTAGACTTTTTGGTATTAAGTATTGGCTCTTATTCATTTCACGTAGTATTTTGAAAAATCCTTTTGTTCTTACCATTACTACTGGATAGTATACACAATATTTAAAAAATAATTTATTTATATTCACTTTTTTTCTCCAATAATTATACTTGTTCAGCAGCTAATAATATTTCTTTCATCCTTTTTTCAGCAATTGGCATCAAATTCAGTACAGTAATAGATAGGCCTGCTGCTATCCACCAATATATCTCATAAAGATCGTGACCAAAAAAGCCGAGGATTGCACGCATAAAGACCATTATTAGTGTACCGGAACAAACAGCTTTCAATGATGTTAACGTAATAATTTCTTGCTTTATTGTATTTGCTTTTAAACCAGATGCTCTATCTTTATTAATCAACTTACTATTTAAAAAATTTATCATCGAGTTAAGCTTTAAAATTGATGTATTTAATCCAACAATTACTGTATACATAAAATACATAAATGCTAAAAAACCTTGTATCCCAATTTCAGATAGTAATTGTGTATATAGATTATGAGTTCCTTGCTCATTTCTCCCCGCATTTGCTTGAATCACTACAAAACACCCTATTCCAACACCAAAAGGATTTTCCACAAACACTTGTATAGAATCACGTAATAATCCAATACGTGTATCTTTTGATTTTCCTTCGGCTTCTTCCCCACTGAATGAAGATAAAAATCTTTCTTTATACTGCACTGGGACATTATAAACGACTATTACGGAAGCTATCACTATAATTATACCTATTTTTATTTTACTTTTGGACTGTATGAAAAAAGCAAGAAACAAAAAACATGTAGCTAAATATCCGGTTCTAGAACCAGTAAATAATATAATGTTTATTGAAAAAACAACTTGGACTATTATTATAACCTTCCAATATTTTTTTACTAAGCCAAATAAAACCCATAAGTAAGGTAATAGTGTTACTGTTTTTCCTGACAATGAATTTGGGTGTCCGAACATAGTACGAGGAGAGCCGTGAAGCCTCATAATTCCTTGATTTTCCCACATCATATTGCCTGTTATTTTACCAACGAAAGCTTCCTGCCCAATTTTTAAAAAGGCGAAAAAAGTGCTTATTAAAAAATACCATAATAATTTAGGTGAAACGATATAAACATTCATGAAGAATGCCATTGCAGATAGCTTCAAAATTCTATTTATAAAAATATCCCAAGAAATATCAAAGTCTACAGTTAATAATAAGCTGAATATAATCGCAATAAAATAAATAATTATCCCACTAATGATCTTTGATTTTTCTGGGCTTTTGCTTTTGAGATTGCCAAGTCTTAGCAATGCAAGTACACATAAAATGGCGCCCAATAAAAATTCAAAACGTATTTTCTCTAGCACCTCAATTCTCTTAGCTACTTCTAACCACCATGCTATGACGTAAATATTAAAAAGTATGGTTATGAAAAAAGACTGTTTTGGATACTCTGTATATTTCTCTCGCATACTACTACAAGCTATCTTTAAAAAATCGGATTGGAAGGCGATAATAAGTTTTTCTTATCATATTAATTGATATGACTCCATAGTCATAAATATCCATATTCTTTTAAATAAACACTCATAGCTTCATTGAGGTATTTGATTTCACTCCTACTAAATTTTTTTTTCCAAGATAGGTCTTCTATAATGTTGCCATCAAAGTTAGATCTCATACGATTACCAAGCAAGTGATGATTCATTGGATTACCGATCATTCTTTCCTCATAATTAACCCCGAGTAAAAGACAAATCCTGCAAAGTGTATCTTTCGGCTCATTGCATAAGTCCTCATAGCGAACTGTTAAAATTTCGACGTCTGAATATCTTTTCATAAAAATATCCATTATTTCAACGTATTCATTCCAAGATTTAGCAGCTTCAGGAAGCTTATCATTAGAAAGCTTTTTATTTTTCAGATAGGACCAGCAAAAACCACGGCCATCACGAATCAAGTAAATGCCTTTGATTGTATTATTATCATATTTAAGAAAAAGCTCAGCTCTCCGAATGGATTTTGTACCATCGATGTAACAATCAGCGCCATAATACTCCCGAGCACGTTTGTAAAATTGCTGGTGTGCTTTAAGATAATTGTCCAATCTTTTCCGAAGTGGGAGACCGGTTCTCAACATTAGATCCCGCAGCCAGACATGTTTATTGAAACTACATACTATCTTGCTGATTGTAGGAATTCGTGAAATATTCGGCATTATCCTGAAATCATTATTCCAATTGCCCTTATCTGTTTTTAATGATTTCGTAGTTTGTGTGTAGAAATCGCACAGACGCATATGTTTTCCACAAGAGCAAACGTAAATATCACTGTTAGATTCGTCATACTGAAAAGGAAAAGTTTCCCCATTGCATACCAGTTGCGAATGGTTGTTTAGCAAAATGGCTAACAAAGTTGCCCCAGAATACCAATTTGAAAACATGAATGCGAGGTTAGCCTTCAATCTTTAGTCCTGCCTTTCATTGCTGGAATGACCAAAGCCATACTGTTTTTCAATATCCCTTTATATGCAGGAATCCAAAGGGGGTGTATATTCAATGATTTAATATAATAACTAGTTGAAAGTATTAAGCTTTCATGTCTGAAATACTCCCCACGGTTACAGTAAGTAAACGCCATCGCTTTTCGGTCGGTTGAAGCATTGACCTCTTTGGGGTAAGCTCTTCTGAATTTATCCATGATACGGTCTGAGCATGATTGTCGTTTCAAAACATTTTTTGACATCTGGCCGCTATGTCCGATTCGGTAAATAAGAAGTGGTTCATCAACATAATCAAAAAGATAGCGTGTGGAAAAGCGAAGCCAAAGATCCCAGTCTATTCCCATGGCAAGTGACTCATCAAAAACGCCCAAACGATTAAAGCAATCAGACCTCACAACAGTTGACGAAAAAGGTATAAAATTATCAATGAATAGATATTGAGTCACCTTTCCTTTGCGTGGTTTCATTGTTCTACGCCGCTTCTGCCGCATCACTGGTTGGCCCGCTTCATCAACAAATCGATGTATGCTGTAAACCACACCAACCGACGTGTCTTCAAATAATGGCAACTGTTTTTCTATCTTGCATTTATCCCACTGGTCGTCAGCGTCTAGAAAGGCAATAAATTCACCCTTCGCTTCTCGAATACCACGATTTTTAGCATTTGCCTGCCCACCGTTTTTTTGCTTAATGTAACGCACACGTTCATCTTTAAGAAATGGTATGGCGACTTGTTCGCTATCGTCTGTTGAGCCATCATCGACCACGATAACTTCTATTTCCTTGAAAGTCTGACTCAACACAGAGTTCAAGCAGGCAGCGAGAAAATGGCCGTAGTTATAACAGGTCACCACCACACTCACTATTGGTCGAAGTCTTTTTTTATAATTTATTTTTTTGTTCTCCATATCATCCTACTGTGTTAAAACCATGTTTCAATTCTAAAATTAGATCCGATAGCAACCGAAGATAACGAAAATTGTTGAATCTCACAGCTCCAGCAAAATGAGCAATAATTGCCTCGTTTTTTAACCGTCTATATGACTTCCACCCACTGCCAATATACAAATCTTTCAACGAGTCGAGATTTAAGGGGTTTGGTCGTTGAGACATAACTACTGCCCAAATGGCCTGTTCAATTTCCCATGCTTTATACAACTCACGGTCATATTCGTTTATTCTCTTAAAAATATCCAGCAATTGCACCTTTGACACCGACCCGCCAACACCGATAGTGCCAGAGCTGAAATTCGCTATGTCGAGTGAATCAAAGCTAAATCCCATATCATAAAATTGCTTAGATTTAGCGTTGCCACCTTCACCGTAGAAATCGCTATTGTAATGAGATTCAACCCAGTCGATTATAACTCTCGGCGGTCGCAAAAAAAGTAAGTCCGAATCAACTATTATCACTTTTCTACCATTGAACCTAAAAACCACATTTAAAAATTTTAAGTACATGATTTTAATCGATGTCCACTGTTGATATTCATCTTCTGTTGGTAGCAAAGCCAGCAATTCTTTCTCAGCTTGTTTTTGGATATACTCAAACATTTCATTTTTGCTATAAATTTTAACTCCCAAGATGTGATTTTTGATTTCTTTGTACTGTTCAACGTCAAGGCTACCATCATCCTGCACCACCACTGCTACATTGCTACAAAAACGAAGAAATGATTTTGCCATAGCGATATATTGTCTGCAGGCGTTCTTGCTAAGTGCGCAATATAGGATGGTTTGTGCTTTTGGATTTGTAGACATTGGCGCCGTACTAAGAATCCCACGGAATAGGAGGTTAGCATTTCTTTGCATGTATCGGTTATAAATCCGGCTGATTTTCTTAATAAACGTCATGTCCATCCGTCCTTTGAGAATTACACAGGAATTTTCTATACAATTATTTTTCGATACAAAATATTATAATCGTTTAACATTTTTTTGCTATCATAGCTCGTTTGAATCGTTTCTATAGCCTGCTTTGCAAGTCTTCTTCGCAAGCTTTCTGACTCTGCCATCATTTGAATACCACCTGCAAGGTCTTCAAGGTTATCAACGCGAATAAGAATACCATTGTAATTTTGGCGAATTAAATTGGGGATGTTACCAACTGGAGTAGTTATAACAGGTAGCATACTTGCCATTGCCTCCAACAAGGCCATAGGCAGCCCTTCATCAAGTGATGGTAGCAGAAAAACATGAGCAATCTGCATTAGTTTTTGAACATCTTCTCTAAAGCCTAATAAATGCACTCTGTCATGTAAATTATGTATTTCTATTTGGTGTTGTAGCTCGGAACGCAGGATCCCTTCACCCACTATAAAAAAGCGAAGCCGTTTTCCATTGATATGACTGTTTAAATGCGCAGCCGCTAAAATGATATTCCATTGCGCCTTCTGTCGACATAAGCGACCAACGTTTAAAAAACATAGATCTACGTCTTCTATTTCTAATTCCCTCCGTAGCCTTTCGGAATCATCTTTTGTCAGCTCATTATAATCCGACAGAACAATGCCGTTATTAATTACATGTACTTTATGCGCTGGAATGCCATTATCCAGTAAAATTTCTTTAATGGGCTCTGAGACGGCAACAACTAAAGGAAAATACCGATATATGAAAAGCTCAAGTCTAATCATAAAGCGCATTTTTAGCGGAATCTTATCTTGCAGAAACCATAAATGGCAGGTTGCCATAATTGGAATGCCTGTAATTAATGAAATGAGGTAGCCGAACACTGATGGCTTATAACCATGTGAATGGATAAGGCCAATACGCTCTTTTTTAAGCTTTTTGGCGACGCTTGGAAGATCATACCATAACAAAAAATTTCTTAATAAAAGCTTATTTGCCGCAATACCATACTCTCGTGCTTTTCTATACAACTCGCTATTTTCAGCCTTGTCAGACACGATACAGCCAATAATGGGGATGTTCTCTTCTTCTTTTATCATCTCTCTGGAAAGATTCAGCAATACGTTTTCAGCACCGTATATGCCGCCGCTTTCGATAAAATGCATTACGCGCTTAGGTGCAATCTTCATTTTTGATTCAAAACCATTCCATTGGATAATAAACTCATTTTAACGAATTTGGTTATACAAATATGGAAAAAATGTGAAAAACAAAACACAATAAAAGCAATTAAAAAAGGGATGAAATTCTGGCACCAAGCGACGTCTATTATCGTCATCATCTTCTTTTGTAATAAATCGTAAATCAACTGGTGCGAAAGAAAAATTTCATAACTGCATCGACCAATGGCACTAAAAATTGACTCGAATTGCAGAGTCAAAGGTTGGCATGCAACCAGAAGAGAGATCGATAGTAATGGTGAAAATAAAGCTATAATTGTCCAATACCGGCCAGGGTTCCAAAGTAGGTGCACTGGCAAGTTAAGTGCTGCAATTACAAAAATCGTCATCAGAACAAACACGATTAGTGATGATGCCATCTTCTCTATTCTATTGCTGATTAATAGTTCCCGATTTGAAATACTTGCATATCCTATCCAAACACCGGCAATAAATGTAGGTATACGAAACATAGCAATTGGAAAAAGGTTAACAGTAACATACTCAATTGCCATCAAAGTATATATAAATAGCATTAATGGTAATAAACGTTTTTTTCTGATCTGATTAAGAAACATCGGGAAAAAAAAATACATGGTGACTATTAACGATAAATACCAGACGTGGGGAATAATTGATTTAAATCCTACAACATACATCTGAAGACATGACATGTTAAGAAGGACCTGCGTTAAGGAGTAAGTTCTATCCGTACATAGTACTGAATAAAAAACATACGCCAGCAAAATTGTCCAATATGCCGGAAACAACCTTTTGGCTCTCTTTAGCCAAAAATTAACGAGCCTAACTTTTTTTTGACTGTACCCCCAAGCTAATCCATACCCAGATAAAAATACAAACAAATCTACGCCAATCTCGCCCCAAAAAATAATCTTATAGTGATAGAAAACGATAAGTATTATACTGAAACCCAGAAAATGGTCTCTATTATGCTGAATAAATTTAAAATTATTCAATCTATCTACCTGTCCACCTTGCAAATTGAGAATCTGAACTTTCCAGAACGTTCAGGCATTATCTCGTTTATCACTTCGATTTGAATATGAGTGTCGGCATCAAACAGACGCTTAAAATAATCAATTAAGTTGAACCGAACCTCATCAGAGTAGCTTCCGCCAGGGACTATTTTAATATGAATTGCATCAATGGTTTCTTGAATGATCTGCATCTGGTCGATGCCAGGCCATTTTGTTAACGTATTTTCAATCAATGAAACACCAGCAACGCGGGTTCCATCTTTTTTAACCAAAAAGTCTGCAACTCGTCCGACAACGTTTTTCATGAGGGGAAGGCCTCTTCCGCATGAGCACTTTCTGTCTAGTGGAACGCCGATATCCTCAACCTTGTATCTAATAAAAGGCATTGCCTTATTCATAAGGTCAGTTACTACGATTTGACCTGGCTCACCTGCTGTTGCGATACTGCCATCTTCTTTTATGAATTCGATAATCAAATGTTCAATGTTCATGTGCATGCCGTCATGATGCTCGCACTCACAACCAATTAGGCTGACTTCTTCACAACCGTATCGGTCAGTCACCGGCACGTGGAATACCTGCTCGATAAAGGTGCGCTCATTGGGAAGTAGCATCATGGAGGTTGAAATTATGCCTACCGGCCGGATATGATCTATGCCCAATCTTCGAACCATCCTTGCTAGAATATACAAGGAATGAGAATGACCAAAAAGTAATGTCGGTTGGATGTTCTTCCACTCCGCAGCAAAACGTTTTACTGCGTTGTCCGTAACAGCCATTGTATCGAAGTAAATATATGGTTGGATAAGCTTGTTGATCAGCTTTTCCTTTACCGTTCGTGGCAATTTGGGATTTCCCCATGCTGCGCCGATGGGTTCACCAGGCTCCCAGCCTGTCCAGCGATCATGTCGCCACGCACAAGCGTTGCGTAACTCACTGCAAGCCTCTGTGATGTAAATATCAAGGGCCTTACCAGTTGATCCCCCAGTCTTGAAGTGCTGTAACAAACTTTTTTTGTAACCCGAAGATAACATTCCATCAGCTGCTTTACGAACTTCCTTTTTTGTCAGAATAGGCAGCTTATGGATATCCTCGGGATTTTTAAGGCTGTTCTCCGTTAAACCATATTTTATGAAACGTTTCCTATAGAATGGATTCTGACGCCATAAAAAGCTCCACATTTCTAAAAGGCGTTGCCACTGTATTTTTTGTAGTTCAATAAGGGGAAGAAACTGTGTACTTTCAAGCTTTTTCCAATATCTTAGTTTTGGACTGCCATTCCTTACACTAAGCATTCGCCCAAAAATATTCGTTCTAATGGGAGCTATGTTTATCATTATGAATTATTCCTCAATTTCTTTTCGTAATAGGATTCAAGATCTGACATGCATTTATCCCAAGAAAAGTTCTCCTTTATGATTTTAATTGCATTATCACCTAAAACCTTACGCTGTTCAGGGTTATTGCATAAATTTAAAAGGGCAATAGCCAACGCCCGTGAGTCTCCTGGAGGGACGCAAATACCGGTCTTATTGTTTACCAGTTCAGTATTTCCCCCTACTCGTGTTGCTACAACGGGCAAACCGCAGGCCATGTATTCTAAAATTGAATTAGAAAGCCCTTCCCGGTCCGAGCATAGTACTCCTATATCGATCATATTAAGATAATCAGGCACATTCTTAACAGCACCTTCAAAGTGAACATGGTCTTTTATACCTAACACTATAGCCATCTCCGAAAGCGTTTTTCTCTTTTCACCGTCTCCTATAATGACCAATCGGATAGTACTCCCACTAGTCCAAAGAATCATTTGAGAGAATGCTTTTAAAATGATATCATGGCGTTTGACAGGAGTTAGGCTTGCCACAATTCCTATCCAAACATCTGCTTTGTATCGTCTAAATAGGTCAGGTATAATATATTTCTTTTGCGGTATTTCTATTCCATTATAAATAACCTTTATTTTATTCAATGGGACACGTTCGCGTTTTGATACAAATTTTTGTATTTCAAAGCTATTAGTGATGATTCCGTCAAAAAAACGATTAACAAGAAGTAGTGCTGGAAGGTAAAGTCGGTGGTACCAAGGTTGCCCTTGTAGTCCTAGCCCCATATCACGTCTACTTGAAAATAACAAGGGTTTGAATTTTGCTAAATTTGCGCCAATCAGCCCAACAAATATTGAGTCTTCAAAAAAGGTCTGTACAATACAGATATTTTTTGCGGTCAAGAATTTTATTAGACGCCGAACTACTAATGGGAAGCTTAAGCTTATGAAACCATTGTAGGCCAATGAAATATGCTTACAAGGAATTGGATTTTCTTGCATCCATTTCGATTCTTTTAAGCAGATAAGAAACGGATGATATCTTTTACGATCAAGTTTTTGTATTAATTGAAGTAGTTGTTTTTGGGTTCCAGCAGTATCAGTTGATATAGTATCAATCAAATAAGCGATGTTAATCATGATAAGAAATAGTAAATTATTTTTTAATTATTTTGAATAATTTCTTAACCAAACTTCGAATACAAATAAAAGCCATAGCTTAAAAGGGATTCTGAAATTATTGTGTTGTTTGGTAGAATAAAAAGTTCTCATTACTTTCTTTATGGTTAAAGGATTGATGTAGAGTTCACTTTTACATCCAGTGTTTAATAGGTCATTAACCAAAGGTTTAAGTTGATTATTTAACCACGATGACACAGGTGCTCCAAAACCAGTTTTTTTTCTATTTATAATTACAGATGGAAGCAGGTCTTCTAATGACTTTTTCAATAAATATTTCAGTTGATTTTTTTTGACTTTTTTATTTGATGGAATTGCCATAGCAAACTCAACAAGTCGATGGTCCAAAAAAGGAGCTCTACATTCAATACTTGCTTTCATTGAAGCCATATCAACTTTTTTTAATAAATCATCTGGCAAATAAAAATTAAGATCATGAGAAAAAGCAATTGACAGTGGATCTTTATCGTTCAAATGAAGCCATTGTTTATCCTGATAATGAGATCTAATATCTAAAGGATAGCAATTCATTAATTGAGTAATTTCATCTTTGTCCATCATAGATCGAATCGACAACCAATGATTCCATGACATTTTATTTCCACTGTACGCATAAATTTTATCTAAATATTCACTATCAAATAATCGACCAATTGTTTTTAATAATTTTGTAGTTAGACGATTTCCGAACAAGTATTTTTGATTAAGATAAGAAGGGTATCCAGCAAAAAGTTCATCTCCACCATCACCAGTGAGAACGACCTTAACAAATTTTCTTGCTTCTTTAGACACTAAATAAGTAGGTATTGCAGAAGAGTCACCAAATGGTTCATCGAAATACGCTAAAACTTCTAATGCTACATCCTCGATACGATCAGATATATGTAATTCTTGATGATCGGTATTGAATTTTTCAGCAACAATTCGTGCGTAAGGTCTTTCATCAACCTCATCAGAAAATCCAACTGAAAAAGTTTTAATTGGTTCTGAACATTGTAGAGCCATTGCTGCTGTCACTGCACTAGAATCAATACCACCGGACAGAAATACTCCTAATGGAACATCTGAAATTTTTCTTATTCGAACTGAATCATAAAATAATTCAATAAATTTTTCTTTAATTTCATTCTCATTTAGCTTCCAATCAATATTAATATTAGGGTCCCAATATTTTCCTTCTTTTACTTTATTTCCTTCTACTTTTAAATAAAATGATGGTTGGATTTTTTTTATTCCATTAATAATTGAATATGGAGATGGGACAAACATTGAACTAAAATAGAAGGAAAGAGCTTTCTTATCAATTTCAAAATTAATATCAGGGTATTGTAATAATGCTTTTAATTCAGATGAAAATACGATTTTCTCATTGGTTTCCCAATACAATATTGGCTTTTCGCCCATTCGATCTCTAGCTGCCAAAAAAACATTATTTTTCTTATCATAAAGTAATATGGCAAACATACCATTCAAATATCGAAATAAATTTTCACCTTCTTCTTCGTAAAGATGAACAATTACCTCAGTATCAGATGTTGTTTTAAAATTATGGCCATTTTTGATAAGTCTTCTTTTTAATTGCTGGTAGTTGTAAATCTCACCATTTAAAACTACAATTACTGTTCTTTCTTCATTGTATATAGGTTGAGATCCGGTATTTAAGTCGATTATACTGAGTCTAGTATGCCCAAAAACTGAATTTCCAAATATAGCTGAATTAATTTCATCAGGCCCTCTATATTTCAATTTTTTAAGCATTTTTTTACAATGATATTCTTCATTTCCAAGAACTTCATTGTAGCATTCATGCTTATTTTTATAGTAGATACCTACTATACCGCACATAAGAATTCCAATCAAAAGATTATTGATGTTATATACTAGTAAAGAAAGCCGAGGCGTTTTGGGAAAATGATATTTTAAAGATAAAGGATCCACCCTTAGAAAGGGTGGTATTGGGTTAACCCCTATAAGGGGGTGAGTTTGCCTTGCCCCCAAAGGGGACAAGGAACGTTGAGTTGCCCCCTTTGAATTTCAGAACAGGCTTCGTTGTTCCATTCGCCGTTCTTGGTTTTCCTGGTACTTGACGTACTTACGGATCATCTCGGAATCCAAACCGACGGTATCGACACAGTACCCTTCGGTCCAGAAATGATTACCCCAATAGGGGCGCTTTTTCAGTTCTTTGAATTTGTTGAATACTCGGATCGCTGACCGGCCTTTTACCATCCCGCAGTAATTCGATACCGACACTTTGGGCGGAATCATCACCAACAAATGGACATGGTCTGGTTGAATATTCATTTCCACAATCTCGATGTTCTTTTGCTGGGAAAACGCCCTTATGCAGTTCCCTACTTCGTGGCCAACATGCCCAGTCAAAATTCGATGACGGTACTTGGGAACCCACACAATATGGTACTGGCAGTGCCAAATCGTGTGTGATAGTTTTCTGAAGCGGCTCATTGCTATCTCCTTTGGCTGATGTTGTGGGGACAACTCAGCTCCGAGGTAGCAGTGAGCTGTTCAAATGGCAAAGCCTTTGAACTCTGACCATGCCCAAAGGGCATGGATTTCTGCTTCGCATTAAAAAGAATTAACTTTTTAGCCTATAATTATATTTTTAACTATCGTTGTGTTAAATTACAACCAAACCCAAAAATCATTTTTGATAGATTCTAAATTTTCTTGATAGCATTATGTTAATAAGAGAGATCAATCCTTTTATACTTTTTAATGTAAACTTTTCCTTTAAGCTTTTTTTAAAATAGTCAAATGACAATCTAAACATACCAGTTTCTTTATATTTATATGCTAATCCAAAATAATGATTCGATAATTGATTTTTCAATTGATTATACAAATCTTTTGGCAATTTTGTTTTTCTTAATTTTTTTAATACTTTTATTCTATTAATTGCAAGCTCGGCACCTCTTTTGGAAACGCTGCCACTTCTAATGCGGTATTTAAACCCTACTTCATCTATAAACCCTATTTTAGCCTGTTTTGTTATCCTAAACCACATATCCCAATCATCGCCGTTTTTTAACGATTCATCAAAATATCCAACCTTTAAAAAAATTTCTTTATTAATAGTTACGCCTGAAGGCATAATAAAATTTTCGAAAAACAACCCTTCGAAAGCGTTTTCAGAGGATATTATATATTTATTATTATTAATATTAGTTTTTGGAATTGACCAGAATTTATCATATCCATCGTGAAAATTCCCTATTAATTCTCCTGTACAATCATTGAATTTAGTGGCACCTGTGAAAACCATGCCTATATGAGGTTGCTTTTCAAGTAATGCCATTGCAGTGCTTAATCGTCCCGGGCAGAAGAGATCGTCAGAATCACAAAGGGCAATATATTTCCCTTTTGAATTTTTAATTCCAATATTTCTCGGCCTTGAAGGTCCGCCATGGTTTTTCTCAAGACTAATAAAAGTTATTTTTTCTAAATTATATTCATTGACCTTCTGTTTCGTATTGTCACTTGAACAATCATCAACTATTATTATTTCAAAGTCTTTGTAATCTTGTTCCAGAATGGAGTTTATTGTTTCTTGAATATAATTCGATGCATTGTATGTCGGTATTATGACAGATATTTTTGGCATTCTATTTTTTCTTATTCTATTTCTTTTGTAAATTATCACTTTTCAATTAGATCATTCATCACCTGGGCCCAATCCCATTTAGGGGCACTTGAGCTATTCAGACAGCAGTTTTGTAAACACCTGTATTATTGTGATATAAATAGTTGTGTTACAATTGATCTCAGAATAATTAGACAAATCGCTTGGTCAAAAATTGGCCAATATTGATTGTTTTCGATTCTTCCCACAGAGTCCAATACCGACCAAAAACACATTGGTATTCGTTATTTATTGAAATAACGATTATTTATCAGTAGTTTCCGGCTAAACTTTTGCATTAACCATTTGTAATTTCATTTTTTTCCCATAATTTGAGTTAGCTTCGCTCATTGGCCAGCAACGGAGCTCGTTCTCAATTTGTGTACGTAGCTGCCTTACACGACGGATAGATACTTTTTCGTTAAAATGTTTTCGACAATATATTGCCAGCAGTAGGTATGTAATTAATCCGGCAAGGATTTGGACCATCAGTCCGTGGGGGCTACGGGCAATCAGATGATAAACTTTAAGATGCCTTTTCCACCAGGCAAAAAAGTTCTCGATGTCCCAGCGGAGCTTATAGGCTTGGGCAATTTGCTCAGCTGACAAATCATAGCGATTAGTGGCAATCCAATATTGAATGCGGTCGACTTCGTAGCCCACTAACCGTAATGGTGTTTTGCTCTGGTTAACACCGTTGGTACCCAAAAGCACCATGGCGTCGAAAAAAACAATGCTGCCGGCTGGCACAGGATTTTGAGAGATGATTGTTTTGGTCGTGCTGGCTTTGATCCGGCAGATATAAAACTTGTTTTCTTGTTGCCATTGGTCAAACAGATCGTGGCACTGGTATCCTCGATCCAGAACGCCTGTTTGGCCTTCGGAGAGTATTTTGGAAACGAAAGGTCTTTCAGCACCGTTACCGTCGGTCAGGTACACCTTTTTGGGGATGGATTGGTTCAGATCAAGGCCGACATGTACCTTTGCTTTTTTGACTCCTTTACGGTAATCGGCCCAGAGCATGGAAAAAGTGCCATCAATTAAAGAACCGTCAATGCCAACAAGGTTCCCAAGTTCTTCATGAGCCTTGGGTAAAATCTTCGAGGCTTGAGCTTGGAGATTTTGAAATACGTGCATGAATTGATCGAGACCCCGACTGTTGGTGGCTTCAGAAAAGCTGCTTTTTTCAATTCCGTCTTCAGGAGCAATGTGTTCTCTGGCAAAGTCATCCTCCTTGAGCGTTTGCAGCAGATGCTGAGCAGATGTATGTTCTTCCAGATGGAAAAAGACCAAAGCCCTGAGTTGGTCTTCGAAGGACATTTTTAGCTTTCGGTTTCCTCTGGATTTAAGTTCAGGCATATCATTCATGGCCTCAAGGGCGGGTTTCAAAAAATCAGCAAAAGATAAAGAACTTGGTGCTTTAAACGGGCTAAACGCGCGCGGCATGTATAACCTCCTGGTTTTATTAGTTATACAAAACCGCGATTCACATTAGCCGCTATTTGTCAAGCAAAAAAACACATTTTTTAAAATTATGTCGGTTAGTTAAATGCAATTTCCTATCCGGAAGTTACTGATTATTTATGATTTTGGGATAGGATCGATTAATCCAGTTTGATTTGCCCCTAAATGGGATTGCACCCCGGTGTCTTTGTTTAAACGTCGTCTGGTCTTTCGAGCATTCATGGGACACCTCGTTCTGTGATTCCGTTCTTTGCAATTGTCAGATTATAGAAAATATAAACTTTTCACGCTGTCAATAGCACCATTTTAATAGCCTATAAAGTAACGACTTTTTTTAAGCAGGATTCTCTTAATTAATGTTGCTATTAGTATAGATACAGAAATAACAAATGTTGTTTTCATAGGGAAGACAATAATTCCCGGAATAAATAATAAATAATCAGTAGCAGATAAGTATTTTAAAGCCCATAAAATAAAAGGATGTAAAAAAAATAATGCAAAGCTAGTCGACGCAAAATACTTTAAAATAGAAATATTTTTTTTGTCAATTTTTAAAAAAATTGATAAAAAAAAGAATATCATAAGTGTCTTTTGAACAAGAATCAAATCAAATCCAGAATATGAAAATAATGTGGATTTATGGTAATTTCCATAGCTTTTATTTTGGATAACTTGAAATATAGAAGTACCTAATACTGCCCCTCCTAATGTCAAGCTTTTGTTTTTTAGAAAAAAAGAAATTTTTTTTTCATTAATTGAATAAATAATTCCTATCAGATAAATCGGAGTAAAATATATAACTGAATGTATTGGTGATAGATTATACAATGGCCGCTGGATCAACATAGATCCGACAAATAATATAGATAAAATTGTTAACTGCATTACAAAGGATAGTTTTATATATTGAATAAATAATGGAGATATTGAAAAAATAATCATTATAAACGGCACATACCAATAGGCCGTTAGAATTCGCCCTGTCCATAAGTATTTAAAAAACAGTAGCATGCTATTTGAAATACTATTTGTATCTCCAATTATATGACCGTTGTGTTGATTAAGCAAAATTACAATCAAGATAAATGCTATGCTTGATAGGATCAGATAAGGCAGAAAAACAATTTTCGCCTTTTTGATTAAAAAATTTCTATATTGAAATTTCGGATAATATACATGATGGAAAAAGAAGCCTGAGATAAAAACAAATAGTGCTGTTCCCCCAGTGATTAGATTTGCGACAACCATCTCTGATAATGTATTGATATACCATGGAGAGAAGCAGTGTCCAGCAACGATTAGGAGGATCGCCACCCCTCTAAAATAATCAAAATAATTTAACCTCATATCTTATATTTACCTTTTATTATTTAGGCTGTCGTTATGGATCAATGATTCTCTCTCCCCGTCGCATGCAGTGTGTGTGTGCAGTCTTTCGTTTAGTGAATCTGCCGATAGGCAGTGGATTTGTTGAAAGCGCAATACGTCATGTGATCAATTTACGGCAGGAATATTCTGGAAACGTGAAGCTGCTGAAGTCATGCTTTTTCTCAGGTATATTTCTTTGTGGAGCGTTAGGACAATATGCTGGTCAATTGAGTCAAGTGGATACCCTATATTAAATATTAGTCTTCGGTAAAAAAGCACAAAGTAACATAAGATTTTTGATCTCTCATGTATTAGATATAGGCGATAAAGAGCGTTGTCTAACAATAGCAATCAATTTTTTACGCGGAATAATATCGGTCCAAACCAGTCCTAAAAGGAAACTACAGCCCACAATAAACTTAAGCCCCCCATCTACTAAAAGTGGAATATTGTTCACAAGATAATCAACGATTTTTCCATCCTTGATCGAATCAGCTTTAATCCACATTAGGAAGCCTGTTAACGGGGTTCCAACTGTATCGACAATCCATGGTGTCATTCCATTTATCTTTTCGATCGAGATCCAGTCGGCGAGAAAAAAAATTGATATTGATAGTCCTGACATAAAAATAATACGCTTCCAATCATATGGTATACGGTAAAAAGGCTGGCTCAATCGATAAGCTAAAACACATTGAAACGTATTCGCTAAGCATGAAGCAACCACCGCACCAAATATTCCAAAAGGTATGATAAGCAGAATATTAGCTATAACGCTAACAACTGCTGAGGCGATTTGGATGATGGAAACTTTATGAGTCTTTTTGGCATAAAGAAGTCCGAAAAAAAAGTGATAATAACAGGCAAGTATGACTCTTGACATAACAGCTAAAAGCACTGTGATACCGGCTATCCAGAATTCAGTAGGTGTAAGGATCCGCAAAACAATTGGAATTTCAAGGCTAAGGATGATCCCTATAAAAAGTAAAATTGCCAATTGGATATTAAAGACACTTGCCATTATCGATGGGCCATTCACTTTCTCGGCAACTTCAAATCTTTTAACGCCCCATATCTTGCTGAATGGTTCAACAACCAAAAATCCAATCAAAGTAGCGAATTTGAAAAGCATCTCGTACGTACCAAGTTTACTTAGTCCTAAAGTTGTACGCAGAATCACACGATCGGTATTTCCCCTTATAAACATGGCAATATACCCTGGAAGAAGTGGAAGGCTCCACTTCAAAATATCTATAGCTATATCCTTATTGAAACTAAGCCCAACATGGTATAGAGCGTAGCAGTGATTAAACGCAGAAAAGAAAATAGCTACGATAAGGCCACTATATAGATATCCCAATACTCCCAACTCTAAGTGCACAATGAAATATATGTTTAATGAAAGTGCAAGTACCAATCGGCACAGTGATAGGATAGAAAAAAAAATTGATTGCTGCTTTATTAGTATATATGTTTCTGCGTTTTTTGAGGATATGTCTGCAATGAAGGTAAATACAGCGAGTGTAATATATATGGCTTTATCAGAGTCTCCAAAAGCCAAATAGGCTACGGGCTTGTTAAAAAGAACTACAGGCAAGGAAACACTCAATGTCAATGCAAGCATGACAAAAATGGCTGAAGATACTACCTGTCTATGTTCTTCCAGGGTTTCTCTTTCATAATAAAACCTTGTCATGGCACCCTGGATGCCATAACCTATTAATAGTGTGAGAACAGAAAGAACAACATCAATCATTCCGATGGTGCCGTACCCCTCTCCTCTTAAATAGTGTGCGTACACCGGCAGCATGATAAAACCAATTGCTTTGCCCAATAATCCAGCGGTACTATAAATTAATGCGTGTTTGAAAGTTTGCCAAATATGAGATGATTTTGTCATTTAGCCTTTTAACATCTATGTTTTAAATATTAGTTTTTCATGCGGAGCGAACAAGTTAGAAAAAAAACTCACCGCTTTTATCAAAAAACTGGAAAATTTTAAGCGAAAAAAAGACCTTGTTAGAGTATAATTAAATATTCTCACATTTTTAAAGACTCTTTGTTGTTGTATCGAAGTTTTTGAAAAGACCGCATTTTAAGGCCATTTTTATCCTTTGAGTTTTATCAAGCTCTTCCCATCGATCCCTTTTTGATAAAATATTCATGAGTTCATCAGTATCCGTTTGGCTTCCGATACCTATCCTTCCTATAGTGTTAGTTTCTGAATTTATTGATATATAGGATGGAATTGTTGAAAAGTTATACAGAAAACCATATTTTTGTAGCAATTCCTTGTGATCGTCTGAAAAATCATTTTTTTCTCCATTTGGATAGGCCCATAACTTTGTTGGATATTTCAAATTTAGATCTAATGCATTTTTGCAGGCTTTAATTTGTTCTTCTGCCTCTGATAAATTCAGACGGCTTAAAATGTGATGATCCGCAGTGTGACCGCCAAACTCAATCAGACCACTATCTTCCATATCCTTAACTTGGTCCCAGTTAAGAGGTAACCACTCCTGATAAATGGGATCATTAATGAAAGTTTCCTTTATGTTAAGTATATTTTCTATTTTTTTTAGCTCAGTATCAATTTCTTTTGGATGAAGTTTTTTAAGATAGTCTCTCAAATGTGTATAAGCATTACAACGATCTTCATCGCTGTTAAGACTAAATCCTTGATCCAACACATTGATCTTCTTCAAATTTGTTCGCATCAAACGAAACGCCAGACGTTCCGGCCAAAAAAACTTTGTTGTTCCAATAAAGGCCGTGCTTAAAAATATAGTTGCGGGTATGTTGTAATGCTGCAGAACTGGGAAGGCACGCGTAAAATTGTTTACAAATCCATCATCAAAGGTCACAGCCACAGAATATTTGGGTAGTTTTCCCTTTTGGATAGATGAAATCATTTTAGTAAGTGGAATTACATTAGCCTGCTGCTTTAGTACCCGCATGTGTGCCGCAAAACGGTTCAAAGGCATATGTGTCCACATGTTAAAGCCTAAAATGCAATCAACCACACTATGATAGATAAGGATTACACCCATATCCCTGTTCAAGTACCTGTGAATCATAACCTTAATCGATTCAAGTTTCATTTGCGATTAACCTTAACTTGATAAACGAAAGGAGTTTAATATTTATCTGTATCCCCTAATGAAAAATACCATGTTCCTGGATTCATCAACTTTTGTAGCTTTTCATTATCCTTTCTTGTATTCACTAACCATCCAAGATCGCTTTGTGTGATCCAGAATCCTAACCCTTTTAAAATTGGCCTTGCCCAGCTCGCATTCCAATGCATCTGGAAGGAATCGCACCTTTTTCTCTTAAAATAATTAATAATCGCACTTAAAGCAGCAATTAAGGCGAGAAAATCATTCTCAGGCAACAACAAGTCAAATAGTAATCCATTTGAACCACCAGTACCATTATCTGTTATTATTGAAGCAACAGCTAAACATTTTAGATTCCCTTGGAGCGTTATACTAACAAAATCGTATTGGATGGATGGACACTGGGCGTATCGCCATCTTAAATAAGAACGGGATTTTTCAATTCCATACTCTCGTCTTTTAACAATCCTTTTCCACAACAGTTCATAATTATCGGGTATTTCTTTATTTATGCTGGCCTCATATCCAATCAGTCGAGTCCCCAATTTCATAAAATTTTGAACCAAACGTTTGACCAAAAATCTATGAAAGCTATAATTGCCAGAACTTAAAATAACCTTTGCCTCATATAAATGATCGCTAAAATCAACGAAACCCATTTTTAAAAATAATTTTTTTGCATCAGGTGACAAATTGGCGGCAACAACTAAATCACCATCGGAAGCCATCTTTTTAAATAATCGTAATGCAGGTAGCCCCCTGAATCCTTCCTCTACAAAAAAATCTGCTCCATGGTAAGCAGTAAAAGATTCATCCCCAGAATGAATTTTGAAAACAATTCCGCTTATGGAGCCAACGATCCGGCCATTGCTTTTGATTACCCAAACCGGAGTAAGGTCGACAAACGGATTCTCTTTGTATAACCAATTCCAACGAGGTCGATCCATCCATTTTGAATTGTCTGGCATCAAGCGCTGTTTAAATTCAAACAGCAAATCAACATCTTTCATCGACAATCGTTCAATTTTAAATGATGCAGTCATTCGGAATCATCTTACTTTTCACTATTTATAAAAAACTGAAGAAGTTTTTCTGCTTGATGAAAAACATTGAAATCTTCCTCTATTTTTTTTCGGTTCGCTTTTGCCATTTTTTCTTTATGAGCAAATGTTATCTGATGCAATTCCATGATTGCATCTGCTATTTCATTCGGGCTATTGGGGCTAACAAGAATGCCATTTATCCCGTCTTTTATAATCTCTGGAATTCCCCCAACGCGTGTAGCCACGACTGGCAATCCGCATGATAAGGCTTCTAACAATGCGACACCTAACCCCTCGGAAGAACTGGGCATAACAAATAAATTATGTTCTTTTAAAATTGATGGTAACATTTCATTTCTTAATCCGCCAAGCAGCTTAACATTCTTTTCCATCCCTAACGATTGGATTTGCGCTTCAATTTTATTACGTTCTTCACCCTCTCCAACAATGGTGCATTGGAAGTTGATTCCTTTTTTTTCCAACAATGCTAAGCCATCCACAAGGTCTGGAATACATTTCACAGGATGTAAACGAGCAACAGTAATGATGCGAAGTTCTTTTTGAAGAACTTCAGCCGGGATGAATTCATTTGGATCAATACCATTGTAAATAATGGTAGTCTTTCTATTGCTAACCCCAAAATCAGAAACGACTTTCTTTTGAATAAAACCAGACACGCAGATAACACGAGATGCGTCTTGAAGAACGCGTCCAATGGCAGGATAAGGATCAACAAGTGCATCGCTGCCATGTAATGTTACTGAAAATGGTAGGTTCAGCATTTTCCCTAATAACCACGCTGCCAGCATTCCAACTCGGCCAAAATGGGCATGAAGATGCTGAGCTCCAAATCTCTCTATAGTTAAGCCATAAGTGGCTAAATCCCTAAAGAGATATTTCATTATAGGAAGTCCCGTGGTCTTGGACAAACGCAATGCTTCCAAGTATCCCTTTGGATTTTTCCTGAAAGCCCTAAAGTGATATATAGCTTTTTGTATTTTTTCTGGATGCAAGTCAGGGCCATAAAAACGCAGTGCCTTGAGTCTTTTCATTATGGCATGATCAGGATCAGATATAGGGCGTCTGATAAGTGAAAGAACGGCAATATTTTGCCCAAGTTCTTCAAGTGCATTGATTTCACGCAACACAAAAGTTTGCGACAAAAGGGGGAACACATCGGTTATATAAAAAATATTCATAGAAAGGGTCAGTTATTTATTGGACTTGTTATGATAAATCAATTTGTGTGAGCTTAATTTTGCTCATGCTTAGATTTCCGACGCCTTGAGCATTTGCCTCATTTAAAAAGCAGTATAGGGGCCCTTTAGTATCATCGGGATTATTGAGTTGGTGTAGAGGCACACCGGAAACCTCTGCTACATCCTTTGGAGTTCCTGGATATAGTATTTCTTTAGTCGCGATATAATCTAGAGCCACAGGGTCAGTGCCAGCAAGAAGTGCTTTTGGCCTAAAAGCCATGTCAAGCCGCTTACGGTCCCCCCATCCTACAAGATCAGCAGCAATGATATTTAAATCAGGCATTCGAACCTTTGCCATAAAATTCCCAAGTGCACCACCTGTATAATGGAAGTTACGATAGCAATAATCCTCGAATTTGTAACGGAGCCAACCCTTATAGCTTCTTATTCGCCAGTGTCCATGATGTAACCAATGTTTCATACGTGAGACGCCAATATGGTGGGTATTGTAAGTATTGGCGCATAAATCGCCCGGAAAACCGCAAGTCATATCCACGACACCCATCAGGTTTTTCACACTTGCGGTGGCTCCTGCATAACGCCCGTGATGATTTAGACCTGCAAAATTTACAAAACGTAATCGCTTTTCAGCCAGGTATTCCCCATTTTTCCAAGCACCCTTTTTTAAATCAATTGTGATGCCACTGTAACTTGAGGTAAAAATCGGGTAGGTCATTAGGCATATATGACCAGATGGCGATAAATAATAATCATCTTCCATCCAAACATACCCATCGCCCTCTTCTGGTCCATTCACCCTACTTTCGCCTTGGCCGTTTCCTTCCAATGGGTATTTGCATGGTCCAGCAACATGCCAATGATATTTGGTTACATTTGGATAACCTTTTTTTTGGTAATATTCGACTAATTCATTTAGATTAAATTTTCCATTTCTTTCATCTGTCGTCCAACCACAACAATTATCGTCTTGATACTGATGATTTTCTGCAATGATAACTTCTCCAGAGAAACCTTCGATACTCAAAACAAGGTCAATAAATCCCTTCATAGCATCGGTATTGGTCATCCCTTGATTATAACGCTGTGCATTAGGTTTTAAAACAACGATATCTTGTTTGCTGATGAAATGTTCAATGCCTCCCATCAGGTCAATCGCTTTTTGAATGTTGTCCTCAGGAGAACCGTTTTTGACCAAGTAGACATATGAAAAACCGTCATCATCAACACCAAGTGGAAGCCCCACATCCTTTTTTCTGGTGATTTTTCCCTGAGTAAACGCCCTTTTTTGGAACCAGGGAAACAAGTTTATCACTAAACCAATAGCGACAGCCAGCTTCAAGAAAAACCTACGAGTCATTTTTTCCCCTTTAACCCATCAACATTTTATACTTATTCATCAGTGAACAGCTAAAACGAGTAAAATCTTAAAAACTGATCGTGGTAAAAATCCAACCAGAATACTTTCACAACACGAACTATCGCACTCAGCCTTTTCTCGGCGTCCATAGAACCTGCTTCTGACCCCGTAAAACTTTCGTAGACGCGTGTGCACAGGCTAAGTTAATAAGAAAAAAATATCGGATAATAGCGGTAACTTTTGATGGAAAATGTAAAGTTTCTATGAGTTTTGGCGAAAGGAACGCCGTCGGATAAGCAACGCACTGAATTACAAAAGCCAAAATATATCCATATCCGGAATCAAGCAGGAAAAGATTGGTAAAAAAGGCAACTATTAGGAAAACAAAACAAAAATAACGCAGCAGTTTATGTGAAATAAGCTGCCATGAAAAAAAGGGGTTTTGCTGAAACCATAACAGATGTTTCATGTCAAGAATTGCCCACATTGCTCTTAAAGAAACTCGGACTCTCATTTTATATTCATCTTCGGCTTCCTTTAGCGTGTCTTCCTTCAGCAATGCCTCAGGCTCGTAAACCACACGGTATCCCTTTTCAACTATCTTGAGTGGAAGAACAAAATCAGGAAGTTGATCATCTTTCATGGGAGCGTAAAGCTGTTTTCGAATCGCATCGATACCTCCGTCTACCCCAACGACCGAACCTAAAAGCGTCTCATATTTTCTTAGAAGATTTTCATATTTCATGTATGCGCTGCAGCCATCACCGACCATGGATCCATCGGAATCGACATAGATCATTTTTCCAGTAACATACCCGACTTCGGGATCTGAAAAGTTGCCGACGAGCTTTTTGATTGCCTTGGGATCATAGATGGAATTCGCATCGGAGAATACTATAATTTCTCCTTTGACATGAGGGACAGCCAGATTCAAAGCGGATGTTTTTCCAGCTCTCGGTTCCTGGCGAATAAGGCGAACGTTGGCCTCTTTAAACTCATTAACGAGTTCATCAGTACCGTCATCCGATGCGTCCGAGACAACGATGATTTCCAGTTTATCTTTTGGATAATCAAGATCGAGCTTATTCTGAATTGTTTTATGAATGTGTTCAGATTCATTGAAAGCTGCAATTATAATGGTAGCGAACGGTTCACTATTCTCTTTTTTTACGCTCTTACCTATAATAAAGGATAATAAAACAACTACTATAGGATATCCGATATAGACATAAAAAATCATGAAAACTGATATCCAAAACAAGATGACCATGCTTAACCTTCTCCTCTATGTGCCAATTGATGGTTCTACTGTCTCTTTTGAAAATCTAAAAATGGCTGGATACCGGGTCAAGCCCGGCATGACGTGGTTGGTATTTCTTTTCTATTGGGAGCACCAATTAACCTTCACCAGACTGAATATGGGTTCCCACACAGGAGCGTGGGAACCAGACAACTGGAGCTTTATAGGGAGCGAATTCTACTTTTTAATATATGCGAGAAATAATGGATAATAATCTTTGATAAAATTTACGGCATTGCGTTCCGCTTCATCTGTATTATTGTCTACAACGCTGACCGAAACCCTTACAAAAGCATTGTCAGTCGGGTTGCCCTTCAGCCGACCCCATAACCCATTAATTTTCTGCATAAACGTCCCGCCAGATGTCCTATCATAAGACTGGAACCAATAGATAATCAATTCTTGCTGCCCATCTTTAGCCGCAGTTATTCTTGCCGAATGAACCATTCCTGCGTCGGACCTGATATTCATTGTTCTCGGTGTGGAAATCGTCCATCCTTGACCTGGGAAACAGACAAGGGGAGAATGAGCAGCACCGATTTTTTCAGCTGTCTGATAATACCCAATGTAAAGGTTAACGGTCTTTCCATCCTTTATATAGGATCGAAATAAATAATCATCCAGTGATAGAGAATCGACAAAAGACTCTTGCATCTCAATCACATTGACGGGTTCCCATTCATCAACCACAGAAAAAACCAAATTAAGCGGTTCTTTTACACTGATACTACCATCAGATGGATTTAAATAGATGATAGATGCCGCGATGAGAAAACAGACAAACGTATAGATCAGGCGGCGGTAGATGGTACGTCCCATTTAGCAAGTATTCCTCTAAATAGTATGATAATCATTAGTGCCAGAAAAAAGATACCCACACCAAAAATGGTATGAGCCAGTCCTTTGGAAAGATCCAAATTCCAAAGCTGAAAAGCCAGCACCATGCTCACCACCCGTACAATATTGACTATGATTGCAGCGGGTATGCTGCTGACAACCAGTATGCTTCGAAGTAAGTTGGACGTCAGGGTCAAATACGCAAAAATAGCGCACAATGTCACCAATGCCATCAGTGATCGCAGTCCACTGCACGCCTGAACGACCTGCAAGCTTTGATGTGGTAGATGTAACACATTGCCTTCTCTTAAAACGGAAATGTCGCAAAGACTGATAATCAAGGCACTGTATTTGGTCACGATCAATTGCAATGGTATTGTAGCCATGGAGTAAAATTGGGATGGTACGGGGATCATCAAAAGCAAAAAGACCATCGGAAAACAAAGGACTCGAAAAATCTCTTTCCCATATAGCGACCAGACCACTGCCCAGATAGTCAACACGAATGATAGATAACCAACGGTCAGAATACTCGCGAGGTGGCCGAAAAGATAAAGCAGTGTTGCCGTCGTTACCCAAAACATACCGCCACGGCCAGGAATTATTTTGGCTTTTTTTATTGCATGACGGTGATTCCAAACAATGTAAAGGCTCATCGGAAGAATCAAAAGGCCGTGTGAATTGTCATCAGACGTAAGCCATGTTTGAAACAGGTTCTTCATTACAGGAAAAAAGGTAATTAAGAACGCGATTGCCAGCCCTGAATAGGCAAGCATTCCTGGCGTTGACACTGAATTTTCATCTTGATTGTTCATGGTTCTTTGTCGGTGGATACTTTTTATTTCACCGCCCGCTTCGCTCGAGACGCGGAGATCGCGGAGGGTTTAATTTTCCCTGACGGGAAGGAATAAAATTTGGCGAAGCCAACTGTATATTGTTTTTATCTGCGTGCTTTGCGTCTCTGCGGTGATTTTTTTTAACCGCCCGCTTCGCTCGAGGCGCTGAGTGCGCTGAGGGTTTAAATTTCCTGACGGGAAACCAAAAAAATTGGCGTAGCCAACTGAATCCCATCTTTTTCTTTGCGTCCTCTGCGTCTCTGCGGTGATGTTATGTTTGTTGAGTTTAACAATAATCAGCGAGACTGGCGCGAAATGCGGGAAAAGCGAGAAAATGAGTTACCGAGCCTTCCCCACTCGAGTCCTTGAACCCTTGAATCCTTCATCTTCATATCTTCCGCTCTTCCAATCTTCCGCTTTCCTGTTTTTACCCAAGCCCTATAAACTATCAGCTGATTCGTCTGTGTCTGTCCGTGTTCGTCTGTGGCGAATTATTTCACCGCCCGCTTCGCTCGAGACGCGAAGATCGCGGAGGGTTTAATTTTCCCTGACGGGAAGGAATAAAATTTGACGAAGCCAACTGTATATTGTTTTTCTCTGCGTGCTTTGCGTCTCTGCGGTGATTTTTTTTAACCGCCCGCTTCGCTCGAGGCGCTGAGTGCGCGGAGGGTTTAAATTTCCTGACGGGTAAGGGAAATAGTATGTTAATCCGTTTGATTTTTTAATCTATACCATGTGATCTCTGTGACTCTGTGAGAGGCTACCTTTTTTATCTCTCGCCCGCTCCGCTCAAGGACTCAGAGGCTCAGAGGGGGTTGATCCCTGAGAGGGGGATCAAATAGAATAGAATGCTATCTATCCGTTTTTCCTGGCGTAGCCAGCCAACCCTAATCTTTTCTCTGCGTTCTCTGCGACTCTGCGGTGATGTTATGTTTGTTGGATTCATTGAGTTTGTTGGGTTTAAAAACTATCAGCGAGACTGGCGGGAAAAGCGAGAAAATTAAACCGATCTTTTAAGCTTCCGCTTTCCATTTTTTCCCATCGCCTATAGCCCATACCCTATAACCCATCGGCAAATGGTCTGAATCTAAAATCATCCAGTAATCTTTCAAACTTTCTCCGTGTTGTCTTCAGATTCACATAGTGCCGGAATCGGGATAGCGCACTGGCGTGTTTGATCCTTTGCTGGTCCGGATTAAGTTCCCACGGATGTAGATAAAAAACAAATGGTTGATTTTCCTTTGTGTTGATTCTTTTCAACGCCGATCGCGTAATCGAGTAGGGAAACAGTCTGAAGTAGCCACCGCCTGAGATGGGTAGATTGCGTCCCATGGCCCTTGTGGTGGATATGGGATACTCGATCATTTTCTGAGCGCCAAGTTTGTATGCAAATCGAGGGGCATCTGGAATTCCATAATTATCATGGTAGGTTGGAAAAATGGAAGAATCATATTGGAAGCCCATTTCCGATAATACATCCAAGGCCCACAATGATTTATTGGTAATAGAGTAACTCGGCGCCCGATATCCATAAACCGGTTTACCGGTGATGTTCTCGAGAATCGATTTGGATCGGTATGTGTCCTGTCTAAATTCCTCCGGCGTCAAGTCGTAGACTTTTCTATGCCAGTAGCTGTGGCATCCAACCTCGTGGCCGTGTTCGCTTATCTGGCGAACGAGCTCTGGATAGCGTTGCGCAATCCAGCCAACGATGAAAAATGTGGCTCTTACATCTTGTTGCGCCAATAGATCCAATATGATCTGGGTGTTCTGAACGACACCGCAGGGGTAGGTATCCCACCCTTTTGGTTCAATAACTTTTTCGAAGGCTGAGACCTGGAAATAATCTTCTACATCTATGGTTAGATAGTTAATTATTTTTGATTTGTTCATTTTAATTATTTCACCGCCCGCTTCGCTCGAGGCGCAGAGATCGCTGAGGGGTTTGTTTTCCCTGACGGGATTGCATATTGTTTTTCTCTGCGTTCTTTGCGTCTCTGCGGTGATACAATGTTTATTGGGTTACTTGGGTTCGTTGGGTTTCACCCATCAGCTATAGTCCATAGCCTATCGCCTATTTACAATCATCTGTAATAGATCCAAGCTTGCATATAGCTCCGCCGCCTGGATTACATACCCGTTCTGAATTCATATAGATGTAAAAACGCTTTTTCATTGACACACTTAGATAATTTATAATCGGTTGATTCGTAGAAAAAATTTAGCCGGATCGTCTGTGGCTAATTATTTTACCGCCCGCTTCGCTCGAGGCGCAGAGTTCGCAGAGGGTTGTTTTGGTTACTTGAATTAATTGTGTTCGTTGAGTTGGTTGGGCGACTTGTGTTCTTTGGGTTTGTTGGGTTTAATAATAATCAGCGAGACTGGCGGGAAAAGCAAGAAACGCGGGAAATATGGGCTAACGGCCCCCTCGAATCCTCGGCCCGTTGAAATCTTCATCTCCAGATCTTCCGATCTTCCAAGCTTCCGCCTTCCCATCGCCCATCGCCCATCGCCTCTACCTATTGGTTACTTCGTCTGTGTCTTTCCGTGTGGGTCGGTGGCTATTTATATTTCATTAACCAATGTAACCAAAAATTCAGCAGCAACACGCTTTCGCCCCACCTCATTCAGATGCCCACCGTCGTAAGTATACTCGGGCACCATGGAGAAGTAGGTTTTTCCATCATAATCGTATGTATTCCGTGACCCATCCGGTTTAGTCGACTCGACTGCTGCAATATCAACTATTGGTTCTTTGCCTTTATATTTGGCTACCAGAAGGTCATTGTATTGGTTTTTCTTTACGTTTTCGGTATATTCCCAGATATCTTTTTTCCCCATGGTTTTCTTTAACCAGGTTTTCCAAGAGGTTTTTATTGTCGTTAGCGGAACAGTGAAATGAATCAGTTTCAGATCGGGATATTTGGCTTTTACCGCATCCATTGTTTGAACGTAATCATCGAATACCTTTTGCACATTGGTGTCGGCCGTTACATCCACATAGCAAAATTTAAGGGCCGCAGCATCTGCTTGTTTAGCGATACCCTTATCAAGAAACCTTGAGAAGTCCGCTGTTTTTGAAGCGGGATCTGTATTTTTTCCGACTTTTGAGTGGCCAAGTATGCCTGCATTATAATCCTTGGGTTCACTGGTCTCAACGATATTCAGTTTGATCTTGGGATATTCCTTCATCAGGTCCTTAATACCGTCGATTATGTTGAAGCCCACCGACTGATGGCCAAAGTATATTTTTTTCTGTGAAAGTGCTTCCCATGCGCTGTCGGGAATGTCATTCAAATTTTTATATGTGGTTTTTTGGGTTTCCATCTCGCCTCCTCCTGAGCATGCAATGATGAGAAAAAAAGGTAAGATCAACAATGAACTCCAGCTTCTGCATTTCTTCATACTTTCTCCTCTTTATTTTGCCACGGACACACACGGACTCACACAAACAGGTTAAGGGAATCCTTCGGTTTGAAAAGGTTTTGATTTTATTTTCTTTTTTGTCTGTGTCTGTCCGTGTATGTCTGTGGCTAAAAAACAAATCGCTTTATCTCTGCCTTAGGGTGGGTAAAATTGATAAGCAGGCCAACCTTGTAACCGGTTGCCTTGAGGTAGTTTAAAATTTGTGCTTCATGAACGCTGGATAGCCTATCCACTGCCTTAATCTCCAAAATGATGCTATCTTCAACAATGATATCAGCAAAATATTCGCCAACAACTTTCTGCTTGTAACGAATGGTTATCGGAATCTGGTTGCTTGCTTTAAGTCCTCTGCGGCTTAGTTCATGAACTAATGCCTTTCATAAACTTTTTCAAGAAAACCTGAGCCAAGCACCTTGTTTACTTCAAAAACAGCGCCGTTAATGTTGTAGGTTATTTTGTCTTCTTTCATTCTTATTTTTCGCCACGGACACACACGGACTTACACAGACGGGTTTTGTTCAGTCTATGGCTGATGAAGAAAATGATTATGATTTTATATCTTTTTTGTCTGTGTCTGTTGGTGTGAGTCGGTGGCTAATTTTTTCGCCGCCCGCTTCGCTCAAGTTGCAGAGTTCGCTAAGGGGTTGTGGGTTTGTTGGAGTCCTTGAGTCATTTGGCTTTAACAACCTTTCAGCGATACTTGCGGGAAAAGCAGGAAATACTAAAAAAGGTCGATCTACGCTTGTAAATAGCTCCGCCGCCTGGAATACATACCCGTTCTGAATTCATATAGATGTAAAACGCTTTTTCATTGACGCACTTAGATAATTTATAATCGGCTTATTCGCAGGAAAAATTTAGCCGATTGCCTATCTATCAGTTAAACCGTCTGTGTCTGTCCGTGTGGGGCCGTGTGAGTCCGTGGCTAACTATTTCACCGCCCGCTCCGCTCGAGGCCACGGAGGCGCAGAGGGGTTACATTCCCCTGCCAGGGACGATAGAAACGAATAAAGTTGACCAAGCTGGTCTATTTTGGTAAGGTTGGTCAGAAAGATCAGCTAATAATCTTAGGTGGTGAAAAATGAAAATAGTCAACATCTCCGAAGCAAAAACGAATCTTTCAAAACTGGTGGCCCTCGTCTACCGCGGAGAGAAAGTTGTTATTGCCAAAAATAACTTACCCCTTGTTGATCTGGTCATTCATAAGCCAGAAGGAAAAAGGAAACTCGGGCTCCTGGCAGGAAAGCTTATCGTTCCAGATAACATAATGGATGAAGATGCTGAAATAAACGAATTGTTCTATGGAACCGACGAATGAATATTATCATTGATACTCATATTTTCCTGTGGTCTCTGTCCACACCGTCCAAGCTTGGTAAATCAAAACGCTCTGCACTGGAAGACTTATCAAACACAATCTATTTATCGTCAATCACTGTTGCGGAACTAATGATCAAGGCCTCTATTGGAAAAATTGAAATCGATTTCAATCCGGTTGAGCTCGCAGCAGAAACCGGTTTTGCCTTGATGGATTTCAGTGCGGAAGCGGCACTGCTATTGAAGGAAATGCCGTTTCATCACAAAGACCCTTTTGATCGAATGCTTGTTGCCCAAAGTATTGTTGAAAATTGTCATCTTATGACCAATGACCCGAAAATAATGCAGTATCAGTGCAAGGTTATCTGATCTTTTTGGCGAAGCCAATGGTGATTATTTTTTCACCGCCCGCTTTGCTCGAGGCGCGGAGATCGCGGAGGGTTTAAATTTCCCTGATGGGAAAAACAAAACTTTGGCGAAGCCAACAAAGACCATTTCTTTTCTTTGCGTTCTCTGCAACTCTGCGGTGATAATATGCTTGTTGATTGTTGTGGGTAGTCGGTTGCTTGAGTTTGTTGTGTTTGACAATAATCAGCGAGAGTGGCGGGAAAAGCGAGAAACGCGGGAAATATGGGATAGAGCTAACGGCTTTCTCCCTCGACACCGTGAAGACCCCTTGAACCCTTCATTTTCATCTCTTCCGCTTTCCGATTTTCCCCATAGCTCATCACCTATGGCCCATCGCCCTTGGCCTATAGCCTCTTTCCTATCAGCTCACTCCCCCTCAACAACATACCCTTTTCGCGTCAACACTTCCGCCAGCGCCTGTCGAGCCGGTGCTTCGCCATGAACCAATTTGATTTTACCGGGTTTTTGATCCATGGATGCGATCCAATCAACCAATCCTTTCTGGTCGGCATGGGCAGAGTAGCCGGTCAGGGTATGCACCCGCGCCTTTATCCATTTACGCTGCCCATCAAGTTCGACATAACCGCCGCATCTGCCGGCATGGTCTTGAATGTGGCGTCCAGGCGTGCCAATAGCCTGGTAGCCGACAAACAGGATGTCATTTTCCGTTTTTTCAATCCCTGAAAGAAGGTGATTCACGATTCGGCCACCCGTACACATTCCGCTGCCGGCCAAGATAATGGCTGGGCCTTTTATATCGCATAGCTGAAGATGGTGTTGGTGATTCTCCACCGCAAACAATCCCTCAAAATCAATAGGGTGGTCGCCTTGCCGCTGCAAGTCCCGGGATTCCTTATCCCAGTACTCGGTCAAGCGCGAGTAAATGTCGGTGATTTCCAATCCCAAAGGAGAATCGACAAATACCGGTGGGCGCGCGTTACCCTGCAATTCCGGAAACATTTCAATATACTTGGAATCGGAAAAAATGCGATCCATTTCATATATCAGTTCCTGGGTGCGTCCCAAAGCAAACGCGGGGACAAACACCTTGCCGCCGTTTGCCAACGCCCGGGAAAGCGCGTTTCCCAACCGCTTGATGCGCTGGTCCCGATCATCATGCAACCGGTTCCCATAGGTAGACTCAAGTATCACCAAATCGGCCGGTTCCGGAATTTCGGGATCCGGCAGAATAGGCGTATTGGCGGCCCCCAAGTCGCCTGAAAACAGCACGGACCATCCGCTTGTTGAATCTTGAAACCGAATAAAGGACGAACCCAGGATATGCCCGGCTCTTCCCACCATAAAAGCAATCCCTTTTACCAAATCAAAAGTCTGGCCGAACTCGAATCCCCATGCCAAATCTTCAATCTTTTCCTGAAGGCGCTCGGCCGACTGTCGGGACAATCCTGAAAACCGCATGGCATCACTTAGCATGGGATTCAAAAGGACCTTGGTTGGATGGGAGCAGATGATCTCACCCCTGAATCCATGTTGAATCAATTCTGGAACTCTTCCGATGTGATCAATGTGGCATGCGTAAGAAAAAGATAGTCGATCTCGCTTGGCTTGACCGACCAATCCTTGATTTTTCGCAAAGTATCACTGCCCTGAACCAGTCCACAATCCACCATGATGGTCACGCCATTGGCTTTCATCAGGTGGCAGGAACCGGTTACTTGGGTTTCGGCGCCGAGGTGGGTTATTTTGGGAAAGGGCATGATGATTTAGGGTTCATGGATTCAAGTGTTTTTAGTTGCGCGAGACTCGCGGGAAAAGCGCGAAATGCGGGAAATGTAAACTGCGAGACGCCTATTTGAAGCACCTATCGTTTTAATTTTAAGCGCTTGATTAAATTCCCTATCATCGCCCCAATCCTTTCAGTTTCACTTGTCAATGAATTCAGTTTTTCTTGTTTATTATAGCCGATTTTTCCAGCAATAATTAATTGCGTCCGCAACTCACCAGCGGAGTCTTTTGCAATGTAAAGATATCGAATAAATTCTGGAACTGTTTCTCGCTCCTTGCCTTCAGCTATATTTGATGAAATCGAAACAGCTGCTCTTCGCAACTGGTCACGCAAACCGAAGTCCTTTCCCAATTCACCGGAGCTGCTTTGTTCATATATATTGACAGCTAAATCCACAGCACGCTGCCAGCACTCAAGATCTTCAAAGCGTCTAATTTGTGCCATTATTTTCCGGCTTTTCCCGCTTTTCCCGCTTTTCCGGCTTTTCCCGCTTTTCCCGCTTTTCCCGCTTTTCCCGCTTTTCCCGCTTTTCCCGCTTTTTCCACCTTTCTCGCCTTAACTTTTTCCCGCTTTTCCCGCCCGAACCCTTTCTCGCCTCAGTCTTTTCCCTCCCCCACAAGCCTCAAACACCCCTCCCGGTCCACTTTTCCGTTCGCATTTTTTGGGAGCGATCGCACCAGTTTAATATCACTGGGCAGTTTGTATTTAGGCAGCAAAGTGGCGCAGGATGCCATAATCGCCTCTGCATCTGCATCCCCACCGTTCAGTGGAACGACCAATGCGGTCATGCGCATACCAAGAAGTGTGTCAGGAACGCCGACAACCGCGGCCTCGACCGCCAGTTGGGTAGCCAAAAGCGCATCTTCAACTTCCTGGGGATTGATCCGGTGGCCACCAACTTTAAGAAGGTTATCCTTGCGGCCGTCCAGAAAAATAAACCCATCCTCATCCTTCCATCCCAGATCGCCCGTGTGATATCCGTTTTGGTCCAGAACGGCGGCGGTTGCATCCGGGTCCTGCCAATAGCCGCGCATGATGTTGGGACCACTGGCGACAATTTCACCTTTTTCTCCTGGCGGCAAGTCTCTTCCGTTAGCATCCATAACCCGGATTGTCACACCAGGGATGGCTTGGCCGATGGAATCGATTTTCTGCTCAAAACAATCCGGGTTAAGCCAGGCCAGGCGAGCGGAGGCCTCCGTGGCACCGTACATGATACAAATCCGGGTATGATCGGGCAAAACATCCCGAAGTGCCTTTTTAACGGAACGGGCCATATGCCCGCCGGCCTGGGTTACCATGCGTAGATGGGGCAACTGATCAGCGCTTGATTTCAATGGAGAGCGATGCAACAAATAGGCGTATGTGGACGGTACGCCTGAAAATAAAGTGACTTTTTCCTGTATCATTTGATTGATGACCGATGCTGGAAAGGCAAATTTGTTATTGATTACCAATGTCCCGCCAACGGCAATAATCGTGTTAAGCAGTGATTTGCCCATCACATAAAAAAAAGGCAGCACGGCCATCTGGATGTCCTCAGCGGTCAATTGTAAATAATCACAGATGGCGTTGACATTGGATACAATATTGACGTGGCTTAACATAACGCCTTTGGGTTTGCCGGTGGAGCCGGAAGTATAGATGATGTTGGCTAAATTGGTTGGTTGGTTTGTTGGTTGCGGGTTGTGGGTGGCTGGTTGTGGGTTGTTTGTGGTCTGTTGTAACGTGAAGGCATTTCTGAATTTGTTTGACCAATCGAGTTTTGGATTGTGGATGATCATTGTATTCAGACTGGGGATGCTAAGATCCGAGGCCTGGAGTAGTCGTTCAAAACGTGTGGAAGAAATGATGGCCGCGGGTTCGAGTTCAGCCAATAGCGCATTGAGGCCGTCGGGTTTCAGGTCGGTACTCAGGGGTACAACGACAGCACCTGACTTCAAAGTCCCGTAATAGGCAATCACATATTCGCAGCTATTCTCCATCAGCAGGACAACACGGTCGCCCAATTCGATCTTACGTTCCAAAAGGAACGCAGATAGACAATCGGCGGCGCTATTGATCTGACTGTAGGTGATGCGGTTTTTTTCGTGGATAACGGCGACTTTCTCTGGAAATTGCGCCGCCGACTTTTCGAGAAAATTGTGAATTAGCATTTTTTTCTCACCGCAAAGACGCAGAGTTCGCAGAGATTTTTATCCGTCCCATTTGGGAGATATACAATCCTTCGCGTTCTCTGCGGCTCGAGCGTAGCGGGCGGTAATCCTTAGCCCAATTTCCGTTCCAAAAAGGAACTGACATTGTCGATAGAGTCCAGATTTTCCGGAATCAATTCTTCGTCTTCCACCTGGATACCAAAGTTTTCCTCAAGAAAGGTCACCAGCTCCAGCACACCTGTGGAATCGATAATGCCTTCTTCAAGAAAGGAGGTATCATCCTTTAAGCCATCGGCGTTACCGAAAAGGAAATTTTCAATAATGAATTCTCTAATTTTGGTTTTGTTCTCACCCATTTGGTTCTATTACTCCTTATTTTTTATTGTTCACCGCAGAGGCGCAGAGTTCGCAAAGAGAAACAGTATACAGTTGGCTTCGCCAAATCTTTTCCCTCCCGTCAGGGAAATTTAAACCCTTCGCCTTCTCTGCTACTCGATCGAAGCGGGCGGTGAATTTATTGTTAAGATTTAAAATCATTTACCATCCTATGAATTCCATCTCTCATGAGTGGAATATTGAAGTTAAGCAAGAAACCTAACTGAAGATTCGAAAGCTTCAGATAGGTTAACAACTGTGCTTTATGGATAGGAAGAATCGCGTCAATGGCTTTCAGTTCAAGAATGATAGATTTTTCGACAACGATATCGATCCGATATCCGCAATCGATTTTGTTGCCTTTGTATATGGCCGGCAAGTTGACCTGTCTCTTGAATTCAATATCCTGCAAACTCAATTCAAAACACAGACATTCTTC
Organism: Desulfosarcina variabilis str. Montpellier; assembly: GCF_048565275.1. NCBI lineage: Bacteria > Pseudomonadati > Thermodesulfobacteriota > Desulfobacteria > Desulfobacterales > Desulfosarcinaceae > Desulfosarcina > Desulfosarcina variabilis. The sequence continues at coordinate 4,230,102 of NZ_CP159846.1, read as the reverse complement.
ATAGGTGGATTCCAACAGTCCGGGTCCAAGGTTCTTGTGCACCTCAATGGCCGCGCCGATTATTTCTCCTGACAGTTTATTTATGTCCATTATTGTTTATTCACCGCAGAGGCGTAAAGTACACTAAGGTTTTTAGTTGCCCTTCGGGGAGGATTATCCAACCCCTCTCTGCGTTCTTGGCGTCTCGAGCGAAGCGGGCGGTAATATCTTTTTATCCATATTTTATTTCACCGCAGAGGCGCAAAGTGCGCTAAGATTTTTTGATTTCCCTTAGGGGAGGATTATCCAACACACCTCTGCGTTCTTTGCGTCTTTAGCGTAGCGGGCGGTAATATCTTTTTATCTATTATTTTCACCGCAGAGGCGCAGAGTACGCTGAGGGTTTCAGTTCCCCTTTTGCGGGGGATCATCCAGCACCTCTCTGCGTTCTTGGCGTCTCGAGCGAAGCGGGCGGTAATATCTTTTTATCCATATTTTATTTCACCGCAGAGGCGCAAAGTGCGCTAAGATTTTTTAGTTCCCCTTCGGGGAGGGTTATCCAACACCTCTCTGCGTTCTTGGCGTCTCGAGCGAAGTGGGCGGCGATATCTTTTTATCCATTATTTTCACCGCAGAGGCGCAGAGTACGCTGAGGGTTTCAGTTCCCCTTTTGCGGGGGATCATCCAGCACCTCTCTGCGTTCTTGGCGTCTCGAGCGAAGTGGGCGGCGATATCTTTTTATCTATTATTTTCACCGCAGAGGCGCAGAGTACGCTGAGGGTTTCAGTTCCCCTTTTGCGGGGGATCATCCAGCACCTCTCTGCGTTCTTCGCGTCTCGAGCGTAGCGGGCGGTAATATTTTTTCTGATTATAACGGATTTAGGGGAGCTGGATGAACATTAGTGTAACATGTTGATTTTTCGTAATATTTAAACAACTAGACTTTTTATTAATGATTTTGTATAGTTAGAGACCATACCCTGGCAAGGAGGTCTCTAACTATACATGGGAAAAGCAGATGCAGCAACATCCACCACCCGACTCAATAGAACCATATGTTTACCATTTTCTCAAGAACCCTATGACAACAAAATCAATTCGGCCGTCGATTTCAGAAAATTTCTGGATGCGCAATATGAGCTTTTCCCAGAACTGTTTCCGCCTTCATTTTCCAAAGGCTATCGGATGAAAGATAAGTATCGTTCGAAAAAGCTGTCGATTTGGATCCGCCGTATTAAAGTTGATGGCATCGCCTATACGATACGTCCAGCCTTTGCTATGCCCTATATGACTGGGTTTACAAAGGATGTTGAAAAACCTCTCATGTTGCGCAAGGCTGCTGTTCCCTTCTGGATGTTAGCCTACGGCTTCGGAAAAAACCCGATGTATTGGTACCGAATGGAGACGTCTCTTGGCAAAAACAGCCTCATCGGCACCTCCATTAAAAACCCTGAATACCTGCCCCAGCATATCAGCGCGGATGAAAAACACAGCCGAATCAAGGGCGAAAAGGTCTATGTGCCCTGCACGGTCGGCAACGATTGCATTTTAGGCGTGGCCGTGAAGAAAAGTGCCGGCCAACAGGACCTTGAGGCCGGCTATGGTGTTTTTAAAAAGGAAGCGCAGGACTTGAACCCGACTTACTCTCCGCAAACCTGCAACACGGATGGCTGGATGCCAACCATGAACGCATTCAAGTCATTATTCCCGGCTATGGTGCTCATCTCCTGCTTTTTACACCTTTACATTTCCATCCGAGATCGATCACGGAAAAAGTTCAAAGATATCTTCCGGTTGGTTTCAGATAAGCTGTGGAGCTGCTATCAGGCTAAAAGCAAAGCCTCTTTTGCTCAACGGGTGAGGCGTCTTCACGAATGGGCTTCCTGCCGTGAGATGCCATCTGTCATCATGACCAAGCTTGAAAAGCTGCGCAATAATCTTCCCTCATTTTCAATTGCTTATAACCATCCCGGCGCGCATCGGACAAGCAACATGGTCGATAGGCTCATGCAACGATTGGATCGTTACCTATTCTGCACCCAATATTTCCATGGAAGTCTTGAGGCAGCCGAGCAGGGTATTCGCGGATGGGCACTCATCCAGAATTTTGCGCCTTCAAATCCGAGGACGGTCGCCAAGTATCATGGCTTGCAAAGTCCGGCCGAAAGACTGAATGGCTTCCGATATCATGAGAATTGGTTGCAAAATCTTCTTATTTCGGCGTCACTCGGGGGGTTTAGAGGACCTCCCCAAAATCCGTGATAATCAGCATATTTTATTTCACCGCAGAGGCGCAAAGTGCGCTAAGCGTTTTTGATTTCCCTTAGGGGAGGATTATCCAACACACCTCTGCGTTCTTTGCGTCTTTAGCGTAGCGGGCGGTAATATCTTTTTATCTATTATTTTCACCGCAGAGGCGCAGAGTACGCTGAGGGTTTCAGTTCCCCTTTTGCGGGGGATCATCCAGCACCTCTCTGCGTTCTTGGCGTCTCGAGCGAAGCGGGCGGTAATATCTTTTTATCCATATTTTATTTCACCGCAGAGGCGCAAAGTGCGCTAAGATTTTTTGATTTCCCTTAGGGGAGGATTATCCAACACACCTCTGCGTTCTTTGCGTCTTTAGCGTAGCGGGCGGTGATATCTTTTTATCCATTATTTTCACCGCAGAGGCGCAGAGTACGCTGAGGGTTTTAGTTGCCCTTCGGGGAGGATTATCCAACACCCCTCTGCGTTCCTTGCGTCTTGAGCAAAGCGGGCGGTGATATCTTTTTATCCATTATTTTCACCGCAGAGGCGCAGAGTTCGCTGAGGGTTTCAGTTCCCCTTTTGCGGGGGATCATCCAGCACCTCTCTGCGTTCTTGGCGTCTCGAGCGAAGCGGGCGGTGATATCTTTTTATCCATATTTTATTTCACCGCAGAGGCGCAAAGTGCGCTAAGCGTTTTTGATTTCCCTTAGGGGACGATTATCCAACACACCTCTGCGTTCTTTGCGTCTTTAGCGTAGCGGGCGGTGATATCTTTTTATCCGTATTTTATTTCACCGCAGAGGCGCAGAGTTCGCAAAGCGTTTGTTTTCCCTTCGGGGAGGCTTTTCCCCCCTCTGCGTTCTTTGCGTCTCGAGCGCAGCGGGCGGTGATATCATTTTATTTCAGACACAGCTTCAATCAACTGCGGCGACAAATGCAAATATCGCGTGGTACTACGCTTGGTGTCGATGTCATCGTAAACCCGTTGAACCTGATCGAAAGTTAGTCCAAGTGTTGCGGCGATTTCCTCCGGACGATAACCATTGTTTTTGCCATACAGGCAAAGATCCATTTTGTCGTGAGGCAAGGAAAAATAGAACTCATCCTGACCCTGAGGCATAGAGTAGGTATCGGTGGTTGGCGGACGCATACGGATTTTTTCGGGAACGCCAAGGTGGGCGGCCATCTGATACACCTGGGTTTTGTAAAGGTGGGCAATGGGTTTGATATCTGCAGCGCCATCGCCTAACTTGACAAAAAATCCCTGATCATACTCCAGGCGATTCGGGGTACCCACAACCGCGTAATTAAATCGGTCAGCATAGTAATACTCGAACATTTTCCGCGTGCGCTGCTTGAAGTTGGTAGCAGCAACGATTTCAAGGTACGCTTCAAGTGGCAGCCGCTTCTGTACTTGGGTTCCATCCGGCTGCTGAGCAACGACAGAAAATAGGTTAAACCCCTTGGACTCCATCACATTGGGAATTACAATTTTGGACTTCCACCCATCACCATATTCGGGGATGGCTTTACGCACGGCATCATCATAACGCCGGTAGAATCCCACGGCCTCCAAAACCCTGGAGATATCTTCATGAAACCACTTCACTCTGAATGTTTCGGCCACTGATTTACTCAAATCAAGCGTATCATCAGAGGAATGGCGTTCAGGCATTAATAAAGCCACCACGCGTTCCGGCCCTAACGCTTTCGTTGCCAATCCAACAGAAACACTGCTGTCGATACCGCCGGAAAGGGCCACAACCAACCCACGGCGCTTGAGCTGTTTCCTCATCAGCAAACGGATTTGGCTACAAATTTTTTGGAGTTCTTTTTCGGGATCGAGGGTCAGTATATCTTTTGAAAAGGGTGGTTTCACGCTTTCACCTCTTGAATTTGTTGAAAAATTAAATAAGGCACTATTCTTCGCGAGAGTTATGCGAGACGCGCGGGAAAAGCGAGAAACGCGAGAAAGATAACGGCAACACATAGGTGGCAAAGATCTTATCTGTGCCATTTCTTCTCTTTTCCCGCCTTTCTCGCCTTAACCCTTTCACGCTAATCAACCATTACCACCGGCCGCCCAACGCTAATATAAGAAAAGCCCATCTCTTTCATAAAGGACCGTGAAAAAAGATTTCGGCCGTCAAACACCAATGGTGCTTTGAGCATCTTTTTTATGCGCACGAAATCCGGATTGCGGAACTGATTCCAATCCGTCACCACGGCCAAGGCATCCGCGCCATCCACTGGATCGTATTGATTGTCCACGACCGTCACGTTGGCATTGTCAGCCAATAGTCGCCTGGCATTGGGACCGGCCACCGGATCATAAGCTTTCACATTCATTCCGGCACTGGTGACATCCCTTATGATGTCCAACGCTGCTGACTCGCGCATATCGTCGGTATTGGCTTTGAAAGCCAGCCCCCACAAGGCCAGGATTTTACCCGTTACACCGCCACGGGTTGCAAAATAATCGATTATCTTCCGGGCCACCATGCTCTTTTGCCGATTGTTGACTGCATCCACAGCAGCCACCAAATCCGGCGAACAACCATTTTCTTTTGCCGTATGGATCATTGCGCGCACGTCTTTGGGAAAACAGGACCCACCATACCCTACACCCGGATAGATGAAATGATAGCCGATCCGTCTGTCCGAACCAATACCGTTGCGCACTTCCCGTACATCTGCACCGACAGCCTCGCAAATATTGGCTACTTCGTTCATAAAGGAAATCTTGGTAGCCAGCATGCAGTTGGCCGCATATTTGGTCATCTCGGCGCTACGCACCCCCATGATGATCATTTTTTCGCGGCTGCGAGCAAAGGGGGCATAGAGTGTTTCCAGTAGTTTGGCTGTTCTCACGTTATCCGTGCCCACGATCACACGATCAGGCTTTAGGAAATCGTTCACAGCATCCCCCTCTTTCAGAAATTCCGGGTTTGAAACCACGTCGAATTCCACGGATACACCTCTGTCCTTAAGCTTTTCCCGGATAATTCCTTTCACCCGATCCGCCGTTCCCACAGGTACGGTGGATTTGTTGATAATTATCTTGTAGTCGTTGATGATCTGTCCAATCTGACCGGCCACGTTATCCACAAAGGAAAGGTCGCAGGAGCCATCCGGGCTGGACGGGGTCCCCACACAGCTAAAAACAAACAACGCGTCCTGTATGCCTTCGGCCAGGTCGGTGCTAAAACGCAATCGTCCCTCGGCTGCGTTCCGGCTGACCAAGGGTTCCAATCCTGGCTCGAAGATGTGGATTTTGCCCTCATTCAAATTTTTAATAATTTCTGGATTTACATCAATGCAGACGACATCGTTGCCCATTTCCGCCAGGCAAGCGGCAGCAACGAGTCCTACATATCCGGTGCCTATAATGCAAACGTTCATGGTTATCCTCTAAATGGTGTTATTCGGGTTCTTTGAGTTTGTTGAGTTCATTGGGTTAAACAGAAAATCAGCGGGACTCGCGGGAAAAGCGTGAAACGCGGGAAATAGGAGCAACCGGATCCCCCCTTCTCTTCCGTACTTCCAAGCTTCCGCTTTTCCGTTTTTTTACCCACTGCGCAGCAGCTATAAGCTATCCGCTAATCGTCTGTGTCCATCCGCGTGGGTCCGGGCTAATTATTTTACCGCCCGCTTCGCTCAAGGCGCAGAGTTCGCTGAGGGTTTGTTGAGAATCGATCGGCGCGAAAAGCTGGAAACGCGGGAAAAGCGAGAAAAGCTTGCCGGCCAGCGACCTCACCATCCGGTGTGGCATTAAAAACGATACGGATTCGGAGGAGCGATGATCAAATCCAGGCTGCCACGATTCTCCACATAATCGTTTGCTTCTATATTGGATTCGACTGCGTTGTATGTGTATCCGAGACGTGCCGTCAACCAACGCGATAGTTGAAATGACAAACCGCACCTGGCCCGGTAAACATCGTCATCTCGACTGGGTATTTCATCTTTGTAATCATGGTACATATAAGTGATAGCCGCGTCACCACTAAAGCGCCGGGTAAATACGTAGTCGGCTGCAAGTGTACCACCATAGTAGACATAATAGCCTATGTTTTCGGCCGCTGTGGTAGTGTAATCATACCCCCCCTCGGCGCTGAAGGTAACCGATCCTTGCGAAAACCGTTTGGTAAGAGAAAGGTTAACGGGTGTTTCAGACTCATTTTCACTGTCTTTTAAGTCACGAACAAAATAGTGAACTCCTATACTGAAGTCCATGCTGGAACTGATCGCATATTCAACGCCAACTGCACCATCATAGATCCTGTAGTTCGTCTCCGCGATTTCCTCGTCGAAACGATGATCCGTATGTTGGTATTGAAGATATCCAGTAACCTTACGGTTAAAACGGCGATTTAGCCGCAAACGCCCAGAAAATTCTTTAAAATTTTCTGAATCTTCGAAGTCATCGATAGATTCAGAATCATCGATTTCTTTGTATTTCGCCCAATTTTGTTCGATGCTAAGATCAATTCCCCATTGAATGTTGAACCAATAGACCATCCCGGCGCCGCCGCCGTATTCCTCGCTGTCCTGGATGGTTGTGTCTTCGTTTTTCAAATTACCATAGTTTCCAAGTGCATAAAGCGTATTTTCTGCCCCGAAACGATAATCGATTCTGGCTTCAGAACGATGCCGGTCATACACATTCCGCCCTCGGCGAATCGTCAGGTCTTCTTCGTCAATAGGATCTTCGGTTCTTGAAAAATCGTAGGACAGAGTCATCCCCATATATCGTGTTGCCTGCCATGTACCGGTTGCACTGGCTGCGTGTTCCCAGTAGTCTCTGTCAGAATACCGGTCATACATGGTGTACGATGGATCATAGTTGAGTGACAACCCCAGATGTCTACCATCCATATCTACAGAAAGACCGGGCGAAATCCTTGTAATCCACTCGGATTCCGCCTCTGAACCGGGATTATCATTAGCTAATGAGTAGTTATCAGTATAATCTACACCGGTGGTCAACCGCGGAGTAATCTCTATTGCGGCATGCCCAATCATTGGGCGGCACATCAGGAGCATGGCAATAGCAGCAAAGTGGATCCAGTAGACGGTATGATTATTTTTTTGTTTTTTTTGCATTTGTTTGTCCGGGGGAATGGTTAGTTGCTTGGTTTGTTGGTTTTATTGGTTTTATTGGTTTTTTAGTTATTTAGTTATTTAGTTACTTGGTTTGTTGGTTTGTTGGTTGGTTGGTTGGTAGCGTCTTAGGTAAGAAATGAAACCATTAATTCTTTTCCAGACATCCTCCCCGATTTCTTTTAACTCTTCCATCTCTTTTTCACTAATATATCCTTGGTCCAGGGCAACATAGGCGTGGCTAATAGTTTCTGCAATTGATGATCTTGAATAATCCAGAAATCTCAGAAAATCTTTGTGGCTACTGCGATGAAAACCTTCTGCAGTATTGGCCATTGAAGAAACGGCACTTCTGCGGATCTGATTGACCAACTCGAAATCTTTTTTATATTTTTCATTATTGGTCATTTTATATACAGTGCCAACCATTATTCGCGCTGACTTCCAGCACTCAAGATCTTCAAAACGTTTGACAGTGGACATAAGACATACAGGTTTTGGAAAAACGAATTGAACGAAACAACCAATCAACCAACTAACAAACCAACTAATTTACGGTACCACAATCGTATCATCAGCACGAATCTGAACATTCTGGCTAAAGTCCTTACCTTTGACAATATCCTTGTAATCAATTCTCAGAACGATATCCTTGCCTTGTTCACGACGAAAAAGGATGATCTCCTTTTTTGAGGCCCACTCGGTAAACCCACCGGCAAGGGCGAACGCCTGGAGCACGGTCAGGTTTTTGGTCAGCGGGTATTCGCCAGTATTGACCACCTCACCCAAAATATAAAAGCGCTGACTGCCTGCATCTCGAACGGTAACGGTCACATTGGGATTGGTGACATAATCTGCAAGCCGCTTCTGGATTTCAACTTTCAACTGGGTGGGGGTCCTTCCTGCGGCAACAATATCGTCAATCAAAGGAAATGAAATATTACCGTCGATTCGTACAATAATCTCTTGCCTGGAAAAGTCGGGCTCTCTCCAGGTAACAATCTCTAAAACATCTCCATTGCCAATGATGTAAGGATCCGGTGGAGCACCATTTGCATCAATAGCATCATTTGAAATTTTGCTTTGCGAAAGACCAAGTTGAGGAAGCGCGAACAAAAGGACAAAAGAAATCAGGAGGATCGTTTTTTTTTGCATGATTGAGACCTTAATTTTTTAGGATTCGAGGGGTCAAGGATTCAAGTGCTTTTCAGTTGCGAGACACGCGGGAAAGCTGGGAGCGCAAGACACGCGGGAAAAGCGTGAAATGCGCGAAAGAAGATCTGTAAACGCTCAAAAAAGTGTTATCCTTTCCAAAGTCACCAGAACTGCTTAGTTCATATATCTTGACGCTCAAATCAACAGCACGTTGCCAGCATTGTAAATCTTCAAAGCGTCTAATTTGTGACATCGTTTTCCCGCTTTCCCGCTTTTCCCGCTCTAACCCTTTCCCGCCCTTCACTTGAATCCTTGGACCCTATTTATAATAACTTCTATACCACTCCACAAACCGCCCAATCCCCTCTTCAATCGAGGTATTCGGTTTAAACCCCACATCGTTGATCAGGTCATCCACGTTTGCATAGGTTGCCGGTACATCACCAGGCTGAATATCCATAAAATTCTTTTTTGCGGTTTTACCCAGCGCCGTTTCAATAGCACGAATAAAGTCGATAAGCTCTACCGGTTGATTGTTCCCGATGTTATATATTTTGTATTTAACGTAGGATGTTCCAGGGTCCGGCGCATCGCCTGTCCAGTTCGGGTTCGGGTCTGGAACATTTTTCATCACCCGTACCACACCTTCGATAATATCATCAATATATGTAAAATCGCGTTTCATTTTTCCATGATTAAACACATCAATGGGCTTGTCTTCCAAAATAGCCTTTGTGAAGAGATACAAAGCCATATCGGGCCTTCCCCACGGGCCGTAAACTGTAAAAAAGCGCAGGCCGGTGCAGGGCAAACCAAACAAATGGCTATACGTGTGGGCCATCAATTCATTTGATTTCTTAGACGCAGCGTATAAAGACACAGGATGATCCACGTTATGGTGAACCGAAAACGGCATATTTGTATTGGCCCCATAAACAGAACTCGATGAGGCAAACACCAGATGTTTTACCTGATGATGCCGGCAGCATTCCAGCAGATTGACAAATCCCACCAAATTGGAATTCACATAGGCTTGGGGGTTGGTTAATGAATAGCGTACACCGGCCTGAGCGGCAAGATTCACCACAACATCAATAGTGTTGTTTTGAAAAAGGGATGCCAGCTGGTCAGCGTCGGCAAGATCCACACGGTGAAGAGAAAAATCAGGATATTTTTTTAAGATCTCCAAGCGGTCTTGCTTGAGCAGTGGGTCATAGTAGTCGTTGAGGTTGTCCAATCCAAATACACGGATTCCCTCGTCCAAAAGTCGTTTTGACAAATGAAAACCAATAAAACCGGCAGCGCCGGTAACTAATGCGTTTTTGTAATCGATATGCATGATCTTTCCTGAGTTTTATTTTTTTGCCATGGTCGGTTGTTTGTTGGGTTTAACAATAAATCAGCGAGATTGGCGGGAAAAGCGAGAAACGCGGGAAATATGAGCTAACGGCTCCCCCCCTCGAATCCTCGAACCCTTGACCCCTTGAACCCTTCATCTTCATCTCTTCCGCTTTTCCTTTTTCCCATCGCCTATCGGCCACGAGCTATCCGCTAAATCGTCTGTGTCTGTCGGTGTGGGACCGTGGCTGATTATTTCACCGCCCGCTTCGCTCAAGGCGCAGAGATCGCGGAGGGTCTAAGTGTCCCTGGCGGGAAAAAAAGGCGAAGCCAACAAAAACTATTTCTTTTCTTTGCGTTCTCTGCGACTCTGCGGTGATAGCATTGTCTGTTGCTTGTCGTGAGTGGTGGGTTGTTTGTTGGGTTTAACAATAAATCAGCGAGATTGGCGGGAAAAGCGAGAAACGCGGGAAATATGAGCTAACGGCTCCCCTCTCGAATCCTCGAACCCTTGAACCCTTCATCTTCATCTCTTCCGCTCTTCTAAGCTTCCGCTTTTCCTTTTTCCCATTGCCTATGGCCTATCATCTAATTCGTCTGTGTCTGTCAGTGTGGGTCGGTGGCTGATTATTTCACCGCCCGCTTCGCTTAAGGCGCAGAGATCGCGGAGAGTTTAAATTTCCCTGACGGGAAAAAAAGGCGAAGCCAACAAAAACTATTTCTTTTCTTTGCGTTCTCTGCGACTCTGCGGTGATTTTATGTTCGTTGGGTTGGGTGGGTTTTTCAGCGAGACTGGCGGGAAAAGCGAGAAACGCGGGAAAGACAAACCGTAATGAGATGAATGATTTTTGTTCTTTAGGGCCTTCCCGATCTTCCAACCTTACGCCCATTGCTCCAATAATTTGATAGGCGCGCGCCCCGCTTTTCCCGCTTTAACCTTTCACAGCTAACAGCTAATTTAAATATAGCTCCGCTTGGTGGAGAACAAGCGAGAAATCTTGTTATCCATTTGGAATTTTTATTTATTTTGTTACTCGTTGGGCTTTTTAATTATTTTTTGCGTGATAGGTTTACGGTGTAAGCTGTAAGGTAGAAGGGTATACGGTGTATGGATGCGCCCCTTTCCAAGCCCCATGCCTTCACCTATCCCCTATGAACCGCTAAACTCAGTATCTGTTCACCGGTTACTAATCACCGTTAACCGATCACCGATATCTCACCTCGCCCCTTCCCCAAATATCACCGTCTTCACCGTGCGCATAATTACCATCAAGTCCATAAAAACGCTCATATTTTTAATGTAAAAAAGATCATAGTTCAGTTTCTCTTTGGCGTCTTCAATGGAATCACCGTAAGGGTAATTGACTTGAGCCCAGCCGGTAATCCCCGGTTTTACGGAAAACCGTTCACCAAAATAAGGAATAACCGCTTCTAGGTCCTTAACAAAAAAGGCTCTTTCCGGCCGCGGCCCCACAAAACTCATTTGCCCCTTTATCACGTTGAATATCTGTGGGAATTCATCAATACGCCATTTGCGAATGAATTTTCCTACCCGCGTCACACGTGGATCGTCGCACTGGGCCCATACCGGACCGGATTCTTTTTCCGCGTCATCCACCATGGACCGAAATTTATGAACCGGATAGGGTTTTCTGTTCTGACCAACCCGTTCCTGCGAAAATAGGATCGGTCCCTTTGAATCCAATTTGATCAATAGGGCTGTCAGCATCAACACAGGTGAAAGGGTGACAAGTAGGACCAAAGCTAAAATTAGATCAACGATCCGTTTGAACAAACGCCGACTCTTTGACTTTCGAAAGCCCTCAGAAAAAATAAGCCAGCTAGGATTGATTTTGTCTACGATCAGTTTACCCGTCAGCATTTCGTAAAATGAGGTACCCTCTAGCACCTCAATGCCGTTTACCCGGCAATCCAACAGCTGCCTGGCAGGAAACTGATTTCTTCTTTCTTCAATGGCCACGATAATTTTTTTTACATCCATTTTTTGGGAAAAGTCAGGAAGGCCCTGGTATGCCTTCAGACATATTTCAGGTATTTTGTTACTTATCCGCTCTTGCCGATTCTCATCCCCGACGATAATAGCGGCAAACTGATGGCCACAATCCTTTTTATCAATCACTTCATGGACAATATTTTTTGCCAGTTCGCCATGGCCCAATAAAAAGATTTTCTGATCAAATAGTCCCCGATTTAAAATATGAGTATAACCAACTCTCCAGATCACGATGAAGGCCATGCAAAACCCGACACTGAGTAAAAAAACATTCCTGTAAATGATACAACCCGGAAATAAAAGATAGATCAGGGATAAAAGGATGGCCGCGGCACCCAGGGCCTGCATCAGACGGATCAACAATTCTGTGTAGGAATCGGTAATCTTTAAATCATACAAATTATTATAGTAAAGGCACATCTGACAAACTACCGTAATAAGCAGTATTTTCAGCACCAACTGCTGATCGGCAAAGAAAAAATCATTACCAATGAGGATCCAACTCGCGATAAAGACCGAGAAAAAGATGAACAACCCTTCTCCAACAACAAAAAGCGCGTTTCGAATGGGATAATATTGTTTGAACAACCTCAGCATGACAGGCTCTCAAAGATTGTTTTTATATTTTTGTTACTGTTCGTAATTACGCATCTCATATTGGCCATATCCATAGCGTTCTGTGGCCGGGATACGATAAGCGTTGAGCACAACACCAATTATCTTTTCTCGACCTAATTTTTCAATCAGACTTTCAACTAAATTCCTCGGTGTTTTTCCTGACCTGACAACAATAAGAATCCCATCGATATATTTGGCCAGGGCTGTGGTTTCAGCGGTTAATTGGGGTGGCGGTGAATCAACGATGATAAACCTGTCTTTATAACGGCTTTTCGTTTCATCAAGCAGGTCTTTCATTCGTTGACTGGACAAAAGCTCGGCTGGATTATTTGGGGTTTGACCACCTGGCAAGATGGACAATTTCTCAACAATCGTTTTTTTCAACAAAGAAGGTAGCGGCATGTTTTTTGACAAATACTCACTCAATCCCTGAACATTATCACTAAAACCAAATTTTCGATGAATGCTAGAACGCCGCATATCACAATCCATTAAAAGCACATGTTCTTCAATGCCTTGAGCAATGGAGACAGCCAGGTTGGCGGCAATAAACGATTTTCCATCTCCCGGTGTCGCACTTGTGATCATTATGGATGGTGGTGGAACACCATCTTTAGGAAACAAGATATTGTTTCTCAGCATTTTAAATATTTCTGCTTCAACGGAAACCGGGTCATGATAAACAACCAGATGGGGGTCAATTGGATGAACAATCTCAGATACAGAGGGTGGCTGCAATTTTATGCTCGTTGCAGCTTTATTTTTTGTCTTTTTTCCTGCTTCAACGGAAACCGTCGGGTCATAGGCAACAAAAGGCCAGACTTGTGTCAGCCGGATTGCCTCTGAATCAGACGCCGAATCTGATGGCGTGCTCGTCGATGCCTCGTCGGTTTCTTCTTGTTCTTTTTCAAGGGGAATCGTGTCATCGGAATACAAAAATTCTGGGTCATCCGCACGAACTGGTGCGGTTTCAGAGGTCGAATCCAACGGCACGCTCGTTGCTGCCTCGTCGGTTTCTTCTTGTTCTATTTCAAGGGGAATCGTGTCACCAGAATACATAGGTTCTCGATCATCCGCACGAACTGGTGCGGTTTCAGAGGTCGAATCCAACGGCACGCTCGTTGCTGCCTCGTCGGTTTCTTCTTGTTCTATTTCAAGGGGAATCGTGTCACCAGAATACATAGGTTCTCGATCATCCGCACGAACTGGCACAGTTTCAGAGGTCGAATCCAACGGCACGCTCGTTGCGGCCTCGTCGGTTTCCTGCTCCTCTACAACTTTTGGCTCAGGCAACGTTTCCGGTGGCTCTTCCAGGCGTTCCCGTTCTGCCAATTTTTCCAATACGTCACTAAACTTCCCCATCAAAACCTCTAACGATTGTTTTTATTTAAATGCAAAAAATCGACTGGCATTTCAAATTGATCATTATTGCTAAATCTCAGGCACTAACTATATTGAAATATATTTTCGCAGGGCAGCAATGGTCTGGTCTACGCCCCTTATATATAAGATGGCAAAACTCGCTAATAAAACGAGAGATATAGCCGCAAAGATGGAACTGCAAACATGCTCGACAGTCCGCCACGCCTTCTTTTTTTTATCTATAATTAATGGAACCGTACATAATACCTTTAGCTTTAGTTCGGATTCGATGTCGTCGGGCTGCTTAAAGCTATCATCAAAATATTCAAGCAAAAAGATAGCCCCACCACCAATGGCCAATCCTGCAACAATCGCCATCATAAACAGCTTTTTCATGTCCGGCTTTACAGGCTTTTGGGGCAACTTGGCCTCGTCCAGGATTCTGAATTGCTCCCCTTTTTGCTTGCGCTCCATATTTACGGCAATTTCAGCTTCAAGTTTTCTGGCCAACAGTGAGTTATAGGAGCCCTGAATATTTTGGTAATCCCTTCTCAGTGACAACAACTCTTGTTCACGCTTGGGTGTATTTTCGACCCGTTGTTGGTAGATACTGATCTGTCTTTTTGTATCCTTGATGTCAATTTCCAGACGCCGCATCTCCTGCATGATTTCGTTCTGCTGCATACGAAATTCTGGAGAAAGAGATGATGTTGGCGTTTGATCCGGGCTATCGTCAACACCATCCCTAATGTTTGATTGTATAATCTGTTCAGCCTGTTTTTCCGCTTCCGCAATTCTTGCTTCTAATCTAACCACATCCGGATGGCGTTTCGTGTAACGACTGAGAAGCGATTCCAACTGTGCCCGCATTTCTTCTATATTATTGGGCTCCTGCTGAGTCTCGGAACCAACAATAACCGTGGTGGGCTGATTTCTGGACTGAACCGCATCATTTTGCAAGGCTACCAGTCGAATTTTTGCTTCGGCAAGGTTTTGCTGACTCTCATTCAAATGATCCTGGAGCCGGTCTAGAATTCTCAGATTCGAATCGAGCTGTTCCGGCAGTTCTCCCATATAGGATTCACGATAATCCTTCAGCTGGGCCTCAACCCCTTCAAGCCGCGATTTCATGGTCTGCAATTCAGCTTCAAGGAAATCACTGGTCCCAACGGCTTGTGCTTCCCTGATCCTTAAATTCTCGTCGATAAAGTAGGCAGCCAAAGCATTGGTCACATTCATTACGGTTATAGGATTCTGATCCTGGAAAGAGATGGTAAAGGCATCGTTTCCCCGCCTGTCCCTTGAGACATCAATGGCAATTCGTTGACGCAGGTTATTAAGTTTGTCCTCGACATACATCTGGCTGCTTCCAATACTCTGAAATAGTTTAAATTCATTAATCAGTTTTTCCAGGTTGGTACGGCTGAGCACTTGTTGGGAGAGGGTACTGATGCGTTCGCTGGTATCTGTGGAGACAATGGACTGAACATAACTGTCCGGAACCCGCTGGGGCTGGATTAGAATCAGCGTACTGGCTTCGTAAATTCTTGGGAGCGTAACCGCCTTATACATCCCCACGATCATTGCCAGACAAAATGGGATCATAACAATCCAGCGTCGCTTAATAATGAGATCGATTATGCTTTTAGGATCAGTGGGTATTGGTTGTGATGGCATTGATTGCTCTATAATTAATAGTTAGTTGTTGGTCGTTTGTTGTTTGTTCTTGTTGAAACGTCAATCGTATCGATACTTACTTTCAAGCTAAAATATTTTCACTGCCAGGCCCTATACGCTGGTTTGAATCGAGCGATCTGCCAAACAATTGGTAGGCCTTTACCTTGTTAAGCATCGATTTATAGCTGATATTCAGGAATTTTGCTGCTTTTTTACAATTACCATGGGTTCTGAACAATGCTGTTTTTAAAATATCTTTTTCCATCTTCATAATACAGAGCTGTCTTGCCGTTTTCAAAGACATTCCCTGCTTTTTATCCATCATTTTTCGTAAACACTCGTCTACATCCATGGGAAGTGTTGGGGATCTGCGGTTTTGCTGCTTTGTATGATCCTGACACCATTGATAAAGATCGTCCACCCAAGCCACCATCCCTTTTTCCATGGCCTTTTTTATGGTTTCTTCAAGCTGGGCCACATTGCCTGGCCAGTCATAGGCACTAAAGGCCGTCTTTATATCCCCGGGTAACTGAACCAGGGAACAATGTTTCTCAAGGCTGTATTTCGCCGTAAAAAACTCAGATAGAAGCGGGATATCTTCTCTTCGCTGCCTAAGGGGCGGAACGTACATGTTGAGTACGGTCAGCCGGTAATAAAGATCCTTACGAAACAGCCCATTACGAATCAAATGCGATAAATCCGTCTCCGATAAAAAAATAAACCGGACCGGTGTCCCTGCCCCGATTCCATCGCCTTTCTCCGCAAGCATGTCCATAATCAGCAATAATTGGGACTGCATCCGATCACTGAGTGCCTCGAGATTCTCAATCACATGGCAAATCAAAAAGTTGTCAGATTGCGACAAACGCTCAATTTGTTTCTGAAGCTTTCGAATCCAGGAGCCGGAAATATCTTGGGCAGGTATGGGTTTACACAATTTGACGTTAGCCTCGCTGCAATGGTGAATCATGCTGGCGATCAGTCTTTTTCCAACACCGGGTTCGCCTTGAATCAACACCGGCTCATTGTTGGCAAGGCCAATTTTTTTCAACTGGTTAAGACAGTTTTGGGTAACCGTTGATTCAGCAATCAACATTGGCTGGTATAAACGCGATGCCACCCCATCTACCGTGTCAACAAGCGCTTTCAAGTCGTTTTTCGAAACCGGATCAGACAAAAAATAAAGATGGTTCAGCCAGGGTTTAATAATCACCCGCTTGAGTTCCCGCTGATCCGAAATGATGATAATGGGCAGCCCCTGTTCAATTGCCCTGGCAACACAAATGAAGTGAATAGCCATTTCGCAGGATGTGGGCCGAACCACCGCGAATGCCGGTCTTACATGAAACAGATTTTCAAGGCAAATCCATTCATCATCAAAACAAATGGGCAATATACCGCAATCGGATAAACACATACGGATCTGGTCCCTTCTGCCTTGATTCGGGTCTAATACGACTGCGGTGGTTTGTGTCATTGAATCGGTCTTGGCTTATTACACTCTTTTTTTGTTGCTGGATTGCCCCCGGAATGTAGTAACATTGGAAGGGATCCAGAAAACACCTGATTTGCCATGGTAACAATCAATTAGTGTGCCATTATAAACAAGCACCCCTGAATAAATATATATCCTATTTTCTTAGTACGTTAGGATAAACGAAGACAGAATTAGTCGGTTTACCGCAACCTGATTGTCAAAGATCTTCCCAAAAAAGTGGACTTACTTTACATATTATGAAAACTTTTACCACCTTTTTGGATATATGGAAAATATCAATTGACATAACCTGTTATAGAATTATCGACCGAAACAGACAGATCATGAGATTTAAAAAAGACTTTACTGCGTGAAAAGTATGTAAAAACTTGCCATTTTGTTAACATTCATATATAAGTGTCGATAAATGTTGTATATGGGCCCTTCCCCTATGGAAAAAATAAGAGGCTGAAATGAAAGCGCCCTTCAAGCTACTGATAATTGATGACAGCGAAGAGATCCTTACGGCGTTGACGAATTTTTTCACTCAAAAAAAATACGATGTTATAGCTGCGGCCAATGGCCTTGACGGTTTGAAGCATATCGAATCAAAGGATGCGTATTTCGATTTGATCATTACTGATTTAGTGTTGCCGAATATCAGCGGTGTGGCTATTATTTCAATTGTAAAAAAGAAATTTCCAGACACGCCGATCATTGCCATCACGGGATGGGGGGAGCATCCGGAATCGCTGGCCAAAGAGGCCCATGCTGATATCGTTCTTGAAAAGCCATTTAAACTGCCTGAATTAGAACAATTGGTTAAAAAATTATTGAGCAGCCGATGAGCGAACATTCAAAATTCAAGGCGGGACCGCCCATTGTTGGTGTAAGTAAAAACATCCAACGGGTTCGTGAACTGATCGATCATGTCGCTGGCACTGGACTGAACACCGTCGTTTTTGGGGAAAGTGGCGTTGGCAAGGAGGTCGTCGCCCAGAACCTATACCAACGGTCTCCGCGGGTGGGCAAACCATTTATCAAGATCAATTGTGCTGCCTTACCCGAAGGACTCTTGGAAAGCGAATTATTTGGATACGAGCGCGGTGCATTCACGGGTGCCGAACAAAAGAAAAAAGGCAAATTTCAACTTGCCCACAGCGGTGTGTTGTTGCTTGATGAAATCGGCGACATGTCGCTTCCTCTTCAGGCCAAATTGTTGCATGTGCTTCAAAGTGGGGGTGAATTCTCTCCGCTTGGCTCTGAAAAAGAAGTCAGAGCAGATACCTGGGTCATTGCGGCGACCAATCACGATCTAAAAAAAGATATTGAAGCAGGCCGTTTTCGTGAAGACCTGTATTACCGGCTCAACATCATCAAAATATTTTTGGCACCGCTTCGGGGACGCCCCGAGGACATCCCCCCACTGATTGATTATTACATGGAAGAATACACCACCATGTTAAATAATCGTCATATCGAAAAACCCAGCCCAGCGGTTATTGACCGTATGTGCGCCTATAGCTGGCCGGGAAATGTCCGGGAACTGCAAAATGTGTTGAAACGAATGCTTGTGCTGGGAGATTGTTCCCAAATCATCGATGAGCTTATCAATGGCGAAAAAGTGGGAATGGCTGCGGACATGGCCGTTGCCGAGACAAGTCACCATGCATCTCTGGAACAGATTCTTGATCTTCACGGTGTGAACTCACCGGACAGCCAATCCTTTTCGTTGAAAAACGCCAAGAAAAAGGCCGTTGAAATGGTTGAACGGGAAATCATTTCCCACGTTCTTGCCAAAACCGACTGGAATCGCAGCAAAGCCTCAAAAATACTTAAAATCAGCTATAAAACCCTGCTTTACAAAATTAGCGATCTGAATATTATTCCTCCGGAAAAGTGAGGGTTAGTTAACCAATCAAACCGTAGTCTTCATTACCAACCGAAAACCCAGCGCCGGTCCAAACAGCTCAGGATCGAAAGCAAGTCGTCGGCTGCAACGGGCACTCCATGCATCCAGATGCCAGCCACCGCCTCGAATGACCCGATCTCTTCCACCTGTTATGCACACCGGATCAACCTTGGCATGTTGCTTATAAGCTGACGCGATATAGATATCCCGGCACCATTCCCATACATTCCCACTCATATCATACAGTCCCAGCCCATTGGGCAACCGGGTGCCCACAGGTGCTGGACGTCCATCACTGTTGTTCTCAAACCATGCAACGGTTGCGGTGTACATAGTCAACCACTTTGCAACGGTTGAAAAGATCGATCATTTGTTGGTTGTCAAAAGTCTTGAAATCGCCTTCTTCACCACCAATCTCGATCTCTATTTCCATGAGGCCGCGCAGGATCCGTGGTGGCGCCTGGCCGCGGACAATCGAATATGCAGACGTCAGAAGCGCGCTAAAAACAGTCTTGAGCAGTTCACATGCTTGGCTCAGTTGCTGATTTTTTTTACATTCCGTGAGTTGATCGAATAAATCCCGTAATTCTTTTGTGTTCATGGCTGGCGTTCATTCAAATGTAGGAATTTTGATACCATATAATTCAAAAACAGCTTTCACCGCCCGCTTCGCTTGAGGCGCAAAGTTCGCAAAGGTTTCGGTTTTCTCTGACTGGAAAGAATCAGTTTTGGCGAAGCCGAGTGAACTCTTTTTTTTTCTTTGCGCTCTCTGCGACTCTGCGGTGATTTTTTGTTTATTGAGTTTGTTGGGTTACTTGTGTCTGTTAAGTTTATTGGGATTACAATCTTTTTCAGCAAGACTGGCGGGAAAAGCGAGAAATATGGGCGAACGCCCACTCGAATCCTCGACCCCTTCATCTCCATCTCTTCCGCTCTTCCAAGCTTCCGCTTTCCCATTTTTCACACTTCCTATGGCCTATAGCCCATCACCTATGAGCTATTGAGCTATTGAGATTCGAGCTTCCACACCCCCTCCCTTCCGGCAAACCATCCCGGGAAAGCCCTTCAATCATAACAGATTGAAACGTATTGTAATAATCATCCGGTCCAACAAAATGCACAGGAATATAATTATCTGTCAGGCCTTTTAACCGGTTGTCCGTCCGATCCCGGGTCTCCTCGACAAGCACGGTGACCGTTTTACCAACGTTTCGTTGGTAAAACGCGTTTCTCTTTTCAGCGCCTAATCGGCGCATGCGACTGCAGCGCGCCTTGATCACCTGTGCAGGGACCTGCTCCTTGAAGGAAAAGGCCGGTGTCCCCTTGCGCGCCGAAAACGGGAAAACATGCAAATAAGCAACAGGCAAAGATTTGATCAAGTCAAAGGTATTTTCAAATGCCTCATCTGTCTCGCCGGGAAATCCGATCAGGGTGTCCACCCCGATGGCGGCATTGGGTACCCGGTCAAGGATGCCTTGGACCAATGCACGAAAATAGTCACGGTCATAGGGCCGATGCATACGTCGCAAAATCTGATCGTCTCCGCTTTGCAACGGGATATGAAAATGCCTGCAAAGCCGTCCGGCAATGGTATCCTCGATGGCGGCCAAGTTAACGATATCGTCGATCAACTCGGCAGGTTCGATAGAACTGACCCGAATCCGGTCGATCGCGCCGGCATCCTGGATACGGCGAAGCAGATCATACAAACCAACGGAGGGATGAAGATCCTGACCGTAACAGCCAATGTGGATGCCTGTCAGCACAACCTCCCGATACCCCAGGCGGCCCAGCTGATCAATCTGATCGAGCACCTGTTCCTGGGGCAGGCTACGACTTCTGCCCCTGGCATGGGGAACGATACAATATGTACAAAACGCATTACACCCATCCTGAATTTTTAAAAAGGGTCGGGTACGGCTGCCATGGGCGATGCCGGGCATGACCTGAAACCGATTGGTGGCGGCAACGTCGGAACTGCAGACCATCGGTGGCGCGCCATTTTCCAACGGGTTGGTATTATCCAACAGCATCTGGGAAATTTTATGTTTATCTCTGTTACCGACCACCCAATCCACGCCATCAATGGCGACCAGCTCCTCTGATGACGTCTGAGCATGACATCCGGTGACCACGATACGGGCACCCGGATAGGAACGGATGGCCTGGCGCACAGCCTGACGACTTTGCATACCGGCTTTGCTGGTCACCGTACAGGTGTTGACGACTACAACATCGGCCGTATCATCGTCAACATCAGTCTGTACATAGCCCGATTGGGTCAGAGCAGTGCCAATGCCTTCGGATTCGCACTGGTTGACCTTGCAACCCAATGTTTTGATTATGAAACGTTTCAATTTATTTTCAAGAAAGTATTTGGTTTAAGGTATATGGTATAAGATTGAAGGTATAGGGTTGAAGGTATAAGGGACAAGCCAGAAACTGTCAGATTTGGAGATGCATTTCATCAATTATTTAGCTTTCTGTAAAATTTAAACATCTACCACACAAACCAACGCTTCCATGCCGTCTGATGATTATCCATGGCTGCTCAGAAGTGGTATCTTTTGCTCGAGTTCAAGGCGGACGGTGGAATCGAACCGCAGGAATATATGTAATATTTTGAGGATTCGAGTCCGCTGCCCAACACCGAAATCAAGTAAAAAATGCCGCTTCTGAGCAGCCATTATCGCTCAATCCAGCCGCCACCTAATACCTCATCCCCTCGATAAAACACAGCCCCCTGCCCCGGCGTAACAGCGTCCTGTGGCAGATCAAAACGAACCACGGCAGCAGCATCCCCCACCGGGGTAACCACGGATGCAACGGCCCGGTGTCGATACCGGATGCGGGTGGCTACGGCTACCGGTCCCCGGGGCATCTCGGCGATCCAGTTAATATCCCTCACCCGGCACCGGTCGGTGGACAAATCCTCTCTGAAACCCACCACTAACCGATTGTTACGGATATCAATGCGCACCACATAATACGCCTGACTGGCCGGGCAGTTGATCCCCCGCCGCTGGCCAACGGTAAATTGATGCAATCCGTTATGGGCTCCCACCACACGACCGGTGGTATCCACAATCTCGCCCGGTTTGGAATCCAACCGACCGGTCTGTGCTAAAAAATCTGCGTAAGACGTCCCGTGGATGAAACAAACATCCTGGCTTTCCTGCCTGGTTATCGGCCGCAGTCCTTTTTCCTCCGCCAATGCTTTGGTCTCTAGTTTGGTCCATCGACCCAGTGGAAAGCAAGCCCGCGCCAGCTGCTCCTGGGTCAGGCGGGCCAAAAAATAAGATTGATCCTTGTGCGGATCAAGGCCTTTGAAAAGCTGATATCGCCCCTGCCTGTTTTTCGCCACCCGTGCGTAATGCCCTGTGGCCAGATTCCTTGCACCCAATTCGCGCGCCTTTTCGAAAAGCACGCCGAATTTGATCAACGGGTTGCAAACCAAGCAGGGATTGGGGGTTTCGCCGCTATGGTAGGCATTGGAAAAATAATCAACAACCAGTGATCGAAATGATGTCTTAAGATCGACAACAACCAGCGGCAAGGCCAGCTGCTGGCAATGCGCTTTCAGGGCTTCCCGTCCCGGGGAATCAGGTTTTTCATAACCGGTTAAAAAATGAATCGCAAAGGCATCAACACCTTGTTTTTTAATCAGATATGCAGAAACCAGGGAATCGATTCCACCGGATATGGCAATGGCTATGGAATCGGTCATTCAAAAAAAAGCTGATTGGTGGGACGTACCACCATGGCATGAGGGGGACATGCGGTGACACATAATTCACAAACACTGCATTTTTGTTGATCAAAAACCACTTCCATTTCCGGGCGTTTGATGTAAAGGGCCCCTGTG
The DNA here is from genome assembly GCF_048565275.1 of Desulfosarcina variabilis str. Montpellier. Lineage (NCBI taxonomy): Bacteria > Pseudomonadati > Thermodesulfobacteriota > Desulfobacteria > Desulfobacterales > Desulfosarcinaceae > Desulfosarcina > Desulfosarcina variabilis. The sequence continues at coordinate 4,207,355 of NZ_CP159846.1, read as the reverse complement.
GGACAAACAGCGGTACATGAACCGCAGTGGGTGCATTTATTTTCAAGACGTTTGATTTCCCGGGATGCATTTTGAACGCCAACGCCCTGACTTTTCAAGTACTTGACACCATCTTTGAAATTTTTACGGCTACCGGTGACTTCCAGGACCATGAACCCTTCCTTACGGGGAAGAATGCCGGCATTGAGGATGTTAAAGACCAAACCGTATTCTAAAGCCAGGTTGCACACCAGGGGTTTTTGCACTTCAGTAACTGGAAAACGCAGTTTAAGGATTTTTGAGTACACGCATTGCCTCCGTAAATTCCCTTTATTTTAAATCATAAGGTGTGTAATCTAATAGTTAGATGAGTGGGTGTCAACCAAAACCCGCGACCATCATGCAAGGACGGTCTTCTATTTCACATGCGATAATTTAAATTAAGCGATGAACAGATTTGCATACCGTACCACCAGTCTGGCAATCAAGACCCTTTCCAGCATCTCCCGTGCCCGCCTTTATCTTCATGGAACGGAAAATATCCCCGAAGGCCCCACCATCTTTGTGGTCAACCATTTTACGCGTATCGAAACGTTTTTTTTCCCTTATCATTTGCATCGATTAACCGGGAGGCCGGTGTGGTCGCTGGCCGCCGCCGAACTGTTCGTGGGCCGGTTCGGCCGTTACCTGGAGGATATCGGGGCTGTTTCCACCCGGGCACCGGACCGTGACCTGCTGATGGTCAAAACGCTGCTTACCGGAGAAACATCCTGGGTAATCTTTCCCGAAGGCCGGATGGTAAAAAGCAAAAAAATCATGGAAAAGGGCCGGTTCATGATCTCTTACGCCGGTGGCAAACACCCGCCGCACACCGGTGCAGCCTCGCTGGCCCTGAGGACCGAATTTTACCGTCAACGCATCGCCGAAATGGTCACCACCGCCCCGGATGAGGCAAATCGGCTCATCAATCTGTTCAATCTCCCGTCTGTAGACAGCATCAGCCTCAAACACACCGTTATCGTTCCCGTAAATCTGACCTATTACCCACTCAGAGCCAGGGAAAACGTACTCAGCCGGTTGGCCGAACGCATGGTCGAGGACCTGCCGGAACGGGTGACAGAGGAAATCATGACCGAGGGCGCCATGCTGCTTTCCGGCGTGGACATTGACATCCGTTTTGGGGAACCTATTGAAATCACGGCCTGCCGGTCCTGCCGTGCGATTTTGCATGACATCCGATCCACCGCCCCGATCGGTTTTGATGATCATATTCCCTCACGTAAATATATGCACCGGGAAGCGCTTAAAATCATGCAGCGCTATATGGCTGCCATTTATCACATGACCACGGTCAACCATGATCATCTATTTGCCTCATGTTTAAAAAAATCATTGGTCAATCGCATCAAACCGATCAACTTGAAACGACGGGCATTTTTGGCGTCACAGGCGTGCGGGAAAACCGGCAAGGTCCCTTTTCACAATAGCTTTGACCAAAGCCAGATTCATCTGCTTACCGATGACCGCTACCAGAAGTTCAGCGAGTTTGTTGATTTTGCCGTGCAAAAAAATGCGTTGGCCGTGGATGGAACCGTATTGGTCAGGGATGCTGCCCGATTGGGAACGATGTTTGACTTTCACCGGTCCCGCATCGACAATCCCATCAGTGTGATGGCCAATGAAGTGGAGCCCCTTTCGCAGCTACAGCGATGCATTTCAAGGCTTTCCTGGCTGCCTGGATTCTGGTTGCGACGCAAGGTGGCCAGACATCTTATCAAACGTGAACTGAATGCGTTTCAGCAAGACTATGATCGGTTTGCTGTTCAGAAGATATCAAAACCCCGCGATATTGGCTGTCCGTTTCTGATCAAGGGGGATCATCGCCGGATGGGTGTGGTTCTGGCCCATGGTTACCTGGCGGCACCGGCCGAAGTTCGCGGATTGGCCAAGTACTTAGGTAAAATGGGGTTCTGGGTTTACGCTCCGCGACTAAAAGGGCATGGCACGGCACCGGAAGACCTGGCCGGTTGTACCTATCAGGACTGGATCGAATCCATGGAGGTCGGCTATGCCATCATCAGTCATTTATGCCGGCGTGTGGTCGCCGGCGGATTTTCCACCGGGGCGGGGCTGGCCCTGGATCTGGCCCAGCGGATCCCCACCATAGAAGGCGTATTTGCCATTTCGGCCCCTTTGCGTCTGCAGGACATGGTCGCGCGGTTCGTTCCGGCCGTGGATGCATGGAACCGCTTTATGGATCGAATTCACTTGGAAGATGCCAAAAAAACCTTTATTGACAATCATCCGGAAAATCCGTGGATTAATTATTTTCAAAATCCCATCTCGGGTGTTAATGAATTGGAGCGTCTCATGGCATCGCTGGAACCCAGAATTCCCGACATCACGGTGCCGGCCCTGGTCATTCAATCCCGGGAGGATCCGGTGGTGAACCCCAAAGGGACGGAAATGATATTCAAGGCCCTGGGCTCTGCCGATAAACAGATGGTCATGTTCAGCTTTCAGCGCCACGGCATATTGCTTGGCGAAGGCGCTCATCGGGTGTACCGGGCGGTCGGTGATTTCCTGGATCATATCCGTCGGCGCCCCCCGTCGGCGATGCCTCCGACAACCGGTTTAGCGGAGGGGGACAAGGAACTCCCAGACAAAAAGACGAAGGACGGAAGACGGAAAACAAAAGACAGACGGTGGGGTCGGGGAGACAGAAGACAAAGGAGAGAGGACAGGAGAAAGAATGTAAGCGACGAAAAAGAGGAACGAGAATTGTAGGTGGTTGGTCGTAGGTTGTGGGTCGCGGGTTGTATGTGCAAAAATTTTATCAAATACTCCCCCCATGCATAGTACCTTCCATCATTTGCTCAAATAATTAATCGAACAACACACAACAATCAGCGTATGACAATCATAATTCCCATGAACTGGATTACCTATATTATTCTTTTTTTTCTGTTGGCCGAGTATTTTCTCAACCAGACATCCACCCATCTTAACCTCAAATCGGTCAGCGATCGCATTCCAACATCATTTAAAGATGTTTTTGACCCGCAAAAATACCGCCAGTCCCAGTTATATCTGCGCGCCAACACTCGGTTTGGGCAGGTGGTCAGCACGATCGACCTTTTGATCCTGCTCATTTTCTGGTTTTCCGGTGGGTTTGCCTTCATCGACCGATGGACCCGGTCATTGGGCTGGGGCCTGCTGGCCACGGGAATTGTTTACATATTAACACTGGCGGGCGTGAAAGCCGTCATTGACCAACTATTCGGTCTGTATGCCACATTCGTGATCGAGCAGGAATTTGGATTCAACAAAACAACCGTGGCCACCTGGCTCAAAGACCGGTTCAAAGGCCTCATCCTGGCACTTGTCCTGGGCGTTCCGCTAATTGCCGGCGTGCTGGCCTTTTTTCACTATAGTGCAGCCGCTGCCTGGCTCTGGTGCTGGGCCATGGTTACCATTTTCATGGTGTTTGTTCAGTTCATTGCCCCCACATGGATCATGCCCCTTTTCAATCGATTCGACCCGCTTGAAGAAGGCGAGTTGAAAGATGCCATCATGACCTACGCGCGTTCCATCGGATTCTCCCTTGCCAACATTTTTGTCATGGACGGCTCCCGGCGCTCGTCCAAATCCAATGCCTTTTTTACGGGGTTTGGCCGGCATCGCCGTATCGTTCTGTTCGATACGCTGATCGAAAATCACACCACCGATGAACTGGTTGCGGTGCTGGCCCATGAAATGGGACATTACCAGTTGCGGCACATTATCAAGATGATGCTGATCAGCATCCTTCAGACCGGCCTGCTGTTTTACCTCATGTCCTTGATCATCCACACCCCTGCTCTGTTCAAGGCATTTTATGTGGAGCAACCATCAATTCACGCGGGCCTGATTTTTTTCAGCATGCTTTATGCCCCCATCGATTTTTTCATCGGACTGATTGTCCAAAACATATCGCGCGCGCACGAGTATGCGGCGGATCATTTCGCCGTTACCACCACCGGCCATCGCAAACCGATGATCAGCGCATTGAAGAAACTCAGCGTCCACAACTTGTCGAACCTTACGCCGCATCCGTTTTATGTGTTCCTGAATTATTCCCACCCGCCGGTACTGAATCGGATTGCAGCGATTGAGAAGACGGGTTTGGGGTGATTGGGTTGGTTGAGTTGGTTGGGTTGGTTGAGTTTGTTGGATTGGTTGGTTGGGCATAACCCATCGCCGATAGCCTCTGGCCTATCGCCTTACACCTTATACCGTATACCTTAAAAATACCTAAAACCGCCGGCTGCGAGGCAGTCAACCCTCACAGCTGGCGGTTTTATTATTTTAAGGTTGCATAATCAACATCGTCGACGGATCAAGCACCTGATCACTTTGTTCCGTATCCCCGGTTCCGCCTTTTAACGAGCGGATATGGATTTTCTTGCCGTCCGGCTGAAGCTGGATGGCGGCATCAAACAGATCGGCGACGGGTTCCAGCTGAATCGGCAAGCCGCCGGGGCCTGGTGCTTCATGCCGATGGGTGGTCACGGTGAACCACAAATGAAGGCGATGGTTTTGTGAAAAGGCCTTCAACCCCTCCAGCGGGGTCCTTAACTGGTCATCAAAGGGCAGGCCGTCAATAATCACCATGTGCGGATTGAAAATCTGCTGTTCGGTCAGATCCTTTACGCGCTCTTCCAGTTTGGGCACACTGAAGCCTTCCACCTTGAAGGTCATGATAAATCGATTCATCTGGATCGATTCCCAAAGCTCCCTGAGCTGCCGGACGTGGTACTGATGCGCCAAAGCGCCCAGGACTTCCTGGTACCAGAGGCTCACTTTTTCCACCGGATCATCCAGGCTTACGTGTAACACATTTTTATTTTGCAGCATGGTATTGAGGGCCACCTGAACGATCAGGGCCGTTTTTCCCACACCGGCGCGCGCCAATACGGCGCCAAAGCCACCTTCCGGGACAATGGCTTCATTTTCCCGGCCCATCAACCGCAACGGGTTGCGAAGGATCAGGTCGTTTTTAAGCATATTCAGGTTCCTCTCCTTTAACTTGATCACCTTAGCCCGGGATATCGGTCCCACGATCCGACATGCGCCCATGGAAACGCATTTGTGGGAGATTGAAACGGCTACAGGTGCAGTTGATTGGTTACCGGCCCGTTTCCGGGCCATCTTCCACTCATCCGTATCTTCCGTATGAATCACCGAACCCATACGACTCCTTTTTTAATCAGGCGTTGTAAGGATTCCGTGATCAGGCAACGCTTTTTTTCTCTTCCTGTTGCTTTTTGGCAATTTCTTCCGCAATGGATTGGGGAACCTGACGGTAAGTGGCAAACTCCATGGTAAACTGGGCCTTTCCCTGGGTCAGTGAACGCAGCACCGTCGAGTACCCGAACATCTCGGAAAGAGGCACCTGGGATTCAATTACACACATGGGACCTTCTTCCTGTGAACCGACGATCATGCCCCGCCGCTGGTTCAAGGACCCCATGACCGGCCCCTGATATTCGGTGGGGGTCTCCACAGCCACCTTCATGATCGGCTCGTGGATCACGGGCGCAGCCTTCATGTAACCCTCCAAAAATGCCCCTCGGGCTGCGGCCTGGAAAGCCATGTCCGACGAGTCCACACTATGGGCGGCACCGTCGTTGATCACAATCTTGACACCGGTCACCGGAAACTCCATTTTGGGTCCTTTTTCCAGACAGTTCCTGAACCCTTTTTCACAAGCGGGAATAAACGGAGTGGGAATGGAACCACCGGTCACCTCGTTGACAAAGGCAAAATCTTCCCCTTCCAGAGGCTCTATGTAACCGGCCACGCGACCAAACTGACCTGAACCACCGGTCTGCTTTTTATGGGTATAGTTGAATTCGGCGCGTCGGGTGATGGTTTCCCGGTAGGCCACCCGGGGGGCGCCGGTAGTCACGTCGGCTTTGTATTCCCGGCGCATGCGTTCGATGTAGACTTCCAGATGCAGCTCACCCATACCGGAAATGATGGTGTCACCGGTCTCGTCACTGACATAGGTGCGGAAGGTCGGATCTTCTTTTGAGAACCGGTTCAGGGCCTTGGACATGTTGATTTCCGCCTTGTTGTCCTTGGGAACAATGGCCAGAGAAATCACCGGTTCAGGAACGAACATGGAGGTCATGGTCAAATTTACGCCGGGATCGGTAAACGTGTCGCCTGAGGCACAGTCGATACCGAACAGGGCGCCAATATAACCGGCAGGAATTTCGCTGATGTCTTCCATCTGGTTGGCGTGCATCCGCACCAGCCGGCCGATTTTCACCTTGCGACCGGTCCGCACATTGACCACCGTATCCCCCTTGGCCAGTTTGCCCTGGTACACACGAATATAGGTCAGCTGACCATATTGGCCGTCCTCCAGCTTAAAGGCCAGGGCCACCGTCGGCTTTTCCGGATCGGAATCCAGGGCAACCTGAGCTTCGTCATGGTTTAAGTCAAGGGCCTGATTCTCCACATCCTGCGGACAGGGAAGCAGCTGGGTAACCGCGTTCAATAGCGGCTGGACCCCCTTGTTCTTATAAGCCGAGCCCATGAATACCGGAGTAATTTGTCGCTCAAGGGTACCTTTTCGCAGGGCCTCAATGAGCATTTCTTCAGGAACGGGCAGTTCTTCCAGCACCATTTCAGTCAGTTCATCGGAAAATATGGTGGCGGCATCGATCAATGCCTCCCTTTTCTCAGTGGCCAGTTCCATGAGGTCAGACGGGATTTCTTCTTCGCGGATGGTTTCACCGTTTTCACCATCAAAATAAAGCGCCTTCATGGAAACCAGATCGATGATCCCTTCATGATCAGCCTCGAGCCCGATGGGAACCTGCATGGCCACGGCATTGTGACCCAGTTTTTCCTTGAGTTGATCGATCACCCGAAACGGATTGGCCCCGCTGCGATCACACTTGTTGATAAACGCCATACACGGTACCTTATAGCGCTTCATCTGCTGATCCACGGTGATGGACTGGCTCTGCACCCCACCCACCGAGCAAAGCACAAGAATGGCCCCGTCCAATACACGCAGGCTACGTTCCACCTCGATAGTGAAATCCACATGCCCCGGCGTGTCGATAATGTTGATCTCATGTTTGTTCCACTCACAATAGGTGGCGGCGGAGGCAATGGTGATACCGCGCTCTTTCTCGAGTTCCATGGAATCCATGGTCGCTCCCACGCCGTCCTTGCCTTTCACATCATGAATCGCGTGAATTCTTTTGGTATAAAAGAGAATCCGCTCGGTAAGCGTGGTTTTGCCTGAATCGATATGGGCGCTGATGCCGATGTTTCTGATTTTTTCTATACGTGTTGCCATGATGTCCTCTGGTTGTGAGCGCGGCCACGATCAGCCAAAGCACTCGATTATCACTTCATTTCATCAAAATGGATAATAAAAAAAGATCCCGCATTTGGCAATCATCGCACCAGATGAGGGACCTTTGTTAACCGATACTTAAAAGCGTTGGCGCTAATATAGTATTTGGACAATGGATGTCAATAAAATTTATTCGCTTAACCGGTTTCTAACACCAAGCTTGTCAGCCCTCTGTTACGATGATGTAACAATTTATTATCGGCAGCACGCCCGAAAGACGTTAGTTTTTTAATTGATTCAAAGCATTTTTGGTCATGTGGGCAATCACAAATGCCTGTTCAATCTCTATCCATTTGTTGACGAGAGGGCTGGATACAGTTTATTGTTAAGAGTTTTTTAAAATATTTTTTTTATTGGGCTATAGTATTTGCCCAACAAATCGCCCAAAAGGCCCGATAAGGTATAAACCACAGCTTTTCAGCATGAATGATCTAACCGCGGAAAACAAAAAGCTTCGGGAAAAAGTGCGACGCCTTGAAGAAGAGAAGGAATCATGGCGAAGAGCGCAGTTTATCACCAATGCAGCGGATCAACTGCTGACCATGATTGATCGGAATTATACCTACGAAAGCGTCAATGAGGCTTACTGTCGAGCCAGGGGCCAACGCCGCAATAATGTTGTGGGTAAATCCGTCGCCGCGGTTTGGGGTGATGAACAGTTCCAGTCCATTATCAAACCCAAACTCGATCACTGCTTTACCGGGCAGCTGACCAGTTCCGAGCACTGGTTCAAGTTTGACGGTCAGGCTCTTCGCTGTTATCAGGTCACCTATAATCCCTACTACGACAATGCCGGCCAAGTGACCCATGCCGTTGTCGTCACCCATGACATCACTGCCATGAAACGCGCCGAAGCCGCTCTGCAAAGCGCCCACGATCGCCTGGAGCGACGGGTGACCATGCGCACGGAAGCACTATTGCAAGCAAATGAGCAGCTGCGCAATGAGATTGAAGAACGCAAACGAATGGAAAAAGCGCTTCGTGAAAGCGACAATCGATATCGTTCGGTTTCGCGCGATATGCCGGCAATGGTGTGCCGTTATCTTCCGGATGGCACCCTTACCTTTGCCAATTTTAAGTTCAGGCAATACTTCCAAGTTGGCAAACGGCAGACTGAAAAAACCAATATTTTTGATTTTTGCGGCGGGGTCGGCCGTCAGCGCAAACAGCAACGGTTGAAAGACCTGAGCCCTGCAAAACCCATGGTGACCTACGAGCAATTCAGCCCAACGGAAAAGGGTGAGCCGCGATGGCACCAATGGACGGACCGTGCCCTGTTCGACGAGATTGGCAATGCCATGGAGTACCAAAGCATCGGCATCGACATTACCAAAAAGAAAGAATTTGAAAGCAAGCTTCAGCAGGCGCAGAAAATGGAGGCCATCGGCACCCTGGCCGGCGGCATTGCCCATGATTTTAACAACCTTCTCATGGGAATCCAGGGTAATATTTCCTTGATGTATCTCGATCTCGACGAAAACCACCCCCTATACGAAAATTTACGCAGTATCGAACAACTGGTGGACAGCGGCGCCAAATTGACTCGTCAATTACTGGGATTTGCACGAGGCGGCAAGTATGTGGTCAAACCGGTGAATCTGAATGAAGTAGTCGCCAAAACAGCGGCATTATTTGGCAGAACGCGCAAATCCATACGTATTCACGAAACTTACGATCCCACCACCTGTACGGTTTTGGCCGATCGCGGTCAGATCGAACAGGTCCTGATCAATCTTTACCTGAACGGCTGGCAGGCCATGTCCAAACAGGGCGATCTTTACCTGGAGACAAAACGTGTCAAAATCGATAAAGATTTCATAAAACCGTTTGAAGTCTGTTTTGGCGATTATATCCGCGTTTCAGTGACCGATAGCGGCCAAGGAATCGACCCGACGATCTCTCATCGTATTTTCGACCCTTTTTTTACCACCAAAGAATTTGGCAGCGGTTCAGGCCTCGGATTGGCGTCTGTATTCGGCATCATCAAAAACCATGATGGAATAGTCGATTTTGAAACCCAGCCGGGCAAGGGGACCACATTCAACGTCTATTTACCGGTCTGCAAGGCAACGGAAACCGAAATCCCTCACCGTTCGGTCGGCATTATCAGCGGCCCGGAGACCATTTTACTGGTGGATGACGAATCCTACATTTTGGATGTGGGTGAAAAAATGCTCAGAAAAATGGGATATACCGTCATCCGGGCCGCTTGCGGTGAGGAGGCCGTGCGCATATTTACCGATGTTCATCAAACCATCGATCTGGTAATTCTGGACATGATCATGCCCGATATCAGCGGGCATGAGGTCTACGATCGACTCAAAGATGTCAAATCGGACATCAAGGTGCTGTTGGCCAGTGGAGATAGCCGGGGAGATGCAGCGACCACCATCAACAAAGGATGCAATGGATTCATCCAAAAGCCGTTTAACATGGAAAAGCTCTCCCACGCCATCCGTGACGTGATCGACAACGACTATCATCAGCCTAGCATTTAAAAAAGTCGTTTTAAACTGATTTTTTCATCGCTGGCAACCAGCGCCTGAAAATGATATTCCCCGATCGAGAATCCCTGATGGGCCTGCTTTTGATCGATGCGATGCACATACCCATAATGGGGCTCCAGCGCGAGGACAAATAAATCCATGACAAACATCCCATTTTGCGTTCCCCGATAGACAATACGAGCATCATCGACCAGCACGGCTTGGTTTTTCTTCAAAAGGAATCTGTTATTTTTTTTCAGGCAAGACTCGGTTTGATTCATGCGCTGCCCGGGTGGCGTCTGCCAATAATATTCAGGGTTGACCGTACCTGCGTACAAGTACCAGACACATCCGAAAAAAAAGAGACCGGAGGTAACGAAGAACACGATGGCGGGCCATTTACTTTCTCGATCATCATTCACGGTGAGCACCTTTCGCTTCAATGCAACGTTCAAGTTCAGCCTATATTAAAAATAAAGGTATTACCTTATTTTTCATGACGCTCTTTTTCAAGCAAAATCATGATGAAAAGGATAGCATCCGGTCTGCATAAAGATCACAGGCCGTTTACCAGCGTGCATTCTGGAATGCATCCCGGTGGGCCAATAAAAAGGAAGGGCTTTTTTTCATGCTGCGTGTTTTTCAAAACGATATTCTGGACCCGAAGCAGTTTGTGATCACCCTGGAGCTGGTGCCAGGCCGTGAATCCACCGGGCGATCCGTGGATACGGTGATGGGCATCGCCAAGGAGGCATTTGCCGATGGCCGGATCAGTGCCGTATCCATCACCGACAACCCCGGTGGGAATCCATCGCTGAGCCCCGATGCCATCGGTTACCGCATTTTTTCCATTGGCATGGATGTGATCGTCCATTTTACCTGTCGCGACATGAACCGGGTGGGAATGGAAAGCCGCGCCCTGCAACTGGCCATGATGGGCATGAAAAATATTCTGGCCTTGACCGGTGACTACGCGGGCAAGGGATTTGGCGGTCAGGGGGCGCCGGTATTCGATCTGGATTCAGTGAATCTGCAGATCATGCTCATGATGATCGGCCAGCGCATCAATGCCGCCGGTGATCCGGACGCTTTTTTTACGGGCTGCGCTGTTTCTCCGTTCAAACGCAGCGAAGGCGAGTGTGTGGCCCAGTACGCCAAGCTCAGCCGCAAAGTGGCCGCCGGCGCCCAATTTGTCATCACCCAGCTGGGATATGACGCGCGCAAATTTATCGAGCTGATCGGCATTCAGCGCCATATGGAAATTTCTGTGCCTACCCTGGGTTCGGTCTACGTATTGACGCCCAAGGCGGCTCAAATCATGAATCAAGGCCGGGTACCCGGTGCCGTGGTCACCGATCCGTTGCTGATGACCGTTCAAAATGAATGGAAGGACAGAAAAAATGGCCGGTTGGCTGCCATTGAACGGGCGGCACGCCTGGGGGCGGTTCTGCGAGGGGTGGGATATCGGGGAATCCATATCGGAGGCATTCACCATGACTTTTCAACGGTGGGTATGATTCTGGACCGCATGGAAGAAATCAAAGATGACTGGCAGACATTTCTTCCCCAGTTTGACTACCCCCAGCAGCCCGGCGGCTTTTACGCTTTTCGCGAGAAGCCACCGGCGCCTGTATCAACGCCTGTTTTTGGTCAACACCCGGAGCCGGTACCGGTTGCAGATCGCGTCCTGTATCCCCTGATGCGCTACATGCACAACCTTTTTTTTACTTTTGATTCACCCATGGCGCCTTTTTTCAGAACCACCTGCCAAATGATTGACAGCACGATTTTCAATCGCCTGTTTCTGCACCTGGCCGAACATCCGGTCAAGCGCATGCTGCTTGGCTGCCAGCAATGCGGCGACTGCGCCATACAGCATGTGGGATTTTTGTGTCCGGAATCGGGATGTCCCAAACATACCCGTAACGGTGCCTGTGGAGGCAGCTGCCATGGCATGTGTGAAGTCAACCCGGACCGACGGTGTGTCTGGTTTCGGGCCCACAATCGCCTGGCCGCCCATGGCATGGTGTCCCAACTTTGCCACGGCTGTGTGCCGCCACGCATGTGGGAGTTGAACAATACATCGTCCTGGCTGAATTTTCATCTGCGACGGGACCATCAAAGCAGCGGGGGAGAAATTTCAGGAGTCTGCCGCCAGACGACATGCCGGATGTTGGTTGGTTAGACAGAACCACTGGGACGTTTTTCAACCAAGCGTCGATCTTCCACGCTTCCCGTCACACGCCTCAGTCGGCGATCATAACCACTGCGGCGTTCCCAGTTGGTTCGCCTTTCATTTTCGTATGGCACGGTTACCAGAAAACGGCGGTCCTTGACACGTCGTCTACCACCATTGTCCGTTAAATCGATGGTTCTGAGGACTTTTTCCATGGAACACCTCCCACGTTTTTTTAACGTCCAAATCGTTTTTTTGGCTTTTGGAAAACGGCGGCCTTGAACTTGAATCACGTGGCTTAAGGTGCAATGGGCATTGCAAAAGTGCAGCGAATAGGAAATACAGCACGAACCGTTTTAATGGGCTGCCTAACGTTTATCTATTCATATTTTACTGCAATCCCCCTATAGAAACAAGTTCAATATCAGGATCGGTTACCAGTGCTCACGCAATACCTATTTGACAGATCCGTATCTCTTGGGATACCAATAAATAGGTTTTGGCTTCAGGTGGTTGTAACCTTTTTTAAGGCTGTTCCATTTCATTTTTTTTAAGGATAGGCAAGGATTGAAGACTTCAAACGCCCACAACATTCTTCAGGAAGCCATCATCGGCTGTCTTTCTGGTATTACCATTTTCGCGGACCTGGACACAAAGGAGCTCAATATCATCAGTGAGCATATGCATGTATCCCGGATAGAGGCCGGCGATATTGTTTTCAACGAAGGCGATCCCGGTGATAAAATGTATTTTATCGTCGACGGAACCCTTGACGTATTGAAAGCCGTCGATGGCCCGGCGGAAAAAAAGATCGCTGTTCAGGCACCGGGTGGATCGATTGGGGAGATGGCGGTAATCGGCGGATTTTCGCGTACAGCCACGGTAAAGGCATGCAGTGATGCGACCCTTTTAACGCTCTCCAGGCGTAGCCTCAATCATATTTGTGAAACGCGTCCGCAAATCGGTGTAAAAATTCTCATGGCCATTGCCCGCCTTTTAAGTAATCATCTTCGTGATACATCTCAGGAACTCTTGGAGTTTATATCGCCTTTTGGGTCCAATGCTTCGCGCAAGTAAAATAAGGAGGCACGTTAGATGAACACCCAGGGCTATCTTGATCTTGAGACCCAGTATGGCGCCCATAACTATAAACCGCTTGACGTTGTATTAAACAAAGGCGAAGGTGTCTGGGTCTGGGATGTGGACGGTAAAAAATACCTGGATTGCCTGTCTGCTTATAGTGCGGTCAACCAGGGCCACTGCCATCCGAAAATCATGCAGGCCATGTTGTCTCAGGCCCGACAACTGACTCTCACCTCCAGGGCATTTCGCAATGACCAGCTGGGCCCCTTCTACAAGGAACTTTGTGAGCTGACTCGTTCTCACAAAGTGCTCCCCATGAACAGCGGTGCCGAAGCGGTTGAAACGGCCATCAAAACGGTGAGAAAATGGGGCTATCAGGTCAAGGGCGTTGCTGAAAATCAGGCCGAGATCATTGTCTGCGCCAACAACTTCCACGGCCGCACGATTACCATCGTCGGATTTTCCACTGATCCCACGGCCCGCACCGGTTTTGGTCCGTTTACACCAGGGTTCAAAGTGATTCCGTTTGGCGATGCCGATGCCCTGGAGGCAGCCATTGGGCCGAACACGGTGGGTTTTCTGGTGGAACCGATTCAGGGAGAGGCAGGCGTTATTATCCCGCCCGACGGCTATCTAAAAAACGTGCGTCGGATCTGCGATCAACATAATATTGTGCTGATCCTGGACGAAATCCAGACCGGCTTGGGTCGCACCGGGCGCCTTTTGGCTGAAGAACATGAAGGCATCGAGGCGGATCTGACCCTGGTTGGCAAAGCCCTGTCCGGTGGGTTTTACCCGGTTTCAGCCGTACTTTCCAACAAACAGGTCATGGATGTGCTGCAGCCTGGCGAACATGGTTCCACCTTTGGTGGCAATCCACTGGCCTGTGCCATTGCACGGACGGCCATACGGGTATTGATTGAAGAAAAAATGATCGAAAACGCTCAGGATACAGGCGACTATTTTCTCAGCGGTCTACGAAAAATTCAAAGTCCACACGTCAAGGCGGTGCGCGGCCGCGGGCTGATGATCGCCATGGAACTTTTTCCGGCAGCCGGTGGAGCGCGTCCGTTCTGCTACCGTCTTGCGGACAAAGGCATATTGTGTAAAGAAACCCACGAGCACACCATCCGCTTTGCGCCACCGCTGGTAATTACTAAAAAGGAAGTGGACTGGGCCCTGGAACAGATCAACGCTGTCATGACCGCCTGATCCGATCCGGTGAGACCCAACAACGCAGGTTCATTTTAAGCTCCGCTTGCTTTATATTTTTAGGGAGGCCTCCTTTGAAACGCGACTTTTTGCACGTTACCGATTTTACCGCTGATGAAATCAATGCCACCTTTGAACTGGCCAAAGAAGTCAAAGCACGCTTCAAACGTCGCGAGGACTACAAACCATTCAAGGACCACAGCATGGCCATGATCTTTGCCAAGCCGTCCGCGCGAACACGGATCTCATTTGAAACCGGTTTTTTCCGCATGGGTGGCCACGCCCTTTATCTGGGCCCATCGGACATCTCCATCGGCAAGCGCGAAGCGGTCAAGGATATCGCCAGGGTCATCTCTCGCTACAACGACGTGATCATGGCCCGCCTTTTCGAGCATGCACATGTATTGGAGTTGGCCGAATTCGCATCGGTGCCGGTGATCAACGGCCTGACCGATTACAATCATCCCTGCCAGATCATGGCCGATATGTTCACCATCCTCGAACATCGTGGCCACCTTGACGATCTCAAGGTGGTTTACGTGGGTGACGGCAACAACATCGTCCATTCCTGGCTGCGTCTGGCTCAGCGCCTGCCCTTTCATTTTGTTTGTGCCTGTCCGGAGGGCTATTCTCCGGATGCGCAAACCATTGCCGATGCCAAGCAGGCCGGACTGTCGCAAATCGAGATCAGCCATGATCCCCAGAGGTCAGTCAAGGATGCCGATATTGTCTATACGGATGTCTGGGCATCCATGGGCCAGAAGGACCAGGCCGAGGAGCGTAAAAAGCGCTTCCAGGGATTCCAGGTCAACGAGGCACTCATGGCTGCCACCGGCAAAGAAAGCCTGTTCATGCACTGCCTGCCGGCTGAACGCGGCGTGGAGACCACGGACGGCGTGCTCGAATCCAAAACATCGATCATTTTCGATGAGGCGGAAAATCGTATGCACGCCCAGAACGCCATTTTGTTGAAGATTTGCGGCAAGGCTTAGGATTGACGGTTATTGGTGATCAGTCTTCGGTGATCAGTTATCGGTGATCGGTGGTCTGTTCCCCCGGAGCTTCAATTCACCAGCGTAATCCGTTGTAGCTGTTTAGGCCTAAAGTATTATACGAACAGCTAAATTTCGGTAGATTTGAAGGATGAGGGAAGAAGGACGAGGGACGCCTTTTTCTTCCCTCATCCGAGCGAAGCGGTCGTCCATCGCCCCTCGTTTTACAGCGCCTGAAGGCAGAAACAATCATAAAACCAATTCCGGGCATGGCCAAGAAAATAGCCGACAACAAACCAGTGCTGCTGGTCGCCCTGGGCGGTAACGCCCTGATTCAAAAGGGACAGACCGGGACGGTCGACGAGCAGTTCGAGAATCTCAAAGTGCCGATGGCTCAGATCGCCCGGCTATCCCGAACGTATCGCATCATCATCACCCACGGCAACGGCCCCCAGGTCGGAAACCTGCTGCTTCAGCAGGAGTGTTGTGATGCGGTCCCCCGGCTACCGCTCGAAATTCTCGTTGCCCAGACCCAGGGTCAGGTTGGCTATATGATCGAATCGACCCTTGATGAAGCACTGATGGCCATCGGGATCAACAGTCAGCCCTTGGTCAGTCTGATCAGCTATGTGGTGGTGGATAAAAACGATTCGGCATTTGATTCGCCGTCCAAACCGGTAGGTCCGGCCTTCAGCAGACAAAAGGCCCTGTCCCTTCCCTACCCCACGGTCAAAACAGCCAAAGGGTATCGGCGTGTCGTGGTGTCTCCGAAGCCTGTGACCATTGTCGAGAAACGGGAAATTAAAAAGCTGATTCAAGCGGGATTTATCGTGATCTGCTGCGGCGGCGGCGGGATCCCGGTGGTGCGCGCCGGACGGACCTTCGACGGTGTAGACGCGGTGATCGATAAGGACCTGGCCAGCGCTCGCCTAGCTGAAGAGGTCGGTGTGGATCTGTTTGTCATTGCCACGGATGTCAAGGGGGTTGCCCTTGATTTTGGCCGACCGGGTGAGCGTTATCTGACTACGTTGACCTGCGATGAGGTAAACCGGTATATCCGGGAAGGGCATTTCTCGGCCGGCGGCATGCTGCCCAAAGTCCAGGCAGCCGTGCAGTTTATCAAAGGCGGCGGCAAGCGCGCCGTAATCGTTGGCCTCGATCGTATTGTCAAGGCGGTCGCCGGCAAGGCGGGAACAAATTTTGTTTGATTGGTTGAATTAGTTGGTAATCAAACCAATACAACCAATTAAACTAACTAACCAACGAAACAAACTAACCAAACAATCAGGAGCATCACCAATGGCCGCTTTTCCCTTAGCGCATGTAATTGAGTCCCAGCAGTTTGATCGGGATCTGTTGGACTTGGTTTTTCAGACCGCCGACACCCTGAAGGCCGACCTGTCCGGTCCACGCCGCTTCTCCAAGGCCCTGAACGGCAAGATTATGGCCTCGCTGTTTTATGAACCATCCACCCGAACCCGGTTTTCCTTTGAAAGTGCCATGCTGCGTCTGGGCGGTACGGTAATCACCACGGAAAACGCCCGCGAGTTTTCCAGCGCGGCCAAGGGGGAAAGCCTGGCCGATTCCACGCGCATCATGAACGGGTATGCCGACGTGATTGTCATGCGCCACAATGAAGCCGGCAGTGCGGCGCGGGCCGCTGAAATTTCCGGCATACCGGTGATCAACGCCGGCGATGGTGCCGGCCAGCATCCCACCCAGGCCCTTTTGGATATGTATACCATTGCCGATGCCTTTTCAGGCATCACCGGCCTTAAAATTGCCATGGTCGGGGACCTGCGCTATGGTCGCACCGTGCGTTCTCTGTCTTACCTGCTCACCAAGTATGAGGACACTGAAATCATTTTTGTGAGTCCGCCGGTATGCAAAATGGAGGGAGACATCAAGGCCTATCTGGATAAATATAACGTTCCCTGGCATGAAGAGACCGACCTGGACAGCATTGTCCCGGAGGTTGACTGCATTTACATGACCCGGATTCAGAAAGAGCGATTTCATGATCCCGAGGATTACCGGATCGCCGCCGGAAAATACATTCTCACGCAGGAGCGGGCCAACCGGATGAAGCCCGAGGCCATCATCATGCACCCCTTGCCCCGGGTGGACGAAATCCCCAAATCCGTTGATGACAACCCCCGTGCCCGGTATTTTGAGCAGGCCCAGAACGGGCTGTATATCCGCATGGCACTGCTCTATCTGTTGCTGAATAAAGATGATGGTGGGCCTGTAAGGTAGAAGGTTTAAGCTTTAAGGTATAAGGTGGAAGGTGTGGGCTTGGAGCTTGGAGCTGGAAGCTATGAGCTATCAACTCTCGCTTTGCTGACAACGACGACGATTTCCGCTACCGCACCCCACACTACCATATGTGGTATTAATTATCCTTTTATTATCCCTCAAGTTGTGTTTTCCCCTTTACAAGAATCAGCCTTGGTGATAAATATTGGTCAACGATCATCACAAAGAACCGCGCTTTCGGGATTCGGCCGTAATACAATATAGATCGTCTCGATCCATCACCCCGACGCCTTCGGGCAATAAAATATAGCAGTAACAAAATTGTTTTCAGTGACCTTCGCTCAAGGAGAACATTTGCAGCGATGAAACTAAAAAAACTGGACATTGTCGGTTTCAAGTCCTTTTTCGAAAAAGCCAGTATTAACTTCCCTTCGGGGATCAGTGCTGTTGTCGGCCCCAATGGTTGCGGCAAAAGCAATGTCGTGGATGCCCTGAGATGGGTCATGGGGGAACAGAGCATCAAACAGCTGCGGGGCAAAGACAAGGAAGATATCATCTTTTCCGGCGCCAACGATAAGCCCCCGCTGAACATGGCCGAAGTCTCCCTGACCCTGGTCAATGACAATGGCAGCATGCCCGAGGAATACCGCGATTTCAGTGAGGTGATGGTTACCCGCCGCCTTTACCGCAGCGGGGAGACCGCATATCTGATCAACAAACAACCCTGCCGGCTCAAGGATATCCACAATATTTTCATGGGCAGCGGGGTTGGGGCGCGTACCTATGCCGTCATTCAGCAGGGCAATATCGGCGCCATTACCGACGCCGGACCCGATGAACGCCGCGTATTTATCGAAGAAGCCGCCGGCGTCACCCGCTACAAGATGCGCAAAACCGAGGCCTTGCGCAAAGTCAAGGCCACCAACCAGAACCTTTTGCGGGTCAAGGACATCATCACTGAAATTGACCGCCAGATGGCCGGACTCAAACGGCAGGCTCAAAAAGCCGAGCGGTACAAGGCCCTTAAAGCCGAAGCCCGCCAGATCGATATCCAACTGCTTTGCCATCGGGGCGCCGAGCTGAAGCATCAAATGCAGGAGGCCAGCGAACTGCTCGGCTCACTTAAAAACGAAGATCTCAGCCAGAGCACCCAGTTGAAAAAAATCGACGCCGTCATTGAATCCATCAAACTGCGGCGGTTTGAAAAAGACCGTACCATCGCTACGCAAAAGTCGCGCAAATTCGAAATTCATCGCAAGATCGACCGCATGGAGGCTGATCTGGCGCATATGAAAACCGACCGTGAACGGTTGACTCGCGAAGTTGCCGAACTGGAGGCGTCCAAAACCAATTTGGAAGAAAAAAACCAATCGATGATCACGGAAATCGATCAGGTTCAAAAGCAGCACGTTGACCTGCAGGCCAGCATCAACGATATCAAGACCACCATCGCACAGGAAAAAAACGATTCTTCCAGCCTGCGCGATCGCATCGACGGCTTGAACCGATCCCTTGAAACCGGTAAAAACGACTTGATGAAAATGGTGGCCGAAGAGGCCCGCGTGAAAAGCTCCCACCAAAACGCGGCCAACAATCGTGAAAATCTCAAGCGGCGCCTAAGACGCACCGACGAAGAAGTGGCCCTGGCCGATAAAGCCGTACACGAGATTTCGGTGCGTCGTGATGCCGCCGATGCCGAACTGACCCAGATTAAAAATGAAATTCGTGACCTGGATGAGCAGATCGCATCTTTCAAAAAGGAGCTGGACCAGGCCATTGCCGATCTGTCGGCCCAGGTCAAAACCACCCAGACACTGGAGGTGGAGCGGAACAAGGCACGCAGCAGCCTGGCCACCCTGAAAAAAATGGAAGCCAACCTGGACTGGTACAAGGACGGCGTCAAGGCCGTACTCAAGGCGGCCCATCAGGAATCACCGCCTGCCGACGCCGCTTGCCTGGACGGTATCGTCGGTCTGCTGGCCGACGTGGTTGAACCGGCCCCGTCTTACGAAACCGCGGTAGAAGCGGCCCTGGGAGAATCGTTGCAGTACATCCTGGTCCAGGATCAGTCGGCCGGCACAGCAGCCATCGACTATCTTCAACAAAGCCAGGAGGGCCGCTGCGGGTTCATTCCCATCGGCGGGGTACGGGCTGTGGACGATCGTCCGGACAAACGGCCGTTGCCCGATGGGCGTTTGCTCAACCATATCACGGTCAGGGACGGCTACGAAGCCGTGGCCGCGGCCCTGCTCGGTCACGTGGTGGTCGCCGACACCCTTGATGCGGCCCGTGAGTTGTTCAATCAAAACGGACGGGTGCAGACCGTAGTGACCCGCGGCGGCGATCTGTTGTCTCACCAGGGGGTAATGGTCGGCGGCAGCCCCGATAAACTGTTGGGCATTCTGGCCAAAAAACAGGAGATCAAAGCCCTGGCCGCCCAATGTGAACAACTGGACACCCAGGTGGAAACGGCCCACACCACCCAGGCCGAGATGGAGTCCCGGGTTCGTGCTCTGGAAAAACAGCTGCAGGAAACCATTTCTGAGCGCAGCATTGCCGCCCAGGATGCCATGGAGGCGGAAAAAACTCTCTACAAGGCCAATGAAGATCTGAAAAACGCCCGGCGCCACCTGGAAATCGTGCGTCTGGAACAGGAGCAGTTGATGGGCGAGGAGATGGACCTGGAGGAAGAAATCGATCGCACCAACACGCTTCTCGATACCATTGCCAAAAATGTTGCCGATGCCCAGGAAAACGTGGCCCGGACATCGGTCCAAATCGATGACACCGCCGCCCAGCTGGAGGCCTACAACCAGCGCATCGTGGACTTGAAACTAAACCTGACTTCCGCCACAGCCAATCTGGACAACTGCGCCAGTACCCTGCGTCGATTAAAGGATTTCCAGTCCGACGGCATCCGTCGCCTCGAGCAGCTCACCCGGGACATCGCGACCAAAACGGAAAAGCTGGAGGGTACCGGCAAGCGCAACGAGTTCCTGAGCCGTGACCTGGCCGCGCACTACGATGCCCTCAAGGAACTGGAGAGCCGGCTGGGCGCCGACGAAAGAGAATTTGGCGAAATCGATGCCCGGTTGAAGGAAAATGACACGCAGGTCTCCGAAATCCAGTCCCGCCGCGAGTCCCTGCACAAAAAAATCCGTATGTTGGAAATGGACCTGGCTGAAAAGCGTATCAAACTGGAAAATTTGGAAAACCGAAGCCAGGAATACTACCATTGCAGCATTGCCCGACTGGCCGAGGGCAATGCGTCCGCAAAGGAAGAAGACTCGCGCAGCCCTTCAATTCTGGAAAAGGTGCTGACCACCATCCGCCAGAAAATCGCCAATATCGGCGATGTCAACCTGGAAGCCATTCGGGAATACGATGAACAGAAGAATCGCTACGATTTCCTGTGCGAACAACGCGATGATCTGTTCAAAGCCATTGATGGACTGCACAAGGTGATCCGCAAAATCAATCGCATCACCCAGCAGAAGTTTCTGGAAACCCTCAACCAGATCAATGAAAAACTGCAGGAGGTATTCCCGCGCCTGTTCGAGGGGGGGACGGCGCGTCTGGAAATGACCAATCCCAATGAACCCCTGGAGACCGGGGTGGAATTCATGGTCCACCCGCCAGGTAAAAAACTGACCCGCATGAGCCTTTTGTCCGGTGGCGAGAAAGCCTTGTCGGCCATCAGCTTTATTTTCGCCATCTTCCTGCTCAAGCCGGCCTCCTTTTGCCTCATGGATGAGATTGATGCGCCCCTGGACGACGCCAATGTGCATCGGTTCAACAATCTGATGAAGGTAATCGGTGAGCAGTCCCAGATCATCATGATCACCCACAATAAAAGCAGCATGGAGTTTGCCGACACCCTTTTCGGCATCACCATGGAGAAAAAGGGACTGTCCAAGGTGGTATCGGTCAACCTGAATGAAGGAGACGACCCCAAGGAACTGACCGCTGCTTGAAAACGGCCTGAAATGTTTTAGTGTATAGGCAATAAGCCTTGCAAAGAATCCTGGCCCACCGGGCCGGGATTTGTTATGTGGGGTCTCGTAAACGGAAACTAACTGACAAATCGCCATTAACAAGTGTCCATCCAGAAACGGGCAAATTGGCCATTTCTGGATGGGCACTAACAAGGAAAATCCATGGCTCTGAAATGGTTTAAAAAAAAGAAAGACAAAGCCGAATCCACCGACGCCCAAGCTGAAGCGACCACGGCTGTTGAATCTGTTGAATCACCCGTGCTGGAAGATGACACGAACGCACCTGTGCCCGAAGCCGATCCATTGGACACCGCTGCCTTGGACGAGGAACCGCCGCATACCGCTGAAGAGCCAGACGAACCATTGACCGAGGCACCTGGGGAAGAAAAAAACGGCGGTCTGTTTGCCCGCCTGAAATCCGGTCTCTCCAAAACCCGCAAAATTCTGACTACGGACATCGACGATCTGTTTCTGGGTAAAAAAATCGTTGACGACGATATGCTCGAAGAGCTTGAGGAACGCTTGATCACCGCGGATATGGGGGTTCAAACCACCATGGACATCATGGAAAGAATCTCTAATAAACGCTCGCGCATCGCAGGGGCCAAAGATCTGAAAGCGGTTCTGAGAGAAGAGATTCTATCCTATTTCGAAGCCCTTCCCGAACCGGCACCCTTGGCGGCCACCAACCCCCATGTGGTCATGGTCGTGGGGGTCAATGGCGTGGGTAAAACCACCACCATCGGCAAACTGGCCGCCCACGAATCCCGAAAAGGCAAAAAGGTGCTGGTAGCGGCCGCCGACACGTTCCGTGCCGCCGCCATCGAACAGATCTCGATCTGGGCCGAACGGGCCGGTGCGGACATCGTTCGCCACAAAGACAACACCGACCCGGCCGCCGTGGCGTTTGACAGCATGGAAGCCGCCATTGCGCGGGGATCGGACATTGTTTTTGTCGATACGGCCGGCCGCCTGCACACCAAGGTCAACCTGATGGAAGAGATCAAGAAAATTCAGCGGACCCTGGCCAAACGGATTCCCGATGCCCCCCATGAAGTCCTGCTGGTACTGGACGCCACCACCGGCCAGAACGCCCTGTCCCAGGCCAAAATGTTCAACGAGTCGCTGGGCGTCACCGGTATCGCGCTGACCAAGCTGGACGGTACGGCCAAGGGCGGTATCGTGGTCAGCATCTGTAGCAGCCTGAACATCCCACTCAAATATATCGGTGTGGGCGAAGGGGTCGAGGATCTGCAGGAGTTTGATCCGGAGCAGTTCGTGGAGGCGTTGTTCTAAACAACCCCCATCTGATCGCCGTTCTTATGATACACGCGCAAGCCCATCAGGCCGGTCTTTTTTATCTGATTGGCCGTTTCAAAGGCCTGTATGGTTCTTAAGTCGTCGGCATCGACATCGGGTATTGCCACGACCGGGCAGATGTATTGCCCCCGCCGGTGAATCAGCCCCGAACGTTGAAGGTCAGTCACAGTCAGAATACCCAGCAGGGTGTAGTTGCTGTGGGCACGGTCAAGCACCGCCATGATCGCCTGATTGCATCTGAGGTTGTTTAAAAACAGGTCCAGTGGATTGCGTGTCCATCGGTTGCTGAAAACCCAGCGGCTGATCTTTTCTGAGTACCCGGTCAGCCGCCATTCATCAATCCGCCGGTTATTGATCACCGCCACGGCGGAAAAATCAAGCGACCGCCCCTTGGCAATGGTGGTGTTGCGGTTGTAACTGAGGTATTTCAGGTTCTGTGTTTTTTCAGGCATACCGCCGATGACAAGCACTTCCTTGAGCAATGGAACGTTCGGCGTCACGACCCGCGCGACCGCACGAATCAGATCGTCAATATAATTGCTTTTCATTTGTGGCTCCCCCCCGATTCCATCCAATCCAAACCCTTTTCTGCCTCCTATTTGAAAGTGACACCTACCTCCATCTGCGTCAACTAGTTTTTCACGGCTGCGGGGGAAGGCCGCTATCGCTGTTACGGGTTGATCTCAAGAATGAGACCCACCGGGCAGTGGTCCGAACCAAAAATATCATTATCGATGAAGGCGTCCTTGACCCATCCTTTACGGACGATGTCATCGGAAACGAAAAAATAGTCGATGCGCCATCCCGCGTTGTTTTTGCGGGCATTGAAACGGTAGGTCCACCATGAATATTTAACCGCATCCGGATAAAGGGTGCGAAATGTATCCACATAACCCATGTCGATAATGCGGTCGATCCACTCGCGCTCGATGGGCAAAAAGCCGGAACGGGTGGAATTGGGGCCGGGGTTCTTCAGGTCGATCTCATTGTGCGCCGTGTTGAAATCACCGGTGATGATCAGGCTTTTGCCAGCCTTACGCAAGGTTTCAGCATAATCGAAAAAGGCCTGGTAAAAATCCAGTTTGTACTGCAGGCGCTCGTCACTCATCTGGCCGTTGGGAAAATAGACGTTAAACAGGGTAAACGCATCGAATTCCATTTCCACGATACGGCCTTCGTCATCGAAACGGTCGATGCCGATGCCATAGCGAACCGCCTTGGGCGTCATGCGGGAATAGGCGGCCACCCCGCTGTACCCTTTTTTCACCGTGCAAAAAGAAAACGCAGGCGCATAACCGTCGATGTTTTTCATGGCCCGGGTCAGTTGGTCCTCCTGCAGTTTGGTCTCCTGGAGCCCGAAAATATCCGCATCCAGACTGGCGATCGACTCCAAAAACCCCTTTTTCATGACCGCCCGGTAGCCGTTGACGTTCCAGGAAACTAGCTTGATGGTTTGAGCTTCAGGCATGCAAAACACCTCCTTTATAGTGCCCTCCAGAAATGGCCAATTTGCCTATTCCTGGATGGATACTGACTATTGAATTATTCCATTTCTACTTAGTGTGCGCTCAGATTTGGTGTGTGTCCGGGAAATTCTACCGCAGGCACCCGAAGGAAGTGCCTTGGGGGTGCGTGTGGTTGATATTGGAGCATTTGACGCTTTTCCTCCCAAGCCTGCTGGAAAATGTCGGATCAGGCCCGATAACAAGGCGGAAAACGGTTCAAAAGTGGAGCATACACGTTAGTATGTGAGCATTTTGAACCGTTTTCCAACGCCGGTAGCGGGTCTTAGACGGCATTTTCCAGCAGGCTTGTGGTTAGCGGTGACGGTCTACTGCTATTCTTGGACACATCTCACTCACCGGACAGCGGCTGCAAAAGGGGGACACAGGCCGGCAGAGCGTCTGGCCGAAAGCTACGAGCAATTCATTGTAGCGTACCCAATGCCGCTTGGGCAGTTTTTTGCGTAAGGCCATCTCGGTCTGGTCCGGCGTCTTGGTCTTTACGTAACCAATGCGGTTACTGATGCGATGGACATGGGTGTCCACACAAATGGCCGGAATCTTGAATCCTTCCACCAGCACCAGATTGGCGGTCTTGCGGCCCACGCCGGGCAAGGCGGTAAGCGCATCCAGGTCATCCGGTACTTTTCCATCGTAACGGTCCAGCAAAATCCGGCTGATCTCAAGCAAGCGTTTGGCCTTGGTCGGATAGAACCCCACCGGATAAATCAACTTTTCGATGGTTTCGGGGGCAAGTTCCATCATCGCCTGGGGCGTACGGGCCACGGCAAACAAGCGTTTGGCCGCCTCACCGGTCACCTCGTCCTTGGTTCGCAGGGAAAGCAGGGTCGATACCAGCACCTCAAACGGGGTGGCCCCGCGATTGGCGATAAAGGTGATGATGGGCGGATTCCACTTGCGGTAGTTGGCCTCGATGGCCTCAACAAAGCGATCGATATCAAAGGTGTTCTTTTTGGGCATGGTAAGGACCGGGAATTTTATAAATTGATCAAAATTGAAATTCTATCCATACACTGACCGGCCGTCCCGGTAAACCCCCAATCACAATAATAAATTATTCCATTCCCTCTCTGTAGGGGCAGGCCCCTGTGCCTGCCCTAAAGCCCCCTGTGCCTGCCCTGGTGCTCCGGTACCCGACCGGTCCCGCCTGCCTCGGTGCCAACCCCGCCCTATCATAAAATCCATTTGTTTTGGGAAATCATGCGGCACAGGGCAACAGGGCAACCACGGGGGGTTGCCCCTACGGAAATCCCGGTGCCGCTCAAAATGTAAAGATAATTTATATGCAAAGTCTTTACATTTAAATTGACATTTTTATTGATCATCGTATAATGAAACATAATTCCTTGAACTGAGCGTCATTGGCGAATGGAGAGGCGGTATGGCACCCGAATTGACGCCCGGCCAGCAGCGTCTTTTTGATTATTTAAAAAAAACCATCGAAGGCACCGGCAGCACGCCCAGTCTACGACAGGCCGCCGGCGACCTGGGGATCAGTCATGCCGCTGTTTCCCAGGGCCTCAAAATGCTGGAACAAAAAGGGGTGCTCAAACGCCAGGGCCGTTACAGTCGGACCATTCACCTGATCGGCCCCACCGGTGACAAGGCCGCCCTTCAGCGCTGGCGAGAGGTTCCCGTGGTAGGCCGCATTACCGCCGGCCTGCCCCTGTACGCCCAGCAGGAGTGGGAAGGCAGTCTGGTGCTGGACAGTGACCTGTACCGCGGCCGCAACCTGTTTGCCTTGCGGGTGCAGGGCGACTCCATGCGGGGGGCGGGAATTCTGGACGGAGATCTGGCCATATGCACCCCGCGCCAGTATGCCCAAAACGGCGAGATCATCGTGGCCCTGATCCATGAACAGGAGGCCACGGTCAAACGGTTTTTTCTTCACCGCGACCATGTGGAACTGCGACCGGAAAATCCGAATTATCCGGTCATGCGATATGGGTTCGACGAGGTGTTGGTTCAGGGGAAAGTCATCGGTATCCAACGAAAGATCGCATCGTTTTAAGTATAAAGTTTTAAGTTTGAAGAGGTGGATCGGGTATGATTTTATATTTAAATCGGCAGGATACCTTCGCTTAACACTTAAAACTTAACACTTTACACTCGTCCAATATAACGACTTAAGCCCATCAACCATCACCGAGCATGCAAGAAGACAAGGTTCATACGCCATCACGCATTCTAATCGGAACCAGTGGTTATGCCTACAGTGAGTGGGTGGATGCCGGTTTCTACCCGCCGGGGACCGGTTCGGCAAGGATGCTGCCGCATTATGCGCGGTTTTTTCCCGTTACCGAGATCAACTACACCTGGTACCAGATGCCCAAGGCGCCGGCCATGGACCGCATGCGCCGCAAGGTTCCGGAAGGATTTGGCTTTGCCGTCAAACTGACCCGGACCCTGACCCACGAGGTGGATCCCGACGGATGGCCGGCCCAGGTTGCCCTTTACCGGGAGGGAATCGCCCCCCTGATGCAGGCCGGCCAATTGCTGACCGTACTCGTTCAATTGCCGCCCTTTTTCCGGCGCAATCCGCAGAACCGTCGCTACCTGGCCAGCCTTTTGGACGCCCTTGCCGGACTGCCGCTGGCCGTGGAGTTCCGCCATGTTTCCTGGGCCACGGACCGGGTCTTCGCCGCCCTGGAAGAGCGACGGGTGGCGCTGGCCTGTGTGGACGTTCCGGACCTGCCGGGACTGTTCCCGCCCCTGGCCGTGGTCACTCACCCGGAGCTGTTTTACCTTCGTTTTCATGGTCGCAACGCAGCCGGTTGGCGGTCGGGAAACATGCAAAAACAATTCGACTACGATTACAGCGAGGCTGAGCTGGATCAGTGGAGCAAAAAGCGTATTCCGGATATGGCCCGGCAGGCCAGCACCGGGATTATTTTTTTCAACAATCATGTCCGCGGTCAGGCACCGCGGAATGCGCAGATGTTGATGGAGCAGTTGGGCTTGGATGGGATCCGAAGGACGAGAGGCGAAGGATGAGGGACGCAAAACAAAAAAAGATAATTCGATCGGTCAGAGACCTAAAAGTTTATCGCAAGGCTTTCGACAGTGCGATGGAAATATTCGTGATTAGCAAGAAATTTCCCAAAACGGAAACCTATTCATTGACCGACCAAATAAGGCGGGCATCACGATCAGTTTGTTCTAATTTGTCAGAGGGATGGCGAAAGCGTCGCTATAAGGCTGTTTTCTTGAACAAGCTAACCGATGCCCAACAGGAAGCGGCCGAAGCCCAGACATGGTTGGAGTTTGCATTTCACTGTAAGTATTTGGACGAAGAGACATTTCACAAGCTCGATGAAAGTTACGAGCATATTTTTGCAATGTTAAACGCAATGGAGAAAAAAGCCGATTCGTTCTGTCGTCCATCATCCTAGCGAAGCGGTCTTCCTTCGTCCATCTATCCCTCACATATCCGTAGCCAATCATGGATGAATAATACCAACAACAGTTGAGGGGGGGGACAACCCCAAAAAACCCATGGACCGATCCATCATCCATATCAATGTCGCCGATTTCGCCGTAGCCGTAGAACGGGTGCTGGACCGCCGGCTTGACGGCCGGCCGGTGATCATCGCCCCGCAAGGCGCTGCCCGGGCCGTTGTGTACGACATGAGCGAGGAGGCGTTTCAAGCCGGAATACGCAAACACATGCCCTTGGGCCGGGCCCTGCGCCGGTGCCGGGACGCCCGGGTGCTCCTCCCCCGGCCGGAACGCTATCGTCAGGCCATGGCCCGGATGCTGAAAACCGCCCTGCCCTGTTCACCGCTCATCGAACCGGGGGATGCCGACGGCCATCTGTTCATCGACATCAGCGGCACCAGCCGTCTGTTGGGGCCGCCGGTGGATGTGGCCTGGCGGCTGGGTCGCCATATTCAAAAGGACATGGACCTGGCGCCGATCTGGTCCCTGGCCGCCAACAAGCTCATTGCCAAAACCGCCTCCCGCCTGGTCAAACCCCTGGGCGAGTATATCGTCGAGCCCGGTGACGAAGCAGCGTTTCTGGCCCCCCTGCCCCTTTTTCTGATTCCCGGTATCGAGGCTGATGACCGGACGCGGTTGAGCGATTTCAATATCCACCGGGTGTTCGAGGCCGGCCGGCTGACCGCCGACCAGTTGCAAACCATCTTTGGCCATCGGGCGGCGTTTATCCATGATCGGCTTCAGGGGGTTGATCCATCGCCGGTTCGTCCGGTGGACCGGCCGCTACCGAAAATTGTCGAATCCGTGGAGTTTGGCGACGATACCAACCACCGTCCGCAATTGGAACGGTGCCTGTACCGGCTGGTGGAACGGATCGGCCGGCAGCTGCGGCAACAATCCCTGGCGGCCCGGCGCATGGGCCTGATCATGGAACATACCGACGGTGTTCGCCGCATCCGACAAACAGCGGCCCGACCGGCCACGGCCAACGATTTTACCCTTTTCACCCATGCCCTGCGGGTACTCGATCTGGCCTGGACCCGCCGGGTACGGTTGCGGCGCATGACCCTGATCTGTGACCGCCTGACCTATCCGCCGGCCCAGCGCCTCTTGTTCGCCTCAGAGCGCCGGCGCCTGGAAAAACAGGAACAGCTGATAGCTGCCATGGACCGTATCCGGCGGCGTTTCGGATCCCAGGCCGTGAATGTGGGACGGATGGTGGCGGCGTAGGTATGCGGTTGAGGCTGAAAGCGGGAAAGGCGGGAAAAGTTGAAAAAAGAAGGAAGAGGGACGAAGGACGAGAAACGGACTCAATCGTCCATCATCTTAGCGAAGCGGTCGTCCATCGTCCTTTCGGTTTTGCGGTTCCCCAATGAAAGCAACCACCAGACACCAACAACGGACAAACCATGAAAACAAAACACCCCTACCGCCTGGGCGTCGACCTGGGCGGCACCAAAATCGAGACGATCTTGCTGGATCCGGAAGGCGGCAGCCTCGGACGGGAACGCACGGCCACCCCGCGTGATCCGGACGGTCCCACCGAGTACGCCCGGATTCGCGACCGGGTCCATACCCTGATCGAAGCGGCCCTGGGCAAGGTTCCCCATGGACACGCCTGCACCATCGGTATCGGGATTCCCGGCACCATCAACGCCCAAACCGGACGGGTGCAAAACGCCAACACCACCGGTCTGATCGGCCACCCTTTCCAGCAGGATCTGGAGACACGTTTGGGCCGGCCCATTGCCATGGAAAATGATGCCAACTGCTTTACCCTCGCCGAGGCCCGGCAAGGGGCCGCCAAGGGCTATGATCTGGTGTTCGGCATTATTTTGGGAACGGGATGCGGGGGAGGCATCAGCATCAATGGAAAGATCCACAGCGGTCGGCATCTTATTGCCGGCGAGTGGGGCCACTTCTCCGTGGATCCTGAAGGCGCGCGCTGCTACTGCGGCAACCGGGGCTGCGTGGAAACCAAAATCAGCGGCGGCGGTGTGGCGCAGTCCTTTTTCGAGCGTACCGGCCAGCGGCTCACCCTCGAAGAGATCACCGAGGGCTACCGCCAGGGTGATCCCCAATGCCGCTCGGCCTTCGAACAGTTCCTGGACGATTTCGGCCGCTGCCTGGGCGGTTTGATCTCGGTGCTGGACCCGGATGCAGTGGTATTGGGCGGCGGGGTCTCCAACATCGATGAACTCTACACCCTGGGCGTGGAACAGGTGCGCCGCTACGCCTTTCATGAACGCATCCAAACACCGATTTTAAAACATCAGCTGGGCGACTCGGCCGGTGTTATTGGGGCGGCGTGGATTGGGAAATGAAAAAGATCGAGGGACGAAGGAAGATAGACGACCGCTTCGCTCGGACGATGGATGACCGTGAGGCGTCAGCACGTCAGGCGCAAAATATGTTTCGTACCCCTGCCCTTGTCGTATTCGTCCTTCGTGCTTCGTCCCTCGTCCCCTCATCTCTCGCCCCTCGTCCCTCGTCCGTCATCCTGCAACCATGATTCCCCTCACCCTCCGCTCCCACTATTCTCTCATGTGGGGCACCGACTCGCCGGCGGCCATCTGCCGGGCGGCCAGGCAAATGGGCTACAACCGGCTGGCCCTGACCGACACGGACAACCTCTACGGCCTGTGGCCGTTTCTGTATGCCTGCCGGGAGGAAGGACTCACCCCCATCGTAGGGGCCGAAATCACCGATCCCAAGGCCAGCCGACGGGCTGTCTGCCTGGTCAAGAATGCCGACGGTTATGCCAACCTGTGCCGTTTGATCACCCGGCGTCACCAGGACCCGGCCTTTGACCTGACGGCCGGCCTGCCGCCCCTGGCAGATGGTCTGCAAGTCCTCACCGGTCATAGCGATCTGCTGGCCGCCTGGCACCGGGCCGGCATCCAGCCCATGGCCGCCCTGCCGCGCCGGGCGCCCTCGCCCTTCCATCCCCTGGTACGAACGGCCCGTCAATTAAGTCTGCCGCTGGTGGCCACACCCGGCAATTTTTTTCTGCACCCGGACGGATACAACGTCCACCGATTGCTACGGGCCATCGCCGGCAACACGGCCCTTTCCCGGCTGTCCTCCGGCGACACAGCCCCGGTCGATGCCTGGCTGGCCCCGCCGCAAGCATACCAAAGGCGGTTTGCCACCATGCCGGAAGCACTGGACCAGACCCATCGTCTGGCCGGCGAGCTGACCTTCAGCGGCCCTGAGTTCGGGCTGGTCATGCCGCCCTGGGAAGATGCAAGCGGCCGCAGCGCCGACGATTGCCTGCGCCGGGCCGCCGTTGCCGGTGCCCGCAGGCGATACGGACCGGAACTGGGCGAAGCCGTGGTCGATCGGCTGGAGCACGAGTTGGCCACGATCGCCCGCATGGGATTTTCAGCCTATTTCCTGGTGGTCAAAAAGATTGTCGCCCAAAGCCCGCGCACCTGCGGTCGGGGGTCGGCTGCCGCCTCACTGGTGGCGTATTGCCTGGGCATCACCAATGTCTGTCCGGTCAAGCACAACCTTTACTTCGGCCGTTTTCTCAATCCCGGACGCAGTGATCCGCCGGACATTGACGTGGATTTTGCCTGGAATGAACGCGATGCGGTTATCGACGGTGTGCTGGATCGGTTCGCCGGCCGCGCGGCCATGGTGGCCAGCCACATCCTGTTCCAGCCGCGCATGGCCTTGCGGGAAACCGCCAAAGTATTCGGCATGCCCGAAGCCGAGATCGGAAAGATTACCCGGCGGCTGCCCTGGTTCTGGCGTCAGGGAGAACTGGATGCCGGCCTGATAGGCAACCTGCGCCAGCGCCCGGAAACCCGCCACCTGGATTTCGCCCAGCCCTGGCCCCAAATCATGGCCCTGGCCCAGCGGATCATCGGTATCCCGCGTTACCTGTCCGTGCATCCCGGCGGGGTGGTGATCACACCAAGGGCCATCGACCGCTACGTGCCCATCGAAAACGCGCCCAAGGGCGTCCCGGTCATGCAGTGGGACAAGGACGGCGCCGAAGATGCCGGCCTGGTAAAAATCGATCTTCTGGGCAACCGCAGCCTGGGCGTGATCCGTGACACCCTTTCCGGTATGCGGGCCAACGGCATCGCCTTTGACGAGGCCCACTGGACGCCCGAAGATGATCCGGACACCCGCCGAACGGTAGCGCGCGGGAAGACCATGGGCTGCTTTTACATTGAAAGCCCGGCCATGCGCCTGTTGCACCAGAAAGCCGGCAACGGCGACTTCGAGCACCTGGTAATCCACTCCTCCATCATCCGCCCGGCCGCCAACACGTATATCCAGGCATACCTCAAACGCCTGCACGGCGCCCCGTGGGATCCCATCCATCCCCTTTTAGCCGACGTACTGGACGAAACTTTCGGTATCATGGTCTACCAGGAAGATGTCTCCCGGGCTGCCGTGGCCCTGGCCGGATTCTCCGACGCCGAGGCCGACGGCTTGCGTAAAATCATCGCCAAAAAAGATCGGCAGCGGCAACTGGACGATTACCACGACCGGTTCATGGCTGGTGCCGCCGCCCGGGACGTGTCGGCGGCGCAGGCCACCGCGGTGTGGCAGATGATGATGAGCTTTTCCGGCTACTCGTTTTGCAAACCCCACAGCGCCTCCTACGCCCGGGTCTCCTTCCAGGCTGCCTTTCTTAAAACCCATTTCCCGGCGGAATTCATGGCCGGGGTGATCAGCAACCAGGGCGGATTTTACAGTACCTTCGCCTATGTCTCCGAGGCCCGGCGTCTGGGACTGGTTATCGATCCGCCGGACATCAATGTCAGCCAGATCCAGTGGGAGGGCAAGGAACAGCGCCTGCGGGTGGGGCTGATGGCTGTGGGCGGGCTGAGCAATACCACCTGCAAGGCCATCATCGCCTGCCGGCAGACCGGTCCGTTCACGACCATGACTGATTTTCTGAAACGGGTCTGCCCCGACCATGACGAGGCCCGGGCCCTGATCCACTGCGGTGCCCTGGACAGCCTGGATACGGATCAGTCCCGCACACGCCTGCAGTGGGCCCTGGCCCGCTGGCAGGCGCATCAAAAGCAAATTCAGGGCCAGGCCGATCTTTTCTCCTTTCGGCCGGTCCCGGCAAGCCATCCCCCCGCCCCTGTTTTTCCGCCCGAAGACCCCATGGCTCGCCTGCGCCGGGAGTATGCGGTACTGGGTTTTTTATGCCACCAGCATCCCATCACCCTGTTCAGTAAGGCCATCGGTCATCGGCACACGGTCAAGGCCAATCAACTGGCCCGGCGGAAAGGCCAGCGGGTAAGCTTTGCCGGCTGGCTGGTCACCGGCAAGGTGGTCCACACCCGCAACAAAGATCCCATGCAATTTCTCACTTTCGAGGATGACACCGGTATCGTGGAAACCACGTTTTTTCCCGACGCCTACCGACGTTTCTGCCATATACTGGACCGCCATCGGCCCTACCTGCTCTCCGGCATCGTGGATGAAAACTGGACGGTGGTGACACTGACGGTGGATGGAGTGGAGAGAATCGGAAGGTTGGGGGGAGGATCGGTGATGGGTGATGGGTAATGGGTAATGGGTGATGGGTGATGGGTGATGGGTGATGGGTGATGGGTGATGGGTGATGGGTGATGGGTGATGGGGGTGAACAGAGCCTTAAGCTGGTGAGCTATTGAGTTGGTGAGGTAATAAAAAATGACCGCCTAACAGCTTACCAACTCACCAACGCCTCAACTGCCCGCCAATCGATCGATGGCGGCCTTGATCTGAAAGCTTTTGGGGTTGATGATCAAGGCTTGGCGATATTCTTCTTCGGCCCGGTAGGTGATCCCCTGGTGTTCATAGGCGTTGGCCAGGGCCAGGCGCAGCGTAACGTTTTGGGGCAGGATGTCGACGCCCTGCTGTAATACCTGCAGCGCTTCAAGCCAGCGGTTCTGGCTCACATAAAAACGATGCGCCTGAACAAATGGGTCGGCAGTGGGCCGTTTGGCCCCTGCTTCGGCTGCCACCGCTTTTCGATAATAAAATATTGCCAGATCGGTGTTACCGCGTGCCACCAGATGTTCAGCAAAAGCCAGGCAGGGACCGGCCAGATCCGGAATACCCGCTCGCATGACATTATCGGAAAGGCCCCAGGCTGCCATGTCATGGATGAGCCAGCTGACGTCTGTCGGTGAACGGGTAATGGCTTCACGCATCTTTTGCATGGCTTCATCCGTGCGGTTATTCTTCACCAGCCACTTCGCATAAGCCTGATACCCCCTTGGGCGTTGCCGGGCAAAACGGATAGCGGATAGCATCATCTGCTCGGCCATTTCCAATTGACCGGTCTGTCCCAAAAAGGAACCATACGCCGTTAGAACATCGCTGGATATGGGGAAAAACCGCAACGCCTTGAAGTAGTAATGCTCGGCCAAGCTATCATCTTTGTCATGTTCGGCCATGCGGGCAAGCATTAATGGATAGCGGCTTTCCAAGGGATCCCAACCGGCGGCAGCGTCAAGATGCGCCTTGATAGCCATCTTTCGCTCTTGGAGAATTGGGTGCTCGGATAGGACCCGGGGCGCCACGGCTCGAAAGTGTCTATCGGCGGCAATGATACTGACGACATTCAACAGGCAAAGGGCGAAGACACCGACTGCGAGCAGCAAAAACGGCCTGAAATCGGTAACGGATATTTTTTCCAACGTGCTTGTGCTCGCCTGGTGCGGTACCTGAAGCCGTGTGTGTGCCGCCGAAACCAGCAAACTGAACAAAAAGAAAAAGTAAAGCCCATTCACGCCAATCGGCGGCCCCATGTCCAACAGACTGAAGGTGCCGATGCCCACCACGCCGGCGGTGGCGCCCAGGTATAGAAAACGACAGGTCTTGTCCCGGCGCTGCCGGAAGGCCGCGTAGGTTGAACGTATCACGCTGACCATGAACCACACCATAAGCATCACGGCAATCGGCCCGCCGGTGGCTACCAAGGCAAGGTAATCGTTGTACGCAAATTTGTTGTTCAGCGTCCCGGAAAATGTTTGATAGGCGGGATAAATATCGCCAAATGTACCGATCCCGGTTCCGGTAACCGGGAAATCACCAACGATCTTCAAGCTGTCGCGCCAGATAAGCGATTGCCGATCTTGCAAACAGCCTTGTTCATCGACAATCGGTTCCCCCCCATACCATCCCGCGAGCATGAAAAACAGCCCTGTGCCGACCGCCAACGCCAGCGGCATGATCCGCTGACGCATGCCGTTTCTCATGCACAACAGCTTGCCCAGCAGGCCCATGGAAAGGCATCCGGCAATCATTCCCGGCCACGAACGAGTCAGTAAAATGGCCGTCCAGGTCAGCCCGGCGGCCAGGCCCAAAAGGGCATCGGTACGGCGCCAGGGGGCTTTTATCATTTCGGTGAACGACCTTAGCCATGTCTGGTATCGGATGGGCGGTCGGCCAATAAAATACAGGGCGCAAATCACCGGCAGCATCATAATCAGCAGGCCGGTCATATGGCTATGGTGGACCCAAGGCCCAAAAAGACCGGTGGCGCCTGCACTTTCTATCCATGGCAGCAACCCGTTATCGTTGAATCGGCCGACAATGGTAAATAAAGCCAGCAGCGCGATGAAAACAGTTGATGTGACCAGCACGATTTTCAAGTATCGTTTGTTGGCCAACAGCTGAACGGAAACCACGTAAAATGCGATATATGCGCATTGTCGAAGCAGTTCGGACTGGCTGGCCCGGGTACTTAAACTCAGTGGGATCCACGCCATTGGCTGAACGAGTCCCAAGGTCTGCTGGTGGAACTGATAGTTCATAGGCGAAATCAGCGCCACCATGGCGGTGGGCAATGGAATCAGTTGAAACAATCCATAGGCGGCGAATAAAAGTAGCGGCAACAAACCGGGCACACGAACCAACGGAGCACCGTGCCGATGACGGTTGAGCATCAGCAGGCACAGGGCTGTAAAAGAAACGATTTCAAACATGGACAGAGACCAGAACTGAACCCTGCCCAAGGCTGGCGGCGAGAAAACCAGCAAAAAAAGATATAGATAAAAGACGGTTGAAGTCATGGTTGAATATCAAATCGGTGGTGCCAAGGGTTTCTCATCCAGCACGGCCTGGGGGTTGTGGCGGACCAAACGGCCGGCGGCCGACTCGCCGACAATACGCGCGGCAGCGTCAAGGGCCTTGGACAGCATTGGCCGCCGATGATCAGAGGCGTGCGCATCCGAAGCCAGGAAACTGACCCAACCGGTTTTCAGCAGATATTTGGCGCATGCCTGGGCATACCCGCCAAATGCGCCCAGCAGGCTACCACCAGTGATCTGGACCAAGGCACCGGACCGAATCAGGTCGGTAAGCCGGCTGGGTTTTTCAATAACGGCGGGATTTCTTTCCGGATGGGCAATGATGGGAATCAGGCCGGCCATGACCAGACCGAAAACGGTTTGGTGGGCATCGGCCGGCAAATCCATGGGGGGCGGTTCGATCAGCACATACCGCCCGCCATTGATGGTGAAGCGCTGGCAGAGTGCCGGTGGCATTCCCAAAGGGACCTCTCCACCGGCCACCACCCGAAGCTGGATACCGAGCTGCTCCAGTCGGTGGTGCAACGCCGCCAGCCCTTTTTTGATGCGGGTACTAAAGGCGCACACCGTTGCCTGCCCCGCCAAGGCACAAGGCACATGGGGCGTACACACAATGGTATGCAGACCATCAGCCACAGCGCACCGGGCCATGGCCAACGTCTCGGCCAACGTCGTGGGCCCATCATCCAATCGGGGGAGTAAATGACAGTGCAGATCAATCATCACATCGCCGGCCGAAGGCGTCTTGGGCTAATCCGGGTCCTGGGTATAGTAATCATAACGATAGTAATGGTAGTAATGTGATGCAGCATTGCTAAAATTGAAATCATTGATCACCAACCCGGGCAACGGCGCATTTACATCCTTCAGCCGTTCCAGCCCCTTGTTGACAACTTCGTAAGGGGTTGCCGAAGAGCGGATGACAACCAGGGTGGATGTCAGCAGACGGCTGAGAATCAATGCATCGGTAACGGTCATGATAGGCGCCGAATCAAAAATCACAAATTCGAATTTCTCCTGGGCGGCCTTAATCAAACGCGGCAGTTTCTCCGAAGTAAGCAATTCGGATGGATTGGGAGGAAAGGGACCGGCCGTGAGAATGGTCAGCGTTTCAAGCGGTCCTTTTTGAAAGATCGACGATTCCGAGGCGCCGGCCAGATAAGTACTCAACCCGCGCGAATTATCCAGGGAAAAAACGTTGTGGATGCGCGGCTTGCGCAGATCACCATCGACAAGCAAAACATGCTTGCCGGTCATGGCAAAAGAAATGGCCAGATTAACGGCCGAGGTGGTCTTGCCTTCCTCCGGCAGCATGCTGGTTACGAGAATCCCTTTGGGTGGCGCATCGGCCGAGGAAAGCATAATCGCCGTGCGCAACGTTTTAAAGCTCTCGGCGTAATTTGACCGTTCCGCTGAAAGCAGGATCTTCTCGATATCTCCCTCTTTCGGCTCCAGTCGGGGCACCGTGCCCAAAACCGGCAGACCGAAACGTTCCTGGGCATCGTCCGGTGATTTCACCGTGTTGTCCAGGTATTCGATAAAAAAGGCCAGGCCGATCCCCCCCATGGTCCCCAGTAACAGGCCGAGCAGGAGACTGCGTTTTTTGTTCGGGGACACCGGCACCTCGGGTGTGGGCGCTTCCTCCACCACCCAAACGTCGGTGGTTTGAGCGCGATCCGTCACCCGCTGCTCACTGATTTTTTTTACCAGCGCATCGTAGAGCTGACGGCCGTTTTCCACTTTGCGCTTCAAGTGCTCGTACTGAGTGAAGTGCTCGTTGATGTTCATGGTCGAGCTTTTTGTGCTGGCCAGCAATTGGGCCATGTCCGCTTCATTTTTTTGGGCCAGTTCATACTGGATTTTGACCGTATCGATCACATGCCGGATCTCGCGTTCCTGTTTTGCCTGAAGCGACTCCAGCTCGGCCTGGGTTCGTTTCATCACCGGGTGTTTGGGGCCGTATTTTTTCGTTAATTCGCTGATTTTCTGTTCGGTGGCAAGCATCTGGGTACGAATCGACTGAACCGTCGGGTTGTCGGCTACCACCGGGATGGTCAGGGCTGCTTCCGGCCGATCATTCATTTGAATGACTTTCTGATAAACCGCCTCCAGTTGTTTGCGCTGGGTCTCCGCCTGGGTGAACTGGCTGGTCAGAGCAGAGAGTTTTTGAGGGGTAACGGCCAGCCGGTTCTCAATGGTAACGATATCCTTGTCTTTGATATACTGCTGCAACTCGGCCTCGGCCTGCTCGAGCTTGATGCGTTCCTCCTCGGCCTTGCCGGTCATCCATTCGATTTCATAACTCGCCGACTGCATGCGCATGTCAAGAATCTTCTCGATGTAGGCCTTGGATACGGCATTGGCAATCATGCGGGACAGGACCGGGTTGGGCGAGGTGTAGTTGACATTGACGACACGGCTCTCGGGCACCGGTGAAACACTGATGCCACCGCTGACCACCATGGCGAGCTCGTCCTCGCGTGTCAATCTCGACCCATTGTCACCGGCCATCATCGCAGTAGCCGTGCCGGTCTCCGAAGAAAACAGGCCGGCCACCATTTTACCCACACCGCGGATTAGGCTGTAAATGGCGCTTACCGGTGAAAAGCGATCTTTGGTGGTGGTAAAAAAAGCATCATAGCTTTGTTCCAGATTCAGCAGACGAACCACTTTGCGTCCCACCGCAGAGCTGGTGATGATCTGCGTCTGGGTTTCCAGAAAATCAGGGTCGTAGGCCACATAGCCGTAATTGCTCAAGGGGTTGGGTTCATTCTTTTCAATGAGCAATTTGGCTGAAGCCTGGTAAAGGGGCGTGGCTGTGAAGACATACAAGGCAACGATAACATTGGTGATAATAAAAAATGCAATGGCCACTTTTTTTCGTTTGCGAACCACCTGAATATAATCCCGCAGATTGATCTCTTTTTCCTCAATCGGTTCGTATTCATTGATCATGGCTGTCTCTTTTATGAGTGATGAGTCATGGGTGATGGGCGATGGATAATCGGCCTATGCTTATTCATCATCCCCCTTTCACCGTTCACGATATTTAGAAGAAACTCTCCGGCACAACAATCACATCATCCGGGAGTACCGGCGCATCCATCTTAACGGCATTAAACACTTTTTCCTGCCCCGCCTCCTTACGCACGATGCGAACTTTGCCGGGCGAGGCCTTGTCGCTGAACCCACCGGCAAGGGTAACGGCTTTGATAATCGTGGTGCCCTGCTCGTACTTGTACGCATCAGGCTTTTTGACTTCACCGCTTACATAGAACACCGGCGCTTTTTTGACGTAGATCCGGTCACCGTTTTGAATGGGAATATCCTTGGATAAATCGCCTTGTTCCACAAGCTTTTTAAGGTCGATCACGATCACATCCTGATCAAAACCATCACCGTTCTTCTGGCGTTTGACAATCGCCACGTCTCCGGCACTCTCAGTGAATCCGCCGGCGGTGGAAACCACTTCTAAAAAGGTGATGTGCCCCCGCAGCTCATGCAGGCCCGGATTTTTCACCGCCCCCAAAATGGTTGCCTTGCGACTCCTGAATTCCTTGATAAAAACGGCTACCTGAGGTTCAATCAGATAGCCGTCTGCATAAAGATCGCTGATTTTTTTGGTGGCCTCATAGACCTGTAGTCCGGCCACCTCGACCTGCCCGATCAGGGGCATCCGAATACTCCCTTGGGTACTTACCCGCGCCGTGGTGGCCAGATCGTCGTTGTCATAGACCGTAATCGTCAACACATCACCCTGACCGATGACATAATCCTGTGCACTCGCGATGCCTGCCAGAAAGATCAGGGTAACGACCGTTGTTATCCAGCTTAC
Source organism: Desulfosarcina variabilis str. Montpellier (assembly GCF_048565275.1). Taxonomy (NCBI): domain Bacteria; kingdom Pseudomonadati; phylum Thermodesulfobacteriota; class Desulfobacteria; order Desulfobacterales; family Desulfosarcinaceae; genus Desulfosarcina; species Desulfosarcina variabilis. The sequence goes on along the minus strand of NZ_CP159846.1, from coordinate 4,167,583 downwards.
CTTTTTCATTTGGCTCATAACCTTTTTTCTATCGTTATCCGTTGATAGGTAATGCGCACACCCTGTCTGATCATCATTGACCGTTCACCCATCACCCATCCCTCAAATTGCGCCGGTCAACCGAACCACAATCTGATTCTTGGTGTAATTCCAGTAGTCAATGTTGGCCTCACGCTTTTCATAACAATACTCGAGCCCAATGGATAGCCAGCCATTAAGAGCGTACTTGACTGCCGGAATCACTGCATAGGTATCGTAGTCCAGGTCATCATAATAGCCGGCACTGGCTGCATCTGCTCTCCCTTCATAAGCCTCATTTTCATATTCAAGATCAAGGGATGCCTGGATACGCGCGGTCATCTTCTGCAGGTAACCCAGATGAATAAAATGCGTCAGGACACTGTCGTAGCTGTAGATCGAACTTTCATTCTGGCGCCTGTAAGCATTGACCCGAATGGAAGTCTTGGGCGTAAAATGATGGTCGATCAGGACTTCGTAAATCAGCCGATCCTCTGCCGACAGGCTGCCGTCATCGTAATCCCGCCGGCCCATACCGATCTTGATCTGTCCCCGGGATTTGGCCGTGATGTTCCACCACAGGCCTCCGTAGTAACGCCAATCAGTGGAATCTTTCTGGTAGGAATACTGTGTGTCGTATCCCAGATCCGTGTACACAACCTGGGCAAGCAAGGCAGTCTTGGACAGCAAGCGGAAGTACACAGACGTTGCCAGGCTGTTGTCCGTCCGGTTCCGATTGTCGCTCTCGGCGGAATCATAATCGACCATGAAGTGCCTGTAATTGCCGCGCAGTGACAGTTTTGAGGACAAATCGTAATCAGCGGCCATTCCCAGAAGGTTGTACTGGTAGTCGTCCCGGACACTCCGCCGCCCGCTGTTGTAGTCCTCGTAACCGTTAATATAACGGTCATAGGCCTCCAGGGTCAACTTGCTGCGCACGCGATAGCGGACCAAACCATTTGCCGAATGGGTGGTGGTGTTCTCGTCTGAATGGTCATGGTAGAACTCCATCTCCGGAGAATAGGACAGGTAGGCCTGGAATTGCCGGTTCTCAGGGTCGGCCAGGCGATCAAAGGTCAAGCCGCCGGGAGACGTGGTGGCGGTCGAGATCGCCAACAGATCCTCCTTGGTGCCCGGCAGGGAAAGGCGAATACCAGGGGTGACATGGGTTACAAAGTCACTGTCCGTATCATCAGAGGTATAAAAAAGATTATCGGTCCACCGCTCCGCCACGGACAGATAACCGTGAATATACCCGCCTCGTTTCCCGAATATCTCACCACCAATGGAAGGCGGCGCCCCATCATCGGTTTCATCCATTGCGGCAACCGGCCACACAGGAGCAATAATCAAAAAAAAGACAACCCAAATGGTGCAAAACGATTTTAAAAGCATTGATTTCTTTTTCTTTTCCGGAATTCGCGATTAGCTTTCAGCAAGTTGACAGTTGGTGATAGAGCGAGACGCGCGGGAAATGCGGGAAACGCGAGAAATAGTTGACGGTTGGCGTAAGGCGTAAGGCGTAAGGCGTAAGGCGTGAGGCGTGAGGCGTGAGGCGTGAGGGCAGATAGCCGATCCTGCTACCTTGTTCAACAGCCTTTTTTTTTGTCGTCCTCCCGCTCTCCGACCTCCGACCTCCGAAACCCACACCCACTCTTTTCTCTGTTCTCCGATCACGGATCACTGATCACCGATCACCATCTTTTCCCTCTCCCGCCCTAACGCCCTCTCGACTGCCGGCTGTCAGACCTCTCCCTCTCTCTGTTAACCGAGTACTGATCACCGATCACCATCTTTCCGCTCTCTCACTCTCTCACTCTCTCACTCTCTCACTCTCTCACTCTCTCACTCTCTCACTCTCTCACTCTCTCACTCTCTCACTCTCTCACTCTCTCACTCTCTCACTCTCTCACTCTCTCACTCTCTCACTCTCCCACTCTCCCACTCTCCCACTCTCCCACTCTCCCACTCTCTGACTCTCTGACTCTCTGACCTCTGACCTCCGACCTCTAACCTCTAACCTCTGACTCCAGCTACATTCTCCATTCTCCATTCTCCATTATCAATTCTCAATCCCTGTCCGCCTGTGTACAAACCATCTCCGCATACCGTCCTTCAAGCGCCATCAGCTGTTCATGGGATCCGCTTTCGACGATGCAGCCGTTTTCCAAAACCAGGATCCTGTCGGCCAGACGCACGGTGGAAAAACGATGGCTGATGATCAGTGCCGATCGGCCGTCGAGCAACTCGCGAAACGCCTGAAACAGGGCGTACTCACTTTTCACGTCCAATGCGGATGTTGGCTCATCCAGGACAACGATGTCGGCATCGCGGTAAAATGCCCGCGCCAGGGCCAGTTTCTGCCACTGCCCGACACTCAATTCCCGGCCATTGTCGAACAGTTTTCCCAGTACCGTGTCGTAGCCCAAAGGCAAGGCGTCGATGGTTTTGGCCACACCGGCCTTGGTTGCCGCCTTTTTGATCGCTTCTGTGCCCGCCGCTAGCGCTGTATTTCCAAATTGAATATTGTCCCGGGCAGTGAGTTGGTATTGGATAAAGTCTTGAAAGATCACACTGAATCGCCGACGGTAGTCGACAGGATCAAATCCGCGAATGTCCTGGCCATCAAGCGTAATGCTGCCCGAGTTGGGATCATAAAGACGGCAGAGCAGTTTCACAAGGGTTGTCTTGCCGGTACCATTATCTCCCACCAGGGCCACCACTTCTCCTGGCGCCAGCGTGAAGCTGATATCTTTTAGAACCACCTGTTCGCCTGCCGGGTATCGAAAATTCAAATGCTCGACAGTCAGGCCCGCCTGAACAGGCGTGGGAACCGGCAAGGGGTTAAGAGGCGTATCAATGGCTGGTGCCAGCGTCATGAATCGGAAAAACTGAGTTAGAAAAAGCTGATTCTCATACAAATCAGACAGCCCGCCCAATAGCTGCCCCAGGAAACCGGCGCCTTTCTGAAATGCCTGGACAAACATCACCATGGCGCCGATGGTGATGGCCCCGCTGACGGTACGGACACAAACCCAGGCCATCAGACTGAAAAGAACAGCCGTTGATATGGCCCGAGCGCCAGCCTCGGCCAAGCTGCGTTTTTGGGACAGTATCAGGGACTCGCTACGCAACAGATGCCGCAATTGTCTGAAGCGATCGGCAAACCGGGGCCCCAGATTGAACAGGCGAATCTCTTCGGCATGGGTTTCGCCGGTGAGCATCCAGTTATAGTAGCGGGCCTGTCTTTCCTCGCGGTTTCGGCGCTGCTGCCAAGCGTAGTGCTGGCCGGCAAAATGGTAGCGGACGGCCACGGCAGGCAGGGCCGCGCCGCAAAGCATCACCGGCAGGATGGGATGAAAGGTGACCAGCAGCCCGCTAATGGCCAACAGGGAAATGGCCCCTTGGATCACTCCGACCAGCCCGTTAACGATCTGGGTGGGCCGATAGGGACCCTCTGCCTGCGCACGATGCAAGGTATCGAAGTAAGCCGGATTTTCGTAATAGGCGAGATCAAGCAGAATGGATTGCTGGTGAATCCGGTCAAACACGTGGTCAGCCACGACAGCAGCCTGAGCCTTGCTCACGTGATCGCCAACCTGGCGGCCGATATCGACCGCCAAGGCAACGCAAGCGGCCAGAACGAGCAGGGTGCCAAGATTGCCCCATTGTAACTGGCCCGACCCTGCGACCATGGCCGCGGTGGTATCCACAATTCGCTTTAACAAATAAAGTGCCGCCAGGGGCAGCAGTCCCTGGACAATCACCAGCACCGCATTGGCCAGGCACCAACCTGGACCGGCCTGCCAGACAAAGCGACCGGCCCGGTCCAGGCGCAGGCATGCACGCAAGGCTTTCATTGTTTAGTCTATTGATAAAGAACGTCGCGGGTTATAATTTAGACGTGACGGCGTTTTCTCACGCCGGCCATGCAAACCAGTCCCGATCCCAGCAGCAGGATCGTGGTCGGCAGCGGAACTTGCGCGGTGACCAAGAAATTGTCATTGGCGCAGTATTCGTTATACCCAACGACAAATTCATCCCCCAATCGAATCGCCTCTTCAGTAAAGCTCAATGAAAGCAGAAGTTCGCTACCATCGCTGTTGATGCCCCACATAATCGTTTCCCACAGATCATTATCGACAAGGATTGAGTCGGTGTCGATGCCGTTGGGATGTCCGATACGCTGTCCATCTTCTTCAGCATAGGTATACGACCAGCTTTGCCAGGTCAGGTCATATCCGCTGACAGCAGGGAAGAGACTTCCACTATTGCCAATATCAAAATAGTAGTCCCAGTTATCATACTGTTCCGTGGATTGCCATTGGCAGTTGATAAAAAGGGAATTGTAATCCCCCTGGTTGGACAGCCCAAATCCGTAGTCAGCATCAAAATTAACGGTGATTGTTTCCAGGTAACCGGAGTCGTCTGTGACCACGGTCAAACTCAAGATATCCGGGTTACCGTATATATCCTCACCATTGAGATCCGTCTCGTATCCAGGCCATTCTGTGTAAACGTCATCAAACGTATAGGTTGCAGCATTTACTGCGCCGCCAGCTGCCCATAACAGCACGGCTGCGCTGGCAACCATCAAAAAAAAGCGCCTCATCGCTTTTCCTCCTCCTTCTTTCTCAGTGTCTGTTTCCAATCATCTCTGCCTGTTCTTACCATCGGTTCAACTGCTGCCCAGCCCGTCACACCGTCCATTCAATGAATTACAGGAAATAAACGGACACGCATTTGTATTGGCGGTTTTACACACGGCCAGCACATTTTCTTCCAGTTTACCTCGAACCAAAACGATCAGTTCTGGTCTCTTCCACGGTTTTTTCATTGGGTATCACCTCCATTCAATTAATTAAAGATTGTCCACTTTTCCCGCTCGCGCTTTTGCCTCCTGGCAAAAACGATCGACGGGGCCGGTGAATCGACCAGTCTCAAGATAAGTCAGTGCGGGACATTGCTGACATAACGGTAAAAACTTGCAATGGCTGCAGACAGCGCCATTATCGGAATCAATGCGACGCACTAGTGGAACTAAATTTTCCCAAAAATACTCGAGCGTATGCCGTCTAAGATCTGTTGTGGCAACCGGCGCAACCAGAGAAGAACACAAGCGAGCCTGTCCGTCGCTCCCAATCGTGCACTCATTTAGCCCGCATCCGCATTGAAACAATCCGTTTCGCGGTTCACCCGGTATAGGCCAGCACGTTCGCTGTCCGTTATCGGGTGGAAAGGCATGATTACTACTCAGCAACGCAATGGTCCGAGGCTCCAGTCGCTCAGCTTTTATTTGTGAATTTCTTAAGGAGTTCCCATCATAGCGTAAATGGAGCTGCATATCAAACCGAAATGGAGCATAGCTGTATTTTTGGCAAAACTTTTCGATCTGAGGAAATTCGACCAGGTTGGATTTCATGACCACGCTTTTTAAATTCGGCTTCAATCCAGCATCCCAAAGCCGTTTGAGGCCGGCTTGAAATCTTGCAAACGATCCTGGTTGCCGAGTCACCCGTTCATACCCGGCCTGTGTTACGCCATAAACCGATATCTCAAGGTTGCGCGGCGGGTACTGCCGCCATAGATCGACATGGGCATCGGAAATCAAAGTGGCATTGGTAAACACCGACACCAACAATCCGCGTTGTTTCAATCCGCGATAAATCCGTTCGAAATCATCCCGAAGCAGGGGTTCACCACCGGTCAGCAAACACCACAGGCACCCCATGCGCACGGCCTGATCGGCGATATCCAATATCTCTCGTGCACTCAGCTCGGCATCCTGAGCCGCTTTGTCATTGGCTGGCCGGTTGATGTAGCAATGCCGGCAGTTGTTGTTGCACCGAGCGGTAAGTTCTATATTCAACGTCAACAGTTTCCGGACCAGCCGTTCGGGCCGGCTCCATAACCTGAAATGGGGAAATGAAATTTGTTTGAGTGGTTGGGCTTGGGGGGGCATGGCGGTGATCGGTGATCGGTAGACGGTTTATGAAAGAGCGAGACGCGCGGGAGATGCGGGAAACGCGAGAAATCGCTGACGGTTGAAGGCCGTAATCTTTTTTCTTGCGAGGCGCAAGGTCCTTTAGGGCGCTTTTTATCGTATGAGCAGTCGGTGGATTCGGCAGGCGACGGGCGAAAGCAACCCTATCCGGCTGAGCCAGGCAATACAGCGGCGCTCGGGGCCGAGGCCAAGTCGCAAACGGCATCCATCCCGTTCAACAGCAATTACTTTTCCGGCGACATGCTCGACTGAGAACACGCCATCGGCAGCGGCCTGCATATCCGCCTTGATCATCAATCTGTCGGATCCTATTTTCCTGACAATCCGGTGAAGGATCAGTTTTTTTGAACCCGGATGGATCAAGGCAACAACATCTCCGGCAGCCAGATCATGGCTATCTGCGGGTGAGACGGTTACCCTATCGCCATCCATGATAAAGGGGTGCATGCTGGGCCCACGAACACGGAAACGAATGGATTTTCCCTGACGGGTCAACATCTGCAGAACACCGGCGAGCATACTGCTGGTCATGCTCAGTTCCAGCCGGGCATTGACCGATGCCCGGGTATCAGCCAACCGTAACCGCCACCAGCATGCCCTGGGCGACCAACGTGTCAACCAGTGCAGCAACATCTTCACGGATGCGTTGAATCGGCGCATCATATTGTTCTGACAGGGATGCTACCAGTTCTCCAAATGCAACCCGTCCGTCGATTCGGCGCCATATCTCCCGCCCGGTTTCATTGAGGGTGTAAAGGGCATCTTCCATGTCGCCAACACCGCCGGTGATCGGGACGATAATCATTTCGCCTTCTATTTCTCGGGCGACGACCTGGTCGCTGATGGCATAAACGGTCCCTTCATCGGGTATGGTTTTCATAAGTTACGTCCTTGTTTTTTCCTTTACGGTATCGTGGTTCGTGAGATTGTAAGGTGGAGCGAGACGCGCGGGAAATGCGGGAAACGCGAGAAATGGTTGACGGTTGACAGTTGACGGTTGACGGTTGACGGTTGACGGTTGACGGTTGACGGTTGACGGTTGACGGTTGACGGTTGACGGTTGACGGTTGACGGTTGACGGTTGACGGTTGACGGTTGACGGTTGACGGTTGACGGTTGACGGTTGACGGACAAATGACCGATCTTTCTCCCTTATTCAATAGTCTTTTTTACGTCCGTGGCTCTCCCCGCTGACCTCTGACCTCCGACTCCCGCTCTCCCGCTCTCCCGCTCTCCCACTCTCCCGCTCTCCCACTCTCCCGCTCTCCGACCACCGACTCTTTCTCTGCTCACCGATGACAGATCACCGATCACCATCTTTCCGCCCCTGTTCACCCATCACGGATCACCCTTCACTGTTCACCAATATCGTCCCTCATCCCAGCGAAGCGGTCGTCCATCGTCCATCTATCTGGTCCGTCCTCCGACCTCACGCCCTCTGCTCCCAGCTTCAACCTTCTTACTCCAACAACTCAAGCAACCCATCACCTTGACGATCAAAATAAAGATCGTAAAAAGCCACCGCTTTGACCAGACGGGCAACAAAATCCAGACTCTTCTCCCACCAATCATTGGTCACCAGGGGTTTGACCAGACAAGCCAGCAGCCGCGGGAAAGCGGTTTTCAGATCCTGAATTCTGACCAGGTGATTGTGATCATCCTGGTTGAGAAAAAAGATCCCCGCCAGCGGTGCCGATGCACCGGAGACATCGGGCAGATCGCCATGGCTCCAGGTTCCGTAAAGCCGGAAATGCCCATTCAGGCACCGGATGATGTTCCGGTCGTCACACAGAATCTCGCCGCTGTTGCCGAGCAATGCGGCTATGGTGGATTTTCCGGCATCACTGTGACCGACGAATAAATAGCCTTTACCGTTCAGGATCACGGCTGATGAGTGCACCATGCACCCATCCCGGTCAGCCATTAGCCGGGCCAGCAGGATCTGGTCCGTGGGAAAAAGGGTCAGGGAGCCCAGATCACCAGCCAGGAACATCTGCCGGCGCAAGGCATCGTTGTAGATCACGCCCCGGTTATGATCATGACTGAAACGGGCCTGACGCTGAAATACGCCATCATCCTGCAACGCCGAGGTCCATGTGTAGTGGAACCCATCGGCCGTGGCATCGATGCGCCAGGGAGAGCGTTCGTATATCGTTCGGCCAGGAAGCCATGCACAATCATCCGGCGACCCGAAGCAGTGATGCAGACAAACCATCGCCTCGTCGGCTTCATCTACTGCAAACGCGCGGAACTTGGGATGAAAGGTTTGCTCATGCATGGGCAGATCCGCAGTCACCTGGATGGTCATGCCCCCGATTTGAAATATCTTTCGATTCATTTTTTTGAATGGCGTTAGGCGTTAGGCGTTAGGCGTTAGGCGTTAGGCGTTAGGGCAGATAACCGATCCTTCTCCCTTGTTCAACAGCCTTTTTTTGTAATCCGTGAGTCGTAAGAGCGAAAGTCGGAAGGCGAAAAAAAGGAGTCATCCTTAATTTGCCCTCATTTATAACGAACTGCTCTCACGCTCTCACGCCCTAACGCCCTCTCGCCTTACAATTTTCCGACCTCCGACCTCCCGCCTTACGATCTGACGATCTGACGGTCTCTCAGTATATGCAATCTTCTTTGCCACGGACAAAACGCAATATCAGTGGCTAATCTTTTTCACGCCTGTGTCTGTGCGTGTGGGTCCGTGGCTGATTTAAAAAAATATCCCTTCACCGCTCACGGCCCCCTTGACAAACGGTACCGCAAAACAGTACTGTTTCTACAAACCCTTGAGGAGGGGACCATGATCGAGACAACAGCCAATGAATTCAGGAAAACACTGAAGCAAAAAGTGGATGCCTGCATTAGCAATCATGAAGTTCTGAAAGTCAAACGCAAAAATGGTGGTGATTTTGTCGTTCTTGCTGAAAGCGATTGGCGAGCCATAGAAGAGACGCTGTATCTGAACCGCATCCCGGGTCTGGCAGAAAGCATCCACAAAGCCGACAAAGAACCGCTGGATGAGGGCACACCGCTGGGTGAGATCGACTGGTGAATTGGTCCGTCATTTTATCCAAGCACGCTGTCAAGGATATCAAGAGGCTGAAACGCGCCGGGCTTTCCGACTCGGCCAGGCAATTGCTTGAGCTGCTGGCCGAGAATCCATTCGCCACACCGCCACGCTACGAAAAGTTGGTCGGTAATCTCCAGGGATTTTACTCCCGTAGGATTAATATTCAGCATCGGCTCGTCTATTCTGTCGACGTTGAACGACATGTGGTGCATGTCCTGCGCATGTGGTCACACTATGAGTGCGTTAGGCGGAATCCGTAATTCGTGAGCGCGGTAGGCGGAAGGCGAAAAAAGACGGAAAATCCTTAATTTGCAACGAACCGCTCTCCGGCCCTCTCGCCCTCCCGCCCTCTCAACTGCCGGCTGTTAGCCCACTCCCGTCTTCCGACTTCACGGACGTTAGATCTCTGATCTCTGATCCCTGATCTCCGACCTCTGACCTCTGACCTCAATTATCTCCCCATTCCCCAAAAATACTTCATTCCCAACCGCAAAGGTCTGAGGATAACATGCAAGAAGCTCAATTTGCCGGCCAGCGTAAATTTTCGCCAATCCTCAGCAGTTGTTCCAAATAGAACATTACGCACGTAGCGTATTTTTTCCGACCATCGCTCCCGAACCCTGAAATGCAGGGAAGAAAATTTAAAGGGCATCGAATTGATTTTTCCAGGATGGACACTACCGAGCAGATCTTTTTTGATTTCATCGGCCAGTTGCCTGGCAACAGGATCATCATATAGCATCTTTGAAACGTTTATCGGCAAGGGGACATCAAAGAGATCACCGGCCAACGAAAACGCTAAATGCATAATCCGCTGACAACGCCATTGTTGAGCGATTCGAGTCACCTCAGCCCAATCCATCGAAAGTTGATGCCTGCTAATCAGCCCGGCAATCGTGGCCAAAGATTCGACATACGGCCACCCCTCACGCATCCCATGCAGGCATTGATATACCAGGATGGTTTCCATCCGGGGTTGGGAAACCGTTTGCCCACCCAAATCTAAACCAATCAATTCATCTTTGAACTGTTCCACGGTCAGGGGGACAAAGGAATAATTGGCGCTCATTTCCCAATGCAAATCAATGCTCAGTTGCTGAATTGGATTATAAAGGGCCAGTCCGTTCTTCTTGGAAACATAAGCGTTGAACTGCACAGCATTCAGCTCAACTTCGGGTTGGTATCCACCGGCTTTTAAAAAATCTACGGTTTCAACGGCATCAGATCTGGCAACAAGAACGTCCAGGTCACCGATCGGTCTGAGGGTGGGTTCGCCGTATGCCAAAGCCGACAGTGTTGGCCCCTTAAAAGGTACAGCGAGAATACCCTTTTCAGCCAACTGGTTGAGAATCGTTAGCAGATAGGTTGTCGTGCGCAGGCTGTAGCGCAAGTGCAGAAAATAGCGTTTTTCCAGGTCTTTCAGTGCCGGATGCGCCGGCATAGCGTCCGGGAAAGCCTTTTTTAGGCTTTGAAACAACAAATAGGGCGTTTTGTGGGCAATGGCCATATTGACCAGGCGTGTCCAGTTGATCGGCTCGCTTGCGATTGCGCGAATCGCCTCGCACGTTTGCCGATCCAGCGGACGTCTCGCTGCCAGCAGCAAAAGCTGCATTTCTTTTTTAATGGCGTTTGGGAATTTTTTGGTCATTGTTGGTTGGATATAGATGATGATAGAGCGAGACGCGCGGGAAATGCGGGAAACGCGAGAAATCGCTGACGGTTGACGGTTGACGGTTGACGGTTGACGGTTGACGGGCGGATAACCGGTCATTCGCCCTTATTCAACAGGCTTTTTTTACGTCTGTGTCTTTCCCGTGTGGGTCCGCGGCTAATTCTTATTTTTTGCCACAGACACACACAGGCTCACACGGACAAAATGAAGCGCCGGTAGCGAATATTATTTTACGTCCGTGTCTTTCCCGTGTGGGTCTGTGGCTTATTTTTATTACCCTGCCAAACCTGCAAATCTTTATGTGTTTTTATTCCTTCACCCATAACAGATCACTCATAACCCATCACTATTCGCCCTCTGACCTCTGACCTCCGACCTCTGACTTCTGACTTCTGAAACCTCTCCCACTCTCCGACCTCCGATCACCCTCTAATCCAAAAACAAAAGTTTAGCATAGCCGAAGCTACCTACCATTTTTTAGGCATTGACGATATCGCCTTAAAAGACATAATTTAGCGATGTATCTATCAATCCCAGGGGGGATGTCTATAAAAGGTGAATTTATGGAATACCAAACCATTAAAGAAAAAGGTAAAGTTAAATTTGTAGTTCTACCGGTAAAAGACTTTGAATCTCTGATGGACCGACTCGAGGATGAATCCGATTTACGGTCTGTCCGCGAAGCTCGGGAGGAATCGCTTTACGATCAGAAAGAAGCGGAAGAATACATCTTCATGAATCCCGTTAAACGTGAACGCCTCGATCGCGGCTGGACTCAACAGGATCTGGCAGAACGTTTAGGTGTTAAACAATCGACTGTGGCAAAATGGGAAAAGGACGGCGCTGTGTATCGAAAAAGCACAAGACATAAACTGGCAGAGGTATTTGGAATAAAGGAATCCGCTTTTTTATAAGTTTGACTCTGGAATATGGGTAGATTATTTGCCACAGAATACACAGACGCACACGGACAAAATGAATCGCCGGTAGCGAATATTTTTTTTCGTCCGTGGCTCTCCCCGCTGAAATCTGACCTCCGCTCTCCGCCCTCCGCCCTCTGCTCTCTGCCCTCTGCCCTCTGCCCTCTGACCTCTGACCTCCGACCTCCGACCTCGACCTCCGACCTCCGACCTCCGACCTCCGACTCTCGCCCTAACGCTCTCTCGACTACCGGCTGTTAGCCATCTCCCCATCTCACGCTCTCACGCCCTAACGCCCCCTGCTCCCACCTCAATTCTCAATTATCAATTTTCCATTCTCCATTCTATTCACCCACTCCGAGCCCCATGAACCAGAATATTAACCGAGGACCGCCACATGTAGCTGAGCTGCGTGCGCATCGGCGAGTGCAGGTAAGCCTGAAGATAACGGTATTCAGACTCGATGATCTCGTCCAGGGTCTTGGGCATGTCGGCATAAAACGGCGGGATCAGACCCGGAAGCACCTGGATTCTCATTTGGCGGACCTCATCGGTGTAAAGGCTCAGATAGTGGCGGCTCAGGGGCCGGACGCCGAAAACCTTGAGATCGCCTTTCAGCCAGTTGTAAAGCATGGGCAGTTCATCCAGCCAAAGTGCGCGCATGAATTTGCCCCACCCGGTGATCCTGAAATCGTCCTTGAATTTTCCCCCCTCCTGAAGGCTGTTGGTGGCGTAAATGTACTCCTGCAAAAATTCCGAATAGGGAAACATGGTCCGGAATTTATACACGTTGATCATCTCGCCGTTAAAACCGATGCGTTTGAGCTGCACCAGGGGGCCATATGTGGGATTGGTCTGGTAAGCGGGGATGCGCACCTTCCGGGCGATGAAATAAAGCCGGTTGTCGATTTCCATGCTGTCCAGCACCTTGAACCCGCAAAAATAGAGCCGACCGAAAATTTCAGCCTTGGAGACCATGCGGTTGCGGCCCTGGGTGATGGTAAAGTACAGTTTTTTGAGCACCGGCAGCTTGGGAAAGACGCGGCACCAGATAAAATTGATCCCGTAAAAAAGGTTGGCCAGCAAAGCCGGGTATTTTTCAACGTAGTGTTTGCGGTGGGTGGCCACCGTATGGACCTTGCCGATAAACACGCCCTGATTTTTAAGCTTGCGGTGAACCTCTAGAAAATAGCGGTTGAACCAGCGCACATCATTGGTTTTATGCAGGTTGACCAGCAGGTTGTAACTGTTGTTGGCCAAGGGATGGAGCGCGTCGATCGCATCGGTTTTCATCAGGGCCGTTGCACTGCGATCGATTTTCGACAGGTCGATGGCACCTTCGATAAACGCGTAAAGCCGGGGATCGAAAAACTCCAGAGCGTATTTCAGTTTGGTTTCCACCGGATCGGACAACAGTGCGTCCTGCCGGTCGGCGGGAAGGTCGAATCCGTTTTCCTTGGCAGTCAGGGTCTGCGTGACTTCATCGGCGGTTTCAATGTCGTTTCCGATGCGACCTCGTCTGCGGTACAGCCAGAACAGGTAAAAGGTGACTGTCTCCATTGCCAGCAGGGCCGCGGGCGTGCCGAAAATCTGCAAACGCGAGTAGTAATGCCAGCGGCCGAAAAAGATGATGACCGCCATGCCCGCACCCATGATCAACACCGCGCGCACGCAGTGGTTGAACACCGTTGTAAATGAAGCATTGTATGTGGCGAAATTAAACTTGCGGCTGTAGAGCATGCTGAAGGCCCACATGGCAACCATCATCATCAGGGCCAGATCATAACGCGGTTGAAATATCAGGCTGCCCCGCTTCAGATAGTTTAAAAGCAGGAAAGCGATGAATAACAACAGCGCGTCAACAATCACCATCCCGGTGGAATACTTCCCGCTGACCTCGGCCGTTGACAGGCTTGCGCCCGCCGGCCGCGCGGACGGCCTTTTTCTGACCTTTTGGACGATGCCCAGGGCAAGTATTTCGAGCATGAAATACACGGCGCAGGTGCCGAACACCTGCAGCCGCGATACCGCAGACAATGTTTCGGAAACCAGCACACTGAAAGACACCGCATACAGCAGCAACACATTGGCCTTGACGATCATGGCGAGGCCATGCCGCCAGGAACGGGTCAGGATATGACGGTATTTTTCCGTTGCCACGCTGATGCAAAGCCAAGCCAGATAAAACACCCCGAACAGCACCAGGTAGCGCGGCGGAACCATGAAAACCTGCCGCTTTAAAAATTGCATGCCCAGAATCGCAGTGGTCAGCAGCAGGAAGTCGACAAACAATGGAATAAGGAAGATGCGGGCAATTTTAAGCTTGTCCATCACAATGGACGGAATCTGACGCCCTTTTTTAACGCCCGTGGTAAAATTACTCAAAAAGAAGTTGAGCTGGTCCTTGTGCGCATCGTTCATCTCACCAAACTGCAGGCCGCAGCGATGGCAGATCTGCCCCTTGGTACACATGGATAAATCAATGCCGTTGTGGACCACTTTGCAGGGCAGGCCTTCCATTTGAAATTCAGCCTGCTTCAGCTGGATATCCACATGCTTGAAATCATTTTCTTCCTTTTTGTCCGCCAGATAGGCAATGGACAATCCGCAAGGACTGATATCAGAAATTTTTCCGATACGAACCGCTTCACCTTTCAGCATGGCAACGCAGTCACTGCTAACCGCAAGTCGCGTGTGTTTTCTTATTTCCATGGGGGCTCAGTAGTAGGTGATGGGTTATGGGTTATGGGTAGAGCGAGACGCGCGGGAAATGCGGGAAATGGTTGAAGGTTGAAGGTTGAAGGTTGAAGGTTGAAGGTTGAAGGTTGAAGGGCAGATGACCGATCATTCTCCCTTGTTCAACAGCCTTTTTATTTCGTAACCCGTGAGTCGTAAGCGCGGAAGGCGGTAGGCGAAAAAAAGGAGTCATCCTTAATTTACCTTTATTTACAACGAACCGCTCTCCCACTCTCCGACTTCTGACTTCTGCCCCCTGACCTCCGATCACCCTCTAATCCAAAAACAAAAGTTTAGCATAGCCGAAGCTACCTACCATTTTTTAGGCATTGACGATATCGCCTTAAAAGACATAATTTAGCGATGTATCTATCAATCCCAGGGGGGATGTCTATAAAAGGTGAATTTATGGAATACCAAACCATTAAAGAAAAAGGTAAAGTTAAATTTGTAGTTCTACCGGTAAAAGACTTTGAATCTCTGATGGACCGACTCGAGGATGAATCCGATTTACGGTCTGTCCGCGAAGCTCGGGAGGAATCGCTTTACGATCAGAAAGAAGCGGAAGAATACATTTTCATGAATCCCGTTAAACGTGAACGCCTCGATCGCGGCTGGACTCAACAGGATCTGGCAGAACGTTTAGGTGTTAAACAATCGACTGTGGCAAAATGGGAAAAGGACGGCGCTGTGTATCGAAAAAGCACAAGACATAAACTGGCAGAGGTATTTGGAATAAAGGAATCCGCCTTTTTATAGGTTTGACTCTGAGCTCTGTTGCTGACCAATAAGTGATCGGTGATGATAGGGTTGTTTAGGCCGAAAGGTGTTTAGACTGAAGGGCGGGGAGACGTTTGAGCGAGACGCGCGGGAAATGCGGGAAACGCGAGAAATGGTTCACGGTCAACCAAAATCTGTCCCTCGTCCCTCATCAATCGTGCTTTTCCGTCCTCCCACCTCCATTCTCAATTTTCCATTCTCCATTATCAATCATCAATCGACCCCTGACCTCCGATCACCATCTTACCGCCTCTGTTCACCAATATCGTCCCTCATCCCAGCGAAGCGGTCGTCCATCGTCCATCTATCTGGTCCGTCCTCCGACCTCTGACCTCCGACCACCCACTCTCCCGCCTTCCGATTTCACGGACTATAGTCCTCTGCCCCTACTAATCTGCGCAACATTGTCAGGGCGCAGCGCTTAGTGAAGACCGATCTGCGGATTGAAATATGCAGCCTTGACTGACGCACCAAGAAATCCTATTCTTGGACAAATACAACAAATATATGCAGAGGAATATATGACTCAATTACATTGTTACGTCCCTGATCGAATCGCTGATTTGTTCAAGCAAAAAGCCAAAAAAGCGAATCTTTCCACATCAAAGTACTTGGCGTTGCTTGTCAAAAAGGAAACCGCCGGGCAGTGGCCGGATAATTATTTCGATCTGGTTGGATCATGGCAGGGGGAGCCCATCACGCGGCCTGAACCGTTGGATCCGGAACCGAGAATCGGACTCAAGTAGTGTACCTGTTAGATACCAATGTGTGCATCAACTTTCTGAATGGATCGTCAGCATCGGTCGAACAGCATTTCAGATCCCGATCACCGTCAGAAATTGCCGTTTGCAGCATCGTAAAAGCTGAACTGCTTTTCGGTGCCAGAAATAGTCAGCGGGTGGATGCAAACCTTCAAATTTTAAAAATGTTTTTTTCCCCTCTACAAAGCCTGCCGTTTGATGACCGCTGTGCGGATGAATATGGGCTCATCCGAGCCGACCTGACCGCCCAGGGCAAATTAATCGGACCCAATGATATGCTTATTGCAGCTGTTGCCCGTGCCTATGATGTAGTACTTGTAACGCACAATACAGGAGAGTTCAACCGCGTGACCGGTCTGCAGCTTGATGACTGGGAGACGGGGGAAACCGTTGTTAGGCGTTAGGCGTTAGGCGTTAGGCGTTAGGCGTTAGGCGTTAGGGCAGATGACCGATCCTTCTCCCTTGTTCAACAGCCTTTTTTGTAATCCGTGATTTGTAAGAGTGAAAGGCGGGAGGCGAAAAAAAAGGAGCCATCCTTAATCTTCATACATCCTAATTGTTACGAAGTTTTTGCATCCTGCTCGTCAATTACAATCTGACTCTCGCTCTCACGCCCTCTCGACTACCGCCTGTTAGCCCGCTCCCCTCTCCTATCTCTGTTCACCGATTACAGATCACTGATCACTATCTTTCCGACATCTGACTTCTGACCTCTGGCTTCTGGCTTCTGATCTCCGACCTCTGACCTCGGACCTCTAATCACTTTCCCCAACCCATTTAGAATTCAAAACAGTAACCTTATCACACTTAACAGCAGGATAGTCACGAACTGTGATAGAATTTGCTGTAGTTGACTCAATCTCAAATCCGGTTATCGGTCGGGCTTTATTTTTACGGCCAAAAGATGTAGGAGGTTCCTCGACGAGGATATACGAACCAACCGAGACTCCTTGAGGTAAACCTTCAGCAAGGTGGAACGTTCGGTCCTCAACTGATTGTACCTTCACAGTGACATTTGGCTTAGCAAGTTCGATCTTTAGATCACCACACTCCAGACGAGTTCCGTTGAGTAGGTAACCCTGAGTTGCCCGGCCTTTGCTATCTATTGACACAAAAGAAAATTCACCGGATGCACTCACGGTACCGTAGTCACGCTGCTGCTGATCCCTCGTGGAGACGATAATATCGATGCGGTCGGCAAGTTTGACTTCGACAGCCAAAACACCAGAATCAGGATTATTCTTGAGCATTCGCGCCGCGACAACCGGAGAATCGTCTGTTTTGTATGGCACTATTATGGATGCGTACTGGGTGGTAATTGCATCCTCAGCATCGCTGGCGCGGTGCTCGGCAAGAATTTGCTGGATTGGTGGTTTTTTGAGTTCGGAAGGTTTCGCCACTCTCCATCCCGGTGCATCTGCAACGATAATTCGATCCACATTGTCTTTCGTATTGAGAAGCGTCAGGCCCAAGTTTATATCTTCATTCCGCCATGTGAAAGTGTATGCACCCTGCGGCCTTACTGCTTTAGCCTTATTAAGCCAATTGCTCCAGACCGGTGCCAGCGTCACCGGCTGGAATTCTAACCACGCCGGATTCATCGACACCAATTTGCCGTTGCAATTAAAGCTGTACTGGTGGGTCTTGCCTCCTTTCACCCTAAAAAAATCCACGGCATAATTTTGCCAGTCGGGTCTCCGAATTTGAGCCGTGGTGCGCCGGTACACTGAGCACTGCGGGTAGACATTGTGTCCTGAGGCCTGCACGACTTCGATTCCTGCGGCAACACCAAAGAGTTCCAGCTTAGAACCGCAGCCTTTACTGGCTTGATTCTTTTCATCCACCACTACCAGATTGTGTGAAAGCGTGCTTCGCATCCAATGCTGTCCCGTTCGGCCGTCCTCTAACCGATAGCCGCTGCCAGAAAAGTAACCACGGTCCGAAACAAGCTCCTGACTGTATGCCCAGTAGCTGAGGCCAAGAACATCTAAATGCCGATGCCCGGTTTTGATGGTCCATTTGTTTTCATTTCCGTTAAGGTAAAGGGCGGTGTCATTTTCCTCGCGCCCCCCACGTAAAACCCCGACGTGCCATCCAGGAAACCACTCTGCACATAATGGTAGCGTCTCCGTGTTTTCAGCCTTGAGATCGGCAGGACGGTACCACAGGGCATATTCGTTCCCTTTTTCTGTCAAGGATGCACCTTGGACTGTCTCAAGCATGGCGGAATACTTTTCTCCCAAGCGGTCCGCTAAAATCTCGCTGTAAAGCGTGCTAACCTTGTTTTTGTCATAACGCGTGTCGCCGATGACCGGCATGAGCTGCCTTGGAGCAAGTGGCCTTATCAGTGATAACAGCGCCAGTTGAAATTGCTCCATCTTATAAGGGTTAATTTTTTCGAGTCGTTTACCCTCTTCCGGCTGATAACCGGGCGGGTCGCTGTAGCCGTAGAGTAGGTCGAGCAGTTCCCTTATGTTCGAAAAGTTGTGAGTTGCGTAGTGGGGCGATTCTCCATAAAAGCCATCGAAGTGATACCGTTTCTCCAACATTCGGTTGAATCCATCGATAGCTCGCCGAACTCTTTCGGGCTGCTCCAGTAGTCTGCCGACGGCTGCACTCAGCGATAACACCGCAACACCTTTGTTGCTAAGGGAATTCCATTGCTCCATGTCGGTGCAACCGGCCAAGATCAAATCGTTGATTATGCTACGTTTCATATCGTTGTCCACGAGTGGACGGCCATCTTGGTATTTCGCATCACGGATAAGGTCAAAAGCGATTGTCATATTAAGCAACGGCCAGACGTCACTGCCCTTCCCATGGGTGTTGAGCCGCCCAGCGCCCCAAAAACCATTATTCAGCGTGGAATAATCTTTTTTTTGGTGCAGACCGTAGGCGTGACGGACCACCCCAAGCGGGAAACGGCCGCCGCGTGGGCCTTCGGCTTCACCCATACTGGCTGAAACTTTTTCGGGTGGCCAATCCGCAACACTACCGTCATAGGAATGATAGAGATAGTTAGGATACACCTGAGCAAACCGGTTCAGTATCCATATGGCCCGCTCTGCGTAGGCAATCTCACCAGTCAAAGCATATAGCTTGGCCAGCTTCAGCATCTGCTCCCATGCCCACTTGACCTTGCGAAATCGAATCAGACCGCTGAAGCTGGTCATCACAGGACGGTTTACCCATTGATATGCATGCTTGGCACGTGTTTCGGGATTTGCTTTCTCCTCAGGCGTTTCATAATAGGTAAAAGATACCCCCATGCGCGGGCACTCTACCACACCGGTTTCCGGGTACGCTTCGTTGGGGTAAACTGTTCCGCAATTCATGCAAGTGACCTGATCAGGTTTGTTGATTTTCCAATTGAAGCGTGCCTGCCCCATGAGCGATTGCCTGCCTACACATTTAGGGCAGGTCTGCCCATAATGGGTACCGGGAGTCAGTTCGGGAATCAACTTCTCAAAAAAGACTCGATCTTTTTTCATAGCGAATGTAACTTGATTCTTCCATTTGCTCAGGATCTTCTGGGCCCAAGAGTAGCGTTTCAGATTTTGTTTAGCGTTTTCAATTTCCATATGACGATATAGCGTGCGAGGTTGAGCAAGCCCAACGTTATTTCCCAGTAAAAAGCCACCAACCAATAAAGAAAACAACACCTTGACCATAGACAATAGGAATCCAGACGGTTGAAAATTGTAATGTCGGATCATTTGCCAAAGAAACATCAGTAGTTTCCGGCTAAACTTTTGCATTAACCATTTGTAATTTCATTTTTTTCCCATAATTTGAGTTAGCTTCGCTCATTGGCCAGCAACGGAGCTCGTTCTCAATTTGTGTACGTAGCTGCCTTACACGACGGATAGATACTTTTTCGTTAAAATGTTTTCGACAATATATTGCCAGCAGTAGGTATGTAATTAATCCGGCAAGGATTTGGACCATCAGTCCGTGGGGGCTACGGGCAATCAGATGATAAACTTTAAGATGCCTTTTCCACCAGGCAAAAAAGTTCTCGATGTCCCAGCGGAGCTTATAGGCTTGGGCAATTTGCTCAGCTGACAAATCATAGCGATTAGTGGCAATCCAATATTGAATGCGGTCGACTTCGTAGCCCACTAACCGTAATGGTGTTTTGCTCTGGTTAACACCGTTGGTACCCAAAAGCACCATGGCGTCGAAAAAAACAATGCTGCCGGCTGGCACAGGATTTTGAGAGATGATTGTTTTGGTCGTGCTGGCTTTGATCCGGCAGATATAAAACTTGTTTTCTTGTTGCCATTGGTCAAACAGATCGTGGCACTGGTATCCTCGATCCAGAACGCCTGTTTGGCCTTCGGAGAGTATTTTGGAAACGAAAGGTCTTTCAGCACCGTTACCGTCGGTCAGGTACACCTTTTTGGGGATGGATTGGTTCAGATCAAGGCCGACATGTACCTTTGCTTTTTTGACTCCTTTACGGTAATCGGCCCAGAGCATGGAAAAAGTGCCATCAATTAAAGAACCGTCAATGCCAACAAGGTTCCCAAGTTCTTCATGAGCCTTGGGTAAAATCTTCGAGGCTTGAGCTTGGAGATTTTGAAATACGTGCATGAATTGATCGAGACCCCGACTGTTGGTGGCTTCAGAAAAGCTGCTTTTTTCAATTCCGTCTTCAGGAGCAATGTGTTCTCTGGCAAAGTCATCCTCCTTGAGCGTTTGCAGCAGATGCTGAGCAGATGTATGTTCTTCCAGATGGAAAAAGACCAAAGCCCTGAGTTGGTCTTCGAAGGACATTTTTAGCTTTCGGTTTCCTCTGGATTTAAGTTCAGGCATATCATTCATGGCCTCAAGGGGGGGGTTCAAAAAATCAGCAAAAGATAAAGAACTTGGTGTTTTAAACGGGCTAAACGCGCGCGGCATGTATAACCTCCTGGTTTTATTAGTTATACAAAACCGCGATTCACATTAGCCGCTATTTGTCAAGCAAAAAAACACATTTTTTAAAATTATGTCGGTTAGTTAAATGCAATTTCCTATCCGGAAGTTACTGAAGAAACATAAATTATTTGTTTATAATCGACATGTTGACAGATAAATCTAACAAACTTCAACTTTTTTTTTAAAATGATCTTTATTATTTTTTAAAGCTCTCACACTATCGGGATAATTCTCCAACAGCCAAACCATAAATGAAGTAGGGTCAATTTTAGTAGCAAGCATTTTCTTTCTACGAAAATCCCATGTCTTTTTAAGAAGTTTTTGGGATAATAAGTCTATTCCTTTTTGGATAGATCTTTCCTGATCTTCCAAAGATTCAGTGAAGTTATAGACTAGTTTAAAATTTTTTTCCTGTTCATCAGTATACCCACGACCATCATTGTCTATGTATATCGCAGGTGTACCCAACACAGCACATTCAGATGCCATTGTGGCGCTTTCGCCATACAGCAATGAAGCAAATGCAATGATATCGTGCATTTTATCAGTAGGAATTCGAATTTGATATTTCTTAATTGTGTCGGGTAATTTTTCTTCTGACGAAATAAAAACCTTTCCAAACTTGGAAAACTCTTTAACAGCTTTGATCTTATTTTCCATTGAAAGGCCTTTATGCCCAATGTCATGATTAGCTTTCCATGAAACAAACCTCAGGATTGTAAACGTTTCTCCATTTTTAATATTTATCATATCAAGTGCTGAAGGATTTGGTTTAAAATATTTTTCTGATAAATAACACAATTCCATATAACTATCGAAACAAATATGCTTTTCGCCTAAATCACACTTAAAACATGTAGGTGTACAAACTACATTAGAAAAAGGTATGGTCGCATAATTTCCTAATGTTGCAGTTTCTGTATCGGTGAAGGCAATATGCGGATTTTTAAAAAACCAAGCGACTTGAGCAGCATAAGGTGAAGAAAAGCTCATGAAAAAATCAGGTTTAAAATTTTTGGACAACTTATACAGCAATAAATCTGCCTTAATCATGTAAAAAAATTTATCAAAAAGATTATCTTTTCCTTTACCTCTTGTAAAGAAAGGAATTTGATAATTTTTAAGTAAACTGTGCGCAACGTCTTTGTCTCGTGCAGTAATAAGAAATCTGTGACCTTTCTGCTCCATGATTCTAATAAAATTACGGAAATAATGAACGTGAGCAGGATGACCAATATCAATAAGAATCTTCATCGTGATTTTCCATAATCATAAGGGTCGTCAATGCAAGCATCATCCAAGCTTGGTTCCATCTCATATATGAGACCTTGTTTGTTATTAATGGCCATTTTTGATAATAAAAATTTCCTTCTTTACCTTGCATATTCGAAATTGTCCAATCTGCAATTTTTCGAGCGAAACTATAGTAGCTATGCTCATATTTTTTGAACAAAGAAAATGTAATAATACCTTGGCTTTGATTATGAATATCAATAGGCCATTTTTTTGGATATCTCCAACAAGAAACTCCATTTTCGGAGAATTGATTATTTCTGTAGAACTTGAGACCTTTTGTTATAGTATTATTATAGTCGCTCAATTTGAGACTAGAGAATGTACAAATTCGCTTAATTGATTCTAGTATATACCCCTGGTGAAAATCAATCTGCTTTTTTGGTTTCCCAGAGTGTATATCATAACTATAATACCAAGAACCATCTTCATTCTGACGACTCATGGTAAAATTCAAAATTCGTTTTAAAATCTCTTGGTTTTCATTTTTATTAAAAACAAAATCATAGTAGGCAAGCACCTCTGCTGCTAGAAGATTAGCATTGATAGTAATATCTCTCTTCAAAGGAGTGTAAGAATAACACAAACTTTCTCCTTCAATGGTTTTATCTAAGTCATTTCGAATAAAACTATTAGCACCTTTGAAAATTGTTAAGCAATCAGCATCTTTTGACAATAAAAAATAGTGAAAAAGCGCACGTATGTTAAAACCTGTAACAACTGAACTAGGCGTAAATTGTGGAACTAAACTGCCATCTTTTTTGGGCCATGAATAGTTGTATCCCCAACAATTTCCAGAATATCCTTTACTATAATTTTTTTTTAACCAGTTGCTAAAAAATTTAAGTATAGCATCAAGATCCTTATGATTAAGGAAATTCGAATATTTTTTTTGAAGGGTGTAGTTTAGGAGAAATAATCCTATGCCTTTGGGATTATACCCTTTTTTTATACCTAATAATCTTCTTAAGTTTATTGGAAACCTTTTAATTATTTGGTTTGATATAAAAGAAATATTAGGCCCAAATTTATGAAAATCCAAGTAACCGTTGTGTGAATCATAAAGACTATATCCTTTATAGTCTTCTTTGTAACAATAATTATGTAATTTCAGTAAGGCTCTTTTCATTTGCTTAACCCATAACAAATTTTACTGAGTCGTAAAATCCTTTAAACATATATTCAATTTTTCCTTTATCATAAAATGTCTTTTTAGCATTTTTTGATAGCTTTATGTACAATTCGTCATTATTTATCAATTTCATCAACTTATTTTTTAAATCTTTAATATTACCACTTTCAACAAGCATTCCGTTTACATGATCATTAAATAAAAGATACATTTCTGAAGTAGGTCTAATGTATGTAGTTATGACAGGTAAACCAAATAAAAATGCTTCATTTAATCCTAATCCAATTTCACCGGGAATACAAAACAAATAGGATATGCTGTATATCTCTGATAATATTTTATTATCATAGATAGGTCCTAAATAAAATATATTATCTTTTTTTAGTATCACATCTTTCAATTCATTTGGTAGGCCTGGTCCTACTATTAAAAGGGCATGGTCTCTAAAATCATCGTCGAAGGCCTTAATAAGAATATCCAAATTCTTTCTCTTTTCTATACGGCCAACAAAAAGAACGATTTTTTCGTTTGATATCCCATATTTAGCTTTTATATTTTTATAATCGCTAAGGTCAGTTTTATAGACATATTGGTTAATAGTATTATTTGCTATAAACACTTTTTTTTGGGAAGCTTTAATAAATTGTTTCTCAAAATTTGAATACAAAATAAGAGAATCCGCAAAGATTTGTCTCAAATAATAAAAATTATTCATAATAGATCGATCAATTCTAGATATATTAATACCTTTTGACCAAACTATAGTTTTAGTTTCTAAAAAGAATTTACAAAAAATTAAAAATGGTAAGGAAAACTTATATCGGAGCCAAATATGAAATATAGAAACATTAGGTTTCTTTAAGTAGTGAAGTTTAAAGAATTTAAAAAATGAATATTTTATTGGAACAAATCCTTTAAGATTTATATCTGTTTTTTTTGCATCATAATAAACTGTTAAATTTAAATCGTATTTCTTAAATTCATTAATAAAATGTAGGTAGATTTGTTGTCTGTAGTAAAGACATGTGGGATCAAACAAAAAAATATTTTTCATAATAAATATCCTAATTCTTCAATTTTTCTATTCAAACAACAACTAAGTTTTTTATTATCATCTTTAAATTTATTATGTACACGTTCTACAATTAAAGGATTATTTTTGATATTGTTATTAGGCAGATAGTAATCCAAAACTCTAATACTTCTAAGTATATTAAAATACATAGATATTGGTAATACAACATCAATTTTTTTGTTATAGGTTTGTTTTTTAATAACAAATAATTTGTTTAATCTTCTTATAAATAAGGTTGCCCATTTAGAAAGGCCCTTTCTCATTGTAAAAATGTTTTTGGAATTTTTGGGCAACTCCAAATCAGTACCAATAAAATCTTGAACTTTTTTTAGTTCGAATTTACTATTCTTCTTAATATCTTCAAAAAGAATCAATAAAAAATTATTTCCAAATTTTTCTTGAAAAAGTCTTCTTATTTCGTAATAAAAATTCTGAAAAAAATCTATTTCACTATCATCATTAAATCCATTCAGTTTTTTAATAAAGTTATCAAATGTCTCTGTTCCACCAGCTCCAATAATATATTGAGAATATCTTGAAGCCAAAAGTTCAAAATGATTCCTAATAATCATTATTATTTTTACATGTTTATTATACCGATATATTTTATCAATAACTATCTTTACATCATCAATGGTCGTACCTCTAACACTTAATGTTGTGTTAAAACTCGGCAGAATAATATGCTCATCACTTTCAAAAACTATTATATCATTATACTTTTGATTTGTTATTTCAAATTCATGAATAGATCTTCCATTTTCTTTTAAAATAGCAAACCGCTTTGATTTATAAATAAAATTTATATTTCTATTCGCTCTAATAATGGATTGAAGGTAAGTAGATGCGCATTTCGAAAAACCAATGTGAATAATTTCATTCATGTTATATTGTACCTATTTAAATAAAAAAGAATCCCTAAAAGCTCTGAGATTCCGCCATAATGACTAGTTAATTGGGTTGTTTGTGCAATTAGAATAAAAATAATAATGAATAAAAAATAATTGTCATTATATTTTTTATTAAAAATGGATTTAAATACTTTAAAATAAAAAAACAAATATGAAATTAGGCCTAAAATCCCACTGTAAATAAACAAATAGACATAGTAGTTGTGTGTCAATGATATGTTTGGAACCGATGTTTTTGGAGCCATACAAGCATGACCAAAAATTGGTCTTTCCATTCCAATTTTTAAAAGATCTCCCCATCTATAGTAGCGAGCCATAAAATTTTTTGGCATTATTGTTTCTCTTTCTCCTAATAATTTGCCCTGAATTCTAGATTGATAAATACTTTTTAATAGTTGGTCAGTATTATTCAATGAAAAGAAAACTGCCAAAAAAATTATAACAACAGATATAAGTTGAGAAAAATTTCTGTTTTCTAAAATTTTCGGTAAACTATAACATATGAAACAAGACATTAACAAAATTGATGTTAACGATCCTGTTAAAAAAACTATTATGTTGAAAAAAATATAAATGTATAAATATATTTTTATTTTGGTTTCATAAAAACAAAAAAAGCACAAAATTGCTACTATACTAAAAAATGCTGCTCCACCATTGGTACCGCTCATAGTTGAGACTAGTCTTCCGTACTCAATTGGATTTGTTCCACGACCTTGATCAATTGGCCACATATTATTTATAAATTTAACAATGATAGTAGGCCCTAAATATCTCAGTAAAGCAATCACTGAAGCTATCAAAGAAAAAAAAATAATTGCGTTTATAATTTTTTTATTAAAATAATTAATTCTTATTGAAAAATTAAAATTAACGAATATTCTATACACTAAATACATCTTAATAGGTAAAATGATAACTTTTTGATTTTCTCCCAAAAATAAAAATTTTTCTAGGTTTATCATTATTGGAATAATTACAATAAAAAGAAAAAACCAAAGCAAATATATATCAATTTTATAGTACTTAATTGTTTTGTTTCTCGCTAATGATATAATGAATGTGAAAAATATAATTGTATCAAAAATATCGTAACCTGCAATTGAGTACTTATCAGATAGCAAACCTGTCAGGGTAAATCCGCCTATTATTAAATAAATTATAATATTTCCTAAAATGTTATTCATCAAAGTCACATTCTATAAGGTACCACATATCAATATCAATTATATTTCACCAAATTCTAATCTTTGTTTCGCTATTCTACAAAACGGCGGATATTTTTTTATTACACGAAGAATAAATTTTGAAAAATTTAGTTTACGTTAATAATTTTGTCTATTCCATTTTGCCAACGATGTTCAATTAAAAATTTATCATATAAATATGTTTTTGAGTTTATTTTGTTAAAAATACCCTTTAAATTTGAGTAGTCCTTATCCATCACTTCTCCTATTTTGTACTTTTTAATTACCTGTGGTAAAACGCCTATATTATAGCAAATTAATGGTTTCTTAATACTTGCAGCCGTGTAAACACTATAGGGGATAGAAATATCATCATAGCCAATCCAATAAAAATCAAAATAGTTAGACAATTCATACTCGTCAAAAGACATTAGATTATTAATAAAAATTATCTGCTTATTATTTTTTAAGAAATCAAATAAATATTTGTTATTCTTTTGTCTTAAATCACTTACAACAACTACGCACAAATTAATTTTAAAGTATTTCGAAGTTTTTATGAAATTTATCAACTCTTTAAAATATATTTTTTTAGATGAATATTTTCCAGCACAAAACCCAACATAATCATATCGCCTTTTCAAAGGAGACATTAAGAATAATAACTTTTGTTTATCTATATTTTTATAATAATTTATTTCATTATTTTCGACTAAATATTCCGTCTTCGAAAGTTTATATTCTTTCATTTCATCAGGATAATATTTACCAAAGTTTGTATATCTTATTTTTGTAGAAAAAGATTTAAAAATTTGTTTTGCATAAATATCTAACATTTTATCAGTAACAAAAATATATTTTGCATTTCGTACAATTAAATTTCTTCTAAAACTTAATAACTTATCAAAATTAGTCTGTGTTTCTCTATCTATATTGTGGCATATCCAATAGATATCAATTTTTATTAAAATCAAAATCTTTATAAGACATACTTCTGATAAAAATAAAGTTATCGATTTCCATAGTTGTTTATAATCATTTAAGTACCTAAAGATTACTGTAGCATCATTTTTTCTTTGCTTGAACAATTCTTTAATAACCTTAATGCCAAAAACAATTCTGCTGCCCTTTATCAAGATTATTATATTTTCTTCATTATTATGTTTTTTCCAAAGCTTAGCTTTAAAATCAGACCCTTGAAAAATTACGACTTTTTTTTTGGGGGAAGGCAAACTAATAGTCATTTCCTATCTGTCATAATTATCATCGTTAAATTTGCGATTATAGTGATTGCCATTTAGATTCAGGAGGTGTCATTGCCCACAAAAAGATCGAAATAGGCTGTTTATTGTCACTACCATAGGTATCCACTTACTCTGACAAAAATCGAAACCTATTAATTCTCTGAAAAGTTGAGAACAAATTGATTGACTCTATGTTCAGGATCTGCGGATGGAGTATTATGAGACAATATCGTCATTCAGAAAATCTTTTTGGTAAATTCTATAATTTCATTTTCATATCAACTATTTCAAATACTAATGGTGCTTCTGCTAATACCATGATTATAAAATTTAAATTCCGCCATCTCTTCCGGATCATACTTCTGATGATTCAACTTTTCTCAAGAACAACAACTATCTTATGTCCGGTGTATTTATCAGCAAACCTATAAGTTTTCCATATTTTATTCCAGACGTAATGCATCAAAAATTTAACCTCTAAACAAAAAAATTTATTACTGACAAACTTTTTAAAAATGTCATACCACCAAGGCTTCGAAAAAAGATAGGCAACCTCCATTATTTTTAGGCCTACCCTACTTTTATTTACCTGTTTTTCCAAAAGATCAATATCATAGTGCCTGAAATGCTTTTCAATTAATGGCACATTTTTGGTTGGGGCAGTTATAATTATTTTTCCTGTATCATTTAGCAAATTATATAATGAAATAAAAAAATTATTCATCTCGCCATCAGGAATATGCTCAATAACTTCAATTGCAGTTATAATATCGAATTTTTGATTAACTTCTGATAACTCTGCAACATTAGAATAGAAAATACATTTTGAATTAAATGCTTTAGCAAAGGCAATTGCTTTGGCAGACAGATCAAGTCCTATACGAACAGGTATCGTTGAAGGTAAAGATCCAATAAAATAGCCATCCCCACAACCAAAATCGAGAACGGAATCTGGGCTTTCTAAAGTTACTTTTTTAAGAACGTGTTGCTGATAACACAAATAAATTAAACCATTAGGAAAATTTCTTATTAGTGAAGGAGATCCTTTTTTTTTAAAATATGGTATGTAATGATATGGAAATTCATACTCATTTTCTTGTATTATTCTTTTATTAGTTATAATTTTATTATGCATTATTACGCCCTTTTACTGCTTTAATAATTGCAAATCCCTGAATAAATGCCCACAACATATAAAAAATAATATATGATAATGAAGCACCAATTATTCCAATTCTATTTACTAAAAAATACACAAAAACTAAATAGATTAACGAAGTAAAAAGTAATATTAATAATGACAATTGTGCTTTATTCAAAGATAACATTGTGGGTTGAAAGGAAAAAGTTATTATTGCGATACAACTTCCAATTAAATACAGCATTGTTGGCAAGTATGCTCCTATATACTCAGCACCTAATATTAATGTAATTAACGTTTTCCCTGTAATTAAAAAAAGCAATAAAAGAAAACCAGCCAGAATTGTTATAATTTTCATAGGGCTAAGAATCAAATTAACAGTGTTACAATAATCAGAGGCACTTATTGATTTAGCTATTTCTGGGTATATAGCCTGATACAATGGACTTGATAATTTCATTAAAGTAGAACCAATTTTTTTAACAATCTTGTATAAGCCCGCGTTGCTTGCTCCAACCATAGCTCCAATAATGACTATATCAATTTCACTTATACTTAATCTTACAGAAGAATGTATATTACTTGTCCAGGCAAATTTCCAAATTCCACTAAATTTATCAGATATATTTCTTGATTTGCTTAACATAAAGTTATGGTAGCGTCTCTTTACCAGTTCATTATACGCAAAATAAATTAAAATTAATTTTCCAATAATATCGCACAAAATAAAGATCAAAAGGAATGACCAAATACCAACCCCAAAGAAATATGCAATTGTTATTCCTAACAATTTAATAACAGCTGAAAAAACTTTTTGATTAGCAATTTTATGGAACTTGTTAAACAGTCTAAGAATAGCTATCGGAACCCCTTTTAAATTAAATAGTATTGTAATGCTAAAAACATTGATCATAGTAATAATATGATCATCCCAACCCTTTAGCTTGCCAACAATCAATGCGAAAGAAATAGCTATGAGAGTACCTAATAAAGCGGTTGAAATGTCTATCAAAAATCCGAACTTTATTAATGCTTTAAAATCTTTTTCACTTTTCTGTTCCAAAGCATCAGAACCATACTTAATTATAGCTTGCCAACTCTGGAAATTGACTAAATTATCCACAATTACCACGTAAGTTGTTATCAACACCAAAATACCGTATTGCTCAACCCCAAGGGATCGAGCAGTCATGGCCATAGAAACAATTCCTATTAGTGATGAAATCACATTTCCACTAAACAAAACAGAAGCATTTGTAAAAAGACGATGTAAATGATCATCTTGAACCCATTTACGAAGTATTTTTTTTCCCCTAAAAAATTTCGGTATATTCATTTTTCTGGTTGTCCAGGGGGAACTCGGGGACGAGGATGATTTTATGCGTTTCTGTCCCGACTATTATTGAATTAGGCCAACGGTTGTAAAACAAAGGACTGTGATCGGTAAGCAGATCAGAAATAGCAGACATAGGTCTGTTTGCGGTTTTTTTTGCTCAAGATCAGATGGGATTATTCACCGATGCTCTTTAAAAACCGAGCAACGACATCATCCGAATACCATCGGCCTTTTTCAACCATCTCTTTGAGAATCGGCGAGGCTTTCTTTATTATTCCACGTGATTTTGCTGCGGATAGGATGGAAAGCGTCCTTACAACCGGCAAATCGAGGTGCTTTGCGATACGATACCCGATGCTTTCATCAATAATTACAGCACCGGCATTCAACTCTTTTCCCAATGCAATAACTTCCGATTCTCCTTTGTCGAGATCTTTTTCAAGGACTTGGACAAGCGCAATGTTTTTTACTGTGATAACATCTACCCAAGCATTTTCACTAAAAGCCGCGCCTGGTTTCTTGGCGGCTTTTAGTTCTTCATCCACCGCCTTGGGGATTGTTATGCGTTGAAAGAGGGCTTGAAGTATAAAAATCTGATTGACAGCGCTTAGGCTGATAATAGGCGTTGCATTTGCAACGATATATTTAGAGGGCATTCAATATCTTTCCTAAACGCTCCGTGTCCTGATTAATTTCCTTTAGCTCTTCTGCAGAAAAATCGAAGATTGGTTCTCCACAGAATTTAAGCAAATCTATAAATTCGATACGCGTAATTCCAGCAAGATCAGCAGCCTTGCCTAAAGAAAGGATTTGCTGTTTATAGTATCGGATTGCAGCTTGCCTTCTTATATCCCCTTCTACCTCTTCGGGACGCTTGTGAAGGATTATAGGTAACTCCCGGGGAACCTTCATTTTTATTTCATAGGATTGCATGCAATTCCCTCAATATTGGTTTCTTTGCCTGATTGCCATAAATATCCAGCAAATTTTGCAACGTGTCAAGTTTTGGGATTTTTAGGGGACGTTGTTTACTAATTGTTACCTGATTTTTCAGATTCTTTAGGAATTCTTACTATCACGAACAATTATACATAAACGTTGGGAGCGTTTGGAACGTTAGGAACGTTGGGGTAACGGGCATGATTTTATGCGTTTTTGCCCT
This sequence comes from Desulfosarcina variabilis str. Montpellier, assembly GCF_048565275.1. NCBI lineage: Bacteria > Pseudomonadati > Thermodesulfobacteriota > Desulfobacteria > Desulfobacterales > Desulfosarcinaceae > Desulfosarcina > Desulfosarcina variabilis. The sequence goes on along the minus strand of NZ_CP159846.1, from coordinate 4,136,227 downwards.
TCTTAATCGATTTTTCCTGATTCGCTTGACACACAGGCCAATTGTAATTACAGTGATTACAAAAATAACGATTAATTGCCAGGGGCCATTCCATGGAAAACCATGTAAGAATCAGAGACGCAAAGCTGGTCCCTATCGGCAACTCAAGGGGGGTGCGTATCCCCAAAGCCCTCCTTCAGAAATACGGCTTGAAAAATTCACTTTTAATCAGTAGTTTCCGGCTAAACTTTTGCATTAACCATTTGTAATTTCATTTTTTTCCCATAATTTGAGTTAGCTTCGCTCATTGGCCAGCAACGGAGCTCGTTCTCAATTTGTGTACGTAGCTGCCTTACACGACGGATAGATACTTTTTCGTTAAAATGTTTTCGACAATATATTGCCAGCAGTAGGTATGTAATTAATCCGGCAAGGATTTGGACCATCAGTCCGTGGGGGCTACGGGCAATCAGATGATAAACTTTAAGATGCCTTTTCCACCAGGCAAAAAAGTTCTCGATGTCCCAGCGGAGCTTATAGGCTTGGGCAATTTGCTCAGCTGACAAATCATAGCGATTAGTGGCAATCCAATATTGAATGCGGTCGACTTCGTAGCCCACTAACCGTAATGGTGTTTTGCTCTGGTTAACACCGTTGGTACCCAAAAGCACCATGGCGTCGAAAAAAACAATGCTGCCGGCTGGCACAGGATTTTGAGAGATGATTGTTTTGGTCGTGCTGGCTTTGATCCGGCAGATATAAAACTTGTTTTCTTGTTGCCATTGGTCAAACAGATCGTGGCACTGGTATCCTCGATCCAGAACGCCTGTTTGGCCTTCGGAGAGTATTTTGGAAACGAAAGGTCTTTCAGCACCGTTACCGTCGGTCAGGTACACCTTTTTGGGGATGGATTGGTTCAGATCAAGGCCGACATGTACCTTTGCTTTTTTGACTCCTTTACGGTAATCGGCCCAGAGCATGGAAAAAGTGCCATCAATTAAAGAACCGTCAATGCCAACAAGGTTCCCAAGTTCTTCATGAGCCTTGGGTAAAATCTTCGAGGCTTGAGCTTGGAGATTTTGAAATACGTGCATGAATTGATCGAGACCCCGACTGTTGGTGGCTTCAGAAAAGCTGCTTTTTTTCAATTCCGTCTTCAGGAGCAATGTGTTCTCTGGCAAAGTCATCCTCCTTGAGCGTTTGCAGCAGATGCTGAGCAGATGTATGTTCTTCCAGATGGAAAAAGACCAAAGCCCTGAGTTGGTCTTCGAAGGACATTTTTAGCTTTCGGTTTCCTCTGGATTTAAGTTCAGGCATATCATTCATGGCCTCAAGGGCGGGTTTCAAAAAATCAGCAAAAGATAAAGAACTTGGTGCTTTAAACGGGCTAAACGCGCGCGGCATGTATAACCTCCTGGTTTTATTAGTTATACAAAACCGCGATTCACATTAGCCGCTATTTGTCAAGCAAAAAAACACATTTTTTAAAATTATGTCGGTTAGTTAAATGCAATTTCCTATCCGGAAGTTACTGACTTTTAATTGAAGAAACGGAAAGCGGTCTGCTTCTTCGGAAAAAAGAAGAAAACAAGCTGTCATGGGAAGAAACTTACAAAGCCATGGCCGATGAGAAAGAAAGTTGGGACGATTTTGATTCAACCGTTCTCGACGGTTTAGAGGATGATGATTTTGAATATTAAACGGTAATAAATATATTTCGCAGACCTTAATCCAACGATTGGAAGCGAAATCCAGAAAGTTCGCCCCGTTGTTATCATCAGCCAGGATGAAATGAATAAATATTTGGAAACGGTAGTTGTATGCCCGCTTACCTCAAGCTTGCACCCGCTTTGGAGAAGCCGAATTCAAATTAAGTGTGCTAAAAAAGACGCTGAAATAGCGGTTGACCAAATTCGCACAATCAGCAAAAAAAGAATAAGACAGAAAATCGATCAATTACCCAATAGCAAAGCGGCTCAGGTGCGAAAGCTTATTACTGATATGTATGGAGAATAAGTTGGTAAAAGAGGAAATCGGTCCATGCTTTCAGGACTTTTTGGGGACGTTGTTGACAAATTATACATATCCGCTAAGTTCGTTGAGAGCGTTTAGAACGTTGGGAGCGTAAAAAAAGTTTGATGCAGTTGATAAAAACCAGTACTGAGTGCTGAGACCTGAGACGCGAGTGCCAAAAAATAGTGCTGAGACGCGAGATCTGAGTGCTGAGAGACAAAAAGCAGTGCTGGGTGCTGAGAATGAACATCATTGTGCCACTTCATTTATTAGCATCTCGACGTTTTTGCACCGATGATCTTAATCCGCCAATTATTTTAGATACCTCTGTCGATAGAGACATTAAATCAATAAAGGTAGATTCGTCCAAATATCCGACATCTTTTGCAATGTAAAGTTGCGATCGAACCTCTGCACAAGAGCCTTTGGCAATTACGAGAAATTGGTGGAACTCTGCCTGGCTGCCTCTTTCAAAACCTTCGGCAAGATTTGACATTATAGACACACTAGCGCGCCTAATTTGATCACGAAGGCCGTAATCCTTGGCAAATTGACCTTTTCCAGTAACCAGATAAATCCGTTGCGTTAACTGTCGCGCTTTTTGCCAAGCAACAAGATCTTCGAATCGTACTATTTTGCCTGTTTTCACTTTTCCACTATAGATTTTTTGGGGACGTTGTTGACAAATTGTTGTATGATCCGGGGTCGGACCAAGCTGAAGTCCCAATTATCAGGAGTTTAGGTCAAAAACAGGGCCGTTTTTCGGTCTTAAACCGATGTTTTTGCGTCCCAAAAGGGCTGTTTAAGTGATCACGCCATCAACTTGCGAATACAGGTATCAATATGTCATGAAAACAGTGGGTCCGAGAGACATTCGGGAAATAGCATCAGCTAATGATCTGTTGGCTTTTACAAAAATGGGACGCGGATCTTCGCGGATGCGCGCGGATTGAAAAGGAAAATTGCGAGAAACGCGGGAAACAGTTGCCAGTTTACGGCTTATCGGTTGGCAGTTTCCGGAATTCGGAAACGTCCACTATTGACCGGTTTTTTATTTTTTATTCTCACGCCCGCTTCACTCAAGACGCAAAGACGCCAAGAAAAGACATTTAGGGTTATCGGGAACGGTGAAACAAAAGGCTGGGAAACTTGGGAAATCAAATCAATTCGATCCTAAATTCTTCAGAATCTTGTTGGCTAAAGGTTCTTTAATTTCATTGTGCCGGGGTACGGCTTCTATCGCGCCGTTTCTGGGGTTTATCCACAAAGAATGGGCAAGCCCTTCCCGCTTTAGGTAGCAGCCTGCAATACGCAACTTTTTTTCTAAGTCCTTCCTTTTCATTAGATCGCAATTGCATCTATTATTGCATCAGCAGGCAGGCCCCGCTTTATATCTTCCATGCGGTCTTCCAGTATCAGAGAGACTGCTTCTTTAAGATTCTCTTTGGCTTCAAAAATGGTCTCTCCTTGACCATTCGCCCCGGGCACTTCAAGACAAATCGCCCAATAACCACCTTCCGGTGCCTTTTCAATAATTGCAGTAAGTTCGCCTTTCATATCGTCCTCCATGACAGACTGCGACTACTTAAATAAATATATCCAATTGAATATATTATAAAATAAAAATCCCTTAGGTATAGTTTTCAACCAGAGGATTATCCCGTTTAAATTAATAATATAGCCAATCTCATGTTCTTTTTCAATCTTGACCTTGGGTAAACTCGGGGACGTCCATGCTTCATACGTTTCTATCAAACCCTACCCATCACCCCTCACTTTTCACGCGCTCCCCTCCCCTTGCACCATCAACCCATCATCAGTCTGGTTATAAGCGCTGCCGCAAGCCAGGCAAGTAAGATCATCAGCCAGCCGTTCCCCGCATTTACAAACCCAACCGATCTGGCGTCCCGGGTTTCCGACCACCAATGCATGATCCGGAATGTTTTTATTGACCACGGCGCCGGCACCGATGAAGGCATACCGCCCAACGGTATTTCCACATACAATTGTGCTGTTGGCCCCCAGGGTGGCACCATGTTTGATCAAGGTGGGACGGACCTGATCCATTTTTCTGATTTCCGCGCGCGGGTTATATATATTGGTAAACACCATTGACGGACCGCAAAACACACCATCTTCCATTGTTACCCCTTTGTAAACCGAGACATTGTTCTGAATCTTGCACTGTTTTCCAATACTCACGTCCGGGCCAATAACCACGTTTTGACCGATATTGCAGTCCTCGCCGATAGCCGAGTTGGGCAGAACATGGGAGAAGTGCCAGATTTTGGTTCGGCTATCGATAGTGACATTGTCATCTATGACAGCCGTTGGATGGACAAAGTGATTAACAGTTTGATTTTCTTGAGGAAAAACAGTAGCCGTTTGAAATTCGAGGTTGGAAGCCTTTAGTTGAATACTGCGACCTTCATTATTTAGGGATGCTTGCGCGGCGTTGAGTATTTTAAGGACACGCAACCCTTCCCGACCATCGGTCTGCGGCCGGTTCCCATTGGCAAAGCTTTTCAAAAAATGCTCGCATTCCTTGCGCAGCGGCTCTGCCTGCGGTATTTCCAACCGTTCGGCCTCTGATTTTTCAGGGATGGGAACGTTGTTCTGCCATTTGATTTTGTGCGGATAGAGCAACAATTTATCCGCCCAAGGCAAAGTATCGTCGAACACCGCCATTTTTCGGTCTCCGACCACGACCAGCTTTTGCTCCTTGAACGGATGCAGCCAGGATACAAAAATATGGGCACGCAGTCCGGATGGGAATTCCATGTGAGTGGTCGTGACATCGGCAATCTGCTTGTGCAGGTAATTGCCGCCGGTAGCCACAATCGTATCCGGTTCTTCGCACGCCAAGGCGAGGATCATGGAGATATCATGAGGCGCAAAAGACCAAAGAATATTTTCTTCACGCCTGATTTTCCCTAAATTGAGACGGTGAGAATAAATATAGTTGATTTTCCCCAATTCGCCCGAGGATGCCAGTTCTTTTAATTTGATGAATACCGGATGATACTGTAACAGGTGGCCCACCATCAGGGTCCTGTTTTGCCTCTCTGCCAGATCGATCAGTTCCAAGGCCTCTGATTCGTCCAAAACCAGCGGTTTTTCCACATACACATGCTTTTGGGCCAGCAAGGCTTCTCTGGCAATGGCATAATGGGTTTCCGCCGGGGTGGCGATGACCAGCCCCTCGATATCATCACGGCTCAAAATCTCATTCAGCGCCAGGCAGGTATCCACATCCGGATATTGGCTTTTGAATTGCGCCAGCACCTCTTCACGCTTGTCACAAATCAGTTTGAGGGCGCCGATTTGGTGGTAATTGCGAACGAGGTTTTTACCCCAGTAGCCGCTTCCGATGACTGCGATGGAAGGAACAGATGGTGGCCTATCGGTTATAGGTGATGGGTCATAGGTGTTTGATGAGAGGTTTTGACTATACATTGTTCATACTCTCTTTTTAATCATTGCATGGAACGTGTTTTTATGAGGCTACCGAGCATCTTGCCGATTGTTACGCATTTTTCATCAAGGTATTTCAGTTTTAGTCGATCCAGGTATCCAATCTCGCATGCAATTTCCAATTGTGTCTGAAACTCTGCCAGCGATCCTTTGGAGATATAAAAAAATCTTATCGAGTCTTTATTCGAACCTCGCTCATCTCCTTCTGCAATATTGCTCGGGATACTGACAGCAGCTCTTCTTATCTGATCCTTTTAACTAAAATCCTTACAGAAATGTTCGCTCTGGCTGATGCGGTAAATTTCAACCGCAAGTTCTTTTGCCTTTTGCCACACCATCAAATCACGAAATCCGGCCATCGTTTTTACCCATTACCCATCACCCGCGCAATCATCTCCTGATCCTCTGATCGCAGATACGGATGCATGGGAAGGCTGAAAATCCGATCTGAGCAGTCTTCGCTGATCGGAAAATCACCAGGCTGATAGCCCAGTGAAGCGAAAGCGGTCTGCCGGTGCAGCGGTTTAGGATAATAAATGGCTGTTGGGATGCCCTTTTCCTTCAATGCATTTTGTATCTGCGTGCGATGGTTTTCATCAGTGGCCAGCACTGAATATTGGGCCCAAACAGATTTGTTTTCCGAAGGGACGGTGGGCAAGTTGATGGGGGGTGTGCGATGCGTTATGGGTGATAAAAATTCGGTGTATCGTTGTGCCGCTTGATTTCTCTGCGATACTTCTTCCTGGAAAATATCGAATTTGGCTTTTAAAATAGCGGCTTGCAGAGTATCCAGCCGGCCGTTGATGCCAATGCGCATGTTATCGTATTTATGGGTGCCTTTGCCATGCACACGGATCGATAACAAAGTCTTGGCAAGCTCCTCATTATCGGTAAAGCACATCCCGCCGTCACCGTAGCACCCCAGGGGTTTGGCGGGGAAAAAGGATGTGCAGCCGATGTCTGCCTGACCACAGGCATTGCGGCCTTTGTACTGTCCACCAAAGGATTGGGCGGCGTCTTGAATGACAAAAAGATCGTTTGCCTTGGCAATGGCATTGATTTGATCGTAGTCAGAAGGCAGACCAAATAAATCCACGGGGATAATGCCACGCGGCGTGAGGGGTGATGCGCCTTGGTTGGGTAACGGGTACAGGGATCGATCATCCGCATGAAAAGCACGTATTGCCTTCTCCAATTTAACGGAATCCATATTAAAAGTGACCGGATCGATATCCACGAATACCGGTGTGGCGCCCAGCAGTCTAATCACCTCGGCGGTGGCTATAAATGTAAAAGGTGTTGTGAAAATCGCATCGCCGGAACCGACGTTAAATGCCATCAGGGCCATCAGTAGGGCATCGGTGCCAGAGGCGCACCCAATCGCATGCGTGACACCCACAAAATCTGCCAATTTCGCTTCCAGTTCGCCAACCTCCGGTCCCATGATGTACTTGCCATGGGATAGAACCGTTTGGATATTGGCATCGATTGTCGATTTAATTCTTTTTTGCTGGGCCGATAGATCAATGATCAGCAGGGACCCTTATCGCCCTATCCTTCAACCATTTCGAAAAAACGGTTTCATCCATATCTTTCAAGGCCAAAGCCAATACCGCATCGACGGCTTCTGCTTCAGATGCTGTCAACGCCCATCCATTGAGGATTAAAAATACATATGCGGCAAGGAATCCTGTTCGTTTGTTACCATCTACGAAAGGGTGGTTCAAAATGATGCCAGTGGCATAGGCAGCGGCAAGATCGAATACCGATGATGTTTGGTAGGCCGCCTTGTTTTTGGGGCGTGCAAGCGCGGATAGCAATAAAGCGAGATCACGAATCCCCGGGTGACCACCGTGCTCTGCAATCTGTTCGTCATGGATGGCAATGGCAACATCCTGCCTCAGCCATTGCCATGTCATTTTTTGGCAAGCTCGTGCAGCGCATTGCGGTATTTGGCCATGCCTTTTCTGGCCGCCACCATCTGAGCTTCAAATTCCGGATCGTAAGGTGATAGTGTGTATCCGTCAGCCGTTTCTGTTAAATAAACACTATCCCCCTTTTTAATCTTGAGTCTGGCAACGACTTCTTTCGGCAAAATGACACCCGTTGAATTGCCGATTTTTGTTACGGTCGCACGCATGGGCCCACCTCCATTGTTTTACCAAATGTTATAACAATGTCGGCTGACCGTCAATAATCAGGGGTACGGATTTTTTGTGATTTTTTGGGGACGTTGTTGACAAATTGGTCCGGGGACGGGCCAGCAACTGCAATTAAAATAAAAAAGCTGAAAAGGGTGGTCTATTTGGGGTCTATTTTACGATTTTCAGGCCTAAAAATCGCGTTATAGGCCGATGGCTGATAGTGGGAATTGCGGGCGTCTCTAATTAAACTCAATAAAATTGCCATTGCTGTTGGAAACATAAAGAAGGTTGATGCAGCTTACGGTTATCAGTTACCAGTTGCCAGTTATCTGAAAATGGGACACGGATCTTCGCGGATGAGCGCTGATTGAAAAATGTTGGCTGAAATCCCAAATATATAGCGTTTTATGGCGTTTTGATGGATATGGATTTTTCGGCGACGATGTTTCGTTGTTGTTTACTATAACGACAGGAAGAAACGGTCCTAAATATCTAACAGGCGTTCATCCCTTTTGCGGTTTTGTTTGCTCAAGATCAGATGGGATTATTCACCGATGCTCTTTAAAAACCGAGCAACGACATCATCCGAATACCATCGGCCTTTTTCAACCATCTCTTTGAGAATCGGCGAGGCTTTCTTTATTATTCCACGTGATTTTGCTGCGGATAGGATGGAAAGCGTCCTTACAACCGGCAAATCGAGGTGCTTTACGATACGATACCCGATGCTTTCATCAATAATTACAGCATCGGCGTTCAGCTCTTTTCCCAATGCAATAACTTCCGCTTCTCCTTTGTCGAGATCTTTTTCAAGGACTTGGACAAGCGCAATGTTTTTTACTGTGCTAACATCTACCCAAGCATTTTCACTAAAATCCGCGCCTGGTTTCTCAGCGGCTTTTAGTTCTTCATCCATTGCCTTCGGGAATGTTATGCGTTGAAAAAGAGCTTGAAGTATAAAAATCTGATTGACAGCGCTTAGGCTGATAATAGGCGTTGCATTTGCAACGATATATTTAGGGGGGCATCCAATATCTTTCCTAAACGCTCCGTGTCCTGATTAATTTCCTTTAGCTCTTCTGCAGAAAAATCGAAGATTGGTTCTCCACAGAATTTAAGCAAATCTATAAATTCGATACGCGTAATTCCAGCAAGATCAGCGGCCTTACCTAAGGAAAGGATTTGCTGTTTATAGTATCGGATTGCTGTGTTACTTTCATGATTATCTCCTCGCGCTTCCTTGACGATGGCTACACGATGGCACCACAGCGATCCCCCGGTCGGCAAACTTGGGTTTAAAACAAAATGCCGTGCTTATCTGATAACGGCTCATAAGGATTTGCCCCACACAGTCGGTAAAACTGAAACCAAGGCGTCCCAGACTCAACCATAGCTCATAACCCAAGTCATGAAGAGATTGGTCCACCCACTTGACATCCACAACCGCAAGCACAGCCCTTTGCCAGATTACAGCTGCCTCACAGCCCAGGCGCTTTTGCACCAGTTCCATGGTTTCGACAACCTCATAACTGCTCGTAATGCGGGTAACGCGCGCATCCAGAAGCGACGGCCACAGTGTTTTAGCCTGCTTATGGTATGGGTCGGCACGATCGATCAATGCATAAAACGCGGAGGTATCGATATAGACCAGATCGGGTTGCATGGATGTCGTTGTTCGCCTTTCTAAAAAGCGTTCATCGCCTTAAAATACTGATCAGATCTCAACAACCATTGAAGAAGTTGTGGGGGTCGCCATCCTTCCCATCTTTGCGCCTTTTCACACAGCACTGCTTTACTACTCATTTTAATCGTTTTGAAGAAAAGCGCCCTACCACATTCAAGGCATTCTCCTTCTGGAGGCTGAACTGCCGATGATTTTCAACTTGCAAGCGGTATCTGTCGACGCTTTTACGAATCAAATGAGACATGGATACGCCTTTCTCCAATGCCTCGTGTTTCAACCATTTCAACTGCTCATCGTGAAGTTGAATCTGGGTGCGTTTCATAGTCGTCCTGAATTTTAAAAAGACAAAGGATCGGTTCCTGGAACCTTTTTGGGGCCCCAATGAAATCTTTCCTTATTATATAGGAGATGATTACATCCTTATTACATTATGATGTAATAAAGCCCTAAAAAAAAGAAGGGGCATCTCGCAGTGTATAGCTCCGCCGCTTCGATTCCACCCGGCTAGGCGCATGGTGAATCATAGGAGAGGAATTTTTGTGTATGGTGCGTGTTTATTCGGAGCAGACGCTGTTAAAATCGGGGAATACGCCGCCCCTTGAGATTTGATCGGATCGTGTGGAATTCTACTATAACCGGTCAATAGATCAATCAGTATAACAACTGATTTTCTTCCTATTGAGTAGGCATGGGGTCTAATACGAAAGTATTAGTACTTTATTCCCCTCACATTGGTGACCGTTTCACGGTATTCAACAGCAGTGAGGGGTTCATCATCAATGATGGACTTCTCGAGGATCATCGATAATTCATATATTGATATTCTTAACAAAATGGGGTAATGTATTTTTATATTTACTATGTTTGCCTTCATCTCCATCGCACATGCATAGTATAATCTTCGTTCAAAAAATCACCAAGCGTTACAAAACCCATAGTTAGCAATAGTTGGCAGCATGAAAGCAAAATGCGTTCATCAGCAGATTGCCGGTGCGCCATCCGACAATGGTCGTTTAACCGTTGATACGGCATTAACCCGAATTCACGTTATCGGTACCAATCGTCCGTTGAATCAGTCCTTGGTCTTCCTACTGGAAACCTTCAAAGATGTCTGGTGCAGCTGGAGCAATAGTGGTCCGTCAACGTCTGAGATGAATTCAGAATCCGTAAACACAACGATTTATCTGATCGACTGTCTGGCTTGTAACAGGCGTACCATCAACGACCGGATACGACACTATTCCGAAGCCATTGCCAAGGGAACAAAACTGGTCCTGTTCAACGCTGATGCCGACAAAACCTTATCCACCTTTCTCGATAAAGGTAGCATTCATGGTATTTTCTACCACAACGAATCAAAAACCAATTTTATCAAAGGCATAAAAACGATCCTGAAGGGTGACACCTGGGTTACCCCAAACGCCTGTGCACCGCCACGAAAGGCGGCAACGCAAAAAAATAATCCAACTCACGAAGACGGACGGGGGCGACTGTCCAAGCGTGAATTAGAAATACTCGACTGTATTGCCAAAGGCATGACCAATAGCAGTATTGCCGATCAGTATCAAATCAGTCTGCATACAGTCAAAGCCCACGTGTACAATATCTACAGGAAAATCAATGTCTTTAATCGTCTACAGGCCAAGATCTGGTTTGATGAGAATCGGTACAACGGCAAATTCGAATTCTACTCCGGTTTTCTTCGCAGATGATTGATTGGTGGTGACTTGTAAATGTTCCAAGCGAACCGTTTTTCATGATGAATTTAGATACATTTCTCATTGTTAGCCCTAACCCGGGCCCGGCAAAGCGACTAAAAATGCTCTTGGAGCAAGAATTCTCGGCAACGGTTCACCGAATCAATCATATGCCTCCCCGACCGGTATTTTCGGTTCCGCTTAACAATCCTTGTCTCTTTTTGATTGACTGCCTTGAGGCGGACATCGATGCGATTTACACCATTCTTGAGACACTGCCCACACCGGTGCCAAGCCATATTCGGATCGCACTTTACAACGTCACTCACCACAATCAATTGGTTACAATGATCAAATGCTATCAAATCAGAGGTATTTTCTACACGGGGGATTGCCGGGCGGCGATCGTCAAAGGCGTTCGAATTATATTGGACGGGCACCTGTGGCTCTCTCGGAGAATGCTCACCGCATGCATTCGAACCGTCAACCATACGACGTCCATGATATCCATGCGCTCAAGAACCTTGCTGTCGGATCGGGAATTGGAAATCCTTGAGCATCTGGCTTTCGGCGAAAGTAACCAGGAAATCGCCGACGCCATGCTGATCAGCTTGAACACGGTCAAAAACCATCTTTACAATATATACAAAAAAATCGACGTCCCGAATCGGCTACACGCCTCGCGCTGGGCAATGCACCTGTTAAACGTTTAGGATCGGGGATGAAACATCTAAAAGTATCTGCGGGGTCACTGGCCTTACCGTCTTTATCGGGAGGTGTTGATCTTTATATTGCTGGAGATTATTCATTCAACAACGATGTTCTGGCCGGCCATATATCTGAAAAAGCCGAAATGCCCTGCCATGGCATCCATAGCAGCCAATTAAAGCGCCTTTGCAAAATCGGATCGGAAAAGCCGGTTTTCCTCTTTCTCGACTGCGCCGCCAAGGGTGTTCGCAAGGCGTGCGACCACGCCTGTTTTCAAAAACAGTTTTTTCTAAACCCGCATCACAAGACCGTCTGCTTTAATATCGATCCCAATACCGATCGGGATAAAAAAGCGCTGAAGCGGGGTGTGGACGGCGTTATTTATCCTAACCAGTCGGTCACGCTTTTTATAAAGACCATACGCGCCGTTCTCAGCGGAGAGCTCTGGTATCCTCGACATCTTTTGGAGCAGCACCTGATCGATAGCCAGCCGCCTCCCTGCTGCCCGTCGATGACAAGAGAAATATTACTTACGAAAAGAGAACGAGAGGTTTTAAATTTGCTGACAACGGGGATGCGCAACATTGATATTTCAAAGGCACTGTGCATCAGCCCGCATACGGTAAAAACCCACGTATATAATCTTTTTCGAAAAATCCAGGTCACCAATCGTTACGAAGCGGCCCAATGGCTCTTGGCAAACCGGTGAACAATTAATTGCTCTAATTTTTTGCCTTCTCCTTGCGTACGGCCTCCTTGATGCGTTGGATATGCCCTCTTCCAAGGCCCTTGACTTCACACCCCAGCTGAAAATAGCGCTTTATCTTTTCATCGTCGAGGATACCGAAACAGTCGATAATGGCGGCCGGACCGCCAATCATCTCCACCACATCGTCCGGCGACAAGGCCATGTATGGTTCGTGGCGAACGGCAAATACCACGGCGTCGGTTTGCTTGAGGGCATCTTTTAACTCATGCCGGATCCGGGTGTCTGTCAGCGACTCCTGGTTTCGGAAAAAACGGGCCCACGAATGGCCGGGCGCCGGATAGGTGTCCTGTTTTTCCAGCTCCCACCAGTGTTTGAGATAGGGATCATGAATCGTCACCTCCCCGCCCATTTCGGTCAACTTGCGCACGATCAACTCTGAGCCGCTGTAGCGGGTGTCCCCCACGTCCTCACGGTACGATGCGCCAAGCAGGGTCGTTTTGCTGGCAGCCACGATCCGCCCCATGTTGCGCAGGGCGTCGCGCACCAGCTGCGTGACGTGCAGGGCACGCGTATCGTTGATGTCGATGGCCTGGGGGGTAATTTTGAAAATCTGGTCTTCAAATCCCAAAAGGGTGTGGTAGGCCCAGACACCGAGCCCCCCGTCCTTGGGAAGGCAGTAGCCGCCAATGCCCGGCCCCGGAAAAATCATGTTGGAATGCGTGGGCCGAATCTTGATGGCATCCACCACCTTGATCAGATCCACCCCGTTTTTCTCCGAAAAACGGCTCCACTCGTCGAGAAAAGCCAGGATCGTGGCCCGGTAGGAGTTCTCCACGATTTTACACGTCTCGCTTTCAACCGGACGCTCCAATACCGTCAGGGGGTATTGATCGACATTGAGCACATCGGACAAAAAGGCAACCACCTTCTCCTTGGCCTTGTCGTTAATGCCGGAGCAAACCCGCCAGAAATCCCGGATCGAGGCAACATACTTTCGCCCGGGCATGACCCGCTCGAAGGAGTGGGCCAGCAAGGGCTCCTTTTCATTGATACCGCGTTTGGCAAAAGCCTTTTTGATAATCGGGTAGGCTACATATTCAGTGGTCCCCGGAGGAACGGTGGTCTCGATCAGTACCAGGCATTCGGGTGAGATTTTTTCACCAATGACCTTCAGGCTGTCTTCAAGGGCGGCGATATCGGCATATCCTTGTTTCACATCCCCCAGCGTATCCTTGAGATAATCGCACTGAACATCGACGACCACGATATCGGCCAAGGACAGCGCATCATAGGAAAAGGTTGCCGTCAAGGTCTTGCGCTGGTTGACGCATCTTTCGATCATCGGCGCAACTTCCGGGTCTTCCGCCTCAACCGGCGCAATGCCCCGGTTGAGATAAGGGATTTTCCAATACGATCGCGTCGATGGTCGCTGCATGCCCATCACAAAATAAAGCGGCTGTTGCGCGGTTTTGTCGGTGGAGTCGGCCACCACACCGGCCATGACCGCCCCGACGAATCCCACCCCCATGACAACAACGACTTTCCTGCCCTGCTGCCGCTGCTCGTCGGCAAGTTTCTTGAGCCGCTCGAATTCAGCCGCATAGTCTTCCGGCTGGGGAAGCTCGAAATATTCGCCATTGGGACAAACGGACACGTTATGGGTGTCTGGAGCGGACTGCGTAGCGGTATCTGCCGATGAACGCGCGTTAGCCATGGGGTCCTCCTAAAAATATAGATATTATCAATATTGATGAGCCCGTAAAAAGTCGCCGTTCAGACGGATTCGTAAAAAACCCGAGATCAAGGCTTTCGAATCCATCACTATTATCTCGTTTTTGTGAGCATGGCAATTGTCTCGCTGATTTCATCCATGCTGACGGTCTGCCGCAACGTCTCCATACGGTTCATGACCTCGGCAAAACGCACGCCCTCGGCGGCACTGATCCACTCCAATTGAAGCCGCTCGGGCCGGATACCGCGTTTTTCCATTTTGGTGCGGACTTTTTTGATGCGTTTTTCCGTCCAGTGGTTGGCGTCGATGTAATGACAATCGCCGATATGACATCCGCTGACCAGGATCACCGGCGCCCCTTTTTTAAAGGCATGCCAGATAAAGGCGTCATCCACCCGTCCTGAGCACATGGTGCGAATCAGCCGCGCGTTCGGTGGATATTGCAGCCGCGATACGCCGGCATAATCGGCCCCGGCATAGGAGCACCAGTTGCAGGCAAAGGTGAGAATTTTCTCCTCGGGCGCCTCTTCCAACAAGGCATCGATCTGCTCCGTGATCTGTGGATCGGTAAAATGATTGGTGGTGATGGCGCCAAAGGGACATTCGGCCGCACAAGTGCCACAGCCGCTGCAAGCGGCGGTGGTGATCACAGCCGGCTGTTTGGACTTCACATCCACGCTAATGGCATTGTAGGGACATACATCAGCGCACTTACCGCAGGATTTGCACAGCTCTGGGATGACTTCAGCGGTGATGGCCTCAGCAGTGATATGCCCGGCATGCATCAGTCGGATGGCACGTACCGCGGCGGCCGAGGCCTGGGTGACACTCTCCTTGATATCCTTGGGTCCTTCGGCGCAGCCGGCGTAAAAAACGCCCCGGGTGGCGGCGTCCACGGGCTGCAGTTTGGGATGGGCTTCCAGAAAAAATCCGTCCGATGTGAGTTGAAGGCCCAGCATCTCCTGCAATCGCTGCGTACTGGGAGCCGGTTCAATACCCACAGCCAGTACCAGCATATCCAGATCATAGGTGTCTAGACGTCCGGTGGCGGTGTTCTCCACGGCCACCCGCAGGCTTCCATCCGGCATTTCCTCCACGTGACCGGGCAGGCCGCGCACGTAATGCGCCCCTTTACGGCGGCTGCGGGTATAAAGATCCTCGAAGCCTTTTCCAAAAGCGCGCATGTCAATATAAAAAACCTTGATCTCCATGTCCGGATAGTGCTCTTTGAGCACCAATGTACTTTTGACCGTGTTCATGCAGCAGATGTTGGAGCAATAGGACTTGCCTCTGCGGGCCGACCGTGATCCCACACACTGTACGAAACCGATGCGTTTGGGCGTTTGGCGGTCGGTGGGACGCACCAGTTCCCCTTGCGTGGGGCCGCCGGCATTGACCAGGCGTTCGAACTCCAGACTGGTGAGAACATTCTTGAAGCGTGTATAGCCGTACTCATCCAACGCCCGCGGATCGTGAGGGGACAGGCCGGTGGCCACGACGATGGTGCCGACCTGCTCGGTCAGGGTCTGGTCGGACATGTGAAAATCGATACATTGCTTTTCGCAGGCCTCCAGGCACTTGGTGCATACCGTGGGGTTGTTGCCCAGGCACTCATGCGGATTGAGCACATAGGCCGACGGCACGGCCTGAGGAAACGGCGAGTAGATCGCCCGGCGCGAGCTAAGGCCCATATTGAACTCGTCAGGCCGAACCACTGGGCATACCTTGGCACACTCGCCGCACGCGGTGCATGCGGTTTCATCCACATAGCGGGCTTTTTTGACAATTTTGACATTGAAATTACCCACGTAGCCATTGACATCCACCACCTCGCTCAAGGTGTGGATGGTGATGCGGGGATGCCGACCGGCATCCGTCATTTTAGGCCCCAGGATTCAAATGGAGCAGTCCATTGTGGGAAAAGTTTTGTCCAACTGGGCCATGACCCCGCCGATGGAGGGCTGTTTTTCTACCATGACCACATCAAACCCGTTGTCGGCCAGGTCCAGGGCCGACTGGATGCCCGCCACACCACCACCGATCACCAGAGCGCGCTGGGTCATGGGCAGGCGGGTCTCGCTCAGGGGCGTCAAGCGGCGTACCCGAGCCACGGCCATCTTGACCAGATCCCAGCCCTTGGCCGTGGCGGCGGCCTTGTCGTGCATATGCACCCAACTGCACTGCTCACGCAGGTTGGCCATCTCCAAGAGATAGGGATTGAGGCCGGCATCGGTGAGCATCTGCCGGAACGTCGGTTCATGCAGACGCGGTGAGCAAGAGGCCACCACAATGCGGTTGAGACCGTGCTCGGCGATATCATCGCGAATCTCCCGCTGACCCGGTTCGCTGCAGGCGTAGCCAATGCCCTTGGCCATACATACATCGGGAAGATCGGCTGCCCGTGCGGCAATCCCGTCGCAATCGACGGTTTTGGCGATATTCAGGCCGCAATGACACACATAAACGCCTACTCGCGGGGCATCCTGCGCAGCGTTCACATCAGGGGTTGAGGTTGATATAGGGGCTTTCGTCGTCATGGGGATACCTATATATAATATTTCTTGAAGTGATAAGTTTTTAACAAGTTAAAAAGATATGTAGAACCTACGGTTGTTTTTGAGATAAGCGCACTCTTTTCCAGTCGCTTAAACCGACTCCCAATAAATACATTGAGCAATCGCACTGACCAGGTCCATTGTTTCAATCTGCAACTCGGATGCCCGCATGGTATCCTCCATGGCACAGCGCAGGTGGATCTGGCACTTGGGACAGGCGGTGAGCATGAGATCCCCGCCGGTCTGCCGGGCACTGGTCAGCCGTTTAACCTGCAACGCTTTTGAATAGGCGTCACAGCCGGTCCAGGCGCTGTTACCGCAGCACACCGCCCCTTTACCCGATTCCGGCATCTCCGCCAGCGGGGTGCCGGTCATGCGTGCCAACAGCTTGCGCGGCAGATCGGCCTGGTCTTCAAAACGGCTCTGACGACACGCGTCCTGGAATGTCACGGTGCGGCCCAAGGGTTTGAAGCCCACGGCGCCCTTGTCGATTTCGCGTTCCAGGAACGTGTGAATGTGGGTCACGGTCAATGGCAGCGTCACGCCGTGCTCCGGGTAGTCATGGCGAAGGGTGCGATAACACTCCGGGCAGGCAGTGATCAGCTCACTGGCGCCGGTCTCGGCAAATGCTCGCGCGTTGCGCCTAGCCAGGCGCAAAAAGTTCTCCCGGTCGCCGGTCCAAAGCAAATCATGGCCGCAACAGACCTCGTTTTCCATCACCACGGGCTGGACATCGAAGAAGTTGAGCAAACGCAGGCTGTCCTCGAGAATACGGTCGGTTTGCACACCGAGAAATTTGCTGAAAAAAATATCGAAATACGGCGCACAGCCGCCAAAAAACAATATGTCCCCTTTGCCACTGCTGGTATGGATCTTCTCGGGCAGATCCTGCCAGCGCCGGGGGACCAGTTCGTCGGCGGTCATGGCCCGCATCATGCTCTGAAAGAAACCGCCATGGGTCGGCGCTTCAGCCAGTTGGCGGCTGTGATAATAGGTGCGCATGGAACGAATAAATTCCGGGAAATTGACCGCTGACGGGCAGCGCTCGTAACAGACGCCGCAGGTCAGGCAGGCATTGACCGCCTGACGGACATCCGGATCATCTGCCTGCCCGGCGATAATCCGATTGGCCAGATCGCGGGGGGAATAAGGTTTGCCGGCCAGGGCCAGGGAACAGGCTGAGGTGCATTTGCCGCAATCCTGGCAGGCATAGACGTCATGGGCGGCAACAATGGCCGCCGGTGTCAGGTCTGCCGGTATCGCCTGATCATCGATTAGCGGTCGTCGGGCCACCGGGCTACGGCCCAGTTTACGAATCCGGCTTGTGAAGTCTTTCAGGAAATCGAGCAGGGCCTGGGGCTGATCGGGCAGGACATTGCCCAACTGTAAACGCTCGGCGCCGATTCCCATCAGGTCAAGAATCCGGCAGGTTCCCGAGGTATTGTCCCGGGCACTCTGAGTACCGCTGCCATAGCGGCAACTGCCGGGTTTGCATCCCAACAGCAGCACGCCGTCAGCCCCCATTTCAAAGGAGCGCAGCAGCAGTGCCTTGGTGATACGACCGCTGCAGGGAATACGGATCATTTTGATTTCACGGGGAATATCCGCACACTGATCCTGCAGGGTCTGAAACGCGGCATGAGGGCCCCAGTTGCAAAGGAAAACGATTATGTTGAAATCTGGCATTTAACGTAAGTTCCGGATTAATAGTTCTTAGTTATGGTTTGTGGTTCGTTGTTCGCCCTCATAGAGACGATGGACGATGGACGACCGCTTCGCTCGGATGATGGACGAAAAAGATCGTACCCGCGCCACTTCTTCTCTCTTCCCTCTTCCCTCTTCCCTCTTCCCTCTTCCATCTTCCCACGTCCCACGTCCCTCTTCCCTCGTCCTTTCAACCCATCAGGCCAACAACCGCTCAACGGTCTGTTCCAGATAAACATGGTCCCGGTAGGGGCTATCAGCTGCGTCGGACGGGCAGACCGAAATGCAGTTGCCGCAGCCTTTGCAAAGGGCATCGTCCACCTCGGCATAATACCCGCCCACATCATTGGGCCGGAAGGCAATCGCCTGGTATGGGCAGACCTCCAGACAGCGGCCGCAACCGCGACACAAATTCTCTTTAACCTTGACCGAAAACCCCCGGCTGTGGCGCGGACCCCGTGGCATGGCAGCCGCAGCCTGAATGGCCGAAGCCGCCCCCTTGGTGCGTTTTGAAATTTGCACGCCGGGCGGATCAGCCAGGAACAATCCCGAAATGGAGGTCATTCCCGGATAGAGAAACGGCGCCCCGTTTTCCGCCCCGTCCAGGGCAGTGGTGTGCACGGTGCGCTCGGGGTGCCCCTCATGGCGTCGGTAAAGGGCCAGACTACGGTTGCGCTCACCGCAGATGATACTGCCCACGGAATAGCTGCGCGCCATGGTCTCACTACGCGTACGAATTTTGAAATTGCCGATGGTGCCGCTGATGCCGGTCACCGTGGCATCGGTTACACGGAAAACATTGGGATGATCAGCCACCATGCTATCAGCCGGCCCATCACCGTCAAAAAGCAGCACGTCCTGTCCGGCCTCGGCCAGGGTGGTGGCGGCAGTCAGCGCAGCTTCCTGGCTGCCGATCACAGCAGTGGTAAAATTGTAATTGCGGGCCGGTGTCGGGAACGGCAAAAGATTGGTCGCATGACCAATGGCCCGGTCCAGGAACCCGGTAAACCGCTGCAGGGCCAGTTCCGGATCATCTTTCAGAAGTCGCAGGACCTCGCCACGCAGATTGACGGTGTGCACCATGGAACGACTGATCCCCGTGCCATTGAAAAGTCCCTCCTTGAGCCGACTGCGCTGATCCGTGCAAGAGCTGCAAACAAAATTGAGCGGACAGCACACGCAGGATGCCAATACCACCCGGGTCAGTCCCTGCTCCCGAACCTCGGCCAGGATGTGAGCGATGCCTGCCGGTGTGCAGGCCGCGTTAAGGGTTTCGGCATGGGTGATCATGGGCCGCTGGCAAAGCCCTTTCAAATAGTCGTCCATGCCATCGGACCAGCCCAGCGAATCGTTGCAACGGCAGGCGAAGACGCCCATGCGGATGGTCTTTTGAAGTCCTGGATCCGGGGGCATAAAAGAAATACCATGGCCTTTGGGGCTGGCCGTGGTTCCCTTGAAGAGCACCAGGGCCCTGGCCGCGGCTGCCTGACCGCGCAGGATCATGGCCAGTACATCGGTTTTGGCCGTGGGTGGTCCATAGGCGCGGATCACATCCTCGCCGCGCGTGGCCGGTACAAGCAACGGATCGGCGACAATCAGCACGCCCACGTTCTGAGTGGTCCGGGTGGCCGGTTCATCGTGGCGGATGGCTTGAATGTCACCGCAAGCCTCCACACACTCCATGCACTCGGCGCAGACACTGCACTGCAGGCAGCGCGCCGCCTCCAGTTGAACCTGCTTTTCGTCATACCCCCGGGCCACTTCCTGAAAACTGTCCTGCCGGGCACCCGGCGGCGTTTCCGGCATGGGGGTACGCAAACAGGTGGGCATGGCCGGATCAATGGCCGTAAAGTCCCGATCGGCCGGGCGCAGGGTTTTGGCGGCAATGAAATCCGCAAGCTCACTGGTCAGGTCCGTAAAAATCATTGCCGCGGCCTGCCGGCCATTGGCCATGGCCTGGACCACCGAACTCGCACCGGTTACTGCATCGCCAGCCGCGTAGATACCAGACGTGGCGGTGCGCCCGTTTTCGTCCACCGCCAGGTAGCCGTGGGCCGTAGCGGTTAGCAGGCCGTCTATCCCTGCATGCGCACCGCTCTGGCCGATGGCCACAAAGGCGCGATCCACGGCCAGTGTGGACGCGGTGCCGTCATCCACGATCACCGGCCAGTGAATTCCCTTTGCGTCGGGCTCGCCCGGACGGGTGGGCATCAGGGTCAGGTCCTGCAGCCGATTGCCGGCACCATTAAATGCCGTTACCTGCCGGCTGCTGACAATGGTGATGCCTTCGGCCAGGGCTGCGTCCACCTCCTCGGCGTCAGCCGGAATCATTGATTCCGGGAACCAGGAGATCAGGGTCACCCGGGCGCCCAAGCGCTTCAGTACCCGGGCCAAATCAAAGGCGGCATTGCCGTCACCGATAACCGCCACGTCTTCGTTCAGGCCGTCAATTTTACCGCGATAAAAGTCCTGTAAAAAGGAAAGGCAGCCATGCACGCCGTCAAGGTCTTCCCCCGGTGCGCCCAGGCGGCGGTCGGCCCATGATCCCACGGTCAGCAGCACGGCGGAAAAGCGGTTGGTAAGATCAGACAGTCCTCCATCGAGGTCGATCCCATGGCCGGTAAAAATGGTCACGCCCATGGCCTGGATAACGTCCAGTTCACGATCGATAATGTCCCGGGGCAACCGGTGGGAGCCGATGCCGTAACGCAACAGTCCGCCGGCCTGATCCTCTTTTTCAAAAACGGTCACCGCAAATCCCTGGCGCGCCAGATCCGCGGCAGCCGCCAGACCGGCCGGACCGGACCCGACCACGGCAATGGTCTCCGAACGGGTGGGAGCTGGCCTATGATCCTGTTGGGTCTCGGTGTTGCCCTGCCCGGCCTCCACATCGGCCAAAAAGCGCTTGATGTCCCGAATGGCCAGCGGCCCGTCCACCTCCGCCCGACGGCAGGCGTTTTCGCAAGGATGCGTACACACCCGGCCGCAAATGCCCGGCAGGACATTGTCCTTGCGGATCAGCTCCAGGGCCTTGGCATAGCGTCCGGCCCGGGCCAGGGCGATATACCCCTGTGCATTGACTCCCAAGGGGCAGTTGGCCTGGCAAAGGGGCTCCTGCCGTTTATCGATTACCGCGCGTCCCGGAAGGACCATGCGACTTTCAAAACCAATGGGTTTTTCGCTCCCTTCGCCCTGTCCCGGACACACCTCGACGCAGCGGCCGCACAAGGTGCAGCGCGACGGATCCACAAAGGTCTGCTCCCGCTCGATGGTAACGGCAAACCCCTGCTGGTTGTGCCGAATGCCAAGCACCTTGGCCGGCAGGATGCACTTGATGCCCGGGTTGCGCAAAATCCGGATCAGCCCCGGACGATGGGCAAAATTCAAAGGAATCCCACCGGGCAGCCGGTAGGCGTCATCGCTCAGCCGCTGATTCAGGTCAATACCATTATCCACCAGTGTCACGGCAATGCCCAGTTCGCCCAGCTTGTTGGCGGCCGATACACCGGCGGGTGTGGCGCCCACCACCATGGCACTGTGCAAACGGTTCTTGGGACTTTTCATGCAAACACTCCTGTCTGTCCGGCAGCGGTCTTGGCGCGGGCCTTCAGGGTAACCCGACCATATTCCCATCCTTTTTCAAAGGCCTTCAGGTTTTTTTCCTCGGTGCCCTTGGGAACGGATTCAAGCACCGTCTGACGGGCGGCCTCCAGGGTAACGGCCTCGGTAATGGCGGTAAAAAAACCGACCATGATGATGTTGGCCATCATTATCAGCCCCATTTCCTCGGCAAAACGGGTGCTCGGCACGCTGAAAAACGCCTTTTGTTCGGCCTCGGGCTTGACCAGATCCTGATCCACGATCAGCATACCGTCTTGGACCAGTGCGTCTTTGTATTTTTCGTATCCGGCCTGGGACATGGCCACCAGGATATCCGGCTGCTCGATATACGGGTAATGGATCTCGCCGTCAGCAATGGTCACCTGGGCGCTGCAGGCCCCGCCCCGGGATTCAGGGCCATAGGACTGCACCAGCGTCGATTCCAGGCCATCGACAATAGCCGCGGCCTTGCCCACGATGCGCCCGGCCAGGACAACGCCCTGGCCCCCGAAACCGGTGATTACGATTTGTTTATTCATTTATTTTCCTTCAGCCTTCAGCCTAAACACCTTCGGCCTATAGTAACCGACACGTCCGATCATAATTCTCAATGCACGTCGGCCTTTCCTTGTCCACGAATTCTCCCAGGGTCACCCGTTTCTTGAAGTCAATGTCCAGATCGGTGATGTCCGGATGATTGGCGATGATGGTCCGTTCCTGATAAAGGCGCAGGGTATCCATGGACTTTTCACGGTTGCGGCGGCCGTAATTGATGGGGCACGGCCCCAGCACCTCGATAAAGGAAAATCCAGGCTTTTGCAGGGCCTTTTCAAAGGACTTGGTCATCTCGCGGGTGTGCAGGATGGTCCAGCGGGCCACATAGGTCGCACCGGAAGCAAAGGCCAACAGCGGAAGATTGAACGGCGACTCGGGGTTGCCGTGCTGGGTCGTGGTGGTTTTGGCCTGATGCGGTGTGGTGGCCGCCACCTGCCCACCGGTCATGCCGTAGTTCAAATTGTTAAGGCAGATCACGGTCAGGTCCATGTTGCGGCGGGCGGCGTGAATGAAATGATTGCCGCCAATGGCAAACAGATCCCCGTCCCCGGAAAAAACCACCACGTTGAGTTCGGGATTGCCCAGCTTGAGCCCGGTGGCAAAAGGGATCGCCCGGCCATGGGTGGTATGGAAAGAATCCAGGTTGATGTAGCCTGCGGCGCGGCCCGAGCAACCGATCCCGGAAACCATACAGGTTTTTTCAAGATCGATTCCGCTGGCCTGCATCCCCCGCAGACACGCGGCAAATGCGGTACCGATGCCGCATCCCGG
This sequence comes from Desulfosarcina variabilis str. Montpellier, assembly GCF_048565275.1. Classification (NCBI taxonomy): domain Bacteria; kingdom Pseudomonadati; phylum Thermodesulfobacteriota; class Desulfobacteria; order Desulfobacterales; family Desulfosarcinaceae; genus Desulfosarcina; species Desulfosarcina variabilis. The sequence goes on along the minus strand of NZ_CP159846.1, from coordinate 4,112,902 downwards.
ACACCAGATATGGGGAATACGGTCGGTACGAATCAAATCGTCCAGGGGATGTTGATCCGCCTCGGGCGTTTGCTTTTCAACGGCGATTGAATGGGTTGTGTTCATCTTATAATTTCCTCGATTTTAGCCAGGACCTGTTCCGGCGTGATGACGGTGCCGCCGGCATGCCCCACCAGATGGCAGGCCGCCCGATCGCCGGCACAGCGCTGAACCTCCAGATGAACCTGCCCCAGATTGATCTCCACGGTGATAAAACCGCGCACCCGCTCGGCCAATTCCCGGATCTTTTCCTCGCAAAACGGCCATACCGTAATCAGGCGCAGCAAGCCCACTTTTTTGCCTTGAGCCCGGGCCTGAACCATGGCCGCCTGGCTGGTACGGGCCGAAATCCCATAGGAAATCAATACGATCTCGGCATCGTCAAGGTTGTGGCTCTCGGTCAGAATGATATCCTCACGGTTATCCATAATTTTATGCATCAACCGCTGCATCATCTGCTCCTGGGCCTCCACAGCCATGACCGGATAGCCCTTTTCATCGTGGGTCAGACCGGTCACATGCACATGGTATCCGTCACCTGCGGCCGGCATGGGGGCCACACCGTTTTTATCCGGCTTGTAGAGTAAAAAGCGGTCCTTGCGCCCTTTGGGCTTGGGCCGGCTTTTGGGCTTGATGACGGATGCCTCGGGGATGACCACTTTTTCGCTCATATGGCCGATGACTTCATCGGTCATGATGAACACGGGCGTGCGATAGATCTCGCTCAGGTCAAAGGCCGTGATGGTCAGGTAGAAAATCTCCTGGGCCGAAGACGGCGCCAGGGCGATGATTTCATAATCACCGTGGGAGCCCCAACGCGCCTGCATCATGTCGGCCTGGGCGGTCATGGTCGGAAGTCCCGTGGATGGACCGCCACGCTGCACATTGACCACCACGCAAGGCGTTTCGGTAACCACCCCCAGGCCGATGTTTTCCATCATCAGGCTGAATCCCGGCCCCGACGTGGCGGTCATGGTTTTCTGGCCCGACCAGGCCGCCCCTAAAATCGAGGCCATGGCGGCGATTTCATCTTCCATCTGAATAAACGTCCCCCCCACTTCAGGCAATCGGATGGACATGCGTTCGGCGATTTCCGTGGCCGGAGTGATGGGATAGGCACCGAAAAACCGGCAGCCGGCAGCCAGGGCGCCCTCGGCACAGGCTTCATCGCCGGTGATGTAATGGGTTCCAGTCAAGACAGCGGGTCTATTACTCATGAGACAAAGGTTCCAGTGTTAATGGTTTTGCAAGGGCCAAACGGAAGATCAATCCCACCCAAAAGCACCAATGGTCAGGAATCGGCAACCGAATAGATGGCGAACTCCGGACAGATGATTTCGCAATAATGGCAATTGACACAGCCATCGGGATCCAAAACCTCAGGGGGATGATAGCCCTTTTTATTGAACTGGGTGGAGAAAGCCAGAATATTGCGGGGACAAAATTCAATACAATAACCACATCCCTTGCATCGATCGGTGATGATATGAACGATACCCCGGGTAATATCGACTACTTTCGCATCTAGCGGTTCACGCCAAAAGTCCATAGGGTTTATCCTTTGTGAAAAAGGTGTTCACTGGGCAAAACGATCATTTACCTTATGTTAGGCTTCGCATCAAGATGAATTTTATTCAGCCGCCATTGCCATGACGGACACCCCCTTGTTTTTGGACAGGGTGTCGCGATCCAAAAAAACGAGGGACGACCTCGGACGTCCCTCGTCCGAGCGAAGCGGTCTTCCCTCGTCCTTCGTCTTTTTACTTTGGATTTTTTGTTTACGGCTTGTTCCCAAATATCATCGACCCACCAAGCGGGCCATGAACATGGTAACGGGCGGGTAAAAGGTAATGATCAACAGGTCCACGAGCAAAATGGCTAAAAACGGCAAAACCCGCCGGCTGATGGCGGCCAGGCTGTCGCCGGAGATGGAACAGGAGACGATCAGACAGATACCCATGGGCGGGGTGAGCATGCCGATGGCCAGGTTGGTAACCACGATCACCCCCAATTGAACCAGGTCGATCCCCAAAGCGGGCAGCATGGCGGTAATCATCGGCACCAGCAATATCAGAGCCGCCGTGGTTTCCACAAACGTTCCGGCGATCAGCAGCACCAGGTTGATCAACAGCAGCAAGGCCACCGGATTTGTCGTGACCCCGAGCAGACCACCGGCCAGACGCGCGGGGATATCCTCGATGGCCGCCAGCCAGCTGAACACCGAGGCCGTAGCAATGATCAGCATGACAATGGATGAGGTAATGGCGCCGTCCCGGAATAAAGGGTAAAGGTCCTTGAGTCCAATCCGGCGATAGACGACCATCCCCACCACGAGACCATACACCACGGCCACGGCTGCCGATTCGGTGGCCGTAAAAATACCGAACAGAATCCCCCCCAAAATGATCAACGGCGCGCCCAAGGCCAGCAGTGCCCGACGGAAGGTCCGCCATACATCGCCGATGGAAAAGCGGGTCGTGGCACTGTAGCCTTTTTTCCATGATATCAGGGTAGCCACGATGATCAGTGACACACCGACCAGCAGCCCCGGTAATATGCCCGCAGCAAAAAGCTGACCGATTGAGGCACCGGTCAGAAAACCGAAAATGATCATGGGGATGGACGGGGGAATGATCACGCCGATGGATCCACCGGAGGCCTGTACGGCCGCGGCAAAATCAGATGCGTAGCCCGATTTTTTCATGGCCGGGATCAAAATGGCACCCACGGCCGCTGCATCGGCCGCCGCTGATCCGGAAATCCCGGCAAAAAACATGGCCGATACGATGGTCACCGCCGCCATACCGCCCGGCAGCCAGCCGACCAGGGCGTTTGCAAAATCAATGATCCGGCGGCTGATGCCGCCGGCTTCCATGATCGTACCGGTAAACATGAACAAGGGCACGGCCATGAGGTGAAACGAATCGGTGCCGCCGAACATCCGCTGCACCATCATCATGGGACTGAAATCGCCCTGGACAAGGATTCCCACCACCGAGGCCACGCCAATGGCAATGGCGATGGGGGTGTTGATGGCAAACAGCACCAACAGTGAGATGAGCAGCACTTCAGAGGTCATGGCTGCTCCGCTTGAGCGTGTCGATCAGAAACGATGTGCCGTGGATCAAGAGCACCAGACCGCTCACGGGAATGATCCCCAGCACCAGCCATTTGGGCAACTGCAGGGCCGGAGTTGTCTGCAGGCGTACAAAATGGGCGAACTGGTACCCGTAAACGACCATCACCACAAACAGGCCCATCGAGGCCAGATGGATCACCAGTGCACAGGCCTTGCGCAAGGCCGGCGGCATACGGTTGTACAGGATGTCCACCCCGGGATGAGCGTGCCGGTAATAGGCGCATGACGCCCCTAAAAACGTGAGCCAGACCAACAGATAACGGGCCAGTTCCTCGGACCAGAACAAGGACTGGTTGAGCACATAGCGAAAAAAGACCTGCACAGCCACGAGGATCGCCATGGAAAAGCCTAAACCAAACAGCAGGTACTCAATGCGCTGGTTGATCCATGTACTGAATTGATGTAAAGCGGTCACATGCGCTCCGACAAGCGATAGATACGTTCAGGGCTTCAACGTGTAGCGGCCATGATTTTATCAAGCATCGCCTTGACTTTGGGATCACTGTAAAGATCCATGTCCTTCAGGCCCGCCACCTTGGCACGGAAGGCCGCGATGTCCGGCGCCTCGACCACCTGCATGCCTTTTTCCTTGAGCATCACCAGACGCTGAGCATTTTTAGACCGGTTGTCCTGACGCTGAAACACGGCGGCATCATAAATTGTCCTTTGGATCAGCGATTGATCCGCCGGGGAAAGACCATTCCACCAGTCAAGGGAAGCCACGTCGATATGACACGAATAGACATGCCGGGTCAGGGTCATGTATTTCTGGATTTCATAGAATTTATAAACCTCCATGACCCACAAGGGATTTTCCTGCCCATCGATAACCCCTTGCTCCAATTCGGTATAGATCGGCCAGGGCATGGGCGTGGGATTGGCGCCCAGCGCTTTCCAGATGGCCTGGTGGATAGTGGAGGCCATGACCCGGATTTTAAGCCCCTTGATGTCGTCGGGGGTGCCCACCGGGCGTTTGTTGTTGGTCAGATTGCGAAACCCGTTTTCGGAAAAACACAGGCCCTTGAATTTTGAGTGTTCCAGACTCTTGAGAATTTCCGCCCCCAGGGGACCATCGAGAATTTCATCGGCCTGGGCATTGTCCTTGAATAAGAAAGGATAGTTGATCACCCGCGTAATGGGATCAAAGGTGTCGAACGGCCCGCCGGTCACCACGGCCATCTGGATTGTGTTCATCTGGACCTGCTGAAGAATCTCGGTCTCGTTGCCCAAAGACGCGGAGTGGTAAACCTTGACCTTGATCGTCCCGTTAGAGCGCGCCTCGATGAATTCCTTGAATTTATCGGCCACGATATTCTGAGCCGATCCAGGCTTGGTGACCACGGCCAGCTTGATATTGACTTCGGCCATGGCAGCGCCGGCAAAAAACAACACTGCGATGATAGTCATGCAGAAGACAGATCGTCTCATGGGGTCCCCTCTCCTTATTGTGACAGGTTAACGGCGGTGGGTTGGAAACAGGTGTAACCGCTTAATTCTACTGGCATACCACAAATCATTTGGCAAGTCATTTCAACAGAATTGCATTTGGCTGATTTCAACACGGCAAACCGCCTAGGCGGGTGTTACCATCGAAACGATTCGGATCGGACCCCATCGTGAACTGCTACTGAATTAACTATTGCCCGGCGGGAATTGAGCAAGAATCCGGTCCACGGTATGTTGCATGGCCTCGGCCGCCGCATCCGGCGTTTTGTATGTATGATAACGGTAAACCCCCGTCCCCCGCCATATCAAGGACCCGGTGCCGACCTCCTTGATGTCGATGGTCAGCTGACATTCATCGTACTGATAGATGTGCGTGTCGGTGCCATAGTCCCATGCCCAGGGATAATAATAGCCCCCCATACCCAGCGTCGAATAGGACGAATAGCTTTGCAATTTCGGCTGAATGACAAGATGGTAGGAAATCGACAAATCAGGGTGTTCTTGATTTCGCTCCATACGGCGGCCTGCCAGATGACTTTCAATGGCACGGCGGATACGGCTGTTCAAAAGCGGATTGTCAACACGCAGGTCATTGGTCGCAGGCTGAACGCTGTGTTCCCACTGCCAGGTTTGGGGACGGTCAGCAACCCATCCAGGTTCATAGTCCTGGCTCACCTGGACGCTGGAACATCCGGCCAAAAGGCCAAGCAAAACCCAAAGCACTATTGTTTTTTGTGGTTGCCAGCGCATGATTTCCTCCTTGAGACATTGAGAGGTTAATGTTTAAATGATAAGACGAGTTTGATTTCAATGCAACGGCACATTCATGTTTGTCGAAGCCGTTGAAGACAAAATGCGAACTCACCGCACCACCAATTATTGACATTTTAAATTCACCCAACGGAGAATTCATGCAATCTCTTCATGTCAACTACGATGATGCATCCGGAACCATCGAACGGATTGAAAATGCAAAACCGGAACCGTGGGAAACGGTCTGCGAGCGGTTCGATAACGATGTCAGACGAATGCGTGATGTTAGCGACCAGACAGGATATACCGCCTTGTATACCTGTTATGATGAGAACAACAATCCGGTCCATTACCTTGTGCAGGAAGATGAAACCCTGCTGAAGTTGAGGCGCAGAACCCATTTGAGCAAGCTGGGCCAACCACCATCATAAGCGCCTGAATATATTCGGCCGTTTCGTTAAGCGGGATCTACAATGCGGCGTTGACCTGTCACATGGGATGGGAGTCAAAAAAGGCGTGTGAGACAGGCTATTTCTTTCCCTGTCTCACACCGTGTGTAGAAGCATGATTCCGGTCGCTTGGCATGAAAGAAGCAAAAACATCGTTTGAACCGCCCCGCTTGGCTGTGGGGTCAGCGGTGGATTCAAGGGGGTAGTCCTAGTCCTGGTTGATTTTGTTGCGCAATTTCCCAGAGCATTTGAAGGTCACCACCTTACGCTCTCGTAAAATCAGGTCGGACCCGGTCGCAGGGTTACGGCCGCGCCGTTTCTTTTTTTCTTTGACACAGAATTTGCCGAACCCGGATACGAGCACATCATCTCCGCTTTCAAGGGTATCTTTTATAATTTCAAGCAAGGACTCGACGGTTTCAATGGATTTTTTCTTGGTGAAGCCCAGGTCGTTCACCTTTGCGACGATATCGTTTTTGGTCAATGCCATTGCGCCTCCTGAAGAAAAATGGTTTCCAGTTGCCTCTCAGCAATTAGGTTATGTTAACGGATCATGGAGCTCGATTCGTCACTCCTGGCCGTCCGTCTCCTGCTCGTCTTTGGGGATGACCCGGGCCACTTTTTCCATAATTGCGTCCACTTGGTTCATGATCTCATCAATCTCGGCTTTGAGTGTTTGATCATCTGATTCGGTCATCTGGCACGCCCCTTTATTTAATGGATAATTAAAAAATGGAAAATGGATAATTAAGGATTGGGAATGACAAGTCATCACCATTCGTTTTGAATCCTTAATTCTCCATTCTCCATTCTCCATTTTCAATTGGATTTATGCGCCTCACGATATCCCATGCCGATCAACGTGGATAGTCGCCGTGGGCATAAATATAATCATAGCAATAGGTTTGATATTCAATATCAGCCTTTTCGGATTGAATTTCGCCAAGTTCCACAGATTTTTGATAGCGCGCCAACCACTGCTCTCTTGCAAAATCATATAAAACGTCCCGAAGGGTATCGGGTTTCACGCTGATTTCCGGATTGTTTTTAACAAATACCGCAATGGCATCCATGACGGCTTTAACATTGCGAATATACTCACTGGCGTCCATCCGGTATTCCGTGGCAAGATCAAGGAGCTTGATCAGCACCGCTTTTGCCGTTCCTTCAACAGCCTCAATACAGTTCATCGATCATCGGTCCTACTTCCCATGGTTACACCAACGGTGCGAAGCGTCTGCGCCAATAGCATTAAAAGATCGCTTTGTTCAATAAAATCATACAGCTATTAAATAACCGCAAGACCAGATGATGTCAAGTTTAATAGTATTACCGATCCAACACGCTTTCGATCTCATCCAGAAAACGGCTGCGGGGATTAAACTGTCCTTTACGAAAACTGGCCGAGGTGACGAACAGACATTTTTCGGCCCGTGTCACGGCCACATACATCAATCGGCGCTCTTCCTCCAAATCCTCGGCCCGCTCCATGCTGCGCCAGTGCGGAAAAAGCTGTTCCTCGCAGCCCACGACAAACACCGTGTGAAACTCCAACCCTTTGGCCGCATGAACCGTGGACAGGTTGATTCCCCGTGTTTCTTCCTCTTCGTCCTTGTCTTCCCGAATCAAGGCCGCCTCTTCCAGATACTCGACAATGGTTTCCTTCTGCGCCGCGGCGTGAATCAGCTGCTCGATATTTTCCTGTCTGGTGGTCAGGTCCATATTGCTGCGACGTACATAGTTTTCCAGGTAATCCATATACCCGGTGCCAGCAATGGTGCGTTTGATGGCCTCGTCGGGTTTCAGGTCACGAATGTCATCGAGCAGGGCCAACAATTCGTTCAAGGATGTGTATAGTTTGGGGGTAAGCACCCTTTCGGCCACAGCCTTGCGGGCGGCCTCCTTCAGACTCATGTCACCGCTGCGCATCTGTGAAATCTTTTTCACCGTACCGGGTCCAATCCCCCGTTTGGGGGTATTGAGGACCCGCTCAAAGGCCGTATCGTCCTTGTCAAAGGCCGCCGCTGTCAGGTAACAGTTCAGGTCCAGGATTTCCATGCGCTCGAAAAACCCCTTGCCCCCCATCATGTGGTAGGAAATGTTCCCCCGGCGAAACGCCTGTTCAAACGGCAGGGAACAGAACTTGGTCCGATAGAGCACCGCCATCTTCTCCAGGGGGATATCCATGCGCCCAAGGCTTCTGACCTTGTCCACAACCCAGCGGGCCTCCTCCTGATCGCTGTCAAACTCGTGGACCTGTACCACCCCGCCCTCTTTTGCGGAAAAACATTCCTTTTCCATGCGGTTTTCATTGTTGCCGATAATCCGGTTGCCCAGTTGCACGATTTCATCGGCCGAGCGGTAGTTCTGTTCCAATCGAAAAATCTTGGCACCCTTGTATTTTTTCTCGAACGACAAAAAATGGCCCACGTTGCTCATACGAAACGAGTAAATGGACTGCCAGTCATCGCCCACGGCAAACAGGTTGCCGTTCTTGAGCAGCAGCCGGGTGATCTCCTCGTTGAGATCATTGGTGTCCTGGTACTCGTCGCACAGAATATAATTGAACTGGTTTTGGTACTGTTCACGAATGTCCGCATGATCGCGCAGCAGGTTCCGCGTGAGCAAAAGGATGTTGTCGAAATCAACGGCGTTGGCCGTCTTAAGCGTGTGTTCGTACCGATCGAACACATCAATCAACCGAACGTTACCCTGGCGGGGATGCCGGTCAAAATAGGCCCTGGGATTCCCGCTGTTCTTGGCGTTGGAGATCTGGCTCAATACGCCCATGGCGTGTTTTTTATCGTAATTGAGCCCCAGAAGGATTTCCTTGATCGTTTTTTGCTGGTGGTAGGCGGTAAAAATCTGCAGCGGCGGCTGGTAATCCAGGCGCCGGCAGTGAATCTTGAGCACCTGCAGACAGGCCGAGTGATAGGTACGCACCCAGGGAAAGCGCGCCAATGGCAGCCCGGTCATCTGCAATAGCCGGCTCTTCATTTCGTCGGCCGCCTTGTTGGTAAAGGTAATGGCCAGGATCTGTTCCGGTGCCATGCCGTTTTTCACCAGATGGGCAAATTTGGCGGTCAATGTACGGGTTTTTCCTGATCCGGCGCCGGCCACCACCAGGGCCGGTGATCCGGTATGTTCCACAGCGGCTTGCTGCTCGGCGGAAAGCTGCATATTTTCTTTCTCCTGTCATGCTGGCGGCATTGGCCAGGTGGCCGACTGCCAGGCGCCTGTATAGAGCAGGCATAAAAACGGTATGGCCAGACCACGATCGCAAAGGGCGGTTGCAAAAGCAATGCGGGTTACAACAAACAAAGCAGCCCAAAAGAAACGGGTTCCCACAAGATAAGCTGGGGGAACCCGAAAATAGACACTGGAGCCACCGCGCGGACTCGAACCGCGGGCCTGCTGATTACGAATCAGCTGCTCTACCAGCTGAGCTACGGTGGCAAATCGTTGAAAAGCCTACTATCACGGCCTTTTAGGCTCCGTCAAGCGGTTTTCGCAAACCGGGTAAAAAATACCCGAAATAGCCCTTTGTGTGCTAGGTTGGAACACACTTTTCAGCACACGAGCGACACACAAAAAAAGGTGATTTTGATGATTTCAATTAGGCTGTATAAGCGGTTCAAAAAAGGCAGATTTTTATCATATTATATTCGCTATGGATCAGGCAAACGTGTTTCCTTAAGAACAAAAGACAAAAAAATTGCCAATGAAATATATGATAATGTCAGCAACAGCCTTAAATACAGCCATAACCAAATAGTGATAGACCAAAAAAATGAAGCCTGCAGATATGAAAAATTTTTCGATCCACGTCTTCATTCAAATGGGTATATACAGTTGTACCGCCCAGCCTACAATAGGGCGAGCAATGGTGTTTATGTTTTTGAGCACATAATAATTGCTGAAAAGGTCCTCGGTAAGCCCCTTCCGGACGGTGCCGTTGTTCACCATGTCGATGGTGATCGCAAAAATAATTCACCTAATAATTTAGTTATATGCCAGGACCAAGGGTACCATTTATTATTACACCAAAGGCAACGGGCATATGATGCGTTTGGGCATGCAGATTGGCCAAGATGCAAGTATTGTCATGAACACGACAGCCCCACAAACTTAACGATATCAACAAGCTACGCATACCACAAAACTTGTCACAGAGATTACCGTAGAAAACAACGAGCGCGGTGATATTAAAATGCCTGGCATCTCATGGCGTATGGCAGCCTTAAATTAGATCCCCTGAAATAAAATTCAGCCATAACCGGTGCTCACCAGATGAATCCGGATTGGGTGCGATCGCTCCGGGATCAGTGTGTGACCACCGGCGTCCCTTTCCTTTTTAAACAATGGGGTGGCCTGAAGAAGAAAGCCGCCGGCCGCGATCTTGATGGCCGGTTCTGGGATCAGTATCCAGAACCGGCATGACGAACTTAATTCCCAGTGTTAAGTAGGCGGCACCTTAGCGTGCACGAGTGCACAGATCTGAACCTAAACCGGCACTCTATCCGGAAACGGAAGAAATGGTTTTTCCTCTAAATTTCCATTAAGTTATCAAATTTTCACATCAGCTTTTTGTTATTTTTTTCTAATAATCAGGGTAAATCACGTTCCTACAATCTTGGCAAATGGTATGAGTGATATCAGCCTCTGTATGTTCCCTGATGTAATAATCCAAGGGCCACCACTTTCCGTTATCATCACGAATCCTTTTGCAGCCACTGCAAATTGGCAACAGCCCCTCTAACACCTTTATTTTTTTCGTGAGTCGTTCTTTTTCTGCCAAAGCTTCAATCAATTTTCGATTTTTTTCTTCCAGCTTCAGCTCAGTAATCTTCCTGGCCGTGATATCTCTCATGACACCAACGATTTTAAGTGGAGAGCCAGCTTCTTCCATCAATGCCGCTCGTATCTCAGCCCAATAAGTTCCTCCATTCTTATGCTTCATCTCAACTTCAACCGTCCGTATACCCTTATTGCCGTGTTCATAGTCGTCTAAGGATATTTCTAACAACACCATCGCTTTTTTAAACGATTCAGGAACAAGGCCGTCACTGACCGGTTTGTTTATAATTTCTTCGGCAGTGTATCCATTTATTCGGTATATAGAGGGGGTAATGTATTCACATATTAAATTCCCAGCATTTACAAGCCAAACGGCTTCCATGAGGTTGTCTGTCAGGATACGATTCTGATTTTCAAGTTTCTTAAGCTTTTCCTTGATAGATTGGGCCATATAGTGAATATTCCGCTATCCAATTATGAAAATAAAGTGTTCATCAATTGTGGTTCTATCAATCATTCTGAATAATGAATCGTCTGTTTGGCGGGACACTTGAATCATAATTAAGAATCTTTTTCTGAAGCAGCTATATTTTGTATAAAAACCAGAACAAACGCCAATATATTCTTTTATATTAAATATTTAATTAGCAGCAGACTGACGGTCTCCTTGTTTTTGAAAAAGAATACACAGAAAGGGATTGAAGAGGCAATCGTAGGGGTCACGAATGTTAGTATTGGGCCAATTATCGGCAATGAACTGGATTTGGATGGTGACGGCTTACCGAATTCGTTGGACAGGTGCACGAAGACTGCCTTCGATATAGACAAGGCAACCCTAACGCCCGTCTTCCCCAAAATGCTCGATAGGATAGCGGCAATAATGGGAAAAAGCACGAACTTGAATTTTATCGTTGAAGGACACACGAATGATATGGAATCATCGGACGATAATTATCATCTATCACAAAATCGGGCTGAATCCGTAGTCGGTTGTTTGGCCAACAAAGGGATTTCATCTTCACGCCTTGTAGCCAAATGCTACGGAACGAAGAGACCCGGTTGCCAGGAATGACACCTGGCTTGCCAAAGCTAAGAAACGGGGGGGTTCAATTCACAAGAATCGAAGAATTTAATACAGATGGAATCATTTAAATGAACAAACTTGAACTGATCGAAAAAATTAGTGAAGCCACCGACCTGCCCAGGTCCCAAGCTCATAAAATTGTAGACATCTTTTTCAATTCAATGGCCAAGGCCCTGGCCCAGGGGGAGCGAGTTGAAATACGCGGGCTGTGCAGTATGTTTGTCAAACATTACGATGAATATATTGGCCGGAATCCTAAAACCGGAAAAAAGGTAAAGATCAAACCCAAGAAACTGCCGTTCTTCAAAGCCGGAAAAGAGCTGAAGGAAAGGGTGGATATGCCAAATGGGGTCGGGAGTTAATGGAATCGACCGGGTATCCTAACCACTTTCTAAATTACCATCACTTAAAAACAACAAAGCTCGGGGGATGCCAGGCTTTGTTTTCCAGATTGACTGGTTCCCTATTCCTTGTTATCCCCCTTTATCTTTTTAATCATTCCACCAACCTGATAAGGCCCAAAATAAAACACCGAGACCGCCAGGACCAGGTTGGAAAGCGCTTTGGCACAGGCCAGCACATGCGCCGCCCAGGTTGGGTTCCAAATGTAAATCATGGCGCCGGCCAAGAGAAGGGACACAAACGCCGAGACGATTTCGACTGCCAGGACCCGCCGGGTGATCGACCGGATCGAGCTTTCATCCATGGTCGTTTTGATAAAGGAATAGATCGAGTCCATTGCCTTCTGGCTGGCCTCGGTCTTTTCCTCGTCGGTAAAAAACAGCTTGTCGACTCCCGTGACCACCCCGTCAACGACCTTGCCGGCGGTTTCAGGGATCGCGTCAATGACCTTTTTCGTTGAAAAAAGTGATGTGAAAAACCCCATCCCCCTATCCTCTCTGATCCTGGTATTTTCCGCTGAAAAGCTGGTTTGACAGTTCAACCGCGCGCTGCCCAACGTCCCGGGCATATTTCGAGTTCAGCATTTCGGCCGCCGCCAGGTCAAAGTTTCTATCTTTGATGGCCGCGATCATTTTTTTGAAGCCGGACAGCCGCTTTCGCCCCAGATTAAATGCCATATTGGTCAAGGCATCCAGGCGCGCCTGGTTCAACTCCCATTTCCGGATCCCAAATTCATCAAGCAGGGAATCCACATCCGCCCGGGCGCCGGCAATGTCATTCTTGAGCATGACCATGGCCTCGGCTTCGGTGATTCCCCTGTCCTCGATGTTTCTGCCAACGCCAATGGTTATTTTACCGGCGCTGCATTTATAAGGCCTAAGCCTAAGGCCTTCATGTCTTATCAATTGCCTTCTAATGTTTTCCATGCCGGTCTGTCCTTTCCGATCTCATATATTCTTCAACCATTGAATTCACTTAACCAAAAATTTACGATAATTGACCAACAGCAAGTTTTTTATTTTTTAACATTTCCTATCCTCCCAAGTCCGACGGTTTTAAGTTCCGACTTGATAACGGCGACATCCTTTTCGGTCTCTTTGACGGTGTTATAGATTGCCATTTGGAACCCAAGGTTTCCCACGACCAGAAGAACCAACAATGAAAAAAGTTTGAAGTCGACCTTCGCCTTGATCGCCGCCCACATGTCGACATGATTAAAGTGGTTTTCGTCTATTCGTTTTTCATGCTGCCGCAAAAGTTCTGTATGTGCGGCGTGACATCTACAGGTGTCGTCGTTGTCTGGTGACATGCCCCCCCCCTTTTTTTTTCTCCCTAAGACACATCGATAAAGTCTATTGATAAACCTGTTAGCGCGCCATTATTAAAATTATTTATAAAATCAACTACGGCAGAGCTTAAAACAGGATCGAAATTCAAATCGTCGAAAGGGTTGACATCGTTAAAATTATCGATACCGGTTTTTGACATCATTCTAGCGACGGGAAGGTTTTGCGGTCTGGTGTATGTATCACCATTATTTTCATGGATTAAATACGTAAAAATGCAGAAGTTAAGCATATCGTCGCCACTTCTTTTCGCGCCTATCGCGACTGAAAAAGCCGCTATCGATTCACCCCACCAGGCGCTTGGATCGGCGTTATGGTAGACTTGTTGTATATGGACGGAAGCATTTTCAAATGGACTATGAAAGATTAAATCACTATAAATATCGTGTGTTTCTAGTGGCGGTGTCTGATAGTCTTCAAGTGTTGTCCCTTCCGAATCAGAAGAAACTATAAAAGATCTGTCTTGTTGATTAATGCAAGAAACAACTTTACACATGCCGCCCCTGCAAACCAATGGCTGGAAGCAATCCATATACCTATTCCAGTATAAAAAATATCGTGGTTCATTGTTTGGCCCAAGATCATAACCAACCGCCTCTGTTGTCACGTCGGTTTTGTACGGACCATATGTGCTTTGAAGCGTGTCACCGGTATGACTTGGCGGCCCATCGTCATAAAAAACTTCATCGCAATCCCATTCACCTTCATCATATACTGTGCGCGTTCCAAGAGACCACGAACGGAAAGAGTCCTCATATGTAGGAAAAATATCAAAGTGATAATCGTCGACCAAATCGTTCAGCGAATTTACAGGATCAACATAGCTTTCTGTGATAGTATTCGAAATACTGGCGACATCGGTATTTATAGCCGACTCTGATACATGCGCCGCCAACCAGCTATTAACCTGCGTTGTCTTTTCACATGGGAAGGTCGGCGGGTTATCAGGTAAATTCCCGCCTATTCTTTGGCCAACAATGTCATAAATCAAAATAGCGCTTCCGGTCTGGATCCTGATATATCTTGATTCACAAGGCTTCGGGTTGTTCTTGAAGCCGATAACCTTCGGTTGGCCGTTTATGCTGTACGGATCAAATCGAACGAGAACGGCATCACCAGGTTCAAAAACAACGTGGTTACAAGACATATACTCTATCGGCGCGCCTGTGATCGTATTAACGACGTTAATATCAATACCCATAATGCTGCTGTTGCATTGATCAAGAACGACATCACATCGATTATTATCATGGTCAATCGAAATGATTTCGCCATAACGGTATGTTGGCCGCCATTTCTGGATGGCCGGCATCAAGGCAAAATTAAAAATAGCTGTTGAAACGGGCAATGTTTTTACCGGCGTTTCAATACCGTCCCTGGCGCCGTTATATGCGTTCATACCCTGGTAGCCTGGCTGTATTTGGATGCCGTTTTTGCGTTCCGTCCCTATTTCAATGGTGCCTACTTCACCGGCTAAACCTGGCGACAAATCAGCACACCAGGCATCAACCTCTTCAGCCGCATCAACAGCGCTTTCAAGCCGGTTTATTTCCTTCTCAAGCGCGACTTTTCTTGCGTTAAGAAAAATAAACCTTGCACCTATCGCGCCTGTATCAATTTCGGTCTGAACAGCCGCCAGTATCCCGTTTAGCCTGTTCAAGCGCATGTTGGCCCTGTCAGTATATAGAGAAACGCGCACCACATAATGGCCGGCGCCATTATCTCGAACTATGACGGCCTTCCCCATTATTCGGAAACTTCCATATATTGGTTTTTTTCACCGATGAAACATGTGATTGTGTCCACGATAATTTCGTTTTCGCCGAATTTTGCCGTATGGCCTGGTTTTAAGTAAAAATCAGGTTGCGCGCATCGATAGCGTAAGGTTCCATCTGCATTCATGAATTCAGAAACAATGTTATCAAGCTCGGCAAAACCAGGCCCGAAAGACTGATCGCCATAACCAACCAGTGTTATTGATTGAGAACGCGGTCCACGATCAAACCGGATTGAATAAAAATCGGCCCGCAATAATTCCTCTCGTAAGGATTCTAAGCCGCCAATGCTCGCGACCATATCAATGATAAGCTGACCGTCCGGCCTACCCTGAACGGCTTCTAAATCGGCTTGAGAGTATGGGATTACAAAAGAGAGATAAGACTTCGTTTCGCCGCTGCGCATCCGTAATTGAATTGACTTTGGTGCCGTCAATTCGTAGTCTTGAATACCATTGGCGTTGCCAGTGATTCTGGCAAAATAACGATAAACGGCGTGTTCCTTGTTCTTCCGTAACCAAAGGGAATAGTTCAGGCCGCCTGAACCGGACACAAAGCCGATACCAGACACTGAAAAAGCGTCTTGTTCCAAACCGACCATTTGCCCCGACGCAAAGCCATAAAGGCCAACTCTGCCGTACATCCATAATGGCAATTCTTCAGACAGGGCATTGAACCCGTCTGGTATGGTTCCAAGGAATTCAGAACGCTTTGTCTTGATAGTTAGTTGACGATTTCCATATACCGTTGAAATATTAGCGCTTGCGCATGGATACATGTTTTCACCAACCATCGAATAATTGATGTCTGTTGGATTGTATCCACTCGATGGGTTGCCGAACAAAATCCATGTGTCATTTATTCCGAACCAAATTCTTCCGTTGTCAAGATTAACGGCACATTGTAAATAATCGCCAGAATCGGCCGCCGTTGTTGATGTATTAACAATACTTCCGTTAGATCTTACGTCCCCATCGTTGCAGTCAAAGCCCGTTCCTGTATTACTACTATCCCCACCGATACGATATTGATCTATCGCGTGTTCGCTGTCAATTAAACCTATCCCGTACCCATGCCCGGAACCGTCATACTGCTCCAAAATGATTTCAAAATACCATTGACCGCCATTTTTAAAACCGACCGTTCGAGCCAATGCTGAATCATCTGTCTGGTTCTCAACAACAAAACGCATTCCATCGGCTTCAAGATCAATATGGCTTGATTTATCGCTTTCATTAAACCGGAAATCGTCAAGTGGACCAATTGGCGTGGCGACATACTTAGCGCCTATTGATTCATCAATCCCGATGTCTGATTCGGCGTCATATGTTAATTCTTCAGACGCGCCTATCCCGCCGGACAGGACAAGGCTTTCAACAACGCCGATTGACTTCTCAATATTCCTGCCGATGGCTTCGGCCAAGCCTATTCCGGCAATACAGAAAACATTTTTCTCAATATTGGCGCCCGCCTGGTCTTGAACGCCAAGAACAGAAGGCAACGCGTCAAATTCGTTCTCCGTATCAAAAGAAGCGCCGGATATTTCTGAAAAGCGAATCGTCGATAATGATGCAACGTTTTTCTCAATACTCCGGCCAACAATTTCGCCAAGAGAGATTGAATCTATACCGACATCGGGTTCATAAAGGCTTTCGCCGTTTGGATCGGTTGCGCTGTAGGTGAGTAGTGAACCGTTTAGAACGTTATATGCGGCTTTGGTCCATGCTGCCGATCTATCATCATTGCTGATGAATAGATTGCTCATAAAAAACTCATGTTTAGAACCATATATTGGACGATAGCCGACAACTTCCAATAAAAAATTATCTGTTGTAACTGTTCCACTATCAAAAAACGATCCATCAATATAAAGTGAGCAAGTACTACCATTTCTGGTTACAACAATTTGACTCCATTCATAATTAGTAAAGGCCGGATTAGTTTGAAATGCAGTACCACCAGTCACATCTAAATCGATATGAAAGGTATCTGAAAAACCATAAAAAGCTAAACCTTGATAACTACCGCCACTCACGTTCCTTGTAATAACAGGCAGGAAAAGCCCCGTGATAATCTGTTGCCTGTTATACACAAAACTGATCGTGAAATCTCCTGAAATGGTAATCGGCAGGCTTATGTAATCATCGATTCCATCAAAATGAGCGTAAGCAAAATCATCATCCTCATCAAATACCATACTCCCATAGATGGTCCCATCATTGCCGTTGTCGGTCGAATCGGTGGCATCATCTCTCAAGTGCAAAACTGATAAAAAATTCTCATCCCAAACGGCCTGTGCAGCCGAATCACCGGTTTCACCAACATAAGAAATATTTATCCCACCGGTTTCTATTTTAATAACTGTGGCAACCGAAGAAGAAACAGTCGGAACGCATACCCATAAAACCGCCTCATCATTGGTCGTATCCCAATATTCGATTTCAACATAGCATTCCGTCGAATCAACCGTGGCATGCAAGTTCTGCCAGTCGGTCGATCCTAATCCGGACATGAACCCGGTCGATGATTCGATTTTTATACCAACCGGAAAGTCAGTTAACGCCGAATCTATCTTTGTATGGTCAATCGAATAATATGCTGTCGGCATTGAGAAAAACCCTTAAACGTCCGAACCGGTTACGGTCATGTAAACCTTAATCACATCAGCGTCAACTATCCCGGTAATTGCGCCGGCACTAAATTGAGCGACCGGCCCGAGAATTCCACCGCCGACGGTATCCCCTTTGACGCTATTGGACACCAGCGAACACCCATAAATAGTGGTGTCCGTCCCGTCCATTGTAAACGTCGCTTTATTGGCGCTATTAGTGATGGTCTTAGAAGAAACCCCGCCTTCTTGCCATGTCTGCCTTACTGTTTCATCATATCCCGTTGCTTCCGTATATCCTGGCGAAGCGTAGGTATTTGACGCCACCGGAGTATGGTTATTAGAGAAAAGCGCGAGATACCATGTCGTAATTTGAGAACCGCCGGAAAGCGCGACGTCAAGGACATGATTTATAAATTCATCCGGACAAAGGTTTTCAACGACTCTTTCCGTCAACATAACACCCTTACGCCAGTGTTCGACATGCCAGACAGAACCGATTTTTATTTTCTGACGTAAACCGAAAAAACTTTTAATTCTCTCAATGATACAACCGGTGATCGTGCCGAATGCCATTTTAAAAGACTTCATGCCAACTTCTCCTTGAAATAAAACGTTATTTCTGCTTCGCCGTCCCTTTGTATTTCGCAACGGTAAACAAGCGCTAAAAAGCTACCTTCCCAGAATGTAAGCCGCACTGTTTCAGCGTTTTTATAGATCTCTTTTAACAGCTTCTTTTCTTCTTGAGACAACCGGCAATTGATAGAAAAATCCCTGTCCGTATCGGATACGCCGTGGTTTGAAAAGTGGCTCGAACCGTTCAATAATGCCGCTCTTGATATCCTGGCGGTACTCATATAGGCGCCAGAATCCTGATAATTGCGTATTTTTAAACCTGGCCCTGGCAGTATTCTTGATAATGAAATCATGAGACGCCACCCAGAAGTAAAGAATCAACCCCTTCTTCACTCATTCTGATCTGTATAACTTTAAGTAATTCCCACATGATCATTTCAAGGTGCGGCTGCAATCCATCACCATTGACAGTAATCATGGCATCACCGCTTTTGATTCTGTTCGTTTTTGCGTTCATATATTTTATCTGTGCGTCGGCTAACTTTTCCTGCGTTTTGGCCATTTGTTTCCTGATTTCGGCCTCTTCTCTTAACGCCGATTGTATGGCCCAGACTTCGGAAAAACTTGCGTCAGAATCCCACTCGTTAAAAAGGCCTGTGATAGTCTTGCCAGTGTCCGCGAACATTTCCGAGACATTGCCGACCACGGCTTCAAGTTGTTTTGTGGCGGCTTCAACCTGTGCAATATCAAGCTTGGCCTTCCATTCAACGGCCGTTTGAACGGTGTCCGCTTGCGCCCTTATCTTTTCGATTTCTAAATTGGTTTCTATTTCAAGGCGCTTTTCCGCCGGTATTTCTTCAATCTCCTTTTTGGCTTTATCCACTGCTGAGGTGTCCACCGGAACCTTGATGGTCTCCCAGGTACCGGTGGACTCACGCCAGACTTCAAGAGATTGGAGTTTGTCTTCAGCTTCATCGGTATCGATCTCGACTTTTTTTGGCTTTTCAACAAGAACGCCCAATTGCCTTAAATCTTCGGTGAGTTCCTCTGTGCTATAACTGGCATTCTCCATGCCTTTGACGATGGATAGATTGCTTTCATAGGCGGCATCGGCCATGTTCTCCATGGAAGGTGCAACCTTATCGGCCTCGGCATAAATCCGGGCAATATCCTCATCAACCTCCTTGGCAAACCGCAGCGACTCTTCGGCAAGCTTGTTTTTCGATGTCCACTTGGCGATCTCCTCGGATGCCTTTGCGCCAGCCACGGCAATGCCAGCGATTCCCAGTGCAACCGCCGCAATTGGATTGGCGGAAAGAAGGACGATGGCTTTTCCCAGGCCGGTAATTGCAGTGGTCACCACGCCAATGGGGATGGATACCGCTGTTAGTCCAGCCCCTATCCCGGAAATTGTTCCAATAAGGCTTTGCGTGTCCTCATCAAGATTGTTGAACCAATTGATTAATTTTAAAATGTATCCACCAACTTCAACAAAGACCTTGCCAATCGTGGCGCTGACACGGGTAATGCTTCCGAGGGTATCAACAACCTTTTGGATGGCGGCCGTAAGGTTCTCGGGTTTGCTGAGATCAGCACCGTCGAATAAGCTGCCAATAATCCCTTTAATCTCACCGAGCGCATTCAGGAACCCTGAATAATCCACGCCCTCGAGGGCCTCCGGTATATTTTCTGCGAGTTCCTTGAAATCCTCTTCGACGCCTTCAAGAAAGTCGTTCAGGGCATCGATCAGCGGATCGAAAGTCCCTTCGTCCACCGCGTCTTCAAGCGAATTCAGGATTGCCGTGATGCCGTTGATCGCTCCGGTACCGGCCTCCTGAAAATCATCACCGATCGATGACGCCAGGTTCTTGAATCCCTGGACCAGCCGGTTGATGGCCACTTCGGGGTCATTTAAACGCTCGGCGACCTCCTTGGCCGCGGAGCCTGCAGAATTCATGGCCGTGGCGGTGATCTCCGAGGACTTGGCCAGGCCGTCGAACACCTCGACCATGCGGGCACTCTGCTCGATGCCCACCAGCTGCTGGGTGACGAATAATTTTTGATCCTCATCCAGCGTCTGGAAGGCCTTGCTGACATCCAGGAGGATGTCCTTGCCGGACCGCAGGGCCCCGTTTGCATCGGTTTGCGACACACCGATGGATGTTAGCGCTTCCTGCACAGGCTTGGTGTCATCGATCAGCTTCAGCAGGCCGGTTTTAAGGGCGTTGGCCGCCTCGTCTCCCGACCGGAACACCTCGATTACCGGTGTCAGCAGGCCAGCGGTTTCTTCCATCGAAAAACCCATAGTCCGGGCGATCGGCGAAAGGGTTGCCATTCCAACGCCGAGCTGTTCGATGTCGGTGGCATAGTTATTCGATACTTCGTTGAGAATATCCAGCAGGCGGCCGGCTTCGGAGGCGGGCTCTTTAAATCCCTTAAGGGAGGCAATCAGAATCTCGCTTGAAGTCGCCGCGTCGACGCCCCCGGCGATGACCAGGTCCATGCCGGTCTTGGCCAGTTGCATGGACGCTTCGACGTTATACCCGGCCTGCACATAATTGGCGGTTGATGCGAGGATATCGGATGCCGCTTCACCATAGGCGTTGGAAAGGCCCTTGGCATTGGACTTGGCTACCTCCAGGACCTCCGCATTATCGCCGGCAACCTTCTTCAACTCGGTGAAGGCGCTCTGCAGCTTGGACGATTCACTGTAGGCATAGGTCAGGCCGGCAGCGGCGAGACCGGCCAGCACGGCATCGAGCTTGACCACGGCAGTTGTGAAATCCGCGAACGGCCGGGCCACGGACGCCACCTGATAGTTGAGATTATCGAGGCCACGGCCCACCGCCGTAATGGCGGTACCGGTATTGTTCGTGCCCTCGAAGAGGATTTCAATTGTACGTTTGAGGTCAGCCATCTATTTGCCTGTTTTCTGCTCGTCGTAAAAGCGGGCCCACAAGCCAAGCTCGACGTCGGTGAGGAACCCCTGGGGAAAAAGATCCGGGATCGCTTCGAAAAGAAACCGTTGCCCGCCCATGCCCCTGGAACAAAGCGCCAGTGCCGCCTTTACCCTTGGGTCGTTCCAGAGGCGATCAATTCCCCCTGGGGCACCTGCCCCATGCCGGTAAGGGAAAGAATCTTCGAGGTGACCTGGTAGAAGGTCTCCGGACAGTTGGCGGCAAGCTTCACGCAATCCTCTTGCTCGAGATTTACCGACACCACGCCGAATTCGCATATGGCGATCCGATAGACCAGGTCGTTCGGCACCTCATCAGTCAGACCCAGGGCCTGCTGCAGGCCCTCTATCTTGCTGGAGGCCTTCTCACTGACGATCTTTTCCACCAGCTCATTAATGGCCGTGTTTTGCTGGATCCGCTCCCGGGCCCTGGCGATTTCCTGACCGGTTAGCCCCTGAACGGTCAGCTCGGCCTTTTGGCCATCATCGAAAAAGGCGGACAGGGCCGGTACCGGTACCGTTGCCGTTCGCCTTTCAAAGTTTGCCTGTTTGAATTTTTCAAGATTCATTAGCTGCTGTACCTCACGGACGGTTTTTCACAGTAAACAGTGGCCGAAAGGGTGTTCGGTGAGTTGGTCGGAAAATCCGTGTCCACGCCAAGCATGCCCTGGCTGAGGATATAAGGGGCCTTGTTTGCGTCCTGCCAGAACTTGACGGTAATGGTCTCGCCTTCTTCCCGCAGGATGCCATCGGTGATGTTGTCGTTCGTGTAGACGGTGAAAGACACATCGCCAACCGAATCCGCTTTCATCGAGCCAATGGCGCCCGATACACCCGAGCCCTCGTAAATCGACACACTGCTTTTGCTGATTCCAAGTGCAGCGGGTTTGAAATCAGACACGCGGGGCATCACGGTGAAAACCGGCACATAATATTTGATGTAGGTTCGTTTCGGTACGCCGCCGTCGTGGCTCAGGGGGAGAGCCTCGTTGAATTTGATGTGGGAATTCTTTTCCGCCGAGCTGGTGGCATTGATACCGTTGCCGATATTGAATGTCTCCGGTACCGGATAGTCGGAATACTCGGCATGGTTGCCGATATCCTGGTAAATTTCATCGGATGCGATCACGGCCGCCGTCTGACTGCTGAACCTGACCTGGCCGAGCTCCACAGAATCCACCGGGATCAGGGGCGGGCCGCCGGCGGATCCACGAGTCGTGGAGAATCCGGTGCCTTCGGTGCCTTCGACCTGGGCGATATTGCCGTCCTCATCCATCGTGACCGAGCAGATTTTATAATCGTCGGTGGACGGCCGGGTCAGGGCCAGGCTGGAGGCGGCCACCTCATGAAGCGTTCCCTTGCTGTAGGCGGTGAACGCAGCGACCGTCACCGTGTCGTTGCTGGCATGTGAGGACAACAGCTTCTGACCGGACACGATGCCGTTGGGCCTGACATCCGGCTCGTAGCCGGACTTCCCGGACCAAAGGTTGTCACTGCTGGTAAAAACCTGATGGTCGCCAGAGTCGGCCATGACCGCAAAATCAACCAGGGTGCGGCCCAGCTCGACAGCGATCTTGGATTTCTGGGATGTTGCCATTTGAAAATCTCCTATGTGGTTAAGGTGTAGGGATCGCCGATATCGGTTTCGTAGGTCACCTCGATGGAGATGCCGACGGTCAGCACGGTTTTGGACAGATCCATGTAATCATCGATGCCGCCGTTGACGTAGACCATGTCTGACGCACCGGAAGGGATTGAACGGAGAGCGGCCGTAATCAGTTCGCCAAGCACCGCCTCGGCAAGCTCGGATGGATTGTTCGACCCAATCTTTACCAGGCAATAGATGTCGACCTGCATGGTGCATTGATACGACCCGTATGTTGTGCGCTCGACATCTTCCTGCCTTGGCATGACGGCAATAATCGGGAATTCATGGACGTCAGGATCGTAGTTTTCATATCCACGCACAACCGTGGGAGAACCGATCACCGTGAAAGAAGCATACCCATCCAAGGTCGATACAATCCCGGCAATGATCTTCTCTCTTATCGTGTCCGCCATCAGGCAATCCCCTTCAAAACCACATCGACCTCATGGGCGAAATTGGTGCCCAGCTTCTGATCGGCTGCCTTCTGCAGCTGGGCCCAGTTCTCGGGTGTGTTGTAGACGATCTCCGGATGAGGCGCCGAGAACGTATCCAGTCGGGCCCGGGATCCGATCTTGCCTCCACTGCCCGGCGGACCGTACCTGCCGTAAAGCTTCTCATGCTGGCCCCTGGGATTGCCCGGGCGCCGAAAAATGATATCCCTCCCAGACCGTTGCCCGGGAGCCTTGAACGCCCGGGGAATGAGTTTGATGCCGGTCGACTTCTTGACATTCACCGACACGCCCTTTTTGGTCTGCCGGGTACCGGCGATGTCGGTCAGGTGGACATGGTCGCCGGTTGATTTGACGGATGAGGACAAGTTGGCAAAGGTGGCCTTGTTGACGGTAATACGCTTGCGGACAGCCGCGGCCTTGTAATTGTAGTCCCGGCGAACGAGCTTGACCATTTCGGTCTTGGTGTTGTTCGCTGTTTTGTTCAGGGCCCGGGAAAACGCTTTGGGAAAGCCGTCCTTGACACCGTAGAGCATCAGCTTGGCTTTACTCAAACTCGACTTGTTCAGACTGACTTCCATTTATTCAGCCTCCACCGACGCCTTGCCCTCGTATTCCGTCCACGAGTCCGGATAGTCGGCCATCGACCGGACCGTGTAGACCGTGCCATCGATGGTGAATGTCTCACCGCGTTTGACCTTGCGGTCCAGGTTTGCCCGCTGGTAGCTGATCGTGGTTTGCGGCTCGGCCACCTGGACGGATCCGCCCGGCTGATAGCTGTTGTCGACACCGAGGATCATGTTGAAGGTATCCGGCTCTCCGGTAAGGGGGGTGAACGTGGCCTCGACACCGAACTTTTCGGTTGAGTAGAGATTGGCCAGCGCCATTTTGGCCGCGTCGGAGAATGCCATCAGGTGGTGTTCCCGGAACGCTTATCGCGTGCCTTTTGAACAACCTCGGCCAGTTCGGCTTTCTTCAGCGCATACTCGCCGGTGATTTCGTCGTATCCATTTGCTTCTTCCAACAGCTCCCCGCGCGACATTTCACCGATAGGTTTGAGCGCTACTGCGGATTCGGCAACGGTTGTATCTTCGACCGAAACAGAAGCGGATCTTCCTGTAAGCTTCCTGCAGGCAATGATAATGTCGTACCGGCCCCGAAGTCTGAACGTCCGCATACGCTTGCCTGAATTCAGATCCCGACAGTCGCTTATCCTGGCCTCCGCCAGTGACAAGAAACCGCCGGCCTCCAACGTGGCAATGGCCACTTTTTCTTCGTCTGTGAGCAGTGAATCGAAATCAATCATGGTTCACCATTTTGGCTTTGGGCGCCGTTTTCAGCGCCCGTTGGTTATTTGGTGGTGATGTTGGAAAGCAGATAGGAAACAGCCGCGGCGATGTCGGATTTTACACTCCCATTTTCGTCATAGGACTTGATCAGGCGTTCATCCGAATCATGGCGCACACGGACCACATCGCTTCGCTTGGTGGTTTCATAGTAGGACTCCACCACCGGTTCGCCGCTGCCCGGGGATTCCTCGGTCCAGACAAACGTCCGGCCGATGCAAGGATCGGTGATATCCTGGGATTGAGAGCAGATAGTCAGCATGGCATACTCGTTGTCCCAAAGATCCGCGATGGATGAGTCTTGCCCCTTGTCGGCGTTGTCATAAACCGCGCCGCCCACCAGCACCTGCTCAACGTCAAAGATAGCTGCCAGTTGCTTGCTGGTAAGGTTTTCCATGTCGATCATGTTGAACGTGTAGAGCAAGCGGTCAATAATTTCAGCGCAGCTTTTGAGGTCTAAGAACGTTGAGTAGGAAATGATCAATGTGTTGGGCAGCATGCCGCATGCAGAGCGAACGGCCTTCTTGGCTGCCTTGACATCCTCGATCGGCGTGGCGTTATTCGCATCGTCCCATTCGTTGGTAACCGCATTGGGTGTGAAATTGGACGCGTTGAAAATTTTGTTGGCAACCCGGCTTTCCTTGGACAGCTGGATGATTTTCTCCGCCCGTTGGGTGGCCACAGCCTCGGCATCGAACAGGCGGGCATAGAGTTTGCGCTCTCTCTCGTCGATTCGCTCTTCCCAGCCGTTTTCCTTGGTGGCGTAAAAGCCCATCTCGAACTCCCAGTCGCCGGACGGATAGCCGCCGCGCATGGCTCTCCGGGTGTCCGGGATTTTCAGCATGACTTCCTTGGGGATGACCGGAAATTCTGCTGACTGCTCGGACACCGGAAAATACGGCATTACCCGGCCACCGATAGCCGCGGTCATGGCGGTTTCACGAAATTCGCTTACCAGCTGCGACAGGTCCGGACGGCTGACAGCGGTATCATTTGTCGGTTGAGGCATTGCTTGTCTCCTTTTGAAAATTTTTCCGTGGTTACTGGTTACGTCACCGTGGTGGTGTCCGTGTATCCGTATGGCAGCACCTCGATGATGCTTCCGTCCCCGCTGGCCGCTTTCATGGCGATGCCGATCTTGCGGTATGTGCCGGCACTGGCCGGCAAGGCCTGTATTTTCCCATCATCGGCGGCATAGACATCCGCATCCTGCGAAATGGCGCCAGCCGCGCAGATCTCGACGGTACCGGGCTTGTTCACCGGTTCGATGGAAACATCGCCCCCCACATCGACGTTAAGCTTGCTGACTCCAATGGGCTGGTCCGTGCTGGTCTCGGTGTTGTAAACCGCCTCGCCGCTGGACAGTTTCAGCAGTCGGTGGTTGGCCAGGGCCGAACCGGCGACAAGGTTAAGATCCATTCTCTGTTGCATCGTTGTTCTCCTTGCAGATCCGTGTTTGGGTTAAGGTGGGTTATTGTGTTTCGCCACCGCGCCGGTTGGCATCCTTGATGTACTGCTGATGCAGTTTCGGATGGCTCTTGACCGCCATCTGCATGGCCTTGAACTTGCTGACCTTCTTCGTGGACATGGTTTCGTCAACGATGGCCATGAAGTCTTTGTCCCCCCCATTCCCCTCCCCTGCCCCGGGGTTCTCGGCGCCGGACTGGGCGATCGCCGCCAGCATGCCTTCCTTCGCCTTGTTGATGGCTTGCTCTTCCCCGCTTTGCTCCGGCTCCGGCCGGATGGCCTTGTACTGCTCAACGGTTACGCCTGTGTTGATAATGGCCTCGAACTTCCCGGCAGTTTCCTCTCCGAAATGGACCTTGGCCAAGCCGACGATGCGGTCTTTCTCGGCGGTGGTTGCTTCGGTCTGGACCTTGCCGGTGTCGACGCTGTCCGCCCCTTGCTGCCGGATTTCAGCGGATAAGTTCGGAAACATGGCCGTCAACTCGCCAGCAGTTTTGGGAGCAACAATTTCTTGATTTCCACTCATGGCGGAAAACTCCTTTCCAGGGGCTGCTGCCCCCACACGTGATTGATAAAAATAAAGCCCGGATTTCGGCGGCATGAGATCAACCGCCGCCTGCAGAGCATCATCAAAAGTTCCTGTTTTTTCGGCCAGGCCTGCATCGACCGCCTGCTGACCGATGAACACCCGGCCGCCCGCCATCTCCTTGAGTACTGTCTCGGTGCTTACGCCTCGGTTGCGGGCTACCGTTTCGGTAAAGATGTCGTAAATGGTGTCCAGTTCGGCCTGGATAACTCCACGATCGCGGTCGGACAGCGGCTCGATGTCATTGCCCACCCCCTTGAACTCTCCAGCGGTGATCAAGGTCCGTTTCCAGCCGTACATTTCATCCTCTTTGCTCGTGTCCCAATGCACATAGAGCACGCCGATGGATCCGACGTCGGCGGTTCTTTCGACGATCACCTTGTTGGCACCGGAACCGATCCAATAGGCCGCTGAAGTCATCATGCCGTTACCGAAGGCCACGATTGGCTTTGTCTCACGGGCAGAATAAATCAGATCCGAAAACGCCTCGGTACCAGACACGGTTCCTCCGGGGCTGTCGATGTCCAGGAGGATTGACGAGACCTTTGGATCGGCCAGGGCATTGTTGACGGCAAGGGTCAGGCGTTTGAGGTTTCCCCCCCCGTAAAGGAATGACCAGAAGCTCCTGCCCTTGGTGATGGTGCCGGTGATGGGGATCACGGCCACGCCGTTGCGAATTTGATAGCCGGCATCCTTATCCTTCTGGCTACCAACGGCCGCCATGTACTCAGCCACCTTTTCGGGACCCACCGTGGCCATGACGCTGTCAAGGGTGTCGATGGCTTCCGGGCGAATCCCCCAGAAAAAATCCATGTGCTGAAGCCGGGCTTTATTGGGCATTGTTGTTTTCCTCGGCGCCGTGGTTTGGTGTTTGGTCTGGTTCCGGTTCATCCAGAAGTCCAGCCGCTTTCCTGGCCGATTTTTCCTCTTTCAGCTGCCTGATGGTCGAAGCAAAATCACCATCACCGTTTTCGGCGATGATTCTCGCATCCGTCTTGACGCCCATTTCTTTCAGGATCTTGTTGGCGTTGGCCGCCTTGATCGGCTCAATGTCTCCCTTGGGAGCCCCGCGCCAATCACACCGGCAAACCTCATGCATCCGGTAATAGAAATTGCGAAACTTCAGTTCGTTGCGAAGGTAGGCTTCTTCCTGGAGCATGGTGAAAATCGGTTGGCAAAAGTCGCGACCGTGCCAGATCCTTTCCATGGAGAACACCCGCCAGGCCTCAAGCATGGCGGACCGGAAGCCGGCGTGATTGACCCCTTCCACATCCTTGAAAAGCACTGGGTAAGGGATGTTGTTGCAGGCCATCGAGATGGATTTCTTGACTGTCTTGGTAAACGGCTCGAAGGTGGTGCCCGGACGATTGGCGGCAAGCAAGTGCGGTTTTTCGCCGGCGTTCCCGTACATGATCCGGCCCGGGTAGGTTTCCTCGTAACGGACCGTACGCTGTGCCCCGTTGTAATCCGTGTGCCTGGAAATATCCGTCGCGAACTTGGCCGCCAGGTTGTAGGGATCGTCGGCAACCTCGATGAAATAGCTCAAAGCTGCCGTGACCACATTGGACACCAGCTCCGCGTTCAGCAGATCGTTGAAGTCACGCAAAAACTTGATTGCCGGGGCAAGGATCGGCATTCCCCTCACCTGCTCGGGATCCTTGCAAACAAATCCATGCAAAACATTGATCCGGTGACCGGTACGGACCGGTTGCCGAAGAAAATTGGATGATACATCCGGGAGGTGGGCTCGACCGCCGGCTGTCGCGCTCTTCTTGATCCAGATGTATTTCGCCTCACCGTATGGCCCCATCTCGATCCCATCACGGATGTTGGGATCCTGGGATCTGTCCACCGGTGTTTTCACTCGCATTGGGTTGATGAGCTGACAGGATAGGTAATATGGACGTATCGGCCTTTCATCCTTGATCATCGGCAGGAGGCAGAAATATTCTCCGTAACGCATCATGGAGACCTTGGAGAGATACTGGATATGCCCGAAATGCATGCGTTGGCCGGCATCGGCGAATGGTGCCCAACGGTTGAAAACGGCTGACATGGCGGATTC
The DNA here is from genome assembly GCF_048565275.1 of Desulfosarcina variabilis str. Montpellier. NCBI lineage: Bacteria > Pseudomonadati > Thermodesulfobacteriota > Desulfobacteria > Desulfobacterales > Desulfosarcinaceae > Desulfosarcina > Desulfosarcina variabilis. Next base: position 4,083,971 of record NZ_CP159846.1, on the reverse strand, counting down.
GAGGCGGTCTGCCGAGGATTGGGCAATACCCATTGCGTCGGCATTGATCATGGGCATGGGGAAAAGCCCGGATCCTATCACGGTGGTTGCGAATGTATCGATGATCCCCGCAGCATGGGGGTCGTTGTTCGACAAATCCACAGAGCGTTTGACAATATCCGATCGTTCCCGGGCCTCTACCTGGTTGGAGAATACCTCCTGGGGATTCCAGTTTTTGAGGGAACCGGTTTTCTTGGCGGCATCCCTACGCAGGGAATAGGAAACCGTCGGCCGGATGGCATCACCGTTCGGCCCGTACAAGATGGGCTTGCCGGTCATGGATGCCATGGCCTCCACGGCCTTGGTAAAGATCTGCTGCTGTGCTGCGTTGAACATCAATCCCGCCTCGGTCCGCCGATGTTTATGGTCAGGCCTCCGCCGTTCTCGCGTCGGTGCCGGGCCAGGAGTTTTTCCTCACGGGCATAGAGTGTTGATAAATTAGCCATAGTCCACCGCTTGCCGTCGGACATGGTTACATCCTGGCCAGATGTCTCTATCGCGCTGATGGCCGCCTGGACTTCCTCGATCTGTTCGAGGGTGGTTTTGATTGCCATGAAAAAACCCCATGAAATGGACATTGCCTATTGTGCAATATTCATAACATGGGGTTTTGGCCGAAAATGAAATCGTGACGAAAAAGGGGTTAATCGTGACGAATCAGGGCGAATCGGGGCGAATTAGGACTTGACATGTTTTTTTGGTCAAGCTTTTGTATATCTCAATCTATATGTATTCAAGCCGAATTCAAGGTATGGTATTGTAATCTGCACCGTGACCTTAAATGATTTCGGATGAGCGGAATATACATATCTGTAATCGGGCCAAAGTGGTAATTAGTTGGAGGGATCAAAGGAATCTGCGGCCGTTTTTCGCCTGTGATAGCAAATTGAAAGTCAACTAATCATCGAAAACGACAAACCCCCATATGTAGGTGCGACACGAGGGCGCAAGATGCCAGCGGGTGCAAGTCCCGCCCGGGAAATTGTCGGTTCATCCCGGTAGCTACCCAGACAGTGGGCTGGAGAGATCCACCTGCTGAAGCTCTGGGGACAGATGTAAGCCGAAAGGGCTGCAGCAACCTGGCAGGCCTTAACGCGAGTGAACCCTGAGAAGGCCTCGAAAGGACAGTCGGGGATGCCGACCCGCCCTATATTCGGGGAAGGCCGCAGCGGAGCAGGGCTGTAACCGACCCACCTGTTCCGGTCCACCGGGGTAATGGGGACACCATATCAGGAAGGTATCTTGGGTACGATAGACAGCAGCTTTACTCAGTATGCCCCTGATAAGCTGATTGGTGATAAGGCGTACGACAGCGATCCACTTGACGATCGACTCCTTGAGGCTCGAGGTGTCGAAATGATTGCCCCTCATCGCAAAGGACGGAAAAAGCCGAACACCCAAGACGGCAGAAAACTGAGACGCTATCGGCGTAGATGGAAGGTGGAGCGTCTGTTTGCCTGGCTTCAAAACTTCAGGCGGTTGATTGTTCGGTACGAATACCATGTAGAAAATTTCCTGGGCATGGTTCATCTTGGTTGCATTAAAATACTACTACGGTTTTTTTGAGATGGCTTCTAGTTAATCAGATGCTCTTTTCCAGAAAATACCGCACCTTGACGTTGGTGAAAGTGGTCAACTGTACTCGGGGATGAAACCTTTTTTCAATTCCATCCCTGAGCAGTTTGGCGCAAAGCACCAGAATATCGCGAGTGCTCGTGTTTTGCTTTATAGGATTAGTCGATGATCCTTTGCTTTAATGGCGCGGTCGGCTGGCGTACCACGCGATAGGCAGCGAGATAGTCGTTGCCGCTAACAGCCGCTGTGAAATGATTTGCTAGCCCAGTATCTACCTGCTTTCCATCGCGGCGCACAAACAAGTGGCCCAATCCGGTGCGAGCAAAGTCTTCAAGCTCGCTCAAAGTCCCCAAAACAACCGAGGCTGTGCCAATCTCATCATCTCCTGTGCCCAAAAGCCAATTGAAAAAGTCAGTAACAAGACCGCTGGCTTCGATCAGGGCAAGCAAGACTCCCCCAGGGGGAAAAAAATAGGTCGCAGCGGCAATTGATAGTTTGACTGCGGCATCCACCTCATCCCGATAGGCGTCTGGATCCCCTTGATCGTGCTCCATGAACACTGTGGTGAGCGACATGCCCGCCTGAAAATCGGACACATCGGCAGCCCAACAAGCGGCTACCGGACCAATCCGGGTTTCATCGCTATCTACATCGCCGTATACGCCCGACCCGTTAGCGGTCAGCGGATGACGCTCGGTACGCACAATATTGGTGCCATCCGTTGTAATATGTACTGCACTGGTTAGGATGTAGATCTCATCCGAACCTACAGAATCTAAACCAGTTTCATCTCGACAATGCATTCCCTGATAAGTGATGGTAAATCGCTCAGGTGCCAAAATTTGTTCTTCAAGCGGTTGCAGGGCATGTGGCTGCGGTATAATGGCATGGGCAGAACCTAGAATGCCATTGTGGGTTTGGGCACCTGTCTCGAACATAAACTGTGCTCCAAGCTCGTTTACCAAACCGGGCCGCAACACTGACCGAGCCGCAAGCGCATTGGGCGTCCGGCTGCCTTTTGTTATTCCGGCCGGAATCTGTGTATCCGAGGCACCCAGCGGCCCGAGGATCCGCATGCGCACTGCTGGTTTAATCGTATCAAAATTTGCGACAAGCCGGGTTGCAACCTCTCTTGAGATATCCAGATCGATAAATGATTGAGTCATATCCCTCTCAAAATCATTAGAAAGGTTTGCGTGGGTTGAAAAAATGCGTAATGCCTTGATTGTTAGCGCAACAATGTCAGGCTCAAGGGTCGTACGAAGTGAACGTGCCATAATATATATCTCCTCTGAAACAACATAAAATTCAAAAGTAGAGAAAACAGAGAGCACGCTTATCGTGCTCAAAGAAATATTAGTGTCGTCTAGTAATAGGTTAAGTATGAGTCAATGCAAGTAATTGTCATCTATCAAAAAGTCTATTTAGTATAGTTATCGTCCCTAGTTTATTTTAAGAATTATATGATAATTGAGATGAATGCATTCATCTCATACCTGAATCGGTAAAAATGGTCGTTAACTTAGAGAGGATGACGTATCAGCGAATCAAATACTGATGGTCTTTGGTTGGAAGGGCCATCAATGGCGAACATTCAAAAATAAATGAAAATTAACAATCATGTAAAAAGTATATATGAAAAAAACAAAGTCAAGACACAGTGGCTACAAGCATCACAAACAAATTTACTATTGGTAGACTTATCTTTTCGAAAATAGGAACCAAGCTGTTGACCCTCGATAGCTTGTATTGAGCCGTCTGGTGGAAAGACTGAATATAGAAATTGCAAATAAATGCCTGATTTCTATGTAACCTTTACTTCTGAACCCAACATCTTTGTTTGGAATAATTGAGATGTCGCCAAGTAGGTGGATCGTGGGCCAATTCCAAACACCACTACATATGGGTGCGGCCGAACTTCCAGTTCGGTGCAGATTAGATCGGGAAAATGAATCTATCACAGAAATGTGGCGATCTGGGATGTATTGAGATTACCTTGCGTCGGCCAGCTCTGTCAAATGTTGTGATAGACAAGATTATGTAAACTCGTTGGTAAATGGGCGCGGATAAAGATACGTACAGGGTATCTGGAAGCCGCACTCGCCCAACATTCGTGGGATAATTCCAATTTATCAACAACGATGGAGGCGGGGCACATTATCCATCCCGGTCAATTTCCGCATCAACTACCGATCGTGTCAAATATTTGTTCCGCTGGCTTATTATCCATTTATCCAGATCAACACTTAGTGCCCTCCAGGGACCGCACCCATTGCGCTTCCATGCCGGCAGACCTTCTTCAAGGACAAGCTGGGTGATGCTGTTCTTGCTTTCGCCGATATATTTTCCAATTTCCTCGGCGTTTTTGAAACATACGACGCTCTTGTTTTCAGTCATCTATTCAACCAATCCGGTCGGTTATACCTGATTTTGGAATCCGCCTCCGATGACTCCCGCCGTTTTTCCTTTCTTGGCCGATTATCTTTCGACGATTCTAACGATATGGCGAGCATGGACAAACTCGGAAACCATTCTGAATCAGCGCATGCCGCGGCCATGACCTCACAGTCAAGCAAGTGGTTGTCCCTCCGGATCGGCACCCACTCAACTTTTCCGTTTCGGTCACGTCGCTTTTCTTCGGCAAGAAACTGCTGGGCGTAATCCTCTCCGGTATCTTTGTGCAGATAAAAACATTGGCTGTCCTGCTGGCCTTCCCCTCTTTTGCGGGATAGGCGCCAATGAAGCAAATCTTTGAATTGGTCGACATCGAGAATTCGCAATTCAAGGCCTCCCGGTATCGGCCGGTTACTGCTCGGCATCTTGTCCATTACCGAAACAGTGATTCGCTTCAGTTGCGTCGCCTTGCCTCCCCTACCCTTGATTCCAAATACCACACCCGGCCGGTGCGATCTGATCCATTGATATGCTTCTTCAGTACGGGACCAATCCCCGTCTGATGATTTTCCACCGCCGGTATCGATGGCCGCCCGCCAAATCCCCATGGTCTCGCCGGCGCTTTCAGATATTTCATAGCGGGATTCAAAAACGAGGTACTCTACCTCTTCCCATGATGACAGCTGGCCGTATTGAACCAAGTGACTGGTTAGATCCGGCTCCCAGGCCCGGACAACAAACCAAAAACCGTATTTTTGCATATCGATGCCCGCGGTCAGGGCAATACACCCGAGCGGAACGATTCCCGGCTCCATGTCGGTTTTGTGGGAAAGGATCTGAACATCGTCTTTTTTATCCAGAACCTCTTTCCAGGCCCGCGCCTGATGCTGGGTGACATAGGCCATGTATTTTTGAGGGTCATTCTTCGACTTGAAAAATTCTCCCAGCACGGTGGAGAGGGATACAAATGGGCTGTACCAACTTGGAAGCTCGCCGAACATCAGGCACCGGGGACGATCCACTCCCTTGGTGGCCACCCACTGCCCGTGCCTCACCGCCTCGTTGCGTCGGCCGTCGTTCCAAGCATCACCACAATCGATGCAGGTGTATCGGGCTAGGTTCTTACGCTTGATTATACGGTAATCGCGCTCACCGAATGCATGGATATTTTCGTCCTTCATCTCCTGCAGGGTTCCGCATTTGGGGCACCTGGCATGCAGCTTCTTGATCTCGTCGGGCTCGTTTTTACAAATCTTGTCAAAAGCATCACCATCGAGATTTGGCGTTGAAAAGTCCATCACCTTCGAGGTGTGAGTGTAGGTGTTCATGCGGACGTCGGAAAGGGAGAACGGGTCCGCCTCCCTCCCTGAAAAATCCGGATATTTTCCGGGCTCGTCCCGGAATAAATACCGGATGGATTCCGAGGCCATGGCGGATGCGGATCCGGCCCAGGCCATCATCATGTCCATGCCGTTGGTAAATTTCACCGACAAGGTTGAAACATCGTCAGCGCGCTTGCTGAGCAGAGCATTTGTCCTGGGCGTCGCCTTGATCGTCGGAATCAGCTGCCGGTTGCTGATTCGCTTGGCCACGTGCTCGTCGGGCATGATGTACATTACCGGGCCCGGATCCTGATCAATGGAATAAAGCAAACAGTTGATGGCCACTGATGTCTTTCCGGTCTGGGGAGCAAAGCAAAGGATGATGTGGCGCACCCAAGGCAGGTTCCAGGCATCCATGGGCTCAACGAGATATGGGGTCAATTCATTCGACCACAGCCCCTGGGCCGGCCCTTTTGTCACAAACCGGTATTTGGCCGCCCACTGGGAAACAGTCAAACCCTCTTTGGGCTTCCATACCCGTCGCTCTGGTTCCGACCAGATAAAAAATGATATTGGCTCAACCAATCCGTTCAGCATTATCTCACCGTTGTTTAACTTCGAATTCGATTGGCTCGGAATATCGCCCCAACCATGATTCAAGGTTGGTCAAAAGGTACTCAATGACATCGGGGGCAAATTCCTGTTTGCCATCGCACTTGGCGATGATCTCCGGGGCCCGGGAACGAAAAAAGTTTTCCATGTCCGACTTCAAAACCATGGCCCGGGCGGCAAGCTGCATCTCTGCCCATTCTCGATCGATATAGAGGTCCTCGAGGATTTTTGTTTTGACCTCCCAGTGCCTGGCCTGGGCAAGGGCCTTTCGCCGGTCGGCCTCTTTCCGATCGACTCCATCCGTGATAGTGTTTACCCGTTGTTCGGATGAATTGGGGTCACTATCTCCTGGTGCTGTTGTTGTCAGATTCGCCTTGATCAACTGGCTGCCGCTGAGAGATGCATCCAGATCGGCATCAGCGATCTCAGGATTGATCAGAACCTTTTTGCCCTGCCTCGTATATGCCGATTCTGAAATGTACCCCTTCTCGATGTACTTGCCGACGCGCTGACGGCTGACACCGATCCGCCGGCCATATTCTGTCATGTTGAGCAACCCCTTTGCGTCGGTTGCGCAACCGGTTGCGCTCTTTTTTTTACTTTTTTTCATGACAGAAAATTTTCAAAACAGCGTTTCAGAGCCTAAAATCAAAGGTTTAAGATGTATCGTAAAAGTGTATCAATGAAAATACTCAGTAAAATCAGGCCTCCGCAGCCCGATTTTTTGTCTCACAAATTTGAGACAGTCGCGTCTCGATGCACCGCTGTAGCGGATCTACGAGGAAGGACCCGCAAGACATCACACCCTGGCACACAATATGCGGGGTTAAGAACTTCTCAAAACTACTCTCACTAACATTCATCATCATCCTTCCGAGACCATACTCAATAGTTAGTAATCAACAACTCCTTACCGGTTGTATGCTTTCCTCTGGACACCGTGTAATTCAGCGTCAACGGCTTTATATCGAAGTCCTTGAACACCACCCGGATATCCGGATGGTCATTGATGCTCAAAATGAACCGGCTTTTAATCCCGGCCAAAACTGATGCCATCTTTTTGAAATCCTGCAATTCCAAGTTGTGAGCATAGAAAGGGCATTTGTAATATGGCGGATCGCAATAGAATAATGTTTCCGGTTTGTCGTAGCGTGAAATAAATTTCTCCCATGTCAAATGCTCGATACTGACCCGGACCAGGCGCAGGTGTACAGCGGAAAGCTCCTCTTCCAATCGTAACAGGTTGATCCGTGGGCTATGCATAGGACCGGCGCCAAAAGACCGTCCCCTGACCCGACCGCCAAAACAAAGGCGCTGCAGGTAATAATAGCGCGCTGCCCGTTGGATATCAGTTAGCCCGCCTGCGTCTTGCTGTTTCTTCCAATCCTCGAACCATTCTCGTGATGACAAAAGCCATTTGAATTGTCTCAAAAATTCCTCAAGATGATTCTGCAAGACCCGATAAAAAACAACGAGGTCGCTGTCCAAATCGTTGAGGACTTCGTACTTGGACATTGGTTTTTTGAAAAACACCCAGGCCGCCCCTGCGAATACCTCACAGTAGGCTTTATGCTCGGGCATTATATCGATGATAGTGTTGGCGAGTTTCGATTTACCGCCAATATAGGCTAATGGGCTGTTCACGACACCTCCTTGGGATTGAGATCCAACTTTGTGCATTGGCCCATACTTTGGGCCGTCTGATTTCAGATGTCTGGTTGTGCTCGAGCAGCCATTCGCCCTGAGGATGGTGGAGCATCCATCGGGGCGGCCCTAAACACTTCTATCTTTCAGTACTTGTAGCTTATCAAACTATTGAAAATCTATAATATTAATGAATACTATTCATCCCTAAAATTGCTCGGAAATATTTCCGTAAAAACGTTGCTCATGGTATTATTTGTGAGTAACAATGTTGTCAGGTTGCAGGAGGTCGACGCCAATATTACGGATTCTTTTCATTAGGGAGGGTTCTGAATGACTAAACTCAAAATAGGGTCGGAGGATTCCTTGTTCTGGCTGGGTGCTCTTGCTACCGCGTTCCTTGTTTTCTTTCTCATCTGTATGTGGGTGGTTCGTGATCGGATATTTACCATTGTTAATCAGATCGCTCTGTTAGACCTGACCATGTTTATTGGTATGATATTCGGCTTGCTGTTTAATATAGCCTCCCTATTCTGGCTGATCAGGAAGCGATCCAAAAGTACTTACAGCAGGGCGACCGATTTTGTCCTTTTCGGAATAGGTATTCTCTGTATCGTTATGATCATGGTGGGAAAAGTGAGGGTAGATAACATCGCATATGAGACACCAGCGGCATGGAGTATCCAAAGAGAGTATCTTATACTGTACAGCATGCTTTTCTTTCAACTTACCTATAACATGTTGATAGGCATGCGATTGTTAAACTACGGGCAGCCGGAATCAACTAAAAAGACTCAGACTCCCAGATTCTGATTAGCATTACAAATTTTCAAAGAGCAATAAAACTGAAAACCCCGGCAATTTAATTATCGCAAGTTTCTAAAGCCCCTATGGCTACCGATGCTCATTCCACACCTTTCCATGGCTCCGTAATGATCCCCAGCCTATGGAATGCGAAAGACCGGACATCACCGATAAAAGCCTCTTTTTGTATCGGTGAAAGCGTCGTTGCATACCCAAAAACGTGGAATTCATTAGGGATAAAGGTCTGGGCTGGATCGGTGTAGAAAATCCCAAACCGGGACTTGAAATATCCGTGTAAGCTATTTTTGTCCTCACCTGTTTCTTTGCCGATCGGTCCCAGGACATAGGCGAAATAGTATTCCCGGATCGAATGCGGCATGGCCCTTCTATGAGCATCGATGTCAGCAGCACACGGTCCTCTGTCTTGCAGCTGTGACCATATGCGGTCGATCTGGCGATCGAATTCGGCGCGATTAGTATTGCTGAAATAGAATCTCATCTGATATTTTCGAGGCTGATGGTTTCGATTCTGGGCTGCCAAATCATAGCTTTGCCGCCACGAACTTTTTTAACCTTTCGCCAAGCCCATATCTCCAAGCTGGTGCCGGGTGTTTCCAACCAATCTTTGGTTGCCTGGGCGTTTTCTTCACAAATTTTCTTTTTATGGGCGGAGAATCCGGATCCGGCGCAACACTGTATCCCGACAACACCAGTTTCGGGATCCAAGGCGATCACATCGATGATGCCAAATAGATCTTGCCGGACTCCGGCCGGCCCGACATGCGCGTTGAAACGTTCAACAATACCGCAACGGCGCCCCATGTTCTTCAGTTCTCGGATTGTTCTTTGAGTTGGGCTGGTCGCCATCCCCTCCTCCTCGTTCGTATTTGGTTACCGGCCCCAAAACGTGCCACCGTAGCCAGGGCCGGTGTTTGCGCTCCCCGTTTCTAAAAACAGGCTTGTTAGGTCATTGAAGCCTCCTTTCGGTTAGATTAATGGTCAGGCTCTCCGCCCACAAAATGGGCATTCAGCCCCTGTGACTACATTATCAGCCTGCATGCCGCAGTTCTGGCATTTAGGCACTGTATGGCTTTTCACAGATCCATCGACGACACGTCCTTTGACCTTGCCGAATTTCTGCTCATTCAAACACCACGTCCGCCATGCTGCCGCCCAGTCCTTCATGACGCTTCCCCTGGCTTTGTGGTGATTGACGAATTGTTCAAAAATTGATTCAATCTGGTGCGTGGGGATGCCCTTGGAAAGGGCATATTGTTTCATGGACTCGGAAAGGATGAAGTCGGATGGAATCTGTTTTGCGCGCTTTAAGCCCCCCTCTCTAGTATTCTTAACATTCTTATCATTATTGTCTGTGTTCACCCGCGTTTCACGTGCGTTTCGCTCGCGTTTTACTTCCGTTTCGCCTGCGTTTCGCCTCGGGTCATAAATACTATAATTCTTTACTAAAATCCGTGTCGTTACTGTTTCGCTTTTGAAGTCAATTTGCTCCATTTTTTTTAGCAGTTTTAAGTAGCGAAACACTTTTGCTCTTGACCACCGCCAACGGTCCGACCAAGTCTTGATCGTCTTGAGGCATTCGCCATAATGGCATGTCAGCACCTTCATCCCGAATACAACCCGCTGAGGCTCAAGATCATGCTGTGCCTGCATAAGGATATCCAGCCAAGCTTCGAGCTTAGAGAACTCACGCGGCTCCGTGTAAAACGGATGATCTTCAATCTTACGCCACAATGCGAAATATCCTCGATGCATTCGTTTTTCAGCTCTTTAGCCGGTCACGTTGCCGTATTTCTGATGATATTTCCCTGGTAATGTTTTCGATTCTGGTTCTCAGCTCAACGGCCCTGCCCTCTACCCAGCCGAGCACCATGACCAGGCCATCCCTCTTCTTTTCGAGGTCATCGATGTCGTTCCCCTCTCTCCTCCCGGCCATATTTTGCATAGTTCCTAATGGGTCCATTTTATAACCATCTGTTTCTATATTGGTTAACTTAGGTTAACATGGGTTCACTAAGGTTAACTTGTCTGGATAAAATTTTTTATGCCATGCTGTTCAACATGGTGATTATAGCGTCATGGTGACGCTTCAATTTTTCTTTGTAAGGAAATAATTCAATGTAACAATCAAGGGCTTGTGCAATGAATGTAGAAACACCAACACCATTTTCACGACAAATTGATTCAAGAGCTTGTTTCTGGGTTGGAGTGAGCTTTACCTGGGAACCGGCTGTGCGGGATTCTGTTTTGGATGCCTCTTGGTAATTAATTATCTGTTTTTGAACACTTTCTGCAAAAACAAGCTTTCTTTGTTCCATAGGTGTTATCCATTGACTTTGTGTATTAACGCACATAGAAATATATATAGGCGCAACAGCCTGTTCAGACACAAACGACTGCCGCAGGCCGGGGTGATCTTTTACGCCCTCTGCGCATCCTCGAAGCGTTCAACGATCTTGCTCAGAACATTGAGAGATGCTTTGCCTTTGCGGTAACCGGATAAGGCCATGCACAACGAATTTCTGTTAATGTTGAGTTCCTTGGCCAGGCGCTTTTTGGCCCCACGCTCAAAGTAGCCGTTTTGGGCCATCAACGTTTTGCATTTGAGTCTTAACGTGCTGTTGTCCATGGTTTTTGAATCTTACTCCCTGATTTTGATTCTTGATTGGTGATAGAATACACAATTTTTACAGTATTTGTCAATGAGTGAAAACAATAATAACATAAAACATGAGATCACACAGCGCATTGTTGCGATTGCTGGTGAGAACCCTGCCGAGTTTGCAAGAAGAGCTGGAATTACAGATCAATCTTTCAGGATGTATTTGAAGGGTTCCATGCCTTCAGCACCAGCGCTTTTAAAAATTGCTTTAGCTGGCGGTGTTTCTGCTGATTGGCTTTTAAGCGGAAAATCTCCCACTCAGGATTTATCGATAGAAAATGTCGTTGATGTTGAGCACGTTGAGATTATCAAAACGTTTAAAAATAAAACATTGGCAAAAGAGTTAAACAAAATTCTTAAAAAGATTGAAGATATAGACGGAGATCATCTGCGCGAGATAAAGGGCATGCTGAGATCGGAACTCGCTCAATTACAGCTAAAAAGTGAATTTGACCGCCGTAAAGGCGAACGCCGCAAGACAGACGGTGCTTTTGACGGCGATGAAAAAAGATCTGGAAATGACCGCAGAAACTCCACGGGGCACTAAGGCTTGTTTGGGATGAGGGCCCGGTCGGACAAGCCGACAAGAAATGATCTACTTTCACCGGACCGAAAAGAATTGCATTGGCTGTTATTTTTTATCTTACTGAACTTAGTTCATTCTTTTATTTTTATTTAACGCACCGACAAGACAGCAAAGAAAAGCCATCGGCATTTCGTGAATAGCGCTCTAAAGGGGATTTGACACGCCCACGACTCTTATTCGTGGGCTTTCTGCAAAAGATTCATCGTAAAAACCCTCTTCTCCCCCCTATCCCATCCCTTGAAGATATAACATTCCAATCCTCAATTTTGGCAAGGTATTGCACTTCACTCCTGCAATCATTACCCGCTATTTAGAAATTCTAAATACAATTTTTACAGTTTTTTTCTTGACTAATTCTGTTATTATTGTGTACTGTATCACCACAGCCTAACAGCTTCCCCTCGCGGCAAATCCCCTGGGGAGGCACCCGGCGCAAATAGCCTTGATTGGCACATAAGCCGCCGGAATGCGGGTTTAGTTCGGAAAGCAATAAAAATTGATTCAATCATCGATTGGAATCTTCATCCATGTTGTCTTTTACTATTCTTACAGTAGTTTGTACTTCTTTCAAAGCGTCGGCTATTTCCTTTGGATTTGTCCCAGAGTTCTCAAGTGCCTTTGATAACAACGCCATGTGCGTGATGTACAACTCTATAGGGTATATGGCATACGGCATACGGGTTTCTCTTGACCTTTCAATGGCGATATTGGCCGACTGTTTCCAGTGTTCGAATGCTGTTCCAATTAGCAGTGTCTTTGTATGTCTCCTTTCTTCTGATCGCTTGCTTATTATCGTTGTAACGATAGATGATGCGAGCGTTATGCCACTACCAAGCAGGACACATATAATAGGAACCCATAATGGTATTTGGTTCGGGATGTTCCCACTCACTATCAACCTCCTGTTCTTAATTGATATAAAATGAATTTTTCGATACCGGATGAGATATTGGTCGAATGTTTAATGTTCTTTGCTATTGGCTGTATTTTGGGCAAGTTAGCCGCAGCTGTGGTTTATTATTTCCTACAGCGCCACCAGAGAAAAAATAAATTTTGGTGAGCATCCTTTCGTTAAAAATTTGAAACCGTATCAAGCAGCCAATCGTCAAATTTAAGCAATAACTTCAATCGCTTTTTTCAATGGTAAAAGATCTGTATGCAAACAATTCTCAATAAAGCAGCAATTAAAAACAGTGTCGCTCCTCAGTTTCTCGAATATGTAGGGATACAAGATGAACGGCACACAGTCGGCAGGGTGTATTACTTGTTCAACATTATGGATGAGCTTCATCCGCGTTTTAAATCAACTGTGACTTTTATGGTGTCTGTCTGATGGAAATCACCAAACAGCAAGAAAGGCTTCCCCGTGGGTTGGCCATAGGTCTACTTAGAAATGCCAGAAAAACGATCTTGAGTAAAAAACAAATCGACATCCTTGAAGCAAGAGTTCGCATTCTGCAGGCTCGAATCGATAGGATTGAATCGGATTTGAAGAGCACTATATCTCTTGAGGAAGCTAAGGTTGCGTACTTAAAAGCAAAAACAGCCAGGCTAAAATCTATTGAAAAAATGATCAAGGTGGACAGCAGTGAGCTGCATCCCCATATCGAAAAGATCATGTGGGACTTATTCCAGGCGATCCAGAAGAAATCAGATGAGGATAATTGACTTTTATTTTACCCCGGCCGCCGGAATGGGCCGGCCACTGCTTGCAGCCGTGTAGTGACAGCGCCGGGGCCCCAAAAAAGGAGTACCAATGAAATTTTTCAAAGCCGCCATACTGATTATAGCCAGGGATTGGGATCGCGTCCGGATTATCGTTCCCCTAATCAGTCTACTGATCTTTTTCTTATGGTTATCGCATTGGGGAATGGATTTTAAACAAAAGATCGATGAACGTGAAGCGCTCGTTGATCGGTATGCAGGGCTTGAGGCGATTTCATATACTGATGAAGGTAAGTAGAAATGGAACCAGGGATTTATCCAAGTCTTTCAAATGAAGAGTATCACGGAAACCACACCAGCTACTCCAAGAGCAGTTTGGCCGACTTCGCCGTCTATCCATACAAGCTCATCTTTAAACGGGAGAATCCGCCGGACAGATCTAAATTTGCACTTGGGACAGCCACCCACACGGCTATTTTGGAACCTGACAAATGGAATTCCGAAATAACCGTCATCCCTGAGGAAGTGCTTGGTAAAAACGGATCAAAAAACACCAATGCCTATCGTGCATGGGAAGCCAAGCAACCTATCAATAAAACGATCATAACGCCTGCGGAGAGAGAGCTTGTCCTTGGTATGCGAGAATCAGTTCTCGAAAAGCCAGATCACTCACAAGCAAGAGACCTGTTGACTGGCGGGCATCCGGAGGTTTCCTGTTTTTGGAACGAGCTTTTTAAGAATGAGGCAACCAATAAGGATACTGGATATCGATACATGGCCAACCACCAGTACGATGCCCCGGACGGGTGCCACTCGATTACCATGAAATGCCGGCCGGATTACATCCCTGCCGACAGGGTCATGGTCGACCTGAAAACCACAAAAACGCCTATCGACAAAGACAGCTTTGATCGCCATGCCGAAAAATTGAAATACCATTGGTCAGCTGCACTGACCTTACGCGGCATGCATATCGTTACCGGTAAACATCATCCCACTTATATTTTCGTGGTCGTCGAGGTCGAGCCCCCGCATGAAGTTGCGGTTTTCCAGGCAACACAGGAATTCATCGCGCTCGGCAAAAAGGAATCAATGAGAGCCATGCAGTATCTCGCTTGGTGCGACAAGAACAATTTTTGGCCAGGGGCCCCGAATCTGATCCAGCAGGTTGGCTTGAAGCCATGGGGCTATAAGAAACTAAATCAAGAGGAGAATTAACGGACATGGAAGAACAGTCATTTTTCCCAACCCGCAAAGCCGTCGGTACGATGCAATTAGTCGATCCTGCAGCTGTTGCGGCCGCGGAAGCGGCCAAGGCACAAATCCAGGCCGCCTACATCGTTGCCATGCAAAAACCCCGAAATCAAATGCAGGCCAGATCAAATATTTTGATGGCATGTAAAAGAACCGAGTTTGCCGAGAAGGCAGAATATAGCAAGCCGGTTGGCAAACACAAAATAACCGGCCCCTCTGTCCGCTTCGCCGAACTGGCCATTCGCGAATGGGAAAACGTTCGCGTTGAGACGGTAGTGCTTTATGAGGATGACGATGTCAAACGTCTCCGGGTCTCCGCCATTGACCTTGAAACCAACGCTCAGTTTTCCCGCGACATCCAGATCAAGAAAACAATTGAGCGAAGGAGCAAAAAAGGCCGCGAAGAGGATGTCATTAGCGAACGTAAAAACACATACGGTGATGTCGTTTATATCCTTAGAGCCACGGATGATGAAATGCTGACAAAGGAATCAGCATGGGTATCAAAAATCATTAGAAACGAGGGCCTCCGCCTGATCCCTACCGACATCATCGAGGAGGGACTGAAGCAGGCCAGGGAAACATTGCGGTCCAAAGCCGCTATGGATCCGGATGGCGAAAAGAAAAAGATCGTTGATGCCTTTGCGGGAATCGGAATCAAACCGACTCAGATTGAAAAGTATCTTGGTCATGACATTGGAACCATCGTGCCCGCAGAAATAGCCGAACTCCGCTCCATGTATCGAACGATCCGAGACGGCGAAGCGTCATGGAACGATTATATGAAAACCGCTGATCAAACAGAACGGGATCCCCAGGAACAGACTCCGCCGGACAATGTCACAGACTTATTAAAGGACCGCAATGGACCGTCCTTATATTCCGGTAATAGCAAAAGCCAACAACCTGCGCCCAGTGACTCCTCAAAAAAAGTCGAAAAACAGGAAACGAAATACCCCGAGCAAAAATCGAATGGAACCGCCCCTCCCCTCGTCGATGGCATGAACGAAGATCAGCTTTGGGAACTGCTCAAAGAAAATGTGGCCTCTGCTGGAGTAAAAACACCCGAGTCGTTCAGCAAAATTGAGGCATTCATCCACCGCAACGTCCAATTGACCAAAAAGCCTATTGCTGAAGCGCTTCGTGTAGCCATCAACACCAAACCCACCGACCTCATGCTCAAGGTTACGGATTGGTACGCCCGTATCCAGGAAACAAACGGTCAGCAAAGCCAGCTTACCGATGCATCCCGATATTCCGGAGCCAATAGCCGACCGCCGGAGGACACCCGCCTGGATGGCCTCCCTCAATGGAACGAAAAGCACCCTTTCTGGCCGGATAAATGGAACAAGATGCGTACCGGAGACGGTGTCAAAACAGGCCTTGCGGCATACGTTCACCAATATGAAAAAGCCATCTGGAGCATGCCAGAAGACCAACAGCGGGAGCTGGTCGCAAAGTTCGAGCGGATTTATAAAGATATGCGTTTTCCATTCCAACTCGATTGGATGGGAAACGGTGAATCAGATGACAAAAGCGATAACCCCGGCGCCGATCTGGAGGGTCAGAGTGGTAACAACCAAACAATTGATGTCGAACTCCGCGCCGCAAGATCGGACCTGATCGCCAAAAAGAGCCAAGATGAGAAATTATTCAGTATAGCCACTAAAAACCTGTTTCAGAAAAACGCGATTTCAACCACGTTCCCATATTCCATGAACCTGGATGAATGTCAGGCGGTTGTTGATGAGATGAACGAGTTGGCCGAGATGGGGAAATTCTAGTCAATGAGCTGCTCAACACTGATATCCATGGCATCGGCAAGTTTTTTTAGGGTGCTTTTCCTGGGAGTTGAATCGCCCCTTTCCAGCCGCGCAAGAGAAGGCTGCTTGATTCCTGCCCGATCCGCAAGTTCCTCCTGGGTAAGTCCGAAGTGCTCACGCCAGGCTTTTACCAGTGTGTCCCCCCTGACGTTTGCCTTAACAACGTCATTGGGAAACCAAATATCAGAATCGTCAGCGTCAACTTGGTTACGCAGTAAGCGCTGGTATTCATCCCATGGAACAACAGCAAATGCCGGCTTGCCGTTCTGGGTAATGATCTGGTGGTTAATATGTTCGTTCATTTCTTTTCTTGACCTCCTGTATCGCGATGATTTGGACCTCTTTCTTATCGTCAAACAATACCCGGTAACGGCCCACACGAAGTCTGTAATCGTATTGATGGTTCTTGAGAGGAACAATATCAAGGTTCGTGCATTTTGGGAAATCCTCCAATTTGTCCACCGAATCAAAAATCGCTTCCTGATAATGTTTCGGAATTTTCTTTATCTGCTTGCGGGCCTTGTTGTTCCACTTGATCGTTTTCATAGCTCAAAATACCATATTATAACACTTTGTCAATCATATTTGTTATATTATGCTATACCTTCTCAATACTGAAATGGAGGACTTTGTTATGGAATTTGAAAGTGCCAGCGTCAAAGTAATGAACAGTTTTGACGACTGCCATTTTGAGGTTTGCCTGGGCGTAAACCCGGATGGGATTGGGAGGATCACCAGCAAAGATATCGATGAAACCCGCAAAGAGGCCCAGCGATTAGTGGATAAGGCAAAGGAACAATACAAGATTGCCAAGCGCGCAACGGAAGCCCGGATGAATGCCGAGCGAAATGCTGCAAGTATCCGAAGAGAGGTCTCCATCATCAAGGAGAATTTACCTCAATCCGAATGGTCCCCTGAACAGAAGGCGAAAGTGAAAGCTCTGGAGGATCATGATTTCAGGGCGTCGCTATATTACGACTATGAGGACGATTGGGGATATGACCGGGATGAATATTGAAAGGTGAGATCGTGCCCATCCTAAATTACAAGAAACAATTCGCCCCACTGGTAGAGTCCGGCGAGAAACGCCAGACGATCCGGGCCATGCGCAAAAGGCCGTTTAAGGCCGGCGACCGTCTTTACCATTACACCGGTTTGAGAACGAAAGCGTGTCGCAAGCTTTTGGAATCGACATGCCTATTTGCAGACAGGATCGACATCCTCCCCCATGGAACGGTTTTTATCAATAATTGGCTCTGCGAAGGGCCCATGAAAAATCTTGCCGTCGCCGATGGTTTCAGGAGGGAAGGCCATGAGTGGGAAGACATGCTGGCGTTTTTCACACAAACGCATGGTCTGCCCTTTACCGGTCAACTGATCAGGTGGTGACCATGCCACACCGGAAAAAACTGGAAGCCGGCCTGCGGTGCCGCTGCGGACTCGAATACCCGCCAAGCGAATTCGTCAACGGCCTCTGTCCGGAATGCCAGCTGGCAAGGATCTTGACCAAATACGACCGGCCGGCGCCGGACCGGATTCAGATGTCCTTTTTTCGACCCAAAAATACAGGAGGAAACCATGAAACCCAATGACGCCAAACTCGTTTCCGGATTCCTGCTTCAGGAGTTCGACCGCTTCACCGGGTACCTCAACGGCTTGGATATCGATCCTGCGGAGGCATCCATGATCATCGAAGATATCGCCGGCGAGTCCGACGGCCGTATGCCAACCTGTATTGAGCAGTTTTCTGGATTCGTAGGTGAATAATCATGAACGACGAAGAGAAATACATCATTGACGTAATCAAAGCAGCCAGAACTATCCAAGAATTCCTTTGGGTAGACATGAATAACGAATGCGGCCTGGAGGAATTCCGGCGGATGTTCCGGAAACGGGTGGCCAAGATCGACGCCATATCCATGGATAATCCCCACTGGCGGGTAGAGCTCAACAAGCGTCTTTTGCAGACCGCCGCCATCTGCGTGAATCTGATGACCAAGACGGTGGCCGGCTTGATCACCCATGACGGTGTTCACCTGACCATGCCGAGTAACTTGCCGGAATATGCAACACGGATTGATAGTACTCAATCTTAAAGCAAAATAAAAAAAGGATACCCCAATGCCACTGAATATCAGCGAAAAAAAGCTATCCCTGGCTAACCTGGGAGGCGGCGCGGCTATTGAGCGGTTCGATGATGAGCTCCAACGCGTCCTGGACAACATCGCCGATCCAAATTCGATTGAAACCGCTCCCAGGGAGGTCACCCTCAAAGTCAAAATCAAACCCAAGGAAAGAAGCTATGCCAAGCTGGACATAGTTTGTTCGTCCAAACTGGCAACAGCCGAGCCCTATTCCACCAACGCCTATATCGGGGCTGATATCAAGGGCCGGGCCGAGGCCTACGAACACAGCCCCGAACAAATGAGGCTGCAGTTTGAACAGCGTCAACAAGAGCAACAGGAACAAACCGAGGAATCCGGCAACGTCACCAAATTAAGAAAAGGAGATTCAACAAAATGATCACTCAAGCCATGGAAAAAGTCATCGATCTTAGCAGGCCAGTTGAATTGAATTTTGACGGCCGCGATTACACAAGCAAGCAGATTTATTCGGTAAAGGATCCTGAACCAGGTGAGCTCACCGTCCACACCCTATCCGGATTGACCGACTACATCATGACTAACCCGGATGGACTCAAAGTTGAAGACCTGACCATTCACATCCTGAACTTTGATGACGTCCGACTGTACAGTCCGTTGTTCGGCGGGTTCGAGCAGCGCAAGGAATACATCCGGGCCCGGTTGATCATGGATGATTTTCCATGGGGCCAGTACATGAGCATTGAAAGTTTCAACATCAAATTGCAATCCATGTTCATCAAGGATGAAACGGTGGAGCGGATCCTTTCAATCGTCGGCAACATAAAGGACGAAAAAGTCGTGACAGTCGGTGACGATGGGATCACCCAGCAGGTCACAGCCAAGGCCGGCATCGCCCGGGTTGAAAATATCAACCTGCCCAATCCGGTTACCCTCACCCCTTACCGAACATTCCTGGAAGCCGAGCAGCCTGCAAGTCGGTTTGTTTTCCGAATGAGATCCGGCAATGGCGATGGTGAGCTGCCCACGGCCGCACTTTTCGAAGCCGATGGCGGTCGGTGGAAGCTTCAAGCCATCCAGAATGTAAAAGAATGGTTGCATGAAAGCGTTCCTGCTGAAATCCGGATCATCGCTTAATAAACCTGGCGGATGGTATAAGGCCACCCACCATTAATAAAGGAACGTATTGTGATGTGATTTCCCTACGGAGAGTGTATTGATTTGACGGCACCGCAATACATAACGCTGACCAACGCGTCTAAAATGTTCGCCCTTTCCCTCAAAACGCTGAGACGCCTTTTTGATGATGGGACCATATCAGGGTACCGCACAGAAGGTGGCCACCGCCGGATCAGCCTGGAATCGATGCGACAATTTGTTGAACGTGATGATGCTTTCGTACTTGATGTTTTGCATCGTATGGGGTTGCGGTGAACCTATTAAGTCATGGGGAGTTCGATATCTGCTGAATTTAAATAAGTAGGTTTGATTAAGCTTTATCGCTCTTTGAAAATTTGTGATGGTAACGCCCGGTATCACCAGTTGCCATGGAGCGGAATGGCAATATAGTGAATGACGATGTGTACGCCCGGCATGGGCGTGAACTAATGGGGTGCAAGTCCCCTATGTGTGAACCCGATCCGAGCCCCTCTGGCTCAGATCGAAACATTAGCCGACGGCAAGGGCAGCCTCGCGAGGAGCTGTCTGGAGGAAGCCCGAGTGCAAAACTGTGAGCCGACGAACAGAAACGTCATATAAGGCCGAGTCTCCGGGTAAGTTAGCACAACATAACGAAGCCTGGGTTCAGGAGATACGGTAAATGGCGCGGTTGTGCAGTGACAGTTCACGTCCTTATCCGGGGAGATCTGACCGGCAGGTTGCCACAGACGGCATCCGAAACCATCCGTAGAAACGACCGGCCGGGCAACCGGTTGACCAAGTCCCAACGGCCTCGGGAATGCAGCCGCCCGACGCCGTGCAAAGAAACAAAGGGCGCAACCAGGATGGATATCGGCTGCTTGTTCGTGCGCAACGCCTCGGCGGGCAACCGCCCGGGTGATCGGTCAGAAGTCAGCAGAGGCCATAGTAGCCCAACGCCCGGTGTAATGGCCGGGACATGGTGAAGGGCCGAACTCAGAGTAGGTGCCAGTGCTCATAGGCTCAAGCACAGCAGGGCCGACCAGGTCAAATATGCCTTGCTTGGCGCGATATGAAACCATTGTGCTCCTGATGGCCGCCAGTAGTATCTGTCAAAGAGCTGTTGTTTGTCATTCAATATCCCGGCCACGGCCCGGATGACTCTGGGAACCGCCCAGTGCGGACCCGCTTGCTAGGGTGGTGTGGGGGCTGGAGGAGAAAAACCCCCGGCTACCCGATTCGGCTATTACTATTCGCAATATGGGTTATTCGTAAGGACAGTTTCAAAATTACCATCACCATCCTTATCACAATAAGTAGTCATAGCTTGTCCTTGGGGGATGGGTGCTTTCCAAAACCCAATAGGCTGCCCCCCCTTGTATTGTATTATAATGGTCTTACCGCCATTGTGGTATGTCTTGATCTCAAGATCATTATGATTTTGGATATTCACCATCTCCCAGCCTGTAATATCAGGAATGGTGGTCGAATTTTGGCTTTTTCTCCTCTCAACCTTTGTTACTCTTATGGCGATTTCATCCGGTTGCTTGATACCTTTGTATGATGACGACCAAACTGTTGTTTTGCCATATATCGTGATCGCTTCACCGCGCATTAACTCGAATATCAAATCAGACTCAGATTTTGGGACCATTACATTATCAAAACCAATAGAGTCTTTTATGATCTGTATCCTGACCCACTCTTCTGATGGATAACCTCCAACGCGAGTAGCATCATATAGATACCCAAAATCAGCATCAAGCCTGATGTATTTATCTTTAACATCATTTAAAAACATTCTATTTGTAAACTTTTTAAATGGAATATTTACGTATTCATCAAAAGATGGAGGTGCAACTTGTTGTGTTTTTACAATAGGCGACTGTGCCGCACATCCTGTTAGAATAATTAATGCCACAACTGATACAACTGAAAACTTTTTTTTCATAATTAGCTTCTCCTTATCTTAATATTAATAGAAATAGCATCCTGACTTGTTTATTTCCAGGAAGCCGAACGCTCCGGCTCACGGGTGAGGGCCGCTTTTTGGCCCGAATCCCTGTGAAGCCGGTTGTTCGATGATTTTATAAATTTCAATGTTGGCTTTTATAAGATCAATTAGCTTTTGAATGTTACCTTCTGAAATCTTATTGAAAGGCAACCAGTTAAATAATCTTGGCCCTTGGAAAAGCAGGAATCCATCTCGAAAAGCCACAGCTTCAGTAAAAATTGACCACTTAGCCTTGGTTTCAGACTTTGAACTGACAGCTTGGAAACCATTTTCGCTCAGAATAATCTCGACGTCCTCGTTTATATGTGGCGATTTACGACTACGACGCTTAATAAAAAGGTAATCAATTTTATGCCCATAGAGCATTAGAATAACCACAACCGCAAAGAAAAATAACAGCTTGTAATCTCCATGATATATGGAAACAAATGCGAGAATCAAAAAAACACATGAAAGAATTATCTTTAAAACAAACCAGCTATTGCGAATCGCATGCTGTCGTCTATATCTTTTAAAGCCATCGACGAGGAATTGATCATCAAGTTTGAATTTTAATTTTATCATTTTATTACATCGAACGGCCCGAGTTGAGCGGCTGGCACAGGCTTGCTGTAAGCCTTTAAGGCTTGCGTGCAAGACGTGCCAGTCCGCTCCAACGACTTGGTGGCGACCGCGAATCAGCGCGCAAGCCATCCTATTATGCTCGAGTTGCTGACATGCTTTATTAGCGCCAGCCAGTGACAGCCACCACGGCGTTGGAGCGGCGTGCCGCTCAACTCGGGCCGGTGGCGCCGCGCGCAGCGGGGCGCCACCTTACAGATTATATAGACTTCTTCTTTTGCTTTTGTTGTTGCAGCGCAAATTAAAGAAAAAAGCCTGTCAACAGATTAAAACTGACCAATATTAAACGCTTTTTAATCAATTGAGCAACTAAAAACCTCTACATTTAATTTACATGCTCCACTCCATGCTTTTAAAGTGCTGTTATTTTTTTAAATAACAGCAAGCCAAATTGAAAGTTGTAATGAAATGCGAGCCGTAAATTCTATTTTATGTCTTAATTAGCAGTGTTATGCAGAATCTACATAATAATGGTAAAAAATTATTCAATATAATTTTGTCAATGAACAGCATCCAACGCCATCACAAAATTTCAACAGGTTACGTAGTTACTGTCAGTTCGAAACCCATCAGGATCTTGCCAAATAGGATATTATTATCGTATGAAAATCATCATGAAGCTCTATAAGCGATACCATCCTGAGACTGGCAAGTTTTTATCCTATTATGTCCGCTATGAAGACGGTAAGCGGGCATCGCTAAAAACCAGGGACAAGACCAAGGCACAGAGAGCTTATAAGGCTATCCAACGAGAAGCCTTTGCCGGCCGGATTGCTGACATCACAGGGATATGCACCGTTACCCTGGGAGCGTTTCAAAGAGAATATTTGGAATGGGCAGAGACCGCGATCGACAGCAAGTCAACATTTCGTGCAAACCGGTTGGCACTTTCAAAGCTGGTTGACATGGCCGGTAAATCAATCAAGCTCGATCGATTGGGCCAAAAACACATTGACTTGATGATCGCCGAATGCCGGAAAAACAGAAACAAAACGGACTCCATAAACAACTATATTCGCCATGCGCGAATTGTGATTAAAAAAGCGGTCGAATGGAAATACATAAAAAATTCCCCATTCGCAGACGTCAAAGAGCTGCCAAGAAAAAAAAGGCTGCCAAAATTTATTAAAAAGGCTGAGTTGAGCGGGTTGTTGTCCAAAATAAAGGATAAGGATTTGCGGAGGATGGTGACCGCTTACATTGCCACTGGCCGGCGCCGGTCGGAATTGGTCGGCCTCAGATGGGAAAATGTCAGCCTTGAAGACGGTCGTTACACGGTAAAAACCGAAACCACGAAATCAAAATTAGAACGGTCCTATAAAATCAATCGATTGTTCTTGTCGGTCTTGCTCTCCATTGGCCCCAAAGAAAGCGGTTATGTTTTTGAGCGTTGGCGCCACCCGGATACTGTATCGCACCGGGTGAAGGAAGCCCTCATAAAGGGAGGATACGGAAATCTTTCATTGCACAGCCTACGGCATACGTTTGCCAGTATGAAAGCTGCAGAAGGCCGCACCCTTCTCGAGATACAACAACTCCTTGGTCATTCCGATATAAAAGCGACGATGATTTACAGCCATCTTACCGATGAGCATGTGGACGATATTGGAGAGGTAAATATTGGACCTGTGGATTTAGGCGGGTAAATCGCGGTTTTTGGCACACAAACAACTCACAGCGTTGTAACTACCTAATTTTTAACAACCGCCCAGCTTCTTACGAATCAGCTGCTCTACCAGCTGAGCTACGGTGGCAAATCGTTGAAAAGCCTACTATCACGGCCTTTTAGGCCGGTCAAGGCATTTTTTGAATTGGGGCAAAATAGGGCTTTTTTGGGCTTTGTGCCTGTGATCCAGATACCCTCGACCCTTCACCCTTCACCCTTCACCCCTTCACCCCTTCACCCCCTCACCCCCTCACCCCCTCACCCCCTCACCCCCTCACCCCCTCACCCCCTCACCCTTCCGGACATATATTTTCACCAATATCATTGAACGAATTGTAAACATATTATATTAAACGGACATAGTACCGGACTTGACCCTTCCCATTAAACCGGACATAGAATCGGGTTTAACTAAGTTATATATGTATAATTTTTAGATAGATAAACCGGAAATAAAACCAGACATGACACAACTTCCCTCCAATCCCTCGCCCAATCTGGTTTTTCATCCGCCACTGCCAGACCAGCGGCTGGGTGAACTCAAGGACATGGCCCAGGCGGTCGTTATCGCCGCAGCCACACTGGAAGGACGGATTGCCAAGGAAACGGCCAAGGCGCTGGGCGACCGGCTGAGATTTATCAACAGTTACCACTCCAATCTGATCGAAGGGCACAAGACCACCATTTTGGATATCGAAGCGGCGCTGAACAAAGATTATGCCAAGGACGCGGAGCGTCGCTATGCCCAGGAACTGTGTGCCGCCCACGTAAAAACCGAAAGGGCCATGATGCATGCGCTTTCCACGGCCCCGCCCGATAATCCGTGCAGCCTCGATTTTGTCGGCACCATTCATCGTACCTTTTATGAAAACCTTCCCCCCCAACATCAGTTCACCCATGGCGGGGACGGTTTTACTCAATTTTCCGTATTACCGGGCAAGCTTCGCGACGGGTCGGTGTCCCTGGACGGTGGGATCACGCCCCACGGCCCGGATGCCCGGCAATTGCCGGGTGTGTATGAATCCTTCAGCGAGCTGTACCACCCAGGCCAGTTCCATGGCGACGAACGGTTGATTGCCGCCGCCGCCAGTCACCATCGGCTGGTCTGGCTGCATCCGTTTCGGGACGGCAACGGCCGTGTGGCCAGACTCTTTTCCGGGTTGTATCTGGCCCATATCGGGATCAACCGGGGAAACCTGTGGTCCCTGTCAAGGGGGTTTTCGCGGGACAAATATTGGTATATGACCAACCTGCAATCGGCCGATTCTCCCGACGAAAATGGCCAGGGGTTCGATCAGGCCTTTTTTGCCGATTATTGTCTTTACTTTCTTGAGGTTTGCCTGGATCAAATTACGTTTATGGACCGGATCCTGGCCTTGAACCGGATTGATGCACGCATCGATGGCTACATACGGGATCGCGACAAATCACGCGGCGCGCTGGACCCACTGGATCCCCGTGCCGGCCGGCTTTTGAAAGCGTTGTTTTTACAAGGCACTGTGCCGCGTGGTGAGGCCCGATCCATCATGGGCATGGATCACCAGAGCGACCGGCATGCGCGTCGCATTGTCAGTCAACTGGTTCAGGAAGGGCTCGCCTGTGCAACCTCCCACAGAGCACCGCTGACCATCGGTTTCCCGGCCCAAGTGCTGCGTTATTATTTCCCGGACTTGGTCGGCCCGGAAGTGCTGGGAGACTCCGGAATCAATTAAGGTGGTGGGGGTGTTATCGAACAAATTCCCCATCAGGCTTGCCAATGGTTTCGTTATCACTTACAAAATGAATCATGTGGAGCGTCTCCCGGCAGGCGACAGCCTGTTGCGGGCGGTCATGTCTTCAAATAAAAACGGAAAGACCAACAATCGTGTTTGTGGATCACCAACAAGAGGAAATTGCATCACGGGGACTGGTCCGCGCCATTGGCCGGCGCACCGGTCCCCTGACCATCACGGGCCTTGCGGGCAGCGCCGCAGCCTACCTGGCCACGGCCATTGTCCGCCAGTTGTCGCGTCCCGTGCTGTTGATCACCGCCTCGGCCAAGCTGGCCGACCAGCGGCGGATTGAAATCGAGTGTTTCAACAGTGAAACCGGACAATCGGCCGCTTATTTTCCGGCCTACAACCTTTCGCCGTTCAAGTTCATGGCCTACCACAATGAGACCGCCGCCCGGCGCATCCGGGCCCTGTACACCCTTTTTTCCGGTTCTTTCGAAAAAGGCCCCCAGGTCACGGTCACCACGGCTGCGGCCCTGCGCCAGCGGTTGATTCCCAAGTCCGTTATGGCCGATTATGCCGAGCTGCTCATCGCCGAGGAGGAAATCGAGCCGGACCGCCTGGTGGCCAAACTGGTGGCCGGCGGATACACCCGCACGGTGGTGGTCGAAGAGCCCGGTGACTTTTGCGTGCGCGGGGGTATCATCGACATTTTCTCGCCCTTGTACGACGAGCCCCTACGCATCGAACTGTTCGGTGACTTTGCCGAGAGCATCCGTTTTTTTTCACCATCCAGTCAGCGCAGCCGTGACCATGCCCAGGAGGCGGTGATCCTTCCGGCCCGGGAGGTAACCCTGGAAAAAGACCGCCTGGATGAAATCATCAACCGCCTGCGGGGCCAGGCCATCCATCAGGACCTGCCACCGACCACGGTTCGGGACCTTGTGCAGCGAATCAAGGATCAGGGCGTCTTTCCCGGTATCGAGAATCTGACCCCTTTGATCTATCCCCGCATGGACACCCTTTTTGATTACCTGCCGCCGGACACCGTGATCATTGCCGAGAACCCTGCCGAACTGGGTCAGGCAGCCGACAAAAGCGCCGGGCAGGCCCAGGTCAACTATGACAAGGCCCTTTCCGACCAGCGCATTTGCGTCCGCCCTGAAGCGCTGTTTTTAAGCTGGGCGGAAATCGAATCCGGTCTGACCGAGCGTCAGGCGATTTCACTGACGCCGCTGGCGCTGACCGGCCAGGCCCAGCGTCTGACCGTCGAGGCCACCATGACGGACAATGGCGACCTGGCCCAAACCATGGACCAGGCGCGCAAAGGGGAGCAGCCCGCCCAGCCGTTGGTACAGTGGATCGGCGATCAGCAGGCAGCCGGCCGTACCCTGGTGATGGTCTGCGAGACCGCGCGGCAGGTCGACCGTTTGGCCGCGATCCTGGCGCCCTATCAGGTGAAGGCTTTGGTAAAAGAACCCTTTCCCTTGTCAGGGCGACCCAAGGGGGTTTTCATCTGCCAGGGACGGCTGACCGGCGGCTTTGTATGGCCGGCGGACCGGCTGAGCGTGGTCACGGAAACCGAAATTTTCGGTCCGCGAACCAAACGTTCCACCCGCCCTGCCAAACGCGTGCACACCGATCTGCTCACCTTTTCCGATCTCAAGCAGGGTGAGCTGGTCGTCCACGATGAGCACGGCATCGGCCGGTACGAGGGGCTGGTCAAACTGAAATTGGAAGGCACGGTCAATGATTTTCTGCTTGTTGTCTACCGGGACGACGACCGGCTCTACCTGCCCGTGGACCGCCTGGGCCTGATCCAAAAATACATGGGCGTCGAGGGCACTATGCCGGCCCTGGACAAAATGGGCGGCCGCTCCTGGGAGCGGGCCAAGGAAAAGGTGCGTCAATCCGCCGAGAAAATCGCCGGCGAATTGCTCAAAATCTATGCCCAGCGCAAAATCAAGGCCGGGCATGGCTATGGTGGGGCAGACAGCCATTTCGCGGACTTCGAGGCGGATTTTCCCTATGAGGAAACCCCGGACCAGTTGCAGGCCATCGAAGACGTGCTGGCCGACATGCGCGACCCCAATCCCATGGATCGCCTGGTATGCGGCGATGTGGGCTATGGCAAGACCGAGGTGGCCCTGCGCGCCTCGTTTCTGGCGGTCAGCGAGGCCAAACAGGTGGCCATGCTGGTACCGACCACGGTGCTGGCCGAACAGCACCACGCCACCTTTTCGCGGCGTTTCGACAATTACCCGATCAAGGTAGCCTGCCTGAGCCGCTTCCGCTCCAAGGCCGAGCAGCGCAGTATCGTCGAGGAAATCAAGAAAGGCACCGTGGACATTGTGATCGGCACCCACCGCCTGCTGCAAAAGGATGTCACCTTTAACGATCTGGGCCTTTTCATCATTGACGAGGAACAGCGCTTTGGCGTACGGCATAAGGAAAAACTCAAGCGCCTGCGTGCCACGGTGGACGTGCTGGCCCTTACCGCCACGCCGATTCCCCGCACCCTGCATCTGTCCATGATGGGGATTCGTGACATCAGCGTGATTTCGACGCCCCCGGAACAGCGTCATCCCATTATCACCTATGTGTGCGAGTTCGATGAAACCGTTGTCGGCGAGGCCATCCGAAGCGAATTGGCCCGCGGTGGACAGATCTTTTTCGTGCACAACACCGTGAATTCCATCGAACGCATGGCCGGCCGCCTCAAACAGATCGTTCCCGAGGTCCGCCTGGCCGTGGCCCATGGACAAATGGCCGAGGACGCCCTTGAAACGGTGATGATGCAGTTCATGGAGAACGAAATCGACATGCTGGTGTGCACGACGATCATCGAGTCGGGCATTGACGTGGCCACGGCCAACACCATCCTGGTCAACCGGGCCGATCGGTTCGGCCTGGCCCAGATGTACCAGCTGCGCGGCCGGGTGGGTCGCTCGGACGAGCAGGCCTATGCCTACCTGTTTATTCCTGAAGAGAGCCGCCTGGGCATTGACGCCCAGAAGCGCCTGAAAGTGCTCATGGAGCACAGCGATCTGGGATCGGGCTTTCAGATCGCCATGAACGATTTGAAAATCCGTGGTGGCGGCGCTATTCTGGGAGCCAGTCAGT
Source organism: Desulfosarcina variabilis str. Montpellier (assembly GCF_048565275.1). Lineage (NCBI taxonomy): Bacteria > Pseudomonadati > Thermodesulfobacteriota > Desulfobacteria > Desulfobacterales > Desulfosarcinaceae > Desulfosarcina > Desulfosarcina variabilis. The sequence goes on along the minus strand of NZ_CP159846.1, from coordinate 4,055,198 downwards.
CGGGCCATATTGCCGCCGTGGGCTATGATATGTTTCTCAAACTCATGGAAGAGGCCGTGGCCCAGTTAAAGGGCGAGCCCATTACCGAAGGCCTGGAGCCGGAAATCAACCTGCCCATGTCCGCCTACATCGCCGAAACCTATGTGCCTGATATCGACCAGCGGCTTTTGATCTACCGCCGCCTGGCCAAGGTGACCGATCTCAAACAGATCTCGGCCATGAAAGCCGAGCTGGTCGATAGATTCGGCCCCCTGCCCGAGGAAACCGAAAACCTGCTGCTCAAAATCATGCTGCGGGTGCTGTGCGTCCGGGCCGGCGTCAAACGTCTGGATCTTTTTGGTCAGCAACTGGCCCTGGCCTTCAGCGATATGCATCAGCAACGCCCCTTGGGCATCGTGGAAATGATCAACGCCGGCAACGGCCGCTATCAGCTGACGCCGGATTACCTGATGAAAACCGCGTTATCCAAAAGCGCACCCCGCGCCATGCTGGCCGAAACGAAAAACATCTTGATCGAAATAGCGCAACATGTTAACTCCTGATCGTTTATGATAAGAATATTTAGAAAATTTGCAGTACGTTATCGACAACCCCGGCCAATACCGGATCGATCCCGCAAGGCGCCGTGGCACCATTTGGTCTTGACCATTTGTTTACTTGCAGGCCTGCTTTTTACCGGCTGCGATTCGCCCGACCCCTACGGGTCCGACGATACCGTTCTGATCCGCACCGATCGTCAAACGATTACCAAAGGCCAATTCGAACGCGTTTTCGAAACAGCCAAAATCGCCTATAGCGATAACCGCAATGTCGACCGGGTGTTGTTGGCAGAGGCACGCTTGCGGGTATTGAACCAAATGGCCGAAGAACTGATCATCCAGCGCCGGGCCGAAGAGTTGGGCATTACGCTGGACGACCAGGAATTGGAAACCGCCATCGAGGACCTCAAAAAAGATTACCAGGATGACGAATTCCAGCAGATGCTACTGGAGAGCGCGATCCCCTATTCTTTATGGAAGGATCGATTGCGGGCACGGCTGCTGATCGAAAAAGTGATCGCGGTTGATCTGGCCCGATCGGTGACCATATCGGCACAGGACATCGAAAAATACTACAAGGCCCACGAAACGGAATTTTCCGTTGATCAAGATAAACCGCCGGAAGCGGACCTGAAACATCGGATCGTCCAACAACTGCGCCGGGAAAAAGTGGAAGCTGCGTATGCCCCATGGATGGACCAGCTGCGTGAGCGTTACCAGGTAACCATCAACTGGGAACTGTGGGACCAATCTGCAACCCCTGACACCAACACGGCCGATCAGGCCGAGGACTAAGATCAACTTGAAGCGAAATCATTGTATCGCAGTATGCATTGGGATGATGACGGCCATTTTTCTCGGCCTGACCACCACAACGGTCGCATCAACAGTCGTCGATCGAATCGTTGCGGTGGTCAACGAAGACATTATTCTGCTCTCCGAGCTCAACAGCCGCATGGGACCCTATGCCGAGCGTATCCAGCAGCAGGTTCCGGACGAAGACAAGCAGCAAGAAATGCTGTTCAAGGTCCGCGAGGACATGTTGAATCGCCTGGTGGATGAAAAACTCACCGACCAGGAAATCAAGCGCAACGATATTCAGGTGGATGAGGCCCAGATCGATGCCACCATCGAACGCATTAAATCCGCCAATTATTTTACCGATGAGGATTTGCGTCGCTTTTTGGCGCAGGAACAAATGACCATGGACCAGTATCGCAATCAGATCAGGGAACAGATTCTGAGAACGCGTCTGGTCAATTATGAGGTCAAATCCAAAATCGTGATCACCGAAGAGGATATCAAGGCGTATTACGACGATCATCCGGAACTTTACGGTGGCAAGCGTCATTATCACTTGAGAAACATCCTGTTGAAGGTGCCTGATTATTCATCCGACAGTGAGAAACAGGCCATGCGCGAGCAGCTTGAAAACATTCGCGAGAGAATAGAAAACGGGCAATCTTTTGCCGATCTGGCACGCAGCGTCAGCCAGGGCCCAACGGCAGTCAATGGCGGGGATATTGGTGAGTTTGAAACATCTTCCCTGTCGCCCCTGATTCAAACCGCCCTTGAAGGGTTAAAGGCTGGCCAAACCACCGCGGTGTTGGATACCGATTTAGGATTTCAGCTCTTTTTCGTGGAGTCGATCAATCGCGACGAGGGAAAGCCCCTGGATAGTGTGAGGGAGGAGATTCATCAGAAACTGTTCAAAGAAGAAGTGGATACAAAATTTCTTTCGTGGCTTGAAGCCTTGCGCGAGCGCTCGCACATTAAAATCATCAAATAATGGATCATCCACTTCATGATATGGCGGTTTTGATATGGAATCGGAAGTGAAACAGGATTCATTTGGAAGCTATTTAAAAAATTTTCGCTTGCAGCGGGAAATGGCCATCGAGACCGTCGCCGCGAGGACAAAAATCACCGTCAATTGTCTTCTGGCCATGGAAGCCAACGCCCTTGACCGGCTTCCGCCACAGGCTTATTTGAAAAGTTTTATCCGCGCCTATGCTAGTACCGTAGGCGCCGATGCCGATGTGGCCATCAACCTTTACCTGGCCAATCTCAAGCGGCAGGCCGCCACCCGTAAGCGGCGGTTGAAACGACAGGCTAAAATCGGGCTCCTCCGCCGTTTACTGTTAATCATGGGCTTGATTGCCAGCATATTGCTGGTCGTGCGCTACACGGATTTTTTTCCGGAATCCGACCCCGTCGCCAACCCGGCATCGCCAAATCGGCCGGCCCCCTCGGCCACAGAACATCAGAGCTCACAGCAGTATACAGACGACGAAAAAGAACCGGCCAAACTGAAATTGCGGGTGGTTGCCCTGGAACAGACCTGGCTCAAAATCATCGTGGACGATCAAAACGTACGCGCATATGATCTAAAGCCCGAAGATCGCCTTGAATTGGAGGGCACCGACCATTTCAATCTGATGATCGGCGATGCCAATGGGCTGCAGATTTTTTTCAACGATGAACCGGTGAACATTTTTGGCAGCAGCGGCCAGGTGGTGAATTTGAAATTACCATAAAAAAAGGTTTAAGGTGTAAGGTATAAGGCTTTAAGCCAGGGCTTTTCGTCAGATAAATGAAGAACGGCAGCATTCCACAACTTAACACTTAAAACTTTACACTTAACACTCTATTTTTATGCAACAGGATCGACAAAGAATTCTGATGATCAGCATCAAGCGACTTCTGCGCCGGGGCGCCGGTAGTCGTCTGCGCAAAATCGTCAACAAGACCCATGGTGCCGATCTGTCGATCCTTTTTCGAGACCTGTCGCTCCAGGACCAGCGCATGCTGTTCGAGATGATCGAGGACAATGCGCAAAAAGGCATCCTTTTCAGCGAGATGGATGAGGACCTGTTCGTGGCCCTGATCGATGGTATGGATCCAGACGCGGTTGTGGCCATCCTGGAAGACATGCCCAACGATGATGTGGCCGACCTGCTCAATCAACTTCCCGAAGAAACCGCCAGCAGTCTGCTCAAACGCATGAAAAAAGAGGGGTCCGATGAAGTCGAGGACCTGATGCGTTTCGCCAATGATACTGCCGGTGGTATCATGAACCCGGATTTCATCGCCCTGAACCAGGAAATCACGGCCAAGGACGCCATCGAGCAAATCCAAAAGGAATTTGCCGATGTGGAAATGCCGTTTTACCTTTACGCCGTGGACGAGCACGGCAAACTGGTGGGGGTCTGTTCTTTGCGGCAACTGGTCGTGGTAAAACCCTACACCCCGTTAAAAGCCTTTATGACCACGGATGTGCTTTCCGTCCAGACCCACATGGACCAGGAAGAGGTGGCCAAGCTCGTCGCCCGGTACGATATCCTGGCCGTACCGGTGGTCGATGAAAACAACCGCCTGGTCGGCATCGTCACCGTGGATGACGTCATCGACATCTTCCGCGAAGAAGCCACCGAGGACATTCTCAAAATGGCTGGCGTGGGTGAGGAGTTTGTTGAAACCAAAAGCGTATTTAAAAGCACTCGCATCCGCCTGCCGTGGCTTTTTGCCAGCTGTCTGGGGGGGATATTCGCCTTTTACGTAATTACCCATTTTGAGGACAGTTTGAATCGCATCACCTATCTGGCGGCGTTTATTCCGGTGATCATGGGCATGGGCGGTAATATCGGCACGCAGTCCTCCACCATCGTGGTGCGCGGGTTGGCCACGGGCCGTCTCGATGTCCATGATCTGTGGTCGGTGGTGGGCAAAGAACTGGCCGTGGGGCTCATTCTTGGTCTGGTGTACGGCGTGCTGATCGGATCCGTCGCCCAGCTGCAATATAGCACCATCATGTTGGCTTTGGCCGTCTGCATGGCCGTGGTCTGTTCCATGTCTGTGGCCGCGCTGGTGGGATCATGTGTGCCCATGCTCCTGGCCCGCATCAATATCGATCCTGCCGTGGCCACGGGTCCCTTTGTCACCACCAGCATCGATATCATCAGCGTCTATTTCTACTTTACCATCGCCACCGTATTTCTCGGCATCTGAAACCATGACCAACCAAAACACCGCTGCCATCCTGCTGCGACGGATCGAATATGGCGATTATGATCTGATTGTTACGCTGTTTACCGAAGCCGAGGGCAAAACCAGCGCCATCGCCAAATCGGCCAAAAAAAGCGTCAAACGCTTTCCCGGCGTACTGGAGCCTTTTTCCCTGATTCATGTCGTGCTCACCCGCGGCAAGGGCAAAGGCATGCCGGTTCTCAAGGAAGCCTCCCTTGAAGCGCCCTACTTTAAAATCCGTGAAGATATTCTCAAGACATCCTATGCCAGTTACTGGGCTGAATTAATTTATTTATGGATGGCCGACGGGCAGCCCCAAAAAAATCTGTACCACTTGATGATCCATGTACTCAACGAACTCGATCGTGGGGAGATACCGGTTGAAATTCTCAGTATCCTGTTTCAAATGCGGTTTTTATCCATCGCGGGGTTTCGTCCCAATTTCGATCACTGTCATACCTGTAAAACCGACCTGGATCGGATCGAATGCGCATCGGTGGTGGCGGATCCTGCCAAAGGCGGAATCATCTGTCCCCGATGCGGCGGGGCGATTGGTAATGCACTGCGTCTTTCCAAAGGTACACTCAAGCAGCTGATGTGGATTGACAGCAATGACCTGGGCCTGGCCTCCCGGATTCGGTTCACGCCAACGGCCATTGCCGAAGGCCTGGCATTTTTGGAGTCCTTTGTCCCGTTTCATATCGGCAAATCGCCCAAAAGTCTCAAGGTGCTACGGGACATCCGCAGGGCCATGGCGCGCGGCGCAGCACTCAAGGCTCAATCCGGCCGATCACAGGGTAATAGTAAGTAAAATCAAAATTTAACCACAGGCATATGGTTGATATTCCGAGGATTAAATTTTTCGCGCAACGCCGATATCGGGCAAATTGGCCATTTATGGATGGGCACTAACTGCGGACCCTTAGCTTCTTTACCTTCCTGGCCAAACTTTTCTCCCATCTGAGCAAATCCCGCATGGCTTTTTCGGGTATCGTGGATTCTCCGGCCAGCCATGCGCGTACCGTATGCTCTCTTTTCTTGCCTGTGATCTCCGCCAACTGCGCATCGGATAAGTCGTACCGCCCAACGATCACGGCGAGCGTATGATTGCGCTGGTGGCTGATGGCATCCGGTGGGGTCTCCTCCTGCTCCTCAACAAAAGTCTCTGTGGGGGCAATTTCCTCATCCACCGGCCCCTCCCCTTCGGGTTCGGTGTTTTCCGCTTCGTCATCCGCCACCGTTTTTTCGGGCAACCGGCGAGGGGTCACCTGCCGTGCGGCCTTGTTGAATTTGATAATCGCGATCAGGGTGCCGATAGAAGCCATCTCAGTGGCGATGCACAGCACAAAAAGATAGACAAAGACGGCGGCCTCTTCATCCATCCCGATCATCCGCGCATTGTTGAAAATCGGTCCCAGGTGCGTGGTTGAAGAAATTTGCCGTTGAGATACACCGGCGCGCAGACCGGCGATTTCCACCAGGCGCTGCTCGATCTGTTGATAACCGGCGGCTTCGCGCAGCTTCAATCGTTTGCTGACATGGTTGTCCGGCAAACCGTCCAAGGTATCGTCGATCTGCTGCATCTGCGCACGCAGCAAGGCCTCTTCCCGATCAAGGGCATCCTTCTCGACCGTCAGCATGTCGAGGCCTTCGGCGGTTCGGGTATGGTTGTAACTCAAAAATCCGAAAACATCGGTGAACGTCAGAGCCGTGAACAAAATCGCCCCGGCCAGAAAAAAGCATCGGTACCCCCGATGGGCCGATACCCAGTGCGTGTGCAAAATGGCGATCAAGGTCAGTTTGCCCAGTTCGATAACGATGCCCAGAAGGACCACGATCCGTTTGATGGTCGGCAGGATGCACATCAAACCGGTGACATTCATGTAACCATTGAGCGCGGAAACCAATACCAGCAATCCGGTCATGACGGCCATGGCAAATCCATTGCCGGTAAAATGAGTAAATGAATTTGTCCAGGGTCTGTGCAACCGGTCCGGTTCTTTATGCGTTTGGGTCACCATCGTCATATGTTCCTTAACCGCATCTTTCGTGCGCAAAAGCCTTGCCAAACATCCCCGCCATAGCCAAGTTCTCAATTGTCATCACTTTTCTCACCCCTGATAGTATAGCGGCCAGGAAAGTCAAGCGAAAATCCCTTAGCGCCTGTTTGAGAATGCGCATGGCAATCGCTTCGGCATATTTTTTTACCAATAATGATATCCGTTCTTTCCGGGTTTACCGTTTAATGGTACCCTCATGATATTTCTTCAAAACTGCATAAAAAAATGACCAGCCAGCAATGGCCGCATGTGTGGATTGACTTCTAAAAAATGATATCAACAACCCCAGACAATCTGAGCATGGGCACAGTCGGCCCGCTGCTTGAGAACACCCCGGTGAAGGCGTCCGCCCCCTGCCGTATCGATTTCGGAGGCACACTGGACATCAGCACGTTTCACTATCCGCTGAGAATCCATCGACCGGCCACAGTCAATATCGCCCTTGACCAGCGCACCACCGTCAGCCTGCGCCCGGCAACAGATGACCGGATCTGGATCTCGTCGCATGGTATCGCCGAAGCAGCCTTTGCACCGCAGGCGGCCCCTTACGACCATCCCTTGGGACTGATGTTCGCCGTGGCCGATTATTTCGGCGCGAAAGGGGTGCACATCGGCATTCATTCCACCTCTCCGCCTCAAAGCGGTCTGGGCGGGTCATCGGTGGCCGCTGTGGCGCTGATCGCCGCTTTTTCCAAATTAGGCGTAACCATGGGCCGGTCGCCGATCCCCAGAACGCAAATGGTGCTCCTGGCCCATGCCATCGAGCAAGGGGTGGCCGGCGTGCCTTGCGGGATTCAGGATCAGCTGGCCGCTGCTTTTGGTGGTGTCAACTGCTGGGGGTGGCCGGCCACGGCCGACTACCCCGCATTTTCCCGCCGCCCGCTGGCAGACCCATCGGCATGCGCCGGCCTCGACCGCCATCTACTGGTGGCCTATCTGGGCGTGACCCACGTTTCAAAAGATGTCAACCAAACCTGGGTCAGGCGATTCATTGGCGGCAAGGACCGCGCCGTGTGGCAGCGCATCATCGAATTGACCCATCAGTTCGCCGATGCATTAGAAGCCGTTGACATGCGCCGCGCGGCAGCGGCCATGAATGAGGAAACCGCCCTGCGTAAAGCCATGACGCCTCAGGTGCTCGAATCCATGGGTGAGCGGCTGGCTGCCGCCGCCATGGACAGGCAGTGCGGGGCCCGCTTTACCGGTGCCGGTGGCGGCGGATGCCTGTGGGCCATGGGTGAGGCGGATGCTATTGCCGCCCTCAAACCGGTTTGGGAAACGCTGCTTGCCGAGCGTCCCACAGCGGGATTGATCGATTGCCGGGTGGATTCACAAGGAGTCGTCTAATAAGCCATTATCCAACCTAGGGCTTGTTAAACCCCAATTGAAATGCTACGTAAGGCGGTTATTGGACCTTTTTGGTAAGGGTCGCTGATGCTATTCGATTACAAATTGATTCAATTGGTTGACGGACCGAAGATGAGGTCGGACCAAACAATCGAGGAACACAAGATGAATTTTCAGGATGTGATTCTGACCTTGGACAAATTTTGGGCCCAAAAAGGCTGTGTGGTGGCTCAACCCTATGACCAGGAAGTGGGTGCTGGCACGTTTCATCACCATACCACATTGAAAGCCCTGGGCCCTGAACCGTGGAGCGTGGCCTACGTTCAACCGTCCCGGCGCCCCACCGACGGCCGCTACGGAGAGAACCCCAACCGCTTGCAGCATTATTATCAGTACCAGGTGTTGCTCAAGCCCTCCCCCACCGACGTTCAGCAGCTTTATCTGCAAAGCATGCAGGCACTGGGTGTCGATCCGCTGGAACACGACATCCGCTTTGTTGAGGATGACTGGGAATCTCCCACCCTGGGCGCGTCCGGCCTGGGCTGGGAAGTGTGGCTGGACGGCATGGAGTGTACCCAGTTCACCTATTTTCAACAAGCCTGCAGTATGGAACTGGCGCCTATTTCCGTGGAGTTGACATACGGCCTGGAACGTATCGCCATGTACCTGCAGGGCATCGACAACGTTTATGACCTCATGTGGAACGACACCGTCACCTATGGTCAGGTTCACCACCAGCAGGAGGTGGAGCAGTCTGCCTATAATTTCGAAATTGCCGATGTTGACATGCTGCTGGACCTTTTTAACCGCTATGAAAAAGAGGCTAAACGGGTGATTGAAAACGATCTGGTGCTGCCGGCCTATGAATTCACCCTCAAATGCAGTCACACCTTCAATCTGCTGGATGCCCGCGGCGCCATCAGCGTCACCGAGCGCACCGGCTACATCGGTCGCATCCGCAATCTGGCCCGGGCCTGCGGCGTGGGCTATCTGAAACAGCGTGAGACCCTGGGGTTTCCGCTCCTTAAGCCGACCACCTGATCCATTTGGGGTAGCGTCAACATCGAACGTGAAATCGTAATTGAGGTGAACATGGATACCTTATTTTTAGAAATAGGCGCCGAGGAAATCCCGGCCGGTTACATCCAGCCGGCATTGGACGCCATGGCCCAGAATCTTTTGCAGCGCCTGGACGCGGCCCGTATCGGCCATGGTCAGGCACGCACCTGCGGAACCCCGCGGCGACTGGCGGTGTTTGTTGATCAGGTCGCGCCCATGCAGGAAACCATTACCGAACAGCTCATGGGGCCACCGGAAAAAGTGGCCTTTGACGATGCGGGCAAACCCACCATGGCGGCAGTCAAGTTTGCCGAAAAAGCCGGTGTGGCCGTGGACGGGCTTGATGTCGTGGAAACAAAAAAAGGCCGCTACCTGAGCGCACAAAAAACCAGTCATGGTCAGGCAACGGAAAAGCTCTTGGAGACCATGTTGCCCGAGGTGATTCTGGCCACCCCGTTTCCCAAAAGCATGCGCTGGGCCGACATGTCGATCCAGTTTGCCCGCCCCATTCAAAGTATCGTGGCCCTTTTGGGCGACAACGTGATCTCGTTTACTCTGGACGGCCGGATCGAAAGCGGTCGCCACGCGCTCGGGCATATGTTCATGAATCCGGGCAATGTTGCCATCGACGCGCCTGAAAAGTACGAAGAAACGCTTTTGGCGGCCAATGTGGTGGTGGATATCAACCGGCGCCGCCAGATGACCGCCGATGAAGTGGCCAAGGCCGCCACCGGTATCGGTGGCCAGGTACTTCCCGATGAAGAACTGCTGGACATCGTCACCAACCTGGTGGAGCATCCTGTGGCCACGGCCGGTAAATTCGACGATATCTTTCTCGAGGTACCCAAGGAAATCCTGATCACGGCCATGCGCGAGCATCAGAAATACTTTGCCGTGGTGGACAAAGACGGACAGTTGATGCCCGGTTTCGTGGCGGTCAACAACACCCGTACACGGGACATGGACCTGGTGGCCACCGGCCATGAACGGGTGCTTCGGGCGCGGCTCTCCGATGCCCGTTATTTTTACAATGCCGATGTCAAGGTTCCTTTGGAAGACTGGGTCGAAAAACTCAAGCGGGTGCTTTTTCAAGCCAAGCTGGGCAGCATGCATGACAAGGTCATGCGCGTTGAAACCCTGGCCGCCTGGCTGGCGGATACCGTCAACCCGGACGTAAAGGAAAACGTGGTCCGGGCCGCCCATCTGTGCAAGGCCGATCTGGTCAGCCAGGTGGTGGGCGAATTCGCCAAACTGCAAGGTATCATGGGACGAATTTATGCTCAGAAAGCCGGTGAGCCGGCCGATGTCGCGGCAGCCATCGAGGAGCATTACCGGCCCACCCACAGCGGCGGAAAACTGCCTGAAACGGAAACCGGGGCGCTGCTTTCCATTGCCGAAAAAATCGACTCCATCTGCGGCTGTTTCTGCGTGGGGCTGATTCCCACCGGTGCCGCCGATCCGTATGCGTTGCGGCGTCAGAGCATCGGCATTTTGCAGATCATGCGCGCGCGCAACATCAACATTTCTTTAAATCAGTTGGTAGAAAAAAGCATTTCCCTGTTCGCCGACAAACAGACCGAGCCGTCTGAAAAAACCCAGGCCGCCGTATTGACCTTTTTGAACAACCGTCTTGCCCGCCTATTGGCCGATGAAGGACTTTCCAAGGACGTAATTGCCGCCGTCATCAGCGCCTCTGCCGATCAGATTCCGGATGTGGAACGACGGGCCAAAGCCTTGGAGAAACTCAAAGGCAAGCCTGAGTTCACCCCCCTTGCCGCGGCCTTCAAGCGGGTAGAAAACATCCTCAAAAAAGCGGACCCGCCACCGGCCGCAGCCGTCGATCCAAGCTTGTTCACCCAGGTTGCAGAAGGTGATCTATTCAGCGCCTGTCAAAAAATCAGTACCCAAGTCAACCAACAGCTGGTCCAGGGGGATCTGGACAGCGCACTGGGGACCATCGCGACCTTGCAAGGTCCAGTGGACAAATTTTTCGACGATGTCATGGTCATGGCCGACGATGCCGCGGTTCGCCAAAACCGGCTGGCGTTGCTGGCATCCATCTCGGCCATCTTCGGTCAGATTGCCGACTTCTCACAGATATCGACCTAATAAAAATCAAAAATGCCAACGGCAAAATTCAACATGTCAAATGAAGGAATGATGTCCTTTTAAAATCGATTCAAATCCTTCATTTGGCATTTGGCGTTTCTCATTTGACATTCTAATCGGATAATCAAGCCGTTGGTGGACGTACGCGCAGAGATGAAGAAACATGAATTCAACCCACATACCCTGAATAGGAGATCAGCATGGCTTTTGATCCCAGCAAAGATAAAGTGCTCAAGAAATGGAAGTGCCCGGAAACCGGGCTGGTCGTAACAATCAACCGTTATGGCGAAGGCGAGGCCAAAGTACAGATCGGCCCGCGTATTCTCAAAAAGCAGGACGGCAGCGACCGTGCCCCGGTCAAGGCCGGCCGCCTGACCATCGAGGATATCCTTTGGCTCTACGATATCATGGATGAGCTCAAGGACGACCTGACCGATATGCAGGCTCCGGAATAAACCTTAAAACCCAAAGATAAAACAGACCCATGCCCGATCGTCGTGCCATCGTCAATCCCGTAAAAGGCAAAACGCCACCGGTCACCGGCCGCATGGCCATCCTTGCCGCCACCGAGAGTGATCTGCGCCTGCTGGGCCGGCTCGCCGCAACCCCGATGGTGGAGCAGCGCAAATTCTACATGAGCCAGTTGCAAATCCATGCGGACGCGCATCGGCGTTTTGCCCTGGCCGGCCCACTGGTCGGCGCCCCGTATGCCGCCATGCTGCTGGAAACCCTGGCCGTTTGGGGGGTCGATAAAGTTCTCTTTGTGGGCTGGTGCGGATCCATTTCTCCCCGCGTCAAGGCCGGAGATATCATCGTACCGGAAAGCGCGATGGTCGATGAAGGCACATCGGGGCATTACTGCTCCCCGTCATGCCATGTGGCCCTGCCCACCCGGCAACTGGCCGAGCAGTCCCGGCTGGCCCTGCAGCACCATCAGGCCCCGTACCACGATGGTTCCATCTGGACCACCGATGCCATCTTTCGCGAAACCGTGGAAAAGGTGAAGCATTACCAGGCCCAGGGCGCCCTGGCCGTGGAAATGGAACTGTCCGCCATTTTCAGCGTGGCCGGGTTCCGGTCCATCCAGGCGGCGGGCATTCTGGTGGTGTCCGACGAACTATCCGACTACCAGTGGCGGCCGGGGTTTAAAACCCCGGCATTCAGGAAAGCCCGTGAGCAGGTTTGCCGGGCGGCGTTGTTGGTGGCACGGACGTTGGGGACGACTTGATGAGAGAACGAGGGATGAAGGAAGACGGACGAGACGCTTTCCACCGTCCATCGTCCGAGCGAAGCGGTCGTCCCTTGTCCTTCGTTTGATCATCTGCACGTTGCAAACCAAACATTAGTAATCAGGGACCGGAAACCTTGGATCAGATACCCGAAACCATAGCCGAACTGGTCGATCTGCTCAAAGCCTATAATAGCGCCTATCGCCAGGGTGCGCCCATTGTCAGCGATGATGAATACGACACCCTGGTCGAAAAGTTGCGCGCCATGGCGCCGGAGCATCCTTTCCTGCACACGGTGGAGGTGGAGCAGTTTGCCGACCGCCGCCAGGTGCGCCACCCCGTACCGATGCTTTCCATTGAGAAGGCATACAACCGGGAGCAATTGGAACGATTCGTCACCCGCGTGCAAAAAGAAGCCCAGGCCCTGGGACTGGGATCGGTCGAGTACCGCTTGACGCCCAAACTGGATGGCCTGGCCGGCCGGGACGACGGCACGATCTTCGCGACGCGGGGCAACGGCGAAACCGGGTATGAGATTTCCAGCGCCTTTGCCAAAGGCGTGGTCCCCATTGGCGGTCGCGGCCAGGGCGTGGGCGAAATCGTTGCCGTCAAATCCTACTTCGACGAGAATATGGCCGAATTTTTCGAACACCCCCGTAACATGGTGGTGGGAATCATCACCTCGGACACGCTCAACGAAAATGCCAAACGTGCCCTGGATGACGGCATGGTTCATTTCTTGCCCTACAACCAGGTAAAATCGATCACCGTCGATGGAAACCAGCTGGTGGAATCGTACCGGCTACTGGCAGAGGCGCTCCTGGCCGAGGTGGATTATCCCACCGACGGCGTGGTTGCCGAAGTCACCGACGATCGGCTGAAAGAACAGCTGGGCGCCACGGCCCATCACTACCGCTGGCAGATTGCCATCAAGTCCAAGGGAGAGACCGCCGCGACGACCGTGACGGACATCCAGTGGCAGGTGGGGCGCACCGGTAATATCACGCCGGTCATGATTGTGGATCCGGTACCGCTTTCCGGCGCCACCATCCGGCGCGTGACCGCTCATCATGCCGGCAATATCCGCAATCTGAATATCGGCCCGGGCACCCGTATCGAAATCATCCGCAGTGGAGAAGTAATTCCCAAACTGGAAGCGGTGTTGGAGGCCCATGGAGAAATTCACCTGCCGGATACCTGTCCGTCGTGCGACAATCCACTGGTATGGCAGAATGATTTTCTCAAGTGTACCAACCTGGACTGCCAGGCCCAGATCGAGCAACGCATCAGCCACTGGTTCCGTATTCTGGGCAATGCCGACTGGTTCGGCATCAAAACCATCCGCCGCATTGTGGAAAGCGGCTACCGCAGCCTGGAAGCAGTCTATGCGCTGACCGAGCAGGATTTTCTCGATATGCAATTCGGTCCGGTACAGTCCAAAAACCTGGCCGAAGCCATCACCATCAGCCGCACAAGGCCGGTGGAGGACTGGCGCTTTCTGGCCGCCTTTGGCATCAGTAATCTGGGAACCGGAGACAGCCGCAAGCTTCTGGCCCATGTGGCCATTAATGATATTCTTAGCCTGACCGAGCAGCGGATCGAACAGATCAAGGGCTTTGGCAAAATCACCAGCCAGGCCATTGATGCGGATCTGAAACGACTGGGACCGCTGATCTCTCATATGCTGGACTTGGGCTTCAACCTTCGCCGCACGCCCCTGGCATCGGAAGTGGCGGATACGGACAGTCCCGTTGCCGGCAAAGGCATTGTTTTCACCGGCAAGATGACAAAAATGTCGCGGGAGGACATGCAGGCCGAGGCCCGGGGCCTGGGCGCCCGGGTCCAGACGGCCGTCAGCGGGAAGACCGACTATCTGGTTTGCGGCGCGAAAGTGGGCGCCAAAAAAATGGAAAAAGCCGCCAAGCTGGGAGTGAAGGTGTTGAGTGAAGCGGAATACCGGACCCTACTCGATAAATTTTAAAATCCAACAACCGTAAAGGACAAAACATACATGCCAGCCCCCCCTTCCCCTTCAGCGATTATCCTGGCCGCCGGCTATTCCAGCCGCATGGGAGAATTCAAGCCCCTGCTGGAACTATCCGGTCTGGCAGCCATTGATCGGGTGATCGGCCTTTACCAGGCGGTGGGCGTTACTGACATTCATGTAGTCACTGGTTTTCGATCGGCAACCATCGAAGCAGCGGTCCGTAGTCGCTCGGTTGCTCTGGTGCATAATCCAGATCACGATAAAGGCATGTTCTCGTCTGTTCTGGCCGGTGTCCGTGCCCTAACGGAGGCGACGCCGGCGTTTTTCGTTCATCCCGTGGACATCCCCCTGGTCCGTTCGCATACCTTAAGTGTGCTTCTGGAAACCGGACGCATCCACTCCCCGGCCATCGCCTACCCCACTTTTGACGACCGTCGTGGCCATCCGCCGCTGATCCGCGGTGATCTTAAAGAAGCAATTCTTGCCCATAACGGCGATGGGGGCCTGCGCACCCTGCTCGACCGCTTTGGTGACCAAGCCAGAGACATTCCGGTGGCAGACAACGGTGTGCTTTTGGACATGGACACGCCCGATGATTATGCCCAGCTTTCCAGCCGGTCGGAGACATCAGCCATTTTAACTGACGATGAGTGCCGGCAGCTTATGGAAAAGGTCGTCCGCCTGCCGGCATCGATCATCGATCACTGCCGACAGGTGGCGCGTGTGGCCGTACGGCTGGCCCAAGCCGTCAACACCGCCGGCGCCGGACTCGATATGTCCAGGATACGATCAGCAGCCCTGGTTCATGATGTGGCCCGGCTTGAAAAAAACCATGCGGCAGCCGGGGCGAGGCTGCTTGAGCAAATGGGCTTTCCCGCTCTGGCTGAAATTGTTGCCGTGCACATGCAGATCCATGTTGACGAGAATTCACCCATCGATGAGGCCCAGGT
This sequence comes from Desulfosarcina variabilis str. Montpellier, assembly GCF_048565275.1. Taxonomy (NCBI): domain Bacteria; kingdom Pseudomonadati; phylum Thermodesulfobacteriota; class Desulfobacteria; order Desulfobacterales; family Desulfosarcinaceae; genus Desulfosarcina; species Desulfosarcina variabilis. The sequence continues at coordinate 4,039,892 of NZ_CP159846.1, read as the reverse complement.
GGTGCACCTGGCCGATAAATTAGTCTCAGGCAGCAACGTGGTGAATCTGGCGAAACGGTTTGACGCCAAACTCAACAAATACGGCCATGACCCAATCGTCGCCGAGAAGATCGAGCAACGGCGGCAGGCGGCGCTTACGATTCAAACCAAGATCGAACGCGCGGCAGCGGCAACCATCGACCAGATAATAGTCTCAAAAGGCAGCAGGTGAGCGATGCAACCCATGTTGACCCATTGGCTGGCTGCGGATCAGCGGAAGAAGATTCTGCTGCTGCGCCACGGTCAAATTGAAACCGCGACCAATGAGAAACGGTTTATCGGCCAGATCGATCTGCCACTGAGCGTTGTCGGCAAAGCGCAGGCAGCCTACTGGCAGTCCTGTCTGGCCTCGCTCGCGCTGGGATCGGTCGTTGCCAGCCCCCTGTCGCGCTGCCTGGAAACCGCCCGGATCGTTACCGGTGGTCAGTGTGAGATTGAAACGATTCCCGGGCTGCGTGAAATCGGCCTGGGCCAATGGGAGGGGGTGCGCGTCAGTGAGGTGAAAAGCCGCTGGGCCGATGCCTACCGACAGCGCGGCCTGGATATGGCCGGCTTCCGGCCGCCGGATGGGGAGAGTTTTCTGGATTTGAAAAAGCGGGTGGTGCCGGCATTTGAAGCCGCCGTGGAAAAATCCGATTCTCCTGTATTGGTCGTCACCCATGCAGGCGTGATCCGCATGCTTCTTTGCCAGATCCTGGGCATGCCCACGGAAAACCTGTTTCGCATCAGCCTGGGTTATGGCGCCCTGACCCTTATTGATCTCAACGCCGGTGGGTATTGTGTTCAAGCACTCAACCTGCTGCCGTCCTGACTCTGGCTTTCAGTTTACGGTTCACGGTTCACGGTTTACAGTTCACTGACAACCGATAACCGGCAACCGGCAACCGGCAACCGACAACCGATCACCGATCACCGATCACCGAGTTATGAAACCCTTTAGACTCATCCAACCCTATCTGCTGGCCAATCGCACCACCATCGTGTTCGGGCTGCTGTGCCTGATCATCGTGGATTTGCTGCAGCTTTTCATTCCACGGGTGATCAAACGGGTGGTAGACGACCTGACCCTGTTGCAAGTGGATGCCAAAGGGCTTTTGGGATACGCGGGGTTGATCCTGGCCCTGGGGCTGTGTATTGGTTTTTTCCGTTTCTTCTGGCGTCGCTGCCTGTTGGGCACGGCCCGCAAAACCGAAGAAGCCCTGCGCAACCGGCTGTTCACCCACCTTCAGACCCTTTCTCCGGCCTATTTCGACCGCATGCGCATCGGCGATCTCATGGCCCATGCCACCAACGATATTCAGCAGGTGCGCATGGCCTCGGGAATGGGGCTGGTGGCGCTCAACGATGCGATTTTTCTCGGCTCGGCGGCCATCGGGTTCATGATGTATATCCATTTGGAACTGACCCTTTACGTGCTCATCCCCATGCCGCTGATCGTTGTCGGCAGCCGCTATTTCGGACGGCGCATGCATCAGCGCTACAAACGGGTGCAGGCCGCCTTCAGCGAGTTGACCGAAGCCGTGCGCGAACGCTTTGCCGGGATCCGTGTGATCATGGCGTACAATGCGCAGGCTGCTGAAAGCCGGGCCATCGAGCGCAGTTCCAAGGCCTATGTCAAAGAGAATATCGATCTGGTAAAAATCACCGGGGCATTTTTCCCGCTGATGATTTTTTTGACCAACCTGAGCCTGGCCATCGTTCTTTTTCAAGGCGGCCGTCAGACCCTTTTCGCCCGGATCACGCCTGGAGACTTCGTGGCCTTTATCAGCTATCTGGGACTGCTCACCTGGCCCATGATGGCCCTTGGCTGGGTCACCAATCTGATTCAACGCGGCCGGGCCTCCCTGGATCGCCTGGACGGTATTTTAAGCACCCAGCCGGAGTTGACCGAAGATGCGGATGCCCTGACCATATCTGATTTTTCCGAAGCACTGACCGTCGACGACGTCCGTTTTTCTTACGATGGCAAACGCGGAGAAGTACTGCGGGGAATCAACCTTTGCATAACAAAGGGCCAGACACTGGGCATCGTCGGCCCGCCCGGATCAGGCAAATCCACACTGTTGCAGCTGTTGTTAAGGCTTTATGATGTAAGTGACGGCACCATCCGTGTCGATGGCATTGATCTTTACCGGCTGAAGATCGCCGATTGGCGTGCATTGATCTCCTATGCGCCCCAGGAGCCGTTTTTGTTTGCCGGCACGGTCCGTGAGAATATCACCGTCGGCCGCATGGATATTGGCGATGAAGCGCTAGAGCAGGCCAGCCGCCGCGCAGCGTTAGGCAGTACCATTGCTGAGTTGCCCGACGGATTCAACACCGTGGTGGGAGAAAAAGGCGTTATTCTCTCCGGTGGCCAAAAGCAGCGCGTGGCCCTGGCCCGTGCATTTTTAAAAGACGGGCCGATCATGGTTCTGGATGATCCGGTCAGCCAGGTGGACACCCAGACCGCCGCCCGGATCACCGACAGCTTTCGCTCACTGGCCGGCACCAAAACCCTGTTGATCGCATCCCATCGCATTTCTGCGCTGCGCCACGCCGATCAGATCCTGGTGCTTGAAAATGGCCGTATCGTTACTGCCGGAAACCACGATCAGCTGATGGCCGCCAGTGGTTACTATGCCAAAGCGTATCGTCTGCAGGAGCTTGAAGATGCGTTTTGATTACGGCTACGAAGAAGAAAAGCGTCTGGGCAAAGCCTATGATCTTAAACTGCTCGGACGCATCCTGCCCTATGCATCGCCCCACCGGTGGACCCTGGTCTGTTCTGCGGTACTGGTGCTGGCCATCACGTTTTTAGAACTTTGCGTCCCCTATATCACCAAGGAAATCATCGATCGCCACATCGTGCCCCGCGAGCGCATCGTCAGTCACACGGACCAGGCCGATAAAAACCAGCGGCAATGGCTGACGATTGATTTGAATGATCCGCAGGCGGCCAGGACCGTCCGTCGCTATAAGCATCTTTTTCGGATTGAGAACAATCAGGCCCAGATCCCTCTGGACCGTTTGCACCGTATCGACCCTGGCCACCTGATGCAGCTGCGCCACAAGGATCTGTCCGGCCTTTTGGTCATCACCCTTATGTTCATGGCCGTGGTCATTTTCATTTTTGTACTCACCTTCATCCAGAATATGATCATGGAACTGGCCGGCAACCGCATCATGCATGACCTGCGTGTCGAGCTTTACCGCCATATTCAGGCCATGCCGCTTCATTTTTTCACCCGCAATCCCGTGGCCCGCCTGGTGACCCGGGTAACCAACGATATCCAGAACATGCATGAGCTGTTTACCAACTTTATTTCCATGGTATTCAAGGATTTGTTTTTGCTGGTGGGCATTGCCGGGGTGCTTCTGGCCATGGACTGGCAACTGGCCCTGCTCTCCTTTCTGGTGCTGCCCCTGGTGGCCGTGGCCGCTTTTGGATTTTCCAAAAAAGTGCGCGATGTGTTTCGCGAATTGCGCATCAAGGTGGCGGAAATCAATACCCGCTTCTCGGAAACCATCAGCGGCATCAAAGTCATTCAATCCTTTGGCCACGAGCGCGTAAATTTCTCGGCCTTCGCGCATCTCAATCATGACAATTACCTGGCCGGTATGCGCCAGATCAACATTTTCGCCGTGTTCATGCCCATCATCGAAATGCTCGGCGTCACCAGCATTGCCATTGTGATATACGTGGGCGGCGGTCATGTATTGAATCAATCGGTCAGTATCGGTGTGCTGGCGGCATTTATCGCCTACATGCGCATGTTTTTCCGCCCCATTCGGGACCTGGCCGAAAAATACAACATTTTACAAAACGCCATGTCGTCTGCCGAACGGATATTTCTTCTCCAGGACACACCCACGGCCCCGGTGACGCAAACCGACACACCGCGCATTCCCGGCCCGCTGGCGGTCATCCGTTTCAACGATGTAACCCTGGCCTACAATCCGGGTGAACCGGTATTGAAAGCCATCAACCTGACCATCACCGCCGGTCAGACCGTGGCCATCGTGGGTGCCACCGGATCGGGAAAGACCTCACTGGTCAACCTGCTGGTCCGCTTTTATGATCCCACCTCGGGCGCTCTTACGTTCAACGGTATTGACAGCGCCGACATCCCGCCGGATCTTCTCAGAGGGCGCATCGCGCTGGTCATGCAGGATCCGTTTCTGTTTACCGGAACCCTTGGCGACAATATCTTTTTTGCGAGCTCCGACTTGACGCCTGAGCAACGGGACGTCATCATCGACGCCTCCCGCTGCCAGACAATGATCGATCGCTTTCCTGACGGCATCGACACCCGTATCAGCGAGGGGGGTGCCTCGCTTTCCAGTGGTGAACGCCAGCTGATTTCCGTGGCCCGGGCTTTTGCCGCCGACCCGGAGGTGATCATTCTCGACGAAGCGACTTCGTACGTGGATTCTCAAACCGAAATGCAGCTTCAGGAGGCCATCGCCAACCTGATGCAGAATCGCACCTGCGTGGTGGTGGCCCATCGCCTGACCACGGCCCGCAGCGCCGATCAGATCGTGGTGCTGAACAACGGCTGCATTGTGGAAATCGGTAATCACGCCGCGCTTTTGGCGAAAAAGGGATATTATTACCGTCTTTACCAGCTTCAAGGAAACGGTCGTTCAGATTTTATTTCAACAAGTTAGGATCTTTTTCAGCACGACTGGCATTCATTATATAATTCTTGCCAAATTCAAATGAGCGTGGTAGGTTAGCCGAGTTTTGCCGGATCCCGGGGAAATTTCGTTTGTTCTAATCTTTAATCAATCCATTTTAAGTATTTTTACCCAACAGTATAGCGGTACCTGATGATGGGCAATCAGGGCCCCCCATCGTTAATCATTAACATAAGGAGGATTGGATAGATGGCTTACGATGCGGTTAATATGGCGGATTGGCAGATTTCTGAAGCAGCCGAAGAAAACATGCCGACACCAGAACAATGGCAGGAGAAGCTGGGGCTCCAGAAAGATGAAATGCTTCCCATGGGGCGTCTGGCAAAAGTCGATTTCCTGAAAATCATCGACAGAATGAAAGACAAACCCGATGGCAAGTACATTGAAGTCACCGCCATTACCCCGACCCCCCTGGGCGAGGGTAAAAGCACGACCTCCGTCGGTTTGATGGAAGGTTTGGGCATGCGCGGCAAGAACGTCGGCGGCGCCCTGCGTCAGCCCTCCGGCGGTCCCACCATGAACGTCAAGGGGACAGCAGCAGGCGGCGGAAACTCCCTGCTCATTCCCATGACCGAATTCTCCCTGGGACTCACCGGCGACATCAATGACATCATGAACGCTCACAACCTGGGCATGGTCGCCATGACCGCCCGTATGCAGCATGAGCGTAACTACAACGATGAGCAGTTGGCTCGCCTGACCGGCATGCGCCGCCTGGACATCGATCCCACCCGCGTGGAAATGGGCTGGATCATCGACTTCTGCGCCCAGGCCCTGCGCAACATCGTCATCGGCCTCGGCGGCCGGTTTGACGGCTACACCATGCAGAGCAAGTTCGGCATCGCCGTCGGTTCCGAGCTCATGGCCATCCTGGCCGTGGCCACCGACCTGGCCGACCTGAAAGAGCGCATCAACAACATCACCGTGGCCTTCGACAAGAGCGGCAAACCGGTAACCTGCCGCGACCTGGAAGTCGGTAACGCCATGGCCGCCTTCATGCGCAACACCATCAATCCGACCCTCATGTGCACCGCCGAATATCAGCCCTGCTTCGTGCACGCCGGTCCGTTCGCCAACATCGCCGTGGGTCAGAGTTCGATCATTGCCGACCGCGTCGGTTTGAAGCTGTTCGACTACCACGTCACCGAGTCCGGCTTCGCCGCTGACATCGGCTTCGAGAAATTCTGGAACGTGAAGTGCCGCTTCTCCGGCCTGAAACCCCACGTCTCCGTTCTGACCTCCACCATCCGCGCCCTGAAGATGCACGGCGGCGGCCCCAAGGTCGTGGCCGGCAAGGCCCTGGACGAGGCCTACACCAAGGAGAACCTGGAACTGGTCGAAAAGGGCTGCGAGAACATGGTTCACATGATCGGCGTTATCCGCAAAGCCGGCATCAACCCCGTGGTCTGCATCAACCGTTTCTACACTGATACCGACGCCGAATGCGCCATCGTGCGCAAGGCTGCCGAAGCGGCCGGTGCCCGCTGCGCCGAGTCCAAGCACTGGGAAAAAGGCGGCGAAGGCTCTCTGGAATTCGCCGATGCCGTTATCGATGCATGCGAAGCAGGCAACGACTTCGACTTCCTCTATCCGCTGGAAATGAAACTGCGCGACCGCGTCGACAAGATCGCCCGCGAAGTCTATGGCGCCGACGGCGTGGACTGGGCTCCGGAAGCAGCGTCCAAGGCCGAGATGCTGGAAAACGATCCCAAGTACGCCGATTTCGCCACCATGATGGTCAAGACCCACCTGTCCCTGTCCCACGACCCGGTCAAAAAGGGCGTGCCCAAGGGATGGCGTCTGCCCATCCGCGACGTACTCATCTACTCCGGCGCCAAGTTCCTGTGCCCCTGCGCAGGTACCATCAGCCTGATGCCGGGTACGGGCTCCAACCCCGCATTCCGTCGCATTGATGTGGATCCGGCCACCGGAAAGGTCAGCGGCCTGTTCTAAATCCATATCAAAACAACATTGCAACATTGGCCCGGGCACTTTGCCCGGGCCTTTTTTTTGTCGTAACCCATTGACAAATATCGGAAACCACCCCTAAGATGAAATACTTGACAATTCCTTCAACCACAGGCGCCTGATGGAAAAAATAACCGACGAAGCCATTTACCAATCGATTTCATCGACCATCATCGAAACGTTCGATGCCATGATGTCCATTCAAATCGAACGCTTCGATCCGGATGAAGCGATCACCCTGCCTGACAATCATATCGTGGGAGCCATCCATTTTGGTGGTGAAGTTGTCGGTGTAATGAGTTTCAGTCTCGGCTATGACTTCGCCCAAGAAGTCACGGCCGCCATGTTGGGGATTGAAACCAAGGAAATCGAATCCGTAGAGGAAATCAAAGACGTCATTGGTGAGCTGGCCAATATTGTTGCCGGTAACCTGAAGACTGAGTTTCTCGATTCAGGACTGACCTGTGTTATTTCCACCCCCTCCATCACCCAGGGAAGTGATTTCAAGATTGACCCGGTGAATATCGCGCAGCCGCTTAAAATGCGTTTCCGTCGCGATAAAAGTTATGTTTTGATCGAACTGTGCGTCAAGGAAGACATCGGCGCCAAAGAAGACATCATGAGCAAGCTCTCCAGCGAAGTCATTATGGAGCGGATTGCCGGTGTCGACATAAAAAACGCCATTGTCAATTCCGTCATCGATGTCTTCTATACCATGCTCGACATGGAGGTGGAGGCCATTCAGGAAGTTCCGGACAATTTTGTGGAAGAGATGCGCACGGTCGGGTCGGTCACCTTTGCCGGTGAGGTTGACGGGATGTTCAACATCCAGGTCAATGACAACTTTGGCAAGCTGATGACGGCATCCATGCTTGGCATGGAGGTTGATGAAGTTGAAAGCGATGAAGAGGTGTATGACGTCATCCGCGAGGTGAGCAACATCATCGGCGGTAATCTTAAGTCCAATTTTGTCGATGCCGGGCTTTCCTGCGTGTTGTCCACCCCCGCGATCACCAATGGCCGTGATTTCAAGGTCAGCCCCACGAATGTCATCAAGCCGGCCCGTTTCCTGTTCTCCCACGAGGGCCACATTATCATTGTTGAAGCGGGTGTCAAACGCGATGAAACCGCCAAGGAAAAAGAGGAAGATCAAGCGGAAACAGAAGCAATAGCCACTGGCGCTGGCGCGTCTGGAAGAAGACAACCTGCCCCCGCATCAGGCGAAGGCGAGGAACTGGATCAATTCAAAAACATAGGTCTGGTGCTGAATATTCCTTTGCAGGTGACTGTGGAACTGGGGCGATCAAAAAAACGGATCAATGATGTACTGCGCCTGGGGCCGGGATCGGTGGTCGAATTGGACCAGATGGAGGGGGAACCGGTAGATATATTGATTAATCAAACGTTGATCGCCAAGGGGCATGTGGTTGTTGAAAAAGAAAAATACGGCATTCGCATCAGCGAAGTGGTCAGCCGCCGCGAACGATTAAAAAGCATTCGTTGACAAAACTGTCACAAGTATGATTTTAGAGACCGCTGGCATGATCGTGTTTTTTTTAACTGAAGCATCCATGCAGCGGTATTTTCTTTTATTTACAACACCATCCCGCTGCTGAAAGGAAAGTAAGGAGAGATCAATGAAAATTCTAGTCGGCTACGATGGATCCAACTGTGCCAAGGACGCGCTGGCGCTGGCGAAAAAACATGCCCTCGCCTTTGGGGCGCAAGTGTTCGTGATTGCATCTTTAAGCGGTGGCAGTGTCACCCACGCTGTTGAAGTGGAGCATGCCAAGGAAGACCTGCAATACGCAAAAGATTTCCTTGAAGAAGACAACATTGCCTGTGAAACCAAACTGCTTGTGCGTGGCATGACACCGGGTGAAGACCTTGTCAATTATGCCAAAGAACAGGCCGTGGATGAAATTTTCATCGGTATCAAGCGCCGTTCCAAGGTCGGCAAACTGCTTTTTGGATCCAATGCCCAGTACATCATTATCAAGGCCCACTGCCCGGTCGTCACCGTCAAATAACACCACCCCGAAAGGTCCTTTACAGTGATTATGGCGGGTCTCACCGGCGGTATTGCGACCGGTAAATCTACCGTATCCGGTATGCTTGCCGAAGCCGGAGCGAAAATCATCGATGCAGACAAGATCGCCCGGGACGTGGTTGAACCGGGCACCCCTGCCTACCGTGACATTGTGGCTTTTTTTGGCCGCGCCATTCTTCTTGCCGATGGCACCCTTGACCGTAAAGGACTCGGAGATATTATTTTTAACGACCCGGAGAAAAAAAAACGTCTCAACGCCATTGTTCACCCGCGGGTCTACCAGCGCACCGAAGCCCGGATCGCCGAAATCGCCGCAAAATCCCCCGATGCGGTGATCATTCTGGATATTCCCCTGCTCCTTGAAACCGGTATGCGCAAAAATCTGGCCGAGGTGATCGTTGTCTATGTACCGGAAGATCTTCAGTTGCAGCGCCTGATGGCCCGGGACCAGATCGATGCCGACGCCGCCCTGGCCCGCATCCGATCCCAGATGCCCATTGAAGAAAAGCGCAGTCTGGCCACCATCGTCATTGACAACAGTGGTTCTCTGGCCAACACCCGCCAACAATCCCTGGATGTTTTTACCCATCTGCTTCGTCAATCGAAACAAAAAGACGGCTCCTTTTCCGTTTGACACGATTTCCTGCCTGCCGTATATTGATTTGCATTTTTATCGGTTATTTTACTTGAAATAATATGGATCAGGCGTGGCGTTTGCGGTCACAGAGGGCATTCATGCAAATTTATTGGGCAAGCCGTAAACGACTTTGTGCAAAGCAGCTTAAAATGTTAAGCGATATTTCCGCTGCGCTTGGCCAAAAAGACGAGTATACGCAAGCCCACGGACACCGGGTAGCGGTTTACGCCATGCGTCTTGCCAGGCGTTTGGGTTTTGCGGAGGACGACATCCGCTATGTGGGCATTGGTGGATTGTTTCATGATGTTGGCAAGCTGGCCCTGAGTGATCAAATTTTCAACAACTGCGAGGCCCACCTGTCCAAGGATCTACGCCAGGAGGTAAACTGCCACCCACTGATTGGTGCCGCCCTGCTAAAAGACATCGACTTTTTGGAGCCGGTGGTGGATTTTGTGCTTTTTCATCATGAACGTGAGGATGGCACGGGGTATCCGTTTGGATTGAAGGATGCAGAAATACCGGAAGGCGCCAAAATCGTCAGTATCGCCGACTGCTTTGATGCGGTGACCACAGACAGGCCTTACCAAAAAGGGCAATCCATAGAATCGGCCTTCACTATATTGCGTCAAGGATGCCGCAGCTATTTTTGCGAGATGTACGTTGAAACGTTTATCGAGGAAATCGAGGAAAACGGGATTATTCCCGACAATGGGCCAAATTATACGATGGCACGGGAATTGGTTCTATCGGTGGCCGCAGACTGCGCCCCGATCTAGCAACCATCCAGATATCCCATCGAAGCGCCCATCAACGAAAATTAAAACATTGCGATCGATAACAAAGGCCGAATTCGGCCTGTTTTTTTGGACAAAGAAAATATTCCGATGGATCGACATTTCTTGGAAGAATTGAAAAAAAGGCGCACCTTCGGCATTATCAGCCATCCCGATGCAGGTAAAACCACGCTGACGGAGAAACTGCTCCTGTTCGGCGGTGCGATCCAGATGGCTGGTGCCGTGAAAGCCAAACGCGCCGGTCGCTATGCCACCAGTGATTGGATGGCCATTGAAAAAGAGCGTGGCATTTCAGTGACTACCTCGGTCATGAAATTCAACTACACCGGTTATGAAGTGAATTTGCTCGATACGCCCGGGCATCAGGATTTCTCCGAGGACACCTACCGGGTGCTGACCGCCGTTGACAGCGCATTGATGGTCATCGACAGCGCCAAGGGTGTGGAACCCCAAACCGAAAAGCTGATGGAGGTGTGCCGCATGCGCAACACCCCCATTATGACCTTCATCAACAAGCTGGATCGGGACGGGATGCCGCCCCTGGATATCATGGATGAGATTGAGGACAAACTACAGATTGAGTGCGCCCCCCTGTCCTGGCCCATCGGTATGGGCAAACGCTTTCGGGGCATCTACAATCTGCACCGGCGACAGCTGCATCTTTTTTCCGCCGGTGGCCAAACCCGTCAACAGGAAGGGATTCTGATTTCCGATCTTGATGATCCCCAGCTGGACGAGCTGATCGGCAGCCAGGCCGACGACCTGCGTGAGGATGTGGCGCTTCTCGAAGGCGCGGCCAACCCCTTCGAACTGGAAGCCTATCTTAAAGGCAGCCAGACACCGGTGTTTTTCGGCAGCGCCATCAACAATTTTGGCGTACAGGAGCTTTTGGAGGCCTTTGTGGAAATGGCCCCGGCCCCCCAGCCGCGTCCGGCCATGACGCGCATGGTGGCTCCCGAAGAGGATACGTTTTCCGGTTTTGCCTTTAAAATTCAAGCCAATATGGATCCGGCCCATCGCGACCGGATCGCCTTTGTACGCATTTGTTCAGGTAAATTCACCCGCGGCATGAAGGTTTTTCAAACCCGGCTGGATAAGCAGGTCGCCCTGTCCAATGCCACCATTTTTATGGCTCAGGATCGCACCCATGTTGACGAAGCGTACCCGGGCGATATCATCGGCATCCACAACCACGGGACCATCAGCATCGGAGACACCTTCTGCGAGAAAGAGCGCCTGAGCTTTACCGGCATTCCCAGTTTCGCCCCGGATCATTTCCGCAGGGTCCAACTGAAAAGCCCGCTCAAGGCCAAACAATTGCTAAAAGGGTTGATCCAGTTGGCCGAAGAGGGCGCCGTTCAGTTTTTCCGCCCCTTGTCGGGCAACGCCTATATCCTTGGCGCCGTCGGCGTCCTTCAGTTCGATGTGACCATGGCCCGGCTCAAGGCCGAATATGGCGTCGACGCCGTTTATGAGCCGGTCAGCTTTGCTGCGGCGCGCTGGGTGACCAGTGATGATAAAAAACAGCTGGCCGCCTTTGAGAAAGAAAAATACGCCAGCCTGGCGCACGATTCCCAAGGCAAACTGACATTTCTGGCATCCAGCTTGTGGCGTCTTGAAAATGCCATGGAAGAGTGGCCGGCCATCCAATTTCATAAAACCTGTGAACTGGCGGCCGCGTAGGGGGCAAGGGCAAGGTGGCCGATCGCTGCATGAGGGTGATGATGATGTGGTGGTGGGTGCGGTTGGCAGGGGCGATGGGTCAAAAAGGCCGTTCTTATCCGCGCCCCCTACCCTGACCAGTTGGGTCCGCGGGCAATGGTATCGGATCCATCAATGGAAAGCAGGTGTGACCTTAAGTTGGCGCGTTTTTTCTTAAGGCCCAGTTTACGGCGAATGGTGTAACGCACCGCTTCGATGGTGCGAACGGAAAGCCTAAGAATCTGGGCGATGTCCTTTGTGGTTTTGCCTTCTTTGACCAGATTGGCCACCTGAATTTCCAGCGGTGTAAAATTGAGATAGTGGCGAGCCATACGCTGGGAAAGCGGAGAAATCAATTCATTGAGATTGGATTCAACAAGGTTCAGATAAACCCGCTGGCGATCATCCAACCGGCTGGCCTTGAGCTTTTCCAGATAAGGCAGAATCAGGTTTTTGGCATTGCCCAGCATCTTGTCTTCTACATCCATTCGATCCGCTTCCCGTTTGCGCAGCAGGACCTCAAGGGCCGTATTGACTTCAGACAGGCTCTCGGTTCGATCCTTGAGTTCTTTTTCACTGGCTTTCAGGGCCGCCGTAGCGTTCATCTCGGTTGTAATATCCAAAATAATACCGTTAAAAAACAGGCTGCCATCGATTTCATCGGTAACCGCCACACAGATGATCCGCAGCCATCGCCAGCCTTTGTTCCCCGGCCCCATAATTCGCGCCTTTTGATCCATCCGGCGCGTCTCGAGCATCTTGCGGGCCATATCCAGCAACTGATCAACGTCATCCGGATGAATCATCTTGACCCAGGATTGAAACTCAAACACGTTGCCTAAGTCGACAATTTCCTCAATCGATGGGCTGATAAAAACCGGCTGGGGTTGACATTGATTGAGCGGATTGTTCCGCAAGCGAAAAAGAACAAAATTGGACGCACTTTCCATCAATGATCGCAGATGACGTTCTTCCAATCCCCGTTTAGCCGGTTCCAGGCGGCTGACCTTATTCACCTGAACGATAATGTAGCGCGCAACGCTGTCTGAGTCAGCGACCAGTGACAGGTCAATCAGGCTGCCAATACGATTGCCCTGTTGATCAACGCAGTCAAAGGGATGCTGATCATGAATCTTTTTCCCCGACTGGATCATTGCCACCATATGCAAAAGCCGCCGCCACTGGGTCGGCGCAATGATCCGCAGCAGCCGCCGGCCCAACAGATCGTTTTGACCGTAGCCGAGCATTTTGCAAAGCGCCGGATTGACCCGCTTGAAATAACCATCCGCATCGGTAACTGCAAAACCGATGCTGGCATGGTTAAAAAGTGCACCAAACATTGCATCGCCATCCAACAGCGTATCCCTGGCAAGACGACGGCGCTTGGGCAATTCATTGATCGATTGCAAATCGGTTTTAGAAATACGTGTCGTGGGTAAACGCATGAATTTCTCGACGTTTGGGAGCATTGCCGGTCTTTGCCGGGTACCCCAACGGAATCAGCGTGACCAGTTCATAGCCATCGGGAACGCGGATTGCCTCCCTTGCTTGATCATGGTCAAAAAGCCCGGCGATCACCGTGCCAAGCCCCAAATGGTGGGCCATTAAGCACAGGTTTTGAGTGGCCAATCCCAAATCATACATCATCCAGTCACCAAACTTGGTGGCGGATTTTCCTTTATAATAGCCGGAGGCCCCGGTCTTGGCGCACAGCGCCAACAACACCGGTGCCTCGACAATGGCTTTAGTCGCCGGGTTGCCCTTGGCAGGGAAACTGGCTTGGAGCTTTTCCTTGACGGCCGTATCACGGATCACCACCACTTCCCAGCACTGGCAGTTGGTCCATGACGGTGCCCAACGAACGGCTTCCAAAATCTGATCGACCATTTCCACGGGCACCTCACGAGACTCAAAATGCCGCACACTCCGTCTTTCTTTCATCATTTCCAGTAGATCTGTCACCTGTCAAGCTCCTTTCAACAACCGCTTCAAATTCTTTGGTTGGAATAATCAAAATCGTTTGTATCGGTTACTGCAGTGCAATTGTATATTTCCCCGATTCGATATAGGGAATATCCTCGATGTCAAGGGCATGCAGAATTGTATGGTTGAGCCGTTTTTTCATCTCTGCCACAATCGGTCGTTGTTTGTTGATCGCCAGGGCAAATGCCATGCTGTCCTCCATCAGGGTCTGCATGGGGCAGGCTTTATGAATGATATGGTGCATCATACATTGATCGGCGGTCAAGCGAACACCGGTGTATTCCATGTATTCAACCATATACATGGGCATCGCTTTTTTTAGTAGTGCGTTCATTCCCGGCAGCAAAGGAATCCCCAGGTCAACTTCAGGAAAGCAAAAATAGCCGCGATCCGACCGCATAAACCGAAAATCAAAGGCACAGCATAAAATCGCCCCACCGGCAAATGCATGCCCGGAAATCGCCGCAACGGTCAATAATGGATAGGTCACCAGCCGCCGGAACAGCCGGTTGAGCAGGTAAAAGAAATCCTTGGCACGGGCTATGTCGTTTTGCTGAAGAACGGGGACCAGCCAATCCAGATCGATACCATTGCTAAAAATCTTTTCATGGGTGGAGGTAATCAGCAAGGTGGTCGCATGGGTTTCCTTTTCAACCATGTCCAGGTTATTTAAAAATGCATTGCAAAAATCAGGGTTGAAGCGGTTTTCACCATCATTCAACGTTATCGTTGCCACATGCTCGTTGATGCTATAGTCCACCAGTGTCATGTTTTTCTCCTTGGGAAGGCTTGATCCATTTTCCAATATCAGGGGAAGGCGTTTGATAATGCCGGCAACCCAACCATGCGTGTGCGATTATAAGCATGATTTGTATAGGGCGTCATCGGTTTATAGCAAGGCAGGGCGCCGCCCGCAAGAAAAAGATAAAAAACTTAAATGGTTAAGAAATAAAGAATGCTATAGAACTATAGTTTAAAGCGAATCGATCTGGATAATTGCTGACACTGCCTTGATACTTCCGGTTAAATAAAAAAAGGCGATCTGTAAATCAGATCGCCTTTATAGTTGAACTGGGCCAGCTTTTTAAGCGCAGCAGGACCCTTTGGTTCCGCAACTGCTGCAACCGGCACCAAAATCGATACCACAGTCGAGCTTGAAGCCGTACATATGAAAATCAACTTTGATCGGTTTGGCTTTTTCTAAAAATTCGGTATTGACGATAAACTGAAACCCATCAATGTCAAATGAGGTATCCGTATCAACTGGCTCATCCAGAGCCATGGCCAAGCCAGGCCCCCCTCACCCGCCCTCGTTAAGGAAAATACGAATGGGCTTTACATCTTTTCCTTTAAAATACTCGGCAATTTGTTCGACCGCCGGTTTCGTAACCTCAAACATAATGACCTCCTTAAGAAATTGAAATTAGGCTGCTGCACATTCAGAGCCCGTAACCGCTGGATGGTTTCAAAAAAATGAAAGTAACGACACCAATTGTATTTGTCAATCCTTATTCAAAAAAGCATTGACAAGTAAAATACTTGCAATGGATAAGGGTGCAAAATGCGCCCCCGCCATTTTTATCCCCCCATGCCCTTCTATCGGTAAGACCGGAATCTATCTTAAGATAGAGACCAGATAACGGGTATAGACCGCCAAATCCCCAGCTGAAAAGAGCATGAAAATAACACGCTCGGGGTGATCATGGCGCGTCATAAAATCGATACAGTTGTCCACAGCGATTTTGCATGCATCATCGATGGGATACCCGTAGACGCCACAGCTGATGGCTGGAAACGCAACCGTTTTCAGCCCTTTTTGCATCGCAAGGGTCAGGCTGTTGATGTAGCAGTCAGATAACAGGCGGCTGTCCTGACTGCGTCCCCGGTAAACCGGTCCCACCGTGTGGATGACAAACTTGGCGGGCAGGCGGTACCCCTTGGTCAGGCGAGCCTCTCCGGTGGGGCAACCACCGATGGTCCGGCACTCCGCCAAAAGCTCCGGGCCGGCCCCCCTGTGGATGGCGCCATCGACGCCGCCGCCGCCCCGTAAGGAAGTGTTGGCCGCGTTAACAATGGCATCTACGTTCAGTTGGGTGATGTCTCCCTGACGGGCTTCCAGGCGATCTTTCAGGTTCATCTGTTAGTCTCCATGGGTTGAACGACGGACGAAAAAAGAAGGACGAGGGACGCGTTGATTCTTCCGTCGTCCGAGCGAAGCGGTCGTCCATCGTCCGTCGGTATCGTATACGATCATCACATTTAAAGATCATACAGCGTCTCGTCCCGAATCGGTGCCGGTTTGCCCCCCCGGGCGCCACGACCTTTTTTGCCACTGAATACGAATGGATCTTCATTTTCCAGCAGGTCGCCCATCTCCGCCTCGATTTGCTCGGGGTCTTCCCCCCGCTCCATACGCAGCAGTGCTTCCTCCATGCCCGAGCCCAGTTCCATCCCCGTCATGTCGGTCAGTTTGCGCATCAAATCGGCGGCCTGCCGGGGATCGTCTTCATTGATCCGATCCGCCTCTGTGCTCAGCATCTGCATGGCCTTTTCCATTTTGGATTCGTCAAAGGGCAAGTCCTCATCTTCTCCCCCCTCTTTGGCTTTGCCGGTGAAGGCAAAGGCCGACATTTGGCGCTCTAATGTTGTTTTTTTGCACTTGGGACAGGTGGGCGTTTTGGTGGTGTTGATGGTCCGCGAAAAAAAATTAAACAAGGTATTGCAGTCCGGGCAGTAAAATTCATAGATCGGCATGGTTTCTCCACTATGGATTTCATTGTGTGTTAAGCTAAATGGTTGTTTGTGTAGCAGAAGAAAGGATAATAAGCGTCCAAATAATAGGACCGCGGCGGTTGTCTGTCAACCACACCATAAATCTGGCCGCGTCACCTGCATTCGGCGTTTCTGTTTCGTTGACTTGGAAATGGCCTTCTGCTATGGCAGCTTCGAACTTTGACGGATTCGTAAAAAGTCCGATATCGGCGTTACGCTTCATCCTTCGTCACTGCGGAGTACGATTCGTACACTGCCTACGGCACCCGCGATAGCGGTATTCCTCAGGATTCGCAAGCCTTGATCTCGGGCTTTTTACGAATCCGTCCGAACGGCGGCTTTTTACGAGTTCATCATCATTGCAAAGCGACTGTTTATTTTTAAAAACTTATAATGGGTGAAAGGAAACGTAACATGGAACGAACATTGTCAATCATCAAACCGGATGGCGTGGGCCGGGGCCTGATTGGAGACGTGGTCAAGCGATTGGAAGCAAGCGGCTTGACCATCCTGGCCATGAAAATGATCCACATGACCAAGACTCAGGCACAAGGATTTTATGCGGTGCATCGCGAACGCCCCTTTTTCGACAGTCTGACCGATTTCATGTCCTCGGGCCCGGCAGTGGTCATGGTTCTGGAAGGCGAAAATGCCATTGCCCGCTATCGGGAGCTGATGGGCGCAACCAATTACAAGGAAGCCGCCGAAGGCACCATCCGCCGCGATTTTGCCACTGACATTGAAAAAAACGTCGTTCATGGTTCCGACGCACCGGAAACCGCCGCATTCGAGATCAGCTATTTTTTCAATGCGTTTGAAATCAACCCGCGATGACCGTCGGCATCCACCGCGACAACATCGCCATTGTCCTGCAGCGGCCCCGCTATCCTGAAAATATCGGGTCCGCTGCCAGGGCCATGTGCAATATGGGGTTTGGCCGCCTGATCGTGGTCAACCCCGGCATCTGGGATGAAGAACGGATTCGGCGCCTGGCCACCCATGCAGCCGGATCCGTGGTGGACACCATCGAACGGTTTGATTCGCTGCACGATGCCCTGGCCCCATTTGGTCATGTGGTAGGCACCACGGCCCGTCTGGGCGGTCAGCGGCCGGTGATCAAGTTCCCCGACGTTCTGGCACAAAGCCTCATTCCCCTGTCCCAAAACAATGCCGTAGCCATTGTCTTCGGTCCTGAAGATCGGGGGCTCACCAATGCGGATGTGAAGCTGTGCCACCAACTGGTCAACATTCCCACCGCGGATTTCACGTCCCTCAACTTGGCCCAGGCCGTGATGGTGCTTTGCTATTGTCTTTCCGTTGCCGGCCAGTCAGAGCGCCCCCGCCAATCTCCACGGCTGGCCAAACGCATTGAGCTGGATCAAATGTATGATGAACTGGCTGCGGCGCTGATTGATATCGGGTACCTGAACCCGGAAAATCCCGATTATTGGATGATCCGCATCCGCCGGTTTTTCACACGCGTTTCCCTACGCGCCGGTGAGGCGAGTATCATCCGTGGCATTTGCCGCCAGATCAAACGCTACGGTGAGCGCCGTTATGCTCAAGGGTTGCGGGATGGGGGGAATCGGTGATGGGTGAACAATAGTCGACTATCTAAATTAATAAACGGATAGTTGAAAGAATGAAGGAAGCAGGACGACCGCTTCGCTGGGACGACGGATGAGGAAAAAAGACCTTCTACCGAGCGAGCGAATAACGCCTTCTGCCTGACGATCCTCCTTCATCACAGCGAAGCGGTCATCTATCGTCCCTCGGTCTCGGTCGCCGGTCTCTGATTTCTGTTTCACCGATTACCGATCACTGATTCCTCACCAACCAGCCCACAGAAAACCACCCGCCCCTTTTCAAGCACCAATCGGTGGGTCGTGCAACGGGGAATCTCATGTTCATGATGGGATACAAAAATCAAATGGGTGGCCCCGCAGCCGATTTGCTCCACCAAACCCAGTACTCGGCTGCGATTTTCAAAATCCAGCCCACTGCAAGGTTCGTCCAAAATCAGTAAGCGCGGTTTTTTCACCATGGCCCGGGCAATCAGAATCAGTTGACGCTGTCCCTGGGACAGTTGGTTGAAAGGGGTTTGGGCAAGATCGGCAGCATCCATGGATTCAAGAGAGCGCCGGGAAATGGCAATCTGCTCGGCATCGCAGTATCGGTAAAGCCCGACGGAATCAAAAAAGCCAGAGCAAACCACGTCCAGGGCCGTCATTTGTTTCTGGTAGACGGTGGCCAGATCGTGACTCACCAGGCCCAGCTGCTCACGGACCTCGCCAAGGGTCTGATCCGCGCCCCGATGCTTACCGAACAGCCGGATTCGATTGGCGTAAACTTGCAGACAGTCACCGGTAATCAGTCTGAGAATGGTGGATTTTCCCGCTCCATTGGCACCGGTGATGGCCCAGTTTTCCCCTTCCTTCATTGTCCAACTGAAGTCGTCCAGCACCCTGGTGCCGTTGTAGCGCACAGACACGGATTGCATCTCGACAATGGCCGCGGATGAAAAGCAGCGGTTAGGCCGCCAGGCGGGACACTCAGCCCCCCTTGCCTTATCGGGAAAAAGCCGGGCCTTTGCGGCTCGCTCAAATAGCTGCCGATTATTCTGGTTATTCTGGCAATCCCCATTATTTCCGTTTTTGTGGACAGGACCGGCTGCAACCATCCGCCCATCTTCGATGGTCAGCACATGCGTAATGGCGCCAAGCAGCTCTTCAGGACGGTGGGTGACAAGCAAGATGGGCAATCCATCACCGGCCAGATGATCGAGCATATCCACCATCTCCTGCCGCCCCGTGCCGTCGAGTCCTTCGAATGGCTCGTCCAAAATAAGCATGCGTGGCTGGCGGATCAGCTGGCGAGCGATGAGGACCCGGCTCATTTCACCGGTCGAAACAGCCAAAATCGGTTTGTCCAAAAGGCGCCCCAGACCAAGGCGACGGGCAAGGCGAGCCACACGATCAACCCGCTGACCAGGTTTCAGGCAGTTGTCCGCAAAGCGGTGGATCAATTGCCGAACCGAGGTGGCGTCATTGAATTTACCGGCAAAATCCCTTGAAAAATCCAGGCGCCGTTCCTGACGCCACAGCTCGCGGCGGGCGTCACTGGCAACAAAGGCAATCCCTTCCGTCGGCACCAGGGGGCCGAGCAAATGATAGTGGATCTTACCCTGTACCACAGGCAACAGGCCGGCAATGGCCTTGGCCAAGGTGGTCTTGCCAGCCCCATTGGGACCAACCACCGCCCATTGCTCGCCTTTATTGATCTGCCATGACAATCCCTGCAACAACCAGCGGTCTCGCTGCCTGACAGCGATCCGGTCAATGGTGATCAGGGGTATAGACGCCGATCCGTTCACATCCAGCAAACCAGGCAAGCTTTATTGACCGCTCTTGATGGAATCGGCCACGGCATCGCCCATCGTTTGCGTACTCACCGATTCGCCGCCGGCGGCAATATCGGGTGTACGCAGGCCGGCTTCAAGCACCTGGGCCACGGCATGTTCGATGGCGTCGGCTGCATCGGCCTGGTTCAGGCTGTAGCGCAGCATCAATGCCGCAGAAAGAATCTGGGCAATGGGGTTGGCAATCCCCTGGCCGGCAATATCCGGGGCGCTGCCGCCGGCCGGTTCGTAAAGACCGAACCCGCTTTCACTGATGCTGGCCGAAGCGAGCAAGCCCATGGAGCCGGTAATCATGGCACACTCGTCGGAAATGATATCGCCGAACATATTGCCGCACAGCAGCACATCGAACTGATGCGGATCCTTGACCAGTTGCATGGTGGCATTGTCCACATATATATGGCTGAGTTCAACATCCGGGTAGTCCTTGGCCGTTTCGGTGACCACTTCCCGCCACAGGACCATGGTGGTCAGCACATTGGCCTTGTCCACCGATGCAACCCGTTTGTTTCTTAGCCTGGCCGCATCAAAAGCCGCCCGGGTGATCCGTTCAATTTCACGCCGGGTGTAGACCATGGTATCAAAGGCGCGCTCGTCCGGACCGCTGCCCTCCCGGCCCTTGGGTTGACCGAAATAAATGTCCCCGGTCAGCTCGCGCACACACAGGATGTCAAACCCGCTGCCAACGATTCTCGGGTGCAGCGGGCTGGCGCTGGCCAGCGCGGGAAACACCTTGGCCGGCCGCAGATTACAAAACAGGTTAAAATGTTTGCGCAGCGGTAACAATGCGCCGCGCTCAGGCTGCTCTGCCGGTGGCAAATGCTCCCATTTGGGTCCGCCCACGGAACCAAAAAGAATGGCATCGCTGTTTTCACACAAGTGCAGTGTCTCATCGGGCAGGGCCTGACCATGACGATCAATGGCAATGCCACCAACATCCGCTTGGGACCAAGTCAACTCAAAACCAAACATTTTTTGGGCGACATCGAGAACCTTGAGGGCCTGTTGCATCACTTCAGGACCGATTCCGTCTCCAGGCAGAACAGCTATTTTAGGCATATGCAACCATCCAAATTCATTTAAGATGTTAATGATAAGCGCGGATCATAAAAGGTTGATGGTAGTTTGTCAACTATGAGTTTTTTTCCTGCTGCCGCTTTTTCAGCACCCATTCGACAGCATCGGCCGGATCCGGCCGCAGGGGGGCGGCATCAATGGCAGGGGGACGGTGGGGCATCCGCAGTGGCCGATCGAGCTCATCTGTCGATGGTACGGTCCAGTCATCAACGGCCGAGCTGGCGGCGGTGCCAGCGGAAAGCCCGGTCGTATCACTACCGCCTTGCGACGGTTGTGTTAATGCGCGGGATGGTGTTTCATCGGAGTGGCTGATCTGCTCAATCCACTTGCGCGCCCGTGCCTTCCATTCAGGCGCGGTAAAATACATCCCGGCGGTGCATGCCACCAGCAACGCTACCCCAATGCCCACCCATAGTTTGGTAAGAGGCGATCGCTTGCCGGCTGATTTCGAAGGGGCTGGCAAGGGCCCCTTGGCGGCGGGATAAATCGGTTGTTGGGGTTTTTCCGGCCTTTTTATCGTGTCAAAGGAGATACGTTCGCGGCATTGCTGAACAACCTTGCGGCTGATGGTACGCTGTTCAAACTGAGAGGCAAAAAACATGGCCAGATCACAAATGATATTGATCTGCCGGGGAAAGCCATTGGAAAAGTCATAGATTTCTTCCACGGCGCCCGCAGAAAAAATGTCGTAGCCGGCACCGGCAACTTTCAGGCGATGGCGAATGTAATCCCCGGTTTCGGTTTGATCCAATGGTTCGATATTGTAAGTGATGGTAATACGTCGCATCAGCGCCCGGTTTTCCGGCTGCAATAGGATATTGCTGAACTCGTTTTGCCCCACGAAAAAAATATTTAACAGTTTGGTGTCTTGGTATTCCAGCTTGGACAATAGACGGATTTCTTCCATCAGGTCCTGCTTGAGCCGCTGGGCTTCGTCGATCAACAACAGGACTGATTTTTTCTCCTGCTGTGCATCGCTAAGAAACCGAGTAAACGGATCGATAAAATCACTTTTTGTGCGTACTTCAATGGGCAGTTTGAAGTATCTGGAAACCATTCGATAGAAATCGTATTTGGTCAGCCGTGGATCCGGAATTTTTGCAGTGTAGACCTTGTCCTTGAAATCTTCGATCAGCCGGTTGATCAGCGTGGTTTTACCCGTTCCCACATCACCGGTTAACAAAAGAAATCCTTTGTTGTCCATCACACCGTATTTCAATGTGGTCAGGGCCTCACGGTGCTTTTCGCCCATCCACAAAAAAGTGGGGTCTGTGGTGATCTGGAATGGTTTTTTATTCAAACCATAATGCGATTCATACATGCTGTTTTCTTCCACTGCGAAATATCAAGGCTGGAAAACGGCCTGGATGGCATTGACGATCGGATTGGACACCCTTTGCGGCTCCTGATGATCGCGTTCATCATCGGCAGACGGCGTGTAATCCAAAACGCATTCGTACGGCTTCCAGCCCTTCATCGATTGATTGATATTGACGGTCTTCCATTTTAGATGGCCATGCTGCTTGAACCACGCTAGGTTTTCCCTGATCAACCAGGCTAATCTGCCAATCCAATGGCAGTATTGGTTTCGGAAATCGTATGCAACGAGAACGGTTTTAACCGATACCGTGTGCACCGCTGCGGCCTGCCAGGGGTAGGTCTCGGAAGGGATCCGGGATGAAGGATAAAATTCGCGGATACGCGCCTCGGTAATGGGCACCAAATGCAGTCCATCACCCGCTGCAACCCAACCCGTCAGCCAATCCACCGGTGCCCCGTCAACGGTTATCATGGCATCGATGCGACCATCCCGGAGCGCCGCCAGTGCCCGCCCACCGCCGATAGCGATCAGTTCCAGCGGCTTGACGTCAGCAATCTCGAATAACAGCCGACTGGTTAAATACGTGCCCCCCTGCTCATTGCCAATGGCGACGCGACACCCCTTAAGGTCACTGAAGGTCTTGATCTTCTCGCTTGCGAGAAGATGTACATCTTTGTCGTACAGTGGAAATATCCATTTAATTTTTTTTGATATCAATGCGAGCTGAGGAGCATTCTCAACCTTATCCACAAAAGCCAGAACATCGGATCCGACCAATCCCAGGTGATGGCCGGGTCGTTGATAAACAGCCATGACGTTTTCAATGTCCCCGCGCGAAGGAAAAACCGTCAAATGAATATCATAGCGGTTGGCCAGGGCACGAATGTCCTGACCGATCCGGTAAGCGGTGCTGTTTGCGTCACCCGTGATAATACAGAGAGAAGGATCATGGTGCGCTGCTTGGCCCAACGTCAGAGAAGGAAGTAGAAATATTAGCGCCAGCCATACCACCTTTATTGTAAATGACTTCATCTAAGGTGATCCTAATCATGGTTCGACCACACGACGTTAGCGTTTACCGGCAATCGTGGTTGCGTCATGCCTGTCCGTTAACAGACCAATCAATCGTTATATTCACACTTGCGATTTTAGAGAAGATTGTGAAACACCTGACAGAAGCCAAGATTCTTTTTTCGCTTCAGGGAAATGACCCGCACCACCAGCGCATGCTTATTTAGAGTATTAGAATAATTGATGATAGAAAAGTCACCCTCAAGAGTCAATATAAAACCGGTCAAAGAAGTGATAATGGTGGAAGGAAAATCAGTGCTGGCGCCGGTTTGATCAAGGCACTGATGAATCGTTCTGGCCAGCGGAGCGGTTACCGGAATTATCGCTGCGAGGCTCACTGCATGAATCAGCCATGTCGCAGCCTGTACAGGCACAGTTACATCCCTTTTTTTGATAGAAACTTTTGTAAAACACCCGCAGCACATAGGCGGCGGCAACAACGACGATCAAAATAGCCAATGCAGTTTGCATCCAATTTCTCCTTTAACGTGCATATGGCGTTGTACAATATTGACGGATTCGTCTGAAGGGCGACTTTTTCCGAATTCATCAATTCGGGTCGGCCGCCCTTTTGTACTTTTCCGCCTCCTGGAAAAACGGGTCAATATCCGATTGCGAGCCCCGTCTGATAAATGATCAAGGCCAGAAAAAAAGCCAGGAAGGTGTTAAACAGCATTGAAAACAGGCCCCATCTCCATGAGGATTCGCGGGAAATGCACACAATCGTGACAAAACAGGGCGCGTAAAACATCACAAAGATGATCATACTCCAGGCTTTCAGGGCACTCCAGCCGGGTTCCCCTGTCAGTCGATCGGATAGGGATCCGGTGGCCTCTGCATCGACCGCACCCAATGAATAAGCGGTTCCAAGTGTGGAAACAATCACCTCTTTGGCGGCGAACCCGCCCAACAGGGCAATGTTGGTACGCCAGTCAAAGCCGGCCAGATGGGTAAGCGATTCGATCCCGGTGCCGATACGCCCGGCCAGCGAATAACGCAAGGCATCTCTTGCCTGCTGCGCATCCACGGCAACAAGATCAGCTTTTAATTGCGCCGCCGGTGCCGATAATGGTTCCCTTTTATCGCCTGAATCAGCGTTGTCTATAGAATTGATCACAGCCGGATCGGCAGCTGCTAAAATGCTCTGCTTTTTTGCATCATAGGACTGCACCGTTTCATCGGGCAGCTGGGGAAATGTCATGGCCGCCCACAACAATACGGAGATTCCAAGGATGACGGTTCCCGCTTTTTTAACGTACTGCCAGGTTCGCTCCCAGGTATGGATCAACAGCCCTCGCAGCGTCGGTAATCGGTAAGGCGGCAGTTCCATTACAAACGGCGTCGATGCCCCGCGCAACACCGTCATGCGCAGAAATTTGGCGGCCAACAAGGCTCCGCCCCACGAAATCAGCGTCAGGATAAACATCATCCGCGCCTGTTGAGAAGGAAAAAAGGCGGCGATCAGCAAGGCAAAAACAGGTAACTTGGCCCCGCAATTCATAAAGGGCGCTGTAAGCAGCGTGGCAATACGCTCTTTGGGGGAGCGCAGCGTGCGGGTCGCCATGACGCCCGGCACGGCACACCCCCCGGCGATCCCTCCCGAAACGATGTAGGCCATCACCGAAGATCCATGCAGACCAAACATCTGGAAGATACGGTCAAGCATAAAAGCCACCCGCGCCAGATACCCCGAATCCTCCAAAATGGCGATCCCGAAAAACATAAACAGAATCAACGGTACAAACCCCAGCACCCCGCCAACACCGTCAATGACGCCGGAGACGATCAATGACTTGAGTAGTCCATCCGGCATCGTTGTGGAAACCAGGTCGGCCAGCCATTCAAATGCCCGCTCACACCACCCGACCGGCACTTCACTGTAGGTAAACACAAACTGGTACAGCACCATGAGTACCAGTAACATGATAATCGGGCCGGCAAACCGGTTGACCAGGACCTTGTCGATACGATCGGATAAAAACAGCCGATTTTTATCGTGACGCTCTTTGACCACCCCTTGCTTTAGCAAGGAACTGATGAATCCATACCGGTGATCAGCGATCATGGCTTCCGGATAGGTTTCCAGGGTCTCTTCGATATGCGCACCAACGGCGTGGGTAATGTCTTCCAATCGATCGGCAAGCTCGGTGTCAGCTTCCCGCCCTTTGTCCAGAATCTGGGTATCGCTTTCCAGATATTTGATGGCAAGCCATCGAGAAGGATAAAGATCCGTTAAAAATTGCCGTTGCTCGATCAGTTTTTGCATTTCCTGGATGGCTGTTTCCAGATCCCGGCCGTAGGAAACCCGCAGTGGTGCCTTGGCAGGCAACTGGCCCACTTTATCCACAGCATCCATCAGGTCCTTGGTACCGAAACCGTTGCGGGCGATAATGGGCACCACCGGCACGCCTAAAAGATGGGATAATTTTTTATCATCGATCTCGACCCCCCGGCTTCTGGCGACATCGATCATATTCAGCGCCACGCAGGTGGGAATCCCAAGCTCCAGAAATTGGATGGTCAGATAAAGATTACGTTCCAGGTTGGATGAATCGACAATATTAATGGTCACCTGGGGACGCTCGTTGACCAGAAAGTCACGAGCAACCACCTCTTCGACACTGTAGGCGGTCAATGAATAGGTGCCGGGAAGGTCCACGATGTGCATCTCGTGGCCGTTACGAACATAGCGGCCCTCTTTACGGTCGACCGTGACGCCGGGGTAGTTGCCCACATGCTGCCGTGAGCCGGTAAGGGCATTAAAAAGGGTGGTCTTCCCAGCATTGGGATTACCACCCAAAGCAACACAAAAAGTCATGGTTTAACCGCCTACCTCTACCTCAATGTGATCCGCCTCGCTGTTGCGCAAGGTCAGGGTAAAACCTTTTACGCGCAGGGCGACGGGGTCATAAAGGGGGGCCCTGCCCTGAATTTTTATTTCCGTTCCCGGTACCAATCCCATGTCCCGAATCCGGCGCCCCAATTCGCCGCCCACTTTAACACTGGAGATGGTGCCTTCCTGATTGACGTGCATGTTACGAATATTGATCTTGCTCATCGGTTCTTGGATCCCTTTAGAAATTGTGATCATCGTAAAAAGTTAGGTATTCCAAACTTTCAATGCTGTCAATAAAAAAATATGTCCGTTGGAGAAAAAGTAAAGGATGGTTTTAAGGGGTGATGGGTAATCGGTGATCGGTGATCGGTGGTCGGTGATCGGTGGTCGGTTGTCGGTAAAGCTTTCGTAGCTGTTTAGGCTGAAGGGTGCAAGAATTCAACCCTTCCAAGACCCCAACAAACCCAACAAACTCAACCAACCCACCGGGTTGGTGTTTAGTGGCTGCACCCTCAGGTGCTGCCGGAGCAATGCTCCGGGGGTGATATGGACTCGCCTGCATGGGGGTGTGAATCGTGGGTGTGACTGGCGGCAGAACCAGAAAACCGGCTGCGCAGAAACCGGCCTACTGGTTTGATCGACAGAATCAAAATAAAGATGGCACCGGCCAGTTCCACACCAAAAGGAATGGCTTCGCCGGCCTGGCCCACCATGGCCCTGGCTGAAATCCCCAGGGCGGCGTAGAGCTGATCGACCAAAAGGCCGAACACCACCGCGCAAATCGCAATACCAGACAGGTAAATGGCCATGGCCCGGCCACCTAAGATGCGAAACAGCACCGTCAGCGAAGTTATATTGGTGGCCGGTCCGCTCATCAGAAAGACCAGTGCCGCGCCAGGGCTCACCCCTTGCAGTATCAATGCGGCGGCAATGGGCGTGGAAGCCGTGGCACAGATATAAATGGGGATGCCCACGACCAGCATGATCAACATGGCGCTGAACCCGCCGCCCATATAACGGCTGAAAAAGGTTTCCGGAACCAGCACGGTGATCATGCCCGACAGCAACAGACCGAACAAAAACCAGATGGCCAGGTCCCCCCATACATCCGTAAAAGCAAACCGCAGCCCGGCAACGATCTTTTCCCCCATGCCGTGGTGATGACGATGCACCTCGGGGTCACAATCCTGCCCATCACAGCAGCCATCCACCGGACACGACAGATCAGGAATGACGGGATGCGACGTATCGGGTTTGCCAATCAGATTTTCGGTAATACCGGCAGCAAAAGCGGTAAAAAAGGCCGCCACGGGTCGGACGATGGTCATGATCGGGTCCATCAGGGCATAGGTGATGGCCATGGAATCCACCCCCGATTCCGGGGTAGAAATAAGAAAAGATGTCACGGCGCCATTGTTGGCCCCCTGCTTCTTGAGGGCCGCGGCGGCCGGCAGTACACCGCAGGAGCATAAAGGGATGGGAATGCCCAGTAAAGAGGCTTTGAGCACAGATCGAAATCGGCCCTTGCCCAGATGCGTCGAGACCACGCCAGGGCTAAGAAAGACCCGCAACAGGCCGCTGGCAAGCAGTCCGAAAAGAATGAAAATCGAAGATTCCAAAAGGATGTGCCATGATTGAAGTAAAATGTTGACTAGCGTGTTCATTCAATCCCCTTTTGACAACGGATATCACCACCCCTTGTCTCGCACTATTGTTCACGAACATGTTCCAGACCAACCGAGACCAGATCAAGCACGTGGTCGTCATCCAGTGCATAGTAAAGCACCTGACCATCACGACGGGAACGGACCAGGCTCAATTCACGCAATCTGCGAAGCTGATGGGAAACAGCAGATTCGCTGATACCAATGTAAGCGGCAATATCGCAGACACACATTTCCCCGCCCCTTAAAGCCATAATAATGTTCAGCCGGGTGGGATCACCCATGATTTTAAAGGTCAGGGCCAACCGATCCATTTCTTTTGCACCAATGGCTTCAGCCCTGGCCCGGGCCACCCGTTCCAAATGCACCACCCGCGCCCCGCAGGTTTCACTTGAACAAGGCATAACCGCTTTTTTTTTCACCACCAACCTCCTGACCCAGATATATGAATATCTGTTCAAATATACAGATATAGAAGCTGTTGTCAAGCAAAGGACCGGATTTTCGCTGTTGGTTGGTTAGTTGGTTGGTTAGTTGGTTAGTTAGTTAGTTAGTTAGTTAGTTAGTTAGTTGGTTGGTTAGTTGGTTGGTTGGTTGGTTGGTTGGTTGGTTAGTTGGTTGGTTGGTTGGTTGGTTGGTCGATAACAGCTCCGAATTTCATCGTAGGGGCGAAAAATTTTTCGCCCTTACAATGTAGCGCTGCGCTTACAGATGGCCTATGCCGGCACGCAATTGGCGCACCTTTTCAATGGTGGAATCAGGCAAGGTACTCACGGGGTTTCCAATCGATAATGCGTGGTAGTAGGCTTGCGCGGTCTTTTCCAGAAGCTCGGCGTTTTTCCAGGCGTCCTTTAGGGATTGGCCCAGATTGAGCGCGCCGTGATTTTTCAGGATAAAGCAGTTGCAGCCGTTATCCACCGTCTGCTTGACATTCTCCACCAGTTCAGGCGTTCCCGAAAAAGCATAGGGCACAATGTCCACGGTCTCGCCAATGGCAAGGCAGACCTCGTCAAAAAGCGCTGGTATGGGCTGGTTGATCAGTGCAAAAATGCTTGCATAGGTCTGATGCGTATGCACCACGGCCCCCACATCGCTGCGGGTCTGGTAGATACCGGCATGCATGGCGGTCTCGATGGAAGGTGCCAGGTGGCCGTCGATCCGGTTGAGATCAAACCCCATTACACAGATGTCTGACGGCACCAGATCCATGTACGGCCTTCCGGATGGCGTGATGACCAGCGCCGGCTCGTCGGGAACACGGATGGAGACATTGCCACCGGCACTGAGCAGGGTTCCAAAAAAGCCGTTCTGGCACAACCATTGACAACAGGTGATAATATCCTTGCGATATTCAAGGTACCGATCCATTTTCTCTCCTTTTTCTCTCTATAGTGCGTTTTTCCGGCGCCGATAGCCATCGACCGACAGGGTAACCGCATTAGTAATATTTTGAGGATTTGAATTTTTTGCCCAACGCCGGAATCGGGTGAAAGGCGCCGTTTCTGGATGGGCACTACCTAGCGTTGAATATCTCAACAGCTTGCCTCTTGGTCCGTCACCATGTATCATACCTATTTTATTTCATACAACCATACGATGAGCAGGCCAAAAGAGCACAACGGACGTGCCGTTGGGTCGGCTTCTTTATCACACTTAAGGATTCGAATATGGAAAAAGAAAAACTCGTTGAAATCGTCAAACAACGGCTGGCCCTGGAGGGAGAGGAACTGTCGGCGGTCATGAACACCCCCAAGTTCCAACGTTTGTTTGAAAACGCGGCCAACGCATCACGCTACCGCCTGGTGGCGGAAGTCGTGGAATCCAAGGGGTGTCATTCGGGGCATGTGGTTGGACAAAAGATCATTTTTGATAGTGCCGGCAATCTGATGACCCGTCAATCCCCCAAACGCATCTGCGCCTTTTTGATGCCGAATCTGACCGTCCTGATCAACGCCTTTTTTGAAAATCTGATGAACGGCAGGGATCCCAACGAAGTCATGTTCAATCGGACCGGCTGTTTTGATGTCGGCCCGCTTTGCGGTGGCTGGGGCCATATCCAGGTCGAGATGCGCGCCGAACAAAGAGAGTAATCAATGAAACCTCACATGGATCTGACCGGTTTTCTCGTAATGGTTCTTCTCACGCTGCTTTGGGGAATCAACTACCCGGCCGTCAAGATCGCCAACACCGGATTCGCTCCGGTGTTCAACGCCTTTTTACGATCATCGATCGCCTCCATTTTCGGTATTATCTACTGTCTGTCCATCAGGCAGCCCATGTTCCACAGGGACATCCGTCTTTTTCACGGGTTTGTGGTGGGACTTCTTTTCGGGCTTGAATTTGTCTGTATTTACTGGGGGATGCGCTATACGGATGCAGCACGGGCGGTGATTCTGGTCAATTGTTCTCCATTTGTGGTTGCCATTGGCGCATCCTTTTTTCTCGGGGAAAAATTAAGCCCTTTGAAAATGGCAGGGCTTGCACTGGCTTTTACAGGTGTTTATCTGGTGTTCTGGGGGAAGCCGAAAACATGGAACCCATCCATGCTTACCGGTGATCTCCTTGAGATCATCGCGGCGGTGTTGTGGGGATCGACGACGATCTATATCAAAAAATACCTTGCCCCAACGGTTCAGCCGATCCATACCTTCCTGTATCAACTGGTATTTTCCGTGCCCATCATTTTGGCCTGTGCGTGCACCCTGGAATCCACCTGGATTATCGAGATCAACACCCCTGCCGTACTGGCGCTTCTTTTTTCCTCGGTGATCGTCGCCTTTGCCTCTTACCTGACCTGGTTCAAATTGATCCATGTCTATCCGGTATCCGAACTGGCCGTCTTCACCTTTTTAAGTCCTGTTTTCGGGGTTGCTGCCGGTGTTTTCTTGTTGGGCGAGCAGCTCACCCTGGGGTTGGTCTTAGGGCTGGTCTTTGTCAGTGCCGGCATCTACGTGACCCATTACCGGAGAGCTTGAGGCTGTCCTGGGGCCACCGCCCTGATCCACCGGTAAGGGGCACCAAGGGACGGATCGACTATAGGTAATGGCACAAAATGTGGTTCAAGCATCGCATTGTTTTCAATGGATATCGAAGGATTGCAAACCACAGCATTTTCTGCCGGGATAGTAACATACTCAGCAAAGCAGCCATCAAAATGCAGGCCAATGGCCTTTGTATTCAGACAAAGATTGGCTTTTCCATCCAGGCATAATGGGCATGCATAGCAGGCAACATGACTTTCAGCGGAGACGAGTTCACCAATCCGCGTGTTGCTGATCCCCTCCCCGACATCTACAATTTCACCACAAAATTCATGCCCAATGATCACTGGGGGCTTCATTCGTGCTGCGGCAAAATCAGCCCACGCTTTGATATGCACATCGGTTCCGCAGATGGCTGCAAGGTGCACTTTGATCAGTACTTCACCGGCATTTGGAGATGGTATTTGCTTTTCCTGTAATTCCAGACATCCCGGACCTGCGGCGGCTTTGACAATACACTTCATAAAATCATTCATACTGTTTTCCTAAAGAGCTCCGTTCAACGTTTCGATTCTGGTTACTTTTCAATTCAAGACAGCCAATCGCCGCGATTAGATATCATTATGCCGTGTAAAATTCAATGAGGTTCAACAGATTGTAAACACAGCACAATTTAACTAACAAGACATCTTTAAAATAGACAATAGAACCTATTTCTACCTAAACTGGGCGATTGTCGAGCTTACCGCATATACAAGGCAGATGTCTTTTCGCTATAGTCGCCTATGCGGGGAGACATCTAACGCCGGAGATGTGGTGAGATCGGCAACCCCGTCAGGGGTTCAAATTTTGGGAGGTAATGATAACCTATCGTATAACCATGCTTACCCATTTTCATGTATACCAAAATTTGAATCGCCCAGTTTAGGTTCTAATAAATCATGCCCCCCACATACACCCCTGCCCCCACAAACAAATCCTGATTCGGCACCCGATAGATATAGGTCAATTTTTTAGAAGGTGTGTTTTTGCCGGGTTTGGGCCACATGTATTCCACCCACCCGTGACCCACCTTTCGCGCCAGGTTGACAAAGTGCACAAACAGGGCCTTGTCGGTCGGGTCGGTCATCAGCAATACATGTTCCTGTTTGGTAAGTTCCGGCTTGAACGGATGGGCCAGCATCTTGCCATCCAGATTCATCAAAAAAACATAAGAATCCTTCCATACAAACATGCCTTTGGGATTGGAAACTTCCTTGATCGCCGCGTCCAGGCCTTTTGAAGTGATCATGGCTGCCGCTTCGTGGCATTTGATCACACACTCGTCCTTTGTCGCCGATTGCTCTGCCCACCCATTGACGGCCAAGAAGCCTGCAATCAGGCAAATTGCGATGATTCGATATTTTTTCATACCATCCTCCGGTAATGGATTCGAGTTGATAGGATGTTAGCAAAAAAGCCGAGGTTTGATGTATCCATCATGCTTTGGGTTTGATCCATGGTTCACCGACAGGTAATACGTCTCTGCCAAAAATCTGGGCGTAAATGACATGGGCCATCATATAAAGGGCCGATGCAGCACACAGCATCAGTTCATAGCCGGCCACCTTGGTCAGCGAGGGAAACCCAAAGTGCGCCAGGTCCAAGAGGATAAACCCGATCAACAATAAGGTAAACGTGGTTGCCATGGCAGCATGGATTCGCATGGCGGGAACCCACAGGATCGCCGTGTAGACGGTCCAGGAAACCAGAAACCACCCCACGTCCGATGTGCTGGCGTGGTAGATGTTAAAATGATTGAGCATGAAGATCACACCTAGTGCAATCCAGAATGCACCGTAGGATACAAACGCACTGTATCCGAAGTTGTTCCCGCACTTAAATTCCTGATACCCGGCAATCATCTGCGCCAGGCCGCCAAAGATAAAAGCCATTGAAACGATCGGTCCGACGCCGCACCACCCCACGTTATGAAACTGCAATAACAGCGTCGTGATGCCGAATCCCGCCAAACCGACAACACCCGGATTTGCCACTGGCGTTTCATTTGCCATAGCCTTTGCTCCTTTCCTGAATAGTTGAAGTCCTTTTTGCCATTTCGTTGCAAGGGTACGAGAATAATAAAATTAGGTTCAGATATCAGCGGAGGGGGCACGACCTGGAATGAAAATCATTTTTCTGAAAAAACCAGGCTCAGATTGAGCGGGTCGCAATGAGCGATTCAATGTAGAATAAGGTAAGAACGGTTCTAACTTCTTATAATGAAATAATATGGATTGAGTTTGATGGTCAAGTACCAATGAAGGGAAGACCGGACATGGCTCGTCATGCCGGACCTGATCCGGCATGCAGAACAGATTGAAAACAATTGTTTTCTGATTATCTTGGAAGGATACCAGATTAAAATCTTCGATTTTTTCCAGGACTTCAAAATTAATGGTTGAAAAGCACGAGCCAATTTGTTAGGTATTGTTGCTTCTTATGGTGGGTGTAGCTCAGTTGGTAGAGCATCAGGTTGTGGCCCTGAGGGCCGTGGGTTCAAGTCCCATCACTCACCCCATAAAACTAAAAAGGCCATTGCACCACGCTACTTTGCAATGGCCTTTATTCCTTTTTTGCCTACGCGCCCGTAGCTCAGCTGGATAGAGCGCCGGACTTCGAATCCGTAGGCCGCAGGTTCGAATCCTGCCGGGCGCGCCAATAATTTAAAAGGGTTACAAAGCTTGGCTTGTAACCCTTTTTTGTTTTTAAAGCATCCATGGCAACTTTATCTCCACTGATTGATTACCGATTGATTTTGCGTTAGATTAGCCACATCTTCTGCAAAAGGAATACTTATTCAATTATTATGGGCAAGGGGACATGGAAAAAATTATCAATATTCATATCGAGAAACTCCCTGAGGGTTTGTATCTGGCAACATCAGATGATTTGCAGGGGCTTGTGGCCCAGGGACGAACGGCAACCGAAGCCTTGGAGATCGCCCGCGATGTGGCTCGCAAGCTGATCGAGGCACGAGCAGAGCGTGCCGCCAAAATCAAACTTACCACGATTTCCGATTCATTTGATTATCCATTAATTGTGAACGCATGATATGGGGCGCCTTTCTGGTTTTTCTTACCGACAAATCACCAAACGTCCAAGGCATTAGGCTTTGCCTTCGATCGTCAGGCGGCCGGAAGCCATGAGGTTTGGTATTGCGAGCAAACCGACCGGTATACAACCATCCCCAACCACCCCGGTGATATGCCCGAAGGTACACTGCGGGCGATATTACGACAAGCCGGCATTGATCCGAGCGATTTTTTGAAAACGAAGTAGATGTAATTCAGATCAAACAAATGGGAGGAATTTAAGACCGTTCTATGGTCCTTTTTTCTGCGCGTAAAAACTTTCCTTTTTTTACTACTGAAGAAATTCTGTAGTGATTGTTAGTGTATAACACCCTGAATTTTGGCGCGCTATTCTTTATATTTAAATGGAAAAGGCGTCCCCATCTCACTTTTTTAATAGATGATTCCTTAAAACGCTCTTTTTGGCTCCAAAAACATCAATTTAAGACAAAAAAACGACCCTATTTTTAACCTAAACCCGCACCAATTAGGCATCCTGCTTGGTCCGACCCGATCTCGGCCGATCTCGGCCATCTCGCGTGCTTTGACGATGGGCAAATGCCTGGCATCGGTGATGGTCATATTTTCGGTATCGAACGGTGGCATCTGCCCCTCCTTTTTGAGCGCGATGGTAAAGGTTCGGGTAGTGTAGCAGCAACTATTTGAAATGTCTAGATATTTTTATTTCATGTAAATACAATACGTTATATTTGATATGGTGTTGTTTTTGCTGAGTAATAAATTGTTTAAAACCTATGCGTAATGGGTGCGGAATGTAAGATTAAATCGATGTTTTGGGGTCGAAAATAGCGATTTAAGAAATCATCATCAGATAAAAGATCTGAATTTGAGAATATGGATGGCGGTTGAGGACTTTTTTTTTCATTAACCGCCGTTTCCTTTTCCAGGGCGGCAGGCGCGAATAAATATTTAGGCAAGCGCCAACGGCTTTGTCCCCTTACGCAGTCATGCCATGCTTTTTGCCCTGCCCTTTCGGCGCCGGTCTCGGGTACACACTATACGCAACATTCGATCCCGGTCGATAGCGCGGCACGATTTGACATCCACCACACTGATCCAAACATCTATTGACCATGAGCACGACAATCCCCAATATTGCGGTGCCTTTGTACTTCTGTGGCGGCCATGATCATAAGAATCAGATAATCGAAATTCTATCATGTCTTTCAATCATCTTGCCCCAGAACCCGTCGCTGTAATCCATTATTACCAATGCATCCCAATCTTCAGGAATGGAATCAATTACTGCTTTAACCATTTTTTCTCCATATCCATTCGTTGAAGAAGTTATCTCGTAGAATAAAACTGACTTTTCAGTAGGTTTTAGTATCAGATGCACACCGATTGCGGTTGGATGGTACGGTGTTGAAATGGGGATTTTCGCTTTTCCCTTGATGGCAATGGCACTGGAGGCTTGAATGTCGGATGGTGTTACACGGACATACTGAATCAGGTCTATTTCCAATAGGTGATTAACTGTTCGATCCATTACCGGATGAATCTTTTTAACGCCCGCCGAGACAAAAATTTTCTCACTTTCTGGCAGTTCTGCTTTCCACGCCTCAATCGTTATATTGCTCAATTGTAGTGCCTCATCGATGACCTTATCAGTACCGCCGGATATAAAAAACCAGAGTCCATTGCCTGAGTGTTGCCAGCACTATCCTGAAATACAACATATACGACGAAATGCCTTTGAAATCACAAATGACCTTGGCATTCAGTAGTTCTACCCAGAAAACTTCCACAGCTGTTGCCGAATAATTGACGGAATGGATTTCGAAGAATTTGCTGTTTAGTCGACTGAAAACGCTCTGAAGGTGGGATACATCACCATCCAGATAAATCCAGTTTTTTTCCTCTAAGAAATGTATCCAATGCCTCAATAACCACACCGGTTACCGTATTTCCATTTTCATTCGCATATCTCTCAACCCGTTCGGCTAATCGGCATGGAACTTGGATTGTAAGTTCCTGAGTTTCGGCAGGGTTAGGAACAGATTTGGATAATTCATTCATGGCATTCCTCTTAGGGCTGATGGTAATTTTCTTTAAGTAAACTGGGCGATTCAATTTTTGGTACACATGAAAATGGGTAAGCATGGTAAGACGATCGGTCATTATTGTCTCAAAAAATCTGAACTTGAGAATACGGACGGCGGTGGCGGATTTATTTTCATTAACTGCCCTTTCCTTTTTCAGGGCGACAGGAGCAAAAGCCCCTTATGCCCCCCCCTGGATTTGATCCTTTGAGGCAGTCGAAGTCAGCTTTTTTTACCTTGCCCTTTTTAGTGCCAGCCGGGGCCCTGATTTGGCATAAAACCCAACCCCGGTCGGTAGCCGGCAGGCGGATTTCACTTTTCCGCTTTGACATCCCTCCAAACCGGGAAAGCATTTTCAAGAATACGATGTGACGGATGGATCATGGATGAGCTCTTCTGGGCAGGTCATCATTTTTAATCCAGTGTGTTTATAGGCTCCTTTCAAACCGAGGGACAAATTCCCCTTATGCGTCCTTGCTCGGACAGCTCTTTTGGGCGGTATTCTTTTCATTCTAAGACTTGAACGAACCTTGATCTGCTGATTACCGGATCGTTAGTGATTATGGGCAGGCCTAAATACTTTGCGGTGGCGGCAATCAATCGGTCGTGTAACTCGGGGATATCGTCTATTTCCGATGCCGTTTTGAGGATCTCGAAGTTGAGCGGTTCGAATTGATAATTTTTGCTCTCCATCAAGTCTTCAGTCTGTAAAAGGCCGACTTGAATACGGTTTTTCTCAAATAAATAGAGAACTTCCATTAGAACAATGGCTGGTATGATGATAGTTGTATCTCCTTTATCGGCCGACAAATACGCTTGATGGGCGGCATCGTTGATCACTTTTTTACCCATCATAAATTTTACAAGCGCTTGGGTATCGGTCACGTAGCTACTCATCGGCGAACTCTTGGTCGACATGTTGCCATGTTTGTGTCTTAAACCGCTTCAGATCGGAAAAATCGATATCACAACCCTTTAAGATGCCCTGCAGTTTGAGCACCTTTTGGGGCTTAAGCTTTTTTTGATGCCGCATAAAATCGACGAAATCGGCAATTGAGGCCAGCTCTTTTTCTGACAATCCAGCAAGCTTGTTGTAAATTTCATGTTTAGTAAACGCGGCTGTATTCATTGTTTCACCTTTTTAAAGCTTTTTTTGGGTCTTACCAAGCTTTGATTTTTCCTCGATGTAGGGCATCGGCATCCTGGTCACATTCCGAGCCCGATTAATATTCCTAAATATAACGCAAAAATACATGGTAATCAATCGGCGATAGGGGGTGCTCGTCAATACCACGGCGTCGCGGATTCATTTGCGACTTTTCATAACCTTTCTACTTTACAATCCCAAGAATCTGCTTGAATGTTTCACCTTCCGCCACCTTGAGCAGTTCAAACAAAGCGGTTTCGACACTGGTCAATCCGACCCCATGGTCTTTCATTTTCTGCAAGCCGATTTCCTTGTTGATAATGGTTCTGGAGGACACGGCGTCCACTGCGACCTCAACCGTATACCCCAGGTCCACCAGATTCACGGCGGTTTGATAGACGCAGATGTGTGTCTCAATACCGGTGATCAACACCTGCTTTCGGTTCGATGATTTCAATGCTTGCATAAAACGGGCATTCTCGCAGCAACTGAAGCTCATTTTGCTGATCGGTTGAATGTTGGACAACAGCCCAGCTATAACAGGTACTGTCGGTCCGAGGCCCTGGGGATTCTGCTCTGCCCATAGGATCGGAAGGCCTAATGCCTGAAACCCTTTGACAAGTTTTTGGACGTTCTCGAACAGAAACTCTTTCTCGTGCATCAGGTTTGCCAGCTTGCCCTGAATATCGACAATCAATAGGGTTGCGTCTTTGGTTTTGAGCATGATTGATTTCCTTTAATCCCTGGTTACAGCGAAAGCGCTTTTCAGCCCGTTGTGCCGCAGCAACGCATCTGTGCGTGGTTCGCGGCCACGAAAATCATGAAAGACCTTCATCGGGTCACAACCGCCGCCACAGGCCAGAATCGTATCCCGGTAACGGCGCCCCAGTGAGGCGATGGCGGCCTCGTCTTCCAACCCGGCTTCTTCAAAGGCGGCAAAGGCGTCAGCGCTGAGCACTTCTGCCCATTTGTAGCTGTAGTATCCCGCGGCATAGCTACCGGCGAAAATGTGGTTGAATGAGCAGAGAAATCGCGATTCGGGCAGTGGCGGCAGCGGATTCAAATCCCGGGCGATCTGTTGGTGCACATCAAACGCGGTTGTCTTTGCGTCTGGATCGTAATCAGTATGGAGCATCATGTCGGTCATGCCGAATTCTAGTTGCCGGATGAACATTGAGCCGGCGCGGAATGTGCGGGCGGCGCAGAGCTTTTCAAACAGATCGTCCGGCAAAGATTCACCGGTCTCGAAGTGCTTTGTCATGCCGATGAGGGTCGGTTTGTGGTAGCACCAATTTTCCATGAATTGGCTGGCAATTTCCACCGCGTCCCATTCAATACCGTTGATGCCGGCGGCATCCCTGTAGTCGACCGTTGTCAGCATGCCCTGCAGCCCGTGTCCGAACTCGTGAAAAAGCGTTGTTACCTCATTGAAACTCATCAGCGACGGACGGCCATTTGCCGGTGGCGTGCCGTTGCAGCACAAATGCACCACCGGATGCCGCAACTTGCCATTGATGATGCAGCGGGCAAGACAGTCATCCATCCATGCGCCACCGCGCTTTTCCTCCGGCCGAGAGTATGGATCGAGGTAAAACCAGGCAACGGTTTCATCGCTTTCGTTTTTGACACGATGAAATTGCACGTCCTTGTGCCAAACCGGTGCCACTGCGTCAGCCTTTTCGAATGTGACACCGAACAATCGGGTGCACAATGCAAACAGCCCTTCAATCACGCGGGGCAACGGAAAATAGGGGCGCAATTGCTCATCGGTGAATCCGAACCGCTTTTCCCGAAGCCGTTCAGCCCAGAACGGAACATCCCAGTGGGCCAATGGCTCGGCCTGGCCTGAGGTCCGGGCCAGTTGCCGCAGTTCATCCAGTTCTTTCCTGGACGGCTGCCGGGCGGCCTGCACCAGCTCCGAGAACATTTTGTCAACGGCCGCCACGTCCGGCGCCATTTTTGAATCCAGACTGAGTCCCGCGTAATTTTCATAACCGAGCAATTGCGCCTGTTTTCTACGCAACAATAGGATTCGGCGAATCAAACCGGAATTGTCCAGCTCACCGCTCGAGGCGCGCAGAATGTGGGCGCGGTATACCTGCTCCCGGTGCGTTCGGTTCCGGTGATGTTCCATAAAAGGGACGAAACTGGGATAATCGAGCGTAATGCGCCAGGGGCCACTGTTGGGGGTGGCGGTCGGCGATTCTTTGTTCACTGTATTCCAGGATTGCGCTGCAATCTGTCTCAGGGTTTTGGGCCAGCCCTCGGTGGCTTCAGGATCGCTGATGATGAAGTCAAAAGCCTTGGTGGCATCGAGAACATGGTTGGAAAAGTCCGTTTTCAGTTGGGATAGTTCTTTGACGATGGCATTGAATTGTTCCTTGGCCTCTCCTCTCAATCCAACACCGGCATGGTTGGCGGCCCGGATTTTTTGTTCGATAATCCGCTGCTGGGCTTCATCAAGGTCCTGCCAGCCATCTCCATCACGGATGGCTAAAAGCCCCTTGTAGATCGCAGGACTCTGGCGGACCCGCAGGCCGAACTGAACCACATCGGCCAGCACAGCCTCGTGGGCTTTGCGAAATTCGTCCGAATTTTTCACACCCATCAAGTGCGAAACCACCCCCCAGCTGTATTCGAAAGGTATATCCAGCTGTTCCAAAGGCCCCAGCAATCCGGTCCAGGTGGGCACCAGGTGCGCTTCCAGCTGGTCGACCTGTTCGTTGACACGCTTTAAGATTTCTTGAATGGCCGGGATCACGTGTTCCGGCTTAACCCGGTCAAACTGCGGAAATCCGGTTTCGACCAGCAGCGGGTTATCGGTCTGGTTATTATTTTCCTGATTCACAGCTGATTCCTTCCAAAAATATTAGACTGACAATTAATTTAAAGCCTGGAGCCTGAGCGCTCATTTTACAACTGAAGGATCCAAAAAAGAGGATAGCTCTATCCAATAAAATTTGGCGCAAAAGATCAAGAGGACAATTGAAGGGCGGCACCGATGGATGAAGCCATTCAATCAGATTACACGTTTCTCTCTATCCTTTTCATTTTCTTGTGCCGCACTTCCCTGCGATCCAATTCTGCGTTACTGAATCGCGAGGTGAGAGAAAGGGCCATCCCGGTACACACCTCCATGACCATGTAAATGTGGCCGGTATCCATCACGGGGGCCAGTTTTTCTGCGACTGGTTTTGCAGGTCAATGGACATCCCACTATTTTGGAGATGATTTTTGATGTTTTTGGGGCCGAAAAGAGCGGTTTAAAGAATCATCTGGAAAAAGTATCATGGAACTTATGGTTTAAAACCAAGTTTCAAATTATAATGATGTCTTTATTTAAATTTGATTAGGTGTCCAATTGTATGACCAAAGGCTTTATTAATGAGGAACTTAGAATAATTATTGTAGTCAATTTCATCAGCCATAAGATCCATATGCTTTTCTATAGTACTTTTGCTCTTACTAATTACATTAATGAAGTATTTCTGTGCTAATTTTGAAAAAATGAAATTCTTTAAAAAGTTCGCAGTATCCAATCCTTTGGCAATTTGATAATATTTCTTTTTATATATTTCCAAGACATCATCAGAACATTCTGAAGAAATTGATTCTATAATAGAATCAGCTGCAAGCTTTCCGCTGAGCCTTGCAAATGCAATTCCTTCCCCTGTTATTGGATCAACTAAACCGGCAGCATCACCAACCAATAGTGTTCTTCCAAAACCGGGTCTTTTTTTATATTTTCCGAAAGGAAGATAGTGTCCTTTTATATTGGCTTCAATATTGTTTTTCTTTGTTAGCATAAATAAAAAATTTTTAAATAAACTTTTAATATTTTTATTAGCTTTCAGCAACCCACCAACACCTATTGTGACGCTTTCTTTTTTTGGAAACACCCAACCATAACCCCAATTGATTACTCCAAAATAAATTTCCGGAGATTCAACTTTTCTGTCAAAATATTTTTTTGAAAATTGAGCCTCTATACCAAATGCAAGATCTTTTTTATAGATCTTTTTATTAAATATTGATCGTGATATTGAACTCATCACCCCATCAGCGCCAATGACAAAATTTGACTTTATTATATTTCCATTTTTTAAAATGACTTCTTTTTCATTAATAGAAACAACTTCCATATTTTCAAATAACCTTGCCCCCTTTCTTTCAGCTGACCGTATAAGAAAGTTGTCAAATGTGTTCCTTGATGTAAAATAAATAGGGGGACAATCTTCAATTGAATTTACAAATTTATCGTTATAATAGAAAGATGCACCTCTTGACGTTACCTCAATAACTTCATCCCATTTCTCATCAAATATTGAATCATATACTTTTTTACATCTCCCAGTAATAAGTCCACCGCACAATTTTGGCCTAGGGAATTTATATTTATCTATTATGGCTACATTCGCACCTAAATTTGATAATACATAAGCTGCAGTTGACCCAGCTGGACCGGCACCGACTATCACTACATCATATTTAGCACTCATTAGAATTTATTTCTTTCTCTTTTATATTTTACCTAAACTGGGCGTTTCAAATTTCTTCGAATTACAGATTGTGTTGAATTGATTTTGTATTTCGAAGTTTTTCCTCATAAATTTGAAATCCGTTGGGATTGCTGATCTCACCTTTTTTTATGGTCCTGCAACCGCCGATGAAATTAAAGTTGGAGTTCACATTCATAGCCCTATTGTTTTCCATAATTCAATAACAAACGAGCCCGATGGGCCGGGTGTAGACTATATCAGGGCCATGATCAAAGAAATGGGACACACGGCAGAAATCATGGTTCTCCCGTTATCTCGGATCATGTTGTACTTGAAGACCAGCCAAATTGATATGACTTTGGAATTTGGCGAAACTGAAGATCGAAAAGCTTTCGTGTATTATTCAGATTTACCGGTATTAATTACTACCCCATCCCTTGCCGTCCTCAAAGGAAGTAAACCAAGCAAAATCAATAGCATCAAGGATTTAAGAGGAATAACAATGATTGAAGATTACTTAAATGAACTTAAAAGACAAGGCTTTTAATAATCATCTAAGGCTTCAATATGATAAATTATTGCATTTTCCCAAAATATAATTTGATTGCAATTTGCAATTGGGGTGACACGCCTGTGCAAGAGGTTTTAGAATTCAGCCGGAATCTGCGGGCCAATCCGCTTTATTCCAAAAGGCTCGATGTAATCATTGATAATTCCCAATTGAAAACTACCTATACTCAGAATGAAGTTGGCATCATGAGCGAACCAGAAAGAAAAACCAGCAATCTGAATAATAAAATTGCCATTATTGCCCCTTCGGATATTCATTATGGCATTAGCCGAATGCATGACACTGTGGCAAAAATTAATAAAAATACGTATAATATCAGTGTCTTCCGCGATGCAAGATCGGCATTAAAATGGCTCAACAGAACAGAGATTAATATTGAAAACGTTTTCAAAACACTTCAGGAAGAATATTCCAACAAAATGGAAAAGCGTTGAAGGGAGATGGGTTCTAAAATTAGATCTGAAGTGAAGAAAGTTCAAAAAAATAACTTGCTATCATTTTATCTTGTTATATTATGGAATGATTGCAAAGGGGCTTCCGGTTTTGGTGGCCTTGTTTCAGATCAAGGGTTTGTCTAATTGCTAATATAAAACCTTGAGTTTGAAACATTTTTCTATTATTTTTAAGGAGAACTTTAGTATGGCAAGTGGTATCGTGAAGTGGTTTAATGACAGCAAGGGTTTTGGTTTTATCGAGCAAGAAGATGGGCCTGATGTTTTCGTTCATCATTCGGCAATCAATGCTACCGGATTCAGATCTCTTTCCGAAGGTGACCGGGTTACCTTTGACATTGAGCAGGGCCCCAAGGGGCCGGCAGCAGCCAACGTCACAAAGGTTTAACGCCTCGTTATTTAATTTATGAAGGGGTTCCTTCAAAAGTTTGAGGGAGTCCCTTTTTTTGGTTCCTCGCTATTTTAAACTGAAATAATTATAAAATAGAGCAAGGAAAGTGGACGTGGTATGGAAAATGTGGTTGATGGCAAGATAAAGAAAGGGCACAGCTAAAATGACTGTGTCCCTTTCATCTTTAGTTTTTATAGCATGCCACTAATTTTAGATCATCTTCCTTCATTGAAAAAGTCCTATAGCAAATGGCAATTGGGCCTTTTGCTAATTCAGTTTTCTATGTATTTTCATCAAATTATCGGTTAATTACTGCGATAGGTTCTGTATTTCGCAACCGCCTTCATCTTATTCAGAGTGTAATAGCCCTCCCACTGCAATTTCGCATTTCCCACTATTTTAGCAGCCTAAATCAGCATAGTGTCGCCGGATGCTTAATTGGTTCTGATTTAGGTTAAAAACAGGGCCGTTTTTCGGCCTTAAATCTATGTTTTTGGGGCCAAAAAAGTTCGATTCAGACCGTTATGCACGATCCCCAGTGACGATCCATCTCAGGGTTTTAGGAAGAATAAATACAGGTCTAACCAGCTTTAATCATGATGTTTTAAT
The DNA here is from genome assembly GCF_048565275.1 of Desulfosarcina variabilis str. Montpellier. Taxonomy (NCBI): domain Bacteria; kingdom Pseudomonadati; phylum Thermodesulfobacteriota; class Desulfobacteria; order Desulfobacterales; family Desulfosarcinaceae; genus Desulfosarcina; species Desulfosarcina variabilis. The sequence continues at coordinate 3,996,055 of NZ_CP159846.1, read as the reverse complement.
CCATGTGCGGTTTTAAACTCATGCCATTCATCATGGTCAATGTTTCCGTCTTGATTTAAATCGATGGCGTCGAATACTTTTTTTTCTGCGTTTTGAAAGTGGGCTGCAAATTCGTTCCAGTTCACAAGGTCATCACCATCTGTATCGATATTGCCAAAATGAGCGTTAAACGAGTGGGGATCCGGCATGTCGGTGCTGTGGTATTTTTTATGGTTTGAACACCCAACGGTTAAAGATGCTAAAACGATTAGCATACAGAGCAAGTAAAATCGCTTCATGTGTAACCTCTCTGTTTAAAAATTAACGTTGTAATATTTTATCGGAACAGGATATTACTTAAACACTAATTTCGTATGGTCTTCAGTCAAGTGTAAAAATGAAAGGAATGACAAAAGATTTGAACAAAGATAAAAAGGATCATACCGAAGTCGTTGAAAGACAGTTTAGGGTGCTAAGCAGTCTTGCCGAAATGAATAAGAAAATCCATTCCACCATGAAAATGGAACGGCTTTTCCAGATTATGGTGGAACTTGCCGTCATCGGCGTCAACTTCGAAAGGGGGCTGATCTATCTTCTGGAAGATAATTTTCTCCGTTGCGTTGCTTCCCTTGATCGTATCAAAAAGGATAAAGGCTTTATTGTTAAAAACTTGAAGGGCTTTGATATGGACGAAACGGCAGTTGAAGTATTGTCCGTCCAGTCCGGCCGATCGATTTATGTGAGCGATGCATGGACAGATAAAAGGGTAAGCCGCAAACGATTGAAGTTCACCGATTCAAAGGAGTATTGTGCGGTTCCATTGATCGGCCGTTCGGGCGTCCTGGGTGTGTTGACCGCGGATAAAGTTTACAGCCAGAAACCAATTATGCCTGAAGAAATCCAGACCCTTGAACTATTTGCCGGCCATATCAGTCTTGCCATTGAAAATGCCGCTCTTTTTGAGGAAAAGGAACGATTTACCTTTTTGCTTGAAAAGAAAATATCTGAAAGAACGCTGGAACTGGCCCAAACCAATGAGCAGTTACAGCTAAAGATGAAAGAGCTGACCACCCTTTTCGAGATCTCTGGCAGTCTGAATAAAAATATGGGTGTGAATGAGGTACTCGAGCTTACCCTTTCCCTGGTTAAGGGGTTGGGCTATCCGATCTGTGCGGTTCATCTGTGGGAGGACGACAGGTTTGGGCGGGCATTTCATATCGGGCTGGATGATGAATATATGCAAACAGAATTCCCATTGCTGGAAAAGGAATTCCAAAAAACGGTACTCGAAGAAACGGAGGCTTTTCTACTAAATGACAAGCTTTCTAAATTAATTGTACCGTTGCGGTCAAAAGAAAAACTCCTTGGCATTCTTGTGGTCTTCCTTTTAGAAGACCATGCTTTCGGAAAAGAGCAGAAAAGTTTTTTTTCCGCGTTTGGCTTGCAGGTCTCCATGGCCCTTAAGAATGCCCTGGCGTTTCAGGAGATCCTTGATCAAAAGAACCAAATGGAAAATTTGTCCCGAAAGCTTGAACAGGAGAATATCTCCCTTAGGGAAAAAATGAAGGCAGAGCAGGAAAATAAATTTGTGATCGGCAAAAGCCCTGCCATGAATACAGTCATGGAGCTTGTGCAAAGCGTTTCTTTTACAGACACAAGTGTCATTATCTATGGTGAAACCGGCACCGGAAAAGAATTGATCGCCAATACGATCCATGAGATGGGCAGTCGCAAGCTAAAGCCTCTGATCAAGGTTAATTGTGCCGCCATTCCTGAAGAGTTGCTGGAAAGTGAGCTATTTGGTCATGAAAAAGGTGCGTTTACCGGTGCCCATGAAAGGCGGACCGGTATGTTCCAGCTTGCACAGGGGGGCACCATTTTTTTAGACGAAATCGGAGATATTTCCCTCAAAACACAGGCCAAACTTCTCAGAGTGCTTCAGGAGAGTGAAATTCAGCCTCTCGGATCGCCTACATCCACAAAAATCGATGTCAGGGTCATTGCCGCAACGAACAAGGATTTGAAAAAAAAGATAGAACAGGGAACATTCCGTTCTGATCTGTTCTATCGACTTAATGTATTTCCGATTACGATGCCTCCCTTACGGGACAGGTTGGAGGACATTCCCAGATTGGTTGAGTTTTTTATCCAAAAATACAGCCATCTAAAAAGAGGAAAAGCCCATATCGATAAGGATGTCATCGGGATTTTTCTGAAATATGCTTGGCCCGGAAATATAAGAGAGCTTGAGAATATCATTGAACGCCTGATGATTATATCGGGTTCAGGTAATATCACCATTTCCGACCTGCCGCGGGAGATGTCTGCGGATACGACGCGCAACGTGCCTGTCAGGCCTTTGAAAGAAGCAGTTTTTAATTTTAAGAAGAGCCTTGTCAGACAGGCCCTCTCAGAGAGTTCCGGCAAAAAATCCCATGCGGCCGCAATGCTGGGAATGCCCCGGTCAAACTTTTCAAGACTTTTAAAGCAGCTTGGCATCACCTGAACGTCAATGTTATCAAATTGATATCAATCCAAGATGCGTCATTTTGCTCCTGATTTTCGAATTTATTATATATTTTTAGATATTTATATCTATTTGAGTCGTCGGTTTAGCGGGTTAAATACAAGTGGAAAAATAAATAATTATCGTTTCGATAGCACTTTTAGCTATCAAAACGATAATTATTTATTCGGGCATTTTTAAAAGCACAATCGTGATTATTATTATCTATTTGAAATATTTATATATATTTATTTTTCAACCCGTTTGGCATTCCATTTGCTATGAGGGGTTTAACAAAAGGCACTGACCTGCCGGTTAAAGTTAAAACACTTTGCAAGGAGGAAGTCCAAATGAAAGCAAAAAAGGAAATCCTGACGGACTGTACGCTGTGTTACCATAGTTGCGGCATCAAGGTCGCCGTAGAAGATGGAAAAGCAGTTGCCGTAAAAGGGCTGGCATCACACCCGATCAATAAGGGGGAACTGTGTCCAAAGGGCGAGCGCCTTCTGGACAGCATTTATCACCCCCAGCGCATCAAATATCCCATGAAAAAAGTGAATGGAAAATTTGAGCGCATTTCATGGGAAACCGCCCTGGATGAGATTTCCAAAAAACTTTCAGACTTGAAAGAAGAATTCGGCCCTCAGATGCTGGGCATGTTTTCCGGCTCAATCGGCGTGGAAAACATGGAGATTGCCGGCTTGACCCAGCGCTTCAAAACTGCTTTCGGATCGCCCAACTTCTTTTCCGTGGAAAGTGTATGTTACCGGATGCGCATCCGAACCCGCCAGATCACATTCGGCAAATACCCCACTGAAGAGCTGGATTCCAATCTGTATATCCTCTGGGGACACAACCCGGATGCATCGGATCTGCCGCTAAAAATGGCCATTGAAAAAAATCTGAAAAAAGGCGCCAAAGTGGTGGTCATCGATCCCAAAAAGATCCCCATGTCCAAAAATGCAGACATGTATCTTCCCATTCGCCCCGGATCCGACGGCGCCCTGGCCCTGGCGCTGATCCATGTGATCATCAAAGAAAAACTGTATGACCAGGCCTTTATCGACAAATACACCCAAGGCTTTGAAAAGCTGGCTGCCCATATCGAGCCTTTCACACCACAATGGGCCCAGAAGATCACCTGGGTGCCCGAAGACGAGATTCGAAAACTGGCACGACTGTTTGCCGCCACAAAGGGTGCCGCCATCTACCAGGGAACCTGCACCCAGGATCAGACGGCCAACGGCACCCAGAACAGCCGGGCATTTTCCATTCTCCAGGCCATTACCGGGAATATCAATGTGCCCGGCGGCTGGGTGATCAGTCCCAGACCTTATTTAGGCAATGTGGGCTTGTCTGGAGACGGTGATCCGTTGGGCACGGATCAATACCCGCTGTTCATCACCTTGTGGGGCCGGAAAAGCCCTTACGGCGTTGTGACCATGGTTCCTGAAAATATCCCGGATCTGTTGAAAAGCTTTATCGTGGTGGGCGGCAACCCCCTGGTGTCAATGCCGGACAGCAATGCGTTCAGAAAGGCTTTCAGAAAACTGGATCTTCTGGTGGTCCATGATATGTTCATGACCGATACGGCAAAAGAAGCCCATTATGTTCTGCCGGCCTGCTCCCACCTGGAAAAATATGGTGTGGCGTATAATTATAATGTGTGCCACTGTATTCCCTATCTGATGCTGCGCAAAAAGTGCATTGAACCTTACGAGGAAAGCTGGTCTGAATGGAAACTGTTCACGGAGCTGGCCAAACGATTAGGACTGGAAGAGTACTTTCCCTGGGCATCGGAAGCGGAACTGGTTTCCTTTGAACTGGGCCGAACCGGGTTTTCCTTTGATTACCTGTTAAATGAGAAACCCGAAGGGGATTATTACCAGCAAAAGTCCTACACGATCCCGGACGGCACGTTTAAAACGCCGTCCAACAAGATTGAAATTTACAGTGATGCCATGGCCCAGGCAGGATTTGATCCCCTGCCCACATACCTGGAGCCGGCCAAGAGCCCCCTGTCACGACGATACAAAGATGCCAAAAAATATCCCCTGATCCTGGGGACCGGCAACCGTAGCTATTATTACACCCATTCCCAGCACCGCAATATTGATGCGCTAAATGAAAAGGACCCGCATCCCCTGGCGGAACTGAGCCACAAAACCGCCAATGCCTTCGGGATCAGACAGGGAGATGATGTCCGCGTTTCCACGGATCGGGGAGCCGTGTTCATGAAAGCCCGTGTGGCGGACTGCATCGCCGACGGCATCGTGTTTGTCCCCCATGGTTGGTCTGGAAAAGCCAATGCCAATCTGTTAACCGACGCCAAATGCAGGGAGCCTATCCTGGGATACCCGGACCTGAAGTCGCTGATGTGTGCGATAGAAAGCGTGTAAATGATGGGTAAAAAAGAACTGACCAAGAAACTGAAAGATTGACGTAATCGGCACATCAATTGGGGCTTTTTCTGCACCATCTAATTATTACGGGTCCTGGGATAAATCTCACGACCACAGATAACGACATCTAACATTTTTTTGGAGGACAAAGCGATGGAAGTCATTCAAACCGATTGTGGCCTATGTATCAACTGTTGCGGTATCAATGCATATGTTGAAGACGGCAAGCTGGTCAAAGTGGAGGGCATTGAAGATCATTGGCTCAACAAAGGCGCCATTTGTCCCAAGGGCGCCCGGGTACCCGAGTACGTCTATTCCGCCAACCGCGTCAAGACCCCGCTGAAAAAGGTCGACGGCAAATTCCAGGCTGTCTCCTGGGATCAGGCCTTGCAGGAAATCGGCGACAAGCTGCTGGAACTCAAGGACAAATACGGCGCCAAAACCCTGGCTACCTATACCGGTTCCGTCGGTGTGGAACACTTTGAAATGGCCGCTTTCAACCAGCGCTTCCGCGGTGCCTACGGCAGCCCCAACTTCTTCAACGCTGAAGGCAACTGCTTCCGCTCCCGCATCCTGGCCCGCCAGATCACCTTTGGCCGCTATCCGGTTGAAGAACCGGCCAACGCCGATTGTATCATCCTCTGGGGCCGCAACCCGGATGAAAGTTACTTTCCCATGGGCCGCATCATTCGTGATGCCGTCAAAGCCGGCGCATCCCTGATCACCATCGATGTGCGTCGTATTCCCATCTCCAATAACGGTATTTTCCTGCAGCCGCGCCCGGGCACGGACGCTGCCATCGGCCAGGCCATGATCCACGTGATCATCAAGGAAGGGCTGTATGACAAAGAGTTTGTCGAAAAATACTGCCATGGGTTTGACAAACTGGCCGAATCCGTCACCGCATGCACACCCGAATGGGCCGCCAAGGTCACCGGTGTGGGCGCTGCGGAAATCCGCATGATCTCCCGCATGTTCGCCAATGCCAAAGCCGGCTGCATCGTCGAAGGCGTGGGCGGCATGAACCAGGGAACCAATGGTCTGCAGAACCACCGGCTTTACTCGATCCTGCAAGCCATCACCGGCAATGTCGAACGTCCTGGCGGTTGGGTCACCTGCCCCATGGTTCGCCTGGCCGACATGCGCCTGCCCGATAACATCGAAGGCAATGCCCTGGGTTATGATGAATTTCCCGTATTCCATCAGTTCGGCAAAAATCCGCCCCCTTACGGGTCCTCATCTTTGATGTGCGATACCATGATCACGGGCAACCCCTACCCGATCAAGGCCTTCATCTGCTCGGGCGGCAACCCGGCCGTGACCTTTGCCGATACCAAACGCTTCAACGCCGCCATGAAGAACCAGGACCTGATCGTGGTCATGGATCCCATGATGACCGAAACCGCCAATATGGCCGACTACGTTCTGCCCGCCTGCACCTGCTTTGAAGAGACCGGTATCGGTGGATTCCCCTACGGCATTTCCTATTGCGAGCCTTGGATCATGCTGCGCAAAGCCGTGATCGAGCCGCTGTATGAAAGCAAGTCGATCTGGTGGATCTGGAGCGAGTTGGCCCGCAAGATGGGATACGGCGAATACTTCCCGTGGAACTCGGACGAGGAAGTGGCCGAGCATTTCTTCTCCACCTCCGGCATCACCATGCAGCAGTTGAAAGACAATCCCGAAGGCCTCTACTTCGGCAAAAAGACCTACGGCCTCCACGAGAAAAAAGGATTCTTCACGGCCAGCAAAAAGGTCGAGCTCTACTCGGACCGCATGGCCGAGCTGGGCGCCGATCCCATCCCTGTGCATGTCGAGCCCGAACAGAGCAAGGTCAGCAATCCGGAAATCGTCAAGGAATACCCGGAAGTGCTCAACACCGGCGCCCGCACCGTCGAATACATCGATGCCCAGATGCGCGATACCACCCTGCGGGTGATCCGCCCCGAACCCGAGGCGGAAATCAACACGGCCACCGCCGACAAGTACAATATTTTCAATGGTGAAATGATCGGTATCGAAACCCCACGCGGCAGCATCAAGATGCGCGCCAAGGTTACCCCGGACATTCTGCCCGGCGTGGTTTCCGTCCCCCATGGCTGGGCCGATGCCAACTGCAACGTCCTTCTGGATGCGGAACTCTTAGACCCGGTCTCCGGTTACATCACCATGCGCGGTGTGGCCTGCCGGTTGGTGAAACTATCTTAAAAGATTGCCACGTTAGAGATTGATTATAGTTTCGATTCGTTACCCCTCATCCCCATGCTCTGCGCATACCCATCAACTTAACGGGTTCCCAAGCTCCGCTTGGGAACCCATATCAAGTTCAAGTGAATAGCGGAACGTGCTCCCACACTTCAGCATGGGAGTGAGATGGAAAACCCTTGGCGTAATATCTTCGTGGTCGTTATCGTTGTCGTCGTCGTAATCGTCATTTCCTTTTCTCGATTACGATTACGACAACCGCTTCGCTGACCACGACAACGACCGCGACTTGGGATTGCGTTGTCCCTTGTCAGCATTGTAAATTGGGTTGAGGTACGAAACCCAACAGATTTATCGGTTGTCGGGTATCGCTGCGCTCGACCCGACCTACGATCTTACCGCTTAGGTTGACGGGGATGCGCTCTGCGTGGGAACGAGAGGCAAAATGGGACCAGCCCTTTTTAATCGTCCCTCAATTTGAGGTGGGCGAAGTTAGAACCAAACCCGCAAATTACTTTCCGGAAGCTACTAATTCAGAACCCAACTAAATGAAATTAATTAGGATTTTACCAGCCTTTTCTGCCTTTTCCAATTCTTCAATCTCCACTATAAGCTGATATTTAGCCCATTTGGCCTGAGCATAAGCAGCGTCCGGCCCCATTGTATTGATCTTTGCGGTGATAAGCTTACGGGCAAGCTTGTATCTATGGCTTCCTTTTCGGAAACTGCCGTCTTCACATAGGATCGCCATTATATGTGCCATGGCCTGGAATTTGTTCATTAGGGGCCTCGTGGCTTTGTTTTTCTGGATAATTCATTTTGAGCACATAGTTGGCGTCGCTGTCAAATTTGTTCCGAGTGACGTTGACATACCGTAGAAATGGTTGGAACAAAATCGTTCAACTCCAATAGATTGACATAAATAAAAAGCGGGCTTGAGGCTGAGAGGCGCTCATGAACGACTCCGGACTTTATTTACATAGCAATTAGTAAAATAAAGGTTATTGTTACAGATTGATGATAACACCCAAAATGATCCGGTAGCAGCAAATATCAATCGACGACAATAGATTGATGTTTGGCCTGCTATAGTATATTATTTGCCGCACCAACCGATCTGGACGTTCCAATTTTCAGGAGAGTATCCAATGCAAAAATACATAAAAAGACTTTCTACCCCTTTTCCATTTTTAATCCTGGTATTCTGTTTTCAAATTTCATACGCATTTGCCGACATCATCATCGATAATGGTGATGCTGAAACGTCTTATACCGGAACCTGGCGTGTCTCCGGGGGGGTGGATGCTTGGGACCCCGACGATTCAAGCGCGGTCTCCCTCTACAGCCGGGACGGCGCCACCTACACCTGGACATTTACACCAACCGATTCAGGCGATCATGACATCTCGATGTGGTGGACCAATTATTCATCGCGTAGCGATTCCATACCGGTCACCATTCGCCATGCGGACGGAACTGACACCGTTTCCATTAACCAACAGGTCAATGGCGGCGCATGGAACTTGTTGGGCACCTACGCCTTCATTGCCGGCACACCCTATTCCATCACCATCACGTCCCAACCCAGACCATCCAGTACCTGTGCCGATGCGGTAAAAATAAGCTATGCTGACAGTCAGGGAAACCTGGCCCCCGTTGCCGTCATCGACTCGGTTGCGCCGAATCCCGCCCTGGCGAGTGACCTTGTAACCTTCACCGGTCATGGAGACGATCCAGATGGATCCATTGCAGGATTCAGCTGGGAATCTGACATCGATGGCCACCTGAGTGATCTCGCGAGCTTTACGACGACGATGCCGTTATCCTTGGGAACCCACACCATTTCGCTCATCGTTTACGACAATGAAGGCCTAACATCGGCGGCTGCCAGCCAACAATTAATTGTACAAGAATCCACAACCGAATGGGTCATTGACAATGGTGATCCGGAAACATCCTACACAGGGACCTGGCGCGTCTCAGGAGGCACGGCCCCATGGGATCCAGCCGATTCAAATGCAGTTTCCCTTTATAGCCGAGACGGATCAACATACACATACCAATTCACACCCGTTGTTACTGGTACGTTTCAAGTCTCCATGTGGTGGACAACCTGGTCTTCGCGCAGTGAGAACATTCCAGTGACCATAGACCATTCCGGTGGCACAGATACCGTTTTCGTCAATCAGCAGGTTGGCTCCGCCATGTGGAATGAACTGGGTGAATATCCTTTTTCCGCTGGTGACACGTATGCCGTAACCATTACCTCTCAACCTGCCCCCTCGAGCACCTGCGCCGATGCAGTAAAATTTGTCTACACTGGTGATGCCATCAACCTGCCGCCTGTTGCGACCATCGATGCGATTACGCCACCGGCGGCTGTACCGGGAACAGCGATGACCTTCATGGGGACCGGAATCGATAATGAGGGCAGTATAACGGCGTACAAATGGGAATCGGATCTCGATGGTACAATCAGCGACCAAGAGTCATTCAGGACCACCGGTCTGCAGGAGGGTATTCATACCATTTTTTTTAGCGTTCAGGATGATCAAGGCGTCTGGTCGGATAGTGACACGGCACTGATTACCGTCAGGGATTGTGATCGACCTGTGGCCATCATGCCGCTGGGAGATTCGATTACCCTCGGTTATGGTGAAGCACTGAACCCAGATCTGATGACCGGTTACCGGTCTCCACTGCATCAAGCACTGGTGGCGGACGGATTCAATATTGATTTTGTCGGTAACCGATCTGACGGCCTTTTAGTGGTGCCAGCCTATGATATAGACCACCAAGGTATCGGCGGCATATCCGCCAATTCTGTGGCTGATAATGTGTACAATTGGCTGATGGCCACACCACCTGAGGTCGTTCTTTTGCATATCGGAACCAACAACTTCACAACGGACCCCTCTGCTGTGGAGGAAATCCTGAATGAAATAGATCGATACGAAACCAATTCCGGGAATGCCGTTGCCGTTATTTTGGCAAGGATTATCAATCGTCAGCCATTTCATGCGGACACCACGATTTTTAACAACAATGTACAAGCCATGGTCCAATCAAGAATTGCCGCAGGCGATAAGATTATCATCGTAGATCAGGAAAGTGTACTGAACTACGACACTGAAATGGCTGATCAGTTGCATCCAAACAATCAGGGATATGTAAAAATGGCTGGGCCGTGGATGGATGAACTGCCTGCACTGGTGCCGGAATGTTCTGAATTTACACCCTTTATTTTCACCACACCGGTTGAAACCCTTGCAACGGGCGTTGAGTATGCCTATTCTGTGGCGGCGCTTGGTAAGCCCGCCCCTGTTTTCAGTCTCATATCCGCACCGGACGGCATGACAATCAATGAAGTTTCCGGTGAAATAAGTTGGGTACCCGATTCGCAGCAGACAGGGGAAAGTTTTGCTGTAACCGTCCGGGCAAGCAATATCCACGGTTCTGATGACCAGCATTTCACCATCAGTGTTACCGAAGAGACCATCATTATCGATAACGGTGATCCGGAAACCACATTCACTGGGACATGGAGCACTTCCGGCGGCTCGAATCCCTGGGACCCGGCCGATCCAAACGCGGTTTCATTGTATAGCAGAGACGGAACCACCTATACATGGACATTTACACCATCCACATCCGGGTCTTACCAACTTTCTATGTGGTGGACCGAATGGTCATCCAGGAGTAATAGTGTTCCCGTTACCATCCAGCATGACCAAGGTGTAACCACCACAAGTATTAACCAGCAAACGGGAGGCGGCATGTGGAATGTGATTGATACCTTCGCATTCACCGCAGGGCAAAGCTATGACGTCACGATTACGTCACAACCCGGGCCGTCAAGTACCTGCGCCGACGCCGTAAAATTCGTAAGGTATTGAATTTTCTATTGTCGCGTTGTCACGATAAAGGAACCCCTCTGATAGCGGGTATAGATATCCTAATTTGCTGCATTGCTGGTGGGCATTTGTTTGAAGGTGGCACTGGAAATGGTTGGTCAACGCGTCATTGCACGGCGCGCCTGCATCCACCGGACCTGAACGGCCACACCAAATGCCACCAGCAGCACATAGGAAAGGACGGTCCAGGGTAAATACCCACTGATACTGTCGACGATCAGGCTGGCACCGATCATCGCCGAAAAAAAAATCAGAACCCAGTCAAAAAACATATACAAGGCCACCGCCCCGCCAATCCCGAAGGCAAAGCTGATCAGCATCACTGCATTGGCGGTGGCCACGGGCAATACATGCAGGGCAAGCGTGACCCCGGCCAGAAATCCACCCACAACAATGGACATTTTCTGAAAAATAAGGGACAGCAGCGCACCGATGACCCCGCAGATGGAGCCCACAACCCATAACCCCCAAAAGGGCTGCGGACCAAAAAGCATGGGGGCGGCCTGCAGCCCGGCGGCAAAACCAGCCACACCGACAAACAACCAAAACAGCCGCCTTCCCATGAACATCAAAACCAGCCCCAATACTGGCAGCAACCAATGCGTCATCCTTCAGTCTCCGTACAATCAACAACCTGGGCCTTGTCTCAACGATACACAAGCAAATAGACGTCAACAAAATTCTCACACACATTCAAAATCAAGGCGTGCGAATTCCGCCAAGCAATGCGGCGGCACAAAAATAAACCACATTCATGAGGGATGCGCATCCTCCAACCATCGGGCACACAAAGCCGGCCAGTTTGACGTTATTCACCTTGACAATTGTCATATATGCCACTTCAAAACCCATCAGGCAAGGGCTATCCTTTGGCTCAACTGGGCTTGATCAATACCACCAATCCGATCTCAGGCAAGATTGTCAACAATGACGTTGTGTTTAAGGAGGTATATCCAAATCACCGACGGCCAGGTGAGTCTATGTACAAACCGATCGGGGGCAGGCCCGTATGCACGCCCATGTGGACGATCGGATTGCCAACGCCGTTAGCGGGCCTTAGACGGATTTACCAAACAGGCTCTTAAGCTGCGGCGTCTGCCTGGCCCCGAAAGACGTGACTGTTGAAATGGGGTTTGAGAATTGTTACTGTGCCGCATTGATTCAATTTGCTGAAATCTAAACCAAGGACTTTTTTTCAATGTCACATATCAATAATCCCATGGAAATCTATAAACTGTTGAACGGTTCTAACTGTAGAGAATGTAATGAAAAAACCTGCCTTGCATTTGCAGTGGCCGTGTTTAAGGAGAAAAAACCGATCCATGCGTGTCCTTATTTGGATAAAGCGGTCGTTGACCGGTATGGGGGGGAAATTGAAAAGCCCAATACCATTGACGAATATAAAGCAGAAGCCATTGAACGACTAAAACAAAAGATATCCTTGATTGATCTTTCCGAAGCGGCGAAGCGACTGGGAGCCCAGTTTTCAAACAATAAACTGACCATAAAAATTTTGGGTAAGGATTTCAGTGTTGATACCAAGGGCAATATATCATCTGAAATTCATATCAATGCATACATGGCCGTGCCGGTATTGAACTATATTTTGAACGGCTCGGGAAAATCTCCCAGCGGGAATTGGATCACATTCCGGGAGTTGAATGGTGGGCCTTCCCGATATGCGCATTTTCAACAATGTTGTGAAAAGCCATTAACACGGGTTGCCGATTCCTATACGGATCTTTTTAAAGACATGCTGGAAATTTTCGATGGCAAACAAATTGTCAGTCACATTGATTCAGATGTTTCAATTGTTTTATATCCGTTGCCGCTTCTGCCGATCATGGTTTGCTACTGGGAACCGGAAGATGGTCTGGAGTCCAGTCTTCACATCTATTTTGATTCCGCATCTGATGATAATCTTGACATTGAATCCATCTATACACTGAATGAAGGCCTGGTTATGATGTTTAAAAAGATCGCCTTGCGGCATGGTGCTTAATTACAATGCCGCAGTGTGCGCCGCAATAAATCGGGCCACAACACCGGCATGCGTCATGGGCAAAAGGTGACCGGCATCGGGAATGATGGTCGCCCCCCGGGAAGGGGGAAGAATGACCCTGTCCCTTGCGCCGTGGATATGGTGGACACGGCAGCGATGTCCATCCATCCCGCGCCAATGGAAAATCGCCTGGCCCATGGCCTTCATAAAATCACCGTCCGCTTTTTCAAACATGGAAAGAAACAGGTTGTCGCCGTTGCGGTTGATCTTGCCGGCAAGCCACTGCAGCTGGGCGACATGCGCCAGATGGGCAAAGCCGCTCAGCCGCATCAGGGCCGGATGAATGGCGCTGCGATGGGTTGTGCTGCCAATCAGAATCACCCGGTCGATATTCAACAGCCTGGCAATCTCAACAGCGACCATTCCGCCCAGCGAAGCGCCACCGACACCCCAACCGGAAGTAATACCGTATTCGTCGATCATCCGCCGGGCAACTGCCGTGAGGGTTGTCTCTCCCTGGTAGGGGGGCCAATCCACGAAATCCACCCCGGACAGGTGGTGGTAAAGCGTTTGGGGATACATGCCGGAATCGGCGCCCATGCCGGGTAATATAATCGTCTTTCTCATTTTAAAACCATCAATTTTCAATTTTGTTCCAAGTCAATACTTCACGCACTTTGTCAGCCAATCCGTGAACAGTGAATGGTTTTTGAATAAAATGGATGCCTTCATCCAAAACGCCTTTGTGAGCGATCACATCGTTCGTGTACCCGGACATGTAAAGCACCCGCAAATCCGGAAATTGGTCGCAAAGGCGGGTAAACAGTTCTTTACCGTTGATATCGGGCATGACCACATCGGTAAGCAAAAGATCAAGTGGTCCGTGATGAGCGTTGAGCATCTCAAGGGCTTCCGATCCATTTTTGGCCACCATCAGATGATACCCCTGGCGTCTGAGAATATCGCCTGCAAGCTCCCGCACCAACGTATTGTCCTCAGCCAGCAGAATCGTTTCCGTTCCTTTCAGATCACGGATCGGTTTTTGGCGGACAATTTTCTCATCCGGAAGCCCCTGGGCCACCGGTAGATAAACCTTGAATGTCGTCCCCTCTCCCGGTTCGCTGTACACCCAGATATTTCCACCATGCTGCTTGACAATCCCGTACACCGTGGCCAGGCCGAGGCCGGTCCCCTGCTCTCCTTTGGTTGAAAAAAAAGGCTCGAAAATCTGGCTCTGCGTATCGGCGTCCATCCCCACCCCCGTGTCACTGACCGCCAGCATGACATAGCGCCCTTCCTGGACACTGGGATGCTCGGTCCGGTAGCTTCCATCCAGCTCAACGTTGGCGGTCTCGATGGTCAGCTTGCCCCCATCGGGCATGGCGTCCTGGGCATTGACACACAGATTCATGATCACCTGCTCGATCTGTCCCACATCGCCGTTGATGGTTTGAATATTATCTGCAGGAGTGATGATCAGTTCGATATCTTCGCGAATGGTTCGTCGCAACAGCTTTTCAAACCGCTCGAGGGCCTGGTTGAGATTCAGCCTTGCATAGGCAAGCGTCTGCCTGCGGCTGAATGCCAGCAAATGCCCGACCAGGTCGCGGGCGCGGTAGCCGGCCTGCACAATCTGTTGCAGGCGTTCGTGTTTTTGCAAGTCGTCCTTGAGGTCTTCCATCAACAACTCGCCATATCCGATGATGGGTGAGAGCATATTGTTCAGGTCATGGGCCACACCGCCGGCCAGACGGCCGATGGACTCAAGTTTTTGAGCCTGATGCATTTGCTTTTCCAGGCCTTCCTTTTCCGCCTCGGCCCGCTGGCGATCACTGATAAAACGCGCCTGCTGCACATTCTGATAGGCAATCGTGGACAACTGATTGGCAATGGTGAAAAGCGCCTTGGCGATCTGTTCAAACCGATCCCGCGACATGGCCGGAACCTCGTAAAACGCCTCAGCCGCATCATCTTCATCGGCACCGATTTCCCGAGCGTATTGACGAATTTTTTGCTCGGACTGGAATTCATCGCGAACCTGGCCGATCAGCCAGTTGGCAAGATGCTGGCCACCAACGGAAATGGCGGCACCAGCGTCCCACAACCCGCCGCTCATGCAAACCTGCACCCTTGGTCCCTCGGATGAAAAGCGGCCAATGGCGGCATCCGACTGATAACAATTGGATCGGCCTTTGTCTGTTTTGCGGATGATGTCTTTACACAACCGGCAGAATCGACTGGGCCTGGTGATGGGCCGACCATTCGGATGGGTAATAATGGATGCCACCCCGGTGGCATGGGCAAACTCGTCCTGAATCTGCTGAATGTCCTTTAGATTGAACAGGTCTTCGAAATTCAGTGGTTCGGTATCCGCCAACGGCAACGTGAGGGCGATAATCCGTTTTTCCAAGGCTTCTTCGCTTCTTTTCAGCGCTGCTTCGGTTTTTTTATGCTCATTGATTTCCTTACGCAGAATATCCCGGGAAACCGTGGTTTCCTTTAAATGGGTCGCCATCGAATTAAAGGTGACAGCCAGTTGTCCCAGTTCATCATGGCTATGCAGGGCAATCTGACAATCAAAATCCCCCCGCGCAATTTCCTGGGCGTTTTTTTGCAGCAGACCGATGGGCTCGATAATGCCGCGGAAACTAAACCGCCATCCAAGCAACGCGGCCAGTAAGAGGGTAAATACAAAGACCGTTGCGAAAAACACCGTCAACGTGGTCAGCTGTTGGTAGGCATCGCTCACCGGCACTTCGACGACCACGCCCCAACCGCTTGGCGGAATCAAGGCGCTGGCGCCAATGACCCGCTTTCCGGCCAATCCGTCGTATTCCCAGACGCCGCTTTTTCTGGCCAGCAAATGGTGCACACTATGAATGTGGCGCAAATCCTGTTTTTGAAGCACCGAGCTGCGATCCTGGGATGCAATCAAGAATCCTTCACTATCAACGATATAGGCATGCCGATCGCGCCCGACGCTGTACCCGGAGATGTAATCCCATATTTTTAGGACGTTCACGTCCACAATCAGTACACCGGTCAGCTGATCGCGCGCATCCGTAATAGGAACGCTGATGGGCACCTGGGGGAATCGGCTATGTTCCGGAACCTGAACACGGCCGATACGAAAGCGGCCCAGCCGGGCCGTTTGAAACGCCTTCTGGTCGGTAACAGTATTCAGCTCGAAAGGCCTGTAGGTGTAGTAACGGGAAACCTTGCTGATCTCCTGCCCGGCTGGATCAACAACGGTAATTTGATCAAACTCAATCACTTGATCCAAAAGCCGGTAACCCGCCGCCCTGATCTCCGCGTTGCGCGACCCACTTAGGTTAAGCGAGTTGGCAAACAGCTTGATCTGACCGAATGTCGTGTTCAGATGAGCGGAAATACTCACCGCCACCCGATTGCACATCTCTTTTTGAATATCATAAACAAACTGCTTTTCACTTTTATAGGCAAACACAAAAAAGATCGTCGCCAACACCAAAAGGGGCAGAAAACCGGAAATCATCACCAACATGATGATTTTGCGTGTGATGCCGCTACGACCCAATTGATTGATGGGGGGTGTCATCGCCTTGTCCCGCTATTGTTATCAGGCCAGACCGGAAACGGCCAGACCACGATGTTGGCTGACAGTTCCAGTGGCCAGACCGTACGGTATTCACCACCTTGCACCTGAACAATAATGCCCCGCCCCAGAATATTCTGCCCTGTTTCAGGATCAAAGCGCACCCCATCCCAAGGCATGATCAACTGCTCACTGGAAAAATCGGTTGCCAGCAGCGCCGTACGAATGGCTTCCGGCGTGAGCACGGCGGCGCGGTTCATTGCGTCGGCCAACACGATCAGGCCGGTGAAGGCCCTGGCTGAATGGCCGGTCATGTCTCTGCCTGTTTTTTCCTTGAATCGGTCGTTGACGGCGTGCACCAAGGGTTTTTTACGCCCGATATCCAGCGCCCAGGCCTCACGACTGAGAATATACTCACAGTCTTTTCCCATTGATTCCATAAAAGAGGTGCTAACAAAACCGGCGTCCATGGCCATGATGGCCACAGGCGTGATCTCTTCTTTTTTATACCCCCGCATGAATGCAATCGCGTCGGCGTCATAGGAAGATTGGAAAATCACCCCCGGCATGCCTGCCTTGACCGCCTTGATCTCTTTTTCAAAATCCGTTTGGGTGGCATCATAAGGGATGTCTCCCACGATCTCATAGTCGTATTTCAGCGCCAGTTTTCTTTGAGCCCGTGACACGCTTGTCCCCCATAATCGATTCTCATAGACCAGGACCAGGCGTTTGGGGATCCGGATCCCCAACTGAGCACTTAAATCTGAAAAAAAAGTAAAAAAGTTCTGAGCGAAAATACTGTCATCCGGGGTCGTGCGAAAAAACCAGTCAAGTCCTCGTTGGGTAAGAATCGGTGCGGTTGAACCGGTGTTGAGAAATGGCGTCTTTAAAATCTCAGCCTGCTCACTGGCCGCTGCGGTGACAACGCTGTTGTAGCATCCCATCAAGGATAGAACATGGTCTTTCTGGATCAACCGCTCAACCTGTTTAGCGGCAATGGACTCGTTATTTTCAGAGTCTTGATAAATGACGTCGATCGTCACACCGCCATGGGTGGTCAGGCCTTTGTCCTGGGCCAAGGGAATCGGCAGATCAACGGACTGGTTGATGATCTGGGTGGCCAGTTCCAAGGCCGCCTTAATATCTTCTCCAGTAGAGGCACTTTCACCACTGAGCGGATAGATCGCGCCAATTTTTACCGTTTTGGGGGGCGGGGCAGTGGATGGGGTCTCCTGGCAACCGATGACGGGCAGCCAGCTTAAACAAATAGTCAACAGGCCGATTATCTCGCTTTTCATCATCGCGGCGAATCCTTAAAGAATGCACTTTGTCACGAATAAACTCAGTTTGGCAAATATTCAGGGATCGGTCAACTAAGGGCTTGCGCCAAGGAAAGGCCACCAATTACCGCAGAACGCGGCAATATGAGTATAAACCCGATAAAAAGAAAAGGCTACTGCCGGTGAGATGCCGTCAGTAGCCTCTTTGAAAAATGGATTTGGGTGAAAAAACGCTAAGCGCTTTTCTTCAGTTCATGGGCGTCCAGCGCCTTGTGCAGGGTTTTGACTGCCAGTTGAATGCAGTGATGCTTTTTGACCGGAATTTCCTCCAGCACCTTGAACACGGTACCGTCATCAATGGATCGGGCATACCCCAGGTCTTTGCCCTTGATCAGATCCACCACAGCCATGGCGGCGGAAATGGCACCGGCGCACCCCATCACCTGGTATTTGGCATCCTGGACGATACCATTTTCCGTTTTAATGGTAATCCCCATGGTGTCGCCACAGGAACCGGTCATCTCGGAAGTAATGTCTGCATCGGGAACCAGTCCCATGTGCGGCTTGTTGATGTAATAATTTATTGCTTTTTTTGAATACCCGGATGCGCTCAGCATCTCTTCAATCGCTTTGGTCTCATTTGGTGCTGATGCTTGGATCTGTGTCATATTTCTTTCCTTGCAATCCTGATGTTGTCACTTTTAAAAAGGAACGAATAAACCTTTCTTAGAGCGGTGTCAAGGTTGAGCGCTTACGAATTTGTCTGCCATTTGGATTTCCTATGGCCCGGCCCCGCTTCAGATAGAAATTTTTTAATATTATTTCGGATACTTTTGTTCATTCTTGAGTATTCACCGCAATGATAAAATCGATTTTAAAACAGATAGAATACCACCATTTGGCATTTTTCATTGGGTATTTGACATTCGTGGACGCGCTAATTTCGGGAAGAAAGGCAACCCGTAATTCTACATGCGATTGCTCTGCGGGGATACACCTTCTGACTTGCCAACGGCTGGAGAAATCGTTAAATATTGAGGATAAAACCAAATCAAACAGGATGAAAAGGGTGGTTCTATGTCCGGTCGGTTCGTCCATCCCATTACAGCATTGATCATCTTCATATTGGCCAGTTGCAGTGGCGCCCCAACGGATTTCAAAGGCACGTGGAACGCCACACCAGGCTACCACGAGGTGGTTAATTCGGTTTACAAGGTCCGCCTCACCCCTCAAAAAGGCAGCAATTCCTACTATGCCTTTTTTCTGCTCAGCCTGGTGAACAACAGCGGCACGGCATTATCGATTGATTGGAATGCAAGTCGCTATGTGCATGGCGGCAAGCCGGAAGGTAGGCTGGTGTTCGAGGGAATCGATCCCCAGGCGGTGAAAACCCATACCGTGCCCATCGAATCCATCCCCCCTGGCGGCCAATTGGAACGTAAACTGATGCCCATGCGGTTAATTGCCTGGAACCCCATCAAGGAAAAAACCGCCGATGCCCGCGGCATTGCACCCGGAATGCTGCCCGCCGGCGAAAACGGTGTGCTTTTATCCTTGCGCCAGGCAGGCGGCAGCCCTCAGACCATTTCGTTGTCGGTTTCACTCTCCATTGAGAAGTAAGGGCGCAGGTAAAAAAGTAATCCGGTTATCCGGAAAGCTCCAGCTTATATCTGTTTCAGCATAGGAGAATGAATTCAATTGATCTATAGACCAGTGTTAAGTCCAAAGGCTTGCCCCGATTCTTATCAGGCCTCCAGGCGCATCCGCTCCCGGTCTAAAATATGGTTGCCGATGCGCGTCACCAGACGCAATCCCAGACACCGCTCGTCCTGACGCACAACCCGCCCGGTAACATTCATTGCAGGCATGTCATCAAATTCAATGGCCCCCCTGACCAGGCGGGATTGGACAACCTCAGATCCCGATTCCAGACCGATGCCGGCCTGGCTGAGATCCAGAATGGGGATAAGCCTGCCATTAAAAGAGAACATGGGCCGTTTTGCATTTGGGTAATATAGGCGGTCATGCTGCCGTCGTTCCCCCTCCTGGTCGGGACTATTCACCGCTTCGAGATGATTCGACCGGGCAGATTGAGGCTCCTGCCGGCGGCCATTGAGCGCGTTTTCGATTTCCAGCAGATCGGATAAAACCTGCTGGCGCGTATCCCTGAAATCGTCTACCGGTGGGGACAACACAGACGGGTCATCGGAAAACGGTGGCAAAGAATCGTTTTCCGCCCATGTTTCGGGGGGGCGCAATTGTGATTCGTATTCTTGAAAGATCCGCAATTGGCTGCGGGCCTCAACAACGGCATGGGTCAGCTTTTTAAGCTGCTGTTGGGCCTTTTCCAGGCGATCCTGGGCACAGACTGCCTCGGCGGCGGCGGCTTCTTCCGTGCGCATGACCTGGCGAATTTGCTCCTGGGCCTTGTCCGCCTCGCTTTTGGCCGTTTTCGCGGCCTGCTTGGCGGCCGTCACCCGGTCCCGAACCTTTTCGGCAACCTCGATGGCCTCCTCGGTTGCCCGCTTGACTTCGACTTCCATCAACAGCGCCCGTGATCTGGCCGTTTTGGCCGCAATCATGGCGTTTATTCGATCCTGTTTGGTTTTCTCAAGTCGCTGACTGGCGGCATCCATGACCTCAGTGGCCTTTTCCACAGCCTCGCGGGCCTGCTCCAGAGCGGATTCCGCCTCCTGCAAGCGCCGAGAAATGATGGCAACGGCGTTTTCAACGGCTTCATCGGAACCTTGGGGAATCGAAAGGTTGTCCTTTGCAACCGTTCGATCGTCCCCGGCACCGGAAAAATTGATCGTAAAATGAAGGTCCGTGGTTTGCCGTGCATCGTCGCTGACCTTTCCGGAAGCAAGGGGCGCAGGATCCCCGGCAATCCTTGGATTCGGATCAGAAAGATAGGAAACCGCTTTTTCATAGGCACAGGCAAGCAGTTCCAGGTCTTCCTGTCGGTCGCCCTGCCCGGCCTGGTTGTCGCGATGAAAAATATCGATCATCCGGTGCAGGTAGGTATAGGCTTGGTTTGCGTCATCGATTGTGGCCCCGGATGACAAATCCAGTAAATCAAGGCTCGCATTAAGCCCCATGTCTTCCTTTGCATTGAAAAAAAACATTCTCGCATCCTGTTTGGTTTAATCGTTTCAGCATGTAAAAAATATGGATTGGCACCTATTTTTTCGATCATTTTTTCAATTTCCATGCCATTCAGGAAACGAGATTGAATGAGACCTTTTTCCGTTATTTTTTTCACCAACAAAGGCTGGAAAAATTTAGCATGCCTGGGCTGAATCAGCCGTTAAGTGGGCGGGGACGACATTTCATATTGCTGTTATTGCATCATAAATTCTCTCTTTCAGCCGTGGCCAGGGGAGCGCATGAGAAATCATTGGAAAGATTACGGGAAGGACAACAAAGACAGGGCCCACCCACCGATTCGATGATGGGTGGGTGTCAATTTGATGGCGAACGGGTCAAAAATTCGATCCCCAGGGCCATCATTAATGTAAACGGTTCTTACAAAACGGTATGTTCAATCGTCGCGGCTTGCTGCAAAACGAGAGGGACGCGTTCAAAGACATCCAGGAAAAACCATTATTTTCGCCGGCCTAAAGCTCTTCCGGCGTAAACGCCACCACCGCATCGATCGTGGCAGCATCGCAAAACAGCATCACCAGGCGATCAATGCCCAAGGCATTGCCGGCTGCGGGGGGCATGTGGGTCAGGGCCTGTAAAAATGGTTCGGCAACCGGATAGACGCGTTTTCCGGCGGCTTTTCTGTCGCGTTGCTCCTTTTCAAACCGGATGCGTTGTTCCACCGGATCGGTCAGTTCCGTAAAGGCATTGCACAGTTCCAGCCCGGCAATATAAAGCTCGAAACGCTCGGCAACGTCAGGGTTGTCCGGGTTGAGCCGGGCGAGGGCGCCACACGATGCCGGGTAGTCGTAAAGAAAAAGGGGACGCGTCAATCCCAGTTGCGGCTCGATAGCAAGCCCCATGACCTCATCAAAACAGCCCTTTTCGAGTGCCGTTTGCACAGCCATCCCGCCAAAGCGCTGAAACGCCTCAGCCACGGTCATCCGATCCCAAGGGGGTGTCAGATCCACCGCTTGCCCCTGGTAGGTCAACATCCGGTTCAGTTCCAGGCCATCGGCCACGAATTGGATCAATGCCTCGCATTGATGCATCAGGAACAGATAATCCAGACCCGCCACGTACCATTCCACAAGCGTCATTTCCGGCAGGTGGCGTCCGCCGCGTTCACCCTGGCGACAGCACCGGCAGATCTGAAAAATTTTTTCATAGCCGGCAGCAAGCAGCCGCTTCATACACAGCTCAGGGGAGGTGTGCAGAAACCAGGCCCCGGATTCCTGGGCATCGATATGGGCTTCCGGCGCCGGTGCAGGAATGCGCACGGGCGTCTCGATTTCCAAAAATCCTGAACGGTTGAAAAAGGTGCGGATATCATTGATGATGCGGGCGCGACGCATCAGGTTGGATCGAATCGCTGTTTGTCGGAATGCTGTCATGAAGGCTCTTAAAAGGACCGGGTCTGGCCGCTACCCCATGGGGGCGGAACAGACCCGGTTTAAAATCTCTATATCAGGGTCGCGGCAAAACCGGATCTCACGGGGTTTTGGATTTCTCCGTGATCACATCGGATCGTCGATCCTGAAGAAACACCTTGTCATACCGTTTCAGATCCGCCTTGTCATACCACTTGATCCCCTCTTTGTAGCAGGCATCACAGGCATTGCGCGGAATGTGAACAGCGAAAATATGGTTTCTGCCCCGGGCCGAGGAATCGATGTTCAGCGCGCCTCCGCAGTGTTCACAGACCCTGATGGTTTCATGTTGTTGCTCGTGGATGTTATCCGTATCATAGTAGATATTGCGGTCACGCCTGATATGCCGATGACCCGCCCGGATGTTTTTGCCCATCTGCTTGCGGTCACGCCAGACGCCCATCACCTTTGTGCTGACTTTTTCCACCCAGCGGGTCACCTCTTCGCTTTGACGGATTCGCTCCGGATTATAATCGGGCTCCTTGAGATGGCTGTAATCCATACCGGCCATGGCCAGAATGATACCGGCATTGACATAGGGCAGCGCTCCCTCAATGGCATAACCGCCCTCGAGAACAGCGATGTCGGGCTTGAGCAGGCGGGTCAGTTCCGCGTATCCCTGAGCCGAAAAATTCATATTGGTGATCGGATCCGAATAATGATTGTCCTGGCCGGCGGAGTTGACAATGATCTCCGGCTGAAATTCTTCCAGAATGGGCAACACCGCTTCACGGACAACATGCAAAATGCCCTCTTCCGAGGTGTTGGGTGGCAAAGGGATGTTAATGGTCTTGCCAACGGCATTGGGGCCGCCCATTTCATTGATAAATCCGGACCCGGGGTAAAGGGTGCGGCCATCCTGATGAATGGAGATGAACAGGGTGTCGGGATCATGCCAGTAAATATCCTGGGAACCGTCACCGTGATGACAGTCCGTATCGACGATGGCGACCCGGTTGACGCCGTACGCCTTGCGGATATATTCGATCATGATGGCTTCGATGTTCACGTTGCAAAAGCCGCGGGCACCGTGAACCACCCGGTTGGCGTGGTGGCCCGGCGGCCGCACCAGGGCGAAACCGCGCTCCACCTGTTTGTCCATGACCGCCATGGCAATGGTTTTGGCGCCACCGGCACTGATAAAATGAGACTCGGTCATCACGGCCCATAAATCCGGGACGCAAAAATGAACCCGCTGAACGTCCTTTTTGGTCACCAGGTCGGGTTTTAATTCGATGATGCCCTCGATATCAAGGATCCCTTCTTCAAAAACCTGATCCTGGGTGTAAAGCAGACGTTCCTCACGCTCAGGGTGGGTCGGGCTGATGGCCCAATCGAATGCAGGGAAAAAGACCAGACCGGTTTTATGTTTTGCACGCAGCATGATGGGCTCCGATGCTTGTATCTTATGGTGGTTGCGCCTGTGAATCACAAGGCCTGCGTATCACAGGTTCGGGTGTCAGACAAAACTACTATCCAGAATTTTCTCCGCAATGGGGTCGTAACCGTGTATCAGGCCGGGCTTGACCTGGGCCATGACCCGGATATTCTTGCCGGTCGTATAAAACCCACGAACCATGTTAAAGGACATGGCCTCGATCACTTCCAGCTCAAGGTGATCGGGATTGGCCCCCCGGGCAATGGCTTTGCGCCGCAACAGCTCCAAGGTGGTGGCGATGGCGTCCTCCTGGCTGTATTTGGAAGGGATCATGGTGGTAAAGTCCTCTTCCGGTGCGGCGGCGATCTCCCGCTCCGTATCGGCAAAGAGGGTCACTTCGCAAGTGGTGCGCGCCAGCCCGGCACCGATGGCATTGGCGACATTCCAGCGGGGAACCACATTGACGCGGTATTCGCTGAGCCGTTCGAGACCCTTTGCAAACCACGGTGCCGGTCCCCCAAGAACGAGAATGTAGCGCGGCTGCAATCGATTTCCTTCCCACAGTTCGTGAACCGTATAAACCGGCTTGGCATTGATGCGATCGACCATCTGCTGGGCTGCATCCAAAATGGATTGGCATGCCTGATCAAAGATCCGTTGGGCGGCCTCCTGGACATCAATGCCCAGGTCATCGGCAATGGGCTGAAGGCCGTCACGGGCTTTTTCGATATCCCCCCCCTCACCAATACCCAGCAGCATCATGGCATCCGTCGGTGTGGGCATAGGCCCCCCATAAGCCATGGCCACGCCTACGCGGTCAGGACCGATGCAAAGCCGGCCATCGGCTACCCGCACGGCACTGTCGCCCCCCACGCCAATGGATACCGTGTCCAGGGATCGAATCAGGGTTTTGTGATCACCGATACTGATCCCCATGGGATCGAGCAGCGGAACCCCATTGACCAGAACAGCCATGTCCGTGGTCGTGCCACCGATATCGAGTACCAGGCATTCTTCATTCCTGGGGGCAAAGGCAACCGATCCCATCACACTGGCCGCCGGACCGGAAAGGATGGTCTGGGCAGGATGATCAATGGAGGCTTCGAAGCGCATGTTTCCCCCATCGGGTTTGAGGATACGGATGGGCACGCTGAGTCCTTTTTCGCTCAGACTCTTGACCACGGCTTCGAAAAATTCCTTGTGAATCGGATACATCGCGGCATTGAGGAAGGTGGTGGCAATGCGACGGGGAAAGTTCAGATTTCCAGAGATCTGGTGTCCCATGAAAACCTTTTCGAACCGACTGCCGATTTGATCGGCGATGTCAAGTTCATGCTCGGGGTTGCGGGTCGAAAATTTGGACACCACCCCAATATACTTTATCCCGGCCTTTTCCAGGGCATCCGCGGCACACTCGACTTGTGTTTTGTCGATCTGGGCAATTTCCCGACCGCGATGGTCGATTCCACCGCCAATAGTATAGTAGTGTGGACCGGTGCTGAACAATGCCGGATCCATTCCCGGTCCCGCACTGACGATCATGCCCACGTCGGGGATTTGATTCTGCACGATCCGATTGGTGGCCAGCGTCGTTGACAACACGGCCCGGTTGATTTTTGCAAGGTCAACCCCTTCGGTTATTTTTTCCAGCCCCTTCAAAACGGTGGTAAAAAGATCCGATGGGTTGGTGGGAACTTTGACTTGGCGAAGTAATCCTTCCTGACCCAAAAGAACTACATCGGTATGGGTACCACCTACATCGAGCCCGATAATCATGGGTACCATCCTCAAAATTGTTATTTACGCAGCAATGGAAGAGCACTCAAAGTACCCAAAAATAGCATGCATGTCAATATGCTGGACCCAATCCCGCTGGGCAATCTCAAGTAAAATCAAAACCCGGCCGTCCCTGAACAAGCATCATACCCAAAAATGGAAAAGTGCCAAATGCCAACGCCCAAATGTCAAATGACGGATAAAATCGATTCTATAATAGAAAGAAAGATTGCCAGATTTTGCCAGGATTGTTAATTCGTTATTGAGGCCAACGATAAAATTCCCGTTCCTTTCACCATCAACCGGTAACCGATCACTGATCACAGATAACTGGTCACCGATAACCGATCACAGACAACATACCATCATGGGAAAAGACTTCGGCGCCTACATCGAGGCCCAGCAGGGACAAATGTTCGACCTGCTTGGCAAACTGGTGCGCATCAATAGCGGCAGTAACAACAAAAACGGGGTGGATGCCGTTGGCCGGGAAATTGCGGCGGCCTTGAACGACTGCGCGCTGACCCAGGAAACCATTGGCCTCGAGCAGGCCGGCAATCTGTTGATTTTTCGCACCCCCCCGGCCCTGGCACACGCCGGTCAGGCCCTGATGGTCGGTCACATGGACACGGTTTTTGCTCCGGGCACGGATTTTAACGACTACCGCGAAGACGATAGCCGGTCCTACGGCCCGGGCGTGATCGACATGAAAGGCGGGTTGGTGGCAGGTATTTTTGCCCTCAAGGCCCTGGCTGCCGGTGGTCTTCTGAACAACCTGCCACTGGCCTTTGTCTGCACCAGCGACGAAGAAATCGGCTCCCCATGGTCCAAGTCGCTGATCCGGCAGGAGGCCCGGAAAAGTAATTGTGCCTTTGTCCTTGAAGTCGGCGGGATAGACGGCCAGGTGGTCACCGGCAGAAAAGGCAACCTGTCGGCCCGGCTTACCATAGAAGGCCGGGCCGGTCATGCGGCCTTTGCCGGTACCGACAAAACCAGCGCCATCGTGGAAATGGCCCACAAAATTCTTGCCATCGAGGCCCTCAATGATCCGGCGAAAGGCCTATCCGCCAATGTGGGGCTGGTGTCCGGCGGCATCGGGCCCAATACGGTGGCCGCACATGCCGAGGCCCGCCTGGACTTTCGATTTATCCATGCCGAGGATGGCCGGCAACTCAAGGCCCGCCTTTTTAACATCTGCAGCCAAGCCACAAATCCAAACGCGACCTGTAAAGTCGAAATCCTTTCCGGCCGCCCCCCCATGCCCGCCAATGAAGCCAACGAGCGCCTTTACCGCCATATCGCGCACATTGCCCGTCACCTGAAGATTCCCATTGGATCGGAATTTCGCTCAGGGGTGTCGGACGCCAATTTCATCGACCAGGCCGGCACACCGGTGATCGACGGGCTGGGCCCCATCGGTGCAGGGGATCACAGCCCCCGGGAATACATGGTCAAAGACAGCCTGCCCCAGCGAACCCTGCTCCTGGCCAGCGTTCTGGCGGACTATGTGTGGGGGAATAAAAGATATTGACTATCGGTAAAGACCTGGGATAGGTAATTGGGTTTCATGTTTAAACGTTCGCCGACGTTGTGCCTGCACTTTTTTCTTTGGCGCGGGCAGCATCGGCCGAAAGGTTGTCTTTACCCATGAGCCAGACCAACATCCAATTGATTCGAGGATTCAAGGATATCCTCCCCGGTGAAACCGAGCTGTGGCAATTCATCGAAAAAAGTGCCATCACTTTGTTGGAGGATTTCGGTTTTCGTGAGATCCGCGTTCCGATAATGGAGAAAACCGAGCTTTTTGCCCGCAGCATCGGTGAGGATACCGATATTGTCGAGAAGGAGATGTACACCTTCGCCGACCGTAAGAACGATATGCTGACCTTAAGGCCCGAGGCCACCGCATCCATCTGCCGCGCCTACATTCAGCACAAAATGGCATCCCAGGACCCGGTGCGCAAATTTTACACCATCGGCCCCATGTTCCGCCGTGAACGGCCCCAAAAAGGACGCTACCGTCAGTTTTATCAGATTGATGCGGAAATTTTTGGCGTGGCGTCCCCTTATGCGGATGTCGAGCTGATCTTTCTGCTGCGCACCCTTTTCGATCGTTTGCAGGTCACCGACACCACAGCCCACATCAATTCCCTGGGTTGCCCGGTCTGCCGGCCCCGGTTCAAAGCGGCGCTTGCCGACCTTTTGACCGCCGCGGCCCCAACCTTGTGCGCGGACTGCCTGCGCCGCAAGGATCGTAACCCCTTGCGCGTGCTGGACTGCAAAGTTCCCGGATGCCGCGCGGCCATGGCGAATGCGCCATCGATTCTGGACTACCTGTGTGATGACTGTCGCACCCACTTCGACACCGTGACCGATACCCTGGCCCGCCTGGACGTACCGTTTGAAATCGACAAGCAGCTGGTTCGCGGGCTGGATTACTACACCCGCACGGCATTCGAAATCCAGACCGGTGCCCTGGGCGCCCAGAGCGCCGTGGCTGGCGGCGGCCGTTACGACGGCCTAGTTGAATCTTTGGGTGGCCCGCCCACCCCGGCCATCGGTTTTGCCATTGGCTTCGACCGATTGGCCGAGATTGTCGCCGCAAGCAACCCGGACGTGGCCAACGGGCCGGACCTGTTCATCGCCGCGCTTGGCGATACCGCCCGTCAAAAGGCCTTTGAATGGTCCACGGCCCTGGGGTGCGAAGGCATTGGCGTGTCCATGGTCTACGAGCGGAAAAGCCTCAAAGCCCAGATGAAACAGGCCAATCGCGTGGGTGCCGGCCGGGTGCTGATTGTCGGTGACAGCGAACTTGAGGCCGGCCAGGCCGTTCTGCGCAACATGGCCGATAAAACCCAGCAGGAGATTCCCATCGACGCGCTGGTACAAACAATTAAAAGAGCAATGGAGAATGGATAATGGAAAATTGAGAATTGAAGGATTATTCTCCGTTTTTAATTATCCATTCTCCATTTTCCATTATCCATGTAGGGGCGAAAAATTTTTCGCCCTTACGATAAGACCGAGACATTTAGATAAAGGAGTATACGGTGGCAGACATCCTCGGTGATATGAGAAGAACCCATCACTGCAACGCCCTTACCGCCAAAGACATGGGTAAGGAAGTCGTTTTGATGGGCTGGGTCCTCAGGCGACGCGATCATGGCGGCGTCATTTTTATCGATCTTCGCGACCGGGAAGGCATCACCCAGGTGGTTTTCAATCCGGAAATCAACCCTGATGTCCATGCCAAGGCCCATGGCCTGCGCAGTGAATTCGTTCTTGGCGTGCGCGGCCGCGTGGAGCCCCGCCCCGAGGGCATGATCAATTCCAAACTGCCTACCGGTGAAATCGAAGTTCTGGTCGACGAGCTAAAAATTCTCAATCTGGCCAAAACACCACCGTTCATGATCGAAGACAACGTGGATGTCTCCGAGCAGATCCGCCTCAAATACCGGCATTTGGATCTGAGAAGACCGGCCCTGCAAAACAATATTATCACCCGGCACAAAACCGGCGCCGCGGTACGGCGCTTTCTCAATGACAACGGTTTTCTGGACATTGAGACACCGGTACTGACCAAAAGCACACCGGAAGGTGCCCGCGACTACCTGGTCCCCAGCCGGGTCAATCCAGGTCAGTTCTATGCCCTGCCCCAGTCGCCGCAGTTGTTCAAACAGCTGCTGATGGTGTCTGGTTTTGACCGTTACTATCAGATCGTCAAATGTTTCCGCGATGAGGATTTGCGCGCCGACCGCCAGCCGGAGTTTACCCAGGTGGATATGGAGCTGTCTTTCGTGGGTGAGGAAGATATCATGGCCCTTAGCGAGGGCATGATGGCCAGCATTTTCAGTGATGTCATGGGCCAGTCGCTCGAGATGCCCTTTCCCCGGCTGACCTGGACCGAGGCCATGGATCGTTTTGGCCTGGACAAACCCGATACCCGTTTCGGCCTGGAGCTCAAAGACATTTCCGATATTGTGGAAAAATCCGGATTCAAGGTTTTTTCCAGCGTGGTCAAGAAAGGCGGTATTGTCAAAGCCCTCAACGCCAAGGGATGCATCGACTTCTCGCGCAAAGAAATTGATGATTTGACCGATTTCGTGGCCGTGTACCGCGCCAAGGGCCTGGCCTGGATCAAAGTGCGCGAGGATGCCTGGCAGAGTCCCATTGCCAAGTTCTTCACCGATGCGGAAAAAGCCCAGCTGGCCGAACGCATCGACATGCAGCCGGGGGATCTGGTCTTTTTCGTGGCCGACCAGCCCGCCGTGACCAACGAAGCCCTGGGCCATCTGCGCAA
This sequence comes from Desulfosarcina variabilis str. Montpellier, assembly GCF_048565275.1. Lineage (NCBI taxonomy): Bacteria > Pseudomonadati > Thermodesulfobacteriota > Desulfobacteria > Desulfobacterales > Desulfosarcinaceae > Desulfosarcina > Desulfosarcina variabilis. The sequence goes on along the minus strand of NZ_CP159846.1, from coordinate 3,966,165 downwards.
CCACTTGGGCAAACGGCTGGGACTGATCGATGACAACCAGTTCAACTTTGTCTGGGTCACCCATTTTCCCATGTTTGAATACGACGATGTGGAAAAACGTTACCAGGCCCTGCACCATCCCTTCACGGCGCCGCTGGAAGAAGACTACGCCAAACTGGAATCCGATCCTTTGGCCGTGCGCTCCCGGGCCTACGACCTGGTGCTCAATGGGTTTGAGGTCGGTGGCGGCAGTATTCGTATCCACGACATGGCCTTGCAGCAGCGCGTGTTTGCCGCTTTAGGTATGCAGCCCGACACCTATCAGGAAAAGTTTGGCTTTTTGCTGGATGCCCTGGAATCCGGTGCACCGCCCCACGGCGGGATCGCCTTTGGGTTCGACCGTCTGGTGATGCTGCTGTGCAAAGAATCGTCTATTCGCGACGTGATTGCCTTTCCCAAAACGCAAAAAGCCGCCTGCCTGCTCACCAACGCGCCTTCGGAAGCAGCCAAGGCCCAGCTGGATGAGCTGTCCCTGCGCATTAAACTGACTGCCATCGAAGGACAGGAAAAAAGCGACGCTTGATGGCCAATACCATCTTGTTTTACAATGCCCGAAGATGCCTTACCGGCCTTCGGGCATTTTTTTTAAAACGACCATACTGGAGACGCCATGCCCCCCCTTGCCACCGTGAATCAAGTTCCCATCAGCGAGCTGCGCTGCCACTGTGATCTGTCCATGTTCGATTTTGAAACCACCGCCGATATCACCCCGCTTGATCAGGTCATCGGCCAGGAACGGGCTGTCCGGGCCATTACATTCGGTCTGGAAATGAATCGTCCCGGCTACCACATCTTTGTTACCGGACCGGAAGGCACCGGCAAGACCACCATCGTTCAGGAGATCGTGCGCAAAGTCGCCCACAATCTGCCTACCCCCCCGGACTGGTGCATGGTCAACAACTTCAAGGATGAATACCGCCCGCGGTCAATTCCCATTTCTCCCGGCCAGGCGAGCCGGTTCGCCAAAAGCCTGAACCGTCTGATCAACGACCTTAAGATTCGGCTGCCCAAGGAATTTCAGGCGGATTCGTTTCGCGAAAAGGTTATAGAAATTCAAAAACGCTACGGCGAAAAGAAAAAAACGCATTTCGATCGGCTGGACCAATTGGCCAAGGAAAAACAGCTCAGTGTGGAACGAACCCCTTCCGGCTACCAGACCATCCCCTTGAATGGCGACAAAGCGTTTACCGAAGAGGAGTTTGAAAAACTCACCGACGCCCAGCAGCGAACCATCGAACAGACGGTCCAGGATTTTCAGGAAGAAATCCAGACGGTCATGCGCGACGTCAACCGGATCAATCACGCCCAGCAAAAGGAAATCCAGCAACTGGCGGCCGAACTAACTCGTTTTGTGGTTAAAAACCGGTTGGATGTCGTTCGTGAGACATACGCTGAGCATGCCGAAATCCTTCAGTACCTGGATGACGTGCAGGAAGATATCGTGGAAAACACAGGACTGTTTCTGCCTCAGGAAAACGCATCCGATGACGACGACGAGAATGGGTCGCCGCAAGCCATGGAATTATCCCTGAATCGGTACAAGGTCAATGTCCTGGAAGACCGCAGCGAGCTTAAAGGGGCGCCGGTGGTGTTCGAACCCAACCCCACCTATCAGAATGTGTTCGGACGCATCGACAAACGGGCCTTTATGGGCACCCTGGTCACGGACTTCACCATGGTCCAGTCCGGGGCTCTGCTGCAGGCCAACGGTGGTTTTCTCATTCTGGAAGTGGAATCGGTGATGGCCCATCCCCAGGTCTGGGAGTCTCTCAAACGGGCCTTGCAGAACAACATGCTCTGCATCGAAGACATGTCCCAGGACATGGGGCTGGGGGCGGCATCCTTGAGGCCGGCGCCAGTGGACCTGGATGTGAAAGTAATTCTGCTGGGCGGATACGAACCCTTCCAGCTGTTGCAGAACTTCGATCCCAAATTCAACAAGATCTTCCGTGTGCGTGCGGATTTTGACTTCGAGGTCGCCCGCACCAATGAAACCGTTTATCTTTACATTCAGTTCATTTCCCGGGTCTGCCGCGATGCCGGGCTTTTACCGTTTACCAAAGACGGGGTGGCCGCGGTGGTGGAGTATGGAGAAAAAGCCATTGACAGCAAAAACAAACTCTCCTTACGTTTCGGTTCGGTTGTCGGGGTGATCCAGGAGGCGGACTATTGGGCCAAAAAGATGTCGGCCAAGCATGTGAGTGCTGATCACGTGGTCAAGGCATTTACAGAACACCGTTTTCGGTACAATCTGTATGAGGAAAAAATTCACGAAAATTATGTTGATGACACGATCATGATCGATGTGACGGGCCTTAAGGTCGGCCAGGTCAATTCCCTTGCCGTCTATCAGATGGGCGAGATCGCCTTTGGCCGGCCATCCCGAATCACGGCCGAAACCTATATGGGCAAGCCCGGCATCGTGAATATCGAACGCGAATCCAAACTCTCCGGCAAGACCCACGACAAGGGGGTACTGATCCTTTCCGGTTACCTGGGCCGGACTTTTGCCCAACGTTACCCCTTAAGCCTGACCATCAGCCTGACTTTCGAGCAGAGTTATAGCGGCATTGACGGCGACAGCGCCGCTTCGACAGAGCTGTACGCCATTTTATCCAGCCTGTCGGAATTTCCCATCCGCCAAGGCATCGCCGTCACCGGGTCGGTCAATCAAAAGGGCCGGGTCCAGGCCATCGGTGGCGTCAACCAGAAAATCGAGGGGTTTTTCGACGTTTGCCACAGCAAGGGGTTGACCGGCAACCAGGGCGTGATGATTCCATCGGCCAATGTAAAAAACCTGATGCTCAAAAAAAGTGTTGTCGATGCGGTTAAAAATAAACAGTTCACCATCTGGCAGGTATCCACCATCGAGGAAGGAATCGAGATCCTGACGGGAAAGCCGGCCGGCAAAGCGGATCAAAACGGAAACTATCCCGACCAGACCGTTTATGGCCAGGTGCAACAAAAACTAAAAACGTATTTGGATCAAAGCTTGAAGCTGAAGGCCGTCCCTATTATCGAATAAAAAGTGGAATCGGCGACGGACACAAATCGTTGATTTGCCCCAGATCAGCGATCGTGCAATATCCCTTGGACAGATATCCCTGGTCCAATCCCTTTTGGGTGATGACCTGAATGTGGGTGTGGTGAAACCAGTTGCCGTTTTCGTGAAAGTCTCCGATTTGGGCAAAGGCGGTTCCCGCCGCAACCGTTTTGCCGATAGCCGGCAAACGGTCCCGGCGCAGATGCCCGTAGAGGCTGTAAAACGGTTCGAAATAGGAACTGTCGTGTTTGAGCAGCACCCACCCACCGTAATTGCCCTCCCCGGCCTCGTAATCGCATGCCGCCACCACCGCATCCAGGGGCGCGTGCAAAGGGGTACCGAGCGGCACGATGACGTCCAGGCCCAGGTGGATGAAGCGCTTTTCTTCCACCATCTGTGGACAGTCGCCCAGCAAGGTATCCCGGTGTTCGAGATAGGAAGAAAATCCCCAGCTGTACGTGTCGCCCATGGCCGCTTCCAGAATACGCTGAAAGGCCTGTTGATCACGCATATCAATGCCATTTAAAAGCGGACTAGCCGGGGAAAGGTCAGCAATATAGGGATCACCGGCAAGGCCGGCAAACACCGGCCGATGCTCGATCTTCTCACTGTATAGCAAAAATGGGTAGTACATCGATTTATCTGATTTATAGCCTGTCATCGCAATTTCTCAATAAATGATAAAAGTCAAAACTTGGGTATCGCTGCACTCGACCCAACCTACGAGGTTGCCTCTATTTTAAGGCATTGTAGGTTGGGTAGAGGAACGAAACCCAACAATGAAATTAAGACAACGCGAAGTTCGTTGTTTTAAGCAATCCGTTGACCGCCACGACCGGATGACCGTCGTCATCTTCCCGCACCCCCTCCGGCCACTGGAATCCCTGATCCATGGCCTTGAAATAGGCCTGGTCATAGGGCAGTAATTTGACTGACAAATCGCCATGGGCGCCTGAAATCGTGGAGGAAAGTCCGAAATCGGTCTCTCCCAGGGCCGTACGAATAATGTAGCGCGGGATTTCCCGGCCACTGCCCTCGCGCCTTACCGTTGTGGCGATATCGATCACATCGTAAAGATCGACCGGGAAATCACGATTCCAGCGTTCCTGCACTGGTAATCCAGCCACGTACAGATGATGGAATTCGATGCCGGCCGTGCGGCAGGCATAGGCCAGATTATGGATGGCATCGGATGTATCGTTGATCCGCCCGAAAAGCGGGGTGTTATTGTAAACGGTAATGCCGCGATTACCCAACTGGCGGGCCAGCCGGGCATGCTCAGGCTGAATCTGATCGGCCGTCAGAAACCCCGTTTCAATCTCAAGACGCAGGGGATTGACCATGGTCAACCGGTTGAGTCCGCCCAGGGCGTCGATCACCGCCGGGGTGAACCGCTCAGGCGAATGGTTAAACGCGCGGCTGCGCAGCCGCACGGCATTGACATGGGGAACGTCCTGAAGCGCGCGCACGATGCGCCGGATCGATTGAAATTCATCGACCACATCCGTGGCGGGCACGACCACCACATCGGTGATGCGCTCATCCCCTCGAATGTAATCGAATGCGTTGTCACCGGCACTGGTGGTCATCTCCACACGGGTCAGGTGAACCCGTGAAAGATCCTTCAATCCGGTATCCACGATGGACGGTACCATGACATCGGCTCCGTTTACCAACGGCAGCAACGATTCGATGGATGCTTTGGGTGGCCTGACGAATCCGTCGGGCCTTGGCGGGCGAGCGCCCAGGAACAGGGATGCATTGTCGATCTTGGCCATGTACTGGATATCGATGGTGCCCTCTTCGTTAACCCGGATATTGTCCAGCTCATTGGCCAGGGGAGCGAACTGTTTGAAATACCCCGGGGTATACGGGCTTCTGATCCATATGAAGTTCTCGTTGTCCGCCACCGGTTCCACGGCCCAGCCGCTGGTATGCCAGTCCATCTTACCGATGGGCGTGGCCGTGCAGATGCGTGGAATGACCCGGTCGGAAAGATGTGCCCGCAGGTAGCTGCCCACGGCAAGCCCTTTGTCGATGGGCGCCCAATAGACGCTGTTGCCATGGATGGGGCTGCAGGGGATATAAATGTAGTGCAGCTCGGCACCGGCCCCGCGCAGGAGCGTGAACAGCTCCACCAGCTCAGGACCCTGATCATTGCAGTCATTTAAAAACGGTGTCTGCACATACACGGCGATACCGTTTTTAACCAGCTCGGTAATGATCGAAAGGCTCTGGGGAGAAATCTCATCCGGATGGATGAAGTGCGTGGCAACTTCCATGCGTTTGCCGCGCTGCTGCAGTTCGATACTTTTGCGTTTGAGATAATTGAGCAGCTCGCCGTCGTTCCCCAGAAACATGTGCGGGTAATAGGCAATGGACCGGGTGGCCAGGCGCAGTGTCTGAACGTGCTCGATTTCCATCAGTCCGTCAATGGCCGCAGCCATGTTGGAGCGGTTCATGAAAGGGTCGCCGCCGGTGATGACAATCTCCTTGATGGAGGGAGAACCGGCCACATGGTCAACCGCCCGATTGACGTCCGCTGTGGTGGGATTGGACTCGTTGCGTGACTCCTTGTGTTTTCTAAAGCAGAAGCGGCAATAGACCGGGCAGCTCATGTTGAGCAGAAAAATGACCCGGTTCTGGTACATCTGTTCCAACAGCCCCTGGTGAAACTGTCCGATCCAGGTGTTGGTATGACCGACGGTGTCTAGCTCCTGGACAAAGGGCAGATACTGATAAGCCACACTGCCCGACACCCGCATCTGACGAATGGTGTGCATGGACAGCCGCACGGGATAAGTGTCCAGTACGGCCTGCATGTCATCCCGATCCGTTTGTGGGATGCTAAGATTGGCCAGTTTTTCCAACTGCTCGGTGGTTTTAACGGAGATAAACCGCGTTCCGGGCAGGGCCACCTCCAACACGGCCATCAGCATCAGATGGGGCAGCGTAATGCCGCCGACAACGATACGTTGCGTGCCGTCGGCATGCCCCAGCTGATTTAAAAGGTCACGAAAAAAGCCTTCGGCATCACCGTCGTAGCCGCAGTGCGTCAAAAGGCGGTCAAACCGGGAGCGACCGTTGTCATGCGCCTCGCCGGCACGGTTGACGATCTGAAAAACCGCTTTTCCGATCAGGCGCTTTTCACTGAAATGCTCGAAAAAATCGGTCAGCGCCATCACCAGGTCGCTTAAGCGCACCTGATTCTCTTCACCTGAATGTTCGAAAACAATACTTAACTGGGTTTCGTTTTGTGGCATTTCCCCACCCTCCAGGGCCTATATGTTCGAATCGGACATTTGGCCATTGGCCATTAGCTGTTAGCTGTTAGCGATTAGCTTAAGGAAACAAAATGATTTCCAAACCTTTGCATTTAAGCCATCGGTGAACATTAAATTACTTTTAGATGCCAAGCCGATAAGAGCTAACCGCTTTTTTGGAAAAAATAATAATTGACAACAAATATCATTTCTGTCACTTTAACTATTATAGTAAACTTATTTCTTTTATAGTGAAATATATAATTCACCCCAGAAACCGATGTCAAAAGAAAAATACTATTTTTCAAAATCCCTGGAAAAGGGGTTGAAAATCCTTGCCCTGTTCAACAAACAGACACCTGTGCTGACCCAGAGCGAAATTGCCAAACGGATAGGCCTGAACATGACCTCAACGTATCGCTACATCAATACGTTGGCAGAATTGGGCTATCTTGAAAAGGATGCCAAAACCAAGGAGATCCGGCCGACCATCCTGTGTCAGGTGTTCTGCAACAATATCATGCGGGCCACGGATCACCTGCGCCTGATCAAAAAGCTGGTCGACCGCGTACACCGTGAAAACAACATCAGCATCGATGTTGTCGCTGTTGTGGATGGCGTTATCAGGCGACTGTACAACCGGGAGGCAAAAGAAACACTCACGTACCATCTGCCGGAATCGTCCACCCATTGTCTTCACAACACAGCCCTGGGCAAGGCCTTTCTGTCCAGCCTTGCCGACGACCGGCTGATTGAGCGCATCGCCACCATGGAACTTTCTGCCAGAACCGAAAAGAGCATTGTCGACAAAAACCAACTGCTGACTGAAATCAGGCAGGTCAAAACGCGCGGATATGCCATCAGTGAAGAGGAGTATCTTCCGGGTCTGATCGCCATCGGTGCACCGCTTTGCGATCCGATCACCGGAAAAGGCGTGGGCGCGGTGTCCTTTGATTTTTCGGTGCTGCAGCACGATGTAAAAACCATCAAAACCCAGTACGCAGAATTGGTCAGGCAGACCGCCCGGACGCTATCCGAATTACTGCCGCCGGGAAGGAATCTCAAATAACGACGACACGACCGAATACGGAGGACAACTTGACAGATCGCCCATTGCCCGTTAGGGTTTCAATATCTTCCACGGATCATTCTTTTTCATCAAGGCAGACGGATTCGTAAAAAACCCGAGATCAAGGCTTGCGAATCCTGAGGAATGAGGCGTACTAATCGTACTCCGCAGTGACGAAGGATACGCGTAACGCCGATATCGGGCTTTTTACGAATCCGTCAAGGTAAGGTCATTATGAAATCCGACAAGTGGAAACCCTGGGCGCTGCTGGCGCCGTCACTAAGTGCTGTTTTTCTCCTTCTTGTAGTTCCGGTCTGTTTTGTGATTGTCTACAGTTTCTGGCTGCGTGCGCCCAGCGGTGCGGACATCCCCGCCTTCCAGCTGGGCAATTACGCCAAATTCTTCGAAGACTTCTTCTACCCCAAAATTCTTATCCGCACCATTCGGATATCCTTTCAGACCGTCATCCTGTGTGTGATCATGGGATATATCCCGGCCTACTTCTTCTACCGCAGCGAGAGCCGGTTCAAGAAAGTTTTTCTTCTGCTGATCATGCTCCCTTTTTGGGTAAGTTTCATCATCCGCACCATGAGTTGGATCAACATCATGGGCGACACCGGCCTGATCAACCATTTTCTGATCCGCATCGGACTGATCGATACGCCGTTTTCCATGCTTTACAACGAATTTACCGTGCTCATGGGGCTGATCATGTATCTGTTGCCCTTCATGGTGCTCAACATCTACGTCAGCCTGGAGGGTATTGACAAAAGCCTTCTAGAGGCAGCGCGCTGCCTGGGCTGCACCGAATGGCAAGCCTTTCGTGAGGTGACCCTGCCCTTGAGTCTGCCCGGGGTGAGCGCCGGATGCCTGCTGGTTTTCGTCCTGACCGCCGGCACCTATCTGCCGCCCATGATCCTGGGCGGCCCAAGCAATGACATGATTGCCAACCTGATCTTCAAGCGGGTCATCGGCACCCTGGACTGGCCCTTTGGCTCGGCCATCAGCGTGATCCTGCTCTCGCTGCTCTTCGTGATTGTCTGGACCTATAACCGCTACCTGGGGATCAACCAGATCTTCAAAAGCTTTCAGGGGAATTAAGCCATGCAACGCGCTTCCATCGGATGGAATCTGATCCGCATCTACACCTTTCTCGTGTATGTGTTTTTGTTCGCCCCCATCGTGGTGGTCGTCGTACTGGCCTTCAACCCCAAGCAATTCGGTATTTTTCCCATGGAGGGAGTCAGCTTTCGCTGGTTCATCAAACTGGCCCAGAACGAGTCGATCATCGAGGCCTTCCAAAATTCTCTGATCCTGGGTTCGCTGACCGCGGTGATTGCCACGGCCATCGGTATCCTGGCGGCACTGGCGTTTATTCGCTTCGAGTTTCCCGCCAAGAATACCCTCAACACCCTTTTGCTGTCGCCGATCATGATCCCGGAAGTGGTGCTCGGTGTGGCCCTTTTGCTTTTCCTGCGCTGGCTGCAGCAACCCAAGAGCTTTGCCCTGCTGCTCATCGGCCACGTGGTGTTGACCCTGCCCTATGTGCTGCTGATCGTCCAGGCGCGGCTGGTGGGGATAAAAAAAGAGTATGAAGAGGCGGCCAAAACCCTGGGCGCCAATAATTTTCAGACCTTCAGAGACGTGACCTTTCCGCTTTTGCTGCCGGCCATTCTGGCCGGGGCACTGTTTGCCTTCACCATTTCTTTTGACGACATCACCGCCACCCTGTTCTGGGCCACGGCCCGCAATCAGACCGTGCCGGTGAAGATCTTCAGTATGCTGAGAAATTCCATCAGCCCGGAAATCAACGCCCTGGGTGCGGTAATGATCGTACTGACCATTGCCACCCCACTTTTTGCCGGCTATCTGACCCGTAAATTCTCAACCGTTAAAACCAAATAATCCGACACCCTCACAGCCGAAAGGAGATCCCATGGCCATTGTCACCAAAGAAAAACTTGATCGGGTTTACGACGCCTACCGAAACGGTAGCCTGAGCCGCCGGCAATTCATCAAATACCTGGGCCTTGCCGGTGCTTCTCTGGGCTTGATTGGCTCACCGTTTGGTGGCGCCGTCAAACGCGCATGGGCAGCCAAGTCCATCCGTTTTGATGGCTGGGGCGGCAGCGTATCCGAGGCTTTTCGTAAAAACGCCTTCAAGCCCTTCACCAAAGCCACCGGCATCGAAGTGGTTGATGGAGAATTCGGCGACATGAACTCGTTTCTGACCCGCGTCAAAGCCTCCTACCCACCCGGCGGTGAGTTCAACATCGCTCACCTGTCCGCTGTGTTCGACTATGCCCGTTACACCGACCTGGGGTTTTCCTCGGTACTGAACGAGTCGAAGATTCCCAACCTTGCCAATGTCATGCCGGCCATGATCAAACCCTTGCGCGAAATCACCAAGGGAACCTTGTCGGCCGTGCCTTACGATCTGGGCCAGACCGGCATCGCCTACAACACCAAGCATATCAGTAAGGAAAAAGCCGAGAAGCTCGGCGCATCCCTGCTCTGGGATAAAAGCCTGAAAGGCAAACTGGGCAGCTGGGAAGGTGATTTCAGAACCAATATGTGGTACGCGGCCCTGCATACCGGCCAGAGCCCCAACAACATGACCGACCTGAAGGCCATCTGGGCCGCCCTTCGCGAGCAACGCGAGCTGATCAAGAAATACTGGGCCTCGGGCGCCGAGTTGATGAGTCTGCTGGCCAACGGAGAAATCTATGCTACCGTGGCCTGGTCCGGACGAGTGGCAGCCCTGCAGCAGGAAGGGCATCCCATCGGGTATCTGTCTCCTAAGGGAACCTACTCGTGGATGGAATATCTGTTTGTGCTCAAGGGCACCGACCTTGCGGTGGCCCAGAAGCTGCTCAACTTCATGCTCGAACCGGCCGCTTCCATCGCCGTGGCAGAAGGCCAGAACTACCCGCCCAGCCTGGATCCTACCAAGGTCAAACTGACCGACAAAATCAAGAAGATGCCGGCCTTCGATCCCACCGGCAAGCTGGACGGCTACCTGTTCGCCAATCCGGGATATTGGAATTCGCATCAGCTGGAATGGACGGAGAAGTGGGACCGTATTAAGGCAGGCAGTTAGAAGACGCATCTTACACCCGATTTACGGCGTTGGCCGTCAGATTCGAATCCTCAACATATTCGTCATATGCTTCCGGCTCGAATCTGACGGCCGCCTTGAACTCGGGCGTAAGCTACGCCTTCTAAGCCATCCACAGATCTATATACGACACAACATCATGCACATGCCAAAGAAACAAGGGATGGAACAGTGGCAAACGGTAAAAAAAAGCCCATGGTGCAGTTCAAAGGAATCATGAAGCGCTTCGGCAAGGTCACGGCGGTCGAAAAAATGGATTTTGACATCGAAGAGGGCAGCCTGGTGACCCTTTTGGGCCCCTCCGGCTGCGGGAAGACCACGTTGCTGCGCATGGTGGCCGGCCTGGAAGAGCCGAGCGAGGGTGACATCCTGATCAATGGGGTGCGCGTTAACGACACCCCGATCCACAAGCGTAATCTGGGCATGATCTTCCAGAACTATGCTCTGTTTCCCCATAAGACCATTTTTGATAACGTGGCCTTTGGCCTCAAGTACCGGTCGGTGCCCAAGGCTGATATCGAGCAGAAGGTCAAACGCGCCCTTGAAATGGTCCGCCTGCCCGGCGTGGAGAACCGCATGCCCAGCCAGCTTTCCGGCGGCCAGCAGCAACGCATCGCCATGGCACGCGCCATCGTGATCGAGCCGGATGTGCTGCTCATGGATGAACCCCTGTCGGCCCTGGACGAAAACCTGCGCGAGGAAATGCGGCGCGAGGTGGATAACCTGCAGCAGATGATAGGGGTCACGACCATCTTTGTGACCCATGACCAGCGTGAGGCCCTTAGCATGTCGGACAAAATTCTGGTCATGAAGGCCGGTCGCAAACAGCAGGAAGGTAAACCGCATGAGGTGTATAACGAACCGGCCAATCATTTTGTAGCCGATTTTTTGGGTCACTCCAATTTCCTGCCCGGTGATGTGGTGGACGTGGACGATGCTGTGGTCAAGGTGAAAATCGAAACCGGTGAAGTATTGGTTGCCGAGAACAAGGGCGGGTTCAACACGGGGGACCGGGTGGAGATGATCGTCCGTGCCCAGCGTTTTGACGCCTTTCCCGAAGATGATTTCAATCCGCAGGCAAATATGAACCACTTCACAGGACGCATCAAGGACCGCAGCTACATGGGCGGAGAGGTCAGCTATTTCATTGAACTGGGGGACGGCCGTGAAATCCACGTGATCAGCATGATGCGCACCCGAATCTACAACACCGGTGAAACCGTCAATGTACAGGTGGCGCCGCAGCACTGCCACCTGATTCCTTTAGAATCCTAGGGGCACGGCGCGCCGTGCCCTTACAGGGCTTCCCCCGATACTGACGGAAGGCCGATGAAAGGCAAATGGATGCTCAACCTGGATCGGATCGAAGACAGATTCTCGAACCGTTTTGACAATCGCATCATCACCATCGATTCCCACACCCAAGGAGAGCCGACCCGGCTGCTGGTGGGCGGTGTGGGGTCTCTTAACGGCACAACGATCAAAGCAAAACGCGATGATTTTGAAGCCCGCTTTGACCCCGTGCGCAAACTACTGACCCGTGAGCCCCGCGGCCACCGTGGCATCATGGCCGCGGTGGTCACCGAACCGGTGAGCGAAAATGGCGATTTCGGCCTTTTTTACATGGATGCCCGGCGCTACCCCTACCTGTGTGGCCACGCCACCATTGGTGCCGTGGCCAGCCTGATTGAAACCGGCGCACTGGAAACAGGTGACGGCGATCGGGATATCATTGTCGACAGCCCGTCCGGGCCGATCTGTGCCCATACCCGGATTCAAAATGGACGAGTCGAATCAGTAGCCATTGATATGGTACCCTCATTCGTATTCGATACCGGATGTAGTGTCGATGTACCTGGTTTTGGCGCGGTTCCCGTCGATCTTGTTTGTGTGGGCGGCTTTTTCGCCATGGTATCGGCACGCGCCATTGGTATTGACCTGGTTCCCGCAAACAGTCAGCGCCTGATTGACCTGGGCATGGCGGTTATCGATGCGGCCAACCAGGCTTTTACCGTGCGCCACCCCGAACGTCCGGAAGTCGACACGGTGGATGTCACCGAATTCTACACGGAAGATTCCGTCAGCCTCAGCGGCCGTAATGTTGTCGTCTACGGCGAGTCGCACATGGACCGTTCACCGTGCGGCACCGGCACCTCGGCCAAAATGACCTTACTCCATCATCACGGTCAATTGGCAGTCGGTGACATCTACAAAAACACCAGTCCTCTTGGCACGGTATTCGAGGGCCGCATTTTGAAAACGGTCGCCGTCGGCGAATTCGAGGGCATCGTGGCACAGATCCGCGGGAATGCCCAGATTATCGGTTTCCACCAGTTTGTCGTGGATGAGCGGGATCCCTTCCAGGAGGGGTTTTTGTTGTGAAAAGGGTTAAAGGGGACGAGGATTCGAGGGGGTCAAAAATAAACGCACCTGCTCGTCCGTCATCCTTCGTCCTTCTTCCCTCGCCTTTTTCCCCCTGGACCCCTTGAACCCTGGACCCCTTTGCTCCTCGACCCCTAACAAGGCTGTCTTCACCATGCCCAATCTCATTTTTTACAATGGCACCATCGCCACCCAGGATGCAAACCAGACAGTGGCCCAGGCCCTGGCCATCGACGGGGATCGCATTATTGCCGTGGGCAGCGATGCGGCGATCCTGCTCCTGTCCGGACCGGATACCAGGCGCATTGATCTGGACGGCCGCCTGATGGTCCCGGGATTTATCGATACCCATATCCACTTTTACGAATGGGCCCTGAAACGCCAGGGCGTCAAGCTGGATGATACCACCAGTCTGGCGGATCTGCTGGACCGGGTCAGACAAACGGCCGACAGCCATCCAGCGGACCACTGGATCATGGGCCAGGGATTCAATGAGACCCAATGGCCCACCCCGCAAATGCCCACCCGGAAACGCCTCGACCAAGTGGCGCCGATGCATCCGGTGTTGCTCTGGCGTTGCGATTTGCACCTGGCCGTGGCCAATTCCATGGCCTTGGCCGCTGCCTCCATTGACGCTGCTACCCCGGATCCACCCGACGGCCGTATCGAACGCGACGAATCCGGTAAGCCCAACGGCATCCTGCGCGAACTGGCCATCAATCTCGTACGTCAGGCCATCCCGCCGCAGTCGACCGAGGTGATACAGCAAGCCCTGGGCGAGGCCACCGCCAGCCTCCACCAAAAAGGCATCACCGGCATTCACGATGTACGGCTGATGGACGACGATGACGGCGGGGCGGCCTTCAGAATGTTTCAGCGCTTGAACCAGGACCACCGTTTGAAGCTACGGACGTGGGTGACGCTTCCTGGCGAACAGTTGGACACCATCATTGACCTGGGGCTTTGCACCGGATATGGAAACGACCGCTTGCGTGTGGGCCACGTCAAGTTTTTTTCCGATGGCGGTATGGGGGCCCGGACGGCCTGGATGATCGACCCTTATCAGGATGCGGACCGTGGCATGCCCCTGATGGACATGGACGCATTGGCCCATGCCATCCGGCGCGCAGATGCCGCCGGTCTGTCCACCATGGTGCATGCCATCGGGGATCGGGCCAATCGAGAGGTGATTGACATTTTTGAAGCGCTCGAAACCCATCGCGTTCCTGGTAACGCTCCGCCGCCGCGGATTCCCCATCGCATCGAGCATGTCCAAATGATCCGGCCTGCCGATGCGGCCCGATTGAAGGGATTGAATCTGGCCCTGAACGTCACGCCGGCCAACATGCTCCTGGATATCGATCTGATCGATGCGGCGGTCGGGGAAATGGGCCAATACACCTACGCCTTTCGAAGACTCCTGGATACCGGTCTGCCGGTGATGTTCAGCTCCGACTGCCCGGTGTGCGATCCGGATCCCCTGCTGGGTATCCGCGCCGCCGTGACCCGCCAGCGTGATGACGGGTCACCGGCAGGCGGCTGGTATCCGCAAAACCGGGTGACCGTGGAGGAAGCCATCCGGGCTTACACCACTACCCCGGCTTCCGTGCAGCACACGCCGGATGTGGGTGTCATTGCACCTGGCAACAAGGCGGACCTGGCCATCCTCAACCACAATATTCTTCATTTGCCGCCGTCACGCTTGCCCGAGGCGCGGGTCGACATGACGGTTTTGAATGGAGAAATTGTCTATCGACAATTTTAAGTGTTAAGTGATTAAGCAAATGAATCCTGTCTATTTTATAGATTCATTCAAGAGACTATAATAATTTAAAAAAATCGACAGTATTCCTTCACTTAACACTTAAAACTTGACACTTAACACTTTTTTACAGGATCCCCCATGCCCGACATCGCCAATCGTCTTTCCGTTTTCACCGAATCCGTCATCCGCGAAATGACCCGCGTTGCCAACAAATACGGCGCCATCAACCTTTCCCAGGGATTTCCAGATGCCGACCCGCCGCCTGAGGTACTGGCGGCCGGCAAGCGTGCCATGGCCCAAGGCCCCCACCAGTACGCCATCACCTGGGGCGCACCGCGATTTCGCCAGGCCCTGATCAACAAACAGCGCCGTTGGATGGGCCTTGATCTGGACCCGGAAATTCATGTGGTGGTCACCTGCGGCAGCACCGAAGCCATGATGACGGCCATGATGACCGCCTGCAATCCCGGCGATAAGGTGATCATCTTCTCTCCCTATTACGAAAACTATGGGGCGGACACGATCCTCAGCGGTGCCGAGCCGATTTATGTGCCCCTGCACCCTCCGGATTTTGGATTCGATGAAGATGAATTGCGGGCCGCTTTCATGCAAAAACCCAAGGCCATCGTGTTGTGCAATCCATCCAACCCCTCCGGCAAGGTTTTCTCACTGGAAGAACTGACCATCATTGCTGATCTGGCCAAGGAATTCGACACCTTCGTGATCACCGACGAGGTTTACGAGCATATCGTCTACCCGCCCCACCAGCATCATTATATCGCTAGCCTGCCGGACATGTTCGAGCGCACCATTTCCTGCAGCAGCCTGTCCAAGACTTACAACATGACCGGCTGGCGCCTGGGCTATGTGATTGCATCGAAAACGACCATCGCCGGCGCCCGCAAGGTGCATGATTTTCTCACTGTAGGGGCCGCCGCACCGCTCCAGGAAGCCGCGGTAACAGCCCTTAAGCTGCCCCTGTCCTACTATGAATCACTCACCGCGGACTACACCCGCAAACGCGATCTGTTTCTGGGGTATCTGGACGAGGCCGGCCTGACGTATACCAAACCCCAGGGGGCGTATTATGTCATGGTCGATTGCGCTGAATTCGGTGTGACCGATGACAACCAGTTCTGCCGCTGGATGGCCAAGGAAGTGGGGGTGGCTGCTGTGCCCGGTTCCAGTTTCTTTCACGAGCCGGTCAATCATCTGATCCGGCTGCACTTTTCCCGCAACGAGGAAATTCTTGCTGAAACCGGTCAGCGGTTGAAAAAACTGAAATCACTGGTATGAGTTTCAGGTATTCTGCTTACCCGCCTTGGGCAGGCGAATGACAAACAAGGTGCCGCCGCTATCCGCGGCATAAGCGCCCAACTCACCGCCATGATCTTCGGTGATAATAAAATAAGAGACCGACAGCCCCAGGCCCGTGCCCTGGCCTACGGGTTTGGTAGTAAAGAAGGGAACGAAAATGCTGCGACGGGTCTTGTCATCCATTCCAGGCCCGTTGTCCTCGATCTCCACCCGCACCCATGGATCGTCCTCCTGCACCCGCAGGATAAATGTCGGCGGCCTTTCATCGCCTGTGTTTTCGGCCATGGCCTCGGCGCCGTTCTTGAGGATATTCAAAAAGACCTGCTGTACCTTGCTGCCATCGCAAAGCACCAGCGGGATGGATTCATCATATTCCTTTATTATTTTTATCTGCTTGAAGTCGTCATGATCCTGAGCATCCTTAAGCGGCGAGAAATTTTCGCTTACCCACTTGTCTTCACCACTGGGGATCGGCAGTTGCCTTTCTGAAACACCCTTTAATTCACCGATCTTCACCTTTTCTGTTATCTCATCATAGGCTTTCGTCCTGAAAGCAGGAAAAACATCCCATGGTTTCCTACCCAATGCCACGTCCCGGGAGGTGGTGAGAATTTCTTCCAGCTTTCGATTGAAAATCTGATATTCAAAATCACGATTGAGCACCAACACACCTTCATCCATGGATTCCAGAATGTTGGTGAGCAACTGCTCGTTCTCCCGCAACGCCCCCTCCATTTTTATCCGTTGGCTGATTTCCCCTTCCAGCTTACGACTTCGCTCCTCCTCAGTGTCCAGCATCACCTGCAGCCGCTCGGTCATGTTATTAAAGGCACCGGCCAGACGGATCACTTCCAGGGGGCCTTCCAACGATGCCTGCAGGCCGATCTGTCCGCTTTCGATACGGGTAGCCGTGTCAGCCAGATTGAGAATAGGAACCGCCAGACGACGGGCCACCATGGTGCCCGCCAGCGCCGCCAGGATCGCCATGGCAATGATGATTACGGCCGATGTCCCCGCGCTCTGGACAACGGGGAGGTATGCTACCTTCAAAGGCAATTCTGTAATCACGGCCCAGTCCGGCGTGCCCAAAGGGACGTGAGTTCCCACCACTTTTTTACCAGTGATGCCAGTGAAGGTAGTGACCTCAGCATGGCCCTCGTGGTTGTCATGCTTCGTGAAATCGATGACCGGTTTCAGATGGTCCAGCCGTTCACCTTTTAGTACCCGTGCGGTATCGCCAAAAGCAATCAGGCGTCCATCTCTGTCCACCACATAGGCATAGCCCGTCTCACCGACTTCCAGGCTGTCCACCAAGTCCCACATGAACTTCAGGTTCACCTCGGCCACCAATGCCCCCAGCGCATCGCCCAGGACGGTTCGTACGGGAACGGCCATGATTACCAACGGCTCGCTGCTGATGGTATCCACGTACACCAAGCTGATATGGCGTTTACCCTCTTTGACCATGGGAAATGGCGCGCGCTCCAGTTGCCTGTCGAGCCGGAACGATTCGTTCCGTGACAGGCGGGTGACCCTGAACAGATTTTTGTCTTGCATATCCAATAAAAGCAGTTGCCGAAAGGCGGGCTGGAGGCCGAGCAGGACCTGCATGGCGCGTTTGCGATCTTCGGTGGTGCGGGTCAGGCGCATGGCCGCCTCCATGACGTTGAACTTTTCCTGGATAAACCCGTCCACGGCATTTGCCGCCTGAAGGGCCACGATCCGCTGCCTGCCGGCAACTGCGTCCCGCTGGGTGTTGAAAAGGACAAAGAGCAGGAATCCACCGGCGATGATCAGCGTCGCCAGACTGATCAAAACGAATGCAATGGCCAGTGTGGTGGCCAAATTGTGTGATTTCCCAGACGTCTCAGATTTCATCGGCAACGGGTCCTCTTTTTACAATCTTATCTGCCAGGGCGGCAGGCAGCAGCAAAGTCGGCGATCAATTTCCAGGCCGGTGGCGATTGGGATAATAGCTCGGGCGTGATCAGTACAGCATCAACGCCGATATCGGGCAAATGAGCCTTTTCTGGATGGGCGCTAACGGATAATCCGCGAAGCCTTGTTCAACATTCCTTCTGGCACCGGTATGCCCAGCTTTTTAGCCATGTCGTAATTGATGATCAGCGACGTCATGGGCGTTTCTATGGGAATCGAACCCGCCGGAATGCCGCGCAGGACCTTATCCGCCAGTCGGGCGGCCAGCTCGCCGGTGTGAAAAAGGTCGATGGTATTGCCCAAGAGTGCGCCATCCTCCACACCATTTATGGGAATGCCGGCAACGGGGATCTGTTTTGCTTCGGCAAAGGCATGGATCATTCCCCACCCAGCTTTTGAGTAGTTGAACGGCTCGGGAACAAGGATGATGGCATCCACGCTCGGGTCCTTGGTGTTAGCCCGTACGGAAAGATCCCTTTCGATATCCGCCAGGGAATCGGCGGGGGTTTCAACCAACAAAACGTCCCTGGAGGATGCCAGCCGCCGCAAAACATCCAATATGGGGGTCGACAGTTGGATAGTTCTTTTCATAACCGACCCACACGCGTTTGACATCCGGCACAAATTCCAGAAGAAGTTCCAAGGTCTTGCAGACTTTCTCCGGTCCGGGATAGCGCACCCCTGTGGTATTTCCACCGGGCTCGGCAATGCTTTTTTTGACCAGCCGGTTTCCCTCGATAGCAGCATTGGCAAACACCATAGGGATATCCGTCCCTTGAATCACTGCCTGGGTAGTAATGGAGGCTTGCGTGGGCGTGGTCAGGATCAGATCGACGCCTTTTTTCACGAACATCTCTGCAATCTGGCGGTCTGCAACGGGGTCGGCGTTGGTTGTTTGAATGTCATAAACGATGGTCTCCCCTTGCAAATATCCCAGTTCGGTCATCCTGGACTTGAAACCATCCACCAGGGGAAGGAAATGGTCGAGCCCGCAGATCACCCCTACCTGGTACATCTTTGGTGCTTTATCGCTACAGCCGGTGGCAAGCAATGCGAAAACGATCATGCCGACGGCCAGTCTGCAAAGGCATGTTTTTCCGTAAAAGATAACAGCCATAAAAAGCCTCTGCTTCTGATAGAAGCCTTTCTGTATCCAAGGAGTTACATTTGATCATAGGTGATAATTCAATCACGTGCAAGTTTCGCGGCTGGATGGCTATCCGGACAATCAACCCTCAGGGTTCATTTGGCATCATGGCAGGGTGAATTCAGGCGATCTGTCAGTCAGCATCGTCTATGTCGAATCAAAGGAACGATAAACGGATGGATCGCACTTACCACCCGCCACGGGTGACTACTTGTGGCGGGTGCGATATCGTGCTGATGGGGCAGGTGTGCGTATGCAATGGAAACGATTGTCAGGCGATGCGAAATAAGGTCTCATCAAACATCGGTCGATGATGGTAGCGTTTCATAAGCAGCGCCGGCCGGTCATCGGCCTTTTCGAAAATCTCGCGGTCTGCCTCGATACCCGCTTGGCAAAGGGCCTTGTAGATATCGATCGGCTGAGGTGGACACCCCTTGACGGGAATCATTTCCCGGATTTCCGGGTTTTTTCTATGTGCTTTGACCATACACTGCCCGATCAGGATGGTCTTGTGCATGCCCGGTGTGGGCTGCATGCGTTTGCCGGTCAGGATCTCGATCCTGTCCCAGGGCCGCCCGTCACGCGCCTTCCAGGCCGAGCGGATCGCCGCCAGGGTCAGCCCGTTGACCCGTGAGCAATACGTGCACATGCTGGTGTCGTACTTGGGATAGGAAACGCCCTGGATGCCCTCGGCCACAAGTAGGGCCGGCAGCCAGGACCCATCGGTGGCCTGATCGTATTCATATCCGTAGGCGTGGCTGCGGCAGACCCTGTCGATGGGCGTTCCGGTCAATTCGACGCTCGACAGGTCCATCGAACGCTGCCGGTTATCCGCGGCCATGGCCAGGTGGGGCACCTGTTGCGGCTCATAGCCCAGTACCCGCGCGCCCACCAGATCCGCCGCGAGCACGTCCCGGGATGCGATCAGCACATTGGTGCGGTGAATGTGCCCATCCGGTCCGGGGCCCCGCTCATTTGAATAGATGCCGTCGATGAGGGTGAACATGGGCGGCAATCGATCGGCCAGCCGCGCCACCCATGTGTGCAGATCACTTTGCGGATCCGCGTTGTGGCAGCGCTTGCGCGAGGGCATGTCGATGAGTCCCTTGAGATTCTTGATTCCCAAACTGACCACGGTCTGCACATGGGTCTTGAGAACCGGCAGATTGACTACAAAATCAGCGGCCAGGACATCCCGGTTGAAGTTCAATCGGAAATCATCGCCCAGGTCCACGGTTTCAAACGGGCGTTCCATCACATTGAGGGTCTGAACCCCATAGCGCTGCTTCAAGCGATTATACCCCAGGTACTCAAATGCATGGGCCGGGGCATGGCGATCCCGCTGGTGGGCCACCATGCCTTCACCGATAGTGATATCATCGATGCCATAGTCCTTGAGCGCCGCTACCATATCCTCGACCACCCGGGAAGTCGTAATCACGCCCCATTTGGGAAATGGCCCGGTGGCCGACCAGAAAACGATATTGGGCTTGACGAACACCTTGGATCCGCGTGTCAACCCGTCCAAGCCCTGGCTCTGGCGGATGGCCAGGCGTACGGAGGCCCTGGGTTTCTCATAGGGGACGATGGCAACGATCGGTTTGGGCATATTGGTTCTCCATTGACGGATAAGGGTTAGCGATGGGCCTTACGAGCCGGTCACGTGCAGGGCCAGAAGATCGGCCACACAGGCCGGTTTGTCGGCGCCCTGGATCTCGATGGTGTGCCGGGTGGTTGTCAGAATCTGATTCTGCCGCCGCGCTTCAACGCGCTGGAGCACCATGACGTCCCGAATCGACGCCCCCACCGGCACCGGACTGATCATGCGCACCCGGTTGAACCCGTAGTTCACGACCATCAAGGTGCCGGCCGGGGCATAGGAGACCTGAGAACTGAAATAGGGAATCATCGACAGGGTCAGCAGTCCGTGAGCAATGGGTCCGCCATAGGGCCCTTTTTCCGCTCGGGCCGGATCCACATGGATCCACTGCTGATCGTTGGTGGCACTGGCAAACTGCTCGATGCGGGCCTGATCGATGGTCAGCCAGTCACTTTTGCCAATGCAGGTCCCCGCAAGATCCATCAGCTGGCTGAGGGGCAGTTCTTTTTTGACGGGTGTTGAACAACCGTCCTGACTTGATGGGTTCATGAAACCCCCTTTGCAGACAAATGATGACGTGACGGCGGTTTGACCGCTTTGCCGGTGGCACAACTTTTCTTTTTCAACAGGAATCTTGCCATGGCAGGCAGCAGCACCATGGCCCCGACCATGTTCCAGAGAAACATGAACGTCAGCAGGATGCCCATGTCGGCCTGGAAACGGATCGGAGAAAACGCCCATGTGGCCACACCGATGGACAGGGTGATGCCGGTGAACGACACGGCCCTGCCCGTCGTGTTGAGGGTCAGGTAATAGGCATCCATGAGATGGTGGCCACGCGCCGTATAGTAAACCAGTTTGTTGTAGATGTAGATCCCGTAATCGACGCCGATTCCCACCCCGACGGCGATCACCGGCAGCGTTGCCACCTTGACGCCGATCCCCATTTTCGCCATCAGCGCCTCGCACAGGATCGAGGTCAGGCACAGCGGGATGCATACGCACAATGCCCCTCGGATCGATCGGTAGGTCAGCGCACAGACGGTGAAAACCACGCCGTACACCAGAAGCGTCAACAGCAAAATGGCCTTTTCGACTTCGATGTTGGTGGCAGCTTCAATGCCGGCATTGCCGGCGGCCAGGAGGAACCGGTAGTCTGTTGTATTGTTTTTTTCGGCAAAGGCCTCCACCGCGCTCACCACGCGCTCCAGGGTAACCGCCTTGTGATCGTTCAGAAACACCATGATCGGGGTGAGATTTCCATCCTGATTGACCACATTGGAAGGAATCTTGAGCACCATGTTATCCAGTGCCACTTTACTTCTGGGAATGGCCAGCCATTTCAGATGGCCTTCGTTGAAGGCGCTGTTGAGCAACTTGAGATAATCCACATGGGACTTGACCGTCTGCACCCCTTCGATATGTTCAAGGTTCCATTTGAGCCTGTCCGTAGCCACGACGGCTGCATAATCACTGTTTCCGGCAGGCGGTGTCTTCAGCATTACGATAAAGATATCGCTGCTGGCCGAGTAATGGGCATTCATGTAGGCGTTATCCCGATTATAGCGGGAATCCTGACGAAGCTCCGGGGCGCCGGGATCCAGGTCGCCGATTTTAAGATCCTGCCGCAAATAAAGTCCCCCCATGGCGCCGATGACCGCCAGGAAAATGGCCACCGCGGCAAACGTGGGCCGGGTGACATTTGCGAGCAGTGACCACAGGGGATGAGACTTGCCGGATTCACGGTTGCGGACGAGTTCAATCGTCTTCTGTCCGATACCTGAATAGGACATCAGCACCGGCAGCAGCATCAGATCGGTAAACGCTACGACGGCGACGCCGATGCTGGCGCCCACGGCGATATCCTGAATGACGCCGATACGGATGATGAACAATGAGGCAAACCCGATGCAATCGGTAATCAGGGCCGCAAACCCTGGCCGGTATACGAGCCGAAAGGCCAACCGGGCGGCGGTGACCTTATCCCGCCCGCCGATCATCTCATGCGCCATGGCATTGAACATCTGTATCCCGTGGCTCACCCCCAGGGCAAACATGAGAAAAGGCACCAACATGGAATAAGGGTTCAGTCCATACCCGAACAGCCGCATGATGCCAAGCTGCCAGATGACAGCGACAATGGAGGAGATCGCCCGCACGGCGGTGCTTTTCAGGCATCTTGAGTTATAGTACAGGATGCCGAGTAGGATAACGAAAGCGATCAGAAAAAAAACCAGCACGCGGGTCGACCCGTCGATGAGATCGCCGACGACCTTAGCAAAACCGGTAATATGAATGCGGATCGTATCGCTTTCATAATTGGACCGGATCTCCTCCAGTTTGGCGGAAAGCTGCTGGTAATTCAGGGGCTCGCCGGTTTCCGGGTCGATATCCTGCAGGGGAACGAAAATAACGCTGGATTTGAAATCATTGGCCACCAGCGTCCCCACCTCGCCGGACTTCAGAACATTCAGACGCACCTGGTCCAGGCTCTGCCGGCTGCCATCGTAGGAATCGGGAATCACGGCCCCACCGGCAAACCCCTCTTCGGTGACTTCACTCCAGCGGGTGATCGGCGTCCACAGGGATTTCAATGCGGCCCGATCGACACCCGAAACGAAAAACACATCGTCGGTCATATTTTTCAACGTTTCGAGATAGCTCTTGTCGAAGATGTTCTCACCCGTGGTTTCAACAGCGATACGCAAGGTGTTGCCCAGGCCCTTGAGATTGTCCTGGTGGGCAATGTAATTTTCGATATAGGGGTGATAGGTGGGGATCATGCGCAGAAAACTCGCTTCGGGTTTCAACTGCAGCATGTGATAACCAAACACCAGTGTGAGAAGCATAAACAGGCCCAGAACAAGGGGACGATGGGCAAACAGCAGCGTCTCAATAAAGGGGGGCTTCCCCATATCGGATGCCTTGGCGCCAGATCCCGGTACCGGATCACCCGCACGATCCGTTTTCAATAGTCGCTTGTCGTCAATCATTAGGCAATTCCTTTAGCTCTTTTCCGCGCTTTCCGCTTTTTCACCATAATCTCATTTCTCGATCAGGGTCAGGCCTCTCAAGCCTGCCACGGCAAGCTCGCCGTCGCTGGTTTCGGTGATCGCAATGCTTCCCGGAAATCGGGTGGGCAGCACACTGAATGTCTTGCCATTGTCCTGACTTTTCATAATGGTGCCGTCAACCCGGGTGAAAACGAGTGTCCCATCCGCCAAAACGGCCCCTCCCGATATGGACGCCCCTTTGTGATTCGTCGCCGCGGTCCAGTGTTTTCCTCTGTCATGGGTCAGGAACAAACTGCACCGCAGTCCGAAGGCCGCCTGAATCGTCCCATCATCACTGCCGATGATACCGAAAAAGCTGCCGTCATAAGGCGCTCGCAGGCGCTGCCAGTGCTGCCCCCAGTCGTCGGAACGGAAAAGCATGCCGGCCTCTCCGGCGATGTACAGAGCATCACCGGAACGACAGATGCCATAATAGTGAAACCCGTCCGGGTTATCGATGCGATCCAGCCATGGGGTCCAGTTCTCACCGCCATCCACGGTCCCCAGAATCATGCCGAAGGCCCCGACAACGATGCCTTCGCGCTCATTTTTAAACCAGACATCCATGAGCGGCCGGGTGGGACCTTCGGCCATGGCCAGGTTGATATCATCCAGAAAGAAGGACAGGTTTTCCAGTTTGGTTTCGATCTCGGCGCGGCGGTCCTGGCTGGCATGCACCAGTCGCTTCCGCTGGGGGGCAATAACGGTTTGCAGGGTTGACCGCATCAGGGTGTTGATGGCCGTTCCGTCTATCTGTTTGCGCCAGGTCCGACCGCCATCATCCGAACGGAGAATCACCCCGTCGTGCCCGACGGCCCACCCGGTCCGGGGGGAGGGAAAACAGACGGCCGTCAACGTGACGCTGACCGGAACCTCGACCTGGGTCCAGGTCTGCCCGGAATCCGTTGAATACAGAATGTGTCCCCGCGCACCCACGGCAATCAAACGCGTTCCGATTCGCGATATATCCATAATGGGGGATGTGGCGGCCTTTTTGGACAGTGTCGCCGAAAGCTTCAACAGGTCCATGGTGCCCGGGGCCGTGCGCTCCTGGGCAAAGGCGCCGATGGCGATGGCAGCCACCGCCATCACCATTAACAGGTGAAAACAGATCCGCGCCAGGGCGTGCCGGCGCATGGGTGGCAATGTCTCGGCATCGCCAGGTAAGCATATCTCCATCATTTCTTCCCTGTAAAAAAGTCTTCCTGATAAAATCTTCCTCAAAAAACGTCCAGCGATTCTTTCGATGATCTGCCTGCAGGAGAAAACAGGGCCGTTGGGGCAGTCATATGGGCTGCCCCAACGGCAGCAGGTCAGGCAGGACAAATGCGGCAACCGTTTATTACACGGGTGCTAACGCCGGCCCAATTTTCTCACATGCGCAGGCTCAAACCACTCGGGCGGGTTTGGTTTTTCGGACAGCACGTTTTTTCCCAGCCCGTTGACCAGGTAGCCCGCCGCGTAGCTGTCCCCCTGGAAGTCGTAATAGATGCCGGCACGCCGGGCCAGCCCGATGACGTTGCCGCCATCATATTTCGCATAGTTCGTGCACAGGCTCGTTCGCCACAAATTCCCGCGCGTGTCGTATTTGTCTTCCACGGCGTTGAACCAGGAATCTTCATCCATGTGAAGGATACGCCGGCCATAAATGTGGCGTTTGCCCTCCTTTAACGTTGCCTCGACAACCCAGACCCGGTGAAGCTCCCACCGCACATAGTCTGGGTTGGCATGGTGGCGGGTCAACACGGTCTTGAGGGGCGGCATGTCAAACTGGTAGTTGTTGTAGGGAATGAACATTTCTTTCTTGCCCACCAGCTTCCACTCGAAACGATCGATGGGGCCGTTGAATGAATAGGCATCGTCATAGGTGTAGAGGCCGCCGGCCGATGGGTTGGGCGTATCGTAATCAATGCTCGGCGCGCGCCGCACTCGCCGCTGGCCGGTCATGTACTGCCAGGCGGCTTTGGATTTATCGGTGTAGTTGAGCGGGTTTTTAGAAAGAATAATCTCACCTTTGCGTCGGGCCGGTGAAGAGTACTCGAAGAGAACGGCAATCAACCACTGGTTCCACGTTTCAACATTTTTATCCTTTTCGTAAAAAGGACGATCAAAGTAATAGCGGGCCGTACCGCCATTGGTGATCGAGCCGCTGGCCTGGATAATATAGTTACCGGCCAGCTCGCTGGTGTCACCGCCGCCCTCCCATTTGGCATTGTGATTGATCACCACCTCGGCCCCTTGGGTGGGCATCGGAAACGGTATCCCGCCATAGGCGCCTCGGGCGCCCAGTTTATCTTCGGTCAGCTCGGCTTTGACGGCGTTCTGATAGGTATTGTCATAGACCCACTGGGGGGCGGCAATGGTTCGCCGTGTGGGGTAAACGTTTATTTTATAAGTGTCCGGGTATTTACCCAGCAGTGCAATCTGTCCGGCACTCAGTTTGTCCTTGTACTGGTCCACATTCTGCGCCGTGATGGTAAACAGGATCTGATCATCGGCAAAGGGGTCCGGGCGCAAGTCGCCGGACTCGGGATCATAGTTCACATTGGGCGGGATGGCGGTCAAACCACCGTCCCAGGCCGGGATAGCCCCCTCGGCATTACCGGCGCGCTCGGCACCGAAAGGCGTCAGTTCAGTTTTCAATAGCTCGGCTTTTTCGGCCGGTTGCTTGGCAACTGCCACGGATGCCAGGGCCAGGATGCCGATTGCCACCACCAATAAAGCAAGTTTTTTGAATGTCACGACCATCTTGTTGCTCCTCCCTTAACCACGCTTTTTTTATTTACATGAATCCATTCAGCCAAAATCAATTTTGTCCAGTTTTCTATAAGGTGTATTTGAAATCAAAGGCGATGTAGTCCCGATCGGACAATGAATTCTCCAGGTCTTCAAAGTAGTGGACGTATTTCAAGGACGCCTTGTAAGCATTTTTATAAGTGAAGCTCACGCCAATCGACCCATTGTCATCCTTTTCGTCAAAGGTCAGCGTATTGACTGAGGTGCCGTCCGGGTTGCCTTTGTATACAAGGGGGATGGCGATATCCAGATCCGGCAGGACCTGATACCATTCTGGTGACAGGACGGCCGTAAATCCCCAGGCAAACTTGTGTTTGTCCTGTTCCGAAAGGTCTTCATCGGTAAATCCCTGCACGCGGTTGCAGCCGACTTCTCCGTTGAACGACACCCGATCGATGCCCGGTATTCCCGGGTAGGAGTAGAGCCAGGACATCTGTGCCTGCCAGTAGTCGGCATCGGCAACCCCATTGGTCGTGACTACCGGAAAGTCCTGGCGGTAGCTGAACTCACCACTGATATTGGCCGAACCGATCAGGCTGCTGAAGCTGAAGCCATACAGTTTGACGTCCTCACCATAGGATAAATAGTATATCCCGTTGCCAACATCCGTATTGAAGGTGGGAAGTTTTTCATGATAGTTGAGAAAATAAAGACCGAATTCGGTTTCCGCCAGCCAGCCCGCCCGGTACATCAGCTTCGCACCAAACTGGCCCTGATCATCGGGTTTCTGGTCTTCTCCCCGGTACATGATTGGAATCACCCCGTATAGCGGATGATCGAACAGGTAGGCATTTCCCGCATCGTCCAGAAAATCATCATCGCTGAAATAGGATCCCGACTCATTCAGGCGATGCTTCTCCCATTCCCACTGATAAAATGCGCCGGCGGCAAGGGTCTCGGTCAGATCCATCTGTATGGATGCCGATCCCGAAGGCATCAGAATCTCTTTTACTTCGGTGCCTGGCGCATTGGCGGCGGTGACATCCATGTAGGCCATGGCTGAGGCAATACCCCCTTGAACATACAGGCTCTCCCCCCATTGGATGACCTGGCGTCCGGCGCGAAGATCCACAAATCGCCCCCCCCCCACTTCGAATCCGGCATAGGCAAAGGCATCCAGGATTTCGGCCTTTCTGCCGTGGGCGTCATCGGTTTCCTCGGCGAAGTCATCCGGGTTGTCGATGGCCCCGCCGACATAGTTATTGTTCGTTCCAGGACTGGCGTTGGAATTGCTCCCCGTATAGACAAAGTCATAGAAACCGCGCGGACGGATAAAAACACCATAGGTATCCTTGTAGTTCAAATCGATGTCGGCGATCGCACTGAAGCGGTTGTTGATCATGTCCCACTGGTCGAAATTCTGGCTGCCGTCATCCGCATTTACATCCGAAGCCAGAAATTCTTCATCCCGGTCGCCGGCACGGATCCCGGCGGCGTATCCTATCGTCACATCAACGTCCAGGTTTACACCGTTTTCATACTGCCAACTCATGGCGATGGCCGAATTGCAAAAAGAGAATATGGCAACCACCATGATGATTCCATAGGTCAACTGTCGATGAGCATGCTTGCACTTCATTTAGATCTCCCCCCTATGTTAAGTTATTGAATGCGTTAAATATGCGTAGTGATCGCCTGATGGATATGAAATCATTGCCACAGACAATGGATCGAACCTGGATGCACTGATTAAAGTTGAGGGAGTTCACCCGGTACAATTAAATGCGTTATCAATTTAATAACTTAGGTTTATTCATTGAATTATAGCGATTTATCTGCAAAAGCGCTGCCAGATCTTTTTTGATTGAAAAAAACGCCTATTCAATTGTAATAATAGCGTGAAATTGATTATTGAATTGAAAAGAAGCGATTGAATGGATGAAAGAAAGTGTATAGGATTATAAACAACTTGGCGTTCTATTGGCGGTTAACCCGCTATAATAAAGCTCAATCCATGGAAGCTGTATAGGATGCTATACGTGTAGATGATGTTCTATGACGCTGGATCGACACTACTAAACGAGGTCTAAACCAATGCTAAGCGACATACCCCGCGATCTTCTTGAAGCGCTGTTGGACAATCCGTACGAGATGCTGATTCTGGTGGATGGCGATGGAATCATTCGTTTCATGAGCAGTGGCAACGAAGGGTACTATTCCATCCCGATGAAGGATGTCATTGGCAAGCATATCCGCGAGGTGAGCCCGAAATCGCGGTTGACCCGGGTACTTAAAACCGGCAAGGCTGAAATCGGCCGCAGTATGATTCTGAACCGCAAGAACCGGGTCATTTCCCGGATCCCCATCGTCAAGGACGGCAAGGTGATCGGTGTGGCGGGCAAGCTGATGTTCCGGAGTCCGGAAGTACTCAAAAAGCTCTACGATCGTATTGAATCACTGGAAAACAAGATTGACTACTACAAAGACGCACTGAAGAACGTGTGCAGCGGTCGGTATTCCTTTAACAGCATTGTCGGGGTTACCGAACCGATCCAAAAGGCCAAAGATGCTGCCCGGCAGGCAGCCAAATCCGATGCAACAGTGCTGATCACCGGCGAGTCGGGCACGGGCAAGGAACTTTTTGCCCACGCCATTCACCAGGCCAGTCGGCGCTCCAGGCAAAATTTCGTGCGCGTGAATTGTGCATCGATTCCCGCCGAGCTGATCGAATCCGAACTGTTTGGCTACGAGGCGGGCGCCTTTACCGGTGCCCGCAAACAGGGCAAGGCCGGAAAATTTGAACTGGCCCACAACGGAACGATTTTCCTGGATGAAATCGGAGACATGCCACTGACCCTGCAGGTGAAAATGATGCGTGTACTTCAGGAACGTGAAGTCGAACGACTGGGGTCGGACACCCCCAAAGCGATCAATTTCCGGGTCATCAGCGCCACCAATCGGAATTTGAAAAAGATGCTGGACAACAAGGACTTTCGCCTGGACTTATACTATCGTCTGAATGTGTTCCATATCCATCTGCCGGCCTTGAGGGAAATCCGGGAAGATGTTCCGGCTATTTTCTCGCAAGTGATAGAAGAGCTTTCCATCGGCAAGTCACAGCCCCTGCCGGATGTGTCGGATGCAGCCATCGAGACACTGATGAACTACGGCTGGCC
Organism: Desulfosarcina variabilis str. Montpellier; assembly: GCF_048565275.1. NCBI lineage: Bacteria > Pseudomonadati > Thermodesulfobacteriota > Desulfobacteria > Desulfobacterales > Desulfosarcinaceae > Desulfosarcina > Desulfosarcina variabilis. The sequence goes on along the minus strand of NZ_CP159846.1, from coordinate 3,936,519 downwards.
TGGAAATGTAAGGGAGCTTCGCAATGTCGCCGAACGCGCCCTGATCGTGAGCAAAGGCGCTCGGATTGAAGTGGAGGATCTGCCCATAGAGAAATCGACGTCCATCCGCCCCCCCCAACTGCCCATCGGTACTGTCGGATCGTTAAAACGCCTGATGGAAGATACGGAGAAACAGGCCATCTTACAGTCCCTGCAGCAAACCGACAACAACCGTGCCGAAGCAGCCAAACGACTCGGCATTCACCGGACCGGGCTGTATCAGAAAATGAAGAAATACGGGATATCCTGACGGCGGATGCGCCCTCTTTGGACCTAATTTTATGCCACGGATCATTTACATGTCGCACCTTGACGCGGAAAAGCAGTCTGAATAAGGCTTGGTTCTAGCTTCGCCCAACAGCTTCTCGTTCCCACGCTCTGCGTGGGAATGCTTAGCCCTATACGTTTCCACGCAGAGCATGGAAACGAGAGGCAAAATGGGATCAGCCTTTTTACTCATCCCTTAATCCAGGTGAGCGAAGTTAGAACAAAGCCAGCCTGAATAGCTGCCTATACATGTAGACGTTCATCAACAGCCTTCATTAATCAATTGTTTTTTCATACGGTTAAGACATTCCAGACATTCATTTGTATAAGCTTGTCGACAAAGTTACGATCCCTCCCCCATTTTTTGCTTCCTCTATTTTTCTCCTGAACGCTTAGAAACTCGCCCGACAGAAAGATAATTCATGTTTCCTGCCAAGGCTGGCAAAGTTATTGCGTTGGCGTCTTTCCAAAGAAGATGAATCGACGGGCTTACCCCACCGAAAGCGAATCATCCAAAATAATGAGTATCCGTCCAGAAAGAGGAAAAGCATCATGGAAATAAAGAAAGTATTGGTTGTCGGCTGCGGTTTAATGGGCAGCGGCATCAGCCAGGTTTGTGCCCAGGCCGGGATCAACGTCGTACTCAATGATATCTCTGATGATATCCTGGCCCGGGCCCGCGAGACCATCGCATGGTCGGTGGCCAAATTCGTAGAAAAGGGCAAACTGGAAGAAAAACAGCAAACCATTATGGACCGGATCACATTTACCACCGGTTTCGATCACGTGGCGGATGTAGACCTTGCCATCGAAGCGGTCTTTGAAAACATAGACGTCAAACAGTCCATATTTAAGCGGCTCGACGAGACCTGTCCACACCACACGTTGATCGCGAGCAATACATCGGCCATTCCGATCACCGAACTGGCTGCGGCCACCCATCGGCCGGACCGGGTGTTGGGTCTTCATTTCTTCAGCCCCGTGCCCATGATGCAGGCCGTTGAAGTCATTCGCGGAATCAGCACCAGTGATGAAACGGCAGCGGCGGGAAGCGCCTTTGTTGAGAAGATCGGTAAAACCGGGATCATGGTCAACCGGGATGTGGCCGGTTTTGTCATCAACCGCATCAACTGGCCCTCGGCGATACAGGCCATGAAGCTTGTGGAGGCCGGCGTGGCCACCTGTGCGGACATCGATAAGGGCCTGCGGCTGGCCTCGGGCCGCAAAATGGGCATTTTCGAAACCGGCGACATGGTTGGCCTGGACATCACCTACGGCGCGCTGATGGCGGTGTACAAAGAAACCGGCGATCCCGCCTTTTATCCGCCGCTTATGCTGCGCCGCAAGGTGAAAGCCGGCCATCTGGGACGCAAGACCGGCAAGGGCTGGTACACCTATGATGAAAACGGCAAACGAATTGATTAATCCACAATAACGATAGGAGTCGTCGATTATGGGCCACTTCAAAGTCAATCAAAAAGACCTTTTTTTCATTCTCAAGGACCAGCTCGCGTACAAGACGTTATGTTCCCTGCCCCGTTACCATGATCTGAATGAGAAAGCGCTTGATCTGCTGGTAAGTGAGGCGATTACCTTTGCCAGGAAAGTGGTCGACCCCCTGAATGAGTCGGGCGAACAATACGGTCTGCGGCTGGAAAACGGCAATGTTATCTGTCCGCCTGGATTCAGTGAGGCATTCAAACAATACGGTGAAAACGGCTGGACGGCGGCGTCACGGGACACGGAATACGGCGGCCAGGGCTTCCCACACATGATGCGCATTGTGGTCAACGATCTCATGTACAGTGCCTGCCAGTCTTTCAACATGGGTCCCAGCCTCACCAGCGGTGCCGCTCATCTGATCGAGTCTTTTGCCACGGAAGAACTCAAGGAACTGTTCGTGCCCAGAATGTACGACGGCACCTGGTCCGGTACCATGTGCCTGACCGAACCCAATGCCGGATCGAACCTTGCCCAGCTGGAAACCATGGCTTACCGCGATGGAGACCACTACAAGATAAAAGGCAATAAAATATTCATCTCCTGGGGTGAGCATGACGCGACCGAAAACATCATTCATCTGGTTCTGGCACGCATCGAAGACGCACCAGCCGGTGTAAAAGGCATTTCCCTGTTCATTGTTCCCAAAATGCGCGTGAATCCCGATGGCAGCCTGGCAGAACGAAACGACGTGGTCTGCACGGGAATCGAGGAGAAGTTGGGGCTGCACGCCTCACCCACGGCCGCATTGTCATTCGGTGGAAAGGATGCATGTGTGGGCTACCTGTGCGGGAAAGAGAATCAGGGTCTGGCCCATATGTTCCAGATGATGAACTCCGCCCGCATCAACACCGGTGTCAGCGGCATGGCCATGGCCGCCGCCGCCTACCAGAACGCCCTGGCCTATACCAAAGATCGTCGGCAAGGCAGGCACCTGACAGACCGTAAAAAAGGCGAGGTGCCGATCATCGAGCATCCGGACGTGCGGCGGATGCTGCTGTGGATGAAGGCCATGGTGGATGGCATGCGGTCCATGATCTATACCGGCGCCTATTGGTCGGATCTGGCGGCCGAGTCCTCCAACGAAGCGGATCGCGAGCACTACAATCATCTGGTGGATTTCATGACCCCGATCATCAAGGCCTACTGCTCGGATATGGGATTCCGGGTGTGCGAAACCGCCATGCAGTGTCTGGGGGGATACGGCTATTGCAAGGATTATCCGATCGAGCAGTATTTAAGGGATGCGAAAATCATGTCCCTTTATGAGGGCACCAACGGAATCCAGTCCATGGATCTGATGGGTCGTAAGCTGACCATAGGCGGCGGAGACTGCTTTGGCGCGTTCAGGCAGGAGATCGAGCAGTTCTGCAGTGATAACCGATTGGATGAACAGATCGGAGACCGGGTGCGTGCACTGGAAGGCGTCGTGGAGCGCCTCTGGGAAGCCTCCCATGAGATGATCGCCCGCCACGCATCGGATCCGCTGCTATGGGCGTCCAGCACCTATCCGGCGCTGCTGGCCTTCGGTGAAGTGACCATGGCCTGGCGGCTTCTCGACATGGCCCGCATCGCCTTGCCATCGGCAGCCAAAAAAGGCAGGAAATATGACTTTTACCGTGGAAAAGTGATGCAAGCCACCTATTTCGTGGATACCACCCTGCCTCACACCCTGGCCACCATTGAAACCTGTTTGAGAACGGGCAGAGAAGTGGTGGAAATACCGAATAACGCTTTTTAGCGCCTACCGAGGAAACCATAAAGGAGCAAAAAATGGAAGACGTCGTGATTGTCAGTGCCGTGAGAACGCCTGTCGGGCGTTACATGGGAGCCCTGAAGAGCGTCGAGGCCTATGATCTGGCAGCCCTGGTTCTGAATGCGGCGGTGACGCGCAGCGGTATCGACCCGGGCCAGGTGGACCAGGTGATCATGGGGCAATCCTACCAGAACGGAGAATATGTGAACATTGCCCGAATGGGGCTGCTGACCGCCGGTTGGCCCGAAGCCATTGCCGCAACGACCATTGACAGTCGCTGCTGTACTGGCCTAGATGTGGTTCGCCTTTCCGCCGCCCTGATCGCTTCCGGCCAGATGGACATTATCGTGGCCGGCGGTGTGGAGAGCATGAGCAACGCTGAATTTTATCTTCCGGGGAAACTTAAATGGGGCGTCGGCGGAGAAAAGGGCATGCCCCGCGGCCACGGGAATCTGTCCATGTGGGGAATGCCCTTCTATGATCGTATTCAGCGTGCGCGGGTCATGTCCCAGCCCGAGGAACGTTACGGCATCCTGCCCTCCATGATGGCCTGGGCGGAAACCGCAGCCAAGGAAGAGGATATTTCCCGTGTAGAATGCGACGCATGGGCCTTGGGCAGCCAGCAGAAGGCCTGCGCGGCCATTGAAGCCGGTAAATTCGACACAGAGATGGTACCCGTTACCATCCAGCACCCCAAAAAGGGCGACACGCTTATTGATCGGGATGAAAATCCGAGACAGGACACCACCATTGAAAAACTCACCAAATTGCAACCGATAATGGGCGGCGTCTGCACGGCGGGAAATTCATCGTCGGAGAACGACGGCGCCGCTGCGGTGGTGCTCATGTCGGCCCAGAAGGCCTCGGCGCTGGGCATTCATCCACTGGCCACCCTGCGCACCTGCGCCCTGGTGGGCGATGACCCGCGCCGCGCGTACCGGACCGTTCCCGTGGCCGTGGACAAGGCCTTGAAACAAGCAGGCGTCACCCTGGACCAGATCGAGATGATTGAAATTCAGGAGGCCTTTGCCGCCCAGGTCCTGGCCGACCTCAAACAGATGGGGGTCACGGCCAAAGACCACCACAAGGTCAATGTCAATGGATCGGGAATCTCTTTGGGCCACCCCATTGCCTGTACCGGCACGCGCGTACTCGTATCGATGCTTCATGAAATGCAGCGCCGCGACACCCGTCTGGCCCTGGAATGTATTTGTGGTGGCGGCGGACTCGGCATTGCGGCGGTCCTGGAGAGAAAACCGCAATAACGGATCCGGCACACCCTTTTTTCCCGGCGCTGGCCTGTGGGTGGTCAGGGCTGGCGAGAACCCCATAGAGGAGATCTTTCAACATGGATTTTATGCTGTCCAAAGAACTGCTGATGCTCAAAAAGGCAGTCAGAGAATTTGCCACAAAAAAAATCACCCCCAACGCGGATGCGTGGGATGGTGAGCACTACCTGCCGGTTAAGGAAATTCTGCGACCCATGGGAGAATTGGGATTTCTGGGCGCGGTCATACCAGAAGCCTATGGGGGCGAGGAAATGGGCTGGCTGGCCGCGGCAATCATCACCGAAGAGGTGGCCAGGGCCTCGAGTTCCCTTCGCGTGCAGGTCAACCTCAGCGGGATCGGCTGTGCCTATCCGATTTACAAATACGGCCGCGAAGAAACTAAGCAAAAGTATGTCCCCAAACTCTGTTCCGGTGAGATGCTCGGCGGGTTTGCCATCACCGAGCCCAATGCCGGTTCGGATATTTTCGCCATCGAGACCGTTGCCGAAGACCAGGGCGACCACTTTGTGATCAACGGGTCCAAGACATGGATCTCCAACGCCAATCAAGCCGATGTCATTGTTCTTTACTGCTATACGGATCGCGACAAGCGCAGCAAGGGGCTCTCGGCGTTTGTCATCGACCTGAAAAATCTGAGCGGGATCAAGACCACGGATCTGGACAAGCTCGGTTCTCACTCCTCCCCCACCGGAGAAATATTTTTCGATAACACCCGGGTCCCCAGACAGAATCTGCTCGGCCAACCGGGCGATGGCGCCGCCATCGTTTTCGCATCGCTCAACAACACCCGGATCTCGGCCGCAGCCGGTGCACTCGGCTGTGCCCAGGCCTGTCTGGATATCGCCACCCGCTACTGCAATGAAAGGCAGCAGTTCGGGCAGTCCATCGGCAAATTCCAGATGAATCAGGATCTGATCGCCCAGATGACCACCGAGGTGGAGGCGGCGCGTCTTCTGGTTTACAAGGGCGCCTGGCAGAAAGACAACGGGAACGAAAACAACGGCCTGGAAACGGCTCAGGCCAAGTACTTTGCCGGTGAAGTGGCCATGAAATGCGCCAACTATGCCATGCGTATCCTGGGGGCCTATGGGTATTCCACCGAGTATCCCGTGGCCCGGTATTATCGCGATATTCCGACCTATGTCATGGTCGAAGGGTCGGCCAACATCTGTAAATCGATCATCGCCTCGGATCAACTCGGATATCGTAAAGCCAACCGTTAAATCGTGTCCATCCAGAAATAGGAGGAGAACATGGCCCAGCAACTAGCCGATCGGCGTGATGTCGATTTCAACCTGTACGAAATGTTCGATGTCGAAGCGATGTGCAAATTCGCGCCATACGAAGATCTCAACAAGAAGATACTCAACCTGATCATAACCGAGGCCCGCAGCTTCGCCATCAAGGAAATGCTGCCGGCGTACGTGGACGGAGACAGGATCGGACCGCGATTTGACGGTGGCAACGTCCGCATGCCCGAAAGCTTCAAACGCGTGTATGACCTGGGGTGCGAGAACCAGTGGACGGCCCCCAGCGCACCCATCGAATACGGCGGACAAGGGCTGCCGCATATCATCGCCGCAGCCATTCGGGAGTATTTAATGGCGGCCAACTGGCCGCTCTCATCCTTCCTGTCCATGGGCAATGGAACGGCCCGTATGATCGCTCTTTACGGAACCGATCAACAAAAAGCCACGTACCTGACCCATCTCTACACCGCCAAATGGGGCGGGACCATGCTCCTCACCGAACCGGAGGCCGGAACGGACCTTGGCGCGTTGACCACCACGGCGGTCAGGAACCCCGACGGGACCTTTCATCTGACGGGAAACAAAATATTCATCACCAACGGTGAGCACGATCTGGCGGAAAACATCATCCACCCCGTACTGGCGCGAATCGAAGGCGATCCGGCCGGGACCAAGGGAATCTCGATTTTTATCGTGCCCAAATACCTCGTCAATCCGGACGGCAGCCTGGGACCGCGCAACGACATCGTGTGTACCGGCATCGAGGAAAAGCACGGCATCCATGGCAGTGCCACCTGCAGCATGGCCATGGGCAGCAAGGGTGCCTGCACCGGATACCTCCTGGGTGAAGCATGCCAGGGAATGATGATCATGTTCAACATGATGAATGGCGCGCGGCTGGCCACGGGCGCTCAGGCCCTGTCCTATGCATCCCACAATTACCTGTGCGCACTGGATTACGCCAGGCAGCGGATCCAGGGGCGGGATCTCACGGACTTTGCCAATCACCAGGCCCCTTCCGTGCCCATTCTCAGCCATCCTGATGTACGGCGCAACCTGATCTGGATGAAGGCCATGACCGAGGGGCTTCGCAGCCTGATCTACTATGCCTGGCAACTGATCGATCTGTCCGTCAATGCCTCCACCGATGAGATGCGCACCGACGCATCCGATCTGCTCGAACTGCTGACGCCCATTGTCAAGGCCTACGGTGCCGACCGGGGCTACGAAGTCTGCTACCAGGCCATGCAGGTCTTTGGTGGTGCCGGTTACACGCGGGATTACCCGGTAGAGGCCATCACGCGGGATTGCAAAATCACCTCTATTTTCGAGGGGGCCAATGGAATCCAGGCCATGGATTTATTGGGCCGCAAGCTGGGGCACAAAAAGGGGGCGACCTTTGTAAAATTCATGGAAAAGGTCAAGGAGATTATCCGGGCCGCCCGCCAAAAAAATGACCTGAGCCCGCTGGCGGACGCCCTCGAGGCCTGCCTGTTGCGGCTGGCAGACGTGGCCGGTCAGTTGGGCAATCGGGCTCGATCCGAGGATGTCAAGGTGGCCTTTGCTCACTCCGTCCCCTTCTTGGATGCCATGGGCGATGTCATCATGGGCTGGATGCACTTGTGGCGTGCCGTCGTGGCCCACCCCAAAATCGAGTCGGCCCGCAAAAAAGACAAGGCTTTTTATATCGGCCAGGTCAAGACAGCGACATTTTTCATCAACACGGTCCTGCCCGTAACCATGGGCAAGCTGTCCGTTGTCTCCGCTGGCGACCCCACCGCCATCGACATTCCGGATGCGGCATTTGGGGGGCTGTGATTGATCCTGCCGAATTGATCACTTGGCATTTGGCATAATCCTGGTTTGAAAATGATGGAGAAAAAAATCCAATAATCAAATGACAAATCACAAATAAATCCCAATGAGTAAAACTCAAATTCCAAACCCGATGATGCCTTGTTTGAAATTTGAATATTGAAAATTGGGATTTATTTGGAACTTGGTGCTTGGGATTTGGAATTTTGATTACAGTCAGTTTTCATAAGAATCGCAAGTAAACGTAACCGGAGGAACTATGGAAATTATAGTATGCGTCAAACGGGTACCCGATACGGCCGAGAACGAGATCGAGGTAAACGGCGACGGTAGCGACATTGAGCGCGACGATCTGGTCTATTCGGTCAACGAATGGGACAACTACGCGGTGGAAGAAGCGATTCAGATCCGCGATAATGTGGGCGGCAGCGTAACGGTCGTGACGGTGGGCGATGACGAGTCCGAAGAAGTGCTGCGCCGTGAGATGGCCATGGGCGCGGACAACGGGATTCTGTTGACCGACGATGCCTTTGAAGGCTCGGACGGCAAGGGCATTGCTACCCTGCTCAAGGCCGCGGTGGAAAAGGGCAAATACGACCTGATCCTGACCGGTGCCCAGGCCGATGACGGCGCGGGCCAGGTGGGCGGTATGCTGGCGGCCATGCTGGACTACCCCTATGCCTCACTGGTCAACAAGGTCGAGGTGGACGGCGACAAACTCAAGGTGGGCCGTGAGATCGAAGGCGGTAACCAGGAGATGAACGAAATTTCCCTGCCTTGTGTCCTGTCGATCCAGACCGGTATCAACGAGCCGCGCTATGTGGGTATCCGTGGTATCCGCAAGGTGGCCTCGGTGGATATCCCCGAGCTGGGTGCCGGAGACCTGGGCGTGGATGCATCGGCTGTGGGCGAAGCCGGTGCCACAGTCAAACGCCTGGATTACTTCGTGCCTGAGCTGGGCGAAGGCGCCGAGATGCTGGACGGCAGCACGGAAGAGATCATTGCCAAACTGATCGAGCACCTGAAGGCCAAAGGAGGACTGAAATAATGGCTGACATTTATGCATATATTACCCATCATAATGGCGTGGCCGATGATTCGGCCCTGGAACTGATCGTTGCGGCCCAGAAGATCGATTCGAGCGCTGCCGTAACCGCCATCGTGACCGGATCGGGCGCCGAGCTGGACCAGGTGGCCGAGGCCGTGGCGGCCACGTATCCCAAAGTTTTGAAATTCGGAAGCGACGCCCTGGCCTATCCCAATGCGGAAGCGGTCAGAAAACTGCTTGTCGCTGCACTGCCCGCGGATGCCATCATCCTTGTGCCCCACGACACCTTCGGCATGGACTTGGGCCCGGGGCTGTCGATCAAACTGGACTCGGCCTTCGTGGCCGATGTGGTGGACGTCGAAGGTGTGGACAGCGATGCCCTGAAGGTGATCCGCCAGGAGTACTCGGGCATGGTGAGCACGCATGTAAGCGTTGATATCGCTGCCGGCGTTGTGGTCAACATCCGCCCGGGGTCTTTTGCGCCGGACGAGAGCAAGTCGGCCGGCGGGACCGTTGAAGACAAGTCCGGTGACATCGGCGATCTGTCCTGCGGCCGTAAGTTCCTGGAAGTGGTGGAAGCCGAAGTGGGCGATGTGGACATCACCAAAGAAGATGTTCTGGTCTCCGTGGGCGGCGGTATCGAGGACGAAGAGAATATCGAGATCGCCCAGGAACTGGCCGATGCCATGGGCGCCGTGGTGTCCTGCTCGCGTCCGATCGTGGATGCCAAGTGGCTGGAAAAATCCCGTCAGGTGGGAACATCCGGCCAGACGGTCAAACCCAAAGTGTACATGGCCTGCGGCATCTCCGGCAGCTTCCAGCACATGGGTGGAATCAAGGGCTCCCCGTTTATCGTGGCCATCAACAAAAACGTCAAGGCCCCGATCTTCCAGGTGGCCGACATCGGCATCGAGGCCGACATCCTCGAATTTCTGCCCGAACTGACCGAAGCTATCGACGATATTTAGGGGAGTCAAACAAATCATGAATCACAATTCTCATTTGTCTGAATACCAGTCCAAGTTGATTTCTGCCGAGAATGCTGCCGGGTTGGTCGAATCCGGCATGTCCATTCATCTGGGGGGGGGGCAGCCAACATCGCCACCGTCATCAAAACCGATCCTACAGGTGAGGTGTTCAAGTGGTACAGCGGCTTTGTCCTGCCTTATACCCGGCCGTTTGCCAATCAGCGCGGATGCGGCATTTACACCCCTGCCTCCTGGCACCTGGTGCCGGATTTTGTGCGCAACCAGTACGCATTCGACATTCTTTATTTCGTAACATCCCCCATGAACGAAGCCGGTTACTTCAACTTCGGATTGACTGTCGCCGACACCCTGTCCGTTGCCGAGGTGGCTGAAAAAATCGTCGTGGTGGTTCGTGAGGACATGCCCTGCACTTTTGGTGGGCAAGAGGAAGGCATTCACATTTTTAGGGTCGACCACATCGTCGAGGATCGGGAATTCAAGACCTTCTGCCTTCCCGATGTGCTCTTGAAAAAGGAAGACCGCATGATCGCCGAGAACATCCTTTCTGCCGGATTGATCCAGGACGGTACCACGCTTCAGGTGTGCATTGGCGACCTACCCAAAGCCATTCTCGACGCCTTACCCGATGCCGGGGTAAAAAACTGCGGTCTGCATACGGAAATGGTCACCGAGAACATGATCGATCTCATCCAGAAGGGCGTTGTCGACAACTCCCGCAAAAAGCAGGACCGTTACAAAAGCGTCTGCACCTTTGCTCTGGGAAGCCATAAACTGTATGAATTCCTGGATAAAAACCCCTCATTCGCCTTCTATCCGGTGGACTATGTGAACCATCCCGGCGTGATTACCCGGCAGCCGAAGATGTTGTCCCTGAACAGCGCCATGCAGATCGATTTGTCCGGCCAGGTGGCCTCGGAGCAGACCTGCATGATCAACGGCGACCGGGTTTGCGGCCTTCGCCCCCGGCAGATCAGCGGCACCGGCGGACAGCTCGATTTCGTCCTCGGCGCCATGCTCACCGAAGATGGTGCCGGGGTGAGTATTCTGGCGCTTTACTCTCAACACAACGACCAGTCCAGGATCGTCCCCATGCTGAGTGAAGGTACGGCGGTGACGGTTCCGCGGACCATCGTCGACTATGTGGCCACGGAATGGGGATTGGTGAAGCTGAAAGGACTGTCCATCGATGAACGGGTCATGGCCCTCACCCGCATCGCCCATCCCGCTCACCGCGATGATTTGATGCGCCAGGCGGCAGAGATCGGCTTTCTGCCCTATGGCAGTTCGTTCATGAATGCAACGCGACCCAGAGGCGTGATCAACTGTCGGAATTAAAATCGCATTCTGTCTCATGATGCGTTAATTTTGAAAAGCGGACATTCTTCTCTTGACGACAAGCCCCGGGATGGGGTCTACTACAAAAGACTCCGTTATGTTTTCAAAAGACAGCCTGATGTCGTCTATTTAGCATTCCTTTTTTAGGCAGTGTTGCGCGTTACATTGTCCTCGCCTTCGTATTTATTGCGATACTCAATCGTTTTGGGGTGCAAACAGCATCGATTGTGGCTCTACTCGGTGCGGCTGGCCTGGCGGTGGGCCTTGCGCTGCAGGGAGCCATGTCAAACCTTGCGGCGGGTTTGATGCTCCTGATATTTCGCCCCTACAAAGTGAGTGATTTTATCGATGCCGCCGGCCGCTTCGGCAAGGTGACAGAGATCGACATGTTCACCACGATCCTGCAAACATTCGACAATAAAAAGATTATTATTCCAAACAGCCAGATCTGGGGCGAGCAGATTATCAATCACTCACACCACGAAGTACGTGGCGTGGACATGCACTTCGGCATCGCATACGATGAAAATATCGATGCGGCCCGTAAGGTGATCGACGAAGTCCTGGCCAATCACCCCCATATTCTCAAAGATCCGTCGCCCTTCGTTGAAGTCGAGACCTTAAACGACAGTTCGGTGGATTTTCTCGTGCGCCCGTTCTGCGATGGTGCTCACTACTTCGACGTGCTTTACAGCGTACCGGAACAGGTTAAAAAAGCGCTGGACGCGAACAATATTGAAATTCCCTTCCCTCACCGCAAGGTCATCCTTGTTAATGAAACCTAAACTGGGCGATTGTCGAGCTTGCCGCATATACAAGGCAGATGGCTTTGCGCTATAGTCGCCTATGCGGGAAGCCATCTAACGCCGGAGATGCGTTGAGATCGGCAATCCCGTCAAGGGGGTCAAATTCTGGGAGGCAATAATGACCGATCGTATTACCATGCTTACCCATTTTCATGTGAACCAGAATTTGAATCGCCCAGCTTAGGTGAAACTGTCTCCTGAAATGTTAAGGATCAATGAAAATGGGCCTATAGTACGATTTTTAGCCCTGAAAATCGTACTATAGGCCCCAAACAGACCACCTTTTTCAGCCTTTGTACTTTGGTTGGTGTGGCCCGTTCCGGACCTCACCCGGATCAACTATTCATAATGCGTCCACATTCGGATAATTTTCACTATTTTTTCATCCTCAATTACTTCATAGACTAACCGATGCTGGATATTGATACGGCGGGAATAGGCGCCAGCCAGATCTCCCACGAGCTTCTCAAAGAAAGGTGGTGTTTGATAAGGATTGTCTCGTAGAATTTCAATAATTTGTTCAGCCTTTGCCTTAAGGCCGGAGGCAGACAATTTTTTAGCGTCTTTTTGCGCTTGTTTTGTAAAAACGACCTTGTAATTTACCAATCGAGTTCCTCTTTGCAATCCTCAACAGGTGTTGCCAAACCTTCACGAATTGACTCGCGCATGCCTGGTATGTTTAAGAGGTACATTGTTTCTTGGATTGCCCGCCAATCGTCCTCGGACAGCAAAACAGCATTACCTCTTTTACTTGTGATAACAATAGGTTCATGGGACAATGTGGTTTGGTCGATAAGACGGTAAAGTTTCGATCTTGCCTCAGTGGCTGATAAAGTCGGCATAATTCACCTCAATGCATTTTTTTGAAAAGCGTACGATTTAACGTACGCTCTGTCAAGGTTTTTGTAAGCAGTTCGGGCTCTTCACCGGCCGGGCGATAATAAGCGACCAACTTTTTAAAGACGAAGAAATAGCGGATAGAATACGCTGCCGTGAATTGGAGACGGGCCGAGGCAACACACTATTATTAACGAAAAACAAGGAAAAGAAGGGTCTAAATACCATCTATATTGCGATTTTTGGGGTCAAAACAGCGATATAGGAGGTGATGGGGAATGGTTTGAACTGAACTAATGAAAATGAGCCTATAGTACGATTTTTATCTCTGAAAATCGTAAAATAGACCCCAAGCAGGTCACCTTCTTCAGCCTTTTTACCTTAATTGCAGTTGGGTTGGTGTGGCCCGCACTTAAATGGGCGTCCTGGACATCTCCCCGGACCTCTCCCGGACCTCTACTTCTTAGGTTGTTGTAATCACAAACGTCTACTTGCATTGAGCTAACCGCACCATCTTGTGGCCGTTGAAAATCGAGACCAAATCTTCACCTTCTGGCATGATATCGCAGGATTTCAGCCTGTTGATATTTTTTAGATTTCCTGTACTGTTGCTGTTTTTATAATCTGTACATCAAGGCCAAATAGCCGACCACAACATATAGATTCCCGCCCAAATAGAGTCCGCCGGCTGTTATGGCAAGGTATAACAAGTTCTGGTGGCATCCGTTTTTGTGGGATAGCCATAGCGTACTTGCGTGGCCATGAAAATTCTTGCTGCTGATCCGAGGAGAATCTAACCCAAGATTTCACAAATGTATGATTCGGAAGCTCTTTTCAATTAATCTGGACTTTCTCCTGATTTGGAATACTGGTAATCATCAGGTTTGACAGCTTGATATTTATTGCAATCTTTTTAAAAGATCACACTATTCCCAGGAGAACTGACATGCTTCTAAAAATACACAGAGCGCTACATATACTACTCATTGTTGCATTCGTAATATCCGCGTCTCCCGCGTTTGGCCAAAGCGATCTGATCGCCATTGACGTTCTGATTCAGCCAGGTCCTAAGATGATAGAGGAAGCCGAAAGATGGAATGCCATGATGCGAGAGCAGAGCCCTGAAGGATTCGAACTTGACGAAGAACACGCCCCTCACATAACCCTGATCCAGCGGTTCATCGCTAAATCCGATTTACAGAAGGTCCTGGCTGCCGTGGATGAAGTAACGTCGAAGTTCGACATGAGCAACCTGGAAATGACGGCAATTGGTCTCTACCATATTCCAACCGGTAAAAACGGACTGGCCGGTATTGTTGTCGAACCCACTGAACAGTTACATGCATTGCAGCAAGCGCTCATTGAAGCTGTTAATGTCTATGCGCGAAAAGGAGGGGGTGAGTCCGCATTCGTTCCTGATAAGTCCGGTACCCCGTTTGATCCGATCCTCTTCGAATATGTAAACACTTTCGTACCCAACCAAACTGGAGATAAATTCAATCCGCACGTAACGATCGGGATTGCGCCACTCGACTGGTTGAAAGAACTGGAGAAGAAACCATTCGGCAAGTTCACTTTTGGTGCCAAGGGTATCGTGACGTATCAGCTCGGAAACTTTGGAACAGCATCAAAACGTCTGGATCGCGACCACTAAGTCTTCAGCCGGATAGAAGAAGTCAAACAAAGTAGAGCAGGTGCTCTTCTGGATTTGAAGCTGCTAAATGCAAATTTCAATTTATTCTTGATAGATACATCCGCTGGTAACCCCAACTTTCGGTTAGGTGTGTTTTTGTGAGATAGCCAGAACGTACTTGCGCGGTTCTCAGAAGATCAATTGTTTGTTTTGTCGGCCATCAATCCATACTCCTGCATTAACCGCTTGCTATGTCATCAAAACAATTGAAATCATCTGGGTAATCAAAGTTGTCCCTCGACAGGCAACATTTTAATGAATCCCGACATGAACCGCTGCCAGAATGTAGACTCGGGTTCCTTCGTGTAGGTGACCGGCGTACCGTCTATTTGAGTGCGCCAAACGACCTTCTCATTTTCATCCAACACCACCTGGTAAGCGTTAATGGGTTGTACTCCTTCATCCATGTAAACGGCCAGTTGACGGGCCAGTTCCGCGTCCTTCACATACAACCCCATCTCGGTATTGATATTCGCCGACCGGGGATCCAGATTGAAGCTGCCTACGAAAATGGATTCTCGATCAAAAACAATGGCCTTGGTGTGCAAGGCGGCTTTGGACTGGCCACTGGAGATAATTTTTTGTTCCACCACGGTCGGCGAGACCGAATCCGGTCGAAGTTCGTAAAGTTCAACGCCGGTCTCGATCAACGGCTTTCTATACTTCGCATACCCGGCATGGGCCGCCACAACGTCGTTGGAGGCCAGGGAATTGGTCAATATGCGGACTTTCACGCCCCTCTTCTGAAGCTCATGGGCCGCTTGGACACCTCGGTCGGCCGCCACGAAATAAGCCGATTCGATGAGAAGTTCATTTTCTAAGGTCTGAAATTTTCGGTAAAGCTTTTCATTGATTATCGAGGCTCCCTCTCCGTCATGCAGAGTCCGCGGGTCGTCCCAGATGACCTCTCCTTGGGCCCAAATAAAGTCATCGCGGACCTTCCTCATCTGACCCGTAAGCTGAGCGACGTCCTGATTTAGAGGGTAGGGATACGCTTCCTCTTGAATCAACGTCTGAATGGTGGCCACGGTGTCGCTTAAATCGTCCTTGGAGTGGGTTCGGTTTACCAGCGTCGATATGGGGTAAGACCATTGCCCATTCCAGAAGTGGTCGAAGACCATGGATAGATCCCTAACAATCGGTCCGGCCGACGCAATATCCAGATCCCTGAAATTGGCATCGGTGTGAACGCCGAAATAGTGATTGCCGATGTTGCGACCCCCAACAATCGCCAGCGCATTGTCCGCAATGATGACCTTGTTGTGCATCCGATGGTTGAGGCGATTAAAATCCGTCAGATAACCGAAGAGTCGGGAGCCCCGATGGGCAAATGGGTTGAAAATACGGATCTCGATGTTGGGATGGGCATCGAGGGCGGCAATGGGTGAATCCCTGCCGGCAATAGTGTTGTCATCGATAAGCACGCGTACACGGACGCCCCGGTTGGCGGCCTCGACCAACCGAAGCGAAAGAATGCGTCCGGTGGTGTCGGCCTCCCAGATATAGTACTGCAGGTCGAGGCTTTTTTCCGCCAGAGCGGTCATGGCAATGCGATCCGTGAATGCCGGACGCCCTTTGCGGATAAGGGTAAAGCCGGACTCAGCCGGATGCATGGCAGCGGCGCTGTCGAATAATTGGCCCAAGTAGGTGGTGCTGTGGTCGGTGATCGCCGCAGACGGCATCCGCTGTACATCTGTTGGTAATCTGGTCGCACAGCCGGTTAATGTAAAGAGAATCGAAAGGCAAAATGAAATGAAACTGATGGAATTACCGCTCATGGTAGGTCCTCAAATGCACCAATTTTTTTATTGATTGATCGGTTTCGGAAGTTATTATTGATAGTCATATCTTGAATCTTTAATCATACCGCAATTTTTTTAAAACCGGTGGTCATGCAATTGAAACGGTGCCGGAAATACTGGCTGCATGGCAACGGCAAATCCGCTTCATACCTGTGTCTGTTAGCAATACAGGTACGGATTTTCAAACTTTACCCTAATTTATTATCAAAAACCCACAGTGTCTGCCGTGGATAGTTTCCAGTTTATTCATTGTAATGACAGGTTTAGTGATTATCAATAGAAAGAGCTTGTTGTGTCTTTGATGGCACATTCCTCCAGTTCCTTAGTTTTCTGCTGCAATATAGCCAACAAAAGAAAGGAACGAACGATGAAAAAAGTTCGCATTTTGTATTCGGTTGCCCTAGTTCCTCTTTTTTTAATGTTTCTCATTAGTTCGGCTTTTTGCCAAACGGAAAAGCCTAATATCTTGGTGATTTGGGGCGACGACATCGGCTGGCAAAACGTAAGTGCCTACGGCATGGGTGTTATGGGCTACACCACGCCAAATATTGACCGTATCGGCCTGGAAGGAGTTCGCTTCACCGACCACTATTCACAGCCGTCTTGTACCGCCGGCCGCGCCGCCTTTATCACTGGCCAGTACCCGATTCGCTCAGGCATGACCACCGTCGGGCAGCCGGGTGACAAGCTCGGCCTCCAGGCTGCCTCGCCCAGTCTTGCAGAGGTCCTAAAGGAAGTCGGATACGCCACCGGCCACTTTGGAAAAAACCACCTCGGAGACCGCAATGAACACCTGCCCACCGTCCACGGGTTCGACGAGTTTTTTGGCAATCTGTACCACCTCAACACCCAAGAAGAGTCCGAACAACGCGACTACCAACGATTCGGCAAGGCCTATTCGGGCAGCCTTGAAGCATACGAGAAAAAGTTCGGCACGCGTGGCGTTATCCACTCTTTCGCCACCGACACCGATGATACCACCGAGGATCCGCGCTTTGGCAAGGTGGGCAAGCAGAGGATAGAGGACACGGGGCCTCTCACTCAGGAGCGGATGAAAAACTTCGATGAAGAAGAAGTCATTCCTAAAGCTGAAGACTTCATGAAGCGGTCCAAGACCTCTGGCAAGCCGTTCTTCGTCTGGCTCAACACCAGCCGCATGCATCTATATACGCGTCTCAATGACACGTGGCGCTACGCAGCCGAACAATACACCTCGGAGGCGGATTACCACGGTTCGGGGATGCTACAGCACGACCACGACATCGGCCGCGTGCTCGACTTTCTCAAGCAAAACGGCCTCGATAAGAACACCATCGTTTGGTATTCCACCGACAACGGTCCAGAGCACTCTTCCTGGCCCCATGGTGGTACTACACCTTTCCGCGGGGAAAAGATGTCGACTTACGAGGGTGGTGTGCGCGTGATTTCTATGCTGCGATGGCCAGAAGTGATCAATCCCGGACAGATCTTAAACGGTATCCAGAGCCACCAGGATATGTTCACCAGCCTCGCTGCTGCGGCGGGCATCGACAATGTTGCCGAAAAGATGAAAAAGGAAAAGAAACAGTATATCGACGGTGTCAACAACCTCCCCTACTGGAAGGGGGAAACCGACCACTCGGCGCGAAGCCACATATTTTATTATTATGAATCAAAGCTTACCGCTGTGCGGATGGGTCCGTGGAAATTTCATTTTTCCACCAAAGAGGACTACTACGCCAACGTCGTACCACGCACGGTCCCACTGGTCTTCAACCTCAGGATGGATCCTTTCGAAAGCTACGACAACAAAGACTCTTACGGCCATCTGATGCAAAAGGTCTCCTGGCTAATCCAACCGATGGGGGAATTGATGGCCACACACCTCAAGTCACTTGCAGAATATCCCCCTGTCCAAGGAGGCAAGAGTTTTGACATGTCTAATGTGGTTGATGAGTTTATCAAGAAAGCAAGACAGTAGATTCGCAAATTTTAGAAAACAGCGGTACGCGCCATTTTGAACAGCATGGGTGTCTCTGATAAGAAGCGAAGGTGAGCTTATGATATACATTTGCTAAATGCAAATTATAGGTCTTCTTGGATACTTTTGGGGCCTGGCAAGCTATGCCAAGGTCCGGTGGAGGCTCTTTTTATAGGATAGCCAGAACGTACTTGTGTGACCATGAAAATACTTGCCACTGATCCGAGGGGCATCTGTCCCAGCACCTGGCAAGGGCTTGATTCGGCCTCCAATCTCAATTTATCCCAGATAAGCCAGCCCGATTGCCCACCCCGAGAGTTTGCATTCCTATCACAATCTGATATATATGGTTACACTTAAGCTACCCCCAATGAATGTTCGTGACCTCTTCGGATGTTTGCTCATGAACCGCAATTAGGCGTTGTTTTTATTTTCGTTCCGAATGCCAAAGGAGTTCATAATGCGAACCGCATTAAGACCTGTCCAGCAATCGAGAAATCTGGCAGGATGGATGGCGATTGTCCGAAAATCCGCAGTGGTCATCTCGCTGCTTTGCCTGTTTTGGAGGCTGATGACAGCAACCGCCATTGCCCAGGAACCGATCAGGATCGGTGTAAGTCTCGGGCTGACCGGGCGCTTTGCAGTCATGTCCGACGCCCTGCATAAAGGGTTTCAAATTTGGGAGCAGCATGTCAACGTTGCCGGTGGACTTCTCGGAAGGCCTGTGCGAATTATCTTCAAAGACGACGGCAGTTCGCCGGAGGTCGCCCGCGGCCTCTACAGGGAATTAATCGAAACGGAAAAGGTCGATTTTCTATTCGCCCCCTATTCGAGCCTGATCACGGAAGCGGTATTGCCAATAGCAGAGCAACATGGCATCCCGATACTGGTAGCCGGGGCTGCGGCGGACCGGCTGTGGGAAAAAGGCTACCGCAACGTGATCGGCGTGTACACGACAGCCAGCAAATTCGTTGTCGGTTTTATGGAGCTTCTGGTATTGAACGATCTGGATGACATCGCGATTCTCAGTGCCGACGACTCTTTTTCGGTCGATTTGGCCAATGGCGCCCGGGACTGGGCTCGGCGTTTTGGGCTGAATACCACCCTTTTTGAATACTTCAAAAAAGGGACCGAGCGACTCGACAATCTCATGGTCAAGGCCAGAAAATCAGGGGCCAATGTGTTGATTGTATGCGGACACATCAATGAGTCTGTTCATATGGTCAAATCCCTGAAACGCGTCGGATGGCATCCACAGGCCCGATACGCTTCGGTGGGTCCTACATTTCCCGCTTTCCGTGACCGCTGCGGCGAAGAAGCCGAAGGCGTCTTCACGACCTCTCTTTGGGAACCCCGCGCCAACTATCCCGGCGCTCAAAAATTCGAAACCGATTTTATCGCGGCATATGGCGAAACACCCGGCTACCACGCCGGTCTGGCCTATGCAGGTGGACAGGTACTGGCCGAGGCCATCAGAGAGACCGGAAGTATCGATCGGGACAAGGTACGCGCATTGATTTTCAATCTCGACATCATGACAATAATCGGCCGATTCGGAGTCAATCAGACCGGAAAACAGGTTCGCCAGCAAGCGTTCATCATCCAATGGCAAAACGGGCAGAAAGAACTCGTATGGCCGGAAGCCATTCAGACCGCCAAGGCACGATTTTGACCATGACTTCTGAAGCGCCCATTTTTAATAAATTAACGCTGCGAATGATCGCTCCGGTCGTCTTAGTGGTCTGCTCGGTGGGCATAGGTTTCTATTTTTTTGTACTTCGAACCATCTCCGATTACGCCGAACAGGAAATACGCGCTTCCCTGGCCCGCACCGCCAGGGAAATCTACGACATTTGTGACAGCAATTTCACGACGCTTCTTCAGAACGGCCAAATGGGCAACGCAAAAATGGTGCGAATCAGGCGGGCACTGACCCTGGGAGCTATCGAGGATTACGCCAAACGGCACAACCTGCGCATTCTCCTCCGTGAGAGAAAAGAAAAGGTGCTTTTATCTTTCCAGATCGATTCCGCATTACTCGCCAATATCGCCAAAATCCATCAAAAAACGACAACCTGGAACCTTCGGATCGAAAATAAAGTATACTATTTCCATCATTTTGATTTCAAACCCTGGGTCTGGCATATCGATTTGATAAGCGACACGACACCTTTTACCCCGTTAATCGATCGGGTCAAAGCGGTTTATGCGTTCACAATCGTTGTCCTGCTGCTGGGACTTTCTGTCATGATTTTCGCACTGGCGCGAGGGCTACGCAATCCGGTTCAGCAAATCATCGCAGCCGTTCGTGAAAAACGCCCTCCTGATTACCGAGGCATCTACGAGTTTGAATTTCTGAGCCACAATATCGCCGAAATGATGTCCTCGCTGAATTCGCATACCCAATGGCTGGAGCGCCTCTACACGATCGGAACGACCCATCGGGGTATAAAATTTTTCCGCGCCATTGCCAGGGTGATTGCTGATGCGATGGGCCTCAACACCGTGATCAATAGGGCCGAAGAGAAAGGCACCGGTTTCTGCATCATGGCAGTTGCAGAGGCAGAGGCAGAGGCAGAGGCAGAGGCAGAGGCAGAGGGATATAACCTTGAATTGGGCGATCTCGCCAACGGTTTACCCTGCGAATTATTGAATGGCCGGTCAGAGCCAACCGTAATCCAGCACGGGGCCACAGAACAATTTGCGGCCTATAAGGGCATCGTTGCCAACAAACCCGAGTGTTACATCGGTTTAGCCATCTCTGACCGAAATGGCCGCACAATCGGTTGCGCTCATCTTTTCGGAGAGGCTCGAGAAATCAACGACTGGGATATGCAATTCGTTAAAACAATAGGTCGGATGGTGGGCTCCGAGTTCGAACTGATGGAAAAAGAACAAGACCAGAAGCGGATCAGTGAACAGATGCTTCGGTCGCAAAAGCTGGAGAGCCTGGGTCTTCTGGCGGGCGGCGTAGCCCATGACTTAAATAATGTTCTGTCGGGCATTGTAAGCTATCCGGAAGTACTTTTATTGGAATTACCTCAGGACAGCAAATACAGAAAGGCAATCGAGACAATACAGGAGTCCGGGAACAGGGCTGCTGCCATCGTCCAGGATCTGCTGACCATAACAAGAGGTGTGGCCACCACCAAAAAGCCACTGAACTTAAATGAATTGGTCAAAGAGTATCTGGATTCCCCAGAATTCAATAAGCTAAAAAGCTTTCATCCCACAGTTACAGTTCAAACCAACTTCGACACCGATTTGTTCAATATAAATGGTTCTCATATTCACATCAGAAAAACAATTATGAATCTTGTGTCAAACGCCTCGGAGGCAATCGAGGGTGAAGGCAATGTTACCATATCGACGATGAACCGTTATATAGACAGGCCTTTAAAAGGCTATGACGATGTAAAAACTGGTGAATACGCTATCCTGTCAATATCGGACGATGGTCCCGGAATAGCATCCGATGACCTGCAGAGGATATTTGAGCCGTTTTACACAAAGAAAAAAATGGGCAAAAGCGGTACCGGATTGGGCCTGTCCGTTGTGTGGAATGTGGTGCAGGATCATGAAGGTTACGTAGATGTAAAAAGTAACGAGAACGAAACAATATTTGATTTGTACTTTCCGCTAACAAGGGATGAAATATCAGAAAAGGAACTGCCCCTGTCCCTTGAAGATCTCAAGGGTGAAGGAGAGACGATATTGGTGGTTGACGATGTGGAAAGCCAAAGAGATATATCCTGCAAGATGTTAGACACCTTAGGATACAAAACTGTCGCCGTAGGCAGTGGCGAAGAAGCGGTCGAATATCTCAAAGGCAATACTGTGGACCTGATCTTGCTGGATATGATTATGGATCCGGGCATAGATGGCTGTGAAGCATACAAAAGGATAATAGCGATTAATCCTGACCAGAAGGCTGTCATCATAAGCGGATTCGCTAAATCAAATAATGTGAAGGAAGCCCAAAAATTAGGTGCCGGCAGATATATAAAGAAACCGGTTACTCTTGAGAAGTTGGGATTGGCCGTTAAGGAGGCGTTGGAGAAATAATAACCCAGTGGATATTTAATGTATCACCAACCGATCTGTCCGACCGCCCACCCCAATAGCTATTATTTTCGAGATAGACTCGACATTCAACAATGAATTAGAACCTTGACTTTACTGCTATCTAAATGGGAATTTATATCAAGAAGGCCGACCCCAATATATGGTGGTCGGCCCTCACATGATTAAAAACTTTTTAGCTCAATTTAAGGTGGAATTTTCACTCAGATCAAAGATCTAAATATCTTCCCGGTATTGATATTCCGAAATATACAGAAGGAAATCTTTTCCCCTCATAATAGATGGGCACCGTATGGAAAGTTGAAAACCACACAGGGCGATTTTCCCGATAAACGTGGACACCGGTCAGGTTGACTTGAACCGGGGTCGCCAATGGTTATTTACGCAGGCTGCATATCTACCGTTTCGTAAGGCCGCAACCAGGTCGGCGTTGGTCCTTAATGGTGCTGAAAAGGACGTATACGCACGGCCGATGGCGCCCGGTCCGTGCGCATCGGAACCGCCAATCCCGGCAATGCCCAATTGTTCGGCCGCCTGCCGGGCCAGGCGGTTTTCTTCGCTGGTTGCACTGGCATTGATGGTTTCCAGCGCGACAAGATGCTCGAGCTGCAAAACCCGTTTCCCTAAGCATTGACCGAGAAAACCCGTTTGAAAGGGATGGGCCGGGACGGCCACACCCCCTTTTCGGTTCACCCAATCGATGGCCTGCTGCATGGGAAGGTCAGGCCAGAGATCGCTTCTCCCCGCCGCCACGCCGAAAACCAGCAGGTGACCTTCTTCAGCGCGGTATTCCATACCCCGAAAAATGGGAAATGCAGTGCTGCAGGCGATGGCATCGAAGGGTTGGCTCAATCCATGGTCGTGATGTTCGGTGATGCAGACGCCATCGAGGCCGGCCTGGCGTGCGTTAGGAACCACTTCCTCCGGAAGGGTGGCGGCATCGCCACCCAGGACCGAATGCACATGTAAATCGACTTTGAACATGCTCGTCCCCAGAGAAAACCGGTTGTCAGGATCCAATCGGGTTCAGATACGTGCTACTTGAGCGTTACGCTTTCCGGCATTGTACGCGAAAGGATTTCCACCGTCTGTTCCACAATCTCCTCCAGTACGGTCCTGGCCGGCTTGATCTCGTGGATGATGCCGGATACCTGCCCGGCCAGCCCCCCCACATAGTCATCCTGATGGGCTTCCACAAAGGCTGCCAGCAGTGCCGAGGAAATCATCACCTGGGTCGGAAACGGCAAAGGATCCAACCCCGAATCAGCCCACAGGTCATGATATTTGTTGTAACTGGCCCGCAGGGTTTTGCCGGTATAGGCGGTACTGACACGCGTATCCTCATCCGTGGAAGAGATGATGCGCTGCTTATTGACCGGCAGTGCGCCTCCTTCGTCAGTGGCCAGAAAGCGCGTGCCGATCCACACGCCAATACACCCCATGGCCAGGGAAGCGGCAACCCCCCGGCCGTCACCGATGCCGCCGGCGGCCAGTACGGGAACCGGGCTGGCGGCATCGATGGCCGCCGGCAATAGGGCCATGGTGCCGATACGCCCGGTATGGCCGCCCCCTTCATGGCCCTGGGCCACAAGCAGGTCAATGCCCGATTCCGCCATGCGTCTGGCATTTTTCGAGTTGCCGGTGATGCCCAGCACCTTCATGCCCCTTGCATGGGCATCGGACACCATGAACCCGGGATTGCCCAGCCCGGCGCAAAACAGCGGCACGCGTTCCTCCAGACAGACCTGAACGGCTTCTTTGGGACGCCTGACCGTGGTATTCCTGCGCACCATCACCTCGGTGTCGGGCAGCCCCATGTCCGCTTTTACTTTGTTGACCCAATCCTGATGGGCTTGCGGCAGGCTTTTCAACACGTCGCTCAGCGGCACCTGATTGGCGTCCGTATTGGTTCCGCTCATATCGACGCTCTTGGGCAGCAGCAGATCGACGCCGAAAGGCTTATCGGTCTGGACTTTAATATCCCGGATGGCGTCGCGCAACTCATCGACCGTAAATCCGCTGCCGCCCAGCACGCCCAGGCCTCCGGCTTCGGAGACGGCCACCACCAGCTCTACCGGTGCGCCGGTTCTTTCACCAATCAGGGTCGGTCCCATCCCTGCACTGAGAATAGGATAGTCGATACCGAGCATGTCGCACAGTTTTGTTCTCAAGACCGGTTTAGCCATGATTTCCTCCTGTTAAAAATGGGTTTGAAGTGTTTTGTAGCCGGCCGGATCAGTGGCATAGAGCACCGCACGCTCCAGGGCGTGTATGCGGTATTCGTGGGCCTTGAGATAGTCCGGATCGGTGGCCATTTTTAAAAAAGCTTTGCGCGAGGGATATTTGACCAACAGCACCGCATCCCATGTCTCACTGCCGTAAAGCAGTTCGTTGGCCATGCCGAAGTACAGGACTTCAGCCCCCACCTTTCTCACAAATGGGCCTGTTTTTTCGATGTAGCGCAGATAGGTTGCGTGTCCCCTATCCTTTTTGAACTTGAGCAAATTGAGCATGACAACAGGGTTATCGTTGTCGTCGGCTTCTGTTGCAAGCGCCTGAAGCTGGTCCGCGTTGGATTCGATGCCATCCATATCCATTCAACTCCTATTAAAAAAGTCGTTCAAAAGATCCGCGACCTCCCGGGGTTTTTCTTCCTGAACGAAGTGGCCGGCATCAAGTGAGGCCACTTGAATGTCATCGAAACCGTCCTCGATGTGCTTCAGAAACGCCGGTATGATGACGGAATCCTTTTTTCCGTGAACATAGAGACTGGGCATGGAAAATTTCTTTTTCCCGATTCCGGCCCAGTGGTCGGCATCCAGGGCCATGGAACGATAATAGGCCGCTCCCGTAGCCGGCGTGTTCTCGATGCGGTAACAGCGGATATATTCGGCGATGGCCTCAGCCGGTATCGTGCCGTCCTGCCCGGCCTTGCCGAAAAAATAGCGGATCCACACCGCTTCATTGCCTTTGATCATGGTTTCCGGCAACATCGGCTGCTGCTGGAAGTACTGATACCAGAAGGCCACGCCGCCGTTGCCAAAAATGATCCTGCGCGCCTCACCGGTGCCCTTGGGGTTCGTGAGCACGGCGATATTCATGGTTACTAGACGCTCGACCCGCTGGGGCACTATCAATGCCAGTTCCTGGGCCACGATGCCGCCCCAGTCGTGCCCCACCAGAAAGAAGGTGTCGATGTGAAGGGCATCCAGAATCTCGATGACATCCCTGGCCAAGGCGCCTTTCCGGTAAGCCTCGACGTTCAGGGTGCGTTCGCTGTCACCCAATCCACGCAGATCGGGCGCAATAACCCGCAGCCTCGGATCGAGGAAGGCCGACACCGCCTCCCAGCAATAGGAACTTTCCGGCCATCCATGCAGCATGACCACCGGGATGCCGTCCTGATTCTCACTTTCACGAACACTGAACGTCCCGCGTGAAACGGTGATGAGGTGTGTTTTCATTGAGTCGCCGCCGTTTTATTCTATTTGTTGGTATGGCAGGTCCACCCGAGATCAAAGGTCGGATTGCTCGATGACCCGCCTGGCCATCCGCGCAAGCACGGGAACGCCATCGGCGAATTTTTTAAACCGTGGATTGCTGGTCTGCCCGTGGTAGTATCGATAGTAGATCTGCTGAACGATCACGATCATGCGAAAAATTCCGAAACAATGATAAAAGTCGAAATGATCCATCTGCCGGCCCGACAATCGTCCATAGTACTGGACAAACGCCTCACGCCCCATGGCACCGTCAAGATGGGTCGGCATGGATCGCATCAGGTGACGCTCCGCCGGATCATTTTTCTCCACCCAGTATCCAAGCGTGCTGCCCAGATCCATCAGCGGATCGCCAATGGTCGTCATCTCCCAATCCAGCACGCCGATGATTTTCAGCGGATCGTTTGCATCCAGAATGATATTGTCGAGCTTGTAATCATTATGGATGATGGTGGGGCGGTCGGTTTCCGGCGGCATTTTCTGAGCCAACCAACTCATGATCGCCTCACAATCCGGGACATCGGGCGTGCGTGCCGCGCGATAGCGTCTGCTCCATCCGGACACCTGCCGCTGGACATATCCGTCCGGCCGCCCTAAATCCCCCAGACCGATGCGCTGGTAGTCCAGCGCGTGAAGGTCAACCAGGACCTCGACGAATTTCTCGAAGAGGGTGCGTATCTGGGAAGCCGAAGTAAACAAGCCGGGTGGGATTTCCCGGCGCAGGATAACGCCTTCGATGCGTTCCATGACATAAAACGGGCAGCCGATAATCGAGTCGTCATCGGTATAGGCCAATGGACGCGGCGCATAGGGCCAGTGGCCACTAAGGGCGGAAAGCACCTTGTACTCGCGCCCCATGTCATGGGCGGATGCCGCCTTGGTCCCAGAAGGCGGGCATCGCAGCACCATCTGGCGATTCTTGCAGGAGACCAGATAAGTCAGGTTGGACGCCCCACTGGGATACTGCTTGAATGTTAATTTGCCTTGCAGTCCGGGGATCGTGTCTTTTAAAAAGATTTCGATGGCGTCGACGCAAAGCATCTCTCCGGGTCTGACTGACTGTGGTTGGTCGCGAAATTCCACTCTATCTCCCTGCCAGCAAATTTTTCTCAAGAAAAGCAATTAAAAAGCGGCTGTACTGGATCACGGAAACCTTTCGGTTGCTGTATTTCGAGCGTTTCAGGTACCAGTCCTGGAGCATTGCCTTGATCATACTAGCGGTCATCAGGCAGTCCTCGCATTCAAATATGCCCTGCCGGACGCCGTCTTCGAGGATTGAAGTAAACATTTTTTCCGTGTTCTGTTCGGACTGAATTGCCGCCTGCCGTTCCTGCGGGTATAGATTTTTGGCTTCCATGTACGAGAAATAAAACCAGGGTTGCATGATCTCACTCAGATACAGGTGGGTGGTGACCGCCGCGCGCAGTTTTTCCACCGGTGTTTTTCCGGCATCGATGGCGGTCACCAGAAAGTGCCGGGTGATCGCCCGCCGCTGGGCCTGCATCATCGTCAACAGGTCTTCTTTTCCGCTGAAGTAGTTGTACAGCGCACCGGTACTCAGATTGGTTTCCCTGCTCAGGTCTCTCATGCTCATGGCATGAAACCCCTTTTCATTGCTGATTTTAAGGGTGGCGGCGAAAATCCGTTCCAGATTCTTGGCAATGGTTTTCTCTTTCTTGATCTGAAAAGACTCGCGGTTTTTGGCGAACAGCTCCAGAAAGTGTTCTTGCTTGCGGGCATTGACCTGTTCAGCAAAGCGGTTGAAATCCTTTAATTCTGATTCCCTGGCATCCCCCATGGGGTTCGTTTTTTTATCTGTTTTGGGCATGGACCGCTCCTATCATGGCAAAGGGTATATCGAGACTAAGTGCCCATCCAGAAATGGCCAATTTGCCCGATATCGGCGTTGCGCGAAAAATTTTATCCTCGAAATATCAACCATATGTCTGTGGTAAAATTTTTCGGGCGCCTTGATCTCGACCAAATTTGCCTATTTCTGGACGGACGCTACGCTATGGTTTTGCCTTCATAGGTTCTTAAAATCTGTTTGGCAACCGATGTCTTGTGGACCTCATCGGCGCCGTCGTAAATCCGGGCCGCCCGTTCGTGCCGGTAGAAGTAAGCCAGAATCGTGTCGTCGGTCATTCCCAGCCCCCCGTGGACCTGCAGTGCCCGGTCAACCACGCGCTGCAGGGTGTTGGCGACCACGAATTTGATCAGTGAAATCTCCTTGCGCGCCGCTTTGGCCCCGACCTGATCGATTTTCCAGGCAGCGTGGAGCACCATGAGACGGGCGGCCTGAATATCGGCGGCACTTTCGGCGATCCAGGCCTGGACAATCTGTTTGCCGGCCAATTTACGATCCGGCGCAATGCTGCGCTCAAGCGCCCGGGCGCACATCAGATCCAGGGCACGGTTGCAGATGCCGATCCAGCGCATACAGTGGTGGATCCGTCCGGGCCCCAGACGGCTCTGGGCAATGCTGAAGCCGGCCCCTTCCTCGCCAAGCAGGTTTTTCTGTGGAACACGGCAATGCTGATACAAAATTTCGGCATGGCTGAAATACCCTTGCCCGGTGTGCCCCATCACCGGAATGTTGCGCACCAGGTTAAAGCCGGGAGTGTCCGTGGGAACGAGGATCATGCTGGCCTGCCGATGGAGGGGGGCGCCAGGATCGGTAACCGCCATAACGATAGCGAAGGCCGCGCCGTCGGCCGAGGACGTATACCACTTGTGACCGTCGATGATATAATCGTCTCCATCCTTGATGGCCGTGGTTTCCATCATCACCGGGTTGGATCCGGGCATGTCTACCTCGGTCATGGAAAAACAGCTGCGGATCTTTCCTTCCACCAGCGGATGCAGGAACATTTCGACCTGGTAGGGCGTAGCATATTGATGCAGGATTTCGATATTTCCGGCATCCGGCGCGTTGCATCCAAACGTATAAAGGCCGAGCGGCGACCGGCCGAGGGCTTCGAAGATCAGGGCGCTCTCGCTGAGCGAAAGTCCCATCCCACCGTATTCCACGGGATGCAGCGGTGCCCACAACTCCATCTGTTTAACCATGGCCCGTTTCTCTTCCAGCACCGGCAGAAGGCTATCCAGCCGGTGAGCCAGAAATTCCTTTTCCAGGGGAACCAGTTCCCGGGTCACAAACTCATCCATCATCCCCAGAATCGTTTGCATCTTTTCGGATATGGTGAAATCCATTGTTTTTCCTCTTTCGTATAATGCAGCTATAGTTTCAATGGGTCATTTCTGAAAAACATTATCGATAGGTGATCAGTGACGAATCCCTGGCCTCCCAAAGATGCATCGCGCTGTTGAACATGGACAATCCCAACGTCTGCCGGCTGAATTTCAGGCAGGTCAGTGACGCATTCACGATCTGCCAGCTGACCGCGACGGTTTTCTCATCGCTGAGCGACAGTGCGCTTTTCACGGCCACGGAAATAGGCCCGCCGGAAGTAAACACCGCAATCCGCTGACCACTGCCGTGCCGCGCCATGATCTGCTCAAGGCCCTTTTGAACCCGCCGGCAGAATGAAGCATAGGATTCAACGCGTGGATCCCCATCGAAATCACCGGCCACCCACCGAGCGACGGTGTCGGCAAAATAGGCCTGAAACGCTTTTTTATCCTGCTTGTGCAAGGCACCTCGGTCCGCCTCGTCTTCCCGGCTGGCATCCAGGCATCTGCGGGCATCAAGCAGGGCACTGGAATCGTACTCATTGAAGGCGGCCATGGGCTTAGGCTCGGTCAGTTCAGGACGGCGGGCACCATACCGGTAGCAAAACGGTCTGGCGGTTTGTTCATGCCGCCGCATACGGCCGGCATACAAGGCATCAAAGCGGATGTCGTTGTGGGCCAGAAACCGGGCCAGAATGTCAGACTGGCGCCGGCCAATGGTCGATAGCCGGTCATAATTCTTTGTGCCAAAGCAGGCCTGACCATGCCTGAAGAGATAGATCTCACTCATGACGTCCCTTTACCTTCACCTCGATTAAAAAAGCTGAATTACTCAGTTGCAAGTGAGATAGCAGTCCGGCTGATCCATGTCAATATATAATAACGAACGATCGTTATTTTTTTATTGACATCTTGCCTGACGCGGCCTAAATGAAGACCATCGCTTTTAAGGATGGTCAGGAAGTCAATTTCACACCCGATGGACGAGCCCATGAACATTCTGGTTTGTGTCAAACAGGTAGCAGATATGGATGCGCTGACGGTTTCCGAAACCGCCGGCGGCCGGGCCACGATGGACGAGCCCACAAGCTTTCACATGAATCGCTATGATGAATATGCCCTGGAAGCGGCGCTTCAGATTCAAGAGGGGTTCGCATTGACACAGCCGGTTCGCATCGACGCGCTGACGGCGGGGCCCGATCGATGCTTTGACGTGATCAAACGTGCCGTCGGCATGGGGGCGCAGGCCGGGATCCATTTGCGCCCCCGGGTTGATGCGGACCCTGACCCGGCAGCGGTGGCGGCAGGCATCGCCCGGTATGCGCAATCGACACACTATGAACTGATCCTGACCGGCAGTATGTCCGAGGACGGCATGCATGGTCAGGTGGGGCCGCGGTTGGCGGCACATTTGAATTGGCCATGCGCCACGACCGTGGTCAGTCTGCAATTGGATCCCGCCCGTTGTGCCGTGACAATCGAAAAAGAGATCGAAAAAGGCGCCCGGCTGCAGTTGAAACTCCGTCTGCCGGCGGTACTGTCGCTTCAATCCGGCATCAACCAGCCGCGCTACCCTTCCCTTTCCAATCTGCTGCGCGCCAACCGGCAGCCGGTTCACAGCCTGCCATTGGAGGGCGATCAACCCGGGGCGCCGGTGCCCCGGAGCATGGGGATGGTCATGCCTCGGCGCTCGAGGTCAGGACGAATGCTGGAGGGCACGCCGGAGGAAAAAGCCGCGGCATTGGCAACCATTCTACGTGAAAGGGCATTTTTATCCTGAGATGCAAACCACTGACGACATTCTGATTGTATTGGAGAGCATAAACAACCGGATCCGGGAAGACGCCGAGGCGGCTCTGGGAATAGCCGATCGGTTGCAGGATTTGGCCAAAGGCACGGCCCGGGTGCTGGTGCTGGGGGCCAACGAAACCGGTATTGCCGAAGAAATCGCTACCCGCAGTGGCTATGACGTAACCGTGATCGCCGACCCGGCATTGGCAACCCCCACCCACGAAGCATATCGGCGAATCCTTGCCCGCGAAATCCAGAACGCTTCACCAACGTATGTGTGCGTGAGCCATACCGCCACCTGCGCGGAATGGGTCCCGTCGGTGGCGGTGGATATCGATGCCGGGTGCATCACCGGTGTGGATCATATCGATTGCCGTGAAGGGCGCATCTGCTTCTATAAGGATCTTTATGGCGGCAGAGTCAAGGGCTGCTATGCAGCAACCACTGCGACCACGCTGGTGACGGCCTTGCCCGGCATGTTTCAATCGCCATACCGCGGTGGCCAGAGGCCCGGCACCGTCTCCATCAGGCACGGCAATGAAACCATAAGCGACACCCAATTGATGGGCGTGCTGGACCCCATCACCAATTCCACTGATTTCAACAACGCGGATGTCATCGTGGCCGCCGGCATGGGTATCGGAAGCCAGGAAAACCTGAAAACGATCGAGCAGCTGGCGGCCCTGTTCCCTAAAGCGGCAATCGGCGGCACGCGCCTGGTCTGCGATCAGAACTGGCTGGGCTACGACCGCCAGATCGGCGTCACCGGGGCCACGGTCAGTCCTGCCCTTTATCTGGCCTGCGGCATCTCCGGTGCGGTCCAGCACCGCATGGGAATGCGCGGCGCCGGATTTGTCGTGGCCATCAACACCGATCCGCATGCCCCCATTTTCAATGATGCGGACGTGTGCATTGTTGAGGATTTGATGCAGTTTATCCCCCTGGTCGTCGATGCCTGTCAAACCGAAACAGACGACGGCAATCCCAATCAAGAGAGGAAGAAAAAATAATGATCTCATTCAGCCTTGAAAACAAAGTGGCCTTGATTACCGGCGCCAGCCGGGGAATCGGTGAGGCCATTGCCCTGGCCCTGGCGCAGTATGGTGCGACCTGTTTGCTTGTGAGCCGCAAGACGGACGGACTCGCCGCCGTTCAGACTAAAATCCGGGCCGCCGGTGGTAAAGCCGATGTGCTTGCCTGCCACATGGGAGATCTGTCCCGTATCGAACGGCTGATCGATCAGGTGCAAAGCGACTACGGCAGGCTTGACATTCTGGTCAACAACGCGGCCACCAATCCCTATTTCGGCCTGATGACCGATGCCTCGGAAGCGGCATGGGACAAGACCGTGGGCGTCAATCTGAAAGGGCCGTTTTTCTTGATTGGCCATGCCGCCGGGTTGATGGCCGCCGGCGGCGGCGGAAGCATTGTCAACGTTGCCTCCATCAATGGCGTGACACCGGCACTGTATCAGGGAATCTACTCCATTTCCAAGGCCGGCGTGATCGCCATGACCAAAGCCTATGCCAAGGAACTGGCTGAGAAGAACATTCGGGTGAACGCCTTGTTACCCGGACTGACCGCAACAAAGTTATCCCAGGCATTGATTGACAGTGATGAGATTTACCAGCACGCCATGTCCCGGATCCCCTTGAAACGGCACGCAGAGCCCATGGAAATGGCCGGGGCGGTGCTTTATCTGGTTTCGGATGCGGCGAGTTTTACGACAGGGACGGCAGTAGTCTGCGATGGCGGTGCATTAGCATAGTGCCACTAGTATAAGGAGATATTATGAATCTGAAAAATAAGGTTGTCGTCGTCACCGGCGGCGCCAGTGGCATCGGCGCGGCCCTGTGCCGCCGGTTTGCCGAAGAAGAAGCAAAGGTGGTGGTGGTGGATATCGATGCAGCCGGCGCAGCGGCACTGGCTGAGGAAATCGGAGCCTTTGGACTGGGCTGTGATGTGACCCGGGAAGCGGATGTCGTGAACGTCGTTGAAAAGACCCAGGCACATTGGGGCCCCATCGATCTGTTCTGCTCCAATGCGGGTATTTTCATCCGCGGTGATATCGATGTGGACAATGCCCGGTGGCAGAAAATCTGGGAAGTCAATGTGATGGCGCACATCTATGCGGCCCGGGCAGTCATTCCGCAAATGCTCAAAAAAGGCCGCGGCACATTGATCATCACCGCATCGGCGGCAGGCCTGCTCAGTCAGATCGGATCGATGCCGTATTCGGCGACCAAACATGCAGCCGTAGGGCTCGCGGAAAATCTGGCGATCACCTATGGTGACCGCGGCATTCAGGTGGCCGTGATCTGTCCCCAGGCCGTTCACAGCGCCATGACGCGCCGGGGTGCCGGTGTCGCCGGAGTCAACGGGATCATCGAGCCGGAAGTAGTGTCCGAGCATGTCATCGATGCGTTAGCAGACAAGCGATTCCTGATCCTGCCCCACCCCGAGGTTCGCACCTACATCCAGCGCAAAACATCGGACTATGACGGCTGGATTGGCGGCATGCAGCGTCTGCAGCGACGGTACAGGGAGAAAGCGCTGGAAACGCAGAGTTGACGGATTCGTAAAAAGTCCGATATCGGCGTTACGCTTCATCCTTCGTCACTGCGGAGTACGAGCAGTACACTGCCTTCGGCACCCGCGATAGCGGTATTCCTCAGGATTCGCAAGCCTTGATCTCGGGCTTTTTACAAATCCGTCTGAAAAAGACTTTTTACGAGTTCATGGTTAAATATGGTGCCAACGATGGTCATCGCTCCCAATCACGGCAACAGCTGATGAGGATTCTATACGTGTAGAGGATATTCATCAAATGCAAAGAATCCATGTGGCCCAGTGTTTGAGCAACATATTCACCCAAAATGTATAGAATATTCTACATATTCCGCCAATCCCAACACTTTCTGGAAACCGTTCGGATGACTTTATTAATCACTGGAATCATTGTTAAAATTTTCTTTTTCACCCTATCTTGGCTATCTGGCAGAAAAATTGCTGTTAGGTCTCCAACATGCATCGATAGTGCCCATGCGGTGTGTTAATGAATATGACCCGCGCAAAAAAATGCGAGAAAAGCGCAACCGAATTCACCAACAATTGATAATGCTGACGACTTTCTGGAGGAGCAATGAACAACGTCCTTGTGGAGAAAAAAGGCCATATCGCTATTCTTACTATCAACCATCCGCCGGCCAACGCATGGGATTGGGCGACCATGGAATCCTTTGAAGAGGCGGTGGACGCCGTTGAAAACTACGCTGATGTCAGAGTCGTGGTGATTACGGGCAGCGGAGACAAATGCTTTTCCGCCGGCTTCGACGTCAAAGATGCGGCCAACGCCTCTAAAACCAGCCCCAAGGGACGTGAACTGTGGACCCGTATTGACCGCTTTCCCAAACCGGTCATCGCCGCCATCAACGGTTACGCCATGGGAGGCGGACTCGAACTGGCCCTGGCCTGCCAGTTTCGCATCATGGCCGATGGCCCCAATGTGTTCGCCGGTCTGACCGAACTCAACCTGGGAATCATCCCCGGATGGGGCGGCACCCAACGCTTGACCCAGGTGGTCGGCAAAGCCCGGGCGCTGGATATGATGCTGTTCAGCAAAACCGTCAATGCCCAGGAAGCGCTGGAAATCGGGCTGGTCAACCAGCTCTGCGCCCCGGAAACGTTGATGGACGAAGCCCTCGCCTTTGCCGACCGTCTTGCCCAGCGCCCTCCCATCGCCGTCAGCTGCGTGCTCAAAGCGGTTGCCGCCGGCACGTATGAGGGACAGCAGCGGGGCCTGGAAGTGGAAACCCAGGGCGCCAAAGTCGTGGGTGCATCCGAGGATCGCAAGGAAGGTTTCTCGGCCTTCGTGGAAAAACGCAAGCCGGTATTTCAGGGAAAATAGGCGCTTAAAAGGAGGAGACCAGGCATGAGGAATGAGAATTCGTACGAGCCCGGAGAGTGCTACAATTATCCGTTGATCATCAAGAAGCTGCTCACCACCCCCCTGGTGGTGGCGCCTGACCAGGAAATCGTCTATCGCGATCAGTTTCGTTACACTTACCGCCAGATGATCGAGCGGGTTCACCGGCTGGCCGGCGGTCTGACGGCCATGGGTGTCGATGCCGGCGATACGGTGGCGTTCATGGATTGGGACAGCCATCGCTATCTGGAAGGCTATTTCGCCATCCCCATGATGGGCGCCGTTCTGCAGATGGTCAACTGGCGCCTGTCCGCCGACCAGATTCTCTACACCCTCAATCATGCCGAGCCCAAAGTACTGTTTATCCATACGGACTTTCTGCCGATCTGGCAGGCGATCAAAGATAGCGTCCCCTCCGTTCGCACCGTCATCGCTTTGATCGATCAAAACGGCCCCCAGGCCGCTGATCTTGCGGTGGACGCCGAATACGAGAGCATGCTGGCAGGCGCCAAGGACCATTTCGACTTTCCCGACCTTGATGAGAACACCAAGGCCACGACCTTCTACACCACGGGTACGACGGGCAATCCCAAAGGGGTGCATTTCACCCACCGTCAGTTGGTGCTGCACACCCTGGGCATCGCCGTCGGCAGCGGTTGCTATGAAAACGTCGGCGGCTTTCGGTCACGGGATGTATATATGCCCCTGACCCCCATGTTCCATGTGCATGCCTGGGGCTATCCCTATATTTCCACCTTGCTGGGCACCAAACAGGTCTATCCGGGCAAATATGAACCCGAGATGCTGCTGCGCCTGATCACTACCGAAAAGGTCACCTTTTCCCATTGCGTGCCGACCATCCTGCAGATGATGCTCGCCAGTCCGGCCGTCCAGCAGCTCGATCTTTCGCACTGGAAGGTCAGCATTGGTGGCGCGCCCCTTTCAAAAGGGCTGGCCAGAATGGCGGTCGATGCCGGCATCGATATCGTGGCCGGCTATGGCATGTCGGAGACCTGTCCGGTGGTGTCCGTGGCCCGGCCCAAAGACCACATGATGGAATGGGACATGGACCGGCGTATCGATATTCTCACCAAAACCGGTCTTCCCATGCCGCTGGTGGAGATCGAGGTGGTGGACCCGGACGGCACGCCCCTGCCCCACGACGGATCGTCCGCCGGTGAGGTGGTGCTGCGGGCCCCCTGGTTGACGATGTCCTACCATAAAGCGCCGGAGAAGACGGCTGAGCTGTGGAACAATGGCTGGCTGCACACCGGAGACATCGGAATCATCGATGAAGAAGGCTATCTTAAAATCACCGACCGCATCAAGGATGTGATCAAAAGCGGGGGGGAGTGGATATCGTCCCTGGATCTCGAAGACGTCATCAGCCGGCATCCGCTGGTTCTCGAATCGGCAGCCATTGGCGTGCCCGATGCCAAATGGGGCGAACGCCCGCTGATGCTGGTGGTGCCGAGAAAAGGTGTTCAGGAGCCCATCGGTATCGACCATCTGAAGCAGCATATGGCCGAAGCAGCCGCCAACGGACTGATACCCAGGTATGCCGTTCCAGACAAATACGTCGTCCTCGAGGAGATTCCCAAAACCAGCGTGGGTAAAATCGACAAGAAAACCATTCGACAAAAATATGCCGACGGAGAGTACTTTCTTCCGGGCAGATAAAGGAAGCAACCATGGGATACTGGTTTACCCACCCGATGATCAAGCTGCTGCTGCCCATGGGCAATTCAGCCGCGATCCGGGGTTTGACGACAACGTTCAGCATGCCCCGACTGATCATGGGGGCCAACGTGTTCCCCCAGGGAAAATCGAAAAGCATCTCCGCCGTCCACCATTTTGCTCCGCTGTGCAGGAAAAAACGCGCCTTTGTGGTTACCGACGACTTCGGACGCACGGTGGCCCGCAAGGTCACGGCCACCCTTGAGGCAGCCGGCTTCGAGAGCACGGTCTGGTCCGAGACCCAACCGGAAGTCCCCATGGCCAACGTCGACACCGGCGCCGGCGCCATGAGGGAATTCGGCCCGGATGTGATCATTGCCATCGGCGGCGGATCGGTGATTGATTGTGCCAAGGCGGCCTGGATTCTGTACGCCCGGCCGGATATCACCGATCTGGGCAGCGTCAATCCGCTCACCCCATTGGGGTTGAGAAGAAGGGCCCTTCTCGTGGCCGTCCCCACCACCAGTGGCACCGGATCGGAATGCACGGCCGTTAGTGTGGTTCACGACACGGCGGCCCACCGCAAAATTCCCGTTTCCAACCCCGAATTGATGCCTGATTTTGCGGTCCTCTGCCCCGAATTCACCGCCTCCATGCCGCCCCGGCTGACGGCCGGCACAGGGCTGGACGCCCTCTCCCATGCCATGGATGCGGTGGCCACACCGGCGGCCAACGAGATCACCGACTCCCTGGCGCTGCGTGCCATCGAGATGATTTTCACCTATCTGCCGCGGGCCTACCGCAATGGCAACGACCGCGAAGCCCGTCACCGTATGCTGCTGGCGTCCAGTCTGGCCGGCACGGCTTTCGGTCAGAGCGGCGCCGCATTGACCCACAGTTTCGGCCATACGTTGGGATCCATCTTCAACATCCATCACGGATTGGCCGTGGGCGTTTTCATTCCCTACGTATTCCAATACTACCAGAAGGTTACCGACAAACACCTGGAAATCTGCAGGATTCTGGGCATCGACGGCCCCGACCCGGCAGCCCGGCTGGCGGGCCTGGTGGACAAAGTGAGAGCGCTGTTCAGGCAGCTGGATGCACCCTGCAATCTGGCCGATATGGGAGTCGACCGCCAGGAGTTGGAATCGCGGATGGAGACGCTGGTCCAATATACCATGGAAGATATCGACACCCTCTTCAGTCCGCGCCCGATAACGGAAGAAGAGTGTGCGCAGATCTTCCGCTTTGCGCATGCCGGCAAGGACATTGACTTTTAATGGAGTTGACAACGATGCACGGTTACCACGGACGGTTTTTAAAGGTCGATCTTGACAATGACCGCATGACGGATATGCCTATCAGCGAAGCGCTGACCCGGAAGTTTATCGGCGGCGCGACATTGGCGGCCGCACTGATCTATGATCACGTGAAACCCGGCCTGGACCCGCTGGCCCCCGAAAACCCGCTGGTATTTGCCACCGGCCCGCTGACGGGCACGCAGGTACCGATGGTCAGCCGCTACGCCGTATGCGCGATCTCACCGTTGACCGGATTCTGGGGCGAGGCCACCAGCGGCGGCAAATTTCCCTTTCGCCTCAAGGGTGCCGGCTATGACGGCATCTTTATCACCGGCAGGGCCAGCAAACCCGCGGTGCTGGTGATCGACAAGAATCATACCGAGCTGCGCGACGCGTCCGACTTGTGGGGCATGGACACCTACCAGACCCAGGCGGCACTCAAAGAAAGCCTGGATGCCGACGGGTTCGCCGCAGCATGCATCGGACCGGCCGGTGAGCGTCGACTTCGCTTCGCCGCCATCATGAACGATCATGGCCGGGCCGCCGGACGCTGCGGCCTGGGAGCCGTTATGGGGGCCAAGAACCTCAAGGCCGTTGCCGTTTCAGGCAGCCGCAAGCCTGCAGTTTTCGATCGATCCGGTCTGAACCGCATGGCCAAAAGCGCCATGAGTACCATTAAAGGGAATCTGGCATCCGTGGCCCTGAAGGAGTACGGCACCCTCTTTTACGCCGATATGGCCATGGCCCTGGGAGACCTGCCGGCCAAATATTTTTCCAAAAGCGTATTTCCGGCCGAGAAGATCAGCGGCCAGGCCCTGCGCCAGCAGTTCACGGTGGAAAATTACGCCTGCCAGGGGTGCCCGGTGGGGTGCGGCCGTGAGGTCAGAGGCGTCAGTGAGACACTCGATCGTGTCGATGGCCCCGAATACGAGACCACCGCCGCATTCGGCCCCCTGTGCATGAATTTCGATCTCAAAACGATTATCGAGGCCAATCACCTGTGTAACGTGTACGGCATGGATACGATCTCCACGGGCGTTACCATCGCCTATCTCATGTATCTTTTTGAAAAAGGCGTGGTTGACGAAAAAGAGATCGGATTCAAAGTGCCCTGGGGAGACAAACAGGCCATCGTCCGTCTGGTGGAGATGATCGCCACCGGCGATGGCATCGGCAAGCTGCTGGGAGACGGCACTCTGGCCATGGCCCGGGCGCTGGGCCGTGATCCCGAGGAAGCCGCGCAGGTCAAAGGGCTCGAGATCCCCATGCACGATGCCCGGGCATTTCACGGCCAGGCCGTTACCTATGCCACCAACCCGCGCGGTGCCTGCCATCTTAAAGGGGAGTACTTCAATATCGAGCTCGGCAACAAGGTCAAAGAATACGACCTGGTTCCCAAAAACCGTCTTTCCTCGGCCGGTAAAGGCGCACCGGCGGCCAGACTCCAGAGCCTGGCGGATCTTTTTGACGCCCTGACCCTGTGCAAGTTCGCCCATCTTGGCGTCACCCAGTTGTGCGGCATTCTGAACGCCATCACCGGATGGAACATGACGCCGGAGACATTGCTGGAAGCCGGAGACCGCTCGGTGAATCTCAAACGCGCCATCAGCAACCGGCTGGGCCTGGCCCGCGAGCACGACCAACTTCCGGAAATCGCCGTCACGACGCTTGGTGAAGGCACCAGTGCCGGTAAAGCGCCGGACATGGAATTGATGCTCAAGGACTACTATGCCCATCGCCAGTGGGATTGGCAAACCGGCCGGCCGACCCGGGCCAAGCTGCAATCGTTGGGCCTGGACCAGGTGGAATCCGACTTGTATCCTTAAGCTGTTTGCTCACCGGTCACCATTTACCCAAACCAATAAAACGTTTCGTCAATCCAACCCAAAGCAGCGAACCGGCGCTGACCGGATACCTGCGCCTACGAGTAGAGGAATCACGATCATGGCAACTAAATTCGTCAGTAAACGCAACCTGCAATTTCTGCTTTACGTGGAAGGCGCCCACTGTCTGCTCATGCAGTGCTGTCAATACGCGGATCTTGAAAAAGTACTGACTGGAGAGGCGCAGCAGCGGGTATCCCTCCTGCTGGATCTGCTTACCCCGGTGGCCAAATCCTACCCTTCGGAAACCAGTGTCATCTCCACCAGCCTGGCGATCCAGTGCCTGGGCGGATACGGATACTGCGATGACTTTCCGGTGGAGCAGTACTTTCGGGACACCCGCATCCACCCCATCCATGAGGGCACCACCGGCATTCAGGGCATGGACATACTGGGCCGCAAAGTGCGGATGAAAAATGGCCTGGCCTTCGAGTTGTTTCTCCAGACGGTAAGAGATGCGATTGCAGATGCGCAAAAAGACGAGCGCACGGCTCCTTTTGCCGACACCTTGAAACGCAGCATCTAGGAGTTGGAACAGGTCACCGGCAGTCTCAAATCCCGGGCCGAGTCAGATGGAACCACCGCGTTTCTGGCCGACGCCACCCTTTACCTCGAATACTTCTCGCTGGTGACCATTGCATGGCAGTGGCTGCGCCAGATGACGGCCGCGATCCGTGGTCTCTCGGCTGCACCTTCCAAAGCCAATGTCCGTTTTTATGAAGGCAAACTGGTCACGGGACGCTACTTCTTTCGCTATGAGCTGCCCAAGACCAAAGCGATGGTTACCCGCCTGCTCGATACGGATCATCTACTTATAGACATGGATCCGGCCCTTTTCAACGATTGATACATATCCGGAAAAAATCAGAACAGGAGCCTGACCATGCAAGACCCGCTGGCAACGTTCATCAAAAAAACCTTCGTTATCCCGGCAACCGATGGGGAAGACAAGCGCTGTACGCCACAGGAAGCCATCGCCCGGCACATTACGCCCCGGATGAAATTGTATGTGCCCTGCGGGGCCGCCCTGCTCAATCCATTGATCAGGCACTTCTGGGGGCAGCAACCGGATTCCACGATCATCACCACCGGGGTCACCCTTCAGCTTCACGCCATGATCCATGGCGGCCTGGTCAAAAAGGCGTCATTATCAGCACCGAGAAGATTGTTTCCAGCGACTATGTCCGCCGGAACGCGCACATGGTGCGCATCCCCGCAAGATCTGTGTTGGCCGTATGCGAGGCCCCTTTCGGACTGCATCCCTACGGCGTCACCCAGCACGGACTGACCGACTACGAAAACGCCAATTTTCCGGATTATGATTTTCAGAAACAATCATTCAAGTACGTTATTGAGCAACATCGAAACCATCCTGGGGCGCATGGTCGGCGGCCCTGGGAGTCGTTGCCTGGGCATTCTCGGGGCCGGTCAGATCGATGTCCGGGGAAACGTCAATTCGACCAAAATTCCCGGTGTCACCTACCTGGTGGGATCCGGCGGGGCCAATGATGTGGCGGCGACCAGCCGGGAGTCCATTGTGGTCACGAGTGCCGGAAAGGATCGATTACTGCCCCAAGTGCCCTATGTCACTTTTCCGGGAGACAATGTGAGCACCCTGATTACCGATGTCGGCGTGTTCGAGAAAACGGATGGGAAGCCAACATTCACGCTGACGCATTACCTGCCTGCCTCTGACCATGCCGGCGAATCCGATTGTCTGGCAGCCATCCGGAAAAAAGTCGGCTGGGACCTTGACGTCGCTCCGGACCTAAAGCGTCTGGGCCTCCCCAGCCAGGACGAATTGACCCGCTTGCGATTGTTCGATCCGCGTCGTTTTTTTATCAGCGATTAGGCGAGCTTTCCGTGCATACGATTCTAAACATGTAGAAGATCTTCT
Source organism: Desulfosarcina variabilis str. Montpellier (assembly GCF_048565275.1). Classification (NCBI taxonomy): domain Bacteria; kingdom Pseudomonadati; phylum Thermodesulfobacteriota; class Desulfobacteria; order Desulfobacterales; family Desulfosarcinaceae; genus Desulfosarcina; species Desulfosarcina variabilis. The sequence goes on along the minus strand of NZ_CP159846.1, from coordinate 3,894,881 downwards.
TCAACATACATAAATAATGAATTTTTTCATATAATTATACCACACCTTGATGCGTTGCAGTAGCGGTGCATATACAAACACTCTCTTCTGATGAAGAAACCTCAACCATCCAATAAAGATGAGAAGACATAGAATCCCGTGAATTACTGATTAGTTACACCATCCTTTCGTTGCCGGTAAAATTGGCAGGCATATTGCGATACGCCATTGGCAGCAACCCGCAACCATCTCCCGAATCCCCGAGGAGATATCATTGACCATATTCATCGAATTATCAAAAGGAGTTCCAATGGCAGACAGAGACGTAGTATTTGTGGATGGGGTGAGAACAGCGTTCGGTCGCATGGGCGGCACGGTCCGCGACATCGGGGCCTCCCGGCTTGCCGCCATCGGTATTCGCGGGCTCGTAGACAAAACCCAAATAACAGAAAAAACCAAGGTTGACGCTGTATTTCTGGGCAGTGCGGCCCACTGCTCCATGGCCATGAACCCGGCCCGCTGGGCCACCCTGAAAGCCGGTCTGGGGTATGAGACCAGCGCCTCCTACGTCGAGATGCAATGCGGGTCTGCCATCGACTCCATCAACCACGCGGCCTGGAAAATAAAGGCCGGTGCGGCGGACATCATCATCGCCGGCGGAATGGAGTCCTACAGCCAGATTCCGGCCCGTTTCTCCATGTCCAACCCGCCCTATCGACTGGTTCCGCCGGCCCCCATCAAAATGACCCTCTCCCCGCATCAGGATGAACAGCTGGTCATGGGCGTGACCGCGGAGAATCTGCAGGAGATGTACGACATTCCCCGCGAAGCGTCGGACGAGTTTGCCTATACCAGCCAGATGCGCGCCGCCAGGGCCTGGGAAGACGGACGATTCGAAGGTGAAATCATTCCCGTGGTCATCCCGGCCACGCGCAAAACCCCTGAAATTGTCTTTGACAAGGATGAACACATCAGGCCGGAAACCATCCTGGAAGATTTGGCCAGACTCAGACCGGTCTTTAAAGAAGGCGGCACGGTAACCGCCGGGAATGCATCCGGGAGAAATGATGGCGCAGCTTTTGTGTTGATGATGACCCGCGAGCGGGCCGAGGAACTGGGATATGCCCCCATGGCCCGCTGGCTCAGCGGCGCCGACTGCGGTGTGGATCCCAAAATCATGGGCATCGGCCCCGCCTACGCCACTCTCAAAGCCCTGCAACTGGCGGATCTTGCGATCAGCGATATGGACGTGATGGAGTGCAACGAAGCCTTTGCCGTACAGAACCTGGCCGTCATCAGGGAAATGGAGAACCAGACCGGTGAACGAATTGACATGGACAAATGGAATCCCATGGGCGGCGCGATCGCTTTCGGCCATCCCAACGGTGCTTCCGGCGCCCGCATCTGCATGTTTGCCATGCGTGAGCTGATCAGACGCGGCGGACGCTACGGGTTCTTCAGCTCCTGCTGTGGCGGCGGGCTGGGGGTGGCCTCCGTGATCGAGAACCTGCAGTGCTGATGGGCCAACGATAGCAGGCAAATTACTCATTATTAAAAAGATGGAGAAAAATAGATGAACGTTGACGACATAAAAAATATTTGCGTGGTCGGTGCCGGCAACATGGGACACCAGATTACCACCCTGTGCGCCATCAAGGGGTATCACACCACCTGCACGGATATCAGTGGGGCTATCCTGGAAAAAGCCGAGGCATTCGTTAACGGATACCTTCCCGGCCGGGTGAAAAAAGGCAAGATGACCGAGGCCGAGGCAGAAAGCGCCCGGCAGCGTATCCGGTTTACCGGGGATCTGGAAGATGCAGTCCAGGAAGCGGACTATGTGATCGAAGCGGCCGTGGAAGTGCTTGAGATCAAACGCAAGCTGTTTGCCGACCTTGACCGGTTCGCGCCGGCACATGCCATTCTGGCCACCAACAGCTCCGCCATTGTCAGCTCCCGCATCGCCGATGTCACCGGCCGCCCGGAAAAGGTGGTCAACCTGCACTTTTTCAATCCGGCGCTGGTCATGAAACTGGTGGAAGTCGTCCAGGGTGCCCACGTCGCCGACGAGACGGCGCAGATCTCTCTGGCGCTTTGCAAGCGGCTGGAAAAGGTGCCCGTGCATGTGCGCAAGGAAGTCGACGGATTTCTGCTCAACCGCATCTTCCGCGTCATCAACAAGGAGGCCAAATGGATGCTCGAAATGGGCGTCGCTTCCTATGAGGACATCGACAAGGCCTGTGTGTACGGCGCCGGTCATCCCATGGGCCCCTTCCGTCTGGAAGATCTCACCGGCATCGACTTGTCCTACACCATGGCCATGGAACGGTTTAAACGAACAGGCAATACCGGTGACTATCCTTCACCACAGACCGTCGAGCGTTATTTCAAAAGCGAGTTTGGTCAAAAGAGCGGTAAAGGGTGGTACGACTACGCCAAAAGATAATGTTTCTATCCATCAGGGGGCAGGACGATCGGTCATCTGTCCTGTGAATCATTGACAGATCCATATGCGGTGCGGACCAATCGCATCGCACGGTCCGGTTCAACAACCATTTTTATATTGCTCCAGGTGGTTGTTGAGCCGGATTGATCAAGATTAATAGCCGGCAACAATCGAAATCCGAGGAGAATTCAATGGCAACGGTGAGTAAAACAAGGCTGATATTCGGCATATTCCTGATGGTGTTGATTGTTATTATCGACCTGGCTCTGCATCACCTGCACCTGGCCACCTGGCCGGCATTCATGGTGATGATTTTCTTCTTCGAATCCCACATGAATCCAAACCGGGCACCACACATTCTCATCGGCGGGCTGTTCGGCATCCTCAACCTGGTGCTGATCGGCATATTTCTGAAGGTTGCCGCCCCCGTCCTTGGCATCCTGCCCGCCAAGCTCGTCTATGTCTGCCTGTTCGTCTACCTTATCGTTGCTTTAGGTGAGACCGTTCCCGTACTTTTCAATAACTATGCCTTCATGTTTTTTCTCGTGGCCGCGCTGGCCGCCAAAGTTCAAGATCCGGCCCCCAATCCCTGGATGTGGATGGGCATCGAACTGGTGGGCGGGCTCGGGGTCATCGGCGGCATCATGGGCATCACTCGATTAATGGCCGTCTGTTTCACGCCCAAAGCCCATGGCTCATCGGCCGGGCAGGAAACGGAACCAGTGCCCATCCATAAATAGGAGGGTATGCATTGGAATCATCAACACCCCGCAAAAAGCAAACCCCGCCCCCTCGTGATGAATTATTGGAATTGTTGCAGCGGCTGTCCGCGGGAATGGATGATCAGCGCCCAAGAGCGATTCAGCGCCGCCGTCTCAAGGGTCAGCGGACCGCTCGAGAATATCTTGACGACCTGCTGGACAAAGACAGTTTTATAGAATATGGCGCACTCACCCTCGCCGCCCAGCGAGGCAGGAAAGCGGTAGACGAGCTTGTTGCCCGAACACCGGCAGACGGCCTGATCACGGGCATTGGAACGGTAAACGCGCCTCTTTTCGGTGACCAGGAGGCGCGGTGCATGGTCATGGCCTATGATTATACCGTGCTGGCCGGCACCCAGGGCTATTTCAATCACAAAAAAATGGATCGCCTTCTCGGCCTTGCGGACACACTGCGGCTGCCCTTGATCCTTTTCACCGAGGGCGGCGGGGGACGGCCCGGAGATACCGACGCCGAGGGTGTAAGGATCGCCGGGCTGGATCTGCCGACGTTCGCCTGGTTTGCCGGATTGAGCGGGAAAGTGCCCTTGATCGGCATTGTCTCCGGCTATTGTTTTGCAGGCAATGCCGCGCTTTTAGGGTGTTGCGATGTTATCATCGCCACCGGAAATGCCAATATCGGCATGGGCGGACCGGTAATGATCGAGGGGGGAGGTCTTGGCACCTGTGCCCCCGAGGACGTTGGGCCCATCGAGGTCCAGCATGGAAACGGCGTGGTGGACATCAGGGTGGATGACGAAGCGGAAGCGGTCGCTGCTGCCAAACAGTATCTCTCCTATTTCCAGGGCGTCACGCCAACCTGGAACGCGGCCGATCAAACCTTGCTGCGCAAGTTGATCCCGGAAAACCGGCGTCGCACCTATGACGATAGCGCCATCATCCAGACATTGGTGGACAAGCATTCTTTTCTCGAGCTGAGAAGTGGATTCGGTCGGGCAATGATTACCGGGCTGGTGAGAATCGAAGGGGTCCCATTTGGACTGATGGCCAATAACTGCCAGCATATGGCTGGAACCATCGAGCCGGATGATGCCGACAAGGCAGCCCGGTTCATGCAGCTTTGCAATGCCCACGCGCTGCCGATGCTTTCCCTGATCGACACGCCCGGGTTCATGGTCGGGCCTGACGTCGAAAAGCGCGCCCAGGTCCGCCATGTCTGCAGGATGTTCCTCGCCGGTTCTCATCTGAAGGTGCCTTTTTTCAGCATCGTGCTGCGTCGGGGCTACGGGCTGGGCGCCATGGCAATGGCCCGCGGCGGGTTCCATGAGTCTTTTTTCACCACCGCCTGGCCGACAGGAGAATTTGGTGGGATGGGCGTGGAAGGCGCGGTCAAAGCCGCGTTTAAAAAAGAACTGGCGGCAATTCAGGACACCGCCATGCGAGAGCAGTTCTTTAGTGACATGGTTGCCAGACGCTACGCCAATGGCAAAGCGCTCAACATGGCTGCTTACATGGAAATCGATTCGGTTATTGATCCGGCCGATACGCGCAAGTGGATAATACGCGGTTTAACGTCCCTGCCCCCGCCAATGGGTGAAAAAACGGTTTTGCCGTATATCGACAGTTGGTGACACACGCCCCAACCAGCGCCTTAAAAATGCTCATCCCCGTGATTTTTTCAGATGCATAGGCCGCCAACGGGCGTGAACGGGCGACAACCCTAATCGTTCCCGTCATCCGCTCCATTCTCCGCCTCCTGCTTTTTGCGCAGCACATACCCCGTATCGGGCAGGATATCGGCAAACGCCTGTCCGTAAATTTCCCATACGGTAACGAACAGCGCGGCGATGATGGGACCGATGATCACGCCCACGATGCCGAACATGAAGATGCCCCCTAAGGTGCCGAAGAAAATCATCAACTCGTGCATCTGGGTGTCCTTGCCCACCAGGATCGGCCGCAGCAGGTTGTCCAGACTGCCCACCACCAGGGCGCAGAAAATCGCCAGTACCACAGCCTTGGCCACGGCGCCGGTGAGCCCCAATATAATGGCGGCCGGCACCCAGACCACGGCCGTGCCCACGCTGGGAATAATGGACAAAACGACCATGATCGTGCCCCAGAATGCCGAACTGGGAATATCCACAGCCCAGAAAGCCAGGCCGGCCAGTCCGCCCTGAAGGATGCCGATCACGGCGCTACCCTTCAGGGTGGCCCGGGTCACCGAGGTGAAACGGTCCAGCATCTGCTGCTCGTCATGGTCTTCCAGCGGCAGGTAATACAGGATTTTCTCCAGTAGTTTTTCTCCATCCATGAGAAAAAAGTACATGGTGTAAAGCCAGGTGAAAAGAATGAAGATAAAATTTGCCGCGCCCAGGGCGGCAGAGGAAAGATTGTTGATAATGAACTGGCTGACGCGGCCCACCGCTTCTCCGGCCTTGCGGATGATCAATTCGCTGTGCGGGGCGATCTTGTCATAATAAGGAATCGATGCCAGATAATCGGACAGCACATTGGGCTGCTCGATCTGGGCCTTGACCCAGGGCATGACCGATTGGCTGACTTTAAAGGCCTGCCCGGTCACAACGCCGGTAAGGATGGCCAGCGGCACCAGGACGATAAGGATGATCAGCACCAGCGTCACCACCGACGCCAGAGAACGCCGCCCGCCAAACCAAACGCTTAGCCGCTGGTATATCGGTCGGGTCAGGGCGGCGAAAATCCCAGCCAGAAAAATAGCCATTAAAAACGATCGGATCATTGAAAGAAAAACAGACGAAATGAACACGACCAGTAACACGACCACAAATTTGTTCACTCTGTCATCACGCATGACGGCCTCACTGAATTGGCAAAAAAGTTGGTTTGGTTAAAATGGGTGCTCGGTGCGCTTTACCGATTCGATTCTACGCTAAATTAAAAGATAGCACAAACGAATGCGAAAACGTTCCGTTCAGGAGGCGGGAATTCGTTGGATGGAAAATAATTAGGGCGGCGTTCCCGATCCGATGAAAATGCCGCCCTGATTATTATGCAGGATGCTTATTTATAGATCAAGCAAGGTCAAAACGATCAAGGTTCATGACCTTGTCCCACGCCGCAATAAAGTCGTTGACGAATTTTTCTTTTGAATCCTCACATCCATAGACCTCGGAAATGGCTCTGAGCTGTGAATTCGAACCGAAGACAAGGTCGACACGGGTGCCGGTCCACTTGATTTCACCGCTTGCGCGATCGCGTCCCTCAAAAACGTCTTCGTCTTGTGAGCTGGCCTGCCAGACGGTGTTCATGTCGAGCAAATTGACGAAGAAGTCATTGGTCAGCGCCTCCGGCTGTTTGGTGAAAACACCATGCGGAGACTGTCCATAGTTGACATTAAGCACGCGCATGCCGCCCATCAGAACGGTCATCTCGGGAGCCGTCAGGGTCAGCAGTTGCGCCCGATCCACCAGCATCTCCTCTGCCGACACGCTGTATTTGGCTTTAAGATAGTTGCGGAAGCCGTCCGCCTTCGGCTCGAGTACGGAAAAGGAGACCGCGTCGGTTTGCGCCTCCGATGCATCCGTGCGACCCGGTGTGAAAGGAACGGTCACATCAATGCCGGCGTTCTTTGCCGCCTGCTCAACCCCCGCACATCCGCCTAATACGATCAGGTCCGCCAGAGACACCTTTTTGCCTCCGGACTGCGCGCCATTGAATTCCTTCTGGATGTTCTCAAGGGTCTGCAGCACCGTCTTCAGTCGTTCCGGTTGGTTGACCTTCCAATCCTTTTGCGGGGCAAGACGAATGCGCGCTCCGTTAGCTCCGCCGCGCTTGTCTGAACCGCGGAAGGTTGACGCCGACGCCCAGGCGGTCGAAGCCAGATCCGGAATCGACAGGCCGGAGGCGAGGATCTTGCTCTTGATATCGGCGATGTCCTTTTCGTCAATCAGCGGGTGATCGACAGCGGGCATGGGATCCTGCCAGATCAGCTCCTCTGCCGGCACTTCCGGGCCAAGATACCGCGAGCGGGGGCCCATGTCACGGTGGGTCAGCTTGAACCAGGCCCTGGCAAATGCGTCCGCAAATTCCTCGGGATTCTCCTGGTAGCGCCTTGCAATCGGCTCGTAAATTTTGTCATAGCGCAGCGACAGGTCCGCCGTGGTCATCATCGGCCGATGTTTTTTCGACGGGTCGTGGGCGTCGATGATCATGTCTTCTTCTTCCACGTCTTTGGCCAGCCACTGATTGGCGCCGGCCGGGCTCTTGACCAGTTCCCACTCGTATTTGAACAGCACCTTCAGATAGCCCATGTCCCATTTGGTGGGGTTCGGTTTCCAGGCGCCCTCGATGCCGCTGCCGATCGTATCCCCGCCTTTGCCGCTGCCAAAGCTGCTTTTCCAGCCAAGCCCCATTTCCTCGATGGGAGCAGCTTCGGGTTCCGGTCCGACGAGTGCCGCATCACCGGCGCCATGACACTTGCCGAAGGTATGCCCACCGGCAACGAGGGCCACGGTCTCTTCGTCGTTCATGGCCATGCGTGCGAAGGTCTCGCGGACATCACGGCCGGAAGCCACAGGATCCGGATTGCCGTCGGGGCCTTCCGGGTTCACATAGATGAGTCCCATCTGTACGGCCGCCAGGGGATTTTCCAGATCGCGGTCGCCACTGTACCGACTCTTGGGCTTGTCGCTGGTTGCCAACCACTCCTCTTCCGATCCCCAGTAAACGTCATCCTCCGGTTCCCAGACATCCTCGCGCCCACCGGCAAAACCGAAAGTCGGCAATCCCATCGACTCGATGGCACAGTTGCCGGCCAGGATCATCAAATCGGCCCAGGATATTTTCCTGCCGTATTTTTTCTTAATCGGCCAAAGCAAACGGCGCGCCTTGTCAAGATTTACGTTATCGGGCCAGCTGTTCAGGGGCGCAAGGCGCTGGGAGCCTGACCCCGCGCCTCCGCGGCCATCGCCCATGCGGTAGGTACCGGCGCTGTGCCATGCCATACGGATGAAAAGCGGCCCATAATGACCGTAATCGGCCGGCCACCACTCCTGGGAGTCAGTCATCAATGCATAAAGATCCTTTTTCACCGCCTTGAGATCCAGTTTTTTGAATTCCTCTGCGTAGTTAAATGCCTCGCCCATGGGGTTGCTCAGATTGGAGTGCTGGTGAAGCAATTTGAGGTTCAACTGGTTCGGCCACCAGTCCTTATTCGAGGTACCACCACCGGCAATGGGTTTACTTTTCCGGCCCGTTACCGGGCACTTGCTTTCTTCATTCATGACATTCTCTCCTTTTGTTGGCTGATGTTACGCACCGTAAGGCCATGAACACTGTGCTTCGGTGCCCTTTTGTAAAGAAACCATACTTAAGGATAATGATTATTAATAAATCAAAAATAGCTTTTGTCTTGAAATTGTCAACTAAAAAGTTGTCTTTCACTCATCCGTCAATGGTGGGGTATTCTTTTCTTTCCTGCGCCCTTGGGATCGGGAATTTTATTTCATCCCCGATCCTTAACCATCGTTTTCCATCTTGATGCAATTTCTGCCGCTGTTTTTAGCGAGATAAAGTGCCCGGTCGGCACGAGAAAGGATCGTTTCGACTTTTTCTTTACTTCGGTATTTCGCCACACCACCGGATATGGTGACGTTCAAGCCGGGGGAAATGTCTTTGAAGTCTATTTGCTCAACTGTTTTGCGAAGCCGATTTGCGGCAATTTTCGCCCCGTTCAGGTCCACGCCAAAGGCCATGAACACAAATTCCTCACCGCCAAAGCGGGCGAAAAGATCCGAAGCGCGTAGTTCTTTTTTTATTGCCGATGCAAACCGTTGGAGGACGATATCGCCGACATGGTGGCCCAAGGCGTCATTAATGGTTTTGAAATGGTCGATATCGAAAAAACAAATACAAAACCCGGTCCCCCCACGATCAACCAGTGATTTCTGACGCTCCAGCATATATATCATGTGCCGCCGGTTGATCAACCCGGTCAATTCGTCGGTAATGGCCATATGCTCTATTTTTCCCATCACTGTGGCCAGTTCCGCGTTACGTTGGCGCAGTTTTTTGCGAGACAAACTGATTTCATTGCTGACAAAGGAAAAGGCAATGATCACCAATATGAAAACACTACCGACAACCAATTCATCACCAAGGACCAATATCTGGGATCTAATGGAATAGATGCCGGCCATCACGGCAACATACCCGAATACCATCAAGGCCGCCGTAGCCAGGTATTGCCGGGTGGTCATCCAGAAGGCGCCATAAATGAGCACAATGGGGAAAAACATCATTATCAACGGACGAAACCGGTCCATAAAGAAGACATTGATCAGAAGTACCACAACGGCCCAGATTACCATCTCGCGGGTCATGCTTGGATCCGCAAAGCGCTTGTTGAACCCAAGGCGAATGGCCAGATAGAGCGATATGTGGCTCAGCCATAAAAAGAGCATCAACAGAGCAAAGCCTTGCAGTTCAAGCCTGAATGCCCCGGCAAAAAACAAAAGTATCGATACCAGCGATTGTATCCCCGCTCCGGCCATGGCCTGGAGTGCGCGTTTCGCCCGTATGCGTTGTTTCAGGTCATATTTTGGAAGCAGCCGGAGTAACACGATCACCTCATCATGCGCGTTATATTCCCCCAAGGTTATAACCATCGGAACGTTTAGGCAACTATTTAAAATTTATCCAATATGCTTTTATGTCCAGTGGCGTATCCAAAGGCAAAAACGGGTTTTGGAGTTCTATTCGTCGCCTTGACAGTATTTTTGCCTTTTCAATCACCTTTCTATATTCTTTGTTGAAAAAGCGATCAAAGCTACCATCTTCAATAAGGGCTTTTAAACCCGATTCTATTCTTTTCGCCAACGCTGGGCTGTGCTTGCCCACATAGAAATAGTCACCGATGGGATAATGAAGCACCAGTGTCTCTTCAATGTGCAGATTGGGGTATTGTTTTTTCCTGATTGCAACTTCGTCCCAGGGTTCATGAAGGCCACGGTGCAGGTAATCAAAGCGTTTGGCGATCAGCATACAGAACAAAAGCTCATAATCCAAGCTCGTAGTGACATTGCCAACATTGGCTTTGAGAATGTTGAGATCACCCCATTGCGAACCAAATCCGGCTTTGAATTTCCTGAGATCTTTTATGGATCGCACCTTGGCGAATTGTTTCTGATCTTCCCTGCGGATCAGCAATAAGCGCCACCCCAGCATTCCTTTTCTAATCGGTATACGCACAGGCAGAAGCCGTTGATTGGCTTTTTCGCTGATTGGCAGATGGGATATGTCCAATAAACCTTGTTCGATCTGAAGGATAATGCGATCCTGAGTCATGGGCTGGGTGGGTTTCATTTGATACGGCTAAATAGTGCCCATCCATAAATGGCTAATTTCCCCGATATCGGCTAAGTATAGATCGAAATAACCCGGGATGCATACCTTTTTGGAGATCGACCATGCGTAGAATAACGGTACTCAGCTGTCTGATCATAATGTTCACCGTTTCATTCATCCATTGCCAGTCCCTTCCACAAAGCGATCCGCCAGCCGTGGATTCACCCGGCCGCCAGGCCGGTAATTTCAGAAAAACCGGTACCATTGCATCGGATCGGCTTGTGGAATGCTCGGGGATCGATATGTCGATGATTCGCGATGATCTGTTGTGGGCCATCAACGATAGCGGTGACGGGCCATATTTGTATGCCATGGGCATCGATGGCAGTGACCGGGGACAAGTCAGAATTGCCGGTGCCGTCAACCGGGACTGGGAGGACCTGGCCACATTCAAATGGCAGGATCGGGCCATGATTCTGGTGGCCGATGTGGGCGACAATCGCCAACGTTATGGTCTTTACCGATTATATATCGTTGAAGAGCCGGTATTTTCCAGGACGACCGTCAGCTCGGCAGCCGACGCAAATGTGGCCTGGACCGTCACTTTCAGATACCCTGACCGCAACCACGATGCCGAAGCAGTGGGCGTGGATCCGACAAACGGCCAAATCCTGGTTCTGACCAAACGGGACACGCCCCCATTATTGTTCAGTCTGCCACTGAAGCCGGAAAACCCGGCTGAACCTGTTGTGGCACGTCCCGTAGCGGCAATGGATCGAATTCCAGCGCCCACATCCGACGACCTTTTTTATCCCTACGGTCAATTCCGCAGCCAGCCCACAGCCATGGACCTGTCGCCGGACGGGTTGAAAATGGTGATACTGACCTACAAGCACGCTTATCTGTTCGATCGAACAACCGCTGACTCCTGGCAATCCATCCCGACACCAACGGTGATTCCCCTGCCCTTGCCCCAGGACACCCCTTTTTTTGCTCAGCGCGAGGCGGCTTGTTTTTCAAGGGCGGCTGCCGGGCTTTTTATTACCGCTGAAGCACTGCATGCAGTCATATACCACAGTGATATTGCTATCCGCCAGGAAACCTGACATTTTTCTTTTCTCCTCGCTCCTCAATCCTCACTGGGCTGGCTTTTTGGTCAGCCCGGTTCTTTTTTTAACGGTGGCGGTATTTTGTCTCGCGCCCGACCACAAATCGAATGGGCAGCAGCATGACGTTGAGTGGCAGCAGATACGCAGCAGCCATCAGCGGTTCGGTAGGGCCAAAAAAACGAGCCGCGAAAACCACGATCAACACGTTAGAAAAAGAGAATTACCATCATGCATTGAAGAACATAGGGAGAAAAAACCGCAGCCATGTCCGGCACGCAGACACCGCCGAGGATGCCTGCCATACAGACCGCAATGAGCACCAGATCTCGTCCCATCACAGGCACCGGCGATTGGATTTTGGCATTTTAGATTTTTTCATCGTTTAACCCTGTTTTTTCTTTGATGACATGGTGATACCTGGTTGAAGCCCATTAACGGCATTGTGGCTATCACGGCCACCGTAGGGGCAACCCCCAGTGGTTGCCCTTTAACCCTCCCCTTGCTTTTGTTAGCCGATCCACACAACAAGAGGATGGCCCGACTTCAAAACCAGGGCAGGCACAGGGGCCTGCCCCTACGACCCGATCGACCGAATATTTTCAATCATTTAAAAGCTTTATAGTCATACGAATTTTTAGCCTATTTTTATTATCATGTGAGCCAGCATGGATTATTATAAATGCGGTTGCCCTGGCGGCACGGTATCATGCCGTTGCTATTTCACCATCCATGTGCTAATTTGTCGGCGTTGTTTGTTGATCTTTTGTTTTGGCCGGTGTTTGCCCCACCGGCCTCTCTTTTTTTTGTAAGCGTTCACAGGGCACCGCATCTGCTTTGTTCCCGGGTACTTGAAGTATGCCTAATACGTCGGCGTACCCGGCGCCGCGCATCTGTGGCACCCTGTAAACGCTTACAGGCCAGTGGTTTACAATCAATTGATCATTTCAACCCCGTGAACGCTTACCTTTTTTTAAACACCGATCAAGGTGCCCACCATGTAATTTGGGGGGGCTTTCTTTTGGGCAACCGATAATAGCGGGCAGCCGAATAGCCAATCATTAAAGGATAGTGATAGCAATAATCAGCCGGGATCCCCAGGTCCTGTCTCAACGCTGGCACGGATAAAAGCGCGCTCTGCAGCAGGCCGGCCCAGCAAGTTCCCAGGCCAAACTGCGGGGCGGCCAGTTCAAGGTAAGACAGGGCCAACGTCAGGTCCACCATGCCGTTGCTCGATGTGGCCGGCGCCATGGCCAGCACCAGACAGGGCGCTGAGCGCAGAATTGAATCAAAACCTTTGTCCCAGGCTTTGATCAAATTGGGCATATACGGCATTAGCCCTACCCCGGAAGTCTGCACGAGTTCACGCATCCATTCGATCACCCGGGCGGAAATTTCTTTCAACCGATTCTGGTCGCTGATCACCAGCCATTGCAGCATTTGGGCGTTTGCCGCTGTGGGGGCGTAACGTGCGATCTCGATCAGCTGCTCAAGATCCGCCTTTTCCACGGCACGGGACTTGAAGCGCCTCACCGAGCGCCGTGAGCGCAAAAACTGTTCGGTCTGTTCCCGTGAGAGCGCCAGTGCCGGATCAATGGGCGGACAGTCAGCCAGCGCGACTTCGGCATGATCCATGGCGCCATGGGGGCAGACCGCCACACAATGCCCGCAGCGCAGGCAGATGTCGAGCCCGCCACGTTTGAGTTCCGGATAATGTCCCGGTTTAAAATAGATCACCCCGGACGGACAATCCGCCGCACAAAGGCCGTCCTGCTTGCACTTTTCTTTATCAACCCGCAGTACATCCATGCTTCCCTCCTTCAGGTAAATTTTCCATCCCCACCATTGCACGATTCGTTAGATCCGGTTATAAGGGCTTTTTTTATTCAGACGAACATCAAAATGAAAAAAAACATGCGTCCATCATTATCTGTCATACTCTCGTTGATCAACCGTTACTGGTTTTTAACTGCCCTTTTTTCCATCTGCCTGATCACCGTCGTCGATGGATCGGGCATTCTGGCCGCTGGGGGAAAATGGCTCAAACTGCACCGGGGGCCTGATCTGGTCGTTGTCTTGATTTTCTTTTTCTCCGGGCTGGCCTTGAGTCCGGAGCAGCTTAAAAAGGGGCTGATGGATGTGAGCGGCATACTGCTGGCATTAGTCGTCATCTTTATCGCGGCCCCGTTGATCGCTGTTTTGTTCAGTCTTTTTCCCATGGGGACCGGTATCGTTATCGGCCTGTTTATGGTGGCCGTGATGCCGTCCACGCTCAGCAGCGGGGTCGTCATGACGGCGGCCGCCGGCGGGCGTCCGGCCCACGCACTGGTAATCACCATCGTGGCCAACGTCCTTTCCGTGTTTACCATCCCCGTTGTCCTGTCGTTACTGTTGGCCATGATCGGTCAGTCAGCCATCGTATCCATCGACAAAGCCGCCATCATGATCAAGATCGGCATCCTGGTTGTCTCGCCGCTGGCAGTCGGCATGCTGCTCAAGCATTTTTTTGCATCCCTGTACCATCGCATTGAACGCAAACTCACCCTTTTCAACCAATGCCTGATCCTGTTTATCGTCTGGATCGCCATGTCTCAAACCCATGCGCTGCTGGTCGGCAGTGGCCTGACCGTGGCCTTGATTGTAATCATGGTCTTTGCCTATCACGGCCTGTTGCTTTTATGCGGGTGGGGATTGATATGCCTTTCCGGTCGGCAGCACGGACAGTGGGAAAGCGTTTTGTTCATGGGGTGTCAAAAAACGCTCCCCTTGTCGGTTATTTTGCAGATGTCACTGTTTCCCCAATACGGCATCGCCCTGTTGGTGTGTGTTCTGCATCATGTTGTGCATCTGATGATGGACGGCTATCTGGTCGAACGCCTGCGAAAGTAAAGCGACAAACCCTATTCATAGAACTTGAAAAGCGGAAAACCGGTTTCATCATCCTGCTCGCGAATCATGCGCACGTCACTGCACTGCTGGATGAGAATTTCCGCCGTTGCCAGCACCGGATTGCCCCCGTTCAGGAAATGGCCGCCGACCACCCGCATACTCGGATCACTGATCAGCCCGTGAAGATGTACACTCAGCGCCCCTTGCTCGGATTGTCCGATAATCCCCTGACAGGCTAAAATTTCGAGTGGCCCGCCAACGGTCAGCGGGTCATGATAGCGGATGCCGATTTTGCCGGTTTCATCAGGCACGGCATACACCAGCTGCGCCTGGGTTAAACTGCCGATAACCGATACGATCGTCGCACTGGTCACTTGGTGTTGTTGACACATGGCTTCGATGCCGGTGATCAGATCGGTTCCGGGAAGCAATCGGCCGACAATCCGTTTTCCCGCCTCGGACATGACCGCCTGGATTCTGATGGATTCCATAATTCCTCCTTGCGGATCTGGTTGCCTGATGGTCATCCCGATCCCGTAAGAACCATGGATTCATATAATATACAAGATAAAATATTTTTTGGTATTTTTTAATTGACACGATCCAGCCGCTCGCTTAAGTGTGAGGCACGTTCAATCATCTATTAACGAGGACAAGGAGGAGAGAAACAGATGAAGCACAAACGCGTATCAACCATCTTCATCATGGCTATCGCACTGGCCGTTTCATTCATGCTGGTGGTCGGTCCGGCAACCGCAGGGGAAAAGAAAATTCGCTGGAAAGGTCAGTCCTGCTTCGGCGTTAGTTCTCCGCTGGGAAAACATACCATTGTGCTATGGAAAGACTTAGTTGAAAAAATGACTGGCGGGCGGATGCAGATCACGCTTCATGATGCCGGCGAAATCGTTCCCCCGAACAAGATCTACGACGCGGTCAAAGACGGCCTGCTTGATTTCGGCCTCAACACCCCGGCCTGGCAGAAAGGCAAATATCCCGCTGGTGACCTCTTCTATACCCTGCCCGCAGGAATCCTGGCCTTCAACGACCTGATTCTGTGGCTCTACGGTGGCGGCGGCAAAGAGCTCGAACAGGAAATGTACGGCAACGAGCTGATTGTATTCCCCTTGGGGCTGACCCCACCCGAAGAAATCTGGTCCAAGCGACCGATCAAAACCCTGGATGATATCAAAGGCCTGAAAATCCGTGCTGCCGGCCTGTCCATGGACCTGTGGGAAAAACTGGGTGCCTCAGTGGTTCTGCTGACCGGCGGTGAAGTGCTGCCGGCCCTGCAACGCGGCATGATCGACGCCACCGAATTTCTTGATCCCTCCTACGATTACACCATGGGCCTGCATGAAGTCTGCAAGTATCGCTTCGGGCCCCCGATCCATATGTCCAACAACATTTTCCAGCTGCTTATCAAAACCAAATCATGGGAAGCGCTGCCCGAGGATTTGAAGGCCATCGTGGAAAAAGCCGCCATGGCAGCGACATTCCAAGGCTATGCGGATTTCTGGCAGAGCTCCATTGAATTCAACCAAAAAATCGAGCAATCGGGTGTCATCACCACCAAGCTGTCTGCCGAGGACCAGGAACGGGCCCGTCAGCTGAGCCTGCAGATCATCGACGAAAAAGCCCAGAAAGATCCGTTCTTCAAAAAGGTGTGGGAATCCCAGAAGGCATTTATTGAGAAGTATAAGCCCTATAACGATCTGACCAAGTTCGACTAAAATATAGAACGGTTATCTCTACAACAGTGAAGTTGGCAAACGGAATCGATTCAAAAGACTTTTTTAAGATCGTGTTACTTTTCAAGTGTTAAGTGGTGGATTGGATCTATCTGATATCCAAATCGGTAGAATTCCTTCTCTTAACACTTTTCACTTAACACTTAACACTTATTTTCCGCATCTTTGGACCATTTTGAATCGGATGATCACTGACGCGCTATGGGTAACCGCAAAACAAAAGTGTTTCCATCGAGGTTTGTATGAAAATCGTTAAACTGATCGATACCATCAGTGAATGGACCGGTGCGCTTGCCGCCTGGCTGGTCATCCCGCTGATGGTGGTGGTGATGATCGAGGTATTCATGCGTCATGTGCTCAACTCTCCCACGGTATGGGGATATGACGTGTTGTGGATGCTATTTTCGGCGCAATTTCTTTTAGGCGGCGCCTTCACCCTCCTGCGGGGCGGGCATATCCGCATCGATATCGTCTACGGCGGTCTGTCCGAGCGGGCCAAGCAGATCTACGACATCATCAACACCCTTATCGTTATTCTACCACCGGCCGTTCTGCTCACCTGGGCCGGGATCGCCTTTGCCGCCGATGCGTGGACCTCGGGAGAAAAACTGTCCACAACCAACTGGTTCTTTCCCGCAGGGCCCAGCAAAAGTCTGATTCCCATCGGTTTTTTTCTTTTAGCACTGCAGTGCGTGGCCGAGATCTTAAGAAATATCAATGAACTGAAGAAAGGAAAACCGAAATGAGTCCGGACCAGATCGCCGCCGTGATCATGATGGGGTTGCTGTTGTTGATGGTGATCGGAGGGATTCACCTGGCCTTTGCCCTGTTTTTTCTGGCCCTTGCCTTTGGATTAATCTTCCAGGGGCCGGTCATCTTTACCATGTCCATGCTGAAGATCTTCGGCACCATGGAAAGTGAAATCCTTATCGCCGTCCCGCTGTTTGTTTTCATGGGGACGATCCTTGAAAAAAGTGAGGTGGCCGAAGGCGTCTACCAGAGTCTGTATGAGTTGTTCGGACCGGTGCGCGGCGGGCTGGCCTTTGCGACGGTCATTACCTGCACCATCTTTGCCTCCTGCACGGGCGTGATTGCCGCCACGGTCACGACCATGACCCTTTTGGCCGTTCCGTCCATGCTCAAGCGCAACTATGACAAAGGGCTGGCCACCGGCGTGGTGTGTGCCGGCGGATCACTGGGCATTCTCATCCCGCCCAGTGTCATGCTGGTCATGTATGGTCCCATGGCCAATCTGTCCGTGGCCCAGCTTTTTGCCGCTGCTCTTTTTCCAGGGATTTTACTGTCGGTGCTCTATCTTCTCTACATCGGCCTGGGTTCCTGGCTCAAGCCGGCCATGGCGCCGGCCATTCGAGAAGAAGAACGCTCGGTCAAAGGCGCCCAACTGTGGCTCCGGGCGGCCAAACAGATGGTCCCATCGCTGATTCTGATCCTGGCCGTACTGGGATCGATTATCGCCGGCGTGGCGTCGCCCACCGAGGCGTCGGGCGTGGGCGCGTTTGCCGCCATGCTCATCGCCGCCGCCTATCGCAAGCTCAGTTATTCCAATCTCAAAGAGGCCGCCTACACAACCCTGATCGTTACTGGCATGGTGTTTTTCATTATCATTGGCGCATCGGTGTTCAACTCGGTTTTTCTTTATCTTGGCGGCGGGGCATTGATCAAAAGCCTGCTCATGGGGCTGCCGCTGGGCAAATGGTTCGTGCTCTTTGTAATGATGTTTGTGCTGTTCATCCTGGGATTCTTTATCTCATGGCAGGGGCTGCTCTATGTTGTGGTCCCCATCTTTCTTCCCGTCGCAGCCAGTCTGGGCTTCAATCCGCTCTGGTTTGGGCTGCTGATCTGCCTCAATCTGCAGATGTCGTTTCTCACGCCGCCTTTTGCCTATGCCATTTTTTTCGTCAAAGGCGCGTCACCGCCGGAAGTCAGGACCATGGACATTTACAGGGGCGTCATTCCCTTTGTTCTGCTCCAGGCCGTGGCGGTTTTTTTGTGCATCGTTTTCCCCGAAATCATTCTCTGGCTGCCCCGGACAACGCTGGGTGCCGGCTGATGCATGGTTATCGCCCCAATGCGGCATAAACCTCTTTTTGGCCTCCGCCACCCCCAAACGGTTTATGCCGCATTGGCCGGCGATCCAAACCATTCGTTCACCGGCGATAACCTTTTCCTTTTGCCTTCAATGCCTACAAGGACAAAACGAGAATGCCCAAAGTATCGTTGACTGACAAAGCCTACGGGCAGATCAAAGAATGGATCATCGGCTTCGACTTGAAACCCGGCACCCATCTGTCCATTCAGGATCTGGCCCAGGCGCTCGGCATCAGCCGCACACCGGTGCGCGAGGCACTCAGTCGGCTGGAACAAGAGTACTTGGTGGTGCGCTCGCCAATGAAAGGGTTCGCTGTCAAATCGATTGAAATCGATGAAATCGAAGACCTGTTCGAGGTGCGCACGGCCATCGAACTGTTGGCCACCAAACAGGCCGCCAAACGCATCACCCCGGAAAAGTGCCGACAAATTGCCGAGAGCCTGGAAAAAACCGCCATATGGATCCGCAAGGGAGAAATCTCCCGCTGTCTGAAGCTGGAACAGAATTTTCACATGAAGATATTAGAGGCCAGCGGCAATATCGCCCTGGAGGAGATCGGCCGGGGAATCCTGGAACGGATCTGGGCCATTCAGCACCTGAACATCATCACGTCCGATGCCCTGACCCTTGCCCACCAGCACCACAAGGACATCTTCAAGGCGCTGGAGCAGAAAAACCCCCGGCAGGCCGTTGCAGCCATGCGCAAACATATGCAGCGCACGACCCGTGAGCTGATCTCCCGTCTGCACAACCAGGATGACATCATTCACAATGCCATTACGTTTGACCTCAAACGGTGGCAGCCCAAAAAATAGGAGCATTACAATGGATCACGCCCCCCGGCCCTTTACTTATTCACTGAAAGAGCGCATCGGTATTGTCACCGGTGCCGCCAGCGGCATCGGCCGGGCCACTGCCCTGCAACTGGCCAGTATGGGCGCCGGCCTCTGTTTAGTGGACCTGGATGGTAAGGGACTTGAACACACCCAGCGCGCCATCGACCAGCAAAGCGGCACCCCAACCCTGATCATGGACGCCAATGCCGCAGATAAAGCAAGCATTGATCAGGTGGTGGCAGACACCATCGCCCGGTTCGGAGATATCCACTTCCTGGTCAATTGTGCGGGCATTTTGCGCCGCACAGCCTTCACCGATATGACCATTGAGGAATGGGATCAGGTCATGCATATCAATCTGCGTGGGCCGTTTCTTTTCTGCAAAGCCGTGGCAACCGAGATGATCCAGCGCGGCACAGGGGTGATCATCAATGTTGCATCCCTGGCCGGTCGCTCATCGAGCATTCTGGGCGGTGCCCATTACACGGTTTCCAAACACGGCATGATCGGTCTTTCCAGGCACATGGCCCGCGAATTGGGCCCCCAGGGCGTACGCGTCAACGCCTTTTGTCCCGGCGCCACCCTGACGCCCATGACGGCCAGCACGGCACCCCCCGAGGAGATCAAGGCCGTGGAGGCCGCAATGCCCAGAAGACAGTGGGCCACGCCCGAGGAACAGGCCGCGGTGATCGGCTTTCTGCTTACCGATGCGGCAGTCAATATCACCGGGGCGTGTATCGACAGTAACGGCGGCTCGCTGATGCTATAAAGTGCCCATCCAGAGAATAGGAGAACGCATGCAAGAAGATACACAAACATTGCTGACATTATATCGCAAAATGGTCACCGTCCGTCAGTTCGAAACCATGGCGGGTGAACACTTTGCCGCCGGAGAGATTCCCGGTTTCATTCATTTGTCCATTGGCCAGGAGGCCAGTAGCGTCGGGGTCTGCTCATGCCTTGAAACCGACGATTACGTGGTCACGACGCACCGCGGCCACGGCCATATGATTGCCAAGGGCGCCGACCTCAAGCGCATGACGGCAGAGCTTTACGGTAAAAAAGACGGATACTGCAAGGGCAAGGGCGGATCCATGCACATTGCCGACTTCAACATCGGTTTTCTGGGAGCCAACGGCGTGGTGGCCGGAGGGCTGCCCATCATCACCGGTGCCGGCCTGTCCATCAAACTGCGTAAAACCAGCCAGGTGGCCGTGGCCTTTTTTGGCGACGGGGCCTCCAACCGCGGACCGGTTCACGAAGCCATGAACATGGCCGCCATCTGGAAACTGCCGGTCATTTTCGTCGTTGAAAACAACCGCTACGCCTCGACCACCCCCATGGAATACGCCTGCTCGGTGGGCGACCTGTGCACCCGGGCCGCCGGTTACGGCATGCCCGGTGAAAAGGTAGACGGAAATGATGTGCTGGCCGTCCGCCATGCCATGACTGCCGCCGTCAAGCGCGCCCGCAACGGCGAAGGCCCGACGTTCCTGGAAAACATGACCTATCGCATGAAAGGCCATTTCGAAGGGGATCAGCAAAAATACCGCACAACGCAGGAAATCGACACCTGGCGGGAAAAAGACCCCATCGTGCGCTTTGCCCGAATATTGACCGGTGAAGGGATCCTGTCCGATGAAAAGGCAGACCAGATCCATACGGCGGTACGCGCCGAACTGGATGAGGCCCTTGCCTTTGCCAACAACAGTCCCCTGCCTGAGCCTGAAGATGCACTGACAGACCTGTATTGCCACATGTAAACGGAGGAACCGTGATGTCCAATAGAATTCTTTCCAGCGCCGCTGCCCTGGCC
Organism: Desulfosarcina variabilis str. Montpellier; assembly: GCF_048565275.1. Lineage (NCBI taxonomy): Bacteria > Pseudomonadati > Thermodesulfobacteriota > Desulfobacteria > Desulfobacterales > Desulfosarcinaceae > Desulfosarcina > Desulfosarcina variabilis. The sequence goes on along the minus strand of NZ_CP159846.1, from coordinate 3,873,906 downwards.
GAAGCCCTGATCGAAGAAATGCAGCGGGACGAAACCGTCTTCATTTTAGGTGAGGACCTGGTCGCCCATGCCGGCATCTTCGGCCAGTTTCAAGGTATTCCCGAACAATTTCCTGATCGCATCATTGACACCCCCATTTCCGAGGCATGCATTGCCGGTTGCGGGGTGGGGTCGGCCATGACCGGAATGCGACCCATCGTCGACTTTCATTTTTCCGATTTCGTAACCTGCGGCATGGATGAGCTTTGCAACCAGGCAGCCAAAATTCGCTACATGTTCGGCGGCCAGGTCAAATTGCCCATGGTGGTATGGTGTCCGGATGGTGCGGGTCTGCGCGCCGCGGCCCAACACTCCCAGTCTCTGGAAGCCTGGTTCGTGCATACGCCCGGTCTTAAAGTTGTGGTGCCCAGTGAACCGGCCGATGTCAAAGGGCTGATCAAAGCGGCCATCCGGGACGATGACCCGGTGATGTTCTTCCAGCACAAAAAATTGTTTGCTAAGGAAGGACCGGTACCCGAGGGTGATTATCTGATCCCCCTGGGCCAGGCGTCGGTAAAACGGGAAGGCCGTGATGTGACTCTTTTTTGCTATGGCGCCAGTTATTACTTATGCCGTGAAGCCGCCGTCAGCCTGGCCGAAGAGGGAATCGAGGCGGAAATTGTGGATCTACGGAGCCTCAAACCACTGGATATGGACACCGTAGCCGCTTCCGTTTGCAAAACCCACCGGGCGGTAATCGTTCATGAAGCGTGCCTGACCGGTGGGTTTGGAGCTGAACTGGCGGCAAGGCTTCAGGACGAATTGTTCGATGAACTGAAGGCGCCGATCAAACGTGTCGGGGCCGCAGATGTCCCCATCCCGTTTTCCCCCCCGTTGGAGGATTTTGTCCTGCCCAGCGTTGACCGGGTAATCGCGGCAGTTCAGGCGATCATTGAACGGGCATCTGCGTAAATATCAGACGATCCTCATCACGACGACTCCCCTATCCGGTTTTCATCATTATCGCTGTCGGTATCGAAGCCTATCACTTGCAATGCTTTTCGATTCCGATGGCGATACTTTTTTCTGCACTCGTTAAGTCTTGATTGACATCCTTCTCTTTATTCTTAAGCATCTTCTGCCGATAAGTAAAAGAATTACACCCATCCGAAAAAAGGATGGCCATGGAAGACCGAGCAGTCAGGATAACCCTTTATTTCGACGACCTTAACATGATATGAATATTTTCAATGGGTAATGAACAGCACGATTGCCTTTGACCACGACGTTGAACCGCACTGCCACATGATTGACCACTTCGATTGCGAACCAGTCTGACAATCTTCCATCAGGCTGGACGGCAAGGCAGAAAGCAGCGAAAGAAGGACCCAAACATCAATGAGTCGCTATTCTTTTGGAATTCGAACCAAACTGATCACCATCTTCATCCTGATCAAGGTCCTCCCACTGATCGCGCTGGCCTGGTTTGCCTGGGATGAAATCGCCAAACTAACCCATACGGTTGAACAACGATCCACCCGCATGATTGCCAATACCCACGAGGTGGTCAGCGGCGTGTCAGAGCTGTCCACACAAAATTCCATTCGTGCCCTGGATGTCAAGTCCCGTGAAGCCATTGAACGACTGACCACCGATACGGCCAAACAGGTGGCCGCCTTTCTCTATGACAGGGACAGGGATATTTTACTGGCCGCACAGATACCGACCAATGAAGCGTTATATCGCCAATTTCTCGATTCACGGTTCCGGTCGGTGATGTTGCACCGCCCATGGGTGATGGATGATCGCGGCGAAAAGTGGGTCCCCGGTGAGGTACCGGACATGACCAATGAACCGATCATCAAGGCCAAAAATGATGACAACCGTCGGGATTTTCACTATCGTCCGCCGGATCGGGATGGCATCCTTGAAAACCGGCCGCTTTACCTCGAAATGACGTTTATCGACCCTTCCGGCAATGAAATCGTCAAAGTGGGGACCTCCCGGCAACTCCCTGTGACCCGTCGTAATGTTGCCGACCCGGCGAATACCTACTGCCGTGCGGAAACCTATTTTGAAACCCTGAAGCAGTTGAAACCTGGAAAAATTTACGTTTCCGAAGTGATCGGGCCCTATGTCAAGGGCCATATGATCGGCACGTATAATCGGGCGAAAGCAAAAAAGCTGGGCATCGACTTTGCTCCGGAAAAGTCCGGATATGCCGGCAAGGAAAATCCGGTCGGCATCCGTTTCCAGGGGTTGGTACGCTGGGGCACACCGGTGGTGAAAGACGGCCGGATTGCCGGCTATGTAACGCTGGCACTGGATCACACCCATATCATGGAATTCACCGACCACGTCGTTCCTACGGCCGATCGCTATTCAGCCATCTCCGATGCCGGCAGTGGCAACTATGCCTTCATCTGGGACTACAAAGGACGTAACATCTCCCACCCCCGGGATTACTTTATCGTAGGGTACGACCCTGAAACCGGCCAGCAAAGCGTGCCCTGGCTGGATCAAGAGATGTATGCCATGTGGCAGCAAAGCGATATGTCCATGGACATCTTCCAGTCCCAGGCGCCTCAATTCAAACAGCAGGCCCTCTCCAAAAAGCCGGCACAACCCTTAACCCAAAGGGGAATGTTTGGACTGGATTGCCGCTATCTCAATTTTGCCCCCCAATGCACCGGCTGGCATAATCTGACCCAAAACGGCGGTTCCGGTTCTTTTCTTATTTTCTGGAGTGGGCTGTGGAAATTGACCACGGCGGCGGCAATTCCCTACCACACGGGCATGTATGGCCAGCACCCGCGAGGATTCGGCTTTGTTACCATTGGCGCCAACGTGGACGAATTTCATCGCAGTGCCATGGAGACCGCGGAAACCATCCGCGACATCGAGGCCGGCTTTACCCAAAAACTGGAGATTGAAAAGAAAGACCATCTCACCCTCATGCGCGCCTCCTTGCAAAATGCTTTCCGCCATCTTTCCTTGTATACGTTGCTAATGGTGGTTTTCGTCATCTTCATCGCCATTTTCATGGCCGGTGTATTGACCACCCGCATTACTACCATCATCAGAGGCATCCGCCGTTTCCAGCAGGGAGATCGCAGCTACCGTTTGAAACAGCAAACCAGTGACGAAATGGGTCAGCTGGCAAAGGCGTACAACGAAATGGCCGACTCCGTCCAGACCTATATCAACGACGTGGAAAGTTCCAAAACCGAGCTTGAGGATGTCAATGTCCAGCTTGAAAAAGAGATCATCCAGCGGCGACAGGCCCAGGACGAACTGTCCAAAAACCGGGATAACCTGGAAATCATGGTCAAAGAGCGCACCCACGAACTGGAGAAGGAAATCGTCGAGCGCAAACGGGTCGAAAAAATTCAGCAGGAAAGTGAAGCGCGAATGCGAGAGCAGAACAACGCCCTGCTCCATCTGGCCGGTAATGAACAAATATACAGTGGAGATCTGACCATCGCGCTTGATACGATTGTTCCTTTGGCCGCACAAACATTGCAAGTGGACCGATGCGGCGTTTGGCTGCTGGATGAACAGGGCATTTTCCTGAAGTGCCGGGAATTGGTTATCAGCGGCACGCGCCACGCTCCTGAAGCGCACTCCTTTCGCATCATCGACTATCCGCTGTTCATGGCGACACTGCGCGAAAACAAAACCATTGCCGCGAGCGATGCGTTAAACGACGATCGCCTGGCCGACCTGGCAGACGATTACCTGGCCCAACGCAATATCCGTTCGATGCTGATCGCCAGTGTTAACGAGGGTGGACAAATGGCAGGGATGGTCAGTTTCACCCAAATCAACAACGCCCGAGAATGGCATTTAGACGAAATCAATTTCGCCAATTCCATCGCCGATATCATTGGTCTGGCAATCGGTGCAGAAAATCGCAAGCAGGCCATCGAAGAAAAAGAAAAACTCACCACTCGTCTGCGGCGTGCCGAAAAAATGGAGGCCATCGGTACCCTGGCCGGCGGGGTGGCCCACGATTTGAACAACATCCTTTCGGGTATTGTCAGTTATCCGGAATTGCTGCTGCTTCAACTACCCGAAGACAGTAAATTCAAAGAACCCATCAAGACCATTTTCAATTCTGGTAAACGGGCGGCCACCATCGTTCAGGATCTGTTAACCCTGGCCCGCCGTGGGGTGGCCGTTGCCGAAGTGATCAACTTGAACAAGATTGTAGAAGACTACCTGGAAAGTCCTGAGCATGGCAAACTGCTTTCCTATCATCCCCATATTCTTATTGAAACCCATCTGGATCCGGAGTTGATGAACATTTCCGGCTCTCCCGTCCATCTGATCAAAGCCTTGATGAACCTGGTCTCAAATGCTGCCGAGGCCATCGTGGAAGCCGGTCGGATCATCATCACCACAGAAAACTGCTATATTGAGCAGCCCATTAAAGGATACGATGTGGTCAACGAGGGCGACTATATCGCCCTTACGGTCAGGGATACGGGAACAGGCATTCCGCCTGAAGACCTCAACCGAATTTTCGAGCCATTTTATACCAAAAAGAAAATGGGTCGCAGCGGCACTGGATTGGGCATGTCCGTGGTTTGGGGAACGGTAAAGGATCATCAAGGTTACATTGATTTTGAAAGCGACAAGTATACGGGGAGTCGTTTCACACTTTATTTTCCCGTCACCCGCAAACCCGCTGAAGATACCACCCCCAAGGCCATGGACACCTATATGGGCAATGGGGAAACCATACTCGTGGTGGATGACGTCAGGGAGCAGCGGGAAATCGCCTCGGCCATTTTAACCACCCTGGGATACCGCGTACTTGCTGTCGAGAGCGGGGAAGCGGCAGTCGAGTATCTCAGTAAAAACACCGTTGATCTGATGGTGTTGGATATGATCATGGATCCGGGCATTGATGGGCTGGACACCTACCAACAGGTCATCCGCCGTCATCCAGGCCAAAAGGCGATCATTGCCAGCGGCTTTTCCGAAACCGACCGCATCCGCGAGGTCCTTCGAATAGGCGCATCCATGTACTTGAAAAAGCCCTATACCATTGAAAAAATCGGCACTGCGGTAAGGTCGGTGCTTGACGCCTGAAATTAGAATTTAAAGCTTGAAACGATCTGGTCGAGCTCTCCGGCAAAACGCTGCAAATCATTGGCACTGGCACTCACCTGGTCGCTGCTGTTGGACATTTCCCCGGCGCTCTGGTTAACCACGGCAATATCCTGGGTAATCTCGGCGGCCACCGTGGAACTCTGGCTGACGTTCTCGTTGACCTCCTGGATGCCCTGGGAGGCCTGGCCAATGTTGGTGGCGATCTCCTGGGTGGCGGCGGACTGCTCTTCCACGGCCGTGGACATGGTTCCCACGATGTCGTTGACGCTGTTAATCACCGCGGAGATTTCCTCGATGCCCTTCACGGTGACGTTGGTACTGCCCTGAATGTGGGCGATCTTCTCCTTGATTTCCAGGGTGGCGGTGGAGGTCTGCTTGGCCAGTTCTTTGATCTCGTTGGCCACCACGGCAAAGCCCTTGCCCGCCTCTCCGGCCCGGGCGGCCTCAATGGTGGCGTTAAGGGCCAACAGGTTGACCTGCTCGGAGATTTCGGTGATGGTTTCGACCACCTTTCCGATACCCGAAGCGGCCTCTCCCAGCTCGTCCATCTGGCCGGAGGCCTCGCTGGCCTTGTACACAGCCTGATCGGTGATGCCCCTGGCCTTTTCGGCGTTCTGTGCGATCACCCTCGGATTTAGTCAGCGATTTTACCTTTATTATACAATAGACTTTATTCGATCCCATTCCGACTCATTATCCTAAAAAGCAACCCATTCACCCCAAAAGGATTTTTTAATAAAAGACCGCTCTGTAACGCACTTGATGCTCACGGCGCTTCATGGTCGTGGGCAAAGTGAAAAACGTGAATTTTTGGCATAATCTCTCCCGGTATTCTGCCTATCATTTTTCAAATCAAAGATTTTCCTGGTCGAACATTTTTTATTTGACAAAGCGCAAATATCTGGGTAGTTGTAGAGAACGATGGTTCTCTATAGAGAATTTTTAGAATAAAAATGGTAATTTTTTGTTCGTTTCGGTTAATTCAAAAATATCAAACCGTAGATATTAACATTCAATTTATTGAATTTAAACATAATACAACCATTCAACAATTGTGAATATCCAATTGCAATCAAAGCAATAGATCGCTAAGAAATGGATAGGTTTTCATGCGCGGCCGGACCGGCCCGCGTGATCAAAAAATGGGTCTTGGGTTGAACTCCACGACCACGAAAAACGACATTCAACATTCTTGGAGGGCAAGCGATGGAAGTCATTCAAACCGATTGTGGCCTATGTATCAACTGTTGCGGTATCAATGCATATGTTGAAGACGGCAAGCTGGTCAAAGTGGAGGGCATTGAAGATCATTGGCTCAACAAAGGCGCCATTTGTCCCAAGGGCGCCCGGGTACCCGAGTACGTCTATTCCGCCAACCGCGTCAAGACCCCGCTGAAAAAGGTCGACGGCAAATTCCAGGCTGTCTCCTGGGATCAGGCCTTGCAGGAAATCGGCGACAAGCTGCTGGAACTCAAGGACAAATACGGCGCCAAAACCCTGGCCACCTATACCGGTTCCGTCGGTGTGGAACACTTTGAAATGGCAGCTTTCAACCAGCGCTTCCGCGGTGCCTACGGCAGCCCCAACTTCTTCAACGCTGAAGGCAACTGCTTCCGCTCCCGCATCCTGGCCCGCCAGATCACCTTTGGCCGCTATCCGGTTGAAGAACCGGCCAACGCCGATTGTATCATCCTCTGGGGCCGCAACCCGGATGAAAGTTACTTTCCCATGGGCCGCATCATTCGTGATGCCGTCAAAGCCGGCGCATCCCTGATCACCATCGATGTGCGTCGTATTCCCATCTCCAATAACGGTATTTTCCTGCAGCCGCGCCCGGGCACGGACGCTGCCATCGGCCAGGCCATGATCCACGTGATCATCAAGGAAGGGCTGTATGACAAAGAGTTTGTCGAAAAATACTGCCATGGGTTTGACAAACTGGCCGAATCCGTCACCGCATGCACACCCGAATGGGCCGCCAAGGTCACCGGTGTGGGCGCTGCGGAAATCCGCATGATCTCCCGCATGTTCGCCAATGCCAAAGCCGGCTGCATCGTCGAAGGCGTGGGCGGCATGAACCAGGGAACCAATGGTCTGCAGAACCACCGGCTTTACTCGATCCTGCAAGCCATCACCGGCAATGTCGAACGTCCTGGCGGTTGGGTCACCTGCCCCATGGTTCGCCTGGCCGACATGCGCCTGCCCGATAACATCGAAGGCAATGCCCTGGGTTATGATGAATTTCCCGTATTCCATCAGTTCGGCAAAAATCCGCCCCCTTACGGGTCCTCATCTTTGATGTGCGATACCATGATCACGGGCAACCCCTACCCGATCAAGGCCTTCATCTGCTCGGGCGGCAACCCGGCCGTGACCTTTGCCGATACCAAACGCTTCAACGCCGCCATGAAGAACCAGGACCTGATCGTGGTCATGGATCCCATGATGACCGAAACCGCCAATATGGCCGACTACGTTCTGCCCGCCTGCACCTGCTTTGAAGAGACCGGTATCGGTGGATTCCCCTACGGCATTTCCTATTGCGAGCCTTGGATCATGCTGCGCAAAGCCGTGATCGAGCCGCTGTATGAAAGCAAGTCGATCTGGTGGATCTGGAGCGAGCTGGCCCGCAAGATGGGATACGGCGAATACTTCCCGTGGAACTCGGACGAGGAAGTGGCCGAGCATTTCTTCTCCACCTCCGGCATCACCATGCAGCAGTTGAAAGACAATCCCGAAGGCCTCTACTTCGGTAAAAAGACCTACGGGCTCCACGAGAAAAAAGGATTCTTCACGGCCAGCAAAAAGGTCGAGCTCTACTCGGACCGTATGGCCGAGTTGGGTGCCGATCCCATTCCTGTGCATGTCGAGCCCGAACAGAGCAAGGTCAGCAATCCGGAAATCGTCAAGGAATACCCGGAAGTGCTCAACACCGGCGCCCGGACCGTCGAATACATCGACGCCCAGATGCGCGATACCACCCTGCGTGTGATCCGCCCCGAACCCGAGGCGGAAATCAACACGGCCACCGCCGACAAGTACAATATTTTCAATGGTGAAATGATCGGTATCGAAACCCCGCGCGGCAGCATCAAGATGCGCGCCAAGGTTACCCCGGACATTCTGCCCGGCGTGGTTTCCGTCCCCCATGGCTGGGCCGATGCCAACTGCAACGTCCTTCTGGATGCGGAACTCTTAGACCCGGTCTCCGGTTACATTACCATGCGTGGCGTGGCCTGCCGGTTGGTGAAACTGTCCTAACAATGGATTTTCGCTTAATTAGAGCAAAATAATCGATTTTCCGAAACAAGGTGTAAAAAGGGTGCGCAGCTTGGCTTTTAAGGCAAGGCGCACCCTTTTTCATTTTTAACTCGTGCCCATCCAGAAATGGCCAATTTGCCCGATATCGGCGTTGCGCGAAAAATTTTATCCTCGGAATATCAACTATATGCCTGTGGTAAAATTTTTCGTGCGCCTTGATCTCGACCAAATTTTCCTATTTCTGGACGGACACTAACTCGGTAGGGGGGGAGGAAGGTTCAAAGTAAAAACTCGTGTATAATATGCCTGATCAACGCGTCCGTTTGCTGCAGCCCGCTATCCAGACCATAGCGAAAGATTAAATAAGTAAAAAGTGAAAGCAGGATAAACAACACACTCGCAATCATCCAGGCCGCGACCCGCAATACATTGAAAATCAGACGCACGGCCTGATAGAGAAGCCACAATACAAGGGGCAGCCCGGTTGCGCCAAACACGAAGCCGCCGGTCACGGCGGCGATCAACTTGCCACCGGTCAGGTATTGTGCGGACACCGTCCAAGTGGAACAGGCACCCAGGATCGCAAGCGGTACCAAAAACGGCAGTTTCTTTTTTAATTTTGAACTGATGGATCTATACTCAGCCGCATCATCGATCCCATTTACCATGTGCGGCATGGATGGCAGGTCGGTTTTAGCGCTTTTTCCCCCAAGGTGATTCACAAACGTCGTATCCCCTGGATGCATCCGGGAGAAAAGATCCGCGATGGTCACATTCGTGTTGCCGCCGTTCAAGCCAAGCAATTTTCTGTATTCATCAAGAACCCTATCGATCCTTGGGGCATCCAATCCAATGCTGCGGCCCTCATTTATAAATTGATGGTATGACTGCCGGGTCAGTCGCCCTTTTCCATCAATCATCGCTTTTTCAAGTCTTCCATGAAAACCGATCCGGTCGCATTCCTGCCTGACCCTGTCCGGCCCCCATCCGACCATAATACGCCCCAGCTCGTTAAGACGGTGGATGGCGCTTCCGTCCAGAGACCAGCTGCTGTTCTTCAGGGTGCTTTTAACTTCCACCTGAAATTTCTTCAACTGCCGTTTCTTTTGGACCAGGATCAACTGTTGACGGGTTACGGCCGCCTGGCTGTGTTCACGAATAAAACCGATCAGGTCGGTCAATTTGACGGTATTGCCTCCAGACAAATTCAACACTTCCTGCCAGATGACCCGTTGCTGGTTGCTGGGGGGGCTCCCGGTAAGCATTTGTTTGAGGATATCACGCTTCAAGTTCTCAGGAACGTTTTCAAAATTCGATTTGACGGCCTCTTTTTTGGGCGGGGGGGTGGCCGGCCGGGGCTTCGGGGCCTGGCCCTTTGAGGATCTCGATTTCCCTTTAGCCGAAATATGGGAGGCCTTCACCAGGCGTTCGAACGCTTTCAGAAAAAGCGCAACCGATTGAAACCGTTTTTCCGGTTGCGTCGCCAGGGCCTTGGCCAAAAACAGCTTAACATGCGGATGCAATTTATCCAGATGGATAACCTGGGGGGATTGAGCGGTGAGCATCGTATAACACACTGCGCCCAGAGCAAATATATCCACACGATGATTGACCCGCTTGGCATCCTGAAGCTGCTCCGGCGCAGCATACCCCGGAGATCCCATGGCCACACCGGTCCGGGTCAATTCCGACTGGCCCTTCCGGAAGGCCAAGCCAAAATCGGTCAATTTGGCCACCCCATCGGCGGTAAGAAGGATATTGGACGGTTTTATGTCCCGGTGGATCAATCCCCGCGAATGGGCGAAATTAAGCCCGGCGCCGACTTGCCGGATAATCGGATAGACACGGTGGATGGGAAGCGGCGCCTCCCGGTGTAAAAACTGCCCCAGGGTTTCACCGTTCACATATTCCATGATGATAAACGGATGCACCGGGTTGTCCACCACATCCCAAATCCTTACAATGTTGGTATGATCCAGCGCAGCAAGCGCCCGGGCTTCGGCGATGAGCCGCTGATACCCTGCGTCTCTCCCAACCTTGGAGCTGGACAACTCTTTAATGGCAACCAGCCGCCCAAGCTTGATGTCTTTGCAAAGGTAAACAGCCCCCATCCCGCCAAACCCGAGTTTACGGATCACCTGATAGCGTTTGTGAAGGATGGTGGAAGGCGATGGGGTGTGGGTCTGAACGGCTATGCGTTCATTTCCGGTGCCGCTCCCGGACAATGCTCCTTTTTCAGGCATGGATGATGGGGAACGGCCCTTTTTTATTTTGATGGTCTTAGGATAGTCCACTTCTGCTGCATTCGATCTTATTCAACGATGCCTGTCCGTCCGTTGAAGCGTTCTGCCTGATTTCCCTTATCGGTTCAGAAAGTCCGTTTCTTATGACTCGGACATTTTTTACCAAAATGATAAGTTGGCAAAAAAACTCAACAGAGATCATTAACACCATTTTACAATAGTGGCAACCATCCTTGGGATTGGGAACAGGGTTCCCCTTTTTTCGTTTTCAATTTGGCAGGGATGGCAAAACCGTGCCGACCAGGGGCACGCAAATCGTAAACCGTGCTCCGCCCAACAACTGCGATGGCTCCGTCCACACCGTCCCGCAATGCATGGTGACAATCCGCTGGACAATCGCCAGCCCCAGCCCGGAACCGCCGGTGTCCCGGTCGCGGCTGGCGTCAAGGCGTACAAAGGGTTCAAAAATCCGTGTGCGATCAGCCTCGGCAATGCCGGGACCATCGTCATCCACATGAATCATGCATGTGTGGTCTTTTTTCTCCAGGCTGACAATGATCTGGTGTTTCGCATACCTGCCGGCATTGGTGATCAGATTGATCACCACCCGGGCCATGTAGCGCGGCGCGATCTTTGCCGTAAGATCCTTAGCCACAGTTTCGATACGACACGAAATGTCTATCTGTGAAAATCCATTTTTAGCGGTATCTACCGTTTGCATTAGCCAGAGGGCCAGGTGCGTTTCTTCCTGATCGAGCTCAGGCGTGTCCCGTTCAAATCGAGCGTAGATCAACAGCTCCGACACCAACGCCTCCAGTTCGTCCACATCCTGGCCGATCTCGGCCAGATAGTGGCGCCGGTCCGGATCGCTATCGGCCGTGTTGGCCATCTCCAATCCGAAACGGATGCGCGAAATAGGCGTACGCAATTCGTGGGAGACGGCCCGGGTGAGTTCCCGGTGGGATCTGATCAATCGTTGGATGCGTGCGGCCATGTCGTTGAAGGTACCAGCCAACGGCGCCAGAGCGGAACCTCGGGGAAGCTTGGCCCGGGCATCGAATTCCCCGCGGCCGAAGGCCTGGGCTGCGGCAATGATCTTTTTGAGCTTCAGCCAGAACGGCACCGCCCAGATTAACGCCATGGGACCGAACATGATTGAAAAGGTGCTCCATACGATAACATGATTCCAGGCGCCGATGTCATCAAAAGGCCCCATGGTCAGCACCTTTTCGCTGTCAAGCACACGGCGACGGAAAAGCAAACTATCTTTGTATTGTCCAATAATGATCCAGCCATCCATCAACTGCTCGTGTTCGATTGGCGATAATGGCAATCGACTTATATCCTCCAGTGAAATGGGATAGCCAAAATAGGGCTGCAAATTCCGGATATACCCTTTCCAATTTTCGGGAGGTATTGTTTTAAAATCTTCCATGAAGATATGATAAAGGCCTCTGGTAAGATCCCGGTAATACTTTGGATCGTCTTTCTCCCCCTCAAAGGGGCCCATGGTGACGGCCTTGTCACTTTCAAGGATGCGTTGATAAAACATCGTTGCTTTTTCCCTGACAACAATCTGGCCATCCATCAATTGATTTCGTTCATCCGGCAATAGTGGTAGTTGGCCGATGTCCTCCAAAGTGATGGGATAGACGAAAAAAGGCTGCAACTGCTCAATATATTCATCCCACTTTTCAGGTGGGAGCGCATTGAAGTCTTCCATGTGAAGATGCAGCCCCCCTCGGATCCGATCCCGCCAAAGGCTCGAAGAAATCGGCAGTTCCGGTAGCAAATACTTACTCACCAGATTACCGAATATCAATGAACTGGAAAAATTCAGCCCGATCATGCAGATCATGACGAACAGAAAAAAGGAAAGAAAGACTCGCTTCATCGACGCACACTCTATTGTTACAAAATATCAATCGCCAAGAATTTGCTTTATAAACAATGTCAATAATTTAAACCGTTTTCATCCCGTGTAGGTTGGGTTGAGCTTGCGAAACCTAACATTTTAATAGTCTATAGTTGGGTTTCGTTCCTCAACCCAACCTACAATCTTATCATTTTCTCGTTGAATGTTGTAATTGCAGGTGCATTGCTGATCCAATAGACATAGAAGAAGGCCAGTGAACCGTAAACCGGGCACCACCCAATGGAGACGGCTCTATCAACACCGCTCCGCGATGCATGGTGACGATGCGCTGAACAATGGCCAGTCCCAGTCCGGAACCGCCGGTGTCCCGGTCGCGGCTGGCATCAAGGCGTACAAATGGCTCGAAAATCCGTTTGCGATCGGCCTTGGCAATGCCGGGACCATCGTCATCCACATGAATCATGCACATGTGGTCTTTTTTCTCCAGACTGACAATGATTTGGCTTTTTGCATGCCTGCCGGCATTGGTGACCAGATTACTCACCGCCCGGGCCATGTAGCGCGGCGCGATCTTTGCCGTAAGATCCTTTGCCACAGGTTCGATACGACACGAAATGTCTATCTGTAAAAAGCCATTTTTAGCGGTGTTAACCGTCTGGATCAGCCAGGGGGCCAGGCACTGTTCTTCCTGATCGAGCTCAGGCGTTTCTCGTTCAAATCGCGCGTAGATCAACAGTTCCGCCACCAACGATTCCAGTTCGTCCACAGCCTGGCCAATCTCAGCCAGGTAAAGTCTCCGGTCCGGTTCACTGTCGGCCGTATTGGCCATTTCCAGTCCGAAGCGGATGCGTGAGATGGGCGTGCGCAGTTCGTTGGATACAGCCCGGGTGAGTTCCCGGTGAGAGTTGATGAGCCTTTGGATGCGTCCGGCCATGTCGTTGAAGGTAGCGGCCAGCGGCGACAGGGCGGAGCTTCGGGGGAGATTGGCCCGGGCATCGAACTCTCCACGGCCGAAGGCCTGGGCCGCCAGGATGACTTTCTTAAGCCTCAGCCAGAACGGCAGTGCCCAGATTAGTGCCATGGAGCCAAACATGATGGAAAAGGTGCACCATATGATAACATAATTCCAGGCGCCTATCCCATCAGAGGGGCCCATGGTCAGCACCTTATCGCTGTCAAGCACGCGTCTATGAAAGCGCATACCATCTTCGTCATGTTTGACGACGATCCAACCATCTCTCAACTCGTCATGTTCGGTTGGCGACAATGCCAATTGACTCATATCGTCCAGTGAAATGGGATAGCCAAAATAGGGCTGTTGGTTCCGGATATACCCTTTCCAATTCTCGGGAGACATTGCCTTGAGGTCTTCCATAAAAAGATGGTAATGGCCACTGGTCAGATCCCGGTAAAAATTTGGATCATTGTTCTCCCTCTCAAGGGGGCCCATGGTGACGGCCTTGTCACTTTCAAGGATGCGTTGATGAAAAATAGTCGCGCCTTCCCTGACAACGATCTGGCCATCCATCAACTGATTTCGCTCCTCCGGCGATAGTGGTAGTTGGCCGATATCTGCCAAGGCCATGGGATAGACGAAAAAAGGCTGCAACTGCTCAATATAGTCATCCCATTTTCCAGGTGGGAGCGCATTGAAGTCTTCCATGAGAAGATGCTGCCCCCCTCGGAACCGATCGCGCCAAAGACTCGAATAAATCGGCAGTTCCGGTAGCAAATACTTTCTCATAAGATTATCAAATATCAATGAGCTGGAAAAATTCAGCACCATCATGCAGATCATGACAAACAGAAAAAAGGAGAAAAAGATTCGCCTCACGGGGTCCCACCCACCTCTATTAAATTCTACCAGGCATCCTGAGCAAACAAATACCCCTGCCCCCAGACGGTCTTGATACGGGTTGGACGCCTGTTATTGTCTTCGAATTTTCGGCGCAGATGTGAGATAGTGAGATCCACCGATCGGTCCAGCCCGTCATAATCAATACCCCGCAGCACTTGATAGATGGTGCCGCGCTCCATAACCCGGCCGGCATTTTCGGCCAGCAGACAGAACAGGTTGAATTCGTTGGTGGTCAGTTCGACGGGTTTTTTATTCAGCTCAACGCGCTGGGATGCTCGGTTGATGGTCAACCGGCCAAATACCAGTTCATCGGTTGGCTCGGATACCGGCTCTTTAGCCGGCGTAATTTTCTCAAAACGGCGCAGCAGCGCCCGGATACGGGCCAGCAGCACCCGCGGCTCAACCGGTTTTTTCACGTAATCATCGGCTCCCATTTCCAGACCGGCCACCTGATCCATGTCATCTTCAAGGGCGGTCAACATCAAAATGGGGCCATCGTATTCCGAACGAACGTGTTGGCATACGGTCAGCCCGTTCAGGCCGGGCAATAACAGATCGAGAATGACCAGATCCGGCATCTCCCCGACGATCCGCGCCGGTGCGGCATCGCCCCTTCTTTCAATGGACACATCAAAGCCCTGTTTGGCCAAATAGGAGCGGATCAGTTTTCCTAAACGCCGATCATCCTCAACCAGCAGGATACGTTTGTGAGTCATCATGAAACCTTGCGTTTTCTATTCCTTTATGTAGCGAATAAGTTGTTATCATATCGATGGAAACGGATTCTCATCGTTGTAACAAGGGATCGATCATTGCAAAATTCGTTATTCGGTTTTTTAGCTGTTGCGCTTTTGTCAATCAAGAGAAATATGGCAAGGCCAGCCAAGCGTAAACCGGGCGCCACCCAACGGTGAGGTCTCCGTCCACACCGTCCCGCGATGCATGGTGACGATCCGCTGGACAATGGCCAGCCCTAGTCCAGAACCGCCGGTATCCCGGTCGCGGCTGGCGTCAAGGCGTACAAAAGGCTCGAAAATCCGTTTGCGATCGGCCTCGGCAATGCCGGGGCCGTCGTCATCCACGTGGATCATACACGCATTATCTTTTTTCTCAAGGCTGACGACAATTTGACTTTTGGCATACCTACCGGCATTGGCAATCAGATTGCTCACCGCCCGGGCCATGTAACACGGCGCGATTTTTGCTGCAAGATCCTTAGCCACAGGTTCAATACGACACGAAATGCTCACCTGTGAGAATCGATTCTTGGCAGCGTTGACCGTTTGGATCAGCCAGGGTGCCACCGCCAGCGCTTCCTGGTCGAGCTCGGGCGTTTCCCGGTCGAATCGCGCATAGATCAACAGCTCCGCCACCAAGGCTTCCAGTTCGTCCACATCCTGGCCGATCTCGGCCATATAGTGGCGCCGGTCCGGTTCACTGTCGGCCGTATTCGCCATCTCCAGTCCGAAACGAATGCGTGAAATGGGTGTGCGCAGTTCATGGGAAACGGCGCGGGTGAGTTCCCGGTGGGAGCTGATCAGTCTTTGGATACGTTCGGCCATATCATTGAAGGTACCGGCCAGTGGCGCCAGCACGGCGCTTCGGGGAAGATTGGCCCGGGCATGGAATTCGCCGCGTCCAAAGGCCTGGGCCGCGACAATGATTTTTTTGAGTTTCACCCAGAACGGCAAGGCCCAGATGATGGCCATGAGACTGACACAAAAAATAAGAATGGCCCACACGATGGCATTGATCCATAGCGGGGAATTCAGTTCCGGAAAGGGCCCCATGGTGATCGCTTTCTCGCTGCCAGGCACACGCTGGTAAAAAAAGTCGGGATCCCCCTTTACAACGATCTTACCGCTCATTAACTGTTCCAGCTCTGTCGGCGATAACGACAATTTACTGATGTCATCCAGAAAGATCGGGTATCCGAATTCCGGTTGCAGGTGCTCGATGTGTCCGGCCCACTGATCGGGCGGCATGGTCTTGAGGTTTTCCAGAATAAGATGGAAATCCCCTCGGGTCATCTCTCGCCAATATGGGGCAACCCATTGATCGATTACTTTTTGTAGCGGTATATTGACAATCAATGGACTGGCGAAATGCCACCCCACCAGGAAAAGAACCATAAATAAAAAAAAGGAAAAAAAGACTCGCTTCATTTCGTTGCATCAAAAGGGCATCGATTGTTATGATTGCAATAAAGGATCAATTGATGGTAAGTCGATTTGCTTTTTATCGTATAAAACATTTGTATTAATCGACAATTCAGATCATAAGGGGTCGAACTATTATGAATTTTCGGGGCGCCGGCGGTACCAGTGGCGGTTTGGGTCGTTTTTTCATCGGGCTGGCCATGATGGTGGCCGGCGGCTATCTGTTCCTGAACGCCATCCATGTTTCCTACAGTTTTCATCTGGGACACCGCCTTTTTTCAGTGGGCGGGATTTATCTGACCAGCGGCATGACCCTGATCCCTTTGATTTTCGGCATCGGCTTCATTTTCTACGACGCCCGCAGTGTCCTTGGCTGGGGCCTGACCCTTGCGTCCCTGATCATGCTGGGAGTCGGCATCATCACCAGTATCCATTTCAGAATGCGCGGCATGTCCGCCTTTGACCTGATCATCATTCTGATCCTTTTATTTGGCGGTATCGGCCTGTTTCTAAGTTCGTTTCGAACCTATCGATAGCCAGTTCCCGAAGATAAATAAAATCAGGGGGCAATGGTAAGATCTATCGATTCATTTCCATCGCCTGTTTCATCATAGATGGTGGCGCCAAAGCCATAGCTATCCGTATCATCAAGTGTTCCCAGGGCAATGAGCGTGTAGATTTTATTTGCCGATAGGGTTACCGGTTCAAATATGGCCAGTGCATCCACATTGTTGCCGGCTTCGGTAATGACGAAATGGTAGTCCCCTGGATCCACCAGCACATAATCGCTGATTCTTTTAAATTCATCATCGGCAAACAGTGTTGTTCCGAAAGGGGAATCGGTTTTTACGTCAACCGCCGGCGCATCGGCGCAGGCGTTCACGAAACGCACCTTGGCCGAGGATGAATTGCCGTGCCGGCTATCTTCCGATTGAATGATTTGCAGATTGCCGGACAAGTTGACCAAATACACCGTATTGTATTCGTCACGGTCGAAATCCGGATCATCGAGTTTGGCAATCTCATCCCCGCGGGGATTTTTAAACGTCACGGTCGTCCGTGTTCTTACCTCGGAATATTCGGTGGCCTCCTTATAGTTTAGCCCGACAAAGACCTCATAGGCCCCGACCAGTTTATATTGGACATCTACCTCGGGCGTATCCGGAGACAGGTTAATAGTTCTCACCCGGGTTGATGATGTGCCAATATCCAAGTCAAGATCGTCACTACCGCAGGCGAATAGAGCTATTGAGAAAGTGGCCATAATCATGAGTTGCCGAACGTGGCAAATCTTATTTTTCATCCTACTGACTCCTTTTTGTTTGCAATGCTCTTGGGAGTTAGCCATCGACACGTTTGAAACGCAGCCCTGAAAAAGTCAATATTTCATTACCCTTATCATCATTAACAATGCGTACGGTTTCTCCCAGGTTCCTTCCTATACCTTCGACGATCGCCTCCGTTGCATTGACCGGCCGGAGAATTTTAGTGAAGGTGTCGTTTTCAGAGCGGGTTATCTCCTCCACCAGATAATCGTCTTCGATTTTAAGCTCAAACCTTCATATCTCGCCGATTCAGAAACGGAAACCTGCGGTCAGGGTGAGGGCGTAGCCGGTTAGATCGCCCTCCAGACGAACGGGAATGCCCGCTATTGATTCATTAATATCGACATCGTCGGTCCAGCGGTACATTCCCTCGAAACCGGCGAAAAACCGCTTCCAGATATCGACGTTGACCCCGGTTACGGCATGCAGGCCGAAAACACCGTCCCATTCCTGCTCAGCGCGATCATCTCGATACTCCGGATCGATTTCCGAATCGAGGGTCACGCTATAGTAACCGGCCCCGCCGCCGGCGAATATCGTCACCGGTCCCACCGGCCATTGTGCTTTTAGCGTGCCCAGAACCGTAAATACATCAATTTGATCCTCCCGATCATAATGTCCCCGCTCGGTAAGACCGTCGGCATCCTTTTCTGCGCTGAACATTTCGACAGTGGCTTCCGCTACCAGGTAAGGCGTCAAATTCCGGCCGTAGGACACGGCAATAATCCCATTGCGGTCATAATCGTCATCGTCCAGATCACCGCAAAAATCGAAAACCCCCGCCCGGATCTGTCCATAATTGCGGTAGCTATCCGGTCCTGCCGTGACTGAGGGCGTAAAACCGGCCATCCAGATAAAAATGATACTCGCTCCTAGAACCAGTTGTTTGAACCATTTCATCGTGAACCTCCATCTTTAGAGGGGTTAATGATTCAATCCGCACATTAAAAAATCTCATGCGCCTGTATTATACAATCTCCCCCTTGGTGTCTGTGGACCTTTTGTATGAATTTGTAAGCATTTGTATCGATCGAGCGCCAACGCATCGATCAGGATCGATTGTTATTATCTCGTTAATGACCATTTAAAATGGAACGAAACGGATTTTTTCTCATAAAGCGCTTCTGGAGAGTCTGGATTTTGCCGATGGTTTAGGATTGGAGGCGTCAAGGTAAACCCCAATGTTGCATCGCTGGGATTTATTTTGCGGCGAATGGACTTTTACGAAAGACCAGCGTCTGTTATTTCATGGTTGGTATCAATCAGTGAACAAAGGCGATCGTCAGCATGCCCTCGAAATGATCCTCAAAATATGGATCTTCTTGGTAGATTCCGGACAGCTTGGTTTCCACGCGTCCACCGAGAAATCTCAATCCGGTTTCTACGGCCGTATGAATGGCCATGGTGCGATCTTGCACCTGGTGATCGTAGTCGATATACCGGCCGGTCAGACCGCAAAACCCGCCTTTTATACCAAAGATGTCCTTAATGGTGGCTTCGGCCTGAACCAGTGAATAGATGGTCTCGGGCTGTTTCCCCTGCATAGTGCCGACTTCAAAGCTCAGGCTGTTTCCAGAAGACGCCTTCAGGGAGAATAGGCCACCGTAGTATAGGGCCTCTTCATCCCGTTGCTCATAAGTGAAATGGCGTGTACGGATACCAAAATTGAGGTGATCGTTCTTCTCCCACCCCAGGTCCGTTCCGGTGACGTATATGGTTTCATCGGTATCAGCTAAAAAACCGAACCGGTGGCTTTCCGTCTCAATGCGGCAGGCATCGTCTTCGATGAAAAAGTATTCGTAAAGGGGGGAGAGGGTGAAGGCTTCCCAGCCAAGTGTGGCGGAATAGCGGTGTTCGCGCCATACATTCTCCGTATGCCTCGAAGAACCGTTAATTGCCAGCCATGGGCCGATCGTCAGGTCCATGTCCGTAATTTCTTCCGAGTAGTCCTCTGCATTATCGTATATCACCGACAGCCCGATCTGGCCCAAGGACAGGTGCTGGGTGCCGATTCTTCCGCCGTAAACAAGGTTTTCGACGATTCCTCTCCGATCGACCGCATCCAGCGGAAGGCCGCCAAAGGCTTCAATGGAAAGTGCCGCGACCGGGCTGGCAGTCAGTTCAAGACCGGCCACGCGTTCATTGGTCAGTCCCACCGATAACGGTTGCCCGACAAATGATAGATTCAGGCGATAGTCGGAGTCGGAAGCCACCGATTCGAGGTTTTCATCCAGCCCGACCATCTGAGAGCTGCATCCGTTGTTTGCTATTGTCGACAGGTCTTTGTATAAATTGTCATACACCCGGTCGCCCCCCAGTGCTGGGGCCCCAGAGGCAATAACGATTCCAACAACAGAAAAAAACACTATAATAACAACATCATAGAGTGTCAATTGCTGTTTTTTGGGCAACCGGACCGGGAACATTTTTCTTTACCATTATAAATAGTTATGAATACCGGGGGGAGGGTTTTGCAAACCGGGTGCCGGTTTTGCAATTGCGGGATCGGGTGACTACTTAACATAAAGGAATCAGTATGTTGAAGTCTTCGAGGTGCGGAGAAATATAGGATATTGGAATTTCTTGATAGCCGCCAATTCAAGCGTGGGCTTAGAAAGGATCTTAATGCGATAGATTGACAAAACTGCATTCATATTATAAGTTAATCAGGAATATAACTCCTGATTAACTTAATTTTTATTTTTTGTATTTCGAGATATGTGGATTCCCAGAAGTTTATCAGACAAAATTTCCGCCGTCCTTGAAACCCGACCGGCCCTACTTCTAACCGGCGTGCGCCAATCCGGGAAGAGTTCACTGCTAAGAAGGCTGTTTCCCAATTCGGAGTATGTGACCTTGGATCGGATCGCCGTGGCCCAGAGCGCCCAAGAAAATCCGGAATCATTTTTACGACAGTTTGACGCCACGCCCCAGGTTACTTTGGATGAAATTCAATATGCCCCCAACCTTTTTAGAGAATTGAAAATTCGTATTGATGCCGACAGGGGGCAGTTCGGAAAATGGATCTTAACCGGCAGCCAGTATTTTTCCTTGATGAAGGATGTCAGTGAATCGCTGGCCGGAAGAGTGAGTATTTTTCACCTACAGACCCTCAGCGCTGGGGAATTGAGGCATTCAGGCTTTTTCCCCTTGCTTGATGATTTGCTGTGGCGCGGCGGATACCCAGAAATCTGGGCCTATGAAACGATCGATGCGGCCCAGTTTTACGATGACTACATTCAGACCTATCTTGAACGGGATTTAAGACAGATCATCAACGTGTCAAATCTATTGGACTTTCAGCGTATTATGCGGTCCTGTGCCATTCGAGCGGGGCAATTGGTCAATTTTGCGGAAATGGCCAAGGATGTCGGTGTCAGCGCCAAAACCGTCAAGTCCTGGATCAATACCTTGGAAACCAGCGGCCTCATTCACCTGCTTCCGCCCTATTCCGCCAACCTCGGCAAACGATTGATCAAATCTCCCAAACTCTTTTTTGCGGACCAGGGAATTCTCTGCAACCTGCTAAACATTCGCACCCCAAAAGCCCTGGAGGGACACATTCACGAGGGCAGTATCTGGGAAAACTTCGTTTTTACGGAACTGCTTAAGCATCCCGAGGTGGGCAAAAAAAACATTTTCTTCTACCGAGACCAGAACAACGTTGAAATCGACTTTTTGATTGAAATGAACAACACCATCTACCTGATCGAAGCCAAATCCTCGGAACAGATCGATCCGAAAAAGCTCAATTTTAGAAAAGTCAGCCCCCTCTTTGCTGCCACCACCCGCAACATTCTGGCCTGCCGCACCCCAGAGACCCTGCGCATTCCCCGCAAGGATTACGATGTCGTCAATCCGCTGAAGCACGCTATTTTTTAAAATAGTGGAATCAATCCTCCGGCCTCGACAATATCCAACAAGAAGCCCGGTAAGCGGGTACCGCCAAAGGTTATGTTTTTCTCCGGCAAATAAATACTGCCCGATTCGGGTGTTATGTGGACCGAGTCCTTTTCCTTGATGTGATCGCCGATCCCATGGCATTCCATCACCACAAGTCCCAGATTGATGGCATTTCGAAAAAAAATGCGGGCGAAACCGGCCGCCACGATGGCCTTTATGCCAAGCGCTTTCAGAACTGCCGGGGCCTGTTCACGGCTTGAGCCGCAACCGAAATTCTTGCCGGCCACAATCACATCACCCGGCATCACCTCAGCAGCGAATCGAGGCTGGATGGGGGCCATGGCATAGGCCTTCATCTCTTCCATCGGCAGCACCAGATAACGTGCCGGAATAATGACATCCGTATCGATGCCGTCTCCAAATTTCCATGCCTTACCAGTTATTTTCTCCATTTTAAATGTCTCCTTGTTTTATGATGGGGAATTGGTGATACAGCCGGCAATGGCGGAAAGGGCTGTCGTCTCCGGTGATGCCAGGTAGACTTCTGCATGCTTATGCCCCATACGACCCACAAAATTTCGATTATGAGTGCCGATACAGACCTCATTTTCCCACAACATGCCCTGACCACCGAAACAGGCCGAGCATCCAGGGTTGCACATAACTGCACCGGCTTTTTGAAATATCTCCATCAAGCCTTCCCTCATCGCTTGGTGATAGATGACAGAAGATGCTGGGGCGATTAAAAGACGTACACGAGAGTTGACATTCTTTTCTTGGAGCACGCGGGCGGCCACTCGCAGATCCTCTATGCGACCGTTGGTACAGGAGCCGATAAACGCCTGGTCGATTTTTTGTCCCTGCACCTTATTTACCGGCGCCACCTGGTCCACGGAATAAGGGCAAGCCACCTGAGGAACCAACGTATCCAGATCAATTGTAATCGTATCGGAAAAGACCGCATCCGGGTCACTGGCAAAAAAAAGTCCTTGGTCACTGCGTTGTCCCAGAAACCTTCGCGTAACCGCATCCGGCGCAAAAACAGCGGTCTTGGCGCCGGCTTCGATGGCCATGTTGCAGATGGTAAAGCGACCGGCATTGGATATCCTGGCTGCGCCTTCGCCTGAAAACTCCAAGGCCTTGTAAGTGGCGCCATCGGCCCCCAAACGACCGATCAGGTATAAAACAAGATCCTTGGCGTGCACGTGATCCGGCAGTGACCCTTTCAGCTCAATACGGATGGTTTCTGGTATCTTTAGCCATATCTTGCCGGTAGCCATGGCTGCTGCGCCGTCTGTTGAACCGACGCCCGTGGCAAAGGCCCCCAGGCCCCCATACGTGCAGGTATGCGAGTCGGTGCCGATGACTACATCACCGGGTAGGACGAAATTTTCCACCATCACCTGGTGACAGACGCCTTTATGATCGAAAAGATGCAAACCGTGGCGACGGGCAAAGTCCCTGAGCAGCTTATGGACACGGGCGGCGTTTTCCGTAGTGGCCGGTATGTAATGATCCAATACTACCGAAATCCGATTCTTATCCCAGGGTGCGGCATTCCGGATGCCGGTGAAGGCATTGACCGTCAGCTCTCCCACGGCATCATTTGTCATCAGATGGGATACACGGGCATTTACGATATCACCGGCAACACCATCGTCGCTATCGGCGGCATGACTGAGAATTTTTTCCACGATTGTTTTTCCCATGGTTATTCATGCTCCTTCCTACTTCAATTAAGCAGTTGGCTGTTGGCTGTTGGCAATTAGCAAAGCAATTTTGAAAAATCGTTTCTCTTTTCGAACAGGTACTTGCTGACAAACATGATTTAATCGATAGTTAATGTTGCGTAAAGTGATATGTTTGCATTATTATATTGCATATATTGCAACAACCATATTAAAGAGCCTGTTTGAGGAGCGTAAAGTGGATCACCAGAGTCTAAAACTGTTTCTTCATTTAGCCGAGAGCCTTCACTTCGGACGCACCGGACAGGCCTGCCACATCAGCCCGTCGGCTCTCAGCCGGCAGATCCAGCGTATGGAAGCCGAAGTCGGGCGCCGGTTGTTTGAACGGGACAACCGCCAGGTAAAACTGACTCGCGCAGGAATGATTTTCAGAGACTATGCAAAAGATGCCTTGCAGCAGTGGCAAACCGTTTTGGATGAACTTGCCGATGACAGACAAATTCTAAAAGGTGAGATTACCATCTACTGTTCGGTGACGGCCAGTCTGACGATTCTGCCGGATCTTCTCAGCGCTTTCAAAACCGCCTATCCACTGGTGAATATCCGTCTTCAAACTGGGGATGCGGGGATTGCCATCAGGAAAGTGATCGACGGTGAGGTTGATATCGCTGTCGCGCCCCAGCCCCAAGAACCTCGCCACCCCCTGCTATTCAAAATGTTGACCCAGGTTGGCCTGGATGCGGTCGCCCCCAAGGTCACCTGGGAATATTCCGATGCCTTGCAACAACGCCCCATCCCTTGGGATATCGTTCCCATGATTCTCTCGGAGCGCGGCATGGCCCGCAAGAAAATCGACGCCTGGTTTAAAAAGAAAAACATCAAACCCAACATTTATGCCCAGGTCTCCGGTAACGAGGCCATCTTGTCCATGGTTAGTTTAGGATGCGGGGTGGGGATTGTACCCGGACTGGTCATCGACAACAGTCCACTTCGCAACCGTATCACCCCGCTGAAGATAAAGCCTGCGCTGACGCCTTACGATGTGGGTATTTGTATTCAGAAGCGCAGGATGAATTCTCGGTTGATCCGGGCCTTTTGGCAGATCCACGAGTAAATCAGTAAATCCCAAAACCTATTTTAACATCATCAGCAAGGGCCTTGACCGATATTCAATGGAGGACAGAATGAATTTAATGATTTGTGAGAAATGCGGGACCGTGTTTGACAGAAGCAGATTGAAGGCGCCAAAAATCCATGATCGAATGGGAAAGCTTCTTCAAGATGCACGAGGTGTATGGGACGACAACAAAAAGGCGCGCATCTTGATGCCGTCGCGTGGTGTTTCGATGCCGATCATTTCACCACTTAAAATACTGCCTGATAAGAAATTATCATTTATTTTCCCGCCCATTCTACGCGACGCGGTCCTGGCGCTAAGGGTTCGCGCAAAAATAAATTCACAAATTGTCAGTGTTCAGGCGCCCGCTCAGCAAGGCGCGAAGACAAAGGAATATCAGGCATATTCCGTGTTTTCGCAACACCGCTGAGCGGGATGGATGGGCGCTGAAAATGTGAAGTTATTTTTGCGCGAGCCCTAAGGCCAGAGACCGGGTCACACTTCCTGGTCTATCTGACCTCCGGTTTCGAATCATTCATCGATATGCTGAAGGAATTCCCCCGCGAGCAATTCGTCGTCTACGGCAGCGGGCGCGAGGGCGTCGACGGCCACCTGTGTTTCAAACCGCCCAGCCGAAATGGTTTTCTGCAGGACGTGGCCACCTGCCGCGGGGTTATGGCCACGGCCGGCTTCACCCTGATCACGGAGGCCCTGCACCTGGGCAAGCCAAGCCCTATCTGGCCCTGCCTATGATCGGTCAGTTCGAGCAGGAGATCAACGCCCATTTTCTCACCCTGCTCGGTTACGGCCTGAGCATGCGCCAAATCCGCCCTGAAACAATCGGCAATTTCCTCTATCGGCTGCCCGAACTCGCCGGCAAGTTGGACAACTACCCAGCCTCCGGCAACGACGCCATCCTGGCGCGTCTGGCCGATTTGACCGCTGACGACTGTGCCGAAGCAGCCGAATTTCGGCGACGGCGCAAGGGCGGCTGAGTCATACCCGCTCGATCGCACACATTAACGACTTCATTTCCGGGTACCCGAGGATGAGCTCCCTGCATGTGGCGATAGATATTTTTTGTCATATCGCATGCAAAATCTACTTCTCAGTTGGGCAAGCCATCTCCTGCAAAGAGCCATTGAATTTCGGCGCCAAGATGACAACAAATACAAAGCTGTAAATAAAACCGATTGTCGATGCTTTGTGCTGAAATCCAATGCTTTTACCCCCCCAGCTATCGGTCATCTTAACTCATAAAATATAATTCTATGGGCATGGGTACGGCCTGCACTCGGGTTATGGATCGGGCTTTAGCCTCGATCGGTCAAGGCGAAGCGCAAGTGCGATGCGAGCCCTGCCTGGATGTTCCCAAGGCAGAAGTTTTGTGTGCCATGCCTGCGCTTTTGGCCAACGGCATTTTGGAAGGTGCCGAAAAGCTTTTGGGAAAGAGCCGAGGGTATTACACCATCTTCCAAATCTTACTGGTGCTGGCCTTCATGACGCTTTGCAGGTATGGTATTGAATGCGACCTCGTTCATCGGCCAGGCGGTTCCAGAAAAAAAAGCCCTCCCGCGATGGCTGCACAAAGCAGAAGAACCGGATCAGTTAAAGATCCATCCCGAGTAAGGGCTCACAAATTATTTTTATTGAAAACCACTGATGACTGCAATACCAATGTTAAGAGATAGCGCTTTAACGCAGGCATTGGGCATCAAGATCTGGGGCTCCCCCAGCAATGAAAACAGAGCATCTTTTCAATCGGATTTGACAATCTGACTGAAAGGCAGCAAATCGGAATTTTGAGGTGTAAAAATGCGCACTCATAAACAAACGGTACTAACTGGGTACGTCATTGCACTAATCCTTTTTATATCCAACACGGGCATTCCGGTAACTGAGGCAACTGAATCACTGATAAAACTTAAACAGAAGTGGACCGGAAATTTCAATGATATGATCGAAAGGCGCACCATTCGTGCCCTGGTTCCGTACAGTAAGACATTCTATTTTCTCGACGGTGCCGACCAGCGAGGCCTTACTTACGAGATGCTAAAACAATTCGAAAATTTTCTGAACAAGCAGATCAATACGAAGGTACTGGACATCAAGGTCATTATCGTTCCAACCCAACGGGATAGGCTGTTACCCGCACTGGTTGAGGGGCTGGGAGACATTGCGGCCGGAAATCTAACCGTAACGCCGGAAAGACTCAAAACAGTTGACTTCTCCGTTCCTTATCTATCCAACATTGACGAAATCATCGTTACCGGACCATTGGCGCCTCCCATCCTGACAATCGAAGATTTATCGGGCAAAAAAATCCATGTTAGGCAATCGAGCAGCTACTATGAAAGCCTTTTGAGTCTCAACGAGGCGTTTGAAAGAGCGGGTAAGGTGCCAATGAAATTGGTGATGGCGGATGAATTGTTCGAAGATGAGGATCTTTTGGAGATGATGAACGCCAATCTGATCCAAATGATTCCCATTGACAGTCATAAAGCTGAATTCTGGGTGCAAATTTTCAAGGACCTGACCGTGCATCCAGAGATTAAGCTGAGAACAGGTGGGCAGATCGCATGGGCGATTCGTAAGGACAACGCTGAATTAAAGGAAATGATCGATCGATTTATGCGAGCACATAAAAAGGGAACCCAGATCGGCAACATCCTGTTCAGGCGCTATCTCGAAAACACGAAATGGGTCCGCAATTCTCTGAATGAAAGGGAATTTCAAAGATTTAAGGAGGCTGTCGGCTATTTTAATTTATACGCGGATCAATACGATTTCGATTGGCTTTTAATTGCTGCACTGGCCTATCAAGAGTCCCGAATTGATCAAAACAAACGCAGTCGTGAGGGAGCGATCGGTGTCATGCAACTTTTACCCAGCACGGCTGCAGATCCGAATGTGGGCATTCCCGACATTGAAAAAATGGAATCGAACATTCATGCCGGCACGAAATACCTTAGATTTATTTACAGTCGATACTTTGAAAAAGAATCAATGAGTAAAAAGAATAAGATGCTTTTCACCTTCGCCAGTTACAACGCCGGACCCGCAAAAGTCAGGAGGCTGAGGAGTGAAGCGAAAAAAGTGGGGCTCGATCCAAACATCTGGTTTCGCAATGTCGAAATTGTTGCCGCAAGGCGGATCGGCAGAGAGACGGTGCAGTATGTAAGCAACATTTATAAATACTATACGGCGTACCGCCTAATTATTGATAAACTCGACTTGAAAAGAGAAGTGAAAAAGGAAGCCGCTTCCCTGTAGGTCTATATCCAGAACAGATCCTCTATTTTCCAATAAACGACTGAATTTACGCGCAAATTGATAGCCACCGGTGTCGAAGTCATTTCATCCCTGTAATCATGATGGCCTGGAAACCGCCCATCTTTTTTCGTTCCTGCAAACCGACCTTTAATTCTCTTGACCGAAAACAATGCGATTTTTGCCCCTTAACGTTGATTTTTTTTGGAACAGCGGTATCACCGGGACATTCAAAACGGTTCAAGAGCATCGGCCTTATCAGTCAGAGAGGGCAGTAGTTTTCAGATTTTATTCGCTAAGGCATTGAGGAGCCGTCTCCTGTTTATTGGTGACGGTTCCCCTCAATTTTTAAAATTAAAGTGCGGTTGGCGGCATCCGCTAGTTCCTGGCGGGCGTTGACCAGTTGCGGATAGATCCGGGGGTTGATCACGCCTGCATCCAGATCAATCTGTTGCTCAATGGTCATCTCCTGCCCCCGGATATTCCGGGTCATCGTGATCTGGCCCAGCTCCGGGACCCGGGTTACCCGTTTTTCAGCCGGGATCACCCGGGTGAAGCTCAGGGTATCGGAGATATGCAGACAGATTTCGGTTTTAAGGGATTCGGGCGTGTCTCTAAAAAGGGGACTTAACCGTTCATCCCGCTCTGCACCCTCGATTCCGCGAACCATGAAAGGGAGATCCAGGGCCACAAACCCGTCCTGGCGCGCAGCGAAATCATCCACTTCAATGGAGAAGCGCTCGACACCCGGATAGACGTCAAAGTCCGTCACATAGCTTTCCGTCGGGCGTGCGCCCATGCGCAGGGCGGAGATCAGTTCCTCATGATAGCGCCTTCGTTCCTCAGGCGTCTGTTCACTGAAACGCTTGTTCATCCGGGCATAGGCTGTCCCCCGGTAGCGGTGCTCAATGGTCATTTGGACCTTGCCCGTTGAATCGAGATCCACTTGCACATGGGTTTCGATGCGGTTGGCATAATCTTCTGATAATCCATGGATCATGATTCTTTGGCCGTTTTTGAGTCTCAGGCCGGGGTGGCCGTCATAGCCGGTTGTACCAAGGGCGGCGTAGTGGTCCGTGTCTCCCAGGTAAATCCAGCCGTCCCGGGTGTTCACCCTTACCAGCAGATCAACATAGATCTGCCGGCTGGGGGCTTTGACAAACGGCTGATTCAGGGACCCTGCTTCCGGCAGGCTAGACGGCAGCACAAACTCCGGTTTGAGTCCCGCCGCCTCCAGCAGACTGAAAAGCAAGACAGCCCGGTCGCAGGAATTGCCGTAGCCGCTCCCCAGAGTTTCGGCAGCAGGAGAGATCCGGGGCATATCAAAGATGGCCCAATCAATGGTGTTTACATTTAAAGAGACATGGTCCCGGATTACGCGGATGCGGTCCCTGTTATCATTGATGCCTTTGACCAGTTCCATGGCGAGGGTTTTTATTTTGGGATCAGGCGCTGCCGCTTCAACCAGCATCCGGTTCAGCTTTCGGGCAAATTCTTCCGGGTTTCCAGTTGAGGCATGCACCACCGGGTGGCGGCTGTAGCCCGGAACCATATCGGTTTCGGGCAGTTGTGCCGCCATATCAGTGGCTTGAAAGGTGTATTCCCGAAAACCGTCCGGGCCGGTCTTCACCGCCGATTTGATCACAGATCCCGGATCAACCTCAAGGACGTGGAGTGCCGTGTCGGCCGGCATCACAATCTCGACCCGTTTGTTATGCACAGGCACATCCCTGCCGAAAACGCCGTCGGCAAAAAGATAAAAACGGCGCTCCCGTGTTCTGCTTCCCGGGCGATCGTCGGCGATATAGTTTTCGTTGATACTGAAGAAGGGGCGCCCGGTCTTTTTTTTGCGCACCTTCAGGTCAATCACGCAGCCCTCGGTAATGCCCGGCAGGCTGACGACCATGATTTTTGATGCGGGGTAGCGCGGGGCCATGCCGGCCCAGGGCGCATCCATCAGGTTGATCTCTTTTTTCGAGGCTTCCAGAGTACGCCCGTCGGGCGTGGTCACGGCGGCCCGCTCAACCGTCACCGTATCCCATGCCGGATTAAAGGCGATGTGCACATCCCCGAAACGCTTGCGCCCGGCATAGTTGAGGACCTTGAGTTTGAGTGTTTTAATCTCGGTCCAGGCCCCGTCCGGTTCAACCTCAAAGCGGTTGATATCTTCAAGAATAACGGCGTCATTGTTGCCTGAGATGGGATCCGCCGGGGTGCTGATCAAGGTCTTTCCGGCCCTGGCAGCGGCCACGGCGGCCAGGGTTTTTTGTAATGCCGCATAATCCGGGGGCTGGAATTCGGTCACATCAAGGGTAAACCGCTGGTGGCTGATCAACCGTCCGTCGGTCAGGACCGTATTCTGCTGCCAGGTGTGGGTAGCATGGCTGGCCTCACCGGGGCCGGGCAGGGTTATCTTGCCCTGCAGCCCGTCCGGCAGATCAATTTCCAGTGTTTCATCCACCCCGCAGGTATGGCCGGTCAGCAGGGGGTACTTGCGTTGCTTCAGCCCCATATCCCCCAGGATATAATTGAGCATCCCAAAGCTCTCTCCCATCCGCAGGCCGGGCAGCACGGTCATATCTTCAGCTTCAATTCCATAGTCCTTGACTTGGAGTGAGAGCCTTACTTTGAGGGGGATTGACGTATCCTGCATGTTGGTCGGATAGACGGACAGCGCCTCCAAAATAGCTGTCGGCGCGCTGTTCTTGATAATTTTTTCAAAGAATCCAAGCCGTTCGTGGACATTCAGGCGGGCAAAAAAACCCCGGTAGGCATTATCGTTGACCCCTTTAAAATCCAGAGTCGCATCCACCAGGAGGTCGTTGTCCTTAAGCCGGCCATGGGAGCGGATTTGCATCATGTTCTTTTCAGCCGGTTCCACCGGGCTTGTGCGCAGTATATCGCCATGGGGCAGGGCCACCAGGTAACTCTGGTTATTGAGATAGGCGGGCAGCAGTTCCTTGGTATTCTCATCGGTTGCATCCATGAGCACATAGGATCCCTCTTCCAGGTGAACTGCAGTGATGGCGTGGTTGAAGTAGGGCTGGGGCACTTCCTCATCTTTGCGGGGCCCGTTCATCATCAGCACGGGATAGGCGTCCAATCCTGCCAGGCGCAGCATGGCCGCAAGCAGTGCGGCTTTGTCCCGGCAGACACCGGCCCGGCTGTTAAAGGTCATGCTGACGGGATGGGGCTCATAGCCGGGGGCCTCTTCCTCAACTGTAATGCCCAGGTACCGGATCTTCTGGGACACCCACCGGAATATGCGCCGCATTTTTTCCATGGGATCGTCTGTTCCCGCCGTTATTTCCCGGACTTTTGCCGCCATCTCTGGGGTGTCATCTTCAATGGCCGGTTTGCACAGTTGCCAGTACCACCGGGAAAGCGCCTGCCAGTCTTTGACCGTGCTGACCAGCAGACGCTGAGCCTGGGTATAAAGGGGCGGCATATCCGGTTCTTTGAAGGCCCTGGGCACATCACGGGCGGTCCACCGGTAGATGATCTGGTTACCTATATGCTGCTGGGTAAAACTGACGCTTCCCTCAATCTCGGATTTGAGGGCAATGCTTTTCAGGGGCAGGGCCTTGGGCGCCGCCACGGTATAGTCTGCACGAATAATGGGACGTTCACCTTCAAAAGTCACAAAATCGCTGAAGGTGCCGGGCACCCTGACCCTGGCAAACCGGTCGTACATGATGAAGTGAACCGTGTCCCCGATCTGCACCTCGGGAAGGGTCACGCTCAGGACACGGCTGTTGGGATTGTAGATATTGGTGTCCATCTGGGATTGTTCAACCGTTACCCGGGAATTGCGCTCCAGGTCAACGGCAACCCGTCGGCCGTCCGGGCGAATGACTTCAACCACCTTAAATTCGGTTTGATTGTAAGGAATGGTAAAGGATGAGGAAACACTGCTGAATTCCCTGCGGCCCTTTTCACTTAAAATTTTGGCGTAGAGCTCATAATATTTGTCAAAACGGCCGTCGGCCTGGTATTTCACAAAGGCATTGCGCACCAGATCCACCACATCGGAATTGGGATAATGCTGGGCATCGGCCCCGGCCGCAAGTGCCATTGCCTGTTCATAGTTGACGGGCCGCCATTCAACCTGCGTGTTTTCAGCGCCCAGCATCCGGGGGATCAGGAACAGGGATAAAGCCAGCAGTAACGTACAATGTCTTTTCATTATATGACCTTCAAAGTTAATAGTGCCTGCCAAGGTACCATCTTCTGGAGAAGCCGTATAGCATTGAAGGGTTCCTCACAAAAAATTCAATTTCATATGATACCATAGCGTTCCCCAAACCTAACGCGTCTACCTTTGCAATCGCAGGAGGCCCGGACAGTGGCCCGCCTTCCGGTCGCAGTTTACACCTTCGGATGCGTATCCCTTGTCCATTCGAGGAATTAAATATAAAAATCCCTAAAAACGGTAAAATACGTCCGCGATGGAATTAATCAACGCTACTGTTATCAAAGGGGGAATCAAAAATATGAAATAGACTCTTTTTTTGATTGCTTTGGAAGTAAAATAAACAAACCATGGGGTGTTAACACATGACATGCCCCGGATGATGAGTCTCTGAATGTGCTACCAGAAAAATGGCTCCAGAATCGGCATTGATTTGTCGCTGGCGATGTGAGTGCAGGTAGAGTCGGAGGAATCGGATGGTTGAATCAGACGTTTATTGTTGATTGAATCAATATACGATATGTTAGCGGGGCTCAAGAGCAAAAGATCAGAAATTGAACTTTTTGTACAGAATATTCCTGCTTCTTTTGGGCGCCATCATCAGATCAATGCTTTTTTTAATGATCGGTTTATCTTCCAGGCTGTCCAAGACCTCCAACAGAATGCAATAACCGTTCAAGCTTTTTTTCAAGAATAGCCAGGTCAATGCGTTTTGATTGTGGTACATCCAAGCCGGAATTCGGAAGGGGCCAATGCTTCTGTTTCCAGGGCAGTTCGCCTTTTTCCAGGTACTGTAGCTGGGATTCGCATACCACAGGCCAAGTCTTGATCCTGCCGACGGCCGCTTACAGTCGGCAAACGTTTTGGGCGAGGGTTGGCGAACGAAGTCTTCGGCCCGTATCGCTGCAATCACAGGCCAGTTCTTTTCTCGCTTTTTTATTTCCCAAAAAGGGTATGCCAGGCCGACTTGGGATGCCGGCGGTGAAGGTATTCGGCGAAAGCCTCGCACATATCGTGCTGATCTTCAAGTTCTGCATCCAATGCCCAGTTCAACTTACCATATCATTCACTCCATAGCTTTTCCTTGAACAACGCTTCCTTATAAAATTCATTTGGGGTCAGATTGTCAAGTTCATGAAATGCGGATTGATGAATTTGCCGGAACCGAGGTCGCCCGCTTTTTGCGGTCCTATGGAGTCGGAGGTTGGGTGTGGTCGGTTAACGCTCTCGATAAAGCGTTTTTAACCCATACATTTAGGCTCATTCCTTTTTTGCGGGCTTCAATGGTAATGTTTTTATGTATTTCAGGTTCAACGCGTACGACAAATATTCCAGAGTAAGGCTTTTCAGGATCCTCACCTCGTTCAGCACAGAAATCGAGATAATCATCTACTGAATCCTGAAATGCTTGTTTGTTCATGATGAAATAGTATCATGTTTTAGTATCTCTTCTCTTGATGTAGCAATTGTGTATTCGGATTGAAAACAACCTTACTGGCCGTATCAATCCTTACCGGTTCTGGCTTAAAGGTCGAGTTGGGTAGTGATGGCTTTGCCTATGCCTTCCATCTCAATGGAAGAGATCGACCCGGCTGGATTGATTAAACGCTTCTTACTCACCGTCGTGAGCTGATCTGCCATTGCCTTGGCCATTTTACCTCGAAACGTCACATAGGCTTCACTGGGGTAAAGCTTGTCAACACTGCTCGTTAAAGGAACAACCTGAACTCTGTTAAGATAATGATTGGCGGCATCATTGCTTACGATAACGGCAGGTCTCTGCTTACGGATTTCACCCCCGGTGGAAGCTTCGAAATTAATCCACCATACTTCACCTCTCTTCATCGCCCAAATCTCCGATTGTGCCTTCGGACCACTCAAGGGCTTCGGATTCCCTTATTTGATCAGCAGCCATCTCTTTATATGCAGAATACATATCCTTTTTTATAACATGGGGCCGAACTAAATCTTCAATGAAACGACTTATTTTTCGCGGTCCAATGACTGTTCGCAAACCTTCGTAGACCTCTTCGTCTATTGTCACTGTAAGTTTCTTTTGCATTGGAAGCACCTCCTTATGCTACACGTACAATAACACGTGTAGCACAAGGAATCAATTAACAGGAACTGATGCTCCCACACGGAGCACGGGCGGGGGACAAATCGATGAAAAATCCTTTGTCGCGGCCATGGACCGCTCCTACAGAAAACGCAGTAAGCGTACCAACCCGCTAACGACTGATCGCATAATTCTGATTGACTCTAAAAATGCCTGACGCGTCATGCCGGACTTGATCCGGCATCAACAACCTATTGAAAGCACATGATTCCTGCTTACACCGGAAGGACGCCAAATTGGAATTTATGATTTTTTATGGAACCGTGGATTATTATAAAAAAAAGGCGCCTCAGGACGCCTCACGATTGATTTTTCCCAGCGCATCCAGAAGCCTGCGGCCCAATTCAGGCTCACTCATGTAGATATAGGCGGCGTATCCCATCAGGGTTTGTGGGGTATCGCCGTTTTTCAATTCTTTTCCTTGAGAAAGATTGTGGATGGCGGCCCGGATGCGACGCTTGACGCTACGCGGCACCCGTGGCGGCTGGTCGTCGTTGACCACCAGGCCGGTCACCCGCTGGCACCCGGAGGGCCTGACAAATCGGGTTTTGTTGGGGTTGATGAGAAACCCCTCGTCGGCCGCGATGCGTTTGATCAGGCCGGCGATTTTGCCGGTTGCCGGCGCCTTTTTGGATTTGACGGGAAAACTTAAGGTCAGGTCATCGGCATAGCGCGTATAGCGCCAGCCGTTTTTATGGGCCAGCGCACTGATGCGCCGATCCAGGCTCAAACAAAGCGTATTAGTGATGGCCGGGCTGGTGGGCGCGCCCTGGGGCAAACAGCGCGGCCCCATGGCAATGTAGTAGGTTGTGCCGGCATGCTCGACCTTTTCGCGCGGGGCCTCGGTACACAGGGCCGCCAGCAGGATGGCCACCTGCTCGGTGTAGCCCGCTTTTCTGAACACGCCTTTGACCCTGGGAAAAGTAACGGTGGGGAAAAAATCTTTCAGATCCATTTTGATGATGACTTGCGAGCCTGTGTGGGTGGCGGCATTGCTCAGCGTGGAGCGCAGGGGCACAAATCCATGGGCGGCCGAATGCACGGGCAGTTTTTCCACAATCTGCCGCAGAATCCAGCGCTGGGCGTTTTTCAGCTTTGGCAAGGGTGCCCAGATGGGACGCTGTGTGCCGTCCCTTTTGGGAATGGAGAATTGATAATAGTGGATATGGGTGGCGGCATCGCGGTGAAAGGCCAGCCAGCGCAAATCGGCAACGGAAATGTCCAGCGCCCGGGCTAACCCGGCCGGTGAATCCAGCACCGGCAGTTCATTTTCAGCCGCCCGTTCGGCTGCCTTGGGCAGATCATATCGATCAGCGGTATCGGCATCGTTCCAGTAGATCCCCTCCCCCAGATGAAGAATATTATTCTGCTTGTAAGCCTGCCAGGCTTCTTTTTTGAGCCGTTTTTTCTCAGCCGCTTCCGCCTTGAGGCTTTTTTTATACTCACTCAGTTCACGCTTGCTCATGGAATCGGTCGCGCGCCGTTCAACCAGGTAGCCGTGCGTTTTCAACTGCTCATCAATATAGGCATCAATGCCGCCTGCATTACGAATTTCCCGCCAGAGGGTAACCGGATCAGATTGCCGTTTCATAATCATCCTGCCGTTGCATCCAAATAACCGTTTTGTTCCAGACGCGCCACATGATCGCCATATGCGCTGCGAGCTTCATCCACTGTATTGAAATGCACGTTGGAAACGCGCATGCCCTCGCCTTGTGTACCCCACCGGATTTTCAGGCGTTCTTTGTTCAATGTGATCTGGCAGACATTCTCCTGTTGTCCGCGGCGCTTGAAGTAGGTGCGGGTTTCCATGGTTACCGCCCGGGAGATCTGTCCGCTTTTCATTTGTTTCAGGGCGTCAAGGGCATGCTTGAGCCGCAGGGCGATCAGGTGGGGGCAAGGCCCCTTTGTCAATCCCTTTTTGCGGTAGTGAGTGCAGGTGCACTGGGCGTTGACAACCTGGCCGTCGTCGTCGATCAGCATCAAGGGCCGGTACTCGCGTTTGTCTTCACTGACCCTGACGCTGCCGGTCAGTTCAATTCCGCTACCGTAAATGCGATTGATGGATTCAATGGTGACCGCGCCCTTGCGGTGAAGCAGATCATGGGCCCGGCGTTCATGCTGGTTTCTGAATTCAAGGCGACCCAGCGCAATGGTATGGCCCAAAAGCGGTCGCAGGCGGTAGACATCCGCTGCGATATCGTACATGACGGCCCCTTGCTGACATCCCAACTGCAATGTTTTCAGCAGGGTGGCACCGGAAAGGCCGGTGGCGGTTGAAATGGCTGAGAAAGAATCCAGCCACACGGTTTCAAGATGCGCCAGCACCGCCTCAAGGTCTTGCGTGGCTTCGACTTTTCTGGGCAGCAGCAAGTCGAAACCTAAGGCCCGCGACCAGTTGGCGGAAGTAAAGCCGGTCAGGCCCAGGGTCAGGGTAACATCGCCCGCCTTGAATACCCAGAAACTGGGCAGGCCGCTGCCGCAAAGATGCACGTCAATGGTATCCACAAAGGGCAGCAAACGGCGGATCAGCATCAGTCGCCGCCGCCCCCAGACCCGGACCACTTTCGATCGCCGGCCTTTAAAAATCTCTTGAGACGTCTCGATGGCCGTCTCCCACGGCTCCAGCACCAGACGCGGATACGCTCCGGGAACCAGTTCA
This sequence comes from Desulfosarcina variabilis str. Montpellier, assembly GCF_048565275.1. Lineage (NCBI taxonomy): Bacteria > Pseudomonadati > Thermodesulfobacteriota > Desulfobacteria > Desulfobacterales > Desulfosarcinaceae > Desulfosarcina > Desulfosarcina variabilis. The sequence goes on along the minus strand of NZ_CP159846.1, from coordinate 3,837,136 downwards.
ATGCGTAAAGCGCGGCGTTTTCTCTTGACGTCCTTGTGCAGCCGTAGGTGCCGCAGCATGTTGTAAACATCCATGGGCGCGATGCGGATGGTATCATGGGGCAGTGTGGCCGCCGACTGCACCTGCAGAAAACCGCGCAGCCATGAATCGGGCAGGCTGATTTTCTTTTCCAGCACTTTTTCGTCGCCGGCTTGCAGGGTCAGGGCGTCGCTGCCGATGGAAATGGACGTCTCTTTATGGGAGCGTATTTTCTGAATGCCATCATAAAGATGACGGCTGAAATCCATGTTGGTGGTGCCGAATGCGGCGGCCTGATCGGTTTGAAACGCGTCCATCCCGATCCCTAAACAGGCATAGGCCCCCTCGTCCTTGCTGAACACCTCAAGCAATATCTTGTCCGGGTGCACGCAGATTACCGGATCGAGAATCAGAAAAGCGGTGGGATCATTACGGGCCAGCCAGTCGAAATACGCCTGCTGGGCCTCCCAGGCGCTGAGATTCGCCGATTCACGGCGCAGACGGGAGTAGGCCAGATAAGCGCTGCGATCCTTGGGGACATAGCGGTAATCGCTGGACACAATGGCATACAGGGCGGCGGCAGCCTCACGGAACCGCATGGGATCCTTGATTTTGCCGTTGAATGATACCGGGGCACGATGAGTGTCGGTAAAGAGCGAAATGTCGGCGGCACTGCCACGCGACGCCACGGCGCTGCTGCCCGGATAGCCCATATCCACCATGGTATGATCAGGTGTACTGTCCGCTTTGTTGTGTTGGTCTTGGTCTTCTGTCATATTGCTCTTTTCTGTGCTCGCTTGAATCGCTTCAACGCCCGCCAGGCGCATTTGCGCAAGTCTTCCTCTTCTTGCTTGTTCTCACCAATGGCGATCAGGGCCGCCTGGACACCCGGAGCGTCTATTCTGGCCAGGGCCTCGATGGCGCCGGAGCGTTCAACCTCAGGCAAATGGCAGTCCCCGGCAATCCGGCTCAGGGCATCCACGTTTTTCTCCTTGATCATCAGCGGAACCACCACGCCCTGGTAATGCACACTGCCCAAGGCAGCATGCAGGGTATCCTCATCCAGATGCGATTGCAGGCAGGCCACGCTATGGTGGTCAGTTAACCGCTTTGGATCCATGGGGCGGATCAGGTCTTTTTCAAAACCGCTTAAAATAGCCGCCGCCCGCTGCCTCAGGGAAGGCTCGGCATCGACCGCCACAGCCTGCATTGTTTGGGCAATTTTTTCAGTGGGGCGCAAGGCGCCCAAGGCCTCGATGGCTGCTTTGCGAATGGGATGAAAATACGCATCGTCCAGGTGGGCGGTGGCCATCTCCAGCAAAATGTCTTCGGCGGCATCATTGCGGCCCGCTGCCCAGATCAGCTGCTCCAGACAAGGCGTCAAGGATTCTACCAGGGGTTTATCATCGTAGCCATTGTCAAGCATCTCCTGCCGTCTGGCCCGCCACGTTTCCAGCCAGCGGGTCAGCGCAGCCACGCATTGGGTCTTTGCCTCAGGCTTGCCCGTGGCGGCCCGTCCCACGATTTGGGCCGCGGCCCGAACCGTTGCTTCAAAGGATACATCCAGAGCATCTGCGGCCGCCGCCACCGGCAGGGGCGATTTTCGCAGCAGGCCGGTCACCAGCTCGCTTTGAATGGAGACCGAACAATTATGCAGGATCGCCAGGATATGTTGCGGCTCGCCCTTTTCACAAACCCGTTCCAGTGAATCCATGGCAGCGGACGGGAAACGGCTCTGCACCATGGCATAATCCGGTTCCAGAGAATCGTCACCCAATATTTTTCGGGCGCTGCCATAGGCGCGCTCGGCCATCCATCGATAACGGCCGCTGTCTTTGATCAGCGTTAAGAGCAGATCAATAGTGGCGGCATCGTTGTTTTCTCCCAAAAGGTCAATGGCGGTCTGACAAAGATAAAAATCCGATTGGTTTTGCACCTGCTCGCGAATCAGGGCCCAAGCCTTTTGGGTTCCAAACCAGCGCAGCCCTTTGAGCGCCATCTCCTGCTGGGAACGGTAACCCGTTGCCAATGCCCGCTGGAGCAGGTCAAAAATTCTATCCGCCTGGTCCGTTTGGCCCATATGCCCAATGGCCTCGGTGGCATCATCCTGCAGGGCATGCGCATCATCACCTGCCAGACGCAGCAAAAGATCCAGCGCCCGCTGGTCGGCCAGTTCACCCAACCGGCGCACGGCGCGGCGGCGATCGTTTACATCATCCATCAGTTCCACTGCCGCCAGCAAAATCTGAATGCCTTCCGTTCGTCCGGCCCCGGCCAGTGCATCGGCCGCCAGAAACCGGGTGGCCGGATCTTTATGGTCCAGGGCGTCGAGCAGCGGCTGGGCCGGGCCTTTGCGGAATTTGAGACGCCATCCCATGGCCGCGATGGCCTCATGACGCACATCGTTGTCCGCAATCCGGGCCAGGACGGAAAATGAGGCATCCACGTCATTTTCTCTGGCCAGCCGTGCGCTTTTGATCAGCTTGCGCGTGAGATTGTTCTCATTGTGCTGGATGGTGGCGGCCAGCAGGCGGGCCAATACATCCCCATGGCGGGGATATTGATAGTCCTGCTGATCGAATCCGCTGATGGTAAACACGGCGTTAAAGGCGCTATTCTTATATTTGGCTGCCTTAAACAGGGTCATCAGCCGCTCAACGGTTTCCGGTTGCCGGCAGTTTCCGGCGGCGGTGATCAACAGATCGCTGTCGGCCGTGACCATGGGGTCCGTTTCCAGCCGGTCCAGCAGAAGATCCGGCGTGCGCCGGTCACCCAAGCGTAAAAGGGCCTGCACCAGTTTCTTCTGTTCTGCCGCCTCCCTGGCGCTGTCCAACAGCGTCGCCAGGGTGTCAAAGGCCGTCTGATCTTTTTTCTCGCCAAGGGCCAACGCGGCGTCCAGCCGGATGGCGGAAAAACGGCTTTGGGTGGCGCCTCGCAATCCGTTGACCGCCTTTGGGTCCTGATCATAGTCGGCAATGAGCCATTTGACCGCCATGTTGCGCAAGGATTCGGACACGGCCTGCAAGGCTTTTTCCGCCACAGCGGGCCTGCCCATCTGTTCGGCCAGGAGTTTGGCCGCTTCCACCTCCAGCCCGTCTTTTCTCATCAGGATGATATTTTCCAGCAGCGCCTGTCCAACCTGCCGGGCGCTTTCCTGCATCAGCAGTTTCAGGCCCAGGACGCCCAGGTCCTTGTGTCCCACCTGCAAGGCTTCGGCGCATCGCTCTTTGTTGTCCATGCCTAATCGGCCCAACTGTTCAAAGGCCAAAAGACGCACATCCTTGTTGGGACTGACCAGCGTCTGAATGAAAACCGGCCTGGCGGCGGCCGTCATGGATGCATCGCCTTCGGCCATGTCGGCAATGCGCAGCATGGCCGACCGGTTGAGCAGAACATTTTGGGCCCCCGAACGGCTCTGGTTCCGGACCAGCCCCACATAGGCGCCAAAGGCGAGCTGCAGCAGTTTTTTGCGGTTGTATTTGGGCTTTTTAGATGTCTTGCCCTCACGGGCAGCGGCAACCGCTTCGGGATAGCGCTTGAGAAGTACCGTCCAGGCCTGTTCCCAGTGGGATTGTTTTTTCTCTTTGAGCTTAAGCATGATTTGCAGGGCTTCTACGCGGACGTGCAGGGGGGCGTTAAAGAGCAGTTCTCTCAACAGTTGGATGCTCTTTGTTGGAATCGTCCAAGGGGCTTCATTTTCTCGTTCATTGATTTGTTTGGCGATGTACCCCGCAAAATCATCCACAATGTGCGTCAGGGCCCCGGCGGCAGCCAATCGTATTTTTGGATCCAGTGCCGCCAGACAGGCGATACAGTGTTGCGGGATTTTTTCACCGGCAGCCCCTGTGGCGCCGGCCTCCCATTCGGCCAGCATCAACAGTCGAAAGGCGGTTTGCTGCAGGTGCGGGTTTGAATGGTCCAGATAGAGCAGCAATCGGTCGAAATTGCCATGGTCTTTCTCATGGGCGTCGGCCTTGGCATTCTCACCGCCGGCCACGCTCAAAATAAATGCTGCGGTAAGCTGTTCCTCGTCTGAAATAGTTCCGGACGCCTCATCGGAAAAAAGCAGCCGTTCAGCCAGGGGATTGCCGCAATAGGCCAACCCCAAAGCGGCCCGCAGGCGAACATGCGCATCCGCATGTTTGATAGCCTGTTTCAGCGCCGATTCCTTTCCAGGCCGGGACATGCGGATCAGCGCCGTGATGGCCGCGGACCGGATCGCACAGTCTGCATGGGACAAAAACGGCTGCACAGGGTCGATGGCATCGGGTGTCCCCAACCGACCCAGGCCGCTTAACGCGGTCTTTATGGTGTCGGTCCATGCCTTTTTCTCCTCGGTCTCTTCCGGCTGCCTTTCGGCCAACAGATCCAGCAGTGGCTGCAGCGCATCCGGGTCGCCGAAGCCGGCGGCAATTTCCGCGGCCCGGCTGCGAACATCCAGGTAGTCGCTGGCAAATGCCTTGGAAAGGACTTTTTTCACGCCTTTTTTTAAAAGATTCTCCAGGGCCTTTTGACGAACCGGCTTGCTTTTATCGTTCAAGGCCTTGAGCAGCATTTTGCGGGCGGGCTTATCCTGATGCTTGACCAGTTCAACTATGGTTTTCAGCCGTATATCCTCAAACTCGGCATCCATGCCCGCCGTCAACACCGCCAACGGTGTTTTTTTCTTTTTGTCCACGGCATCGTCAAAGGCGTCTGCGCGCAAGGTTTCATCCGGATCATTGAAAAACCCGGTCAGCAAAGCAGCGGCCCAGGCGTTTTTCTTCTCAGCGATCACTTCCATGAGCACATTTCTGCGAATGTCGCTGTGAACACTGTGCAGCACAAAGCTTAAGGTATGCGCCTGTCCGCCCGCGATCTGAAGGTTGAGGGCCGCTTTGAAGGCTTCACTGCGCACGGCCACGGCATTGTCGTTCAAGGCCTTTTGCAAAAGATCTCTTGCAAATGGGTCCGGCTTTGTTGGATTTTTGGCCACGACCTGGATGAGGATGTCCAGCGCTCGGCGGCGCACATCTTCAAATTGGGTGGCAAACCCCGCATCCACGGCGGCCAGGGGATGCTTGGCATGCAGGGCGGCCAGGGCGGAAAAAGCAGCATCCCTCACATCGGCGGCCGGATCATGGATCATGACCCGCAATCGCTTGATGCCCCGCGGATCACCCAGATGCATAAGCGCCCGGCACACATCGCAGCGCATGCCGGCGTCCGTTTCACGGCTGAGCTGCATGAGCAGGCCAAAGGCCCGTTCGTCGCCGATCAGGGCCATGGCGTATGCGCCGGCCAGGCAGATGTCTGTTGCCCTGCAGGCCATGGCCTTGAAAAGCGGCTGCCGGTCTGCCACGGTCAGCTTGGGTTGGATCTTGGGCGGTGCCGGCAGATCAGGCGTCTGGATTTGGTCGGCGGTTTCAATCTCAAAAAGCCGGCGGTGCAGGTCCGCATCAATGCCGCGCAGATGGTTGGCCAATCTGGGAACGGTCAACAGGCTGAGCAGATAGGCGGTTTGTCTCACCTCCGGGCGCTCATCTTCCATGAAATTGCGCAAGGCGGCCTGCACCAATGCATCTTTCAGCATGCCGCGCTTAAAAAAGCGGATCAGGGCCAGCTTGCGCATATCCCAGTGCTGCGATCCCAGAGCCAGCATATCCGCCTGGGGCGAGTCTGCGGGAAGAATTTTTTCGATGGCGAAAAGGGCGGCTTTTCTCACCTCGAAAAGTTCCAGATCAAGCGCTGCTTCCAGGCGCTGTTGGGCCCTATCGTCCCTGGCCGCCATTTTCTCCAGGTGATCCACGGCGGCAATACCCACATCCACCTTGCCGGCGGCAAACGCCAGATCCACCGGCCTTAACGGGTTTTCCGTCAAATGGGTCACCAGGCCATCAAACACAGCCATGCGAACAGCTTCGTCCGGGTGTCCCAGATGACCTTCCAGCAGTGATGCGGCCTTGGGATGCCGGGATTTTGCTATGAGGGTGGCGGCCTTGAGTCTGATGCCTGCGTCCGTGTCAGCGCTGATGCACTTGGCGATAATCTTCAGGGAGGGTCGGTCGTTGTAACCGGCCAATTCATCCAAAACAGCCTCACGCCGCAAGGGATCTTTCTGTTCCAGTTCATACCTGGCCCGATCCACCGCATCCTGATACTTGAGTTTGATCTCACCCGGTTTTCCGTCATCATCCAGAAGAAACAGCCGGATGGAATTATCGCTGCAGGCCACGGCCAGATGGCAGCGCGAATAGACATTGACGGTGGTCAGGGCCACGGGCCGGATCATCCCCTCTTTCAAGGTTACGGGACGGCCCGTATCCGCCCAAGCCTTTACCGTTTTATCGGTTGAGGCCGTATAAAAACGGTGGGGCCCCGTCGTCATGGCAACCGCCGGTTTGTCATGCCCGACGGATTTGCCGCGATCAATCGCTTCCAGGGTTCCGCGCACATGGGTGGATAAAAGCCTGGCGTCACTGCCCGTGGAAAGAAACCGCGTCTCGCCTTTTTCAAAGAGCAATGCCGTCACCGCACCGCCGTGCAGCTTGGCGGAATCGCTGAGTTCAAATTTTGGCTGGGTCTCTGCTTCGAAGACCAGCACCGTTCCCTGACTGGTGCCCGCCACCAGAAAACAGCCGGTGGAATCCGCGATCATACAGGTGCCCTGCTCGTTTTCCGGCAGCGCCAGGGTCTGTGTCAGTTTTCCGGTTTTGAAATCCACAATACCAATGGCATTGTCGGACATGACCGCCAACCGATCCTCACCCAAAAGCGCCAGGGCGATGGGAGATGTCTCAAACGGATGGGCCAGCAAAGCAGGCTCGCCGTCACTGCTGCAGTCAAAGATCGCACCGGTTGCTCCGGCGGCAAAAACCGCGTTTGAGGACACCGCCAATGCTGTGGCGCCGCAGGGCAGCGACTGCAATCTGAGCGTATGCTTCTCGGTGTTCAACCGATACAGGCCGGTGGGCTGTTTTTCAGCGTGCAGGGTGACAAAAAACAGGTCTTTGTCCCGTCCGGCAATGGCCTTGATCGCACCGCGATAGGCAAGATATTTCTCGCGTGTGCCGCCAACGGCCATGGGTGCGGTCAGCGCTTCGGTTTGCAGCGGGAGTTGGCATTTGCTGCATAGCGGTCGGTCCTGCAGGTGCTTATTGGGCACTTTGTTTTTTGTCCCGCAATGATGGCAGGCTATAATGAGATGATCCGGGCTCATATTCTCTTATTTTCCAAGTTTTGCGTCATTCCGGCATATGCCGGGCACTAAATGCAGCGTTCGGATAATCCCTGGATGCCGGATCAAGTCCGGCATGACGAGTCAGGCAAATTTCCCGAAACTGTAGCTGTTAAAGAGCCACCTGATGACTCACCTTGATCCGTGTCACCGCCACCAGGCAGGCGGCCATTTCGCTTTTACCCTTGGACAGCATAAATTCTTCCAGCAGCGGCAGTATCACCCGGGCAAAGGCCTCGTCTTCCACGGCCAAATCCCGCATGACATCGATCATGGCCAGCTTGGCTTTGCGTGTGGGCAGCGGTTTGAGCCTTGAAAGGGTCACTGCTTCTTTTTGCCTGGGATAGCGTGCCGGCGGAATTTCAAAAAGGATGCGCCTCAGAAAATCACGTAATTCCCCGTGACCGGCAAACGGTCTGACCGGCCGTGGTGACTCGGTCGGTGCTTGGCCAAGCGAATCCGGTGTTGCCTTACTTTTGGTTTCAGACAGCGGCTGCCAATGGGACGTGATGCCTGTTTGACGGTAAAGGGACCAGATGGTGCGAATGACAAAGGCACGCATCCGCCTGTCCGGGCTTTCCGTGAGACAAAACAACGCCTCGGGGACCTGGAATTGCGGATAGCTGCGAATCAGCAGCATGCCCAGCTGCCGGGTTCCATCATCTGCGGATTCGCAAAAGGCATAGACCGACGCTGCTGAGAACCGGTTCGCATCCAGCCTGAACCGGCTGTTTTGCTGGGTATCGTCGGCAAAGAGCGCCTTGGCGACAAACTGACGGATACGCGGGTCGGGCGCTTCGCATAGCGCGATCAAATCTTCGGGCGATGGATCCCAGCGGGCAAATTCCCATTGGGCGTATTCCAGCGCCAGATCCCTGAGCAGCCGGCGATCATCTGTAAAAAGCGGCTTTATGCGTTCGAAGGTCAAGAAGGCGGCGGGAATTTCATCCCCCGGATCCACGGGCCGATCGGTTTCAGCCAGGCAGATGTCGGGATTCCGGCGCCGTAGGTACGCCACTGCGAACTTTCGGATCGGATCATCTTCTTTTCCCTTGCCGGTGGCCATGGCCCACAAACGCTCGCATCCGGCTAGGGCGGTGTCGGATGAGGCTTCCAATTTGCTTGTAGACGGGGCGAAATCAGCTGGTGCAAAGGCTTTGATCAGCATGTCGACGGCAAATTGATGATAGTCCGGCTCCGAACGGCCCACCAGCCCGATCAGCCAATCGAATCCGATATCATCGGGAGAAAATTTACGGACGTCCGAGAGCCACTGCCGCACCCACGCGGCAAGCTCTGCATTGAATTCGATCACCGCCCTCCATGCGTCTTTCTTGTGTTTTAGGGCCTTGAGCCAGGGATCTTTCTGCCAGTCGGGAAAACAGGCCAGGGATTTGTAAAAACCGATATCCAGCGTTTCGGCTTTGAGCCGGCCTTCATCAAACCATGCCGCCATGTGCAAGTGCGCCATGGGATGGACAAACATCTGTTTCAAAAATTGCTCATCAAGGGCATCGAGATCGAACCGGGCCAGTTGGTCCAGGGCAAATTCAGCCATATGGGTGGCCCGCTCTTCGTCATTCGGATAGACATCAACCAAATCAAGCAAAAGACCGGTAAAAAAAGCAGCGCCAAGTTTTTTAAAGGGGTGGACCTGCGGCAACAGCGCTTTGGCGAATTTGATGGTTTTGGCATTGGGTGAGAGCAAAAGGGTTTTAAACCAGGCCGGCGTCAGATCGCGCGGGCCAAAATGCCGGCTGAGTATCTTGGCCGCATAGTCGTGGCCGTATCGGGTTTCAAGGATTCTCCCCCAAGCGGCCAGTCCCACATCCTTGCGCGGATGCTTGGCCGAGAGAAGATCAAAGGCCAGTTTTCTCACCGCCTCGTGGGTGTTGTGCACCAGACGGATCAGGTGATCCAACCCAAGGTCGCGGGCATGGGTGCGGGCATAGTCCGCCGCGTACACACGGGCACTGCCAACCGGTGAATCAAAGAGGGAAAGCACGGCCTCATGCAGCCCGAGCCGCTGAAACGCTGCCTGCTCCAGGCGGGGGGCATTTTCGAGCATCCAGACCGCAAATTCATGAAGGGTCGCACTTTTGATGCGGATGATCCGGGCCACCCAGGCGGGTTCGATGTCACGCAGGGTTGTTTTGAAATCGGCTTTAAGCGCCTGGACGGCAAACTCGCGGATCCGCTCACTGCGGGCGCGCTCCAGCAAGGCAAACAACGGTCTGGGGGTGCGGCGCCACAGTTCGGCGTAAGCACGTTTGTTGATCCGTGCCCGATTGGCGCGGTGATCGACCCAGAAGGTCTTGCGCGTGTAGCGGCCCTGTTCGTGAAACAAGATGTGATTGGCGATCCAGGTGTTGTTCCATCGGGTTTGGTCCGTATACCAGACCAGATAATCGGCGGCCGCTTCGGCGTAAAAGACCGGCAGGCCCTCGGCCGTTCGACGCAGATAGCGCCAGGCCCGGCGGCACAGGTAGCCCAGGGTCCTATGGCTGACTTGATGGTCTTGATTGGCAACAGCCATGTCAAAACGCGCCGCCAGGGCTCCCATGATTTGCGTATCGCCTTGGGCTTCGGCTTCTTTATAAATCCGTTTCAACGCCCGCCAGGGGCCATAGGTCAGGTTTACGCTGGCAATCACTTCAAACAGGCAGCTGCGGGCAAATGAGCTGTCGTCCTGCCAGAGTGTCAGAACGATTTCATGCAGCCGCAGCCGGTCAGATAAAGGGCTTTCGGCCTGGTCCGATTCCAGCAGCTTGATCTGCGCCATGCGATAGAGCGCTTTTTCCTCCCTTGACTGTCGTCTGAACATCTCACTATTGATCACGGAGAGAAACGCGTCAAAGGTCGGTGTGTCCTTGCGCGCCGTAGTCGGCTGTTGATCATGCTGTCGGGACAGCCGATCAATCAAAAGGGGAAGCTGCGGATCCTTTGCATCCCAAGCATGTTGAATATCTTCTAGATTGACTTGAATGGACATCAAGACACCTTAGGATCGTGTCCTTTCGGACGTGATCACGTTTTATGGTAAAAAATTTTCCTGGGATCTTCCCCAAAGTTGCAACAATGGGGCAAATAACGAGCATGGATCATAAAAAAAAGAGCTGCAGAAATGACTTTCATACAGCTCTCTTCGCATTGGAGAAGATGTCTACTACATGACCTGGGACAATGGAAGGCTCACCGACTCGCCGCACTTATACCCCCCTCCGCGGCTCGCGGAACCCCGATCGGCGGGGTTGAGCCAGACCCGCAGCCGCGGAGGGGGGTATAAGTGCGACAGCGAGTCTGAAACAGTCTTCCTTGTGACGAGTGTAATGCAATATGCTCAGACGGCGCAACGCCGCCCATCAATAGCTAGACCTGTTCTCCGAAAAAAAGCAATTCAATGGTAACATATTACAATGACAGTCATATAAACTTCCAAGTAATTCAAAGTGGCAATTATTATAACAGCCAATGAGAATTTTAACAAGAGCAAACAGAGTTTAGTGAGATTTTTTTCGGTGAGAATTTCTCCGGCTTGATTGGCCCAAAATAAATCAGCAGTGGGACAGGATGACCGCATTTGGAACCGAATTCTGCAACAATAGGGTCGCAGGCATGGCCAGCTCCTACAAAAAACCGCACATGGCCAAGCTGTTGGCGGTTTTAGGAACGGGCCATGCCCGCGAAAAAAATCAAAACGATCCAAATGCGGTTACCCTGGTAGTGGGAAACGATAGCTTGACTTTTTAAAAAATTACTATATATTAATTCCGATTTTTTTATTTCTTTTCCATACGATTTTTACTTTAAAGTGAATCTCTAAAATGAGGAGCGCCCCCATGTCTAACAACCTGATCCAAAGTTGGCCAAAAATCGTCGAGCATTTTGAAAAAAGCAGGCAATCGAGTCGGTTTTTTACATTTGCGACCGTCAACCCGGATGGCAGCCCGCACATGGCCCCATATGCCTCCCTGATCCTGAAGGATGATTGCACGGGATACTACAGCGATGTGTTCCCCGATCAGACAAGCCGCAATCTCAAAGCCGATCCACGGGTCTGCATCTCCGCCGTTCACATGGGACTCGGTTTGTGGGTCAAGGCGATATTCACAGGTAAATTTGACGCCTGGCCAGGCGTTCGATTGTATGGAACGGTGGAACCATCGCGCAAGGCCACCCCACAAGAAATCAATGTGTGGCGCCACCGGGTGAAACGATATAAATGGACGAAAGGTTACAAGACATTATGGGCTGATATCCGAACCGTCAGGGACATTCGATTTGAGCGTTTTGAGCCGGTTCGGTTGGGGCCGATGACGAAATAGTACCCATTCAGAAATGGCCAATTTGCCCGATATCGGCGTTGCGTGAAAAATTTAATCCTCAGAATATCAACCACATGCACCCCAAGGGCACTTCCTGTGGGGCGCCTGTGGTTAAACCCGGGCTAAGATTGGGCCGTGCGCCTTGATCTCAACCAAATTGGCCTATTTCTGAACCGACACTAGATAGCAAAGCGCTTCATTGGCTCCAATTCCTCGTGGATGCCAAAAATTTCCGGTATGCGCTGGCCATCTCCTGCGCGGCTGTTTCAGCCGGCACCTGGCCGATACCGGTCGCCAATCCCGGGCAATACACGGCTGTAGCGTTGGATTCAACGAGAAAAAGATTCATTTTGCATTCCTTTTGCCCCCTATTTGCCGTGGATCTTTTTCCTCAATAGTTGGGGTTAAATCGGTTCAACACAGTGACAATCCTTGCCCTACTATCTTGAATTACAACGGAATCTCTCTTTTTTAAAGTTGCTAAAATTCATGCCTTCCGGTTTGTTATTCCAATTAAAAAATGGAACTTTTTCTTTTCTCAGGTGTATCTCATAGAAGGTGGCCATGGCAATTGGCAATTTTTCTCAATCTTCTGTATGCAACATTGGGGTAACCATGAACAAAGCATTGGTTTCAGGCTCAATACATTTGCTTACAAATTCGTACAAATTTTCTACAGACGCGATTTCCCCACTCCTGTATGGTTCCGGTCGCAAACGCCCCCTTTTGCAATGCTGGGGGGAAAGCCATCGATATTCCCATACCATGACCCAGACTTCTCAAACAGGCACGATGAGGTGAATGTGTCTTTAATAAAACAAGACAAGGTGAAAAAGAGCGTCGTAAACCTGCAATCCATGACGGCGTTTATCTGCACCCAAAATATGTTTACCCGATCCGTTGCTGCGAAAACAGATCCCCTAACGCATGCCAACTCAAAATTAACCTCTTTATCCGTAAAGTGAATTGATGACCATGACAAAGATGATGCCTTTGATACTTGTGATTATTGTGCTGACCGCCGGTATCTGTGCTGCAGATAGCCTGCCGCTTGATTCTCAACCCGTGCCGGTTAACGGGATGTTACTGGAAAAAGGGACCCGCAAGGCTGTTGCAGGTACCACCATCTATATTCGCAACGCCTCCTCTGAAGAGATCATTGAGACATTGACCGCTGATGCAAAAGGCAAGTTCCAGTGCCGGCTTGAGCCGGGAAAATACAGAATTATCGTTTCTGCGCCGGGATATGACAAATTTGAGCAGGCGCTTCAAATTGAAACGCAAAGCGAAGAGAATTTGGTGTTGCGTCTGGTGCCCCAATCCATCAGCGCCTTCCAAATAACCGTGCGTAGCAAAAAGATAAGCAATGAAGTTTCCAATCAACAACTCAGTGTCGAAGAAGCCACCCAGATTCCGGGCTCCAACCGGGATGTCCTATCCAGCGTTACCAGCCTGCCCGGCGTGAATTCCATTTCCGTTTTCAACGGATACGGCAACGGCATCGTCATTCGCGGATCTGCCCAGGAGGATAGCCTTTTTCAGGTGAACAATCATTCTATTTCCGGCGGATTCTATCACTTTGGCGGGCTTGAGAGCATTATTGAACCGGAGCTGATCGAATCCATTGACTATATCGCCGGAGGTTTCAGCGCCGAGTACGGGAATGCCTTGGGCGGCGTGGTGGACCTGAATGTCAAGGATCCCCGTACGGATCGTTTTGGAGGCTATGTCAACCTGAGTTTTCTTTCCAGCTCTTTCATGCTGGAAGGGCCCATCAGCGAAAAAGACAGTTTTTTATTCAGCCTGAAGCGCGGTTTTATCGATACATATGTCAAAGCCATGGAAGATACGGTGGACGATAATACCGGCCTGGAGTATGCCCAATATCCGAGTTACTATGACGGGTCGGCTATTTACCGGCACGAATTTGCCAAAAACAATGATATCAAAATTATTGTCCTGGGCAAAAGCGATGCCCTCGAAATGAAAGACGATGTTGACCACGTATCTGAAAGAACCTCCAACCACGTACGTTGGAAAGAGCGCTTTTTAAACCTGATTGGTGAGTGGGACTACCGAAGCGGTGGTTTCAGGTCTCTTTTTTCTCCCATGGTCGGCACAAACTATACCTACATTTACGAAGGGGATCGCTCCTATTATAAACAATACTTCAATACCTGGGAACTGAATGAGAAAATCGAATATCAACTCAGCGATTCACATCGCTTGAAAGGGGGTATCGGCTTGGTATTTAACGATGCCGACATTGATTCCCATTCCTATGTCGATCAAAAGGAAGGCGAAATTCCCAATGCCGAGTATAAGGAAGAAGTAATATTGAATGAGGATTTTGCCTTATTCTACCCGTCCATGTTCATCATGGATGAAATCCAGATCGGCCGTTTCAACCTGACGCCCGGTATTCACACACTTTACGATTCCCACAATAAACAGACCCTGCTGGATCCCCGATTGGGTGTAAACTATCAACTCACCGACAATACGCTTTTAAAAGCAGCCTAAGCGCTGGCGAATAGTGTAACGCCAATGTTCGCAAAATAATAATGCTCGCATTTTGCATGCCCCTAAGATATCGATAGTTTACTTCTCTTACAAGATGACATCCAAATGCAAAAAACCGGCTCGGTTTTCTGTCATTTTTCATTTTTTGACTGATTCCGGTCAAAAGCCCCCGGAAGTATGCAATCTAAATGATGGGGATTTTGTTCAGATCCTCGGGTTAAAGCTTAAAATGAAGGGGGTTGGATCGGTATCGGCTAAAGTCGGATCAATGGTTGGAGGGAAGATCGGTGAGGACTGTCAGGGCTAAATTGATATCCACAAGGCTATACTTGAGCTCCTTGGCCTTATCCTGGCATTCTATGCAGATTTCTTCAAATTTTCGCATATCACCGTCGGTGGCGGCATATATCTGCTCAATGGCTTCCGAAGAAAAATTTTTATACTCGGCAATAAAGTCTTCAACGATGATAGGATAAATCGTCAGTACCTTTAAACGGCTGAGAATATCCGGATGTTCACTGGCCAGATACGTTCTGACCTTGGGCAAGCCTGCAAAAACCATCGGGATGTATGCATCAATAATTCTTTTAAAATACGGCCAGACCCGGCGATCCAGATCATTGGCCTCATCGATTACAATAAAAAAACCGGTCAGGCTGCAGATTTTTTTCAGATTCCGGGACGTGTGCCAATGGGTTGCCACACCTTCATAATTTAGCTCCTGAAGGATTGATGCCAGGATTTCATGTTTGTTGTCCAGTGATTCGAGCCAAACCGGTTTTAATTTTTTCGGCTGGATCAATTGTAAAAAGCGGGTCTTGCCGGCGCCGTAGGCGCCCTCAATCAACACGCTTTTGCCCCGGTACATGCGGGTATAGACGCTGCTCAGATACGATACCCGACGCTTGTCATTGATGAAGTGTTCTTTGCGCTTTTTTTTCATGGCCCACTCGCCTTGCCCGGTGCAAGCTGATTTCGCCGATACCGATAATAATCGATGGCAAATGCGTTGAAGCGCACAAAACCGGCTCTGTCTGGCTCGTCTAGCTTGGCCACAAGCCGATCATAGCGTTTCGTGTTGTTTTCAAAGACGGCCTTTGCGATATCAAACGTCAGTCCGTTTCGGTAGCAGGCAATCAGGCTTTTCATATCAACGCTCATTTGCCTGGCTTCAAGATATGCAGCAATCTGTTCAACCTCATTTTGTTTCAGCCTTTTTTCTGACTTTTCCACCACGGATTTGGGTTTTTCCGACCGCTGCTGGCACAATGCCTCGCCCAAAAAAACGCCGTCTTTTTGGGGCTCAAAAATATAGAGTTTGTTGTTGCAGCAAGACACCTGAACGGGCGTGCTTTTGTGCGAACTGAATTTCTCAGCCCCCACAACCACGGTATATTTCTGTTTGTCGTAGGTGATGGTTTTTTGCGTGGAGACAACGGCTTTTCGCTTATCAAATCCATAGCGGATAAAGCCCTGCACGTGATCCGGATCAAATGCCAGGGTATCCTGATCCGACAAATATGCCGCAAGCTTTTCCCTGGGTACCCATTTTACCGATTTACCGGCCTCGGTAAATCGGTGAAGGCTTTCATTGTGCTGCCGGCGATACAATTCAAGCATCCGGCTGTGTCTTAACTGATCGAGGCTGATGTCCAGAAAGGTAACGACAATGGGCTCTTTTTTATTGCCTTTAAAGGCCCATCCCGGTTCGGTTTTTAAGATTTTGTCGGCAAACTTTTTAATGATACGGATCTCAAAATGATGCAGACTGCGATGGCTCGACTCCAGATGCACCTTGTGCTTCGGTGACCTTGGGCCGGTAAAGTCCGGCTCCATATAAAATCCATCGGGCAGCGAGTATTTGATGTTCAGTTCGTGGATAGGCCGCTTCAGGTTCAAAAACCCTTTGGCGCGATCCGGACGCAGCCGGATGCGTTTTTTGGGAAACGGCCCGTACAGTAAAAACCGGGTAAACAGATCCAGCGCATTGAGGCTGGTTTCCGAAAAATACAGTTCCAATACGAACATATACCGCGATCCGGTATCATAAAATTCGATCACCTGCGGTTTACGCCACTTTCCGTTTTCATCTTTGATTTTGATGTACTGAAAGCTGCAGCCGTCAACCTGCACCAAATCAAAAATGTCCTCGGGGTTGAAAAACCCCTTGGCCGGCAGTTCATCAAAATCGGGCTTTTTCAAATACAGATGCAGGTTTTCCTGGCGAACCAGACGGTAAAGGGCGTGTATGGAGATCTTTTTCTCAAATTCTTCTTCCAGAAATTGATGAAAGATCGTGATCTTTCGCGCCTTTCGGGTAACGTAGATAAAATTGTCGTCATCGGCATCACAGGCGGCTTTGACCATTTGAATAAAGCGGTTTTTTACGTCACAAGACAGCGCACGCGGCCGTCCGCTGCATTTTCGGCCCTCCATGATGCCGCGGCCGGCAAGCAGCAGTGGCTTGGGGATGATACCTGTTTTTTTATACTGGTCCACATAATACTTTTTGGCGCGGCGCTTGGCCGAACCGGTCTTGTTCATAATCTTTTTATGCAGCAAGATCATGAATTGATCATCTAAAGAAAGCGTTGAGATGTCCTGCTCTATCGCCACAATATTTTCTCTTTCATCACATTGTTCCAATACAAAGCGGTTTTTTGTGACGTTTTTCTCCAGCCGTCATTTTGCGCAATGCGGATCTGACAGAGCATCGCACGCACGGCTTTTTGGTAATCGGTGCTGATGACCTCGCGAAAGGCCGCTTTGGTTTTTTGCTCACCCAAGTGAGCCGATACGAACTTTTTGATATTCACCGCGGTGAGCGTTTGGCCGGTTTCTAAAAAATCGCGCCACACCCTTCTTTGGCTAAAGGCATCTATCCGGGTGAGGGGCCGGGCCTGTGATTCGTTTTTGGGCAACACCTCCCCAATTGGCGACAGGTTATCGATCACCGCAGCGGCCTCAATGAGCCGGTAGGCAGTAGAGCGGCCCATATCCCATCGACGCCTGAGATAACTTTCAAAGCTGTTAAAGGTCAGCTTGTGATAATGCCGGCCATCGCGGATCTCTCTGAGCGCTTTTCCAACGGCATAAAAATCCTGTCGATATTGTTTAATCACCGATTCCAGCTGCGAAAGGCGCCTTTTGGACAGAGCCATTTTCTGTACCCGATTCCTATCCATTTGTGCGGGTATCGGTCAGATGAGGTTTCAAATACTCAACCGTTTCCACGAAGCTTTGGGCGGTGACCGCCATGACCAAATCAATGGGATTAAAATTAATTTTGCACTCGAAGCATCTAGCCAGGTTGGTTTTTGGGTTGGTCGCCGTGTGAAATCCGTGGCAAACCGGACAGCGAAACCGGAGGTAGTTTGTACCGGTTCGCGTTTCTAGTGCCAAGGTGTGGATCATCTGGTCAATATCGATCTCATTGCGCAGCCTTTTTAAAAAACCATCCGTGTATGAACCCATAATCGCAGCCTCCTTTTGTGCTCGCCCGTTCAAGTTGGGGCGTTATGAAGGCACCGTATATCAAGTTCACACAGATGTTATTGCAAAGTCGGTGAAATCCGATTTGTTCAAAAACGCCACCGTCTTGAAAAACCACCAGCAGACAAAAAGGCAATGCTTCCTTTTGGGGGTTTTGTACTTTCTTTCAGGGATTTGTATCAGATCCAGATTTTCAAAAGACTGTGCAACGCTGCTTTTTGGAAGTGATTTTTTTATCCCATCGCAGGTAAGATCGGCTAATGTGCTGATCCAGCGATGGACGCTCGATGGTGCCAGGGCCTGGCCGCTGACCGGCCGTTCGGGGACACCATCATCGGTCATTACCGCATCTTCGTAGGTCTTGTGATCATCTTGCACATAGGCGCGGCTGAAGCTTTCAATGCTCTGGCGGGTGTAATGCTTGTTAGCAATGGCAAAATCCGGATAGCACGTGATGGTCTTTCCGCAATCCGGGCACCTGAAGCGCACCAATGTGCAAAGCACGGCTTCGACAAGCAACTCAACGATAATCAAAAACCGGCGTTCGCGGTATGCATGCAATTTGAAAAATCTGGACTCAACCTGACAGCGCGGGCATGGCGGAAGGCTGTGCGGTGTGATTTTATCCTTTTCTACTTTTTCCTGATATGCTCTAATATCATTGTATGTCGCTGTCGGCGGCATCGCTTATCCCTCCTGTTTATTAGTGTTTTGTGGTGATTCACTTCATAATACAGGGGGGATATTTTTTCAAAAGTGCGGGGTATGTCCATTTCATTCCCGGGCGGGATATCCGGATCGCACAGCAGCGGGGTAGCTTTGCCAGCGGGGTATAAATTTGTTACTGTATTTTGTAAAACCTTCCGTTACACTATTCGCCAGCGCTTAGCAGCCACGGGTCTTTATTCCAAAATGCCTTTATATGATGAATGCGTAGAGCCCTATGGCACCGAAGGTCTTAAACCGGAAAAATCCATCCACGGCGTCTTAGGGGTGGAGCATCAATTCACCCCAATCCTTACCCTTGATGTTCAGACCTACTATAAAAGCTTTGATGATATGGTGGTGCGTATCGATGACAGCGATCCCACCCGTTATGGAAATGTCGGCGAAGGCCACGCCTATGGTGGAGAAATTATTTTACGCCATAAAATGACGGATCATTTTTTCGGATGGATTTCATATGGTTACTCGGTTTCAAAGAGAAAAGACGGTCCCGGCGAAGATGAACGCTATTTTGATTCGGACTGTCCCCACAACTTTACCACGGTGTTAAGCTACAAGCCCAATCGCTACTGGTCCTTCGGCTTAAAATATCAATATACCTCGGGCAATCCGTATACGGACCTTACAGATACGGAAACGGTTTATGATGTGGATACAGACACCTACTATCCGCTATACGACGGCGCCATCAACGAAGATCGTCTGAAACCCTACCAGCGATTGGATTTTAGGATAGATAAATACTGGATTTTCAACAACTTCGTTCTCAGTACCTATCTTGATATACGCAATGTCCTGCAGACGGATAATGCCTATGCCAAGGCATATAATACAGATTATACCGAGAGCGAAGATGCGCTTACCATCGATTCTTATGTACCGCTCATTTTTCTGGGACTAAAAGTTGATTTTTAGCCCCAAGGAGGTTTTGAAATGAAAAAAATCACATTACCGTTGCTGATTGTCCTGATGTTTTTGCTGGGTGCCTGTGATAACAGCGATCTTTTGGATCCTTATTTCGTAAAAGAAGCGCGTATCCTGGCCGTAAAAGTAGAAGATCCCGAAGCCATGCCGGGTGATACGGTAAGCATGAGAATGCTGGTAGGCGGCAAAGCGGTTGAGCAGGATATGGCCAATACGGTTGAATGGGCCATCGATGATGCTGAACTTGAACCTATCGGCGTTTCCGACTACAATCAGGAACTTGACTACCCGATTCCACTGGACGCTTTAGGGGATAATACATGGTACGACCTCCCCATTTATGCCAGCATAACGGTCGGTCAGAAGCGCTTAAATGCTCAGAAACTTTTCCGCCTGACCCAGAATCCGACCGCTAAAAATCCGGTTATTTCAAGTGTGGCGGTTCGTTATCTCAGCGCCGGCCAGACCATACTGGAAACCGTTGTAAGCGGTGAGACATTTACCCTGCCAAAAAATGTTGAAAATGTAGCATTTACCGCCATTACCGAAGAACTGGCACCCGGTGAAAATGACACACTGGTTTATCGCTGGTATGTAACCATCAGCAAGACCAACGATAACAAGCTTTATGTTCAAGAGGATGAAGATAAAGTTGAAGATCTTTTGGAAGATGGCGTTAATGCCTCTGAGCTTTTCCCAAACGTTGTATTCTCTTTAAAAGGAGAAGAGAATGATTCATCTCTCCAGACCGGCACTTACGATGTCTATCTGGTCGTCAGGGACAATGCCACCGATCCCCAGAGCACGGCGGATGAACGCCATGGCACCGATTTTATCTATTTTACGATGGTGTGTGAATAATGGCGCTATAGCATTCAAGATAATGTTTTTGGACTGCGTTATCGGTCGTCGCGATATTGATTATACAGTTTCCTCCCTCTGGCCTTGCCAAAAACATTATCTTAAACACTATAAAAATCCATGGTAAGCCGTTCGATTCGGCCGGATCGTTTGGATTTTATGTTCCAGCCCATCTTTTCGAAAACATGGCGCATTTTTTTGTTTTTAATCAACAGGTCCGCGGTAAATCCTTTTAATTGCCGTTCTTTGGCCAGTTGCGTCAGTGTTTCGCAAAGACAGGTACCGATGCCCATATTCTGGTATTGCTCATCGACCATGAACGACAATTCGGCATATGGCGTCTTTAAACTGAGCCGGTCAAAACGCGCTTCAGCGATAATCCGATCATAATCGGGATGATCGACACACCCGACCAACGAAAGGGAATAGCGGTAATCAATGTTGACATACTCCTGTATATCTGAGTGAAACATCGTTTTGATGGGGTAAAAAAAACGGTACTCTACGGATTTGTTGGAGAGCCGGTAGAAAAACTGACGCATATTTTCTTCATCTGAAGGTTTAAGGGCCCGAAAACAGATCTGCGTAGCGTCCTTGAACGTCTTTCGAAATTGGATGTCAGCCGGATACAGATGAACACTTTCTGTTAGAAAAATCTGATCGTTGTAGAGAATTTTTCTCTTTTTCGCCTCTGCCACCAATTCCGATCGATCATCAGGATGGGTGATATCGATCAGCGCCTGGGCACGTTCCCGAACGGAACGGCCTTTCATGTTGACCGATCCGTATTCGGTTACCACCGTGGTGACCGACTCCCACAGGCTGAACTGGTTGGGTTGGTTGCGAACCGAAATCAGAATATTGGATTTTCCCTCACGGTTGCGGCTGGTAAGCGCAAAAATAGCCTGGCCGCCTTCGGATATCAATGCGCCATTGAAAAAATCGACCACTTCGCTGGGCCCTGAGCCCACATTGCCTTTTCCGGTATGCAGGGTAATTCGCCCTGACAAGTCTATCTCGCGGGCCGGCAGCACAGCCACGACCTTGGGGCTGCGGCTGATGTGAATGGGATTGAATACCTGATCGATGCTTCTGAATTCCACCAGCGGATTTTTGTCCAGCCAGTGCATCAGCTTGCGGGTGCCAATGGCATAGGATGTCAGGGATTTTCCCGGAGAGACACGGTTATGGCGGTTGGTGACCGCACCGGAATTGACAAGATCCATCAGATTGTCGAAAAAAAACGGGGTGTGGATACTGAGGTCTCTTTTTGATTTGAGATGGCGTCCCAACGACTCGTAAAGCGGGCCCACCGAGAATCCGATGCAGCTACCGTCATCGATCAGAGATGCGGCATTGGCGCCAAGACGATTATAGGTCTCATCAACTTTCCATCGATCGAAATAGATTGGTGGCTGAGTGCTTTCGACGATCATATCAAATTTTGAAAAAGGAACGAAGGTTTCCCCAAAGGTCCAGGGAATTTGTGTGTTGATTTCACCGACCACCAAAGAGGCCTGTTCGATCGCCGGCAGGGCCACATCCGCACATACGCCCAGACAGCAATAGCCGGCCTCGTTCGGTGGTGTAATCTGGATGAAGGCGACGTCAATGGGAATCTGGCCGGATTTGAATACAGCGGGGATTTGATAATAGCGGCTGGGTATGAAATCGGCGAACCCATCAGAAACGGCTTCGCGGGCTTCCCACCCGCTAAAAAATGTTTTCAGTCGATATTTATTCGAGTGCCGGGCGTTTATCTCGATGGCTTCTCCAAGACTCACCAATTGGAACAGTTCCAGATCCAAAAGGTTGCCGGCGTCTGATTCTTTTAAATAGCGAACCAGGGTCAAGGGTTCCGACACGCCTGTGCCGATAAAAATCCTCATCCCCGGCTTGATTTTTTGCATCACTTTATCCGGGCTTGAAACCTGGTCTTTCCAATTCAAATCGACCTTCATTTTTCAGAAATGTTACCTCTTTGGTTGTTATTATTCCATTCACCCATTACTCAAACCAGCGCAACATTCAGAATATATCGGACAATGACAACCAGCAAGACAATTTCAGGCTTTCCGTGTCATACATAGTGTCCATCCAGAAATAGGAAAATTTGGTTGAGATCAAGGCGCCCGAAAAATTTAACCACAGGCATATAGCTAATATTCCGAGGATTAAATTTTTCGCGCAACGCCGATATCGGGCAAATTGGCCATTTCTGGATGGGCACTACCTAAATTTCCCGTGCAGCCTTGAAGAATCGGCAGGTGGACGGACGATTGGAATAGATGGTGCAAGAAACTGATTCACCGATAACGCCGTTTGGTGCCGCACAGCATCTGGGCGAACATTCGGTGCCACGCATGGCACGTTTTAACGATACGTTGCTGAATAAAAAACAAGTGGCATGATTCGAGCCACACCACCAACGCCTGTTTAGAGCCTGATCCAGCCTTCTCAAACAGGCTCTTAGGCAGGAATTTGCCTGGCCATCGGAAAATTATCAGAACAGGAGGTTCCGTTTTTTAAACTAACAGGAAATAGAAGGTCTCTTTTTACTCGGAAGGTCATAGTGAAAAGACATGATGCAGATACCGATTAACCCATTGGAGAAAAATAAATGACCAAAACTGAATTAACCAAACAAATGGCCACAGATGCAGGAATTTCAATCCAGGCTGCTCAGGATGCGATCCAATCGCTGATCAACGGAATCACCGATGCCCTGAAAACAGAAAGCGGCAAAATAACGCTGACCGGTTTCGGAACATTTCTGACAAGCCACCGCGAAGCACGCATGGGCAAAAACCCGGTAACCGGTGAAGCGATCCACATCCCCGCCCGCAACGTGGTCCGCTTTAAAGCCGGCAAGAAACTCAAGGAAACGGTCTGACAAGGAGATGTAAAGCAAAACCAAACGTCCGGTGGCACAAGGCGATCGGACGTTTGTAGCGTTACCCCTCATAGGTTTTACCGCTAGGCCCCACCCAATATCATTATTGATATGGCGCTAACCCTGGGCGAATCGTCTCGAAAGGAAGAATATCACTGTACCACTGTAGCGCTGGTTCTTCTATATCACTATATAGCCGGGTGCCGTCTTGAGATCTGATCAGAGGCCAAAAGCGATGTAACCGATCCCCGTCAAGCCAGACTCCAGCCAGGCAGGATTGTTTTTCGACAACAACGGTTTTTCCGTTGTTCAGCACCATTTCCTTGAACGGATGGTAATAACTGACGCTGTTCCTGACGACCGCCTGGCTGTAACTGACCTTGAGCCGAACCTGGGAAAAATCGATTAGCGGCCACAATCCGGCGCTAAAAAAGAGACAATCTTTTTTGGCGGACAGGTTGTAAGACGAGGGATCAACCTTTTGGGCAGCCAGCGTGTTGCCGATCCCGGCAATGGCCTTTGCCGCGCCGCTGATTGTCAGCCGCCGGATAAACCCGGTGGGGGTGATGTCTTCGTAGTCGGCCTTTATGAATTCAGCACTGCGTCTCCTGGCCCCCGTCGATTGGAATTGGTGCTGATAGGAAAAACAGCAATAATTGATGGGCAGGGTTATGGATCGATCCAACGCATACCGGATCAATTCCAGAGCCGCCAGTTCGGTGTCCAGCACGGTTACGCTGGGGCCATGCAGAAAGGTGTAGCCTCTTTCGGCAAGACGCTCGCGGTTATAAGGCGTGCAGCGGATCTGATGGAGGTTGAGATAATCCACACCCAATTGATCAAGCGCGACGATGACTTTTTTACTCACCGGCAGGTCTTCCGGAATTGCCGGGATTTCCACCGTAACATGCGGAATCACACCCAAGGCTTTTTCCAGGGCATCCAACCGGTAACGATCGGCACTGATATCAAAACGGATTTCATCAAGCCCCCTCTCCCGCAGGGCCACGAGTTTGTCACGCGTGACCAGAATGCCATTGGTATAGATCCAGGTATAAACGGGATGATCGACACAGGCCTTCAGGGTTTCCAAAAAAGAGAGGACCCGTTCAAAGGTCAAGAACGGCTCGCCCCCGCTGAAGCTGACCCCTTGGATGTTGAACCGGTTGACATAATCGGCGTAATCCATTGGGTTTTCAAAAGCAATGGTGTTGGTCATGGGAACCCCGGGGTCATTCTGGGAGGATGGACAATAGAAACAGCCGGCATTGCAAATACCATTGATAAATAGGCAGGACCATTTCCCCTGTCCGCACAGCCAGCACCCTGGGGAAAGTGCATGGGTAAACAGTTTGGTATTGGAAAAGGCCCATTTGGATTCTGGAAAACGGAAAATGGATCCAACAAGGGTTTCTCTTGCTTCAATGGCCGTCGCCGTCGTTTGCGGAGTCAGCCATTGCATTGAATCGTAGACCGCAGCATACGCTTTTCGGTTGGCCATTTCTTGATTGGTTGATGACATGCTTTCTTCTCAAACACTACCTAAGAAACGTGTTATCGAAATCATACCGGAACGTCTGATCATTCACATTGAGAAAAGTTGATGAGCAAATCTCGTACCAAACTAAAAGCGACCCCAGATCCTTCCAATGATTAATTATTACAATACGTTAAATATTTTCATAAAGAACCTGCCGGTCATCTTTTCGGAACTTTCTGGTCCGATTTTCTTAAACAGGAATTGGATCGCTATCCATCCGGTGCATTCCATAACACTATAGATTCAGATATAACTCCAAAGTTGGAACATTGGTGATAATTTCTGTGTGATCTGGAGATTGGCCCAATCATTGCTGATGACACACAGCATAATAGGGCCGCCATGAACCATTGCGATTCATTGATGTCAACGGCGGTATACCATTGGGTAGTATCTATGGAGGGGTCATGAATCAAAAGCATTTGGATTACTTTCGTCAGCTACTTGAAAATGAATTAGATCGCTTGCTGGACAACGCCGGAACCACAGTCCTTGAACTGGTCACAACAACCCAAGAGAATGAGCCGGATCCGCTGGATCGGGCCTCGCAGGAGATTGATCGGGACAGCAGGTATAACATTCGTAGCCGCGAAAGCCGGCTGATTAAAAAGATCAGGGATAGCCTGGAGGCAATTGAAGACGGGTCTTATGGAATCTGCGAAGACTGTGAAGAACCCATTTCGATAGAACGTCTCAAAGCAAGGCCGGTAACCCGCTTTTGCATTGCCTGCAAAAGACGTCGCGAACGCCTTGAAAAAGCCATTGGATATTGACGCATAAAAAAAAGAAGAATTTCGGGTTCTGCTTTAAAGGAAAGTCCGGCACAGATTTCTGTCAGAGGTTACCCCCACTGTTGCAACAGTGGGGGTAACGGTCTGTTAAACAAAGTTGTACTCAATGGAAAAATTTCCAAACCGAATTATTGCCTACGACCACGCCCGTGCATTGGCCATCATGGGTATGATCGTCGTAAACACACAGGTAATCATGGACATACGGGTGCTTGAGCCCTGGTGGATGAATTCCTTTACCCTTTTTTTATGTGGTCGAGCGGCAGTGGTGTTCGTCATGCTGACCGGTGCCGGGATGGTGATGGCCTATGATCGGGCACCGGAAACCACCAGACCATTGCTGATTAGACGCATGATTATCCGCGCCGCATTGCTATATATGGTCGGACTTCTTCTTCTGACCGTGTGGAATGCAGACATTCTCCATTATTATACAACCTATTTACTGGCAGGGGTCCTTCTTTTGGAAAAGCGAACCAACCACTTGAAAAAAATCTTGGCGGTGGTGGTGGCGATTTCCATCCCCTTCTGTGTGTTGGCGTTCTATGAATACGAGGGTGGGGATTTTTTTGAGGGATATTTCACCCGGGAACCGCTGTCACATATCGTCAACTATTTTTTTCTTGGCGAATACTACCCGGTGTTTCCCTGGTTTTGCTTCTTTTTGATTGGCATGCTGCTCGGACGGCTGGAACGATTGCCGGTGAGGTGGAAATATAAAATCATTTTTATTGGCAGCAGTATCCTTTTAATCACCGTGGAGCTTCTTTCGGTAATTCTCAACGCAGAAACAATAACGGGTCGATGGATTGATATCGAAATGCCCTGGTGGCGCGCACTGAGCCAGTCGGAAGCCTTTCCGGTGGGGCCGCTGTTTCTTTTTTCCGCCAGCGCCTCAGGCCTGGCAATGATCGCATTGTTACGGCTACTGCCTGAACGGCAACAACCGTCCAACCATCCCTCTCCCATGGTGGCATTTGGTCGCCTGTCTTTGACGTTTTATGTATCCCATATCTTAATCAGCTGCGCCTGGTCCCAATGGGTCGTCACCCAGCACAAGGCGGCCTCCAGCAATCAAGTCTTATGCTTTGCGGCGGTTTTTATCCTGGCCGGTATCGTGTTCGCTGACAGGTGGATGCGCCATTTTAGGCGGGGCCCCCTGGAAATGGCAGTCAATGAGCTGATGTGCGCTTTTTTGAGGCTTAAACAAGAACCGTTGCAGCAAGGACGGTAAATAACGACTGTGCATTCCTGAATTTAATTCACGCCACGATTCAACCTGGATTGAAAATATGCCAACAATTTAAAAAATTCCTGGGTTATCGAGTTCACCGATGGTATCATCTTTGTTTGAGATCGGCATGTTGCTCAATTCAAAGATAGTCCCCATACGGATTTACCAACTGATTTTTAGTGCCAGTGATACCTCCGGCACCATTGGTGGATGGGAAGCCCCCTTATGAGAATCTCCCCGGAAATGATCGACAAAATCAAGATGGTCGCACCGGGTACGTTGCTGCGTCGGGCGCTGGATGAAATCGTTAAGGCCGAATTCGGTGCCTTGATCGTCTTTCTCGACGATATCACAGCCCAGGAAAACATCCTTCAGGGAGGGTTTTACATCGGGGCTGGCTTTTCACCTGAAAAACTCTACGAATTGTCCAAAATGGACGGCGCCATCATCCTGGATGAAAGTGTTTCCAGAATTCTTGCCGCCAATGTGCAACTGGCGCCCGACCCTTCTCTGCCCACGTTTGAGACCGGCATGCGCCACCGGGCTGCCGAACGCATGGCGCGTCAGACGTCGAAATTCGTATTGACGATTTCACGACGCAGAAAGGTGATCACGCTCTACTTTAAAAACCAGAAGTACCAGATCAACGACATCAATACCCTCCATGCACGAATCAGCCAGACCATCGGTATGGTGGAACGCTACAAGTCCAATCTGGACAAGAAAGCCTTGGCGATTGAACGGGATGAGTTTTTGGATCAGGTGCAGCTGATCCAAGTGACTGAATTGATCAACGACGCCATCGGCATCATGCACCTGCTCGAGGAAACCGAGCCTTATGTCGTCGAAACCGGGAGCGAGGGCCGCCTCTTGGTCATGCGACTCAACAGCGTCAACGATGATGTTGACACCCTGTTACACCTGTTCGTCAAGGATTACTGCCGCCAACCGGTCAAGCCCTTTGATGTAGACCGGATGATTGATAAACTCAAAACCGTCAAGCCTGACGACCATGAGCGCATCGCCCAGATTCTGGGCTGGCCGTCAACCGGAGAAACCAGTCTGCATGATCTAATCGTTCGGCCCAAAGGGTACCGCCTGCTGCATCAAGTGTCCAAAATCCCTCCGGGTACAGTAGACAATGTGGTCGGACAGTTCAACGATCTGGTCAACCTTTGCCTGGCGGATGAGCAGGCTCTGCTCGAAGTCGAGGGAATCGGAGAGAAAAGAGCGAAATCCATCATCGAAGGGATTCAGCATGTACGCAACCGCAGCATGTATCGCTGAAGTGAATCCGGGTTAGAACCGATGCCTTCAATCATCCAAGACCATACCATGATCCGACAGCTATCTGAGGATTTCATCCAGCTGGCGGATCGATCCCAGGATGCCATCTATCAATTCGACATCGAATCGCAGACGTTTTCATTTTTTAACAGCCAATTTTTCAGTCTGTATGCCATTGAAGAGCACGGGAAAAATATCTTATCGCCCAAAAGCGTTCTGCTGCGCATCCACCCTGATGATCGAGAAAAAGTGGAGCATGCCCGCGCAGTCTCTTTACAGCCTGACAATCGGGGCGGAGACATTGAATATCGACTTTTGAAGAATGATGGGTCCATACTGGTCATGCACGATCGCTGGACGGTGGTCCGGGATCATGCCGGGCAACCCGTATCAATCGAAGGGTTCATTCGTGACATCACCTGGCGCAAACAGGCGGACAAGGAATTCGAACGAAGCATTCGCAACGCCTTGATCGGCTGCTACATCATCCAAAATGCCAAGCTACGGTTTGTCAATCCTGAATTTATTCGAATTACCGGGTACAGCGAAGAAGAATTGATCGGCAGCGATCCGCTGTCTATCGTGCAGCAAGCGTATCGCGAGGAAGTGCGAGCCAATGCCATTGACATGCTCAAATCCAAGCGCCTGTTTCCCTATGAGTTCTGCATCACCGACAAAAAGGGACACACCAAATGGATCCTGGAGACCTCGACGTCCATCCAGTATAAAGGCAAACGCGCTGGGCTGTGTTACTTCATGGATATTTCACAAGGCAAGAAAGCGGAACTGGAACGTCTTGCCAAAGAAAAACTCCTTTCAATCCTGGAGTTGGCCGGTGCCGTGGGGCACGAACTCAACAACCCCCTTCAGGTTGTGCTCACATGCACTGAAAAATTGGCCCCTGACGCTGATGAACCAACACGTCAGAGCAGATTGTACCAACTGCTGAAAAACAATGTGCAACGATTGGCAACGATTATTCATAAGTTTCAAAATATCACCCAATATGCCACGAAGGAGTATGTAAACGGGAAAAAAATTCTCGATATTGAGGCCTCATCGTCAAGCAAGGATGATTATGGCGGCAGTGGTGAGCCACCCTCTTAGAGCCTGTTTGGTAAATCCGTCTAAGGCCCGCTAACGGCGTTGGAAAGTGTCTCAAAATGCTCACATATTACATATATGCTCCGCTTTTGAGCCACTTTCCGCCTTGTTATCGGGCCTGATCCAGACGTCCAAAACAGGCTCTTAGTCCTGGGGTATTCGAACCAATTGAGATAGTCTATCAATCGCTTTTTTCTTGGATTAAGAATGTATCTGTAATCAAGGCAGTAGTTGGATATGGTATTGTAACCTGCCGTTTTGAGCAGGTTGAAAATCTACAGGATAGTTTTGGAAATCTGTCGCTTTTGAGGCAATCATTTCTTTGGGATAAACTTAAATAATCTGTCGGGGAAGCAATTTTCAGCAAAATTGGTGGCGATCGTTTATCACAACTTTTCCGATTTAATCTGTTGATGAAATTTGCGATGGATTTGGAAGTCAACCAAGATAAAACTATGGTATTGTAAGCACAGGTTTTGGAAAGGCCTAAAATGTAAAGATTAGTTGGAGGTATCTGTATCACCCGACCTACCGATTTGACTGAGGCCACGATTCAATAATCTTATGTTTTTTTAGGCAGGGTACGGCAAAATATTGTGCCCTGCTGTGAATGCTATTTGAAATATCTGTTTTGTCTTTTAGATTTAGGTTTTATATATTATTTTGTTTTTAGTTTACCTCTTGGCATCAAATAATTTGTGTTTATCAGTGTGTTATAAATATCTGCAACCTTTATGTGGATTTGGTTCTATAGTTAAAAAATATTTTAATTTTTAGCATTATTAAACCTAAGGAATTGAATTTATCGGTACATTACCTTTACCGAAATATGTTTCAAATATTCTAATTAATTTTCCATTTCTTTTTATAGTTTCATAGCCTTCACTAATGTCTTTAAATATTTGTATGCCATCTGAAGTTGATTTGGAAATCGCAATGACTGTATCTGTATCAAACGTTAGATTAGTTACCGCAAAGTCTTTTAAATTTTCCTTGATTTTTTTTAATGTATACCAACCAAAAGAATCAACAGTAGAAACTAAATCTACTCTTTCTGCTTGAAGATTTTTAAAATTATTAGTTTCATCCGTTGCTAACTCAATGATTATTCCAGCTTTTTTAAAGCTATCGATTGTTGGGGCTCCTCTTACAACTCCTAAACGATATTTTGCAACCTCACTTAAATCGGAAAAATTTAATTTTTTAGGGAATTTTGATTTCTTATAAAAAAATACTACCTTACTATTATGGAGTATCTTCATGTAATATTTATCAGTGTCTACTTCAAGTTTGTTTATGAAGGCTATTTTTATTTTTTCATTTTTTAAATTAGATATTAGTCTAGCCATTGGTAGAAATTTATACTTAATATTGTAATTTTTTTCTTTTAATGATTCAGAAACAGCTTGAGGTAAAAGTCCGTAACCGCTTAATTCAGGTGCGCTTAATGGTGGAAAATTAATTCCATAAATAATAATATTTTTCTTTTCTTGCCCGTAGAGGGATGAAAATGAAAATAATAAACTCATAATAATGAGAGTAAGTTTTTTAATAATATATTTCCTGAACATTTTTTAGTAAGTTACCATTCGAATAAGGGAAGGGATAGGGATGAGAACTTGCTTTTCCTAAACGAAATATAGTGAGCCGCTCCTTGTAAGTCAAGAGCAATATAAATACAATATATTGTGTGATGCAAAATCGAACAGGCAACGGCAGTCTCGCCTTAATCGCATGGATTCGAGAAACATCACTCTGAACTTCCCGGAATGCCAACGCATGCTATTTTCAGGCGTAGATGGACTGTAGATCAGGTTTGCTCAACCGATCCTTTTTCAACCCAGTAATCAACCGAAGGCAGCTGTGAGTATTTGAAATCATAAGTTAATTCAGTTAGTTCACAGGGGATATGGGTATCTTTTTGCCGGCGGATCATGGTTTGAGGCGACACTGTGTTTCGTTCTGACAAGATGTGTTTCCCATAAACCGAGATGCGCCAAAATTTTTCTGATGAAAAACGAGATTGAATGGGACGAAAAGTTATTAGCACAGTATGTTGACGATTTTCGGTCGATGGTGTTTTAACTACGGGGAGTGCGTTGCTTAATGTGAAAGGCGAAATTCCAGATACATTGAGATAATCCCACGTTTACCAGGGGTTGTGTTTAGTACAGGGTATCAACCTGCTGAAAATTCGAACAATACAGATATTCGATTGACTTGGATGTATCGGCAAGCATGGGGCGAACCCCCATTTTGGAGATTCGCCCCGCAATTTTTAGCCATAAAGGTTATAAATCCACCTGATCGCTTCGACATCGTTTATTGTTCCCAGATACCTCTGGCTCATTGAGAGATTCGAATGGCGAAGAATGACCTTGCTGACAATCTCGATCGGCACGCCAGATCTGGATGCAAAGGTCGCCGCATGCCGCCGGAAGTCATGGGGGCGAAGGTGGATGCCAACCAACTTCCCCGCTTTCAAAACAACCATCCGCGTCGCCTCATAGGAAATGGGAAATATACGGGCTTCGGGATTTTTGCATACTTGGTGGGCATAATCACGGAGTCGTTCGGCCACCTTCTGCGGAATGAAGACGGTCTCTTGCTCTTTGCCGCTTTTCGGATTTTCAAGGGTCAGTTTTTGGTCTTGAAGGTCTTTCAGCCTGAGCTTCAGTACCTCGCCAACCCGCATCAATTCGAGCATTAACCTATTGCGATTCTTGATCGTACGGAATATGATTTCATCAATAGTTCCTTTTTCGATAATTTCCCACCGCAATGTTCCTTTTTGGCGGTAGAGTTTCCGGATTATAGGCGTATCGCATGGATTCACTGATCCGGAATCGATATTGTTCCGTACGAAGTTGAAAAAACAAGATAATTGGGAGAAGCGAACCCGTTTTGTATAGGGTTTGTTACCATCGGTAAGCCGGTTCAAGAACGTTAGAATTTCATCCGGCGTGACTTGACCAATAGGCTGTTCACCGAATTCCCTGCAAAACGGTTCAATGACGGCTTGGTAGGATCGCAGCGTGTTTTTTTTTCGAATGGTTCTTGTGGTAATTGATCCAGATGGTTGCTGCTGTTGACAGTTTCATGGTGGGCCTCCTGTAAAATTATGGGTTTGAATGGCGTGCTATGGCCGATGTCCATCATTATAGACGGGTGCGGAGTGGATATTCAATAATCTGTAAAGTGAGTTGGAAGTGGATACTGGTATGTAATCATAAGATTTAACTGGCAAAAATATCATGTGATAATTTCAAGTATCTGTTATATGGTAACTTGCTAAAAGCAACGGAATCCATTAAGAATCGTATGAATGAAAAGCTGGTAGTTTTATTTACTGAACCATGCAATCGTATTAGAAGTGACATGAGGATGTCATCTTTGATGGATGAATGGGTAGGCGTACTCAATCAAAACCTTTCACGGCAAGGATTTCGTGACCACATTGTTGAATGGTTTGGAAATGCAGATAATTTTGTATTGCGTACATGGGGATCAAATTTAAGTGAAGTTAAAACTACGTTCGAAAATTCCAATAAAATAAAATGCGCAGTCCTTTCACTGTCAGGACTTTACTTTTTGATTCATGAAATTTCTTTAGTTCCAATCAGACAATATGTGCCAGTCTTAAACCTAAATTTAGGCGCATCTTTTCAGGTTAAAGGTGTACAAAAATACTTCGATGATTTTCAAGTTGATTTGGTTATCGTCAGTTGTTTTAAAAGAGGGATAGCTACAATCCAAATGGAGCACGTATCCGAACAGCAGACGTTCGAGCAAAACAGAAGATTACCATTCAGTTGGGGACAGTTAAACCGGATTTTAAACGAAAAGCTTGATGGTGAGTGGACTTCAAGGAGCATTCGTTCGATTCATGGAATATTCCAAAGAGCATTGCACTATTTGGATAATCGAAAAAATTGTCGAACCTGTCACTTAACTTGACGCCCAAAGGCGCGGCGCAAGCCAGTTTTTCGTTATGCTCATAAAAACTTTGGGTAAAATTAATGCAAAAATTCGATCCAACATGCGGGTTATCAAAAAACGAAATTAAGACTGTCAAATTTAATGTAAAAAATTTGATATCAAGGGAGTTACCCTTACTACCAGACTCAGTTGAAACGAAGCTTTTTATAGAAGGAAGAGATGCTTGGATGTTCAGATGGTATTTATTAAACGAAAAACATCCTATTTCATCGGATGATAAGGTATCTATAGAAATCGTAGCAATTTTAAAAAAAGAATTTCACCCGTATCAGAAAAAGACACATTACAAGTTCACTTGTAATATACGTTTGCAAAAAGATGATAGATATCATCCAAAAATATCAATTAAAGAAAAAACCGCATAACCCATCACTAAAGCGGACCGGTAGAAGCGGTGGATTTATTAACTTATTAATCCATTCATATTACGATGCTTATGGCATTTGTTCATCAAATTGCTCTCGGCAAGCTTAGCTAATTGTTGGGCGATGAAATATATCCATTAACTTGTTTTTTAGGCTATGAAACCAAAAATAGATACAATTAAACAGGAAATAGAAAATTTCATTATTGATTGGCATTGGGATAATATATCTCACAAATTTGCATATGAACTATGTGAATTTTTATTTGGATTTATTGATGAGTTAGAAAAGCAAGGACTGTCTGAAAAAACAATAAATAAGCATCTTGATAATTGCTGGCACATTGGAATACTTGAATGTGGCTATGGCTATAGAAAAAAATTTATTCCTAAATAGATTTTTTATAGCCCTCATGCTAATTATGAATATGAGTTTAAAAGAAAAATGAGTGATTCTAAATACGCGCTTCAATCGTATAAAGCAACTTGGAAAAAAGTATATAAATACACAAATAAACTTAAGATTAAATGACGGATTGTCTTTTTCAAATCAGCTTTGTTCATATCGGACAGATTGTCCAATTTGAATGTACTGTCCAACCGGAAAATTAAAGGACTCTGTGGGGTTTGTCATTTTTTTGTGCCATTCGAAGTGTCCCTCATCTATCAGGTATAATTTGAGGATGAATGAAAGAAATATCTAATCGGTCTCCGCTAATTATCGCGCCCAAAGAGCCATTTAGAGAATGGGCAAGGAAGTATAATGAGCTTTCTATTGAAGATCTTGAACAAAGGTTAAAAGAAATTCATGTGTATCTTATTGACTGGTCATATGGCAAAAATCAGGAGGAGGCATTAGGTCCATATTTTTACAAAATATTTGAATCTGAGCTTCTAAGCTGGAATTATATAAAAAATGAATGGCCACAAAAAATGGACTATGAATTGTTTCTTGAATGGTTCGAAGTTATGATTGGTGACTATTTGTTTGATTCCGGAACTGAACCCATTGAATTTGAAAAATTATAACCATCATTTGCACAATGAACCGTACATTCCGCACCCAGTAGGCCTATGTTTTCAACAATTTTTTATCCAGGGAAAACAACAGCCTATCGATTCTAACGTACTGTATTTATACAAAATAAAAATATCTAGACATTTCAAATAGTTACTGCTACACTGCCCGTACCTTTGCAATCTCACTCAAAAAGGAGGGGCAGGTGCCACCATTCAATACCGAAAATATGACCATCACCGATGCCAGGCATTTGCCCATCGTCAAGGCCTATGCTCAGAAAATCGGTTTGGTTGAAACTATCGACAAGATGGTCGACTCACAGATGGAATTGAGCCCAGGCATGGCGGTATTCGCAATGGTCCTCGACACGCTATCCGGACGTACACCGCTTTACCGGTTGACCGAATTCTTCGAAGAAAAAGACACGGAATTGCTCCTGGGCTGTGACATCGAACCGGAACGGTTCTGCGATTACAATCTCGGGCGATCCATGGATCAGATTTTCGAGACCGGCACCCAGAAAATCTTTTCTCAAATTTCCCGGAATGCATTGATGGTTTTTGCTGTCGATCCGCGTCGGCTCCATTTCGATACGACGTCCGTAAGCGTTTATGGCGATTTCGATCAGGCCGGTCCACCATTTGACATCACCTACGGTTACAGCAAGGATAAACGTCCTGATCTTAAACAGTTTCTGGTGTCGATGCTGTGTGTCGACCGTAATATCCCCATTTTGGGCACCACTACCGACGGCAACGCCTCAGACAAAACCTTGAACAACGAACTATTGACCAACATTTCGAAATACATGGCCAAGCATAAGCTTCAGCCGGGAGCCTATGTTTACGTGGCCGATTCTGCCTTTGTTACCGAGAACAATTTGCAGGAAACAGAATCACCTCGGACCTGGTTTCTGTCACGCCTGCCCGCAACATACAAGGAATGTAGCCGAATCATTCACGAAGCCGTGTCCGCCGATGAATGGGTGGATATCGGCCAAATCGCTGAGGAACGTGACCACCCCAAGCGACCCGTTGCTTACTACCGGGCCTATGACGGTACCGTAGATCTTTATGGGAAAACCTATCGAGCCATTGTCGTGCATTCGAGTGCGCATGACAAACGTCGTCACAAACGCATTGACCGTATGCTTAAGCAGGACCGCAAACAGATAGAAGCCGACTGTAAGAAGGTCGCTGGTACAGTGTATTATTGCCGGGCAGATGCTCAGGCTGCGGCAGACAAACTGATCCGGCAATCCAACAATAGATACCACGACATCCAGGTTGATGTTCAAGAAGTGCCAAAATATGGCCGCGGAAGGCCTGCTCTCGGAAAACCCAGAAAGGTATCGCGCTATGAATATCGCTTTACGGCAAGAGTTCTCGAATCTCCGGATAAGGTCGATCCGCTCAGAGAAGAAGCCGGTTGTTTTGTCCTGTTAACCAATCTTTTGGATCAACAGGAGGATTGGCCCGCTGAAGAACTGCTTCTATTGTATAAAAGCCAGATCGGTATTGAGAAAAACTTCAGTTTTTTGAAAGATCCCGCCATCGTAAACAGCATCTTTTTGAAGAAGGCTCGTCGGATCGAAGTATTGGGTCTGGTGTTGTTGATATCTCTTTTAATTTGGCGTTTGATGGAGCGTTCCATGCGCAAGTATGTCGAATCCAACGACTGCAATTTGCCTGGTTGGGTGCGCCGGAAAACCCGGAAACCAACCTCCTTTATGATGACAACCAAGTTTACTTCCGTCATGGTCATCACCATCGGTAAACAACGGCAGTTGGCGAAACCTTTAAAGCCATTTCAGTTGGAGTATTTGAAGGCACTGGGTGTCACTGCTGACGCGTTTACCGTTCCTTGAACAACAAATAAATTAACCTCAGAGGTGTTCGTTGGGGTGCGGAATGTACGTTGTTATCGGGCCTGATCCAGACTTCCAAAACAGGCTCTTAGTCCTGGGGTATTCGAACCAATTGAGATAGTCTATCAATCGCTTTTTTCTTGGATTAAGAATGTATCTGTAATCACAGTGGAGTGAGTGGGCAATCACTTTAAAAAGATCACCGAATTTCTCGACCGGTTTGATATCTCCAGCGACGTCCATAGACAATTCCAAGTTTATCCATGCGTTTGCGCAAGGTGCTGGGATGCACACCCAACGCTTCTGCTGCCCCTCCGGGCCCATGTATCTTTCCTCGGCATAAATCGATGGCCATTTTGATGTGAGTTGTGATTACGTCGTCCAGTGAGGCAACTTTAGCGTCCCTTTTTCCCTGGGCGCCGTCCAGGTCCCATAAGGATTCTTTTGCTGGAGAATGTTTCAGGATTTTTTCAACATGCTTTTCAACCAATTGTTTTAGGTAGGTTTCCCCCTGTCTGCTGGAGAGGTAAGGGCCCAGGTCCCGGGGCAAATAGGCATCCAGTTTTATGGGACCTTTAGGGTCGAGGGTCAGTGCTCTTTCGATTAGATTCTTGAGTTCTCGAATGTTGCCTGGCCAGGAGTAGGCTTGTAACCGCTCGATGGTCCCGTGGGCCAGTTTGAGTTCATTGGATAGTTTTAACCGCCTGGCAGCGTCCCCCATGAAATGCCTGACCAATATAGCGATATCCTGGGAACGCTCGCGCAGCGGTGGGATATTCACCGGGAAGACATTTAGCCGGTAGAAAAGATCCTCTCTGAAACGACCGTCTTGAAGCATGCCTTCCAGGTTACGATGGGTGGCGGCGATTACACGGACATCGACCGGGATCGATTTGCTGCTGCCGACACGGTCAACAATTCCATTCTGGAGCACACGCAGCAGTCGCACCTGGGCCTGGGGCGGCAGTTCGCCGATCTCATCGAGAAACAGGGTCCCGCCGTCCGCCTGTTCGAAGCGCCCCGGGCGGCTTGTATCGGCTCCGGTGAAGGCCCCTTTTTCGTATCCGAACAGCTCGCTGTCCACCAGGGAGTCAGGAATGGCCCCGCAATTGACCTTGACATAGGGCGCATCGCTTCGTGGAGAGATGCGTTGAACGGTATCGGCAATCAGTTCTTTGCCGGTTCCGGTTTCACCCAGGATGAGTACGGGAATCTCCTTTCCGGCCAACTGCCCCACCATTTCCATGGTCTCACGCAATCCTCCCTTTGCGCCGACGATGGCGCTTTCTTTCAGCAGACTGACCTCACCGGCCAGCCGGCGGCGTTGTTCATCCAATCGGGACTGAAGCTCAACCGTGCGCCGGTATTGCAGCATATTGAGCATGGCTAGGCTGATGGGCGGGACCATCAAACGCAATTTATGTTCGTGGATGTCTTTAAAACAATTGGTTTTTGTTCCGATGAGGCATAAATGCCCGACGATTTCATCGCCCGAGGATAATAACGCTATCAAGTAAGCGCGATC
This sequence comes from Desulfosarcina variabilis str. Montpellier, assembly GCF_048565275.1. Taxonomy (NCBI): domain Bacteria; kingdom Pseudomonadati; phylum Thermodesulfobacteriota; class Desulfobacteria; order Desulfobacterales; family Desulfosarcinaceae; genus Desulfosarcina; species Desulfosarcina variabilis. The sequence goes on along the minus strand of NZ_CP159846.1, from coordinate 3,799,426 downwards.
TTTGTAGGGCAGAAATTCGCTGATCGCACGGTTGTGCCGTCCGGCAACCGGACGCTCGTTACAGCGCGGCAAATTCAAAATATCGGGATGAAATTCAATGTGATTCAGTTGCTGCACCCCGTCTTCTGATAAGGGGATCGTTTCATCCAATGCATAGAAACGCTCTTGGGTCACCAGAAACAACAGATGCAGGGCTCTTAAACGGGGAGCAAAGGTGTGCAGCGTCATCGCGTCGACGGGAAAATGCCGGGACAGAAAATCAAAGGTGGCCCGAAGAGATTTGGACAGATCCAGACTGCTGGAGATGTTGAGGACTACCTGACGAAAAAAGGAATAATCGTCCTGAACGGATATCGATTCAAAGGAATGGCTGACAAACGTTTCCATGGGACAAATTTACACACTATCTGCCGATAATTGTCAAGTTTTCCAACTAATTGTTTCACATATAGATCTTTATTGTTTCCAACTTTTTGAAATATTTAATAATATAAGGCATGGCACGTTGCTTGTATTTTTTATTGACGGCAACGCATTCCACACAAAATTCAGGACTAAAAGCTATGCTAAACACAATGATCGGTATGACGATAGTAGGGCTGTTCATCCAAGCACTGATCGGGTTGGGTTTCCTGGTATCCAGCCTGTTTGAGAGGGAAATGCGGGCGTCCCTTGTCGGGCTTATCCAATTTCTGGTGATGGCGGGCGCTTTTATCGTATACGCATATCTGGCGTGTATCGGTTTTTTACATACGACGCCAGAGCGCGCTATTGCAGCGGGTATTTTCATAATGGGTGTGCTGATGATTGGTGTGATGATCAAACACGATCCCCCCAACAAACGTGCCCTGGCCGGTAGCAAAGGTTATGCTTCAGGTCAAATCCATCGATTCGATGAACGGGACCATGTCTTTGCCCGCAATCGTTCTGTTGTCCCCGACACGGAGCAATATCACACTTATTATGCATCACACCCGGAGTATGAGGAATATGATGCCCGGCGACGATCAAAAGGAGGACCCACCGGCCCGATGGGTAAAATCGATTATCCGCAATCGGGATTTGAAGTTGCCATGGCCTCGGCGTGCTTGAGTATCCCCCATCATCTATCCCAACCCGGCATGTATCATCCGGAGCAACATCCTGCTGCCAAACAATTTGTTTTCTTTGAAAAAAACTTTTCACCCGGGGAAGCCACGCAACGGATAAAAGGCTTCACCAGACAGCTCGGCGCGGATTTAGTGGGGATCGCAAAACTCGATCCGGACTGGGTCTATGCCAAAAGGGGTGAGATTTTCAGCCAGAACTGGGAAGACTGGGGACAACCCATTGAGCTGACCCATCAATATGCAGTCGTTTTTGCAGAAGAAATGGACATCCATATGACTCAGACGGCTCCGCACATGCCCACGCTCGTGGAGAGCATGCGCAATTATGCCAAGGGTGCATTCATTTCGACTCAACTGGCGGCGTTCATTGCCAACCTGGGGTATTCGGCCACGGCAAACCACTTGCGCCATTACGACATTATTTTGCCTCCGGTTGCGGTGGATGCGGGTCTGGGGGAAATCAACCGCATGGGATATTTGATGACCAAGGAGTTCGGCCCACGCGTTCGATTGGGGGCCGTGACAACAGACATGCCTTTGATTCCGGATAAACCGGTAGACTTGGGCATTCAGTCCTTTTGCCGATTATGCAAAAAATGCGCAGCGTGCTGCCCCTCTCAAGCCATTCCCAAAGATGACGAATACACGGAAACCAACGGCACGTTGCGATGGAAGTTGAATGCGGAACGCTGTTTCGACTACTGGGCCAAAGCCGGGACCGACTGCAATGTCTGCATGCGGGTCTGCCCCTGGAGCCATGAACGCACGTGGCCGCACCAATTGATCGTCTGGCTGACGCAGCGCAACCGGATCAACCAGCGCATTTTTACTTTTCTCGATGATGTCTTCTATGGTCACAAGCCGAAATCAAAAACGCACCAGTTCCAAAGGTAACTGCATTTGGGTTGTTCTTTTACCCTAATACTGCGAAGTCAATAGGCGCTATCTGTAATTGGGCCTGACCGACATTATGCCGGTGAATCTGTGCCTGTTTGGGGTGTTTCTATCCGGTATGTGGTACCAATTAATCGTTGACCAATGGTATACAAATGCTATGGTGACCGTTGCAAAAACTTGAGGGAGTCAGAACTTAGAGTGATATCCTGTCTTTCATCTATCATTTAAAATCGTGGCAAAGGGATCAATTTATCTATGATTAGAGAATTCAGAGGTAAGACACCACAGATCGCGGCCTCTGCATTTGTGGACGAAACAGCTGTCATCATTGGTGATGTGGAGATTGGTGAGTCAAGTAGTGTGTGGCCTGGTGCCGTCATTCGGGGCGACTTGGGAAAAATACGGATTGGGAAAGAAACAATCATCGAAGATAATTGTGTTATTCACTCCGGGGCACCAGGGTCAACAACCGGGGATGTCCGCATTGGAGATCGGGTCATCGTCGGCCATGGTGCCGTTTTAAATTGCAAATCTGTGGGAAACTATGTCCTCATCGGGATGAATTCTACGGTGATCCATGGTGTTAAAATCGGCAATTATTGTATTATCGGTGCGGCAACGTTGGTGGGAGATGGAAAGCTGATTCCGGATAATTCACTGGTTTTGGGAGTCCCCGGAAAAATTAAAGGGCCTCCCTCAGAAAAACAGATTTGGTGGATAAAACATGCGTATGAAGACTACAAAGATTTGCTACAAGCCGTAAAAGAAGAATAAATGGACACACTGCTGACCACCAAATTCCACATACCTCTTCTGCCTGATGACACCGTCACAAGACAACGCCTTTGCAACAAACTGTCATCAACGACCAGGATGTCCCTGATTTGCACACCAGCCGGATTCGGGAAAACCACCCTCGCCAGTGCCTGGATCAGCAGGCAAAGAGCCCTTGCAGCCTGGCTTTCACTGGATGAAAACGACAATGAGACACACCGCTTTTTCAGCTACCTGTTTACAGCCTTGGACCGCATTGAACCTGGTATTGCAAAAAAAGCGCTTGAGCTTTTGCAATCACCGAATCCATCCATAATTAAAATAGCGATCACACAACTGATCAACGACCTGGAACAGGCAGGCAAACCCTTCATCCTGGCCTTGGACGATTACTACCTGATCGACAATCAGGAGATCCATGCCGCCGTCAGTTTTCTAATCAACCACCAACCACAACATCTGCACCTGTTGATCATCAGTCGTACAGAACCCCCACTACCCATTGCCAAACTACGTGCTAAAAATCAGCTCAAAGAACTTGGCACTGAGGCGTTGCGTTTTAACATAGAAGAAGCCAGTGTCTTTCTCAACCGTTCCATGGCCTTGAACCTTACAGCAGAACAGATCGCCCGATTGGAGAAACATTCCGAAGGCTGGGTCACGGGATTGCAGCTTGCCGCCCTGTCCCTGAGGGATCTCCCGGATGCAAATGGTTTCATCGACAATCTGTCAGGCGAAAATCGTCATATAACCGATTATCTTGTCAGCGAAGTGATTGCCCTTCAAAACGAACCGATCCAGGAATTTTTGCTTCAGACATCGATTCTCAAACGGATGAATGCAGATATCTGCAACGATCTGCTTGGAATTACTGACAGCCGGCAGATTCTCGAGCAATTGGAAAAGGACAACCTGTTCATCTTCCCTCTGGACAATAACCGCTGCTGGTACCGCTATCACCAGCTATTTGTCCAAATGCTTAACAATCGCTTGCGCAATCGCAGCGAACAACAGGTCATCCGTCTTCACCGGCAAGCGGCAAACTGGCTCATGGACCACAGCATGTGGGAAGAGGCCATCGATCATGCACTGGAAGCAAAGGACTACGATCAGGTCATCAACCACCTGGAGGTGAATATCGACCGGATCATGGCCCGGGGACATTTCAACATTTATCTCAGATGGTTCAATAAGGTTCCCGCGGACTACCTTCCTCCGTCTCTATCCCTGCATCAACTGTTCTTTCTTCATGAAATGGGGGAATTTGACGCATTCGATCAATGCCTGCAGCGCATCGAGAAACAACTTGGCCCGCCGGTTGGCGGAAAACCAGGGGAAACATCTTCACAACATGGAATTTTTTCAGTCATCAAGGGGATTCGCTGTTCAGCATTTTTTGTCGTAGACGAAGCCAGGGAACATTTCCATAACGCCCTGGACATGCTCGCCGAAGAGCAACGCTTCTGGCGGATCATTGCCTTTGGCGGCTATGGATTCTGCCACCGGGTCAGCGGCAACCCCAGCGAGGCGATAAAGCATTACAAACAAGCCTCGTCCATGGCCCTGGAGGAAAATCTTGCTTTCTGCTTTTTTACATATTCGATCGCTTTGTCGAAACTCTATATGGACTATGGGCAACTCGAACAAGCCCTGCAGACCTGCCGAACACTTGTAAACTATAAAACATCCGACGGCAGGGAAGTTCCTTTTTCCGGCCTTGCCCATGTCGTTATGGGACAACTGCACTACCATTCCGGAAATCTGATTGAGGCGGAAAAACACCTCGAACACGGCCTGGAAAAGATCCTGAAAGACGGTGACGTCTTTTCCATCGTGGATGCGTACCTCTCTCTGGCCCAGTGCCTGCACAATCAAGGAAAACCGGACCAGAGCATAGAGACCATGGATGAAATGGGCGCCATCATTAACCACCTTTGGCCATCTCAGGCCGTGACCGTTATCGCGCAATCCTTTAAAGCCCTGATTCAAATATTGAGTGGCCGGCCGGACCAGGCCCGCCAATCACTTTTGGAAAGCAATCACCAGATCCTTGCCGGAAATAGATATCCTGATCTGTTTCCACTGAAGTTTCAGGGAATCTACCGAACCGGTCAACGCTCTTTGACGTTTTACTCAAATGCCATCCAATTCATCAGTGCCAAGCTTGCCGTGGAAACTCAAAGAGGGGAAGATGCACTTGCCCTGCTCAACGATCTCGTTTCAAAATTTGACGAAAAGACCAGTCTGCTGTTCCAGTCTGAAGTCCTGATTCAGGTGGCCCTGGCCCATCGCATCCTCGGCAATGAGAAACAGGCGCAGAAAAGCCTTAGAGAAGCCGTCGCTCTGGTTGCACCTGAAAACTACTGCCAGATATTTATAAGAGAGGGGCTTTTGATCTACAAACTGCTTAAACAGGTCGGCAGCCAACTCAACGGCAATGATCCGGAAACAGACCTTTTTGTTGCCCGGATACTGGCGAAAATTTCCGATGCCAATCACGCCGTTCATCCAGGCAAATCCCAGCACTCTCCTTTCGATCTGACCCCCCGTGAAGTTGAGGTTCTGAGCTTCCTGGCCAAAGGCGCAAGCTACACGGAAACAGCCGCACAACTGTTCGTTTCCGTCAACACCTTAAAAACACACGCCAAAAGAATCTACAGCAAACTGGAGGTCGGCAACCGGACCCAGGCCATCAATAAAGCCAAAGAACTCAATCTCATATCCCCTTCTTCATCCTGAGACAGAACCCCGCACATTTTCTGTACCCTGCCCATCACCCTTTTGGGTGATTTTCAAGTAAGCGGTCAAAATCACCCATAGGGGTGTTTTTTTCATACCCCTTTCCCCCTATTATCTGCAGCATGAGAAATCAACGCATGCAAATGTTTCGCAACCTAACAACTTTTTAAATTTTAATTGCCTAACGGAAAGGAATCAAAGGTGAAAACAAAGGTAATCGCCATTGCAATGTCGGCTGCATTTTTTATTTCAGGCGGTGGAGCGTATGCACAAACGGATGCAACCCAAAGCTCAAAAGTGTATCAGGTCGAAACGAGGCTGGATGATTATACGCGTCCGACCACTTTTACCGCTACAAAAGCGAAACCCGCAAATGGCGCTATCACAGAAAACATAGTTACCACCACTCAAAATATACTGAACAAAGAGGCCGTTTTCCTTAAAAAGGGTCTCGTAAAACCTGTTGGCGAAGATCAATTCAGCGCGTGGGAGCTTGTCAGTGATGAAGGTGGTTCGACCCATCACCAAACAGCCCCGAATCCTTTAACCTATTATGCGGCTGGCGCTTCTTCAAGCTTATTGACGCAAGTTGAACGAATGATACAGATCCTGGATTTAGATGTCGAAGATGTAAAAGTGGAATCAAAAATCTTTTTCAGATGGTCTGATCCCATGACCGGCAAATGGTCTGGCTACACGGATAAAGTGATCTCCAACATTCTCATAAAAAGCAGTGAACCACCGGATAAGATAAAAGAGCTGAAAGAGAAAGCGCTCAAGGCGTGGGCGGTTGGTGAGGGGCTGGCCAATAAAACCACAATCGATGTAGGCATTCTCATCAATGCGGATGACTGGGCCGGGCTGGAAGCGCGTCCTGGTAAAGTGGAATCAGCAATCTCTATCGATAATGGTCGCACGATCACCAATGTAACACCCGATCTGGACCTGCAAACAGTAGAAATCGAAGAAGATTACGCACTGGATATGCATAAATTCCCGAATCCGTTTACATTCAGTGAAATATCCATTGCTGAATCCGCACATGATGCGTCGCGACCCTATCTGCATAAAATCAGAGCCAAATCCCTAACGGAAAACTACGAGACATGGGAGCTTTATGCCGATGATAGTCGAGGATATGAGGGCATCGATAAAGCACCTACATCACGAGATTATTTTACTGTAGGCACTTCGTTTTGTCTGATGAGCCAGCTTACTGCAAATAGAATGTACGCCCAGAAACAGGGTATCAATATCGATGATTTCAGAGTTGAACACCAGTTTAACTATCAACAGGATAATTTTATGACACCAACCATGACCGGTCATCTTGATTATGTCATCACCAGAGTCATCGTGAAAAGCGGTGCAGCAAAAGAGGCACTGACGGATTATGCGAAACAAGCCCTTCGCATGTGTTTTGCTGGAGAAGGGGTCCAAAATGAAACTGAAATGGAAACAGGCCTTTATCTAAATGGAAAAATCGTCAAATAGGTTTAACTGACGAACCTGCCAGGCTTGCCGACAGAAAGAGCCCTGTTCTGTCGGCATGCTAAAGAAAATAGTCGAAAAGGACAAATATTATGATTTACGATCTGATTGTATTAGGCGCTGGACCGGCTGGAGCAGAAAGTGCAAAAGTTGCGGCAAAACAGGGGCTATCCGTAATATTGATTGAAAAAGAACACTTGGGTGGCACCTGCTCGAACAGAGGCTGTATGCCGACAAAAGCTTTTTATGTTGATTTGATGGAGCATTGTGCCTCTCCAAAAGACATGTGGAAAAAAAAAGAACAGCTTCTGCCTCTCCTTCGGCAGGGCATCTCCATGTGGATGGAAAAAGCAGGCGTTACTGTTCTGCACGGTTCTGCAACAATCATAAATGTTACAGGTGATATCAAAACCCTTGAAGTAACAAATAAAGATGGAAAAATGCTCGTTTCCGGCAGGAAATTAATGATCGCGACGGGCGCCCATTCCATAAAATTGGATTGTGATATTTCTCAGTTGCCTCCGAATGCCGTTATCGGCGGCGATCACGCCATCAATGATCCGGAGATTTGGGATCCGGAACGTAATCAATCTGTTAAAACAATCGCAATTACCGGTGCCGGAGTTATTGCTGTCGAGATGGCCGGCATGCTGAATGTGATGGGCAAAGAAGTTATTATGCTCAAGCATTCGGATCAAATATTACGACGCAATGATGAAGATATCAAAACAGAATTAAAGGCCCAAATCAAAAAAAGAGGCATTAAAGCCTTTGATCGTACATTCAGCACCCCAACGGACACCTATTTGACTAATTTTTATGTTCTTTAGGGGGCGGTAAACACGTCTGCAGTGACGCCCAGCGCCTTCAAATACTCCAGCTGGAATGATTTTAAAGGTTTTGCCAACTGCCTGTGGTTGCCGATGGTGATGACCATGATGGAAGTAAACTTGGTAGTCATCATGAAAGCGGTCGGTTTTCGGGTTTTCCGGCGAACCCAGCCGGGCAGTTCACAATCGTTGGTTTCGACATATTGGCGCATGGAACGCTCCATCAAGCGCCAAATCAAAAGAGAGATCAACAACACCAGACCCAATACTTCGATCCTACGGGCCTTCTTCAAAAAGATACTGTTTACGATGGCAGGATCTTTCAGAAAGCTGAAGTTTTGCTCAATACCAATTTGGCTTTTGTACAACGAAAGCAGCGCTTCGGCGGGCCAAGCCTCCTGCTGATCCAAAAGGTTGGTCAACAGGACAAAACAACCGGCTTCTTCCCTGATAGGGGCGACCTTGTCCGGGGCTTCGGTAACGGTTGTTGTCACACAATATTCATAGCGCAAGACCTTTCTGGGTTTGTCGAGGGCAGGCCGGCCGCGACCATATTTGGGCATTTCTTGAACATCCGCCTGAAGGTGGTGGTAACTGGCGTCGGATTGCCGGATCAGTCTGTCTGCCGCGGCCTGAGCATCTGCTCGGCAATAGTACACGGTATCCGTGACTTTCTTGCAGTCGGTGTCGAGTTTTTTGCGGTCCTGCTTAAGCATGCGGTCGATACGTTTGTGACGCCTTTTGTCATGAGCGCTGGAATGGACGACGATTGCCCGGTAGGGTTTCCCATAAAGCTCCACGGTACCGTCATAGGCCCGGTAGTGAGCAACGGGTCGATTGGGACGATCGTGTTCTTCAGCCAGAGGACCGATATCGATCCAGTCATCTTCGAGCACGGCTTCACGAATGATTCGGCTGCATTCGTTGTAGGTCGCCGGCAACCGGGATAAAAACCAAGTCTGGTCACTGCATTTGGCAAGATTGTTCTCGGTGACGAAGGCTGAATCGGCCACATAAACATAGGCTCCCGGCTCAAGCCCATGCTTGGCCATGTATTTCGAGATGTTGGTCAATAGTTCATTGTTCAAGGTCTTGTCCGAGGCGTTGCCGTGGGTGGTGGTACCCAAAATAGGGATGTTGCGGTCGACACACAGCATCGACACTAAAAACTGTTTGAGATCTGGACGTTTATCCTTGCTATAACCGTAGGTAATGTCAAAGGGCGGACCCGCCAGAACGAAATCACCGTAAACACTAACGGAAGTGGTGTCGAAGTGAAGCCGACGAGGATCGACGGCAAAGACGGTTAGGGCATTCTGTGCAATCTGAGAAAAGATCTTCTGGGTGCCGGTCTCGAAAATTTGATCCATGGATCGCCCAAGATTGTAATCGCAGAACCGTTCCGGTTCGATGTCACTGCCCAGGAGCAATGCCGTGTCTTTTTCTTCGAAGAACTCTGTCAATCGGTAAAGCGGGGTACGACCAGACAGCGTGTCGAGGACCATGGCGAATACCGCCATGCCTGGGCTCAATTCCATCTGTGAGTCGACCATTTGATCGATGGTTTCAACCAAACCGATTTTCTGAGCATATGCTTTGACGATGGGCAAATGCCTGGCATCGGTGATGGTCATATTTTCGGTATCGAACGGTGGCATCTGCCCCTCCTTTTTGAGCGCGATGGTAAAGGTTCGGGCAGTGTAGCAGCAACTACTTGAAATGTCTAGATATTTTTTATTTCATGTAAATACAATACGTTATATTTGATATGGTGTTGTTTTTGCTGAGTAATAAATTGTTTAAAACCTATGCGTAATGGGTGCGGAATGTAAGTTTGATTATTACAAAATAGATAAAATTGAGAAAAATGACCGGCTGCATATTTCCGGGAGATCAGAAGGCAAACCGGTTGATGTTGTTTGCGATAAAATCATCGTCGCCTCCAGTATGAAGCCCAATATTAAAGGCTATGGCCTCGAAGGTTCCGGAATCGACTTTTCAGAAAAAGGCATCATCGTCGACGAGAACATGAGAACCAATATAAATGGTGTTTATGCGGCAGGCGATTGCACCGGCGGGATGATGTTGGCCCACCTGGCTGAATACCAGGCCTTTTCAGCCGTCGAAAACATGACAGGAATCGGAACCTATTGTGTCGATCCGGATAAAGTACCTGCCTGCACCTTTTTCGACCCTCAGATCGCCGCAGTGGGCCTGACGGAAAAACAGGCCGATGAGCGTGGAGTTGAAATAGAGATCGGTAGAGCGTATTTTGTATTTAACGGCATGTCCCTGGCGATGAATAAAACGGATGGATTTATCAAGGTCATTGCCGACAAACAGTCCGGCCGCATTATCGGTGTTCATGTGATCGGTCCGGATGCAGCCAACCTTATTGCCGAAGCCACCCTGGCCGTTCAGAACAATATAACAGTAAAAGACGCGGCGTATACCATCCACCCGCATCCGACACTATCGGAAGCGTTCAGAGACGCATTGTTTGATATTCTGTAAAGCAGGTAGGGTCATTTGTATAGGTTCACGATCGAGCATTTAGAAGATTCGAAAGGAGGCGCTGTCGAATCAAACCCATTCATCTTTGAAACAAGACTTCACGAAAATATTTTCAGGATTGTAGAAATGATGAAGGGTAAAATGGAACTTGATGAGGATGACACAACCTCTTTTGCAGTTGGATTGAAATTATTCGGTGAGGTAATGCTGAAAAATCAAGATAATGAATTGTTCACGCAGTTCAAACCCCATTTCACCAATTTCATGAAAGAACTGAAAAGGTCATAGTAAATGAATTTAAAAGAAATACATTCAGCCATAGCTAAAATAGGGTGTTTATCCATTACAACGCTTGATGGAAGTACGATGCACAGCAGGATAATCAGCATCTGCGGCGGCGATGATGAGGGTATCTACTTTCTGACAATGAACGTAAAGCCATTCTATCGGCAACTTAAAAGCAATCCGCAGCTTTCCATGTGCGGCATATATCCATCAGGCAGAAGGGAAGGCAAAAACAAGGATGGGCAGCCCTATTGGCCGCCAGGCTTTTTCTTGCGAATTAATAGTGAAGCACGCGAGGTTCCTGACGATGAAGTAAAAGAAAAAGCAGCAGGCAGCGAGATTCATCGGTATGCCTTGGAAGAAGCAGCGCGTTATCCGGCAATGAAGCTTTTTTGTATATTCAGGGGAAAAGGTGAGCTGTTCGACTATGATTTCGAGATGGAGAACCGTGATCATAAGCTGCTACGTAAACGATTCGCCTTTGGTGGTGAGACTGTCAACGAGGCCGGGACGCGTATTGATCCAGACAAATGTATAGCGTGCGGGGAGTGTTATGAAGCATGCACCTTCAGTGCCATTGTGGAAGGTGAACCTTATAGAGTGCTTGGCGAACGTTGCGACGAATGCGGCAGTTGCATTGGTGTTTGCCCTGCAGAAGCGATTGAATGCTCAAAGACAATGTAGTGTACCTCCACATCATGCTCACAAAACTTGACCGCTTTTATATTGGACCACCCGGATGAACACTCTTCGAAGACCTCGTCATTGGTACCTCAATTCAAGCGACTCGTATCAAAAATTTTTCTCACAAAGCATTCAGTTCAGGATTATGCCCGGAGAATCGGGATCAGCACCAGCCATCTCAGAAACACCGCCAAAACGGTCACCGGATATGCACCGGGGCACATTATCCGTAAAAAGCTTGTCCTTGAGACGAAACGCTTACTATCCCATGGCAATGCAACCGTTGCTGAAATCGGATATCGTTTAAGCTTCAAAGATCAATCCTATTTCGGGCGGTTCTTTAAGCGCGAATCTGGCATGAATCCGGCTACCTACCGCCGGCAGATTCGAAAACAATACCAAGTTGTTCCGGCATAAATGTTACGTCTGCCAGCCGCGAATCCGCGGAAAGTACCAGAATATCCGCATTGAGTCTCTTCACAGGTTTCTCACAATATTCTTTAGTAACGGTAAAGGGATGCAATAGAATAGAGCAACCAAGGGCTGTTTCTAAAAAGCAGCCTACCCCTCACGGGGAAACACTTAGGGTCACTAAGTCACCCGAATTTAGGGTCACTTACTTAGAAGTATAGAAACAGCCCTTGGTATTATTTCTCTTTCATTTATTTCTATGAAAGGTTTTCTTTTTACCTATTCACTCTTTAAGATAACGATTAACGGCCCGATCTGATATTTACCGACATATCATGTTGTCAGTAAATGAGGTCCGCCTCTGTTCGTCAAATTGTTTGACCTTAAGACAACCGCAGCCTTACCATCCTTTGGTAATTGTCAAAACAATCTTTGACCCCTGAGTGGTGTTTTTCGCACCAAATTCGCGTAACGCCCTGATGTTCATTTGAAAATTAGTTTGAGGCAACCAGAAGAAATTTATTTCCGCCCCCAGGGCATAAACCTCTTTGCGCTCGTCGGCAATCGTACCCGGGCCATCATCGCTATCATCTTCAATCTGCCAATACGCATATCCGGCGACCCCGGGGCGCATAAGCAATTTTTCATTGACCGGAAATTGTTTACCCACGCCATACTCGACCAGAAATTCTGAACCGGGAGTGACGTTTTTGTCCGTTTGCTCTGTGTGGGCCAGCGTTCGTGTCAATGCGCTGATTGACCATGATTTTTCCTGGTCAAAATAAAAGGTCCCCCCGATGGTTAATAAGCCAGACCAATAGCCGAGGCCCGGCGAAGCCGGTTTGTCGGCATCGTACTCTCCCGTCGGAGCAAGGACAGCCAGTGCGAACGCAGCATCCCAGCGCGGTTTATGCCAGGCCAGACTTAAAGGTTGGACACAGATATCGCCCAGCGATAGCGATTTGCTGTCGGATACGCCCAAAGCATCGATTGTGACATCAACGTCAGAAACCGGTACGACCATATCGAATGCATAGTCGGCCCCTCCCAAGAGATTTGTCTTGGCAACCCATACGAATCGATTGGCGATTGCAAAGACGTCTGTATTGAAACCAATATCCAGTTCATCTCCATTATTATCGTTCAGCGTCGTCGGGTTATACCACATGAGGTACGAACGGTAATAAAATCCCGGTGGAGGTACCGTCGCCGCCATGACACCCTCGCAGCCGAGCGGGTAGTGAGAACCCGATGTCGCAGCTTCAATTAAATTAGCACCACCCAGTAAAAATAAAAAACAGCTCAGAACAACCAGCATCCATTTCAAGCAGCTTACCATGAGAGTCCAATCCTTTCTTTAAACTGTTGTAAAAGAATCCCTTTAAGCGGGGCCCATATGGTGACTGGAAATACTCGTTTCCTTTTTCCTTTTGTTCAATTCGTCATTCGCTATTCTTTTGGACAAAGGTAAAAAAAACCATTTCGACAAATTCGTTTCAAGTAAGTAAAACATCTCTTGAATGGAAAGATCTATAATATCCGCTAAAGTGGTAAAGTTTGCATCGTATCGTGAAAGTTTGTCAGCATCTTTGACAATTTTATCATTAATCGACAGTGCTTCTTTTCTAGTGTCGTGACCAGATATAATTTGGAGGATTTCCGACATTTTTCGATCGGATTCTAAATATTTTTGGAGTATGACGCGCGCAATTTTAACGCCTTCCGCTTCATGGGCCCGAACAATGCTGATATCACCGTTGGGACCCATTGCTTTTTTTATGTTGTTAGAGGAAATTTTAAACCAACCGACGTCATGCAAAATAGCTGCCGGGATCACGATGTCCCTGTCGCCACTTTCTTCTTGTAACAGCTTGAATGCGAAGTCGATTACGTTGCGTGTGTGCATTTCGTTGTTTCTTACTGATAAATATGCCTTTGCTTCGATAAAAATTAATTTCTCGACCTTATTCATTTTGTTCATTTTTCAAGTCTCACGTAAAACCAAATTAGCTTATTTTCAAATGATACAAGAAGCTATCTTAGAAATTTGACTCCGATTCGGGATCAAGCCAGATATAAGATTCGACCCGCAATCGCACCGAAAGAAATGCCCTTGGCGTGCATCTACCTAACTTGTTGAGGATTCTAAACGAGAATCCAATATAAATATTTGGTGGGAAGACATTTTTGGTATGGGTTCTAACCGCCATCAATAAATTTTTCTAAAATGAATATATATTCTACATCCGAACTTAATTGATGAATTACTCTATTGGTTGTGCCGTCGATGACGAGTCCGCCGTGAGCATCGTTGTATGTATCATGCAAAATTTTTTGGGCATCTTCACGAGAAACTTCTTTGGTTTCGCCACTTGATAGAAATTCGACCTTTACGATGCTCTGCATATTACCCTTTTAACTCTTTACAAAAAAACAATTTTAGTCCCCTGCCGATCGCTGAGGACTTTTTATGATCATGACCGGCAGGGACATAATATTATCTTTCACAACATTAAGATTCTTCTTCCTTTTCACATTACCTTCGTTGTACAATTAATCTTATCTTTTTCTGTCCATTCCTATTTTTCCTTTGGATTTGTGTAAAAAGAGGCTTCAGACACCAAATTAGGGTCTAGTGCCTTCTTTATCTTTCTCATCCAATTGTGATAATTCGAGGTAACTGGTCCTGCGGTATCGTTAATTTCGTCATTGAATCCAATTCCACCTTCAAGCGGTCCGATGCCTAGTTTAGAGGCAAGTTCTCTCTTACAGGCTTCCTCGTAATGCTCTCTGGCAACTTTTACGGCTTCCTTGTCACATGGATCAAAACGTACGGGGATTTCTCCGTGTCCGCCAATCTGATTCTGTTCGAAAGGCTGTATCCAAATGGGGTCGCCATCGTCAAGCAATTTACCAGTCTTTACAAATTCTTCTTTTAGGTCGTTGGCCATCTCCTGCAAATTCAGGAGTGAGTCCATGCTCTCTTCTGCCCCTGGTCCTTCATTGAAGGTGCCACCAGCCCTAAAAGCGCCTTTATTGCCCCCGATTCCCAACAAGCCATGTGCATATTTGCCCCCATCTCTTTTAGAGTCCTCGGTAAAATAAGAGCCATTGGTCTTCTCCACTATCTTGTCTAACACCTTTACTCTGTATGCCAGGCATTCAGGTGAGGTGGAATCCATGATCAGAACGATGGAATTGGCGCATTTTTTCTGATAAATCCCTTTTTTCCATAATTCCCACATTTCTTCATTTGAACCCACCAGACCGGAAGCGACGGCAAAAGGTCCCCGCCTGCTGCAGACATGTGAAATTTCTTCCTCGCTGATTAAATAAAGGGCGTCTACAACATCCTGCCGAGAGGGAAATGTCATCGTAAATACCTTAAAGTTTTCCGGCAGATCGACGCCATATGAAGGAGGATTATTGGCAGTTTCCATAACTCTTGGCCCATACCATGGAGTGAGTTTTACGGCCACTTTGGTTATAACCCCCAACCCTCCGTTGGCTCCGACAACCCCCCTCATTGCGCCACGAAGGCTTGGGCCGGGCCCGTCTCCGGAAAACCAACCGCAACCGGCGCCGAGAGAACCCATTTTCAACAGTGTTCCATCCGGCAGGATCCATTCCACACCCAAAACGGAGCGACCTCCGACGCCTGTAAAAATGCTGGCGTTTCCAATACCGCAGTGCGACGTTGCGCTGGCCACTACGGATGCGCTCGGGCCGGCGCCCAATGAGTAGCATCGCATTCCTTTTTTGGTTGCCTCGATGGTTAGCGCGCCTATCGAAACATACGGCTCAACAACGCCGTACATATTATCTTCGTTGATTTCTATGATCCGGTTTAATCTCCTCAAATCTATAGGAAGAAATCCTTCAGCCGCCGACAAAGCCGTTGCCTCCCAGCCCGTTGCATGCGGTCTGTATTTAACGCTATATTTATTGCAGACCTTTACGACCTCCTGAACCTCCTCGGCAGAACCCGGGATGATAACCGCAATGGGTCTGGCCGCGAATTTATCCCCGAACATCACTTCATTTCCCCACACAAAACAGTAGCTGTCCATGATCACAGGATCCTGGGAAATATATTCAGGCCCAACAACAGCTTCCAGTGCGCGGTAGGCTTCTTTTGAAATACTCATAATATCTCCTTATACCAGTGCTTTTTGAACAAGCTGGATGATGTCTAAGACCTGGATGGAATTTCCATTTTCTTTAACGGTGTCCAGAAAATTCCGCTCACACCATGAGCACGCACTTACGATGGCTTCCGCGCCTGTGCCTTCCGCTTCCTTCAGCCTTTCATTGGCTGTCCATTGTGCGAAATCAGGGTAAGCGTCGATCACGCCGCCGCCGGCCCCGCAACACCACGCGTATTCCCTTATTCTGTCCATCTCTACCAATTTGACCCCCGGAATGCTTTGTAGAATGTTCCTGGGCGCGTCATACACGCCATTGGCGCCGCGTCGATATGTCTTGGGTGGATCATGGACAATCATCTGCCCCATCACCTTTTTCTCTACCCCTTCCCAGTGAATCCAGGGTTCGGCCAACCGGCCAAGATGACAGGGGTCATGATAGGTAACGGTCATCGGAACCTCATTTTCCAGTTTCAACGTTCCTTCTTCGATCAATTGCTCGATAAATTCGGTAATGTGGAGTATTTTTACAGGAGGCTTCTTGCCGATCTTATCGTAAAGGACCTTAAACGCCTGATATCCTTCGGCACAGGATGTTACCACGGTTTTTACGCCAGCGTTTTTCCAGACGTCCAGGTTATGCTCGGCATATTTGGTGAGTTCCCCCTGATACCCCATTTCATAGGCCCGGCCGCCGCAACAGACCTCGTCTTTTCCCATGATGCCTACATCGACCCCCGCTTTTTTCATAACGGCGATGGCCCCTCGGGAAATATCCCAGAGTTCCTCATCGAAACTAAGCCGGCAACCCGCGTGATATAAAACGTCGGCCTTTTCCTTTGTCAGGTCCTTGACATCCAGCCCTTCCGCCCATCTGCCGCGATCGGATTTTTTTTGTTGCAGCATATTGTCTTCTTTTTTCAGACCGTCAATTGCAACCATATGAGCAGGATGAAGCTGACCGTCCTCAACCAGTTTTGCACGCAAGGCAAGCATCATTTCCAGAGGCTCAAGATCCCGCTGATTTTTGCAGGAAACATCACAGGCACCGTCCATGCAGCATTGATAAACAATGTCCAGCAACGTATCTGAATAATCTATCCGCCCCCTTAGAAGAGCCAGTCCGGTTATCATTTTTCCCCCGGCCGCCCAACTGTGAAAGTGATATCGGCTGATACTTGGGCACACAGCGGCCGTGTCCCAATTTTTCCATTTTACATGGGGTACGAATTTGCAATAAGAGCACCGGCTGCAGCGAGTCATATCGCGTTCATATTCTTCTAAGCTCATCTCCATTCTCCTTATAAGCAAAGTTTTCCTGGATTCAGGATACCATTCGGATCGAAAATGCTTTTAAGTCTCTTGATTGCATCGACGCTATCCGGTGCGGCACTGTAGGCGATGTCCGCCCATGCTCCATATGGACGTGAAAAGAATCCCCCCATTTTTGCGATGGCTCGGCTGCTATCTTCAAACAACGCCTTGACCTTGTCAGTCTCTTCAACGTTGCTGGGATCGTAGGTAAGATTGAATTCACAATGGCAGTTGACACCTTGAAAGGCCGGCTGAATGTATACACCGATATCATCGCTCGGATATTGATTCTTTTTAGCCAGTTCTTTTATTTTTGCCACAAAATTCCCGGTTTGCTTCAGCGTTGTGATAAAAAAGATATCCTGACATCCGCCTTTGTACCTTATTTTCCAGTAGTCCTCTCCGGATGATTTTCCCAATACTTTTTCAACGTCTTCTGATTCGACTCCTGAAATTATTTCCCCCGCATTGAGGCCGTATTTTTTAACCTCTTCCAGGAATTCCTTTTCCTGATAGTCCACCCGGTCCTGCGGAAACAATCCACCACCTTCCAGAACAATGACCATTATCCACTCAGGTAGGTCTTGACTAAGGCTCTTTATTTCGTTTTGTGTTCCTTTCATCAGGGAAGCCAGGTTCAGCCTGTTCAGGATCAAACACTGGGCATCGTGCCGATTGTATATACTTTTTCGTGCGAGATCGTACAGGTCTGAAATTTCATCTGATCCAACTAAAAATGAACGTTTTTCATCGGGTAGTATTTTGCATTTCATCGATATCCAAGTCACCACTCCCATTGTGCCCTGCGCTCCTTGGGCCAATTTGGCAAAATCCACCTGGGCAGGACCCCCCGGTCTTACCTGAGCGCGACCAACTTCCAGTTGTTCCTCTATGGATCCCGGACCAGCCGCCGATCCAGTTCGGAAGAGGTCTCCGGTTCCGTATACAACTTCAAGACACAGCAACGGGTCCTGAGCATCCCAATGATGTTTCGGCATTGTTATGGGCTGTCTCTCGAGCCACGTAGCAAGAACGGATTTCGTGTTTCGAGGCGTCAAGGGCATAAAGGGAGCTAATTTCTCTTTTTTTAACTCAGGAATCAATTCGTCAAAATTCACGCCGGGTTCGATCATGGCCACTCGGTTGCGACGGTCGATTCTGAGAATCTTTTTCATCTCGCTCATATCCAAAACAACCGCACCTTCCACTGCAGGCAGCGAGCAGCCGTTTAAATGAGGCGCGCCAGAGCTGACCGGTACAATGGGTGTTTTGCTGTCACTTGCCCACTTGACGATTTTTTGAACGTCTTCCGTACTGTGCGATTTTACTACATAAAGCGGCGTTCTGGCTGAAGAAGAGCTATTGTCTTTAGCGTAGGTATCGCGCTCTTCCTCTACCCCAAAGACGTTTTCTTCTCCCACAATGGCTTTAAGTTCTTGTTCTACGGTCATTTATTCCTCTCTTCCGTTCGTCTGAAAGTGGTTCATTTCTTTCAGGACATACTGTTAATAGCTGTTGCCCTTACTATAAAATGATAAGTCGGTGACATTGGGATTATAATTTGAAATTTTACTTGAATTATTGGCAAAGATGTTTTTTTATCAAATCTTACCATCAACCATTTCGCTGATGCGGCTTCACCTCCTTTATTTTCTTATTTCCCCAAAAGCACCTACTTCGCAAAATGAAATATTCAATATATAATTTCAATTGATTGAAAATTATGCAAATGGTCTATTTTTATAATACAATAATTGATATTTATATGTGGGTAGCAAAGATAATCGTCCCGCTATCAAAATCGTTAAAATTCGAGAAGCATGTAATTTATCTCTTTAACGCAACATGAAACGCTGGATTTTTCCGGTTGAAGTTTTGGGTATTTCTTCTACCACTTCAACCCAGCGTGGGTATTTGTATGGAGCCAGTCTTTGCTTGACGAAAGCCTTAAGCTCGTCCACAAGCGCTTCGGACTGTTCATAACCATTCTTTAGTTTTACGAAGGCCTTGGGCTTAATCAGGCCCATTTTATCCTTCTTGGGCACCACGGCGCACTCTGCAACGGCCTTGTGTTCAAGCAGTGCTTCCTCTAACTCTAAAGGAGAAACCCAAATACCGCCCACCTTGAGTGCATCGTTGCTTCTGCCTGTGTAGAAAAAGTAACCTTTTTCGTCCACTTGCATTCTGTCTCCGGTCTTCATCCATCCATTTTGAAACGTATTATCTGTCTTTTCAGGCTTATTCCAATAACAGGCAGCTAATGTGTTGCTGGATACCCAAAGTTCACCTTCCTCACCATTGTTGATTACATTTCCAAGTTCGTCTCGTATCTCAACCTTGTATCCAGGAAGCGGAATTCCACAACTTTTCTTCTTTACTTTTCCAGGACGATTGGCAATGTATATCCAGCCCACCTCAGAAGACCCGATACCATCGAGGATTTCTATGCCGAAGCGTTTTAGCCACCGATCATACAAAGGGGCAGGTAATGCCTCTCCAGCGGACATGCAATGACGTAAAAAATTCAAGTTTAAATCAATGTTTTTTTCCTCGAGATAATTCATCAACTGACCATACGAGGTGGGCACCGAAAAAAACAGCGTAGGCTTGTAGCGTTTTAATATCTTCGCTATATTTTCTGGCAGCGGACGTTCCTCGGTAAGGATCACTGATCCACCGTAGTAGAGCGGGAGATACAGTCCGTTGTTTAAACCATATGAAAAGAATAATCTGGAAATACAGTAGACAATATCTTCAGACTGGAAGTCAACCACATTACGACCCCAGGGCTCTATCGCGTATGCAAGATCCCGATGCAGATGAACTACGCCTTTGGGCTTCCCGGTAGTGCCTGAAGTATAGAGCCAGTATGAATGATCACTTTGCTTGGTTGGATAGACGGGCAATTCCGCTGAGCCATCTTTAATCATATCCTCGACGGAAGTAAAATTTGAGGCCGAACCTTTGACCACTATTTTCTGAAGGGCAGGACAGCGTTCTATAACAGGTTCGAGTTTGTTCAACAGTTCCTGCTCCACGACAACAAAGGCCGCTTCACTGTCATTGACGAAATACGCAAAATCTTCTGACGTGGCCATAACGTTGATCGGAACCGGCACGGCACCCGCTTTCATTACTCCCAAAAAAGTGGCGAAGAATATCGGGCTGTCGTGGAGTAATAATATGACCCTTTGCTGGGGCTTAAGCCCCAATTCAGTCATACCGTTGCCGATTTTGTTTGTAAGTACCGCAAGTTGATGATATGTGATTTTCTCCTCACCAAAATATACTGCGATTTTGTCCCCTCGGCCATTTTCCAAATGGCGCTCGAGGAGCAGGTTCACCATGTTAAACTGCTCAGGCAGTTCAAAATTCGATTCCCACGGTCGAATATTGATTTTTTCAAAAGTCATTAGCTTATTCTCCTTCCGTGTTTACTGTGTGATTACACAGCCTTTGAAAGTATGCAAATCAACTTTTATCATGGTGCCATAAAATTACTTTATACACCCTATTAAAATGTATCATTCTTATAGGTTGAATCTTTTGCATCGCCTAAAGACGATTTTGAATTATTACTATGCATAGAACGCAAACTATGTTATTCTAAATCTAATAGTTTTAATCGATTACATTTGCTAAAAGTTGAAAAACGCTTTACCAGCACGATGAAAAAGAACTATCGTCATTCTACTCCTTGAAATTCATAACGAATGATTTCACATTTTCTGATGCATATTATCAATGCGTCGACCGACTTTGTATCTGAATTGCTTTGAAGGAGTAAAAAGCTATGATCAATTTCAACTACCTTCGATCGTTTTATCACGTTGCGAAGAATCTTAGTTTCACCCTGGCAGCCGAAGAGCTTTTCGTTACTCAGCCTGCCGTAACAAGGCAGGTGAAGGTACTTGAGGACCTCTGGGAGATGAAACTTTTTGGAAAATACCGGGGGAAAATTTATCTTACCGAGGAAGGAAAATACCTATATGACTATGCCAAAAAGATTTTTGAGTATGAAAAAGAGATTGAAATGGCGGTCGAAGATATTAGGGAATTGAAACAGGGAGTCCTTCGTTTGGTCACTACGACGTATGTTCCGAATTTCATGGCCTTTATAACCGATAAGTTTATCAAAGAATATCCCAACATTAAAGTTCAGTTGAATAGCGCCAGAACACAGGATGGAATAGATATTCTGCGTATGGGGCATAGCGAAATTGCCGTTATACCAATGGTTGAAGATCATTCTGATGTCAATTTTTTTCATCTCGACCATCCGGAAGTCATACTTGTAGTGAATCCCGATCACCCTTTGGCCTTAAAGGGTGTCGCTTCTTTAGAGGATTTATCCAAGGAAACGATTATCTTCAAGGATCCGGGCTCTGGAACACGGAAAGTTGTCGATGAATTCTTTAGGCAGCATCATATCACTCCTAATAGCTTTCTCGAACTTGGCGATACCGAATCCATCAAACGTATGGTGCAAAGAGGGCATGGCGTTTCCCTTTTAATGGAGGAGGCAGTATCCAGAGAGATTTCACAAGGGAAACTGGTGTCAATAACCATAGAGGAGAATAAGATTTTCTTGGATATCCATGTCGTCTATTTAAAAGATCGCTTCCTCTCTCTCCCCGCAAGAGCATTCCTCCAGATCTTATCAAAAGTGACTCCGGAATCACCCCACTTTCCCCATTTAGCGCCTTCCTGGCCTGAACAGTGTCCTTTCGAGTGATTAACAACGAAAACTAATTACTTATACTTTTTCTCATACAAAGATCGAAATTTTTTCGAATCTATCTATATTATTAAACTGCTTTTATTATCGCTAAGCTGATCGCAAACTTGTCTAATATTATTCCATTCCAGTCTTTTCTTCCTATAAATCTTCCTTATTACGCCATTAAAAAAAGTCATTTGCATACTTTTAAGCTTTCTGAGATTGTTTATAACACTCCTGAATTTAACTGCTGATGAAATTTAACTCTACCATATAGCTTATTAAGAATTACTACTTTTACATTTAAAATTTTTTTAATGCTTGCCTCACGGGCGATAAGGAAAAAGACATGAAAAAAACCATCGTTATTGTTGGAACTTTGGATACAAAAGGGGATGAAGTTGATCTTTTAAGATCATTCATAACAAAAAGAGGACATCAAGTCATTGTCATTGATACAGGCATTCTTAATGGAGCACAAACCCATGCCGATATTGACAGAAATGAAATAGCCATGTCCGGTGGTGGAGACATCCCCAGTCTTGTAGAAAACGGTGATGAAGCCTACGCACAAAAAATTATGGCAGCCGGCTTAAAAAATATGATTCAAACCCTGTTAAAGGAAGAAAAGATACAAGGGGTTCTGGTCATCGGAGGTGGACAAGGCTCCACCATAGCCGCGCCGGCACTTAAATCCTTGCCTCTGGGCCTACCCAAAATGCTGATTTCTACCAAAGTTACCCAAGCGGGTTTATGGCCTTACATCGGCCCCAAAGACGTAGTGATAGTTCCGCCGGTAGCAGATCTGGCAGGCATCAACCGGCTGACCCGGCAGGTTCTCAACAACGCGGCCGGAGCCATGGTGGGCATGGTAGAAAATCCTCTTGCCGAAAACCTGAACAGACCGCTGGTTGTTTTAAGCATGAACGGAACGGTAACCCAATGCGGATTGACCATTAAAAACATCCTTGAATCCGAAGGCTATGCTGTATTGGTTTTTCACAGCATCGGAACCGGCGGTTATGCATTAGAGGAATATGTAAAATCCTACGACGTAAAAGGCGTCATCGAACTGGCAGTGAATGAAATCGTCAACGATCTTACGGGTGGTCTGGCCTCTGCAGGTCCTGATCGTCTTACAGCGGCTGGAAAGCGTGGAATTCCACAAGTGATTGTTCCGGGTAGCGCGGATTTTATCAACTTCCTAGACCCTGAATCCCTACCTCCCAGATATAGCGGCAGAAAGACTCATAGCTATAACCCAAACGCCACGTTAGTCAGAACCAATGCGCAGGAAAATGCACTGCTCGGCAAAACCATAGCAGACAAGTTAAACTTAGCCAATGGCCCGTTCGTGCTTCTGTGGCCGAAACAAGGCCTCTCAACTCTTGACTGCCAGGGGAAACCCTTTCGGGATAGAAAGGCTGATGAAGCACTTCTGGAAGCGATAAGAACAAATCTTAATGGGCGTGCCGCTTCCATAATTGAGTACGATGCTCATATCAATGACGATGATTTCGCACACGCTATCGTGTCAGAATTTAGAAAGATGGTTGAAGTTAATGATACGGTAAAGACAGCATAGATAAAACGGTATACGTTTTTATTATCAAAGACAGGAGGAGGCCTATGAGTGACGTATCCAATAAGAATGTATTGATTTTGGGGGAAATTACCGATGAGGCGTTAGATGGTAAGACGCTTGAATTACTGACGCTGGGCAAAAAGCTGGCTGTTGACTTGGATGAAGCGCTTGGGGTCGTTTTGATGGGCGATAGCCTCGATCCGATCGCTCAAGATCTTGCCGGCTTCGGACCCGATAACATCTATAAGGTCGAGAATTCTTTTTTAAGCCGCTTCAACGGCGAGATCTGGGTTGATGTTCTTGAAGGGCTTATCACTGACCTGAAACCAAGGATTTTTTTGGCGTCCCAATCTTATGTCGGCACAGAGGTCGTGCCAAGATTAGCATTCCGTCTGGATTGTGAACTCTTAACCGATTGTATCGACCTGAAGATTGATCCGGATGACGCCAGCCTCATCAAGACCAAAGCCATATATGGCGGCAACGTCATTGCTACCTTCAAACAAAAAGGCGCGACGCAATTGGCAACGGTCAGGGAAAAAGCATTTCGGCCGGCAGAGCGTGGGGCAGAGCAGGGCAAAATCATGGATTTCAAACCGGATATCGATGAATCGAAGGTAAAGATTCAATCTCTTGAGGTCGTTCAGGAGGACGTCGTCGCGCTCGATAAAGCGGATGTCATCATCGCGGGCGGCAGAGGCATCGGGAGTAGCGAAGGATTCGAAGCGCTTTCAAATCTGGTGCCTCTCTTCAAAGAATCCTTTGAAACCGTGGATGTTGGGGCGAGCAGGCCGGCCATCGATTCAGGCTGGATATCGTCCAACCGCCAGATCGGCCTAACCGGTGAGAAGGTTGCACCGGAATTCTATATTGCCGTCGGTATTTCCGGTGCGATCCAACATTTAGCCGGAATGTCGAAGAGTAAGACCGTCATAGCAATCAATAACGACGAGGAGAGCAACATCTTTAATTTCGCCGACCACGGTGTAGTCGGTGACTATAAGGACATTCTACCCGCCTTTAAAAAGAAATGGAGTGAAGTGTAATGGACCCCATAAACATCATCGTTTGCGCAAAACAGGTCCCGGACCCCGAAGCTCCCGCGAATCTGCATCAAATTGATTCCGAAGCAAAAACGGTTACCATCAAGGGTCTTCCGCCCGGAATCAACAGCTATGACCAGAATGCCATCGAGGCGGCCTTAAAAATCAAGGCGGAAACGGGGGCAACGGTTACGGTCGTCAGTATGGGCTCAAAACTTTCCCAGAGTATTTTACGAAAGACCTTGGCCGTGGGCGTTGACGACCTTGTTATAGTAGATGATTCCAATTTCAAAGATCTCGACAGCCGTTCGACTGCTTATGTTCTTTCCAAGGCCATCGAAAAAATCGGGAAATACGATCTGGTTTTTACCGGAAGGCAGGCCAGTGACTGGGATTCAGGGCAGACAGGCTTAATTCTTGGAGAAATGTTGGGAATTCCCATCGTCAATTTGGCCGGCGGTGTGAACGTTGAAGACAGAAGTGTTTCCGTTAAAAAGATGATCCCCGGCGGATATGAACGGGTTAAAGGGGACATGCCAATGCTGCTGACAATCAGCAACGAGGTTGGAGAGATGCGCGTTGCCTCACTAAAAAAGATTCTTGAATCACGTAAGCAGCCCATAGAAGTCTGGCAGTCCGACGATCTTAAAATCGACACCCAGGCTTTAAAACCGTTTGAGATTCTGGCCCTGACATCACCGCCAAGCATGAAAAGGGAGTGCCGTTTCATAGAAGGAGAGTCACCGCTGGAAAAAGGCGAAAATTTGGCAGTGGCTTTGAAAAAAGCAATTTCAAAATAAAACTGAAAGATACAAAGGAGATAATAAATTCGAAAACGATCCCTTGAAGGGATCGTTTTCTTCATGATAAGTTTATTTATAGAATTGAACAGGAGGCGCGCAATGGGTCAGTTTGTCGTTATTGGGTCCTGGAATACAAAAGGAAATGAACTGGATTACGTATGCAATGAGCTTGAAAAAAAATCACATACAGCCATCAAACTTGATTTAAGCACAAACACATTTTCTCATGACAGAGGGAAAATTATCGATGCGACGATTGCCGATAGCAAGCATAAGCTGAAAGAAATTACTACGCATACGCCCATTTCAGGAGCGATCTCTCTCGGCGGCGGGACAGGTCTGTATATGGGGCTGAGCCTGTTGGGGGAACTCCCCCTGTTTGTGCCCAAGGTTATGATGTCAACGATGGTCGCCAATAGTCTCCACGTGTTTGAATCCTATAAAGACATCGTGTACATTCAAACCCCCTTTGACTTTGCCGGAGCCCTGAACCCGGCCATAAAAGCCGTCCTTGAAGTGGGTACCGGCATTTTGGCTGCGATGCCATACAAGATTCCGAAATTCAATCGGCCGGCCATTGCGATAACGAGCGTCGGTGCTGTTTTTGGTTATGTTGAGGCCGCAGATGAATTTTGGAGGAATAAAGGCTTCAATGTGGTGCCTTTCCATGGAACCGGAGAGGGCACCATGTCGATGGCGGAAATGATCCGTGACGGCTACTTCGCAGGCGTCCTGGATTTGAGCCCGCACGATATTATCGATCATTTTGGGGGGGGCGATTATGGCAATATCACCGAAGACAGGGTTGCGTCATATTTTTCGATGGACGTTCCGACGATCATTTCTCCCGGAGGACTCGAGTCTATTACCGGGACCATCAAACGTTATGACCCGGACGCTCCTTTTTTTAAGGAAAGAAAATACGTCAATCATGACTTCAGATGGGGCGCCATGACCAAAAAGGAGGAACTCATAAAAGCAACGGAATGGATTGGTGGTATCTACAAAAAGACAAATCCCAAAAACACAAAGTTTCTGATTCCGTTGGAAGCATGGTCTTTTTTTGGTAAAAAAGGCGGAGAGTACTACGACCCCGACATGATTCCGACATTCATCAACTGTCTGAAGGCATTTGTCAAAGAAGAAAAAATTATCGAAGTGGATATGGACATTAATGACCCCGCCTTCGGAACGTTTGCTTCTGAACATTTATATGAATTAATCATACATCAACCCGGCAGTTTATGGCTTTCCCCATTGGAGATAGAAAAAGCGTTGATGGAGCATCCACATGTTCGCGAGGCAGCCGTCGTGACAGAAGGAAATGAGCCAGGCCTGGATGAACCGGTCGCTTTTGTTGTACTTGAAGATGGGCATAAGCCCGCACCAAATCTGGAAAAAGAATTATCAGAATTTGTACGGAGTAAGGCAAATCAAAACAAAATTCCTCCAAAAGTACATTTTGTAGGTGAATTGCCGCGCACATTTACCGGTAAGATTCAGCGCTATGAATTGCGGGCTAAGCTAATGCAGGAAAAGGGAAGTCAAGCGTTGAATTAATGCCGCTATAGAAAATGGCTCTCCCGGCAATACTTAACGCCGCGCCCCCTGACCTAAATGCAGGTCAGGGGGCGCTGCATTTTGGCTCCCCTGACAATCAAAAGCAATATTAATCATCAACCAAAGTCAACGCCTCGGCAGGGCACCACAGTACACATTGGGGATTGGGCGGGTCACCGCAAAAATCACACTTTAAAGGAATCCCCACATCCGGTTCCTTGAAAACCGATTTAACCGGGCAGGAAGCCCTGCACACCACGCATTCGTCCACCTCGTGGCCCTCGTACATGACCACGCCTTTTGAATTGCAGGCGGCTTCGGTATAGGGCCCGGCAATGACCGGCAGACAGAACTCCTCGCCGATATAGACCCTGATCCTGGAGCACTGAATATTCACGGCACCAGTGTGGCTCAAAGAACACGCAACCTCGCAGAGCTTGCACCCGCAACATTTGGTATGATCGATTTTGATTTTCATTGCACCTTTACCTTCAATTCGCTTAGCCCTAATTCTTCAAGTTTTTCCGGTTTAGGAACGCCTTGATTGTCCCAGCCCCGGATCCTGTGGTATTCCTCCAGCATGGGAGGCAGATCCACAATGCGCCCGCCCCTGGGGGGGGCCTCGGTCAACATCCTCGGCGGCAGCCCGTCATCCGCCGAACTTAATCCGGCGGCAAGGTTAAACATTCGTTCCATATTCCAGTTTTTCTCGCCGATCATCATCAGCCGATCCTGGGGATAGGAAACGCCGGTCACCAGCTCAAGCCATTCGGATGGCTTTTCTTCCCAGACGGGACCGTGATAAATGATCCAGCACATTACCCCGGCGTCCACGATTGAGACATAGTCCTGGTAATGTTTGGTCCAGGCCACCAGCGGCGCGGGATCGTCGGATTTGGAGTGAAAGGTCATCACCGACTTGGTATGGCAGGCACCGACTGTGCTGGTCGCATATTGAAGGCCAATGACCTCCAGACCCGGAAAACGCCCCTGAGGGTGCCAGGCGGGGAAACCTTGTTTCTTGACCCCCATAAAAAACTCGGGATGCCCAGCCCATTCCGCCATGGCGTAGCCTCCATTCGCCAGCTGGTCCCCGAAACCATCCCTGAAGGCAGTCTTTTTGAGAAGCTCCACGATCGCTTTTCCATTGCCGAATTTCAATGGATAACCGATTGTTTTTTCATTTAGATACCCACGCTCATAAAGTTCCATGGCGCAGGATATCGTAGCCCCCCCGGTAATGGTGTCCATGCCTAGCTCATTGCACAAGTAATTGGCTCTCCAAATGTCATCCAGGTCGGCAACACCGCAGTTGGCGCCAAACAGCCCCACGGTCTCATGCTCCGGCCCTTTGGCCGTTCCAGGGTAGGCAGGATCGAATATCGTGCTTCGCTTACCGCATCGAAATGGGCACCCGAAGCACCCCTCGTCCCTGACACGGATCTTGTCTCTAATCGTAGCCGGATCCTCGTAGGGCTTGAATCCATCAAAATCCCCCTCCTGAAAGTTCAGAGAACACAAGGTCCCGGTTTTCTGTGCCCGCCCGATCAAAATCCATGTGCCCCACTTGGACCGGTTTTCGAGCTGACCCGTCTGCCTGGCCTCGCCCATAAAATCAATGACCGCTCTTTGAAATCCCTTTACATCGGCAATTCGAATTTCCTCGGTTCCTTTTACCGCAATCGCCTTCAAATTCTTGGATCCCATGACGGCCCCCAGTCCCGAACGGCCCAGGGCCCTGCCCCCATCGGACATGATAGAGGCAAAACTCACGAGATTCTCCCCCGCCGGTCCGATATGGAGTACGCTTGGCGTATTTCTTCCCCATGGATCCATTGAATCGCTTAATTCAGCCCGAATGGCGTTTTCTGTCTCGGTGGCCCATTTTCCCCAAAGGTTCTTCGCCGGTTTGATTGTGACCTGATCGTTGACGATCGTCAAATATACCGGTTCGGGGGATTGGCCTTCGATGATCAGACAGTCGTAGCCCGCATACTTCAGATTTGCGCCGAAATACCCTCCGCAGCATGGATTGGCGATCGCTCCTGTCAGGGGCGACTTGGAAACCGCGATAAATCTTCCCCCCGCGGGCACTCCCGTGCCCGTGAGCGGTCCTGTCGCAAATATGAGTTTGTTATCAGGTCCCAAGGGGTCGACCCTGGGGTCCACCTCGTCAAGAAGTATCTTATTGGCGGCGATCCGGCCTCCGATATAGTTTAGCCTCAAATCTTCGGAAAAGTCCTCCTCCACTATTTTACCCCGGGTGAGATCGACTCTTAGAATTTTTCCCTTCCAGCCATATATACTCATCTTCACTCCCCCTAGTACGGTTCATCCGTTGTTAACCCGTTTAGCACCGCACGGCTGAATACCGGCCCGTCCCGGCAGACATACTTGCTCGCCAGATTGCACCTGCCGCACATCCCGATTCCGCATTTCATGCGCATTTCAAGGGAAAGAAGCATCTGTTCATCGCAAAAACCCAAATCCTGAAGTACCGGCAGCGTATATTTGATCATGACCGGTGGTCCGCATACCAAAGCGATGGTTTCCTTGGGGATAGGCGCTGCCTCCTTGACGATGGTTGGGACGAGTCCCACCTTCCCGTCCCATCCATCTACCACCTGATCGACGGTGACATGAAGATCGATATCGGATCGCTTTTGCCAGGTCTCAAGATCTGCCTTGTAGAGCAGAAACCCAGGGGTTCTTGCTCCGTAGACAACCGTAATATCTTCGAAGCATTCGCGGTTGGAATCATCCAGCATGAAATTGGTCAGCGCCCTCAGCGTTGAAAACCCGAAACCGCCGCCAATCAAAACCACGTTTTTGCCTCTAAGGGTTTCCAGCGGATAGCCGTTTCCCAACGGTCCCCTTACCCCGAGGATCGCTCCCTTTTCCATTGCGTGCAATGCTCGCGTTACCAGCCCCGCCTTGCTCACGCTGAACTCGATGACGCCGGGTGTTGTGGGGGAGGATGCCATGCCAAAGGGCGCCTCGCCTTTGCCAAAGACCGTCAGTTCCGCAAACTGACCCGGCACATACTGAAACTGGGCTTCATCCGCCTCATTTAAAAAAGACAGGGAAAAGGTTTTGATATTTTTATCCTCGGTCTCAACGAAGACATTCTCGATCTTTACGAGAAGGGGCGTGTACAGATTATTAGGGCTCATTTTTTAAGCATTCACTTTCGATAACGTCATTAATACTTCCCGGATATCCAGATTGACCGGACATTCCCTCACGCATCGGCCACAGCCCACACAACCAAACATTTCATTGGCATCCTGAAGGTAGCTGAACTTGTGCATGATCCGTTGCCGAAATCGATGTTTTTGCGTTGGACGGGGATTAAAACCCGATGCTTGAAGCGTAAAAAGGGGGTATTGACACGAATCCCAAATGCGGATCCGCCCCCCTTGGCCGAACACCACCTCATCACACAGATCAAAGCAGTGACAGGTCGGACAAACATAGGTACAAATTCCGCAGCCAAGGCACGTCTCGCTGATTCGCGCCCATATCGGATTGTCGAACAAATTGTCCAAGCCCCGCTTTAGACCCTCGACATCCAAAACCTTTTCCATGGCCGCTTCCGCTTGCCTTGCCGCCGCTTCAGCCTGTTCGAGTTCGCCTGGTGCCGCATCCTTCAGGCCTTGGCCCTCAATAAGCCTCGACCCTTTTTCGCTTAAAACATTAAGGATGTAACCGTAACCGATATCGGCAAGAAAAATATCCGCTCCTTCCGCTGAAATGGGGCCCCCACCGAAGGAGGAGCAAAAACAGGCTTTATCCGGATGCGTGCATCCCAGACTCACGATGGTCGTCTTTTCCCGCCTCATCTCATAGTAGGGATCTTTAATATCCCCTCCAAAAATTTTGTCCAGAAACAGTATCCCCTTGGCATCACAGGGCCGGACACCAAAAAGTATCTGATCGTCCGGATCGTCCCGGGGCACTCGGATATCCACATCTAGGTCGGCGGTTCGATATTCAAAGAGCGTCTCTTTTTGAGGAAAAAGGATATCTTTCGGAGACATGTCGGTATTTGTACAATCCAAACATGCCTTTTGGCCCGATTCGATGCGTTCAAACATCACCCGGCTGTCCTTTTTTACCGGCGCGACCACTCGCCGTTCGGCCGTCAGCCGGTCAAGGAATCCGGGTACATCCTGCTTTTTGATGATCTTGGCTTTAGCGTTCACGATCCTTTAACCTTTTATGGTTCAAATATAAATTGTTCAGGGTCATCCGGCCGGTAGGTCGAAAGCGGAGCCGTCGTGTCAAGGCTCATTCCGCTCTGATAACTGAAATTTTCAAGGACGTCCTTGGCGAACTTCCGGTTCAACTTCCCGATATCAACCCCCATGGGACAGGCCCGCTCACACGCCCCGCATTGCACGCACCGCCCTGCCAGATGAAATCCCCGCATGAGATGAAACAGCGCCGTATCGCTTAAATCCACCGACTTACCGATCCACTGCGGACGGGTAGCGTCCACAAAGCACTCCTTACAATAGCAGAGGGGACATGCGTTTCGGCACGCATAACAACGGATGCATTTTTGCATTTCCCCGTTAAAATAGTCCCACCGCTCATCCGGGGACAGCGCTTCAAAGGCCGCGATGTCCTCGAAAGTATCGTCCGGCGGAGAAGGTACTGGAGATCCCACCAGGCGGTCGGAAATCACCGGAGCCGGGTGGGTGCAGGTTTTGCACGAATGATGAAGGATGTCTTTACGGTTAAACCGTTTTTCAAACTCTGCCCCATTCACCTTCATCTCCCCGTGCTTAAAAATCACATCTTCGACTTCTCCCGGCCCCAATTCACTTTCGATCAGGGCCCGATCCACCATTCCCTCGCATGGAACGCCGATGATGACCAACCGCTCTCTTGCGATCTGGTTTTCCTTGATAAGCTCCACGATTGCCCGGCTGTCGCACCCCTTGGCGATCACCGCCGTGCGGCCTTTTATATTGCGAAGGTAAACGGCAAGGTTGTTTTGGCAAAATCCATCCCATATCAGCCGATCCGCATCATCCGCATCTTTTACAATGCACGGCCGGGATCGCATGGCCATCGTGCCCCGTTCAAACCCGATGACCTGCTCCACCTCGTTTCTTTCCAGCAGGTCCCTGGCAATTTGTCGTATTTCATGTATTAACGCATCCATATTTTCTAAACCTCGCTGCAGGAGCGTTTAACCAACCGGGTCGCAGGCCCCAGCGCCGTTACCTTTTCCGTCACCGCCTCGATCACATGAGCGAACTTCACCCCCTCCGATGCAGAAACCCAGGTAAAATGAACACGGCCCGCTTCGAGTCCGATGAATTCCAACATGTTTTTGATCAACGCAAACTTCCTTCTGGCGCTGTAGTTCCCGGTCAGATAATGACACTCCCCGGGGTGGCACCCGCTAACCAGCACCCCGTCCATGCCCTGTTGAAGGCTTGCCAGGATAAAAAACGGATTGACCCGTCCCGAACAGGGTACCCGAACAATCCGGATATTGGGCGGGTACTGAATCCGGCTCGTACCGGCCAGATCCGCACCGGCATAGCTGCACCAGTTGCATAAAAAGGCAGCGATTTTTGGTTCCCACTTTTCACGATCAGCCATTTTTTCATTTCCTAACATCAAATTATTGTCGCAACCCGACTGACGTTGCCGACACCGGCTACGCCATCGCCCGAAGGATGGTCATGGTCTGCTCATCGCTCACACCGCCCACATCCAGGGCACCGCTTCGACATGACGATGCACACACCCCGCAGCCCTTGCAAAGCGCCTCGTTCACCTTGGAGACCCTCTCCTCCGGGTCTACCGCAATGGCATGAAACGGGCACACCTCCTCGCAGACTCCGCAGCCCACGCATTTTGCAGCGTCGACCGAACACACCGACCCTCCGGCCCTCATCTCTTCCCGGGACAAGACGGTCGCCGCACGAGATGCCGCGGCATGAGCTTGAGAGATGCTCTCGTCGATAAATTTAGGACTATGCGCCGTGCCGCACATGAAGATCCCATCGGTCGCGAAATCCACGGGACGGAGCTTCATGTGAGCCTCCATGAAAAAATTATCCTCATTGAGCGGAACCTTAAGCATTTGCGACAACGCTTTATTCTCCGGCGGAGGAACGGACCCGGCCGCCAAACACACCCGGTCCGCATCCAGAATCAACGGCACGCCCAGTATCGGTTCTTTAACAGTAACCCTGATCATGGACCGCCCCTCCTCTTCCACAAGGCTGACATCAGGCTTTTCATCCACATCATAGCGGATAAAAACCACCCCTTGATCGGACGCCTTTCTATAGTATTCCTCCTTAAGCCCATAGGTTCGCATGTCCCGGTAAAGCACATAGACATCCATTTCCGGGTTAATCTCTTTCAAAGTCAGTGCATGCTTGACGGTGTGAGAGCAACACACCCGACTGCAATACGGACGTTCCTCATTTCTTGAACCCACACATTGAATGAAAACCACAGCGCGGCAATCATTAAATTGGTCCCGGTCGTTTTTCAACGCATCGTCCATGTCCAGAAGGGTCATTACCCCCTCCGTTTCGCCGTAGCGGTATTCCCGGGGTTTGAGTTCCTCGGCCCCCGTGGCCACAATGGTCACGCCGTGAGTAATCTCTTCGATGCTGCCGGTTTTGCTTTTTTTGATCCTGGAGGAGAAATTCCCCACGTAACCGGAGAAATCAAACACTTCGGAGGCCGAATGGACCCGGATGAGGAGGGTTTCATCAACCCGACCCCTCAGATCGTCCATGAACGTCTGGACATCCCCGCCCTCCAAGGTCGTGTGAATACGCAGGGCCACGCCTCCCAGTTTTTCTTGCTTTTCAACCAAGTGGACGTTGATCCCTTGGCGCGCCAGGGCCAAGGCGCAGGTCATACCGGATACCCCGCCCCCGATAATTAGCGCACAGCGGGAAACAGGGTATGAAATCTGATAAAGGGGTTCAAGGAGACTCACCCTGGACACCGCCATCCGCAACAGATCCATCGCCTTGAGCGTCGCTGACTCCTTCTGATTCATATGCACCAGAGAACACTGTTCGCGGATATTGCAGAATTCAAAAAGATAGGGATTAAGCCCCGCGGCCCTGAGTGCATCCTGAAATACCGGCTCATGGGTTCTGGGTGTGCACGCCGCGACCACCACGCGGTTTAAGCCTTTTTCCTTGATGGTTTGCACCATGTGGGAGACGGAATCCACCGAACAGGCGAAGGTTTCCTCTGCCGCGTGGACAACCCCTTGCGTGTGCCGGATATAATCCACCACTTTTTTCACATTGACCGTCTTGACGATGTTGGTCCCGCAATCACATACAAATACCCCCACCCTCGGGGGTTCCCCCCGCACATCCCGTTCGGCGGGAAACGACTTTTCTTCCGTCAGAGAGCCCCGTTGATCCCATAGAAGTTGCCCGGCCAGGGAGGCCGCCCCGCTTGCCATGGTCACCGAATCCGGGATATCCATGGGCGCCTTGAACGTACCGCAAGAAAAAATGCCGGGCCGGGACGTCTCGATGGGAGAAAATTCCGGTCCTTCGCAAAAGCCATGAACGTTGGTTTCGACAGACAGCTTTTCCGCCAACGCCATATTTTCTTGCGTTGCCTTCAAGCCCACGGCCAAGACCACCAGGTCGAATTCCTCATCCTTGACTTGCGTGCCGTTAATCCGGTAGCGAAGCACCACGTTTTTCGTATCCGGCCGTTCCTCTACAATTGATGTTTTGCTCCAGATATAACGAACACCGGGCGTATTCTTCGCCCGCTCGTAATAGCGCTCAAATCCCTTTCCGTAGGCCCGGATGTCATTGTGCAAAATCACCGCCTCGAGCTCGGGATGATGGTCTTTTGACAGCAAAACCTGTTTGGTGGCGTACATGCAGCAAACCGCCGAACAATAGGTGTGTCCCGCCGCCCCGTCGCGTGATCCCACGCACTGAATCCACGCGACACGGTTGGGGGTCTTACCGTCCGAGGGACGCAGCAATTCCCCGCCGTTCGGCCCCGACGCGCTTAACAACCGTTCGTATTCCAGACTCGTGACCACATTGGCAAACCGGCCGTAGCCGTACTGGCTTTGAATCCGGGGGTCAAAGGGTTCATAGCCTGTCGCCAATATTAGGCTTCCCACCTCGATGGTCAGATTGCCGGATTGCTGGTGTAGATCAATGGCATGGTTCTGACAGGTGGGAACGCAAATCTGGCACTCCTGTCGATTTAGAAAAAGGCAGTACTTGGGATCGATCACCGAAACCGCCGGAACGGCCTGGGGAAAATGCACATGGATGCATTTTTGGGTGCTCAATCCCTCGTTATACAAATCCGGTATGTTGATCGGGCAGTACTCAACGCATGTACCACAGCCCGTACACTTCGACTCGTCAACATAGCGGGGTTCCTGCAACACCTGGACCTCGAAATGCCCCGCCTCCCCCTGGACCCCCTCCACTCGCGCATTCGTCAAAATGGTAATGTTCGGGTTGCTTGCACATTCGATGAATTTCGGTGACAAGATGCACATCGAGCAGTCATTGGTGGGAAAGGTTTTATCCAGTTGCGACATCTTGCCACCAATCGCAGGCCCTTTTTCCACCAAATATACGCGGAGTCCCGAGGCGGCGGCATCCAGTGCTGCCTGGACGCCGCTTACCCCGGCGCCGACCACCATTACCGACCCCAATTTATCTGCCCCGAACGACGGCGTTCGCTTTGCTTCCATCCTCACTCCCTCATCCCTAAGGCTTCTTGAACGATTTCCGATATATCCATAACTTCAAGCGACGCTTCGTTTTCCAGTGTCAAAACGCTGTCCTTGAAATTAAGGATGCAGTACGGACAGGCCGTAACCAGAATGTCTGCACCCTGCGAAACCGCCTGTTCAACAAGAATGTCGGAAAACCGCTCCCCTCGTTTTGTTTCCATCCAGATCCGCGATCCCCCGCCGCCGCAACACATGCTGTTCTCCCTTGCGTTCACCTCATCCATCAACTCCACGCCCGGGATGGCGTTCAACACTTTTCTAGGCTCTTCGTATATGCCACTATGACGCCCTAGATAACAGGGGTCGTGATAGACCACTTTTTTGTTTAATTCCCTGTCAAACTGCAGTTTTCCCCGATCCAGCAAATCGGCCAGGTACTGAGTGAAATGGATCACCTTAAATTCGCCTCCCAGCTCCGGATACTCTTCCTTGAAAGTCGCATAGCAATGCGGAGACGTCACGATGATCTCTTTTACACCGGCGCTGTGAAAGGCGTCTATGTTGTTTTTTGCCAATTCTTCGAATAGATTGTCATTCCCTGCCTTTCGAACACTTTCTCCACAACAGTTCTCTTTTGCCCCAAGAATGCCAAAATTTGCCCCGGTTTCCTTCAAAACCCTGGCCGACGCCCGAGCCACGCTTCTCACTTGCGGGTCATAGGCCGGCACACAGCAGGGAAAATACAATGTCTTCATATCTTCCGAAAACGCTGGAACGTGCTCATCCCCGACCCAATCCCCACGGTTTTCACGCTCTCCGCCCCAGGGGTTGCCCGATCCTGTCAGGCTTGCCATGGCGCTTCGGAGGCTCTCCGGGGCGATGCGGTATTCAAATTCCAACAGGATACTTCGAACGGAACGCATGATTTCCGTAATCCCAACCTCCCTGGGGCAACGGCTCACGCACATATTACAGGTGGAGCACAGCCACCACGCTTCCGCTTCCAGGTCTACCAACCCGAATTTTGATTCAGTTATCATCTTATGGGGCATTAACGTCCGAACGTTGTTCCACGGACAGCTCGCCGTGCAAAGTCCGCATTGAAAACACAATCTGAATGCGTCTCCGCCCGCAATCTTGATCATATCGATGATGTCTTTAA
The DNA here is from genome assembly GCF_048565275.1 of Desulfosarcina variabilis str. Montpellier. Lineage (NCBI taxonomy): Bacteria > Pseudomonadati > Thermodesulfobacteriota > Desulfobacteria > Desulfobacterales > Desulfosarcinaceae > Desulfosarcina > Desulfosarcina variabilis. The sequence continues at coordinate 3,762,638 of NZ_CP159846.1, read as the reverse complement.
TCGGTTCGACAGCTTCCAACGGTTAACTCCTCAACAGTTATTGTCATAAAATTCGATTTATACTTAAAAACGGATGGTTTGGGTTTCAGGTAGACAAGCCCCAGAATGTCTCTGTCGATGTTTTCTCCTACTGGTTCAATTTTTGTCAACGATGGCATAGCCATCGGAAATCCGCAAATGACGTTTTTTGATAGCATAATAATTTATTGTTATAGCGTGTTTCGTCCAGAAACCAATTGGCAAGGTTATGCCTCATTGTGCCTGGCGGTCTTTTTCTAAACGGATCCGGCTTGAATGCCGGATGGGTTTAGCATACAGTTACATTCGTAATTTCCTTGATAAAATTGCAACCATATGATTCTTTATCTTCGATAAACGGATAAAGATTCACTGTCTAATCGGCATCCGGGGATCCAAATCCCAAGATGCATTGTGTTTTTAATACAGAAAAGCGATTTAAACCTATAGTTGCATCGTTAGAGCCAGGACCGGCGGTTTAAGAGGAAAAAGGAATGACTGGGAAAAATGATATACACGTTCCAACACATAAAAAGTGCTACGAACTGCTCGAAGGGGCAGATATCCTGAGACACATAAAGCATCACTGCGAAGGGGTCAAACGCGTCGCCTAAGAGATAGCGCAGCGCCTCAATGAAGCCGGGGAAAAGATAGACATAGACCTGGTAAAAGCGGGAGCGTTGCTCCACGACGTAACCAAAACCAGAAGTCTCCAAACCGAAGAAGACCACGTAACAACGGGAGCGGAACTGGTACGCCAACAAGGGTACCTGGAAGTCAGCGAAATCATAAGGCAACACATACAGCTCGACAACGGTCCGGGCCAGGCAGGTATCACTGAAGCGGGAATCGTTAACTATTGCCCATCCAGAAATGACCAATTTGCCCGATATCGGCGTTGCGCGAAAAATTTAATCCTCGGAATATCAGCCATATGCCTGTGGTTAAATTTTTCGTGCGCCTTGATCTCGACCAAATTTGCCTATTTCTGGATGGGCACTAACTGCGTGGACAGAGATTTGTTTATCAGCTATGTGTAAGCCGAACGCAACAATCTAAAGTAATAAATCAGGGACTGCGATGACAACCATTTTCTCCATCACCGCTCCAATCTATTTTCTGATCGCCGTTGGATTTTCAGCTGTTCGGTGGGGGATGTTGACGAAAGCGGATACCGGTCGGCTCGGAAAATTCGTCATCTGTTTCGCTCTGCCCGCCCTGCTTTTCAGGACGCTCTCGCAGCGTTCTTTTACAGAGATATTCCATGTGGGCTACCTGGCGGCCTATGGCGGGGGGTCGCTGCTGGTGTTCTTCGCGGCCTTTTTCCTCGCCCGCATGCGGCAAAATAAGGATGCCTCATTCCGCGCATTATATGGCATGGGCATGGCCTTTTCCAACACCGCCTTCATCGGCTATCCGATCCTGTCCCAGTGGATCGGCCCAACGGCTGCGGTCGCCCTGGCCCTGTGCTTCCTGATTGAAAATTTCTTGTTATTGCCGTTGATGCTGCTGCTGGCGGAAAGCGACCGGGATAGCGGCGACAAGTGGTGGCGGGTGGCCCTTCATTCGCTGAGCAGTCTGATGACGAATCCGTTGATTATTGCCATCATAACGGGTACTGTTTTTTCCTTGCTCGGCATCCGGTTGCCGGAACCGGTTTTACGCACAATCGATATGCTGGCCGGCGCCTCCGTCCCGGTGGCGCTGTTCGTCATCGGCGGATCGCTGGTGGGGATTAAAATTCAGGGCATGATCCGGGATGTCTCAGCGGTCGTGGCGGGTAAACTACTTCTCCATCCGCTGGCCGTGGGGTTGATGCTCTGGCTGCTGCCCCCCATGGATCCGCTTTTTCGGGCGGCGGCCATCGGCTATGCCAGCATGCCCATGTTGAGTATCTATCCCATTCTGGCCCAGAAGTATCGGCTCGAAGGGTTCTGTGCCGCTGCTTTGCTGCTGGCCTCCTGGCTGTCTTTCTTTACCATGAACGTGATTTTCTTTTTCATCAGCGATGTGTTGCATTGGACCCTAAAATGAGCACTTAATTTGTCTGCAATTAGTAAAATCCAGAAAGTCCGCTCCCAATCCCACCGGCCAGGAGATTCCCGACGCGATGGGTTTGGGGGAGGGACAGAACTGTCAAAGGGATCAAACCAGTCCCGAGCCATTAACTAAATCAAGACTATTTATTGCGAATTAGTCTGTAACTGTTTCTCTTAGTTTAAACCGCTGAATTTTTCCGGTTGCCGTCTTGGGTAGTTCATCGACATATTCGATGACGCGAGGGTATTTGTGGGGTGCCAGTTTCTGCTTGACATAGCGTTTCAATTCGCTAGTCATTTCGTCACCGGGTTGATGGCCATTTTTCAAATTGATAAATGCCTTGACCTTGATTAGCCCCATATCGTCTTCAGCTCCCACCACCGCACATTCGGCCACCGCCGCATGGCTGAGCAGGGCATCTTCCACTTCCAAGGGAGATACCCATATCCCACTGACTTTCATGGTGTCGTTGGCCCGGGCAGAATAGTAGAAATAGCCGTCATCGTCTATATGGCCCATATCGCCGGTTTTCATCCATCCGTCAACCAGGGTTTCCGCCGTTTTCTCCGGATTTTTCCAGTAGGCATGAAACAAGGTGTTACTTTTGACCCACAAATCTCCCAGTTCATTGGCCGGCAGAATGTTGCCCAGTTCATCGCGGACCTCGATGGTGTATCCTGGCAGCGGCAGACCACTGGCGTTCTCCCTTACCTTGCCGGGACGGTTGCAGATGAAAATCAGACTGACTTCAGACGATCCCAGTCCATCGAGAATGTCTATCCCGAATATGCCACGCCAACGACGAAGGAGCGAACCGGGCAATGCCTCACCGGCGGAAACGCAGAACCGCAGGCTGCTTAAATCCGGTTTGTTTTCAGCCGCCTCGATGTAGTTCAATTGTTGCCCGTAGGAGGTGGGCACTGAGAAGAGACCGGTAGGCCGGTATTTTTCTATCATGGACAGAATCGTTTCCGGCAGCGGACGGTCCGGGTTAAGAATGACGGATGCGCCATAATAGAGAGGGAGATACATGGCAAAATTCAGACCGTAGGAAAAATACAGCTTGGAAGAACAGAAAACACGGTCCTCAGGCGTAAATTCGACTACGTGCTGCCCCCAGGTCTCGACGGCATAAACCAGGTCTTTGTGAAGGTGAATGACCCCCTTGGGTTTTCCGGTGGTCCCGGACGTGTACAGCCAATAGGAATGATCCATTTTAGATGTCGGATAGACGTCCAATTGATCGGAGGCATCGTTGATCAGCTTACTCAGCCCGATGCCCCCTTTTTCTGGTTGGCCATTCATCACCAATGTTTTGATTCCCTGGATATCCGTCAGCCGCGAAGAAAGCTTTGCATAAATCGACGGTTCCATAACGACGGCAGCCGCTTCACTATCGCGGATGAAAAAATCGAGATCGTCGACGGTAGCCAGCATGTTGATGGGTACCGGAACGGCACCGATTTTCATCGCTCCCAGGAAGGTAGCAAAATATTCGGGACTGTCGTCCAGCAAAATAACGACCCGTTCGCCAGGTTTAATCCCTTGGTTGAGAAGACCGTTGCCGAGTTGGTTGGTCATACAGCCCAGCTGGCGGTAGGTGGTTTCATTATCCCGATAGATAATTGCGGTACGATCGGCCCGATTGCCTTCCAGGTGTCGTTCCAGCAGTAAACTGACCATGTTAAACGTTTCCGGCAAGCTAAACCCCTTTTCCCAGGGGCGTAACAACAGTTCATTTGCGAGCATTTATATCTCCCTTTGTCTTTTGTAAGGCATCAATTGTGCCCGTGCATCTCGCACATCACGTGCTGATACATACCCCCATCCACGGGTATGTTCGCACCTCGGATCCAATCGCTTCCGTCACTGCACATGAAGGCGATCACCGGCGCGATGTCCGTGGGTTGTCCGGGACGATCCATCACTTTGGCATCCTCTTCCGCCCGCTCGCCTAGCGTTTCCAGAAAATCTGGCAGGATCGGCGTTTCCACCGGTCCGGGGCTGACGCAGTTCATGCGGATACCCCGGTCCCGCCAAGTCCACCGGTTCATCATCGTCCAGACGATGAGGGTTTCTTTTGTTAAAAAATAACTGCGCCCGTCGCTTTGCCCGACACCTTGTTCTTCGCATAATTTTTCCGCCGCGTTAAAATCCCTCAAGGTGATCAGCGCCTTGATCTGATCCCCGGCCTCGGGCCAGCCGAGCCCGGCCAGGGAGGCGACGTTGACGATGGAGGCATTGTCATTGAGCTTGTCGATCATTTTCTCGGTAAAATCCCGCAGCCCCAGAAAATTGACTTTCAACACGGCCGCACGGTCCTTGGTCGGCGGCAATCCGGCAATATTGCAGATGGCGTCAATGCCCTTGGGAAGCTCCGCAACCGCCTGATCGATGGATGCCGGATCAGACAGGTTGGCCTTGACGAATTGATCCACTGGGGTATCGGGTTGGTTGAGGTCCACGCCGATGACGGTCGCTCCCTGGGCCTTTAATGTTTTGGCGGTTTCCGCGCCGATCCCCGAAGCCGCCCCGGTAACGATGATGGTTTTGTTCTTCAGCATAATGATTATCTCCTTTTGATGGTCTTATTTTACCGATAAGTTTCCGTCTATAATTGTCTACGTTGCTTCTACCGCCTCGACTTCTCGGGCGGCCCCTTTTCCTTTGCCGATGAGAAAGATCAGAACCAGCCCGCAGACAGCCGCAATGGAAATCATCGCCAGGGCCCAGAAAAATGTTCCTTGCGCGTCGATGGTCTTTCCTCCCAGATAAAGCCCCAGCGCCCCGCCGAAGGTACCGAATCCGAACCACCACCCCACCATACGGCCGACGATGGCTGGCGGATAGTTCATCGCAATGTATGCGCTCAAGGATGGATTCATGAACGGAATTCCCCATCCGGCCAGCATGAGGCAACCGACCAGGAGGGCCATGCTGCCCGTCACCGCATCCGCCAAGAGAAGATAGGCGAACAGTCCGGAGAGCACGAATCCGATAATCACGCCGGGCCGGGGATTGCCTTTGGCGACTTTGTCGAAAAACATCCCCCCGAGAAACGGTGCGAAGATTCCAACGGACGTCAAGGCCAGGGACAACTTACCGGCAGTGACGGCCGAGAGCCCCACCCCCATGGGCGATGGCGCGGCCAGGTATGGGGGCACCAGATTGTAGAGGCAGTACATGCCCCAGGCATTGGCCACGACCAGCAGGGCGCCGATCCAGGTGACCGGAAGCGTCAGCGCCTTTCCGAACGTCATCTCTTCCTGGCTGCCGGCCACGGCCATACCGGCCTGCAGAGAGTTAATGACTTCCACAGACGGTTTTCTGCGGGTGTATAACAAAGCGAGCACAATCCCGATCCATCCGGGCGCGGACATGATGGCGACGACGGTTTGCCAACTCCCAATCGATGCATAAAGGGCCGGAGAGAGGACCACGCCGATCGTAGACCCTAATGAGATGGAGCCGAACATGATTCCGCCTGCCAAGCCCTGCTCCTCCGGTGGAAACCAAAGCGCCGAAACCGGACCGATGGCGCCGAAAATGAACCCCACAGATGCCCCCTGTATCAACCGCCCCCAAAAGACCGTCGAATAACTCTTCCCAAGCACCGGCATCATCACGGCGGGGACTGAAGCACAAAGCAGCCCCAAAACCAGGGCAACAGTAATACCATATTTATCACAGACCACGCCGCCCCAGATCAGCACACAGGCAACGGAGAGCACAAAGCCCATCATGAGATTGGCCGCAGCCCCCATTTCCACATTCAAGCTCTTGGCGATATCGCCAAGGATGGGCGCGTATACGATCATATCAACATAAATGGAACCGATGGCGACACTGGTGCACAAGAGCATCAGCCATCGGTGACTTGAATAGATTGTTTTGTCGGTCATCTGTCATTACCTCATTTAAAATTGGCGATTTTATATCTTTATTGGATATGTCCCAAATTTTTGCGCCGAATCCACCATGGCTTTCACATTCTCATAGGGCACGTCCAGCGAGTAAGTACAGCCCGGCCCCAACTGAAACCGGCCACCCGGTCCGCATTTTTGAATCAGTTCCACACTGGCTTCTTCCACATCCGAGGGCGACCCGTGCAGCATGATGTCTACCGGATGAATGTTGCCCATCACCATGGCGGGAGCCAGTTCTTCTTTTGTACGCGCCAGTGCGTCGGCGCCGCCGCTCTCCGCCATAAAAAACGACAACCCTGGGTTATGCTCCAGCATGGTTTTCCAGGCGTCCATTCCATCGACGAAGGGCCCCACGGTACACGCGTGCAGCGAGATACCGAATTGCTTTTCATCCCAGAGTCTTTTGTACAGTTCCGGCGGATAGTCGGCCTGAACCCATTCGGGATGCGCCAAAAATTCCTTGGACCCCACCCGTCCAGGCAGCTCGGTGTGCGAAACGCCGAAGACCGCCCCGGCTTTTATCTGTGCAATTCCAAATCGGTAGGAGGATTCAATCGTCACCTCCTCGATCTTTTTCCACAGTTCCATGTCTTTTTCCATGGCCATGAACACCTGGGTCCATCCCATCAGGCCGCCCCCCACCGAAATGGGGTTTTCCACCATGGCGCCAATCGGCCATTCATCCTTTAATTCCTTTTTGGCCAGTTCAGTGGCTTTGATCAAAACCGGCAAGCGGCCGTGTTTGTATGGATCGGCGGGCACTATTTTCTCGGCGTCTTTCAGCGTCTGGATAATGGGATTCCCATACGCCGGATCATTGACCAGATCGCCTTCATAAAGGGTATGCGCATCGGTGGGAATAAAATCCTTCCATCGCACGGAAGGAACCGGCAATCCGGATGCTTCGCAGATCGCCTCGGCCATGGGGTGGACATCGGGCAGGACAACCGCCGAATCACATCCCATCTCCTTACAGGACCATACCATGACCTTGGCCAGCTTCTCGGCATCCAGACTGTAGTCCATTAGCGATTCTTTGCCGTACAGCTGGGCCCAGGCCCAGTCGTTGAATACCCCGAATACCGGAACCCGGTCCGGCTCTTGTCCCATGGCGGCCATCATGATTCTTTCACCTGCGGTCATCTTATCCATTTTTTTTACCTCCCTACCAGTGTTCGGGCCAGTTTCACCGCTTCGGCGGCATTGGGTGCATAGGCGACATTTTTTTTGTCGGCATACTTTTGTGTGATGACCGATCCGCCAACCATCACTTTGACCTTATCCCTCAGTTTCAGTGTGGCCATCATTTCCAGGATTTCTTCTATCCGTTTGAAATTCGAGGTTTGGTAGCAGGAGATGCCCACGATATCCGCATTCACCTCCTGGGCTTTTTGCACAAACCGGCTGGGAGGCACATCCCTTCCCAGGTATTCCACCTTGAAGCCAGCCGCCATAAGGGTAAGCGCCACAGTCTTGGTGCCGAAATCATGGGGGTCACCGGACGGCACGCCGAGCACGACGGTCCCCAGGGAGCCATCCCCACCGTTTATCGATGGTTCGAGAACGGCGATGGCCCGGCGGGCGCTCTCCGCCCCCATTAAATGCCTCGGGTGCATCCAGGACTTATGCTCGCCGAACAGGTCGTGTTCCAGTTCCATCAAGGCGTCACACACCCCCTGCTGCATGATGACGGCAGGTTCGATACCGGCATCCAAAGCTTCCTGGGCGATTTCGCCGGTGGCATCGTAATCTGCATTTTTAACCGCCAGCTTCAGTCGATCGACGATTTTTTCTTTCGGGTTTGCAGTGGGCATTTTTTACTCCTGTTTTATTGGGTTATCTCCACTTGAATACCTCTGTCACGCTCTTGCACGCCGACCTTCGCATTTCCCAAGGCGTACATGATAATGGGCCAGATCATGGCGGCAACGAGAATCCCCCCCCAAATACTTTTAAATACGATAAAGGAAAATGGGGTCATCTCGGTTATGCCAAGGGCGAAGAACGGCAGAAGCGTCAGCGGAGCGATAAAAGCCAGGCCGATGAAGCCGAATGTCAACGCACCCAGAATGGGGTTACGGGGGAATTTGCTGAGCATCCGGTGGAATAAAAGACGTTGATCCCACTCTATCGCCGGTACCTTTCCATTACGGACACTCTTTTTCTTAAGGGGAACCACGACCAGTGCAACGATGATAATTAGAAACAAGGCCGTAGCCACGATATCCTTGCCAAAGCTTGTTCCCCCATCCCATAAAACCAGCGTCTCCGCCGATCGTCCGATAAACCAGGCGATGATGCCATTGACGACAGCGTTAAAGAAGAAATTTGCAATCGACTCTTTTCTGATGTAAAGAAATATTTTCTCATCCATGCGGGGTCAATACCCTTTCATATAGAAGAAGATGCATTACCACGACTTGGTAAAAGTGACGACAAACTGAGAGCCTTCGGCTGTATTTTTAGCATCGAACTCACGCACGACCCGCAAATTGACCTGGAACAGCTGCGGCAGCCAGAAGTAGTTGATCTCTGCGCCTAACCCGTATAGCTCTTTGCGTTCATCGGCAACGGTGCCGGGACCATCGTCGCTGTCATCCTCGATCTGCCAATAGCCGAAACCGACAACCGCGGGCCGGACCAGGAATTTGTCGTTGACCGGAATATCCTTACCGATACCGTATTCGGCGATGAATTCCGAACCGGGCGTAACCTCGGTATCGTCCTGCTCGGTATGGATCAGCGTGCGCGTCAACACGCTGAAGGACCAGGACCGCTTTTCGTCAAAAAAATAGGTCCCCCCCAGGGTCAGCATGCCGGACCAGTAGCCCAGGCCCGGTGAAGCGGGCTTGTCGGCATCGTATTCACCGGTCGGCATCCACACACCCAACCCCGCAACCGCGTCCCAGCGGGGTTTGTGCCAGGCCAGAAGGATGGGTTCGATCAGAATATCTCCCACCGACAGCGACCTGCTATCCGAGACACCCAGTGCATCGATGGAGAGATCTTTATCCAGAATTGGCACGACGACATCGTAAAGGTAGTCGGCGCCGAGGATTTTCTTTTTGGTCACATGCACGAATCGATGCAAATTGCAAAACACATCCAGATCGAATCCCACTCCCAGATCTTCCCCGTTATCATCCGTCAGCGTCGTCGAGTTGTAGAACGTATTGTATATCTTATAATGAAATCCTGGCGGCGGAGCCGAAGCCGCGAGAGCGGTACTCTCTCCGCCAGGCACATAGTGGTTTCCCGACGTGGCCGCCTCTGATGCGTTTATATTACCCAATGAAAGCCCCAAGCAACTCAAGACAACAAAAATCCATTTGGTACGATTTGACATGATCGTCCATTCCTTTTTCGATTAAATTGTATAAAGTGACTAGCGCATTAGAAGAAGCAATACAGCTGATACAATTGCCGTTATATGTGGAGGGTGGTTTCAGCCGGATCGGTCACCCCCAACCCACATCCAAGGAAGGGGGCTGACCGTGTCTGACTATTTTTATAATCGCTGAGACCGCCTTGAATCTAAAACCAATCACCCCAGCTGGTCGGCGGCGTTTTCCAGCCCCAACTCGAGCAGTTTTTCCCGCGTGGGCGAACCGGTCTTGACGTCCCAGCCCCGCGCCGTATAGTACTCATCCAGCATCTGGTCGAGTTCCGCCCGACTGATAAAATGGCCTTCGGACGCCCCCCCAGGCACCGGTTCGGTCATTAGTCTTTCCGGCAGGTTGTCATGGGCCCGGGTAAAGCCCTCACGCACGTTGAACGCCCGCGCCAGATTGTTGATCCGCTCACCGGCTTTGAGGACCGCATCCGCGGTAAAGGAGAGGCCGGTTACCGCGTTCATCAACGCGGCCGTGTTCTCGGTGGCGATACCGACCACGGCCATGTCCAGGAGGAAGGCGCACATGGTGGGCGCATCGGTGGTGGCCGTGCGGACGTCCTGGTTCCACATGGTCAACTCTCCCTTTCCGTCGGCCGTGAAGCGATCCACTTCCTTGGGTACCGGAATGCCGAAGATCTCCTGAAAGGCGTAGCCCCGGCAATGATCCGCACCGGTAAAGGACGTTGCATAGTTGAGGCCGTGGGCCTTGGCACCGCGAACATCATAGGCCGGCAGTTCCAGCCCCTTGACATGCATGGCATATTTTTCGGCGCCCTTGCCGATCTTCTCGGCCGCCGCCTTGGTCCCGTCCGCCAGCAGATCGCCGATCCCTTCCCGGAAGGCCATCTTTTTGAGCAACGCCATCATGGCTTCGTCATTGCCGAAATTCAACACCAGCCCGTCCGTATCGGCCTCGGTGAGGATTCCCCTTTCGAATAGCTCCATGGCAAACGCGACCGTCACGCCGGCGGAAATGGTATCGAAGCCGAGTTCATCGGCCATACGATCGGCGGCGATAATGGCATCGATGTTTTCCACACCCGTGACCCCGCCAAATGAATAATAGGTTTCGAACTCCGGCCCCTCGGTCAGTTTGCCGCCATAGGGCCCCTCCTTGGCCAGATTCAGCTGACTGCATCCCACCGGGCAGCCATAACAGTGCTCCTTGCCCGTGTTACGAGTAGCCTGCATTTCTGTGCCGATCTTCTCGATGGGGTCGTAGGTGCCGGTGGACTGGTAATTCTTGGTCGGAAAAATTCCCATATGGCAAGTGTGGTCCACGACCATTCCGGTGCCCATCTTCGAAAAGGCCGGATAGAGGACTGGGCTCTCCTTCATGGCGCCGGTAAACACCTTTCTGGCCGCCTTCAGCTTCTCCTTGTCGGCGACGGCGACCTTGCCCGTCCCCCGGATGGCGATGGCCTTCAGGTTCTTGGACCCCATCACCGCCCCCAGCCCTTTACGGCCCACGGCCCGCCATTCATTGATGATGGAGGCCATCCGGATCTGATTCTCACCGGCCGGCCCGATACAGGCGACCCGGATGTTCTGATCCTTGAGGCTGTTTTTTATGATCTGCTGGGCGTCCGTGGTTTTCATACCCCACAGTTTCTCGGCGCTCTTGAATTGTACCTCCCCGTCGCGTATCCACACATAGACCGGTTTCTCGGACCGGCCTTCCACGATCAGGATATCGTAACCGGCAAACTTCAGCTCCACAGGAAACTGGCCGCCGGTCAATGCCATGCCCACCGCGCCGGTCAGCGGTGATTTGGCCGTCACCGCCATGCGGCTGGCGCAGGGCACGTTGGTCCCGGACAGCGGCCCGGAGGCGAAGATAAGCTTGTTCTCCGGACCGAGGGCATCGGCCTTGGCCGGGACCTCGTCAAACAAGTACTTGATCCCGAATCCCGACCCGCCGATAAACTGCTCGGCCGTGGCCACGGAAAGGTCTTCCGTCGTGGCCACGCGATCGGTCAGGTTAACGCGTAGAATTTTTCCGGTATATCCCCCTTGAAACATGGTACACCTCCTTGCGGTTTTACTGGATCTAACGTCGGCGGCGTTCCGCCTATCCGCCACCGACGGGCGGCAGAATCAGCACCTCGTCGCCATCCTCGAGAATGGTCTGCCGATGATTCAAGAACCGGATATTCCGGCCATTGACCATGAACATGACATGCGACAGCAGGGTGGTCCCGTCCGGTTCGAACAGATGCGGCGTCAATTCACTGCCGTAGGTGTCTACCAGACGTTCAAGGAGACGGCCGAAAGTGCTTTTATCGGGAAGGGTCACCGAAAAGCGCCAGTTTCCGAAAATCTCCCTGAACATCATACTGGTGCGAATTTGTACCTGCATCAAACTCATTCCTGTCCGTCGGCATCGCCGTTGATTTCGTATTTGTAGTATCCACGGGCCACGCGGTAGCGGGAAATCTGCTGACCGCCCAGCCATATCTGCATGATTTTGGCGTCCCGCAGATATTTTTCAATGTGGTACTCCGGCGAGATGCCGTTGGCACCCATGAGCTCGACCGCTTTGTTGGTCACCCAGGCCGCCGTGTCCGCGGCAAAAATCTTGGTCGAACTGGCCCGTGAAACCATTTTAGGCGTAAATGGAGGGCCATAGGCTTCCGGGTTGTCCATCATGATCGACAGGTTGTAGACCGCCGCCCGGGTCATTTCGATGCGGATGGCCATGTCCGCCAGGATCCCCGCTGCCATGCTCCACTCGCGAACCGGTTTGCCGCCGCTTTTGCGGGTGCCCGTATATTCCAGGGCGATGTCCAAGGCAGCCTGGGCCACGCCCAGCGATAAAGCCGCCGAATGCCACTGGGTACCAGTCATGGCACCGTGATAGACTTGGGCGTCGATTCCCGGGCCGGCCAAGCGGTATTTAGCCGGCACCCGGACGTTGTCGTAAAAGATGCTGGCATTGATGGCTGTCTTGAATCCCATCTTGGGTTCGGGGTTGCCGAATCTGAGCCCCTCGGATTTGCGCGGGGTGTATATCAGCGCGATGCCCTCGTCCCCGAGATTGGGGTCCGTGTTGCACACCGTCAAGTACACATTGGCGATGCCGGCATGGGTGGGCCAGGATTTGGTGCCATTGATCACGTATTCATCCCCGTCCAGGTAAGCCGTGGTGGTGATTCCCCGCCCATGAAGCAAGGGATTTTCCGTATCCGCCCCGCCGGTAGCATCGGTCATGGACAGACAGGCGAAGCTGGCGTCATCACCGGTAAAATTGCTGGCCCAGCGGTCCAAAACATCCGTGTTGCCTACAACCATGGCCGGTCCCAGGATCAGGCCCGCATTGATGCCGACACTCTGACTGATTCCGGCGTCGCCCCTGGCCAGTTCTTCGGTAATGACGCAAAGGGTCAAATAGGAATAGGGACCGGTGCCGCCATACTCCTTGGGGTATCCGCCCTCCTGGATTCCCAGGTCGACGAGCTTCTGATGAATGGCCCGAACCAGGGTGAGGTCCTCCTCGATCAAAGTCCTGACTGGCATGATCTCCTTGTTTACGAATTCGCGTACCGTGTTACGAATGGCCTTGTCTTCGTCGGATAACAGATGTTCGAGATTCATTTCCTTCCTCCGTGCAGTGATTGGTAGCGAGCCGCCGGTCATGACGAGGCCGGAAAGTCCGGCCCCCATCAACCGTTTCAGCGTCACCGGGAAATCGTGGGCTGAACCAACATCAATCGCTTTCGCCCTCGTAGACCTCCATTCCCGCCAGAACGTAAAAATCGGCGACCCATTTGGAAAACCACTGGGGAAAGAATTCGTCTTTGAACGTTTTTGAGTTGCGGTCCTTGTCCCACTCCTCGAGACTGGTGCTGTCCAGAATGCCGATATACTTGTAGGGCGACGGGCCCGGTTCCGGAGGCACGCCGTCCTTGCCATTGCCCTTCACGCCACCCAGCATGTTCACCAGGGTAAAACTTTTCACCGATCCCAGACTGAGCAGGGTCGGGCCTTTGTAGTCTTCGCACCATTTTTTGTAATCTTCGTCGGTCACATCGTCGCGCAGATTGTAGAGAATAATTTCCTTGGCCATTGCTTCCTCCTTTGCATGGTGATGGTTTGATACCGCCAAATAAAAAAGCCCCTCTGGCCCGATAGGAGGGCCAGAGGGGCTTCGTCACCCCGTGGAGATGCACCGTTACATCTCACTGAACCTAATTCAATACATTTGACTCATTTTTTGTAGGATTATACAGTTGCTCCCATGATGTCAAGAAAAAAAATTAGACTTTGCATCGCACTTGACACCACCACACCGTTGTGGAACGTTAATCACTGCGCATTGAATTTAGTAACCATGGACGCATCCTCCAGCCTTCGTGAAAGTGAAAAGATAAAATGGGCAGGCATATTGAATTCGGAATCGGTGCCGCCAAATCGGCAAACGAAGAAAATATGGGCCACGATGCTGCCCGCATGGCGCTTTCTTATCTGAAACAGTTTGACCCCAGCCTGGCGCTCGTGTTTGTCCCCACGGACCTGGATATCCCTGCGGTGGTCCGCGGGATTCGGCAGGTCGTGGGCGGATGTCCCCTAATCGGAACGAGTGCCGCGGCGGAAATTGCCGATAGGTTGATCAACGGAAGCGTGGTCGTCGCCCTGATCGGGTCCCCCCACATCAAGGCCCATGTGGGCCTGGGCGAAGCCGTTTCCAGCGATTACCGCCTGGCCGTGGACAAGGCCCTGATCCGGGCAGGCGTTGAAAAATATTTCGATGCAAAGCAGCCGCTGCATCAGATGCTGCACATTTCGGCGGCCGGCAAGCTGGGCGTATCGCCGGCCCTGATCATGGCTTTTACTCCCGGCACAACCGTATCGCACTATTCGTTGAGCCACGAGATCCACAGTCTGCTGCGACGGTATACCAACAACCGCATTCCGATTTTCGGCGGATGTTCGGCCGACTACCCACAATTTACTCACAACTACCAGATTGTCGACGATCGGGTCGTCGAAGACGGGATTGCCTTTGCCTTTATCGAAACCGACATGCTTTTCGGAATCGGCCTGGCCCATGGGTTTTCGCCCACGACAAAACGTGCCCTGATCACCCGGGCCGAGGGCAAAACCGTGATGACGCTGGACAATCGTCCGGCTGCCGAAGTCTACGCCGAATTCATGGGCATGCGCATCGACACTCTGGCAACCAAACTCGAGAACAGTCCCTTTTTATTCCAGGGATCTCCTTTCGGCTCCATCGACTTTTATGGAAATTCCATTTTGCATGTTCCCGAAAGAGTACTGCCGGATGGATCGATTCTGCTCGCCAGCCAGATGCGCAACGATCAGGTTTTGACCCTGATGCGCAGCACGCCGGAAGATATCATCAGTGCCGGCTGGACTGCTTACAGAAAGGCTGTGCGCAACGGGGGGTTGGCCAACCCCGAATTCGCCCTGATGTTCTCCTGTGCCTTAAGGCTTGCCAATGGTTTTGGTGAGGAAGAAATCGACTATCTGCGCCAACGCATCAATCTGCCGATTGGCGGTTTCTACACCCAGGGTGAGAAAGGCATCTTCGACGACGGCCTGCCGGTCTTCTCCAACTTCTCGATTTCCACCCTGGTTTTCTCCGACGAGTTGAATCCCATCGCCTCGTTGATCAATCGCAACAAACAGATTTACAACCAATTCAACCGGCGCATCAACCGCAAGGCCTACCAGCTTAAGGCCATCAACCGGCTGAGCAAAAGAATCGACGACGCGAAAAGCCTGGAGGAACTGATCGGCGACCTGGATGACGTTTTGCCAAGCCTGCTCCCATGGGCCTATTCGGCGATTTTCATGGTGGATCCCCAAACAGCCACCCATGTATTGGCAAGCCCGACCGCATTAGCCGACTTTCCCGAAACCATCGACCCGGAAGCCCCTTCAGAAGAGCACATTTATCTGAGGCTGGAAAACCAGGGGAAACATTTCGGTTGTCTCGTGCTGAAAAAAAAGCACGCCGAAACAGAACCCAACGAAGACGGCGTCATGCTGGCCGAAACGGTAGCCAAAATGATCGCCAATGGATTTCACCGTCTGGCCATCGACAGCCAAATGATCGTCCGCATGCGGCAGCTGGACATCCTCAACCAGATCGGACACATCCTCTCCAGGCCGGTCAGCTTCGGCGAACAAGCCCAGGAGATCCTCAAGCATATCATCGGAGTTTTCAAACTCACATTCGCCACGCTCTGGCTGGTCGATGCGACCCATCGGCTGCTGGTCAAGGAAGCCATGGACTGCTCGGATGCATTTGCCATCGACGAACTGGCCTCGGAAAATGACGAACGCCTGGCAAGCTGGCAGTTTCAGCATCAACAGCTGATATTTCACAAAAACACCGACAGGCAGTGCCAAATGGTGGATCTTCACCAGCCATTTCCGTATACATTTGTGTCGCTGCCGATTTTCTCCAAAAACGAGTTGCGCGGCATGCTGAATCTGTACAGCAATGAAGAATACCGATGGGTCCCGCAACAGGAGGGTGTACTGGAAAACATCGACTTTTTATGGACTGTCTCCCACCAGGTGGCCATTTTCGTCGAAAACCGAACCTACCATCAGGACCGAATGTATTTCAAGGAAATCCATCACCGGGTTAAGAACAATCTGCAGAACATCGCCAGCCTGCTAAGGATGCAACGCCGGAGAGTCAACCACCAGGCGGCCAAGCAAGCGCTGTCGGACAGCATTTCGCGCATCATGAGCATTGCCCAGGTCCACGAGACGCTCTCGCTGCGTTCCGTGGGTATGGTGGAACTCGGTGAATTGATAGGCAGTATCAGCAAAATTCCGGAAGCCGGAGGGGGCCGTCGGCCGATGATTACCCTGGATGTTTCCGGGCCGGAAATTCTTATGTCTTCCAAAGCCGCGACGCCCCTGGCGCTGGTGGTCAACGAACTGGTCCAGAATGCCTTCGAACACGGTGTAAGGCCTCAAGGCAATGGCAGGATCGCCATCAATGTCGAATCTGAAGCGGAACGGATCCTCGTATCCGTAAGCGATGATGGGCCGGGGCTGCCAGATGGCTTTGATTTCGAGCAGCAAGGCCATTTAGGCTTGACCATTGTTCGAACCCTGGTGAAAGACGAACTGATGGGATCGTTCGAAATGATCAACGACAACGGCACCACGGCCCTCGTCAGTTTCCCTTCACCCATGAACCACAAACCCATCGCTGAGGAAGAACTATGAGCTATCGTATCATCATCGCCGACGACGAGTCTCTCATGCGGGCTGATTTGAAAGAGATGTTAGAAGAACTAGGGCATACCGTTGTCGGTGACGCCTCCAACGGTAAGGATGCTTTGCGGCTCGTGGAAACCCATCGACCGGACATCGTCATTCTGGACATCAAGATGCCCCAAATGGACGGCATTGAAGTCGCCAGTCGCATTTCCAAACAGTTCCCCGTTATTATCCTGACCGCCTTCTCGGACAAGCAATTGGTCGAGCGCGCCCGGAATGCCGGCATCATGGCATATCTGACCAAACCGTTCCGGGAAGAGGACCTGTCGCCATCGATTGAACTGGCCGTCAGTCAATTTCTGGAACTGACCAAATTGGCCGACCGAGTCACCAGTCTCAAGGAGAAGCTGGAGATCCGAAAACTCGTGGATCGGGCCAAAGGACTGCTGATGCAAAAAGACGGCAGTTCAGAAGCAGAAGCCTATCGCAAGCTGCAAAAAATCAGCATGGATAAAAACAAACCGATTCAATCGGTGGCTGAGGCCATTATACTCATGTATGGTGATTAATCCATTTGTCAAAATTTTCGAAAACGAAATTCGGTTCATTCAAAGCCTCTTTTGGCCATTTGTAGACGTAGTCAGGGTAGTGTTTAGATCGAGACGGCAAACAAGTTGGAAAGGTCGGGCATTTATCCGATCCGATGTTACTCCAACTATAACAAAAGAGACAAATTAGACTGGGGATCACTATCCAACCGAGGAATATTGCCATTAGTGCTCAGGTCCTAAACACAGATTTCAACTCAAGACTATTTTCAGTATTCTTAATGGAAATTTATGGTTGGCCAACCTAGAATAGATCCATTGAAAAATCTGGTGCAAGATAGATCACAAGACCTGAATCTATTGGCTCCTGCCAAAATTCCATGTTGCCAGTACCTGCATTCTATAGCCAAACTTGGTAACCCCAAGATATTGTGGTCGGCTCAGAGCAAGCAAAACCAGTAGCTTCAACCACGACCTTTTGCAGATACATTTCGCTGTTGATCTGGATGATAAAAAAATAAGTGTTATTGATGATGTGACCTGTATCACGTTATCATGGTCTTACCATGGGCATAGCCCACTCCTTTAACCCCAAAATTTTACAGGAGGTACGTCATGCAATTGTAAAAGGCAGCAGACATCTGGATCGATTACCACAAGAATCATTCGAAAAAAAAACACGCTACGATCTTATCAAGCCGTCATTGAACCGTTTTGCAGGGAATTCGGTGAAAGGACAATCAATCAGGTCGTCCCGGATGAAATCCTATCATTTCTAAACCGCCTCACCGATGGCAACAATCCATGTACCAAACGGGTCCGTTATTCCCAGTTATCCTCCTTCTTCAATTTTGTCCGAAATAACATCGAGCCAGAATCGGCAAATCCGTGCGATACTCCAATGATCCGGAAACTCTACCGCAGAAAAAAATAACGAGATGGGAAATCATTGAAAAAGAAACAGTTGATGAAATTATATTTCGAACGATCAAAAACCGCAATCGTTTATTGCTCGAATTGATGGCTCGCGGCGGGATGCGTGTCGGAGAAGTGCTGAAGCTCAGGCAGAAAGACCTTAAGGAGCAGAAACTGGTCCTCCAATCGCCTAAAAGTGGTAAAGAGCAAGAAATTGTTTTCATTCCGCAGAAGGTTGCCGAAAGGCTTCGTGATTATGCCCAGCAAGTATGCAAAAATCCAGATGACCGGATATTTCCTATCTCCTACGAGGCAACACGAATAATCGTACTGAAGGCGGGAAAACTTGTGGGTATCCACCTTCGTCCACATGACTTGCGGAGGCATTCCGCAAACTTTGCATCCCGATCCGGCGTACCCATCGAAATTGTAAGCAAGTTTATTCTCCGCCATTCGAATCTTCCACCACTCAGATGTATTTGGGAACAATAAATGATGTCGAGGCGATCAGGTGGATTGATAACATTTACGGTTAATAAACAACGGGGTGGATCTCTTTACTGAAGACTCACCCCCCCAATATGCAGATATATAAAAACTTCAAACTTATCAGTATATTGAACTTTTTCGCCCAACTTATACCCTGTACTAAGCACAACGCAAGCTATCCGTGTGATTATCAGGCATATATCTGGCGTCCAGGCTAATTGAAGATTTTATTTTATAATCTGCAGAGCGGAACGAAAAGTAGAGGGAAAGGAATTTTATATATCTGCACTCGTGTATCTTCGACGAAGATTTCAATAATCTGCAAATTCTAAAGCGATGTTTTCATATACCAGTATTGGTATCTTTACCGGCGTAGGAACAAATGGCGCTTGGGATAAAATCGATTATTCTGCAATAATCAGCAACAATCGTTTGGCACAAGATGTTGTATGTGACCGTCTCTTTCTGAGGGTTTATTTGAGTACAGGGATATAGCTGTAAGTGCAAATCCAACGGATAGTATTATTTGCTTTGGCTATTATTACCCCCAGGCTGTTCATTTCGCTTTCACATTATCTATCGCACTTCTGACAGTTTTTGCTAATGCCCTCACTGTTACTGGTTTCATTAGATATTCGTTAATTCCCATTTGTTTTACATTATCTTGTGAAATTTTTTCGCTAAACCCGGTGCATATAATGATCGGAATATCATCCCGAATTTTCTTTATTTCATGGGCAAGTCTATCTCCTGTCATTTCAGGCATGGTCATATCGGTGATCACTAAATCGTAACCATCTGGCTGTGCTTTAAAATCCTTCAAAGCATTGTATGAACTGGTGTGAGTGACAACTCTATAGCCCAATCGTTCCAGCATGTCCTTACCAATCTCAATTAAAAATTGTTCATCATCCACAAAAAGGATGGTCTCATGACCGGTATCAAGCAATGAAGATCGCTCGTCCGACTCGGAAAGGCCTTCTTCCTTCATGATTGGAAAGAATATCTCAAAAGTTGAGCCAACGCCCAACTCGCTATGGACTTTAATATCCCCACCATGATCTTTAACGATACCATGAACTGCCGCGAGTCCCAGTCCTGTGCCTTCACCTTTATCTTTCGTTGTAAAATACGGTTCAAAAATCCTGGAAATGGTCGCCGCATCCATTCCATGGCCTGAATCAGCCACACTTAGCTTAATATACATACCGGATTTAATGCTCGGACAAACACTGTCTACTGATGCGATTTCAATCTTCGACAAATCAACGATGATTTTACCTCCTTTTGAACGCATTGCATGGGATGCATTGGCAAAAAGATTCAATACAATTTGATGGATCTGGTTCGGGTCTGCCTCCACAGTACCTATGTGGGTTTGCACATTCTGTTCTATCTCAATTGTTGTGGGTATAGAGGCTCTGAGAAGCTTTAACGCTTCTTTCGTAATCAATCCGATGTCAGTGGGAATCTTTTCAGGTTTACTTTGACGGCTGAAGGCAAGTATCTGCTCTACAAGTCCTTTTGCACGAGCGCTAGCGTTACAGAGTTGTTCAATGTAATGCTTGGCCTTTGGATTGTCTTGTAAACTTAATTGAGCCAGTTGGGCATAACCAAAAATCCCGCCAAGAATATTATTGAAATCATGTGCGATACCGCCCGCTAGGGTTCCAACCGCTTCCATCTTTTGTGATTGAGAAAGTCGATCTTCCATAGATTTGATACGCTTTTCAGACTCAATTCTTTTGGTTATGTCTCTGATAATTGCCAGGAGATGAGGCGCACCCCCAAAATCGAATTTTGTCAAGCTAACCTCAGAATCGAAAAGTGAGCCATCATACCTACAGTATTTCCATAGGAAGAATTGTGGCTGACCGTTATAAGCTTTGTTTATTAATTCTAAGAATTTATCGTACGAAGCGGTTCCGTCTGGCTGATATTCAGGGCTGAATTTATAGGGCGATTTACCAATAATTTGCTCCCTTTTACAATCGAATATTTCAAGGGCTTTTGGATTGCAGTCATAAAAAAGTGATTCTTTCATGATGAAAATACTGTCACTGGATGATTCAAATAGGGATCGGTAACGTTCCTCATTTTCCTGTAAAGATTGTTCAAACTTCTTTCGAGCTGTTGTGTCCTGCAGTGTCTCCACTGCTCCAGTGATCTCCCCTTCGCTATTGCGCAGCGGTGCAGCTGTAAAAAATAGCCATCTCCCTTCGCTACCCATATGGGGAAAAAAATCTTCAGCCGCATAGGCATATTTGCTATCTGTGGATTTATGAAGTTTTCCATTGTAATATTTTAATACTTCATCTTTTGTCGCATTATCAACCAGGAGATCCGCCATGACAGGTCTTTCTTTGGGATAAAAAGCCATCCATTGTTTATTCGTTCCAATAATTTCGCTTCCCGATAGACCGGTAACATTTTCAAGGGCCTTGTTCCAATGTGTGATTAGATGGTTGTTGTCAATAACAAAGGTCGGAATCGGACTTCCCATAATTATTTGTGAAAGCCGATCCTCTACCTCACGCTGGGCTCTTTCGGCTAATTTGCGTTGGGTAATGTCTTCCGAAATGCCTAAGAGATACTTAGGTTTTCCTTTCACATCGAGAATAGGCATTTTTTTTGTTCTTAGTATCCTTTGGCCCTTATATTTAGTTAGGATTGGCTCTTCAGGAATATCGGTAGGTTCTTTACTATTTAATACATCCCTGTCTTTTGCTGTAAAAAAATCTGCTTCTTCTTTAGGAAAAAAGTCATAGTCATTCTTACCAATAAGTTCCTCTCGCGAAAAACCTATGAGCTCTTCGCCGGCTTTATTAAAGCGAACAAATTTTAATTCCTCTGCATCTTTTATAAAAATCATGTCAGGGATATTTTCAACGACTGAATCGAGAAACGAATTTGACTTGCGCAATTCCTCCTCTGTCCCTCGTTTAGCCTGGATTTCTTTTTCCAGCTGCAGCATCTTTTGCTCAAGCTTTTTTACAAGTCGTTCATTGTAAAGTTTGAGCATTTCCTTTTCCTGCATCGGTATGGATTCTAAGTCAACATTTCCGTTGTCAGCATTTATGGTTGCATCTTGAATCATCTTTAGAAGCGCATCAGGCTCACAGGGTTTGACAATGAACCGGTTTGCACCGATTTTTTTAGCAAAAGCTTCATCTTGCGGACCGGTATACGTAGCAGTGTAGAAAATGAACAGAATATGGCGTAAATTTTCGTCTGTTTTAACTTCTCTGCAAAGCTGAAAACCGTCCATAACCGGCATGAGTATGTCGCTGATAATCAGTTTGAAATCCCCGGTCCTGATCTTTTCAAGAGCTTCGGCACCATTAACTGCCGTCTCGACCTCATACCCGTTCCCTAAAAGCAGCGTTTGAAGTAAATAGCGGCCTTCTTCTCTATCATCAACGACAAGCGCTTTCATATCATCCCTCCATTCAATCTCTGCTTTTATCCAGATACGAGTTTATTTCAGTCACAAAAGTGTCCGGATTGATCGGCTTTTCAATATAACCGGTAGCACCGGCGCGTAGAATTCGTTCTCGGTCCCCAACCATCGCATAAGAGGTTACCGCAATTATCGGTACCCCTTGCAATGCCTCGAGGCTCTTGAGTTCTTCAGCCACAGCGTAACCGTCCATTTCGGGCAACTGAATGTCCAACAGTATGGCGTCCGGCTTAATATTTATTGCCTTTTCAATACCTTCTCTGCCAGTCTCCGCACCAATAACATTAAAACCGTTCTTTTCCAGCAAAAAACGCATCATGTAGAAATTCTGTTCGTTGTCTTCTATAATTAATAGCGTATCACTCATGATCGACTCCCACATGTGGAGCTTTTGGGAAACGTATAGTAAAGATGCTCCCACGGTCCAATTCACTTTCAACGTCAATTGTTCCACCCATCATATTCAATAGTTTTTTGCAAATGGACAGGCCTAATCCAGTACCCTCATGTTTGCGTGTAAGTCCCGTATCTATTTGGTGAAAGGGTTGAAAAAGACCGGTGAGTTCCTCCTGCCTGATGCCGATACCAGTGTCTGTAACAGAAATAAGATATTGATTGTTTTCGATCCGACACGAAATGTGAACAGATCCTTTTTCGGTGAACTTGACAGCGTTGTTGAGCAAATTAAGTATGACCTGCTCCAGGCGACGTTGATCCGTAGTGACTGTTTCAACTTCATCCGCAACATCAATACCAAGATTCAATCCTTTCTTTTCAGCCAGCGGTGCAACCAGCTTCACCATATTTTCAATAGATTGCGCCAATACAAAGGTGGAAAAGGAAAGCTCCATCTGATCGGCCTCAATTTTTGAAATATCCATCACATCGTTGATCAAAGCAAGAAGATGGCGGGAACTGCCTTGTACCATATGTAACTGTTTGTGTTGTTCTTCATTTAAAGGACCGGCCAGCTCCTGAAGCAAAATCCCGGTGAATCCAATTATTGAGTTCAGTGGTGTACGCAATTCGTGTGACATGGCGGATAGAAAAGTCGATTTAAGCCTGTCTGCCGATTCCGCCTGCTCTTTGGCGATAGTTAACTCCGCGGTTCTTTCTCTAACTCTTTTTTCCAGATTATCAGCGTGCCTCTTTAATTCTTCGTTAAGCTGACGGACCTGCTCTTCGGCCTTCTTTCGATCGGTGATATCCGAACCGACGCTCAAGATCTCTTTCACTTTTTTTTGTTCGTCGAAAACAATCCTATTAGCCCAGTCTATCCAGACTCGTTCGCCGGAACGACGAATGTTCTCGTTGATATTACGTTCAAATTCTTTTGGATTGTCTATAATCTTTTCCATTAATGGACCTAATTTCCTCCCTAAACTGTCATATTCAGGAACTATTGTACCAATCACATGACGGCCAAGAATCTCCTCTTCTGAATAACCAAAGAAAGTTTGACCGAACTCATTCAGAAAATTGATACGACCATCAAATGACCACCGAAGAATTATGCTATTGGCCAGCATCACCAGCTCTCGATATTTTTTTTCACTTATTCGCAAGGCATGGTTTACTTTCTGCATTTCCTGAGTTTTAATATTCACTTGATGTTTTAGCAAAAAGCTGCCTGCCACACTTAAGCAAAGAAAAATTAGAAAAATTATTCCAACTGTTTTAAGCCATAGCGGATACTCAAATTTCACTTCCTCTGAAATCCACCGTTTTATTGATTGGTAATAGATAGAATGCAGATCTTTTTTCATGATTAAAAGATGGTTATCGATTGCTTCTAATGCTTTTTGGTTCTTTCCTTTTGTAGCTGCAAAAAATAAGTTCGAAGGGCTGAAAATGATGGCGGTATCCTTAAGACCGAATTCTTTACTGTGCACTTGCCCATAAAAACGATTGGTGATGGCGGCATCTGCTTCATTTTTACTAACCATTCCAAAAATTGATTTATAATCCGGTAAGGAAATAATTTTAGTATTTAATCCAAAACCATTATTAAGATGAACGAATGCTTCCTGCTGCACAGAACCTTCCAGGACGGCAATGCGCTTTCCATTTAAATCCAATATGGTATTAATAGGGCTACTTTTGGGGACACACACCTGAAACCAAGAAGATAGGACCGGGATCTTGTGAAAATCGAATAAATTCTCTCTGTCAGCCGTATAAGCAACGTCCGGCATGAGATCGATTTCTCCAATTTCCAGACGTTCCAACCCTTCTGCCCAAGAGCCATTTAAGTATTTCAATTCCCAATTTTCCTTTTCGGCAATCGCTTCGATGATTTCAATAAAGATACCTGCAGCCTTTCCTGATTCCTCAGTAAAAACTTTCGGGTTATTTTCATAGACACCTACTTTTATTATACGAGCACTCGCAGAGCTTGGGAAAAAACAAAATGAAATGAAAGCGATAGTCACGATTGATTGTATTAAGTAGGGTTTTTCATTTAGTTTTTTTTGTCTAACATTGTACATTTTATAACCCTTAAGTTTTTCTACAAACCTGAGGTTTCAGATACTTACATTATCCATTAATTACGCACTTGTAATCCATTTGACAGTTATCCTTAAGTAAACCATGAAATCAATTTATTAGCGTCTCAGGTGGGCTTAAATCAGCACCATATATTCATCATATCAGTTTGATAAGGGAATACAAGAGGCATGGATGCAGAACAGGATTAAATCCAAACTGAAAGGCAAGTATGATGTGGCTATCCCGCAAAAACGGGTTCTACCGTTCTGTGTGTTAGCTTGCCATTATGTTGTGGTCGGCCATTTTTCCCAGAAGGACAGATTATCGAAACTAATCTGACATGGATTTCAGAAATTGGATTTTAAAGATACGTACGGGGTATTTTAATGATAACCGGCGCAGGAACCGATGGCGTTTGGGATAGAATCGACTATCCTGCAATTTTTAGCAAGAATTTCTGGAACAATATGTTGTATATGAGAGCTGCCTGCAAATACTTCTGTAAGGCATGACGATCTGTATTTCTCAATGACGCCACGCAGATAGGGGCAGGCCCCTGACCGCCAAGAAAAGGCGACCAATAGTCCTCAAAATTCCGGAAATGCGTGACCACATCGAGGTGACAAGTTTCGACCTCTTGTAAAGCACTTTTTTCAAACAGCTCCTGGAGACGTTCAGGATGACACAAAGAGAGCAGCCACCCCTCACAATGCTCAATGAGCTGAAGGTTCGATGTTTTGATTCATACGGAAAAAATTATCAGGATCCCACTTGGTTTTGATCTTTACAAGTCGGTCCCACACAGCAGGAGGATAAGCCTCTTTAACTCTCTCTTTTCCTTCCTGGCTCATAAAATTGACATACACACCATCGGCAAATTCCCGAGTGGCGTCGTGTAAGTCCTTAACCCATGTCAGACAGCGTTCATCGTCTTCTACTTTTCGCCAGCGCGTATGAATATTTAACAGGAAAGGTGTCTTACGATGGGCATAGGCAGTAGCATCCTCAGGAATGCGGCTCTGGGCACCTTCCAGATGCGGGATAAATATCTCACATTCTTCAGACGGAAATTTTTCCGCATATTCGATTACCCGTTCGATGCATCCATCGGATAGGTCCTTTAGTTGGTGGGATTTCCAATAGTTCCTGGCGCCATGTTCCACTAGTGGATCGAATGCGGATTGCCAGGCAGTCCAGGGATTCATCGCAATCCATTCACCATGAGAGGGTGTTGCTTCACGAATGGGTACAAGCAGTTTTTCACCTTCCGTTTTCGCGCCCAGCCATGCGAACGCTACGACAACCACCTTTTTCCCGTGTACATCTTCAGGTAAAAATGGAAGCGGCGGGGCATGACGAACCACAACCCACGCCGACATATCATCAGGAAGGCTGCGAACATAATCACGATGAAATTGTAAATATGGCCTGGCATCTTCAAACCGTTTAACGATGAGTCCCGACAACACCTCGGTACCAATGGGTGCACACCTAAACTCGAAGGTTGTCACAACACCAAAATTTCCGCCACCGCCTCGGACAGCCCAGAATAGATCGGAGTTTTCATCAGCATTAGCGGTGACGACCTTTCCTTCAGCAGTGACAACTTCAGCGGAAATCAGATTGTCGACGGTCATGCCGTATTTGCGACCAATCCATCCGTATCCCCCACCCAGTGCCAGCCCCCCTACACCGGTATGAGAAATAATTCCTCCCGAGACAGCCAATCCATACAATTGGGTCTCGTGATCCACATCGCCAAGAAGGGCGCCTCCGTCAACACGCACGGTTTGATTATTTCTGTCAACGGTGACACTGCGCATCTGCGATAAGTCGATCATCACACCGCCATCGCAGGCGCCCGTGCCGGCTGAATTATGGCCGCCTCCTTTCACGGATGAGAGCAGTCGGTTTTCGCGTAAAAAATTAACCGCCCGGACCACGTCGCTCGTGCCCACACATCTTACGATAATCGCTGGTTTTTTATTGAAAAATCCGTTCCAGAGTTTACGTGCCTGATCATAGCCGTGTTGGTCAGGATATAAGACTCGGCCGCGGAATCCAGATTCAAATTCAGTCAACTGATCTTGGTTGAAGCTGGATTCACCACCATCCATGGTTTTTATGTATAAAGTGCTCATTTTGTAACCTCCTTTACTTCGTATGCTGTCGGTATTGTCTTGGCCAGTTCGGTTTCACGAAATTCGGATAGTGCTTTTTGATTTTCGAAAAAATAGATGCCACAGATATCTCCAGTAGACTCATCCCGTCCATAGATTTTCTGTATTAGTCCTGGAACATCCAGAAACCGAGGTCGACGCTCAAGCAGTCGGTTTTCTAACTCTGCAGAATCGAGATTTGATTTAGCACGTACGAATAATACTGTTGCCATTTCATCCTCCGCTTCTATTTATCCAAAGGATAATGCTGTATGATTTTGTGGTTTGCTATTATGCGGTTGTAGAATTTATTACGAAGGGAAATGGAAACTCGTTTTATTTTATTAATGGGCAGCTAAAGAAGATAGCCTTAATGCGGAATGCGAAAGAAATGAACAATGATTGGCCGAAACAAGTACATAACCCTTATGCAATAGAATACTACCACATTGTGGCATGTCAATGGGTATGGGTAGAATTTTTTTTGGATCTCCTATTCAAAACTGTTGTCAACGTCATTATATTAATCAAGTATAAGCCAGTTCAAGCTTGACGGGGTATGAGACTGATTGCTGCATTTTAATTTTACCTATAAAACAGGTATTTATGTTAGGTTTTATACTTAAACGGTAACGATTTGGCATGCGTACTATTCGTCCATTCGAAATTGTAATTTTAGCCTTTGCGCTGGGAGCAGGGATATTTCTGTTCGTTCGCGCGTGGATGCTATCGGATGCGGTTCCATTGGAATACAGAAGCGCCTCCCCGGGGTTTAACTGGGGGTGGGAATTTGATTACGAGGGGTCAATGCAAGCCGACAAATTCGGGGAAACAGCTTGGCCTTGGCCAGCCCAAAAGACCGGCAATCGGATAGTACTGCCCCAGAATCAACCCCTGGTGACCGAAGGCCTGAAACTCACCTACCAAGGCATGGTTGAATCGGATCGTTTCCGTTTGGATGTTGTCATTCAGAACCTGGATGCCGACGTCACCTACCCGCAAGAATTTGATACAACGGAAGCCGGAAAAGTCATTATTATTGATGAACAGCAATTTGTTCTGGAAAAAATCACACCACGCTATCTCCTCTTAATTGCCCAGCCAGACGCTGATCGGTAAGACTGGCGATTGACCGGATGAACTGCACTGCCTGGTCATAATCGTAATTGCGGATATACCCCTCCAGCGTCTGAAAGACTGCCGGAGGCAGATGTGGGCGGGCGGCTTCAAGGTGCTGTTCCACGGCAGCCGGATCGGAACGCTTCAGCGCATCGGTTAACGCGTCAAGGGCGTTTTTCAAGTGCTTTTCATTGATGGGCCGAGTCGGCGCGACAGTGGCTTTGCGCACCTTGGACGGCAGGATAGATGACAGGGATTGCAGTACTTCATCGAGTGCATCCTCTACATCGGCTACCAGCGACGATGGGGGTGGCGTGGAGGGGGACTCGGTGCAGGCCGCTTCGAGACGGTGGGCCTTGCCGCTCAATTTTTCAGCACGAATATTGGCCGCACTGCCCTTCAAGCTGTGGGCCAGCTGCCGCAGGGCTTCCCAATGCCGGGCCTCATAGGTGTTGCGTATTTTAGCGGCTCCATGGCGGTTATTATGAAAAAAGCGCACTAGGATATTTTTGAGACTGCCGGAATCGATGTTCAGTGCGCGCAATGCTTCTTCAATCTGGATACCCGGAAGATGTGCCGGAAGCGCAACCGGTTCAGTGGCCGCCGTCTCCAAAGGTTTGATATCCTTAAGTTCAGCCGCACCAGGATGGGGATGGGACCGGGCCAATTGCCAAAGCGTCTGGAAAAGTCGTTCCTGATTGATCGGTTTTGAGGCATATCCGTCCATGCCGGCACGCAGGCATTTTTCCTCATCCCCTTTCATCGCATGACCGGTCATGGCAATGATCGGAAGGCTGGCAAACCGTTCATCCTTGCGAATGATGCGCGTGGCTTCATAGCCGTTCATCACCGGCATTTCAATGTCCATCATCACCGCGTCAAAGGTCTGCCGGTCGAGGGCGTCGACGGCCTCCTGGCCATTGGCAACCAGAACGGCTGATACCCCGGCCTTTTCGAGAACAGCCCGCACGACCTCCTGGTTGGTGGGATTGTCCTCGGCCACCAACACGCGCAGGCCTCGCAGGCGGTCCCGATAGAGGGAGGGGTGGGGCGGCGCATGCGCCGCCGGCGTTGCAGTGTGCGCCGGACTCAGGCCGAGCGCATCCCTGACGGCGTCCAGCAGTTCGGCAGCACGAAATGGTTTGGTTAAAAACCCGTTGATACCGGTTTCCTGTGCCAGGGTGAGTTGTTTTTCCGAGCCGAACGCCGTCAGCATGATAATGGGAACCTCCATTTGCAATTCCTGCCGTATGGTTTGTGAGGCCGCCATCCCATCCATGGCGGGCATGAGCCAGTCCATGATAATCAGATCCACGGACTGATCCTGTGCCTGTCGTTTCTTTAAAAGGTGCAGGGCATGCGCGCCCGAATCCGCACTCAATACCTTTAGCCCCCATGAGGACAACAGCTTTTTAAGGATTTGCCGACTGTCGGCACAGTCGTCCACAATCAGCGCGACCCGTCCGCTCAGCACAGCCGGCGGCACAATCTTTTTCTCCTGGTCCGGTGGCTGCCGATCGAACCGGGCGCTGAAACGGAAGGTGCTGCCCTGCCCCAATTCACTGTCGACCCAGATTTCGCCTTCCATCAGAGAGACCAGTTGCTTGCAAATGCTCAGTCCCAGGCCAGTGCCCCCGTATTTCCGGGCCGTGCTCTTGTCCGCTTGGCTAAACGGCCGAAACAATTTATCTTTTTGTTCTGCCGAAATCCCGATACCCGTATCTTTGACAAATAACTCGAGGGTGGCCCGGTCAGGCGAAACATCCCGCGACTGCACACCGGCCAGAATGACCCCGCCGTTGTCCGTGAATTTGACCGCATTGCTGATCAGATTGGTCAGAATTTGCTGCACGCGCAGTGCATCGCCGATAAGGTTCTGCGGAACGTCAGGATCAATATCGACCAATAGCTCAATTTTCTTTTCCACAGCCCGCTCGAGAAACATGTCCATGACCCGTCCCAGCACCTGGTCCAACCGGAAGGGCTGCTTTTCAAGTTCGAGTTTACCGGCCTCGATCTTGGAGAAATCCAGAAGGTCATTGATAATTCCCAGCAATGAATAGGCTGAGGCGTGGATGATCTTCATGTATCTTTCGATTTTGGGAGACAAGGCTTCATCGAGCGCCAAATCGGCTGCGACAATCACCCCGTTCATGGGGTTGCGGATTTCATGGCTCATGCTGGCCAGAAATTCACTTTTGGCCTGGGTCGCGGCTTCAGCCGCTTTTTCAGCACGCTGACGTTCTTTTACTTCCGCCTCCAACTCGCGTTGCGAATGCTTGAGATGGCGGTTTAACTTTAAAATGACAAGGCTGGCAGCCAACATGCTCACAAACAGCACCGCCAGCGTCAGCATCCAGCGCCAGTAATTGCGAATCACATCCGCCAGGCTGACCTTACCCAAGTCGCGATAAGGCCCGACGCGTAATGCCTTCAGACAGTCATGCACAGGCTGGTAATTATGCGGAATCGTCCATCCGGCGCATTGGGCCGCAACAGCCGCAGGATCTTCAGGCGACATGTCAAGCAAGGCACGCACAACGGCCTTGGCCAAGGCATCCGGGGTTTGTTTGGTCTTGGCCAGGGGCCATTCCGGATAGAGCCGCGTAGAACGCTGAAAGGGAAACGTATCTTCACGATCGTGGTCGGAGCCGATAACATAAAATTCGTCTGCCGCAATTTTTCCCTCTCCCAGCATGCGCTCCAACGTGTCGGTTCGAACTGTTCCCACATCCACGCTGCCTTTTCGCACCGCATAGATGACACGGTCATGCGTTTCACCGAACTGCAGGTCGCCGAAGTAGCGATAGGGGTTGACCCCGCGGTCATGAAGCTCGCGCCAGACCGCAAGCCATCCCCCCAAGGAATTTTCCTCAACACCCATGAGGCGCTTGCCTTTAAGATCTTCCCAACGGCGAATATCCAGACGATCGCGGCGCGTAAAAACAACACCCCCATAACGTGTGAAACCCTGATCCTGGTACCTGTTTTTAAGGGTCACGATGCGATTGGCGCCATACTTGATTTCCAGCTCGACGTAAAATGCTGGATTACAAAAAATGAAGCTGACCCGCTCCCGGGCTACGGCATCATAAATTTCTTCGAATTGTAGCGGCAGGATGACAAAGACCCGATTGGGGATGCAGTCGGTCAAATACTGCGCCGTAGGGGTCCATCTTTTCAGGCATTGAACCGCACCCCGCTTGGCCAATACACCGATGTGGACTTGTGTGTCATCCGCCCGGCAATACGGTGCATGCCATAGCGATGTAAAGCTAAAACACACACACAACAGCAAAATAGCCACGTTCGCAGCTGAAGGCAATCTGTGAAACATGCGCCTGAATGCTTTCAATATCATTGAAAGGAAGGACCGGGTGAACACCCGATAGCGCAAGATCAAGATGAGCGGCAACCATGCAATACCGTCCCGGTCTTATAAGTTTTATCAATTATTTTATTCAATTATATGAAATGCGGTCCTGAAAGTCCACCCTATTGTCCGGTTAGTATAAGGGTCCTGTTCTGGGCTTTACCCCGCGTCAATCATCCATTCAGTCTGGTGCCCCGCCCTTTAACGGGTGCGCCCTGGCCCTCCATTTATTGATGCGCTTCCACATATCTGGCATAAAAAATGTAGTGCGATATGGCTGTTACAGTTTTCATCCGAACTGCTAGACAACGGCAAACCACCTGAAAAGGTGGGACGCAAAGCCACTGGCCTTGAGCCTTTCGCAAGAAGGGTATGGCAGCAGAGCTACCTAAGGCAAACGGCTGCATCCTTCGTGGATTCACCGGGTGTCAAAGAATTCACGGAGGTTTTTCATGTTATCCAGTATTTTTGAACGATTTCGCAGAGTCAGAGGCGCCATCTCCGTTTTTTTAGGTCTTCTGATCTTTCTCCCGGTAGTTGCATTTGCCGCCCAAGTGACCGTGGCCTGGGATCCAAACACCCCGACGCCGGACGGTTACCGTCTTTACCAGCGCCTGGATGGGCAGGACTATGACTACACTGAAGCGGTCTGGGAGGGGACGGATACCACCACAACCATTTATGATCTGGCTGATGACCAGCGATACTATTTTGTAGTCAGGGCGTATACAGGAGCATACGAAAGCGGTGATTCAAATGAGATCACTTTCATCTCCGAATCAACGCCACCAGAAATAACGACCTATACGATAGCACAAATGGCCGAAGTCACGCTGGCATGGGATCCAAATGATCCTGCACCGGATTTTTATTGTCTCTTTATGCGCACCGAAGGGCAAAGCTACAATTATGAACAACCGTGCTGGTCTGGCACAGGTACTTTAACGACAGTGTACAACCTGGATTATGACACTACCTATTATTTTGTGGTACGTGCCCAGATTGGAGATTCCCAGAGTTCAGATTCCAATGAAATCTCATTCCGGGCGTCGTCACCGGTGTCCGAGACATACACCATTACGTCTTCTAATGGTAATAACGGCAGCATCAGCCCTTCAGGTACGACAACGGTCAGTTCGGGCGATAGCCAGGGATATACGATCACTCCGAATGCCGGCTATCATATTTCGAATGTAATCGTTGATGGAACATCTGTTGGTGCCGTGGTGACCTACTCGTTTAGCAATGTTTCCGCCGATCACACCATCAGCGCCAGCTTCGCCGTTGACACCTATACGTTGACGGCCTCTGCGGGAGCCCACGGCAGCATCAGCCCTTCAGGGACTACAGCGGTCAGTTCGGGTAATAGCCAGGGGTATACGATCACACCGGATGCCGGCTATCATGTATCGGATGTAATCGTTGATGGAACGTCTGTTGGTGCCGTGGCCACCTACTCGTTTAGCAATGTTTCCGCCAATCACACCATCAGTGCCAGCTTTGCCGTTGACACCTATACGTTGACGGCCTCTGCAGGAGCCCACGGCAGCATTAGCCCTTCAGGGACTACAGCGGTCAGTTCGGGTAATAGCCAGGGGTATACGATCACACCGGATACCGGATACCACGTATCGGATGTAATTGTTGATGGTAAATCCATGGGTGCGGTAAGCGCTTACACATTCAGCAATATTACCAGCAACCATAGCATCAGCGCGGTGTTCGAAGCAGAAACGTTTGTTATCACCGCCAGTTCGAATGCAAACGGCGACATTAGCCCCGGCAATTCGGTAACGGTTGAGTATGGTGCCAGCCAGTCCTTCACCTTCACTGCGGATACCGGTTATCATATTGAAGATGTACAGGTTGATGGTCAATCCGTAGGGGTTTGCAGATCCTACACGTTTACGGACGTATCAACGGACCATGCCCTGAACGTGGTGTTTTCCGAGACCACACCGGTAAACCTGTGGCTGGAGGCGGAAGATGGCGATTTGCAGTGGCCAATGGAGATTGCCGATGATGAGAAGGCCAGCGCCGGGGGCTACGTCTGGGTGCCTGAAGGTACGGGTAGCTACAGCAGTGTTTCGGATGGTGCCGGTTTCGCCGAATACACGGTTGACCTGCCCGAAGCGGGCGAGTACGTGATTTGGGGACGCCAGGTGTCAAACAATGGCGCCAGCGATTCCTTCTTCGTCTCTATAGACGGCCAACCCGAGATTGTATGGCATACGCGACCGGGAGGTGAAGATCAATGGACGTGGGACGCAGTGAGTATAAGGGATGCAGAAAATCCTGATTATGCATGCGACAAGCAGCGTTTTCTGCTTTCTAGTGGCCAGCATACCTTGAGAATTTCTCAACGAGAAGACGGGACAAAGCTGGACAAACTTCTGATCACGAATCAGACGGATCTTGACGACCCGGAACCCAATACGATTCTGGAAGCTATGGAATTCGGTGAGGTGGAGATTAATCACAAATGGTTCAGGGTCAACTTTGAAAAAACATTCAACAATCCCGTGGTGGTTGCCGGACCGATCAGCTTGAATGGCGGCCAACCAGCGGTGATTCGAATCAAGAATGTAGACCCCACCGGGTTCGAGATCCGCATTCAGGAGTGGGGATATTTAGATGGTTCCCATGTGGTCGAGACGGTGAGTTACATGGTCATGGAAGCCGGCAGTTACTCACTGCCCGATGGCACTCGCATTGAAGCGAATACCATAGAAACACAAGCGGCATCCAGCTATGAACCGATTGGCTTCAGTGAAGGATTCAATGTCGCTCCGATAGTGATGACCTCACTGACCAGTTTCAATGATGCCGAAACGGTGACAGGACGCATCAAACAAGTTACAACCGATGGATTCAGTTACCGTATGAGGGAGCAGGAGTCGAATACCCAGGACCACTTGGCCGAGACACTTTCTTATATCGCCTGGGAACCGTCATTGGGTACCATAGGAGATGTCAATTACAATGTGGGCCGGACTGCCGATGCAGTGACACACAAAACCTACTCGCTTTTATTTGACACTCAATTCGCTTCCCCGCCGACGTTTTTGGCGGACATGCAGACAACCGACGGTGGGGATACGGCCAATGTGCGGTGTAAAAATAAAGCCGGTGATGCTGTTGAGGTCTTGATTGATGAAGAACAATCACGGGATTCGGAAACGGGCCATACAACCGAAGTGGTCGGGTTTATTGCATTGGAGCAACAATAAAGAATAACAAATTGCCTCATTGATCTATTGCAGGCATGTGATACGGTCAGTCACCGTAAAAAGCAGGGGGTACTCCCCCTGCTTTTTTTTCAGCGCTTCACTTCAGACCAGCCGGTAAATGTCCTCGCCAATGGCTTAACCGATCAAGATACCCATATAAACGTTTCAATCGCTGTTTTCCATCACGACTTGTCGGCGAAAGAAGCTGTATTGGGAACGGGGAATATGATATTTGTATTAAATGGAAGCCGCTAAACGAATTACCGGCCTACTGGTATTGATGGTAGCCGTCCTGACCAATTGCACATTTACCGGGCATTCCGGTTACAGCGACCAACAGGACACCTCGGCCATGCTGTCGCTGAATGATCAACTCATCTGGCAAAAACGCATAGCCGGAAGAAATCCCCCACATGCGCTAAAGGCACTGACCATTACCAGCCCCGATGATGGTGCCCTGTTTCCCCCCGAGTTCGCTGCGCCGACATTTTGCTGGGCTGACACCTGTGAAGCGTCCACCCACTGGCTCGTTGTACTGCGTTTTGGCGATGCTAAGGACCCTTTGATGGTCATTAGCCGCAGGCCGCAGTGGACACCGGAAAGATCCATTTGGGACACCATCAAGGCCCGATCAACCGCCAACCCCGCTGAGGTTACGGTTTTCGGCGTTTGTCTGACACCGGTAAAATCCATTACCTCCCAAGGCCGTATTCAAATATCCACATCAACCGATCGCGTCGGCGCAGCCATCTTCTATCGCCAGGTACCACTGCCCTTTCCCACCGGGAAAAAGGCCGTCCAGACAATGAAGTGGCGCTTGGGCGATATCGCATCTTACGATGCGCCGCCGGTGGTGATGGAAAACATCTCCACCTGCGCCGGCTGCCATCTGTTCTCCAGTGACGGCCGTCTGATCAGCATGGAGATGAACTATAAAAATGACAGCGGCGCCCATGTTATCGCCCCGGTTGAAAAACACATTGCGCTTTCAGCAAACGGTTTCATGACCTGGAGAGATTTCCCCAAACCGGACCTGCTGCCGCCGACCCGGGGAACATTTGCCAAACTCTCGTCTAGCGGCAAAACCATGGTTGGTACGGTTAACGAAATATCCTTTTTCGCCTTGACCAATGATCCGGCTTTCTGCCAGCTTTTTTTTCCCACCTATGGCATTCTTGCCTGGTATGACGTTGCCAGCCGGACGTTGCATGGATTGCCCGGAGCCGATGATATCGATTTCGTCCAGACTGATCCGAGCTGGAGCCCGGATGAGAAAACCATTGTATTTGCCCGCACGGAAAAACGAAATACCTATCACGCGGACATCACCAACGTTCGTACACGCATCATTGATGCCGATATACACGCCCTGAACAAAAAGTACCCGATCCAGTTTGATCTTTACCGTATGGCCTTTAACAATGGCCGGGGCGGTGTTCCCCAGCCCCTTGAAGGGGCCAGCAACAACGGCATGAGCAATTATTTTGCCCGATACACTCCGGATGGCCGCTGGATCGTTTTTACGCGCAGCCGATCCGGTATCATGCTCCAGCCCGATAGTGAGCTCTTTATAGTGTCGGCAAGCGGTGGCACGCCCCGCCGCATGCACTGCAACCGCGACCGGTTCAACTCCTGGCACAGCTTTTCCCCCAACGGCCGGTGGATGCTCTTCACATCCAAGGTCAATTCGGATTATACTGAAATTTTTCTGACCCATATCCATGAAAACGGCATGGACAGTGTCCCGGTATGCCTGTCCCGTTTCAGTGACGCCCGGATGGCCGCCAATGTGCCGGAGTTCGTCAATCTTCCGGCCAATGCGATTCGCCGGATAACGCCGGCTGCCGATTAGCGCTGTTAAGAACTGTTCTCAAACCGGTGAAACGTCCATCTACCTTTGAACAGGAGTGTTTCTATGCGAAAGGTTATTTTTCTCATCGTGTTGTTGATGGTCGTCATGACCGGATGCAATGCCTTCAAGGCAGCCAAGCTAAAGCAAAAATACGGCCCGGTGCAAAGCAAGGTGGATCGGCTCGTGGCGGCGCACGCACCCGGTGAGATCTCATTTTACAAGGATGTGCAGCCCATTTTGGAGCGCCGCTGCAGTGTCTGCCACAGCTGTTACGATGCGCCCTGCCAGTTGAAGACGACCTGCTTCGAGGGCATTGAACGCGGCGGGACCAAAGCCCTGGTCTACAATGCCGCCCGGCTGACCGCGGACACGCCGACCCGGCTGCACGTCGATGCGGACAGCGTCCAAGAATGGCGGAACCTTGGATTTCATCCGGTATTGAACGAAAGAGATCAGGTGCCCGTGGCCCAACTGGAAAACTCGCTATTGAACCTGATGCTGCAACTGAAAAAGGACAATCCCCTCCCCCAAACCGACCTGTTGCCGCAAACCTTCGATATTCGCCTGGACCATGAATATATCTGTACCACGGTCGAGGATTTTCCGGATTTCAAGGAGAAATACTCCTTGTGGGGCATGCCTTACGCCCTTCCCGCCCTGACCGATGAAGAGCGGGAAATCATCGTGGCCTGGTTGCGCCAGGGCGCCCGCATTGCCCCCAAGCCGAAGCTGTCGGATCAGTCCATGCAGGTGATCGGCCGCTGGGAGACGTTTATGAACGGCACGTCCCTGAAGGAACGGCTGATGTCCCGATATCTCTACGAGCATCTGTTCATCGGCCGTATTCATTTCGAATCCATGCCCGAGCGTGAGTTCTACCGCCTGGTTCGATCAACAACACCACCCGGCCAGCCGGTGGTTGAAATCAATACGATCAGGCCTTACGCGGATCCCGGCCCGGATCCTTTCTACTATCGTTTTCGAAGGCTCGAAAGGACGATCGCCGTCAAGGACCACACGGTCTACCACATGACTGCAGATAAAATGGCGCGCTACCGGGAGCTGTTCCTGGAAAAGGATGTCGTCGTCACCCGGCTGCCGGGATATGATCCAGCCACGACAGCCAACCCGTTCAAGACCTTTGCCGAGCTGCCGGCACTCTCCCGATACCGGTTCATGCTGGATGATGCCCGCTTTTTCGTGGAGGGTTTTATCAAGGGGCCCGTGTGCCGTGGCCAGGTGGCCCTGAACGTGATCAACGATCATTTTTTTGTGGTCTTCTTCGATCCGGAAAAAGATACGATCAGTAATGATACGCGATTTTTAAGCGAGGTCAGCGATCTGCTG
The DNA here is from genome assembly GCF_048565275.1 of Desulfosarcina variabilis str. Montpellier. Classification (NCBI taxonomy): domain Bacteria; kingdom Pseudomonadati; phylum Thermodesulfobacteriota; class Desulfobacteria; order Desulfobacterales; family Desulfosarcinaceae; genus Desulfosarcina; species Desulfosarcina variabilis. The sequence goes on along the minus strand of NZ_CP159846.1, from coordinate 3,725,072 downwards.
GGCATCCCGTCGGAGCGCAAAAGCACCTTGCGACTGCTGAGTACCTGGCATCATTATGCCAAACTCCAGAAAGAATACCTGGTCGCCAAGGAAAAATATCTGATGCAGCTTAATCCGGACGATATCGGCAATGACATCAGTTATGTCTGGGACGGTGACGGCATCAATCCCAACGCCCTCCTGACGGTGTTCCGACATTTCGACAGCGCCAGCGTGGTCAATGGATTTGTCGGTAAGATGCCCAAAACCGGGTGGGTGATCGACTACCCCCTTTTCGAACGCATCCATTATCTGCTGGTGGCCGGGTTCAATGTATACGGCAATCTGGGGCATCAGCTGGAAACACGCCTGTATATGGATTTTCTGCGCATGGAAGGCGAGAATAATTTTCTCAGCTTTCTGCCCATCAACAGCCGCCGGGAGATCTGGGCCGACTGGTACACCGACGCCCGTGAAGGCGCGGAGAACTATCTGGACGAGCAGTTCCGGGGCCTTCAGCGCACCACCCGCATCAACTATCATACCGATGACCCCAAAACCGAGTTTTTCCATCAATTGATCGCCTACGCCGGCAAGGCCACCGACACGCACGATATTCTCAACCGCTGCCCAGACGACGACTGCTTTGACAAGGATGCTAGTCCCGCGGAAAAGCGGGCCGACCGGGCAATGCGCAAGGTGGCGAATATTCATGGTCTGCAGGTCCAGGCCCTTCCTGATGTCACGTTTGTCCATGTTGATACCGGCAAGGACAGCGAGGATCTGGCCTACACGATCATCCGCAACAAGGCCCTTAGCAACAATTCGATGCTGTTCCGGGAAGACCGCCGCCGGGTTCCCGAAAATGATACGCTGACCGTGGTCAAGGGGCATGTCGGCAGCTATCCCAACGCCTTCAGCCGCATTTTTATTGATGAAATCGAGGACTGCATCGAGCGCTACCTCAAAATCAAAGACGCGCTCGACTACTATAACTTCGCCAAGCGGTACGGCACCCAGCGCAACAGCCCCATTTTTTGGCAGGAATCGGACTGGCACTACCGCAAATTTGGCAATGAACGGCCGGTCGAGGCCGGCGTGTTCGATATGTACCGGTTTCACCGCATCGCGGAAAAGTCAGACGCCCAATTCACCTGGTAATCCGATGTTTTTTTGGTCAATCCTTACGGTTCGGGCGCTGGAAAAATGTACACATACGAAGCGCAAAAATCTTGATAAAGCCGCCCGAATGATTGCAGGGCACTAGTCCGCCTTTTTGAAAGCCTCCCGAGCGCCTTGCAGGTCGCCCAGCCGGTTGCGGGCCTCACCGATGATGCGCCAATTTTTTGCTTTCAGATCGCTGTCGGTTCCCGCCAGCACATTGGATTTTGCCGCCATGTTCTCGGCCTGCCGGTATCGGCCCTGCGCCAGTCGGACCCGAGCCAGTTCGTGCCACAGTACGGGATTACGTGGCTCGATGCGCAATGCGCGCTCCAGGTTGGCACCGGCCTCATCCATTTGGCCTGCGGCGGATTGATCACCCGCTTTGCTGAGCAATGCAATCACCGCCGTATTGTCTGAGGGGGTTGTCTGAGGCGCTTCGGTCTGTCTCAGACCGGCACAGCCTCCCATAAGGAGCATGGTGATCAGAATGACGATCCAATGGCTAATCGTTTTCATCGAAACAACCTCTTAAACCAGTTTTTTATGGATTTAGTGGTAGAAGGACCGCAGGCGGCGGAATCGGTCGGCGCAGAGCCCTCAACAAAGGGCAGCTCAATGGCATTGGGACAATCACTGTCGCTGAGCAGTCCTGATACGGGGTCGATCCAGACCCGTTCAATACCATCCGGCTGCGGTAATATGAGCGGTTCGGGATCAAGTCCGGCCATCATTTCGCCCCAGACGCTCATGGCGCCGGAGGTGCCGGTCAAACCAATGGTCTGGTTGTCGTCCCGGCCGACCCAGACCACGGCCAGCCGGTCACCGGTAAACCCCGCAAACCAACTGTCGCGAAGATCATTGGTGGTACCCGTTTTCCCCGCTATTTGTAAATCGGAAGGCAAGCGCGCTGCCAGCCCGCGAGCCGTCCCCTCTCGCACCACGTCCTGGAGCGCCACGGTGATCAGGTAGAGCGAGGCCGGATCGATCACCTGTTCGACTTCCAAGGCATAGCGCTGCAACGACTCGCCATCGGCGGTCAATACTTCACGGATCGCTTTCAGCGGTGTTCGGAAGCCGCCGGCGGCAATGGTCTGGTAAACCTGGGTGATCTCCATGGGCGACAAGGCATTGGCACCAAGCAGACTCGATGCATAAGCGGGCACTTCACGGTCCATTCCCAGGCGCTTCAGGTTATCCATGACCGAATCCAGGCCAATGTCCAGTCCCAGTCTCACGGTGGACACGTTGTAGGAATGGGCCAGGGCGGTCTGCAGCAAAACATTGCCGTGGAACTGCTTGTCGTAGTTCTTCGGCGCCCAGTCCTTGGTTCCCGGTTGTTTGAGCACCAGCGGACTGTCATCCAGCAGGGTTGCCAATGTGTAGTGCCGCGAGTCCTGAAGTGCGGTGAGGTAGACAATCGGCTTGATCAGCGAACCGATGGGTCGGCGGGCGTTAAGCGCCCGGTCGAATCCTTTGTATCGCGGCTTGCGATCGCCGACCAATGCCTGAACCTCGGCGTCATGGACACTCGTCACCACGATCGCACCTTGCAGACCGGCGACATTGCCGCCCCTGCTTTTTTCCAGCACAGACAGACGCCCGGCCAAAGCCTTCTCGGACACGTCCTGCACCCGGGGATCGAGTGTTGTAATGATTCGCAACCCCTCCGAGCGCAGGTCCTTTTCCCGATAGTCCCGCCGCAACTGGCGCATTACCAGGTCGAGAAACGCCGGATAGGGCGATGTCCCCCGGGGGGGCCGGTCGACGACGCCCAGAGGCGCTATCCGAGCCCTCATCTGCTGAGTTTTGGTAATGAATCCGCTTTCGGTCATGCTCTCCAGCACGACATTACGCCGCTGCATGGCACGTTGGGGAAAGCGGCGGGGATTATAGTAGGCCGGTCCTTTAAGAAGCGCCACCATCAGGGCGGCTTCGGAAAGGCTGATCTTCTCCAGCGGCTTATCGAAGAAAAAAGAGGCCGCCAGACCGAAGCCGTGAATGGCGCGATTGCCATCTTGAGCGAAATAGACCTCGTTGAGATAGGTTTCGAGAATTTCTTCTTTGCTGTAATGAATCTCCAGCAGCACCGCCATGACCATTTCCGTGAACTTGCGCTTCAGCGTCCGGTCGGCGGTCAGGTAGAAATTTTTTACCAGCTGCTGGGTCAGGGTGCTGCCGCCCTGCATCCCCCCGCCGGTCATAATGGTAAAAACGGCCCGGGCAATACCGCGCGGGTCCACGCCATGGTGACTGTAAAAACGGTTGTCCTCCACGGCGATCAGGGCATCGACAACATGTTTGGGCACATCCTTCAACCCAACCAGCACGCGGTCTTCATTTTTTCCGGGGTAGATACCGCCAATCATCACCGGATCCAGACGGACCAGGTCGAGTTGGGCGCCGTCAGCCCGCTGCTTCAGCGCCTTAACGCCACGATCATCAAAAGTCACCTGCAGCGCTACCGATTCCTGACGGTCAGTTCCAAAATCAAAAGGTCTTGTCACCAAGTCCACGACCTGATTCCGCAGGTGGTAGCTTCCCGGTTCGCCGGACCGGCTCGTTTCCCGGTAACCTAATAAATTCAACTCTGCCAAAAGCTCTGTCCGGCCCAACTTCAGACCGGGATAGAGCTCCAGTGGTCGGGCATACACCCGCGCCGGTAATGCAAACCGCTTGCCCTCAAATCGCGTCCGAACCGTTAAATCAAGATAGGCAACATAGGCCGCCGCCAACAGTACGCTGAGCAGTATTGTTATGAAAAACAGCTTTTTCCAGGTAATCCGCCGTTTCTTTTTAAGCGTCGTTGACCGTTTCGCCATTTCGACAATCCGAATATTGTGAGGTAGTGCATCAGGCCGCTTTGCGATCAATGCTGCATGCGCGTCCCCAAGATATCCCTTCGCACGCTATTTTTACCGGGGCCCGTCGTGCTCATCCATCAAACATCTCATAAAGCATTTATTGATATCCTGTCAGGACCCGTTCGTCAATTGCCGGACTCGAATCAAGGGGCTTTGAGGGATTCATCTTAAGGGGTATCAAGTCTGTTTTTGGCTTTTTATGCCTTTTATTGTAATGTTGGGAGACGCAAACTTTTTCGATGCACCATTTAATGTGTGCCTTCGCTGGGCATTTTTTGCAGATGCCAAAATAACCCCTTATGTGCGTGCCGGTGTGTCCTCGCATTTCGTTAGTGGCGATTATTTGGTCTTTTCGCCGTATTTTAACGGCGCTCTCGAACCACGATAATAACGCCGGTGAGGATGGCGGCGCTGCCCACATACCCCAGTAGCCCGAATGATTCATGCCACCAGAAAAACGCCACCACCGAGGCCACCACAGGCTCGATGGTAGCGGTGATGGCTGCCTTGGAGGCCTCCAGGTATTTGAGGCCCTGGTAGTAGAAAAAATAACCACCATAGGTGGTGAGCAATGCGATGCAAAACAGCGCCGCCCATGCAGTGGTGCTTTTGGGGCTGAAATCAACCCAGGGAAACAAGGTCGCCGCGCCAATGGGCAAGAGATAGAAGAAAAGATTCGGCGATGAATATCTTCTCGAAAAATATTTGCCGAAAATGAAGTACAGTGAATAGCTGAATCCCGAAGCCAGGCCATAGAATACGGCGTTGCCGGAAACGGCAATGCTGCCACCGCCGCCCGCCACGCAGACAACGCCGCCCAAGGTCAGCGCAAGGGCCGTCAGCTTGATTGGGGTGAGTGTTTCTTTAAACGTAAAACGGGCAATCACCGTCACCCAGGCCGGTGCGGTATAAAGCAGGACCGATGCCATGGCAGCGCCGCCACTTTCGATGGCAAGCTGATAAACCCCATAGAACAGGGTGATGCCCGTCAGGGCGAAAAGCACCACCATGGGCAGATCTCGCATGGCCATCTTGACCCTTTTGGTCAATACCGCATGGGTCCCGAAAAAAATCCACGCCAGGGAAGCGCGCCAAAAGGCAACCTCCATGGGCCCCAGACCTTCGGAAAACGCCAATCGTGAGAAAGGCCCGATAACACCCCACAATACGCCGGCCGCGCCAATGAACAGGTACCCCCGCAATACCATCTATCCCCTCTCACAAGGCAATTGAATGTAGATCCCAGGATTGTCTTTCTTCCCACAACCAATGCGTCCATGAATGTCAAATGCCAAATTAAAAATGCCAAATGGCGGTATTCTATCTATTAAAACCGATTTCATCCTTCATTTGATATTTGGGCTTTGGCATTTGGCATTTTCCCTCTATTGGGAATGGTGCTTATGCAAGAACGGCCGTTTTTTTATTTTTACAGGCTGTCTTTACTCACTTGCGCGGTCGCCCAGGTTGCCGTAGCGGTGGTAGTTCACGCTGATAGACTGCTCCTGAACGTATTGGAGCAATTCGATCCGGCCTTCCATGCTGACCGGTGTGCGCGAGATATAAAAACCGGTTTGGGCGGCTTGGACAAACACCGTCATGGGCACCCGGTCCGCCGCGGCATACCGGATGCGCTGCACTTTGGGCATGAATTCGCACAGCGCCGCATCACTCTGCTCGGCAATGGCCACATCCTTACAAAACAGTTTTCCGTGCCGGGAATTTAAAAATGCGGTGACGTCACTATCAAGGCCCGGCGGGATGCTGAGCATCGGCACACACCGGGTGGTGATGGCCGCGGCAACACGGCCCAGGGTTTCAAACAGGCTGTCTTCGGCCGTCACCCGGATGACGACCCGGCCCTTGGGCAGGTAGCGGAAAAAGTTGTCCTGGCCGCGAAGATTGAAATAGTCGTGCTCCCGGCCAAATTCCTGCTCATACCAGTACAGGTAACTTTTGATCGCCCGAACGGTTTTCCACAGGTCATCGACAACCCTCGCGGGAAAGCGCCCCCATTTCAAATCGATCTCCCAGTTCTGGGCAATGCGCAGCAGGGCGGATTCTCTGGCGATGGGGCCGGCGTGCGGCCAGTCCACATCTTTAAAATTCATGAACTGATACACATAATTGGGGCTGCCGGCCTTGATGCCCGCGCCCAGGGCGGATTTTCCCATGCCCCCAAACGGCTGGCGCAGGACAACGGCGCCGGTGGTACCCCGATTGATGTACAGGTTTCCGGCCTTGACCGCCTCGCGCCATTGCATCTGCTCCCGATGGTCGAGGCTTTCCAGCCCCGACGTCAGGCCATAACCGGTTTGATTGACCAGTTCGATGGCGTGATTCAAATCCTTGGCTTCCATAACGCCGATCAGCGGGCCGAAAAATTCGGTCATGTGGGTGTAAGAGCCAGGTTTGACGCCCCATTTGATCCCCGGGGTCCACAGGTAGGGGTTGGATCCCACCGGTTCGGGCGTGAGTGCCCACGCCTCTCCGGGTTCAAGGGTGGTCAGGGCCCGTTTGAGGGCGTTGCCGGGCGGATGGATCAGGGGACCCATTTTATTCTGAAATTCCCAGCAGGAGCCCACCGGGTAACTTTTGGCCGCATCCACCAGTTGTTTGCGAAACAGCGGATCATTGTAGACTTCTCTTTCCAGGATGACCAGAGACGTGGCACTGCATTTTTGACCGCAATTGGAAAATGCCGAATGCAGGATATTTTTAATGGCCTGATCCCGGTCCGACATGGCCGTGACAATGGTTGCGTTCTTGCCGCCGGTTTCCGCGGCCAGGATCATATCGGGCCGTTTTTTGAGCATGTTCATGCCCGTATCGGTTCCGCCGGTGAGAATGACAAAATCCACGCCCTGGTGGCCGACCAGTTTGGATCCAACCGCCTCGCCGGAACAGGGCAAAAATTGTAAAACCGTTTTGGAAACCCCGGCCCGGTAGAAGCACTGGACCAGCTCCCATGCCGTGACCACAGCATCGGAGGCAGGCTTGAAAATGACCGTGTTGCCTGCGGCCAGGGCGGCCACCATCCCCCCGCAAGGAATGGCAATGGGAAAGTTCCAGGGCGTCACCACCAGCCCCACACCTTTGGGCGTGGCTTCGATGCTGGTCATGGTCTCGAACAATTTTGCCGAGTGCGGGTAGAACTCCGTGAAATCGATGGCTTCGGAAACCTCGGGATCGGCCTCGGTAAACACCTTGCCCGTGTTTGCCGCTGCCGCGCCAATGAGATCCCCCCTGGCCTTGCGGAGCTCGTGGGCTACCTGACCCAGGATGGCGTGGCGCGCATCCAGGCTTTTGGCACGCCAGCCGTCCGGGTCGGCCTGGGCGGTTTGCACCGCTTTTTCCACGTCCTGTTCCGTGGCCATGCAATACCTGGCAACAACAATGCGCTGCCCGCTTTTTTCATCAAAACGGGCAGAGTCTATGGCCTCACGTTGATCCCGGTCCACGATTTTTTCACCCGCCACGACAATGGGAATGATTGCCGGCGGGCCGGCCCCTTCAACCATCCATTTGTCGCGTATGGATTCGGCCCACCCGGCGTTGGCCGGCAGAGACCAGTCCGTATCCGGCTCGTTGGTAAAGCGCTTCGTATGGTAGGTGCCGATGTCTGGTGCAAACGTCTCGGTTGATCTGCTCTGGGTGCGGTTCGGACCTTCCGGGGCGATGTCGATGTGATCACAGGATTCCAGAAACTGTTGCTTCAAGAATTCCCAGGCCTTGGAATCTGTTTTCAGCGCCGGAGAATATCTGAGAAAATTCTCAGGTGCCGTGTTCTCGTCCAGCCGGCGAATCAGATAAGCAATGGCGTTGATGAACTGCGCCTCGGTTGCTACCGGGGCGTATAAAAGAACATCGCCGGACATGTCGCAAATGGCCCGGCGCACATGGTCGGCCATGCCTTCGAGCATTTCGAACCAAAACTGGCCGGTCACGCCCAGGGCCTTGCCGGTCTCATGGGCCCAGGCCAGTTCGAACAAGTTGTGGGAAGCCACGCCCAGATGCACGGCAGCGATGTTTACCGGCTGCATGGCAAATCTGACCATGCGCTTGTAATTGGCGTCCACATCGCGTTTGTTGTCATAGGGCGCCAGGGGCCAACCAAAATGATGCGCCTCGAGCATCTCCATTTCCATGTTGGCGCCCTTGACAATGCGCAGGTTGATCGGTGCGCCGCCGGCAGCCACCCGCTTTCTGGCCCACTCGGTCAATCGCTGCTGCAGGGGCCAGGAATCCGGGATGTAGGCCTGGAGCACGATTCCCGCGGTGTAATCCTTGAACACCGGATTATCCAGGGTACGCACAAAGGCCTCATAGGTAATGGCAAGGTCCCGGTACTCCTCCATGTCCATGTGCACCACCTTGGGCACCATGGTGCCATCGTGGCGGGTGAATGTGTTCTGTTTGGCTTTTTCGAACAGCTCGGACAAACGCTCCACCAGAATGGCCACGGTGTGCTCGAACGCCAGGGAAGAAATCTGAGAGTAGAGCGTTGAAATTTTGACCGAAATGTATTCCACGGCTGGGTCGGTCATGTCCTGGATGTAGGTCATCAGCCGATGATGGGCTTCGGCTTCGCCAAGCACTGCCTCACCCAGGTGATTGATGTTCATTCGCACGCCCTGTTTCTTTCTTTTCTCCAGGTGATTGTGCAAAGGGCCGGGTTCACCGGCAATGATGGCACGGGACGAGGATTGACGCATCTGCCTGACCATTTGCGGCACGCTCACGTGCGTCAGGTGCCGGCCCAGGCCCATGAACATTTGGATGAGCAGTTTTTCCACCCGGGAGAAAAACCCGGGCACGCCGAAATCCCGAAGGAGATGGTTGACCTGGTCGGCCACACGGTCGTTGTCGTGAGAGCGAAAACACTGGTCGATCATTTTTGTGAGGACGACCTTGTCGTTCGGGTGGGTCAGCAGTTTGAGCATTTGCTCTTGAATGCCCTTCTCCTCACGTGTCAGGAGTTGGTTTGCCCGGTCTTGCCATGTTGCCGCCAAGTCAGCAGCCGCCTGTCTGATCTTGCTGTCGTCCAAGCCAGCCATGTTCACTCCTTTCAGAGCCTGTTTTGATTAAACAGGCTCTTGGATCATTATCATTCGGAGCCTCCCAGATACGCCTGCAGCACATCGGGATTTTTAAGCAAGCCGTCGGCCGTATCGGACACGACGATTTTGCCCACCTCCATGACGTACCCCCGATGGGCCAGCTTCAGCGCCATACGGGCGTTTTGTTCCACCAGCATGACCGTCACACCGGCCTGATTGATTTGGCGAACGGTTTTAAAAATCTGGTTGACCAGCACCGGCGCCAAGCCCAGGCTGGGCTCGTCCAGCAGCAGGAGCTTGGGATTTGACATGAGTGCCCGCCCAATGGCGAGCATTTGCTGCTCACCACCGGAAAGGGTGCCCGCCAGTTGCGTGCTGCGCTCGGCCAGGCGCGGAAAGAGCTCAAAAATCCATTCCAGGCTTTTTGCCACCCGGTCACTGTTTTTGGCGGTAAACGCCCCCAGATTGAGATTTTCCCGCACCGTCAGGGTCCCGAACACCCGGCGTCCTTCAGGTGACTGGGTGATTTTGCGCGTTACCACTTTATGGGCCGGCAGCTTGTGCAGTGCCTCGTCCCGAAACAGAATTTCTCCTTCAGTCACCTTGACCAGCCCGGAGATCGCATTCAGCGTGGTGGTTTTTCCCGCGCCGTTGGCTCCCAAAAGGGTGACAATCTCCCCTTCCTCCACCTGGATGTCGACGCCGTGCAGGGCCTGTACATTGCCGTATTTGACGTGCAGGTTTTTAATATCCAAAAGCATGTATGCTCCTTAAGAACAAGGCGCTAAAAGTCGTCTTCGTCGCTGCCGAGATAAGCTTCGATAACCTTGGGATCCGTTTTGACCTCATCCGGGGTCCCCTCGGCGATTTTCTTGCCGTACTCCAGGACCACCAGATACTGGCAGGCCTTCATGACCAGACTCATGTCATGCTCGATCAGGAGCACGGTGATGCCGCGCTGCTTTATCTGGAAAATCAATTCCACCAGGGCGGCGGTTTCCTGCTCGTTCATGCCGCCGGCCGGCTCGTCCAGGATGATCAGTTGCGGGTCCGTAGCCAAAGCTCTGGCAATTTCCAGAAGCCGCTGGTTGCCATAGGAGAGATTTTTGGCCAGATTTTCCGCCTGGGTCTCCAGACCGGTAAAGCGCAATTCGGCCATGGCCTTGCCCAGGCTTTTTTTCTCTTCTCGCCTTGCCCCGGGAAGCCTGAACATCGCGGATATGGGGCCGGCACGCATGCGGCAATGGCAACCGGCCAGCACATTTTCCAGCACCGACATGTTCTGGAACAGACGAATGGTCTGAAATGTCCGGGCGATGCCAAGCGCCACGATTTTATGGGTCAATTTGCCGGTAATGGTCTGGTCATTGAAAACAATTCCCCCCTGGTTCGGCTTGTAGTTCCCGGTAATCAGGTTGAACACCGTGGTCTTGCCCGCCCCATTGGGGCCGATCAAGCCAAAGATGGCGCCGCGTGGCACCTTGAAGGAGACATCGTCAACGGCCGTCAGACCGCCGAAGGTTTTGGTCACGTTGTCCAGTGTCAGGAGGCTCACAGCGTCACCTCCTTTTCATCGATTTTATGAATGGGATATCTGGGTGGCTTGGGCGGCATGATCCCTTGCGGTTTTAAGACCATCATGATGACCAGCACGATACCGAATACAAGCATTCGGTATTTCTGAAATTCCTGGAATACCTCAGGAAGGCCGACCACCAGAAAGGCGCCCAGGATCACGCCCGGGATGTAACCGGAACCGCCCAGAATCACGATCATGAAAAGGGTGACCGACTCCGCAAACGTAAAACTGCTGGGCGAAATGAAGGTGATTTTACCGGCAAACAGGGTGCCGGTCATGCCCGCCCAGACAGCACCGATGACAAAGGCGCTGAGCTTGTAGCCTGAGGTGTTCACGCCGCTTCCTTCGGCAGCGATTTCATCCGAGCACAAATAACGCAGGGCGCGACCATAACGGGACCGTTCCAGAAGATAAAAAAGTAAGATGGTAGCTGCTAAAAAAGCGCTGATCAGAAAAAAATAGTGGGTGGTGTTGACGATGCCGTTGATTTCAAAACCAAAAATCGACGGCGGCGCCACGCCAAAAATGCCATTGGGTCCGCCAGTGGTGGCCGTGGCGATTTTTTTGCACAGTGCCCAGTTTTGAATTCCCGCTGCGATAAAAATGCTGTTCACCCATTTGGCCACACTGCCAACCGCGTCATTGATGATGGCAATGCGCACAATTTCCACCATGCCGATGGTGACAATCAGCAGATAATCGCCCCGCAAATGGATAATCGGCCGGGCCACGACCAGCGCGAACAGGCCGGCCAGGACACCCGCCAACGGCATCGTCCACAGGGTCGGCATACCGAATTGCACCGATAAAATCGCCGTTGTGTAGGCGCCGATGGCATAAAAGGCCGCATGCCCCATGTGGAACATGCCGCCATAGCCCAAAATGACGTTCAACGACAAGGCCAGGATGGCGTAAAGCCCCACGGTGTTCAGCACGTCGGTCTGGTAGTTGTCCAGAAAAACGGGCGAGATGATCCAGGCCAGAATCACCAGGGTGTAGATGATCTGCAGCTTGGAAAAGCGTGGTGTCTTGTTCATATCTTCTCCGCCACCCTTTCCCCTAACAGGCCCGTGGGACGGACAATCAGGATCAAAATAAGCACCGCGAAAGTGATGGCGTCCTTCCAGGCCATGGAAATATAGGCCGCGCCAAGCGATTCGATGACCCCCAACAGCAACCCGCCGACCATGGCACCCGGGATATTACCGATGCCTCCCATAATGGCTGCGGTAAACGCCTTGAGGCCGTATAGCCATCCCATGGTCCATTTGATCTGCCCGTAATACAGACCGACCATGACGCCGGCGGCCCCTCCCAAAGCCGGACCGATAAAGAAAATCAGCATGATCACCAGGTTGACGTTGATGCCCATGAGCCGGGCGGCATCCTGGTCGATGGCGGCGGCACGAATGGCCGCACCAATGGTGGTCTTTTGAATGAAGGCATACAGGGCAACCATGAGAACGACCGATGCACTTAACAGCAGCAGACGTTTGACTGGAAACGGCAGCCCGAAAATGCTCAGCACCTGGGTAGGCAGGATACCATGGGGATAGACCTGGGGGTTGGGACCGAAAACGAGCATGATCGCATTGGAAAAGACAATGGACATGCCCAGGGCCGATACCACCGCCGACAGGCGCGGAGACGTTCGCAGGGGTTTATAGGCCGCCTGATCCAAAAGGATCCCCACAATCCCTACCAGACAGACGATCATAAGCAACAGGAGGCCAACACCCAGGGCAAAGCCCAGTTTGTCGGTAAGCGAAAACGCAGTCAAAAGGGAAAGCCCTAAAAAGGCCCCGATGGTGAACAGGTCACCATGGGCAAAATTGATCAGCTTTAACACGCCGTATACCAGGGTGTAGCCCAAGGCAATGAGGGCGTAGATGCCGCCGATGGCCAGCCCGTTGGTCAGTTGCTGGAAAAATTGTTCCATGAATCCGTTCCCTTTGCGGGTCATTCAGGTTGTTCAGGTTATTATGGCACCTCTAAAAAAGAAAACGGGCATCACAACAGGTTCATAGGACAAGAAAAAAGGCAATGTTTCCCATCCGGCTTGTTTTTAACGCCCGTTTTCCGCACCCCCTTCACCGATGCAGATTCCTGACATGCACCGGTCAAAGGGGCTTGCAGATAGCATAAGCACAATTTGTGATCCGAAAAAATGTGAAATACCCTGTTTGTTTACTGAAGGATGAACTCGCCTTTGGCATCCACTTTATAAACCCGGTAAACATCGCCGACCCGGTCGCCCTTGTCGTCAAAGGAGATGGTTCCGGTGAGTCCGGGGAAGTCTTTCATATCGTTTTTCAGGTAACTTGCGATCTTGTCGGGGGCGGTGGACTGGGTTTGTTTGATGGCTTCCACCATCACGCGGAAACCGTCGCCGGAAAGAACCGCCCAGATGGATCCGGGCGCAGCGCCATATTTCTTGGTGTAGGCGGTCAGGAAATCTTTGGCTTCCCTTGAGGGCAGATCCTGTGGGACCGGTGGAGAAATAAAGAAAAACCCTTCAGCGGCATCCTTACCGGCAATCTTGACCAGGTCTGGGTTGTTGGTTGCATCGCCGCCGATAAAGGGCACGTTAAAGCCCATTTCTTTTTTCTGACGCAGCATGAGACCGGCTTCGGGGTAATAACCGGTAAAAAAAACCACTTCGGCATTCTTGGTTTTGAGGGTGGTCAAAATGGTGGTGTAGTCCTGTTCGCCAGGGGTCAGCGCGTCAAAGAAGACAATGTCAACAGCCTCTTCATCCAGGATCGCCTTTGTTTCCTCGGCCAATCCCTTGGCATAAGTCGTGTTGTCATGCAAGATGGCGATTTTTTTGTAGCCCATGGAGACAAGGGTCTTGGCCGCGACACGGCCTTGTTCATCATCGCGGGGGCTGGTGCGGAAGAAGTACTTGAAGCCCTTTTCGGTCAGGCGCACAGCCGTGGACCCATTGGCGATCTGGGGAATTCTGGCCGCATTGTAAATGCCCTGGGACGCCTCAGTCACAGAGGAGCCGTAGGTTCCGACTACCGCCGCGATGCCTTTGGTGACCAGACGCTGTGCTGCCAGCGCTGCGGTTTGCTCGTTACCGCCGTCGTCAGCCACCACGACCTCGATGTTTTTGCCCAGCAGTCCGCCATCCGCGTTGACCTGATCGGCCAGCAACTCACAGATCTGCTTCATGTCCTGCCCTTCTGCAGCCCAGGAACCGGTAATGGGCGCCGTAAGCCCGATTTTAACGGTGTCTGCCGCCAGGGTCGGCACAGCCAGGGCAAGACTCAATGCCACAATCAGAAACAATGTTTTCTTCATTCCAATCTCCTTTTTAAAGTAGGGGGGATATTTTTAGGAAATGAGCAAACCATCTGTAATAATTTAAGGATACCCTTATCTAGCACCATCGGTCAACCGGATTTTAATCGCCTTTGGGGATGAAAGCATCATCAATCGGCTGGTTGGGCACGCGTAAAGAAAAAGGGGCACCGTTCAAGCCGCTTTATTGCCGGTTTGCTGGAGCGCATTTCCCGCAATGATAAAACCTAAGCCAACAATTGTTGATGTCAATATTTCTTCTCCAACCAGAAAATGGATAAAAACCAAGGAAAGAAATGGTGAGAAGAAAATCAGGGTGGAGACTTTGGCTGTGCTGGAAGTCAGGCGCAGGGCTTTCAGCCAAAAGACGAAAGTAATGCCCATTTCGAAAACACCTACGTAGGCCGCTCCGGCAAGCCCCTGCCAGGTAATCTGCCAGACAGATGAAAAAAGCAGGCTGATCGTAAAAATCAACGGGAATCCAGCTGCAAAATTTAAAAACAGGCTGACGACCGGATCGGTCTTGTCTCTGGCATTGAAAATCCAGAATAAGGCCCAGATGATGGTGCTGCCCAGGGCCAGGGCCACCCCTGATCCACTTGAAAATGTCAGGTCAAACAGATTCCCGTGGGTGGAAATAATGACCACGCCGGTATAGCTGATGCCGATGGCCACAGCCTCCCGAATGCCTAACCGCTGGCCAAGCAGGGGCCAGGAAAGAATGGTCAGGGTAATCGCCCAGGTATAATTGAGCGGTTGAGCCTCCTGGGCCGGCAACAGGTCATAGGCCGCAAATAGCACAATGTAGTAAAGAAAGGGATTCAACACGCCTAACGCAAGGCATCGCACAAGGCTGCGGCGCGGCAGGGTTTTCAACAGGAGCAGTTTCTTTTGGACGACCAATACGAAAAAAAGACAACAAACGGAAAAAAAATCGGCCCACAACAACAGCTGAATCGGGCGCATGTGCCGCAGGGAAATCTTGAATGCCGAGGCCACCGTCGACCAGATTAAAACGGCTGCCAACGCGTAAACATATGCCTGTTGTTGCTGTTTCATGTATTTTCAAGGCTGGATTTAAAGGGAAAAACAAGGGCACGGTCACAGCCCTTGACGACGATCAAGAATAACTCGCCCCATTGATCTTTTTCACGTTCATGACCGCGGTCGATCCGCTTGCATGGGAAGATACCAGTGCTTGCCGAAGACAGGAATCGGACCTATCATGAAAGATACAATTGCCACCGGTAAGCGTAAAGGAACATCCCATGCGCAGCAGCGTCTATAACCGTTTTTACAGTCACTTGCAATCTGTGATCCCTGAATCGCGCCTTTTTACCGATCCCCTGCGGACCCTGGCCTATGGTACGGATGCCAGTTTCTACCGTCTGATTCCCAAGGTGGTCATACGGGCGGAAGACGAACAGGACGTTTCCGAAACCCTCAAGCTGGCTGGGCGCATGAGGCTTCCGGTCACCTTCCGGGCTGCCGGCACCAGCCTGTCCGGCCAGGCCATCAGCGACTCGGTGCTGCTGGTAGCCGGAGAGTCGTGGCAGCAGTGGGAAATCCTGGATCACGGGGCAAAGATCCGCCTGCAGCCGGGCATCATCGGCGCCCGCGCCAATCAACTGCTGGCCCCTTACGGCCGCAAGATCGGTCCGGACCCGGCTTCCATTGGTGCCGCCATGATCGGTGGCATCGCCGCCAACAATGCGTCGGGCATGTGCTGCGGCACAGCCCAAAACAGCTATCAGACGGTAGACAGCATCCGTATCGTGCTGGTCGACGGCACGATCCTGAACACCGGTGACAGGGCAAGCAGGGCGGCCTTTCGTGCGACCCATACCCCCATGCTGGAGCGCCTGGAAGCGCTCTCACGGCGGGTCAAGGCCGATTCCCTCCTGGCCGAGCGCATCCGCAACAAATTCAAAATCAAGAACACCACCGGATACAGTCTCAATGCGCTGGTGGATTACAGCGATCCCTTCGACATCATCACCCATCTGATGATCGGTTCGGAAGGAACCCTTGGATTCATATCCCAGATTGTCTATCGCACCGTTGCGGCACCGCCGTTTAAAGCCACCTCGCTGATGATATTTCCGGAGATCGACACCGCCTGCCAGACAGCGCGGCGCATGCAGACCCTGCCCGTGGTCGCGGCCGAGCTCATGGATCGCGCCGCCCTTGGCAGTGTCGAAAAAAAACCCGGTATGCCGGCGGCCATCCGGGGCCTGGGCCGGGATGCCACGGCGCTTCTGGTGGAAACCCAGGCCGATACATTCGACGATCTGGCGGCCAACGTTCACACGATTGCCGATGCGCTCAAAAACCGCCTTCGCACGCATTCCCCGGATGGCGGCAAGACCCACACCTGGCAGATGACAGGCAGTGATTTCGTCGCACCGGCGGTGTTCACCGACAATGCCGCCATCAGCGACCGGCTCTGGAAAGTCCGCAAGGGCCTGTTGCCATCCGTGGGCGCGGTGCGGCGTGTGGGATCCACGGTCATTATCGAGGATGTGGCCTTTCCCATCGACCGCCTGGCGCCGGCAACACTTGAACTGCAGGCGCTTTTGGGTAAACACGGCTATGATGAAGCCATCATTTTCGGTCATGCCCTGGCCGGAAATCTGCATTTCGTCTTCTCCCCGGATCTCGGACAGACAAAAGAGGTGGATCGCTACGCGCGGTTCATGGACGACATCGCCAGCATGGTGGTGGACACCTTTGACGGATCGCTCAAGGCCGAGCACGGGACCGGGCGCAATATGGCCCCGTTTGTGGAAAAGGAATGGGGGCATGACGCGTACACCCTGATGAAGGAGATCAAGTCCATCTTCGATCCCGACGGACTGCTCAACCCCGGCGTGATCCTGAGCAGTAACCCCACCGCCCATCTGGATAACCTGAAGCCCCTGCCCGCCGCCGATCCGCTTCTCGACGCCTGTATGGAGTGCGGGTTCTGTGAATGCCACTGCCCATCGCGCAGCTTGAGCCTGACCCCCCGCCAGCGCATTGTGATTCAGCGGGAAATTGCCCGTCTGGCGCGTACCGGCGAGACACCATCCCGCCTGGCCGAGTTGAAGCAGGGCTACCAGTGGCAGGGAGAAAGAACTTGTGCGGCCGACGGCCTGTGCGGCGTGGCCTGTCCCGTGGATGTGGATACGGGCAAGTTCACCAAAACCCTTCGCGCCCGAAACATCCACGGCAGGCTTCCTCAATGGCTGGCCGACTGGGCCGCCGATCATTTCGACACACTGACCCGCGGCATCCGGGCCGGTCTTGGCGTGGCCGATCGGGTCCACCAAACAGTGGGCTCCCCGGCCATGCAGCGCATGGGTGATGTGGCCCGGCGCCTGTCACGCGGCCGGCTGCCGGCCTGGCTGCCGTCCATGCCCACGGCAGCCGAGCCGCCCCGCACCAAGCCATCAAAAAAAAGAGCCGCACCGGCCGTGGTCTACTTTCCCGCCTGCGTCAGCCGAACCATGGGGCCGGGCGCCGACGATCCGCTGACCGAGCCGCTGCACCGGGTTACCCGACGGGTCGTAGAGCGCGCCGGATACCGTGTCGTCTTCCCCGAAACCATGCATGCATTGTGCTGCGGGCTGCCCTTTGAAAGCAAGGGCTTCTTCGAGCAGGCCGACCGTAAATCCGCCCAGCTGGAAAAAGCCCTTCTGGCCGCATCAGACAATGGACAGCTGCCGGTACTGTGCGATACCAGTCCCTGCCTGGAGCGCATACGTCGCACCTTCGGCCCCCGTCTGAAACTCTTCGAGCCCGTGGAATTCGTCGCCCGCTTTCTGCTCCATCGCTTGACCATCACCCCCACAAAGGACCCCATTGCCCTTCACGTCACCTGCAGTGCCCGTAAAATGGACCTTGATGAAGCCTTCATGACCGTGGCCGGCGCCTGTGCCGAAACCGTTGTCGTCCCCCACGGCATCGATTGCTGCGGTTTTGCCGGTGATCGCGGGTTCAATGTACCGGAGCTCAATGCATCGGCCCTGGCAGGGCTCAAAAAGGCTGTTGCCGGCTGTACGGCAGGCTACAGCAACAGCCGCACCTGTGAAATCGGCCTGTCGACCCACAGCGGTATCCCTTATCGCTCAATCATGGTATTGGTGGATCAATGCACGCGTTCAACCGCCAAATGAAAGCAGCCCGTCGCAGGAACGCAGAAAGGCACAACCTGTTTGATTGGCATGGATCATTTGCCTTTGACATTCACCGGCCGGCAAGGCAGAATTGCGGGCAACCCGATACCATCAGAGTCTGTCATGACACACCCGATTATTCCTACCCTGATTCTCAAACCCAAACGGGAAAAATCCCTCGTCGGTCGCCATCCGTGGATCTTCTCCGGTGCGGTCAATCGTGCTCCGGGAGATATCCAGGCCGGCGATACCGTCGACGTTCTGGCGGCCGGTGGCCGGTGGCTGGCCCGGGCCGCCTATTCTCCCCGCTCCCAGATCCGCGCCCGCGTCTGGACCTTCGATAGGTCGGAAGCCATTGACGCGGGGTTCTTTGACCGGCAACTGCAACGGGCCCTTTGTCTCCGAAAATCGATTCTGGACCCGTCCGAGACCAACGCCTTTCGCCTGGTGAGTGCAGAATCCGACGGCCTGCCCGGATTAATCGTCGACCGCTACGACCGGTGGCTGGTCTGCCAGTTTCTGACCACGGGCGCTGAAAAATGGAAAGCCACCATCGTTGAGGCCCTGGCCCGGCGCATGCCCGATTGCAAAGGGATCTTCGAGCGTTCGGATGTGGATGTACGCAAAAAAGAAGGACTGAAGCCGGTTACGGGTAAGCTTTGGGGTGATGATCCACCCGATCATATCGAGATAGTGGAAAACGGCTGCCACTACCGCATCGATGTGCGAAAAGGTCACAAAACCGGGTTTTACCTGGATCAGCGAGACAACCGCGCCTGGGTGGCCGCCCATGCCGCCGGGGCCGAAATGCTCAATTGTTTCGCCTATACCGGAGGGTTCGCCGTGGCGGCCCTTGCAGCCGGCGCCGCCTGGGTGGTCAATGTCGACGCATCGGCAGGTGCCCTGGACCTTGCCCGGGAACATGTATCGATCAACGATCTGAACGACAGATGGGTGGAATATGAAACCGGCGATGCCTTCAGCCTGTTGCGGCAATATGCCGATGCCGGCCGGCACTTTGATCTGATCGTTCTCGATCCGCCCAAGTTCGTTAAATCCAAGGGTGACTTAATGCGCGCCAGCCGGGGATACAAGGACATCAACCGGCTGGCGTTCATGCTATTGAAGCCCAAAGGCACCCTGTTCACCTTCTCCTGCTCAGGATTGATGGGACGCGATCTGTTCCAGAAGATCGTTGCCGACGCTGCCCTGGATGCCGGCCGACGGGCGGTGATTCTGCGCTGGCTGAGTCAGGCGCCGGATCACCCCACGGCCCTGTCTTTCCCCGAAGGCAGCTACTTGAAAGGGTTGATTTGCCGGGTGGATTAAACGGCTTCCAGTCGTGGACCGATCACCGATAACCGATTACTGATAACCGATCACCGATCAAAGGAGTAATAATATGAAAAAATTTCTTCTCATTTTGATGCTCAACCTGCTCTTTGTTGCCACGGCAGCGGCCCAGGGGGTCATCAGCGTAAAAAGCAATTACGGTGTTGCGACTACGGCCAACCGTCTGGAAAAGGCGCTGCAGGAAAAAGGCATTACCGTGTTTGCCCGCATTGACCATGCCGACGGGGCCCGTAGCGTCGGTCAGACGCTGAAGCCCACCATACTGGTCATTTTTGGCACCCCGGCGATGGGTACCCCATTGATCGAGCGCAGCCGAACCATGGGCATCGACTTGCCGATGAAGGCATTGGTCTGGGAGGATAAGGCTGGTAAGGTATGGTTTTCTTACAATGATCCAGACTACCTGTTTCGCCGTCACGGCTTGACGGAAATGAGTGCCGCCATGCAGAATTTGCAACAGACCCTGGCCGGTTTGGCCGCCGCCGCCACCCAACCCTGACCGAGCGCCGGCATGCAACGATTTTCACTCGATACATATTTGATGCACGTGATCCGAGCGCCCGCATGGGCGCTTTTGGGCTGCGCGCTGATTACCTTTTTTCTTGGTTGGCAGTTGCCACGGCTGACCTTTAAAACCACGGTTTATGACCTGGTAATCGAGAATGTGGACGAAACCATACGCTACGACCAGTTTCTGTCCCGTTTTGGATCCGATGAGATCATCCGGCTGGTGGTCAAGGCCGGCGATGTGCTCGATCCGGCAACTTTTGCAAAAATCACCCAGCTATCCGATGCACTGGCCCAGATCGATGGGGTCATCCGCACCATCAGCCTGCCGGAGATAAAGAAAAGCGTCGATCGGAGCAACCAATGGGACATGGCTAAATTTGCTACCATGCTGGCCCCGGTAGACCTGTTCGAGCGCAACCTGATCGCTGCCGATCATAAAACCACGATCATCACCCTCGTGCTGGACGCCCAAACAGACAAGGATGCGGCCATCACCGCCGTGCGCCAACTGATCGCCGAGACCGGCAACGACCTGAGTTTGTATCAGACCGGTATGCCGATAGTATCCGAGGCCCTGGCCAATTACACGCGGCAGGATTTTTTTCACCTGACGCCCATCACCATGCTGGTCATTGCCATTCTCCTGGCCCTCTTGCTGCGTCATCTGCGAAGCCTGTTGCTACCGCTTGCCTGCGTCACCCTTTCCGTGGTGTGGACCTTCGGCCTGATGGCCCTGGTCGGCATTCCCGTATCCATGCTGACCATCATCATACCGGTATTTCTCATTGCCGTGGGCACGGCGTACTGTCTGCACATCGCCAGTGAATACTTAAAACAGATCCGCGCCACAACCAGCGCCAAGGAGGCCACCACAGCCACTTTCAAGCGTCTGGCCTTTCCGGTGACCCTGGCAGTGGCCACTACCCTCATCGGCCTTGGTTCCCTGTGGGTCAACCCGATTACCGCCATCCGCGAGTTTGCCATTTTCGCCTGTTTCGGCATGCTCAGCCTGCTGATCGTTGTGCTCTCCTTTTTCCCGGCCATGCTCTCCCTCTTGCCGGCATCGCCCCCCTCCTCCAGCATGGCGCCTTCGATCGACCGCTTTTTTGACCGCATACTGACCGGGGTGGTCACCCTGAATCTCAAGTACCGCAACCGCTGCCTGCTGGTCATCGGCCTGATCACCATCGTCTGTTTGGCGGGCATGCTGCGCCTGCGCGTGGAGACCAACCCGGTGGCTTATTTCAAAAGCAGTACCGATGTCAGCCGCCAGTTTCACGATATCTACCAGGACATGTCCGGCAGCTTTCCCATGAACGTGGTCATGGCCGGCGGCGAAGCGGACTATTTCGAAACCCCCGGTAACGTGGCCGCCATTGCCGATCTGCAGGCCTATCTGGAGGCCCTGCCCGGCGTGGACAAAACCATCTCCCTGGCCGATTATCTCAAGCTGGTCAACTACACGTTCAACACCTTTGATCCGGCGTTCTACCGGTTGCCTGAGGACAGCTATGACCTGCGCATGCTGATGAACAACTTCAAGATCCTGTTGGGCAACGATCTGTTGCAGCGCTTTATGAGTGCCGATTACAGCCGGGTGAATATTCTCATGCTCACCCACATTGCCAGCTCCCGCGATTTTCTGCATACCCGGGATCAAATTCTCACCTATGCCAATGGGCAGCTCGATGCGGATGTTCGCGTGGACGTAACCGGGCTGGGCGTGGTCATCGCCGCCTCCAGTCGCTTGCTCACCCTGGGCCAGGTGAAAAGCCTGGCGATTTCCCTGGTGTTGATCTTTCTGGTGATGGTCATGCTGTTTCTCTCCAGCATGGTGGGACTGATTGCCGTCGTGCCCAACCTGTTTCCGATCATTGTCAACTTCGGTCTCATGGGGCTGCTTGGCATTCCCATATCCGTGGCCACCAGCCTGATCGCCAGTATCGCCATCGGCCTGGCCGTGGATGACACTATCCATTATCTGGTACGCTACAACTCGGAATTCAAAAAAGACCTGAACAAAGACCGGGCCATGCGCGACACGCTGATCAACGTGGGACGGCCGATCATTTTCACATCCCTGACCATCAGTCTGGGATTTTCCGTGCTGATCTTCTCGCATTTTCAGCCGACCGCCATCTTCGGTTTTCTGATGGTCGTAACCATGCTTTCCGCCCTTGTCGGCGATATGATCCTGCTGCCTTCGCTGATGCTGCATGTGGAGTTGGTCACAGCCTGGGATCTGCTCAAGATGATGCCCACCATGGGCGGCATTTCACCGGCCACGCTCCATGAACTCAATCAACCGCTCAATGCCATCAAAGTGGGCAGCGACTTTCTCAAAATGATGGCCCGTAAGGACATTCCCCCCAAACCTTCGCATCTGGCCGAAGTTGCAGCAGAAATCGGCAACCAGGTTACGCGGGCCTCGGGCATGATTCAGCGCCTGGGCGAAATGGGACAGGCTCCGGGCTTTACCAAACAGCCGCTTTCCATCGGAGGGCCCATTGCCGACACCCTGGCGGTGGTGGAAAATCAGCTGCTGCTTGAAAACATTTCGCTGATTGTCAATGTTGATCCGAAGCTGCCCCCCATCATGGGGCACCACGGCCGGTTGGTGCAGGTCATCTACAACCTTTTGGACAACGCCAGGGAGGCCATCGTTCGCCAACGGGAGCAAGAGGCCAGCCCGCGCGAGCATACCGTCACCATCAACGCCGCATCATCCGCAGGATTCGTTGTGGTGACGATCACCGATACCGGCATTGGCATCCCCGACCACGTTCAGGACCGTATTTTCGAGCCTTTTTTCACCACCCAAAATGCCGGAGAAGGCAAAGGCCTGGGACTTTCGATTGTCCATGAAATCGTGCGTGATTTCGGCGGGCGTATCATTGTCACCAGTCATCCGGATCTGGGAACAACGATCACGCTCTCATTTCCAGCCGCAGTCCAAATGGCATGATATGATCTTGCGCTCGGTCCTTTTAGTGAATTAGAATAAATGATGTTCCCGATAAACGCGCCTTGGGCGTATCAAAACAGCGCTGATTTTTGTTCAGAACCGTCCATAGGAAAGGATCCTCATCATGTCCAAAACACTGTACTGGATTCAAGGGGGAAGCTGCGGCGGCGACACCTGGTCCCTGATGAACGCGGACACACCGGATCCGGTCGAACTGTTTTCAAGCTTTAATATCGAGGTGCTCTGGCATCATGGGTTGAGCGTTATGCGTGCCTCGGATCTGGATATGCTCAACGAGCGTATTCTGTCCGGCGATCAGCCCCTGGATATTCTCTGTGTGGAGGGCTCGATCATTCATGGACCCAGCGGCAGCGGCCGGTTTGACATGCTTCCCAGTGGTCCCCGCAAGGATTTTATTTACGCTCTGGCCAAACAGGCTCAGGTGGTTCTGGCCGTGGGTACCTGCGCCAGTTTCGGCGGGATCGGTTCCGACAGCGAGATCATGGCCGGGGGGCTGCAGTTCAATAAATGGAAGATGGGCGGGTTGCTGGGGCAATCATTTATTTCCCGGGCGGGCTATCCGGTCATCAACCTGCCGGGTTGTCCGTGCCACTGCGATGTCATGGTGGGCACCCTGTCGGCCCTTGCCGTCGACGACCCGGTAAGACTCGGGCATTACAACACCCCCGTGGACTGGTACGGGGTCATGGTCCACCAGGGCTGCACCCGCAACGAGTATCATGAGTACCGGATCGAGGAAAAACGCTTTGGCGAGCGCGGATGCCTTTTTTTCTACATGGGGTGCCATGGCCCACTGGTCACCGGGCCCTGCAACAAAGCGCTGTGGAATCGCCGCTCGTCCAAAACCCGTGTGGGCGTGCCCTGTTTCGGGTGTACGCGGCCCGACTTTCCCCAGCAGTATCCGTTTTTCGAAACCCGCAACATCGAGGGGATTCCCATCGAGTTGCCTGACGGCGTCAGCCGCGCCCATTACATGGCCTATAAAGGAATGGCCGCCGCCGCCGCGCCTAAACGCCTCATCCAACGTAAGACCAACATTTAATGGAGGAGTAGCGGGATAGATCCGTTAAGCGAAGCGCACCATGACAACGCTAAAAAAAAGAATTCCATTGAATCGCGTGGAGGGGGATCTGGAAATCCACCTGGAGATCGATCGCGACAACGTGGTCACCATGGCCAGGAGTGTGGGCACTATGTACCGGGGCATCGAAAACCTGATGACCGGCCGCGGCCCGTTGGACTCTCTGGTCATCACTCCCCGGATCTGCGGGATATGTACCACGGCGCATCTTTGCGCTGCGGCCAGAGCCCTGGACATGGCCTGCCAGGTGACGATTCCCGCGGATGCCCAACGGCTGCGCAACACCACCTTGATGGTCGAACAGATACAAAATGACCTGCGGCATCTGTTTTTGCTGTTTATGCCGGACTTCACCCGTTCCCACTATGCCGAGCACCCCCTTTTTGATCAAGCCGTGGCCCGTTACCAGCCCCTTAAAGGGCAAACCACGCTGCAAACGATCCAGGCGACCAAGCGGCTGATCGAAATCGTCGCCATTCTGGGCGGTCAGTGGCCGCATTCGTCTTTCATGGTACCGGGCGGGGTGGTGTCGGTCCCCAGCAGCGGCGACATCGCCCAGTGCCGCCATATTCTGAACGGTTTTCGAAGATGGTATGAAAAACAGGTTCTGGGCTGCTCGCTCGAGCGCTGGCAGGCCGTCCAGACATGGGACGATCTACAGGCCTGGTTGGATGAAGATGCCTTACACCAAAACAGTGAGCTGGGTTTTTTTCTTAAGGTAGGGCAATCCACCGGCATGGATCGCCTCGGCCGCGGCCCGGACTGTTTTATCAGTGCCGGCGGACCCGACGTACCCGGATCGGATGGCAGCACGACATCACTCGTCCCGGCCGGCGTTTTTTCTGCGCAAGGGATCGCTGCTCTGGATCCGGAGAAGATTACCGAGGATGTCACCTGTTCTTTTTTCAAGGAAACCCCCGGTCATCCCTTTGAGAGCCGGACCCTGGCTGATCCCGACACCACTGATGCACGCAAGTACTCCTGGGCCAAGGCTCCCCGCTACGATGGGAAGCCTGCCGAAACCGGGCCGCTGGCCGATCTGTTGATGGCTGACAACCCGCTTTTTGTGAATGCGGTACGCGCCGGTGGGACCAACGTGCTGATTCGCGAGCTGGCCCGCATGGTGCGGCCGGCCATGCTGTTGCCGGCCCTGGAGCAGTGCATTGCCGGCATGTCCCATGCAAACGCGCAATTTTATACCGACGCCCTGAAGCCGCTGACAGCCAAAAGTGTGGGTATGGTCACAGCCCCCCGAGGACTGCTCGGCCACTGGGTGGTAATCCACGACGGCCGGATCGCCAACTACCAGGTGGTCACCCCCACGACCTGGAATGGCTCTCCGCGTGACCGGGAAGGGACGCCCGGCCCCTGGGAGCAGGCCATCATGGGCACGGTGGTAAAGAAGCCCGGTGACCCGGTGGAAGTGGAACAGATTGTACGATCCTTTGACCCCTGTCTGGTTTGCACGGTTCACACCATCCAGGTTCCCTGAACGTTCACTTTCCGGGTGTGATCCATTGAAGACGATAACAAGGGCTTTGACATGACATCCCAAGCACTCGCTACCCTGCTCTCCCGCCCCCAGGGCCACACCCACTACCGGTGGCCCAAACGCTGTGCCACCTGCCAGGATCGGGAAAACTGCCCGGTCCAGGATCTGGTGGTGGACAACGAAATTTTAAGGGAGGAGATCCGCGTCTCCCGTGAGTCAGCCGAAATCACCGCAAGCCTGGTGGTCAGGCAGTTCGAGGAAACCGAACGGATCCTTCAGCGTCTGCAAATGGCCAATGCCCAGCGCAAGGCCGTACTCGACTCCGCAACCCACATGGCCATCGTGGCTACCGACAAGAAGGGACAGATCATCGTTTTCAACAAGGGGGCGGAAAACATGTTAGGCTATGGTGCCGAGGAGGTCATCGGCAAAGCCACCCCGCTGACGTTCCACTCCCCCAGTGAGCTTCATCAACGCGCCCTGGCAATGGGTGCCGGCACCGGTCATCTGGCCGATAGCGGCATGGCCCTGTTGTTTCAATACGCCCTGCAACCCGACCAGGAACAACAAGAATGGACCTACCTGCATAAAAACGGCACGGCGTTTCCGGTGACCCTTTCCATCAATCCCTTGCGTGATCCGGACGGCGTGGTCAACGGGTTTTTGTTCATCGCCACGGACATCACCGAGAAAAAGCGATCGGAAATGGCCCTGCGGGAAAGTGAACGCAATTACCGCATGTTGATCAACACCATTCCGAATGTGGTGTTCAAGGGATATGCGGACGGTACCATTGATTTTTTCGACGACAAGGTCGAAATGGTCACCGGTTATCCCCGGCAGCTGTTTTTATCCAAGGCCCTTAAATGGCACGATCTGATCCTGCCCGAGGACAGGGATCGGGTTCGCCGGATTTTCATCGATGCCCTGAAAACCAATCATCAATACATTCGCGAATACCGCATCCGCAAACAAAATGGTGCCATTGTCTGGCTGCAGGCCAGTGGACAAATCGTCTGCCGCGAAGACGGAACCATTGATTTCATCAGCGGCGCGTTTCTCGACATCACCGTTCGCAAAAAGGCCGAAGCGGCGCTGCATGATTCGGAAGAGAAATACCGCTCTTTGTTCGACAGCGGTCCCAATCCGATTTTTGTGCTCGAGCCTGCCGACAAGCGCATTCTGGACGTCAACCCGGCAGCCCTGGACGCCTATGGATACACCCAAAAAGAAGAGTTGATCGGTCGCATCTTCAGCGAACTGGGAGAATTCGAAATCCACGATATGGTCATGGCGTCCCATGGGGCCGTGGATTGGACGGACAGCTGCTTTATCAACCAGAAAGCCAGACATCTGAAAAAGGACGGCACGCCCTTTTACATCCGCGTCAAGGCCTGCCCCATCAAATACCAGGACCGTCTGGCTTTGATCCTGGCGGCCACTGATATCACCGAGTCAATCGAAAAGGATGCCCAGCTTTTTCAGGCCAGCAAAATGACCACCCTTGGAGAAATGTCCGCCGGCATCGCCCATGAACTGACCCAACCGCTCAATGCCATTAAAATCGGCAATGATTATCTGAAACGCAAAATCGAAAAAGGGCAGACCCTCACCGCCAGCGAAGTGGATCGGGTGGCCACGGCCATCACCGAGCAGGTGCATCGGGCCTCGGACATCATCAATCGGTTACGGGAGTTCGGACGCAAATCAGACTTCAAGATGCAGCCGGTCAATGTCAATACCATCGTGACCAATGTGCTGGGCATCATCGGCCAGCAGTTATCCTTGAGCAACATCAACGTCACCTGCGAGATGGCAGACGCGTTGCCGACCATTCTGGCCAATCCCAACCGGCTGGAGCAGGTGCTGTTCAATCTGGTCACCAATGCCCGTGACGCCATCAGTCAGACCGGCACCATTAAGCAGCGCAATATCATCATTGAAACCTACCAGGAAAACGATGACGTGGTCTGTGCCGTGGCCGATACCGGTGCCGGGATTGCCGACGAAAATCGCGATAAAATTTTCGAGCCGTTTTTCACCACCAAGGAGGTGGGCAAGGGCATGGGGCTAGGGCTTGCGATTACCTATGGTATTGTTCGCGACTATGGCGGTGAAATCACCGTGAAAAGCAAGGAAAACCTGGGGACCCGTTTTGAATTGCGATTTAAACGATCGGGTATGGAAAGCTGAAGTTTACAATCAGATTGGAAGCGTGCAATCATGACACAAATTCTCATTATCGACGATGAAAAACCGACCCTGCAAATGCTCACCCTTTATCTGGATGTGTGCGGGCATGAAGTCCTGACGGCGGAAAATGAATCCGAAGGAATGGCCATGTTCGATAAACATCGTCCCCCCATCGTGCTGACCGACATCAAAATGCCGGGCAAGGATGGCTTTGCCGTCCTGCGCCAGATCAAATCCATGGCGCCGGACACGCACGTCATCGTCATCACCGGGCACGGGGATCAGGATCTGGCCCGCCAGGCATTTGATCTGGACGCTTGTGCCTTTTTTAACAAGCCCCTGGATACCGACGCCCTGGAACAGGAAATCCAACGCATCGAAGCCACGTTAGAGAACGCGACCTGACCGTATTAACATTTCACGAACCCAGTTTTTTTTGGTAGCGCTTGATTGGGGGATCGTATCGACAAAAGGATATCTCGCACCTGATCTTCGTTGTCGTATTCGCAACCGATTTTTTCGTTTTTCGATTACGATAACGACAACCGCTTCGCTGATAACGAGATTTGGAAGTTATTCCTGCCCCATGAGGCCCTGGAGAAAGGCAAGCACATTGCTCCCCAGAACATTATGATTGTATCCACCCTCGAAAATTCCGTAACAGCCGCCATGGTTTCTTGCCGCCGCCTTCAAAACCCAGCCCCCCATGGTCCGGTAATCGTCCGTCAAGAGCAGCCCGCCCCAATCTTGGATATGGTTGTCGAATCCTGCGGATACGGCAATCACATCTGCGGTGGTCAAAAGCAGGGCTTGATCCACCTGCGACAGGTAGGCACGCCGGTCACGGGCTTCGGGATTGAGAATTTCCACCCATGGCAGGTGTCCCAGAATATTGACGGTACCGTCCCCGTAGTGCATATCGAAATCGAGAATGAATGCCGATTTGATCCGGTGAGTGGTGTAAAGGTGCATCAGGGAAATCGCCATGTTATTGAAAAAACAAAACCCCCAGCAGCTATCTGCCGACGCATGGTGGCCCGGCGGACGAACCAGGGCGAAACTGGGTGATTGCATTGCGGCTGCTGCAGCCTGGGTGGCGGCACCGGCAGCCAGTGCGGCAATGTCATATAATCCGCGACGCCGGATAGACTCGATGTACTTTTTGGGATGAACGGCCATAAGATCGACGTCGGCGATCGGATCAGGGGTGACGATGTCAACATGAGGGGCGAGACGATCCATTATCACCTCCATCCGTCCTGCTTCAGCGGCCGGATCATTCGTATAAACCGTGAAAAAATCGGGGTGAAAATAGACATTCATCCAATCGGGTCCTCTCTATCGGTTAACTTGAGACGCTAAAGGCCAAATTTCAAACGCACCGGGTCTGCCGTCAATGCGGTCATCAATAAACCGTACCGGTTGAGTCAGCGCTGAGAATCCAACGTTTGCCGAACGGCAGTGGCCAGTTCCTTGAAACTCACCGGTTTGGCCAGCACGGCATCAATGGACAGGGTCTCGATCTCTTCTGCAGAAATGCGTTCAAGGTGTCCACTGCAAAGGATAACCGGAAGCATGGGCGCCATCTGTCGGATACGCTCAATGAACTGGCCCCCGGTCATCCCCGGCATGGCCATATCGGTGATCACCAGGTCAACGGCCGACGGATCGCATTCAACGAGAAAAAGCGCCTCAAAAACATCCGTGCAAGTGGTCACCTGGTATCCCAAGCGCGTCAACATTTTTTCCGACAGATCGACAATCAGCGTTTCATCGTCTACAAAAAGAATGCGTTCGGTTCCGGTGGCAAGCGCTATCTCTGACCGGATCACCGTATCCACAGGCATGTCAGTCGACGGGAAATAAAGGGTGAAACAGGTCCCTTTTCCGGGTGTGGAATCCAGGACAATTCCGCCGCCGCAGTTTTCCATAATTCCCTGCACCATACTCAATCCCATCCCCGTTCCCTTGCCCATCGCTTTGGTCGTAAAATACGGATCAAAAATCTTTTCCCTGATCTCTTCGTCGATGCCCATCCCCGTATCGCAGACCATCAAACGGACATAGCTTCCAGGTTCAATGGGCTTCGCCACACCGGGCAATATTTCCTTTACGGTCACATTTTCCCCTCGGACCGACAGTTGTCCGCCGTCAGCTTCCATGGCATGGCTGGCATTGGCGCACAAATTGATCATAATCTGGTGGACCTGGGTTGAATCAGCGCAGATGACATCATTTTCGATCGACAAAGCGGTTTGAATATCGATATTGGCTGGTATGGTGGCCCGCAAAAATTTGACCGCCTCCTCCACTACCGGAACCAGATGCATAAAGGTCAGTGTCTGCTCACTTTTGCGACTGATCCCCAACAATTGCTTAACGATATCCCTGGCCCGCGACACCGCGCTTTCGATTTCCGATAGGTTTTCAAATACCGGATCATCCTGAGGCATACCGTCTATGGCCAAATCCACATTGCCCAATATAATACCCAAAATATTATTGAAATCATGGGCCACCCCACCGGCAAGGGTACCGATGGCCTCCATTTTCTGGGCCTGCTGCAATTGCAGCATCAGCAATTCGCGTTCTTTTTCAGCTGCTCGAATGGGCGTTACATCCACTAGAACGGTCAGTACTTTTGACAACCCGTTTTCGGGTCGACGCACCACCACTTTGCGAATAATCAGATGCAGTGTATTTCCATTGACATCCAAATTGCGGGCCTGACCGGTATAATGATCCTCACCACCGACAAGAACAGCAACCTGATCGATAAAATGGTGCCAATCGTTGGTTTTTAGGAACCGGGACAATGGCCCCAGGATCATTTTCTCATCGGTCGCCCCATATAAATCCACTAAGGCCTGGTTCACCTTGACCAACACCACCTGATCGGCCAAACGGGAAACCGCATCGGGATGATTCATCAGGTAGGACCGCAAGTCGGTCACCCCATCCTCGGCCAGTTGCCTGGCGAAGGTCTCGGCAGCCGAGAAATCCTGAATGGTCATCCCGGTCGGCGCATCATTGAAAAGCGTCCGATGAAAGGCCTCGCTCTCACGCAATGATGCCTCATAAAATTTATCACGCGTGATATCCCGAAAAATCATCATCCGCCGTTTACCGGTGTCTAATCGATCAAAATCAAAGGCGCGGGCTTGAATCCAACGCAGAGTGCCATCCGGGCAGACAATCCTGAAGTCGGGAAATCCGTCAGTGGTGATATGATCAGATTGATGCCGGGCGATTGCAGCCATCACCGCCTCTCGGTCATTGGGAAAAAGACTGTCAGTCCAGGACATGGGGGCTTCATACAACCGTTGGCGAGGATATCCCCAGATACTTTCAAAGGCAAGGTTGACATATTCCAGCCGGCTGAAATCAGTAGATCCCACCCAAAACACATCACCGATACGCTCGGCGATCTGCTTGATTTGACAATCATGATCGGCCCACGCCCCAGCGCCCTTGTTGCGACGCAATAGGGTACGCGCCATTACCGCAATCACCGCACCAGCGATCAACAACAGTGAAAATGCAGCCCATATCCAGGCCCGGGGAATGCTAACGGCATCCGGGGCCTGGATCATTCGATGCGAGTGACGGACAATGGGATCGGCCGATGCAGCATCAGGGGCAAATTGTTTTTTTTCAACGGACTGTCCCAAAGACGGTGTTTGAGGGTAGTCACCTTGCCCCATGGCCGGGATGGGCAAGCATCCCACGATCCACAGCCCCACCATCAGCCTGGCCAGGCAGCAGCGCCAGCTCAATTGAATGGACTTAGGGTTACGTATACGTTGATTCGCCATGGGGCACCACATCGGAAAAAGCCACAAACAACCTTTTTTTTAGATTATTATTAAACGGAAGGGAAATTCAGACGCCGGGGAAAATGATACCAGTAACAAGGGTAAGGAGCGCTTCAAGAAGAAAAGACGTATCCATATTAATTATTTATAGAAGATGGGCTTTTTTTTGGCAACCCCTGTCTTGCCCCCAATTAGGGTAACCGCATTTGGAGTGACTGCTTCGGTCGGAAGCAATCGGTGACTTTTGAAAATGAAGAAAAAATGCCAAAGACCAAAATCCAAATCTCAATTGGCGGTAACCATTGCAACCTCAATGTTGCAACATGACCCACAATCCCGTAAAAGTGAAGATTCTTATGGCGAGTTCAAACCGCTTCACAATAAAAAGAGTATCAGCCAAATGATCCTTTCCAACACCATCAAAAAAACTGGCATGATCATCGGAGCAGTCCTGGCCTTTCTTGTTATCCTGGGCCTTTTGGGCAGAATGCTCACCCCGCAGACCCTCCGTCAGCGTCTGGAAAACGACCGCACTTGTCGTCTGTGCGATTTGAGTGATATCGATCTTGCCGGAGCGGATCTGACCGGGGCCGATCTGGTTGGGGCCGTCTTGAAGCGAGCCAACCTGACCGGAACAATATTGAAAAACGCCAACCTGAACCAGGCCGATCTGCGTTACAGCCACCTGGAGCGGTCGATTCTGGATGGGGCCACCTGGGTAAACGGCCAAACCTGTGGAGCGCCATCGGTGGGGCGCTGCCTGACACCGGAAACCGAAGCCGTGATCGCCACGGGCCATTGCCCGGGCTGCAACCTTAAGGCCGCCACCTTGGGCTCGCTGGACATCGACGGTGCACTGCTCAGTGGCGCGGATCTCTCCCGGGCCGACCTCAGCAACACCCGGCTCGTCGGTGCCGATTTGGTTAGAGCCAATTTGACTCGGGCCATCGCAAGACAGGCCATGTTTGAGCAGTGCCATCTGCTTGAAGTGGATGCAACCGAGGCGGATTTTAGCAAAAGCGATTTTTCTGGCGCCTACTTAAGAGGCGCACTGTTGGTCGGTGCGGTTTTACATGAAGCTGTGTTTGAAAAAACGGACCTGCGGCAGTCGGTCATGCTGGGCGCCGATCTGACCTGCGCCAAATTTAACGGGGCGGACCTATCCGGCGTAAGTCTGAAAATGGCCATTCTCGACCAAGCGGATCTGTCCGGGGCCAACCTGTCGAGCGCCAACCTGACCGGTGCCAGCGTCGATAACGCCATTTTTGTTGATACCTATCTGGTGGAGGCCCTATGGACCAATGGTCAAAAATGCAAAGTCGGCTCCATTGGACGATGTGTGCAGTAGCCCCCCCTCATCCCTGGTATGACGGGCATCGTGCTCCGATGCGTGCGCGGGTGAACGGATTTCATAATCACTGGATCTTTTTCAGTACCTCACGTCCCACCACCAGACTTAACTGAGACCGAAGCGCGATATGGTCGTAACGTGCCTTGTAATGCTGGGCAGACATCAACGCCTCTATTAGCTGGGCACGGATCACCTTTTCGGTTTCCACCAGTTCGTGCTGATAGGCTCGAACGTTCAAATCCCGATTCTCTCCAGCCGCCTGCATGGCTTCTAACGTGGCCTGGTGGGATTTTTCGGCGGCCCCTAAAGACAAAACCGTATCTTTGATCTGCAGACCGATGCCCTCCTTGAGGAGAAAACGCTCTTCTTTGAGTTTAGCCACCTGGGCGCGGGCTTCGGCAATTTTATTGTGGGTCAGCAGCCCACTGAAGAGGGGAAGCTCAAGCCCCAATCCCACGGTCCATCCCTTTTTGTTGCTTTCCGTAGCCAGGCCGCCGTCATAGTCGTTCCACCATCTGTGGAGTTGGCCGGTCACCGCCAGTTTGGGATAATGACCACTCTTTGCAGTTCGCACCGCGCCTTGTGCAGCACGCAGGCCGGCCTCGATTTTCGACCAGTCCGGATTAAACTGATAGGCTGTACCAACAAGGCGGTCCAATTGGTCCATAAAGGAGGTGAAGGGCATTTTACGGTCAACCGGCACCACACTGGTATTCCACGGCAGTCCCATCGTATTGGCCAGTGCCGCCTGTGCCATCAACTCATTTTTTTCCAACAAGGCGACCATGGCGCGCAAGGACTCGACCATCACCTTGTTATCAAGCCAGTCGGTCTTCTTGACTGCGCCACTTCCTTTTTTGTACATGGTTTCCGTCAGGTTGAGCGTTGCCCCCATGCGGGCCAGGGTATCTTTCCCCACCTGGTGGAGTTGCCTGGCAAGCACCGCCCCGTAGTACAAACGCTTGACACTATCGATGACTTCCAGATCGGTACGCCGGCATTCCTGTTTCATCATCTCCACCAATGCACCGGATTGCTCACGATACCCTTTGCGCATACCGCCGTCGTAAAGGAGCCAGGTGGCATTCAGGGAGGCCCAATAGTTGTCTTCATCCATCAATTTGACATCCTGGGCGGGCACATCGATGGAACTAACGGGAACAGTGCCCACGCCGGGAATCGTAATCGGCAGGCTACCGCCCATGGGCAACGACATGGTGCTTGATGGGAAAAGGAAATTGGGAGACTCGTCCATGCGCAAGTAGCCCCCCTTGGCGCTGATTTGTGGCCAGTACCCCGCTAATGCCTGGCGGTGCCGCGCTTCGGCCATCTCCACAGCATACCGGGACGCGGGACGCCGGCGGTTGTTTTTAAGGGCTTCTTTGAGGCAGGCGTCAAGATCAGCCTCTTGCAAAATCGTTTGGCTTTTACTGCTGGCTTCAGTCTGGGCGATTGTCAAAACCGGGAAAAAATAAAAGCTGATGTTGATCAAAATCAACGCGCAGGTACACCACCTCGGCATATAGCTTGACATGAAATGCGCTCCTTTGGTGTCGATCGTTGGAAAATAGCAGGTGTCGGCTGTTCGACTATTCATGTAGTCGACTTATCGGTTTACAGAACCATTATCTTAAGACACCGTAATCTCCAACCGAAAGCGAGCAGCCATCGATTGACGAACGCTGAAAAAAGGGGGCGCCATGTCTCAGAGTCATCTTTCAAGGCACGAATTACGGCAGGGAAACGGCGACTATTGGGCAAATAACCGTATTGGTTTGTCGGGCATCCCCAAAAGAGACCAAGAAAAATTAAAAAATTGTAAAAAAGGTCAATAAAAAATTTGACGGGAGTGAATGGATTATATTATTTTGACAATTGTGTTGAGTGTACATACTAATCTTACAATATTATTTTATTCATTTATGCAGGTTGGCTACCAAGCCGTTATTTTGGTAATCAATGATCCTCTCCACGATTTTAATTTCGCCATGAAATAGAAACTTGTTTTATTGGTTGTACGTTTAAGCATGTGGAAGCACCATTCCCCCGTTTCACAAGGCAGGCATATAACTTTAGGATAGAGGAGGAGGTCCATGCCGGAAATCACCTTTTTCATACTTTTGGGTATCGGCGTAATCAGCTTGGCAACGATATCAGATAGAAGACAATAAGCCCCCTGTTTCAATCAACAAACAGATCGAGTCACCCCCCTGTTTTCGCCAACATGTCCTGACCGCGTCACCGACCATTGATCGGTCAGCATCTGACTGATCAA
Source organism: Desulfosarcina variabilis str. Montpellier (assembly GCF_048565275.1). Taxonomy (NCBI): domain Bacteria; kingdom Pseudomonadati; phylum Thermodesulfobacteriota; class Desulfobacteria; order Desulfobacterales; family Desulfosarcinaceae; genus Desulfosarcina; species Desulfosarcina variabilis. Next base: position 3,689,910 of record NZ_CP159846.1, on the reverse strand, counting down.
TGGTGAGTTCTCATTGCCTTGATCAAACATTGACGGATTCGTAAAAAGTCCGATATCGGCGTTACGCGTATCCTTCGTCACTGCGGAGTACGATAAGTACGCCTCATTCCTCAGGATTCGCAAGCCTTGATCTCGGGCTTTTTACGAATCCGTCCGAACAAAGACTTTTTACGAGTTCATCAAACATTGGAGAATTGTTTCTCCAACATGATATTCAAAATTGTCCGATCCGTTTCGATCATGCCCTGGGATGTCAATGTGCCGATGTTTTTCATCGTATCTTCCGGTGACCGCCCCACAATCCCATCGGTGAAACTGACATTGACTCCCTGCAGAGAAAACAGGGCCGCTTGGACGGCAGTCCCGGCGGCAGTGGCCAGCTTCAGGGCACAGCCCCCCTTGGCACCATCACAGATCACACCGGCCAGATCTTCGATCAGGTTTTTAATAGCGCCGGCAATGTGCTGTTTGGTACCACCCATGAGATAGGTAACACCTGCCGTGGCACCGGCACCGGCAGCCACTGAACATCCGCAGATGGCCGACAGGCGACCGGTATACGCCTTGACAAAAGCGGTAATGATGTGACTCAGACCGATAGCCTCCAGAACCGTGCGGTGATTCACATCGATATAGGGTTCAATGGCAACAATGGGCAGAATCGCGGTCAACCCGTGATTGCCGGAACCGGCACTGCTCATGGCTGGCAATTTCACACCGGACATACGGGCATCCGCGGCTGCAGAAGTCAAAATCCGGGCGGCAATCAGCATATCCCGTTTGATCAGCCCCTGGCGTACCAGACGCTCCAAAGTACGGCCGACACCCAACCCCGGCCCGTACTTGAGGCCATAGTCGGCCAGCCGCCGGTTGACCGCTATACCGGACTGTAAAAAATCAATATCCGACTCATCCAGGCCGTCCAGCAGCTCAAGGAGTTGCTCCAGGGTACACGCTTTTAGCCACGCCTCCATCTCCGCCAAACGGTTTTGCCCGTGCGACGGGTCGGCTTCAGGCAACAGCGGGCTCTCGGTGACGGCATTGCCATCTAAGGTCAGGGAAACAATGTTGTCATGCAGGTCCCTGATTACGGACTCAGCCCGATGCCCCGCCCCATTGACAACCGTTTTGATGTACAGGCCGGTTCGATCCCTGAGCAAATTCACCTTCACCTGCCCGTCATTGATCATCTGCTTTGCGGCGGATACGGCCATGTCCCCCACCGTATCGAGCACCTCCAGTCGCCTCTGGGGATCACCGCCAACCGCGCCCAGGGCCGATGCCATGCCCAACCCGCTGAGCCCACCGGTTCCAGGGATACTGACCGCCAGTCCGTTCTTATAAATATTCGGATCTACCCAGATCTCGATCGCATTGATTTTTTTCTCAGGTAAGAGAGACACGGCAGCCGCCGCCCCCAAAGCAATTGCCACCGGTTCGGTACACCCCAGTGCCGGTGCGACCTCAATGTTTAGGATATCTTTAATGGTATAACGCATGGTGTTTTCCTTTTTAAAAAAGAAATGGGCAAGATCCGAATTGATCTTGCCCAAAAAAGGAGGAAATAGAATTTTTTGTGAGTATTGGTTCTCCTTGAGAGAAATTCAACCCACACGTTAAAGAGGATTTAGTTACCTTCGCTGCCTTCTTATAAAGCACAAGCTGTGCCATTGTCTTATAATTTTTTTTATATTGTTTTTACAAAATGTTATGCATTAACCACCATAAGTGAAATTCAGACATAGGCAATTATTTTCCCATCCGCTGGGTGCTGAGTGTAATATTGTAAGACCCATCACCGAAACGTGTATGCACAGATCATCTACTCTGTTGCTGTTTCGCCTGTCGTCTTTTTTCCGAGAGTGTCCACTCCGTGTAGCCGTTGGGTCTGTCGACCCCCATAAAGATCAATTCGCGAGCGGCAGTAAAAGCGATGCTATTTTCGACGTCAGGTGCCATGGGCCGGTAGCCGGGAGTGTTCTCGTTTTGCCGGTCCACGACGGCGGCCATCTCCTGTAACACACGGTCCACCTGGTCTTTGGAGATGATGCCGTGGTGCAACCAATTGGCCATGTGCTGGCTGGAAATACGCAAGGTCGCCCGATCTTCCATCAGCCCGATGTCCTTGATGTCCGGAACCTTGGAACAGCCAATGCCCATATCGATCCAACGTACCACATAACCTAATATTCCCTGCGCATTGTTGCGAATTTCACTTTCGATATCCGCTGCTGACAAGGTATCTGGATCCACCAGGGGCAGCGTCAGCAAATCATCCAAAGACGCCCGCCGCTTTCCCATAAGGGATCGTTGTTGTTGGTTTACATCGGTCTGGTGATAGTGAAGGGCGTGCAGGGTGGCTGCGGTGGGCGACGGCACCCAGGCCGTATTGGCGCCGGCCTGGGGATGAACCATCTTTGTCTCCAGCATCTCACGCATGGCATCCGGCATGGCCCACATTCCTTTACCGATCTGTGCTTTACCGCTAAAGCCGGTTTCCAGACCGATGTCCACATTCCAGTCTTCATAGGATAGCATCCAGTGAGCCTGTTTCATCTGTGCTTTAGGCAGCACCGGTCCTGCGGCCATGATGGTGTGGATCTCATCGCCGGTCCGATCCAGAAACCCCGTATTGATAAAAATCACGCGATCTTTTGCACGTCGCACGCATTCTTTCAGGTTAACGGTGGTGCGCCGTTCTTCGTCCATGATACCGATTTTAATGGTCCCCGGGTCAAGGCCCAGCGCCTGTTCAACCCGGCTGAAAAGAGAGACCGTGGCGGACACCTCATCCGGCCCATGCAGTTTGGGTTTGACAATATACACGTTTTTGCTTCGACTATTGCAAAAAGGCCCCAGCCCCCTGATATCAAAGATGGCGGCACAGACCGTAACCATGGCATCCAAAAACGCCTCTGGAATCGGCTTCCCGTCGGCGGTAACGACCGCATCCGTGTACATGTGCATCCCCACATTGCGTACCAGCATCAGACTGCGACCGGAAAGGGTCAGCGGGCTGCCATCAGGCGCGGTGTAGTGTCGATCCGGGTTCAACGATCGCTGGCGCGTTTTGCCTCCTTTAAGAAAAGATGTCTCAAGGGTTCCTTTCATCAGCCCCAGCCAGTTGCGATAAACGGCAACCTTATCCTTAGCATCCACGGAAGCCACCGAATCCTCACAATCCTCAATGGTGGTCAAGGCACTTTCCAAAATAATATCTTTTATCCCGGCCGGGTGGGAGCGGCCGACGGGATGGGTGGGATCGATGGCCAGTTCCACATGCAATCCGTTGTTGCAGAGGAGAATGCAAGCCAGTTCACCATTAGCTTCGCTGAAGCCAACAAAGGCATCCGGGTCGGCCAATCCGGTCTGACTGCCATCGCTCAGCTCGGCAACCAGTTCGCGGGATTCGTCGGTGCCTGTCAACCGGTATTGACGAACGACTGCATGGGTTGCGCCTTGAAGGGGGAAGGTTTCATCCATGAAAACGTGGCTTTCCGCGATAACCCGCTGTCCCCGCCCCGGGTTGTAAGCATCGCCCTTCTCCAGCCCATCGCTCTCGGGAATCACGTCCGTGCCATAGAAGGCATCGTAAAGACTTCCCCACCGGGCATTGGCAGCATTGAGCGCATAGCGGGCATTGTCGACGGGAACCACCAGTTGAGGACCGGCAACAGAGCAAATCTCAGGGTCCACCCCATCCACGGTAATGGCAAAGTCATCGCCATCATGAAGCAAATACCCGATGTCCATTAAAAATTGGCGATACGCGGCCGGCTCCACGGGACGGTCATGGTGGTCGCCATGCCACGCGTCCAGGCGGCTTTGCAGTTGATCCCTGGTGTCCAAAAGCGTTTTGTTGTCAGGGCCCAGATCCATAACGATATCATTCAACGCGGCCCAGAACGCGTCTGACTCAATTCCGGTGCCGGGAGTCAATTCGCTTGCAACAAATCTATACAAGGTATCGTCGACTTTGAGTCCTTTGGTGCTGATCATTTTATTCATGCTGACCTCATTATGAAGGAAATAAAATATCTTCAACGGTATCCGGGTTGACCGGGTTAAACTAAACAATTGAATGGTTCAGACGCTGAGATTTCATTTCATCGACCTTTTGGTTGTAAAAAGAAATCACTTCTCTTCTGTTGAGCATGCCCAATAAAATGCCGTGATCATCGGCCCGCACCACCGGTAAGCTGTCAATATTGCGGGTAGTAAATTTCTTCAGCACCGCGTTAAGATCCTCTTCCGGCGTCGTCAGAATAATATCCGGTGTGGCCACATCATTCATGACTACTAGTTGTTCGATTTCTGGAGAAAAAAGAACGCCCCGGATATCATTGATGGAGAAGATACCCGACAATCGCTTTTCCTCATCGACTACTGGGAAGTAGTGCTGTTTGGTTTGGGCAAAATACCGTTTGAACTCCAAAAAAGGCATATTTTGGGGAATCAGCGTTACTTTTTTAACCAGCGGCATTAAATCGTTGACCGGTATGGCCTGGAGAATATCAACGAAAAAATCACCGGCATGGGCGGGAGAATCCACTTTGCTCTGCACTTGCTGGTTAAAAATGGTCCAGCGCCGGGACGCCATATAAGACACGGAGCAGACCAACAGGCTGGGGAGCAGCAGATGATAGGAGTTGGTCATCTCGCTGACAAAAATGATGGTTGATATGGGCGTATTGGAAACGGCCGTAAAAAAACCCGCCATCCCCACGACAACAAACGCACCCGGTTCGGTCACCACGTTTGGCATAATGGCGTGAAAAGACTTGCCCACCACGCCGCCCGTGGCCCCACCGATTACCACGGACGGTCCGAACACACCGCCACTACCGCCGGAACCGATGGAAAACGAGGTGGTCAACACCTTTCCAAAAGCCAGGGAAAGTAAAAAGGGAATCGCCAGTTCGTTATTGATCGCCTGCTGGGCAAATCCGTAGCCAAATGCCAGTGTATGGGGCCAGATGAAACCGACGGCACCGGTCAACAACCCGCCAATGGCCGGTTTGAGATGGTTGGGAATTTTCTTTATGGACTCGAAGATATGTATCGTGCCGTAAAACGTTTTGACATAAAAAATGCCAACCCCCACAAGAACGAGGGAAAGCACCAAGTACGGCCCCAGTTCCAACGGATTCTGAAAATGAAACGGCGGTGATTCGAACAAGGATCCCCAACCAAATCGCAGGCAGAATACGCAATAGGCCACGACCGATGAAATCCCGGCCGGGATAATCACTTCGGATTCGAAATCCGGATCACGGTACAGCACTTCCGCCGCAAACAAAGCGCCGGCTAGCGGTGCCCGGAAGATACTGCCGACACCGGCCCCCACGCCGGCCGCCACCATGATTCGTCGTTCTCGATCCGATAGTTTCAAACTTGTGGCCAGAAAAGCGCCAAATCCGGCACCGATTTGAGCGATGGGCCCTTCCCGGCCCCCTGATCCACCAGTAGTAAGGGTAATGGATGAAGCGATGGTTTTAATGATCGGGACCCGACCGCGAATGAATCCGCCTTTGTTGTGATAGGAATTAATGGCTGCATCGGTTCCATGGCCTTCTGCTTCGGGTGCAAACGTGTAAACCAGCCAGCCACTCAGGATTCCGCCGAAAGCGGGTAAAAAAAGCAATATCCAACGGTTGAAAGGAACATTGGTGGGTGGCAGCAGGTGGTGTTCACCGGCCGGTGCGGGCGGACGGTACCCGGCCGCCATATCCAGAAAAAAATGGACGCCGAGCTGGCAGAGATAATGAAAGACAATCGATCCCAGCCCGGCAATCAAACCGATGGCTACAAAATAAATCGACCATCGGGTTGCCTGGGCAACATTAAGGTGAGCCAGTTTTTTGTTGATTCGTTTTATCGATCCCGGTCTTTTCTTTTTATGCGGCATGGTCTATTGGCTGTTTTCCAAATCTTTGACTCCTTGATAGATGGTATCGAACAATTTTTCCACATCCCCTTCTTCCATGCATGAAAAAGCGACCCGCACATTTGAGGCACCCAGGGCGATCAACCCGACACCATATCGATCGAGAAGATGAACCCGCAAGGTTTCCGCATCCACGGTTTTGAGCCGAATACACATAAAATAACCTGAGTTGAACGGATACACGTCCCAGGCATCGGCGTATTTGGCATCCATGGACACGGCTTTGACGCGATTGGCACGCGCCATGAGAATAGCGAATTTTTCCTTTTTCTCAGCGGCATTGGCTTCACTGTTCATCGAGTTGAGAAGAACCGTCTGACTCAAGTGTGACGCATTGGAGATTGTGCCTCGGATACATCCGGCGGTTTTTCGTTCAAGCGCATCATACAGTGCGGTTGTATCCCCATCAAAGGTTCCACCGTAAGTAATAAAACCAACGCGCAGGCCCCACACGAAATTTTCTTTGGTGGCGCCGTCCAGTTTTACCGCCAGGATTCTCGGATGCGCCCCACACAGCCGTCCAAAAATGGATTCTTTAAGGGTTTGTGCTTCATAAAAAAGCCCAAAATAGGCATCATCACAGACAACGATCACATTGGTACCTGAATCGGCAACACTTTTAAGAATACCAACGATGGCATCCGCCTCGCTTTCACTCACCGTGTATCCCGATGGGTTCTGAGGAAAATTGAGCAGTACGGTAATCTTTCGATGGTCGGCGGCCTCTTGCCGTACAGCTTGTTCAAATGTGGTGAGATTGAATCCCCCATCGGTATTGAACAATTCGTAATGACGGATGATCGCATCCTTGCGGACGGAAAAAATCATGTTGTAGTTGCCCCACATCATTTCGGGCAAAATAACGACATCCTTGGGATTAATCCACACATCGGCAAAGGTAGCAATTCCATGGGTAATCCCGCAAGTCACCACAGGTAGACTGACGGTCTTGCCTTCAAGTGACGGGTTCTTCTCGAACATATCCTTTTGCCACTTGTCGCGTAGCAATGGGAGACCAAAAGAGGGCGCATAGGTCAAAGCCTGGCTGGGCCGAATGTTGTTGATGGACGCCATAACACTGTCAAAGTACATCGTATGGCCCGCTTCTTTGGCGATACCGATGGTCACGTTAATGGCATGGGCTTTTTCTTTGGCCTCGGCACTCTGGCTGAGGATTCCCTTGGGGAAAAACAGTTTCTTGCCCACATCGGACAACATCCCATAAATTTGGGGGGCAACGGACTTGATGGTTTGGTTGAGCTGCTCGGCTAACGGATTCATTAAAATTTACCTTTTGAAAATTTGGTCCGGCAATGGCTTTTATCTGTGTTTTTTACTTTTTAGCGGCACTAAAAGTCAAGGGAAAAGCACTAACAAATCAGGAAGATGCACACTTATTAACTGGATGAAGCGCCGGCAATTGCGCTTTTTTTGGTAACCTGCCCAAAGTGTATATCGAACACACAAAACCCCGCCATGCATCAGCCATGGCAGGGTTTGGTCAAACCGTTCAAATCGACGGATGAACTACTTTCGGGAACGTTTTGAAGCCTTGAGCGGGTTGATCTTCTGGGCCGACTCAGCCATGCTGGTGCTGACATGGGTGGCCAGATTGCAATTCCCATTTCTCCACTTGGCAGTGGGTTCCGGGCAAGCCGCACAATACCAGCCCGACTCCATTTCGAGGGTTCGCCCACACCCTTTGCACTGTTCTACGATTTCGTGGCATACGCCACCTTTATATCCGCAGCCCTTGGCTGTCATAAAAGCGCATTCCATGCCTTTGCGAACTGTCGTACATTTCATCGGTATCACCTCCAAATTGTAATATCTGAACAAACAAAAAGGCCAAAGAGGAAAGGATCCTTCGGCCTTTTCAAAATCTTAACATTAATATTCAAGAAAAATCAAATTGTCAATATTTTTTTAAGACGATTGTGAATCATGCTGATACATGTGCACATCGCGTTGGGGAAAGGGAATGGAAACACCATTGGCATCAAAAGCCTTTTTTATTTTTTCGGTCAGGTCAAAATAGACTCCCCAATAATCACTGACTTTCACCCATGGCCGAACCACAAAATTAACGCTGCTGTCAGCCAATTCTGAAACGGCAATCTGGGGTTCAGGATTTTTAAGGACACGGTCATCCGCGGCAACAATTTCGGCCATCAACGAGCGGGCCTTATCAATGTCATCCTCGTATCCAATACCGAAAACCATATCCACCCGTCTGGTTCCCTTCACGGTCCAGTTGACAATGTTATCATCGGTAAGCTTGGCATTGGGAACGATCACGGTCTTGTTGTCCGCGGTCTTCAGTTGGGTGGTAAAAATTTGGATGGCTTCCACAACACCGAACACACCGGCACCCTCGATCAGGTCCCCCACTTTAAACGGCCTGAAAATAATCAGCAAAAAACCGGCGGCAAAGTTTGACAGGGAGCCCTGCAAGGCAAGACCGACGGCCAAACCGGCGGCACCTAAAACGGCAATGAAAGAGGTGGTCTGAATTCCCAACTGTCCAAGTGCGGCGATCACGATAAACGCCAGCAGGCCGATGTAAGCCAGGTTGGCCGTAAACGAAACCAGGGTGGGATCGACCTTGCTTTTGGTCATCAGTCGCTCGACCAGTTTGCGGACCCCTTTGGCCACCCATCGTCCGATGATAAAAATCGCCAGTGCAGCGAGCACCTTCAGTCCGTAAACGGTCAACAATTGATAAATCTTGTTAATAATCTCTTCCATTTATTTTTCCTTTCTGCAAATCATCCAACAGAGTCCTTTGTGCAATCAGGCAGTTGTCTGAATTAACGGTTGAATTGTTCAGACGCATCCACCTGATCCTGGCGCGCTTTCTCCACATTTTCTTTGAGCAAATGGCGCTTTTCCTTGCCTGGTTTTTCCCAAACCGAATAGTAAGTCGTTTGGCAACTGCTAATAAGGAACAGCGTTAACAGAGGATCGTCAGGGTCGCCTGCCATCGCAATGTTGATGTAAGCCATGTTTTGCTGAAGGAATCTGCTTGGCCGTTCATCTTTGACTCCCAGGCAACTGGGTTAGAAAACGCGTCCCGCAGTTCGTGGAAGCGAATCGTGAACTGCGGGACGCTGATGGGCGATCCGTTTTTACTCAACCTTGGTAAACTGCACGCGGCGATTCTTCGAACGGCCGAGTTTGGTCCCATTATCGGCAATTGGCCGATCGGGTCCATATCCTTTTGCGGAAAGGCGGGAGGAAGAAATCCCTTTGCCCACCAGATAATCGACGACGGCCTGAGCACGCCGCTGAGAAAGGTTCATATTTCCTCTTCGAGAACCGGTATTATCGGTGTGGCCTTCAACGACAACCATCAATTCCGGCCTGGCTTCCAAAGCGCCCGCAATTTTGTCAAGTACTGGGTATGATTTGGGTGAAAGATCGGCTTTCCCCACTTCAAAGCTGATTTCATCGAATGTCCATGATATGGCATCGGACTTAAGCACTGTGTAAGGGCACCCGGACGCGTCGACTTTTTTACCGGCAGCGGTTCCCGGGCATTTATCCAACGCATCCGAGACACCATCCCCATCACTGTCGAGCGCACACCCGTAGTCATCGACCGTTATCCCGGCAGGAGTTCCCGGACATTTGTCCATGGCATCCGCGACCCCATCTCCATCGCTGTCTTTTACGCACCCTGTGGCATCAACCTCGGTACCGGCCGGGGTTCCCGGGCATTTATCCATGGCGTCGATCACACCGTCCCCATCGCTGTCCAATGCGTCACCAACAAAAATATTGCTTACGTACTCAGCCATCTGCTGCCCGCTGTTGATATCATCGGCATTGACCATGACACCGCAGCCCCCAATTTGGGCAAGCTTTTCCATCTGAGCCTTGCCTTCGGGATCATTCCCCACAAGAATAGGATAAATGCAAAGCGAGTCTTTGTATTTATCCTTCAGTGCTGTTGCCGCAATGCTCGGGGCCTGTCCCAGATCCTTACCATCGGTAACAATGATCAACGCACTCTTGCCATCAAGGCCATTCAAGTCATCGGCAGCGGCCCGGATGGCCGTGCACAACGGGCTGGGGCCACCAGATTGGGTCACCGTCGATAGTGCACTCGTCATACTCGCGCTATCAAAATCGCCCATTTTACGAATGGCAACCGTATCCTCAGGAGAGAATTTTTCATGGTGACCAAAAGTACGCAATGCACTGTTGATCTCTAAGTTCTCCGGGATGGTCTGGATCAAGTTGCGGACCGTCGCCGTGGCAATGTCAAATTTTTTGTACTGTCCACTCCCTTCGGCCATGGATGATGATGTATCTAACACAACAACCGTGTTTTGCACTTTCAAAGCATACCCGTCAGCATTGACATCCACCGGTGAAAAAGCAGGTACAGGCTCGAAAGATGTAGCACAAGCACCTGCAAACATAACCAGCATTACCCCAACAATCAGCCTAACAGATTGATGTTTCATAAATTCTCCTCTCCTGGTTGATGAAAATTTTCAATTCATGAAATTTAAAGAGTGGAACGGAAAGACATTGCTGCGCCCTGATAGCGGGCAGCACATCGGATCAACAAATAAAGATTTGCCCCATTAGCAGGCAATGCAGGAGAAATCATTCCCATCACCTGTAGGATATAGCCATCGTTTTTTCGGTCGAATGAATCCAATAATAATCAAACAAATTGAAAAATCCAGCATTATTTTTTTATTTTAACAAACAAATCCATTAAGTTTTTCATCTTGCAAAAAAGATACGACCCCATAACCATTTTTTGATTCGCAAACGCATATGTCGGAGATCCATTTGTCTTCACAAACTGAAGCATATTGAATGGTCATCGGTAATAGACAACTGGCGCATCCCATCTGACGCATTGACTTTTCACTCAAATGCGATAATCTTGAGCTGCGTTTATAGCCGATCACAGTCAATCGCAACGCCACGACCATACTGTTTATTAATACAGTTTTTAAGATAATGTTTTTGGCAAGGCCAGAGGGGGGAAGCCGTATTGTCATACTGCGAAGACCGATAACGCGGCCCAAAAAAATTATCTTGAATGCTATAGAATCATTTTGTTGTGATCCGATATAGAAGAGGGAAAGTCAGTAATGCTCTTAAAAGAAGCCAGACAGGTTCTTCAGATTGAAGCAGAGGGAATTTTAAACCTAATTAGTCGCCTGGATCACCGGTTTGAGCAGATGGTGAATACGATCATGAACGCCACTGGCAGAATCATCATCAGTGGTATTGGAAAATCCGGTATTATCGGGAGAAAAATTACCGCCACCCTTAACAGCACTGGAACGCGTTCCCTTTTTCTTCATCCCGTGGAAGCCATGCACGGCGACTTAGGCATGGTTTGCCCAGATGATGTATTTTTAGCCTTGTCTTACAGCGGAGAGACCGATGAACTGAATTTGCTATTGCCGAGTATCCGCAACATCGGATGCACAATTATCGCCATGACAGGCAACCCGTCGTCCACACTGGCCAATAACAGTAATATTGTAATCGACGTTAGCGTTGAAAAAGAGGCCTGTCCTTTAGGGTTGGCGCCCACGGCCAGCACCACGGCGCTCTTGGCCATGGGGGATGCCCTGGCAGTGGTGCTGATCAACAAAAAGCATTTTAAATCAAGCGATTTCAAACGGTTTCATCCTGGCGGGGCATTAGGTCAACGACTATCCAGGATGGTCAAAGATATTATGCTGACGGGACCCGCCGTGCCCGTCGCCGACCAGTCCTGCTCCATGGAAGCGGCCGTGGCGGAAATGGATCGTCACGGGTTGGGCGCCCTGATCATTGTTGACGCAAACCGGGAACTTACCGGCATTATCACGGATGGAGATCTAAGGCGTATGATTGCACAAAAAAAATCAATCTTTGATCAATCCCTGGTTGATGTGATGACACCGTCTCCCCTTCACGCTTTGGCAACCACACCTGCATTTGACGCCCTGAACATTATGGAAAAGCATGAAGTCACTGTGCTGCCGATTATTGACGATAACCACCATGTGTTGGGGATTCTTCATCTACACGACATTCTTGGAAAAGGTGAATTCAAATTCAATGGGTTTGAAGCCGAAACAAAAAACGCTATCCCCCATGAATCCTATAAGGAGCGGTTATGAATAACAAAACCATCGAAACACGGATTCAAACATTAGGTGAAGCAAAGATACCGTCACCAATACTCACGGGTGAACACGAGGGCATTGAGCACCGGTTTATCAACGATGAAGATCAAATATTGATCAACATCAACCGGTCTGATACGGAAACCCTGCTATCCCAGGGTATCTCGCCGCCATCCTTTGAAGTGGCCGGGCCACGGCGCACCGTCTATTTCGATCCATCCAAACTCAGATGCGCAATTGCTACCTGCGGAGGGCTGTGCCCGGGCCTAAACGACATCATTCGGGCTATCGTTTTGGAATTGTTTTACCGCTATCATGTGAAAAACGTTTATGGTGTTCGTCACGGCCTGGAGGGATTTATTCCCGAATATAACCACGATTTTCTGGACCTGACCCCAGCTCGGGTAACCACGATTATGAACATGGGCGGATCCATCTTGGGATCGTCACGGGGGGCTCAGGACATCGACCGCGTGGTCGACTGCCTGGAAGTGAATAATATTGGCATTCTTTTCATGGTGGGGGGTGACGGTACACTCATGGCGGCATCCAAAATAGCGGATACCATTATCCAGCGCGGGCTTAAAATCAGTGTCGTCGGCATTCCCAAAACCATCGATAACGACATTTTCTTGATTTCACGATCCTTTGGTTTCGACACCGCAGTGGATGTTGCCCGCCTGGCAATCCAAAGCGCCCATAACGAAGCCATTTCCTACCCCAACGGTGTGGGCCTGATTAAGCTCATGGGCCGCCATTCCGGCTTTATCGCCGCCACCGCTGCGCTGGCCCAGCAGGATGCTAATTTCGTATTGATTCCTGAAGTCGATTTTGACATTGACGGCCCCAAAGGCCTATTGGCCGCGTTAGAAGCAAGACTATCCAATCGTGGCCATGCGGTTATCGTTGTTGCTGAAGGCGCCGGGCAAAAGTTTTTTACAAATGTGGGCGAGCAGCGTGACGCCTCCGGCAACATACGTCTCAATGATATTGGCCCTTTTTTGCGAGATGCGATTAAAGCGCATTTTGAAAAAAAGAATCTTCCATTAAACATCAAATACATTGATCCTAGCTACATGATCCGTAGCCTTCCAGCAAACGGCAATGACAGTGTCTTTTGCGGTTTTTTGGGAAGAGATGCCGTCCATGCGGGAATGGCGGGAAAAACCAAGCTGATCATCGGACATTGGAACAACCATTTTGTACATTTGCCCATGGCAGCCACGGTGGGAAAACGCAAACAGGTTCGTCCCCGGGGAAAGCTTTGGACCACGGTACTCGAGTCCACGGGCCAACCACTGATGAAAAATGACGCACCCGAATGAGCATCATCAATTCATGCCTGCCTTACTATAACCTTAACAATAACATTAAAGGTGTGGAGGCCTGATAGTCGGCAGCAAGCGCAAAACCACGCGTACATGACGGTCCGTGGCCCCCTGATTGGAGAGCACCGCCGCCTTTGCCAAACGCCCCATACGTTGGGCTTCAGCGGGTTGGGACAATAAGCGGGCGGCCTGCTCGGTTAATTCATTGGCGTTATTGACACAGATCCCCCCCCCGCATGCCTCAAGCAATGCTCGTGCCTCGGAAAAATCATCCATATGAGGACCAAAAAGAACGGGTTTGGCCCATACCGCAGCCTCCAGGACATTCTGTCCCCCCAATGGTACCAAACTGGCCCCGCCAAATACCACCGACGCGATGCTGTACACATCGCGCAGCTCACCGATCGTGTCCAGTATAATCAGTGCGGCTTTTCGGTTCCCCCTGTTCTCTTCAAGAATCGTTCTTCGTTGATAGGCAATTTGTCGCTCACGGACCCGCTGTTCGATCATGGGCACCTTCTCAATATGCCGCGGTGCAATAATAAAAACCAATCCCGGTATGCGGGCTGCCAATCGTTCATAAACGTCCAAGAGAATTTCAATTTCGGTTCCTCGAACACTACCGCCAACAAACACCGGTGTATCTTCTGCCACGCAAAACAATTCTCTTAACCGAGCGGCACAATCGTCATCTTGGGCTTCAACCCGCAGGTCGTTTTTTACATTGCCGTTGACATGAACCCGCCGGGATGGTGCCCCCAAAGCAATAATCCGGCAAGCATCACCTTTAGAAATCATGCTGAACGCATCCACATGCTCCAAAACGGATTTCAGCAAAGGTCTAATCTTCATATACGAATGAATCGATCGGTTGGAAAGGCGGCCATTGAGAAAAATGATTTTGGTCCCTACCCGTCGGGCCTTTAGAATCCAATTCGGCCAGATTTCGGTCTCCATACAGATTAATACATCCGGTTGGTATGTAGAAAAAAAACGCCCCACCACCGTCCATAAATCTAACGGTGCATAGCAAACGACAGCGCGCCCGCCCATCCGCCGCAAGGCCTCATGCTGACCGGTGGTGGTCGTGGTTGTCAAAAGAAAAGCAGCGGCCGGATAAAGGGCATCCAAAGCGTCAATTACCAACTCTGCAGCTTTGACTTCACCAACTGAAACCGCATGGATCCATATTTTTGGATTACCGCGAAAAGTCTGGCCGCGTTTTTTGGGATCGTATCCCAGCCGTTCGGCCACTATGGGCCGCTTTTGCGGATGCTTTTTGGCATAACACCAAAACCCAAACATCACCATTGGCGACAAAATCAACGGCACCGCAGCATAGATATAATGAAAAATAGTCATGGGCGAGTAGCAGCAATCAGTGCTGTGAGATGTCTCCAGCAGCCGATGATTCGACTTTTGCTTCAACAAAACGTCCCTTTTGGATTCGAAGCATGGTCATGGTCTTTTGCGCTTCACCATTGGCTGTGAAGCTAGTACGCCCGGAAACACCATTGAAGTCCGAGATTTGCGATAATGCCTGTTTGATGTCGCGTCTTAAATCCGAGGCGGTTTGGCGCATGGTTTGAAAAACCATCATGGTACTGTCATAGGCAACCGCTTCGATGATACCTGGCATCCGGTTATAAACCCGTTTAAAATCATCGACGAATGCTTTTGTGTGTGGATTCTGACTGTTGGCAAAAAAACCATCAACGATCAACGTGGATTTCATGTAATCCTTTGACATATCGAGAAGGGTCTGTGAATTCCACAAATTGGTTCCCAACAAATAAACATCACGGATATCGTAATAGGCCAGTTGCGGAATGACCAACCCTGCTTTCTTGGGGGCGTCGGGGATAAATATGGCATCGAAATCCACAATGGGATGCCACTGATCATCCCTGTCGACATTGCGCCGGCCCAAGGCATCGATGAATTCATGGTCTAGCGGGATACCGCTTAGCACCGGCAGCAGATCGACATCGATATGTGGAGACTGACCGTTAATCGGATCATCATTTATAAATGACAGGGGCAAGTCGATTGGATGGGGCATGCTCTTTTTTACCAAGTCCCTGGGAATCGTATAGTAAATACCGGTCAGTTTTTTAATGGGCGTCGCAAAATCGGTGCCTTCGGGATTATACGTCTCAACCCCATTGATCACGCGTCCATGGTCCACGACTTGATCCCAAAAAAGATTCATATACCGTCGCCCGTAATGCTCATCGGGGTATAGGACGGCGAACCGGTCAACACCCAGTTCATCCACAGCAAAATCGACCAGGGCCTGCACCTGCATTTGAGGGGTAATGAAATTCCTGAACACATAGGGCCCACTGTCTGTAACACCTTCTTTTTGGGTAAAAACAATGATGGGCATCCCTCTTTTCTGGGCTATTTCAGCGACAGTATCTGAAATGGACATAGGCCCTAAAATGGCCCCCACTTTTTGTTGATCCAAGTCCTCAAACGCATTTGCCCCGATTTTGGGATCAGATCGGGAATCCTTGACAATAATCTGAAATGGGAGATCTTGCGCAGTTTCACTGATTATGCTGAAAGCGAATTCGACACCGTCCAGCGCCCGCCGGCCAAATAGCCCGAAAGGTCCAGAAAGGGGCAGGACACAGCCGACCTTAAACGGGGTAAAACGACTGCGTTCTTCAAGGGAAACAATGATATCCGAGGCATCCTGGCGATCAGGGTGTGAGGGAAATTTATCAACAAAGGCGCTGAGAACATCTATCGCTTCATCATACTTCTCTTCCATAATTAGGGCCATACCGAGCCGATAGAGTAAAGCACCCATGATCCGACGATCGGTCACTTGTGCGACCAGCGCCTGAATTTCAACGGCACTTAGCTGTTCCACACTTTTTTGAAGATTATCCCAGGCGATCGATTGCTCTTCCTCTGTTGCATTGACGAATGCCTGGTAACGATAATGGGCAGCATCAAGACGGGCGTTCTTGGCCTCATAGGCATCGGCGATAATTGCGTAAAACGGTGTGCGATGTACCTTAGGATCGGCGGTTTCCAGATAGGCCAATCCAACGTTGACGACAGTGTCAAAATTTTCACGTTCAAAAAGGATGCTCATTCTTGCAAGTATGGCGTCACAGACAAGTTCACTTTGCGGAAACTCGTGTGTTAATCGCAAAAACACAGCCAACGCATCCTCGCTACGACCGGTAAGTTGAAATATTTTACCCACTTTGAACAGAGCCGCATCGGCAGCAGGGTCGTTGTAAGCTTTATCCAGAAAGGTGTTATAGATATTCAGCGCTTCAGCATATTGCCCTTTATCAAAAGCCTGTTCGGCTTTTGTAAACAGCGGGTGGCCGAGTCTTTCAGTCGCCGTTGGAGGCATTGGTGTCGGTTTTGGCGTGGGTGCACACCCGGCCATTGCAACGAGAATGAGAAAAAAGAAACATCGAAAAAAATTTTGCATGTGTGGCCGTCTCCCATAGACGCGATGATGTATGATACATCCATAATTGGTTTCCCTTTATGGATTCAATTAATTCCATAAAAAGATAAATTTTAATCTACACAAGCTGGTTTCATTGTCAAACAATTGTTCATTGGAATCAGGCGTAACGTTTTGGCGCCTTGTCCAATTGGCGATGGTTAGCAACCCTGGTCGGTGCTTGACATCTCACGGATAACGACATTATAGTAAGCCATTCAGCTGGTTACCATTCAAAAAAAATAATTTCCATCCCCATTTCCAAATGAAAAGGCGTTTTCCATGAAAAAAATAGTTATCGTCTGTCTGGCAATTATCCTATTGCCGATGTTGACATCATCGCTATCTGCTCGAATATATAAATATATTGATGAAAATGGCCAGAAGCGATGGACTGATGATTTGAGCCAGGTCCCCGTCGAACAACGCGAGTCAGCTGAACATTTTGAAAGTGTGGGCGATGCCTCGCAGGATGCATCGTCCCGCCAAGAAAAGAGCAAGACCGATGCAGAGCCGGAGGCTGACCAGCCTAGTCACACCGTTGAATTGACCCGAGAATCACTGTTAAACGAAAAATCGGAACTGGAAAAACAATATCAGCAAATAGTGGAAGAGAGAAAGCAGATCGAAGACATAAAGGCTCAAAAGGGTGATGCCACCGACCGTAAAGAACTCAGAGAGAGAATTTCGGCATATAATGCAAAAACCGAACAATATGAAATGCGATTGGAGGCTTATAAAGAAAAAGTCGACGCATACAAAAAAAAGATCATGCCCGCGAATGAAGTACCTGCACAATAAATCCATAGATGTCAACCAGATGTATGGGTCAAATCAGGCCTTATCACGCATCATATAATAAAGCATCGTTTACCTGCCCATTCGATCGACTGGGATAAAGTTACATACTTAACTCACGACCTGTTTTGTGAAAAAAATCCACATTAGCATGGTCTAAGGCCCATAAGGAGGAAAAACATGACGACATCATCAAACGATTTCAACAAGGCGATTTCCATTGGCCGTCCCCCCAATATTCAAAAACTATTCCCCAACTCGAAAGCGCTACTGATCAGTGGAAAATTTATCGATTTGGCAATGATGAAAAAGAAAAATACCATTTGTATCGCTGCCAACGGCAGGAATTCATTTGTTATCCGCGGCGCATTGCGGGCTGCCCAACGGGCCAACGGGGCATTAATCATCGAAATTGCCCGATCAGAAGGCGGAGCCAACGCCTATTGTGCCGTAAACTATTGGAATATTGCCATGATTGTCGACGCCGCATGCAATCAAATGGGAATTACGATTCCCGTTGCCTTACATGCCGATCATTATGGCATCAAGAGCCAGGATGACATCCCTGATGCCAAAATAGAGATCCCCACGTTATTTGATGCCGGAATCACATCGATCGCCATTGACGCATCCCACCTGCCTGACGATCAAAACCTTTTGGCCAATTTGGAGTTGAAACCGCTAATCCCCGACTGGTCTGGATTAGAAACCGAGATTGGCGAAATAAAGGGGAAGCTCGGACTTTCAACCCCGTCAGAGGCCTTGTTTTTAATTCAAGGACTCAATGCCCATGATATTTTTCCCAACTGGATTGCTTTGAACAATGGAAGTGTTCACGGGATAGAAGCCAGTGGCCAAGGCATACAGGTGGATCTGACCAAAAAGATTCATGAAGCCCTTGTCCCCTACCATGTATCCGGCGCACAGCATGGTACATCGGGCAATAGTTCGCAGCGTCTGCGGGAAATTGCCAAACACACCAACACGACCAAAGCGAATGTTGCCACCGCACTACAAATGATTTCATGGGGGCTGGAAGTCAATGATGACGGTAACGCTGCATTAGATGACAGTGGGAATTTTATTAAAATTACGGATGAAGGTGTCACCGAAGCCATGTGGGCCCAAATGGTTGCCTATGCCAATGAGAAAGAATGGAAAGGTGGAAACTATAAAAAATTAAATTTACCCTTTGAAAACAAGCTTTTAGGACAACCCAAAGAAATTCGTTCCAGAATGGAATCCCGTGTTGAATCCTTTGTTTACAACATGATTGTCAACGTTTTCAATGCACAGGATACTGCTGACATCACCATCGAAACCATATTGGAAACAGGTGGTTATGATCCAGGCCCCAAGGCTCAGCGCATTGAGGATCCATCGGAATGGACTGCGGAAAAAATTGTTCAGCGGGCAACACTGATTGAGGGTAATGAAGGCCCCGAAGGCGATTTTGATGACTGATCGACAGGGTTTTCATTCTTTTTTCTTTGTTAGATAATCACTGGCCCGGCCAGATCATCCAAACCGACAACCAATCCACGGATACGGATCACTGCATTGTATTTGAGGATTGGTTGTTTCCATTTTTTGACAGATACAACCTGAGGAAGAGTACCTTGAAAACCATCAGATTTTGCCATTTTTGTTCAAATGCCTTGGTGCAACGACACATAGAGGGAAGAACACGTCTGTATTGTGAAAACTGTCGATTACCGATTTATGAGAACCCGGTACCCGCAGCCTGCGCCGTACTTGTTGATAAACAAAAACGAATCCTTCTGGTTAAACGTGACGTTGAACCGAAAAAGGGTCATTGGTGTCTACCCGGTGGGTTTATCGAATGTGGTGAAACAACAGAGCAGGCAGCACTTCGGGAGCTTCAGGAAGAAACAGGTTTGAACGGACAAATCAACACCCTCATTGGCGTAACGACGAGTCCCGGCACCCTGTATAGATCCATACTATTGGTTGGATATCTAATCACCCATTTTTCAGGTCTGGCCGTAGCTGGCGATGATGCATCTGCCGTGGCTTTTTTTGATCATGATAATCTGCCCGAAATCGCATTCGAAAGCCACAGATCATTTATTCGTCTTTATTTTTCAACGTTCTAAACATTAAAAATGATTTTCATCATACACCCTTACATGCCGGACACCAGCCCTATTGCCTACCAGAATTCTTTTTCCTAAAGCTTTTGCACCCTCCTACCGATAGAACCATCGGAGGAACATATATGCAGATTCAAAGCTATCAGATTCATAATGTGCTTAATGTCTACCGACGGCAGTTAAGCCAGGGGAAACCTCACCAGATGTCGGGTAGCACAAGAGGCGATCAAGAAAATGATTCGTCAACAATTTCAGCCAAAGGTAAAAACCTGTCGGTAATGGAAAAAGTGGCTGAGCGTGTACTAAAAAAAATTACCAATATAGATCCTGAAACAGGCTTTGACCAAGAGATGAGCAAACAAATACAAAGCGTTGACGACGCATACCACGCCGAGGGTAACGAAAATCAATTTATTTTCAACACCATTGCCAACAATAACAAAAAAGAAACGAGATCCATTGCCGTTGACAACTCCCAAACATTATTGAACCGTTTGGATGAGCTTGCCAAAGCGGCGATTAACAATAATAATGAAAAAAATAAATGAACTACAGCCGTAAAAACAACCGCTGAAAGGACGGGGTGAAGACAACGGCGATCATTTGGGAAAAAAGCAAAGGGGGAATGCCATGTTAGAATCAATTGGCGAATCAACCGTCAGAATGACGACACGAGTGGATCACAGCAACGCTGTTGAAGATAGGGATGTTGCACTTCAAAAAACAGAAAAGGTGATTGAAGAACGCCCCATTGAAAATACTGAAGAAAGTGCAAAGCCGGAATCCGATACGGAACAAAAAACAAGCAGTTACAATAGCGACGAGAACGGCGTTTACTTTGAAAAATATGATAAAAAAGGCAACGTCGTTTTTAGGGTTCCACCTGAACAAAAACCCATTGACGAACATGCTTAATCCATAGAAATAAAACAATCAAAGGCTGGCAACATGACCGGGTGAAGTAGTGGTGCGCCCGATGCAGTGCGTTTAAGGACTATCGGTAAAAAGCTATCCTATCTTTTCTTTTGCTTCATCCCACAGTTGATGCATTTCCTTGAATGTCAGATCGTCAATTATTCGACCTGATTCATCTGCTTGGGCCTCTATATACCTGAACCGTTTCTCAAACTTCTGAATGGATTGTAACAATGCGATTTCCGGATTAATACCGGCAAAGCGGGCAACATTGACCATTGAAAACAGGATGTCACCGAATTCCATGGTGGCTTTTGCTTTGTCGGCCAAATGCATATTAGGCGTCACTTCTCCAGAAAATTCCTCCCACTCCTCCATGGTTTTTTCCATTACACCGGAAATATCGTCCCAATCAAAGCCAGTTTTTGCTGCTCGCTCTGAAATCAAGCCGGCTCTGATCAAGGCTGTCATGTTCCTGGGAACCGAATCCAAAACGGACTCGCATGGATTGTTTCCTTTTTCTGCCGACTTGATTTTTTGCCAGTTTTGACTGACCAGTTCAGCCGTTTCCGCCTTTACATCACCAAACACGTGGGGATGTCTGTGTATCATTTTCTTGACGTTTTTTTCTATCACATCCTGGTAATCAAAGTGCCCATTTTCCTTGAAAAGATTAATAATAAAAAGGATTTGAAATAAAACATCCCCTGCCTCTTCACAGATGTCCTGTGCATTGTTGGCTAAAATTGCATCCACCAACTCATATGCCTCTTCGATCAGGTAGCGGGCCATGGAGCCGGGTGTTTGCTTTTTATCCCAAGGGCATCCATTTTTACCTCTTAGCGTCTCGATCAATTCCACCAACGGATCAATCGAGGTTGACCTAGCTCCCTTTACCGACTCTGCCATATCTTTTTTAGGTCCTCGATTTTAGATTTAAACTGTTGTTTCATGTCTTCTGGAATCACATGGGCCATGAATTCAGATACGGTAGCCACATGGGGAGCAAGCGTTGATTCTTTGACGAATGCGGCACCTTTTGGCAAAAAAGCGGTGAGCGCGATAAACAAGACACAAATGACAAGGCCCCCTTTTAGCATACCAAACAACGCACCACAGACTCGATCAACCCATCCCAGGTAGGCAATGTTGAGCAGGTATTTAATGACGACAGCAAGGATATTAACAACAATCACAACGGCAGAAAAAAGGATTAAATAGCTTAAAATATTCAAATAGGCTGGATTCGAGATCCAGGCGGATAGCAAGTTCGATACATGCGGATAATAGGAGTAGGCTGCATAAAAACCACCCAAAACGCCGACAATTGCTGAGATTTCCCTTATCAGCCCTCGAAAAATGCCTCGAATCAATCCATACGCTAAAATAGTAAGAATCAGGATATCAAGCGAATTCATCAGGTTCCCTTAAATGAAAAGCCGTTCTTTGGTTGGGAAAAGGCAGGTGCCGGTGCATCCTTTGCCGGAATCTGCTATAAAAAGAAATACAAATAAAAACAAGGTGTTCCATGATAATTAAATGGGTAACGTTAACAGAGCCCCATTGACCAGTCAAGTCTTTTCCCAAAGCTAGTTGAAACGGAAATTGTCATTTGCAATCGCAGACAAAGTCGGATATGCCAAAGCTGTTGACACCATACGTCTAAAAGCGCACGCGTGGACGTTTGGAAAACGTTTAGTAAAGGTTACACGTTTAACAAGGTCGATCGACGTTATTTGTTAATCAAATCATTTTGATGGACGTATGCAAAACAAGCAAACCCGTTTAACTTTCAGCGATTTTGAATTGGCCAAGCAGCTTTTTGGTGAACGAGATGGAAATCTCAGACATCTGGCAACCCTTTTACTGATTCAGATTGATGCACGCGGCAACACTGTACATCTGAAAGGCGATCCAGTCGCCGTTGATCTTGCGCGTCTGGTGCTTGAACAGCTTTATGGACTGCTAAAAGAAAAATACCCAGTCTTTCCCGCTGACATCGATTATGCACTAAGAATTTTAAGAGAAAACCACAATGTAAATTTAAAAAAGATTTTTCTGGACACGGTTTTTATAACAGCCAAAAAGCGCGCCATTGCGCCCAGGAATCAGAATCAGAAAGCCTACATTGAGGCCATTCGTAACTTCGACATTGTATTCGGCATTGGTCCGGCCGGTACGGGAAAAACCTATTTGGCCATGGCCATGGCTGTTTCAGCATTGACCAAAGGAACCGTCAATCGGATCATTTTGACACGGCCTGCCGTGGAAGCCGGTGAATCCTTGGGTTTCTTACCTGGAGATTTGGCTGAAAAGGTTGACCCATATTTAAGACCCCTTTACGATGCCTTGCATGATATGATGCGTTTTGAAAAAGTGGCTTCGCTAATGCAAAATGGTGTCATTGAAGTCGCGCCATTGGCTTTCATGCGAGGACGAACGTTGAACGAGGCGTTTGTGATTCTAGATGAAGCGCAAAACACCACGACCGAACAGATGAAAATGTTTTTAACCCGTATCGGTTTCAACTCCAAAGCCGTCGTCACCGGAGACATCACCCAAATCGATCTGCCAACAGGCAAATCTTCAGGGCTGGTCGAAGCCAATGAAATATTGACCTCGGTTTCCGGTATTGGTTTCATTCATTTTACAAAGCAAGATGTGGTGCGCCATCGATTGGTTCAAGATATCATCAATGCCTACGAGATGTTGGAGGCAAGCCGGAACCACAAATAGCGAAAGCCTAAGTGTTATGAATTATACTACGATCGTTAACCGGAACGTCCACGTGATTGGCAAATGATTCGTGACCGCAAAATTGAGGCCATTAGCCGATATTTCATGACGAGCCCCCAGGTCCGTTGGGGATTGCTGTTCTTCATCGCCATCGTATTTACCATCAGTCTATATCCGCGCCTGGTTGTAAAAAAGCACCGCTATGAAGTGGGTGATGTGGCTAAAACCGATGTAAAAGCATCGGAAAATTTCTTCATTGAAGATTTGGCCGCAACCGAGACCAACCGCCGTCAAGCGATTGAAAACGTATTCGCTGTTTACGATCTTAATCCCAAAATCTTAAAAAGCACGACTTCCCGAATAAACGATTCGTTTGATACCATGCACGGTATATTCGAGGAAGAAAGCAAAAAATTAAATACTGCGTTACAGATGCCGCCGGCCAGCGCATCAGTGACGGCCGGCGCACCCGCTGTACCTGTAAAATACCCCGATCTACCGCAGGTTCCCATAGAAGAACGCTTGATGGCCAAGAAAAGCCGGTTTGACCGTCTGATGGGCGTACAGATCAGCGATGGCGCATACGCGATTCTACTCGAACATGGGTTTTCCAAAGAGATCCCCAAACTGCTTATCAGCATCACGACCGATATTTATTCTACCGGTGTGGTTGCCAACAAAGAGATGCTTTTGGAAGAATCGGACAAAGGCATCACCTTACGCAATGTCGAGACCCTCACAGAGACTCATATTCTCAACCTCAAACAATTTTACGGGATTGATCAGGCCAAAACCATGGTTCGCGTGATTGGCGACCCGCTTCTAAAAGGACTGGACTATGCGTTGCTGAACTTGGTGGTGGACCTATCTCAGCGGCTGATCAGGCCCAATATAACATTTAACAGCCTTGAAACCGAGGCACGACGCGAAACCAGCGCCCAGCGCATCAAACCGGTACTGTATATGATCAAGAAAGGGGAGATGCTGCTTCGGGAAGGCGAACGGGTGACGCCGTTGCAATTGCGCAAACTCAATGCCATGGAAGGACGCAGTGACATTCATCATTTGCCTATTTCCATGTCCGGCTCCGCAGCACTTTTTATTGTTATTTTGATTATCCAATACCATGTTCGACTCAAAAACCGAGGGAAGATCAACACGTACAGCAACAAAGACCTTCTTTTTCTCTCCTGTATCCTTGTGGCTTTCATCTTTGTGGTAAAAATATCCGAAACCTTACCGGAAACATGGTTTTTTGGCCTTCCATTGTCTCGTTCAGAGTCTTCACTGGGTTTTGGCATCCCGCTTGCCGCAGGCGCCATGATCGTCTGCCTTTTTATGGGACGTGAAATTGCGTTGATCTTTTCTTTGGCCTTGTGCTTATGCGTATCCCTGTTGCTTCAGGGGAATCTGGAAACGTTTGTGTATTTCATTCTGAGTTGTACGATGGCTTCCTGGTGGCTCCAGGATTGTCGAGAAAGAAAAGTCATTATCCAGGCTGCGGCAAAATTGGCAATCCTCAATGCCTTTTTAGCCGTATGTATTGATTGTTACCTTGGCGTCACCGCATGGACCACGTTGACCGTTGATCTTATCCTGGCGTTTTGGGGGGGTATCGGTGCCGGTATTATTACGGCTGGCACGGCACCGGTGGTAGAGATGGTATTTCATTACACCACGGATATCACATTACTTGAACTCGCCAACCTGGATCGCCCCATTCTCCGTCGTTTAATGCTGGAAGCACCAGGAACGTATCACCATAGCGTTATCGTTGGTTCTCTGGTGGAAGCCGCCGCCACCGAGATTGGTGCCAATCCCATATTGTCCAAAGTCTGCGGTTATTACCATGATATTGGCAAGCTTAAACAACCCCTGTACTTTATCGAAAATCAATCTGACGGTAGAAACCGGCATGACAAACTGGCACCCTCCATGTCTGCGCTGATCCTCATTGCCCATGTTAAAAATGGCGTTGAACTCGCCCGCGAAAACAAACTCGGCCAATCCATTAGGGATACCATTCAACAACACCATGGCACCAGTTTGATCAGTTACTTTTATGAGAAGGCAAAAGCCGTAAAAGGAGAAGATGCGGTCATTATCGATGACTTCAGGTACCCGGGGCCCAGGCCCCAAACCCGTGAGGCCGGTTTGGTCATGCTCGCCGACGTTGTTGAGGCGGCATCGCGAACCCTTGAAAACCCTACGCCTTCACGCATCCAGGGATTGGTACAAAACCTGATCAATAAAATTTTTTCCGACGGACAATTAGACCACTGTGAACTCACACTGAGAGATCTTCACCTGATCGCAAAAAGTTTCAATAAAATTCTAAATGGTATCCACCACCACCGCATCGAATATCAAGACAGTGCGGCGATGACTTATAGAAAGCAAAAAAATGGAAATCTTGATCGACGATCGGCAAAGCCGTCACCAGCTACCAAAACAAAAAATTCAGATGACCGCCGAGCGCATTTTAAACGCCTTGGGCTATCCTGACGGTCAGCTTTCCATTCTGATCGTGGATGATGAGCAAATTGCACGGCTTAATACCACCTATCTCAACCATGCCGGCCCGACCAACGTCATCTCTTTTCCCATGCAGGAGGGACCGTTTTCCGACATCACACCGAATCTGTTGGGCGATGTAGTGATTTCTGCTGACACGGCGCATCAAGAAGCCGCTGATGCCGGCATGGAAACGTTGGAGCGCTTCTATCAATTGTTGATCCATGGGATTCTCCATCTGGTGGGCTACGATCACGTTAATTCTGCCGAAGATGCAAAAATTATGGATGAAAAAAGCGATGAACTACTCAACCTGATTGGTAAGGAGGATTAAGTATGGCGGGTCTGGCAGTTAATATTGATCATATCGCCACATTGAGAGAGGCTAGGAAAGTAAACTACCCGGATCCGGTCGCCGCGGCGGTGTTGGCCGAATTGGCCGGAGCGGACGGTATTGTTTGCCACTTGCGTGAAGACCGGCGCCACATCCAGGATCGTGACGTCCGATTGCTCCGTAAGATCGTCCAAACCAAATTAATTCTGGAGATGGCCAACACGTCTGAAATGGTCGGGATCGCACTGGATGTACGCCCGGATTTGGTAACCCTGGTTCCTGAAAGCCGTGAGGAAATCACCACCGAAGGGGGGCTTGACCTCGTCGTTCAAAACAAATCCATCACTGAAACCATTGGCGCACTGCAAAATAACGGAATTCCAGTGAGTATTTTCATTGATGCCGACCCCGATCAAATCAAAGTCGCCCACCAGGCAGGTGCCGATATGATCGAAATTCATACCGGCGTTTTTTGTGATGCCATCGCAGAGCCCCAACGCAAGCAGGCATTGACCAAGATCGTTGATGCAGCCAAACTGGCAAAAAAGCTAAGATTAGGCGTTAACGCAGGCCATGGTCTATGCTATACCACCATCAAAGCCTTCAAGGGATTGGTCGAAATTGATGAATTTAGCATCGGCCACAGCATTGTTTCCCGGGCTGCTTTGGTCGGGATGGACCGAGCGGTTCGTGAAATGCGGACATTGATCGAAGACCTCGATAATTAGCCTATTAAACGATTATCCTGATCATTCATGAGGAAAACCAAATGTTTCTGGTGACCGCCAACGAGATGCAGCGTATGGATCAAAGCACGATCGAATCCTTTGGTATTCCCGGTCGTGTGCTTATGGAAAATGCAGGTCGCGGGGCAACCGCTTTTTTCCTGGAAGCGATATATGGCCTTCACAATGGTCCTGTTGGGATTATGGCCGGCCGAGGTAACAACGGTGGAGACGGGTTTGTCATGGCTCGCTACTTGCACCAAAAGGGCATTGCCGTGACTGTTTTTCTGCTTGCTCCAAAACAGCACATCACTGGCGATGCGGCTGCGAACCTGAATCTGTTGGATGCCGTGGGTGTACCGGTGATTGAAATAACCGATGAAGATGCGTTTGTGCAGCAACAAATGGCCATGCGTCACCAGCACATCTGGATCGATGCCATTTTGGGTACAGGCCTGAAATCGGATGTACGTGGTTTTTTTCGAACGGCCATCGATTTCATCAACCAACAGAATCGACCGGTTTTTGCGGTGGATATTCCCTCGGGTCTGAATGCCGATACCGGACAGGTGTGTGGCACCTGTATCCAGGCCACCGCCACCGCCACTTTTGGATTTGCCAAAGTTGGCCACCTCAGTTACCCTGGACGAACCCTAACCGGGCGGTTAAAAGTCATCGAAATTGGTATTCCGCCGCATGTGGCGACAGATGTGGGGTGCCGACAACATCTGATCACGCCTGGCACGTTAAAACGGCAATTTGCCCGGCGGTCGGCCACCGCCCACAAAGGGCAGACCGGCCATTTAATGGTTCTGGCCGGATCACCAGGAAAAACCGGTGCCGCAGCCATGGCAGCCATGTCGGCCATGCGCGTCGGTGCTGGATTGGTTACCTTGGGCGTCCCTTTTTCCCTGAATCCGGTTCTCGAAACAATGGTCACAGAAGCGATGACGGTGCCATTGGCTGAATCGGATCAGGGTGGGCTGGACGAGTCGGCGATTGAGACGCTCCTTTCCCATTTTGAAGGTAAAAGGTGCCTGGCTGTGGGACCTGGAATCGGCACTGCCCCCTCAACCGGTCGATTGTTATCCCGGTTGATCCAAGCCAGTCCCGTTCCGTTGGTGATTGATGCAGATGGGCTGAATTTGATTGCCGAAGATTCGGACATCTTGTCCAAGCGCCAATCTCCCATTGTGCTCACCCCCCATCCAGGTGAAATGGCCAGACTCAGTGGACAGTCAACCGCCGATATCCAGAGTGACCGTATCGGCCATGCGCGCTCCTTTGCCAAACAGTACGGTGTCGTTGTGGTACTCAAAGGCGCAGGTACTATTATCGCCCAGCCGGATGGCATGGTTTTTATCAATCCCACCGGAAACCCGGGCATGGCCGCCGGCGGCATGGGCGATGTACTGACCGGAATCATTGCCGGCCTGGTTTGCCAGGGGCTGTCAATTGAGGATGCCGCCCAAAGCGGTGTCTATTTGCACGGTCTGGCTGCCGATCGCATGGCGCGGATAAAAGCGCCGGTGGGCTATCTGGCAACGGATGTCATGGATACCCTTCCCGAGGCGCTAGAGCAAATGCTAAACGGTGAAGACCATGACCCCTGGCTGGATACGGATCCCCTATTCTATTCAATGGACTGATAAACGACATGGGTGTCGAGATTTCCAACCAAAGCCAATCAAATGGCCTTGTGGTTAACACCCGCTCGGCCGACGCAACCATCAGCCTGGGTCGCACCATCGGCCGGCGACTCGATCGCCCGTTGACGCTATTGTTGTACGGCGATCTGGGCAGCGGTAAAACGGCATTCGCCCAAGGGCTTGCCTCAGGACTGGATGTTCCGCCGTCGATTCCGGTGACCAGCCCGACCTACACGCTGATCAACGAGTATCCCGGCAGGTTGCCGTTTTTTCATGTGGACCTGTATCGATTACCCGAACCGGTTGACCCGATCGATATCGGATTAGATGATTTATTGGACAACACCGGCATTGTGGCCATTGAATGGGCCCAGCGTTTACACCCTTCCGATCGACCACCTTGCCGATTGGATCTCATTTTTAAAGTGGTAGATGACACCTGTCGATCCATTCAGATAATTGCATGTGGACTTGATCCGGCGGATCTGCTAAAGGACATCGGCATTTCATCATCCCCTTAAACGGGTTGATGGGTTAACCCATAGTTAATTATTTAAGGTATATTGTTATGGCATTGATCGTTCAAAAATTTGGAGGGACATCCGTTGCCGATGTGTCACGTATCCGCAACGTGGCCAAGCGAGTGATAAAGGCCTACGATCAGGGAAATGATGTGGTCGTGATCCTCTCCGCCATGGCCGGTGTAACCGACCGGCTCATCGGACTGGCCAACGAGGCATCCGGAGCGCCGGATCGCCGGGAACTGGATGTGCTGCTGGCCACCGGTGAGCAAACCACTGCGGCCCTGTTGGCTATGCTGCTCAAAGACATGGGATACAAAGCCCAGTCGCTTCTGGGTCACCAGGCCGAAGTCGTTACCGACTGCGAATACGGCAACGCCCGCATTCTTGAAATTGGCGGGGAGCGAATCCGGCGGCTGATTTCCGACCGCAATATTATCGTGGTTGCCGGTTTTCAAGGCGCTGACATCAAAGGCAATATCACTACACTGGGACGCGGTGGGTCGGACACCTCGGCAGTAGCCATCGCCGCCGCCCTTGATGCCGATATTTGTGAAATCTATACAGATGTGGACGGCATCTACACGGCAGATCCCAACATCTGCCCCAAGGCCAGGAAAATCAAGGTCATCTCCTATGACGAAATGCTCAACATGGCCAGTTTAGGAGCGAAGGTGCTCCAAATCCGGTCGGTTGGTTTCGCCAAGAAGTACAACATTCCCGTTCACGTTCGATCATCTTTTTCAGAGGAGGAAGGCACCATGGTGGTTAACGAAGATTCCGCGATGGAGCAACTGGTTGTTTCCGGCGTGACCCACGACCTGAATCAGGCACGCATTACCTTAAAAAAAGTCCCTGACCAACCCGGTGTTGCTGCAAAAATATTCTCCCCCATCGCCGAAGCGGGAATCCTGGTGGACATGATCATTCAAAATACCCGGGTCGGTGGTCAAACCGATCTGACCTTCACCGTTCCCAAAGGTGATTACGAACGCGCCCTGGAAATCGAAAAAAAGATCGCCCAGACCATCGGCGCCGAAGATGTTTTTGGGGATACCGACATTGCCAAGGTATCGGTTATCGGGGTGGGCATGAAAAACCATTCCGGAGTGGCATCATTGATGTTCAATGCCCTAGCACGGGAAAATATCAACATCATCATGATCAGCACCTCGGAAATTCGGATTTCATGCATCATTGAGGAGAAATATACGGAGCTGGCCGTCAGGGTGCTGCACACCACTTTTGGCCTTGATCGCGAGGATTGACGAATCCGTCCGAACAGAAACTTCTTACGAGTTCATCAAGATTGATCGGTTTCTGGAGGAAATCAGACCGATGAAGTCCTTTTCCCCTGATCAGCTTCGTTTTGTTCTTTTTGTGTGTGTAGTGGTAATCGCCCTCTGTTTATGGCGTTTTTTCAAAGCGTAATTGTTTTAAGCTGGTTAAAAGGCGAATCAACCGATTATCTTAGGTTTGATTCGCCTTATTCATTACGCACCGGTCAAAGCCAATTGGATCTGTGCGGCAATTTCTCTGGCCGCCGCCCTTGGATCGTCGGCATCACGGATCGGTCTGCCGATAACCAGATAATCCGCGCCCCTTTCAATAGCCATGGAAGGCGTAACGATCCTTGATTGATCATCCTGACTGACCGTTTTACCGGCCAGCCGGATACCGGGCGTCACCGCCTGAAACGATTCGCCCAACACTGCTTTGACGTGCTGGACCTCATGGCCTGAACAGACGATACCGGCACATCCGGCATCTTTGGCCATGACTGCCTTTTTCATCACCAACTGCTGCAAATCCGTATAGTATGGTTCCTGATACCCAGCGGTCTTTACATCCTCCGCAGAGACACTGGTCAGCACGGTTACCCCGAGCACATTCACTTTACCGGCGGCACCCGTCACGGCGGCCTCGAGCATGGCTTGACTTTCCCCACAGTGAACGGTTGCAAAATACACCCCCAGCTCAGCCACCTGGGTCATGGCGCGCTGGACGGTAGCCGGGATGTCGTGAAGTTTTAAGTCCAGAAACACTTTGGCGCTACCCTGGTGTACAATCCATCGCACCAGTTCCGGCCCTGATCGGATAAACAATTCAAGGCCAATCTTAAACATTCCCACATCATCAGCCAGAAGCGACACCAGGCTGCGAGCCGTTTCCGGACTGGGCACATCCAAGGGAAACACAATATAATCTTTGGCGGTTTTCATTCGTCATCCTTGTCCTAATCTATAGGTTCACAAAAAATGGCGGTTCAGCAAAAATGGTTGGGTTGACGGTCAGACGATTTCTTGTTTTTTATCCTATTCTCAACACGGGGAAAAGCTTTTGTTGAAAAAGCAAAATTACAATTGCTGAGGTTGATACGGTAACATTGACACGTCCGTCACACTGTGCCATTTTCGCTCAGCCCTCTTGATTTGGATGGCACGATTTTCAACCCGGTCCATGTGGGAAACAACCATTTTCACTAATTCGTTACCATGCAAAATATTCGCATCATCCTTGTAGAGCCCCAGGGGCCGATTAATGTGGGCTCGGTTTGCCGCTCAATGATGAATTTTGGCGTGTCTGATCTGTGCCTGGTCAACCCCTGTAATGACTATCGATCCCTTGCGTCCCGGCGCATGGCCCTAAAAGCAGAAACGATTTTAAGCCAGGCATCTGTTTTTCCAACGCTGAGCGCCGCCCTGGCAGATTGTCATCTGGCCTTTGGAACCACGCGTCGCTTTGGGAAATACCGTGAAGGGCTGTTAACACCTGAACAAAGTGCGGTTCAAGCGTTGGCTCAACCCACGGGATCCACCGTGGCCTTTGTGTTTGGCCGTGAAGACCGGGGGCTGACCACCAGAGAGTTGGATTTATGCCATGCGTTCGTAACCATTCCCACGGATAGTAACTATCCGTCGATGAATCTGTCCCACGCCGTCGCCTTGTTTCTTTACGAGCTACGTAAAAAGGCACTCACGGCGGATTCCCGCATCAATGGCGACCGGGTGCCGGCTCAGGCCAGGGATGTGGAAAACATGTTCCAGCACATGCGCCGGACCCTTCTGGCAGCCGAATATCTGGACCCCCAAAACCCGGATCATATATTGCGGGCGTTTCGGCGCATGTTCGGACGCAGCGGTCTGGATGACAGAGAGGTGCGCATTCTGCATGGGTTGTGGAGTCGTATTGACTGGATCGATAATGAGCGTAGAAAACACGCAGACGAAAAAAAGCAAATCGATGCGTTTAAAACGGAAAAGAACCGGAAAGCTTAAAAGCGACCACCACCAGCCCCACGACGATGCTAAGGAAAAAAAAGAAAGATTCGTTATTGCGCATGGCATCCACGAGCGTGCCGCCGGTCCGCTTGACCTCGGAATAAGCGGACAAAAAAGCCAAGCCCGTGATCAGCCATAAAATGAGTACTGTCAGGATCAGCGTTTGTGTGTTCATCCATTCGACCTCTTGTTTGAATCCAAATAAATTCAATCCGTTATTAACGACAACAAATAAACCAAAGGGGTTATTTTTCGCTGGACATGATTCGGGTGGACAATATTTAAAGGAAAAGCAATCACCTTGTCAAATGCCAACCGCATCTTGTCCCTGTATCGCACCACAAACACTAAAAAGGATGAGCCCCCGAACACATTGGGGATTGTTGGGGGCTCTAGGAATGAGAGGAGGTAAGAATGGAAGCTGAGCATGTTTTCACCTTCCATATCTATAGAGCCCTGAAATCCTAAAAAGTTACAATTTAAAGGGATCTTTACCGGCATCGTGAATGGAAAGAAACCGTCAACGGCCTCCCTCCTGATGACCAGCGTATACCGATTGGATTAGTTCAGTTTTTCAATGGCCTCGATTGCCGCGTCACGCACTTCTTCATCCTCGGCATCACTGGCCACCGACTTTAAAAACGGCATGGCCGCCGGGTTGCCCGACTCTCCCACCACGTGCAAAAGATCCCCCTTGACCATGTCATCCACATCACCAAAGCAGCTGATAATCGGATCGACAACCTGTGCGGCCAGCTGTGGGTCCAGTTCGACGAGTGTTTCGAAGGTCACCATGGCGCCTAATCGCACGGACCAGCGCGGGTGGGTCAACAGTTTGAAAAACGCCGGAAAAAGCGTTCCATTATCGGCCATCATCTGAGCCACCCCCTGGGCATCACCATCTTCAATCAGGCCTTGCAGGGCATCGGCTCCCAAACCAGCGGGATCACGGTCCAACATCATAGTGACCAGTTCATTGGCATCAACGGATCCGGTCCAACGAAACTGGTCGTCCAGGATAATCGTGGGCGCGGCACTGACACGGTCTTTTTGCGCCTCGTCCGGAAACAACTCACCGTCAATGATCGACAGTCGTACACGATCACTGGCTGCCGCCAGTCCCAACAAGAGCGATACAACCGTGGGGCAAAACGGACAGTGCGGTGTGATATAGACTTTGGTCATCGCCGGGACCTCAAGACGGTCAAGCTGCTCACGCACCCCTTTGGCAAGCTGATCGGCAAACGCAGACGCATCGCCAAGGGCCGTTAGAAAGGGTTCCAGTTCGCGGTTCAATGGCAGGGCCTGATAAGTCTTATGCGGCCCGACAAACAATGCGGGCAGACGGACCAATGCATCACCATCTTTTTTTAAATGCACACAGGGCGCAAGCTCGGTCAGTTGATTGGCAAAGGCCTTAAACGTGTCATCCATGGGGTGATCGGCCGTTGCATAACGAAGGGTCACATCATGATCCATCTTTTCGGCCCATTTTCGAATCCGTGCTTGTTCACTATCTGGAATGGTTTTCATACAATCCTCTCTTCTTTTATAAGTCTGATTCACAACCAAAATCGAATGTTTCGGCCAGCAGGCGACGGGTGGCCGGATTGACGTCAAGGTTCACTAAATCGACCTCCCGGACCCAGCGTGCATCCGTTGCATCATCGCCGGGACAAGGCTCTCCGTCCACATACTCGGCCACTAAATCCACGATGACATAATGAAATTTTACCCCACCGTCTTCATCATGCTCGATCACGTCGAAAACATATACCGGCCGTCCAGCCCGAACGATAATACCGGTCTCTTCCAATATTTCCCGCTCGGCCGCCGTCTGAAGCGTTTCCCCCAACCGGACGCTGCCACCGGGAATGGCCCACATTCCTTTGGCAGGGGGTTTTCCGCGCCGTACCAAAAGCACGGCATTGTCCTTGAAAACCACAGCACCGACCGCCGGCCGGGGTGTCACTGGATAACTGCCACGTATTGCCGGTTGGGGTTCCATCTCATCCATCAATCTTTCGATCTTTATTCCGGATCATGAACCAGACATTAAAAAAATAAGGGTTGACGGGGCAAAAAAATCGATACCGGTGGTGGTATCACCATTTGACAATGGCTTCAATTTTAAAATAATCGGGCTTCGGAGTCATTGACGCACACGCCAAATTCTGATAGCTGCATCAGCGTTCCTATCCGTAAGCCGGCCATCCCTTGCGGTCTGGAAAGCGCAACCAACAGGCGCCCGTTGAGCAGGCGATGGCCATGAATCCGTTTTGATTCAATCACCCAGAATAAACAACCCACTGAACGATCGACAGGATTACCCCCTTCATGGATATGCTGCTCGAAAAAAAACATCGTGCCGTCCGCCAGTCAGTACGCCGCTTTTGCGAGCGTGAGCTTCGCCCGGTGGCCGCACAAATTGATCAGGAAGCCCGTTTTCCCTGGGATGTGGCTGAAAAGATGGGCCGGTTGGGCTATTTTGGCATCCAGGTTCCCCAATCCCTGGGCGGAGCGGGCCTGGATGCGGTCAGTTATGCCATTATCATCGAAGAAATCTCACGCGTCAGCGGGGCCATGGGCTTGTGTGTGACTGTTCACAACAGTGTTGGTGTCTATCCGATCCTGACCTTTGGTGATGACAGTCAGATTGAGCGCTGGGTCCCTCCCCTGGCCAGAGGCGAAAAAATCGGCGCCTTCTGTTTGACCGAGCCCAATGCCGGTTCCGATGCCGGCGGAATCGAGGCCACGGCCCTGGCCGATGATGATGGTTATACAGTCAACGCCAACAAGGTTTTTGTAACCAACGGCGGTATTGCCGACGTGTGCTTGATTTTCTGCCGCACTGATCCGGCTGCCGGCCGACGAGGCATTAGCGTCGTGGTCGCCGAACGGGGCACACCTGGATTTGTGGCCGGTGACCTGGAAGACCTGTGCGGCATGCGTGCCAATCCGGTTTGTTCGATCCGCCTCACCGATTGCCATGTCCCCAAAGGCAACCTTTTGGCCAAGGAAGGCATGGGGCTTAAAATCGGCCTGGCCGCTCTGGATGCCGGCCGCATGGGCATTGGCGCCCAGGCGGTGGGGATAGCCCAGGCAGCCCTGGAAGAGGGCGTGCGTTACGCCCGCCAGCGCCAACAATTCGGCGTTCCCATTGCGCAGCATCAGTCCATCCAGACCATGATTGCCGATATGGCCACCCAGGTGGATGCCGCACGGCTGATGGTCTATCGGGCAGCGGCCATGAAAGACAAGCATCTGCCCTATTCCAAGGAATCCGCCATGGCCAAGTTGTTCGCCGCCGAAACCGCCACCCGGGTGACGGATCTGGCCGTTCAGATCCACGGCGGCTATGGATACAGTAAAGCTTACGCCGTGGAACGGTATTGGCGCGACGCGCGGGTCACCCGCATCTACGAGGGCACCTCGGAAGTTCACCGCATGGTGATCGCCAAAAGTGTTTTGGAAGGATAAGGAGCAACACCATTGAATATCATCGTCTGTATCAAATCGGTGGTTACCGACGCCCCCAGAGGCAAAATTGTGCGCACGGCAGATAAATGCGCCTTCAATCCGTTTGACCGCCCGGTTCTTGAGATGGCGGTCCAGTTAAAGGAACGCTATCAGGGCTCGGTTACCGTATTGTCCATGGGACCGCCGACTGCCGACGCCACGCTGCGTGAAGCCCTGGCAGCCGGTGCAGATCGCGCTGTGCTGCTCTCGGATCCGGCCCTGATTGGATCCGATACCCTGGCGACGGCGACAGCCCTTTGTGCCGGGATTCAATTTCTTTCCCCTTTTGATCTACTGCTTTTCGGCACCCGAACATCAGACAGTGACACCGGCCAGGTCGGTCCGCAGACCGCAGTGCTTCTGGACCTGCCCATGCTCAACGGAGCCATGCGTATTGAAAAGCAAACCGACCATCTGACCGTGGAGCGCCGGGTAGATGATTTCTTGGAAACCTACGAAATGATGCTGCCGGCAGCGCTTACGATTCATCCGTCTGCTGTTTTCTCACGGGATTCATCCCTGGGATCGATTGCCACGGCGTTTGACGAGCAGGAGGTTGAAATAGTAAGCGCTATGCAATTGGCATTGGATCCCCAAACAGTGGGCGATGCCGGATCCCCGACACGCGTGCTGTCGATGAAACCGGTTAAAAAAGACCGCACCTGCGACTGGATTGAAGGGTCTCCAGCAGATAAGGCCGAGGCGCTGGTACGCCGACTGACGGCGTCCGGTCAGATCGGTTAGTCCGGGGCTGGCATTTGCCAATTGACAAGTGAGCAGCATGAAGCCGTAAATAATCATATTTGGGTAAGCGACCTAACCACCATGACCAAACCAACCACCAACGAAATTTGGGTATTCGGCGATCTGAGAACCCGCCATCTATTGGATCTTAGCCTTAAGGTACTCGTAAAAGCCTCCCATTTGGCGGCTCAAACGGGTGATCGAGTAATCCTGTTTACATTGTCCTCTGCTAAATCCACCCGAGTGTTGACCACGTCTGTGGACGATGCCTGTGCTATCACCGCCACTGTAGCGGATGAAGCCATCGCCTGGGGCGCGGACACGGTCTATTTTTTTGAGAATGAGCAGTTCAGCATACCCCTGGTGCACCAGTTCGCGGACGCGTTAAACCCGATTTTAGACCAGCACTTACCTAGGCTTGTGTTATTCCCCCTCACCGATTTCGGCCGGGATCTGGCGGCCCGCAGTGCATCATCGGCGCGGGCCGGATTGATGGCCGATTGCGTCGAGCTTAAACCCGGTCAGGACGGTGCCGTTATCGGCCTGTGTCCGGCCTGGGGGGGGGAAATCATGGCCGAGATTACCTATGCCAAAGGGCATGGTACGGGGTTTGCCACCGTGCAGCCCGAAGGCGCCACCGGAGAAAAGGATTCGACCCGGAAAGGCCGGATCGAGCACATTCCCCTGGCGACCCTCCCTGAACCCAAAGGAATCCGGCTGGTATCCTCGAAAATGGCGGACACGTCAGAAGACGTACTGGAAAATGCTCGCACTGTCGTTGTTGGCGGGGCGGGGCTGGGCAGCATGGAAAACTTCGGTTTGGTTCGACAGCTGGCCACCGCCTTGGCCGGTCAGGTGGCGGCAACCCGCCCGCCGATACTCAATCACTGGGTGGCTGAAGACCGGCTGATTGGCCAGACGGGAAAAACGATCAAGCCACGCTTGCTCTTTTCCATCGGGACCTCGGGCGCGATCCAATATACCGCCGGCATCATGGGCGCGGAAACCATCGTGGCCATTAACCGTGATCCCCAAGCGCCGATTTTTAGGTTAGCCGATATCGGTGTCGTCGCTGATGCCGCCACATTTCTCCCTTTGCTGATCTCACAGGTCAGGCAGACAGTGATGCGGCAATTGGCCGATGACGTCTGCACGGATATGACCGGACAGACCGGCAAGGGCAGTTTGGGAGAAAAAATCAAATCCCTGCGCGAGGCTCAGGGCTGGTCACCCGAGCATTTGGCCCAAATTACCGGACAAACGCCGGAGTTTATTGCCGGCGTAGAGGATGGTGATATCTCTCCTCCCGTGGCATTCATGCTCAGACTGGCAGGTGCCTACGGGGTCGATCCAGGCACATTTTTGCGCGACGACGAAAAAGCACACATCCGCGATCAACGCACCCAGGCGTATGTCAACCGGACCCGCAACTACTCTTACCAAACACTGACTTCAGGCGCTGAGCACGATCATTTACGAGCCTTTATGGTCACCATCGAACCCCATCATGATCACAAGCCCGTGGCCTACAAGCACGAGGGTGAAGAATTCATTTTTGTCATGGAAGGCGAATTGCAATTCACCCTGGGCAGTAAAGTGCACACACTGAAAAAAGGAGAATCCATTCATTTTCACTCAAACACACCGCATAAGCTGAAAAGCCTCTCGTCGGAAATCACGCGGTGTCTGGTCATCCTGTATACAATTTAATCGATTGTATCAGCAGGAAGCAGGTGCAAAATCATGGCGGATGAGAAAAGGCCAACCGTCGGTGTTGCCGTCATTGTCGTTCGGGATGGGTGTGTGCTTTTAGGCAAACGCAAAAATGCCCATGGTGCCGGCACATGGCAGTTCCCCGGTGGCCATCTGGAATATGGCGAATCCATTGAGGGCTGTGCCCGGCGCGAACTTTACGAAGAGACCGGCCTGTCCATCGACGCCTGCCGATTAGGCCCTTATACAAATGATATCTTCCATGAAGAAGAAAAACATTACATTACGCTGTTCGTCATTGCCGATCAGACAACCGGCGATGCCACGGTAAAGGAACCGCACAAATGCGAATGCTGGGCCTGGTTCAAATGGTCCGAGATGCCCACGCCCCCCTTTCTGCCAATTGTCAATCTGCTCAAACAGAATTTTGCCGTCGACGCGCCGCCATCGCCCACAGCACCGATCAAAGAGGCCCTGCAGGCCATGGCCAACCCGACACGCGCCCAAAAGTCGCGTCGGTTTTTCAAAACCGGCAGAGGCGAGTATGCCGAGGACGACCAATTTTTGGGAATCAGGGTTCCTGAACTACGCAAGCTGGCCAAAACGCATCGATCGGCGAGCATGGATGTGATCGATGAGCTCCTGCAATCCCCATTTCACGAACATCGGCAATTGGCCTTGTTCGTATTGACCGAGCAGTTTAGCCGATCAGATCCTGCCAAGCAGAAACAGATCGTCGATTTCTATCTGAAAAATACCCAACAGGTGAACAATTGGGATTTGGTTGACGCCTCCGCGCACGTGATTTTGGGGGCATTTTTACTGAATCGCGATAAGACGGTCCTTTATCAGCTAGTATCTTCTACCAGCTTATGGGACCGTCGCATCGCCATCGTCTCCACATGGCACTTTATCCGCAACGGTCAGCTCGATGACACATTCAAATTAGCCACCCTGCTGATGGAAGACGAACAGGATTTAATCCACAAGTCCGTGGGCTGGATGCTGCGTGAGGCCGGGAAAAAAGATGAAGCAGCGCTGGTTGACTTTCTCAGGAAGCACTACCAACGGATGCCGCGCACGATGCTGCGTTATGCGATTGAGCGATTTCCCGAAACACGCCGACAGGCATTTCTACAAGGAAAATACTAACGCTTTTGTACCATTGGGGTAAACCCACGCGGACCAAGAAGGGAAATCTTTATGGACGCCCCGCAACCGGTATCGATTCATGGTGGCCATAGCGGCCAGTTTTGCAGCCACGCAAAAAATACATTGGAAGAAATTGTCCTGGCCTACATCCGAGAAGGATACCCCTGGGTCGGAATCACGGAGCACATGCCGCCCGTGTCCGATGCATTTGTCTATCCCGAAGAGCGGCGTGCCGGACTGAATGCAACGTCACTCACCCAGCGTTTTGCTGAGTATATCACCACCTGCCGCCGCCTTCAGGCCCAGTACGCGAAGGATATTCAGATCTTTGTGGGCTTTGAAAGTGAAACCTACAGCGGAAGTCTTGATTCGGCAAAAACGCTGATCAACCGTTTTTCACCCGATTACGTGGTCGGGTCTGCTCATCATGTTGCCGACATTCCCTTTGACTATAGCAAAAAGTACTATCAGTTAGCAGCCGATCACTGCGGGGGCATCGATGGACTGTACCAGGCCTATTTTGATCAACAGCTCAATATGATCAATATCTTGAAACCACGCGTCGTCGGGCATCTGGATATTATTCGGATCTATGACCCGGACTATCGGTCGCGATTGACCAAACCCGCCATTTGGGAGAAGATCATCAGAAATCTGGAACGGATCAAGCAGTTGGATCTGATTCTGGATTTTAACCTGCGCCCCCTATCCAGAGGAGAAAGAGAACCCTATCTTTCGGCTCCAATTCTTGAAAAGGCTCATGCCATGGGCATTAAGGTCGTTCCAGGAGACGACTCCCATGGCATTGCCGATATCGGCGCGACCATGCAGCAGGCCATTTACATCATGAATGCCATCGGTTTGTCAACAACCTGGCATCCCCCAGTCAGACGTTAGCATTACTAACTTTTCGATCAATCGTCGTCGGCGCTATCCACCACAGCACTCTCAGGTATCCGAGGAAGGGGCTCCTCGGAAGTCGACCCTTCCAATTTTTCAACCGCTGCCGCGCCATCATTGGAAAGACTATCGGAACGTGGTTTTTTCTGAACATCCTGCTCCTCTGAATCAATGGGCGCTAAAAATGAACGGTGATGAGTTAAGCGTCTATCTTTACCACTGCGCCGTTCCGGATAATACTTAATTGTTGTAATCCAGCGGCGATCAATCCCTGTTCGACGTGAAATAAGGGGTGTGGTTGGTTCGGTTTGTTTTTTCCCCATGACGGTCCTGTTGATACATGTTTCGATCCATACCCTACCCCGTGTATGGATATGACACGTGATGAACACCAACGGCATTCCGAAGGTTGCGGTTTATCTCTATACTATCGGTTGATTCAGAGAAAACTTAACCCAAAACGGATAATTTCATTTTCCCGATGGACAACTGTCAGACCTGCCCGTGAAATAGAGGAAACGAGTAAATCAAAGGATTCCCCCTTGACAGCGTTCGTGTTTTTCCTTAAGTTTTTATTGATAATAATTGCTTTCCCCAAATAGGCAGTACGAATCGTCATTTTTATCGCCGCTTATTAGGGAGTATGGACAGTACGATTTACGATACTGAAAAAAATTGGAAACAGTTCCAGAACTATGGTCTATCTGATGAATAGCGCAATCAATCATATCATGCGCGATTACCGCACCGGAGAAATAAAGCCCATCGCCCCAAAACCGCTGGATCTGCTTCATTGCATTGTCAGCGAAGTAAATCCCCGTGCCCCCATCAGTATTATCTCCGGATACCGTTCCCCAACTACAAATGCGGCATTGAGAAAAGTCACCAAAGGCGTGCCCCCGAAAAGTCTTCACATGGCAGGTCGCGCCATTGACATGCGAATTCCCGGATATTGTACATCCGCGATTCGTCCCGTGGCTATCCAGAAAGAATGGGGTGGCGTCGGTTACTATCCAAAGTCTGACTTTATTCATCTTGATACTGGCCCGGTAAAATACGGGCAACCATTTTTTGGTGATATTCTGGCAGCTTGACATTTTTCAAGTGATCTATTATGCTCATTCTCATAGGTTGTTGGGAAATCTGTTGCGTCTATTCTCAAATGAATTTATGGCAATTCGTGGATCATCATAAGATCTTTTCTCAGCCCGACAGCGTTAAGCGAGCCAAAATTTTGTCGGCATCGCATTATTTAACAAAATCAACCGAGCGGCTGCTCTACGACATTGATTATTTCAATTTCGGACGGGTAGCATCTCGTTTTCTCCATATATACGGTTGTAATTTGTAAGCCTTTGTACACCATTTTACGTGGAGGATTCCGGTCATGAAAAAACTAGCCAAAGATCTAAGAACCGTTGCCAAGCAATTAAGTACCTTGGCCAACAAAACTGAAACCCTGGCCAAGGCAGTTGATGCGGCACCGAAAAAAGCGGCAGCTACAAAAACGGTACCGAAAAAAGCAGCGCGGTTAGCTAAAAAGAAACCGGCAGCCAGGGTCAGAAGCCTTACCCCCACGGATCAGGTGCTTACCATCATGAAACGCTTTAAAAAAGGCATCACTGTGGAAGCGCTGAGAGACAAATCAGGATTTAATGAAAAACAAATCAGCAATATCGTTCATCGTGCCTGTAAAAAGGGGAAAATGAAACGTGTCAGCCGGGGGCTTTACTCAGTCTACGACCAATAGGCAAAAAGTGCCGGCCACCATCATCCGTTAACATTGCATGCGATTAAAAACGCCTTGCATTTGTGCTTTCAACTTTCGTGTTGGAATTTTTTTGGCGTGTGTATTATCCGGTCCTTGGATCGGAGTGTCTTGAAATCATGGGGAATTTTCCGCTTCTTGGCGGCAGCCATCGCCATCGTTCGAGACGGGTTTGTTTACTTTTTTTAAGGAGGCTGCAGAAATGGCAAACGGTGTTGTAAAATGGTTCAGTGATAAGAAAGGATTTGGTTTCATCGAACAGGAAGGAGGTCAGGGCGATATTTTCGTTCATTTTTCTTCTATTCAGGCCGAGGGGTTCAAAACCCTCTCGGAGGGAGACCGGGTGACCTTCGACGTGGAGCAAACCAACCGTGGTCCCGCTGCTGCCAACGTTATCAGAAGTTAACGTAAAGCCATCAACACCTGAAAACAAACGGCATCCTAAAACGCTGGATGCCGTTTTCTTTTCTTTTTTAATGTACTTCTAATCAGATAGTCCGTGTCGGGCTCAAACGATTCCCTGGTCGAGCATGGCATCGACTACCTTGACAAAGCCGGCGATATTGGCGCCGTTCATGTAATTCCCCGGGGTACCGTACTGATCGGCAGCCGACAGACAGGTCTGGTGGATGCTTTTCATGATCATCTGCAACCGGTTGTCCACTTCCTCGCGGGTCCAGGACAATCGCATGGAGTTCTGGGTCATTTCCAGCCCCGATACCGATACACCGCCGGCATTGGCCGCCTTGCCCGGCCCGTAGAGAATCTTGTTGTTGATGAAGATGTCAATCCCTCCAGGCACTGTGGGCATGTTGGACCCTTCGCACACCGCCGTAATTCCGCCATCCACCAGATGCTGGGCGTCCTTGGCACTGATCTCATTCTGGGTGGCCGAGGGAAAGGCACAGTCAGCCTTGTGGCGCCACAGCGGATTTACCTCAGCATCCGGCTCGGCCTCGGTGTAAACGGCTGATGAATACTTCTCGGCATACTCCTTGACCCGCCCCCGGCGCACATTCTTGAGCGTCTTGATGAAAGCCAGCTTGTCACGATCAATGCCTGCCTCGTCGAAAATATAGCCCGAGGAGTCCGAACAGGTCACGGGTTTGGCTTCAAGGTCGAGCAGTTTCTCGATGGTGTACTGGGCCACATTTCCCGAACCGGAAACCAGGCAGGTTTTGCCGGAAAGGCTTTGCCCGCGGGTGGCTAACATCTCGGCGGCAAAGTAGACCGATCCGTATCCCGTGGCTTCGGGGCGAATCAGGCTGCCGCCCCAGTTCAGGCTCTTACCGGTAAGAACGCCGGTAAACTCATTTTTCAACTTCTTATACATACCGAACAGATAGCCGATCTCCCGGGCGCCCACGCCGATGTCTCCGGCCGGCACGTCCGTGTCAGGGCCGATGTGGCGGAACAACTCGGCCATAAAACTCTGGCAGAAGCGCATCACCTCCATGTCGCTCTTACCCTTGGGGTCGAAGTTACTACCGCCCTTGCCGCCGCCCATGGGCAGGGTGGTCAGGGCGTTCTTGAACACCTGTTCGAAGGCCAGAAATTTCAGGATGCCCAGGTTCACCGAGGGGTGAAAGCGCAGCCCGCCCTTGTATGGGCCGATGGCGCTGTTCATCTCAATACGAAAACCGCGGTTGACCTGGATCTCGCCCATATCGTCGACCCAGGGCACACGGAAAAGAATCACCCGCTCAGGCTCTACGAGGCGTTCCAGTATTTTGGCCGCCCGGTACTCAGGGTTTCTGTCCATCACCGGCTGGATCGAGGCCATGACTTCCATCACCGCCTGATGGAATTCCCGTTCACCGGGAT
Source organism: Desulfosarcina variabilis str. Montpellier (assembly GCF_048565275.1). NCBI lineage: Bacteria > Pseudomonadati > Thermodesulfobacteriota > Desulfobacteria > Desulfobacterales > Desulfosarcinaceae > Desulfosarcina > Desulfosarcina variabilis. The sequence goes on along the minus strand of NZ_CP159846.1, from coordinate 3,645,801 downwards.
CCCTGTCTTTTACCCATTGCAGAATATCAGCCATATTTTTCCTCCCTTTGGGGTTACAGGCGTTAACAAAAAAAAGCGTTTGCAACAGTGGGGTTATTTATGCCTCATCTACGTTGACAATCTTTTGATCTTTTTATGCAACGATAGGGTTAATGCGCCTCAGGGTTATTTTTTGCAACGATCACACAGGTGGACTGCCGACCGTCAACCTTCAACAATAGTGGTGTATCAAGCCTTACGTGAGCGACATGGGGGGTTTCGCTCAACCGGGGCTGGGACAACAGCCATTCCCAGTCCAGCCGGCCGCCATGGACTGCGGCAATGGTGATGTAGTTAATCCCCAGGGTCGTGATGTTGTGAAAAAAGTGTGAGCCCTGGGATGGCTCGGCAACCATTTTTTCCGACTGCGTTTCAACCATTGCCCCTACCCCTGAAATATCGGCCCACAAGACGGGAATCCCCAGCCATCGGTCCGCCGATCCCCATCGGCCCGGGCCGATCAGCAGGTATTTCCGATTTTCTCGGACTAACGTGGCATTGAGTCTGGCAAGTTCCCTGGCGATGGCCACTGTCTTGGCCGAGTCGAACGTGTCCGGCTTGACAAAGAGGATATCCGCCATATCGCGTTTTACGGCATTTCCCAATGCTTTTTGGGAAAAACAAAACGCATCTTCGATCTCTTGGTTTGAAATATAGACCTGCTGCATTTCATCCCGCGCCGTCATGGGCCTGAGCTGAAGAAAAGCGAACTGCGACGGCTGCGCCTTACTTTCGCCCAAGTTGACCGAGAACTCCATTTCCACAGGGCATCCCATGCCCTTTTCCCCCAACTGCAAAAGATCCTTCAGGATGTCGGCCAGGGGGAACTCCTTGTATTTCAGCACGTGGGCAAAGGTCAGTACCCGTTGGCCGGGGATATGAATGGTGTCGCGAATGCGGTGTTCTTCGGCGATATATGTGCTGGACAGCAGCCTGACCGGCAGTTCATCTTCTGCTTCACTCAACTCGCGATGCCACAGATGGGCACCATCGTTGGCTTCCAGATAGTGACAGGACCGCTGCAATTTCAGGGCATAAAAGTGGCGCTGGGCATTCTTCAAGATATCATCCACCGTGGACCGCTGGGGAAGTATTTGTGGATGCGCAGGTGAAAAGCGAAGTGTTTTTTCACCCTCGACCACGGTTTTACCTAACCCCAAGGCGATGGTCACAATACCTTCTTCGGGCTTCATGCGGGCAAAGGGATAGTAATTGTAAGACTGCGCCACCCCTGAAATGGCCGGATAAAAACTGCTGCCGTATGGGAACCCCACCATTTTTTGGATGATCACAGCCATTTGCTCTTCTTCCGTACGATGGCCGACCCGTTTGGAAAAGGCCTTGGGCCCTTTGTAGTAGGTGGACGCGTAAACCAGTTTAATGGCATGAATGAGGTGCTTCAGCCGCAGTTCCAGATCCGGGCAGTCATTGGAAATCATATAGGTCCGATAAAGACCGGCATAGGCCCTGAATTGGGCATCTTCCAACAGACTGGAAGATCGAATGGCAAGTGGGTAGTTGACTTGCTTCAGGTAACCACGCAGATTTTCCTCGATCCAACCGGGAAAGCGCCCCGCCACAAAAAGCTCGGCAATTTTCTCATCGGGCAGGTCTGTTTTGGAAAGATAACGCAGCTGATTATCTTCCACAAAAGACTCGAAACCATCGGTGGTAATGACCAGAGTCTGGGGCACCGCGATATCCACACCGCTGTGTTTGGCGCCAAGCTCGGAATTTTGTCGAAGCAGGGAGGAAATAAAGGCCAGCCCCCGCGCTTTGCCCCCCAACGATCCTTTACCGATTTTAAAAAATTCCGTATCAAAATCCGCATCCGCCGCATCGAAATCAGCGACAATTCCTTTCTGTCGTTTTTTCCGGCTCTCGGCGATCATGTCGATCAGATGACGGCGATGCGTCTCGACATCAGAAAAATCATCGTTTTGAATGGGGCGCAACGCCGCAGCCAGAACCGTTTCAGTGCGCGCAAACAACCAGCGCGAAAAATCATTGCGATTGCAATGATACTTGAATGAATCCTCCGGTAGGGTTCGTAAATGATCTTCAAGGGCCTTTAAATTGGAGGCCCGGCCGATCTGGGTGCCGTCAGGCAGGCGAAAGATAAAATCACCGAAGCCCAAATGATCTTTGACAAACCGACGCACATCCTGGTGCAAGGTGTCTGAATTCTTGTCCACAAAAACGGCCGGGACAGCAGCTGCCCGGCCGGCATAATCCGGCTCCGAACTGGTCAGCAGCAAGGGGATATCAAACCGTTTCGCCCTTACATGCTTGAGAAAATCCACGCCTGCGGATTCATCCAAAGCGCCGTGTCTGGGGAAACGAACATCTGAAATCACGGCCAGCACATGGGACTCGAACCGTTCATATAAAGAAAGCGCTTCCTCATAATTGCCGGCCACCAGAATTTTTGGACGCGCCCGCATGGTCACCAGCCGGTGTTCCTCATTGAGGGTTCCTTCCATCACCGCCTGGGTTTGGATCACCAGTTCGCGGTATAAAATGGGCAGCAGGGAGGCAAGATAATAGGGTGAATCCTCCACAAACAGAATCACGCGAACATCAGCCGATTGCGTGTCAGCGTCAGCATTCATCCGGTCTTCGGCACTTTTGATCAGGGCCACCAGGATCTCCGTATTACCGGACCAGATAAAGGTACGGTCGATTCCCGGTGCCTGGTTGGCCTCGACCATTTCCGGTGATGGGATCGCATCGTGGGAAAGCAAAATAACAGGAATATGGGGCGCCTTTTCTTTGATCCGATAGCCGAACGCGGCAGCGCCCATGTCCGACAGGCGCGGCATGGTGATCACCATGTCAAAGGGGTGGTGCTCAAGGGCCGCAAGCGCTTCCTCGGCAGAGGAAACCCAGTTAAGCCGTGGGGGTTGGCTGAGATTGAGTCCCCGGTACTCATTGACGATACGCTCGGACAGCCGGCAATCCTCCTCCATGATCCAGGCGTCATAGGGCGTGGACACCAACAAAATATTGCGAACCTTCTTCGCCATCAGCTCATGAAAAAGCTTAAACCGGGAATCGGACTCGTTGACAAAAGGTTTTGTGGTTAGCGTCATGGGACCCTCCCCTTCCCCTGACAATGCGCGTTTCACATGTTGATCTTTTACATCCTTCACAGTTATTATCATAACCAAAAACGGCTAAAAAAGAAACGGTCGGCATTGATAAGACAATCATTTAAGAGGAAGCGAAATGCCCGATCAAAAAAAACGTCTCCCGTTTTATGTTGGCATCACGACCCTGGTGGTGATCATTGTTGTGGCGCTGAGTGGTCTGTTTTTATGGATCAGTCATCGTGAAAGCAAAGTCGCCGCAGTCCAGATGGCCGACCGACTTTTTACCGAAATCAATGCCAAAACCCTTAAGCGTTATGAACACGCCCTGGAATCGGTAGCTATTCTCGCCGGCTCAGCGGCGCGAATGCCCGGCATGCAGAATCCCCCCAGCCAAAACGGCCTATCCCACCCGGCCATGCCGGTAATGCTCAAGGCATTATCCTTTCATGATTTTTTATTTTCCACCTATTGCGGCTATGCGGATGGCAGTTTCATCCAGCTTGTTGCCGTCAGGGATAAACCGGAATTTCGCCAATTGTTCGGCGCACCCCAGGCAACCTATTACGTTCTGCGAACCATCACCGTCGATGCATCCGGCATCCGCCAGCAGCGCTGGTGTTTCCTGGATCAAAATCGACAGGTGATAGGCGAGATGAACAACCTGGATCCGGGTTACGATCCCCGCAAACGTCCCTGGTATAACCGGGCTCAGAAGGAAACCGGCGCCTTTTTCACCAAACCCTATGTATTCAGTTCCACCCGGCTTCCCGGCATCACCTGTGCGGAACAATTGCTCCATGGCGGCGGCGTATTTGGTGCCGACGTCACGCTGGACCGGTTTACCCGGTCCCTTGAAAGGCAGAAAATATCCGATCAGGGCATCCTTTTTCTTTTTGATCGCGACGGCCGCATCATTGCCAACCCCGAGGAAAACCCGATCAAAGCCGGCAATGGACTGAATTTTCTCAACGCACAAGAATCCGCTGATGCGCGGGTCCGCACGGTTGTGGCCCAATACCGCCAGCAGGCAGACCGGTTGATGGACCGCACACTGGAAATAACCATCAACGACATGGCCTACTTGGTTCGCTGCACCCCCATCAAGGCCGCACTAAAATTTGACCAGATCATCGCTTCCATTGCTCCGGTTTCTGATTTTACGGGTCACATCCAGCGTATGCGACAACGCATTTTTCTATTCTCCGGTTTGGTCTTACTGGTCATGCTACCCTTATCCTTTCTGATATCGCGCAAAATTTCTTCATCCCTCATGCGATTGGAACGTGAGTCCATCAAAATTCAGCTGTCTGATTTCAGTGAATCTCAACCCTTTGATTCGAGCATCAAGGAAATTCACTCCCTGATCAAGGCCTTCTTTCTCATGAAAGCCAAAATTCGTCATCTACTGGAGCAGCAGCGTAAGCTGTTTGATGACTTTACCAAGCTGATTGCCGGTGCCATCGATGCCAAATCGCCATATACCGGCGGTCACTGCGCCAGGGTGCCGGTGGTTGCCGAGATGCTGGCCGATGCGGCATGTAAGCGTGATGACGGACCCTTTGCCGATTTTACCATGGACACGGCAGACGAGCGCTGGGAATTCGAGGTCGCGGCGTGGCTGCATGACTGCGGAAAAGTCACCACCCCCGAGTATGTGGTGGACAAGGCCACCAAACTGGAGACCATCTATAACCGCATCCACGAAATCCGCATGCGTTTCGAAGTCCTTTTAAGAGATGCGCAAATTGAGTTTTATCGCAGCCAACTGGGCGGTGAGACCGACACCGAACAACTGGAAGCAAGGTTGCAGGAAACCCAGCAACAGATCGCCGATGATTTTGCCTTTGTTGCCGAGTGCAATATCGGGGGTGAATTCATGGCTGATGAAAAAATCGAGCGCCTGAACCGCATCGCGGCGCGCACCTGGCTGCGTTACCTGGATGATCGTATCGGCATTTCCCAGGATGAAGCGTCCCTTAAAAACAGGCAGCCCTCTCCCCGGTTGCCAGTGGTCGAGCACGTCCTTGCCGACAAGCCCGAGCACATGATCCCCCGCAGTGATCCACCCCCTTTTGAAGACCATGCCCATGACTTCACCATGCCGGTTCCTCAGCTCCAGTATAACCTGGGAGAGATATATAATCTCAGTATACGAAAAGGAACCCTGTCACCGGAAGACCGGTTTAAAATCAACGCGCACATCATTCAAACCATTATCATGCTGGGCAGGCTTGAATTTCCAGAGTATCTTAAAAATGTACCCGAATTCGCCGGTGCCCACCATGAAACCATGATCGGCACCGGCTATCCAAGGGGCTTAAAAAAAGAAGAGATGTCGATCCCCGCCCGCATTATGGCCATCGCCGACATCTTCGAGGCCCTGACCGCAGCTGATCGTCCCTATAAATCCCCCAAGTGTTTAAGCGAGGCATTGCGCATCATGAGTCTGATGCGAGACGAAAAGCATATTGATGCCGATCTTTTCGACTTGTTTTTAAGCAGCGGCGTTTTTCAAACTTACGCCGTGAAGTATCTAACCTCCGACCAGATTGATGAGGTGGATGTGAGCCTGTACCTGTCAACGGCTCACAATCAATAGCTAATTGCTAAAGGCTAAAAGCGAGATGCACAGGTCGAAAAAATCGAGGCTTACGCGATCCCGACCTAAACCTAAACCATAACCCCGTTCATACGAGAGGTGCCCATGAGAAGCCAAAAACAATTATATCGAAAGTTAATATGCCTTAGCCTGGTGGCCATGACGCTTTCCTTTTGGGCCTGTTCCAAGCAGACGGTACAGAAAAGCGGTCAAGGCGCGGCCGTCGGTGGTGCGGTCAGTGCCGTCGGCGGTCTGGTCACAGCACTGGTATTTGGCGGGAATGTCGGCGAAGCCGTTGCTCGCAGTGCGGTTTACGGGGCCAGTGCCGGCGCCGCTGCAGGAGCCATATCCGGTGCCATGGACGAGCACAATCAAAAAAAAGCAGCAGCCAACACCCTTTCTGAGGATATGCAAAAATTGAAAAAAAGGGTGGGAGAAGATGCGTTCAGCGGTCTTGAAGCCCTGGTGAGTTGCAAACATGAAGTGGCCCAGGCATACGGGCACACCGCCGCCCAATCGGATAACAAGGACCATGCCTTGGCCGGTTTGTGGCTACAGGTCATCGCCTACGCTGATAATCAGGAAAAGGAAAAGGCACGGGCCATTTTCCCTGATCTGGTCACCCAGGACGAAAAAATCGCGTCACACGCCCAAGCTGAAACCAAGATGCGGGAAGCATTGCAAAAACTCATGGACATCCGCGAAACCCATGGCCTGCCGCGGATTTGTGGATAGCGGGCGCTGTTTTTATTCCTGGATGCTGGTTGATGGAACCTTTGGTTTGGGGTGTTGAAGTTCAATTTTGTAATATTGGCGTTTCATCGACAATATTTTAAAAGAAGGTTGACTGTGCTGAATCGTAAGCGATAAAGAACAGCATCACAAACGCTTGGGAACCATAAACGAAAAGCAAACCATTCATCGTCATCCAGGTTCCTTAGCCAAGCATAAACAGCAGGGAAAGCGGTGAAAATCCGCTGCGGACCCGCCACTGTAAGTGGGGATAAACACCGCATTCCGCCCACTGCCGATCGGTGGGAAGAGGCGTCCGGTGGGACGATCCACAAGCCAGGAGACCTGCTCGGATGACATGATTGAACGCGCCTTCGCGGATCAAGGCGGATTCATTGCTGTGGCAGCTGAGCCGGCACGTCCGCCTTGTATCGCCAAAGGGCGGTTTTTTTATTAGATAGGTACCATGCGAAATCAATTGACCCACCACCGGCTAAGGGTGAACGGCCCTTCAACCCGCCCCCCAAAGGCGGCCGGTCACAAAAGAAAAACATGCCTGGCGCTGCTATTGGTGATCCTGTGGGGGGGCCTTATTCTGGTCTTGCCGGCCTGCAGCACCGCCAAAACCGTCACCGATCAATTAGGGCGCAAGGTTCAGCTTTCCGATCATCCCATGCGGATTGTCTCCCTGGCCCCCAGCATCACCGAAATCCTCTTTGCCCTGAAGCTTTCCGATCGTCTGGTCGGTGCAACACAATTCAGCGACTATCCGGCCGCAGCCCGGTCGCTGCCCAAAGTGGGTTCCTATGTTCATCTGAATGTCGAAAAAATCGTGGCCTTGAACCCCGATCTTTGCATCGCCGTCAAGGACGGCAATCCGATCACGGCCATCAGTAAACTGGAAGGCATGGGAATTCCCGTCTACGCCGTGGACCCGCGCAATTTAAAAGCGGTAATGGGAACCATGGAGGAACTGGGTCGGCTGCTGGATGTCTCCGACCGGTCAACGGCCATTGTCAGCCATATGCGCACCCGAATCGATTATATCGGGCAATGCATTGCCGGAGCCTCTCATCGGCCAACGGTGTTTTTTCAGATTGGTGTTTCTCCGATCGTTTCCGTAGGCACCTCGACTTTTCTTCACGAGTTGATCACCATGGCCGGCGGCATCAACCTGGCCCAGGGCAAGACCCCCTACCCGCGGTTCTCCAAGGAAGAAGTCATCGTTCTGCGACCGGAAGTCATAATCATCACCTCCATGGCGCGGCAAGCCGTATTTGAAGAGGTCAAGCAGGATTGGCAGCAGTGGGACGCCATGCCGGCAGTAAAAAACGACCGCATCTATCTTGTAGACTCCGATGTACTGGACCGTCCAAGCCCGCGCCTGGTGGATGGGCTGGAAATGCTGGCCCGCCTGATTCATCCGGATCGTTTCAGAAAGCCCCAATCATGATCAAGATCCCGGCCTCTGTCCCAGCCAAGATCATCCTGGTAAGTCTGGTACTATTCCTTTTACTGGCCGTTGCCATGCTGTTTGGACTGGCCATGGGCCCATCGGGCAGCGGTATTGATACTGTCTGGAAAACTTTTTTCCAGCGTGACGCCGTGGATGCCACGCAATGCGCCATCATCTTGCGTATCCGATTGCCCCGCGTACTGCTTGCCGCATTAGTCGGCGCGGCCCTGTCACTGGGCGGTTTGGTGTTTCAGGCGCTACTCAAAAATCCCCTGGCCGAACCATACATCCTGGGTATTTCCGGTGGATCGGCCATCGGCGCCATTATCGGTATTTTATTAGGGCTGTCCCGCATTCAAGGCGTGGGGTTCACCGCATTTATCGGTAGTCTGACCACTTTATTGCTGATCATCATCGTCAGCTCAGGCCGCACCCTGATGGTCAAAGACGCGCTTTTACTGTCGGGCGTCATGGTCAATGCCTTTTGTAGCGCGGTGATCATGTTTTTACTTTCCATCTCCCAGGATGCGCGCCTGCACAACATTATCTTCTGGTTGATGGGTGATCTTTCCGCATCCCAGCTTCATCATGTGGGATTTCTCGCAGCCATTCTACTTCCCTGCTTTTTTTTGGTATTCATCCATTCCAATCGAATGAATCTTTTGCTTCTGGGCAGTGATATGGCGGCCTCCATGGGGGTGCGGGTGCGTCAGGTAACCCTGGTACTGCTGGTTACGACCTCACTGATGGTGAGCATGTCGGTCAGTCAATGCGGTTTGATCGGTTTTGTAGGGCTGGTCATTCCCCACCTGCTGCGCCTTGCCATTGGTCCGGATCACCGCATCCTGGTGCCGGCCTGCATCTTCGGGGGCGGGGCCTACATGGTGGGGTGCGACCTGTTGGCCCGGGTCCTGCCGGCCCAGGGCGAAATGCCCGGCGGCGTCATCACGGCCATGATCGGGGCGCCGCTGTTCATAGCGCTATTAAGGCAATCCAGAACATGACGATCAATGTTGAGAAAATAACCTGTGCGTATTCCGGCAAATCCGTTTTCGAGGAGTTGACCTTCACTGTGCAGCCATCTGAGATGTTCATCATCATCGGTCCCAACGGATCAGGGAAAACCACGCTGGTCAAGGTCCTGGCCGGGCTGTTGCCGATCTCCAGCGGTGAAATCGGTCTTTTTGGCCGCCCATTTAGGCAGTACAAAAGGAAAGCACTGGCGCAGTTGATCGCCTATGTTTCCCAGTCCATTGCCGATGACAGTCCGTTTACCGTAAGTGAAATAGTGCTCATGGGCCGTTCACCCTATTTAGGCATTCTGGGCGTGGAAGGTGAAGCGGATCTGGCGCTTGCCAGGCAGGCCATTGAATACGCCGGTCTAACCCACCTGGCGGATCGTCCCGTGAGCCGGCTTAGCGGTGGCGAGCGCCAGCGCGCCCAGATCGCCAGAGCCATTTGCCAGCACCCCAAACTGATTCTGTTGGATGAACCCACCGCCGCCCTGGACATGGCCCATCAGGTTCGCATGATGGAAATTCTGGCTGATTTGCGAGCCGAACGTGAGACAACGGTGGTCATGGTATCCCACGACATCAATCTGGCCGCCATGTATGCCGATCGTTTGCTCCTGCTGGTCGATGGCCGCATTGCTGCCTGCGGGCCGCCTGAGGCGGTCATCAATACACAAGTGCTTTCCAAGGCATACGGCTGCCCGCTGCGGGTCGATACCAGTCCTGTCGGTCCCTGGCCGCGGGTGAGTCTGATTCCCGATCGCCAACCGTCAACTGAAACTGGATGATCTTGGTGAGTTGATGAGCTGATGAGCCACCGATCACCGACAACCGATAACGGATCACCCCTGTCACCCCCGCTATGCCTCAACCGCCAACGCACGCCCCCCATGAGCAGTATAGCGCTTCGGAGAACTTCCATCCACTTCCCGGAATACCCGCGTAAAATAGGAAGCATCGTTGAATCCAACGGCATATCCGGCCTCGGTGACGTTGTGACCACCACATTAGGGTGCAGGTAAAAAAATAATTACACCAGATTGCTCCGGATTTGCGCCTCGTCTACAAGGCGCATCCGCCGGTGCATATTTGTTGGAATCTGTGCCGGCGGATGGAACGCCGTAGACGGGTGCAAGGACAAGCAGGATGGGGTAATTATTTTTTACCTGTGCCGTCAAGTTTGGTTAGTGGTTGCCGACGCAATGAGGTCATCCAAAATAGCATCTTCAGCACGGCTATGCCCCTCATGCCAATTCAGATCAGTATCCCAGTATCCCTGGCACCTTCCCACCAAACCGGTAGAAAAATTGTAGTTTATTTCGGCAATTCGAGGCATTTTTTCCGCATCGTAGATGTAATCAACAGCCATACTTTGAACTTGCATCTTTTTAGCGGTTTCGAAGGAGAGCTTGACAAGATCCAAATCCACACGGTCAACATTAACATCAACACGCCCGCTACCTGAGGCCCTGAAATCATTGTCGCGGTTATCGCGCACACAACCAAATGCTCTATTGCCGATGACGATAATACGCGTGTCAAACGTGTTACCGGGAAGAAAATCTTGAAAATACACATACCCTCTCTCGCGTTGAGAAAGATTCTCCCACAACTGTGATGGGTGTTTGATGGACCGTAGAATACGTTTGGTAAAATCCTTACAGTAAGCAGAAGCATTCACTCGCCTGCTGTCGGCAGAATGATCGCGACGATGGATTACTTCTCCGAAATGATAATCAGGATAGCAAAAGCTTTCATCCATCTTTCTACGATAAAACCCCTCCCTGAAGGAAACCTTGCAAACCCTCGCTGCTTCTTTTTTATCAGCGATCAGCCTCACATTTCTCGATCGGCGGCCACATCGAAGTTTCAATATCTTGGGGAAAGTAGCCGTTTCTATCCATTCAAGAGCGGACTCGAGATCATAGAAAACATAGGTCTGAATAGATGGTGCACCTACGGCATCCAATAGATATCTCTGATAAATTTTATCATTGTAAAACCGGGAAGTATTATGATCAGGCCAGACTTTTAATCCCATGCTTTGAGCTGCAGCCAATACTTGAGGTCCGACCATCATTGAGAGAGGTTCCCAGTTGTGGTAGTGCCAAAGAAATAAATCATAATCGCGCAGAGTGGAAATAATATCGGTATGATATCCACTAACACAGGTAAAATTCATTTCCCTTAAACGGCAAATTTCGATCCAGCGATCCGAGAAGGTAACTGGAGATTCGTGAATGGCGATACGGACGGTCATGTTAAGTGATTCTCCCAAAGTGCCTCAAGTCAATTGAATAAGTTATGGATACAATTTGTGTTTTAAATGGTAATGGGTTTCGATCAATCCCCTTTCCCTGTGTGTGATAGGGTTGGGGTGAGGGTAAAAAAAATGGAAATTGTAAGCGTTCAGCCTATATCAAAAATCATGGTAGAATTCCATAAAAATTTGGGATTATGTTAGAATCCAGGTGCGTGATATGGTAAAAGCTTACGCCTCTTTTTACTCACCATAAATAGTAAGCATCCAGTCGAAAAATTCTTCAGTCAAGCTTATGAGATAGGAAAAGAAAAAGCAGGGCCATCACTGACCCTGCTTAAATCTCATTACACGGTTTTTAGGTCTGCCAAGCTTGAATGATTGGCGTCACCGTAGTTTATTGAAAAATTTGCATCTCCTGAGTGACAGGGTTGGCAGCGGAATCATAAATATATCCATCCTTTGCAACCCCGGTAATCTCTATCGCAAATTCCGCACCTGGCCTTGCCCTGGTTAAATCGGCTTTCAGGACAGCGACGCCATCACCTCGGGTTATTTCTGTTACCGTATTCATCGGATCTCCGTTATAGGTCCAATGACCCGTTACCATCGCTTCTTTTACGATATTTCCGGCATCATCCAAAATCGTCACTGAGGCGTTTGCTTCAACGTTCGGACCCTTTTGCTTCAATTGGATCCTAATCATTGAAACATGCAACGTCGGCTCCATGGTTTGGACATTGACCTGGCAACGATCCTTGGCTTGCAGGCCGCCGCCGTCGGTAACCGTCAGTTCAAATACCAGCGGCCCACCGTCCTCGGCGCCGGCAGGCACCGTAAACACCGGACTCACGGCAGTGGCATCGGAAAGTTCAACCGGAACGCCATTGGTCTGGTACCACCGGTAGGACGTGATCGTCGTGTCATCGGCATCGTATGAATTTGAGCCATCAAGGAAGACGTCGTCCCCTGCTGTCGCGCTCTGATCAGAACCCGCGTCAGCCACGGGTGGGGTATTCACCCAAGTCACGTTGATCAGGCAGGTGGCGGTGTCCTGCAATCCGCCGTTATCGGTAACCGTCACCTCAAAGGCCAAGGATCCACCGGCAGATTCGACATCGGGTGCAATGAAGAAGGGAGCGGCTGAATCAGTACTCGACAATGCGACCACCGGACCACTCACCTGTTTCCAAGCATATGATGCAATACCGTCATCCGCATCTGTTGAATTGGATGCATCCAGCAGCACCTGATCCCCCTCCTGTACCGTCTGATCAACACCGGCATCGGCATTGGGCGGTAAATTCACCCAGGTGACATTGACAATACAGCTGTCCGTGGAAATCGCCCCACTATAATCGGTTACGGTCAATTCGAAAACCAAGGCAGCCCCTGAAGAATCCACATTGGGTGTGGTGAATGTCGTTTCCGGCTCATTGGAAGAGGTCAAGGCAACCGGATCACCCTGGATCTGCACCCATTGGAATGCAGCGATGCCGTCATCCGGATCAATGGAGTTCAAACCGCTCAGCACGACGGTCTTGCCTTCCTCGACCGTTTGATCGGGCCCTGCATCTGCCGTAGGCGCCAGGTTTTCCTCGCTGTAGGCGGCATTGATCGTATGGTCTGAAGTCACACTGGAGAAGGTGTAGGCGTCCACCGCCCCAATCGACACACCGTCGACCCAGACATCTGACACCACATAACCACTGTCCGGCGTAATGGTAAATGTCTGGCTGCCGCCAATCAGCACATTCACACTCCCGACCGGTGAAATGGTTCCATTTGTGCCGGCAGACGAGGCGATCGTAACGGTATCGACAATAAACGTGGCGTGGATACTGTGGTTTTCGCTCACCTGATCAAAGGTATAGCTGGAAACCGGGCCAACCGAGGCACCGTCCACCAGTACATCCGCCACTTGGTAGCCTGCGCTTGCCGTTATTGTGTATCCCTGACTGCTGCCATCATTGACACTGACACTGCCGGTGGGAGAAATGCTGCCACCCGTGTCGGCCGACGCCGAAATGGTATAAGTGATGTAATCAAAATGAGCACTAATGGTGTGGTTTTGGGAAACCTGAGTAAATGTATACGTGCTGACGGCGCCAACGGACACACCATCGACGAAAACGTCAACAATGGTGCTGCCGGCATTTGGTGTAATGGTAAAGGATTGGTCGGCACCTTCAACCACCGTCACCGTTCCGGCAGGGGAAATTGCCCCATCACCGTTAATCGATGCCAAGATGGTATAGTTGGCCGCTAAAGGTGTCGAAAACGAAACCTCTCCGGAATCAGCACTTTCATCTGCCCCCACGTATGCGCGGGCAACAAAATAATAGGTGGTATCGTAGGCAAGGTTATAAACTGTGCACGACGTACTGGCACCTTCCCAAACAGGCTGCGTATAGTCATACGCCTGGCCTTCAGTACGCTGATAGATACGATATCCATCCGGCTGGCCATCAGGGCCTGGGCGTGAGGATGACGGGGCCGGGTAAAAAACGCCCTTCCTATCGCGTGGCGGCGGCGATGAAAAACGGCGGGGGCGCCTGGTTTGTCCGTTTTGCCGGGTACGGGCATACCTGCAGACGGGATGTATCATAGGGCTGGATATTTTTAAACCGGGCATTTTGCAACAGTTTGACAGCCGCGTCTAAACGCAGCCCTTCATAAAATGGCAGGCGTTTATAAATACCGGCATAGGCGCGGAAAAAACGCAGGGAGACCCTGCTCCCATTTACCCCCAGATCTTTGATCAACTTATAGGCCAGGCGGTGAGTCCGCATCCAGGTGGTATTTTTCCACAGGCCATCGCATACCATCAGGTGCCCCCCGGGCTTGAGCACGCGCCGCCATTCGCTAAGGGCCCGGTCCGGATGGGGCAGGGTCCACAGACAATTGCGCGATACCACTACATCAAACTGGTGATCGTCAAAGGCCAGGGCCTCTGCGTCTCCGGTCTGAAAGTCAATGGCGCACTGCTGCTCGGCGGCATACTGCCGGGCACGGATGACCATGGCCGGGGAAATATCGATGCCGGTCACTGAAAAACCGGCCCGGGCCAGATAAACCGCAAATTGCCCGGTGCCGGTACCGATGTCCAGGGCGCACCTGCCGGAAGCGGCACCGGCCCACTGGGTCACGATCGATTCCCATTGCGAGGCGATCGCGGCAGACTTGTCCGCATCGTGGCCGAAACTTGTACTACGCCAATCCCAATACTTTTGAATGACCTTTTTGGTTTTTTCCATGAGGACCCTTTTTAAAATTTAGCGATAGCATGATATGCTTCATGGCATCTAATAAATCGGTTACCTAATGAAGACCATTGTTTCTACAAAATAAAAAACCACGGAGCTATCTTTCCAATGGAAAGATGAACCTCCGTGGTTCGCGTTCGTTTTCGGGAATGCCTGGCAATTTTGTCAAGCAGTCCCATTCAGGCGTAAATTGTATTAAGATTAATCAGATGAAGTCAGGATGGCTTCAGCCATCCGCATTAGCCAAAATATCTATTGAATTATCCGTTGGTTGTCAAGAGATTAATCCACATCTATTCTTCGTCTGCGCCTTGATCCGGTTCGCCGCAATGGCGCAGGATCAGCTGCCGTGCCTCGTCGCGCAAGGCCAGGGCCGCATCCCAGCCGGGTGCCCGGCCCCGCAGTTGCGGGCTGATAAACAAATGCACCGCTCCCCGGCGCGGAAACCAGGATTCGGCACGCAATTTGGACCTCGTCCCCCGGATAGTCAACGGTACCACCGCCATGTCGTTTTGCGTAGCGATCAGAAAAGCCCCCATATGAAAGGGAAGCAGTCCGGGCATCCGCCGGAAGGTGCCTTCAACGAAAAACAGCAGGGATTGGCCGCCGGCGGCAAGCGCACCCAGCCGTCGAGCATCCTCCACGGCCTGTTTGCTATCGAACCGCTCGACAAAAACAACATCCAGACGGGTCAGCAGATGGCGCAGCAAGACGTTTCCAGCCAGCTCGGCCTTGGCGACAAAAGCAACCCGCATCGGCAGCGCTGCCATGAGCACCAAACTGTCCAGGTAACTCTGGTGGTTGGCCACCAGAATCAGCGGCGCGTCCACCGCCAACTGTTCCCGTCCGTGAACCACGATGGGCGTGCCGGTAAGACGGGCCAGCAGCCGGACGGCGGTCCGGGCCATCCACCAGCGGGCCCCGATCCAGGGCAACAGGAAAATCGGGGCCACCGCCACCGCGGTCAGGATGCCGGAAATCAACCAGCAATACCCCGCGTAAGCCATCGACGCTGCTTGGCGCATCCCTTGACCGGTCCACCGCATCAATCCGCTTGCCGTCAGCCGGACGAACTGCCACCACACCGCCCGGGGTGGCCGCCCGATCTTGCCCTGCTCATATTGCTCCCGGCTCGCAGACCGGCGGATCTTGCCGCTTGAGGTCTTGAGGACTGTGCCGGGTCGCGCCAGGATCACATCGTCTGCAGGCACGCCGATGATATCGACGCTAAGATTGATGATCCGCTTGCGCAGGCCGGCCAGTACCGCAGGATCTCGGCTGCGGCTTTCCGCCAGCACCACCAGTTTTTCGGTAGCAGAATCCGCGTCAGCCGCGCCAAAGACGGCCACGCGGCCTTTACGGATGCCGTCGATCCCGCCGATGGCAACTTCTAGTTCATAGGGGCAGATATTGCGGCCCCTTTTAATAATGATGTCTTTGACCCTGCTGGTAAGATACAGGTCCTGTCCGGCCAGGTAGGCGAGGTCACCGGTGTCAAGCCACCGGCCGTGAAACAGGGCTGCGGTTTCCCTAGAATTACGGTAATAGCCACTGGTTGCCGCAGGTCCGCAAAACTGCAAGCGTCCCTCGTGGCGGTCGGGCAGCTCACGGTCACCGGCGTCGACGATCCGCACCTGATGCCCGGCCAGCGGCCGCCCGCAGGCAACCAGATGAAGCGGATTGGAATCATCGTCGGCAGCGGGAACGGCCACGCCAGTTTTCATCAGTGACTGGCGGCTCACACGATCGATCAGCGGTTTGCGGCCCATTGGCGGAAAGGCCAGACCGACAGTAGATTCGGCAAGGCCATAAACGGGCGCCATGGTTTCAGGCCGAAACCCGTATGGGGCAAATCGGCGGGTAAAGCGGTCGATCGTCTCCGGGCTCACCGGTTCAGCACCATTGAAGGCGATGCGCCAGGAGCTCAGATCCAAACCGTCGAGGAGCCGATCGTCGATCCTGTTCAGGCACAGTTCGTAGCCGAAATTGGGTGCCGCCGACAGGGTGCCGCGGTGGCGGTGGATCGTCCACAGCCAGCGATCCGGATGCGCCAGGAACGAGAGCGGCGACATGATAACCAACGGGCACCCATGATAGAGGCTACCCAGCCAGGCCCCGATCAGCCCCATGTCGTGGTACAGGGGCAGCCAACTGACAAAGGCATCCTCGGGACCGGCACCTATGGCCCGCCCCATGGCCCGGATGTTGGACAATACATTGGCATGGCTGAGAATAACCCCCTTGGGGATGCCGGTACTTCCCGAGGTGTACTGGAGGAAAGCGGTGTTATCGGGCAAGACCAATGGCAAGCTGCCGGTGTTGCCGTTTCCTTTGAGATCGTCGATGGTGATGATCCGGCCCAGGGAGGGCACCTGGGCCTTGAGAAACCTGGCCATGGGTCTGGCCTCGGCCACGGTGATCAGCATCCGGGCCCGACAATTGTCGAGGATGTGCCGGTGGCGGCGAAGATGGTCCTCGAACTGGGATGGCCGTGCGGGTGGATAGAGGGGAACGGGGACGGCGCCGGCCAGGAGAATGCCAAAGAAACCGAAAAAATAGTCGATGCCGGTGGGTAGCATTAGCGCGATGGGGGTGCCGGGGGGCAGGTCCAGTGCCCGCAAACCGGCGGCCACGTCGGTGGCCCGATCGAGGAGTTGGCGGTGGCTGAGCGCAAGGGGGCCGTCGTCACCGGCGATCAACAGGATATGATCCTGGTCCGGCGCCCTGGCCGCCTGCCACTGCAACACCTCCACCAGGGTCCGGGCCTCATCGGCAATCCCCGAAAGGTGGTGATCCCGCTGGGGAAGAACCCGGCGCTGGTCCTCGGCGACCTGGACGCGAGCCCCCTGCCCCAAGGCGCGGGCCAAGTCTCTCAGGGTTTCAGCCGTGGTAATGATTTCTTCGCCCAGAGAAACGCCCCGGGCCTTTTCCAGCCGCGATAGCAGCTCCATTCTGGCCAGGCTGTCAAAGCCTAAATCGCGATCCAAGGAGCTATCCAGTTCGACACGCAGGTTCCTGCGGCGGGGATCAATCTCTTCGGCCAGTTGGGCGGCCAAACGGCAAACGGTCTCAGCTTCGGATTCCGTTTCGATCCCTGGGTTGGTTTGCCCGGTATTGTTAGGTGGTAACGATGACATTTTCATTGTTCCCTGTAAATATCAACCGTTGACCCAGCCTATGGTATTGCTGTGGGTTTACTAAATCGAAATTATAATTTAGAGTATCAATTTAAAATAAGTTCAATCGTCCATAGGAAACCAGTCACATCCACGGTGACAAAAAGAAATCTTTTTATAGTATACACTTATATGTTGAAAAGAGAAAGCTCACGCCCATCTTTAACGTCAGTTCATCAGCGTCAAGGCTGCGCGGAAAGGGAAAATACATGTCCACGTATTCTGGCGATTATACGGCTTTAGACAGGTCCGAAGTACTGCAGAATCTCTTCCACCCCCGGAAAACAATCGGCCCCCGGGCAAACACGGCAACCTTCAAAGAGATATTGATCCCCGTCGATGGCAACCTTGGTATCGGCGCATGTTTTCATACCGCCCATCCAACTGGTCCAATCATCCTGTTTTTCCACGGCAATGGTGAAGTCGCCCCGGACTACGATGATATCGGCCCGTTATTTAACCGTCTGGGCATCAATTTCATCGTCGCAGACTACCGGGGCTACGGCTGCTCCGGCGGCAGCCCGTCGGTATCGGCCATGATGGCGGACTGTCATGGTGTCTTCGATTTTGTCATAAACTGGCAAAGGGAAAACGGCTTCAATGGCCCGCGAATTGTCATGGGGCGTTCGCTTGGCAGTGCGTCCGCGTTGGAACTAGCCGCGGCTCATGCTGACCGAATCGACGGGCTGGTGGTTGAAAGCGGATTTGCCTGGGCTGGACCGCTGCTGCGGTTGTTGGGTGTGAATCCGGACCGCATTGGATTCGATGAATCCAAAGGGTTTGCCAATGTGGACAAAATCGGCAAGGTGGGAAAACCAACGGTAATCATCCACGCCGAGTTCGACCACATCATCCCCTTTAGTGACGGTCAGGCATTGTTTGACGCCAGCGCTGCCGTCGATAAAGTGCTGGTCAAGATTCCGGGGGCCAATCATAACGATATTTTCATGCGTGGCCTGGATCGATATCTGGAAACGATTGCCAGTCTGGCCGAGAAGCTCTCTTGAGCCTAGCGTTACAACACTATGGTTGAAATTTCCAATCGCGCAGCAAGCCCGAGCGAAGGATGACCGCCCGGGCTTGCTGACGTCCGTTGTCCCTCTCAATCAGAGGATATGGTTTCCTTCACCTGCAAACTCTCCAAGCGAATGGCTGCCGCCTGGCTTACATCGGGATCTTCATCTTTCTCCGCGATTTGCTGGAGCAGCTTGATGTCCTTGAGTCGCTCAATGGCCCGTTTGCGAACCTCAGGATTGGAGTTTTGCCAGCGGGGGACAAAGATATCGGAGAATTTCATCTGACACCTCCTTGGGGGGTGTTTAGCCTCCCTCGTGCCCTCCATCAATGCCCATTGGCCCTCTATTATGGAGATGCACGACGTCTATAGGGTTACGGGAGTCATGGCGTTTTTTCAGCGCCGTTTCTTTCCACCGACCTTTTCCGACCGCAGGCGAACTGCATCACCGAAAGGTCAGCGTGACAAATATGGTGACGTTCCCCTCCCGGAATGCATATTTGCTTTCCGGGAGCCGGGTAGGCATCCTTTGATAATTCTTTTCATCTTGGACGTCCTTGAACAAATCACTGTCAACCACAGACGAAGGGTCACACGCAAAATAGAGTAGGCAGTATAGGCAGCGTTTTGAAGTTGCTTGGCGTAAAATTCACAGAAGGGTTATTTTATTTTAAATATAAAAATTTTATAGAGATATAAAGCGTGTGTCAAGTGTTGTTTTGAGCAAATCGACCATAATTGTGGACCGGTAACCGTTAGATGTGTTGCCCCAAATAGTTGTCCGCCAGCGCCCGATATTCATCGGGCGCGTGCTCAATCCTTTTCAGCATCGTCTGACTTAGCTCTCTCTTTACAATCGCCGGCGATCCGGCAACCAGCTGGCGCGGTCCGACATGGGCGCCTTCGCGCACGACTGAGCCGGCGGCCACTACCGATCGTGTTTTTATATGCGCACCGTTGAGCACAATGGCACCGATGCCGATCAACGCGCCAGCCTCGATCGTGCAGCCATGGACAACGGCATTGTGACCAATGGTGACATTATTTCCAATCTGAGCCGGCATGCCGGCATCCGTATGGATAGTGCAGTTATCCTGAATGTTGCTATTGGCACCAATTACAATCGGTGCCATATCCCCTCTCAAAACGGCATTGAACCAGATGCTGGCTCCATCACCAACCGTGACGTCACCGATTAAAACCGCAGTGGGTGCAATAAACACATTTTTGCCGATAACGATTTAAAGTCCTTGCGAAAAATAATACAATCAGGTTAGTATGAGACCTTGTTAATGATGCACCACTGAGCAATAAGGCCAATACAAAACAATGCCAACAGACACTGCATCACCATCTTCTCTTTTGACTACCAGAAACGCTCACCTGGCTGATCTTGATTGTATCGTCCTCGGTCTGGATGACAGGGGACAAATCACTTTTCTCAACCCTTTTGGCTTACATTTTTTCGGCTATCAGCAGCCTGAAATCATTGGATCAACAGCTTTGGACACACTCTTTCCGGAAAATGCGCATTGTCATTTGAATGTGTTGAATCCATCCGCAAATACCAGCCAGCAGACAAAAAAGGATGCTCATCAGTTGTTCGAATGCCGCCGTAAAAACGGCAAGCCGGTATGGATTGTCTGGTCAAGCCATGCAGTTGATGATGCCAATAAAAAAACAACATCCCATTTATGTATCGGTCATGACATAACCCAGTACGTCATTAATGCGACCAAGCTCGAAAGAGAAAAGAGCCGATTGGGAACTCTGATCCAATTGCAACAGAAGCAATTGCAAAAAATCAAGGCGCATCTTCAGGAAGAAAAAAACGCCCATGAGAATAACAAAAAAAAGATAGCCAAAAATCAGGACCGCTATCAGCTCTTCTCAGAGGTGACAACCGAGGGAATCCTATTCCATGAAAATGGGATTGCCCTTGAAGTCAACGAGGCTTTTGCAGCCATGGTTGATTGCCCCCGCAAAAAAATCATCGGTCTGGATGTGGTCCGTTATTTTGTTGCGCCACGAAACAATCATCAGGTGAAACAAAAAATGGTCTATAGCGAAGATCAGGTTTATGAAGCAACCGTGTGCTCGACCACAGGCCGAACCTTTCCCGTTGAATTGCGATCAAGACCAGGCAAACTGGGCGGGCGCCCCTGTCGAGTCGCCTGTGTGAGAGATATCAGCCACCGAAAAAAAGCTGAACGCCAAATGATCCAATCCCAGAAAATGGAGGCCATCGGCACCCTTGCCAGTGGTATCGCTCATGATTTTAACAATATGCTGGCGGGCATCCAGGGCAATGTCGAGGTTATTCGTCATCAACTCTCCCCCGACAGCCCGCATCATAAGGGGCTGGATCTGGTCAGTCAGATCGTTGAACGCGGCACCCGGCTTTCGGGTCAAATTTTAGGCTATGCCCGGGGAGGTCAGTCAGAATTAACTGAAATCAATCTCAATCAGCTGGTTGAAGACACGCTTGATATATTCGGTTTCACCAACCGACCGGTCAGCGTTCAAACCTACCTTTGTGCTGAAACCCCTTCAATCCGGGGGGACCGGTCACAGATTGAGCAAGTTGTTTTAAATCTGATGATCAACGCTTTACATGCCATGCCCATGGGTGGCGAAATGACCATCGAAACCAAGCCTACGATTCTCACCAGTGATATCCAACGACCATACGAGATCATTCCCGGCAATTATGCCATGCTAATTGTCGACGACACGGGTCACGGAATGGATGAGGAAACCCGGAAAAATATCTTCGAGCCTTTTTTTACGACAAAAAAAATGGGTCTGGGTACCGGTTTAGGGTTGGCCTCCACCTATGGAATCATTAAAAATCACAACGGGTATATCGATGTTACCAGTCAGCTGGAGATGGGCACAAGATTCAGCGTACTGCTACCCGCCTGTCCGGAGACAAAAAAAACCACACCGGAGGATGCAAGGGCTATGGATAAAGGCAAGCAGACGATCTTGATGGTCGATGACGAAACTGATTTTCTTCTTTTGGGTCAGCAAATATTGAACTTATTGGGGTACCACCCCATCACGGCAGAAAATTGCAATGATGCATTGGTGCAATTCAAACAATCGTCGGATAAAATAGCGTTGGTGATTATGGACATGATCATGCCTGATGGTGATGTTCATGAAACGATTCAGCGCCTTCGTGAAATGAAACCCAATATTCGCATTTTGCTCTCCAGTGGGCACAGCCAAGATGGAGAGATCGGCCGCAAGTTGATGCCGCATTGTCAAGGATTTATCCAAAAGCCTTTTCGCCTGGCATCAATTTCTCAAAAGATAAAAGAAATGCTAGGAACCACCGAGAATGAAAATCAATGAAATCGGTGGCGAATTTGCCCTCATCGACCGTCTGTCTCACCGATCCGCCACTTCCCATCCCAATATGGTCATGGGAATCGGTGACGATGCTGCAGTCATCAACAAGGTTTTCTCTAATGGTGATTATCTGTTGGTTACCACGGATATGCTGGTAGAGAAGAGTCACTTCCGTTGTGATTGGGCATCAGCAGAACAAATCGGTGTAAAATCGGTAGCCTGTAATGCCAGCGATATTGCGGCCATGGGCGGAATTCCCACCTTCATGTTCGTATCCCTTGCCCTGACGCCAGACACCGAGGTGGAGTGGGCCGAAGCGCTCTACCAGGGAATGAGCCAGGCCTGCCGTCGCTATGATATCACGATTGCCGGTGGAGACACCACCCACGGCCGGATGATCACCATCAGCATTACCCTGCTGGGCCGCGTATCACCACAAAACCTTTGTTTGCGGAGCCATGCGAGGCCCGGAGAGGTATTATGCGTCACCGGCCCCTTGGGTGGCAGCGCTGCAGGTCTGGCCATGTTATTGGCGGGTTTAACTCCTCCTGATTATTTAAAAAGCAAGCATCTGGCCCCCCAATGCCGATTGGACCTGTCACCACGCATCGCTCCAGAAGCCAGCGCCATGATCGATATCAGTGACGGTCTGGCTGCCGATGTCAACCATATTTGTGACCAAAGTGGAACCGGCGTTGAAATAACGCTGACCGATATTCCCCTTCACCCGTCGGTGATTGGTGCGGCCCACACGATGGGAAAAGATCCTTATGCCTTCGCACTTTCCGGAGGAGAAGATTTTGAATTGCTGTTTTCTGTCAGTTTAGCGGGCAAAAACAAACTGGAAGAAAAAGGAGTATCATTGATCCCGGTAGGCAGGGTTACCGAAGCCGCAGCCGGGCGCATGCTCAAGCTTCCCGACGGCCAAAAGCGCACGCTTTCCGGTGGGTACAACCATTTTAGCTAAAAAGAAACGTGTGGATCCCGTTCTTGAACCCGCCCGCCTTACCCGATACTTCGCATATGTGGAAAAGGCTATCGGCCAGACAATTTTTCCATCAGCCTGCTGGTGTCACCACGATCCATATCGTCCAGGGCAAATTCAAGCGCCAATTCTGCCAGTACGGATTTATTGTCGATGGCCACACCGTCAAGTTTAAGCTGATGAAACTTACGGTTGAATCGATCGAGTATGGTTTCGTTTAGGTAAAAGCCTACTTTTTTCTTGGGCGCCGTTGGTTTGGCCGACGACACCTTGCCCGTTGCCAGGGAGACCGGATCCAGCGGATTGTCATTAAAAAAATCGGGGATTGGTTTGTTGTCTGATTCCGTCATCAATCAACCTCTTGGCCAGCTTGCGGTAATCTTTCGCACCGGTGGCGCTACCAGCAAATTCAAAAATGCTCAACCCCTCAACCGGTGCCTCGGCCAATCTTACATTATGATGGATTGGCGCACATATCTGTTTGCGAAATAGGCGGTTGAGACGATTATAGATATCATGGCTTTGACGGGTGCGGCGATCAAACATGGTTGGGAGGATATACCGTAATCGCAGGGATTGATTGAGCTGCTGTACCGACACCAGATAACCGAAGAAGGTTTTCAATCCCTCCAGTGCAGGTCCCTGGAGCGCCACCGGGCAAAGCACCTCGGTGGCCGCCATGAGGATATTAACGCTCAATACGTCCCAACCCGGCGCACAATCAAAAATCAGGTAGTCCAGACCGTCATTTTTAGGGATCAGGCTTCGCCCCAAAACGGCATGACGCTGGTCACGGGGCTGTTCACCGAGCCAGTTTTTCAATTCCACCAGCTTGATCCCGCCAGCCAGCACCCAAAGGTTTTTCCGCGCCGCACAAATGGCTTCCTTCTTCAGGATCTTTTTTCCATTGCCATCATGACCGGTAATGAATTCATAGAGCCCATGGGGCGGTGATACCCCAAGGAAGGTTGTCGTCTGAGCCTGGGTATCGCAATCCACCAACAGCACGCGTTTTCCCGCCAGGGCCAACCCATGGGCCAGGTTTACGGCTGTGGTGGTCTTTCCCACACCGCCTTTGGCCATCGCCACCGCAATCTTTCGCATACCCCTTTCCCACTTTCGATCCGTCGGCAAAAAGGCCGATGGGCTAAAACGTTTCAGGCAAATAGCGGTATTGCGCTTCGATGTCAGGATAAACGACCTTTGATATCAAACGCGTAATGGATGTGGACAGCAGGTAGCGCAAAAGGGTTAATTTTTTTTCACGGGGATACACCGGTACCACATCGCCATCAATACCACCCATCATGCCAGCCCATTCAAGCGCATCTTCAAAGTTTCCCAATCGGTCCACCAGCCCTCTTTTTTTGGCATCCTCACCGGTAAACACGCGTCCGTCGGCAGACGCCTCCACTAGTACACGATCCATTTTTCGGCCTTCGGCAATGGCGGTGATAAATTGCTGATGAATGCCGCTGACAATTGACTGCAGGAGTTCCTGCTCATCGTCGCGCATTTGCCGGGTGGGTGAACCGGTATCCTTGTAGGGACCACTTTTGATGACCACAGGGACCATGCCAATTTTGTCCAGCAACTGCTTAAAGTTGGTATAGGCCATGATAACGCCGATGCTTCCGGTAATCGTACCCGGATTGGCCACAATACCATCGGCTGCACAGGCAATGTAGTATCCACCGGATGCTGCAACGGCACCCATGGACACCACGACTTTTTTTTTCTCAGTGGTTTTGCGAATTTCTCGGTATATTTCCTGTGAAGGCCCCACAGCCCCGCCAGGAGAGTTAATGCGAATGACAATGGCTTTGATATCATCGTCTTCACGGAAATGCCTTATATTTTCGATGGTTTCACGGGCGCTGGCGATGGCACCGTCGATCTCGATCACCCCAACCGCTTCACCCTGATAATCATCGGTTGAGCGGCTCATCCACATGGCCATGCCCATCACCCCAATGGCGAACACGGTAAAAATCGAAAAGGAAGTCAGGAGAAAAAAT
Source organism: Desulfosarcina variabilis str. Montpellier (assembly GCF_048565275.1). Classification (NCBI taxonomy): domain Bacteria; kingdom Pseudomonadati; phylum Thermodesulfobacteriota; class Desulfobacteria; order Desulfobacterales; family Desulfosarcinaceae; genus Desulfosarcina; species Desulfosarcina variabilis. The sequence continues at coordinate 3,620,793 of NZ_CP159846.1, read as the reverse complement.
AAGTATGGATGTCGTCTGGCAAACATGACGGGTTCCTTAGATAGTGTCCATCCAGAAATATGAAAATTTGGTTGAGATCAAGGCGCGAAGAAAAATTTAACCACAGGCATATAGTTGATATTCCGAGGATTAAATTTTTCGCGCAACGCCGATATCGGGCAAACTGGCCATTTCTGGATGGGCACTAGATAGAAAATGCCGGCGGGCCTCTTTACAGGCCAATCCGCCGGCATTCATGGGTTCTTCGTCTAGTGGGGGTCGCTATTCCTCGCTATTCAGCTTTTCCTGCAAGTTCTCGCGAAGGATTTCACCGAAACTGGACGTTGCCGGCCCCATATTGTTTACATACTCACTGAGCAATTCCTGGTCATCTTCCATGTCGAGTCGTTTAATCGACAATCCGATGCGGCGCTCGTCGCTGTTGATGTTCATCACTTTGGCGGTCAACATCTGGCCCATTTCAAACTGGCCCACCGGCGTTTTAATTTTTTCCTTGCTGATTTCGGAAACGTGCACCAAGCCTTCGATACCCTCTTCCAATTCAACAAAGACACCAAAATCGGTTACATTGGTCACCGTGCCGGTAATTTCCTTGCCGACTTCGTAACGCTCGGCAACCGTATCCCACGGATCCGTCTGGAGCTGTTTCACGCCCAGTGAAAAACGCTCCTGATCCTTGTCGATCTCAAGTACGATGGCCTGTATCAAATCACCCTTCTTGTAGATTTCAGAGGGATGTTTGATGCGTTTGGTCCATGAAATATCGGAAATGTGGACCAGGCCGTCGATGCCTTCGTCTATACCGATAAAAAGACCGAAATCGGTAATATTCTTGATTTTCCCCTCAATGGTGGTCCCCACGGGATATTTGTCACTGATCACATCCCACGGATTGGGCGCGGCTTGTTTCATGCCCAACGAAATCCGTCGGTTTTCAGGTTTGATATCAAGCACAACGGCATCCACGATTTCCCCCACCGAAACCACTTTGGAGGGATGACGGATTTTCCGTGTCCAAGACATTTCTGACACGTGGATAAGGCCTTCAATTCCTTCTTCCAACTCGACAAACGCACCGTAATCGGTAAGGCTGACCACTTTGCCACTGATACGGGAACCCACAGGGTATTTTTCAACCGCGCTGGCCCATGGATCTTCGGTCAGTTGTTTCATTCCCAAAGACACACGCTCACGCTCCAGATCCAGACTGAGAATCTTGACTTCAATTTCATCCCCTACACTGAACAGCTCAGAGGGGTGTTTGACCCGTCCCCAGGAAATATCGGTGATGTGCAGCAACCCATCAACACCGCCCAGATCGACAAACACGCCGTACTCGGTAAGATTCTTGACAATCCCCGGTACCACTTTTCCTTCGTGGATGGATGCCAGAGTCTTGGCACGTTTTTCCTCGCGCTCTTCTTCCAGCAAGACCCGCCGTGAAAGGACGATGTTACTCCGTTTACGGTTGTACTTAAGAATTTTGAATTCGAATTCCTTGCCAACCATCTCGTCCAGGTTGCGGATGGGCCGCAGATCCGCCTGGGATCCCGGCAAAAACGCCTGCACACCGATATCCACGGAAAAACCACCTTTAACACGACTGGTGATGGTTCCGGTGATCGTCTCGTCGGCTTCATGCCGTTTTTTGATGTCGTCCCATACCTTGACCTTTTCGGCTTTTTCCTTGGAGAGCACGACGACTTCATTTTCATCGTCCCACCATTCCACCATCACTTCGACGGTGTCGCCGACCTCGGCCTTGATCACACCATCCTCTTCAAACTCACGGATGCGAATCTGCCCCTCGGATTTATATCCGATGTCCACCAGGACATGGTCTTTATCCACGGAAATGATTTTTCCGTTGACGACCTCTCCTTCGGCAAAACGCTTGAAACTCTCTTCATAGAGATCCATGAGTTCGGCCATGCTCTCGCCGGTCACGCTGTCTTTCTCGATCTGTTCTTCTTCGGTTGATTCGTTGTCTAAAAAGTTGTCCATGGACTGATCATTACCCCCTTAGGCCTCATTTTATTTACTGCAAATAATATCATATGCAGTATAGCCTAAGGATCATACAGAAACGATAGATAAAATGCAATGATTTATTTGGATTCAGATCATCGCCGCTTAATCAAACCTTATTTTCCTACGTGCAACCACAGCACGATTCGGTTTTGCGGCCAATCGCCTAACACTTGGACGAGCAGGTCAATTGATGGACATGGGTCAACATCCGCTCAAGCACCTGATCAGCCGGCAGGCGGGTCGAGTCGATGATGATGGCATCGCGTGCGGGTCGCAGGGGGGCAATATCCCGGTTGCTGTCATTTTCATCCCGCCGGCGAATGTCCGTTTCGATGTCTTCAATACTCTGTTCGTTGTTATCTTCAGCATACTGGGCATGACGGCGCAGCGCCCGCTGGCGAATCGAGGCATCAAGAAAAAACTTGAGATCCGCCTCGGGAAAAACCACCGTTCCCATATCTCGCCCTTCGGCCACCAGCCCCTTGCGTTGCCCCATTTTCCGCTGAATGCCAAGCAACGCCTTTCTTACCGGCAAACGCGCCGATGCGGCGGATGCCAGCATCGTGATTTCCGGTGTTCGAATACGGCTCGAAATATCGACCCCATCCAATAACAATCGATCCTCGACAAACTCAATCTGAAGGTCGGCGCACACCTTGGCCAGTGCTTGATCATCGTCTGCATTGATGTCCTGCTGCCGAATCGCATAGGCGACAGCGCGATACAACGCGCCGGTATCCAGGTACCGATATTTCAAATCCCTGGCCAGCATCTTGCTGAGCGTGGTTTTACCGGCACCGGCAGGGCCGTCGATGGTAATCAACAATTGTTGGGCAGATGGCATTGGTTTTTCCCTTTTCTGGACGGACACGTTTTATGCTTTGTCTGGGAAAAGAACCGCTTCCAGGGCCTTTAGAAAACGTTGGTTTTCCCCTTCCAGCCCGACGTTTACGCGAATATAGGTTGGAAATCCATAGGCTTTCATGGATCTGACGATCACCCCGTGATGCAGCATTTTTTCAAAGACGGTCTGGGCCGGCTGGCCAACGTCAATGAGAAAAAAATTGGTTTGGGTATTATAATAGGTTAGCCCCAAACGGTCCAGACCGGCATACAACGCATCCAGCCCACGGTGCACCAGATCAAGGGTCTGGTTCAAAAAATCGGCATCGTCCAGCGCAGCAATGGCCGCCGCCTGAGCCAGGGCATTGACGTTAAACGGCTGCCGAACCCGGTGGAGCATCTCGGCCAGCATGGCCGGCATGATGCCGTAGCCTACTCGCAAACCGGCGAGGCCATAAACTTTGGAAAACGTCCGTAAGGTCACCAGTGGACGATCCAAATCGGCCGACCGACCGGTTTTAAGGCATTCGGGGTCTCGGGCGAACTCGATATAGGCCTCATCCACCACCACCACCACATGCTCGGGCATGCGCGCCATAAAACGATCGAACGCGGTCTGGGAAACAATGGTACCGGTTGGATTATTCGGATTGCAGATAAACACCAGCCGGGTTGTATCGTCGACGCATGCGGCCATGGCATCCAGATCCATGGCCATGTCTTTCAACGGCACGGCATCGATCACCGCCCCGGCAGCTTTGGCCGAAATGTTGTACATCAAAAAGGACGGACGGGGAATCACCACGCGATCACCAGGCTGCACCAGGGCACGAATCAACAGGGCAATGATATCGTCCGACCCATTGCCGATGACAATGTTTTCTGTGGGTATTCCATTGAACTCGGCAATCCGGTGGACCAACCGGTGGCCGGCACCGTCGGGATAGCGATGCAATGCCGTCAAGCTTTTCTGGATGGCAACAAGGGCCATGGGACTCGGCCCCAAGGGGTTTTCGTTGGATGCCAGCTTGACTGAATCGCTAATACCGTACTCGCGCTCCAGTTCTTCCAGCGGTTTTCCGGGAACATAGGACTCAATCGACTGAATATAATCGGGAATACTAAATTTCATACGTTTTTACCGGTCGAATAAAAGTGCCGGGCGAGTAGCCCGGCAGTGTTGTTTTTATTGGGACACTGGGTCATTTTTTGGATAGGCACTATTTGGCGGCCGCATTGGCGCCGGCGTCCACAGCCTTCATGTTCAGGGGGATCAGCTTGGGTTTATTGCTGAATTCTTCCTTGATGCAGTTGCGCAAGGTTTCCATGGAGACCAGCTTGCTGCGGGCGACAAAGGCTGCCAGGGCCACAATGTTGGCTGCTCGCATATTGCCCACCGACTTGGCAATTTCCATCACGGGGACATTGAACTCGTCCACATCATCCCGGCCTGATGCAAAATTGATCAACGAACTGTTGACGAAGATGATGCCGCCCTTTTTCACTGTGGGCGCAAATTTCTCCAGGGAGGGGCCGTTCATGGCCACCAGGTGCAGCGGGTTTTTGATGATGGGTGAACCAATCGGGCGGTCGGCGATCACCACCGTACAATAAGCCGTGCCCCCGCGCATCTCCGGGCCATAGGATGGGACCCAGGCCACTTCATAGCCTTCTTCCATGGCCGCATGGGCCAGAATCTTGCCGATCAACAGGATGCCCTGGCCACCAAAGCCGGCAAACTTGATTTCGCTTTGCATGAAGCCTCCTTTATTCCGGTACCTTCTTGTCGCCGAGTTGGTAGTAGGGCAACAGCGTTTTTTCGGTCCATTCCACCGCTTCGATGGGTGTCATGCCCCAGTTGGTCGGACAGGTGCTGACCACTTCCACCAGGCTGAAACACTTGTTTTCCATCTGGTATTCGAAAGCCCTGCGTATCGCCTTCTTGGCCTTCATGATATACTTGGGTTTGATCACCGTCTGTCGTGTGATGTATCCGGGCGTCTGCAGGGCGGCCAGCAGTTCGGCCATCTTAATGGGCATGCCCACCTGATCCACCTGGCGGCCGAAGGGGCTGGTGGTCGTGCGCTGATCCGGCATAGTGGTCGGTGCCATCTGACCGCCGGTCATGCCGTAAATGGCGTTGTTGACAAAAATCGTAGTGAACTTCTCACCGCGATTGGCCGCGTGAATGATCTCACCCATGCCGATACTGGCCAAATCCCCGTCCCCCTGGTAAGTAAACACCATCAGGTCGGGACGTACGCGTTTAATGCCCGTGGCCATGGCCGGCGCACGGCCATGGGCCGCCTCCTGAAAGTCGCAGTCAAAATAATTGTAGGCCAGCACCGCGCACCCCACCGGGGCAATGCCCACCGTCCGTCCTCTTATACCCAGCTCATCAATGGTTTCAGCCACCAGGCGGTGAATCACGCCGTGGGTGCAGCCCGGACAATAATGCGTGTGGGCGTCGGTGAGCACCTCCGGTTTCTTGAATGTCTTTCCCATAGGTCCGCCTCCTTTCAGGCAATCCGTTCCTTGACCACGCCAATGATCTCTTCGGGCGTGGGCACTTCACCACCGCATTTACCGTACCAGCTCACCGGCTTGCGACCCAGTACGCTCAGCTTCACGTCATCCACCATCTGGCCCATACTCATTTCAATGCTCACCACGTGCGTACACGACGCTTTGGCCGCGGCATCACCCACGGCCTTTTCGGGAAACGGAAACAGGGTCTGGGGCCGGATCATGCCAACCTCGATGCCTTCTTCCTTGAGCATGTCAATGGCCGTGCGGCACACCCGGCTCATGGTGCCGTAGCTGACAATCAGACACTGATAATCGCCATCAATATTGTACGCCTCATAGCGTACCTCCTCTTCGCGCATGCGATCGTACTTGGCCTTGAGCATCAGGTTCTGGTCGTTGAGTACAGTCGGATCCAGAAACAGGGACTTGACCAGGTTGCGGGTCTTGCTGCCCCGATGGTCCATGCCACTTGACGCCCAGTCATCCTTGTTGGACGGCTCGGTCTTCAGATCATCGGAAAATTCCACCGGCTCCATCATCTGTCCGATCAGCCCGTCTCCTAAAATCATCACCGGGTTACGGTATTTCTCAGCCAGGGGGAAGGCACGCATGACCATCTCCACTACTTCCTGAACGCTGGCCGGTGCCATCACCAACATGCGGCAGTCGCCATGGCCGATGCCCCGGGTGGCCTGAAAATAGTCCCCCTGGGAGGGCAGGATGCCGCCCAATCCCGGGCCGCCACGCATGATGTTGACAAATACCGCCGGGCACTGGGCCCCGCACAGATAGCTGATCGCCTCGCTCATCAGGCTGATTCCCGGACTCGACGAGGTGGTGAACACCCGCGCACCCGCACCGGAAGCGCCAAAGAGCATATACCCCACGGCCACCTCGCTCTCGCCCTGTAAAAACACGCCGCCCACTTCGGGCATGCGCCGCGCCAGATATTCGGCCACTTCGGACTGTGGGGTGATCGGATAAGCGAAATAGTTCAGGCAGCCGGCCCGAATAGCCGCCTCGCCAATGGCTTCGTTGCCTTTCATCAGTACTTTTGCCATGATCTCTCCTTCACTGACGCGGGTCAGGCGTCAGAATCCTCTGTCTCGGTGATCGTGATGGCCACATCCGGACACATGATACAGCACATGGTGCAATAGATGCAATCTTCCGGCCGCGCCTGGTAGGCAGGGAAATAGCCCTTGGCGTTGACGTCCGGAGAGATCTCCAATACGTTTTTGGGACAGACAGCGACGCACAGGCCGCAGCCCTTACAGCGGTCTCTGTCGATAGTGTGTTGAAATGCCATAGGTCGATTTGCTCCTTTGATTTGAAATCTCAAATTTCAAATTTGAAATCCAGTGGCCCGCCAGCGGGCCACTGGCTAAACCGTCTGCCCAAATGGTTCCGCCCGTTTCCAGGGGGGGACCATCTGCCGTTTAAGCACCAGAATGGGACACTGGATATCGTTTTTGGGCAATTGGGTCAACAATGCCGACGGTGCGGTAATGAACTCAAGGGGTATCTTTCCCGCATCGGCCACCTGATTACAAAATTCATAGCCCGCCATCACCACGTCAACGGTGGTTTCTTCCATAAGATTGGCATTGCCCACAATGCCCGTGATTGACATTTTGGCTTTGGCTTCGATCTCTTGCCGAATCTTCAGACAGCCGGCCACGGTATCTGTGTAAGGTCGGTTGGGGTTGATCACCTGCAGTACCCTGGCTGACTTTCCCTGCAATGCATCAGCCAACGCGGCCAGGACCGTGGCCCCCACATCATCCCCGCCCACATCCAAAAGGGTCAAGCCGGTGGGATGACGGAGCATCCCCGATACCTCAGGGGTTAAAATGGGCAGATCGGCGTGCATGTATTTTGCCGGCGGTAAGACCACATCAATGCCCAACATTTTTAAGATTTCACGTGATTCACGGCTTCTGAAATAAGGATTGACCAGATCCAGGTCCGCCAGCCGGACGGGTGTCCCGCGCTCGTTCATGCAGACGGCAAGATTAACGGAAACTTCTGTCTTTCCACTGCCATAGGCGCCGACAAGAATAACGATACCATCAAGTTCTAGTTCCAAAAGCCAATCAATCCTTCGTCATATGTTGAACAGCGCCGGCCGGCAAATGGCTTAACCAGACCAGAAATAAGGGGTGGTGCGGCCTGTTTCGGTAAGATGTTAATGAGTTGGTTTACATATTTATAAAATAGTACGCTGTCAAGGAATTTACAAGGCAGGCCTGCTTTAACCTTTTACAGCCCAGGATGCTGTGTTATTAACCGAAATAAGGAGGAAATCATTATCATGACCCAGGTAACCACCGGTCTTGAGGCATTGCTGCACGCACCGTTGTCATCTTTACACAATCAACGACTGGGCCTGTTATGCAATCCGGCGTCCGTTGATAGCCAATTGGTCCATGCACGGTTTCGCATTGATCAGCGCCTGCCCGGTCAACTCAAAGCGCTCTATGCGCCGCAGCACGGGTTTTATGCCGAAAAGCAGGACAACATGATCGAATCCGCCGACCGCATCGATCCTGCAACCGGCCTGCCGGTTTTTTCCCTTTATGGAGATACGCGTATTCCCACGGATCCAATGCTGGAACCTATTGATATCCTGTTGGTAGACCTTCAGGATGTGGGCACACGGGTTTATACGTTTATTTATACGCTTTCCTATTGCATGGAGGCAGCAAGGCGAAATGGAAAGAAAGTCGTCGTCCTTGACCGTCCCAATCCGGTGGGCGGGAATCTTGTGGAGGGCAACCTGCTGCAAAGGGATTGTTCATCTTTTGTCGGCCGCTACCCCATCCCCATGCGACACGGTCTGACCATTGGCGAGCTGGCAATTTTATTCAACACTGAGTTTGGTATCGGATGCGACCTTGAGGTGGTTGCCATGCAGGGATGGAAAAGAGAGATGCGGTTTGGTCAGACAGGCCTTCCCTGGGTCGCCCCGTCACCCAATCTTCCCACGGCCATGTCGGCTCTGGTTTATCCGGGGCAGGTCATCTGGGAAGGGACAAACGTTTCAGAAGGCCGGGGGACCACCCAGCCGTTCGAGCTTTTTGGTGCCCCTTTTATCGATCCCTATCTATTGCTGGAAAAACTCGACCCGGCCCTTTTGGCCGGATGCGTATTGCGCCCAGTCGAGTTTGAACCCACATCCAATAAATGGGCCTGCCGATCCTGCAAAGGGTTCCAGATTCATGTCACCGAGCCCGAGCGCTATGCGTCCTATCCGCTTTCATTGGGATTGTATCAGGCCATGTTTCATCTATACCCGGATCAATTTGCCTATAAGCAGCCACCTTACGAATACGAATACAAACGCTTGCCCATGGACTTGATCCTTGGCGATCAATCCGTTCGTCAACGCATCGAGTCCCAAACAGCGGTCACGGATTTGGTTTCCAGCTGGCAATCCTCGCTTGGCGCTTACCAGCAAATGATTCGCTCGGTAATGCTTTATAATTAGATACTATCCTGAAAACTGGCTTCCAGTTCAAGGTAAACGGCTAACGGCTAAAAGCTAATCGCTCACCTTGGGGTACCTATTTTACCAGCCTTAACACGTGGGTTTCCTGCAATTTTGCCCACATGGCACGAACGATGACCATGGTTGGATCGGCATCGTCCGCATCATTTTCGTCAATCGCCTCCAGACAGGCATTGAGCAGTGGATCATTGCCGCTCCACAGGCGAAAATCTTTAGCGATTTGAAGCCCAACGACTTTATTGATCAGATTCAACTCTTCGGTTGTCATCGCCCCCAGTCGGGTGCGATCCAAAAGCGGCAAATCAGCCAGAAGCATGCTGACCGCCTCTTCAATGGTTAACGGCACTTCGGTATTCATCGGTTTTGGAAACATGATCATCCTACTTTCGGTACGCCAATTCATCATTCATCTTCGACACATTGACTATATCGGATGAAATCGACGAACCTTGAACTTGAGCGTGAACGTCAACGTATTGGTGAACAATCCGGTCCTGGTCAATCCGGGCAAAAAGCCGGTTGTTTTAAACCGGCCGAGGAGTCTATCGATTGTATCAATGGATGTCAAATACAAGTTCGGTTTTTGGTGGGTGTCGGCAAGGAAGGCAGTCAGAGACAAAAGCCCCGACAGGGCGAGCCTATCGGGGCGGTATTTTCAATGTCGAGGCGGATCCTGATTTATTTGTCAGATTTCAGGGTTTCGATTTCTTTTTTGAGATCGTCAATTTCTTGTTTGTACTTATCGTTGTCGTCATCGGCGGCGCTGTCATCAGCAGAAGTGTCATCCTTTTTCCAGGAATCTTTAAGCTCATCGAAGCCCAGATAAAGCGCAAGGCCACCACCGAGCAACAGCATCACCGGAATCGCGCCAGCCAGAAGCTGAAGGAATTCACCAAACCATACCGACAGGCCGATCAGGCCGAGAACTGCTGCCACTGCTCCACCAATTAACGTTTTCATAAAGAATCATCCTCCTTCATAACCTTATTGAGTTAGACAGATAAAAATGGCTTCATCGGCCCATCCGTGCACGTGACGCCCTGATGGTTCGACGTGTTGAACCTTCTTCAATACTTCCTCCAGCATTTGCCGGGAGATATGCGTTTTTTTTGATATTAAGGGATTTCAGTTAGATAGCAATTGTGGTGACGCTATCAAGTTCTATGGCAATAACATAGAAGCCTTGGCAGCGCAAGCATATTTTTGCTGCTGAATATGGCATTGCAAAGGGTCAAGGCATCTGTTATTTTTCCAAAATATTATCAATGACCGCTGTATTGGAATCTAACATTCTCAAATCATGAACAATCAAAAAAAACAAACGGTTTATCCAACCACGCCTGCGATTCGACGCTGGATCGAAGGGCTTTTAAAAAATTCCCGTGATCACTATTTCTGTTTTCTGCCCATGCTTACCGGAAAGCTGTCCACGCTCTTTCTAAAACGCCTGTTCTCAGGGGTGTTTATGGGTGAAGAACAGGCGGATGTTGTCAAGACCATTCCCCGGTCGGCAATCATCATCTATACCACAAAATACAAAAGCCGTTTCAAATATCTCTTCGCCCATACCCGTTACCAACAGCGACGACTGCCGGTACCGCAACTGGCCTTCGACTATGAGATTTATTGCTGGCAATCCGTGTCCCGACTCTTTCGTATCATGCTGGCTTATCTGGACGAATTGATCCGGCGGCGACGGGTCCTCAATCCTTACCGCAGTGATTACTACCAGCGTGCGCTTTTACAAACAGGATGCGGTTTTCTCTCTCTGGTTGAGAAAAAAGGGTTTTATCGCCGATTTGTCAAAGAGCGGATCGACCCCCTGGTGTATCTAATTGAAATGCAAGATAAAATTGATCGTCCCATTTATTTGGTACCGCAATTGATGTTTTTCAGCAAAAAACCGCTACCGGCGTTGCCCAGCCTGATTGATTCCCTTTTTGGTACCTCACAGCGTCCGGGAACACTCAGAAAAATCGTCACGCTCTTTCGCCATCCGGGGAAAATATTCGTCGAGCTCTCCCATCCACTCAATTTGCAACAATGGCTGAGTCAGCGTCCAGATGACAATCCGGATGTCAACCATCTGGCCCTTCAACTCAGGCGCCAGCTGTTGCTACAACACAATCGACACCGGCAAAGTATCACCGGTCCCATTATAAAATCCAACGAAGAACTCAAAGAGGCTATTCTGACCAGTGATCGAATCCGTCCCTTTATCAAAAAACATGCGGCGTCGCGTCAGGAACCCATCCAAAAAATAAGAAAAAAAGCCGACGATTATCTGGATGAAATTGCCGCCCGCTACAGTCCGGGAATGATCCATCTTATGTCCTACGGTGTCGGTTGGATCACGAACTCCATGTTCGACGGTGCCGTCATCGATAAAGCCGGCCTGGCCCGGGTAAAGGCCATGTCGCAAAAAGGTCCGTTAATTCTCATTCCTTGTCATAAGAGTCATATCGATTACCTGATCCTGTCTTACGTTCTTTACCATCACAACATGCCCTGCCCCCATATCGCTGCCGGGAAAAATCTTTCTTTCTGGCCCTTGGGCCCCATTTTTCGTGCCGGCGGGGCTTTTTTTCTGCGGCGCACGTTCAGGGGCGCGGTGCTCTATTCGCGGGTTTTTTCCGCGTATATCTACAAGTTGCTTGAAGAAGGATTCAATATCGAGCTGTTTATCGAAGGCGGCAGAAGCCGGACGGGCAAACTGCTCATGCCCAAGCTGGGCCTGATTTCCATATTGCTGGATGCTTACCGCAACGGGGCATGTGAAGACATGATCTTCGTTCCCGTGTATATCGGTTATGACCGGATTATCGAGGAACATGCCTATATTCATGAGGTCGAAGGAGGCAAAAAGGAGGATGAGAATCTCAGCCAGGTCATTCGTGCACGTCGTTTCCTGAAAAAACGGTATGGCAAAATTTACATCAACTTCAGCGACCCGATTTCCACACGCGAGTTGATCGAAGGCAATGGCGATACCTTGGACAGCATGTCGCAAAAAGAAATCAACGCCCTGTGCCGTAACTTGGGCTGGCGAATCATCAATGCCATTGACCGGCAAACCGTCGTCACGCCACCGGGCCTCGTGGCTGCCGCCATTTTGAACATGGCCCGCTCACGATTTACCGATAAGGAACTCAAGGAGACGGTCGGCACCTATCTGAAGTTTGCCTATAGCCAGAATGCCAAGCTGGCCGATACCATCGTTCTCAACGCGGATGCAGCCCTGGACACGGCCATCGATCATTATCTGACCCGTAAATTGATTGAAAAAGCCCCGGGCGATAAGGACCTGCCCGAGCACCAGCCGGATTACATGGTCAATCCGGCCAAACGCAGCCTGTTGGAATTTTACAAGAACAACAGCATTTCCTATTTTGTTCCTGCCGCCTTTACGGCATTGGCCATCCTGAAAAAAGACGCCTTTCAGTTCAGTGCCACGGATCTACACAACGAATACGCGTTTTTCCAGGATTTTTTCAAATATGAATTCGCCTTTAATCTGGAACGTTCCCCCGTCCAGTTTGTGAGAAAAACCATCAAGGCCTTTATCGACGATGCCATGCTGATGCCCCACCCGACCATCCCCGACAACTATCAGATCACCTCCTCAGGCTATCGAAAGCTAAAAATGTTTGCCGCTTTTTTAAAACCCTATTTTGAATCCTACCGGGTGGTACTCCAGTTTTACCGTAGCAATCGCAAAGAGATACCCGACGCCAAGGACAAACTGAAAAAAATTCAGCAACTCGGTATGCAAATGGTAAAAAACAAGGAGATCGACCTGATTGAATCCGTGTCCAAAATCAATTACGCCAATGGTCTGAGTTATTTTTCCACCAATGGCATCAAAGACCATTCGGATGAGGCCCGCATCGCCCACTTTGACACCCTTATCCAGAATTATTTGAATCGATTGAGCCCATGAAGGCGCTAATTCTGGCTGCCGGGTTCGGGACCCGGCTGGCCCCGTATACAAACCACCTGCCCAAAGCCCTGTTCCCACTGGCGGGCATTCCGGTCCTGGCTCGCATGATGGCCAACCTGAAACGGGCCGGCTGTACAGGCATCGCTGTCAATGCGCACCACCTGGCCGACCAGATCCAGGCCTTTCTGGATGATCATGCGGTTGGGATTCCCATTACCCTCAGCCACGAGCACGAGATTCTGGGCACCGGTGGTGCCATTCGCCGGCTGGCCTCCTATTGGGATGGGAAGCCGTTCATGGTGGTCAATGCCGATATTGTCACCGACATTGACCTGGCCCGTGTTTATCAGGTTCATTTGGCCAATCCGGCATCGGTGACCCTGGTTCTTCATGATCGGCCGCCATTCAATCAAGTCTGGGTCGACGATACCCGGCGCATCGTCGGCTTCGCACGGTTCTGTGATGGTGCCGAGCCTAACGGTGCGCTGCAACTGGCATTCACCGGCATTCACATCATCGATGCCGATGTTCTCGATTGGATACCCGCTTCCGGATTCTGTGACATCATCGCCGTCTATCGCCAGATGATTGACAAGGGCATCCCCATTCATGCCCACGTGGCCAAGCACCATTACTGGCAGGACATGGGCACCCCGGAGCGATTCCGGGATGCCGTCGTGGATATCATGGCCCCCCAGGCGTTTCAATCCGCGTTCCCCGGATATTCAACCGATAATATAAGGCGGCGCCCCTTAAGTGGTGACGGAAGCGACCGCCGCTGGTTTCGCCTGACCAGCGATCGCCACCATTTGATTCTGGCCGATCACGGCATCACCCCGACGCCTGAGGGCAGCGAGGTCAACGCCTTCATTCATATCGGCAAGCATCTTTTTCAATGTGGGCTTCCCGTGCCACGTATTGTTGCCCATGATGAATTCAGCGGCTTGGTTTTCCTGGAAGATTTAGGGGACTGCCATCTGCAGCGGATTGTTTCCCGGGACAGTCATGACGACCATGTTCGAGACCTTTACAGACAGGTCATCGATACCTTATTGAATATCACCATACAGGCCGCCGCCGGTTTCAACCCGGACTGGACCTGCCAAAGCCGGGCCTATGATACACAGCTGATCATTGAAAAAGAGTGCCGCTATTTCGTGGACGCGTTTTTAAACGGTTACCTGAATCTGGATGTAAAATTCGAGGATCTGGCCACCGAGTTTGATCGTCTGGCCCGGCGCACCGTCGCCCACGCCGTCCAGGGATTGATTCACCGTGATTTTCAATCGCGCAATATCATGGTCCATGATGGACGCCACTACCTGATCGATTTTCAGGGTGCGCGATCCGGTCCGATCCAGTATGACCTGGCATCACTGTTAATCGACCCCTACGTGGCCCTGAGCGATCATCTCAGACAGGATCTACTCACCTATGCAACCCAGCAGGCAGCGGTGCGGCTTCATTGTGCCTCAGACCGGTTTATCCGCGGGTATCGCTATTGTGCAGTCACACGAAATCTTCAGATGCTGGGCGCTTTTGGATTCTTGAGCCGCGTAAAAGGGAAAAACGATTTCGAAGCATGGATTCCTGCCGCATCCGCCATGCTGGCTGGCCATATTCGCCTTGCCGATGAAAACGCCTTTCCCCGCCTTTTTGCCATGGCCCGGAGAATTGGGAAAAGCGAACGGCATCCATCCTAAGCCTTTAAGCATCAGGCCCACGCGCAAGGGCCAACAATCGAAACAATAAGGAGTGAAACGCATGCAAACGCTACCCATCATGATCAACGGTCTTCCAGGAAATGTCACCAGCACGATCACCGCTCACGCCTTGAAAGATCCCCGCGTCAAGGTGTTGCCCTATTCTCTCACCGGACCGGAAATTGAGGCCACCCAGCACACGGTCAACGACACTGTTTTTGAGTTGATCACGCCTTCCAATCGAGAAGCGCGGATAAACGCGCTCATCGATCAATATGAACATTTCATCAGTGTTGACTTCACCCATCCAACGGCGGTCAACGATAATGCCGAGTTTTACTGCCGCCACGGCCTGCCGTTCGTCATGGGGACCACCGGCGGTGATCGCGAAGAACTCAATCGAACGGTCAGCGCATCTTCCACCTGTGCCGTTATTGCGCCTAACATGGCCAAACAAATTGTTGGGTTTCAGGCCATGCTGGAATATGCGGCGACCGAGTTCAACACCCTTTTCAGCGGCTACAGCCTGACCGTAAAGGAAAGCCATCAAGCCGGCAAGGCGGATACCAGTGGAACGGCCAAGGCTGTGGTTGGCTGCTTTAACCGCATGGGCGTTGATTTTTCACCGGACCAGATCCAGATGGAGCGTGATCCTGATGTTCAAACGAAACAGTGGGGTATTCCCACGGACTATCTGTCCGGGCATGGATGGCATACCTACCGCTTGACATCTCCGGATCAGACCGTGGTCTTTGAATTCAAGCATAATGTCAACGGCCGCGATATTTATGCCGGCGGGACATTGGATGCCACGCTTTTCCTGAACCAAAAATTGACCGCCGGCGAGCATGGCAAGGTTTACTCGATGATTGATGTGCTGAAAGGATAACCCCTTGCGAATGGGTATAACGGGTAAAAAAAGTTCCTTATTTTATAAATCAATGGTAAAGTTGATAAAAAAGCAGCCGATGATAAGCCTGTACGCGCAAAACGCCAAGCAGACGCAATTATAAGGGTAAATGAAGCCGGACCACGATGCATCAATTACCGTCAACGATTAATTAACCTCGTGATGGGGGAACAATGGACGTTAAATATATCAATCCATTTATCAATGCTGTTAAAAAGCTCTTCGACACCATGATCGAGGTGCCTTTCAAGCTGGGCAAACCCAGTCTGAAGAAAGGCAACCTGCCGGAATACGAAATCAGCAGTATCATCGGCCTGTCGGGAACGGTTACCGGTTGCGTGGTCATCAATCTTTCACGGGATATTGCCCTTCAGCTGGTGTCCGCACTGATTGGCGACGAAGTGACCGAACTGGATGATGATTGCACCGATGCCATCGGTGAAATCGCCAATATGATCGCGGGTAACGCCAAAACCGATTTCCCTTCTTCGGGCACCTCTATCAGTGTGCCTAGCGTTGTTGTCGGTAAACACAAAGTTTCATACCCTTCTGGTCTGCCGATTATTTCCATACCCTGTATCACGGACAAGGGGGAGATGGTCATCGAGGTGGCGCTGAAAGAGAACGGCCAATAACCTCGATTCAGTCCACCATAAAACAACACCGGCCATGGTCCAATTAATAACCATGGCCGGTGTTGTTTTATTATTTCTCAATGGACACGATTTATCCGTTGGCAATAATTTCGCGGGCCTTTTCCAGTGCCCGGGTCAGGTGCTGAGGCTGGGTACCACCGGCCTGCGCCATATCCGGCCGCCCGCCACCCCCGCCGCCCACTTCGCCGGCAATGATCTTGATCATCTTCCCGGCATGAAAGCGGTCCGCGAGGTCTTTGCTGACCGTTACAATCAACAAGGCTTTGCCACCGGCTTCCGCCCCCAGCACCACAATGCCCGATCCCAGACGATCCTTGAATCGGTCGGCCAGTTCCCGCAGTGCGGCCGGCTTTTCCACGGTGACCTGACGGATAACGGTATCCACGCCGTTGATCTGTAACGCCTGGTCCCCATCGCCGTCGGCCTGCATTTCGGCCATTTTGGTTTTCAGCTGTTCGGTTTTCTTTTCCGCGCGTTTGAGTTGGGTCAACATGGACTCCACGCGCTGCACCAATCCATCGGGTTTATCCTTGACCAGCGCCCCCAGTTGATTGAGGATGCGGCTGTTTTTTTGCACTTCTTGCAGTGCGGCGCCACCGCTTACCGCTTCGATACGACGTACACCGGAGGCCACACTGGATTCGGATAAGATTTTAAACAACCCGATGTTACCGGTCCGGGTGGTATGGGTGCCACCGCAAAGCTCACGGCTGAATGTAGAAAGGCTGATGACCCGCACCCGGTCCCCGTACTTTTCTTCAAACAAGGCCGTGGCACCGGATTCCACCGCCGTATCCATATCCATTTCCTGCATGGCCACCGGCACGTTCTGCCGAATCCGGTCGTTGACAAACACTTCGATGCGCTCCAGCACGTCCGGTTCAATCTGGGAGAAGTGGGTAAAGTCAAATCGCAGCCGGTCCGGCGCCACCAGAGAACCGGCCTGCTTGACATGATCGCCGAGTACCTGGCGCAGTGCGGCATGCAGGATATGGGTCGCCGTATGATTGCAGGCCACGGCATCCCGGCGCGTTTCATCCACGGTAAGCATGACCGTCTGGTTGCTTTCCAGGCGCCCGGTTTTGATTTTTCCCTTGTGGATAATGATACCGGTGGGATCTTTAACGGTGTTGTCCACCACCATCATAAGGCCCGGCGCGGTAATGGTCCCATGGTCGCCGACCTGACCGCCGGCTTCACCGTAAAACGGAGTGGCGGTGGTGACCACTTCCACGGTCGCTCCCGCCTCGGCCGCATCCACCCCTTTTTCGTCACGCACGATCAGTACGACCTGTGCCTCACAGCTCAAGGTGCCGTAGCCGACAAATTCAGGTTTTTCGCCTGCGGCGCTTAGTTGCCGGTAGGCGTCGATTGCGCCGCTAAACGCGATTTTAGAGCGCGACTGCTGGCGCTGCTTTTCCATGCGCGTCTCAAACCCGTCGGTGTCTACAATCAGTCCCTCGTCGCGCACCACATCGCGCACGATGTCCAGGGGAAAACCGAAGGTATCGTACAATTTGAAAATCAGGTCACCGGGAACCTGTTTGTCTCCCTTGGCACGAATTTCAGCCAGGGCATCGTTTAGCACCCGCAGCCCGTTGTCGAGGGTTTCCGAAAAACGGTTTTCCTCGTTTTCTATCACGTTGGTGATAAAGGCCGCACCGGCTTTCAAGTCAGGATAGGCCGGTTCCATGATGTCGAAAACCACCCGCGCGGTTTCGTGTAAAAACGGGTTGGTCAGCCCGATATTGCGTCCATAGCGGATGGCCCGGCGCATGATGCGGCGCAATACATAGCCACGCCCCTCGTTGGAGGGAAGCACCCCATCGCCAATCAAAAAGGCCGCCGCCCGGCTGTGATCGGCAATGACCTTCATGGCCACATCAATGGATTCATTCTGCCCATAAGCCTTCTCAGCCAGCATTTCAGTGCGCTGGATGATGGGGTAAATCAGATCGGTTTCAAAATTGGTGCTGACATTTTGAATGATCGATGCCATGCGCTCCAGCCCCAGTCCCGTGTCGATACTGGGTTTGGGCAGCGGCGTCATGGTGCCGGATTCATCACGGTTGAACTGCATGAACACCAGGTTCCAGATTTCCAGAAATCGGTCGCAATCGCAGGCTACATCACAGTCCGGTCGCCCGCACCCGTGCTCTGGTCCCCGATCCAGGTGGATTTCGCTGCAGGGTCCGCAAGGTCCCGTGTCGCCCATGGCCCAGAAGTTGTCTTTTTCGCCCAGCCTGACCATCCGTGATTCAGGGATACCGATATTCTTGGTCCACAGGTCATAGGCGTCATCGTCATCCAGGTAGACCGATGCCCACAGTTTATCCGCCGGCAGGCCGTAACCGTTGGTCAACAGGTCCCAGGCAAACTCTACCGCCTGTTCCTTGAAGTAGTCTCCAAAGGAGAAATTGCCCAGCATCTCGAAGAAGGTATGATGCCTGGCCGTATAGCCGACATTTTCCAGATCATTGTGTTTTCCGCCGGCCCGGACGCACTTTTGGGAGGTGGTCGCCCGATTGTAGTCGCGCTTTTCTTCTCCTAAAAACGTACGCTTGAATTGGACCATACCGGCATTGGTAAACAATAGCGTCGGGTCGTCCTGAGGAATCAGGGAAGAGCTCCGCACCACCCGGTGGCCATGTTTCTGGAAATAATCGAGGTAGCGTTGTCGTATCTCATTGCCGGTCATAACCATCTCCTAAAATGGGGTGTTACACCTCCCGAAAAAGCCGTTGTTGTTGGCCCGGGGTGGTTCTTATTTTTTTTTATTGGCTTTTTCAGCTTTTTCCGGTTTATCTGTTGGTTGCGTAGCGTCATCCGTGGCAGCCGGCAGCAGGCCCACGGCCTCACGGACCTTCTTGTCCACGGTGGCAAACAGATCATCGTTGTCCTGGAAAAACTTTTTCACGTTCTCGCGCCCCTGCCCGATGCGTTCGCCATTATAGGCGTACCAGGAACCGCTTTTTTCGATAATACCGGCGCTGACCCCGACATCCAGCAGGTCGCCGGTCCGCGAAATTCCCTCCCCATACATGATATCGAACTCAGCCTCCTTGAACGGCGGCGCCATCTTGTTCTTGACCACTTTGACCCGGGTCCGGTTGCCGACGATATTTTGGCCGTCTTTGATGGCACCGATACGCCGGATGTCCAGCCTTACAGAGCTGTAGAATTTCAAGGCATTACCACCGGTCGTGGTCTCCGGGTTGCCAAACATCACGCCAATTTTCATGCGGATCTGATTGATGAAAATCACCGAGGTCATGGTTTTGCCGATCGTGGCGGTCAGTTTCCGCAAGGCCTGGGACATGAGCCTGGCCTGCAGCCCCATATGCGCATCGCCCATCTCCCCTTCGATCTCAGCCCGCGGGACAAGGGCGGCAACACTGTCGATCACCATCACGTCAATGGCACCGCTGCGCAACAGCATGTCGGCGATTTCCAGGGCCTGTTCACCGGTATCGGGTTGTGAGACCAACAGTTCGTCGCAGTTGACTCCCAGCTTACGTGCATAGACCGTATCCAGGGCATGCTCGGCATCGATAAATGCCGCAATGCCGCCTTGTTTTTGGGCATTGGCCACCGCATGCAACGCCAGGGTCGTTTTCCCCGATGATTCAGGGCCAAAAACCTCGATCACACGCCCGCGAGGCAAGCCGCCGATTCCAAGGGCGCGATCCAGTTCAATGGCGCCGGTTGAGATCACAGGAATATCTTCGACGGGACGGGCGCCTAGTTTCATGATGGCACCTTTGCCGAATTGGCGCTCGATCTGCCCCATGGCAGCATCAACCGCTTTGGTCTTATCCGGTGAAATGGTCATGCCAATCTCCCCTTCTATTGATCCCGGCCCGACGTCACATCCGGCCGACGGTCATTTTTCGGATTTTCATATTTTCATTCTGGTGCCTGCCGCCAAGGGCGCTGCGTGCAACATTTTGTATTCGGCACCACTGGGCTTGAGCACACTTTGATAAAGCCGTATCTGATCAATGCGAAACGGCTCGGACGATGCGTCTTTAAGCGGTTCCAACAACGCCCCCAGCACCTTGGGATCAGGACGCTGACGTGTTCGCCCAATGGTCAGATGCGCCCGAAATGGACGTCTGTCGCGTTTGAAGCCAAGGGACACGAATTCCGATTCAATCGTGTTTTGAAGCAGTCCCAGCTGGTCTATATCACCAGTTAGGCCCACCCACAACACCCGAGCCTGACGAAGATTGGGGAACACCCCGGCCCCTTTGGCAGTCAGGGTAAACGGGGCGATCGACCGGGTGACGGCATCCATCTGAGCCCTTGTCGCCGGAAGCGTGGACAGATCAATATCCCCTAAAAACTTGAGCGTCAGATGAATGTTCGTCGCCGGTACCCAGCGGATGTTGGTCCTGGACGAGCGCAGTCGCTCTTGAATCTGTTTTAAGAATTCAGATACCGCATCGGAAACCGGCAAGGCGACAAAGGTTCTGATCGTGTTGGCCATAACGCTTTCCTTCGGCTGCACAATACCTTTTGCATCAACCCGAAGGCAGGGTAAACTGGGGTTCTCCCAGTTCAAACGTGCCCGCACCGATCCATTGTTTGAGGGTATCGGCAATCTGGCGGGCTTTTACCATACTGGACAAGGGCACCGTGGGAACCTTCTTGCCTTGAAAGTCGATAACACCGCTTTTCAGCTCTGCATAGCTGACCTGCCTGAGGCTGCTGGCCTTGCCTTTGGGATAGTCCTTCCCGTAATCCAAAACCTGAGTGAAGATCTGGTCATCGGACACAGCTGTGAACTGCGCCATTTCGGCATTTAAAACGGGAATGGGAACCCCAAGTCCCACCGCCAGCGAGCAACCGTAGCCCTGCATGCTGACCCCCACCAGCCAATCCGGACTCATCTGCTTCAGGTCCCCCATGACCCACAGGGTGCCGGCCGGGGTAAGCGGCGTCCCATTGTCGGCGCGTTTAATATCAAAGTTATGCTGGGTGCCGTGCCAGGTGACATAGCCGACACCGCCCCCCAGAAAAATCCGCGTTCCCAGTCCGATGGTGCGGTAATACGGATCATTGAACAGCGGACTGAGTTGACCGGCAGTGCTGTAATTGGCATTGCCGGCGCCGGGTTTCAGGGTGCCCATGTAAGTATAAACGGTTTTTTTGCTCAGGTTGACTGCGCAATTGTAGTTCTGGTAAGCGTTTCTCGGATTGCACAAGGTGGCCTGGGGCAGGGTTTTAAGGGTCATGGCCTTCTCATACTCCCGCCGCGGGTAGCAATCCGTTCCGTAGGCGGTGGCTCTGAGATAAACCTTTTTGCCGGCCACAAGATCCTGAATGACATGTCCACCACCATATGTGAACTCGCCGGGATAAACCTTATTGAGCGGGTCGTCTTCACACGGTTCGGTGGCCCCCAGATAGCAGTCCACCGCAGCAATCCCGCCATAGGCGGGCACATTGTTGAACCACACCTTGGACGCTTTGATTCCCGGCACACTGTGACCAAAATTGATGAATGCACCAGAGGAACACATGGGAGAAAATGTTCCGGTGGTCACCACGTCCACTTGGCGCGCCGCTTCTTCAGGGCCATTGTCCTTGACGATGTCAATCATCTCCTCCGCAGTGACGACCACAACATCACCGGAGCGTATTTTTTCATTGATCTGTTGGTAGGTTTTCTGAACCTTTCGGGTTCCCATGCGACTCTCAGCTCCTATTCAGATTCTGCGTTTTCAATCTTGCTGGTAATATTGTTTTTTATCCATGCGGCATCCCACCACTCCACGGGATTGACATAGGTTTGGTGGATCATCATCCCGAAATGCAGGTGATCGCCACCCGCCATCCCGGTCATGCCGGTTTTGCCGATGATTTGTCCCTTGTCGACCATCTGTCCGTCGCTCACACCAATATGGCTCAAATGGGAATAGAGCGTGAACAGTCCAAATCCGTGATCAAGAATCACCGTATTGCCGTAGATTCCCAAATTGCCGGTGAATGCGATTTTTCCATTGTTGGCCGCCGGAACGGGAGAATGGGCCGTGGACGCCAGATCAATGCCCATGTGGACCTGACGGTCGATCACCTTGCCGTTGTAAAAATAGGTTCGATGGTCGGCAAAACGGGCCCGGTTGGCGGAGCCGGGCAAACGCGAAAAAGCGCCATTCCAAAATACCTGTTTTTCCGTCTGGACGGTAATACCGTTCACCTTCTGATAGTCTTTAGTGCGCTGTTCACGGTTGACCTTCAAAAACAGATCGAGCTGGCTCTCTCCCGCCATTTCAGGAAAATAGGGTTCAAAATCAGGCATTTTGGAATTAAAAAAGCGATCTGACAGTTTAATGGCATCTTTTCTGAACGACCGGGCATTGATGTGGTACACCATCCCTTTCGTTGATTGGTTGCCAGCCTGATCCTGGGCACTGATCGCCAGATGGGTTTGTTTGCCCTGCGTGTAGTCGAGCGCAAAAAAGGCCATGTGGATCGCCGGATCCTTGAAATGCCCCGGGTAACCGGGATAAAACCGGTCCCCCACCATCACACCGCTGACCGGACATACTTCAGAAAGCCGGTAAATGGCAAGCCCACTGCCCCCCTGGTTAAGATTATGACGCCGACTGATAACGCTGATCGTTGGCGCCTGGGTATCAATCTGAATCTCTTTTTCAAGATAGACCTGGTTGCCTTTTCCCCATTTACGCAGTGAATAATCCCAGACCACGATCCGGATCATGCCTTTTCCATCGGAAAGCCCCAGATCCTGCGGAGAGATGGTGGCCTCAACGTCTACAGTCTTTTCCTTTCCCCCGGCAAAAAAGCCGGCCGACGGGAAAGTGCGTTGCAGAATTTCCTCTTCACGGCCGTCCACCAACAATCCCATCCATATTTTACGGATGCCGCTACCCGAATCCGACACCGATATGGATACCGTTCGCGATTTGCCGATATACGGCGACTCAAGTTTGACATCAAGGGCTGGCGCGGTTCCTTCCATGCGCACGATGGCCAGCCAGACTGTCGGGATACTAACCAACAGCACAAGGATGATTACCAGTATTGGTTTGAATGATCTTCCTTTTTTGTTCAAGACAGCGTCCCTTTCGGTGTTTGTTTTTAGGCTTGGGAAATATGATAAGCCAAAAAACGTGAAGGATTCTCCAAACCGGCCGATGATAGGTAGTACCCGTCCAAAAAAGTGTCTAATCCGGAAGGGCATCAGATACGGTCATTGGCAGTGTATTCACTTTGGCAAGATATCCTGATCGTCGGCACATCTGGATTGTGCATCTGATCGATTCAACACCTTTAAAAGGGGCACAATAACAGTTAAGTCACCGTTAATCAAGGCAAAGTTTTTCTCAGCTTGACATTTTAACCGCCCGCGGATACATAGGAAATCAGGATTAAACGATAACAGAAAGACAATCTTGAATGAATTCTCAAACGCCATTATTTCTAATTAGCGGTCCCTGCGTCATCGAGGATGCGGATGTGACCTTGCGAATCGCCACGCGCCTTAAGGAAATCACCGATCGGTTGGAAATTCCGTTCACGTTCAAGGCCTCCTATGATAAAGCCAACCGCACCTCCATTGGCTCTTTCCGGGGCCCTGGCGTAGAAGACGGACTCAAGATATTGTCCCAAATCAAGCATACCCTGGATGTGCCTATTTTATCGGATGTCCACCGTATCCATGAAGTCGCCGCCGCCGCCGAGGTTCTGGATGTCCTTCAAATTCCGGCGTTTCTTTGCCGCCAAACCGATTTGATCCTCGAAGTGGCCAAAACCGGTAAACCGGTCAATGTGAAGAAGGGACAGTTTCTGGCCCCGTGGGACATGGTCAACATTATCGAAAAAATCCGTTCGGTTTCCAGTGTCCGTCCCATGATTACCGAACGGGGCGTGATGTTCGGATACAATAATCTGGTCGTGGACTTTCGGGGCATTCAAATTATGCAAAAAACCGGCTGTCCGGTGGTCTTTGATGCCACGCACAGTGTCCAATTGCCCGGTGGTGCAGGAACCCGTTCCGGTGGACAACGCGAGTTCGCCCCGGTGCTGGCCCGGGCAGCCGTTGCGGCCGGTGCAGACGGTGTTTTTCTTGAGGTCCACGAAGACCCTGACAAAGCGCTTTGTGATGGCCCCAACTCACTACCGCTTGATCAATTACCCGAACTGCTGAAACAGCTTAAAGCGATAAAAAGTGCCCTTACCAGCTGAAATCAATTCATGACACACACGCTTTTCAAACAACTTTCCTTGCTGTTGTTGGACGTGGATGGTGTGCTTACCACCGGTCAAGTGATCTATAATGATGCCGGACAGGAAACCAAAGTGTTTAATGTTCGTGACGGATTGGGTCTGCGGCTGCTCAGGGAAGCCGGAATTCCCGTCGGCATCATCACCGGCCGGCGGTCAATGGCACTGGTGCATCGCTGCAATAATCTGGGAATTACCTTGTTGAAAGACGGGGTACGCGACAAAACTGAGGCCCTAGCGTCGGTCCTGAAAGAAATGAGGGTATCAGCGGCTGAGACTGCGTTTGTGGGCGATGATCTGCCGGATCTGCCGGTAATGAAGCGGGTGGGTGTACCCATTGCCGTGGCCGATGCGCATGAGCTGGTGAAACAGGCGGCGGTATGGACCACCTGTGCACATGGCGGACAAGGTGCGGTACGGGAAATCTGCGAAACCATCCTCAAAGCCAGGGGACAGTGGGACGCGTTGATTCAAAGGCTGTTTGCATGAACAAACGACGTCTGATCAAACGCCTGTTACTGACGGTGCTTGCCCTGGCGTTGACGGCCATGGTGATTATTTTTGTCAGTTACCGGCAAGTGACCCAGAATCCTGAGGTACTGTTATCTCAGATCAAGGAAGAGGCGGACATGCACCTTAGCAAAATCCGCCAAACCGCCACCAAAAACGGAATTCGGGAATGGCGCATGGAAGCGGAATCTGCCTCCCTGGTCAATAAAAAAAAGACCATGCTGCTGGTCAATCCCAATGTGGAAGTGTTCATGACCGATGGAGATAACGTCCACTTGACGGCTGATGAAGGGATCATCTATACCGATTCAAACCGATTGGCGGTTTCGGGAAATGTCGTAGCCAAAACGCGCCTTTATCAATTTCGCACGGAATCCGTTGTTTATGACCCGGATACCCGTGAACTTCGATCCGATACCCCCATAACGGTGTCCAGTGAATCAGTCAGCCTCAAGGCCAACACCATGACCATGAAACTATCGAGTCGAATTACCTTTTTCGAAGGGGGCGTGGAAGGAACGATCAGTGAGGATTTCAAGCTTTAATCGGCTGCCCTGGACCGGGCGGCTACTGTTTTGCTTTCTGTTGCTGATGTGCTGGCCCAGTTTCCGTCTGGTCGCGGATACGGATTCACCCAATCCGCCGGCTGATGCAATTGAAGGAAAAAGAATTGATATCACCGCCCAACGGCTGATATCGGATTCTGCAAACAACAACGCTGAGTTTGTTGGCGATGTGCGTTTGCGTCAGGGCGACACCGTGATTACTGCAGACAGCCTCAAACTTTTTTTCGGCGGCGAGTCAAAAACGGAGAATGCCTCGCCGGCTCAATCACTGGAAAAGTTGGTGGCCACCGGAAACGTGGAAATTAAATTTGACAATAGGCTTGCTGTTGCCCAGCAGGCAGTATATATAACAGCACAGCGTGTTCTGACCTTGACCGGTCCGGACGCCAAGATTACCAGTGGAGACAATACCATCAGCGGTGATACGATCACCTTTTACCGTGATAGCGGACGGTTTACTGTTGAAGGCGGGCCCAAAGGTCGGGTGAAGGCGATCATCCTCAATCCGGAAGACTCGGGCTTGGAGTAAGTGTGGAAGAGATGATGGCCACCCTGTCGGTTAGTGAACTGGTTAAGGTTTATCGAGGGCGACGGGTTGTGGATCAGGTCAGCCTGGGTGTGCAAAGCGGGCAGGTGATCGGCTTGTTAGGACCCAATGGAGCCGGTAAAACAACAACATTTTATATGACTGTTGGCCTGGTTAAACCCGATGCAGGCAAAATATTTCTTGATGAAAAAGACATCACGGAATATCCCATGCACATCCGGGCTAAATCGGGCGTTGGTTATTTGCCCCAGGAGGCGTCCATTTTTCGGAAGCTGACGGTTCGCCAAAATATCATGATCATTCTCGAAACCCTGCCGCTCAATCGGCGGCAGCGCAATGATCGAGCCGACAGCTTGCTGGAAGAATTGGGAATTACCCATGTGGCGGAATCCAAAGCGGCGGTACTTTCCGGTGGCGAACGCCGCCGCCTGGAAATATCCCGTGCCCTGGCCACCGATCCGGCGTTCATGCTTTTGGACGAACCGTTTGCCGGCATCGACCCGTTGGCAGTGATTGACATAAAAAAAATCATTGCCCATTTAAAGTCTCGTAATATTGGTATTCTGATTTCCGATCACAACGTCCGCGAAACCCTGGGGGCCTGTGATTCGGCTTTTATCTTGAGCGAAGGCAAGGTGATTGAAAACGGTACACCGGAGCATATAGCGACCAGTGCAATCGCCAAACGGATCTATTTAGGAGACGAATTTACACTCTAAGATGGCAATTGAACTCAGACAACAACTTAAACTAACCCAGCAGCTGATCATGACGCCACAGCTCCAGATGGCGATCAAATTACTACAGCTGTCCCGTCTAGAGCTGGTGGACACCATCCGGCAGGAGTTGGAAGAAAACCCAACGCTGGAAGAACTTCAGGAAACGCCCGATAAAACCAAGGATGGCGATACCGAAGAAACGCCTGCGCCCACCGTCGAAGAAGCCCGGGAAGTTACCATCGATGAAAAGATCAACGATGACATTGACTGGAGCAATTACATCGACGAGTATAATGCGCCGGGCAAGATCAATTTCGAGGGTGAGAATCGGGAAGCGCCGCAATATGAGGCTTTTGTTTCCTCAAAGGAATCACTCAGCGATCATCTGCTGTGGCAATTGTTGATGCTCTCGCCAACGGATATTGAAAAGCAGGTGGGCAGCCTGATCATCGGCAACCTCAATCGGGATGGCTACCTTCAGTTGTCGGTGGAAGAGTTGTCTGAACAAAGTGGGATTTCCATCGAAATGGTCGAGGATGTCCTGGAGACCATGCAGTCCTTTGACCCGGTGGGTGTCTGTGCCAGGGACTTGCGAGAATGCCTTTTGCTTCAGGCCCGCATGCTGGATCTGAACGACAGCCTGGTCACGGATATCATTTCCGATCATTTGAAAAACCTGGAAAACAAAAACTTCAAGGCGATCTGCAAGGCCTTGAAGGTCAAACAGAAAGATGTAATTACGGCCGTCAACGTGATTCGTGCGCTCGAGCCGAAACCTGGCCGGCAATTCAGTGAAGAAACCCCGCACTATATTATCCCGGATATTTACGTCTACAAAAGCGAAGATGATTTTGTGATTGTTTTGAATGACGATGGCATGCCCAAGTTGCGGGTCAACCCGTTTTACAAACGCGCGATTACCCGCCAAAATGAAGTCAGTGCCAACGCCAAGGATTACATTCGCGATAAAATGCGGTCCGCCGCCTGGCTGATTCGCAGTATCCACCAACGCCAGAAAACCATCTACAAGGTCATGGAAAGCATCCTCAAGTTTCAACGGGACTTTTTTGAAAAGGGTGTGGCGCATTTGAAGCCCATGGTCCTGCGCGATGTGGCTGAGGATATCAACATGCATGAATCCACCATCAGCCGGGTAACCACCAATAAATATGCCCATACGCCGCAGGGCATTTTTGAGCTCAAGTATTTTTTCAACAGTTCTATCAAGCGCGTCCACGGTGAGGACATCGCTTCGGCCAGCGTACAGGCCAAAATCAAAAAATTGATCGAAAGCGAAAATCCGAAAAAGCCTTTTAGTGACAGCAAGATGGCTGAAATGCTCAAAGCCGATAATATCGATATTGCCCGTCGAACCGTTGCCAAATACAGGGAGATGATGGGCATCTTATCCTCCAGCAAGCGCAAGCAGTTCTGATGGGATATCACCAATCGCCACTCGGGTTCGCATTTTGCCGCTTACACGGCCCGCAAAAAAGGATCACCCCTTTGCAGTTGAAATGGTCCGACAGCAGGAATTATCAAAGGAGGCCCAATGAATACATCCGTTAGATTCAAGAACCTCGAATCCTCCGATGCGCTTAAATCCTATGTCAGCGAGAAACTGGACCGCATGGACAAATATTTCAATGGACCCGCCGAGGCCAATGTCGTTCTCTCCATTGAAAAGTTTCGCCATAGCGCGGAAATCCATATTATCGGTGATCGGTTAGCCATCAATGGCAAGGAAGAAACAGAGGAAATGTATTCCGCCATTGACATGGTGCTGGACAAACTGGAAGTCCAGATTAAAAAAAATAAACAGAAAAGCCGGGACTATCGGGCCAAGGGAAAAACCGTTTCCCAACCGCTGGAAGAAACCGTCTTGGAAGAAACCGTCGATGACAGTACCCCCCCACCCCGTGTGCGGGTCCACAATATTGAATACAAACCCATGGATGTCGATGAAGCCGTCATGCAAATGGATTTGATCAAGGATAACTTTCTGGTATTTACCAATGCAAGGACCGACTGCGTCAATGTTCTTTATCGACAAAAGGATGGTAATTACGGTTTGATTCAACCCCGTCCGTAATTAACGATATAAAGATGCCGGATCAGGTAAAACAACGATGAAAATTCTGGATGTTCTCGATAAAGACGCGATTCAAGTGGATTTGCAAGCCAAGGATAAGATCGGCATTTTGAATGAATTGGTCACCCCCATTGCACGCATTACCGGTATCGACCAAAGTGAGATTGTTCGGGTTCTGATGGAGCGCGAACGCTTGGGGAGCACCGGCATTGGGGGCGGTATCGGCATTCCGCATGGTAAGCTGAAAAATCTGGAAAAACTGGTACTGGGATTCGGGTTGAGTCGGCAAGGTGTTGATTTCGAATCCATGGATGGCTATCCGACCCACTTGTTTTTTCTGTTGCTCACCCCTGAACACGCCACCGATCTTCATCTTAAGTTGCTGGCCCGTGTCTCCCGGCTGCTGAAGAAAGAACCGCTCAAGGAGATGATGATGAAAGCCACCAGCGCAGAGGAAGTCATTGATATCATCATCGAAGATGATGAGGACTTTTAGCCCCGTTGCAATCATCTAAGGCTATCGATACCCCCTATAATCGTGGGAGAGCCAGGCTGTGAAAGGTCCCACCATCACCGTCATTACAGGCAAATCCGGGTCCGGTAAAAGTACGGCCATGGCGGCTTTTGAGGATTCGGGCTACTACTGTGTGGATAACATGCCGGTTGCTTTACTACCGGCATTTCTCAAATTGCCCATTGACTATGGTGGAACGTTTGCCGGCCTGGCCCTTGGTATGGACCTGAGGGAAAAGGAATTCATCCACCAGTATGAGTCCGTCCTCAAACAATTAACGCGCAAAGGCTTTCGATTCCGGATCATCTTCATCGATGCGGATACAAAGTCCCTGCTTCGGCGATACAGTCAGACAAGGCGCAAGCATCCACTGGCCATCGACAAAAGCATCAGCGACGCCATCGACGAAGAAGCAGGCCTGTTGACCGAGCTAAAACACAGTGCCGATACCGTCATTGATACATCGGACCTGAATGTTCATGAGCTGAAAGCCATTATTCGCCAAATCGCCGATTCGGTGGGCGATGCTTCATCGCTTCGCGTTCATGTGCTTTCTTTTGGTTTCAAGTTCGGTTTACCCGTTCACGCCGATTTGGTGATGGATGTGCGTTTTCTAAAGAACCCCTATTTCGTTGAATCCCTGCGCGCCCTTAGCGGGAAAACCGAAAAAATACGAACTTTTGTCTTGAATAATGACCAAACCTGCTTATTTTTACATAAATATTTCGATCTTTTGGACACGTTGATTCCCCAATATGAAAATGAAGGCAAAGCATACCTCACCATTGCCATTGGCTGTACAGGAGGTCGTCACCGTTCCGTGGTGATTGCCAGGGAAATGTGTGATCATCTGACGGCATCGGGTTATAAAGCGGTACTAACCCATCGTGACATTGACAAATCCCGTGAATAGAATGCGAGAGGCCGTTTCTGTCACCCAAATTTACTATATGAAAGAATTTTGAGATATGATTGGCGTTTTAGTTGTTACGCATTGTCATCTTGGAGACGCATTGTTGGAAGCAGTGGACTTCATCCTGGGCGAGCGGCCGGAAGCCATGGCTGCGGTATCCATTGATCTGAATGAAAATGCAGATAAATTGCGCAATAAGCTCGCTGATGCAATCAAGAAATTGAAAAATGACGAAGGGACCCTGATCCTCACCGACATGTTTGGCGGAACGCCATCCAATCTGAGTTATTCGTTTCTCGAAGAAGGACGCATCGAAGTGGTCTCCGGGGTCAACCTGCCCATTCTCATCCGTGCGGCCAGTGCCCGTAAAAATCAGTCACTTGCGGAATTGGCAGCCAACATCGAGGCTTTTGGAAAAAAAAGTATCTCCATGGCCAGTGGCATATTAAAAGGAAACAAGCGGGGGTAATTGTTCATGCCTTTCACCACCAAACGGTTATTCAACCATGGGGAAACCCTGTAAGGAGGGCAAGATGAGCATAAAGATAGGGATCAACGGTTTTGGCAGAATCGGTCGCGTGGTTTTCCGTGCCGCCATGAAACATCCGGATGTTGAGGTCGTGGCGATCAATGATCTGACCGACGCGACGACCATGGCGCATCTACTTCAATATGACTCGGTTCACAACAAGTTGGACGGGGTTGTCCAGGCCAAGGAAGGCGCCATTGAAGTTGATGGCAAGGCTATTGCCTACACCGCCATCAAAGATCCGGAAAAAATACCGTGGAAGGATTACGGTGTGGACATCGCCTGTGAATGCACAGGGCTTTTCCGTGACCGGGACAACGCCGCCAAGCACCTTACCGCCGGTGCTCGAAAAGTGATTATTTCTGCTCCCGCCCAACGGCCGGATATCACCATTGTCATGGGGGTCAATGCCAACAATTACGATCCCAAACAGCACCATGTCATTTCCAACGCATCGTGCACCACCAATTGCCTGGCACCGGTCGCCAAGGTGCTCATGGAAAATTTCGGCATCCAAAGCGGTCTGATGACCACCATCCACTCCTATACCGGCGATCAACGCCTGCTTGACTTTCCCCACAAGGATCTTCGCCGTGCCAGAGCCGCCGCCCTGTCCATGATTCCCACCACCACAGGGGCAGCCAAAGCCGTGGCATTGGTACTTCCCGAACTGGAAGGAAAGCTCAATGGTCTGGCCATTCGGGTCCCCACGCCCAATGTGTCCATCGTCGATGTTGTCGTTAACGTCGAAAAAAGCGGTGTCACGACATCGGATGTCAATGAGGCGCTGAAAGAGGCTGCCGACGGACCACTCAATGGCATTTTGGGATACAGCGACCTGCCTCTGGTCTCCTCGGATTTCAATGGATGCCCGCTTTCATCCATTGTCGACGCCCAAACCACATATGCCGTGGACAAGATGATCAAGGTCCTGTCGTGGTACGACAATGAAACCGGTTACTCCAACCGGATGGTTGACCTTGCCGCCATGATCGGCAAGCAGCTGTAATCTATTGCCATCATAAATTTTTTAGTATATTTTTATAACACCTATTCCAACGCTATTGTCTGTATAGGCCAAAGGAGCATAGTTGATGAGCAGTCGAACGCCATTGATCGCGGGCAACTGGAAAATGCATAAATCCGGAACCCAAGCCATCGAATCCGCCGAGCGACTTAAAACCCTGGTTAACGCCGCCTCAGGCGTGGACATCATGATTGCACCGACATTCACCGCCCTGTTCCAGGTGGGCCAGGTACTTAAAGGCAGTCCTATCGCCCTGGGGGCCCAGAACATGCATTGGGAACAGCAAGGCGCCTTTACCGGTGAAATATCGGCGGATATGCTCGTTGATGCGGGCTGTAGCCAGGTTATCATCGGTCACTCCGAGCGGCGCCAGTATTTTGGTGAAACCGATGAGACCGTCAACCGCAAAATAAAGGCGGCCCTGCAGGCGAAATTGACCCCGGTATTTTGCATTGGTGAAACGGAATCTCAGCGATTAGCCGGAGAAACATTTTCTGTACTTGACAAACAGGTTCGAAATGGTCTAAAAAACTTTGTTTTTAATGATCTGGGCAATCTTATTATTGCCTATGAGCCGGTATGGGCCATCGGGACGGGACAAACCGCTACCCGTGAACAGGCACAAGAGGCCCACGAAAATATCCGGTCGCTGCTCGAGACAATTTTTAATAAGGATCTTGCCGGTTCCACGCGGATCCTTTACGGGGGCAGCGTCAAACCCGACAATGTGCGCGCACTCATGGAAATGCCTGATGTCGATGGCGCGTTGGTTGGCGGGGCCAGCTTGGATCCTGACACGTTCAGCAAGCTGATATTTTTCAATGAGAATTGATTAACCGTTAAAGACGATAACGAATGTCAATATTACTCGTAGTTATTCATGTAGTTGTATGCGTCGCCCTGATCATGATCGTCCTGCTTCAGACAGGCAAAGGAGCAGATATGGGGGCAGCCTTTGGGGGCGGCAGTAGCCAGACACTTTTTGGAAGCAGTGGCGCGTCGACCTTCCTGAGCAAGGCGACCACGGTGGCCGCCATCGTTTTCATGCTGACCTCCCTGACGCTGGCGTACGTGGCCGGAGGCAAGACCGTGAAATCCGTGGTTTCGGATATTCCGGTGCCGGCCGCGGAGCAGCAGCAAACACAGGAACCACAAACAGAAGGCAACGCTGCAGATACTGGTGCACCGGCAGAAACACCAGAAACGGACGCGGGTACGAAAACAGAATAATTAAATAGTTAAAATGCCGAGGTGGTGGAATTTGGTAGACACGCTATCTTGAGGGGGTAGTGGCCAACGGTCGTGCGGGTTCAAGTCCCGCCCTCGGCACCACAATAAAATCAAGGGTTTGCAGAAAACCGATTCTGTAAACCCTTTTTATTTGCGCCTTCACAAAGATAGGCATTTTTTTTACATATAATATCAATCTGTTCCATCGAGGCCCATTTTAGGTAACTACTTTCCCGTAATGGCTCCCATAATGGCGTTCCCGATTCGTTCCCGGCAACGATGATACTCGTTGCGACACGTTGTCGATGATATCACCGAACCGTCTTTGAATTTCCGGGTCGTTTTCCAGCTCAGCAACAAGGCCCTTCAAAAAATCCGTGGTTTCCAAATTGGAAAGATAAGCGGGATCCACCACATGTTCTGGAAACAGATCAACTTTGATGTTTAGTTTGAAAAAGGCATGGACCTTCCCTTTTATTCGGATCAATGACGTGACCTCCCGGATTGCCTTGTCGTATTCCTTTCCCGGGCGCACTCCGTCCGGATAGCAAGCCTCAACCTCGGCCGCGAGCATGGAAATCAGGTTTTCATAGAATTCGATCCGCTGGTTCGGACTGATTTCCGCCACTCTTTGCATCACCAACTTTTGGCTCAAAATCCGTTTCCTTTCAATTGATCAATTTTTTAAGCTCTTGCTCAATTGCCTCCTCCACAACCTCCATGATAAAACCATGGATGCTGTATGGCGTATTTTCTGCAATGTACTGGAGTTTCAGGTGCACAGGCTCCGGCAGACGAAGATTGAAAGATTTGACAACACGCTCGTTCGCGTCAGCCCAGGGCAAGTTGGATTTTCCCTGGATGAATCCGTCCTCGGGGAGATTGTGTTTCTTTGGGATGGGTGGTTTTTTCATGAAAAGACCTCTTTGTATAGGGATTCAATTTCTGCTTTTGCCTTCATATCATCCATTTCATAGACAGATACCCCCTCCTTGGCTGCCTTCCGGAAAATGATCCGGTCCCTGATAACGCTTTCGGACAGGATCAGGTTCGGATATTCCAGGATGTATTTTCTTGCTTCCTCGATCTCACTTGCTCGTGGATGTGGCGAGACCAGGTTCAAAAACACAAATGTTCTTAACCCCTCGTTATACATGCTCGCGTCTTCCACCATCTGATTGATGTTTTCCAGTGTCCAGGCATCGAACTGGCTCGGCCGCACTGGTACATAAAATTTGTCCGCGCCCAGCATCGCCGACCTAAGCTCGACAGAATCCTGGCCGCCAGCGTCAATGATGATCACTTTGAATTTCATTCGCATATCGGCCAGCTCTCGGTGGATCTTTCCCCCAGTCTTTCGAACACAGGGAACGTGGATCAGGGATTCGTTTTCATCTCGGGTGATTGCCCAATAAGTTGCCGTAGCCTGCTTGTCAGTATCCACCAACAGCACATCATTGCCTTGGATTGCCTGCATAGCTGCAAGGTTCGTTGCGATCGTGCTTTTTCCGGTTCCGCCCTTTTCCCCACCAATCAGGATGATCATGCCATTTCCTTTTGTTGAATCATACCATTCCATTCGGCACCGATCTGTACCATTTCGATCTACCCCTGTCAACGCTCGTTCTTTTTACAGAAAATTGAGACTTATGCAATTGCAAATCAACCAACCCATTCAAAGGAGAATCTCATGATCGTTGATAAAATTTCCAGCACCGCAATCAATTTCATCCGGTTCAAAGGCATCGCCTGGATCGTCAAGGCCAGCTATGCGCCGAGACCTCCCAGGCCATTCCAGCCTGCCCTTCAGATGCAGCCATCCATAAGATGGTTGGAAACACCTTAAACAAATTGGTTGCCATCACCATCAACTAAGGAGATCTGGATGATGCTCAGCCCGCCGACTCGAAATCCTATCTCAACGCCCTGAAACAAAAAACTGAAAAGGACAAAGTTATGACCGCCAGGCCCCTCACCCTCGACGAAGTCAAAGCCCTCTGGAAAAAGACCACCCGGAACATCGAAATCATTGGAGACGACCGTTCAGGTCTGCAATGGCACCATCGCTTGACCGGCAAAACCGCTCCAGTAAACGAGGATGATATTAAAGGTATCGCCTGGATCAATCGGCAAATGAAAAAATAAGCCCCATTTCATACCCCCCCCAAATGCCCCGGCTTCGGCCGGGGTTCTTTTTTGCGTTTCGTACTTTTTACAGAAAATTGAGCTTTATGTGTCTGTAACAACACATAAAACCGTTTTCGAAAGGAGGTCGAAATGCTTCAAAATCCCGCAAAGTATATCAAAGCCGGCAAAGCCATCTTCACCATCCAGAACGTCGAAACTGGCAATCGTTTCACCTATAAAGCCAAGAAAGCCGACAATGACGACGTCTGGTTCATATCTGTCCTTAACGGTCCCGACAATTACTCGAATTATCAGTACATGGGCTGCTTGTTCGGCGACGATTTCCGCCTCACCAAAAAGAGCAAGATAACCCGGGACGCCCCCTCATACAAAGCCTTCGCCTGGACCTGGACCCGGCTCCAGCAGAACAACCTGCCGTTTAACGTCGAAATTCATCATGAAGGCCGATGCGGTCGTTGCGGTCGCCGGCTGACAGTGCCTTCTTCCATTGAAACTGGGTATGGAGAAGAATGTGCAAAAATAATTGGAAGTTAAACAATGTCATCGAAAAGCATTGAAAACACCTATTCAATTGATAAATAATTTACAAAAAATCCCATTTCCAACAAAATACAGAAAACTGAGCGCTATAGAAAAACAGGTACGGAATTTTTTTACCAAACTCATGAAGCCTATAAACTATCCGACCCCAAAACCTATGTAGCCCCTGGTATCAATGGCAACGATTGGGGGTGCAACAACGTCAGCGCCAATAGCGCCGACGCGGTTGGATATCATGTGGCAGACTCACCGAGTTGTAGAAACTAATGCCCTCAAATTACAAACGCATAATGGCCCGCGTGGACTGGATAAAAAACCAGCTCCGCGCGGGCCGTCACTGGAACGCATCGATTCTGGCGGCCGAGTTCGGTATTTCTGGAAAGACCGCCCAGCGCACCATCAATGATTTCAAGAAAACGTATCCGGATTGGGATATCAGATATGATCCACAAGAAAAAACGATCTATCTTGAAAATTCACTTCCGATTCGGCCAGCGGACCGCAGACCGGGCCGCTTGCAAATGTCCGGGAAAGAGTTTGCAGAAATCCGGAAAAGTTTGACCCTCACCCACGATCAACTGGCCGATTGCACCTATCATTGCGCATCGCTTATTGCCAAATGGGAATCCGAGGAAAAACAGATCCCAACGGACATGATCCTTTTGATGCGTGCATGGGATCGGGCCAGGTGGTTCGGCCTTTGGCGCGGCCGTCAACGCCGAATTTATCGACGCCAGGGAAAGGAACGATCCGAATGAAATGGGTTGATCAATTCCGCCGCGACCGGGGTAAGGACCTGCCGGACTGGCCCGGGTGTTATACAATCTTCTGTGATGATGCCGGTGGCACGCAAACGGTTCCGCCGGACCGCGTTCCCGATATCGGCTGGCTTGGGGGATTTTTTAAAGAAACTTTGATGGTGGGTTGCCTTATCTAAATTGGGTCAGCCTGAAAATAATTTAACAAATAACCTGGTCAGAATTCAATCCGCATGCAGCTTAACCCCAGTAACTAAGAGCGTTGAGATAGACAGATGAAATATGGGTGTATAACAAGCTTTGGAAGTATTGTTATCTGTACCATGCCCCTGAAAGGTTTCGGTTGAGAGGAAGGCATATATCTGCAATCGGGACTGACTATCACTTCCTATCAACGATAAATGAATAATTCAGCAATAAGGGGCCTTAACGTGGAATTAGTTCGAATTTTCTTTACTTTATTTCGGCGTGCACACGATTGATTGTTTCGACAAGGGTGTTTGGTGATCCGCATTTGGTCAAATAGGCACTGGCACCGGCTTCAAGCATTTTGTTACGCGTGTCGGTATCATTGTGCATGCTTAAACCAATTATGCGAATCGTGGGATTACTACGAGTTATTTCTGCCGTAGCTTCAAAGCCATCAAGTTCGGGCATGGTGACGTCCATGAGAATCACATCCGGTTTTAGCTGATCTGCCAGCTGCACCGCCTCACGACCATTGACAGCTTGTCCGACGATTGAAAGATTTTCACTGCTTTGAAGCAGTTTGGATAGAGCCTCGCGCATCAAATGATGGTCATCGGCCAGCAGAACACGAATGGGCAAGTTTATGTCCAACTGTTGGGCGACTTGGACAGACTCGCCACCGGTAGTTTCCTTCTGCTCAGCAATACCCCCAACCATTAGTGAAGAACCAAAAGTCTTCTTGGAAACGTTCTTGGGGACTGACATTTCCACACAACACCCCTTTCCGGGAGAGGTTTCCACCTTCATGGAACCGCCTAAAAAGGTGATGCGATCATCGATGTTGTACAGGCCAAACCCCATTCCTTTCCCTTGATTGGATTTGGCCGATTGATAGTCGAATCCGCGTCCCAAATCCTTTACGCGAATATAAATCATGCCGTTTTTGCAAAAAATGTCTATTTCAGCCGAATCCACTCCGGCATGCTTAAAGGCATTTATAACCAACTCCTTGGCCGCGCGATACAAAATCACGGCCAGAGTATGTGAATCTGGTTCGGCTTCGGCTTGAGAATGTATCCTTACCTCAAAACCATGCCTATTTTTAAAATCCGTGGCCAAAACGTTCAGAGCCGCCAATAGTCCATTGCGTGATAAGGCCGGAGGGTTGATTTCGTAGGAGAGATCACACGATTTTTGAATGCTGTCTCCGAGAAGCCCTTCAATGTTCATGAGTTTTTGTTCAGTCTTCGGATCGGCGGTCTTTCCTAATAAGCAGAGCTCCATTTTGATGTAAGCAAGCTGCTGTTGAAAATCATCGTGCAGAATGGACGCGATGTTCTTCCGCTCCCGCTCTTCGGCATCGGACAATTCCAGCGCAAGTTGTTGCAGCTGTTGTGTTCGGCTTTCAAGCTCTGCGGTGCGTTCGGCAACGCGTTGTTCTAAGGTATCATTTAGCTTATGGATTTTTTCCTCCGCTCGCTTGCGTTCGTGATTTTCCTTTTCCAACTCTATATTCGCATAGCTGACGTTTGAGATATAAGAGGTGAACTTAACTAAAAAGCTCATCAAATGGCTTATCGTTTTCCTGCTATATCTCGGGATTCGGCGAAATGCATCTATGTAGGCTTCTTTGTCAAACCCGTATTTTTCAGCCTGTTGGATAAACATTTCTTCAGCCACCGAATCATCATCGTAAAAGAACTGCCCGGTGTATATGTTACCCAGATGTTTATTTCCAATATATAGCGGAGTAACGACGTCCCACAGACCGTTTTTGCACTGATATTCTTTGTACTCTCCGGGCTTAATGTTTTTTACGAGGTAAAGATCACTTTCGGTGCAGTTCTGTGCGGTTTCTGGATGAACTCTGTGAAATTTAGTGCAGATATCCTGCCATCCGGTTGCTTCGATGACGTTACCATTCATGTCGAGAATGGCGGTAGGCATTCCGGTTAAATTATGGAAGTCATCCATGATCGACTGAATCTCTTCAATATCTATGATAGACTCGAGGCTGCCTGATTCCTCCGATGAATAGATGTCTTTCTCCACTGATCCTATTTCCGTTGATTCGAAATCCCTTGCTTCAATGGGTACATCCCTCACCCAAGTGCATTTTTCCTGTCCCAACGCTTTGACTTTTTGTAGGAGTTCCTCATAGGTCGGTTTGGGGGGCACAATCTTTCCTCGTAGATTACAATTAAAAAAATGTGGTAGCTTATAGATTTGGCTTGACGAATCCATTACCCTAATCAAGTTTCTGATTATATTTTGTAATTCCTTTGTGTTGCGTCAATCAGGGGAATTGGGGTTAATTGAGATTGGACGAAACCGCTCCGCGGCAGCTCTCCAGCCCGATCTCCCTTAGCCGCCTTACCATTTTTCGATCCATGGCCTGCATTCAAATCTACTGATCATGTAAACTACCTTTATCTTGCTGGTAATTTGCTCGAACAGGTGTGCGGCCTGTTCGAGCAGTTCATCCAGATCAGCGGGTGCATTCTCCCAATCCTGATAAATGGAATCGGTAATGGTTCCGTCCTTACCAAGACATGGGATGTATCTATTTTATATGTTGGGGTATTAGCTGGAAAGAGATCCCCTATGTACGAAAAGTGAAAAGCATTGGTAAGCAGAATCATCGGGAAGTTCCGATAATATAAACCTACCGCCGGCCCCTCACAAGACCGGTTTCACAACTACCTTTTCATTAGTTTGTTGTGATAAGACTATTCCATGGCATTCGATCTCGGTTTCCGGCCCTTGCACTACCAACTTTCTGACCAACTGCCGCAGAATTTTGTTAAGTGGGTCATCGACGCTGGTTTTTGGTCTTTTTTGGTCCATTAAACTGTCTTTAGGCATGGTGCGTGTGTCCTTTCCAATTGTTGGCGGTTATTCTTTAAAAAAAATGCATGAAATAATAATTCACCAAATAAATTTTAGGTTTTTATTAACTCAAACTAAACTACGCTTTAGCTGCAAATGTCACAATTGGAAATATTCTGAATTCGGCTCAGTATATTTCTTAATTTTATCTATAAATGTACAGGATGCTTATTGATTTCCCTGACAGATGTTATCCCCATCGCCCTGCTCAGCTTCTAAGGGAAAGGGCGTTCTGGCATTCTGCTGGTTTGAGGCCATAAGCGTGATATTGGATTTTTCGAAACCTGTTTGACGGTCCGAAATGAACACCGGCAGCAGGATGGATTCGATCATGCCGGGGTAATCGTAACCATGGCCAACCGGCCCACTTCGGGAGATCACCGAATCTGCTCTCCGATGATGTAGCCAGTTCGTTGCTAAAGGATCGATTCTCGAATGCTAAATAGATCTAAATTTCCACTGCAGCCGATGGTGGATGCAAAACGGTAAGGATGATCGAGGTCAGCAACTGTTATTTCGGGCAATTGGTAATCCAGAATTTTTTAACTGCAGGACCGTGCCATTTGCCTTTGCCGGATATGGTGGGAATCTGCTGGGCATTAAAATGGCGGGCGATTTTTTCCCAGCTGTCGCCTTCGGCGTGCATGTTGGCAATCACGTCTACCAGGCTTGGTCCCTCATTCTTATATACACCGCCGTCATCGGTGGTGTTGTTCGGTTGCGTCACGACCTCTGGGGCAGATGCGGGGGGTGGTTCCGCCTTATCCATTTGGGGCGGGATGCCCGTCGCTTCAACACCCTGAGGCAAGAACGCGGCATTGCCCCACTGGCAGCCCATCATGCTGACGAGCGCCTCGAGGGCATTGGCAATCCGTTCTTTTATCTTGTTTTGGATTGCCATCATATCGGCAATACGTTTCTGGTTTTCCGACAGCGCATCCAAAGCCTCTTTGATAAGCGAGAAATGTTCATTGGTGACTTTGGCGTAATAATCGGTTTGCCGGCGGTCGGTTCCCGTAGTACGGCGCTGGGGGTCCTTTATAGTCCTTGTAATCTCGCCGTCGCCAGTCCTGCTGCTTCAGCTTTCCGCGTCTCAGATTGTGCAAAAAAATCATCCATAGAATCTCCTCTATTGTGATAGGTACATTCAGTTTTGGTGGCAAATATTGGTCATGGAGAATGATACTCAAGGTACCGCGATGTTCTTGGAAGTAGTGATACATTAAGATTACCTTGCGTCCGAAACCATGTCAATTGTTGTGATAGACGGGATTATGTAATCTCGGTAAAAAATGTGCGCGAATACAGATACGTACAGTTATGTTGCCAACCGACTTATCCCTCTGGAAACATTGAAGACACACATGATTGCGGTGTAAGCCATACTTTTCGTAACCATATCAACCTCATAGCGACATTCAGCACTCCCAATCCATACGAGTTGGCAACATAATAAATGTCCCCGGAAGGCACCTTTTTGTATCCGGCAAACAGGTTGCCGCCGGGCTCAGAGACTATCCAGCCATGTCATGATGTCATCTTTTTCTTCTTGATCGATCAGTTCCTCTATCGCCGCATTACGGCTTAACACGGCCTGGGTATACTTGGTAAATTTTTTCTGGATTTTTCTGCGCCGTGACAGATCCATTTGCAGATATACCATCGTGGATTGAATGTTTTCGTGGCCCAGTTGGTTTTTGATATCGGTTACCGAACATCCTGCTGCCAACATGTTTACGGCACACGAATGGCGATTATGCCGAGCTCGGCATAATCGTCATAATGCCGTGTTGCGGATTATGCCGAGTTGATTACCAGTTTTCAATAGAACCCATTGTCAATATTGATTAAACATCACAACCCAGAGCTTGATTGCTTGGCATAATCCTGCTGTCTTTTCCTTATTATTCGTTTAACCAAATAAGGAGGAGGCAGTCATGATCCATCATTATTCCCAATCTCCAGAGGCATTGGAACGTTGGTATGCGGGGCCATTAGGTAATCACATTGACGGGTTCGCCAAGCTACTATTCGACCAAGGGTACGCAACTAATACTGCACAGACGAAAATACGGCTAGTTGCGGACCTAAGCCGATGGCTTGAAAGGAAACAACTTACAGTCAGAGACTTAGATCTAGATGAAAATCGAATCAACGAGTATCTAAAATTTCGTGCCAACCACCTTGTTCCCAACCGCAACGATAAGCCCACCTTTCGAGCTTTGCTAAAACAATTGCGTAACGATGGTCTTATTCGCTCTTCTCCACCGGCTGTCGAAGGTGGACAGATCGACCGCATTGAGAACGATTATGGACGATACCTTACTCAAGAGCGTGGCCTTACACAAAGTACATTGGCAAAATACCTTCCTATTATGCGGCGATTTCTTATTGTACGATTTGGTAATAGTTTAATTTCCCTGGAAGAACTATCTCCGGATGATATTACACAGTTCATTCTCCATCATGCCCAAGCTTGTGGTCGACGTCACTCCCAAGTGATGATGACGGCATTGCGTAGCTTTCTGCATTTTGTTTATCAGAAAGGCCAAACACCCACAGACCTATCTACATGTGTTCCTACAGTGGCCAATTGGAGTTTATCAGAACTGCCTATCTTCCTAAAACCGGAGGATATTGAGCGCCTGCTGCAAAGCTGTGACAAAAGTAGCATCATAGGTCAGCGTGACTACGCGGTCTTACTCTTATTGGCCCGTCTCGGTTTGCGTGCTGGAGAAGTGGTCCATATGGTTTTGGAAGACATCGATTGGGATGCTGGGGAACTTATCATTCGTGGAAAGAGCTTTCGACAGGATCGCCTGCCGCTTTTGCAAGATGTGGGTGAGGCTCTGGCCACCTACCTATATCAAGGGCGACCTCGCTGCTCATCCAGAAGAGTCTTCATTCGAAATATGGCTCCGCATAAAGGATTTTCAAGCTCTACCGCAATAGGCGATATCGTCAGACGGGCTTTCAAACGTGCAGGGCTCCAGCGAACACATAAAGGTGCGCATTTGCTGCGTCATTCACTGGCCACACAGATGCTTAACAAGGGGTCAAGTCTAAACGAAATTGGTGAAATTTTGAGGCATGAACAGCCCCATACCACCGAAATTTACGCCAAGGTAGACTGGATGGCGTTGAAATCCCTTGCACAACCTTGGCCAGGAGAATGGAACCATGAATGATTTACGAACAGCTGTTGAAGAGTATCTCGCCATTCGTCGTAAGCTCGGCTTTAAGCTCTACCAACCCGGCATTTTACTCCATAGTTTCGTAAATTTCGCCGAGCGGGAATGCGCCTCAGTTATCACAACAGAATTGGCGTTAAGATGGGCCACACAACCGAAAGATGCTCAACCTAAATGGCACGCAATTCGGTTGGGCGTGATACGGCGCTTTGCTAAATACCGGAGCGCAATGGATCCACGTACTGAGATCCCCCCTCAAAAATTGCTATCCGTCTCGTACCATCGGAAACCACCATATATTTATAACGATGATGAAATATATCGACTTATCAAGGCAGCTCATGGCATTTTCTCGCCTGCTGGGTTACGAGCCTCCACTTATTCAACTTTGTTCGGATTGCTTGTTGTTACCGGTATGCGCGTAAAAGAGATAGTTGGTCTTGACCGTGATGATGTTGACCTCAGGGAGGCAATACTCTGTGTTCGGAATAGTAAATTCGACAAATCCCGATTTGTACCTATTCATACCTCCACCCAGAAAGTACTACAGCAATATGCCATTTTGCGTGACAAAATCTGTTTACGAGTGAGATCCCGCTCTTTTTTTATCTCTGAGCGCGGCGATCGTCTGACTCATTGGAGCGTTCGATGGAACTTCGTCAAATTGTCACGTCAGATCGGTCTGAGAGGCCCAAACGACAGTCATGGCCCGCGGCTGCATGATCTTCGCCACAGATTTGCTATCCAAACGCTGATAGCTTGGTATCAGTCGGGGATGGATATTGATCAAAATATGCCAAAACTGAGCACCTATCTCGGTCACAGACATGTGAGAGACACCTACTGGTATATCTCGGCAGTTCCGGAGCTTTTGCAGCTGGCCACTTTACGTCTTACAGAAAAAGGAAAATTATAATGAAAACCAACGCAGAGTTTCCAGAACTGCTGCAGGCATTCTTTACTGATCGTCTCATGAATCAAAGAAAGGCAAGTCAGCATACCATTGTCAGCTATCGAGATACCTTCCGGTTGTTTCTTGGATTTGCAGCGCACCAACTGAAGAATATTCCGTCAAAAATTTCCTTTGACGATCTCGATACGCCTTTTATTGGCGCTTTTCTCGATTATATCGAAAAGGATCGTAACAATAGCCCACGCAGTCGAAATGTTCGATTGGCAACCATTCACTCATTTTTCAATTACGTTGCTATAAATGAACCATGCCATAGTGCATTAGCTCAACGTATTCTGGCCATTCCAAGCAAGCGATTCAAACAAAAACAAGTTGTGTTTTTAAGCCGATGTGAAGTCAATGCCTCATTGGAAGCACCCGATCTGAATACTTGGACAGGACGCCGCGATCAGGCTCTTTTGCTGATAATGGTGCAAGCTGGCCTACGCGTTTCTGAACTGACCGCACTTCAATGCCAAGATATTATTTTGGGTCCTGGAGCCTATGTTCGATGTATTGGCAAAGGGCGTAAGGAACGCTGTATTCCTTTACGT
The DNA here is from genome assembly GCF_048565275.1 of Desulfosarcina variabilis str. Montpellier. Lineage (NCBI taxonomy): Bacteria > Pseudomonadati > Thermodesulfobacteriota > Desulfobacteria > Desulfobacterales > Desulfosarcinaceae > Desulfosarcina > Desulfosarcina variabilis. The sequence goes on along the minus strand of NZ_CP159846.1, from coordinate 3,576,549 downwards.
AAAGAAACCGTTGCTACATTGCGTGCCTGGTTACTTGAACGTAACGCAGATCCCTCACAACCACTGTTCCCCAATATACGTGGAGGATTTCTCAGTTCGGATGGTGTTCAATACTTACTGAATAAGCATAGAGCAACGGCCAGCCAGCAGTGTCAGTCTTTGAAAAGCAAGAAAGTATCACCGCACGCACTTCGCCATACTGCGGCAATGGATCTGCTTCATCATGGTGTGGGCAGCACGGTTATAGCTTTATGGTTGGGTCACGAATCAGTGGAAACTACCCAAATTTACATCCACGCTGATCTTGAAATAAAAGAAAAAGCCCTTGCAAAGACGACACCCTTGAATGTGAAATCTGGCCGTTATCGGCCTGATGACCATCTTTTAGAATTCTTACAGAATCTATAATAATGCCGATCAGACACACAATGAATTATGATATTACCTGACTTTAGTTGGATTACTCGGCATAATCCGCAACACGGCATTATGGCGATTATGCCGAGCTCGGCATAATCGTCATTCATGTGCCATCGCCATGCTGGCCGCCGGTTGTTCGGTGACCGATATAAAAAACTATTTGGGACACGAAGATGTCCAATCCAGCATGGTTTATCTGCAAATGGATCTTCAGCAACGAAGAAAAATCCAGCAGCGGTTCACCGAATATACCCAGTCCGTATTGAGCCGCAATGCGGAGATAGAAGCGTTGATCGACAAAAAAGAGGAAGACGACATTATGACATGGCTGGACAGCCTCTAAACCTGGAAGCAACCTGTTTGCCGGATACAAAAAAGTGCCTTTAAAGGAAATTTATTATGTTGCTAACTTGAAGAAAATGGGTGTGCTGAATGTCGTTATGCCGTTGATATTATTGAAAAAAGCATTATTTGCATCGCGTTCTAAAATATTTATAATAATAACGGGTAGATGGAATGGTTGGCAACATAAGTATTGTAATCTGCCGTTTCGGGTAGGTTGAAAATCTACAGGATAGTTTTGGAAAGCTGTCGCTTTTGAGGCAATCATTTCTTTGGGATAAACTTAAATAATCTGTCGGGGCAGCAATTCCCAGCAAAATTGGTGGCGATCGTTTATCACAACTTTTCCGATTTAATCTTTTGATGAAATTTGCGATGGATTTGGAAGTCCTTTTCATTTATCGACTGAAAAACATACATTTTCAAGACGTTGTTATCATGGCTAATTTTCACAACGCTTTTGGTTCCATTTGTTTACGTTTGGAAAAATTTGACCTTGACGGGCACAATTTAGGCACAGCAAACGCAGGGGACTATCAGTCCCCTGCCCTGCTTTTCGGAGTTAAAATTCCATGAATCTGGGCACAATTAGGCACAGTCAATTTGGCTGTGCCTTTTTTATCTGACAATATATCCCTATCACAATTGCCTCTTTTTGGTTGCCATTTTAGTATCAGAAAAATTCCTTCGATAGGAGCCCTCTATATAATATTAAGGTGTAACGTGAAGATGCCAATAAACAACTTATGCAGGGAAATCATTACAGATGCAACTATTAGGGCACTAATGGGAAAACTCGCCATAATATCAGACATTCACGGAGACCTTGACGCACTTCAGCAAGCATTTGCAATCATCACTAAGGAAAAATGTCAAAAAATCATCTGTCTTGGTGATGTGCTGGATGAAGGCTCTGAAAATGAAAAAATTTTGAAACTGTTGAAACTGCATAATACCACTTGCATCCGTGGGAATCATGAAGATCTGGAACGTGTAGAGCAGACGCCGGCGGTCAAACAGTTTCTTGACGGATGCTTAGAGGAACTGACTGTCAACGGCTTTCATTTTTGCCATGTGATAAAGCGTGTTCCGGAATTGGTTGTCAGGGACACTGTATATTATGCTGACTTTTCATCATCGTATATGTGACGCTTTTCGCAAATGGTGGGGGCCACTGCGTAATTTATTCAATAAAACTCACTTTAAGGAAGAGCACTAATGATATCTCGGTACTCATCTTCATTGAAAACACGAAAAGTTTCTGTTTTTACAGCTCCCCGAGAGCCTATAGCAAGGGAAGCCTTAGCTACTGCTTCATCATTGGGAGCCTCTGACACTAAAACCATGTCATAGCGTCCCATAGCCAGATAAAACTGTTTCATCTCGGCACCGAATGCCTTAAATGCCTCTTTTGCGGCATCAAGCCTGGCGGGGCTTTCCTTTATATTCGTAATGCCCTGCTTTGTATAATTAACCAAGGTGACGTAAGTTGCCATAATATCAACCTCCTTCTTCATTTTATGTGGCCCCCAGAAACCATAAATTATGAATATTTTAAGGAATCGTAAACATTGTGAGATAAGAAACGGAGCTTTTGCTATTCCGCAAAAATTACAAGGCTGGGATTCTAAATTGAACGGTGCGTATGAGGTTGACCAACTAATATACACATACGTGTTTGATATTGTTTGATCAATAAATTCGATAAGAACTAAACTGATGGTTTGCCTATCACGGTGCTCTGATCTTTAAAATAATTACGAAGTGTGTCCGGATCAACGCTTCGGCACTAAAAAAGGCAGAGCCCCGTTAGAGGCTCTGCCCGTTCAACCGCCTTATCAGCATCAGCGGATTAATTTTCTGCCTTAGTTGACGAAGCTCTGCCTTTTATCTTGCCATCAACCACATATACCCTGCAATGTACAACTGTCTTGATCGCATTTAAATCCCTCAAAAATAACTCCGCCTTCAGCCACAAAGCCCAAGTGTTCGTCTTTGTTTATCGCACACTGGAAGTTGTTTTCGCGGTTGTCAACGTATCATTCGCCCCTGCCGTCATAGAATTTCTGAGTTTTATTTTTAGCCATAGTATCACCTCATCGGTTAAACGTTTCATTTTTAGAACGACTGTTTTCTTAATAGAATTTGAGGTTTTTGGCCGAAAGGGCAATGGGAGCCATTTAGGGGGATGATGATAGGCAAACGCTATCAACCACCTATAGACTGTACGAAATCAAGGGCATCAACGCAATTAGGCAATGTGGGCCGCTTGACTGGTTGGTGGTAGGCAGAAACTGTCAATTGGCTAAAGAAAACCCTTTCATCTTAAGTTTGATGCATTACAATAAGCCAAAAAATGAAACCAGTGATTGTTTTATGATGGTAAAGAAAATCTTTACCATAGAGGAATTTTGGACAGATTGAGGCCTTGAAAAATGATCACCGTAGAAAAAAAAGGCAATTGCACCATTTTTAATGTCAGCGGCGTTGTGACTGCCAACGAAATATTGACTAAGGCAATAGAATACGTTTCCGGTGAACAGACGGATACCGCGTTGTGGGATTTTACGAAAGCAACTCAGGCAGATTTAAAAACAATAGAATTGAAAGGCATAGCCGATAGTTTGAAGAAGGTAGAACATGACGGAAAGGTCAGGAAAGTTGCCTTGGTTGCGTCAAAAACCATTAATATCGGTTTGGGAAAATTCTTTGTTGCTATGGCCCAAATGTCCAATTTGCCAAACCATTACAAAGCATTTCGTAGTATGGACCTTGCAAAAGAATGGCTGGAGGATCGTTCAACAGAATAGATTTTCCTGCCGGCGGGAAAATTATGACCAGCCCATCAAAAATAGACCAAATCGTTCAGGACATCCTGGCCGACATGCCTCTAAAGGAAAAGGCCGCTATCGCCAATCTGGACGAGGATAAGGTCCCTTATCTCCAATATGCCTTTGATATTTGTGTCAGAAACCAACTCGGGAAGGGCGACGAAATGGGCAAGGACGTCATGCACCGGATCTGGGAGGTTTTACAAGAGACGCATCGGGTCCGGTGTGTGAAATAGAATTAGAAAAAAGAGGAACACAACCCAATTGGTGAATGATATTGACAAGGGAGATCAGCAAATATTAATTTTGAGTTAGGCGGGAACTTCTGAAAGTGACATATTTTACCGCCGATGCGGTTTCCCACTGGCTGCCTTTTGCTTATTCCTAAAGCCGACAGTTCTGGATTATTGTTGATCCATTTCTCCTGCATTTCCCGCCGATGTAGCCATAAACAAAGGAGACAATCATGAATGAACAAGATTGGCTGGCAATGGGGGTAACTCTTTTTGTTATGGTAGTTATCGGACTGATCCTTTACCTTGGACTATCAGGGGCTTTCACAGCGTGGTAGCGAACTAAATTTGTTGTTCAATTACAAATAGGTCGTTTTAAATTAAGGCTGGCAAATCTCTTCAACGCAGTCCCGAAACCATGGCCGCTGAAAGATCACAGAAATGAAGACAATGGCCGAAATGGGAATGGCGATCCTATCTGAAGATGGCAGTTTCCCAAGAAATAGCCACAGATACAAGCTTGTCCGTAAGTTTATCGCCGCAAAGATCGATACGATGGGGCCAGATGCCGCTTATGCTCAGGCTAAATGGGCAAAATACCAACTTTTAATAGAGATTGAAGAATTCGAAAAGGCAGAGAAGGCGGGTAAGATTATTTCCGGCTTCATTTAGGCGGTCAGGACTTGGATCGCATTTTTTCCGGCGGGTTAAACACCGAATCGGTAGATGTTCAATCCTCCAATCCACTTTTGGCCATTTCGAAAAGCCCGGTCCTGAACCTTATCTGGCTGACCATCTCCTTCATGGAGAACACCACCAACTGGTTTCCCGGCTTGTTCGAATCTGGCATAAACAGGCCATATTCCTGCCGGAATTTTTCCATCTCCTTCAGCATCCTCAGATAATCCTTAAATACATATCCTGGATTTTCCACCAGCAAGTGTTCCGGGTAAAACTGTATCTTCAAATCCATCCGGTGATCGTTGAACAATAGCGGTGTATGAATCTGAGCTACATGGCCGCAGCCGGCACATTTAAAGACGTTGATCTCCCCAGCCATCAGCTTTGACACCAGTTCCGGGTTTTCCATGGCATTGATGGTCTGATAAACATCTACATCCTGCTCGACCTTGCATGCCGGACATCCGATGGTTTCTTTCTCGGCTATTGTCATTGGGTGCCTGCCTTATGTGTGGATATTTTTTCCCGGCTTGCTAAATGGGGATACCTTTAACATAGTATCTATGCATGAAAAGGAAAGCCCCTGCGGTGATAAAACCACAGGGGCTGAGGGGTACTGCGTGGGTTTTATGGAGGGTATTGGTGTTTCCACCGAAAATATAGATCCCAGCCCATCATAACGGTTACATTTGCATCTGAAATTTATGCAGCCGCCAGCCAGATCCGCCTTGCTCAACAATCCCTTGACTCCCCACCAGATTTGAGCGATTATTCAAAACATTGATTTCCCGTGTCAAATCAAAGCTATAATGGCTTTAGCAATCATTGATCCTGAAACGGCCGGACAAGATGAATTCAGCAACATCATTGTGTCCTTCGATATTCGCTCGGTGTCTATGCCGGCCGGCATTCCTATTTCTGCTCCTGTTCTTCCTTTCATTTGCAATTGACTATGCGGAATTCTACCAGGTCCTTCGAGTCTATGACGGCGACACCATAACAATCCTGAACGCCGGCCAAAAACAATCCATCCGTCTGGTGGGAATCGATACGCCGGAAAAAACACGCAAAAAGAATGAGCCAGGCCAGCCATACAGTCAGAAGGCAACCAAATTCCTTGCCGGCTTAGCATTGGATAAGCAGGTGTCCATTGAATCCTACAGGACAGATCGCTATGGCCGTATCCTTGGTGTGGTTTGGCTGGGTCAGATGAATGTGAACCTGGAAATGGTCAGGAACGGATATACTGAGGTTTATCGTGGAAGGCCAGCGAAGGGATTCGATAATGATTCATATTTGCAAGCAGAGGCACAGGCTAAGGCTGGAAAACTGAATATTTGGTCTTTGGGTGAGGATTATGTGGGTCCGAGGGATTGGAGGCGTAGGAATTGATAAAATATCGTTTGGCAAATATGATATCTTTATTTAGTGAAATATTCGGATGTGTCGATATCCAGATCTGTAAAATTAATTTGTGACATACAAGGAAAATCTAATGAGCATTCTTCATGTTAACCAGATTGCTTCTAAAATCAAAGATCTCTTCGAAGATAAAATTGATATGATGGATGTAGGTCCAAATGATAAAGAGATAGAAAATAAGCTATTAACAAGATGCTTGGCTGCATACGCTATTTATAATTCTATGGGATGTTCCCGCAATGATGCTGCTACCTCCGTTGTTGATGGAGGTGATGACAATGGTATTGTCATACAATTTATTATTCGCCTTCTTCAAGACAAATGTTAATGGTTCATTTTATATGGATTAAGAGCGGTTTGGGTGAACCGGATAGTGGCGAGATCGGCAAGTTTTGTCGAGGGGTGCGAGACTTATTTAATATGAATTTTGATCGATTTAATCAGAAAATTCAAAATAAGCAAACAACTATCGAACATGCTTTGGCTGAGTATGAGACCAGATACAGTATTATTCTCATCGATACTGGTGATAGAGGCCTTGCCGATCACGCACAAAGACAAATAAACGATTTGTTGCATGAGATGAATGACGCTGGCGAAGGTATTACCGACCAATTAGTTGAATTCGACAGAATGAATCAGGGGAAAATCCATTCCTCACTTGCATTAAGTGCTGGTAATCTAACAATAAATTTTGAGGTTGGTTTGTCCCAATGGGGCAAAGTTACAGACCCACATGGTGCGTTTTATGGAATGGTCGCTGGTGAAGAAGTGGCAAAATGGTGGAGCGATAATGGCCGCCGCCTATTTGATAAAAACCTCCGTCAAGTTCTGGGAAAAACAGAGGTAAACGATGAAATTAAATCCACTTTAATTAGGTCTCCTGATAAATTCTGGTATTACAATAACGGAATAACAATAGTTGCCTCAAAAATTGAAAAATCAATGGTAGGTGGAAGTACAAGAGATATTGCTTCCTTTAAGTTGACAGGTGCATCTATAGTTAACGGTGCCCAGACAGTAAGCACCATAGGCACGTACTCGAAAGATGATGGAACTGGTTTAGAAAAAGTTAAAGTTCAGGTTAGAATTATTTCATTATTGGATACCCCAGAGACATTTGGTGCCGAAGTAACAAGAACAAATAACAGACAAAACAGGATTGAAAATAGGGATTTTGTATCACAGGATCCAGAACAGGTTAGAATCAAAACAGAATTGGCATTTGATGGAATTGATTACAACATTGTAAGATCGGATTCTTTTAAGTCGTCTGTCAAATCTTTTGATCTCCAGGAAGCTACCGTTGCCTTGGCTTGTTGCAGTGGGCAATCAAACCTTGCAGTCCAAGCCAAAAGAGAAATCGGTAAATTCTATGAAGATCTTACCAAGGGAATTTACAAGGCAATCTTTAATGGGGGGACAACTGGCACATATGTTTATAATTGCATAAAAATCATCAGGTTTGTTGATGCAATCTTGGCCCAAAAAATCTCAATGCTACCAAAGAAAAGTGGTCGTTTTTATGGTCTTCTTGTGCACGGGAACAGGATTATAACGCTCATTGCAGTTCAGAAACTCGACTTGGCAAAGCTTTCAAAAACGCAGGGATTCACAATTAATGAAGAAAATATGAGATTAGTTACAATAGATACTATAGATAAAGTCTTCAATTTTTTAGAGGAAAAATATTCTGATAATATGTTAGGGACTTTATTTAAGAACGCCACGAAATGCAGAGATATCGTGGAAAATTGTGTATGAAATAGAGCCGCATACTCAGTAATCTCAACCACCAATCGGTGATATGCAATTGTGGCAGTTACCATGGTCATCCCACCCCCACTTGTCCCACCCTATATTATTTCTTTTTTTTGCTGGTTTGTGTGGAAGCCAGTACCGCCATGATGGTGCTAAACTTTTAAAAATTCCAGATTTCTCGGCAGCGGCTATAAAGATATATGGTAAAAAATGATCCGCTGTGTGATTTTTTGTAGGGGGCTAGGGGGTACCCATTTCCATCGCCCTGATCGTCCGCATCATCCTATCATTTCGTTGAACAAGTTTTTTGGCCGTTCAAGAAATACCCTACTACCCCTGATCCAGAGAAATCAATCTTGACACAATCGGTTGTTTGCCATGAAAATCCTGCCATGCTATCCCACAACGACATTAAAACAGTGGCGTATCTCGATCCTATGATGAATTACGCCGAAGATCATCTTGGTATCCGTTTCAAGCCAACCGGCATGTATCGATACAGTGCCTTCTGCCCGTTCCATGCAGACACCAAGGACAGTTTCCGGCTATACGTGGATGGCAACGACGTAGTCCGGTTCCATTGTTTCGGCGAGTGCAAGGGGGATTGGGACATTTACGACGTGATCATGTTGAAGGAGAAATGTTCATTTCGTCAAGCACAACAGCTTTGGGCGGATTACCTGGGGCTGAAGGATGTTGTTTTTCATCGCGGGCAAAGTCAAAGTATCCCGGAACCTGACAATGAACCAGAGCCCGACGACGTAGTTGCATTTCTTGAACCCACCGAACCAGATGACCAGATTAAAACAACACTAAATGAAGCTGCAACCTTCTATAATGAATTGCTTTTATCCGACCCAGAGAAGCATTCCAAAATTCTCATTTATCTCGCTCGTAGGGGCCTTGAGAGGCACATAATTGAACGATTTCAGATTGGCTATAGCCTATCCTATATTGACGAGGAATATCTCGGCAGAGCCCTCATAAATGGCTTTCTTGATCGCTTTGATGAAGATTATCTCACCTTTAGTCAATTCCAGGATGCTTGCTTGGTCAGGTTGCTCAATGAGGGGACTGCAGGAGGTTATGGTTATTACCGCCAGCAGATTGATTTTACCACGAGGAGCCCTTTTGCACGCAATTATGGAGACTATTTCGCCGGCCGGATCGTTTTTCCCATTCGCAATATGAAAGGGGAGGTCAATCGGCATGATCGGCAGACGCCCCGACAATCGCGGAAGCGTTCACTGGCTCAAGCAAAAGGCTGGTGTAGGTGCCATCACCACAAAAAGCTGGCTCTACGGCATCGACAAAGCCCATCGCTTTATCAAACATTACAAGACGGTGATCTTGGTGGAAGGCATCTTCGATTATTTCGCATTTTACCGCCTGCTGCAGGACCAGGGCCGGCCGGTGGTTGTATCCACGTTGGGGTCTTATCTTTCCGCCGAGGCCATGACCATTTTCAAGCAGCTCGGGGTGGAGCACTTTATCGTTGCCTATGACTGGGATGAAGCCGGCAGGAAAGGAATTGAAAAGATCGCGGCGGAGATCGGCGGCACGGTTTATTACCTGGGCGGCATGCAACCGGGACAAGATCCGGCGGAAAAGCTGAAGGACGTCATTGGTTCGATCAGCGGATTTTCACTTCGGCATTTGATGGCTTCAGCAAAGAAACATCAAGCAGCGACGGATAAGCCCATTCACATGTCATTTATATCCAGCGGGCCGGTAGGTCGCCGGAATGTCATTTTTAGCCCGGCCGAAGCGGAAGAGGATGCTTGGTGGCCAGAGGAGGCTTCACCAAAGGAATTTTATTATAGCGTGGATGATTTCCTGCCGCTGCTTTCCTACGATCACGGGAATAAGGTTTTGCTGGATCAAACGATAAGCCAAATCACCAGGCTTTTGGAGGAAAGGCCCACGGAATCGGCAGCGAACCCGTCTTTCACTATCCCTGTGAACTTTCTGCAAATTGAAAGCTACACTGACTTGGGACCGGCACTGATTCTCTGGTTGAGGCTGGTCATCGAGCAACAGGCCAAGAAGCGACGCATCAAACAGACGGATGCCATGTTGGCTGAGTGGTTGAAAACGACCAGGAAGACGATACTCGTGTATGAGCGTAAGCTTCAGGAACTGGGCTACTTGAACATTGATACTTCGAAACGGCCACAGAGATTATCGGTGCGATACTTTCCCAAGTCCTGACTCATTTCCCACCACACCATTCGTTTACTCATGTGTCCGTGGTCTTTGTAACCTGCGGATAGCGGCAGTTATTTAAAGGGTAAAGGTAGGTATAAAATCGTTAATATGTGTTGGGATATTGATAAGTTATAGCGTATTTTGGGCAAATATAGTGTAACCTGCGAAATGAAAGTTAGTGGCTATACATTCCAATAAATTTATTGACAACTGAATTGTCATATTGACAATATAGTTGTCATAAGTTATCTTGCCAAAAAATGAAACGCCTACCAAAACAGAGAGGAGACAAAAATGGCTTTGGCAATTGTTGTAAATAATTTTGACCAGGATTCCCCAGGAGTGAATATTATGCCGCCTAAAGTGTTCTACACTTGCCTGATATTGGGAGCCATACTAGAATTTATCATTCCAACCAATTTGCCCTTTCTTGCAAAACCGCTACGCATATTTTTTGGATTAGGATTGGCGACAGCCGGTTTTACCTTTATGATGCTCGCCCACGAAAAATTTAAACGAATAGGTACCAATGTGCGCACTAATCTTCCTTCAACTACTTTGGTAGTTCATGGTGCCTACCGGTTTAGCCGCAATCCCATGTATGTCGGCGGCTCTGCATTTTTCCTCGGCATCGGACTGGCAGTCGGCAGCTTTTGGATGATGGTTTCCTACCTGCCATTGTGGCTTTATCTTTCATTGTATGTGATTCCACGGGAAGAAGTTTACATGTATCGGAGATATGGTGACGCCTACAAGACATATTCTCAACAAGTCAGGCGATGGTTGTAGCCATGACCAAAAAGGCCATTCAACATCATTCAGGACAGGTGCTGCACGATTTATTTCGTGAGGTCTTTGCTCTGCATGCAGCCCTGTCCGCTGTGATGGACAAAGTCCATGAACAGGCCGGGCTGAATACGTCGCAGCACAAAATAATGCGTTCCTTAACCCAGATTGAGCCGGCGACCGTCCCAGACATTGGAGCGATGCTGGGTGTTTCCAGGCAATTTGTTCAAACCGTATGCAATGATTTGCTTGCCCGTGGGTTTATTGAATTTAAAAAAAATCCACGCCACAAGCGGTCTAAATTTGCAGAATTAACAGAAACGGGGCGTATTGCCTTTCGGAATGCTCGGCAGAAAGAAAACCAAATTGTTGAACAGGCTCTACCGGAGATAGATCCAGAGAGAGCTAAAGAAACCCGTGAACTTTTAAAATGTATCAGGGAGGCTTTGATTGATGGACTATAAAGTCCGCACTCATGGTTCATGTTCGATGATCCCAAGGGCTACCAACCTTCTTCTACCTCAGTTTTTAAATGGGTTAATGTTCCCCTGCCTACCCTCGCCCTATTAACATAACCCCATCCTATTTTCGATCATAACCAAACCATTAGGCGACCCCGTCACCACGACAGGTCGCCTTTTTTATGCCCAAATGAAAGGAACACAATCATGCCAAAATCCGTAGAACTCTGCCAACTCGTAGCCTGTTCCATAAGTCACACCACCTGGAACATACCACGCATTCGTGATGGAGATCAGTGGCGAAACATCAACAATGCCCATTTGGTCGAGAACCAGTCCCATCTCAATGGACACGACCAATACGAAGACGCCATGTTCCGAGCCAAACAGATTATGGAGGAACGCGGATGGAGTACCGAAGTTACCGACACCAAGGAGCAGTGCCACGAGCACCTGTATTATCAGCATTACCGGTTGAAGTGCTGGAAACGTTCATAACCCAACTCAATCAAGCATAGAAGGCAGTTGCCAATTTTTCCGCCGGCGGCTGCCTTTTTTACGTCTATGGAGACCCCTATATGAAAACATTCAATCCCAAATCGACTACCAAGCCGTATGTTCAACTGCAACTATTCCCTGCAGCCATGGCCTCACCCAAAACGAAATTCATTTCCGTTTACCGGATATCGCTGGTCAAAGATGAATCCGTATCCTTTGGAAAAGTCCGGTTGCTTAATTCCAAACAGGCCCAGGCCCTGATTCAGAACCTCATTTTAACCAAAGGACAGCCCGATAGAGAGCAGTTCGTGGTTGCCCTGCTCCAATGCCAAGAACGAAATGATCAGGCTCAATATCGTGTCCGTGGGAATGCTCTCATCGGCCCCAGTCTCACCTCGTGAAGTCCTGAAGCCGGCGATCTTGGCCAATTCCGCAGCAATGATTCTGGCCCACAATCATCCTTCCAATGACCTGGAACCTTCTCCCGATGACATCAACATTACCAGGAAAATAATCCGGGCGGCGGGAATTGTTGGCATCCAAGTTCATGAACACTTGATTATCAACATGGACGATGACCGGTATTACAGTTTTGCTGAACAGGGCATTATCAGCCAGATGTATTCGGAGATCGGCTGACATTTAGCCCCGCCGGCCCCCGCCTTCTTCCCCCTTTCAATACCTGCCACGTAAATTATACGGATCATTCTTGTCTACCAACCGGGTGGTAAAGTTTCTCCCATCCCGTTCAATCTTTGGAATCACGTTATCAATATTGATGCCTCTATCGTTCAGAACCCCACCTTGATGTAGTTTGGGCTTCTGGCCTTTTGGCCACTTCTTTTTCCGCTTTCCCACTTTTCATTCTCCCTTGTGTATTGATGCATTTTCAGGACTGGAGCCTGGAGGCCTGTGTCTTTGATGTTAGGCCGGACAGGTTTCTACCTACTTGGGGGTCAGATAAATGGAAAGTGTACTTAGTCCTTGGCAGCTATAATCGATTGAGATGGAAATTTCAGGAACATCTGGTTTCATCGATCACAGGAATTTTCTGTTGGAATGATAGGCATTATTTGCTTGGTCTTTTACAATCCGTTGAATACCTTTATTCGACATTACCACTCCATCGCTTATCATTTTACAAAAAAATCGATTAGTGGTTTCAGACGCTTAACCGCATTTACGATCTCGTTTGTTTGTGCTACGAAGGGTAGCGACCAGTATGCCGCATTTTTCTGGAAGGGCTCTACGAGCCGAATCGCAAGGTTCAGTCGTTTATTCCTGTTTTCGAGATGGTGAATTAGACTCTCGGAGAGTCCTTTATTTTTAGAAATGATTTTGCGAATCCAATACTCCTGATTGTGCTCGAAACTATTCTCGTGTTCAAGTCGTAATCGTAGAATAGTAGCAGCATCAAAGTCCCCTGGCTCCATAAAATCAGCGAGTATCCAATGATAAAAACGAGGTTGATGTTCAAATTTAAGGTAGGTCTTTAGCCACAGGCCACCATGATCGTCAAGTAGCCTATCAAAGTCTAATGTGGATCTTTTATTTCGTTTAAGCATAACCTTCTGTGATGGTTGTAATTCAGCATTCAGGCAAACATCAAGCCCCATGCTGTTCAAAATTATGGAAATATTGGGCACGTCATTCGGGGGCAAATTCTCGGAGAAACCAAAACGATAAGCCCACCAAACACCGCCCCGCCTGAATTCCTTAGCTGCTTGCCAACGATGCATCGGGGGACAGAGACAACGATGGGTTCAGCAATATCCGCGAGTATCTGGCCGGCACCAGTGCCGACGACATTAATGACACCCCTTTTTTTCAAGCCGAGATCGAAGATTTCGAGTCTGGTGACCTGAATAAGTTTGCTTGGCTTACGACGACTGATACCCCCTGGTTGGTGACGCAGACGAATGCCTACAACTCAAACTATGCGGGTCAAGCCGGCGAAATAGCAGACAGTGAGTCTTCTTCACTGGAGATTAACCGCTATACAGAGGCAGGGAACATCAGTTTCTGGTATACTATTGATTCAGAATTGAGCGCCGACTTTTTAAGTTTCTATATCGACGGCGTCTTGGTGGATGAGTGGTCGGGTTGTCTTGAATACTCGCAAGCTGTGTACCCACTGACCACCGGCATGCATCACTTCCGACGGGAGTACACCAAAAATAGTTCCAATTTAGACGGTGAGGACACGGCGTGGATCGATACGATTACTTTTCCAGGCAGCGTGGACTCCGACGGCGACGGTATGCCTGATGGCTGGGAGATTGACAACGACATGGATGCGTTAACCAACGATGCCGGCGACGATGCCGATGGCGACCTGTTCACCAACGGAATGGAGTGTCTCCTTGGCACCGATCCGCATAATTCATCCGACTATTCCGTCATGAGTAGGGGGTTTGAAGCTGACCTGGATGTGGACGGGATGGATTTATATCGGTTGGCCGGTGGATTGGTTAGCGGGATTGTAACACCGGCAGAAGTGCCGGAATTTGCCGAGGCGTATGGGAGGTAACACGGCCTAATAAGTATCTTTTCCCATTGGAAGTGTATTACCATTAAATGCATGGCAAGTGGTGGCAATTTTTAAGATTGTCAGACAAGATTGATCCTACTTTTTACACGTAAATTGACCTTGTCAGGGGCTTGTTGGTGTCTTGTTGGGTTGGATTGGTTTGGGTGCGTATAGGGTGCAAAAAATATGAAAAAACGCGCAACCTTCGATTTTTAATTATAAATAAATCATAAGGTTACGCGTCCTTTACTAATCAGATCCTCGCTTCGAAAAAGCAGGACGCCAGGAAGCATCCGCCGCCCCCACCGCTGTCACTGTCACTGTCACCGTCAGTCTGCGTGTTTTGTTGATCGTCGTCCGATCCGTCCTGCGATCCGTCCTGCGATCCGTCGTCCGATCCACCAGCGTTCGTGCTTTCAACGGAATATAGGGTTGATTCGGGAATCTCGTCGCTGAAGACGGGAACGCCGACCCCGGTGCTCATCGACAATGCGTGAAGGTCCATCCCGCCGGTGTTGCCCAGCAGTCGGTCCGGAATCGTAATATACACCGTCTCGGTATAGAAATTCATCGTGAACAGGGCGTTGATACCACGGGCTTCGACGCCGGTGCTGCCATCCACGAGGATAGACAGAAAGCTGGGTGTTCCCCCGGTTCCTCCCCCGGCGCCCGCGGCCGTCGATGTACCGTTGGCCGAGACAAACGTTACCGGCGTCCCCCCGGAGGTGCTGCTCAGCTGATAAACCATGGTTTTCTCAACCCCAAGGGTCATGGCGCCTGATGCGTAGGTAGTCTCTTCGCCGGTCGTGCGGTCCTGATCAACGTCAAAATGAATCGAGGTCATCGCCTCCCCCTGGAAAAAATCGAGGTCGGCATAGCGGACAGCCAGCAGGATTCCCTCTTCATAGGGACATGCGGTCATACCCACAAAATCATCATTGTCATTTCCGAGCCCGTAGGAGTCTCCTGCTGGATCGGTTGTTCCGCTTTCGGCCCCCGTGCAGGAGAGAAAGGGAATGATTGTGCCATCGGCCACACTGAGCCCGCCGGTTTCCGGAAAATCATCCCATTGACCAGTTTCGGCGACCATGGCGTTCACGCGGACCACTGCGTTTGCGGAGATTGTGGGCAGTGTGACTGCCGGTATCACGGCTTCCAGCCAGTCCGTTCCCCGTTCGAACCAGCTGTCGGAGGTAAAGCCGCCCACCACCACCCGCGCCACTTCAGCCGGGTCTGCGGGGTCTTGGATCCAGAGCTCAATCTCCTCGGATCCGCCAACCGACTGGGGAAAAAGAGTCGCGTAGAGGTATGCATCGATGCCAAAGGTGGGGAATGTGCCCATCGCATTCTGAAAACCGGTGAGAATGTCACCGTCCGCATCGATGGAGACAAAACCGAGTCCCACCCGATCCATGTCCGCGGGTTGGATGCCATGGTGATAGTGGATCCGGATTCTCACGTAGTCCCCATCGTCTTCCAGATTGATCCCGCGCAGATCCACAGGGGAAGTCGTGTCTCCTTCGGGATCGCTGAGTGCCGAGACCT
This sequence comes from Desulfosarcina variabilis str. Montpellier, assembly GCF_048565275.1. Taxonomy (NCBI): domain Bacteria; kingdom Pseudomonadati; phylum Thermodesulfobacteriota; class Desulfobacteria; order Desulfobacterales; family Desulfosarcinaceae; genus Desulfosarcina; species Desulfosarcina variabilis. Next base: position 3,560,831 of record NZ_CP159846.1, on the reverse strand, counting down.
GGGCAAGATTTCCGTTTTCGGACAGGGTGGAAACCTCACCACTTTCAAATACCACATAACCGCTATCGGGCACACGGTCCCGGCCATCACACGCAAAATCATTGGCAGTAAGCAGCGCCAGGCGCAGGCGTTCGGTCCCGTTGGGAAGCAGTGATATCGGCAAATACACAACGAACTGGTTACCAATGATTTCACCGCCAATGTCCTGAGGCGATCCCTCAGACGGATAGAATGCCGCCGTCCAGATTCCGAATCGCGCCACGGTAAATTGGATGCTGGCTTCGGTTACCTCGCCTGAAGAGCCCCCACCGGTCGTCAGATCCCCATCGGTATCCAATAAAATTGCACCGTTCACGCCAAACGAAATGTCAGCAAAATCGATCCTGAAAACTAAATCGGTCGATTCCTCCCGGACATCCAGATAGAGTATGTCCGTAAATTCCGATTGCCCCAGGCTGTCACCCCAGGCATCGGTGAGCGAAATCGCAGCAAGCGTCGATGCCGGCCCGAAAACAAGGCTAATAAGCAGAACAAGGCCACCCGTGACAATTGAAAGTGCGACATTTTTCTTAGTTGCCATAACCATTTCTCCTTCACATTGGATTTCCAGGGTGAAAAACGAAAAGCATGAAACAATCGGGCTTCAATTGATAATGACGGCAATATTCAGTGCTATTGTCGGAAACAGGGGATTGTTTGCGGCAAAGATGCAGCGGGGATTCGGTGAATTGGTAATTTTTTCAAATGATTTAAATGGGCGCTGGGACAAAAACGATACCAAGGACAGCGCCAATGTGGCTGATCTGATCAGTCAAGGCAAGTGCCTGTTCTATGAAAATCCAGAAGCCGATATGCTGACCCTGCGCAGCCTCCTGGCGGTCCGACGAAAGCTGAAGAAAGAAGAACACCGCATACGGATTCGCATCCGCAACGGTTTGCTGGCCAAATACTTCCCTGAAATGGATCACCACTGGGGATCGTGCATTAGTGAAAATCTGGCTATCGTCCGGTGGTATCTGGACCCACGTCAGATTGCCGCAACCGAGTTCGACGTTTTTGTCTGCCATGTCACGACCACCGATTGGGGGGGCACGTCAGGTGAGTCGCTTAAGAAAGATCTACGATACGGCTGAACATTCCATCGATCTTCCCGTGGCTGTTACTGACCATTCCCGGGTTCGGTGTTTATATTGCGCCCCTGGTACTATCTGCCCTGGCCAATCCAATGCGGTTTAAAAGTCGCAAGCAGGTAATCCGAAAATAAATGTATATCATTCATACATTGGACCACTAATATTTTTTTATTTTTTTTAATTGACAAAAGATACGATATCACATTAAAAAGGATTTTAAAGAATTCGTTTATGCTGCACAGTGATCCAAAGCGGTCTGTTGCCTCTTATTCTAAGTTGCAATTAAAAAATCTCGCTTAAAATTAGCACCTAAAGATCAACTTGAATGCAAGTCACGTTAAATGTTCAAAGGTAAAAATTTTAACTTTAAAGAGTGGTTTAATGAATAGAATTCACTTTATGAAGAAACAATATAGACCCTGGTAATACAAGCGGTTCAACATCAGTGCTCCCAAACTTTTATGCATTTTTTAACAGACCCGTAGTAATGACGAAAACCTGCTGCAATCATTTCGGATATGGGTAACCCATGAAAATACCACTAATCACTGAGATCCAACGGTTTTGCATACAAGATGGACCGGGAATCAGGACGACCATCTTTCTTAAGGGCTGTCCGTTGCATTGTCCCTGGTGTCATAACCCCGAAACACAGAAGCGAACCCGAGAAATTTATTATTACCCCGACCGTTGTACGGGATGCGGTCGCTGTGTGGATGTTTGTCCCCAGGAAGCCTGTTCCATCGTTAGCGGACCGGATGGGAACCCCACCGTTGAGATCGATCGAGATCGATGCATTGCCTGCACAAGTTGCGTCGAGGCTTGCTTGAATGGTGCCAGGGAGGCAGTCGGGCAGTTGATGACCATGGATGAAATTCTGCGCGAATGTTTATCCGATCAACCCTTTTATAAGCGATCCGGTGGCGGTGTGACCTTGAGCGGCGGCGATCCATTGTTATTCCCTGATTTTTGCCTCGAACTGTCCCGCCAGTTGAAATCCCGTGGGACCCATGTGGCCATGGAAACCAGCTGTTTCGCTGATTTTAAGGTCATCCGTCCACTTTTGGAAACCATTGATCTTTTCATTGTCGATATTAAATCCATGGATCCCGCAAAGCACCGACAAGCGGTCGGTTGGCCCCTTGACCCCATCCTTAAGAATATCGATCATCTGATTTCTGGTGATGTCAACGTGAGAATCCATCTGCCCATCATTCCGGACTTCAATGATAGCCCCCATGACTATCAGAAAGTCGTCGATTTCCTCGCCCCCTATGCCGACAAGCTGACAGGGGTCGATGTGCTTCCGTTTCACGCCTATGGGGCTGGCAAATATAACTTTCTTGGCCGCACAGAAACCTATCAATACCGTGATGTGGCGGATAAACCCGCCAAGCAATTGAAACCCCTGGTACGAGCGCTGGTTCAGGCCGGAGTCGCCAGTGTGAGTGTCGGCGGGGTGGTGGGAATGGGAACTGACAAAGGTGAAAAACCCATTCAAAGACAGTTGGTTAACTAACCTTGCGGTAGAAATGGATTAAGTTCATTAAGAACCAATCACAATTATAGAGGAGGATTAATCATGTCAAAATGTGGAGACTGTGCATTTTTTTTCAAAGTGCCGGAAAATGCCGATGACTTTGAACCGGACAAGGGGGATTGTGTGACTGAAAAACGTGATGAGAAAGGGACGTACTGGCTTTCAAAGCCGGTCTTCATCTCGACTGATTCGTGTATGCAATTCCAGAAAAGATAGCCAAAAAAGGAGAGGAAACGAGATGGCGACAATCGCACCGGCAGTAGAATATAAAGGTAAAATCATCGATTTCCCGTTTGACAATCCAGAAGAAGAGAAGATTCCCGATGATGAACTTCATGAACACCTGGCCAAGCCATCGACGGAGCGCACCAAGCGTCTGAAAGCCCGGTGTCGGTGGAAACATGCATCCGCCGGAGAGTTCGTCGAACAAGGGGTTTGTGCGGGAATCGAGCGCATGCGCCTGGTTACCGAGGCCCACAAAGCGTCGCGTGGAAAACCCGAGGTGATTCGGCGGGCCTTGATCCTGGCCAACTGCCTTAACAACAGCACTCTGTGCCTGCAGACCGATGAGAAAATTATCGGCTACCATGCCGAAGACCCCAATTACTTCCCCTTGTATCCCGAGCTGTCCTACATGAACGTCAAAGACTATCTGATGAGTGATTACTCTCCTCAGCCGGCAGCCGAAGCGGAGGCCATCAACGATTACTGGAAACCTTACAGCCTGCAGGCCAAATGCGAACAGTACTTTGATCCCATCGATCTGACACGCATGTATCAGGTCAGTACCATGGAGGCACCGACCTTCGCTCATGGTTACAACAGTATTATTCCGCCTTACGAGACGGTCCTCGAAGACGGTCTGCTCAAGCGTATCGAGATGGCCGAGGAACATATTAAGGAAGCCAAGGCCGAAATGTCCAAAGAACCCTGGGACGGCAGCAAGCAGCTTGGCTGGATTCCCAAAATTGACAACTGGCAGGCAATGGTCATTGCCGACAAGGCAGTGATCAGCTGGGCCCGCCGCCATGCCAGGATGTGCAAGATCGTGGCCGAAAATTTCGAAACGGATCCCCAGCGTAAAAAAGAGTTGCTGGAAATGGCCGAAATCAGCCACCGCGTCCCGGCTGAACCCTGTAAGGGACTCAAGGATGCCTTCCAGGCCAAGTGGTACACCTTCCTCGTCTGCCATGGCATCGAACGTTACGCCAGTGGTTTCGCTCACAAGGAAGACAAGGTGCTCTACCCCTTTTACAAGGCCAGTGTGGTCGATAAGACCTTCCAGCCCATGACCCATGCCGATGCTGTCGAATATGTGGAAATGGAGCGGCTTAAAATATCCGAGCATGGCGCCGGCAAATCCAGAGGGTATCGGGAGATTTTCCCCGGCTCCAACGACCTTTTCATTCTGACCATAGGTGGCACGAACCGGGACGGGTCCGACGGGTGCAACGACATGACCGATGCGATTCTCGAGGCAACCCGCAACATTCGCACCACCGAACCATCCATCGTTTTCCGCTATTCCAAGAAAAACAGGGTCAAAACCCTGCGTAAGGTGTTCAATTGTATCCGCGACGGTCTGGGCTACCCGTCGATCAAGAATGACGACGTCGGCATCGAACAGATGAAATACTACAGCCAGTTCAGCATGAACAACAACGGGGCCACGGACGAGGAGGCCCATGACTGGTGCAATGTGCTCTGCATGTCACCGGGATTGTGCGGGCGGCGCAAATCCCAGAAGACGCGCTCCGAGGGCGGCAGCGCCATCTTCCCGGCCAAAATCCTGGAAATCACCCTCAACAACGGGTACGACTGGGCCTATTCGGCCATGCAGCTGGGGCCGGAAACCGGTAATGCCGAGGATTTCAAAACCTATGATGATTTGCTGGAGGCCTTTCGCAAGCAGTACAGCTACGTGATGAGCCTGGTGGTACGGGCCAAGGACGTGGGCCGGCATATCGAAACCCAGTTCCTGCAGATCCCCTTTGTCTCCAGCATCGACGATGGCTGCATGGAGCTTGGCGAAGAGGCCACGCACTTGTCGGAACAACCCAATGGATGGCACAACCCCATCACGACCATCGTTGCCGCCAACTCCCTGGTGGCCATGAAAAAGCTGATTTATGATGAAAAGAAGTACACCATGAAGCAGCTCATGGAGGCCCTGAGGGCCAACTGGGAAGGCTATGAAGAAATGCGCAAGGATTTCAAAAACGCGCCCAAATGGGGCAACGACGATGACTACGCCGATACCATCATTCAAAAATTCTATGAGGATATCCTCGGCGGTGAAATGGCCAAGGTGACCAACTACTCCGGCGGCCCGGTGCTTCCCGTGGGCCAGGCCGTGGCCCTTTATATGGAAGTGGGCTCCCGTACCGGTCCCACACCAGACGGGCGTTACGGTGGCGAAGCCGCCGATGATGGTGGTATTTCGCCCTATTTCGGTACAGACACGAAAGGCCCCACGGCGGTGTTGAAATCGGTCTCCAAGGTTCAGAAAAACCAGAAGGCCAACCTGCTCAACCAGCGTCTGGCGGTCCCCATGATGCGCAGTGTCCACGGGTTCGATATCTGGCATGCCTACATGGACACCTGGCATGATCTCAACGTCGATCACGTGCAGTTCAACTGCGTGAGTACCGAGGAGATGCGCGCTGCCCAGAAGGAACCGGAAAAACACCGCGACCTGATCGTTCGGGTAGCGGGCTTCAGCGCGCGCTTCGTCGATATCCCCACCTATGGCCAGAATACGATCATTGCCAGGAACGAGCAGCAATTCGGCCCCCAGGATTTCGAATACATGAACCTGGAATTGGGCGCCTGATAAATTTTTATGGGACGAACAGTGAACGTGGGCCGTTCCCCTGGCGGCGTAAGGGAAACGGACGAGACAAGGAGGCGTTAAATGGAAGTTGTTGACAGTCAATTACATCTGGAGGAAGGCACGTTAAAACCCTGCCTGAAATGCAAATGGCAGATCGCGGATCCGACCAACCCGGACCAGGGGCAGTGCACTGTGAACCGGACGGCGATGGGGTCCATCTGGAAACGCTGGATCCGGGATGTTCACAACATGACCTGCTCCAAACATGAGGAAGGCAAGTTGAGTTTCAGAGAGCATGTCTAGTGGACCCAGCCCGGTTGTTGACCATCTGAACCCAAGGTGAGCGATAAGCCTTTAGTAATTAGCGGTTAGTCTTTAGGTATGATCATCTAACAATAAGAAGAACTTAAACAGTTATTTGAAATTGCTCTGCTAATCGCTTAATTTAGGCTCAAGTAAAACATGCAATTCTCCATCCCTGGCCGCTTATGGCGGTCAGAGATGGAGAGTTGCAAGTGGGTTCTATAAACAATCATATATCCATACGATTCATGCACCCATTGAACGCAAGGCAGGCAACCATGAACGTCTATGCTAGTGTGTCAAGGTCTCCCATCGATCGGTTTGAAGTGATAGAAAACGAGGGGTATTCCGCTTTCTGGAGAAGGAACACGTCACCGGTCGAAATCATGGAGTTGGCCAAGTTGCTTACCGGCTTGAGAAAGGTTGCAACATTCATCGGCCGCAATGTGGGCCGTGTTGTCTGGACCGGTATGGAGCATAAAGACGGCATCGCCCTTGATCCATCCCTGGTCATGGGCACCTACCCTGTTCCCTCCCGCAAAACCGATATCATGGTGGGCATTACAGTCCGCAAAGCCTTTGAGAAGACGGAGTGGAGCGAACGCATTAAAGAGTATGCCCAAGCGAAGATCAATCTCTCCCCACCGTATCGATACAAGTATAATCATTTTTTCAATATGTGTGAAAAGGTCTACCTGGACTGCCTTTCCAATATCAGCCCGCTGGGCATGTACACGGAAACCGCCCGGCTGTGGGAAATTTCCGAAAAAGCCAAGGATTTTATACAGCCTCCCACGGTGACCGAATTATTGCACATCTGGTGGGAAATGGCGGCGGATCGCAGTGGCAAACGGTACCGGGAGGCCTATGTGGACAAGACAATGGTCGTGCTCGCCGGCAAGATCGATCTGACGGCATACTATGCCAAGCCCTTGGCCTTGCTCAATTCCATCGTCGAACGCATGATCCAGGCCTGCCCTAAAATCCTGGGGGTGACCGAACGCTGCAGTTACCGCTGGCGCCTTTATGAATCGATCTGGCCGGAGCTTCTGGAGACCATCAAATTCTGGCCGACAGACCGTTCCGATCCATTTCTGGTACAAAAAAACAAGCAGGAGGAAGCAGAGGACGAGGAAGACAAAAAGAAAAAAAAGGCGGCCATCCTCGACCTGGCCGAAAGCGTAGAATCTCGGGTGAGTAAAAAGCAGCCGGATTACACCGCCGAAGTCCGTGCCAATGTAGACAACATGGATGACGTCGTGGAAATCATGGGTAACGATATCGTTATGGAAGCCCCCAACAAGACCGACGAGCAGCTTCTGCTCAAGTTGAAACAAATTGTCAAAGCCAACGCCCAGCGGCGAACGACCTACAACCGGGGCCTGGTTGCAGGCAAAGTCGACCGCCGGCGGCTGTATCGGGCCCAGACCACGGGCAAAGCGTTCTTGATGAAGAAAAACCAATTTGAACTGCTCAACGAAGTGATCGTCGTCGTCGACGCCACCGGTTCAATGGCGGACCCGAATAAATGGGCCCAGGCCCAGACCATTTCCCAGACCCTGTTTACCGCCATCCAATCATTCAATAAAAACGCCCGCATATTCACCTATAACGAGGTCAAAGACAAATGCCGCCTGTCCGAAATCTTTATCGGCAACCGGTTCTACACCGTTTTGCCCCACGGCCGGACCGCATCGGGGGAGGTGCTGATTGCCACGGCCATGAAATTGAATCACAACAATAAAAAATCAACCATTATCCATATCACCGACGGCGCTTCCAACTGGGGCTGCGGCGTGAAAGATGCCATTCGATACTGCGAGCGAAAACGCATCAGCCTCTTGACCCTTGGAATCGCCTGTAGTCCTTCCGCCAAGCAATCCCTTCGGGGAGAGTATGGCCGGCTGGTCCAGTTTATCGAAAAGCTGGATGATCTGCCGCATCTTTTCGGGAACCAATTGCGCTATAGCATGTGGTAATCCCGCCCGGTTGGTGCCGGGCCATTCGAATCCCGCTTAATTAACGAATCAGGACATCTCCAAGCACCGGTAGAGACCGCTGTTTTGCTTTTCGCGTGTTGCCATGCCCCGCCCTAAGGGTTCGCGCAAAAATAAATTCACAGATTGTCAGTGTTCAGGCGCCCGCTCAGCAAGGCGCGAAGACAAAGGAATATCAGGCATATTCCGTGTTTTCGCAACGCCGCTGAGCGGGATGGATGGGCGCTGAAAATGTGAAGTTATTTTTGCGCGAGCCCTTAGTTTGGACTGTGTATGGTGTGATATCGGGTTGTCCCCGTCAGATGCTTCTGGAGCAGCGACTTCAAAAGATCGCCATCTCGCTGGCGAAGCGCCTCTATGATTTCATCGTGCTCATTTTCCGATTGGAGAACTCTTTCTGGGGGCAGAACGTCAAGTCGCAACCTGAATTCCAGCCATTCATAGATGTTCCGGATGTATCGAATCATGAAACGGTTGCGGCCGATCTTGGCCAAGTAAATATGAAAGTCGGCGTTGGCAATTAATTTGGTTCGATCGAATATCGGGCTTTGATGGGCGCGATAGCGTTTCTGAAGTTTTTCCATGTGGGACAAATCGGTCTGTTTCAGATGCCGCATCACAAAATCAACATTTGAAACCTCAAGACAGGTGCGTGCCTCCATCACCTCGTAGATCTCATCCGGTTGGCTCTCCTTTACATAACATCCCACATTTTTTTTAATATAAACATAGCCTTCGCTTTCTAGTTTTGAAAGCGCGTTGATGATGGGCGTTTTGCTGACACCAAACTCTTTTTCAAGATCGCTGTAAATCAATTTTTGGCCTGGCGCCACTTTCAGGGTACGAATCATCTCCTTGATATTTTGATAAATAACGGAATTCAACGATGTCGGTGCAAAAAGTTCATCCGCCGATAGGGCCGTAAGATCCGCATCGTCAGTTTCTGCGCCGGCAACCCCGTTCTGGGCTTGCCCATCGTGGGGAAGCCGATTCAAATCTTTACGGGCGACATAGTAGCCCCGATTTTTGATGTAATTGACAAACCCTTTTTGTTCGAGACGCGACAATGCACTGATGATGGGGGTTTTACTGACACCGAGCATTTTTTCCAGATTGGCGTAAATCAAACGTTGCCCAGCCGTGTATTTGCCCGACAAGATTAATCCCTCGATGCTCTGATAAGCATAATCGGTTGATGAAATATGATGTGACTTCATATCGTTAATTACCACCATTGTCGTCCTTTGCTCAGACGTACCAAGCATATATGCCGCTAAAGGAATCCTTCAGGCAATGCGTCTATTTGAAATCCTATCTGAAAAGTCGTTGCGCCTTTGCTGAAAAACGAGTTGATGATCGGCAAAGACTAATTTTCTAAAAAAAATATGTTTTTTCACAAAGAACGTCAAGCGGTGATAAAATTATTGAGCTCAATCGCTCCGCCAAGGAGGCTAGGTAAGATTTTCTTTTTTTTACAGACTATGAGTGGGAATGGCAGGCATTGATACAACTGGCTTGCATGGATTTCAGCCAACACGCTTTTTCGGATGGCGTCAACGAGCTGTGCTTATCAAAAGGTTCCGGCACCAGTGCTAACCCGTTTTTCAGTCTCACTGGCCCACCGACAAAACTGAGCTTGCCATGGCGAAAAGGACGATAGCTGAGCCCGTTGACCACCTCGCCCCGTAGCAGTTTTTCAAGCATGACGACCAATCCTCTGGCCGGGGCTCGCACAGCGGAGGTTCCTTGGGAATCGACGATCTCCATCCCCCGTCCAATGGTGCGCTTAATGATCTTCTGGACGCTTTGGGCAGACAATATCCCTTCTGCCAGACACCGTTCGAGGGGCAAGGTCACACCACTGTCAAACGTCACGTCACTGCTTTGCAACGGAATCATGTTGTCGTTGTGTTCACCAATGACCTGAGCGCGAACATCAAGGACACAATGGCCCTCCGCCTCAAGCGCCTGCCGGATGAAATGCCGGAACCTGGCCGAATCCAATTCCCCTCCGAATCCTAAAATTTTTTCCGGCGGTACCCCTTTTTCAAGCACCACTTGCATCAAGCGGTGCCCGATGGGATTGGTAACGAAAATATGCAATGCACCTGGGCATGCCCGATGGGTATAATCCACCACATCCTTCAACACGGATTGGTTGTGCGCCAGAAGTTCCTGTCGGGTGGGCGGTGGGGCGATCGGTTTCAATGTGTCCGGGTTTAAAGGAACCGGTTTGCGCCCCTGGCCGACGGTATGGATGAAAACATCCACCGGTTCGTGGACGGCCGGCGTATCCTCAAGATCTTCGTAGGTCCTGATCTCAATGGCAGCCTTACAAATGTTTAGACGATCAAGTTGCCATCGGTCGGTCAAGTCCATTACATTCCCAGCGGCGGGTCCGCGGCCGCTGATCCGAACCAGTCCAATGACTTTCTTCACGAATACGGATTGGGCTGCATGCAGCAGGGTTTCTTTGCCGATGCCGCCGTTCGCACCGGTGACGCCGACAACAATTTTGGGCAGCAACAGGGCCTGGGCCTTGTTACAAAGCCTCTCAAGCCGTCCTATAATCCGTTCATGACATTCACGGAAGGTCTCGACACGATGCGTCCGGGCAAGCAGCACTGTTATGTCTTCGGCCAGATCGTTTGCAAGTGACGTTTTATTCTTGCGCAAGGCAACAACAGTGTCTTGTGCACGCTGATGCCAGTCGGTATCACCGAGAATGAAACGCGGGCCAGACAGTCCATGACGCTTTGCCGATTTGTAGATCAATTTCATCCAGATTTATTTCGCAGAAGATAGAGGATGATATATTTCAAGGCGTCGTGAACCTCGGGAACGGCCATGGAGACTTTTTTCAAAAAAAAGGTGACGCCATTGCCATAAGCGGTGTCCAACACCTTTCGATCCGGTTTGATGGTATAGGAAATCACCGGCAGGTCTGGAAAGGATTGGCGGATCTCCCTCAGGGCGTCCATACTGATTTCATCGCCTCGCTTCCGGTCACCATACTTTTTCAAGGCCTGCTCAGGCCAATAATAATCCATGAGGATTACATCGGGCTTCTCTTCTTCCACGATGCGCTTCCAGGATTCGATTTCGCCGCTTTTCACCAGGCTGAAGTTCACCCCCAGACGATCGTTGGAATCGGTCAGTGCGTTCTCCAGTGAATTGACCCAGTTATCATCCCATACCAGGTCGGTCTCCTTGTGTTCCTTGCGAAACAGGTTGCTGAAGATGTCGTCGAAGTACAGAATTTTTACTTTCATGGTTTATCTCCTTTCGGGTTGGATACAAAAAATGGAAAAGCGAGGTAAAGCCGATACGGGGTTTTGTATTTCCGGACATGCCCTCCCAGATCTTTCATGATTCCTTTTATTTGCGGCTGCCCGCGTCCGGAAACGAGCGGGTAAGGCCACCCGTTGTCCTGGACAGTGATGGCGATTTGATCTTTTCTTTTGCGCAGGGTAATCGTTATCCGGCCGATGACATCGGGCTCCTGGTCCTGCCGGGTCTGGATGGCCCGCCGGCTGTTGGCAAACAGATTTTCGAAAATAGTCTCCAACTGCTCATAGCTGGCCCGGGTCAGGTGAGTGGCGGGCAGGTCGGCCTGGGTGTCGATATGGATCTCCAATTCGGGATAATGGGCCATCTTCTGGCCGAAGAAGGCCCGCAGCCAGGTTGGCAGGTGGATACTCTTGGGCCTGAACTTGAGGATGTCGACCTGCTCGTGCAGTTCGGTCAAAAGCGCTTCCAGTCCAGAGAGGGATTGTGTCACAGCATTATCCATGAGCGCGGCCGGATAATTCTTGGCCAATGCGGCCTTCAAGGCACCGAAGCAGTAAAATCCCGGGTTGTGGATACGCAGGCTGATTTCGGAAAGGTGACGTGCCGCCCGTTCGTTCAGCAGAAAGGATTTGAGCAGGGCATTGTATAGGGAGAGAAACGGGTTCATGTGCAGGTAGTTCCAGAACTGCGGCCGGTGAGAAGCGAGGATGACCGCACCCAGGTCCTGGTTGAGCATATGCAGCGGGTAAATGACATAGGAGCGGATATTGTCGATACAGTCCAGGAGAAACCGCTGCTCCTTTTTTCTAATGCCGATATAGTTTTGCACCCGCTCGCGAAAGCGATCCATACGGCGATCTTCGGCCTGACCTTCAAAAGGATAGGAAATGTCTGTGCGGTCCAACAAAATACTGTCCGATGATGGAATGAACTCGGGAAAGTAGACCTCCTTCACCTCGGACCCGTTCCATGCGACCAGGATCATGTCAGCCGGACCGGACCGGTCTCCACTGCGAAAGAAAGCAATGCCGAGATCGGCCGAGGAGAGCGAACGGTATGCGGCCACCGCGTCAGCATAGTCCACCCTGGCATTGGACGCGATCAGACGGGCCAGGACGTTGAGTTTCTGATGGGCGATGCGAATGGCGGTGCGGTTTTTGATATCCAGAATGTAATCCATGATCAATGAGCCATAACGATTGATGAATTCCTCCACCGGCCCTTTCTCGATCTGGCTGAACGCTGGTTTGCCGCGGTAGCGGCTCAATTCGATGGTGCAAAACACGTCACTGCCCCGCTTGATGGGCATGATCATCATGCTGGCCACGGGTTTTTTAATGGCCTCCACATATTGGGGATCCATGGATGGATAAAGGCCCAAAAACGGGTTATGAAGGCCAGGGGATGGGGTGGCCCAAATATCCTTTGTAACCACAGGCTCGCCCGTCTCCATCACCATGCCAGTGAACCCCTTGGTGGGATCCAGAAGATGCAGGTTCATGTCTTTTCTCAACCAGGGCTTGCCATCCTTGACGATGCACACTTTTTCGACCCGGCCGCCTTTAGGCAAGAGGTTGATCTGGCCAATGTCGGCGTTGATACCGGTCATCAACAGATTCAACACTTCGTAAGCGATCCGGTCGACGGCATTCTCTCCCTCGTCAAGCGCCAGCATCGGTATCCGGCGAAATAGATTTTCCGCGTTGATAGAAGGATGACCCGGTTCTGCTGAAACCGTCCGGTCAACGTCATCCACAGGGGATGCATTTGTCGAAGGAAATGGTTGGTGGGCCATAACGCTCCTTTCCCATTGATCTAAATGGATTGAATCTGGGGGATCGGGTGGGTTCGATACATCAGACGACGTTTGGCGATGTATGCGATCCGACGCATCATCAGAAAACCCAGTTCAAAATCCTGGTAAAACAGCAGCAGCATATCGCTGGCCAGAAAGCGCAGCACCCGGGTCGGAGACAGTACCCGGGCATCGGTCAGATAGGTTTTCTCTTCCATCTCGATCAGAGAGGAGAACCCGATGGCACTGCCGGCCACGACGGTTTCCAGGCGCACGATTTTTCCCATCAAACTTTCAAACTCCAGGCTGATTTCGCCTTCCAGGACGTTGTAGAAATACTTGGCGTCCCGCCGGTGCTTGTTCAGGAATTCGCCTTCCTGGTATTCCCTGCTCTGGGCAATGGCGGCCAGGCGTTCGATCATCTCGTCCGAAAAGTCTTCATAAAAGGCGAGGGATTTTAAAATGGAAGGATCAACCATCTGTGTACGCTCTCTTCCTGGGCAATGGTTGCCCGGTTGGTAATGGATGGGAACCGAATTATTACAATTGCTCGGCAACCAGTTCGGCAATATCGAAAGCCTTTGGTTCCTCGGTAAATTTCTTGGTCCCGTCGGTAATCATCAGCAGACAGAAGGGACACGCCGTAGCGATTTTATCCGCACCGGTATCCAGGGCCTCCTTGCTGCGCCGCTGGTTGATGCGCTCACCCACCTCTTCGGCCCAGTAATTACCGCCCCCACCGCCGCAACAAAAGCTGTCCGCCCCGTGGTTGGGCATCTCCACCAGCCGCCCTACCCTGCCGATCAGCTGGCGTGGTTCATCGAAAATCCGGTTGCGCCGTCCTAAGTAGCACGGATCATGGTAAGCAATGCTTGTACTGCTCCAGCCCGGCGTAATCTTTTTCTGGGTGATCAACTGTTCGATGAACACCGCATGGGGAATCAGGGTATAGGTGCCGCCCATTGGCGGATAGTGCCTCGAAAAACTGTTGTAACAGTGCGGACACAAGGTGATGATTTTGTTGACGCCCAGCTCGTTGAACTCCTCGATGTTCATCTGGGCCAGTTCCGAAAACAAAAACTCGTTGCCCATCTGCTTGGCCGGATCACCGGTGCAGCGTGACTCCTCGAGGATGCCGTAGGACACCCCCGCCTTGTCCAGAATGCGCACCATGGCCCGGGCAATCTTCTGGGCCCGCTCCTCATAGGTTGCCGAACAGCCGATCCACAGCAAATACTCGGTTTCACCCTTGGCAAAGATCGGGACGTCCAGATCCTTGCGCCATTCGTTGGGACCCGATCCGGTGCCGAAAAACGGATGGGCGCGCTGTTCCAGGCTGCTCATGGCCTTGCCCATCAGCTCGGGGATGCGCGACTGCTCCATGACCAGGTTCTGCCGGAACTTCAAAATGGTCTTGGGCTGGTTGATGCAGGCCGGGCAGGCCTCCATACAGGCCGTGCAGGTGGTGCAGGCAAACAGGGCCTCCTCGGTCATCTCGTCGATCAAACCGTCGTCTTCAAATCCGCCATGGGTCAGCCGCTCGGCCAGGGTCAGCATGACCCCCTTGGGAGACAGGGGCTTGCCCGTGCTGGCCGCCGGGCAGACCTCATGACACCGGCCGCACCACAAACAGGTGCTGTAATCCAGCAGCCGTTTGCGGGTAAAATCGGCCAGGGTGGCACACCCTAATGTCGGCATCGCCTCGGCATCCTCATCGTCAAAGGTGGCAAAGTCGATGACTCCCATCTTACTGCCCGGCATGGGATCGGCCAGGGCCGCATTGGTGGGCACCAGCAGGATGTGCATCATGGGCGAAAAGGGAATCGCAGCGATGAAGGCCATGCACAATAGGCCATGCCCCCACCAGAGAACCTGGTGGGCGGCAAGGGCATCCGCCGGCAGCCAACCGGCGAGCACATTGCCTACAAACGCATGCGGGTCCGGGCCGTTGGCAGCGATGCGCAGTCCCTCCACCAGAAAACCGGAGATCAGGATAACGGCCAACAGACCGATCTGAAGCAAAAATCCGGCACGGGCCTTGGGGGTCACGAGCCGTTCGGGCGGCATGAGACGGCGAACGAGAAAAAAGACCACGCCGATCAGGGCCAGCAGCCCGGCCAGATCCAGGCCGAAGGACATGACCCACTTATTGAAGCCGCCCGTAAACACCGGCACGCCGCCCCACACGTTGAGCACCACCAAACTCGTACCCACGAAAAGCACCAGCATGCCCCAGAACACGAAACCGTGGGCAATACCGGCAAAGATCTTCTTGTAGAGCTTTGCGCCCAGGATGCCTTTGAAGATCAGCGAATGCACGAACACCGGACCGATTTTACCGGGCAGATCCTTAATCTTGGCACGCAACCGGACCTTGCCTTGCCGAATCCGCTTCCAATGCATCTGGATGCCGTAAACGAAGATCACCACCGCCACCAGGGCGAAGGCATCGATCAGAATGCCGTAGCTGATGTTCCAGTAAGGGATGCGTGACATTTATTGCTCCTCTTTGAGGGCCTGGATGAGTGCCGGTACCACTTTTTTATAGTCTTCGACGATACCGAAGCGGGCCCGCTTGAAAATGTTGGCGTCCTCGTCCTTATTGATCGCCACCACGCACTTGGCATTTGCGATGCCGGCCAGGTGCTGGCTGGCCCCGGAAATCCCCACGGCAAAGTAGACCGATGGGGCCACGATATTACCGGTCTGCCCGATCTGCATGGTGGGGGCGGCCCATCCCTCGTCCACGGCCCCGCGGGAAGCACCCACGCCGGCCTTGAGGATGGCGGCGGTTTCCCGCAGCATGCTAAAGTTCTCACCGCTCCCCACACCCCGGCCCCCGGAGACAATCACCTCGGCATCCTCCAGGGGAATGCCCTCGCTTTCGACGGCCGATTCGCCCATCAGGGTGATCGCGGCACCGGCGCTGTCCAAGGGCACGGGAATGGCAACACCGTCGAGATCGGCCGGCTCGAAATACTTGCGGCGCACGGTCAGGATGGCCGGTACCTGGCTGATTTTATGGGTGGCCACAGCCTTGCCACCGTAAATGGGCCGGGTGACGGTCATGTCGGCGGATGCGCCGATCACCTCGGTCAGCACGGGGGCGCTCAAGCGGACGCTCAAGGGGCCGGCGATTTCAGCCCCCACCGTGGTGGCCGAGAGCAGCACCAGCTGATAATCGCTATTGCGGATCAGGTTGACCAAGGCATCGATCAGGTTGGCGCCCACGGCCGCGTCGCTGCAGTAGGCCATGGTATAGGTACCGGGGATCTCCCCAGTGCCCAGGGCGACGATGTCCGGCGTGTCGCCGAAGATGCGGCCCACGGTGACCAGCTCGCCGATTCGTTTGGCATCGATGACTTCTACAATCAAGGTTTTCATAGGTATCGCTCCTCCCTTAGGGCTCGCGCAAAAATAACTTCACATTTTCAGCGCCCATCCATCCCGCTCAGCGGCGTTGCGAAAACACGGAATATGCCTGATATTCCTTTGTCTTCGCGCCTTGCTGAGCGGGCGCCTGAACACTGACAATTTGTGAATTTATTTTTGCGCGAACCCTTAGCTTGGACAAGAGGGTTTTGGCGGTCTCGGCCACGTCCTCGACCGGCAGGAACTCACAGACCGATTCCATCTTGGGAATCTCAACCGACACCTCGGCCGCATTCATGGGCGAGCCCGGGATGCCGTCGATCTTTTCGACTGGTTTTTTCTTGGCCGCGAAAATGGCGCGCACCACCGGTATGCGGGGCACGTTCTCGGGGATGCTGGTGATCGAGAGCACCCCCTTACCGTTAAATTGTAGCTGGCGGGTGCCGTTCTCATGGGCCTGGACCACCATCCAGGCGTCTCCTTCGGATTTGATATGACTGATCTGGGGCAGGAACGGCCAGCCGAGCATGCCGGCCAGAATGCCATGCACCACCCCCCGGTCCATGTCCGCGGATTGCTGGCCGGCCAGCACCAGGTCCACATCGCCCAAACCGTCGATGGCCATTTTGAGGTTCTTGGCAATCACGAGGGGATCGTCCGAATCACCCATCACCAGATGGAGGGCGTCGCCGCCCATGGCAATGGCCTTCCTCAACACAGAAATATCCTCGGTTCGACCGTAGGAGATGATGGTCAGTTTGGCTTGATAGGCCTCCTTGAGTTGAACGCCGGTCTCTATGGCATTCTCGTCGTAAAGTCCGATCATTCTCTTATAGCGGCTGTGCGCCCGCCCATCGGTCAATTCGAAATCACTGGCCGGTACCTCATAGTCCGGTACCACTTTGGCAAGTACGGCAATATGCATTTTCCTTACCTCCCTTTAAAATCCACATTTGTTTACAGTGGATAGTTGACAGTTGACGGTTCACAGTTTGCGGTTTACAGCTCAACCGTGAACCGATAACCGTAAACTGTAAACCGCTATTACCGCCCCTTCCACTCGGGTTTGCGTTTTTCGCTGAACGCCTGGAAGCCTTCCTTGCGATCTTCCGTATCCCGCAGGGTTCCCCAGAGCAGGTGAGAGAAAGCGATACCGTGGTCCAGCGGCATATCCAGCCCCATCACGGCGGCCTGCTTGGCGGCCTTGACACTCAAGGGCGCATTGCCGGCAATCTTCGTGGCATACCCGGTGGCCAGGTCCATCAGTTCCTCGGGCCGGACCACATCGGAAATCAATCCCACGCGATAGGCTTCCTGGGCATCGATCATCTCTCCGGTGAGCAGCATCTTCATGGCCACGGCCTGGGGGATGGCCCGGGGCAGGCACTGGGTACCGTTGAGGCCGGCAAGGCTGGCCACCTTGACCTCGGTGAGGCCGAACTTGGCGTTGCTGCTGGCGATGCGCAGATCGCAGGCCAAAGCCATTTCCAGCCCGCCGCCCACGGCATACCCATTGATGGCGCAGATAATCGGCTTCCAGGTCTTCATGTGCGGAATGATCGGCTGGCCTTCGCGCAGCCAGATGGAGGCCATGCATTCAGCCGGCGGCGGAGTCTTTTTCATGTCCGTGCCCGTGCAAAAGGATTTCTCACCCGCGCCGGTCAACACGGCCACGCGGATATCATCGTCCGTGCGAACGTCCGCCCAGATCTCCGCCAGGCGGGTGGTCGATTCGGGGTCCAGCGAATTCATGGCCTCGGGCCGGTTCAGGGTGATAAACGCGATATGGTTTTCTTTTTTGAATTCAACACCCATGCGAATCTCCTTTTTTTTATTCCTCGGTGGCGACAATAAACGGATCATAGGGTTTTTTCTGGCGCAGCAGGGTCCGGGCCACGGTCCAGCGATGGATCTCGGACGGACCTTCCAGGATGCGCCAGATCCGTACCATGCGGGACACGTATTCGAGGCCCAGTTCCTTGGACAGCCCCACGCCGCCGTGCATCTGGATCGCCTTGTCGGTGATGTCCCAGAGCATCTCCGTGGCCAGGACTTTCAGGGACGATCCCTCGATGCGCAGGTCGGTGATGCCCTGATCGCTCTTCCAGGAGGCGTAGTAGAGCATCCAGCGCACGCTCTCCAGCTGCATGGTCGCATCGGCGATCCAGTTCTGAATCGATTGGCGACTGGCCAGGGGCTTGCCAAAGGTGACCCGCGTGTTGGCCTGGTCGATCATCATCTGGATGATACGCTCGGCCATGCCGGTGCAGCGCGAGGCCAGCTCGATGCGACGTACGCCGAAACGGTTCTGCAGGGGGATGAAGGCCTGGCCGATCTCTCCCAAAATGGCCTCGTCGCCCACTTGTACATCCTCTAATATCAGATCCCAGGTGGGCATGGCGCCAATCACCGGAATCTCGCGTCCCACACGCACGCCGGGCATGTCCTTGTCGATGAGAAAGGCGGTAAAACGGTCCTTGGTGGAGGCTTCTTTGTCGGTGACCGCGATCACGATGAAAAAGACGTTGTCCTTGTCGCACTTGCTGATAAAGGTCTTGGTGCCGTTTAAAATCCACTTGTCGCCTTTTTTTACCGCCGTTGTCTTCAGCCCGCTGACATCGGATCCGGCGCCCGGTTCGGTACAGGCCATGGCCGAGTCAAGCGCGTCGTCCACGTAGGGTTTGAAGTATTTCTCGCGCTGGCCGCCCACGCAGCAGCTGTGCAGGTAGTAGAGGTTGGGCGCGTCCGGCGGCAGCATGAAGCCGTGGGGCGAGAAGCCGATAAACGAGCGGCACATTTCTTCCAGAACCAGGGTCTTGGCCAGCATGCCCAGTCCCTGGCCACCGAATTCCTCGCCGACTTCGATGCCCCAGAACCCCAGTTCCTTGGTGATCTTTTTCAGGCGCTCGGTATCTTCCTTGGGCAGCAGCGGACCGGGCACGGTCCACAGACTCATGTCACGTTCAAGAAAGTCTTTTTCCAGGGGCAGAAGCTCGCGTTTGACGAACTCGCGCATGGCTTCCTTGAGCATCATGTATTCTTCGGAAATTGAAAAATCCATTGGGTGTTCCTTTTCTTGGATAAAGTCATTGTCGATGATACAACGTCAATCGACCGGGTCAGATCAAAAGCTCCTTTTCAATCATGTCGTCAACCTCGGTGTCCGAATAGTCCAGCATGCCGGTGAGTACCTGGCGGGTATGCTCGCCCAGAATCGGTGCCGCCGTATTCATCTCGATGGGCGTCTTGGACATCATGAACGGTGCCCGGTTATACAGGGTCGATCCCACCACCGGATGGTCCAGGTAGGCCCAGAACTGTCGCTGACGAAGATGTTTATCCTCGATGGCGCCGCGGGCATCATTGACCACACCGGCCTTGACCCCGTGACGGCACAGTTTTTCCATCAGGTCGTCGGCATATTGATTGCCGGTCCAGGCCTCGATATTTTCGTTAAGCTCGGTCTCGTTTTGTTTGCGGGCCTCGAATGTGGCGAATTTCTCATCTTCAGCCCAGGCCGGATAGTCCATGGCGGCCTTGAAGGCCAGCCACTCGGATTGGGCAAAAACGGCAATGGCAATCCACTTGCGGTAGCCCAAGGTGGTATAGACGCCGTGGGGCGCGGCATTGGGGTCGCCGTCGCCCAGGGGCTCGAAAATAGTGCCGTCGGCCGCATAGGCCATGGCGTCGGTGGGTTTCATGGCGATGGCTGAATCCAGTTGAGAGACAGATACCGTCTGGCCCCGACCGGTTTTCTCGCGCTGCAGCAGGGCGGCCATGATGCCGAAAAGCGTGTGGGTGGGCACCATGACATGATCGGTGTAGTTGGTGCCGGTGCCAAAAGGACGACCACCGGGCATCCCCGTCCGGGCGGTCAGCCCGCACAGGGCGTTGAGGTTCACACCGTACCCCATGTAGGCTTTATGCGGGCCGGAGATTCCCTGCAGACTCATGGTGACGTAAACAATACGCGGGTTGATTTCTTTTACGTCGTCCCAGCCCAGGTTCCACTTCTCCATCTGGCCCACGCGAAAATTGTTGATAATGATATCGCTTTTTTTGATCAAGCGCACGGCCACATCCCGCGCACCCGGATGGCTCATGTTCAGGGCGATACATTTCTTGTTGGGATTGCGGTTGGCAAAATAGCCGCTGCGCTCCAGCCCCTGGCCAATACCGTCTTTGAAGGGACCGCCCTTGCGCAGGATGTCCGGCCGTTTCTTGCTCTCGATCTTGATGATTTCGGCACCGCACTGCCCCAACACATTGGTGGCGATGGGGCCGGCTCCGACCCAGGAGAAATCACAGACCACAATCCCGTCCAGTGCTCTTTTCAAATTAGCCAACATGGATGATGCCCTCCTTGGTCAGGGTTTCGATCTGTTTCGTTTCATAGCCGATCTCGCGCATGATCTCGGCCGTGTGCTGGCCGAACGTCGGTGCCGGGTTGCCCAGCTGCCACGCCAGCTCGCCGAATTCGTAGGGCGCGCCCGGATAAACCACGTCGCCGCCCAAATTCTCATGATGCAGGGTTTTCCAGAAATCCCGATAGCGCAGCTGCGGGTTCTCCAAAAGGTCCTTGCCGTTGCTCACCGGTGTCAGTGCCACGCGGTGGGCCTGGCCTTTTTCATACAGGGTCTGCTTGTCATGCTGCATGGTATAGCGTTCGAAGATGCGGCAGAAGGTCTCGTAGCCTTCCTTGGTTTTGCGGTAGCCCGGATCGATCCATTTGTCTTCGGCAAAGACTTCCCATTCCTCTATATTTTCCTCCTTCATCCACGCCAGGAAGGGTTCCCACATGACCCGGTTGCTACCCATGATGGCCACAATGGCAAAATAGCCATCCTTGCAGGGATGCACAGTGGCCGACCCGGCCTCGGTGCCCCGGCCACGGCGGTTTTTGCCCTCCAGGTCCCAGTACTGGGCGGCGTTTTCCAGGGCCATGCCCACCGACTCCATGCAGGAGACATCGATGAACTGACCGACACCGTTGCGCCGGGCAAAAAGCAAAGCAATGGAGCTGCCCACCGCCGCATACGCCTCGGCCATGCGATAACTCTGGTCGTCACAGGCCCGCACCGGCTTGTCGTTGTCGATCCCGGCCAGAAAAAGAAACCCGCCCATGGCGCTGCAGGTCAGATCACATCCCGGTAAATCCTTGTAGGGACCGAAACTGCCGAAGGGCGTGATGGCCGTTTGAATCAGCCGCGGATTGATTGCGCTCAGCCGGTCATAGGACAGCCCTAATCTGTCGAGATAGCCGGGGGTAAAACTCTCAAAAAGCAGATCCGATTGACCGCATAGTTTCAGGAAGACATCCTTGCCCGCCTGCGTTGTAATATCAAGGGCCATGCCACGTTTGCCGGCATTGTAATAGAGGAACTGGAGGCTGCTGTCCTTACCCGGTTCGTTTTTGTAGAAGGGGCCGACGTCCCGCAGGGGATCCTGGGTGAGTGATTCGAGGTGGATCACGTCGGCGCCCAAGTTGGCGTAAAGTTTTGCAGCATAGGGCCCCAGCGTACCGGTGAAGTCCAGTACCCGTATACCCGATAGAGAATTGTCATCCATCGATATCCTCCTTGACACCCGCTTTGGACCACCTGGATTCCATATCGGGTGAGTAATGACAGGTTTTTATTGGTGTCACACCGTTGACAATGCGCTAAGAGCCTGTTTGATAAATCCGTCTAAGGCCCGCTAACGGTGTTGGAAAATGTCTCAAAATGCTCACATATTCCATATATGCTCCGCTTTAGAGCCACTTTCCGCCTTGTTATCGGGCCTGATCCAGATTTCTAAAACAGGCTCTGAAAAGACGGTGGCCCGGGGGGATAGGGCAGCGTGCGGGCCACCGTCCATCCATCAACCGGAGTACAGGCTGCGGCCGCCGCACACATACAGAACCTGGCCGGTAAAATAACTGCTTTCGTCATCCGCCAGGAAGAGAACCGCTTCGGCAATATCATCGATGTTTCCCAACTGGCCGGTGGGTTGTTTGGAGAGGAGAAAATTCTTGTTTTTCTCCGGTAGTTCATCCCACAGGGGCGTATGGATCAAGCCGGGGGCGATACAATTGGAGGTGACCCCCTTACCGCCCAACTCCAGGGCCATGACCCGTGACAATCCCACCAGGCCGGCCTTGGCCGAGGTGTAAGGCGCCTGTCCGGCGCCACCCAGCCAGGCCCGTGAAACAATGTTGATGATCCGGCCATGCTTGTTGGGGACCATGTGGTTATGGGCCGCCTGGCTGCACAAAAAGGCCCCTTTGAGGTTGACGTTGACCGTGATGTCCCAGTCTGCTTCAGTGAGTTTTCTTAAAGCGCCGGCACGTTCCATGCCGGCGTTATTGACCAGGATGTCGAGGCTGCCTAATTCATTTACGGTATTCTCGACCATTGCATCCACGGCCGCCTTGTCGGCGATGTTGGCCACCTGGCCGGTGGCCGCAAAGCCGCCTGCTTTCAACTCGGCGACGGTTGCCTCGACCTTCTCGGCCTGAATATCGTTAATTACTACTTTGGCGCCCTTTTCCGCCAGCCGGCGGGCGGTCTGCTTGCCGATACCGCTGGCTGATCCGGTGACGATGGCAACTCTGTTTTCAATACCCATGGAAGTCCTCCATAATTGACTGATGTCTGACGGTTAAATGGACATGGAAAAATGGATGCTTTTCCCACCGCAGGCAAAAAAGGTTTGACCGGTGACGTAGGGTGAGCGCTGCGAGGCGAAAAATCCGACCGCCTTGGCCACGTCTTCCGGTTTCCCGATTCTTCTCACCGGGATTGCCTTGATGAGATTGTCGATCTGCGCATCGGTCATGTCGGCCGTGGCGATGTCGCCTTTGGCCACGCAATTGACGGTGACGCCGTCTTTGGCCGACTCCAGGGCCAGGGCGCGCGTCAGGCCAAAGAGCGATGATTTGGCTGCCGCGTAACTGGACAGTCCAGGCAGGCCAATATAAGAGAGACTGCCGATGTTGATGACGCGGCCATAATTGCGTGCCCGCATGCCGGGCAGGATCTCACGGGTCAAAAAGAACACCGGGTCCACATTCCGATCGAAGGCTGTCTGCCAACCTTCGGTCGAAACGTCATCCAACGGATTTTCATCACAATGGTCGAAATTATTCACCAGGATGTCGATCGTGCCGAGCTTGTCGGCCACATCGGCGATCATGGCCCTGATTTCATCTGGGTGGGTCGGGTCGATCGTCGCCCCCATGGCCTGGGCGTCGCCCTTGGCAAGCTCGGCGACCAGCGCCTCGACCTTTTGGGGATCGGTATCCATGACGACAACGCGGGCGCCTTTGCTGGCAAGGCGCCGGCAGATTGCCGAGCCGATTTCATCTGTGGCGCCGGCAACGACGGCCACATTGTTTTTGACTGCTTCCACTTGAATCCTCCTTTGTGCGTGTTTTGCACGTGTTGAAAGCTTCAGGCAACATGGTCCTGTTGAATCAGGATGAATCGATTACCAGTCACTGACCAGCATGTGCATGGTGCACGCGGCATGCTCGGTGCCGGAAAGACCGCCACCGGTGACATGACTCATGGCCACGCGGGGGATGGGGTCGACCTGGTAGCCATTGCACTGACCACGAAGCTGTTTGACGTTGGCCGCGATCTGGGCGGCGCCCGATGCGCCGATGGGATGGCCGTAGGAGAGCATGCCGCCGCGGGGGCTGACCACGCACTGGCCGCCATAGGTGGCCTGGCCGTCACGCAGGAACTTGAGCCCGTCGCCTTTTTTGCAAAGCCCCATACATTCGTAATAAAGCAACTCAGCGATGGTAAAGGCGTCGTGCAGTTCGAGGATATCGACATCTTCGGGGCCGATGCCCGATTCCTCGTATAACTTCTCGCTGGTCATTTCGGTAATATCGTCGCCGGTAATGTCCCGCGGGCGGTTGTGGTAGGGACCGGAGGTGACCACCGCACCGGCCACGCG
This sequence comes from Desulfosarcina variabilis str. Montpellier, assembly GCF_048565275.1. Classification (NCBI taxonomy): domain Bacteria; kingdom Pseudomonadati; phylum Thermodesulfobacteriota; class Desulfobacteria; order Desulfobacterales; family Desulfosarcinaceae; genus Desulfosarcina; species Desulfosarcina variabilis. The sequence continues at coordinate 3,536,620 of NZ_CP159846.1, read as the reverse complement.
AACCGGTTTTTCGATGCCCAGTTTCTTGACCATTTCCTTGGAGCAGACCACCACGGCACCGGCGCCGTCGGCAATGCCGCAGCACTGGTGCAGGGTCATGGGATAGGCCACCATGCGGGAGTTGACGACTTCTTCGACGGAAATGTCGCCCTTGAACCAGGCGTTGGGGTTGTGGGTGGCATGTTTACGGTTCTTGACCGTGATCATGGCAAAGTCTTCGATGGTGGCGCCCCGTTCATGCATATAACGGGTGGCACGCATGGAGTACTTGCCGGTCATGACCCCGCCATGGACCGTTTCGATATCGCTCATGGCCGGCATGAAGGCGGAACCGGAAGCCCGGTGCAGGGTATGGTTTTCTGCACCCACCGCCATGGAGACCTCGGTAAAACCGAAGGCGACATCCTTGACGGCCAGATAGACCGCCATGGCACCGGCCGAGCAGGCACTTTCCACGTTGATGATGGGCATTTTGGAGAGCATTCCCAAATCCTTGAAGACGGTCTGTCCGGTGACCGTACCATTGGTGGCGTTGCCCACGTAGGCACTCTGAACAACGTTGGGACTGGTAATGTTGGAACTTTCCAGGGCCTCGTTCGCGGCCCACCGGCCCAGGGCGTCGAAATCCAGTTCATGCCTGCGAAACGGAGTCTCGCCGACCCCGGCAATGTATACTTCACGATTGAGCTTCATCCTTAACACTCCTTTGATTGGCATCGTTAAAAACGCGCGTTCCCTTGGGATCCGCGGTTAGTCCGTAACCTTCCTGAATTTATAGCTGGTGATGGGCAGGCCATCCTGGTTCATGCGGATTTCCTTGACGGTCAACTCGACTTCTTCATCGCATTGGAAGGATTCCACCTCGCCATCGAGCATGGCAAAGATGCGCAAGTCCTCGGGAAGATCCACGTATCCGATGATGTACGGTGTCTGCATGCCGGGTTGGCCGATGTAGCAGTCTGCATAACTGTAGAGCTTGCCTCTACGCGACAGGGGAACCATGTCGAACTCCTTGCCCCAACAGGTGGGACAGATATCCAATTTGGGAAAATCCAGTTGACCGCATTTTTTACAGCGATAGCCTTTGAGATAGGGTGGCGAACCGTCGTCCGGCACCTCCAGCAGGTCGGGGTGAAAAAAGGTGATGTCAGGTTTTTTTTCTTTTTTCGGTTTGCCTTTTGCCATGGCGGACTCCTTTTGATGAGCGGTGAATAAGGTTATAGAAAATAGCCCATTGTTTTGATTGAAAATCTAATCCCTGTATATTTTTCTGAAAATTTAAATATATAGTAAAATAAGCAATATATAAAATCTAGACGCTTTTACAGAATGAATAACGAACTAAATATAACCAAAAAAGATGTATTAACTGAGTAGAAATCAACCACTATCGTGATTTATTGTCAACATATTTTTGCTTTTTCTTTTAAAAAATGACTGAAAAATGGCCGATGTGTGTCATGCAGAAAGGGAAGACCAGGAAACAGCAGCTTTTTGGTTATCTGCTATGATAAAATTAAGTTATTATTAATATTGAATAAAACAACAGCCCACATGGATAGGGGAATCCATACGGGCTGCCCAACAACCTGGTGGTTCGGGATAAGATGAATAATATAGAAGAATACTCAGTAAATAATGTGGCTACTGTGTCAAATACATTGGGGATGGATCAGTACGGCGCAGCAGAGCAGGTCGCATGCTTGGGTAAACTCCTCCATCACCATTAGCGGACTGTGGTTGCCCTGGACAAACCATCGGATCGCCATGTGGGAGAAGGCACCGACAAAAAGATTGCGGTATATCCGGTTGTCCAGATTCTGTTTGAAAAGGCCTTTCTGCTTGCCCTGTTCGAGAATATCGTAAAGGGGGTCGAGGTACCGCAGGTATTGGGGATAGGATTCGGTGGTATAAAACTGTTTGTTCAACTTGACATCATTAAAGTAGACCAGCAGAAAGCGACTATCGGATGCAAAAATAAGAAAGTGGTTCCACATCATCTGGCGCAGTTGAATCAATGGGTCTTCCGAACGGAGTGCCGCTTCCATCTGTTTCCGGTAAGATTGAAATTTTTGCCGGGGGATGGAAAATAAGAGATCCTGCTTGTTTTTGTAGTGTTCATAAATCGTTCCCTCGGCAACACCGGCACGATTGGCGATCTCGATCGTTGTGGATTTATTGAACCCCTTTTCAGCAAATACCGCCTTGGCCGCTTCCTGGACAAGGTCGGCCTTGCTGGGTTTTTCGGCGGCCTGGGACTGGGTTTGACCACGCGCTTCGATCATGTTCAGGACCAGGTCCATGATGGCCTCGAAATCAGGAAGGGTCTCGGAGATCTCTCCGGCGGAAAGACAAGCCAGAGATTCTTCGTCCAGAAACCCAAAGATGATATCTCTGACTAAAAAAACATTGATATCATTGCGAAAATAATTTTGATCGATTCCAAGGCGAAGGATGTCCACCAGGACGCGGGTGTATTTCTGAAGTGTTTTTATGCATTCGTGGGTGTAAAAATCCTTGTTGGAGCGGCATTCGAAAAGCAAATTCTTGCGAATGCGGGCGTTTCCCTTATTGAAATCGTTCATGTAAAGGTGAAACCAAATCATTTTACCGAGTTTGGAGACGGGCCCCATGATGCCTTCAAAATGAAAGGTCAGTTCCTCCAAGGCTATTTCTATCTGTCCGGCAAGGGCCCAGTAAAGCAGGTCTTCCTTGTTTTTAAAGTAGTGGTAAATAATTGAATCGACGACGCCGGCCTTTTTGGCGATCTCCGTGATGGTGGCATCGCGAAGGCCTTTTTCTGAAAAGATTTCCTGAGCAGCTTTTAAAATCATTTCTTTTTTATTGTTTTTGTTCAAAATTTCTCCTTTTTTGGCCTGTACCAGTCAATTTCACGCAGTATTATTAATACGTGTCATTCAAGTTTGGCAAATGACTTTAGCGTGTCAGTCAACGTATTCTGCCCCCAATAATTCGGGTGATCTGGTAAAAACCCAGGCTTCTCATGTCATTTATAGATTTTTACTCAGAAAAAGACAAGACAAAGGATATAATTAAGATTGGAATCTTCTATTTTGTAGACCACGGGTGTGCTTCAAAAAGATGTAATTTGCATCGTCACTTCACTGACGGTTATGCAATATTAATTATAAATATCTTAATTTATAGTTAATAAAATTTTACTTTCAGTATTTCACCAATAGTAGCATGCATTCGGATGGGTGGCATTGGGTTTATTTTGATTGGAAAAACGCTTGACAAGGGATTGGGTTTGTATTTGAATATCACTCAGTTAATTCGGTCTGGCTCCCAAAGCGGCCCAAAAGGTATTTCAGCATAACCGGATCACATGCAGTTCCAGACGCATAACGGCGATTCCATCGCGGCTCCCCCGGCCGACGACACCGGTGAGGGCGATATTTTATCCATTCCAAAACAAGTGAGGTGTACCGTTGACCACAACCACCAAGCGAATCGATTTGAGCGTACCCGAAGAAGACCCCTTTTTCTATATCGACAACGATACCTTGAGCATATTGGACAAGGTCGACTTGATTTCAAAGCGACATCCATTAAATGTTCTGGTTGCCGGGAGGCAGGGCTGCGGAAAGTCTTCTGTTGTGCGCCAGTATGCAGCGGTGCATCAGAAACCCATGGCGACTTTTCAGGTGGGGATCCTGTCGGAACCCGGGCAACTTTTTGGTGAGTACACCTTGGAGAATGGCGAAACCCGCTACAAGCAGTTCCTTTTTCCTCAGGCCCTGCAGACACCCAACTGCGTCATTCACCTGGAGGAGATCAACCGGCCGGAAAACCCCAAGGCCCTGAATATGCTTTTCTCCATTCTTTCCGACGACCGCGAAGTCTGGATGGATGAGCTTGGCCTGTTGAAGGTCGCCGACGGGGTCGTTTTTTTCGCCACCCTGAACGAAGGCGACGAATTCGTAGGCACAGAACTCCTCGATCCGGCCCTGCGGGACCGGTTTTATGTGATCCTGATGGATTATCTGCCCAATGCGGTGGAACGTGAGGTGCTGCTCCAGAAGACCGGAATCAGCGAAGAAAAAGCCGACGACGTGATCAATGCCATTAATCTGCTGCGCAGCCGCTCGGAAAACGGTCTTGAGATCTCGACACGCATTACCCTGATGATCGGGGAGATGGTCGCTGTGGGTGCGAGCCTGAAGGAAGCCATCGTCACCAGCCTGCAGACCACCAAGGAAAACCTGGAATCGATCCTATTGTCTTTGCAGCTGGAAAGCGGTCACCGGCAAAAAGGTAAAACGGAATATGTGCGTTATACAAAGAATGTGCTGCGTGAATAGCCAGCGCAAACGATGATTCAGATCTGAAGGCCGACGTTGTAGCCTTGGCTTATCGCGGCCATTAGGTCTCCGGGTGCCTGGCAGTCGCCAATCCGGTAAAATGGGATTCCACGGGCGTTGATCCCCTCCTCAAACGAGGGGTCGGCCTCCTGGCCGGTGCAAAGAACGACAAAATCGGCTTCGATCAATTTATTTTGTCCTTCGGTTTCTACCATGATTCCATTCGAGGAAACGGACGTGGCACGGGTTTGCGCCAGCAGTCGGGCCCCCTTGTCAGCCAATCGCAGCAACAGCGGCATCCGGGTAATCATCGGCATGTCCTGTCCCAATGCCTCCTGCATCTCAACCAGGGTTACCTTTTTCCCCATCTCCAGAAGATAATCGGCAGTTTCCAATCCAACCAGCCCCCCACCGATGATCACAGCCGCGGCGCCTAAGTTAAGATCGGCTTTCAGCACCTCTTCCGCCGTTTTCACAAAACCGTTTGATGCCTTCAAGAAGTCAGGGACAATGGGACGGCCGCCGGTAGCCACCACAACCACATCGGGCTTTGCCGTGGAAACGGTCTTAACCGTGGCGGTTTGATTCAATACGATTTGAACGCCTTCACGTGACGCCTGGCGATGAAGAAACGACCTGAATTCAAAAAGCTCTGCTTTACCGGGGGGAGCAGCGGCAACGCTAAGCCGTCCGCCAAGATCCTCGTTTTTCTCCCAGAGAACAACCGCATGCCCTCTTTGGGATGCAACAATTGATGCTTCCAGGCCGGCCGGCCCGCCCCCCACCACCAAGACCCGCTTCTTTCGCTTGGCCTTTACCGGTCCGATGCGAGCCGTTTTCTCCCGGCCGAGCATCGGATTGACCAAGCAGCTGATCGGCCGCCCTTTCTCAATATTGCCCACACAGCCCTGGCAACAGGAAACGCACGGCCGGATGTCCTCCCAGCGCCCTTGCTGTGCCTTGTTCACCCACTCCGGATCGGCCAATAGCGGCCGGCCCAGGGCGATCATATCGGCGCGCTTCTCTTGAAGCACCCGTTCGGCAAAATCCACATGCCGGATCTTGTTGACCGCAATCACGGGGATAGAAACCGCCTGTTTGATGTTCTCGGCCAAATGGACGATGCATCCTTCCGGCATCCCCATGGTGGCCTCGGCCGGGATGAATTCCTTGTCCCAGAGAATACTACCAAACCCCACAGACACATGCAGTGCCGCGACACCGCTGGCCTCAAGGGCTTTGGCAATATACTGCAGATCCTCGGCCGAATTGCCATCTTGCGGTTCCTGGCCGTTCATGCGGCAGACAATCGGGTAATCGGGACCAACTTCGTGTTTGATCCGCTGAATGATCTCCAGGACGATCTTCAGACGGCCCTGCAGATCTTCCCCATAGGCGTCGCGCCGTTTGTTGGCCCATGGTGAAAGAAACTGGCCGAGAAGATACATGTGCGCGCAGTGCAGCCCAATCATATCGAAACCTGCGTTAACCGTTCTGCGGGCCGCCATTCCAAAGGCCTCGATGATGCCGTGGATCTCTTCGGTGCTCAGCGGTCTGGGGACCACATGCCCCGGCGTCGGATGGGCCAGCGGTGATGGCGCGACAGGCAGGCGGCCACCGGTACGCGTCAGGCGCATCGTGCGCGGTGACAGATGCCCTGCCCGACGTCCGGCATGGGAGAGCTGCAGCATTGCCTTGGCACCTTCTTGCTTGATGGCCTGACTCAACCGCCTGAGCCCCGGAATACACCGCTCATGATCCACCGCAAGCGGGTTGTCCGTATTGTTACCCAACGGATAGTCAACGATGCCGTCCTCAACGGTTACCAGCCCGACACCGCCCCTTGCCCGCGCCTGGTAATAGTGGATCATGCGCTCGGTGACGAGTCCTTTTCTGACATAATGCGTGGTCATCGGAGCCATGACGATTCGGTTCCTGACTGGGATACCGCCAATCTGTGTGGGTTCAAACAGTTTCAAAGTTGATTCCCCCTGGCCGATTATTAATGGGTTGATTATTGAATTAAGCAACAATCAAAAAATTTACCAAATCAGATTTTATATCTTATCATATATCAAATATTGTTGACAACAACATATTCAATCAGCGCTCCGTTGCTCTGGAAAAAGATATAGTGTTTAAGATAATGTTTTTGGCAAGGCCTTAAGGGAGGAAGTTTCAGCATCGATGTTACGTTTGCGAATGTTCATTTTTTCCTAAGAGCCTGTTTGGTAAATCCGTCTAAGGCCCGCTAACGGCGTTGGAACGTGTCTAAAAATGCTCACATATTACATATATGCGCAGCAATTGAGCCACGTTCCGCCTTGTTATCGGGCCTGATCCAGACTTCTCAAACAGGCTCTAAACGGGGCGATTCAAATTCTGGTATGCCGGAATCGGAGCCCTCAAACAGAGAAGGCTCCCCGGAAATCAGCAAGTCGGATTTCCAAGAAGCCTTTGATGATTTGCTCGAAGCTCCCATTTGAAAAATATGGCCGTTGACCGGTACCAGGTCATGGCGTCCTATTGGTGTTGAAGCTCGGCAAATTCATATACTATGTTAATGTCAAAAACCACCCTTATCAAGACCTAATATTATTTTTTATCTACGCCCTGTAATCACCGCAGAATGTCTTTTTTCAGGGTGCTAAGTCATTGATGGTACTTAAAATTTTGTTAAGCGTGGTGAGCGCATTGTCGTAATCATAGGTGGCAATCTGGTTGGCCAGCGTTTGAAAGTCCGTACTGTCAAGATGCTGTCCGACGGCCTGCAGGTGGGTTTCAATCGCCTCCGGATCCGCCATGTCCAGCGCCTTGCCAAGCTGCTCGAGCAGGGATCGGAGCTGCTTGGGATCGACCAATGTCGCGGGTTTGTCCTCGGACGCGTTTTGCGATGGGGCACGGAGGCGCTGAAGGGATTGCAGGACCTGCTGCAATGCGGTGTCCAGATGATGGATTTCCGATGCCTCCGGCGCCTGTGTGCGGCATTGAATTTCCACGGCCTGGGCGGCGGCTTGCAACCCCTGGGCACCGATGTTGGCGGCAATCCCATTGAGGCGGTGGGCCAGATGCTGCAGGGTTTTCCATTCTTTTCGCGCGACCACGGCTTTGATTTGTGAGCGCGTTTCCCGGTTGTCCCTGGCAAACCCCAGCAGGATCCGTTGAAATGCATCCGGTGCGATGCCCAGGCCGGCAAGGGCACCGCGGATGTCGATACCCGGCAGGGCTTCCGGAAGACCGGTGGCGTGCGTCTGGGCGGCCGGTGCGGTTTTTTCTTGCAGGCGGTCGACGGGGGATGCCTGTGGTCCGCCTCCCCGTTCAATGGCTTTCCACAGGGTGCGATACAAACGGTCCTGTTTGATGGGTTTGGCGATATAATCGTTCATCCCCGCCGTCAGGCACCGTTTATCGTCGCCTTTCATGGCGTGGGCCGTCATGGCAATGATGGGCAGGCCGGCAAAACGATCATCCTCACGGATCCGCCGGGTGGCCTCGAGTCCGTCCATTTGCGGCATCTGAATGTCCATCAGCACCGCATCGTATGGCTTATTTCGAACTTTTACCAGTGCGTCTTTACCGTTATCGGCGATATCCACATGGACGCCGGCCTCTGCCAGCACGGCCTGCGCCACCTGCTGGTTGGTGGGGTTGTCTTCCACAACCAGCACACGACACCCGCCAAGGCGGGTTTTGGCGACCGATGCCATGGGGTCGACCGTTGCCTGCGGCTCCCCTTCGTAAACGCCCTGTTTACCGAAGGCATCCATGATGGCATTGAAAAGGGGCGACGGATAAACCGGTTTGGTGAGAAACCCGGTGATGCCGGCGTCCTGGCTGTCCTGCCGTTCATTGTCTCCGCCAAAGGCCGTAATCAGAATGATGGGAATCGCAAGCTTCAAGTCGCTTCTGATTTTGCGTGCCGTTTCAATACCGTTTAGTTCCGGCATCCGCCAATCCATGATCACCAGGTCAAACGGGGTCGCACGCGACGCGTTACCTTCCAAGCGCTTTAATGCTGCCGTGCCCGAGGACACCGTTTCAACCGTGAAACCAAAAGACTCCAGCATTTTTTTGACAACTGCACAGCTGGCCATGCAGTCGTCGACAACCAAAACGGCCAACCCCTGGATATTCGCAGGCGGGACGTAATGCGGCTTTTGGTCGGCGGGCGGTCTTTCAAAGGGCAGGCTGAAGGTAAAGGTGCTGCCCTCGGCCAACCGGCTTTCCACCTGAATCGTGCCGCCCAGCAACTCCACCAACTGCCGGCAGATACTCAATCCAAGACCGGCGCCCTCATATTTGCGGGCCGTGGAGGCATCGGCCTGGCTGAACGGTTCGAACAGTTTGGGGATGTATTCCGGTGCAATGCCCACGCCGGTATCCCTGACGAAAAAGGTCAACTGGGCATGCTCGGGCAACAGCGCCGGGGGATGGGTGCCGATCACGATAGTGCCGCCGGGCGGCGTAAATTTAACCGCGTTGTCCACCAGATTCTTGAGAATCTGTTGCAACCGCAAGGGATCGCCGACCAGGTGACGGGGTGTTTGCGGATCGAGATCGACAAGCAGTTCGATGTCTTTTTTGCCGGCCTTGGTGGAAAACAGCGTCGTCACCCGGTCCAGCACGTGAAACAGGGTAAAGGGACGTGATTCCAGATCGAGTTTGCCAGCTTCAATTTTTGAAAAATCCAGAATGTCGTTGATAATACCGAGCAGGGAATAGGCCGAGGCGGAAATAATTTTCAGATAATGCTCGAGTTTGGGCGACAGTTCCTCGTTCAGGGCAAGGTCGGTGGCAGCGATCACGCCATTCATGGGCGTTCGAATCTCATGGCTCATGTTGGCCAGAAATTCACTTTTAGCCTTTGTGGTGGCTTCGGCCGCCTCCTTGGCTTCGATCAATTTCTTTTCCACCCGTTTTCGTTCACTGATATCCCGCAAAATGCCGATGGCATTCCATTGCCCCTTTAATTTGACGGCGGAAACCGACAATTCAATGGAAAATTCTTCCCCATTTTTGCGAAGCGCGGCCAGTTCCAGGGTCTGTCCGATCACGGCACCGTCGCCGCTGGATTGGAAGGTGCTGACGCCCTGCTGATACTTATGCCTGAAGCGCTCGGGTGCCAGCCAGAGATGCAATTCGCGGCCCAGCGCCTCGGTCTGGGTATATCCGAATACCTTTTCCGCCGCCTGGTTCCAGAATGAAATGCGGCCGTCGCTGTCCATCATGATGATGGCATCCTGGGCGGAGGAACTGATCTGACGGAATTTCTCTTCACTCTCCTTCAGCGCGATCACCGCTTCATTGTGTGCCTCTTCCACCTCGAGCCCATGCAGAGCAAAACCGATATCATCGGCCACTTCCTTGAACAGGGCCTGTTCTTCCTCATCTTGAGCCAGTTCCCGGGGGATCGACACGGATAAAAAGCCATACGTCCGATGACCATGCGCCAGACGCACGGTCATCGCGCCCCGTGTGCTGTAATGCTGTGCCAGCGGGCAGTCCGGGCAGGCGTGACGCGGATCCGCAGTGTGGATCACGCCTTTGTTTTTCAGGGCCAGATGACCGCAATGGGTCAATTTGCCCTGTTGGAGCTGTTCGGACAGTTTCAGAAAGTCCGTTTCCATACCGGCATGAAGCACCTTGATCAATTTCCCATCGGGGTCCAGCAGGGCAATCCAGGCATTGTGATATCCGCGATTTTCGATCAGGTTGTCACAGATTCCCTGAAGCAGACGATCCGGATCCTTTTCCCGGGTAATCAGTTCGTTTACCCGCCGGATGGCTCGCAAAACCAGATTGAGATGGGCGACCCTGTCTTTCAAGCGCCACTCCTTTTAAAAGATGGCTATGATCGCAACTGTGGGTAGGATGTATCGCATTAATAAAAAGTATATGAAATATGGGTTGGTCCCGTCAAGGACAGTATTGTTTGTGTGTTGTCGCATCCTAACATGCTCTTAAAAAGGCCGTGCTACCGCTTTCTTCATTTCCATAAACAGCTGCAACCCTGAGAATCAATACAAGATAGACAAGAGAAGTGATGCTGGGTTTACTTTTTTTAACACGGGCAGATTTACTCACTCAGTCAAAGGCTATTTTGTTGAACTCAACAAATCACTTATTTTCTCAGTGCACTTGAAAAAGCACACAAGAGTACTTTTATGTTTCCTTTTCCAAGAAAGAGTCACAATGACCCATTAGAGTCAAAATGACCCTACCCTATTGTAACCGTTATCGACACAACGATTCGCTTCCCCTGCCCCTCAGACATTCCAAGACGGCGATGAGAATTTTACTTAACATACTACTTTTCTCTATAATCAATGAACTGATAACGATGCTGCCCGTATGCTCGATATCGAACTTTTTGATAAGTACTTATCAAAAAAGGCCGCGACCTTTGTGGACACCGCACCCGTATTGATTATATACTCACCCACAACATCCCGACAGATGCATTATTCTTTTTCTTCTTAATATGTTATTTGGCAATCAAGACACTGCATGGGGTTTACCCGCCACTGCATTCCCTCCTCCCCGATGTCGGTTTTTCTGGACATTTCGCTTCAGGAATAAAGCGATATGGCGATCATCCTATTTCTTCCTTCATATTAGCGGTTTAACTGGTTTTGTAAAATCGGCCAGTAACGAGAAAAGATATTCGCAATAAAAAAATATCTTCATATCATTAATATTTGCTTGACATTTGATCCGAAAAGAGGGATTCGAAACCCTTTTTTATCGGTGATGGTTCTTCTTTACTACTCACCTGAGGCAAACAGTTCTATCTGAACTGCAACCCTCAACGTCAAGGTTTGCAAGGGGCCACGGTAGCGCCCCTCGTGTCGATGACTGGGAGGATTATCGGCATAATTCTGCAGCCTGAAAGTAATGGAGTAACCTGTATAAGTGAAAGACACGGCTGCCCCCAAACAGGGTCGTGCCGGGTCATGCACTGTTGCGCCCATTTTATGTGTCGGGGGTCCTTGTGCCTGAATTGTCGGGAATGGATTTTTGCGGCATCCCAGACATGCTTATAACTATATGTTTTTATTTATTAAATATTTTCTAAACGTTTTTCAGACAATCTTTTTCGAGGAGATGTCATGACTCTCAGCTGGATGCACATTGCCATCACCTGCTTCTTTCTGGCCGGATTCGCCATGGCCATCGGTCCGCTGGTCGCATCACGCCTGCTGGCCCCCCGCGCAAGGGGCGGCGATCTGGGCATGCCCTACGAGTGCGGTATGCGCCCGTTGGGCGACGCCTGGATCCGCTTCGGCGTGAACTACTACATCTATGCCCTTTTGTTTCTGGCTTTCGAGGTCGACGTTCTCTATCTGTTGCCCGTATCGGTCGTCTACAACGATCTGGGCCTGGATGCCTTTTTCAAAGTGTTCGTTTTCCTGTTCGTTCTTTTTCTGGCAATCGTTTTTTTCTGGGCGAAAGGAGTATTTACATGGCCGCGTCGCATCAATTACTAAAACCTGCCGTCACCGATCAGAAAGCACCGCCCATCAGGGCCGACTTCACCCAGCAGGTCCTGGACGTCTGCCGTTCCATGTCCTTGTGGCCCATGACCTTCGGGCTGGCCTGCTGCGCCATCGAGATGATGGCCGTGGGCATGGCACGCTTCGACATCGCCCGTTTCGGCGCCGAGGTCTTCCGCCCCTCGCCGCGCCAGTCCGACCTGATGATCGTGGCCGGCAGTGTCACGCGCAAAATCGCACCGGCCGTAGTCAGGCTCTACGAGCAGATGCCGGCCCCCAAGTGGGTCATGGCCGTGGGCAACTGCGCCATCAGCGGCGGTCCCTTTGCCTTTGAGAACCAGTACGCCCTGGTCGAAGGCGTGGACCAGTTGATTCCCGTCGACGTTTACGTTCCCGGCTGCCCGCCGCGGCCGGAGGCGTTTCTGGAAGGCCTGTTTCAGCTCCAGGAAAAAGTCACCGGCCGGCGCTGGTGGCCCGAACCCGGTAAAAATGGAGGCGGCCGGTCATGACCCAGGATATTTTCAGCAATCTCGAATTGTTGCTCGACAGCCGGCCCGATCCGCAAACCAGCGGCATCTGCCGCATGGTGATGATGGCCCCGGAAACGCTGCAGCCCGCCGCCTGGGATTTGCTGGCGGCCGGTTATCACCTCGAGGACGTCAGCGCCCTGGACGCCACCGAAGGGTTTCTGGTGACCTATCATTTTGACCGCTTTGGCCGTCCCGCCGGTAGCGGTCCCATCCGGCGTATCGCCTTGCGGGTGCGGGTCGACCACAGCGAAGCGCATCTGCCGTCCATCGCCCCCATATTCAGCGGGGCCGAATGGCACGAGCGGGAGATCAGCGATTTCTACGGTATCCGTTTCGAAGGCAACCCCAACCCGGCGGCCCTGCTGCTGCCGGAAGGAGACGAGACCACGCCCCTTAGAAAAGCACCGGACAAGCGCCGCAGCCTCAAAGATCTGATCGACCCGGGACAGGTCGTTTTCAAGGCCCCCGGGGTCGAGCTTTGGGATGCCGATCCTCAGCCGGCCACAGGATCTTCACGCCAACCCGATCATGAGCAGGGATAAAATGTCGACACAATCAATCAAAGAGCAGATCAGCGGTGATTACTACACCTGCCGCTTTGAAGCGGGCCGCAGCGAAGACACGCTGATCCTCAACATGGGGCCCCAGCATCCCTCTACCCACGGTGTATTGCGCATCATCCTGGAACTGGACGGCGAATACATCGTGCGCGCCGAACCGGTCCTGGGCTATCTGCACCGCATGCACGAAGCCATGGCCGAAAACCGGACCTATCTGCAGTATCTGCCCAACATGGGACGGGTGGATTACCTGCACGCCCTGGCCTGGAACTGGGCCTATGTGGGCGCGGTCGAACGCCTGGGCGGCATCGCGGTGCCCCGGCGGGCCGAGTATATCCGGGTGATCACCTGCGAATTGAACCGCCTGGCCAGCCATCTGCTGTGGTGGGGCGCCTACCTGCTGGACCTGGGGGCATTCACGCCGATCATGTACGCCTTTGACGACCGCGAACGGATTCTGGACATGATCCAGTCGGTGTGCGGATCACGCCTGACCTACAGCTTCTTTCGCCCCGGTGGCGTGGCCGTTGATCTGACCGACGACTTTCTGCGCGCGGTAGGCGAGTTCACCCACTACATGCGGGGGCGTCTGCCCATGTACAAGACCCTGGTTACGGACAACATCATCCTTCGCAAACGCTGCGAAAACGTCGGTGAGCTGACCCTTGAGATGTGCCGCCGCTATGGGGCGACCGGTCCGGTCCTGCGCGGCTCGGGCCAGCCCTATGATGTGCGCCGCGCCGAGCCCTACGGCGTCTATCCGGCGCTTTCCTTTACCATCCCCTCGGAGGCCGAGGGCGATGCCATGGCCCGCTACCGGGTGCGCATGGATGAAATGCAGCAGTGCCTGGACATCCTGGATCAGGCCATTGCCGACATCCCAGACGGTGCATTCCTGGCCAAGGGCGCCCCCAAACCGCGCTGGAAAGCGCCGGCCGGCGAGACCTACTTTGCCGTGGAAGGCGCCCGGGGCAAAATCGGCGTGCATCTGTTCAGTGACGGCAGCAACACGCCCTACCGCTGCAAGCTGCGCGCACCGGGGTTTTCCAATCTGAACTGCTTCGCTGAAATGGCCCGCGGCACGCTGTTGTCCGATGCGGTTTCCATTCTGGGAAGTCTGGACCTGGTGATCCCGGAAATCGACCGTTAATGATTAACCCAACGACCATGAGAGCCTTTTTGAGAAAACGGAAATTGATTTATGACTGAATTCATCTTCTCTCCGCAATTGCTTCACATCGCCCTTGCCGCCGTGGCCGTCATGGCCTTTGTGGGCGCCAACGGCCTGGTCCTGGTCTACATGGAACGTAAACTGGCCGGCCATTTCCAGCGCCGCCCCGGGCCTTACGAGGTGGGCTGGCACGGTATCCTGCAGCCCTTCGTGGATGCCGGCAAGCTGATCGGCAAGCAGCTGATCACCCCGGACGGTGCCGACCCTCTGCTCTACTGGCTGGCGCCGGTGGTGGCCTTCGTATGGGTGCTGGCCCTGTTTATTCCCATCCCCTTCAGCCCCTGGCTGACGGCCTTTCCCATGGATCTGGGCCTGGTGCTGATTCTGGCCTTTGCCGGCACCGGCCTGCTGGCCCTTTGCATGGCCGGCTGGGGCTCCAACAACAAGTGGTCGCTTCTGGGTGCGGCCCGGGCTGTGGCCCAGTCCGTGGCCTACGAGATTCCACTGCTGCTGGCGATCCTGGCGGTCGCCTTCATGTGCGGCACCTTGAATCTGTCCACCATCGTCGAGCAGCAGGGCCGCTGGCCCTGGCAGTGGAACATTCTGACCCAGCCGCTGGCCTTTGCCGTTTACTTCATCTGTGCCGTGGCCGAAACCAACCGGGCACCCTTTGACCTGCCCGAAGCCGAAAGCGAGCTGACCGCCGGCTTTCACACGGAGTATTCGGGCATGGCCTTCGGCCTGTTCTTTCTGGCCGAATACGCCAACATGATCGTGGTCTGCGCCATGGCCACAGCCCTTTTTCTGGGCGGCTGGCAGGGTCCGTTCTTCTCGGGGGTCTGGTGGTTCCTGTCTAAAATGTACCTGCTGCTCATCGCCATGATCTGGTTTCGCTGGACCTACCCGCGGGTGCGCTTCGACCAGCTGCTCAACATCAACTGGAAATGGCTGCTGCCCCTGTCCCTGGTCAATTTGATGGGTACGGCGCTGTTGACGAAACTGCTTTAGGGGCGTTCGGGCACCGGGAGCCTCCCGAGCTGTAAATCACTGCCCGATGTTTAGTTGGAGAAAGTGTTAAGTTTCAAGTGTTAAGTGTTAAGCGGTGGATGAACTCCTATTTTTTTTAAAATCGGTAGATACCTTTAATTAAAACTTAACACTTAAAACTATAGTACGCTGTTTTGCATGCAACCATACCAATTCATCGGTTCGCTAACGCTGTTCGGAGAACCGGAGAAGGGACAACCATGGGCTTTAAAGAGAAATTAAAGGATTTCACCGATCTGATCAGTCTGCTCAAAGGCCTGGGCGTGACCGGCGATGCGGCCCTGCGGCGGCAGGTCACCGTTCACTATCCCCGCCAGGAGGTGGACAACCTGACCACCTTCAGGGGGCCGCTGGCTCTCGTGCCCAACCCCAGGAATCCGGCCCGGTCCAAGTGCATCGCCTGCCTGATGTGCATGTCCACCTGCCCTTCCGGCTGCATCAAGGTGGTCAAGAAAAAGGCACCCAAGCCGACCCCGGAAGAGAAAAAGGCCATGGCCGAGGCCCGGAAAAGCGGTGAGAAAGTCAAAAAACCCGCCGCTCCCAAAGCGCCGGAGACCTTTTCCTACGACTACAGCCTGTGCAGCCTGTGCGGCCTGTGCGCGGAAGTCTGCCCGGTGGGCGCCCTGACCTTTTCCCATGAGGCGTATATGGTCAGCCGTGATCCCAAGCAGCTGACCCTGGATCTGCTGGGCCGCATGCAGCCGGCAGCGCCCTTGTCCACCGGCGACCAACCGCAAACGCAGGAGGCGTAACCGTTATGGAACAATCCCTGGCTAAAATCGTTTTTTATGCCTACACGGCCGTGATCGGGGTCGGCGCGGTCATGGCCGTCACCGAACGCGGTCTGGTGCGCTCGCTGGTGGGCCTGATCGCGACCATGTTCGGCGTGGCCGGGCTTTACCTGCTCATGGCGGCCCCGTTTATGGCTTTCATGCAGATATTGATTTACATCGGCGGCGTGTCGGTGCTGATCTTCTTCTCGATCATGCTGACCCATGCCGCGCCCACCGGTGATGAGGCCAAACGTCGCCCCCTTCGCAAGCGCATCAACGCCATTTTCGCCATGCTGGTGCCGGCCGCGGTGCTCACCGTGGGCATCGTCAAGCATGGCACCAGCGGGTTCGAGAGACCCGAGGCGGTGAGTCTGCCCGACCTGGGGATGGGCCTGATGGGGCCGTATCTGCTGGCCTTTGAATTAATCTCGGTAGTCTTGTTCGTCGCCATGGCCGGCGCGGTCATGCTGGCCTGGCGTCAGTGGGGGAGGAAATGAGCTCATTACAACTGTATCAACTGGTCGCACTGGTTCTGCTTTGCGTGGGGCTGTACGGGTTTATCTGGCGCCGCTCGCTGGTCGGCATGCTGATCTGCCTGGAACTGATGTTGAACGGCGCCGGCCTGTCCATTGTCGCCGCCTCCCAGCACACATCGGCCGATGCCGTCCTCGGACAGCTGGGTGCCCTGCTGGTCATGGGTCTGGCCGCCGCCGAGGCGACCCTGGTGCTGGCCATCGTGCTGGTCGTTACCCGTCGTTTTAAAACCTCCGAGAGCATCCGCGTCTCCGAACTGAAGGGATAGCGCCATCATGACACCCCAACCGGAAATCGTTCAAACCCCTGTTTTGCTCGTTCCTTTATTGATTACCCTGGCTGCGCCCCTGGGCATCTACTATTTGAGAAAAAGCCCCAATCATCGCGAGGGCGTCTCATTTCTGGCCAGTGCGCTGACCCTGCTTGTGGTCCTTTCCATGGTGCCGGCCGTGCTTGCCGGCCGCATCCAGACGTTTACCCTGTTCACCCTGATGCCCGGCGTTACCGTACGTTTCGCGGCGGACGGCCTGTCCATGATCTTCGCCATCGTCTCCAGCCTGTTGTGGGGCGTGACCACCGCCTACAACATCGGCTACATGCGCTCGCTCAACGAGCACGCCCAGACCCGCTACTACGTCTGCTTCGCCGTAGCGATCTTTGGTGCCCAGGGCGTGGCCTTCTCGGGTAACATTTTCACCTTGTACCTGTTCTATGAAATCATCACCATGTTCACCTACCCGCTGGTGGCCCACCACCAGGACGAGGCCGGCTATGCCGGTGCCCGCAAGTATCTGATCTATCTGGTCGGCACCAGCAAGCTCTTCTTCCTGCCGGCCATGGTCATCACCTATCTCTTGTGCGGCACCCTGGACTTTCATCTGGGCGATATGGTCACCGGCATCTTCCCGCCTGACGCCGATCCTTTCCTGGTTCAGCTGACCTACTGGCTGTACATCTTCGGCCTGGCCAAGGCGGCGCTGATGCCGCTGCATAACTGGCTGCCCTCGGCCATGGTGGCCCCCACACCGGTATCGGCCCTGCTGCACGCCGTGGCCGTGGTCAAGGCGGGCGTATTCTCCATCTCGCGGGTGATCCTCTCGGGCTTCGGCGTTCAGACCATGGCCGACCTGGGACTGGGACTGCCCACGGCTTATCTGGCCGCCCTGACCATCGTGGTCGCCTCCCTGATCGCTATCACCAAGGACGACATCAAGGCGCGGCTGGCCTACTCCACGGTCAGCCAGCTGAGCTACATCGTCATCGGCGTGGCCATGCTCACCCCCCTGGCCGTGGAGGGCGGGGTCCTGCACATCGCCCATCACGCCTTTTCCAAGATCACCCTCTTCTTCGGGGCCGGCGCCATCTACGTGGCCTCGCACCTGAAGCAGATCAGCCGCATGGGCGGCCTGGGCCGGCGCATGCCGTTTACCTTCGGCGCCTTTTCCCTGGCGGCCCTGTCCATGATCGGCGTACCGCCGGTGTGCGGCTTTGTCAGCAAGTGGTATCTGGTCAACGGCGCGGTGGACACGGGCCACATGATTCTGCTGGCCGCCCTTCTGACCAGCACCCTCTTAAACGCCATGTACTTCACGCCCATCGTGATCAAGGGCTTTTTCGGCCGGCCTCATCCCGAAGTGGCCATCGAATCCATCCGCGAGGCGCCGACCTGCATGGTCTTGGCACTGTGTTTTACGGCAACCGTGTCCGTGCTGCTGGGCCTTTACCCCCAGGTTTTCATGCAGTTCTTTTCGGTTTTTGCCGGCCAGTGAACGGTAAACAGACTTAGACCAACTATTATTTGAAGTAAAGAGGTCGTCAACATGAGTGACTTTAGCGGAGAAAAACTGGGAGACATGCTGGATCACACCCGCAAGCGACACGCCGGGCCATGGAAGCTGGGGCTGCTGCTTTTTCTGGGAATTCTCCTGATTGCCAACCATTTTGTCCATCCCCACCACGCCGAGTTCGGCATCGACGCCTATACCGGATTCTGGGCCGCCTTCGGATTGGTGGTCACGGTGATGATGGTCGTGATCATGAAAAAAATCATTCAGCCCATTTTGGTGCGCCCCGAGGAGAACGATGATCTGGACAACTGATTTCCTGCATCCGGCCTGGCTGTTTATCGCCCTGGCCCTGGCCCTGCCCTGGGTCAAACTTGAAAAACCGCGAGGGCGCTGCCTGCTGCTGGTGCCGCCGGTCGTGGCCATCATCGCCGTCTTGGTCATGAACCACGGCACCTATGGCCAGATTTCCTACCTGGGCGCCGATTTGGTGCTGGGCCGGGTCGATACCTTGAGCGTGGTCTTCGCCAGCGTGTTCGCCATCCAGGCCCTGATCGGCATGATTTACAGCCTGCACCTTGCCGACCGGGCCCACCAGGCCGCGGCCAGCCTGTATGTGGCCGGTGCCTTCGGCTGCGTGTTCGCAGGTGACTACCTGACCCTGTTTATCTTCTGGGAACTGATGAGTGTGGCCAGCACCTGCCTGGTATGGCTCAATCGCTGCGAGCGCTCCACCCGGGCCGGGTTCCGCTATTTTATGTTTCACACCCTGGGCGGATTGCTGCTCCTGGGCGGTTTGCTGCTGCGCTGGCAGGCCACCGGCTCCCTGGCCTTCGATCCCATCGATCCGGCGGCGGCCCAGCTGTATGACTGGCTGATCCTGGGCGGATTCTGCGTCAATGCCGCCGTGGTGCCCCTGCATGCCTGGCTGCCCGACACCTACCCGGAAGCCACGGTCCCCGGCGCGGTGTTCATGTGCGCCTTCACCACCAAAACCGCGGTCTACGTGCTGGCCCGGGCTTTTGCCGGGTTCGAGATCCTGGCCGTGGCCGGCACGATCATGGCGGTTTACGGGGTGCTGTACGCCTCCATGGAGAACAACGCCCGTCGCATCCTGAGCTATCACATCGTCAGCCAGGTCGGCTACATGGTGGCCGGTATCGGCATCGGCACGGCCATGACCATCAACGGTGCGGTGGCCCATGCCTATGCCCATATTCTTTACAAGGGCCTGCTGTTCATGGGCACCGGCTGTCTGCTATATGCTGCCGGCACCGCCAATCTGGACCAACTGGGCGGCCTGGTGCGGCGGCTGCCCTGGGTGATGATCCTTTACATGGTCGGCGCGGTGAGTATTTCCGGCGTGCCCTTTTTCAACGGGTTCATCTCCAAGACCATGACCATTCACGGGGCTGTTGAACATCATCACCAGATCATCGGCCTCCTGCTGGAAGTGGCCGCCGTGGGAACCTTTTTGTCGGTGGGCATCAAGCTGCCCTACTTCGCCTTTTTCGCCAAGGCCGACAATCCGGTAACCCTGAAACCCATTCCCAGGAACATGATGGTGGCCATGGCCATTGCCGCCGGGCTTTGCTTTCTACAGGGCGTCTATCCCCAGATGCTTTACCGCATGCTGCCCTTTCCGGTCGAGTACGTGCCCTACGACACCTGGAAGGTGCTGCAGGCCCTGCTTTTGCTGGGCTTCACCGGCTTAGGCTTTATACTGGTGCGTCGGACGATCCGCCCCCACGCGGGGCGCAACCTGGACGTCGACGCCCTTTACCGGGTGATCGGCCGCGGCCTGACCGCGGCGATCACCCGGCCGCTGGCCGCCATCGATAGCGTGTGGACCACGGTCTACCGGGTCGTGGGCCTGCGCGTGCTCACCGGCGTGGCCCGCATGGCCGGCATTTTCGATAAGCAAGGCATCGATACCGTGGTGGACGGCACCGCCTATACCGTGCGCAACACCGGCCGTCTGGCTGTACGCATGCAGACCGGCCGCCTGCAGGATCACCTGGCCTGGATGATGGTTCTGGCCCTTCTGGTTTTTGCGGTGGTGTGGTGGGTTGCCGACATTGGAATATAAGTAGGCGAAAAAAGGATGAACTCGTTAAAAGCCGCTAGTCGGACGGGTTTGTAAAAAGCCCGAGATCAAGGCTTGCGAGTCCTGAGGAATACCGCTATCGCGGGTGCCGTAGGCAGCGTACATAGAGTACTCCGCAGTGACGAAGGATGAAGCGTAACGCCGATATCGGGCTTTTTACGAATCCGTAAACAATAAAAAATTGGAGCTACCGATGTTTGAAACCGCTCATTCCGTACTCACGGTGCTGATCTTTTTTCCCCTGGCGGCCTGCCTGGGGCTGATCCTGCTGCGCCATGAAACAGCCATCCGTTATTATACCCTCGGCGCGCTGGTGCTGGAACTGGCCCTGGCCATGCCGCTTTTGGGCTTCGATCCCGCCGCGGGCGGGTTTCAGTTCGTTCAGAAAGTGCCCTGGGTCGAGGCCTGGGGGCTTTTCTACCATGTGGGGCTGGACGGCATCAGCCTGTTCATGGTGGCCCTGACCGTGGCCATCATGCCCCTTTGCGTATTGTGCTCCTGGCGCTACATCAGCCGGCGGGTCAAGGAGTTTCATTTCTGCCTGCTGTTTATGACCAGCGCCTGCGTGGGCGTCTTCTCGGCCCTGGATTTTGTCCTCTTCTACATCTTCTGGGAAGCCATGCTGGTTCCCATGTATCTGCTCATCGCCGTATGGGGCGGACCGGACCGGCGCTACGCCTCGATCAAGTTTTTTCTCTACACCCTGGCCGGTTCCACCCTGCTGCTGGTGGCCCTGATCGCCTTCCGGTATGTGGGCGGCACCTTCTCCATTCCGGAGTTGATGACCGGCGACTATGCCTTTGGCTTTCAGTGCTGGACCTTTCTGGCCATGGCCCTGGCCTTTGCCATCAAGGTGCCCATGTTTCCGTTTCATACCTGGCTGCCCGCGGCCCACGTTCAGGCCCCTACGGCCGGCAGTGTGATCCTGGCGGCGATCCTGCTCAAGATGGGCACCTACGGGTTCCTGCGCTTCACCCTGCCGCTGACACCGGACGCCAGCCATTTTTTCGCCCCCCTGATGATCGCCTTTTCCATTGCCTCCATCATCTACGGCGGGGCCGTGGCCCTGTCGCAGACCGATATCAAGAAGATCATCGCCTACAGCTCGGTGGGGCACATGGGCTTTGTAACCCTGGGCATTTTCCTGTTCAACCTGCGCGGCCTGGAAGGCGCCCTGTTTCAAATGCTCAACCACGGCATCACCACCGGCGCCCTGTTCATGATGGTCGGGGCGGTGTACGAGCGCAGTCACAGCCGCGAGGTTACGGACAACATGGGGATGGGCAAATACCTGCCGGCCTACATGGGTTTCTGGGGACTGTTCGCCTTCAGTTCCTTCGGTTTTCCCGGCACCAACAGTTTCGTGGGCGAGCTGCTGGTGATGCTGGGCGCCTTTGAGGTGAAGACCTGGATCGGCCTTGCAACCGTGCCCGGCGCCTTGCTTGCCGCGGCCTACATGCTGCGCCTGACCCAGAAAATGGCCTGGGGCGCCCCGGCCAATGCTGCCACCTGGAAGGACCTGAACAAGCGCGAATGGCTGTATCTGTTGCCCCTGGCGTTTTTCGTGCTTTATATCGGGCTGGCGCCGACCCCGCTGTTCAAGGTCATGGACCCGTCCCTGAAAACGGTCACGGCCCGGCTGCAGACCGAACCGACTGCCGTGGCAGGTCACAGCGGCCCCCAATCAAACGAAGCATCCGCAAAACGCGCAATACTGCTGACCGATGCAAAACCGCACAATCCCGCGCAGGAGCGATAAAAATGGATATCCGACCCGAATTGATTTTGAGTGAGGGCTATCAGCTGCTTTTGGTGGCGCTGCTTTTCATCCAGAGCCTTGACCAGCGCCTGCAAAAGCCCGCCGTGAGATGCTGGCTGCCCACCATGGCCGGCCTGGGCGTGTGCCTGGCCCTTTATAATCTGAATGCCAGCGGCGTGATCTTTTCCGGTACCTACTGCGTGGACAAGCTCTCCCAGTTCTTCAAGGTGCTGATCAGCATGGGCTTTGCCCTGGCCGTGCTCAACGCCAGCCGCCAGCCCACGCTGGACAGGGAGAAGCGCGCCGACTACTTTCTGCTCATGGGCCTGTCCGTGCTGGGGCTGATGATCCTGGCCTCGGCCGCGGAAATGATCACCATTTATCTGGCCCTGGAGCTCAGCTCATACAGCCTGTACGCCCTGGTGGCCCTGCGCGGCCGTGAGTGCCGGGCGGCCGAGGCGGCCATCAAATACATCTTTTTCGGGGCCGCGGCCACGGCCCTGGCCCTGTATGGCTTCAGCTATATTCTGGCCACCCAGCACACCAGTTATCTGGTCCAGCTGGCTGAGAAAACATGGAGCTGGTCCGAAACCCCCCTGGCCATCGTGGGCATGACCCTGTTCATGGGCGGCATGTTCTACAAGCTGGCCCTTTTTCCCCTGCACTTCTGGGCCCCGGATGTCTACCAGGGAGCCAGCAACGAAACCGCGACCTTTATCGCCACCCTGCCCAAACTGGGCGCCCTGGTCGTTCTCATGCGCCTGGTGGCTGTGATTCCCGGCCCCCAGGTGACCCTGGTGATCGCCATTCTGGCGGCGGCATCCATGACCTACGGCAACCTGTCGGCCCTGGCCCAGACCGACGTCAAGCGACTTTTAGGCTATTCGGCCATTGCCCACGCCGGCTACCTGATGGTCGGTCTGGTGGCGGGCACCAACCAGGGCCTGGACGCCGCCGCATTCTATATCCTGGTTTACGTGCTGATGAATTTCGCCTGCTTTTGGGTCATCTGCCGGGTGGGGGCCGACGGCCGCAACCTGAAGCTGACGGACCTTAACGGTCTTCATCACCGGTCACCGGCCCTGGCCTTTGTGCTGGCCGTGGGCGCCTTTTCTCTGGTTGGCCTGCCGCCTACGGCAGGGTTCATGGGCAAGTTCTTTCTGCTCACCAGCGCCTGGGATCACGGCTACAACTGGCTGGTCGTGGTCGCGGCCGTGAACACGGCCATCAGTATCTACTACTACCTCAATCTCGTCCGTCACGCCTACACCCATGACGAACCCGAGCGCCTGGGCGCCCTGCAGCGCGAGCCCCTTTTCAGCAATGTCTGGGGCCTGATGCTGGCCGGTCTGGTGCTGCTGCTGGGAGTGCTGCCCGGACCGGTGTTTGACGCTGCCGTGGCCGCGGGCAGTAATCTGATTCGTTGACCGATGAATCACCGGCCCCTGCATCACAGGTGGTTTGATAAAAACAAATAAGAAGATTTTTTGCAAACGGCAGTGCCTCCACCGAGGCGCTGCCGTTTTTTTTCCCCTCGTCAAATTCTGATCAACGCGTAAAAGAATTTGCCTCAAGTCACTACCAACGTATAAAATCATCACCAGCTACATTCCTGACAAATTTCGACATGGCATAACAACAACTGCAGCCAAAAGGAAATCCTCAATGCTCAGATTTGCTGGACCGATTTTCATGGTATGGATGATGCTGGTCATTCCCGCCACTGCCGGGACAAATGCGATCGTCATAAAGCTGTCCAGCGCATCATCGGTGGTTCACGGCGGGGATGATGTAGTACTGGATCTTTGTCTGATCGCGCTTATTGCAACCAAAGCACCGCCCGAAGCCTGGATCGGGCAACAGGTACCCATCGATCAGGGGCAAATTTTGGCGCAGTCTTTTTTGAACGATTTATCCGTTAATGCCCCCATGTATTTTTTATTGGGCGTGGAGCCGGGGCTGCAGCAAAGCAAGTTCCAATTCAGTTTCAAATACCGGCTTTTCAATCCCGATGGCTACATCGCGGAAAAAGCGTCCTGGGTATCGAAATTTCATTTTGGGAAAAAGCCTGAACTTTTATCTGCAGGCACAATACTTCAGCGGTTACGCCGAAACATTGCTGCACTTTAAAGAGCGCCACGATGCCATCAGGCTGGGGTTCGGGATCGTCCGGTAAGTCGGTTGGGGTTGGGATTGATATGCGGTTGTCCACGCCCTTATTTTAACCACGAATTGCGCGAATCACACGAATCGTTTTTACTCATTCCCATTCGTGGTTCCCTTCCTGCCCCGCATCATTGGGTTTAGGTGAGGACATCAATCGCCCAAACAGCAGGCAATTCCCGCCGGTATCGGCTCAAGATGACTTTTCGGTAATCTTTCTGTCATTTTCCCGTAAGCTTCGGGTGGTACCTTGCGCTCAACAAACGGAGCCCCTGCCGGCCGGTTCATGGTGTCAGGGCGTCCGATCTTATAAATACTCTCTTCATTTTTCTCTCTGCCTCGCCGGGCCGCCATTTGGCGGCCCGGTTCCTTTTTCAGCCCAGGAAGGTTATCGAGTTGCCAAAGCAAGCGTTCTGCAGCGGGACGACTCGTTTTCATTGTTGGAGCGTTGGGAACAAGCCCTGCCCCCTACACCACCGGGAAGATCGGCACCGCCGTACGCTCTGAACAGGCTGCCCAAAACAACAAGGGCGGTCACGCTATTGGTCAGCGTGCCGCCCTTGTGAGTGTAATTGATGATGGGATGGCTGTCAGTGGGCCATCGTCATCGGGGATACTCCATTACCGATAATAGTAGGGATAGCTTGTGTCGGCTTCTTTTTGACGATTCATCACAAAGCCCAGCAGTTTCTTCTCGGGGAGTACTTCCAGGCTTTTGAAGACATCCTTCATGTTGGTTCTGCCCTCCGCCACCACCAGGATGATGCAGTCCACCAGCGGGACCAGGGCCAGGGTATCTGCGCCACTGAGCACGGGCGGTGTATCCAGAAGGACAATCCGATCCGCATAGCGCGATTTCATTTCATCGACAAGGCATTTCATGCGCGAGGACCCCAGCGCTTCGGCCTCGCTGACGGTGGCGACCCCCCCGGAAATAAAACTCAACTTATCAATTCCCGGCCAGATGATGACATCCTCCAGGGGCACGTCATCGATGAGGTGGTCACGAAGCCCGACACCGCTTTCAATGCCGAAATACTTGTGAACATCCTGGCGTTTGGCATCGCAATCGACCAGCATCACCGTCTGGTCGTAGGCCCTGGCCATGGTCAGGGCCAGGTTCACCGACGTCAGCGTCTTGCCATCCCCGGGGGTCGGGCTGGTGATCATCACGACACGGTGGTCATGATCCTGGGCGCGCTTTTGAATCCTGGTACGCAGAATCTTGTAGGCATCCACTTCCGGCGAATCCGGCTCGATGCAGATGCACCGATTCGACTTGACAACGCACGGATCCGCCTGCATCGCGGTTGACCGGTTGTAGACCGGCGAGATGCCGGGCGGTGGGTTCGGTGTTCTGGCCCCCTTCGCCATCGCCGGATGGCGGTGGGCAAGCGTGGATGATTTGGCGTCCGACCGGCGCCTGGTGCGAACTTTTTCGATCAAGCCTTGAAACGTCATGTCGTTGTCCTGTGGGTTGTGGATAGGGTAAGTGGCAGCGGCTGGATCGGTCAGCTCGACAGATCCAGACGCCGCAGCAGTTTCATCACCACCAGATCGAGATCGGTCATGGTGAAATGAATCGCCACCAGGCCCGCCACGATCAACACCACTGCGGCGCCAACCGCGGCAATGCGCCAATTCCGGCGTTTAAGCAGATCCCTGTCCGTAAGGATCAGCGGCACACCGGTCAGCATCGGCAAACCCGTCACATGGCTGAGCAGATCCGGGCTGTAAATGCGGTCATCGAAGTAGGCAATGGCCAGGACCAGTCCGCCACCGGCGAAGATCGCCAGCACAACGCCGACCACGACAATGGCCAGGCGGTTGGGTTTGAAGGGCTTGCGGGGCAGGCGCGGGGACTCCAGCAGGCTGAACCGCTCACCTTTCTGCTCCGCTTCCAGGCCGTGGGCGATCTGGGATTCGAGAAGTTTGTTCATCAGGTCGTTGTATTTGGCCTGGGTACTGTTGCGAAGCATGAGGAGCTGGCTGTAGGCCTCTTCCACGTTGGGTGTGGCCACCACGCGGCGCTGGTACTCGTCGGCCTCGGAAGCCAGACTGTCGATCTGCTGTTGCGTGGAACGAATGTCGGCTTTCACCGCGGCCAGCTGGGACATCATGCTGACGTATACCGGATTGTCCGGCGCCCCCTTTTTGCCGGACTCAAGCGCGGCCAGCTTGCTTTCGAATTCTTCGATTTCAGCACGGGTCTTGACCACATCCGGATATTCGTCGGTGAATCGTTTGGTCAATGCCACCAGTTCAATTTTCAGCGTTTCCAGCCGCTGGCGGGCAGCGATCTCGGACTCATCTTTGACGTACGGCTGCAGCCCCGCCAGCTGCGCTCTCAGGTAGCTTTCACGCTCCTTGAGGCTGCGCATTTCCTGCTTGGCGGCTTCCATATTGCGATCGACGTTGTTGAGGCTCTGCATATTCACCTGCAGCATTTCGGGCAGCTGGTTGATATGCGCCTGCTTGAACTGGGCCACCCGTCCCTCGATGACCGAAAGCTCTTTTTTGATGCGCTCGGATTCGGAACGCAAAAATGCCGAGGTTTCCTCGACCTGCTGAACGCGCTCGGCGATATTCTTCTCCATGTAGAGCGAGACAAGGACATTGGTAATCTCCTGCACCTTGCGGGGATTCTTGCCCTGAAAGCTCAGGTTGAAGGCGATCGTGGCCTGGGTGGCGCGGCCGGTGCGGGTATCGAGGATTTCGGCGCTGAGCGGTTTGAGCAGCGTGTCCGAGCGCATTTTGGCGACGATCTCTTCGCTCGAGGCCTTGTCCTTGAGTTCGGGATAGGGGTCATGGGTGTTGATAATCTCAAGCAGCGAGGTGTAGCTCATGATCTGCTGCTCAATGGTCTGGATACGCTGTTCGGCAAAACTGGTCACCGTGGAGGTCACGAAATCGGACGGCACTTCCTGGGCTTCGATCATAATCGTTGCCTCGGAGCGATAAACCGCCGGCATGGCAAAGGCGATCAACACCGCAGCGAGAAAAATACCCGTTGCAGTCAGAAAGAAAATCAACCGGTGTCGCTTGAAGATGTTCAACCAGTCAGCAAGGGTCATTGTTTCGATGGGCTGCATGACATCCTCTTCTTGTGAATTTAGGTTGTTCTATAATCTGATGAACGCCCGAAAATCAGCTCAGGTGCTTGAGCACCTGTTCCGCGTCCTCGCGGGCCGGGAACGCATGGTCGCCGGCCAATGCCTTTTCCAGGGTCTGCCGGGCTTCGTTCTCGCGGCCCAGCTGGTAGAGCAGGATGCCCATATGGCTGAGGATCTCCTCGGAATCCGGGGCGCGTGCCAGGGCCTGTTCCAAAGGGGGCAAGGCCTTGGCGTAATCCCCCAGGCGGTAGTACAGCCATCCCACGGTGTCCAGGATCGACGGATCGTCCGGCCGGCGGGCCAGGGCGCGCTGGGCCATGTCCATTGCCTGGTTGAAGTCATTGGCATCCCTGGCGGTGACACTCATCAGAAAGGCCAGGTTGTTCATGGCCGAGACAAAATCTGGATTGCGGTCCAGGGCGCGCTTGAAAACATCCATGGCCGCGGCATAATCCCCATCCTGGTAATGGATCTGGGCCAGGGTCAGATAGGTGGACCGGGCTTCCGGCAGTTTGGCGAGGGTCGCTTCCAGGTTGGACACGGCCTGATCTTTTTTGCCCTGCAGGAGATACAGTCTGGCCAGGTTCTCGTGGATGGTGGGATTGAGGGGTTGGCGGTCAATGCTCTGCAAAAGCGCTTTTTCCGCCTCGGCATATTGACCGCTGGACAGGTGAACGAAGCCCAAAAGGTTCAGGCCCAGGGCTTTCTCGCCGCCCGCGGCCATGAAACGCCGGCAGGCTTCACGGGCCGCGTCCATGCGATCGTGATCGACATGGTCCTTGACCAGTTTGCTCACCAGCGGTCCGGACTGCGGGTTGCGGGCCAGGCCGGTTTCAAGGAGCGTCAGCCCGTTTTCAGAAATGCCCTTCATCCGGTAAAGGCGGTGCAGACGCAGGTAGCCTTCCGGCTGTTCGGGAAAATCACGGACCACGGCCAGGTAGACCCGCTCGGCGTCGGCCTGCTTTCCCCCGGCAAACAGAAAATCCCCCAGTTCCACCTGGGCCCGCAGATCCGCGGGATGATCGGCAACGATACGTCTCAACTGGTCCTGGGCCGCGGCCCGGTCATCGGCATTGACATAAACGCGGGCCATGGCGCGGCGAACCTGTTTGTCCGTGGGCTTGATCTCAAGCGCCCGTTTCAAGACATCCAGCGCCATGGTCGGGGACGCGTCCATCAGGTGAGCGCTGGCCAGGCCAAGGTATGCGGGAATGAATTCCCGGCGTTCGTCAATCACGGTCCGGAAGTCGGAGACCGCAGCGCTGGCATTGCCTTCGAGCAACCGGATGCTGCCGTTCAGGAACCGGGCGTCAACGTTGTCCGGGCTGCCGCCCAGCACCCCGTCAATGCACCGCCGGGCATCATCGGTGCGACGCATGGCCAGGTATGCCCGCGCCATGCCCGTTTTGGCCTTGATGGCCGCCGGATCATCCTTTTTCTCGGCAAGCGTCACAAAGGCCTTGAGGGTTTCCAGCGCGGCTTGCGGGCGGTTATCGTTGATCTGCACATCGGCCAGCGCCAGATGCATGGCCGTATTCCCGGGCGCGGCTTGAATCCCGTCGGCAAGCAGGGTCTCGGCCTGTCGCAGGGCAGCGTTTTCACTGAGCAGCTGGGCCGCGCCCAGGCGCAGCTGAACATTGCCGGGGTCCCCTGCCACCATGTCGGCGATAAGGGCCCGGGCGTCATCGGCGCGGTCCTGGGAAAAATAGAATTGCGCCAGATTGAACCGGTGCACCGGCTGATCCGGTGCCAGGGCAATGATCTTTTTCAAACCGCGTTCCGCCGCTTCGCTTTGCCCGGTGCGCAGACAATACTGCACCATGCCCAGGTTCAGCCCGATGTTGTCGGGATGCGCCGCCACCCCGCGGGCCAGCAGCGCGCCGGTTTGCGCCAGGTTGTCGTTGCGGGCAAAGGCCGAGGCAAGCATCAGATAAAGGTCCGTCTGGTCCATGCCGCTATCAAAAAGCCCCTGCAGATAGGCAATCGCCGCATCCGTATCCTTGCCGGCCAGTAAAATGGCGCCTTTCAACAGCAGGGCGTCCGCGTGCCGGGGGCGCTGGTCCAGAATCAGGTCCACCTTTTCCATGGCCGCCTGGACCTGTCTGGCCGAGAGCAGGAGCCGTCCCAGCTGAAGCTGCGCATCCAACAGCTGGGGGTCCAGATCAACGGCTTTTTGCAGCGCCCGGAACGCCGGCTGGAAATGGCTTTGCTTCAGCTCCGCCATCCCGAGCATGTAATAGGCCTGGGCGTATTTGGGATTGATCTGGATAACGTTTTTAAACGCCAGCCGGGCCTTGACAAAATCGCCGGAGTGGTAGGCGGTCTTGCCGGTTTCGAAAAACTGCTGCATCTTCTCTTCCTGGCTGGCGCATCCGCAAATGGCTGTCAGCAGTACCAGCAGCACGATGCCGCTTCTCATCACAGCGATAAATGGTGCCATAACACGATCCTTATCTTCTCTTTGGCGGCCACTGCGCAAATGACCTGTTTTATCGATTCCATCCTTCAATTGGGCAGTTCCGCGTTGCGGCGTCCATCGGCCAGACGTCCGGCCGCGCCGGTGTTTCCGACGTCAGGGTCCTGGCACGTCGGGTCATTCAGGCGCTGGCAGCGGTAACCCGGGACCAGTTCGACGAACCGGTTCAACAACGCGGTCTCGTCCTTTCTCTGGATGACGGTCTTCATGACCGCGATCTCGGCAGCCATCCGGTTGTGGTCCACGGGCGCGCACTGGGCCGTGCGAATACGCGGATGCCGCGTGGGCATCAGTATTTCCGAGGCATTGAACAATTCCTCGTACATCTTCTCACCGGGGCGCAGGCCGGTAAATTCGATCGCGATGTCTTCATGGGGCTGCATGCCGGAAAGGGTGATGAGCTTCTCGGCCAGGTCCATGATTTTGACCGGCTCGCCCATGTCCAGGACGAAAATTTCACCGCCCTTAGCCATCCATCCCGCCTGGAGCACCAGTTGCACCGCCTCGGGAATGGTCATGAAAAAGCGCTCGATATTCGGGTGTGTGACGCTAACCGGCCCGCCCGTTTCAATCTGGCGCTTGAAGATCGGCACCACACTGCCGGCGCTGCCCAGCACATTGCCGAAGCGCACGGTCATGAACCGGGTGCCGGCCGGGTCGTCCATGCTCTGGACGCACATTTCGGCAATGCGTTTGGTCACGCCCATGACGTTGGTGGGGTTGACCGCCTTGTCCGTGGATATCATCACAAAGCGTTTGACACCGGCTTGTCGGGCGGCGCGGGCCGTGTTGTGGGTGCCGATGATGTTGTTGTAGGCCGATTCGATGGGCACGCTCTCCATCAAGGGCACATGCTTGTAAGCGGCCGCATGAAACACGACATCGATGCGATGCACGCGCATCAGATGCGCCAGGCCGGCCGCGTCGTTGACCGAAGCGATTCTGCTGTGGATGGAAACATCGGGATAACGCCCCCGGATCTCGCGTTCGAAATCGTAGAGGCTGTTTTCGGCCCGGTCCAGAATGACCAGCCGCCGCGGCTCGGAACCGGCCACCTGCCGGCAGATCTCGGAACCGATGGAGCCGGCCCCGCCGGTCACCAGCACCGCCTTGCCCTTGAGAAAGGCGCGGATCCTGTCCAGTTCGATCTGCACCGGCTCGCGGCCGAGCAGGTCCTCGATTTCCACGTGGCGCAGGTTCTTGATGCTGACCCGGCCGTCCATGATCTCGCCAAAATGGGGAATGATCTTGAAGGTCACCTTGAGAAATCGCAGCTGCTCGACCACATCGTTGATCTGCCGGCGGGTCGCGCCCGGCCAGCAGATGATCACACTGTCCAGCAGGCCCATGCCCCGATACTGCTTTTTGAAATGTCCCAGGCTCAGTACGGTGACATCGGCGATGCGGCCGCCGTCGGAGCGGTCGGATTCTTCGGGATCGATGATGGCCACCGGCCAGTAGGCCGCTTTGGGATCAGTCGTGATATCCTTTAAAATCGGCTGAATCCTGAACACCGGGCCCAATAGCAGAATGCGTTTGCGGTTGCGCATGCTGCCGCCGACCAGATGCACCTCCCGGAAATTTCTCACCAGCAGGCGAATGCCGCTGCAGAGCATGCCGCAAAACATCATGTCCAGAAGATAGACCTGACCGGCAATGAAAATTCGGTCCCAGACAAGGCTCAAGCCGTAGACCAGAAGGGTGCTGATGATGACCGCGTGGATGATCTTGACCACGTCACCGAGGCTGACGAACCGCCACATGCCGGTAAACAGACCGTAGTAGTGAAACACCGCCAGCCGGATCAGCAGCAGCGGCCAGACGGTAACCACGAACATGTCCACCAGGTAGCGATCGAGCAGCAATCCGTTGAAAAACAGCAGGCTGTAGAAATAGCTGGTAACGATCAGCATCGTATGGATCACGATGTTGATCAACAGGCGATAGGGCAGCATCCACTGAATGATCCGGTGCATCACCGGTGAATCGACAACGTTGTTCAATACAGCCATCATTGTTTAAAACCCATTGTTTAAAATCCTGTTGGTCCTTACCGTTTGAGGCGTCTGGTGATCATGGCAGGTATGTGTCCAGCGTTCGGGCGGTCAGCAAGGCAAAGCGGTCCAGTTCCCGTCGGGCGGCAGGGACCTGGTCCTGGGCGTTCAAAGGCATGATCAACCGGACCAGGGCGCCATCGGTGCGGCGGCGGAAAATCCCGTCCCAGACCATGTAGAACTTGGCCGCCCACTCGCTGGTAAAGTTGCGGTCACGGCCCTGGTACCAGAAATAGGCCAGTTGCCAGGCGCCGTTTTTCTCCACCAGCATTTCGTTGATCTTCAGCATCTGGTCGCCGGTCCCGGGCGCCCCTCTTAACGTGCGCACCCGGTTGCTGCGGATACTCCAACCCGCCCCGGGCAGGCAAAGGCGCGGCGAATGAATGAAATCCCCGCCCTTTTTCTGATGGGCATAGTACGCCGTGTAAAAATCGATGGGCGGATGGCCCTTTTTCTGGTAGGCGATCATCGTATAGGCCTGTCCGCCGACCCGCTCCCAGATCTCCGGGGCCATTTGCGCCCGTTGCCCGTCCCGGCCGTCCAGGGTCAGGGGGAAGTCGTCCAGGGTCTGCTTCAGCGCAACGGGCGGCACATCGCCCAACACGTTCACGGTCAGGGGACTGACCAGGCACACGGCCAGGGCAATGGCGGTGGTTGCGACCGCCCGCTTCCAATTGACCGTTTTGATGGGCCTGGCCGGCCGTCTCGACGGGGGCCGGGGCGCCGGCGGCTGCGCGCGGCCCGGGAGCCGGTTCAACACCGCGGCGATCACCATGAACAGGGCAAAGGCGGCCGTGAACACGGCCCAGCCGGAGAAGTCGTGAAAAAAGCCTTCGGCCACCTCGGTCCCCAGGTAGCGGGCCAGGATGCCGGTGCCGACGATTCTGACAATGTTGGTGGCCAGGGCCAGGGGAATGGTAATGCCGATCAGCACCGTGCGTTTCCACCCGGCCATGGGCCTGAAAAAGGCGATCACCACCCCCATGCACAGCAACGGCAGAATGAACCGCAACCCGTTGCAGGCCTCCACGATCTGAAACTGGCCGAACCCCATATCGATGATGTTGCCCTCCCGGTAGGCCAGAAACCCGAGGGCGTTGAGCAGATGGACAGAGATCGTCGAGGCCATGATCTGCAACGGGAAGGTGATGCTGCGGTACACGAAGCCGGGCAGGGGCAGCATGAAATAGAGCAGCAGCAGCGGCAGGGCCAGGGTGCGCACCACCGCGCGGCCGTGCATCCACCACAGGGCACCGATGAAAAGCGTGATCACGGCCGCCCGGGTGGTAAACAGCTCCGCGCCCAGTTCCCCCAACCCGAACAGGATCACGGCAAAGAGCATGAGCAGAAGCCCCCGCAAGTCGGCCCGCAAGGCAAGCGCGGCCAGGGCTTTGCGCCGCTCCCAGACCAGCAGCAGACAAATGGGCGGAATCATCATGCCGTAGGCGTAATCGTCGCTGCGGCTCCACTGGCTAAACAGCTTAGACCAGGTGCCCCAGAACGTCAGGATTACCGCCATTGCCACGGCCAGGGTCTGCGCCACTGCCATCTTGCCGGAAGTTGTGTCTGCGTTGTCTGAAACCGCCACTGTTTTGGATCCTTTCATGGTGAAGCCGGGTGATCACATCCACCACGCGCTCGAGGTCTCCGGCGTCCATCGCCGTTCCCGACGGCAGGCAAAGTCCGCTGGCAAACAGGGCCTCGCTGACGCCGCCGCCGACCACCCGGCAGGCCACCGCCCTGCCCCGCTCGAAGCAAACGTGTGAACGGGCATCTGCCGCATCGATCTGAACGGGGGAAATCGCCTTGAAAACCGGCTGTAGGTGCATGGGTTTCCAGACCGGTCGCGACTCGATGTTCTCCGCTTCCAGAGCCAGCCGCAAGGTCTCGTAATCGGCCCCGAACCGGTCAGGGTCGACAAAGATCACCGTCAACCAGCGGGTGCACTGGCCGTAGGATGCCTCGGGCATAAAATAGATGCCGGGCACCTGCGCCAGCGCCGATTTATAGGCGAAGAAGATTTCCCGTTTGCGCCGCACGCGCTGGTCGATGGACTCCAGTTGCCCTAAACCCACGGCGGCCAGCAGATTGCTCATGCGGTAGTTGTAGCCGATGGTGTCGTGCTGGTAATAGGGCGCGTCCTCGCGGGCCTGCTGGGACAGGAAGCGGGCGTGCCGGATCAGCGCCGGATCATGGGATGCCAGCACCCCGCCCCCCGACGTGGTGATGATCTTGTTGCCGTTGAACGAATAGATGGCCGCGGCCGCCCCCACGCCGGCGTGCCGGCCGTTGCAGGTCGCCCCCAGGGCCTCGGCGCTGTCGGTGACCACCGGCACCCCATACCGGTCGCAGACCGACAGGATGCGCGTAAGGTCGGCGCACTGGCCGTAGAGATCGGTCGGCAACACGGCCCGGGGCAGTCGGCCGCGGGCCGCGCAGCGTTCCAGTTCCTTGGCCAGAAGAACGGGGTCCATGTTCCAGGTAGCGGGGTCCGCATCGATGAATACGGGCCGTGCCCCCTGAAAAACAATGGGCGACACACTGCCGATAAAGGTCAGCGTGGAGGCAAACACCTCGTCGCCCGGCCCCACCCCCAGATTGCGCAGGGCCAGATGGATGGCCGCCGTGCCGCTGGAAAGGGCCAGCACATGGGGAATCCCCACATAGTCGGCAAAAGCCTGTTCAAAGGCGTCCACCATGGGCCCCACCGGTGCGATGTAGTTGCTCTCGAAGGCTTTTTGTACATAGGCCAGTTCATGGCCGTTCATGTGCGGCGGTGAAAGAAAGATGCGTTTTGGATTTTTCATGGTAGTTTTTGGGTGATGGGTGAGGTGTAAGGTGTAAGGGCAGATGACCGATCATTTTCCCTTGTTCAGCAGCCTTTTTTCACGTCTGTGTCTTTCTGTGTGGGTCCGTGGCTGCCCACTGACCTCTGACAAATATGTGAACAGTAATGCATGATGTTTGAGCGAGACGCGCGGGAAATGCGGGAAACGCGAGAAACAGTTTACGGTTTACAGTTGACGGTCAACCAAATTCGTCCCTCGCCATAGCGACTTGTCAGGGTGTAGTTTAAAGCACGAAGACCGAAGCGGTCATCCCTCGTCCATCGTGCTGTTCCGTCCTCCGCCCTACAGCTTCTGATCAGTTCACCGGTCACGATCTATCATTGACATACAGCCCAATTGTATATACTGTTACTACAATTAATACAAAAGAGGAGGCTTTATGGCTTCACAATTAGTGATTCGAATCGACGATGAACTGAAACAAAAGGTGACACAGTTTGCCATGGCTGAAGGGAAAAATGCCAGCCAGGTTGTGCGCGAGATGCTCGAACATTATGTCACCGACCGAGACATTGGCGGCTATATTGACAGTTTGTGGCAACGGATCGGCAACAAATTAATTGAAAAAGGCGTCGGGCCTGACTCGATTGAAGAAGCGATTCTGTCAGTCAGGCGAAAATCATGATTCGTGCTGTGATCGATACAAACATTTTTGTATCATCTTTTTTCGGGGGCAATCCTCGAAAAGTCATCGACCTATGGAAAAACGGACAACTGTGGCTATGCCTTTCACCCGGAATCGTCGATGAATACATCGAAGTCCTTCATCGGCTCGGATTGGACAAAGAAGATGAGCTGGAAGCGTTGCTGCGTTTCTTTGCACGAGGGCATTCTATCATTTTTACGCACCGAACACCTTCGCTAAAAATCGTTGCTGATGATCCTGATGACGATAAATTCATCGAGTGTGCGGTGGCATTGAACGCAAGGGTTGTTATATCTGGAGACAAAGCTTTGCTTGCTGTCAAAAACTACATGGGAATCAGCATCTTGACCCCCAAAGCGTTTTTGGACCAGCACTGAACCCGTAAGGCGAAAAAACACCCCGACATTCATCGGAAAGCTAAATACATCCAGATTCTTATGCGGCTTTCGCATCCACAGATCAGTCTTCGCAGGAAGCTACGCCCAGACAAGTTTACACAGATTTCACGGATTTAAAAAAAGGATATCAATCAATCTCCAGTCTTTTAATCTGCGCCAATCTGCGTAATCTGCGGATCTCTGTTGTATATCCCTTTGACATATCCCAGGAGTTGTTCTAAAATACACAAAAAAGCGAATCACATGGAGGCCTACCGTTATGGGATGTGTAAAAACAAAAATCTTTAAAAGCAATCGGAGTCAGGCGGTCCGTCTGCCCAAGGAAGTCGCCTTTGCGGAAACAATCAAGGACGTTGAAATTGTCGCCATCGGAAACCGGCGGATCATCTCACCAGTCGGCCAGTCATGGGATGAATGGTTCGATGGCCCCGGTGTTTCCGACGATTTTATGAACGAGCGACAACAGCCTGAAGATCAGCAGAGAGAGAATTTTTGATGCTGAAGTATTTGTTGGACACCAATATTGTCATCTATACCATGAAAAATCGCCCTCAACGGCTTAAACGACGATTCCAGGAGCATCATGGACGCATGGCAATCTCTGCGGTAACGCTTGGGGAGCTGGTGTTTGGTGCCGAGCATTCGCAAGAGGTGGAAAGGAACCTGGCAGACATCGAGTCATTTGTGGCGCGGCTTGACGTTTTACCATTTAACAATACGGCTGCCTACCATTTTGGCCAAATCCGCGCGGCACTGTACCGTATTGGAAGGCCAATTGGCCCCTATGATATGATGATCGCCGGTCATGCCCGGGCCAATGGCCTGATTCTGATCACAAACAATACCAACGAATTCGAACGTATCCCCGGCTTGCTGATTGATGATTGGAGCAGGAAATGACGCCAATCCAATTTCTTTTCACTGATCACACAGCCCCCTGACCTCTGACAAATATGTGAATAGTAATGCATGATGTTTGAGCGAGACGCGCGGGAAATGCGGGAAACGCGAGAAATGGTTGACGGTTGATGTTTGAGCGAGACGCGCGGGAAATGCGGGAAACGCGAGAAATGGTTGACGGTTGACGTTTGAGCGAGACGCGCGGGAAATGCGGGAAACGCGAGAAATGGTTGACGGTTGATGTTTGAGCGAGACGCGCGGGAAATGCGGGAAACGCGAGAAATGGTTGACGGTTGACGTTTGAGCGAGACGCGCGGGAAATGCGGGAAACGCGAGAAATGGTTGACGGTTGACGTTTGAGCGAGACGCGCGGGAAATGCGGGAAACGCGAGAAATGGTTGACGGTTGACGTTTGAGCGAGACGCGCGGGAAATGCGGGAAACGCGAGAAATGGTTGACGGTTGATGTTTGAGCGAGACGCGCGGGAAATGCGGGAAACGCGAGAAATGGTTGACGGTTGATGTTTGAGCGAGACGCGCGGGAAATGCGGGAAACGCGAGAAATGGTTGACGGTTGATGTTTGAGCGAGACGCGCGGGAAACGCGAGCAACGGTCACGGTCAAACAAAATCTTCCTTCGTCCCTCGTCCCTCATCCATCGTTCTTTTCCGTCCTCTGACATCTGACATCTGACATCTGACATCTGACACCTGACACCTGACCTCCGACCTCTGACCAAAATCTGCGTCAATCTGCGTAATCTGCGGATCGACCTCCAACCGCCGGTCCCAGCACCAGCACCAATTGTCAGCTTCTATTGACAAAACGCCAAAATAATATATATATTTTGTACACACACAATCAACAGCAAGGACGGTAACAATGGATACAGCAAAAATATTTAAAAATGGCAACTCCCAGGCGGTTCGCTTGCCCAAGGCATACCAGTTCGATGTCTCCGAAGTTCAAATTTTTCGGCGGGGAGATGAAGTTGTTTTAAAACGTAAGCCTCGAAATCTTTCCAAAGCATTTGAATTGCTTACTGAAATGTCTGATGATTTCATGGACGAAGGACGCTGCCAACCATCGATTCAGGATAGAGAGTCGCTATGACTGTTATGCTGGATACGGATATCTGTATCTATACGATCAAGCGTAAGCCCATTAGTGTGCTAAAACGACTTGAATCACTTCAGCCCGGCATGGTTGTCATGTCCGCGATAACCTTTGCCGAACTAATGAATGGCGCAAAAAAAAGCCTTTTTGTGAAAGACAACATAAAGCGTTTAAATCTTTTAAGTGAAATAATCGATGTCATTCCTTTTGATAAAGATGCTGCCGTCATTTATGGCGATGTTCGATCCGATCTTGAGAAGCGAGGTATGGTGATTGGCGGTAACGACTTGTTTATTGCCGCTCACGCACTGAGCCTCGATCTTTCCCTGGTAACCAATAATCTTCGGGAGTTCAGCCGCGTCAAAGGATTGAAGCTTGAGAATTGGGTTGCCGATGATACATAAGATCAATGAGTCCAATGCAATGGGCAGAAAAATGAATAAATTCCTCTATCCTCCCGCTCTTACATAACAGTTAACTTGAACAACCGTTGATCTGGTGGGTGGGAGACGTTTGAGCGAGACGCGCGGGAAATGCGGGAAACGCGAGCAACGGTCACGGTCAAACAAAATCTTCCTTCGTCCCTCATCCATCGTTCTTTTCCGTCCTCCGACCTCTGACCTCTGACCTCTGACCTCCGACCTCCCACTCTCCCACTCTCCCACTCTCCCACTCTCCCACTCTCCCGCTCTCCCGCTCTCACGCTCTCACGCTCTCACGCTCTCACGCCCTGTCGCATTAACGCTCTCTCGTCGTTTTAAGAATCTGCGTAAACTTGTCTGGGCGTAGCTTCCTGCGAAGGCTGATCTGTGGATCGGTTTTGCCCTCTAATCTGCGCCAATCTGCGTAATCTGTGGATCGCTTTTGCCCTTTATTGAATTGCCTTCTGAATCATGATCGAGATCCGGCACCAACCACAACGCCATATCATCCCACTCGCCAGGGGGCAGCCAGCGCTGATTGTCTACAACCGCACCTGTTGCCTGAATCGTGGGCCGATAATCAATGTAATCACAAACAGAATATGGCAGAATAAGCGCCCCATCATTTGATCCCAGATTCGGCATGTGTCCGGTGGATGTATCGTATAGTGAGGTCAGCCATTCTCCGGCTTTTCGGATTCGCTCGATAAATGCAGCGCTGAATTCAACCCCGTTTGCTCGTCCCAGTTGGACAGCCCATAAGCAGGCATGCAGCATTACACTTAATGATTTGTTCAGCGGTTGGTATGGCTGAAACAGATGCCATACCATCAGCGAAAAAACGGCCTGTGACCCTTAGATCGGGGATAGCCTCCCAAGATTGAATGGGGGTTTTACGTTCAAGGATCCCTGCTCGAAGCTTCAACGTGTACCACAGCCGACCATCACCCATTTTGGGCCGAATCGTTTGATGATTTCTGGAAGTTTTAAAAGATCCACAGATCAGTCTTCGCAGGAAGCTACGCCCAGACAAGTTTACGCAGATTTCACAGATTATTTTTTTACGTTATGGGTGCGATCTTCATGAAGTTAGACCGGGCACCAGCGGTCAGGTCAATTTTAATTTTAATCATCGATTTCAATTAGTTGTACATAACTTTTTTAAACATAAAAAAGGCAATTGCTAAAATATGACTTTACACGATACGTCTTAAGTGATTAGTATTAAAAACCAACATATTGAAATCATATGTAATTAGCAAAAACATGAAAAAAAAAACCGCAGAGTGGCTAAAACAGTCCGATTATGACATGGATACCGCAACATATATGCATGAGGGTGGTCGGCACATTCACGCGGTTTTTATGTGCCACCTTTCCATCGAAAAGGCACTTAAAGGCCTGTACTATGAAAAAAGTGGACAGATCCCCCCTAAATCACACAATTTAATTTACCTTCTAAGCAAAATTGGGCTTCAACCGCCCAAAAGCCATGGCAAATCTATTGTGAAACTGAATGAAGCCAGCATTCCCACCAGGTATCCAGAAAATCTTTACAAACTCCAGCAGATATACCATGAAGCCGTCGTCAGGGACATTATTCTGGAGGGGAAGGAACTTGTTCAATGGATAAAGCAGCAGTTGTAGAGATTATCGGCAAGTTCCACCAGGGTCTGCTTTCCCGAGGAATTGGGCCAAACAAAATCGTACTGTTTGGTTCCTATGCCACGCATAGCCACAGGGAAGACAGCGATATCGACCTTGCCGTCATCTCGGATGACTTTAAAAAGATGAATTACTGGGAACGTATTGACCTTCTTACCGAGGTTATATTTGAAATTTTTGCCCCCATAGAAGCGACGGCATTCACCCAGGAAGAATGGGAACGCGGAGATTCATTTGTTGCCGATTATGCTAAAAATGGAGAAATCTATTTTGCCGCTTAGGTTTGTATCGATTACCTTCACGCCCGCATCGCTCAAACCGAAAGGTTTTGCAACCTTTCCAATCATAATCGCACGGCACCCGGAAATTGTGTGATTACTATTTGCTAAGCTAAACCGATAAGGCTGCCAGGAATAACCCTTTGCGTCTCAGCGCCTTTGCGTGAGTCCAATCAGTTTCTTTTTTAATCTGCGCCAATCTGCGTAATCTGCGGATTGATGGATGGGAAAAACATAGATCCACAGATTACGCTGATTTCACAGATTAAAGACTGATATCACATACAATATTATTTTCATTGCCATTTTGGCACCAGCACGTTAAAAAAATGACCTATTATGGCATATGGAGGTGAAACATGTCGATGAAAACAGAACGCATATCTGCCCGCGTACCCGCGCATGTACATCAGATGCTGCGCCAAGCGGCGGACCTTACCGGGGCTACAGTCAATCAATTTTTAGTCCAGTCCGCCTTGGAACGGGCCCATACGGTAATTGAACAGGAACGTATAATTCAGCTTTCAGGGGAATCGGCCAGGAAATTTTTTGATGCCATCGAAAATCCGCCCCTCCCGAACGAAAAACTGAAAGCTGCCTTCCGGAAACATCGGGAACTTTTATAGATGCTGCACATACAACTTACCCTATAGTCTGCGTAATCGGCAGACATTTATCCACAGATTACACGGATTACACGAATTTTAATGATTGAAGAAGGCTGACCTGCTTAACAGTGACCCCACACGCTCACACCCTCACGACATCACAACGTCAGTAGCAAATCTTTTTTTCGTCTGTGTCCGTTTGTGTAGGTCCGTGGCTGCCCACTGACCTCTGACAAATATGTGAACAGTAATGCATGATGTTTGAGCGAGTCGCGCGGGAAATGCGGGAAACGCGAGAAATCGCTGGCGGTTGATGTTTGAGCGAGACGCGCGGGAAATGCGGGAAACGCGAGAAATCGCTGGCGGTTGATGTTTGAGCGAGACGCGCGGGAAATGCGGGAAACGCGAGCAACGGTCACGGTCAAACAAAATCTTCCTTCGCCCCTCGTCCCTCATCCATCGTTCTTTTCCGTCCTCCGACCTCTGACCTCTGACCTCTGACCTCCGACCTCCCACTCTCCCACTCTCCCACTCTCCCACTCTCCCGCTCTCACGCTCTCACGCTCTCACGCCCTGTCGCATTAACGCTCTCTCGTCGTTTTAAGAATCTGCGTAAACTTGTCTGGGCGTAGCTTCCTGCGAAGACTGATCTGTAGATCTCTGTTGCGCTTCCAGTGGCATCCTAAAAGTTTGACAATTTACCCACTACGTTTTACGATTTGAAAAAACGTTAAACTTTTTAAAGGTTGGATGTCATGGAAACGTTAAAAGTTTCAGCAAAAGGGCAGGTCGTTCTGCCCGCACGCATTCGAAAAAAGTACGGGATACACCCGGGTGGGAAAATTCAGCTGCTCGAATACGACAACCTGATTTATCTCATTCCCCCTTCGGAAGACCCTGTAAAAGAAGCGAAGGGTTGCTTACCGCCGAAACCCTCTTTGTCGAAACAGCTTCTCGAAGAGAGACAGAGGGATTCTAAAAAATGAACCCATCGTACATTTTTGACAGTCACGCGCTTTTGGCATTCTTCCAGAACGAAGACGGTGCAGATGTTGTTGAAAATATTTTGACAAAAGCCGTTAAGCGGCGCACTGAAAGATTGCTGTGCATCATCAATCTTGGCGAAATAATCTACATGACGAAAAGGCGGTTCGGTGATGTAAAAAAAATAGAGATACTGGGGCGCATCCAGGCACTCGGTTTAAAAGTTATCTCCGTTTCAGATGATATGGTTTATGCGGCTGCAGAGATAAAGGCGGAATACGCGATTTCCTATGCCGACTGTTTTGCCGTAGCGTGCGCCTTAGCGTACTCAGCCACCATTGTTACCGGAGACCCCGAATTTAATAAAGTAGCGGATCTCACCCCGGTGGAGTGGATACGGTAACCCTAATCTGGCCCCATCCTTTAATCTGCGTCAATCTGTGGATCAGTGAATGAATTGCCACAGACACACACTGACGCACACGGACAAAATGCAATGTCAGGGGCTGATCTTTTTCATGTCTGTGTCTTTCTGTGTGGGTCCGTGGCTGCCCACTGACCTCTGACAAATATGTGAACAGTAATGCATGATGTTTGAGCGAGACGCGCGGGAAATGCGGGAAACGCGAGAAATGGTCACGGTCAAACAAAATCTTCCTTCGTCCCTCGTCCCTCATCCATCGTTCTTTTCCGTCCTCCGACCTCTGACCTCCGACCTCTGACCTCTGACCTCCCGCTTTCCCACTCTCCGACCTCTGAGCGCAGCGCTTTGTGAAGACCGATCTGTGAATTATTTATCAAGCAAAATTGACATGAAATGCATTGGGTCATATAGTGAGTCAAAAAGCATCAAGGAGTGAGTCATGCAACAAATTACCATCAGAGGCTTGGAGCCTCAAATAGAACAACAGATCCGAAAAATTGCCAAAAGCAGCCAAAAATCCATCAATCAGGTTATCAAGGAAATTATCTACAAGGAATTTGACAGCGCCCGGCCGCCGTCAGAATCCTTGAAAAAGCTCGCAGGCGGTTGGACCGCGAAAGACGCCATGGAGTTCGAACACGCTATTCAAACCTGCGATGATATTGATGAAGATATGTGGAAATGAAACTGCTTCTGGACACAAATGCCTATGTTGGATTTAAACTCGGCTATCCGGAAGTTGTCGAGTATCTGATAAGGGCAGAACGCATATTGATGTCGCCGATTGTGCTGGGTGAGCTTATGTTTGGATTTCGAAACGGCTCACGTTACGACCAGAATATGAAAGAGCTTGACCTTTTCCTTGCCGATAATGCTGTCATGCGAATTGCGATTTCAGAGATAACATCAGACAGATATTCCAGGATTGCCGCGATACTGAAAAAACAGGGGACGCCGATCCCGTCAAATGATATATGGATAGCTGCGCAGACAATGGAGACAGGCACAGAGTTAGCGACACTCGACAAACATTTTGCTGATTATAACGGATTTAGGGGAGCTGGATGAACATTAGTGTAACATGTTGATTTTTCGTAATATTTAAACAACTAGACTTTTTATTAATGATTTTGTATAGTTAGAGACCATACCCTGGCAAGGAGGTCTCTAACTATACATGGGAAAAGCAGATGCAGCAACATCCACCACCCGACTCAATAGAACCATATGTTTACCATTTTCTCAAGAACCCTATGACAACAAAATCAATTCGGCCGTCGATTTCAGAAAATTTCTGGATGCGCAATATGACCTTTTCCCAGAACTGTTTCCGCCTTCATTTTCCAAAGGCTATCGGATGAAAGATAAGTATCGTTCGAAAAAGCTGTCGATTTGGATCCGCCGTATTAAAGTTGATGGCATCGCCTATACGATACGTCCAGCCTTTGCTATGCCCTATATGACTGGGTTTACAAAGGATGTTGAAAAACCTCTCATGTTGCGCAAGGCTGCTGTTCCCTTCTGGATGTTAGCCTACGGCTTCGGAAAAAACCCGATGTATTGGTACCGAATGGAGACGTCTCTTGGCAAAAACAGCCTCATCGGCACCTCCATTAAAAACCCTGAATACCTGCCCCAGCATATCAGCGCGGATGAAAAACACAGCCGAATCAAGGGCGAAAAGGTCTATGTGCCCTGCACGGTCGGCAACGATTGCATTTTAGGCGTGGCCGTGAAGAAAAGTGCCGGCCAACAGGACCTTGAGGCCGGCTATGGTGTTTTTAAAAAGGAAGCGCAGGACTTGAACCCGACTTACTCTCCGCAAACCTGCAACACGGATGGCTGGATGCCAACCATGAACGCATTCAAGTCATTATTCCCGGCTATGGTGCTCATCTCCTGCTTTTTACACCTTTACATTTCCATCCGAGATCGATCACGGAAAAAGTTCAAAGATATCTTCCGGTTGGTTTCAGATAAGCTGTGGAGCTGCTATCAGGCTAAAAGCAAAGCCTCTTTTGCTCAACGGGTGAGGCGTCTTCACGAATGGGCTTCCTGCCGTGAGATGCCATCTGTCATCATGACCAAGCTTGAAAAGCTGCGCAATAATCTTCCCTCATTTTCAATTGCTTATAACCATCCCGGCGCGCATCGGACAAGCAACATGGTCGATAGGCTCATGCAACGATTGGATCGTTACCTATTCTGCACCCAATATTTCCATGGAAGTCTTGAGGCAGCCGAGCAGGGTATTCGCGGATGGGCACTCATCCAGAATTTTGCGCCTTCAAATCCGAGGACGGTCGCCAAGTATCATGGCTTGCAAAGTCCGGCCGAAAGACTGAATGGCTTCCGATATCATGAGAATTGGTTGCAAAATCTTCTTATTTCGGCGTCACTCGGGGGGTTTAGAGGACCTCCCCAAAATCCGTGATAATCAGACATTTTGTAACTATTCCCGGACTTGTTTATCGTCTTTTCCAGTCACCATCATGAATTGCCACAGACACACACGGACTCACACAGACAAAATGAAGCATAAGTTGA
Source organism: Desulfosarcina variabilis str. Montpellier (assembly GCF_048565275.1). Taxonomy (NCBI): domain Bacteria; kingdom Pseudomonadati; phylum Thermodesulfobacteriota; class Desulfobacteria; order Desulfobacterales; family Desulfosarcinaceae; genus Desulfosarcina; species Desulfosarcina variabilis. Next base: position 3,491,895 of record NZ_CP159846.1, on the reverse strand, counting down.
CGGTTGACGGTTGATGATAGAGCGAGACGCGCGGGAAATGCGGGAAACGCGAGAAATCACTGGCGGTTGACGATAGAGCGAGACGCGCGGGAAATGCGGGAAACGCGAGAAATGGTTGACGGTTGATGTTTGAGCGAGACGCGCGGGAAATGCGGGAAACGCGAGAAATGGTTGACGGTTGATGATAGAGCGAGACGCGCGGGAAATGCGGGAAACGCGAGAAATCGCTGGCGGTTGACAAGGGCTAATTGTTTACCGTTTACTGTCAACCAACATCGTCCCTCATCCCAGCGAAGCGGTCGTCCATCGTCCATCTATCTGGTCCGACCTCCGACCTCTGACCTCCGACCTCCCACTCTCCCACTCTCCCACTCTCCCACTCTCCCACTCTCCCACTTCCCACTTCCGACCTCCGACCTCTGACCTCTGACCTCTGACCTCTGACCTCCGACCTCCGACCTCTGACCTCCGACCTCTGACCTCTGACCTCCGACCTCCGACCTCTGACCTCCGACCTCCATTTTCAATTATCCTCCCCTTTCTTGACATTATGCAATTTTGAAGTTAGGGTTCAAATATGCATAATATCATCCCCAGAGAAATCACGGAAACGGTTCGCACCCGATTGAAAAACTTTCCTGCCGTTGCACTTCTTGGTGCCCGCCAAGTAGGCAAGACAACAATCGCCGGCATTGTCATTGACCAATTCCCAAAATCAATTTATTTGGATCTGGAACGACCTGCGGACTTGAACAAATTGACTGACCCGGAGGCCTTCTTCGAGCAGTTCAACGATCATTTGATATGCCTGGATGAAATTCAGCGGTTGCCTGATATTTTCCCCATTCTAAGGGGTTTTATCGATCGGCACGGCAGAAACGGCCAGTTTCTGATTCTTGGTTCCGCCTCCAGAGATTTAATCCGGCAAAGTGCCGAGTCCCTGGCCGGCCGGATTTCCTATATCGAAACCACACCCTTCAACCATAAAGAAACCGCATTTTGTGATTCGGCAACCCACTGGCTCAAAGGCGGCTACCCACGGAGCCTGCTATCGGGAAATGATGACATCAGTTTTCAATGGCGTGAGGATTACATCCGAACGTTTCTGGAAAGAGATATTCCCCAACTTGGGTTCCAACTGCCTGCAAATACGATTGGCCGCTTCTGGCGAATGCTGGCACACTGTCATGGTCAAGTCCTCAACGCATCCAAACTGGCTGGGTCCATGGGCGTCAGTTCACATACGATCAGAAAATATATCGATCTGTTGGAACAGACATTCATGGTGCGAACACTGGTACCCTATTCTGGAAATATTAAAAAACGTCTCGTCAAATCCCCCAAGGTGTACATTCGCGATTCCGGAATTCTGCATGCGCTGCTGGATATCGAAACCATGGAAGATCTTTTCGGCCACCCGGTTTATGGATCATCTTTCGAGGGCTTTGTCATAGAAAACATCGTCTCCCGGTTACCGCGCTGGGAGCCATCATTCTATCGGACGTCAAACGGTGCCGAGATCGATCTCGTGTTAACCCGTGGGACGAAAAAAATAGCAGTCGAAATAAAATCGTCGACCACCCCAAAACTTACCCAACGTTTCTGGAATTGCATTGACGACATCTCCCCGGACAAAACGGTCGTCATCGCACCGGTCGATTCCCCCTACCCCATCGCCGACCAGGTGATGGTGATGTCGTTGGCTGATTTCAACGTCTGACTTCTCCCAGCTGGTCGCTCATAGCTGATAGCACGCCGCGCCTGTAAATTAATTGGCATAGACGGACGAAAAAGGGAGGGTGAGGGGTGAAGCGAGACGCGCGGGAAATGCGGGAAACGCGAGAAATGGTTGACGGTTGATGTTTGAGCGAGACGCGCGGGAAATGCGGGAAACGCGAGAAATGGTTGACGGTTGACGGTTGAGCGAGACGCGCGGGAAACGCGAGCAACGGTCACGGTCAAACAAAATCTTCCTTCGTCCCTCGTCCCTCATCCATCGTTCTTTTCCGTCCTCCGACCTCTGACCTCTGACCTCTGGCCCCTGACCTCCCACCTCCCACCTCCCACCTCCCACGCTTACCCCCTACGCCTTCTGCCCTACAGCCCAACGAACCTACCAACCACCATTCCGGTTGACTAAAATCAAAGCTGTGCTATCCTTACAACAAAGTAAGGATTTCAACCATGGTTTAGCTTCTTAAAACGGGGGCACTTATGATCGTCAGTAAACTAACCGCCAAGGGCCAGGTTACGATTCCCAAAAAAGTCAGGGAATTCCTGAACATCGATGTTTCTGACAGGATCGAGTTCACACTGCTGGAAGACGGGAAGGTACTGATGACCAGCCAGCAGAAACCTGCGCAGGCACTATTTGGCATGCTGGGTCACCGTAAACCCGAAAGACCGGTATCTGTAGAGGAAATGGAGGCCGCCATTCAGGACAGACGAAAAAAAAGAGTCGCTAAATGATTGCCTTTGATACCAATGCGATCGTTCGCATGTTGGTTGAAGATGACTTCCGGCAAGCTGAAATCGTAAAAGCGATCGTCACGCAGGTCGAATCCGCAGGCGATCAGATCCTGATACTGCCCGAGGTGCTGATCGAAACCGTTTGGGTGCTTGAAAGTGTCTACCAGTGTACACGCGCTGAAATCTCCGGTTTTCTGGAAACGTTAATTCATACCCCCGCGTTTACCACCAACGATCCAACGGTGATACGGGGCGTGGTTTCCCGGTATCGACACGGCGGTGACTTCGCTGACTTGGTGATTGTCAATCAGGCTAAGCGGTCGAAAGCAAAACGGCTGGTCAGTTTTGATAAAAAACTTCAAAAAATGTTTCCTGATTACGTGGCCGAAACACTCCCACCGACTGCCATCAATGGGTGATCATAGAGCTGTTTAGGACAAAGATAGATCCACAGATTGCGCAGATTTCACAGATTATTCACAAAACGTTAATATTCAAAGTTTCACGGATTACTCAGATTTAAAAAAATAGCTCTTTTGATGCCAATCAAAAAAGAAAATCATTCATTTTCAATTCTTTTAATCTGCGTAATCTGCGGATCACGGATTATTGACAAAACGTTTGTATTCAAGGGAGTTAGCCCTAAATCGAAACAAATGGCTCGCCAGCTTGCTTAAGGATTTCAGCAACAATTGAATCACTAATGTAATACCCACCCTTACGCATTTTTTGAAGCATATCACCGACCTTATCAATCAATTTATGTTTTTTTGCTTCGACTAAGATTCTCGCAGAACCGATGACCTTGAGGCTGTAAATCGTACGTGCTATTTTTCTGGCTTTTCGTTCATCAATGAGAATAAGATTCGCCCCGATTTCACGAGCGAGACTGATTACTTCAGCCTCGCCATGATCAAGAGCCGTTTTTAGCAGTGGGTCGATAGGATTGCTGACTTTTTCAACTGCTATCCAATGTGCATTACGGTATTGGTCCAATCCTGTATTATTTTTCCCTCCCTCCATAACTTCGCTATGGACGGATTCAGGAATTAATACCACTTCAAATAGACTTTTAAGAATATCAAGCCGACCTACCATCGAGAACGCAATTATAGGTCCTGCATTACATACAATTTTTAAAGTCATGGGATTATTTCCGCAAATTCAGCATCAATTTCAGACTGATCCCACTCTACACTGGCCGCATTAAATTGGCGACAGGCCAACAAAAAATCAACCCTATTGACACTTGCCAGTTTTGCAGCCTGCCCTGATGTTAGTCGGCCTAGTTCATATAGTTTTACCGCCAAGGCAAGCTTGGCTTCCTTCTCGAAAATTTCAGGGCTGATATTTAGAACAGCCGGTATTGCCTCAGGATATTCTATTGTTATGGTTTTCATTGCAGCTGCCTTTTAATATTCATTTTTTTAATTTATGATAGCACTGTGCTAATCACCATAACAAGTCAGAATCTTGGTATCTACCCCATTCCAAGGGATTTCATAATTTCCTATCCACAAATCGGCCTTCGCCTAACGCATTTCTAATCTGCGTAATCTGCGGACATTTATCCACAGATTTCACGGATTACTCAGATTTAAAAAAAATAGCTCCTTTGATGCCAATCAAAAAAGAAATCATTCATTTTCAATTCTTTTAATCTGCGCCAATCTGCTTAATCTGCGGACATTTATCCACAGATTTCACGGATTACTCAGATTTAAAAAATAGCTCCTTTGATGCCAATCAAAAAAGAAAATCATTCATTTTCAATTCTTTTAATCTGCGCTAATCTGCGTAATCTGCGGACATTTATCCACAGATTTCACGGATTACTCAGATTTAAAAAAATAGCTCCTTTGATGCCAATCAAAAAAGAAAATCATTCATTTTCAATTCTTTTAATCTGCGCCAATCTGCGTAATCTGCGGACATTTATCCACAGATTTCACGGATTACTCAGATTTAAAAAATAGCTCCTTTGATGCCAATCAAAAAAGAAATCATTCATTTTCAATTCTTTTAATCTGCGCTAATCTGCGTAATCTGCGGATCACGGATTATTTACAAAACGCCTGTATTCAAGGGATTTAGCGCCAAAATTAATCAGCAGCCCAACATTCAGACGGGTTGCCTTCAAATAATTGATCAGCTGGGCTTCTTCGAGGCCCGACAATTTTAACAACGCTTTGATCTCAACAATCACATCTTCAAAGCAAATAAAATCCGGCTGATAGGCTTTGTTCAGGACATTTCCCTTATAGTATACAGGTACTGTTGGCTGTACCTGACAAGGTATGTGCTGATCCTTTAATTCTCTTTCGAGCGCCTCTTGATATACCGCTTCGAGAAATCCACATCCAAGGTCTTTGTGGACTTCCATTGCACACCCAATGATTCGGTAAGTCCTTTCATCATTCATACTAAACACCTCATAATCATTTAAAATTAATTCTTTTCAGATCATGAGGTTTAAATCTTCACACAAAATCCAGGTCTTCGCCAGCCTTTGTTTTTTAATCTGCGCCAATCTGCGTAATCTGTGGACCTCTTTTGCCCTTTAATCTGCGTCAATCTGCGTAATCTGCGGATCGACCTCCGTCCTCAAGCCCAACCGGATTCCGACCCGAACCACCGTAAACCTTAAGTCATGTCTTTCTGCCAATTTCCAAAGATCAAAAGAAATTACATATGTGATCAAAAGATGTTTGTTCTTGCGGCATAAGTGACAAGCCAATATAATTATATCATTGAATGAAATTCGGAGATTTTTTATGCCTGAAATTTCAAGATTTCTCGGGATTATAATAGCAATGTATTACCGGGACCATTCGCCACCGCATTTCCATGCAATCTATGGTGACTATGAAATTACCGTAGAAATAGAATCTGGAATCATCAACGGTCGATTTCCCAAACGAGCGCTTAAACTTGTCTTCGAGTGGTTGGACATTCACAAGGATGAGTTACTTGAAAATTGGCAATTGGCTGAGGGAAGACGACCTTTAAATAAAATACAGCCATTGGAGTAATAAAATGATACCAAAGATTACATCAGCCAAATATACTGAAGGTTACAAGCTTTATCTTCATTTTTCTGACGGATCCGAGGGAGAAGTGAACCTCGAGCCTGAATTAACAGGGGAAATATTTGAGCCTTTGAAAGATCTTTCATTTTTTAAAATGTTTTCTGTCAATCATGAAATACATACCATTGTTTGGCCAAACGGGGCAGACTTTGCACCAGAGTTTCTACGTGAAAAGCTAAAAATCATGGCATAACTGTCATCTTCTTTGCCACAGACACACACAGACTCACACGGACGGAAAAGTTAGGCGTTAGGCGTTAGGCGTTAGGCGTTAGGCGTTAGGCGTTAGGGCAGATAACCGATCATTTTCCCTTGTTCAACAGCCTTTTTTTGTAATCCGTGAGTCGTTAGAGCGGAAGGCGAAAAAAGCGGACAATCCCTAATTTGCCTTTTTTTTGGAACGAATGAATGCGGTTAGCATTTTATCGATTCGTACGAGCGACTCATCAATCTGTCCCCTCTCATCAGCAGATAAATACCTCAATCTCAATGAAATATCCAACTGCGTATCAAGCTCACTGAGTGACCCTTGAGCGATATGCAGGAAATTGATTAACTCCTTGTCAGTCTGACGCGCAGCACCTTCAGCGATGTTGGATGGTATACTGACTGAGCATCTTCGAATCTGACTTGTCAATCCATAAATTTCATTATTCGGGAACCTTGACGTAACTCGATAAACGAATTCAACGAGTTCCATGGAAATTTTCCATACATCCAGATTTTTATGCGGCTTTTGCATAATGCTTGATCTCTCGCACTAGGCGTGAGTCGTTAGAGCGGAAGGCGGAAGGCGAAAAAAGACGTAAAATCCTTAATTTGCAACGAACCGCCCTCTCGCTCTTACGCCCTAACGCTCTCTCGACTACCGGCTGTTACTCGCCCTCCCGCCTTCTCGACTGCCGGCTGTTACTCGCTCTAACGCCCTCTCGCCTTACGATTTTTCGGCCTCTGTTCACCAATATCGTCCCTCATCCCAGCGAAGCGGTCGTCCATCGTCCATCTATCTGGTCCGTCCTCCGACCCTCTAATCTGCGTCAATCTGCGTAACATTGTCAGGGCGTAGCGCTTTGTGAAGACCGATCTGTGGACAAGCAATTTAACGAAAATCAGAAAAAAATCATCTTATGTTTCCCCGGAACGCCCACAACGATCGACTGGGCAGGGATGTCTTTCATGGCAACCGAATTGGCGCTGATTCTTGAACGCGCACCGACCTTTTTCCCTGCCGTGACCGTGGCATGCGTCCCAAGGAACACCTCTTGCCCCAGTTCAACATAGCCGTTCAACGCAGCATAGGGAGATAATATGCTATAGCTATCGACCCGCGTATCGTGGGCACAAGATGCGTAACAGTTAACCATCACAAAATCAGATAGATCAGCCTGATCGCTGACCAGTGCAAATGGGCAGATCACAACCCCCTGGCCGATGGTAGCGGTCTCAGCGACCACGGCGGTGGGATGAATCAGGGAAATGAATTTCGCGCCCCTGTCCTGCATGCCCGTGGCGATTTCACGCTTGTTGTCAATACTCCCGATGGCATAGATGAAACGGTCTTTTTCGAGAATTTGATACTGTTTCGCACCGGGTTGAATGGCACCTAACAATCTGGTGTGCGCTGGCAAATTATTGGCGCTGTCGGGATTGTCATCGATAAATCCTTTGAATCGATAATCCGGGCCTTCCAACAGGCGCTTTGCCCAAACATAGACTTCTCTCCCGAACCCGCCGGCACCGACGATGACAATGTCACGCATAGTTCTCCCTGATCTTCTTGTATCTGGCACTGTGGATGGGCCTGGAAACCAGATTCACCTTAACCGGCACCATATAAGGCATCAATTGGTCCTGGCAGTTTTTTTTAAGCCGTCTGACAAACTGTTTCTTGTCCTCGGACATTTGTAAGCGCACATCGGCACAAACAATCTGTCCAACGATGGAATTGGACCGACCGTAGACTGCCACTTCGGCGACATTGTCCATGGCTTGAATGACGTTTTCCACCGCCGCCGGGTAAACCTTTTCTCCCCCGACATTGATCAGCTCTGAATCGCGGCCCAAAAACCGAAAGTAGTCGCCGTCCTGTTCGACCCGATCTCCGGTAACCAGCCAGCCGTCATCGGTGAATGGGTCGGGGTGGTTGAGATAGCCAAGCATGGCGGAATTGGCTTTGACGTGCAATATGCCGTCAACGACCCTTGTCGCATACCCTTCACCGCCGATTTTGACCCACAACGATTCAGAGCCTTTCGATTTTGAACGCATAATACCGATTTCCGATAGGCCATAGGTCTGGCGCAGTTCGATATGCGGTAAAACCCGGTGAAAACGGTCCAATGTTGCCTGCGGCATGGGCTCGGTACCATAGGTAACGATCCGCAATGTCGACAGGTCGTAGCGGCGATATGCTTCGCTCAACAGAATAAGGTTGATAAAGGTCGGTGAAGTGGGCAGTAATTCAACATGATGTTTGGCAACACTTGCCAGCACGGCATCCGGCGATCGATCCTTGACCGTAACCAGGCAACCGCCGTTGGCCAGAGCGTAGAGCATGGTGTTGATGCCACCAATATGATCGTATAGAAGGAAGGCGATGCTGCGAAACGCTCTGCGGGGCGGCTCGAACTTCTCCATCAGCAATTGCAGATCATGCAAGGCCGCCTTGCTCGGGCCGGTGGAACCCGATGAAAACAATACCAGCCCCGGGTGGTCGATTTCGGTCAGCCGGCGATAGCGCTCATGGGTTGGCCGGTAAGGCAAGCGAGCCACATGGGCATCATCATCGGCATCAATGGTAATGACGTATTGCGCCTGGGCGATCTTTAACAGATCATCTTCGTTCTGGGTCAATGCCGTTGTCAGCGGGACAATAATAGAATCGAGCCGAGAGAGGGCTAAAAACAGGGCCACCGCATTGGGCGAGAAGTCCGCTTTCAGGACCACCACATGGCCTTTATCAATACCGGAATCGTTTAGTTTTGCCTGCCATGATTGTGCGGCGTCCTGAAGCCAATCGAAAGTGTAGGTTTTATCTTTCCAGACAATCGCATCGCGATCTGCATAATCAGAAAAGCGTTCGACCAGCGCCTCGGCATTCATGACACGCCCCCCAGATAAATCGTCTGCCCGGTGACAAAATCGCTTCCAGGACGGATGAAAAAGTCGATGACATTCGAGATGTCCCGGAACTCACCAAAGCGGGGGATTGCCTGAAGCTCAAGGAGTGCTGCGAGTTTTTCTTCAGGGACCGACCTGATCAGGTCCGTTTTAATGGGCGTTGGCCCGATCGCGTTGACGGTAATACCAAACTCGGCCAGTTCCTTGGCAAGAATCTGAGTCAGGCTGACGACAGCTGCTTTTGATGAGGCATATACCGCTTCTCCGGCCAGCTTCAGCGGCACCGCAACGGTTGAAAAATTAACAATTCTCCCAAAACCGTTTTTTTTCATCAATTTGGCCGACTCCCGCGAGCACAGAAAAACCCCTTTCACGTTGGTACTGTAAATCGCTTCGAAACTATCAGTGGGCATCAGCAGGCTGTGGTTCATGGCAGCGATGCCGGCATTGTTGATGAGTACATCAAGGCGGCCATAACCTTGCCGGATCTCCTTGAAAGCTTTTTTGATACCCGTCTCATCGCTTACCCAAACGGAAAAATGCCGGTACGAAGGATGACTGATCTCAGCATCCCGACGACTGAATCCGGCAACCAGAAATCCCCTGTCAAGAAAATAGTTAGCCAAGTAGAATCCAATGCCGCGGCTGGATCCAGTGATCACCATAACCGGGCGATCATTCATTCATGGTATCCGCTAGTCGTTCACGGACATATTCCATGAGGCTGTCGACAGTCAGGAAAGGGCTGGTCTTTCGGGACATGGCCCGTTCATCTGCGAGGGTGATCGTCAAATCGTATTCGTCTTCTATCTGTTCTTCGAGCAAGGTAATTAAATTGACCAAACCAAGGGAGTCGAGCGCACCGTCCTTACCAAAAAGCTTCTGATCTTGATGAAACGTAAGCTGGTTGTCAGCATCGACTTGAACGTTGAATTCTCCAATTACATTCTCAAATACCTGCTTTAACTTTTGATCATCGAACATAGCGTCTACCTGTTTTTTGGTACTTTCCCGATCGGTTTTGCGGGAACGCCGGCAACGATTGTACCTTCGGGCACATCGTGGGTCACCGCTGCGCCAGCAGCAACAACACTCCATCTGCCGATCGACCGGCCAGGCAATATCGTTGCCCCGATCCCAACCAGCACCCCGTCTGCAATATTCACCTCCCCTCCCAGGTTTACCCCAGGCGCGATATGCACATGATCCCCGATCACGTTGTGGTGATCAATGGTACTGCCCGTATTTAGGATGCAGTTTGAACCAATCATAGCGAACGGATTGATGATGGCCCCAGCACAAATCATCGTTCCTCGTCCGACACTCACACTGTCAGCAATAATTGTATTGGGATGGATGGCGGTAGCCATCGCCAGACCTCTCTTTTCGAATTCCTCAAAAAACCCCCTGCGCGTAAGGTTGTTCCCGATGGCAACGATCAATGCATCATATTTTCCTGCGGCATCGACCAGATCAGCACCCAACACCTCCAAGTCCAGACTGCGGTGGCCGGTGAGCGAGCAATTATCATCAATGAAACCGATGGGGAGGAGTCCCGATTGTTGACGATGCATATTCCACAGTATATCGGCAACAACCATCCCATGGCCGCCGGCACCCTTGATTAGAACCCTGGTATCTTTTCTTTCATTATCCACAGATTACACAGATTTCACTGATTGGTCGGATTAAAAAAAAATAGTATCCACAGATCAGTCTTCGCAGGAAGCTACGCCCAGACAAGTTTACACAGATTTCACGGATTGCTTGGATTAAAAAAGTTCCTCGCTATTTCATATGGGCCAATCGAACTTTAACCGTTAAAGTGCGACCCAAATAAGCATAAAGTCAATTGTTTCTTATAGTCAAAACATTTACGCATCTATGTAGATCTGCTGGATCTTTGTTCTCATCAAAACAATTGAGGACTTTTTCAATTAATGATTCACAGCACTGATAATGTTTTTTCTTCGCCTTTGCATAAGCCTTCTTCTCGTCAAGAGAGCCACTTTTTGTTGGTCTAAAAAAATTTCCTCCTTGATATGTCGGTCTATAGGAATGATTATATTTAGACATATATGAATAGTAACCTTGAATACCAGTATTGGATCTCCCAGCATACTTCATAGCTGATATTTGTGCAAATTGTTGATTTTGCGTCATAGATTGATGGTGTGAAACATATGACTGAGCCGTTGCTGCAAGGCCCTGGAGCATGAACATTCCAAATTGTTTCCATGCAAGTGAAGTTACGTCGCCACTATATTCATCAACCAACTTGCTATAATATTTGTGGCTTTTTACATATGAATCACGAGCTTTGTCCATAATATCCTGGGATAAAAAATAGTCCCCAATAATGTTATGTATCGTACCATTTAATTCCATGCCTTTAATTGAAGAATCCTCAAATTCAGTAAGTGCTCCTTTTTCAAATAAATAAGTGGCCAATTCGACGTGGTCCATCAAGCATGCCTGCCTGAAAGCTGTTTCGCCATCTGTATTTACCGCATTAATATCAGCGCCGCCTTCCAATAGGAGTTTTACAATTTCTTGATGCCCATTCTGTGATGCATTTATTAAAGCAGTTGTTCCTTTATCATTTAATTTCATGTTTGCATCCACGCCATTTTCCAAAAGGAGTTTGACAATTTTTATATTCCCATCTCGCGATGCAATAAACAATGTCGTTGCCACACCGGAAATTAATAGGTTAAAATCAGCACCATTCTCCATAAGGAGGTTTATATTTTTTGTATTGCCATATCCATATTGCAATGCAAGGCACTCTTTAAGTCTATTTTCGGCATCACTAGCATGCTTTGAATCAGGGTTTTCATGAAGAAAATCAGAAAATGCCTGAGCTGATTTTTGACAGTTGATTTTTTAAACTTACGTAAAAACAGAAAGTTACGGGCGCGCCAATAGTTCTTGGCACTACCGCGGCAAATTCTGGTCAAAATTAAATCTCACTTATCGTCGGTGGTATCGCTACACCAACGGCTTGAAATATTTTGCCACATTTGCCTTGGCTTTGGGTTCGGATGGAAAAACGCCGACCGTTCTCTTCGATATCTACTCTCTGTAAAGCCCTCAGGTCCTGTTTGATGTGTAGCCATTCAAAATCGTAACCGGACTGCTCAAGACGTCTTTGCAGTTCTTTGCGCAAGACAAGAGCCAGAAAACTGCAAAACACATGGCCACGAATGGTTTCGTCACGTTGATGGAAAATCGGACGCGTTTCCAATAGTGATTTGACGTCTCGAAACACGCGTTCCACCTGCCAAAGTTCCTTATACTTGAGCGCCACGTCGGATGGTGAAAGATCCGTATTGGTGGTCAATACCCATTTGCCGTCGAAACGGGCTTCGGATTTGAGCTTGGCCGTGTCGATCCGGACACTGTCTTTATCGACGTTCAGATATTTGCGGTAGCCTTTGTTGCCCACCAGGCTTTTAGCGCCTTTTTTAAGCTGGGCTTTCAGAGCGGCGACGATGTTCTCCCTATCGTTTGCCTCTTTTCGTGCCTGCGCGGGATTCAGACAAACGATGTAACGAGTATCATCGACCATCACTTCTTTGACTTTCAGCGAAGCAGGATCGTTTGAACTAACCCCTTCCGGACGAACTTCTTGATATCGGCCCGCACGAGATAGAACCTTGTCCCGTATCGCTTTCACCTTACGCATGCGTGTACCCAAAATGTATGGTATCGGATTGTCGGGTGATTCGAGTATTTCAATCGTTTCCGAACTGATCATCCCCCGATCGGCCACGATGCAAACCCGTTTGATGGGAAAGCGCGCTTGTAAACGCTTGATGACCGGTATCAATGTTTTGACATCGGTGGTGTTGCCGGGCCACATCTCGCAGCAGATCGGACAGCCCTTGTCGTTGATCACAGCGCCGACGACCATCTGCTTCATATCCGGCCGGTGGTCCTTGCTGAATCCCCGTTGCCCGATCGTTTGTCCTCCATTACCTTCAAAGTAAATACTGGTCGTATCGAAAAAGACGATATCCAGTTCTGAAAACAAGTGTCGCCGATGGAAAAAAAGAGACTCTTCGATAAGGTCCTTGTTGCAACGTGGTGAAAAAGGGGTCGCATCTTTTTGGTCGACCGTCTCTTCTCCCAAAAAAGCCATGGCACGGTAAAGGTGATGAAGCTCAAGATCATCAACTCCGTCAATGAGATAGTCCCGGCGCCACCGATCGCAATTTCGGTCCGAACCTGAAACCATTAGACGATTTAAGACCGTTAAGAAAATCGCTCGTTCCACATCAAACTGATATTTGCGGCCGTTCAACAGACGTTGGATTGCATTTTTAATCCCTGTTTCCAACCACAACCGTTCGAAGATCAATACCGGACCAATCTTTTTCGCATCGGCGGAGACATCACTTTTTCCCGAGATAATAAGCAAGGCTCTTTCCGAGAATCTTGAAAGAGAACGAATGAGCGCCTCAACGCGTCCTTGTTCTTGAAGACGATCCATTCGACCCAGTGTCGTGATAACGCGTTGTTTCACTTTACCGTTTTCTTTCCGGTTCTCAACGATTTGCAGGTACTGATACTTGCCCGATTTTTTCACTCTGGCGAACATGGGAGCCTCCTTAGTTAAGGACACCCCCAGATTAGATAGTATTATTCTATGATGTCAAGCATAAATCCGGGATTCTGTGGCACTACCTTTTTCAGCCCGGCCAACGTGATTTCAGGCACTTACGATTTTTTTATGCGGATTTACAGCGATTTCGAAAACGCAACTGTCAAACTTCAGCTGAGCTGAATTGGCATTTATAGCTTTTTCCCAACGAATCGGTTCAAGTCTACTCTTGGCCTCATTGGAATGTTGTGAATGAGGGTGTTCATGAAGAAAATCAGAAAATGCCTGGGCTGAATTGTCATCTATAGCTTTTTCCCAACGAATTTGTTCAATTCTACTCTTGGCCTCATTGGAATACTTAGAGATAGGATATTCTATTAGAAAGTTCTTATAACCTGCAATATCATGCCTGTTCGAGGCTTGAATCCAATCCTCCTCAATCAATGAATCCTTCTCAAGCGATGAACGCTCCCCAAGCGATGCACATCCAATATTCACAAAAATAAACATCAAAATCAATAATTTGATTGCATTTGCCATTCAAATTACCCTTTTACTTTAAGATTTATATTAGGAATAAAAGTAGAATCCGCAGATCAGACTTCGCGAAAAGTGTTAAGGCGAGACGAGCGGGAAATGCGGGAAACGCGAGAAATGGTTGACGGTCAACTAAAATCGTCCTTCTTCCCTCTCCCGTTCTTCTGCTCTTCCGCCCTCTGACCTCTGACCTCCGACCTCTGACCTCCGACCTCCCGCTTTCCCGCTCTTACGCTCTTACGCGCTCTCGCCTTTCGATCTCACGGCTTTTAGCCCCCTGCCCTCTAATCTGAGCGAATCTGCGTAATCTGCGGATTGAATTCGGAAGCAGTAGCCTCCCCCTCAGCCGAAATCCCCTCCCGCCGAAGCACCTTCAACACCGTCAAAGCAATAATCTTCAAATCCAACCAAAACGATCGATGATCCACATACCAGACATCCAATGCAAACTTCTCTTCCCAACTGATCGCATTGCGCCCATTGATCTGCGCCCATCCGGTCAATCCCGGCTTCACCTCATGCCGCCTCGCCTGCTCCGGGGTATAGCGATCCAAATACTGCATCAACAGCGGTCTTGGGCCCACAATACTCATGTCGCCTTTAAGGATATTGATCAGCTCGGGCAGTTCGTCCAACGACGTGGAGCGCAGAAACCTTCCCAAAGGTGTCAGCCGGTCGGCGTCGGGCAATAGGTTTCCTTTTTCATCCCTGGCATCGGTCATGGTACGAAATTTATACAGTGTAAACGGCATGCCGTCCAATCCAGGCCGGGTCTGGCTAAACAGAATCGGTTGGCCGATAATCAGCCTGATACTTGTGGCGATGGACAAGAGCAGTGGGCTGAGTATCAAGAAAGCCGGAACCGTCAGGACGAGATCAAAAAGTCTTTTAACCATAGCAGGGATATAGATCAATAAAGGCTTTCAACCAAATCGATGAATTGCTTTGCTTGAACATTGCGGTTGAAAAAAGTTGCTACATGATGGCGTGCCGATTGGCCCATTTCCTTTGCCCTGTCCGGATCATCATGAAGCATGGCCACCGCCTCGGCCAATTCCTCCGGATTGTTCGGTGGCACGAAAATACCGCCTTGAGCTGCCTCAATCACGTCTCGAATTACACCGTCAATAGCGAGCACGGTGGGTCGTCCAGCTGCCATATAGTCAAACACCTTATTTGGATAGGTGGTCTTAAACATTGGAATATTCATAAGGGTTGCCAGACAGGCATCGGAGGAAGCCAAAATATTAGCCATACTGTTTTTCGGTTGCGCTCCGGTGAAAGTGACATTGTTCAGCTCCATGACTTTCGCCCTTGATTCCAAATGCTGGCGCTCTTTGCCATCACCAACCAATAGGAAATGAATATCGCTATTGTTTTTCAGGCAATCTGCCGCACCTAAAATTGTTTGAATATCATTGGCCATGCCCAGCGCCCCTGCATAGGTCGCCACAAACTTTCCGTCTAATTGGTAACGTTTCCGAAAACCATTTCCCTTTTCATTCGGTTTGAACATATTCGGATCGACACCATTTGGAACCAGGGAAATCTTTTCCGGTGGGATGCCTTTGTCGATCAGGTAATTTTTGTAAGCGGGTGAATTGACTATCAGATGGTTTGCTTTTTGATAAAGAAAACTCTCCAATTTACGTGAAAGCCAAATCAGGCTTGGATTTTTCAGCACCCCCATATCAATTGCGAACTCTGGCCAAAGATCTCTGATCTCAAGCAAAAACGGCTTGCCCTTTAATTTTGCCAGTAACCATGCTGATACGGCCTGGAAAATCGGCGGTGAAGTGCCCATTACCAGATCCACATCTTTGGCACGAAGGCCGGCAACGATGGACGTTATCATGAAGCTGAGAAAACTGACCACGCGCCAGATAAAGCTTTTATGCAATGCCGCGTAAGTGAAGGCACGTGATACTCCGACACCTTCTGCTTCTTCGTGAGTTACCAGACGGTTGCCGGCAGTATTTCGCTTTCCGTCTATATATGAAATATTGCTGGCAACAATCGTAAATTTGTGGCCTCGCTTGAGACAGCGTTGGGCGAATTCAAAGTGGCGCGTTCCGCCGGCCTGTTTCGGGGAGACGAAGGCTTGATGGATTAGTAGAATATGCATTGTTTATCCGCAGATCGGTCTTTGCAAAAAGCTACGCCCTGACAACGTTACGCTGATTACACAGATTATTAGGATTTATGAAAAGCTGATAGTAGTCGTGAGTTCGCGGCAATCGGGACCGACAGTGGTTTCCAGCACCGGGACGGGTGTTTTTTCCATATAGTGGAGTGATTCCCAACCTACGGTAAGATTGGATTTCTTTCCTGCAGAACTGGTGATTGATAGGGAGACGCGGTCGGATGTGCAAATATTCCCATCCAACTTCCAATCCAATTCCGGGGATAGTCGCCAGCGAAGTACCGCTGTAGTGAAATTACCTTTGATATTATCTACAACGTTGAAGCCGCTTGAGGTAGACGTAATAGAACGCTTATGAAAGCAACCGTTCCAGTCCGTGAAGCCAGCCTCTATATAAGGTTTTTCACCCTCAGCCCCATGTCGAACATCGAGTTGCGGCCATTTCCCATATAGAAACCTGCTGATTTGTGGCATTTGATCGTGATCGTCAAATTGGATCGTGTTGTGGGCCGCATTGCTTTTGAAATAATTCTGCCAGGGGGATGGACAATTATAGCTGTATGTGCCGGCATCCCTGAGAAGGTTGATGCCGTTGTACCATAAATCGATGTGTAGTAGATCGCATTGGGCAGGCCGAAATTGAAAACGCTTTGGGCATCGAAAAATCAGATTGCTGCTATGGTTGGACAAGATTGCATACCCACCTTCTTCAAGGACCTTCAGGCTCGTTGGTGTGTCACGTTCCTTTGTATGCTTTCGCGCAATGACTTGGCACCCGCCAACTGCATGCGTTTCCTGCTTATTACCAAGATCTGGAACCAACCACAGGGCTAAATCATCCCATTCACCGACTGGCAGCCATCGCTGATTGTCTACAACCGCTCCTGTTGCCTGAATCGTCGGCTGATAATCAAGGTAATCGCAGGCAGAATACGGCAGAATAAGCGCCCCATCATTTGACCCCAAATTCGGCATGTGTCCGGTGGATGTATCGTATAGTGAGGTCAGCCATTCTCCGGCTTTTCGGATTCGCTCGATAAATGCTATACTGAATTCAAACCCGTTAGCCCGGCCAAGTTGAACCGCCCACAGACATGCATGCAGCATTAGCCGATGATAGTTTGCAGAATGCTGAGAAAACGACCCATCCGATGAGACCAAGGTCGATATCTGATCCTCAAGAAGAGATGAGCCTTTTTCAACCCAATTCTGACTGCCCAACAGAATCCCCGCGGTAAACAATCCGGCGGCTTCGGAAATACCATGGTTGTTTTTTTGGCTGAGCGCGTAACCGATATTGGCTTCGATGCGTTTCGCCGATTCAAAGATGATTTCTGCGACCAGCGCCTTTTGTTCTGATACAACATGCCCAAGGCTGAAATAACCGCTCGCCAGCGCGAACATGCGAATGGCAACCTCCTGGCCGCACTTCCAATGAACGCCACGGTTCGGAGGGTTGCGATCGGCCCAATCCTCAACCAATTGCCAAAATGTATCAGCATAGATCTCTTTTTTCGTGGCCTGATAGCTGCGCAGAAGCGGAAACACCCAGCCGAACCGGCTCAACTCCCAGATGCATTTGATGTCACCATGGCTGAAATCGGAAATTTCAGACCAATGCTGCTGAAGCGCATTATCATCGGCTACGGTTTCATCGAGAGGATTGGAAAACCAATCCGGCGGGAGCCCGCATTGCAAAATTTGATTATTGAAGAACTTAAAACGACCTTGCAGAATCTTATCGGCCTCACTCTCAAGACTATGGCCATTACCCATGGATGCTGCTTGTTCATTGAAGAACCGGCTAACTATTACGGGGGCTTCATGCGTCCATGGACGGCAGGGGGTCTTTCTTCTGAGCCAGCCGCTGCGCATTTTAAGCGCATACAAAATCCTTCCGGCTATCCATTTAGGCCCCAGAAGTCGAATGAGGTTAATTGTTTGGGATATCAATTAGTAGCGTTATTGTGCAAGAAAGTTCATCAAGAGTCTTTGTTCAGTCATAAAGCATCTCAATAGAAAACTAAGTTAAGCGTTTCTTTTCCAAATAGCCTTCGATTTCAGACAGCACTTGACGCAGTGTTGGTTCCGAGGACGCGACAACATGTTCCGAGGAGATATGTTTATGGTGAGGGAATGTATTGACGCTTTTATGATGTGGAGCCATATCGTATCTGAAGATCAATTTTAGCTCTTGGTTCTGAAAGTGGTATGCGTATTTGTATTTTTCAATCACATTCTTTACATTAACAAATTCAATAAAGTGCAAAACTGAGTGGTCTGTGAATCTAATTTTGCCTTCAACTATACCAATATGATAAGATCTTCTATCTTTCTTGATCTCGGTTTCGATAATGAATAGGCACTCTGCGATATCATTCTCAATTTGCTGGAAATATTCTTCTATGAGCAAATTTCAATCTCCGACAAATCGCCAAAATCGCGTTTAAGCTGTTTCAAGGTCTCAAATTCACCAGCCCAGCGAATGAAGTCCATGTCATCGCCCATTTCACCCTGATCAAATCGATCATAGAACTCCTGGCTGCTCATCCGATATTTCTTTTCCATTTCTGATAGAATTTCGGATGTCCTTTCAATCCCGGACCTGAGCGCTTTTAACTCGTTTTCAACTGCCATCCGAATTAGATCCCTAACATTATTGTCGGCTTTCGGCTCTATAGTAACACGTGCCATATGGCCTCGCTTTCTAATCCGGCTAATCCGGAATTTAAGGCTCAAAAAATGAAATTGCTGCGTACCGCTTTATCCAATTAATAAAATTATACAATACAACCGCTGCTGTCAACTTCGTACTCAATCTCAAATTCCCCAGCTCTGTTTCTTTATACGTTGCGCTCTATCGCCCTCACGGCCTGACGCATTAACGCTCTCTCGTCGTTTTAAGAATCTGCGATAATCTGTGTAATCTGCGGATCAATGAGCTTGGACAACTAAAGACAGTGTAGTCTGAGTAACTTCGACAATCTCCTCAAAAGGAATGGGTGCATCTTTACCCTCAGCCACAGCCTGAACAAAGGCCTTGGTACAAGCCGCATGCCCTTTGTCCTGGCGCCATGACTTCATTGTCTTGAATCCTTTCCAGCCATAACCACGCAGCACCCGAAAATTGTCAAGCTGGAGGATACGACCAGCTGTAAAAATCTCCAGTTTCTCCTTTGGGAATGCCTTGTTTCCATTGGCGAAATAATGAACGGTTCCCATGGAACCATCTTTAAACCCAAGCTGCATAGTGACTGTATCATTGGTTTTACTCGGCATCGTTTTCATGGAGGCGCTGCTTATCTCGAATCCTGCAAGAAAGCGCAAAAGATCGATAAAATGACACGCCTCACCGATGATCCTCCCTCCTCCCACCTCGGGGTCCTGGGTCCAATGCTCAATTGGAATTGCACCGGCATTCACCGTCATAATCATGCTTTTGGGTTCATGGACTGTGTTCAGGAGTTGTTTGGCCTTGACTATGTGGGGTGCGAAGCGGCGGTTGAAGCCGACCATTAACAACCGTGAGGCGTTAGGCGAGAGGCGAGAGGCGTATAGGGATTGGATGCTGTCTAATTCTTTGAGAGTTAAACACAACGGTTTTTCCACGAAGACGTTCTTACCTGCTTCGAGAGCATCTATCGCGAAACGGGCGTGAGTGTTGTGGCGGGTTGTTATGAAGACCGTGTTGATATCCGGATCGTCGAAGATGGTTTTAATATCAGTGGTAGACAGTTCGAAGCCGAATTTCTTACCGTTGTGGGTTCCGCTGACCCCGCCGCCTGAAGCAATTTTTTTCAACCGCGCACCGGTTTTGGTCAATGCCGGCAGCAACACCTGCCCAGTATAGTTGCCAGCGCCAATCAACCCAATAACCGGTTGTTTTGGATCTGTTGACGTTTCAATATCTTTTTCTTTTAATCTTATAGTCCTATCGCTAATCTGCGGAACTTGTCGAGGCGTAGCGGATTCGCGAAGTCTGATCTGTGGATCTTTTTCTTTTAAATCCTTACCGTAATCTAAGATAATCCCCAAATAAGGCTCAGTATTCTCACTAATAAGCTGATAAGCCTTCTCAGCATCCTCAAAAGCAAATCGATGCGTAATCAGCGGACCAACGTCGATCTTCCCTGCCGCCATCATGTCCAGCACCGCCTCGAAATTGCGTTTTTCAGTCCAGCGCACAAATCCAAAAGGATAATCTATCCCTTTTTCTTCATGCACAGGATCGTAGCGCCCAGGACCATAAGAACAAGATACCTGAAAAGAAAGCTCCTTTTCATAAAAATCCGCACGAGACAATTCAAGCCCTGTCACACCTATTAACACGATACGGCCACGCTTTCGGCACATTTGCGCTGCCTGATGCACGGGTCTACTGCTCTTGGTTGCGGCCGTTATGAGCACACCGTCCACTCCATTACCTCTACTGAATTGGTCTGCCGCTTGGAGGGGATCCTCACCCTTTGATAAATCCACGGTAGTTATACCGAATTTCTCTGCAAGCACACACTTCTTGGGATCCATGTCAATACCCATCACCCGACACCCATGAGCCATCAACAATTGTGCCGTGAGTTGGCCAATCAGCCCTAGTCCAGTAACGACAAAAACTTCACCTAATGTGGGTTGTGCAAGCCGGATCCCCTGCAGTCCAATAGCACCGAGGACGCTAAACACCGCGGCTTCGTCTGAAACACTATCCGGCACCTTGGCGCACAGATTCTCCGGCACGGACACCACCTCCGCATGCGGCCCATTGCTCACTACCCGGTCACCAACGCTCAATCCTCCGACATCCGACCTCTGGCCTCTGACGTCTGTGACTATACCAACATTACAATAGCCCAATGGCAACGGTTGATCGAGTTTTGATCTAATTGCGTGAATGGTGTTTGCCAAACCATCGGTTTTGATTTTATCGATAACCTGTTTCACCTTGTCCGGCTGACTCCTTGCTTTACCCATCAAACTTGATTTACCAAAACTAACCAGCATGCGTTCAGTGCCGGCAGAAATCAAAGAACAATGTGAACAAATTATTAGATTGTAATTTATTATTGAGGGTATGGGAACCTCGATAGAAGAAGTGTGACCATTGCCTAAATTTTGCAATATCTGTTTCATATTTTATTCGAGGTCCTGAATGACAACAATGACATAATAAACAAGCTTCATTAAAGAAATAGCATCATGTAACGTTGGAATCTTTTTCAAGTTCGTCTTAAAATATAAGCGACAGCACCAGGACGAAACTTTTCCAATATATTCCTGGGATGATAGACCTTATTCCATGAGAGCATGATTGAAAGAACTAAATCAATATAAACAACTATTCTCGAATTATACCCGGAAAGTCTTAATATTCGGTTTATCCGAGGGGTAACCGTAGTCATACATCGTTGCTCATGTTCGACCTGAAATCCGACACTTAGTAAAAGCTTCCGCATGATCTCCAACGGTATTCCACGTTCGTTTACAGTAAGACGTGGTCTTGGATTCCACCAACCGCCAAGTGATGTCGTGGGTTCACGCAGCAATACAAGTGCCCCTTTTTTGCAACATCGATAAAACTCTTTCAACACATAGGAAACGTTAGGAATATGATGAAGCACTCCAAAACATGTAATCAAATCGAAACTTCCATCCCGAAATGGCAGCCTACCTACCAAAGTCGGTTTAACATAATCAATCGATACATTTGCCAAAACCGTATTTTCCAGAAAACCTTCACCTGGGTCTAAAATGGTTATTCGTTTTGATCGAGCCGCTATCGGTAACAACTCATGACCAAAAGCTGATCCAAACCCTAGTACATGTTCTAAATGCATGGGCAAAATGTGTTTCCAAAACAGCCAATGATTTAGTGCAAAATAGGGATAGCGGTACTTCGATTGACGTTGCGCCAGCAAACTGGAGTAACCATCGGCTTCTTGCTTGTACCATAGCAAGATATCCTCTTTACACATGTCATCGCCAAACAGCTTTTTCCCGGTCACATATTCATAATCTATCGATATATTTTTCTTAAAGCGTAGACAATTCGATAGGTTCGAAATCATAATTTCACCTCGAAAATGGCCTTTCAACGTCGTTTAATCACTGTTTTTATTATTCGAAAGTGTGGCATAAAGAGTACGCATTTATTAACAAAGAAATTTCATTACCACCTGTACTCCGGAAAGTTTTTTTCGTCGAAGGCAATTGGATGAATAAGTATCGGATCTCGTCGGAATTCTTCTATTAATTCGTATCTTTTTCTGTTCATAGCTTTATAGTATTCATCCGATTTGTCTGGCAATTTCTTCTTCAAAACAATCCCTAAATATGAAATCGCAGAGGCTTCATAGTATTCAAATGCACGTAATAGTATAGTGGCTCTGGCAACTTGTTCTTTGGAGACGGCTTTGTTTAAAACTGTTTCGAGCAAACGGCGGCTCTCTGAAATGTCATCATAAGTAACTATGTCCAAGTAGTGAGGATTTTTAAAAGGGAGGTAGGCACCTTTTTTAGTATACCAATCGGATTTCGGAATTCTTTCAGTCCAGAATCGCTCCCATTTTTTGTAATATACCGCGAGATAAGGTGCCGCCTCTTTCCCCACAGCAGCTTCATACCATTCAGTCAATAACTGGTCTACATTCAAATATGGGTCCCATTGCAACCGCAACGAAAGGTAGTATTTTGGACCTTCTCCCCAGTTCGGGAAGGCCTCTACCGCCATGTATTTCACGTTTTTAGAATGTCCGTAGCGATAGTACTTTGCCATTTGATGAAAGTATATCCGTGGAAGGCAATAAGGCGTCCCATATATATAGTCATACCAACCTACAACACTACATTTATTAGCCCAAGCTTCGGTTACTTTCTTCCCCTCTTCTTCAATATCCTCCCTGACCCATTTAAGGCGCTCGTATGTGATAAATGGAATGATTCGTGGATGTACGGAAACGGTTTTCGGAGGTTCTGCCAAATTTGCATGCGCCAGTGCCCCAAACCATTTATCAGGATATTTTTTTAGAACCCTTTCGACAACTTGGTTAGCCCACGTAAAATATCGATCAGAGTAATCTTCGAGTCCCAAATAGTTTTTTCCCCCGCTATCTAATAATCGACATTTGTCGCACTCGCACCATTTGGTGGTGTGATTGGCTCCCAAGGAGAAAAATATTTCATCTGGATGCATCTTAAAATAACGGCAAATATTTTTCACCGCTGCCTCAACAATACCGCTGGCAGTAAAGCATGGTTGCCATTTATTCCTCTCGTCCTCTGTGGGTATTAATCGCTTACCGTTAACCAGCGGGAAAAATTCAGGGTGGCTTTCTGAATATATGGCCGGTGGAATGACATTATAAAGATTGTGGCCATATTTTGCTCTTTTGTGCATTCGATTGTAATACGCCCATTCTGTTTGCCATTTCCCTCTGAGGCCACCAATTCTTCGTTGAATAAACGACGGGTTTTCCCAGATGTCCTCCTTTGGGACATCCACAGTCTCGAGCTTGGGTACGTATTCACCATCCGGTCCAGGCAAAAGCCATCGAACCCCCAAATATGTTTCTAAAAAATGATAGACACCGAACTTAGTTCCCCAGTTGGTTTTGCCACATATAAATATGTCATAATTACCATGAAATAATATCAGAAAACCATCGTCATCAAGCTGCTCCCAATCCGCCCGTCTTTTACTCTTACCAGTGGTAGGATTAAACCCAATCCATATTTTCACTTTTTTATTATTGGGCTGGAGATTGTTTAAGTGCTTTAAACGAATGGGAAGTCTGGCGCCGGAAGATTTTTCGATATAGGACTGCAAGATTTTCGCCGAAAGTTCCAACTGATTGGAAACATCATCTGGCAGGATGATAATAGCTGTGGCCAACCCGTTGTTAACGATACGAATAGATGTCGGTAGCCCAATATGATCAGGAGTGTTTATCTGAATATGAATGGGAGGGGCTACCTGACTCGCTGCCGCTACTACCGGCAGGTGTGATATAATTATCAAAGCCACGCTACTGACTATACTTCCGGTAATTTGGCGTAAGTTTTTTTTCCCGATAGAGCGACTGTTTCTTTTCGTCACAACCTGTAATATCGTACAGATTACAACCATTTCAAACCTTTCTTAAATTGTCATCGACCGTACTAATAACAGCCCGGAATTTTTTCCCGGACTGTCGCGCAATCCGATCCACATACTGAAAGTTAATTTTAAGTTCATCTCCCACCCGCATGCGAAAATTTTCAAGTAACTGGATCTCATCCTTTTTCCTGTACTTCGGATATTTAGCGATTTTAACCGTAATGGTATCCACTTGGTCCTGACAAATTTGTGCCTCCCTGATAGCCGTCATGTCCTTGAAAACTGTCATTAGCCGCCCCAAGCGTCGACCACTTGGGGTTACGATGTAGCTCTCAATTCTGCCATCGATGCTGTCGACAACCGGGCTTTTCCGCCCACAGGTGCACTGCCGCCCGCTGATGGTCATGATATCCCCGGTGTCGTATCTCAGCAGTGGCATGGCTGAATTATGGAGAGCCGTTCCGATAATTTTACATGAGTAGCTGCCGTTTTCTTTAGAAACCACATGGTGGTCTTCCACAATCGCAAATTCCATGTCAATATGATAATTAGCCGCTTCACACTGGGAGATATTGGCCACGCCCTCTGCCATTCCATATTGATCGATTACCCGGCAGTTGAGCCATTTAGATATATGACTGCGCTGAAAGGGAAGAAGTGATTCCGAACCACTTACAAAAAACTCAGGACCATTTTTGATCGTCCGGTTTTGCAGACACAAATAATCTGCCAGCAAATATACCGCTGAAGGATAGCCAGCGTAATAGTACCAACCACCTTGCTCCAGAAACCCAATTATCTTTTCTATATGATCTGGTTTCAGGTGGGCAAGGGATATTCTTAGTTGATTCAACGGTCGACACATGCGCCAGAAAGGTGGTCGCTGCTGCTTAAATGGTACAATATGCTTGGCCGTGAATTGCACATGCGGATCACCAAGACGCAACCCGAACCGCCGTCGATGCCGCCACCAGACTGCCCATTGCATAGCCACACTTTCTGGCAGGGATACCACTTTTAGACTGCTGCCGGTAGTGCCACTAGTAAATCCTTGACACAGGCGTTTTCTTGAAAAAGCGGTGGATATTAAATCCTCACCAGCCTCAACCACCTGCTCTTTGGTCAATACAGGAAGCTTTTGCAAATCTGTTGAATTCCGAATATCTCTGGGATGCAGACCTAACTCGTCGAATAATCTCGTGTAATAAGGAACGTTTCTGTATGCATGATCGACGACAATCCGCAACCGCGCATTTTGGTATTCCCTTAGTTTTTCATACGGCCACCATTGGCTTTCAGACAGGAATTCCAAAGCCCTTCTGAAGCGAGGGCCGTACCGGCTATTAAGAATCCGCATCCCTTGCAGATCGCATAAAAAGTTCTGCATCCAGAGTGGACTATTTTCATATATTTCCAATAATGTACTCATGTAATCTATAGGGACGCGACGGCCAGTGCCTCGATATCCGCCAAAGCAGAAGCAACGATGTCATCCCAAGGCCGATCAATCCCCTGTAGCCGTCGACGCCCCTTTTGCACAAGCTCTTGCCGCAGACTTTTAGAATTCTTCAAAGTCAGGATGGCATCCCGAATACCCTTTACTTGCCACGGATTACAGTAGTATGCGGCATCCCCACATACATCATGTGCAAAATCGAGATCGCTCGTTATGATCGGCAGACCAAAATGCATGGATTCCACATAGGTACCGCTGAAGGATTCCAATAAGGTGGGAAAGAGCATCCCATCACAATGTTGAAACCAGGATGCAAGATCCTCCTGAGGGATGGCACCCGTGCATATCACGTTGGATGTAAGCCTTTCGTCCGCGATGCGCTGAATCAGTTTAGCAGCTCCGCGACCCTGATCTGCACTGATGGGCATGAATACCACCACATCCCTCAGCTGCTGGCGGTGCCGTGAAAACGTTTCCACGATTCGCTCAAGATTTTTATGAGGGTAGTACTTGGTCAGCGTTAACAGCCGAAATTTACCCTCATGAGATGTCATTTCATCTGGCCGTACAAGATCATGGTGAGACAGAGTCTTGATTGAGATTGCATTGGGCATCAAAGATGTCCGGCCTGTGTAGGCATAATTTTTGATCATCCTTTTTCGCATTGATTCGGTCTGGCAGAAAACTAGATCAATGCTACGCATTAGCATTTTCAGCTGCAACCCGCGCAGGACACGCTCAATGCGTTTCTTGAAACCGATGGGACCGGCGTGCCGGATAGGGTAAAACCGATGAGGATTGTGTATCAATACGGCCTGTAGGCAAACTTTTCGGTACACGCCCGTGTTGCCTAGCCCCCAAATGATGTCAGGTCTATAATCGTCTATAAGCCTCGGCAAGCATGACAAATCGTAACAGGCTTGGCGGAAGGGACTATTCGGCCTGAGATATGCACAATTGGCGTGTTTCGGAAAAGTTAGCTGCTCATAGCCAACTTTTTCAGGCAATATGAACAGGTATTTGTGTTGGCCGCCTACTGCTACCAAGGCCCGCACCACATTCAGTCCCACAGAAAGCCCACCGGCCACACGAAGATTATAGGCAATAACGGCAATACGCATCGGTGTTCTTCAATCTTTCCATTAGATCCCATGTTAGTCGATCATACCCCAACCAGGCATGGTTTAGGCTGGCGGCCAGCCGCCATGCATGGTAGCCGTTGTCCATGTGGATCGACACGGTTTGTGCCGCATCCCGAATACACCGAATCAAGGATGCCTGATCATTCCGGTCAAAAAAAAGCCCATATTCGGCTGATGAAATGAGGTGAGACATGGATCCGTCATTGGACAAACACATGTAAAGTCCGGTCCCCATTGCCTCCTGAACGGAAATTGACGGGTTGTGATAAAGGCCTATGTCAGCCGCGTTAAACCACCTGGAAAGGTCCTCCCTGGGCAGAAACGGCTGCGTGATAAAACGATCTTTGTAGATAGATGCATCAATCTGACGACGAATCGACTCGCTGACCGGATCATTGGCAACAAATCCGATCAATACTACTTTCAGCCTCTTATTGTCGTCAAACGCTGACGACAGAAATTTCACAAGCCTGTCCAGCCGTTTACCTTTAGAAAATCGCGAAGACACTACAATGAGCAGATCCTGTTCCTTCAGACCATATGTATCTCGAACAGCTCTGCGGGCATGGGCGTCCACCCGGAACAAGCGAGGATCGTAGCCCAAAGGCAACTCAACCAGTTTTTCCCTGCAGTCGGATCGTTCCCGAACGGATGAGCAGAGACTTAAAAGAATTTCAGACGTCTGCTGTTTGGTTGCGACGATAATGTTGCTCCGCCTGAAAACATGGCGATAATACCCGCCCCGCATCAGCCTGAATCCAACTGCCTTGATGCGTTGTTTGAATGAAATACCGGATTTTCGCCAGTCAAATTCATGCATGCCAAGGTTTTCGCCAAAAAAGCTCACCACAGGTAGATGTCTGAACTTCCGATGCAGGATCAACGGCAGGCCGAAAAACTGTCCAACCCCAATCCAGAAAACCAATTCAGGTTGAAAACGATCCAATGCACGGGAAAGCTTGGATGACAATAGAATTCCAAAAGGCATTCGCCAGGTAGTTAGCCGCGTCACTTCGAAACGTTTTCCCTGGGAAACTTCAGAATTCTGAAAAATGAGGTTATGAGAATTGCTTGTAAAAACGCACACCTGAAACCCTGCGAGTGAAAGGTATTCAGCCCATAGGTTTTCCTGGTAGCCACGGCCTTCCCAAAAATACCCTGTCACAATGGCAATTCGCCTGCTTCTGTTCATGTCTATTTGAACCATCAGAAATATCCATATTCCGAAAGATCAATTCCTATTATTTTGCTTAGCATTTGATTTGATTTTAAGTATCTAGTTCCAGTCCATTTATAAATGATACGCTTGAGACGCTCAGTAGTTATCCGGTTCAATCTATCGGGAACGACTTTTCCCAGAATATTCAACCCCGCTTCAGCCACGATCATAGTGCAGCAATTACATAACCAAGAATAGTTGTTTACGGAAGTACTTCTGCGGAACAAATTTGTGAATCTCAAACCGTGCATGAGAAAGTGATCCTTTTTTTTATTGAGAAAGATATCAAAAGTAATGGAATTAATATTGATATTTAAGGATAGAAACCTCTCAATACTTGTTATAAATTCTTGGGGATGCAGCTTAAACAGTTCATAAGGTAGAACAAGCACGTTTTGTTCTCCATACAAATCATGGTATTTTGAAACAAGGGGCACAAAATCAATAAAACTTGGTGAAAAAAAGGGACGTCTGCCATCGTATTTCGTGTCAAGATATTTCTCTATCCCACATAAGCCACCAATCGATAGGTATTGAAAATAATTCGACAGAATAAAGCTCTTTTGCTCTCGAATGACAATAAGGATTCTTGCTTTAGGAAAAATCCTCTTCAGCATCAAGGCTATTTTCACCGAATCGAATCCGCCGCTATGCGGGTTTCCGGATAACCGTTCATGAGAGAGTACGGGTATCTTGGATCGCACTTTTTCATTGGCATTGAGTATTTTTGAAAGTGCGTTCCTTATTGCCTCTTCATTGTAGTCGAATGGCGATAAAAGATAATCCTCAGCATCGTAGATAAAGTGTTTTGCCAAGGTACTATGTCCCTTATTGGCCATTGACAGGGGTTCAAAGACTTCGTTTCCCGACGTGAATAGCTGTTTCTGCAGCCAGGTTGAACCGGTTTTGTGATACCCGATATGGATTAACAGATTGTCGAGATTATGAAACATAGATCCTCTTGAATTTCCTACTTTGCATTTATACGGCCTATTGCACCACCCAACCGGATAAAAATCTCGGTAGGTCTATGTTTTAAAGAACCTTCCTCCGATTTTTTTTGGGTTACGGTATTACCGACAGCAAAAAGGCACCCTAGAAGAAAATACAGCAGATTGCTTCCAGCATAACTACCGGTTTTAAATGATTCGATGAATTTTCCAGCTAACAGGATAACAAAGGTGAGAGCAATAATTTTCCTTGAACTTCCAATTGGGTTGGAACGAACAGCCTTAATACCGACACTGAATGCATTAACGAACATCAGAAAATATAAAATTCCTCCCGGTATGCCAGCCTCGTCGAAAACTTCCAGCACAACGGTATGGGCATAGCCTTGTTGATCTGATTCTCCCACATCCATGGCGCTATCCCCTGGCCCATTTCCCATTATAGGATTTCGAAACATTCGTAACACCGTTATTCTGGTTAATTGCAACCGATATTCCATAGAGCAAGCGGATTTCTCCTTGCTAAACCGAATAGCAAGATTCTCGGGTAGAAACTGTGATAACACCAAATATGACCCTATACCGATGACGAGGGAAACGATAGAAATCAAAAAGACACGCCGGCGACTGTAAATACCGACCAGCCCTATGGTTAAAATCGCGCTACTAAGTAATGGGCCGCGACTTCCGGTTTTTGCAATGCTGAAAATAAGCAAGGGTATGAATAAGATGGACAGGGTAACGGTCTTTTTGCTTGGTTTCAGCAAAAGCCTTACAATCAGAATCAAAAGGGCACAATTCATCAATTCGGCCGGTGCTAAGGGATTTGCACCCAGTACTGTCGAACGTGCGGACATTCCCTGCATGGAAACGCCGGGGATCATCATGATAAATGGCAGCAACAATCCAAAAATCAAAAACCATTTTAATATATCATTGGCCACACTGATATTTCGGACTAGGACCATCGGCAACAACAGGCTTAAAAAATTAAAAACACTGAAAATGAGGAACTTTTTTAAACCAAACTCGGGAACCCGTGTATTCAACAGCCCCACCGCGAGCATGAATATAATGAATAACATGACAAAAATTGGAAACGGCCGCATTTTTACCGAACCTGGCGTATTTTTAATCCAAAGAGTTGCAGCCCCTAAATATCCCATGCACAATGTGAACATATCATAGGTATAGCTATAAAGCAGAGCCGGCATGAAAACACGGGCAATGGGCTTCACTATATAGATGGAGTTGAAAATGATGACAGAGCTCAAGGGAAACACGATAACGCAAACAACAACAGCCAAAATGACGAGCACTGCCACATAGTGTAGAAGTTCACCGGATATCAAGGATGAG
The DNA here is from genome assembly GCF_048565275.1 of Desulfosarcina variabilis str. Montpellier. NCBI lineage: Bacteria > Pseudomonadati > Thermodesulfobacteriota > Desulfobacteria > Desulfobacterales > Desulfosarcinaceae > Desulfosarcina > Desulfosarcina variabilis. Next base: position 3,461,716 of record NZ_CP159846.1, on the reverse strand, counting down.
ATACCAATCTGTTCTATTGATCGAGAAAAGGCCTAAGCTAATGATTCACTTGGAATAAGTTGAATGTACTGCTGTTCTATACTGCGAATCATTCGCAATTCGGAAAAATGCGCAACAGCACGATGGTAACCCTTTTGCCCCATGGCTTTGGCTTCCTTCATATTCTCCAGCAGACATAACAAGCGATCTGAGAACATCTCTTCATCTTTTGAATCAACCAGATAACCGGTATGGTCATGGGATATCAGTTCCCTTGCACCTCCGACAGCGGTTGCTACAATGGGAACACCCGCCGCCATTGCCTCCAGAACCGTATTGGGGCAGGCTTCGGTATCCTGTGTACAAAACGTGGAAATATCAAATGTGCTGTATAGCCGATATGCTTTCTCAACAAATCCGGTAAAAACTATATACTTATCAAGGTTTGACTGCCTTGTAAAATTATGCAGCCAACGGCAATATGCATCCTGGCCCGGAGCAACATCACCAACAATAATAAACCGGATATCTGTCCGATGCTGGGCAATCCGCTTTGCGATACGGATAAAAAAATCCTGTCCCTTATTGGGATTGATTCTACCCACTAATCCAACGAGAAGAGCATCATCGGGAACACCAAATTTGTGCCAGAAATCACGAGAAACCTGCTCTCGTCTAATTTTTTCTATTGGATGTCCGTTATATACGACGACGGTTTTTTTCTGTGCTGACTGCAAAAGGCTTTGATACACCGCCATTGAGTTGGCAATCAGAAGATCCCCGAACATTTTTGCCATCATGCAGTATACAGGTACGGCCATACCTCGCAACGACCGCCGGTTAAGCACTCCCCGAATATGCCACACAGATCGTATCCCCACCAATTTTGCTGCAATCCCACCTATCACATGCAGATGAACTCTGTGCGAATGCAACAGATCCAGATTCAGAGCCTGAATTGCTCGAATAAGACCTGGAAGCCTGGAACCCATCCATGCAATCCCGTATAACGCGCTGGTGAACAACATACCGGATTGGGCGTCATGGGGGTCGGATTTAATGGCTGGTAATGGCCGACCTAAAACAATACCCGTCAATCCCAACTTCTTCATATCATCCACTAGTTGACCTGGCGCACATGCGATGTAGTAAAAAATAAACCTTTCTCGGTCAACATGATGAATAAGGTTCAACAGTGATGTCCGAACACCGCCGCCGTCATTTCCGGACACAAATAGACCGATTCGTATTTTTTCAGCATTTTCTATTTTTCTCTTTAATTTCACGTTTCGTAAGTGTATCGAATTTTTAGAAAGGTAAATTGCCTCGAGCTCGTCCTGCCCGGTTTAGAAGGAACACTCTGCAAAATCGTTGAAGCGTTCTCCTTTCCTGAAACGGCAGTCCAAACATCAATAACCAAACAAGATGAATAAAAAGGCTGATGCAAAGCACTGATAACAAGGAGCACAAACTGCTGCATGCAACCGTGTGATACAATAACATCATCACGCCCGAAACAGGCAGGCAATGCATCAACGGAACCGCAACATGACGAAAAAGCTGCCTGCCTATAGGCTGTTTTAAAAGATATCCGATATAGATATTCAAAAAAACGGGGCCAAGCAAGACCTGCGAAATCGCCGTTCCAGCAGCCAAACCGTATAATCCCCACCCTGCAACCCGAACGAAGAAAAGGGATAAAACAAGGTTGAGTGCCGCAAAAAAAAGGTGAACGGGAACATACAAACCTAACTTTCCCAATCCATGAAGTACTTGACGAGATGCTTTCTGCGTACTCCACAGTATCTCATATGCTGCTATAATATAAAAAAGCCCCGCATATTCCATATATTCTTCACCGACATACAGACTCAATACCTCTTCACCAAAAAGTATTAAGAAAAGGTAGGCAGGGACAGCAACTGGTACGATTATACGGTTTGTTCGTTCCACAAGTCTTGCTATTCGATCATAATTGCAATGGGCTTGGAGCGTGGCAACGGCTGGCATGATGACACCGCATCCCCTATTCAGCACGGATTCGATCTTCAGTACGAATGAGGCAACTATTGCATACCCTGTAACCAGCGTTGGCTCCATCATTTTGTTTATAAGAATGTAATCCGTCTGATAATATAATAGGTTGAAAAGTCTCAATAAAAGGACAAGGCTGCTGTAGCTGGTCGTCTCGCGAAGAATCTTCCAGCGAAAGGCACTGAATCTGATTTGCTGCCATGGGACCAAACGCCGACATACTCTCCAGATAGCTACCCCCTCCATAACTGATACCATTAGACTTACGGCAGCCACCCAAACAAGGTTTTTAAGCCCAATGGTAAACAATGCGACGGTCAACCCTACACGCAACAAACAGACAAAGATCCCAATGGTGTTGATGGCAACATACTGCTGCGTGGCCACTAGACCACCACGAAACACACTGATAGGCATTGCAAGAGCGCCGGCCATGCCGAGATACAACATAATCCATGGCCCAACACCCTCGGATCCTACCGGAATGGTAAACAACGTTTCAAAATAAAAGCTGATTCCCGCTGCAACAGCAAAATAGAAAATCGCTGTAACACACATGCCCCAAAAAAGGCTGGAGGAAATCTGTTGAACCTCATCCAATCGCCCTTTGGACAGGCTGTGAGCGATGAATCGACCCGCCCCGTAGCCAACACCCACAGGAATGAGTGAAACGAAACCGATACATGCACTAGTTATCGGCCAGAGAGAGTATTGGCTTCTGCCCAGAACACGAACGATAAAAGCCTGAAGAAATAAACCTGCGGCTAATTCAACCAATAGACTTATATAACTTGCTGCCGCATTAATAGTTATCCGCTTGCGGCTTACTTCAATAGCTTTTTCTATTTCCGTCTCTTTTTCCGACATCAATCGTTTTCTCATGAAAAGTTGTTATCATGAATATCTAAAAGAACGGTTTAATCGACCTGCAATGCCGTTAAACGTGTCTAAATCTTCAGGTCCCAACTCCTGTTTCCACCTTTCATCCAGTTTGATATCGGTCTCCCCACGTCGAAACCTCATCGGATTTCCTCCGACATTGTGTATTCCATGTTTGTTCAGAACCAACATATTCTCCTGGTAAGGAATATTTACAAAATCGCATAATTCTTGCAGTGTGGAATTTGGGTCTGAGCAGAATTGCTCGTAATGGAGCCTAAAAATCTGCCCATTCGGGATTCCCTTCAGGCAGAAAATTATTTTTTTTTGGGCTTGATACCACCGTCTCGCTGCAATTTTCATAGGTCTTTGAGTTCGCCGTATTTCCGATGCAGCCACAGCCCTTCCGTCCCTGATCATATGTATAATCCGGATATTTTTCGGATCGGCAAAATACAGTGCTTTCATCCGAAAAGCGATCTTGCTGGAATCTACAACAACCGGGCAGTCAGTAACCTCTCTAATTATGTCATTCCAGAAAAGGCAGTTTTGTGCAGCCTTTTGGAAGGGGCGAAACAGGCTCAAGTTAGCAAGATGATAAATCGTCTTGGATGGCTGAATCATTAGTGCTTTGTAGAGCAACCTACTGATTGTTCCAATACTCACCTCTCTAAAACTTGGAGAACGCTCAATTAGTAGGGGCGTGTATGGAGGTACACCGAGTTTCTCGCACCCCAAAGACTGAACCTTTCGCCAGAATACACAATGGTTAAAATCATTTCCACATGAGCAGGTAAGCGATGCTTGGCTCATGAACCAAGGTAATCGATCCATTTCGCCAATGGATATTATCCATTTATGGTTGTTCAGCAAAAGATCCAGAAGCGTGGAACCTGTTCGGCTAGAACCGGCTATATATATAAGCTTTTTATCCAATCTTTAGTCATTCCGATTAAGGCAAACCCGGGGAAACTCGGGGACGTTGTTGACAAATTATACATATCCGTTAAGTTCGTTGAGATCGTTTAGAACGTAAAGAAGTTTGATTCAGTTGACGGTTGGCGGTGAACAGATGATAAAAACCAGTGCTGAGAGAGACCAGAGGTCAGAAGTCAGTTGTCAGCTGTCAGAAAATGGGACGCGGATCTTCGCGGATGCGCGCTGATTGAGAAACGTTGGCTTAAATCCCAAATATATCGCGTATTATGGCATTTTTATGGATATGGATTTTTCGGCGACGATGTTTCGTTGTTGTTTACTATGATTTTTAGGGGACGTTGTTTACAAATTAGGATTTTTAGGGGACGTTGTTTACAAATTATACAAACTTGCTTCCACCTAAAAAGCAAGCGTTTTATCTTTTTCGAAAAATAAAGAAATAATAGGGCCTCATGAGGTTGTTCGTGTTTTTTCATCTCGAAAGGCAGAACCCCTTCCGGGATTGCCGATCTCACCGCATCTTCCCGGTGGCGAGAAACTCGGGGACGGGCATGATTTTATGCGTTTCCCATTCCGGTTTCAACCAGGGCTTAAGGCGTAAGGCGTAAGGCGCGAAAAAGCATTCTTGTCCAGCTTGCCAAGGAAAGTGGATATCAGTTTTCAGAAATTGGGACGCGGATCTTCGCGGATGCGCGCGGATTGAAAAAGGAAATCTGCGAGACACGCGGGAAAGGCGCGAAACGCGGGAAACAGACGTGTCCGGGGACGGGCCAGGCCAACCAACTGCAAATAAATTAAAAAGGCTGAAAAAGGTGGTCTATTTGGGGTCTATTTTACGATTTTCAGGGCTAAAAATCTCATTATAGGCCGATGGCTGATAGCGATGTTATTAAAAAGGGAACTTGGGGGACGTCCTTAATTAACTAAATAAAATTGTCAGGAACACAAAGAAGTTTAAAGCAGTTTACGGTTATCGGTTGACGGAATTGAGGGAAATGCGAGACACGCGGGAAAGGCGCGAAACGCGGGAAACAGTTGACAGAAAATGGGACGCGGATCTTCGCGGATGCACGCGGATTGTAAAAGTGAACTTGCGAGACACGGGAAACAGTTTCCAGTTTATGGTTATCGGTTGGTAGTTTCCGGCTTTAGGACTAAAGAACTGTTGATAAAAAGGCTTCAGGCGGTATGATCGTTATATTCTCGTATGACTTTAACGATAATAAATGCCGATCACCTGAAATCACAAATGCAGCATTGCCCGCCCGTGCGCAATGCAAGAACATGTCATCAGAAGAGGGAGAGGGGGACGCCCTTTACTTTTAAACTTTATTCTGCTTTTTTAATCTTAGTTAGGGGGAATTCAGGGACAGGCATGATTTCATGCGTTATGCTCAACCTTTCATCAAGCTTACCAAATACTGCCGTTAGAGCAATGAGCGACATCGTATTTATGACGATATCTTTGGACGCATCACGCATTCAGGACATCCCCTTCAAGCTCTACATCATCCACTACCGAAAATCGAACACAGAATCACGAAATCGCTTCGCTTTTTTCAGGCCCTGACTGGGACTGGCCAACGGGGGCGGCTCCAAACCATCCTTGACATTTCCACATTAAGGCATAAAATAAAACACAATACAATACACACAAATGGAGGTTCTATATGAGCACAGAAAATGTGCGTTTAAATATCAATTTGCCGAAACATCTTGTGATGGTTATGGATCAGATGTCAGGGCCCAGAAAGCGCAGCGCATTTATTTCAGAAGCCATCGAACTCAAAATTAACCAGATCCGCCAGGAAACCTTGAAAGATAACCTGGTCGAAGGCTACAGGGTCCGCCATCAGGAAAGCCTCGATTTGTCGTCAGAATTTGAACCTGCAGACTTGGAGGGCTGGGATGACTATTAAACGGGCTGAAATTCATCTGGCAGCGCTGGATCCTACTTTCGGTCGGGAGATTGCAAAAACAAGACCCATCGTCATTGTGTCAAATGATATTAACAACCAATACTCAGGGACGGTTACGGTTCTGCCGATGCGGGTCCGGGGACGGGCCAGGCCAACAAACTGCAATTAAACTAAAAAGGCTGAAAATGGTGGTCTATTTGGGGTCTATTTTGCGATTTTCAGGGCCAAAAATCGCATTATAGGCCGATTGCCTCTCCCGCAGTTCAAATGCCCCTTCGGTGGGTTGGACCAAGCTGAATGCCCAATTAACGAAGGTCAGAGGGCTGAAGGCCGTGATTAGTGATGCGTTATGAGTGATGCGTAAACAACTAACAGAGATCAGAGGTCAGAAGCCAGTTTACTGTTATCGGTTAGCGGTGAACAGATGCTAAGACAAAAATAGTGTAACGGCCTACCTCGCCTATGCGGCAAAAGTGTAACGGTTGGTTCTACTATCCCGCAGCGATACCCCGCCCCAAAAATGAATAAACGTACCCCGCCTACCCCGCTGTAATAGCTCCCGTTGGCAATCGTCTTTTCTGCAGTTCTATTGTAAACCGTAATGGGGCATTCGTATGGTCCAGGAAAATGAAGAGAAAGCCCGGAACTATCCCTTCCGGGCTTTCAAGGTGAACTCCGTATCAAGGCCGGATGTTCAATATGTAAATTACTTTAAACTCCGGCGACGTTCAAGGCCGGATGTTAAAGTTGATCCAAATATCCTGTCGTTGGTGCAAAAACGTTTTTTGTATGTGCCGGCGCTGCTTTCGTGGGCATGCTTATTGACCTGGTCTGGGGACGGGCCAGGCCAACCAACTGCAATTAAATTAAAAAGGCTGAAAAAGGTGGTCTATTGGGAGTCTATTTTACGATTTTCAGGGCCAAAAATCGCATTATAGGCCGATGGCCTCTCCCGCAGTTCAAATGCCCCTTCGGTGGGTTGGACCAAGCTGGGGGAACTTGCGGGGAACTTGCGGGGAACTTGCGGGACGGGGATGAAATTATGCGTTTTATCCATCACAGATCTTTTTTCGATGATTGACGAACGGTGACCTTTCTAACACTCCAATGATCTGCAATTTCTGCCAATCGATATCGAAGAGCAAAAAGTCTTTCAATCCACTGAAGAAACCTGATTTACCGGGTTGGATATCTGAAAGATCACCTCGGTTCAGGTATTTGATCCATTCCACCAGGCTACCCCAGGTCTCCAACATTTCGTTGTAAATCATTTTCCAACCGATGGCATGGTGATACCAATTGTTTTGGTCTATACGGCTGGTCGCAACACTATTGATTCTTAAATCGATCATAGATCCCCGAAGCAGCATGTTGAGTAGAAGATATGAGCGTGGCATGTGATTCCAGAATGAATATCCACAGATCAGTCTTCGCAGAAAGCTACGCCCGGACAAGTTTACGCAGATTCACACAGATTATGGTACCACGGTGATGCCCTGATCAGCGAAATTAGGCTTAAAGCAAAATGCCTTTTTAACCTGATGGCGATTCATCATAATCTGGCTGACGCAGTCCACGAAACTGAACCCTAAACGGCCCAGACTCATCCACAATTCATATCCCAAATCATGCTGCCATTCATCCGCCCACTTGACGTCCACAACACCAAGCACTGCCTTGTACCAGAGATCCGCGGCCTCGTACCCCAACAGATCCTGTATGCGGTTCATGGTTTCCGCAACCACATAACTACTGGTTAGAAGCGCGACATTTTTCTCCAGCAGCGAAGGCCAAAGCATCTTGGCGCACTGGTGATATTGGTCGGCACTGTCAATCAGTGCGCAAAAAGCGGTTGTATCGATAAAGATTTTTTCAGGATGCATTGGTACGTGTTGATGAAAAGCGTCCCACGGCCTCCAAGGCGAACGCCTTGTTGGAATCCACCTGCTGATCTCGTTCAGCCTGCATCCTGAAACTATCGACGATATCACGGAGCAATTGGGACATTGAAATGCCCTGTTCCAGTGCCTCTGTTTTCAGCCATTTCAACTGTGCGTCATGGAGTTGAATCTGGGTTCGTTTCATAAGCACCTTTTCTTTAGTATTTCTTTCCCCAAGAAGTATCACATCATTTTACAGATTGCCGGCATCATAATGTAAGCAATTTTAAAAAATTTTATGACGAAAAGATATAGCTCCGCTTCCTCGGTTACACGCCTCTAAAAAAGACGAATCGATTCACTTGCCAAATCCACAATGCGAACATCTTGTAGCAGAGAAGTAAAAAGTAAATCAATCGGTAGAAAGGGTTATTTTTTACTACCGGGGAAACTCAGGGACGGGAAACTCAGGGACGGGCATGATTTTATGCGTTTCCCATTCCGGTTTCAACCAGGGCTTAAGGCGTAAGGCGTAAGGCGTAAGGCGTAAGGCGCGAAAAAGCATTCTTGTCCAGCTTGTCAAGGAAAGTAGATATCAGTTGTCAGAAATTGGGACGCGGATCTTCGCGGATACGCGCGGATTGCAAAAGGGAAGCTGCGGGACGCGCGGGAAAGGCGTGAAACGCGCCTGCGGGTCCGGGGACGGGCCAGGCCAACAAACTGCAATTAAACTAAAAAGGCTGAAAATGGTGGTCTATTTGGGGTCTATTTTGCGATTTTCAGGGCTAAAAATCGCATTATAGGCCGATTGCCTCTCCCGCAGTTCAAATGCCCCTTCGGTGGGTTGGACCAAGCTGAATGCCCAATTAACGAAGGTCAGAGGGCTGAAGGCCGTGATTAGTGATGCGTTATGAGTGATGCGTAAACAACTAACAGAGATCAGAGGTCAGAAGCCAGTTTACTGTTATCGGTTAGCGGTGAACAGATATCAGTTTTCAGAGCTCAGGTTTCAGAGGTCAGAGGGCTGAAGGCCGTGATCGGTAATGCGTTATGAGTGATGCGTAACAAATGACTGAGATCAGCGTCAGTACGGAGGGACGTTGTTTCATTGTTGCGGGGAACAAGGAAGATTCGTCACGTCCAATGGTCTATTGACCGTCTTTTCCATTTTTTTATTCTCACGCCCAGCCTGTCCCTGATTAGTTGTTGAGCTGATGAGATAAAAGAAAGATGAACAACTGACGACCTACAGGCTTACGATCTTATCAGCCCATTAACTTAAGTTAAAAAATCAATTTTTAACCAAGCCTGCAATTTTTTTGAACTATATATGGCTGATCACTTCATCAACCACATCGGAGATATCAGGTATGGATGATTCTTCTATTGATCCGTCTGAAAGATGCTTATGGTTACTAAATCCCAAATCAGGCCTGTGACGAGCATTGTCATATCTGAAAATTAGTTTTCCATCCCTATCCTGGTATTGATAGGCATAATGAACTTTTTCAATTGTATATTTAGCATCGATAAATTCTTCGACATGCAAAACAGAGCCATCAACGAGAATGATTTTCGATTTTATAATAGATTGTTTTGCAGCTCTTCGCTCTTCTTTAATGTCTATTGATTCTGCGAATCCATAATCATCAATTCTTTCAACAGCGCGATGAAAAGCCTCCAGATAGTCACGAAGAGACATGACGGATGCTCTTTAATGCATCTAATCTTTCACTAAGCCTCTTGGAAAGATGATATTCGCCAGCCCACTCAACATATTCCAAATCCTTCCCTTCCAGGTCCTCGGCGCTCCATTCATCCATGAACATTTCTGACGAAATTTGATATTTTTTTTCAAACTTGGAAAGCCGCTTTTTTGAAAGCTGTAGACTGTATTTAAGCCGTAATGATTCCGTTTCCAGAGCCTCGGATATAATCTCAACCGCTTTATCTGGCATGTCTGTTTTTAATATAATTTTTGGCATATCCCCACACCCTCAATTATTTAAATTTCCTATATCCAACATATCTTAATGCCAATTGGGCTTTATTGCAACAGGGGGTATTTTGGGTCCGGTGATGATTTCATGCGTTTCCCAATCCGGTTTAAACGGACGGTAATCAGAGGGCTGAAAGCCGTGGTCAGTGATGCGTAAACAACTGACACATTGTCTGGGGAAATTGTCTGGGGACGGGCCAGGCCAACCAACTGCAAATAAATTAAAAAGGCTGAAAAAGGTGGTCTATTTGGGGTCTATTTTGCGATTTTCAGGGCTAAAAATCGCATTATAGGCCGATGGCTGATAGCGATGTTATTAAAAAGGGAAATTGGGGAACGTCCTAAATTAACTAAATAAAATTGTCAGGAACACAAAGAAGTTTAAAGCAGTTTACGGTTATCGGTTGACGGAATTGAGGGAAATGCGAGACACGCGGGAAAGGCGCGAAACGCGGGAAACAGTTGACAGAAAATGGGACACGGATCTTCGCGGATGCACGCGGATTGAAAAAGGAAATCTGCGAGACACGCGGGTGACAAAAAATAGTGCTGAGACGCGAGACCTGAGTGCTGAGAATGAACAGCATCTTGAGTCAGGAACGGTCATGATTTTATGCGTTTTGCTATCCCCTTCTCACTTATGACCGTGCTGTCAGCGCGCCCTAAAAATTAGTACCGAGACTGACTGAAGGTAACGATTCACACCCCCATAGAGAGTGCAATGAGGAATAGCCTTTTAACAAGACAAATTGATTTCAATCTGATATTCTCACGTTGTGAAGAATAAGCGGAAAAATCGATTTAGCCCGGATGACCTGAATCAAATCAGTATAGAATCTTTAAACCGCCTGAATAAATCGGATTTAGTCTCGCTGACGTTGAGGCTTCGTGATTTCGGGATCGAATTGTATGAGAATTTAAACCAGGATTCCAGCAACAGCTCCAGGCCTCCGTCATCAGACGATCCTTTTAAGAAGAAAGATAAAGCAGATCCGTCCAAAGAATCCAAGACCGAGGATCAAGAAAAAGACGGTGATAACCCCGCAGACGATGATCAACCCGTTGAAGATCGAAACGCTCCCACAGCATCCGATGACAGTCAAAAACGTAACGCAGGGCGTCAACCCGGCTCACAAGGCTTTTGGCGAGCACAAAAACCTAAAGCCGATTATATCGAACATCATCATCCGCAGCAGTGCATCATCTGCGAGAAAAAACTTGCCTTGAAGGTATCGCCGCACACCGGTTTTTATACCTATGAGCTGGAAAGAAATCCAAACGGCTTGGAAATCACCTGTACCCTTCATTATTATTATAGCGCCGTTTGTGAGTGCGGGCATGATAACATCGAGCAACCCGGTGAAGGATATGTATCGATTTTGGAAGGCCGCAAACGAAACATCAAATTGAGCGAGTATACGATGGTCGGTCCGATGCTCGCCACTTTCATAGCGGCATTGAATCGCCGCTGCGGTATGTCCCGCAACAAAATCAAGGAATTTCTTCAAAACTGGTTGAATTTTGAGCTGTCCATTGGTCTGATCTGCAAATCAATTCGAGAAGTCGGCATTGCCTGTAATCCCGTGGTGGATGAGTTGATAAAGGAATTACAAAAAGAAGAGCAAGTCCATCTGGACGAGACCCCCTGGTACCAGAAGGGCATCTTTTTATGGGTTTGGGTGGCAATCAGCAAGACAACGGCAATCTATCGAATCGGTACCCGTAAAAAAGAGGCACTGTTGGAATTGATCACCGAAGCCTTTTTCGGGTGGCTGATCACCGATGGTTATGGGGCTTATCGAAGCTACTCGAAAAGACAGCGCTGCCTGGCCCATTTAATCCGAAAAGCCGTTGCGTTAACGGGCGCGGTGAACGAGGATGCTCAGAAAGCCGGGGATTGGTTCTTGAGGGAACTGCGAGGGCTGATCAAGACAATGGCCCAGGGCGAGGATGGCAAGAAAAAATGCAACCCAATCCTCGCCCGCTTAAAAAGGGCTTGCAATCTGGGATCCAAATCAGATCATGCCAAATTAAAAGCTCTGGCAAAAGAGATTTTAAATGATTGCGATGCGGTGGTGGCGTTTGTTAAAAATCCCGGCTTGCCAGCCACGAACAATGAAGCCGAGCGTGCCCTGCGGTGGGTGGTTCTATTCCGAAAAATCACTTTTGGCACCCGTACAACCGAGGGCAGCCTCTCATTTTCGGCGACGCTAAGCATCATCGAAACATGCCGGCTAAGAAACATTGATCCCTGGAACTATATCGCGGAAGTTCTTGCGCAAGGGCGCAAAGGAATTGTCATTCCTATCCCAGCTGTATAAAATGCTGCCTTTTCTATGGGGATGTGAATCGTTACGACTGAAGTATGATGTCAAGTTAAACCTGAAGTAATGAAACGAAAATAGCTGGTGAACGGAATTTGCCATATGCGTTTAGTGTCTGGTTCTGCCCGCATCATTGAGGAGACCACTGAATATCCAACTTTCGCTGGTTGTTAACACAATCTTGTAAATAAAGATTTATTAGACTTTGGTAGGGTATTCCGGTTTCATTAGCCATGTCTTTAAAATATTCTATAATATCTGGTCGAATTCTCAGAGTAACCTGCTTTTTTAATTGTTTTGCATACGGATTTCGCCTCGACTTCATTTTAGAAAGATCATACTCATTTTTCATTTTTCACCTCCGGTAATGCTTAGCTTCTTTCCTGGTTGCTTTGCGGGCGGAGATGATCCTGATGACAGACTCATCAGCTCTGTAACAGTGACAGATCATAAGCAAGCGCAGCTTGGCACTGATGCCTAATAAGAGGAAGCGATCCTACCATTCCGAATTATCGTCATCATAGAACTCAATCGCCCATTCGTCATAAAAGACGGTGGCCGCCTCCTCAAATGAGATACCGTGTTTTTCCCGATTAGCTTTTGATTTAATTGGGTCCCATTCGAAACGTAGTTCTTTCATAACGACATTGTATTTACGTTGTAGGACAATGTCAAGATGGCAGTTTATTGGATTTTTCGAGGACGTTGTTGACTAATTGTACATATACGCTAAGTTCGTTGAGAGCGTTTCGCTCAATAAAAAGTTGGTCATAGAATATAGAACTGTCGGGGACAGTGAACAGATATCAGAAGTCAGCGGCCAGAGATCTGAGATCAATTGTCAGAAATTGGGACGCGGATCTTCGCGGATGCACGCGGATTGAAAAATGAAACCTGCGAGACGGGGAACAGATATCAGAAGCCCATTCCATTCAAGGTGAATCGGTCAATAGACGTCTCGCATCTTTTAATAAAAGCAGAAATTGCTGTTCTCTTAATGGTGATGAGACAAATCCAAAGCGACGGTAAAAGTTGGTGGCATTTTCGTCAATCGGATGTGTCAGCAGCGCACGAATACCGGCTTGTTCCGCTATCACCAGCGCTCTACGGATAGCATCTTGAAGAAGCCCACGGCCAATCCCCAGCCCCTGGTGGTCTTTTGATACGGCAAGTCGAGCAAGAATGATTACGGGAATTGGGTGCCTGCCCATTCCTTTCTGAATTCGTGGAGGTGCTTCGATCGGTTCTATTTGGCCGACTGTCAAACTGTAATAGCCAACAACGTTTTCTGCTTCTGTCACGACGAAAGTTCTGGCGGACCCTGATGTATGCGCTTGTCGTGCATAGCGAATCAGCCAATCATCCAAACTAGGGCTGCCGCAGGTAAAGGACTTGAGGAGATGTCCCTTATTTAGTGCTTCCGGGGAACTCAATTGCATGTTCATTCCCAAGGGGCAACTTTAGAAAACAAATCTCGTAATCCTTGATTTTCTGAAGCAGGTTGATCCAGCAATTCCAAAAAGGATTGATACCGGTTGTTGGGAACGACGAACAATCGCTGGTCCAGCAAAGCCTGTTCAGCGGCACGATAAGCACTGTCTATGATGAATTCGGTCAACGACTTGTGGCATGCCTCTGCTGCTCGACGAAAAATTGCTTCCTGTTCCGGTGTGGTTCTGAGCCCAATCCGTGATGATTTAACAGATCTTTTTTTAGTTGGTTGTGTTGACGACATGGTGCCCCCTATGAATCTTATTTCAAATAAACGTTAGTACAATAGGTGTACAAAGTCAACGGTCATTTGGGATTCTCGAGGACGTTGTTGACTAATTATACATGTCCGTTAAGCTCGTTTAGAACGGTTGTCAGAAATTGGGACGCGGATCTTCGCGGATGCACGCGGATTGCAAAATTCGGAATTCGGGAACGTCCACTATTGACCGATTTTTTGTCAGAAGAGGATCTCGATAAGCTTTGCTTTATCCAATTCTAATTGCACAGACAGATCATTAAGAATATTATTCAAAGTACCTACTCTTAGTGGTGAGGAATTTTTGGGGACATACGGACTTTACCTGATCCATGACACCGGCAAGTTGTTCCTCGACAGACTTGAAGCGCTCCACCAGCATTGTCGCTTCATACCGGGCAGCGTCGTCCACGGGAAGACCGATGGAATGTTCAGCAGCATTGTAGATTTTTCTCAAACGACTCGCCTGACGTGCGCCCCGGTCGGTGGTCGTGACAGGGAAACTCAGGGGAAACTCAGGGACGGGCATGATTTTATGCGTTTTTGTCCCACCCTATCAGCAGTTACGTTGATTAGTTCGTAAGCTGACGGCATTAAGCTTAAAGGTCCTCAAAGAATGAACGACCTGCTTTCTCAGCAAAAAGTTCGTAGACATCTTTCCGATGTCCAACATAATGAATCTCGACAACCTGATCAAGTTCCTTAACTTTGTAGATTATTCTGAATCGTTTGGCCCGGAAGGACCGGTAACCCGATAATTCCCGTTCCAATGGTTTTCCTGAAAACGGTTCATTCTTTAATTTGTCTATTCTTGAACGAATGACGGGTTTTAGGGTAGGATGCAGTTTTTTAATTTGATTGCGGCATGTTTCTGAATAGAGCAATCGGTAAATAATCATCAATCATCCCAAACAGCGCTATCTTCAAAGACCCGGCCGCTTTTAAAATCCCTGGCTGAAGCCCCAAGCGAAGCTAAAATATCCTTATCTACCAGAATTTCAATTGTTTCTATGAGCGCCTCATATCGGTTAGGCGTCATCATGACTCCGACCGGTGCACCATTTCGAGTGAGCGTAATGGTTGAGTCTTCCTCTTGCATTGTTTTAATGACGTCAAGAAGCTCGCGCTTTGCCTTGGTAACCGACATTATTTGTTGGATGTCGTCCATAATCCACCTCAGTCTGAAATTATTATGACCATAATAATTTACAACCTATAGCATGTCAATAGGCTTGGGGAAAGTGCGGGAATTTTAGGGGACGTTGTTTACAAATTATACATATCCGTTAAGTTCGTTGGGAGCGTTTAGAACGTAAAAAAGCAGTACTGAGACTTGAGACGCGAGACATGAGTGCCATAAAAAATAGTACTGAGTGCTGAGATCATAAAAGCAAAGTTCTGAGACGCGAGACCTGGGGTAATAATGGGGACATCCTTAATTAACTATATTAAAATTGTCAGGAACACAAAGAAGTTTAAAGCAGTTTACGGTTATCGGTTGACGTAATTGGGGGAAATGCGAGACACGCGGGAAAGGCGTGAAGAGCCGTTATCCTGTAATGGGTGATGAGTGATGAGACGCGAGTGACAGAGACCAGTGGGAATTTGCTGGACGGGGATGAAATTATGCGTTTTATCCATCACAGATCTTTTTTCGATGATTGACGAACGGTGACCTTTCTAACACTCCAATGATCTGCAATTTCTGCCAATCGATATCGAAGAGCAAAAAGTCTTTCAATCCACTGAAGAAACCTGATTTACCGGGTTGGATATCTGAAAGATCACCTCGGTTCAGGTATTTGATCCATTCCACCAGGCTACCCCAGGTCTCCAACATTTCGTTGTAAATCATTTTCCAACCGATGGCATGGTGATACCAATTGTTTTGGTCTATACGGCTGGTCGCAACACTATTGATTCTTACATCGATCATAGATCCCCGAAGCAGCATGTTGAGTAGAAGATATGAGCGTGGCATGTGATTCCAGAATGAATATCCACAGATCAGTCTTCGCAGAAAGCTACGCCCGGACAAGTTTACGCAGATTCACACAGATTATGGTACCACGGTGATGCCCTGATCAGCGAAATTAGGCTTAAAGCAAAATGCCTTTTTAACCTGATGGCGATTCATCAGAATCTGGCTGACGCAGTCCACGAAACTGAACCCTAAACGGCCCAGACTCATCCACAATTCATATCCCAATGAATGCAGCCATTCATCCGCCCACTTGACATCCACAACACCAAGCACTGCCTTGTACCAGAGATCCGCGGCCTCGTACCCCAACAGATCCTGTATGCGGTTCATGGTTTCCGCAACCACATAACTACTGGTGAGAAGCGCGACATTTTTCTCCAGCAGCGAAGGCCAAAGCATCTTGGCGCACTGGTGATATTGGTCGGCACTGTCAATCAGTGCGCAAAAAGCGGTTGTATCGATAAAGATTTTTTCAGGATGCATTGGTACGTGTTGATGAAAAGCGTCCCACGGCCTCCAAGGCGAACGCCTTGTTGGAATCCACCTGCTGATCTCGTTCAGCCTGCATCCTGAAACTATCGACGATATCACGGAGCAATTGGGACATTGAAATGCCCTGTTCCAGTGCCTCTGTTTTCAGCCATTTCAACTGTGCGTCATGGAGTTGAATCTGGGTTCGTTTCATAAGCACCTTTTCTTTAGTATTTCTTTCCCCAAGAAGTATCACATCATTTTACAGATTGCCGGCATCATAATGTAAGCAATTTTAAAAAATTTTATGACGAAAAGATATAGCTCCGCTTCCTCGGTTACACGCCTCTAAAAAAGACGAATCGATTCACTTGCCAAATCCACAATGCGAACATCTTGTAGCAGAGAAGTAAAAAGTAAATCAATCGGTAGAAAGGGTTATTTTTTACTACCGGGGAAACTCAGGGACGGGCATGATTTTATGCGTTTCCCATTCCGGTTTCAACCAGGGCTTAAGGCGTAAGGCGTAAGGCGTAAGGCGTAAGGCGTAAGGCGTAAGGCGCGAAAAAGCATTCTTGTCCAGCTTGTCAAGGAAAGTAGATATCAGTTGTCAGAAATTGGGACGCGGATCTTCGCGGATGCGCGCGGATTGAAAAAGGAAATCTGCGAGACACGCGGGAAAGGCGTGAAACGCGGGAAACAGTTGACAGAAGTTAAAAGTCAGTACTGAGTGCTGAGACGCGAGACCTGAGGTCAGGTTTCAGATGCCAGATGTCTGAGATCAGAGGTCAGTTGTCAGAAATTGGGACGCGGATCTTCGCGGATGCGCGCGGATTGAAAAAGGAAATCCGCGAGACACGCGGGAAAGGCGCGAAACGCGGGAAACAGTTGACAGAAGTCAAAAGTCAGTACTGAGTGCTTAGACGCGAGACCTGAGGTCAGGTTTCAGATGCCAGATGTCTGAGATCAGAGGTCAGTTGTCAGAAATTGGGACGCGGATCTTCGCGGATACGCGCTGATTGCAAAAGGGAAGCTGCGGGACGCGCGGGAAAAGCGTGAAGAGCCGTTATCCTGTAATGGGTGATGAGTGATGAGACGCGAGTTACAGAGACCAGGGGTCAGAGATCTTAGATCAGAAGTCAGAGGATAAAAACCAGTACTGAGTGCTGAGACGCGAAACCTCAGTGCTGAGAATGAACAGCATTTTTCCACTTCATTTATTGACATCTCTACATTTCTGCGCAAATGCTTTCAATCGACCAATTGTTAATGATTTGCGATACACACGGACAAGTTACGCTAACTGCTGAAAATTGCATTTGACTTTTTATGCATAAGTTTTTATTTTTATGCATATAAAAGGAGGCCGACAATGAGAACCACCCTTGATTTACCCGACGATTTAGTGGCTGAAGCGATGAAAGCGACCCACATCCGAACGAAAACCAAGGTCATCATTACCGCATTGGAGGAATTGGTACGTAAAACAAAGATCGCTGAATTAAAACAGTTCAAGGGCAAAGTGACAGATCTGGAAATTGATCTGGACAGATTGAGAGACCGCTCATGACAGTCCTGGTCGATTCTTCGGTCTGGATTGATTATTTCAGATCAGGCGCCAGCAGCGAACGCCTTGACAATCTGATCGATGAAAACCTTGTCGCTACCAATAACCTGATCCTTGTCGAACTTGTCCCTTATCTTCAATT
The DNA here is from genome assembly GCF_048565275.1 of Desulfosarcina variabilis str. Montpellier. NCBI lineage: Bacteria > Pseudomonadati > Thermodesulfobacteriota > Desulfobacteria > Desulfobacterales > Desulfosarcinaceae > Desulfosarcina > Desulfosarcina variabilis. The sequence continues at coordinate 3,443,849 of NZ_CP159846.1, read as the reverse complement.
GCGGAATCAGCGTAGAATTGTAGAACTACTCTACGCCATCGAAAACTTCCCATTGACCATTCGTTGGAATCAGCTGATTGAATGGCAATATCAATGTTTGAAGCAAGGTTTCAACGGCATCGGCATTCCGGATCTGATTATCGCTCAAAATGCCAGGCACCATCAAAGCGTTGTTTATTCACTGGATTCTCATTTCAAACTAATCCAAACAGTCGTTGAAATTGATTTGTATTGAAAGGGGGTAGTTGTTCGGGCACGCCATTGAAAATTGGTCTGGGGACGGGCCAGGCCAACCGAATTGGTCTGGGGACGGGCCAGGCCAACCAACTGCAAATAAACTAAAAAGGCTGAAAAAGATGGTCTATTTGGGGTCTATTTTACGATTTTCAGGGCTAAAAATCGCATTATAGGCCGATGGCTGATAGCGATGTTATTAAAAAGGGAAATTGGGGGACATTCTATATTCCTTATGTCAATAAAAAAATTAATACTGTAAAAACAATTGTTTATAAGCGGACTGGTTTAAAATACGCACCTCTCTTGTTGATTTTATAAAAGGGTTGGCGAGGTATTCTCTTCCTTCGGCGAACTTTTGATCTGATCGTTACGTTTATCCGGCATGACCCGAACCTGCGGATCCGCCAATCATTCCTTATCCAGATTCTCAAGTTCGGAAGAGAGGCCCACTGATTGTCCCTCACGAGGTTCTTTCGCCTCTACGTCTATGGACGGGCTCTCTCGCCGAAAATGTTAAAGCGGTGCTTGTGTCAGCTGTTCAATCTCATCCTCACTTCATCGAGATGTATTACTTCTTAGATGGAGCTGGCAGGCCCAGGATTGTCCCTCCCGAAATCAATGTTTCAACGGGGATGAACGGGCTCTGCCAGCAGATAGTTTGGATTGAACGGTTCGTTATTTTTCAGCATGGTCCAGGCAATCACCAGCATTTTGGCTGCGATCTTTACGCGGGCCTTTGTCTTGATTCCTCGCTCCCCTTGGCGGCCTTCCAGCATGCGGTTGTAGATACGGCGGAAGGCATCATTGTGATAGGAGGCGATTAACGCAGCCTGATACAGCCCGTAGCGCAGCTCAGAATCGCCTCTTTTGGAAATCACCGGAACCTTCTCCTTACTTTTTTTGCCGCTGCGGCTGGCGTTGAGATCCAGACCGGCCAGCCGGATCACCTGCTTGCGACTTTTAAACCGCATTGGATTGGCCAAGGCAGATAGTACCAGGGGCGCAATATAAACACCGAACCCGGGAATGGTCAGTAACAGCTTGTATGCGGGCAAACGATTACATACGGACTTTACCTGATCCATGACACTGGCAAGTTGTTCCTCGACAGACTTGAAACGCTCCACCAGCATTGTCGCTTCATATCGGGCTGCGTCATCCACGGGAAGCCCGATGGTATGTTCAGCCGCATTGTAGATTTTTCTCAAACGACTCGCCTGACGTGCGCCCCGGTCGGTGGTCGTGACATGGCGGACAAAAACGTCGAACTCGGTTGCGGCAATCTGACGCGGGTCCAGATACCACCGGACGATGGCCAGGTTTTCAGTTATGCACGATCCCCAGTGGCGATCCATTTCAGGGAAGTATTTGGCCAGCAGACCGTTGCGGATGCGCATTCGTAGGCGATGATCTTCTTTTTTCAGCTGCCGGCGGACTGACAAAAGGTTGCGCAGGGCCAACATGTCGGCCTCTGGATTTTCATAGAACAGGCACTTGCCCTGACTGATCAGATCAGCCACATTAGCGCTGTCCTTGGTATCGTTTTTGTCCCAGCGCCCATCGAGCAGTTCCCGGTTGTCCTTCACCGCCTTGCCACCCACAAGGACAACCAAATGACCTTGCTCGGTAAGCCAGTGGATCAGCGGTTTGTGGTAGTTGCTGGTCGGTTCCATGCCGAACACGGCCGATTTCAGGTTGTGCTGGGTCATGAGTGTATCCGCCTGTTCGATGAGCCGGTTAAACCCTGTCAGATCGTTGGTAAAAATCAGGCGCCGCCACAGTGACTGGCCTTTGGGGGTGCCGAAAAAAGCATGGTGCTTGTCCTTGGCAATATCGATTCCGACGATCAGGTGGTTGTCCGAGCCCCGAATCTGGCTACGGAGTTTACAAAACAATTCAAAGCGGGCAATGTCGTCCATTTCTTTAACCTCCTGTAATCCTATAAGCCCAATTTTTTCTCATTATCTATCAGGAGGTTTTCTCTTTTTCTACGCGAAAAAGATTCTATTTTTATACTACTTGTGGCGGTGTATTCTGTAATGATTTTAATATATAACGTCCTTAATTAACTAAATAAAATTGTCAGGAACACAAAGAAGTTTAAAGCAGTTTACGGTTATCGGTTGACGGAATTGAGGGAAATGCGAGACACGGGAAACAGTTGCCAGTTTATGGTTATCGGTTGGTAGTTTCCGGCTTTAGGACTAAAGAACTGTTGATAAAAAGGCTTCAGGCGGTATGATCGTTATATTCTCGTATGACTTTAACGATAATAAATGCCGATCACCTGAAATCACAAATGCAGCATTGCCCGCCCGTGCGCAATGCAAGAACATGTCATCAGAAGGATCTTCTTTGATTATTACCGGCAATTTTTCGGATTGTATTTGCACGACTTCGAAAAAGGGTAAGATTTCCTGGAAAAGTAAAAAGTCAATTTCCTGCCTGGTCAATCCAAATTTTGGATAAGCCAGGACCCGCAAATATTCATCAATGATGGGCTGGCATAATAGAGGTTGAATCGTGCATTTTTTCCATTCAAAAAGAAGTTTTCCATTTGGCCCTCCGAATAATAGGGCCGAAATAACGACATTGGTATCTAAAACAACACGAATTACTTTTCTCTTGCCCATTTGATCGCTTCAGCCACAGCATTTTGCTTGATTCCAAGTTTGGCGATTTTTGTACGGATTTGTTCTAAATTCGTATCATAAAGTCGCAATGGTTTAAGGATTACGGTGCCATCCTTAAGCTCGACATCAAAATGACGTACCTCGGGTAGCTGATCCATTATTTTTTTGGGAATCGTTATTTGATTTTTTGATGTTATTTTCGTAAGCATGATTCGGCCTCTCCCTTTCCTTACTTTATCTATTCCTTACTATAAGTATGTAAGGAGTTTGTCAAGCTTTTGGTTGTCGGTGTAAGAGAAAAGCCTGATTTTTTTGATTCTTTTCGGCTTCTGGGACGGGCCAGGCCAACCAACTGAAAATAAACTAAAAAGTTACTGGAAAAAGGTGGTCTATTTGGGGTCTATTTTGCGATTTTCAGGGATAAAAATCGCATTATAGGCCGATTGCTGATAGCGATGTTATTAAAAAGGGGAAACTCAGGGACGGTCATGATTTTATGCGTTTCCTAATCCGGTTTTTTCTATGTGTAAGGCGTAAGGCGTAAGGCGTAAGGCGTAAGGCGTAAGGCGTAAGGCGTAAGGCGTAAGGCGTAAGGCGTAAGGCGTAAGGCGTAAGGAAAAAAAAGCTTAACACTACTGCGCAGTCAAGGAAGATTCGGGGACTTTGTTTACAAATTATTCCAACTGCTATGCACGTTGCGATCGTTTAGTTCGTTGTGAACAATAGGAGCGTATAAGAGCGGTCTTATTGGTTCTCCTCGTTTGATTGGTCTAATTGATTGAACTCGTTAGGGGCGGCTTGAGAGGCATCTATCAGATCAAATTTTCTTAAAATTTCTTTGGAATGCCAGCCTGCTTCAGTACAGCGTTGGCGGTGTGCCTGGACTTAATTTTGCCATCGACGACGAAACGAATTTTTGTGATCGGACTGTACCAAATTTCGTGATCGCCTTTTCCCTGGCGTTCGAATTTGCATCCAACCTTTTGCAAATGATCTTTCAGTGCTTTCTGAAAAACAGTCATTATGCAGCCGGGCGAGCAATTTCAAAACGCCGGGTGAGTAGTTCAAACGGCATTTCATCTTCGATGTTATAACCGTTTGCGGAAAGGAGTTCGGGGATCATGACCTTCAACCGTAGAATCAGATTTTCCAAAGAGTCGTCTTCGGCCACAAGCCCTGGGACATCATCACTGGTGGCCACCCACACCCGTGCCTTTTCGTCCCATTCGGCTCTGATAAAGAAAGGTTTATTTCCCATCGGTCAACTCCTTGCTGACGCTTCGCTTACGTTATCGTTTTCCTGGCACTTTGAGACCTTATTTAATGATTGATGTAACAAAAATAGCATCGCTTTCGATTTAATACAATAGTGTGGATAAAACTGGCGGAAAACTGGGATCAGACCAAGCTGAATGCCTAATTGAAAAGGGTTTAGAGAAAAAACAATATCGTTTTCTCGACAATCGCCCAATTTAGGTGTTAATCAGCGGTCAGGCTTCATCGGCGGGGCCCCTTACCGCCCTATCCTTTAACCATTTCGAAAAAGCGGTTTCGCCTATATCTTTCACGGCCAAAGCCAATACTGCATCGACGGCTTCTGCTTCAGATGCAGTTAGCGTCCATCCATTGATGATTAGAAATACATATGCGGCAAGGAATCCTGTGCGTTTATTGCCATCTACGAAAGGGTGGTTCAAAATGATGCCAGCGGCATAGGCAGCAGCAAGATCGAATACGGATGGTATTTGATAGGATGCCTTGTTTTTGCGGAATTTGCGGGACGGGGATGAAATTATGCGTTTTATCCATCACAGATCTTTTTTCGATGATTGACGAACGGTGACCTTTTTAACACTCCAATGAGTTACAATTTCTGCCAATCGATATCGAAGAGCAAAAAGTCTTTCAATCCACTGAAGAAACCTGATTTCCCGGGTTGGATATCAGAAAGATCACCTCGGTTCAGGTATTTGATCCATTCCACCAGGCTACCCCAGGTCTCCAACATTTCGTTGTAAATCATTTTCCATCCGATGGCATGGCGGAACCAATTGCCCTGGTCCAGACGACCGGTGGCAACACTTTTGATTTTGACATCGATATCTGATCCCAGGAGCAGCATGTTGAGCAAAAAATATGATCGTGGCGTGTGGTTCTAGGATGTTATCAGTATCACGGATTTGAAGCCGTACCTTTTAATAATGCGTGCGGTGTAGAGGGCATTTTCAAAAGTGGTTCGGGCTTGCTGTTCAATGATCGATTCGAATTTTTTTGTTGGGTAATAAAGCCGGTCGTAGGCTTTAAGCTGCGATGGAGTGGCCGGTGATATGATCAGCGTTGGCGCGCGGCCACGATCGATCAAGTGATAAGTCTCACTGGCCCGGCCATCCGCCCCCTGAAAGGCAACGATCACGTCTGCTTTTTCCAGGTGATCCTTTTGGAGAAGAACATGCCAAAAGAACGCGGCCTGGATGATGATCAGCAGCGTAAGGAGAGCGGCTGGTAGCCCAATGAATATCCGCAGATTCACACAGATTATGAAACTCGGGAACGGGCATGATTTTATGCGTTTCCCAATCCGATTTCAACGAACGGTAATCGGTGAACAGTGATCAGTTGTCAGAAATTGGGACGCGGATCTTCGCCGATGCACGTGGATTGTAAAAGGAAATCTGCGAGACACGCGGGAAAGGCGTGAAACGCGGGAAACAGTTGACAGAAGTCAAAAGTCAGTACTGAGTGCTGAGACGCGAGACCTGAGTGCTGAGGATGAACAGCATTGTGCCACTTCATTTATTAGCATCTCGACGTTTTTGCACCGATGATCTTAATCCGCCAACTATTTTAGATACCTCTGTCGATAGAGACATTAAATCAATAAAGAAACTTGGGGACGGGCATGATTTTATGCGTTTTTGCTCTCCTAATCGATTTTTCCTGATTCGCTTGACACACCGGCCAATTGTAATTACAGTGATCACAAAAATCACAATTAAATGCCAGGAGCCATTCCATGGAAAACCATGTAAGAATCAGAGATGCAAAGCTGGTCCCTATCGGCAACTCAAAGGGGGTGCGTATCCCCAAAGCCCTCCTACAGAAATACGGCCTGAAAAATTCACTTTTAATTGAAGAAACGGAAAGCGGTCTGCTCCTTCGGAAAAAAGAAGAAAACAAGCTGTCATGGGAAGAAACTTACAAAGCCATGGCCGATGAAAAAGAAAGTTGGGACGATTTTGAGTCAACCGTTCTCGACGGACTGGAGGATGATGATTTTGAATATTAAACGGTACGAGATATATTTCGCAGACCTTAATCCAACCATTGGAAGCGAAATAAAGAAGGTTCGCCCCGTTGTTATCATCAGCCAGGATGAAATGAATAAGTATTTGGAAACGGTAGTGGTATGCCCGCTTACCTCAAGCTTGCACCCGCTTTGGAGAAGCCGGATTCAAATTAAATGTGCCAAAAAAGATGCTGAAATCGCCGTTGACCAAATTCGCACAATCAGCAAAAAAAGGTTAAAAAAGAAAATTGATCAATTGTCCGATGGTAAAGCCGCTCAGTTGCGAAAGATTATTACTGATATGTATGGAGAATAGGGAACTGCGGAACGTCTCTAATTAACGCAATAAGTTTGATCCGGTTTAGGGTTCACGGTTGCCAGTTGGCGGTGAACAGATATCAGTTGTCAGAAATTGGGACGCGGATCTTCGCGGATGCACGCGGATTGAAAAAGGAAATCTGCGAGACACGCGGGAAAGGCGTGAAACGCGGGAAACAGTTGACAGTTCACTGAAATAAAAAGTCAGAAGTTTGTGATCGGTGATGCGTTATGAGTGATGCGCAAACGACTGAGAGAGACCAGAGGTCTGAGATCAGAAGTCAGTTGTCAGAAATTGGGACACGGATCTTCGCGGATGCGCGCGGATTGAGAGACGTTGGCTGAAATCCCAAATATATAGCGTATTATGGCGTTTTGATGGATATGGATTTTTCGGCGACGATGTTTCGTTGTTGTTTACTATAACGACAGGAAGAAACGGTCCTAAATATCTAACAGGCGTTCATCCCTTTTGCGGTTTTGTTTGCTCAAGATCAGATGGGATTATTCACCGACGCTCTTTAAAAACCGAGCAACGACATCATCCGAATACAATCGACCTTTTTCAACCATCTCTTTGAGAATCGGCGAGGCTTTTTTTATTATTCCAATATCTTTCCTAAACGCTCCGTGTCCTGATTAATTTCCTTTAGCTCTTCTGCAGAAAAATCGAAGATTGGTTCTCCACAGACTTTAAGCAAATCTATAAATTCGATACGCGTAATTCCAGCAAGATCAGCAGCCTTGCCTAAAGAAAGGATTTGCTGCTTATAGTATCTCTTATATCCCCTTCTACCTCTTCGGGACGCTTGTGAAGGATTATAGGTAACTCCCGGGGAACCTTCATTTTTATTTCATAGGATTGCATGCAATTCCCTCAATATTGGTTTCTTTGCCTGATTGCCATAAATATCCAGCAAATTTTGCAACGTGTCAAGTTTTGGGGAAATAATGGGATTTTTTGGGGCTTTGTTGACAAACTATAAATATCCGCTAAGTTCGTTTAGAACGTTGGGAGCGTAAAAAAGGTTGATGCAGTTGACGGCTTTAGGGGACTGCGAGACACGCGGGAAAGTTGGGAAATCGTTGTCGATGGAACTGTGATCCGTTTCATTGCTACATCATGATTCCCGTTTCGATAGGAAGCCCCAACTGCCTCCCAGCTTTCAGCATGCCCTTATCCAGCGTGTAAATCTTTTCTACAGCCAGATTGGCTGCAATGGCTAAATGAAGCGCGTCACCTGCTCGCAGGCTATTGTCATACCTGGTCAGGTATTTCCAGCAAAGATTAAAATCGGCCACACTTGGCAACCGAACGTGGAGGTTTTCAGAAAGCAGCGTACTGAACTTGTCACTGCATCGCAAAGCAACCTCCTTTTCCAACTCACCCATTCGAACCAACCGCGAAAGAACACTGGCGAACTCTACTCTCGTCCATTGACTGATTACCAAGTCTGCATCGGCAGGCAGTTGATGGAAAAGAAGATCAATTTTAGCGCTAGTTTCCTCCGGTAATAATAATGGCAACAGAATACTAGTATCAAAGTAAAACATTAGCGCTCATCTTCGCGGATCATCCGGAGAACTTCTGAGCCAGCCGTTTTAAGCGGTGGTATTTCACTACGGAAGTCCACCAGCGACGGAAAAGGTTTCTTGCGGGATTTAATAGGTGACAATCTTGCCACAGGCCTCCCGCGACGGGTAACAACTATTTCTTCACCCTTTTCAACACGATCCAACAATTCTGATAGATGGGCTTTTGTATCCGCAACACTTATCGTTTCCATGCTATCCCCCGCCATATTGGGTCATTTAGATGACCTACTATAGCAACCCCTAATCAAGGTTTCAATGGTAAAAAACCTGGGAAATTCGGGGACAGGCATGATTTTATGTATTGTGGTCTGGGGACGGGCCGTATTGTGGTCTGGGCTTGGTCTGGGGACTGGCTTGGTCTGGGGACGGGCCAGGCCAACCAACTGCAAATAAACTAAAAAGGCTGAAAAAAGTGGTCTATTGGGGGTCTATTTTACGATTTTCAGGGCTAAAAATCGCATTATAGGCCGATTGCCTCTCCCGCAGTTCAAATGCACCTTCGGTGGGTTGGACCAAACTGCCTTTTGCCATCACTCACAGGAGTTCTGGACGAAAACTCGGGGATGGGCATTCGGGAACCTGCGGGGACGGGAACCTGCGGGGACGGGCATGATTTAATGCGTTTCCCAATCCGATTTCAATCGGAATTGACACCTGCCCATAATCAGGTTACAGTACGTTTGAATATCGCTTTCTTCAAACGGATTGATTGAGTATCAGTGATATGGCCATATGATACGCAACTTTAAACATAAGGGTCTTAAAAAACTATACGAAACAGGGAGTCAGCAGGGTATTCTTCCGGAACATGTCAAACGGCTCCGATTGATCCTGGCCAGGCTCGATGCCAGCAATAACCCACAAGATATGAATCTGCCGGGTTTGAGTCTGCATCCATTAAAGGGGAATTACAAAGATTTCTGGTCAGTATCGGTCTCAGGTAATTGGCGCGTCATCTTTCGTTTTGAAGAAAATCATGCGGTTGATGTTGACTATATCGACTATCACTGACCTAAGCTGGGCGATTCAAATTTTGGTATGCATGAAAATTTGCAGGCAAGGGAATACGATAGGGCATCATTGCCTCCTATAATTTGAATCGCACAGTTTAGTACTGAAGAGGTAATAATATGGTTATGCATAATCCACCCCACCCGGGGGAAGTAATCCGGGAATTATGTATGGAACCGTTAGGTCTCACCGTCACTGAAACCGCCAAAGGATTAGGTGTATCGAGAAAGACGTTGTCTGCGCTGCTGAACGGCCGATTCGGAATCTCTCCAGAAATGGCCATTCGACTCTCCAAGGCATTCGGTGGCAGCCCCGAGAGTTGGCTTACCCAGCAAGCTCAATATGATTTATGGCAGGCGCTGCAGAGAGCAGACGAAATCAAAGTCAAAGCGTTCGCTTAACGGTTCACGGTTACCAGTTGACGGAATTGGGGGAAATGCGAGACACGCGGGAAAGGCGCGAAACGCGGGAAACAGTTGCCAGTTTTCGGTGAACAAAGAAAGATCAGTTGTCAACACGAATGGGCACGAATATGGCGAGCTATACAAATTCGTGAAAATTAGTGCAAGTCGCGGCCTGTTTCATTTGATTTTTAACCCTTCCAGAATTTTCTTGACAGCTAAAAAGTAATTATTAAAATACATATTAAAATACATGGAGGTCATCATGCAAATCGATACCGAACGGATTATTTCAGTTGCTCGTCTGCAAAAAGAGCTGACCGCGAAACTTAGAGAGGTTACCGATAGGGAGGAGCCGCTTTTCGTTATGCGGAATAATACCCTTGCAGCCGTTGTGATTTCACCAGCCGAATATGAATTGCTTAGGGACGCTGATGAAGTGTTGGATCATTTTGAAATCGCCGATATGATTGAAAAGCGCTTGAAGGACCATGATCCTTCCCGGAATGTATCCTGGGATACGATTAAGGCGAAACATGGCATTTAAAATTGAATTCCACCCCGACGCGGCGGGCGATTTTGCCGCCTTGGACGGTTCCATCCAGAAGGAAATCGCTAAAAAAATTGATGCGCTTTCGAGCAACCCGTTCCTTGGCAAACCGCTGGGCAACAAAATGGGGATGGACCTGACCGGTTTTTTTAAGCTTTATGCCGTGCGAAAAAAATACCGCATTGTTTACCGTCTTTCTCAGGAACGCCTGGAAATTGTCGAAATCATCGGCATCGGCAAAAGGGAGAAAGCGGAAATTTACAAACTAATCTTCAAGCGGCTCCAGGATGAGAATCATCCCCAATAATTCAGCTCCTCATTGCAAGCCACGGATTTTCTGGGGGATCATGGGGACATTCTAAAAGCTGTTTGGAGCGTTTGGAGTGTTTTGTTCGAATTAAGGAGGTTTGATGCAGTTTATGGTTTACGGTTAACAGTTTACGGATTTGGAGGAACTGCGAGACACGCGGGAAAGGCGCGAAACGCGGGAAACAGTTGACGGTTGGCGGTGAACAGATGATAAAAACCAGTACTGAGACCATACAAGCAGAGTGCTGAGACGCGAGATCTGAGGTCAGAGGGCTTAAAGCCGTGATCGGTGATGCGTTATGAGTGATGCGTAGACAACAACTGACTGGGATCAGCGGTCGGAGGTCAGCGGTCAGAAGCCGGTGAACTTGTGATCCGTGGACAGCAAAAACGCAATTAACCTATATGCTGGGGAACTCAGGGATAGGGATGATTTTATGCGTTTCATAAACTGCTGGTCTTGTTTAGTTCATTTGGTGGGGAACCATGGCACAGAGCCGCTTCCATGGAAGCCAGCGAAGTTAAATTTTAAATACGAGACGCACAAGCAGGCTCTGGTGCGATTTTTCTGTCTGATAATTGCGATATATGAGGCAAATCAATCATTGATAAAAAATATTTTTTTATCCAAACCAGATTGACGCAATATTGATGAAAATGTACCTCGTGGAATTTCTTTTTTAGGATCTGGAACGATTACGATTCTGTCCTCTTTCCTATATTTTTTATGGCTACCTTTCTGGGATACCAAAGAAAACCCATTGTCCATTAAAACTTTGATAATTTCTTTGGATGACAGCAACCTATGCATGAATTACATCATCCCCCAATAGGGTTACACCGATCTCGTGGTATTCACTGCTGCTCTCATCTTCAAAATATAATGTTATGGCTTCTTTCAACGCTTCAATTGCCTCATCAATTGTGTCGCCGAAACTGGACACATCAACATTCAGGCATTGAGATACATAATAATCGCCATCTTTATAAACTACATATTTTATATTTTTCATCTTCTGTTATCTGAAAAACCCAAATATATTTCAAATAAAAGTTAGTTATAAGGGACCTTTTTTCAAATCGGATGCTCTACTATAGCAACCCCTAATCAAGGTTTCAATGGCAAAAAAACCTGGAAAACTCGAGGACGGTGAACAGATATCAGAGATCAGTGGTCAGAGATCAGAGATCAGAAAGATCCTTGTCCTTTTTCAATAATGGATCAGGCTTCCGTCTTGGCGTGCCATATTCAAGCCATAGCTGAAGATTCCTAACCCCAATGGAAGCAGCAGGGCTGTAAAAATTGCCAGGGCGTGTGGTCTGGGACGGGCCAGGCCAACCAACTGCAAATAAATTAAAAAGGCTGAAAAAGGTGGTCTATTGGGGGTCTATTTTACGATTTTCAGGGCTAAAAATCGCATTATAGGCCGATGGCTGATAGCGATGTTATTAAAAATGAGTTTCTATATCCATGCTGTCATGTAGGATGCGAATAATCTCAATGTCCTGGTTCTCTTGGCGGTAAAAAATAAGATGCCTGCCAACGTGATATTTCCTGTAACCTTTTTTGATATAACCACAAGCAGTTCCGATTTCAGGTTGATACGCAATTGTATTAAAGCTGGAATCAAGCATGGCCAAATATCTATTTCGCTGCTCTCGCCCCCATTTCCGTTCAGTGAAGCGGCCGATGGACTTCATGTCATCAACGGCTTTGGCAGTGAGGCGAAATAAGGGCACTATCCAACACCTTCCTTATCGAGAGATTCTGTTAGATTTGCCAGAGAGTAGGCAACAAAACCACTCTGTTCGCCATCCTCCAGTGCCCGTCGCAACGCTTCTATTTTGATATCTTTTTCCTCAAGGAGCCTCAGCCCGGCCCGAATCGTTTCGCTGGCGGATGCAAAATGTCCGAGTTCAATCTGTCGGGAAATAAATGCCTCATAATGCTTGCCAAGCGTAACGCTGGTATTTTTTTGCATAGTACCGTCTCCCCTACAAAACATTTAGTACCTATATATAATATTTATTGGTATTTTGCAAAAAGGATTTTTAGGGGACATTCTAGTTTTGGTCTGGTTCTGCACGCATCATTGAGGAGACCACTGAATATCCAACTTTCGCTGGTTGTTAACACAATCTTGTAAATAAAGATTGATTAGACTTTGGTAGGGTATTCCGGTTTCATTAGCCATGTCTTTAAAATATTCTATAATATCTGGTCGAATTCTCAGAGTAACCTGCTTTTTTAATTGTTTTGCGTACGGATTTCGCCTCGACTTCATCTTAGAAAGATCATACTCATTTTTCATTTTTCACCTCCGGTAATGCTTAGCTTCTTTCCTGGTGGCTTTGCGGGCGGAGATGATCCTGATGACAGACTCATCGGCTCTGTAACAGTGACAGATCATAAGCAAGCGCAGCTTGGCACTGATGCCTAATAAGAGGAAGCGATCCTCCCATTCCGAATTGTCGTCATCATAGAACTCAATCGCCCATTCGTCATAAAAGACGGTGGCAGCCTCCTCAAATGAGACACCGTGTTTTTCCCGATTAGCTTTTGATTTAATTGGGTCCCATTCGAAACGTAGTTCTTTCATAACGACATTGTATTTACGTTGTAGGACAATGTCAAGATGGCAGTTTATTGGATTTTTCGAGGACGTTGTTGACTAATTATACATATCCGTTAAGCTCGTTTAGAACGTTGAGAGCGTAAAGATGTTTGATGCAGTTGATGGTTCACGGTTGCCAGTTTTCGGCTTTGGGGGAAATGCGAGACACGCGGGAAAGGCGCGAAACGCGGGAAACAGTTGCCAGAAATTGGGACGCGGATCTTCTCGGATGCACGCGGATTGAGAAACGTTGGCTGAAATCCCAAATATATAGCGTATTATGGCGTTTTGATGGATATGGATTTTTCGGCGACGATGTTTCGTTGTTGTTTACTATAACGACAGGAAGAAACGGTCCTAAATATCTAACAGGCGTTTATCACTTTTGCGGTCTTGTTTGTTCAAGGTCAGATGGAATTATTCACCGACGCTCTTTAAAAACCGAGCAACGACATCATCCGAATACCATCGACCTTTTTCAACCATCTCTTTGAGAATCGGCGAGGCTTTTTTTATTATTCCAATATCGTTCCCAAACGCTCCGTGTCCTGATTAATTTCCTTTAGCTCTTCTGCAGAAAAATCGAAGATTGGTTCTCCACAGAATTTAAGCAAATCTATAAATTCGATACGCGTAATTCCAGCAAGATCAGCAGCCTTGCCTAAAGAAAGGATTTGCTGTTTATAGTATCGGATTGCAGCTTGCCTTCTTATATCCCCTTCTACCTCTTCGGGACGCTTGTGAAGGATTATAGGTAACTCCCGGGGAACCTTCATTTTTATTTCATAGGATTGCATGCAATTCCCTCAATATTGGTTTCTTTGCCTGATTGCCATAAATATCCAGCAAATTTTGCAACGTGTCAAGTTTTGGGGAAATAATGGGATTTTTTGGGGCAAACTCGGGGAATTTGCGGGACATTCTGTAATCCTTATGTCAAGAAAAAAAATAAACCATGTAAAAACAATTGGATACGAACGGATTGATTCAAATTACGCACCTCTCCTGTTGATTTTTGCAAAAATGGTGGCGAGGTATTCTCTTCCTTCGGCGAACTTATGATCTGATCGTTACGGTTATCCAGCATGATCCGCAGATCAGTCTTCGCAGAAAGCTACGCCCGGACAAGTTTGCGCAGATTTTCGCAGATTAACGGGGCAATTTATTCAGCTGGTAAGCTGTTGAGCTGTTGGAAACGTAAAAAAGTTTGATACAGTTTACAGTTTACGATTTACGGTTCACAGTGTACGGATTTGGGGAACTGCGAGACGGTGAACAGATGACAGAGGGCTAATAGCCAGTTTACTGTTATCGGTTGGCGGTTTCCAGAATTCGAGGACGGAATTAGTTTTTGAGAAGAATATGAGTAACTATTTTTCTATCAGGCGATCATATTCTGAGTGGGTACCGATCCAAAACCATAAAAGGCCATCATCTACTTCTACTGCCAGTGCTCTATATTTCATTCCGATCCGGACAGAAAAATATTTCCCAACCTTTTTCATATGCAAGGATGGATGGTGAAGATTTTCTTTTATAAGCTGGAAGTTTTTGTCTGCAATTGTACGAATAGTTGGGGGAAGACTCTCATAACACGCCCAAAAAGAAGAGCTGAAATGATGTTTCATAATTCGGTAGTTGTTCCTGCATCATACTCAGCAAGGGCATCTTTTACAGCAGCATCAAGAGCGCCTGTTTTAGCGTCTGTTTCAAATTGCCGGTCCCAATTTTCAGAATCGAAATTCTCGAACCAAGCGCGGAATTTTGATAAGTTTTTAGGCGATAATTGTGATACTTGGTTTTCAAGTTCCTCAACTGATTGCATGCTGCACCTGCCATTCTTAAAAGTATTGTTTAATCTATAATTTACAGGGCATTTCGTCAAGGGCGAAACTCGGGGACGGACATAGCGAAACTCGGGGACATTCTATATTCCTTATGTCAACAAAAAAATAAACATTGTAAAAACAGTTGGATAAAAATAACTTGGTTCAAAATACGCACCTCTCCTGTTGATTTTGACAAAAATGATGGCGAGGTATTCTCTTCCTTCGGCGAACTTTTGATCTGATCGTTACGGTTATCCAGCATGATCCGCAGATCAGTCTTCGCAGGAAGCTACGCCCGGACAAGTTTGCGCAGATTTTCGCAGATTAACAGATTTGGGTGACTGCGAGACACGCGGGAAAGGCGCGAAACACGAGAAACAGTTGTCAGAAATTGGGACGCGGATCTTCGCGGATGCGCGCGGATTGAAAAAGGAAATCTGCGAGACACGCGGGAGAGGCGTGAAACGCGGGAAACAGTTGACAGAAGTCAAAAGTCAGTACTGAGTGCTGAGACGCGAGACCTGAGGTCAGGTTTCAGATGCCAGATGTCTGAGATCAGAGGTCAGTTGTCAGAAATTGGGACGCGGATCTTCGCGGATGCGCGCGGATTGAAAAGGAAATCTGCGAGACACGCGGGAGAGGCGTGAAACGCGGGAAACAGTTGCCAGTTCACTGAAATAAAAAGTCAGGAAACTCGGGGACGGGCATGATTTAATGCGTTTCCCAATCCGGTTTAAACGAACGGTGATCGGTGATCCGTGATCCGTGGGACAAGAATGGTCAGGCAGGCAATGCCCAGGTAGGTGGTTTATTGGTTCTGTTGGTTTGATTGGTTTAGTTCGCAACAGCGGGAAGACCAAAAAAACAGTCTATTTTTTCATCATTTTTAGAATGTGTTTGGCGAGGTATTCGTTAATTTCTTTGTGGCGTGGAACTGGTTGTGATATTTTCGTAGTCGGGTTGTGGTACCAATCGTGTTTACCGCCATGCCGGAGCAAAACACAACCATCTCTTTTTCTAAACTCTTAATCAGATCTTTCCTTTTCATGCAACTTCCAGCTCATCAACCCTACGAACACAGGGGATAATGCCTGAGCTTAATTCATAATAGATGTCTTTTAAGTTTTCTTTCAGTTCATCCAAAGAGTCGCCTTGGGTCATATAATCTGGAAATTCGGACAGATATCCAAGCCACATATTCTCATCTTGCCAGTAAACATATTTCTTTTTATTCATCGTATTATTTCCCAACTTGTTTGAATCCATGTGAAATTTGTCTGCTTAATTAGTTCTATTCAGTTGGAATCGGGTTGCCAAGGACAGGGGAAATAATAACGGGGATGAAATTATGCGTTTTAACCATCACAGATCTTTTTTCTATGATTGACGAACGGTGACCTTTCTAACGCTCCAATGAGTCACAATTTTTGCCAATCGATATCGAAGAGCAAAAAGTCTTTCAATCCACTGAAGAAACCTGATTTCCCGGGTTGGATATCAGAAAGATCACCTCGGTTCAGGTATTTGATCCATTCCACCAGGCTACCCCAGGTCTCCAACATTTCGTTGTAAATCATTTTCCATCCGATGGCATGGCGGAACCAATTGCCCTGGTCCAGACGACCGGTGGCAACACTTTTGATTTTGACATCGATATCTGATCCCAGGAGCAGCATGTTGAGCAAAAAATATGATCGTGGCGTGTGGTTCCAGGATGTTATCAGTATCACGGATTTGAAGCCGTACCTTTTAATAATGTGTGCGGTGTAGAGGGCATTTTCAAAAGTGGTTCGGGCTTGCTGTTCAATGATCGATTCGAATTTTTTGGTTGGTTGATAAAGCCGGTCGTAGGCTTTAAGCTGCGATGGAGTGGCCGGTGATATGATCAGCGTCGGCGCGCGGCCACGATCGATCAAGTGATAAGCCTCACTGGCCCGGCCATCGGCCCCCTGAAAGGCAACGATCACGTCTGCTTTTTCCAGGTGATCCTTTTGGAGAAGAACATGCCAAAAGAACGCGGCCTGGATGATGATCAGCAGCGTAAGGAGAGCGGCTGGCAGCCCAATGAATATCCGCAGATTACGCAGATTCACACAGATTATGAAACTCGGGAACGGGCATGATTTTATGCGTTTCCCAATCCGATTTCAACGAACGGTAATCGGTGAACAGTGATCAGTTGTCAGAAATTGGGACGCGGATCTTCGCGGATGCGAGCGGATTGTAAAAGGAAATCTGCGAGACACGCGGGAAAGGCGTGAAACGCGGGAAACAGTTGCCAGTTCACTGAGATAAAAAGCCAGAAGTTTGTGATCGGTGATGCGTTATGAGTTTTTTCATGGATCTGGTCAGTGCACTAAGCATTTTGCTGATTTCTTCTGCCTTTAATTACGTCTTTTGAACAATTGCCTTCAAGTCTTTAAGAAGAAGGAATAGATGATAAGGATCAGTAGGGCTATGTTCAAATTCCCATTGCAGATACCACTGGCGGGTTTCATCATTCTTCGCGTGGACAAGGAGCGCGCGTATGCCTACGATATCCGCTGCTTGCACGGTGCGTAGAAGTGCATCCTTGAGAAGGGCACGTCCCAAACCTTTCTTTTGATGTATCTTGTCTACGGCAAGCCTGGCTAAAATGACCACTGGCACTGGATGGCGAGCCAACCCCTTCATCACTCTGGCAGGAGCTCTTTGGGGCTCCACACTTCCTACGGCCAGGCTATAAAATGCTACAATTTGTTTATCTTTGCAGCAGACATAGGTTTGTGCGCCACCCGCCTTCTGGTTGATGAGTGCGTATCGCTGCAAGAACTCATTTAAGGAATAGCTGCCGCAATCAAAATTCTCAGTATAATCATCGATAGTCAGCTTGCGGATCAGACTATATTGAAAACCGTTCAATCCAAAAATCCCGGCTCACTAAGTAGTTTCTCAAGTTTGGGTTTCTTTTGTACCGGGCGGTCTAACGTTTGAAGAAACAGTTCCCACTTTTTTTCATCCAGTCCAAAATGCAACCGGTCCGCCAAAGCATGATTGGCAGCATTAATACCGGCTTCCAGCAGAAACTCACTAACATTCTTGTGACAGGATTGAGCAGCTTCCTGTAGCAGCTGCTTTACGGCGATGCTTGCTCGCACATCAATGCGTGTTGATTTCGAAGTTTTCGCCACAGTCATAAGCACCTCCTTAAATGATTAATCAATTATAATGACCGGACGATGTCATGACAAGGCTTTTTTTTCAGAGCACAAAAGATAAGATTGCATGCAATTCCCTCTTTATTTGTTTCTTTGCCTGATTGCCATAAAAGCAAAGTGCTGAGAGAGACCAGAGGTCAGAGGGCTTAAAGCCGTGATCGGTGATGCGTTATGAGTGATGCGCAAACGACTGACAGAGATCAGAAGTCAGTTGTCAGAAAATGGGACGCGGATCTTCGCGGATGCACGCGGATTGTAAAAGGGAACCTGCGAGACACGCGGGAAAGGCGTGAAACAGTTGGCGACTGGTCTGGGGACGGGCCAGGCCAACCAACTGCAAATAAAATAAAAAGGCTGAAAAAAGTGGTCTATTGGGGGTCTATTTTACGATTTTCAGGGCTAAAAATCGCATTATAGGCCGATTGCCTCTCCCGCAGTTCAAATGCACCTTCGGGGCTGGACCAAACTGCCTTTTGCCATCACTCACAGGCGTTCTGGACGAAAACTCGGGGATGGGCATTCGGCATAGTGAACAATGGACGGTATACAAAAAAGCTCGGTACCATGCGCTGGGCTCTCTGTTTACAGATAATCAAAATTCAATCTTTTAGAAAAGAATCCAAATCCATATCCAAGTCATAGCGCACGATTTTAGAAAGGAGACCAACAGGGACAGTTTTACTGCCGTGATCGGGTATTGTGGTTTTTCTGCCATCTGGATGAATGAATCTGATATGTGATCCTTTTTGCCGAACAGACTCGAATCCCAATTGTCTATCCCTTTTTATTAAATTCTTGAATGATATTGATGGGTTGTCAGTCATGAAACGGCTAATTCCAAATCTCGAATGCCGACAAAAGTCAGGGAGGGAGGGAGGTCATCGGATTCTTCCATCAAACAGACTTCAATGGCCTCGCTAATGTTTTCGATAGCCTCCTCCATTGTATTGCCTTAACTACGACATCCCTTAAATGAGGGGCAATTAACAATATAGACACCGTTTTCGTCCTGTTCGATGACAATCGGAAAATGCCTTTTCATATCAAAACCTTATAGAAAACATCGTTTATTCAATTTATGGCTAAAGCAATTATGCCTTCGGCAACATTCTTTTTTATATGCAAAAAAGTAGCACATCTAACTTTTTACAGCAAGGATCTGAGCGCGTTTTAGTCATATGTGCAAACTCGGGGACGGGCATGATTTTATGCGTTTCCCATTCCGATTTCACTTATTCCAGTTGACAAGTTTAAGCCCATCGATTCGACGGAAGTGTTTCTCGTTGTTTGACACCAGAATCAAATTGTGAGCCAATGCTGTCGCAGCAATAATAAGGTCGAAATCATCAAGAGGCGTCCCCTTGGATTCCAGCTGTGACTTAAGCATACCGAATGTTTCAGAGATCAAAAAGTCAACCGGAATTGCATCGAAAGACTTTTCAATATGTCTTACCTTTGCCAGATTAGAATTCTTTTTCTGGGATTTATAGGCACCATAGTAAAGTTCAAGTAGAACGATTACACTTATTTTCAAGGGATCGTTCATGTGTATAGCCAGATTTTGAACGACGTTTTGCTCTCCCTTGAGGCTGTAAATTATCGTATCCGTATCTAACAAATACATCAGGGCAAACCCTTTGCCAGTTTACGCGATGAGCGACGGGCATTTTTTAGGTCCTGAACGATTTGATCCGCTGTCCGTGGATCCTCCCATGATCCCGCCAATGATAGTAAAGCCTGCGCCGAAGTTTTGAGCTCATGCGTTTGATGTTTCCTAGCGAGATGGTTTCGAATTAGATAAAGGACCTGTTGACTCACAGATCGATTCTCATCGGCTGCCCATTGCTTTAATTGCTGATACAAGCCTTCATCGATTCCCTTGATCTGTAAATTCGACATATTCCCTCCTTTTCAACCTTTTCATGAACATACATTACAATTTCATGAAATGCAAAGTTTTTGTTGGAAGGATTATGGGGACGCTTTCACTAACTTGATACGTTCTGATTTTTTGGGGACGTTGTTGACAAATTATGCATATCCGCTAAGTTCGTTGAAATCGTTTAGAACGTTGGGAGCGTAAAAAAGGTTGATACAGTCGATGGTTCACGGTTACCAGTTGACGGCTCTGGAGGAACTGCGAGACACGCGGGAAAGGCGCGAAACGCGGGAAACAGTTGCCAGAAATTGGGACGCGGATCTTCGCGGATGCACGCGGATTGTAAAAGGAAACCTGCGAGACGCGTGGGAAAAGCGTTAAGAGCCGTTATCCTGTAATGGGTGATGAGTGATGAGACGCGAGTCACCAGATTAAATGCACAGCACTAAAAGATCTTTGGATAAAATCACGAGAGATCATTCTTCATTTTCTGTAAGGGTTCGCGCAAAAATAAATTCACAAATTGTCAGTGTTCAGGCGCCCGCTCAGCAAGGCGCGAAGACAAAGGAATATCAGGCATATTCCGTGTTTTCGCAACGCCGCTGAGCGGGATGGATGGGCGCTGAAAATGTGAAGTTATTTTTGCGCGAGCCCTAAGCAGGATATCGATGGTTTCATCTTTAGACATAATGAATATTTTTTTCTATACGCTCTAAGAACTGTTCGCTCATGCCTTTGCGTTTACGCACCAGTTCAATGGGTTGTCCCAGTTTTTGCTCCAAATAGATTTGTAGACCTGCAAGGTAAGAAAAACGGGGTTCAGCCAGTTCGATAAGAAGGTCTGTATCGCTATCAGGCCGTTCCTGACTCTTCGCATAGGAGCCAAATAACCCAATTGACAGGAGACCAAATTGTTTATGCAGATAAAGTATTTAGGATTTGTTGTTGCCCCATAAAATCACCTCGATATCGCAAAAAACATTTTAATCATTCAATATCACGACTTAATTGCCATCTATCATGGCCAATGCTGATAGTCAATTTTTCAGCCGCAGTTGGGGGAATAATGGGGACATCCATGCTTTTATTCGTTCATATTTTACCGCTTGCTTTTTTGTAGGGAAAACTTGGGCACGGGCATGATTTTATGCGTTTTCTTTCCTGCCCTACCTGTTTTTCTACCAGTCCGGGCTGGAACACTTATTTTTTAAATGGAAAGTCTTCGATGGTGAGACCGATGTCCTTAAGAATTTGTTTTAGTAAAATTGGTGAAATGTCTCTCCCGGAATGAAACGGCACTGTTGTACATCTTCCATCTTCATGCCGGAATTGTTTATGGGAGCCTTTTTGACGAATTTCAACAATTCCCAGTTTTTCAAGGGCTCGGGTGACTGCCTTTGGTCTTAAAACCGGCAGGTTACCCATGATTAAGCTACTTCGATAAGCTGAGTGCCGATAAATTCACCATCAAATTTCGGCGTACCATCCTCTAATAGCATTTGCACAACTTCCTT
The DNA here is from genome assembly GCF_048565275.1 of Desulfosarcina variabilis str. Montpellier. NCBI lineage: Bacteria > Pseudomonadati > Thermodesulfobacteriota > Desulfobacteria > Desulfobacterales > Desulfosarcinaceae > Desulfosarcina > Desulfosarcina variabilis. Next base: position 3,422,474 of record NZ_CP159846.1, on the reverse strand, counting down.
AAGATTCCTATTTAATTCATCAAGGGTTTCACCTTGCGAATGAGCACCTGGAAAGCCTGGAATGTATCCAACATACATCCCTGTTTCCTGGCATTTTTCGATTACAGCTGTATATTTATGCATAGCGTCGTCCCTATATCATTATCTTTTTTAATATTGAATAAATACCACAGTGGGTAAACACTATCAATATCGTTAAAAGTTTCAGTGAAATTCGGGGAAATTCGGCTACGGGCATGATTTTATGCGTTTCCCAATCCGGTTGAAACCGACGGTAATCGGTGATCGGTAATCCGTGGGATAAGACCGAAGTGCTGAGACCATAAAAACTAGTACTGATTGCTGAGAAGCGAGACCTGAGGTCAGAAATCTGAGATCAGAAGTCAGTTGTCAAAAATTGGGACGCGGATCTTCGCGGATGCACGCTGATTGTAAAAGGAAATCTGCGAGACACGCGGGAAAGGCGTGAAACGCGGGAAACAGTTGCCAGTTCACTGAGATAAAAAGCCAGAAGTTTGTGATCGGTGATGCGTTATGAGTGATGCGCAAAGGACTGACAGAGATCAGAAGTCAGTTGTCAGAAATTGGGACGCGGATCTTCGCGGATGCGCGCTGATTGCAAAAGGAAACCTGCGAGACATGCGGGAAAAGCGAGAAACCGGCGTTAGGCGTTAGGCGTTAGGCGTTAGGCGTTAGGATCAACACTGCATCTTCGCACAACATGTCAACGCTTAAACGCTTTTTCATTACCGCTTCTTTTTCCGCGATATGTTGCGGCTTGAGCACAGCGGGCGTGAGACTGAATCAGTTATGAGTAATGCGTGATGGGTTATGGGTAACGGAAATTTAAATCCACAACCGCAGATCGGTCTTTCCAAAGAGCGACACCCTGAAAATATTACACAGATTATTAATAATTCTTGCTTTTTTGGTTGAAACAGCGTCTGGGGCTGATGATCATCGGTGTGAAGGCATGGCCGGTTTAAGCACCTATCGCCCGTTAAAAAGCGCAGCAACCGGAATCATTGCAACGCCATCCTGATCCTTGTACTCATTTCCCATGTAGAAAAGAAACCGCTTCACGGGCCGCTTTAGTCGATCCTCGAAATTTCTGAGGTTACGGAACGCTTTGGGCCCAGGCCGTTGGGAGGCTTTTACCTCGCAGGCATAAATGCAGCCATCCAGTTCAAAAAGAAGATCGATTTCATGGCCAGCCGCACTTTTGTAGTAAAATAATTGCTCCACCGGCAGAAGGCCTATCTTTCGCCGCTTTTCCAGCTCCGAAATAACGAAGTTTTCCAGACGCTGCCCGAAAGCGACATCCACATTGAAGCTGCCGAGAATGCCGTTATCTGAAAAATAAGTCTTGGCAGCCTTAAGATAGCGCTTTGCCGGTCCATATTGAAATCCATGCAACTTGAAAGTCAGCTGTGCCTGGTTCAATGCATTGAGGTACTTCTTGGTCGTTTGATGACTCAACCCGGATTCCCGAGCGAAATTGGAGACTTCCAGATGAGATCCGATGGATCTGGCCAGATTGTGAAAGATACCCATCAACCCATCCAAATTCTCGATATTGGAAAGCTGCATGAGATCTCTGGTAAAGTAGGTGTTTTTATAATTCTGAAGCTGCGACCGCCTGTCCGGTTCATTTTCCAATGCCTCTACTTCTGGAAACAGACCGCATTCAAGGGCAATCTGTAAGGATCGCCAGCCAGTTTTAATCTGACTGAACGCTGCTTTTTCTGAAAAAATCGAATGCGTCCCCGGACCTGCTGATTCACCCCAGCACAGGGTGGGCAGAGAAAGGATATCTATACGCCCGGCCAAGGTATCCGCAGCAGCATCCATCAGCCCCAGGCTACTTGAGCCGGTCATCATAAACCTGGCACCTTCGTTATCTACAGCATATTTCACTGCCACGGTTAAAATCGGCAGCCGCTGTATTTCATCAATGATCGCCGCACTCCCAAGATCAGTCACAAATCCTTTGGGATCTTTTTTCGCCCAATCCAAGAGATCCAAATCATCCAGTGTGGCATATTTGTAATCCGGATACCGGTGGCGCAAGAAAGTAGTTTTTCCGCAACGCCGGGGACCGAGAATCAAGCAACTTTTTTTCGAGGGTATTTCAAGCCATCGTTCAAACATACCTTAAAAATAGCATGGATATTTTTAAAGTCAATATTTTAAATAGCGCGGTAAAATTGAAACACTTAAAAGAAAGCCCGGGAAATTTGCGGGACATTCTATAGTTCCTTATGTCAAAAAAAAATTAATAAAGGTAGATTCGTCCAATTATCCGATTTTTTATTTTTTATACTCACACCCGCTTCGCTTGAGACGCAAAGAGCACGAAGAAAGGATTATTAGGAAACTTGCGGAACGTTTCAAAATATCCAAGAAACGCCTTTCATCAAGTCCCCACAGCATTCAACGCCTGTCGATCGATATTGAAAAGCAGCACCCTTTTGAGTTTGCTGAAAATACTCGATTTACCGGGTTGTGCGGTGGCAACCCCTCCTTCAAGCAGATATCGTCCCCATTCCATAAAGCTGCCCCAGGTTTCAAGGATCTCGTTATAGGTCATCTTCCAGCCAATGTTGTGAACAAACCAGTTTTGTCGAGTCAGACGTCCGGTTGCGACATTGTGTGGCTGGATACGGATGTTTAAGCCCACGATTAACAAAGGCGATCGCGTGAATCAACTCAACAAGGGGAACTTGCGGGGATGAAAATATGCGTTTCCCAATCCGGCTTCAACGAACGGTAATCGGTGATCTGTGAACAGAGGGCTGGAAGCCGTGATGCGTGATGAGTTATGAGTGATGCGTGGGATAAGACCGAAGTGCTGGAACCATAAAAGCAAAGTACTGAGACGCGAGTGCTGAGTCCTGAGACACGAGTGCTGAGGTGGAAAAAACGGTCTGCTTGAACGGGAATCAGGTCTCTTATGCATGCCAGTTTTCAACCAGCAAATCAGAAAATCCTTCATAGTCCGATGTATTTCCTGTAACCAGAATCATTTGATTCACTATAGCAATAGCGGCTATTTGTCCATCGACAAAGGCCGGTTGTCTTCCCGACCTGGTGAGCGCAGCCCGCTGCTCTGCATGCCACGTTGCTGCGGTTTCATCATAAGGAAGAATCGATAATGTCGATTTTACAACTTCTGACAGAAAGGCTTCAATCATCGAACGCTTTCGGGAAGCAGGAAGACGAAGGCATCCAAATTTCAGTTCGTGCCAAACCGGTGATGCCGTTGCAATCTCGTTTTGATAAAGCTTGACTTTTCTCATGACATGTTTATTGGGAACAGGTTTAATCATCTCAGAAAGGACATTGGTATCTAAAAGATACCTCAGCATGTCAAATCTACCTTTCTCCCCGGCGATCTATCTCTCAGGTTTTCAAAATCCTGATCAGAGAAATCGACAATTTGGTTATTTTCCCGAAATGTAGCCAGTGCATTCCAAAAGCCAACACGATTTTGACAAAGTGCCTCATATTCCTTGATTGACAATAAGACTGCAACTGGACGACCGCGCCGTGTCAGTTGTACTGACGGCCCTTTTTCGACGGCGTGAACAATCGCTGGCAATTTATTTTTGGCCTCAGATATGGTGAATTGGTTTTCCATTATGCGACCCTCTGTTTAATTCGGACTATCTAATCTCAAGTACAAGATAGCCATTTAGATAGCCATTTGCAAGTCTTTTGGTTGCAGTGTGCTATGCTGAGTATTGAACCAAGCCAGGCACGATATCAAAATGTCGATCTTTCGAGAAAATTTTATAGCCATGCTGAAAAGCAACCGCTGCGATCCAGATATGGTTCGTTGGAATTGGTGTTCCTGCCTTTTTGAGGGTATTTAGAACAGAGGCATAAAAATCGGCAGTCGTTTCATCAATGTTATGAACAACTACCCTGGGAGAATCCAGAAAAATATTGAGTTCTTCCCTATTTTTCTTTTCAAGGCTACCTCCTTTAAAGCCTGATAAAAGCTCACCAATACTGATTGCAGAAAAGCCAATGCGATCAATTTTGCGAATGGCATTGACAATATCCGTGTCGCCTTTCATCGCCAGAGAATAGATATTTGTATCAAGCAATACGCTCTTCAATCCCAAAGCTCCGGATCAATTCGCCTGTTTTGGCTGATTTTGGCATTTATCTCTTCGAACTCCTTTTGGCTCCACCTGCCAAACAAGTCATCCAAATCCTGATATTCTCGGGTAAATTTTTTTTCTTTATCAAATCCAAGGCTTTTTTTAATGATTTCAATTGTGAATTGATTGACACTTTTACCTTGTTCGGCCGCAACTGTTTTCAGTTTCTCAGAAACCGCTTCTTCAACACCCCTGATTGTAACGGATTTCATAAGAACCCCCGACAGACGATGTCATATTTTAGATTCAATGTGATGTTATAATATGACATCAAACGCATTTTGTCAAAATCGGGTATGGCGGGAGGTTGTTTCGTTGTTGAGGTTGATCAGCTAAACAATAAATACCCGATAAAAACAAACGAACTCAGGTAGCCGAGGGCGAGCATGACGCCGGTAATGGACCTGTAACTTTCGCAGTTGCAGGCGATGCCATCGATTTTTTCAATGCTTTCATTGATAAACTCAGCGATCGCATTTTGAATGGACGGGTCCTTCCAGCCGATCCAGAGGAATTCGATGTTTACAAGATGTCGGCTCTTCTTTGGCCGGGACTTGCACCACACCACCTTTGCCGTTGCGATAATATTCCTTCCAGGGGTTTCGGGACACATCTCCAGAGCAATTATCTTTCCGGATTCAATTCTGGTGGGACTGAAAAACCGCATGTTGCCATCCACGATATTGACCGTCGACAATTCCGAGTTACGACTGTTCAAATGGACACCTTCCAGAATCCGAAATGACAATCTCCAATTCTCAGCGAGTAGTGTGTTTGAATTAGCGCCTATCATCAATTCACCTCTTGCACGAATCAGGTACCAGGTAACAAGCAAAATGCCTTTTTAACCTGATGGCGATTCATCAAAATTTGACTGACGCAGTCCACGAAACTGAACCCTAAACGGCCCAGACTCATCCACAATTCATATCCCAATGCGTGCTGCAATTCATCCGCCCACTTGACGTCCACAACACCAAGCACGGCCTTGTACCAGAGATCCGCAGCCTCGTAACCCAAAAGATCCTGTATGCGGTTCATGGTTTCTGCAACCACATAGCTACTGGTGAGGAGCGCGACATTTTTCTCCAGCAGCGAAGGCCAGAGCATCTTGGCGCACTGGTGATATTGGTCGGCACTGTCAATCAGCGCGCAAAAAGCGGATGTATCGATGAAGATTTTTTCAGGATGCATTGGTACGCATTGAGGAAAAGCGTCCCACGGCCTCCAGGGCGAAGGCCTTGTTGGAATCCACTTGCCGATCTCGTTCAGCCTGCATCCTGAAACTATCGATGATGTCACGGAGCAACTGGGACATTGAAATGCCCTGTTCCAGTGCCTCTTTTTTCAACCATTTCAACTGTCCGTTATGGAGTTGAATCTGGGTTCGTTTCATAAGCACCTTTTCTTTAGTATTTCTTCCCCCAAGAAGTATTACATCATTTTACAGATTGCCGGCATCATAATGTAAGCAATTAAAAAAAATTTTGATAAGAAGATATAGCTCCGCTTTCTCGATTACACGTCTCTAAAAAAGGCGAATCGATTCACCTGCCTAATCAACAATGCGACTGTTTTGTAGCAGAGAGGAAAAAAGTAAATCAATCGGAAGAAAGGGTTATTTTTTACTACCTGGATCTTGCACGAGTCGGAGGGTTCCATCAATTTAAACACCAAGCCAATCCCCCTATAACCCTCTATGCGGCATACCATCAGACGCCGGTCGAAGATCCCGCTACCGGGAAGATGCGCTGAGATCAGCGATTCCATCGGGTTTCAAAATACATTATAGTACTAAAATACAACTTACATCGTATTGATTATTCCCCTATTCGGTTGCTATAGATAGACTATTCATGGAAAGGCTGCTTCTTTTTTTCTGAAGTTATTCAGTTTTACATTTTGAGTGAGCCACTGTCACAGAGGAGGAGAGGGATGAAACAAAGTTTAATAAAACTGTTCCTTACAATTTTGCTTACTTTGGTTATGGTTAGCCCATCATTTGGATCTGTCAGTCTTTATCTTGTAGATGGTTATGATGCTAATAATAGCCAGGATAATCAAATGTTAGTGAGTGTGGATCCTATTGGGCTCCCTTCGAATACTGCTTTTTATTATAGCTTTACCGGCGCTGGTAACGTAAGTAACTGGACTTCCTGGGACTGGAACGATGACATAACTTTTAACGTTGAATCTACTCAGCAGATTTTTTTTGGACTGGTCTATAACAATCTTACAGAAATTTCTAACGGCTCTGTCAGTTTCGGCGGTACTAACTGGGATACAGATGGAATAAATACATGGGCAATTGCAGTGCTTAATTTTGATAATGTTCCCTCCACCACCTTCAATTTGGAAATTTTGTCTACAGATACCAGTAGTGGTGATGGTTTCGCATCCACACCCATCCCCTCAATCGGCCTGCTAATCGGAACGGCCTTCTCAGGCCTGTTCATGTTCCGCAGGCAGGTGTTTAAAGGCTGAACGTAAACCCAAACTAAGCGTTTCAGATTTTTGTTTTTTTAGGGTTAAAATAAAAATTGCTCTTGATTGCAAAATGATCTGTTGGCGCCGGGCATACCAGAATAACCGGCGCCATTCATGCTGCCGCCTGCCTATAGCGCCGAAGGAGATCCACTCCGTGAATTACAAAAACCGGTTTTCAGTCCTCTCACTCTGCCTGACCTGTCTATTGCTGATCATCACGGCACCGGTGCATGCGAATTGGACAGACACGTATACCCCGGATAGCCCGGTGTATTTTAATACGTGTTTTGAATCCTACGGCTATTTGCACGACATCACCGACAACGGATTTGACGTGGGTGTGGACAGGGCAACCAGCTACAGTCTCTCCATCAATCTGAGAGACGACGCCGGCTATTTCGCGGATTGGATTGAAGTGGCTTATATCGATCTTCCCGGAGCATGGTGGAATGACGCCATCGTTGAAATCGACTATAGCAATATCGAACTTGACTTTTCCATAGCCGGTATTGCCGCGCTGAACAGTAGCGGCCAGTTGTCGGTGACCATCACCAGGCTGTGCGGTGATTTTTATTTCTACGAATCCTTTCTTGATGTGCAAGGCGAGGAGAACAGCACTGTCCCCGCGCCTGGCACCCTTTTGCTGATCTCCACAGCAATTTTGGGATTCGTGGGATTAAAATGGCCATTGCTTCGGTATTGATCCTTTGTACCCCTCCGACACTTTTCCTAATACTTCCGTTTCAAAAACGACTGCCCTTGTTGGACAGTCCTGCCTAGCCTGGTTGCATTCGCACCATCTGTTTACTTACCGGGATGCATGTCCATGGACCGGCCACCCTTCCGATTCTCATCCGACAACACAAAAGTCCGTCCAAGTTCTTCTTCCGTTCTATTACATTGCCCGCTACAACCGATTCAATGGCGGCCCATCGAAAAGCGATATTTTTTATTATTTTATCAGAAGCTTACATAAAACCTGTCATTTTTCACAGGTTACTTTTTTATTGACAGTTTATTTTAGGGTTAATATATATTCAGCTATCATTTTTTCTCCTATATTTAAACGTATGCATTACTTTCAGCAGCGATAATAGTTGGCGACATGAAGGCATTGCAGACAGCACAGGTGAGATCTATTGCTTTTGTTGATGATCAATTGACCCGTGCAGGGGAGTCAGGCCTGATTCATGTTTTCAGTTCCAACCGGGCCCTGAGGCAGTCCCTGGCAGCAATCTTGCGGACGGCAGTGGGTGCCGGGTGCAACGACAACGCTGTTTGTCCGATGGGACCGGATACAGATCAATTGGATGTCAATGCCACACTGTACCTGATCGACTGTATGGCCTGTGAGACAGATACGCTTTTAAAGCTTATCCGGCTGAATGCCAAGCGAATTGCCGGCAAGGCCCGGATCGTCCTGTTCAATGCCAATAACGGCGATGATTTCAAAGAATTTATCGATAGCGGCATTGTCGGCGGTGTTTTTTATCGGAACGATTCCATGGCTGCCTTTATTAAAGGCATGCGGGCAATCCTCGCAGGCGGGAAATGGCTTTCCCGGGTTTCATCTCAGGAGTTACAGCCGACGGCAACCGTTCCGGACGTGTCGGGACTGAAAAAACAATGGGAACTGTTATCAAACCGTGAACGGGAAGTACTTCACTGTATCGCCAAAGGCATGAACAATAGCGGCATCGCCCAAAAATACGACATCAGCCAGCATACGGTAAAAACGCACGTCTACAACATTTACCGAAAGATCCAGGTGACGAACCGTATGCAAGCGTCCAATTGGGCCAAGGCAAACAGTTATAAAAATATAGAATAAACATCGCCCCAAGCTTTCAGCTTGCTTTGTCCGGCGTTTCAGTACGATTTTGAATACATGCTATTCTAACACCTAACTGTCGCGGGCTATTAAAGTGAACACCTACTCCTGTTCCATCGCCAACTATCAGAGTCTACCTGAATTCCTGATTGTCAGTGCCCACCTGAATCCGTCCAAATCGCTGATGATGCAACTGAACATGGAATTCTCGGTAACCCCGCAATGGTATGACCACCTGCCCCAAGGAATGGCGATCCTGCCCCTTACCAAACCTTGTTTTATTCTGGTCGACTGCCATGGTTTAACACCGGAGGCGATCCAGGACAATCTGGACACGATCACCGCCCATGCATCCGAGCAGTCTTTCATTGCACTTTACAATGTCGACTTCTCCAATAACCGATTGGCAACAATGACCTTCCGTTATAAAATTCGAGGCATTTTTTACCTCGATGATCCGCCGGAAACAATCAATAAAGGGATCAGACTCATACTGGCCGATCATCTGTGGCTGCCCCGGCAATTGCTTAGCGCGTGTATCCGCGCTAACCGGAATGATGATACCGAGCACGATAGTCACCGTGGAGAATTGCTATCCAATCGTGAGATTGAAATTTTAAAGCACCTGACCGCGGGGAGCAGTAACCAGGAAATTGCCGACACCATGCAGATCAGCATGAATACCGTTAGAAATCATCTTTACAAAATCTATAAAAAATTAAACGTAACCAACCGCCTTCATGCTTCACGCTGGGCAAACGATTTTTTCAGGCATTACCAATTTTCTTAATTTGGGTCAAAGTTTAATCGCAACAAAGCGTTATATTGTTCTTCGCTGTTGATTTACCCTTTATTAACGGCATATGCGTTCAGCATTTCGATTCCAATGGAACGGTTATCTGAACTGAATTGATTTGAATTGAATTGACAGAACTGAAGAGACCATGGCGAACATGATCAACTGTACCGCGTGCAGGAATACTGCATCCTCACTTGAACCGGCTCACATCTATGTCGCGGGGGACTACTCGTTTAACAACGACGTGCTGGCAGAATACCTGTCAACACACACCCGTTTTGTTTGTTGTCAGAGCATTCAAAGCAGCAATCTAAAAACGCTGAGGTTGTCCGGCCCTGGCTTTGATCGATCGCTGTTGATCTTTCTTGATTGTGCGTCCAGGGGAATCAGAAAGGTATGCCGACGCACCCGTTTCAAGCGAAATTTTCTCCAAAATCACAATTGCAAGGTTGTGTGCTTCAATGTCGAGCCCCAAAGCGATTGTGATAAAAAAGCACTGAAGCGGGGGCTGGACGGCATTCTCTATAACGACCAGTCCATATCGATGTTTTCGAAAGCCATCGATGCCGTCCTGAACGATGAATTCTGGTATCCCCGCAAAATACTCGAACAGCACCTGTTCAACTGCAAACAAGGACCTGCCGAGCCGCCACGCGGGGAAATTCTTCTTACCCGAAGGCAACAAGAGATTCTCAATCTGATGAAAAAAGGCCTGAGCAATACGGATATCTCCGATCGGCTATGCATCAGCCCCCATACCGTAAAAACCCATATTCACCGGATTTTCAAAAAGATTGAGGTAAATAATCGTTACGAAGCCGTCCAATGGCTCGACAGATAGGTGTCAAGCGCGACAATCGCCCAGTTTAGGTCTGAGTCAAAGTGTGATCAATTCAGCACCCAAAGCAACGGCCACGGCCTGAGTTCGGTTTGTTGAGTTGAGTTTGTTTTTCGCATTATCAATATGAAAATTAACGGATCTTTGGCTGATTTTTAAAATCCGGGATATTTCCCAGGAAGTTTTTCCTTCCTTGAGCCAGTTCAATACTTCTACTTCCCGTTTCGTCAAATGATACTGCTGCAGGTTTTCCACTTTTCGAACCCGATTGTAAGCTTCGGCAATATGAGGCGTTATCATCCGGATGATTGCTTTGGTGCGGTCGGTGGCATCGATAATTCCCGACCCGATGGAGATCGTGGTGAGTTTTGTCCGCGTAAAATCGCGTACACCGTAGACCCAGCCGTCACGAATGCCGTAGGCTTTCAGTTCCTCATCAATCCGGTTTTGCTTTCCTTCGTTGTAGATATTGTTGCACTCCCGCCAGTTCTGCAATTCGAACGTTTTGCTGAAAGCCATCACCGGAATGTCATTTTTAAACAGTTTTTTGGCAAAATACCGCCTCAAGAAATCTTCCGGAAAACCAAAATTCGCGGAATGAATTTCAGCGGTGCTTCCGTTCAGCACGGCCATGTATTCACTATAGGTCAAGATTGCACATACCGAATGGGTCAGCGTTTTCAGCTTGTCCACGATTTGATACAAGTCCTTGTGATTGTCGCAGCAGACACAGGCGTTTATCATCTCAAGAAAGGAAATCGTGTCGTTTAAGGAGCAATGCTTTTTTAAGTTCATCTTTTCAGGATCATCAGGCGTTTTGAAACGTCTTCTTCTCAATTTGAAGAAGTGATCAACTTGTAAAAAGTGCCAGATTCGACATAACGGACTTGATCCGGCATCCAGAACATCTTGAAAACACGGATTCCGGCCCGCGTCGAGATGACGTCAAATAAAACTTTTAAACGTATTAAAACAACATGGGGTCCTGGATCAGATCAGGATGAGCTGGAGGAAAAAACAAGAGGCGGTACAATTGGAACTGGCGCTTGATCGATTTTTCGATAAACATAGCAAAAAGTATGCAAGAATTTCATTTTTTTCTAATCGTAATATTTCTGATAGGTTATCATTATCAATGAATGCGCTGAGCAGGTGGTTTTATGGTATCTTTTTCACAAAATAGATGAAAGCTTTTACAGGGTTTGGCTCTAATTTCACCTAATTTTGCCCTCATTCCCACGCAGAGCCCATCCCCGTCAACTTAGGGCGCAGGTAAACAATTCGCCGCGTATGCTTGACCATCCGGCGGCATTTTGCTATGGCCCCTTCGTTTACCGCCATGCGTATGACGGTGAACCAAAGCGACTATTACAAACAGGAAATAAAAATCATGCTGATTACTGAGATCCTCGCCAGAAATGCTAGAATGTTTGGCCAGCAGACCGCCCTCATCGAACGCGAACCGGCAAAAAATCGCCGGGTTGAAATTAGCTGGAAAACGTTTGACGATCAGGCCAATGCCATCGCCCAAGGGCTGATCGCCAGGGGAATTGAAAAAGGAGACCGTGTCGTTCACCTGATGATGAACAGCATCCAGTGGTTACCGGCTTATTTTGGTATCCTGCGCACCGGTGCTTGGGCTGTGCCCTTGAATTTCCGGTTTGTCGCCCGGACCATTGCCGGTTGCACCCACACGGCCGAGGCCAAAGCGTTTATCTTCGGAGAGGAATTCATCGACCGGGTAAGCCAGATTCGAGACGATATCGGGTGTCATGTAAAAACATTCATCTTCGCCGGGCCTGAGGAAATACGGCCGGCCTGGGCCGAATCCCTGGATCAGTGGATCGCCGATTTTCCGACCCAAGACCCAAAAATCGCCATGGATATCAGTGATGACGCGGCCCTTTATTTTACCTCCGGCACCACCGGCACCCCCAAGGCCACCCGGCTGACCCACCGCAACCTGGAACATGCCTGCTATGTGGAAAACCGCCATCACAACCAGACCCATGCGGACAACTTTCTTTGCATCCCGCCCCTGTATCATACGGGCGCCAAGATGCACTGGTTCGGGAATTTCATTGTCGGGGCCAAGGCCGTCATTCTCAAGGGCATCGAACCGCGATGGATTTTAGAGGCCATCTCCGAAGAACAGGTGACCATTGTCTGGCTCCTGGTCCCCTGGGCGCTGGATCTTTTATTTGCCATTGAAAGCGGTGATGTCAAATTAAAGAATTATCAACTGGACCAGTGGCGCCTCATGCACATCGGCGCCCAACCGGTGCCGTCGAGCCTGATCCGGGAATGGCAGAAGCATTTTCCCAGCCACCAGTACGACACCAATTACGGATTGACCGAGAGCACCGGCCCCGGGTGCATTCATTTGGGGGTGGAGAACCGGCACAAAGTCGGTGCCATCGGTGTTCCCGGTTTTGACTGGGAGTTTCAGATCGTCGATGAGCAGTTAAATCCGGTGCCCGTGGGAATGCCCGGCGAGTTGATCATCAAGGGCCCCGGCGTAATGAAAGAATATTATAAAAATCCCGAAGCCACGGCCGAGACCATTGTTGACGGTTGGCTGCTCACCGGTGATGTGGCCCGGGTGGACACAGAGGGGTTCATCTGGCTGGTGGACCGCAAAAAAGATGTGGTCATCACCGGTGGAGAAAACATTTACCCCGTTGAAATCGAAGATTTTTTGATGGGCCATCCCCAGGTCCAGGATGCCGCCGTGATTGGCCTGCCCAGCCTGCGCTTGGGAGAAATCGCCACCGCCATCATCCAGGTAAAAGACGGCGCCAGCCTGACGAAAACACAAGTGGAAGACTATTGCGGCGCCTTGGCTCGATACAAACGCCCCCGCAAAATCATTTTCGCGGATGTCCCCCGCAATCCCACCGGCAAAATTGAAAAACCCAAACTGCGCAAACAATATGCCGGTCAGGAAGAAAGCTTTCAGGTATGACGGATTCGTAAAAAGTCCGATATCGGCGTTACGCTTCATCCTTCGTCACTGCGGAGTACGATTCGTACGCTGCCTTCGGCACCCGCGGTAGCAATATTCCTCAGGATTCGCAAGCCTTGATCTCGCGCTTTTTACGAATCCGTTCAAACGGTGACTTTTTGCGAGTTCATCAAAAATGAAAAAGCCACGCTTTTAGGGGGCGTGGCTTTTTATTGACATCGAATCAGGCTGCCAATACCGCCCTTCATCGAATAATGGGCGGCTTTAGACCTAACTATTTTTTATCCTTCACCTCTTCAAAATCGGCATCCACCACATCATCATCGGCAGCACCAGCGCCGCCACCAGCACCCGCATCGCCGGCAGCATCCGCACCAGGTGCGCCACCGGCAGCGCCCGCTTCGGAGGCTTGTTTGTACATGGCTTCGGCCACTTTATGGGAGGCCTGGGTGAGTTCTTCACTCAACCGCTGAATTTCCGCCACGTCTTCCCCTTCCATGGCCTTCTTCAGTGCTGCTGAAGCCGTTTCGATTTTACTGCGCGTTTCAGCGTCCACCTTATCGCCCAGATCTTTCAAGGATTTTTCGGTGGAATAGATAAGGGTGTCGGCATGGTTTCTGGCTTCAACCAATTCCTTTTTCTTCTTGTCATCATCCGCATGCATCTCGGCATCCTTGACCAGTTTGTCGATCTCTTCTTTGGAAAGGCCACTGGAAGCCGTGATTTGGATAGACTGTTCCTTAGCGGTGGCCATATCCTTGGCCGATACGTTCACGATCCCGTTGGCATCGATGTCAAAGGTCACCTCGATCTGAGGAACACCGCGGGGCGCCGGCGGGATGCCCACCAGTTCAAAGCGTCCCAACGTCTTGTTGTTGGCCGCCATTTCACGTTCCCCCTGCAGAACATGAATGGACACTGCCGGCTGGTTGTCTGCGGCGGTGGAAAACACCTGGCTCTTGCGGGTCGGGATCGTGGTATTTTTTTCGATCAGCTTGGTCATGATCCCGCCCAGGGTTTCAATTCCAAGGGACAACGGGGTTACGTCCAGGAGCAGGACATCTTTTACATCCCCTTTGAGTACGCCGCCCTGAATGGCCGCACCCAGCGCCACCACTTCATCGGGATTCACGCCTTTGTGAGGATCTTTGCCAAAAATCCGTTTGACCCGATCCTGAACCGCCGGCATCCGGGTCATGCCGCCAACGAGGATGACTTCATTGATCTCTCCCGTCGACAGTCCGGCATCCTTTATTGCCATGCGGCAAGGCGGTTCCAATTTATCCAACAAATCGGACACCAATCCTTCGAGTTTGGCCCGCGTGATCTTGACATTCAGATGTTTGGGACCACTGGCATCGGCGGTGATGAACGGGAGATTAACATCGGTTTCCATGGATGAAGAGAGTTCCATTTTTGCCTTCTCAGCCGCCTCTTTAAGCCGCTGCAAAGCCATTTTGTCACTTCTCAGGTCGATCCCCTGATCTTTTTTGAACTCGTCAGCCAGATAGTCGATCAGGCGCAGATCGAAATCCTCACCGCCCAAATGCGTATCACCGTTGGTGGACTTGACTTCAAACACACCTTCACCGATCTCAAGGATTGAAATATCGAAGGTCCCCCCACCCAGGTCGAAAACAGCAATCTTTTCCTCGGTACGTTTGTCCAGACCATAGGCCAGCGAGGCGGCGGTGGGTTCGTTGATGATGCGCTGTACGTTGAGGCCGGCGATCTTACCGGCGTCCTTTGTGGCCTGGCGCTGACTATCGTTAAAATAGGCCGGTACGGTAATGACCGCATCCGTAATCGTTTCTCCTAAATAATCCTCGGCGTACTTTTTGATGTGGGCGAGAATAAACGAAGAAATTTCGGCCGGACTATGCAGTTTTCCTCTCAAGTCGATGCGAACATCGCCATTTTCCGCCTGTTTGATGTGGTAAGGAAGAATCTGGACATCTTTCTGAACCTCGGCAGACGAAAATTTACGACCAATCAGCCGCTTGACGGCAAAAACCGTGTTTTCCGGGTTGGTGATCGCCTGGCGTTTGGCAACCTGACCCACCATCCGTTCTCCACTTTCGCTGACGGCCACAACCGACGGGGTGGTCCGCCCCCCTTCCGCGTTGGTAATGACTTTTGCATCGCCGCCGTCCATGACCGCCACGCAGGAATTGGTGGTCCCCAGATCGATTCCGATAATCTTGCCCATATGGTATTCCTCCTTAACCTTCAACAATCCTATAGTGTAAAAATTAATTATGCGTTGGTATCAACTGATTTCTCTTGTGTTTGCCCCTTTTGGGAAGCTTTGGAAACCACGACCATGGCGGGACGCAGCAGCCGATCATGGATCATGTATCCTTTTTGGTATTCCTGTACCACCGTGTTGGGTGGATGATCCTGGCTTTCCTCCTGACACATGGCCTGGTGAAATGTCGGATCAAACGGCTCCCCCAATGCCTCAATCGGCGCGACATGGTGCTTTTCCAAAATTTTCATCACCTCGGCCAGCGTCAGCGACACGCCATCAACGACACTTTGACCATTTTGGTTGTCAGCTGAAGCCGATTCAATCGCACGCTCAAGGTTGTCTACAATGGTGAGCAATTGGCGAATCAAATTTTCGGTGGCGTACTTTTTCAAGTCTTCCATTTCGCGGTTGGTCCGCTTTTTGTAATTTTCAAATTCAGCGGCCATCCTTAACATACGGTCATGATTCTCACGCGCCTCCGCCTGGGCGGCATTTACTTTTTCTTCGAGCTCCTTCAGCGGATCCACGGTTTCTGACGCTTCATCCGCCTGCCCATTTTCATTTGGTAACGTTGAAGGTGCATCCTCGGAATTTCTTTCGCTCTCATCCTCGATAATAATATTTTTCTTTTTTGCCATCAGCTCCTGTCTCTCCTGATTATGCTTTATTTTCTCATTGTAAGAGGCCGGTGGGCGTCTGACCGTTTAAAAGCGCTTGAATTATTTGCGCTTGACAACAATCAAGACCGCAAAGTTGTTAGATAATAAGACCAGATGGTGGCTTGTCAAGGATAAGCCAAGGCCTTGGACGACTAAAATAATTAATTGTAAATCTGGTAGGTTGCTACTTTTCAGGGGATTATTTCTAAATGGTGTGCAGATTGAAGAAAAGTTGGTTGTGCACCCCCCATCGGGATAATCCGAAAAATCAGTGTCACCATCTGACCGGGATCGATCCACGACACAGACTGCATCCCTTATCGCTGCTTCCTTCCGGACCTGACGAGGTTCGAGACCGTCTGTTGCGCGGCGGCCGGTCAAAATGACCTGATTGTATCGCAATTAACTCTCAGGAGGGAATTCAGCCCCGCATAAAGCGGATTTCGGGTATAGGGCACCGCTGGCTCCCCGCCTAGCACAACCGCAGCCTCTATAGTACAGATCACCCTGCTTTTTCAAGAGATAAGTGAGCCGTATTCGTGGGACGGTATCTCAAAGCCTATTTGCAGGATCAGCGCTGAAGTGTTGACTTCGCGCCTGCTATGCAATAAATCAATAGGTTACGAAGATATAAAAAAATCCCCAGAATTGAATCGGAAGGGACCTCGCATGGCACGATCCGTTCTCTTGGTTGGCCTACTACTCGTCTTATCCATCATCACCGGCTGTGCCGCCCTGGTTATCGGTGCCGGCGCCGGCGCCGGGGTATATACATATGTTAAAGGAGAATTGATCAGCGCTTACGCAGCCGACGTCAACCAGACCTACGACGCGACCATTCAGAGCCTGAATTACCTTAAAATCGCTGTCGATGAGAAAAAGCAGGAAAACGATGCAACCTTGATCAGAGCGCACCAAAATGATGGATCGCCTGTGACGGTGAGAATGCGTGCCACGGATAACAATATGACCGAAGTGGCCGTCCGGTGCGGACGCATTGGCTTCTGGGACCGAAAAACCGCCGAACTGATTCATGTCACCATCCGCAACACAATCTGATCCATCCAACCTACTGGCCGAGGTTAAACGCGCACTGGTCGCCTATCACATGCTGATACCGGGTGACCGCGTACTGGTCGGTGTTTCCGGCGGCCCGGATTCAATGGTCTTGCTCGACCTTTTATATCGCTTGGCGTCGGATTTCAAAATCAGCCTCGGGGTGGCCCATCTCAATCACGGCCTAAGAGGGGCATGCGCCGCCCACGATGCCCGCATCGCCAGGCAGGCGGCAACGCGCCTGGGGCTTCCCTTTTATATGGTCAGGGCCGATGTGGCAAGGGTCAGGCAAGGGCTCAAGCTATCGCTCGAAGAAGCGGCACGGCGCGTTCGATACGCATTTTTTAAAAAGATCATGCGAGACGCAAACTTTTCCAAGCTGGCGCTGGGACATCACCTGGATGACAATGCCGAACAGGTGCTGATGGCTATTTTGCGCGGGTCGGGCCCACTGGGTCTTGCCGGTATCGCCCCCTTGCGCCAAAACCGTATTTTAAGGCCGCTCATCCAGGTTCGGCGCTCACAGATCGAAGCCTATGCCGAAAAAAATGACATCCCCTGGGCGACCGATGCCAGCAACCAGGATCTTCGATTGATGCGCAACCGCATCCGTCACCACTTGTTGCCGCTTATTTCATCCGCATACAACCCGCGCATCCAAAGACAGTTGAGTCAGTTGGCCGATGTAATGCGCACCGAGGAGGAATGGATAGACGGCCTGATCACACCGGCATATACCGATGCGATTGTTGGGCACAAAGAAGGCAGTCTGATTTTCAATACCAATGCCCTAAAAAGGATGCATCCCGCTTTGCTGCGACGGTTGATTCGACGCGCACTGTTCGATGTTTGCGGCACCCTGCGACGAATCAGCTTCGCTCACATTCAGGATGTACAGTGGCTGATCTGGAAAGGTACCGACGGCAAAAGCGTGCATTTGCCCCGCGGTATCCGCGTCTGCATCAATCAAAACCAATTGCAGATTTCAAGGGTCAAGGACTACCGTCGTCCCGTGGATCGGCAAAATTTGGCCGATCCAGTAGGAAAACAGATCGACGTCCCGTTGTTCTTGCCATGCACAATCCAATTTGACCCCATGGGCATCGGCATGACATTTTTTGCCTGTGGACCGGATCAGGTGCCACCGTGGCAGAAAATCGGCCCCCACCAGGCCTTTTTCGATATGGATCGGCTCCGGCTTCCGTTGACGCTACGTTCCAAGCGGCCCGGAGATCGATTTATTCCCCTAGGTGGCAAGGGATCCCAAAAGGTGAAAAAATATTTCATTGATCATCATATTTCCAGAAAGGATAGAGTCGACACGCCGATTCTTTCTGATCAGCGCCAACCTGTCTGGTTGGTCGGCCATCGTATTGATGACCGGGTGAAGGTGACATCTGCAACATCAAAAATCCTCGCCGCTGAATTTTTCTTGCTTGACACCCGATGATGCTTAATATGAGCTTGATTTATTTTACCTTGGCCTGTGGGGAATGGTGGCCGAAACTTGTCCGGCAACATTTTTGCTATGGATTTATGGATCTGATCTTAAGGAAATTATTTTTCGTTTATCGCATTTATCTGGTAAAATAAACGCGAACTCAAAATATGAACCAGAAACAAGGCAACCGCTTCCCAAACCTGAAGCATTTTTAGGAGGAACCTGCAGTTGAATCCATTTTACAAAAACTTGGCCCTATGGCTGGTCATCACGTTGATGATGGTGATGCTCTACAACCTCTTCAGCCAGCAGCAACTATCCCAGAACGACATCAGCTATTCGGAATTCTTGGCCATGGTTGATGCCGACCGGGTTTCTGAAGTAACGATCCAGGGCCAGGAAATCAGGGTCACGGACCTCAATCGAAGCAATTTCAAAATTTATGCACCTCAGGACCCGGCCTTGATCCAGCGACTTAAGGAAAAAGGGGTAACCATCAATGCCAAACCACCGGCGGAGTCACCCTGGTACATGTCCGTACTGGTTTCCTGGTTTCCGATGATTGTACTGATCGGCGTATGGATTTTCTTCATGCGCCAGATGCAAAGCGGTGGCGGAAAAGCCATGTCCTTTGGCAAAAGCCGCGCGCGACTGCTTTCGGACCAGCAGGAAAAGGTCACGTTTGAAGATGTCGCCGGTATTGACGAAGCCAAGGAAGAGCTTGGCGAAATCGTCGATTTTTTAAGAGATCCAAAAAAATTCACCCGCTTGGGCGGACGGATTCCCAAGGGCGTTCTGCTGATGGGACCTCCGGGTACGGGTAAAACGCTTCTGGCCCGGGCCATTGCCGGTGAAGCTGGTGTACCGTTTTTCAGTATCAGCGGATCGGATTTTGTGGAAATGTTTGTTGGCGTGGGTGCATCCAGGGTCAGAGACCTTTTCGTGCAAGGCAAAAAAAACGCCCCCTGCATTATCTTCATCGATGAAATCGACGCCGTCGGCCGCCACCGGGGAGCCGGACTGGGCGGTGGGCATGACGAACGGGAACAGACCCTGAACCAACTGTTGGTGGAAATGGACGGATTCGAATCCAACGAGGGCGTGATCCTTATTTCCGCCACCAACAGGCCGGACGTTTTGGATCCCGCACTGCTGCGTCCCGGCCGATTTGACCGTCAGGTCGTGGTTTCGCTTCCAGACATTCGAGGACGGGAAAAGATTCTGCGCGTCCATATGAAACGCACCCCCATCGCGTCAGATGTCAATGCCGTGATCTTGGCCAAAGGCACACCGGGTTTTTCCGGTGCCGATCTGGAAAACCTGGTCAATGAAGCGGCACTGCTGGCAGCCAAACGCAACAAGGAACGACTGGACATGATGGATTTCGAGGATGCCAAAGACAAGGTCTACATGGGCCTCGAGAGAAAATCCAGGGTCATCCGCGAAGAGGATCGATTGACCACGGCCTATCATGAAGGGGGCCACGCCCTGGTCGCCCGCTTTATTCCAGGCACCGATGCGGTCAACAAAATCACCATCATTCCCAGGGGACGCGCCGCAGGGATCACGTGGTTCCTTCCCGAAGAGCGCGATTTTCGCTACAAAGATCAACTGGAAGCGGAACTGGCCATCGCCTTTGGCGGGCGGGTCGCCGAGGAAATCGTTTTTGACCGGATCAGTACCGGTGCATCCAACGACATTAAAAAAGCCACCGAACTGGCCCAACAGATGGTACGCAGCTGGGGAATGAGCGAGATGGGTCCGCTGTCTTTTGCCAAGGATGAAGAGCAGGTCTTTCTGGGTCGGGAAATCGCCCAGCATCGCGATTATTCCGAGGAAACAGCCAGAAAAATCGATTCCCAGATCAACAAACTGGTCATGGAGTCCTATGAACGGGCCAAGTCCGTATTGACCGAACACATAGATGTGCTGCACAAACTGGCCGAACAGCTTCTGGAAAAGGAGACCATATTAGGTGCGGAGCTGGATGAATTGATTCGTCAGGTGCGGCCTGACATCGATCTTCCTGAAAGGCCGCAAGACAATCTTGATGATGAGACAGAGAAAGAAACCGATGCATCGTCGGCATCCGATGATGATGCATCCGACCCATCCGACAACGTCGCGGAAAAAACCGACACGCCTGCTGACGAACCATCGGCGGATGGGGCCGAAAACAGAAAAGACGATCCATCCAAAAACTGAAATGATGCGACTGAGTAGCCGTATGCAAGCCTAAATTCGGCGATAAATCATTGATTTGGAATTGAATAGAATCATCATGCAACCAACCGGAACGTACCTGTGAACAATCGCATGCCTGCTTTTACACTGGCTTGTGGCCCCCATGCATTGGAGATGAACAAACGCACTCTGATTATGGGAATTGTAAATATCACCCCTGACTCGTTTTCCGATGGCGGTCATTTTTACTCATCTGAAAAGGCCATCGACCACGGGCTGCAATTGGTCGATGAGGGAGCCGATATTCTTGATATTGGCGGCGAATCCACCCGTCCCTACTCGGAGCCAGTGGATGAAACCGAAGAACAGGATCGGGTCCTGCCGGTCATCGAAAAACTGGCCCAACGGATTTCCGTCCCCATTTCCATTGATACGACCAAAGCATCGGTGGCCCGCAACGCCGTGGCCGCCGGTGCCACCATCATAAATGATATCAGTGCCCTGCGGATGGATCCGCAAATGGCGGTCACCGCCGCCCAGTGCAACGTGCCCCTGATCCTGATGCACATGCAGGGCACCCCAAAAAACATGCAGGTCAAACCGGTTTACGATGACCTGATCCCAGACATTAAAGATTTTCTTTCCGATGCCATGCAAAAGGCAATCACAGCCGGTGTGGACCCGACCCATCTGATCATTGACCCGGGCATCGGTTTTGGCAAAACAATTGCCCACAATTTGGAAATTTTGAATCATACCGATCGGTTTGCCTCATTGGGCAAGCCGATCCTGATCGGTCCGTCACGAAAGATGTTCATTCGTCAGCTGGTTAAAAACGCCAAGGCTAAGGATATCGACCCGCTTTCAGCCGAGGTTGCCCGGGGTACCCAGGCAGCCGTTGCCGCTGCCGCCATGGGCGGCGCCCAGATCGTTCGGGTTCACGATGTGGCCCGCACCCGTGCAACACTTGCTGTGATTGATGCGATCCGCTCCGCATAATTCCATGAATTTACGTACAAACGCCAAAACACGCGCCATCGGGGCCTGGATTCGATGGATGGTACTGCCGCTTCTGTTGGGTGGGGCGACAATGGCCCTGATCGCACAAACGGAGACCAGACAGTGGGAAATCAATGCCGACCCGATTTTCACCCACCTTGCCGAAGACTTGCTGGTCATCGGTACGCAGGCGCAATCGGTGCGTTTGCGGGTCGTGGCAGCGACGTCCACCTTTGAAAACGTAAAGGACCGCAAGACCGTCTGTCAGTTCGATCTATCCGGCCTCGGCCAGGGTACGCATGCGCTTCGCGTAGGGGCGGCGGATATCCGCTTACCCGACGGTGTTTCATTATTGGAGCCGGTTACCACCATCCTGACCA
Source organism: Desulfosarcina variabilis str. Montpellier (assembly GCF_048565275.1). Taxonomy (NCBI): domain Bacteria; kingdom Pseudomonadati; phylum Thermodesulfobacteriota; class Desulfobacteria; order Desulfobacterales; family Desulfosarcinaceae; genus Desulfosarcina; species Desulfosarcina variabilis. The sequence goes on along the minus strand of NZ_CP159846.1, from coordinate 3,400,415 downwards.
TCCAGCTTGAAAAAAAAATAACCAAAACCATCGATGTGCTTGCTGAACTGGAAGGCAAACCCGCACGGGGAGCTGCCGTCGTGGCCGTACGTCTGCGACCGGATCGCATCCAGTTAACCGGCACCGCAGCCATGCTGGAGGACGTTGACACCGTCAGAACGCGTCCCATCAATCTTAGAAATGCATCCGAATCATTTAAGAAAGAGGTCCCCCTGGATCTGCCGGCGGCCCTGATTGTGGAACCGTCCTCACGCATTGTGGTTGCCGAGATTGATATCCAGGCGCGCCTGATCACACGGCTGCTCGAAAATATACCCATCACAGCCAAAGGGAAGACGACCGGCTACCGGATTGAACCCAACGGTATTACGCTGGCCATCAGCGGTCCGGAAGCGATCGTCAGTGAGATTGAAACCAATCCGGCATTTTCCGTAACAATTGATCTGGAAGGTCTGACACCGGGATCCCATTCTCTCAAGGCCGCCATCAAACTGCCGCTTCATACCACCTTGGTTCAAGTGACTCCCGAACGATTTTCCGTTACCATTAGCAAATGATATGTTGGAGGCGATCATGCTGCTTGTCATTGATGTGGGCAACACCAATACGGTCATGGGCATCTATCAACAGGATACACTGATCAAAGACTGGCGTATCCGCACCGAGAGAAAAACCACTGAAGATGAATTCAATGTCATTGTCACCAGTTTGTTCTCTATCGACGGAATCGATGCCAAACAAATTCGTAAAACCATCATTTCATCCGTCGTTCCCCCCATGGTTACCATCCTGGACTCGTTTTGCCGCAAATACTTAGGCCATTCCCCCCAATGGGTGGACGCCCGTTCATATACCGGCATGCCAATCTTGATTAACAACCCTGCCGAGCTGGGAGCGGACCGCATCGTCAATTCGGTAGCCGCGTATCACAGATATAAAAAGAGCCTTATTATCATTGATTTCGGAACCGCCACAACGTTTGATGTCGTATCCCAAAACGGGGAATATTTAGGCGGGGCAATCAGCCCGGGAATTATGATCGCCTCTGAAGCGCTGTTTCGTGAAGCATCGAAGCTGCCACGGGTGGAAATTTTTGAATCCCCTGAGAATGTGGTCGGCAAGGACACGGCCAGTAGCATCAAATCGGGAATCATCTTCGGCTATGCCGGTTTGGTGGATGGGATTGTAACCCGGATAAAGGCACAAATGGAAATCGATCCCATGGTTCTGGCCACGGGTGGATTAGCGCCGCTGATGTCCAATGTGGCCAATCTAATCGACAAAGTGGATGGCTCACTCACCCTGGAAGGGCTTCGCATCATCAGTGACGGACTCAAGTGAGATAAGAAAGGCTACGCCTCCGGTGCGGTCAGATACCCAACAAACCCTTTCACGCTATTGACCAAAAAGCTCCGTTCACGGGATTGCACGGCTGGTGCCAGGTGCTTAAAGCCATACAAGAGCGGGTCTTCCTTGAGTAGCAAGTCCACCCATCCATCGACAGCATCGGAGGGGATGTCACGCTTTACCGCAACCTGATCCGCCAATATCTGCTTCCATAAAAGCAGTTGATCACGGTGTTTGTTCAACATGGCCATCCCATCGTGCCTCATTCCAAAGTGGCCATAGCACAGGGTTTCCGGGTGGGCCGCCATCAATCGGTCAATGCTGGATAGGGATGTTTCCAGAAAGAAACGCGGCGGCGTTGCCGGACGCAGATACATTTCACCCGATGGCAGAGAGAGACAAACCCCACCGGCCTCTCCGGCAAAAAGAAAGTTTTCATCGGCAATGGCATAGTGATGGGGAGAATGCCCCGGCGTATCGATCAATTGAAAGGGTGCGGATGCAACCTGGTCTGGCTGCGCAATGGCTGACGGATCGATGGGCAGCATGCGGCCATAGGCACGGCCGGTTTGGCCCAGCGTCTTTACCGTTCCTTGCCATAACCGCTCCGGGTCCACAAGGTGGGCGGTGCCCTTGGGGTGGCAAACCACCGGTGTATCTGAAAAGTGACGGGTCAGATGGCCAATTGCGCCGGCATGATCGATATGAATATGGGTCAGGCAGATATAATCCAGATGCGTCACCCCCAGGGTTGTTATCGCCTCAATGAGCGGCTTTGCCGTGACTGCCGGGCCGACATCGACCAAATAGACGACATCCGGCCTTTTCACCAGCCATGCACCGATAAAATCCTCAAAGCCGTCGATGGGAGGGTTTAGGCAAACCAGGAAAAGATGGGGGGCAAGGGGACGAATGGAAGCCGTCATGGTCAATCCATTCCCATCTGTTGTTCCAGTTTAGTAATTTTTTCGGAAAGTTGTTTTTTTTCGGATTCCGAAAGGGTTGGATCTTCGAGTTGCCGTTTCAATCCCAAAAGCAGCATCTCTTCGCGATATTCCGAGCATGTGTATTTACCGGTTGGACTCATAATATCCCATACCTAAAAAAGATTCTTTAAATCAATGCACTTATCGATCTTTGTTTTAGGGAACCGGTATTATTTACCCTGATACGCCCTATCAGGCAAGACAATCTTTATAGGCTTGGTAAAAAAGCCCGAAATCCGCCATTCCGCGTCTTAAAATTTTGTCGAAATCGGCAATATTATCGGTGTTGACAATCATATTCACACTTTTTTGAAAGGCGATCATATGGTCCATGGTACGAAAACGGCGGGAAATCATGGCTACGTAAATATTGCGCCGGATGGCCATGTTGAGTCGTTCCAGGTAAATCAACACGCCATTGGTGTCAGGGTCTTTGGTATCAAAATACTCGTTGACCACAATCAGGTCATAACCGTGATAGCGCATGGTCTTCAACGCTTCACGGCTATTATTCGCTTCGGTAATGTGGTATTCGAGAACCTCCAAGACCGGTAGAATCGCTTTTTTGATCATTGGATCGGATTCGCACAAAAGGGCTGTTTTCCCCTCCTCTTCCACAAAATCAAACGGCTTGTCCGATGCATCATAGCCTTCGCTATCATCCTCATCAAAGGCAAAAAAGTCATCCTCAATGGCCGGTTGTTCGGGTGCAGGCGCCGCCTCACTGGCTTTTGGCTTGACGCTGATGCGATTTTCACATTTGGGACACTTCAGGAATGCCGTTTTGTCCTTGGGCAGTTTTTCATCGGCAATCCGAAATTTACTTTGGCAGCTGTCACAGATAATTTCCATGGTTTCTCCAATCGATCCGTTGCGATTGGGTAATGGTCAGATCGATAATGATTCATCAGGCGTTATCGTAATTACGGTCAATCTCAAGGTTTTCGATATCTGTGGTGGATTCCCCCCTGGCACTTTTCACCCGGTCAATCCCGCGGCCGGCCACCCCCTTATGGGATGCAAATGTCATGGCGGTTTCTTGAGATATCAATCCCTGCTCGTAAAGGCCGACGATATGGTCATCGAAAGTGGTCATACCAAAGGGACGGCCGGCCTCCATGATTTCATAAAAGGTTTTGCCTTCCGACTCACCGTTCAAAATGGCATCCTTGACCCGCAGGTTAGTTCCCAAAATTTCAAAAGCAGCCACACGCCCCCCGCCAATCTTGGGCAGCAGCCGTTGGCCAACGACCCAGCGCACGGTGTCGGCCAACCTGATTCTAACCTGTTTTTCCTCTTCGTTGGGAAACATACCCAAAATGCGGTTAATCGTCTGACCGGCGTCCACGGTGTGCAATGTGGTCAGCACCAGGTGGCCGGTTTCTGCGGCGTTGAGACCGATTTCCACTGTTTCCCGGTCACGCATTTCACCCACGAGAACCACTTTGGGGGCCTGACGCAAAGCAGCCCGAAGGCCATTGGCAAACGTATCAAAATCCGCCCCCAGTTCGCGCTGGTTAAAGGTGGCCTTTTTATGGGGGTGTTGGTATTCAATGGGATCTTCCAGTGTCACCACATGGACCGATCGGGCCTCGTTGATCTCTTCCAGGATCGCGGCCAAAGAAGTTGACTTTCCTGACCCCGTCGCCCCGGTAACGAAAACGATGCCGTTGAGTTCCTTGCCGATTTTGTAGAATGTATCCGGCAGGTTCAAATCGCGAATGGTTGGGATTTTGGATTCTAGTTTTCGTAAGACAATGGAGTAGTGACCCATCTGGGAAAAAATATTAACACGGAAGCGTGCTTTGCCGGGCAGCGCATAAGAAAGGTCACACGAACCTGTTTCGATCAAATTTTCGGTAAGCCGTCGATCCTGATTGATCAAATTCAGAGCGAAGGTTTCGGTCTGATAGGGAGTCAGTTCCTTGATCTCCGGCTTAATGTCAACGGGTACCAACTCACCTGAGCTTTCCACCTGCAGTGGTTTTCCCACGGTAATATTGAGATCGGAAACATTGCTGTGGGAATCCAGCATGCGTGTCAGGATGTGATCGACTTCCTGCTTTTTCATAATTTCCTTTACCTAGGCTTCAGTGAAATCGGTTGGCGGCGTTTTCAGCAGCGGCCTGAAACGTGATTTATCATTGGCTTTGGTATAGGCGTCATCAGCGGTGATACGGCCTTTGTTGTACAAATCCATAATCGCATCGTCCAATAGCTGCATGCCATATTTTTTTCCAGTCTGCATCATGGATGGCAACTGATGGGATTTGGACTCGCGGATCAGATTACGTACGGCCGGCGTGGCAATCAGGATTTCCAATGCCGGCACCCGGCCCTTTTTGTCGACCCGCTTGAACAAGGTCTGGGAAATAATGGCCCGAATACCATCGGAAAGGGTGGAACGGATTTGCGCCTGCTCCTGAGCAGGAAAGACCTCAACAATCCGGTCAACCGTCTTGGGAGCACTGGTGGTGTGCAGGGTACCGAACACCAGATGGCCGGTTGATGCAGCCTCGATGGCCAGTGAAATCGTCTCCAGATCCCGCATTTCACCCACCAGGATAATGTCGGGGTCTTCACGCAGGGCACCACGCAAGGCGGCGCTGAAGGATTTGGTATGCAAACCGACTTCACGATGGTTGACCAGACACGACCGGCTTTTGTGGACAAACTCGATCGGATCCTCAATGGTAATAATGTGATCCGAACGGGTCCGGTTGGCCACATCGATAATGGCCGCCAAAGTCGTGGATTTACCCGAACCAGTAGGTCCGGTAACAATAACCAGTCCGCGTGGCAGGGAGGCCAACTTGGACATGACCGGTGGAAGCCCTAACTGCTCAGCGGTTAAAATGGTGCTGGGGATCTCCCGAAATACGGCGCCAATGCCGTTTTTCTGCATGAAATAGTTGGCACGGTAGCGGGCCAGTCCTGGAATTTCATAGCCGAAATCCACATCGCCGGTTTCTTCAAAGAGCTTGACTTTGTCTTCCGGGGTAATTTCATACAGCATCTTGCGCAGATCATCGTTGTCAAGCACTTTGTATTTTACCCGCTCGATATCACCGTGGATACGCAATGCAGGAGGCTGGCCGGAAAGCAGGTGAAGGTCGGACGCATTTTGTTCGTGCATAAGCTTAAAAAAAGCATCGATCTTGGCCATACGAATCTCCTGAATATTACGGGGTTGGCAACTGATCGTCAGTCGAATGCCCTCCTCAACCGACGGGAGCGGGTATCCGAGACAGACACATACTATCGATATATCGGTTGTCCGCCTTACTTGTTAAGCACTTTTATTTTTGTATCTTCCGCATCCAGGGATTCCATCCCTTCTTTGCCAACATCCAAAAGTTTGGTATGCGCATCAATAATCGATCTTATCTGCACTTCTATCTGAACGCGCTGACGCTTGAGTTCTGCAATATCTTCATGAAGTTGGGACAGACGACTGTGAGCCCGATTGAGAATTTTTTCAGCCTTGACCTCTGCATCAGCGATAATAATCTCGGCCGATTTACGGGCATTATCTTTCATCTGTTCGAGAATTTTTTGAGAATTGAGCATCGCCCGTTTGAACGTCTCCTCGCGCTCTTTGTATCCTTGCGTCTCAAGCTTCAAACGGCGGATTTCTTCTTCCTGTCGCTTAATGGTTTCCTGTAAATCCGCAACCGCATCGGCCGTGTGCTCAAGAAACCGATCCACTTCACGGACATCAAATCCGCGAAAGCGAACCTTGAATTGCTGTTGCTGAATATCCAACGGCGTGAGCTTCATGGAAGCACCCCTGTCTTTGACGGTATTAAATCATGGATGCAGCCATTCGTAAAAGGCTGTTCACCACAAATGCCCGCAGGAAAATAATCCCGAGGAAAATGATGATTGGAGAAAAATCGATTCCTCCGAAGTTGACCGGCAGTTTCGAGCGAACGGGATACATGATCGGTTCGGTAACATTATGAATAAATCTGACGATTGGATTGTAAGGGTCCGGATTCACCCAGGATAATACGGCACGCGCAATAACGATCCACATAAAAAGAAGCAATACAATATCCATCACTTTGGCTGCCGCCATCAGAAAATAACCTACAATATACATACAACGAAATTCCTTAACAAAAATAATTGGCCATTAAAGGGACATGTTAGGACATACAACAAAGGAAAAATACGATCTTTTCCTCGGATTCGTCAAGGTTTTTCATGGAAGCGCAGGGATTCACAGGAGGAAAGGGGCCAACGCAATTCAGCCATTTGTTAGGGTATCTGAAAGCACCTGACCAAAAAGTTGGCCTGATTGCCCAGTTTGATCATCTATTTCACCCCATGGGCGGCGAGTACCGCCAACACCTCGGGGAAATCGATTCCCAGACGTTTGACCGTCGCCACCGTTGGAATGCCGTTGGCCGTCCAGCCACGGCGTTTATAGACTGCATCTTTCAGGGTTTCATATTGGGATTCGCGATGCTTACGCAGCCGGGCCACCTTCCAGGATGTTTTTTTCCCCGTGATATCGGTACCATATTTCTCTGCCAGTTCAGTATCGTATCGCTCCTGCCGGGATTCGTATTCTTGGTCGGTCACCGGTCCAACGGCGCGGTAAGGCAACGTGTCATGTGCTCTGGTACCATACCCCATCTTCAGGTTGAAAACGCGCTGAAAATTGTATACCGCTTCGCTCATGGCAATCAAATCATCAGGCGTGGCTTTTTTCCCGGTGACCGCGGTGAAATAATCAGCGTACCATTCCACGTGCTTCATCACCTTGGCCGGCTCCGGGGTATCCTTGTTATCTTCGGGAACAATGTCATTCCAGGGCAATTTGCAAAGCCCGCATAGCCCAAACCAGGTACGGAACATGGGAAACCAGTGCAGCGCTTCGGCCTTTTGCTCAAATGTCGGCATGAAGTTGTGCACCATGTCCAAAAAAATCAGCCATGCTTCATCGTGCTGAGGGCCCTTAAGGGCCAACCCGTACCCCCCTTGCTGCGCAAGGGACTCTTTGGTCATGTATTCGGAAAACTCCAACCCCTTGGACTCCATACCAATATCCTGCATCACCGATTCATCGGCACCATACCGATCGGCAAAAATAGCCTTCATTTGACGGACCCCCTGGCCCACAATAGCACCCAACCCTTTGCCCGCGGCCATTTGGTGAATCAGTTCCAGTGCCCCCAACCGGTTGCCAAAGGAAAGGTCCATGCCACCGGTGTGCTGGCTGTTGATCAATCCTCGTTCATAGCATTCCATAACAAAGGCAATGGACGTGCCCACACTGATCGTGTCCAATCCATAGGCGTCACAGTAAAAATTCATTTCAAGAATCGTAAAAGGATCGAATATCCCCAAGTTGGACCCGCAACCGGCAATGGTTTCATATTCCGGTCCATCCACAAACACTTTTTGTCCCTTGTATTTTCCGGTAAGCGGCACAAAGTCCTTCACCCCATGGGCACAGGCGACGGTGCATCCCTTCCAGCAGCCATCGAACCCCGGATCGAATAACTTTTCAAATGCGTCCCGGCCGATCAAGGCCGCACGCGGATGTGATCCATACTGGAAATTGTGGGTGGGCAGCAGATCAAAATCGTTCATGATCGGAACCAGATGCGTCGTGCCAATCCGGGCCATTTCGTTCTGTTTGGGATCAAGCGCGACAATCTCTTTGGCATGGCATTTGGCCACGATCTTGAGCGCCGACAGATCGGCCGGATTGTTGGATTTCATCGAAACCTGTTTCCAGCGGGCGACGACTGCTTTGATCCCTTTATTGGCGAATACACTGCCGAGGCCACCACGCCCGGCTTGTTTGTAGCGTACCCGTTTACGGGCATTGTCGTACCAAGAAAAATTCAGGCACCCCATATGGGTATAGCTGCCTCCCGGTCCGGCACAAACCACTGAAATATCGCCTTTGTTACCATCCGCAAAATAGTCGGTGAGGGTCCGGCACAATGCGTAGGCATCGCTGGGCAGGTCGGGGATCTGCATCATTTGGATTTTGCCGTCCACACCATCAATGAAAATGACCGCATCCCCTTTGGTTTTGCCGTTAATCCGCAGCGCATCAAATCCGGAAAATTTCAGATACGGGCCAAAATAGCCTCCCACATTGGAATCCATCACTGAACCGGTTAAGGGAGAAATGGCGGTAACAATGCTTTTCCCCGAACCAGGATAGGATGGCGTGCCCCCCATGGGCCCTGAGGCAATGCAGATAGCGTTGTGCGGATCATCCCAGCGGGTATCGCCGTCGACAGCTTGCCAGAGCAGCCATAGATCGAACCCTTTGCCCCCGGTTAATGTCCGTCTGATTTTCTCTTCAATGGGATGGATGGTCACCGTCAAGCTGGATAAATCAATGTCAAGATAGTGATCCGTGTAACCTTTGTCGACATCAGATCGTTGATAAGTATGTGTCTTGAGGTGTTTAACGGTCAATTGAGACATGGATGTCATCCTTATGCAGTATTGTTTATTTTTTTAGTTTACCACACATTGGAAATCAGATGAATAGACGTTGCTCAATGATGACCACTTACACCAAGGTAAAATGACGATTTGGTAATCCTGACATCAGGTGGACGTAAGCTTTGTGCAGTAGGGTGCAACCCGCTTAAGGTTAATTGCTTAGGCTTAAAAAAATCACGCTCCAGATCCAACAGACAATCCGCCGCATGGCCACATTCATGAAATGGCCTATTCCAAGTCATCGCATGACGGTTGGATGCGGTAGTATTTAAGGAGGACAGATGGCAAGCGTTTTGATTATCGATGATAACCGTTCAACATCAGCATTTCTAAAAATGGCATTAATGCGAAACCGGCACCAGGTTCGACGGACTGAAGATATCAGGCAGGCCCTTTTTTCAAGCGCCAATGCAGCGCCAGACCTGGTACTGATTAATCAATCCCTAAAGGACTTTTCTGGCTGGAAAATTTTTAATGACCTGAAGCAGTCAGCTCCCGAGCTGCCGGCCATGGTGTATGTGCTGGAAGGCAATCGGGTTGATTCTGCCAGATGGATTTGCAAGGCCGTTGAAGCTGCCTGCAAGGAGGGCGATAAGCCCCCCACCCCGCCGGCAACGGCCCTGCCCCGGTTTGGCTCGGCAACCATGCTTTCCACTGCAAAAGTGAAGCACCCTTTCCAAGGCAGACCATGACAGGAAAACCATGAAAGGCAGACCATCATGGATAACACCGGCAGCCGGCCAAAACCGGCAAGATTGTTGATCGGGGGAAAGCCACCCCATTTTCAGACCAGCTTGTCAAATGGTGGTGTTTTTTCAGGACAATGATAGTGCGCGGAGCTTGCGGTAAAGCGTTTTTCTGCCAATGCCCAGAATTTCGGCTGCACGCGTCCGGCTGCCCCCAACATATTGCAGTACCGCCAGAATATGCTGTTGTTCAATGGCCCTCAGCGACAAAAAGGGTTTGTCCGGCGCATTTTCCGTAATCTGGTCGGATAGCTCTTTAGGCAGGGAGCGTTCAGTGATCAAACCGCCTTCGGAGAGAATCAGGCCGCGCTCAAGCACATTCTGCAGTTCGCGGATATTTCCCGGCCAGTCGTAGGCCATCAGGCACTGCAAGGCTTGATCGCTGATACGCGCCATGCGTTCACCGGGCCGCAGCCGCCCCAAGAAATATTCGATCAGCGCCGGGAGGTCCTCTTTTCGATTGCGAAGGGGCGGCAAGGCAATTTTGAACACATTGAGGCGATGATACATGGCTTCACTGAAACGACCGGCTTCCACCTCGGCCTGGAGATCTCGGTTGGTGGCGCAAACAAAGCGTACATCAACCTTTTTCTCCTCTTTTTCGCCAAGCCGCCGGAAGGTCTGGTTTTCGATCACCCTCAAGAGAGAACTTTGCACCTCCGGAGAAAGTTCGCCGATCTCATCCAGGAACATGGTACCCCGATGAGCAAAGGACAAAAGCCCCTCGTAGGAATCGTTGGCACCGGTAAAGGCACCTTTGCGGTAGCCGAACAATTCACTGCGTAACAGGTCCTTCTGGAACGTGCCGCAGTTTTTGGTGATCAACGGCAGATCGCAACGCTCGCTGAGCGCGTGAATCAACTGTGCGACCACATTTTTGCCGGTACCGCTTTCACCGGTGAGCAGCACCGGGACCTGGGTCGGCGCCACCTTGCGGATCAGAAAGCGAATATTCTCCAGGGCCTCAGAATAGCCTACCAGTTTCGGCGTCGACCGATCGGACTGGGCCTGTCGCAAAAGGCGATTCTCCCGTTGCAGACAGGTCCGCTGGTAGGCTTTTTCCATCACCAGGGTCAACCGATCCAGGGCAAACGGTTTGGTAATGTAGTCATAGGCACCGAGTTTCATAGCCTGAACCGCGTCGTCGACCTCGCCGAAACCGGTAATGATGATCACTTGAACCTCGGGCGCCAGTTCCTGAAAATAGGTCAACAGGTCCATACCGTTGCCGTCCGGCAGTTGCATGTCCAACAAAACGATATCGAAAGCCTCCTGGGTAAAGGCCCGTCTGGCCTCCGCGACCGCTCCCACGGCCGTTATGCGGCGCCTGTCGCTGCCCAGTTCCTTTTCGATGAGGCGCCGGATAGAAGGCTCATCGTCAACAACCAGCACTTGAATGGTTTCGATGGCCGATGTCATGATTCCTCCGATTGCGTGTGGACCGGCAGTGTCACGGTAAACCGGGAGCCCTGTCCATGCGTGCTTTGCACACTGATTTCTCCCCCATGGGATTGAATGATATGATAGCAGGTGGAAAGGCCGATACCAATGCCACTGCCTACGGGTTTGGTGGTAAAAAAAGGTTCGAACAGTTTTGGAAGATTTTCCGGACGAATGCCGCAGCCGTCGTCCGCCACCTCCAGAAGCGCCCACCCGTCCCTGATCATACGGGTCCGAATGTCGATGTGCCCTTCCGGGCTGATGGCATCCAGGCCGTTGAGGATCAGATTCAGAATCACTTGTTCAAGCTCCGCGGTATTCCCCTGGACAAACGGCAACCCTTCATCAAGGTCCAGATTGATCAAATCTGCCGGATAATGCTTGAGCTTGTGGTGCAAAATGCGCAGCACATTGCGAACCAGGGGATTCAGACAAAGACGGGAAAACTCGGTGGTTTTCCGGGGACTGAAAGTCAGCAGGCTGCGGACAATCCCGCTGCACCGCTGACATTCTTTGAGGATAATATCGATGTACTCCTCAAAATCGTTTTTCAGGTCACCGTCGGGAAGCATCTCGGAAAGCGAGGTCATCCGCCGCTGCAGTCCTTCGGCAAATCCTCTGATCGAAGTCAGTGGGTTATTGATTTCATGGGCGACGCCGGCGGCCAGGAGTCCGATCGTAGCCATCTTCTCAGCGTGATAGTACTTGGCCTGGAATTCTTTTTCCAGGGTCGCATCGCGTTTGACCACCAGGATGTCTGTTGGATGCCCGTGATGGTTGCGAAGCGGAGAGGCCGTCAGGGAGAAATGGCGATTGCGGCCGCCCACGGGGATAATAACGTTGGATCGACAGACCCGATTGGCGGACAGGGCCTTGCGCAGAATGCATTTCTGGCAAGGGTCATCACGACCCCGAAAAATTTGATAACACGGCTGATTTTCCGGATCGGGATGCGTATAGATGTCAAAAAAGCTATGGTTGACCGAACGAATCCGGTAGTCGGGTGAGATGACCGCGACAATATCCGTAATCCCGTCAAGGATGGCCTGAACATGCAACCGCTGATGTTCAAGCGCCCGGTTGGATTTACGCAATTCAGCCATTTTTTCCTGGACTTCTTTAAAGAAGCCCAGTTTGCTGTGCCCGAGTCCGATCAGGTCTTCAAGTTTTGGTTTTTGTCTCATTACCAGGATACCTTACAAATATCGATCATGTCTTCGACCGTGGCCTCTCTGGGATTGGTCACCAGACAGGTGTCATAAACCGCCATTTCACATATTTGCGGCAGGACATCGGGATCATCAACGATGTCGCGCAGGCGAGTGGCGATGTTCAAATTGCTAAAAAATTCCTCCAGCCGTTCAATTCCCGCCTGGGCCGTGGCTTCGGCACTACCACGACGGCCGCCCAGGATAATTTCTCCAATCGCCGCCATTTTGTCCACGCAGGTGGGCAGGTTAAACCGCATGACCGGCGGTAGGAGCACCGGATGAATCAGGCCATGGGCCACATCTAGCTTACCGCCCAGGCTGTGGGCCAGGGCGTGATCCAATCCCAAACTGGCGTTACTAAATGCCATGCCGGCGAATGTACCGGCGCTGGAAAGCTTTTCAAGCGCCTCCATGGAGCGGTCCTGAAGCGCGATGGGCAGGTAATTTAATATCAGATCGATGGCTTTCAGGGCCTGAATGTCGGTCAACGTCGAGGCGATGGTGGAAATATACGCTTCCACGGCATGGGAAAGGGCATCGATGGCCGATGAAATAATCAAATCGTTGGGTTTGGTGGTCAACAGCTGCGGGTCGGTAATGGAAATATTGGGCACCAGGGTCCGGCTGATAATGGACATTTTTACCTGTCGCTGCATGTCCGTGATGATCGCGAACTGGGAAATGTCTGCACCGCTACCGGCCGTCGAGGGCATAAACACCATGGGCGGCAGCGGCCGCTGAATTCGATTGGCGCCTTCATAATCCTGAACCCTACCCCCATTACTGGCCACCATGGCAATGCCCTTGGCCGCGTCCATGGGGCTGCCGCCACCGATGGCCATGACCACATCACAGCCCTCCTGCCGGTAGCGCTCGGCCCCCTCGCTGACCTGGTAATCCCGAGGGTTGGAGTTGACCGCACTATAGTAATGCCAAGCCAGATGCTCCTCTTTAAGGATCGAAAAGACCCGCTCCACCCATCCGGCCTTTTCGAGCCCTTCATCACTTACCAAAAACACCTTTTCGGCCCCCATGCGATTGGCGCAAAGGGCCGCATAATTCAAACTGCCGCGTCCGAATAGAATTTCAGGAATCGAGAATTTACGCACTTCCATGGGTCGCACCTCCTTTAGCTGATGCGCTGCGAAGGGTATGCCACATGGCATAACCAATAATTTTTAGGTGGTTTGGCGTATACGCGTCCACGAACGGCCAAGTTGTCCGATATCAGACCGAGACAAACATTTATCCATAAAATATCAACCATATACCTGTCGCCATTTTTTTTGGAGGCCTTGATCAAAGCCTGAGTTTATCAATTTCCGGACCAGCGCGACAGATTCGCCGGAGACCGCCTGTGTCAATTCGACCCAAAAGCGTTTTCATCGACGTGTCATCCTGCCCCGCCACATTCGCGATCATTTGAACAGATTTAACAAAAAAAGAATTGTTTAGCCACTGCAATCATCTTCATTAAAAATTTATAGAGCGTTTTTTCAATTAGTTGTATGCACCGCCGATACTTTTGACAAGCCTGATGACCGAGTTGGCCCATGAATTGCCATTACCCCTTGCAGTCAATCACCACCCAAATAATTTTCTAACGAGGAGGACAACATGGCAGTACAAGAACAAGTTTTTGGTTTTTTCATTCCGACTGTTACGCTCATGGGTGTGGGATCCTACAAAGAAATAGGAAACCAAATCAAGGTGCTCGGTGGGACCAAACCGTTCATCTGCACGGACAAAGGCATCACCGGTGCCGGCATTGCCGATCAAATTACCGAGGTGATCAAGGCCGATTGCGGTGTGGATGCGGTCATCTATGATGGTACCCAGCCGAACCCCACCGACAAAAACGTCCATGAAGGCTATGACCTCTATAAAGAGAAAGGCTGCGACCTGATCATCAGCCTGGGCGGCGGCAGCTCCCACGACTGTGGTAAAGGTATCGGCATCGTAGCCACCAATGGCGGAAACATTCGGGACTACGAAGGTGTTGATCAATCATCCAAGGCCATGCCGCCTTTTATCGCCGTCAACACCACTGCTGGAACGGCCAGCGAGATGACCCGTTTCTGCATCATCACCGATACCAGCCGCAAGGTTAAAATGGCTATCGTCGACTGGCGCGTCACCCCCAACGTGGCCATCGATGATCCGCTGCTGATGGTTGGCATGCCGCCGGCACTGACCGCCGCAACCGGTATGGACGCCCTGACCCACGCTGTTGAAGCCTATGTTTCCACGGCTGCGACTCCGGTCACCGACGCCTGTGCCATCAAAGCCATCGAACTGGTCGCCACTTATCTCCGCGCCGCCGTTGCCAATGGCAATGACATGGAAGCCAGAGACAAGATGTGCTACGCTCAGTACCTGGCCGGTATGGCTTTCAACAACGCCAGCCTCGGTCACGTGCATGCCATGGCCCACCAGCTGGGCGGCTTTTACGATCTGCCCCATGGGGTTTGCAACGCCATCCTCCTTCCCCATGTGGAGCGTTTCAACCTGATCGCCAAAATGGATCGCTTCGTCGACATCGCCATTGCCATGGGCGAAAACGTCGAGGGTCTGTCCACCCGCGCCGCTGCCGATCTGGCCCTGGAAGCCATCAAGACGCTCTCCTCAGACGTCGGCATCCCGTCCGGATTGACCGAACTGGGTGTTAAGGAAGAAGATCTGAAGATCATGGCTGAAAACGCGCAGAAAGATGCTTGCGGGCTGACCAACCCCCGCTGCCCCACGCTGGATGACGTGATCGGCATTTACAAAAATGCACTGTAAGCAACGGCAGGGGTTCCGCAATTAACCGCGGCTGAATATGGCCGGTCCGCATCGCCCAACGCGGACCGGCCATCCTTCTTGCAGTACGTCAAATCATGGAGGCATGGATGACCCAGGCGGCTGAGCAACAATCGCCGGCCATCGTCCTGTACGGTCTACAGACCTGCAGTCATTGCAAATCGGCCAGAAATTTTCTGGCGCAGAAAAAGGTGACCTTTCGAACGATTTATGTGGACATGTTGATCGGCCAGGAGCGTAACGATACGCTGCGGGAATTGAAACGCATCAATCCTGCGATTTCCTTTCCAACCCTGCGCGTCGGCGAACACGTCATTGTCGGCTTCAAAGCGGAAGCAATCGAAAAGGCGCTGGATGAAATCAATCAAGGCTAAACGTTGACCAAGGAGAATTCGATGGACAAGATTCTAAGAATCGACATGGGCGCCCCTGGCGGTCCCAAAACAACCGTTGACCCATTGGGTAAATATGAAGGCATGGGTGGCCGGGGCATGACCTCCATGGTGGTTTCCGAAGAGGTCCCCGCGGACTGCCATCCTTTAGGGCCGGAAAACAAATTCGTTATCGCTCCGGGTATGGTCACCGGATCGGCAGCATCGACTTCGGGCCGCATCTCCGTGGGATGCAAAAGCCCGCTGACCGGTGGTATCAAAGAAGCCAATGCCGGCGGTCAGGCCGGCCAGGTGATGGCGCGTCTGGGCTATGCCGCGATCATTCTGGAAGGAACACCGGCCGATGATCAGTTTTATAAAATTCTGATCAATGCCCAGGGTGTACAAATTTCAAGCGCAGCGGAATATAAAAATCTGCGCACTTATGAGTTGGCTGAAAAAATCAAAGCCGAATACAGTGACAAAGTCGCCATGATCGCCATTGGACCGGCCGGTGAAATGCGCATGGCCGCTGCCTCCGTGGCCGTGACCGACCGGGAGTTCCGTCCCACCCGGCATGCGGGTCGCGGTGGCGTCGGCGCCGTCATGGGCTCCAAAGGCGTCAAGGTGATCGTGATTGACGATGCCGGCACCAAAATGCGCAAGCCCAAGGATGCCGAACGCTTCAAAGCCGCCAACAAGCGTTTCGCCGAAGGCCTGAAACGCCACGCCGTCACCGGTGAAGGCCTGCCCGCCTACGGCACCAACGTATTGACCAACGTGGTCAACGAAGCCGGGGCCTACCCCACCTACAATTTCAAGCAGGGGCAGTATGACGATGCCTCCCAGCTCAGCGGCGAAACCTTTGCCGAACTGGAAACCCAGCGCGGCGGCAATCCCACCCATGGCTGCCATCGCGGTTGCGCGATCCGCTGTTCCGGGATCTATGTCGACAAAGACGGAAACTATATTTCCAAGCAGCCCGAGTACGAAACCGTATGGTCCCATGGCGGCAACTGCGGCATTTGTGATCCGGATGTCGTTGCCCGGCTGGACTACCTGGATGACACCATCGGGCTGGATACCATTGAAATGGGCGCCACGATCGGTGTGGCCATGGAAGCCGGCATCCTTCCCTTTGGCGACGCTGACGGCGCCATCCGCCTGCTCGAAGAGGAAGTGGGTAAAGGCACACCCTTAGGCCGTATCCTGGGTGCCGGCGCCGCTGCCACGGCCAAGGCCTTCGGTCTGGAACGGGCACCGGTAGTCAAGGGACAGGCCATGCCGGCCTACGACCCGCGTGCCGTCAAGGGCATTGGGGTAACCTACGCCACCAGCACCATGGGTGCCGATCACACGGCCGGATATGCCGTGGCCACCAACCTGCTTAAAGTCGGCGGCGATGTGGACCCGCTTTCCGCAGAAGGCCAGATCGAGCTCTCCCGCAACCTGCAGATCGCCACGGCAGCCCTGGACGCTACGGGATTCTGCCTGTTCATTGCTTTTGCCATTCTCGATCAGCAGGACACATTCGATGCCATGGTGGAAATCATCAACGGCATGTTCGATATCAATCTGACCGGCGACGATGTCGTGGCCCTGGGTCAGAAAATCCTCTCCATGGAGCGGGATTTCAACCGCCGGGCCGGCTTTACCGCCGCTGATGACCGGCTGCCCCGTTACTTCCGCCGGGAAGCACTGGCACCGCACAATGTTGTTTTCGATGTCAGCGACGAGCAGTTGGACACACTGTATAACTGGTAAACGAACGCTTTCAAAGGCTTCAAACCATGATTTGCTCCGATCAAAAAAAAGAAGCCTTTGCGATTGTTCGAGACCATAGGAGCCGGGAGTCAGGATTCAGAACACAACAAGAATGTTAATGTAATTTATATTTGTCGCATCCATCTCGCAAATGCAACCATAGGCAAATACGGCGTTCTGGATCCTGACTTCTGACTTCCTTGACAGCAACGATGAATCCGTCTTCACTTGAAGGCGGATAAAAAAGATCAATTTTATTGTCTCATTACTTCAGAGTAATTGGCAATTGGATAACCGTTTTTCCGCGACCCATGGCTACCGCCCGGCCGCTTCCACAAATAGACCAAGTGTGATGCCATCGGGGTATTTTATTTATTAATGCTACACACTTTCCTCCTTAGCCATCTATCCAGGATTCGGTTGGGATGGGCGCGATTAAAAAGGCGGGGCCTCAAAAGAGGCTCCGCCCTTTTTTTTTACCGGGTTCCCACGCGCCTGCTTGTAAAATGATTCTTTATAAATTTGCAGATGGGTTGACAAGTATGCATAGATTATACATCATAATGCATATGAGAACGACAATAAACATAGATGACGATCTGATTAAAAGGGCTTCTTTGTTGACCGGCATCAATGAAAAGACGTCATTGGTCAAATTGGGCCTCAAGGCACTGATTGCTCAGGAAAGTGCAAAGCGCCTGGCAAAACTGGGTGGCACTGAAAAAGAACTCAAGCCTGTTCATCGGCGCCGGGTTGACTGATATGAGGGTCTTGGTTGATACGTCAGTGTGGATTGACCATTTACGAAAAGGCGATACGCACCTTACGCAGCTGCTTGATAAAGGCCAGGTTCTGTGCCATCCATTCATCATTGGTGAACTGGCTTGCGGCAATTTAAAAAACCGTGCGGAGATCTTAAGCGCACTTGGCGAGCTTGAGCGTACACCAACCATAGAATTTAATGAATACATGATGTTTATTGATCAAAACCGGTTGTTTGGTGTTGGAATTGGTTTCGTGGATGTGCACCTTCTGGCATCTGCGTTGTTAGCAGACGGCACACTATGGACAGCGGATAAAAGGCTGCAAAAAGTAGCCTTGAGTCTGGGTATGGCTTACCGGTAGATGAAAAAGGCGGGGATCTTTAACGAGGCGCACCTTCTTTACTCCCTTGGATGCCTAAGTACTTCAGGGAACGGGCGGGTCGCCCGTTCCCTGGCCGATACCGGTTGGGTGGTTGCGCAGAGTTTTCATGTGCAGATCAGATTGGCCCGCTGTTTGGGCCAAACTGACAAACAGATTTACATCCCGAAATTGAACCGGTAGGAGACTTCCATGTAGACGCCCGACAGATTCAGTGAACCGTCGGCATTGGTTGTCCCGTCCTGAAGGTCGCCCCCGTCCAGCTCAAAATAGCGGTACCCCAGGCGCAGGTCGACGGCCTTGCGCTGCACACCCACGGCAATGTCCACGCCAAAGGCCGGGTCGAAGTCACTGACCGGATAATCCGGATCATCATGCAGCAGGGTATAACCCAGATCCAGGTGGACCATGGGTTTAAGCGGCCCCAAAACCTTGCACTGGTATTCATCAAAGGTGTAGACCGGCCCTAAAAGAAAGGTATATCCTTTGGGGCTGCCTGACCCGCCCGCACCCGAACGGTCCATCTCACCGCTGTAGATATCCCAGCGAAAGCCCAGTTCCAGGGCCAGGTTATCTGAAAACGCGTAGCCAGCGCGCAGTACCGGGTAGATGTCGTTATCCACCTTCATCTCGTAATGCTGGCCCTGGTAATCAGCGCCGATACTTTCATCGATGTAAGCGACACCGATGCCGGCGTTCAGGTAAAAGCGCGCAAAGGCATCCGATGCCCCCGTGGCTTCATCCTGTGCCGTCCCTGTTTCCGGCACACCCAGGATCAGGGCGCCAATCAGTCCCACGGCAACAAAAATCTGCCGAACGGCTTTTCTGCGTAAGATAAATGATAGGGCCAGCAGTGACGCCAGCGCTGCGGCCACCACGGCGTTGAAGCGATTACCGATGCTGCCACCGGCCGTCAGACTATCTATAAAACACCCGTTCGCAGGACCGTAATCATCCGAATCGGGTACGACTCCGCTATCCGCCATTGGCCCACCGGCATCGAAGATCATACCATCTGCAGTGAGAACATCATCCCCTTCGTCCCCATCTACGAAATGCAGGGTGATCACATTATCGTTGATCTCGGCACCGGTCACGCCGTCATAAACGAATTCATACCAGTGGTCGGTCTCGTCATCCGGTGTGGGACCGTACTTGAGATAGGAATCCGGACGGGCGTCTGCCGGCAAATAGAGGGTCAACGTGACACTGCCGCCGACTTCCACGTTATTGATGGTAAAATCGTACATGCCATGGGTCAACGTACTACCTGCGGGCATATCATCGGGAGACGGGTTGTCGATGGCCACAACATCGGTCAATGTGGTTCCCTCCGGCGTTTCCATGGTGACATATTCCGCTTCATCATAGGTCATCAGCGTGGTCACCCGGGCTTGCAGCCGGTCCGGGGTGCTGTCGTTGTTGCCGTCACCATCGTTGGCCGCACCGTTTTCGATTTCATCCCCCACACCATCACCGTCGGACTCAGTGTCCTGGAAATCCGGTGTACCGTCGCTGTCCGTATCGGTGTTGCCTTCCACTTCATCGGTGATACCATCACCGTCGCTGTCTGTATCCTGGTAGTCCGGGGTGCCGTCACCGTCGGTGTCATCGGCGCCTTCATCCACGTCCTCAATACCGTCGCCGTCGCTGTCCGTGTCCTGGTAATCCGGCGTGCCGTCACCGTCCGTATCATCAGCGCTTTCGTCGCTGTCATTGATGCCGTCACCGTCACTGTCCGTGTCATTGTAATCCGGTGTGCCGTCACCGTCCGTATCATTGGCACTTTCGTCGCTGTCATTGATGCCGTCGCCGTCGCTGTCCGTGTCCTGGTAATCCGGCGTGCCATCACCGTCCGTATCATTGGCACTTTCGTCACTGTCATTAATGCCGTCGCCGTCACTGTCCGTGTCCTGGTAATCTGGTGTGCCGTCACCATCTGTATCATCGGTGCCTTCGTCCACGTCATCAATACCATCACCGTCACTGTCCGTGTCCTGGTAATCTGGTGTGCCGTCACCATCTGTATCATCGGTGCCTTCGTCCACGTCATCAATACCATCACCGTCACTGTCCGTGTCCTGGTAATCCGGCGTGCCGTCGCCATCTGTATCATCGGTGCCTTCCCGGACATCCGATATACCATCACCATCCGCATCTGCGACAGTCAGGGTAAAACGCTTCTCAAATGTCCCACCCGCACCATCGTTTGATTCAATACGAATTTGGTAACTGCCTCCGGCCATATCTGCGTCATAGGCCCTGAGATTGCTACCACTGATATTGAATGAACCGTTGTCGGTATCACCGGCGCCAGCAACCAAAGAATAAGAAAAACTTGAAGAGTCCGGGTCCGAGGAAGAAAGCAAACCCACCACGCTGTTGATGCCGCCGGCTGCATCGATCTCGGTATTGGAAAGGGAAATGTCCGTGGGATCATCATTGACAGGAGTAATCGTAATGGTTGAGGTTGCTGATCCAGTGGAGCTATCCTCAGCCCCAGCAGTGACGGTCAGGGTACGAGCGGTGTCGGGCGGATCATCGGATGTGTTTTCAAAATTCACCCGCCTGGCGATTTCGGAAATGATGGCATCACCGACAGTGGAGGGAGCATTGGCCTGAGTGACGATTATATCGTCAATCATAAGCTCTCCGCCAACAAGGCGAAAGCCTGTGAAGTCATATGATCCTGCTACAAATACAAAACGATAGCTACCATCCTCGCCATTGCCGATGGTGATTGTTACCGTTGCCCAGTCTGTCTCCTGGTTGGCGCTTGTCCCTGTTTGGTCAAGGATGGTGATGGTATTGCCGGTGTTTACATCGATGATATAGCCATAAGCATCATATGCGTCTCCACCGCTGAGAGCTTTCCAGTCAAAAGATATGGTATCCCCTTGCTGAAGCGACACCGTGCCGTTACTGTAAACGTAAGGACCGCGAAGTACGCCATAACCTTCATTGATATATATTTGGCCGGTATTCATTCTGATCGCAAGGTCGCCACCTGTCTGATATTCGTCCTCCAGATAAACGCTACGACTGGGGTCGCTTGACCAAGTTACTTCATCGTGGATAGTGCCGTTACTCGTCGGCCAGGTCGTATCCAGCGCGGTGTTCTGACCGGCGATTTGATCCGTACCGTTCAAATGGATTTGTTCCTTCACGGCGGTCCAGCCGGTGATAACCGTATCGCCGTTAACACCGGTCTCGAAATTCCCGTTTTCAAACTCGTTGGAAAAATTGATACGCAGGGTCTGGCCGTTCTGGCCGTCATAGGTGCTGTCCACCGAACCGATCACCGCAGCATTGGAGCCGTCTCCGAGATAGACGGTTCCATCCACGATGGACAACTGACCATCGACCGTGGATGCGGAGCCATCCTCCTCCAACGCCAACGTGTCCCCGTTGGTTCCACTGGCCAGCTCAAATTCCAAATAACCGCCCGAGTAGCTACCACCGCCAGAAAAACTGACGTCATTATCAATTACAGCAGCCGCATCCTGTTCCGTAAATCCAAAATTACTCAAACCGGAAATTGAAGGCGTGCCTGCGATTGCCGGGTTGGTAAATATGGGAAACGATATTGCAAGAATAGCATACACAAACATCCATTTTTTCATGATGCTTACCCCCCAACGGGTATTTGATTAATCGAATTGCTGTTCAGGTGATCGGAAGTTGCTTGAACTAAATCCACTGTTATAGGGCGTGTTGCAGGTCAACACCGGTGAACCAAACGTGAGGGTGAAAAAAGAATCTTTTTTGACCTTTTTAAGCGCAACAAGATCCACAGCATCAAGCCATTATGTTATCGTGCACTGAGCGGGCAACTTTAGCAAAAAATACCCCAACCATTTATAGATGGGCCATCATTAAAACGGCAAATTAGTGAAGCTGGCGGGATAACATACCAGTAAATTGTTGGGTTTCGTGCCTCAACCCAACCTACGATGTCCGGATCTTTTTGAGTACGCCAAGCGATTTGACGCGCGGCAACTCGACAAACCGTCCTGAAGAAACGGCCAGCTTGAATACTTCCCAGGGGGCCTGCCCGCCGTCGATGAAGACAAGGGAGAGCGGTGTAGCCCAGGTGCGGGCGACAACATCCGACCGACTGACAATGGGCACGACGGTGTCCTCCAAGTCGGCCTGGGCCAGGGTCTGGCGAAAACTTGGTAAACAGATAGTTTTTCAAACAAAACGATAAAGACGGAGGCTTTGACAAGACTCAGCTTTTATATATATCAACCTCGAATCACCGTTTTTCAAGGTGCGGTATTTACACATTTATACCCGGACAGATTCAGCGAGTCGTCGGCCGAGGCCGTTCCGATCTGAAGCTCGCCCCCGTCCAGCTCGAAATAGCGATATCCTAAACGCAGGGTTGATGGCCTTGCGCTGCACACCCACGGCAATGTCCACACCCAAGGCCGGGTCGAACTCACTTATCGGGTAATTCGGATCGTCATGCAGCAGGGTCTAGCCCAGGTCCAGGTGGACCATGGGTTTCATCAGGGGGATCAGAACCTTGCACGAAATTGAACACCGTTATGCCGCCTCACGTGGTTTTATGTCTTCAAGATCTTTGGCGAACTGGCGCTGTGCAAGGTCCAGATCATATGCCTGCTGCAGGTTGAGCCATATTTTGGGTCCTGTGCCAAACCACTTGCCAAGCCTCAATGCTGTATCGGCAGTGATGGACCGCTTGCCTGAAAGTATCTGAGAGATTCTGTTTGGGGGAACTTTTATATTTCTGGCCAGTTCAGCGGCCGAGATTCCAAGTTCCTCTAATTCATCTGCCAAGATCTCTCCCGGATGGATAGGTTCATGTGCCATTTTTGATTTCTTTTTTTTAATGGTAATCCACAATCTCTACATTCTCTGGCCCGGCTGAGCCCCACTCGAAACATATTCGCCATTGATTGTTAATTCGGATGCTGTATTGGCCTTTCCGTTTGACAGTGAGAGCTTTGAAGCGGTTGCTTGGCAACATCATCAACGCCTCGATCGTATCAGCTGCGTCCAGAACCCGAAGGCGGACGCTACCAGTTTGGTCTGGCTGTCCCACTGGGCCATGACCCCGCTGAAACGCCCGATGGCCGGTTCCGCAAAATAGATGTCCCGGACATCGACGCTGGCGGTTTCCAGCAGCCAGTTGCCGCCGAATGCGGGATTGCCGGTGGCATCCGTGGAAGCGGCGAAACTGAGACCCGTGGTCGATTGCAGGGCGGAGATCAGCAGCGCACCCTTGTCGCCCCGGGCCAGGTTGCAGGCCAGAAGATCGATCCGGCCGCCAGCGGCAATGTGGGTGCCCAATTTTTTCCAGAAATCCTGCTGGGCCGTGCCAGACAGGGTCGAGCCCAGGCTGACCACCTCCCGGCCGGTGAGATAAAAGGCATTTTCCCCGCTGTGGTGAGAGCCGATGCCGATAACAGCGGCCTTCCGCCCGCCCAGCCCTGCCGCGATGCGCTCAAGCAGATCATCCAGGGAGGTTTCACCGGTCCTGTACTGGATGGCCAGGGTGTGCGCGTTCGCCGAACCGGCCAAAACATCCCCGTTCTGGAGCATGTCAGGCACCAGCAGAACATTTGGGCCGGCCGGATCAGCGGTTGCCGTACCAGTCGCAACCAGAAAGACGAACAGGAATAACAGGATCTTGAATTGGGAATGTTTCCTATATGAAGGCTCTTTTCAGCACTCCGAGCGATCTAACCCGCGGCAACTCGACAAACCGACCTGAAGAAACGGCCAGCTTGAATACTTCCCAGGGGGCCTGGCCGCCGTCGGCAGGATCCTCGAAAAGGTCGTGAATCAGAAGGTAGCCGCCGGGTATAATATGTCCGGCCCAGCAGTCATAATCCAGACGCGCAGTTTCAAAGGCGTGACCGCCGTCGATGAAGACAAGGGAGAGCGGTGTAGCCCAGGTGCGGGCGACAACATCCGACCGACTGACAATGGGCACAACGGTTTCCTCCAAGTCGGCCTGGGCCAGGGTCTGGCGAAAGCTTGGTAAGGTATTGATGGAAAAAGTCTTAAAATCGAAAAGCGAGGGATCGAAGTACTGCTCTCCGGGCTGCTGTTCTTCTGACCCGCAGTGGTGGTCGATGGAGAAAAGAATGGCCCCGTTCTCCCGGCAGGCGCTGCCTAAATATACTGCCGACTTGCCGCAATAGCTGCCGATCTCCAGGCACGGCCCCTGACAGGATGCCTCAAGGGCGATATCGTACAGCGCTCTGCCCTCTTCTATATCTAAAAAACCTTTGATTCTGTCGATTAAAGGTTGGTTAAGTTGTATTGGGTTTGTTGAGTTCATTGAGTTCATTGAGTTCATTGGGTTCATTGGGTTTATTGGGTTTATTGGGTTTATTGGGTTTATTGGGTTGATTGGGTTGATTGGGTTGATTAGTTATTTGGTCTTTTGGTTTTTTAGTTGGGGGGTAGCTGATAGCTATAGAAGTAAAGGGTAGCTTTTGACTCAGGACAAGGCCGCATCCATGGAAAAACCGCAGGCGTAGCCAACGCTACGTTGAGGATTTCGCCAGAGTGAGAACGCCGGCCTGGGTTCAAAAATACTGAGTCTTCTGACGGTTTCGTAAAAACCAAGCGCCTGCTTGAAAGTTCTGGATCAGGCCCGATAACAAGGCGGAAAACGACTCAAAAGCGGAGCATACACGAGAGTATGTGAGCATTTTGAGTCGTTTTCCAACGCCGGTAGCGGGTCTGATACGGGGCTTTCAAGCTGGCGTTCAGGACATGTCGTCATAATTTCTTGCCAACACCTCCCTCGGCTTAACCCCATCCTGAGGCCCGATAATCCCCTCCTGCTCCATCATCTCGATAATCCGCGCGGCCCGGTTGTAGCCGATGCGCAGGTGCCGCTGCACCATGGAGATGGAAGCCTGGCCGGCCTTTGTGACCAGGGCCACGGCATCATCGTAACGCTCGTCGTATTCCTTTTCTCCATTTGCCTCGGCCTCCTTGGCCGGTGCCTGGACCACGCTCTTATCATAATCGGGTGACCCTTGTTTTTTGAGAAATTCGACAACACGGGTCAACTCAGCCTCGGAGATATACGCCCCGTGGATACGCTGCAAGCGGGCCGTGCCTGGCGGCAGAAAAAGCATGTCCCCGTTACCCAACAGACTTTCCGCGCCGTTGCTGTCGATAATGGTGCGCGAGTCGGTTTTGGAAGAGACCTGAAAGGTCAGGCGCGTGGGAAAGTTGGCCTTGATGATACCGGTGAGTACATCCACCGACGGCCGCTGAGTGGCCAGGATCAGATGCAATCCAGCGGCACGGGCCATCTGGGCCAGACGGGTGAGCGCCACCTCAACGTCCCGGGAAGCCACCATCATCAGATCGGCCAGCTCATCGATGATAATCACAATGTAAGGTAGCTTTGTCAGGGGTTCCTGGGGCTCAGCGGCCTCGCCCTCCCCTTCCCCGTCTGCCGGCGGCTGGGGCGGTGGGGTGGGATCCTTTTCAACCTTGCGGTTGTACTGATCGATGTTACGGACCTTCATCTGGGAGAGGAGTTCATAACGGTGTTCCATCTCCCTCACCGCCCAGAACAGGGCATGCGTGGCCTTTTTCACGTCGGTGACCACCGGCGTAATCAGATGAGGAATGCCGTCATACATGGAAAGCTCGATACGCTTGGGATCGACCATGATCAATTTGACCTGATCCGGCCTCGACTTGTAAAGCAAGCTGCAGATCATGGTATTCAAGGCCACGCTTTTACCGGTACCGGTCGCCCCGGCGATGAGCAGATGCGGCATTTTCTCCAGGCCGGATGATACCGGGTTGCCCACAATATCCTTGCCCAAACAGAGGGTCAGCGCCGTTTTGGTCTGTTCAAATGCGGGAGAAAGAATCATCTCCTTGAAGCGTACCGTCTCTCGGTCGGTATTGGGGATTTCCACGCCAATGACCGATTTCCCGGGAATAGGCGCCACAATACGAATACTGATGGCGCGCAAGGCCAGGGCCAAATCGTCTGAAAGCCCCACAATACGGTTGATTTTGACCCCCGGCGCCGGCTCATACTCGAACGTGGTAATCACCGGTCCTGGCGTGACCGCGGTTACCTTGCCATTGACGCCGAAGTCCTCCAGTTTCTTTTCCAAAAGCTGGGATTGCGCCCTTAAGTTGGACTCATTGGTGGATTGGGGGCGAGGTTTGGGATCGTCGAGAAAATTAACCGACGGCAGACTATAACCGCCGTCATTTTTCATGAATTCAAACACCGCCTGTTTGGGAACCGGTTTGGCGGCAACGTGCTGGGGGTCGGGCTTTTTAATCTGAATCGCCGCTTTTTTCTTTTTCTTCTCGGTTTTGATATGCACCTTAAGGCGGCGACTTTTGTGGCGACGTTCCTTCCACTTGATATAAGCCGTTGCGATCCTATCGAAAAGCGCCGAATTGGTGGCCTTGAATCGGCGATAAAAAGCCACCACGGAAAAGCCCGTGGCCATGATAAAACCAATCAACCACGCCAGCATCAGAATAATCGAACCGCCGGCCGGATTGGAGTAACGCACGATAAACGATTTAAAGGAAATGCCGACAATTCCGCCGGCAGAGAACTGACTGCCGAAAAGCTGATAATGGTTTTGTTTCAGCGCCAGCAGGCTGCCCGTGGTAACAATCAATACGATGCCGCCCACGGCCAGGGTCAACAAAGCCTGATTGGACTGCTTGCCAAAAAAAAGCACACTGCCGAGCAGACAGAGAAAAGGGAACCAGAAGGCACCGATGCCGAAAAGCCCGATCAGGATACCCGAAAAATTGGCGCCGAAAACACCAAACAGATTATGGACAGATCCACTGTGGCCGGCATGAAAAAACAAGCATGGATCATCCGGACTAAAGGAAAGCATACTGATCAGGCTAAATACCACCAAAAAGAAAAAAAGGATGCCGATAATCTCTTTTTTCATTGTTCTCTGATGGCCGCCCGATTCCTGGGCTGGCTCTGGCTGTCGGCTCTTGGGTTTTCGTTTTGGCATGACCGGCCTTATCGTGGGGTCAGACTTCCACCAGAAAAGGCAAAATGACCGGGCGCCGGCCGATGGTATAGAAGAAATACTGCCGCAGGGCCGTTTGCAAACGTGCGCGGATTTTGTCTACCCGGCCCGGTACATCCGGCGTGATCTCCTCCACGATTTCAAGGATGACACACTGGGCATCTTGCAACAAATAGCCCGTTTCGGTTTCGAAAACAAATCCGCGGGACACGATTTCAGGACCGTACACCACAATACCGGTCTCTTCATCGAAAGCCATATTGACGACTACCAGTCCCTCTTCGGACAGTACCCGACGTTCCTTGAGCACACTGCGCCCCACGTCACCGATTCCTTTACCGTCAATCAAAACCCGCCCTGCGCAGATACTGTCCCGAATCTTGAATCCGTTTTCATTCATTTCGATCACTTGGCCGTTTTGGGCCAGAATCAGGTGATCCTTGGGAATCCCCATCTGCTGCGCCAGACGGCTGTGCAGGACCAGGTGACGATATTCACCGTGCACGGGCATGAAAAAACGCGGTTTGGTAAGGCTGATCATCATTTTGAGCTCTTCCTGGAAAGCATGCCCGGAAACGTGGATCTTGGAAATCTTCTCATAGACCACGTCCGCGCCCTGCCGGTAGAGGTTGTTGATGATGTTACCAATGGCTTTCTCATTCCCGGGAATGAACTTTGAGGAAAGAACTACCGTGTCCGCCGAGTGAATCTTGATCTGCCGGTGCGTGCCTGCAGCCATGCGGGCCAGGGCTGACATGGGCTCGCCCTGACTACCGGTGGTGACCAGGATCACCTCGTCGTCGGAATAGGTCCCCAATTCGTCGATATCGATTTCCATGCCTTCGGGAATCTTCAAATACCCCAGTTTGCGGGCGATGGATACGCTGACTTCGATGCTGCGTCCGTTGAAGATAATTTTTCGGCCCCGAGTCTGGGCAATATTGACGATCTGTTGAATTCGGGCGATGTTGGAAGCAAATAAGGCCACGATGATCCGTCCACTGGCAGCTTCGGTGATTCTGGCCAGTTCATCGCCGATCTCGTGGGATGAAATGGTGTGGCCCTCCTTTTCCACGTTTGTGGAGTCCGAGAGCAACGCCAAGACCCCTTCTTCTCCGATCTGGGCAAAGCGGTTGACGTCGGTGAGCATGCCCTCCATGGTGGTGTGGCTCATCTTGAAGTCGCCGGTATGGATCACCATTCCGACCGGTGTACGTACCGCCAGCCCCACACCATCCACAATGCTGTGGTTAACCCGGATAAACTCAACATCAAAGGGGCCGATTTTTAAATGTTCACGGGGCAGCACCTCGTGCAGGGATGCGCTGAGCAGTAAATCATGCTCTTCAAGCTTGTGACGCACAATTCCTAACGTGAAGGGGGTGCCGAAAATCGGCACATTGATTTCTTTTAGCAGAAAGGGAAGCGCCCCGATGTGATCCTCGTGGGCATGGGTGAGCACAACGCCCGACAACCGAGACTGGTTCTGACGCAGGTAATCAATGTCCGGAATAACATAATCCACCCCCAACATGTAGGCTTCCGGAAACATCAGGCCGGCGTCAATGACGAAAATGGTATCGCCATACTCCACCGCCATCATATTCAGTCCGATTTCTCCCAGACCGCCCAAAGGGATAAGCTTCAGCATGGTCTAAGACGCCTCCTGCGGCTCATTTTCCAAAGGGTCAACGTCCAAATGGTCAACCAAAATGGTCCGAATGCGCGCTAAAAGGGCATCTTTGGTCTTGCGGGTGTAATCGGCGGTTTCCACCGGATCCAGAATCTGCATGGTAATGGGGGCTGAGCGGATCACAAAATGCCCTTTGGGAATGATATTGCGGGTCCCTCGAATAATTACCGGCACGATGGGTACACCGGAGTCCACGGCAAGAACAAATCCACCTTTCTTAAACGGCAAAAGCCTGCCGTCCCTGCTGCGCGTCCCCTCGGGGAATATCAATACACTGGTGCCGTTACGGATGGTAGCGGCGGCCCTGGCCAGGCTTTGGAAAGCGGACTTGCGGTTGGACCGATCGATACTGATATATCCCACGCCGCGCATGGCCCTGCCGAAAATAGGGATCTTGAACAGTTCGGCCTTGGCCAGCCACCGAAACTGAACCGGAAGCCGCCCCAACAGTACCGGGATGTCGGCATTGCTTTGATGATTGGCCATGTAGATGTAGGAGCGATCTGGTGATAGCTTCTCACCCCCCGTAACCGTTACCCTGGCCCGGCTCAGCCACAAAATGGCATTCGCCCAAAAACGCGCCATTAAATGCGGTACATTGCCATTACGACTGAAAAAGGAACATAGGATGACGGAAAGCCCAACAAGGATTGTGCTAACAATAACCCACGCAACGATAACCAGCGTATGCAAGAATTGTAAATATGATTTCAGCATGGAAGGTGGCACTATTAATTGGTTCAGGTGATGATTCCCAACTGATCGAACATGGCATCCATGGTTTCGATCAACCAGTCGCGCTGCCGCTTGTTCGCGTATTGGATACAATCGCACCGCACCCGTTTGCGGGTCCGGACCAGCAATTCACCGGCCAGACGATCCTCGGTAAGCTCCAGACTGATGACAAAAGGAGCGCAATCACGATGCGCCTTTTGCACCTCGGAAAGCAGCGTCTCGTCAAGGGGTAGCCAGTACAACCCATCCAGGCCCGATGCACTGAACGTTTCATCCAAATAGGTTTTTATTTTTTCGTAATCCTGAGGGCGAATTTCATCAATTACATATTGTTTCATCTTATTATTGTCACTAGCACAAAATAGCTTGAATCTCAATATATATGTTTATTCAACGTCTTCAACAACAACCCGTTGGGGATTTTCATCATTTACCCGATCGTCTTCGGTCACCATCAGACATGCGAACCGTTATGTTGGCACATCTACCTTACCTTGAGCATGGTGCGCGTCTCATGTTTACCGAGATTGCGAAAAGGCTTTGATTTGGTTATTATCATTAAGATCAGAATTATGCCAGAACCTAGTGTGAAAGAAAACAATTGAGGATGAATCAATCATGGCAACCGTATCTGAAAAACGAAAACACCCTCGTCATCCAGCGCTGTATGATGCAAAATACACCATCAAGTCTGCAACTTACAAAGATTCAATCAGCAATGTCAGTGCAGGCGGCATCTACATTTGCAGCAATCGGCCAATCAAAGCGGACCAACCGATCCGTCTGCGTTTCCCGATTTTTGCCTTTGACAAGAGACCCAGCGTGGAAGGCACAGTCGTTCGCTGCGAGGCTGGTGGATTTGCAGTTAGGTTTGATCGTCCAATCCAAGAAAGGGTTACTCCACGATAATCCCGCTTAAAAAGCGAAGATGCATTATCCTCTCCGACGGATTTTTTTGAATGGGCGGGAAAAGCCGGACGCAATCACCCTATGTTTCTATCTTTTTTGGGAAACCATTTACCGAAAGACCGCCCGCTTTCTCATATTATCCGGCAGATTAATCCCAAATCGGTTTAATTGTTCTTGATTGAAATAGAGTTTACCGCAATTTTATTATCTTTTTCATTTCATATGCACCTTAAAAAGGGCTGAATGCAAAAGCATAATGACTCATGTTAGTTTATACATGTTCAACAAACTTTATTACAATTTAACAAAAACATCAATTTTGGGCGGCGGGCGGTGCAGGGCCATCGCATGTAACCTTGGTATCAAATATGCTTTGTTCCTATACACCACAATCTTCGTTATCGTTGTCGTAATCGGCCTCTTGCATTTCGATTACGACAACAGCTTCGCTACGCTCCACTATAGCAACGACAACGAAAATAGCCGTTGCTTTAGTGAGGGGGGATCGCTTGATGTCCGAGATAAAGGCTGCCAAATGAAAAGACGTTCCGTCCGACATTCTACATGCGATTGCCCTGGCGGGCGGTGGTGATGATGATGGACGTACGGTCAGCCAAGCCGATGATCAAAGTGCCCAGGTGGTTGGGGTTGACGAATGCTTGGCGATATTTGCTTTTTCCCTCCAGAGAAGGTGTCGAAGATACGGACTGAGAAATGATTTACGATGGAAAAACGGTGATCAAACACAAAAAAAGCGGGTTACGGAAATTTGACTTTTTACCGTAACCCGCTGTTTTTTTTAATGGTGCCGGAGCTCGGAATCGAACCGAGACGGGGTCGCCCCCGGTGGATTTTGAGTCCACTGCGTCTACCAATTTCACCACTCCGGCTTGGCTGTGCTTATATATTGAAAAGACGCTGGCTTGTCAATCATTTTACGGCGGTCAGTTCTCATGTTTTTATGTCAAGCATAAACGATTCAATATAAAACGCGATCAATGGCCTGCCGGTCAACCGCGCCCTGCCGCAATATGACAACGGGCCAGACGGTCACGTCCACAATCGTGGATCCAGGCCCGCCGGCAAGCAGGCCGGCATCCAGGACCAGGTCCACCTCATGGCACAGGTCGGGATCGAGTGCTTCGGCACTGGCCACAGCCGGCCGGCCGGACAAATTGGCACTGGTTCCGGTGATGGGCCCGCCAAACGCTTCGGTCAGCGCCCGTGCCACCGGATGGACAGGCAGGCGCACACCGATTTTTCCCGTTCCGCCGGTAAGCGCCGTGGGCACGCGCTTTCCGGCCTCAAATACCAACGTTAACCCGCCAGGCCACAAATCCATAAGCGCCTGGGCGTAATCCGGAATCTCTGCCACCAATTCCGACATCTCGCCCAGCGCGGACAACAACACCAGCACCGGTTTGTGGGCCGGTCGGCGCTTGATGGAGAAAATCTTTTTTACGGCCGTCGGGCTCAGCGCATCAGCCCCAAGCCCGTATAATCCACTGGTGGGAAACACCAGCACACCATCTTGTTTCAGAACCTGACTAGCCGACCGTACCACTACCGGATCTGGATCAGCGGGATCGATCCGCGCCCGATTAGCGATAGTCTTTGAGTTTTTGGGCTTTCTTTTCAACCTGATCGGCCATTTCCTGTTTGAATGCCGCTAATTGATCGGCCAGGGCGTCATCGGTGGCGGCCATGATCTGAACGGCCAGAATCGCCGCGTTCTTGGCGCCGGGTTTACCAATGGAAACCGTGGCCACAGGGATACCCGGCGGCATCTGAACAGTGGACAACAGGGCATCGAGCCCCTGCAGGCACGACGAATCAATGGGCACGCCGATGACCGGCAGGGTCGTATGGGCGGCCAGCACACCGGCCAGATGGGCTGCGTGTCCGGCACCGGCAATGATCGCCTTGAGGCCTCGATCCCTTGCCGTACTGGCGTATTCCGCGGCCTTTTGCGGGCTGCGGTGGGCCGAGGCCACGGTCATTTCAATGGGAATCCCAAATTTTTTAAAAATTCCCAAGGCGCTTTCCATCACCTTCAGATCCGAGTCGCTGCCCATGACAATGCCCACCTGAGGACGGGTCTGCATCCGGACCAGGGCTTTTTTTCCGATATCCGTCCGGTAGTGAACCTTTGACCAGTTGATTTTGGCCACTGCCTGGTAGGCTTTCTGGATTGCCAGTTCAACGTTATCGCCCAAAGCGGTGACCCCCAGCACCCGGCCGCCGCTGGATATGATCTTCTTGCCGTCCAACGCGGTACCGGCATGAAAAACCACCACATCGCGCATTCGGTTGGCCTTTTCGATGCCGGTGATGGGAAGGCCCTTTTTGTATTTTTCCGGATAACCGCCGGCGGCCATGACCACACAGACCGATGCCCGCGGATCGATTTCAAGGCGGCAGGCTTCAAGCCGTTCGTCGATAACCGCCTCGAAAAGCGGGATGATGTCGTTTTGCAACCGCACCAACAACGGCTGGGCTTCCGGATCACCAAAACGGCCGTTGAATTCCAGAACCTTGATCGAATCCCCGTCGATCATCAGCCCTGCATACAAAACGCCCTTGTACGGACAGCCTTCGGTGGCCATGCCCTTGACCATGGGAATCATCACCTCGTTCATGATCCGCTGATGAAGATACTGATCCACCACCGGTGCAGGAGAATAGGCGCCCATGCCACCGGTGTTGAGTCCCTTGTCATCATCGAAAACCGGTTTATGGTCCTGTGACGATGGCAAAGGCAAAACGGTTTTGCCATCCGTAAAGGCCAGAAAGGACGCTTCCTCCCCCACCAGGCATTCCTCAATCACGACCTGTGTGCCGGCATCACCAAACTGGCGATCAACCATAATCTGCTGGAGTGCGTCCAAGGCCATTTTCTCAGTACTGCAAACAATGACCCCCTTGCCGGCAGCCAGTCCATCCGCCTTGACAACCAATGGTGCTCCGATTTTTTTCACATAGGCCTTGGCCTGAGCAATACGGGTGAAGGTCTGGCCCTCGGCGGTCGGGACACCATATTTTTGCATAATCATTTTGGCAAAGGATTTACTGGACTCGATTTGTGCCGCTTTCTGGCTGGCACCGAAAATCCTCAGCCCTGCAGCTTCAAACTGATCCACAATCCCCATGGAAAGCGGATCCTCCGGCCCGACAACAGTCAAATCAATTTTCTCATCCTGGGCAAAAGCCAATAGTTTGTCGATTTCGGCGGCGCCAATGGAAACGCAGTCGGCCAACCGGGCAATACCGGCGTTTCCCGGCGCGCAATAAATCTTTTTAACCGCTGGGCTCTGGGCAATTTTCCAGACCAGGGCGTGCTCTCTTCCACCACCGCCGATAACCAACACTTTCATAGGCTTCCTCCCTCCTTCTGTGGCCTGTGGCCTAACCGCAGGCGTAATTAATGGTAACTTATAGCTATCCCGAGGTCGATGAGCGACGCCGGGCTTGAATGCCCAACTCAATCAGTCGGTCCAGCAACGCGCTGAAAGACAGACCCGCCGCCTGGGCCGACTGCGGAAAAAGACTGGTGGCAGTCATACCAGGAATCGTGTTGGTCTCCAAAACATAAAATTCATCATCTTTTAAAATCATATCGGTCCGACTGTAACCCTGACCGTACAATGCCTTGTGGGCAGTCATGGCGCACGCCTGGGCCCGCCGGGTCAGCGCGTCGTCAATCCGCGCCGGACAAATCTCCTCGGTGGCCCCGGCCTGGTATTTGGCCTCGTAGTCGAAAAACTCATACTGGTCACCGGGAATGATTTCGATCAGCGGCAGGGCTTCAAGGGTTTCGTTGCCCAGCACCCCACAGGTGATTTCCTTTCCACTGATATACGCCTCGATCATGGCCGTAGCGCCATATTCCAGGGCCTTATCCACTGCGGCAGGCAAAACGTACGCTTCGCGGACAATGCTCATGCCCACACTGGATCCGGTTTCAACGGGCTTGACCACCACGGGAAGTCCCAGCGTGGTCACGATTTGGTCCATGTCGATGGCCGCCCCCCGCCGGACCACCATGTATGGGGGGACGGTCAGGCCGGCCTGTTCGTAAAGATGCTTGGAAAGGAGTTTATTCATGGCCACCGCACTGCCCAGCACGCCGGCCCCCTGATAAGGAATGTCCAACAGATCGAGAAGGCCCTGAACCGTCCCATCTTCACCGTAAGGACCGTGCAGGATGATCAGAGCGCAATCGATCTGTGCCGCCTCATTGACCAGACGCAAAATATCCGACTTGGGATCATAGGTCCGGACGTTATATTTCTCTTTGTCCAGCGCACCGAGCACCTGCTTGCCGCTATTTAGCGAGACCTCCCGTTCTGACGAGATACCACCGAAAATCAAAGCGATCGTTTTTTTTTGCATGTCCATACGCTCCTGATTCATTTGACGTCAATAAAGAATCGGCCGTTGATTGAGGCTGACCGGTCTTCCAGGAAAAGTGAAACGGAAAAACCGCCGTGCCGATTGTTTTGCTTGATAACATCTGGCACTGCGTCATGGTGGTGTTAATGGCGCATTTATGATTTCATCATAGACCGCAAGAGGCATTCAGCCTATTTTTTTGGGGACTCAAACAGCCAATGGGTCACGCCCCGGCTTTTGTGGCCACAACGCCCCTTGCATTGATGCAACTTAGTTTTTTTCAGCCGTTTAATAAGCGTCGTTTGGCTTTGTTGAACTCGTCGACAGTGATGAGGTCTTTTTCAAGAAGACGGGCCAGTTCCGATAATTCGGAAATCTCGCGATGACGAGCCGTTTCCGGGTCTTCAAGCTGCGGAAAATCAATGGTCGCCCCGCTTTCTAAAGCGGGGTGCTGCTTTGCCGGTTGGCCCAGTTTAACGGTAGCCATCCCACCCAATAGGCTCACTTCAACGGATCGGCCGTTGAACATTGGGTTTTTTAGCATCTCCCGTAGGGATCGTCCCTCGGCCCGCATTCGTCTAAAGAAGTAAAACAATGAAAATGCAACAAGGACAATCCCACCAATCAAGATCCAAAGCATATAGTTGACAACGCCTCGGAAAAACAGAACCAGGATCGCCAATCCGGCAATCAAAAGGACATGCAGCGCCAGAATAAAATAGGCGAGCAAAACGCTTTTAATCAGTCCGTCGCCTTCTTTTTTTTTTCCAAACATACTACCACCAATTTATTTTTTATTGGGCTCGAGGCGATCAACCACCTCCGCGTAATAGCGTTGGGGGATGTCAAAGGATGTGTTGGTGTTTCGCATGGCATTTAATTTCAATACCAAGTAATTGAGTTTCTTGATAGTGCGGTATTTTTGTTCCGTGTCAGTCATGTTGGCCAACAGATCCTCGGTGGTCCGTATTTCCTTACGCAACTGGACCTCTGGTGGCGTACAACCGGCATTTTTAAGAATTTTATGGGCCATACGCAGATCTTCAGGAATATGGCGATCATCTTCCAGATCAAGCGGCTCGCCGCTGCCCGGCAGGTCTTCAAAAGCCCCATTATCCTGGGCTTTTTTTATTCGTGCCTCAATGAGTTGTTCAAATCCGGGAAACATGGGGGTCGTCTTTTTGGCTGTTGGTCTGGTGACCGGTTTATTTATTCCCACCATTACGCATCGTTGACGCATAATGGCTAACTTATTATTATATTATATCACATGGCCTAATTTCAAGGGCAAATGTTAATCCGGGCCGTATCTTTGAGGACTATTCAGTATGGTAATGGATTAAGCACGCAACAGACGGCCGGTCAAGCTTTTCACATACTGGCGTGCCTTTTCGGCCATGGACCGCAGTACATCCGGTTCCATGGCCAAGACAGTATGACTGCTGCTATCCAGCATCTGCCCACCAGCCTTGCCGGTTACCGCCATTCCCGCCTTTCCGGTATAATAGTCTGCCAAGTGTACAATATGGGACAGTTGGTGATCATCTGCTCTCGATGGTTGGTGGTGGTGCCGGATGGCAAAGCTGATGGATTTCGGCAAATTCCAATTATCGCAAAGAATACCAGCAATGATAGCATGATCAAAGCCCAAAATATGTCGTTCGGCCTCCTGAATGGATTTTCCCGGATTGGATATAAAAAACTGGTCGAACAGCAGGCTGCGTTGCTGCACATAGGGATTGAGGATGATCTTGCCCACATCGTGCAGCAACCCGGCCATGTATGCACTTTCAAGGGTATCCTCCGATACAGACGCAGCCATTTCACTGGCCATAACGGCCACGGCAATGGAATGGCGCCACATATCACCCGCCTCAAGGCCGTAGCCGTCCATGGCTTTACCCAACATCCCACCGGCACTCATGGCGGTAATCAATTCAGCCAGCCGCCTCGTGCCGAACAGGGCTGAGGCATGCTGAATGCTGGTCACTTTTCCCCGAAACCCATAATAGGCGGAATTGGCAACTTTGAGGATACCGGCCACAATAGCCGGATCGGTTTCAATAATTTTGGCCAATTGGCCTGGCGTGGTCCCCGGCAGTTTGATCAGATGCTGGACCTTGATCATGACTTCCGGCATGGCCGGCAGTGATGCGGTATTGGCAATAATTTTGCGAATCAGCTCACGCCCTGAAAGCAGCTCCGTCTGTGCCGGCTCGTTAAAATACCGCACCTTGTCTGTGGCGGCGGCATGAGCAGCATCCAGGGCACTGTCTTTCGCCGCCGCACTGAGTCGGGTCAACTCCTTGTTGGCCGCATCCAGCCGGCGCACCAATTTTTCAATGATCTTGTCCTTGAATTTTTCGCGGATTTCCGGAGCGAGCTGATCAAACCGCGGCTTGTCCAGTTTCAAGGCAATCACCGGCTCCCGAGCAATTACATTGGCAGTGCGCCGCATTTTGGTTAATAGCGCCATTTCGCCCAAAATGTCACCGGCCCTCAAAACGGCCAACACCGTATCTCCATGGCCTTCTTTGACGTTCACCGTGCCGGTAAGAATGATAAACAGACTCTGGTCCCCACTGCCCTGGCGAATCAGCATTTCACCGGGACGGTAGACCCTGAAATGGGCGTCGTCGGAAACAATCCGCTGCTTTTCCTCGGTTGTGAACGAGCTGAAGAAATGGAGTCGACTGAGAATCGAAAGTATCTCTATCTGAGAACTGCCCATGGGTTCCTTTACCTGGGAAAAATACCTTTGGCCAGCATTGACCATCATCAGCACCGTGCGTTGCGATCCATGATCAAGGACATGTGACCATTGCTCCCGTTGCAACAATATATCGGTCAGCGGAATAATACCATAAATTTAGGCAGGGTATACGGTTTCGTCAATCCATGGTCTAAAAAGCCCGGCCAAACGATGGGATATTCGCGTGCGGCAAAAGATCATACCAACGGTCGATAGTGGCATGAAGTTTATTCAGTCATTTCAACTAAAGCCCGCGATGGGATGTCCGATATAAGTAAAAGGTAATTCAAACTGCACTCCAGGAGCACCCCCCAATCCTGGGCAATTCACCAAAAAAGACAGGAGGATGGTATGGATCAGACATTGGGTAACAGGAAAAAACACAGATATGCGGTTAAGGATCTGACCATTGCCATCAATGGGAAAAATTATCACATTTTCAATATCAATGAATATGGTGTGGGATTTTTAATCGATGCACCGGATGAAATTAAAATCGGCAGCCCAATCCAACCGTTGATCGAAAATGGTGTCAAATCCGTGCGAGTAGCCGGTATCCCCCGGCATGTTTCCCAGTATAAGCCAGATCACAGGCGTCTTTTTTTCAGACAGGGATGGGTTTGCGGAACCGAATTTACCGCCCGAGACGACATGGGTGGTAGAAAAATGCTCCAGGAATTCATCGCCGAACATTTAGAGCTTGAGGCAGAAAAGATTGATAAGTAATCCGTTTTTAAAAAATGCCAGGGGGTTACTGGGCAACAACGCTGTATTTGGGGCCGATGCCGGAGGCGTTGTCCGCATACAGTTTCCTCTTGAAAAACGCCTTTTGAAACTGAAACAGGCGTACACGCCCAATCACCTCATAATCATACCCTAACGGTTGCCCGCTAACGCGGACGCTCTACCCGCTCTTTATTGACAATCAGAATCCATCACTAAGCTCTTAGAGCCTGTTTTGGAATTCTGGATCGATAGAGATGACCCGACGACCACTTGAATCGCTGTTTGCCTATTCAACGTCGATCTGGTGCAGAAGCGGCAACAGGCAAAAACCGTCTCCTGAAACGGTGCCAAGGCCTGAACAGAAAAAAACGAATCAGCCGGCTGAAGCCTTTCATGACCTGGGCAATCTCTTTTTCCACCAGCGGTTCAACCCGGCAAAAGGAGATGATACAGCGTTCCGGACGCACGTATGCCGGGAAAAGGCAAGGGCCGGTGCCGTTTTCAAGGAACAGGCAATCGGCCGCAAACAGATCTTCTTTTTCCAAACAGCTGGCCATGCGGCTGCCAAGTTCCGGCCGCATGGCCAGGATATAAATCAAATCCCATTTGGTGATGATTTCCGCCACCCGGATGTTGCGACAGCAAAGTCCTTGACAACGGGTCATGCATTGATCCAGAAGCGGGGCTGCTTTTTCTGTCAGGGCCTGCTGGGCGCCATAAATATCGGCGCATATTTGCATCAACGATTCGCGCTCCCCCCTATCCAGGGCGGCGAGTTTTTTGCGGGCGGTCTGAAGGTCGTGCTTGAGTCCCATTGGGAAAAAACCCTAAGAGCCTGTTTGATAAATCCGTCTAAGGCCCGCTAACGGCGTTGGAAAGTGTCTCAAAATGCTCACATATTACATATATGCTCCGCTTTTGAGCCACTTTCCGTCTTGTTATCGGGCCTGATCCAGACTTCTCAAACAGGCTCTAAGATAGCGCCATCAGATAAAGCGCGTCATCATCTCACCGATCATTGCATCCACATTCTGTGGCGTGATCCCATACTGCTTGCAGACGGCATCCACCCGGGCCCGCCGTCTGGCACTGTCAAGGTCGGCCAACCGGGTAAACACCCCCATACGGCGGCCCACCTGAAAACGGCATTGCTCCATTTCAGGAAGGGCCAAAAACTGATCCAGCACAGCCAGCATGTCCGGCTTGGCCTCGGGAAGCCGTCCTTGAACCTCATCGAGCAGGTTAAGAATATGATCACTGGTGATCATGCTGGTGATACCGTCCAGATGTTGAATGAACAACCGGATTTCCCGCACGGTGTCGGTATCCCCCAGTTTGATAAATTTTCCGGAACGATAATCATCGGCCAAGGGGATGCCGTCGGGAATGGCCAGGGTCCGCAAGCGAATGAAATCCGGATTGATCTGGTTCAAGGCGTCCGCGGTTTCGCGGGCATGGTCCCGGCTCAGCGCCTTGCCGCCCATGCCCGGCATCACGTACTCGGACAGCTGCATGCCGGCCTTTTTGGCTTTCTGCCCGGCCTTGATCTGGGTGCGCTTGTCCACCCCTTTGCGGATCATGGCCAGAACCACATCGGAGCCAGACTCCAGTCCCATGTGGATCCGATTCAGCCCGGCTTCACGCATTTGGGTCAGATTATCATCGCTGATCCGGGCCACGATGTGGGATCGGGCATAGGAAGTGATGCGGTCCACCCACGGAAAGCGAGATCGCAAATGACGCAGAATACGAATCAGATGATCCGGCTTGACCACCAGGCTGTTGGCATCCTGGATAAAGATGGACTGCATGCCGGCCGCATACCAGTTCAAGGCGGCGTGAAAGGCCTGTTCTTCATGGACCGGTAATTCCTGGATGACCTTCTGAATGTCCTCACGCAAAATACTTCCGGATCCGTCGGCCATTTTTCTCAGCAGTGTCACATGCCGATGGACGCTGTCGATATCTTCTATCACATGGGATTCCGGGCGAATCGAAAACCGCTGGCCTTTATACACATGGCAAAAACGGCAACGGTTCCATGGACAATTGCGGGTAACCCGGATCAACAGGCTGCGAGCCTCGCTGGGTGGCCGGATAGGCCCCTGTTCAAAGCCATGATACTGTTCTTTTTCTTTTTTTTCGGGACGAGGGGTCATGGTTAGTCCTCGTCAGCCATGCCGAAATCATCCAAATCCGCCTCCTGGATTCCCAGGTAAATGGGAATGCCCTTTCCCCGTTGGATGTTGACCTTGGCATTGAAAACATTACGCGAGTATCCGTGCTTGTCGGTAATCATGTATTGTTTGACGGCATAACTGCCGTCTGCCCGTTTGTCACCGGTCAAGTAGCATTTAATCGAAACGACGCGATCATCATCTCCAAGAACCAAATTTTTCAAACTGGATAACCGTGGCTGGACACGGTTGATGAATTCAACGCTGTCGATCGAAATCATCTCCTTGGTTTTCTCATCGACCATCGGAATCAGAAAATCACCGATCAGGATCTGGCCGGCCTTGGCCTGTTCGATCATTCGCGCCAGTGCGATGGTCACGTCACCGACAATGTAGCTGAACGTGGTCGGGCTCAAGCCCTCGGATTGGTAAAACTCATAGTGCCCGCCGACGTGGAAACAGGTACGCAGTAAAGGGGCGGTATGTTTGATGGCTCGGCTGCGCGCAACGGCGTTTTCGGCCAAAACCAGATGCATGAAATGATAAAGATCAACATTGGAATCAATGCCCCGGTCCCGGTTCCAGATGTAAAATCCATCACCGGTGTTGGTACGGGCAAACCGGATTTCGATATCCTTGTCCATCAGTTTGCTGTAGGCAATGTTAACCGAATAAGAAAGGCTGTTGAGCTGCGTCACCTGCTCCAGAGGCGAATAACGGGAAAAGCCGACAATGTCAAACAACGCCACGGCCCGATCTTCGACCCGTGTGATACTGTAGCGTTTGATCAATGCGCTGACGGTTTTCAGCGGCATCGCATCGCCCGGTGTAAAGGGAAGATCAAAATGCCGAGGGGTCGTGTTGAACAGTTTGGCGGTTTCCTGCAATTGTTTGGCTGGTACGTGTTTGGGGCCGCTGACAATTCTTTCCAAAAAGTCATCCACCGGTGAGTGATAGTCTTTGCGTTCCGTGTCTGTTTTCGCAGCACTGCGACTGGCGATGGCTTCGCCGATGGTATAGTATGGAATTACCAGCAGATCGATCCCATTGTGGCAGGGTGTCCAAACCAAAATAATGTTGCGGCCCAGCGACCATAGGTCATACAAAAGGTCGTCCAGATACAAAAGATCTGCCCGGTTGATGGTTTCCGCTTGCGCTTTTTCCTGAAACATTTCGGTCCAAGAGAGTCGCTTCATTTTTTTCTCCCTTGCTTGATAAGGGCGAACAGCGAACCGCCCACCATGGGAAACAAACAGGCTATCTTTGAAAGGCCTTGAGCGAATCAGCCATTTTTCGGCAAAATACCGCCAGTACGCGGCTATGCGCGGCGGCCAATTCTTCGTAGCCCGTGCCCGTCAGTGGCTCCGTAAGATTGATGCGATGAGAATCCATAAACGCCGGATCGGCAGCCGTAATGGTCCATAGCGCGTTAAGCTGAACCTTTTTATCTTCCGTGCCGATCAATTCATAAAACTTGACCGTGACGGTAACATCCGGTTTCAGTCCCATGGGCCATGGCGCGCTGATCACACGTGAATCGGGCATGAGGAGTTGGAGATTTTCTCCAATGGCTTGTTGGATCAACTGATTCGGGTAGTCGGCCCAGCGGTGTGAAGAAGAAATGGCCAGTTGATATGGCCCACTACGGGTAACCATCTGAATGCGGTCAATGATTCCAGGCAAATCCACCGGCCTGATGCCGATAATCTGGTTGCGGTGATTGTCATATTGCGTTTCACCAGCCGAGGGCGCAATGGGATTGAGGGTATAATACGTCACTGGGGGTGTTGTGGACCGACACCCGGAATAAACCATCACCGTCAGCAGACCCAGTGCAACGGCCCATATCGATAGTCGGATCATTCCTGATTTCCTTTTCCAAAAACAATGGCGTTGGGATGCCGCTCAAGG
The DNA here is from genome assembly GCF_048565275.1 of Desulfosarcina variabilis str. Montpellier. Classification (NCBI taxonomy): domain Bacteria; kingdom Pseudomonadati; phylum Thermodesulfobacteriota; class Desulfobacteria; order Desulfobacterales; family Desulfosarcinaceae; genus Desulfosarcina; species Desulfosarcina variabilis. The sequence continues at coordinate 3,357,798 of NZ_CP159846.1, read as the reverse complement.
TAGTCGGCCAACGCTTCCACGGCCCGGGCCGCATCCTGCAGTTCAATGAGCAGTCGATTCAGGTTATAGACGGCCGGTGCGCCTTCTCCCAAAACTGAATTGGCCGTGATCAACAGTTCGTCACCACGAGCCAATAATTCGTCAATGCGTACAAGCGTTTGTTCGTCGAAATCCGCTGCCACCTGCTTAAACCGTGCAAAACTCTGATCAATATTGCTGATGGCGCTTTCAAGGCTTTTGGATCCGGTCATGGCCTTGACCTGAAGGGCCGCCGATCGGATATCTGCCAGCGTCTCTTCCAAGGGCAGTTTATTGAACCGCTCCACCATTTTCTTGGCGGTCGCCGCAATTTCCTCCATGGCGTTGGGGATTGTGGGCAGCACCGGGTAGACATCATCGTAGTTAATCTGCTGGGAAGAAGTACCCTCAATAAAATTCAAACACACATAGCTTTGACCGGTCAACAGATTCCCCGTCCGTTGCTGCGCCCGCAATCCCTTCTGGACGAGTTTTTCCAACACTGTGTTCTCAGAAATAGCGAGTTTGCCAGATAACTCGATCCGATCCGGCTCGATGGCGATTAACACCGGAATTCGAAAATTCAGGTTGTCCTGATCGAAAAGCAACCGGACACTGATCACCTCACCGATCCGGATGCCATGAAATTCAACCGGTGCGCCAGGTGACAACCCACGCACCGTTTCATCAAAATAGAGCAGATAATACTCACGATAGCTGAAGGATGCGGCGTTGGCCGCATCACGGTTGTCGTAAAGGGTAAAGATGTGATTTTCACTGACCGGAGGTGAGGTCCGCAGATCACCGGACGTGAAAAATGAGATTCCGCCGACCAGAAAGCTGGCCAAAGATGGTGTATCCAGCCGAACACCATCAGCCTCGATTTTCAAATCCAGGCCACTGGCGTTATAAAAACGGGAGCTCCGTTTGACTTTGTCGTTGTACGGCGCTTCGATAAAAATTTCCAGCATCACCCCGGAACCATCCTCGGCCATCGCGACATTGGTCACTCGCCCAACCTTTAGTTGGCGGAAATACACCGGCGATCCGATATCCAAAGAGCCGAGTTGCTCGGCGCGCAAGGTGAATTGCTGCCCCTCGATTTCCCGTGAAATGGCCGGCGGTTTTTCCTGGCCTTGAAAACGATAAACAATTTTTCCGTTCGTGCCGGGTGACATCCCAATATATGCACCGGAAAGCAATGTGCTGATACCGGAAACTTCACCCACGGCCACGCGCGCGCGCACAATCCAGAACTGGGTGTCCTGGCTAAGATGGCCGGCGACATCAGGACTCATGGCGGCGGTGACCCACACCTGGGAAAGGTCCTCGCTGAGCTTGATCGTTTCAACCTTACCCACGGTAACATCTTTGTACTTGATTTCTGTTTTTCCAGCGACCAGACCTTCGGCAGACCTGAAAACAATGGTAATTGTCGGCCCGGTTTCGCGGATGGCCTTGACAGCCAGCCAAATGCCGATCAGGGCGGCAATCATTGGGATCAACCAGATGACGGAAAACCGTTTGCGCGACTGGATTTCCGGTTCCGATGCGGACTGGACAAGGCCGGATTCGGTGGACGGTTCATTCATCATCAGCCTCCAGTGCATCCCACATGAGCCTGGGATCAAAGGTCATGGCGGCAATCATGGTGATCACCACCACGGCGGCAAAATAAATCACCCCCGGACCGGCCTCAATGGTACTCAGATAGCCAAGTCGAACCAGGGCGACCATCACCGTCACCACAAACACATCCAACATTGACCACCGTCCCACGACCTCGATAATGCGATAGAGTTGTGAACGCTCTTTCAGGCGCCAATGGCTTTGCCGCTGTACCGACAACAACAAACCGCACAAAATGGCCAGTTTGGCAATCGGAACCACAATGCTGGCCACAAAGATGATCAACGCGATGCCCCATGATCCAGTGTGCATGAAGTAGAGCACGCCGCTTATGATCGTATCGCGCTGCGCACTTCCCAGGTAGGTTGTAACCGTGATCGGCAGCAAGTTGGCGGGAAAATAGAAAATAATCGCGGCGATGACCAGGGCCCAGGTGCGATGAATACTGTGGGGTTTTCTAAGATGCAACCGCGCTCCGCAGCGAGGGCATCGGGCGGCGCCATCATCCTGGGGCGATCGACTATGGATCACCATGCTGCAGCTGTGACAGCTCAGCAGGCCGGCATGGGCCGCCGTGCGCTGTCTTTCTGTGGACGTGGTCATTGGCATCGGTCGATTTTCTCCCAGATCGTATGCGGATTGACAAACGTATTGACCGCCGCCAAAGCAAACACCAGAACCAAAAAAGCAAACAGGGCCACACCGGGAATAATGGTCGCCAATTTGGCCAGTTTGATCACGGACACTAAAATCCCAAGCAGGAAAACCTCAGTCATGCTCCATGGACGCAGCGCCAGTGCCAGTCTGAACATCCGACGGCTGGCAGGCAGGCAATACCCGCATTTTAGGGGCCATAATACATACACCAAAGCAGCTAGAAGCGTACACGGAAGCAGCATACTGGTGAGCAAAACCAGCAACGCCAGCCCAGCCATACTCTGCTCAGAGAGAATGATGGCACCCGTGATGAGATTGGTTTCCAGAATCGTTCCCTGGGATTGCAATGACAAAAAGGGATATACATTGGCAATGATAATCATCACCAAACCGGTCAACGCAGAAGCCAAGGTTCGCTCGATAGATCGCGGTGTGTGAGAATACAGCAGGGTTCCGCAACGAATACAACGCGCGGTGCTTTTCTCCGGTAAGGGTATCACACGATGTAACAAATCACAGGTGTGGCAAGCGATCAGGGATTGCTTCATGGCCACCTGTTGCCTTTGTTGGGTTGTTTAAATACCCATTAAATACCACTATTTCGGAGAGGGCGCAATGGTTTCCTGTCTGGTTGAAGGCGCAACTTGGCAAATCCGTTCTACGCATTTGGCGCATAGCACCGACGAAACCAAGCATTGGCAAAACAACGGAACAGAGCCGAAAGGACACAGGACACCATCGCCACTGGACACGCCTGCAAAAATTGGGCGCTAAACCTATGCCCCGGCTTAAATTATGAAATTAGGCGACCTGTAGGTCGGGTTTGCCTTTGCGACGACGGATCACTTTTACCACGGGTGAAGTTTTCTTTGAGGAATCTTTTTGTTGGTTTGCGTTTGTTTGTGTAAACAGCTGGAGTAGTTTAGCTTCAATTTGTTTGCGTTTGTATTCGTCCATCTTTCTTCTTTTCGGTTAAGGAGATGATTATGATTTTTCCAATTCACGAGCCTGCATTTTCCGGTTCTTCTGCTGGATCAACATCTAATTCAGACAGCGCATCATCTGTGTGATGGTTAACCATCAACCTGCCGTTCAGGGATTTACATCTTTACTTAGTTGTATAGGGAGGTAAACACCACTTTACGTAGGGGTAAACGTAAGGTCTCTTGATAATCCGTTACGTTTGCAACGTCTGTATAATAGAAAATTTGAATTTGCAATAGATAATTGATGATTTTCGAAGATTTGTGCCTATTTTTTTTCTCCACAAGATGCCGCTGCGGGCGTCCTCTATTTTCTCAATGCCACAACCCTTTCAGGGTCGCACAAAAAGAACCCCCATCGTCCCCTACCGACGCAATAGTGGTACCCTTTATTATAGATACTTTACCTATCGTGTGGATGGTTATTGACGTGGACCACCGTCACCTGATAGAGGTCGGAACGGGCATAGTTTATGCTCTATTGATGGGGATGGCGATAACTAAGGTGCGCAGTTCCGATGCTGGGAATCCGCAAGCCGATCGTTAATCGTTGCCAATGAAATTGATATAGTGTACGTCCATAAACAATCCATTGGGTCTTTGATGGATGGTCACGATTAAATCAGAAAGGAGGCAGGATTAATGGCTGAACAGCTCATACAATTGGGCGCAAACAAAAAAAGCACCTTTATGGATAAGGTCAAGGAGGTGCTTCCCGAGGGTGGCAATCTGAACCTTTGCCTTACCTGCGGGGCATGCTCTTCGGGTTGCCCGGCAACCGGTCTGGCTGGCATGGATCCGCGCAAGTTCCTGCGCATGGCGGCCTTGGGGTTGGATGAGGAAATTGCCAAATCCGACTGGCCGTGGATGTGTTCCATGTGCCAACGCTGCATTTATGTCTGCCCCATGCAAATTGACATTCCGCAGCTGGTTTATCATGCCAGGGCACTGCGCCCCCGCGAAGAACGCCCCAAAGGCATTCTGGGGTCCTGTGACATGGCTCTGCGTAACGAAAGCACCAGCGCCATGGGGACATCTCCCGATGATTTTATTTTCGTCGTCGAGGATGTGCTTGAAGAGTACCAGGAAGCCCAACCCGAATTTGCCGAAATGAAGGCGCCGATTGACAAAGAAGGAGCCGAGTTTTTCCTCAACCAGAATTCCCGCGAACCGGTCACCGAACCGGATGAAATGGTACCGCTGTGGAAAATTCTGCACTTGGCCGGTGTGGATTGGACCTATGGCAGCCATGGGTGGGGTGGGGAGAATTACTGTATGTTTCTGGCCGACGACGATGCCTGGAAACATATCACCACCACTTCTGCCAACCAGGCGGACAAACTGGGGTGTAAAACATTTCTCAACACCGAGTGAGGGCACGTCACTTTCTCAGTCCGGGCCGGACTGAAAAAATTCAACATCCCTCATAAATTTGAAGTCAAAAGTATTTATGAGTATTATGCCCGTTGGATCCGGGAAGGCAGGCTCAAGGTCAATTCCGACTGGAACAAAGATCTCAAAATCAAGTTCACTGTGCAGGATCCCTGCCAGATCATTCGCAAAAGCTATGGGGATTCGGTTGCTGAAGACCTGCGCTTTGTGGTGAAGTCGGTTGTTGGAGAAGAGAACTTTGTTGACATGCACCCCAACCGTTCGAACAATTTCTGTTGCGGTGGGGGAGGCGGTTTCCTGCAGTCCGGATTTAAAGAAGAGCGTCTGAAGTACGGGCAGCTTAAAGACAATCAGATCCAGGCCACCGGGGCGGATTATTGTATTGCCGCCTGCCACAATTGCCACGCTCAAATCCATGAGCTGAGCGAGCATTATGGCGCCAACTACGGCGTGGTGCATCTGTGGACGCTGATCTGCCTTTCCTTGGGCGTGCTCGGTCCCAATGAACGGGAATACCTGCTCGATGATCTCAAGGAAGTCAACGTCTTTCATCCGGAAACGGCAATGTAGCCTTGAACATGAATAGGTTGTACAAGGGGCGACCGGCCGGTCGCCCCTAAAGCCCTGCAAAACGCGTGATCGATAGGGCAAAGCTGAGAAAGGACGAAGGGCGAACAAAAAGCGGTGTAAAGCGGAAGACCTTGAACCGTAAGTGCACAAATCGCATCTTACAAATGAGGCGCCGGTAATTTACGACTGCTGCAACCCCTAACTCCAAGACACGTCAGCCCATGAGCGATCAACAACTTACTGTTTCGGAACTCGAGGCTCGTTGGAAAGACGCACTTTGTGCAACGCGCCTTTCTACCACCAAACATCCCTGCACCTACCGTGAGCTCAAATCCCTGGCCGCTTACGTGGTAAACCACCGCATTGATATCGACGCCTATTTTCCAACCGTGGAAAAACTTTTAGACCACATGCAACGCCTGGACCCGGCAGGCCGTGGAAGCATTTTTCATATTTTCAGCCAGCGTATCAAACCCACCAGCATCTGGCAGGTCCGCTTGCTTCGGATGGAGTGCAGGGACCTGTTGGCCCACCTCGACGCCTATGATCAATGGCGGCGGCAACGGCACCACTTGAAAATAGTTCAGACTGGATCTTGAAAGCACAATAGCGTATAACCATTTTTTGAAATAGCCTGTGACGATCCATGGACAATCGCTTCATTCCTTTTTGGTACAGACACAAAAAAGCGTCGTAAGCCGCCAGACGCATAGGTAACCTGATGAGCCATTCGCTAAAAAAGCCCACCCCCACCCCGCCGCCGCCCGGAAATGTCACGGACATTATCCTGGAAAGCATTTCCGATGGGGTGTTTACCGTCGACCATGAATGGCGGATCATGTCCTTCAACCGTGCTGCGGAAGCCATCACCGGGATTCCCCGTGAAGAAGCCATCGGCCGCCATTGCTGGGAGGTATTCCGTTCCAATATGTGCGAGGACGATTGCGCGCTGAAACGCACCATGAAAGAAGGCGCGTCTTTGACCAACAGCACGACCTATATTGTCAACAGCCAGAAAAAACGGATCCCCATCACTGTTTCCACCGCCCTTTTGAAAGATAAGGACGGAACCGTGCTGGGCGGTGTGGAAACCTTCCGAGATCATAGTCTCGTGGAAGCCCTTCGCAAACGGTTGGATGGCCGCTTTCAGATTGGCGATATCGTCAGCCGCAGTGATGCCATGCATGAAATCCTGGCCATCCTGCCCATGGTGGCAGAAAGCGGCAGCACGGTGTTATTGGAAGGAGAAACCGGCACCGGCAAGGAACTCTTGGCTCGGGCCATCCACAATGCCAGCCCACGCAAAACCAAACCGTTTGTTGCCATCAATTGCAGTGCCCTACCCGACACCCTGCTCGAATCCGAGTTGTTCGGCTATAAAGCCGGTGCGTTTACCAACGCGGTCAAAGACAAACCCGGTTACTTTACCGCTACCGAAAAGGGTACCATCCTGCTCGACGAGATTGGAGACACCAGTTCTGCATTTCAGGTCAAGCTGCTACGTGTGCTCGAAGAGCAGGCCTTTGTGCCCCTTGGTGCGGTCGATAAAATTAAATCTGATGTGCGTGTGATCGCTGCAACCAATAAAAATCTTAACGAACTTGTCGTCAAGGGAGAATTTCGCCAGGATCTTTATTACCGCATTAATGTGGTACGCCTCAAGTTGCCCCCTTTACGCGAACGCAAAGAAGACATTCCCCTGTTGATTGACCATTTTATCGAAAAGATGAACATGCTGCGTGGTAAATCCATCACCGGCGTGGACGCCGAAGCCCTTCAAATCCTCATGTGCCACGATTACCCCGGCAATATCCGCGAGCTGGAAAATATCGTGGAGCATGCCTTTGTCCTGTGCAGTAGCGGCTTGATACAGGCCCGCCATCTGCCCGGCAACCTGGTCGGTCCGCAACTGGCCACCCGCGCCCAGGATACGTTAACCCACACCCTGCATACCACCGAGGCAATTGCGATTATGAATGCGCTCAAACGCAATAACTACAACCGGTTGGCCGCAGCCAGGGCACTCGGTATGCATAAAAGCACACTGTTCCGCAAAATCAAGCGGTTGGGTCTGATACTGCCTGAAACGGATGGCCGATCCAGTTCCAATCGGCAAGAGTAGCATTTAAAAGTCTCGCAACGCTGACAAAGACGCAATTTTGCACCCTTTTCTCTCAAACCAAAGCCAAGCAACCAGCAAAAATAATTATATTTGTTTGAATTCATTATATTTTATTATTCGTCAGGCCTTTATCCATTATGGCACACGCCTTGCGAAGTTGGCCCTCTAAAAGGAGGGCGGATGAAAATTGCCATAACAATCTGGGAAGACCGTATTTCACCTGTGTTTGATGCCTCCAGGCGATTGTTGATCGTCGACATTGAAAATTCCAGAATTGGTGAGCGATCGTTCCTTGTGTTTGATCCCGAACAGCCTTCCGGCCTAGCTAAAACCCTGGCCAGTCTTGGCGTCGAGGTTCTGATCTGCGGTGCGGTTTCCCAATTGCCGGCCACCATTATCAATGCCGCCGATATCACCTTAATGCCGTTTATTACCGGTCAGGTGGACCGTGTGCTGGAAGCTTTTGCCAGGGGAGAATCACTGGAACCCACATTCCTGATGCCGGGTTGTCATGGATCTTCCTCGACAGCCGGCAACTCGGCCCCCCAGTAACCGACCAAGGACTCCGGAGATAATGGCCAAAACGCGTACCGTCGAAAACCGTTACCTTATAAACGGGGCAACCCGTTTTTTTCGAAAACATCTATTGAGGAGTTAGCATTGACCCAAGCACTATTGGTTACCACCGACAAAAACAATTTGAAAGATTTAGCTCTGGGATTGGACTTGCCCAATGGGGCGATTCACTGGGCCTCATCCGGCGATGAGGCATTGGAAATCATCAATCAAAAGACCTTTGATTTGGTTATTTCCGACGAGAAGCTGGCAGATATGACCGGCCTGGCACTCGTAGAAAAACTGGTAAAAATCAACCCCATGATCAACTGCGCAGCAGTAAGTTCTCTGTCCAAGTCCGAGTATCACGAAGCCAGCGAAGGGCTTGGCATTTTAATGCAGCTCCCCGCACAGCCGAGCCAGTCTGATGGCCAGGCCCTAATGGCATATTTGAAAAAAGTTTTAGGATTTACAGCCGCCACCGGCGATTGAGACCACAAGAGGTAATCCCATGAAAAATACATCCAATGGCGTCGATATTATGGACAAACCACCCGAGCCCAGCCCTGACGAAAAAGCCAAGCGTTCTCTCACCCGCATTAAAAACAAAATCATGATCATGAGCGGCAAAGGGGGCGTCGGCAAATCCAGTGTTTCGGTTAATCTGGCAATTGCCTTGGCAGAAAAAGGCTTCACCGTGGGATTGATGGATGTGGATATCCATGGACCTGACATTCCCAGAATGCTGGGACTTTCGGGCATGATGTCGGCCAACGCGGAAAAGAAATTGGAACCTATGCGGTATTCCGGCAATCTCAAGGCCGTTTCCATCGAATCCCTGATGTCTGAAAAAGATGATGCGATCATCTGGCGAGGCCCCATGAAACATGGTGTCATCCGCCAGTTTATCGGTGAGGTGGAATGGGGAGCACTAGACTATCTGATCATCGACTCTCCTCCTGGAACCGGTGATGAACCGCTTACCGTGGCCCAATTGATCAATGATGCCCGGGCCGTTATCGTCACCACGCCCCAGGAAATCGCCCTGGCCGATGTACGCAAATCGATCAATTTTTGTAAAACCGTGAACATGAATGTTCTCGGGATAGTGGAAAACATGAGTGGCTATGTCTGCCCCCACTGCGGAAAAACGACCGACATCTTTGGCCGTGGCGGAGGTGAGCGCACAGCGATGCAGACCGGCTTGAAACTGCTGGGACGGATTCCCTTTGACCCCAATCTGGTAAAGTGCGGGGATGCGGGCTTATCCTACCAGCAACAGTATGCCGACGCTCCGGTATCAAAAGCCTTCCTCTCCATCGCCGAGGAGATTACAAAAGTTAGCCTTAAATGATTTTACAACCATTTCTCGTGTGCTTGGCCCTTTTGTTTTCCACAAGGCGCCTTGGCACGGGAAACTGGAGGGACCATTATGAAAATTGCAGTCAGTTCTACCGGCACCGATCTTTCGGCAACCATTGATGAGCGTTTTGGTCGCTGTCGCCATTTTCTTATCGTGGAAACCGATGATATGAGCGTTGAGGTAATGGACAACACCAATGCCGAATTATCGAGCAGTGCCGGTATTCAAGCGGCAAGCCAGGTGGCCAACGCCGGGGCCAAAGTGGTTATTACCGGCAACTGCGGGCCCAAAGCCATGCAGGTGTTCAACCAAACCCAGATCCCTGTCATCCTGGGGCAACACGGTGTTATCCGGGATGTCATTGAAACGTTTAAAAAAGGAGATCTCGATGCATCGACCAGCGGGAATCTTCCGCAAACATCTAGTAAGACGGCGTCCGCAGCCCCCCAGGCAGCCTGGGGATCAGGCCGGGGCGGCGGTCGCGGCATGGGTGGTGGACGCGGTATGGGCGGCGGCGGTCGCGGCATGGGGATGGGCCGCCGATGCGCCGGCACCTTCGGTATCAACCAACCAGGCGGGCAACCATCAGCAGCCCCCCGATCCAAGCAGGAGGAACTCGCCCAATTGCAGCAGCAGGCCGATGAATTGAAGCGGCAAATGGCTGCCATCGAAGCGAAAATCAAGGATTTGACTTGACAAGAGGAGTCCCATGACCGACAAAATCGATGCCTTTGTGGCCGAGCTTCAGGAACAAATCTTTACCGAGACCCGAGAGGCGTTTGGCGAAGCCGGGTTTGAGCGCTGGCGCAACCCGCTTTACCGCGGGCCGCTGGAGGGTGCAGATTCCCACTCCCGTGTGAAAGGCACCTGTGGCGATACAATGGAGATGTTTCTTAAATTTGACGACAAGGACCGGGTCTGTGATGCGGCCTATCTTACCGATGGGTGCGGGTCCAGCACGGTATGCGGGTCTTTTGCGGCTGAAATGGCCCTTGGCAAAACCGTTGATGAATTGACGGAAATTACCGGCGAAGCCGTGCTCGAAAAAATCGGACGCTTCCCCGAAGAGGATCATCACTGCGCATTCCTGGCCGCGGCAACCGTTCAGGAAGCGCTCAGCCAATATATGAAAAAAAAGGTCAAAGGCGATTAGCACAAAATGAGCACCCCCCATTATAGTTATCTTTTCGGTCCTGTACCGTCCCGTCGGTTCGGACGCAGCCTTGGAATCGATCTGATCCCGCTGAAAACCTGCAGCCTGGACTGCGTGTTCTGTCAGTTGGGCCGGACCACATGCAAAACATTGGATCGGGAAGAATACGTTCCCACCACCGATGTGATCAAAGAAATTGAAACGTGGCTGAAAAGCGGGGTCGAGGCCGACTATCTGACGCTTTCAGGCTCCGGCGAACCCACCCTGCACGCCCAGTTTGGACAGGTGCTGGACTTTTTACGTCCTCAATCGATTCCGTCCGTATTGCTCACCAATGGCACCCTGTTTCATCTGCCCGAGGTACGCGAGGCAGCCGGTCTGGCGCGTGTGGTCAAAGTTTCACTGAGCGCCTGGGACCAGCATTCCTTCGAGTGGGTCAACCGGCCCCATGCACAACTTGATTTCATGACTATCTATAAAGGCCTGCAGGAATTCCGCAACGCCTTCGACGGTCAACTATGGTTGGAGGTGTTTCTGCTCGCCGGTATCAATGCCATGGCCAAGGATACGGAGAAGATTGCCCGCCTGACACGGGATCTCAAACCGGATCGCATTCATCTCAATACCATTGCCAGACCACCGGCCGAGGATTTTGCCGCGCCGGTTCCCATGGCTCAGTTGGAGCAGCTGGCCGGCCTGTTTGATCCACCGGCCCAAATTGCCGCCGACTTCACACCGCGTCGGACATCCAAAACAATCGCCGATGAAGCCAGCATTCTTGCCATGCTGGCACGGCGGCCCTGCACCATGAAACAGGTCGAAGCGGCCTTCGGCATTCATCTCAATGAGGTCTCTAAAATTTTGGGCCACCTCATCCGCAACGACCGCATCCGCGCGGATATTCGAAATGATGACGTGTATTATGCCTTGACGGCCAAATAAATCCGATTGCGATCACGACAACGACGAACACGATTGGGGAAAACACGATTAGCGCTCCGTTGACAGCAAGGGTGTCAATTCGATCCCTTTGGGGGAACTGGGCTTGCCGGGAATCACTTGCCAGCACTCGGTATAAGCACCATAAAGGGCACGACATCGGTTGGTGGCGCTTCATCGGCATAGGTATAGCGAACACTCAGTTTGCCAAGCACCGGTTTTTCATCAGATGCCTGGACGGAATAGTGAGTCTCAAAAATGCGACTGATCTTGGTACATAGCGTATCGTTTAAAAGAATCGAGTCGTGGTCTTCATCCAATCCGTAAACGCTCACGGCTTCCGACTGGGCACGTGGATCGAGTTGGCTGGAAAGCGCGATTACGCAATCGTTATTCCCGACGAACGGATTCGATCGTAGCAGGCTGCGGCTCCCGCGGTGAGCAAAGAACAAGTGGAAAGCCACACCGGATGGCAGGGATCGGCGATAGATGGATTTAAAGAATTCACTGTCAGGGTCCATGTCATTCCAGACCGGCAGCATCACCGGCGAATGCTGTGCCCCCTTGCCGGCCATGCTGTCTCCGCCCCACGGCGTGGCGATGGAAGTCAGTGTGCGTACTTCCGGAAACGTCTGGCCGTAGTCCACGAGAAAGGATCTGGCCACCAGCCCGCCCATGCTGTGGGCCACCAGATGGATCTGCGAAACCGGAAAAAATCCATGGGATGCCAGTAGCCAAAGGCCCCATTTTCAGGGTCGAAAACGGGATCATCCAGATCCACAACGACTCCGGGAGAGGTATAGACGGGGTATTCCGGCGGCTGGTTGGTAACGACCGTTCCAGCCGGAAAATCGATATCCGCGCGGCCTGGTGCGGCGAGTGTGATATTGAGATCGAGAACCAGACTGCTGGATTCGTCAACCTCAAGCGGCTGGTCACGGTACTGTCCGGCCGGTTCCCCGGGTTGATAGGTAAGATCGCCATTTTGATCCACAAAACCAACGATCATATAATCGCCGGCAACAACCAATAGCTCAAAGGGACCGGGTTCATGCAGCAGGGTGTAATGGGTAATGTCACATGCCTGTCCGTTGTTTGCATAAGCCGCGACCACCAGCGGCGCACCACCGGTCGCCCCCGCATAGGAAGCCGTTCCCACAAGGGTGGTGGTGGTGTAGGCACGCTGGACCTCTTTGCGGACCCCCAAAAAGGACCAGTTTGTGATGCGCTCGTAGCCGTTCAGAGCGGTTTGCTGGATTTTTTCAATGGAACATCCGGTCACGCAAAGACAAAGACTGATTGCAAAACATAAGATCCTCAGCATGGCGAGTTGACTCCCCTATGCTTATCGATTCGTCATTCCTGTAAGACCTGTAGCATACTCACTTTGCATATCACTAGTTAGGCATTGCCATAAACCCTTTTTTCCGTTTCTACTTGACCGTTTCAATCCCCAGATTGGCCTCGAGGCCATTAACGGGGCCGGCCATTATCCCAAAGTGAATCAAGCCATGCTTGAACCCCAATACCTTGCGGTAGACACGGCTGCCATAAAGCGGCGCCCAATGCTTGGCATCCCTGCTCACATACAGCATGTAATCTTTAAAAAATGCGGTTTTTTCCTCACGACTCATTTTTGAAAAATGGCCAGCTTCCAAGTCCTCCAGCCGGGCCAATTCCTCTATGGTCAAATCCTCGGGCATCTTGATCATGAAATAGAGTTTTTGTTTGGCAATCACATCGATTTGATCCTGTTTGAAATCCATGAAATCGCTTTCCATCGAAAGCTTGAGAGGAACCGTTTCGCCTTCATTGACGTAGACCACATAGCCGTTGAGATCTTTGGTTTCATCCCATCCTCTCAATTCGCTGTAGTGAATCACTTTCTCGGCAATAGCCGGCTTGACCAACACCTTCTGGCCGGCGCAACCGGTGATGACCACAACAGCGCTTAGCATCATCCCGGTCAGCATACAGCAGACTCTCAGGTTAATCGTCTTCATCGTCTTTCCTTTCATCTTCGATATACTCCAAGATATCGCCCGGCTGACACTGAAGGTGCCGGCAGATCGCATCCAGCGTCTCCAGGCGGATGGCACGCGCCTTGCCCGTTTTCAAAATGGACAAATTCTGGGGGGTAATCCCGATCCTGGCCGCCAGGTCGTTGGATTTCATCTTGCGCCGGGCAAGCATCACGTCGAGGTTGATCTGAATGGGCATGATGCTCCTTTATACGGTTAGATCCTGGTCCTCCTGAAGTTTCCTCCCCTCTTCCATCACCCAGGCAATCACCATCAGGATCAGCCCCACCAGCAAGGTGGTCAAATCCGTTGATGTCAGTCCAAAGGAAATCATCCGCTGTCCAGGCGGATGATGCAGGGTCAAAGCGGTGGTAAGCAGCGATCGGCAGAGAATGCCGGCGATAAACCACCAGATCAGCACCCGGGAGAGTTTTTTATAGCAATGGACGTTATTGAGCTTGAAGATCTCTCCCTGCTCATAGAGTTTAAAAAGGCGCATCAAGTAAAAGGCGCCGGTCATGGCCACGCCGGTGGGAATCATTACCGCCGCAAAACCCATCAGCCGCGCCGAGGCGGGTAGCGGAATCCTGGCACAATATGGCAGCATTTCACTGGTCAGGTAGTCTGGAAAATGATTCATAAAAATCCAGACTAGTGCGTTGACTACCGGCATGGCCCAGAAAACCGAATTCAGGATCATGCGCAATCTCCGACTGGCCCGTTGAATCCGTTCTCTGTTCTGCATAACGACGCTCCAATGCGAGTCTGTAGTTGTTATCAATACTCAACGAAAACTAAATCCGACGCTTACGAATATTTACTGAAATACAGTTAATTTTTATTGTTTGTCAATAATTTTTAAACAAAATTCGTTAATTTTAATGGATCACCAAGATCCAATCAATCATGGGTGATCGTTCACAAAGAAAAGATCGGCGCCGTACAAAAGTCGCTTAATGTCCGTTGACGAACGACAGTGGGGAAAATTAGAAGAGACAAAAAATGGAGGTATTTGAAATCTACACCACGAATGGATCAGGTTAAAAGCGGGATGCCGGCGGTTGCCGAGGCGATTTATCGCAAAAGAAATTTTTTGGATATGCGCCGGCCGGTTCTGATACGATTGATACAGTAACCGGCACAGCGTTATTCATATCGAATCTCATGCTATAGCATTCAAGATAATGTTGTCATTTTTGTTAAAAAGCAGACGATCTTCAAAAAAAAGGGTGATTCAATACGCCCTTCTGCGAAAGGAGCGTTTCTTTTTTCTTTTTTTACCACCTGAATCCGCGGGTTTGACTTTGATGTGGTTGCCATCCAATCGATTGCCATTGAGTGCCTTGATGGCCTGGTCTGCCTCTGAATTGCTGGGCATTTCAATAAAGCCATACCCCTTCGGCCGACCGGAAAACCGGTCCTTGATGACTTTTACACTTTCAATATCCCCGAATTCAGCAAACATGGTCTTGAGTTTATCTTCGGTGATATTCTGCGATAAATTACCGATATAAATATTCATATACAAAAGCCTTTCGTCCTTGGTTGGCATGCCCTGGATACAAAACAAGCAGTGTCCCTTGATGTCGGACAAACGATGGGTATAACGAAAAACCGTGGTTGAGCAATGATGGCGCTTATTGCAGGGAGTCGATCAAAGCGTGATATCCCCCCGAAGGGTCGTGGAAAAGCCAGGCAATGCTGTTTGGTCGGCTCTTCAGGAAATCACGCCCTAAAATCAAAGGGCATGCTTTCCAGCAGTTAAAGCATGCCCTTTGTAAATCTGATTTATTGGACGGTAACATTTACAGCAGCAGGACCTTTTTGACCCTGCTCGATATCGAAGGTTACGCGGTCACCTTCGTTCAGGCTTTTGAAACCGGTTGCGTTGATTCCCGTGTGATGAACAAAAACGTCCGGACCATTTTCTTGTTCAATGAAACCATAACCTTTACTGTCGTTGAACCATTTGACGATACCACTAGCCATAGCAACATCCTCCTTTCTTGATATTTTCAACGTCGCTCGCTGGAGGATGCCATTTTTATAATGGGGTGTTCCTTCAGAAAGAAACTATCCCGTGATGTGTCGGGATTGGATTGAATAACCCAATTTTATACGCTGAATCGAGACATAAAGCAAATTAAATGTTTGTGCAACAATCAGCCCAAACCTGATCATCAAATGGTATCAAGCCGGGCCGATTGTTTGCCTGTTAGACGATTCTGCAAGGATTGGATACGGTGTTTCAGATGCTTTTGTCTCAGTTCATGAAGCACTCGATGATTTTATTGACCGCCTCATCATACGTCAGCCCCATTGACATCAATTTGACCAATTGCTCATTGGCAATTTTGCCGATAGAGGCCTCGTGGGTCAACTCCGCATCCGGATGCAGCGCCTTTAGGCCAGGGACCGTCTCATTTCTACCCTGGTCCATGATGATGGCATCGCATTCGATGTGTCCAAAACATTTCTCATGTGCTTCCAGAGTCACATAAAAGTTCTGCAGGGACTGATCGCGGATAACGGACCGTGAGACCAGATTGGAACGGCTGTCGGCACCGAGCATTTTAATCAGATTGTGCGAGGTCGCCTCTTGGGCGCCATCGGTCAATACACGCTCTGAAATAATAAATGTGCTGCGTGCTTTGAGCTGTGCCTCGTTGACCCGTTTGGCCATGTCCACCCCACCGTTTTGGACCAATTCAAACTCCGCATAACTATTTTCGTTCAAAAAAACGCGGGTGGTGGGGTTGAGAATACGCTTTCCCGTACCTTCACCGATGGCAACATGTTTTTCAACGTAGCGTACCCGGGCCCCGGGCCCCACATGGAAATCATGAATGCCCTCATGCCCCTCGGATTGTTTACCGCCACAATGAATGCCGCATCCGGCGATAATGGTCACATCAGCATCCGCGCCGATATTAAAGGTATTGTAAACCGTATCGTGCAGACCCGCCTGGCTCAAAATCACCGGGATATGGACGGATTCGTTGGTGGTGCCAGGCTTTATGTCAATCACGATACCATTTTGCGCATCATTGGTTCGAATATCGATGTTGGCCGTTACCTCACGGTTCAGCAGTTGGCCGTTCTTACGAATATTATAGGCACCCTTAGGCAGGCTTTCCAAATCAGCAACCGCAGACAGTAGTTTTTTATCGATAGCATCCAGCATTGCCTTCTCCTTCACAAGTTTGAGTAAATTCACAAACACTCAAATCCTCAAGAATGGGTTTGACTCCTGAGTAATCGCCGTCGTAGGCAATTTCGCCAGCCTTGATCAGCAGCAATTGATCGGCAGCTTCAAGAAAAGCCTTGTTATGGCTGATAACAATAGTGGTTGTGCCTTGATCGCGGCATTCGCGTTTGATCAAATCCACCATTGGCCCAATGGTCCACAGATCAATGCCCGTGTCCGGCTCGTCATAGATGGCCACTTTGGGGTTGCGCGCAATCGTGGTCGCCAGCTCAATCTTTTTTATCTCTCCGCCGGAAAGCTTGGCATCCACATCTTTTTCCAGATAGTCCAACGAGCATATACCCACCCGGGCCAAAATCTCGACCAGTTGATTTTCGTCATCGGTTCCGGCGGCGATGGTCAGCAATTGCCGAAAAGTCATGCCTTTGAATCGGGCTGGATGCTGGAAGCTGTATGCAATGCCCTTTTTGGATCGCTCGGTTATGGAAAAACCGGAAATATCTTCACCATCCAGGACAAGTTTTCCGGATGTTAACGGAAAAATTCCCATCATCAATTTGGCCAGTGTGGTTTTGCCGCTACCATTGGGCCCTGTGATTGTATAAAATTTGCCTTTTTCAAACGTGTAATTCATCCCGTCGATAATGGTTCGTCCGCCCTGGGTACCACTTTCATCTTCCGTACTGGTGAATCGTATTTTTTCAAGTGTAATCATCTCACCTCCCAATGCTATCGAATAAAACCGGGGTGCAACTGCCTTTATCTGGATTAGTTGTCTTTAGTCAGCGCACGGTAATTGAAATCGAGGGTTCTTTTACGGTTTTGACACAATCAAAATGTCTTTTAAGGTATGAATATTAGCATCGCCTGTAAAAGTACAATGGCTGAAACCGTAATTTTTTAGCGGGTTAAATTACTAAGAGCCTGTTTTGGAAGTCTGGATCAGGCCCGATAACAAGGCGGAAAGTGGCTCAAAAGCGGAGCATATATTTAATTGGAAAAGTAAAAAAACGGCTTACCAGTGTCTATAAGAGCGAACCAAGCGAAAAAAGAAAACGGTTTTAAACTGGAATCCGCTGTCGATTATTGGTGGGGGCAGTAAGGATGAAGATCCAATCTAATCTGTATTGGTGGTTCTGCGGTCTGGTTGGAATCGTCGGTCGTTGGGATAGGACAGGCTGACCACCACACCATCCCGAACCCCCTTGCGTCGATCCTTTCGGTTGCGACGCCTTTCCACACCCTGGCTTTTTTTTCCAGGCACCCGTGTCGTGGTTTTTTCCTTTGCTTCGTTTCTTAACAAAGCACTGCCGATTACAACAATATCCATTTTAAAACCTCCCATGATATGGCGATATGTCCAAGCGACACTCTATAGTAATGCTATCGGCCTGCAAGATAAACACTTTACCGTAAAAAACATTAAAGTTGGCCGGACGAACAGGCGATAACAGGGTTATAAGCCAATACCTGGAGATAATAATGGATATCAGCAGCGTATCATCAAGTCCCATGTCCGCCACAAGCCTTTCACAACAGGTCCAGGGCGTCATGGAAGCCCAAATGGCCATTTTGCGTGAACTGGCTGAAAGTCAGGAACAAATCGCCCAACTGCTCATTGAAGGCGGGATTGGTCAGAACATCGACGTCAGCGTCTAACCTCCCACGCTGACGCTGGACTCCCCAAAATGGGACGGATTACCGCCGTCCCATTGTTTTTGGTTCTCATTGCCTTAAAAAAAATTCAAGTTGGCTTGCGCCGCATCTTTTTGCCCAGTCAACCACTTTGTCTGAATAGCGTCCAAGTGAACAAAGACGAAAAAAATAGTGATCGATTTGATCCATGGAAAGTCTTTGGGCGAAATAGAGCAACTTGGGGACCAACAATGCATTTATATGTGGAATGTCCTGTCTGCGACAAACCCGCACGGCCTTGCCGTCATCAATAACAACAAAACGGGCTGCACCATTCAAGTAGTGCAACAGCGTATCCCGCTCCCCTCGATGAAGTCGGCCGATATCAGCAACAGATTCATGGCAATCCGGATGGCGAGGATCATCAAGCACGACAATTCCCGGTCGCTGACCGGACAGATGCCCGATAGCGTCCGCCCCGCATTGCTGGGGAACGGTAACTTCTGCAAACACGGAGCGGGTCATCAGCAGCTGAATCATCCGGCAATAGGCATCAAGCAACCCCGCTTTATAAAGCAGGATCGCCGATGAAGCATCAATAATGGCTCGAACCGTTTCGTTAGCAGCCGATGGTTTCATATTGTTTATAATAACAGCACTTTCAAAAAGAAGGCGCTAAAGAAATGATAGAATAAATTCCTTAACCCTGTCAGCCCCTTGGAAAACGCCAAAAAGGCCCTCGCATAGGATATCCGCCTCCAATTCAACCATCTTCAGAAGGGATTTTTGGTAAGCCCGCCGGTCGGAGGCGAAATCGTCATGCAAGGGGCCATGCACATCCTGACCGAACAGCACTCGCATGCCATCCGATTCCACCAGATACACCACGGATCCCGGTGTATGGCCGGGCGTATGAATGGCAAAGTTAATCAAACAGGGCGCCCACACTCTCCCCCGTATGGATCCTTCGGATGGCCTCGGCAAACAGCGGGGCGACGGAAATGGTCTCAATTTTCTCTTTTCGTTTTTGCTGAGGAATGTCTACTGTATCCGTCACAACCACTGTATTGACAGGGCTATTTTCCAGACGCTGAACCGCAGGACCGCACAACACCCCGTGAGTGGCGCCCACAAAAATTCGCTCCACCCCGGCAGCCAACAGTGTATCCACCGAAGCGGCAAGTGTGCCACCGGTAGAAATTTCATCTTCAAAAATAATTGCATCCCGCCCTTTGACATCTCCCACCACCAGCCCTTGGACCACCTGGGTATCGGCAACACGCCGTTTATCGATAATGGCCATGGGCAGATGGATGCGGTTGGCAAACCGCCCGGCCCGTTTGGCACCACCGGCATCGGTGGCCACCACCACGGCATTGGACAGGTCCATCTGGTTTTGAAAATGTTTCACGAAACTGGGAATGGCTGTGAGATGATCCACCGGCACACTGAAAAAACCGTGCACCGCATCGGAATGCAGATCCATGGTCAACACCCGGTTGGCCCCGGCGGTCTTTATCAAATCCGCCATCAACCGCCCGGTAATGGAGATCCGCGGTGCATCCTTTTTATCGGATCGGGCATAGGAGAAATAGGGAATCACCGCTGTGATGCGTTGGGCGGAAGCACTTCTTAAGGCGTCCAGGGTAATAAATAATTCCATAATCGTGTCCCCCACGGGCATGGTGAAAGGCTGGACAACGAAAACATCCTTTTCCCGCACATTCTCCTGGACCTGAACGAACAGATTGTCATTGGAAAATCGAGATATGGCCAGACGGCTGAGCGGTATCCCCAATGTATGGCAGATCGACTCGGCCAGCATTGGGTTGGCGCTGCCGCTAAACACTTTCAAATCGCTGGACATGATTTTTCTCCCTAATGTTGAAAATTGACCCGTTGGCGTCAGGTGCTAACGCTTTTTGACAGGCCCCACACCAACCAGATAAAGTAGCACACCTGTCTCCGATAAGGTCAGAAGATCAGCGGCTTCACGATCATAAACCGCACCGATACCGCAGGCGCCAAGTCCCAGTGCGGTAGCCGCAAGGTAGGCTTGCTGCCCCAGGCGCCCGGCCTCGATCATCACATGTCGGTAAGCCCTTGCCCCCCAATTGCGATCCAAGACGGCCGGGTCACTGATAAACAGCAGGTGAAAGGCCGCATTTTTCAGCCACATCTGATCCAGACAGGCCCTGGCCATGGATTCCATCAAATCACCGGCCACCATCAGGCCCAATCGCCTATCATGCGGATCAAACAGGTAAAACCCAGGCGGGATCGGCATTCCCTGACCCGCCAGGATTCCAATGCCAGGAGAAATCCAACGCGAAGCCGGTCTTTTGGCCGCAGCGGCAATTAAATCCAAAAATCCGACCCATTGTTCCTCATCCAGGGGGGCGGGCATGAAATTGCGCCTGGAACGGCGCTGCCACAATACCTTGTCATAATCCGGAAGGTTCGGTTGAGAGGATGAAACCACGGGTTGCCACGCATCTGGCGAGCGCCCCAGACCATCGACGGCATTCAACGAACCATCGTCGGTGGCATTGATTTTTGTATACCCTGCACGATGAACCTGTACAATCTGTTCGTAAACGGTCTCTTTCATGGACACCTGGGATGCATTTTGGATCGGATCAGGCAGTGGCGATGAATCGGCCGGCAGTCGGGTCTCGTCCTTATCCGTCTGTCCGTCAATGAGGTGGACACACGCCAGACACACTTCCCGCGTTTCATCCACCCCCAACAAAACGTTGGCCGCCTGGTCATCAAAATCCAGTTCCATGGAACCTTTCAGTCCCAGGGCCGATAATGCCAACCGTAAATTTTCAATCAGATGCCCTGCATCCAAGAGCACGTATCGATAGGCCCGGTGGCGATATTTCCAGGCACTGCGAAAAAAAATCCCGCCAATGAGAATCGTGGCCGCGATGCCGGAACCAGACGGAGAAATGACAGGCATCGGGGTACGGCGAAGCTTTTCCAATGAGAAATTGAACAGATCATAATGATATAGACCCGGTTTCATCCCATCGACGCGGTGAACCGCCAGATAAAGTTCAAAAGGATACAAGGCACCGGCTGAAGCCACGCTACGAAAGTAAAACGGTTGATTACCGTGCATGCTGCGGGCGGTGATGGCATGGGTGAGATGGAAAAGAGAAGCAATGGTCTTTATGTCAAGAGATTTTGCGGAACGATCATCCCCCCCGGCTGCACGCTCAACCAAGTCCAGGTAGTCGATCGTTGGAACGACACCTTCACGATCCAGGCGAAGCGTATCCAAAGGCGGATAGCGTTTATCCAATCGTGGCTGGTTGGCCCAATCCAGATAATGGGGCGACATTTCAAACCGGTCGTAACTGGTAAGCCGGTGATACGCGGCGGCCGATAAAATGGATGGCGGCATGTTTTTCCTCAGTTTTATGGTTTACGGTTCGTAGTCTATCGTTTGGCGCTGTAAATGGATAGAATTCCGCCAGCCCTTCACCCTTCACCCTTCACCCTTCACCCTTCACCCTTCCACCTTCCACCTTCTAAGCCCGACTGACCAAGTCAGCCAACGCATGCTCAACATCGGCAAATCGAAAAGAAAAGCCGTCCTCGATCAGGCGTTCCGGCTTGGCCCGCTGGCTGGCCAGCAGCACACCGGCCATTTCTCCCAGCAACAACCGCAGTGCCAGGGAAGGCACCGGAACCAGTGCCGGCCGTCCCAGGACACTGCCGAGTGTACTGGCGAAATCACGTTGCCGGACCATACCGGGCGAGCAGGCATTGTAAGGACCATGCGCCTTTCCGTTTTCCAAAAGAAACACAATGGCAGCCAACAAATCATCCATATGAATCCAGGCGAACCATTGTCTGCCGCTACCGATGGGGCCTCCGGCAAAGGCACGAAACGCCGGCAGCATCTGAGCCAGCGCGCCGCCGCCCGTTCCCAGTACCACACCGAAACGCAAGATCGCCACCCGGACGCCACGCGACTCGCCCGCCAGTGCTTCTTGCTCCCAGTCCACGGACAGGCGTGCCAAAAAATCTTCTCCCGGTGGCGAGGTTTCAATCAATGTCTCTTCTCCTCGATTGCCGTAATACCCGACAGCCGAGGTACTGATCAGGGTCTGACTGCTGCCGGTCATGGCTTCGACGATATGGCGGGTGGTCAGCTGGCGGCTTTCAACCAGCTGTGATTTGTAGGCCCGTGTCCATCGTTTGAAAATGGTTCGCCCGGCCAGATTTACCACTGCATCGGCAGCGGCTATGGATTCCTGCCATGCTCCCGGCCGGGTGGTGTCTGCACTGATCCAGGAAAAATTTGGCACGGATTGCAGTGGATGCGACCGCGATGTACCCAAGCCGGTGACGGTATGACCTTTTTCCAACAGCATACGGGTCAATGCCTTGCCGACAAATCCCGATGCGCCGGCGATGCTGATATTCATGAACACCTCCTGAGTCAGATGGTTTTCATACCCCCAAATGGTACAAAGAAAGGGGCATCGCAATGATTGGATGCCGATTCCGAGCCCGACGTCTATCTATTCAGAAAACGGTACAGATACCGTTCAATCTCCTGCCTGGGCAAAGCACCGGCAGCGGTATCCACCACCTGACCGTCCCTGAAAAACAGCAGAGTCGGCAGACTCATTACACTATAACGGCTGGCGGTAGCCGGGTTTTGGTCCACATTGAGTTTGGCGACTTTCAGCCGGCCGGCATAGGATCGGGCCACATCGTCCAGGACCGGTGACATGGCGCCGCATGGCGCACACCAGGCGGCCCAGCAGTCCAGCAATACCGGCAGCGGACTCTCCAGTACCTCGGCGGCAAAGGTCTTGTCGGTCACCATGACCGGCCGGTTGGTAATGGAAATCGGCGGGAACGATTGTTTACACCGCCCGCAACGAGGTCTGTCCTGCAGCCGGGCCACGGGAATCCGATTGCGGGTATTGCAATTACGACACCGGATGAGTACCGTCTCATTTGTCATTAGGTCTCCTTTATTGAGTCTCCTCAATCATGAATCTTCGCTTTTAACGAACGCCATCCCCTCACCCGGATACACCGCCCGCTCCTTTAGCGGGGTGGGGCGCTTTACCGCCGGCCAATGGCCATCCACTGGATCCGGTCCTTCATGGGCGGTGGCTGTTGGGTAACGGTCCAGCATTCTGGGTTGCCGACGCAGGTCGACCCCATCGACCGGAGCGCTGAACTCAATGGGGATATGGTTGGGGTCGAAGGTGTAGATCGAATGGATGAACCCATGGTCAATTACCTCCGACACCCACACCCCAGACGCCTCCAGGCGATCTTTGAGCACCCACAGATCATCATCGCTTTCCACGCCAAAAGCGATGTGATCAAAAGCAACCGGTCCGTTGACCGGCACGCCGTGGTCGCGCTCGGGAATTTTTTCAACATCCGGCCACTCAAAAAAGGCGATCATGTCCTGGTCGGAAATTTCAAAAAAATAGTGTCGATATCCTTTCCGGCCCAGTCCGGCCACGAGCCGCATCCCCAATAGATCACGCCAGAAGCGGATCGTGGCATCCATCTCACCGGTAACCATGGCAAGATGATTGATCCCGGTATAGCGCGGCCTGGGCACATTTTCTACCCCATCTTTATCACCCACCGGCGCGTCCATCGTCACAAGGACCGTCCTCGGACAGACTGCGCGAGTGCTCAGCCGTGAAACTGGCGGTACATGTCTGCAACATGTCTTCGTTGGTAAGGCAGGCCAGCACTGTCTCATAATCGGGTTCTTCGGAAATCTCTTCTACCAGTTGGGTATACGCCACCTGCCCCTGTCCGTCGATCACCACCACTGCACGGGCCATCAGTCCGGCCAAGGGGCCATCGGTAATCCGCGCGCCATAATCATCACCAAACGCAGGGCTTCGAAAAGTCGACGCGGAAACCACGTGATCCAGCCCTTCTGCACCACAAAACCGGTCGTGAGCAAAAGGAAGGTCGGCAGAGATGCAGATCACCACGGCATTGTCATGCTTACCGATTTCGCTGTTGAATTTTCTCACCGACATGGCGCAGACAGGAGTATCGATACTGGGAAAGATATTGAGAATAACGAGTTTGCCGGCATAATCACGAAGGGTAATGTCGCCCAGGTCCTTACCGGTCAGAACGAAATCCGGCGCCATCTCGCCCACGCGCGGCAGGTCGCCGGAAAGGTTTACGGGCGTGCCTTTAAAAGCAGTTTGAGCCATGTTTTCCTCCTTTGTGTATAGGTAAAAGATGAGCATCTTATAGATTCGTCGGGTGTTGCCTAAACATAATCAACAAATGTGCCAACGCAACATCGACCTTGCTATATAGTGGCATTGATCTTGCTGTGTTACCCATTCAACCGTGGTTCTAACTTCGACTTTAACGATGAAAGGAGTCCGATCATGAGCCAAAAACGCTATAAGATCAAGTCCGCGTGTCCTCAGTGTGGATGCAGTTTTGCCCAGGCACTATCCAAGGAAGAGATGATGAAACGCTATGGTGACACACCTAATATTGAACTGGAATGCGGGGAATGCATGCTAAAGTTTAAGGCTGAACGAAAAAGTGCTTGCCCGGAATGGGACAAGGAATGCCAATTAAATGAAGGAAAAGCCTGATCCATTCCCACGATGTTCGTTTTTCGGTTGACAGTTGGCCAATGAAATGGGCATGTATCGGTGACGGTTCAATCCGGCAGATGCCCATTTTAACTTTAATCTAACCTTAATCAATTCGACCCGTGTGGAAAGAAAGGCAAATACAACCATGAGCTATGACTTTAGCGCTGATGATGTATTCGAGATGGCCGAACAGATCGAAAAAAACGGCGCCGCCTTCTACAGAAAAGCCGCTGATGAAGTAAGTGATCCAGACGAAAAACAGTTCCTTGCCGATTTGGCGGCAATGGAAGATGACCACGAGAAAACCTTCGCCAGTATGAGGAAGAAGCTCACAGAAACGGAAAAAACCAAAACCGTTTTTGACCCGCAAAATGAAGCGGCAGCGTACCTTAAAGCGCTGGCGGACACACGTATTTTTTTTGAAAAAGAGATCGACACCACTTCCATGCAGAGCATTTTGAAAGCCGCCATTCTGGCTGAAAAAGATTCCATCGTATTTTATCTGGGAATGAAGGATCTGGTTCCCGATGCGCTCGGTCAGTCCCATCTGGACAGCATTATCAAGGAAGAAATGTCCCACATCAAGCTGCTCAGCCATCGCCTGGTCGGCACAAAATAATCGACAGTCCACAACTGATGGCATAGCGAAAAGCGGAACATGCCGCTTTTCGCTATGCCATCAACAAATCCTTACCATGTGGTTGAGTCCCCAAACGACCGGGTCATAAAGCATTGATGCAACGTGGTCTATCTTCCACCAACACCCCCTTTTCTATCTCGCCTTCGTCCCAAAAGATGCCGCTGGACGTTGACAGGTGAATCAAGATTGTTGAACTCGTAAAAAGTCGCCCTTCGGACGGATTCGTAAAATTTGTTGCATGAGACACCACTGTTCCACAATTCCACCTGATACGCATTTTCTTATCTTTCCAGCCGGTAAAAGTTTCGGTCGACAAAATGAAAAGCAAGATGACACTTAAGGTTTCGTATAGTATTGCCAAAGGAATCGTCAGCCGATATAATAAGATTTTTTAAGGATGTTATCATAGCTCATTAGCCGCCCTTTTTTGACTGGACCCGCCCCTTGGAAAATAATTTGTTCCCCTTGTTTCTCGATTTATCGGCTATATGGTGACATGGCTATGGGTGTTGAAATACTTGGCAGCGAAGAAATAATCTAAAACGGCTTCTGTTTTGTTAAACCAAAGTGTGTCGTTTATCTTTTGATTGGGAACGGATTTTTCCCAAACCGGGTGGTACTGTTCCAAGCTTTTTGTATTATGAGACACCGTTGTATCACCATAGAAAATGAGACTAATAAATCGCACCGTTTTTATTGAAAATACCATGTATGCCAGCAGGTGCATATCTATCATACCCCTTAATAAAATGAAGGTGTGCTGGCCTGCAGTTATTGACAATTAGCCTGAACCGCTTATTTTTTAATACTTTTTCAAATCTTTAGGATTATTGCAGACGTTATCTAACGCCTTGGCACGCATCTTGATTAACCTGAAGGCACAACCGTTGAAACCCTTTTCTGGTAACGGTGTTCAATTCCTTCGGAGATTCTCAAGCCGTGAAAGCGTGTGATCGTAACATCAAAGAGACCATCCAATTGGCCGAACGAATGATTCAACTGGCCGACAAGGGAGACATTGACCGCGAAGATATCGGCTGCGGCATTCTCTACGGCATGCTACGAGATTCTGGCTATAAGATAAAACAACTGGCCGAGGCCGAAAAATTAAAGCACCAGGCCAAAGGCTGGTGGGATGAGCGCTGTTAGCAAACTAGATACTCAGAAACCAAAGTAAACACAAAGGAGGAACCCACGTGGCAAGCATCAAAGGAACCCAAACCGAAAAAAACATTTTAACTGCATTTTCCGGTGAATCCCAGGCTCGAAACCGTTACACCTACTTCGCCAAACAGGCCAAGAAAGAAGGGTATGTTCAGATTGCCGATATCTTCGAAGAAACAGCCAACCAGGAAAAAGAGCATGCCAAACGACTGTTCAAACTGCTTGAAGGCGGAGAAGTGGAAATTACCGGCGCTTTCCCGGCCGGTGTGATCGGCACGACAACTGAGAATCTGGCCGAATCGGCTGGCGGTGAGAACTACGAATGGACCACCATGTATCCGGACTTCGCCAAGGTTGCCCGCGAAGAGGGATTCGATCACATCGCGTTCATTTTCGAAGCCATCGCCGTGGCGGAAAAGCAGCATGAAAAACGTTACCTCGATCTGAAGGCCAACATCGAGGCCGGTCGGGTTTTCAAACGAGATACCAGTGTAACCTGGCGTTGCCGCAACTGCGGTTACCTGCACGAAGGTACCGAAGCGCCGGAAATATGTCCTGCATGTGCTCATCCCCAGGCCCATTTCGAACTATTGGGTGAGAACTGGTAGTCAGCCCATTTCATATTAACGACCACGATAAAGGAGAAAAAAATGGCGGAAAGGTATGAGGTTTACAAATGTGAAGTTTGCGGCAACATCGTTGAGGTTCTTTTCGGCGGTGCCGGTGAGCTGGTCTGTTGCGGACAACCCATGAAAAAGCTGGCCGAAAACACCGTCGATGCAGCCAAAGAAAAACATGTGCCGGTGATTGAAAAAATCGACGGCGGCTACAAGGTCAAGGTCGGCGACGTGCCCCATCCCATGGAAGAAAAGCACTACATCCAGTGGATCGAACTGATCGCCGACGGCAAGTCATACTTTCAGTTCCTTGAACCGGGTCAGACGCCTGAAGCGGTTTTCATGATCGATGCAGCATCCGTTTCCGCAAGGGAATACTGTAATCTGCACGGATTGTGGAAAGCCTAAGAGGCAGCTTGAAAAGCCCATCTCAAATCCGCGAACAGCCATTGAGAAAAAGCTCAACATGTTTCCGAGATCCAGATAGCCTCTACATTTGAGTTTTTTCCGGCTGTTTATCGGATTGGATCAGATCAGATATTTTCGACCCCACGTTCAGCAAGCATGGTTTTCTTGGGGAAAGGTGTCGGCGCACAAGGCCGGCCGCCTTTCCCCAAACACTCAGTCCGTTCCACTTCCCAGGACTGATGTGACCCGTGTCCACCAGGTTTCATCCCCTGGCGGCCACCGGCCACATGACCCCAACCATTCAAGGAGGTGAACCATGGCGAACTGGAAATGCGGCAATTGCGGCTATGAACTGGAGGCTGATCGGCCACCGGAGCAATGTCCGTCTTGCAAGGAAAAATGTGAATTTCTGGACAACACCTGCTACACCCCCGATTGCCAATACGACGGCAAAGACCCCCGCATAAAATAAAAAGAAAGGGAATAGGAAATGGCCAAAGCACTTATCGTGTATGCGACCCGTACCGGCGAAACCGAAAAAATCGCCAATCTTATCGCGGAAGGAATCAGGTTCTCCGGCCATGAAGCGGAAACGAAGAAGGTAACCGAGATTAAAAAAGAAGATGAGTTAAAAGGATTCGACGCCGTGGTGTTAGGCTCCCCGACCTATCATGGCGATATGGTTCAAGGGATGAAAACCCTGCTCTTTCTGGCCGAAAAAGCCGAGTTGAACGGCAAAATCGGTGGTGCTTTCGGCGCCTTCGGCTGGAGCGGTGAAGCCCCTGATCGAATCTTTGACACCATGAAAAACATTTACCAGATGAACATGGTCAGCGCACCACTACGGCTTAAATCATCGGGTCTGGGCGGCGGCCAAAAAATGGCCCAGGACTATGGCCGTGAAGTGGCTGAGAAAATGGCCTGATAACAGCTTATCAACGTACCATTAAAATTAATCAATGTTTCACATCAAAAAGGAGGTTACCCATGTCCACCCCCCAACATTGCCCCGGTTATGAAAACTTTAAAAACCTGAAATCCTTTATCTGCAAATGCCCTGAATGCGGTGAAAGCAAGGAAATTTTTTCCGACGAATTCGACAAGACCCACACCTGTTCCAAATGTGGTAAAAAGATCGATTTCAATCAATGCACCTATGAAGCCGGCGCCTGAATAAGTAGACGTTTGCACATGAATTCATTTGACGGCAGCCCGCTTGATCATTAGGCGGGTTGCCTGTACCTGTTCAAGGAGGATTTGTATGGACGTTGTTATGTTATCCAGGCTCCAATTCGCCGCCGCTACCATGTTTCATTTCCTGTTCGTCCCCCTCACCCTGGGACTGTCGGTGCTGGTGGCGTATATGGAGACCCGTTATGTCCAAACCAATGACGAGACGTATTTGCGCATGACAAAGTTCTGGGGCAAATTGTTTTTGATCAACTTTGCCCTGGGTGTGGTTACCGGCATCACCCTGGAATTTCAGTTCGGCACCAACTGGTCCCGGTATTCGGCCTATGTGGGCGATATTTTCGGGTCACTGTTGGCCATCGAGGCGTCCCTGGCCTTTTTTCTGGAATCGACGTTTATCGGCATCTGGATCTTCGGCTGGAAAAAATTATCCAAAAAAGCCCATGCCGCGGTCATGTGGCTGGTTGCCGGCGCCGGCAACATCTCGGCGATTTGGATTCTTCTGGCCAACGGCTGGATGCAACACCCCGTCGGTTACACCATCCGCAACGGACGCGCGGAACTGACTGATTTTCTGGCTGTTGTGACCAACAAATTCGGCTTGCTGGAAATCGTCCATACCATCCCTTCGGCCTTCATCCTCAGCGCCTTTTTCGTCATGGGCATCAGCGCCTGGCACCTTTTAAAAAAGCAGCACATCGAATTTTTCACCCGTTCTTTCAACATCGGCCTCGTGGTGGGCCTGATTGCATCGATTGTGGTGGTCATCACCGGTGATATGCATGCCGTTCATGTCACCGAAACCCAACCGTCCAAACTGGCCGCCATGGAAGCCCATTGGGACACCCAGGCCCAGGCACCGATTGTTCTGTTTGCCGTCCCGGATGAAGCCAATGAACGCAACAAGATCGAAATCGGCAGTATCCCCGGTGTGCTGAGCTTTCTCGGTCACCACGATGTCAACGCGACGGTCACGGGCCTCAAAGATATCCCCAAAGATGAACGTCCGCCGGTGCTTTTAACCTTTGTCTCTTTCCGCACCATGGTGGCCCTGGGAACCTTGTTTCCGCTGCTCACCATTGTTGGTTTTGTCTTAAGAAAACGATTGGTTGAATCCCGATGGTATCTGTGGATCATGCTGTTTGCCATCCCCCTGCCCTACATTGCCAATGAAATGGGATGGGTCCTGGCCGAAGTCGGCCGCCAGCCGTGGATCGTCTACGGCCTGCTCAAAACATCCCAGGCGGCGTCACCGGTCGCGGCCTCCCAGGTCATGACCACGTTAGCGGGATTCATTCTGGTTTACGGCCTGCTCGGCATTGCCGGTTTCTATCTGATCGCCAATTTCGCTAAAAAAGGCCCTCAGCCGGCTGCTGACAATGCCTGATATCGTTTACGTGATGACAACAACCATTGATACAAGACGGGAGTTATAAATGCTACTACAATCCGTATGGTTCTTTCTTTGGGGGCTGCTGTGGGCGGTCTTCTTCATGACGGACGGCTTCGACCTGGGAATTGGATCCTTGTATCCATTTCTTGGCAAATCAGAACGGGATCGGAACATGATGATCCATGCCATGGGCCCCTTGTGGGACGGCAATGAGGTCTGGCTGGTGACGGCCGGCGGTGTCACCTTTGCCGCGTTTCCCCTGGTCTATGCAGTGATGTTCTCATCCCTTTACTCTGCCTTGATGCTGATCTTGTTTGCGCTGATCCTGCGCGGTGTATCCTTTGAATTCCGCAACAAGGTCGAAAGCATGGCCTGGAAGCGGGTCTGGGACGGGTGCATCTTCATCGGCAGCTTCCTGCCGGCCCTTTTATTCGGCGTGGCCTTCGGCAACATTTTCAAAGGCATTCCCATTGATGGGGACGGGATTTACCAGGGGACACTGTTTACCCTGCTCAACCCCTACGGCCTGCTGGCCGGCGTTTTGTTTGTCTGCCTGTTTCTGATGCACGGTGCTCTGTGGCTGGCCATCCGCAGCGATGGCGATCTGGCCGAGCGGTCCGAACGGCTGGCAACCAGACTGTGGCCGGTGCTGACCGGCGTGGCGGTCATTTTTCTGGTGGCCACCTATATTTTCACCCCGCTTTACGACAACTACCTGGCCAACCCAGTACTCTTCCTCGTTCCTTTGATCAGTGTGGCCGGGATTTTCGGCATTCGTTATTTTCTTCTGCAAAAAGGTGTTTTCAAAGCCTGGTGTGCTTCAGCCCTAACCATTGTCTCATGCACTTTTTTCGGCGTCATTGGCCTGTTTCCCAGCCTGTTCCCCTCCAGCATCGACCCCAAGTTCAACCTGACGGCGTATAATGCATCGTCCAGTCCGTTGACCTTGAAAATCATGTTGATCGTGGTCGTGCTTTTCATTCCAGTGGTACTGGCGTATCAGGCATGGGCTTACAAACTGTTCAGTGGCAAAGTCACCGATGATGACTTGGCCCATGAGGAAACCTACTAAACAAAAAACCAGGTGGATCGTCGCATCGGCCAATTTGACAACGACGGCCGGTCCGACGATCTAACAGACTGTCCCATCCATCTCAAATACGGAGCGTCGCATGAATCGCAGTATCGTAATCATCACCCTGGCAGTATTTGCGCTGACCGGAAGCGCCGTCATGGCCTGGGCCGCCAACAACGGGCCGGCCAACATCGATATCTTTGGCGGCAAGTCCGGAAAAACCCCATTCCCCCATGCCCAGCACCAGAAACGGATCCAGGACTGCAATGTCTGCCACAGCGTCTTCCCCCAAGAAAAGGACGCCATAAAAAAAATGAAAGCCCAAGGCACCATCAAGCCTAAAAAAGTCATGAACCTGCAATGCATCAAGTGCCATAAAGAAGAAAAACGGGCCGGCAACCCCAGTGGCCCGCTGACGTGCAAGACGTGCCATGTGAAGTCATAAAGGGTGATGACCATGTTTATTTTAGGGCTTCAGGGAAGTCCCCGAAAAAACGGCAACACCGATGTTATGCTGCGAACCTTTATGGAGAAAGCCGGCCAGGCGGGCGCGGCCACCCACACCATTCAGGTGGCCAAGGCCGGTGTTGCGGCCTGCAAGGGATGCGGCTATTGCGAGTCCCACGGCAGGTGCGTAATCACCGATGATCCCATGGCCACCGAGATTTTTGGGTTGATCCGAAAGGCCGATCTGGTGGTTGCCGCCTCACCGGTTTACTTTTACGGTATCTCGGCCCAGCTCAAGGGCCTGATTGACCGCTGTCAGACTTTTTGGTCGAGAAAATATGTCTACAAGCTAAAGGATCCATTGGCAGCGACCCGTCAGGGCATCCTGTTCAGTGTGGCCGCGTCGCGCGGCAGGCAACTCTTTGATGGGATCCATCTGACCGCCAAGTATTTTTTCGATGCCATCGACGCCCGTTTCGAACACGCACTGACGTATCGCGGTGTTGAGTCCAAGGGCGCCATTCGAGAACATGAGAAGCTGGAAGCCGACATTGATGCCTTGATCGAGAAAACCGTGCGTCCCATGCTGTCACGGAAACAGATACTTTTCGTCTCCCCCCAGGGTGCCTGTCGCGCGCCGTTGGCCGCGGCCCTCGCCCAGGCGCAGCATGGCGATCAGGTTTGTACCGGTTTTGCCGGTCTGACGCCGGCATCTGCATTGTCACCGACCATGATCCAGGCCATCGAGGCCCGGGGGATGGATCTGGGCTACCGCAAGCCGGTGGGCATGGACCAGACCCTTTCGGGGACCCCGCCAGATCTGATCGTTGTCATGGACAAAACTATTCCGGATAATCTCGTCCCTGGCGTAAAAACGAAACACTGGCCGTTGTCGGCGCCGGATGCGGATGATCATGCCGCCATGGAACGGCTGATCGGTGAGGTTGAGACTCACATTGAGACACTGATCACTCAACACGGACAACGCAAATAGACTGAACCCACGCAAAAAAAAGGAGTTCCCATGGCCGAGCCCCACGAGATGTACCAATGCCAGACCGTTAATTGCGGCTATATCTACAATCCCGATAAGGGCGACCGTAAAGGTAAAATTCCCAAAGGAACGGCGTTTGAGGATCTTCCCGACGACTGGAAATGCCCGATCTGCGGTGCCGGGAAAAAGATGTTCCGCCCCCTTGGGTAAGGCTGCCGATCTTGCGCCACTTTCGGTTAGACAGGCAACAGATCTTCATGTTAAGAAAAACGCGCAAATCGTGCAGATGAATGGTTGATGGCCCTGCCACCGCATCGCCATTGCCATGCGATTATTTTTTTATTTAACTCAAACAATCCAACGCTACGGAGGTTACAATGGACAAGTATGTTTGCACACTCTGCGGTTATGTTTATGATCCTGAAGCAGGTGATCCCGACAACGGTGTGGCACCCGGCACCAAATGGGAAGATGTTCCAGCCGATTGGGAATGCCCGGTCTGCGGCGCATCGAAAGACGATTTTGAAAAAGAAGAATAATTAATCCTTATCATTTTCTTTCACGATAGATTCTTCTTAAAGTGATGGATTCGTATCGGATGCCCTTTTTCTGAAAATCGGGAAAAGGGCATTTCGATTCAAAAAAGGTTTTTTTAAAAGAAAAGAATGACAGGAAACGACACATGAAACCGACGAAAATTGCAGAAGGCGTCTATGATGTTGGCGTTATCGACTGGAATATCAGAGATTTTCACGGCTACTCGACCTATCGGGGCACCAGCTACAACGCCTTTTTGGTGGTTGACGAAAAAGTGGCCCTGATCGACACGGTAAAGGCACCGTTTGCCGACGAGCTGCTCGGTAATATCTCCCAAATCATTGATCCTCAAAAAATCGATTACGTGATCAGCAACCACACGGAAATGGACCATTCCGGCTCACTTCCACGCATCATGCAAGCAGTCGGTGAAAACAAACCGCTGTACTGCTCCAAGCTGGGCGCCAAAAACCTAGCCAGTCACTTTCCCAACGCCTGGGACTATCATCCGGTCAAAGACGGGGAGGAACTATCCTTGGGCAAACGGACCCTTTCCTTCATCGAAACCCGAATGATTCACTGGCCTGACAGCATGTTCACGTACCTGAAGGAAGACCACATTCTTTTCTCCAGCGACGGATTTGGCCAGCACTATGCAGGGTTCGACAAATTTGACGACCAGGCCGGCAGCGAAGCCATGGTACAGGCAAAGAAATACTATGCCAACATTCTGTTGCTTTATGCGCCCCGTATCCTCAAGCTGATCGAAAAAGTTGTGGCCTCGGGTATTCAGATTGACGTCATCTGTCCGGACCACGGTGTGATCTGGCGCAAGGAGCCGGCCAAAATCATCGATATGTATCTGAAATGGAGCCGCCAGGAAACAGAGAAAAAAGCCGTCGTAATCTATGACACCATGTGGAAAAGCACGGAAATCATGGCCAAGGCCATTGCCGAAGGGATTTCCCTGACCGGCGTGCAGGCCAAACCCATCCACATTCGCAGTTCCCATCGCAGTGAAATCATGACCGACGTACTGGATGCAGCCGCCGTGGTGGTAGGCTCACCGACGCTGAACAACCAGATGTTCCCCACCGTTGCGGATGTTTTGACCTACATGAAAGGTCTCAAACCCGTGGGCAGAATCGGTGGCGCTTTCGGCTCTTACGGATGGAGCGGTGAATCGGTCAGACTGGTCGCAGCCGAGATGGAAGCCATGAAATTCCAGATGATCGATGCGGGGCCACGGATTCAATACGTACCCGGCGGTGACGACATCGAGGCGTGTGTGGAATACGGCAAGAAGATCGGCGAGGCAGTCCTTAAATAGCTGGTTTCTGGTTTTAGGCTTTAAGGCTCGGGGGACAAACGGATAGGATTCCTTCAACCCTTCAGCCTTCAGCCTAAACACCTTCAACCTGGAGTTCTGGATTTATCCAATGAAAATACCTGTTGTCGACATCGGCAGCTGCACTTTGTGCATGGGCTGCGTGGCGGTCTGCCCCGACGTGTTTCAGGAAAATGATGCCGGGTATATAGAAGTCGTCGAAATGGACATCTATCCCCAAAAGGAAGTAGATGAGGCCATCAAATACTGTCCGGAAGATTGCATCAGCTGGGAGGAGCAATAGACCGCCACCACCCGAAAAATGGACTGTGTTTTCGATATCGGCGCCTTAACATTTAATTAACGAGGAAAACATGAAAAAAATTGCCCTTTTCGTTTTTAACGGTGACCCGGTTTGTTTTATCCATGTTCTGCTCAACGGGCTGGACATGAAAGAAAAAGGGTTGCAGGGACGTATTATTGTGGAAGGTTCGGCCACCGCACTATTGCCGAAACTGGCTGAAACGTCAAATCCCCTTCACAAGCTCTGGGAAAAAGCCAAGGCCGAAGGGATTGTGGACGGCGTCTGTAAAGGATGCGCACATAAAATGGGTACGGTAGACGAAGCGGTCAGTCAGGGGCTGACCCTACTGGACGATATGTCCGGTCACCCGTCCATGTCCAGTTACATCGACCAGGGCTTTGAGGTCATCTCTTTCTGATATGGGACACCGGCAATTAAAAATCCGTATGCAGCAATTGCTTCGGACTGAGGATATTCAGGCCGCATTGGCGGAAATCCGGCAGATCCCCGGCCGTCAGGCGGTCAATCCGCTCTTTTCTTTTTTTTACTCAACAGATGAAATGCTTCGCTGGCGGGCCATCACAGCCATGGGTGTGGTGGTCGGCCAGCTGGCCGACAGCCATATGGAATCGGCGCGCGTAATCATGCGCCGGCTCATGTGGAATTTAAATGACGAGTCCGGCGGTATCGGATGGGGATCACCCGAAGCCATGGGAGAAATTACTGCGGTCCATCCAATGCTGGCAATGGAATTTCACCGCATTCTGATCTCTTATGTAGATCCGTCAGGCAACTATTTGGAGCACCCAGGGCTTCAACGCGGCGCCGTGTGGGGGATGGGTCGCCTGGCCCACGCCAGGCCGGACCTCGCCCAACCGGCGGCTGGTTTGCTACCCGCCTTTTTCAATGCTTCGGACCCTTATTTACGCGGCATGGCCATATGGGCCGCAGGGCCGATACTCACCAGCCAATTACGCCCCTTGGTGCAGGCGCACCGGTCCGACCATGCGCCCTTGCACCTGTACCGTCAATTGACACTCACTCGTCCCACCGTGGCCGAACTGGCCGAAGCAGCGCTTGCTCTGAAAAAAATGCCCTGATGGATCAGACGATGTTACCGTTTGACAATTTGGAGAATAGCCCTATGCAATGACGGCCTTCACTTTTCTCCCCCCATCGCCCCAGGAAAATTTGGTAACTCAATGGGAAGCCAGCGTAATTATCGGGCACCATGGAATCGACCAATTTCTCACAAGCCCTTGATAACAAGCATATT
The DNA here is from genome assembly GCF_048565275.1 of Desulfosarcina variabilis str. Montpellier. Classification (NCBI taxonomy): domain Bacteria; kingdom Pseudomonadati; phylum Thermodesulfobacteriota; class Desulfobacteria; order Desulfobacterales; family Desulfosarcinaceae; genus Desulfosarcina; species Desulfosarcina variabilis. The sequence goes on along the minus strand of NZ_CP159846.1, from coordinate 3,321,551 downwards.
GAAAGTTGGCACACGAATTGTTACTCTTTATTCGATTGAGTTCTCAAAACCACTTAGTGGTCCGGCTTGCCGTCATCTAAGAGCCAATTCCAATGCAATCGATGATTGCATACCATTTCTGATCATTTTGGGGAAAAATCGTCAGCACAAATAACAATCGTATTTTTTGCTGACATTTTCATAATGAGAACAGCGAAACCTGGAGCCTTTTGCTGGGACGATGGATGCGAGTTTTTTCTTAAAGGAGGTGCAATGGGGCGCGTTATTCGGATTATAACAATTTCAATTTTATTGATTTCAATCGTGATACCGGCAAGTTGGGCGGCCGAGCCGATCATCATCGATCATGCCTGCACGGATATCACCAAAATTCCTCAGGCCGCCATCGAAAGGGCCAAGGCCCGGCTGCACATCGCCTATGGCCATAGCACCCACGGCAACCAATTGACAGCGGGCATGACCGGTCTGGTGGCTTTTGCCAATAGTGGCGGTCTGGGATTGGCTCTGCCAGAGGATATTTTTGCCTGGAACGATGGCGGCGCCGACGGGGCATTGGATCTTCACGATGGCGCCATGGGGGGCAGCATGGGAGATTATCCCCGATGGGTCATCAACACCAGGAACTATCTGGACAATCCGGCCAACAACAAGGTAAATGTCGTGATCTGGTCCTGGTGTGATCAGATGGAGGCCAAATATGCTGCCGGCACCATAAAAAGTGAGTACCTCGAGCCCATGGCCCAGTTGGAGTCCACCTATCCCCATGTGACCTTTGTGTATATGACCGGGCATGTGAATATCTGGAACGATGCCAACAATAAAACCGCCAATCAGATAATCCGCGACTATTGTATGGCTAACAACAAGGTCTTGTACGATTTCGCCGACATTGAGCGCTATGATCCCAGTGGCAAATATTACGAGTTTGCCCATGACAATTGCGACTACTACGACGGCCCCGGGGGGAAAAATCTGGGCAACTGGGCCACACAATGGCAGGACACTCATGTTGAAGGACAAGATTGGTATTATTGTTATACTGCCGACTCTGAATCACTCAATGCCAACCAGAAAGCCTTCGCCGCCTGGTGGCTGTGTGCCAGATTGGTAGGCTGGGACGGCGTCTCCGTATCCAGCGTCCAGCCCGTTTTGATTTCTTCGCTTCCCGTCATGATCCTGGCCCTGCTGGGCATCATTATTTCGGGTCTGCGAAAAAGAATTGGGTTATAGGGGGAGCCATGGTGCCCATTGAAATCAAGACCGGTCAGCAGGGGGGGTGACCGGTCTCAGAGAAATGAGCAATCCCATGGCGATCACAGCCATGGCCATGATCATCCAAAACGTGGACTGGTAGCTGCCGCTCTGGTCAAACAGATGTCCGGCAAAAAAGGGTCCCACGGCACCACCGGTGGTACCAAAAAAGACCACAAGGCCAAACAGCGCGCCATGAGAATGAATACCAAACCACTCGGCTACCAGAGGCGAAATAGCGGTAAAAAAGCCCCCATGCGCCAGACCATACACGGCGGCAAAAAGATACAGCATCCAGAGCTTATGGGCGACCTGCAACCATCCAAGGCCTGCCAGCAACAGGATAAAACAGGCCAGCATTACCCTTTTGCTCCCTTTTCGATCAATCATTAGACCGCTGACAAAGCGTCCCACCATGCTCACCGCACCAATGGTGGAAAGAATACCAGCCGCCTTGATGGGAGAAACGCCGCAGTCGCGGGCATGGGGCACGATATGCAGCATGATGATCATTAAACAAAAAACGAGAAAAAGATTGAGCAGACAAATGGTCCACAACTGGATTGTTTTCAATGCCTGGGATAACGGCAGGCTGGTTGCCGGTTGGCGCGTGGGGCGATGTCGACGGGCGGGTGCGGGTCTTTGGTCCGGGGTCAACACGCCGGGGTCACGGCGCATCAATTGAGCAATCGCAATCAAGATCACGGCGGCACTGACACCGATAGCGGCAAAACTCCAGCGCCAGCCGTGGGTGAGAATAAGACCGCTGGCCAAAAGGGGGATGGCGAATTGACCGGCACCGGTGCCCACCTTGGCAATGCCGGTCATCACCCCCCGACGGGACGTAAACCACCTGGCAATAGTGGTCAGGGCAATCACATCAATGGAACTGAGTCCAATACCAAAGATGATACCGTAATACAAATAAAGTTCCGAAAGGCTGGTCAGACGTGCCATCAAAACGCACCCCAAGCCAAAAAAAATGGCCGTAATTGTCATGAGATAGCGTGGGCCGAAACGATCGTTGAGGCGACCGATAATGATGCCAAACAGTCCCCAACAAAAAAAGGCCGTAGAAGAAGCGCCGGCAATGGCGGCCCGTGTCCAGCCGAATTCCTCCATTATGGGGTTGAAAAAGACACCAAAGGCAATGTAGGTTCCTACGCCGAGGGCTTGAATACTAAAACAAATGGCAACCATGAGATAAGCATAAAAGTTTCGCTGCAAGGCAGGCATCGTCAATGTCTTCCCTTTCAAAACGGGTTACCGGTTGGGTGGGACTAAAAATGGCATTTTTATTAGATATACGTTCGATATAAAGGTTTTGCAACCACAGGCTTTGCTAACCAAATCGGTTATGGTGGATTGAAGTGGATCTGTTTCTTTTTTGTTGAAGGTCATTCGTTTTTTTAAAATTTCGTTTTTCAACTGTCGCTGCTGATCGCTGTCTGGAATCTGATAAAAGGAGAATTGCATGCAAATACTGACGTGGCAATCTGTTCGAGGGCTGATACTGTTGATCCTTTTTATGACGCTTACCGTTTGGCGGTTTCCCGTCCATGCCGAGGAAATCGTCGTATCGACCGCCACTGAACTCTCGATTGCCGTCAGCAGCAGCCTTGAAGGCGATATTATCCTGCTTGAAAACGGGGTTTACAATCTCAACGACAGCGGCACCATCGTCATCCGGACCCACGGTTTGACCATCCAGAGTGAAAGCGGTGACCGGTCGGCGGTGGTTGTTAAGGGATGGGGCATGACGGCCGGCAGCCACAATGGTTTTTGGATATCGGCCGATGATGTCGTCATCGCCGACTTGACCATCCAGAATGTGAGGAACCACTGCATTCAAACGGATGTGGCCGTGGACCGTCTGATCGTCAGCAATTGTATCCTGCGCGATGCGGGTGAGCAGCTTCTCAAGGTTGCTTCGGCGACGGGTGCCGATTATTCGGACGACGGCCTGGTGGAAGGCTGTCTGTTTGAATACAGCGCCGGCGTGGGGCCGCAATACTACATCGGCGGAATCGACGTCCATCACGGCAAAAACTGGGTCGTACGCGATAACCGGTTTCAATTTATCCGCAGCCCTGACAACCGCTTTGCAGAACATGCCATCCATTTCTGGAACGATTCTCGTGGTACCCTGGTGGAACGGAACTGGATTTTCAACTGCGACCGGGGTATCGGCTTTGGTCTGGGCAACAGCACCCACACCGGCGGCACAATCCGCAACAACATGATCGCCCACGACGGCGCTACCCTTCCCGATGGCGGTGCCGGAAAAAATGATGTGGGCATCGGTTTGGAATCCGCACCGGGCGCCCAGGTTTACAACAATACGGTTTTTTTCCTGCATTCCTACAATGCCATTGAGTATCGTTTCAGTTCCACCACCGGCGTGATCATCTCCAGTAACCTGACCAACCGGCCGATCCTGCAGCGCGATGACGCCACAGCAACCCTTGAAACGAACATCACCGATGCCGAGGAGGGCTGGTTTGTAGACGCCCCCACCGGCGAGCTGCATCTGGCCACCCCGGTTGCCAGGGTTGTGGATCAGGCCAATGCCATCGACCTGCCGACGGACGATTTTGATCAGGATCCGCGGCCCCAGGGATCGGGCGTGGATATCGGCGCCGATGAAATGATGGCTTGCGTTGTCGATCAGGATACGGACGGCGATGTGGATGGCAAGGACCTGGCCTTGACCGCAAGTTTCATCGACATCGACTGTGTATCCGTATTCGCGCAACAATTTGGACGGTAGGGAGAAATGACCATGCAGACGAACACAACCATGGCAGCGGTATTGATGATGATCGCGTCCATTTTCATAGCGTTACCGATTGCAGCATTTGGTGGTTTGCCACCGGTAGACCTGAATTACGATGGCGATGTGGATGGAGATGATCTGGCGGCATTTGCACGCACCGGCACGGCCAACGATATGGCCCGCTTTGCCGCATCGTTTGGGTTGATGGAAAATTTCTCGCACGTGTATGCGGTCGGACCGGGCCAAGCCTATGCAGATCCGGGTGAGGTGCCCTGGGAATCCCTGGAAGCCGGTTCACTGGTCCAGATTCATTACCGTAAGGCCCCTTACCGCAATAAATGGGTGCTGGCCGTGGCCGGAACAGCCGATGCCCCCATCGTGGTCCGCGGCATCCCCGAGGATGGCGTGCTGCCCGTGATCAGCGGCGAGGACGCCACCACCCGGCAGGCCCTGGATTACTGGAATGAAGTCCGTTCGGTAATCAAGGTCGGGGGATCAAGCCGGCCGTCGGCATTTCCCAGTTATGTCATCATCGAAAATCTGGAAGTGTGCAGCGCCCGTCCGGCTTATTCTTTCACCGATGATAGGGGCAATTCGGCAATCTATAGCGAAAACGCGGCTGCCATCCACGTTGAGATGGGCAGTCACATCACCATCCGCAACTGCATCCTGCGCGACTGTGGCAACGGGTTCTTTGCCGGATCAGACAGTGCCGACCTGTTGCTGGAAAACAATTATATCGCCGACAACGGCATTGCAGGCAGCTGGTACCAGCACAACAACTACACCGAATGCCAGGGCATCACGTTTCAGTACAACCACTTCGGTCCTTTACGAGACGGCTGCCTTGGGAACAACCTCAAGGACCGCTCGGCCGGCACGGTGGTGCGCTACAACTGGATCGAAGCCGGCAATCGTACCCTGGATCTGGTGGACAGCGGCGACAGCGATCTGATCCAGGCTCCCGCTTACCAGGAAACCTTCGTCTACGGCAACGTTCTGATCAAGCATGACGTGGAAGAAAACAACCAGGTGCTGCATTACGGGGGGGACAGCGGCAACACGGCCGACTATCGCAAAGGGACCCTGTGGTTTTTCAACAACACGGTGGTCTCCTATCGCTCGGGCAATACCACGTTAGTGCGGCTTTCCACAAACGACGAGTATGCCGAATGCTTTAACAACGTGGTCATGGCCACGGCCGGCAGCGGCCGCCTGGCCATCCTGAATTCCGCCGGCACCATCAACCTTCACCACAACTGGTTGACCCAGGGATGGGTGGATGCCCACAGCACGCTTTTGGGAATTGTCAATGCGGCTGACAACCCCACCGGCACCGCGCCGGGATTTGTCGACATGGCCGACAAGGACTATCATCTGGCGACCGGCAGCCGGTGCGTCAATGCCGGCGACGACCTGCCTGCCGATATTCTCCCTGACCATGCCCTTCAGCAGCAATATATACGGCACCAGTCTTACACCACTCGCCTCCGGGACAACCTGATCGACATGGGCGCCTTCGAGAGTGATAATTGATCAAGAACAATATTGATCAAAGTATGCGATGAGACTTGAAGGAGTAAGTTTTAATGCAGACCACGATAATACAATTTGTGAATTTATTTTTTCGCGAACACTTAGGCTTTTCGACCAATCGGCAAAGGAAGATGGTTGAACGCACTCTGGTCGATCCGTTTATCGATCATGCTTTTTTTACATATAGGTGACAAATTCTGGCTCGATCAAAGTGGTAAGAATATCGCATCTGGATACGATCCCCACCAGCTTGCCATCTTGGGTAACCGGCAGCCGGATAATGTTTTTTTCTTTCATGGTTTTAACCACTTCCGTCAAGGCCGTGTCCACATCTACCGTTACCGGTTTGGTCGTCATGATATCATTGACGATAATTTTCACCAACTCCTTTCCCGACAAAACGGCGTCCAGGATATCCAGTTCGGTGATAATCCCAATGACCTGACCTTCATCATCGGTGACCGGCATGCCGCTGTAAAAGCCATTTAGAAACTGAAAGACAACGTCTCTTACCGGTGCATTTTTTTTGGCCGCCACCACGGGTCTGACCATTACATCGGATGCCTTCAGATTTTTCATTACACGCCTCCTTTGGTGAATATGAGTATTTTTCGATTAATTTTGTCCAGCAATAAAAAGCCTTGCTATCCAGATCCATTGTCATGAATCGGGTTGATCAATTTACCGGCCATCATTATCTTAAAAAGATAGCGGTTGATCTATTCCGCAAAGAAGTCGCGATGAACCGATAGAACCAACGACTCATCTTTTCGCCGGATTTTTTCCCGCCGGCAAATCCAACCCACGATGCTGATATAGGCAAAGCCTGGACTCGCCTTTTTGCGCCGGTCTTGCTTTCGCCGGAATTCAGCACCGTCGTCCGGCTTGGAATAGATCGCTTTACTTCCAATCTTGTTGCCTGCTTTGTTCCCGATCATAATGCACCTCCTTTGTATACTACTATTTAAAGAGCAAAGGATGTGCCACTTAGCAATCGGCTAAAATGCAGTGTTCGCGGCATACGGTGCCCGATCGTTCGGGAAATGACTGTCACCTTTTTTTACAAGGTGAAAAAAGATTCTTATCATCGCTCATGATCATGGGCAGGGAGAATAAGTAGTTATCAACGAATGCATAGATGTGCCTCCACGTTTAAAACTCGCAGTTGGTATCGTTCGGTAACGCCCAGGTAACGTTAAATAGCGCAGAAAAAAAACTAGCTCGTCATATTTTTTCTAAATGCACCCCAGTATATTGTGGCCGTTTTGCCTTGACAACCTATTGTATTTTCGTTTTATATCTGCTTTCGAAAAGCAAGTTAATATCGTTAGAAAGGATTCAGCTCATATAGTAACGGATTGTTTTAAATATCTTTTTTACAACTCTCCAGTTGAAGAATGAATTCTTGCTACTTACGAAGCGATGGAGGCAAAATGAATTTTATAAGTTGTGAGAAATGTGGGACCGTGTTTGACACAAGCAGATTGAAGGAACCAGCAATCCATGATCGAATGGGAAAACTTCTTCAAGATGCACGAGCTGTATGGGACGACAGCAAAAGTGAATTTATTCCCTTAATGACTTGTCCGGTTTGCAATAATTATATCAGATATGACAATGGGAATTGCGAATAACCAAATTCAATCATGCAAAAGACTTATCCATAAACCGTTTTAAGCGGATAGTGACTTCATCACACCAGGCCACATAAAAGGGGCGTTCCGGACGCCCCCCAAGACTTCCCTGGGCTGAATACGTGCATAATTTCATCCCTGCCCCACACTCGCTCAAAAAATTACCAACCAATGCGGCATTTAAAACAGACCGGCGAACGTCTGCACCGTAACTGGGTCGCTTACCCGTCGCACCTGAAGAAAAGGTTCAGGCCGGTCAAGTGCCATAATAGTACTGTTTCGCTGTAGTACTTCCGGTGGACTATCCATTGCCCTTGATGAGGTGAAGGAGCTGGCCATGCCTGCAACCCTATTTTTGCAGAATTCGGTTCCAAATGCGGTTACCCTGGTCCAGAATAATGTATTTAGAGCCGTTGCTATCGAGGTAGGTCAAGAAGTCGTCGCTGTCGCCACGTTTTTCAAGACAATGCCCATCAACGCCAATACCGCAAAAATTGCCCCTGTATAGAAGGTGACGGATGCGCCGAAGCGGTCCCACAGCAGCCCTGCGGCGGCGCTGGCCGTCAACATGGCGATGCCGCTGACCAGGTTGAAAAAGCCATAGGCCGTGCCACGCAGATCTATCGGAGCGGCATCGGCAACCATTGTCGCAAGCAATCCCTGGGTCATTCCCATATGAAGCCCCCATAAGGATACCCCGGCCGCGACGGTAAGCCAATTATCATTTACGGCCAAAATTAGATCGGCGATGATCAGGACCAACAAGCCCAGCGACAGCAACGTGCCGTGGTTCATTCGATCCGACAACCTGCCAAACGGATAGGCAGATCCTGAATAGACCATGTTCATGCCCGCCATCACCAGAGGAACGTAGGCGACCGGAATACCGCCTTGTTGGGCGCGTAGCACCAGAAATGCTTCACTGAACCGCGCCAACGCGAACGCCGCACCGATGCCGACCACCCACCAGTACATACCACTCAGACGAACGAGGTTTTCACGGCGAATCGGGTTGGTGCGTTTCCTGCCGACGTGCCGCTTCGGTTCATGCACGCCGAACAACAGCAGAAAAACAGCCAGCATGCCCGGGATGAGGGCCATCCAAAACACGGACCGAAAGTCATTGGCCCAAAGCAGCATCAGGCTGACCGCCAGTAGAGGGCCAAGCAGCGCGCCTAACGTGTCGAGAGATTGGCGCAGGCCGAATGCCGCGCCGCGTACCTCAACCGGTGCGATATCCGCCACCAAGGCATCTCGCGGGGCTCCCCGCACCCCTTTTCCGACACGGTCCAGCAGACGTGCCATGAGGACGATGGCTGCGGTTGGGGCGATGGCAAACAGCGGTTTGGTCAATGCGCTCAAGGCATAACCGAATACGGCCAGCACCTTGCGCTTGCCCAGATAGTCGCTGAGGGTGCCGGAAAAGACTTTTGCGATAAGGGCTGTGGATTCGGCAGCCCCCTCAATCAGGCCCACCATAAGCGCACTCGCACCCAGGGGGCCGACAAGGAACAGGGGCAGCAAACTGTGGATCATCTCGGATGAAATGTCCATGAGCATACTCACCAGGCCTAGCCCCCAGACACTCATCGGGATGGTCTTGAACGCTGCGTTCGTCCTCATCGCCTAATCTCCTATTGAGCTCTTGACCCTATATACAAAACCATTTTATTTATAAACAATAACCATAAAAAAGCGCCTCATTTTCACGTCTTCATATCACCGGTTCACCCTATCTCCGACGCCTTTCTTTTCGATCGTCAGGAGTAATGAACTATGTCAGTAACCACCGAACAGAACGATTACTTCGATGCTGTTTCCCGGCGCACATGGGCCACTTGGCTGGAGGCGGGATTGATTGCCGTCGGATTGAATGTGGTGCTGTTTTTGCTGATGCCCAATTTTGTGGAACCGGCACCGTCCCGGTCATCCTTTGGCACATTGGTGCCCCAGGTCAACGTCATTCGCATGAAACGGCCGGGCTCCGAAGTCAGGCGAAAGCCGCGCATACCGCCCAAACTTCCCAAGCCCAAACAGATTCCCAAACCCGACACCATGCCCCGGCACCCCCTGAGAGAAAAACTGACCCTGCCGTTTGAGGTCAACACCAAGCTTCCCGGCGGCCCCAACAGCCTGGTACTGCCGCCGCTCAAAAGTGCGCCCCTGGTTAACACCAGTGTCTTGCAAAGCGCATTTTCCGTCGATCAGTTGGACGGTCCCCTGACAACCCTGACGCGTATTCCCCCGGTGTACCCGATAGCGGCGCGTAAGCGTGGGATTGAAGGCTGGGTCAAGGTGGCCTTTATTGTCGACGAGACCGGCCGGGTGGGCGACATCACCATCTTGGATGCCAAACCCAAAGACCTTTTTGACCAAAGCGTTGAACGATGCGTACGCGCCTGGCGGTTCAAACCGGGTACCGTCGAGGGCATTCCCGTCAAGGCGAAGGTCGAGACGGTGATTGACTTCAAATTGGAGTAATGTCTGTGTTGGGCAATGCCCAACCGACCCAGACTATCTTTTCTGAATGCGACGATGAATGTCAAATGGTGGTATTTAAAAATGGAGAATGGAGATGGCTGGTTTCCTGATCAAAAAGACAGCCGGCATGGCCCTGGTCCTTTTCGGTGCATCGTTTCTGACCTATGCCATGATTCTTCTGGCTCCGGGGGATGCGGCCAGAGAGATCGCCGTGGCCCGGTACGGCGGGGAAGGACAACTGGACCGGGCCACCGTGGAAGATATCAGGGAAAAAGAGGGGCTTGACCAGCCCTTTCTGGTCCAGTACGGACGGTGGCTGTCCCATGTTGGGCGGCTTGATTTCGGGTATTCCCTGGTGGAGGAAGCTGGTGTTTTGCATCTGATCTGCGCCCGGTTTTCAAAAACCCTGGAACTGGCCGTCGCTTCCATCCTGATTGCCCTGACCGTATCCCTGCCCCTGGGCACCCTGGCTGGGCTAAAGCAAAACTCCTGGCTGGATTCCGCATCGGTTTACCTGTCCGTCCTGGGGCTTTCCATTCCCAATTTCTGGCTGGGGGCTGCTTTTAATCACCCTTTTTTCGGTTTATCTACACTGGCTGCCCAGTTTCGGGACCGGCGGATGGCAGCATCTGATCATGCCGGCCCTCACCCTGGGGACTTCCCTTACCGCCTACATGCCAGGCTGCTGCGCCTTTCGGTCATCCAGAGCCTGGAATTGGAGCATGTCCTTGCCTTGAGGGCCAGAGGGACCGACTCCCCAAGAGTTCTGGGAAAGCACATATTTAAAAACACCCTGATTCCGGTGGTTACCATCGTGGGCCTGGAATTCGGACTGATCCTCGAGGGGGCCGTGATAACAGAGGTGGTGTTTTCCTGGCCCGGGCTTGGCAGCCTCATGGTGGACGCCATCAGCAACCGGGATTATCCCCTGATCCAGGGCGTGGTGCTGTTCACCGGCGCCATTTTTGTGTTGATCAACTTCGGGGTGGATCTGATCTGCAGCACCCTGGATCCAAGGATACGCATGCAATGAGTTTATCTTCCCAGATACCCACACCCGGCCATCTTTTGGCCGCTGCAGCCCGGAATCCTGTGGGCAGTGTTGCCTCAGGCATCCTGATCCTTCTGGTCATTGTGGTCGTGGCCGGACCGGCCCTGGCGCCCCATGATTCGCTGACATCAAGCCCGGCCATGCGGCTTTGCCTGCCCAGCGCTCAGTTTCCCATGGGTTGTGATACCCTGGTCCGGTGCCTGTTTTCCCGGATCATTTACGGTGCAGAGCCTGTCTTGGCATCGGGTTTGCTGCGGTTGCCCTTTCGGCCTGCCTGGGCACGGCCGTCGGGCTGGTGGCCGGATACTTCAAAGGCTGGGCCGATGAAGTGTTCATGCGCATCACCGACATGTTCCTGGCCTTCCCCGAGATGGTGGCGGCCATTGCCCTGGCCGGCATCATGGGCCCGGGAGACCTGAACCTGGTCTTTGCCATCAGCTGCGTGTCCTGGACAAAATACGCCCGCCTGTCCCGGGGAATCGCCCTGACCACCCGGGAAGCCCTTTACGTAAAGTCGGCCCGTCTGTCCGGGGTATCACCGGTAATGATCATTATCCGCCATATCCTGCCCACGGTCCGGCCGTCCATGACGGTCCTGGCCACGATCGGAATGGCCAAGGGCATTTTAAGCGTGTCCGCCCTGGGATTTCTCGGTTTCGGGGTTCAGCCCCCTGACCCGGAGTGGGGAACCCTGCTCATGGAAGGCAAGGATTACCTGTTCATCGCCCCCCATCTGTCCATCTTCCCCGGCCTTTGCATCATGCTGACCGTTCTTTCCTTTAACCTCGTTGGTGATCGGTTAGAAAATTTGAGAAGTAGCAATTCGGGGCATCAATAAGCGTTTTTGTCAATCAACGGCGCACCCTTCCGATGGGTCCGGAATAGGGCTTCATCTTTTAGCGCCTGTTTGGTAAATCCGTCTAAGACCCGCCAGCGGCGCCTACAACTATCTCAAAATGCTCACATCACATCAGCTTTGGCTCCGACCCAAACGGTTTTGGCCTATTGACCCTTGAAGTGTGGCTCCCTTTTCTCTTTAAGCGCCCTGACCCCCTCAAAGTGATCGGCCGTTCGCTGGGTGATGCCCTGAAAGGCGGCGACCAGATCCAGATGTCCGCTGATTTCCGCAGTTCGGGCCTGACGGATCGCTTTTTTGATCATCGAAACAGCGACAGGGCTGTTTCCGGAAATCATTCGGGCAATTTTTCCAGTTTCTTCTTTCAAGGATGCTTCTTCGACAAGGGTATTCAAAAGACCCAAGGCAAGCGCCTCTTCTGCCGTTACAATCCGTCCGGTGAGGGATAGTTCCATGGCCTTGGCGTATCCAACCACTCTCTGAAGAAAAAAAGCGCCCCCGTCCCCGGGGACCAGGGCCAGTTTGGCAAAGGTTTCCCCGAACCTGGAATGCCGGCACCCAATGCGCATGTCACACATGCAGGCCAGGTCGCACCCGGCCCCGATCGCGGCCCCGTTGACCATTGCGATGATCGGGGTCTGAAGGGACTCGATCGTTATTGGAATTTGCTGGATGCCCTTTGTGTATCTGCGTCTGAGTTCCTCCGGGTCGCCGGCAAACATTCCTGTCTTTTCTTCCATGGCCTTGACGTCACCGCCGGCACAGAAATTCTTTCCCGCTCCCGTCAGGATGACGACGCGCACGTCATCATCCCAGTCCGCTTCCCGTAGCAGACGGCAAAGGTCCGAAATCATCTGGTCCGAAAACGAATTGGAATACTGGGGGCGGTTCAGTGTCACCCATAGCAGCGGACTGTCCACGTCGACGATCAGATCCGAATAGGTATGTGTAAGGTAATCTTTCATATTTCTTATTATCCCCAATTCATGCTTACATTTTTGCAGATAGTTGAAAATACAATTTTTTAACCGGCTCTGAAACGAAATATTACCTGTACGTATCAAAGCCCACAGGAAACGTGTGATAATCAACCATGTATCTGGCGTTCTAGCCGATTACAGATACGGTTCTACAATCTGCAGAGCGGAACGAAGAATAGAGCGAAGGAAATTTGATGCATCTGTACTCGCCTTCCGTCGACGAAAATTTTTAATAATCTGCAATTTTAAAAATATTGATTTCAAGCAAATTGATTTACCTAATCACTGGTTTGGCTAAACTAATGATTGCGCTCCTACCTACCCATGTGAGGATGGCATCACTCGGCGTCTGGCATTAGCAAAAGCACCCTAAAGAGCGAGAAGAACGGCAGTTGTCACCGCCATAACGATCGACAAACCGGTCCCCACCTTGACAAAGTCTTTAGTCTGATATCCGCCCGATCCCATTATCATTAGATTGCACTGATGGGCGAACGGGAGGACGAATGCGCAGCTGGCACCGTAAGCTACGGCGAGAAACGCCATGCCGACATCAACGCCGCTCGATTCCGCTGCTGCGTATGCGACTGGCGAAAGGATAACCGCTGCAGCTGCGTTGTTCGATGTGGTGCTAAGCAATGAAGAGACGGCAAACAGCGCGCCGAATACATAGAAATTACATAAACTCATCTCCGCCGGGAACAAAGTCGCCGCCAATTTGCCTGCCAAGCCGGTTTGGAAGAGTGCGTCGCCAAGAGGAACCGTACCTATGATTAAAAAAAGGATACGTAGATCGATTGCTTTTTGAGCGCCTCGAAGCGACACGCAGCCGGTCGCCACCATCAGGAGCGCACTGGCAAGGGCACTAACCGCAAGTGGGCACCATCCGAGAACCGGGGGTAGGAGCGCCGCAGCCAGAAGCAGCAATGCGATCGGTGCATGCCGGACATCCTCCTCGGATCGTTGCCGATCCAAGAGAAATAGATCATCGTTCTCCTCTATTTTTCGGATGTTTCGGGTAGGTCCGTACACAAGCAGCGCATCTCCTATCTTCAGCGGGGTCGCTCCAACGTCCTTTTCGATTAGTTCGCCTCCTCTCCAGATGGCGAGGACCGATAGCCCGAAAACGCCGCGAAAGCTGAGGTCAATCAGGGTCCGATTGAGGAAGGCGGAGTGGGGCGAGATGGAGACCTCAGCAAAATTGATACCGCGCCCCAATAGCTGATCTTCCTCGTCCTCTGTGGCGATTTCGATGGGAATTGAGTGTGCCTTGGATAGTTCTTGTGCGTTTTCATCCTTCCCCTCTATGAAGAGAACATCACCAGTTTTAATCATCAGATCTGGCTGGACGTCTATAAATTGATGCCAAAAGCCCTTTGTGCGACTGACCTGGACCACCTCGATCTGATATCGTTTTCCGAGGCCTACCTGAGCAATCGTGTTGTCGGCCAGCTTGGACCCCGATGCAACGGTCAGCTTATAGAGCCTCTTTTTGGGATGGTAATGCATTAACATTCGGTCCCTGAAATTTTCCCTCTTCGCCGTGTGGTCAGACTCACGCCGGCTGATCAATCTAATCCCGATTAGTGCCATGTAAGCGATGCCTACGACCGAGATGGGAATCCCCACAATGGCGAACTCGAACATCCCGAGCTTCCGAACGCCCCCGCTGAGTCGCTCGAGCTCACTGCCGAGGATAAGGTTTGGAGTAGTTGAGATTAGGGTGAGGGTGCCGCCGAGAATCGCCGCATATCCGAGGGGCATCATCAATCGAGAGGGGCAAATCTTTGCTCTGCGTGAGAGCACCAGAACCGCCGGTAGGAAAACCGCAACGGTGGCAGCGTTCGACATGATCGCCGACAGGACGCAGGTGGTGACCATGATCATAAGAACCAAACTCCGCTCTTTTTTGCCACCGAATCGCTCGAGCATTCGCCCCATCAACGTTGCGACACCGCTTTCTTTTAGGCCAGCCGAGAGCACAAAAATCCCTCCCAGGGCGATCACCGCATTGTTGCCGAACCCGCGGAGTGCTGCCTCGGCCGGGCTGACGGTCCCGGTGACCGCTAGCACAACGGGAATCGAGAGTGCGGTGGCTTCGAGGGGGATCAGCTTACTGATGAAGAGCACCATAGCCACGACCAGCGTAGCGATGGCGATCCAGGCGTGAATATCCATCTCTCCTTATCTTCCGTGTTATAGTTGATCCGGTGCTTCTCTGTGTTTGCGATCGAACAGTTAGTGAGGTGCTGTCAGACGACACTGCAAAAAAAAGAGATTAATACCTGGCCGCCCGTTATACAAATCCACGCTTTCTCGATTGTTTCATTCGATAATCATCTTTGAGTTCTTTCTAAATTCTTTTATAGTAATATGAATGTTTATTACGCCCAACATCACCCCTTGATCATCGATAACCGGCATGTCATCAATACCGTGTTCAAGCTGTCGATCTATAACATTATCCACCTCTTCATCAGGCTTAGCATAAACAACTTGTGCGTTCATTAGATCTTCTGACACCTCCGCCGCGACCCGCTGCATAAGTTGACGCCTGGTATGGACGGCCCGGTGCTTGGCCAAGACAAAATGAATAAGCTTTTGATAGGAAAGGTGCCCAATTAACTTCCCTTCTCTTGATACAACATAAATGTCTCGCAAACATCTCTCGGCCAGCACTCGGTCCATCACCGTCTCCAATGGACAGTCAGGAGGAACGGTTATTGCCGTACTTGGATGGCGCTTCAGCCATTCTGCTACCTTCAAAACTTTCTCCTTTTCCGCTTAACGCCAAGTTCGCCAGCCCCCCTTAATGCAAAGTATGCAGCCAGAGGCCCCACTAATTCGAAAAGTAACGTGGTTGCTAAAATAACATTGACCATCATAGTGGCAACATCATGAAATGCCGGTTTATGGCCTAATGTCAAAACCAGACCAATAGCAACACCGGCTTGTGGCACCAGCCCTAAACCCAACCAGCGTATTACCGGTGGGGAAGCGCCGGAAATCATAGCACCGAGGGAGGCGCCAACATATTTCCCTATGATCCGCGCGATAAAATAGATCCCGATCAGGTCCATGTGTTGAAAAAACACATTAATTTCGAAATGAGCGCCGCCCAAGGTAAAAAAAATGATGAATACCAGTTCTTCGAGAAATTCAATCGGCTCAACCAATTGATCACCAGAAAAGCCCAAAAAGTATCGTGACGAAAATCCCATGGCCATTGCGGTCAACAACGGGGATAGTCGCCATATCTCGGCCAATCCGACTGAAAACAGGATAGCTCCGAAGACCAGGGGCAGGCGCATTTCACGTTTATGGATGCGACTCGCCAATTCTTTAAGTCCCCAACCGGCAAAGGCTCCCAACACCAATGCTCCGCAGATTTCGAGCGCTGCCAAACCCAGTTTCGCACTTAACGTTTCGCCTGTAATCACAACAAGTACTAAAGAAAAGACGACAATGCCTAAGGCATCGTCCAGCGCTACCACTCCCAGCAGAACAGACGAAACAGGGCCGGACGCACGATACTGGTGCAACACGGCTATGGTACCAGCCGGTGCAGTTGAGGCAGCGATGGCAGCAAAAGCCAATGCCATTTGAAATGTTGTAATGCCAGCCTTATCAGAAGCTAACAGCATCATGGAACAAAAAACAAACAGAACAGCTCCGAATGATTCGCTCAGCGCTGTTCCTAATACGGTCTTACCCATTTGCTGAATTTGCTTTGCCGTTATCGACCCCCCAATCAGGTAAGCGATAATCCCCAACGCTACAGTAGCAAGCGGCTCTGCCCAATGGCCTACCTTTAAATTGAGTGTACTTCCTAATAAATCAGGTGAGAAGATCATTCCGGCAATAACATATGCCGCAACTCTGGGGAGCCCTAAACGGGAGGCAATTAAACCAGAAAACAAACCGCTTAGCATCAAAATGCCAAGATATAGTGTGATTAGCGACAAAGAATCCATAAGCAAAATCCAGACAATATGAATGACGTCAGCTATATGGAATTTATGCTGCGTCAGAGGGTAGCTCACACTCCAGCACGGAATCGCCTACAAATTCAAATACATCACTTAGACGGAGGATGCCAACAATTTCGCTGGGATCACGGTCGGTGGTCACCAAGAGAGAATGGTGGCGACCGATGATCAGCCGATGAATGGCTTCATCCATGGTGGCGCTTTCCTTTACAAATTCTCCTTTTACAGGCGTATACATCATTTTTTTGACTTTGAGATCAGCGGCTTTGCAGCACAGTCCCTCAAGGGCCTTTTCCCATAAATGATACTGTTCCAGCGTTTTTTTAAAAAATGCATCGCTCAGTCCTAAGCGGTGCATGGATCCCTCTTCAGTTTGATTTCTCATCTCTTTGTAATTCGGCTCGAGAGCTTCAATAACATCATGCTGGCTCAATTTGCCAATAATATGGTTGGCCTCATCGATTACCAGGATGGCTCGATGACGGTGGCGCTGTTGGTCAAATGCCGCCTGGGCCTTTCTTAAGGCCTTGACCGCGTCTAGCAATGTTGCAGTTTCCTGAACCGATGCATACTCGGCCAATGGCACCATCATCTCCTTGACGCTTCTGGATTTCATATCACACCTCCTTTGACTTTTTTTATGACAAAATGTCCGATCGGCTTGAGGTTGCCTAAAGTGGACCAAAAATTCAGGGAGTCGATATATTATTGATAAAATAAGCATACCCGTCGTCACCAGTAATGACAGTACGGTGGGTATTTCAGTTCCGAACTCCGCTATTTCGGACATTAGCGAATTCTGGATGGGAATCAGTTGGTATTTTTACTCGGCACGAAGTGCCGCTTCTTGTATATTGGTCCTAAGTCAAATAAAAAATGACCTTAAGTGCTGATTTTTTATTTATTCGTATTCTGCGTATTGCGGGGAGTTCAAAAAGCAAAAAAAATTTTTGTAATACATGAATCTATTGATAAATCAAATTTTATGATAGAGGCAATCCAGAGTTATAGTCAATAGTTGTGTATGGAAAATTTAGGAGGCGCTAATTCCAAGCATCACTACCTATTTTGGTCGGAATGTCTAACCGTAAATATTTACAAAGTTTATCACAAAAAATATTCGCCTTTAAAATGACAGGTTTTCAAACCTAAACTGTAGATTTTCAACCTGCCCGAAACGGCAGATTTCAATACTTATATTGCCAATTATTCTATCCGCCCGTTATCATTATAAATATTTTACCACGCGATATAAATCATACTTTTCATAAATATATCAATGATATAACGACCTTCAGCGCACCCATTTTTTTCAAGTTGGTAACATAATAAACTTCCTTTAAAGCCACCTTTTTGTGTCCGGCAAACAGGTTCCCGCCGGATTCAGAGACTATCCAGCCATTTCATGATCTCGTCTTCTTCCTGTTTGTCGATCAACGCTTCTATTTGTGCATTGCGGCTCAATAAGGCCTGGGTATATTCGTTGAACCGCTTCTGGATTTTTCTTCGTTGCGGAAGATCCATTTGCAGATAAACCATGCTGGATTGGACATCTTCGTGTCCCAAATAGTTTTTTATATCGGTTACCGAACAACCGGAGGCCAGCATGCTGATTGCGCAGGAATGACGACAACTGTGAACCGGATTGAGAACCTCCATCCGTTTTTCCGATAATGCCAACCGCAGGTATTTTTTGCAAAGAAGACAGATGCCATGACATGTCAACACCCTGCCGTGCTGACTGATAAACAGCCGCTTCGCGCAGGTTGGTTTTGGCTGGCGGCGGTAATTATACACGTATGCCTTGATCATCTTAACCATTGTTGGAGACAAGTTGATCAGGCGGAAGCGATTGCCTTTGCCCAAAATGGCGAGAGTTTTCTGTTATGGGTTGAGGTAATCGAGATTCAACTGTGCGATATCACTTGCACGGGCACCGGATTCGTACAACAAATGCAAAATGGTGTAGTAACGAAAGCCAATCGCCGTATTGATATTTACCGTGTTGAGGACTTGGTTTATTTCCTCCGGGTATAAAAAACCGATCAGCTGCCGCTGGGTTCGTTTCTGAGGAATGAAGATGATTTTATCCATCGATGCTGACCTTTGCGGATACATATAAAGGTTAAATTGCCCATCGTTCTCCCGGGGTGGTGGATACCTATCGCTTCAATGGTCTGGTGAAAGACGGAACGGACATGGTTGTCGCTCAATGGCCGATTTTTTCTTCCCGCCAACAAATATGGGTTCTCATCACCAGCGCGGAAGGCCTCGCGTACAGAAAGGTAGTTTTTTAGTTCAACCAGGACGGATTGAGGAAGGGGTATCAGGCGGTCTTTTCTGAACTTGGTCCTTTCAATATAAACACTGCCTTCATCGGGTCGGTAATGATGCCGGCAAAGCCGTAACGGTTCGTTGATCCGCATCCCGCAGCGGGCCAGCATCACTACGGACGGATAAATTGCCATATCGAATAACAAATGCTTTCGGGTAATGGCGGGATGTCTTCGAGCGGGTTGACGCGGCAGATATGAAGATAATAACTACCCGCTGCGCATGATCATCCTGTTCGACCATGGTCTTCGCAAACAAAAACAAAAGGCGTTGCAAAACCGTGTCCAGCGGACACGCAATGATTTTAAAGAGCTTTCCGGCAAACTCAACCGTTACAAACTGAAAAGCCAAGAGCAAATAGATGCTGCTTGCGCAGCCATCTTGAGGAAAAACAAAACAGAATCATTTTTCACCTATACCGTGATCAACAATCCGGTTACTACTTATAAAAACAGCAAACGCGGCAGACCCGCGGCAAATGCTGAAAAGATCGCCAATCGAGACCGAGGCCTGGACGGATTTATGCCCAACAGAAAAGATGTCCGAAATCCTCGCAGCGAGTTCATACTGAAAGAGTTCGAAGATATTGTCCAAGGAGTAATTAAGCTGCCTGATGGTAAGAACGATGGCTTTGTTTCCGATCTCAATGATCATCAAAAAGATATTCTGTCTATTCTAAACGTTCCGTTATACTACTATGACTACCAACACCTTACCGATTCAAGCTGGGACAATGTTCGG
This sequence comes from Desulfosarcina variabilis str. Montpellier, assembly GCF_048565275.1. Lineage (NCBI taxonomy): Bacteria > Pseudomonadati > Thermodesulfobacteriota > Desulfobacteria > Desulfobacterales > Desulfosarcinaceae > Desulfosarcina > Desulfosarcina variabilis. Next base: position 3,301,922 of record NZ_CP159846.1, on the reverse strand, counting down.
CCAGTAGAAAAAAATGGATAACAGGAGGTTGAAAAAAGAAAAACGCAAATTTTAAAGAGCGAAATCCAAGATAAAACCCATCTTAATAAGGTTTATAGGGAGGCTATCGGTCAGCAACCGTTGCATGAACGAAGTTGAGTATGGGGGAGACGGTCCTATCTCGGCTGGCTCCCCTGAAATACTTCTCCTTACATGATGCTGTCGATGTGCAAATTACGTTCGAGAATCCCCTGTCGATGAAGAAGGCTTCAACCTCTTGTTCCAGAAGACCGAACTGAAGAGGAGTGCCTTCGGCTTCCACAAATTTCCTCAAGACTTGGGCTTCCTGTCGAGGGCAGGTTCCGTCAATTACCGAGATATCGAAATAATCGCCGACCAAGGCGCTACCGGCGCCGGATACATGAGCAATGAATGATAACAGGAGGTCTACCGCCGGAGGTGGAATATACATGATCAACCCCTCGACAATAAATAGGGTTTTCAATTCCTTGTTATATCCCTGCCCAATCAGCTTTTGGTCGAGACGATCCTGACCGAACACAACCGGAACATAAGCCACGTGTTTGGGAAGTTCCCCAAATATGGACTGTATGGTGGCTTTCTTAAATGCCTGCGTTTCGGGATGATCCACTTCAAAAACCTTTAGCGCGTCACGTACCCCTTTTATTCGATATGCCCTAGTGTCATAACCTGCGCCAATGATTACCATCTGAGTTAGCCCTTCCCGCAAACTCTTGGCCAAACATTCGTCAATATAACGGATGCGCGCAACAATTGCACCGTTTATACCGGGCATGAGCTGTTCGTATTTAGCGCGTTCCGCCTTCACTGATGCTGAACACTTGAACTGTTCACGAATATTTTCGGGGAAGAAATATTGGGCATAAGGGTCTTCAAACACCCTTTCGTTTTCAGGAAGCTGGTTTTCGCCTGCCCTCACGCCGGCTATTTGGAGTGCCATTTTTCGGGGATCTCTCTCGGTCATAGGTTCCTCCGTAGAAATTGGCGATTACAGTTTTAGGCTAACGTGAACGCCTTTTTCAGCCCTTCGTATATGGCGGTGCTGCCCTGCCGCATCATGAAAATGATCTTTTCATCGTCCCACGTTCCCGCCGGTTGATTGCAGACTTGAAAGGCCAAGCCCTGAGCATAGAGCCAGCGTGTTAACTGTATCTGATAGACCTGCTCTGAAGACAACCCTTTAAAGGGCGGGTAGTCCGCAAGCGATGCAGTCAGCTTCTCCCAGATGACGTCACCAAAATATTTGAAGTATCGGATACGTTTTTCGTCATTGAGCCCCTTGAAAAGATTTTTCTCCTCCTGTGCGAACATTACGTACCCAATGCCATGATCCTGCCAGGGGTCTCCGGTTCTTTTACGAACCATGTGGGTGTGCAAAAGGGAAACTCCTTTTTGAACAACTGCCTCGTCGAGAGCTTCCATTGATTTGAAATAAGAGTATATGGGTCTTGCCGAAGATCCGAGATGCTCTGCCAGGGTCCTAGTCGTCAAGGCACTCCAGCTCTTGGACCTGATGAGGTTGAGGGCCGTATCTATGATTTCATCTTTAGTAAATTTGAATTTTGGCGGCATGTAGTAAATCCAGTTCTTCATAGACTGTAAGGTTTCATTTGTTGCACATCACTTGATGCATAACATTTGATTCAGAATCTGTCAACTCTAAAAGTGGGTAAATAAGAGCAGAGCATCGGCAACAGGTTTTTTAGAACGCTGGTATAACGATATTTAGAAGCTAACAGGCCGGTCGTGGTTTGATTTGGTCATCGTCATCAATCAAATCTGGAAATCTGCGGTAGTCGTTCATGTTATTGACTATGTAATCGATCAAAATTTCTTCAATAAGGTCTAACGTATCATTTTTTTTCTTTGAACCGATCTCATTTAGCGCATCCCATATTCCTTTCCTGACGGTTATCGATACGCACTTTTCATTGGCCATTTTTCTCTCCTATAGGTTTGGTTAACTACCCCTTAACCAATTGAATCACCGTCAAATTTTTCATCCATTTGCTGAATACCCGTTACGGGGGTAGAGGGTCCACATACGGGCCAATTCGTCTTCTTCGCACCGAATTTTGCGGTAGTGCGTGGTTTCTTCGTTGCCCAAGAGATGCACACCAGTTCCATCAGAAATGTGGCCCACATCGGATAAACGCACCCCAATCTTTGTCAACGCGTTCCTCACCGCTTTTACTCTATCGGGTGGAACCGTAGTCGCCAAGGTCCCGGAAGAAATCATCCGAAGTGGGTCGAATTGAAAGGTCTCAGCGAAGCGAGCAACCAAAGGGTGGATTGGCAGTCGGGAAGCATCGATCATCATACCGACTCCTGATAAATGGGCAATCTCCAACAAGGTTTCCAAAAGTCCGCCACGGGTCACGTCATGCATAGCCGTTGCCCCCAATTCAGCAAGTGCTAAGGCCTCTGGAACAACGCTCACATCGCCCAGCAAGTTGCGCGCGTTTTCTATGTCCCTTTCGCTTAACCCCAATTTTAGCGCTACATCGCTAAAATCCTGAGCCAGAATGGCCGTTCCTTCCAGGGCAATGCCCTTGGTAACCAGCACATGGTCACCGATTTTGGCTCCGCTGGTCCGTACCAGCTTACGACCTGATGCACATCCCAATGCAGTGACAGCGACCAATGGCCTGGATATTCCAGACGTATAGCCAGTGTGACCGCCGATAATGGAAACGCCAATCTCTTTGGCTGCGCGATTCGCATCACGCATGATCTGCTCCAGCAGATCCACGTCACCTGATGTCGGAACCAAAACCAACACCAGTATCCAGCGAGGAGGGGCTCCGCTGGTGGCGACGTCGTTACAGGCTACGTGGACAGCCAACCAGCCGATGTTGCCAATAGCACCAACGATCGGGTCTACATGGGAGACCAGGACATCACCGCCAACTCGCGTTAACGCAACATCTTCACCGAAAACAGACCCTAGAATAACATCCGGGTCTTCCGTTTCAATAAATGGAAACACACGCCGCTCCAAAACTTCCAAGGAAAATTTGGACATGGTGAACTCCTTGAGTGCCGATAGAGAGAGTCAAGCAATCTTTTGGGGATTACAGCCCCACACCGTCGATTGGCATCCCACACTGGGAACATTTTCCATCCTGCAGCCGATTATGGATGAAACTGAAACCGGAGCGCTCAATGACTACGGCCCCACATCCATAGCAGAAAGTGTTCTCACCCGCTTCAGCGGGAACGTTGCCTTCGTATACATAACGAAGCCCTTCCGCTAAACCGATTTCACGCGCACGTTGCAGCGTGGCCGCAGGCGTCGGTGGCCGGTCGGTCAGCTTGTAGGTGGGGTAAAACGCGGTCACGTGCCACGGCACTTCACAGCCGACGCTTTTCACAAAACGGGCCATATCCCTAAGTTCCATTTCATCATCATTCAAACCGGGGATAATGAGCGTTGTCACTTCCACCCACACAGCCAGGGTTTTCATGCGCTGAATGGTTTCCAGCACCGGCGCGAGGCGGGCACCGCAGATTTCCTTGTAGAATTTTTTCGTAAACGCCTTTAAGTCGATGTTGATGGCATCCAGATGCGGGGCAATCTCACGTGCGGCATCGGCGCTCATATAACCATTGCTCACAAAGACGTTTTTAAGACCTTCCCGATGGGCCAGAACCGCCGTATCGTAGGCGAATTCGTAAAATATGGTGGGCTCGGTATACGTGTACGCGATGGTTTTGCAGCCGGACGCTTTGGCCCTTTCAACGATCTGTTCGGGCGTCCGATTTTCGCCGATGATCTTGCCCGCATGCGCCTGAGGATATTGAGAAATGTCGTAGTTCTGGCAATGCTTACAGCGGAAATTGCACCCCGCCGTGCCGATGGAATAGGCCTTTGAGCCTGGAAAAAAGTTGAAAAACGGTTTTTTTTCGATGGGATCGATGTGTTCGGCGATTATCTTCCCGTAGACGAGGGAATAGAGCACGCCTTGCCGATTTTCCCTAACCCTGCAAATTCCGCGTTTTCCCTCGCGGATTCGGCATCCATGATTGCAAAGGTTGCAATGCAGCGTAGCATCGGTCCCGGCTTCATAAAGCATGGCTTTTTTCATGAACCCACCTTTTGCACAGTCTGAGCGGCCTGGATGCCGGCCCCACCGCTTAGTGTAGCGGCCTTGTTATCCACGACTTCAAATGCCTCGGTTGCGGCGTCGACGATGATAAAATATTGGCACCGCCCGAATTGTGGGTCTACCTGCGCATCCAAATCGGTTCCTTTGGACGAGATCGCGATCTTCATAATGCCTCCTCAGAATAAGATTCTGTAGAAAAGGCCATATGTCATACTGACCCTTTTTCATTGCTGTAAAGTTCGATCCATGCTTGGAACAAAAACGTTTCCATCCTTAGTGAAGAAAGATGGTTGAACGCATCTCTGGTTGATCCATTTATCGATCACCCTTTTTACATGTAGGTGACAAATTCTGGTTCGATCAAGCTGGTAAGGATATCGCATCTTCATCAAAGTTCTTTTTTCAACACTTGCCAAATCTGACGCAATGCCTCGAAAGCCGGCCCCTTGCCGTGCTCAATCACTGTCTTACCGGCGATGAGCGCATCGTTCACATTGCGGTCATAAGGGATTTTTGCAATCACACGCGACTTCTTCTCCCTTGCAATGGACTCGATTCGCTCGGACTGCTCGATATTCAAATCGGCTTTGTTGATGACAATCAGTACTGGAATTCCAAAGTGGTGGCTAAGGTCAAGCACGCGCTGCATATCGTGGACACCGGAAACCGTCGGCTCGGTGACGATCAATACCCGGTCCGCCCCGCTCACCGCAGCGATAACCGGGCACCCGCTTCCAGGCGGGCCGTCACAAAGGATCTGGCTTTTCTTGTGTTTTTTGGCGATTTCGGCTGCGACACCACGCACCTGGGTGACCAGACGCCCTGAATTTTCTTCGGCAATGGCCAACCGGGCATGCACCATGGGGCCCCAGTGGGTATTCGACACATACCATTGCCCTACCACATTGGGCCGGGTGGTGACGGCGTCAACCTCGCAGACATATTGACACATGCCGCACCCCTCGCAGGCCAGTTCGTCGATCTGGCAGATTCCCGTTTCTTCGTCACAACCAATGGCACCAAAATGGCAGTTTTCTGCACATGCGCCACAGCCGATGCAAGCCTGCGCATCGATCATCGCTTTTTCCCCGCCCACAAAATCATGCGCCTCCAATACGGTTGGCTTGAGCAGCAGGTGCAGATCGGCGGCATCAACGTCATTGTCCGCCAGCACACTGTTTTCGGCGAGCATGGCCAATGCGGCGACCACCGTCGTTTTACCGCTCCCCCCCTTGCCACTGATAATCGCGATTTCCTTGTATTGCGTTGCATCACCGGTAACAAATGTGCCGGCCGATGCCCCTTGCACCGCCAAAGATTCGTCCCTGGGAGGTGGTGGAGGCGCCTTTCCCACCAAAGCAGCAATGCCGTCGAATATTTTTAAAAGGGTGGCCTTCAATTCGGGAAAGCGGTCGACAAGAATCTGTCCACTGGAATAGGCCTCGGCGTATTCACGCTTGTAGGGAATCCGTCCAAGAACCGGAACCCCCACGCGGTCGGCATATTCGGTGATGATATCGTCTCTCCCATCGGAGCAGTTGACCACGATGCCCGTCGGCACCTTCTCCTTGAGGGCCAGCCCCACGGCCAGTTTGAGATCGTTAAGGCCGAAAGGGGTCGGTTCCGTTACCAGCACCGTCACGTCTGAACCGCTAACGGTTTCCACTACGGGGCATGACGTGCCCGGAGCAGCATCCACGATATTGATGGAATTTTGTTCGATATGTTTTTTGACATGTTGAATAACGGCCGGGGCCATGGCCTCGCCAACGTTCAGGATCCCGTGAGCGAAAAAAAATGGCTGATGTTCCGGCGCCGCCTGAACCTGACCGATTTCGACAGGGCTTTCAACCAGCGCTTTTTCCGGGCAAACATACGCACATACCCCGCAGGCATGACAAAGCTCGTTGAAAATCAGCACGTTGTCTTTCACAACGGCGATGGCATTGAAATGACATGCCTTGGCACACTCGCCACAGCCATTGCATAATTGCTCATTCCAAGCCGGTTTCATGACCTTTACGGGAAATTGCTCACTGAATTTCGGCTGAATGAATAGATGACCATTGGGTTCTTCGACATCACAATCAAGGAGCCGGACAGCATCGTTGCGATCGGCCAGTGCATGGGCCAGGTTTACTGAAAAGGTCGTCTTCCCTGTCCCCCCTTTTCCACTTGCGATACTGATAATCATGGATAACTCCTTATTTTCTTCTGTACCTTCAGAGACGCGGATCTACATTTCCCGGCCCACCGCATTCGGGTAGATAGCAAGTGACATTTACAAAGTCGCATTTGGTGTTACACTCCGGACACACATCCGGGGGCGTTGCTGAGGTGATGAGAAATCCGCATGCACCGCATTTCCAATAGGTCAAACCACATTTGGGACAGATATCACCGGAGAATTTACCCGAAGACGTGTGCCCACAGTGGGCGCATACCCATTTTTTTGGTTCATTTTGCATTGCCCGTTTCTCCTTTCTTTCGATCGATGGAATTGGGGGTCGATCGAGCGTTGGCCCAGATGACTTCATTTCGGATCCTTATCTTTCAGAATCCCAGAGCAAGTAGCCCTCCCCCAATGGTCAACCCAAAAACAAGATTAAACGCCTTGATCAATAAAGAATCCTTGATGCTGTAGGAAAGCAGGGGCAGCATGCCATGGCCGTCCTGGACAAAGGAAGCGGTGAACAATACGGAAAACGGAATCAAGCCCTGAGCATACATCATTACAAAAATCAGATGCGGTCCGAATTCAGGTACAATCCCAAGGATCGCCCCGATGACCAAAATCCATAGCATATGCGCATGAATGAAGGCCTCCAGATTCCAATAGGCCAGCCCCATATGCACAAAGAGCAAGGCGCCGAAACTCCACAGGAAGATCTGAAAAAGGTGCCGTTTAATGATGTGATCCCAGATGTGGTCATGCAGATAGTGCTCGGAAACGATGATGGCGATATACAGTGAACCCAGGCAAAGAACGATAAACGTAATCCGCTTCCAGCTCCAGACCGATGGCCCGATAATCCCCAAGGCGACAAGGACCAGAAACGAAGCAATCAGTACCAGCAGAAGAAAACGGGTAAACGAAAGCGAGCGAAAATTTTCAAAAAGGTTGGTTAACCGAAAAATGTCCGCAATCCGCTCAGCCTCGTCCCCGCTGGATATGCAGTGCTCACAATGCGCTTCCAGGCAAGATTCACAAGGAATCATCCCCATACGCGTTATGAATTTATCGCTGATCCAGGCACAAAGGAGTCCCGCAACAAACAACAAACCAAAAAGCGCCAGCGCCACGCCCGGGAACTGTGTCAGCATCACAAACGCTTCATCGCCGGAAGTCGCGATCATTCCACCGACAATGGCCCCGAAACTGATCATGCCGTGTACGTATAGGCTTACGTTCATGAAAGCTCCCAGGCAACCGGGGGTAGATCCGAGGAAAGAGGCCAGAAAATATTGCCGCCACTGTCCACCTTTAATGAGATCCGACATTTGTTTGCGGCTGGCCGTATCGATAAAATCGACCAGCAGCATCATGACAAAGACGAAAAAGCTGATCATCAGCGCATGTTTGAATATAGACAGAACCGCCATACGTTACCCATTAAGCCGGGAGCAATGAGTGTTGTCACGTCCACACACCCGGCCAGCGTTTTCATGCATTGATTTACTCATAGTCGTCCATAAGCTCGACTTCTTGATTTTCCTCGGAACGATTTGATGTCAGAGGACAGCTATTCGGGAAGCAGTCGAATCCTGCATCATTTCCAGAACATCGATACTTTCCCGCAACCCCTGGTTGACCCGGCACATCTCTATTCCCATGCCGACCAACTGGGCAACGGCCTGAACGAAATTCACATCGCTCAGCGTAAATTCCCACGGCTCGGCCGTGTATACGCGCAGGCAGCCCAAAAGTCGGTCTCCGATGATGATGGGAGAGGAAAGAATTGAAGCGATCCCCTCTCTGATAGCCGCCTCAGGGTACTGGATGCGCGGATCATCGCTGACATCAAAAATAGCCACCGGTTGTCTATCCTGAAGCGACGAGGCGATGGAGTGGATGGCACTGACCGGCCCCTTGTCGACATATTCATCGCTCAGCCCATAATAACCGGCCAGCTTGAGTTCATCGCTTTTTTCACTGAACAGAAACAGGGCACACCCCTTGACGTTGAGCGCGTGGGTGACCCCTTCAACGGTGATCAGCACGATCTCCTCCGGATCTTGGATGGTAGAGATTGCCTTGGTGATGCGAACAAGAGTATCATAATTGATGTTGGGTTTATTCACGGAGCCTTCCTTTTTGGTTGTTAAGCGTTGTTGTCTGTCCAAACATCCAGGCATGATGAATGCCGGGTCGCCAAGTTTGTCGTTCACATATGCCTTGATAACCTCATTTACCGGACCGCAAATGCATGCGGCCACCTGCACGCCCATGGATGAGAGCGCATTTTCCAAAGGCCAGGAGATGGCACCGCAGATCAATAACTCTACTCCGAATTGCGACACTTGCCTGGCCCGGGCCAGAGAATCCATTTGATCCAACGCTCTCTCATTCCGGCGCACGGTCCGGCCGTTGTGAATATCTACCAGTAAAATGCGCGCAGCCACATCGAACACCGGCGAAATGCGGCCCTGCTGATGGGAAATTGCGATTCTCATGATAAAATAACACAGCAATATTCCGGCCAATTCCAAGGCGCACAAGATACCCTTTAAAATCAGGTGATTTTACAAAAACAAATTATTTATTTGCATTTGAACCATGCAAATTGCATTATTAGAAGTAGTAAACCCTTGTAAAATGCAATTCTTTTCGTGAGGGTGCGGCCTTGGCTTCAAAGATTGTCAAAAGGCACCAGGATACCATCCTGAATTCAATCAATGAAGGCGTTTTTACCGTCGACTTGAACTGGCGAATTACTTCCTTCAATCGGGCGGCCGAAAAGATTACCCGGGTTCGAAGCATGGATGCGATCGGCCGGCCTTGTGGTGAGGTCTTTCGGACCAGCATCTGTGAAACGGCCTGCCCGATGAAACAGACCCTTGCCACCGGCAAGCCGATGGTAAACGTAATGACCCGCATTGTCACCCAATCCGGCAACCAGATTCCCATCCGCCTGTCCACGGCCCCCCTGAAAGAGAAAGATGGCACGGTGGTCGGCGGGGTAGAGACCTTTCAGGATCTGACCCAGGTCGAACAACTTCGGAAAGCGTTGGAAGCGAACTATACATTCGAGGACATCATCGGTCGAACGCCGGTCATGAGGGACCTTTTCCAAATGATGCCCCAGATTGCCGAAAGCGACAGCACCGTGTTGATTTCCGGCGCCAGCGGAACCGGTAAAGAGCTTTTCGCGCGGGCCATCCACAACCTGTCCGACCGCAAAAAAAAACCATTTATCGCTGTTAACTGCGGTGCATTACCGGACACGCTGCTGGAGTCCGAGCTTTTTGGTTACCGGGCCGGAGCCTTTACCGGTGCCCGGAAAAACAAGCCGGGGCGGTTTGCCCTGGCCCAAGGCGGCAGTATTTTGCTGGATGAAATCGGCGACATCTCACCGGCGATGCAGGTTCGGCTGTTGCGGGTGCTGCAGGAAAAACGGATCGAACCCTTGGGCGCCGTTCACCCTGTCGCGGTGGATGTACGCGTGGTGGCCGCCGCCAATCAAGATTTAGAGACGCTTGTACGCGAAAAAAAGTTCCGTAAGGATTTATTCTATCGCATTCGGGTGGTTGAATTAAAACTGCCCGACCTTCAGCAACGGCGCATGGATATTCCATTGCTCGTCGATCACATGGTGGGCAAATTCAACCGGCTCAAGAACAAGGATATCGCCGGGGTATCGCAAGCGGTGATGCTGCGATTGATGGCGCACCATTATCCAGGCAATGTCAGAGAGTTGGAAAACATCATCGAGCATGGGTTTGCGCTTTGTCACAGCGGCCTGATTGAGATACACCACCTGCCGCCGGAGTTTTGCATGGAAAGTGACCGAAAAAGGGCTGACTTCACGGAGACGAGAACACTCAAGGCCATGGAAAGGCTGATGATCGAGGAGGCGCTGGCCCGTCATAGCGGCAACCGCAGACTCGCGGCAAAGGACCTGGGGATCGATGATAGTACGCTTTATCGAAAAATCAGGACGTTAAAGATCTCCCCCCCGCCCACCGATGGGCGAAGCCGGAAAAAGTAAGCATGCAGATTGCCCGAATACCCAGACGAACTTTCCAAAAGGATATAGTCACCTAAACGGGCGATGAGCGAGCTTGCCGCACAGTTCCCCATTATCAGCCAAATCGCTATTTGGACACCGCGGTCATGCGTTTGCGATGCCAGATCCACATATCGGCCGTGTAAAGGGCCAGTCCGGTCCAGATGCAGCCGAAGGTCACCGCATCCGCCGCCGTAAAGGGCTCATGGGTTAAAAACACACCGGTGAGAAAATGCCCGGTGGGGGCGATGTATTGCAGCAGGCCAACGGTGGCCAGTTTCAACCGCTTGGCGGCAACCACGAATAGCAGCAGCGGCAAGATGGTAAGCAGTCCCGATCCGGCCAGCATCAGGTCGATGGACAGGCCGGCCCGCAGGAACATCGATTCGCCCCGGGAGACCATCACCAGCAGCCACGCCAAGGCCACAGGCGTCATCAGCAGGGTTTCCACCAGCAGACCGGTGACGCTGTCGACCTGCACCTGTTTGCGAATCAACCCGTACATGCCGAAAAACCCGGCCATCATCAGCGCCAGCCAGGGCACTTCGCCGTAACCGATTAGGCAGATGAGCACCCCGGCCGCCGCCAGAACCACGGCCAGGCGCTGCAGGGGCTGCAGCCGCTCGCCCAGAAAACAATAGCCCAAAAAAACATTGAGCAGGGGGTTGATGTAATACCCCAGGCTGCTCTGAAGGATCTCCCCATGGGTGACGGCCCAGATAAAGGTGGCCCAATTACCGATCAGCACCAGGGCACTGGCCGCCAGGGCCCACATGACCCTGGGTCTCCGGATCAAGGCGCTGATCCGATCCAGCCGCCCGGCAATGATGACATACCCCAGCAAAAACACCGCCGCCCACAGCACCCGCTGCAACAGGATCTCCCAGGAAGACACCCCCGGCCCGATCAGGTTGAAATAGATGGGGAAAATGGCCCATGTGCCAAAGGCCCCCACCGCCGCGAGGAGCCCCAGGGAGGTGCTGTCCGGCGGGTCGGGGGACACGGCAGATGCCCCTTCCGCAGGATTATTGTGCGTGTTCATCCATGCTCATTTCAATGTTGGTATCTGATAATGCAGTATGAAGATATTGTGTTTTCAGGCATCTGAATGGGTATCCAAATCCAACCTCAAATCGAACACTCTCTCATCAAAGTTGAATTTGACCTGAAATCCAACTTTTTTGGACAGGTTTTTCATGCCTTCATTTTCAGGCAGCACAACGCCGAATATGGTCTCATACCCCTGTTTGCGAGCGATATCCAATGCCGTATGCAAAAGAATCGAACCGATGCCCTGGCCCTGCATCGCGTCGGCGACAATGATGTAGAAATCGCCTTTCTTCCTGTCAGGATGGCTCAAAATACGAATGACGCCGAGCATCTTCTCTTCTTTGTCAATATTGGCAAGCGCAATTAAGGCAATTTCACGATCATAGTCAATGGTGGTAAAAAGGTGAAGCTGTCGGGGGGTGAATTCACTGATATTACGGAAGAACCGGTAATACAATGAACTTTCCGACAGGCTTTCCCGAAACGTAACAAACAGGGGGACGTCTTCCGGTCTCACGGGACGGATGAACAAGGGGCGACCGTCTTTGGTAGTGGCGATTCGTTCCTGATGTTTGGGATATGGACTGATTACCAGATGCTTGGGTGACAAAATCCGGGTGGATGTCAATTTTATTTGGGCGTCAAGCGCCAGGACCTTCCCGTTTTTAATAATCACCGGATTGATCAACAGTTGATCGATTTGGGGGAAGTCCACTGATATTTGCGCCAGACGAATCAACATTTCCTCCAGCTTTTCCATATCGGCGGCAGGACGGTTGCGGTAGCCCCGCAGCAAATGGGAGGCACGGGAATTTTCCATCATCCTTCTCGCCAGAAGCCGATTCAAGGGCGGCAGCCCCACACTGGGTTTGTCAAACACCAGCGACAATACTCCGCCCATACCGAATAGCAGAACTGGCCCGAATTGGGGATCTTTTTTGATAGCAAAAATAAGCTTGTAATCCGCCCGCGTGATATAGGGCTGGAGAATAACACCAGGGGGGGCTGGATCATCTGGCTGTGTTTTGTTGTTGTCCGCCATCATTCTTGCCAATGCGTAGTGTACGTCCGCGGGTGTGCGCAAGCCAAGTTCAATCCCATCGGTTAGTTCAAAAGAAGAAGCGTCAATCGATTGCTTCTTCATGGCCACCGGATAACCGATGGTTTCGGCTGCGGCAATGGCCTCTTGTTCATCCTTCACCGGATGCGTGGAAACAAATGGAATGCCATAGGCCTCCAACAGTTCTTTGATTTCCCATATATTTAAAAAACTACTCTCGTGTGCGTCGTGCTTCTTCAGCACTGTTTGGGCTACTTCTTGGTTAAAATTCAGGCCCCGGTTCAATTTGTCCGGAACTTCCAAACGCATCTCCTGGTTGCGATTGTATTCGAGAAGATGCGAGAACGCCTGAATGGCTTTTTCCGGTGTGCGAAACGTGGGAATTCCGGCCGCATTAAAAAGTGCCTTGCCTTCTTCCATATCACGGCCGCCGTACCACGAGGCGAGGATCGGTATTCGAGCACCTTTGACGGTTTGCACAAGACGACGGGCCACCTCGGTGGGAGATATAGCGGCTTCCGGGGCCATGGTGATCAAAAGGCCGTTGACCGATTTGTCATTCAGACAGGCTGAAACTGCTCCGACATAGCTTTTTGCATCGGTGCCGCTCAACATATTGATGGGATTGTTTCGATTCCAGTACGGTGGCAGCACCCGATCCAGCGCTTCCATGGTTTCAGGGCGCAATGCCATGGGTTGCATATGGCAGCGAACCATGGCAGTCGCAGTCTGTAGCCCCGGCGCGCTGCCATTATTGATCACCACCAAATTTTTGCCTCTGGGCCGCGGCTGTTGGGCCATGAGTTTCGCACAATTGAACAGCTCATCGATACTGCTTACGGAAACGATGCCGGCCCGGTCGAAGGCGGCATCGTAGACAGCACCGTGAATATCCTCGATGGCAGTGTCCGCCATGGTATTGTGGCGACCGGCCATACTCTGTTCCGGCCGCCATACCACGATGGGTTTAAAATGCGACACCGCTCTGGCGGCACTTAGAAATTTGCGAGGGTTTTTCAATTGTTCAAGATAGAGCAAAATACTGCCGACGGCTTTGTCGTTGCCAAAATAATCCACCAAATCCCCGAAATCCACATCCGCCATGGATCCCGCGCTGATATAATAGCTAAATCCGATCTGTTCCAATAATGCCATGTCCAGGGCTGAGGTATAAATCGAGCTGCTCTGGGAGATAAACGCCAACTTTCCGCGGTTGGGCATGGCGGACGCGAAACTGATATTCAACCCGGCGGCCGTGTTAATCAATCCGACACTATTGGGGCCGATCACACGAATACCACTATTCGCCACGATTCTCGATATTTCAGCTTCGATGACGTGTCTCTTTTCACCGATTTCTCTGCGGGTATCGGCAACCACCAGGGCGGATTGGATTTTATTTTCAGCACAAGCATTCAAGATCGACGGGACGGTATGAATGGGGGTGGCAATGACGGCCAAATCGATATCCGGCTCAAGTTCATCGACGCGTTGACGGCAAGGCAACCCGTATATGCTGTTATAGTTGGGATTGACAGGCAGAATCGTACCTTCAAAATCAAGGCTCTGTAAATTGCGCACGACCAGTTCGCCGAGGCTGCCTTTTTTTTTACTGGCGCCGATTACGGCAACGGATTTGGGCTTCAGCAATTTGTCTAAATGATAAATACTCACTTTTCTACGACACCTCCATTGATCAACGCATCGGATGAATCCGTTTTCACAGTGTGCGACCCAATAAAACGCTCTTGAAACATTTCAACCTGCCAGAAACGTCAGATACCATAGCGATACTATCGCTACGGCGCCAATCTACCGCAAATGCCATCAACGGGTCAAACCAGGAACGTTGTGATAAACAGGCTCCCCCCAAAGGAAACTGTTATCAATTGAACAAATACTGATTGCCATCGATCGATTGGCCTTGATCATGCTTTACCATTTTTGGTAAATTTTAAAACGGTTGTATAGCAGCATGGACAACCACCGTAAAGGCCGACGGGGCGGGTTTGCTCGGAAAAAGATCGATCATCATAAGAGCAGGTTACATTCGAACACCATGAACGCGCCAACATACCCATTAATTCAGGTTGTCTATTGCAGTGCCGCGACGAGCGCGCTGACTCGGGATGGGGTCGAGCGTTTGCTGCGCGTTTCCCAAAAACGAAACGAAAAATTGGGTATCACGGGGATGCTGCTCTGTGCAGGGCGGAGTTTCCTCCAGGTCATCGAAGGCGAAAAAAAGAAGGTCGACCAGCTCGTTTCCTCCATTGAAAAGGATGACAGGCACCGCAACATTACCGTGATCATCCGTGAGCCCATAGCAAAACGATCATTCGGCGACTGGACCATGGGGTACGCCGACCTCACTAAAGTGGATGTCGAAAAAATAGTCGGCATCAATGACTTTTTCCTGCAAGAGGCCCCGCTTACAGCAATTGATAGCGGAAGAGCGAGGAAACTGCTCGATTTGTTCAAGAAGGGCCGCTGGCGGGCTGAAATCAGCAACCATATCGGGGACGAAGGCTCTGCATGGCAGTATCGCTTGAATGGCGCCTTTCCATCAGCCAGTGCCGGCAGACCGGCCGTTAACGAGCCCTATTCCTTTGCCTTTCAACCCATTGTAAGTGTCACGGACGGCAGCATTTTTTCCTATGAGGCGCTTGTACGCGGCATAAACGAAGAATCCGCAATTGACGTGATCAACGACATTCCTGCAACCAGGCGGCCTGGTTTTTATGATCAAAGCTGCGTTCTGGCCTTACACTGGGCGGCGTACCGGGGACTTTCAACACGTTTGAATCTGAATATCATGCCCTCCGTGGCGTCATCCTCTCCTTCCGCCATCGCGTCAATTCTGAAGGCGGCACAGCGGTTTAAAATCTCGCCCAAGCAGATCGTTTTGGAAATCCTGGAAAGTGAGTTCATCGGGTCGTTAAAAGATCTTTCAGCGGCGCTGCGGGATTACCGAAGCACCGGGTTGCTGTTCGCAATTGATGATTTTGGGGCGGGATATGCCGGATTGAATCTGCTTGCCGAATTTCAGCCGGACTTTCTTAAACTGGACCTTCGCCTTGTTCGGGATGTTGAAAAAAAGGGACCCAAGCAAGCGATCATACGGGGCATTCGTCGCACCTGCACGGATCTGGGCATAGAG
This sequence comes from Desulfosarcina variabilis str. Montpellier, assembly GCF_048565275.1. Classification (NCBI taxonomy): domain Bacteria; kingdom Pseudomonadati; phylum Thermodesulfobacteriota; class Desulfobacteria; order Desulfobacterales; family Desulfosarcinaceae; genus Desulfosarcina; species Desulfosarcina variabilis. The sequence continues at coordinate 3,286,298 of NZ_CP159846.1, read as the reverse complement.
GTGATCGCGGAAGGGGTCGAGACGGAAAGCGAATTCCGCTGGTTGCAAGCCGAGGGGATAAGGCTTTTCCAGGGATATCTATTCGCCAGACCGGCCTTCGAAAAACTGCCGGAGGCATTCTATGGCCCTGCGTAATTAATGTGTTCACAGCGGTGAATACCGATGATGATCAGTTACGTTAATCATCGTCGCATTGTTCATGGCTCACCTGCTTGCATGCCCGTTGAATGAACGATTGCAGCGGGCATTGGATGCAAAGAAGTGGCATGACCGAGCGCCGAGTCGCATCTACGCTATGTTGGATTGTCGCCCCTACGAGCCGATCAATGTAGCAATTTGACAGCTTCTTCAAGGGGATGGTATCCATTAATTCATGACCGTTACCAAGCGATACGGGACAATCCTTTTCCTCCTTGTGACTATATACGCCCTGGTGCCATCTTCTCTTCAGGCTGAGTCCGCGCGTATTGTCCACGTGGGCGCATACGACTACAAACCTTTGATATTCAGAGACGGTACCGGTAATTTCAAGGGCGTCTATCCCGACCTTCTAAACGCCATAGCCACCCAGGAAAATTGGCAAATCAATTATATAGAGGGCTCGTGGCTGGATTGTATCGAGCGATTGGAAACCGGCCAAATCGACCTGCTTCCCGCCATCGCCTGGTCCATCGACCGGGCGTCACGCTACCGTTTCAACAATGAGACCGTCCTTACGAATTGGGGCCAACTGTATACGCGGCAGGGACTTGATATCAAATCGATCACGGATCTAAACGACCGTAAGATTGCCGTTTACCGTAAGGGCATTTTCTCGGACGCCCTGATGAAACTGATTCGGGATCTCGGGATGGAGTGCGAATTCGTCGCCGTGGAGGATTACGACACGATATTTCAGCTCGTAGAAGACGGACGCGTAGATGCGGGTGTGTCCAACAACATATTTGGCCTCCTTCACGCCCAGAACTACCGAATCAAAAAAAGCACGATCATCTTCATGCCAACGGAACTGCGTTTTGCCGCTCCTAAGCGATCGAGTCCGGAATTGATGCACGCCATCGATGCCCATTTGGGTCGATTTAAAACAGACAAGGATTCCGTTTTTCACCAATCCATGCATCGTTGGGAAATGAACCGGTGGGCAATGACCGCCGATCAGAAAAGAATGTCGCGGTGGATCGTCACCGCACTCGTGACCGCATTGGGAATTGCTGCACTGCTGTTCTTTGCAAGCATGATCCTTCGACGCCAAGTGCGGCGCAAGGCGCTGGAATTGGTTCAAAGCGGTCAAGCGTTGGGACGAGAGATCGAGGCCCGTCAGTCTGCAGGCGAGGCGCTTAAGGAAAAAGACCGCATGCTATCCACACTCATGGAAAACCTGCCGGGAGCGGTCTACCGCTGCCACGCCGATCTTGATCGGACGATCGTCTTCGTCAGCAAAGGCGTCGAATTCCTGTTAGGTTATCCTTCAGATGACTTCGGTTTGCAGCGGATCGCCTCTCTCAGAGAGCTGGTTCACCCTGAAGACGTCAAAATGGTCACCGAAGGCCTGCGGGCTTCCATCGAGCGCAAAGTCCCGTACCGTTTAATGTACCGCATGAAAACACGATCCGGTGCCTACCGGTGGGTGGGAGATCAGGGTGCCGGGGTGGCCAGGGATGTGGAGGAGTTTTCCGCCTTTGAAGGATTCCTATCCGACATTACCCAGCAACAGGAGACGGAACTGGCCATCCTCCAGCAGAACGAAAAACTCCGGGAAGAAATGAAAGACCGATTCCGCTTCGGGGGTATCATCGGTAAGAGCGCGGCCATGCAGGAAGTCTACGGGATGATCGTTAAGGCAGGCGCATCGGAAGATCCGGTCATCATAACCGGCGAGTCCGGAACAGGGAAGGAGCTGGCGGCCCGTGCTATTCATGAGCTGAGCCGGCGTACGAAGAACACCTTCGTTCCGGTCAACTGCGGTGCCATCCCGGAAAATCTCTTGGAAAGCGAGTTTTTCGGACACGTTAAGGGCGCCTTTACCGGTGCGGACGTACCCAAAGCCGGATTGCTCGACGCAGCCGACGGCGGTACGCTGTTCCTAGACGAAATCGGAGACATCGCCATGGCCTTGCAGGTCAAGCTGCTACGGGCCATTGAAGGTGGCGGATACACGCCGGTGGGTGGGACCCAGGTAAAGCAGTCTGACTTTCGTATTGTGGCGGCCACTAACCGGAACCTCGACGATTTGGTTAAACAAGGCCGCTTTAGAGAGGATTTCTATTACCGGCTTCATGTCATCCCCGTTCAGCTTCCGCCACTGCGACGCCGTAGAGAGGATATCCCGCTGCTGGTGGACCATTTCCTGGAAAAATATGAAGACGAGACCATCCCCCCTTTTACAGGTAACATCATGGAAGCCCTCATGGGGCATTCCTGGCCGGGCAACGTGAGGGAGCTTCAAAACACGGTGCATCGCTACGTGGCATTGGGCCGACTCGACTTTGCCGGAAAAAAGGGGGCGCCCGCATTCCGACCGGAGCGAGACGGGAATTATACCGATCCCACAGAGACGACGGACCTGCGCACAGCTCTGGATCGTTTCGAGAAACGATACATCGAACGCCTGTTGAACGAACACAACTGGCATCGTGGCAAAGTCGCCGACATTTTACAAATCAACCGAAAGACACTTTTTTCGAAAATCAAATCCCACCGCATTCACCAGCCCAAAAAGTAGGGTTTTGCAGCCTAATGGGGCAGCCACACCACATTTTCTTTATTGTTAAATAACTTCAGTGGTTTTTCATTTATATGGGGTGTAGGGACCCTATCCCCCTGTTTTCATCTAAACAATAAAACCCTACTATATCAAGACATTATAAATATCTTGCTTCTGGCACGATGGTTGCCATGACCTCGGGCAGAAAATGGACCCGAAAGGCAAAGGAGAACCATGAATCGCAACCATCCCATTCACGTTCGGATTGTCACTATCACTTGGACCAACAGCCGCTCTTTGGAAGTCGCCGTCAGAAAGCACGGTGTCGCCTGTTATCTGGTGGCCAGCGATAAAATGAAAGATCTCAAAGACGTACTGGACCATACGGCCGATCTGGCTGTGAAAAACCACAAGCGGCACAACGCCGCCTGAAAATCAAAAAAGGAAATGAAAATGACGATTTCAATGACCCAAGCAACCGAAACCTCAATGAATGTCCGTATCCAACCGGCAAAACCGGCATCTGTCGTTCCGTTTCCCATTCCCGAAGTCAGCGCTTCCGATCGGTTGACAGATTTGCCGATGCTCGCGCGTGTCCACAAAGACGCCATGCGTGTACTGGAAGAAGTCGGCGTGAAATGCACGGATCCCACCGTCCGTGAATTGTTCGAAAATACCGGAATGGCCGCTTTCGACGAGACCACCGGCCACATTCATGTGCTGTCGTCGCTGGTGGAGCAGGCGTTGGAAACAACACCGAAAGCCGCTTCCTACTGGATTCCGGAAAACGCTTTCGGTGTCGGTGGCACGGCACCGTTCATCCATGACGACATGACAGGCGATTTGGTTCAGCCGACCATCGAGCACTTGGTCCAGATCGCCAAGATCGCCGACAAGGCCGACGACGTTGCCTTCATGGCACGCGGCGTATTGATTCGTAACCGCGAGGTGGATGTCATGAACGCCATGATTGAGCACTTTCACAAGCCTATATACGTGGCGGCCGTAACCGAGGAAGGCATCCGTCGCGCCGAGGAGATCCACCACAGCCGTGGTGGCATCACGGTGCAATTTTCAATCATCAACAGCCCGCTGAGCGTGATCGGCGGCATGCTACCACCATTTCTGGAGTGTGTGCGCCGGGGCATCCCTGTATATGTGTCCACCATGCCCATGGCCGGTCTTAGCGCCCCTTATTCCATGTCTGGCCTGCTCACACTGACCCACGCCGAGGCGCTATTCGGCATCACGCTGGCCCAGCTCGTAAACCCGGGCACGGTGGTGGTGCCCGCTGGGCTGCCGTCCATCGCCAGCATCAATAAAAAATACGCCGTGGATCTGGGCCTTCTCTCACACAACGCAGCCAACCTGCTCCTCAGCCATGTCTACAAAAGACTGGATCTTCCATCCATTCACAGCGGCTGCACGACGCACGAGGAACATCCGTCCGTTCTGGCCGAGGCGGACGCGGCGAACGGCTTTGCCCTGATGAAAAAATACGGTTTCACGCAAATGCGCCACGCCTTCGGTTTCCTCAAAGAGCTGGTCTCGTTCTCCATCGCCAAACTCGAGCGGCACATCAACCTTTGCCGGGAAACCAGCCCGGACTCGGCACCGGCATACGAATTCGAAGATTATGATCAGGAGGGGTTTACCGCCATTCAGCGAAATGGCAGTGCACCCAACTACATGCGTGACGAACACACCCTGAAGAATACTGGCAGGCAGTTTTGCCGTTAACCAACCATTATAAAACGTCCTAATATATAAGGAGAATAAAAAATGACCCCCGAACTGTTTGCCGAAGCCGTCAAAGATCCTACCGTAATCGCCAATGTTATGGGCGGCGCCCCATTGGCCATTCTCAAGGATTTCGGATTCATGGCCGCGTTGCTGTTTGTCGGAAAAGTACTCCGGGCCAAGATACCCATTTTCCAGGACTACTTTATCCCGGCGTCCGTGATCGCCGGCTTCCTGGGGCTGCTACTAGGCCCACAATTGCTGGACGTCATCCCGTTTTCAGCCATGATGGGCAAGTACGCCTGGCTGCTAGTGGTGATCCTTTTCGCCACGCTTCCCATCGGCCAGAGCCAAACGAAATCGAAAAAGGAAGTGCTCAACAAGGCTGGCAGCACGCTGATGTTCAACGTGTTTGCCGAAGTGGCGCAGTTTGCGCTGGCTGCAGTGCTGGGCATGACGGTCATGAAATTTCTCTGGCCCTCGCTTCACGAGGGATTCGCATGGATGCTGCCGGCCGGGTTCGCTGGCGGGCACGGCTATGCCACGGCGATCGGTGGGACGCTGGAAAAGTTCGGCTTTCATGACGCCATCTCCGTGGGGATGACCATGGCCACCATTGGTCTTTTGATCGCCATCTTCGGCGGGGTGGCTCTGATCCGCTTCGCCACCAAGCGCAACTATACCCGCATCGTAAAAGAGGCCGGTTCACTCCCGGATTCGCTACGCACCGGCCTGATCCCCACCAAGGAGAGAACGGCTTTGGGCGAGAGCACAGTGTCACCCATGTCCATTGATCCGTTGGCATGGCACGCTGCGCTTGTGGGCGCCGCCACGCTTGCCGGTATCTACATTACGAAATGGATCGGGTCCATCTCCTGGCTGACCATCGGGGGCAAGCCGCTGTATATGCCGGAGGTCTGTACCGCTATTCTCGCAGCCATGGTGCTGCAACGGCTGCTGCGCGTCATAAAAATGGACGCCTACGTGGATAAGAAAACCATCACCCGTATCGGATCCGGCGTGTCGGATTTCATGGTGGGCTTTGGCGTGGCCTCCATAAAGATCTCCGTTGTCGTGACCTTTTGGCAGCCGCTGTTGTTCCTCGTGATCGCAGGCGTGCTCTGGGTTGTGTTCAATCTGCTGGTGATGGCCCCTCGCATGCTGAACAACTACTGGTTCGAACGCGGGATTTTCAATTTCGGATGGTGCACGGGCGTGGTTGCATTCGGCGTCACCCTGCTTCGCATCGTGGATCCAGATTACGAAAGCGGCACGCTGGAAGACTACGGACTGGCCTACATCATTATCGCGCCCATCGAGCTGTTCCTGGTGTCGCTAAGCCCGATTTTTTACGCCACCTACGGCTGGTGGACCACGCTGGTGCTTGTTTTGGCAGCAGTCGGCATCCCGCTAACAGCCAAGGCCATGGGTCTGTGGTATCCGGCAAGCAGGCTCGGCATCCGGCAGAACGAGAAAACGATGGAGCCCCTCGCACCGATCAAGTTGCCGGTAACACCGTAATACAGATGATGAAGGTCCATGATGGCCCTCGGCTTCGAGGCCGGGGGCCGTTTTTGGAGTGTTTTCCGAATGGCGCCACATTGCCTGCCAGAGCGCAGGGAAATCATATCAAGTATATGAGAAACTACATTCTATAAAAATCAATTATAGCCAAAACCGATAGAGAAATTCATGAACAGAAGGTTGAAATCATCTATGCAAACATTAAGTGGGGTTGCCATGCCTTATGCATGGGATGAAAATGGAAATATGCAACAACAAACAGGCCAGGTCTTTGTTCACATCGAAGTTTCGGCAAGATACGATCTACGGGAAACTCAGGAAAAAGATCGGGTCGATCATTCGAGATTTGTGTCGGCAAAAAGGGATTGAGTTGCTTGAAGGTCATGCGATGCCGGACCATATACATTTGTGTTTGAGCATACCACCGAAATACGGTGTTTCGAACACGATATCTGGATAAACGATCCTGAGAACGGAATTTCCAATGTCGGTATTGCCCTGCGCGTTGCCATGTGGGATGTTTTCATAGAGCATGGCATCGATATTCCTTATCCCCAGCGGGATGTTCATATAAAACCACAGCCGGTATGACTATTCAGGTTGCTTGTTTTTTGAAATTCAAACACGCATGTATTTTACATCTTGCCTTCAATGCTTGTGCTCGAACAGCGTCATGATTCATTGTACTTCAAAGTACCAACACCAATTACGTCGTCAAAGGTAATAGCTTTTAATTTCAGAGGCAAAGGAGGAACTTATGGAATGGTCTGATCTGATAGATAAAGTATACACGACACTGACGCTTTATGGCCTCAGAGTCGTCAGTGCGATCGCCATCTTTGTTATTGGACGATGGGTGGCAAAAGGAGTGATTCGACTCATCGAGCGCCTTATGGTCAAACGAAAGGTTGACGAGACGCTGGTTTCCTTCGTTAGCAACCTCGGCTATGTGGCGTTGCTGGCCTTTGTCATTGTTGCAGCGTTGAACAAATTGGGCATCCAAACCGCTTCGTTTATCGCGGTGCTGGGTGCTGCCGGCTTGGCCATCGGTCTGGCCCTCCAAGGGTCCTTGTCGAATTTCGCGGCCGGTATATTGATGATCATTTTCAGGCCGTTCAAGGTCGGTGACTATATTGAGGGCGCAGGTGTTGCCGGGACAGTTGAATCGATTCAAATATTTACAACCCAACTAAAAACGCCGGACAATAAGACCATCATCATCCCCAACGCCAAAATTTCTGGGGACAATATCGTCAATTACTCCACCAAAGGTACCCGTCGGGTGGACATGGTGTTTAGCATCGGATATGGCGATGATATCGACAAAGCCCGTCAGATCATCATGCATGTCATTACCAATGACGAACGGGTGCTCAAAGATCCTGAGCCGGTGGTGGTTTTATCCGAACTGGCCGACAGCAGTGTGAATCTGACCACGCGCGCCTGGTCAAAATCAGCAGATGTCTGGGACATATTCTTTGAAACCACGGAAAGGGTCAAAAAAACGTTTGATGCCCAAGGCATATCCATTCCTTTCCCTCAGCGCGATATTCATATTTACGAACAAAAAACGGAGACTGCTTGAAAGCGCCTATTCGTCAACTTATATAATGAGGCGGTGAATCTTTTGCGCAATGAGAACATTTTGATTAGCGGAGATTTTCTGCTTGGGGGATATCAGCCCGTTTGGCTGGATATTTCCTAAAAATAAAATTAGTTTTGTCAGCTATGATCATTATTTCTTATATCTTCCTTTAACGGAACTGAGCCGGAGGCCCTTATGAATCCGTTCCCAAGAATAAGCCTGCTTTTTACGGGTAATGTATTCCTTGATCTTTATGGAGAATGGCAAGATACCGACACGATAGGGTAGTGGCCACAACTTGCAAACATAAGGGCAATGATGAAAAGGGATAGAAATTTCATGCTTCGCATTTTTTCCTCCCACGTTGCGAAGTGAATCGTAGGCCAATCCCTGGATGTTCCGGTGGCCATAACACCAAATCGTTTTTTCGGTATCGACCCTGGCGGAAAAGGGATTGTCCTGGGGCGCATGACCGCTATCATTGAGTCTCAGTATTTTCCCCAAATGGATTTATTTGTTCTGGGCCTGCTTGCGGATCCAATCACGTGCAAGTCGAACCGGTAGATTGCCACCATCCCCGGCGGGATAGATCTCATCAGTCGATCCTCCTGCCCTGATCTTCTGCACAATCCTCGGTGGGCTTATCATGGGGATTCCGCTGTTGACCCCATCGTGGCATTAAATGTGAACCAGTATCAGCCGTGGATTCTTCTGCTTACCGGCGGCACCAGCTATGGGGGAGAGCGTCTTATTCCAACGCTTTTGATGTCGCAGAAGGGAGCCCGACGCACCTAAATCCGCATGGACACTGGCAAAGCAATCGACACCACCTTATAATTTTAAGATTGGCGACTGTTCCATGCAGCGCAACCTGAATGAAACCGGTCGCGCTCAGGCACGAAGTATCGGCAATTGGCTTCGCCACAAAGGCGTCAAATGGTGCCGGTGCCTTGAAACGGCCAAGTTAATACAATTGGGCGCTGTAAAAGCCTTACCCGCGTTGAATTCCTTCTATGAGCGCATTGAGGACCGGGAGCCGAACATCAACGCCTTGAAAGAATTCATCCCAACCCAATCGACGATCAAAGATTGAAAACCAACCGGGATTGGCGGCGACTGGCTTGGTTATGAGAAGGAATCTGGAACCCTATGCCAAAACACTGAAAAAAAAGGTGTGTCCACCGTGGCTTTCTATTTTCGCACCCCCGCAATAATGCGCTGTCAAGGCATATAGATTTCACTTTCCAAAAAGCGGTCCCAAAGGGCTTTGAACGTTTCATAGCTGTGCCCGCCGTGAATGTGCACCACCCGATTGGCGGGCAAAACCGCCGCCAGCAAGGCGTGCGCCTTAGCGTATTTGTCTTCTTCACCGTATGCGAGGTAAACCGGCACGGGCTGATCGTTGCCAACATTCTCTTTGATCCAGTGCCACAGCATCCGCTCCCAGTCCTCTTCCGGGTCGTAGGCCCCGGGCGACCAGGATCGCACCCCGCCGGCGGCCTGGATCTCTTCGATGATCGTATCATATCCCAGAAAGGGGGATATCAGGCAAATGCCGTCGATATCATTGGGCTGCTTTAGCAGGTAGAGCAGTGAACCCAGCCCTCCCATGGAGAACCCCACCAGCCAGATGTGGTCTTGGCCATGTAATCGTGCCGGATCGATCACATCCGCCTTGAGACGTTTGATCAGGCTACGATTGGAATAGTATCCGAAGTGGGCATTGGGAGCGGCCATATCGAAGGGCAGATTATTGGTTCGCACATCGTCCACCAGCCCTTCCTTTTCGAAACTGCGATGGCTGCCGCCGATCCCGCGCATAAATACAAAAAGATTAACCTGAGAAGCATTCTCATCCGCCCGATAATAAAGCACATCCATGGGGCCTTGGGCAAACCAGGCGCAGCCTGAGAGCAACAGAATGATTCCCATCATCGTGATGCCAAGGATCGATCTTCGCATCCATGGCCCTTTCATCGCCAATGGCGTGGTTTGAGATCGATTTGGAACGGGCCAACACCAAACGTCACAGACCGGAATCCATTGGATCTGGTAAGATGCATGTCAATCGCCCTTAGAACTGGGGTAAAATGGAGATATCGTGTTGGGAAAGCTTATGTCCTAACTACCGCATCTGTTCCCGGTCCGTCAAGCCGGAAGTCAGTAGCAGATCGCTTCACATCGGGGAATGATTGTGCCGTCTATGCCGAATTCGCCGCATCCTATCTTTTGTCACAGGAAATGGACCACTGACATTCGGCGTCGGCCACCAAGTGGCATTTGGTCGGAATCCGAAGGCCCTTGATAACCGGTGCCAGGCACGTTCCGTCGGACGGCGTTTGTGCAGAGACAGGCTCCCGCTGGTGGTCCTTGGCAATCAACATGTAAAGCGAAGGAATGACGAAAAGGGTAAAGATGGAGCCCACCGTCATTCCCCCCACCAAAAACAGACCAATGGAATTTCGTGCAGCCGCGCCGGCGCCACTGACCAGAATCAGGGGAAAATATCCCACGATGGTCGCGCTGCTGGTCATCAGGACCGGCCGCAGTCGTGTAAGGGACGCCTCACGGATGGCTTCCAGCTTGCTCATGCCTTGGCGTTGAAGCGTGTTGGCGAATTCCACAATGAGAATGCCGTTTTTCGACACCACACCCACCAGGGTCACCAAGCCAACCTGTGAGTATATGTTGAGCGTCGTGGTCCAACCGTCGGTCCAGAATGCCGCGTTGGGATCGGGCATTTTGAGGAAAGAAAAAATCAGGGCTCCAAACATTGCCAGGGGAACGGACCCGGCCAAAATGACAAATGGGTCGCGAAAGCTGTTGTACTGAGCGGCAAGGGTCAGGAAGATAAGTATCAGTGCCAGGCCGAAAACAGGAAGAAATGTATTGCCCTCGGTACGCAGTTGGCGGGACTCGCCCGTGTAGTCGAGGATATATCCCTGCGGCAATATCTTTGCGGCTTCCTTTTCCAGAAAGGTCAGGGCCTCATCCAGAGGCCGAATCGCCACCCCGCTCAGCTTAACGGCATTGAACTGCTGGAACCGATTGATCGAACGCGGCAGCGTGCGTTTTTCCACCCGTGCGATCGTACTCAAGGGTATCAGGCGCCCTTCCGGTCCAGTCACGTATACGTCCTTCAATTGTTCGGGCGTCAGGCGGTCCACCCGCTGAACCTGGGGGATGACCTTGTAGCTGCGCCCTGAGATGGTAAACCGGTTGACGAAATCCCCCCCGACCAGCGAAGACAGATCCCTGCCCACCTGCTCGAGATTCAGTCCGATATCGGCCGCCAGATCACGGTCGATCACGATTTGGGCCTCGGGCTGATCGAACTTGACATCGATGATGGGCGGAAAGGCGAACAGGCCGCTCTGAATGGCCTTGCCCCGCAGTTGGTGGGCAAATGTCAGAATCTTTTCCGGCTCGTCTGTGGCTGCCAGAATGAACTCCACCGGAAATTGACCACCGCCTGGCAGGGCGGGCGGGGTCACGGCAAACATTTGGATGCCAGGGATTCGACTCAGCCCCTGTTGCACCTCGGGCATGATTTCGAAGATGGTTCGCTCCCGTTCTTCCCAGGGGGATACCACCATGCCGCCGAATCCCGATGAGGGCGAGGTGATCTGGAAGGTGAATTCCGTCTCCGGGATCCCCATGAAGACATCGTTGGCCGCGGCTGCATTGCGGCTGGTTTGGTCAAGCGTGGCACTGGCGTCTGCGTCGACGATGCCGAAGATCACCCCCTGGTCTTCCGTGGGTGCCAGTTCCCTGGGAGACATCATGAACATGGGAATCGTTGCCAGCCCCAGCAACATCCAAACCGCGTAAACCGCCGGCCTGGATTGAAGGGTAATATCCAGCCATCGACCGTAAAGCCGGTGGATACGGCCAAAGCCCCGGGAGATCCGTTTCGCCAGTCCGCGATTTGCCAGTCCCGGTTTGAGCAGTTTGGCCGACATCATGGGCGAGAGGGTCAGCGCCACCACGGTGGATATGATCACCGCGCCGGTCAGGGTAAAGGCGAATTCCCGGAAAAGGGACCCGGTCAAACCGCCCTGCAGGCCGATCGGCGCATAGACGGCCGCCAGGACCACCGTGGTGGCGATGATCGGCCCGACCAGCTCCCGGGCCCCGATCAGGGCCGCCTGCACCGGAGGGTGCCCCTTGCGCAGGTGCCGTTCGACGTTCTCCACCATCACAATCGCATCATCCACGACCAACCCCACCGCCAACACAATGGCGAGTAATGTGAGCAAATTGAGGCTGAATCCGAAAATCTGCATCAGAAACAGGCCGCCGACGAGGGCCAGGGGAATGGCAACCAGGGGGACGAGTGCCGAACGCAGTGATCCCAGGAAAAGAAAGATAACGGCGGCCACGATAGCCAAGGTAAGCAGCAGTGTTTGGGTCACTTCGCTGATGGCACTGTCGATGTATTGGGTCGCGTCGTAGGCGACCCGACCGTTCAAACCGCTGGGCAGCGTCGCTACGATCGCATCCATCTCCTTGCGAACAGCTGTGATCACATCCAATGAATTGGCATTGGGTAGTGGCCAGATACCCATGAATACAGCGGTCTGACCGGAAAAGCGCACGTCGGTGTCATAGTCTTCGGAGCCCAACACCACCTCCGCGACGTCCTGCAAACGCACCAGCGCACCATTCTGCTCGCGGATCACCAACTGCTGGAACTCTTTTACGGATCTGAGGTCAGTGTTGGTGGATAAATTGAGTTCCACCAAGGCGCCCTTGGTCCGTCCCACCGCCGCAATGAAATTGTTGGCGGCTAGTGCCCGGCGCACCTCTGCCGGGCTGATGTTGTAGGCCGCCATGCGGTCGGGCTTGAGCCAAACGCGCATGGCAAAGGTCCGTGCCCCCAGTATATCTGCTCGCTGGACGCCGGTAATCGCCGTCAGGCGCGGCTGGACCACCCGTACCAGATAATCGGTAATCTGGTTTTGCTGCAAAATGTCCGCGGTGAAGCTTAGGTAGGCGGCGGCGAAGCGGCTGTCCGCAGATTCGACGTTGATGACTGGCACCTCGGCTTCCGGCGGCAGATTGCCTCGAACCTGATCGACCTTTGAACTGATTTCCGACAATGCCTTGACCGCATCCACGTTGAGCTCCAGCCGAGCCGTGATCGTTGAGACCCCTTGGCGGCTTTGGGACTCGATGTAGTCGATCCCGTCGGCGGCGGCAATGGCGCGTTCCAATGGCGTCGTGACAAAACCCCGCACCAGTTCTGCGCCGGCGCCCACATAAGCGGTCGTGATCGTCACCGCCGCATTTTCACTGCGCGGATATTGGCGAACGTTCAATGTCAGCAGCGCTTGCACGCCGGCGATGATGATCAGTATGCTTACAACCAGCGATAAAACCGGTTTGCGGATAAAAATATCGGTGATGTTCATGATCGATCCGCCTCATGCATTTTCCGGTTGGGGAGTCAATTCAAAATCGGGCGACAGGCGATTGTCTATCGTCACCGGCATGCCGTTGCGCAGCCGGAAAACGCCAGTGCTGACGACGGCTTCACCCGACTGAAGGCCGCCTAATACAGCGACAAAATCACCCCGTTTTTCACCGAGCCTGACGAATGTCTGGCGGAGGACAGGGGAGCCCTGGTCCGATGCTGCAGCGCCACCATCTAAGATAAACACGGAATCGCCATAGGGGGCATGCAAAACGGCCGTTACGGGAATAATGAGCACCGGTTCCGGCTCCGGCATCAGCACACTCACACGGACAAACATTCCCGGTCGGAGCCGTTCGCCTGTATTGGCCAGTATGGCCTGTACCTGGAGGCTGCGCGTGTCGGGATCCACGTCGGGGTTCAAGGCCGTTATGCGCCCTGAAATAGGGTCATCCTTGGTTGCCGTCGGATAGGCACGCACGCCAAGGCCGGTTTCGAGGTGGTGGATGTGTTGTTGGGGGAGCTTGAAGTTTACGAAAATAGGGTCGACGGATTGCAACGATACGATCGCTTGTCCGGGTTCGAGGACTTGTCCCTTATCCACAAGGCGGATGCCCAGTCGACCAGCAAATGGCGCCCGGATGGTCTTCTTGGCGATGATGGCGTCGATTCGCTCCCGCTCGGCAACGGCCTGTTCGTACTCGGCTTCCTTTTCATCCAATACCGATTCCGTGACGACGTTTTCATTGTTCAGCAGTTTGGCACGCTGCAGCGCTTTACCTGCCAGCCGGGCACGGCTGTTTGCCGCCCGTAATGCGGCACGCTCCTCTGAAACGTCCTGCTGCAGCAGCAATTCCCCAGCTTTCACCTGCGTACCTGCCTCGAAGGCGATCTGATCGACTTTGCCCGACATCTCGGCAGATACCAGCATTCCCTGAACAGCCTCCAAAGACCCCACTGCCGACAGGGTGTTGTCCCACCGGGTCATCCTTGCCGTTGCCACTGTGACGGTTTGCGGCGCAGTGACCAACGATTCGCTTCGGGCGATCAACGCTTCAACTTGAAGCCCTTTAACCGCACCCATGCCACCGAGGACAAGAAGCACACCGCCGACAGCAATAAATACGCGGAGGTACATTTTCATAGTATTCATGAGCATATTCCTTTATTTTATTGACCGTACCTCTGGATTAGTTCGTAAGTGCGTTAAAAAAAGGATAAGGCATTAAAAGTCAAAGACAACGATGGTCGTTTGATCGTATGGTGGCAGCCCAGAACTACCATTACGTACATTTGCTTTACTTCGTTCGGTCATGATGACATCCGATTCTCGACATACCCATGTGTTACGCGCCCTGCGCCCTATTTTTTGTCATTGCCATGGCAGGACTGTGTATCCTTTTCCCGGCAGCCTTCGATTCTGCAGCACAGCCGCCCATCCACCACGCGCTTGAGGTGGAAATCCTTCACGCTGCCCAAACCCTGCGCGGTATTGACACCATCCATCTCCCAAAGGGCGCGTCGCGTCTGCGCGTGACCTTTCGTCCCGGTGTGCGCATGCTTGCCGTGGAGGGCGCCACGTACACGCACGAAGAGAGGCAGACAGAAGCCTTTCGATTCGATGTTTTTCGCCTTCTCTAGCCTGAGGAAATTCCGGCCACAGTCAACGCGGTAAAGGGCTCCAGCGCCCTTGCGGCCGTACTCGCCGAAGACAGCAAACATTAAAAGGAACGCAATTTCCGCATGATCGTGGATAAATCACTTTAATAATTGACAGATTTATTCGTCAGAGTCTATTCTTCACAAAAATCTACACCTTACCATTCCCAAGAGTAAGATAATCAGGAGCTTCTAACGCATGAACAAGCTCAACTGATCGAGGCCCTGAAGACCTACAATGGTCTATAAAAACGGATGCCGCCATTTTTGCCATGTCAGTATTCAACGTGATCGGTTTATATATGCTGATGGGATCATTACGAGCGGATCTCAGAGACGATCAAGCCCGAATTGCGTCAGGAAAAATCAAACGTTACAATTAACTATTAGGATGAAATGTCATTGTTCAAGCCAGAAAACCTTTTCATAACCTTCACCGTAAGGAGGCGCCTATGGAAGATTTTAAGCGTATTCTCTACCCCGTCGCACTCACCGACATCTCACCCAAGGTGGCCCCCTATGTGGTGACCCTGGCCAGACAACTCGATGCACAGGTCCATCTGCTGCATGTGCTGCGACGTTTTGACTGGTTCGTGGACACGTACGTATCAGATCCGCCGGAGCCTGACTTCAAGCGCATTGCAAGCGACTTTGAAAGTCATGTCCTGTCCCAGGCGCAAAGGAAGCTGGACGCATTTGAAAAACGACATTTAAGCGGCACCCAGATTGCCGGCAGAGCGGTGGTTTCCGGAACCCATTACAAGCAAATCCTAAATTATGTCGAATCCGAGGGGATCGATCTCATCGTCATGGGAACGGGAAGCCCCATCCAAAAAGTGATGTTCGGATCGGTTGCCGAAAAAGTGTCCCGGCTGGCCACGGTCCCCGTCATGTTAATCAAGGTTGCCTGAAGGCAATGCCATCGAAGGCCCATTCGGTATAAAGGGAGGAACACCATGGAAACCAAACGGCAAAAGCGCGATCCTTATCTCTGGGAGGCATTGCTTTCGATCCTGGGCTTGATTGTTTTTATCAGCCTGGCGATCCTGCGTTATGAAACCGACGCCCACGTTCCCATTCTGCTCGGCGTATTCGTGGCGGCCATTGTGGGCCTGCGGGCCGGCTTCAGCTGGAAAGAGGTCGAAACCGGCATGCTCGACGGCATCACCAATTCGCTCCAGGCCATCGTGATTCTGGTCATTATTGGCATTCTCATCGGCGTCTGGATTTTAACCGGAGTGGTGCCCACCTTGCTTTACTATGGCCTGAAAATCCTGCATCCGAAAATATTCCTGCCGGCGACGCTGATCATCTGTTCGATCACCTCCCTGGCCACCGGCTCCTCCTGGGGCACTTCGGGAACCATCGGCATCGCCTTGATCGGTATCGGCGATGGGCTGGGGTTTCCCTTACCGGTCGTGGCCGGTGCCGTGCTTTCCGGCGCCTATTTCGGAGACAAGATGTCCCCGCTGTCCGACACCACCAACATGTCGCCGGCCATGGTGGGTACCGATTTGTACACGCACATCAAGCATATGGTCTATACCACCGGTGTCAGCTACGGGCTGACCCTGGTCATCGAAATCGTGCTGGGCTTTTTCTACGGCGGCGGCAAGGCCAACCTGGAAAGCGTGAACCAGATCCTGGCCGGCATCGACGCCCAGTTCACCGTCAATCCGCTGTTGCTGATTCCCCCGATCCTTGTCATGGCGCTGGCCTTTCGGAAGATACCGGCGGTCCCGGGCATTGTGATCGGCATCCTGGCGGCCGGCATTCTGGGGGTGATCTTCCAGGGCAACACCTTTGGTGGCCTGCTGTCGGCAGCCTATGGCGGCTACACCAGCAACAGCGGTGTGGAGGCGGTGGACAACCTGCTGACCAAAGGCGGATTCGAATCCATGATGTATACCGTGTCGCTGGTGATCTGTGCCATGATGTTCGGAGGTATCATGGAAAAGACCAACCAGCTGCGGGTCGTCGTAACCGTTATCCTGAAAAAGGCGCAAACCAGCGGCTCCCTGATAACGGCGACCATCCTGACCGCCATCGGCTCCAACCTGATTCTTTGCGACCAGTACATGTCCATCGTGATGACCGGAAAAATGTACGCCCAATCGTATACCGACAAGGGCCTGCACCCCAAGAACCTGTCGCGGGCGGTCGAGGACAGTGCCACGGTAACGGCCAATCTGGTGCCGTGGAACTCGGGCGGGGCCTATCAGGCGGCCACTTTGGGGGTGCCCACCATCGCGTATCTGCCATTTAACTTTTTTTGTTGGATTACGCCGCTTGTGTCCATGCTTTACGGCTGGTTCAATATCACCATCGATCCTCTGGAGGAAGAAAATGAACTGACCGAAATGGCGGCTGAACAAGGCGCCGCCTAAACGGCGCGCCTGGATTGGCAGGCGTCACGAGGAAAAAGGATAAAGGAGATCAGGACATGGGTAAGCTTATTCGTTTGACAATACTGGCTGCACTCATCCTGTCCGGGATGTGGATTGGGCCGGGGAAAGGGCCGGCGTCGGCAGCCGATCTGGAATTCTCGGAAGGTTCAGCGCTGGCGGGGATTCTCCAACGCGGTGAACTGCGCATCGGCCTGGAGGTCGGGTACATGCCGTTTGAAATGATTGACCAACGCAGCGGACTGCGCCAGAAGGAGATTCGGCACGGCGGGTTCCGGCACAAAGGTCGCCAGCTCAGCCTGATGGGTTTCGATATCGATGTGGGCATTGAGATGGCCAAGGCGCTGGGCGTCAAGCCGGTGTTTGTCGACACCATTTGGCCCAGCATTATTCCAGCACTGAAATTGGATCGTTTTGATATCATTTTCGGCGGAATGTCCGTTACCGAGGAAAGAAAGCAGCAGGTCGATTTTGCCGACCCTTTCATGACCGTGGGGCAGACCGTGCTGCTGAATGCAAAGCACGAGAAGACCGTTCATTCCTACAAGGACCTGAATGATCCCAAATTTGTCGTGGTATCCAAACCCGGCACGACCGGTGAAGAGGCGGTGCAACGTATGATTCCCAGGGCCGCCTATGAGACTGCGGATACGGAAATCGAGGGCGCTATGCGGGTGTTGGAAGGCAGGGCGGACGCCTTTGTCTATGACTTTCCCTTCAATGCCGTGTTTCATGCTTTACATCCGTCGAATCAGCTGGTCTTTCTGGATGAACCCTTCACAGAAGAGCCCATCGCCTGGGCGATACGCAAAAACGACCCGGATTTCATGAAATTTCTAAATCAATTTTTGGCCCGGTTGAAAGCCGATGGCCGCTACGATCAAATTTATTTTAAATGGTTTCTCAGCTCGACGTGGCATCGATTCGTACGATAAACTCAAGGGGTGACTGCAGTACTGGAAAATGTTCAAACCACACCGCATAGATTCGCTGTACCTCACAATCGGGATACTCCAGCTCCTGGTTTTCGAGATAAGCGTCAATGTTGATCTTTCCGTCGAGCATGGGCTCGAAGCCTTTTTCGGGCGGCTCCTCGAGAAGGATCGTGTCGTGGACGGCCATCAGCCGCCGGGCCAGGGGGATGGTTTCCGGGCGGTGATTGGCCAAAACGAGAGATGCGGAAGCGGTCATGTTTCCGTATCGATGATGTTCAGCAGTCCGGCATAGCGGCCGACGACATCACCCTCAAAACAGTCCTCCAATTCGGCTTCACTGATTTTGCGCGCATCCCTGAGTTCATTCAGCGGGCAAACAAATTCATTACCGGCCATATCTTTCACCTTTACGTATACGTTTTCGTTGGTTTCAGTGTTCATGAGCATGGTCCTTTCTTGTAAACTTATGGGAAACCCAGCAGGGATTTGTCCTGGTTTTTAACTAGTCGGAATCTTTCTTCAGTATGAGTCGGCAGACTTTGCTTTCAGGTGCCGCAATAAATGTGAATGCAAGAATAAACAGGGGCACAGAAAAAATGAGCCCCACTACGGGAACGATCAGGAATCCTAAAAAAGCTAGCACCAGGGCCAGCGGTAAGATAACAAGGCCAATGAAGCGACTGGAATATTTTTCGGTTAAGCAGTTAATCTTATTCATGATAAACCTCCTTTTAGCAAGCTTGGTTTTATGGAATAAGAATCATGCTGTGTGCATACATCGAAGCTTTGCGGTAGCAGATCAAACCTCCGACTCGATTAAGATTCAGATCGCATCAAGGTCTCTAATGGGTAGGTTTACACCACCATCAAACGACTATTCTACTCATATTGCCGATCCCGTTACACGTACCAACGTTTAAACCAAACTGATCATTTAACGGTTGATTCTGAATAAGCGGTATATGCATTTAAATCAAAACTGGAGGAACAATATAATGAGTGATGACAATGTAAAAACGCTTTGCGCATTTATAGAAGAAGAACTTCAGGTTAAGGATCCTCAGGCATACATTACACTGATTAAACCGGCTACCCATTACTGCGAAGGTTGTGGACGCAGCGCCGTTAAAAAGGAAAATTTGTGTAAACCGCAAATTCTGCGGTAATTGCAATGAATGGTCGCCCCGTCTTCTGATGAATGAAGATGGGGTGCCTGTTCCCTTGTATAGCGTGGCATAAACCCACGTGGAAGGTGATTTCGAAGTGGTCGGAAGTGAAGGCTTTCGGCGTCTGGCAGATTACATTGCTGGAAATAGTCAAAAAAAACCCATTTCAATGACTGCACCCGTCAGCCAAAGGCCGGTATCCGATGAACCACCTGTGCATATTATCATCCTGAACAAGACTTAGGAATACGATGGACTCTTTGACCCAGCTGACTTTCGGAGCCGCTTGCGGCGAGGCCGTTCTTGGTAAAAAGGTCGGAAGAAAAGCCCTTTTGTGGGGTGCCGTTTTGGGGACGATACCTGATCTGGATGTTTTTATCCCCCTCGGCGGGCCGGTCAATGACTTTGTCTACCACCGGGGCTTCAGCCATTCTCTTTTTCTGTTGGCCCTCATGTCGCCCATAATTGCCTGGCTTATCACGAAGGTTCATTCCGAAACGAAGCGGTATTATCGTCGATGGGTTCTGTTGTGCTTCCTTGTGCTGGAGGCCAGTGTGCTTTTAGATTTGCTGACCATCTATGGGACGCAAATCTTCTGGCCTTTTGACACCACGCCGATGGCAATCCCGATTCTATTCATCATTGATCCTTTTTTCACTTTACCGATACTGATAGGCGTCCTGTCAGCATTATTGATAAAAAGAAACCGTTTCTTGGGCCATCGGATCAATACGATTGGACTGATTTTCAGTCTGGGCTATACCGTTTGGGCGTTTGGCGCCGGGGAATTTGTCGAGCGCAGGGTGACGGAAAAACTTGCGCGTCAGGGGGTATCCTATTCCCGGATCATCTCCTCTCCCGCACCGTTCACTACGTTGCTATGGCGGGTGGTGGGCATCGATAAAGACCAATATTTCGAAACCTATTTCTCACTATTCGATAAAGACACACCGTTGTTCGTCGATTTCTACCCCAGAAACCTGGCCCTGATGACAGGAATCGAAGAACACCCGCCGGTTGTCAAACTGAAATGGTTCACCAGGGGATATTATGCCTTTTCTACTGTGGACGAGAATGTCATCATGACCGATTTGCGCATGGGCTCGGAACCCGATTATGTTTTCCGATTCAAGGTTGCCAAGTTGAACAATTTACATCCCAACCCAATCGACGATCAAAGATTTAAAACCAGACAGGATTGGCGACGGCTGGCTTGGGTGTGGAAAAGAATCTGGAACGTGATGCCTGAACGCTGAAAAAACCCATTTTGAAATTCAGGTGAAATCTGAATTTTTGCATTTTCGCTATACCCATCCGAAGCTTGTGCAGCAAGGGCCATGCATCACCCTGTACTCTGCATGGCCGCTGCGATGCCGTTGATACTGAGAAACAGGGCTTGGCGCAGGGGGATCGACTGTTCTTCGGAGCCTGCGGCCCAGCGCTTGAGCAGTTCGACTTGGATAAGGTTGAGTACGTCGGTGTAGGGGTTGCGCAAAACAATGGATTGCTGAATGGCCGTGTGGTTGTCCAGCAGCCTCTCCTGGCCGGTAATCTTCAACACGGCTGATCGGATCTTTTCAAACTCCGCGGCGATGATGTCGTGGAAACGATCCCGGGAGAGGCCGTTATAGGCCTGGGCGATCTCCATGCGCGTGCGGGCCAGTTCCAGCTGCACGTTTTCTATCACCGTGCGGAAGAATGGCCAGCGTTGCCACATCGCTTGCAATTGCTCCAACGTCTTTGGATCATTTTTTATTTCTTCTTCAATGGCCGTGCCGGCGCCATACCAGCCCGGCAGGTTGTAGCGGGTCTGGGTCCAGGAGAAGACCCAGGGAATGGCCCGCAGGTCGTCGAACTGCAACTCGCCGGCCGAGACTCTGGAGACCGGTCGAGAGGCGATGGGCAAGTTGCCGATGTGCTCGATGGGCGTGGACTGCTTGTACCACGGCCAAAACGCTGGATCGTCGATGAGCTTGCGGTAGGCCTGCATCGACCGGGTGGCGATGCGCTCCATAAGGGCCTGCATGGGCGGACTGCATCCCACGTCGCATTCTTTGTCATGGGCGGTCAACAGCACGGCATTGACGATCTGCTCCAGGTGCCGACGGGCGATAGAAGACCGGGCATAGCGAAAGGAGATCACTTCGCCCTGTTCGGTAAACCGCATGCGGCCACTGCGGCTCTGGGCGGGGATGGCGAAAATGGCCTGATTGGCGCGGCCACCGCCGCGTCCCACACTGCCTCCCCGGCCATGGAAGAAGCGCATCCGGATGTTGTTTTGCAGGCTGACTTCCGACAGATCTTCCTGGCTTTTGTGCAGTGCCCAGTTGGCCATCCAGAAGCCGCCGTCTTTGTTACTGTCCGAGTACCCCAGCATGATCTCCTGGAAATCGTCGCGCGCTTTGAGATGACGCCGGTAGCATGCATTTTTATATAGGGCCTCCATCAGCGATGCAGCCCCTTCCAGATCTTCGATGGTTTCAAAGAGAGGCACCACATCCAGCGGTGTGGTGACGACATCGTTCTTCATGCGCCACAGCCCGACCTCTTTGGCCAGTAGCAGCACTTCCAGCAAGTCACTCACCGAATGGGTCATGCTGACGATGTAAGCACCGATGGCCTGCTCATCCTTGTGCATCACACGTCTCATCAACTTGAACACATCCAGCAGTTCGATGGTTAGATCCGATAAGTCTTCCCGAACCCCACAAAGCGGTCTCGGATTGGCCAGCTCTTTTTCTATGAGAGAGACTTTTTCCAGCTCCCGAAGGGCCGCGTAGTTTTCGCTGACACCGGATCGCTTTAAAAGCTCCGCGATCGCGGCCTCATTTACCTGGCTGTGCTGCCGAATGTCCAGCGCGGCCAAATGAAAACCGAACGACCGGCTGCGCAGGATCAGATGGGTAAGGCGCTTGCAGGCGGAAAGGGCTCCAAGACCGCAGTCGGTCAGGCTGTTTTTCAGAAGGGTCAAATCGTCCTGAAATTGGGATATACTATACATGCCTTTGGCCGGATCCGCCTGGAATTGTTTGAGGCGTTCCAGCATATAGGCGATTTTAAGCCGAAAGGGCTCGAAACGGTACCGATGCCGTTCGTCCGGATGCAGCGCGATCATCTCGGCCTCGCGCTGAATATCTTTCATCAGGTCATGGGGCACAGCCACCCGCTGTGATGAGATACTCAACTCCTGCCATAATGCTTCGATGGATTTCCGGTAGCTGTTCAGCGCTGCATTTCGGTGGGCCTCCAGCGTTTGGTTCGTGATATCGTGGGTCACAAAGGGGTTGCCGTCCCGGTCGCCGCCGATCCAGGAGCGAAAGCGCAAGAAAGGCGGGGAATCGTTGATGTTGAAATAGGTGCTCAGCGCCTCGCTCAGATCATCGATGATGCGTGGCAGGGTCTCCCAAATGGCATGGGTCTGATAGTAGATGCCGTTATTCACCTCATCCTGCACACGCAGACGATCCGGACGTACGTCGTCCGTCGCCAATAGCAAGGCCACTTCATGGGCGATTTGGTCGATGGTGCGAACCTTGGCTCGCTGGGAAAGCAAACGATCCTGGGGCAGACGCGACAGCAGCTCGGCAATGCGGTTTTGCTTGAACAAAATGGTCCCGCGGCGAACCTCGGTGGGGTGTGCGGTAAGGGTCGGTTCGATGTCCAGTTCGTCGACAAGGAGTTGCATCTCCTCGTCGGATATCCCCTTCTGCTTGAGGCGATGGATTGCTTCGAGAATCGATCCCTTGCGCGGGCATTCCGGCGTCTCCTTTCGCGCCGCCAGGCGATTGATGCGGATGATCTCCTGCCGTTCGGCTTCGTTGACCAAGTGGAAAAAGGCGGTAAAGGCGCGACAGATCCAAACCAGCTGATCCAGTTCCAGGGCCTCGATGCGCGTCTGCAGATCGATGTGGGACCACCACTGATTTGAGTGGTTAGCGGCCTCGCAAAGATCCATCAGATCCTCGATCAATCGCGCGGTTTCGGTACCGGCCTGTTGACCGACCACCTGCCGAACGAGACGGCCGATGAGATCGATCTTGGTTTGCAGGGGTTCTGTAATTCCCCGCGTGCGTTTCATGCTACCAGCGGTCTCTTTGTCCGTCATGCTTTTGATTCCCATGATTGATGATCCTATGCTGCCGAACATATCTCATATTTCCAGATTTTTGGATCCGTGGCAAGGGCACAAGAATCGGCTGGGGTCATTTTTATAGAATCGCCAGCATGCATAGGCCTTTCAGTCCGATTCAGTTTGAATTGAATACCGTTTCCCGGCATCTTGTATTTTCCTACCAAACTGTTATGCTCAAATTTCACAATGAACGCTTATGTCGATTCCTGCTTACTCGGTCCGTTTAAGCGCCTATGTTTACGGCCGCCGCCTCAGCGCCGGCATTGGAATCCGATGCACCAACACAAGGGCGTAGTATCAACATGCCGATGTCCGTTTAGGGGGTTACGGCCTAGTGATGCTGATGACCCTGTTCGCCCCGAAAGAGATCATCGGGCTGGCCTACGATCTCGGTGGGGTGACGACCTCGACGGTGACCGTGCCCCTTGTGACCGCTTTGGGCGTGGGACTCGCCCGCACCATACGGGGTCGGGACCCGTTGACGGACGGATTCGGCCTCATCGCCTTGGCGTCGCTCACGCCGATGATTTTTGTCATGGTTTATGGCCTGGTCATGCACTGATGGAATGGATCGAAGGCGGTCCCCGGATGAAGGCGCAAAAAGCGTCATTCGGAAATGCCACCCGTCACATCGGGAGATGACAACACCATGGAAATGCTTTTCAATCCGGTTCGACTGCTTCTTGCCACCGCCAAAGACGTGGTCACGGTGCTGGCGCTCCTGGTCTTTTTTCAGATAGTCGTGCTTCGCCAGCCAATCCCCCGGCCCAGACGCATTGTTTTCGGTTTTTTTATAGTTCTCGTTGGAATGGCTTGTTTTCTGGGCGGCCTCGATCTGGCGCTTTTCCCCGTCGGACGAAGCATGGCCAAGTTGCCCAGTGGATGATCCGCAGGAAAGGCTGATTGGAATGACGCCGCATGATGGCGGCCTGAGGAAAGCGAAATGCCAAAAGCAACCGGTCGGCAACGCCCGGTGGAAATGCACCCTTATCGGGGCGTCTTGCAGCCATCGATTCACACAGGAGGAAACACGTGGCGTTTAAATGTATCGTAGCCATGGTCAAACCGGATCTCACCGACAAGGTCGTCGACTCGGCGAAGGGAGCCGGCGCAACGGGGGCCACCGTCATCGACGCGGCAGGTACCGGTGCTCGGGAAGCCAAGACGTTTTTTGGATTGAGTCTCGACATTCGCACTGAGGTGGTGCTGTTTCTCGTCAGTGATAGTGGGGTTGCACCGGTGCTGTCGGCCATTCACAAAGCCGGTCGATTTCACGAACCCGGTACGGGGATTGCTTTTGTGCTCGGCGTAGAATCGGCCATTGGCATCGAAAGCCAGATGACCAATGAGCAATAGGCGGACTCCCCCCTGGGGAGCATTATTATCCTGAAAAGAATATATAATATGCGATTACGCACCAAATTGCTCTTGGCTTATTTGGGCCTATCCATCGTCCTTTTTACTTGTGGGGGGGTGATTGCCTTCCAACTGGTCAAACGTGCCGTCAAATCCAATATTGAAAGTAATCTCAGCAATGGAACCTACGCCATCATCAACCTTGTAAAAACCGCTGCCCAGGGTTCGATAAAAAATTATCTTCGCGCAGTGGCAGAGAAAAACCTGGAAATTGCCAGAGCCATTTACCAACAGCACCTTGATGGTGAATACACTGAAGCGGAATCCAAAAAGAGAATTCACGATATTTTGTTGGATCAAACGATTGGCGATACAGGATACATTTATTGCATCAACAGTCAAGCCATCGCAACGGTGCATCCCGACCCTCTCGTGGAAGGTAAAAATTGGTCACAATTTCCATTCATACACAAACAAATTGAGCTGAAAACCGGTTATATCGAATACCAGTGGAAGAACCCCGGCGAAGTTGCAGAGCGCCCCAAAGCCCTCTACATGACGTATTTCGAGCCATTCGACTGGATTATCTCTGTCTCCACCTATCGTGATGAATTCAAAAACCTGCTTCCCATGGAAGAAATCCGCCAAAGTGTCCAGGCACTGAAATTTGGTGATTCCGGGTATGTATTTTTGGCCGACAGCAGGGGTAATATCCTCATTCATCCTGAGCTGGAAGGGCAAAATCTCTTCAATTTGGGCCAAAAGGATACCCAGTTTTTTGACACGATGACTCAGGAAGGATTCGGGAGAGTCATCTATTGGTGGCAAAACCCGGGCGAAGTGAAATCCCGTGAAAAAGTGTCTTTATTCGGACATATACCGGAATTCAATTGGATTGTGGGGTCGACCGGATATGTGGATGAAATTTATACGTTTATCGATTCTGCGCAAAAAAACGCAATATACTTCATCGGTGCAGCCTTGTTTTTGAGCACCATTTTGACCGTGCTGATCAGCAACTCCATTACCCGACGGTTGAACCACCTGATGGCCGTTATTACGCAAGGCGATAAAGGGGATCTTGCCGTGCGGGCCATTCCCGGATCTGGCGATGAGATCGGCGAGCTGGCCCGGCTTTACAACTCCTTCTTGGAAAGGCTTCAGTCATATCATGAAAAACTCGATGCCGAGATCGAGGAACATCGAACAACCGCCGAGTCCCTTCAAAAAAGCGAAGCGTTATTCGAGGCCGTCTTTAACCAGACATTCCAATTTATTGGCATCCTCAATCCGGATGGTACGACTCGCAAGGTCAACCAGACGGCCCTTGATTTTGCAAATAAGAACGAGGAGGACCTGATTGGCCAAAGCTTCTGGAAAGGACCGTTCTGGAATCATTCCGAGGCCTTACAAAATAAGTTGAAAAAGTCCGTTGAAAAAGCTGCCAATGCTCAGTTCACAAGAATGGAGGTTACCCATGAAAGTGCTGACGGCCAGGTCCATTTCATTGATTTCTCATTGAAGCCGCTGATCGACGATACCGGTAATGTCGATTTGATTATCGCGGAAGGTCGCGATATCACCGAACGTAAGCGGGCCGAGAAGGAGATCCAAAAGAGCGAGGAAAGACTCAAACTGGCCCTCGATTCTGTCAGCGATGCGGTCTGGGACTGGCGGATTGACACGGGAGAGATCTATTTCAGTTCACGCTGGTTCACCATGCTCGGATATGAGCCATACGAGCTGCCTCAAGAATTCGAAACGTGGAAAAGCCTTTTGCATCCTGAAGACCGGGCAAGCGCCGAACAGTGTGTACTTCGGCATGCCGAGTCAGGAAAACCATTTGAGATGGAATTTCGTATGCAAACCAAGGACAACCAGTGGAGATGGATCCTCGCTCGTGGCAAAACGGTCGAGCAGGATGCTGATGGCAAATCGTCACGAATGCTTGGCACCCATATGGATATTACCGAGCGAAAAATGATGGAAGAGCGAATGCAGCAAGCTCAAAAAATGGAAGCCATCGGAACGCTGGCGGGGGGTATTGCTCATGATTTCAATAACATTCTTGGTGGAATCTTTGGTTATGCCCAGCTTGCACAATTAAGTTCAAAGGACAATCCGAAGGCTAGCGATTATATCGATCAGCTCTGCGTTGCCAGTAATCGTGCAAAAGGACTGGTAAAGCAGATACTGGCTTTCAGCCGTCAAAGCAAATCCGAGAAAGTTCCCACGGATATCGGACTGGTAACGAAAGAGGCGTTAACATTACTGAGAGCATCCATCCCGACAACCATTGAAATCGAACAGAATGTTAGAACCGGTATGGGCGCCGTCGCCGCGAATCCGAACCAAATTCATCAAATCGTAATGAACCTGGCTACGAACGCATTCCAAGCGATCGGTTCAAAAAGTGGGAAAATCGTTATTGATCTGGGAGAAACCGAAATCGCACCCGATGATGCTTTTTACCCGAACGTTAAACCCGGCGCGTATTTAAAACTTGTCGTTGCGGATACGGGAACGGGAATGAATGCGACCACCCTGAATCGAATTTTCGAACCGTATTTCACAACCAAAGAACAAGGAGAAGGCACCGGATTGGGGCTCGCGGTGGTGCATGGTATTGTTAGAGATCATGGGGGAGATATCCAAGTCTACAGTGAGATCGGCGTGGGCACAACCTTCGAAGTGCTTTTGCCGCTAATGCGAGCAGAAGACAAGAAAACGATCGAGACATCCACCCCACTTGAAACCGGCCATGAAACCATACTGTTGGTGGATGATGAAAAGGTCCTTATCGATATCGGAAAAGCGATGCTGGAACAGCTGGGATACACCGTTGAAACCCGGGCCAACCCTCAAGATGCGTTAAACGCTTTCAAAGCACAGACGGAAAAATATGATTTGGTGATCTCCGATATGACCATGCCGCATATGACAGGAGATACTTTAGCAAGAGAAATAAAAAAACTTCGTTCGGATATTCCGATTATTTTGAGTACCGGATTTAGTGAAAAACTGATTTCCGAAGATCTTTCCGAGGCAGGTATCAGCCATGTATTGATGAAACCAATCGCTTTGAAGGATTTGGCCAAAACAGTCAGAAGTGCGCTGGATCGTGGAAACCCCAAAAAATAGAGGATGTGTTCAGATCGGATATGGCGCTTTAGTAACTCCCAACGTTGCAAAAGCCGGAGCGATTCAGAGCCAAGGTGCCAAGGGTGCCGCCGTCGTGATCGACTGCAACGATGGGGTAACCATAGTCAGATTCAACAAAGGCGCGCATCAAGATGAAATGCTGAGCACGCCTTCGTTGTTATCCGGCAGGTTGGGCCAACCTTAGGTGCTCTTTTTGGACATCTCCTTGCCGCAGCACATAAGAGGAACATTACAGGCGTCCGCTGATCCGGGTTTACAGCCGCAGGCTTTTTTTACCTCCAATTCCAAACCGCAGGAATTACAAACATACAGATCGCCTTCTTTCATGTCACAACAATTAGCCATGGGGATACCTCCTTGTCTGTGTTGCTCTGGGCAATTGATTGCTCGATACAGCGCTTTTCATTTCTTTTAACGGTTTTCGCAAATTATGCAGATGCCGTCAATACGGACATCTAATTTTCTGCTGAGATCGCAGTAGACAATTCGGACTGGACCGTTTTGCCGTCTCTTGTTTGACAAGGTTCGATAGAACACGCTACCCTTTAATCAGCCAAAAAATTGTTTTTTTCTTAATGGCCGTGCGCTTGCTCTGGCGTCTCGCAAATCCTCGACCAACGTTTCTGGGTACCCACCTGGTGTTGCGCTACGTTTCAGAGGTTATGCATGTCTGCCTCTATGTCCTCCTGCTGATCCAGCCGCTGGCTGGTATCCTCATGTCTCAAGCCTACGGTTATCCCGTTGTCGTATTCGGCTGGATCGAAATGCCGACACTCATCTGGCACAGTCCATCCTTTGGCGGGATTTTTAGACAGTGGCCGCCCGACCGCCGACACCTTCCAGTGGTGTATCCCAACGCCCCAAACACCGCTGCCCATTCTCATCGTTAATGAATGGATGATGACGTCATATCCATTCGGATATGGAATTGTGGGTAAAGATCAATAGCAGGAATAAGATACCAATCCAGGAAAGCATAATCGAAAAGCCGCTTCGATAGGCGGCTGCGCATCGTATAGACACACGCCATTTAAAAAATTGCCGGTCCACATGTTGTCCAACACCAAACCCACGGCCGGCTGCGAGATCATGGAGCCTGTCATGACTCCCATGTTGACGACCCCGGCAACCGTTCCGCGAAAAAAAATTACCGTCCCTGCTATCCGACTGATCCATGTTGCCAGCTTGCTTTTATCAACGCCGCTTACTGATGCAATTACCCTTATTTATCCTCGTGTTTCCGGTAATGAGTATGTGGCAGTAGATAAAAATGCTCATTACAAGGAGTACCCTGCCGACGGCCCATGGCGTCGACGAGGGCTATGGCCTGACATCAAGATAGAGCAGTTGCAACAGGGGTTGGTTTGGCTGTATAAAAAGAAACGAAATCGAAACAGGATCGCCTGCCCGCCGCCACAGTCACAAAACAGGGATGTCATGAAACAATTTGCCGGTGTCAGTCTGAAAACACGATTATACCCGCTGGTCTTATTAGCCTTCATCCCGGTGACGATGATCATTTTCTATGTTACTGAAGAGCAGAAAGCAATTGAAAAAGACGCCATCCTGCATAAAACCAAGCTGATGGCTCAGATGGCGGCCGAGACGGAAAACCTGAAAATTCAGGCTACCCGCGATTTGACGGCTGCCGTGGCCGAGACTTTTACCGCCGTGAATGGGGAAGCCGAACGACTCGCGCCATTTCTATCCCACCTGAAGAATTCTGCCGACGGGTACAAGGCCTTCGGCATTGTCAACTCTGCCGGCAGCCTGATTGCCGGAAGTCACCCCGACCGGATGGAGAGCGATTATGCAGGCCGAAAATGGCTTTCTTCGAGCCTCAATCGACAGGGTTTGGTGATGGGGTCCTACAGCGGCGAACGCATCGATGGCGAGCCGGTGATTTATTTTGCACGGTCTATTTTTAGCAGCAGCGGGGATGCCATGGCCGTGGTTTTTGCCGCCTTGGACCTGAACTGGATGAATCGCGGTTTTCTCGATCAACTGGACGAACTGCCGGCAGGTTTTCGGCTGATCCTTGCCAACGAAAATCAGGTCATGTTGCGTGATGAAGTGGACAAATCCCGCTGGGCCGCTTCCCAACCGATCGATCCGGCATTGCAAAAGCGGATCGAGAGTCAACCATCGGGAGTGCTCACCGCCGACGATAAGAACAAAAAGACGTGGATTTATGCCTTCGCCCGGTTGGAGAGCACCTTTCAACAGGGCCGGGTCTATGTCGTCCTGAAGATTCCCCAGTCGGTGGCTCTGGCGACATCCAATCGCATCTTTGTCCGCAATCTGATTCTGCTGATTGTTTCGGCGCTCATGGCCGTTATGGCCATCTGGTGGACCGCCGAAAAATTCATCCTTCGCCGGATCGGTGCCATCGTCCATGCCAGCCGCCAACTGACGGCCGGTGACTTTCGAGCGCACATTGGCCGGATCGGCATGCGCGACGAAATCAATCATCTTGCCGGGGTATTCGACGAAATGGCCCAGACCTTACAGATGCGAATCGAACGCGAGGAACAGGCCAAGGCTTCCTTAAAGCAGTCCCGCGAGCAACTTCGCCGATTGAGCGCCTACCAGAACGATGTGCGTGAACAGGATCGCATCCGCATCGCCCGCGAGATCCACGACCAGTTGGGGCAGTCGTTGACCATCTTGAAAATGGATCTTGCCTGGATGAGAAAACATCTGCCGACGGTCGACACCTCCGTGGAGGAAAAACTGGCAGCCATGTTTCAGGCGATTGGTGAAGCCATGGAAACCCTGCACGCTGTCACCGCCGAATTGCGACCGGGGATTCTGGACGATTTTGGATTGGCCGCAGCTATCGAATGGCAGGCCGACACGTTCCGTAATCGCACTGGAATCAAATGCCGATTGGTTAACGACGGCTACGAACCGGAACTGACCAAAAACCAGGCCACGGCCCTGTTTCGAATCTTCCAGGAACTGTTGACCAATATCATCCGTCATGCCGAGGCCAAGGACGTGATCGTTCGCCTGGAAAAGCAGGACGGTGAACTTCGATTACAGGTTGAGGACAACGGCCGCGGCATCACCGAGGATGAGATCAATTCACCGCACGCTTTCGGGCTGCTCGGCATCCGCGAGCGCCTCTATCCTATGGGCGGACAGGTTGTTTTCAAGGGACGGGCCGGACAGGGAACCCGCGTCACCATCCATCTTCCCATGGAAAAAATCGATCAAAAAGGAGTCACTTCATGATCAACGTCGTTATTGCCGATGACCACCCGATCGTACGCGCCGGATTGAAACAGATCATCACCGAAGAGGCCGACATCTCCGTTGTCGGCGAGGCGTCCAACGGCATCGAACTGCTGAATCTGGTTCGTCATCATGATTATGACGTCGTCCTGCTGGACCTGTCGATGCCCGGGATGGACGGGCTGGACGTGCTCAAACAGCTGAAGATCGAAAAACCCCACCTGCCGGTGGTTATCCTCACCATCCACCCGGAATCCCAGTACGCCCTGAGAATCATCAAGGCCGGTGCGTCCGGCTATCTGACCAAGGCAAGCGCCGACGAGGAGTTGATCCGAGCCATCCGCAAAGTGCACCGCGGCGGCAAGTACATCAATCCATCCCTTGCAGAAAAGATCGCCTTCGCCCTGGACGAAGACGCCAGCAGGCTACCCCATGAAACCCTATCCGACCGCGAATACCAGGTGCTGTGCCTGATCGGCTCCGGAAAAACCGTCTCCCAGGTCGCCGAGTCCCTGGCCTTGAGCGTCAAGACCGTTTCCACCTACCGTGCCCGCATCCTCGAGAAAATGCACATGCAAAACAATGCCGAGCTGATTTACTACGCCGTTCAGAACGGCCTGGTGGAATAAGGCCGGCGTAAACCGCAGCTATCCTTTTTCATCCTTTTCCCGCAAGCATCCGGTTGTCGGACAAACACCGACACCTTCTCCCGCCCCACGCCTACATCAAGATCAGATGATCGCCGATTTCCGTGCAGACCTATTGTTTTTATTATTGGCGTAACGAGAACAAGGAGCAAGCCAATGAAACAGGTACTGATTGTCGACGACTCTTCCACGATGCGAAAACGGATTGCCGCACTTTTACATGAATCCCCACTGATTCGCGTCGTCGGAGAGGCCGGAAGCGGTCGCGAGGCCATCGAGACGGTCGAGCAAACCCGACCCGATACGGTCATTCTCGATATCCATTTGCCCGATCAAAGCGGGATTACGTTGCTCAAACGGTTCAAGGCGGCTTACCCGGAAATGAAAGTCATCATGATGACCACCCTCGATGATCCGCGTTACCGGAAGGCATGCCTGAACCTGGGTGCGGATCATTTTTTGAGCAAGGCCATGGAATTCGAACGTATCGTCGACACGGTTGCCGAAAACACGGCGCACTGAAAAACACTGTGTGCCACAACTAAAGGAGGTTCCCATGGAAACATTCAATAACATTCTTGTCGTCAGCCGTTCTACCAAAAATTGTGTCAAGGTGCTGCGCACCGGAGTTGCCCTGGCCAGAAAATTCGGGGCGCAACTGCATGTCCTGCACATCATCCACGATCCCTTCAACGTCAACGGATGGAATCTTCCGGTGCCCTCCCTGGACGAGGAGTACAAGGCCATGATTGCCAAGGCGCGCGAGAAACTGGATCGGATCATCCGTATCGAAAAAGCCGAAGGCATGTTGATCAACGAATGGGTCAAGGATGGCGATCCGGTGAAAGCCATTTCCCAGGCGGTAGAGAAGGAAGGTGTCGATCTTATCCTGATGCTGGCCCACCGGGAGGGGCGTCTGGAACACTTTCTCTTCGGCAAGACCAACGATGCCATTATTCGCCGGCTGCCGGCAAGCCTGATGCTGGTTCGTTAAGGAGACCTGTCATGACCGTAATTAAAAAACTTCTTGGGGAAACGGATGAGAACGCTACCTGCTCCCAACATAAAGGGGATTCGGATGCCATCATCATCAACGAGGCACAGTTGATCCTGGCGGAAAAACGAACCTCTCTGGCGGCCATGCGTACCGGCATCGCCGTGTTTGCCCTGCCGCTGTCGGTGCTTGGCTTGCTGATTGCCACATCGCGCTACTACGATGTGCTGCACGTCCTGCCGCTGATCGTCCCTTTGGGCATCATGCTGACCGCCCTGATTGTTCTGGGCAGCTACCTGATCATTCGGGCGCTGCGCAACATTCACCACTATGATCGGCTGATTGTTCAATTGAAAAATTGCCACAGCAAACTGTCGCAATTTATCGATTAAGTGCGGACGGCAGGAGTCAGGCGGCGTTTTTGTTCGGTCGTCGGCGCTACGGTCAACGCAAGAAGTGAAATGGAAAGGAACATGATCATGGATGTGAACCCAATATCGATCAAAGACGCCCAAAAGACGCCCATCGAGAAACTGATGCAGCAATTGGATACCTCCGACCAGGGCCTGTCCGCCGATGAGGCCCGCCGGCGCATGGCGCAGTTCGGTACCAACGAAATCAGCGAGAAGTCAACCAGTGCACTGGTCAAATTCCTCGGCTTTTTCTGGGGACCGATTCCCTGGATGATCGAAGCGGCGGCGATCCTTTCGTTGGTTGTCCACCATTGGGTCGATTTCGGCATCATCGTCACCCTTCTGGCTTTCAATGCCGCGGTCGGTTTCTGGCAGGAGCACCAGGCCGGTAATGCCGTCGCCGCTCTCAAAAACAAACTGGCGCTGAAAAGCCGCGTGCGACGGGACGGCGCCTGGAAGCCAACCGATGCGCGCGAGTTGGTTCCCGGCGATATCATCCGCTTGCGGGCCGGCGACATCATTCCGGCCGATGCCAAGCTCATTGACGGCGATTACCTGAGCGTGGATCAGTCCGCACTCACCGGCGAATCCCTGCCCGCCGGGAAAGAGAAGGGAGACAGCGTCTACTCGGGGTCCATCGCCAGGCAGGGTGAGATGGTGGCCCTGGTGGTCACGACCGGCGCCCAGACCTATTTCGGGCGTACGGCCAAATTGGTGGCCGGGGCCGGCAAACCGTCCCATTTCCAGAAAGCCGTTCTGCAGATCGGTGACTACTTGATTTATCTCAGTCTCGGGCTGGTGGCGGTTTTGGTACTCGTGCAATTGTTTCGCGGTTCCAGCTTCACCGAACTGCTTCAGTTCGCGCTGATTCTAACCGTCGCATCGATCCCGGTGGCCATGCCGGCCGTGCTTTCCGTAACCATGGCGGTCGGGGCCATGGCGCTGTCCAAAATGAAGGCCATCGTATCCCGCCTCGAATCCGTTGAGGAGATGGCGGGAATGGACGTGCTGTGTTCGGACAAAACCGGGACACTCACGCAGAACCGGCTCACCGTCGGCGATGTGATGACCTTCGATACGGCAGAAGCGGAAACCGTGCTGATGACCGCGGCCCTGGCATCCAAGGCCGAAAACGACGACAGTATCGATTCGGCTGTAATCGGCACCCTGGAAAACCCCGGTGCGCTGGACAGTTACGACCTTCTTTCGTTTATGCCCTTCGACCCGGTGGGCAAACGCACCGAAGCGACGGTTCGCGCCAGAGGCGGCCACCGATTCAAGGCAGCCAAGGGCGCCCCCCAGGTGATCATGGACATGGCCGGACTCGATTCGCAGCGCCGTCGAAAAGTGCAGGCAGTCATCGACGACCTGGCCGCAAAGGGGCAGCGTACGCTCGGTGTGGCCCGCACCCGTGAGCCTGATGGCCCGTGGAAGTTTCTGGGCATTCTGCCGCTGTTCGATCCGCCGCGGGAGGATTCGGCGGAAACCATTGCCCAGGCGAAAGCGCACGGCATAGCGGTCAAGATGGTGACTGGAGACAACCTGGCCATTGCCCGAGAAATGGCCGGCAAATTGGGATTGGGGCAGGCCATCCAAGATGCCGATCGCCTGTTGGGCGAAGACCGTTCGGCGGACGGGAACCTGACCGCACGAATCGAAGCGGCGGACGGCTTCGCCCAGGTGTTCCCCGAACACAAGCACGGCATCGTCAAGGCGCTCCAGGACAAGGGCCATATCGTTGGAATGACCGGTGACGGTGTCAACGATGCGCCGGCCCTCAAACAGGCCGATGTGGGCGTCGCCGTCAGCGGGGCCACCGATGCCGCCAGAGCGGCGGCGGATCTGGTTCTGACCGCACCGGGCCTCTCGGTGCTGGTGCGTGCCGTAGAGGAGGCGCGCCGCATCTTCGAACGCATGAACAGCTATGCCGTTTACCGCATTACCGAGACCATCCGGATCATGATTTTTGTCGTCCTGGCGATGATTGTCTTCAACTTCTATCCGATCACGGCCATCATGATCATCCTGCTGGCGTTTCTCAACGATGTCCCGATCATGACCATCGCCTATGATCGCACCGGCCTGGACCCCGGGCCCGTTCGCTGGGACATGCACCGCATCATTGCCGTATCGGCGGTCATGGGACTGACCGGTGTGGCCGGCAGCTTCCTGATGCTTTACATCGCTCTCGACGTGCTGCATCTGACCATTCCGCAGGTCCAGACCTACATATTCCTGAAAATGGCCGTTTCCGGACATCTGACGCTTTTCGTGGCCCGCAGCAAAGGCTTCTTTTTGAAAAAACCATATCCGGCGCCGGTAATGGTCTGGTCGGCACTGGCCACCAAACTGATCGGCACCCTTCTGGCAGCCTATGGCTTCGGTTTGATCGCACCCATCCACTGGCGTGAGATTTCTCTGATCTGGGGCTATTCGATCGTCTGGGCATTTTTGACCGATTGGGCAAAAACCTTGGTATACCGGCACTTCAACCTGCGCAGTCGGCACCACGAACAGTTTCTGAAAACGGTCCACCATCACCTGACGCCGCATTCGATGCATGGCGGCGCGCATTTCTAAACAGCAAATTCGTCAATTATAGAAAAGGCAGGCAGCCATATGGAAAGCGTCTGGAAACCCAACTATCTTATCGGCTTTTACTTCTCGATCCTGCTGGTTCTGCTGTTGTGTGTGAGCACCACGCCATTGTTGATCCGGCACGGAATTGCGATCACCGACCGGTTCATGATCGAAGAAGACGTTCTCGAAACAGTCATGATTCTTGTCCTGTTCGGCATTTCATTCCTGGTCATGATTCGTATGATGAATCGCCTTAATTCATACGAGCAGGCGGCAGAACGGGCAGCATTCGAAAAATCGAGGCTGATCTCACGGCTGGCGGACGCCTTCCGGTACATCGGCAGAGTTAACGTGGAGATCCAGGAAATCGAGTCGGCGCTTTGCGGTGTCGCTTTCTATCCACAATGCAAAAAAGAATTCCGGGCACTGGTCGACAAACTGGCCCTGAAGGCGATGACCATTGCCGAGGCTCCCTGGCTGCTTGTTCGTATGATCGACCGCAACAGTGGACAGACCATCAACGAACATGCCGTTCAGCATCCCGGGACCGCGCTTCCCTCGATCACCATGGGCAACCGGGCAATTCTGGATGGCGCCCGGATCGACGGGCTGCAGACCATCGGGCCTCGACAGCAGAATCTCGACCTGCTGACCGTGATGGTTTTTCCGGCCGCTATCCTTTCAAAAGAGAAAAATATTCTTCTCTCTGCGATCCTGAACCAGATCGAAATGCTCTTCATTCTCTACCGCGCCGGCTGTATCAAACCAAAGCAAAGTGGCAGAGATAGCAAAAAGGAGGTCGTCCATGATACCGATTACTGAAATTCATCCCATGCTGGTGCATTTTCCCATTGTCCTGTGGATCGGTGCAGAATTTCTCTCCGTTGGAATCCTGCTGCGCGGCGGTGATCTGAGCGTTCGGCAGGCTTGGCCGGTGGTTGCGTTTTGCAGCCTCCTGGCAGGCACCGCGTTTGCCGTCGTAGCCGCAGTCTTCGGCGACATCGCGTTGGACCATGCCGTTGCAGCCGGTTTCGACGCAGGACCGTTGGAGATCCATGAAACCGTTGCCATCATCACTTTATGCATTTTCGGTCTGCATGCTTTGTTGCGATGGCTGGCATACCGGTTCGGGTATTCCCTTTCTGGCAAACGAGGCTGGCTGGCTGAAATTCCGGGCCTGCTCGGTATCATCGGCCTTTTCGTGACGGCCTATCTTGGCGGTGAACTGGTTTACCAACTGGGTGTCAATGTGGCGACTACGGTCCATTGATTGCCCACCGCCAACTCTCTCGAAATTGAATGCCCATGAGAAATAGATAAAACGGAAACAGGAGACTGCTCTCATGCGCGAACTATCGCATTCCGAACGACCGGCGGCAGACCGCTTCGATAAAAAGATTGATGTAAAAAAACGGGGCGGTCTGCACCGGTTGATCGCCTTCGTCGGGCCGGCCTATCTTGTCAGCGTGGGTTATATGGATCCGGGAAACTGGGCCACGGACATCGAAGGCGGTGCCCGTTTTGGTTATATGTTGATCTGGGTTTTGCTGATGTCCAACATCATGGCCGTGGTTTTACAGACATTGAGCGCGCGGCTGGGCATTGTCACCGGCCTGGATCTGGCCCAGGGCTGTCGGAGGGAGTACTCAAAAGGGACCAATCTCTTCTTATGGGGGCTTGCCGAAATTGCCATTGCGGCTACCGATCTGGCGGAGATTCTCGGTACCATCGTCGGGTTGAATCTGCTTTTCGGTCTGCCCCTGCTCTGGGGCTGCGCGGTGACAGCCATGGACACCTTTTTGCTTTTGGCATTGCAGCGCCTGGGGATGCGCAAGATGGAGGCCTTTATCGTCATGCTGGTGGCCACCATCGGGTCCTGCTTTTTCATCGAAGTCTACCTGGCCAAACCGGATTGGGGCGGTATCGCCGCAGGATTCATTCCACACATGGATTCTTCGGCGCTCTATGTCGCCATTGGCATGATCGGCGCCACGGTCATGCCGCACAATCTCTACCTGCACTCATCGTTGGTCCAGTCACGGGCCGTATCCGACACCGTCACGGCCAAAAAGGAAGCCTGCCGTTTCAATCTGGTCGATTCCACGGTGGCGCTCAACGCGGCCTTTCTGGTGAACGCTGCGATCCTGATCATGGCGGCGGCGGACTTTCACAGCCGGGGGATCCTGGTCACGGAGATTCAGCAGGCGCACGGATTGCTCAGTGGCGTCCTGGGCTCCCGGCTGGCCCCCATCGCCTTTGCAGTGGCCCTGCTGGCGGCAGGGCAGAGTTCAACGATCACCGGCACCCTCTCGGGCCAGATTGTCATGGAAGGGTTTCTCAACCTGCGCATGCAGCCCTGGCTGAGACGCCTGGTGACCCGCAGCCTGGCCCTGGTGCCGGCCACAATCGTCGTCGCCCTGGCCGGCGACCACGGTTTATACCGGCTTCTGATTCTATCCCAGGTCGTGCTCAGCCTGCAACTGCCCTTCGCTATCATCCCACTGATCCATTTCACTTCCGATCCGGGCAAGATGGGTGGCTTCGCCAATCGTCCCTGGCTCCAGACAGTGGCCTGGGCCATTGCAGCAGTCATTGTCGCCCTGAACCTGAAATTGGTTTTCGATTCCATTGCCGAGTGGGGCGGCCAACTCCCGCTATGGCAGAATATCTCTTTAATGATTCCTATCATCGGGGTTCTGGGGGTTCTCGTCATCATCACCGCAAAGCCCTTTTTTCGGCCCGGCCGCCGATGGGAGAGCGCGATCACGACCGACGCGGGTCGGGTGGCGGGGACCATTGCACCGCCTCGCATACGGCATATCGGTGTGGCCTTGCAGCATGCGCCCGGCGATGGGCAGATTCTTTCTTCGGCCGTAGCCGAAGCGCGCGGGCACCGGGCGAAAGTCACCCTGCTGCATGTGGTCGATACGCCCGGCACGCTCATGCTGGGGAAAGACAGCTGGAGCCTGCATAGCGCGGAAGACGAACTTTATCTCACCCATCTGACCCGTGAGATCGAAGAAGCGGATCTTCCGGTGGAATTTCTGCTGCTCCACGGAAAGCCGGCCGAGGCCATCGTCGATGCCGTCAAGACTGTTGGCATCGATATGCTGGTGATGGGCTCGCACGGCCATCGTGGAATGGACGACCTGGTCTTCGGCCAGACCGTCTCGGCCGTGCGCCACGCCGTAGAGATTCCGGTGCTGGTGGTGCGAAGCTACGGCCGGGAACGTGCCCAGCGGAACAACCATGCCGCCGAACTGAAATTCGAACCCGAATGAACAAGATGGAAAAGGCCAGAAATGTGCGCTTTAAGAAAATAACGAGGAGCGATGGATGTGGCTATCCGTCGGCGAAAATCCATGTTCGGCGCTGAACTACAGGTAAAAGAGGTACGTCATTGCCACCAGGATGACGATGTAAATAACCGCCAGCCCACCGCCGATCCTGATGTAGTCCCGAGTCCTGTATTCACCGGGCCCCATGTAAAGCGCATTTACCTGATGGGTCGGCAGGATGAAGGAGTTGGACACCCCGAGCCCTACGACAATGGCGGCCACCCGCGGATCGACGCCGATCTGGCTGGCGATGGAGATGCCCAGCGGGATCAGCAGCGTTAAGGCGCCGACATTGGAGATGACCATGGTGAATCCGCAGCTCAGGGCGGCCAGAAGAATCAAC
Organism: Desulfosarcina variabilis str. Montpellier; assembly: GCF_048565275.1. NCBI lineage: Bacteria > Pseudomonadati > Thermodesulfobacteriota > Desulfobacteria > Desulfobacterales > Desulfosarcinaceae > Desulfosarcina > Desulfosarcina variabilis. The sequence continues at coordinate 3,246,962 of NZ_CP159846.1, read as the reverse complement.
AGCAAAAGCGGGTTCATCAGGGGGCCGAGACCGGCGACGATGCCTCCGGCGATCCACTGGGCCGTTCCGGTCTGGTTCATGGCCATTCCCAGCGGGATAAGCCCCCCCAGAAGGAAAACCGTCCGCCAATCGACCGCCCGATATGCTTCATTGATCGATATGACACGGGTGAGCACCATACTTACAGCGCCCAGCATGAGACAAACCGACAGGGGAATCGGATTGTAGGGCCGACTTTGAAAATAGAAGCTCGACAGAATCATCAGGCCCAGCGTTACCATGAAGCAGATCAATGCCCAGGCGGCTTTTTCGGGCTTGTGAAATTCCTTTTCAAACGGCGTGATGATGATCAGGTTCCGGTGAAGGTCTTCCAGGGCATGCAACTGCTCCCAGGTGCCGTGCAACAGCACCGCATCGCCGGCTTGAAGCGGCCGGTCGGCCAATTGCCGATAATAGGCTTTGTCGGATTGATGGATGGCCAGGGCATTCAGCCCGAAGGTCTCGCGAAAGCGGATTTCCTTGATGGTTCGACCGATAAGTCCGGACCGGGGCGATACCACACCTTCGACAATTCCCGCCAACGAGGGATTGAACATATCGTTTTTGAAAAATTCCGGTTCCGCTTTCAGATCCAGTCCGTATGCGCTCACGAATCTTTCAACGGCTTTGACCGGGCCGTAGACACACAGGAAATGACCCGGTTGCACAGTCATGTCGGGAAGCGGAGCAACCTTGCAGGTGCCATCGATTTCAGCCGAAGCCACGATATTGACAAGAAACCGTCTGCGTATCTGCATTATGGTAAGTGGAAGCCGGGCTGGACGGAAATTCTCGGGAACATGAATCTCAAAGGGTCCCTTGATCAGGGGGTAGGCGTCGAGGATGCCTTCACGGGCAGGGTCGACGGGTTGGTTTGGATCAGAAGCGGGTTTCTCCTGTCGTCCGGCAAGTATGCCCAATCCTACCGTCGAAAGATAGGCAACCCCGCCGACCACCAATGCGAGGCCGATGGGCGTCAGTTCCAGAAATGCAAACTTGGGCATCCCGGAGGGAAGAATGTCGTTAAGGAGGATCAGGGGACTGGTGCCGATCATGGTCAGGGTGCCGCCAAGGATGGCCGCCATGCCGATGGGCATGAGCACCCGGGAAATGGGCATTTTCAGCCGGTAGGAGGCAACCAGGCGGATGGCGGGCAGGAAGAGCACGGCGGCGCCGGTATTTTGCATGACGCTGGAGATGACGGCAATCAGGCCCGAGAAAATGACCGTCAGCCGTCGTGAACTCCTGCCGACGTGCTTCAATAGCGGTTGAATCATGCGATTGACCAGCCCGGCCCGGTTCAACCCGTAGCTGATGATCATCACGCCGATGATCGCCACCACGGCGTTGCTGCTGAGACCTTTGAACGTGTCCCGGGCGTTTAAAAGCCCCAACTCGGGAAGCAGCACCATCATCGCAATGGCAACCACGTCCACACGTACCCACTCAACGATAAAGAGAAAAACGGCGACCGCGATGATCGTTAGCATCAGGACTTTGGTCTTGAGATGGGTGTCGATTTCGAAAGGCAGGTGGTAGACGCCCATATCCTGGATCTTGAGGCCTTTTGCATCGACCAGCTCACCATAGATGTCCATCCAGAAAGAGTGGCTGCCAGCACTGGTTCGCGGATTGACGATGTAATCCACTTTTGCGGTCAAGGGCTGTGAATCGGATCCGGAAGGGCGTTCGAATTTCACCAGAATATGGCGATAAGGCCGGTCCGGGTGGATCCTGTCGATAAATGCGATGCCGCTGGCTTCCGGAGCGGCGATATAGATGACCAGTGGAACCGCCGCTTCCCGGTCCCATTGCACCGGTTTGCCAACGGTGTTATCAGGCGCCGTCAGCCGTGTTTCCAGTTCGAAGCTGCCCGATTCCCCGGCAATCAGGGTTTTAAGGGGCTGTTTGATCCGTACGTCAATATATTTCGGAGAGCGGGAAGATCCGGTGCGCGCCGGTGCGAAACCCGCTTGCGGCGGTTGGGGCGATGGGGATGGTGCCCCCCATGCGTTGTGAGGAGAAAAAGGGAAACTCAGGATAACGGCCGCCGAAATTGCCAGGCACGTAATCCATAAAAACCAGTTTGAAATACGCATAAAAAAATCTACCATAAAACCGTTAAAAGTCAAATTTTTACGGTCTTAATAAACGCCATCCCGGAGCAAATCGTTCCATGGACGGCATTCCAGGTGCACAGCCGATGCAATTTTGATATTGCGAACGGCACCTGCGCTGGCTTTGACGTGTTACCGGAAATGCTCCAGAATAAGATTGCCCCGCCGCCACAACCGGTAGGTGCTTTCGACGGCAAAAGCCAAAAGCAGCATGGCTGCCAAAACCCAGATGTGGGATGGTGTGTGCTGCCAAGTATAGTGCAGAAGGCTGTAAAGGGCGCCCAGGCATAGCAGGACTCCCGCGATGGATATCCAGCGCCGGCTGCCGGTCCGCTTGGCCAGATGGACGTTGGCGGCGTTGACAGCGGCAAAAATGAGCAAGAAGCCGGTGCTACCCATGGTCGAGATGCTTGACAGGTCAAAAAGATTGGCGACCAGCAACGTGGCGCCGCTGGTAATCAAAAGGCCCTCCACCGGGCGGTTCCACAACTTACGTTCCAGGATTTCCGGCAGCTCGCCGTCCTTGGCAATGGTGTAGCTGAGACGGGCGGCGCCATACAGGGTCGCGTTGATAGCCGACAGGGTGGAGAGAAGGGCCGCTACGGTGATCAACAGGTACCCGAAAGATCCCAGAAAGGGTTTGGCCGCCTCCGCCAGGGCATAGTCCTTGGCAGCGACGATCTGTGGAACCGGTAAATTGCCCACAGTCACCGCAGCCACCAAGACATAAAGCAGGATGACAAACCCGACGGCCGAGTAGTATGCCCGCGGCAGCGTTCGGTTTGGGTCGCGGACATCCGCGGCGGTGTTGGCAATCAGCTCGAAGCCTTCGTAGGCCAGAAAAATGATCATCGCCCCCGCCAAAATGCTCGTGGCCTGGGGCCAGCTGCCCACGGCAATCCGCGAGACATCGACGGTCCAGGTGCCCACGCCAATAAAAAAAAGCAGGATCCCGATCTTAACAGCCACGATCCAGGTTTCGGCACGGCCGATGGTTTCAACATTGAGAAAATTGAGGCCGGTAACCCCAAGCACCGCGACGCTGATCAGTACGTGCTTTCCTGCTGAACGCAAACCTTCCGGAAACATGGCTGCGCCATAACTGCCAAAGGCGTAAGCGTACAAAGAAAGCATGACGATGTAGCTGATCCAAAGCAGAACATTGGCTGTCCCAGTGAAAAGGCCTGCGCCAAATGCCTGGTCCAGAAAGACCACGGTGCCTCCCTGTCCGGGAAAGGTCACCGACAGTCGGGTGTAGGCGTAGGCGGTCGTCAGGGCCACCAGGCCGGCAACCAGGAATGCCAGCGGTGCGGCGCCATGGGTCATCTGCACGGAAAGCCCCAGGACGGCGAAAATGCCGCCGCCCACCATGCCGCCGATGCCGATGGCCACCACCGGCCAAAATCCGATTCTGTTTTTCGCTTTATCTTCCATATACGTTTGCTCTTTTCTCGTGATCCGGCAGGACTGGTTTAGTAAGTGTGAAGCCCCCAACCAAGATCTATCAGGCGGCAGCCTGATCCTTGTTGTTTTGATTTTCGTCCAAGATGCGCTTAATATCCTGTCCGTCGATTTTCTCCTTTTCCAGCAGCAGGGCCGCCATAGCCTCCAGTTCGCTTCGATGTTCAGTGACAATCTTTCGGGCCTCCTGGTAGGCGTCGTTGATAATCGTTTGGCTCTCCTTGTCGATGAGCGCCTCGAGGTCTTCCGACCGGCGTTGGGTTGACGGTCCCTGGCCCAGAAAAGGATTGGAGGATTTTTCCACCAGTGAGCGGTTGGGCATCTGTTCGCTCATCCCGTATACGGTAAGCATGTTACGAACAATGTCAGCCACTTTTTCCAAATCATTTGACGCACCAGTGGAGACATCGCCAAAGATGATATCTTCCGCCGCACGGCCGCCCAAGAGTCCTTTGATTTTTCCCAATAGTTCGGTGCGCGACATGAGGAACCGATCTTCCAGGGGTGTTTGCAGGGTGTAGCCCAGGGCACCAATCCCGCGCGGGATGATGGACACCTTCTGGACCGGGTCGGACCCTGCGGTGAGATGACCCACGATGGCGTGGCCGGATTCATGGTAGGCAACTACCTTTCTTTCGTGGGGATTGATCAACTTGTTTTTCTTCTCAAGCCCGGCGATGACCCGTTCAATGGCGTCCTGGAAATCTGCCTGTAATATGGCCTGGCGGTCCTTGCGTGAAGCCAGCAGGGCCGCTTCGTTGCAGACATTGGCGATTTCGGCACCGGCGAAACCGGGCGTCTCCGCCGCCAGCTTACGGAAATCGACATTCGGGCCGAGGGCGAAATCCCTCGTATGCACCTTAAAAATTTCCATGCGCCCGTCAAGATCGGGCCGGTCCACCAGGATCTGCCGGTCGAAACGGCCGGGACGCAATAGGGCCGGGTCTAGTACTTCAGGCCGGTTGGTGGCGCCCATGATGATGATGCCGGATTGGGGATCGAATCCGTCCATTTCCGTCAATAGCTGGTTAAGGGTGTTCTCCCGTTCGTCGTTACCGCCGATGATGGCTCCCTGGGATCGATTTTTCCCCACGGCATCCAACTCGTCGATGAAGATGATGCAAGGAGCCTTGGCCTTGGCATCCTTGAACAGGTCGCGTACCCGGGCGGCACCGACGCCAACAAACATTTCTACGAAATCCGATCCGCTCAGATTGAAGAAAGGCACCCCAGCCTCACCAGCCACAGCACGGGCGAGCAGCGTTTTGCCCGTTCCCGGAGGGCCGACCAGCAAAATCCCTTTGGGCAGTTTGGCGCCTAAGCGGGTGAAACGTTGTGGATTCTCAAGAAATGAGACTACCTCCTTGACTTCCTCGACTGCTTCGTCCACGCCGGCAACATCGTCAAAGGTGACCTTTTGCGAGGGGTCCACGGCATAGATACGCGCCTTGTTCTTGCCCACATCCAGGAATCCGGCAGCACCCTTGCCCTTGCGACGGGCCAGAAAACTTCCCAAGACGATGAAAAGCCCCATGGGCAGAATCCAGTTGGCGATGAAGTTGGACAGCCAGTGAGACTCGATCTTGCCCCGGTAGTCTACGCCATGCTCCTGCAGATCGGCAATCAAATGCGGGTCGTCAAGTCGCGTGACCACGAACTGGCGTTCGACACGCTGAGAATCCTTCGGTCTATTCAGACCGAAGTTGATATGCCAGGGGGCCTTTTTACGGGGGGGCTGAAATATTGGGGAATTCTTGTCGGAGTGGTTCTCGTCCAACGCCTGTGCCTTTTCCAGGCCATAGAGGCGATCCGATTCAATAATGACGCTTTTAATCCGGTTGTCGGTTAAAAGATTACGAAATTGGCTGTAGGAGATTTCTTTGACTGCCGTGCCGCTGAAAAAGATCGACTCCATCAGAACAATCGATAAAAAGACAAGCAGATAATAACTGAGCGAGAACTTTTGTTGTTGTTTCATGGCTGACCTCCGCAAACGAATGATCGGTGGGACTCAACCCTGTGGGATTAAAAAAGGATAGGAGCTATGACGGTTGTCCGTCGAGAAGCATGCCGCGGCTTACCGGACGGACGACCGATGATGTTATCCAATGGTTACCTGAACAAACCCGCTTTGCCCGGTTCGATTATCCAGGGCTTTTACCAGGACCTGTTGATGGGCAGGCAGGGATTTGATCAAGGCCACGAATCCTTCAACCCCTTCTACAGGCATGTTATTCACATTCAGGATGACGTCATTTTTCTCGAATCCGACGGTTTCCAACGGACCGCCCTTGTCCAGGGAGGCAATGGCCACCCCTTGGCCTGACTCAAGCCCATATTTGCTGCACTCGTCGGCTTTAAGGGGGCGGACCACGGCACCGATGCGATCCTCCAGGGAGGCGGCGATGCTGTGCACCGCATCATCAAGATTGCCGATTTTTACCGTTAGGTCGACGGATTTACCGTCCCGTCTGACCGTCAATTTAGCCGTGTTGCCCACGGGGGTATCGCCTACCAACCGTTGCAGCGAGGAGGCATCAGAAATGGCTTTGCCCTTGAAGTTGACGACCAGATCATCTTTTTTTAAACCTGCTTCGGCGGCCGGGCTGTTGGGGACCACATCGGTGATCACGGCGCCCTTTTTACCGTCCAGCTTCATGGATTTTATCTGATCCGGGGTCAAGTCTTTAATACTGACACCTATCCAGCCACGGACAACCTTGCCGTGGTCGATGAGGGCCTTGGCCACATGTACTGACATGTTGCTTGGAATGGCGAAACCGATTCCCTCGAATCCTCCCGAATCGGTGGCGATGGCGGCGTTGACCCCCACGACCTGTCCGGCCATGTTAATCAACGGCCCGCCGCTGTTGCCCGGGTTGATCGCCGCATCGGTCTGCAGGTAATCCTGGTAGGAGGTCGGGTTTAAAACGCCGCGTCGGTGCTTGGCGCTGATGATCCCTTGGGTGACGGTCTGGTCGAGCCCACGGGGATGGCCGATGGCCACGACCCAGTCGCCGACCTCCATATGATCCGAGTCACCGAAGGTCACCGATGGCAATGGCTTGTCCGCCTTAATGCGAATGACCGCCAGATCGGTTTTGGGATCGGTGCCCACCAGCTTGGCCGGGTAGGCGGTGCCGTCGGCCAAAAGGACATTGATTTCGGTTGCTCCGGTAACGACATGGTTGTTGGTCAGGATATTGCCTTCATCGTCGATGAGCATGCCGGTTCCCAGGCCCCTCAACTCCTGTTTGAATTTTTGCGGCGGTTGGTTGCCGTTAAAGAAGAAACGGAAAAACGGATCGTTTCCGAAAGGCATCATCGGGGCGGCTATTTCTCGCCGCTGGGTGACATCGATATGAACCACGGCCGGTATGTTTTCCCGCGCCACCTGAGCGATGGCAGTTCTCCAGCCGGTTGTCGATATCCCGGCGGCGGTGGGTTTAACCCTTTCATCTTTAGTGGCCGAGGCCACGCTGATATGGTCGGACTGGGATTGACACTGGGTCAAGCCCAGTACCAGAACAACGGTCAGTGCAACCAATAGATAGCGTAAGGGAGTTTTCGTGGAAGGATACATAGCTTTCTCCTTTGTCGATGAGTTGATGATTTAATTCCAAGTTTTAATTGAAACGTAAGTCTATCAATCATGAAAAGGTATAAGCGGGCTTCTTATTTTGGTGTAGGACGGGACAGGTATTTTTCGTCAGGTATTGTCCTACGAAATGATAGAAGCTACCTGTCGCAAAATTTGAATCTATATTTCTCAATCGTTTCTTGGTACCGGAGAATGACTTTTGAAATAATTTCAATAGGTAGGCCAGATCGACGGGCATAAGTGGCAGAATGCCGATGCAGGTCATGCGGTCTGAGTTTGACACCGACCCGTTTGCCGGAATTGATCACCATGATCCTTGCCGCTTCATAGGAAATCGGGACTATCCGATCACCGGGCGCATTGCACACCTGCAGTGCGTATTCGCGCAATCGATCCGCCACTTTCTGAGGGATAAAAACAAACTCATATTCCTTGCCACTTTTAGGATCACGTAGAACCAATTTACGATCCAATGTGATCTGATTAATTCTGCATTTAAGTGTTGACCCGGTAAAAAAGGGTCATAATTATTAGGTCTGGTAATTAAGTTTTGAAAAATCGTTTTGTCCAATAAACGATAACTAATTATCCGAATATCGGATTGCCGGGAAATAATTGCCACTATCAATGATAGACATATGAAGTGGTCCGGTTGGTGATACTATCTTGGCGATAGTCTGCCGAAGCGTGTCCACGACCGTTCAGGAAAATATATGAAATCTGCCCGCCCTATGACGTCTCCCAGGGGAACAGGACCGAAGTGCCTGGAATCACGGCTGTTGACGCGATTGTCCCCCATGACAAAACAACAACCGTCCGGCACCGTGAAGGGGCCGCCATGCCGATCTGATCGCTTTGTTTTTACCAGCAGGATGGGATAGGTGATGTCACCCAATGTCTCCGAGGCTACGGTACCTTTGATGATCCCTTGGTTTCCTTTAAATTCAGCTTGCGTTTCAGGACCAAGGGCCAGAGGAATGCCGTTGAGAATCACCTCTTGCCCCCTGATCTCGATGCGGTCACCTGGCAGGCCAATGACCCGTTTGATAAAGTATTTGTGACGATCCTTTGGGTAAATAAAGACCACAATTTCTCCGCGTCGGGGTGACCGTTTTTTATACAAGGACTTATCGGCAAACAGGTAGTCCCCGATCAATAAATTGGGGATCATGGAACTGGCCGGAATCCTGAACGCCTGTACATGATTGTTTCGGATGTTCATTGGAAAGAGCCAGGTGGCGGCCACGCCAGCCGCAATAACCAGGGCATATACCCAAGGCTGGTTGAGTCGTCCCGGGATGACGTTTTCTTTTTTCCGCCTGGCCAACAAAAAGGCATCGCCGATGGCATAGACCATTACCAGGGAGGTAAAAAGGACGGCCGCCATCAGGGTGATATAATAACAGAGGCCTTTTTCTCCAGTCATTCCCATCAGCAAGACAATGGGAAAATAGATATGTACCAATCCAAAAAGGATCAATCCCTTCACGGGTTTTCCGCAGTAAATATGTCCCAGGCCCGGGGCCGCTATCGACAGCAGTGGCGCTATATAAGTTTTTCTCTTTTTCATGATTTCCCCTTTTAAGGCAGCAGTAGGCCGCCTACCAGATGGGCGACTCGAAAGGCCCCCAGAACGGACAGGCCAAGTCCCACCAGGATGTCAATGGCCTTTTCAAGGAACGGCGGAATGCCGCTGGGCTCAGACCTTTCCTGATCCTGTCTTGCAATCTGTGCCATCACCCGGTCGGAAAATTTGTCCGGCAGGTCTATCCTTGACCTGGATGTTTTCCACTCTGTGTAAATGTTTTCCTTATCCTTCATGCCGGCTCCTTATACTGTTCCCAATATTGATTTAGGATCCTGCGAAGCTGTTTTCTGGCCCTGGCCAGCCGTGACTTGACCGTTCCGATCCGTATTCTTTCGATGCAGCTGATGTCCTCATGGGTAAACCCCAGGAATTCCGACAGGATGAATACGGCTCGATGGTTATGGGAGAGGCGGTTCAGGGCCTGGTCCAGTTTGTTATGAATTTCCCTGTCCAGCAGGATCTTGGCAGGGTCATTTTTTGAACATAGGTCCGCCACATCCGCCTTGGGTTCCGGCCGTTTTTTCCGGAGTTCGTTAAAACACCGGTTCCTGGCAATGGTGAACAACCAGGTGTTGAAACCGGCCTTTGCCGTGTCAAATGATCTGATATGGGTGTAAGCGGACAGAAATATTTCCTGGACAATATCCTCTGTATCAGACGCGGCGGCAGGCCCCAGAAACCGGGCCACCCAAACGAACAGGGGATGTTGATATGTTTCCACGATAACGCGAAACGCCTGAGTATCCCCGTTTTGAATTCGGTGAATAATGTCCGCCCAAAGATCATTTTTCATAGGTCTTCCTCAAAGGGTTCACATCGGCAGAGGTGTTTATTCTTTTATACACAAGAGGAGGGAAAAGGTTCCCAACATTTTTCGAAAGGCTGGCCACTATATATAGTGGTCTGCAATGTTTAGGGAAAATGCCAGCCTATGTTTATCGTCGGATTTGTACCGCCGCATAAAAGCCGGTCAGGTTGGTCTGCCCACCGGCCACCGATCCTCCAGATGACGCTTGACAATCTCGCGAGAATCGGTCGTGGATGCCCGCCTTACCAACGTATAGAGCCGCCGGCAATCATCCAGGGACAGCTGGTCGGTGACGCTGCCAATCTCAATTTCGTCGCGGGTGTGGGGATAAGTGTCCAAATCGTCGGCAATTTCTTCTTTGAGGATCAGTTTATTGTAGATCAGTGCCCGGGCAGCGAATAGGTTTTCGCTCTGGAAACGGCCCCGGGGATGAAACCGATAATGGAGGGTCAGCAGGTCCCCGGGGCCGAACAGATGGCGACGGTATCCCAGTTTGCGCACCACAGCGGTCATGAGAAAATGTACCCGCAGGGGAAAACCGGCCGGCAGTCGCTTTCTGAGTTCGTGCCAAAGGGGGTAATGAATTTGACCGGCCTCGATATAGGTATTGCCCGGCTCCCGCAAAAGGGCCGCCATCGCCTCGGCCCGCATTTGATCGCGCAGGGCGAACCGCCGGGCATCGGCCCGGGCAAAGCGCTTGACAGCATCAATCGTGGTGTCGAAGTTGTCACGGCCGGATGCAGCGTAAAAGTCGAGCAGCGCCTTGGTAGCAAAGTGTTCGGCGCAATACACCCGATACAGATCCGTACCCGCGGGCAGATCCTGGGGACCATCGCCGTTGGCGAAACGATCGTGAATGGATAACAGCAGATCAATAAACGGTTCAACTTGCACCAGCCGGGTGCCGGCTTTACGGCGTTCACGCAGAACCTGCGCCATCCGGCGGCTGAATTCGGGATACTCCAGCTCTTGGTTTTCGAGATAAGCGTAAATGGTGATCTTTCCGTCGAGCATGGGCTCGAAGCCTTTTTCGGGCGGCTCCTCGAGAAGGATCGTGTCGTGGACGGCCATCAGCCGCCGGGCCAGGGGGATGGTTTCCGGGCGGTGATTGGCCAAAACGAGAGATGCGGAAGCGGTCATGTTTCCGTATCGATGATGTTCAGCAGTCCGGCATAGCGGCCGACGACATCACCCTCAAAACAGTCCTCCAATTCGGCTTCACTGATTTTGCGCGCATCCCTGAGTTCATTCAGCGGGCAAACAAATTCATTCCCAGCCATATCTTTCACCTTTACGTATACGTTTTCATTGGTTTCAGTGTTCATGAGCATGGTCCTTTCTTTTAAACTTATGGGAAACCCAACAGGGATTTGTCCTGGTTTTTAACTAGTTGGAATCTTTCTTCAGTATGAGTCGGCAGACTTTGCTTTCAGGTGCCGCAATAAATGTGAATGCAAGAATAAACAGGGGCACAGAAAAAATGAGTCCCACTACGGGAACGATCAGGAATCCTAAAAAACCTAGCGCCAGGGCCAGCGGTAAGATAACAAGGCCAATGAAGCGACTAGAATATTTTTCGGTTAAGCAGTTAATCTTATTCATGATAAAACTCCTTTTGGCAAGCTTGGTTTTAATGTTTAGGTTAAATTTAAGGCATCAAAACACAAAGACAACGATGGTCGATTAATCGTATGGTGGCAGTCCAGACCTACCATAATTGGAGGGACAATATAATGAGTGATGACAACCTAAACTGGGCGATTGTCGAGCTTGCCGCATATACAAGGCAGCTGTCTTTCCGCTATAGTGGCCTATGCGGGAAGACATCTAACGCCGTAGATGCGGTGAGATCGGCAACCCCGTCAGGGGTTCAAATTCTGGAAGACAGTAATGACCTATCGTGTTGCCATGCTTACCCATTTTCATGTGAACCAGAATTTGAATCGCCCAGCTTAGGGACAATGTAAAAACGCTCTGCACGTTTATAGAAGAAGAACTTCAGGTTAGGGATCCTCAGGCATACATTACACTGATTTAACCGGCTACCCATTACTGCGAAGGTTGTGGACGCAGCGCCGTTAAGGAGGAAAATTTGTGTAAACCGCAAATTCTGCGGTAATTGCAATGAATGGTCGCCCCATCTTCTGATGAATTGGGAACGATACCTGATCTGGATGTTTTTATCCACCTCGGCAGCCCGGTAAATGACTTTGTTTACCACCGGAGCTTCAGTCATTCTCTTTTCCTGTTGGCCCTTATGTCGCCTATAATCGCCTGGCTTATCACGAAGGTTCATTCCGAAACGAAGCGGTATTATCGTCGATGGGTTCTGCTCTCTTTCCTCGTGCTGGATGTGTTTTTAATGTTGAAGGATATCCAAGCGGCCGTGGCTGGCGAGCCCCAGGATATCAAGAAGCAAGTGGGCTGCGGTCATTGCCCCCGAATCGATTATTTTTCAATGTTGTCTCACAAGCATATATGCTATAATTTTAACTTGATATTTTTCCATACCCATATCCGGCAACCCAATCAACAGAGGCTTTATGCACCCGATCTCAGATTCCAGCGAAAAGGTTTTGATTATCGGATCCGGCATGGGCGGGCTGAGCACCGCCATCATTCTGACCAAACTGGGATACGATGTAACGGTCGTTGAGAAAAACAGGCAGCCTGGCGGCATGCTGCGTAGTTTTGTGCGCCAGGGGGTCCACTGCAACGTGGGGGTGCATTACATGGGGGCACTGGCCGAGGGCCAGGTGCTGCGCCGCTGCTTTGATTATTTAGGCATCACCGATCCATTGCCGTTGGTTCGCATGGGCGTGGACGGCCCGGTGGATCGCTACCATTTTCATGGCTCACACCTGGACGTTACCACATTTGACCTGGTCGATGGATTCGACGCCTATGCAGACCATCTCAATGCGGCGTTTCCCACCCAAAAAAAACAGATCCAGGCCTTGATGGACATGCTGCACCGCAGCGCCCGGCATCTGGATCGTCTGGATTTTCTGTACGCCGATCAACCCAGCGATTTCTGGATCGATCAAACCGAGGCCCTGGGAACGATCTTCGATTCACTGGGGTGCTCGCCTGGTCTGCGGGCGGTTTTTGGTATGCCGTCCGTCCTCATCGGGGTCCCGCCACCGGTATGCCCCCAATTTTTCCATGCCATGACGCTGGCCAGTTATCTGTTCTCGGCCTGGCGCCTGGACCATCACGGCCCCACCCTGGCCGATGTGTGTACCCGCCGTCTGACCGAATTGGGCGCAGCGCTGCGCACCGGCCAGGCAGTAACGACTATCCGCACGCAAAACGGGCGGGTCTCAGGCGTGACCCTTGCCTCGGGGGAGCAATTGGATGCATCCATTGTCATCGGCGCGATCCACCCCAAAACCGCCGTCGGCCTGATCGATCCTGGGCATCTCAAGGCATCTTACCGGCGGCGCATCCTGAATCTTACGGATACGCTCGCCATGGCGGGTGTCCACGCCCTGGTGCCGGCGGATGCCCACCCTGCCCTTCCGTACAATGTATATTCCGTCGAGACCGAACCGGACGGTGGCATCCACGATCTGATCTATCTGCAATTGCGTCCCAGTGCCCGTCCTGAGCACAATCTGCTCACCCTGCTTACCGCGGGGCACGACTCCCTGTGGCAGCCATGGACAGATACCCGAACCGGCCGCCGCGGACCAGACTATCTTGCAGAAAAAAACAGGCTGGCCAACAAGGTCATTGCCGGCATCGAACCGCTGACCGGGGCCTTCGATGGATTACAGATCATCGATGTGTATACACCACTTACCTTCAGGGACTGGTCTGCCAGCCCCGCCGGCTCAGCCTATGGCGTCATGCGCTCGACCGAGCAGCTGATGTCGGCCGCGCTGTTGAACCGAACCGCATTGAAGGGATTGTACCTGGCCGGTCAAAGCGTCCTGGCCCCCGGCATTTTAGGCACCATTTTGGGTTCCTTGACCACCGTGCAGTTCATCATTGGTCCCAAACGGTTCAAACAGGAAGTAAAGGTCTGATCCCATCCCTATAGGTGTTGACCGACATCACCACTTTAATATAGTATTCCGCAACTTATTCACCCATTTTCCCGGCATGAGGTAATATCTTGACCCAATTTCATATTTTTATCATCAGGGCCATCCTTGGCGCTGTTTTCGCCGTGATTCTGTCACGCATGTTTTACCCCGAGGCCAACGCCATTTATGTGGCCGGCCTGGGGGTCATCCTGGTGGGTCTGGCTTATTTTGCCGAATACCTGCGAAACCGGAAAAAGCAGTAACCCTAAACCATTGGCCGGAGCGCATCAATCGTGAAAAAAATCATTCTCGGCACTGCCGGACATATTGATCATGGCAAAACCAGCCTCATCAAAGCAGTCACCGGCACCAATACCGACAGACTAAAGGAAGAACAAAAACGCGGCATCACCATTGAACTGGGGTTTGCTTCGCTGGACCTGCCCAGCGGCAGGCATTTGGGTATCATCGACGTCCCCGGCCACGAAAAATTCGTCAAAAACATGGTTGCCGGCGCCACCGGCATCGATATTGTTACCATGGTCATTGCTGCGGATGAAGGGGTGATGCCCCAAACCCGAGAGCATATGGAAATCTGCACCCTTTTAGGGGTCAAACACGGCATGGTGGCCCTGACCAAGATCGACATGGTCGATGAAGAATGGCTCGAACTGGTCACCGATGATATTCAGGAGTTCACCATGGGCACCTTTCTTGAGGATGCCCCCATCGTGCCGGTTTCCGCAGTTACCGGTCAAGGACTGCCTCAGTTTATCGACACCCTGGACACGTTGAGCGAATCCGTCCCCGAACGGTCGTCGAGCGGCCTGTTCAGGCTTCCCGTTGACCGCGTCTTTACCATGAAGGGCTTTGGCACCGTCATCACCGGCACCTTGATTTCAGGCAGGATCAACGTCGGCGAATCGATCATGATCTATCCCGGCAAAATCACCTCCAAGGTCAGGGGGCTTCAGGTACACAACCAGAGCCAGGAAACCGCCGAGGCCGGCATGCGCACGGCCATCAATTTTCAGGGACTGGAAAAAGCGTCCATCAATCGCGGCGATATGATCGCCCGGGAAAACACGCTGATCCCCAGTTATATGGTGGATCTTGAGCTTCACTATCTGGCCAGCAATAGAAAGCCCATGAAAAACCGCACCCAGGTCCGTTTTCACACCGGTTCCAGTGAAAGCATGGGCAACCTGATTTTGCTGGACCGGGATGAGCTGTTTCCCGGAGACGATTGCCCGGCCCAGATTCGTCTGGACGAACCGGTCAGTCTGATTCGTGACGATCGTTTTGTCCTGCGCAGCTATTCTCCGGTGCGCACCATCGGCGGCGGCAAGGTGCTCAATCCCATTCCCGTCAAGCACAAGCGCTTTCATCAGGACATCGTCGATGGGTTGAACAGTCTGGTGGATGCCACGCCCGAAGACATCATCGGCTATCAGGCGCAGATGAGCGGGCCATCGGGGGTGACCTTTGCCGAACTGCTCCTGATGACCAACCTGCCGGAAAAAGCCCTTTCGACAACCATCGGTGGTCTGCTCAACAATCAGACCCTGGTGCTGGTGGACAAGGAAACCCGCACCACCATTCACCACAGCGTTTTTGATCAGCTTAAAACGCTCAGCACCGACGTTCTTTCCCAGTATCATGCGGCCAATCCACTCAAACCGGGTATTTCCAAAGAGGAACTAAAATCCAAATTTCCTCGTAAGGCCAGCGGGAAACTCTTTACCCAAGTGCTCAACCGCATGATCAAGGATCAACTGGTAACGCTGGAGGACGATACGGTGCGTCTGACTACCCACACCGTGTCCCTCCAAGTGGATCAAAAAGCCCTGAAGCAGCAGATTCTGGACCGATATCAGGAAAGCCGGCTGACACCGCCCTATTTCAGAGAGGTGGTTAAAGATCTGGATGTGGATGCCAAGACGGCCAAGGAAGTCCTGGCATTACTGGTCAGCGAAAAGGCGCTGATCAAGGTCAAGGAAGACCTATACTATGACCACCAAACCCTTGAGAAACTTAAAGACGAGCTGATCGCCCATCTGGTTGAAAAAGGAGAAATCACCACGCCTGAGTTCAAGGATATGACTGGAGCTTCCCGAAAATATGTGATACCTTTGATCGAGCATTTTGACGCCATCAATCTTACCATTCGCGTAGGGGATATTCGCAAACTCAGAAAACGACAATAAGCCCGCAACCACGATGCACGGGTGACGGACGGATTGCTTTAGGAAACGGAGTAGCCATGGCAGACAACGAAGATAGCGCCAAAGGATTTAATTTCAAAGCATTTGCCACGCCACGCATCATCGGCGGGATTGTAATTATCATCATTGTCCTGTGGGCCCTGACAATTCTATTCGGCACATCGGACAAACCCGAAACATCAGCGGATGCAGCGCATCCGTCGACGTCATCCCATGGGGCGACCGCCACGTCTGACCACGAAGCCACGACCACGGCCGGCAGCCATGCATCGGCCTCCTCAGCGGCTGCCCAGCACGCATCCGATGACACCACTCACGGCGTTGCCCACGAAGCGACCACGGGTGAAGACACGCATCAATCCGATGAGGCGGCAGCCCATGACACTGCCGGCACCCATGACCAGGTATCAACCACGACGCATGATCCCCATGCATCCACCTCTGCGGGTGCTCAGACCGCCTCAAGCGCCCATGGGGATACCCACGGGGATGCGGAGGCGCTTCCCAGCGATCGGCATCCCATCCCCGCCACGCCGATGACGGCCCCCGTCCATAAGCCGACCCCCAGGGGTGTGGCTTTTGTCGAAGCCGCGATTCAACCCATGGAGTATGAACTGGAAGAACGCTGGTGGGGATGGCGTCCCAATGACATCATCAACATTACGGATAATGTGAACAATTTTCAATTGGGCGTTTTGGAAATCACGCGGCGCACCGTCGTGGCCCTGGCCGAACGCATTTCCCGGCACGGCGTGACCGATTCCCTGGACCCCAACCTTGAGGAAGCCATGAACTGGTTCATGGTCAAGGCCAGCAGCTACTGGTTTCCGTCCGCTGAATCAAAGTACCAGGATGGATTGGATGAGATGCGGACCTACCTTGAAAACCTCAAGGCCGGCAAGGCCACATTCTACATCCGTGCCGATAACCTGATTCCGCTTTTGGCATCTTTCGAGGATCTGCTTGGCAGTTGCGATGAGAACCTGGTCAAGGATACCAACGAAGACGGCACACCGGTGAGTTTTTTCAAGGCGGATGACTACTTTTACTATACCAAGGGGGTGGCCAGTGCCATGGCCATGGTGCTTGAAGCCGTGCATCACGATTTTCTGTTGACCCTTGAATCCCGCAATGCCACTGAACTGCTGCACCACGCCATCGTGTCTTGTCAGCGGGCCGCCGAGTTGTCGCCATGGATCGTCCTGGATCGCGACCTGAGCAGCATCTTCTCCAATCACCGCGCCAACATGGCAGCGCCCATCAGCCACGCGCGGTTTTACCTGGGGCAGTTGGTCAAAACATTGTCCACATAATTTGGGTTGGCCTATTTTAATGAAGTCGTAAAAAGCGGCTTACCCCGGTTTGCGGGTAAGCCGCTTTTTACGTGTCGAAGCGACTATGAAAATAATTGTTTGCGGAGCCGGACGAATCACCGACGAGTTGCTCAAACGCATCGGTGCAAATTGGGAAATTACTCTGATCGAGAAAAATGAGGCCCGGCTGGCGCCGTTCTCAAATCGTTTCCCAAGCATCGTACGGGTTCTGGCCGAAGACGCTTCAAGTCCGGTAGTGCTGGAAAAAGCCGGATTGTCCGAACAAGATGGTGTGCTGGCCATGACCAATGACGACGCGGTCAATCTGGCCATCGTCCGCTTTGCCAGAGAAGCCGATATCAAGACGGTGCTGGCCGTCGTTCGTGATCCCGAAATGCTCCCCGCGTTTCAGGAACTGAAGGCCTGGACGATCAGCATGGTATCGGATGCGGCACGCAAAGTGTACCAGTTCCTCAAGGACCCGCGTATCCGTATCATCGATCTGGGAGAAGGCGAAGGCGAGCTGATGGAGCTGGCCGTCAAAAAGCAGGATTTGCCTCGGCTGGTGGATCTCGTCTCCCACCAAGATCCACAATGGCGGATGGTGGGGGTGCTGCGCAACAATACGCTAATGTTTATTGACGGACCGGTTTCCATTGAGGAAGGCGATCGGCTGCTCGTTCTGGGAAAAGCTGAATTGTACAACACGTTTTCAAGTCGCCTGGCCGATGAACAACTTCATTTTCCAAGAACATATGGGCAGCGGATGATTTTGGGCATTGATGAGGTTGCCGCCCTGGACGTTGCCGGCCTGCTCAATGAAGCCTTTTATCTGGCTCAGGCAACCCATATTGAGAAAATAAAAACCATCTGCCAAAAAACAGCCTCAAGCGTTCAAAGCACCCTGGCCCGCTGGTCCGAGAGCCTTGCCATCGATGTGCTCGGCGGTGAAACAAATGTGAAAAAACGGATGCTAAGCGTTGCCGCAGAAAGCGATGCCGGCATCGTCGTGTGCGCGCACAACCAACGATCCTTCTGGCGCGCCTATTTCAGCAAGGATGTGACCACCATGACCCGGGCATTGCCGTGTCCGCTTCTGTTGGCCAAACAAAGCGCCCCGTATGAGCGCGTCCTTGTTCCCTTCAACGGCTCATTGGCGGCGCAACGGGCACTGGAAATCGCCATGGATCTGGCCCGGCAGCTGGATGCCGCCGTGGCGGTCATGATTGTGGTGGAGCCTTCTTACTTGAGGGGTGAGTCGTCCGCCAGCGGTCGATGGGAGCAACAAATGCTCAAGCAGGTACGAGAGCTGGCCCGTATCCACAAAATCAAGATCGAGGAACGCGTGCGCCGAGGAAATCCGGTCAAGGAAATCGTGAGCGGGGCCATTGACTGCCAGCTTCTGGTATTAGGCGGTGCTGAAACCCGTCCGGGCTGGTTGTCCGTTAACGTGGCAGGCCTGATCGTGGACCGGGCGCCATGTTCGGTGCTGTTGGTTGCATGAGCGTCTGTCTGCGAGTTCATCAAGGGTAACGGGAAAAATGGTGATTCATTCCGCATGGGCCCTGGTATTGGTATCGCTGGGGGCTGCTTTCTTACCCAGCCTCAGCATACGGCTGCGGCTGCCGTCAGTGGTGCTTGAAATTCTTTTCGGTGTCCTGATCGGCAAAAGCCTCTTGAATCTTCAGTTTGGCGGACAGTGGCTTTCGTTTCTGGCCCATTTGGGCTTCTTGATCCTGATGTTTCATGCCGGCATGGAGATCAATTTCAAGATGCTCGGCGCCCAACCGGCCGGCATGTTTGCCATTCAGGTAGCGGTCTTTGGTCTCACCGTCCTGCTCTCCATGGTCGCCGCTTTCTTTCTGGGCCAGGGCTTTTATCTGGGGCTGGTGTTGTCGACAACCTCTCTGGGACTGGTGGTACCAACGCTCAAGGACACGGGTGCAATCCAATCCATGCTCGGTCAGAATGCCATGATTGCGGCAACCTTGGCGGATTTCTTGACTCTTTTCGCCATCACCTTCTTTCTGGTGTGGCATCAAAATGGGTTTGGTTGGGAATTCTTGCGGCCACTGCCCCTGTTTATTGGATTCGGCATCGTGCTGAAACTGGTCCGGTTTCTGGCCTGGTGGTATCCGGAAAAGGTAGGACGCCTGCTCTCGGATCGGGACACCCAGGAACTGGGGGTACGCTTTTCTCTGGCTTTGCTGTTTTTATTCGTGGCCCTGTCCGAGCTCGCCCATCTGGAACCGGTCCTGGGTGCCTTTCTGGGCGGCGCGTTGCTGTCCATTGTTTTCCTGGAAAAATCGCAATTGGAGCTGAAGCTATCCGGTTTCGGATATGGCTTTCTGGTACCGCTTTTTTTCATTCATGTGGGCATGCAGTTCGACGTTGCCAATGTTTTTTCCTTGGGGCAACTTGTTTTTACTTCCAAGCTTTTAATCCTCGCCATGGTAGTCAAAGTACTCCCCTGCCTGCTTTTTGTTGTTGCCGGCTTGTCCATGTCTAAATCAATAAATATCGGTCTGTTGATGACATCGCGGCTTAGTTTGATCATTGTCGCGGCCACGCTCGGCCTTCAGTTCGGATTTATCACCGAAGCGTTCAAGGATGCCATTATATTGCTGGCCGTCCTCACCTGCATCATCGGGCCATCGCTTTTCAAGGCCTTTTACCGCTCGGATGTAGAAACGCCCGACAGCGGCGGACAGATTGAGAAAAAAAAATTTGTGGCTGGGTGGATGCGTCAATAAAAAAGCCAAAAAATGGGATTTCTCACAATTTTTTATCATATTAATGTTGACCTGTCTGTAACGGAAGTGTAAAGGATAGGCTTGACTTCTACTAGGGCAAACGTCCGGCAGGCGATAATCCCGAATCCTCTTTTTTCTTATTCTCATTTGGCGGTTTTCGAATAGTGAATAGAGTCATGGGATTCTGCCCCATGACACAATCTTAGCCCGCTAATAAAACATACAATCAGACTGGCCTGACTTGAGAATCTTAGAGCCTGTTTTAGACATCTGGATCAGGTCCGATAACAAGGAGGAAAGTGGCTCGAAAGCGGAGCATATAGGTAATATGTGAGCATTTTTAGACACGTTCCAACGCCGTTAGCGGGCCTTAGACGGATTTATCAAACATGCGCTTAACAGATTAGTCAGCAATCTTTTCATCAAGGGAATTCGCTGTATGCATTCTGGCTGGATAGCTATGTTTATAGTTTCGTAAAATCTTTATCGAGAAAAGGATTATGGACACAACGCGCACAAGGACTTCTCTGGTTTGGCTGTTGTTGAGTTTGATTTGCATTCCACTAATTTTTTCAAGATGCCCCGACGGCATCCAAGGTATTCGATGCCGGATTTCATCCCCACCTTTTGTGGGCACTGCCCTGCGCCCGACAATATAAAAAACAGGAAAATTTTCGTTTTTTACTCGTTAAACTTTTAAGAGCGAGATAATTTAACCACGAAATGTGTCCTCATTGGATTTTCGGACTCGTGAAGTGGAGGCTCGTTTATGCATAATTAGATCTGATTTCTCATAACGGCCATTACCACTGTATTAAGGAAGAAAGCATGTTGAAAAAAATCTATCTGATCATCTTTATTTTCTGTAATCTTGCTTTTTTACCCGCTATCAGCCAAGCCGTTATCGTCCAGGGAACCGGAGTATCCCGTGCCAATGCGCTGACCAACGCATTTCGACAGGCTGTTGAGGAAGCGGCCGGTGTCTTTATCGAAACACGAACCGTGGTGGAATACGGTGAATTGATCAAGGATGAAATCGTTTCCCATGCCAGAGGTTATGTGAGTCATTATCATATATTAAATGAAAAAAATGAGTCAGACGGTACTTATTTCATCGAAATCGATGCGACCGTGGACAGCGGCCTTATCAATCAACATGTTGAAGACCTTGAAATTTTAATGTCAATGACCGGACATCCGAAGGTTGTCATTTTTGGAATCGATGACGACATGCAGTCCATATCCAGTATCATCGATGAATTCGCACCGCTGAAAAAAACCGTTGTCCATGTGTTTCATGAAAAATTCAGGTTCGATGTAATGGACTGGGACACCTTACGTGCCAAGCACCTGGATGTAAGCGGAAAATTGGACAAAAAAGCGGCTATTTTATTTGCCAAGCAAGTGGGAGCGGAATTGGCTGTCATGGTCAAGCTGAACGCAAAACCGAAAAAAGAGTGTATTGAAGGGGAGCTTATTCTCGAGGCGGTTCGACTATCCGATGCCTTTTTTCTCGGTAAGGAGAGTGCTGACTTTAAAACATCTCATTTGCCTAAAAAAGACAATGACAGGATTAAGCTAACCATTGATGCGGCAAAGGAAAACGTTTTTGGCGTATCTGTGTCGTTAGCGCGAAAAATGGTGGAGGGGCTGCAGCGTGAAGTCGAAGCACGAAAGGGGTTGAGATATTCCATCAGATTTATCGATTTTCCAAAAGGAAACGCTGAGCAATTTTTCAAGGAAAAAGTTATTTTATTAAGCGGTCACGTTCAGCATAAAGTGGAAAAAGATACCGATAATCAATTCATCGCTTCCTACTGGTCCCTTCTAACGAATGATGATCTCTTTAAACAAATCAAAAAAGCGCTGGATAAAGAAGATTGTAATTATAAGTCAAAGCTGGATGGCCGCAGCTTGAAATTCAAATGGGTGCATCCGTATTTTGAGTAGATCAACTTTTGAAAAGGAGAACGACATGAAAAAGCTTGGATGGGTTCTGTTTATGGTTTTGTTGGTGGGCTGTTTTTACAATCCGGTTTTGGCTGGAGACCTGCCGCGTCTGATGCTCATGGGAGAAGATGAAGATCAAGACACCGTTCCTCGTGGCACCCGTGTTCACAAACGCGTTATGAATGCGTTTGCAAACGCCCTCATCAACGAGGGTTTCGATGTCTATGAAGAACGGGTTCAACTGGAGGGTGTCGGTCGGCGGGGACGTCGCCCCCTGGAACATTTGGTCGATAATGCCAAGGATGCAGGCGCTGATGTCATTGTTTTATTTACCATTTATGGGAATGTTACCGACAAGGGATATACAAAGAAATACACCTGCAGGGTGGAAGGTCGAATGCTGGATGTTCAGGCCGGTAAGCGTCTGGGCAATTTTGATGTTCAAGCGCCCAGACAGGGAAGACTTCCAGCAGATTGCAACCGGGAATGCTTTTTAGAAAAAGTGGGAGAAATGGCAGCCACGCTTGCCAGTGATGTGGGACAGGCTTTGAAAGACAACCTGGCCTACCGCGTGGACGGCGCCGACGGTACCGGAGCGCAGGGTGGAATGGCCTATGAATACAAACTGATTTTTGATCAATTTTCCAAGAACGATATGATGAATATGGAAGAATACCTGGAAATGTTTTCCGGTTATATATCATATCGACCGGACCCTGCCGGGATGAACACGGCAACACATCATGAATTTATCTACAACTCCAGGATTTCCGCTGCAAAACTGAATCGAAACCTTCATAAGGCGTTGGCTAAATTAAATATGAAGGGACAAGTGACCATTGACGGAAGAACCTATAACGTCAAGAAAGTGGCGATGCCCAAGGACCGTTCCCAAAAAGCCGATGAGGAGTGGTAGATTCTATGCGTGGCAGTCACTATATAAAAACGATCTTTGCGGTTCTGGTTTCCGTAATAATGCTTTTTTTCTGTGTTCTGGCCCCGCCTGTACCTCCTGCACTTTCTCAAAATAAAGACTTGCGAGAAACTTTTTACGTGGGTTCATTTTTTGATTTGCCAGGCGGAACGGATAATCAACTGGTAAAATATTTAGTCAAACCGGTTTGCAAGGCGAATTCAGATTTAATGGGAGACGAGCTTTCAGGCTATGTGAACAGCCTGCTCCAAAAAGAGACATCGTTTCTGGATCTCATCCATTTGGATCTCTACCCCCAAAAGCCGGAAGATGAGAATTGGGGAAAAAAAGGAAACGCGGTAGCATTTTATGTATCCAGGGCTCAGCACGAATCGATCAAATACAAGGCCCCTGGTGTTGGGGATGAATACCTCACCGTCGTGTCGATTGCACTGAGCATGGATATTTTTTCAGATCGTGCCGCAAAAAAAAGACAACTAAGACTTGAATCCATATTTTCAAAGCTTCTAGTAGGGGAACAACCAGTCGTAACCGATACCCCCCTATCAGAAAAGCGGTTGAAGTCAATCTATAGCGCACTGTTTGAGAAAACCCTGAAGAACCTGGTGCAGCAGGTGGAAGGTGAACTCCGGTGGAAGCGTGACCGGGCCAAGGCCGTGTTTCAATTCAATCAACTCGATATACCCAAAATGTCCCCAGAATTATCGCAACTGATCGAAAACACGCTCGCTTCTGATGGAAAGCAAAAAGCCGGGACGGTTGCGGATCTGGAAAAGGAACGATTAAAGCTGGAATTTTTACATACGCTGCACCAGTTCGTGTCAAAAGGGATGAGGGAAAAAGGCATTTCAGATATCGCCCTCATGTCTCCTCCAACGCCCTGGGCGCAGGGAAATGTGGGTGAAATTTTAAAAAACAGGCTGGTTGGGCGAAAACGAGCCAAGCAAACGACCATCAGGTTTTATGTGGATCCCACCATGGAGCAAGGTGGCACGTTCAGGTTCAAGGGCAAAACGGCTGTTTTCGGATACACGGTTCGAGCAGCCCTGCCGCGGGCGCATATTTCGAAAATAAAGAAAACGAAACTCACTACGCAGAAGCAGTTTACCACCCAGCTTGCTGCGCGAATCTACAGACCGGTTCCCGGTAATAAACCCAAATGGATGCCGGTAACCGTTGGAAAGGAAAAACGCACGGCAATCGCTTATGGCTGCAAGGTGTTCAAAAACATAAAAGGAATGGAACGTCCCACAACCCGTGAATTGGCGATGGATTCATTTCGTGAGGCTGCAAAAGACATTTCACCAAAACTGATCGCCTTGATGCAGGAGATTGCCAAGCATCGATTGAAAAACTCATAAAAACAAAAAATTACAAACAAATCAAAGGTATCAAACACAGAGATGATTATGCAAATTCATTTTTCGAAAATAAAACGAATGTGTTTTTGGGGGGGATTTTTTACGATTCTTGTCCTCTTTTCATTCGATCCGGTATTTGCATCAAAAACCGAAAGCTTTGAAATTGCTGCCGTTGGAAACAATGAAAAAGAGGCCATCGCCAATGGCGTTCTGGATATGCTCGAGGAGGCGCTGGAGGCTGTCGCTGGTGATGAAGTGGGCGATGATCTGGGGGATATGTTCTTCAATAAATATGGCCGTGATCCCGAAAAGCTGAAAAAACGATATTTCACATCGGATTTTGTTGTCGTGGAATGTGAGAAAACAGTTGGCGGCAAGCGGTGCCTGATCGAGGCTGAAATCAAGATGGCTAAAGTGGACAGGGATGTCAAAAAAATTCTCGAAAAAAAGAGCCAATCATCAAATAGAGATCTTACATTCGTTGCCCAAACCGGCATTCCAGTTACACCGCGAAACACAAAATTGCTCACCCAGATAAGAAAAGCATTCATAACTTATGGTCACAAGTTTGAATATGTGGATCAGTATAGTGATCTCAGCGGATTCGCTATGAATATTCAAAAAGTCGATTTTATCGGATTTACGTACAATAAATACACGAAGCGTCAGGAAGGAGGGCTCGATGTGACGTTTGAATTGCTACACATCGATCCTGAAAAAACTGGAGAAAAACTGATCGCTTCAGATTTGGTAACGGTATCCACATATGTACCGGGAACAAATCCTGCTATACTTGAAAGAGAGCTCGAGACCCTCCTTATAAAAGAGGCTGCCAATAGTTTTGTCAAACAAGTCAATTCAAATATCGTCAGTTTTTATGAGGAATAGCTAAATGAAGAGATCAGCATTTGCGAAATTCTGTATTGTTTTGATTGTAATGGTCTTCTTTTTGGCAGGATGTCAAAAAGCGGCATTAAAGGAATCATTATTATCAATAAAAGATACCACGAAGTCGGCAATTGAAATCATTATACCGAATAAACATAAATCTGGAAATTTTAAAGCCGATGCCAAAAGGTACACCAAATTTTTGGCGATGGGCACTTACAATTTGCTACAGGCACTGAGTAATATGCAGGAAGCTGTGGGAAACAAGGAACTTGCCGAACAGATCCAGCTTCAGGCAAATGATTTGAAAGCCAAATCAGATAAAGGTGAAGCCACTGATGAAGATTACAAGAAAGCTTATCAAACAATAGATGAATCCTCAGTCGACCGAGAACAGCTAAGCAATGTACCGAAAAATAAGGGCCGTATTTATCTAACTAAATCATTTATCAATGTGGGGCTGGGAACAGCTTCGGATAGCAAAGCGGTAGACCTTGGAATAAGCCTCATAAAAGATACCTCTTTAAAAGGGTTGTGGAAAAATGGCGACTTCTTAGTGGGGTGGGATCTTATGGAACTGTCTGCCAATACGCTTCCCAAGCATATTAAAAGAGCATCTTCGTGGAGTAGCCACTTGCATGAATACATGCAAGACAACGACATTCAAATACCAACCGAAGAGGAGCAAAGAATAGAAGCTGAGAAACAGGGCGCCGACCAGGAAGAGATCGATGATATCTTTGCGTAAAAGCTATCGCCGTCACAAAAACAGATAATATTCTTCATGAATATAGGCCAATAGACCGGATTATGTCTGCTCAACATCGCCAGCAATCAACCCGTCCCGGGCGGCAGCCCTGGACGGGCCATGATACTTTGAGGAATAGCTAAATGAAAAGATCAGTATTTGCAAAATCCTGTATTATTTTGATGACCATAGTTTTCTTTTTGGCAGGATGTACAAGTTGGCCGCCCTCCCCCCCCGAGGGGATGGTCTATGACTATAAGCTGATTTTCGATAAATTTTCCCAGGATGATATGATGGATATTGAAGAATGCCTGGAAATGTTTTCCGGTTATATATCCCACCGCCCGGACCCTGCCGGGATGAACACGGCAACGCACCATGAATATATCTACAAATCCAGGATTGGTGCTGCAAAACTAAACCGAGATATTCATAGTACGTTGAATAAATTGAATATAAATGGGCAGATGACCATATCCGGAAGAACATATACTGTAAAAAAGGTTGGCATGCCCAAGGACCGTTCCTAAAAATAGGATCTTCCCTCTTTTCTTTTTCTCGTAGCTTTCCGGAGGAAAGCCTTTTGGGCTTGGTTATAACTTTGCCCACTTCCCTCTCATTCCCACCCTCTGCGTGGGAATGAGAGGGAAACAATAAGCGTTTATAATCCTAAAAAGTGGGTTAAGACTATTTTTAAAAACTGTATCTTCTCAATTTTCTGAAGATATTGCCTCAACATAAAGCAAATCATTGAATGCTTCATTTCAAAGCAAATCACATTTTCTCATGTAATAACATATAATTGCCGCAGCGCTTTTTTTAATCTGCGCCATATTAAAGCAGATCAAGTATTCTCATAAAAATTCATATCTATCTGTAATTAAATTTCATTTATCATTTCCCACAGTGAAACAATTCAACGTTGGATATTTGTTTTACTTTGGCAACACCTGAAAGGATGTTTTAAAATGATTAACCCGTGGCCTTCATTGTTGAAATTGATTGTTGTGTTGTTTGCGTGTTCTCTGCTGTTTGGTTGCCCCTCCACAGACAATGATCCTCCTCCAGAAACAGCCTCGAGTATCATCATCACTGATGTGACGCCAAGTTCAGGCCTGGCCGATGACGAAATCACGGTAACTTGTCAGGCGGATAAAGCAATTACAGATGCAAGAATTTTTTTGTCCGGCGAAGCGGTTGAGGTGTCAGCTGCAGATGAAACCAAGCTTACCTTCGTCGTTCCTTCTGGATTCAAGGAAGGGACATCGTGCGATCTGTATGTGCAGCTGGATAATGCTCGAAGCAATTCCGTATCTTTTTCGATCTATCCCAGCATCAGAGAGCCTGAGGTTTTTGTCGATGATGATTTTGGGAACAAGGTTGCCGTGGATTATGTTCTGGTCTCCCTTGTCTCTGATTATTCAAATCGTGAAGGTGCCGATGAGATTGCTGCACGCATCGGCGCCCAGGTTACAGGTGAGTTGCCACTGACCGAGCTTTGGCAGTTTAAAGTGGAGGTTGCGGATCTTGCCGCTCTGGAAAGTCTTAAAAATACGCTGGAAAGTTACGCTGAAGTCGATTTTGTCAGCATTTGTGCACAGCTGCCTGAAATGGAAGATGGGTGGTCTGATACCGACCCTGATATTGCCGGGCAACGGATTTCAAATGAAGTTTATGAAGGCGCGCAGGCCTATATCGAGGCGGTCGATCCGGAAGACCCGGAAAAACTGAAACCCATTTTTACCGTTGTGGGTGCCGTTGAAAAGGGAGTTGATTATAATCTTGAGGACTTCAACGGATATGGAGAAAAAGGACGGAATCCTTCCAATGGCATTGCTATTTATGCCAATGATGTTGGCAGCAGCAGCACGACCGATCGACACGGGTCGTGGGTGACTGGACTGATCGCGGCTGAAATTGGCGAAGGGGATATGGATACGGGTCGAATGGCCGGATTATTGGCCGGTCTGGAAGGGTCCCATGGAGGGTTCAACATCATTGTTGACACGGGTGTTGAACTTTCCGAAATGTCCAGTGTCCTGAACGCAACGGAAAGAATGTTAAAGGCCGGCGCAAGCGTGATCAACTGGAGCTTCGGTCTCAACAAAGCGGGAACCCAAAACAGCGAGGGGATTGAAATTGCCTACAAATGTTACGATGAGTGGATTTTTAATGCTTTTAAGAAAACGTTTACCAAATTTATCCGGAAGGTTGAGGAAAACTACGCCAATGCCGTGATTGTGTGCGCGGCCGGAAATGATTCGGTGTTGGTGTCTGAAGATTCTGTTTTACCGGCTGGAATTCAAAGTCCGAATATGCTTGTGGTCGGCGGTCACTGGCCCTATGACGGCGTGTCACCGGAATCCAAACACACCGATTCAAACTATGGCGACAGAGTAGATATTTCCGCCAGCATGATCATTCAGGGATCATCCGATTCAGATGGTTCTGTGTCTGGAACATCGTTTGGCGCGCCATTGACGGTGGCGACCATTGCTGCAATGCAGTCCATCAATCCCTATTTGAGCGCTGATGACATTCGAACGGTGTTGCGTTCGAATGCCTTGCCGGTGGGCAATCAGGTTGAACAGGCCGGTCTTGGCGATGACGTTTTTACAGCACCGCTGTCTGCGGATGAAGTCGGAGAAGGAAGCGAGTTAACTGGTCAGGGTGCCAGGCTGAGTGTTCTCGGAGCAATTAACGGTGCAATTGACCACCTGCACGGACGAAATGTGACTGTCACCGACCCGGTTGAAGTGGATTTGAGCCCCGGCGAAACGGAAACCATTACGGTCAGGGTCACGGTTCCCGAGGATAAAATTTTCAATACCGTGGATATCATGTTCGCAGTCGACCTTTCTTCCAGTTACAATGATGACTTAAGCCAATTCAAAAGTCAGGCAATCGAGCTGATCGAAGCGTTTTCTTCTGCTGGCAAGGATGTTCGCATCGGGCTGGCGTCCTTTGTTGATTTCCCCATTTATCCATATGGTAACTACGGTGACTATGCTTACCGGCTTGAGGCGCCACTGACGGATGACTATGCGGGGGTCATCGACGCGATCCAAAATTTAAGTATTTATGGTGGGAGGGATGTTCCAGAGAGCCAGATGGAGGCCCTTTATCAGCTTGCAACCGGGGCGGGCAGAAGTATTGACGAGTATCCGGAGCTTGGTTTTGACCCAATGCCGGCTGGCTGGAGAACCGGGGCGCTGCCCATCGTCTTTTTGGCAACCGATGCTGAATTTCACGATAAAGACGAAGAGGATGACTATTTCGGTGCTGGCTGGACCGACACCCTGACTGCGCTCAAAAGCAGAGGTATAAAAGTCTTTGGTCTTCAATCGGGCGATAGCGTTGAGGATGTCCAGGCGGTTGCCGCTGAAACCGATGGAGAAGCGTTTCTGCTCTCTTCCGACAGTGCTGAAATCATTGAGACGGTCTTGGAGGCGATCGGCTCCGCCACAGAAAAGGCGGATGTGAAGCTTGTTCCTGTTGGTGACTATTTTGAACTGATTCAGAGCATTTCGCCGGAAGACGGCTATACGGACGTGGTTTGCGGAGAAGTTGTCGATTTTCAGGTTGCTTTGAAACGCGGGCTTTTGGAACCTGATGCGGACTTGACCATTGCCTTCCGACTGGAAGCGGTGGCTGAAGATGTTGCGATTATCACCTCTGTACCGGTCAGTGTGAACCTGAATTAGTGCCCATCCATAAATGGCCGAATTCTCTAAGAGCCTGTTTGGTAAATCCGTCTAAGGCCCGCTAAAGGCGTTGGAAAGTGTCTCAAAATGCTCACATATTCCATATATGCTCCGCTTTTGAGCCACTTTCCGCCTTGTTATCGGGCCTGATCCAGACTTCCAAAACAGGCTCTAAGGACACGAACCGGAATTGAAACGCCCACCTTTTCAGGCGACCGTCAATCTTTGCGGTCGCCTGAAAAGTGATGGGCTCGTCATGTCGGGCTTGATCCGGCATCCAGAACAAATTGGTAAATCAATCGATTTCTTGACATCACAAGCAAAATATGTCTACGAGTTCACTTTCCGGTGAAACCCACCATTCCCCTTTGATTCATTGCTGTTCAAATTCAACCATGCGTATGCGATAAGCGTAGCATGAATGGTGAACGTCTGATCAGATGACGCCCAAGGACCTTAGTTATGTCGGATACCGCTTTCCAACAACGATCATCGATCGATGACATCGCGTACTGGCAACAACAATTATATAATCATAACGACTATATAGAATCACTTTCCAGAAAACGTTTTCATTATCTGGTCACAGCCGAGGAAGCGTATGCGTATGTGATGGAGAAATTGGAAGCCGACGATTATCGTCGTATCCGGACGTTTAGCGGCCGGCGGGCGCGTTTCCGCACCTTTCTTACCATTGTGGTCAATCGATTGCTCATCGATTTTCGTAAAAAAAAGTACGGCGATACCGCCAAACCGCCCAAATGGATCGCTGCCTGCGGCGGCCTGTACATTCAAATCTTTGAAATGGTATGCAAAGAAAAGTGCTCTGTTTCGCAAGCCGTGGATACGATCTGTGATGAATATCAATATTCACGATATCTGGATAAGATCCGCAAACGGACCTGTGTGCTGGAAGTTGAACGTATCGCCACGGAAATCATTACCAGAATACGAAGTTGTCGAGATGTTGCTTCTGAGTCAGACCTGCCCATTGATTCGGTTCCGGAATCACAATTACCCCAAAAGACCGAAGACGAGCTGATTCTTACGGAAAAAGAGGCAATCATAAAAGCGATCGTTGATATCGTATTGAATCCGCATGCCTGCCAGACCGCCTCCCCCATTGCCCTTGCGCTTGAACAATTTCGTAACACCCTTGATTTATCGTCTGAGGATCGAATGTTATTAAAAACAGTCTATCTCAACGGGTACAGCGTAAGCAAAGCGGCACGGGCACTGGGGTTGGAGAATAAAAAACCCCACAAAAAGCACAACACCCTGCTGGCCAAAGTCCGCGGCGCGTTCAAAGCGACTGGAATCGACAGCATGATCCGGTCTTTATTGGAAGACGATGAAGATTGATTTTCTATTTTTTTCATCAACGAGGATGATTCTTGCTTTTTTTCTCGTCATACAAGAAAGAGCCTGTCGATTTTTCAAAGCATAAAAGGATAATGGGTTAGATATGGCAAAGCATCATAAGAACGGCCCCACCAACAGATCAATGGACGATGAGTTTCAGGTCCGGACGGCGTTGGCGCTGACTGACGCCAAACCGTCATCTGCGTGCCCTTCTGATGAGGATCTGGCCGCACTGGTGGACAATCGTCTGGACGCCCGCAGGCGCGACGCCATGATCGAGCATATCAGTTGCTGTGAGGATTGCTACGAGGTCTGGATCGGTGCATCCATGCAACTGCAAGCAGATGAGATGGCCGAAGAAAAGCCAAAACCATTTTTTTCAGGGCATCGCTTGAAGGCTGCCCTATCGATCCTGGCCGCGGCCTGTCTGGTCATCTTTGTTACCCGCTTCATGCTTGTCGACCGGTCCCCAATCGATATTTCAATGGTCAAGGCGTTCGATACCTATCTGCGCTCTCAGCCGCCGATTCCCAACGCCCAATTGGATCAGGTGCTCCAGTTGCCCTGGACAATCGACCAGGGCACCTATGGCTTCGCAGACACCGCAAGCGTCCAGCCGCAGCGCCTAGCTTTTGGCGCGGGGTTATGGGTCGGGCGGCAGTTGCTGGCGTCTGAACCCGATTCTGAAAAAATGCCCGCTTTTTTATCATCCGCCACCTATGCCGGCGGTGCCGATGATGCCTGGCCCCAGACTCAGTATGCGCCTTACTATTATCTCGGGCAATGGTGTGTTCTGGTGAAAAGCATTTGCGCCGGGACCACAACGGATATGCCCGGCGCCCTTTTTCAAGCCTTGGGTGAACGCACGGCCAAGTTAAAGGCGCGTTTTGAGGCCGACCGATCAAACGATGAAAAAGCCATCTGGGCCATCGACAGTTTAGATGGCGTGCTGCGACTGTTGGGGGAAAGCAATATGCCCTCGCCTTCCAAACGGGATTGCCGGAAGGCGGCTGACGATATGGATTTGCTCATCGCCCGCATCGGCCCCACGGTGCCGTCAAAATGAATATGGGCAATAGAATCAATCCGATCCCGCACCTTGAACGCCGTGGTATGGGTCTGCTGGTGCTGACCCTATACACCGGCTGCCTGATTCTTGTGGGGGCAGCGTATGCAGCCGGCCCTGCCCCACAGCCAAAAGGGTCAACCAAAGAACAGATCAGCTATTATCTGGCGGCCTACGAGACCGCGGATCCCCAAGACCCGCTGGTCATGCGCACCCACGGTATTTTCAAGCGTGTTCTTGGCGCAGCGGATAAGCGCGCGGCCCTGTATCCTCATCTTCGCATTTTCAAAAGCAGCGGTCCCACGATGGCCATGGCCTTGCCCGATGGTTTTATCGTCCTGACCACAAAGGCCATGAACGTGTGTTTTAACGGCGTTGATCGGGAAAAAGGAGATGCGCGCATGGCCTTTGTTCTGGGACATGAACTTGGCCATATGGCCGATGGAGACTTCTGGCACCTGAAAACCGCCATGTCCCTGGCAGGGGAACCGGGCCTTGAGGAAATAAGACAACTCATCACCGATAGTTCCGATATTTCCAAAGCCGACAAAAAGAACTGGGCCATCCACAGGCAAGCCAAAGAAGTCAGAGCCGATGATTGCGGGTTTATGTATGCAGGCATTTCAGGCTTTCGCGTGGACACCCTCATCCATGGAGACGATGATGCAACGGATTTTTTCACCCATTGGACCCGTCAGGCCCCCCATCAATTGGTGGATCTGAGTCATCCTTCGCCTGAAAACCGGACCCGGTTCCTAAAAAACCGGCTGAAAAAATTGTCTGATGGAATCGATTTCTACAAATACGGTGTGCGCCTGGCCCATTTTGGCCACTACGAGGATGCGCTCTACTTTTTTCGAGAGTTTCAAAATATCTTCCCTTCCCGTGAGGTATTCAACAACCTTGGCTATTGCCGGCTGCAACAGGCAATCGAGCAAATGCCCCCGTCTGTTGCCTATCATTATTGGCTGCCGTCCGCTCTTGACCTGGCCACCAGGGCCGATAAAATCCGATTGAAAGGCGTTCGAGGCAACGAAGAACCACTTTCCCCTGAAGCGCGAGCGTTGATAGAAGATGCCATGCGATATTTTAAAATCGCCACCGAGAAAGATCAAACCCACTGGTCCGCCTTTCTCAATCTGGCCGTTACCCATTTTTACCTGAAAAATTTTTTTGATTCGCGGGCCGCCATTGAAAAAGCGCATGCCCTGGCTCCCAAAAATCCGCTCATCGCGACAACCCGCGCACTGATTTTAAATCTTCAGGACCCCATGGTCGACATGTGGCAGGAAGCGACCCATCAATTGGAGATCATCGTTAATCAAACGCCGACGGATTTATGCGCGCTATACAATCTGGCGGTATTGCACGAAGACCGGGGTCGCGATGGCAAAGCCGCTCAACTGTGGGAAGCATTGACTTCTCATTTGAGCCAGCTGCCTGCGCCGATCCAGACAGCGGTGGCCCTGAAAGCCGGTATTTCTCAGAAAGGCCTGGCCCCGCCAAGCCAGCCGGCGGCAATACCATGGCAGCTGCCGCTTGCGTTGGGCACCGACCTGCTTGAAGATGCAACCGCCAAAAAAAAACTCGCATCGTGGACGCATCTTGATTTTAATTGGGGAAAGGGAAATTTGCAGGGACGAATCTGGACCGGTCCCGACGGCACCCAAATACTCGAGAAGGATGAATTCGTTGACATGGTGGTCCTCACCTGTGACAATGGCAAAGCGCTTGCCGAGCTTGATCGCCACTTCGGTCCACCCCGGTCATCGCGCCACGGCACGGGTGGCCTTTTACTCGACTATGCGAGCGGCATCACCGCTCTTGTCACCAATGGGAAACCAACCGAAATCTGGCTTGAGCAAACGCGCGACTGAACGCATGAGCATGTAACATCCATTTTAGGTTGGTTGATCTGGCGCTGGAGATTGAAATGGTAAAAATGCCTTTGCCGATGGGCATCACGCTGACGGTTGTGCTGATTGCGATCGGCCTGTCCCCCCATGCCGATGCCGGCAACCACGCACTATTGATCGGCATTTCAGACTACAGTGAGACGGCGTTCAACTCACTGGGCGGCCCCTTGAACGATCTGACCCTGTTGAAAACAGTTCTGACCCGGCGGTTTAATATTCCAACCGATCAAATTCGCATATTGACCAATGCCCAGGCGACGCACACATCCATCAAGGCCGCCTTTTCTCAATTGGCGGATCGAATTCGTCCTGGCGACTGCGTCTATATCCATTATTCCGGCCATGGCTCTGAGACAAAAGACCTGAACCACGATGAACCCGGCGGCATGGACCAGACCTGGGTATCCTACGGCGCCAGGTCAACAGCAAAGCGCCACGAGGGTCTCAACGATTTCGACATTATCGATGATGAACTTTGTCAGTGGCTGATTCCCATTGCCCACAAGTCAGCCTATGTGGTTTTCGTCTCCGACTCCTGCCATTCAGCCACGGTCACCCGGGGCCCTGCCATTCAGGGACGCGCCCTGCCGGCGGACCCCCGCCACCATCCCCAGGGCAGACAAAAAAGCGTTGCACTGCCATCCAATGTACTGCGTATCGGTGCGGCAATGGACGATCAAACCGCCAGTGAGTTCATGAACGATGAGGGCGGCGTCTACGGCCTGTTTACCTGGAATTGGTGTCAGGCGCTCAGCGATGCCAGACCCCATGAGACGTGGGATGACGTATTTCAACGCGCCTGCCTGTGCCTGGCCGATACGGTGGGATGGCGCCAACATCCCCAACGCACCGGCGCAGCCAACCGCAGTATCTTTAACGGCGCCTTTAAACCGCCGTCAAAAGTCATTCGCGTTACCGGCTTTGACAACAACGGACAGACCGTCAAACTCAATGCTGGCATGCTCAGCGGTGTCACCCGCGGTTCCATTTATCAGGCCGAAAGCGGAAGCACCCCACCGGTTGAGCTGAAAATAACACGGGTCTATGACACTTCGAGTAAAGGACGCCTGCTCCATGGCAGCGCCCGGGTCGGCGACGGTTTTGTCGAACGCATGCACATCTATCCGTTTAAGCCCGTTCGGATCTTTGTCAACGGCGACTATGCGCAGTCCTTGGACAAGGGGCTGATCCAGCGTCTTTGCGGACACATCGCCAACCTGCCCGAATTCGAAATCGCTGCCGATCAGGCCCGGTGTGACCTCGTTCTTTATATTCTGCGGCCCCCAACTGGTAGTGGACAGTCGGCAAGCGGATCACTCGGGCAACCCCTGCCGCAGTCCATCCCCCAGGCAGATCCCCAAGTGTGGTTTCTATCACCAGACGAAAGGCTGCTGGCAGACGCCCTTCGGATCGGGATGACCGATATCACCAAAGGCATAGGGCTTGTGGAGCAAAACCTGCGCAAACTGCTGCGTCTCAAGGAGATGGAGAACTTGCCCAAAACACCGGCCGAGAAATTTGCCATAAGCCTACAGACAACCCTTTACCGACTGGATTCGACCTGCCAAGCAAATGAGACAGGCTGTATCACCCTTGATCCCCAGTTGGGCATGCACCGCAAAAAGCCCCCCACCCCCCCTTGGCAGATAGATCGTCTGCGCCCGTCCAAGAATGATGTATTGGGCGTCACCCTGACCAACCGGACCCGGCAAACATGGTTCACCTATTTGGTTGAAATCCAGCCTGTCGGCCGGATCATTGCCATCTTCCCGGCCTACCAGGACATGGCCTCCATGGCACGCCTTTCTCCCGGCCAAAGCATAGATCTTTTATACGATGCCGGTGTGGGCATCATTCTCGATCACACCGGCCGGGATAAACTGCGCTTTATCGCCACGCGCGCGCCCATCAACATTCGCCTTTTGGAGCAGCAGGCGTTTAAGACCCGATCACTCAATCCAATCGAGCAACTGCTTACCAACGCGGCCCACGGCACCCGCGGTGAAGCGCCGGTGGCGGTGGCCGACTGGCAGAGTGTGCAAATTGAATTTCAGGTGCATTGAGGTGAATGTGATGTGTTGAGCACGCCTTTACCTTTGGATTAAAGCCAGAAGTTCTTCGGCAGACATTTTCCCACTTAAATCGCTCCCCGTGAGTAGACTATCCGCAAGTTTTCGTTTCCGGCGATGCATCTGTACAATTTTCTCTTCCACCGTTCCCTTGGTAATCAGGCGATAAATGGTCACCGGCCGTTGCTGACCAATCCGATGGGCACGATCCGATGCCTGATCCTCCACCGCCGGGTTCCACCAGGGGTCCATGTGAATCACATAATCCGCTGCGGTCAGGTTCAACCCCACCCCCCCGGCTTTAAGACTGATTAGAAACACATCCCCCTTTCCGGATTGAAAGCCGTGGATCGCCTTTTGTCGCTGGGCAGCCGGCGTACTGCCGTCCAGGTACTGGTATTTGATGTTAGATTCATCCAGATAGTTACGAACAATAAAGAGATATCCCACAAACTGGCTGAAGACAAGCGCTTTGTGTCCATTGGTGATCAGTTCCCCCAATATTTCAGAAAAGACCGCTAGTTTACTGCTGGCAATGGAGATCTCTTTGTTGACGAGTTCACTGTGACAACACGCCTGGCGCAATTTTGTGATCTCGGCCAGTATTTTGATATGCCTTTGGCCGCCATGGCTCTCATCATCATTGGAGAGGCGCTCCAACGCTTGTTGACGCAAGGCCTCGTAAAACGCCATCTCCTCTTTGCTTAAATCGATATCCAGCAAAATCTCCGTGCGGGAGGGCAGCTCTTCCAAGACCTGGGCTTTGGTGCGGCGTAGGATAAACGGCTGGATCAGCCGCTTGAGATCCTTTTTTGCTAGGGCATCCCCCTCTTTTTCAATGGGGACGGTAAAGGTCTCGTAGAACTGCTCCAGGGATCCGAGAAGTCCGGGATTGATAAACTGAAAAAGATTCCACAGCTCACCCAAGTGATTTTCAATGGGTGTTCCGGTTAGAACCACCTTGAATGCAGCCGTCAGCTTCATGACGGATCGGGATCTCTGGGTGGCGAAATTTTTTATTGCCTGGGCTTCATCCAACACCACCATCTGCCAGGAGATCGCCGACAACATGGCAGCCACCTTTTTTTGCTGCATCAGACCGTAACTGCAGATCAGCACATCAAAATTTCCGGCATCTTCCAGAATTTTTTTCCGTTTGCTTCCGCCAAATAAAATAAGGTTCAGACTCGGGGCAAAGCGATTGGCTTCGGCAATCCAGTTTGCACAAACCGAAGTGGGGGCAATCACCAGTGACGGGCCTTTCGGGGCATACTTGATGAGCATGGCCAGAGTCTGCATAGTTTTACCAATTCCCATGTCATCGGCCAGGCAAGCCCCCACGCCCCAGTCCGACAGACAGTTCATCCAATTGATCCCCTCCAGCTGGTAATCGCGCAGCTCGGCATTAAGGGTGGATGGGGCCGCCAGCAGTGGATCGGTCTGCGTTTGAAGCTTGGCAATGTGGGCTTTCCATTCATTGTTGGAACGTACTGAGCCGACTTCCTGGAAAAATCCCTCCAGGGCCAAAGCAGCCAAGGGGTGAAACTTTACCCCATTCCCATCTCTAACGGAGTATCTGTCAAGGGCCTGAAGTCTCTTCCGAAAGGCTTCGGTTAATTCGACGAATTGACCCGGCTTGATCTCCAAGAATCGAGTGCTGCTTTTTTGAAGATATCCCAAAAGCATCCCCATCTCCAAGGTGAGACGATCATCCACCACCACCTGTCCGGTCATGGCAAACCAATCTTCTCCGCCGTTGATGTTGAGTCGGCAGTTGTCAAAGGAGATGTTTCCAACCAACTCAAAGGGTTTGCCCTCGGGCCACTCAAGCACAACCCCTTCTTTTTCTACTTGAACCCCCAATTCCTGGATCAACTCCAGGGATTCCGCCACATCTGGAAAATGCCATTCTCCCTGATTCTCTTCGGCAGCGGCGAGGGTTGGACAGCCGCTCATCAACCGGGCCGCCAACACGTTTTCGGCTTCAAGATCTCTTGTGGTTTTCATCTGGACGCCATTCACCCTGGCGAGGACATTTTCCCCTTTGCCGCCGGGGGGATAAGCGGGCCCCGCTTCACCCAGAGGACGCGTAACCATGGAGAGTTTCAGCCCATCTCCCAGGGGAGAGAGCTGAATATGGAGGGTTGAATCGGCTTCCACCTCTGAAACACGTTCACCCCCACTTCCCCCTTCGATATCCGAATGAATGGTGATGTCCCCTGCCAGCGCATCCATCACCTGTACAATTTTATCCTTCGCAGATGCCGGAAATGTGGCCTCTTTTCCCAAAATATCAGCAATAGCCTGATATTTTGCGTCCAGCTGCACCAACTTGATACGCGTTGAAGTATCCTGTACCACCACATGGTCCGCCTTGAAATGACGCCGGGGCCTGGGAGACAAAACAAGGGTAAACTGCGCTTTGCCCTTTGTTGAAATCCTAAGTTCAGGCTTGCCATGCACCAACTCCATACGGGTGGTTCCATCACTTGAAAACAGTAAGGGATGGCCAACGAGGTCGGGCATATAGGCGTCATCGAAAATATATTCCACCTTGGTGTACCACCCATCTTTGTAGCTATTGGCATAGATATGCCCACAAATTTTTCTATCCTGCTCCGTCAGGTAGGGAAATTTTCTTCTCTCATCGCATAACCGTTTCAAGGCAATCGGACGCCCTTTTGTCCAAACGCCTTTGGCATTTCGCTTTTGCTCCCTGGGGCTGATGTTGCACTTTCCGTTATCCACGTAATCAAGGAACCAGACCAGGCGTTGATCGTAATCTTTTCCCTGCTCTTTCGCACGTTGCTTTCCAGGGGATGTTTTTTTGTTCAAGGCGAGCAGCGCATTCAGTGTGTGCTCCCAGACATTACTCTCACGGGTAAGTCCGACCAGACAAGACGGGTGCTTGTTTTTTCCGGTTTTAGATCCGGTTTTGGCCCTGGACGTTGACAAACGTTGGATCAGGCCCTCAAGTTCTTTGGCAAACCAGACGTATTGATTATCTGCTGCAAGTTTATGAAGTTGTTTTATATGTTCAAGATTTCTTTTTGCTTCTTCCCTGTCCACCCAGTAGTAAGCAAACAAGGTGAAAAAATTGGGGGTCAGATCTGAGGAATGATGCCATGCGCTAATCCAAACGTAGTGACCAAGAATACGATCCGCCCCCCTGGAGTTACCTTGCAAATAATCCATTAGCCCCTCCAATAAATCACATATTTTTGCAAAGCCGTATTCTCGATTCATTCCCATTGCCAGACACGCTCTTGCTCGGGAAAAGGTCTCATCACTGCCCTCTTTAATCAGGGCCAGGATATAAAAAAAACCCATGAACCGGCTGAGAAAGACGTTCTTTTTTCTTTTTGTTCTTTTGTTCAGAAGATCCAGTGCTTTTTCATACAATGCGATGGATTTTGCAGTCACCCCATTACAAAATGCCATCCATCCCTGTAGACACAGACTGTTCTCAAGGTGCTCGCTTTTCTTTCCATATTTTTTAAGCCAGGTATCCAGACGCTTTTGTTGACCGGTGAGCATCCATTTTTCCAATACCGCTGCCTCAAGGTCTGATTCACATTTTTCACCCCCCTCCATGACAAGGGATTCCAGGTAATCGGCATGGGAATCGTCCTGCTGCCAACGTGCTATTTTATTAAGATAAGGCTCTTCCAGAAGGCTTGTATGGATATCCTTCGGCAACAATCGAAACCAGTCCGGATCAAAGGGGCGACAGCAGATTTCTTCCCACACGATGGGAAGCGGCTCTTTGTCTTTAACAACACGGTTTTTGAATTTTCGGTAAAGCGCAGTGGCTTGGTCCACCTTTTCCTGATAAAAAAGAATCCGCATTCCAGCCACCACTTGAACCATGGACAGCGACTGTACCTGTGCCAATCCCTCTTCAGTCAAATTCAGTGTGTGCTGAAGGGTCTCGGCCAGGGGGGTGAATGTCTTTTCTGCAACGAGGTGCCTTGTCAAGATTTCAATGTAATCTCGGTTGAGTACAAGGACACTGCGGCTTTTTCCATGTAATATATCCGTTCCCAGAAGAACATCCAGCGTACTGCGAAGCAGCTTTGACATGGCGTTTCTTGTTCCGGAATCAAAGCGTTGACCGTCTTCGGTCTTGATGTCTAAGGCGACAAGACAGGCGCGTAACTGGGTCTGATTCAATTTGTCATAGGCGATGCAAAGAATCTGTAGAATCTTTTTTTCAAGAAAAGGCAAGGCATGATATGTTTCCATAAAAACATGATTTTCTGTCGACATGGGCGCTTTTTCCCTTCTGCTATTTTCCATGATCACAAAATTCACTAAAAATCACAACCAACAGACTGTCACCGAAGACCAAGCTTTTTCATGCGGCTGTAAAGGCTGGTACGCTGCATACCGAGTATTTCCGCCGCCCCTCCAGGCCCGCTGATCTTGCCGCCGGATTTTTCAATGATATGCCGAATGTAACGACGTTGCAACTCATAAAGGGTGGGCGTGTCTGCCGTAAGGAAGGTTGAGGTCTCTTGATTTTCTCAAACAGGCTCTGAGTCATGGCGAATGACGGCAGACAGTGTTCGGGGAACAAAAATGAAATCGCCCATTTCATGGCCGGAATGAATCAGACCGCCATACTGGGGCACCTGTAGCAGTCCCAGCTGCTCGGAAATAAAAGCCACGTGTTTGGTCACTTCATCATGAAGTTCCTGGGCCTTTAGAATATCGTTGTTGGCCGACAGGGCTTTAATCAGAGAACTGGCATAGACCGAATGGCCCTGGCTGCCGATGTCGAGCACCGGTTTGAGACCTCCGGAGCTCAGCACCACGCGAGCGCGTTTCTTGGCCAAAATCTTTATCAGGTTGAGTCTGAGATTTTTGGACGCACCGGATTCCAGCCGGGTAATGGCCGACCGGGTCATGATGCCTGAATAACAGGTGTCGGCAATCACAAGCGATCGCAGGGGTGACATCAGATTCAGGGTATCCGTGATCTGGTCGGTGCGAATCCATTGAATACTGCTGTCCGTGGCCGCATCAACGGGAAGCCAGTACCCCCGGCTGTTCTTCTGATCGAGTTCTCCATGGCCGGCGTAATAGATCATAAAATTGTCTTTTTCCGTAAGCTGCTTTCGAAACTTATCCAGCGCCAGCAAGATTTCAGTACGACCGGCATTGAGCAGCAGCACCGTTTCAAAACCATAGCGCGTTTTCAGGATATCAGCGATGCTGCGGGCATCGTAGACCGCGGTTTTTAGTTTAGGAAGATGCTGATAGTCATTGTTGCCGATGATCAGCGCATAAAACTTGCCCAGATCAAGTTTTTCCACTTCCCTTTTTCTGGGGGCGGCCACGACCTGATTACTTCTGGTTACCAGTTCAAGCGATAGCCGACCTTCCTTCCCGTTGTTGTCCACGGCAACGATTTCAACCGTTCGATGGGTGCGTTCTTTCAATGGCACCCATACCGAAAACGAGCCATCCTCAGCAGCGGTTTGAATTGTCTCACCGACTTTAAGGCTGCGCAACCCTGCCGGTGCCCAGACCCGGCCGGTCAGACGCTGTTTATCTGACTGAGGATCAGCCGGGACCTTGCGAATCTCAACACCCCGGGTAGCGACGATGATGGGATCGTAGATCTCAACGATCGGAGATGGCAGGTTTTCAATTTGCTGTTGGTACCTGGCAACGGTCTTTTGGTAGGTCAAGACTTCATTTTGTTGAGCAGAAAGCGTTTGTTCCAATCGCTCGATTTCTTTTTGGCGTTCTGCGAGTTCAGCCTCCCGCCGACCCAGCAGGGTTTCCAACTGGACGGTTTCCTGGCTGTTCT
This sequence comes from Desulfosarcina variabilis str. Montpellier, assembly GCF_048565275.1. NCBI lineage: Bacteria > Pseudomonadati > Thermodesulfobacteriota > Desulfobacteria > Desulfobacterales > Desulfosarcinaceae > Desulfosarcina > Desulfosarcina variabilis. The sequence goes on along the minus strand of NZ_CP159846.1, from coordinate 3,205,210 downwards.
TTTTATCTGCATCATTTCTGGCCGCGGCCAGTTTCTTTCTCATTTCCTCCAGGCGCAATTGATCCTGATCGATCGTGGCAGACTGCTGGTCCAGGGCTTTCCTGGTATTCTCTAAATTGTTTTGGGTATACGCCAGTTTTTGCTTGAGCTTTTGGGTTTGTTCTTTCTGTCGCTCGACTTCTTCTTTCAACCGCTTCAGTTCGGTGCTGTCTTCGATATCAGTCGATACCGTATCCACTTTCAGCGAGTCATCCAGACCGGTCGCCTGGCGGTACCAGTTCAGGGCGGTCAGCCGATCCTGCGGCACGCCCAACCCTTTTTCATACAGATACCCGAGACTCATCTGGGCCCGGGAATACCCTTGCTCCGCCGCTTTTTCAAACCACTTGGCGGCTTGTTTGAAATCAGGCACCGATCCCATGCCCCGTTGATAAATTTCACCCACATAGGTCTGGGCCTCAGGGCTGCCTGATTTGGCCTCGGGCAGCCATACCGCCAGGGATGTGGCAAGATCGGAACGATCAAAGGCCACATACTCCCCGCCCCTGATTTCACACTCCAGCGCCGTAGTCCGCAACGGTCGCCTTGGCGTCAGATAGGTCATGGTGCCAAGTTTCCTGACCTGCCCTGGCAACAGGCAGTCCACCACCGCTACATCGTCGGCGTCGACCGCGAGAACTTGGGGATATTCAGTATTTGCCGCGTCACCAACGGAACCCGAAGTTTGACAGCCCAGCAAAATGCTAAAGCAGGCCACGGCAATGGCCGGCATTGTGAGCCTTATAGCAATTTGACCGATTGATTTTGTAACCATGCGCATTCTCCCGCTGAAAAAGACTCAAAATTCGTAACGCATGCCAATGGTCACCAGATGAGAGCTGATATCCGCAAGACCAATAAGCGTTTCATAACTGGCAAAGGCCGACACACCATGGGGCAGCACGGCCGAGCACCCTGCCCCCAATCGGTAATAATCCCGATCCGGATCATCGGTGGGAATCACAATCAAATTGTCGACGTCATCGATCCCATTGACAAAGCGAGCCGTTATATTACGACTGTCGTTTTCATACTCATGCTGCCAGTCAAAACTGATGTGAGGGACAATCACCCCCAGCGACGTGTTCACCGTGTATGCCAGTCGCGCCCCCAACGCACTGGTCAATGAGGTGATATCTTGCTCATCGAATGCCAGCGCCAGGCCGAATCCAGCATCGGTATTGGCTTGGTCAAGGCTTTCGGAATAGCCGTCAATTTCCGTATCCAGATAGCTCAGTTGACCATAAGGCTGAAGGGTGAATCCCCACTTGAAAAAGCTGTAACCGAGGCCGGCGGAAAATCCATATTCCTCGGCATCCGGATCACCATTAAAAGACTGGTCTACCACCGTGGTGCCGCCGCCACCGAATTCGACGATGGAATAATTGACATTGCGAACGGTGGAATAGTCTTTTTTACCGTAAACTCCGATCAAATCGATATAAAACTCACTGATATAGTAGGTCGCATACAAGGACGCGCCATACCCATCCGATTCAACACTTCCTCCATCATTGTCAATATCTGCTTCGGAAAAGGCGTAACCCAATGCCGTACCCACCACCAGATTGTTGGTGAATCGATAATCAACACCAGCGGTGACGCTGTAAGCGTCGTAATCAAAGCCCGGCTCATACTCCGTCTGGTCCCGATTGCCGGTCCCAAATGACCCGTTGACGAACATCCCCAAACGGCCGTGGTTCCATATACTGCTGCTGGCGGATGAAGACGAATCAGTGATCGGCCCGGCATAGTATACCGGTTCCACCGGCTGGGCGTTCATCTGCATGGCCAATCCGCCCACGTTTCCGGCTCTCAAGGCCTGCATTCGGCCGGTTACGGTGGCTACCTGCGGCCCGGCAAATTCAACCGTTACCCGGTTCATGGATGAGGTTTGCGTAGATGTCATATTGTCGAGCGCATCCAGATCGGCATCGGTCAAATCAGTAAAATCTTCTCCAGGTTGAATTTTTACTTCTCGGCAACGTAAAAAAACATCCTGTTGTGCAGCGGATAATTGGCCGGCTGTATTCAACGCGGCCAGTTTGGGGCATAACGCCTCGACTGTGTCGGACATCTCTTTGATGGGAGATTGATCGGCGGCGATGAGCATGGCGGGGTTGCAAAAAAGGAAGATCGATAAGAGCCAAGTGATCTGAAACGTTCGATCATTAGTTGCTCTGTTGATATTCAGGGTAAACTGTGGACGTTTTAACCGACTATGATTTTTTCCGAATTCAAATATCGCCATATTCGCAGTCCTTTCATCATGTCAAGTTAAGGGCGCAGGCAAAAGCGTTTTGAAGATGCGATTTCCGTGATATGCTTACAGATATGTTGGACAAAAGGGAATCTGCCGTAGCGAGAGTATAAAGTGCCTATCGCCCCGGTAAGGGTGTCCGTTGTAAAATCAACACACCACGAATTGTCGATTGAGTAGTTACGGGTTACTGGTAAGAATACGTTATAGTAAGAAATATTTATAAAGAGGCAATTCGCTGACGCATTTTCCTCTTGTGGTGGCCCATTTCGGATGCAACGCTACTTAACAATGCATACTGACACTGTTTCATCAATACCGATTCAGCCAACGCCAGTAGAGACTTGTCTGTTATACACAAGATAGAAGTATTCATTAAAAAAATGATGTCAAGTGTCTGACGTGAAATTTGCCTGCGCCATTATTGCACCATCACCGAAGGCCAAGCTTTTTCATGCGGCTGTATAGGCTTGTGCGTCGCATACCTAGTATTTCCGCCGCCCCGCCGGGCCCGCTGATCTTGCCGCCGGCTTTTTCGATGATATGCTGAATGTAACGACGCTGCAACTCATCAAGGGTGGGCGTGTCTGCCGTCAGGGATATTGAGGTCTCACGATTTTCTCCGGGGATGTTAAGTTCCATCTTCTGCCCGGTGGATAAAATCACCGCCCGCTCCATGATGTTGATCAGTTCCCGGATGTTTCCGGGCCAGGAATAGTTGCGCAGCATGGTTTCATGCGCATCGGACAATTCGTGTTCAAGACAGCCGTATTTAGCTGAAAAACGCTTCAAAAAATGGCGCGCCAGCAGAACGATGTCCTCCGCACGCTCACGAAGCGGCGGAATGATGAGCGGAAATGTGCTGAGCCGATAGTAAAGGTCCTCTCTGAAGTTGCCCAGCTTGACTTCATGGGAAAGATCGCGGTTGGTAGCCGCGATCAACCGGAAGTCGGCGGTAATGGGCCGGGTTCCCCCCACCCGGACAAATGTTTTTTCCTGTATTGCCCTGAGCAGCTTAACCTGGATGTTTTTTGATATCTCCCCCAGCTCATCGATAAACAGGGTGCCCTTATGGGCCATTTCAAGGCGCCCTTTTTTCTGACGATCCGCCCCGGTAAACGATCCTTTTTCGTGGCCGAAAAGCTCGCTTTCAACCAAGGTATCCGGAATCGTGGTCATATCCACGACAACCAGCGGTGCGTCTTGCCGCGCACTCATCCTGTGGATACGCTGGGCCATCAGTTCTTTTCCGACCCCGGTTTCTCCCAGCAAAAGCACCGTGCTGTCAAACTTGGCGATGCGGTCTGCCTGAGATAATACGCTTTCCATGATTTTGCTTTGGGAAACGATTCTTGGGGCATCGGAGGATTCCACATGGATAATACTCCCTGACTCGGAAGCCGTGGTCTCCTCCAGTTTGCGTTTGATCCGCCAGACCCGGGTGATAAAATTGCTTAAATAGCTGCTGATGGGGTTCAGCTTGTCACCATTTAGAAAATCGAAACAATCTTCAAGATATGAGTTGTCATGATAAAGCACCCCCCGAATCTCTCCATCGAGTTCCAACGGAAAACACAAAAGGGCCTTAACCCCATCCTGGCCGCTGTCGGCAAGTCTGCTGACAACCGGTTTATTTTCCCGATACGATTTAAATATATAGGTAAAATTGGCTCGAAAAGTCCCGGATAAGGTTTCTTGCTGCGTAAGATTGCATGCCGCACGCAGTACAGGGGCCTCACGCCTATTTTTTTTGCCAAACCAAAAAAGACCACCACGCTCGGCACCGAAGAACTTGTTGGTGGCCGTGATGAATCGGGTGATTAACTGGCTGGTGTCATAGGTCGGCAACAGGTCTTCAAGAATTTCCATGAACCGGTTGGGAAATTCATCCCGTGAGGTCGTGAAAAGCAGATGCGCATTGCTTTCCAGAAGATGCCTGAGATCATCCGGATAAAAAACATCGCCATACCCGTAGAAATTCTCCCATGCCTTACGGGCCATGGCCCGCGCCTGGGATAGATCATTTTGTCTGAGTCTCAGGCGTGACAGCTCAAGCCAGGTTTTTCCAAGCTGAATGGGATCACCGCATTGGATCAGATAGTCTGCACTGGTTTCAAGGTCTTTTTCGATGCCTGAAAGGTCCACTCCGGTGAGGCTTTTGTCCATGGCTCTGAGGCGCAAGGCAACGCCCCGCAAATGCAGGTTGGGCTCACTCAATACCCTTTCGGCTTCACCGTGAAAGGTGAATTGGGGGATGGGATCGAGCCCCAAGCGGTGGAACTCGTAAAGCATCTCGAGCACATTGGGACTGGCATATTGCCGGATGATCCCGGCCTGCTCGGCAATGGCAAGGCTCTCGGCCCACATCTCACGGGCCTTTTGGGGCCGCCCTTCATAGAGCTGGATTTCACCACACGCACCGAGCGCAAAGTAGTGGGCCAGGACATTGCCGCTTTCGATGGCCTGATCGAGGGCAATCGGTCCGTGGAACGAGGCATCGCGCAGCTTTCTGATCATCAGTAAAATAATGACCAGCACGGCTCTCAAGGTCGTGGCCAAACCATGGTTGCCGTGTTCCGTGGCGATACGGCGGTAATAATCAAGCCGTCCAAAAGCTTGAGGAAACTGGCCCAGATAGGCTTCGCAATAGCTCATCCACATGGCTGCAGAAGGGTTGATCAAGCGGTTGTCGAGATGGATTTCAAAACTCTCTACGGCGTGCTGGTAATGCGCCATGGCCTCCCGGAACAAGCCCTGCATCTGGTAATACAATCCAAGAAACTCTCCAGCGCGCATATGAATATCTTCATCACCGAGTTCGTCGACGATTTTTTTACCCTCTTCAAACACCTTGATGGCATCCTTGCGCCGCTGGCCCAGATAATAAATGCGCCCGATATGGAGTTTTATCAAGGCTTCCGAGCGGCGGTTGCCCAGGCGCTGAGCGGCCGCCAATGCCAGACGCAGGTATTTAAACACCTCATTGAAATTTTGGCCCAGCACGAAACATAAGGTCGCCAGTTCCAAAGTGACGGAGACAAAGAGGTTGTCTAACTCCGGGTAGGGTTCGGCGGATGAAAGCCGGTCCAACACCTGGAACAGAATCTTGCTGGCGCCCTGTTGATCTCCGGATTTCAACGCTTCTTGTACAAGGCCCTCGTCAATACGGGTGGTAGCCCCGAATTTACCTTTAGCTTCAAATGATTGAAAGTCCATATGCCCCTTCCGCGGTTGGCTAACGAGTTCAGACGGCTATAAAAATAAAATATCATCGTCATCCATGGCGATGTCTTTATTACGACACTTTATTGTCTTAATACAGTCATGAGCAGAAATAAAGATTTATTTTTTCTAATTATATCAAGTGTATGAGTATAAAATGGAGCTGGCATGCGAATTGCTGAATACAATTCTTTAAATGAAAAAAATTAATAAACCATCTTTTATGCAATTTTTTCGTCACCATTAATCATCACGTCAAGAGAGGAGCTTAGCATGAGTTATTTTGAACTGGACTTGAATCTGTCGAAAGAGGACGCAGCCCTCAAGAAAGAAACCCACAAATTCGCCAAAGAAGTGATGCGCCCCATAGCCATGGAACTCGACCCGATGACGCCGGAAGAAGTCATCGCACCGGCATCCCCCTTGTGGACCTTTATGAAAAAAGCCTACGAGCTTGATTATCACATCCTCCCCTTTCCTGAGGATTTCGGCGGCCCGGGTCTCAAGCCCATTCAGATTCAGATGGTCATGGAGGAATTGGCATGGGGCAGTTTTGGACTGACCCTGATGTTGAACACCAGCCTGGATGCCGCTGTGGCCATGGGCGGCGGTGAGCAGCACATCAACCAGTTCACCCTTCCCTACTGCAATTGTAAAGACGGCAGCTACATCGGATGTTGGGCCATAACCGAACCCGACCATGGTTCCGATACGCTCGTCACCGGGTATCCCGAATTTCGCGATCCCAATATCGGTTCCCAATGCCGGGCCACATTGGATGGCGAGGAGTGGGTCATTTCAGGTCAGAAATCCTCCTGGATATCCGGTGGAACCATTGCCAAGACGATTCTTCTCATGTGTCAGATCGACGCATCCAAAGGCCATGCCGGAAGCGGTATGTTTCTTTTCGATTTGGATCGCCCGGGCGTTTCCAAAGGCAAACCGCTGGATAAAATCGGTACCCGTGAACTAAATCAGGGAGAAATCTTCTTTGATAACGTGCGTGTCCCCAAGAGCGCCCTGGTCGTCGGTCCGGAAGACTATGAAGATGCCTTGGCCGCCCATTTGAGCATGACCTTGGCCATGGTCGGCACCTGGGCAACCGGCCTGGCCCGGGCCGGCTTCGACGAAGCCTTGGAGTATGCCAGAAACCGGATCCAGGGCGGCAAGCCCCTGGTCGAGCATAAAAACATCCAGGACAAACTCTTCAAAATGTTCCGCCAGATCGAAGCCAGCCGGCAGCTTTGCCGGGCAGCCTTCGTCTACAACTGGTCCCACCCCATGAACCCGGAAAAGCGCGTCATCGAATACTCCATGGCCGCCAAGACGTTTGCCACCCAGACCGCCCTTGACGTTACCAGCGATGCCATCCAGATCTTCGGCGGCTACGGTATTTCAAGGGAATATATCATCGAGAAACTGTTCAGGGATGCCCGCACCACACTCATCTGCGACGGCTCCAACGACACCCTGACCGTGGTTGGCGGAAAAAAGATCGCCGAGACCTATCCGCGCCAATTCTACAAAATGTCTAAACTGGGCAAACGGCTGCATGCATAACCATTGGGCCAAAACGTTTGCCAACCTCTTGAATTACTTTCCGCCAATAGAAGTGGAGCCAACGTAATGAAGCAATATCCATTTCCCGAACAGACATTGGGTCATATCCTCGAAGATAAAGCCAGGGCGCATGAAGAGCGCTGTTTCCTGGAATTCGAGGATGGCAGCAGCATGACCTATGCCCAGTGCAATCAGATTACCAGCCAAATGGCGGCCGGTTTATATCAGATCGGTTTGCGCAAAGGAGATTCGATTGCCAGCTTAATCCCCAACAGTCTCGATTCGATCACCCTGTGGTTCGGGGCAGCCAAGGCCGGGATCATCGAAGTCCCGATCAACCTGGCCAACAAAGGCCATTTTTTGTCTCACATTTTAAACAATTCACGGTGCAAGGTCATCGTGATCGATGTTGAGTTGATCGACCGGTTAAAAGCGATCGAGACAGAAATCGACCAACTCGAAACGGTCGTCGTGTGGTCTAAAACCGGCGATTATCCTGCACTTCCGCAGTTTAACGCCCGGGTCATCGAATATGATCAGCTCCTAAATAACGGCCCGCAAACGAATGCAATCGACATCCGCAGCAATGATCCGCAAATGGTCATCTATACGTCGGGGACCACGGGACCGTCAAAGGGGGTACTGGACTGCCATTCGATGATCTACCTGTCGGCAGCTGAGTACATCGAGGCGATGCGGGCCACGGAAGACGACATTCTGTTTACCTTTTTGCCGCTCTTTCACGCCAACGCGCGTATTTTATGTATCTATCCAGCTATGCTATTGGGCACCAAAGTGGTCATCTACGAGCGGTTCAGCGCCAGCCGTTTCTGGAGCCAGGTAAAAAAGCACAAGGCCACCATGTTCAACTCGCTGGGCGCTATCGCCCAATTCATCTACAATCAACCCAGAACAACGGAAGATGGGGATAATCCCATCCGGGTCTGCGCGGCCTATCCCATGCCACCTGAAATCTATGACGACTTTGAAAACCGTTACAATCTCAAGGTGGTGGAAGGATACGGCCTGACCGAGCTGGCGATCATCACCTACAACCCCTGGGACCGTCCGAAAATCGGCTCCTGTGGAAAAGCGACCAACAGTTTTGAAATTCAGATTGTCGACGACGACGACTGGCCTGTGCCTGCGGGTACCGTCGGAGAAATCGTGGCCCGCGGAACCGTCCCCTGGGCTACGGCCATGGAATATCAAAACATGCCTGAGAAAACCGTTGAGCTGATGCGCAATCATTTCTATCACACCGGTGACGCGGGCTATCTGGACGAAGACGGGTATCTCTTTTTTCAGGACCGCATTAAAGACTATATCCGGCGGCGTGGTGAGAATATATCCTCAGCGGAAATCGAGAAGGTGGTCAATAGCCACCCCCAGGTTTCCGAATCGGCTGCCATTTCCGTCAAATCCGAAGTCTCAGAGGATGAGGTCATGGTCGTTGTGGTACCCCAACCGGGCCAAACAGTGGAGCCCCTTGAATTGATAAAACACTGCGAATCCCGCATGCCCTACTTCGCCGTACCGCGGTTTGTTGATTTCAGGGAAAGCTTGCCCAAGACATCCAATGAAAAGGTTCAAAAAGCCAAGCTGCGGGAATCGGGGGTCACGGACACCACCTGGGATCGCGAAAAGGCCGGCTATCAGATTAAAAGATAAAAAGGAGGATGACGTGATGGATTCTATGCCCGTAAGAGAGGGGCTTTTCGATGAAAAGGATGGTGGCCGATTGCTGGCCAATCGCTGCAGCGCCTGCGGACGAACGTTCTTCCCCAAGGCGGATTTCTGCTTCGATTGTCTAGCGGAAGAAATGGAAGATATTGTGTTGAGCCGTCAGGGAACGCTCTACGCTTATACCATCGGTCGTCTGCCATCCACCCACTTCAAGCCGCCTTATGTGGTCGGTCTCATCGACATTCCCGAGGGCATCCGCGTGTTTGCCCCGCTGCTGGTATCACCGGATGCGCCCTTGACGGTTGGTATGCCCATGCAGCTGACCATCGATACGCTGTGGGAAGAGGAAGGCAAACGGGTCATGGGGTATAAATTCATACCCGTTGCATCACAAAAGGAGGTCGTATGAGAGAGGTTGCGGTAATCGGTATCGGCCAGAGCGAGTTTGGCAAATTCCCCGAGCGATCGGCGGCGTCACTGGGGGCGGAGGCGGTTCGGGCCACGATCCGCGACTGTGGCATCGCCCCCAAGGCCATCGAGGTGGCCTACTGCGCCAGAGCCTACGATGCAAACTGCACCGGCCAGGGAATTTTGAAGGAAGTGGGCGTACGCAACATTGAGATCATCAACGTTGAAAACGCCTGTGCCGGCGGGGCAACCGCTTTTCGCGGCGTCTGGAAGGAGATTGCCGACGGTCGCTACGATGTGGGCATTGCCATTGGCGTGGAATCCATGACCACCAGTCCCATTGCCGGCAAATTGATCCCTCCGGAGAAGACCGATCTCGAGGGCCACCTGGGGCTGACCATGCCGGGCATGTTTGCCATGGTGGCCTGTCGGCAGATGGAACAAGGCGCTACTGTGGAGGACTTTGCCCAGGTATCGGTGAAAAACCACCACAATGGTTGCCTCAACCCACAAGCCCAGTACAAAAAAGAGTTCACCGTTGAACAGGTACTGGCGTCCAAAATGATCTGCGATCCAATCACCCTGTTGATGTGCTGTCCCAACACCGATGGGGCTGCGGCGACCATTCTCTGCAGCATGGACGTGGCGCGGAAATTCACCAATCATCCCATCCGTGTCCTTTCATCGGCGCTTTGCTCTGCCGATTACAAGTATACCCAGGAAGATATCTGCGCATCCCCGGTGGGGGTAAAAGTCGCCAAGATGGCCTATGAAATGGCCGGTGTGGATCCCAAGGATATCGATCTGGTGGAAATGCACGACGCCTTCGCCAACGAGGAAATCCTGCGTTACGAAGACCTGATGCTCTGCAAACCCGGTGAGGGAATCGAATTGCTGCGCTCCGGCGCCACCGCCATCGGCGGCCGGATTCCGGTCAACCCCAGCGGCGGACTGCTCTCCCTGGGCCATCCCTTGAGTGCATCCGGCGTGCGCACCGTGTGCGAAGTGGTGATGCATTTGCGGGGCCAGGCAGGCAAACGGCAAACACCCAATGCCAAGGTCGGCCTGGCGCAGATGCTGGGGGGGCTGGTAACCAATCTGGAACATGGTGCTGTTGCCGGCATTCATATTCTTGCACGATAGGGAGAAAAACCAATGATTGAAAATCTTCACCACATCGGGTTTGCCACCCGGGATCTGGACGCTGCCATCGCCCATTTTGAATCCATTTTCGGCGCCACGGTACTATGGCGAAGCCAGTTCGCGGACCAGCAATTCGAATCGGCCCTGATTTCGCTGGGAACCGTGCGTATCGAACTCTTGGCCAGTCTGGCACCGGGCAGCATGATTGACAGCTTCATTGAAAACAAAGGCGAAGGCCTGCACCACATTTCTCTTGAGGTAAATGATTTCGACGACGTCATCAGTGATTTCAAGTCCAAAGGGCTGAAGGTGATCGGCCAGACCGATATGGAAAACTTTAAAGCGGCCTTCATCCACCCCAAGAGCATGCTCGGCATGCTCACGGAAATCATCGCCCCCAAAGGAAGCTGGGGCAGGTAATCCCAGGTTGCGACGTTGGGGTAACTGTCGTTTTTTGAATACTGCTTCAATAGACGTTCAACAAGGAGGAAACTGAAATGGATAACAAACCAACTTTTGAAGAGTTAAAACCCATGCTGCGCCCCACGGGGATTATTCAGGGGGTCATCAGCGTCGATCCTGAAAAGTGTACCAGTTGCGGCCTTTGCATCATCAATTGTCCGTTTGACTGCCTTGAAATGGATGAGCAGAAACATCCCCAAATGAAAGCCGACTACACCTGCATGTCCTGCTCCAACTGCCTGGTGGCATGCGAGGCCAATGCTCTGTCGGTTGAACGGACGTTTGATATCAAGAGCGGCTTTTTTGACACGAATACCCCTGAGTCCACGCCCCCCATCGACCCCAGGAATGAAAATGGTCAGCCGGATGAGTGGAACCCGACTGAGCGAGTGATTCTGGAACGTCGCAGCGTCCGTAATTTCAAGAAAAAGCCGGTGCCTGAGACCTTGCTGCAACGCATTCTCGAAGCCGGCCGGTTTGCTCCCAGCGGCGGCAACCACCAGCCCTGGAAATTCACCGTTGTCACCGATCCTGAATTTATCGCCGAACTGGAAACCACCTGTCATGGGTTCTGGGCCGAGACCTATCCGGTCTTCACCAATGACGATACGGTGATGAATATGGTGGGGATGGTGCCCACCGGCGTGTTCGATCCTCGAACCCAGCGGGGCGTGCGTTGTATCGCCCTTAAAAAACTGTCCATCTATTTTGGCTGTGCGGCCATTATTTTCATGGGGGCCAACACCAAAGCAAATGATCCCGAAGTATCCATTGGTATTTGCGGCCAGAACATGAACCTTGCCGCCCAGTCCCTGGGGCTTGGCGCATGCTGGAGTAATTTCGGTGCGGTGCCGCTCAATGCCATGCCCGAACTGAAATCCAAGCTGGGGTTCGATGATCCCTGGAAAGTTCAAACCAGCCTGTGCATCGGATATCCGAAATTTCGCCAGTCCGGCATGGTGGCCCGTCACCATCGGCCCGTTACCTGGTTCAGACCACAATAAGGGGAGCCCAATGGAAGAATTTAAAAATAAAGTCGCAATGGTTACCGGCGCCGGCGGCGGCATCGGTCGTGCCACCGCCCTGATGCTGGCCGATCGGGGAGCAAATGTCGTCGTTGCCGATGTTCTCGAAAACCAGGGCCGGCAGACCGTTGAGATGATTGCTGAAAAAGGTGGAGAGGCTGTTTTCGTCCCCACCGATGTCTCTGCGTCTGAGGATGTGCAAGCCCTGGTTCAGTCTGCCGTCGATCGTTTTGGTGGTGTCGACTATGCGGTCAACAACGCCGGCATTGGCGGACCGAACGCCCTGACTGCCGATTATCCTGAGGAGGAATGGCACCGCATCATCGGCATCAATCTGACCGGTGTCTGGCTGTGTATGAAATATGCCATTCCGCAGATGCTCAAGAAAGGCAAAGGCACAATCGTCAACGTCGCCTCGGCCATGGGACTGACCGGCTTGAGTCTGGTCGGTGGCTATACAGCGGCCAAGCATGGTGTGGTAGGGCTGACCAAGACGGCGGCCATGGAATACGCTGGCCAGGGGATCCGTATTACCGCTGTCTGCCCGGGGTTTGTGCAAACGCCCATGATGGATGAAGCGGCTGAAATCGGCGGGGTTCCCAGAGATGACTTTTATGCCGCATTATCCAGCTTTTCCGCCATGCAGCGGGTGGCCACACCGAAAGAAATTGCCCAATCCATCGTCTGGTTGTGCTCGGATGCGGCATCATTTGTTACCGGCAACACCATGGTTGTGGATGGGGGGTGGACCTGTGGGTATCAGCTCCGCTAAAGCCCGTTTGGCCCAAGATCAGCGAAAAACGAAGAGGAGCAGAGAAAAATGGAATTAGAAAATAAGGTTGCCATCGTAACCGGCGCCACCGGCAGCATCGGCCGGGGAATTTGCGGCGTACTGGCCCAAAAGGGCATGCAGGTTGTTGTGGCCGATCTGGATCAGGTCCAGTGCGATGCCTTTGCCGCGCAAATCGAAGCCGACAACGGCCAATCACTGGGGGTGGCCGTAGACGTATGTTCCAAGGCGGCAACGCTTAAAATGGTGCAGACGGTGATCGATGCATTTGGTCAGATAGACGTTCTGATCAACAATGCCGGCATCATCGCCCTGGGACCGCTGCCGGAGTTGTCCGAAGAAGATTTCGACCGCGTTATCGCGGTCAACCTGAAAGGAGCATTTCTCTGTGCGCAGGCGGTCAGTCCCCATATGATCGAGAGAAAAAGCGGGAAAATAATCAATATTTCCTCAGTCGCCGCCAAACGTCCTGCGCCGCTGCAAAGCGCTTATGCGGCTTCCAAGCACGGCCTGCTCGGCCTCACCCAGGTGTGGTGCCAGGAGCTCGGTGAGCATAACATCACGGTCAATGCGGTTTGCCCCGGATTCGTGGAGTCACCCATGTGGTCCGATCATCTCAGCCCGGCATATGCACCGGCCTTTGGTGTTGATCCGGACAAACTCCTTCAAACCTTGGCCAAAATTCACATGCCCATGGGAAGACCGCAAACATCCGAGGAAATCGGTGAGTCGGTCGCCTATTTCTGCCAGGCGGATAGTACCTCCGGCCAGGCCCTGGTCGTCGATGGTGGGCATGCCATGTGGTAGGCCAGGAAAAGCCCCACCCAAATGCTTGAACCGGTATGCAGAAAAGGTTTGAGCCTACCGTTTACGCCAATACAACTGTTTTGAATCTGTTTGAACGGTAAAAACAAACTGACACACTTGAATTGCGTCTGGAAAGCGAAGCGACTGAGCACACAATTGAATGAGGAGGAAAAGAAGTGAAAAAACAAAGCGATAAAAACCGTAGCGGTCGGATTATCCTAATTGCGCTGGCAGTTGTTTTGGCACTTGCTGGCCAGGCCATGGGCTTTGGTCACTACACGCCCGGTGTCGAGGCCATTGATGCGGCAACGCTACCGCCACCGGGATTTTACTACGTCATGTACAACCTTTTTTACTCGGCAGACAACCTGAAGGACGATCAGGGCAATGATATCGATGCGGGATTCGATGTGAACGTTTATGCCAATGCCCATCGTTTCTGCTATGTCACCGATTTAAAAATACTGGGCGCCGATTATGGTTTCGACGCCATTGTTCCCCTGGTGAATACGGACATCGAAATTCGGTCGGCCGGTACCGATGAAAGCACCTTTGGTTTGGGAGATGTCACCATCGAGCCATTGATCCTGAATTGGCATACCCCCCACTGGGATGCCGGGATCGTCTTCAGTCTGATTATACCCACTGGGGAAAGTGATGAACCGTCATCGCCGGGTGCCGGCTATTGGAGTTTTATGGGCGGCTTGGGGGCGACGTACTACTTTGACGATGCCCGCACGTGGACCCTTTCGTTGTTAACCCGATGGCTGAAGAATACCGAGGATGACGACACCGAGATTACCCCAGGTGCCGATATGGTTGCGGAATACGGGCTTGGCAAAAAAATTCCGATCGGTGAGACCTTTCAATTGACAGCCGGCATTGCCGGATATTCCTATGCGCAATTGACTGACGACTCAGGAACCGGCGCGGACGATGAGAAATTCAGCGGACATGCGATCGGTCCTGAAGTCCGCCTGATGGCATTCAAGCCCTTTCCCATGGAACTGCGTCTGCGCTATCAATTTGAATACGGCGTGGAAAATGCCAGCCAAGGAAATAACGCCTGCCTGATATTTGTCGGTTGTTTCTAAAATAAATATAATATCATTATGTTGTGATCATTTTTAGGTGAGACTTTTTTTTGTTGGCAATCAATCTTGTGTTACTTGGAAGGAGTAGACGATGGGGGAAAAGGCTCAGTATTCATCGTATCGTTGGGCGATGCTGGTGTCGGCGTGTCTGGCAATTATCTCGATATGCATCGATATGATCGCCATCTCACCAGTATTGGGCGAGGTCGCCAAAGATCTTAATGTGGAAATGGGCGTCGCAACCAATCTGATGATGGGGTTTGTGTTGGCAACGGCGTCTGTGCTCATCTGGGGAGGTGTGGTCGTCGATAAATTCGGCGTCACGGTTGCGACCGTACTCGGATTGCTCTGCGCCACAATCCCTGCCACATTAATGCCGCTGATCGGACAAAATTATGGCATGGTCATGGTTGCCCGATTGGTTCAAGGGGCCTCGCTCGGATTTGCTTTCGCAATCATCGGACCGACGGTGGTGTTGTGGTTTCCTCCCAAGGAACATGGTCTTGCCGGTGGAATTATTATTGCTTGTATCCCTCTCGGCTCAGCATTGGGCGGTTTGATTTCGCCCATGATTCTGGCTGCAGGGTCTTCCTGGCAAGGTGTTGTTGCCCTTCTTTCTTTGCTTGGTTGGGTCGCTATACTAATGGCAGTCATCATTACCCGGCGCCCCCCATCACCGGAAGTGCTCCAGGGGCTGATGCAGGCCATGCAGCCTGCAGCCGGGGAAATTACCTTCAAAAAGGCCTTCCGGTTACCGATGACCTGGATTGGCGCACTCGTCGTTTTTTTCAATACATGGAACCTTTATTGTTTCCTGAACCTTATTCCACCCTATTTGGCGGCGCCGTCTCCCATGGGCGTCGGATTGGGTCCAATGACGGCAGGTAAACTTGCATTAGCGGGCACGATTGTCGGCATTATTGCAACCATCGCCGGTGGTTCATTTTTTGATAAAATTGCCAAAGGGAACCAAAAGATCGCTGTTCTGATTGGGTTCATTCTCACCGCACTGTTTGCCTTTCCAATGGCTCTGCCGTCAGTATACGGCAATCTGCTCCTGTTGGTTGGATGCATGATGCTTGTGGGATGGGGGGTGAATTTCATGGGCGCGTCCCTCAATGGATTCATCGCGATGAACTATCCGCCGAGCATTGTGGGTAGAATGGTCGGCTGGTGGTTCGGTTTTGGAACTTTTGGCGGTGCAATAGGCCTTTTCCTTGGAGGGAAAACCATTGGCGCTACGGGGAGTTTTAAAACCGCAATTATACTGATATCGATTTCAGCAGTTATCGGAATGCTTCTCGATCTTCTTCTAAAACCTCAACAGGTATCAATAGAAGAATCGGAAACAGAGGGGATGGAAGCGCTTCTAGAATCGTAACCTATCTGTTGTGAGTCAAGTGACAAGGACAGAGATAGAATCTTCTGACTACTTCGGAAAGATAAATGACAAATTGCGCGTCTCTACAAAGCTCAAGTGATAGGGCTCCTCCTCCAAAACCCTAAAAAGATTAGCCCTTGTTGTCTTCCAAGAAGATTTCACTTGAGCTTTGTAGAGACGCGCAAAATTGTTTTAAAATATGGCACGGTATCCAACGCCAAAATGTTCATAATGTTTCGATGTGATAGGTGTCTCTTCTGGTCAGGATCATGGCCTCACGGCCGGTGGTTGGGCCGGAAGATGGATGTTGAAGATTGAGAACATATAGGCAACTATCGGGTTCTGGCCAGACGCAGGCCCAGGAATATACCCCGGTCAACCGGTGTGAGCCTTTGGCGAAATGCCGAGCGGCAGTCCCTAGCCCCGCTGCCCCAGCTGCCGCCCCGGTATATCCGGGCCTCGCCGGATTCAGGGCCCTGGGGATCAGTTACCGAACCGGTGGGATAATCCCCGTACCAGTCCTGGCACCATTCACAGACATTGCCGTGCATGTCGTGCAACCCCCAATCATTGGGCGAAAAACGGCCCACGGGAACCAAATGCTCACGATATTGGCCTTTGCCGCAGCCGTGTATGGGATAGTGTCCGTTGTAATTCGCCTGATCCGTGGACAGACAGTCGCCAAAGGAAAACGGCGTTTGCGTTCCTGCACGTGCCGCGTACTCCCACTCTGCCTCGGTGGGCAGACGGTACGTTTCAGTGCCTTCCCTTTGGTTGAGCCGTTGGATGAATAATTGGGCGTCGTGCCAGGAAACATTCTCCACAGGGCAGTCGGAGCCGCAATTTTTGAAATAAGACGGACTGCTCCCCACCACTTGCTTCCACTGGCCCTGGGTCACCTCCGTGGTCTGGAGATAGTACCCTTGGGTCAGGGTTACCTTGTGCTGGCGCTCGTCACTGTTTCTTTGCGGGTCACTGGTCGGGCGGCCCATCATAAACGCACCGGGCTGGATGTACACGAAATACATACCCAGGCTGTTGGTAAGCCGGGATTTGGGGAAACCTGAAACCTGTTCCATGCCCTGTTGAAATGGTTGATTGCTTGTCAGGATTCCCACTTGGTCGGCGGCGGGAGTGGTGACCACGCCGTTCCGGTATGCGTTGAAATCTTTTTGATTCACCGGCACCCTGTGGGGACCAGGTGCCACCGTTATCGAATTCAACGACGTTCGGCCATCCACGATCACCTCGGCGTGGGAGACATTGGTGACTGCCGTCAAGCGGCCTTGGGCTTGCGATGGCACAGGTGCAGGTGTTGAAGGGTCGGTGATCGCCTCCGAGCCGGCACGAAGAAAGACGAAGTCGCCCTTGTCCAGCTTCGGGTTGTTTATCTTTCCGAACTGGGGGTGTTGTGCCTTGCGTGTATAATTCACGACATGCTCTTGAAGATAGCCGCCCAGTTCCTCGCCGGTGATGTAGGTGTCCTGGTTCAAATCCGCAAAACCGCCTTGAATGGCCTGGATGAATACATCCTTGAAAATAGACCGATCCGGAACCTGCTCATCCTCCGTACCGGCGGTAATGAATTGTCGCACCGGGTAGGCGACTTTTTCCTGAACATACGACGAAGGCCTGGCCCTGACCATTTGAAAAATTGCACCGGAAAAACAGGAATCAAATGCCATCAGGACGTGTTTAGAGCTGATCTGCTTGGAAACCGTCTCAATGGTCCGCATGCTGATGGCGCTGTCCATGAAACCGGGAAGATCCTTTTCCGGGTCCGGCGCATCCACGGGGACAAGATAGCCCAGTTTGGTTTCATCCGCCTCGGCCAAGGTATGGCCGTGGCCGGAATACCAAAACAATATGGCGATTTCCTTTTTTTTTCCGGGACCGGTAATCAAACGATTTAACGACCGCCTGAAGATTCGGCTGTCCGGGTTCTCCAGTGTTTCCACGTGCCACCCCAGCCCTTTCAGCATGGCGGCCACCTCACGGGCATCCTTCACCGGATTGGGCAAGAACGGCCATCCGGCGCGGTAGGCTCCGCATCCCACCACCAAGGCATGATAGCCATCATACAATTTTATTTCTCGTGTTGATCCAGTAATCGTCCGGGTCTCGACAAAAAGGCCGCGAGCGGCGGCATTTGCGTCAGGAGAAGCCAGAGCAGTAGGGCAAAACCAAAATAAAAAGACCGCCATTGTTGCCAGGGATTCCAGCTTGAGTAATCGGTAGGGGGCCATGCGTTCCTCTTAATTTTGTTGGGTTTCTTTCCTCAACCCAACCTACAAACGAATCGCTAAAGGCTAACCGCTAAGCATTAACCCTGTTTTAAAATGATCCGCGCATCGGCGACCACGCACGCCTGTGCCGAGCAAAGCACGGGATTGAGGTCAATGGATTCGATGTCGTCCTGAATTTCCATCACCAGTTTGGAAAAATTCAAAAGCGTCTGGGTCAATTTCATCCGATTCACGGCCTCCGCACCCCGGTATCCCTCAAGGAGTTTGCGACCTTTGAGTGAGTCGATCATGGATTTGACATCCACCTGGGCCAGCGGTGCCATGCGAATGGCCACATCCTGGTAAATCTCGACGCCGGTTCCGCCCAATCCCATGAGAATCACCGGCCCGAACTGGTCATCGATCTTGGCGCCCACGATCAGTTCAATGCCGCCGGCCATCTTCTCCAGGTGAACACCGGCAAAGTCTTTGATCTGGCTGAACCGGGCGACAACGTCGGTCAGAGCCGTATCGCTGTCGATACCGACCGCCACCCCTTTGACTTCGGTTTTATGCAGCACAGCCGGCGACACGACCTTGGCCACCAGTGGATAGCCAAGCTCATGGGCGGCGTCAAGGGCCGCATCGCTTGTTTGGGCAAACCGGAATTCGGGCACCGACAGGCCCGCTTCGCGCATGATCTGTTTGGCATCAGGCTCTAAGACCCATCCCCTGGGTTTGGCATCGGACAACAGTTTTTGCGTTAACGCACTGAGCATGGCTGGTACCTCCTCATTCCTTCAAGCATCATCACCGCGCCCTCGATGGAGTCGGACACCGGCACGCCGTTCAATTCAAACCCCTCGATAAACGCCTGGTATTTCGCCATATGCGGGATATAGGCCACCAGGGGACGAATCCGCTTTTTCGACGGATTGCTCACCTTGGCACCAATGTCCACCGACACCCCGGTCGAATAAGGCAGCACCAGCATGAGAAACGCATCGTAATCCGGCAGGTTGGTCATTTCATCGTAAGCGGCGATAAAATCCTCGTCAATGGCGCTGGCGGTCAGATCCACCGGATTGCTGATGGTGGCGATGTCCCGCACCGACGGGCTCAGCCGCTGATAGATTTTCTGCCTTACCTCCTCGGGGATATCCGGCAAGACAAATCCCCGGCTGGCACACATGTCCGTAGCCGCCACGCCATGGCCGCCGCTGATGGTGATAATGCCGATGTTGTTGCGAATGTTCCTGGGATAAGTGTTGAGCACCTTGCAGTAAGAAAGAATCTCATACTCGTTTTGCGCTTCAATGATTCCGTGCTGGGCAAAGACCTCGGAAAAGACCTTGTAGTCCCCGGCGATGGAGGCGGTGTGGCTGCTGACCGCCCGGCTGCCGGCCGCGCTTTTACCGGACTTGATCACCACCACGGGTTTGCCGATGCATGTGGCGGCCTCGGCAAACGCGCGGCCTTCATTTTTCTCAAACCCCTCGATGTAGAGGACGACCACATTGGTGGCCGGATCATCTTTCAGGTAATTGAGCAAATCGATTTCGCGAATCACGGCCTTGTTACCGATGCTCACCGCCTGAGATACACCGATGCCATGCTTGGAGAACTTGACCAAAAGATCCACAAGAAATGCACCACTTTGGCTGATGATGGCCACCCCACCGGCGCGAGGCGTTTCCATGCGCTCACTGGGCAGAATGAACGTATCGACCTTGCCGGGAGAGAAATATCCCAGACAGTTCGGCCCGATAACCGGGAAATCGGCATCCATGGCGATTTTCACCACCTGATTCTGAAGCGCCACATTGCCGGTTTCGGCAAACCCACCGGAAACGATGATGGCACCACCAACACCATTTTCGATACAATCCTTTAAAATTTGCGGGCTGTAAGAGGCGCGCACGGCAATAATCGCCAGATCGATGCTACCGGGGATGGATTGAATCCCGGAATAAACCGGCACACCGTGGAGTTCTCCGCCGCGGTTGTTGACGGCGCAGACATCCACTGGGTAGCGGAACTGCAGTTTTTTAAAAATCACATTGGCCGGATGGTTGTCATTGGATGTGGATACACCAATGACCGCTACCCGTTCGGGTTTTAGAAGACGGTCCAGATTCATCAAGGTTTTCCTTTCAAATGTATTGAAAAACGCATGTGGCGCCCGCCGCACCAGACCAATGGATCATTTCTGGATGGGCATTCGGTAGTGTCCGTCCAGAAATAGGCAAATTTGGTCGAGATCAAGGCGCCCGAAAAATTTAACCACAGGCATATGGTTGATATTCCGAGGATTAAATTTTTCGCGCAACGCCGATATCGGGCAAATTGGTCATTTCTGGATGGGCACTAGGTCACTTCATAAGCCGTAATAATGACCTTATCGGCATGCCGCTCACCCACGGCCACGGCCACAATGCCGTTGAGCCATTGGTACTCTTTTGCTCCAGTTTCGAAAACCGGTGTGGTTCGGAAATAATATAGGTTCGGATCCACCGGTTCACCGGCGGCCAGCCGTGCCATCACATCAGGGGGGCCATGACGGAAACCACGGTTGTCCACGTAAATTAACGCACCATCGTCGGTTTTCAAGGTGTAGCGGGCTTCAACAGCGGTAATCCCATCGGGACGAATGATCTGCCAGTCCGCACCGCCGGGCAAAATGACCCCATTCAGGCGCGGCCCGGTGAAAGTCCCCCCAGTGATATTGATGATCCGGCGCTCCCCGACCGCCAGGTGCCCCACACAAAGCGGTGCATCGATTTCGACCTCGGATCTGTAAAGCAGACGAAGGGATGGAATGACTGCCGTGATTTGCTCATTGCTCATTGATTTTCTCTCCTTTGTTGGATCTTTAAGGTTGAGCCTTCATTTGTTGACGATACTCCTTCTCAAGCTTGACCATGCTGATCATGAAATCCTTTAAATGCCGATGCATTTCTGCCTCAGCCTTTGGGCCGTCACCGGCTTTTACGGCCTTAATGAGCTGTATGTGCTCCCCCGGGCCATGCAGGGCATAAGGATCCGGCACTACTTTTTGAACCATCTCGGCGGTGATCTTGAGCATCGACCGGACGATGGCCTCAAAAAATTGATTGCCGCAAATATTGGCCAGCACCTTATGCACCGTGGTCAGACATGCGATCTGGTCGGTCAACGACTGATAGGTACCATGTTCCCGGGCTTCGGCCTCATCGATCTGCTGCGCATGCGCAGGCGTGAAGTTGATCGCAGCCAGCCGGGCCACTTCAGGTTCGATGAACATACGCACCTGGGCCACCTCGGCCATGGAAAGCGTGTTGGTCTGAAACAAGTCCAAAAACGCATTGGACACATGACTGAGCGTCAAATCGGTCACATAGGCACCACCGCCATGTCCCTGACGGATGGATAAAAAGCCGCTCAGCTCGAGCATGCGGATAGCCTCCCGAATGACCCCCCGGCTGACCTCAAACATCTCGGTTAATTCTCTTTCAGATGGCAATTTACTGCCGGATTTAAATGTTCCCGATAAAATGGACGTCTTGAGCTGGACAAACACATCTTCCGAAGCCCGGGATGTTTTAATGGGCTTAAACAGAACCATACCGCCTCCTAACATACAATTATAAAGCTGTGAATATTTTAGTAATGGACATAATTCAGTAAATATTATTCAATTTTTAATATTGACATCAAACATATGACCATATAATGTTTGACATTGTCAAGACTGATCTTATACCGGATCGGTTTTAAAAATATGTTATTATTATATATTTTTCTATGAACCGGCAGTACCACCCACTGTGTTGTGAGGCATCTTAGTTATGAACCTTGGCAATATCATCGATCAATCGGCCCATTTCTTTCCCGAACATCCTGCGATCTGCATTGACGATCAAACCATTTCCTACGGCAAATTAAAGGAGCGAACCAACCGTGTGGCCACGGCATTGATCGCATCGGGCATTTCCCCAGGCGATCGGGTGGCCTTGAATGTCCCCAATTCCCTTGAATGGATTGCTTTTTATTACGGAGCGATCAAATGCGGTGCCGTCGCCGTCACCCTACCCGGTTTGATGACCGATGCCGAACTGGGGTATCTGATCAACGACGCGCAGCCCCGATGCATCCTTACAACCGACGATAAAGTTAGTCAATTAGAGCGATTACGAGGTCCCGGCATACTGGAGACGCTGATCAGCCCGTCAGGTGACATGCCTTTTGAGCGTCTGTGTGAAAACGGTCAGCCAGAATTCAATCCGATCGACCGGGATCGAAGTGATACGGCGGCAATCCTGTTTACCGGCGGCACCACCGGCATTCCCAAAGGCGTGATGCTCAGCCACGAAAACATTTATACCGCCATCAACAATGTTGTATTCAACGAACGTTCCAGCGAAAACGACCGCGCCCTGTGTTTTTTGCCGTTCAACCATGTTTTTGGTCAAATCCACATCATGAATGCCACACTTCTCAGCGGCGGATGCATTGAGCTGATTCCCGGCTTTGATCTGGAAAAAGTTCTCACCCTGACCGCGGCCGATCGCATTACCAAGCTTTATGCCGTGCCAACGGTTTATGTGCGCCTGTTGGCCATAAAAGACCTTCGCCAACGGCTCGGTGCGGTGCGCTACTGTTTTTCAGCTGCCGCCAGCATGGCCGTCGAGCTGGTTCAAAAATGGAAGCAGCAAACCGGCCTTAACATTCACGAGGCTTACGGCATGACGGAAAGCGCCTCCATGGTGACCTACAATCACTACTATCGGCACCAGGTGGGATCGGTGGGCACACCGGTGGGCTGCACCGAGGTTCAAATCCGCAATGCCGAGGGAGCCCCGGTCGACCAAGGTCATGAAGGAGAAATCTGCATTCGCGGTCGCAACATCATGCAGGGGTATCTCAACCGGCCCGAAGAAACCCAGGCATCCTTCTGGGGAGAGTGGTTTCGCAGCGGTGATGTCGGTTTCATTAACGATTCCGGTTACCTTTTCATTGTTGACCGGATCAAGGATTTGATCATCACCGGTGGAGAGAATGTCTACCCTCGGGAAATCGAAGAGGTCCTGTACACGTTTCCTGAAATTTCGGAATGCGCTGTGATCGGTCTTCCCGACAAGGAATGGGGCGAGCGCGTGACAGCGATGATTGTTCCGGCCATGGGCCACACGGTCGATATCGATGCGCTCAAAACGGTGCTAAAAAAGCAGTTATCCGCTTACAAAATCCCCAAGCAATACAATATTGTTGAGGAATTACCCAAAAGTCCATCCGGAAAAATTCTCAAACGCAACATTCGAAAGACGGTCCAGGAGGCAGAAAAGTGATAATGCGCAAACGGAATTTACAGGAAGGAGAGACACCATGGCCATGAAAGATATGTTGCGGATGACGGCCGCTCGCGTACCCGATAAAACCGCTTTGATCATGGATGACAAGGCCCTGACCTATGGGCAGTTGAACGGGCGTGTCAATCAACTGGCCCACGCCATGCTGGAAATGAAGGTCCAGCACGGTCATCGCGTCGTCGTCCTGGCGCATAACGGCATCGAATTCTATGAAATTTACCTTGCCCTGACAAAAATCGGAGCCGTCATGGTGCCCATCAATAACCTGTTGCGGGAGCAGGAACTGATCCGTGATCTGTCCTATATCCGTCCGCACTTTCTGTTTTTTGATGCCGTCTTTACCGACACCGTTGACCGGATCAAGGGCAACATCGCCTCATTGATCGATACGGTTTGCATCGGCGCCGCCTCGTCATCCGGTCACCGTCACTATGCTACGCTGTTTAACGGCCAATCCGATAAAGAGCCTCAGGTTCCAGTTGCCGATGACGATTTGATGAGTATTTTTCTGACCTCCGGTACCACCGGCAAACCCAAAGGCGCCATGCGCACCCATCGCCATAACTATCTCAATGCACTGGCCGGCGCCATTGAAATGGGGCTCAAACCCGATGACCGGGTATTGCTCTTGTTTCCCTTTTATCATGTGACGTTCGAGGATCGCTTTTGCCACCTGCTGCGGGGCAACACCATTGTCCTTCGCCGGGAAGGCAATTTCGACCCGCGGGAGGTGCTGGACCTGTTGTCACGCCACCGTATCACCATCTGCCAGTTCGTGCCCACCATGATCAACACCCTGCTTCAATATGACGGGATCGACAGCTACGATTTAAGTGCCCTGCGCCTGGCACTCTATGCGGCGGCGCCCATGCCGGTCAACCTGCTCAAGCAGGCCCTGAAACGTCTGCCCTGCGGATTCATGCAGTTTTTCGGCCAGACCGAAACCGGACCGTTGACAACGGTGCTGCGCCCGGAAGACCACCTCAATCAAAGTGACGCCGGTATCCAGCGGCTGGCCTCCTGCGGGTGCCCGGCCCTGCATTTTGAGGCCCGCCTTGTCGACGACTTGAATAACGAAGTCTCCCGGGGAGCGGTGGGCGAACTCACCGTTCGGGGTGATGCCATGACCATCGGCTACTGGGATCTGCCCGTGGAGACCGAGAAATTGATGGAAGGCGGCTGGCTGCATACCGGTGATTATGCCAGGCAGGATGAGGATGGGTACATTTATATTGTCGATCGTAAAAATGACATGATCATCAGTGGCGGCAAAAACATCTATCCCCGTGAAGTTGAGGAAGTGCTCTACCGGCATCCGGCTGTGCTGGAAGCCATGGTCATCGGGGTTCCCGACGATCACTGGGGAGAGTCGGTCAAGGCCGTGGTCAGTCTGAAACCAGATCAAACCGCAACACAGGAAGAACTGATCGCCTTTTGCAAGCAGAATCTGGCCAGCTATAAAAAACCAAAAACGGTCGAGTTCATGGATAGCCTGCCCAAAAGCGCGACAGGCAAAATTCTGAAACGGGTCGTCCGTGACGAGTACTGGAAAAACAAAGATCGCAAGGTATAAGTTCTATTTTCCCAACCGGGCCAAATGCCACCATCAGGCGCCGCCCGACCATCACGAAAGGAGTTGTTCCCATGAAGTACTACAAATTGCTGGTTGTCATGTCTGTTGTAGCGTTTTGTCTGGGTGTGGCTACTGTCCATGCAGGTCCTGTGGACTTCAAGTTCGCCCACTTCATCAATCCCATCGAACCGGGACCCGAGTCGGGCGTTTGGATTGAAAAAGATGTCAACGAGAAGATCAGCGACAAGGTCAAGGCCAAGTTCTTTCATTCCGGACAGGTGGGCAGCGCCATCGAAATCATCAAAAAAGTTCGTATGGGCGCGCTCCACGGGGCGTATCTGACCGGAAACTATGCGCCCGAACTAAATGACAAGTTCGGCATCGGCACCCTGGCCTATTGCATGGACTCCTATGAAAAATGGGAAGCCTTGCTGGCCAATGATGAACTGCGCAATGAGCTGTTTTCCTGCCTTGAGAAAAAGGGCCTGCTGGTGATCGACATGTGCTTTTTCGGTCAGTACGGCATCGCCAGCACCAAACCGTTCAGCACCCTGGAAGAATTAAGGCCCCTGAAAATGCGGACCACCCAGGCCCGCTACCCCCTGGCCTTCTGGAAAGCGCTGGGCATGAATCCCCTGCCCATGGCGTGGGCCGATGTGTTTCCGGGCCTCAAGCAGGGCGTGGTTGACGGCACCGACCAGACCGTCAACGTTGCCCGCATGCGCCTGACCGACGTCTGCAAGTACTTTGTTCATACCGATCATATGATGGGCCTGTTCTTCTTTGTGGTCAATAAAAAATGGTGGGACAAACTGGATGCGGACACCCGCGACCCGCTGGCTGCCATCATTGCCGAGAACATGGACAAAGCACGCGAGGCGAGTAAAAAGCTGACCATCGAAGGTGATGCGGTACTCAAGGAAAAGGGCATGACCGTAACCCGACTGGCCCCCGAGGAAATGGCCAAATTCAAGGAAAAACAGATGAAAGTCTGGGATCAATTCGAAGGTGATATCGGCAAGGACTGGTTGGATAAGATCAAGGCGATGACGGCAACGATTAAATAGATTTTTAACAGCATCGAATAAAAAAGCCGGAGCATCGGTGCAATACTCACCGACACCCCGGCTTTATTATTGTTCAAGGTCAGCGATTAGCTTTTAGCAATAAGCTGTTAGCCCTTAACAGTTAAGCGTTTATCTGCAATTTGATGAATACCTGTTCGGTTAAATGCCAAAATGCAGCACTTCTATTGAGTTGTTTTGCTAATCGCTAACAGCTAACGGCTAATCGCTCGATTCAGGTATTGGCTGTTCAATGATAAAACGAACGGGCGCTATACCAGATTGGCCTTTTTCAGCTCATCCAGCCTGCTCGGGCCATAGCCAAAGTATTTCAGATAAATGTGCGCATTGTCATAGCCCACCGGACGGCAGACCCACTTGGTGCGGATGGGGGTCTCGGTCATCTTGTGCTGGGCCTGGGCCACGACAACCTCCCCGTAGACCGGGTCCTGAACCGGAGTAAAAAGACCTCTGTCCAGCCAGTTTTGGTCCTCCATGGTTTCAAGAGGGGTACACACCGGCGCCACGACAGGTGCGATCGGCGCGAGTCGTCCGCTTTTGCCATATTCGATCGACATATTCACCAACTCTTGGTTGGTATATTTTTGAGTTTCCGCGAAAACCAGCGGCGACCACTTGAGCTGCATCTCTTCTTCCGTGAATATGGTCAGGTCCTTCCAATCGGCAGCGCCCCATTCATCCCACACGCCCATCATGTCGGCAAAGGCCTGCCACATCTCAAGGCGCAGTCCCCCCAAAAACACGGCACCGTCCTTGGTCGGTGAAAAACAGTAGAGCCAGGCGCCTTTGTCCAAGCTCCCGAACTGCTTTGCCACCGCACCCGCCCCATGATACCAGACCGGACAGTTGTCATCAAATTTTGCATAAGCCTCGTGGGTGGATACGTCCAGGGCCTGTCCCTCGCCACTGACCTCGCGCCAGTGCAGCGCGGCCAGGATACCGGTAGCCATGAAGGTTGCCGGTTGGGCCCAGCCAATCCAGGGGCCGGCCTTGGTGGGCACGGCCCAGGGGCAATCATCGACGGTGGACCCGTCGGGCATGACCTCACCGGTGGCGGCCTGGATTCCCGAGCGAGCCTGGGCAATATTGTCGTAATCCGGCATCCGGCTGCGGCTTAACGGACCGAATTGACCATTGGCGGTGATGGATGCGAAGATCAGTCGGGGATTGATTTCTTTGAGTTGTTCATACCCGATCCCCCACTCATCCATGACGCCGGGCAAAAATGTTTCAATGAGAATATCTGCCTGAGCCACCAAGGCCTTGAGGATTTCCCGGCCCTCCGGCTCTCTTAAGTTCAGCGTAATGTGGGATTTGTTTCGGCCCTCGGTCAGGTAATTGAGCCCTTCCCCCTTGTGCAACATTCCATAAGGGGTGCAGGTTCGGATAAAATCCCCTTCAGGCGGCTCGATGCGGATCACCTCGGCGCCAAACTCAGCCAGCATGGAAGAACAATAGCAGCCGGCATAGCTTTTGGAACTCAGGTCCAAGACGGTGATGTCATCCAGTGCTTCAAGTTTGGTATGCGCATCCTTGGGGTCACTATTTTCCCTAATCCATTGATTCCAGTTTTGACCATTTTCCATCGGCTACTCCTTTTCATCCGCGTCTCTATACATGATCAACCCGCTTTTCCCATCCCAATCTTCAGGAGGCCGCCGGCCGCGTATATCCCCCCATGCCGATGGCGCCGCAATCGTACAGCGCTTTGATCTGGTCCTTGTTTTTACTCAAGTGCTTGGTCAGCACATACTCGTTATCAAATCCCACCGGTCTGACCGTCCACTTGATACGCGGAGGCGTTTTCGACATGTTGACCGGAAAATCATAATCCCTGTACTTTCCGATAAGCGGATCATCAACCTCGGTAATATAACCACGCGCCACACTGTGCGCGTCTTCCATGACATCCTGGTTGGTTTTCACGCACGATGCCGCAAAGCCATGGGTTTCGGCCAGCGCTTCGATTTCGGCGGCGGTTTTGGTTTTGGCCCAATCCGCCACAATGGCCAGGATATCGATGGCGTTCTCTTCTTTCAGGCGGGTCAGATGCTCACCAAACCTGGCGTCGTCCGAAAGTTCCGGCCGATCCATGGCCTTACACAGCCCTTTGAATTCCTCAGGGGCGGGTGCAGCCAGGGCCACAAACTTTTCATCCGCCGTATACACCGTGTCTGCCGGACAGATGGAGACATCCCGGTTACCGGCTGGCATGGCCTTCTTGCCGGTCAGTTGCTGATAGGGCCAAACCCAGGACATCAAGCGCATGATATTTTCAGATTGAGACAGATCGATAAACTGCCCTTCACCCGTTTTTTTACGATGATGCAGTGCCGCCAGCACGGCCAGTTCACCCATCAGTCCGCCATAGTCATCGCACGGATAGATGCTGCTTTTAAGCGGTGGCTGCCCTGGAAAGCTTGACACCCAGGAGTATCCGCTGAGCCCTTGGGAAGCACCGTCGTTGGAGGGACGGTTTTCAGTCGCGTACTGTCCCCACTGGCCGAAACCGGTCTTGGATATGTAAATGATGCCGGGATTGATCGCCTTGAGGTGGTGGTAGCCCACGTTCCACTTTTCCATCACCCCAGGCCTCAGGTTGATCTCGACAATATCAGACTTGGCGGCCAGTTCCAGGAAAATCTCCTGCCCCTCCGGCTTGTGTAAATCCAGACCAACCCAGTACTTATTGACATTGTTGTGAATGAACACCGGTGGGTAGCCCTTGTAAAAGTAGCCAAACGGGGTCATGTTGCGGCCGGTATCGCCAATGGGAGGAATTTCGCATTTGATGACCTCAGCCCCCATGGATGCGGCATAGCTGGTCCCGACCGGCCCCAGGATGAGGGTTCCCACCTCCAGAACACGAACACCTTGCAATGGCATTGGCTTCGTGTGTTTCGTTTGCTTATAATTTTTCCATGTTTCTTCCGCCATAGCCGTTGACTGTCTCCTTTCAATGAAATCTCATCACCGTTGTATCTTGTATCCACCCCATTTGTCTGATCGGCAGGAAACCGCCGGCAATCGCGTGGAGGATACAAACCCTCAAACTGAGCTTAAAACACCCTCAGCCCCCAACTTTTATATTGTCAAACCGTCGAGAAACGCCTCACTAACGAGCAATGGTCATCTGCCGCCGGTAGACCTTCTCGAGCTCGACAAAGTTTTTTGCAAAATCCTTCAGATGCGTGGCCATTTCCTGTGCCGCCCGGGGTCCGTCACCAGCCTTGACAACCTCGACCAACGCCTTGTGTTCTCCGGGTCCATGCAGGACTTCAAGATCGGTTACGGCAGTCAACACCACCTCTGCCGTAATCTTCATCATTGACTGCACAATGGCTTGGAAAAATTGATTTCCGCAGATGCCGGCCAACACCTTGTGCACCTTGGTAAGGCGCGCGATGCGTTCACCTTCCGATTGAAAGGGAAGATGTTCAGCGGCTTCGGCGTCTTCCAGTCGTTTTAAGTGCGATTTGTTAAAGTTAAGCGCCGCCAGTCGTGCGACTTCGGGTT
The DNA here is from genome assembly GCF_048565275.1 of Desulfosarcina variabilis str. Montpellier. Taxonomy (NCBI): domain Bacteria; kingdom Pseudomonadati; phylum Thermodesulfobacteriota; class Desulfobacteria; order Desulfobacterales; family Desulfosarcinaceae; genus Desulfosarcina; species Desulfosarcina variabilis. The sequence continues at coordinate 3,175,586 of NZ_CP159846.1, read as the reverse complement.
CGACAAAAAGACGAACCTGGGCCACTTCGGCCATGGAAAGGGTATTGGTTTGAAACAGGTCGAGAAAAGAATTTTCTACATGACTGAGGGTCAGGCCGGTCACATAGGCCCCGCCGCCGTGCCCTTGGCGGATCGTTAAAAATCCGCTCAACTCGAGCATGCGCAAGGCTTCCCGAATGACGCCACGACTGACCCGGAATGCAGTGGTGAGTTCTCGTTCGGATGGAAGTTTGCTGCCGGACTGAAATTTCCCAGTCAGGATCGATGACTTGATTTGGGTAAAAACCTCCTCTGACGCTCTTGGTGTCCTAATTGGAGTAAATACCCCCATCCTAACCCCTCATTTTCAGTTTAAATGAATCAGAGTAACTAAATACCATTCAACATTTTTGTTGACAGTAAATGTTAGACCATATAATGTTTGACCATGTCAAGCTTGTTTTTTGATCAGCGGGCTGAACGCTTTTTAATACCGGGTTCAGATCTCTGAATAGACCTTGACGAAACGATTTTTTTAATGCATTTACTATTAATGAATTTATTTTTAGCTCGTTAACAATATTTTTACAAATGGATTATATACTGTATTAATAATAGGTTGTCCATTTTCAAGAATGGTCAAGCGTTTTGTTAATACATAACTGAACGAACAAAAACGATCTATTACGGACAACTCCCAATGATGCCATAGCAACTCCATTCGGAGCTGTTTTCGGTGGAGCGCTTCCGCTCCGATGAACAGGCAGTTGGAGTAAGGTCGGTACAAGTTTGTATTTTTTTACTTAAATTATGAACGAAATTCAGATGTCTGGAAATGGAGGAAATAACGCCTGAGCATACAGGACCTGATTAATATTCAATCTTTAATTCCCCAACCGGGCCGGGTGTCGTCACATGGTGCCACCGGACCATCACGAAAGGAGTTGTTCACATGAGGTACAAATTGCTGGTTGCTGTGTCTGTTGTAGCGTTTTGTCTGGGTGTGGCTACGGTCCATGCGGGCCCTGTGGACTTCAAGTTCGCTCACTTCATCAATCCCATCGAACCGGGACCTGAGTCGGGCGTTTGGATTGAAAAAGATGTCAACGAGAAGATCAGCGACAAGGTCAAGGCCAAGTTCTTTCATTCCGGACAGGTGGGCAGCGCCATCGAAATCATCAAGAAAGTTCGCATGGGCGCGCTCCAGGGCGCTTATCTGACCGGCAACTACGCCCCGGAGCTCAATGACAAGTTCGGCATCGGCACCCTGGCCTATTGCATGGACTCCTATGAAAAATGGGAGGCCCTTTTGGCCAATGACGAATTGCGCAACGAACTGTTCACCTGCCTTGAGAAAAAGGGTCTGCTGGTCCTCGACATGTGCTTTTTCGGTCAGTACGGCATCGCCAGCACCAAGCCGTTCGCAACACTGGAAGAATTAAGACCCCTGAAAATGCGGACCACCCAGGCCCGCTATCCCCTGGCCTTCTGGAAAGCGCTGGGCATGAATCCCCTGCCCATGGCATGGGCCGATGTGTTTCCGGGCCTCAAACAGGGTGTGGTCGACGGCACGGACCAGACCGTCAACGTTGCCCGTATGCGCCTGACCGACGTCTGCAAGTACTTTGTGCATACGGATCATATGATGGGCCTGTTCTTCTTTGTGGTCAACAAAAAATGGTGGGAAAAACTGGATGCGGACACCCGTGACCCGCTGGCTGGCATCATCGCTGAAAACATCGACAAAGCGCGAGAAAAAATGAAACGACTGACCATCGAAGGCGATGCGGTGCTCAAGGAAAAGGGCATGACCGTGACCCGATTGGCCCCTGAGGAAATGGCCAAATTCAAGGAAAAACAGATGAAAGTCTGGGATCAATTCGAAGGTGATATCGGCAAGGAGTGGTTGGATAAAATCAAGGCGCTTACCGCATCCTTGAACTGATAAAGGCTAAACGTACCGACAAACAAAGCCGTCCCCGTATCCATTTTTTGGCGGGGACGGCTCAGCCTTACAAGCCTTACAAGGAGCGTTTAAATGAAGGCCATAATCGCCGTTATCGATCGGTTGGAACGTTGGGGAATCCTGGTCAGCTTCTCCATCTGCCTGGTGGCGCTGACGATCAGTATCACGACCCGCTATGTTTTCCATCGGCCTTTAACCTGGCCGGATGAGTTGACCACCTACCTTTTTATGCTGATGACCTTTCTTGGCGCAAGTGCATCCATTGGTAATGACACGGAGCTCAAAGTGGATGCCATCTATATGGCATTTCCAGGGTCACGCTTCGTTCTGGATCTATTCCTGAACCTGTTGCGACTGGCTGCCAGCATAACGTTTATGATGGCGGGCTATAACTTTATCATCATCGAGATTGACATGGAAACGGTTACACCGATCCTGCAGATCCCGACCAGCATCATCGCCTGTATGCTGCCAATGTTCGGGATTCTTCTGGCCATTCGATCGTTGGAAGGTCTGCGCCAGTTGATCTTTAAAAACCGGAAAAAAGGGAGCTAATCCATGGAAATCATCATCATGCTCTTGATTCTGTTTGCGCTGTTGATGCTGCGCATTCCCATCTACATCTGCCTCTACTTTACCGGTGTGCTGGGCCTGTTTTTCTTTGCCAGTATGGACCTGACCTTTGTGGCGCAGACCATGCTGCAGAAGCTCGACAACTTCTCCCTTATTTGCATCCCCTTTTTCATTTTTATGGGATCGGTGATGGTCAGAGGTCAGTCGGCCAACCGGCTGGTGCAGTTTGCCTGGAAAACCGTATCCTGGCTGCCCGGCGGCCTGGGCATTACCTCGGTCATGTCTTCCGGTGTTTTTGGCGCCATCAGCGGGTCTGCCATCTCTACCGTAGTCACCATCGGCGGTGTTTTGTTTCCCAATATGGAACGGTACAAATACCCCAAGGCGTTTTCCGTGGGGCTGGTAACCGCCGCATCGATTCTGGGAATGATCATCCCTCCCAGCATTATCATGATCATCTGCGCCCTGACAGCCGGCGAATCGGTTCTGCGCCTGTTCGCGGCCGGATATCTGCCGGGTGCCTTGATCATGTTCCTGCTCTCCCTTTATGCCTGGTGGGTCTCGCATTCCAAAGGGTTGGGAAAAGAAGCCCGTGAAGCGTTTAACATAAAAGAATTTCTCATCGCCGGGAAGGAAGCCTTTTTCGGTATTTTCATCATTGCCGTGCTTTTCGGCGGTATCTATTCCGGTGCGTTTACCGTCACCGAGGCATCGGTGGTCGCGTCCGTGCTGGTGCTGATCGTCGAGATGGCTATTTACCGGGCTGTGACATTCAAAGACTTGCAGGAATTGATCGTTGTCAACGGCATCATCAGCGGATCCTTGGTGATCACGGTCAGTGGTGCGGGCGTCATCTCCGAGTATATCGTCCTTCAGCAAATTCCCCAGACCCTGCTGGAGGTCGCCATGGTTTACATCCCCAACCCATCGGTTTACCTGATCTTTACCTGTATCGCCCTTTTGATTGTGGGCACGTTCATGGATCCCATCGGTGCCATCATGATCATGATTCCGATCATGATGCCCATCGCCAAGCACATGGGGATCGATCCCATTCATTACTGCCTGCTTTTCAGCGTCGGGCTCGGCATCGGGTATATCACGCCGCCCCTTGGCCTGCTGCTCTATACCGCCCAGGCGATCACCAAGCTGTCGTTTGTTCAAGTGGCCAAGGCGATCATTCCCCCGCTGCTTATCTATATTATCGCGTTGTTCGTGCTTGCATTTGTACCGTGGCTGTCCACGGCAATTCCCAATATGCTGATATAGGGGAAATGCAACATTAGCTTGCCAATCCATTAACTGCGTTCCTGCCAAAAGAACCGCGCCGTGTTTGTTTAAACGGCGCGGTTCTTTTTTTTCACGATCTAAGCGCCTGTTTGAGAAGTCTTGATCAGGCCCGATAACAAGGCGGAAAGTGGCTCAAAAGCGGAGCATATAGGTAATATGTGAGCATTTTGAGACACTTTCCAACGCCGTTAGCGGGCCTTAGACGGATTTATCAAACAGGCGCTAATACACTTTTACAATATATTGCATTCGTCCGTTCTTGATCCCATTGACGATCAGCGGCCGGTGGGCCTTGCCCTTGGCGTCGATGCTGATTTTTCCGATAAGGCCTTCAAAGTCGGTGGTTGACCGAATCTGGCGGTTGATGCAATCCCGATCCGCCGGATCATCACAGCGGTTCATGGCATCCAGAAGAATCGAGAAGCCCTCGACGGCCATGGCGGTATAGCTGGTCGCCCTGCCCTTGTGGGCTTTTTTCGCCCGCTGGCCGAATTCGGTGACCTGGCTGAGATAATGGAAAAATTCGGTGGCCAGCAGGCCGTCCAGCAGGTCCAGGTGCTCAGTGTGCTGGGAAATAACCGTAGCCAGCAGGCCGTCGCTGGCCATTTCTCTAGGATCCCATCCCATCTGTTTAAGGACTTGCTGGATGGCGATCACATCCTGGGCGGCAAGCGGCATATAGAGCAGTTCGGGGTCCTTTTCCCTGACCCGCGTCAAGGTTTGGACTAGGTCGGCCTCTTCTCCCAAAATCTCAACAACATCGGTAACGTCTCCACCCAGCGCACGGAATTGGTCTTTGAACTCGGCCGCCAGGTTGCTGGAGTAGATATTGGTGGGTGTTTTAAATATCGCCACCCGGTCCACCAACAGATCGTCTCTGACGAAAAAGGCCGCTACCTGCCCCTGAAAAATGTTGTCAAAACAGATTTGGCTGACCCAGTGGTTGTCTTTGGTCACGTCTGGGTGAGTGGCCAGAACCGCCACGATCGGGATTTGATGGACGTTTGCCTGACCGGCCATGGCCAGCACCGTCTCGCTGCCGGACAAGGTCAAGACTGCCGCCACCTGTTCGGTATGAGTGAGTTCCTTTAGTGCCTGCACCGCTTTGGCGGGGTTGTTCTGGTCGTCCCTGACGATTAGTTCCACCTTGTCCCCGTTATTCAGCAAGGGATGCATTGCCATGGCCGTGTGGATACCGCGCAGGCCTTCCTCGCCTTTGGCCACATCCGATACGGAAAAGGGCGCGATGATGCCGATTTTGATGATATTGCCGCTGGGCGTTATAGAGGGTGGTGCGGGTTCACATCCAAATGCCAAAAGCGCCGTGAAAATGATCATCGTGATTCGCCTTGTGAGACACATCCCCCTGCCCCCTTATGGTAAGTAAATGGTTTTAACACGAACGATCAGTTTCCCGGGAAAGTGGATCTTGATTTTCTTTTTGAATTCTTTCAAGTCCTGTCGGTTCAGTAAATCCCGGACAACGACTTCCATGACCACGACCTGTTTGCCCCCTATCCCTCGAAGATCGGCCTGCTCGACAATGATATACTTTCCGTTGACCAGAAAACGTTCCTTTTGCCAGCGTTGTTCCATTAGACGTTTTTCGACAATCCGGCCGTAGGAGATGCAAAGCGGCACGGATATCAGCGCCAACAGACACAGCACGATGCCCATGCTGCGTTTGCTGCGGATGGCCGGTGAGAATCCCAGGATACGAAAGGTCAAGGCCGCGGCAATGATGATGCCGACCAGGTTGGTGGAAAACAGCAGAAATGCCTGGGAGAAAAAGTGAAAATCTCCCCATCCGATACCGGTACCGGCCACGGTGAGCGGGGGCACCAGGGCAACAGCGATGGCCACACCGGCCAGACTCTGAATAATTTCCTTGAATGACTTGGAGTATGCCGCGGCAACACCGGAAATAATGGCCACGGCCAGGTCCAGCAAGCTTGGATTCAAACGGGCCTGCATTTCTCCGGTGACCGCCTGGTAAGGAAAAATCAGAGTGATAAAGCTGGACGCGATCAAGGCAATGGCGATGCCGGCCAGGATCTTGACCAGCGAGTTCCTGATCATCGTCTCCTCACCTCGCAACAGTCCCATGGCCAGGCTCACAATAGGTGCCATCAACGGGGCCAGCAGCATGGCGCCGATGATGACGGATGCGCTGTCCAGGTAGAGCCCTGCCGCGGCCAGCATGGTGCTGAGCACCATCAATACCAGATAGAGCCCATTGATTTTTGAATCATCGCGAAGGGCCGTGAACAGGTCATAAAACCGTTCTTCCGAAGCATAGGAGAAGAAGGGAATCCGCTCCCGCTTCCAGGCCTTTTTCAGTTCCTTGCCCCTGGGCAGATGATCGGTATCCACCCGTTGCGCGCCTATCTGTCCGGTGGGTGCCTCGGATCGAATCGCCGGCCCCGCATTGATCCGTATGGCTGATGCTTTCACCTCGCATCGCAATGGCGTACGGGCCTGTTTTTCACCATCGATCCATATATCCAATTCGGTTTCCGGTTCGATCTCGATCACCGGACTTTTCAGGTAGCCGATGGAACTAAGCAGTTTCCCGCTGCCTGCGGAGTGTGACATCAACTGAAAAAGGAATTTCAGGTATTTGATGACGGACATGGGGGCGGAAATCAGCGCGCCGATGGACCCATCGGCGATGGTGGTATCCCCGGCGATCAGCCGCCCCGCAATGCTTCCCTTGGGGTGGTGCAGAATCATGCATCCGCTGGCGGCGGTGATGATCTCTTCTCCCGCCTGGGTTGCCAGACGGTACTTGATCAAATCGATTTTGAATATCCGTGGCAGGGCGGCTTTGAGCATACTGAGTTTGCCGGAATCAGCCGGTGCATCCAGAAGCGGCAGTTGCCCCACGGTTGCCTGAAACAACACCACATGGCCGTTGCACAGGACCAGGTCCATGGTCACAGGGTCGGCAGAAAGGGCGAGATCAATGGCCGAATCCACGTCAGTGTGGATATCGTAAAACCGGGCCAATCGTCTTTGCCTGTCGGTGGGTATGGCCCCGACACTGAAACCATGTTCAGCGGCCAAAAGGACAATGGATTTGATGGTTTCCAGGGGCCCGCTGACCACCACATGCTCTACACCGGCCAGCACACGCTCCGAATCGGCCATGAGTGCGTCGAACAAAACCGGCTTGATCGTTGCCTGGCTGGGGTGGTCGCGTAACCGTTCCACAAGCGGTTCGGTTTCGATGGTGTGGACAAAAAGCACGGAAGACACATAATCTTGCATGGCTATTTCTCCTGCCACAAAGGCCAGCGACTATAGCTGACTTTCCGGAGCAATTTTCATAAACCAGGCCTTGAAACGGCGCCACCATCCGGTCAGCGGTTCCCGGGTGTCGATCACCGTCTGGCTGCCGATTTGACCGTGCCATTCCAGCTTTTCCCGGTCGTTTTCCAGCACCCGATAGGTCAGGGCCGCCAATCGCTCGTCACTGTTGCGGACGTACAGGTCGGCCATGGGCGCACAGTCAATCAGCAGGCCCATTTCAGCGTTGATCTCGATGGAACGCGGGTCGAGATTGAGTGATCCGATGAAAAGGTAGCGCCCATCGATGATGATGCCTTTGGTATGCAGCGTCAGCCTCTCCGGCGCACTTTCATCGCCGTCAAGTTCACGGGCGGCGTCGGCACGCATCTCATACAATTCGACCCCGGCCCGGATCACATCCCGGCGATAGCGCGCATAGGCCGAATGGACGGGCACGTGGTTGGTGGACGCCAGTGAATTGGTGATCACCACGACGCGCAGGCCCTTTTCCACCCAACCCCTAGCACGCTGTACACCGTTCTCACCGGGTATATAATAAGGTGTGATAAAAATGAGTTCCGCTTCGGCCCGGTCCAGAACGCCGATTAAATCCTGAGCGAGTTTCATGTGCGCATGGTCAATCGGGTTGACGAGTTTGTCGGGATCATCGGCGAGTACTCGGGCCGGTCCGGTAAACAGTGGCACCTGATCGGCAATGAGATCCTGCAGCAAATGGCTCTCCAGGGCCTTGCGAAATACCGTTTCGTAGATATCATTAAGCGCGTTGGCGATGTCCGCCCCAACCTCATCCAGGTTTTCAGCGTTTTTATCGTCGATGAACCGGTCGATGGGCACGGCACGCGCGTGGTTCCAATATTGATCAAAGGAGCGGGAGACCTTTTCGGCAATGGGGCCCACGGCCAGCACATCGAAGTCGACAAACACCGAATTTTCTTTGAGCTGGAAGTACTCGTCGGCAATGTTTCGCCCGCCGACAACGCTGATCGAATTGTCCACGGTAAACGATTTATTGTGCATGCGCCGGTTCGCCTCATCGAACTGGGCAACATAGTTGATGGCATAACTGCCGCGCCGGGAAACGGGATTGAAGATGCGGATTTCAATGTTGGGGTGTTGATTGATCAGAAGGAAGCTGTCATCGGGAACCGTAGTGAAAACATCATCCAGAAGGAAGCGAACCCGCACGCCCCGATCCGCCGCCTTGAGCAACGCATTAGCAATCACGGCACCGGCAGTATCGTTTTTCATCAAAAAATACTGCAAATCGATGCTCTTTTCCGCCATGTCTGCCAGATGAAGCCGAATCCCCAGGGCGTCCATGCCCTGGCTTAATGGATAAAATCCGGATTGACCGTCTAAATTGGCGGTCTTGGCCGCGGCATACCGGCCCAGTGTCGTATCCTGTATATCGGTGATCGCGTGCGTATGGGTCTTGTGCTCCTTAAACGATACCGTGGCACATCCGCCGGCCAGCAGCCCGACGAGCACCCATGCGGCCGGCCATGTCCCGAACCTGAAAGTCGTCATCCTGACACCTCATGCGAATCATCTGTCTGGTTTGCCATCCCCCAGACATTTGGTTTGAATCCTGGCACTGTTTATTGTTGTGCACCTTTACTTCTCGCAGGCCTACGCGCTGCGTTCTTGCGGTGGTTCCGAAAGGCCCGCATTATAGTGTGAAAAAGTAGGAAAAGACCGGTTGCAGGACAAGTTATGCTGAGCCAATATGAGCTTTTTGCTAATCACCGACCATCTGCATAGCAGGTGGCTTGATGAAGCCCGCCTCTAAGGGCGGCTGAAAACCAGATCAATGAACATCGAGTACTGAACGTCCAACTTCGAACATCGAATGTGGAATTCTATCGTTTTCTATAGCGGGTATCGGTCTTCAAAAGCGATCATAAATAAAGGAATGCTTCTTCCTTTATCAAACGGCGGAGCGAAGCGGTCTCATCATTCGATGTTGGACGTTCGATGTTCGATATTCAGAAAAGCAGTTGCGGTATTATTAACCCGGCGACTAAATAAGTCATACAGCGTCATGCCGGACTTGATCCGGCATCCAGTAAATTCCTGGATGCAGGCAATACAGAATCAGCCGAAAAGCTTGCCGTCTTGATATTTATATCGTTGATTTATCAAAAAGTTAAGGACAAATAGAAATTGCGCATTACCAATCATCCTTATTAATCCATGACTAAACTGGGCGATTGTCGAGCTTGCCGCATATACAAGGCAGATGTCTTTCCGCTATAGTCGCCTATGCGGGAAGACATCTAACGCCGGTCGAAGATCCCGTCGCCGGGGAGATGCGGTGAGATCGGCAACCCCGTCAGGGGTTCAAATTCTGGGAGGCAATAATGACCTGTCGTATTACCATGCTTACCCGTTTTCATGCATACCAGAATTTGAATCACCCAGTTTAGTTATGATACCAGTTAATTATATTGACACCACCATAGATTACGGCTATTTAATAGATCATTATCTCAAATCCTGGTCTGAAAAACACGAAATATAAACATTTGTTCATTTTGCCCGCTCAATTTACGAACTGTCAATTTTTTATTTGACGAATTAGTCATATAGCAAGGTTAAATAGGGTTGCTAGGCTACAAATTAGTCGCCTAGCAAAATTTCGTAAACAATAGTGTCGTATTATAAGACGACTGTTCGGTCGTCTAATACATGATGGCGTGGCGCTTCGCGCCACGCCATCGGGCTGCGGATTACCGCAGCCCGTTAAACCCTAAGGAATGAGTAATGAATTGGTGGCAAACTTTAATAGTGGCCCTATCTACATTGATAGTAACAAAGGTTATTGATTTACTTATATCGTGGATCACACAAAAAAGGGAATTCAATAGATTTAGACGTGAAAAAATAGCAGAAGAAATTGAGGCATTGAAGAATGAAATAGGAATGCTCTATGAGCTAGCTGCTAATTGGAAATCTTATGAGGAAAAACAGAAATCATACTTAATCGGGTAGCCGGGGGTTTTTCTCCCCCAGCCCCCACAACACCCAGCATGCGGGTCCGCACTGGGCGTTTCACCAAGCTCACCGGACCGTAGTCGGGTAGTGGATGTTCACCCACAGCTCTTTGACAGATAGCAGACCTTGATCCTTAAGCCATTGGTTGGTCATGCCGGTTTGGGTTGCCAACGTTCGGGATAGATGCCAGGGACCTTTCCGACTGAGCGCCGTCAGGATCGCGACTCTCTTGTAGGTTCCAAGTTTGAGAAGATTGCTGACTTTCGTACGGGCGTAGCGCCACTGTTTCCAGAAACACATACGTAGCCGCCTTCTTAGCCAGTGATCGATTTCCGGGATTGGACGGTAATACTCCGATATGCCGTAGTAGTTCATCCAGCCCCGGAGATACTGCGCCAACTTCTCGAGTCGGTACTCCATGGAGACGAACCAACTTCGGCCGGTCAATTTCCGTAGGCGGTGCTTGAACGTTTTGAACGACTTGTCCGACCAGCGGATTTTCTTGCCTTTGAAAGTGAAGCCAAGGAAAGTAGCTTGATCGGTGGGGGCAACCTTGCTTTTGGTCATGTTGACCTTGAGTTTCAACTTACGTTCGATAAAGCGCTTGATGCTGGCCATTACTCGTTCTGCGGCACTCCGGCTTTCCACGAAAATGAGAAAGTCGTCGGCGTAACGAACAAAGCGATGACTTCGGCGTTCAAGTTCCTTATCCAGATCGTCAAGGACAATGTTGGCCAAAAGCGGTGATAACGGTCCTCCTTGCGGCACCCCTTCCGGGGTTTGCTGGAGACGCCCGTTTTCCATCACTCCGGCACGCAGGTACTTGCCGATCAGTTTCAGGACACGTTTATCGCGGACCTTCCGGGCCACTCGGTGCATGAGAACGTCGTGGTTGACCGTATCGAAGGAAACCACGACACACTACCCACCTCGACGGTTTTCCTCAAAGTGTAGAAATAATACGCAACCGACACCCATTGCAAGGACAATCCCTGCAAGTTCTCGGATGGACACACCGAGATGGAAAATTAAATTTGACACTGGTTCTGCCAGACGGGAGCCGATCGCTCATTCCGGCCGATTGGACTGATCTGAATGAAGGCAACTCCACAGCGACTATCCGCCTTCCGGCATCTAATTTGATTGCCACTACAAGCCACTTGCTCCATACACGCAATATAGTGGATGCTCTTCTTTGTAAGCTCAATTCTTCAAAACAAGAATCGAAAAAAGCTTCAAAGGAGGGCCGCAATCATGCCAAGACAAATGCAACTTTGGGCCACCCCAAAAGAATCGCCTCAGTCTCAGAAAATTTGGAGAAACCTCGAACATCAGCTTCAAAAAGACGTCATCGCCGCTCTGGCAAACCTGATTTGCAAAATGGTTCTTTCACAAGACGCAAATCAGAGTCAGGAGGAAAGCCATGAGCGATAGCAGAAAAGTAACATCAACCCACTTGCAACGATGCGCATACGTGTATGTACGTCAATCAACAGCCGCTCAGGTTGAATATAACCGAGAGTCTACCGATCGACAATATAAGTTGGTCGACCGAGCCATTGGTTTGGGTTGGCCCAAGCAACAGGTAACGGTTATAGATGACGATCTTGCTCAATCCGGATCCAGTACGATACAGCGCAGTGGATTTACAACAATGACCGCAGAGGTTGCCTTAGGCCAGGTTGGACTGATTCTTTCCATCGAGGTCTCCAGGGTAGCCCGCAACAACGCGGATTGGTATCGACTGCTTGATTTGTGTAGTGTCACCGACACGCTGATTGGTGATGAGGACGGCTTGTACCATCCGGGGCTTTTCAATGATCGACTGCTACTTGGATTGAAAGGAACCATGGCCGAGGCCGAACTGCATGTGATACGTGCCAGGCTCGAAGGAGGCATTCGCAATAAGGCAGCCCGTGGTGAATTGCGCCGTGGGCTACCAGTCGGTTTTATCTGGGGTGAACAGGATGGTGAAGTCCTAATGCATCCAGACCAGGCAGTCACCGGAGCTATTCGTACTGTTTTTGAAAAATTTGCTCAGATAGGGTCAGTCCGCCAAGTATGGCTTTGGTTCCAATCCAACCAACTGAATTTCCCACTGCAAACAACCACTTTGCCAGAGATAACATGGGTTGCGGCCAGTTACCACGCCATTCACTCGGTCTTAACGAATCCGGTCTATGCAGGCGTTTATGCTTATGGTAAAACAAAACAAGAATCCTTCGTGGATGAATTCGGGCAGGTAAAAAAACGAGTCAAGCGTTTGCCTCAAAAACAATGGGCGGTATTGATCCAGGATCACCATAAAGGATTTATCGACTGGGAGACCTACGAGATGATTCAGGCTCGAATTGCCAAAAACACCAGACCTGTTGAACATCAAGCCACAGGAGCTGTTCGAGAAGGTGCGGCGCTGCTGCAAGGTCTCGCCACCTGTGGCAAATGCGGTCGTCGGCTCAGAGTTTACTACCAAGGGAAGTATTCTACTCCCGGATATTATTGCGCTGCGAGTCAAGCCATGGAAGGTCGGGCTCGTTATTGTATGCGTGTCGGTGGTGTCAAAATCGATGAAGCAGTAGGCAATGCTTTCCTTGAGGCCATCACTCCTGCCGCAATGAAAGCGGCGTTGCTTGCCGAGAAAAACATTGCAGCGGATTATGACGCTGCTCTTGAACAATGGCGTCTGCAAGTTGAACGAACCAGGTACGAGGCTGATCGTGCACAACGTCGCTATCATGCAGTAGAGCCAGAAAATCGTCTTGTGGCTCGCACATTAGAGACACAGTGGGAATTATCTCTAAGCGATCTCAAAGATGCAGAGAGAGAACTTGAGCGGCGTCAAAAGCAAAGACCTGGAAAATTAACACCTGAGCAGCGCAACAGCATTCTTAGTTTGGGTAAGGATCTCAAACGCGTTTGGCAAGCACCCACGACAACTGATCGCGATAGAAAAGAGCTGCTTCATATTCTTCTTGAAGAAGTAAACATCTCTTTAAAACGAAAAGAGAACAAAGCTCATTTGATCCTGCGATGGAAAACAGGCAATATCTGTGAGCACGAAGTAAATTTGCAATATAAAAACGTTCCCCCTCTCCGGACTGATCAAGACACTATCGAGCTTGTGCGCCGTCTTGCCGCGCACTATCCTGATGCAGTTATTACCGGCATACTCAATCGGCAAGGTAGAAAGACCGCTCGCGGTGATCGGTTCACCGCAAACAAGGTCGGAAATTTACGCCGGTATTGGAAAATCCCCCGATTCGATGCTTCGACGGTTCCCACCGATGGAAAATTGGTAACGATCACAAAGGCGGCCGAAATACTCGGCATTGCTGCTTCAACAGTCCATCGCTGGCTTGCTGACGGTTTCATCGCCGGTGAACAGATCACAGCAGGAGCACCCTGGCAAATTCGCATGACTGATGATCTGCGGTCTCGCTTTATCGAAAAAGCCCCCGAGGGATACGTGACGATGAAGGAAGCCAAAAGCATTCTCGGTGTTTCACGGCAAACGGTGTTGCAACATGTAAAGCGCGGGGAGCTAAAAGCCGTTCATGTTCGTCGCGGCAAACAAATTGGCTTATATATTAAAGTGTTAAGCAAACAGATAGGTCTCTTTTAATCCTTTCATAAAAAGGGGGGCATTATGGCGAGGGCTCCAAGAATCCTTTGATATCGCAATCAAAGACCCAGCCGAATTTGCCCCTGTGGAGCCTCTGGCTCAATTCCAGGGCCGCTTTCTGTGGGCCTTTTCCGTGCCTGTAGCCATGACTGCAATTTAGAAAATCCTGCTCGTATATGGCTGTCAGGATGGAAGCGGCTGCCGTTTGCACCAGCTTGTCACCGATTACCGGCACGGTCAAAGGTAAAAGCACTTCACAACAGCGAGCCTTCGGGATGCGCTAAAATTAAACATCCATTTCATCCTCTTCTCGATCAACAATTTCCTATATTAAAAACCAGAATCGTTTCGGGCTGTCAAACCCTGATCCTGCAGGGGGCAGCTAACGGAACATTTGCCGTCCCTATTGAATGGACCGATCAGAATAGTAGCTTCAGCCCTGATCATCATCAACAAGAAAATTTGATACTTGATTTCCGGGGCCTTTTGGCGCTGAACGATTTCCTCAAAAAACTTGATATCTCTATTAAATAATTGACAAATGAAATTTAAAATGGATTACATCCCCCTGGATTACAGAGCGCAAGCTTTAGAATATATAGAAAATTTTCGCCACATAAAAACGATTCTGGAAGAGCTTTGCGAAATCAACCGCGAGCTGATAAGGCGGCGGGAAAAACTTTAGCCAGACCCCCTCCATACCTCTGACGGAGCCTTTAGATGGCCATGGATTGCTTTGATATTCAAGAGTTAGCCATTTTATTGGCTAACATGCTCGAAAATGCAATGCAATGTGATGACGTCCAACTTTGGACAGCGGAGGTAGAAGATGAACAGCAAGATTCAAAAATTTCATCTGCAGAAACCAGCCTATATTTATCTGCGCCAATCAAGCATGAATCAGGTCCGGCACAACCAGGAAAGCACCGAGCGCCAGTATGCCCTGAGGGACAAAGCCATCGCACTGGGATGGCCGGCGAACATGATTCATATCCTGGATGGGGACTTGGGTCTATCGGGTTCACATGCAGCCCTGCGCAAGGATTTCCAGAGCTTGGTCGCCTTGGTCTCAATGAGCAAGGCCGGTGCGGTCTTTGCGCTGGAAGCGTCCAGACTGTCCCGATCATGCACAGACTGGCACCGCTTGTTGGAGCTTTGCACCTTCACGAGTACATTGATCATAGACGAAGATGGATGTTACAATCCGTCGGACTTCAACGATCAATTGCTATTAGGCATCAAAGGAACTATGTCTCAAGCCGAGTTACATTTTCTTCGCGTGCGCCTCCAAGGCGGGAAGTTGAACAAAGCTAAAAAAGGAGAACTCAGGCGACCTTTACCAGTAGGCTATGTTTACGATGATGAAGATAAAATCGTTTTCGATCCCGACATGCAAGTTCAACATGCGCTACGCTTTTTGTTTGATTCTTTTCGCTTGACTGGTAGCGCTTACGGTGTGGTTCACAAGTTCTCGAAAGAAGGTCTGGATTTCCCCAAACGATCTTACGGCGGTGTTTGGAAAGGCAAGTTGATCTGGGGCCGCTTGACAGAAAACCGTGTCCTTGGGGTATTGAAAAATCCAACCTATGCCGGGGCTTATGTTCATGGCCGGTATCAAAGCATTAAAGAGATCGGATCGGATGGGACCTTTCGTTCCACAGCGAAAAGGATGCCCATGTCGTCCTGGACCGTTTTAATCAATGACCACCATGAAGGTTACATCACTTGGAGAGAATATATAGACAATCAAAAAAATATTGAGAGTAATCGCACCAATGGAGAAGAGACCATTTTAAAAGGCCCGGCCAGGGAAGGGTTGGCTCTTCTCCAAGGACTTTTACTTTGCGGATGTTGCGGTCGTCGACTGACGGTGCGCTATAAAGGCAATGGCGGGATCTATCCCACCTACGAATGCAACTGGAAACGCCGAGAGGGGCTCTCGACCGGGTCATGTATGCACTTGCGCAGTGATCTGATTGATACGCCGGTCATCAACAGAGTCCTTGAGGTGATTAAACCAAAACAGATTGAAGCGGCAGTTAAGGCCTTGGAAGAAATCGAACGAAGAGAGGAAGCTGTCGATAACCAGTGGCGCATGCAAATTGAAAGAGCCGAGTATGAAGCCAATTTGGCACAAAGGCGCTATGAAGCGGTGGACCCGGACAATCGCCTGGTGGCCGGAACACTGGAAAAAAGGTGGAACGAAGCACTGTTGAAGTTCGAAGAAGTCAGACACAAATTTGATGAACACAAACAAAAAAACAGGATATCTGCTACAGAAAATCAAAAAGCCCAAATTTTAAAACTAGCCCATAACCTTCCAAAATTATGGAAAGCTCATAGCACAAGCGCTAAGGATCGCAAACGTATTCTGCGCCTGATCATAAAAGATATCACCGTAGAGAAACTGGCTGAGCCGAAACAAATAGTACTGCATATTCGCTGGCAAGGTGGAGCCATAGAAGATATCCCGGTTGAAATACCAGCGAAATATTCTGATCAAATTCGCTATGGGGATCAAATTATCGCCAGGGTCAGAGAATTGTCCCAAAACTACACCGATGCACAAATTGCCAACCTTTTTAATGAAGAGGGGCTCAAGAGCGCTAAAAGCAAACGTTTTACCATATCTATGATCAAGTGGATCAGATATAAACACGGCATTTTAGGCCCTGTACTGAAACGGGCTGATGAGCTAACGGTCAATCAAGTGATGGATAGGTTCACAGTCAGTAGGTATGTCGTTTACCACTGGATTGAACGAAAAATTATAACCGCCAGAAGGCTCAACCATGGTTCGCCTTACTGGATCTCTATCGACCCGCAAAAGGAAAAAGAGCTGACCGAATTAGTAAAAAATTCAACTAAAATTCAAGACCAATCCAATCAACATTCCAAAACGAAGCAGTAGGAGGTGCAGTATGAGTTCACCGTGGGGATGCCCAAGGGGCGTTTACCACCCGATGATTTGGGAATCAGAACGCGCTTAACCGGTAGGGGTTGGTATGTACCTGCCAAAAGGGATTGACGGATCGTTGGCCACTTATCGCGAGCGAATGCGGCAAACTGGTCGACGGCCATATGATCGACACCTGGGGCGCCGTTGTTGGCCCTGACCTGATCCCACGCTTGGTAAATATTGGCGCGAGACAAGATCCATTCGAGCAGGCGTTCATCTGGGTTGGGCGATTCCGTGACGCGCCGCACAGGCACTCCGCCGTTCGGTTTCGTTGTGTTGTGCGAACTCATGGAGGCTCCTTCCCTGCTTGGTGTTCGGCCCTTCACCATGTCCCGACCATTACGCCGGGCGTTGGGCTACTATGGCCTCTGCTGACTTCTGACCGATCACCCGAACGGTTACCCGCCAGGGCGTTGCCGACGAACAAGCACCCGGAGCCAATCCTGATCGCGCCCTTTGTTTCTTTGCATGGCATCGGGCGGCTGCATTCCCGGGGCCATTGGGACTTGGTCAACCGGTTGCCCGGCCGGTCGTTTCTACGGATGGTTTCGGATGCCGTCTGTGGCAACCTGCCGGTCAGATCTCCCCGGATAAGGACGTGAACTGTCACTGCACAACCGCGCCATTTACCGTATCTCCTGAACCCTGGGCTTCGTTATGTTGTGCTAACTTACCCGGAGACTCGGCCTTATATGACGTTTCTGTTCGTCGGCTCACAGTTTTGCACTCGGGCTTCCTCCAGACAGCTCCTCGCGAGGCTGCCCTTGCCGTCGGCTAATGTTTCGATCTGAGCCAGAGGGGCTCTGATCGGGTTCACACATAGGGGACTTGCACCCCATTAGTTCACGCCCATGCCGGGCGTACACAATCGCATGCACTCGGACAGCAAAAAGCGCCGCTCGTTCCTCGCTCTGTGTTTTTCTACCGGCGATTCGAAACGTTAAGCGGCGCACAGCACCGCTTAACTGGCGCAATCTGCCTCGCCATCTCGCGTCCGTTCGTCGTGCAAAACTCACTGAATCAAAATAGCAGTTCAATTAAGAAAGGAATCAATATGAAGAATAAGATTTTTCAATTCTTTATTGCCTTATCAGTTATTTATAGCTGCAATAACCCCGAAAGTTCTGAAAAAGAGGCAATATTAAAAGTCGAATTTCAATGGACTGAGAACTCAAGTTGCAAAGGCCTATCACCGCCCATCAGAGTGCTGGATATTCCGCAGAACACTAGTTTCCTCAAAGTCAATATGATCGACCTTGACATGCCGGCGGTAAAACATGGAGGCGGAGAGATTCCGTATGATGGATCATCAAAAATAAAAGAGGGTGCACTGGACAGCTACTATGGACCATGTCCACTTCCTGGGAGTGTTCATTCTTATGAAATAACGGTTCAAGCTTTAGCATCAGACGATAAAACCGTAATCAGTCAGGGTAAAGCGATTCGAAAGTATCCAGACTAAAGGCTTTCTGTTGGTGAGAGACGTCCCCGCATTACATGGTTGGGAAATGGCGTATTATCGAAATCGAAGAAGTAAAAAAATAAAATTGGGGCGCCGGTGGCCAACTTTGCGCAGATAAATATCCGGATTAAGAGAAAACGCACCAGACAGGATGTAAGCATGAAAAAAATTATATGTTTGTCGATCTTTTTAATAATTGCTGGGTACGCAATTGCGGCATTGCCACCACGGTATCAAAACATAAAAGATCTGGATGTTATGGTTGACTATATAAAAAAAAACATCCGGAAGTTGCATCTACATTGGAATCGATAGATTTTTCAAAATACACCATTTATTTTGGAAATGGATGTAAAGCGGTATTTGGTAGAAAGTCAACCATAAAGCCACCAGGAATGGTAGGGCCTGCAGATCCTTTGGAGTTCAAAAATCAAACTGTCCAGCAGACTAAAGGGCAAATATCGCTACGATACCGGGTTGTAATGAGTTGTAATGGGGACATTCAATTTTTAAACTTTTTTTCTAACCGCAATTCATATAACTTTCCATGCCCAGCTTATCGCGAATAGGTGGGAGGTGGTACCCTTTTCCATATTGAGAAGGTTGCCACCCCACAACTTTTCGTTATGGTCAAGCATAAAACAACATGATACGAAAAATTGAAAAAGAAGAAATCAATGATGTTTTGAATATTTGGATAAACGCTTCAATACAGGCGCATAATTTTATTGATGAGGAATTTTGGAAGTCAAAAACGGTTGATATGCGTGAAACATATATCCCCAATTCGGACACATATATTTTTAAAGAAAATGAAATTATAAAAGGATTTTTCTCTCTTCACGGTAATACGCTTGCAGCTATGTTTGTGTCGCCAGAGTTTCATAGCAACGGTATTGGACGAGAAATGATGGAGAAAGCAAAATCCTTAAGGAACAAGTTGGAACTTACTGTATATAAGGAAAATCCGAAAAGTATCGAGTTTTACAAAAAATGTGGGTTTCAAATTATTAAAGAAAAAGTTGATGTACACACTGGGCATATTGAGGTCTTAATGAATTTCAGCTCATAACCCTCGCCTGCACAGGACCGCAAAAGGCGAGCGGCTTTGGCTAAAACGGCTTCATCCCCCCTTGCAACAGAACCATCGAGGTAGTCCTCTGTTTACAATCTCCATATAAAATGGTAATCTTTTCAAGAATATGCTCCAAATTGTCTTAGTCCAACCAGTTTTATCCATCACCCAGCAACGCGATAAAAAGATTTTGAGGTCAGATCTGCTTTTGAGTGGAGTGCATCCTTTCGTTTTTTAATGGTATGGCGGGACGACGGATAAAACTCTCTACGTTTGAGGAATTGCCATGAACATCAAAGAATTTGTTTCTATTTTGTGTTAACGTGCCTTTGGCGGTCATCATTCCCTGCTCTCCTGTGATGGTGGGTTATGTTAGCTTGAGAAATTTTAAATTTTTAAAAGTCAACCTATTTTTCAAATCAAAGGTATATATTGGAATGAATCGACAAGCAATTGGCGCAAATCCGGTGGGCGTTATTGGGAAGCTTGCCGGAAGAGTTATGAATTTAATACATAAAAAGCAGTATGAACGAATTGTTCAAAAAATTTATAAATCTGAAAAAGAAAAATCCATAAATATTGTTGATATTGGCTGTGGAGGTGGAATCGCCGTGAAGCACCTATCTAAGGTCTTCGATAAAGCTCAGGTTTTTGGAATAGATATCTCTTCTGATATGGTTAATTTATCCAAAAAAATGAATAGAAGAGCAATCTCAGAAGGAAGGGTGAAAATACTCAACAATGATGTTGAAAATATGTATATTTCTGATGGATCGATCAAAATCATAACCGTATTTGATAATATAAATTTCTGGACAAACCATAGTAAGGCGTTCTCAGAGATAAAAAGGGTTCTATGTAAAAATGGCAGAATTTTTATTGTGAATGGATATCCAGAAGTAGGTACACGCTGGTACGATTTTGTTAAATTTAAAAATATCGATGATTATAGAAATCTATTCGATGATAATGGATTTTCGTTAAGGAACCATGAATTAAGTGGCCGTACTATTATTCTTGAAGGAGCATTTAGCTATCGGGAATAGGGGTTGGGAAGGGTTCACACCCTCCCCGACCTCCGAAACGTGCATGTGTTTTTCCCGCACACGGCTCTCCAATCGGTGGATTAGCCATATAATCGTTCGGAAAATTGAACGCCGGAAAATATTCATTGATGACCAGGATTGATATAGCTTTATTGAGCGACTATGGCAAATTGTTGAGCACACGTAAAACGTTTGTCACGCATGAAAGTTTAACAGTAACCGCCATTAAAGTGCGGGTAACTGAATCAACAGATTGGTATAATAAGATAAATTCTTGGAAAATATTCCCTGGAAACGTATCAGGCGAGTACTTTTGGGGGTAAAAAACCGATCCAGTTCTCTATAAAGCTCCAGTGACTTGCCTCTCGCTCCCATGCTCCGCGTGGGAGCGCCCATTGCAGGCTGCTGGATCTGTACACATGCCACGTAAGGGCGAAAAAAACGAAAAGGTGTGTTCTGGCAAGACCGTTATCATGCAACCGCCATGAATGACGGCCAAAAGGTGATTGTCAAATCACCTTAATTTTTCTACCCTCTCCCTTTTTGAGGAGATTATTTCTGGATCAATTTCTCCCAGGTTGCGAAAAACATAATCCGGTTGATACGGGAATCGAGTCATTGCCGTCCTGGTTGTCACTCCGGATAGGACCAGACAGGTTGTCATCCCCGACTCCAAACCACCTACTATGTCCGTATCCATCCTGTCGCCAATCATAAAGCAGTTCGCAGAATGGACCCCCAGTTTCTTTCTTGCCCAAAACATCATTGCCGGATTCGGTTTTCCAAGAAAGTATGGATTAACGCCGGTCACTTTTTGGATCGGAGCAACCAATGCACCACATGCAGGCACTGGACCTCTTTGACTGGGTCCGGTCAAATCCTGATTGGTGGCGATAAATTTTGCACCTTCTTGGATCAGGTGAGTCGCCTCTATGATTCTCGCATAGTCATACTCCTCGGTCTCGGCGACGATCACATAATCTGGATTGTTGGATGTAATTTTTATTTTCGCCTTCTGCAATTCGCGTAAAACCCCATTACCACCTATCACATAGGCTGAACAGCCATTTGGTTTTTGTACTTTCAGGAAACTGGCAGTGGCCATAGCAGAGGTGTAAAAATGATCCTCTGGTACACGGATTCCCCTGTCCAGCAGGCGTGTTCTGAGCTCCGACGCGGTATGATACGAATTGTTCGTTAAAAACAGAAACTTGTAATTCCCTTTGATTAAACGATTCACAAATTCTTTCGCACCTGGAATTAAATGCGACCCGGTATAAACCACACCGTCCATATCAAGAATGAATGATTTCTGGTAACTTCTATCGTCCAAAATAATCAAGCCTTTCCTTCTTTCGATGCCCGGCCTTGTATTGTTACCCAATTAGACCGTAACGTATCCGAAGTCCCGATGTTGAAGCATTGGGGGATTCTGTACTGAGGATAGCATTAATCAGCGATTCATTCACCATCTATTAGGTAAGCATTGGATTTGAATTAGCAGAAGAAAAATGGCGAATCTTCCCCATACCCCTTGGAACAAGCGCTGACCCCGCGGACCGAATAAGGAGTCCACGGGGCCAAGGGTAACAGACTGATGGAGTAGAGGCAAGGTGGCCCACAAGCTGATTATTTTTTCTGGGGCAGGTTACCGGATACGCTCGATAATCAACTCGACCACGGGGTTGCGCCAGTCGTACGTTGCTGGATCAAAGCTGAAAAGGGTCGCCCATTAAAGTGCGGGTCAAGTAAAAAAACACCTCCCCGTACGAAAAAATAGACTTTTTTCGCTTGGCCAATATTATTTGTTTAAACGACGTTTTCGCTGTTTCCCTTCTTCCGCGCCCGTAGCTTCAATTTGGTCGGTTAGATCGACTGTGGTCGATCCGCACCAGTCACCCATCGGGATCAAGATGGTCTATGCCATCCCTGGCTCAAAGAGCCCCAGAAGACCTTCGGTACCATGCCGATTCCAAATGATGTTTCACAGACCAGTGGCTTGAAGCCAACCCTATCGTGGATCACGGCATGGGCGGACGTTTGTGATTTTCGATTTATTACAATTTATTTATCAACAATGATTCTTCCATCATATTGATAGTTCCTTCCCTTCTGATTCTTGATCTGCCTTTCCAATCACCGACTGATACCCTGTGTGAATCACCAGCCACCCTCAATTACAGATATCAAAATTCCGATTCTCCAAAATCATTCAGTATCCCGGTACAGGTTACATATTGTGGATATTTCGCATCTTTCTTGAGGTTTATTCAAAGGCGGCCAAAGAGCCGTTATCAACATGTATTTTTCACCCAAGGCTAATTTAAATTAGGATTAACATCTTGTTTGCTGTTTTATTTACATTTTTAAGGTTCGCTATTTATTGATTCGGTGAAAGCTTGAAACTATTTCGTTTTAGACTATCTAAATATCCATGTGTGTTTCATAGATCATGCCTCATTAACTCTATTTTTGAAGTATATTCAGTTCATATGTTATAAGTATTATACCATAATATTTATTCTACCTATTGAAATAGCACATTTTTTTTTAAAAAATCAATTTATCTTCTTGACAAAACAGAATTATTTATATTGAATATAACTCAATTTAGATGAACAGAATTCACTGCTTGAATATTCATCAACGTCTAAGTGGGTGAACGGTTAAAACATCTCCACTGACCTAATTCGTAAACCGAGGCGTCATTTACTCTCTGGACATCCGGCTGTAGCTTTCAGTTAGCTGCATCTTAAGGACGTATTGCCGGAAGCACACAGCAATTTACAGTAATTAAAAAAGAGGAGAAAAATAAATGGCAGTAGAAGATATCTATCAAGCAATTTTGACTTTTAAACATAAGGAAATAGCTGGTCTTGTACAAAAGGAACTCGATGCGGAAACTGAAATTTCCAATATTCTTGACGATGGCCTCATTGCCGCCATGGACGAGTTCGGTAAACAGTACAGCGACGGCAAGCTCTTTGTGCCGGAAATGATGGTCGGCGCCTTGGCTATGAAAAACGGATTGGCCGTCATAAAACCGATAATGGCCCAAACAAATACTGATCCCAAAGGTACCGTTGTCATCGGCACCGTGAAGGGAGACCAACATGATGTGGGAAAAAATCTTGTGAGCATGATGCTTGAAGGTGCCGGATTCAAAGTCGTTGATATCGGCGTCGATAAAGATACCGCTGCTTTTGTAAAGGCGATAGAAGAAAACAAGGCGAATATTGCTGCGCTATCATCTCTTTTAACCACCAGTATGCCGGCCATGGAAAAGATCGTTAATGATCTAAAAGAACATAACGGCGTTAAAACCATGGTGGGGGGCGCGCCGATTTCCTTAGATTTTGCAAATAAAATCGGAGCGGATGGATACGGCGGAAATGGACCGGACGCCGTGGAAACGGCAAGAAGGTTAATGGCTGAATCCGCCAAAGGCATACAAGATGTCGATTCTCGACCAATAATTCCCGACAGGCAAGGAGTTTTGTATGCTTATAGTAGGTGAACTTATCAATGCCAGCCGAAAAAAAGTAGGAGAAATGATTAGGGCCAGGGATACGCTTGGCATTCAAAAGATCGCTAAAGAGCAGGTCGGCAATGGTGCGAATTATATTGATGTGAATGCCGGTATCTTTGTGGACAAAGAGCCAACCTATTTAAAATGGTTGGTTGAAACCGTGCAGGCGGCTGTGGACACACCTTGTTGCATTGACAGCCCAAACCCGGTTGCCATTGAGGCCGCGCTGTCGGTACACCGAGGCGAGGCCATGATCAACTCCATTTCCCTTGAAAAATCACGATACGAGGCCTTGCTATCGCTCGTATCCGGGACCAATTCTAGAGTTGTTGCCCTGTGCATGAGCGACGACGGCATGCCGATCACCCCGGAAGATCGAATTTCTATAGCTGACACTCTAATAAACGGCTTGACCCAGAAAAATGTGCCGATGAAAGATATCTATGTAGATCCACTTGTACAACCGATATCAACCGATCCACAGGCCGGCAAATCATTTTTAAAAACCGTCAAAAAAATCATGACTACCTACGATGGCGTCCACACCATTTGTGGACTATCCAATATATCGTACGGGCTGCCGCTACGGAAATTATTAAATGAGTCTTTTATAATTATGTCGATTGCCCATGGATTAGATGCAGCGATTATTGATCCGCTGAACAAATCCATGATGGCCGCCGTCATTTCCACGGATGCGCTGTCCGGTCGGGATGAGTTTTGTATGAACTATCTCAACGCATACCGGGAAGATCGGCTCGATAAACAACACTAACTACCTGTTATAAATTTTCTTCCCGATCGTTATGAAACGGAGCGAATATAAAATGTAGTCAGCTTCGAAATTTTACCTTCAGCCCAATTTGGCGAATCACTCAACGTATTAACCTAATTAAAGGAGAGCCCAACATGACAAAACCGATGACACCGCCAGAAAGAATGATGGCAGTATTGATGGGGCAGGAAAAACCGGATAGAGTGCCTGTTGTGCCATTTATTCAATCGTATGCGGCTAAAATCATGGGAATGCCTCTCAGTGGCTTCTGGGAAGATGGCGACAAGTACTTTGATGCCAACTTTGCCAGTATGCGACTCCATGGATATGAGCAAACACCTCTTTTTGGATATGCCGCCTGTGGTCCCTGGGAATTCGGTGGAAAAATCGGAATGCCTGGAGAAGGAACCACCGAGTTAGCGCCTTATGTCATTGAACCGCCGGTAAAGACCCTTGACGACATCGAAAAATTGGAGGTCCCCACCTTTAATGGCGAACTGCCCGGTGCATATCCCATTACCGACCGGGTGGCAGAGCGATGTGTTGAGATGGGAATGCCGGCAGGATTTCAGGCAGGCAGTATTTTCTCCGCAGCTGCCCAGGTGGCACCCACCAATAGTTTTTTAGAATGGGTGATCACGGAACCGGATGCCGTTAACATGTTGATGGACAAAGTCACCGATATGTTCATTAACGCTTCAGTATATTTTGCCGACAAATTCGGTGCCGAGAACTGCATGACCTTTCAAGCGGGACCTTTGGAAGCCAATGGGATGATCTCACCGGTCACATTTAAAAATTTGGTCTATCCCTATATCTTAAAGCTCAACAAAAAGTTAAAAGAACTCGGCATTGGCATATCAATGATGCATCCGTGTGCCGACCAGAATTTAAACATTCCTTACTATGTACAAATGAGAGAAGAATGTGATTGGTTTGGCAGATACATCTGGATTTTTGGCCCGGAAACCTCCATTCCCGATCAAATGAAAGCCTTTGGGGACCATGATATCATTTGCGGCAATGTGGACCCCATAGAAATTCTAAACAAACCCTATGAGGACGTCGTACAGCTCTGTAAGGAAGCCCTTGAGCTGGGGAAGGACAACGCCGGTGGATTTATCCTGACACCGGGCTGCGAATTTCCGGCCGAGGCGGCCTCAATTAAAGTTATGGCCATGATGGACGCCGCCGAACAGTTTGGCCGTTATAACCAATTGAAATAGTTGCCAAAACCGGCTCGCTATTTATAAAATGCGAGCCGGTTTTATATAACATTATGCGAATATGAAATTCTCAGGTACTTCTAAAGCTGAATTTTCTCCTGCATCCGCTTCAGCAGTTATTGCGCTATGTATCATGTTCGGTGCAAATCCCTGTCAACTTTTCCGTGAAATCAGCGGTGAATACCCAGTTTTCTGGCAATGGTTCTTTCGGAATGACCTCGCCGATTCAATGCAATAATATCCACGTACGCCTCCCATGCAATCATGGCGACGCCCTCCTTTCATAAAGGAGTCTACCATGGGTTGACTTTCAATGGGTGGTACACTTTTCGTTGCCATTTTAGGAAAAGGGGTAAAAGGAAAAGGGGTCGCCCAAATTAACCATTTGAAAAAATTTCAGATGTTATAAAAACTGTCCCATTTAATAGGGCAATATCGCCTTTTTGGGCATTAAAAAACGCAATATAGGGGGGACGCCTGTGGCTCGGGCACACCGGCATTACATACCAGGGCATATTTGGCATATCACCCACCGATGTCATAAAAGGGAATTTTTGCTCAAGTATGTCAAGGATCGTCATCGCTGGTTGCAGTGGCTTTTCGAGGCAAAAAAAAGATACGGACTGAGTATTCTGAATTACGTAGTGACATCAAATCACATCCATATACTAGTTTATGACAATCACGCCCAAGAAACTATACCTAAGTCGATGCAGCTTATTGTCGGCTGATGGACGACAATCCGGATTGGCACCGCACCCGGTTATCCATTGAACTATGCCGAATGTGGAATTGGCGTACCGATAAAGGTCAGCTCAAGGACATTGCCTGCCGTACTATGTTGCGAAAGCTCGAACAACGTCAGCTCATTGTGCTGCCACCTCCTTTGCGACCGGGCAATCATACCCGACGTATCCGTGATATCCCTCATCGCTGCGATCCCATCGAGGGATCGCTGGATGATCTTCGTCCGATTGAGATCATCATGGTCAATGGCCGTTCAGACAGCGATCACCTTTTTCATTGTCTAATGGATCGCTACCATTATTTGGGGTGCCACGGCCACGTCGGCGAGCACATGAAATATGTGGTCTACGATTGCAACAAACGGCCGCTGGCCTGCCTGCTTTTCGGATCGGCAGCCTGGAAAACTACCGCACGAGACCGTTACATCGGATGGAATGCGGCCACACGTCAGGGAAATCTGAAACTTTTAACCAACAATACCCGGTTTTTGATTTTACCCTGGGTTCGCATTACCAATTTGGCCAGTTTCATCCTGGGCGCTTGTCTCAGAAGGTTGCGGTCTGATTGGTATACACGCTATGGCCACGATTTATGCCTGGTTGAAACATTCGTCGATCGTTCCCGCTTTGCAGGAACCTGTTATCAGGCTGCCAATTGGCTGAAATTGGGACAAACCAAAGGTCGTAGCCGCCAGGATCGCTATCGAAAGTTGAAGGTGCCGATCAAAGACCTGTACGTTTATCCGTTGACAGCCGATTTCAAAAAGCGCTTATGTGCCGTAGGCTGAAGCTTCGCTACTTACGCAGCAGGCATTCGAAAACCTGCTACCTGCGAGGCTGCCATGGAGACCACTTTTGATGTTCAAAAGCTGCAACGGTCCATTGATGATATCATTTCCGATTTCCACAAGCATTACGATGCCAACCGGCTAATCATAGATCTACGAACGCTCCTTTTTTCTACCATTGAGGACTTGATTGTATCTGTCATTGAGAATCTGTTCTCCGATCCATATTTTTTGAAGACCGTAAAAAAGCTGGCAGCAAAACTCGGGTTTCGCTTCAAGGGTTTTAAATCCACCAGCATCCGGCTTTTATCCGGCCGGTCGTTACCGATCGAATCCCCTTATTTTGCCAAAGCCCTTCCCAAGTCACGCCGTGGTAGTAAAAGGAAGAAACGAAAACCGAAAAGCGGCAGTCATCTGGGGCTGGCCTATCTGGGATTAATCGATCGTTGCAGCGCTGTTTTGGCATCAGCGTCTGTTCAGGCAAGCTTATTGTGTCCATCATTTGAGATTGCCAATCGGACACTGTCTTCTTTTGGCATCGAAATGGGTATCAAACCGATCCGACGATTGTGTATGCACATGGGTAATCGGGCAATGGAAAATCGGCATCGGATTACATTATCGGAAAAAGACCATGTAAGTGGTCGTATTTTGTTCGTTTGCATCGACGGCGGTCGCCTTCGTGAACGACGGGCCAAATTAGGACGATTGTCTCGTGATCAGAAACGCAGAGGGTATTATACCGACTGGCGGGAACCGACACAAATCGTTATTCAATGGCTCGACGCCGAAGGGAATCCGATCAAAGAAATTGCCCCGCTTTACGATGCCACGATGGCCGACATTAACGGTTCGTTTGAATTATTGGAAGATTATCTTCGTCAAATCGATGTTGCCAAGGCCGACGGAATAATCTTCTGTGCGGACGGCGATCGCAGATATTGGAAACGATTTTCCGCTCTTGCTGAAACGCTTGAGGTCAAGGAATGTTTCCAGGTAATCGACTATACGCATGCCAAACAGAATTTGCATATTGTTGCGGATCATCTTCCCAAAACCCTTGAATCCAAAGATCGGGCGGCGATTCTCAAGGATTGGAAAAACCTGTTATGGCGAGGAAATTTGAAGGAAATCCGAAATCAGATACGTCAGTACATCACGTATCCGTCGAAGCTGAAGAAAGCATTGAACAAGTTCAAAAATTACTTCATGAAAAATCTCCGGCGGATGCAGTATGCGGCCTTTCGCTTATTAAATCTGCCGACCGGTAGTGGTTGTGTTGAAAGCGCAATACGCCGTGTGATCAATCTTCGTTTAAAATCACCGGGTATTTTTTGGAAGCGTGAGACCGCTGAGGTCATGCTTTTTCTCAGGAGCACATTGCTTTGCGGGCGTTGGGATAATATGCTGGAACACTTGCTACAACTGAATCGGGGGCAATTTGACGTCGGGCACAAATTGGGATTGCACCCCCATCGAAGGATGGCTTCGAATTAAAAGAAACCATTGATCCCTATAATGCCCGTTTTGAGGCCGAAAAGTGCAATATTGATGCGAATAACACCTGGCATTGGGATCTAAATCCTTGAATTTCAGCATGATAGGTTGGGTGACCCGCACTTTAATGGGTGACCCCGTTTAAGTTTAACCCCGTTTAACTTATGACCTTTAAGTGGGTTTGGGGCATGGAGGCACCAAACGTTTCAATATATTCTGGTCCGAATTTGTTGAAAATCTCATTAATGGTGGTCATGATCGAATCCTTTCATGATGCCATCAATGCGTTGATAGGCGTCTTCATGCCCCGTTTTCGTCAGGTGCAGGTAGCTCAGGGTTGTTTCGAGGTTGCTGTGCCCCAAATAGCGTTGGATGACGCGCAGGTTTACACCGGCCTCCAGCAGGTGGGTGGCATAGGAATGGCGAAGCGTATGAATGGTGACGCGTTTTTTTCGGATGTCGGCCGCATTCTTTGCACTGTGGAATGCGCATTGAACACTTGAAATGGCCATTGGATTATCTGTTTTTTTGCATTTTTGCCGCTGTTTTTCATTGCGGGAAAAAGAAGCTTATGGTGGCGGTGAGAACACCAGTGCTTTCTTAAAAGGGACAGGGTTTCATTGGGCAGCGGAACATACCGATCCTTGGCGCCCTTGCCTCGATGAACGTGAATCATCATGCGGTCGCTGTCGATATCGGAGACTTCAAGGGACAAGCCTTCCTGAAGTCGCAATCCGCATGAATATACGGTTGTTAAAAAAACGAAATGATGGAAAGTGGTCAGTTTAGAAAAAACCCGATGAATTTCATTTTGGCTGAGGATATCCGGCAGCCGTCGTTCTTTTTGGGGTTTAAGAATTCCTAGAATATGCCAATCGCGTTGGATGACATGTTCGTAAAAGAATTTGATGCCACAAAATGCGATTTGAAGAGTGCTCGGTGACCAATTATTTTTTGTTTTTCGGTGGAGAAAATATTTTTGCAGTTCCTCTTCAGTGATCTGATCCGGTTCTTTGTCAAAGAATTCAACGAACATACGTAAAGCGCGGGAATAGACCTTTCTTGTTCGCTTGCCTTTGCCGTTGAGCTGCATGGCTTCATCATGCTTTTTGCACCATTTTGATTCGTACCACCAAGAATTACGTTTCATGTTACCTCTCCTTTCAATGTGGGTTGTATAAGAACGCTGTAGAGGTTTTAAAAACCGGATGATGGATATTGCAAGGACTGGACTGGGGGAGTTGTATTTATATCTGGAAGGTGATGGCTACTCTGCCGCGTAGCGGCTTGCTTGAACCAGGGCTTTCAGTGGATCGCGAGGACCATGCGCCCACTGAAGCCCGCTGATAGCGTGGCGCTTCGCGCCACGCTATCGGGCTGCAGATTACCGCAGCCCGTTCAGTTTTCGGGAAAAGTGTTGCGTATTGCGCAATATACTATATAATATTATCTATGATAAAATCATTTAAACATAAAGGGCTGCGTAAATTTTTCGAGACGGGTAGTGTTTCCGGGATTCAGCCAGGCCATAAACAGAAGCTGAGAATACGCCTAATTGCACTTGATACCGCGACATGTATTGAAGATATGAATACTCCAGGCTGGCGGCTCCATAGTTTAAAAGGTGATCGTCAAGGATTGTGGGCGATAGATATTAACCGTAATTGGCGAATCGTTTTTGAATTTAAAGATGGTAACGCCTATATTGTAGACTATGAGGATTATCACTAATGGCTATGTATAACCCTCCCCATCCAGGGGAATTTATTCAAGAAGTTTATTTGGAACCTCTGGGTGTTTCACCCCGGAGTGTTGCACTGCGGCTTAAAGTCTCCCCTTCAACATTTATAAGAATATTGAAGGGGCAAAGCTCTATAAGCCCGGCGATGGCTCTTCGTTTATCCAAGTGTTTAGGTCGTAGCCCTGAAAGTTGGCTCCATATGCAGGATAGTTATGACCTTTGGCATGCAAAACAAAATGTAGATCTTTCTGATATAGACCCCATCCAAGTATCTGTTTAATTATATAAAGAATTAACAGAACAATGTGCTGCACAGGAGCGTAAAAAGCGCGCGCCCCGTGAGCAATGCGTTGGGTCACATTGGTACTATTGGATGGACTTATAAACAGTTGAAAACGCATATTATTAACACCTAAACTGGGCGATTCAAATTCTGGTGTGCATGAAAATGGGTAAGCATGGTAAGACGATAGATCATTATTGCCTCCCAGAATTTGAACCCCTGACGGGGTTGTCGATCTCACCGCATCTTCCCGGCGGCGGTCTGAGTGCGGCCACAAAAAATGATGGAAAAATAGCTTAAAATGGACAAGAACAGTAAGGGAAGAAAGATGGAGCCCCCTCGCGTTCTTTGGCCAGACCGTAGTAGGAGGCTCCTGCCACAATAACCATAAATGGCAGAGCCGATGATACCACCAGAGATACTCAATCGCAATTCGTTATTTTCCCTTCTTCACAAAATAGATTTTGAGATGGCAGAACAGGTGCGGACCCAGCGTTGCCCTTTTGCGGGGGACCGTTGCACTATGCCAATTATCAGCGAAAGCCTCGGGGCGGTCCTCCTGATTTGGATGAGGTATTTGAAATTCGCTATAGCCTGTGCTGCGGTCGTGACGGTTGCCGTCGCCGTGTCCTTCCGCCATCAGTTCGGTTTTGGGAGCGCCGGGTATATTGGGCACCGGTGTTGCTTATCATCACCGCCCTCCGACAGGGCCGAAATCCGGACCGCACCCTGGAACAACTCAAAGGCCTTTTCGGGCCGTGGCGTTCCACCGTCAACCGCTGGAAACACTATTTTCAAGAACTGTTTCCCCAAAGCCAAAGCATCAAATACCGGCGTCTGGCCGGACATCTGATCCCGCCGATCCATTCCAGCCAACTTCCCAAGGCACTACTGGGACGATTCGAAAGCGCTGTCCAAAACCCCGAAACAGCACTGGTGAACTGCTTGCGAATCCTTGCCCTGGGACCATGACGGCCCCGATCGGTGAGGTGCCAGAAATCCGGTTATGCCTCACGCAGAAGATCGGCCGATGTCAAAACCGAATCAATCCGCTAACGAGGATCCGACCATCGATTCGACCCTGTTTGCCTCCATGGGGGAGGCCAGAGGAAGCGAATCGAAAGGAGTGATCCATGAGCGATTCCCAGCTGCCCATGTGGCAGCGCTGGGCACAGTTTCGATTCTCGGTGATCGGTGAACTGTTGTCCTGCCCACCACCAAAAGGAGAACTGCAAAAAGCAATCAGTCAGTTGGCCCAAAAAAGTTACCGCCACCCAATCGATTCCAACCGGCTGATCAGTTTCGGCCCCTCGACCATTGAACGATGGTACTACAAAGCCAAGACCGCTTCTGATCCAATCGCCGTTTTGGGACGGAAAATCCGTTCGGACGCGGGGGTAAGGTGGTCAATGCCTGAGGCATTATTGCAGGCATTAAGAGTGCAGTACGACAATTACCCCCGGTGGAATGTTCAACTGCACTATGACAACTTGAAGGCAATGGCTAAAGAGCAGGCCTGTCTTAAAGATGTGCCCAGTTACAAAACCGTACTGCGTTGCATGCGCGAAAACGGTTGGCTGAAAACGAATGCACCGGCACAACCGACCAATGGACAACTGCGAGCCGAAAAGCGACGTCAGAACCGTGAGATACGCGGTTTCGAAGTATCCCATGTCCATGGCCTCTGGCACCTTCATCAAACGACTTTGGCGTATTCGCCTTATCATGGCAAGCAAGAGACATTTTGGGGGCAACTGGAAAGCCGATTGATGGAACTGTTGCGCGGGATCGAGAATCTTGAACTGCCTTTCGTTAACCAGGCGGCCCAAGCCTGGGTCGAACAGGACTATCACCGAAAATACCACCGCGAAATCAAGACGACGCCTTTAAACCGGCTGTTCAATGGAACCGATGTCTCGCGGTCGGTACCTGACAGTGACGCGCTTCGCCTGGCCTTTACGCGTCGAATCACAAGACGGCCACGGCGTAGCGATGCCACCGTTGTGGTCGATGGCATCCGTTATGAACTTCCCTTTCGTTTTGCCCATCTGCCATCGGTGATCTTACGGGCACCCGGATGGGATAAAAGCCAGATGGTTCTGGTTGACCCGGATACCGACGCCCCCCTGGCTCGTCTTTTACCCCAGGACAAGACTAAAAACGCATCCGGAAAACGTCGCCTCATCCAACCGGACAGAAATACGGCGGCGCCAGTTCCATCAACCGATAGACCGCTACCGGCGCTGCTTCGAAAATGGATGGCGGATTACGCGGCAACGGGTCTGCCTCCGGCTTATATCCCCAAGGAGGAGATAGAAAGATGAACAATACCGATATCCGAAGCTTGTACGGGCTCAAATACAACCCGTTTCTGCCTGATTTACCACCCGAAGCCTTGTATGCCATACCCGGCACCGAGTCATTTGGCCTGCGTGTAAGATCCATGGCCGAAAACGGAGGTTTTGCATTGATTACCGGCGAGCCGGGATTGGGAAAAAGCAAGACGCTTCAAAAAATCGCCCATCAACTCGAACAGATCCCCGATCTGACCGTCGGTGTGATGCAACGCCCCCAAAGCAAGCTGGGGGACTTTTACCGGGAAATGGGAGAGTTGTTCAATGTCAACTTGTCCCCCTCCAACCGCTATGGTGGCTTCAAGGCCCTGCGGGATCGGTGGGAACGCCATTGCCAGTCGACGTTGCTAAAACCGGTGCTTTTAATTGACGAGGCCCAGCAGGTATCGACCGAGTGCCTGACCGAACTGCGCATCCTGCAAAGCCATCGGTTCGACTCGCAAAGCCTTTTATTTACCATCCTGTGTGGGGACAATCGGTTGCCTGACAGGTTCCGAACCGCCGACTTGTTGCCCCTGGGTAGTCGCATTGGTTTGCGATTATTGCTCGAACCGCTTTCTCCCGAACAGCTCCAGGATTATTTGTATTTTGCTCTCGAAACGGCCGGGAACAGCCAACTGATGTCAGACGAATTGATCCTCACGTTGTCCGGACACGCGGCAAACAATCTGCGGGTACTCAACCAAATGGCCGCCGAACTGCTCGCCACGGCGGCCCAACAGAACCTGCCTCGTCTTGACGAGTCTTTGTTCTTTACGTTGTTCTCACCGTCAACAACTAAAACCCAGCGTAGGAGAAAAAAATGACCATCGGTTTTTCATGACCGATAGTATACCAGTTGCCCGGTGAAACGGAGGCAGGCTCTGCTGGGGAGCAACCTGTCGAGGGATAGCCGGGTGCAGGAGGCATTGAATAATGCCACAGAGGGGAGCAGCAGACCACACTTGCTGTTCCCCTCGCTTTTTTGGCTTTATTCAAGTCTTCCTGCTCATGCCTTAAAAAAACCCAATCAAATCAGATTGCGCGTAGCGCATCCTTATCAAGTCAATCCATCACTTTTTGTGACCGCGTTTCCATCAGTTAGCGAGTCCACGCTCAGATCTTCGAACCGCGTTAGATGCCTTACCGCATAGGCGGCAAGTTCGATCGTCGCCCAGCATAGGTTCTATCAAAAGATATATAGATATTTCTATCGGGATAGGGAGTAGCCTTACGGCTACCCCCTCCCCCACCACGCAGCATACGGGTCCGCACTGCTGTTCTGTCTACGCTTTCAGCTGCGCCTGAACTAGTCGGTTGATCCCAGGCAGAACCAGATCCAGGGGGAACAAAAGACCACGCGATGTGAAATAGTCATCCGGCAAAGCGATATTGACCCACTTTTTGGGTGCGGGGCATACCTGTACGTCGACCCGCGCTTTTACCTCCGGCCTCCCTTCAGGTGTTCATTGCTGTAGCCCCCTTGCCTTTGGCTGCCCTTCGCCTCCGTCAGGCTGGCTCTGGACTTTGTCCGGCAGGCGTGTCAAACTACCAGACATCACCATTTAGCAGCCGGGCCAAGGCCCGGCATGCATCAACCGCATAGACAGCGGACCCGGAAAACGATGCCATTTTTAGCTTCTTCGCAATTATCATTGAACTTAGCTCTTGCATAGACCTCTGTCGTTTCCAGACCAATCATGCGCCCGTTCAGCGGTGCTAACATTGAAAAAGGGAGGTATAAAGTGGATTATGGATCCTTTTCTGAGGAAATTACCAGGATGATTCGACCTCAATCTTATCCTCTCGGAATGAAATTGATAAAAGATGAAAATACGCTTCCGGAAAAAGCCATCAGACCTGCTAAGTACGGGGTTAAGATATCGCTTTGCCAATGGGTGACAATGGCAAGACGCTGGGGACGGATTCTCGGTGCAGTTGCAGAGGATATCAACTGCACACCATGTCTTGCGGCTTTAGGGCTGAAACGAATGGAAAACAACAAAGCCCTTTCAGAGTATTTCTTGGAAATGGGCTATTTCGGCAGCATTGAACTGGCAGAGAAGGCAACAAAAAAACTGGAACCGATACCATACGGGCAAATTAAGGGAATAGCTGTTTTTCCGCTTGAGATGTCACCTGTCGCCCCTGATATAATTCTGATATACGGAACACCTTCGCAGATAGCTCGCCTTGCCTCCGGATACCTGTATCACAATGGTGAACTTATCGAATCCAGAACCACAGGATTCGGCATTTCTTGCCTTTCAGCATTAAAACCATATTTCACTGACAAACCCACATTTGTTCATCCCGGAAGAGGTGAGCGTATTCTGGCAGGCACAGACGAATCTGAGATGTTTATGACTTTCCCCGCAAGATATTGTGAATCGATCTTATACGGATTAAAGAAAACACATGAAAAAGGAACAAGATATCCTGTACAAAGTTATATGATTTATCAGCCTCCGACCCTTAAACCGATGAAAAATCTCGAGAAAAAATTATCTGATTTTTAAACAGTCATGAGGAAAAAATTTAATGTGAGAATTGTTATATTGACAGTCTTTATGCTGCAAAACCTGTTTGCCAAAAATTTAATTCCAAAATACCAAAGCGGAATTTAAGGACGGGTCAAGATAAACAACTAATATTAAAAAATAATAAATGAAAATTCGTGTCGGAATACCGTCTATATTGCAATTTTTAAGGTCAAAACAGCAATGTAGGAAAATACGATAGGCCATTATTACCTCCCAAAATTTGAACCCCTGGCGCGGTTGCCGATCTCACCGCATCTCCCCGGCGACGGGATCTTCGACCGGCGTTAGATGTCTTCCCGCGTAGGCGACTATAATGGAAAGCCATCTGCCTTTTATATGCGGCAAGTTCGACAATCGCCCAGTTTAGTTAATTTATCTCATATGGATAGCATGGCCCGTCCCTGAAGGCGACTGAAGGCTGAACGATCTAAAACCTGCGGAACTTTGGGTACACATTAGCTTGCCACTGAGTAGTTCTTTTCTCTTGTTAATTAATTACATTTAGTAATAATTTCAATTAGGAGGAATTAAAATGGGAAATATGTTGGCATATTATGATATGTATCCTGGGGACATAATGGTTAAGCATGGTGATCAAGACTTTAAAAAAGAATCAAGTTTTACCGACAAAATAACAAGTGGTTTTATTATATCTTTGCAAAGTTTTAGATATATTTTTAGTCCTCATCGATGGAAAACTGATAATCCCAAATACTCTCATATTGCAATTTACAAAGGCGATGGTGTTATATTAGAAGATGGATTAGGTGGTATACATGAAAGAGATGCTAGTGCAATTATGTATGAAGTTTTTCGTTATAGTGATACCAAAATCGCTATTAAGGCTTTAAATAAGGTAAACCGTTGGTTTAAAAGTAATAAAAAAATATACCATGGTTATGGGGTGGGGAAATTCCCGGGCATTTGCCTTGGCTCAAGTAATTACGGTGTTGGCGCAAAAATTAAAGCTAATATTGAAAAACAATTCCCTAAAACTAAAAGCAAAATGGTTTGTAGCGAAATGATTATAAAGGCATATCACGAAGCAGCTAAAAAATATCACAAAGATCCTAAAGAAGTAATTGATCAAGATCCTTCCCGAACCAGCCCTATGCGTTTGGAGGCAAATCTTAGATCAAAATCCAAAGCAAAAGGTAAAAAAGGTTGGTATTATGTAGGAACAATTCGGAGAAGTACACTTGAACTTGCAAAATATATTGGAGATATTCCAGTATTGCCAGCTTAACTCTGAATTGAAAAATTTTTCTAACAGTTATTAACTCGTCAGTCCATAGTTTAGCAGTGTCATGCGGCCAACGGAAATAGATCTGCTGCTTTTTTTGCTCTTTGAAATAATTATACGATAAATCGCGGTGCTCCTGAAACTGTGGAAATTATGGTAGTCAAAGACAAATGCGGATACCATGGAAGCCGCCGTTGAGGAAATAGCCAGCACCCATCTATTCAAAGGAATAACCTTCAATCTTTTAACGCACAACCCGGACATTGTGGCACGACATGGATTTATTGGAGATGAGCGAAATCGGATTCTTGATCGCATCTGGGATCTCAAACAACAGGGTTATCCCATTATGTTTTCCAGAGCGGCATACCGTGCGATGAAGAAGAGCAATTGGAAGCGACCTGTGAAGCAAATTGAATTACTGGCATGAAGTCGCGTGTTTACATACTGCCGGGATATTGACAACCCTGAAGTCTGCCGCAACTGTAGCTACAGCAGTTGCATTAAAATTTCGCAGGCACTCCGAGGAAAGACAAGTGCTATCTATTCGTTGTTAAAGGCAACATGAGAGAATCGAACCAGGGCATTAAGATCGATGGCAAACAACCGCCGTGCCTTATTCCCGGCGTTAGCCTCCTCCAGGGGAGGAAAAGGGTGGGAAAAAGGTTTCAAAGGCTTTGCCAACTGCCGGTGGTTGCCGATGGCGATCACCATGACAGAGGCAAACTGGTGGGCGTCGTTGGTTTACCTCTGAATTGCAACGTCAAAATAAAACACCCACCACTACCTCCTGATGAGCTATTTTGAAAATTATCATTTGGACCATCTATCTCTGACTCCGAGTCTTCAGTTGAATCATCTGGCTCTGATTCCGAGTCTTCGGTTGAATCATCTGGCTCTGATTCCGAGTCTTCGGTTGAATCATCTGGCTCTGATTCCGAGTCTTCGGTTGAATCATCTATCTCTGATCCCGAGTCTCCAATTTCCACGTAGTCAATTACAGAGTATTTTCGATCTGTATCATTATTCCAGCGCTCATGGACCCCAAGGCCAGCATTCGCAGCTACTATAAGGATGTCCTCGGACTTTGGGTTTACATATCCTTCGCGGTCTAGATAATCGAACATGACAGAATCAATGGCTACTGGGTCTACACCAAAAAACAGCATGTTTGGAGAATCATTGTTAAATGACGTCCATTTTTCTGGAGGTGTGTTGTTGCTGCTCCAACCGGCGTAGAGAGCATCACCAATGATAAGTGCCGTCTTGTCCAGAATATTTGTATTGAGATTGATGTCAACTATTGGATTGCTGTCGGAGTCATAACTTCCATTGTTGAGGTAAATATAGTCATGCATCGAATGGCTGCCGGCATAAAAGCCGTTGATGCTACCCAGATGGTTTTTCAAGGACAAAGTGATGCCGGCACCTCCATGGCGTTTCATAATGGGCACGTTAATAATATAATCGGCATCCATCAGGACGTCGGCAATTCGGTGAGAACCGTTGTACGTTGTATTGGTATATGTGATCATCGCAGAAGGGTCCGAACTGTCAAACGTAACGGGCTCTACATCATTGCCATTGCCGATTCTATCAAAAAACCGGACGGAAAAATATGCAATCCTGGTGCGAAAGCGGTCTGTGATATAACGGGAAACATCAAATATCCAGATATTTTCTTCTAAAACACCAATTGAAGTAAGTCCGTCAATAATACTATTGATGACCTGGGGGAGGGCATCCACATAGGCATCGTTGTCACCGTATCCTGTAATTCCACCACCAAAAATGGAATCGTTAAAATTAACTTTGATAGCAATTACCTCCCCTGCTTGGTAAGCTGGGAATATTGCCTGCCATGCTTTGCTTATTGTGTCTTCTCCTGTTAATGCCTTCATGCCGTTTAAAAACATCTGATCTACAACCCCTTGGTCTACAAAATTATCATCCCCATAGTATTCTGTACATGGCCCAGACGAAGTGCAAGGAAATGTCCAACTCGTGGCGTTGGGGTCATGTACTGACACCACACGATGGGCTGAAGGTAATACTGACGCATGGGGGACTGTTGAAAAAGTAAGTGAAGAAACAGCACCAAATGTTGCCAATGAGGTTTTGGCGAACGGCCCTTTTAAGCGAATGTCCTGGTAGTATCGTTGGGTTTGATGGCTGGAATATGCGTGCCACAGTCCCCATGTAGATACAATAACAAAAATCAAAATTATGCCACCCAAACCGACTTGATGGATCTGTTTAGAGCTGGTTCGATGGCGCAACCATGATAGCCACTTATGCGCCAATAACGCGACAGATGGAATCAGGAATATGCTAATATTGGTCAATGCTGTTTGTTGGCATGGGTATTGGAGGCGTGTAGGTTTACGCCCAGTTTTAAAGATTAGCCAAAAAAAGCTAATGATCCCAATTAAAAAGGATTGATGAATTAGTGTGGAGCTATTTTTGCTTGAACTGGCATGGG
The DNA here is from genome assembly GCF_048565275.1 of Desulfosarcina variabilis str. Montpellier. Taxonomy (NCBI): domain Bacteria; kingdom Pseudomonadati; phylum Thermodesulfobacteriota; class Desulfobacteria; order Desulfobacterales; family Desulfosarcinaceae; genus Desulfosarcina; species Desulfosarcina variabilis. Next base: position 3,136,122 of record NZ_CP159846.1, on the reverse strand, counting down.
CACAGACCTTGCTTTGCCAGCTATTTTTTAACGGTTCTTCTTCTGGATTTGATTTCATTATTTTTAGTTACCTATCCAAAATCTTTTTAGGATCATAAACGGACTTAACGGTTCGTTTAGACGGTAAATCTCGGGATTTGGTTCTTAGAACCCCCTCATAACAACTCCAAGCCGATTATTCAAATTTGATTGAAATCAATTGCAGCACCCCCAGCGCAATGGCACCGGTCATCACGAGTCGTTCATATGCTTGGTGGCAGCGTTTTATCGTTTCGATATCTTTTCGCGCAGGCTTTTTCAAATTTCGGTTTTTACCGGTTTCCGGGAATGCCGGGCCAGTCGTTTCGTCCAAAAGCGGTATCGAAAAACACCTATTAAGGAGCTCAAATTAGAAAAAAACTCAGAATGCAGTTTTTTTCCCTCATTGTCACGTAATTTCTCAAAAAAAAACTTACGACTCACGATCTGCTCTTACAAAAACTTTAAGTTCTCAATAATCCATGGTAGAGAACAAATTTTCCCAGACAAATTTAGGTTTGATAGGAGTAAGCAGTCAATAAACCCCATCTTCACAAGATCGCCCAGGCATGGCAATATGCTTCTCCAAAGAAAGGAGAAGATATCATGCAGGAAGATTACGATTCATTCGATTCCCAGCAAAGACGAAAATTTTGGCAAACGCATATTGAGCAGTGGCTGGCAAGCGGCCTGAGCCAAAGGGCTTATTGTATACAACACGGTCTGATCATCCATCGATTTTATGATTGGCGACGGCGCTTCAAAGCTGTTGAAAACAACTGTTGGTAAAAATGTGGTCGCCCATTCATATTCATCATGTTTCCACTCTCTTTCTGGATTCCTCGTTTTTTTGGCCAACAGAAAAAAAGTCGCCAATTTTAGGGACGCTTTGGTGTTTTGCGGATCGAGTTTGGCCACCTTGAAGTACTCTCTAAACGCACCACGCGGATCCCCAAGCCTCAGATAGGTTTCCCCCAAGCTTTCATGGGCCGCAACAAATTCTGGATCGATTTGAATGGCATTGCGAAATTCCAGTTCGGCGCTTTTGTAATCGCCTTTTTCAAAATAGGTTTGTCCCTTTTTAAAATGAGAGGCCTTTTTTTCTTCATTTGCTGAACAACCCACCTCCAGTCCAGCTGCCTGCCATCATAGGCAACAATTACTATAATGTAAATTATTTAGGCAAATTTACGATATATGAACTTTTTTTTCCACCACAACTGGGCGGTTCAAATTTTCTCAGATGACTTAACATGCGGCCGTTGCCCCCCAAATCGAATAAAAAAAGCCCGCTCCAAAGAGCGGGCTTTTTTGCTTGGAATTTTAATTGGATCTATTTCTTAAACAGCTTTTTTCTGCCAGCGCCAGCCAAGCCGATCAAACCGGAGCCTAACAGCAACATGGTGGTGGGCTCAGGAACGGGTGCGGGTTGGACTGACTCGACCATCAGGACCATATCATTATAGTCATAGTCAGGATTATTAGAACCAAGAAGGTCTTCCCACGCAAGAATAAATTCATTGTCGGTCCAAAGGCCTGAAGCCAAGCCAGGAAGTTCGATGACATCCTCGTCGTTGCCTTGATATGCCATCAAGTGGTCCTCCCCATCTTCATTCAGCGTAGAATCACTGTAAAAAGTTCCGTTCGGCGTACTGATATAATATCCAAAAAGATTACCTGAGAAATCTACCCCTGTGTCATGTAAGTTAACATATACACTGCCATCGTTTTTAATCGAAAGAAAAGTTTGATCGCCAGCTACAGCAGTTCCTGTAAAGAGTGGAACAAGTTCATCTCCACTATAAACACCAAAGATATTCTCGGAAGCATATCCGGCAAGTTCAATAATCATTGTCGCAACCGAGCCGCCTGAAGCTGTTATGCTCCAATAGGCATCATTGGTGAGGTAATCCGTTTCCGCATTTACCGAACTTGGACCGTCGACAGTTAGATCGTCAAAGATTTCTTGCAGGGACATTTCTGTTGCCATGGCATTTACGGCAGTTAAAAAAGTTATTGCTAAAACCATTGAAAAAACCAATTTAAACATTTTCATGTTCACCCCTTTTTAAAGCTACATTATATTTTTTTATTTAGTGTTATAACCATATTCATCATCCAAAATTTGTATTTCTTTTTTTTATCTTCACCTCCAATCTTTAGTTATTAATGCTCGCATTTTTGTTTTCCAAATCCATTAAAAAATATGTTTTTTTGATATCTTAGCAAATCAAATACCAATTTTTACTTTATTTTTTTTCTAATATTTTTAATATTTTATAAAATTTTCAACATAAAATGTATTTCATCATCAATAGGGCATACGAAATTTTAGAAATAGTTATTATGTACTTGTGAAATTTTTTTCACATTTTTAACTTTAATTTAAAAAACTAAAAAAATAGTGTCAAAAAATGCAATCACAAACCATTGTTCATCAACTTCAAAACCAGTTAATAAAGGTGCATGCATTCCCGTATAGAATAGAACACCGTTTACCAACCGTTCCAGAGTACAAATATCTTTGTGTCTCTGTTGGTTGGGGGCAGATTATGAATCTCAGTGTAGCTGAACAGGCTATTGATCATTCAGTCGCGGGTGTCGTTATCCATGATGAAAGTGGCCAAGTGATCGCGATGGTGCGTATCGTTGGGGATGGTGCTATCTACTCCTATATTCAGGATGTTGTGGTTTTTCCTGACTATCAGAGAGCGGGATTGGGAACAGTTGTTTTGACAAACCTTTTTCAGTTTATTAAGGCAACAGCTCCTGAGAAAGCTTTCATCGGACTGTTTTCAGTTCCCACTGCTGTATGATTCTACGAAAAATTCACCTTGGAAAAGCGTGATCTTGTTGGCTTGTTCACTGTGAAAGAAATACTTACCTCATAACCAGCCATTGGACCAGACTGCCAATACTGCCGCCGCTCGTTCCTTGCTCTGGCAGTCTCGCAGCTATTCACCGGCCCGTTCGCGACGCTGAGAGCCCGTTGGGCAAGCAAAAAAAGATTCAAAATGAAAAATCGAATAGGTATGAAATACCACTCTACAGCAGCTTTTGTGCAAGACATCGAGGTGTTAAAAGTTTTTCACAAAGATTTTGGAATTATCGCTTGAATTGGATTTTGGTAAAAATGTAATTTTGGAAGGTGGCATTACGTTATGAGAAATTAGCCCTAATCACATAATCCCTGAACATCTTGGATTAGATTCAATCAGCAATAGAGCTGTTAACGGTAAAAGATGATCCAGAATAGGTTATCAACGCAATACCATTAACTTAGGGCTCGCACCAGTTTAGGTATAAGTCTATTGCTGGGTTTTATGGGAGCCGGACCATCTTGGACACGATGATCCGGCCTGGTGCGATAGTTGACACGGGAAGCTTATGAGACATCTTGTCGCCGTTTCTGGATGGGCAATAGCCTACGACTTTGCATGAATGTTGATATATATGCCGCTTTGCGTTTGCTTGAATGTATAATTCGATATTTCTTTCAGGTGAAGTGTCACCCGGTAAAAGGTGTTGTGCCATCCGACATCAATTTTGGATATTTTGGAAGTATTGATGTAGTTGACGCTGTGTTTTGTGAACTGATCGGAGTAGGCATCGACAACCAACAGTTTATGTCCGTTTGGGTCAGTAAAGGTGTAATGATCTTTGACTTTGTCCGTTATGCCCAGAAACACGGAATCGTCGTGAAAAATGAATTTGATCCGATCAATGGCAAATTGCTGTTGCGTCCCCTTAAACTCATTTTCTACAATTGTTGCATCGGACTGCACCGCCTCTTTTTTAATACGTTCGATTGCTTGTTTGGTTTCAGTTTTATTTTGTTTGATGATTTTATTATACGAGGCGATATCACCAGCTGCTATAGAGGTCGTCAATTGTTCGACCTGCCGATTATCGAAGTATTGTGGTGCAATCGAAGCTTTACCATCGCTATTGGCATGCACGGTTATCGGAAATACCTGTCCGCCTTGGAAAGCGGCGGGATATTGGACATGATTAAATTCCTGAGCCGCGATAGGAACATACCTTTTGGCATAGGAGACAAGTTCCATGGATTGAACCACGCCGTCTCCGTTAAAATCGGCCTTTCCTTCTAACGCATCACTCAATACGTAAGTAAACACCCCATGCCCGTCGGCATACCCTTCCAATGCGGTTTGCTGCGACTGGGCGGCGCTGATACTGGTAATGTTCAACTTTCTGGCTGACAGTTCAAACAGCGCTTTTGATATTTTTGTATTGATCCCACCGGAATAGCAGGCATCAAAGAGTAACAGTTTATTGGATGTCGGTATCCGCTTGAAAAGTTCCAACAACTCGGCCTGTGAGATTGCGTTGCTCTTCAAACTCTGGTTGGACATTGAATTGACATCGGAACTGATCAGATAAAATATATCGTCTTTGATTGCTCCGTGAGAGGCGCAGTAGAAAATAAAAAAATCATTTGGTGAGATATCTTTCAATTGTTCAAGTTGGTTTAAAATTGCCTGTTTCGTCGTTCCCTGCGCCTTACGCAAATAGTAAACGTTGACCTTGCTGAAGATTTTTTTGCTATGTTTATAAATGGTGGTTCCGAATATATTGGCATCCGCTTCGGCGCAGGTTAAATCAAAGGTCTTGTTTTTATAATAATCAATACCCGCGACAACCGCATGCAAAGCCGGTTTTCGATTCAATTCGTAATCGCCAACAATTTCCAAATAGGCCTTTTCGCTTCTGATGGTATTGGAATGATCATAAACATAGGCGGTAATGTGGTTCAATCCGCTCTGAACTTTAATATCGTAACTTTTAATATCAATTTTTGGAGACTTTACAAACATGAGGGAGCGATCTTTTGTATAGATCTCCGATCCATTGATGAAAATACGAACTTGACCAATGCCCAACCCATTATCTTTAATGCGTAGATGAATTCGGGCGGTATCGCCGCCAACGGTTCTTCGCGTATTGACAAACTGGATTGACGGTCTGCCTTGTTCGGCAACCGACTTATGTTTGTTCACCCGATCAAGAATGTCTGATTTTTCGAGGATTTCCGCTAATTTTTCTTGATCGACCGCTTTATGCGCCCCAGATGCAACCCCAAAGGTTGTTATTGCCGCCACGATATTTTTACCCAGTGACATACCGATGTTCGCAGTCATCAGATCGCTGTTGCAGGGCGTATAATCGGATTCAGCGCTGCTATCATCTAAAAACGGGGTGCATTCAAAGGTTCCAACCTCTTTGTTATAGTATTCAATCTTCTCGAAATATGGCTGCATGTAATCCAGGGTTTTATTAAAAAATAGAATCTCCTGCCGTTCATTGAGCCTTTTTTTGATGGGCTGATCCGATATCTTTTTTACATAATAGTTCTCATCGGATTTTTCGATGAGAACATAATACCCATCCTTCAATAACTTCTGGTCGGTATAGCCGATGGCAATATTGTTTACCGAATGATCTTTTCCCGAAGAAGCAATCGAAAATTTTTTTGGGGTTGAGTTCGCACAGCCAAGTATTAGCGCCGAATTGAGCAATAAAACCAAGAAGAACTTCATAGCTACGCCTTTCTGCCAACTAGGACAACTTCATTTCAGATCTTTTTTATAAGTCAATACTATTTATAGCAGAGGAATTAACTAAACTGGGCGTTTCAAATTTCTTGGAATTACAGATTATGTTAATTTAATTATGTATTTCGGAGTTTTTCCTCATTAATTTGAAACCCGTTGGGATTGCCGATCTTAGCGCTTCTACGGCGTTAGGTGGCTTGCCGCATAGGCGACGATAGCGGAAAGCCACCGGCCTTGTATCTGCGGCAAGCTCGACAATCGCCCGGTTTAGTTAATGCCGTGTCGACCTATTCGATTACGATTACGAGCACCGCTTCACTGAGCACGAGCACGACGGGAATTGGCATTTTTCGTGTTCGTAATCGATCATCATTTTTTACCAACGATCGATAAAACTCCCGCTGAACACCTCCAAAATTGCAAGTGCTGCTTGATGCACTACTCGCTTGCACTTTGCCTGACAGTCCGGTATATAGTCCACTATTTTTCTATCCAAAACGAAAATTAGATGCATATTTCATTGAAATTATTTTTGCAATGCTTGAATGGGATTCACCGGTGGTGAGATATCGTGCTGAGTATGGAAAGAGACTAAATTAGAACGCCATCTGTGGCTGCTAAAGCTCAAAACTGTGCGAACTATTGGTTTTATAGCGAACAACGAAAAACGAGTTGGGAGAATTAAATGTTATCCAAGTGCGTCGTCGTAGTGAGTGTATTAATCGCAACCGGACTTTGCAATGTTTTTGCCCAAGATACCCAAGATGCGATCGAACCAGATGTCACAGAACAAGATACAATTTTTCAAAATAGTGCCGAATCTGGAGAAGAAACAGCGCTGCCGTTGAGAACCCCTCAAGACATTCGCAGTGATGTGCATTTTTTCCAATTTTTCAATAAAGACGGCGCTATTGATCCAAACCCATATATGGATGTAGGACTTGGATACTACGACTATAACCGAGCCTCGTCTTTTACCTCAGGCGTTCAGGCAGGGATGTCCATGCTATCCATGCTTCAACTGGATGCCGAAATCAATTTCGTTCACTGGGATCCGGATTACGATCAACAGGAAACTGGCATTTCCGACATGCTGATTTCCGTTCGCTGCCTGGTGGCGGATTTCGGGACCGAGGAACATTCCCAATCAAAAATCTCAGGGTTGCAAATTTCGGCCGGAGGATACGTCAATGTGCCGGTGGGCAGTGAAGACATAGAACAAGGCAATTTAAGCCTGGGCGGATTTGGCGCTGCACGCTATCCATTTAAATTCGGGCTGGTATTGGCGGCAAATGTCGGTTTGGACTACATTGAAACCAATAACTGGCGCTCCACAGCGGATGATTATGAAATCTCTTTGTCTTTGGGTGTCGGTGCGATTTACCCATTGAAGGAAAATCTGTGCATTGTCGGCGAATTATATAAAAAAACGGAGATCGACTATTTGCTGGCCAGCGGGGGGATCGATTATCAATTTGCATCCGGCGGACACCTGCGCGCGGCTTTGGGAAGAGGACTTACCGACACTGTTTACGGTTTTGGGTCAACGGATTTAATGCTGACATGCCGTTTCTTGTATCCGTTTTGATCGATTGAATTCCCGCTGAACACGTCCAAAATTACAATTGCCGGCCCTTTGCGAGCAATACCGGGCGCCCTGTGAATGCCTGTGGACGCCCGGTAGTCTTCTCATCAATTGGCGGTAAACGATCCTGATTGGCTGCCGCCGGAGTAAGTGCCGTCGGTGCACAGGCCATAGGTTTGTGCGCCGGTTGAAGCCCCTCCGAAATAAAGGCTATAGGTTTGTCCGCGGGTCAGGTCCGGGGATGAGAACGCCAGTGATTGATACGCCTTGGACGGCGCAAAGGTCAGCAGCGACGCACCAGATTCAGATTCGACATGGATCAGGGTATCCGCCTGCTGGGTGCTGAATGTGAGCAAAGCGTAGCTCTGGTCCGAATCGCTACTGGGTCCCATGGCCATGCCGGAACTTCCGGCGGCCGCAAGCAAGCCGCCGGAGATGGTGAAGGACCTGTCATAATCGATGGCGCTGTTGCCACTTTCTGTGGGACCGTGCACCAGCACTGTCCCGCCGGTCATCTCGATTGACCCATTGGCATCGATGCCGTCGCCCACCGATGTGATGGCGAAAAAACCACCGTTGATATAAAGGGCTCCACTGTCGCTCGGCATAAAGTCGTCCGGCCCGCCAGGACCACCATTGCCCGAATCGTCGTTTCCGCCGGCCACGTTCAGGCCGTCGTCGCTCGAAACGATGATGAATTCGCCGTCATTAATGGTGATCAGCGCGCTTTCAATCCCTTCATAACTCGTGGTGATTTCCAAATCGGCGTAGTCGATTCCGATTTCAACATCGGCGTGGATGCCGTCGTCTCCTGAGGAAAGGAGAAACGTTCCCCCCTCGATATCGATGGTGTCGTTGGAATGAATGCAGTCATCAGCGGAACTGATGGTAAAATTCCCGCTGGTAATCGATAGCGACCCCGTGGCCTTGAGCCCCTTGGCCGACGAATCTGAATCACTGACGGTATCGCTGCTGCCTCCACCGGTCGTCAGATCAAAGGTGCCGTCGGCGATCCAGATATCGGATGCCGCTTGAATAGCGTCTGCACCGGTAGTGACGTCAACAGTGCCGCCTTCAATCTTGATATAGCCTGTGCCGTCGTCCTCTTCATTGTCCGACTTGAGCCCATCCCCATCCGCGTTGATCACCAAATTACCATCTTTGACCACCAGGTAATCCTTGCCCCTTATACCATCGTCCACGGCATCGATGGTAACAGTTCCCCCACAGTTGATGATCAGTCCGTCCTTGCTGGAAATGCCGTCGTTGTAGTTTGCCATGACTGTAAGGTTGCCGTTGCCGTAAAGGGTCAGGTCATCCTTGCTGAAAACCGCGGCATTTGGCTCATCATCCTCCGGGTCATCAAAGGTGTAACTGGCCCCATCGGTAACATCGTTTTCCGATCCATCGGCCAGGACGATCACGGTTTTCTCTGCCGACAGCACCTGGATCGGCGCCTGGTATGAACAGGTGATATCAACGCCGCTGAGGATCAACCTGACCGTATCCTCGTCCGCGGTATCGACCTTGATCATGCCGTCGCTTAGATTACCTGAGAACTGGTAAGTGCCGGCGGAAGAAATGGTGACCACACTGCCGTCCACCGCAGCACCGCTCCCGTTGATTTCGGCCGTATCTCCGTTCAGGGTCACGATGACCACGGCGCCATCGTCCCAGGTATAATCGTCATCATCCTCATGATCCGTCACCGCGGTGTCTTCATCGTCCGTATCTTCATCAGTGTCCGTGTCATCGTCATCGTCCGTGCCTCCACCATCGTCCGTATCTTCGTCAGTGTCCGCGTCATCGTCATCGTCCGTGCTTTCATCACTATCCGTATCTTCGCCAGTGTCCGCGTCTTCGTCATCGTCCGTATCGCTATCAGTGGAATCATCCGACGTGCCGGCATCTTCATCCGAAGTATCCACGGGATTCGTGCTATCGTCACCTGAAGAACCGCCTCCACAGGCCGTCAGAAGCAATAAAAACATACAGATGCATACAAAGAAGAAAATCCATCGATGCTTTCTCATAATCAAAACCCTCTGATTGGTTGCAGTATTACAGTATTTACAATTCCACAGTCGCTTCCTGCAGCATCAGACTGATGCCCCTAGCCGAGGCAAGTTCTGTAAAAAGCGCGCAAATCAATTGACCGTCTTGTCCTTTTTTGAGTTTTACCTGATAGGCGTAATCGAGCCGCTGTCCCTGCTGCATTTCCCGGAGGGTGACCAGGACAAACGTTTTGCAGTGGGTGCGTAGAATTTTTTCCAGCAACGACTGCTGATCGGCATCGCTCGCACAGTTGAACCGCAGCATACCGTCGAACATCCGTACCTGTCCGATGGGAGAAAAATGAAGGATCACCGATGTGATAACAAACCCCATGGTGCCGACCGTCGCAGCCTTGTATGCGCCCACGCCGCATCCGATACCGGCGGCAAGGGACACGAACATGAAGAGAATATCCTTAGCATCCTTGAAGTTGGTCCGGAAACGGACAATGGCCAGGGCCCCGATCATCCCCAGTCCTCTTGCCAGACTATCGCCGATGGCCAGCATGACCGTCGCCGATACGATCGATGCCAGTATCACGGCCTGCACGTAGTTGCGGGAAAAGGACAGTCCCTGGAACGTTTTTACATAGGTCACGCCCACCATTGTCGAAAGCAGGAAGGCCATGAGAACAATATAGATGGCGTGCACCCATTCCGTGTGGGGCGCCGCCACGTTGAAGGCGAGTGAATCGAGCATGCTTTTTTTCTCCACCTTGTTTGCCTATGCGTTATCCAGCAAAACGAGGATTTTGTAATAATAGTGTCCGTTCAGAAATGGTGAATTTCGCCCGAGTCCAAGGCGGCCAACAAATTCAAACCGGAGGCGCCCCTTTAGGAAGTGCCCTTGGGGTAAATATTGGTAATATTTTGAGGATTTGAATTTGTTGCCCAACGCCGGAATCGGGTGAGAGGCGCCGTTTCTGGATGGGCACTAAAACACAGGGACACGGCTTAACCCATCCCCGCCACCATTTCCAAAAAGCGCCTGGACGCCGTTGAGATATTTTGAAAAGCTGCGCCGCCGCAGCTGGAAGTGTCGAATCAGATCGATCATCCAGAACGGAACGGCCGCCGCATAACACTTCAGTTCCAAAATCACACTGCATCCCGGATCGAAGCAGGTTTCCGAGTCACAGGAGATCAGATCGTGCTCCCGTGGAACAGGGTGATATCCGTCGATTGTCATATAGCGCAGGTTGACGTCGAAGGTGACCCGGGCGTAAGTGTCCACCTCGCTGACCCAGGCCAGTCGCCGATATTGGGTGAATATTTTCGGCTGTGCATTGTAGGTGTACACCATCCGTTCAAACCGCTGACGGTTTCGGATCTCCTGCTCGTCGGTGTCGGATTCCATGATCCGATATCCCGGTTGGGTGTACGCCCGATACCAGTTGCGATCCGTCACACGGGCGCGGTATTTCTTGATCACCTGATTCCATTTTTGTTTGATTTCCAAAAAATAAGGCAGCCCAGGGGTGTCGCCGTAGGACCGGATGCGCATATTAAACCGTTTTTCAGCCCCTTCCCGCCGCATACGCAGAAATAGATATCCCGGCGTATCCATATAGATATTGTTCACCCGGTAAAAACCCGTTGCCGATGCCTGGGAGTGCGGTTCTTTTTTGCAGCAGACAGCCACAAAATCGGCGATGGGCCGGATCAACGACGGTGGAATCGTGTATTTGAGCTCATAGCGTTCCATCAAAAGGGGGGTGGCCTGCGGCTTTCCGGATTTCACAGGATTCCCTCCTTCGTGGCCGACAGGTAATTCACCAGCGGACGGGTGCTAAGCTTACCGCTTAGATCCAGCAGATCGACGAAGCAACGCAGCACGGCAAACCGCGTTTTTTGAATGTGCATATCGGTTTCCAGGATTGACTGACGGATTTTCAATATATCCAATGGATCGACACCATCCATCTGCCGATACAGGCTATACGATGTCACCGCCTCCCCAGTCTTTTTGCAGGCTGTTAAAACGTCGTACTGATCCAAATGCCGCGACAGCCGGCGATGCGTGGATTCTTTTTTATCCGACCATTGTTGTTCCACTTCGCGAAGGTCGCTTTTCGCCTCCATATACTCGACACGGCGTTTTAAAATATCATCCCGATCCGGATGAATGAACGGAAGCCGAAACGCCACTTCCAGGGATATGGCTTTCTCCATCTCATCCCGGTCGTCCAGGTCGTAGCGGACATCAAAGAAAGAGATGAAATCATGGGTTTTGGCTACTTCAAGGTGGTATTCCGCCTCGGCTTCCCGCACCTGCATCTGGCCGTTCGGCAAGCAAGGGATTAAGGCTTGAAGAAGCCTTTGCCGAGTCCACAAGATCGGTTACCGTGACACGGATATCGGCGACCGTAATCAGCCCCGTGGTTGGTATCGCAAACCGATGGTCGCAACCGGTCAGCTGCCTGATGCGGCGGATAAGTCCGGTGAGTCGGTCTTCTCGTTCAATCTGATTTAACTGATAGGTCGTTCGATCGTCCTGGGCATCGATAAGCCGACCGACATCAAAATTTATGTCCCCCGGCCCCAATGCCTGTAAAACACGAATCTGGTCTTCCAGGTTGACCAGCAATTCCTTTTCGATATCCATCAATGTCCGGATTTCCAGATAATCGACAATCAGATCGTAGCGGTCCTTCAGGGCCTTGTGAAATCGCTCTTCAAAGGCCAGCGCATGTGACTGATTGCGGGTTTTACGCAGTCGCTTCGTACCGGCGGTTTCTCCCCATCCCTTGGGGTAAAAGCGAAGTGAGAATTTCTGCTTGTCCGCATCGAAATCCTCAGTCTCGGTGCGCAGTTCGATCTTGTCCAGATACGGCGTGCCCTGTGGAAACGAGTGAAGGTAGCCGCGCAGTTCATCCATACTTTTCAACTGAGAATCGTTGATCACCGTTTCCAGAACGGATCCGGTGGATAGTGTCCCTTCGCTGTCGCCGGCTCCATACACCGACAGTAGCGGATAAATGACGATAAAGCCCATCAGGATCATCAATACTGGTTTTGATTTCATACGCGTTTCTTTACATGGGTCATAAAAGATGGGCGGGATGCGCCCTGGTCAAAAACGACAATCAACGCATCGGGTGTCAGCCCCTCGGTAAGGCCCTCTGGTTGAAATCCGTCATAACTGCTTAAGCGATGCCCTTTTCCGGTCAACGGGTCATACTGCCAGACCGAACCGGCCTTTCGTCCCTTTTCGCTGCGGACACTGGTGAGAAAAACCTGGTTACCGCAATAATAGAGATCGGATATGCGCTCCATGCCGTCGTCATCAGAAGCCGGCAACCGGATCCGATATCGCACCGATACAGCCGCTGGCGCCAATTCACCGGTTTGAAGAACCCGATCGATATACCGGATTTGAAGGACAACGGCCGCATCGTTTTCAAGGGGGGCCTTGAATGCCAACAAAAGATTCCCTGCATCCCAGCTGATGCCTTCCACATCCATGACATGGGCCTGATCCCCCTTGCGGACAATCCTTGCCCAGGGAGCGTCCCCAACAATTTTTCTCGCAGCGGTGGTCAAGAGGTCAACCATATCGACCGCATGCTCCAAGATGCAGTTTTCTCCATTCTTGCGCGCCTTGACGAGCAGGTGCCGGGCGCAGTGTCGTTTTCCGTCCTTGGTTTCGCTCAAGGAAGAGATCAGATACAACGCCCCTTTTTCGCCGGCAGCGATCCCTTCCATATCTGCCATGGCATCCAGCCCAAGGATGGGAATCTCACTGACAATCTGACCATTTTTATCCATTAAAAAAATCAAGGGCCGATTGTCAGGCGTGTCGTCACTGATAACCAGATAGCCACCTCCGTCCGGATCTTTGACCAGGCGGGAAGCCTCGATGCCGTCAACGGTCAGTGGAACGATCGGTTTGGGGGGTTGCCCCGGTATCGGCAGGGTTACCATCGTGGCGGATGCCTGCTTCTCATGGGGAAGACGCGAGGAAATAGAGGCCAGCCATCGCTGTGTCCAGCGTTGCCGCGCTTGATTGGATGCCAACACCACCTTTTCACCCAAAATGAACGGATTGTTATCCGAAATGCGGACATGGACCTCCCGGCCCCAAATCTGCGAATCCGGATGTTTTCTCAATCGGACTGGATAGGGGACGAACCGGGCGCCCACGCCCACAAGAGTCCCCTTTATAGCGCGCTTGCCATCGGACAAAGCGGTCACCATCATGTTATCGCCGATTTTGACACGCGAAGCGACGTCTTCGAGCAGATAGCCTTTGACAAACGAGGGCGTCTGGGTCTGAAGGGTGAGGATCGGCACAAAAGGCGCCACCTTTTCACCCGGCTTGAAGTTGATGGATCCGATCAATCCGGATATGCGGGCATAGATGTTCAGCCGCTCACTTTCCCGACGGAGCATTTCCAGTTCTTTCTCCAGACGCTCCACCTGAATTTTCTTGGGGCTTTCGGATGCACTCAGGGCGGCTTCAAGCAGTTCGATCTGGATGTTCAACGGCCTTACGGCATCGGCCAGTTCAAGACGCAGATTCTCAATCTGTTGCCGAATCGGACTCATCGGTTGATCCGCCGTCGATAGGTTGGCGTCGACGCTTTTCAGGCCCTGGGTCAGTGCCTTGTTCAAGCGATATCGGCTTTCCAGCTGTTTGATCCGGTTCTCAATCTCTGTTGTTTTTGACCGTTTTTCCGCTCGAAGCTGCCTTACCTTTGCGGCTAATTCCGCCTTGTCCAACCCTTTCTGCACCTTCAGCTGTTCCAGTTGGTGGGAAATTTCATTGATTTTCAAATCCAGCTCCGGGCTGCTCAGCTCCACCAGGAGTTGATGCTTTTCAATGAACTGGCCTTCCACCACATCGACCCGCTTGATCTCAACGGGCATTTCCGAATTGACGACGATTTCACGGCTTTCGGCAATACCGTAAAAGTGGTCCGCTTCGAAGGTATAGAAAATGGAGATCATGACCACGATCCCCAAAAAAATGATCCAGGCCGCCATCAGCGGCCAGGCGCCACTCATATGAACTCCCCCATTAAAACCTCATTAACGACGCTTCTTTGATTTGTTAGAATTGCATTAGAATGTGGAGAAATTTTGTAGAAAATGTTGATAAGGTGTGACTTTTGAGTGGGCGTAGAATCAATGGGTCAACGTGGCGTGTTGCCAATCAAATCAGCGATCAGCCGATCAGCCGGTCAACCACCTGATCAAGAAACCGCATCCCCCGGGCGGTGGTCCGAATATATTGATGATGGATTTCGAGCAGTTCCTCATTCAATAAAAGAGAAATTTCGTGTTCATACCATCGGTAGAAACTCAATTCAAAACGGGATTCAAAATCGATCGTGTCAATGCCTTGTGTCTGACGGAGCCCCAAATAGATGTACTCCATGATCTGTTGTTCAGGGCTCAAGGTCTCCGTTTCGGCGATGGGAGATTGGCCCGAGTTAATCGCATTCAGGTAGGCGTCTAACGACCGATGGTTCCACCAGCGACGGTTGTCCATGAAGCTGTGGGCCGCCGGACCGAATCCCAGATAGGGGGCGAAGGTCCAGTATTTGCGGTTATGCCGCGACCGATAATCCTTCGCATCTGAGTCTGAAACACGGGCATAATTAGAGACTTCGTACTGGCGGTATCCATGGTGGCTGAGAAATTCGCTGGTAAACGAGAAAAGCGTGCCGGTCGTGTCCTCGTCCAAAGGCGTGACCCTCCCCTTTTCCACTTTCATGCTCAGCGGCGTGCCCGGTTCAAGCGTTAAGGTATAGCAGGAAAGGTGCTCCGCACCAATCTCAACGGCGGCAGACAATTCGACCGCCCATTTTTTTTCGGTTTGGCCTGGAATCCCGTAAATCAGATCAAGGCCGATGTTATCAAAGCCGGCTGCCCTGGCCCACCGGAAGGCATCCAGACCCTGACGCACATCATGAATCCGGCCCAGCCACCGCAGGGTCTGATCATTCAGGGATTGGAGTCCGATGTTGAGGCGGCCGATGCCGGCCGCGCGATAACCGCTGAGTTTTTTCCGGTCAGCCGTTCCCGGATTCATTTCCAGGGTAATTTCCGCAGCCGGATCAACAGGAAAACGATCGCAAAGGGTGTCAAGAACGCGTTCGATCTGCCGTGGCGACAGCGTGGACGGTGTGCCACCGCCAAAGTAGATGGTATCGACCGCCGGTAAAACGACTTGGCATTGATTGATTTCAAGCAAAAGGGCGTCAAGGTAATCGGGAATCTGTTTGAGATCGGTAATTGAGTAGAAGTCACAGTAAGGGCATTTGGCCATACAGAACGGCACGTGGATGTAGATTCCGGCAGGCGTTGGATGAACGGGCAAGATAGCCGGCATAGCTTTGGAGCGTTCCTTTTGGAAGATGTTTTAGTATTGTAGGGGCGAAAGATTTTTCGCCCCTACCTATTCATGCATTTTTGCCCAGCTGGATGCCCAGCTCCAGGGCTTTCCGGTTCATTTCCAAAAACCCGGATGGGATGCGTGTTTCCAGGGTTTTCATGATCGATTCGGAACGTACCAGATCGGTCAGGCCGATGATCGTGCCCAGCATGCAGATGTTGAACACGATGGGTTTGCCGATTTTCTCCATCACCGTCTCGTACATGGGAATCTCCCGCTGAACCGCATCGACCTTGAGCTGCGGGGTTACATAACGCGGGTCGGTGAGCAAAAGCCCCCCGGGGCGGATGATGCCCATGAACGTGCTGTAGGCCTCCTGGGTCAAACACACCAGTACGTTGGGCTGGATCACCTTGGGGAAGTTGATGGGTGTGTCGGCGATGATCACATCACTGCGCGTGGCGCCGCCGCGGGCCGCAGCACCGTAGGCCTGGGTCTGCACGGCCTCGAGTCCCTCGTGCAGTACCGCGGTCTCGGCAAGGATGATCGCCGCCGTGATCACCCCCTGGCCGCCGGATCCGGAAAATACCATTCTGCATCGCTCCATTACTTTCCTCCCCTGGCCCGCTCAATGACCCGGTCATACTCCTCACAATACTCGGGCTTGTCTAATCGGACAAAAATTCCCCGCTCGATCAGCTCCGGGTTTTCCTGTTTGGCCTTGGAGCCGATGGGCGTGGTCATCGCCTTCATCTGTTTCATCATGTCCACGGCACTGCCCTGTTTGTTCTTGCGGCCGAAGTAGGTCGGGCACTGGCTCATGATCTCTACCACCGAAAACCCTTCGTGTAGGACGGCCTCACGGATGATATCGGCCATCTGCTGCACATGGTAGGTGGTCGTGCGGGCCACGAAGGTCGCGCCGGCGGCCTTGGCCATCTCCACAATGTCGAAACCCTGATCGATGTTGGTATAGGGCGCCGTGGTGGCCAGCATCCCCGGTCCGGTCAGGGGTGAGTACTGCCCCCCGGTCATGCCGTAGATGCGGTTGTTCATCACGATGGCCGTGATGTCGATGTTGCGCCGCGCCGCGTGGATGAAGTGGTTGCCGCCGATGGCCAGGGCATCGCCGTCGCCCATGGGCACGATCACGTTCAACTCGGGCTGACTCAGCTTGACGCCGGTGGCAAAGGCCAGAGCCCGGCCGTGGATGGTGTGCAGGGTGTGAAAATCCACGTATCCGGAAATACGCGACGAACAGCCGATGCCCGAGACCATGACAATTTCGTTGCGGCTCATGCCCAGTCTCTCAACGGCCCGGATCAGGCCGTTGAGCACGATGCCGTGGCCACAGCCCGGACACCAGATATGCGGGAAAAACCGCTGACGGATATAATCCTGAACCGCCATCTTTACACCCCCCTTCCCTTGATCAGACGCAAGATCTGTTTGATATCCGTGGGCGAGATAAACACCCCGTCGATGCGGTTGGCCAGAAACACCCGCTCCGGATGGCGTACCGAATGTTTAACCATCTCGCACACCTGGCCCATGTTCATCTCCACCACTACCGTGTAGTGGGCATCGTTGCAGTAATCGCGCACCACATCGGACGGAAAGGGCCACAGGGTCTGCAACTCCAACAGGCCGATACGCTCGCCCCGGGGTCGCAGGCTCTCCACGATATGCAGGGCCGAGCGCGCCGATGAGCCATAGCTGACCAGCACCGTCTCCGCGTCTTCAAGATAATAGGTCTTGAAGCGCGCCATGGCACCGGCGTTATTCTCGATCTTGTCCACGATGTGGCGCAGCAGGCCGTGCACGATCTTGGGGTTGTCCGAGGGAAAGCCCCACATGTCATGCACCAGGCCGGTCACATTGAAGCGATGCACGTCCCCGAAGTCGCTCATGGGCAGGCGCCCGTCCTCACGGGGCAGATAGGGATGATAGTCCACCCCCGCGCGCACCGCCGTGCGCAGCCGCTTCACCAACGGAATTTCTCCCTCCTCGGGGATCTCCAGGCGCTCGCGCATGTGCCCCACCACCTCGTCAAAGAGCAGGATCACCGGCGTACGGTAGGTCTCGGCGATGTTGAAGGCCTCCACGGTCATGGCAAACACGTCCTGGTGGTTGGAGGCCGTCAGACATACGATGCTGTGGTCCCCGTGGGTGCCCCAACGCGCCTGCATCACGTCTCCCTGGCTGACATGCGTGGGCACACCGGTGGACGGACCGCCGCGCTGCACGTTAACGATCACGCAGGGAATCTCGGCCATCACCGCGTAACCCAGAGCCTCCTGCTTGAGGGAAAACCCCGGACCCGATGTGGCCGTGAGCACTTTATGCCCCGTCAAACTGGCGCCGATAATGGCGCACATGGAGGCGATTTCGTCTTCCATCTGGATGAACTTTCCGCCTCGCTGCGGCAACCGCACACTCAAATGCTCGGCGATTTCAGTTGAGGGCGTAATCGGATAACCGGCGAAAAAATCCAGTCCCGCGTAAAGGGCCCCTTCCACGCAGGCCTCGTTGCCCTGGACGAATTTGATTTGTCTGGTCATAAAATTGCCTTTGAATGCCTAATCATGTTGCGTATTCGGGATAAGGGCGAAAGATTTTTCGCCCCTACGGAAAAATGGTGAGACCTCTGACCGCTGACCGCTGACCTCTGACCTCTGATCACTGACCTCTGATCACTGATCACCGATCACCCTCTTCCACCTCGACGGTAATAGCCAGATCCGGACAGCGCAGTTCGCACAACCGGCAGGCGATGCAATCCCCTAACCTTGCCGCCACGGCCTTGTCCTCCCGGTCCATCTCCAGCACCTGTTTGGGACAAAAGGCCACACAGATCCCGCAACCCTTGCACCACTCCCGGTTGATCCGGTGCTCCTTCAACTTTGGTTTTGCCTTTGCCATGCATGCTCCCTAACGGTGGTAGTAACGTCGTACCTGTATTATTTGACCATTGATGTCGGCAAGGGTCCACCCCCCTTAGAGCCTGTTTGGTAAATCCGTCTAAGGCCCGCTAACGGCGTTGGGAAGTGTCTCAAAATGCTCACATATACCATATATGCGCCGCTTTTGAGCCACTTTCCGCCTTGTTATCGGGCCTGATCCAGACTTCCAAAACAGGCTCTTGGCCAACGCAAAATGGTGCCCCATTTAAAAGCTCTTTCGGCCATTGTCAAGAAAAAGCCAGGTAAAACGACCTTTAATTTGCGCCATCATCGAATCGATAAACATTATTTTTTCTTTAAATACCATTTTGCACGGTTTATTACAAATTTCCCGATCAAAACAATTTTGAACCGCCAATCCAGTAGCGGGGGCTTCGGGGCGGGTGGCGACGCAAAAAAAGGTTCATTACGATCTTTTTATATCGACGGTGAGCAGATAGATCAAGGCTGTCAAGATAAGGCTTCCACCGAAAAATGCAAAGACCAATCTGAGAACTTCCGGCGCGGGCGATCCTCCCGGATAGAATTCCTTAATCGCCCAGCCCACTGCATGCAGGAAAAATGCGCCCCCCATCATGGTAAAAAAATTGATCCCCGTCATTGCGGCCCCTGCGTTTTTAAGGGGCATCCGTTCTTTGATGTGGGCGTACATGATTTGCCCGGAACCGCTGAAAAATCCGAATCCCAGAAACAGGGCAAACAGAATCGGCATCCAAGCCCCTGTGGGCAACAGCGACAGGATAATCAGGATCCCCGCCATGATGACCAGCCCGGGAATAATGACCTGTTTTCTGGAAAAAAGTACCCTGTCGGATATCCACCCACAAACCGGGCTGCCGATAATAAGGCCGATACTCATGACAAATAAAAGGTTGCCGGTCATCAGTTGAGAAAATCCCATGGCAACAATCAGAAATGGACCGGCCCAAAGCGCCTGGACCGATGCATAGATGCCGTAGCGAAAAAAAGTCCCCAATGATATCAACCAATAGTCCCTTCGGAAAAATAACGGTTTCAATCCGTTCCCCTCCGACGACGAACGCATGTTTTCCTTTGCCGTGGGATGAATGCTGGCGGCATCATCAGGGCTGTCTCTTGCAATCAGAAAAAACAGGATGGCGATCAAAAAATTACTCAAGGCAAAGAGCACAAACGTCGTTCGCCATCCGACCAGACTGGTAAGCCACACCAATGGTGTCGCGGCCATGATGTTTCCTGCGGTTCCCACAGAAACAAAAAGAGCGGAAAGCGTTGCAAAATATGCCGGAGAAAACCATGCGGTGACCAACTTCAACGGCCCCATCAGATTACAGGCCATACCAATGCCAAGAAGGACACGGCCGGTGATCAAGACGGCACTGGATTGTCCATAAGCAAATACAATGGCACCAACAACGGCCAGCAAGGAAAGCGCGGTCATAAAAAAACGAGCCCCCACGCGGTCCAGATACAATCCCACAGGGATTTGCATCGCGGCAAAGGCATAAAAAAATGCGGCCGAGATGAGCCCCAATTCTTCGGGATCAAAGTGAAGCTCTTCGATCAAGTTTGGCGTGATCACGGCAATGGAAGATCGGTAAAACTGCGAAAATACAAAAAGCAGGCAGGAAATCAGATAGATACTCCAGCGGCGGTATTTTTTCAGGTTCATTGTTAATGCCAGGTCATTTCATGTTTTATTAAATGATGCCATACCTTGCATATAAACGAAACGGAACCAACCCACAACAAGGTTGGTTCCGTTTTATTTGAATACTTAATCCTGGCGCTGCAAAAAAATCAATCCCTCGCCGATGCGAAACTGCCTGCCGGTTCTGCAGGGGACTTGTTGATTGTCATCTTTTGATAAATGATCATTCCTGCAAACACAGCCAATCCCACCACGCGCCATTTAAAATCAACGATCAAAAGGGCAAAGGTGATCAGCACGGCAACGACCCGTTCGATCGGGGTCAGTTTCCTGAGCAAAAAGCCCTGGGTCATGGCTGAAAGGGAAACAACACCGACGGCGGCAACGAAAATCACGCTGATGTTGGCGAGCGCCCCTTTGTTCAACAGCAGTTCCGGGTTGAAGATGAACCAATAGGGAATAAAAAAGGCCGACAGATCCAGCGATAACGCCGTCAGCGCGGTCTTGAACGGATTCGAGCCGGCGATTCCCGAGCCCGCATAGGCCGCCAGGGCGACCGGCGGCGTGATGGCGGAGATGATTCCGAAATAAAAGATGAACAGGTGCGAGGCCAGAACCGGGAATCCCAGGTTGGTCAATACCGGCGCCGCCAATACGGCCAGAACAATATAACAGGCCGATGTGGGCAGCCCCATGCCCAGAATCAGGGAGGCCACCATGGTCATCATCAGTGCGATGATGATGTTGCCGCCGGCCATGACCTCGATCAGGGTGGCGAACTTGAGCCCGATGCCGGTCAGGGTCACCACGCCCACCACGATACCGGCACAGGCACAGGCGGCACCCACGGTGGCTGTATTGCGGCTGGCCAGAAGCAGGGCTTCATAGATGGATCTCATGCTCATGCGCGTGGATTTGCGCAGCCCGCAGGAAATGATGATGGTCAGCGTGCCCCAGAATGCGGCCCTTAAGGGGGTGATGTCCATCAGCAGCAATACCACCAATACCACCAATGAGAAGAGATGTTGCCAATCTTCTTTTAGAAGTTCTTTGGCCCTGGGCAAATCCTCTGCATTACCGGGTTTCAGCCCCATGCGCTTGGCGCGGAAATGGATGGAGATAAAAATGGCGAAATAATATAGCGCGGCGGGCACGGCAGCCGATACCATAATGAATTTGTAAGGGATATTGGTGAAGACCGCCATGATAAATGCCGCCGCACCCATGATGGGCGGCATGAGCTGTCCCCCGGAAGAAGCCGAGGACTCGACAGCGGCTGCAAAATGGGGCCGAAACCCAACGCTTTTCATGAGCGGAATGGTAAACGCCCCGGTGGTGACCGTGTTGGCCACGGCACTGCCGGAGATGGAGCCCATGAGCCCGCTGGCCATCACCGATGCTTTAGCCGGCCCCCCCAGCATGCGGCCGGTCAGGGCATAGGCCAGTTTGATAAAGAAAATGCCGCCGCCACTTTTTTCCAAAAAGGCCCCATACAAG
Source organism: Desulfosarcina variabilis str. Montpellier (assembly GCF_048565275.1). Lineage (NCBI taxonomy): Bacteria > Pseudomonadati > Thermodesulfobacteriota > Desulfobacteria > Desulfobacterales > Desulfosarcinaceae > Desulfosarcina > Desulfosarcina variabilis. Next base: position 3,114,459 of record NZ_CP159846.1, on the reverse strand, counting down.
ATGAACATGTAAATAAAGGTGGCCGAGACACCGGCCGGCACACCGAAAATACCTTCGGTGGTCAGATACATCTGGGCCACGATGCGTTCGATATCGTAGCCGCGGTGCCCGATGAGGGTTGGCATATAAGGCCCCAGAAAAGCATATAACAGAAAACAAATGGCAATGATGGGCAGGGCCAGACCGACCACGCGACGGGTCATCTCCAGAAGCATGACGATCATGATTACCCCGAATGCAATATCCCAGGGCTCAGGAAATCCGGCACGGCTTTGAATGGCATCGTAGTTCCATAACAGGTAGACCATTGACGCCAGCATTAAAACGGCAAAGCCCCGGTCCCACGCGAACACTTTTTTGAGTCCATCGGCATCCGTATCGAACCGGCTGCCAAGCCCGCGCAGGTAAAAGGTCAGGGCCCCTAAAAGGGATATGTGAATGATGCGCTGTTTGAGGGCAAAGAGCACACCAAATCCGGCAGTCCAAATCTGAAAGGCCGCCAAGAGCAGCGCCACGGCAATGACCACCCCATAATCGATCCGACTGGCAAATAACGGGAGCACCCGCTTTTCCTGAAGCGCGATAACCGCCTTCAAATCCAGTGCCTTCGGTTCTTTCTCTTCCATACGCTTTCTCTCCATCTTAATCTTTTACTCGATCTTCAAGTTTTTAGGAAATTTGTTCAAATTCAAGGCGGAAAAAAATTTTGACCACAGGCATACTCCAGTATTTCGAGGATCAAATTTTTTTTCCAACGCCGCAAGTTGGGCAAATTAACAAAAACTTGAACATCGAGTTTTAACAAATCGGACGGTACGCCCATTTGTCAATCCGCCGGTCGTATCAATCCGGCCGAAGTTACAGGACACCTTTCTCGCGGAAGTACTTGATTGCCCCCGGATGAAGATCGATAGGCGTCTTGATGGCATTTTCCAGGGTAATCTGGTTGGCCACCTGATGGACCTCGAGAAGTTTTTTCTGGCTTTCAAAAATGGTTTTGACCATATTGTACACGAGATCTTCGGGCAGGTCCTTTCGGCACACCAAAACGTTCTGGACACCTACGGCCGGGGTATCCTCAGTGATGCCGCCGATTCCACCATAGCTTTTGGCGGTCACGGTCACCGACGAGTAGTATGGATAGGCAGAGAGCGTCTGCTTGATTTCTTCGTTAGATAGAGGGATAAAACGAACCTTGCGGGTGGAGCCCAGATCGAGAACCGCCGACGCAGGAATGGCCACGGCCATGAAGCCGGCCTCTACCACGCCGTCGCGCAGGCCCATGGCAGTTTCGGAAAAAGAGAGAAATGCCGGTTTGATGTCTTCATAGGTGATGCCCAGTTGCTCGAGCATGTTTTTGGCCATGTTTTCCGTACCGCTGCCAAAGGCGCCAAGGGAGATCTTGGTTCCTTTGAGATCGGCGATGCTGCGGACGTTTGACTTATCCAGCACCAGGATGTGCATGGGCGATGGATAGGCGGCCATCATGGCTACGATGGGCAGTTTGCCCCGTTCCTTGAACTTTCCTTGGCCGATGAAGGCATCGTAACAGACCCCGGCCATGGCAAATCCCATTTCGGCCCGTCCCCGTCCCACCAGGTTACAGTTCTCCACCGATCCGCCGGTGGATTCGGCCGAGACATTGGATATGCCTTTCTTGGTCAACACATCGGCAATCCCGCCACCCAGCGGATAATACACCCCGCCGGTGCCACCGGTGAGAATCGTCATGTACTTGTACGATGCCGCCTGACCGCTACCCGCGCCGATCAGGGTAGCCACTGCTAAGATACAAACGATCAAGATCAATGTCCGAGTGTTCATGTTCTCTCCTTTGCAGTTAGTAAATTTTCTTCTTCATCCTAAGATTAGCCGTTGCGGATCACACCGATTCCTGAGAATATGAAGCTCCCGGGCGGAAGGCGGCTGTGTCTCGGCTGCCCGTGAACAATCCACCCGAAAGCCCATGTTTTCCTGAACATCATCCGCACTGATTCCCGGGTAGCACTCGGCCAAAAACATTTGCCGCGTATCTGGATCAAAGCGCATCACAGCCATGTCGGTGATCACCGCCGAGGGGCCGCCACCGGTCAATCCGGCCTCTTGACGTCCATCGGGACCATCCAGCCATCCCGGGCTGGTCAAATAATCCAGCTGTTTGACAAATTTTCTCTTCTCATGCTTCATGAAAATGATCGTGCGGCTGACGAACGAGGCGACATCATTGGCCCCGCCACTGCCTGAAAAACGAACGGCCGGCTTATCGTAACCCCCGAGGCAGGTGGAATTGAGATTGCCATAACAATCGATCTGGGCCGCCCCTAAAATACCCACCACGCGTTTGCCGGTAAACCGATTCTGCATGGTTCCGAATGCATCGGCCAGACCGCCGTTGACGGCCGTATGGTACATGACCCGCGAGTCGCCCACGGCCAGGGGGACTTCTTCCAGCAGGCTGTCGATGGCACCGGTTTCAAAGAAAATCACGCAGTCCGGTGCGCTGATGTTTTTGGCGGCCATGGCGGCCAGCATGGAAATGCCGGTGCCGCAAAAAATGATGTCCCCGTTTTGAATTTCCCTGGCCGCCACCACGGCCATCATCTCTTTCAAGGTGTAGTCTTGCATGCCCTTCTCCTGATCAACGTCGATCCAAGTTTTTGGCGTATCCGGTTTCAGGATCCGCCTTGATGCTTTTAAGGCTCTGACTGCCGACCTTTTCCAATAGCTGCGCGTGATCGTCGACCCCTAAAACATAGGCGTCTAAATATTCGCTGAACCCGGAATCACTACGGGCATATTCGGCGAATTGATTTAAATACACCGGATCATAATCGTAATACCCTAAACAGGCTGTGGGATAAGCGCCGTGGGGAATGGGCACGACGGCATCGACACAGAAAAAGGGAATGACATTACGGTCTGGATCGGCCTTGATCTCGTCCGTGCTCACCAGTTCTTCACAGGTGACGATCAGGTGCTCGGCGGACTTGGCCTGTTCCACATCGGCAAAGGAAAGCCCAGCAATGCGAGCGTTTCCCAGCGCATCGGCCTTTTGCACATGAATAATGGTGACGTCCGTGGTGATGGCCGGAACAAGCACCACCCGGTTGGCCTCCCCCCACCCGCCAAAGGGATTGTCCATGACAACTATTTTCTCATCCGGAAGACGCACATCGGATTTGCGCAGGTTTTCGGAAAATCCCCACCGGTTGATGATGTCCGATCCCAGCCCCGACCGGCAGGGCAGAAACGGCACGCCCATGGCGCCGGCCATGAACCGCAGGGTCATTTGATAATTGGAATAATCCTCCACCTGAAGCGTCCCTTCCTGGACCGCCTTACGAAACCGAATACAGGTGGGCGCAAACCGACCGGTACCGCCATAGGCGATTTCTAGACGATCGACGCAACCGGCGCCCACCAATTCGTCGACCCCCTGGCCGTTGGAATGGGCATACATGTGCAGTTTTTTTCGCCCCTGGCGGATGATCTCGTAAACGGCCGCCATGGGATTGCGGTTAAGGGTGAATCCTCCGATGGAGATATGCGCACCATCAAAAACGTATCGCGCAACCGCCTCCCTTAAACTTAACAGTTTGCTTTCCTCTTTGCTCAAAACGGTTTCCTCCACAACGCTACGAATTAGGGCCTATCCAAAAAATAGGCAAATTGGGTCGAGCTCAAGGCGCCCGAGAAATGTAACCACAGGCATATATTGGTAACGTGTTATCAATTGTCGTGCCAGTGGACAGTTAGAAGCGGTTCGAAAAGGATTAACTGTTATTTCTTGTTGTTAACTTCAGGCGGGAAATGTTTAAGAAATGCCGGGCGCTCATAGCGTGCGGAAACCGCACGGTGGTTCCGTGCGGAATTGACTCAGTGGTGGACAAACCACTGATTGAGAACTTCGCATAACAGCCACGAATCAATATCTCAAACACCAAGTGAGATGACGGAATGTTAGCAATTGCTAAAAATTGAACGCTTTTTAATTTTTTGGATAGCGCCAACCATTCACAGGCCAGCGCTGATCAGCACTTTCGGGATCGTTTTTTTGCAAGCATTTCCAGAAACATGTTTGCTGCGTGCTTAGCGGACATACCTTCTGAAACGCCCAGTCTGGCGGCTAAGATATTAACCGCAGACACGTTGCCCTCTTCGTAAGTGCTCACCCCGGAACCGATCACAGCCGACATGGAGGCAACGGCAGCGGCGGGGATGCCGTGTTCGTCACATACGGCAAGGCCCGCAATGCCGGCGTTATTTTTGCCCATGCCGGCATCATTTCCGATCAATGCTCCGATTTTGTTGGCAGCGGCGATTTGGCCGACATTGGTGCCACAATGGGACCCGCAAACCAGCACATCACCGCTGTCTTTATCAGTAGCCGCGGTGACTGAATCAGCAATGATCACTTTTCGGTCCCCGGATTGTTTGATAATCGTCGTTTTACCCGCCAATGGATGCTCCCCTTTCTCGAATTGTCTTAGCATCTAATAAGGCATAAAGAAAGTGTCAGTCAAAGCGTCAGCAATTGTAATTATGCTATGTCGAACACCTCCAAGATTACAATTGCTGTGAAAGCGTTGTCCCGCTGGACGGCGGTTCCCTTTCCATTCTATCCGTATTTGACAATTGTATCCATCGATCTGTATAAAGACGCGTATAGCACCGCAATCCTGAAAAAATGTAGAGATTTAAGGAGTCGCTTATAATGAATCAATTTGCCTATTTACGTCCAGTGATGGTTGCGGTGGCTTTCTGCTGCCATCTGATACTGGCATTAAATGTCCAGGCTGATCCGGTAATTGTCGATCACCGCCACACCAACATCACCCGGCTTCCTCAGACAGCCATCGAGGCAGCCAAGGCCAATTTACACATCGCCTATGGCCATACCTCTCACGGCAGTCAATTGACGACAGGCATGACCGGCCTGGTGGCCTTCGCCAACGGCGGCGGCCTGGAATTGACGCTGCCAACGGATATTTTTGCGTGGAACAACGGCGGTAGCGGCGGAGCGCTGGATCTTCACGATTACGCCATGGGCGGCGATGTGGGCTACTATCCCCAGTGGGTCGACAACACCCGGTCCTATCTGGGCGCCAATTCAGATGTGAATGTCATTATCTGGTCCTGGTGCGGGCAGGTGGATGACAAATATGCTGCCGGGACCCTGGAAAGCGAATATCTGACGCCCATGGCCCAACTGGAAGCCGACTATCCGGACGTGACCTTCGTGTATATGACCGGCCATGTGGATATCTGGGACGATGCCGACAACAAAGCCGCCAATCAAATGATTCGCGATTATTGCAATGCCAACGACAAGGTACTATACGATTTTGCCGACATCGAGCACTATGACCCGGACGGCACCTACTTTGAGTACGTTAACGACGATTGCGGTTATTATGATGGTCCGGGCGGCACCCTTTTGGGAAACTGGGCCACCGAATGGCAGAACAGCCATACCGAGGATGTTGACTGGTACAGTTGCGGTTCCGCCCACAGTCAGCCCCTCAATGCCAACCGGAAAGCCTATGCAGCTTGGTGGCTGTGGGCGGTTCTGGGTGGATGGGATGATGGCTCCGCAGGCGATTCAGACGTCAGCGATGATTCGGATTCCAGTGATGATTCCGACGCCAGTGATGATTCCGACGCCAGCGATGATTCCGACGCCAGCGATGATTCCGACGCCAGTGATGAGTCTGACTCCAGCGACGATTCCAGCTCCAGCGACTCCGGAAGTGGTGGCTGTTTTCTGGACAGTCTGCGGTAGCGGCCCGATGAAAATCCATGGTTTCAATTGGTATCAACGAACGATCCGATCGGCCATAATCAGCGTTGACAAGGGAATTTGGATGCCGATGGTTTCGGCGGTACGCATGTTGACCCAAAATTGAAAGTGGTCAAGGGTGGCCGAAGGGATGTTGCCGGGCGGTTCACCGGCCAATACGCGGTTGGCTTTCTGCGCGGCAGCCAGGCCCAGTTCGTAGTAACTGGGCACCAGGCCCAGCAGGATACCATCGTCGGGCACCATGCTTTCCACGGCACTCATGCTGGGAATATTCTGGGTCTTGAGCTGGGTGCCAATCTCGCAGCCCAATGATTTGATCAGTGAGTCGGCCGGAATATAAACCGCATCCACCCTGCCCCGCAGGCCGTTTAATTTTCTCTGGATGTCGGTCTTTCGGGCGATGGGGAAGCCGTGCACACTGAAACCAAACGTATCGCTGAGACGTTCGACCTGCCCCTTCAACGCCAGGGAGTTTTGCTCAAGCGGGTTGAATATGATCCCCAGGCGCTTGAACGCACAGGTATTGATAAAGGCTTTCAACTGCTGGTGAACAGGCACCTGATTGCTCACCCCAACCGCATTGCGCCCTGATTTTTTCCAGGAATCAATGATACCGGTGGCGACCGGCAAGCTGACCACATTGAAAACCACGGGTGTGGTTTTCACTTGGGCCAAAACGATTTGGGTCGCCGTAGTACCGAACACATAAATCAGGTCGACGGGTTTTTGTTGAATACGCCTGATGATCTGATAGAGATTTTCTACGGATTGGGCGGCGTGATACGTTTCAATGGACACGGCGTGGATCTTGCGGTCAAGGCCATCCAAAAATCCCCTTTCAGCCTCGGTCTGGCCCCGCCAGGTAATCATGGCCAGGGTTCGGGTCCGGCTCGATTGGGCGGACGCGACAGGCAAAGCCGCCGGGCCAGCCATCACCACTGCCCCAATCATTACCCATCCGACTATTTTCTCAACCCATGCCATGAAATTTTTCCCTTAGGGTTCGCGCAAAAATAAATTCACAAATTGTCAGTGTTCAGGCGCCCGCTCAGCATGGCGCGAAGACAAAGGAATATCAGGCATATTCCGTGTTTTCGCAACGCCGCTGAGCGGGATGGATGGGCGCTGAAAATGTGAAGTTATTTTTGCGCGAGCCCTTAACACTGATGAACCAATCAATAATCCAACTTCAGCCGGTCCAGCCGCCGCTTAAAGGCAAAACGACTGATGCCCAATCGTTCAGCGGCCAGGGTTTTGTTGCCGCCGGATTCCTTTAGCGCATTTTCGAGCAACTCTTTCTCTACTGCGCCCAGTATCTGATCGATGGGCAGATTGTCAACGGTCTCAGTCGCCTTGAAAAAATCCCGGATGCCTGTAACCTGGCTGCCACGCATCTCCTGGGGTAGATGCTCAATCTCGATGACATTGCCACGGGCAAAAATCACGGCGCGTTCAATGACATTGCGCAGTTCACGGACATTGCCATACCAGGGATGGGAGAGAAAAAGGTCCATGACGGCTTTGGATGGCACTATGATTTCCTTGCCCATTTCCTCGCAGAACGATCCTAAGAAATAATCCACCAGCAGCGGGATGTCCGACTTGCGCTGGCGCAGGGGCGGCAGATGCAGCGAAGCTACGTTGAGGCGGTAGTATAGATCCTGGCGGAAGCGGTGGTCACGCATGGCTTTTTCAAGATCCCGGTTGGTGGCAGCGATGATGCGCGCATCCACCTCCAGGTCCTTGCCGCTGCCCAGGCGCTTGAATTTTTTCTTTTCCAGAAACATGAGCAGCTTGGCCTGCGAAGGCATAGCCATCTCACCGATCTCGTCCAAAAAGATCGTTCCGCCCTCGCCCAGTTCCAGAAGCCCAACTTTCCTGGCCTTGGCATCGGTGAAAGCCCCTTTTTCATAGCCGAACAGTTCGCTTTCCAATAGTGATTCTGGAAAAGCCGTGCAATTGATCTCCACGAACGGGTATTTACTGCGCCGGCTCTTGTAATGGATGGCACTGGCCACCAGATCCTTGCCGGTCCCACTCTCTCCCAGGATCAGCACGTTGCAGTCGTCCGTCCCGGCCAGCAGCTCAATTTTCTCGAAAACCGATTGCATGCTTTCACTCTCTCCCACCAGATTGGCAAACCGGCGGGAGCGTCGCTGCTGGTACTTCAGGTATTCAAACTCACGTTTCTCCTTCTGAGCGTTGAGTGCCTTCTGGATCAACTGTTTCAATTCATGTAGTTCAAAGGGCTTATTGATAAAATTATCCGCTCCGCGCTTGACCGCCTCAACAGTGGTCTGGGTATCGCCGTAGGCGGTCATGATGATCACGGCCGGGTGGTCATCAAAGGTACGTATTTTTTCCAGCACATCGATGCCGCTCATGCCCGGGAGCCTTAAATCCAGAAGAATCAGGTCAGGCCGCGAAACCTGAATCAACTCCAGCGCCGCCTCACCGCTGGCGGCCGTGTCGACTGAGAAACCATCATCCTCCAGATCAATGGTCAGCGACCGGGCGAGTACGGTTTCGTCATCTACTATCAGTATGCGTGGATGGGGCATATATCCTACCTGGTGCCCATCCAGAAACGGCACCTCTCACCCGATTCCGGCGTTAGGCAACAAATTCAAATCCTCAAAATATTAGCAAATATTCCTCCGGTTTGAATTTGTTGCCCGCCTTGGACTCGGGCGAGATGCACCATTTCTGGAAGCGCACTACATAAATATTTACGATTCAACAGTCGGTAACAGGACGATCACATCGGTTCCCCGGCCGGGGATGCTTTCGATGTAGATCACCCCGTTGTTTTCCTCAATCAGTTTATGGGCGATGGACAGCCCCAAGCCGGTACCGGCCGGGTCCGTGGTAAAAAACGGATCGAACACCTTGGCCAGTTTGTTCTCATCGATTCCGCAGCCCGTATCCCGAAACCGCACACGGACATAGCTTTCATACGCATGGACATCATCCATGCCCATGGCCAGCACCCCAACACCCATCCCATCAATATCGTCCATCCGCTGCATGGCAATTTCCAACTGACCGCCCTGAGGCATGGATTTAATGGCATTGAGCAACAGGTTTAAAAATACCTGCTGAATTTGCTCCCGATCAACCATAACCGGGCAAGGACGGCCCACCCACCCGTAGGTTGGTGCGATGCCATTGGTGCGCAATTTTTCGATTGTCAAATCAAGGGCTTTTTCCAGTATGGGCAACAGGTCCTCGGGTTTGAACACCGGCGGTGATGGGCGCGAAAACCGCAACAACTTGGTCACAATTTTATCGAGCCGATTGATTTCATCCAGGATACCAGAGATTAAAATCATTTCACGATCGCCCTGGTTCCGGTTTGCCAGCACCTGCACACTGGTTTTGATGCCCGCCAGGGGATTGCGGATCTCATGGGCCATACCGGCCGACAATTCGCCCAGCGAGGCCAATTTGTCAATCCTGACCATTCGCGTTTCCATGCGTTTACGGTGGGTGATGTCGCGGATATCGGCAATGGCGCCCAAGGTTCGGTTTTCAGAGTCCCTGAGCAGGGTTGTATGTACCTCCAGATATTTGGTTCCGCCATCGCCTGCATCCAGCATCACCTGGTGATGAAGCCTTTTTTTACCTCCCTTAAGGGTTGTTTTCAACAACCCCAACACCTTGGAGAATCCTTCGTCGTTGTCCAGCGGGGCGCAACCACCATTTCCCCGGGGCTCTAAATTCAGGATGCTGGCCGCACTGGCATTGAAGGATGTGGGGTGATTCTGGCCATCAACGGTCAGGATACCGCTGGACACACTTCTCAAAATATTCTCATTGAACGTCTTGAGCGCAATCAACTCATCCCGACCGGACTTGATCGCCTCGGCCATGCTGTTGAATTCGTTTGCCAGGGCGCCCAGCTCTTCACTCGTTTCAACTCTAATTTTATGTTCCAGATCCCCCTGTCCCAATGCGGCGGCCCCTTCGATCAGTCGGCTGATGGGCCGAGTGACGCCGCGGATGAAAAAATAGGCCACAGGGTTGATGAGCGCCAGAACAATGACGACGAGGGTCATCACCCGCTGTCTGAGCCTCAGGATATCGGACAGCAGTTCGGATGCGTTCAGGCTGATGGCCACACTCCAGTCGAGTTCCCGGCAAGGTGCGTAAACGAGGAATTTTTCCAGTCCCATAAAGCGGTAATCGCCAAACCCCGCCTGGCCCTGCCGCATTCTTGCCACATGCGCCTGCAAACGGACATCGCTGTTTTCCATTAATCGATCTTTTAAAATTCGGGTTTTCTCGGGATGATAAATCAGGTATCCCGCATGGTTTTGCAGAAATGCATAACCATTCTCACCGATGGTGAGTGACCGGACATAATCGATAAAGGCTTCGGATTTAATCACGAATACCAGCACACCGATGGGTTGTTGGCGCTGTTTGAAATCATGCACCCTTCTGGCCAGAACGATTTTTGGGGCGGCGTCCACCGCCTGCATGGGATCGAACAGCGCGGCACCATCGGCCAATGTGGCCGAAAACCAGTCGAGCGTCCAGAAATTCATCTGACGACTGTCAATTGTCGTTTCATCCACGGTCAAAATCGACTTCCCCAAAAGATCGACCAGATAGATACGCTGAATATACTGATGCGTCTTCAGATATTCACTCAACAGGCGCTCAACATCGGTCAATCGTTGACCGAATTCATGCTGCAAAAAGGAAAGCTGCAGAAAGGGGGAGTCGGAAAGAAAGGCGATGTCCTTTTTAGCGGTCTGGAAAAAGATATCGAGCTGCTGGGCGGTTTTTTCAACCACATTGCCCAATTGCTCCTTGGTCTGGGATAACAGCGCCCGCGACGCGCTTTCATAGGCCAGATAACCGACGATCAGCATGGGCAGACCGCCGAAGAGGAGCAAAATCACAATGAATTTGGAGCGGATGCTGGAGAACATGGGAGCATGGTTTAAGGTATAAGGTATACGGTTTACGGTTTACGGTTTACGGTCGTTTATCAGGTAACGCCCACCAACGCAACCACTCCGCCCTTCCACCTTCCACCTTCCACCTTCAACCTTCCACCGACAACCGACAACCGACAACCGACAACCGACAACCGCTCTACCAAATATCCCCATAGAACTATATCACTAAATCACTATGCTACTACATCATCAGGCCACCGCCCCCCATCCCCTTCTCCACCACCTCCACCGGATGCATCACCGGCAGGCGCCCCAACGCGGCCATCTGCATCTCGCAGGTGGGACAGTCGGTTACGGCAATATCAGCGCCGGTGGCATCGATACGATCGATCAGGTCCTGGCCAATGCGGCGGCTGAGGGAGTCGTTTTTGGCTGCCAGGCCCCAGGTGCCGGCCATGCCACAGCAATGGCTGTCCAGGGCATCGACGGTGGTGCCCGGCAGGGCCTGCAGCATTTTCAAGCTGCTGTCAGGTTCGGCCTGTATCTTGAGGTGACAAGGCTGATGGTAGGCAAGCTGTGCCGGCCATGGCCGGACAGCACATCGATGCGTGTACATACTGACCAGGCGGCTGAAATGGATCGTTTTTTCGGCAGCCTGATGAACCTGCCGATCGTCCAACAGATCGAGCCAGTCGGTTGTCAGGGCCAGGCCGCACGATGAGCAGGTCACTACAACGTAATCCACACGCTCAAGCAACCCTACCCAGCACGAAAGATTGGCCCGTACCTTTTCCCGAGCCTGACCTACCATCCCCTTGGTGAGCTGGGGCAGCCCGCAGCAATGCTGGGGTGGCGTATAAACGGTCATTCCCAATCGCTCCAGGACCCGCACCAGGGCCTGGCCAATGGCCGGCCGCAGATAGCCGGCATAGCAGCCCGAGAAATAAAGCACCTGGGGTTTTCCACTGCCAACGGTTGACGGGATTTGATCGAAAAGCGAATGGCGGGCAGGCGTTATCATCGGCCGATTGGCGCTGATGCCGGTAAAAAGCTGGCCCGTGCGCCGTAGCCAATCCAGCTTGGCGGCAGGCTTTAGCAAACCGGAAAAGGGTCCGGCACGGCGTCCCAGATCTTCAGCGGCGGTCACCAGCCGGCTGTGCAGAGAGGGGCCAAAGCGCTCGACATACCGCGCCCGGGCTTCGATGGCCATTTTGGGAATATTGACCTCGGATGGGCACTCCCGGCTGCAGCTGCCGCAACCCACGCAGTGATCGATCACATCCTGCAATCGGCGTTCATAGAGCATGGCATCGTCCACAGCACCTGAAATCAGCGCTCGCAGGACATTGGCCTTGGCCTTGGGAGCCGCTGCCTCATGGCGGGTGAATTTGTAGATCGGGCACATGCGCGTGGCCGTGGTCACCGTGGTGCACTTGCTGCAGCCATGGCAGCGCTCGATCTCCGTTTCCCATCCATCCGGCCAGTCGAGCAGCGTTTTCGGCGGGCCGGGACGCCGCCGGTAGTCTGCGCCGTATCGCAGGTGACGGGTCATCTGGTCGGGTGTCGAGGCTGTCTTGATTTCCGGATTGAGCAGATTGTGCGGATCGAGCAGCCGTTTGGCGTCCCTGAAAAGATGGACGATCTGCGGATACTGGCGCTCGATATAGGCGCTGCGCAGCCGGCCGTCGCCATGCTCGCCGGAAACAGCGCCGCCCAGGCCGCTGACCAGTTCGAACACCGCATCGGCAAGAGGTTTGAGGCGTGCAATGTCCGCCGGATTGGTAAGGTCCAGCAACGGCCGGGTGTGCAGCAGGCCTTTGGCAATGTGCCCGTAGACCACAAAGCGCACGCCCTGATCTTCCATGATCTGGTAAATGCCTTTGAAATACTCAACCAGCCGGTCGGTGGGCACCACCGCATCCTCGACCAGGGCCAGGATTTTCTTTTCTCCCTTTAGTTTGTAGAGAATCGGCACGGCTGCCTTGCGAATGGCCCAGAAGCGTTTTTTCTCTTCCGCCGATACGGCCAAGCGGGCGGCCGTAGACAGCTTGTGGGTCTCGATCAGGGTCCTGGCCTGCACGGCCAGGCCTTCGGTTTCAGAAGCCGTATGGCCGTCGAATTCCACCAGCAGGACATTGTCCACCCCTGCAGGAATCCGCGCTTTGAGGACCGGATCACTGTCCCGGGCCAGCTCGAGCAGGGACTTGTCCATCACCTCGATACCTGCCGGCCCCATGGGCAGCAGGTGTTGCACGGCTCTGGCCGATTTCTCAATGTCATCGAAAAATGCCACCACCAGGCTGTCGGCCGCGGGTTTCTCCAAAAGCCGGAACTTCAGGCTGACAGCGATGCCCAGTGTGCCCTCGGCACCGGTGATGAGTTTTTCCAGGTGCAGCTGGTTTTCCCTGACCATCCCGCGCAGGTTATAGCCGGTTACATTATGGCGTACCGGTGGATAGCTCGATTCGATGCGTTCCTGGTTGTTCAGGTACAGCTCGGCAATTTGCCTGAACAGATCCGGCAGGGCGTCCACAGGTCCGGCGCTCAAATCAGTCAGGGTGATCAACTGACCAGTCGACAACACGATATCGGCATCGATCAGGTAGTCGGCCACATTGCCGTACTTGACCGAATGGGCGCCGGACGCATTGGTACCCACCATGCCGCCAAAGCTGGCGTATTCACCACTGGAAGGATCCGGTGGAAAGAAAAGCCCCTGGCCTACAAGCGTTTTTTCCAGCTCACCGAAACGGTAGCCCGGCTCGCAGGTAAAGGTTTTTCCCTTGAGATCCAAATCCATGAGCCGGTTCATGTAACGGGTAAAGTCGACGATTACACCAGTGCCCAGGGCCGAGCCGCACAAACCACTGCCGGCGCCGCGCGGGTGGATTGAAAGTTTGTGCGCCCGGCAAAAATCAACCGTCTTAAGCACATCGACCGTGTTTTTCGGGTAAACAACAGCCGTCGGCTGCCGGTTGAAAATACTGGCATCCGTGGCATGCAGACAGCGGGCGATGACATCGTGCTCGACATCGCCATCAAGCTGTAATGTCAATCTATTAAAGGAAAGTTTGTTCAAAGGACAATTCCGTTGCAAATTTGTCATACAATATGATAATAATATACATATCATTAAAAATAATCAAGCAAACTAACAATGAACGTGAATAAAAACACACTCAGCAGCAAGCTTGAACGCCCCAAACGGCTCTCTGATCAAGTGTCTGACATTCTGCGGGAAAAAATCGATACGGCAGTGTTCAAACCCGGAGAGAAATTGCCCACGGAAACCAAGTTGGCAGAAACCTTTGGCGTCAGCCGCACGGTGATTCGTGAAGCCCTGGCACGGCTTAAATCCGATGGTTTGCTGGAATCCCGGCAGGGTTGCGGTGCCACGGTTTCCGAGAGCCATCAACGCAGTGCCTTCCGCTTCGGACACCACACCACCGGTGAGCCCAAAGACCTGATCCATCTTCTCGAACTGCGGGCCATTTTGGAAAGTGGTTCCGCAGCCCTAGCCGCACTTCGCCGGAGTCAAGACCAGCTGGAGCAGATGGCAGCCTGCCTTTCGCGGATGCGTGAGGCCGTCATGCAGGATACGGATGGTGCGGACGATGATTTTCAGTTCCACCGCCTGATCGCCGAGGCCGCCGGCAATCCGAACCTGCTCGATTTCATGGCGTTTTTAAACACCAAACTGGTCGATCAGATTCAGCACGCCCGCCGGTATTCAAGGCAAAAAAAAGGATTGCCCCTGATTGCTGAAAAAGAACACGAGGCCATTTACCAGGCCATTGTCGCCGGCGATGCCGATGCTGCCAGAGCGGCGGCCATCGACCATATCACCCAGGCAACCCGACGCCTGGGGCTGGAGATTTTAAACCGTAAATAGCGGCTATTTATCCACTTTTCTGGCGAGTTCCGCCGGATAACGGTCTCCGGAAATCTCGATCTCATCAAGGGCTGCATTCAGTACCCGCAACTCTCCAGCGGTCAACTCGATGTCGGCGGCACCCAAATTTTCTTCCAGGCGATGCATTTTGGTCGTACCGGGAATTGGAACGATCCATAGAGTACTCGCTTTGATTGGCTGTGAGCGGAAGGACGGCGTGAGCGCGGCGAATCGTCTGAACGCCCGCTTCGGAAAGCCCCCAGTGCCTGACCTTGCCCGCCTGAATCAACTCACCAACGGTCCCTGCCACGTCCTCAATCGGCACGTTCGGTTTGCATTTTATTCTCCTTTTGATCACTCAGACGCGAGTTCGCCTTATGAATAGTAGGCACCGGGGTGAGCAGACGCATGGAAAGCAGACTTCCGATACCAGCGAACCCAATCACCCAGCCCATGGGCCACGGTGATCCGTCGGCGAATGTGCCGACCAGAACGGAGCCGACGATGCCGCTGCCATACTGAATCGCACCGATCAGCGCGGACACGGCACCGGCGCGTTCCGGGAAGTCGGCCAGTGCCCCCGTAATCGAGTTGGCGACAATGAAACCGGTGGCAGAGACGTACACGAACAGTGGTCCAACCAGGCCCCACAGACCGCCCCAACCGGTGTGGACGACGACCGCCGTGGTTACGGCCGAAAGCACGGCGACGATGGTGCCGAACAGCAGCATACGGTCGTAGCCGAATCGGGACACCAAACGCGAATTGAGCAGGTTGGTTGCCATGATGCCGATGATGCCAAGACCGAACAGAAGCCCGTAACGCTGGGCCGGCACGTGGTAATAGTCGATGTAGGCAAAGGGTGTCCCTGCAATATAGGCGAACATGCCGGCGTAGAAAAAACCGCCCGCACCCGCATAGCCCAGCAGCCGGCGGTGGCGCAGGAGTTTTGTGTAACGCAGCATTGCAAGGCCCAGTGATTCACGGTTGCGCCTTGCAGCAGGCAGGGTTTCGGGAATCGTGAACAGCGCGGCAAGCGTCAAGAGCCCGATTCCCACCAGCACCCAGAAAATGGCTCGCCATCCGGCAAGGCCAACGATCTGCCCGCCCACCAACGGACCGATGAGCGGGGCGATCGCCATCACGGTGATCAGCGTTGAGAGCATTTGCGCCGCCCGGTTGCCTTGGTAAAGATCGCGTACCATCGCGCGAGACAGTGCCACGCTGGCACAGGCGACCAGTGCCTGGACCATGCACCAGCCGATCATTGCCAGGGCGCTGCCCGAAAGCGCGCAGCCGGCCGAGCCGATCACAAACAGAACCAGGCCGATGGCCACGGATAGTCGGCGGCCATAGCGGTCGCCGACAGGCCCCCAAAGCAGCTGCCCCAGGCTGAAGCCGATGAGATAACCGGAAATCGTGAACTCAACCATGCCTGCATCCGCATGAAGGGAACGACTCATCGCCGGCATGGCGGGCAGGTACAGGTCGGTCGAGATCGAGGCAAATCCCATCAACAGGCTGAGGACCGCGAGTACATACCAATTGGGAGACGCCGGTATCGAAGCGTCTCTATTTACTTTAATTTTTGAATTCGGTGATACAGCCATCAAAATTCCTGTTATTTTGAGAAATAATTGTAGCGGTTACAATGCGGACTTGAGCACCGTGACGATATCTGCCTTGCTCAGGGCAGGACGGCCTGGGAGATTGCCCGCTTCGTCGCGAACGACAAGCACGGCATCCGCTGCATACTGTGAGAACAGTTCCTCACCGATCCCCACCTCGGAAAGACGCGTCGGGCAACCGATGGATTTCACTTTTGTCTCTGCATTGCTGATGACCGCACCACAATTCATTTCCGAACCGGTGGCGGCCAGGGTCGGCACGGTGATGATGGGCAGGGCCTGGGTCGGGATCACCCAGTTTTCCTGTCCGTGGCCAATCAGGTTCCAGGGATCGCCATCGTACAGGGTTGCTGCAGCGATCACCTTGGCGGCGTCCATGGTGCTGCCGTCGCCCAGAGCGATAACCACGTCGCAGCCTTCCTTGCGGGCGATGTCCGCACCGCGCTTTACATTTGATTGTAAAATTCGAAATTAATGGTTTCTCCTTGGGTTGTTCTTTTTTTATCACATAATACTACCTGACATGGGCATCGGAAATATCCGATCCTATCAATAACTTGCCTATTACTGCTTAGGTTTTAGTTTCTGGCTATTTGGATCTCAAAAAATATTATCCGAGATGTGTCTGCCTGTCCGGTGCACGCAGAATGAACAGAATGATCATGGCCGCATACATAAGTTCCATCATCAGCAGGAACGGCACCGGCAGGTCGGGAGCGATAAAGGAGCCGCCGATCCGCTCATAGCGGAAATGACAACACCGTCAGGAGCGTGCGCAAGTCGGTCAGATAAATCCGGCGGGAGAAAGTCGCTATCAAATTGTTAGGATCGGAGATGAAATAAATTGATTAATTGAATCGGGTTAATGCTGCATATCGTTCCACAGCGGCAGGGTAAACTCAAGCATTTTTTAAGTGGGGGGGTATTTGCCGTTGTCAAATATTGAAGGCCTGTTTGAACCCTCTGGAGCCGGACAAAAAACGAGATGGGAAACCGTACGTCAGCTGCATGCTGGGTTACAGATGAGCAGCCGTAACCGTTTCGGGTAAGCCTTAGCCGGTCCAGAGAGATTTTCAAACAGGCCCTGAAAGCCCCTGTTCACCAATTCGATGGCGGGCGGCAGCCGCTGTAATCCTCAGCAGGCGAAGGGGGGCAATGCATCATCCACCACATTCACATGAAGCTTTTTTCTCATGCCTTTACCCCCACAGCGCTTCACAGTGCATTCACCATCGTTACCAACAGGAGCATTTAATTGCCGTAAGCACCGGCAAAGGACTCGACACAGTCTTCATCGAAAGCAATGGAAAATTGCGCCAGGTCTTCGCCGTCCACGTCACGATCTTGATTGGCATCAATTGTACAGCCATCTTCTTCCCATCCAGCCAGTCTGGCCCACAGCCACCAGGCCGCATAGGCCTTCTGGTTGGCATTGAGCGGCTCGCTGTGAGCGGAGCTGCAATCGTACCAGTCTGTCCCTTGGGGATGGTTTTCATCATTTTGCCACTCGGTGGCCCAATTGCCCAATTTTGTGCCACCAACCCCGTCATAGTAATCGCAGTTGTCATTGACAAATTCGTAATAGACCCCGTCAGGGTCATAGCGCTCGATGTCGGCAAAGTCGTACAATACCTTGTCATTGGCATTGCAATAATCGCGAATCATCTGATTGGCGTCTTTGTTATTGGCATCGTCCCAGATATCCACATGGCCGGTCATATACACGAAGGTCACATCTGGGTAATCCGCCTCCAGTTGAGCCATGGGGGTCAAGTACTCGCTCTCCAGGGTGCCGGCAGCATATTTTGAATCGACTTGGCCGCACCATGACCAGATAATCACATTGACATCCGCGTTTGCAGAATCATTCAGATAGCTCCGGGTGTTGTTAACCCACTGGGGATAATACCCCACGTCTCCGCCCATGGCATAATCATGCAGATCCAGCGCCCCCCCGGTGCCGCCGTTATTCCAGTCAAAAATATCCGCGGGCAGGGCCAAGCCAAGCCCGCCGCCATTGGCAAAACCCACCAGGCCGGCCATGCCCGTGGTAATCTGGCTACCGTGGGAGGTATGACCGTAAGCGATGTGCAGATTGGCCTTGGCCGCCTCGATGGCGCTTTGGGGGATGAAGGTGATATCCGTACATGTATGATCGACGATAATCGGCTCGGCGGCCAAAAGGGGCGATACGGCTGATAACGCAACCGCAAGTGACAGGACAAAAAAACGCAGCAGGGATGTCAGGTGGCCGTTAAACGGGGTAGACGGTAGGTTCATGCTCACTCCTTCATCATGTTCAGATTAATTTTCGCATTGCAATCAGCGAGGCCTGCATTCGAATGAGAATACCATGAGACATCCATTGCCGTGTGAGAAACCAACGGACAAGCAGATAGCGACCCATGGATAAGAAATAAAGGATTCATGACATGATCGGTTAGCAAATGACATACCGACTCATAGCCATCAAATAATATCAATACCAGCCGAGAGGTAATCAGTCGGCCGCGCTTTATCCAATGACCTTTTTTTCCCACCATCCCAGTGGTACCGACATTTTTTTCCCGTTTGGCGCAGCTACAATTGCCTCCTGTTGGCTGGCCGGGGTTGACAGTCCTCCGAGTTTCAGATTTAGTTTACCCTACATCACGCAACCACTTACAGAGACCAAAGGGTTTCCCGACATGGCATCCGCTCAGCAAGCCACACTCATCAATGGCTATATTCCCGGCACCATCGGCCGTATTGCCGAGCTTCACGGCACCTATTATGCGAAACACTGGGGATTCGGGTTGTACTTCGAAGCCAAGGTGGCCACGGAACTATCGGCATTTCTAAAGACCTATGACCCGCAGCGTGACGGGCTATGGGTGGTCGTCAAAAATGGTTGCGTGGAAGGCGGCATCGTGATCGACGGCAGCCATGCCTGGGACAAAGGCGCCCATTTACGCTGGTTCATCCTCTCCGATGCCCTGCGTGGATCAGGCTGGGGGCGAGAATTGGTTGCCACGGCCGTTGATTTTTGCGTTGAGAAAAAATACCCGCAGATTTATCTCTGGACCTTCGAGGGCCTACATGCGGCCCGGCACCTGTACGAAAGCGCCGGGTTTCGCCTGGTCCAGCAGCATAAAGGCAGTCAGTGGGGCACCGAGGTAAACGAGCAGCAATTCGTGTGCCGGTTGCCTGTTTTATAGCCATATGGGTTCGGCGGATCAACTAACCTTGACGCCAACGCGGGCCAAACCAAGAACAATTCGCTCAACGATCTCATCAAATTTTACAAAGTGACGAATCAACACACTGCCGCGCCGAGAGAAGTCGGGTTTTAACTTGAGCAGTTCCGCGGCAGCCTGGCGTCCCTCGCGAATGCGTCCCAAAAGGCCAAGGGTCGCTGCTTTGGCCAAGTGATCCCAGAACAGATTGGGGGTTCTGAAGTTCAGCGATTCCAGATAGGCCTGATAATAATCCTGCTGTCTGAACATGTCCAACCACAATGCATGATAGACAATGGCATTACAGTGAGGATTGATATCGATGACTTTTCTGATCAGGTCGGGGCCTTGCACCCAGTCCCCAAGAAGGGTCAGCAAATAACCAATGTTGTCAAGAAAAATCAGGGATTCCGGATTCAAGGCCAGGGTTCGATCGGCTTCGGCCCTGGCGGCCCCAATCTCATTGGCCAGCATCAGGGTAAAAGCCAGGGCTGTTCGGGTGCGTTGGTTGGCCGGTTCCAGTTTGACACCGGTCTGGGCGAACCCGACGGCCTCGTCGATAGGCGTGTCTACGGCAAACAACTCCGTGCCGTAATTGATGGCATACAGCCGGGCGAGCATGCTCCACACCAATCCGCATTCTGGTTCTTTTTGAGTAGCATGCTGGAGTGCTTCCAGGGCACCGATAAATGACGGCTGGGTGTATTGGGCGTTAAATTCATAATACCGCAACACGGCTTCATAGGTAGTGAGCCTGTGAAAAGGCGTGTGTTTTGATTCAATGGACAACTGTCTGGCGATGATTCCGTATTCCGCGCAAATCTTACCGGCCACGGTTCTGGCAACGTCCCCCGACAAAGGCATCAAGCTGGCTGGATTCAGATCCGCACGGAAAGTATCGGCCCAAATTTGCATCCCCGTTGTCAGATCCGTCAGAAAGACGTTCACCTTAAAGCCCGGCACATCGTGGTTGACGCTGCCGCTCAACGCAAACCGTGCCCCGCTGTCCGAGGCACGCCTTTTTCTTCTCTCGGGTTGTTGCAGAAAAACATGGATTTCCTGGTGGCGTGTGATCTCCATGGCAATTTCGGAAGCGATGGCAGTCCCCACGGGATCGAGTTCCGAGTTGCCGGTCAGGTTGGCAAAACATTGAACCGTCAGGCGCGGCCAGGTTGTCTGGACACATGGTTCGAAATTTTGATCAGCATGGGAAAGTACTGTGCCGGCCGCAATGCTTTGCGGTTGGAATGTCGGCACGTAAGTGCCCTTGGGAATGTCGATGCGGATGGGATCGTTTTGTCCATCCACCAGGTAATACCGTTCAAGGGCCCTTCTGAGCTTGTTGGCCTGAATGCTCACGACCGGATCGGTGGACTGGTCGAAATCTTCCCGCCGCCCGAACACCTCGGTGGCGACGGTGTAGCCCTTGATCTCATCCGCCTGTCCGGCCAGCGTTCTTTCGATCACGTAACGCAGGAATGCGTGCTGGGCATCCGTGGCCTTGAATTCCGGTGAGTTCAGAATCCGCGCCATCTGCTCGCGAACCGCCCCAGGTGAGCATCCGGGGTCTCTGGCCAGGACGGTTGACGGTTTTCTTGATCGGTTTCTGGGCATCGCTCAGTTTTTCGGGCATTGGTGTTGAAATCGTGGCTTGTAAAAAAGAAGTACGGTCTATCCAATAACAGGCGGTCAAAAAAACAAGTCAGTATTACTGAAGCTCCCAAGCGGATCGATGCAACCAATGTAACAAATATCGCCCGATATGCAAGGGAAAGTTTTGCAGGCGATCTGTCCCTGGCCTGTTCTTGATCAGGCCAGGGTTTTCTTCCCGTAAGGATCATCTGCCCTGACCCTTTGCGGTGACGACCGGAAAAATGATGACGCGGCTGTGGGCAATCACGCGATGCCCAGGCCGCATGCACGAAGGCCTATGATGGTGCGGTCCAGAATCTCGTCGAATTTGATGTAATGACCCAGTAGTCTGCGACCGTTTCGTGAAAAGTCGGGTTTGAGTTTGAGCAGTTCGGCGACGGCCTGCCGGCCTTCATCGATTTTGCCCAGCAGCCCCAGCGCCGCTGCTTTCATCAGCGGGTCGAAGTACCGGGTGGGGGTTCTGAAGTTCAGCGTTTCCAGATAGGCCTGTTCGTAGTCCTCTTGCCGAATCCAGTTCATCCACAGCCCGTAATGCACAATGATGCTATAGTAAGGGTTGAGACGGATCGTTTTCCGGATCAGCGCCGGGCCCCGCTCCCAATCCCCGCAGAGCGTCATCAGATAGCCTATTTTGTCATACAGAATCAATGCGTTGGGATTCAAGGCCAGGGCGCGCTCCGCCTCGCCGAGCGCGGCTGCAAGATTGCCTTGAAATAGCTGGACGAGGCCGAAAATGAACCTGACCCGCTGATCGGCGGGTTCCAGCTGCACCCCTTTCTGGGCAAAGACAAAGGCTTTTTCCAGTGATGTCTCGCGGTCGAACAGCGCCATGGAGTGATTGATGGCATGAAGCCGTGCGAGCATGGACCAGGCCAGCCCGCATTGCGGCTCCCGCGCGGTCGCCTGTTCAAGCGCTTCAAAAGCGTTCCAGTATGTTTCGGCTGTAAACTGAACGTGGAATTCGTAGTATCGCAAAAGGGCCTGGTAGGTTCGCAGGTCCGACGGCGCAAATTTTTTCGAATCGATGGACAGGGCCTTGGAGATGACTCCGGTTTCTCCGGCAATTTTGGCGGTGATCACCTGGGCCACATGTTCCTGAGAACCGATCAATCGGGCCGCCTCCGGTTCGCAGTGATGCATATCTCCCCAGATGCGGATGCCGGTCCGGGTATCGTTCAAATTGACGGCCACCTTAATGCCGTGGCCATCCTTGCGCACATTGCCACCAATGGTAAAGCGGGCACTGCTGTCCGACTCCCTTCTTCCCGGCATCGATGTGTTTATCATCAGTACTCGAAGGTCCTGATAGCGGGTGATTTCCATTGCCAGTTCGGTTGCCAGGCCGTGCGCCAGATAATCCAACTGCGGATCGCCGGTCAGATTCTGAAACAATTGGACTGAAACGGTCGGCCAGGCGCTCTCCGGAGCGTCTGCTTCAACGCGATCCATTGGTCGCCCGTCATCGGCCGGGAACGCGCATTGCCGCTCAAACGTCGGCACATAGGCGCCCTTGGGAATGTCGATGCGGATGGGGTCCTTTTGCCCGGCCACCAGATAATATCGTTCAAGTGCCCTTCTGAGCTTGTTGGCCTGAATGCTCACCACCGGATCGGTGGCCTGGTCGAAATCCTCCCGCCGCCCGAATACCTCGGTGGCGACGGTGTAGCCCTTGATCTCATCCGCCTGTCCGGCCAGCGTTCTTCCGATCACGTAACGCAGGAATGCGTGCTGGGCATCCGTGGCCTTGAATTCCGGTGAGTTCAGAATCCGCGCCATCTGCTCGCGAACCACCGCAGGCGAGCATCCGGGGTCTCTGGCCAGAACGATTGACGGTTTCCTCGATCGTTTTTTGGGCATGGCTCAATTTTTCTAAAGTAATTTCAGAACACCTTACCTCCGTGAAAATTAAAATGACACCAACGCAGCTTCAATCATCACTATTTACTAGCTCATAGGCGAGAACCAAATTACTTCCGGGATACTCTATCTCAGCCTTGTTGAGTTTGTCTAAAAGAGCGGCGATTGATCGATTGTCCGCCGGCGTTGAGGCATTGTGAATCCTTACGAGTAAACGTTTATTTTCCATATCGGGCAATAGGTCGGCATCTGTAACGAACAGGCCCTGCAGCAGTCGCCTGGCATCGGGCATATCCACCGTTGGGCCGAGCAACATTGCCGCCATGGCCGTTTCCGCCCGATAGGCAATCATGCGCACGGTGTCCATCAATCGCTTGCGACCCGGAAGTAGCCGATTGAACTTGTCCTTGTCCTCCAGTTCCCCCCAGGTGATGTGTTTTGGCGTCTGTTTCAATTGGGCTTTCAACGTTGCCAACTGATGTTCATGCTGGTCGATTTCTTCCAATAGCTCGCTTTTCCGCTTTAGCCATTTTCTGTATTTTTCCGGATCCGTTTCGCTTTCCGGATGCATGGTCATTTCGGTAAAACGTGCCCGGCGATAGCGCATCCGGCTTTGCACCTGATTACGGCTACGGTTCAGTTCCCGCCAGTTGGGGTTGACCACTTTTTCGGTGTCAGGAATCTCCACGACGCCATATTCACAAAGCATATCGATTTCAAAGTGTTGCTTCATATAGCGAAAGAAATTTTCCTGACACCACCGGCTAAACATGCGTACCGCCAGTTGGGTATGCGGCAGATCGTAGGCGGTGCTGATCAGACTGGTTTGATGGCCCGAATCGGTCAGCTTGCGAACCTCACGCACCCAAAACGCGTTCTTGCCCGAGCCCAGCAAACTACCCATCTCAGCCAAACGCATAGTGACCGTCTCGCCGCTGGGCATGATCACGGTTTTTCCCTCAAACCAACTCTCCGGCCACGGTTCGGCGGGGTGCTTGTGATAGGTGATGCAGGCAATCCGATGCATGCGCCACATCCTGGCAAAAAAGGCCGGGCTGTAGCCCTCCCGGTCGAAAACCAAAACGAAGCGACAAAGATGGGCATTGGCCGCCAACGCCTTTTCATCGGGCTGATTGGGAACCTCGTCGAGCAGCTGTGGCACGATGTTGTGCTCGACTACCTGGATAAGTCCGGGGTCGATCGGCTTTTCGATCAGAAAAAAAGGCCTGCCGATGGCATCGTTGACCCAATAATCTGTCGTGCCTCGTAAACACAGCCGCTGTCGGGTGACATAGCGCCGCGGTAGTTTGGTCAGCTTGCCGTGATAAACGCGAACATGGCCATCGATGTAAAGGGTGCCGGCCGCATCTGGCTCGGCCTGCATCCAGTGCTTGCTGAGATGCGCGGCCCATACCTCGGCCGCATTGGCCTCGCTCATTGTATCCATCTTTTTTCTCAGGCACCGCGCTTCCGGAATACGATCCAAACCCAAAAGCTTGCCGAATTCACCTGGCGGATTCTCGCGCAAGCGTTCAACGGTCTTGACCCGGCAAAGCGTCATAAAGGCCAGCACCAGCAAGATTTGGAAGATGGTGTAATACCCTCGGATCTTGCCCAAAAGCTTTTCGGCGCCTTCCAAAATGCCGTTGGCCAAAAGTGCCGGCACGGCACACAACACCCCTGCCTTGGGAACATCCAGGCAGGGCTCGAATCGCACTTGCGCTTCACCTTGACCGATCGAGGCTAAAGCCCGGTCCATCACCCGAGTGCAAGCCGTACCCATGCCCTTGGCCGCGGCCGCATCCACCGCGCTGCGCGATGATTTATCCGTGCTCGTCCTCGCCTTGGATGCTTCGACATATTGGTGTTCGTGCAAGCGCCCGTCATTGATGGCCTTGCGGAAGGTGTCGAGCTTAACGCCTAACTGCTGAGCGGCATCGTGACGCGTGAATCCATGATCCAAAAGGACCTGGGCTTGCTCGAGCACCTGCGGTTTCAGGATATGGCCTTTCCGACCACCTGGTTTTCTTTGAAAAAAAGCCTCCGGGCCTCCTTCTCGCAACTTTTTCAATGCCCGGTTGACGTTGCTTTTGGAAACACCGAAGGTCTCGATAATATCCTTGTGACGGCACGTGCCGGCGTTGATCATCATCGATGTAATCAGCCTGAACAGCCGGTGATCATCGGCAGCATGCGTATAAATCGGAGTTAACCCCATATAATAAGTCCATCGATCTTCGCTTCGATAGACGGTCACCAGATCGCTGATTCGTGTAGCTCCTTCTGGTATCAGCGGAAGAATTAATTGGGGCATGACACCTTCCTTATTGCTTTAACTACAGTGCAGTAAAGTTTAAGACTCTAATCATCGGACAGGTATCATTATTATTTTCCTGAAGAAAAATGAACAATTTTTTGAATCGGAATAATAAGCGCATGTAATGCCAGTTAAAATTTATTTTTTACTCGTCAATGCTTTTGTAGGAAATCAAGTTTTCTGAATTTATGGATCGTGGCGCCCGGGAAGAGAAGTATAGTTTATCCTATAATAGGTGTTCAAAACAGACATTTTAATATTACATAAGCTCTATAGATGATCAATGTAACAAATGTAACAGAATATGCAAGGGGAGAAACCATGTCGGTGATCAATCCGGGCCTGTTCCTGATCATGCAACGATTCCCGTCGGCGAAGGATAATTTGCGCCAGATGTACTTGAGCAGCCCATCCTTTCAGAGCCTTTGCGATGACTACCAGAAATGTACGGAAGCGATCGAGCACTGGACGCGATCCGGACACGACCAGGCATCGGAAAGATCCCGCGAGTACCGGGAACTGAGGAAAAGCTTGGAAAGTGAGATCAAAGAGCGCATCGACGGGATGCGGTAATGACCGTGCTCGTATTTCGAGCGGCGACGCCATCGCCTGGACGGTGCGGCATCGTCGTGTTTAACGGCTTCATTCAGGAAAAAAAGGAGGATCATCATGAAAAAAGGGATCATTGCCATTGCCGCCATGCTCAGCGTGGCGATCACCCTGACATCCATCAATGTCCACGCGTTCGAGATCATTACCCGCGAAATGATGGAAAGGGAAGTCGTCACGGAAATCGATTTCATCAGAACCGTGGATAATTTCATTATCCTGTTCGACACGTCCAGTTCGACCAACCAAAAAATTCCCGGCGCGCCGGTTACGAAAATCCAGGCGGCCAAGGCCTTCTTGAAAGCCCGTAACGCCTGGTTGCCGGAGCTGGATTTCAAGGCTGGGCTTTACGAGTACACCAACAACCAGACCTTGACCGGCACGTTCAAGGAAATCTACGCCATGCAGCCCTATAACCGCGAGCGCTTTGCCGAAGCGATCGATAACCTGCCCGAGAAAGGCCAGGGACCGGCCATGCTGCAGGCAGGCTTAAGCGGTCTGCGCAAAGTGCTTGCCGGTCTAACCGGGAAAACGGCGGTGATCCTATTCACCGACGGCAAATTTACGGTCAGAAAGGGTACCAAGCGCCCGCTTCAGATCGCCCAAGAAATCGCCAGGGACAATGATGTCTGTTTCTATCTGATCAGCAGCGCCACCGAAGCGGTCAACAAGCAGTTGCTGGAAGGGGTGTCCAAAGTCAACGCCTGCTCGCGGGTGGTCCCCATCGAACTGTTTGTAGATTATCCCTTTTATCTGGGCGGTGCCCTGTTCACCGTCAAGGCCACCAGCTATACGCGCATCAGGCCGGTCTCTAAGGTGGTCGGCTTTGTCGCTCCGGATATGCAGTTCGATTTCGACAGCGCCGCTATCCACGATGTTTATCTGGAAAAGCTGGGTCTGCTGGCGGACTATCTGCAGACGAATCCCGATGCCTATGTGGTTGCGGCAGGCTTTACCGACAATACCGGTGACGCGGAGTACAACCTCGCCCTTTCCCGGCGTCGGGCGGAAAGCCTCAAAAATCACCTGGTCGACAAATACGGAATTGGTGCGAATCGCATCGTGACCCTGTGGTTCGGCGATCTCAACCCTGTTGCCGACAATGGCAGTGCATCTGGCCAACAGCGCAACCGGCGGGTGGAGATTGCCGTTGGCACCGGCAATTAACCCCTAAACGGGGCGATTAGCGGCTAACGGCTGAAGGCTGCTCACCCTGGATATCTCTTATCCTATCTCGGAGAAACATAATGAAAAAAACGCTTTTCCTCAGGCTCGCTGCGATACTGATACTGTCAGTGATGGGGGGCGGCTGCACCCACCATACCGTGCCCCCGGCCAAAATACGTATGACCACCGAGATGCCGCCATCGATCACCGTCCCGGACAAAATCGATTCCCGCATCGGAAGGCTTGAGTTCTTCGACGGTTTCCCCACGGCCCAGACCGTTAAAAGGGCTTACGATTTTCTGGATTTCCAACGCGGCGTGGATGTGTTTCTCGACGAGATGCGGGCCGCCTCCATGGTGGCTTTGAGAGACGGCCACCGGCAACTGGGCATCACCGACGCCCACCAGGTAGCGGTTTTCGAGGGTCTCATGGATTCGAAATCCCTGTGGCTGACGGCCAACTCGGAAACGGTCTATGCCAGCACCTTTATCGATCTGAAGAAAAACGGCCCCACCGTGATCGAATCACCGCCGAACGTCCTGGGCATTCTGGACGACATGTGGATGCGCTACGTGGGCGATATCGGCAACGCCGGGCCGGACAGGGGCAAAGGCGGCCGGTTCGTCATCCTGCCGCCTGACTTTGAGGGCGACGATCCTGATGGGTATCACGTTTTCCGTTCCAGAACCTACGGGGTCTGGCTCCTCATACGCGGATTTCTTGTCGACGGGGATACTGGCCCGGCGGTGGCGAGCATTAGAAGGCAGCTGCGGATCTACCCCCTCGCCCAGGCAGACAACCCGCCTGCCATGGATTTTAAAAATGTCTCCGGCGACGTCCACAATACCATCCATGCCAATGATTTTCATTTTTTCGAGGAATTGAACACCCTGATTCAAGCGGAGCATGCGCATTCCATCAGCCCCGAGGACCGCGGCCGTCTGGCGCTGCTCGGCATCGTCAAGGGCCGGCCTTTTGATCCCGACCCGCGCATGCGCACTATCCTCGACGAGGCGGCCCGGGTGGGGGCGACCATCGCCCGCGCCATGAGTTTCGCCTCCCGCGACGATGTGAGTTATTTCTATCCGGGTACGGACCGCACCTGGTTCAGCGCCTTTGCCATCGGCAACCACGAATTCATGGCCGAGGACGGCTGGCTGAACCGCGATGCCCGCACCCAGTTCATGTACAACGCCATCGGGATCACCCCGGCCATGGCCGTAGCCATGCCCGGCATCGGTTCTCAATATGCCGCCGCCTGCCGTGACGCCGACGGCGAATATCTGGACGGCTCGAAAACATATAAACTCAGGCTGCCTGCCCATGTGCCAGCCAAGGATTTCTGGTCCATCGTGCTCTACGATTCCCAGACCCGGTCCATGCTGCAGACCGACCAGCAGTATCCCAGCCTCAACAGCCAGCGCGGATCGATCCGGGAAAATACCGACGGCAGTGTGGACGTCTACTTCGGCCCCCAGGCCCCTGCCGGTAATGAGAACAACTGGATCCAGACCGCATCGGGAAAAGCGTTCTGGCTGATCCTGCGCCTGTATGGACCGCTGGAGCCCTGGTTCGACAAGACCTGGAGGCCTGGCAAAATTGAAATGGTCAAATGAAATCCGGGGGGCTCGCAACAGGAGAAATGAAACGGATTCTTTTTCTGGACGGACACTAAATAGAAGGTAGAATTTGCACCGGAAGCCCGGCCGGCAGGATAATCTGTTCTGGCGCACTTTTCACTTTCGACTGGGTGTTTTTTTGCAGCTATAGTTCATTTGCTAAAATTGGAGATGCACGGATGAATGATTTCAAAAAAATGAGTAACGGATTTCTTGTTGCCTGCATGGTCACTGTTTTTCTGGCAAGTGTTGTCAATGCAGAAAAAATTCCAAAGGGCTACAACACCCCGATCCCCAGCGCCATCATGACACCGGACAAAGTCAAAACCCGCATTGGAACCCTTGACTTCTTTGACGGGGTGCCCACCGAAGAAACAGCACAATTAGCACTTGATCACCTGACCTTCCTTCGCGGCGTGGAGGTGTTTCTCAACGGCGTGCCCATGGCGTCCATCCACGCGCTGGTGGAAGGGTATAAAAGCATTGGGGTCACCGAAGCCAACCACATGATCGTGACCGATAAATTAATGGATTCCAACCCTCTCTTCCTCACGGCCAACACGGATACAGTGTATGCCTTCAGCTATTTCGATCTGGAAAAAACCGGCCCCCTGGTGATTGAGGTCCCGCCGGGTACCGGTCCGGGAACCGTCAATGATGCCTTTTTCCGCTTTGTTGTGGATATGGGCGCCCCAGGCCCTGACCGGGGTAAAGGCGGCAAATACCTGATTCTGCCTCCGGGTTACGAGGGAAAGGCACCTGAAGGCTACTTCATTGCAAAATCGCCAAGTTACATCAATCTGTTCGTTCTTCGAGGATTTCTTGTAGATGGCAAACCCGATGCGGCCGCCAAAATGTTCTCCGAAAAGGTGCATGTCTACCCGCTGTCCCAAAAAGACAACCCGCCCAAGATGGTCATCACCTCAGGTTCCGGCATCTCATACAACACCATCCATGCCAATGATTTTACCTTTTACGAAGAGATTAACGATGTGCTGCAAAAAGAGCCCATCGATTTTATCGACCCGGAACTGCGCGGCCTGTTCGCCAGTATCGGCCTGCAAAAGGGGAAAGAATTCAAGCCGACGCCCGAGCTCAAAAAGATTCTGACCGATGCGGTGGCGGTGGCAAACGCCACGGCACGATCCTTGATTTTCCATACCCCTCAGAAAGAGGCTTACCTGTATGAGAACAGTTACTGGAAAGTGGCCTTTATCGGCGGCAACCATGAGTGGCTCAAAGATGACGGGGCCGGCGGACGCTACCTGGATGCACGCACCCTGTTCTTCTATGGTGCGACTGTAAATACCCCCGCCATGGTGATGCAAATGGTGGGTATGGGATCGCAATATGCCATGGTTACCCAGGACAGTAAGGGAAATGTCCTGGATGGCGGGAAAACCTATACGTTGAATATCCCGGCCAACGTGCCGGCCAAGGATTTCTGGTCGGTTGTGATCTATGACCCGCAAACGCGCTCCGAACTGCAGACTTCCGATCCATTTCCAAGCAAAAATAGCGAGGCGGACAAGATGATCCCCAATGCCGACGGGTCCATCGACCTCTACTTCGGACCTGAAGCGCCCAAAGGCAAAGAAAACAACTGGATAGAAACCGTGCCGGGCAAATCCTGGTTCCCGATCCTGCGCCTTTATGGCCCCCTGGAACCATGGTTCGACAAAACCTGGAAACCCGGTGAGATCGAGCTGGTCAAATAAATGCCGCAGGTTGTCCCAGGAATCGACAATAGCCTGATGCGCCATAGGCCACGGTCAGATTAACGTGTGACATATTGCTGCTCCAATACAGAATTCAACGGTTCTAGAGAAATTATACCATTAAGGAGGCATGATGAAAGTATTGAAGACCGCAATTTTCTTTTTAGGCATTCTATCCATTGCGTCCTGCAGTCAGTTGGCCGTTCATCAGAGGATTGGAGAGAACAACTCAATTCCCTATCCACTGGAGGAATGGAAAGGGGTCAAGGGGAAGACTCTGGCCGACTCGAAACCCGATTTTGTGGGCCAGAAAAAAGCCCCCGACGGGGCTCCCAATGTACTGATCGTGATGCTTGACGATGCCGGCTATTCGAGCGCCACATCCTTTGGGGGCGTCATGCGCACACCGACCTTCGACCGTCTGGGAGATGAAGGCATCCGGTACACGCACATGTCTGTCGCCGCAGTCTGTTCCCCGACCCGTGGCTCGCTGTTGACCGGCTATAACATTCACCAGATCGGGACCGGGATCATATCCGAATTTGCCACCGGTTATCCGGGATACAATTCGCAAATTGATTACAGTACGCCTTCCATTGCGAAAATTTTAACGGACAATGGTTATGCTACGGCAGCATTCGGCAAATGGCACAATACCCCCATGGAAGAGGCCTCGCCTGCCGGTCCGTTTGAGACCTGGCCCACAGGTATGTGGGGGTTTGAGTATTTCTGGGGATTCATGGGCGGTGAGACCAACCAGTTCCACCCGTTGCTTTATGAAAACACGACCGCCATCGAGACCCCGAAAACCAATGCGGACGGCTCCGAATTTCACATTTCCCAGGGCATGGCCGATCAGGCCATCAAATGGCTGGACAGGTGGAAGGGACTAAGGGATGCGCCTTTCTTTATGTATTATACACCGGGCGCTGTTCATGCGCCTATCCAGGTTCCCAAAGAATGGCGCGACAAGTACAAAGGACAATTCGATGAGGGGTGGCATGCCTACCGGGCCCAACAACTGGAGCGCCAGAAGAAACTGGGTCTGGTTTCCCAGGATGCCAAAATGGTCGATTGGCCGGAATCCATTCCCGAGTGGGATTCCTATAGTGAGGAGGGAAAGAAGTATTTATCACGGCAGATGGAGGTCAATGCAGCCTTTCTGGAGCATGTCGATTTTCATACCGGGCGGGTCGTCGACCACATTGAGGAAATGGGCGAGTTGGACAACACCCTGGTAATTTATCTGACCGCCGACAACGGCTGTACCGCCGAAGGAACGCCCACGGGAACATTCTCAGAACTGTTGATGCAGAACGGCTTCCCGCCGCTGACCATGGAACAGCAACTGGAAAAGCTCGAAGAATTCGGCGGCATGGATGAATGGGGAGGGCCGCACATGGCCAACCATTATTCGGTCGCCTGGGCGTATGCATCATCAACCCCATTCCAGTGGACCAAACAGATGGCTTCCCATTTTGGAGGAACCATGTCGGCCACGGCCATAAGATACCCCAAAGCCATCAAGGCCAAAGGCGAATGGCGCAGACAATTTCAGAATGTTACGGATATCGTTCCCACCATTCTCGAGGTAACCGGAATTCCGGCACCCGACTATGTGAACGGCCAGAAACGAAAGGCGTATCCGGGTAAATCGCTGACCTATGCATGGAACGACCCGGATGCCAAAACCAACCATCCCACCCAGTATTTTGAAATGACCGGCTTTGCAGGATTGTATCACGATGGGTGGACCATCAGCGGAAAACCGTATCGGATTCCCTGGTCGGTAGATCCTGCGGCCATGGCAAAATTCGATCCCCTGAATATCGAATGGGAATTGTACAACATCGATGAAGACCCCATCCAGCAGGTCAACGTGGCGGACCAGTATCCGGAAAAAGTCAAGGATCTGGAAAAAATATTCTGGGAAGAAGCCGAGAAGTACGATGTCTACCCTGTCGGCGGATCCCTGGGCCGCTTGCTGCAGCCTGAATCCAACCCACAAAGAGCGGCCAAAAGACACTGGGAACTGACACCCAATGTGTACCGGGTGCCCGAAATGGCAGGACCGGAGATCAAATCCACCAATTACGAGGTGAATGCCTATTTGACGGCTGATGAGACGACCCAGGGTGTTATTTATGCGGTTGGTGAGCATATCGGCGGACAGGCGTTGTTCATCAAAGACGGAAAACTCAGATACAGCTACTCCACACTTGGCCTTTATTGGCATGACTTCGACGGCGATCTAAAAATTCCCCATGGAGATGTAAAAATCACCCTAAAACATACCATGAAGGAGCCAAGGCTCAACGGCCCCTCTACCGTCGAACTGTTCATCAACGATGAAAAAGTGGGAGAAATGGCCATCACGGCAACCGTCTACGGTGCTTATACCGGTCATGAAACCTTCGATATTGGCCGCGACGAAGGCATGCCGGTAAATGAGGAATACGCTCAGTTCGGCAAATTCAAATTTACGGAAGGGCAATTGCACAAAGTTGTATTTGACATAAAGAATCCCGACGAACAGGAAGTGAGTGCCGCTGAGTTCAGCGATATTGACTGAGTAGACAGTTACGATCTTATTTACGTTGGTATGTGACGGATGCGAACGGGTTGATTTCGTCTCGTTCAGTGTCCCCATTTTTACACTAGGAGGAAGATATGTCCAGGATGTTGAGAATATTGGTTGTAATGGCGGCAGCAATGATGATTTCGTCCACGGCATTTGCCACCGACCCCTTGACCCAGACCGTTACGGATGGTTGCAAGGCGGAACTGGAAAACTATTGCAAAGGTGTTACCCCCGGCGAGGGACGGGTGCTGGCCTGTCTGTACGCCCACGAGGATAAATTGAGCGCGAAGTGCGAATTTGCCCTGTTTGACGCCGCGGTCCTGCTTGACCGGGCGGTCTCCGCCCTGGCTTATGCGGCCTACGAGTGTGAAGACGATCTGGAGAAGTATTGCGCCGACGTGCCTGTGGGTGAAGGACGTTTGCTGGACTGCATTACCAAAAACAAGAAAAAGGTCAGCAAACGCTGCCTGGACGCGCTTACCGAGACGGGACTGAAATAAATCCGGGCTTGTGTATCGGGAACCGGGAAGCGTCCTGACACCTTGAGCCCTTCAATTGGTTTGGAAAGGATTTCTGACGTCATGTTTATCCATGTCGATCGCGTGAAAAAATGGCAGATCGTATTGGTGCTTATATGCGTGGGGATGATGATGGGCTGTGCCGGCTTTCAAAAGCAAGGCCCTGATTCTGTTCCGGAAATAATGCCCGGCATCCTGGCGGGCTATTTGAATCGGGATGCCCTTCCCAACAGCCTGGCACTCCTTCCGCCGCCCCCGGCCGAAGGCTCTGCTGCGCAAGCACTGGATGATGAGATAAGCAAAGATAGCCTGGCCCTAAGAGGCACGCCGCGCTGGACGGTTGCAATTCAGGATGCGGAACTGAGGTTTCCCGAAGCGGCCGACACCTTCTCCTGTGCCCTGGGCATTCCGATCTCGGAGGAGAACACGCCGCATCTTTATATGCTGCTTCGCCGCACCCTGGCCGATGCCGGGCTGTCCACCTACACCGCCAAGAATCAATATCAGCGCAAACGCCCGTTCATGATGAACGGGGCGCCCGTCTGCACGCCGAAAGAGGAAACGAAGCTGAGAAAAGACGGCTCCTACCCGTCCGGGCATACGGCCATCGGATGGGCCTGGGCGCTTGTCCTTGCTGAAATTGCACCAGACCGGGCGGATGCCATCCTCGCCCGGGGGCGCGCGTTCGGCGAAAGCCGGATCATCTGCAATGTGCACTGGCACAGTGATGTGGTGGAAGGCCGCTTTATGGGCGCTGCCACGGTCGCCCGACTGCACGCCGATCCGCAATTTTGTGCGAATTTGAAAGCGGCCAAAGCCGAATATGCAAAGGTTCACGAAAAAGGCCTTCCGCCCACCGGGGACTGCCGGGCGGAGGCTGAGGCACTGGAGAGCGGGGCGCCTTGAAATTGTTTTGTTTTCTGTAGGAGGCTAAAATGATTCGCCTTTCAATAAAAACCGTTCCAGTATATATTGGTTGGATACTCACAATCTTTATTCTGGCCTTCCCGGTCCATGCAGAAACAGACAGCGATGGCAAGTGGCAATTTCAGATTGCCCCGTATGCCTGGCTATGCGGACAAAAAGGAGATCTCGCGACCCAGCCGGGATTGCCGGCCGCCGAGGTCGACATCGATTTTTATGATGACATCCTCGGCAACATCAACGGATCATTCTCTCTGATCGGCGAGGCCCGCAAGGGCCGGTACGGCGTGGTGGCCGACATCGACTATTCGGATATCGAGGACGATGAGGCCACTGCCGGCCCTTTTTATTCAACGCTCACGACCCGCACAAAAAGCTGGATCGTCTCGGCGGCCGGCCTGTATCGACTGATCCAGGAGGATCAAACCTTTCTGGACGCCGTTGCCGGGGTAAGATACTGGTCCGTGGATTCTACACTGGAATTCGGTGCCGGAATCCTGCCCGCGACCGAGCGGTCCAACCGTGAGGATTGGGTGGATCCTCTCATCGGCATCAAAGGGCTGTTGCCACTTGGCACATCCAAGTTTTTCATCAGTGGCGCCTTCTCCATGGGAGGCTTCGGCATGGGGTCGGATTTCATGTGGGATGCAATGCTCAACCTGGGGTATCAATGGACACCCATGTTCTCCATCACCGTCGGGTACCGCTATCTGGACGTCGACTATGATGAAAATGATTTCTTGTATGATGTCAGCCAGCAGGGGCTTGTTTTCGGGCTGTCCTGGCGGTTCTAACAAGTGCCCATCCAGAAATGGCCAAGCCAATTTTAGCTTTGGCCGATATCGGCGTTACACAAAAAATTTAATCCTCGGAATATCAGATGAAAGTCAAAACTATTCTTTTAGGATTGTCGATCGCGTTGCTAATCCTCATTGGGCACAATGCTTTTTGTGAGGAACAACCACCTGAAAACCATCAAACCAGGGCACCCGACAAGTGGGGCATTGCCATGGGGCTTCGTTCGGCGACCATTGTATTTGATGCGGAAAAAGGTGTCGTAAACGATGTCGTGCCTTTGATTTTTTATGAAAACGGTCCGCTGTTTATCGATGGGCTTGAGTTCGGATACAGGCTTTTTCAAAAAGAAAAATGGCAATTGAGCCCGTTTGCCCGATACCGGTTCTTTGACATTCCCGAAAGGTACCAGAACGAGATTCGAGAATCCGGATTGGATATGGGGGGGCAGTTTACCTATCATTTCACAGACTGGCTGCATACGAACGTCGAGGTATTAAGTGATCAAAGCGGACGTTTCCACGCCAACCTGGCACCAGGAATAAATTTCGAACGAGGGATTTGGGAACTCAGATCTTATGCACGATTTCGCTGGAAAAGCGCCGCATTCAACGATCGCTATTACGGCCTGGGAAGAGAAGATCCAGGCATGGCCATGGACGCTCAGCTCGCCGCCGACATCCGCTTGCACGTTTGGCGGAATTTGTATTTGCTGGCAAGGGGCAGTATTCTCTTTCTGGACAGCGATACCCGGGACGTCTCCTTTATCGATGAATCCTACCAGAGCGAAGCCTTTTTGGGGATCGGCTTTTTCAATGACAAAAAAGATCCCGTGAACACGTTAGCATCCAAACCGTATGTCCGTCTGGCCCATGGCTGGGGAACCGAATCCAATCTGGGTGAAATCATGACCGGAAATACCGAAAGCGATCCTTACAACAATCAGCTTTCCTCTGTTTTTCTTGGTGTTCCCCTGGCCGATCGGCTGTTTACCCTGCCCATTGCAACCTACCTGACGCCCGGAATCGTGCACCATCACTCATCGGATGTGCAAGACCGATCCACCGAATACGTTCTGGCGGTAAAATTCTATTACACGATCAAATGGCCGATTCCATGGCGTTTGGGATTTGCCGAAGGCTTGTCGTATCTGGACCGGATCCCCTACCTGGAAGAAAAAGACATGCAGGAGAAAGACTACCGCCCCAGCCAGCTGCTCAATTTTCTGGACTTTTCTTTAGACCTGAGCCTGGGGCACCTTTTGCGTGTCGAATGGATGGAAGACCTGTGGCTGGGGTACAGCATTCATCACCGGTCCGGAATCTATTCCAAATCGTCCGCTTTCGGACGGATTTCCGGGGGCAGCAACTACAATACGGTATACCTTCAGTACCACTGGTAACCTTTGATGAAAAGGAGGCACGCGGATGCAAACTCAGAATTCATTCAGACCGCCGGGACACTGCCGCCATCTGCAAAAGCAGCTCACCTGGCTGATCGCTGTTATTTTTCTCTTGGTAGCGTGTGGCGGCTGTGCGACAATGAAAAAGAAATTCACACCAAGTACCAAAGCCAACATCGGTCTGTTCGCCGATAACACGATTGCCATACTCGACGATTTGGAACTGGATATGTCGCGCAATGAAACGGTTATCACGCGGCGCTTTTTCAACCCATCGGAACCCGAAGAGCGTAGGGTGCTGGCGCTGGCGGACCAGACAAGAAAAGGAATCGGCAGGATTGTACAATATTCGATCTCCCTCGTTTCTTTGTCCGAATCCTCCGGAACCGAACAGGACAAGGTGGCCGCCTATGCCGACTACGTGGCCACGTTCAAATCCAACATCGTGCAACGGCTGAATATGGATCCCCACCACTATGACGCCCTCATTGATGATATCCGTCGGCAAAGCGATTTACTGTCCGCCTTGCAGACGGCACAACCGATCCTCAACCGGGCGGTGATGGACGGCATCATGCGCCTTTCCGAACTCAGTGCGGCGATCGGCACGCTGGCGGAAAAAATCGACGGCAAGATCGAGGCTGAATACGCGGATATCATCCGCTATCACGAGAAGCTGGAAGATGAAAAGTTTTTCATTTTGAGCGCCTTCGAGACCATCTACGATGCCTATCGAACCGATTCCCCCGACCTGAGCGGCTTGGCGAAAAGCGGCGTCATCTGGATACCGGAAATTATCCCCAAGGGCCGGCCTACGCAAAAGGAACTCCGGGAGATTGCCAAGCATCTGCAAGGTCGTATGAATGCCATGCACAAGGTTCAGCAGGAAATTCAATCGGATTGGGAGGAATACCGGAGCGGTTTGCGGGAAGTCGACAATGTGGCCACGGCCACCGTGGAACGGATCAACCGCATCAGATTGATTTTGCTCGTATGGGTGCGAGCCCACCAGAAGATGGCCTCCGGTGTCGTCGAATCGGCCGAGTGGTTCGATATCAACGATGCCCCCCGACAGCTCATCAATCTTGGGATGAAATCACTGTAAAAGGAGCATAAAAAATGAAAAAGAGAACAAATATCATCGTCATTGTTTTGAGTATCGCTTTATCCATGTGGGGCTGCCAGGCCAGCCAGGGCAGTAAAACCTATACGCCGGGTCAGGCGCAAACCCCACTATCCGTGTATTACGGGACGGTCCTCAAGGTTTCCGAGGTCACGATCCAGAGTCAGCAAACCGGTGCCGGGGCGGTTGGAGGCGCGATCGTCGGCGGCGTCATCGGCTCCACCATTGGCAGTGGCCGCGGACGAAAGCTGGCAACCACCGCCGGTGCACTGGGTGGCGCGGCGGCGGGCAATGCCGCTGAAGGTGCGGCTGCCCAGAAGCCTGCCCTTGAAATCGAGGTTGAAATGGATGACGGCCGCGTTTTGGTGGTCGTCCAGGAAAAAGACGATGAATTCGCCGTCGGCGACCGGGTTCGTCTGATTAAGAGCCCGGACGGCACCTATCGTATCAGACAGTAAGTATTCAATGATGGCGTCTTTGAAGCAAGGCCAGCATCAGCAATTGCAATTATGCCATATCGAACGTTCCGATTGCGATTACGAGCACCGCTTCACTGAGCACAACTGACTGGCATTGGCGTTTTTTCGTGCTCGTACGCGTAATCGATCATCGTTCTTATTCGTTACCAGGGATGGACAATATGTGGAAACATACCCGACCAATGGTCATGACCGTGGCTGCCATCGCATTAGTGGCATTGATAGATGGTTGCGTCTTTAGAGAGCTGAAAAATGATTTAGCAGAATATGAAGAGTCGTTTGCCCTTGTGGGTGAAATCCTCACCCCAACCACGGACCAGGGAAAAGTCATTGTCATCTTATTTTCCGAAACGGATGGAAAGCAAATTCCAATTCGCTATGTGTTTCCCGAAAGTACAGGGCATTTCTCTTTTTTGGTTGGACCGGGGACCTATTATTTAAGGGCTTTTGAAGATCTCAATGAAAACCTCGATCATGATTGCGGAGAATTGGCCGGACAATATGGAAAACCGATCATCGTCGCCCCGCCGAAATCGAATGCGAGGAAACCGGGTGGCAGAGCCCGGCAGAATCTGAATATTCAGTTATCGCCGGCGACCCAATTTGTCGATGGCCTGGACATGGCAGATGACCTGGCCATCACGCAAATGCCGGTATTCAAGCTCGGCACGATTGCAAAACTTGATGCTCCGGTGTTTGATCAGGCCAATGGTAGCACCGGCTATTGGAAACCACTGGCCTTTATCAAGCAATTCGGCGTCGGCATCTACTTCCTGGAGCCCTATGATCCGGCACGCATCCCCGTGCTTTTCGTGCATGGGGCCACCGGCACGCCTACCGGCTGGCAGGACATGGCCGACAGCCTCGACAAAAGCCGGTACCAGTCCTGGTTCTACTATTATCCATCCGGCATCCGCCTGGACGTTGCCGCCGAGATCCTGCAAGGGATGATTCAAATACTGCACGACAAACACCAGTTCGATCGCCTTTACATCACCGCCCACAGCATGGGCGGACTCGTTTCCCGGGCGGCAATCCTGGCCAACCGGAATCATGCCGGCAGCGCGCCGATCAACCTTTTCGTTTCCCTGTCGACCCCCTGGGGCGGCGTTCGCATGGCCCAGAAAGGCGCCGAAAAAGCCCCCACGGCCATTCCAAGCTGGCATGATGTCGCTCCGGACAGCGAATTCATCCGGAAGATTTTCGGTCAATCCCTGTCTCCCGACGTCGCCTTTCATCTGTTTTTCAGCCACAAGGGCAATTGCAGCATGTTCATGGAAAACAACGACGGGACCGTGGAACTGGACAGTGAGCTCGACTACCGGGCCCAGGCCGATGCTGTTCGCATTTATGGTTTCAATGAAGATCACGGCAGCATCCTATCCAGCCTGAAGACCATTGAGCGTTATCGGGAGGTTTTAAAAGCCGCTCAATAGATGCAGCCGTGGACGGGTGTCCATCCAGATGATAGTCTGTGAAGATGCCAGCCAAAAGCCTTTAAGGAAAATCCGGTGAAAACCATTTTGCAAAACTGCATGGTGCTGCTCCTGATCGGTGTTCTGCTTCTGGCCTGTCAATCGGCACTGGCAGACGAGTTGAACCAACAGGAAAAGCCATGGAAAAAATTCAGTATCGATGCCGGTGTGTTTCTCACAGCCGTGGACAGCAGCGTCCGTTTTGGAACCGGTCTCGGAGTGGATATCGATGTGGAAAAGGCGCTGGATTTGGACTCGACCAGCACGGTCTTTCGCGCCGATGCGCTTTGGCGTTTCACCCCAAACCGTCGCCATCGGCTGGATTTTACCTGGTTTTCATTAAGGCGTGACGGCAACCGCCGGGTTACTGACGATATCACCATCGAGGACGACGATGGCAACACGATCACCATCCCATCGGGAACGTCGGTCGACGCCTATTTTAATCTCGACATCTACGAGCTGGCCTATAGCTATTCATTTTTTCAGGACGACCGCATCGATCTGGCGGCCGGAATCGGCATTTACGTGATGCCGATCGATTTCGGCATCAAAGTCAGCGGGCTTTTGGATGAGGAAGAGGAGGAAGAATTCACCGCCCCGCTGCCGGTATTCGCTCTGAGAATGGATGTCGCCTTAACGCCCCAGTGGTTCATCCGAACCGGTGCGCAGGTCTTTTATGCTGAAATTGACAATTTCACGGGATCGATCATGGAATTTCGAACCGCCCTGGAATATAATCCCTGGACGCATGTGGGCATCGGATTGGGATTTGACACCTTAGGGATTCGCCTGGAATCGGAAAATGAAGACTGGCCTGGGGTCGATCTGAAGGGCAAGGTCGAATTCAACTATGCCGGGATGCTGCTTTATCTGAGGGTGTTCTTTTGATTCCTCTACAAAACGACCTTGTCGGGAACTTTTCGTCTCTAACTTGAGCTTTCTGTAGAACCGCGAAAAGGAATAATGACATCCGACTTGAGCAAAAAACGTGTGGTCATAAAAACGTCAACGCACGCTGCTGTGCTTGCCATGCTGTCTTTCCTGGTGATGGTGGCAGCCTGTGCGCGAACGCCGAGCATCTATGTCATGAACCCGGTGCCACTTGAAACCGTTCGATCCGGGATATCGACCGTCGGCGTCAGCCTGTCCCCGAAGCTGCCGGAAACCAAGGTCCTGCTCCCGGCCAAGGGGGTATGGGGCGGAATCAAACGCGGCATCGTCTTCGGCGCGGCCCTGCCGGTGATGCTCGGCTTTGCCTCACCAGTGCCGGGAGGGACGTATCTGGGGCTTCTCGTCTCACCGTTCAGCGCAGTCGCCGGTGGTGTTTACGGCGTCTCAGCCGCTGTTCCTGCCCAGGAGGTTGAGCAGGCCGAGACAATGTTGACGATTGCAGCGGATAACCTCAAGCAGATGGGGCTGCGCGAACAATTTGTGAACCGCGTGATCGATTTGGGCAATGCACGGACACCGATTCAATTCATCCCCTATCCCGACGCATCCTTTGCACCGCCCCATCATGGTACCACCGAGCTACGTGATCCGAAATCGAATTCCATTAATGCACAATTATTAATTCGCGTGGAGGTAACCGGGCTTCGTGGAATTTACAGCATCAATCCGCCAATGGACACGTTTTTGCGGATCCATGCCCAGCTTATCCGCTCGGCGGACCGGAGCACCCTGCTCGACGAGCATTTAATCTGTGCCAGCGATGAGGAAAGAACATTTGCGGACTGGGCGGATCATGAAGGCATTGACCTGGTCGATGAATTCAAAAGTTGCGTACCTGAATTAGCAGAGAAAATCATCGATGATTTTTTTCTGGTCTATCC
Source organism: Desulfosarcina variabilis str. Montpellier (assembly GCF_048565275.1). Classification (NCBI taxonomy): domain Bacteria; kingdom Pseudomonadati; phylum Thermodesulfobacteriota; class Desulfobacteria; order Desulfobacterales; family Desulfosarcinaceae; genus Desulfosarcina; species Desulfosarcina variabilis. Next base: position 3,072,942 of record NZ_CP159846.1, on the reverse strand, counting down.
GGTGGAATGGAATGATGGTCAATCCGATTAGGTTGCCTGCCTGGCTGTCCTGTTTGCTCGTATGGAGCGTCGTGGCAGGAGCGGTCATCGCATGCGGAAAACCCGCGGTGATCGGTTTGCGCCCCGACTACCCACCGGTGGAGAAAAAATGGTATGCCCTGCTTGCCGAATTCGTTGAGGTCGACTCACTGGCCCCCACCTTTCGTTGGCAGCCGCTCAACATCGCGCTGGTAGCCCCATCGACAACCACAGGATACGCCCATGTCGACAAGGTGCATTATGAAATTCGTATCTGGCGTACCGTCACCAAGGGTACGGGAAAACTCGTTTACGCCCGAGACCGATTGACTGCCACTGAACACCGAATTCCCCTCCCCTTAAGCCCGGGTACCCGTTACTTTTGGAGTGTCCGCGCCCATTTTGAGATCAATGGCCGGCGTCGAATTACCGAATGGACATTGGCGGGGTATCTGCTACGGGCCGAAACCGTTCCCAACGAGGCCTGCCTGCGTTTTAAAACCCCTTTGGCGGAAAAGCGCAAATAAAACGATTAACAATCAGCAATTGTTCCCTCCTCTTTTGTTAGAAAGAGAAAGGACAGTCCGATAACCCAATCCAAGGAGGCAATTATGGCAGCAAAGAAGATTTTAATGCTCGTTGGTGATTTTGTTGAAGACTATGAAGTAATGGTGCCATTCCAGGCGCTGCAGATGGTAGGCCACACCGTCCACGCCGTATGCCCGGATAAAAAGGAAGGTGAGACGGTACGCACGGCGGTACACGATTTCGAGGGCGACCAGACCTATAGCGAGAAGCCGGGACACAATTTTACACTGAATGCCACGTTCGCAGAAGTAAAAACCGAAGACTATGACGCGCTGGTGATTCCCGGCGGGCGAGCACCGGAGTACATCCGTTTGAATGAGACCGTTCTCGACATTGTGCGGCATTTCGCAGATGCCGGCAAACCCATTGCCGCCATCTGCCATGGTGCCCAGGTACTGGCGGCGGCCGGCGTTATAAAAGGCAGATCGTGCTCGGCGTACCCGGCAGTCGGTCCTGACGTCACCTGCGCGGGCGGCCAGTACGTTGACATTCCGGTCTGCGATGCCCACGTGGATGGCAATCTGGTCACCGCACCAGCCTGGCCCGCCCATCCGGATTGGCTGGCCAAGTTCCTGGGCGTTCTGGGAACCAAGATTGAGTTATAGGTTTTTTTAGCGTGGTTGACACCCAAGATGAGCGGTTAGTCCTTAGGGTTCGCGCAAAAATAAATTCGCAGATTTTCAGTGTTCAGGCGCCCGCTCAGCAAGGCACGAAGACAAAGGAATATCAGGTATATTCCGTGTTTTCGCAACGCTGCTGAGCGGGATGGATGGGCGCTGAAAATGTGAAGTTATTTTTGCGCGAGCCCTTAGCAACTAACCGCTCCATTCAAGGTGTAATTATGGCTTTGGGAGATTCAGGGACATTATCCTAAACTGGGCGATTCAAATTCTGGTATGCATGAAAATTGGTAAACATGGTAATACGGCATAGCCGCTGCTTGGGTCCATAGCGGCGTTTAAACCGTTCGTTGGCTTGTGACAGAACCGATAGGACGAAATCTGAATCACCAAGGATGCGTTCATCGCCTTTGATACGGTCCATGCCTTTCAGCCGCATCTTCTTAACTTCTGACCACCCACCCAGGTTTCGAATCAATCCGCCGCCGACCAATTCGGTACGACGTCCCCATTTTTCACATTTTCACGAGCGCGACCGTTTGGCATTGGCGTTTTTTGTGCTCGTGCTCGTGCACGTAATCGTAACCGATCATCATTTATAACTATAATTCCTATAATAACTATAATAAGTGTATGCATTATGGCCGATTTTAGTTCAGCTTTTATAGTTTTTATAGTTTTTTTATTTTTATCTTGACATTGTTTATTGGGCATGATCTTTTTGACTAAAAAGGTCGGAAAGGCATTTGTTCCACATCGACATACCCCGTGCCATGCGAACCGTTCTCAAGTTCCCACCACCCGGTTGGATAATCACCCATCATCAATGTTCATGCCCCGCTCGCCCAAAGCCCACGCACAGCGTTCATTCCACCGGCAGAGAAAACCGTTTTTAAAACCCTTATGCAATTAAAGGAGGGATTGGACGATGGAAGATACACTTACCGTCTTCAAGGCCAGCAAGTATTGTAATGTCTCCTCGAAAACCATCATCAACTGGATCGACGCCGGACACATCAAGGCCTACAAGACCGTAGGCGGTCACCGGCGCATCAAACGCGGCGACATGGAAGCCTTCATGCAGCGCCAGGGCATCCCTATCCCGGAAGAGGAATTCGCCGATGAACGCCATCGCATTCTGGTCGTGGACGACGATCCGATCATCGTCGAGACCATCGTCCAGGCACTGGAAGAGGACGAATTCGATTACGAGGTGATCAGTGCCTCGGATGGATTCGAGGCCGGGCTGCAGGTCAACCACTTCCACCCCCACCTGATGATCCTGGATATCATGATGCCGGACATCAAGGGCAACGAGGTCTGCCGCAAGATCAAATCCAACGAGGATACCCGGGACACCAAAATCATCGTCCTGTCCGCCTACCTGGATGAGGAGAAGTTTGCGGAAATGAAATCCCATGGCGCGGATGTCTGTTTTTCCAAGCCGCTTCCTCTGCCCCAACTCAAGGAAGAGGTAGCCCGGTTGTTGGAGCTTAGATAGTGTCCATCCAGAAATGGCCAATTTGCCCGATATCGGCGTTGCCCGAAAAATTTTATCCTCGGAATATCAACCATATGCCTCCGGTAAAATTTTCCAGGCGCCTTGATCTAAGGCCAAATTTTCCTATTTCTGGACGAACACTGGATAACCGATCACTTTCGCCTTTCGGCCATAAATAAGGAGGCGTCGCATGAAACTCAAGGAAGCGTTGGAAAAAAAGAAATTTATCGTTACCTCGGAGGTTCAGGCCCCCATGGGAGACGATGATCCCGAAACATTGGTGGAAAATCTGAAACGAATCCGCGGCCGCATGGACGGTGTTGCCATTGCCGACGTGGAAATGGAAGGCATCGTCGGGGACAGCATCCGTACCTGCGAGCTGCTCAACGAGAATCGCTTCGATGCCATCTACCAGACCACCACCCGCGATAAAAGCCGTATTCAACTGCAAAAGGATCTGAACCATGCCCACGACTCGGGCGTCGAAAACCTGCTGGTGTTTACCGAGGATTACCGCATCTCCGGCGACAGCCTGCAGGAAACCATGTTCTTCCATGTGGACTCGGGCAAACTGGCCTCGGTCCTGCAGCATTTAAGAGATGGCCGCACCGTGGATGGCAAGGATCTGCCGAGCCCGGTGGATTTCATCATGGGTTCCGGGGTGGAGTCGCCCTGGGGTAAGAATGTGCCCAAACAGGGCATGAACGAACTGGAAACCATGCGCGAAATCGGTACCGGTTATTTCCTGACCACCCCGATCTTCGACCTGGATCAATTCGAGAAATTCCTGAAGCAGATCAAGACCTTTAATGTGCCGGTGATTGCCGAGGTGATGCTGCTCAGAAATGCCGCCATGGCCCGCTTCATCAACCGGCATTTCAAGGCCGGGCTGGTCCCCGACTGGGCGATCCAGAAGCTGGACAAGGCCCCCAACAAGCTCAAGGCCAGTGTCGAGTTGTTCTCCGATACGATCAAGGGCCTGCGCGATCTTTGCGATGGCGTGCACATCATCACCCTGGGCGGCATTGACAAGATTCAGCCGTACCTGGATGCGGCAAAAATTAGGTAGTGCCCATCCAGAAACGGCGCCTTTCACCCGATTCCGGCGTTGGGCAACAAATTCAAATCCTCAAAATATTACCAATATTCCTCCGGTTTGAATTTGTTAACCGCCTTGGACTCGGGCAAAATTCACCATTTCTGGACGGACACTAGGTAAGTAGGTTGTTAGCCTCAAGACTGAAGGTTAGCATATACACCCTTCAGTCTATCCACCTTCAGCCTAACCCCCTAAACCTGGAGGCAACCCAATGACCGACCCCATCGAGTTGGAAGATCTGGAGTGTCAATTCAAGGCGGACGTCCTCGAACAGGTGCCCGATTCGCTTTTGGATCTGTGCATGACCTGCGGCACCTGCACCGGCGGATGTCCGGCATCGGGCCTGATGGATATGGACCCGCGTAAACTGCTGCGCATGGTCAATCTGGGCATGGACGAACAGGTGAAAAAAAACAAGTGGGCCTGGGTGTGCACCATGTGTGCCCGCTGCGTCAATGCCTGTCCCATGAAAATCAACATCCCCAAACTGGTCTATCAGCTGCGCGGATCCTGGCCCCGGGACAAGCGTCCCAAGGGCATCCGCGGATCCTGCGATCAGCATATCCGCGCCGGCAACGCCATGGGCGTGCCCACCGAGGACTTCATCTGGACCGTGGAGGACGTGGCTGAAGAAATCCGTGAGACCCAGCCCCGGTTCAAGGACCTTAAGGTATCGGTGGACCGGGTGGGGGCGTATATGGCCATCAACCAGAACTCGCGCGAGCCGGTCACCGAGCCTGACGAGCTGGGCCCCTTGTGGAAAATTCTGCACCTGGTGGAAGCCGACTGGACCTACCCCTCGGTCATGTGGGCCGGTGAGAACTACTGTCTCTTTCTGGCCGACGAGGAAGGCTGGCGCTATATTCTGGAGGAATTCGTCGATCACATCGACAACACCCTGGGCTGCGAGCTGGTGGTCAACACCGAGTGAGGGCACAGTTACTTTGCGATCCTGGAAGGATTGCGAAAATTCAAGATTCCCCACCGCTTTGCGTTCACCAGTATCATCCAGCTCTACGCCCAGTGGATTCGTGAGGGCAAGCTCAAGGTCAACGCCGACTGGAACCGGGACCTGAAGGTCAAGTTCACGGTCCAGGATCCGTGCAATATCGTCCGCAAGACCCTGCGCCAGGAGATGGCCGACGAGCTGCGCTTTGTGGTCAAGACCATCGTGGGTGAGGAGAATTTCGTGGACATGGTCCCCTGCGGCGTCAACAACTACTGCTGCGGTGGCGGGGGCGGCGCCTTGCAGGGCGGGTTTCCCGACGAGCGTCGGGCCTACGGCAAAATCAAGTTCGATCAGGTCATGGCCACCGGCGCGCAGTATGTCATCGCGCCCTGCCACAACTGCCACACCCAGATCGAAGACGTGGGCGAGCATTACGGCGGCCACTACCGGGTGGTGCACATCTGGACCATCATGTGCATAGCCATGGGCCTCCTGGGAGAAAACGAACGCACCTATCTGGGACCGGACCTGGCCGATCTGGGTCTGTAGAACCGATACGGGAAGCGTTACAACAGCCGACACCTGGGCTTAGCGCATAGAGCCTGTTTGAGAAGTCTGGATCAGGCCCGATAACAAGGCGGAAAGTGGCTCAAAAGCAGAGCATATATGTAATATGTGAGCATTTTGAGACACTTTCCAACGCCGTTAGCGGGCCTTAGACGGATTTATCAAACAAGCTCTTACATCTGGCATCCATAAAGGAGTATGATCATGACACACACAACCACAGGTGCGGTTCTGGTCGTCGGTGGGGGGATTGCCGGCATTCAGGCCGCGCTGGACCTGGCCGATTCAGGCTATCGGGTCGTTATGGCCGAGCAGCGTTCGGCCATCGGCGGGGTGATGTCCCAACTGGACAAGACCTTCCCCACCAACGACTGCTCCATGTGCATCATCTCCCCCAAGCTGGTGGAAGCCGGCCGCCATCTGAACATCGACCTGTTCACCATGACCGACGTTGAAACCATCGAGGGGCAGGCAGGCAACTTCTCCGTCACCCTGCGCCAGCGACCGCGCTACATCGACATGGAGAAATGCACGGCCTGCGGCGAATGCAGCAAGGTGTGCCCCATCGATGTATCCAACGACTTCGATCAGGGCCTGGCGGATCGCAAGGCGGCCTTCAAGCGCTATCCCCAGGCCATGCCGTCGGCCTACACCATCGAGAAAAAAGGCACGGCGCCCTGCAAGGCCGCCTGTCCGGCCAATCCCAGTTTCCAGGGCTGCCTGGCCCTCATGGCCCAGGGCAAGTACAAGGAGGCGTTCGAACTGTTCCGCAGCGAACACCCCTTCCCCGGCGTCTGCGGCCGGGTCTGCCATCACCCCTGCGAGACGGCTTGCACCCGGGGACAGGTCGACGCACCGGTGTCCATCATGGCCCTGCACCGATTTCTGGCCGACTGGGCCCGCGCCAACGGCATCACCTTCGTTCCTGAGAAAAAGGCCCTGCGATCAGAGAAAGTCGCCGTGGTGGGCAGCGGTCCGGCCGGCCTGGCCTGCGCCTATTTTCTGGCCATCGAGGGGTTTTCGGTGACTGTCTTCGAAAAGCACGATGTACTGGGCGGCATGCTGGTGCTGGGTATTCCGGCCTACCGCCTGCCCCGGGAAATCGTCGACGAGGAAATCGCCGTATTGCGCCAGCTCGGCGTCGAATTCAAAACCGGCGTCGACCTGGGCAGCGATGTGACCGTCGGCCAGCTGCGCGACCAGGGCTACGGGGCCTTTTTCATGGCCATCGGCTCCCAGGAGTGCAAACTGCTGGGCATCGAGGGAGAAGAAATAAAGGGCGTGTGGCCCGGTGTGGATTATCTGTTGCGCACCAACCTGGGCGAGAAGATCGATCTGGGGAACCGCGTGGCCGTGATCGGCGGCGGCAACGTGGCCATGGACGCCGTGCGCACCGCCCTCAGGTGCGGCGCCAAACAGCCCTTTATCATCTACCGCCGCAGCGAGGCCGAGATGCCGGCCAGCGCCGAGGAGATCGCCGAATGCCGTGAGGAGGGCATCGAGATCATGACCCTGGTCAATCCCGTGCGGGTGGTCGAAACCGACGGCCGGGTCACGGCTATCGAATGCATTCGCATGCAGCTGGGCGAGCCGGACGCATCCGGCAGGCGGCGTCCCGAGCCCATCGCTGGATCCGAATTCACCATCGCGGTCGATGCGGTGGTGCCGGCCATCGGCCAGGAGTCGGACTGGGCCTGTCTCACCGATGAGTGCGCCTGCACCTTGAGCGACTGGGGCACCATGATCGTTGATCCGGTGACGTTGCAGTCCGCCGATGCCGACATCTTTGCCGGCGGCGACGCGGTCAGCGGCCCCAAAACCGTTGTCGAGGCCATTGCCGCCGGAAAAACCGCCGCCGAATCGATCTGTCGCTTTCTGGCCGGTGAGGATCTTGCGGCCGGTCGGGCACCATCGCTGACACCGGTCGAGGATGTGGACCTGTCCGCGGCGGTGCCCCTGGCCCGGCAGCCCATGCCTGTGGCCGACCCGGCAACCCGAAAAACCACCTTCGACGAAGTCCAGTTGGGCCTGGACGAGGCGGCGGTGAGCCGGGAAGTCCAGCGGTGCCTGGCCTGCGGCGTGTGCTCGGAGTGCTACCAGTGCGTGTCGGCCTGCCTGGCCGGCGCGGTCTGTCACGAGATGACCGAGCAGATCCATCAGGTTCAGGTAGGGGCCGTGATCCTGGCCCCGGGCTTTACCGCCTTTGATCCCTCCATCTACGAGACCTACAGCTACAGCAGCCATCCCAACGTGGTCACCAGCCTGGAATTCGAGCGCATCCTCTCGGCGTCCGGCCCCTATGCCGGACACCTGGTGCGGCCCTCGGATCGTCAGCCGCCGCGCAAAATCGCCTGGCTGCAATGCGTGGGCTCACGGGATCTCAACGCCTGCGACAACGGTTACTGCTCGTCGGTTTGCTGCATGTATGCCAACAAGCAGGCGGTGATCGCCAAGGAACACAGCGAAACGGAACTTGACACCGCGATCTTCTTCATGGACCTGCGCACCTTTGGCAAGGATTTCGACAAGTACGCCACCAGGGCCCGCGAGGACCACGGGGTGCGCCACGTCCGCTCGCGCATCCATTCGGTGTTTCCGGCCGAGGGCGACCGGCTGCGCATCGTCTATGCCAGCGAAGCCGGCAGAAGCGTGGAGGAGCAGTTCGACATGGTGGTCCTGTCCGTGGGACTGGCCCCCAACCCCGATGCCATCGCCCTGGCCCATCGCCTGGGCGTGGATCTGAACCACTACAACCACGCCAAAACAGGCTGTTTGACACCGGTGGCCACCAACCGCAAGGGCATCTTCGTCTGCGGCGCATTCCAGGAACCCAAGGACATTCCCCACTCGGTGATGGAAGCCTCGGCCGCCGCCTCGGCCACCGCCGAGATGTTGGCCGACTCGCGCTGGACCGAAAGCCGCCGCCATGAGCTGCCCCCGGAACTGGATGTGTCCGGCCAGGGGCCGCGCATCGGGGTCTTCGTGTGCAACTGCGGCATCAACATCGGCGGCATTGCCGACGTGCCGGCCGTGCGCGACTATGCCGCCGGCCTGCCCAATGTGGTTCACGTGGAGGACAACCTGTTCACCTGTAGCCAGGACGCCCAGGACCACATGAAAGCAGTCATCCGAGAAAAAGGCATCAACCGGGTGGTGGTGGCCTCCTGCTCCCCCCGTACCCACGAGCCATTGTTCCAGGAGACCATCCGTGATGCAGGACTCAACCGCTACCTGTTCGAGATGGCCAACATCCGTGACCAGAACACCTGGGTACACATGAACGAGCCGGCGCGGGCCACAGCCAAGGCCAAAGATCTGGTGCGCATGGCTGTGGCCAAGGCCGCCTATATCGAACCGCTGCATCAGGTGAGCCTGACCATCACCAAGACCGCCCTGGTGGTGGGCGGCGGCGTGGCCGGCATGGAAGCGGCCCTGGGTGTGGCCGACCAGGGCTGCGACGTGGTGCTGGTGGAACGATCGGACCAGCTGGGCGGCGTGGCCAACCTGCTCAATGCTACCTGGCAGGGAGAACCCATCGTCCCCTACCTGGCCCGAACCATCGACCGGATCCAAACCCATCCGCGTATTCGTCTGTTTACCCGGTCCCAGGTCAAGCGCACGACGGGCAGCATCGGCAACTTCTCCACCACCCTGGTTACGGGTAACGGCGATCAAACGCAAACCGTTATCGCCCACGGGGCCACCATCCTGGCCACCGGCGGCGGCGAGTACAAGCCGGATCTTTATCTTTACGGCCGGCACCCGAATGTACTCACCCACCTGGACATGGATGCGGCCATGGCGGTTAAAGACAAACGGCTGCTGCGGGCCAGGAGCGTGGTCTTTATCCAGTGCGTGGGCTCCCGGGATGACAACCGGCCCTATTGCAGCAAGATCTGCTGCACCCACAGTCTGAAAAGCGCCCTGGCCATCAAACAGATCCACCCCCAAAAGAAGGTGAGCATTGTCTACCGCGACATCCGCGCCTACGGCTTCCGCGAGGACCTTTACAAGCAGGCCCGCGAAGCGGGCATCCTGTTCATCCGCTACGAGCCGGAAACACCGCCCCGGGTGTCCACCGATGCCGACAATCACCTGCTACTGGAGGTAACCGACCATGTGCTGCGCATGCCGGTGCGGCTGCGGCCCGACCTTTTGGTCCTGGCCACCGGCGTGGTGCCAAACGCCAACCGCGACGTGTACGAGCTTTTCAAGGTGCCGGTCAATGCCAGCGGTTTTCTGGTCGAGGCCCATGCCAAGCTGAGGCCGGTGGACTTCTCCTCCGAGGGAATCTACCTGGCCGGCTTGGCCCACTACCCCAAACCCCTGGAAGAGAGCATCGCCCAGGCCCGGGCCGCCGCCTCACGGGCCATGACCCTGCTCTCCCGGGATGCCATCATGGTCGGCGGCGTGGTGGCCACGGTGGACACGGGCAAGTGTGCCGCCTGCTTGACCTGCGTACGCGCCTGTCCCTATGATATTCCCCGCATCGACGAGCACAGCCATGCGGTCATCGACCCGGCCCAGTGCCATGGCTGCGGCACCTGCGTGGCCGAATGTCCGGGCAAGGCGATCACCCTGGCCCATTATACCGACGAACAGCTGATCGCCAAGATCGAAGCACTTTTTGTGGCTGCGTAAACCGTAGGGGTACGGCGCGCCGTGCCCCTACCCCTAAATGGGAGAAACCATGGACGCGAATCAGGCCCACATGTTGACCGGCATTCTTGACGCCATGGCCGACGGCATCTACATCGTTAACAACGATTACGTGGTCGAGTTTATGAACAAGGCCATGATTCAGGTGTTCGGGGACGGCGTCGGTAAAAAGTGCCATGAGGTAGTCAACCACAGTGCCGTGCCCTGCCCCTGGTGCCGAGGCCCGGAGGTGTTCGACAAAAGGCAGACGGTTCACGAGGAAGTCTATGTCCCGTCGGTGGACCGGACTTACAACCTTCTCGAAATCCCCCTGCAAAGCAGCGACGGCACGGTTTCCAAGCTGAGCATCTACCGCGACATCAGCCACCGCAAGGATCAGGAATACCGCCTTAAAACCTCCCGCGAAAGCTTTCAAAGTCTGTTCGACCATGTGGCCGTGGGCGTGTATATCAGCAGCAAAGAGGGCAAATTCCTCGATGCCAACCCCGCCCTTTTGGATATGCTGGGCTATACGGACAAGGATGAATTTCTCCAGCTCGACCTGGCCCGTGACATCTACCGCGAGGCCAAAGAGCGCGCCCGGTTTCAGGCGATGATCGAGAAAAACGGCCGTGTGATCGACTACGAAGTGGATTTCCGTAAAAAGGACGGCACGCCCATCACCGTGTTGCTCACCGCCCATGTGCGCTACGATCCCACGGGCAGGGTCCTGGGCTACGAAGGCATCTGCGCGGACCAGTCGCAACGCAAACAGATGGAACAGGAGCTGAAAAAGGCCCACGATTTTCTCAACAATATCATCCAGAGCGCCCCCAATGCCATCATAGGGACCAATATGCAGGGCGACATCATTATCTGGAATCAGGGCGCCGAGGAGACCCTCGGCTACGCGGCGTCACAAACCATCGGCACCATGAATGTGAAAAATCTCTACCCCGACGGCATGGCCCACCAAGTCATGCGCATGATGCGCAGTACGGATTACGGTGGCAAAGGCAAACTGCGCTCCTATCCCATGACCTTCAAGGCCAGGGACAAACGGACGGTGGAGGGCAACCTGTCGGCCACCATCATCTATGATGAGGATGGGCAGGAGAAGGCATCGGTGGGTATCTTCGTGGATCTGGAGGAACAACTGCAGATGGAACGTCAGCTTCACAAAACCCAGGAACAACTCCTGCAATCGGAAAAACTGGCCGCCATGGGCCGCCTCACCTCCCAGATCGCCCACGAGCTCAACAACCCCTTGTACGGCATCATGAACACCCTGGAGCTGATGAAATCCGAAATCCCTGTCGGAAACAAACGGCGCAAACTGCTGGACATGTCCCTGTCGGAAACCGTACGCGTGACCGACATGCTACGCAAAATGCTCTCTTTTTCCAAACCCGACCAGGAAGAGCGCACCCCGGTGGATATCAACACCATCCTGGATGAAATCCTGCTGCTGCATGAAAAGCAGCTGTGGGAGCACTCCATCAAGGTGGTGCACCACTTCGCCGACAATCTCGGCAAGGTCAAGGCGTCCAAGAATCAACTGCGCCAGGTATTTTTGAACCTGATCTCCAATGCCCGGGACGCCATGCCCGAGGGCGGCCGCCTGACCGTGGCCACCGAGGGCGATGACTATTTCATTCATATCACGGTTGCCGACAATGGATCAGGCATCAAGCATGAACACCTGGACCTGATTTTCGAGACCTTCTTCACCACAAAGACCGACAGCGTCAAAGGTGTGGGGCTGGGGCTGTCAGTCTGCTACGGGTTTATCAAAGACCACGGCGGGGATATCAAGGTCGAAAGCCGTTTGGGCGAAGGCACGACCTTTACCATCTCCCTGCCGGTCTGTCGACAACAGATCGATTCCCGGTAAAACGCCGGCCTTGATTTGATTCAGTCGAGATTTCCGATTACGATTACGAGCACCGCTTCACTGAGCACGAGCACGACGGGCATTGGCATTTTTCGTGCTCGTGCTCGTAATCGTAATCGATCATCATTTTTTGCTATCGATGGATGAAATTCCCGCTGATCACCTCCAAAATTACAATTGCTGTTCTGCCAACATACTATTTGCATACCAATGGATTTTGCAATAGACTGACTTAGCGCAAATCATTGAATGTGAAATGAACAGTCCTATTTCTCAACCCTCGTCTGGTTTATCAAGGAGAAGTTTTACTGCATGGATGATGAACGAATTTCAGACAAACCGTCCAAAAAAAATCATTCCAAACCATGGCTCCGGATGGAGCGTGTCGTTGAAGTCAGCCTGCCCATACTGATCATCATCCTTGTCATCTTCAGCTGGTTTGTCGCCCACCGATACCAGCAGACACTGGTTGATACGGTCATCACCGCTTACCAGGAAACGCAATTGGAAGTGGTCCGCTCGGTGGCCCGCAGTATCAGATTTTTCGTTGGGGACCGTCTGGCCCACGATTTTGACATCGACACCATCGAGCAGCAAATTCTCAAACGCTTCGTCGCTCCGATTCACCTGCTTCAAAACGGCGATGCCTGGATTTATGCCCCGGACCACGTGGTATTCGACCTGAGTTCCGATTTCCCGGAAATTTATCGCGGCAAAAGCATGGCGGAAATTTTCGCCATGCAAAAAGAAAAAGGCGCCTTTCACTATGCGGACATGTGCGAGGCCGTCGCCCAGGCACGTGAGGGTATCGGCTGGTACGTCTGGTTGCCGGACAAGGGCAAGGAAATCGCCTCCTGGACACCGGTGCGTTTCGAGAACCATGTCTGGACCATCGGGCTCTCCACACCGCTCAATGAAGTCCTTCAGGCCACTGGCGCCCAGCGCCGAAAGCGTCTGATCAATGCGCTCATGGCCCTGGCGACCCTCTTTGCCGGCTGTTTTTCTCTGACTGCACTATGGGGATTCCGGCATCGGCGACAGCTTCAGCAGGCGGTGGAACAGCATAATCAAGAGTTACAGGACCTAGTGGCGGATCTTGAAAATGAAGTCAGTCGACGCAGTCAGAGCGAAGTGGCCCTCAGGGAGCTTCACGACCGCTTGGACACACTCATCGAGGCACTGCCGGATGTGATCCACTTTAAAGATGCCAAGGGATGCAACCTGGTCGTCAACAAAGCCTATGAAAAACGAGTCGGTTTAGACAAACAACAAATTTTAGGCAAACGGGATGAAGACTTGCTGCCACCCGATCTCACCGATAGCAGCATTGCAGCGGACACCTTTGTTCGCGAACAGAAAGAAGCCTTGCGCTATGAAGAGGTTCAGCGTCTTGCCGATGGCCGGGAAATCTATTGGGACACCTTCAAGGCGCCGCTTTTTGATAATGACGGTCAATTGGCCGGCCTGGTCTGCATCAGCCGCGATGTGACCGACAATAAAGAGGCTGAAAAGGAACGTCAGCGCTTGAATGAGCAACTGATGCACGCCCAGAAAATGGAAGCCATCGGTGCCCTGGCGGGCGGCGTGGCCCATGATTTGAACAACATCCTATCTGGAATCATCAGCTATCCGGAACTGCTCATTGCCCGTTTGCCGGAGGACAGCTCCATGATTCGCCCCCTGCAAACCATTCAGGCATCGGGTGAACAGGCTGCCAGCATTGTTCAGGATCTGTTAACGCTGGCAAAACGAGGTTCCACACAAAAGGAAATCATCAATCTGAACAGCATCGTCAATGAATACCTGCAAAGCCCGGCGCATCTCAAAAAAGCCATGCAGCATCCCCACGTCAAGATCGAGACACAGCTCGACAACAGCCTGATGCACCTTCGCGGAGCGCCTGCCGATCTGACCAAGATCGTCATGAACCTCGTCATCAACGCATTTGAATCCTTCAAAAAACCCGGCAGTATCACCATCAGCACCGAAAATCGCTATATTGACGGACTGAAGATCGGCACGACAAAAATCCCGGAGGGTGAATATGTCCAACTGAAAGTTGCCGACACCGGTTCCGGTATTGCTGCCGATGATCTGCCACGGATTTTCGAACCTTTTTACACCAAGAAAAATCTGGGCATGAGCGGCTCCGGTCTGGGGCTGGCCGTGGTATGGGGGACCATCCTCGACCATTTCGGCGCCATTGATGTTCACAGCACAAAAGGCAAGGGAACGGTTTTTAACGTCTTTCTGCCGGCCACCCGTCAGGATCTGCCCCATCCCATCGATCGCATTGACCAGGAAACGCTCATGGCCAAGGGGGAATCCATTCTGGTGGTGGATGATGTCCCCCTGCAGCGTGATATTGCCCAACGCATTCTGGAAATGCTGGGTTACCAGGTCCATCTGGTTGACTGTGGGGAGGCGGCGGTTACCTTTGTGAAGGGAGAGGCGGTGGATCTGGTCGTGCTGGATATGATTATGGGGCGAGGCATGGACGGCCTGGATACCTACCGTTCCATCTGTAACCTCTACCCCGGTCAAAAAGCGATTATCGCCAGCGGATTCGCCGAAACGGAAAGGGTTCGCGAAGCCCAACAGTTAGGTGCCGGCGCCTATGTGAAAAAACCATTTCTTTTGGAAACATTGGCCCTGGCCATTCGCCAGGAACTGGATCGATAACAAAGCTCACTTTTGATCCGGATGAACCATCAAATAAACCACCGGAATAAGCACCAGGGTAATCAGCGTCGAGGCAACCAGTCCCCCGACCACGGCCCGGGCCAGGGGGGCCTGGGCATCAGCGCCCTCGCCGATGCCCAGAGCCAAGGGCAGCAGTCCCAAAATAGTGGTCAAAGTGGTCATCAGAATCGGCCGCAGGCGTCGACGCCCGGCCTCGACCAGGGCATCAAACGGGGTTATGCCCTGGCTCACCAGGCGGCCGGCCTGATCCACCAGGAGGATGGCGTTGTTGACCACGATCCCGCCCAGCATGATGCAGCCGATATAGGACTGCACGTTCAACGTCGTTCCAGTCACGAACAGGGTCACCAGCACGCCGATGGCCGCCAGGGGCACGGAAAACATGACGATCAGTGGATCGACAAAGGACTCATACTGGCAGGCCAGCACCATATACACCAGAACCAGAGCCAGGGCCAGAGAGACCACCAGTTCCCGAAAGGCCTTTTGCTGCTCCTCAAAAGTCCCGGCAACCCGTAGGGTGTATCCGGCGGGGCGCGGAATCTGATCCAGCCGGGTCTGGACATCCATGGCCACCGAACCCTGGTCCCGGCCGGACACATTGGCACGTACCGTTGCCAGCCGCTGCTGGTCCTTGCGATCGATCAGCACCGGTCCGCGGCTGGCCTCGGCGGTGACCACATTGCGCAGCGCCACTTTTTCTCCGGAAGCGGTGGTCAAGGTCAGGTCGAGGATTTCATCGAGCGACCGTTTTTCGGCGTCCTTGAGCTGCACCAGAATTCGATAGGCGTTACCGCCGCTGCGGTATTCACCAGCCTTGGTCCCGGCCATGACGGTCTGCAAAAGCTGCGTGACATCACGCACGCTCAGGCCCAGATCGGCGATTTTCTCACGATTGATGCGGATTTCCTGTTGGGGACTGCCGGCCGTAAGGCTGGCCTCCACATCCGTGATGCCGCGAACCGTCTCGATCACCGCGGCGGTACGGTCGGTCAGGGCCATGAGGGTGGACAGGTCGTGGCCGCGAATGTCGACGGTCAATCCCTCGTCACTGCCCAGAATCCGCTCCAGGACAAACTGCCCCTGGGGGGCGCGCACGCGAATCTCCATGCCGGGCACGCGGCCGGCCAAGCGCTTGCGCAGGTCCTCGGCAATGGCCACATTGGAGCGTCCTCTCTGGGCCACCGGCAACAGGGAGAGGCTGATTTCTCCTTCCGATCCGGCATCGGGCCGCCAGCCGGCACCGCCAATATTGACCACGGAAGCAACCGCCTCGGGCACCGCCGGTGCGATGATCGCTTCCATCTTGCGGGTCTGGCGGTCAATCAGATCCAGGCGGGTCCCGTTTTCCATCCTACCGGTTACCCGCACTTCTCCCTCATCACTGGGTGGTAAAAATTCACTGCCGATCAAGGGCAAAAGCAAAAGACTCGCCCCCAACAGCACGGCCGCAGAGAATAAGGTGAGCAAGCGATGGGTCAAGGCGGTACGCAAAAGGCTCAGGTAAATGCCGAGCAACCGTTCCGAGACCGCACTGACACCGGTCATCAACCGGTTGGCAGCGGCCGGGGCATTCATGGTACAGGCGCCGTTGCTGGTGAGCAGTCGGGAGGCCAGCATGGGCACCAGACTCAAGGCCAATATCAGTGAACAGATCAGAGCAAAAATGATCACATAGGCCAGTTCCTTGAACAAAAGCCCGGAAACCCCGCGCACGAAAATCAACGGCAAAAAAATCACCAGGGTGGTGATCGTGCTGGCAATGATGGCCGGTCCGACTTCTCTGGCGCCTTCCACGGCAGCCAATGTCGGGGCCTCGTCATTTTCACTGCAGCGCCGGAAGATGTTTTCCAGGACCACGATGGAACTGTCGACCATCATGCCCACGCCCAGGGCCAGTCCTCCCAGGGTCATCAGGTTGAGGGTAAAGCCGCCGAAATAGATCAAGGCAAACGTGGTTACGATACAGATGGGGATCGACAGTGAGATGACCAGCGTGCTGCGAATGCTGCGCAGAAAGAACAGCAGCACGGCAATGGCCAGCCCACCGCCGTAGAGCACCGAGCGGGCGACATTGACGATGGAGCGCTCGATGTAATTGCCCTGGTTCGTCACCGGCACGATGGATATCTGCGGATAGGCCCGGTTGGCCGCATCGATCTCGGCCAGGACCCGTTTGGCGACATCGACGGTGTTGGCCCCGGCCTGCTTGCGGATGGCCACCCGCAATCCGCGCCCACCGTTGACCCGTGCGATGCGGGTCAGTTTCTCATACGTATCCCTCACATCGGCGATTTGGTCCAAGGTCAGGGCGGCACCGTCATGCATGCCGACGACCGTATCACGAATCTGATCCAGATTGGCGAACTCGGCCGGGGCACGCAGGATCACCTCGTAGCGACCCTGATCGATCTTGCCCGCCGGCAGGTCGAGGTTGGCGTTTTCGATGGCATCGATCACCCGGTCCAACGGCAGATCAATGGCCTTAATCCGGTCAGGATCCAGCTCAATGCGCACTTCGCGATTGAAGCCGCCCCATACGTCAACCTGAGCCACCCCCGGAATACGCGCAAACCGATAACGGATCTGATTCTCGATCAGTTCGGTCAGTTCAACCGGGTCCAGGCTGCTGGAAATGCCCAATAGCACCACCGGAAAACTGGCGATGTCGAATTTACGGATTCGGGGACGGACAATATCATCGGGCAGCTCGTTGATCTCGTCCTCGAGTTTGCCCTGTACGTCGATGGCGGCCGTATCGATGTCGGTCCCCCACACAAAACTGACGTTGACCGTGCTGCTGCCTTCCGAGGAGGACGAAGAGATTTCTTCCACACCGGGAACCGTGGCCACGATCTCCTCGATGATCTGGGTCACCAGCCGTTCCATGACTTCGGGGCTGGCCCCTTCATAATCGGTGCGAACACTCAAGGTGGGCAGTTCGATATTGGGCAGCATATCGATCTGCAGCCGGCTCAGGGAAATGGCGCCCAGGGTCACCAGAATCAGGGTCACCATGGTGGTCAATATGGGACGGTTGACGGCAAGGCGGGGCAGTTTCATGGCAATGCGGCCCCTTGACCAGCGCCGGCGGCCGGCATGTCCGGCTGGGGGATGGTGATCGATGCGCCGTCGCTGAGCAGCTGCTGCCCCAGGGTCACCACCAGACCGGTCAGGCCGTCGCCCCGCACCTGAACCCGGTCGCCGGCGACGACTCCCACCGTCACCGGGTGCCAGCCCACCGACCGGCCGTCTTCCCGGACAATGAAAATGCCGTCCTTGTCATCACGCACGGTCAGGGCCTGCCGGGCAACGATCACGGCGTCCGCCACCCTTTCCAATTCCACCCTGACGCGAATGAACATCCCCGGTTTGAGGCGATGGTCGGGGTTGTCGACGTGCATCTCGACCCGGGCCTGTCGGGTGGATTTGCGAAAGACCGGCGCGATGCGTTCAATACGTCCTTCAAACGACTCCTCAGGATAGGCCTGTGTGGTCATGGACACCGCCTGGCCGGGATGAAGATAGGCGTATTCCTTTTCCGTAACAAAGAAAATACCGACAATGGGATTCAGCTCCACGATCGTCAGCAGCGGGGTATTGGCGGCCACGGTCTGCCCTTCATCCACATAGCGCTCGGCCACCACGCGGGTTGCGTCGCCGCCGGTCCAGCCGGCGGTTACCTGGGTATATCCCAATCGGATCCTGGCTGTCTCGAGGGATGCCTCGGCCTTTTTCACCTGGGCGTCGGCAACCTTGAGTTGCGCGTCTTTGGCCCGCTGGTCCTGACGGGCGGCATCGAATTCAGAGTCAGAGGCAATGCCGCGTTCGAGCAGGGACCGGGTGCGATTGAACTCGCGGTCAGCGATTTCCAGGGCGCTTTTGGCCTGGGACAGATTGGCCCGGGCGACCTCCAGATCAGCTTCGGCCTGGGCCACGGCCTGAACGTACTCGTCGTTGTCCAGTTCGGCCACAACCTGTCCCCGGCTGACCCGATCGGCAAGATTCACCATCACCCGCAGCACCCGGCCGCCCACCTTGGGGGCGACCACGAACTCGGCCTGGGCATCCAGTTCGCCACTGAACGTCCGGTTGCGGGCAATGGGTCCGCGTTTGATCGCCCTCACCTCCACCGGCACGGGTCTGGCCATCGCCGCAGTCTGCCCTCCACCGCTGGTGGGTTGAAACTGGTGCACGATCATCCATCCCAAAGCCGCCGCAACAAAAATGACGAAAACAATCAGGGGCATCAATTTAGAACCGGTCGATTTCATGGGCAGCACGCTTTCACAAGTTGTCATGGTGAGACAAAAGCAATATATATCCTAGCCGGTCAGATTAAAAAACAGCAAAGATGCTTCCATCCAGGGTAACCGCATTGGGGATGATTGTTTTGGTCGGAAGCGATCGGTGACTTTTAAAACTACGGAGCAATGAACATGGCGGTGTTTCATTTTCGCTTAACAGTGTTGATCGTCTTGGGCGGCCTGACCATTGCCCGGATCGGTTGGTCAGGCGTCGACGAACCAACCGGCCGTCCATCAGCGCCATCCATCAGCATTACCGAGTCAAACAAGCCCGAGGAGACGCTGGCCGATGCGTCTGTGGATCGGACCGATGCGCCTATTCAAGTTCCTGATCAACCGCTGACCCTCAGTGTCAGCCAGGCCATTTTGATGTGTCTGGAAAACAACCGTTCCCTGATGGTAGAGCGCCTCAACCCCACCATCGTGCAGACCTTCGAAGATCAGGCGCGGGCGGATTTCGATCCGGTCGTTTCAGCACAGGTTTCCGTGGGCAGAGAACAGGGGGAACGGTTGGCCAGAAGTGGTTCTGCAACCGAGGAATATAACAGCGATACAGCCGAGGGTATGATTTCTCTGGCGCAGTATTTCCCGACCGGCACGACACTGGCGATTGAGGCCGGCACCCAAATCACCGACTCCTCGCTATACCTCGATCGGCTGGCACAAACCCGCCTGGGCATGACCGTCAACCAGGCCCTGTTGAGCGGATTGGGAACCGATGTGAATCTGGTCCAGCTGCAGCAGGCCCGCCTGGACACACGCATGACGGAGTATGCGTTACGCGGGTTTACCGAATCGCTCGTGGCCGATGTAGAGAATACCTACTGGGATTTTGCGCTGGCACGGCGCCAGATCGAAATCGTGGATGAATCCTTGAAGGTGGCGCGCCAGCAACTGGCCGAAACCCGTCAGCTGATCGATGTCGGCCGGCTGGCCAAGTCCGAACTGGCGGCGGTGCAGGCCGAAGTGGCCTCCCAGGAGCAGGCTCGCATCGAGGCGGTGGCCAATATGGAACGGATCCGCCTGCAGCTGTTGCGTCTGCTCAATCCGCCGGGACCGGCCATCTGGCAGCGGGAAATCACCCTGGTCCATCCACCGGCCCTGCCCGATATTCCCCCCGAAGCCGTCGACACTCATGTGGCGGTGGCCATGCGGCTTCAGCCCCTGCTCAACGAAGCCAGGCTTCAATTAGTCCGTGGTGATCTGGAACTGGTCAAAACCCGTAACGGACTGCTTCCCCTTTTGGATCTGTTCATCACCCTGGGCAAAAGCGGGTATGCCGATTCATTCGGGGAATCGATCCGTCACATGGATGAAGATCGGTACGATGCCCAGGCCGGCATCAAACTCGATCTTCCAGTCTTCAATCGCAGTGCCAAGGCGCTCCACAAGCGGGCCCTGTCAACGCGCCAGCAGTTGGACAAGGCCCTTTCCAGCCTCACGCAACTGGTGGAAATCGATGTGCGCACGGCCTATATTGAAGTGGGCCGCACCAAACAGCAAATCAGTGCATCCTCGGTGACCCGCAGGTTCGATGAAGAAAAATTGCGCACCGAAACCGAACGGCTGCGCGTGGGCAAATCGACCAGTTTTATGGTGGCCCAGGCCCAACGCGATCTGCTTTCCAGCCGCATCGCCGAGGTTCGGGCGCTGGTCAATTATCTCAAGGCACTGACCGATCTTTACCGCCAGGACGGATCACTGCTCAGGCGGCGCGGGGTGTCTGCCCCCGGACAGATACAGGTGGATATGGCGAACAAATAGGTTGTCTATTGCGTTTGTTATTGACTATGATGAACGGATCATTGTTGATAGCGACATTCTTTCGCGGATATTCGCCAACGGCCCTGGATGCGATGACTGATGGATAGTCAAGTCTATGACCTGAAAAAAGAACTTCATGCGCTGATCGCAACGGATGCGTCTCTTTTTGAATTCCTGCAAGAAGACGCCTCGGACGGGATCTGGTATTGGGATCCAAAGCATCCAGGCAAGGGCTGGCTAAGCGCACGTTTCTGGAGCCTTTTGGGATACACCGCCGAAGAAAAGAAGCATCTTGTTTCCCGGTGGCAGGACCTGATCGATGCAGACGACTGGCAGGTGCTGCACCAGCAGGTCAGACGCCAGGGCGAGGCCCCGAGCCGTCCCCATGAACAGGTCTTACGGTGCCGGCACAAGGATGGTTCCAAAATCTTTCTTCGATGCCAAGCCCTTTCCATCCACCAAGACGGAAAAACACCGAACCGAATCCTGTGCACCTTTACCGATCTGACCCCCCAAAAGCTGACCGAACAGCATCTGAAAAAAAGCCCGGCCTTTCTGGAGGCTATTTTCAACTCCATCCAGGATGGTATCAGCATCCTGGATAAGGACCTCAATATCGTCGCCGTCAATCGGACAATGGAACAATGGTACGCCCACAGGCTGCCCCTGGAGGGAAAAAAATGCTATGCGGTTTACCATGCTCGCAGTCAAGCGTGTGAGACCTGTCCAGCGGCCCGGGCCATGCAATCCGGAAAACTGGAAATGAGCGAGATCCCGCTGGTCAGGCAGGGTGAACAGATCGGCACACTGGAATTGTATGCTTTTCCCATGCTCAACAAGGCCGGTGAAACCGAAGCGGTTGTCGAATACGTACGTGACATCACCGCGCGCAAACAGGCTGAATCGCTGCTGAAGGAACGCGAGCAGCTCTTCCGGTCGCTTTTCGAAGAAAACTACTCGGCCATGCTGTTAATCGATCCGGACAGCGGTGCCATCGTTGACGCCAACCCAGCAGCCTGCACCTTTTACGGTTATCCCAAAACCGTATTGACCGGCATGCACATTACCCAGATCAATACCCTTACCCCAAAAGAAGTATTCAAGGAGATGGAGAAAGCCAAAGCCGAAGAGAGAAATTACTTCGATTTTTGCCATCGGCTTGGGGACGGCATGATCCGCGAGGTCGAGGTCTACAGTGGCCCGATCACCATCTGCGGTCAATCCATGTTATGCTCGGTCGTTCACGATGTATCGGCAAGGAAAGCGGTGGAAAGAGAAAAAGAGAGCCTGATCGAAAAACTGCAAAAGGCATTGTCGGAAGTCAAAACCCTGCGCGGCTTTCTGCCCATCTGTGCATCGTGCAAGAAGATTCGGGATGACAAGGGGTATTGGAATCAGATCGAAACGTATATCCGCAATCATTCGGAAGCCGAATTCAGCCATGGCCTGTGCCCGGAATGCGCGCGCAAGCTTTACCCGGAGTTGGATATCGAGCCCGAGCCGTGAAAAGGGGCACGTTCTTAATAAATGATGGCAGCAATGGCAAAATTCCGGGCATTGTAGGTTGGGTTGAGGAACGAAACCCAACAATCGGTTGTCGGGTATCGCTACGCTCGACCCGACCTACGATACCTACCACAACTTATTGAGATAATGCTAAAATGGCATATATGATACTTATTTTATTGACAATTAGTGGATTCACGGAAAAATCCGTTTTTGGGATGAGGTTACCACCGGCAGGTTATCTCGCTGCATTTATTGTGATTATTGGCAAAACAAAAGATTGGCGGAGGATCGGATGACATCCATTTCAACGGACCCAAAAGGAGGTTACCATTTTTGCCCTTGCAACACATTGATATTAACTATTAAAATAGGCGTGCTGTTGCAGCGCTAATCAGAGCCTTCGGGCGATTGTGACGTCAAAGGATCATCGAACATGTCGAAGATCGGATGATCACGTTGCAGCGCTAATCAGAGCCTTCGGGCGATTGTGACTGTAGAAAGCCTGGACCGTTACTATGGCGTGCAGGCAGACGGTTGCAGCGCTAATCAGAGCCTTCGGGCGATTGTGACAGCAGAACAGGTGGCCGGCATTATTGAGCGGCGGTTTGGTTGCAGCGCTAATCAGAGCCTTCGGGCGATTGTGACCTTATCGGCCATCAAGGGGAACGATTGCAACAGGCCGAAGTTGCAGCGCTAATCAGAGCCTTCGGGCGATTGTGACAGAAAATAAGGGTAAAGAATAATCTTGTCTGCCATATGCGTTGCAGCGATAATCAGAGCCTTCGGGCGAATAGATGGTTCAGAATTGGAGGGTGGGATTGAGGGTTAAATAAACTGTGAAAAGGGAATTCATTGATCGTTGAAATGAGCACGGATGATAAAAAAACGACCGCATTCCGGCAGCCCTAAAAACCTTCAGCCTTCCGCCTAAAAACCTAAAGCGATAGCGTCCTCTGAGCCTTCGGGCGATTGTGACTGACAAAAAGATACATATCGAACACTGACATGACTAAGTTGCAGCGATAATCAGAGCCTTCGGGCGATTGTGACGCACTTCCCACTGTGTTCCACTGACCGCCATTAGTGTACTGGTGTTGCAGCGATAATCAGAGCCTTCGGGCGAAATTATGGTTCAGGGCTGGTGTTACGGTTTGAGGGAAATAAAAAACGATCGCATTCCGGCAGCCCTAACAACCTTCAGCCTTCTGCCTAAAAACCTAAAGCGATAGCGTACTCTGAGCCTTCGGGCGATTGTGACCATCAGTTCCGAAGTACAACCGAGGATCCAGGAAGATGTCAAACGTTGCAGCGATAATCAGAGCCTTCGGGCGATTGTGACCATGGATGTAATTGCGTCTAACGATTATGTGGTTGCGTTGCAGCGATAATCAGAGCCTTCGGGCGAGAAGATGGTTCAAAATTGGAGGGAGGGATTGAGGGCTAAATAAACTATGAAAAGGGAATTCATTGATCGTTGAAATAAGTACGTGATGGTAAAGAAACGATTGCATTCCGACAACCCTAAAAACCTTCAGCCTTCCGCCTATCCCCCTTTATCATTACCCTGCCGAACCGCAGATATACCCTTCCTAAACTGGGCGATTGTCGAGCTTGCCGCATATACAAGGCAGATGTCTTTCCGCTATAGCCGCCTATGCGGGAAGACATCTAACGACGAAGATGCGGTGAGATCGGCAACCCCGTCAGGGGTTCAAATTCTGGAAGGCAATGATGACCTACCGTATCACCATGCTTACCCATTTTCATGTGTACCAGAATTTGAATCGCCCGGTTTAGGACCTTGATTATCCAGCCAAACAGTGCTATCGAAAAAACAGATTCAAAATATTTCCTTGTTCCATCCGATCCGATCCAAAGCGTACCACCCGTTAATAACCCGAGTATCGGGGTCGAACCATGAGCGCCACCGCACTTGGCCGCGAGCGGCCTTTTGTTTTCGAAACTTTTCGTTTTCATCTGCGCATGCGCACCTTCAATGTGCTACCGCCATACAAGGGTGCCTTGTTGCGCGGTGCCCTGGACAACACCTTTCGCCGCCTGGCATGTCCCCTGCCCCGCGAGCATTGTGAAAGCTGTTCACTTGCAGACCAATGCATCTACATCGCCATGTTTCATCCTCCGCCGCCGCCCGACTTCCCAGATGCCGGGAAATACGGGAATGCCCCTCCTCCTTTTGTTCTCAAACCGTCCGTTGATAACCGCCAGTCCTATCATCCCGAGTATCCGCTTGAATTTGATTTGATGCTCATCGGCAGGGCATTGGACGCGATCCCCTACTTCATCTATGCCATCGACCGCATCGGCCGCCGCGGCCTGGGCCGCGAACGCGGGCGCTACCTGCTCCAACAGGTAACCCTTTGTCGCAATGGACAAAACCCGGTGATCTATAGCAGTGACGACCAGATCCTGAAAGCCTTGCCACCCAAAGAACCCTATACGGAAAGGCCCCAATCACCGGTTGAATCCGTTACCCTTGAACTGCAAACACCACTGCGCATCAAACAAAGAGGGAAACTGGTCACCCGGCTCGATTTCGCTACCCTGTTTGGCGCCCTTGCCCATCGACTGACCCTGCTCAGCGCCTTTTACGGCAAGAACGGGACACCGGACTTCACCGCCCTGCTATATCAGGCCAAGCAGATTGAAACGGTGAAGGACGAAACATTCTGGTACGACTGGCCGCGCTACTCCACGCGCCAAAAGGCAATGATGAAACTTGGCGGACTGAGGGGCAGGATTTCATTTGCCGGTGACCTGACGCCGTTCGTTTCCTGGCTGCAATTGGCCGAGCGGGTGCATGTCGGGCAGGGGGTTACTTTTGGGTTGGGGGGGACAAAATTATGGTTTGACCTTTAAAAGGTTAAGGCTCCAGATTGATTAAGGGTAAAATTTGTTAGGTAAAGCCCACGAGCACTTTTATAAATGATGTAAAGGAAAAAACTACATTTAAAGAATAAGCGTTTTAAACACTCAAAAAGAAATAATGATTTTATGACAGAGGAAACCATTATCTTGCAAACACTGACGCCACTGTGGACAGGTGGGACGGACGGTGACAGCAACAAAATTCATTTGACCGGCATCGTGGGCTCCCTGCGCTATTGGTATGAAGGAATTGTGCGAGTGCTCGGTGGAAGCCCATGTATACAAGTAACCGATAGTCCTGATGAAAAGCATAGCCCCTGCCGCTATGTAGTAGAAGACAGCAATACGTCGCAGGATCTGAGACTTTGCCCGGTGTGTAAACTTTTTGGAACAACAGGATGGAAAAGAAGATTTCGCATCAGCATGTCCGGTTTGATTTCCCAACCTCTGTTTTTCATGGCCAGCCGACCGGTGCAAACGCAAACCACCTCATGGTTCGAACTGATTTATAAAAGCCGGAGAATAAAGGGTGGTCGAGGCATACTATTTCAATCAAGTGCGTTATGGGGACGAGCCGAATTGAAAATTATAGGCGACAAGGAAGCCGTAAACCGGATTATTGCGCTTTTGGGATTTATGGAGCGGTTTGGCGCAATCGGTGCAAAGACACAAAACGGATTTGGGCAGTTTAAGATTGAACCAAAGGTAACTGGACTGTTAATCAATGAGGAATTCAAAGCCCTCGCCGCTGAAATCGTAAGAAACAACGATGAGGTTTCTAATAATAATGTTTATTTTTCCATCCAAGACTTTTTCTCGCATACATATCAATTAAAACATCACAATTCCTATTTTTCACAATTGAAGGCTATTGGCGAAAAAGTTCCAGATGGCGCAAAAAAGTTGTTCTACCCCTGCGCGTTTGACCTCCGTTACAAAAACCAAATGCGGCAGGGTCGAAACAGCGGCTTGCGACAATTTTTTAAGAATTCAAAATGGTCTAAAAAAACGGCCGCTAAGCTTTTCGGAACGGACAAGAAAAACAGTTGGGATCAAAATAACTGGGCCAGCCACATCCATGTGAGTCACCCTTTTCGATTGGACCAAGACGGAAACTGGCTGCTGAAGATATGGGGTACCGTTCCTGAAGGACTTTGGAATAGCCATGAAAAGCATCCCGATCGGAATGAGATTGAGTCTATCATCAACGAATACATCAGTGGTCGGCAGG
Source organism: Desulfosarcina variabilis str. Montpellier (assembly GCF_048565275.1). Classification (NCBI taxonomy): domain Bacteria; kingdom Pseudomonadati; phylum Thermodesulfobacteriota; class Desulfobacteria; order Desulfobacterales; family Desulfosarcinaceae; genus Desulfosarcina; species Desulfosarcina variabilis. The sequence goes on along the minus strand of NZ_CP159846.1, from coordinate 3,046,668 downwards.
GCATGTTTCCCGGCAGCACCATAGTCTGTCGATATAAAAAAAAGGACTGGTTCAATGGCGATTGATACGTCACAAAAAGAACTGTATGCGGGTTTTAAAGGAATCAAGACCGAGCAAGTCACTGAAATCCTTTCTCACCGTGATTTTGCTCTGTTCACCCGCATCGAACTTTTAGCTGCGGCGCTACCGACCGGGCTTAAAGAAACTGCCAGGGAGCATTATCGATTGCTGGTGCAGTCAGAAGAAGAAGTACATGATGCCTGTAAGCAAAGCCTTGATTTAATGGAGCGGCTTGGTCTGAACGAATCGCCGATCAAGGCCCTGGATGGCATGCCCGTGTACTCGGCAGGTCTTCAATTGAAATTTAAAACCGCCAAGCCTTATCTAAGCAAGGACGATGATGCGTTCTTCATCCATGACAACCCGGTTCGCAAGGAAAAGGTGTTCCGGATTCCTTATATGCCGGCGTCCGGATGGAAGGGGTGCCTACGGGCTGCTGATGGCGCCCATTTTCTGGAAGAAATAGGAAAGGAGATAAACAACATTCCGGGAGATCAATCGGGTGTGGAAAATATCGACTTTAGTGCAATCTGGAACAAACGTATACGCCGTGTCCGCATCTTCGGCAATGAAAACGCCGTCTGGAAAAGGCATTTTAATACAGCAATCACTAATGCAATTTCCCGCAAATTCAAACGGAATGCCGAAGATCATCCGCGTTTCGAACAGGACCGGATCACCGATGAATTTAACGATTATCTTAAGCAAAACGGCTACATGTTGGACAACGTTGAAGGATATGGCGGTCATCTACACTGTTTTCCAACCTATTTTGATCGGATAGGACTTGAAGTTATCAACCCCCATGATCGCCTGAGGCGTGTGGGCACGCAGCCAATTTATTTTGAATCCGTACCGTCTGGCACTGAAGGCGTGTTTGGATTTTTATACCTGTTCAAAAGTGCCGGTTCAGGTGGCGCCTCGGTGAAAACTATGCCCGATACAAACATAAGTCTGGGGCATCAATTGGCCGAAGATCTGGAGATATTGGGCCAAGCAACACATGATATGCTACTGTTAAGTGGTTTCGGTGCCAAAACCAGTTCAGGTTTTGGTACAGCGGAAAACAACCTGGTAGAACAGGGAGTGTTGCAACTAAAAATGCCGTACCCGGAAGCTTTAGAAAATGGCACGGCTGAGTCCTGCCTGTGGCAGGTTCCTTTCAATACAATCAAAGATCTTAGAAAAGGTTTTTCAGCCATGGCCACATCTTTAAGACAGGGAGCCGTGTAATGAACGCGCTGCAAGTGTTAACAAATAACAGAGATGCCCTTCTCATTGCCGAAGCAGGGGCGTTTATACACAACATCGGCAAGATGGGCAGCATATTTTTAGAATACCAGCGCGATGAAAATCAAAACTATGCGTACCAGGCTATCGTGGGACTTTTTGCCGGATGGGCAGAGAAGCATCAAGATGAGTTAACAAAGGATGAAAGAAATGTATTTAAGGATTATATAGACAAATCTCACAAGCCTGTGACTTACCAATTTCTTGATGATACTACGAAAGCGCTTTTTAAGGAACGTTTGCTTCACCTTCCCCTCCCATTCAACAAAAGGCCATACGCAATAGGTGAATTCATCGAGTTTCAAAATTATGGGAGGTGGTATAATCCCTTTAACAAGAAAGGGAACCTAAAATCCCAAGGCTCCGGAAAGCAGATATTGGCACGACATGATCCTGAACAGTACCCCGACCTTTCTGCCAGCGAGTTACTCGAAGCGGTTCATCACGTCGCATCGGGAGAGGAAAAGGAGGTTTTTAGAGCTGAAAAACAGTTAACAGCACCGACATATATTTCCTCGGCCTTTGAATATGAAAAAGAAATTGATGAAAACAAACTCGATCGGGACCGAAAAACATTGCTGGAGAAGTTCAAAATATACATAGATGAATTGCGTTCAGATCGTGATACGGGCAAAAAGGCAGATATGCGGAGTGAATTTTATGCGCTTGCAAAAAATTTAATGGTCACTTCGATTGCCGATACACAGCGGCCGATCAACGATGTTACCCTTTGGGATATATCCCATTCCGTGGCGTCGCTCTATAAATCCGCATTAGCTGCATTTATTTTGACAGGAACCATGTGGAGCAGTACACCTCATGATAACATTTCCTGGCGTTATTTGTTGGTATCCGTGGGGGGTACCGCATTCTGGAACCGCGCAGACCGGATTCCAGACCTTATCGGACGGCGTGCCAGCCTTAATAATGCGCTTGACCAAGTCAGACGGCTCCTTGAGTTTGAGATCCCGATGGGCAACGAAATCTACCGGGATGAATCGGGAAGCCTATTCACTGTCCCTGATTTGGATGGCCTCTTGACCATGAAAAGTGATGAAAATCAAGACTTGAGAGAAAAAATTCTGGCCTTCTTCAAAAATGATGACCTGCATGCTGAACTGGGCATTCACGTTGATATCGGCAAGGATCTGCTCACAGGCAAGCACACCCATATTTGTGAGACGCTGGACAAACGTATCACTGATCTTGCTCCGAGGCCTGAGTGCATCGAACTTTACTGGCAAGATGATGTCCGACCGGGTAATGCACAAATCTGCCCGGTTTGCGGTATCAGACCTGCTGGTGGTCCTTATTTAGACCTGGGCCGATCATTTATGCACTGGGCTTCTCATGAAAAAGCTGCTGAACGCGGCATTTGCCGGTTTTGCCTGCAGCGTCGCAGCCGGCGCGCGCAGGAATGGTCCTGTAACCATGCATTGCGCCAAACAGAAACGATATGGATCGATGAGGCTGCCGATGCCAATCAGCGTCTGGTTCTGTTGGCCGGTCACTTTGACTTGAATGGATGGATCAAAGGGGAACACATCGAGACATTGGGAAAACCGCCGACGTTTGCCCGAACCCGCCGCTGCTGGGACACCACTTATACCTTCTGGCATGAGATCAAAGAGCAAACCCTGTTGTTGGCGCTAAAGGACCAGTTGGGATGGCGATTAACCATCCACCCCGCCGAAACGAATAAAATCAAGGATGGTGCTTTAGGAAATTGGTTTACGTATGAGACCGATGTTGGCGGGCAGCGTATACCCCTTTGCTGGCACCCGGCGCAGGGTAGTGCAAAAGGTTTTTTTCGAACCTGTGCCAACTTGAAGCATGTGGACTTTGAATCCTTACGTAAAAAAACTCGCAATAGAAAAAAGGCTGTCAAAGCTTTGTTCAATCAAAAACTATCCATTTATTCCGCTGGTAAACAGCGGCACCGGCAAAAGGAACCGATTATCGTTTTAAACGGCTGTGTAGCGGCCGATATAGAAGAATATTTTCCCTTGATACCACTCATGATAGAGCCATCCTCGTTCATGGTTTTGCTGCCGGCCGCAACGGGACTTGAGGCAATCAATCTTATCAATGAAAAATACCAGCGGGAAATATGCAAGGTTAAAGACAACCTTCCTTTGAAGCTTGGCGCGGTCTACTTTCCCAAACGAACACCTGTACGCGCGGTTATCGAGGCCGGCCGCCGCATGATCGTTCAGAAAGGTATGAAAAGCAGTTTTGACTTCGAGTATCTGGACACCGCAAACCGGCGCCACAACATCCGCTATGACGATAGCGGTCGAAGGTGTACACTGCCCTGTCGTCCATATGGGCTGGAGGCCATTCTACGTCATCAAAAAATCTGGAGTACTTTTTCAAGACTTGCCATCTCGCAACAGTATCAAATCATACAACGCATTGAAGGCAAACGTGACGATTGGTTTGGCCGGCGATTCTCCAATGCATATTTGAATGATCGTGTTTTTCAACAATTTGTTTTCGATACCCTGAACGGTGCCCAGTGGCCGGGCCATTGGAATACACTTTCGCAAGAAGATCGTCAGATTATCGTCAATGCCGGCGTTTCAGGCGAACTGGCCGATATATTCGAACTATATCATTCTATAACATCAACCTGATTCAATCCCAAAGGACATGTAACATGATGAATTATCAAGCACTCCATTTTTTACTCATGTCCGTCGATCCTATCCATATCGGCACCGGCGGTTATCGGCTTGGACGGGTGGACAACAGTATTGTGCGGGAACCCGGCACCGGAATTCCTAAAATTCCCGGTTCCAGCATTCATGGCGCTGCCCGCGCCTACGCCGCTCGAATGTATGGAGACCTGGAAGCGGCGGGCAAAGACCACCACAACGCCGCACACGGGCCGGCTAATCCAGTTTTGTACACCTTCGGAACCGCCGCCGAAACCGAAATGGAAGGTGAGGAAACCGGGCATAAGAGCAAGGCTTTTTCAGGCGTGGTCAATGTGTTTGATGCGCAAATTCTTTTTTTCCCGGCCCATTCATTGGCCGGACCGGTATGGGTATCTACGATCAAGCGCCTTTACAAAGCCGGATTTGAAGACAGTGATATAAAAATAGATGAAGAAATCGAAACCGGACAGTATAAAAGCACGCTGAAACAAACCGGCCCCATCAACCTTGGATGGCTCGTCCTCGACCATGCCGGAAAAGTCGATATAAACCCATGCAAAAACTGGAAGGAAGAAAAACGTTGGCTGGAGATTAAAAATCGCATTGTACTGGTCAATGACAAAATGTTCAGTCATATCGTCAACAGCAATCTGGAAGTGCGCACTTCGGTAAGTATCGATCCTCATCGCGGAGCCGCAGAAGAGGGTGCCCTTTTCACATACGAAGCCATTCCGAGGGCCACTTTTTTTACAATGGACGTTGTTATCGACAACTATCGAACCGACCGATTCCCAGATCTTGAGACGATTGAAAGCTTCGCAGCCTGGGTGAAAAATAAAGTACCTGACCAGATGAAAGAGAGAATGCAAGCAAACGGATGGACAGAGGCTGTTTCTATCGAAGCTAAAGGTCATACAAACAGCGTGGGGCTAAACTGGCATAGCCCAAAAGATGTCTTTCTAGCCGGTTTGAGCCATCTTCAATGGTTAGGCGTCGGTGGAATGGGGACACGCGGGTTCGGACGCATCGCCGTTGTTGGAAACCGTTGCATTAATGAGGAGAAAGAGAGAAATGGAACAAACTAATCGGTTTTCGAACATCGACCATATGGCAGCCCAATGCGCCCAGGCAATAGTCCACGATACATGCACTTCGGAAAACAAATCGCTTGTCGATGCCGTCATTACAAAGGCACTGGGTGTGATTCAAGAAGACGGCGTTTATGCCGGTGCGCTGTTTCTTTGTTCACGATCCAGTAAAGACAAAGATATCGCCCAAAAGGTCATGCAAGCCATCCTGGATCTTGTCGAAAAATTGAGCAGCGCAATGAAATTCGGATGGGTAGTGGAGCCATCCATTAAACAGGAGCCGGAAAAAATTTTTAAATTTCTTACCGACAATGTTACATGCGATCTTGAACGGCTCCTCATTGTCAGGGAGACCCTTGAACGAATGATGGTGTACGCCAGGTACGGCGTCAAAGCAAAAAATTAGCAAGGAAGGCTAAAATGGGATGGAAGGTTTACCACATCGCACTACGCTTAAAGACGCCGTTGCATGCGGGTAGAGGGCAAAGTGGCAACTTGCTTGTTTCCGGGACCTATGTCACTGGACGGACACTTTGGGGTGCGTTAACGGCACGCTTGACAAGAGATTCAAACGCATCTCCAAACGCAAAAGACTATCGTGACATGGGTGGGCGTATAAACGAACAAATAGCGTTCACTTATTTTTATCCAGCAATTCGAAAAAATAACGAATATCGCCTTATTTGGCCGTGGTCGCAAAATCAAACGGATCCGATTCGCGCAAGCCGCATCGCAACTGCTCTGGACAATTACCAGGGAACATCAGAAAACGGTGCGTTATTCGAGGTTGAGTGTATACCTCCTTACGATTTGGATGCCTGCAGTCCTGTTTATTTAATCGGGTATATCTTTGCAATGGATGATGAACTTAAGTGGGAAAACGTATTGGACCGGCTGCAACTCGGATCTGAACGATGTTATGGATGGGGCCGGGTCACGAAATCTGCATGTGATGAAATTCAAATCGGCAAATCCACTTCCATCTTTAATGGGATGGTGAGTGTTGATATTTCAGATCCAACCGTTAGGCCAAAACTCTTTGTGTGTGCCACTGCGAATGCTCCGGGACGATTGCTGGCGCATACTCGATTAGCAAAAGGTAAGGTACAGGGTGAAACGGAACCGCTGGTCACCCGGGAATGGCAAGCTGGCGCTGAGCTCGCCTCGGGTCCCGGCAGGAAAGTAAAATACCACGGTGTATTTTACAGTCCGGGTAGTAAAGTATTCACAAACTGTCAATTCCTGATCGGTAAGAATGGCATATGGGAGGCTATTCAGTCGGAATAGGAGTTATTAATGCCAGAAGCCAAATTTGGGACCGCCCTTGACAAAGTCCGCCAGCGTCGTCGATTTTTATTTGAACTGATTGTTTTTGCATTTTTTTTTGCCATTTGTGTAAATTTTTTTTCAACAGCTTTGTTGGAGTTGATGCGGCCCGATGCTCAGAACACCGGGTTTTGGGTGTGGAATCTGGTAATCTCTGGAGGAGTATTATTGGTAGTTGTTCTAGTAGCGTTCCAAATTGCCTTCTTTAAAACAGCTCACGAAGAGACAGCCATTGGGATTACGTTGCCGTTGCGAGTGGACACGATACAAAAAACGGTATCTGTGGAATTACTGGCTGATTACGAACCGGCCGATCGGGCAAAAAAAGCATTTGAATTCAAAAAATCAGAGGCGATACCCGTTTTTTTCAAAGATTGGCCGCTTTGTAAAAATATCAGCCAGAAAGATTTCGGGCCTGACAACGTTTGCTGGAACCTGCTCGCGGAACTTATAGAAGCATTGTTGGTGATTATGTTGCGCGAATTCGGCAAGCGATCCCTAACCCACAAAGCCATGTACTATTCGGTTTTCAGGCGATTCGCGGGTAAGATCCCTAACCGGCAATTGAATTCGAATGAATGGCCGACAAGACTAAAAGCCAACCGATTTCTAAAAGGTCAAAAGATCAAGCAGATTCTTCTTCCAGATTGGATACACCTTGAAACCCCGTTACCATTAGCAAGACCTAAAGGGAAACCACTGAGTCGAGAACTCCGACTTACCACAAAAAACGGCAGCCTCACCTTTTACACCATCCCCTATTGGACAACGTTGCGTGATCCATTCAAAATAGCAAATCAGTTTCATATAGAGAAAGCGGAACAGGTCTGCTTTCTTCGTATTGTAGTGGTAGTCCGGCAAGAATTACGTGGCGGTCTTCATGCAGGGAAAAACCTGTTCTTCAATGACACAGAAATGACACTGCAATATCTTTGGTTTCAATCCCTGGTGAGAACCGCTTTTTTACACATGGATTGGGGGCGTTATCTCCGAGGTGAAGGATCACCAGACGAGGAAGTTTAAATTGAATATGATAAGACATATTCTCTCGACAGAAAATTTCATTGCCGGATTCGAGCGCGTCGAAGCCTCCCAAGGCATGGCCGGCGTTGACGGTGTAACCATCCGCGAATTCAAAAGCGGCTTGGAGATAAATCTTCGTCAATTGGTTTTTGAAATAAAATCCAACACCTACCATCCGCTTCCGCTACTGAGATTCGAGGTGGCAAAAAAGGACGGAAATCCCCGACCCCTGGCCGTTCCTGCTGTACGCGATCGCGTCGCCCAGGCCGCAGTGCTGAATATTATCCAGCCGATCCTGGAAAAAGCGTTCGAGGATGTCAGCCATGCCTACCGCAAGGGACGTTCGGTAAAAACGGCTGCCAGGCAGATCAAAAAACTGCGCGATAAAGGCTACCGTTTTGTTGTGGAAGTTGATCTGGACGCCTATTTCGACAATATTGACCACATGCTCCTCGAAGACAAACTGCGCCACCACATAAAAGATGATGCCGTGGTTGGCTTGCTGCGCCGTTGGATTCGCAATGAGGTCTATGACGGCAGGAAAATTTATATCCCGGAAAAGGGAATTCCACAGGGATCGGTGGTTTCCCCTGTACTGGCAAACCTGTTTCTGGATGATTTTGACGAGGAAATGATACGTCGCGGCTACCAGCTCGTGCGCTATTCCGATGATTTCATCATTCTGGCTAAGTCGGCAAGCGAAGCCAGGGATGCCCTGGAACTTACCGACAAAGTCATGGCTTTGCATCATCTCAGCCTGGATGACGAAGACACGGGCATTACAGATTTTGAAAAGGGTTTTAAATATCTGGGGCTGACCTTCATTGGCGATTCGATTATGGTGCCTTTTGACCGGGCACCTGCTACGAAAAAAATACTCTACATGCCACCGCCATTGGATCTTAAACGTTATCTGGCCAACCGTAAGTCTGTCACAGCCGGGCAACCCCAGAGGCCAAATCCATGACCTTCCTCTACCTCACCGAACAAGGCGCCGTATTGAAGAAAACCGGTCAGCGCCTGATCGTCGAAAAGGACGATCAAAAATTGCTGGACATCCCGGCGGCCAAAATCGAGGGGGTGATGATATTCGGAAACGTTCAGTTCACTACCCAGGCGGTGCAGTTGCTTTTACGCAAGGGGGTTGAACTGGCCCTCTTTTCACGCAGCGGGCGGTTGCTGGGCCAGCTTACCGATCCAGCCACCAAGAACATCGATCTGCGTAAAGCGCAATTTAAACGTCATGGGGAGAAAGACTTCGTTGAAGCCTTGGCTCGGCGGCTGGTGGATGCCAAATTGGCCAACTGCCTGGAGTTTGTAAAGCAGTTTGGTCATAACCATCCGGATACGGCGTTGGACGAAGAAACCGAAGAATTGGAAGCGTTGCGCCCTCATGTTGATCGAGCGATGGAGCTATCGACGCTATTGGGGCTTGAAGGCAGCGCCGCAAGAGTCTATTTTCAGGCTTTTGCCAAGATGATCCGCCATGGTTTTTCCTTCACCGGCCGCCGACGAAGACCGGCCACCGACCCGGTCAACGCCCTGCTATCCCTGGGTTATACGATGGTTTACAACGAGATCGCCTCCCTGCTGGACGGCATGGGGTTCGATCCCTACCTGGGATATTATCATCAACCCAGATACGGACATGCCACGCTGGCTTCAGATCTACTGGAAGAATTTCGCACACCGTTGGTGGATCGTTTTACACTGAAAATTATCAATAATCGTGTTTTTCAGGAGAGCGATTTCTATCTGCACCAGCCATCGGGTGCCTATTATCTGACGGATGCTGCGCGAAAACAGTATTTCGCCGATTACGAGCAGTTCATCAGCCAACCGACCGCCTGCGCAAAGGATGAAACCGAAACAACCTTCAGGAGACTGTTCCGTCGCCAGGCCGAACGGCTGAAAAAAGCCGTGATCGATAACACAATGTACCAGCCATTTATTTTCAAATGGTAGACGATATGCTTTACACCATCAGCTATGATATTCCCGACGACAAGCGCCGCCTAAAAATAGCAAAAATTTTGCTGGACTATGGACCACGGGTTCAGTATTCGGTATTCGAAGCGGAGTTGGATGAAAAAGTCCTGGATCGCCTCCGGCAACGGATTTTGGCGCAGGTAGACCAGACCGAAGATAGCGTTAGAATTTATCCGCACTGCGCTTTTTGTGTAACCAAAATAGAAATCATCGGACAGGGAACCGTATCCCAAGATCCTGAATTTATAATAATCTAAGTTGAGCGATTGTCGAGCTTGCCGCAGGTACAAGGAAGATGGCTTTCCGCTATAGTCGCCTATGCGGTAAGCCATCAGACGCCGGTCGAAGATCCCGCCGCCGGGAAGATGCGGTAAGATCGGCAATCCCGTAGGGTTTCAAATTTTGGAGTTGGATAATAGTCTAACACGTCAATAAGATAGCGATATTCCAAGACAACCAAAATTTGAAACGCTCAACTTGGGATTAATATAGTGGAGCCTTATACAACAGGCAAAATGCGACGAGGTTACCATTAAAAGATTAATCCACTGATTTTATATACAATATTAACTATCACAGATATTCAGCAGGCATATGGTGAAAGGTCGTAAGAAACAAAAATTTGGAGGTTACCATTTTTATTGGTATAACCTATTGATTCTAAGGATAAAAATCGGGCCGCTGTTGCAGAGATAATCAGAGCCTTCGGGCGATTGAGACATCGTTTACGGACTCAACAACGCAGGATAAGCTGATTCCGTTGCAGAGATAATCAGAGCCTTCGGGCGATTGAGACACGTTGACCGGGTTTGCCGACTACATCGAGGCCAACGTTGCAGAGATAATCAGAGCCTTCGGGCGATTGAGACCTTTCTAGTGGCACCCAAATATTTCTCCCAATATATTTCGTTGCAGAGATAATCAGAGCCTTCGGGCGATTGAGACTCTTGTACCTACCTTTCTTTCTCTTTTCTTCTGTTAAATATGTTGCAGAGATAATCAGAGCCTTCGGGCGATTGTGACACATCAATAAAACCATCAGCCGTCAACGAAGAAGCATTGCCGTCGCAGCGATAATCAGAGCCTTCGGGCGATTGTGACGGTGATTGTCGTTTTCATTAATATACCATTTTGACAAATTACGTCGCAGCGATAATCAGAGCCTTCGGGCGATTGTGACGGTGATTGTCGTTTTCATTAATATACCATTTTGACAAATTACGTCGCAGCGATAATCAGAGCCTTCGGGCGATTGTGACCTATAACTAGCGAGCAAACCAACAACAAGAGAAGAAATGACGTCGCAGCGATAATCAGCGCCTTCGGGTGAATAGATGGTTCAGAATTGGAGGGAGGGATTGAGAGTTAAATAAACTGTAAAAAGGGGATTCATTGATCGTTGAAATGAGTATGGGATAATAAAAAAACGATTGCATTCCAGCAGCCCTAAAAACCTTCAGCCTTCTACATAGTGCCCATCCAGAAACGGCGCCTCTCACCAGCTTCCGGCGTTGGGCAACAAATTCAAATCCTCAAAATATTATCGATATTCCTCCGGTTTGAATTTGTTGGCCGCCTTGGCCTCGGGCGAAATTCACCACTTCTGGACGGACACTACCTAAACACCTAAAGCGATAGCGTCCTCTGAGCCTTCGGGCGATTGTGACACTTTCGTCAAATGGCTCGGCCGGCATAAAGAGTAAGATAAAATCGATCCATCGGAGGTGAAACATGAATATCCGCCCTGTTAAAACGGAAGAAGACTACGATGCTGCTCTGGCACGCATCGAGGAACTATGGGGCACTGATCCGGGGACTCCAGAGGGCGATGAGCTTGATGTGTTGCTTGTTCTCGTGGGGGCGTATGAGGATCAACACCATCCGGTCCCTAATCCGTCTCCAATCGAGGCTATCCGCTTCGTGATGGAACAAAAAGGGCTGAAAAATTCGGATCTCATTCCTTACCTGGGTAGCCGTCCACAGGTATCAGAAATTTTAAATGGATAGCTATGGCTTACACTAAGAATGACAGGGCAACCGCATTCGGAACCGAATTCTGCAAAAATAGGGTCGCAGGCATGGCCAGCTCCTACAAAAACCCGCACATGGCTAAACCGTTGGCGGTTGTAAGAGCTGGCCATGCCTGAGAAAAACATCAACACGATCCAAATGCGGTTACCCTGCTGAAAATGATTCGTTCTTTGCACTCAGGCCTTGGTATCCAAGCTGAAATTTTGATTCGAGCCAATTCAACATATTCGGCCTGCTGATCACTGATCAAGGCTTTTAAAGTGAGTTAATTAACCTTATGCCTTCTGCCTAAAAACCTAAATCAACAGCGCCTTCAGGACCGCCGCGGATTGCGCTGCTATACAAAAATGGCGGCAGTCGCACCGCAAAGCGTGCAATACACAATCAATGTCGCGAATATGCTTTTTGAATAAATTTTCATGGCCGTGCCGAACGAACGCTTGAAGACCGGGACCACGCCGGCTTTAAACGTCACGGCACTCAATTCATCAAGAATCAGATGGTTGATACAGCCGATGAAAATGGCGATTCCCACGGCCAGGGCCAGATCGGGGCCGGATGAGAGATAAAGCAAGTATCCGATTTCACCGCAAAGCGCCGAGAACGGAATGCTATGCATGATTCCACGATGGACGGTTATTTTTTTGAGTAATTCACAGATGACGTTGTTGATAAACACATACGAACCAACAAAGTAAAAGACCAGAAATTCGATCGATGGGGTGACGTAAGCGGATACCTTGTCCAGCAACAACGCCGGCACAAGCACCGAAATGGTTCCGAAAAGAAAGTTCACCGGTTTGCCGGTATCGCTGTCCAGATCCGGCAAGATCCCCCCCAGGGCGCCCATGACGGCGACGGAAAACACCTGCAGGCCATTTAAATGCAGGTATAACGCACTGACAATCGCAATACCGGCCCCGGTAGAAAGACCGCTGGCAAGGTGTGTTTTGAATTCAGCCATTTTTCCCTGCTTTTATCTCTCCGGCCCTAATCCTCTCATAATAAATGAGAAAATTATGAACATCTATATGAGAAATCAATATCTTTACCCATTTGATATTATTTAAAATTATCGATTACTAAATTTATCAGTAGCGAATATCATTGTTTAATGACGATGTCAAAGGATTGAGAAAAACAACAGCAATTGTAATTATGCCATTTCGAACTTTTCGATTACGATTACGAGCACCGCACAGCTTAAGCACGAGCACGACGGGCATTGGCATTTTCGTGCTCGTGCTCGTGCGCGTAATCGTAATCGATCGATGAAATTTCTGCTGAACACCTTCAAAATTACAATTGCTGGAAAAACGATGATCGGATAGCCTGTCCAAGGTTTGGCAAAAGCATAAAAAAAAGGCTGCCTTGCGACAGCCCTAACATCCTTCAGTGTTCAGCTTAATTCCCTGAGGCATCAGGGCGACCGGCCGGTCGCCCCTACGGGGGGAAATTATCGGATGGGGCGGGAAAAATAAGCGCCCCCTATCGCGCGGCGCGTTTCACCGCCCGCTGCAGGAAGCCGGTGATTTTCTTGGCCGGCCAGGCCGTCACCGACCAGCCAATGGCCATGATCATCAACCAGACCACCGCCTCGCCGGCGTGTCCCAGGCCCCGTCCCTGGGTTACCATGGGGCCCAATATGACAGCAAAGACAAACCCGGCCAGGATGCGCCAGGTATCGGGTGATAAAAGCAGATAAAAAAACAAATATGAAAAAGTAAGCGGTCGATTGGCCATTTCCACTCCCGGTTTCGCCGTGTCTGTATTGCTATGCCCACGATAGGGCTATTCGTTCATTACATATGGGTGCTTTGCATAATTGCTTTTTTCGGCCGGGTCAAGCCCCAGATTGACGTCGTGACTTTTTTCACTTATGTTAAGGCACACTAATTAATCGGGAAACGTACATGGATTTGACAACAAGTTATAAAATCCTGGGGATTGATTCTCAAGCTGATAAAGATAGCGCCAAGCGGGCATACAAAGCCCAGGTCCGGCGCTGGCATCCGGACCAGTTCCCCGAAGGATCAAGCCTCAAGGCGGCGGCAGATGAACAGTTAAAGCAGATCAACATCGCCTATGCCCGGGTCAAGTCACACCTGGCCCTGCAGCGTCCAGCAGCCGTCGACCCGCAACCCGAAAGCCCTCCCCGTCCGTCTCCAAAAGCATCCAGCGATGACAACGCGCGCCATCAAGAAAAACCGCGGCGCTCATGGGTGGATCACTTATTCGACACCCTCAACGCCTTTGCCGGCAGCCGATCCAATAGTTCACAAACGGCCCCCAATACGCGCGCCCAACCAAAACAAAACCGAACCTTTGAACAGGTCCTCGATGAAATGACCGGCGGAAAAACCCCAACCGAGAAAACACAAAAAAAATCCGCTGGCCGTGATACCCGCCGCAATTACGCTGAAATCTATAAAAAATATCGACGCCAGAGCAGCAGTGTAGCCGGGGTGGACCCCATGGAAAGCAAGGGGCCGGTCAAACCGGTTAGCCGGGTCAGGGGGATCGGCAGAAGCCGCTGACTGAACGAACACTAACTATAACCCATTCTGAAATGCCCAATCGGCCTATTTACAGATGAGCACTAAGTAGCATAAGAGGCAAGCAAGCCGACCAGCAACCGCCAGACCTTTTCAACGGAAGGAAGATGTAGCCGTTCTGAAGGCGAGTGGGGATTTTGCAGCGTTGGTCCCAGGGAAATCATGTCCATTCCGGGGCATCGATCACCGATCACCCCACACTCCAGCCCGGCGTGCATGGTTTGTACGATCGGTTCCACACCAAAAAGATCCTGATATACCGTCTTGCACTGCTGGAGCAGCCTGGATTCAGAATTCATGGGCCACGATGGATATCCTACGCTGGTATGCACCTCGGCGCCGCAAAGGTGTCCCATGGCCTCGATGGTCCGACAAATCGCATCCAAACGGGAAGGAATGGCGGCGCGCTGGCTGGAGGTCACAACCAGCTGTCCGGATTGCATGGTAAGGACAGCCAGGTTGACGGAAGTGCTCACCAGCATCGGGTCGTCAAGCTCCATCTCAACCGGTCCGCTGGGCAGGGCCAGCAACAAGTCCGCTATTTTTGCCGTATCGTGTTGGCTGACACGACGCCGATCTCCATTGGCGGCTTTCTCCTCATCAATGTCGATGGTCATATCCGGCTCGGTCCGGTTGAATTCGCCGCGAATCACCTGGGCGCAGTTGTCCATCGCCTGTTTCACGGCAGCCACATCCTTCCGGCTGCAGGCAATATGGGCCTGGCACGTCCTCGGGATCACGTTATTGGCCGTTCCCCCGTTAATGTCAACGATGCGGACCGGCCCGGCCGTCAGGCCCGCGCCGAGCAAACGCCCCACAATCGTGTTGGCGTTGGCGCGATGCTTGGCAATATCCACACCGCTATGCCCCCCTCGCATGCCCGTGGCGGTAACGTTCATGATGACATCGTCATTGCCGAGATCTTGCTCATCCAGCGTCAGTGTGATGGTCGTTGTTCGCCCGCCGGCACAACCGACCACAAAAACCCCTTCGTCCTCTGAATCGAGATTGACCAGGATCCGGCCACGCAACAGGGATGGGTCCATTTGCATCGCGCCGGTCAGTCCGGTTTCTTCGTCCACC
This sequence comes from Desulfosarcina variabilis str. Montpellier, assembly GCF_048565275.1. NCBI lineage: Bacteria > Pseudomonadati > Thermodesulfobacteriota > Desulfobacteria > Desulfobacterales > Desulfosarcinaceae > Desulfosarcina > Desulfosarcina variabilis. Next base: position 3,031,563 of record NZ_CP159846.1, on the reverse strand, counting down.
GTAAAAAAAAGCTCCAGGTCGGGATGGATGACATCCGGATCATCCACCAGGGCCAAACTCAGTGCAAGGGCAATCCCATTGTCCGCCCCCAACGTGGTATCCACGGCGGTCAGCCACTCACCATCTTGAACCATGCGGATGGGATCCGTGGAAAAATCGTGATCGGAATCGGCATGCTTTTCACAGACCATGTCCATGTGGCCCTGCAAAACGACCGTCGGCGCCGGTCCGAATCCAGGGGTGGCCGGTACTTGAATCACGAGGTTGCCAACCGTATCGACATTGGTGGTCAGGCCCCTTTTCGCAGCCCATTGTTGCAGCCACTGGCGGATCCGCTGCTCCTGTTTCGAACAGCGCGGTATACGGTTGATTTGCTCAAAATAATCGATGATCTTTCCGGTCGCCTGCTGCATCGTCAGTCGCTCCTTATGGTTTGGACCATTGACCATTGTTGATCAAGTTTAAGATAAGCGGGAAACCGCCGATAATAACGGTCAGAACATTAGTGGTAAAGGGGAATCCACAAAGGTAATCGGGCCATGAATACCAAATTTTTGTTGATCACTGCGGTGTTGTTTTTTTTCTCGTGGAGGAAGGTCGCCGACGATTTTTTATTATTCTGTGCCCTTTTTGCCGCTGCCCTGAGCATTTGCGTTTTCATCTACCGTATGGAAAATGTCCATCATATGGCTGACGATGAAAATGATTAACCCCTCACCGCTGACATTCCATTCCATTTGTCATCAGCGCCGCTTTTCCAGATAGCCTAAAACCACCTGACAACTGCCCGTTGCCGTCACCAGCAGGTGCTCGTCAATCCGCTCACCATTTAAATGATCATTCAAATAGAATCGTTCGCCGCTGGTTTTATAAAACTGTCCACCGGCGGCTTCCACGATCATGCGCGTCGCGGCCAGGTCCTGAAAGCTTTCATTGGCGGTCAGCGCCACATCTCCTCTGCCCATGGCCACATAACACAAATGGGCGCCGGTGCATCCCAAATTTCTTATTTTTCCTGGAAATTCGGAGAGGTAATGCCGATGGAATCTGGAAAAGGTGAACATCACGCTCTCATCATCGATGATCCGGTCGCGCCCCATATGGATGCGTTTATCGCCCCAGTAGGCGTCGCCGCCCGCACGGGCATGAAAAAGATCGCCGGTGGCCGGCATGTAAAAGGCACCCATCACCGGCCAGAAATTTTCCAACAACGCCAGGGACATGCCCCAGATGGGAATACCGGCCTGGTAATTATCCACCCCATCAATGGGATCGAAAATCCACAGGTAGCGCCGGCTGTCATGGGTATAATGGGTATCCAGCGTTTTGCTGGTAAACACCAAATGATCGGGGAACTGGTTGTCTAGTGCCGCTTGAAAATGCTCACTGATCTGCAGCTCCGCGCGGGTAACCAGCCTTTCATCGAATTTAGCGGTTCCCCTTCCCTGCCCAAAGCGTTCCAATGCCACCTCTCCTGCGCTTTGGACGGCGCTGATGGCAAAAGCCGATAAGGATTCAATTTGATGCGTTGGCGCTTGTGTCATGTCCCCCCCCGCTCGTTAAACTACAGGTTATCAGACGATATGAATATGGCTATCGAAACAAAAAAAAACAGCCTATCCTTCGGACAGGCCGGTATGACAAATTGCCAATGGTCGACGATCAAACAGCAACAGGGTTGTTGATGAAGCAACACGAAATGGTGATGAGTAAACTTTCAAATAAAAAAATTTGGGACTGTTTGATTGGAGGGTGGACGCCTTTAAGGCGTTCCCCGATTCCCCTAAAAAGAAATCGGGGTGGCCGGTCATTTCTTTTTTGAGGCGTATCCATCGGCATACCATCCACCACCTTTTAATTCAAAGCTGCAGGCGGAAATGATTTTTTTGGCCTGTTTATGACATTTGGGGCATTCAATGGTTTTGGTATCCATACGGACCAACTCTTCGGTAATTTGACCACATTCGCACTGAAATTCGTAAACCGGCATTTCAAGATCCTTTCTGACTCAGCCAGCCTGGTTTGATTGCTGGAAGTCTTTCGTTTTGGAGTCAACTTAGTTCTGTTTAATCCGCATGTCAAGCCCCGAAAAATACCCTTTGTGGTCAACCCTGGCGGCCTTTTCGAAGAAAGCGGACGCGTTGTCATTTTCGCAACGCGTCCGCTCTTTCATAGCCTACAGCGCGGTTGACACCCAACCTTCATTTTCGGTCAAAAGCAAACAAGCATTAGCTATAGTGTTTAAGATAATGTTTTTGGCAAGGCTAGAGGGAGGAAGCTGTATAATCAATACCGCGACGACCGATAACGCAGCCCAAAAACATTATCTTGGATGCTATATCATTTTTGCTCGATCTTAAGCACCAGGTATCCTGCATTACGCCGGTGAATCAGCAGTTGAATATTTTCGTCGTCACTGTATTTTTTCATCAGTTGTACGAAATCACTACGATCCTTGACCAGTGTCCGGTTGATTTCCTTGATGATGTCCCCGGGACGCACATCCGCATCCTGGGCGCGGCTACCGTCCTTGACATCGGTCACCAGCACGCCGTTTTCATTTGCATCGATACCGAACCGACGGGCAATGTCAGAATCCAGATCGGTCACCTCAATGCCCATCTCTTCGCTATCCCGGCCCTCTGCCAACTCGGCCTTCTGGTCGTCATCCCGTTTGGCCAGGGTCACGGTCAGGGTTTTTCGTTTCCCGTCACGGATCAGATCAATCTTGGTCCGATGGCCCACCGGTGTGTTGGCAATCATCGAGGAGAGCTCACGTCCAGTGGAAACCGCTTTACCGTCAACAGATAAAATCACGTCGTTGGCTTTTACCCCCGCTTTATCCGCGGGATCATCCTCGAATACCTGAGTCACCAGGACGCCTTTTTCTTCACTCAACCCATAGTAATTAGCCAGTTCCGGTGTCAGGTCCTGAATTCCCACCCCCAGCCACCCACGGGTCACTTCCCCTTTGTCTTTTAGCTGGCCGAGGATTCCTTTGGCCAAGTTGATGGGGATGGCAAATCCAATGCCCTGTCCACTGGCAATAATCGCCGTGTTGATTCCCACGACCTCGCCATTCATGTTCAACAACGGGCCACCACTGTTGCCGGGGTTGATCGATGCATCGGTCTGAATAAAATCATCATAAGGTCCAGAGCCGATAATACGCCCCTTGGCACTCACGATACCGGCGGTAACCGTTTGTTCGAGGCCAAAGGGGCTGCCGATGGCAACCACCCACTTGCCCACCTCCAATTTGTCGGAGTTACCCAGTTCAAGGGGCCTAAGATTTTTAGCGCCTTTGATCCGGATCAGGGCAAGGTCGGTTTTGGGATCCCGCCCAACCAATTCCGCATCGAACTCTTTGTCGTTGGATAAAATCACTTTTATCTGATCGGCATCTTCAATCACGTGGTTGTTGGTAACGATGAAACCGTCTTTATCAATGATAAATCCGGATCCAAGGCTGCGCTGCTTAAAGTCTCGTTGATTGCCCTCTCCCTGAAATGGGCCGAAAAATTCGTCAAACGGATTCCGATTACCGCCAAACGGATTGCCAAAGAAATGCCGGAAGACCGGACTGCCACCTTTGATAATCTTGACGGTCCGGATATTGACGACGCCCGGTTTGGCCTGGTCAGCCAACTCACTGAAACTTTCCGGAGCCGAAAAAGCATGCACCGTTTGGATGGATAGGGGGCATGTCCACAGAAAGACGACGGCAACGAATACTGACAAGAGCAATGGAAATGAAAATTGCAGGCGTTTGGTTCTAATCATCATGGACCTCCTGGTTGATGCGTCTAATCGATTACAATTTGTTTAAACAGCAATTTCATTGAGTGCTGTATTTAGCATTATGAAAATAGCCACCATGGGTTACGATAAGGTTACGCAAAGATTACCAATTGGTAATTATTACGGATTCAGTCCCGCTCACCGATCGAGTTTGATTTTGGCATACGTGTCAGCGGAGCCATCCGAAAAGGAAGTGGTTAGCTGTTCGCGGATTGCCGCTCCGATTTGTTCCATGCGGTAGGGTTTTTTGAGGTATCGACCGGCTCCAAGGCGCTGAACTTCAAGAACTCTCTGTGACTCCGAGAATCCACTGGTAATCACAGCCTTTTGTTCCGGCGCAATGGCCAAAATTTCTCGGTAGGTGTCAAGGCCGTCCATGTCAGGCCCCAATATCATATCAATCACCATAACCGCCACGGGATGTTTTTTTATATATTCAATCGCTTCCTTGCCACTGGCCACGGCATCCACCTGGTAACCCAGCCGTTTTAACATAAATGTGGCCAGTTCCCGTTGCTCTTTGATATCATCCACCACCAAAATCGGTTCACCATTGCCACGATAACTATCCAAGGATCGCTCGCTGACCTCTATTTCACCATTTTGTCCTGTCACCGGCAGGTAGATATCGATGGCGCTCCCCTGGCCTTCAACACTGCGTGCGTCAAAAAATCCGCCATGGTCCTTTACCGTCCCCCAAACCACGGCCATGCCTAGCCCGGTTCCCGGATGATCCATCTTTTTTTTGGAATAAAAGGGTTCAAAAATTCGTTCCAAGTCATATGATGCGACGCCAGGGCCGGTATCCGTCACCCGCAGCCGAATGTATTCCCCTTGGGGAATCGTCTCGAATCCCACAATCGGATGATCAAGGTAAATATTCTGGGTGCTCAGCGTCACGACGCCGCCCTCGGGCATGGATTCCGCGGCATTTTTCACCAGATTGATTACGGCCCGCTTAACATGGTCGGCCGATCCAGTGGTCTTGAATAGCGCCGAAGCCAGGTTTGAACGAATGCTCAAAAAGGGGTAGTCGGGCTTCAGCTTGGCCAGTTCAGCCCCTTGCAGGCAATCTGTGATAATTTGGTTCAAATTAATCGTATGGGTAACAGACAGTCCCCGCCTGGCCAACATCAGCATATCCTGAACAATGGCTGCGGCTTTTTCTCCCGTCTGTTTAATATTGTCAACAATGGTTCGCGATTCACTATTTTCGGGGAGGTCCATGAGCAACAGCTCCGGATACCCGACCAGTCCTGAAAGAATATTGTTCAATTCATGGGCGACGCCACCGGCCAACGTGCCGATGGCCTCCATTTTCTGGGCCCTTTGCAGGCGCGCTTCCATCTGCTTCATCGACGTGACATCCGTTGCCACCTGAAGCTGGACCAACCGTCCGTCTTCCCACGTCACCGCACGCGAAAAAATTATATAATTTCTTGAATTCTTTGGATTTTGTGATTCCCAGGACCGACTTTCCCCTGGTTGACCGTTTTCGTCCAGCAGCAGCTCTGAACTACAATTGGAACAAATGGTTTTCCTCCCCACCAGCGCTTTGTAGCAAGGCTGCCCCACAATATCGTCACCAAAAATTTGCCGGGTATGACGGTTGGCCAATAAAATTTCATGGGTTTTGATATCCACAACATAAATATCCGCATCGATGCTGTCCAGGATGATTTCAAGTCGCTCACGACTGGCCCGGGACTTTTTTTCAGCCTGTTTTCTCTCGGCGATTTCTTTGTTCAAATCCCGATTGATGCGTTGAAGTGCCGCTGTCCGCTCCTCGACGCGTTGCTCCAGATTTTTGTTGATGTCCTCTGTCTTCTCTTTTTCACGCTCCAAAAGATGGTTCAGGTAAAAATTTTTGCGTTGCTGGATTTCAATCGAATAACAAATCAGCATGCCCAATACATTGATTCCCAGAAAATGCGATCCGTTAATCAATTGGATTACACCCGAGGCTTCCATCAGCTGCATCATGATTAGCTGATAACCGCCAACCACCATCAAACCGGCCAGGGAAGCGGTAATAAAGCGGGCATGGATAAACGTGTACCCGAAAAAAACACAAAAAATCGTGCCAACGCCATAGAAATAGGATTCAGGCTGCGGCGTGATCATGACCATCGCCACGTAAGCATATCCAGTCACCATGATGTAAAGCGCATTCATCAACTGCCACACCTGCCGGTAAACCTGGGTGTAGGAAAAAAGCAGGCCAATTAAAAATATCGGACAGACGATAGCGAAACGAATGAACAGCAGCTGACCTAGTTGATCGGGAAATACAAAAACATCCAACAGGCCGAAAATACCGAAGAAAAGAGCGGCATACAATTTACATCGGCGCACATGATCCAACGAATTCAAGAAATAGGCTTCACGAAACGGCTTTTCGAGCGTCCTATAAGTTCCCGAAAAACACAAAGTAATCGGGTTCAGGCTTACGCGTAGCCTGCTGTACGGAATGGCGACGTCAATTTTTTTCTTTTTCAAATTCATGGCTTTTCATTGCTTATCGCCCTGATAGGATAAAAAATAAAATAAAAACAGAAATCATGCAGGAGAATCGATGAATCCAAATCAACGGGCTAGTGGACATGATGGTCAGGTAAACTGACCGTGAAAACGCTTCCCTTTCCTTTGCTGCTGACCACATGAATTTCACCGTGGTGGGCACGGGCAATGGCCCGGGCAAGGCTTAATCCCAAACCGGAACCACCGGCTGTCCGGCTTTGATCGCAGCGGAAAAAGCGATTGAATATTTTGGAAAGATCTTGATTGTCGATACCAATCCCACTGTCTTTGACGGCAATATTGATCTGCTGTTTGTTGCCTGGCTCGCGAAATACGCGGACATCGACATGTCCCGGTGGTGGTGTATACTTGATTGCATTGTCAAAAAGATTGGCCATTGCCCGTTGAAGCATTTTGAGGTCCCCTTCCACCATCAAGGCTTCAGGCGTATCGCAGGAAAGGGTGAGTCCTTTATCTTCGGCCAATGGGGAAAACAGCTTAACCGCGCCACGCGCCACCTGTGCGATATTAACCATTTCCAGGTTGAGATCACCGGCACCGGCATCGGTCTTTGAGATCATAAGCATGGTATTGATCATGTCCAGCAGCCGATCGCACTCTTCGATGGTGTTGCCGGCCAGGGAAATCAGCTCGTCGCTGACGCCTGCCTCCCCGGAAAGACTGAGTTCAGCCATTCCACGAATCCGGGCCACCGGACTTTTCAGATCATGGGCAATATTATCCCCCATCTCGCGAATTCCAACAACCAATTTTTCAATTCGATCCAGCATTTGGTTGAAGGTTACCGCCAACCGATCAATCTCCTCGTGGCGGGCCATGATCGGAACGCGCCGTCCAAGATCGGACTCGGAAATCTGCCTGGCCGTTCGGGTGACCGCCTCCACACCGGACACCGCCCGCCTGGCCATAAACCACCCCACAAGCACCGCTGTAATGATCAACGCGGACATGGTGACGAAAAAAATCCGCTTGAAAATCGCAACGAATGCAATGTCGGTTTCCATGGAATAGCCAAGCTGGACCACAATTTTGTGGCCAATCACCCCATAGGCGATGCGAACCCGGTCATCTCGCCCGGGAATCGACAGGGTCTCATATACCCGGCTCCGGCTGGTCATCAATTGCCGAACCGCTTTGCGGTTGATCCCAATGGCTCTCCAATAGGACATGTTGGACGAAGAAAAAGCCACCCCAGAGGCATATAAAAGCCGGAAAAAGATCTTTTTTTCCCCAGCCGCCCGGGATTCGATCAGTGCCGCTTCCTTGACCTCATCAAGGCCTTGTAAATTGTAAATGGCCTCGAATTCGGAGATTTTTTGGGACAGACGGTCATCCAGCTGTTTTTTCAGATTCGTAGTGATCAGCACATAGAAAAAGAGAAAAGCCAAGCATGAAGATATCGAAAAAATCAGGCCGTACCAAAGTGTCAGGCGAAAAGAAAGGGTTTGTGGCAGCCTAATCATTCTGCCGAAGGACATACCCCACCCCACGTACTGTATGAATCAGCTTGTCATCAAACTCTTTGTCCACCTTGTCCCGCAAGCGGCAGATGCGCGCCTCGACCACATTGGTCTGCGGATCAAAATGGTAATCCCAAACGTGTTCCATAATCATGGTTTTGGATACCACGCGTCCCTGGTTGCGCATCAGGTATTCGAGCAAAGAGTACTCAAGCGGTTGCAGATCGATTCTTGTCCCTCCCCGGCGCACTTCCCGCGCCAGCATATCAATACTCAGGTCACCGACGGATAACCGTGTGGGTTCTTTGGCCCCACTAGAACGACGAATCAGCGCCTGAACACGAGCCAGCAGTTCTGAAAATGCAAACGGCTTGCTCAAATAATCGTCGCCACCGATCTGCAGTCCTTTCACGCGATCATCAATGGCGTCCTTGGCACTGAGGATAATCACAGGTGTCATTACCTTTTCCCGGCGCATTCGGCCAATCAAAGAAAAACCGTCCATCCCGGGCAGCATAATGTCAACCACTGCAGCATCATACGGCTCGCTGAGGGCTAAATCCAACCCGCTGTTGCCATCTAAGGCATGATCCACGGCAAACCCCTCTGCCTTAAACCCTTTGGTAATAAAAGAGGCAATTTTTTCGTCGTCTTCAATCAGCAATAGTCGCATCTCTACTTATCCTAATTTGCGAGCCAAAAATAATATCGAGACTATAATTGCAGCGGCCAGCCTTTGCAAGGGCCATGGTTGGTGAAATAATATAAATGCGGCATCTTAACCCTGGCTACGCAATTTTCTTGACAAAATGGATAGCCGTTGAGACTAATGGCCTCCAGCAAAGGTACCTGAATTGAGCGATTAGCCTTTTGCTGTTAGCGATTAGCAAAATTGTTTCAAAGGGTTACCGTATGTTGGCATTTATCCCAGCAGGTGAACATCAATTTACTGATAAATGCCAAGCAAATAATGGATAGTTGCTAACCGCTCACCTTTAAACCGTTACCGGGAAAATCCATGAAAACAAAGCCATTATCCGTTAGATGGCAGGGAACGTTTATCGAACTGTGCCTGAACCGCATCAGCCAGACCGAAAAAGCGCGAATTGATGCCGTCTTGACAGATTCCGAAAAAATAGCTGAATCGGCATGGTATGATAATCAATTTCTCCTAAAATCACTGTTTGGTGCGGATAACTGGTGGTCTGTTGACAATATCGATCATTCCATGGGGCTTGTCTTTTCAGACCGATCGCTTTTAGACAGCAAGCTGTCGACCATTCGTTATACCCTTGCCGGCGCTGCGGTGACCGTCGACCCGGATGCGCTGCAACTAAGCTTCTATGCACCGGAACCGATTGAGGCCCCATTGGCGGCCACCGATCAAATTCTTTGCCACGGTACGCTCAGGCAGGTAGAAATGCAGCTTGATGTCGACATTGAGCCGCCCTTTGATCCCAGCCTGTTCACACTCTCTTTCTTACACTACCCGGACTACGGCTATATCCTCATTGACATGGACTATGACGGACACGATGATATCCAATTTAAATGGGGAGAAACCAACTACCTGAAACCGCGTTTTTTTGAGAAGGATCATTTCAATGACACTGCAAAATAAAATCAAAGATGACTTAAAATCTGCCATGAAGGACCGCGACGAAAATAAGAAAGAAACACTGCGGGTCATCATGGGAGAAATGGCCCGTCTGGACAAAAAAGAATTTTCAGACGATGAGGTAATCAAGATCTTAAAGAAACTGGTTAAATCAGAAAAAGAGATGCTGGAAAAAACCGGCCAGGATCAGACGTCGCCGTTTATTACCGTGATTGAAACGTACCTGCCGAAAATGGCTGGTGAAGAGGAAATTCGCCAATGGATCGCCACCAATGTTGATTTCGGCAGCTTTAAAAACAAAATGCAGGCCATGGGCGTTATTATGGCCCATTTCGGTGCATCGGCCGACGGCAATCTCGTAAAAAAGGTCCTGCAGCAGTATCCCGCCTAAAAGCCTGTTTGAAAACCCCGTCTGAGACCCGCTTACGGCGTTGGGAAACATCTCAAAATAATATATGCGACGCTTTTGAGACGTTTCCCGCCTTGTTATCGGGCCTGATCCAGACTTTTCAACCAGGCTTTAATCGTATCCTTACCCTGGAAATTTTTATTTCGAAAACGTTAAGAGACCCACCACGGTACCGGTCATACAGGTTGCCAGGGTTCCCGCCACCACCGAGCGCACACCCAAAGCAACGATCTCACTGCGCCGTTCCGGTGCCATGGTCCCCATGCCACCGATCATGATTCCCAAACTGCCGGGATTGGCAAATCCGCACATGGCGTAGGTCATGATGAGCATACTGCGATCGCTCAGGGTGCCCGGAGACAAACGGCAAAGTTCCAGGTAGGCAATGAATTCATTCAATACCGTTTTCATGCCCATCAACCCGCCAGCCACCGGCGCTTCCTGCCAAGGCACCCCCATCAGCCAAACCAGTGGCGCCATCAGCCCCCCCAACATGCGTTGGAGGGTAATGGGCTTGCCGGCCACATCGGGAAATATCGCGAGCAAAGCATTGACCAGATACACCAACGCCACCAGAACCACCAGCATGGCGATAATATTGATCAAGAGTTCAACCCCTTGCAATGTCCCGCGGGTAATGGCGTCCATGCTGCCGGCATCGGGGTGCTCGATTACCAACGTCCCACCAGTAGGCGTGTCTGTTTCCGGAACCATCACCTTGGCCACGGTAACTGCCGCGGGTACGCTGATGACGGATGCTGTCAGAATATGCCCCATGATATCGGGAATCACCGTCCCCAGCACACTGGCATAAAGCACCATGACCGTCCCGGCAATGGTGGCCATACCGGCGGTCATCAGGGTGAACAATTCGCTATGGGTCATCTGCGCCAGATAGGGACGGATAAAAAGCGGCGACTCCACCATGCCCACAAAGACATTGGCAGACACTCCCAGTCCTTCAGCCCCTCCCAGGCGCATGGTTTTTCGCAGACACCAGGAAAACCCACTGACGATCGCCGGCAAAATACGCCAGTAAAACAGCAGGGCCGAAAGCGCGCTGATGATCAGCACCAATGGCAGGGCCCTGAAGGCCAAAATAAATGTAGCGCCAGGATGGGTTTCGCTGAACGGAAGCGTCCCACCGCCCAGGTAACCAAAGACAAAGGATGTTCCGGCCGTCGTGGCCGCCTCCAGGGCTATCACCCCCTGGTTGAGCGCCAGAAAAAGCTTCCGGAAGACCACCACTTTCAAGAGGATCAGGCCGATGATCAGTTGAGTTCCGATACCAATGACAATAGGCCTTACCCGGACCTGTCTTCGATTTTCACTGATCAGCCAAGCCAACACCGTGAATGTCACCAGTCCGGCTAATCCTTGAAAAGCCATGCCTTTCTCCCATATCCCCTTAGAGCCTGTTTGATAAATCCGTCTAAGGCCCGCTAACGGCGTTGGAAAGTGTCTCAAAATGCTCACATATTACATATATGCTCCGCTTTTGAGCCACTTTCCGCCTTGTTATCGGGCCTGATCCAGACTTCCAAAACAGGCTCTAAGATACTGTTGGAACAGTTAGGCGATTGCCCCGGCAGCCCCTGTCCCCTTATCCGCCGTCCCGGATCAGTGCTTTGGCGACAGTGATATCATAAGCCCGATTGGGATCGAAACGGCCTCGATTCTCATAAAGCACATTGGCTTGTTGGATGGCACTATAGGGGACCCAACCATGGTCATTCCACATCTTGGGATCGTCATCATTTCTCATTCTGAATTCGATATCTCCGTCTTTTTCACGGACATACATACGGACGCGTTTGTTGTCTAAAAAGGGATGGTAGTAAATACCAACGTTATCTTTCATATCGCTAATCATCCTTTTCTGGCGACAGATCTACCTGCGCACCCACCCAGTCCAAAAATGCGTTGTTGCCACCGGATACCGATAGTTCAACAATACACGGACAGTCATAGCTGTGAATCGCCTTTACCGCTTCCACCAGTTCTGGCAGACAATCGGCGTGCGTCTTGGCGATCATCACCACCTCCCGCTCGTCCTGGAGCGTTCCTTTCCATTCATAAATTGAGTGCATCCCGTCAAAAATGTTCACACAGGCAGCAAGTCGCCGTTGGATTAAGGCTTTGGCGATTCTGGACGCTTCGTCTGCATTACCGGCAGTCATATAAACGATGCTAATGGCCATGATCGTCTCCAATGGGTATCCACAACAGGACAACCGCTCTTGGTTTTTTTATTTTTTTCCTGTATGCAATCCGTACAAATGGCTTTTGGCATTCATTTTTCCACTAAGCAATGATAGTTTTCACAGTCCCTTAATACATTCCTTTTTCCTGAAGCAACGCAGCCGCCTGTCCGCCAAGACGGGTGACCAGGGTCAGTGCTTGGGTCAGGTGGAAGGAGGTTTCCTGGGGGACGCCCGATTGAATCATCACGAGGGCCATGTTGATTTTCTGGTTGATTTCAAGCCAATGTCTGTCACCGGTTATCCTGCCAGCCAAAAGGGCTTCGTCACCAACCAGTTGGGCCAGCGTGCGCAAAAGCCGCATGCCATGTTGCCGGGCGGCATCATCCATGGCGGCAACCTGTTCGGAAACTTGACAGACCCAAATCAAACCGGATTTCACTTTTTCGCTTTGTGCGTAGGTGATCACAGCCTGTCGGCTTTCATTTGCTTTGTTATCCGCTGTCACCGCCGGCTTGTCATTGACCATCGATTACCTACCTTTTTGCGACCCTGCTTGATAATGGTATGTTGTTCTATCGAATATTTGATTATTTTCAAAGTTTTTTCTTTTCAGGCTAGAGGTTCTGGGATAGCTTTAGTGTTTGTCATACCACATCGACTTTGACTCAGCGGCACCCAACCATAGGAAAAATAGCTTTAATGAATGCGCCGAGCCGACTCAAATTTCTTGCCATGCCATCCAAAGTGTATCATAGCGCCGACGCACCCGGTTTCCATTTGGAGACACCATCCGCTGACCACCGCCCCCCACAAGAGGTCCTCAAAGAACGGGATCTTCAATTATCAGCCATTATTGGGGCCTTTGACGGTTTTGTTTATGTGTGCGACAAAAATTACCGCATCGAGTTTATGAATGATCGGTTGATTCAGCGCACGGGATTCGATGGTACCGGCCAGTTATGTTATAAAGTGCTGCACAATTTGGATGCGGTCTGCCCCTGGTGCCGTAACAGCCACGTTTTCAAGGGTGAAACGGTGCACTGGGAGGTCAAAAGCCCCAAGGACCAGCGTTGGTACTTTATCATTGACACCCCTGTTTTTCACCCGAGCGGCAGCATCTCCAAATTCGGCATGATCATCGATATTGACCACCGGAAAAAAGCGGAAGAAGAACTGGAGCAGCACCGACGCAATCTTGAGGAACTGGTCCGTTCCCGTACCCGTGATCTGACGCTGATTAACGAACATCTGATCAACGAGATAGAAGAACGAAAAAAAGTTGAAAAATCCCTGAGGGAGAGTCAGGAACGTCATCGTATTATTTTTGACGGTTCCCGGGATGCCATTTTCATTAGTGGTGCGGATGGTTCACTGCTGATTTTCAACCGCAGCGCATCGCAACTCACGGGATACCAACCACATGAGCTTCAAAAACTCAAAATGTTCGATTTGTATGCCAAGGTAAACCCGGAACGGCACACTGATTTTTTCAAGCGCCTTTTGTCCGGCCAATCCATCTCTGGCGAAGTTCAAATCGACCGCAAAGATGGACGCACCATATTCGCCGAATTCAGCAGCCGCAAAATTGTGTACAGCGGCAAGCCCTGTGCTCACACCATTGCCAGGGATATCACGGCCCGCAAAATGTCTGAAGCGGCCTTGCGTCGCAGTGAGGCAAAATACAGGCATTTGGTCCAAAATGCCAGCAGCATTATCATCCGTTATGATCAGCTTGGCCATCTCACGTTTTTAAATGAATATGCACGCAAGTTTTTTGGATTTTCCGAAAGCGAAATTATTGGTCTGAACATCTTAGGGAGCATCATTCCCTGGCGTTCATCCTCAGGCAGGGATTATCGCGCCCTGATGATCGGGTTTCTAAAACATCCGGAACACTATCCCACATATGAAATGGAAAATGTGCGCCGAGACGGCTCGCGAGCATGGATTGCCTGGACCAACAATCCCATTCGGGATAAAAAAGGCAATATTATTGAAATCCTGAGTGTCGGTGTGGATGTTACCCAGCGCAAACAGGCTCAAGAACAGGTTCAATTTTTGACTCACCAATTGATCAAGGCGCAGGAGAACGAGCGACTGAAGATTTCTCAGGATCTTCACGACCACATTGCCCAAGATCTATCAACGCTTAAAATCAGCCTGGAAACCTTGTTCAAGGATCAAGGGCCGGAAACAAAAGTTAAAATCGCAAGCCTTTCCGACATCTTGCAACGCTCCATCGCAGCAGTCCGGGACATGGCTTACGATCTCAGACCGCCGGGATTGGATCAACTGGGATTGGTGAAAACACTCTATCTATACTGTGAGGATTTTTCCAAATCCAACGCTGTGGAAATTGACTTTGCGGCTGCCGGCATGGATGAACTGAATCTTGAATACGAAACCGAAATCAACATCTACCGATTGATCCAGGAAGCCCTGAACAACACCAAACGTCATGCCGAAGCCAACCAAGTGACCATTCGGTTAGTCGCATCCTCACCGGATATCGTTCTTCGCATCAAAGACAATGGCAAAGGCTTCGACGTCAACGACCGACGTAAAAAGGCGTTGAAAGAAAAACGGATGGGCCTGCAGAGTATGGTGGAGCGGGTTCGATTGCTGCAGGGTAAAATCAACATCCAATCCCGACCCAACAAAGGCACCTACATTTTGATTGAAATTCCTTTGAAGGAGAAATCCGTTGACTTCCCAAAAAAGCATTCTGATTATTGATGATCACCCACTGTTCAGAGAGGGGCTAAAATCCATTATTGCCAGCGACAAGCACTTTGTGGTCGAGGGGGAGGCCGGAAACGCCCGTGACGGGTATGCGATGGCAAAAAAAATCAAGCCCGATGTTGCTTTGGTGGACATTTCGCTGCCCGATCAAAGTGGCATGCAATTGACGCGACGTATCCGGGAATCCCTTCCCAACACCCGCGTCATGATCGTCAGCATGCACTCTAAAATCGACTATATCGTCGAAGCCTTTCAGGCTGGTGCAACCGGCTACGTTGTTAAAGAATCGGCTGCCGGCAGATTGGTGCAGGGACTCCACGCGGTAACCGAAGGTGAATATTTTTTAGACAGCTCCATTTCCCATGAAGTGGTTGAACGCCTGATGAGATCACCGGTTCGTGAAGCTCGCGTGAGTGATAGTGACTATGGGCGTCTCACGTCTAGAGAACAGGAAATTATGCGGATGCTGGCCGAAGGTCTTTCAAAATCGGAAATTGCCGATCGCTTGTGTATCAGCATAAAAACAGTTGAGAATCACCGTTCCAATATCATGAAAAAACTCGATCTGCACAGTGCCATGGAGTTGGTCCGTTACGCGGCAAAATTGGGCCTGATCGACATCGATTTGTGGAAAGAGTGATATTTTTTAAAAAAAACATGGTATTTTTTCCTAAAAAACAATTTTTTTTTCCCGGATCGGGAAAAATTTACAATCTTTGGAAATCTTGACGAATCTCCCATAAACGATCCTATCCTTTTTTGCCTGTCCAGATATTTTCTCACCACTTGGGATTTTCTCCCGGGAAATAGTCAAAATCCCTAAAAAAATGAAAGATTCACCCTATAGACTTTTTTCTTTATGCCGATAATATGAGTAAAAAGTGAAAAGTTGATGATCTTTAAGGGGTGGACATCAGCTTTCGCTAAAAACAAGACAGTGGGTAAGTTTAGGGGTTTTTAAGCGGCCATTATCCATGACAGCAAAAATCAGGTCAGGAAAGGAGCTAAGCATGATATCTTCTCCGTGTAAAAATTGTGAGAGAAGGAATGATCCCAAAGACGAATGTTTAAAGCACTGCAAAATCCTGCACGATGTACAGGAATTTCATCTGATGACTGCAAAAAGTACCTGTTATAGTGCAATCGACTGCACCGAAGAAAGCCGCTACAGCGTCAAATCACCTTCAGCGGCCATGATAACCCCGTATTAACGACCCGTTGTTCCGGTTCGTGATGGTCAGGATCATGCCATTGGTTCGGCCGATGCCGGTGGATATGTTTAATCCGTGATTATTGCCGGCAAATGATCTAAATTGCCAAACGTCAAGGTTGGTAGTCGTTAAGCGTTGTACGTTTAAAAGTCCATCCTTCGACCGGGGGACTGAACTCGTCGAAACAAAGTGGACGGTATTTTTCGTGCCGTTTGTTCTTGATTGCACCCCTATCTAGCACAATCGAGTTAACGATAATGGATCAATATCGATTCCCCCTGCCAGACCACCAAGCATCATTTGGTTCAAAAAGCCAATCCTCTGAAGAGGTAGCGCGTCCAAAAGACGCGGAACAGAAATGGTCGACCGGACATGTGGATATTATTGCCCTGGTCCGGAGTTTACAGCGAACGGCGGGAATGACGGATTGTTTTCGCATGGGCAATGAGGATTGCGACGTCATTGACTGTGACTGGCGCAGCTATTGCCTGGGAAAACCGGCCTCATCACCTAAAAAATAAACGAGACCCAAGCCTGATTTCCGCTAACATACCGTTTAAGTGCTGGATGACCAGAAAGGGGTGAGGTGCGTCTTGAGCTGGTGGGGTGAATTGACACACCGGATCATCCACTGCGACGGCAATAACAAACGATAATCGCTTCGGCAAAACCGCCTGTCCACCAAAAGGATCGCACCACGATCCTTATCGGAACGGATTACTCTGCCAGCAGCCTGCAATACACGGTTGATTCCCGGAAACCGGTAAGCAAAATCAAAACCTTCACCGTTTTGATCAAAATAGGCACGGATCAAATTCCTTTCCGGGCAAACAGCGGGTAATCCCACACTGACAATCACTGCGCCACTTAACCGATCGCCCATCAAATCGATACCTTCGCCGAAGATCCCCCCCATCACGGCAAAGCCGACCAGTGTCTTTTGGTTATGGGCGGAAAAACGGTTTAAAAAACAGGTTCGCCCCTTATCGTCCATTTCCCGCTCCTGAACGATAAGGGAAAATTTCGTTGACCATGATTCGATTCGCTCTACAGCCATGGCCATGTATTCATAGGAAGGGAAAAAGCAGAGGTAGTTCCCTTTCTTTGAATGGATAAATGTTTGTATCAATTCAACAATCCGATCGATACTATGCGCTCGTTGGGCATAGGTTGTGGATATGTTGCCAGCAATGAAAACGTTTAGGTGCCGGCGAGGAAATGGAGAAGGAATCGACAGTTTCGTAGCTTTGGAATCACAGCCCAGGATGTTTTGAAAATAATGGGCGGGTGTCATGGTTGCGGAAAATAAAACAGTGGTCCGGCAGCGCTTTAACGCCGCCTTCAGATGCCTGGAAGGATCGATGCAAAACAGCTTCACAATAAAATCATTTTTCTTTGTTTGATGCAAAGTGACATAGCTGTCATCATATCTATCCAGTACCCGCAAAAATCCATGGGTCTCAAAATAACGTTCAAGCAACAGCTCACGGTAAGGTGCCGGCTGATTTTTGGCCAGCCAGCGTTCTGCCAGTCTGACGAATATGCGTAATAACGGTTCGATTCCATCGGGTGGGTGCCGGTCAGATTGAAAGCCGCCGTTTTCCAGTGTCGCCTTGGCGGCGCTGCGCATCCACGTATTGATCTTTCCGGCGGCTTTGTAAACATCGGGAAGCTGGCCTTTCACTTTTCGGCGCAGCTCGAGAAAATCGCCTTTTTGAAGCTGAGCAGAGAACATCTCACGGGATCGGTCCACCAGATTGTGGGCCTCATCAATTAAAAACGTATAAGCACCGTTTTCTTCATCAAAAAAACGTCTTAAATAAACACGTGGATCGAAGGCGTAGTTATAATCGCAGATAATACAATCCGCCCACCGGGAAAGTTCCAAAGAGAATTCAAAGGGGCACACCTTGTGAATTCGGGCCGCCGCTTCAATGGTTTCTCGATCCAGGTTGTCATGTTCAAAAGCCGCTTCCATCGCTGAGGCCAATCGATCAAAATGGCCTCTGGCATACTCACACCCATCCGGATTACAGGTCGCTTCAGGGGAAAAACAAATTCGGTCTTTTGCAGTCAGGCTAACCCGTTTGAGTCGACATCCTTTCTCTTCAAGCAGATTCAGAGCCTTAATGGCAGACGTCTTACCCGTGTTGCGGGCCGTGAGAAAAAAGATGCGGTCGGTGAGGCCTTCGCCGATTGTTTTCAACGCTGGAAATAGTGCGGCCATGGTCTTACCGATGCCTGTGGAGGCCTGGATCAGTGCTTGGTTCGCATCGCGAATAGCACGATACACAGCCACCGCCATGGTTCGCTGTCCCGCTCGATAGCGTGCAAAGGGAAATGGCAAGGCCATCAAGGTCTGGTCCCGAGCATGCCGCCAGCGGGTCAGGGCCGTGGCCCATTTTAGATATCGCTGGGTCAGGTCCTCGAAAAAGTCCCTCAACACGTCGCGGTCAAGGGATTCGACCAGTTCCAGGATATCTCCGGAATCCAGATGAACATATGTCAATTGAACGGTTACCCCATCGAGATTGCGCTCATGGGCCAGCAGATAGGCATACACTTTGACCTGCCCCCAGTGGCATGGATTGGGATCACGTTTAAGCTGATCAAGATCTTTGGTCGTGGATTTAATCTCCTCGACAACAGTGGCGCGTTCAGTCTCGAGGACCCCGTCAATGCGCCCGCCAATCGCCAGCACCAAGTCAGATGAGGATAGCTCGATCGATACCGGCACCTCGGCCTGATACCCATCCGGCCGCTGCCGCTGGATTCGTTGATGGGCGCGGATTCCCTCCAATGGCCGGCCTTGGGCGGCAAACCGCATGTCCAGGTCACCGCTACGCAGCACGTATTCAACCAGTGTTCTAACGGCAATTTGATGACGTTCTTTCACTTAAGGATATCCTTTTCCCCTGGCGCCGGCTGGACAATGCATCCATGCCACATCCGAATATGATCAACCACTAATTCCTTGCCAAGCCTCAAATCGGGAACTACTGTAAAAGATTAATATGAAATTGGTCAAGCCGAGGACCACTTGCGCTTTTGACACGATCATCAACACAAAAAGGATTGATAATGCAAACAAGAATGCTTGGGAAAACGGATATTCAGCTGTCGGCAATCATCATGGGGACTTGGCAGACGGGTAAATCCATGTGGACAGGGATCGACGATGCGCAAAGCGAAAAAGCGATTCAGGCCGCCATGGATGCCGGCATCACTACCTTTGATACCGCCGAGGTCTATGGGAACGGTCATTCCGAACGGGTACTGGGCAAGGCCATCGGCAAGCGGCGTGATCAAGTCACCCTCCTTTCCAAGGTCTTTTCCAACCACCTTGCCTACGACCAGGTGATCGCCGCCTGTAACCGCTCCCTTAAAAATTTAGGCACCGACTATCTGGATCTTTATCAGATTCATTGGCCTCCGGGATCATTCGGTGCCAAGCCGGTTCCCATGCAAGAGACGATGAAAGCCTTAACGGATCTTAAGGATCAGGGAAAAATTCGGGCCATCGGCGTATCCAATTTTTCTTTTGACCAACTCAAGGATATTTGTGCCCTGGGTCCTGTGGAAAGCCTGCAACCGCCCTACTCGCTGTTCTGGCGACACGTGGAAACCGATACGCTGGCATGGTGCCAGAGCAATCAGGTGACCGTACTGGCCTATTCCCCCATGGCGCAGGGCCTGCTCACCGGAAAATTCGGTCCGGATCACCGTTTTCAAAAAGGAGACCATCGCAGCACCAACCGCCTATTCCAAAGCGATCTCTATCCCCTGGCCCTGAAGGCACTGGACGAACTACGCCCCATGGCCGAGGAAAAAGGAATTACGCTGGCTCAGCTGGCCCTGGCCTGGATGATCGCCAGGCCGGGTATCTGTGCCATTGCTGGTGCCCGCAATGCCGACCAATCCGTCGGCAATGCCAAGGCAGCAACCGTTCATCTGTCCGAAGCAGATCTGAAAGCCATGGATCGTATCAGCCGTCCGGTCAACGATCTGATTGACGACAACCCGGTACAGTGGAAATGGTAACCAAAGGCCCCCTGCTCTGCCCAGCCTGTCACCGGTTGATCAGTGCCGATGAACCCAAGTGCCCGTATTGTGGATTGTCGTCACCCGGATCAAATCTGAGACAGACCGTATGGCTGAAGATATTCAGGGACGGCAATCGGTTGGTGGGGGCGCTGATTGCCGTGAATATCTTCATGTACATACTGAGCCTTCTCATCAGCCGGCGAGGCTTCCATGTGTCTGGAAATCCGATGATGTTTCTGTCGCCGGACAGCCAGGCACTATTTCTTTTGGGCGCCACCGGCACACTTCCCATTGATCGTTTTCATCACTGGTGGACGTTGCTATCCGCATCCTATCTGCATGGGAGCATGCTGCACATCCTTTTCAACATGGTTGCCCTGCGCCAAATTTCTCATCTGATTATTGTCGAGTATGGCACCTATCGCATGGTTGCCATCTATACCTTAAGCGGCGTGGTCGGTTTTTTAATCTCCTATGTGGCCAGGGTGCCGGTTACCATTGGCGCCTCGGCCGCCGTGTGCGGTCTGATCGGAGCAGCACTATATTTTGGGAAAAGCCGCGGCGGACATTACGGGCAGACCATCTATCGCCAGGTGGGAAGTTGGGCGCTGGGAATCTTTTTGATTGGAATCATGGTGCCGGGTATCAACAACTGGGCCCATGGTGGGGGTATGGCCGCCGGCGCCTTGCTGGCAATGCTGTTTGGTTACCATGAACGTAGGCGAGAACAATCCCTTCACCGTTTCATGGGTGGCCTTTGCCTGATCGTTACGGCTTGTACCTTGATATGGTCTGTAATCACTGCACTTCTTTTACGATTATAGGTGGGAAGTGGTCACAGGACATGAACTTACGAATCAATCGCGGTGTTTTCTGGCGTTTTCAATGGGTCAAAATAAATAACCGGTATTTTCTGAATCCCAATCATAAATTTGTGCTTTTTTGTGCACAGACTCTTCCTAAGTATTGCTTTTTTGTTCAACCCATAGTAGCTACTTTTTCTGAGTTGACCGACCCAATCTAAAGGAGACGGAAATGACAAAAGCGCCGCTGAAATACCATCTGATTAATCCGGTCAAAATCAAAACTGATCAACCAAGCTTGGATTTCCTAACGGCTCAGTCCATGGCAGAAGAAAAGGTGAAATCCCTATGCCCGGATCCAACGCTCATATCATGGTACGACGCCACCACCGGTGAATGCCATCCCCCCAAAAAAAAATGCAACGCAGGCAAACCCGGTTGGCTGAATTATGCTGAATCCTGCAATTGTGACCTCACCGTTGACATTAATGACGAACAATATGTTTTTATCTATTTGACACAACCCTAATCCGCTATTTCCTTTTCTTCAGCACCACGGGAACTGAATACGATTTTGACAATCTGTCAGGTCACCGCTATGCTCAAAGCATGCCTGTCAGCCGGCTCGTGCTCATCGGGCCAATCGACTAATGGTGTGCCTATCCAAAATACCCCGCATGCCTGTTTTTGGACGGGCACCCGTTGGTTATTTATTGGATAACGTCCCTATGTTAAGGAATAGGGATGAAATAAATTGACCCTAATTGCGCCGGGCTTGTGTTTGTCTTCAAGGCGCATTAACGGTTGCATACTCGAAGTCTGTGGCCGTTGATGCAACGCCGAAGACGGGCGCAAGAACAAGCAATTTGGGTCAATTTATAAAATTCCCGTTCCTAAGGAGGTGTTCATGTCATCGCCCACTATTTTATTACCCGTAGACGGATCAGAACATTCGGTCCGTGCGACAACCTATGCCATAAAAATGGCCCAATTGATGCTTGCGCGTCTGCTGTTGCTTTATTGTCACCGTCCCTTTCCAGTGCAGTTGGGAGAACCCTATTTCCAAAATGCCATCGATACAATTATGGCCAAGTCCCAAACGCTGATAACGCCATTCCGCGAAATGCTCTCTGAAAAAGGCGTAACCTTTGAAGATCTCATCATGGAAGGGCCGGCGGGACAAAAGATTTGTGAAATCGCTCAGATTGAAAATTGTGAAATGATCATCATGGGATCAAGGGGTCGCTCCGACCTGAAAGGCCTGTTCTTGGGCAGTGTCGCGCACCGCGTTTTACAGCAGGCGGCGTGTCCGGTATTGATTGTGCGCTGATTAACGTTTGCCAATGGGAATGGATTGTATATGGCCAGAGGCGATCAACTGAGTCGACAATGGAAGATGATTCGCACCCTGATCTCGTCCACCTACGGCAAAACAGTCACTGAGCTTGCCGACACACTGGGGTGTACGAAACGGACCGTCTACCGCGACCTGGAGGCCCTTCAGGCCGGCGGTTTCCCGATTACCACGGAAACCCGGGACAACCGCAGGTATTGGCTGATTCTGAACGCCCATCAGCAAAAAATTCCCCTGGCATTCAGCATTTCCGAATTGATGGCCCTTTATTTCGGCAAAGACATGCTCAAGACCTACAAAGGCACCGTGTTTCATGATGCCATCGAATCGCTATTATCTAAGATCAAAGCCACCCTGCCGTCCGCTTACACGGATACGCTGGACCGCATCCGCAGGCGTTTGGATGCCGGTCCTGCGCCGCGTAAGGACTACACCCCTTTCGCCCCAACAATTACTGCGCTCAACCGCGCCATCATGGATGAGAAAAAGATACACCTGGACTACTTTTCCATGGGGCGCCAAACAAAAAGCCGGCGCACAGTACATCCCTACCAGCTGCGCCATGTGGAAGACACCCTCTACCTGATCGGCTATTGCACCCTGCGCAAAGCAGTGCGGACATTTGCCGTGCATCGGATCCAATCGGTAACCGTTACTGGCGAGACCTTTCAGCTGCCGGAGTCCTTTGATTTGAAAGGCTTTTTACAAGACAGTTTCGGCATTTACCATGGGCCGCCGGTAACGGTGAGAATCCGTTTCTTGGAATCCGTGGCCGGATATATTCGCGAGCGGGTATGGCACCCCAGTCAACACTTGTCGGATCAACCGGACGGCTCGATCATCTTCACCGCCACCGTAGCCGGCATTGAAGAAATCAGCCACTGGGTGCTGCGCTGGGGGGCCGGCGCCCAAGTCCTGGACCCCGATGAACTACGCCAAACAATCAGCCGGCATGCGTCGGCCATGGCGATGTACTATCAACCCGACCGACAACGAAATACACCGAAGATCTGTTAACGCCGCCTTTTTTTCATACGCATATACCATCAATGGAGAACACCATGCAGGATTTGACCCTCGCCCTGATCCAAGCCAAGCAGGTCTGGGAGGACACCGATGCCAACCTGAATCTTTTCCAAAAAAAAATCGATCAAATCGAAACCGGTGTGCATTTGATCGTTTTGCCCGAAATGTTCACCACTGGATTCACCATGCACCCTCAGCATCTGGCTCAGCGCATGGACGGTCCTGCCATTGCCTGGATGAAGGCCTGTTCACAGAAAAAACAGGCGGATATCACAGGCAGTATGATCATTGCGGAAAAGGGTTGCTACTATAATCGTCTGATCTGGGTGAAGCCCGACGGCAGATTGTACTGGTATGACAAACGGCACCTGTTTCGCTACGCCGGTGAACACAACGTGTATTGCGCCGGTCGCCAGCATCTGTTGGTGGAGTGCCACGGCTGGCAGATTCGCCCGTTCATCTGTTATGACCTGCGTTTTCCCATATGGACCCGGAATCTCGATCTTGTTTATGATGCAGCCATTTTCGTGGCCAATTGGCCACAACGGCGCGCCCCCCATTGGAAAGCCCTGTTAACGGCCAGGGCCATCGAAAATCAGTGCTATGTGGCCGGTGTGAATCGGGTGGGGAAGGACGGCAATGGGTATTACCATAGTGGTGACAGCCGTATTGTCGATCCACTTGGGCAACGGGTTGCCGGACGAAGTGATCAGGAGGGAATTATAACCGGCGTGTTTTCCGCCAAGGTGTTGCAGGATTATCGCAACCAATTTCCGGCCTGGATGGATGCGGATAAGGAGTTGATCACCAAACAAAATCAATTGTGACGGATTCGTAAAAAAGGAATTTAACGGAACAGATACTGCCCCAGTTTACCGTAGTGATCGGTATTTTTAAAGCTCAGGCCGACAATGTTGGTCTGGATACGCCGGACCGTTCCCACCTCACGGATTTGGGAGCGGTCTTCATCGTCCAGGTTAAACTCGATCGTCAGTTTGTCTCCAATCTGGAACTCAGGGATGCTGTTCACCGAAAAACAGGCACCGGATTGAGAAATGTCCAGGACCTTGATCAGTCCTTTTACCGGATTGCCTTGGCTGTTTTGAAAAATAAACATGCCCGTCAGATTGACCGGCTTTCGAAAATGTCGGCGGCGTTCCACCAAAACCCGATAACGGTGACCGCAACTGCATTT
The DNA here is from genome assembly GCF_048565275.1 of Desulfosarcina variabilis str. Montpellier. Lineage (NCBI taxonomy): Bacteria > Pseudomonadati > Thermodesulfobacteriota > Desulfobacteria > Desulfobacterales > Desulfosarcinaceae > Desulfosarcina > Desulfosarcina variabilis. The sequence continues at coordinate 3,007,155 of NZ_CP159846.1, read as the reverse complement.
ACATTTAAGGCGGATAGCTGACCGCGTTTCGAGAAATTCGCTTAAATCCCTGATGACACCTTTGTTACAAGCCGGGCAAATGAATGTACCTTGACCATTATCATTGATAAAAACCCGTTTTTCATCCATTCCAGTCGATGGTTTTCCTGGCCGACCGGCAGTCGAAGTACCTTTCTTTTCCTGTGTCATACATCTGCATCCTGTTTTTTTGTCGCTGTTTTGCTATCCGCCTTTATATCCGGTATCCGCCGGCAACGTGGATTGGGCAGCCGCCTGCGTTGCCAGTTGATCACATCGCTCGTTGCCGGCATTGCCCGCATGCCCCTTGACCCAGATGAAACGGACATCGTGGCGGTCGCAAAGCGACAGCAGCCGCTCCCACAGATCGATGTTCAGCGCGGGTTCACCGTTACTCTTGCGCCATCCGTTGCGTTGCCATTTTTTGGCCCATCCTTTTGTGATGCCGTCCACCACGTAACGCGAATCACTGTATAGCGCAACGGCCGAGGGTGTATTGAACTGTTCCAAGCCCACAATACAAGCCAGCAGTTCCATGCGGTTATTGGTCGTTTTACGAAAGCCACCGGACAGTTCACGCGCGTCCCCATTCGAGGGAATGACCACCCCGTAGCCACCGGGTCCCGGGTTTCCTAAACTGGAGCCGTCTGTATAGATGATGATGCGATCAGAACAATCGACTGTGTTTGTGGCTGTGTTCGAGCCCGACGAACGGGTACGCGGCTTCTTTTTCGGCAAAGCCGCCTGGTTATTCGATGCATGCTCGCGAACAAAGGCGCGGGCTTCCTCAATGGTGGGAAAGCCTTTGTAGCGGGCGCCCTGAAATCCGTCGATCTGGGCATGGGCACCGGTCTTTCCGAACCACTGGGTATAGATGCCTGGCTGCCTGCCAACGGCAACAGCGTAGTATTTTTTAATTGCCATGGTTATCGGGTCATCCCTTCCGGCATACGGGATGCTTCATCAACGCATACCTGTTATATTGAATTGGTTGAGGACGTCTTATAGGCAATCACCCGGACCATGGCAATGCGTTTTTTATTAACAATTGGACAATGGCAAAAGAAGCAAGGTATTTCCGATTCAAGTTCGGATGCGCGTTTTTATGCGTTTAGGGCCTGGTGAATGTAGCGGGCCATGTCCTTCATAATGACAGGTTTAATAGCCAATTGGGCAACGCCCATACTATCGGCCCGTTCCTGTGTCATCCGGTCGGTGAAACCGGTAACCAGGATCACCGGCAGGTTGGGACGAACCTGGTGTATTTTCCTGATCAGTTCATCCCCGGTCAGGTGCGGCATGATCAAATCGGTAATCAACAGATCAAAGGCATCGGGTTGATTTTTAAACAAGCTCAACGCTTCCAGACTGTTGACGCGGGAGGTGACCCGATACCCCAGCGATTCGATCATCTGTTTGCCAAGATCGACCAGCGCATCTTCATCATCAACCAGCAAAATATGTGCGTGCCCCCTCGGCAGCGATTCTACGGCATTATTTTCGAGAAATAATGGATCTTCGACCACCGGAAGGTAAACGGTAAACGTCGCCCCCTTGCCCGGTTCGCTTTCAACGGCCAGTGCCCCCCGGTAATTGATGATAATATCATGGGTCAGGGATAGTCCGATACCGGTCCCCTTGCCTTTTTCCTTGGTGGTGAAAAATGGATCGAAGATTCTTTTTTTTACCTCGGCCGTCATGCCGACACCGGTGTCACTGACACACAATTGAACATAGCGCCCAGGCGCGATCGAATGGTGTTCGATCAACGGCGCGTCCAGGGTGATGTCCGCCAGGCGGACGGTGAGCACGCCCCCTTTTTCACGCATGGCATAGCCGGCGTTGCTGCACAGATTGACCAAAATCTGGTAAATCTGTGTGGCGTCACACAAAACGAACGCTTCCGAGTTGAGTTGCCGTTCAATGGTGATGGTCACCGGCAGGGACGCCCGGATCAATGCCAAGGCCTCATCAACGATATGCTTGATCTGAACGGGCCTCACGTCCTGTTCGCCCTTGCGACTGAAATTGAGAATCTGCTTGACCAGATTGGATGCCCTGTTGCTGGCACTGAGAATGCGTTTCAGATAGCCTTGAAGTTCGGAATTGTCTACCGCCATTTGAAGTGAAATTTCGGAATACCCCAAAATGGCGGAAAGAATATTGTTGAAATCGTGGGCAATGCTGCCGGTCAGCATACCAATGGTTTCCAGTTTGCAGGATTGGCGCAGTTGTTCTTCCAGTTTGGCAATGTCGGTAATATCCCGGGTCCGCTCGACATAGGCGGCAACCGTCTTGGGGGTCCGACCTTTTTCATAGTGCGGTGTATAGACGATATCGAGAAGCCGTCTTTTATCATCTTCAAAATTGTGCCAAAATTGTAAAGACACTTTCTCACCCGCCAAGCAGCGATCCGCCAGGGGTTTCAGGATCTGTTCAAACACCTCCGGCCCCATAATCTGGGCAACGGAACGACCAATAATATTACCGGGAGGTTGACGAAGCTGTTCGGCGTAGGCCGTACTGATCGCCTGATAGGTATATTGCCGATCGATCAGGGCCAGATAGTCACTGGAAGCGGAGATAATATGGGCATAGGTCTGCAGTGTACTTTCGGCTTCCTTTTCCATGGTAATATCACGGACACTGCCGATCAGGGCGCGGGGGCAATCGCTGCCGTTAAAAACGAGTACATGCCGGTCCCTGAACCAACGGAATCCCCCTTCCTTCAACCTCAGACGGTATTCCAGCGAAGCGCGATGAACCTGTTCGGGCTGTTTGCCTGCCAGATGGTCGAAATAATCCCGAATTCTGGAACGGTCTTCGGGATGAAGCGTTTCTGATAGCGGGCCATTATCTTTGTTAAGCCACTCGTGTATAAAAAGCGCGGGTGTTTCTTCCGTGGCTGGAATGATATAATCATAGGCGCCTTTGACGAGATTGTATTTGTAGAACGCCTCGTCAGACGATTTTATTTTATGGGCCAAGCTCATAAGCCGAAATACTCCATGGTTGAGAACCAATGCCGGCTTCATGTCCCCCGGGCATCAGTAGCAGAATTTTTTAAAGGAATGCCCTTTTATCGGGCAAAGCAATAATTCCACATTGTAGCGCAGGTACATGGCAATGCCGATCAGTTAAAATACAACCAACGATCGTTATGGCGATGGACAGGAAAATAACAGTTGGAATCGCAGCCGCAGTATTAATCTCAACACGATAGAAATTGGGAAATGGAAACTCTCATCAATCACTTTTTATACTCTATCAACTATAGTAAAGCCATGCAAGAGAGAGATTGGGGGATGCATTCATCTGATCACCATACGGAATTTCTGCTTGACCCAGGCAACCAATCAAATCTATTTTTTAAGAGCCTGTTTGATAAATCCGTCTAAGGCCCGCTACCGGTGTTGGAAAGTGTCTCAAAATGCTCACATATTACGTATATGCTCCGCTTTTGAGCCACTTTCCGCCTTGTTATCGGGCCTGATCCAGACTTCCAAAACAGGCTCTAAGCGTAAACCAAATTCCAATGACTGCCATGAATACTTATTTCGCCTCTCCTGAACGAACAACCGATAGGGAACTTGCTTTTGAGATTGATCTCGTGAGCAAGAATCCAGTCATGTCCGGTCTGCTGCACTCGATCAGCGGACTTCTGGCCATCCTGGACGAAAATCGGCAGATTGTCGCGGTCAATGATTCATTTTTAAAAATGCTGGGGATTGACGATCCAGCCCAAACATTAGGACTGCGGCCTGGAGAGGCATTGAATTGTGTCCACGCCCACCGTCCCCCTGCCGGGTGCGGCACCACACGCGCATGCTCAACATGCGGTGCCGCCATTGCCATCGTGTCCAGCCTGGAGCAAAATCAGCCAACGGAAAAAATGTGTGCGTTGGCCGCGACAAGGAACCATCAACAGGTTGGAAGCCACCCCCACAAACGGCAAGGTAAAATTCTGGATTGAGGATGAGGAAGATTTCGTATCGTTTTGTGTCTGGAATAAAGCGTTTATCCCGCAATCCGTCGCCCCCAGGATTTTTCAGCGTAATTTCAGTACCAAGGAACAGGACGGCAGAGGAATCGGCACCTATTCGATGAAACTGTTCGGAGAAAAAATCCTAAACGGGCGGGTGAGTTTTACCACCTCGGAAACCGACGGTACCATTTTTAAATTCGCCTGTCCGACCTGATGGCAGCCCTTTTGGCTTCAGAGGGCACAGCCCATTGTCAGAAACTGATCCACCAACGGTTGAAGAAACTGATGGCAAAAATGTTCCCGGATGCCGCGCTGGGGCAACTGGGGCCAATGGGGAATGTCCGGCAGGTGTTCCCTGATCAGGTTCAACGCAACAAGCGGGTTCGTGTAGGGCAGGCTGCCGATTCCAGTGGCCGCGCCGTCAGGTTGGAAAACGATCGAAGCACAGTCGTTCACAGGCATCATCTCCCACCTAAGCCCATCCAGGAATGGCCTGCTTCTGGACAAACGCCTGCCGCCGTTGGGACGGATGCCGATCACGCCGTCGATTTGACGAACCGCGAACGGATCAACAACAGCGGTCGATCGATCTGGTTCAGCACGCCGACAGCCACGCTGCCATAGAACGCTCTTTGCATGCCGCCCTTGCCATGGCTGGCCATGGCCACCAGGTCGACCGATTCCTGTTTGGCCGTATCGAGGATATTGGCCACCACACTACCTCGCCGGATCTGCATCCTGGCGATGATACCCACGGTGCGCCACTTATCAATAATGGTCTGAAAGTAGGCCTTGGTATCTTTTACCTGTTGACGATGCCTTTCCATGAATTGGTTGATATCCACCACCTCATCGTGTCCCAGCTTCAGGTCTGCCGTCTCGTCCACATACAGCAAAATAATGGAGGAACGAAGATGCAGGGCCAGACTCTCCACATGGGGAAGAATCTCCTCCGAACGCTGCGAGCCATCCAAGGGAACGAGAATGGTTTTGTACATTTGACGATCTCCTTCTCTTTTCTGCATGTTCCGGAATCAAGTTGCTTTCCATCTATCCTTATCTGTTTGTCCATTTTTCGGGGGTGCCCCTGGCGGGCATTCGATCAGGCCGCAATCTGCGGCAGGGAAGCACGATCGAGCTCAGTTTCCGGTTCCATCATTGGACGATTGAGCACACGACCATAAAGATCAATGGTTTGCCTTACCGTTTCATCGGGATCAAAGCGCGACAGACTCTCGGTCATGATTCGTCTGATCTGACAGGCCCGCCAATCCCGCGGTCGCGCATAAAAGGCCATGGCCTGGTCAACGGCCCATAGAAAACCAGCGGCATCAAAATGTTTGAATAAAAATCCCGAACCATGGCCTGACGCCGCATCCAGATGCTCGACGCAATCGTGAATGGCGCCCGCATCAAAGCCAATGGGCAGGGTGCCGTAGCGTTGACCGATACGGCACGGCAGCGCACAAGGATCAAGGTACAATGGCATGAATACAAAATCCGAACCGGCATAGGCCAACCGGTAACGCCGGGCATCGAAATCACACACCGCCACCCGGTCCCATGCCTGCAGCCGATCGATCAGGGCGCGCAGATGATCCTGGCAATCGCCCTCGGCCACCGCCACCACTTGCAACCGCTGGGTGTGGTAGCGATCCAGGATCGTTTTCAAGGTATCGGCCATGAGCCGCCATCCGGGCCGTGATCCATCCAGGCGTGTGGGCCAGAAACACACCGGAACGGTCGAATCCATGGGCAGATTCATGGCCTCCTGGAGGTACAATTTATTGTATGGTTTACCGATCGCATGGGAATCAGGGCCATACGGCCGCATTAACGCCCGATCGGTTGCAGGATTGAAGGATGGGTCTGGCGCCGGGGCAATGGTCGAGAGTATCCCGGCGTGCAGTTTGTTCAGTAATTCAGTCTTGAGCAGACAAGGCGCGGATGGTCCATTCCCGTCCATCAAGGTATTCAGAAAAGTCTGACTCAACGTGGTGGTCAGGTTGGCGGCAAACACCCCAGTGGTCAGCATATCCACCGGATTGGTGTTGCGTGTCTCCTCATAGTTGACGGGCATGCGGGAATAGAAACAATGCTGCCAGAAGGCGGCGGCATCAATCCCCCGTTCCTCAATGGTCGACAACAGCAGGCGGGGGGAGTCAAGCCGGTACATGCTAAAGATACAGGGGATTCCCATACACCGGGCCATGGCCGGAATCAATCCGGTCATCCAATCATAGCAGTGAATCAGATCCGGCTGAACCTCCGGTATGATGAGGTTGATCACCTCACGTTGGAATGCCAGGGCAATCCGGATGTTTTCCCAGTCCGTGGATAAAAACAATTTTGGATGATAATAAAAAGAGCGATCCTGGCCCAAATGAATACGGCTTTCAGGCAACGCCTGCATGCGGTTAGGCATATCAATACCAGGCATGCGGTGAGAATTGATCTTAAATACATTGCGGTAGTTGGGCATGGCCAAATGAACATCGACACCCGCATCAAACAAGGCGTGAATCTGGGCCGTGCAAATATCACCCAGCCCACCGGCCCGGGCGGAAATCGACCCGGCCCCGGGCCCCATACCGCGGGGAACGAAAGTGACTTCCGGTGTAACGACCAATACGCGAGGGGTCTTCACCTGGCTGTTCATGAGAGCCTCCTTTGTTTACCCGATAGGCAAACCAATCAACCGGTTATCCCTTTGAGGAAAGCGCTTGTGACGTTGGATAGGATAAAATCAATACGGTGCGAGAGAAAACGATACCGCCCAACTGCTTTAAAGAAGGAACATGGACAAGAAAGGAACGAATTAAAAACAAAAAAGCGGCTTTAAAAAATCATATTGAATAGAATATATTAATCCCATCTTTCAGTCAAGATATCTCAATCCCATCCCATAAAGACATTTTTCCACGTCTGTCAGATCCTGCTCCCATTTGATTTCAACCAGGCAAATGGAACGCGGTTTTTCCCTGCCATCTGAAAATGACGGTGCCGGCAGACATCCGACCATGCGCACGATAAGAATAGTCCCGATCTTAAATTCTTGATTGATTTCGATATAGGCCCCACGACTGGAAAAATTACGCATCACCCCTTCTGCCAACCGCATCCTCCCCTTACTGGAATAAGGCCGGCACACGATCGCCACCGCCGTCGCAATCCGATGATCGGCTCTCGGCTCATTGCGGCGTTTCTTTTTCATCCTGTTGTTCATTAAATCCCTTTGCATTATCGTTGGCATGGGCAGTGGCTTCAATACGGGCGGCATTGTCTTGCAATTGATTCTGTTATTCAGCATCAGGACTCCATGAAATATTTTTTATAACGACCGGTTATCTTGATATCCGTCCACCTGCGGGCCAGTTTGCCCATGCGGGGAACAAACACATCAAGCCCGAACGCGTTAACGGTTTTTAATCCATCCGTATTAATGGCGATCCTGTCGTTTTTTTTGACCACGTCAGCCAAAATATCCATCAATTCGCAGGCCGAGGTGGCATCAAAATCACCAAAAAGCTGTAATGCCAGGGATTGTTTGCTGATTTCCTTGGAGGAAACATGAAAATTCTTGGCCATCGCATCTCCTTTGTCAGGGTGGACGAAATGGAGCTGTCTTTTTCGATAGTACTATTCTAAGCAAAAGACATACCAGGTAACAGGTTGTCTGTATCATCAGAATTTTATTTGATTATTGATCGCGCAGATGAAAAAGGCGAACCGTCAGGTGTTCGTTTTTTTTACAGGTTGGAAAGGGGTTTCCCCCCATGGCGGTGGTGTTGCTTGTCTTTTAGGGTATCGATGGTCAGCCTTTTTATCTGAACGGCCGGTTGATAGCCATCGAGAAAGGGCATGAAATAACCCGTGCATTGAACGGCTAAGGCCATTGTGCCGCCGGCTAAAAATGATATACTAAAATGAAATAACGTACTCTGAGCCGCTATTGCACCATCCAACGGCAGTTCCGCTTGAAATTGGTTTTGGGTTTGCATGATCCTATTCTCCAAAGAAAGGATGAATGTATGGCAATACCAAAAAAGGGTTCCCCAATGGTCTCCAACGCTATCCATCCAACTGAAATCCAATCCATTCCCCATGAAGTCGGCATTCTGCCATTGCGCGACACCGTTGCTTACCCCTATATGGTCCTGCCCCTGGCTGTGGCGCAGCCCAGTGCGATCAAATTGATCGAGGATGCAGTGGACGGCAACCCGTTCATCGGCCTGATCGCCGCCAAGGAGACATCGTCCGATGGCCCCATGCCCTGGCAGATGTACGAAGTGGGCACGGTGGCCCGCATTCATCGGGCCGTCAAGGGCCCCAACAAACATTATCATGTTATCGTTCAGGGCATCGAACGCTTCCGGGTAAAGGTATGGCGGCGCACCGATCCCTATTTAACAGCCGAAATAAAACTCAGCCCCGAGCCGATTGAGGAGGGCGTCGAATTGGATGCCCTCAAACGGCGTCTGCAGATCCTGGCCCAGGAAGTGGTGACCCTGATGCCCAACGTTCCCGAAGAAGCGGGTACCTTTTTAGAAAACATCGACGACCCGCGCTTTCTGGCCTACCTCGTGGCCGCCAACTCCCGCATCAAGCCCCCCACCAGCCAGAAAATTCTTGAGATCGACAACCTCAACGACAAGCTGCGAGCCCTGATATCACTGCTCACCCGGGAAAAGGAAGTTCTCTCCCTGGACCACAAAATCCGCACGGAGACTCACGAAGAGATGGGCAAGGCCCAGCGCGACTACTACCTGCGCCAGCAGATGAAGGCCATCCAGAAAGAGCTGGGCGAAGGGGATGATGGCGCCGACGAGTTGGACGACTATGAAGAAAAATTCAAAAAAGCCGCCCTGCCCCGGGAGGCGTTTGATGAGGCCATGCGTGAACTGCGACGTCTCAAGGGCATGCATCCATCCTCTGCCGAGCATTCGGTCATCAAAACCTACCTCAACTGGCTGATCGCCCTGCCCTGGCATACTCGCAGCGACGACTGTCTGGATATCGTGCATGCCCGTACCATTTTGGATGAAGACCACTATGATCTGGATACGGTCAAGGACCGTCTGATCGAATACCTGGCGGTAAAGAAGCTGGTCCGCGAGCGCAATGGAGAAAAAGACGCGCAAGATGCTCCGGAAGAAATCCAGGGCACCGGTACCCTGCTCTGCTTTGTCGGTCCACCCGGCGTGGGCAAGACCAGCCTGGGTCAAAGTATCGCCAGGGCCCTGGGACGAAAATTTACCCGCATGAGCCTGGGTGGCATGCGGGATGAAGCTGAAATCCGGGGGCATCGCCGGACGTATATCGGCGCCATGCCCGGCCGCATCATTCAGGCGATCAAACGGGCGGGCACCTGCAATCCGGTCTTCATGTTAGATGAAATCGACAAGGTGGGCAGCGACTGGCGCGGCGATCCCAGCAGCGCCCTCCTGGAAGTGCTGGACCCAGCGCAAAACCACGCCTTCCGCGACCACTACCTGGATGTGGATTTTGATCTCAGCGAGGTGATGTTCATTACCACCGCCAACCAATTGGAAACCGTCCTGCCGCCCTTGCGCGACCGCATGGAGGTGATCCCCCTGGACGGCTACACGGAATATGAGAAAATTCACATCGCCACCAACCATCTGGTGCCCCGTCAGATCAAGCTAAACGGGTTGCAGCCCGAAGAGATCGCCTTCGATGGTAAGGCGCTGTCTCTGATCATCGGTGAGTATACCCGTGAGGCCGGCGTCCGCAACCTGGAGCGTCAGATCGGCAGCATCTGCCGTAAGACGGCCGTGGCCATTGCCATCGGCAAGCCTGAGCCGGCGGCGGTCACACCAGAGCGAGTTCGGCAATTTCTAAAAAAGCCGCTCTTCGAATCCGAGATTTCCGAAACCATTGAGGTGCCGGGCATTGCCACAGGGCTATCCGTGACCACCTATGGCGGAGAAATCCTCTTTATCGAGGCCACGCGCATGGCGGGCAAGGGGGAATTGACCATCACCGGCCATCTGGGTGATGTGATGATGGAAAGCGCCCGTATCGCCCATAGCTATGTGCGGGCCAAGGCTGCGGATCTGGGGATCGAAGTCAAACGCTTCAAGGACACGGACATCCACCTGCACGTGCCGGCCGGTGCGATCCCTAAGGACGGCCCCTCGGCCGGCCTGGCCATGGTCCTGGCCATGGCCAGCATCTATACCGGCAGGCCCGTGCATCATGATATGGGCATGACCGGTGAGGTGACCCTGCGAGGACGCCTTTTACCCGTGGGAGGTATCAAAACCAAGGTGCTGGCCGCGCACCGAGCCGGATTGCGCACGGTACTCCTGCCCCGTCGCAATGAACCGGATCTGGACGATCTGCCGCCACCGGTGCGCCAGGAAATGACCATCCGGTTAGTAGACCGGGTGGCGGACACTTTCGATTTAGCCCTTTTGCCTGTCCCCGCCAAAGTCAGTGGCACCAACAAATCGTAGCGTAAATGGGGGATAACCAGCGTATGCAAACCAACCATCAAAAAGAGATTCTCACCGCCATGCTGAATCCCGGATTTTACCCCCACCGGGTGGACACCATCGCCCGGTGCGAGACCCACATTTCAACCGTGTTTTTAACCGGGTCTTACGTTTATAAGGTGAAAAAACCGGTCAATCTGGGTTTTCTGGATTTTACCAGTCTCGAAAAGCGCACCCATTATTGCCGGCAGGAAGTCAGCCTCAATCGCCGCCTGGCCAGCGGTGTTTACCTGGATGTGCTGCCCATCACCCGGCAAAAAAACGGATACGCGCTGAGCGGCAGCGGTGAAACCGTAGAACGCGTGGTCAAAATGCGCCAGCTGAACGAGGCCGATGCGATGCTGCCCCGTCTTCAACAATCCAGACTGGCAAATACGGATATCCTGACGTTGGTCAAGCGCCTGATCAATTTTTACAACCACACGCCGCCCACCCATCCACCGCAACCAACAGGCAGGACGGCCTGGGAGGAAAACCTTGAGGTGGTGCACCCGTTTGTCGGCGAAATCATCGATCAGGCGCAATTTTCCTTCGTCAGTTCGGCGTCCAGGGCCTTTTACAGCCGTCAGAAACAGCTGTTTGAAAGGCGCGTGACAAACGGCCGCATCAGGGACGGGCACGGAGACCTTAGATGTGACCACATTTACTTTACCGATGAGGGCATTCAGATCATCGATTGCATCGAGTTTAGTGACCGCTTGCGCATTCTGGATCCGATCAGTGATCTGGCATTTCTGGCCATGGACCTGGAATTCAACGGGTTTGACCATCCGGCACGGCTGTTGATCCGCGAGTTTATCAAGCGCACCGGCGATGTGAACGCATTGCCCCTTTTCAATTTTTACCGCTGTTACCGTGCCATGGTGCGCTGCAAGGTGAGTTGTTTTGTTCTCAGAGAAATCAGCCTTTCCAAAGCACGCCGCCAGACCTTTAAAGCGGCTGCAAAAGGTTACCTGAACCTGGCCCACAGGTATGCCACGACGTTCAGCCGCCCTACCCTGTGGGTTTTATGCGGGCTTCCCGCCTCAGGCAAAAGCACCTTGGCCAAATCCCTGGCTGATGTCTATGGCCTTGAGGTGATCCGGTCGGATCAGGTCCGAAAAACGCTGTTTGCCCAGCCCAGTGATCCACCCGGCAATCACGATTTTAAAAAAGGCCGATACTCAGCCTATGCAACTGAGGTCACCTACACCCACCTGTTCGACCTGGCTCAGGAAATGATCAAAACAGGGCATGGCGTGGTAATCGATGCCACCTTCAGCCGGGACATGCACCGCCGGAAAATTATGCGGTTGGCGGCCCAGTGCCAGGTCTTACCGGTCTTCGTGGAGTGCCGGGCACCGGATGCCGTACTCGCCGAACGACTTCGCAGGCGGGAAACCAAGCCCTCGCTTTCCGATGCCCGGCTGATCCATCTGGATCATTTCAAACAGCGTTATGAGCCTATTACCGAGATTGAACCGGCAATCCATATCCGGGTGGATACCAGCGCATCACCGTCGGATTGTCTGCGTCGGATTCTTTTACATGATGCGCTGTGGGACCTAAATTGCTAAAAGCTAACCGCCCGCTTTAAAACTACCAAAGGAGGCAGCGATGTTTAATAAAATTCTAGTCGCCACCGATATGGTGACCGCAGTCGACGCACCCGTGGTTACGGCCGCTCGCCTTGCCCGCCAGCACGATGCACACCTTTCCCTTCTGCATGTCATGGAGTCATCCTCAACAGACAATCGCCGTCTGATTCGCCATTTTGAAACCGGTGAGGAAATGCTCGCCGATGTCAGCTACGCCGATACCGTTCGTCAGGCGCTGGCGGCGACATATCCCCAGCTGTTGGCGGATATTTCATTTGAGATTCGTATTACCGTCGGCTACCCCTGGCAGGAAATCCTGCTTTGGGCCAAAACCACGGATAGCGATATCATTCTGCTCGGGCCTCATTCGAGTCGCGCTGAAGAGAAGGGTGTGGTGAGAATTGCCGGTCGGGTCGGCTCGACTGTTGAGAATGTCATCACCCGCGAAACCTGTCCGGTAATGATCGTCAACCAGCCGGGAAGCATGGATCAGTTAAGCTTCCAACGGGTGTTGGTGGCAACCGATTTTTCACGTTCCTGTGAATCCGCGGTCTGTTTCGCGGCGCAACTGTCCGCCCGCTATGCCGGCCATCTGTCGGTCTTTCATATGCTGCCGGTTCCCCCGCATCCAAAATACACCCGGGAGAATTTCAAGGCCGATGAAGCACGGACACGCGATCGCCTGACATCCGAATACCAGTCGTACCTGGAAAAAATCGATCATCAATACCTGATCCGGGCCGGGGCCCTTCCGCATATCGAAATTCTTGAATGCGCCAATAAGGAGAATATCGATTTGATCGTTATGGGCTCCCACACCAAGCAGTCATTAGGCAAATGGTATCCTGGCAGCGTGGTCGAGCGCGTCGGCTACCGCACCACCTGTCCGGTGGTGGTCATCACCGATCCTGCCGTGCTGCTCCATTGGGACGGCCCCGTCCCTGAAGATCAGCATCCGGAAAAGGACCGACTGATTCATGTGTTTGGGTCACGGTAAACTATAAGGGCGCAGGTAAAAAATAATTACTCCATCTTGCTTGTCCTTGCGCCCGTCTACGACGTTCCATCCACCGGCACAGATTCCAAATATGCACCGGCGGATGCGCCTTGTAGACGAACGCAAATCCGGCGCAATTTGGTGTAATTATTTTTTACCTGCACCCTAATCCGGTTATCCGGAAAGCCCCAGCTGACATCTGTTCCAGTATAGTAGCATGAATTTAATTGATCTATGGGCCAGTGTTAAGTGTTAAGTTCAAAGTGTTAAGGAAAGGAATTTTTTTACATATTTTATATGTAATCCATGTAACTTTATTACTTTTTTTACACATACTTTTTTTTCCAATTCATTATAATAGCTATTCTTTATGGCTGAAAACAATAGGTATTTTCAATTTTAATCTTTGAGGCATCAATATTGCTTTCTGCTTGATCAAGTTAAGTTATTGGGGACATTGACAGTTATAAATATCTTTGCGCACGTTCATTGCGATTTATTGTACGATTTTAACGCTGACGCTCTATCTCCCTTTATTTTTCAAATTCTGAGGTTAAACTCTCTCAGAATAGCGACTCGCAACCTTCCTCCCCCAATAGTGTTCCAAGAAACAGAACTTACATACAACAGATATTTTCCTTTGAATTGAATCAGCTTGTCATGTTGATCAATAATGTGCATATCCAAGTGCAGTCGGGTATGCAAATTGATGAGAAGAAGTATTCACTCACCAGTTGACGGACGTCATCGGAGGATCAATAACTGCTGTCAGGATGTAGTGCTTTGCCCATCGTCTGTCTGCAAGTCAGAAGACAAACAGATTCTTTTTTGCGTAGGGAGTACTATTCAATTTGGATTGTATATTGTTGTATTGGCTAAGTATTCATGCTTCACATTGAACACACTATCAAAATCCAAAGTTAAATAATGATAGATACCTATCTTTTTGAATTCGTTTTTTACTCACCTTCACCTGTCAAGCCATCCGTTACAGGATGGCAACTAAAGGGATTCTCTCTTCGAGCCCTTCTGTTCTTCCTGCAAAATATAGACTTCAATTACTTTCCCAAAAAAATAATTTTTACTGAAAAACCAATCTTTTGGTCAGATACAAGTTGGTTTTCCAGATATAACAATATTGTTTTTGCCATAGTGTATAAGATAATGTTTTGGCCCTAATGGGATCAAGGGTACGATTATCGTTGATTCGTGTTCGTCCAGAAATAGGAAACTTGGGTAGAAATCAAGCCGAACACAAAATTTAAACGGTAGTAATAGTTTAACAGATTGAAAATTCGGTTCGACCATGTAACCGAGGAGGCGGAGCTATGCCCTTAAGAGCCTGCTTGATAAATCCGTCTAAGGCCCTCTAACGGCGTTGGAAAGTGTCTCAAAATGCTCATATATTATAAATATGCTCCGCTTTTGACCAACTTTCCGCCTTGTTATCGGACCTGATCCAGACTTCCTAAACAGGCTCTAAGTCATCGCACAAGCTTCCGTTTTACTAATCGCCAACAACTAACGAATAAAGACCAACAGCGACAAAAACGAATGAGCAGCAAAAACCAACACAGATGGTTTGCCATCAACATCGGCCGTTTCAATAAGCACCTATTCTTTTTGTTATCCCCACTACTACTTACCGTCGCACTCGTTATCTTCGGCATTATATTCCCATACGATGCATGGGGAACGGATTTTAATTTGGCCGAAAACATAAAGCTATCTCCAGAAGTGATCCTGAGAGAAGTATATTCGGACAATATATACCTTGTTGATGACGAAAAAACAGACGACTATATCACCTCGGTTCTGCCAAACATGGGCATGCAAATTGCTTTTACGCCCCGCTCAAGAGTAGAACTGCTTTATCTCGGGCGCTTCGATATCTATAATACTGCGGACAATTTCAGGCAGGACCATCACTACGGGCACCTTAACTTCCAACTTGATACCCCCAAGGGGTCTTCCGTCAACCTCGGTGCCTGGGGCGAAGACAGCGCTAATCAACCCGATTCAACTGAAGATCGAAGCAAAGATTACAGCATTCATGCACTGTATGCCGATGTGGATCTGATGGTATTTTCCGCCACGGAATTGTTTGGCACGTATCAGCGAAGCAGCCGGCGCTTCGATGATACGATCGATCGTGATGACGACTTCGACCGCGATTTTTTTGCGATAGGCCTGGTCAATTCACAGAGTTCTCTTTTTCCCCTGCTGTTGGAATATCGCTATGAAACCCAGGAAAACGACCAGCCGGCGACAGGTTCCACGGACTTTGTCTATCAGGCCGCCTACACGGGATTCAAGTGGAGACAGGATCAGCGCCTTTCAGGCAGTCTGCGAGTCGGCTATCTGTGGTCGGAATTCAATAGCGCCTCGGCCTATGACGGTTGGGTCACCGACACGGACCTTAAATACGCCCTGAGCGACTTTACCCGTATCACCGGCACCGCATACCGGGGCGTGCGGGAAAGCACCCGCTCTGCAAGAGACACATTGGACTATTACATCTATGCGGGGGGCAAGCTGTCGATTGCCTACTCCCGGTTGGATCCATTTCGGTTCCGGATCTATGGCAGATATGAAAACAAGGACTACCGTTTGACGGAAGCCTCGGTGGACAGCCGCGAGGATGATCTTTACAGCGCCGGTGTATCCGCCCAATACAATATAGAAGACTGGCTCTCAATCAGCCTCGGTTATCTTTATCGAATGAATGATTCCAGCGTGGAAACGCAAAAGTATAAGGAAAACCGTGTTTTCGCTGAACTGATTGTCTTGTCCAACGGAAATATGCGACATAAGCGTCTTCCTCGCTCCATCGACCAAATCGACTATTTCAAACCTTAACCTTTTTATGAGGGTATGTCATGAAGAAAAAACGTCTACTCTGTTATTATCTGGTCACATGGGCGGCCTTCTGTGTCTTTTTGCCAGGTGCTGCCTTTACGGAAGTAAAGCAGCAACCTCAGACCAAAGATTACACGATCGGCCCCGGTGACAGGCTCACGATACAGATATGGGATCATGATGATCTGAACCGCACCGTTGAGGTGGCCCCTGACGGAACCTTCTCCTTTCCATTTATCGGCAAGGTTCAGGCATCCGACAAGACGGCTTTCATGATAGAAAATATCCTGGTTGAAAAACTGTCCAATGGATTCCTTGTCGGCCCCCAGGTGTCGGTAAATGTCACTGAATACAATAACAAAAAAGTTTTCCTTTTTGGCGAGGTGGTTCGCCCCGGAAGCTATGTGTTGAGATCGAACATGCGCTTGCTTGAGCTGATCTCCGACGCAGGCGGCTTCACAGTCAACCGCGGGCCCACATGCACTGTGGTAAGAAGTCCCAACGGCAATGTCGATGCCAAACCCATAGCCATCGAAGATGCGACCGGCCATGAAATCATTACCGTTAATTTGACCCAGTTGACCAAAGGGAATCCAGGGGAGAATATCCGGATCGCACCCAATGACTCGATCT
This sequence comes from Desulfosarcina variabilis str. Montpellier, assembly GCF_048565275.1. Lineage (NCBI taxonomy): Bacteria > Pseudomonadati > Thermodesulfobacteriota > Desulfobacteria > Desulfobacterales > Desulfosarcinaceae > Desulfosarcina > Desulfosarcina variabilis. The sequence continues at coordinate 2,990,568 of NZ_CP159846.1, read as the reverse complement.
ATATCAGCGCCGCCGAAAGGATCTTTGTCACCGGCGAAGTCAAAAGGCCCGGCGAAATCGAATACAGAGAGGGGATGACCGTCCGCCAGGCCATTTCAATGGCTGGCGGCGGAACGCCCAAAGCCGCTATTGGAAGGATTCGTATCGTCAGAATGGACGACGGCAAAGAAACAGAAATCAAACCGTCCCCCGGCGACACAATCTTACCCAACGATATCCTGAAAGTCCCTGAAAGCTATTTCTAAGAGGCAAGCCAATGAAAAAACAAATAGAAACCAAATCTGCAGTTCAGCGCCAAACGCCTCAGGAAGTCCATCTTGCAGATTACATGGACATTCTTTTAAGGCGGAAATGGGTTGTCATTTCATTTTTTTTTATAATCGTTGGCATCACCACCACGGCATCGTTTCTGGCGACCCCGCAATATGAGGCAACGGCCCAGATTCTGTTGGGCGGTCAACCCACGCCGATGAACCCGGCTGGCGATACTCCCCAGCGGTTGTCTGAAGTCAATTTATTTTATCAGACACAGATCAATCTGTTAAGCAGCAAAACATTGGCTCGCACTGTTATTGAAAAACTGGAACTTCAAAAGCCCTTTATGGCGAACTCAGAGCAATCTTCGTTTTCGGCTTTTGCCAGCTCACTCCTGCCAACTAAAAAAGATAAAACAGAGACAGAACGAAACAGCGCACAACAGAATCCCCAAGAGGGTGCTGGAGAAGAATCGTCGCTGCCTGAAACGTCGTCAGCCCCAGGAACAGCAGTAGGTCCGCAAATCATCAATTGGTATCTCCGCAATCTGCGCATCGACCCTATCCCCGACAGCAGCCTGGTGAATGTCGCTTTCATAGGACCGGATGCGAAACTGATCACCCAAATCGTAAACACCCACGCAAAGGCCGCCATTCAAAGGGCGATCAATCGCCACCAGGCACAGGCCAAGGATGCACTGGATTGGCTGAAAGAGCAGATTGCCAGGCAAAAAAAAGAGGTCGAAGATTCACAACGGGCAATCTACAATTTCAAAAAGCAGCACAATGCGCTCACGTTGGAAGACAATCAAATCATCTTTTCTCAGGACCTGCAGGAAATCAACAGCGCACTGACCCGCGCCAAGTCGGACCGGATCGTCAAGGAGGCCACGTACAGGAAACTTCAGCAGATATTGAGAACCCATGGCAATGTAATGCAGATGCCTGAATTTGCCAATGATCCCGTGCTGTTGAATCTGAAAAACCAGCTTGTCCGTTTAGTGTCGCAAAAGATTGAAATGTCGACCAAATACGGCCCCAAACACCCCAAGATGATCGAACTGAGCAATGGGATCGACCAGATTAAAAAAGAGATAAATAATGAAGAAGACCGGGTGATCAAAGGCATCAAGACCGAGTTGGATAAAGCCGCAGCTATTGAGGCATCAATCAATCGATCACTGGACAAACAAAAACAGATCGCCATGTCTTTAGGCGAGCGAGCCATTGAATACGACGTGTTAAAACAGCAGGCAGACAGCACCCAGGATATTTATGATTTTCTGTTAAAACAATCCGAGCAGCTTGGCTTGTCAAGCGCCATCAGCAGTAGCAACATGCACATTGTCGACAAAGCGGAAGTTCCAGTCGAGCCCGTGAGCCCCAGGATCATGTTGAATATTTTTCTATCGATCATGATATCTCTGTTCGTCGGCACCGGGCTGGCATTCTTCCTGGAATATCTTGACAACACCGTCAAGACACCCTTGGACATCGCCGTAAAGCTCGACCTGCCGGTATTGGGCATGGTCCCCTTCCACAAGGCGTTACAGGACGTCAAGGGAAAGGATCTGCTGTTAAAGGATAAAACCACCCCTGAAGAAAATAACACATTGCCGCCCCCGCTTTACCACATCTCCAACCGGCTGCCCCATGAATTGCGCTCACCAGCGGACGGCCTGGATGGGAGAGTCCTGATTGTCGAGAGCGTTACCATGAACGAAGGCAAAACCACGGTGATTTCGCAAATCGCATCCAACCTGACGGACGCAGGCTTGCGCGTCCTCCTGGTGGATTGTGATTTCCAGCGTCCATCCCTGGAAAAGCTGTTTCATGTGTCCAATGGGGGTGGATTGGGCAAATCGATCGACCGGATCATGTCGCATCACTTAAACAGTGGCTCGCTGGACAGCTACAGCGTGGACGATCTGTTTTTCCTGATTTCACTGAAAAAATCAACCGGGCATCTGATTATCAAGAGCGAGGATCAGACCCTGGTTGCCTACTTCCAGAATGGCGTGCTGATCCATATCCAAAAAAAGGATAATCCGGAAAACAACCGTATCGGCACCATGCTACTCAATGGCGGTTTTATTACCACGGACCAGCTGAACGACGCCCTGCGGCGGCATCAGCGCACGGGTCAGCCGCTGGGGTATATTCTCGTCAATGCCGGCTATATCAGCAGAGAAAAGCTCAGAGGACCCTTGCGCCTCCAAATTGAAGAGTACTTACAAAAAATGTTCAGTTGGAAAAAAGGCAATTTTACATTCAAACCGGGCATGGTTCAGATCTATGAAAATGAAAAGATATTTTTCGAAGAAAACTATACACCGATGATCAACAACTTGGGCCGCATCGAAAGCAGCAAATTCATCGAAAAGGAATTGTTCGATCATATCACCGGCCTGGAAAAAGAGAACCTTTATCTGTTGCCCGCCGGCTCGGCTTATAAGCTGATCGGTGCCCTGAATCAGATTTTGATGAAAAAGATTTTTGAAAAGTTGAAACATCATTTCGATGTGCTGCTGGTCGATACGCCGCCCTTGGATGCGGCATCCGGCATTGAATCGATTTTCCCGCTGGCGGACGGACTGGTGCTGGTGATCAAAGCCGGCCATCTCTCCTTCAAGATAATCAATGGCGCCCTGAATCACTTGCCGCAGGATAAAATCATCGGCGCCGTTCTTAATCAGGCGAAGATAGATCCCCATCCGTATTATTACTAAACAAAGAACAGGACATTGTTTAGATGAAAAAGCTGCTAATGCGCTGGTTTGGAAGGACACCCCCGGAATATCGAGTTGATGGTCTCAATGGAATCGATAGAATCTATAACCGTTCCGAATTTCATAACCTGCTTGAACTGGAACGTGACCGCGTGCATCGCAACAACCATCAGTTCTCGGTGTTGCTTTTCTCGGTCAACCCCCAAAAAGAGCACGACGTCATCGAACTGGCAAACCACATTTCCAAGCGGGTGCGTCGAATCGATCAGGTCGGCTGGTATGATGATAGCCATATCGGGATCTTGCTGCCCAACACAACCGCCTCCGGCGCAAAGCATATCGTCAAAGACATTTGCAGCCGGCATAACGGGTCAATGCTGCCCCTTTTCTGTGAAACCCTATCCTATCCGGAAACGACTAAATTGAGCGATTAGCGGTTAGGTTTTAGCCGTTAGCCGATTGCGTTTAGCTTTAAAAAAGAATGCAGAACCTTTTTATCTAAAGGCTAATTGCTAACCACCCACCTTGAGAATAAATTCGAGAGGCTAAGTTTATGTTTTTTCAAAGTGCTTTAGAAATGGACGCCCATGAAGCTCATCCGGCTCTGCTGGAGACCGTTTTTGCAAAGCGTGTTCCATTCTGGAAACGAGTGATTGATATTGGTCTATCATTGTGCGGATTGATTATTTTATCGCCTTTTCTCTTTTTCATAGCAACTTTGATAAAAATCGTTTCGCCCGGCCCGATCCTGTTCAAACAACAACGGGTTGGACGGGGCGGCAAGCTATTCACCTGCCTCAAGTTTCGCACGATGAAGTGTAATGCGGAAACAACCGTTCATAAGGACTACCTGTCCCAACTAATACGAGGTTGTCAATCAAGCGGCAGTCTCGGCGCTCCCATGAAAAAACTGGAGAATGATTGCCGCATCATCAAATATGGCAATCTTCTGCGGGTTACAGGCCTGGATGAACTGCCGCAGCTTGTCAATGTTCTCATGGGGCATATGAGTCTGGTTGGGCCCAGGCCACCGGTCCCTTATGAGGTTGCCCAATACCAGCACTGGCACAAAACCCGCTTTGATGTCGTCCCGGGATTGACTGGACTATGGCAGGTCAGCGGAAAGAATAAACTCGGGTTCAATGAAATGATACGGCTCGATATTACCTATGCGAAGCGAGCATCTTTTTTGCTGGACTGCCGGATACTGATGATGACGCCCTTTGCCGTTCTGTCACAGCTGACGGATTATTTATCCAAACGTAACATACATACAGATCGGAGGTATGATCCATGATAAGCATAGGCGTGATCGGATGCGGCTATTGGGGCCCCAATTTAGTAAGAAACTTTTCCGTTCTTAAAGGGTGCAGGGTAAAAACACTCTGCGATACCGATCCCCATCGTTTGGAAGCCGTATCCTCACTGTATTCGCAAGTAGAGTTGACAACGGATTATTCCAGCTTGATAGCGGATACCGATATTGATGCCGTTGTTATCGCCACCCCGGTTCGTTTTCATTTTGAGATGGCGCTGCAGAGTTTACTATCGGGAAAGCATGTGTTTGTTGAAAAACCAATGGTCGGCAATGTGCATGAGGGAAAGATCCTGCTCGAGACAGCAGCTAAGCATAACCTGACCCTGATGGTCGGCCACACCTTCATCTATTCCCCCGCAGTACGAAAAATGAAGCAAATCATCGATTCCGGCGAGCTTGGCGAAATCCAGTATCTTTCCGCACGACGACTGAATCTCGGCTTGTTCCAAAAAGACATCAATGTGGCCTGGGATCTGGCGCCCCATGATATCTCCATCATTCTTTACGTGTTGGATGATTCTCCATTATCCGTCAATTGCCAGGGCAAAGCCCATGTTCATCCCAATATCGAGGATATCACCAATATGGTATTGAATTATCACAATGGGCGCATCGCCACCATCCAAAGCAGTTGGCTCGACCCGAACAAGGTGCGGGACATGACCGTGGTGGGCAGTAAAAAAATGCTGGTCTACAATGATTTGGAACCCATGGAAAAAATTAAAATCTACGACAAGCATGTCGAGATCCCGCCCCATTACGACACCTTCGCGGAGTTCCATTATTCCTATCACTATGGCGACATGCACGCGCCCTACATCAAACAGTATGAACCCCTCAAACGGGAATGCCGGCATTTTCTGGATTGCATCGAAACGGGCGATACATCCGAATCCAGCGGCATCGAGGCGTTGAAGGTCGTGCAGGTATTGGAAGCCGCCTCCAAATCATTAAAAGATGGCGGCGGTAAAATCGATATAGAGCCTTACTACCCATCTGAAGTGGTTTCAAAGACTGCCGTAGATAGCCGTTTAGGCTGAAGAACTATCCACCGGTCTTTTTGTAGGAGCTGGCCATGCCTGCGACCCTAATAATTCGATAACCTGCCGACAGCCCTTCAGCCTTCGGCCTAAACCGCTAAAAACCTATTTTCATGAAAACAATATCCAAAGATGTAAAACTCGGCAACAATGTCAAAATCCACGGCCATGTCAACCTGTACGGCTGTAGTATCGGCGACAACACCAAAATAGGCACCTTCGTCGAGGTCCAGAAGAAGGCGACCATCGGCAAAAACTGTAAAATTTCCAGCCACACCTTCATCTGTGAGGGTGTCGTAATCGAAGACAATGTATTTGTCGGCCACAATGTTACCTTCACCAACGATCTTTATCCCAAGGCGACCAACGAAGATGGACATCTGCAAACGGAACAGGACTGGACCTGTATTCCGACACTGGTAAAAAAGGGTGCCTCCATTGGTTCCAGTGCCACCTTGCTGTGCGGAATCACGATCGGTGAGAATGCCATTGTTGGCGCGGGAAGCATGGTTACCAAAGATGTTCCGCCCGATACGATCGTTGCCGGTAATCCAGCGAAAATCATGAAAAAATTAAGCGATTAGCCGTTAGCCGTTAGACAAAAAGGTCCAGGATCCTCTTTATTGACCAGATGTAATTCAGATCACAAACCAGTAGCAGTTGATATTCAACCTCGCTTGCAGATCCTTTTTTAATGCTAATCGCTAACCGCTAACCAGCTTATTAGCGCACCAGCTCATCAACTAACCAACTAACCAAAAAACAAACAAACAAACCAACCAACCAACCAACTAACCAACCAACTAACTAACCAACTAACTAACTAACGAAACAACCAACAAACCAACTTATTAGGAAAACCAATGAAAGTCCCTTTCCTCGACCTAAAAGCCCAATATGCCTCCATCAAAGATGAAATCGACGATGCCATCAGGCAGGTAATCGATAGTTGCGCCTTTGCCGGCGGTCCTTTTGTGGAGAGGTTTGAACAGGAATTTGCTCATTTTTGCGGCATCGAACATGCCGTTGGCGTTGGGAGCGGTACCGAGGCGCTTTGGCTGGCACTGACCGTTCTTGGTGTCGGGAGTGGTGATGAGGTGATAACGGTTCCAAATACCTTTATCGCCACAGCAGAAGCCATCTGGTTTTGTGGAGCTAAACCGGTTTTTGTCGATATCGACAAACAAACTTATACGATGGATGCAAATTTATTAGGAAAGGCAATTAACGAAAAAACAAAAGCGATAATACCTGTCCATATTTTCGGTCAACCCTGTGATATGGATGCGATTACCGATATTGCCAGGGAAAATGGCCTCTACGTAATCGAGGATGCGTGCCAAGCTCATGGAGCTGAGTATAAAAAGAGAAAAGCGGGTACGATTGGTGATATGGGTTGTTTCAGCTTTTATCCAGGAAAAAATTTAGGGGCCTACGGTGAAGCAGGAGCTGTTGTCTGTAACGAAAATGAGTATGCCATCAAGTTACGCATGCTTAGAGATCATGGTCAAGATAAGAAATATGACCATCAGTTGATTGGCTGGAATGCCAGAATGGATGGAATTCAAGCAGCTATTCTCAGCGTCAAGCTAAAACACCTGCCTGAATGGAATGCACTGCGTAGAAAATGCGCCGGCGTCTATAACCATTTATTGTCGGACGTCAAAGGAATCATCACTCCCGTCACCGCAAATTATGCCAAGCATGTTTTTCATATCTATGCGATACGTGTAAAAAATCGCAACAAGATGCTGAAAGCCTTTGCTAACCGGGATGTCAGCGCCGGCATTCACTATCCAATACCTTTGCACCTTCAGGATGCTTTTACAAAGCTTTCAAATGGTAACGGAAGTCAACCGATCGCCGAGCAATGTGCCGAAGAATTTCTTTCTCTGCCCATTTATCCTGAATTAACCGAGTATCAAATCGACCAGGTAGTCAGAAGCATTAAAGAAATATCCTGAGGGGAAAATTTTAAATGCTGAATAAATACTGCATATCGATTATGATTTTGGAAAGGAGGTATGCATGAAGGTAGCTATTCTCGCTGGAGGATTTGGGACGCGACTTGCGGAGGAAACGGAAATCAAACCCAAGCCGATGGTCGAAATCGGTGGGAAACCGATTCTTTGGCATATCATGAATATATACTCACATTACGGTTTCAACGATTTCATCATCGCCTTAGGGTACAAAGGAGAGTTTATAAAAAAATACATGGTCGATTACTGTTCATTGAGCAGTGATCTGACTGTCGACATGAAAAATGGAGAAGTAAAACAGAACCAACGAACAAAAACAGACTGGACTGTTCGATTGATCGATACAGGCTTGAAAACCCAAACCGGTGGAAGAATTAAACGTCTGGCGCCCTATATCGGCGATGAAACCTTCATGCTTACGTGGGGCGACGGGGTTTGCAATATTGATCTTTTTGCGCTTATCGATTTTCACAAATCCCACGGCAAACTGGCAACAATGACAGCGGTAAGACCGCCAGCGCGTTATGGACATATCGACATTGAAAATAAAATCGTCAAAGAATTTTCTGAGAAGCCGCAAACAGGGGAAGGCTGGATCAATGGTGCATTTTTTGTTCTTGAACCGGAAATTTTCGATTACATTAACGGAGACGAAACCGTATGGGAAAAAGAACCGCTCGAAAAGCTGTCCCGGGATAGACAATTGATGGCATACCAGCACCAATCCTTCTGGCAATGCATGGACACGTTGCGTGAAAAATATATTCTGGAAGATCTATGGCAAACCGGAAACGCACCATGGAAAATATGGGAGTAATACAATGAAAATACTGGTTACAGGATCCCGAGGATATATCGGAACGGTACTCGTTCCGATGCTACAGGAAAGAGATTATGATGTAATCGGCCTGGACACGGATTTGTACAGGCAATGCACGTTCGCGGGAGAGATCCCACAGGTGGAGACATGGACGATGGACGTCCGAGATATCGCTGTGGATGATCTGCACGGCTTCGATGCGATTATTCATTTGGCCGGTCTTTCCAACGATCCCTTAGGGGATTTCAGGCCGGAATTGACGGGTGAGATCAATGAATCCGCATCGTTGAAGCTGGCGAAGAAAGCAAAAGCGGCAAACGTACAACGGTTTCTTTTCGCCTCATCCTGCAGTAATTATGGTGCGGCAGGGGCTGATTTCCTTACCGAGGACTCCGATTTCAACCCCGTGACCCCATACGGCGAATCCAAAGTCAATGTTGAAAAAGGGCTGTCTCAACTGGCCGATGAGAAATTCAGCCCCACGTACATCCGTGCCTCCACCGCATATGGTGTATCTCCTCGCCTGAGGTTCGATCTGGTAACCAACAATCTGACGGCATGGGCATTTACGACAGGCCGAGTTTACTTGAAGAGCGACGGTACGCCATGGCGGCCAATTGTTCATATCCGCGACATATCGCTTGCTTATATCGCCGCATTGGAAGCGCCGCGCGAAAAAATCCACAACGAGGCGTTCAATATCGGCACGACCTCCGAAAACTACCAGATCTACGAAATCGCCCAGGTGGTAAAGGAAATCGTCCCGGGATGCGAAATTGAATATGCACTGGACGCAAGCCCCGACAAACGCTGCTATCGTGTGGACTGCAATAAAATTGCCAAGCAGCTTGTAAACTTTAAGCCTCAATGGACGCTTAAAAGAGGTGTCGAGGAATTGTACAACGCCTATAGTAAGGTGGGGTTGAGCGTGGAAGATTTCGAAGGCCCCCGCTTTAAGCGAATCGCCCACATCAAAAAATTGATTCAGGATGGCGTGTTGGACGAGGACCTGCGATGGATTGAGAAGCACGCTTCTGCCGCGGGAGGGAGGTATTGATGAAAAAAAACAGCCATACCTGCCGTTCATGTCAGGAGCCCGGCCTGATCGTTTTTCTTGATCTGGGGAACAAACCACCATCCGATCGAATCCTGACGGAATCCATGCTGAACCATCCCGAACCGTTCTATCCGCTGGAAGTCGCCTTCTGCCCGAATTGCAGCCTCGTACAGATTCTGGAAACGGTTCCACCGGAAGACCTCTTCCTTGACAGCTATCAATACTTTTCATCGTACTCTCCAACCATTTTGGAAAATGCAAAGGAAAATGCCCTCAGCCTGATTGCAGAAAGAAAGCTGGGCGCCGATAGTCTGGTGCTGGAATTGGCTAGTAACGATGGCTATTTGCTTAAAAATTATGTGGAATTCGGCATCCCGGTCCTGGGCATTGACCCCGCCCCTGCACAAGCCAAGGCGGCTGAAAAAATTGGCGTGCCAACATTGAATGAATTTTTTACCGTGTCCATGGCTGAAAACCTTCGCCGAACAGGCCAGCGTGCCGATGTTATTCACGGCAACAATGTCCTGGCCCATGTAGCGGATACCAACGGTTTCGTGGAGGGTATTCGTATCCTCTTGAAACCCGGCGGTGTCGCTGTCCTGGAAGTGCCCTACGTCGAGGACCTCATCGACAAATGCGAGTTTGACACGATCTATCACGAACATCTTTGCTATTTTTCGGTCACGGCCCTGGATCATCTGTTTCGTAGTCATCACCTTTATCTTAACAGGGTGAAACGGATTCCCATTCATGGGGGGTCACTGCGATTGTTTATTGAACCCCATGAATCAGTGGACGACTCTGTCATCCAATTGATGCAGATGGAGCGGGAAAGAGGCGTTGGGTCCCTGGACCACTATGCGGATTTCGCCAACGGGGTGGAACGGCTGAAGCAGAGACTGCTCTCCCTGTTGACCGAATTGAAGTCGAAAGCCAAGACCATTGCTGCATATGGCGCGGCGGCAAAGGGCAGCACCATGGTCAATTATGTAAACATTGGTCCGGAAATCATTGATTTTGTTGTCGACCGCAACATTCATAAACATGGGAAATATATGCCCGGAAAGCATCTTCCTGTTTTCGCCACTGAAAAGCTGATCGAAAACCAACCCGACTATGTTCTGATTCTCGCCTGGAATTTTGCCGATGAAATCATGAGACAACAGGATGAATACCGGCAACGGGGGGGAAAATTTATCATCCCTGTACCAGAACCGACCATTATTTAACGATTAGAACACAAATGAATATGCATGAATCTCGACGACTTGATAAATCATCGTCTTCCAATGGCCCGCCCTGCCCCAGCTGCCGGTCACGGAACACTATACTTTTCCACCGGATCGATGATGTACCGGTGAACAGCGTGGTGAATGTTCGATCGCGGACTGAAGCGCTGAATTTTCCTCGCGGAAATATCGCACTTCGCTTTTGCCATGCATGCGGCTTTGTCTTTAATGCGTCCTTTAATCCGAAATTAATTCATTATTCCTCGGATTGTGAGGAATCCCAAGGGTATTCACCAACGTTCAATGCTTTTGCGCACCAGCTCGCCGAACACCTGGTCCATCAATACGATCTGCACGGCAAGAAAATTCTGGAGATCGGCTGCGGGAAAGGTGAATTCCTGGATCTGATCTGCGAACTTGGAAGCAATCAGGGAATCGGATTTGATCCGGCCTATGTCGAGGGCCGGACCGGCGATAACAGGGACCACCACCTGACTTTTGTGAAAGACTACTATTCGGACAAATATGCGTCATACACCGCTGACGTAATTTGCTGCCGCATGACGCTGGAACATATTCCCGATACAGCCGCAATGGTTCAGACGGTAAGAAAAGCCATTGGTGGCAATCTGGATACGCTTGTTTTTTTTCAAGTTCCGGATGCCATGCGGATAATGCGGGACTGTGCCTTCGAAGATATATACTATGAGCATTGCTCCTATTTCAGCACCGCTTCCTTGGCACAGCTTTTTAAACACAACGGGTTCGAGGTGCTGGACCTGAGAACTGACTACAACGGCCAATATATCATGCTGGAAGCAAAACCATCAAGTGCCGGCCATTCTGGAGACGCGATGCCTGGAAACGAACGGGGTGAATTCCGCAAATACGTTGATCAATTCAGCCGGCGGTTTAAGGAAAAGACCGGTCATTGGTCCAAATCGCTCAAGCGAATTCGTGGACAGGGGAAAAAGGTGGTTTTGTGGGGGTCCGGTTCCAAAGGAGTCGCATTTCTCACGGCGTTAAATGGCGGCAAAGATGTTGAGTATGTGGTCGATATCAATCCATTTCGGCAGGGAACCTATATGGCCGGCACCGGGCAACGGGTTGTCAGTCCCCAGCATCTCAAGGAGTATCTGCCGGATGTCGTGATCATCATGAACACCATCTATCGCAATGAAATCAAGCAGGATCTTGACCAGATGGGGCTTCAGCCTGAGATATTGACGCTCTGAAATTGACAGGTAACTTCTAATGGACCCAAGACAATGCCCGGTTTGTGGTACGCTCAATACGACGGATTTGATCGATATCGTCGAAATGCCAATTTACTGCAATCGACTCTGGGACTCCCGTGATAAAGCCCTGGCGGCCCCCAAAGGCAGAATTCGATTGCGGGCATGTAAAAAATGCGGACATGTTTTTAATTCAGCTTTTGATCCAAGTCTGTTGGACTATGACCAACAATATGAAAACTCTCTTCATTTTTCATCCCGTTTTCAACGCTACGCCAAACAACTGGCTCAGCGGCTGGTCCAAGATTACGATCTTCACGACAAGGATGTAATCGATATCGGATGCGGAAAGGGAGACTTTCTGGCGCTGCTGTGCGAATTGGGACAGAATCGAGGACTTGGCTTCGATCCAAGTTATGAAAACAATCGTGTTAACCATAACGCGGCAAGCCGCTTTACGGTCATCAACGATTACTTTTCCGAACGTTATCACCATTACCCGGCTGATCTGATCTGCTGTCGTCACGTCCTGGAGCATATTCAACATCCGCAAGCCTTTCTTCAATCAGTGCGACGGACAATCGGTAAAAGACTGGGATGCATCGTCTTTTTTGAGGTCCCCGATGTGTTTTACACCGTGAAGGACATGGGGATCTGGGATTTGATCTACGAGCACTGCGGATATTTCAGCATGATGTCACTGTTCCATCTTTTCAGAGCTTGCGGCTTCGACGTCCTCGATCTCCAGTCCAGTTTTCAGGGACAGTTTCTGTGTATCGATGCTAAACCTGACGTCGCTGCAGGCATTGCTGCTGATCCAGGCGATGAGGAGATGATGGATTTCCATGAATACACCTGTGCATTCACGAATAAGTATCAGGAAAAAATCAATTACTGGGAGACAGAACTTGGGTTCTTGGGACAAAATAGCCGGAAAACAGTAATCTGGGGGGGAGGCTCCAAAGGCGTGACCTTCCTGAATGTACTGAAAAATTCGAAGTATGTAGAATATGTTGTCGACATCAATCCTCACAAACAAGGTCGTTTTGTTCCAGGCACCGGCCAGAAAATCGTGCCACCGGAGTTTCTCGCGGATTTTCAACCGGAAGCCATCCTTATCATGAATGCCAATTATTTAGAGGAGATTAAAAACAGGACTGAACAATTGAACATCACCCCCACATTCATGGCAGTATGAGTGCGGTCAAAAACCAAAACAAGCAACATCACACCATTCATCCACGCTTTTAAAAGGCGCCTCCAGAATTTTTATCTGATTAACTGAACTGTGCGATTGTCGAGCTTGCCGCAAATACAGGGATCTGTAATCCTGTATTTATCACCTGCTACACAAAGAAACTTTAGCGCGAGCTGAAATTGCCGTCCATGCAGAGGAAAAAATTATGATTTCTCAATTCAATGTAAAAGCGAAATACACTATTTTTCTATTTCTCTTGTTCTTTATCTCATTTTCCTTCGGTCCACTGAACACCAATTCCTCAGCTGCAATTATCTCCGACGATTTCAATTCTGCGACCTTAAATACGAGCCTGTGGCAGTTTATCAATCCGCTGGATGACGCTTCGGTTTCCATGACCGGCTCACAGGTTTCCATTTCCGTACCGGACGGGACTTCCCACGACGTATGGAGCGACGGCAACTTTGTCCCACGGATCGTTCAGTCTGTCGACGACACCGACTTTGAGATCGAAGTCAAGTTTGATTCGTTGCTGAGCGAACGATATCAGATGGAAGGCGTGCTGGTCCACCAGGACGACCTGAATTTTCTGCGTTTCGATTTTTACAGCGATGGCAGCTCCACCCGGATACATTGTGCATCATTCACCGATGGACAACCAACGCGCATTCATAGATCGGTTATCAGCTCGGGTGCACCGCTTTACATGCGCGTGAAACGGGCTGCGGACCTGTGGACCCAGTCTTATTCCACCGACGGCAGTGCCTGGACCGAACTTCCCGAGTTTACTTTTGCCATGCAGATAAACACTATCGGTGTCTTTGCAGGCAATGCCGGTACCGACCCGGCGTTTGGTGCGCTGGCCGATTATTTTCTGAATATATCCGATTTTATCGCCCCCTCTATCACCGTGCAGCCAGTTGACCAGAGCGTCACCGAGGGTCAGAGCGCAACCTTCAGCGTCACCGCCACCGGAACCGCTCCTCTGAGCTACCAGTGGCAAAAGGACGGTGTAAATATTAGTGGTGCTACCGGTAATTCCTACACGACACCGGCGACAACACTGGACGACGACGGCACCCAATTCACCTGCACTGTAACCAACGGCTACGGCTCCGTTGACTCTGATTCGGCCACACTCACCGTCAACAGTGCCGGCAGCGCCCCCTCCATCACCTTACAGCCCACAGACCAGAGTGTTTCCGAGGGGCAAAGCGCCACATTCAGCGTTACCGCCATCGGTACAACGCCTCTGAGCTACCAGTGGCAAAAAGACGGCGTGGACATATCAGGCGCAACGGGCGCTTCATACACCACACCGGCAACAACACTGGACGACGACGGCGCACTGTTTACCTGCACCATTACCAATGACTATGGATCGACTGACTCCAACGCGGTTACACTGACCGTGAGTGCAGCCGGCAGCGCCCCCACCATCACCGTACAGCCCACAGACCAGAGCGTTACCGAGGGTCAAAGTGCCACATTCAGCGTTACCGCCATCGGTACAACACCTCTGAGTTACCAGTGGCAAAAAGACGGCGTGGACATATCAGGCGCAACGGGCGCTTCATACACCACACCGGCAACAAACCTATCCGACGACGGCGCACTGTTTACCTGTACAGTCACCAACGACTACGGCTCCGTTGACTCCGATTCGGCCACGCTTACCGTCAATGCCTCTGGAAGTACGCCATACATAAGCACCCAGCCCGTGGACCAGACTGTCAATGAAGGTTTTACAGCCACCTTCAGCATCACCGCAACCGGTACCGATCCATTAGGTTACCAGTGGCAAAAAGACAGTGTGGACATATCCGGAGCCACCGGTGCCTCATACACCACACCCGCCACCACCTTAGACGACGACGGGGCACAGTTCACATGCACTGTCACCAACGACTATGGTTCCGTTTCCTCTGATTCCGCTACACTAATAGTACTACCGGCTTCAGCCGAAATCATATCTGACGATTTCAATGCAGCCAGTTTGGACACGAGCCTGTGGCAGTTCATCAATCCTTTAGACGATGGTTCGGTTGACATGACCGGCTCCCAGGTCTCGATCTCCGTACCGGGTGGCACATCCCATGACGTATGGAACGACGGCAATTTCGCGCCCCGGATCGTTCAGTACGTTGACGACACCGACTTCGAGATCGAAGTCAAATTCGACTCACTGCTCAGCGAACGATACCAGATGGAAGGCGTGCTGGTCCATCAGGACGACCTGAAGTTTCTGCGGTTCGATTTTTACAGCGATGGCAGTTCAACATGGATACATTGCGCATCGTTCACCGATGGCCAGCCCACAAGAATTTACCGGTCGGTCATCAGTTCGGGTGCCACACTTTACATGCGTGTGAAACGGGCCGCAGACCTGTGGACCCAATCGTTTTCCACTGACGGCAGTTCCTGGACCGAGTTTCCCACTTTTACCTTCTCTATGCAGATGCACACGATCGGCCTTTTTACTGGCAACGCCGGCCCCTGCCCGTCTTTCATCATGCTCGCCGATTACTTTTTGAACATCTCCGGGTATACGGCGCCGGCCATCACCACTCAACCCGCTGACCAGAGCGTCACCGAGGGGCAAAGCGCCACCTTCAGCGTTACCGCTACCGGCACCGCCCCCCTGAGCTATCAGTGGCAGAAGGACGGCGCAGACATTTCCGGTGCCATCGGCGCCTCATACACCACTTCGTTAACCACTCTGGCCGACGACGGCGCACAGTTCGTCTGTACCGTTACCAACGACTATGGTTCTGAAACCAGTAATCCGGCCACCCTGACCGTTTCCACCGCCGGTAGCGCCCCCACGATCACTGTCCAACCGGAAGACCAGGGTGTCATTGAAGGACAGAGCGCCACCTTCACCGTCACCGCCACCGGGACCGACCCCCTGGGCTATCAGTGGCAGAAGGACGGAGTGGATATCTCCGACGCCACCGACGCGTCGTACACCACCATTGCCACCACCCTGGCCGACGACGGCGCACAGTTCGTCTGTACTGTTACCAACGACTATGGTTCTGACACCAGTAATCCGGCCACCCTGACCGTATCCACCGCCGGCAGCGCACCCACGATCACTGTCCAACCGGAAGACCAGGGTGTCATTGAAGGACAGGGCGCCACCTTCACCGTCACCGCCACCGGGACCGACCCCCTGGGCTATCAGTGGCAGAAGGACGGAGTGGACATCAGCGGTGCAACCAGCACCTCATACACCACACCGGCCACTACCCTGGCCGACGACGGCGCACAGTTCGTCTGTACTGTTACCAACGACTATGGTTCTGACGCCAGTAATCCGGCCACCCTGACCGTATCCACCGCCGGCAGTGCACCCACGATCACTGTGCAGCCTGTCGACCAGAGCGTCGTCGAGGGCCAGAGTGCCACCTTCAGTGTCACCGCCACCGGTGCCGATCCACTGAGCTACCAGTGGCAAAAGGATGGTGTGAACATTTCCGGCGCCACCGGCGCGTCGTACAACACACCTGCCTCCAGCCTGGCCGACAACGGTGCCCAGTTCACATGCATCGTCACCAATGACTACGGATCGGTATCATCCGATTCAGCCATACTCTATGTGCTTTCCGAAACTGGTGAAATTGCCTCCGACGATTTCAATACCGCCAGTTTGAACACGAGCCTGTGGCAGTTCATCAATCCTTTAGACGATGGTTCGGTTGACATGACCGGCTCCCAGGTCTCCATCTCCGTGCCGGCTGGCGTATCCCATGACATATGGAGCGACGGCAACTTCGCCCCACGGATCGTTCAGTACGTGGACGACACCGACTTCGAAATCGAAGTCAAATTCGACTCACTGCTAAGCGAGCGATACCAGATGGAGGGCATTATAGTAGAGCAGGACGAGCTTAATCTTCTGCGATTCGATTTTTACACCGATGGCAGTTACATCCGAATACATTGTGCATCTTTCACCAATGGACAGCCGGTTCATATTCACAGACCGATTATCAGCTCGGGTGCCCCACTTTACATGCGTGTGAAACGAGTCGGGGATCTGTGGACCCAGTCGTATTCAACCGACGGCAGTTCCTGGACAGATCTTCCTTCTTTTACCTTCGCCATGCAGATGAACGCCATCGGTATTTTTGCGGGCAATGCCGGCCCCAGTCCGGCGTTCAGTGCGATAGCTGATTATTTTTTAAATATCTCTGATTTTATCTCCCCCTCCATCACCGTCCAACCTGTCGACCAGAGCGTGACCGAAGGACAAAGCACCTCTTTCAGCGTCACCGCCACCGGAACCGCCCCCCTGAGCTACCAGTGGCAAAAGGATGGTGTGGACATTTCAGCCGCCACCAGCGCGTCATACACCACTCCCGCCACCACCCTGGCCGACGATGGTGCCCAGTTCTCCTGCACCGTCACCAACGACTACGGCTCCGTTGTCTCAAATTCGGCCACGCTAACCGTCAATGCCGCCGGCGACGCTCCATCCATCACCGTGCAGCCTGTTGATCAGAGCGTTACCGAAGGACAGAGCGCTTCCTTCAGCGTCACCGCAACCGGTACCGCGCCTCTGAGCTACCAGTGGCAAAAGGAAGGTGCGGACATTTCCGCCGCCACCGGCGCGTCGTACACCACACCGGCCACTACCCTGGCTGACGACGGTGCCCAGTTCTCCTGCACCGTCACCAACGACTACGGCTCTGTCGTATCCAATTCGGCCACGCTAACCGTCAATACCACCGGCAGCGCCCCATCCATCACCGTGCAGCCTGTTGATCAGAGCGTTACCGAAGGACAGAGCGCTTCCTTCAGCGTCACCGCAACCGGTACTACTCCACTGAGCTATCAGTGGCAAAAAGACGGCACTGACATCAGTGGTGCAGCCAGTGCCACGTACACCACACCGGCCACCACACTGGCTGACGACGGTGCTCAATTTCTCTGCATTGTCACCAATGACTACGACTCTGTTTCATCTGCCCCAGCCACCCTCACCGTCAATGCTGCGGGTAGTGCACCATCCATTAGCACCCAGCCAGTTGACCAGAGCGTTGTCGAGGGTCAAAGCGCGACTTTCAGCGTCACCGCATCCGGCACCGCCCCCCTGAGCTACCAATGGCAAAAAGACGGCTCAGACATCAGCGGTGCAACCAGTACCTCGTACACCACACCAGCCACCACCCTGACTGACGACGGTACTCAATTCAACTGCATCGTAACCAACGATTATGGTTCCGTTTCCTCCGATCCGGCGACACTGACCGTAATGGATTCAAGTACTTTCTTTGATTTCTGGTATGCAGAAGACCAGGGAGACAGTATCTATTACCAGGCCTTTGGCCAGGTCGGCATTCCACAACGGTGGATCAATGTCCTGGGGAACGTTTATGATGCTGATGGAGTGGATTCATTAACCTTCACTTTGAACAGTGGCTCTGAAAATACGCTGACTATTGGCCCCAATGGACGTCGGCTTCAAAGTACCGGTGATTTCAACGTTGAAATCGAGTTTACCGAGCTCCTTTCCTCACCTGAAATCAATGAGATTGTAATCACGGCGACAGACAGTTTGGGAAACCAATCTCAGTCCACTGTCAATGTGGAATATTTTGACGACAATATATGGCCTGACACATACTCAGTGGACTGGAGCGAGGTGCAAAATATAGACGATGCATCACAAATCGTCGACGGGTTGTGGACATTGGAAAACGGAAGCGTCCGAACGGTCATTCCCGGATATGACCGACTAATCGCCATTGGCGATGTCCTGTGGGACGACTATGAAATTACAGTTCCTGTAACGATCAATGGACTTTTATCAGGATCTAATGATTCAGGTGTGGGCATCCTGTTGAGATGGGATGGTCACTATGCATGGACCAGTTCTCAACCGACTTACGGATGGTACCCAATGGGTGCATTAGGCTGGTATCGCTACCAGGGCGGCAGAGAAAACCTGAGAATGATTGGTGGCGAAAGTGATTTGGACATCGAAGATACAAGTGGGAAAACATTGAGTTTTGGTGTCCCCTACATCTTTAAAATGCGTGTCCAGACCATTTCCGATGTGGGTAGCGTATATAGGCTAAAGGTATGGGAGCAAGGCCAGTCCGAACCTGCTGATTGGGATATTATTGGCGAAGAGGATTTAACCAGCCCACTTAATGGATCGCTACTACTGCTTTCCCATAATGCAGATACCAGTTTTGGCAGTGTATCTGTTACTCCATTATCTGGTGACCTGCCACCAATAATTACCACCCAGCCCGTCGATCAGAGCGTCAACGAAGGCCAGAGCGCTACCTTCAGCGTTACTGCCACTGGAGCAACCCCCTTAAGCTACCAGTGGCAAAAGGACGGTGTGGACATTGATGGAGAGACCAGCGCATCTTACACCACACCAGACGCTACATTGGCCGACGACGGCGCCCAATTCTCTTGCACAGTCACGAACGATTACGGCTCCGTTGCTTCCGATCCTGCCTCCCTGACCGTTCTTTCGATTTCTGATGTCATTGTCTCTGATGACTTCAACACGGGTAGTTTAAACACTGATCTCTGGCAATTTATTGATCCGCTAGGAGACGGTTCGGTTGCCATGACCGGCTCACAGGTTTCTATCTCCGTTCCGGCCGGTACTAACCACGACGTCTGGAGCGATGGGAATTTGGCCCCACGAATCATTCAATACGTCGGAGATATTGACTTTGAAATCGAAGTCAAATTTGATTCTGATCTAAGTGAAGCATACCAATTAGAAGGTGTATTGGTTGAGCAGGATGATTATAATTTCTTGCGTTTTGATTTTTACACTGATGGAAGCCTCACTCGAATTCATTGTGCATCATTCACTAATGGACAACCAACACGTATTTACAAGTATGTTATAAGTTCTGGTGCCCCGCGCTATATGCGCGTTAAACGTGAAGGTGACACATGGATTCAATCTTATTCTTACGATGGTACAACCTGGAATGCCCTTGCTTCATTTACCTTTTCAATGCAAATGAATGATATTGGTCTTTTTTCAGGAAATGCTGGTTCCAATCCTGATTTCATCGCTCTCTTTGATTATTTTATGGATATTTCTTCTGCTACAAATTAGTTTTCATTTTTTATTTTATGATCAAAAAAAATATTTTTATAAATGGAATTATTAATGCCTCATATTTAATGGTAGGCAATATAATATCTCAGATAATTAATATTTTAGCCTTTTTTTATATTGCTAAAAAGCTGGGTCCTGAGAACTTTGGAATATATTCAACTATAACTGCTTTTGTTGGAATATTTGGTGTTTTTACATTAAATGGCTTATCTAAATCCCTCATCAGAGAAGGTTCAAAAAATTTAAAACAATTTCCAATTGTAATAGAAAATACGTTTGGAATAAAGTTATTAGCTGTATTTCTTTCTTTTATCATCTGTAATATTGCAGTTTTCTTTACTAATTTTAATTATCAAACAAAACTATTGATAGTTCTTTTCAGTTTAGAATTGTTGGAGATCGGATTTAGGCCTTTTTTTAGTACGATATATCAAGTTATTGAGAAAATGAAATATCTTGCTATTTTTTCAATCATTACTAAAATACTTTTTGCATTTTTTTCTATTCTTTTTCTTTATCTAGGTTATAGTGTAATCGCTGTTTTGATTTCGAATTTAGCATCTAGATTTTTCATTCTAATTATTAATTTTATATTTTCAAAGAAATTTGTTATTTATAAAATTAAGCCTTCCTTCAAATATAATAATCATATATTAAAATCCGGAATTACTTTTACGCTGATTGGCTTTGTTAATACATTAGCAACACGAATTGATATTTTAATGATATCTTTTTTATCAAATTCAACAGACGTTGGCCTTTATTCAGTAGCATATAAGGTTGTTTTAGAAGGCGAAATTATTCGCGGATTATTATCAACCGCATTTTTCCCAATATTTGTTAAAACATCTAAAAAAGAAAACAACTCATATTTAATTTTTAAGTATTCTTGTTTATTGTTATTCTTTGTGTTAACAGCTTGTTTAATTTTTAGCTATTTTGCAAAAGATGTTGTAAATTTAATCTTTGGAGAAGAATTTTATGAATCCGGAATAATATTAAGGTTGTTAGTATTTGCTTTGGTATTCAGCTATTATACCATTCCATTAACTTTAACATTACAATCTACAGAAAGAGAAAAATCATTATTGTTGAATTCTTTTGCTATTGCAATCCTAAATATCCCGCTTAATTTTATTTTTTTTCATAAATTTGGATTAATTGGCATAGCCTATTCAACTCTTATTGTATATCTTAGCAGTGCTGTTTTTTTATCGATAATTACTTATAATTCAATCTCCAAAAAGTCTAATAAACCTTTCATCTATGCGCGCTGAAATCTATTTTATAAATTATTTAGTATTTTTAATAAGTGTATATTAAAATGAGTAAAAGGATAGTAAGTATAGGATTACCTGTTTACAATGGAGAAAACTATATAGAAAAAACATTAAAATGTTTGACGCAACAGAGTTACAAAAATATTGAAATTTTAATTTCTGATAATGCATCAACCGACAAGACTGCTGAAATATGCGATTATTTTGCTTCAATGGATAAAAGAGTAAAGTTTTTTCGAAATAAAATAAACAGAGGCGCAACTTGGAATTATAATTATGTATTCTATAAGTCTAAAGGTGAATATTTTAAATGGGCTGCGCACGATGATCTTATATCAAAATTTTTCATTGAAAAATGCATACAAATCCTAGATAATAATCCTGACATTCTATTATGCCATTCCAAAATTCTTGAAATTGATGAAAATGATAATTTTATAAAGACTTACCCTTCAAGAAATTATCATCATAACAACACTGTTCGTAGAGTATTTGAATACTTTAAACGTCCCCATGCTCAATGTGCGGTTTTTGGTGTTTTCAGATCTTCCGCACTTAGTAAAACGCGTTTAATAGAAAGTTTTTATCAAGCAGATAGAGTTCTAATCGCTGAGATCCTTTTGCGTGGTTTTGTTTTTCAAATACCGGAATATTTATTCTTTAAACGATCTCATCCAAATCAACATTGGAAAATACACAATACGAAGTCAAAAACAATCGAATGGTATGACCCAAATATTAAGTTGCGTAAAGTATTTACTCATTGGCGCTTGTTAAAAGAATATTGTATTTCAATAAATAGATCTCCATTAGCAAATAAAGATAATTATCTATGTAATTTGCTCATTATTTATTGGATTAGAAAAAATTATTCGAGCCTTTTTAAAAATATATTCTATTAGTTTTCTCCTGATATTGGATTTTGAGTATATTTCAAATGAAAAAAAAAATATGGATCGATTTAGATAATTCTCCGCACGTCCTTTTCTTCTATCCACTTATTAAAGAACTTGAAAAAAAGGGCTACTCATTATTGATTACAGCAAGAGATTATGCTCAGGTTACTGGACTTGTCAAATTATTCGAAATCAATGCCTCAATCATTGGGAAACATTACGGGAAAAAAAAATTAATTAAAATAATAGGTTTCTTTTTTAGATCAGTCCAGTTACTCATAGCAATACATAAAGAACATCCTGACATTGCTTTTTCACATTTTTCAAGATCACAGATA
Organism: Desulfosarcina variabilis str. Montpellier; assembly: GCF_048565275.1. Taxonomy (NCBI): domain Bacteria; kingdom Pseudomonadati; phylum Thermodesulfobacteriota; class Desulfobacteria; order Desulfobacterales; family Desulfosarcinaceae; genus Desulfosarcina; species Desulfosarcina variabilis. The sequence goes on along the minus strand of NZ_CP159846.1, from coordinate 2,968,087 downwards.
TTAGCTGCTAAACTATTAAAAATTCCGACTATTGCAGCTTATGATTATGAGTTTGTCCAAAAACTAATCTTTATAAATCCTAATTTATGTCTTGTTCCAGAAGTTTTGTATAAAAACGGTGGTCTTTCAAGAAACAAAAATTACAAATCTTATCCAGGGCTTAAAGAAAATGTTTACATGCAAAATGTTGAATACATTGATACCATTAAAAATGTTCTTGATATTAATGAAAAAGATATTGTTATAACAATAAGACCTCCTGCAACTGAAGCACATTATCATCGTAGCTATAGTAGTAAACTATTTGATCTCATCATGAGCTACCTAGTGACAAAAGAACATACAAAATTAATTCTTTTGCCAAGAACAAAAAAACAAAAAGTGTCAATAAAATTAAAATGGAAAGAATACATTCTTAAAAGAAAAATTTTAATTCCTGATGAAGTTATTAATGGTGTTGAAATTGTAAATATTTCCGATATTGTAATTAGTGGAGGCGGTACGATGATAAGAGAAGCGGCAGCCATTAATGTACCTGCTTATAGTTTTTTTGGAGGTAAAACAGGAGAGGTCGACAAATATCTAGAAAAAATGGGAAAATTAACTATTATTAGAAAACCAATTGATATTAAGAAAAAAATAAAAATTTTGAAACATAAAAAATTAAAAAGTTATAAAAATGATTTGAATTTAACAATCTCATCTATAATTGGTTATGTCGATAACTTGATTCAATAACCGAGTTGAAATCATTGAAAGTTTTTTAAATTTGGTAAATATTATTTCTCTATCGAAATTGTCTTTTTGGAGTACTTTTGAAACCGTTAAATTTTAAAAAACACTTATCATTACTAAGAATATATTGTGAAAAAAATGGCTTTAAAGGTTGGGATCCTTATGATGGTCTCAATTCTCCTTTTACAAAAAACAAGCTATTTGAGAATTCTTTTATTCTAAGATTTTTTTGGATTCAGTTCTTTAAACGCTTTCCTTTAAATTTACGGCCAATTCTATTGATAAAGAAAGAATACAATCCAAAGGGTATTGCTTTATTTCTATCAGGTTATTGTAATTTATATTCTGTTTCCAGAGAGTCTTCAATATTAGAAGTTATAAAATTTCTTTCAACTACGTTATTGAAACACAAAAATGATATGTTTTCAGGCGCATGTTGGGGCTATAATTTCCCATGGCAAAATCGAAGTGCTTACCTACCAACAGGTTACCCAACTGTAGTGACGACCTCTTTTGCAGCAAATGCACTAATGGATGCTTTCAATTGTACTAAAAATCAAGAATATCTTGATGCCGCTCTTAGTAGTTGTAAATTTATTTTAAAGGATTTAAAGAAGACAAAAATAGGAAAAGGTTTTGTTTTTTCCTATACTCCGATGAAACGTGATTGTGTTTACAATGCATCTTTACTTGGATCTCGTCTTTTATCAAGAGCTTTTCATTACACTAATTCAACTGAATACTTATTTGCTTCTAAAGCATCATTATTAGGAGTTATTTCACATCAGAATTCTAATGGTTCATGGTATTATGGAAGAAATACTAACCAAAAATGGATAGATTCATTCCATACCGGATTTAATCTGGAATGTATTTCAGAATATCAAAAATATACTAAAGACAATTCTTTTTCAGAGAATATAGTAAACGGTTTTGACTATTATATTAACAACTTTTTTTTAAACAGTGAAATACCAAAATACTTCAACAACAGAATATTTCCAATTGATGTACATACAACATCTGTATTAGTGGTGACTTTGTATAAATTAAAGAAAATTACTGAATATTCGGATTTGGTTCATAATTGTTTAGAATATGTAATTAAAAACCTGCAACATAAAAAAAAAGGTTTCTTTTTTTATCAAAAAAAATATTTTTATATCAATAAAACGCCTTATATGAGATGGTCTCAGGCGTGGATGTTCTACGCATTAAGTTTCATCTCATTATTCAATAAAAATAAATTATAGAAAAATTTTATTCAAGCTATGATATCATATTCTAAACAAAACAACTACCTGATAGAAAATAAAAATTATACTTTAATTAGTTCAAATTATTTCTTTTTTATTATTTATGGTACTTTAGTGTCTATTTTCTTTCTTGATTTCTTTAATGGATATTTAAATCTGATACCACGACAAATTACTTGGGCTGCTGAAATTTTTTCATTGATTTTGTTTATGTTAATTTTTGCTGATCTTGCCTTTTATAAATTACCTATAAAATTAAATTTTTTAACTTGTTTTTTAATCGTCTGGCTATTTATTAGTGTTATAGGTGTAGTAATTAATAACGTAAAACCATTTGTCTATTTTGCAGGAGTGAGAAATTATTTTAAATTTATTCCTTTTTTCATCGCCTTAAGTATATACCCGTTACCCTTAAAATTAATCGAAAAATTTTTTGAAATATTAATATTAATATCGGCGTCACAATTATTATTTGTAATTCCAGAAAAAATTATTTTTTGGGGAAAATCAGGAGATTTGATAGTCGGTACGTTAGGACAAAATGCTTCAGGAACATTAGTTATTTTCCAACTATTATCATTTTCTATTATAATTTCACTTTATAAATGTGGTTACTACACAATTAAAAAATTTTTACTATATTCCATTCCGATTTTACTTTCAACATTCATTACAGAAGGCAAAATTGTTTTTTTTATACTTCCATTTATTTTTATAATAAGTTTTTTGGGCGTAAAAAATTTACCAAAAATTATTATAATATTTTTTATGGGTTTTATATTTATAATGATTGGTGCTTTTTTATATAATTTCATCTATGGAAATATCGAACGTCATTTTATTAATTATGATAGCACACTTGAAACCTTAGGTGCTAATGACATCTCCTACGCCAAAAATGAGCGGTTGCGACGAATCAGCCAGGTTCGTTTTATGTTTAAAAATATAAACCATTCTACTTATAGTAAAATATTTGGTTATGGTATTGGAAACGCATCTGACAGTTATTTTAAACTTAGCAAAGGAGAGTATAGTAAACGTTTTCCTTCATTAGGCATTGATAAAGTATTACTTTCACGTCTTGGTTGGGAATTCGGGTATTCTGGTATTTTTACTTTCTTTTGCTTTCTTATATTCTTATATAAATACAAGATCCCTCATACTAATATTGAATTTTACAATGGAATTTTAGAAGCAAGAAAAGGAATTGTCATCGTAATTTTATTTTCTTGTATTTATAACTCTTCCTTAATTATTAACCCTATATCTTTTGTATTCTGGTCATATCTTGGAATTTTTAACAATATAATTCTTAAACATGAAAGTCAAAATTTCTAATAGTATTTCACCTTAAAAATGGTAAATAAGATGAATTGTGAAGCATGTGATAACAAAACCAATTTTAAATTATTTCTTCATTCTAAAAAGCATCATCCAAATTTGTATTCATGCAATAATTGTGGATTAATATTCGCTGATCCTCAACTTGATAAAGAATTCGAAATTGTTCCCAAAAAAATTCTTTCTGATTCTGAGTATCGTGCTCGTTTTAAAAATTTTGATTTACGTTTAAACAAAATTAAGCCATTTATAAATCCTTATATTTCAAATGATTTATTAGACATTGGATGCGGAGATGGTATTTTTCTTAAATTGTTGAATGACAAAAATTATAATGTCATAGGTGTAGAACCATCAAAAGAAAGTGCAGAGCATATCCAAAATAAATTTGAAGTAAAAGTGATAAATGACTTTTTCGAAAATATTAAATTTGAAAAGCAATTTTCGTTAATCACCATGTTTAATGTCTTAGAACATACAAAAAGCTTAAAAAAAAATTTTCATAAAATTCATAATTTACTTAATCATGATGGACTTTTTGTTTTCGAAGTTCCATATATTTTTACATTACAAAGCAAGATTTCTTTTGGTTTTTGGCATCATTTCGAGATTGATCATAATTGGTTTTTAAATAAAAATAATATTAGTTATCTATCCAAAAAAATGGGTTTTAAAGTATTATATATTTCTTTTATTCCAAAGATTGTTTGTCTATCTAAAATCTTTGATGGGCTACTAACGAGAACGGTTTATATGCATTTATCAAGAGACTCATATATGTTGTTTCGAAAATCTTTTATTTATAAAATTATGAATAAAATCGATATAAAAATAAACATTAAAGATTATCTCTTTGTAATACTACAAAAAGTTTAGATTAATCATTGGTGACGATGAAAAAAATTTATTGGATTGATATAAACAGATTTGATAAAAAGATTGATAAAAGCACATGGCTTGAAGTAAGCGAGTATCTTATTAATCATGGATATGACGTCGTCCTTTTAACTGGATATATGCATGAGAAATATGTACCTTTTGGGTATCATGTTGACATTAAATATTTTAAAGCATTTAATCTACCGTTTTTTTTTAAGATTTCATTAAGTTTAACTATATTCTTTTGGCTTTTCAAAAATATAAAGAATAATGATATAATAATAATATCTCCTCTTTCCTTATTTTATTGTGCAATTACTAATTTTTTTAAAAAATTAAATATCCACTTAGATATTAGAACTATTCCAGTTGAAATACACTCCGTGTTCGATCATATAGATTACTTTCTCCACTGGTATCTACAATTAAAATTTTTTAAGACCATTCCAAATAGCTATTCATTCATTACTTATTTACTTCAAAAACATATAGAAAAAGAATTTAACACCTCTTTTAAGAATACTGTTATTTGGAATTCTGGTGTTGATTTTGGTCGGTTTAAACCAGTTAAAGATTTTTTACCTTTGAACAATAAAAAATATTTAGTAACCTATATCGGAGTGGTTACTAGGAATCGAGGTTTGGATACTGTCATCAAGTCTTTAAAAAATCTAAATGGAGAATTTACAAATAAAATAAGATTTCAAATTATTGGATCCGGAAATTATTTAGAGAATTTAAAGGAATTGACAACATCTCTTAATCTTGAGGATATTGTTTTATTTAAAGGATATCTACCTTATGAAAAAATACCTGAAGCTCTAATGGATTCTGATTGTTTCATATCGCCATTACCAAATCGACCTGAATGGGAAGTGTCAAGCCCCATTAAAATTTTTGAATATATTGCATGTGGGCGGCCTATTATTTTAACGCCAATTGCAGCTCATAAAGTTATACAAAATACAAATTGTTCTATCATCTGGACTAATGGATTCAATTCAGAAGACTTTAAATTGGCGTTCGAATATACTTATAAAAATCGCATAAAAATGAGGAAGTCCGCAAAATCCTTGTCATCTAATTATCAAAGGATTTTTAGCTGGAATTACCAAGCGAATAAACTATATACCTTTTTAAAAAGATTTTATGGATAATATCCATCTAAAATACATTGATAGTGTAATGATTTTTTTACGGTTTTTTCGTTTCAATGATAATCGGTTTAATCCAGGTATCTGTTCTTCATTGATAAATTTTCATATTGTTTCTTTCTTGTTGTAAATGATATCTTAAATAATGCCTATATCACTTATTTTTATAATTGTTATCTTATGAATTTATCTAAGTTTAAATTGGAAAATAATAAAATTAACGTTCTTATTTTATGCCCAACTCTGAATTCTAAAGGTGGCGTGTCATACTACTATTTCTTGGTAAATAAGCATTTCTCATCTAGTACCATTAAAACTCATTTTTTTTATATTGGAAATGAAAAGCGCAATCCAACATTTTATTCTCGATTGTTTAAAAGTTTATCTGATTTAATAAAATTAACATTAATTTTTTCAAGGTTTGATCTAATAGTTTTCAATCCTTCATTGGATCCAAAATCGTTAATTCGAGATGGCATTTTTCATCTAATCGCAAAAAGTATTTTCCATAAAAAAACTATCGTTTTTTTTCATGGTTGGACTCTAAAATTCGAACAATTAATTAATAATAAATTTTCTAAACTGTTTCAATCGATTTATAAAGGCTCTAAAATTATTGTTCTTTCAAGCCAATTTAAAAACACTTTAGTAAACTGGAATATTGATCCAAAATCAATTACTGTTGGTAAGACTCTTTTCGAACTACCTCTAAATTTTAAGTTAAACAATAATCCTTTAAATCTAGTTTTTTTATCTAGATTTGATTTTAATAAAGGCTGTTTTACTGCAATTAAAACAATTGAATTATTGATTGCTGAATACCCTCAAATTAAATTATATATGGTTGGAGATGGTGTTTTACTACCAAAGCTCAAAAGTTATGTTGAAAAAAATAATCTCCAAAAATTTATTATATTTACCGGATGGCTTGATGGGAAGAGCAAATATGAAATATTAGCTAAATCTGGAATTATGTTGTATCCTACTAAATATGGAGAAGGTATGCCTATTAGTCTTTTGGAGGGTATGGGCTTTGGTCTTGCTATTATCTCTCGCCCGATAGCTGGAATTCTTGATGTTATAATGGATCATAAAAATGGGTTCCTTATTTCCACCAGTAATCCTGTTGATTTTGCATCAAAAGTTAAAAAACTAATTGTTAATCCTAAATTGTTGAAAAATATCTCAAATACCAACCTAAATGTAGCATATACTAAATTTAACATTAAAGCCGAAATAAAGAACATAGAAAATACTTATTATTACGCTTCACTATAAAATTTTATCAGTTTTACTCAGTACGATTATGTTCAGTATTGTATTAACACTTTTTAATTCTTGTTCTTTACAATTTGAAATTATTTGATATCCGAGAACACAAACTAATAAATCATTTTGGATTTTTATACTCAGTTGGCGGATTATTTTGATGGAAACTTACTCTTTAGATCACGCGATGGCAATAATGTCTGTCTCCTAGAAAGAGTTTCATTTCAGTTTTAATGTGTGCTTAGAAACGGTGGATACGCTTACACCATCTTGAACGCTTGACAGAAGTAATACAGGGAGTCAAGCTTGTGAATTGGATAGGAGAAAACGGATCTCTGCCTAATTATTCAATACACAACTATTGACCATAATTCCTTTATTTGCAATTTACTAGGCTTCTATAATTATTTTACATTTTAATCTATAAATCCATTATGACAAATCGTTATTCCGGTTTCCAAATATCCAAAAGAGCAGATTTTAAAGGACCTTTATTTTTGATTGGTATGCCGAGGAGCGGTACAAAATTACTACGAAGTTTGCTTATTAAACATCCTTCTATTAATATTTCTAGGGTTGAAACTAACTTTTTACATCTGTTGTACTCCCAGTGGAAAGATTATGGTGATTTATCTGACATCAGAAATTTTAAACACTTTTTTGATCAAATACAAAAATACTCTTATTTTTATTACATGAAACAAGAGAATAAACTCATATCTTATCAAAATTGGTATAATCTTTGTTGCGATTTCTCTTTAAAACAAATTTATGAGGCATTGCTTAGACATGATACGAACACCCACTTTTCCTCAAATAAAATTTGGGGTGATAAATCACCAAGTCATATTAATCACTTACCAATACTCAATACGATTTTTCCCGAAGCTCGTTTTATTCATATAATAAGAGATGTTAGAGACTATTGTCTTTCTATAAACAATGCTTGGGGTAAAAACATGTTTCGCGCAGCACAAAGATGGAGGAATTCTGTTATTAAAGTTAAGTCTGAAAAGCATCTATTTGATGATAGATTTTACGAAATTAAATATGAGGATCTTATTTCTGAAACTTCTCTTGTATTAAAAGGAATATGTGCATTTTTAGACATTGAATATATTGATGCTATGTGTCGTATAGATCAACCAGTTGAAAATTTAGGAGATGCTATCAATCTTAATACAATTAAAAAAGATAATAAAAATAAATATAAGATTTATATGAGCGCTAACCGTCAATATAAAATTGAATCTCTTACTGCCGATGCCTTGTCTTCATATGGCTACGATGTCAATTATAATAATAGTATTAAAGAATACTCTCAGACAAAAATGTTATTTTTCAAAATTTTCGATGCTTTAAATCTTTTTATATTTTATCTTAAAGAAAAAGGATTAATTGAAACAATTCGATGGAATTTGAACTTTATCAAAATTTTTAGTAGAAAATTATACTCCAATTTTTTTAAAAATTTTTTTCCATATAAGCATCAATAAAATAAAAGATCCACCCTTAGAAAGGGTGGTATTGGGTTAACCCCTATAGGGGGGGTGAGTTTGCCTTGCCCCCAAAGGGGACAAGGAACGTTGAGTTGCCCCCTTTGAATTTCAGACCAGGCTTCGTTGTTCCATTCGCCGTTCTTGGTTTTCTTGGTACTTGACGTACTTACGGATCATCTCGGAATCCAAACCGACGGTATCGACACAGTACCCTTCGGTCCAGAAATGACTACCCCAATAGGGGCGCTTTTTCAGTTCTTTGAATTTGTTGAATACTCGGATCGCTGACCGGCCTTTTACCATGCCGCAGTAATTCGATACCGACACTTTGGGCGGAATCATCACCAACAAATGGACATGGTCTGGTTGAATATTCATTTCCACAATCTTGATGTTCTTTTGCTGGGAAAACGCCCTTATGCAGTTCCCTACTTCGTGGCCAACATGCCCAGTCAAAATTCGATGACGGTACTTGGGAACCAGCACAATATGGTACTGGCAGTGCCAAATCGTGTGTGATAGTTTTCTGAAGCGGCTCATTGTTATCTCCTTTGGCTGATGTTGTGGAGACAACTCAGCTCCGAGGTAGCAGTGAGCTGTTCAAATGGCAAAGCTTTTGAACTCTGACCATGCCCAAAGGGCATGGATTTCTGCTTCGCATCAAATTTTTTATACATTATAATTGAAATAAAATCTGAGATAAATAATATTATATTTGATTATTTTAAATCGTACATTCCGCACCCCAACGAACACCTCTGAGGTTAATTTATTTGTTGTTCAAGGAACGGTAAACGCGTCAGCAGTGACACCCAGTGCCTTCAAATACTCCAACTGAAATGGCTTTAAAGGTTTCGCCAACTGCCGTTGTTTACCGATGGTGATGACCATGACGGAAGTAAACTTGGTTGTCATCATAAAGGAGGTTGGTTTCCGGGTTTTCCGGCGCACCCAACCAGGCAAATTGCAGTCGTTGGATTCGACATACTTGCGCATGGAACGCTCCATCAAACGCCAAATTAAAAGAGATATCAACAACACCAGACCCAATACTTCGATCCGACGAGCCTTCTTCAAAAAGATGCTGTTTACGATGGCGGGATCTTTCAAAAAACTGAAGTTTTTCTCAATACCGATCTGGCTTTTATACAATAGAAGCAGTTCTTCAGCGGGCCAATCCTCCTGTTGATCCAAAAGATTGGTTAACAGGACAAAACAACCGGCTTCTTCTCTGAGCGGATCGACCTTATCCGGAGATTCGAGAACTCTTGCCGTAAAGCGATATTCATAGCGCGATACCTTTCTGGGTTTTCCGAGAGCAGGCCTTCCGCGGCCATATTTTGGCACTTCTTGAACATCAACCTGGATGTCGTGGTATCTATTGTTGGATTGCCGGATCAGTTTGTCTGCCGCAGCCTGAGCATCTGCCCGGCAATAATACACTGTACCAGCGACCTTCTTACAGTCGGCTTCTATCTGTTTGCGGTCCTGCTTAAGCATACGGTCAATGCGTTTGTGACGACGTTTGTCATGCGCACTCGAATGCACGACAATGGCTCGATAGGTTTTCCCATAAAGATCTACGGTACCGTCATAGGCCCGGTAGTAAGCAACGGGTCGCTTGGGGTGGTCACGTTCCTCAGCGATTTGGCCGATATCCACCCATTCATCGGCGGACACGGCTTCGTGAATGATTCGGCTACATTCCTTGTATGTTGCGGGCAGGCGTGACAGAAACCAGGTCCGAGGTGATTCTGTTTCCTGCAAATTGTTCTCGGTAACAAAGGCAGAATCGGCCACGTAAACATAGGCTCCCGGCTGAAGCTTATGCTTGGCCATGTATTTCGAAATGTTGGTCAATAGTTCGTTGTTCAAGGTTTTGTCTGAGGCGTTGCCGTCGGTAGTGGTGCCCAAAATGGGGATATTACGGTCGACACACAGCATCGACACCAGAAACTGTTTAAGATCAGGACGTTTATCCTTGCTGTAACCGTAGGTGATGTCAAATGGTGGACCGGCCTGATCGAAATCGCCATAAACGCTTACGGACGTCGTATCGAAATGGAGCCGACGCGGATCGACAGCAAAAACCATCAATGCATTCCGGGAAATTTGAGAAAAGATTTTCTGGGTGCCGGTCTCGAAAATCTGATCCATGGATCGCCCGAGATTGTAATCGCAGAACCGTTCCGGTTCGATGTCACAGCCCAGGAGCAATTCCGTGTCTTTTTCTTCGAAGAATTCGGTCAACCGGTAAAGCGGTGTACGTCCGGATAGCGTGTCGAGGACCATTGCGAATACCGCCATGCCTGGGCTCAATTCCATCTGTGAGTCGACCATCTTGTCGATAGTTTCAACCAAACCGATTTTCTGAGCATAGGCCTTGACGATGGGCAAATGCCTGGCATCGGTGATGGTCATATTTTCGGTATTGAATGGTGGCACCTGCCCCTCCTTTTTGAGTGAGATTGCAAAGGTACGGGCAGTGTAGCAGTAACTATTTGAAATGTCTAGATATTTTTATTTTGTATAAATACAGTACGTTAGAATCGATAGGCTGTTGTTTTCCCTGGATAAAAAATTGTTGAAAACATAGGCCTACTGGGTGCGGAATGTACGTTAAATATATATTTTCTCAAGCTTTAAAAATTTTTACACATTACTAATAATCAATAGTTCGGACAGTTTTTCGAAAAACAATGCAAAAATATTTATAAAAAAGAGAAATTATACGATTTACTTATATCTGATGCATATTCCGCTCGAACTAACCAGGTTCCCAACCTTTACTGTAGTAGGGAGTCTGCCCATTCTTGATATGATGGTTTTGCGATGCACCCATTAAATTTAGTGATCTCTCTGGGAAAAACCTTGTTTATGTTTGGTACATTATCGCATTCATAGCGAAACGGATCACCTATGAATGCAATGCAAAAGTTATCAATAATTAAAAGGAGTGGGTGGTCAAAATGGAGCATAATGGTTGTATAGTTTCAAGCGGAATGAATTGTTATTTAGCGGCGGAACACGCAATCTGTTGCTTTCTTTTGGATTCTTTATTAAATAAAAAACTTATAAAAAAATTAGCGAAATGTTTTAATATTTTTAAAAGAAAGTTATCCTGTAAACTATAAAAATGAAGGCTTATGTTGTGTTTCAGGGTCTTATTTGACCAGCAACTCAATTAAGGAATAGAGGTTATGAACAAACTCAAAGAATCCAAGATATACAGGTAGCTTCTCTTGTGAGATCCCACGGTGGGGGCGCAGCCAGCTTCTCAACAAGGACCAAAAGCCTTCCATCGTATTGACATGAAATTCACAAAAGCCATCGCCATCATCATCTCTGGCATATTCACCGGCAGCGTGATTCACGCTTTCGTGTTCGTAGCCGCATTCATCCAGACGGTTGTAAATGGCGTACTCATCGGTATAGATCAATGTTCCTGGTGCCACGGTGGCTTTTATCAGCGGTTTAATGGTTACTTGCCGGACATTGGCAAGCATTCGGATCACGACCTCTCCGGAACGCTGGATCATCCCGAATACCGGTGGTTTCTCTTTTTCCAATGTGCCTCGGCCTGGCGCACCTCTTAACCGGTTCCTGCGTCCTTCCCGTTCCTTTGCGGCGACTGCTTCGGGATTGCCTTTATGGCCAGCCACAATATAGACTTCATCACACTCAACTTCGTCCTGTAGCGTTACGGATCTTCTTTTTTTTCCACCCCTTCACGAAACTGGGTCGTCATCTGTTGGACATCGCTGCGGTTCAGGTCCATAAAATAAAGGCACAATATCCAGGTCTTAAGCGGTTGATGATGTGCAGCGAAAATAGTGCCGGTCAGATCATCGAAGCGTTTCCCACAATCTTTGCACTCATGACGCTGTCTGGCAGGCTCTTTATCGTCGAATCCCCTTTTGATAATGTGCTTAGAATCACAGAACGGACACTGTGTTCCTTCCGCCAAACGCAATTGGCGCACCATAGCGTAACAATAGGCATTATCTATCAAATTTTGTATATTTACATGCATTTAAGATTAATATTATGAATGTGAGAGATTAATGAGAATTCTCACTTACCATAATGCGACCCTGAAATCCAACATGAGCCAAAATGAAAATAGTTATAGCTACTAAAAGCTTTTATTATCAACGAATAGGAGGTGCTGAATATCAGTGCTACTTAATTTCGAAATTCCTGATTGAAAATGGTCACGAAGTACACTATTTGTATCTATCGAATAGGTCATTAACAAATTACTCTTCGCCCATCATTATTCACAAAATTAAAAAGCTGAAACATATTGGTCGTACAGGTCTCGAAACTCCTTTATATTTTCTAAAATTGATCCGTGTCTTAAATGAAATTGATCCAGATGTCATTTACTTAAGAGGTCGTTCTGCTATTTCTATCATTTGTTGTATATTTGCAAAAATAAAAAAAATCAGAACAATATTCCATATCGCACATGACAATGACTTATTAAAACCTCGCATAATCTTTTCTTTTAAAAATATATTAAAATACCCAGAACACAAATTATTTGCACATCTACTTTATCATTTTCACCGAATCATTTCTCAAACTACTTTTCAATCAAAAAAGCTATACCATTATTTTGGAATCAGTAGCTTTATTATTCCAAATGGTCATCCAGCTCCAAAAGTCAAAAAATTCAAAAAATGTAATAACAATATCAAAGTCTTTTGGGTAGCAAATTTAAAACCGATGAAACGGCCCGATATTTTTATTAGATTGGCCCAAATTTTAGGTTATAATAAAAATTTAAAATTTATGATGATAGGTAGATCAAACAATAATAATAGTCGAATTATTAATGATATTAATAATACCCCTAATTTGTATTTCTTAGGAGAAGTTCAAAATGAAATAGTAAATAAACATCTTGAAGAAGCCCATATTCTGGTAAACACAAGTATTGCTGAAGGTTTCTCAAATACTTTTATTCAAGCATGGATGCGTAAAGTCCCTGTAGTTAGTCTTAATGTTGACCCTGATGGTATTATTAAAAAATACAATCTTGGTTTTCATTCGACAAGTTTTAATCAACTAGTTATTGATGTTATGACCCTAGCCAATAATCAATTTCTAAGAGAAGAAATGGGAACGCGAGCCCAAATTTTTGCATTTCAAAATTACTCATTAAATAACATTTATAGAGTTGTAAATTTAATTGAAAACTCTCATTGAATGCAACAAAAGTTTAACTTAAATAGACTATAAAAAATGTATTTTGTTATCATATTATTAGCCCAAAAGGTTGTTGCTTTATATAATCATTCATATTCAAATGATCATTTAATGATAATTATAAATTTTCTTTTATAATCAAAATGACTAATTTAATAATCCAATCAATTGATATATTTTTTTACTTACTTCGAAACATTTTATTTTTTTTGAAAATTTTTAATTGGTTAAATGTATTACAAATTTCAACCAAAATTTGTGATCTCTGCGTTTCAAATTTATTTTGATTTTATTATATTCAAAGTACTTATTGTTTTCTTTATATTAGTAAAAGGATACATTTTATACTGCCACACTAAATGTAAGCTTTCAGTGAACCCATTGGAACAAGGTTCAGCAATCGGTTAAGATTCTGCGAAAATTTCGAGTCAAAGGGTATAGAAAGACGAGCTTTTTGGGAAGCAGTGGTTGGTGATCACCCAGTTTGCCGCGGCCAGTGGTTTGGCCAACATGGATCCAATTCGCAGCTTGATAGCAGGTTCCCTTGAAACGGTCCTTGTGAACAAAGGTTTCCAATAGGACCGGACGATAACCATATTGTTGCTGCCAGTCGTCAGGCAGGCGTTTCGCGGCAATTGATAAAATATGGGACGCCAGGTTATGAAACTTAACCCAAGGTAAGATCAGATACCTGGAGTTGTTGATGACCAACTGAAGATTACGTTTGCGTTGCTCGTTCGACCAACCAATGAAGCTATCCCGGTCGGCGACTTGCCAAGCCGATGCTCCGAAACCCAAAAGGGCGAGCAGTTGGTTGCCGGCATAAACCATGTATCGTTTTTGAGCGCCGGTCAATGGCTTGTATCCCAAGTAATGGTAACGATGGATGAGCTCGTTGTACAGGGCAGAGTCTTTGGTGCTCTCCACCGAGCAAAATGTCAGAGGCCCCAGTTTACCGGCTGCCTGGCAGATGGGTGTTTGTGGATCGGATGCCTGAGTAATTGTCGGCTGGTGGCGACCATTACCGTTTTTGCGCAAGGGGGCGGGCAAACGAATTAGCCCGTCTTCCTGCATACGGATCATGGCCACTCGACAATACATATCCTTGAGCCGACCGTCTGGCCTCAGCCACGGTAAGGATCGGCAAACCAGACGAGAGAGGTTGGCACGGTTGGCCTGCGGATAATTGTCAATGAGATGGCGGATGTGCAGGATCTCATTTTCGGAAAACAATCGACCGCAATAGCGATGAGTCTTCATGGGCACTCACTACGGAAAGCCATCGTTGATTTGCCAAGCCTGCCGCGTTTCTTCCGTCAGATTCCAGGGGAAAAAGGCGGATGGGTCCTGAGGTACATATCCTCGGTTTTTGGCGCAAGCCTGAAAGCAGGCCAGCAATAGCTTCTGAGGATCAATACGGTTGATACAACAGGTTTGCAGAATCGTAAAGAGCATGGCGCAAAGGCCGCTGCTCCATAACGAACCACAACCATAGTAATTCTTTCGTCCGGTGACCGGATTACGCAAGCGTCTTTCCGATTCGTTGTTGTCCATGGGGACATGGGGATGATCGACAAAAATGGTCAGCCCCGACCAATGGTTTTTCAAGCTGTTAAGTGCCGATGTCTGCCAGGGACGCAAAGTATCGTCCAATAGTTCTTTTTGCCAGGTCTGGGCCATTTTCTTGATCGCGGTATTCAACTGTTGTTGACGAAGATCGAACACCTCTGGATCCGCGATGGCTACGCAACGCTGGGCATTGATATGAAATAAGTCATCAATACGGGCGATCCAGGCAATGGCCCAATCCCGGGTGCTGCGATAACCGTCACGGATACGAATAAAATCGCGGCGCTGATGCGCCCAGCAAAATGCCAGGAGAATCAACTCAGATAAGGTCTTGTAGGCAGAATATCGGTCGACACTGAGAATGCCCTTTGCATAAGGCCCCAAGTGCGCTTTGGGGACTTTGGACGATCGGGTGGGATCGAGTAAATAGGCCACTGTGTCTTTGGTGACAACCACCCACAGCCACCAGCGGTAGCCAGTCTTGCCGGCGATTTCTTCGAAAACCATCCAACGGGTTTCATCCATTTGCCAGTGATCGGCGTGGCGACTGCGTTGGATGATCCCTTCATAAAGGGGCTCGACAAGATCCTTGATTTTCTTCAAGCCGCCGGTCAGGGTACCTTGTGAGATATCGAATCCCTGAAGGGCCAATACCTGACGTATGCGGTACAGCGGTCTTTGAAAAAAAAACTTTTCCAGTATCAGCCGAACCCAAAAGCCTTCGGTGAACATCCCCTTGGGAATTATTTTGGGAACCGGGGCAGCGGTGATGATACCCGGAACCGCTTGACACGTGCAGGTCGTTGTATAACACCGTCGGCGATGGACATGACGAACAATCTTTATTTCCCAATCAATTAGCTCGCTGTCTTCGGTAAAGGGTAACGCTTCGAATGGCAGGCCGCACCGGGGACAAAACTTATCGTCATCGTCGATATCGTGTAAGATTTCTTCAAAAGGCAGATTTTTGCGTATTCTGCGCCCATATCCCTTAGCGCCTTCTTGCTTGCCTCTCTTCTTGGGGTGATCGGACTCGGGTGCTTGTTCGTCTTTTTGTTCATCATCGGGAGGCTGATCAGTTTTCTGCTCGTCTTGCGGTTCTTCTTCGGTAGGCGCATCAGTTACTTGATTGTCTGAGTCCCCATCGATTCTTGATGCCTCAGATTTCCTACTGAATATCTGTTTTGCCATCCATACCATGTGAGACTTGAGTGCATCGATCGTTTGGTAGAGTTCATCACAAAGGATGGTCTTAGCGGATAGTTCAGTTTCGAGTTGGGCGATGCGCCGTTCGAGAACGTCGATCTGCTGCCGTGCTGTATTGCACTCCATCTGCCAATCGACGGAGGAGTCGATACATTCAACGATTTGGGGAGCCTCGATGCTGGCGATATCGACGATAGACATGGCCAGTTATATACAGGAAAAAATTTTCTGTGTTCCGCACTTTTTTGATAGTGGTGATTTTTTTAGTGATAGAGGGCCTATAAGGACGGGTTCACTGAATACTTACCACTAAATTATGGTTTTCCAATAAAATTGGCGCGTAATATAATTACATCACAAACTAAATATGAATTCAAAGAGTTAAGTTAATATGCTACCTAATTTCATTATAATAGGTGCTGCAAGATGTGCAACTTCATATCTTTCAAAAAATATCATGCAACACCCTGATGTTTTTCTACATCCTAAAAAAGAACTTCATTTTTTCGATAGGCATTATCACAAAGGAATAAATTACTATGAAGATTTTTTTAAGAATGTACAAAAAATAGCCATCGGAGAAGCAACCCCCGCTTACCTTTATTTTTCTCATATTCCTCCATTGATCAGAAAGCATATTCCTAACGTAAAACTTATTGCTTCTCTTAGAAATCCTACTGACAGAGCTTATTCACATTACTGGAATATAGTTGCTAGAAAACGAATGCACAATGAATATTTTAATTATACATTCGAAAATCAAATTCATAGCTACGACAGACTTATTAAAGAAGGTTTTTATTATGATATGCTTTATAGATATTTTGATATTTTTCCAAAAGAAAATATTATGATATTATTTTATGAAGAACTCATAAAAGAATCTCAAAAACATTATAAGAGAATATTTAAGTTCTTAGGAGTCGATTATAATTTTGTTCCATCAAATTCAATTTACAGAATAAATGCATCATCTACCAAAAATGCTCAATCAAAAATATTGTATATTTTATACCTTTTTTTTACTAAAAAGATTAAATCTTACAAATTTGCAAATGTTATTCAAAATTTTAATAAGTCGACTATTCCAGAAATGAACCAGAACACACGTGAAAGACTTAATATAATATTTTCGGATCAGATTGAGAAACTAGAGAAATTTTTAGATAAGGATTTAAGCTTTTGGAGAAGATAATAAAACACATAAAATTTTCCTCATTTATTTTCGATCCGAAATCAAAATCGTAAGAGGATAAACTATTAATTCTTTAGATATTTATTGATACACAATTTTATTATCCTCTTCTTTGATTATAAAATTTTTCAAAGTGATAGAATAGTGAAAAAAGTAATATTTATAGGTGGGGTTTCCTACAGTGGAACTACCTTATTCGATATGATATTGGCGAACGATGTCACTGGTTTTTCTTGCGGTGAATTATCTTCACTTTTTTATAAACGAAGAGAGCATCATCAACAATATGAATGTGGTTGCGGAAGTTCTGAATGCAAAATATGGAAAAACGTTATTACTAATGGTAAATCCAAGATTTATGATACATTGTTTAAAATTTTTCCAAATGTTAATTTTATAGTTGATTCAAGCAAAGATCCAATTTGGATCAACGAGCAAATGGATATTCTTCGCAAATCAGATATCCAATCAAAAAACATATTGATCTATAAAACGCCAATAGAATCAGCTTATTCCTTTCAAAAAAGAGGTCGTTTCAAAATTTTTGAACCCAGTTGGATTAATTACCATAGACTATATTTTACTTTGATAAAAGATTTTTTTACTATTAAGTATGCTGATTTAGTATCAAAAGAAGATCTTTTACCAAAAATCTGTGATTCTCTTGAGATACCTTATTTTGAATCAAAATTAAAATACTGGGAAAAAACACATCATACTCTTTTTGGAAATACATCCGCAAAAATTCATTTATTTAATAGGAATGAACAAGGGTTTCTAAAACACAAGAATGAATTAGAGAAAAGTGGGAGAGATGTAGCTTCTATTGAACAAGAATACAAACAAATTTACTACCAAAAAGTCAATGATGAAAATCTTTTAAAATGTATTAAGAATATTTATGAAAATAACACGAATTTTGGTTTAATTAATAAGTACTTAGGCAAAAAGCAAATAATATCAAAAAAAATTGATGGTAAAGATAATCGTATAATCTTAAACAATCTAAAGCTATCAAAATTACAACTCCAGTTTCGCAAAGTAAAAAGAGCCTACTATGTCAACAGATTCAAATTCTTTTCAATCTCCAAAAATTGATTTTCAATTTTATAAATCTATTTTATACTTTGAAAGCGCCAATATTTGTTTGGATTATATGAATTAACGTATTTCATCCATAGACAAATTAGACATAATCATTTTAATGGCTTTATTTTAGGCTTTCAATCTGGAAGACGACCGTGGTCATCCCCATCCATAGTAGGATTGAAGATGACCACTGTCTGAGTTTATAAGAAAAAAATTTGACTTATTTTATTAAATTAATAATAATTACACCATTACTTATTGAGAACAACGAATTTTAAATTACTTGGAGGGGCTAAAGCAAAAGAGTCAGGTGAACTTCCCCCGTCAACCTCATAAACTCCCAAATCAGGAGCTGAACCAGTATATACCATTCCAACACCTTGACCTGCGGTCCATGAAATACTGCGGTCTACAGTGATGGTGTTTGAGGCGTAGTTTATTTTAACAATCCTAAACGATTCAGTTTCATTTGCAAGTTGAATTTTATCTCCCTCAATGATTCCCCAACCATCTACAAAAAATCCTGCATCTTCAACTACAAAAGATGTTCCTGCTCCATTACTGCTTTTAACTTTGGTTAAAAAATCACCAGCATCAATCATTTTTGAAGTTTCTTTCAATCGGAAATCTCCGCTTACAGCATTCATGAAATCAGGCTGGATCTCAACATTCCCCGAAAAATTGTTAGTTAAATTATCATTATACCATTTTATTCCACGCAACCCGTAATCTTTTGTATAGATAATATTTTGCCCCGTAGTTGATCTTAGGATATTATTTTTACTAAAAAAATTATAATCTAATCCGTTTATTTTATAGCATACTTCCTGGGACCCTCCATTTTTATAGAAAATATTGTTTTTAAATTGTATAGAAGTGGTTATTGAGTTATCACTATTATGCCATACTTTGATCGCTTCACCACCATTATTATATATAACATTATTATAAATCTTATGATGGTGTGCCTCGGGCATATCAACTTTGGGAGAGATCTGGATGGCATATGAAACGTTGTCATATATAAGGTTATTTCGAACAATTTGGTATTCACCAAGTAGTTTTATTCCTGGTGGTATCGGATTATCGATTGCAGGTGATGCACCATGCAAACGGTTCCATTCAATCAAATTCCAAGATCCATCCCCCTGATATTTACGAATTGTTGCAATCCTTTCCCACGGATTAGAAAAATCATTATTTCTTATTACGTTTCTATAACCGTCTAATGTGATTATGTTGTGTCCGCCATATGAGGCTGTATTACCATCGATTAAGTTGTAATTACTATCTATTATTACAATCATATCTCCATTGTCTCTTGCATAGCTACCACAGTATTGCATAGTATTATTGGAGATCTTATTATGATGTGCATTCGATTTGATACTTATCCCTGCCCATCCTCTGCATTTTTTAAAATCACCATTTTTTACTATGTTATATGAACCGCCATCTAATAAGACCCATGTTGTAACTTTTGAATTGTCACCAATATTTTCACCGTCTACATTAATGCCATCAATTATGATGTAATTTTTATTGCTTAAATTGATACCATAAGTTACATTCTTTATTGTCACATTTTCTGAACCGTAGCTTGCGTAGGTAATATATTTTCCTGATGCCCCACTATTCAATGGATTGATCGTCTCCTGATATGAACCATTTCTGAGATATACTGTATCTCCTGCCACTAAGGATTTATTTGCTTTGCTGATCGTTTTCCAAGGCTTGGATAGGGTCCCAGCGTTAGTATCAAGTCCATCAGTGTTGTCGATGTAATAGGTACCAGCCCATGAAGTTGCTCCCATTACCATTAATGCTACCGCCACTATCATAGTCATCTGAATTGTTCTCATCAATTTTTCCTTCATCTTACCGATAAATTATTATGCGTATGCAATATTTATATTATCCTACCTTTTAAATACTTTTTAAAACATCTTAATCTTGTGGTACGAAGTCCGCATCTTCGGTTATCAAGATCCTGTCAAGTTTTGTGCCGTCTTCCCTCTGGTAAATTGTCAATTTGTGTGTACCAGCAGTTAAAAGATGTACTTCGGTTCCGGCAATAGCACGATCATTTGTTTTTTGCCAGATCCAGTCATCTGAATGCGACGGATACCACAATGCGGCCGGTTGATCATCAACACCGATGAAAAAAGAATCATCGATGCCAGTCAATGCCAATACCCTGCACCAAATTATATAGTTGCCATCAGTAGGTACAACAAAGGTGTACTGGGCATAGCCGTCATCCAGTGAGGGACTTGAGGCGTTTCCCTGGCCGTTGGGAACCTCGATGTAGCTGCCTGAAGAGGCCTCGGGATCATCCATAATTTGCATGGGGAAATTCAAATTCCCGGCTTCGGCTTCTATCCAGATGTTGGCTAAGGGTGACACAACGCTCTCTCCCTGCCCTTCGGGAACATAGTTCTCTTCATTGGTAATAAGAATCTTGTCGATTCTGGTACCGTCTTCTCTCTGATAAACAGTCAGTGTATGACTATCGGAGGTAAAATAATGGATCTTAGATCCTTTGTTTTTTAATTTCTGCCAAGTCCAGGTTTCCGATACAGAAAGATACCATTTACCCGCCTGCTGCTGGTCAATCGAAACGAAGAAAGAGTCATCTTTACCGTTCGAAGCTAATACTCGACACCAGATCACATAGTCGCCATCGACAGGTACATCAAAGGTGTACTGGGCGTATCCGGCATCAAGGGATGCGCTGGATGCGTTACCCTGACCATTCGGTACCTCGACGTAGGTTCCGGAAGATGCGTCTGGGCCATCCATAATCTGCATTGGCAGATTTAAATCCCCATCTTCAGCTTCAATCCAAATTTTTGCATATCCGCTTTGTGTGTCAGCGCTCGTGGGATCTGTTCCATCGCTTACCTCTTGTCCGTCCCAAAGGCCATCTCCATCGCTGTCAACGCTATAGGGATCGGTCCCATATATCGAGGATTCATCATCATCGGAAAGACCATCGTTGTCGCTGTCTTTCGGTACAACCGGTAGCACGGTGACCAGACAGGTGTCTGAATCCGAAAGGCCGCCATTGTCAGTTACAACAAGCTGGAAGCTAAGATCAGTACTTTCTGTAACGCTTGGCGCCGTAAAAGTAGCCTGCATGCTCGTTGGATTGTTCAAGTTGACCAATGGGCCCGATGTTTGTGTCCATAGGTAGCCAGAAACTTCCCCATCCGTATCAATCGAGCCTGAGCCGTCTAACGTTACGAACAAACCTTCATCCACGGATTGGCTCGGCCCTGCATCGGATTGTGGTGCGGTGTTTATTACCACCTCATCTTCACCCTTTCCTTCCGGAACGTAGCTATAATCGTCCGTGACAAGGATTCTGTCCAATTGGGTACCGTCTTCTCTCTGGTAAACCGTCAATGTATGCGTACCAGCAGCCAGATGATGGACTTCTGTCCCAGCAATGGAACGATCATTGATCATTTGCCAGGTCCAATCATCCGAATGCGAAGGATACCACAACGCGGCATCTTGTTCATCGACGGCTATAAAGAAGGAATCGTCTACACCAGTCAAAGCCAGCACCCGACCCCAGATAATGTAGTCCCCATTGACCGGCACGTTAAAGGTGTACTGAGCGTATCCGGCAGCCAGGGACGGACTCGATGCATTACCCTGGCCATTCGGCACCTCAATGTAACCGCCTGACGACGCCCCGGAATCGGCAATGATTTGCATTGGAAAATTCAAACTGCCGTTTTCGGCTTCGATCCAGATGTTGGTTGAGATTGGCGCGATGCTTTCGCCCTGCCCTTCTGGAATATAGTTCGCGTCGTTGATAATTAGAATTCTGTCAATTTTTGTGCCGTCTTCTCTCTGGTAAACCGTCAATGTATGCGTACCAGCAGCCAGATGATGGACTTCTGTCCCAGCAATGGAACGATCATTGATCATTTGCCAGGTCCAATCATCCGAATGCGAAGGATACCACAACGCGGCATCTTGTTCATCGACGGCTATAAAGAAGGAATCGTCTACACCAGTCAAAGCCAGCACCCGACCCCAGATAATGTAGTCCCCATTGACCGGAACCTCAAAGCTGTACTGGGCGTAACCGGCGTTCAAGGACGGACTTGATGCATTGCCCTCACCGTTCGGCACCTCGATGTAGCCGCCTGATGAGGCCTCGGTGTCATCCATAATTTGCATAGGCACATTCAAATCCGCATCCTCAGCTTCCATCCAGATTTTAACAAGTCCGTTCCCAGAATTTCCAGCAGTAGGATCGGTTGTTTCAGCCACCTCCTGGCCGTCCGAGACACCGTCACCATCGCTGTCTGTAGGTGCGACCGGTACAATGGTGACCTGGCAGGTATCTAAACCCGTCAGCCCGCCATTGTCCGTTACGGCAAGTTGGAAGCTCAAGGCAGTACTCTCAGTAACACTGGGAGCTGTGAAGGTAGGCTGGCTATTCGTGGAACTGCTCAAACTGACCGACGGCCCGGAGGTTTGTGTCCATTGGTATCCAGCGATAGTCCCGTCGGAATCGGTTGAACCTGTACCGTCGAGTGCTACCTGCGTGCCTGCGGTGACCGTCTGGTCTGTCCCTGCTTCTGACACGGGTTCGCTGTTGACGACGACTTTGTATTCTACCTCGTTTGAATCAATACTTTCATCACTTGCTGCATAGGCTCGTGCTACAAAGTAGTATGTATTGGGTTCTAAGCCTTTTAAGGTGCAGGTTGTGCCTTCTCCTTCCCAAACAGGAGAAGTATAG
The DNA here is from genome assembly GCF_048565275.1 of Desulfosarcina variabilis str. Montpellier. Classification (NCBI taxonomy): domain Bacteria; kingdom Pseudomonadati; phylum Thermodesulfobacteriota; class Desulfobacteria; order Desulfobacterales; family Desulfosarcinaceae; genus Desulfosarcina; species Desulfosarcina variabilis. The sequence continues at coordinate 2,944,916 of NZ_CP159846.1, read as the reverse complement.
TCATAAGCCTTTCCTTCAACTCGCATGTAGAGTCGATAGCCGTCTTCTGCTTCATTTGTGTCATCCCATTCAAAGGCTAACTGCGCCGCATACACTTGGGTAAATGAAAATAGAGCAAAAGTTATAGTTGTCCCATATAAAAATTTCAGACGGGATTTTAACCACTTAAACATTTTTTTGGATCTCCGTGTAGCTCGAAAACGGAGTCCCGAAGGTAGGCTTTTTTTGCCTTCGGCAACCCTGCGCCCCTCTCTTCCTTAATTAGCAAGAGGTCGGGCCAGTGGCTTTGCGTCCCACCATTACTGATGGTTTGCCATTATCGAGCAATATAGTGTTCATGAGTTAGAAGATTGCTTTTAAAAAATTTCTTTCAACAATTGCTTTTAGTACCAAGGACTATTCACCTCCTTTATAATACAAAAAACTTTTTTCGATGAGGTTAATCTATTTATCTATTTGTTTTTGGATGAAAATCATCCACAGGCCTGAAGTTTTGGCCCTCCCACCTCTGTTCAAAATCGGTGCCAATTATTTTTGTTTCAATATTGGGAATTAGTCTTCAGAATTTTTCCTATGAAAAGTAATGCCACATCAATCCATAATAACTGGGAAATTTTTTATATGAAAAATATTTCACATAGGTAAATTTCGCAAATAATTTATGCGGCAGTGTTTCTGGAAGATGTTTTAACTACCCTTTTTCACCACCTTCGGCGTTACCTTTTTGCTTATTCGTTGCACTTTTTTACCCATTGATTTTAGAAACTTATAAAAGCTTCTACACCATCTCCCGTACTTTTCCAGATGAAAAAGACCTTCGAACAGATTGTTAATACAGAAAAATCCGCAACTGCCTTTTTCAGAAAATTATGCTGGGATAACTACCGGCGGTACTGTATTCGATGCCACAGTTTTCAATACTACCGTACGGCCCAGCAAACCATGCGCTGCAAACGCTGCGGTTATACATTTCATGATTTTACCGGTCGCTGGATAAGCAAAAGCCAGATCCCATACCGCCAGTGGTTGCTGTTGATCAAATTTTTTGAAGCTGAGCTTCCTGCGAAACAGATAACCGACAAGCTTACCATCAGCTATCCAACCACGCTGAAAGCACTTGAACTGTTAAGACTGGCCATCATTGCCAACGCACCGGATTCGTCAAGCTGGCTTGATTATTTTTATTTCAGAGGTAAAGAATGGGTCGACAGGCAAAAAAAAGAAGCATTGGTTGGTGTTTTCGGCATTATTGAACAACAGGGCCGGGTTAAAATCGATATTTTAAAATACTTCCCCATGACAACATTGATTACCCTGAAGCCCAAAATGCTGAGAGACACAAAAATCTTTTACACCGATGCATGTTATCCCTACGTAGCCCTTATTTTCCATAATTTTAAAGGTTCCCAGCAATATGAAAAGCAAGATGAATACCAGGAAACATACAAAATAAACGGCGAATCGGATTTCTGGTCGTATGCAAAATCAAAGATCCTCAAACACAGAGGCATTTCCCTCGATAAATTTCCCCACTATCTGAAAGAGTTGGAGTTTCGCTACAATCACCGGGATGGAGATCTATTCTATCTTTTGTGCAAGTACCTGGTTAGTTTTATTCCTAAGGCGGACAACGAATAGATTGAGCGGTTAGTTGGTTAGTTAGTTGGTTGGTTGGTAAGTTGATCCGCGAGATGCGCTGGAAAGGCGGGAAACGATTTAGCTGGTGAGCTCGACACCTTTTTTTGGATTTATTTCAATGGACTCTAAGATAACGTTTGTATCTAACTGAAAACCTCTTAGCGATGTTGGATGCTACTGTCTCTCTTCAGGACCTTAGTCCGCTAAGAAGCGTTGGGCTTCATAAACTAAGCTGGGCGATTGTCGAGCTTGCCGCATATACAAGGCAGATGGCTTTCCGTTATAGTCGCCTATGCGGGAAGACATCTAACGCGGTTCGAAGATCCCGCCACCGGGAAGATGCGGTGGGATCGGCAAACCCGTCAGGGGTTCAAATTCTGGAAGGCAATAATGACCTATTGTGTTACCATGCTTACCCATTTTCATGTGTACCAGAATTTGAATCGCCCAGTTTAGTTTAAACTATCCGGAAATAGGTCCGGCCAATGGGCGATGACGATAAATGGTCCATGGCGTATTTGTTTCACGTTTAAAGATGGTGATGCATACGATGTTGAAATTACCGATTATCATAAGGGATAACGAATGAAAGCGATCCACCCTGGTAGAATTTTAAAAAGAGAATTATCATCCAGAAATTTTTCTGCAAATAAACTAGCGTTGGCGTTGATAGTTACTTCAGGTAGAATTACGCAAATTATTAATGGAAAACGAGGGATATCCGCGGAAACCGCTTTAAGGCTATCTGTATTTTTTGGGAATAGTCCACAATTTTGGATGAACCTTCAATCGCGCTATGAACTGGCCCTGACTGAAAACGAAATGGGTGAAAAAATTCGTTCCGAGGTAGAACATGCAGCATAGTTGGATGTTGTTGAATTTTGGGGACATGGGAAACTCGGGGATAATTTCATGCGTTTCCCAATTTAGTTAGTTGGTTGGTTGATCCGCGAGAAGCGCGGGTTAACGTTCCAAATAAAAACCTTATGATGCAAGTACCTGGTCAGTTCATTCCCAAAGCGGATAACTATAAAATGAGCGATTAGCCGTCAGCTGTTGGTTGGTTAGTTGGTTAGCCGTTGGCTGTCAGCAGGCTTTAGACAGGGTTCTCACACAGGTTTTAATACTTAAGGATCGGATTAGAACGTGGCTTCCAATATATCTGACAAACGGCTTATTCCAGATCGGCGTCGATTTTCGTATACAAGGCACATCCCTGAACGAAGAGGCCAAAAAGTCGATGACGAAAGCTTGAGGGATATTCAAATTGGGCAAGATGGGATTGCGTCTCCATCAACGGATACCGGTATAGAGATTTTAAAGGTTCCAAAAAAGATATTTCCTTCGGGAAAAAAACGGCGCATCGGTGCAAGGTTCAGGAATAGCAAAAGGAACCGCCGGAGAAAGTTGATAACTCGCAGGCAATAGCCGTTAGATAAACTGCAAGCGTTGAGCCTTAAGAGCTTTCTTTAAAGGAATATAAAATGCCCATGGATCACGTCACCGAATCAAGCACTATTGGTAAAAAAATATGATTTCACATAATCACAAATGCATTTTCATTCACATTCCTAAATGTGCTGGTTCAAGTATTGAGAGCGCTCTTGGACATTTTGATGGCCATCATGGACGAGGAGGGCAAGATCACAGATCAATAAGAACTATAGAAAAACCAGTTTTAACCATATGTACATTCTCATCAAAGGAAAACATAAAAGAGTATTTGAGAAGAGTGAAATATTACAATTATAAAAAAGTAGCCAATAAGAAGAATAAAACTACAGTCACGAAGGAACAATATGAAAAATATTTCAAGTTTGCTGTGGTGAGGAATCCATGGGACAGGGCTTTTTCATGGTATAAGAATGTTATGCGTGACAAAATACACAAAAAGAATCAAGGAATTACGTCAGATTTAACATTTAATCAATTTCTAAAGGTCAATATTGGCAAAGGTATGTTAAGACCACAGACATATTGGTTGAAGAACTATAAGGGGCTAATACCTTTGGATTACATCGGAAAATTTGAGACTCTGCAAGATACTTTTACGAAAATAAAGGAACGCCTGAATTTACCTGAAATTGAATTTCCTCATAAAAAAAAAGGTAGCGGAGAGGACTATAGATCCATGTATGACGAAGAATCAATTGCACATGTAAAAAATATATATCATGAAGATATCCAGCTATTTGGTTACACTTTTCGCAGCTGATTCAGTTCAACTTTTTTCAAAGTTAAACTTGTTCATGGAGCAGGATAAGAACCCGCATTCAGCCTTATTTTCAGTTTCTGGGGGGGTGGTTAAGCCTGTTGATAACATATTAACCTAAATTTGTCTGGGAAATGTTGTTTTCTACCAATTTGTGCTACTGATCGTTCAAGAGAAATAAGAAAACCTCCTTCGGGAGGTTTTTTTATTTCTGGCTCGGTTCCTATTGTTGCATGCTTGCCGCTATCAATTTTTCTAAATCATTTGAGGCTCAACATAATCAGCGGACGGGCTCAAGGACACATTAAAATTCAGGTTCTCTTTTCTTAAGTTTATATGACGTATTTTGCAAGATAAGATCGAAGATAACGAAGGCATTAATGTCAACTAAACTGGGCGATTATCGAGCTTGCCGCATGTATAAGGGTCAAGTGAAATTGAGCCTCAAGATAAAATGACAGCAATTGTAATTTTGGATGTGTTCAGTAGAAATTTCATCGATCGATTGTAAAAATAATGATCGATTACGATTACGCGCACGAAAAACGCCAATGCCCGTCGTGCTCGTGCTCAGCGAAGCGGTGCTCGTAATCGTAATCGGTTCGAAAGCTCGAAATGGCATAATTACAATTGCTGGATAAAAGGTTTGCGTTATTTTCCTGTTATAGTAATATGTTAGATCTTCAGATATAATCATGAAGTCTTATGAAAACGGTTTGCTGACGACCAACGGCTAACGGCTAACAGCCAACAGCTAACAGCTAACAGCTAACAGCTAAAAAACCATGAGTGTAAAAAATGAAAAAAGCATTAATTACAGGAATCACAGGCCAGGATGGTGCTTATCTTGCCGAGATGCTATTGCAAAAAGGATACGAAGTTCATGGCATCAAGCGCAGGGCATCCCTTTTTAACACGGATCGCATCGACCATCTTTACAAGGATCCGCATGAGCAGGATCGTGGAATGATTTTGCATTACGGTGATCTTACCGATTCCACCAACCTCATTCGGGTCCTCCAGCAGGTTCAGCCGGATTAAGTCTATAATCTTGCCGCCCAGAGTCATGTCCAGGTTTCCTTTGAAACGGCCGAGTATACGGCGGATGTGGATGGATTGGGCGCCATGCGTCTTCTTGAAGGAATCCGATTGTTGGGGTTGGAAAAAAAGACCCGCTTTTATCAGGCGTCAACGTCAGAGCTTTACGGCTTGGTACAGGAGACGCCCCAGACAGAAAGAACCCCTTTTTACCCACGCTCTCCATACGCCTGTGCAAAATTGTACGCTTATTGGATAACCGTCAATTATCGTGAAGCCTATGGCATCTTTGCCTGCAACGGGATTCTCTTTAATCATGAGTCACCGATTCGAGGGGAAACGTTCGTCACCCGCAAAATCACCCGGGCCTTGTCGCGGATATATCTGGGCATGGAAGAATGCCTGTATTTGGGCAATCTGAACGCCATGCGCGACTGGGGCCACGCCAGAGATTACGTTGAGATGCAGTGGCTGATGCTGCAGCAGGACCAACCGGATGATTTTGTTATTGCCTCCGGTGAGCAACATTCAGTCAGGGATTTTGTAAATGTGGCGGCGCGGGAGCTGGGGATCGCCATCCGCTGGGAGGGTGAAGGCGTTGATGAAAAAGGTATCAATGTGGCCAATGGAAAAACCATCGTGGCCGTTGATCCAACCTATTTTCGCCCCACGGAGGTCGAGACCCTGCTCGGTGATCCCGCAAAGGCCAGGGAAAAACTGGGCTGGGTGCCTAAAACCAGCTTTGAGGATCTGGTAACAGAGATGATTCGGGAAGACCTGGAAGAAGCCAAGCGCGATGAACTGGTCCAGCGCGCCGGGTTCCGGGTCATTCAACATCAGGAGTAAATATAGCATTCAATTACATTGGAATTCCAGAGGATGAAAAATTTAAATCAACAAGAAAACGCATCAGTCCCCGGACCTGAGCACTCAGCCATGCCTAAGGACGCCAAGATATTTGTCGCAGGCTCCACGGGAATGGTCGGCAGCGCCATTATCCGCAGGTTGCTTTCCCTGGGGTACACGAATCTCATCGGCAGTTATCACCACCGGCGGCCCGATGCCTCATGGTTTTCAAATCACACAGGAGAAATCCCCGAGGGATTGAAACTGGTTCAAGCCGACCTGACCCGCCAGGACGCGGTTTCACAATTTTTCCAAAAGGAGAATCCGGCCTATGTTTTTATCGCGGCGGCACGGGTCGGTGGAATTCATGCCAACAATTCCTACCCGGCCTGGTTTATCCACGACAACCTGGTAATCCAGAACAATATCATTCATGCCGCCTATAAAAGCGGCGTGGAACGTCTGCTTTTCTTAGGATCCTCCTGTATCTATCCCAAACTGGCCCCGCAGCCCATGCAGGAGACGCACCTGCTCACCGGCCTGCTTGAACCCACAAACGAGCCCTATGCCATCGCCAAAATCGCCGGCATCAAATTGTGTGAGGCATACAACCGCCAGTACAAAACACGCTTCATGGCCGTGATGCCCACCAATTTATACGGCCCGAATGATAATTTTGACCTCGAGAATTCTCATGTTCTGCCGGCCATGATTCGCAAATTTCATTTGGCCACGTTGGCGGCAAAGGGCGATTGGGAAGGCATTGAAAAGGACGAAGTGACCTATGGGCCGATCCCTTCCGACATCAAAGCGTCCCTTGAATATGCAAAGTCTCCCGTCCACGCCCGGCAGCCATCCGTAATGCTTTGGGGGACTGGAAATCCCAAGCGTGAATTTTTACACGTGGATGATATGGCCGATGCCTGCGTGTTTGTAATGAACCTCGATGACCAAACAGTTTCACAGCATCTTTTGAATTATCCGTTGCCGTGTTTCGTTAACGTCGGCACCGGGTCCGACATCACGATCAGAGAATTGGCCGATATCATCCGGGATGTTGCCGGGCTGGACATTAAGATAGAATTTGATACATCGAAACCGGACGGGACATCTCAAAAACTGCTCGATGTGTCACGTATGTCAGCCTTGGGGTGGCGCGCGTCGATCACGCTGAAGGAAGGTATCAAACGAACTTATGATTGGTATAAAAACCGAGTCGGCGTTTAGCTGTTAACTGCTGAGCATCTATCAGTAATTCGATAAAAAACCTCCTTCGGGAGGTTTTTTTATTTTGCCTAAAGGTGCAGGCAAAAAAACTATTCAGTAAGGCTAATAATGATAAAACATCCACCAGCGTTGCCGCCCGCACCGCCAGTCGTGGATGATGAGCCTGCATTGGCATCGCCTTGGCCACTGTAGAGCGCACTGCTGTTTGCATTGGGGGTCATAGAAGTGTCACTGCTGTCTTCATCGGCAGCGTCAGCGGTGGTAACAGTGCTTCCGGCAGAGGAATCCAAGTCATCAACGGTGTATTCAATCTCGTTGGAAAACGTGCTGGCCGACTCTTGATCATCAACCAGGTAGGCAACAACCGAGAAAAAATAGTGTATGCCCGGTTCAAACGGGTGTTCCAGGGCAGCCTGGCAAGTGTATTGGTCACCATCAAGCCAGCAATTATCAATGCCCGCAATAGCCGGGTATTCAAAATCATACTCGGCATCGTCTTCGGTTCGCATATACAAATCGAAGGCAATCTCCCCATCGGGCCCTGAAGTGTAATTAGTATTACCGGCATTCCATTGCCATTCAAACGTAATCGAGTCCAACCCGCTGGCAGTTGCTGAATGAAAACCGGCTACAATAAAGACAAGGGTGGCGATCTGTTTCAAAATATTTGGTTTTCTCAAAATTCTTGTTCAACTTTCCTTGGCGCTATCAGAATCAGGGCAGAAACACGGATACACGACTGTGAATGTGCCATCGGTAAATTTCGCTGCGTAAGATAAACCAAGATGGTGTATACTGGAAATCGGCTGAAAGGGTCAAGGAAATTTCTATTGTAGAGGGGCAATGTGGACGTTGAGCAAAAAAATAAACGGGGGTTGCGCCATAAAATCATTAAATGGATGATTCTGGTGATCGTTGTAGTATCACTGGTATGGGGATTCCGATATATCACCCGCCCTGCCCCACTGGCTGTTGTGGTCAAACCCGTTACCCGCGGCAGGGTGGAACATACGGTGGCCAACACGCGGGCAGGCACGGTCAAAGCCTGTCGCCGGGCCAAGCTGTCGCCCAGTATCGGTGGCCAGATTGCCCGGCTGCCGGTGCATGAAGGCGACCGGGTCAAAACGGGTGACCTGCTCCTTGAACTCTGGAACCAGGATCTGGCGGCCCAGATCCTGTTGGCCCGGCGCGAAGTCATGGCCACCCGGGCCCGGGCCCGTTCCGCCTGTTCACGGGCCGATGTGGCCGCCAAAAACGCCGACCGGCTGTCGGCACTGCTCAAATCCAATGTCGGCACCCAGGAGCGCACGGAAAATGCCCTGGCCGAAGCCGAGGCCCTGGGGGCCGAGTGCAATGGCGCGCGCAGCGAAGTGCTGGTACGGGAGGCCCAGCTGGCCGTGGCCCAGGCAACACTCGAGCGCACCCGTCTGACGGCGCCCTTTGACGGCGTCATCGGTGAAATCAACGGTGAGCGTTTCGAATATGTCACTCCCTCCCCGCTGGGCGTCCCCACCCCACCGGTGATCGACATCATCGCCACCGGATGTTATTACGTGATCGCCCCCATCGATGAAGTCGATGTGGCCGGCATTCAGGTCGGTATGCCGGCCCGCATTACCATGGATGCCCACGGCAGCCGCGTGTTCGATGGTCGGGTGCGCCGCATTGCCGATTATGTGCTGGACCTGGAAAAACAGGCCCGTACCGTAGATGTGGAAGTCGCCTTTACCAACCCGGACGATTTCACCGACCTTCTGGCCGGTTACAGCGCCGACATTGAGATTATCCTGGATGTGCGCCCCGACGTGGTGCGCATCCCCACCGAGGCGCTCATGGTCGACGGCCAGGTTTACGTTTACCGGGAAGGCCTGGAGCAAATCAACCAGCGCCAGATTCGCACGGGCCTGGCCAATTGGGATTTCACCGAGGTGATTGAAGGCGTCAGCGCAGGCGAGCAGGTGGTGGTCAACATCGATATCCCGGGCCTGAAAGACGGCGCATCCGCCACAATCCTGGAGGAGACGCCGTGATTCGCCTGGACCATGTCAGCCGCATATTCAATGTGGGTGGAGAACAAGTTCATGCGCTGGACCGCGTAACCCTGACGGTAAAAGAAGGTGAATACCTGTCCATCATGGGACCGTCCGGGTCCGGCAAATCAACGCTGCTCAATATTCTGGGCCTGCTGGACCGACCGGACCACGGCACCTACCACATCGACGATCAGAACACCACCCGTCTTGGCGATGACCGTCAGGCGGCCATACGGCGGCACCAGATCGGTTTCATCTTTCAGTTTTTTCATCTGATTCCCCGCCTGAGCGCCGCGGACAATGTGGCCCTGCCGCTGATGCTGGCCGGGGTTCCGCCGCGGCAGCGACGGGAACGGGTAAGCCACGCCCTGGCCCGTTTCGGCCTGACGGACCGCGCTCGCCACCGGCCGGACCAGCTATCCGGCGGCCAGCGCCAGCGCGTGGCCATTGCCCGGGCCGTGATCATGAATCCGGCCATCATCCTGGCCGACGAGCCCACCGGCAACCTGGACCGCGCCTCGGGCGAGGAGATTATCCAGGTCATCGAATCCCTGGGCAAAGCGGGCCTGACCGTGCTGATCGTCACCCATGATCCGCAGATCGGAAAACGGGCCCGGCGGTCCATTCGTCTGGTGGATGGCCGTATCGTCAGCGATCAGGAGCAGCACGCATGAGAATCGTGGATGCATTCGGGTTCTGCCGTCATGCCGTGACCGGATACCCTTTGCGCTCGGGCCTGATGCTGTTGGCCATGGCCATTGGCGTGGCTGCGGTGGTCCTTTTGGCCAGCCTGGGCGAGAGCACCCGCCTTTATGTGACCAACCAGTTCAGCACCCTGGGAACCCATCTTTTGATCATCCTGCCGGGCCGTTCGGAAACCGTTGGCGGCCCGCCCCCCATGATGGGACAAACCCCCAGGGATCTGACCATTGCCGATGCCATGGCCCTGACACGCAGCACTGCGGTACGCCGGGTGGCGCCCATTGTGGTCGGCTCGGCGCCGGTTTCCGTTGGCAGCCTGGAGCGTGAAATCACCATCCTGGGCTCCAATGCCGAGCTATTGCCGATCCGCAACATGACCCTGGCCGTCGGGCGCTTCATCCCTGCGGGCGATGTGTCCCGGTCCGAAGCGGTCTGCGTATTGGGCCACAAGGCCAAAAAAGAGCTGTTCGGCAACCGTTCACCGCTTGGCCGCTTCGTACGCATCGGCCAGCGCCGGTTCCGCGTCATCGGCACCCTGTCCAAAAAAGGCCAGTCCCTGGGGGTGGACATCGGCGATGTGGCCATTATTCCGGTGGCCTCGGCCACGGCCCTGTTCAACACGGACACGTTGTTTCGTGTCCTGGTTCAGGCCAGGCACCGGGAGTCCATCGACCGCGCCAGAAAAGAAATCCTTTCCATCATCCGTGACCGCCATGATGGTGAGGACGATGTAACCGTGATCACCCAGGATGCACTGCTGGCCACATTCGACCGTATTTTACGCACCCTCACCCTGAGTGTGGCCGGGATTGCCGCCATCAGCCTGGCCGTTGCCGGGATTCTGATCATGAACGTCATGCTCATCGCCATTTCTCAGCGCACCGGAGAAATTGGTCTTCTCAAGGCCATTGGTGCCACCCATGGACAGGTGATGGCCCTTTTTCTCGTGGAATCAACGCTGCTCTCTCTGACCGGAACAGTTGCCGGGCTCATGTTTTCCATGATGGGTGTGGGCGTGCTGCAGAGACTTTTCGCCCAGTTTCCCATGACCGTCCCCGGATGGGCCCTGGTGGCGGCTGTCACCACGGCCCTTCTTACCGGGATCATCTTTGGTCTGTTGCCGGCCCGCCGGGCCGCCCGCCTGGACCCGGTGATGGCGTTGGCTGAGAAGTAGGGATTGGTGAGGGGTGAGGGGTGAGGGGTGATCGGTGGACTGAAGAGCGGAAGTGGGAAGTGGGAGGTTGAAAGGTGAAAGGTGGAAGGTGGAAGGTGGAAGGTGGAAGGAATGGATGGAATCGTTTTATATAAAAATCGATAGAATGCATTAACTTCTAACTTTAAAATAACCCATTACCCATTACCCTTTACTTATAACCCAAATCATAATGATCCTAAATGACGCCATAATCTGGTCCCTGACAGCCCTGGCCGGCCAGCGGCTGCGCAGCTTTCTCACCATCCTGGGCATTGCCGTGGGGATCGCCGCCGTGGTTTTACTCACCTCCCTGGGTGAAGGGGTCCACCGCTTCGTTCTAGCCGAGTTCACCCAGTTCGGGACCAACCTGATCGGCATCAGCCCCGGAAGAACCTCCACCACGGGTATGTCCGGTGCGGTGATCAGCAATGTCAGGCCGCTTTCCATAGCTGATGCCCGGGCCCTGTCACGGATTCCACGGGTGCTGGCCGCCGTGCCGGTGGTGCAAGGCAATGCCGCCGTGGAGTTTGGTTCTCGCCGCCGGCGCACGTATGTGCTCGGCGTGGATGCCGACGCGCCGACGGTCTGGCGGCTGGATGTGGCCCAGGGCCGTTTTCTGCCTGAAAATGAGACGGATGGTGCACGGGCCTTGGCGGTTTTAGGCAGCAAGGTCAGCCGCGAGCTGTTTGGTACAAGCAATCCTTTGGGGCGGCGCATTCGCATTGGCGGCGAACGCTATCGTGCCATTGGCGTGATGGCAACCAAGGGGCAAATGCTGGGATTCGATCTGGACGATGCCGTATACATTCCCACCTCGCGCGCCCTGTCCATGTTCAACCGCCAAAGCCTCATGGAGATCGATGTGCTGTTTGCCGCCGGCAGCAACGCGGATAGCATTGCCAAGCGAATCCGAACCCTTTTGATCTCCCGCCACGGCAGCCAGGATTTTACTATCGTAACGCAAAATCAGATGCTGGATGTCCTCGGTTCGGTGCTGGGGGTACTGACCCTTGCCGTGGGTGCCATTGGCGGAATTTCCCTGCTGGTCGGTGGCGTGGGCATCACCACCATCATGACCATTGCCGTGCGCCAGCGCCGGTCGGAGATCGGCCTTTTGCGGGCCCTGGGCACCGGACGGGGCTGGATCATGGGCCTGTTTGCCATCGAGGCCACCCTACTGGGCGCCATTGGTGGCATGGCCGGTGTCATTTTCGGCAGCGGCGGGGCCTGGTTGCTGCATTTTCTGGTCCCTCAACTGCCCACCCACACCCCCATCGGGTATGTCATACTGGCCGAGGCGCTGGCCATCACGATCGGTCTGCTGTCCGGCATTCTGCCGGCCCGTCAGGCGGCTCGCATGAACCCTATCGAGGCACTGCGCACGGAATAAATCTAAGAGCCTGTTTGATAAATCCGTCTAAGGCCCGCTAACGGCGTTGGAAACTGTCTCAAAATGCTCACATATTACATATATGCTCCGCTTTTGAGCCATTTTCCGCCTTGTTATCGGGCCTGATCCAGACTTCTCAAATAGGCTCTAAGATGAACTCAACGGAGGTGTGATATGAAATCCAGAAACGTTAAAGCAATGATGGTTCCGCTGGCTGAGTATGCCACGGTGCCGGTCACCGCAACCTTGCTGGATACGGTCAAGGCGCTGCGCAAGGCCCAGGCCGTATTCAATAAAGAACGCCACCGACACCGCGCCATCCTGGTGATCGATGAGAAAAACCATATTGTCGGTAAATTGAGCCAGCATGATGTTATCGAGGCACTCGAGCCGAACTACAAGGAATTGAAAAACCAAATCGAAGATGGTTCGATCCATCGCCTGGGGCTTAGCGATGCATTTTTCAAAAAGACCCTGGAACAGTATCATCTATGGGAAAAGGCCCTTGAAGGGCTGTGCCGCAAAGCCGCCGACCTCAAGGTGAAAAAGATCATGTATACGCCGGTCAAAGGAGAATTTGTAAACGAGACCGCCACCATGGACGAGGCCATCCACCGGCTGATCATCGGACGTCACCATTCCCTGTTGGTCACTGCCGACCGTGATCCACAGCAAATTGTGGGGGTGCTCCGACTGAGCGATGTGTTCGAATTTGTGGGCGATTCCATGTTGGAATGCGAGCTGCCTGAGTAGCCTTGTATGGCTTCTAAAAAAATCGGAATACACCGATAAGAACCGGACCCATTACATTATATCTTCGTGATCGTAATCGTTGTCGTTGTCGTAACCGTCATTTTCTATTTCGATTACGATTACGACAACCGCTTCGCTGACAACGGTTAACTAGTGAGGAATCAACGTGAAGTGATTGTATCATACGGAACCGTACAGCTCTTAAAATCCGGTACGTTAGAAATGATCTTCTGGTCTTTGAGAAACACAGCTGTTTGCTCGAGACTGGAGAAAATTTCATTATCCAGCCGCAGACGGTATTGATGGCGCTGCATGGCCCGTCTGGTGGTCGCCAGGGCCAGGCCGGTTTCATCAGCCATCATACGCGCAATTTCATCGGGATGCCCGGCAGCATAAGCCTCAGCCTGACGCATGGCAATGAAAAACCGCCCGAAGGCCTCGGCCCCTCCTGCAAGCTTGCCGCGTCTGGCCAGGATCAATAGGGGATAGGCATTTCCCAGGCCGCCCAGGGTGGTCAGTCCCCTCGCCCCCTTTTGTTCGGCGGCGGAAGGGGTAGGCTCGCTGGCAGCAAAGGCATCAATGGACCCGGCCAGAAGCGCCTCGGTCATGGTGGGTGGCGTCAAATCGATGATCCGGATGTCAGCCGGTGAAAGATTGGCCTTGCCAAGGGCCGCCAGCAGCCCCCCATAGGTGGACGTTCCTTTTTTTACGGCCAATTGTTTGCCCTTCAGATCTTCAAGGGTCTGGATCGGGGATTTTTCCCGGACCATGATCCGGTGGCGATGCTCGCCAGTGGCATGGCTGGCCAGAATGACAATATCCGGACTGCGGGTCACCATGATGATGGCCGTGGTGTCACCCATGCCAGCGATGTCGGCCGCACCGGAATACAGGGCTTCGGCGCAGGCCGGTCCACTGCTGAAGCGCAACGTTTTGATGGTCAGTTGCTGCGCCTTGAAAAAGCCCTTTTTCACAGCCAGGATGGGGATCACGCTGCCAACACGGTCCTGAAAGGCAAACCGCAAAGAAAGCGAATCATTGGCATGGGCGACACAGGCCAGGCTCTCCAGAAGCAACAAGGTCGAAATGGTAAGCGCAAGGAGAACGGTTCGCTTGCACGATGACATTTACGCTTCTCCTTATTTTACATAACATCCAAACAGTTGATTACAGATATCTTCACCGCGCTCCCATGCTACACATGGGAGCGCGCACCGCTGTTCACCTCTGCGGGATAAGGGTTACCAAGCAGAGTTTGGGAACCAGTTAGCGGTTTGAGAAGTCCGGGTTGAGTGCAGCTATACCCGACAAAATCTTGTTGGGTTTCGTACCTCAACCCAACCTACCGCGCCCGCATTTTTATCATCCCTGCGTTAACGACATTGATCTGCCAGCTATGAGCTAATTGCTAATTCTTGCTTGCGGCTGTATACAACAAGGCTGCCTGCCCAGACAGCTACGCAAGGTTTCCTGCAAGGCCAGAAGCCCGGCACTGGTGCGCTGCCTGGGCCGAGGTAAATCCACCACCAAATCCTCAAACACCCCACCGGGCACCTGGCCCATGACAATGACCCGATCCGCCAGGTAGGCGGCTTCCTCCACGCTATGGGTGATGTAAAGCACGGTGCGATGGCTTTCCGCCCAAATGCTCAGCAACGTGTCCTGAAGCCGCTCACGCGTATTGGCATCCAGAGCGCTGAACGGCTCGTCCATGAGCAGGACCTTGGGCTCCAGGGCCAGGACCCTTGCAATAGCCACCCGCTGGCGCATGCCACCGGAAAGGGCAAACGGATATTTGTCCGCATGCTCAGAAAGTCCCATGCGCTCGAGATTTTGTGTGGTGGCATGGATCAACTGGCGTCCCTTGATGCCCTGCTGTTTCAATCCAGTGGGTGGACCGCCGTTATGCGTAAAATACTTGCTTACATGATCAAATCGGATCATTGGTTTTCCGTGGTCGGGGTCCAGCGCATGATGGTTCGTTTTTCGATTTGCCTTAAAAAAACATGCTCGGTCAAAAGGCCGATCATGCAAATCATGGCAATACAGGCAAACGATGACGCATAGTCCAGGGTCCAGCGGGCCTGGATGATCGAATACCCCAGACCCGTGCCGGTGCCGACCACCATTTCGGCAGCCACCAGCACACGCCAGCCGGTACCCAGCCCGATGCGCAGGCCGCTGATCAAGGCCGGCAGGGCCGCTGGGATCAACACGCGAAAAAATAGCGCATTTTTTCCAGCCCCCATCATCTGCGCGGCCCGGATCAGATGGATATCGATATTTTTGATCCCGCCCAGCACGTTGATGGCAACCGGTGCAAAGGCGGAAATGGCGATCATGAAAAGGGTTGCCGTCTCACCAATCCCAAAAAGCAAAATAGCCACCGGTATCCATGCCAGGCCGGGCACCAGCAGCATCAACTGCGGAATCCTGGCGGTGGCCTTCTCGATCCATTGCACCCTGCCGGCAACCACTCCATAACCGATGCCCAGCGTTACGGCGATGGAAAATCCCATCAGCCAGCGCCGCAGGCTGCTTGAAGGAAGTTGATCGTGTAGCAAAGCTGCTTCACACAAGCAGGTCCGCTTTTACCAGAAAAGCGCTGCGCTTGGCATTATCCCGCTATAATATTGAACAGTTCGAGCGACAGCACCAAAAAGGCTATGTGTCATGAAAAATATTCTGGTTATCTCCGGGAGCCCCCACCCGGCCGGCAATACGGTTAAAATCACACAACGCGTAGAAGAACAAATGGCTGAAATGGGCGATGTTCATTTTGAATATCTGGTCCTGAAAAAATTGAACCTCAACTATTGCCAGGGCTGCCTGGTTTGCATGAAAAAAGGCGAAGAGAAATGCCCCTTGAAAGATGATTCCATTTTGTTGCGGGACAAAATGCTCGCTGCCGACGGAATCATCTTTATCTCACCCGTCTACGTCCACACCGTGTCGGCGCTCATGAAAGCTAAAGAACAGCATGGCTAAATTTCTGGTCAGGCGAAAAGTAAAAAAAATGTTGAAATCCAGTGGCATCAGCGTAGGGCCGGAAACCTTGCAGCAGGTTTATGGGGTGAAATAATCAGGAAGGCCGCAGCGATATCGATACCAAATGATTTCCTGGAGAGCCTGTTTGAGAAGGTTCAGTAGGGTTACCGATCCACCTCATTGACCAGTTCGGGAAAGCGATCTGCCCCACCCATCAAATTATAAATCGGCTTGTCGAATTTGACCACAAACCCGGTGGGCTCAATCCGCAGCACTTTTCCGGTGACCGAGATATTTTCTTCAAACTTAAAAAGGGGGAATCGAAGTATGATGGATTGTCCGGCAAGGGGTTTTTTAGCGGTTCTGATGAAAAGCCCGCCGGCACTGATATTCCGGATCAACCCGTTGGCGTTACCATCCGGTGTCGTGTATTCTGCAATGATTAATCCGTTCTTGCGCTCATACTCTCGCTTTTCAGAATTTGTGTTCATTTTGCGTCCACCTTAAACATTTTTTAATCACAAGGATTGTAAAGAAACTATAATCCCAACAAAGCCATTCGCACAATCAATATTTACATGGATGGGCCCCTATCCGTCTCACCGGATTGGGATGACCGAGGCTCTGACATTTTTATTGTTTGGTTGGTTAGTTGGTTGGTTGGTTGGTTGATCGCCGCTGGCTTCGGGTTTGCCGGGATCGCTGCGGCCATGGCAGGCATCTGACAGATAGGAAATCTTTCTGACAGGCCATCACGGATCAACGTCCCTTTGGCCGTAAAAAAAGATAAAAAAACAATCAGTTATTTTTACATAACAGGCTATTTCGGCTGGCATACGCTTTGCTGCGTATTCACCGAGGGAAATTGAGCATACCGGCCAGTAGGACTGGGTTAACCGGCAACCTTTTGGGCGTCCATATGATGTTCATAAAAAAGTTACGAACCTTTTTCAGCAGCAGGGAAAGGAACCATCATTCCCGGCAGCAGCTCATGGCGGCCTTTCAGGACAAATACGAAAATTTTCAAACCCTTCTGGCATCCAACACGGAATTACTTGAAATCATATCCGATATCGAGAAAAAGCTCGAGGGGCAGACCGTATTCGGCACATCCTACCTCGACGCCCTGAGCACTCGGACCATCTTCCATACCGCCCGCATGGTGCGCTGTCTCGAGAACATGTCAGGCAAACCCTATCCGGCATTGGATAAAAAGCTGACCGATATCTTCAACCATATCAAACCGGAAACCGCGACCCGGGAATCTAAAACGCTCGTGGGTGAACCGCTGGTCTTGCCTTACCACAAGATCCGGCGCGAATCGGTTCAACGGGTCGGGGCCAAAAATGCCAATGTGGGTGAAATCAAAAATGCACTGGGTCTTCCCACCCCAAACGGATTTGCCATTACCACGGCGGCATTCAAGCACTTTATTCAAAGCAACCATCTGGCGGATACGATTCTGCGCATGAAGCGCAAGGCCGATCTCATCGAAACCGAGACGATTCTTGAAGTCAGCCAGACCATTCAGCAGTGCATTCTTTCGGCCAGCGTACCGGACGATCTTGTTCAAGAGATAATGGACGCCCATGCGCACCTGATGCAGGAACTGAACGTCCGTGATACGCCGGTCAATGTCTCACTGCGCAGCAGCGCTCTTGGCGAAGACAGCACACTGTCCTTCGCCGGCCAGTATCTGACGGTTCTCAATGTGCCACCACAGCGTATCGTTGAAGACTACCGGCGCATCATCGCCAGCCTTTTCGCGCCCCATGCCATCGCCTACCGTCTTCACATGGCCATTACCTTTGAAGATGCGGTCATGGCCGTGGCCTGCCAGGAGATGATCGATGCTTCGGTAAGCGGTGTGATGTTTACGCGAAACCCTGTCAATCCGGCGGAAAACCGCATTCTCATCGATGCGGTATGGGGCCTGGGGCCTTTTGCCGTGGATGGGATCGTGCCGCCGGACACGTATATCCTGTCCAAGGACAGGCCACCCCGGCTGCTATCGGCCACCACGGCGGTAAAGGACAAACAACTGATCGCCAGTGCCGACGGCCAGGTGATGGCGGTGCCGGTTCCTGCCGAGCGCCTGAATCAGCCGTGCCTAACCGAATCGCAAGCCTGCCTTCTGGCTGACATTGGCCTGCGGCTGGAGTCGTATTTCGGCCCCCCCCAAGATGTGGAATGGGCCATCGACCCACGGGGACGAATTGTCATCCTCCAGTCCCGGCCGCTGCGATTGCACGGGGCGGAAACCAATCACCGCAAAAGGCCCCCCGGCAAGCCGGTAACCGGTTATCCATTGCTGATGGAAGGCGGTGAGATCGCCTGCACGGGCATTGGATCCGGTCCGGTTTTCCATGTCACCGGCCAGGCGGACGTGGCCGCGTTTCCCGATGGTGCCGTGCTGGTCAGCCCCCTGGCATCGTCCGAACTGGTCATGGCCATGCCCAAGGCAAAGGCCATTGTCACCGATCTTGGCCATATCAGCGGCCACATGGCATCGCTTTCCCGGGAATACATGATCCCGACCATTCTTAATCTCAAACACGCCACGACCACGCTTGAAACGGGCGTAGAAGTTACCGTGGACGCCATTACCGGACGCATCTATCAAGGACGCGTACCGGAACTGATCAACGCCGATTACTCATTGATTGGCGTCATGGTTGACACCCCGGCGTATCAGGATTTGCGGCGCCGTGCCAGCAGCATCGTACCGCTTCATCTCACAGATCCGAAATCACAAAATTTCAAGCCGGAGAACTGCAGGACCATTCATGACATCATGCGCTTCATCCACGAGAAAGCTTATGCGGAGATCTTCCAGCTGGGGGATCTGGTCACCGACCGGGGCCGGCTTTCCGTGCGCCTTAACGCCCCCCTGCCGCTCGACCTGTATGTGATTGATCTGGGTGGCGGGCTTGGTGTGGACGCCACGCACAGAAGAAGCATATCGGCAGACCAGGTCACGTCAACACCATTTGCCGCCCTGCTTTCCGGCATGCTGAACGATGACCTGAGAAGTTGCGGGCCACGACCCATTAACATCGGCGGGTTCTTTTCCGTGATGACCCGGCAGATGCTGGAGCCGCCCAATCTGGCCATGGAGCGGTTTGGCGATCGCAGTTATGCCATCATTTCGGATCGATACATGAATTTCAGCTCCCGCATCGGCTACCACTACAGCGTACTGGACAGTTATTGCGGTCAGACCCGCGCCAAGAACTACATCAATTTCCAGTTCAAGGGCGGTGCAGCCGACGATATCCGGCGCAGTCGCCGGGCACGGATGATCGAACGGGTACTCTCATCGCTTGGTTTTTTAAGTTCCAGCACAGGTGATCGGGTGACGGCCCGGATTGCCAAGCAGTCCGCTGAAGTGTTGACGGAAAAACTCGATAGGGTCGGACGGCTGCTGATTTTTACGCGGCAAATGGACATGCTCATGCACAGCGATGCAATCGTCGAGGACATGATCGATGCCTTTTTGAAGGGCAACTATCAGCTTCGATCCGATCTTTTGGACGCGGCCGATGGAGAAAGGATTGCGAGGGAAAGTTGAATTGAGGGGTTGGTGATTCGCTAACCGCTCCCCTTATACCGAATATATCCACCCGGCCGGATAGGAACATTTAGGCCCACCTGGCCATGCACCAGCCCGTTTTCGATCCGCGCAACGGTCATCGGGGTCAGGGGCTGCCGGTTTTTATCGACTACGTCGACCAGGCTGCCTTCAGCGATGGGCGCGTCGGGAAAAAAGGCCGCGGCCACTTCCCAGTGATCCTTGCGGCGCGCGAGTTTGACAATCGGGGCGATCCCTTCTTTGGAAGAAAGTCGATTGCCACTCTCTGGAAGAATAAATGCGAACGCCAGACAAGCAACCAGCAGCGGTGCAGCAACGACTGCCACCCACCAAGGCGAAAAGCCGAAAAAGCGTCTGATGAAAGACGGGTAGCTATCGTTCAGCGCTGCCGGCAAATCAAAGACCTGAATTCGATAAAGGGTGGCCCTCTGGTCCTTTGAGCCGGAGCCGCCGGAAACGTTCAGGCGATAGATGCCCTCATGCGCACCGGACGGCACATTGACCGTGCCCCGCCAGAAACGGCCCCTGACCTCGGCGATGGTCAGGGCCAGCCCCGGGCCTTCTTCAAAACGAAAGGCGACTTCCTCGGGCCGGCGCACCGGCTGATCGAGATCGCCGCTGATGGCCTGGCGCGTGCCGGGCAGGGCCCGGATGAGATGTTTGCCGTCCAGATGCGTGCAGATGAAACCATCCAGAATCGACGCCACAAAGAGGACACCCAGCACCAGACCGGCCCTTTTGATCAACCGGCGCCGTTTTTCGTTTGACTCGCTCGATGGGTTCAGCGCCATCACTGCGACCTCCCCCCCGCATCAGATCCTGCCAGGCGACGGACCAGAAACCGGGAAATGATTACCGTGGTCACGGCCAGGGGCGGAAACGTCTTGAGAAAAAACAGCGTCAGGGTCTCGGGGTCCTGTTGGCCGATATACATGCAAACGGTCAACTCGACCAGCAGCAGCACGTTCATCACCCCGACAACAATTCGCTGGCTCAATCCGAGGCGGTCACCCGGATCGATCGGACGTGGTCCAAACATGGCGGTTTATCCTTTTTCTTTTTTCATGCATCCTAAGGCCTGTCCACCAGGTGTCATCTTCCGATCCCACCCGGCGGCCAGGCCGGTCTTCTGTTTTATATGACCTGTCGTATTACCCTGCTTGCCCATCTTCATGTATGCCAAAATTTGAATCGTCCAGTTTCAGTTTTACTTTTTTCGCAAGTCCTGCTTGGACACATTCATCACCCGCAGGGCGAATTTGCCATTGTTTTTCGGTACCCAGGCCAGGCGCAGGATATCACCCGGCTCGGGTTGAATACCGATGGTGGCACCGGAAACATCGAAGACTTCTTTTTCACCCGTGGGACGGCCATAAGGAGACGTTTCACTGAACTCGGTATCGTAGGATTCGATAACGATCTGTTTGCCGCTCTCATCAAACTGGATGCATTTGCCCTGGCTGACTTCGGCGGCCAGAACCGGCAGGCCGATGAGACTGAAGGCAATAACCATGGCCAGCGATACGGACACAAGCTTGCTTTTTCTCATTTGATGGTCCCTCCCCTTTAAATCCTGACCGTTATCTGTTCACGGTCTTTTTTCTCACGTAATTCCTGGGCGGCGCCTTTGAACATGATCCACATGATATAAAGGCAGATGATACCAATCGTGCTGAGAATCAATATGGCCGCCGGTGTTTCATACTTGAATTGCTTGAGGATGATACTGATCATGCAGCACAGCACCGCCGAACCAAAGAGCAGGCGGATGCCATACCCCTTGGCGTATTTGGTGGCGACCGTACCGATCTGGGCGCCGATGGCCGCGCCGGTAAGCATGACGAACACGGCTACCAGTTCGATGCGGCCTTTGAGAGTATAGGTAAAAGCGCCGTAAAGCCCCGAGATCATGACTTCAAACAGATCCGTACCCACGGCAACATGGGTCGGCGTGCCGATGAAGTAAATCAGGGCCGGCATGCGCAGCAGTCCCCCGCCAATGCCCAGGAAACCGGCCAGAACGCCGGTGGCAAAACTGACCATGATCGGCAGCCAGGCCGAGCAGTAGATGCCCGATGCCTTGAAGTGCATCATGGGCGGGATATTGATTTTGTGCAGGGTCTTGTACCAGGTAAACCCTTCGGTACCCTTATCCCCTTCCGCGACCCCCATGCGTTTGTTTTTAACGGCCTTGGCGTAGTCGGAAAAGACCATGATGGAAATCAGCAGCAAAAACCCCACGTAGACCCAGCGAACCACCGGACCGATCTGACCGATGCGTTCCAGATACATGACCAACTGCGCCCCACACTCGATGCCCGCCATGGTGCCGATGACCATCACGACGCCGAGCTTGTAATCGACGTTGCCGAATTTTGAATGCCGGATAGTCGAAATCATCGATTTACCGGCGATGTGGGCGATGTCCGTACCGATAGCAAAGGCCATGGGAAACCCCAGAATGTTCAGCCCCGGGGTGACCATCCACGCCCCGCCCATACCGAAAAATCCGCCGATCACCCCCACCGAGTAGCCGATCAGTACCAGTCCCGGCCAAAAGATGTCCACACCGGCGATGGGCATATACATATAAAGCCAAGCAGTATCCATAGATGTGTTCCTCCTTATGGTCAGTGTTCGACAATTTTGCGGGATTTGAGATCAAGCCCTGTACGGGACATGAAAAAATCCATGAGAAAACCAAGGCTGCATCCCATCACCACAGTGAGCACCACGGTCCACACGGCAAACATGAGGATATTGGTGTTATACATGTCCGCAAAGTAGTGCATGACCCCGGTTACCCGCCGGGTGTCGGCCACCACGACGATATTGGTGGCCTTATCCCCACCGGCCAGCGCCCATTGGGGCAGCATCAGCAGTAGCGCCGCCAGAATGCCTGCCCCCAATCGATGTAATCTTGCTTTCATTATCCGAACCCTCCTAATTTTCATGTTGTTATAAAGGCACCGCAATACTTCCCGTTGGATCAATCGTATTTATCACAAGGCCTCTTGGATCGGGCGATGAGCAACGGCTGTGCCATGCACACAGAGAATAATTTTTAATAACAAAATCAATTGTGATCACGGGTGCCGGTGGGTCCATCCACCGGAAGATGAACGCAATGTGGATAAAAAGTATTTAACAGGTTGTAAAGATAACAGACATACGGAATAAGGGAAACGCCGCAGGCAGGCGCTTTGCATCATCAGCGTCTGGCAAATTGTGGACGGATGACAAATAGGGTGGGCGCAGGCAGACTTAGACTTAGACCGGTTTATTCAAACAGATCATGGTTCACTTTATCCTCGAGCTTTTTTTGATCCGTTTGCATCTCCGTTACCGCTTATCCTTGTAAAATTCCGGATACATTTTTTTTGCACATTCTTCGCAAATTCCATGCGAGAATTTCGCACTCGATCGCTCGGCCACATATTTTTCGATTTGTTCGTACTGCCCGTTTTCATTCCTTATTTTTTTACAGAAAGAGCAAATGGGAAGAATCCCTTCCAGCACATTTATTTTCTTTTCCAGGGCTTTTGTCTGCCAGGCGATACGATAAATCAGATAAGCGTAAACCAGTAGAGCAACAATTCGTATGGCTGTATTGGCAACCAAATAGGAAACAGAAAAGCTTTCTTTCCACGGATAGTGAAAAGCAATACGAATAACCGGCAAGACAATGGCTAATGAATAGGCTGACCGTTTGCTCAATTTCCAAGCCGAAAGCCCACATGGAATGGCATAAATTATTGGGAACTGGACATATTTTCCAGTTAAATAATCAACCCCAAGAACGAGACCGGCAACAACCATGGAAATGATATCAGGATGGTTTTCATAGTGGCGAAAAAATGTGTCTATTAGGCGGTTCATCTTTTGGGACGTTGACCCTTTAAAAATTCAACCGGATTCGAATCCGAAAAAGTTGACCATCAGTGTATTCAACCAGCGGCGCAGCACGGCATAGGAATAATGCTTGGCCGCGACCTCGAAATTGTGCCTGACCATGCGTTCAATGCGCGGGGGGGACTGAAGCACCGACCTGACCTGGTCGACTGTTTTCTCGGTCAAAAACCCGTCCATGGCGATCAGATCGAAGCCTTTGGGCTCGATATCCCGAACAAAGGTGGCATAGCGGTTGATCAACACCGGCTTATGAAAATACACGGCCTCGAGAAAGGCATTGCCAAACCCTTCGTAAAGACTCGGATAGGTGACAAAATCAGCACAGGGATAGATATCCAGCAATGACCGGGCCGGCTTTTTCACATGATTGTCGTTCCATGGATCGCGCATGCTGGTGGTCAAAAGGCGCAAGTCCACGCCCATGTCTTTGGCTTCGCGCTTGAGCCACTCGGCGTACTCGTAGCCCTCATCGCCGGCCTCGTGGGAAATGAGTAGTTTGAAGTGTGGATTACCGAGTTCCCTGACCAGGTTAAGGGCGTGCTCGATCCCTTTGCGCTGGACAATACGGGTGGGTTGCAAAAAAACAATGTCATCTTTTTCGAACCCCAGCTCGGTGCGAATCGCAGGCCGGGTGGACGATGAGACCCTGGGCGGGTTCTCGAAGTCCAGAATATTGGGAATGATAATCGATGAGCACCCCGTGCGCAGGGCCAGTTCCTCCTGGGCCGCGGAATTGATGACCACATGCTCCATACCGGGCAGATTGGGCGGAAAGGCCATCCGCAGGTAGTCGTTCACGGCATTGACGCTAAAGCGCGTGCGCTCCCAGTAGAAATCGTGGTGGTGGGCGATGGTGGGAATCTGGGTTTCGGCAATGACCTCGGTGACGGCCATTCCCAGAGGCACATGCATCGGGATGGTCAATGCGTTTTGGGGAATGATCAGGTCGATGTTGAATCGCTGAACGAACTCGCGGATGTGCTTTTTCAGCCGGTTTTTGACGTCCTGAATCGTGTCCGTGACGGTATGGTCCCGCCTTTTGTGCCCAAGGATGCGGGCGTTGATCCAGATGTTTTTTTCATCCTGGAAAAATGCTTCGGGTACCAGCATGCTGCTGGCCGGGTCTTTGTCCAACTGGCCGGCAAACCAATAACAGGCGTGGCCCATGTCTTTGAGTACCTGCGCCCATTTGCTGGCTTCCAGGGTCACCCCGTCTGTTCCGGAAAAACGGGTCGAAATAAAACCAATATTCTTTTTCACGGTCGAGTCTATCCTTATCAAGGCTTGAATATTTTTTTATCCAGGCCATGCTTGTTCACCAGTCGGCTGAGTTGCCGGCTGGTGATATGCGCCTCTTTGGCGGAGATGTTGATCTTTCCCTTGTGTTTTTTCAGCAGCCGCTCCAGGTAGGTGCGCTCGAATTCGTCAATGGCGATTTGCCGGGCCTTTGAAAGCGGTATGGGCTGGTCATCTTGCATGGCCTGAACGATCCTGGAACCAATGATCAGGGTTTCAGGGAAACTTTCCGGTTGCAGCAAATCGCTGTTTTCCAGTATGTATGCCCTTTCTAAAATATTTTCCAATTCCCGCAGGTTACCGGGCCAGTCATAGGCTTTCAGGTCGTCGATCACACCAACCTGCAAGCCTTTTATGGATTTACCGTATTTGTTGTTCAGTCGAGTCAGAAAATACTCAACCAGATGAGGAATGTCCTCCTGGCGTTTGGAAAGCGGCAGCAGTTGAATGGGAAAGATATTCAGACGATAAAACAGATCTTTGCGAAAGGTTCCTTTTGCTGTCATCTGTTCCAAGTCCGCATTGGTGGCGGCAATGATCCTGGCATTGGTCTTCAGGGTCTCTTCACCGCCCAGCCGGCTGAAGGTTCCATCCTGCAGGACTTGCAACAATTTGATTTGTGCCTCCGGTGAGATGGTCCCGATTTCGTCCAGAAAAATGGTGCCATTTTGCGCCAGTTCAAATTTTCCTATTTTTCTGCGATCCGCTCCGGTAAACGCACCTTTCTCGTGACCAAACAGTTCGCTTTCGATCAAGGTGTCGGGGATGGCACCGCAATGAACCGCCACAAAGGCGTCTTCGGATCGATTGCTGTGCCGGTGAATCAACCGGGCCATCCACCCCTTCCCGGTACCGGTCTGCCCCAGAAGAAGAATCGTGGCGATGGTTGGCGCGACCCTGCGGATTATTTTAAAAATCTGCTGCATCTTGGCATTACCGGTATAAACAGCATCCAGCCAGTCCGCCTTCCAGAATCGGTCTCTGAGATATTCCAGCTCAAAGTGCTTTGCACGCTCACGCAAAAGCGCCTCGATCACCGTCTCGATCTCAACAGGATCAATCGGGTAGGTCAAAAAATCATTGGCCCATTGCCTGACGGCAGCAACGGCGCGCCTGATTTGCGCCTGCGGTGCCAGGGCCACAAATTGAACCCTCGGATTGTGCCTCTGCAATTGCCTGATCGCCTGATGCAATGCCTCATCTCCATCTGCGGCCGTCAGCATTACATCAAAAAAAACAAGGTCGAATTGTGTATTTAAATCGGTGGCTTTCGGAAGGGTTGAAAAATGCCGCACATCCTTATCGCGGCCGAGCTTACACTCAATAAGCTGCTTGACCTTCGGATCAGCACAAATGATCAGAACATCATTCATTGTTTATATCAACAATCGGCGACTGTTTTTTCGGAAATAACCTAATTTAAATTGTTTACAGCACTAAAAAGCCATAGGCAATACTATTTTTAATGTGAGCCGACGTTAAGGGTTCGCGCAAAAATAAATTCACAAATTGTCAGTGTTCAGGCGCCCGTTCAGCAAGACGCGAAGACAAAGGAATATCAGGCATATTCCGTGTTTTCGCAACGCCGCTGAGCGGGATGGATGGGCGCTGAAAATGTGAAGTTATTTTTGCGCGAGCCCTAAGACCCGATGTTGATATCCAGATGTCATTCAGTTGCCCGCGTCAACGGCTGTCGACCCGGTGTTATCCAGACGAAAGGATTGAACATGGATTACCTTTTGTCGATTATCCATATCCATTTTGCCTCGGATGACAACAGCTTTTCTTATCAACTGAAACAGTTGACACCCCACCGGATCATTGGCGATACGATAGCGCTTTTCATCATACCCTGCAATATCCAGTGCTGAAACTTCTCCATTGGGTTCCCAACCTGCAGCAATGATAATGCCTTTCAGTTCGATCAACGCTTTTTCTTCCATGTATCCACCCAAATGGTTACATAAAAAGTGTTCGTAAACTGACGCTTAATCTGCAACAAACAGGCCCAAGTTCAATTTTTATTTACTACACCATCGTATCGATGCGCTTCGCCCTGTTTTTTTTCAGCCGCGACGAACCTTTAAAATGTACCGCAGCTGCCATGTGGACTGTTGAATGGTGCGGATCTGAAACAGGACATCGTATGTCTATGCCTGTAATAACGAGACATTCGGTTTCCGTTTTTTACGGGATATGATCCAACGAAATGGTCTTTTCTGATTGGCAGGTACTACTTTTCCAATCAATTCACCCCACCAGGTTTCATCTGAGAGACGTCTTGCTGTTTACCTTCTCATCCCCCAAGGTCTTGGCACACGGGTTGCTTTTATTACTTTTATCAACGTCTCAACTGACGAATTGAGCCGTCCTGCCAATACCAATGATCCTTTTATCCAAGCTAAAATTTGAGGGATGAAAATGTTTGATACAATATCATGTCATAAAGCCACCGGTTCGGATCAGGTGTTGTTCAAAAAGGAAATGGACTACCCGGTCGATCATCACCAGGTGAGGATCAACACCATGGACGCACTGAAAAAAGTGATCCTTTTGGTGCTGCCCATCATTTTCCTTACGATCGACAAAACAACTGCTGCTCACTCGCTACCCTCGACAGTGGAAGGCACATACCATAGTGTGGAAGCATTAAGAATGGTCCTGCTCGGTATTGGGATGCTCATTTTCGCCTCGTTTTTGCGAGCACAGGTCAATCAAAAAACAATGATTCACTTTTTAAGGAGCCATCAATGAAAGAGAATAATAGAATCATGGTCGCCTGCGACCTGTCCGACCATTCCATCAAGGCCCTGGGCATCGCTGCCGGATTGGCCAAGGACCTGAATACTGAGATGATCATTGTGAATATCATCAACCAGCGGGACATCACCGCCATGGAAGGTGCAATCAGAAAAATCGGCATGCAGGTCGACAATTTCCCAACCACAATCGGAGAATATGTAGACGGGCTGAAAGAAGAACGCATTGCCGATATCAAGAAACGGCTCGCCAAAATCGACGGCCCCATTCCGCCATATGACATCAGAATCGCTACCGGTGTGCCCTTCAAACGCCTGATCGAGGTTGCGGGTGATGAAAAGCCCCGCATGATCGTTATTGGCACCAAAGGGCGCAGCAACCTGACAGGCGTGATTCTCGGATCGACGGCCGAGAAATTGTTCCGGCATTGTCCGTTCCCATTGCTCAGCGTCAGGGCCGCAGCGTCACAGAAATAACCCCCGGAGCCGCCCGGTCCGCCTTTTTGAAAAACCGTGAAAACAACAAATTCGATATTCGAAAGAAACCGGTTGCCGTGTCCGTTGCCTCGGTCCCGCGGCAACAGACGGTGATGCAACCGGGCGGTTTTTGCTTAAACGCCGTGGCTGTTTGTGGCACGCCGGTTGCTTTGATGCCAACCCACATCAGCCTGATCGCCAGGAAAATGCGCCATCTCAATGAATGAAATGCGACATCTGATGTCGCAAATTGAAAGGCATAGGCGAATGGATCTATCCCGGTTTGTTCCCATTGTTGCCACCAGCCCAATCACATTCGCAATATACCCAATAATATCAATCAGAAAAATCAAAGTTGGGCATCCGCTGTTTTCAACTTCGCATCATGTAAAAAAACGAATTTTGGCAATGGAATTGCTTATCGAAAGGCAAAAAACGATCGTCGACGGGAAAAGCGTTCGAAAGAACGCTTACCAGTTATTTAGTAACCATACCAATAAGGCAGAATAAACTGATGAAAAAGAAGGATTTATTGATCTTAACCGTCCTCGGTTATGGTTGGATGACCGGATTCGGTTGGTGCGAGGCGCCGGAAACCGGGCGTCATACGGATAACGGCGCCGTTCTGGAAGAAAAAGATGATCCATCCATGAACGTTTTGCACAAGACCGCTAACGTCATTACGCACCCTATTTCCGGGGAAGTTAAGGCAGTATCTGGTATCCGCTCACCGCTTTTCATACAGGATGCGAATCAGCAGCAAACAACAGAGAATATATCTCCAGACCGAGTCGCGCCACCACCGCCCACCAATCTGAGAATCATTATAAGACGAGAATAAAAGGTACCATTTTCTTGTTTATCGCTGTTCAACAATAGGAATCATATAACTTAACCACCCCCTAAGTAGAGGAATATCGACGCCATGCACGTCCCCATCAAAAGCAGCAACAAAGAAAGCTGCATACCGACGCCGACCTCTCAGGAAGGCAATGAGGAGCCTCCCGACCCTGGATCTTGTCTGGCGGTTTCATCCGCCCTGTCCACCACAACCCGTAAAGGACACATTGTCCGTTTCCCATCCCCCCCCACCGGATCTGCAAAGCCGGCCGTTTGGTCCTTTCGCAAAAAACATTTTCCTTGCGTGACCACCAAACTCTGGAATGACTGGCGGTGGCAGACCAGTAACCGTATCCGCAACCTGGAACAACTGGAAAAGATGATCATGCTGTCCGATGCGGAGCGTGCTGCCTTTACCCACTTGGGCAGGACCCTTCCACTGGGCATTACCCCCTATTACATGAGCCTAGTGGCACCTGACAATCCGGAGCAGCCTGTCCGGCGCACAGTGATACCAACCATTTATGAAACAGTGTGTTCAATCGGCGAGGCGGATGATCCGCTGGGTGAAGACCGGATGAGTCCGGTGCCCGGTTTGGTGCACCGCTACCCGGACCGGGTTCTGTTGCTCCTGTCCGATTTCTGCTCCACCTATTGCCGTTACTGCACCCGATCCCGAATGGTCGGTCATGGGGCCATCCATCCCAGCCGAAAGCGGCTGGAAAAAGCCTTTTCCTATATTGCGCAGACACCGGCAGTTCGGGACGTGCTGCTTTCCGGTGGGGATCCGCTCATGTTGGGTGAGGAAAAGCTCTCTTGGATTCTCTCCCGCCTGCGCCAGATCCCACATGTGGAAATCGTGCGCATCGGCACCAAGGTACCGGCAGTACTACCGCAACGGATCACCGGAAGCCTGGTGCGCACATTGCGCAAGTATCACCCCTTGTGGATGAGCCTTCATTTTACTCACCCGGACGAATGTACACCGGAAGCTTACCGCGCCTGCACGATGCTCGCCGATGCAGGTATTCCATTGGGCTCCCAGACCGTTTTACTCAGGGGCATCAACGACACGGTGGATACCATGCGCGATCTGGTTCACAACCTGCTCAAAATGCGGGTGCGACCCTACTACCTTTATCAGTGCGACCCGATTACCGGTTCTTCTCATTTCCGCACGACTATCGAAACAGGGCTCTCGATTATCCGCGGATTACGAGGATTTACCAGTGGCTATGCCCTGCCGACCTATGTCATTGATGCCCCCGGTGGTGGCGGCAAGATTCCCTTGATGCCGGATTACATCGTCGGCCGGGAGCAAGACGCTCTGGTGCTTAAAAACTATGAAAACAAGCAATACCGATATCCAGAGACCAGCACCCCGGTAACGCCAGGCTGAACGGTGTCCGTAACCATTTCAACTCAAGGAGAAAAAAAGCGATGACACTGTCAATCGGATTGACCTATGACCTGCGCTCCGTTTACCTGACGGAGGGCTTTTCCGAAGAGGAAACCGCCGAGTTCGACCGTGACGATACCGTGGCGGCCATTGAATCAACGCTCCAGTCATTGGGGCACCGTACCGAGCGCATCGGCCACAGTCGCCAACTGGCCGCGGCCCTGGTGGCCGGCTCTCGCTGGGACCTGGTGTTCAATATCGCCGAGGGCCTTTACGGTATCGGCCGCGAGGCCCAGGTGCCGGCCCTTCTGGATATGTACCAGATCCCGTACACATTCTCGGATCCTCTGGTGATGGCGCTGACCCTGCATAAGGGCATGACCAAGCATGTGATCCGCGATGCCGGGATCCCCACCAGTGATTTCCTGGTGGTTGAAAACATTGCCGACACCAGTAAAATCAAGTTTGCTCCGCCTTACTTCGTCAAACCGGTGGCCGAGGGCACCGGCAAGGGGGTCACGCCGCAGTCCATCGTACGCCGCCGCAAGGATCTGGTCGCGGCTTGCCTGCGCCTGATCGACACCTACAAGCAACCGGTGATTGTCGAAAAATTCCTGCCTGGCCGGGAGTTCACCACCGGAATCGTGGGATCCGGCAACAACGCCAGTGCGATCGGCACCATCGAGGTCCATCTGCTCGATAATGCCGAGGCCGAGGTCTACTCCTATGTCAACAAGGAGGAGTGCGAATCCCGGGTCGAATACCGCCTGGTCCGGCCTGGCGATGATCTGGTGGTGGCCGAAGCCGAGCGCGTGGCCCTGTCGGCCTGGCGGGTGCTTGGCTGCCGTGACGGCGGACGCATTGATCTGCGCTGCGACGCACACGGGCGGCCTCAGTTCATTGAGGTCAACCCCCTGGCCGGCATTCATCCCGAGCACTCGGATCTACCCATCATCTGTAACCATCTGGGCATTGCCTACCGGGATCTGATCGGCTGGATTGTCGATTCTGCGGCGATGCGCATTCAGTCGGTCGAAGACAAAAGAGGAGCGGCCTGGTGCATATAGCCATTGTTCACGATACGGTTGGGCAAAAGGACGCCCCCGATGCGAAAGATGTGCTGGCTCAGGCCGATGCCGTGGCCGGGGCACTGAGGCATTTAGGGCACACCCATTTCCGAGCGGAAATCTCTCTGGATATGGCCACGCTTGTCCGCACGCTTTCCAACGGCGGCGCCGATCTGGTGTTCAACCTGGTCGAATCCATCGGCGGCAAGGGGCGCCTGATCCATCTGCTCCCCTATTGCCTCGATGCCGTGCCCCTGCCCTACACCGGCGCACCGGCCCAGGCCATGCTGCTCACCTCCAATAAAACCATGGCCAAAAAGTGGATGGAGACATCAGCCATCGCCACGCCGGCGTGGATCGGTCCCTTTCCCGGTGGTAACGGAAAAGGCCGCTTCGGCAGTGCCGACAAGTCCACCTGGATTGTCAAATCCGTGTGGGAGCATGCCTCCATTGGATTGGGACCGGAGAGCATTGTTAAAAATCTGACCGCTGATGCAGCCTACGCCGCGCTGGCCGGACGGGCGCCGGCGCTGGGCGGCGCCTGCTTTGCCGAAGCGTTCGTCGATGGCCGCGAGTTCAACCTCTCCCTGCTTACCGGCCCAGACGGTCCCGAAGTGCTGCCGCCGGCGGAGATCATCTTCGATGGCTATACCGCCGACATGCCGCGCATCGTCGACTACCGTGCCAAATGGGACGAGGCTGCCTATGAATTTCATCACACGCCCCGGCAGTTCGATTTTGATACGACGGACGGGGATCTCCTCGAGCGGCTGAAAACGATCGCCCTTGACTGCTGGCATGGCTTTGGCTTGGCCGGTTACGCCCGCGTCGATTTCCGCGTGGCCGCCGACGGTACGCCCTTTGTGCTGGAGATCAACACCAATCCGTGCATCGCCCCGGACGCCGGTTTCGCCGCGGCGCTGACGCGCGCCGGTATTGCCTTCGAAGATGCCGTGGCGCGCATCATCGCCGGTAGTTTCCGATGAACAGGAAAACGTTTCATGCTGCGCATTAGACGCATTTATGACAACATTCTGCCGGTCAACAGGAGCACCATCGCTCAGGTTCAGGAAATCCTGCGCAGCCAGTTTTCGGCCATTGATCCAAAAGAAATCGAAACCATCGCCGAGAAGCTGCGCAATCCATTCAAACAGCGCTTCCGCAGCATCCTATTCGTAGCCGAGAGTATCAAGGGCAAGGTACGCGGCTTTGCCATGCTGCTGCACGAGCCGGAAATCCGCTTCACCTACCTGGACTGGATCGCCACCGCCTCGGACCGCGTCGGTGCCGGCATCGGCGGGGCACTGTACGACCGTATCCGCCAGGAATCCCTGGCCCTGAAAGTGGACGGCCTGTTCTTCGAGTGCCTGCCTGACGATGCGGCCGATTGCCCGGACCCGGCCCAGCGCCGGCAAAACCAGGCACGGCTGCGTTTTTATGAACGCTATGGCGCGCGGCCGATCACAGGCACGGCCTACGAATTGCCGGTCAAACCCGGCGACACTGGTATGCCCCATCTGGTGGTCGACGACCTGGGCACCGGCAGGCCATTGAAAAAGCGATACGCCCGCCAGGTGGTGCGGGCCATTCTGGAACGTAAATACGCAGACTACTGTCCGGCTGAGTATGTCGAGCGCGTGGTGGACAGCTTCCGGGACGACCCGGTGCATATCCGACCCTTTCGCTACGTCAAACCCGAAGCGGTGATTCGGGTGGTGGAAAGCCGCTCCTCCGAGCAGATTGCCCTGATCGTCAACGACCGCCATGACATTCATCACATCCATGAACACGGTTACGTGGAGTCACCGGTACGGGTTAAACGCATCCTCAAGGTCCTGGAACCCAGCGGATTGTTTGCCACCATCAAGCCGCGTCCCTTTCCGGACAAACATCTCACCGCCGTCCACGATGCTGATTTCGTCAGCTACCTCAAACGGGCCTGCGCCGAGGTGCCGGCCGGTAAATCGCTCTATCCCTACATCTTTCCCATCCGCAACAAGACCCGTCCGCCCAAAGAGCCGTCGGTGCTCTCGGGCTACTACTGCATCGACACCTTCACACCCATCAACGCCAACGCCTTTCTGGCCGCCCGGCGCAGCGTGGACTGTGCCCTGACCGCGGCTCGCGAAATTCTGGACGGACGGCGCATCGCCTACGCCCTGATCCGTCCGCCGGGCCATCACGCCGAACGGCGGTCATTCGGCGGTTTTTGCTACTTCAACAACAACGCCATCGCCGCCCAGTATCTATGCGGGCATGGAAAGGTGGCCATCCTGGATGTGGACTATCACCACGGCAACGGCGGCCAGGATATCTTCTATCGCCGCAGCGATGTGCTGACCGTTTCGATCCATGGCCATCCCAAATTCGCCTACCCATACTTTTCCGGCTTCGAGGAGGAACACGGTGAGGGTGAAGGCGAAGGTTTCAACCTCAACCTCGCCCTTCCTGAATCCGTTGATGGTGAGAAGTACCGCAAGGCCCTGACCCGCGCCCTTAAGCGCATCGACGAGTTCAAGCCGCAGTTCCTGGTGATCGGATTCGGACTGGATCCGGCCAAGGGCGATCCCACGGGAACCTGGTCGCTGACCGTCAAGGATTTTCGGGCAGGCGGAAGCATGATCGGCGAACTGGGGCTGCCCATGGCCGTCATCCAGGAGGGCGGTTACCGCACCCAGACCCTGGGGAAAAACGCCCTGGCCTTCTTTCGCGGACTGATCGAAGGCGCCGGCCGCTGGGCGGACAGCCGCCATGTTCCGTCCAACCGGATCCATGGCGTTACCCTGCGCGACACCCTGGTGCCCGGGGACGGCCAGCGCGTGCGCCGACTGGTTGACCTGACCGGTTTCTTTCACCCCGATGAAGTGGATGTAGCTGAAGAACTCGTCGTGGAACGGCTGCAAAAAGGCGAGGCATCCGGGTATTCTTTCATCATGGCCGATCACTACGGCCGCCTGGCCGCCTACGCCTGCTTCGGTCCCATCCCCTGCACCGCATCAAGCTATGACCTTTACTGGATTGCCGTGCATCCGGATTTTCAAGGAAAAGGTCTTGGCCGGCGTCTGCTCATGGAGGTTGAACGACGCGTCAAGGCGGCCGGCGGAAGTCGGATCTATGTTGACACCTCGCAGCGCGTTCAGTATGCCAGTACCCGCGCGTTCTACGAAAGTCTGGGTTACCGCCTGGAGGCTGTACTCAAGGATTTCTATGCCATTGGAGACGGGAAAACCATATACTGCAAGTCGTTAATATCTTAACGGTGATCATCCACTCTCCCCACCCCCTATACGATACCCCCCCATGAGAAATCGACCTTTCCGGCACCGAACTACACGTATATTTTCGTAACACCAGGCATAACATACTATATTAAAGAGTATTTAACCATATATTGATTGTATTATTTTATTAAAAATGAATCCTATTCTGTTTCTTAATGTAACACTTTTTTTGTACGATTTTTTTATAATTTAAAAAATACATACAATTTCAATATATTACATTGTTTTCGAACAACGGCATAAGATTTGCTGAAGCCAAGGCTGTGCTTGAGAATTCAGAATTCTGATCTGGTATAAACCCCAAAAAGGAGGCAGTTCATGGCGATTAAGAGAGAAGATGGATCCGTTCAACCCGGTATTCAATGGGGGAAATTCACGACCCGCATTCCCGGTGTGCACATCAATTTTTCAATTCCGGAAATCATCCAAGGCGGATTGCTGTCGACGGCAACCGCAGGTGTTGCGGCATCACTGCACATGAAGTTTTTTGCCCTTCCCTTCGAGGTCGCATGGGCCATTGCGCTGATCCAGATGATCTTTCTCTGGGCCGTTCCCGTGTTACTGCTTGGTGAACCCTATGCACCGGGCTGGGTGACACCGGCACTGCCTCTGATCCTGGTCTTTCTAGGCGGGTTTGATCCGGGACTTCCCGCCATGCACGCCATGATGGCGGTCTGCATCGATGTGTGCCTGCTTTTCCTTTTTTTCGGCATGACCGGACTTGGAAAGAAGTTCTTTCAGTTTGTTCCGGTCGAGATGCGTGCCGCCATTATCATGGGAGGGGCCATTTCCGCCTTTAATACGGAATTTGGGCGTCTGGACACCCTCCCGAAAACATTGCCGGTGGTATGGGTGGCGATTTTTATTCTCATGTTCTCGACATGGTTCATCTCCATGAAGAAAAACAACAAATTTCTTGCGCAATTGTCGTCCTGGGCCATGTTGATCGGATTCATGATGGCAGCCATTGTGGGACCGATCTTTGGGGAGCTGTCCTTCGACATTAAAATGGGCTTTGAAATACCGGCCATCACCGCTTACATCAAATCTGTCTCCCCGTTCTCCATTGGATTCCCTGAAGTCGGGCTGTATGCCAAGGCCTTTCCCCTGGCGCTTATGGTTTACATCTATGTATTTGGTGATCTGATCGTCGGCAGCACCTTGCTGGAACAGGCAACCAAGGTGAGACCCGATGAGACATTTGACATCGACCATTCCAGAAGCCACATTGCCCTTTTCATCCGCAATGCCGGCCATTTTCTGATTGCCGGCCCTTTTATCCCGCTTCACGGGCCGCTCTGGACCGGCGGGCATGTTTACCTGCTGGAACGTTTCAAGCAGGGACGCAAGTATCTTGACTCTTTTTTCACGGGAACCATGAATTTTTACTGGCTGGCGTTACTCCTCGTTTTCTTCACCCCGATCGTTACGTTCATGAAACCCCTTTTGGCCATTGCACTCTCAATTACCCTGATATTGACGGGTTTCGCATGCGCCTATACGGCAATGGGGATGATAAAGAGTCCGATTTCGCAAGGGTACACGCTTTTTGTCGGCATGCTCATCGCCAAATTTGGTCCCGCATGGGGCCTGGGCATTGCGGTGGCGCTTTATGTTCTGATTTTGGTCAACCCGATTCAGAAAAAGAATGAAATGCCGGGGAAGGCAAAGATGGCAGCCGCCACAAGCGACTAGGATTGCGGACAATATACCCCAATGTTGCATAAAAAAGATTGGGGTATACTTGAAGAATCGGCAATAGGATCCTCCCTGCGCAACGGGAATGGATGGCTTTTAAAACGGCCCCTGGAGAAATACAGAACAGGGGCCGCCATATGATCGCCCGACGGAATTGTTTTACATCTTGGCCACTGTTATGGTGCAGGCAGCGTTGATTAAATAGTGCCCATCCAGAAATGGCTAAGCAATCTTAGCTTTGGCCGATCTCGGCGCTTCGCAAAAAATTTTATCCTCGGGATATCAACCATATGCCGTAAGATCAAGTGGGTTCCATGGTTCAGCTTTTCGTTTATCTGTGTATGGACGCTGTTCGGTCCTGCTGTTCGCGCTGCGAATTCATTTTGTAGCCACGCCATAGAACTCCACACCATGTTTATAGGCTGCGTCCGCCGCTTCAGAGGCATTCGTCCAGCCAGTATCTTTAAGGAACGGACCAAGTTCCTCAGGTCGTATGCTCCAGAGCCACGGCTCCCCGCTAATTTGGAGTATCAACAAGAGCAACCCCGTCCACAGACCGGCATCGGGGCGACCATCCGTGCCGGTAGAGAGATAGGAAAAGACGATTCGGCTGTCGAAACCAGCGATTTCAGCACATTGACAAAACAGATTCTGGACAGCTTCATGAGGCAGATACATCACAAGGCCTTCAGCAACGATAACTGTTCGCGCTCGTTGGTCCCATAACGCATTGGACTTCAGAACATCCAAAGAATTCTGTTTTCCAAGATCCGCAGGAATCAGCCAAAGATTGTCATATTGTCCCATCGCCTTTATTCCTTTTGCTTTGAGACGGGCTGCAGCCGGGTGATCAACTTCAAAGAAAGTCACGTTAGAGAACTCCGGAGCCAACCGCCACCCCATCGTGTCGTAACCGGCCCCCAGAACAAGCACTTGTGTGGCCCCCCCAGCACCAATTTCATTTCTTACATGGCGCTCAAAGAATGCCTTTCTATGACCAAAGGCCTCGAACTGACCCGGCAGCATCCAGTCAAAAGCTTCGTACACAGAGACCATCCCGCGGGAACGAGACCATCGGAGCTGGATTTCATTCGCAACACCGGATTCAAGCAACAGTTTCTCAGTGGCATCGACAATACCGGGAGGAAGAACTTCGTCCATTCCTGGTTTCGCCCCCAACGTAACAATATCCATAGCAACCTTGTATGCCGTGCAACTCGGTTGGCATATGCGCATAGCCCCTCCTTCGAAGCTAATCCATTGATTATTTAGGCATCTCCTGAATAGCCCCCCCACAACTATCCTTCGTCTTGCTCTAATTTGAGAAATACGCTTCTAAAGTCTGATACATGGCGGGCCATGGCCTTCAGGGCGGCTTCCGGATCACCTGCAATAACGGCTTGAACAATTTCATCATGTCCTCCGGTGCCGTGCAGTTTCAACAGCTTTTTCAATAGTGTTTTTATAATCCGGCGGTTTAAAATAATGGCTGAAATCATTCCCTCAAAGAGCCGATTCCCACACATTTCTGCAAGGATGAAATGGACCGCTGTTAGTTTGTTCAATAAATCGTCGGGTGATACGAACGGTTGGTTTTCCTCGGCCAGGGCAATATTGAGCGCTTTTCGATAGTCATCGTTGACATTTAATGCGGCCAGTCGTGCAATCTCAGGTTCAATATATTGACGAACATCCAGAATTTCGGCAATCGTGAGTTTATTTGCAAAAAATAAATCCGTAAATCCTGTTTCGAGTAGCTCCAAAGAAATCTCTTTGACAAACGTTCCTCCAAGAGGCCCCTGCTTTATTTCAACAAAACCAGTGGCCTTAAGGCCGTGGATAGCTTCCCGTACCACTCCTCGGCTAACATTGAAGACATTGGACAACGCTCTCTCTGATGGAAGTTTTTCTCCCTCTTTTATCATGCCTTTAATGATAGACTCTTTTAACTGCTCTAAAACTTCGTCAGTAGCCTTCGTTTGTTTGATCGGCTGAAATGAATACATCGTTACCCTTGTTTATTGATTTGGCCTAATTGATAAAAATAATTATTTCATCATCCAATCAATGGTAACTTTTCAATTTTGACCAGATTGATGAGGTGATACTTCGTCGGCTTTGAAAAAAGCCTCGCCAAAGCAGTTGCTGTGATGTGTGATGAATTTTTCGGCAGCTTCTGAATCGTCCTGGAGGACTGAATAATTTGGTTATCAAAAGAAATAGGTATTGACAAGCCTTATTTTATATTTTATGTAGGACCAATATGGTCTGACCAAAAAGGTTAGACCAATATGTAGTATTATTTTTACTTCCCAATTTTTTAAGAGTAGACACATAAAACGAATCTTAAGCTGTCGAAAAGATGGGTTGAGTTCCGCTCGCGCATTGCTGCTGCTGAAGTTTTTGAATAGCGCTTTACTTCCTTCGTTAATTGATCCAATTCGTCCACATCCCATTTTTTAAACGTATGATTTAGGCATCTTTTTGACCCTTTCGGGAAAGCCGAGGACTTCAGATACCGCGTTGTTTAGGCGTCGCGGCAGATGATTACAGCTTCACCCTTAAGTAGTTATGCAAAACGATTTAATAACTGACGGATATGAAAAAGGAGATTAATTAACAAGATGAAGCAGCTCACAGGCGTAGATGAAATGTTTTTTTCACTGGAGGCCCCTAACTCGCCAATGCACATTACCGACATTCATATTTACGATCCATCAACCGCTCCAGAGGGCCGTGTCACCAATGAAGACGTATTAAAATACATCAGCCAGCGTCTCGACAAACTGTTCATGCGTGAAAAACGAGTCCCGGTACCAATGGGACTTGATTACTCCTACTGGGTTGAAGATGAGGCGTTTGACCTTGACTATCATGTACGGTTCACCAAACTTCCCAAACCCGGGAATTGGGATCAGTTGGTTGCTAAAGCCGGACAGATCATTGAAACGCCGCTGGACATTTCCAGACCCCTTTGGGAAATCCATGTCATTGAGGGACTGGATAAGGTCGAAGGATTTCCAAAGGGTTGTTTTGCGATTGTGCATAAAAAACATCACGGTCAGTTTGACGGCGGATCGACCACCTATCTGAAGAGTGTCATGCACACGCTCGAACCCGAAGGCGTTACCGACGCCGAGGGGGATACCGCCAAACAGCAGAAACCATCAGGTCGAACGCCTTCAGCATCTGAATTGTTGGTTCAGACGTATTGGAATAGCCTACTGAAGAAGCCCATTGATCGGCTGAATTTCTTTTATCGGACACTTCCAAACGCGTCCAAGGCATTGAATGCTTTTATAATGGATAAGATCCGAACCCCCAGCTATGCGCGCACACGCTTTTCCGGAACCATTCCATCACCGAAACGGGTTTTCGAGGCCGTTACCGTTTCCTTGAAAGACATTATCAACATGCGGAAATTAGTGGCCGGTTCCACGGTAAATGATGTTGTGCTTACCATTTTTGGTGGTGCCATCAGAAAATATCTTGAGCACCACCAGGAACTCCCCTCGAAACCCTTACTTGGCTTGATTCCCATTTCGGTCCGAAGGGAAGAAGAAATTGCGGACGGTGGGAACAAAATATTTTCGATGGTTTCTGACATGCACAGCGAGATAGCGGACCCACTCGAAAGAATGAAGAAAGTGCACGAGGCGACAAATTACTCGAAGCAATTTACGGAGGCGATTGGGGGGCGGAATATGACGGAGATGCTTGAGATCGCACCGATGCCAATCATCGACAGAGGAGTCAAAATTGCGCTGAAAACGAAAATGGCCGATTACGCCCAGTCACTGGACAGCGGTGTCGGCATCAGCAATGTCCCCGGATCCCGACAGCCCCTTTATTTTTGTGGCGCCAAGCAGCTCAGATGTTTTAACTGGGGCTTCATCATGGACGGAATGGGCTTGCTGCTGGTTGCCGGCAGTTATTGCGATGATTTGGTCTTAACGGCGGTGAGTTGCCCCGAAATGCTCCCGGACCCGAAGTTTTTTAAAACGTGTATGCAAGAATCGGTCGATGCGCTTAGTCAGTTGAACGCTTAACAACATATAAAAGGAGTTATTTCACATGAAGTACAAAATTCTGATTGTTCTTTCCGTTTTAGCGTTTTGTATGGGTATCGCGACAGTTCACGCGGGTCCCGTGGAATTCAAGTTCGCCCACTTCGTCAACCCCATTGAACCCGGCCCCAATTCAGGGTTATGGATTGAAAAGGATGTAAACGAGAAAATTGGCGACAAGGTCAATGCCAAATACTTCCATTCCGGACAGATCGGAAGCGCTATCGAAATCATTAAGAAGGTTCGTATGGGCGCGCTCCAAGGCGCCTACCTGACAGGCAACTACGCCCCGGAACTGAATGACATGTTTGGCATCGGTACCCTGGCCTATTGCATGGACTCCTATGAAAAATGGGAAGCCCTTCTGGCAAACCCGGAACTGCGCGAGGAATTGTTTACCTGCCTTAAGAAAAAGAAGTTGCTGGTGCTTGATCTTTGCTTTTTCGGTCGCTACGGCATCGCCAGCACCAAGCCGTTCAAAACCCTGGAAGAACTCCGCTCCCTCAAGATGAGAACGACCCAGGCGCGCTATCCCCTGGCCTTCTGGAAGGCGCTGGGCATGAACCCCCTGCCCATGGCATGGGCCGATGTGTTCCCGGGGCTCAAACAAGGCGTGGTGGACGGCACCGATCAGACCGAAAATAACGTCCGTCTGCGTCTTGCCGATGTCTGCCAGTACTACACCCACACCCGGCACATGGTGGGACTGTTCTTTTTCGTGGTCAACGACAAGTGGTGGAGCAAGCTGGATGCCGATACCCGCGGCGCCCTGGGTGGAATCATATCCGAAAACATGGCCAAGGCCCGTGGGCAGAGCAAGCAGCTGACTGCCGATGGTGATGCGTTGTTGAAGGAGAAGGGGATCACCGTAACTGAGCTTGCCCCTGAAGAGATGGCCAAATTTAAAGAGCAACAGGTGGCGGTCTGGAATGAGTTCGAAGGCGATATCGGCAAGGAATGGCTGGATAAAATCAAAGCATTGACTGCATCGCTGAACTAATCAATGCGCGGCACACCCAAAAGGCCGTCTCCCCTATCCGATTGGAAGAAGACGGCCTAGCCTTTCAAGGAGTTCTAAAATGAAGGCTATTATTGCCTTAATCGATCGTCTGGAACGTTGGGGCATCTTGGTCAGCTTCTCCATCTGCCTGGTGGCGCTGACCATCAGTATCACGACCCGCTATGTTTTCCATCGACCGTTAACATGGCCGGATGAGTTGACCACATATCTTTTCATGCTGATGACCTTCCTTGGCGCAAGTGCGTCCATCGGCAATGACACGGAACTGAAAGTGGATGCCATTTATATGGCTTTCCCCGGATCACGTTTTATCCTGGATCTGTTCCTGAACCTGTTGCGACTGGCTGCCAGCGTAACGTTTATCCTCGCGGGGTACAACTTTATTGTAATCGAGATTGACATGGAAACGGTGACGCCGATCCTGCAGATTCCAACCAGTATGATCGCCTGTATGCTACCGCTGTTTGGGATTCTTCTGGCGATTCGATCTTTGGAGGGACTTCGCCAGCTGATCTTTACCAAACGGAAAATAGAAAGCTAATCCATGGAAATACTCATAATGATCTTGATTCTGTTCGCGCTGTTGATGCTGCGCATCCCCATCTACATCTGCCTCTACTTTACCGGTGTGCTGGGACTTTTCATGTTCACCAGCATGGACCTGACCTTTGTGGCGCAGACCATGCTCAAAAAGCTCGATAACTTTTCCTTGATCTGCATCCCCTTTTTCATTTTTATGGGGTCGGTGATGGTGAAAGGTCAATCGGCCAACCGGTTGGTGCAGTTTGCCTGGAAAATCGTATCTTGGCTGCCCGGTGGCCTGGGCATTACCTCGGTCATGTCTTCCGGTGTCTTTGGCGCCATCAGCGGATCAGCCATCTCCACTGTGGTCACCATCGGCGGCGTGTTGTTTCCCAATATGGAACGGTACAAATACCCCAAAGATTTTTCCGTGGGACTGGTAACGGCCGCATCGATTCTGGGAATGATCATCCCCCCCAGCATCATCATGATCATCTGCGCGTTGACTGCCGGCGAATCGGTCTTGCGCCTTTTTGCGGCCGGGTATCTGCCGGGTGCATTGATCATGTTCCTGCTCTCTCTTTATGCCTGGTGGGTATCGCACACCAAGGGGCTGGGCAAGGAAGCCCGTGAAGCGTTTAATTTCAAGGAATTTCTCATCGCCGGAAAGAAAGCCTTTTTCGGTATTCTTATCATTGTCGTGCTTTTCGGCGGCATCTATTCCGGTGCGTTCACCGTCACCGAGGCATCGGTGGTCGCGTCCGTGCTGGTTCTGATCGTTGAAATGGCCATCTACCGCTCGGTGACATATAAAGACTTGAGAGAATTGATGGTCGTCAACGGCGTGATCAGCGGGTCACTGGTGATCACGGTGAGCGGTGCGGGCGTCATCTCCGAGTACATCGTTCTCCAGCAAATTCCCCAGACCCTGCTGGAGGTCGCCATGGTGTACATCCCCAACCCATCGGTCTACCTGATCTTTACCTGTATCGCTCTTCTGATTGTGGGCACGTTCATGGATCCCATTGGCGCCATCATGATCATGATCCCCATCATGATGCCCATCGCCAAGCACATGGGAATCGATCCCATTCATTACTGCCTGCTGTTCAGCGTCGGGCTCGGCATCGGGTATATCACACCGCCACTGGGCCTGCTGCTCTATACGGCC
This sequence comes from Desulfosarcina variabilis str. Montpellier, assembly GCF_048565275.1. Lineage (NCBI taxonomy): Bacteria > Pseudomonadati > Thermodesulfobacteriota > Desulfobacteria > Desulfobacterales > Desulfosarcinaceae > Desulfosarcina > Desulfosarcina variabilis. The sequence goes on along the minus strand of NZ_CP159846.1, from coordinate 2,901,792 downwards.
CAGGCCATCACCAAGCTGTCGTTCATTCAAGTGGCCAAGGCCATAATTCCCCCGCTACTAATTTATATTGTTGCCCTGTTTGTTCTGGCATTTGTGCCGTGGTTGTCCACGGTGATCCCCAACATGCTTATTTAGAGTGGATGGTCTAAACGCAATCGACCATATCAAACAGGGAAGTGGTCTAAATTTGAAAAATTTTTCAATCAATTAAGAAGACAACTTGGATATAGAAAAACGATTGATGATGAGATTTCATTAAAAGGAGACAGTCAACGGCTATGGCGGAAGAAACATGGAAAAATTATAAGCAAACGAAACACACGAAGCCAATGCCATTGCAAGGTGTTCGTGTTCTGGAGGTGGGAACCCTCATCCTGGGGCCGGTCGGGACCAGCTATGCCGCATCCATGGGGGCTGAGGTCATCAAATGCGAAATTCCTCCCATTGGCGATACCGGCCGCAACATGACCCCGTTTGGCTACTTTTACAAGGGCTACCCACCGGTGTTCATTCACAACAATGTCAATAAGTACTGGGTTGGTCTGGATTTACACAAGCCGGAGGGGCAGGAGATTTTCCTGGAACTGGCCGCCAAGTCTGATATTGTCGAGATCAACCTGAGGCCTGGGGTGATGGAAAAGTGGAACGTGGGCTACCACCACCTCAAGGCGATCAATCCCGGCATCATTTACATATCCAAGACCGGTTTCGGCCAGTGGGGACAGTACGCGACTGAAAACCGTCCCTCCAACGACGGTGCTTCCCAAGGGCTCAGCGGATACTCCTGGGTGTCAAGCTTTCCAGGGCAGCCACCGCTTAAAAGCAGCATCTATCCGTGCGATGACTATGGCGGACTGATGGGTGAACTGGCCGTGCTGGCGGCACTGCATCATCGTAAAAAAACGGGTGAAGGGCAGTTTATCGATCTGTCTCAATCTGAAAATATCATGCGCTTGATGTCCTGGGTTTGGCCCTATCAGCAACTGACCGGCAAGAAGGCCATGCCAGCCGGTAACCGGGATGTCTCCATCTGTCCGGCAGACACGGTGTATACGGCGGATGAAAAGTTTGTGGCCCTGGCTGCACCCGCCCCTGAGGAATTCAAAGGGCTGTGCAAGGCCATGGATCGGCCGGAACTTTCGGACGACGCCAGGTTTGGTGAGCATCTGACCCGCCTGAAAGAAGAGAACGCCATCGATATCCTGGCCATTGTGGCGGATTGGGCCAAAACCAAAACCGCCGCCGAAATCGAAGCGCTGGCCGAAACCCATGGCTTTGCGGCATCGTGCGTGAAAACCAACCAGGATGTCATGGAAGACGCGCACAGTGTGGCGCGTGGTTATATTACCGAGGTTGATGATCCGCTTATCGGAAAGTACAGGGATTATGATTTTCCGGTCAACATGTCGAAAACGCCTCCGCGTATCAAGTGGACGGTCAGACCGGTGGGATTTGATAACGAGTATGTGCTGACCAAGCACTTGAGTAAAAACAAGGACCAGATCAAAGCGCTGTACGATTGCGGCGCCATCGGCAAATGGGGGGATATACGCGGCCGGCGGCCTCCTGAAGATTGGGATGGGAAAAGCGGGTTGATCATGTCTAGAGACGCGGATGAAAAGGAGTAGCCGATGGAAAATGGTCAAAACTGGAATCAATGGATTAGGGAAAATAGTGACCCCAAGGATGCGCATACCAAACTTGAAGCACTGGATGACATCACCGTCTTGGACCTGAGTTCCAAAAGCTATGCCGGCTGCTATTGTTCTTCCATGCTGGCTGAGTTTGGCGCCGAGGTGATCCGCATCGAGCCGCCTGAAGGGGATTTTATCCGAACCTGCACCCCTTATGGAATGTTGCACAAGGGGGAAGGGCTCAATTACCTGACCGAGGGCCGAAACAAATCCCACATTACGCTGAATTTAAGAGAGCCGGAGGGCCGGGAAATCCTCAAGGCCTTGGTGGCTCAGGCAGATATTCTCATTGAAACATTTTTGCCCGGCGTCATGGATGAGTGGGGGATCGGGTATGAACAACTCAAAGAAATCAATCCCCGACTGATCTTCGCATCCATCACCGCCAATGGTCAATTCGGTCCGTTAAGCCGCAGCCGGATGCCGGATTACGACAATATTGCCCAGGCTCGCTCGGGAATCCAGGCCGCCACCGGTGAGGTCATGCCCGACGGGTCCACCGTCGATGATTGCCCCTGGGCCGTGCCCACCAAGGCCGGCCCCTGGATTGGCTGGGCCCAACCGGCAACCTTCATGGCTACCGGTATCCTGGCCGCGCTGCACTGGCGCGAGGTCAGTGGCGAGGGACAGGCCCTGGACGTATCCACCCACGAGGCTTATGCAAAATTTGATGACAACTGTCCGGTCTGGTATCATGGGGCGGGTGCGGTGGCAAAGCAGTTCGGGAGCTTGGACAAAGGCGCCTGGCTCTACTGTTTTTCACCGACCAAGGACGGTGCCGTGTTTTTGGGGGGACTGCGCCTTGAGATGTGGCAGGCCTTTGCCGACATGATGGGCGTGTGGGATGAATGGGGCGCTGCCGATTGGAAGGACCTGACCATATTCACGGAAGAAGAGATGCAGCTCAAGTGGTCGCCGCTGGTTTTCGCGGAAACTCAAAAATATACCAACCAAGAGTTGGTGAATATGTCGATCGAATATGGCAAAAGCGGACGACTCGCGCCGATCGCACCTGTCGTGGCGCCGGTGTGTACCCCTCTTGAAACCATGGAGGACCAAAACTGGCTGGACAGAGGTCTTTTTACTCCGGTTCAGGACCCGGTCTACGGGGAGGTTGTCGTGGCCCAGGCCCAGCACAAGATGACCGAGACCCCCATCCGCACCAAGTGGGTCTGCCGTCCGGTGGGCTATGACAATGCGCACATTTATCTGAAATACTTTGGCTATGGCCCGAGCACGCTGGATAAGCTGAAGAAGGCCAATCTGGTTTAGAAAAAATGAACCTTTACAGGCAGGGTCATCCGCTATTTTATTCAGATGACCCTGTTTTGTGCATCGTTGAATGTCTCTATTATTTATTTTCTGCGCCCTTACCTCGCGAATAGGAGATCGTTTGAATAATCCGACAGAACAAGTCATGGATCATCTGAGGAACATATCAATTCAAGCCTTAGAATTGATCTATGGCCTTGATGCAACGCGCAAATTAATTGATCAGTATTTTCGAGTGCACCCGTCAACATCGGAAACACATGGGCAGTGGTTTCCAGTGAAAACAGGCCATCTTTCAATGGAATGGGTGATTGCGAACGGTGCAGATCCCAATCGGCGAATCCTCTATATTCACGGAGGTTCTTGGATTGCGGGTTCTCTTGCCGGGTATCGATCCTTTTTGTCTCACATATCCCAAGCAACAGGGGCCGTGGTTCTTTCCATTGATTACCGGCTGGCACCTGAGCATACGTTCCCAGCCGGGTTGGAAGATTGCATACAGGCCTATCAATGGATGCTTGAAAACGGACCGGATAAAAAAAGCCCTGCTCTGGCCGCTTTTCTGATGGGGGACTCTGCTGGGGGTAATTTGGCTTTGGCCACCCTTCTAAAGATCAAAGATTTCTCGCTACCTTTACCGACAGCTGTTGTTGCCATCTCCCCAGCAACTGATTTAACCTGTGGAAGTCTTTCGCTGCTTACCCGTGCTTTCGTAGACCCGGTAATTAATCCGGCCACCCTGCCTGTGCTCATCCCTCTATACATGGGAATGAATGCTGAGCCAACCAATCCGTATGTATCCCCTCTGTTCGGTAATTATGCCGGGATGCCTCCGCTATTATTACAAGTCGGTGATTTGGAAGTTTTATTGGATGATTCAACTCGATTAGCCAAACATGCAGCCGGGCATGGATGCAAAGTGGCCCTTGAAATATGGGATGGAATGCCACATGCGTTTCAAGGGTTTGCCCCCTTTCTACCGGAGGCCTCTGAAGCAATAAATAAGATTGGTAAGTTTATTCGTCAGTACTGATAGTGAAAAGTAGCCAAGCAGTTCGGAAACATCAGCGACATTAGGCGCAGGAAAAAAATAATTTATTTCTTTCCTGCGCCCTTAAACGTGAGTAACGCGTGGGTGAAGCCTGGGTTTCAATTGGTTTTATTCTGCGGTCTGGCTTGTTTTTTGAGTCGGCACGGGCCTAATCATGTTGCCTCATTCTTCCACAAAGGATTTATCCCAATTTTCAAGGGCTTTGCGGGTTTCGTCCTGGTCAACGGCGGAATTAGCGTTAGGTTCGAACTGGCTCTGAAATAATGTTAAGGCCTGGAAAAAATCATTAAACATAGTTTGGTTGCATTCGACCAACTGCTTAAACATTTGTTTTTGATCCATGGCATTTCCTCCTGAGCTGTCCGAGAGTTATGTTGTTGCCCTCGGGTTTGTTTTTGAACCGGCGCTTTTTAAATAAATATAAGCCGTCCAAGCAGGATGTCAACAAAAAAATATTGCAGCGCAACATAACAATATAAAATCTTTATTTTAATATGTTATATATATTTCCCTGATAATGGAGCCGAGATATATTGCAATGCAATATATCGTAAAAAAACGAAGCATTCGGCCAGGTTCGACTGGAATAAATTGATCCCAATGTTGCATAAAAATGATAAATTGCATTTTATTGACTACGCCTTCTCCTTTGAAGGAAGGCGGGAAGACGACCGGCTTAGAATTCCCGAAAAGCCGGCCGTTTTTTACCCCATTGTAAGGAAAGTTGGGTTAGACGGAGAGATACTCTTCTGCCTTTTTAAAACTGTCATCCATCACGGCAATAATATTATTATGAAGGCTTTTATGCCATGTGATGTAAGCAGCCATTGCCTTTTTGCACGCTTCCGGAAAATAAGGGGCCTCGTCGTACATGGTTTTGATATGTTCCTCGACCTGTTCCTGAAACTGGAGAAACCCCTTGAAGCCGTCAGCTGCTGCCTTGTTGAACTCCACCATCTGCTTGATCATGCTTTTTTGATTGATCATTTCATTTTCCTCCTTTGAGGTTACATTGATAAGTTTAGCGATAACTTCTGTCTCATTTTTCAATCAGCTAAAGAATGCAAAGCCAGCTGATTGAAATATCTATTCCATATTTGATCGTAAATCATTTAGCGCGCCTTTCATCTGAAAAATTTGATATTAATTTTGCGTTGCAATAACTATCAAGATGTGTTTTGAAAGGATAATATGAATATTAAACGAGATGTCAATAAAAAATATTGTGCATTGCAACATTTTATCAGAGAAGGCAGCGAGTACGATCCGTTGATGCACCCGGAGCGCCCCCCCTGCGACGCCCTTTTGTGGAGGATAACCATGGATTTGAAGAAAACCTGTCCGGACAAACTGATTGGCGCCGAAACAGCCATGTCCAAAATCAAAAACGGCAGCCGGGTATTCATTGGCTCTGGATGCGGGGAGCCGCAACATCTGATTCGAACCATGGTGGAAGACCTGAACATGCAGGACATCATGCTCTACCAGATGCTATCCGTTAGATCGGGTTCGGCCATCTGCCCAATACGATCCTTCAGCACCTGACCGACAAACGCGATCTTGGCATCCACACCCAGTTGATCACCGACGTATTCCTGCCGCTGTTCGAGCACAAGGTGATCACCAACCGCAAAAAGACCCTGTTTCCCGGCAGGGTGCTAACATCGATGTGTATGGGCTCGGAAAAAATCTTTCGCTATATAGATAACAATCCCATGTTTTATTTCCGCTCCTCGGAGTATGTCAATGATCCAACGGTTATCGCTCTCAACGACAATCTCATCTCGATCAGCTCGGCTTTGGAGGTTGATCTGACCGGTCAGGTCTGTACGGACTCCATGGTCCATCTGTTCTATAATGGTATTGCCGAGCTCTCCGGCAAAAGCATCTACCAGCGGGTCATGGAACTGGCCCAGATCGCTCATCCGAAATTCCGCGAAGAGCTGATCGAGGTGGCCAAGAGCCGTCACTATATCTTTGCTGATCAGCTTCCTCCCATCCAGGATGATCTCATCTTTCTTGAGGGGTACAAGAACCAAATGGCTCTCAAAAACGGGAAAATCGCCGAGTTCCGACCGCTTCTTCCCTCGGACGAATTCGCCTACCGCAAATTTTTTTACTCGCTCCAGGAAAGAACCATCTATTCCCGTTTCTTTTATAAAATAAAGCTTTTCTCTCACGAGTTGGCCCAGAAGCAGTGGGCCAGCGTGGATTACCACAAAAACATGTCCATGATCGGGCAGGTGCGCGTCGGCGGCCGCCAGGAAATCGTCGCCATCGGATCCTATGCCGATGAGGGTGAGGAAGCATCGCGTGCCGAAATCGCCTTCGTGGTCCGCGAGGATTTTCAGGGGATGGGAATCGCGTCCTACCTCCTTTCGATCATGCAACGCATTGCCAAGCAAAATAACTTTACAGGTTTCATGGCCACCGTGCTACGTGAAAACAAGGCTATGCTACAGGTCTTTAAGAAACGCTACCCCAATGCAAAAACATCGATTGAAGCCGGCAATTACGTCAATATTCTCATGGATTTTAGCGATGCCGTAGAACATGGTCACATGGTTTCCAGCAACCATCCGATAGAAGATGACATTTGTATCTGCCCCGTCTCCAAAGAAAAGAAATAGGTATTGACAAGCCTTATTTTATATTTTATGTAGGACCAATATGGTCTGACCAAAAAGGTTAGACCAATATGTAGTATTATTTTTACTTCCCAATTTTTTAAGAGTAGACACATAAAACGAATCTTAAGCTGTCGAAAAGATGGGTTGAGTTCCGCTCGCGCATTGCTGCTGCTGAAGTTTTTGAATAGCGCTTTACTTCCTTCGTTAATTGATCCAATTCGTCCACATCCCATTTTTTAAACGTATGATTTAGGCATCTTTTTGACCCTTTCGGGAAAGCCGAGGACTTCAGATACCGCGTTGTTTAGGCGTCGCGGCAGATGATTACAGCTTCACCCTTAAGTAGTTATGCAAAACGATTTAATAACTGACGGATATGAAAAAGGAGATTAATTAACAAGATGAAGCAGCTCACAGGCGTAGATGAAATGTTTTTTTCACTGGAGGCCCCTAACTCGCCAATGCACATTACCGACATTCATATTTACGATCCATCAACCGCTCCAGAGGGCCGTGTCACCAATGAAGACGTATTAAAATACATCAGCCAGCGTCTCGACAAACTGTTCATGCGTGAAAAACGAGTCCCGGTACCAATGGGACTTGATTACTCCTACTGGGTTGAAGATGAGGCGTTTGACCTTGACTATCATGTACGGTTCACCAAACTTCCCAAACCCGGGAATTGGGATCAGTTGGTTGCTAAAGCCGGACAGATCATTGAAACGCCGCTGGACATTTCCAGACCCCTTTGGGAAATCCATGTCATTGAGGGACTGGATAAGGTCGAAGGATTTCCAAAGGGTTGTTTTGCGATTGTGCATAAAAAACATCACGGTCAGTTTGACGGCGGATCGACCACCTATCTGAAGAGTGTCATGCACACGCTCGAACCCGAAGGCGTTACCGACGCCGAGGGGGATACCGCCAAACAGCAGAAACCATCAGGTCGAACGCCTTCAGCATCTGAATTGTTGGTTCAGACGTATTGGAATAGCCTACTGAAGAAGCCCATTGATCGGCTGAATTTCTTTTATCGGACACTTCCAAACGCGTCCAAGGCATTGAATGCTTTTATAATGGATAAGATCCGAACCCCCAGCTATGCGCGCACACGCTTTTCCGGAACCATTCCATCACCGAAACGGGTTTTCGAGGCCGTTACCGTTTCCTTGAAAGACATTATCAACATGCGGAAATTAGTGGCCGATTCCACGGTAAATGATGTTGTGCTTACCATTTTTGGTGGTGCCATCAGAAAATATCTGGAGCACCACCAGGAACTCCCCTCGAAACCCTTACTTGGCTTGATTCCCATTTCGGTCCGAAGGGAAGAAGAAATTGCGGACGGTGGGAACAAAATATTTTCGATGGTTTCTGACATGCACAGCGAGATAGCGGACCCACTCGAAAGAATGAAGAAAGTGCACGAGGCGACAAATTACTCGAAGCAATTTACGGAGGCGATTGGGGGGCGGAATATGACGGAGATGCTTGAGATCGCACCGATGCCAATCATCGACAGAGGAGTCAAAATTGCGCTGAAAACGAAAATGGCCGATTACGCCCAGTCACTGGACAGCGGTGTCGGCATCAGCAATGTCCCCGGATCCCGACAGCCCCTTTATTTTTGTGGCGCCAAGCAGCTCAGATGTTTTAACTGGGGCTTCATCATGGACGGAATGGGCTTGCTGCTGGTTGCCGGCAGTTATTGCGATGATTTGGTCTTAACGGCGGTGAGTTGCCCCGAAATGCTCCCGGACCCGAAGTTTTTTAAAACGTGTATGCAAGAATCGGTCGAAGCGCTCAGCCAGGCGAAAGCTTAACGCCTTAATTTAACCCTTTTCTACTTTGTATTGATATGCTTTAATCTATTCAAGTTCCGCTGTAGGTAACAGGACAGCTTCCACCTTTTTTTGTGACTGGTTTTCAGCAAAATGCCCATTTAATAGTGCCCCCCTTTTTCAGGTGGTGGGTTATTTATGCTAAACAAACACGTTAGGAAGAACCTATGCGCAGGGTGATTTTCAACCAGAAAGGCGGTGTTGGTAAAACGACCATTACCTGTAATCTGGCGGCGCTTAGTGCAGCCAACGGGCAGCGGACGCTATTGGTCGATTTAGATCCTCAGGCGAACTCAACACAATATATGCTCGGCAGTAAAGCGGATTCGCTTGAGCTCACATTGGCTGACTATTATCAGGAAACGCTTAGTTTTACCTGGTTTCCCAAAGACGCGAATGCCTATGTTCATGAAACGCCGATTGACCGGCTGGCAATCTTGCCTGCTCATGAAACGCTCAGCGAACTGATGTCGCGCCTGGACTCCCGATATAAAATCGGAAAACTCAAAGATGTCCTGGATCAATTGGACGAATACGATGCTGTCTATATCGACACGCCCCCCGCTCTCAATTTCTACACCCTTTCAGCACTGATTGCCGCCAACCGCTGTCTGATTCCCTTTGATTGTGACGACTTTTCTCGACGCGCACTATATCAGCTCCTCAATCGGGTTCGTGAAGTCCAGCAAGACCACAATCGAGACTTGAATGTAGAGGGTATCGTCGTCAATCACTTTCAGGAGCGCGCCAATCTACCCAAAGCGTTGGTTTCAGAGCTTACCGAAGAAGGACTGCCTATTCTAGACACCTATCTATCGCATTCGGTAATCATCCGCGAATCACACCAGGAGGCTAGCCCGGTGGTCAATTATGCGCCCAATCATAAGCTTAGCATGCAATTCATATCCTTGTTCAACGAGTTAAATGGGACAGAAAAGTAATCATGTTTTTTTTATCGTAATAATCCCCTTCTCGGCCATTATATTGATCATCGCTTCATCATAACCAAGGGATAATAGTATTTCTTTTGTATCCTGACCGATTGTTAGCGGTGGATCACTCCGCTTATTGAAGTCAAACGGTTCGATTTGAATGGGCAGCCGGGGCAGTTTTGCTTTTTTCCCTGAAGGAATTGTCGTCTCGAGCAAACCATGTTCGCTCTGATTCAGCTGCGGGTCATCCAAAAGCTCTTCTGGTTTGGCGATGGGAGCAAAACAGATACCGGCCTGGTCGCATATGGCGATGACCTGCGCCTTGGTGTAGGTCTTGATGGTCTTCTCTATTTCCGGAATCAACCACGCGCGTTCCTGAACCCGGTCATTATTGGTTTTCAACCGCGGATCCTGCAATAGATGGTCGAGGTGGAAGGCACGGCAGAACCGCTGCCAGTGCTTCTCGCGGATCAGCCCGATAAACACCTGATCGTTGTCCGCGGTGTCGAACAGTCGATAGACCGACCAGGTACTGACCCTGACCGGCATGGGGGGCACGGGCCGTTTGGTGATGGCCGCGCAGGCCATGTGCTGCCCCATCACAAAGGCTGTGGTCTCGAAAAGAGAGCTCTTCACCAGACGCCCTTTGCCGGACGATTGGCGCTCATAAAGTGCCGTCAGGATGGCAATCACGCCGAACATGCCACTGGTGATATCGATGATGGATGTGCCCACCCGCATGGGTTTGCCCGGTGGTCCGGTCATATAAGCCAACCCGCCCATCATCTGCACCACCTCATCCATGGCCACCCGGTTTTCGTAAGGACCGGGAAGGAACCCTTTGAGCGAACAATAAATCAATCTGGGATTGATGGCCGAGATGGCATCATAGCCAAATCCCAACCGCTCCATGGTCCCCGGCCCAAAATTCTCCACCAGCACATCCGCAGTTTTGACCAGCTTGAGAATGATTTGCTTTCCCTGTGCCGTCTTCAAATCGATGGCCAGGCTTTTCTTGTTGCGGTTGAAATAAGAAAAATAGCCGACCCCAAGCCCCTTGAGGCGTCTTGTGGGGTCGCCGGCCGGTGGTTCGATGAGAATAACCTCTGCGCCCATATCGGCCAGGACCATCGCGGCTGCGGGTCCCATGATGGTATGGGTAAACGCCAGAACGCGGATGTTTTCAAGTGGCAAGTGGGGAGTCGACATAGCTGTATCCTTACCGCCTTTTTAAGGACGGTGGATCAGGTCCAACAACCACCTGTGTAATTTCGTAACACATCACAGCCCCCCGTCATCAAAAGGGAGAACGCCGTATTGTCATCCTGCGACGACCGTTACCGCGGCCCAAGAACATTATCTTGAATGCTATAATCCGAAAAATCGGATAAATTGGCCAATTCTGGATGGGCACGATTAAAAAAAATCGTACGTTCAATCTGTTGATGGATGCACGCCTGCAGTTTTTGTGGCCTGTTATTCACCGGTGTGCTGCTTGATCATCTCGATGCGTTCGTTCATCAGGATTGCTCTTCGTAAATTTTCTCGAACATTTTTATAATCCGGGTCTATGGCAACGACTTTCTCCCAGGACGAGATGGCTTGTTTCAGATTTTCCTGGCCAAAATAGTTAATGCCCTCATTATAGTGCCGCTGTTTGTATTTCTCCAGGCTGTCTTCAATCAATTTTCTGCAGTCCGTGCAACTCGGCTTAACGGCCACCGCCTTTTCAAATTCCGTTTTGGCCTTTAAATACGACTCTGTATCGTATAATTCCAGGGCGTTCTGGTAATGCGCCTGGAACAGCAAATCCGATGCGAGCGCATCATCGGAATTCAGCGCCAAGGCTCGCTCAAGCATGTCGGCCGCATCGTCAAACTGTCCGGCACGGATGAGATTCTCTCCTTCGCGCCTTAATACTTCACCTTCAATCTTGCGGCAGTCAGCCAGCAGCGCCGGACATTCCTGGCAGTTCTCGTCATGATCCATGGCCCTTTTGAGGGCGCTCTTGGCCTCATCGATCTGTTTTGATTTCAAATACGCGCGGCCCAGCGCAACGTATGACCGGGAGATATGACTGTGCGCGGCTTCTATACTCGGCAGTTCCTTTTCGAGCCCTTCTTGATCTGCTGCGCCCCCCGCTTGGTCCAGACCGATAGTCTCGGCTTGTTTTTCCTGCCCCTGCGCCTCTATAGCACGTTCCTGACCTTCATCTGCGCTGGCCATTTCGGGATTTTCTGTGTAGTCCGGCTGGCTTGGTTCCATAATCTGGTCCCACTCAGCCTGCGGATTCACATCATTTCCCTGACCATCATCGGCTTGGGCCATTCCGGCGGTGGGTACGCTTTCCGGTTGGCCCGGCGCCAGGTTCTGAGTATCCTCGGTCTGCGCCGTTACATCCATTTCCTGGCTATCATGGGCTGGGGATATGTCGGCGTTTTCCGCGATGCCCGGTTGGTCCGGGTCCATATTCTCGGCACCCTTATCCTGCGCCGTTGCGGCATTGATCTGACCATCATCCGCCTCTTTGGTTTCAACAATTTTGTTCTTTTGTTGATCCTTTAAAAATGGCAATTTCACCATCTGACATGATATAAGGACCATCATGCTAACGACCACAATGGAAATTGAATATATACGTTTCATTGCCTTATCTTGATTTATATTGATTTCAACCCAATTTTCCTATTTCTGGATGGGCACTAGTTAGCACAATGATAGACTGTATTCAACTTCTGTACAAATCAGTCCGGTAGAAAAGAAAAAACAGATCATCTCTTGACATTCCGTGAAGATCTTAATATTTCTTGTAATATTAGGCAGATTGATACAAAATGGCACGATATTCACCCATGATCGAAAGGGAGATTAGCCATTTTGGGATGGGCAGCAAGGAGTCAAGCCATGTCTGTATTCGAAAAAGCGGCGACAACAATGATATGGATGAAACGACAATCAGCCACGACCATCCAAATGGTTACCCAAAAAATTTCCAATCTCATATCCAATTCGCCAATTATCCGTTATGCAGGGATCGGCTTATTAGGCTGGATTGTGCTGAACATCATTTTTATTTCAATTTTGCAAAGCAAGCGCCATTCATTTGAAAATGCCTTTCACGATCGAGGTGTTTTTTTTGCTCATGACCTGGCTGACAAAATCGGCTCATCCATCCTGGTCATGGATTATCTTGCCTTAAACGTTGCCGTTCGCGACCTGATGGCTGATCCCAATATTCGTTATATCGCGATTCTCGATCATCAGAATGTTGTTCTCACCCATTCCGATTCAGGTAAAATCAATCGGCAATTCAACCCCGCTGTTGACGAAAAGCTCCTCAATACCGTCAATGGCATACAAATTTCATCGGGCATGGTTGACGAACATGTCCCGGTCGTCACCTATAGAACCGGTGTAACCTATTCGGGGGTAAAGATCGGAACGGTTTTGATCGGCCAGGATGCGCAAAAGCTTGAATCCATGGCAATAACCCACCATCTTTACAAAACGATTTTTCTCTTTGGCAGCGCAATCCTGCTTGTCATCATGGTTGTACTAACGATGATCGTTCAGAAAAAGCGAAAGCAGAAGAGAGAAAAAATGATGGCGGACATGACCCGCATCGGTCCATACCTGTTGACCAGAAAAATTGCTGAAGGAGGAATGGCTGAACTCTATCTGGCAGATTATCTTCGTGAGGACGGATTCCGTAAAACCGTGGCCATTAAGAAAGTCTTGCCCCATCTGGCGGATAACCGTGATTTCATTGATATGTTTATTCGTGAAGCCCGTCTGGCCGCCCTTCTACAACACCCCAACATTACACAAATTGCCGATTTCGGGAAAATGCAAAATGTATATTTTATCGGCATGGAATATGTGAATGGGAAAAATCTGGCTCAAATCATGGAGGTTATGAACGCTGGTCTTCCGATGGACATGGCCATTTTTTTGATCATGCAGATCAGCAGCGGCCTGCATTACTCCCACACGCTCAAAGATGACAAAACCGGCAAGCCGCTGAACATCATCCACCGTGACATCAGTCCGCCAAACATTCTCATTTCAATGAACGGGGAGGTCAAGATTAGCGATTTTGGAATCTCAAAGGCCACATCGGAGCCTTCACTGACAATGGCCGGCGTCATAAAAGGCAAACTCGCCTATTTATCTCCGGAACAGGCCATGGGAGAGGAGGCGAACCATCAGACCGATATCTATGCGCTGGGTTTGGTTTTCTATGAGATTCTTTTAGGCAAACGGGTCCATCAATTCGACAATGAAATTGATGCGATTCGTTCGATTCCGAAGATAACCATTGCTCCGATTATCACCAAACGGCCTGACATTCCCCCTGAATTAAATGCAATCATCATGAAATGCCTGGAAAAATCACTTGCCAAACGCTACCAGAGCGCCGAAGCAATAAAGGACGACTTGCATCAATTGAAAAATGAATTGGGCATCGTTTACGATGCCTCGGATTTATCGCAATTCATGCAGACCCATTTTGGATCTCCGGAATCTGAAATCACCCCCTGATTCACCCGTCCAGCCCATAGCGCTGAATTTTCTCGTAAAGCGTTTTACGCGAAATGCCCAATCGGCGGGCGGCCAAACTTTTATTGCCTTCGCACTGGGCGATGGTCCGTCGGATAAGATCGAGCTCCATATCCTTCAAGGTGACACCATCGGGCGGCAGGCTGCTGATCAGGCATACCCGGCCCGGTTGCTTAGCGCCGGTCACATCACCGACAATGTCCTGGGGCAGGTCGACCACCCCCAATTGCGTGTCCCGGGATAAAATTACCGATCGGGCGATCACGTTTTTCAGCTGCCGGATATTCCCGGGCCAGCGGTAAGCCGACAATACCTTAAGGGCATCCGGTGTGATGCCATCGATCTTTTTATCATATTGGCGGGCCATGCGCCGGACAAAAAAATCGGCGATCAGGCAGATATCGCCGCTGCGATCCTTAAGCGGCGGCAGGCGCATGGGCATGACTTCCAGACGGTAAAGCAGATCGCTGAGAAATTTGCCTTCACGGATGCACTGCTGTAAATCCAGATTGGTGGCCGCAATCACGCGTACGTCCACGCGTTTGGTCACACTGCCGCCCACCGGCTCGAAACTCATTTCCTGCAAAAACCTGAGCAGTTTGGCCTGCAGCTGCAGGCTCATGTGACCAATCTCATCGAGAAAAAGCGTGCTCTGGTCGGCCATTTCCAATCGTCCCTGGCGATCCCCCAAGGCACCGGTGAAGGCCCCTTTGACGTAACCGAACAGTTCGGCCTCGAGCAGGCTTTCCGACAACGCCGCTGAATTGATGCACACCATGGGCCGCTCATGACGCCGGCTCTCCAGATGAATCGCCCGGGCCAGGAGTTCCTTGCCCGTGCCGGTTTCCCCATAGATCAGCACCGATGCATCGGTGGGCCCCACCATGCGCACGCGCTCGAAAATCTCTTTCATTTTTTTGTCCGCGCCGATCATTTCATGAAAGGCCTCATGGGGATCGATACTGGCCTTTAACGCTTGTAATTCCTGGGAAAGCGAATGATCATGAATGACTTTTTCCAGAACAATGATCAGTTCGTCATAATCCAGGGGTTTGATCAGATAGTTGACGACCCCTTCCTTGAGCGCCTGAACCGCGGATTTCACGGTTCCGTATGCGGTCATGATGATAAATGGCGGCGGGCGGCGAATCGCCTGCATCTGTTTGAACAAGGCCAGGCCATCCATTCCCGGCATTTTCAGATCTGAGAGCACCGCCTGGATGCTTGGATGGGCATTGAACGTCTCCAATGCCTGACGGCCGCTGGTGGCCTTTAGAACATGGTAACCTTCATCTTCAAGGATGGCTGATATCACTTTAAGGGTGTTGCCACGGTCTTCAACCACCATGATGGTTTTGTCTTTCACTTAATCGGTCTCCTCGCTGAGCGTTACACCGTTCACAGGCAATTCAAATGTGGCCAGGGTGGCCAACGACGGCCTGGAGCGGATGGTCAGGCTGCCGCCATGGCTTTCGATGATCCCCAGACTCAGTGGCAGGCCAATGCCGGACCCCGACTCTTTGGTGCTGAAAAAAGGATCGAAAATGGACTGCAAATGCGCTTCCGGAATACCGATGCCATCGTCGCAGATCTCGACCCGCACCCGATCCGCGCTGCCGTCACTGGATTGGAGCAAAGCGGTTGAAAAGCTCACCACGCCCCCGTTGGGCAAGGCATCCATGGCATTGACCAGCAAATTGACGACCACCTGTTCAATTTGCTGCATATCTAACAGCACTGTTGGTAGATCTTCGGCCAGATGGTTGTTGAAGCGAATATTGCATTTTTTGGCCTGCTCGGCAAAAAGCTGCTGCACAGACAAAATCAGCTGGTTCAAATCCGAGGGCACGGGCTTGGGGATGGCCTGCTTTGAAAAATACAAGAAATCGGTCACCAGATTATTCAGGCGGTCGATCTCCTCGGACACCAGCTGGGTGTATTCCTGGACCAGTTGATCATCCGGAAGCCGCCGTTTAAGGTGGACCACGGCCCCTTTGATGGCGTTCAAGGGGTTTCTGATTTCATGGGCCATGCCGGCCGACAGCCGACCCAATGATATCAATTTTTCCGATCGCACCAGCTCGTTCTGGGTTCGGGCCAGATTTTTGATCATGCGGTTAAAGGAACGGGTCAGGTCACCCAACTCGTCGTGAGAATGCACCGGCAGTTCCTGATTCAGGTCAGCGGCGGATATCTGGCGGGTCGCGGCAACCAGGTTGCGCACCGGCCGCAGAATCAGATAGCTGAGAATACTGACGCTGACGATGGCGATCACCAGGGTCAGCCCCACCACCTGCAAAACCCGTTTTTGGATGGCACGGGCCTCTTTTTTGAATTCGGCAGTGGGAATGGTCACCGCGATCGACCAGCCGATGGGTGAAATGGGAGAAATAGCGGCGACCTTCAATTCGCCATTAAATCTGTATTGTTCCCATGACGTGGTACCGGTCATCATCTTTTCGACCATTTTTTTCAGGCTGAAGTCTTCGACATTCTCCTGCGTACGGTCATACAGCGCAAAAAGCGGATGCACCACGATGCGTCCCAACTGGTCGGCGAGAAAAGCATAGCCGCTTTCGCCCACATGGATGTCTTTTATGATTTGGATAATGCTGTCGAAATCAAGCTCGATGACCACAACACCGGTAAATTCGCGCATGACCGAAAAAACCGGCTTTGACCAGTGCATGACCGATGGCCGACCATCTTTGCCGCCCTTGACGTCGGAGATAAATACCCGACCGGGCGCCAGGTGGCGTGTCTGGGAAAAAAAAGGATACGCCCTGCTCCCCCCAGCGGTACCGGCGGCTTTATCACCGCCGACGCGGATCAATTCGCTGCCGGTTTCATCCAGATATTGAATTTGGCGGTAGTAGGGGGTGCGGTCGATAAAATCCTGAAAAAGGCGGGCGATGGTGTCACGATTGAACTCGGTTTCGGCCCGTAATCGAAAGGATCGTGAAATATAGTGATCCTCCAGGACCGGCAACGCGGTAATGGTTTCAAGGTCAATACGCAGTTTTTCGAAAATATACGAGAGCTTTTCTGCCGCCGCACTAGCCTTGGCCATCTGTTCATGACGCACGAGACGATTGACGCGATCTACGGCGGCATGTATGGAGAAATAACCGGTCGACGCAATCGGCAGGCAGATCAGCGGCAGAATCAACAGCAGCAGCTTCAAGGAGATGGAAAATCTAACATTCATCTGATCGTGGATCCCATGACAGTGGTCTGAAATAAAAAAATAATAGGAAAACCATGCCCCTCATGTCAACAACCGGCTCCCATGCCCCAGGGCAATCGATAGATAGAATACCACCATTTGACATTTTCATTTTTCATTGGGCATTTGACATTCATGGACACTCTGATTTCGAAAAGCAAGGCAACCTGCAAAATCTGCATGGGATTGCCCTGTCCAGCGCCCCCCGCCACCGCTCGCTGAATCGGCTTCGCGCCCGGCAGGTTATTCGTTGGACGGCCCTTTTGATCATCCTCCTGGTAGGGATGGTCCCCGTATCGGATGCACAAACGCCGGTGGTCATCGGCGTGGCCACGTCAACCACGACCCTGGAAGGCAGGGAAAGTCTCATGGCCGCCCAACTGGCGGTTGAGGAAATTAATCAAGGCGGCGGCGTCAGGCTCAACAGCCAAGCCGTTCCGCTAAAAATTGAAATCCTCGATCTCAAGGATGCCGCGCCCCAGGTAAATGCCGAAACCGCCCTTAAGCAGCTTGAAACGTTTCTTAACACCCGGCCCGTCCGGGCGGTGTTGATCGGTCCGTTTCGATCAGAAGTCCTTTTACCTGCAATGGATGTGATTGCCAAGCACCAGATTCCCATGATCGAAACGATTGCCATGACCCCGGCCATGGAGTCCAAGGTGCTAAATACCCCGGCATACCGATTCCTTTTCAGAACCGGATTGAACACCCGCTACCTGGCCGACGCACTTATCGGATCCATGCGCTTTTTAAAAAAGCGCTACGATTTTCAACGGGTGTATTTGATGATCCAGGATGTGGCCTGGGCGCGCAGTACCGCGTCGCTGATCCTTAAATTGTATTTCAAGCGAGGCGGATGGGAAATACTGGGCATCCGTCACTACCCTTATGAAACGATTGATTTTGGTACGGGGTTGCAGGAAGCCACCCAAAAAGGTGCTCAGGTGATATTGCCTATTTTCGATACACCTCACAGCGGGCAGCTGGTGATCCAATGGAAAACCCGGCAGACCCCGGGGCTGCTGTGCGGCTTTATCTCCCCCATGATGGGTCCTGGCGCATGGAACCATTTTAACGGCCAAATCAGTGGGGCGCTCAATATCATTTTTGAACTGGGCAATATTCCCTCGAAAAAATTTCCGCCGGCGACACGTTTCTATAACGCCTTCAGCCGGCGCTATGGCAGGCAAATTGAGGCCGGCCATGGACCGGCGCCCACCTACGAGGCCGTGTATCTGCTGGCCCGGGCCATTGAAAAAACCGGCAGTCTCGATCCGGATCAGCTTGTTTTGGCCCTTGAAAAGGGTAACCATTCGGGTGCCATGGGACGGATGGATTTCAATAAGGGGCATCAGGTGATTTTCGGTACGTCGCCTGAGAACGCGGCGGTCGCTTGCCTGATTCAATGGCAGAAACCTGGTCGACGGGTAATCGTCTATCCGCCGGCCCTGGCCGAAGGTGAAATCAAGCTTCCCGCTTCCCTTGAACGATAAACCGTTTCTTTTCGTAACATATTTTACAATCATTCGTTTTCATAAGATTTTTTATTATATTTAGACCACACTGGTGAGTTGCGGACAACCCGCATGTTACCAAAAGTAACATTCCCCCGCAGGGTAAATCATCTTCATTTTACGTATTATGTATAATTATAACATATTATATTTTTATTGATTTACGGCACGGACTTTGCTGTGTATTTTAAACTTTGAAGTAACTGCGTATCACCTTTTTGAAGTGACTGCTTACCACCTTAAGACACGAGGAGGAACTAAATGAACGTAACTCAGAATGTTGAACAGGCTGCAAGGATTTTCCCGGATAAACCAGCAATCATTTTTGAAGACCGCGAAATTACCTATGGTCAGTTAGACAGCCAGGCCGGCCGATTGGCCGATACCATGCAAAAAAAAGGCGTCAAACAGGGTGATCGCGTGGCCCTGTACTTGCCCAATATTCCCGAATTCGTTGTGTGCTATATTGCCTCCCTGAAAATCGGTGCGGTTGCCGTGTCGGTCAACCCGATGCTCAAATCCGCCGAACTCAAATATCTGCTCAATGACTCCGGCTCCGTAATGCTTTGCACCGTGGGTGAATTGCTCGTCAACGTAAACCGCGAAGACTATCCGGATCTGCAACATGTGCTTGTCTGCGAAGGAGATGCGAAAGGCAACCCCACCATCGACACCTGGGTGGCCGATGCGTCCGAATCGGTCAAGGCTGTGGATCTGGATCGTGAAGAAACCGCCGTCATCCTTTATACATCCGGTACCACGGGATTTCCCAAGGGCGCGACCCTGACCCACGGGAATGTGGTCTCCAACTCCTACACCGCCGCCCATCATGCCGGGTTTACCGCGGACGATCGCATGTCTTTGTTCTTGCCCCTTTTCCATGTGTTCGGCCAAAACTTCATCATGAACGGCACCTTCAACTCCTGCGCGACCCTGGTCCTGTTCCGGCGGTTCGTACCCGAGGATGTACTCAAGGCCTTCCAAAATCACCGCGTAACCATGTCTTTCGCCGTGCCGACCATCTTCATCAACCTGCTCAACATGGATCTGTCGGCATATGATCTGTCATCCATCCGCTACGATTTCTCCGCTGCCGCCACCATGCCTGAGGAAATCAGCAAAAAGTGGAAGGAAAAGTTCGGTCGCACCATCCACGAAGGCTATGGCCTGACCGAATCCTCGCCGTTTGCCTGCTACAATCACGATTATTTCCATAAGTTCGGAAGTATTGGCACCCCTTGCGAAAACATTGAAATTAAAATCATGGATGAATTCGACAGTGAAGTTGCAGCGGGAGAATGGGGCGAAATCTGCATCAAAGGGCCCGGGGTGATGAAAGGATACTGGAACAAACCCGAAGAAACGGCCAAAGCCCTGCGCAACGGATGGCTGCATTCAGGCGATATCGGCAAAAAGGATGAAGACGGCTACGTCTACATTGTCGACCGTGTCAAGGACATGATCAACGCGGCCGGTTTTAAAATCTGGCCCGCCGAAGTCGAGCATTACCTCTATCAGCACCCGGCGATCAAAGAACTCGCCGTTTACGGCATCCCCCACCCGGAAAAAGGCGAGGCGGTTTGCGCCTCCATCGTTCTCAAGGACGGCGAAACAGCCACCAGTGACGAGATCGTCGCTTACTGTCGTGAGAATATGGCCGCCTACAAAGTCCCCAGCAAGGTCGAGTTTGTTGAGGAACTGCCCAAAAGCGCCACCGGCAAGATCCTTAAACGCACCCTGAGGGACGAAGCCGAGCCAAAAGCCGGCTGATTGATTCATTTATAACCATCAACATGATCTACCCGGTGCTTGTTTGAATCCGCTGTCCAGGCGTCGCTGAAGAAGAAAACCTTTTCTTAAAAGTGACCTGATCCAGCGATTTCAAACAAGCACCCGCACCCAAGCGGCCGGCCGGTGCGTCTTAGAGCTTGTTTGAGAAGTCTGGATCGGGTCCGATAACAAGCAGGCTTTTAGGCAACCAAAGATGTACTGATCCCCCTGTTCCGATCCAATCATTCATTGGCGAGTCATTTTTCCGGTTGGACGCCCCTGGTAGTAGTTGATTAAAGTCGTGTGGCCCCTTTGTCGCCACACGAACAAGGGGCCATCGGCCAATATTTTTTTAACGATTAGTCAACTCCTCATTCGCATTAATGAACTTATCGGGATTCATTATCGAAGAATAACGAACAGACGATAATGACAGCTTGCTGAAGAAGAACAGGTCTGAATTAGGCTTGACAAAAAATGTAATTGGTTACATATAAGGATGATATCTATTTCATCATATGAAACATCAACACTCGAACTGAAAAAAGGGGGATCGTACTTATGTTCAGTAAAGCATTCATTCCTTATGGCGGATATTACAGCTCGCCGTTTGCCAGATGGCAGGGCAGCCTGGCCAACGAAAATTCCATTGTTCTGGGTGCCGAAACATCAAAGCGATGGATTGACAGCAAATCCTGGGATGCAAAAAGCTTCGACTATGTCATCTTCGGTATTACCATTGGTCAGCCCAAGGTGTTTTATGCATCGCCATGGTCCGCTGCCATGATCGGTGCCGAGGACAGTCCCGGCGTTACGCTCAGCCAGGCTTGTTCCACCTCCACGACCGGCCTGTACCAGGCCGCCATGGCGCTTGAAAACGACTATTGCAAAAACATCTACTGTCTATTTTCCGACCGTTGCTCCAACGGTCCCCACACCATCTGGCCCAACCCCAAAGGTCCTGGCGGACAGGTGGTTTCGGAAAACTGGATGATGGAACACTTCAACTACGACCCCTGGGGCAAACAGGCCATGATTCAGACCGCCGAAAACGTGGCCGCGCTGTCCGGCGTCACCCGCGAGGAATGCGATCAGGTTGCCCTGCGCCGCTACGAGCAGTACATGGATGCGCTGAAGGACGACCGGGCCTTCCAGAAACGCTATATGTTCCCCATCGAAGTCAAAGTGTCCAAGAAAAAAACAATCAACTTCGATGCGGACGAAGGCATCACGGCCTCCACGGCCGAAGGGCTGGCGGGCCTGCGTCCGGTATTGCCCAATGGCGTTCACACCTTCGGTGCCCAGACTCATCCGGCGGACGGCAACTGCGCCTTCGTGGTCACCGACCGCGAACATGCCAAGCAGCTCAGTACTAATCCGGACATTGAAATTCAGATCATCTCCTATGGGTACTCGCGGGTCAAGAAAGCGCACATGGCCATCGCGCCGGTTCCCGCAGCCAACATGGCGCTTGAGAAAGCCGGCCTCAAGGTCGAGGAAATGAAAGCCATCAAGACCCACAACCCCTTTGCCGCCAACGACATCTACATGGCCAAGGAAATGAACCTAGATGTGATGAGCTTCAACAACTACGGCTCCTCCATGATCTTCGGTCATCCCCAGGCCCCCACTGCCGGCCGTTGCATCATCGAAGGCATTGAGGAAGTCGCCATGCTGGGCGGCGGCTATATGCTGTTTACCGGTTGCGCCGCCGGCGACACCGGCGCAGCCATGATTCTCAAGGTGGGTTAACTTTTTGTTTTCGAAAGGGGCGAAAAATTTTTCGCCCCTACCCCTCGCCTATTGCCAGCCGCTTTCGCGGACATGCTCCGCTCCTCTGATGCCTGCGGTCACAATAGTTAGTGTTCATCCAGAAACGTCGCCTCTCACCCCATCCCCATGGCATCGGCAAACTTATGCGAATCAAGCACGCGAAACAATGGATCCAATGGGTTGCGGCGATAGTTGTTCAGAATCTGCTCATGCATCTCGGTTGACCAGGTCGCACTGCAGTCTTCTAACAGCACCGCCTTGAAATCGTAACAGATTGCATCCAGAAGCGTTGCCAGCACACAGAAATTCGTCGCCACCCCGCCCACGGCACAAAGCGTTACGCCCCTTTCTTTCAACCATGCGTTAAGATCCGTTTCAAAAAAAGCCGAGAACTTGGGCTTGGGCAACCATCGATCTTCGGCTTGGCGATCCAGTTCGTCAATCACTTCGGCCCCCACGGTGCCGACCAAAGAGTGGGGTTTCATGCGCCCCTTGAATATAAAATCGGTCTCGTGGTAGGCATCGGTGGCAAACACAATCGGCCACGACTGTTTGCGGAAGCCCGCGATCAACGCGTTGATCGGCGCAATTGTCTTTTTGGCCAGCGGCGTTATCGGCAAACGATGGGCTTCGTCAAAGGTATCCTTCACCATATCAATGATCAGTAATGCCGGCTTTTCAGGCGCCCCCTGCTTCATCACAACCGTCCTTTTCTCTTGTTACTTCAGATATCGGGCAAATTCACCATTTCTGGATGGGCACTCAATGCCCCCCAATGAGGTTCCATTGGGGGGCATTGATGGTCAGAAACTGAACGTGTCATGCGGCGGATTGCGTCGCGCTTTCCTGCAACATGAACCGTTTGATCTTCCCAGTGGCGGTCTTGGGCAATTCGTCCACGAATTCGATCCACCGGGGGTATTTGTAATGGGCCAGGGCCTTTTTAACGTAAGCCTTGATTTCCGCCGACAACGCTTCTGTTGGTGATGCCCCATTTTGAAGAACCACGAAGGCCTTGGGCTTGATGAGGTTTTCATCATCCGGCGCACCGACCACGGCACATTCAAGCACACTGGCATGCTCCATGATGCAGGCTTCCACCTCAATGGGAGAAACCCAGATGCCGCCGACCTTGAGCATATCGTTGGAACGCCCCACGTAAAAGAAATACCCGTCTTCATCACGGAAAAATTTGTCGTCCGTGTTGATCCAGTTACCGATCATGGTGTTTTTGGATTTTTCATGTTTGTTCCAATAAAAGGCCGCCGTGCTGTCCCCCTTGATCAACAGCGTACCAATCTCACCGTCGGGCACATCATTGAAGTCGTTATCCACGATCCGTGCCTCGTACCCGGGGACCAGCTTACCGGTCGATCCCGGCCGCATGTCATCCACCCGATTGGAAATAAAAATATGAGAAATTTCCGTTGAGCCGATACCATCCATAATCCCTACGTCGAATCGTTCTTTCCAGCGCTTGAGGATCTCTGCCGGCAGGGCTTCACCAGCCGAGACACACACCCGCGCGCGCCCTAAAGACCCCTCTTGGGTCAGCATGGTGCCAAAAAGGGTGGGAACCGCAAAGAAAATGGTCGGCTGATGTTTGGCGATCGTGGCATACATGGCATCCGGGGTGGGCCGTCCCGGATGGTAGACCGTTGTTGCGCCAACGCTGAAGGGGAAGTAGAGTCCGTTGCCCAGGCCATATGCAAAAAACAATTTGGCAGCGGAGAAACAGACGTCATCTTCCTTGACCTTTAGCACCTGTTTGCCATAGGTTTCAGTGGCATAGACGATATCGTGCTGGAGATGCACCGTGCCTTTGGGCAGTCCGGTGGAGCCTGAACTGTAGAGCCAGAAACAGGCATCATCGGGTGTGGTCGGCGCCACGTCCAATTCATCGGATTTATCCGCGACCCATTCATCAAAGGTGACCTTGCCCTGGCCTGCATTGGCACCAACAACAACCACATGCTCGAGGAACATCAATTTCGGCTTGATATCTTCGATGATGGGCAAAAGACTTTGATCCACCAACAGCACCCTTGCGCGACTGTCGTTGAGAAAATATGTGTAATCTTTGGGCCGCATCAAGGTGTTGAGGCAGATGGGCACGGCACCGATCTTGATGGCCCCGAAAAAGGCCTGGGGATAGACTTCGTTATCCAGGAGTAACAAAGCAACGCGTTCCTCCATCCGGACATCAAACGATTTCAGGGCATTACCGACCCGGTTGACTCCCTTCTGGACCTCGCCGTAGGTCATTTGCCGATCTTCACAAAGGATTGCCACCTTGTCGGCGCGGCCCTCGCGGATATTGCGATCCACAAAATAATCGGCTGCATTAAATTTCTCAGGCAAATCTAAATTGAAATCCATTCTCTTACTCCTTTCAACATCCGGGGCACCCGTATTGTGTATGCCCGGGTCAGATAGAATACTTTAAGAATCTAAATTGAGCGATTAGCCGTTCGCTGTTAGCAATTAGCGGCATCATTCCAAAGGCTAACCGCTGACATTGAGAATAACTAAGCTTTCACCAATTCCTGATCGATGGTTTCACCGGCATTACCGTTGAGTGAGGGATGAAAAAACAGGTCCAGACTTTTCTCCTCAACTTTGCCCGGTTTGGTAACGAGGCAGACGACGAAGAACACCACGCCGGTAGCAAGAAAAGCGGCCAGAAAACCATTGAGCTGGAAAAGATTGGCCTGGGGGAACAGCACCATGTTCTTGCCGCCCCAGAAAAAGAATACCAGGTTCAGCCCCAAACCGACGATGGTGCTGGCCATGGCACCGGCGGCGGTGGCACGTTTCCAGAAGTAGGCGCCCCACAGGGGGAATATGGTGACGGCCACGGTGCCGAAGGCAAGCACGGACAACTCCGCCACCGGGGTATTCGGATTCCAGGCGAGGACCACGCAGATGGCCATGATTACGGCCACCGACCAGCGCGCCGCACTGACCAGTCCTTTTTGATCCGTATTGGGGGCGACCAGCTTGAGCAGATCATTGGCCAGGTTGGTGGCATTGCCGAAGACCAGGCCGTTGACCGTTGACATGGCCGCCGTGAACCCACCGGCCACCGCCAGGGCGGCCAGCCAGTCGGGAAGGATGCGGGAGGCCACGATGCCATAAACCTTGTCCGCATCCACGCCTTTCAGCCCGGGAACGATCACGGTGGAGGCGATGCCCACCAGGGTCGGCATGGTGATGATGATCAGACAGATCCCGCCGAAGCTCAGCACCATGGCCTTGAAGCCCTTGGCAGTGCGGCTGGAATAGGCGTGCATGTAAGGTTGGGGAAAGCAAACGCAGCCCAGGCACATGGCCGCAGCAAACCCGAACACCATGGGATAGCTCCACAGTTTGCCTCCTTTGGCCCCCAGTTCAAACAGATGCGGATGGGCCTCAAAGACCATTTCCATGGTGGGCACGAAGCCGCCGTTTTTGGCCATGACGGCAAAGAAGAGCACAAACACCATGATCGAGAAAAAGACTCCCTGCACCGTATTGACCCAGGCGGCACCCTTCATTCCGCCCATGATCAGGTATAAGGAGATGAAGACAGGCACGAAAAACATGCCCACATGATAGGGGATGGCCTTATTGCTGATGGCTTCGACCATAACACCGATGCCCTGCACCTGGGCCACCAGGTAAGGGATGGAGGCCAGCAGTACGACGATGGGAATCACGGCGCGCATGCCGTTGCCATACCGTTCACCAAAGGGCATGCCCATGGACATCCAGCCTCTGGCCCGGCCCAGGATAAACGTTTTGCGATGCATGTAGTACCACAGCGCCCCCAGCGGAACGAGGTTCACGGAGAGAACAAACAGGGAACCAAAACCGGTGCGGTAGCCCAGGCTGGACATACCGAACATGGAAAACGCACTTAAAAAAGAAGCCAGCAAGCTAAAAATCAAAACAAAGTAGCCCAGACTGGAACCGGCCACGAAATAGTCGTCCGGGGTGCGGGTGTATCCCTGACGAAAGGCCAGGTAGCCAACAAAAACCGAAACTAAGCAGATTGCAGTAATTACGCTGATGGCAAACATATATCACTCCTTAAAGGTTGAGATGCGGTTTATTGAATGTCCGATTTGATGCTTTGGACGATGTCGGGCAGTTGATCGTCGTCCAGGGACAACTTGCTCCCAAACAGGTAAACCAACTCGATCATAAACATGACCGCACCGATCGCCAGGGCGGCGACCGCCCAGCTGGGCATTCCTAAAATCAAGGTCGGCGCACCGTAGGCGCCATAACCGATGGGGCACCAACACAGCAATGTAAACACCGCGAATACCACCAGAAAAACAGCCTGTTTCAAACTCGTTCCGTTTTCCATTGGTCCTCCTTCTCCATTTTGATTGTAAATCATCTCCAGTGAGCCTATTCCGGTACCGTGGGGCATTGATGCAATACACCACTGCAAATGAAATGCCTTCTAATAATGAATTTTATTTATCGGTTAGATTTTTCTTAATTCACTGTAATCTATTGTATTTTTTAGATTGGTAATGTGTGGGGAAAATGGACGGCAGGCAAGGCGGGCTGAAAGAAACTTTCAGGGCTAGAAAAGAATTTTCAACGGACGTTGCCGGGGAATTGGTGCTGCATGAGCATGTCCATGGCCCCGTCCTGGAGCTTAAACGGCTTGTTCATGGACTGACTGATGATCTTGAGAAAATGGCGGGGCAGGTCAGGAATAACCTCAAGACGCTCACAAAACGGATGAACGTGCAGGTTCACCACGTTGAGCCTGAAATACAGATCCTTACGAAACTTGCCCTCCTGAACCATACCATTTAGATTTCAGTGGGTCGCGGCCCGGATGGGCACGGATCAGATTTCAATAATGGGGACCCTGTAGTTCTTGAACTGAGCATCATGGGTGACCACGCAAAGCCCTTCAAACTTGGCCTGGGCAATGATCATGCGATCGAAAGGGTCCCGGTGGTGCATGGGAAGATCACCAACGGCCCAAGCATGACTGGCCGTTATCGCTAAGAATTCGAAATTTTGATTTTTCAGCACCTGAAAAAAATCTGGTGGAATTTCCAATTTCCCAAGCGCCTGTTTAATTCGAATTTCCCAGATCACCACGGAACTCAGGATAATCAGGTTGTCGGGATCGCAGATCGCACTTCGTCCTGTTCCGGACAGTGCCTGATTGTCATCCAGCCACCACAGGAGGACATGCGTGTCGAGCAAAAGATTCATTTGCTATCCATCCCGAATACCTCCCTTATATCCTCAGGCAGTTCATTGAAATCATCTGAAATTTTTATTTTACCTTTCAACGCTCCGGGTTGCCTTGGAATCGTACTGTTTTCATATTTGACAAGCCGGGCGACAGGCTTTCCCGCCTTGCCAATAATGACCTCTTCACCGGCCATCACTTTTTCGACCAGTGCGGATAATTGTGCTTTAGCCTCTGATATATTGGCGATTTGCATGGTAATACCCCTTCCCTTTCTTAAAGACTACATATAGTCTGACCAGACCAGACCATATTGTCAAGGGCTTAATTCTTGGAATTGAATAATCCTGTCATTGTGCAGGATCCGGGTAAAGACGATGAGGTATCGATTCGTATAAGAGCCTGTTTGAGAAGTCTGGCACGAATCTTAAGCATCAGCCAATGACGTGTTTGTTCACGACGTTACGGCTCGTCCGGATCGATACCAAACTTGCGGATCTTGCTGCGCAGCGTTGGCAGGGAGATGCCCAGCAGCCGGGCCGCCTGGGTGCGGTTCCAGCCGACGGCTTTGAGCACCCTTTCGATATGCTGCTGCTCGATGTTCTCCAGGTTGGATGCCGGATCGGGCGTTTGTGTGCTGTCGCGATGGAGGGATAACACCTGTTGAATGTCTTCCTTTAGGATAACATTGCTGGGTGAGCGAACCGCCGCAGCGGTGATTATATTTTTCAGCTCACGGACGTTGCCGGGAAAGTGGTGCTGCATGAGCATGTCCATGGCCCCGTCCTGAAGCTGAAACGGCTTATGCATGGACTGGCTGATGATTTTGAGAAAATGGTGGGCCAGGTCAGGAATGTCCTCCAGACGCTCGCAAAGTGGAGGGACATTCAGGGTAACCACATTGAGCCGGAAATACAAATCCTTGCGAAACTTCCCGTCCTGGACCATGGCATTCAAATCCCGATGGGTCGCGGCCAAAATGCGGCATTGCGATCGCTGGGGGTATTGTCCGCCCACCCGCAGGTACTCACGCCGTTCGAGAAACCCCAGCAGCTTGCCCTGAATCCCCAAGGAGAGTTCGCCGATCTCATCCAAAAAAAGGGTGCCCTTGCCGGCCAGCTCGATTTGTCCCGGCTTGGTTTGATCGGCGCCGGTAAACGCCCCTTTTTCGTGCCCGAAAAGTTCGCTTTCAAGCAGAGTTTCCACCACAGCGGAACAATCCAGGGTAATGAAGGGCGCGTTGCTGTTCTTGCTGTTTTTATGGATTACCCGGGCGATCAGCTCTTTACCGGTGCCGGTTTCTCCCAGGATCAGGGCCGTGGCATCGTTGCGGCAGAGCATACCGATGGTTTTAAAGACATCCAAAATCGGCTTGCTTTTGCCGATAATGACATCTTCCTCCACAGCATCCGTCTGGTCGCCCGATACCGTGACCTCACGTTCCGCCTGAACGGCGCGCACCGCCTTTTCGATGGTGGTTTCCACCTCATCGGCGTCCAGGGGTTTGTGGATATAGTCAAAGGCGCCGTTTTTCATGGAGGTAATGGCCGTTTCCATGTCGTGGAAAGCGGTAATCATAATGACTTTGGGCGGTTTGGGCGATCGGTTGAGCCAGGACAGGACATCAAACCCCGTACTGTCCGGCAGCCGGATATCGAGCACCACCACATCGGGTTCAAACCGTTTGAAAAGCGATTTTCCCGCTTTGGCGGTAGCTGCGGTGCGGACCGTGTAGCCCCCCTCGCTGAGAAACATTTCCAGCGACTCAAGAATGGAAACTTCATCATCAATAATCAGCACCTTGGGCATATCAATCCCCCCCCACCGGTATCATCAGGACGAACATGGCCCCGCCCGCTTTGGCGTTGCCGATTTCCAGCCACCCGCCGTGATCCCTGACCACGCGCTCCGTATTGGTCAGTCCCAGCCCGGTGCCACGGGTTTTGGTGGTAAAAAACGGCTTTTGGATTTCCTTCACCAGTTCCGGTGGGATGCCCGCCCCTTCGTCTTGAATGCGAATGGCAGCATACCGCTGATCATTGCGCCAGGCAATACCAATGGAAATATGGATCGTGCCGGACGCTGGCGATGCGTCGATGGCGTTGAGCAACAGGTTCATGATGGCCTGCTGGAACTTTTCCGTATCCAGCGGAACCTCCGGCATGGCCGGCGCCAGGTTGAATTTTACCGTTATGGATTTTTCCTTGAATTTCTCATCCAGCAATTCAGCGCAATGACAAATGCGCACATACACATCGGCAGGCTGAAATTTAAGATTAAGGGGCTTGGCGAAATCGAGCAATTCCTGAAGAATACGTTCCAACCGCTTGACTTCCTGAACAGAGATGTCGATGCGACGCTCATCATTGCCTTTGAACATCGCATTTTTCTTGATCACCTGCAGGTTCAGCTTGATGGCCGACAACGGGTTGCGCACCTCGTGGGACAAGGATGTGGTAATCTGCCCGATGGTCGCCATGCGTTCGGCCTCGCGGAATTTTTTCTCCATTCTCACCCGCTCGGTGATGTCCCGGCAGATCGCAATGGTTGACAAATGGTTGTCGTATTGGGTGACTCTGGCAAGGATTTCTGTCGGATAGGTTTTCCCGTCAATGGTCAGGCGCATGTATTCAAACGCCTTGGGCGCGACATTTTTGCCGATGATCATGCCCCGATTGTACACGGAAATAATTTTGTCACGGCTTTCCGGTGCCACGAAATCGTAGAACTTGGCACCCATCACCGCATCCATGGACCAGCCGTGGATCCTGGCAAAAGCCGGATTGGCGAACACAATTTTCTCCCCCCGAACCACAACATACCCGTCGTTGATCTCCTCGACCAGGGTTTTGTATTTCAGTTCGGACTCGGCCAATTCGGCCGTTCGCCGCTTGACTTCCCGTTTGAGTTGCAGGTTGTGTTCACGGATCAATTTTTCATGGACAGTCTGGAAATAATCGCTGAACTGATGGATGGTATAGGCCAGGCAGCGGTTGACCCGAACCGTGGCTTCGAGGAATTGATCCAGGGGAAAGGATTGGTAAAACATCGGGATAACGATCTCGCGAAAGAGTTCGAAAGCCATCTGAACATGGGAAAGGGAAAACCCTGCGTCCAGTCTCAATCGGGTGATCTTATCGATGAAATCGTCAATATAAGAATAATCGCCATAAAGCAAAACCCCGCAGTTACCATCATAGGCATCCGTAACCGTCTCAATGAGTTCCTCCAATGGACGTGCGGCGTATTTTAATCCGGTTTGTGACTGCAGTCGCCGGACCCACTCGTCGATAATGCCTTGTCGATGGTTGTTAAAGAACGCTTCCATCTCCTTAGATTGTGTGTTCTGATCCATAGACGGCACCTTGGCTTTTCAATCGTTAGGCTTTTTTGCCTGCAGCCTTAGTTTAAATCATGCCTACCCTTTCATATTCAGTCAACATTCAGGGAGAAAAACAATGCTTCCATTAAGAGAACCCCGAGGTGGTCGGTCTGGTTCGTGGTCGCGTTGGATCGAATGGCCCGACCGGAAGGGATGCCCAAATGCAAGCCGGCGGAGGTTTTTGCCTAATGCGCCAAGGCCCCCCGCCGGGTTTTCATTCATCGATAAACGATGTATTTACAAAAGTTATCGGTGATCAAGCAATCAGGGGCGCTCGAGAACCATGGCCATTCCTTGTCCGCCACCGATACACAAGGTAGCCAGCCCCAGCTTAACATCCAATTTCTTCATCTGCATGGCCAGACCATAGGTGATACGGGCGCCGGTACAACCAATGGGATGTCCGATGGAGATACCGCTGCCGTTATGATTACATTTCTCAAAGTCGAGGCCCAGTTCACGCATACAGGCAATCGCTTGGCAGGCAAAAGCTTCGTTCAATTCGGTATACCCGATATCGGCCATGGAAAGCCCCAGCCGGTTCATCACCTTGCGGGTCGCCGGAATCGGTCCGAGTCCCATATACGCCGGATCGACGCCACCGGAAGCAAACCCCTTGATTTTGGCCAACGGCTCGAGCCCCAACTCGGCAGCTTTTTCCGCCGACATGATGACCACCGCGGCGGCACCGTCGTTGATCCCCGATGCATTGCCCGCTGTCACGGTACCCTGTTTGTCGAACACCGGTCTTAGTTTGCCCAGTTTCTCCATGGAGGTTTCCATGGGGCGCTCGTCAACATCGAATGCCTTGGGATCGCCTTTACGCTGAGGAATCATGACCGGCACGATTTCTTGTTTGGCGGTGCCATTTTCATTGGCCGCCATCGCGCGCTGATGGCTGGCCAGGCTGATCTGATCCTGCTCTTCACGGCTAATATCGTAGCGCTTGGCAATGTTTTCAGCGGTCATGCCCATGTGATATTGGTTGAAAATCTCATACAAGCCATCGTGGACCATGACGTCGATGGTCTGCCCAAAGGGCATGTTCATCCGGCCGCCCCACCGGTTATCCGGGATGGCGTAGGGCACGTTGCTCATGTTTTCCATTCCACCGGCAACCACGATGTCGGCATCACCGGTCATGATGGACTGCGCGCCAATCACAATGGCTTTCATTCCAGAAGCGCACACTTTGTTGACGGTGATGGCATTGGTTTCCTCAGGCAGTCCGGCGTAAATGGTTGCCTGACGGCCCGGGTTCTGTCCCTGGGCGGTCTGCAGAACGTTTCCCATGATGCATTCGTCAAAATAAACGGGCGTCAGGGAATCCTCATAGTCATAGTATTTTTGGTTGATTTCGGTGCGATCATAATCACCAAAGGTATCGGGTCGACACTTTTTGACATCATCGCTGATGGTCGGACGCAAACCAGCCCTTTTGATCGCCTCTTTTATTACCAGCGCGCCCATGTCCACGCATCGGGTGCCTTTTAAAGATCCACCAAAATTTCCGACCGCTGTGCGGGCGCCACTGACAATAACGACATCCTTCATGTTAACCTCCTGTTAAAATACTGATAAATTTTCTGCCCGCCGACTAGCGCCATTTCCAAATAACCAGGTAGCGGTAGGCCAACCGTTTTGTAGCATCTTAAGGCCGGTTTGAAAACTCTGGATTACCCCGATCAACGGGCGGGTAACAACTTGATTGCCACACGAAAAATCGCGGGCAATGTTGACCCATTGATAAGATTCCCAATCCTTAAAGATGGAAGATGCCAGAGCCGACGTCTTGCGGCTACCGTAAGCGCGTTTGATATTGCCGGCTCTGGTGTCCTCCTGCGGGGTATTTTAGGTATTTCAGGTAATTCAGGTATTTTACAGATCGCCTATCGCTTCAGTCAGCTCAGGCAGAAATTCGAGGATGTCGGCCTCGATACCGATGTCGGCCACCTGGAAGATCGGGGCCTTGACGTTCTTGTTGATGGCCACGATAAACGGGGAACCCTTGATCCCGCCCATGTGCTGGAAGCTGCCGGAGATACCGCAGGCCATGTACACCTTGGGTTTGACCGTCTGGCCACTGGTTCCCACCTGACGGGATTTTTCCAGCCACTTGGCATCCACGATGGGACGCGAGCAGGAGACCACCGCGCCCATGGCATCGGCCAGTTCCTGGGCGATCTCGATATTCTCTTCGTCCTCGATACCGCGGCCAACGGAGACCAGAACATCCTCTTTGGTGATGTCCACATCGCCCACTTCGGCTTCGACCACTTCCAGGAACTTGCGGCCACAGGACAGATCGCCGATGTCACCGGATTTGTCTTCCACGGTGCCGCCGGCCGATTTACTCTCGTCCGGCGCAAAAGACCCCGGGCGGATGTTGACCACCGCACCAGATGAGATATCGCAGCGCACATGCGTGCTCACCATGCCCGAGTATTCCTGACGGATCACCTTCAGGGCATCGCCTTCCACGCCTTCGATATCCACCACGTCGGCCACAAAGGTCGAGTCCAGCTTGATCGACAGGCCCGGGGCCAGGTCCATACCAAAGGTGTCGTGGGGCACCAGCACGATGGCATCCGCGGGCAGCACACCCACCAGCAGTTTTCTGACCACTTCCGCATTGGGATAGGCCAGGGCGTCGCTTCCGAATTTCAAGACTTTGGGATACGTGGCCGCCACTGCATCGGCCACCTGGTCCAACTCGGCGCCCGATCCGGTCACGATGGCCGTTACCGCAGCACCGGCATCGATCTTCTGGGCCGCAACGATCAGTTCCAGGGCCGAATCATCGGCCACACCATTATGATGGGTAATATATGCGTAAATGTCAGCCATTATTTCAGTCCTCCTTTGGCCTTCAGGTGTTCGATCAGTTTGGCGATGATCTCTTCCGTGCTGCCTTCAAGCATCTCGGCGCCCTCGCCCAGTTCAGGCACGAAGTAATCCAGGCGTTTCACTTTGGCACCGGCTTCGCCGACAGCGGAGGCATCCACGCCCAGGTCACCGGCACCCAACTCGGGAATATCCACAGAGGCCACCTTGCGGATACCGCGGATACCCACGTAGCGCGGCTCGTTGATTCCGGTCTGGATCGACAGGACACAAGGCAGGGAAATTTCGTTCATCTCCTGGTTACCGCCTTCGATCTCACGGCCCACCTTGAGTTTGTCGCCGTCCACCTCGACCTTGTTGACCAGTGAGGCATAGGGGTAGTCCAGCATGGCCGCCAGCATACCGCCCACCTGGCCCGCGCCGTCATCGGCCTGGGCACCGGTCAGGATCAGGTCGTATTTGCCCTTTTCCACCGCGGCCTTGAGCAGGGTAGCAATGCCCTTGCCGTCCGAGCCTTCAAAGGCATCGTCGGTCAACAGAATCCCGTTGTCCGCGCCCATGGCCATCTCACGGCGCAGCACTTCTTCGGACTCGTCATCGCCCACCGTCACGACCGTTACGCTGCCGCCCACATTATCGCGGATCTGAATCGCTTCTTCCACCGCGTAGTTGTCCCATTCGTTGACCGAATAGACCAGATCGTCGCGCTCGATGTCGCTACCGTCGCCGTTTACCTCGATCTCGTTCTCGGCCGTATCGGGTACCCGTTTGACGCATACTAAAATTTCCATAGTTCCTCCGGTTAGTTTTACTTGTGAGTCTTTATCGAAACTGGTTCAAAATAAAACCCCAAATCCCAAGCACCAAGTTCCAAATAAATCCCAAATCTCAATATTCAAATCTCAAACAAGGCATAACCGGGTTTGGGATTTGACATTTGGTCATTGGGATTTATTTGGGATTTGTCATTTGATTATTGGGATTTTTTATCCATTAATGCGTTCATTTTCAAACCAGAATTATGCCAGGTGCCTGGCAATCAGCTCCGACAGGTCAATCGCCTCCATCTCCCCTTCCAGACCGGCCACCTTGATGGCATCTTCCATGTTGACCAAACAGAACGGACAGGCCGTGACGATCACGTTGGCACCGGCTTCTTTGGCCATCTCAACCCGCAGCACGCCCATGCGCTGTTCCTCTTCCGGTTCGTAGAAGAGCATCAGCCCGCCGCCGCCGCAGCAAAAACTGCGATCCCGGCTACGTTCCATCTCCACCCGCTTCAGGCCGGCAATGGCGTCCAGCGCAGAACGCGGATCATCGTACACCTCGTTGTGCCGGCCCAGGTAGCACGGGTCGTGGTAGGTATACACCTTGTCGCTGTCCCCATTGACACCGGTCAGCTGCAGGGCACCGCTTTTCACGTTGCGCGCGATAAACTGGCTGATGTGCTCCACCGGCGGCAGATCCTTGTATTCGTTCTTAAGCACGTTATAGGCATGCGGGTCGGCGGTGATGATGTGTTTCACACCGCTATCCATGATCGCGTCGGTGTTCATCTCTTTCATGGTCTGAAAGAGCATCTCCTCACCAAACCGGCGGATCTCGTTGCCCGCGTCCTTCTCCTTCTTGCCCAGGATACCGAAATCAGAACCGGCAGCCGACAGGATCGTCGCTGTGGCCCGACCCAGATCCTGCATACGGTCATCGTAGCTGGTGATACTGTCCACAAAGTACAGAGCCTCGGCCGATTCCTTGCCCTTGGACAGGTCTTTGACCTTGACGGTCTCGGGCAGGTCCTTGGTCCAGTCCGCGCGTTTCTTCTCCATCTTGCCCCAGGGATTGCCACGTTTTTCCAGGGCCTTGAGCGGTTTCTGCAGGCTCTGGGGAACCAAGCCCTCGTCCACCATGCCGCGGCGCAGGTCCACGATCTTGTCGATATACTCGATGCCAATGGGACATTCCTGCTCACAGGCACCACAGGTCGTACATGACCAGATCTCGTCCTCCTCAAAAATTGTGCCGATCAGGTCCTTACTTTTCTTGAACTTGGCACCGTACGGGTAGATCGGGTAGTTCTCGAACACCTGGTTGCGGCCCTTGATGGAGATGAACCGTGGTGACAGGGGGCGGCCCACGGCATTGGCCGGACAGTTATCCGAGCAGCGACCACAGTCCGCGCAGGAGTAGAAATCCAGGATGTGTTTCCAGGTAAAATCCTCCAGTTTCTTCACGCCAAAGGATTCCAGGTCGTCCAGCTGCTCGTCGCTGATCCCGTGCTGCACCGGCTTGATGTTGCCCTTATCGATGCGCATGAAAAACACGTTGAAGATCGAGGTGATCACGTGAAAGTGTTTGCCCAGGGGCAAAAAGCACAGGAAGAAAAAGAAGGTCAGGTCATGAATGTAGTAGGCGATCACGTGGATGGCTTGCAATGCCGAAGTGGACGCCGATGAAAGGGCCATCTTGAACAGCCAGCCCAGGCTTAAAGGGGCCAGGAACGCTACATGCAGGCCGGCCTGGGCGTTGGCCGCCACATGGCTGGCCTCGAACAGGCTCTCGGAAATCATCAGGGTCGAAATCAGACCCAGCACAAACAGGGCCTCAGCCGTGTGATCCTTGCCGTACTTGGCCGGCACCTTGTATCGTTCGGGCTTGACCACCGCTCGCCGCCAGGCTGCAATACCACATGCGATCAGCACCGCAGTGGCCGCGTAGTCCTTAAGGAAATTGTAGATATCCCCCACAAACCCGCCAAAACCAGGCATCACGAAGTCAGGGTCGATGCCGATGATTACCAGTGAGCAGGACCGGATACTCAAAATCAAGAAACCGGCGAAGATGATAATGTGCACCACCCCCGCCTGCTTGTAACGCGGCTGACGATACTGGCCCAGCCAGATCTTAAAAACGTTGGCAAGGCGCTGCGGAATGCGGTCGAACCGCAGATCCGGCGCCGCTTTGACAAGCGGGGCCGTTCGCAGGGCCATGATGTAGGTGAATGCGGCGACGCCGAGGATCGGAATCAATACTGAGAAAATAACCGTCGGAATCCCAAATATAGTGTAACTTGCCGGAGCAATAAGTGTCGTTTCCATCAGATCATCTCTACTCCCTATCGATGGTTGAATGAAGGCGCCGAGTCTGGCGTTAAGTCAGGGACTCGGGCCATCAAGCGGTAAATACTACGCTGTCCAGGTCAATCAAAAAAAAAGGCGGATCGCCTTCAAACAAAAGTTGGAGGTGCCACTTGGCAGACAGGTGGTGCTGAAGGGAGGAACCACCATGATTTGGCGTCTCTTGATTGAAGGCGATCCACAGCATTAGCGTTGCGCTCCGGAAAGAGACACAATCGCATGATTACTCGATGATATCCACACGGTCGGTTGACCGTTCGAACCAAATGCACTAGTCTACCCCTTGATGCTTCTGGGCAGCAACATCTGGTGTTGCGGACAAATCGATTTGGGATTCTGATAAACACAGCCGGCAAAAGCCATCAGATATTTGCGCAGCTCATTAAGTTGCACGACTTCGTCGATCAGCCCTTTCTGGGCACAATAGATCGGCCTTGAATTGTCGTGGTACTCCTGAGCCATCTTGTTCATGTTGTCGATAACCGGCTGCAGTGAACGACCAGCATCTTTCTCCTTGACCAGACGCCGTGAGTAACTGGCCGCAGCGGCTGTCTCACCGTGCATCACGTAGATCTCGGTGGTGGAGATACCCAGGGTAAAGGCATTGTGCCGGTTGGCCGTGGGACCGCCCATGACATAATGGGCCGCCGCCGTCCCTTTGCGCAGTACCACCAGCATCTGGGGGACATCGGTGCTCTGAATCGAGTAGATCAGACTCTGCCCCAAGCCCAGCAGTTCGGCCTTTTCAGCAATATCTCCCACATCAATGCCGCTGGTGTCCTGGAACCAGATGATCGGCACCCGGTCACGACCGCAAAGGGTAACGAACTCGTTCATTTTGATCAGGCCCTGGCGATACAGTTTGCCGCCGATCCCCGGATAGTCGGCGTATTCGGGATAGCCTTCTCCCAGCCAGCCCTGGCGGTTACCGATGCAGCCCACCAGAAAACCACCCATCTTGACCAGGCCGGTGTAGATTTCAGGGCCGTAATCGGGACGGAATTCCATGTGCTCGCTGCCATCCACCAGGCGCGCCAGGATTTCATCAAAGCTGTACATCTGCTTCTGATTGAAAGGCACCAGGCGATACAGATCATCGGCCTTGAAGGCCGGATCCTTGGGCTGGGCCACCTGAAAATACTTCGGGTGATAGGCCGGCACATCGCGCATGTACTCTTTAAGGCCGTCCAGAACACCGGTTTCTTCCTCGTACTTGTATCGGAAAAATCCGGTTTCATCATAGTGAATGTCCACTGATCCGGGCGGTTTGGCCTTATACTGCTTGGCGCTTGCGATCAGCGCCTCGGCACCTTCCTCGTCAAAAAAGCCCTTGGGGGACATACCGCTGAGGATGCCGCCGCCGCCAACGGCGATGTTGCAGTTCTTGTGGGCGAACAGGATCGTGGGGCTGATGCCCTGGTAACCGCCGCCGGCCGGGTTGGTGCCGTAAATGCCGGCCAAAATCGGTATACCCATCTGATTCAGTTCGGCGTGTCGGAAAAAGGCGGTACCGGAACCGCGCCGGTTGGCATAGAATTTCTCCTGCTCGGGCAGTTTGACGCCGCTGCAGTTGACCAGCCACACCAGGGGCACATTCAGGCGTTTGGACAGGTTGGTGACGCGCAGGATGTTATCCGGCTGGCCGGCCACCCAGGCACCGGCCAGCACCTTGTTGTCGAAACCGATGACAATACACCATTTACCGGAAATTTTGGCCATCCCATCAAAAACATTGGTGTGGCCTTCGGCGTTGCCCTCGGGATTGTACAGGGTGTGCAGCGGGCACCAGGTTCCCGGATCGATCAAGTAATTGATACGCTGCCAGACCGTCATCTGGCCGCGGGCATTGATCTTCTCTTCAGGAAACCCTGAAGCCTTAATCTTTTTAACGGTTTCCCGGACCTCGGCCTCAACGGCCTTGATCTGATCGACATTCTGCTCGCTACTTTTTATCTGGCCTTCGTTCAACTCCCGGCCGAATGAGTTCATCTTCTCAAAATAGGGTCTCATGGGAATTCCTTGGTAGTCATGAATATATGTGTAAAAACAGGTGGCGCCCGGTCAGGTTCCCGAGCGCACAAATCACTTCAAATGGTATTTTCAAACTGCCTTCGGTTTCTATGGCAGGGGCGAATGACCGGCCGGGTGAGCGGAGCATACTCACCGGGCAATTGACTTCGCCCCGGCCACGAAACCGTTTCTACCATTGGGAAACCACGCTTACCGGTTGGCCTTGCGATAGCCCAGTTGATCCAGGGCAATGATCCATTTGCAGATGTTGGCCGAACCTTCTACCATGTAGTAGGTGGGGGTATCCCGATAAATCCGTGCGATCGGATATTCGGTGGAGTAACCGTAGGCGCCCAGGATACGCATGGCGTAGTTGGCGCACTTGTTGACCGTTTCACCGGCGAAGTATTTGGCCTTGGCCACATCTAGACCGTTTTGGAGCTTGCCGTTGTCTTTTTCCAGCGCGGCGCGGTAGACCAAGTAGCGGGCGCAATCGATCTCGGTGGCCATCTGGGCGATCATGTCCTGGTTCATCTGGAACTGCCCGATTTTCTTACCAAACTGCTTACGATCGTTACAGTATTTGGTGACCTCGTCCAAGCAGGCCTGGGCCACGCCCACGGCACCGGCAGCTGCTGACAGGCGGGTCTGGTTCAGGGAACCGAAAACGATCCCTGCACCGTCGCCCGGTTTGCCCAGGATATTCTCCTTGGGCACCTTGGTGCCATCCAAAAACACCTCACCCGTGGGTGAGCTCCAGGACCCCAGTTTATCCAAGGCGGTGGTTTTTACACCGTTGAAGTTTTTGGGCTCGATCACGAAAGCGGACAGTCCTTTGGAGCCGGCTTCGATATCGGTATAGGCATAGTAAATCAAGACGTCGGCCACCTGGGCATTGGAGATCCAGGTTTTGTTGCCGTTGAGCAGCCAGTGATCGCCCTTGTCTTCCGCCGTGCTGGCCATGGCCATGACGTCGGAGCCGGCATCCGGCTCGGTGATCCCGAATCCGCCGATCAGCTCGCCGGCACACAGGCCTTCGATGTATTTTTTCTTCACTTCCTCGGTACCATACCGGAGAATCGTGAAGGCACACCCCAATACCTGCATGTTGACCTGCACGCGCAGGGAGCTGCAAACTCTGGCCAGTTCTTCGGTCACGATCATGGCGGCGAGAAAGCCCATGTCTTCCCCGCCGTATTCCTCGGGGATCACGGTACCCCAGAATCCCAGCTCACCCATGGGTTTCATGACTTCTTCGTACGGAAAGTAATGGTTCTTGTCCCACTCTTCCACATTGGGCGCGATCTGTTTTTTGCAGAAATCGCGGACGGCCTTTTGCAGCATCTGATGTTCTTTGGAAAGTTTGAAATCCATTTAGCTTTTACTCCTTTATCAAGACAACGACCGGTTAGCCGTCATTTATGCTTTTTTAAAAACGTAGTTGATCTGACCATCAGCAAGTTTGTTGGCCACAGTGGTCATTTCCATACCGACTTCCACGTCGGCAGGCCCCAAACTGCTGTCAAGACGACCGAACACCTGATAATCACCGTAGTCCAAGAGCGCGATGCTGTACGGCAGGTCGCCGTCAAAGCCTACCGGAGCGTACTTCAGCTGGCTATAAGAGACCAGTTTGCCGGTTCCGCTCACCTCACGCCACTCCATATCGCTGGACAGACAGCCCTCGCAATCGGCCCGCGGGGGGAAGAAATCAGCGCCGCATTTTTTGCAGTGCGTGTACATGACCTTGCCGTCTTCCAGGTAATCGATAAAATCGTTGACCCGCGTCGTTTTCGTAAAGCTGACCGTGCCAAATTTTGCGAAGCGGACATCTTCTGGTTTTTTGCCCATTTTATCCTCCAGTTTACTCGTTGCCAAAAATGGTCACGTTGCCATAGATGCCCACGCCACCAATGTTATGTACCAGCCCGATCGACGGATCCTTGACCTGCATATCACCGGCTTCACCGCGCAGTTGCAGGACGATCGTACGCACCTGGCTGCCACCGGTGGCCCCGATGGGATGGCCCTTGGAAAGCAGTCCGCCGTC
Source organism: Desulfosarcina variabilis str. Montpellier (assembly GCF_048565275.1). NCBI lineage: Bacteria > Pseudomonadati > Thermodesulfobacteriota > Desulfobacteria > Desulfobacterales > Desulfosarcinaceae > Desulfosarcina > Desulfosarcina variabilis. The sequence continues at coordinate 2,860,897 of NZ_CP159846.1, read as the reverse complement.
TACGTTGACAGGGATGCTGCCTTCTTTGTAGGTCTCCTTGCTCTGGATCAGTTCCTTGGCACCGCCCGGCTCGGCAAATCCCAGGGCCTCGTAAGCGAGCATTTCAGCAATCGTAAAACAATCGTGAACTTCAGCCACATCGATATCCTTGGGACCGAGGCCAGCCATCTTGTAAGCCTGGTCGGCTGCCTGCTTGGCCGCTTTGAGCCCGTGCAGCATGTCTCGGCCGGTCAGGTTGACGCTGGCGCTGGCTGCCCCCACGCCCAGGACCCAGACCGGTTTTTTGCTGAATAGTTTGGCTTTTTCTTCATTGGCCACGATCATGCATGAGGTACCATCGGCGTTTGCACAACAATCCCCGACGCGCAAAGGGGAGGAAACCGGACTGGCCATCATGTTCTCCGGATCGGAAAACATATCCAGGGTCACGGGTTTACGGTAAACGGCGCGGTCATTGATCTGCCCATAGGTAGCGGCCTTGACGCGCACGGCGGCCAGATCTTCCGGTTTGGTGCCGTATTTGGCCATGTGGGCCTGGGCGTGCATGGCGTAGTAGGCCGGCATCATGGTACCGAAGGGACTTTCCCACTGAATATCCGCACCGCGTCCCATACGCTCCTGTGACTCGGCCGAGGAAATTTCGGACATCTTCTGCAGCCCGATCACAGCAACACAGTCGTGGACACCCGAGGCCACCATGCTGTAGGCCAGCTTGAGTCCCGTGCTGGAGGATGAGCAGAGTGATTCAACATAAAAGGTCGGTTGCGGATTAAGTCCTAAATATTCAGCAATCACCGCCGAGGGTGAACGCTGCTTGTCATATTCCGGCGCTGAACAGAACACCGAGGCATCAATATCCTTGGCGGTAATCCCCGCATCGGTGATTGCTTCCTTGAATCCCTCGAACGCCAGTTCACGGATCGATCCTGGGTATTTGCGGACAAACTTGCTTTGCCCCACACCAATAATAGCTACTTTTCCCATCGGAAATTCCTTTTTCCTAGTTTAGATGGTTGGCGAACGGATCACGTCAACCGTATCGGCGTCCGTTCATAACCGGTGGAATCGTTTGCGGATGAATGCGCTGCCCGTCGAGTCCTGTGGGGGGTTGATCATGGATGACCATGATCAACCCCCCTTTAAGAACGAATAAATCGGCAACGGCCCCGAAACAATATGTTGCGACACACAGTGGATAGTGCTCGCTAAATATATTGGCCGCCGTCGACTTTGACACATTCTCCAGTAACGTGTTTGGCCTTGTCAGAAGCGAAAAACGCGATGACATTGGCCAAATCCTCGGGCTGACCGACCCGCTTCAATACGATTTCGGCCATGGCCATATCGATGATTTTGTCCCGGGCTTCGTTTTGTTTGAGCATGGCGGTTTCGATGAGCCCCGGCGCCACAGCGTTGACCGTTACGCCAAAGCCACCCAGCTCCTTGGCCACAGCCTTAGTGTAGCCGATGATGCCGGCCTTGGAGGCCGAGTAGTTGGTCTGCCCGAACTTGCCGCGCATCCCGTTGATGGAGGTCACGTTGATGATCCGTCCGTACTTCTGATCCTTGAACAGGGGCGCCACGTGGCGGGTGAAGTTGAAGTACCCTTTCAGGTTGACTTCAAGAACACGATCCCACTGCTCTTCGGTCATTTTCCAGCATACGCCGTCCCAGTTCATGCCGGCATTGTTGACCAGAATATCGATTCTGCCAAAAGCCTCCAGAGCAGCCTTGACCGTGGCTTCGGCCTCTTTGAAGGAGGCAATATCGCATTTTACGGCCAGTGCCTTGCGGCCCATGCCCTCGATCTGTTTGGCGATTTCCTCGGCCTCTTCCTTATGGCTACGGTAGGTCAGGCAGACATTGGCGCCCTCTTCGGCCAGCATCAGGGATGCTGCGGTACCAATGCCCTGGGATCCTCCGGTAACGATTGCATTTTTTCCTTCCAGCAACATAGATCTCTCTCTTTCTAATATGTTGAAAGTAATCGGGGTTGATTTATCCTTTGGGTTTTCCCAGAACCGCAGCCATCAGGGCGTCGTCCAGGGTTTCGCCGGCAGCCAGGCGGCGGCGGTACTCGAGGAAATCGATGGTGTCCGTACCGGTGATCTTCTTGGTGTTGAAAGCGCCAAAGCCCAGGAATGCCTCGCCGGACATGTTGGCGGCCAGCCAGTGGCGGTTGATCACCTTGGCCTGATCCCAGAAAAACTTCTTCTTCAGGCGGACGCCCTCGACGCTCTTGATCAGGCAGCCGGGGAACAGGTTGGCGTATGTCCACAAAATCTTGTTGACCTCTTTATCCAGCAGTTCGAAATCGGTTTTCGCCGTCTTCACATAGGCACGTGCCTCTTTGGCGGCATCGCCGCTTTTGTATTCGCCGTAAACGAGATCGCCGTCGGCCACATAGGAATCGGTGATTACGGTGGGGTTGCGAACCCATTTGTCACCGTCTTTGATGACCGGCACACACTTGGAGATCAGGCCCAGGCGATACATCTTATAGGCACTCCACATCTCGCAGGAGACGCAGTTCCACATGGCCAGCTCCATGGGCAGCATCCAGGGCAAAAAGTCGGAACTGCCGCCGTCCGGGGCGCTGCCGTGCTTGGGGCCAGCCTGACCGTAAATCGCCAAGTCGCTGGAGATGGCGATGTCGCAGGCCATGCCGATTTCCTGACCACCGGCCACGCGCATGCCGTTGACCCGGCAGATGGTGGGTTTCTTGCAGAACAGAATGGTGTCAACCATGGCGTTGAACAGGTCCATGTAGAGGCCATACTCGTTGGGCCGCTTGGAATAATATTCTGAATACTCCTTGGTGTTGCCGCCGGTACAGAAGGCCTTGTCGCCCATGGCGGTGAACACGCAGGCCACAACGGAGGTGTCGGCGGATGCCCGGTGGAAACCGGCGATGACGCCCTTGACCATCTCGGTGGTGTAAGAGTTGTACTGTTTGGGGTTGTTCAGGGTCACCCAGGCCGAATAAACCCCGTCCACCGGTTTACCCTGAGGATCGAGAATCGGTTTCTTTTCATAGATCACACCCGGAGCCTCAGTACCAAAGGTATTTTCACTCCACAGGTGATGGTCTTTGAGTCCGTCTTCTCTGGGCATCCAACTTAAATCACTCATTTTTTTCTCCTTCCAGGGGTCGCCGGCATTTCGCCGGCGACGACATTTTTTTCTTCATTATCGATCTTACGGTCTAGGGGACCATAATGGGACGCTGGTTGTACTTGCGATTGTGGGCGTTCTCGAACACCTCATTAATGGAATCCAGCGGGAACGTTTTGACGAACGGCTTGAGCGGCATTTTGCCGTCCAGGATCAAGTCCACAACCGGGCGATAGTATTCAGGTATGCATCCCCAGTTGCCTCTGGCCGTCGCGTTAAAGGCCATCAGGTTGGACAGCCGAATTTCAACAGTATCCAAGGTAAATCCGACCACGGACAGATGGGAACCGAAGGTCATCAGACCATATGCCGTTTTCTGGCCGGCGGCCGTACCCGATGTTTCGAATATTTTCAGGTGGGTACGTGAGCGGCCGGTTTCTTTGGCCACCCCATACACCTGCTTGCGCAGATCTTTGAAGGGAACTTCTTTTACATTAAAGGTTGCGTCCAGATAAGGTGCGAGATTATTCAGTTTTTCCTGATCCACATCGATTGCCACGACAGTTGCACCAAAGCTTTTGGCCAGCAGCGCGCCGAATCCACCAACGCCGCCGACGCCGATGAATACGGCCATGTCTTCTTCGGCCAGTTTGGCTTCAACGATCGCCTGGTAAGGTGTGGTGATGGCATCGGCCACCACGGACAGCTCTTCCAGAGTGATGTCGGTTTTGCTGACCGGTTTCATGTTCTCGTCAATAGCGACTTTGCACAGTTGTTTGGCGGGAACCAGAATGTGGGAGGCAAAACCGCCCTGAATATCATTGCCGGGCATCTTCTGCTTCATGCAGATATTGCCGCGTCCTTCTTTACAATCCGCACATTCCCCGCAAGGCATGACCGCCGGTATCACAGCGGCGCAGCCTTTCCAGTCTTCGGCGCCCTCTCCGACCGCTTCGACGATGCCGCTGATTTCGTGCCCGAGGGTAATCGGCATTTCGGATTTCATCGGGACATTGTCATAGAAAAACCCTAAGTCCGTGTGGCATACGCCGCAACCGGCGACTTTGATAACGACCTCTCCCGCTCCGGGTTCGGGAATGGGGCTTTCTGTGCGTACGAGTGGTTTGTTGCGTTCGACCATTTGCCATGAAATCATCGTTGACATAATGCTGCTCCTTCTCACGCTAGGTTAGTATGATATAATAGGATAAGAAATTATTGATTCTTCCATTCAGCACGCCGTTTTTCCTCAAAGCTCTTGATTCCCTCGAGGGTATCCGCGGTTTTCATCAGCTTGTTGAGGAACAGATCACCGACACTATCCATGGCACTATTGATGTCCATGCCCACATGCATGGTGACGGCCTGCTTGTTGAGCCGAATGATCAGCGGGCTGCAGTGCTGAAATTCTTTGATCAATTTGGCCAGGCTGTCTTCGAAGCCTTCGGCCTCAAAAAGGTCGGCAATGAGACCCATGTCATACATGGCCTGGGCACTGTAGCGCCGGCCGGTGGTGCAAATCTCGATGGCTTTGGATGGTCCCACAAGATGGGGCAGACGAACGGCGGCATAAGGAGGCAGGAATCCCAGCTTGATTTCAGGCTGGCCGAAAACACTGGCTTTGGAGGCCACAACCAGATCACAGGCAATGGCAACTTCCATTCCACCGCCCAGGCAGGCGCCGTTGACGGCTGCAACGGAAGGAACCGGCAGGGCGTGGATCCCTTTGAGCAGCGCATCGAAAACGCGGATCATGTCCGGTGCCAGTTCGGGTTTGTGATCGGAAACTTCCACGCCGGCGCACCAGCTGGCGCCCACGGCACCGATGACCACGCACTTGAGATCCGCATTATCGGCCAGTTCGGCCAACATGGCCGTGAGTTCCTCCATCATTTCGATGTTGAAAACATTATGTTTGGGACGGTTCAGGTTAATGCGGGCAACGCCCTTGTCGATCGTCAGTTCATGAAATTTTAAATCCGTCATAGATCCTCCCCCTCCTATTTGGATAATGGTTGCCGTTGATCGTCTGACAGCGGCTATCGGTTATCGGATAACTTGCAGCAAGTTTCCGTTGATTTACATTGCGTATCGACCCCACACCGTTTCCGTATCCACATTTTCCCAATAGTAATAGGCCGTTGTATTCAGGACAGGACGCGCTGCCATGTCTTCATCAAAGGCCGTTGGTTTTCCCCGCATTGGGCGTTGTTCATTTTGAATACAATATTTGATCAGATTATTAAATAACAAATTTGATCAGATTTTAAATAAAATAATTTTTCAAAAGCTATAATGTAGCTTCTTAGAAATATCAATTCTTTTTTTTAATAATTGATGAATTCGAAAAAGCTTAGCCCGGCATGTTGGTTTTAAGCATATTCTTTAATGATTAATTTTTAACATGTTACCAAATTATAGCGAACAAGGCAAGCAAATCATGCCTTGTTCGAAAAAAAGATATATCCTTTTAATTACGTATGGTTAGAATCGTGTTTAAATGGTGGATGGGCGGAGAACAGCGATTCGGTCAGCACATAAGCGGCCTGGAGCGCCTCGGTGGGGCACAGCTCGAAACACTCCTTGCATTGCCAGCATTCCTGGGCGGCAATCTCGGGGATAAAGCTGATCTCCTTGCGCGTGCCCCGGTCGATGAAGCCCACCGCGTGTTTGCCCTTGACCTCGGCACAGTAGCGCACGCACAGCCCGCAGTGGATGCAAAACGAGGCCTCTTTCTCAAAGCGGTTGGGATCCGCACCGTATTCCTTGGCCAGTTCGACGAGTTCGAAGGAATCCGGCGCGTGGGCCAGTTGCAGTTCCAGAATCATTTTGCGGATGCGGTCGATCTTCTCCGTGCGGGTGCGCACCACAATGCCGCTTTCCACCGGGTACACGCAGGAGACCACCAGCTTGGTTCGACCGCCCTGCTCGACTTCCACGATGCACAGCCGGCAGCCACCGTAGGGCTCCAGTTTTTCGTGGTAGCACAGGGTCGGGATATAGATGCCCACGCTCTTGGCCGCCTCCAGAAGGGTCATCCCCTCGCTCGCCTTCACCTCTTGTCCATCGATCTCCAAATGAATTTCACTCATGATTATTTTCTCTTTCTGATTGTGCGCTCTTCTTCGGGGATGGGATCCGGTACCGGGACACCGGACAGCTTGGTCACCGCGCCAAACCGCGGCGGACAGGCTTCAAAACAGGTCCCGCACTTCGTGCACTTGGTCTGGTCCACAATATGAACCTTGTTCTTGCCGCCGATAATCGCATCGGCCGGACACTTGCGGGCGCAGACCATGCACGCCTTGCACTTGGACGGATCAATGTAAAAAGAGATAAGCTCCTTACAGGACAGCGCCGGACAGCGTTTTTCATTGATATGCGCTTCATACTCGTCCCGGAAATAGTGCAGGGTGGAAAGAAACGGGTTGGGCGCACTCTTGCCCAGGGCGCACAGGGCCGCCTCTTTGGCGGTCTCGGATAGGGCTTCGAGCAGTTCGATGTCGCCGGGTTTGCCCTGCCCTTTCGTGATATTGGTCAGAATCTTGAGCATCTGCCGCAGGCCCTCGCGGCAGGGCACGCACTTGCCGCAGGATTCGTCGGTGAGAAACGCGATAAAGTAGCGGGCCACGTCCACCATGCAGGTGTCCTCGTCCATGACGATCATGCCGCCCGAGCCCATCATCGACCCGGCCTTGGTCAGCTCGTCAAAACCCACCGGCAGGTCCAAAAGGTCCTCGGGGATGCACCCGCCGGACGGGCCACCGGTCTGCACGGCCTTGAACTTGCGGCCTCCGGGAATGCCCCCGCCGATCTTGAAGATGATGTCTCTGAGGCTCGTGCCCATGGGGACTTCCACCAGCCCGGTATTGACGATCTTGCCCACCAGGGAGAAGATCTTGGTGCCCTTGGAGCCTTCGGTACCGATACCGGCAAACCAGTCCGCGCCCTTGTTGATGATCAGCGGCACGTTGGCCCAGGTCTCGACGTTGTTGAGCACCGAGGGTTTTTCCCACAGGCCTTTGATGTTGGAGCGGATGTACTTGGGACGCGGCTCCCCGACCCGGCCCTCGATGGCCGTCATCAGGGCCGTGGACTCACCGCACACGAATGCACCGGCGCCCTTGTGCACCTTGACCACGAAGTCAAAGCCCGAACCCAGGATGTTCTTACCCAGGAATCCGTACTCCTCGGCCTTCTGGATGGCCGTGTTCAGGTTCTCCACGGCCAGGGGATATTCCTGGCGCACGTACACATAGCCTTCGTGGGACCCGATGGCATAGGCCCCCAGGGTCAGCCCTTCCAGGATCGAGTGCGGGTTGCCCTCGAGCAAACTACGGTCCATGTACGCCCCGGGGTCGCCTTCGTCTGCATTGACGATCACGTATTTGACCGGTTCCGGATCATTTTTCGAGCCTTCCCACTTGCGCCCGGCCGGAAATCCGCCGCCGCCCCGGCCGCGCAGGTTCGACTTCTTGACTTCCTCGAGCACGTCTTCCGGACTCATCGTTGACAGGGCCTTGGTCAGGGCCGAGTACCCGCCGATGGCCAGGTAGTCGTCGATGCTCTTGGGATCCACGCTGCTGTTGGAGCCGAAGACGATGCGCTCCTGGTTCTCGTAAAACGGAATCTTGGATTCGTTGATGATTTTCTCGTTGGTCGCCGGATCATCAAAAAGCAGACGCTCGATAACCTTCTTGTTCTGGATCGTCTCTGTTATGATCTCCGGCACATCCTCCGGCTTGATCTGAAAATAACAGATCTCGTCCGGATGAATCACGATAATCGGTCCCCTTTCGCAAAACCCGTGGCAGCCTGTGCGGCGGATATCCACTTTGTCGGTCAGGCCCTGTTTTTCCAGCTCAGCGGCAAGGCTGGTGGCCACATCATGGCTGCCCGTGGCATGGCAGGCCGAGCCGGAGCACAAGGTAATACACGGTTTGTTGGGGTCTCGTTGGGACACAAGCCCCTGCCTAAACGTTTCTAATTCAGCGGGTGAATTTATCAGCGACATATTCTCTTCCTACTCGTAGTTTTTTAATACCGCAGCCGCCTCGGCAGGCACCATCTTGCCGTGCGTCTTCCCATCAATCTCCACCACCGGGCCCAGGGCACAGCAACCCAGACAGTTCACCGTCTCCAGGCTGAACTTCAAGTCCAGGTCGGTTTCGCCGGGCTTGATGCCTGTCAGATCCTGGACCGCGTCCAGAACCCGCGTCGCTCCCCGCACGTGGCAGGCCGTGCCCATACAGATGTGAACGCCATGCCGCCCCTTGGGCACCAGGCTGAAGGCTTTGTAAAATGTGGCGATGTGCTGGATCCGGGTCAGCGGTACCGCTAAGCGCTCACTCACCTGCTCCAACGCTTCCTTGGGCAGCCAGTTGTTCTCACTCTGAATGTCCAGAAGTACCTGGATCAGATAACTGGCTTCGCCGTGATATTTTTCTATGATCTGATCGATTCGCTGTTTATCCATTTTGTTTCCACACCCCTTTGTTACACACCCCTTGGAAAGCGCCAGCCAATCTCCAGTTCGGCGCTATATTGAAAGATTAGTGTTAAGTGTTAAGTTTAAAGTGTTAAGTGAAGGTATTCTGTCTATTTAAATCGGATCCGATCCGCCACTTAACACTTAACACTTCTAACTTAACACTTTTTCCAACAGAGACGGCTTCCAACTGGCCCTACGCCAACGTGTAACTCTTTTGCTCCTCATCATATCGAATCAATCTCTGCCGCGATGAGGAGTTGATGTGCCTGGACAAGTCAGACGGGTTCAGCCCCAAAATATCAGCCATTTGCGCCGTTGAAAGGGGTTTGTCCTTGAGCAACGTGGTAATTTGGCTGATGGCCAGTTTGTTGATGATCAATTCCTCGAACAGCCGGTCAAACTCAGGGCTGGTGAAAAACGCATCGTACGCGGCCTTGGATTTGGCCGGGAACCGAAGCCGTTCCCGTTCCACCAGTTTCATGTACGGCACCAGCTGCCTGACCGTCTCCAGTTTGAACTTAAGCTGCTCGGCACTCATGCCCTCACCCTGGCCAATGGGACCCAACGCTTTGATCTCTTCGGTAAACTTGTCGGTCTCCTCGGCCAGAAGATTGCCGTCCGCGCCGGACATGAACCGGATCCGGAGCCGTTCCGGATTCAAACCGATGTGCTGCATGATCTTGCGGCTCAGATAGGTGTTGCTCAGGGCATCGTAGTTGCCGTGGGTGATGTAGTTGCACTCATCCAGTTTGCAACCGCCGATGAACACCCCGTCCTGGCCGGTTAAAAAGGCCCTGAAAATGAACTCCAGGTCCACCCGACCCGAGCACATGACGCGAATCAGCCTGATGTCACTTGCATACTGTAGTCTGGAAACTCCAGCTAAATCGGCTGCACCGTATGCTCACCAGTGACAGACGAACCCTAATATTTTGGGCTTGAAATCTTTGCTTGCGCTCATTTGGGGTTGCTCCTTTATATTTAAGAAAAGTTCTCGTCTTGTTTTTTCGCGGGCATGGCCCGCTCTTACAAATCGTGTTGTGTTGCAATCACCGACAGCCGTTGTTGTACGTGAAAGCGTGTTTGAAAATGCTGGATCAGCCCCGATAACAAGGCGGAAAACGGCTCAAAAGCGGAGCATATATGACAATATGTGAGCATTTTGAGATGTTTTCCAACGCCGGTAGCGGGGCTTAGGCGGCGTTTTCAAACATGCTTTCAAACTGCCGCCTCCTCGATCTGCTTGATTATCTCCTCGGCCGTCACCGCCGCATCGATCTGGCTGCACAGCTCGTCGTTGGTAAAGTGCTTGAGCACAATGGCGTTGGTCGGGCATTTGGCGTTACACACCCCGTCGCCCTTGCAAAGTACCGGGTTGACCCAGGCTTTGCGGCCCAAGGGGGTCTCGCGGAACGAAATCGCATCGTAGGTACAGGCCGTGATGCAGGCCCCGCAGGATACGCAGTCGTTGTCGTTGACCTCGCATACCGCGCCCGAAGCCACCACGGTGTCCTTGGACAGCAAGGTCAGTACGCGGCCGGCCGCGCCGTAAGCCTGGTTGATCGACTCCTGGATGTGCTTGGGATAATGCGCCGTACCGCACAGAAATACACCGTCCGTGGCAAACTCCACTGGACGCAGCTTCACGTGCGCTTCCTTGTAGAATCCGTCCGGGCTCAAGGTCACCTTGAACAGGCCGGCGATTTCCTCGGTGGTCTTGGCCGGCACCACGGCCGCGGCCAGGGAAAGAATATCGGCGTCCAGCTCCAGGCCCTGGCCCAGGATCTGATCGGCCACGGTGACCTTGATCACCTCACGGCCATCTTCTTCACTGGTGCCGGTTTCCACCTGGGGCGGATCCGAGGGCTCATAGCGGATGAACCGCACGCCCTTGTCCGAGGCCTCACGGTAGTAGTCTTCGCGCAGGCCGTAGGTGCGCATGTCGCGGAACAGGATGTCGATGTCCATGTCCGGATTGATGGCCTTGAGTTTCAGAGCGTTTTTAATGGCATGGCTGCAGCACACCCGGCTGCAGTAGTTGCGATCCTCATTACGGCAGCCCACGCACTGGATCATGACCACGCTCTGGGCACTGGCCACCTTCTCATCATCCGCGGCGATCTGCTCGCTCAGCTCCAGGTGGGTAACCACCCGCTCGTCCTGGCCGTACAGGTACTCGGTGGGTTCATAAACGTCCGCGCCAATGGCGATCACCGAGGCGCCGTGCTTGATCTGGGTGGTCCCGCGTTCCGACTCGACCGTGGTCACGAAGTTGCCCACGTAACCGGCCACATCGATGATGGTAGCGTCGTGCAGCACGTAGATCGACGGGTGCTGGTAGATTTTACGGATCAGGTTGTCCACGTAGGTTTCCACATCCATGCCCTCGATGGTGGTGTGGATGCGTCGGGCCATCCCGCCCAGATCCTTGCTGCGCTCCACCAGGTGCACCGGGTGTCCCTGCTCGGCAATGGACAGCGCGCAGGTCATGCCGGCGATCCCGCCGCCCACCACCAGGGCCGCCTTGTTTACCGGCAGGTCGAACTCTTGCAGCGGCTGCAGCTTGCCGGCCCGGGCCACGGACATACGGATGATGTCCTTGGCCTTTTTGGTGGCTTCTTCTTTTTGTTTGGAATGCACCCACGAGCAATGCTCACGGATATTGGCCATGTCCAGATAGTATTGATTGAGACCGGCCTCTCTGAGGGTATCCCGGAACAAGGGCTCCAGGGTCCGGGGCGAACAGGCCGCGATCACCACCCGGTTGAGCCCTTTTTCCTGGGCCAGGTCGGTAATCTCCTGGGCCGAGTTCGTGGCGCAGGAGAAAAGCTGTTCCTGGGCATAGACCACATTCGGCAGGCTCATGGCGTACTCCACGGCCGAGGGTACATTGACCACACTGGATATATTGGCCCCGCAGTGGCATACGAACACCCCGATGCGCGGCTCTTCCTGGGACACATCCCGCTCAGGCGGATAGATCCGCTCCTTGGCCAGCTTGCCCCGCCGCCGGTCCAGCTGTGTGCCCACCTGGGAGCCCGCCCCGCTGGCCGTGAACACCGACTCGGGAATATCTGTGGGGCCCTGGAAGGCGCCGCTTACATAAATCCCTTTGCGGCTGGTGGCAATGGGGTTGGTATGGTCGGTCAGGTTGAAGCCATGATTGTTAAGCTGAATGCCAAAGATCTCGGCCAGCTGTTTGTTATTGGCCGGCGGATTGAGCCCAACACTGAGCACCACCATGTCGAACTCTTCTTCCTTGACGCCTTCATCGGCCGTGGCGTAGCGCACCCGCACATTGTGATTCTCGGGGTTTTCCCCGGCAATGGAGGCGTAGCTGCGGATAAACTGCACCCCGGGCAGGTCTTCGGTGCGCTGGAAGTAGCGCTCGAAATCCTTGCCAAAGGCCCGGATGTCATTATGAAAGATCGTACATGTGGTATCCGGTTCGTGGTCCTTGGTCAGAATCACCTGCTTCTGGGTATAGGTGCAGCACACCCCGGAGCAATAGCTGTTCTCACCCTCGGTCACCCGCCGCGAGCCCACGCACTGGATCCAGGCGATGTTCCTGGGGTGTTTTTTATCCGACGCCCGCAGCACCTCGCCCGAATAGGGGCCCGTCGAGGACAACAGTCGCTCGAAATCCATGCTGGTTACCACGTTGGGATACTTTCCATAGCCGTATTCAGGTTTGACCTTGGGATCAAATGGCTTGATACCGGAAGAGAGAATGATCGCTCCGACCGAAACTTCCATTTTTTCGGTCTTCTGCCTGAAGTCAATGGCGTCCGCCTGGCAGACGGTTTCACAAATCCCGCACTTTTTTTCTTTCAGAAAAAGGCAGCTATCATCGATATACGACACCAGGGGAATGGCCTGAGAAAAATAGACATGCACGGCTTTGTTGGCGGATATGGCCTGATTGAAGGGATCCGGATACTCGACAGGGCAGTATTTGACGCAGGTCCCGCAACCCGTGCATTTGTCCTCTAAGATATACCGCGGATGCTTTATCAGGGTAACCTTGAAATCGCCTGTTTCCCCTTCCACACTGCTGACTTCAGTAAGTGTCAAAACTTCAATATTTGGATGCCGGCCGACCTCGACCAGTTTGGGTGAAAGAATTCACATGGAACAGTCGTTGGTCGGAAACGTCTTGTCCAGCTGGGCCATGTGCCCGCCGATGCTGGGCGATTTCTCTACCAGATAGACCCTGAAACCGGCCGTGGCCAGATCCAGGGAGGCCTGGATACCGCTGACACCGCCGCCGACAATCAATACGTCACCATAATTCTGGTCAGCTGTTTTTGCTGAAAATTGTTCTAATATCGTTTGTGGCAATATGTCGTTTCCCATTTTTTTAATCCCTTTGTCGGATAAGTGGTTCAATGAATGGGCATTTGCTTCCCAGAGGCTGCTTGAAAATGCTGGATCAGGTCCGATAACAAGGCGGAAAACGGCTCGAAAGCGGAGCATATATGTAATATGTGAGCATTTCGAGACGGTTTCCAACGCCGTTAGCGGGCCTTAGACAGGGTTTTCAAGTAGCCTCCTAAAGCGCATCGTTGATGATCTCCGTAATATCCTTGATTTCCAGTACGTCATCGAATTCAAGGTTCAGGCGGCTCTCCTCAAAGTTGGTGATGCAGTACGGACAGGCCGTGGCCAGCACCTGGGCACCGATTTCTCGGGCCTGCAACAACCGCAGGTCCGAAAACCGCTCCTCCTTGGGCGTGTCCATCCAAATCCGGCCGCCGCCGCCACCACAGCACAGGCTGTCCTGATGGTGATCCGGCATCTCCATCAGCTCCAATCCCGATACCGCGCTCAATACATTCCGCGGCTCATCGTAGATCTGGTTGTGCCGGCCCATGTAGCAGGGATCATGATAGGTCACCTTTTTGTCAAACCCCTTGCTTAAGGTCAGCCGGCCACTCTCGATCAACTCGGACAGATACTGCGCCATGTGCACCACCTCGAAGTTGACCATAAACTCCGGGTATTCGTTTTTGAAGGTGTGATAGCAGTGCGGTGAGGAAACGATGATCTTACGCACACCGGCATCGATGAAGGTCTTGATGTTGTCCTTGGCCAGGGTCTCGAACACGTCTTCAGCACCCGTCTTACGGATGCTCTCCCCGCAGCAGCTTTCTTTTTCACCCAGAATCCCGAAACGCACACCAGCCTGGTTCAGGATGTTGGCCGTGGCCACGGCCACCTTCTTCATGCGCGGGTCGTAGCTCAAATAGCAGCCCACAAAATAAAGTGCCTCCATCCCCTTCTCGAATGGCTTGACCGGCAGGTCCTTGGCCCAGTCCGAGCGCTTGCCGCGCTCGTTTTGCAGCGGGTTGCCCTCGGATATCAGGCTGGCCCGGGCCGTTCGCGCCGATTTCACCGAGGCCGGAAACACCTCGTATTCCGAGGCCACCCGACGCAGGGATACACTCACATCGATCTGTTTGACCCCGCGCGGGCAGCGCTCGGGACAGCGGCCGCAGGTCGTGCAGCGCCAGATATCCTCGCCTTCGATCTCGGTCAGGCCATAGGTCGCTTCACGAATGATCTTGCGCATGCTGAACGCTCGCACCCGGTTCCACGGGCAGACGGTGTCACACAATCCACACTGAAAGCAAAGCCGGAAGGCTTCACCGCCAGCTTCCTTGATCTCTTCGATGACTTCTTTAAAGGGGGCGACTGTTTCCACGGTATTTGCAAGTCCTCTAATGGTAAGGAATTAATTTAGTCTTTCTTTGAAATTCGAGCGACGGTCTCGAGAATTTTCTCAATTCCGTAACGGTCAGCCAGCGATTCCAGGCCAATTTCAAGCTCGTCTCTTTCAGGAAATTCTTCCACCTCTTCTTCTCGAACGTCAAGGGTCAAGGCATCGACGATGCACCATTTGACGCATAGCGGTTCATCTTCGCCTTCGCACATATCGCATTTGAGCGGCAGCCCGGAATCCGGTTCCTTGAATATGTCCCGGGAGGGACAGGAAGCCCGGCAAAATGCGCATTCGTCATACTCTTTTCCGTCGATGGTATACCGGTCCCTGCCGGCGCACTCGGCGACGGCATAATCACCGGCATAAACGGGAACATAAACATCTCGCAACGGATCACGGATGACCCGAATGCGCGATCGGGCCGGGTTGTTGCTGCTATACTTGGGTTCGGCGTGAAACGCAGAGCAAATCATCTCACATGCCCGGCAACCGTTGCACTTATCAACATCGATTTTAATTGTTTTAATTGTTTTTTTTACTTTATTTCCACTCAAGGTTCACGCCCTCCAGTCAAGAGTTACTTATTGGTGGCTTATGCTTCTTCGGTAAGCGTTTCTTCACTTTCGTTGTAGATACCTCTTTTGACAAATTCATCGGCAACGAAGTCCAGACCCAAGGCCCTTAATGATTCTTCAGTCGGCACGCCGTTATTATTCCATCCCTTGAATTTGTAGTAGGTATCGATAAGTTCCTTTTCAAGCTCCGGAAAACGCTTCTTCCAGTGGTTCTTGGGCGGTTTGTCATCTTTTCTACGCATCCCCCGGCTGATATTGATTGCTCGAATCAGGGTACGGTATCGCCTGGCTGCCTGGGATAATTTTTCTTCATCCATTTCTATACCGGCGCCAGCTGAAATCAGTTTTGGATAATTGTGGATATGGTAAGGGGGTTTCAACGGGAAGGATGACAACCCGGCACACTGGCCGAGGGCATCGTCAATATAGTGCATCATTTCCTGCCAATCCACGATATCGCAACACATGTCAACGGTTGGATAGTAGGGAATCGAATTTTCCCCCCGCGGTTCCCAGTCAAGGAAATACTGCTTGAAACGGTCGTCCGGAACCTGGAACCAATCCTCTACAAACTTTTCGCGGTGCTCGCGTTTTGGAAATGGCGCCTGGGGAAACTGTCCTTCGATCTGGGTGATGTTGATCTTTTCTCCGGTGCTGTACATGAGAAAGTAAATGGGATTGAGCATGGAGAGCTTGAGCGGCAGCTGTTCATGCTTCTTGATATTGTTGTGCGCATACTCTTCGGCACCGTTGCCGATCTTCTTGGACGCCCAGTACGTGCCGTCGGCCAGCACGTCGCCGATGCCTTCCCGGCGCACGATTTTGTCCAGCAGCCAATGAAAGCGTTCCTCGTTGTCCGTCGGAAAGCCCGGCATATCGTCATCGGTGAGGATGCCGTTTTCGTAAAGCTCGATGGCAAAGGCCATGACCTGGGGAGCGGAAAAGCCGTCGACGCCGTACTCGGTGGCCCGCTGGGCGATGCGCAGGCCGAAATCGAGATTCGAAAACGCCGCCATGGTGTAGGTCAGCTTGGTAAAGCATTTCATCATATAAGTGGAGGCACCCGGCACGTTGATGGTCGCCCCGCAGTTCATGGGGCAGTTATAGCAACTGATCAACCGGGTTCGCGCATTGTTCATCGTGTCGGTCCAGTCCGTAGCGACCTCGTCGGTCCAGAACCCTTTTCGGCGCGTCCGGGAGTTGCCCCACATGAAGTTTTCCGTATGCCACTTTTCGTCATGGATGGCCATTTCCTGGGGCGAGCCGAGCCCGGCCAGAATCGGCATCACGCCGGGAATGGGATTTTCATTGCGGAATTTAATGTATTCCAGCACTTCCTGGCACAGCCCCATAAATTTTTCCGGATTAGCCATGTTGACGTCTTTGGTGCCACGCACGGCAATGGCTTTTACCCCCTTGTCTCCCATTACAGCTCCGAGTCCTTGCCGGCTGGCGCTGGAGCGGCTTTGCTCAATGGAGGCGAAAAAGACCCGGCTTTCGCCGGCCATGCCGATGGCTGCCACCTGAACCTTGGGGTCTTTCAGTTCCTTTTGGATGATCTCTGCCGTTTCAATGGATCCCTTGCCTTTCAGGTGGGATGCGTCACGCAGTTCAACCGTATCGTTGTTGACGTACAGATAGACCAGCTTGGGCGATTTTCCACGCAGAATGATCTTGTCATAGCCGGCGAATTTCAATTCAGGTGCCCAGAACCCGCCCATCATGGAAAATGCCAAAAACCGGGTTTGGGGAGAAATGGTGGTAACGATCGTACGGTTGCAACCCGTTGCCGGCGTTCCACAGAGAAGCCCTGCACCGAATATCAATAGGTTGTCGGGTGAAAAAGGGTCGGTTTCGGGTGGCACCCGATCCCACATAATTTTGGCATTGGTGCCAAGTCCCCCCAGGTACAGTTCGGTGTCCTTGGGGTCCGTTGCCACCTTTTCAATGTTACCCCGGGTCAAATCAACTTCTAGGTTAAACCCTGTCTCGGCGTACCTCATGTTATAGCCCCTTTTTGCTTGATGATTGAGCCTTTGCGATCCAATAAATATCAAAAAAACATAAAAACACAGTTTTTTCAGCTTGTTGTACCATTTCTAAACTGTTTTTTGTGTCATCCTTTTAAATTGACATTTAAAAATAGAATGCCATAACGTAACTTGTATTTGTTTAATATATTATCTTTTTTTGGGTGTCAATAGTTTTCTTGAGGAGATGTTTTCACTTTTTGTTCACCGGATGGATCTGTTGAATTCACCCTCGGATAATTATAACCGGTTGTATATTCTCGTCTATTTTTTCTGCAGATGTGAAAAATGAACTTGATTCAAAACTGCTTATAGGGTATTGTGTTACAGACATGAAGTAATCGATGAGTAACCTTTTGGCACTTGCTTTTCGATCGACCCTGAAAACCATTCACCTTAAGCAAATTTTAGAAAAGTGGGACCTTTTGAATCTGAATCGAACGTGGACATCATTCAGAATTGTCTATTTTGGCAAAGCGTTATGGCAAACCTGGCATAATGCAACAAGTGCTTTAGACAACCTTGCGTTCGGCCGATAAATAGTCGTTGATTTTGACAAATATATATGATTAACATGTTAATGGTAAATGTATTAACTTTAGAAGGGGGATTCTTGCAGTGACAGATGACAAAAATAATATGGAGCTAGGCGGCTACAAACCGGATTTGAAAATCAATGAAAAAGTGATGGTCGCACTGGTTAAAGCATCCGAACTCTTTAAAAAGGATTCGGATGCCATATTTAAAAATTACGGATTGACCTTTTCCCAGTATAATGTTCTGCGGGTGCTGGCCAAATCGACCAACGGCCAAAATTCAGTCACCAACGCCAGCAAAATCATGATTGTATCCAGCCCGAACATGACCGGAATCGCCAAACGACTGGAGAAAAACGGTTTTATTATCAGAAAAAATGACCCCAAAGACGAGCGCATCACCCTGCTTGAAATCACGCCCAAGGGAAAAAGAGCGATCGAAAATATCAAAACAGCGCATGAAGACAACATGGATACTTACTTAAAAAGCTTTTCCAAAGAAGAGAAACAAACGCTACTGGGACATTTAAAGCACATGTTTAGCAAGACTGAAAGCAGGTAACGCGTTTGCTTTGCCAAAAACAAATGCCCATCGACCACCGGTTAACCGGGGAATCGACAGACAACACAGAATTCTTTATTTGAAAATTGTAAAGCAGGTGTCAAGGTGATTTGACTGAAATGTTTAAAAAGGGGGGGCGTCCACAGCCTGCTATCCGCTGTGAACGCCCCCTTGTCATTGGGTGGTATGCGTCTATTCTTTTATTCCATATTTTTTTCTACAAATTCAGCAATATCCATCGTTTTGATGTCTTCTTCCTTGCCCAACTCTTTCATCCCATCCTCAATCATCGTCAGGCAGAACGGACAACCCACGGCAACATTATCCACTTGCAGTGCCGCGATTTCTTCGGCGCGGTGAATATTGATTCGTTTACCGATGGTCTCTTCCATCCACATTCTTCCGCCGCCGGCCCCACAGCAAAAGCTTTCCGTCCGGGATCGATCAAGCTCTTTGACGCCATATGTCGATATGGAATTCAAAAGGTTACGCGGCTGATCAAAAATTTGGTTGTAGCGTCCGAGATAGCAGGGATCATGATAAGTCAGCGGCCCCTGCAGTGTTCTCTTGAGTTTGATTTTGCCCTGCTTCACCAGCTGTTCTATAAATTCGCTGTGATGAATGACCTCGTAGTCCCCCCCCATCTGCGGGTATTCGTGTTTGAGGGTATTCAAACAATGCGGACAGGCCGCGATAATCTTCTTGACCTTATAGTTGTTAAGGGTTTCGATATTTTCCTCAGCCATCATCTGGTAAAGCATCTCATTGCCCACACGTCTGGCAAAATCGCCGGTGCATTTTTCTTCCACACCCAATATGGCGAAATTGATCCCGGCTTTTTTCAGAATTTTGGCCAGGCTGACAGATACTTTTTTCGACCGGTCGTCGAACGAGCCGGCGCACCCCACCCACAGCAGGTAGTCCACATCCGAATCCTCAGCCATGGTTTTGACGTCCAATCCTTCGGCCCAGTCGGCCCGCTTATCGTAGCCGATACCCCAGGGGTTGCCATTTCTCTCCAGGCCCTTCAATGCCGGGTTGAGTTCTTTGGGGTAGGCTTCGGCCATCAGCAGTTGCCCCTGCCGCATGGCCACAATCCGCGGAACCTGTTCGATGGCCACCGGGCATACCTCTTCACAGGCACGGCAGGTGGTGCAGGCCCAGAGCGTATCCTCGGTGATCACATCTCCCACCAGCTGCTTTTCACTGTTCAGGGCTGCCATTTCCTCTTTGATTTTTTCTCTGCGATCCTCGACATCAATGGTCTTGAGGTCTCTGGCCAATTTTCCCCGTTTGATAATCTTGTCCGCATTGTCATACAATTCATGCTTCAGATCTTCATTGAATTGGAACAGACTTAAAGGCTTATCCGTAACATAGGCCGGACAGACATCCTTGCAGCGCCCGCATTCGGTACAGGTGTAAAGATCAAGTCCCTGTTTCCAGTCAAGCTGATGGATATGATTGATGCCCAAAGACTCGTTTTCCCAGGCGTCTTCATCCTCAAGGTCCAGCACCTTTGCTTTTTCATGCGGATACCCCAGGCTTTTCAAAAAGACATTGGGCAAGGCCGTGATGACGTGGAAATGTTTACCGGTCGGCAAAATATTGAGAAAAACGAGCTGGGTGCAGACGTGGGTCCAGAACATGATCACCATCAGCGTCAGGCTGGCCTCCACGCCCAGGCTCGACACCAATTTGCCGGCGGCCACGGAAATGGGAGACCATACAAATTCAGTCCCATAGGTCGCACTGCTTAAAAAGTGCAGGTTCTCAGGATTCCCATGCAATTGGATCAAGTTGTACCGGGTCCCGTCATACAATAAATCGGATATCATCAGAATCCCGATCATCGCCAGAACCAGATAGGCTTCAAAGGTGTTGTGCAGTCGCTCGGGCTGCACCACGGCACGCCGGTAAATGGCCCAGATGACCATGAGAAGGACGACCCCCTCCATAATATCCTTCAGTGCGACATAAAGATAGCCGATCAGATACTCGCCCCCTAAAAGCGGCAGTGTAAACCCTTCGTGAAATCCCTCGCCGTATAAGGTGATACTGCGAATCAGCAGTACACAGAACCCCCAGAAGATAAACGCATGCATCAGCCCTGAACTGCGCTCGTTGGCCCTTGCCACCAAACGCTTTTGACCGATGGCCAGAACCAGCACACTCTTGATGCGCTGCGTGATATGATCCAACCTGTTGGTTGGTTCGAGTGCCCAAAGTAATTGAATTTTACCGATCATCGTCCGTGTAAATACCGCCAACGCAACAATGATCACAACCGCCATCATTAGGGGATTCATAATTGCCTCATCAACAAATAGGGGTTAATTCAAAAAGAGGTTCATTCATAGCACATGTGGCAAGTCCTGCACCCACACAGGAACTTGCCACATTGCTAGTAAAGGAACGAACTAATTTCTCACTTTTTTAATTTCTTCACGGAGAATGGGAACCACTTCGAACAAGTCGCCAACAATGCCATAATCGGCTACATTGAAGATCGGCGCCTCGGGATCCTTGTTTACGGCCAGAATCACTTTGGATCCATTCATCCCAGCCAGATGCTGAATGGCACCGGAAATACCAATGGCCATATAAAGGGACGGGGCAACAATTTTACCGGTCTGTCCGACCTGTTTGTTATGGGCCATCAACCCGGCATCCACCATGGCGCGTGAGGAGCCAAACCCGGCTTTTAGGTCGTTGGCCAGTTCCTTGACCATGTCCACACCGGCCTGATCCTTGGCGCCGCGACCGACCGAGATGACGATATCGGCATCAGCCAGATCGATTTCGCCACTGGCATCGGAGATGAGCTCTTTGATGACGGCCTTTAAATCGGCAGCCGGAGCCGAGAGGGTAACGGCGTTTTCTGCTCCGCTGATGCCTTCCTGGGCTTCGAATGCACCGGCACGGACAACGGCCACCAGTTGTTTGCTATTCACCTTGACGCGCTGCAACACTTTGTTGGCCGTGGCGGGCCGGACATATTCGATCTGATCCCCGGACAGCGTCACATCGATGATTTCGGTGGCGCAGGCAGCATCCAGCTGGGCGGCCACACGCGGCGCGGAAGCTTTGCCACTTTCGGAAAAACCAAACCAGATCATGTCGGCACCAAATTGATTGGCGGCGTCAACCACACACGCTGCATACGGACCGGCTGAGAAAATCTCCAGCCCAGCATCATCAGCGATATACTGGGTGTCGGAACCAGCCTTGGCCAAATCGGGTACCAGTGAACCGATATTGCTGCCAATGGCTACGACCGCGGCTTCCGCGCCGATGCCTTTGGCCTTGGATAAAAGTTCGGTGGTGCTACCCTTGACTGCACCCTCTTTGATGTCTGCGACGACGAGTACTTTAGCCATGATATTTTTTCCTTATATGAATTCGGTTAGTGTCCAATGAAAGTAATGAAGCAAAAAAATTAGAACACTTTCGCTTCACTGGATAGTAGATTGACAACCTGGGCAGTAATCTCGGCGGGATCGCCTTCAAATTTTTGCCCGGCCTGACGCGATTCTGACTTCATGAATTCCACAATTTCAGATTTCTTCGCGTTGCCACCGACTTCATCAAAAGAGGTACCCAGGGCACCCAGATCCATCACCGCGATTTTCTTTTTCTTGGCCATCATGATGCTGCGCATCTGGGGCAGTCTCGGCTCATTAATACTATCGCTCACCGTAACCACACCGGGAAGCGTCATTTCGACGATTTCAGTGCCGGCATCGCCCAACCGGGAAACTTTGATGGTCTGATCATCAATGGGTTCAATGGCGACCACATTGCTCACACAGGGAATCCCCAGGTTTTCCGCCAGCATGATACCTGTCTGACCATTGTCTGTATCCTGGGCTTGCTTGCCGGTGATAATCAGATCGTAATCGCCCTTTTCAGCCACTTTCTGCAGCACTTTGGCATACACGGATGAATCGGCCCCTGCAAGGGACGCGTCATCAATTTGAATCGCGTTTTCAATGCCCATGGCAAAGCCTTTACGGATAATCTTGGTGACGTCTTCACCGCCACCGATGCTGACCAGTGTGGTTTCCGCTTTGTTGTTCTCTTTGAGTTGGACAGCGGCTTCCACTGCATTTTCATCCCAGGCGTTCATGACGTACTGCAGCCCGTCCTCAACAATTGTCCCGTTCTCCACGTTGATGTTCAGTTCCACATCAACGACCTTTTTGATGGTTGTGAGAATCTTCAATTTGTCCTCCCGATTTTTATTTGGTTCGGTCGCAAGCTCGAAATATTATTAGAAAATGCCAATCCCCCAACAATGTAACTCGTTTTTTATTAATATGTTAAGCTTGTTTGGCTGTCAAGAGTTTTTTAGAATTATTACCATTTCCGGCCCCCACCCCGGCAGATTCTTATGCAATGGCCAACGTCTTTTCCAATATTCACCATAATGAACCTATAATTACAGCCCAAATAAATATAGAGAATTTCCAGTAAAGTTTTAAAATACTGTTATTATTTTATTTTTTATAATTTTGTCTGCTAAATAAACAATAAAACTTGACAATGATTTATTCCATAAAGTATCTTGTTGTTCATTATAATGATTTTTTTCTTCTTCCTTACCAATCATTAACAATTGGAGTTCCCCCATGAAAACGGTTCCTGTGCAAGATGCAGTCGGAAAGATGCTGTGTCACGATATCACTCAAATCGTACCTGGATTCTTCAAAGGCAGGGCGTTTAAAAAAGGTCGCATCATTAAGCAAGCGGATGTGGACAAACTGCTCGACATGGGAAAAGCCAATATTTATGTCCAGGATATGAAACCGGGAATGCTGCATGAGGATGAGGCTGCCAGGCGGATCGCCGAAGCGGCTGCGGGCGGCGGTCTGCGTCTGTCGGAACCGGCCGAAGGGAAAGTCAATTTGATCAGCACCGAAAAGGGGCTGCTTTCGGTGAACACCGACGCCCTGAGCCGGATCAATGAGGTCGAGGATATCATGTTTGCCTCCAGGCACACCCACTTTCCCGTTCAGCCGGACATGCCCGTTGCCGGCACACGGATCATACCTTTATATACGGACGAGGAAAGAATCCAGACCGTCGAGGCGATCTGCCGTCATTTCTATCCGCTGGTCGAGGTCAAGCCCTTCACCCCTGTCAAAGTCGGTGTGGTGACCACGGGAAGTGAGATCTATCATGGCCGCATCGAAGACAAATTCGGTCCGGTGCTGCGTAAAAAATTCGAGGAACTGGGCAGTGAGGTCATTGAACAGCGTTTTGTTTCCGATGACATTCAAATGACCGTTGATGCCATTCATGAATTGATTGCCAGGGGTGCCGAGTTCATCGCCTTGACCGGTGGGATGTCCGTGGACCCGGACGACCAGACGCCCACCAGTATCCGCGTTTCGGGTGCCCGTGTGGTGACTTACGGCGCCCCTGTCCTGCCCGGTGCCATGTTCATGCTCGCCTATATGGGAACCATCCCGGTGGTTGGCCTGCCGGGATGTGTCATGTATTACCACGCCAGTATTTTTGACCTGGTGATTCCAAGACTATTGACCGGCGAAACACTTACCAAAAAAGACATCGCCGCCATGGGACACGGCGCATTCTGCGCAAACTGCCCGGATTGCCGGTATCCGGATTGCCCGTTCGGCAAGATGGGTTGATTTCAATATCAAATTCACACTTCTAAGGAGGGGACGGATGCTATTGCCAAGGTTTGAATTTCATGAGCCGGCTTCAATCGATGAAGCCTGCGAGATTATGGCGACCTATGGTCCAAAAGCCAAAGTGTTGGCCGGTGGAACAGATCTCATGGTGAACATGAAGAAAAAAATTCTCGCACCAGAAAACATTGTCTGTCTTTCAAAGCTCGACCCCATGCACAGTATCGAGGACAAAGGCGATCAGATCGTGATTGGCGGTCGTTACACGGTTGCCGAGCTGACCGTGGATGCACTGGTTGAAAAAAAGATAGGTGCGCTGCGCTCGGGTGCCCGGGCTTTAGGCTCGCCCCTGGTGCGCAACCGTGCCACGATCGGCGGCAATATCGGCTCAGCACGTCCGGCTGCAGACCTGCCACCGTCGCTCATCGCCTATGGTGCAACCGTCACGCTGCAAAGCAGCAAGGGCAAAAGAGAAGTTCTCTTGGGAGAGTTCTTCAAGGGTCCGGGTTTCACCGAAATGCGTCCCGAAGAAATACTGACCACCATCACCGTGCCAGTGCCAAGTGACGGTGAAGGTGCCGGTTACATCAACCTGGGTGTACGCAAGGCCCAGGACTGTAACGTGGTCAACGTCGCATCGTTCATCGCTCTGGATGCAGCCGATGGCAGCATTAAAGATGCCCGCATCGTTTTGGGTTCCGTCGGCCCGACACCGCTTCGCGCCAGCACTGCGGAAGACGTGCTCAAAGGGGAAAAACCGGATGAGGCCCTTTTTCGCAAAGCCGGTGAGGCCGCAAGGCAGGACTGCACCCCGATTGATGATTTCAGGGGGTTGGCCAGCTACCGCAAGGCCATGGTGGGGGTCCTGACCAAACGGACCTTGGATATCGCTTTTGCGCAGGCCACGGCATAGTACGGACAAAGGCTAACCGCTCACTTTGAGAAGGAGAGGACAATGAAAAAACTGATTCAATTGACGGTGAATGACCGAGAGGTTGAGATCGCCGTTGAACCCAATATGACCCTTACCGACCTGATTCGTTATGAAATCGGACTGACCGGAACCAAAAAAGGATGCGAGACCGGCGACTGCGGCGCCTGTACCGTATTGCTCAACGGCCTGCCGGTCAACTCCTGTCTGGTGCTGGCGGTTCAGGCCAATGGCTGCACGGTTGAAACCATTGAAGGGTTGGAAACCGAAGATGGACTCCATCCGGTTCAGGATGCATTTGTAGAACATGGCGCCATCCAGTGCGGTTTTTGCTCGCCCGGAATGATCCTCTCGGCCAAGCATCTGCTGGACAAGAATCCCAACCCCGACGAAAGCGAAATCCGTGCGGGGATCGCAGGCAACCTTTGCCGGTGCACGGGTTACCAGAAGATTATCGATGCGATCAAAAGCGTTTGAGACCGGGCATCTCCACCCAAGCCCATCGAACCCCTTTACGATCGGCCATGCGAGAATGGCAATACCAACGAGAGGATAAAAAATATCATGAGTGACCATAAAGTGATCAACAGCAGGGCCAGGAGAATTGACACGCCCGCCAAGGCCACCGGTCGGGCAATCTATGTGGACGACCTTAGCAAGCCCGGCATGTTGTATGGCGCATTGCTGCAAAGCCCCCATGCCCATGCCAAAATTTTAAGCATCGACACCTCGGCCGCCGAGGCGCTGCCCGGCGTCAAGTGCGTCGTCACGGCCAAGGAAGCCGGCTTGGTCAAATATGGCGTCAGCCCGGCCCGCTATGATGAAACCGTGTTCTGCCATGACCGGGTGCGCTATGTGGGCGATGAAATCGCCGCCGTGGCAGCCATTGACAAGGAAACCGCCGAAAAAGCCGTATCCCTTATCAATGTGGAGTATGAACAGCTGCCGGTATTGCTCACCATCGAGGATGCCATGGCTGACGGTGCGCCGTTGCTGCACGAGAAATACCCGCGCAATATCACCGGCGAGGTTCATCAGGAATTCGGTGACGTGGCGGCGGCATTCAAGGAGTGCGATCTGATCAAAACCACCACGGTCAAAAACAAACGCCAGGACGGCGGCTTCATCGAGCCCCAGGGATGCCTTGCCGAAGTGGATCTGGACGGCACCCTGAACCTGATCAGCTCGACCCAGTCACCCCACTATATTCAGCGCACCGTGGCCATGGTGCTGGGACTGGACGTGGGCAAGGTACGGGTGAAAAAAATGTATGTGGGTGCCGGGTTCGGCCCCAAGGCCGGCACCAACCCCATGGAACTGGCCTGCAGCCTGATGGCGCTGAAAACCGGCAAACCGGTAAAAATGAACTACTCCCGTGAGCAGGTGTTCATGTTCAACCGCGGACGCCACGCCTTCACCCACAAAATCACCATCGGCGTCAAAAAAGACGGCACCCTGATGGCCCTGGAGCATGAGTGCTACCTGGACGGCGGTGCCTACGCCAGCTTCGGCCCGGCCACGGTCTACTACGCCGGATCGCTGTTGGCCGGCCCCTATAAACTGCCCAACATGAAATACGACGGCTGGCGCATCTACACCAACAAACCGGCCTGCGGCGCCCAGCGCGGGCACGGTGCGGTGATTGCCCGGGCCGCCTTTGAGCAGCAGCTGGACATGATTGCCGAAGAACTGAATATCGATCCCAAGGAACTGCGCCAGAAGAACATGATGGAGACCGGCGACACCACCTGCAACGATCTGAACATGAGCAGCTTCGGCATGGCCGAATGCCTGGATGCGGTGACCGGTGGATCGGATTGGGAGGCCAAAAAAGGCAAACTGCCCAAGGGCAAGGGCATTGGCCTGGCCTGCGGATTCTTCGTTTCCGGCGCCGGTTTTCCCATCTACCGCTCCGACACCTACCATGGCACGGTAATGATCAAACTGACCGAGGACGGTGGCACCGTGCTGGTCTACACGGCCTCTGCCGAAATCGGCCAGGGCTCGGACAGCGCCTTTGCCATGATCGCCGCCGAAGCCCTGGGCGTTCCCCTGGAATGCATCCGGCTGGCCTCGGGCGACACGGATATGGGTGTGGACCTGGGGGCCTACTCCAGCCGCCAGACCCTGATGACCGGCCACGCCACCAAAGACGCGGCGGAAGATGTCAAACGCCAGATTCTGGAAGTGTTGTCCGACGAACTGGACGTGCCGGTTGAAGGCATCGATATCGTCGAAGGCCGCATCACCTTCGACCGCCCGGTGGATTTCAGTGAGCTGCGCACCCGCTACATCAAAGAGCATCGCGGCTGGACAGACAACCCGGATACCGAATACCTCACCTTCAAAGAGGCCTCGCGCATCGCCTACCTGAAAAAAGGCACCATCGTGGGCACCGGCAAATACAAACCCCACTTTTTGGGAGGCACCTACAAGGGCGCGGCCGTGGGCACGTCTCCGGCATACGGCTGCAGCGCCCAGGTGGCCGAGGTCGAAGTGGATATGGAAACCGGCCAGATTACCATCGTCCAGATCGTCGACGCCCATGACTGCGGCAAAGCCATCAACACCACCTCCGTGGAGGGGCAGATGCAAGGCTCCATCTCCATGGGCATCGGCGAGGCCATGCATGAGGAAGTCAAATTCGACGCCAAGGGCAATGTCATCAACAACGACCTTGCCGAGTACAAAATGGTCACGGCCCTGGATATGCCGCCCGTGGACGCCATCGTCGTTGAGACCAACGAGCCCAATGGCCCCTTTGGTGCCAAAGAGGTAGGCGAAGGCGCCATCATGCCGACTATTCCAGCCCTTCTCAATGCGGTCTACGATGCCATCGGCGTACGTATCTTTGAGCTGCCGCTGACACCGGAACGGGTCTACAACGCGATTCAAGAGGCAAACAAAGAGTAGATTCGTTTCTTTTTGGTTGAGAAAGAGGCTGGCCTGGCCTTGAATCGGGCCGGCCTCTTTTGTCTTTTATGAATGGAAAGGATATTCTCATGGCCGCCCGCTTGTCCGAAGACGAGATGTGTCGATACCGGCGCCAGCTGATCATGCCCGATATCGGTGCTGCCGGTCAAAAGCGCCTTAAGCAAGCGAGCGTGATGATCGCCGGCGTGGGCGGTCTGGGCGGATTGTCTGCTTTGCACATGACCGCCGCCGGTGTTGGACGCCTTGTTATCACGGGACCCGGATCTGATTGTGGAATTGAACGGCCGATTCATCTACCCGCGGGACTATGCCACGACCATAGTGCAATCAGGCGATGAAATTGAGTTTATGAATCCGGATTTTGGGGGGTGAATCTTATTTGTTTTTAAATGTCCTTTTTCTCAAATTTTTTTATGCAGCATTGGGGCTAACATTGCTTATCGGCGGGCTCTCGCCTTTTACTTTGCGGCAAAAGCTTTGTTCGCTTTCTTCTCTTCCTCATAATCACTGTTTGGACTCAATTGCGATTATGAGCGCCGCCCGACAACCTCCATCAACGACTTCACCGTTGCCTCGGGAAGATACATTAGCACCCACCGACCGTAAACGCCATCCACGCTTTTCTCTTGAAGATCAAATGTTTCCAGATTAGCCGCCCTTGTCTCAATATTAAAAAGACCTACGGCCTCTGCTTGCGCCCTTAATAGCGGGAGAGAGCGTTCTCCATCTCGATCCACGGCAATAACGTTTCCCTCCGACCCGACAATTTGTGCCAGATCGAGAGTTGTATATCCGGGGCCGCAACCAAGATCGACCAGAGTTGCCCCCTTGCTAAATGCAGCTCTGGAGATGAACCGTTGGTTTTCTTTGGCCCAGACGTGATGCTGATACCTTAGCCGTTCTATCTCCTTATGAGTATAACCAAAGCGGTACTCGTCGGTTTCGTTGGTCGATGCGAGTGCATCAATTTTTATTATATCCCCCATCGTTCTGCCTTTCCAGAAACGAACCCCCTTTTGGTTCGATTATCGAGGATCAATTTGGCAAACGCAAACAAAAGGCCGGAAAATCTTTCACCCTGAACAAATTTCACATTGAATAAGTAATGCGGAAGTGAGCGGCCGGGAGATGTGTGACTACGGAATTATTGTTTCAAAAAAAGGCACGTTACAGTTGAGGGCAACAAAAGCGCACGGTTTCTACAGGTCCCGTTCAACGGTGTTGTTGAGCCACTTATTCTGACCAAGGTTTAATTTTCTTCAGTATCGAGCCAAGGGTTGCTCCGCAACTTCTGTATCATGTGCGGCTTGGGCGCGTAGCCAGTAACCATTGGATAAACCCAAAAAAAGGAACGCCGGGGAGACCTGCCCTTGTTGATTCGGCATATCGCCCGCAATCTTTGCGCCGATCGCGGCATCCCCCTGCCAGCCATTTCCAAGGCAACCATGCAGATTCTGCTCAACTACGATTACCCGGGCAATGTCCGCGAATTGGAAAGCATCCTCGAACACGGACTGACCATCTGCCGTGAGGCGGTTATCCATCCCGATCTCCGGCCAGATTATGTCAGGCATCTAACCAGCCAAGCAGAAGCCCCCGGCGCAAATCGTTCTTTCCATGTCCCCCACCCCGGAACACCAACGGATCCTGGAGGCGTTGGAAAAAACCGGTGGGCATCTCCTCAAAGCAGCCCGAAAACTAGGCATGGAGTGCACCACCTTGTGGCACAAAATGAAAAAATACGGCATTGGGTGAGCGCTGCAATATAGCCTAGTGTCCGTCCAGAAATAGGTTAATTTGGTCGAGATCAAGACGCGCAAAAAATTTTACCACAGGCGCCCGAAGGAAGTGCCCTTGGGGTGCATATGGTTGATATTCCGAGGATAAAATTTTTCGCGCAACGCCGATATCGGGCAAATTAGTCATTTCTGAATGGGCAATAGCCTAATGTTGCAACAGTCTGTGTACTTCAGTTCTTAAAAATAGATAAATCTTCTCCTGCAAATCTGCCGATGGTAATATCTTCTCTTTTTTTATTTTAAGTTGAGACGTCAGTTCAAGGTATGTGTCAACGGTCATCCCCTCCCTTTCAAAAAGTTTTGCACCGCATCGCAAACTACAGGCATCAACAAGTAATCGCTTATCCGCTGATTTTAGCATTTCTTTCAACTTACCAGGTATTACCACGGCTGGGAGGCAGGCTATTTTTACATCCTCGGGGTTCTCTTCCCAAAGCCTGATGCAGGCCTTGGACGCTGATACACCTGTAGCACAGCCACCAAAGCAGGTATAGAGAAACAACCGCCATCGTTTTTTTAACATGGCATTCCTTTAAAATTGTGTGTTTATAATCTTGTTGAATTCACAATTTTATCTTCAATATTATAAAAATGGAAGTCCTGACCGGCCTGGTGAAGGAATTGAAGGTGTTCGACAACTGGAGCAACTGGCCTAAAAAAGGAACCCGTGTCGTCACTTTGCCGGAGGGGGTGTATACAGTGCGAATCACCAACATCAGGGACACAAAACAGGTGCTGGAATTCGAGGCGGTTACGATAGGCGCGGAAAAAAGCCAGACCATTACTGCGGCCTTTCCCTTCAAACAATAAATGACAGCGTCGAAAAAAGTCCATTTGTGCCGAACAAATGCTCTTTCAGCCAACCGCTCAGTACAGCGAAGAAATCGTCCTTTGCGTGTTTTTCGATCTCGGGATCATGACCGCATCGAGGAAATTCGTGGTACTGCAAGTGAGGTATGTACCGCTGCAGGGTATCCCGGATCATCGATCCCGGATGAGGATCGTCGGCGCCATGTAGCATGATCGCTGGAATCTTCACGGAAGTGAATGACTGTGGGTAGATGCCCGTTTCTTGGGATCGCAGCATGTCTTGCCAAGTTTCTGTATGGCCTTGTACGTCGAACGGTTCGGGTGCCAGAGAGGCATCGTCAATGGTCAACGGCTCATA
The DNA here is from genome assembly GCF_048565275.1 of Desulfosarcina variabilis str. Montpellier. Classification (NCBI taxonomy): domain Bacteria; kingdom Pseudomonadati; phylum Thermodesulfobacteriota; class Desulfobacteria; order Desulfobacterales; family Desulfosarcinaceae; genus Desulfosarcina; species Desulfosarcina variabilis. The sequence continues at coordinate 2,830,378 of NZ_CP159846.1, read as the reverse complement.
GGTGTCGGTCATCCCGTGCCACTTCATCATCTGCGCACCTATGTCCAGTTGCAGGTCAGCCTTATGCTCGGGGTGCTTGGATATGTAGTCGGCGATCTTCAGCCTTCGTTTTTGGGCGATGACCTTACGGGATGCCTTGTCAAATGTCCCGCAGCCAACAAGTGCTATGCTGTTGATCGTTTCCGAGTGTTCTGCCGCGTAGGCCAAGGCCAGCATGGCACCCCACGACGAACCGACAAGGGCGGGTTTCTCGCCTTTACAGTGAGAAAGGATTAGGTTGCGCAGATCCTGAATGTGAACTCCGACAGTCAGCGGTATTTCGCCGCTTCTGCGTTGCCACGGCTCGATCACACGGAAATCGCGGGATAGCCCTTGGGCCATTCGCACTGCGCTACCCGTCGCACCTGGCCCACCGTGCAGGGTGATCACTAAGGGACCGTGGTCTCCATGGAAGCGAATACGGCGGTTTCTATTCCAGCCTATCTGGTCTGTCATGTTCATCTGTCACTCTTAGGTGTCGTTAAAATCCCTGGCAATACATATAGTGTCGCCTTTTCCACATCCTGCCGTTTCGGATGCATTGGCGAAATTCCGAGCGATTCGCAGGCATCCGTTTGCGACATGGAATGCAATCCACTCCCCGCGCGGCACATCACCATAGCTGGTTCCGTACAGCGGCTTAAAAGTCTTTTCGCCAAATTTGAACAGGAATCGCTCTCCTTTGCTAATGGAAAGTTTCTCCATGACTTCCTTCACGAACTCCGTAATGAAGTTTCCATAGACTGGGTGAACCTCCAAGATCTTCCCATACGCCGATCCGTCTCTGAAATCACTGACAGATTTCAGCTTATCAGGCTGCATCGTTGCTCCTCTGATAAACTCAGCCGACCTGGGCAAATTGCCGGGAGCGTTGTAAAAGCCGAATTTTTTCATAAACCAAGGACTTTTAAAAAGTCGATAGCCCCCCGGGCACGAGGAGCGTTTTGTTATCTTTTTTCTGTTACATATAGATAAAAAGATACGGCTTTCCCTTCCATTTGAAAATTCTCTGCCACAAACTCTATTTTTTTAGCAGAAAAAATCCATTGTTTTTAATCAGGTCAAAAAGATATTTACTACTATGCTGATAATTTACCAATCCGTTCTTGCCTCTTGGCTTTTCGATATATTTTGACTGCTGTTGATTGGAATTCTCTTCGACAATAAACGCCCATATTCCCGTTTTTTTTAATACCCTCGAAATTTCAGAAAATAGAGCATCTAATTGAGGAATAAAATAAAGGACAGCATTCGCACTTACATGGTTAAAATAATTCGCTTGATATGGCAGTGGCGTATTGTTAAGGTCAAATTGCCGTAAGTCTGCTGCAATATTTTTTTGTTTACACGCTTCAAGCATTTCGTCTGAGTAATCAAGACCATAAATTTCTAAACCTGCTTTGTGAAATGCTGTTGCGCTTAATCCCGTTCCGATACCTATATCTAAGATTTTATCATCTGTTTTAAGGTACTCATAAACCATTCCAAATAAAATTTCAGCACCATACCATTTCTGTTGCTTTACTGCGTCATCATATCTTTCCGCAAATTCTTTTTTGAAAAATAAATTTTTTTTCTGAATTCATTCTTTATGCCTTCAACGAGTTTTTTTTGAAGATAACCCCCAAACCGAAACCTGTATTAACCGCCCCCGGAACCCCGCAAAATGATAAATGTTGTAAAAAGCTTCGGCCTTTCCCGGTCCGATTGAATAACGGGTTCGGTGGCTTGTCCAACGACGATCCGCTTCGGTAGCCGCCCGTGACCGACGACCAGAATCTGAACAGCGACGCGAAATCGTATATGGTTCTGTCACTTCCGGCGTACGCGCCCCACGATCAAGTGCTCGCCGTACAAACCGGTCTGGTCGCGAATCGAGAGGCGCATCCGATCATCCTCGAACTCCACGCTAAAGACAAAGGCGTTCGGGCCGTACGACTCGACATAGTCTATATCGAGCCGACTCGGTCCACGCCACGCAGCGCGGATAGCGACCGCATAGCCGCGCGGACCAGCAGGGGTGATCCGGTAGCGCCCGTCAAAACCGAGCATAAATCTGAACCATCCCGCTGCACCGCTCCCCATGGCGTCAGACAGTTTGAGCGATAAGGTGGGCTCTGCTGCCTGGAAATCGAAGCCTACGCGTTCGAAGCCCAGCGGATTGGCGTCCATCTCATAGGTACGTCCAGAGACGCGGCCGGCAAGTTCGGGCAACGCTGCAGGAACCGCCTTCGGTTCGGAGCGCGCGGCGGCCAGGGCGTCTTCGAGCTGGCCGAACAGGGCTTCGTTCTCAGGAAGCGCCTTCCCGCCACGTATCGCATTGGAGAGGAACGGAACGAACAGCCCCGGTTCGAACCCAGCGCCGGTGGTGACAACAACCAGATCGAGTTCAGGCCATATCACAATACGCTGCCCGCCGCGACCTCGCGCCTCGAACGCGCCGTGCAGATCGCGGCTTGGAACCCACCAGCCGAGTCCGTAACCATCTCCACCGGCGCTGGTGGGACCACGGGACTGCGCCGCGGTCGTGGCCCAGCCTGCGGGCAGCAGTCGCCGCCCGTCCCATACGCCGTCGTGGAGCATCAGCAGTCCGACCTTCGCCATGTCGCGCGGGTGCAGGCGCAAGTCGCCCCAGCCATGACTTAGCCCCGCAGGATCGCTTGGCCAGTCCCAGTCAACAATTCCCATGGGAGCGAAGATGGTGGTGGCAGCAAAGTCCGCCTCACTTTCGCCTGTGGGTTCGGTAATCGCCGCGGAAAGCAGATGCATGCCAGGGCTACAGTAAGCGAAGCGTCGTCCGGGCGTACATGACATCGGGAGATCGAGAGTGAAGTCAACCCAATCGGGACTCTGCATCATCGCGATCAGTTCCGGCTCGCCTGGCGGCGAAAGGCCACACGCGAGGCCGGAGCGCATCGAGGCCAGGTGCTCGAGCGTGATCTCTCGTTTCACGCGGTTCATCGAAGGCCGTTTCCGGTGCAGCAATGCTGCAATGGATCGATCGAGGCGGTCCAGTTTGCCCGAGTGGATCGCGGCGCCCAGAAGCGTAGTAGTAACCGATTTGGTGACCGAAGCAACGTCATGCGGGCTTTCTCCGTCATAGGGATAGAAAACGGCGTCAAAGACAATAACTCCGTGACGAACGATAAGAATGTCGTGGACGCCGAAGTCTTTGCGTGCGGCAAAGGCAAGCAGGTCGATGAGCACGCTGCTGTCGATACCTTGAGACTCGGGGCTGGCAGTATCCCAGCGTGCCGTCGGCCAGTGCCCTGAGACTGCCGGTGACAGTGCGGGCGCTCGCGCACAGCCAGCCGCGACGACAAGAACAAGCACCCCGACCGTGAAGAGCGCACCCGGGAACCCCGCCACGGATTCAGGCTTGCGCATATGCCACCTCCTGAATTGAAGCCGAACAGCCGGTTTCAGTGCGTAGCCATAGGTTATCTACTGTAAACCGATGGTTGGACAGCATCATACTCCCAGCAATTCTATCACTTTCTCCATGGTGACTAACGTCTTTTGGGATACATGCTCTGGGGTCATATTGAGTATTTGTAGCAAAAAATTATGAATTCTCATTATTATTGCCCCTTTTCAGTCTGATTTTTTCACTTTATTCGATAAGTATAATGCCATTTTAAGTGGCCGGGCAGAGCTGCTAAGAAAATTTTTACCAGTGATCGCTTTGAAAGATTCATCCAGTGGAGGACCAATATACTGCGCGATATCAAAAATCGGTATTTCTTCGTGTCCAAAAAACGAAAGTGCATAATTAAATGAACGAGCGATTCCATCAATAGGATCACTTATCGTACCGTCAAGATCAAACTGAAGAAACGTATCATTCATAATGATTACTCTCTGGCGGCAATAACAGGCTGGAAAAAGCATGTAAAAGCTTCGAAGAAGAGAGTATGGAAAAGGCATAGGCTATAAAAAAAGAGCCATTTTTTCCCAGTCATAGTTAATTGCCTTGATATATAATTTCCCCATTCGACTTTTTGTTACTATTCAGTTTTAAAAAAGCAATAGTATAAACTAAAGTCATCCATAATAGAAAAAAGGCATTTATTCCTGCCTGAAAAATTGTCGAAATGATATTTGGAAATATATATAGGAAATTAATGATATCTATAATTGGTACGGTGTAAACCAACCCTATCACCAGTAGCGACCAAAAGTTATTAGTCGTTAATTCCCAGCTTCTTTTCAAAGATCCTAATATTCTTTTTTCCTCTAAAATGATTGCTTGGCTGAAGAGCGCCATCTTTATCCCTATATAAACACCTGGAATAATGAGAAAAATTATTCCTATAAACATAATGGATACATATATTAAATTAGCAATTATCAGAGATAATAGATCTATTGAAAACAAATCTGATTGTTTTTTTCCAAGAAAAATCATCAGTTTTTATCTCTGTTACATATTTTATAATTACACCAGAAATTAATGGTATGATTATGAAAGAATTTAAAAAAAATTTAAATTTAGATTTAATTTAAATACTATTTCAGTGATTAAGATAATTAAAACTAAAAGTAAAAGATTTGGATTTATAATAAAAAACTGAAACCCTTCTTTCATGACTCTGAATGGATTAATACTGATGTTTTGAATTTTCGGATTTTGTTTTTTTAAAAGGAGCGAGTCTTCTATTCCTCTATTAAAAAACTCCTCTTTAATTATTTCCTGAATTATTTCCTCATTCTCATGGTTTAGAGCATCTATCAACTCTTCATCTGAAAGCTCTTGGATTTTTGTTTGTATGGTCGATAACCTAAAAAAATCATAAGGTCCAGTAGAATTAATCCTATCTTTTTCTTCACTTTGTCCATTTTTTTCTATAATTTCACTTTTCACCCGGTTGATTTTATTTTCTAACCCTCTCTCCTTACATATTTCTGCTATTAAATCATAAACTCCTTCTTGATAATTTTCTCGAGGCGAAAGCGCCTCTTCTACCAAAGCTTCATCAGAATAATTATCGAATATTTGCTGTATTTTTTTTATTTCCATTTCATTTATTATATAACCCCGCCGGTCACTTGTTGCCATGAAGCTTCAGCGTAATAGCAATCTGATGCACTGGCTTGTTAGCTTACTCTTTTATCATTATTCCAGAAACTAAATCGCTTATAAACTCACGGTATATTTGAATTGAATTTAAAACAAATTCATCATCGACGGTTATATCTGTTGTTTCAAAAACAGTATCATGCCTTTCTATTCTAACAGCTGTCTTTTTTTACGCCATTTTGAACACACTGAGATGTTTTTTTGGGATAGATCTAATTCCCCTGCAGTATGTGAAAGGATATTTCTAATATTTTGCAAAAGAAGTTATTCGTTCCCACTGCTTTGTTGAAAATGATGCATTAATACTGTGGGTTTTCGATAAATATACTTTTGCCCTTTAAATATCCTGCCCTGGAAAATCTTTTAGTCCCTTTTCTGATCCTGATATGGCGTGATCTATTTTACAAATATCATTATTAGTTTTCAAATAAATTATAGCCTGCTACAAACATTACCGACCAATGTATGCTCGGAAATAGACTGCCTATGTAGTACTGTTCAGTTTCAAAATGGGAATAAAATCTCTCTTTCTGATTTTCTGAGACCCTGCTTAATGATTCATTAAATTTATCTGATAGAATTTCTTGTTCATTATTAAATATACTCTTTACGAATGTACAGTGCCCCAAAAAAAATATAGGTCTAAATCAAAATATAGTTCAGCAATATATCCCCAATCGAGAATCATTTAACGTTCCTTGTATTGAAGCTAACTATGCTCACGGGGCGCGCGTTTTTTGCGCCCGTACAGCAAATTGTTGGTTAGTTAAATCCATTAACTTGCAGAAACGTCATGCAGCCAATGTTTTATAAACTCATAATAATGAAGTGCTAAACGGCTTGAAAATGTTTCAGCTCTCTGCCTCGCATCAGAACTAAAGGATGTAGTTGTAGCAATTATTCCTTTTGTAGCATTTTCAAACTGCATTACACCAATTAGATTCCTTATTACGTCAATTCCGACTCGTCTATTTTCAGCATATCGCTTGCACTCAATTAAGAATGTCTCATTACCTGTATATTTATTATGGCGTACAGCCAATATGTCGTACCCCCCATCCCTTGATTCTGGAATTAGTTTTACATCAAAGCCCTCTTTCCTGAAAAGCGCCGCAACCAACTGTTCAAATGCACGCGGTGGCATGCTTCACATTTCTTCAGGATTTTTTGAAAAATATTTAACAAGTTCATCCTCAAAACTTGGCACCCAAATCCTTGTTGATTCTAAACATAATGAGGGTTTTGTGGTTGAATCAAAGTCATATAATATTTCGGTTTGAGTATCTTCGTCAGATATTTGAACTTCACAAGCCCCCCATCCTTGCGATGTTTCTGAACCAATATTTCGAATAGATAGTAAGGATAGACGAAGCGCCATATCCTCAACTGTATTGGTTGGAATTCTTGAATGAATCAATCCACTGAAAATAGTTCCTTCAGGAACGAATTCTTCATCATTAATAATATTTGTTTTTACAGAACCAGTTTCATTTTGAATTTGTATACTGTTCTGAAAATCCGTCGTTGAAAATTCTTCGGTGAATGCAGATGATACTAAAATTTGGCCCGCTCTTGCCACATCATGCGTGAGAGTCCCAAATAAATCATCTGATAAACCTTGCGGTGCAATTTTTGACTCAGTAATTTTGCTAAATGATTGTCTAATTGACCTTTTTACAGATACAGAAGAAATAAAAATACGACCATCGTTAGTCCAATGTAGTCTCTTTATTGGTAACTTTAATGGTGTTCGTAAAATTATTTTAAATTTAAGATTGCTCAATTAAATTTCCTAAATGAATCTTCATGTTATCTTAGAAACCCATCGGGCTGCGGGTAATCCGCAGCCCGATGGCGTGGTGCGAAGCGCCACGCCATCGTTTCAGTTCACAAGGGCGCAGGTTCAGTCGAAAGCTTTCGCTAATGAAAAAAAAAGTTTCAAAAAACGACGCATTTCAATAATGCCACAGCCCCTGCGCTCTGGTGGAACTGATTGATACTAGTTATGGCCTCCCGAAGAAACGGGGCCGAAGTTAAACCCTCTTACTTGCACCGGTAAACTTCTGTTACCCCTAACATTAGTTTTCCAAAGCAAAAGGAGGCATAGCATGAAATTTTACAATCAGCAGCACAAGTACTATTGCGGTATCGATCTGCATGCCAGGAAAATGTACGTTTGTATCCTGAACCACAAGGGAAAGGTCGTCGTCCATGAAAACATCAAAACCGATCCCGAACTCTTTTTCGAACTGATCTTTTCCTTTCTTGAAGACGTCGTTGTCGGGGTTGAATGCGTCTTCTGCTGGTACTGGCTTGCTGATCTTTGTAGTGATCACAAAATTGACTTTGTCCTTGGACATGCATTGTACATGAAAGCCATGCACGGCGGCAAAACAAAAAACGATAAAATCGATTCCTACAAGATCGCCATGTTAATTAAAGGTGGCAATTTCCCAACCGCCTATCCCTATCCAGCAAAATGGCGGGCCACGCGGGATCTTTTGCGAAGACGCATGTACATTTCAAGACGATGCAGTGAACTGGTCGCCCATATCACCAATACCAACACCCAATACAATCTGCCGGCATTCAAGAAAAAGCTGTCTCGCAAATATAATCACGACGGTGTTGCCGAACGGTTTGACGATCCCGAAGTCAGAAAGAGCATTGAGGTGGATCTGGAAATGATCAATGCCATGAACCAAACCCTTAAGAAACTCGATGGGAAATGGGCCGGTCACACCAACAAGAAAATCGGCAATCATCATCTCAAATGGGCTATCAAGGAAGCTGCTATTCTCATGCTCAGAGACTCACCTGAAGCGAAATATTTCGTTGCCAAACTAGAACGTAAATATAACAAGGGCAAGGCCCTGGGAATCTTTACTCACAAGTTGGGCCGAGCCATCTGTTTCATGCTCAAAAACAAAGAGGCATTCGATATGAAACGATTCTTCGATCAATAGGTTTGGAACCGGAGGGTGTCAGCTTGTCGCATAACTGAGATCACACGGGTGGATCTGATCCTCTCAATTCATGACATGCAGCCCAGACTGCGAAAAAAGAGTGGACCCAATGCCCTTAAGCTCAAAAAAATTGATTGGCGGCATCCTCCGGTTCCATCCCCGGATACGGATTGTTTAACAAGTGATGATCACGTTCTGGCCCTTATCCGAGTGACACCCTAACTGGGCGTTTATAATGACGAGCCGATTCTTTTGGCTGCGCCGGAATAAGGGTCCGAAATATATTCTGAAGCCATCCTAAGATGGCACGCTGATTGTCAAAGAACCTATTTGGCAGATCAGTCAATCCCGATAGATGTTTGGTGCAGACGCGTTATCAAAACGCTCTGACGCCGGCGATCGAAGACGCAAGTTAGAACAAGCGAGTTGCTTGTTGAGAAATCTGAATTAAGAGACGGAACAAGTAGCATTAGATTTTTTTACCCTTCCGATCCGAGGGTGAAGTTTTTTCTTGACAAGGGGAGGCCATATAGATGTTATACTTTTATGGTTTAATTATCCAAACTATCAATGAACTCAATTGCAGATGAAAGGTCGGCACCGGTTAATTCTCGCAACATTTTAAGTGCCTTTATTCTGTCGCCCTTTTTTACTAACTCTCTTATTTCATCAATTTTTATTTTTGGCAATATGATAGACTTATTATTTCTATTAACCAGATATAAAGGTTTTGTATCTCTGAAACTATAAAAAGCAGCGTAAAAACAATAAAAAGCATAAAAAATAAACCAACACAAAAAAATAATGCCATAAATCCGCCACTATCATAACGATATTTAGTAATAAATGGTGATAGGCTATACCCCATTGTCTTGCTATAACCAATCGTATAAATGAAAACTATGATGCTGAGAATTAGACTAATCCAACCTTTACTAAAATAGAGCATATTATCTACAAGTATAACGGACAGCTTTATGGAATACAATCTCGATTTGTGATCCAGCACAATGTTCTTTAATTCCACCCAACACTCGTAGAGAAAAAGCATGCCCACTTCGGTTTCTTAACTCAAATGCATTTTCCTTTATTTTCCCACATACAGGTGATGTACCTCTATAGCAATGAGTATTCAATTTAATAGCACTTCTCAACAAGGATGGGGACCGATCTACCTGCTCATTTAAGATCTCAATAATTTCATAAGGCTTAAAAGGAGATGTATATGTCATTTTATAAACGCTGAACGCAAAACTAAGGGGCCGGGAGTTAATACTTACAAAACTCATTGGGATCTTCGTAGATCTTTATTTATTGATTTTTAGAAGTGCTACCGTTTATCCCATTTCCGTTTAAGTTATATGTTAGAAATTGCTTATTTTCTTTATAATGATACCATACCCTCCACCAAGCAGAATCAGCAAAAAAATAGTGAAGCATAATTTTAAATATTGCGGTTTATAATGCCTTACCACGGATTCCAATTTCATGTTTTTGAAAATAAACATGTAACACTCTACAGCTAAAAACATAAACCAATAACTGTATAAATTGTGTTTGACACAGCAAATTTTAATGGAGCTTCGCTCTTATGTTTACCGAGATTGCCATCTGCCAAATTTTTCCACAGATATCCACTACGAATTTGAGTAATGGGCGTTCCGACAAATAAATAACCAGACATACACTAATAATGATAACGAGCTTGAACAAAATCAATTCTTTCATGTCCCACAACATAGACCAATCGGTGTTCTTGGGTGATCCGGCGCGACCATACACCAGAACCAAGAAATTTTAATGGTTCTGGTTTTCCAATTCCTTGGAAGGGGTCACGTATGATTGCCTCTATCAATTGAAAAATGCGAAGCGCAGTTTTACGATCTGTCTCAACCCAGCATTTTAGGTCCTCTCTAAATTCGGGTTGAAAGATCGACTCTCGTTGAGCTTTATTTTGAGTCTTTTTAGTGCGCCGTTTACTCAAATCCAACCTCTTCACGCAGCGCTTCAATCGATTGGGAAATACCTGACGCCTTTTTGACCCTTTCAAGGGTGGTGAGTAGGCGCTTTGCGTTGGCTGGTGAGCGCAACAAATGTGCGGTTTCTAGAATTCCGGCCAATTCGTCGGCAGTGATCATCGCCACATCCTCGCTGCCACGTCTTTGAATAATAACGATTTCGCGATTTTTAGTAACTTCATCCAATAGAGAAGCCAACTTAGCTCTTGCATGAGTATATGTTGTTTGAATTGCCATTTTTACCCCCAATATTTATGTACAGAAATACTGTACATATTTTGGGGGTTTTTGTCAATAATTATAGTTCCGGTCATATGACTTGATACTCAATTTTGTTCATCGAGAGCGGCATCATCTCTCCAAAAGGCATCTTCAACATCACGAATTTTCCTTATCAATCCGGCACAGGTTTTCGAGGTAACCTTATCGAAAGCACGTTCAAGCTGTAGAATCAGGTTGTCCATTGTAAAATCGCAATTGCGGGCGATTTCGTTTTTTACAATTCCCCAGCATGTCTCTATTGGTTGCAACTCTGGATGATACGGTGGTGTTCACAGAATTTCATGCCCCTGCTCAATGGCAATTTCATCCAATACATATGTTGGTTGCGGTCCAACTCTTATTAAAATCTCAACCAACTCGGCTTTTAAACAATCGTCTTTTACCGGAAAGTTATTCCGCTCCAACCAGAATCGAATCTTATCTTTCTTGCAGGAAGGAGTCGGCGCGGAGACAGGCGATAAAACGTTATGATAAGAAGCGTTATCCATGATTATCAGTGAGCGCTCAGGGATATTCGGAAGGAGTTTTTCCTCGAACCACTTCGTAAACATTTCTTGGTTCGTCTGGCCGTGGTAGTCGCCTGTTTTTCGGGTGCTTTTGAAAGTAACCTTGGCACCGGGAACCCAGCCGTCTTTGGTGGTTGCATTCATTATTATCAAGCGTTTACCCTTGCCCGTAGGTTTTTGAATCCATGGACCGTCATCGTCGTAATACCACACAAAATCGTTGCTGTGGTTTTTGTTTACATAAGACTCATCCAAGGAAACTTCAGAGCGGACCGTATCTTTTCCCTTTCTATTGGCGAGCTTTCTTCTCAGATAGCGCTGTCTTGCAGCCACAACATGGTCCTTTTCCTTGAAGCGCTGGGAACGTATTCCTTTGCCAAATGTAAAACCCCACCGATCAAGCGCTCGACCCAATGTTCGAACACTGAAGTCTTGCTCTGGTGCAACCTCTTCGAGATGCTGGCAGAGCATCTCAAGTGTAATATATGCGCCTTCTTTGTTAGCCTTGCGGATGTAGTCTCGAACGATTGCCTGTGTAGAATCCGAAAGCGCTCGTTGGGGTCTCCCCCTAAATACCGTTTCCACCTCATTGAAGTTTACGCCGCGGCTATAGTCAGCCATCGTTCTTTTAACTGTCGCTATGCCAAATCCAAGAGCATTCGCTACTTTCTGGGCGCTTGGGCTTGCCCACTCCTGAGAGTCGTCCTTTGTGCGGTCAAAATAATCTTTTCTGGTTGTCCATAAAGCTGAAGTGATAAATAAATCAATTGGCTAAAAGAAAAAAAGGAGGTACTTGATTCCTTCGATCACATAGCGGGCTGCGGATCAACGGCAGGTTCGCCGTCTAATGTGGCGCGATAGCGTCACGATTAGGCGGCGGTTCTGTCCGCTGCATCCGCTTGATGGCTGGCGCGTAGCGACAGTCATCAAGCGGATGGTAATCCGCAGCCCGATGGCGTGGCGCGAAGCGCCACGCCATCATTGCCGGTCACCGGTTGCCATGGAGCGGCAGCGGAATGGCAATCCGGTGCACTGGCGGGTTATGCAATGGTATTTTCAACAGGACAAATAGGTTGAAGACGAGATATCTCTTTTGCCTCGGGGCTGTTCATGGCGTGCCAAAGATCCCAATCCTGCTGTAACCCCAGCCAAAAATCCGCTGACATTCCTAATACACGCGACAAACGCAAAGCGGTATCTGGGGTTATGGAACGTTTTTTCTTAATAATCTCATTCAGGCGAGGGTATGAAACTCCTAAACGACGGGCGAGTTCTACCTGTGTTAATTCGAGGGGTTTAACAAATTCCTCTAATAGCATTTCCCCCGGATGAGTCGGCGGTCTATTGCTGGGTAAGCGCCTGCCGGCAATCCCTTTAGTGATAGTCTGTGATTTCGATGTCGTAGGCATGGCCGTCCTTCCAAATAAAACAAATTCGATATTGTTGATTAATCCGGATACTGTATTGATCCTCGCGATCCCCCTTTAAACGTTCTAAGCGATTACCTGGAGGCACCATTAATTCATTTACCTCCCTCACTCGGTTGATTTGATCCATCTTTCGACGTGCAACAGGCCAAATTGCTTGCGGACAACATTTTCTGGCAGCTCGTGACCCATTACCATCAAAAATATCCTCCGTGCCCCTGGTTTTAAAGGAGTTTATCATGGGTCATATTATAACGCTATCCATTATAAGCATCAACCCATCTATGTAAGATTTCGGGTTAAACACGATAAGTAACAGATTTAAATTACATAAAAGAACCTGTTATCGGTCATGAAGGCCTGCATAACGGGCTGCGGATGGTAATCCGCAGCCCGATGGCGTGGCGCGAAGCGGCCACGCCATCGTTTCAGTTCACCAAGGCGCAAAGCCTATCGAAAGCTTTCAAGAATGAAAAGATTTTCAAGAAAACGATGCAGTTCAAAAATGCCATGGCCCCTGCGCTCTGGTGAAACTGATGGTTATACGATTGGCCCTACGATTGCCGTTTCCGGAGTGTAAAGGCAAAGGTCCGGAGCGAATAACCAGATCGCAGGAAACATCGATTGGAAATGCGACCAGAATTCAAGCAGAAGCTGTGACTCGCAATCGCCGAATACACTGAATCCACCGAACGTAGTTTCGTCGTGAAGCGTCATTCTGAGCAAAAGTATTCCATAGTCGTTCTGTATCCGTGCTTGCCAATACTCGTGATTTGGATTCGCTGCATGGGTGACAGTGAAGCCCTCGAACCCCAAAGCATGCTTTTCGACTTCGGTCGCTGCGTAATCGACGGTCTCCCGAACCTTCTGGCTATTGATGCTGTCACAAAGCTTTCTTGGTCCGGGAACCAGCGCCCAAATATCATTTAGATTAGCTTTGAAACGCATTCAAGGTTCCTATTAAACGAGTAAAGATTGTCTTACCGCATAACATTGAATATACGGCGAACCGATCAATTTGGGAAAAATCATTGTGGAGTGATTCCATGACATCCGATCTCACCCCCAGACAAAAAAGCGTGCTTGAGCATGTCATTTCATTTCAACAGGAACACCGCATGGCGCCCACGGTGAGAGAAATCTGCGCCCACCTGGGCCTGAGCGGACCGTCGGGCATTCACCGCATCCTGAACGTTTTAAAGGACAAAGGCTATATTCTGGCCGAGCCGAGCAAGAAGCGATCCTGGCGGTTCAGCAAGGACGTCACCGGCGCCGGCATTCCACTGATCGGCACCATTGCCGCCGGCCTGCCCGTGGAAGCCATTGAGAACCTGCAAGGAGAACTGGCCGTATCACCAGCGCTGTTCGGCGTGAATAGACTGTTTGAGAAGTCTGGATCAGGGACAATAACAAGGCGGAAAGTGGCTCAAAAGCGGAGCATATATGTAATATGTGAGCATTTTGAAACACTTTCCAACGCCGATAGCGGACCTTAGACGGATTTATCAAACAGGCGCTAAGCGCTGCTTTGGCTTGCGGGTAAAAGGCGACTCCATAATCGACGCCCACATCCTTGACGGGGATCTGGTAATCATTCGGCCCCAACAGCGGGTGGAGAGCAGAGAAATCGCTGCTGTGATGGTGGAGGGTCTCCTGCTTGAGGCCACGCTTAAAATCGTGCGGTGCACGCGCAGCACTTTGACCCTGGAGTCGGCCAACCCGGCCTATTCGCCGCTGGTGTTTAAAGGTCCTCAGCGCAGGCAGGTTGTTATTCTGGGCAGGTATGTGGGGCTGCTTCGCACGGTCTGATGTCGATGGCAGGCAGTGCCCACCCTACTTTAATTACCGACGGTAATCAGAAACACCTCCCTGCTTATTTCCAGAGGCCCCCCGGCTGTCCGGGGAATGGGCGCAAACGATTATGGCGGCTAAATAAACCAGGACCACCGGAACCCAAAATCACATTTTCAGCGCAATGCCGCCTTGAATTTCTCGGCCACCATGAGCAGGTTGGCCGACCAATCCTCGGCCAGCGGGTCGGCAGGGATGACCTGACCGTTGATGGCCCTGGCAATTTGCTCGGCGCTCTTGGTGGAAAACTGGGGCTGTACGAAAATAACATTGATTTTGCTCTTTCGGGCATGCTCGATCAGGTGTTGCAATTGCTCAGGTTTGGGGTCTTTGCCTTCGATTTCAACGGGCACCTGAGAAATTCCGTAGGCATGTGCAAAATACCCCCAGGCCGGATGGAAAACCATAAACTGAAAACCTTGTCGATTGATAAAAGTCTGCTTCAATTGGGTGTCGAGTTTATCGATCGTCCCCACAAAATGCTGATAATTGGCCTTGTAGACGCTCCTGTGGGCCGGGTCCGCTGCCTGCAGGGCCGTCATGATCGTACGGGCCTGACTCTTTACCAATGGCGGTGACAGCCAGATATGCGGATCGAGCCCCTTCTGGGCATGATGGTGCCCTTCCCCGGGGTCCTTTTTTGCTCGATCCAAATCTTCGTGATGATCATGCTTGCCCCCATGGTGATCATGCCGCCCCTCGTGGTGCATTTCATCCGCTTGGTCATGGCCATGCTCTCCATGGTGATGGTGGCCGGCCATGGGCAGCTTTTCGATGCCATGATCCGTGGCCACCACTTTCATGTCCGGATTCGCGGCGGCGATTTTGTCCAGCCAGCTTTTTTCAAAGGGTACGCCAATGGAAAAATAGACTGCAGCTTTTGATAAAGCCATCATTTGTCTGGGTCTGGGTTCATAGGTGGCGGGACTGGCACCGGGCTGGACCATGACCTGAACATCGACCAGATCCTTGCCAATTTGTTGCACGAAGTATTTCTGGGGGATAATGCTGACGAAAACAGGAATTTTCTCCACGGCATATCCGTAGCTTGAAAATGATAATAATATAAATAGATAAAAAAAAATACGGAAGCGTCGAGGGTTCATTTGATTCTCCTTTTAGCGTTGATGTCGCTGTCTGATGGTGTCCGTATATGCAAATTATTTGCTTTTACTTTGAATCGCTCTTCTTTTTCAGTTGGGTGAAATGGCAAACGGCTTGAAAAGCGGCTTTACTATTTATTTTATTTATATTTTTTCTGATTTCTATTTCAACGTTCACTCCGCCATGAAGGAATCAACATCGGATCATAATCACTTGATATCGACTTTCGGGTATTAAAATTGATATGCAAATTTATTGCAGAAAATTGGAATTTGCAATATATAGCTGCAGAAAAAGTTGGATGATGGCATTTGGATCGTTTTTTTCGCGGGCATGGCCCGCTTTTACAACCATCACAGCAGGGAAAAAAGACCGGAAACAATGCAAAAGGCAGCGACCAAACCGGCCTACGGCATCGGCATCGATACGGGTGGCACTTATACCGACGCGGTGCTCTTCGATCTTTCCAGTCAGAACGTGGTCAGAAGCGCCAAGCGCCCGACCGTGCACCATAATCTACAGCAGGGGATCGTCGATGTACTGGACGAGATCATTTCCGACCGGGAAGCGCAGCAAGTCAGAAAAATCGCCTTTTCCACGACCCTGGCCACCAATGCCATCGTCGAAGGACGCGGCGCCAATGTGGGCCTGATCGTCATCGGGCCGGTGAAACCGTTTGAGGCGCCGGTGGTTTCGACCTGCTATGTGGATGGGGGGCATAACCACATGGGCAGAGAAGTAAAGCCTCTGGATATCGAACGTATTGTGGACGCCGTGGCGGGAATGAAAAGTCATGTGGCCGCCTATGCCATTGCCGGCGCCATGAGCATCGAGAATCCGGCCCATGAACAGGTGGCGGCCAAGGCGGTGGAACTGACCGATCCCCAACCGGTGTTTTGTTCTCACGCCATCAGTACCCGGGCGGGCATCCGCGAACGCGCCGCCACGGCGGTTCTTCACGCCCGCCTGAGACCGGTCATCCAGGCATTCGTCGACCATTCAGAACAATTGTTGAAGCATCGGCACATCAACGCCCAAGCACAGATAATCCATGGCGATGCCACGGCAATCGATCTGCACCAGGCAGCCCTTAGTGCCGCCAGCACCGTGGCCAGCGGTCCTGCGGCAACAGCCTATTTCGGCGCGAAATCAGCCGCCGCCAAAACAGCACTGGTGGTTGACGTTGGCGGCACCACTACGGACATCACCCTGATCAAAGACGGCAGACCGTTGATTTCAAGTGGCGGTAGCCTGATCGATCGCTGGCCGACCCATGTTGACGCAGTGGATATGCACACGGTGGGAATTGGTGGAGACAGCCTGGCCACGGTGAACCGTTTGGGAGCGCTCACCGTTGGTCCCCGGCGGGTTCAACCGCTGTGCATGGCAAACGGGATTCCCGACCCGGCAGACTGGATCGGTGCGGGCAGCCGCAACCGCTGGCTTCTTGGCACCGATGGCAGGTGCGAAGGGACCGCACCGACCGATTCGATCCTGAGGCATCTGAAATCCCGCGGTGGCGGCTCCCCCGCCGACGTGATGGATGGTTTGGGGATGTCGGACCTGGGCCTGGACCGCCTTCTCGACGATCTCACATTCAACGACCAGGTAAGGCAAATCGGGTTCACGCCCACCGATGCATTGCATGTCCTGGGCAAGCTTCAAATCGGTGATGCGCAACGCAGCATCTCGGCCGCGAAGGTCTTGGCAAAACTCCAACACCAGCCGCCCGAGACGTTTTGCCGCCAGGTCGTTGACCTGACGCAACAAAAAATCGCCGACACCATTGTCGGCTACGTCTATCAACAGCAAACCGGCAAACCCATGGGCAATCTGGCAGGCACGAATACCAACGATGCGCTGCTCTCGTTCTCGTTCAAGCTGGGGGTCCCCATCGTTGGCATCGGCGCCGCGGCCAGTGCAATCCTTCCCGATGTGGCCCGCCGGCTGCAGACGCAACTGATCCTGCCGCCCCATTTCGAGGTCGGCAATGCCCTGGGTGCAATTCTGATTGCCCTGCAACCCGAAAAGCCTGTTTGATCAATCTGAATCCGTCTCCAAGGAGCAACAATGGTATCCCTGATCCCCAAACAAGCCCATACGGCCACTTGTTTTGACGCTGTGTTGGAAGTCGCCAGCGAGAATGACCATGTGGATGTGGTCAACGGCTGGCTGTTCAATGGCCGGCAATGGATTTTGCATGCCTGGTGTGAAACCGATAAAGCGGTCATCGACCTGACCGAAACACGCGAGGCCATCGACAAAACCACCTACTACCAGATCATGGGCGTCACGCCTGAGCGAACTATCCGCTACACGCGGCTGGGGTTTTTCAGCCAGGTGGCGCAGCATGGTCATTTCGGACCGTTCGACACGAATTTCTTCTTTGCACCCTTGACTTCCGAGGATCCTTTGACTTGGACTTGCCTTCAATCCCGCTAGCCCCTGCGCAAAACGAGAAAAGGCCACCCCTTCTGCGGCACATCGATATCCTTCCCGCCCTGTTTACAGGTGCATGCTAGGCAGCCACGTGTTCAGCAACCGCTTTGTCGGCACGCCCGAGGTGACCGTCACACGGGCCGGCAAATCGACAACGGCCACACCGGCTGCAGAAGGCACACCGCGCAGTCCTGTCACGGACCGTGAATTCACCATCCTGGACCTGCTATTGAATGCAGATCAATACGATGGCCGGCGGGTGGTTTTCAAGGGGATGATGCTGCATGATGAGGCGCTGAAAAAATATTTCGACGGCCGGGACACCGCCGTCTACCGTTTCCTGATTACCTGCTGCGCTGCCGACGCCCTGCCCGTGGCCGTGGCCGTGGATTCCGACCGGGCCCAAAAAGTGGCCACCGACCAGTGGGTGCGGGTGGAAGGCATCTTTCATCTGCGCCCGATCGAGGATGATGCCATCCCGGTGGTCGAAGACGCCGCCGTATATCCGGTCGACGACCCAGATGTTGCCTATCTTTACTGAATTTTTATTGTTCCCGGTACCATATGTTTGACCACTTCTACTTCTGGGCAATGTCCAGATCCATTTGTCCCAAGGGGGTTTTAAGGGTGCGGGAACGGACCGAGCGAAAACCGCAGGTCAGCATGGCCTCGGCCACTTCCCCCTGTTCGAAACGCAGATCCCGCCCGCTGCTCAACAGGCCGCCCAGCCACTCTAAAATCATCGCCGGCTGGGTTTGCTCACCGGTCATACCGTCATGCAGACTGATGAAATAACCGTTCGGTTCGAGGGCGTCATATATCTTTGAGAACAGGGCGGGCAGGTTATCTTTGGCATTATTCAGCGTGGCGCTGGCCCAGACGACATCGTATCCGTGGCCAATGTCGTCGGTCAGGTAATCCCCCGCCATCACGGTGACACTATCGCCCATGTCGTAAGATGCGATGAATTCAGAAGCCAACGCGATCACCGGCGCGCGATCGAATACCACGCCCTCGAGGGTTTCTCCGGCCTGGACAATATAGAGCGTAAACAGGCCGTGGCCGCCTCCCAGATCAAGCATTTTTTTAAAACCGGAAAAGCCCGGAAGGCTTGACACAATTCGGGCGATACAGGTTCCCATTTCTCCAAGCGCCCATGGTGCACTGGCGCGTGCGCTTTCCACCCAAAGGCACGGTGAGCCTGATTCATCCCTTGCGTTTGGAAGCAGGGGTCCTTTGCGAATCCGTTCTTCGAGATGTTCCAGCGGATCGATACTCATGCGCTTTATCATCGCCAACAAGGGCTCCAGATAAAGCTTTGAATCGGGAGATAAATAATGGTTGGCCAATGCCGAATTTTGATACCGCCCCTCGCTTTTTTCGATCAAGCCGACATTGGTGAGGGCATCCAGTACCAAACGGGTGTTGCTTGCGTCAGCGTCCAGTTCGGCGGCCACTTCACCGGCCGTTCGAAAGGTTCCGAGCACATTGAATATCCCTAATGCCAAACCGGCCTGGAGCAGTCTGGCGGGAATCGCGGCCGTCAGCATATCATGCAGGGGCGTAAAGGATGGGCCTTGTGTGGGCAGCGGTCTCATTTTCTCATCTCCTGTTTCTGGTTCGTTATTATCAGTCGCTTGATTTGGCATAACCAACATTCATCTCCATGGGGATTCCGCAGATGACGACCATTGTCGATGTTATGCCGTCGAAACCGCATCGGCCGAGGGCGCGTGCCAAAAAGCCCTTTTCCGGCATGTGCGCCTGGCCGGTCATGGTTTCCGCTAAAAGGTCGAGGACCAGATGCACGGGGCGGGTGCGCTCATCGGTCAACACCGCGTGAATTCCCACCAGCATGCCTCCGGGACGCAGGCAAGCGCCGCATTTTTCCAAAACCCGGTCGATTTTCTGATCATCGTAGTAGAGGGAATCGGTGATCATGATCATGTCATATCCTGTCCCCAATGGATCGTTGAGGTAGTCTCCGCCGACGGCCCTTACCCGGTCCGCAAATCCGTAGGTCTCAATGTAGCAGCGGGCCATGCGTGCAATCTCCGGACGGTCGAACACAGTGGCCTGAAGGTTTGGGTTGGTTTCCGCCACGGCCATGGCGTTGATGCCCGGCCCACCGCCCAGATCAAGCATGGTACGACAGGACGAGAAGGCCGGCAGTTTTTCGATCTGCACTGCAAATTGCCGGGCGATCCCGGCCAGACTGCTGGCCGCATGGGACGCCGTGTAGCGTTCACAGTATGTTTCGCCGTTCATGTCTTCCGCTTTGGCCACCTCACCCGGTCCAATACGAATTCGATCCTCGATTTTCTCCAAAAAGGGTCGCATCGCTTCATCCGCCTGTTCCAGCCATTCTCCAAGATAGGCCGGTTTGCCGCAAACCAGGAACGCATGGGCCAGTTTTCGGTTACTATAGCGTCCGCTTTTCTTTTCCACCAGCCCGCAGGCGCACAAGGCATCCAGCATGAGTTCCGTATTGCCGTAATGGCTGTCAAGGGCCTCGGCCACGTTCCTGGCCGATTCAGGGCTTCCCAAATGGTCGAAAACCTTCATTTTAATGGCCGTCATCATCAGACGACTCGTAACCGTGCCAAAATACAAATTGTTCAGTTCATTGAAATCGATTTCCAGCCTGGGTAACTTACGCATCGACAATACCTCCTTTTTCCATCCGCAGTACGCGTGTACAGCAGGTTTGAATGAATTCCTCATCATGGGTGATTACCAAAACAAGACTTCCCCGGCCGGCTGCGTGTTTCAGCAGTGCGCCCATTCGGCTCATATTACCGGCATCCAGTCCGCTCGTGGGCTCATCGAGAATAAGAATCGCCGGCTCGGCAATCAGTGCCGTGGCCACCGTCAAGCGCTGTTTTTCTCCTCCTGAAAGAAATTGTGGGTGAAGATGGGCTTTGTCTCCCAGGCCGATCTGGTTCAGCAGTTCCATGATACGGGTGCGATCGCAGCCGCTGCCGCCCAGCCCGAGTCTCAACTCCTGAAAAACGCTTTCGGTGAAAAGCTGGTGATCGGCTTCCTGCAAAACCAGACGGCAGAGCGCCAGCCTTTCCCTGGGTTTCCGAATCCGGCCGTCGATATGAACTTGCCCTTGGCGAGCCTTAAAAAGACCACAGAGAATCATGGCCAGGGTCGTTTTTCCGGTTCCGTTGGCGCCGGTCAGGGCGATAATTTCTCCGCCCGCACCTGACAGATTCGCCTTTTGTAGTACGTCCTTTGTTTTGCCCGGATAACCAAAGCACAAATTTCGTGCAGCCAGTCTGGAGTTCTCCCGTTGTTCAATGGTCGGCGTGGATACAGTGGGAAAACCGGTCGACGCATGAATCCAGCGCAGTCCATGACGGTTTATTTGCGCATTGCTATTCAGATAAAAAGTGTTTGCCGTATGGACACTGTCGATCCGGCCGTCATCCAGAAGAATGATACGGTCGGCCAGACCCTTTAGATAGTGGCAGCGGTGGTCGGCGATAATCAGTGTTTTTCCCTCACGCTTCAATGACCGAATCACTGTTTTCAATCCCTTTACGGTAGTTGAATCCAGGTTGGCCGAGGGTTCATCCAGCGCCCAGATATCCGTGTGCATGGCATAGACCGCCGCAAGGATCGCTTTTTGCCGTTCACCGGCGGAAAGGTTAAACACCGTGTTTTGCTGCAAATGAGCGATATGGAACCGATCAAGGGCAGCATCGATACGCTTGCGCAACCGTTCCCGGGGCAGGCCGGCATTCTCACACCCGAATGCGACTTCGTCGGCCACGCGGGTAGTGAAAAACTGGGACCTTGGATTCTGGAAAACGGCCCCTATTCGTCCGGCGATGCGGTGCATGGGCATCTCGACCAGGTCGACGTCGCCGATTAGTACCCGTCCTGCCCGGGTGCCCTTTTCAAAATGGGGGATCAGGCCGTTGAGGCATTTCAACAGAGTCGATTTGCCGCATCCGCTGGGACCGGCCAGGACAACGCATTCGCCTCTTTGGATGTCCAGGCATACATCCTTGAGCACCCAGTCTGTTTTTCCGGCATATTGGAAAGAAAGGTCCGCAACGTTGATCATGGCATCCTCCCGACTATTGCGGCATAGATCTGATGGTCCGCGACCACCAGTATGATGAGCACCATCGTCCAGACAGCCAGCACCACAGCATCCTTGGTGCAAAAACCAAGGTCGTACAGGCTGGTTTTGGCGCCGGGCGTTTCAATGCCGCGAGCCACCGCGGCCCGGGCCAGTTCGTCACCGATGGCCAGGGAACGGACCAAAAGCGGCACCAGCATATAGCCGACCGATTCAAAGGGGCGACGCACCAACCGCTTCGGGGTCAACCCCACACCCCGAATCCGCATGGCGTAGCGGATTTGGCGGCATTCAGCCGCCACCGAAGGCATGAACCGCAGGCAAACGCCGAGGGGGATGACCCATTGCGGCGGCATGCGCATGCATTCCAGGGAGCGCAGAAAACGGCTGGTGTTCAGACTGGCCTGGAGAAAAACCATCATGGCGAACATGGGTCCGAACTTGAGCAGAATATAGAAAATGCCCCGCCCGGTGGTTTTCCCCTCCAGACAAGGCAGGCAGGCAAAAATGGCAGTAGTTACCGCCAGAGCGGCCACGGCGATGATAAAACCGGCCACGAACCGTCTGGCGCCGCAATAAAGGCACAGCGTCAGGCAGATGCCGAGCATAGCGGCCTGAAGATATGGGTCCACACAATAGATCGCAGAGCCGCCGGTGCTCACGGCTATCCAGACCTTGACGCGGTCATCCAGGTTGAACAGAAAATATCGAATGTACATGTTTATCCTTGATATATTCCGAAGTGCCGGGCGATCAGTTTCAGGGCCATGTATCCGCCCACCAGGGCCGTGATGAAAGTGGCCGCCAGTATGGAAACGCAAAATGGCAGTGTAAACGTGTCCACCATCACCGCGATACCCGGATCCATGGCCGTCATGCGCTGGATCACGGCGCTTTGCTTGAGCAGCAGGAAAGGCCAGAACGTACCGGCACTGAGCATGCTGGTGTAAAAGACAAAACTCACCAGCACCCACCCCGACCGCTGTTGTGGGACCGCCCATCGGATCACCCGATCAGCCAGGAATCCGGCGGGTACGGCCACCGGCAAAAGGGTCCACCACCCCTGCATGAGGCCCATGGCGCTCCAAACCACGGCGTTGAGGGTGAAGGGACGGCGGTTGGGCGCGGTGACGGCCATCAGCAGATAAACGCTGGCAATGAGCAAATTTTCGGCGCTTTGGTGGTAGAACCCCATGAAAAAGGCCGCCGGCCCGAAAAAGACATACAAAGCGTAGATCAGGTGACTTAATGCCACCACCAGACCATTGAGCACGCCCAGGACGATCCAGTCACGCACCCTGGTCTGAACGCCGCTGGGTATGATATGGCGGCTGGCCGGGAAAAACGGTTCGAGTTCGGGACCATGGGCTTTGGTTTTAAATTCCGACCGGTTCATGGCTAAAACCGCAGTGTGGCACGGACACCGACCATGGCCGGTTCGCCGTCCTGGACCAGCTTTTCTCCGTCCCAGTCGTAGACGATGGTGTGGTATCCAGTGTCGAATACATTCTTGCCCCACAGCACGATATCGAACGTCTCGGCTTCATACCCCAGTTGCAGGTCAACCAACCCGTATGCGTCTTCTTCAAAGTAATTGTTCTGATCGGCATACAAAGGGCCGACGGCGCTGACGTCGGCACGGGCGAAAAGACCACTGGCATGGCGGTATTGAATGCCAAGGGATCCGGTATATTCCGGCACGTTGGGCAAGGTCTTGCCGCTATAGTCGTTTCTGGTCAGGGCGGTATAGGTACTGTTCCATTCCGTTGCGGTCCAGTCATCGTACTCGGCGTCGACATAGCCCAGCCCGGCAAAGATATCCCATCCCCTTGCCGGACGGGCCTTAAGTTCCAGTTCAACCCCCTTGGAATGGGCCTTGGCGGCATTGTCCACCCGGGTGGTGGGATAAGAACCGCCCGACATCTCGAAAACCTGCTTGTCGGTCATTTGGATATAGAACAGCGCCAGATTGACCTGCAGCCTGCGCTCGAGCCAGTCGGTTTTGAATCCGATCTCGTAGTTCCATGTATACTCGGGGTCATAGGCAAAGGAATCCTTGTCGGTGGCCAGTCCATAATTGTATCCGCCGGCAAGGTAGCCCTTGGAAACAGTGGCATAGCCATAGGCCGTATCGGTCAGATCAAAACCGAGGCTGAATTTGGGCAGTACTTCTGCGTCCTTTATCTCGTCGGAGATGTCTATGCCGATATCTCGTTTTTCACCCTCGGTGCGCCGAACATCGTAGCGCAGACCGACGGTGGTATGCAGGCGTTCGTAAAAAGTCCAGGTTCCCTCACCGAACAGGGCACCCCCCGTCGTATCGATGCCTGTAGCTGCATGTTGAACAGTGACATCGTTATCCTGTTTGATGTCTGTTTCTTCCGTAAAACCGTATGCACCGACCAGCCAGGTAAACGGCGAATCGTCACGGGTTGAAGAAAGGCGGAATTCCTGGCTGATAAACTGATCTTCATATTCGGACGATGTGGCGCCCCAATCGCTCGCCGGGTCGGCAGTGCAATCGTAGTCCTGGAGGTTTTCGTTGCGATAATCCCGAAAGCCGGTGATTGACAAAAGCTTTACGGTTTTCCATTTGTAGGCCGCCCTCAGGTTCTGACTGTAGCCCTTTTCCTTTTGAAAATCGTCGGCGTCATGCCGCACGGAATACTGATCCGTACGATAGGGGCCACTATCAAAACGGTATACAGCGATACGATCATCATTGTTCAAAATGTCTCCGGTCAATGACACATCAAAACTCGAGGTGGGCGTCCAGCGCAGGATAGCCCGGGCATTTTTACGGTCGATGGCTCCCGCCTGATCGTCATTGGCATAAAGGTTGGTCGTAAAGCCATCCCCTTTTTCAAACCTTCCGGCAAGGCCCAGATACAAATGATCGCGGATAATCGGTCCTGCACCGCTGGCGCTGACACCGTACTGTGTCGGATTGTTGTCCACACCGGTATAGCTGCCGATGTCGCCGGTGATTTTCATCCGTTTTGTATTGTCCGGCTGCCGGGAAACGACATTGATGACGCCGGCCATACTGTTGCCCCCGTATAGACTACCCTGGGGGCCACGCAATACTTCCACGCGCTCCACATCCAACAGGTCGATCAGATGGGCATAATGAAGCGGCAGCATCAGATCGTCCATGTAGACGGCAGTAGGGGAATAGACTGACGTATCGAAGGAAGTAATGCCCCGCATGACGATTACATTCTCCGATGTGGATTTTTTGAAATAAACATTGGGCGTCATCCGGGTCAGCTCATTGGTATCGCTGATATTGGCGTCTTCAATCAAAGTGCCGGATACAACGGTCGTGCTCAGAGGAATTTTTTGAACTTCCTCCTCTTTTTTCCGGGCGGTGACAGTTACCTTTTCGAGTTGGCATGGCTCGGACTGCCTGGAATCCGGCCCCGCCTTTTCGCCCAGGCAAACACCGGTCCATATAAAGAGCAAAAGGGTCAACAGTATTGCAAATGAAAGGGTTCGACGCATAAAGCCAATCCTCCAGCCTGAGATTTATCATGCTTGATGTATTCATCTAAGGATGTCAGGCTAAACGACTATCACAGCATGCGCCGGCAGGGCGTACCCGAGAGGTTTCTTTGCGTACCCGAAACGGTTTATTTTATCATTTTTGTTTGAACAAACACCGTTTGCGGTATTGGGAAGGCGGAATGCCATAGTAGCGGGAAAAAGCACGGGAGAAGTGAGTCCGCTCAGAATAGCCTAGCTCAAAGCCGATCTGTGACAGGGTCAGCCCGCGATCTTCGAGCAGTTCGCAGGCGCGCTGCATGCGGCAAGCCGTCAGATAACCGTAAACCGTGGTGCCGCAGACGGCGGAAAAACATTTTTTCAGCTTTGTTTCGTTGGTGCCGACCAGGTGTGCCAGGCTTTTCAGGGAAGGTGGGGATTGCATGTTGGCTTTGAGGATAGACTTGGCCTGGGTAATCATGGCCTGATCGGCTGAATTGTCAAGCCCGGCTTCAGCGGTTCGATCCGATGGATCCAGCTGGTCCAACTGAAAGGCCACCAGTTCCATGACCTTGCTTTGGATGAGTAATTTGTCGGCCGCACGCTGGCAGGGTGAACGCATCAATTGTTTCAGAATTGACTGAATAAATGCGGGAATCACACCTTTCCGATAGAGGAAACGATCCCCTTCCATCGGCAGGCCCGGGATGTAAGCGTTGTCCGGACAGCCGGGGGGTGTTTCGAAATAGCTTTGCAGCAGTTTCGGACAGAGCAGGATATTGACCGTAACCACCGGTTCATCGGTCCAGTATACTGACTTCCCGCTGGTTTGATCTGTCAAAAGCAGTTCACATTCTCCCCGTTGGGTGGTGAATTGTTCGCATCGCCCTTCCACACGCCAGTCCACCCGGCCTGACAGGCAATAGGAGAATCCCAGTGGAAGCATAACGTTGCTTGTTGTCACCGCCATTTCCCTGTGGAGTTGATACGCCTCCAGAAACAACAGCATCCCCCGGCGTGGGCAGACCGAACGTAAATAGCCGCTGCCGCGCGACTTCGGCAGCGGGAAGCAGCGGTCATGACAAGCATTGAAACGGCTCTGCTGATGGATGTAAAGATCAATCATGGATTCACCCCCTTCAGCGCCGACAGGCAAACGCAGCGCGTGATCACAACTCGCCCCGATCAGCTCCAGATCGTGACTGATCAACAGCACGGCGGCCCGTCGGACCAGGGCAATTACCAGCGCCAGGTTGCGGCCGTCCAGGCCACTGGTGGGTTCGTCCAGAATCGGCAGATCCGGCTGCTTGACCATGCCGCAGGCAATCACCAGGCGCTGCTTCTCACCACCGGACAGGGACTGGGGGTGCCGCCCGGCCATGGGCCGCAGGCCGAGCAGGTCGAGATGCTCCTCGACTAGGGTGCCTCGCCAGGCGGGCCGTACGCTGCGCGCCGATACGGTCAGTTCCGCGTGAACGGTCTGCATGTGCAACTGATGGTCGACGTTCTGCAAGACAATTCCGGTTCGGCCAAGAAGGGTTCGTGGGGCGATGGGCCGATTTCGGAAAAATAGCCGGCCGCGGTCCATGGGCGACAATCCGGTAAGCAGCCGGGCCAGGGTGGTCTTGCCGGCGCCGTTTTTACCGAGCAGTGCCGTGACCCCGGACGGCACGGACAGGGTTGCACCGTGAAACAGCTCCGGTGCGTTGCGGTAGCCGAAACAAAGGTTTTCCACTCGCAGATGGCCGAGGCTGCCGTTCACCGGCATAAGATGCGGACGCGGGTAGTCGTCGCGGACGTTGCGCAACCCGTGAGCGCGCCTGAGCTCTGGATCGGCCAGCAGGCTGAAATCACCCTCGGCAACCAGGCGCCCACGGTCCATAACCAGCGCCCGGTCGACCACGTCGCCAAGCCAGTAGAGCCGGTGATCGACGATCAGAATGGCCAGGCCGGCCCGCTTGATCTCGGCGATCCTGTCAGCCAGGTCCCGGGTGGCCGAAGGATCCAGGTTGGCGCTGAGTTCGTCAAGCACCAGGGCACGGGGGGCCAGCGACATGATCGAGGCAAGCACGACCTTCTGCTTCTCCCCTTCAGAAAGGTGCAGGAGCGACCGGTCCAGAAGCGAGGTCAGGCCGAGGGCCCCTTCATCAGATGGTTGTATATGTTACGTTCGCGCGTGGTCCGCCCCCAATGGCTCATGGAAAGGCGCCGGTAGCGCGCCCCGGACAAAAGATCGACGCCTTCGGCGAACATTCGCGCCTGGCCCGGCAGATCGGCTGCCGGCGGCATATCCCCCCGGACCACGGCCTTGTCCAGCGGGCTGCCTTTAAACACGTTCAACTGATAAAGATCCACCCCGTCCAGCGACAGGCTGAGAAATTCGGCGATGTCGCGACGCCACATGGCCATGGTCTGTCCCGGAAATCCGTAGATCAGATCGATGACCACCACGGCCCGGTCCAGGCCGCTCAACCGGTCGAGGGCGGCCATGACGGATTCACGACCGGCCATACGCCCCATGGCCTGTCGCAATTCGGTATCGAATGTCTGGACACCAATGGAAAACCGGTTGGCCCCGCCTTCCAGACAAGCCGCCATCTTGTCGGCATTGAAATGATGGATGCGCCCCTCGACCGTAATCTCACAGTCGTTGGCCAGCGGCAAGGCGGCCGTCAGATGCTTCAAAAGCCGCTGAAGGTCTGGGGCCGCAAGGGCGGTGGGCGTCCCGCCACCGATGTAGACGGCATGCACAGGCCCCTGTTAAAACGCCGGATGACCCCGCTACAGCTCGATTTCACGCAGCAGTCCATCGGTATAGCGGCCGCTCTCCTCCGGGGTGTAGGCCCGGTTGAAAAAACCGCAGTACAAACAACGGCTTTCGCAAAACGGGACATGCACGTAAATGGCGGAAGGGCCGCACCGCGGCCGCAGCAACAGGCCATCCATCACGTGCAGCCGATGCTCCTTTAAAACGGGGCGGCCACCGAAGCCGGCATGCACGGCGAGTTTGCGGTCAAACGCATGGGTCAGCGGATCGACCCCTTCACGGGCGAAAAATTCGTCTTGCGGCCGTTCGTCCAGGGATGACCGAAAAAGACCGGATTTACCATCCCGGGAGTCGGCTTGGGTCTTCATCAATACGCTCCTTCCAGCCGGTAAATCACCAGATCGTAATCCGCCGGTGAGGGTGCATAGGCAATCGCAAAGCAATCGGTTTCCGTCCAGGGCAGGCGTTCACCGATCCAGCGGCCGATTTCAAGGGTGGACCCGTAGCGCGAGGCACAGACGATTAGTGTTTTCAATTCAAGCATTCCTTTCTCAATGTTGAGCACGACGTTTTTAAGCCCCTCGAGCGATCCCAGCTTGTGATGCAGCCAATAGACCGATGGGCAGCAACAGGCAAATAAATAACCCTAATTTGGCCCTTTTCATTTTACTCTCCTATTTTTTCTGATGAATACCTGAATTTTGGAAAAACATGCCTACCAGTTGTTTATATTTGATATTCATTTTCTCAGCCCCTTCCAGAAGCCGCGCCCGATAATGGCCACGATGACGACCACGAGCAGGATGGCGGACAGGGAGGCCCCGGAGGAGGATATTTCCGTCGCCTTTTCATCTTTTTTCTCTTTCATCTCGTACCCCTTGACGTCCTCTATCTTCTGCTGGCCGGCCTCCCTGGCAGCTTCATCCGGCGCCATGGCGGTTTTGGCGTCCCTATTTTGCGATTTCTTGACCCAGTCCGGATTTCTGACATCCTTACCGGTGGTCAGCTTGACCTGATGCTGAAACTTGAGCATGGTGGCCGGGGAGACCAGGCCCGGCACGGAGAGGATGGTGGCCGCGAACTGGTTCAGGGCGATGTTGTTGCAGGTGTGCTCGCAGCAAGCCAGGCCCTGGTCGGCAACCGATTCGACGTACTCGGCAGCAAGTTGTTGCAGCATCTTTTCATCGAATTTCTGGTACCCCTTGCGATCCACCTCCATGATCCTGGCGGTGATGGATTGGAAAGCGTGGGGGCTGTTCTTCTCGAAAAACTTTTTCAAATCCATTTTGTATTTGTCGTTGACATAGACCTCACTGACCTGCTGCCACATCTCTTGGGTGACTTCCTTGGGCACGGTCACCTGCCAGCCCCAGAGGTATTCGACGAAATCCGACATCTTCAGAGCTCCCGAATAGCCATGTTCCTTCATGCCGGTGATCCATTTGGGATTGAAATAGCGCCCGCGGGTCTCGAGCCCCATGAATTTGGAGAACGCCACCATCTTGCCCGGCGCGGACGGATCCCGGTTGTCGGAAACCAAAAGCTCGGGTTCTTCACCGGAAAGGTTGCGCACCGCCATGGCCATGCCGCCCATGTACTGGTAGACGTCGTCATTGTCCAGCACCCCGAAAAGATTGGTGGACCGGCTGTGGATGACCACATCGGTGCCCTTGAGCGCTTCGGTGAATGCCGCGCGGGACTTTTTGCCCCACACCTTGCGGCCATAGGCGAAGTTCAACCGGTCGACATACAGATCGGCCAGCTTTTTCTCGTCATCCCAGCTGCCACTGGCCGGAACCGCCTGTCCCAATCCCGTGCCGTAGCCCTGGTTGGGCGCGCCGAAGATGCGATAGCGGGCCATCGCTGTTGCCTCTTCATCCGAGAACCCCTTGGCAGCGAATATCTTCTCGGCCTCCAGGGTATGCAGCCGGGCGAAGTTCTCGTGTTTTCCTTGTTCGTCGGCGATGGCCAGTTGCACGGCATCGTCGATCAGGCCGATCTGCATGGGGAAGACATCCCGGTACAGACCGGAGGCATTGACCAGAATGTCGATCCGGGGCCGCCCCAGCTCTGACTGAGGGATCAGTTCAACGCCTTTTAAAATTCCCCGGCCGTCCCAAATGGGTCTGGCGCCCAAAAGGGCCAGGGCCTTGGCTTCCATTACGCCGTGGTGCCGCAAGGTCTCCGTGGCCCAAAGAATCAGGGCCACCTTGTCGGGGTAGCGCCCATGCTTTTGCTTGTGGTCGGCAATCAGATCCTCGGCCATTTTCTGGCCGACCGTCCAGGCCACTTTGGTGGGCACCCGCTGGGGATCAAAGCCGTAAAAATTTTTGCCCGTGGGCAGCGCATCCGGGGCACGGATCGGATCATTACCCGGTCCCGGAGCGATAAACTCACCACTTAAGGCGCGGATGGTGTTCTTGATCTCGAGATCGACCCCGATCAAATCGGCGGCGTAGCGCGCGGCCATGCCGCCCGCCTTTTTAAGTTGAGTTTTTACCGCCTGTGGGCATTGCCCGTACTGATCGGCAAACAACCGCCGGGCCGCATCCTCGGGGGCGACCTGCTCCAGAACGATCTTGCCGACAAAATCCATGGCCAGCGTTTCTATCCTGTCGAGCACGTCGCAGTACTTGTGCGCATTGGCCTTGACCTTCAGGTAATCCTTGCCCAGGACTTGGCCGATGATCACGCCCAGGGCCGGGATGTCGCTTTCCACCCCCAGCATGGCATTGACCGTGCTGGCCAGGGCCTCACCGGAAAGCGGTCTGCCCAGGATATGCAGGCCGTAAGGGATGTTCATATACTCCATCTCGTGGATGTAGTCGTGCAGCCGCTTCTGGAATTCCTCGAAGGGCAGGTCATCGATCGTAACGCCCAGGTCCTTTTCAATGCCCAGTTCCCGGCTCAGCTTGATCACCTCCTGCTTGTAGCCTTCGGCCACCTGGGGGGTGACCTTTTTGGTTTCCAGGTAGAGGTGGATAGTGTTGTGCAAGACGGCATACTCCTTGTACAGACCGCTTTGCTTCAGGGCCGGCACCATGTGGCTGATGATCACCGCGTATCCCCGCCGCTTGGCCTGGGTGCCTTCGCCCACATCATCCATCAGGTAGGGGTAGATGTCGGGGACATCCTGCATGAGCACATCCGGCGAGCAGGATTGCGAAAGCCCCACCTGCTTGCCCGGCGTCCACTCCAGGGTGCCGTGCTTGCCGAAATGGATGATAGCATCGACCCCGAATTCCTTTTTCAGCCAGAAGTAAAAGGCCAGGTACTGATGGTGCGGTGGCAGGGTCATATCATGGTAGAGGCGGGCCGATTCCTGGAGCCAGCCTCTGGCCGGCTGAGGACCGATGAAGATGTTGCCCAAGGTGATGCCGGGAATCACCAGGAATTTTTTTCCTTGGGGATCGGTCCAGCTCATCAGGGATGTCTCTTCCACCGGTCCCCACTTGGCGATCACCTGGTCATGGAAATCCCGGGGCAGATCGGCGAACCATTGCTTATAAACATCCATGGGAACCAGGGAAATCCGCCCCGACTTTATCAGTTTGTCCATCTCTCCGGGCGCCCAGGTTCCGATGTTGCGACCCTGCTTGAGGATCAGATCCTGAAGAACCGCTTTGGAAAAATTCTGATCTTCCTCAAACAGATAGCCGGCTGCATGCATTGATTCCAGAAGGGCCTGCATGCTGGCGAACACGTCCAGGTAACTGGCGTAGATATTGTGCTTGCCGGGCGGGTTGTTGTAATAGAGCAGCGCGACTTTCTTGTCGGCATTTTTTTTGGTTCTCAGGTTGAGCCAGGCTTTGACCCTGGCGGATAGTTTGGCGATGCGCTCGGTCTGGGGAATCTTCTCGGTGACCTCGATACCGGTCTTCTCGTCCATATGCACATGCTTGCCGCCGAGAACGATGGGTTCGATCAGGCCGCAGAGTTCGGGCATGAAGATCTGCGAGGCCAGTTGGAACGGCTCGATACCCTGGGGATCCGTTGCCCACTTTTCCAGTTCACTGTAAAGACTGATCCCCCGGATGACGGGAATGTTCAGCCTGGCCAGCAACGCCTGGGCCTTCTCCTTGGGATGGGAAAACATCAACGAGACCAAGAGGTCGATTTTCACCGCGTCTGCCAACAGGTACTTTTCAATCAGCATGTCGGCCGGATAGCCGATGGCGCAGATCACGTTGAGGCCCTGCTTTTCCAGCTGCCGGATCAAGGTCGCCTGGATTTGGCTGTGCCCGGTCTTGATGACATTGTAGGAGACAATGCCCACCCAGGGGCCTTGCTTTTTATGTCCGGAGGCGTCGTACCAGGCGCGGTAATCGGAAAGGGAGGCAAACACCTCGCCGCCTGGGGCATCGGGATGGAAAAGCCCATCTATAGGTTGCTCCGCAGGCGCCGTAATGGTTAATTCTGAAAAACCGCAGAAGCGATTGAGCAGGTAGCCGATCAACCCCTTGGCGTTTCGGGCGCCGCTGTACCCCCAATAGGCGGCCAAATCCGGATGGGCGTCAAGATCAACGTTAAAATAGCCCTTGCGCTTGAAGATTTCATACCCGCCGATACCGATCACACGGGTACCCCGTTGCCGGGCCGCCTTCAGGGCCGGTTCCAGCGCCAGCATAATCTTGTAGCTCAAATGATACAGGAAAATGACATCCTGTCCGGCAAGATCCGCCGGCTTGGATTTATCGGCCAGCGCTTGATCGTTATAAACCGAGATTTTTACTCTGGATGCGAGCTTGGCGTTCTCATTATAAAATTCGGCGATGCCTTCCGATAGCACCTTGGTGTTGGTGTCGGGGATCAAAAAGGCCAGGTTGCCCGTCTGCCCGGCCCAAGCAGGCGCCGGGCCAGCCATGAACATCAAAACAGATAGAACTATACCGCATAAACCGCGCAGCATCCTATTTTTCCTCCTCTTCGGGGATATAGACCACCTTGCCGTTTTGCAGCCGGTAGGCTGTTCCCAGACGCATGCCTTGGCCCTGGGCCATTTCCTTGGTCAGCTTCTGCACCTTGATCTCCTTGCCCTTTTTGGTGATGAGTTCCATCTTGCCCGGCTGGTTGGGGTTCTTGATCATGGTCATTTCATCGGCGGAAAACAGCTCGTTCAGATGGTAGGCGCTGACCATGGCCACCATCAGCCCCACGGCAAAGACCATGGCCGCATCGAACAGATTGGCTACGCCGCTCATGGGATCATCCCGGTGGACCGGATTGTTCCGGCGGCGTGTTCGCCTCTTTTCTCGTAGCGTCATCTTCATGGTTGATTCGCGCATGCGATTGTTTTTCCTATGCTATAGTCATGGGCAGCACCGCCGCCTTGGCCGCGTCATCACCGGTTACGGTCACGTCGGCCGCATCGATGTGCGCGGCCATGAGGTCAAGGATAGACTCCATTTCCATGAGGTCCCGGGCATACCAACGCTCCCGGACCATCGATATCACATAGGCCAGTGCGCCCACCGCCAGTCCGGCGACGGTCGTGCCGAAAGCGATGATCAGGCAATTGGCCATCTGCTTGAGATCCCCTTGGGTCAGGGCCACAAGCGCCGGCCCCATGGGAATCAGGGTGCCCATCAACCCCAGCATGGGGGCGATCCGGATCATGAACCGGGTTTTGTCCAGCAATGCGGCCATCTGAATTTCCTGCCGCCGTAGCGCGTTCTCCGCACGCAATCCCAAATGCGCCCGGCCGCGCTTAACCTGGCAGGCCATATCCTGAAGAAAATCCTGCAGCAACCGGCTGTCAACCCGCTGTTGGCAGGCATAGGCATCAATATGCGCGGCGGCCGAGGCAAAGCGAGCATCTGCCAGGTCATCGGCCACCCGCGACGCAAGCCGTTGGGAGCCGCTGTCCGAGTCCGCAGCCTGCCTGCGACGCAACACGAGCTCGGACACAAAACCGCCCAGAATAAAAAGCACCGCGATCACCAGTCCGATCAACAGCACGATCACCGGATAAAGCAGTGCATTCATCAGCAGATACAACCCGGATTGCAACACGTTGAGAACGGTCATGGATTCTTACCCTTTGCCTGGTTGATGGTTTAAATGGCCGGCATCCCGGTTTCCGTACCGAAGTGACTTCCGCCGGTGATGGGCCAGAAAGCCCAGACCACTGACAAAACCCGCAATCAAAAAAAGGATCGAAGCGTCCCGCAGTGATAGCTGTGGACCAACGGCCGCCCCCGGTATGGAAAAAAGCGCCTTGGCCTTGGCATAAACGGGAACGATGATGATCGAGGCCGCAAAGTACAGACCGGTGAGCAGCATGATGAACCCGAGCAGCAATTCACTGCGCCGCTCATCCCGGCCGCGTTTCATCAGGTGCCCGGCCAAAAGGGCTACGCTGAGAATTACGGCAATGAATAAAAAGGCCATGCCGGTGCCGACGCGGATGGGGTCGGCGCCGGTCAGGGCCACAAAAATCGAGCAACTGAGCAGCATGGCCGACAGGCAGACTGGACACGGCAGCATCAACAGATAGCCGACCACAGGCCGGCGTTTCGTTTGTCCCGTCGCTGTCCGCATGGTGGACCATCCCCAGACGATCAGTCCCACCGAGAGCAAAAAATGCACGCCAACCCCCCAGGCCATGAAGCGCTGAAAAACGGCAAAATAATCCATCGGGTTGACGACAGATAAACCGACCCCCATGGCAAAGGCCGCCAGGCCGTATAAAAGGGCCAGGGCGATCAGGCCCCGCCATCCCAATCTGGCGCTGCCGGCCACCAGACCCGCCTTGCCGGCAAACACCGCGATGGTGAAGACCACCCCCATGGCCCAGGTGGACGTAATCATATCAAACGCCGCAAAGGACTAAGGATCAATGCGTTTTTCATCCTCGGGTTTTCACTCCAATTTCGCACCACTAAAAGCTATCGCACTTCAAAAGAGATCGTCGCCGAGTATTTTTCTTCAAGGCACTTGTCTCGAAAAGCGGCCTCTGCAGGCTTTCGCACCACGGCCCTGACGATCCACTGGCCGGGCGCGAGCAGACGGATTGTGGACCGGCCTTTGAAATCGGTCTTATTGGAGAAGGCATAGTCCTCTTTGGTTGAAAAGCCGACATAGGTCGCCGACACTTCACAAAACCGGGCTGGTTGTCCCTTGTGCAACACCTGCAGGTCAAGCTCTTCGCCGGGCTGTTTCAAATATGGATTCTCCAGGGCTACGATTTCCATGTTGTGCCCCACTGGTTTGGCAAACGCATCACCATCGGTTTCGCCCACATTGATCAGCGCCTTGGTATAATTCTCGTAGTAAAGGCTGAGCACGACGTTATTAAGCCCCTCGAGCGATCCCAGCTTGTGATGAAGCCGACCCTCCTGGTCGACATACATGGTATAAAATCCATGGGCGGTAGCGGCTGTCGCCATGTAACCGCCCTTTTTCCTGAAATTTAGCGCGGTCGCCAGAAAGCCCCCCTCCCCTGCTTCAAGTTCTCGGCTCGTGCCGTCGGGACCGACCAGTTTGAATGCGGTCAGCTTTTTGTGATCGAGAAAATCCTGAACCGGAAACCGGTGCCCGAAACCGAAGTAGACCTTGGTCTGCGCGCCGGTACGCGGACGAAGCTCTGGATTGTAGTCAACGGCATTAATCCACAGGTTATGGGCGAACCCAACCGGCGCGGCAAAAAGGCCAATGAACAGCAACAGGCAAACAGACAACAGTGATTTGGCTATTTTCATTTTATTCTCCTATTTCTGATAATTAAAATTCGTATCGCAGATTGGCATAATAAAAGCGGCCCCGCTCTTCATAGTCGAACAGATCAGACTTGTCGGCCCGGCGAATATCGCCGATATTCTCAACCCCCAGCTGGATCTCAAGATGTTTCAAAAAACGCTGCTTGAGGGAAAAATGCCACAGGGAATAATCCGGCGCCGCCGCCAATACATCGTCCGCGTTGTACAGCATTTGATCGCCGATGAACTGATACCGCAGGGCTGCGGAAAACCCGATCCGTAAATGGGTGTAGGAAAGCTTTGCATTGGCAATGTGACGCGGTTTGCCGTCCAGCCTGATGTCGGCGGCAGTATCATAGGCATCCAGGTAGGTATAGCTGGCCGAGGCCCCCCATCCACGGGGGAAAGTCAGGTTCAATTCGGTTTCCACGCCCCGGGTTTCGGCTTCGGCCACGTTGCGGGCCTTGTAAGTCCGCATGCTGCCGGTTCCGCCTTCTACCCGCTCATATTCGATCAGGTCTTCGATGTCGTTGAGAAACCCCATCACCCGGAAGAAGATCCGCTCGCCGAAATATTCGATGCCGGCCTCGTAGGTATCCGATTCTTCCGCCTTCACGTCCGGATTGCCAATAAAAAGATGCGGCCCGGACGCCGAGGCGTAGCCGTCACTGACCTGCTTGATGGTCGGTGCCCGGAAGGCATGACCGTACCCGGCCTTGAAATTAATTTGCTCACTCAACTTGACCAGGGCGTACAACCGCGGCGACACTTCGTCCCCATAGGTTTCATGATCATCCCACCGGACCCCGGGCGTCAGCAGCAACCGCCGGCCGAAAAGCGAAAGTTCGTCCTGGATGAAAAGTGCCTGTTGGGTCACATCGGCATCTCCATCGACAAGCGAAGTGCTCTCCAACGTCTCCTTGCGCAGTTCTCCCCCCACAGTCAACAGGTTCGAGCCGATGGAAAACGAGGTCTGACCATCGATCACGTCTTCGATGAGCCGTTCGGGATTGTCATCGCTGGTGCCGTCGGTGTAGTTTTTTATAGTGTGCTTGTCGATATCGCTGCGGTACGCCTTTAGCGCGGATTGGGTGGGCCCCAGGGCCCCTTGCCAGCCGAGGCTGTACATGGTCTTGTCCAATTCATAGATATTCTCGTAGGCGGTCCCGCGCGATACGGCGTCGCTCCAGCGATCATCGTTGACAAAACTGATGTCGGCATCGAAAGTATGGTTAACAGTCGGTGTATAGGTCAGCCGTGAGCCGATGGACATGACCTCCTTGCCTTCCAGCTCGGAAGACGCCGGATCGTCCGGGTCAGGGGTATCCTCATCCCGGGTGTATTCGGCCGAGACCCCCAGATTGAGTTTGTTACCCACAATGGGACCGCCAATCTGGGCGGCGTAGTTCTGGCTTTCTCCGCCGTTACCATCATCGCGCAACCCGCCGCCGATGCTTGCCCTGCCGTGCCAACTGTCGCTGGAACGGCGGGTGATGATGTTGACCACCCCGCCCATGGCTTCGGATCCATAAAGGGCCGACAGCGGCCCCCGCACGATCTCGATGCGCTCGATGGAGGCCAGCGGCACCCAGTTGGTTTCATAATCCGAGTGACCGAATACCGCATCACTGGCCGCCACCCGTTTGCCGTCCACCAAAAACAGCGTCTGGCGACTTTCCTGGCCGCGGATCGAAACCGCCGTACGACCGCCGACACCGCGCCCGGCCAGCGAAATCCCGGCAGTCTGGCGAATCACATCGAAAACATCGTTGGCCGCCATGCTTTCAATTTCCTCGGCAGTGATCACGGTAATCGCGCCAGGCGCAT
The DNA here is from genome assembly GCF_048565275.1 of Desulfosarcina variabilis str. Montpellier. NCBI lineage: Bacteria > Pseudomonadati > Thermodesulfobacteriota > Desulfobacteria > Desulfobacterales > Desulfosarcinaceae > Desulfosarcina > Desulfosarcina variabilis. Next base: position 2,792,796 of record NZ_CP159846.1, on the reverse strand, counting down.
CTTTGAGAGACAGTGCCGTGCGAGTGGCGGTGACCACGGTTTTCTCCATGTTTGTTTCATTGGCCGATTCAGAATCTTCGGCCCAGCCCACAGCCGCCAATAGTAAGGTCAACACCATCGCCTGCAACAACCGAATCAAGTAGTAATTCATTTTCTGTTATCCTCGCCCGATAGTGATCAGCAGTATCATCAAAAAAAAAGGCGTCCATTGGAAACGGGGATCATTTCCGATGGACGCCTTCACTTGCTTTCGCGCTATTAAACTATTTAGAGCCGAAAGTCGTAAGTCGTCCCACGCTTATGTTGCCGGGTTCCCATGCTCCGCATGCGAACCCGTATTGAGTCATGTAAAATCTAATTGGTGCTCCCACACGGAGCATGGGAGCAAGGTGATTACTCTCTTTGACCCTATCGAGGTCTTATAGCATGTCGTCACGCATTGAAATCGACATCCGGTATTGCCTGAGTTCCTTGAGCCGTTGCTGAGCCTCTTTGTTCTGGCACGGAAAGCGGGCAGCCTCGGTGAAGGCCGTTTCGGCAGTTTCCAGTTGATCCAGTTGCAGGGCACAGTAGCCTTTCATCAAAAAGGCCCGGGCGTTCTTAGGGTTGCAGCGATTGCACTGCTCGAAGGCCGTAAGCGCCTTTTCGAAATCCTCACGTTCATAGTACGCACCGGCCAGCAGCCACCACAGCCGGAACGTGGGATGCCGATCCACACCGCGCTCAAGCACGTCGATGGCCGCATCGACCCGCCTGGCGGCCAGATAGGCGGAGGCCACTTTGGCCACGTCTTTGGGACGAACATTTTCGGCAAGCAGTTTCTCATACTGCCGGGCAGCCTTTAAGGGCACCCCGGCCATGCGGTACAGATCCCCCAGCAGGATGATTTCCTCACGGGTTGGCCTGGTCAGCGAGGCCCGTACCTGCATGGCCGCAGCAGCCTGGTCGTAAAGCTTGGCCTGCATATAAAGGTGGGCGAGCACCTGCCACAGGCGCGGATCCTGGCCCTTGCCCTGCACCAGGGAACGGGCCAAATCAAGGGCGCGCTCCTTTTGCCCCAGATCAAGATAGACTTTCAGCAGGGCCTCCAGCCACGCCGGATCAGGGTCATCATCGGTCCTATCCATAATCTGCTCGAGGAGCGGACGGGCCTTTTCGGGATGCTTGGCCTGAATGTAGGCCACGGCTGCCTGATAGGCCAAGGTCTTTGATGGTGGCGTGGTCAACCGATGGGCCTTGGCCAGGCTGTCGGCGGCCTCACCAAAACGCCCTAAGTCGAAACAGGCCTTACCCAGGTTCTGCCACAGGGCGGCATCAGACGTATGCTGCGCTGCGGCCGCCTGATAGTGAGGCAGCGCCTGCTCGGGCTTTCCGTCCAGCATCCAGGCGTTGCCTAAGCTGAATTCAACCCGGTAGTGGACCTTGCCGCCCTGCTTTTTGATGTAAGCGGATAGATCTCGTTGGGCCTCGGCGTAGCGTTTGGCGGCCATGGCCTGTTGGGCCGCGTGAACCACCCGCTGCTCGGCCCGTGAAAATGCCGGTCCATCAGCACTTTTCGCGGCGGCGGCCGGCATCCAGGCAAGCATGACAAGGATCAGCACACCGGTCAGCCGCAGCCAAACGGACCAACGCCCGAAGATAGGGTTCAGTATAAAGCCTGTTCTCATATGTCGTCTATCCTGAACTCAATGGTTGTGGTCACCCAGGTGCTGACCGGCCGGCCCTGCACCTTGCCCGGAGTGAAGCGCCAGCCGGAAAGGGCCGCCATCACACTGTCGTTAAACAAATCCGGTGGCGAGGAACTGAGGATGGAAATCCGGCTTACCTGACCAGTGGTGTCCACCAGGAACTTGACATCCACCGCGCCGTCGAGATTCAGCCGCCTGGCCCGGTAGGGATAAACCGGCCGGGGATTCAGGGTGGCCACCGGCACCTGATCCACCTCGGCCATGCCATAATACGCCTTGAGTGACGGCATGGCCGGGGTTTGGGCCATCGGCGCATCTACCGGTACCCCCAGGGCCATGTCCGGCGTGCTCACCGCCAGGTCAAAGGCCGGCATCTCCATCCGTGGTGTTAATGGCGTTTGGTCATTGATCGGATCAAGGGTCCGCTGGGGAACGACCCGCGGCGGCTCCGGTGGCGGGGCATCTTCAGGCCGCTCCGGCGGTTTATCGGTCTGCCGGCCCGGCGGCTCGCGCAGAAAATCGACGGTCTGGACGCTTTCCAGATCCGCCTGCCGCCTCACCTTGGGCAGCAGATTGGGAAGGCCAGTAAAAAGCATCCCATTGACCATGAGCGACAAGACGGTCACCAGAAGGATATGGTTGAAATTCCGAACGCGCGACATGATCATCCTTTGGCCGTGGGCTTGGATGCGGCAATGCTGACCTGCCGGGCCCCGGCCAGGCGGCACTGGTCCATGACCCGCACAATCACGCCCGTATCGCTTTTTTGGTCGGCCACGATCACCACGGCGCCCTCCGGGTTTTCCGCCAAACTGCGCTCAATGTGCGCCCGCACGCTGCGCAGATCGATGGCCTTTTTCTCAAAAAAGATGTGCCCGTCCGCTGACACGCCCAGCAGAATATTGCCCTTGTTTTTAAGCTGGGCTGTTGAGGCCGTGGGACGATGCACATCAATGCCGGTCTCCTTGACAAAACTGGTGGTCACCATAAAAAAGATCAGCAGCAAAAAAACCATGTCGATCAGCGGCGCCATGTTGATCTCTTCCTCCTGGAATTTGCCGCGCAGGGATTTTCTGATATCGATCATCTCACACCGCCCTTTTCAGTGCCATGACGGTTTCGGTCAGGCGCCGCTCAATGCCATTGGCACGGCGCATCAACAGCCGGCTCATGAACAGCCCCGGAATGCCCACCAGAAGGCCGCTCTGGGTGGTGACCAGGGCCTTGGAGATACCGCCCGAAAGGGCCTTGGCATTGCCGGTGCCGAAAATGGCGATCACATCAAACGTGGTGATCATGCCGGTCACGGTCCCTAAAAGGCCCAGCAGCGGCGCCGTGGCGGCCAGCACGGTGATGGCCGGCAGAAAGCGCCGAATCCGCGGCCGCTGTTCAAGGGCGTGCTGATCCAACAGACGTTGATCAAGAATGGGGCTGCCGGTGCGACTTTGCAGAAATCCACCCACCATCCGCCGGCAGATCCCCGCCCCCGGGGACACCGGCCGCCCCTCGCGCAGCAACATCAGGGCCTGGTGGACCGTCACATCTTCTCGCTGCATGCGCCAGAAACACAGCAATCGTTCAAATACCAGGCCCCACATCCACAGGGAGGCGACAATGAGCAGGAGCATGATGCCGCCGCCCGGCCGGAAATAGTCGTATGCGTTGAGCAAATAATCCATGGCGTTAGGCCCTCGCCCGTCGGGGCATGGTTTCCGATGCGGCCGGCCGGCTCGATGTGAGCGGTACCAGGGTGCATTCGCGGCAGATGATATTGGACAGGGCCACAGCCTTTTCCTCCATGTCGCCCACGATATGCTCCAGGCGCCGGCGCAGAAAAGTGTGCATGAGCATGATCGGGATGGCCACGGCCAGCCCCAGCATGGTCGTCACCAGGGCTTCGGAAATGCCGCCGGACATCATTTTGGGATCGCCGGCCCCATAGAGGGTGATGGCCTGGAAGGTTTCGATCATGCCGGTCACCGTGCCCAACAGGCCCAGCAGGGGGGCAACGGCCCCCATGATGTTCAGGGCCGGTAGAAACCGCTCCAGGCGGGGCAGTTCCTTAAGGATGGCTTCCTGCAGGACGCTTTCCAATGTCTCGCGGCTTTCGTTGACCGCGCTCAGTCCAGCCCTGAGTACATTGTTGACCGGCTTGCCCTTGTCGTGCTGCAGCACCGTTTCACAGCCGCGCCAATCGCCCTGGCCGGCCAGTTCGTTGACGCGGCCCATCAACCGGTCGGTATTGGCGTGCACCCGGTTGAGGAACAGGATCCGTTCCAGACCAATCAACAGGGCCAGCAGGCCGACAGCCAAAATCGGCCAGACGATGGGACCACCATTTTTGATGTTATCCATAAGCGTTGCGCGGTGGGACAGTTGCCGCAACGCGGCGCCGCGTGAGAAATCAAAATAAACCGCCTCGGCATCGCCTCGCATATAGCGGCCCAGACTGCGGCGCATGGCCAGCGGCGGTGCCTTGGACAAGGTGAAAAATTGCCGGTTGTCCGGGTGGTACCGTAAAAAACCGGTCTGACCGTCATGGCTATAGGCGGCACAAAACGGTCCGATGGTCAGGATGTCGGCCGTTATCTCTTTGCCGCCCGCATCGACGACGGTTCCGGATCGGCGATCCACCTCTCCACCGCGCGTCATCTCATCGAAGAGAAGATCACCGATGGTGGTAATTTCTTCCATTCCCGGAAACCGATTGCCTTCCAAGACCGGCGCCAGGCGGTTCATTCGCTCGGGATCGAAAACAGTAAAATGAGATTGGGAGAGAATCGTTTCCAGGTCCCGGGCGGCTTCGCGGATCACGCCGGTGTATTCGCGCATGTCCAACCGCGCCTCGGTTTGTTGCTCCTCGCGGACGATTTCAGCGGCCTGCAATTCCTCTAAATGACGCTGCAGGTCAGCGATATCCGTGGTCAATTGTTCCACCCGGCCGCTGAGGCCATCCATCGCCTCGGTCAGCGCGGTCTTGTCTTCCAGAATACGGGCCTGGCTTTCGCGGGCCTCGGCCTGGGCCGCCTCAAAATCGGTGCGGGCCTGTTGACTGGCCACGCGCAGATCGGTTGCATCGGCCATCGTCGTCAATCCCAACAGCGTCAGGGCCATGAGCAGTAGTTTCATTGTTGAGCAATCCTTCCCAGGGGCAGGTTGACCATGTCAATGGTACGGCGTTTCAAGGCCATTTCCATGGCATCGTTGATCGTGCGGCGGTGGGAATCGGGCAGCGGCGTCCATTGGTTGGCGACGCGGTCCCACTGACCGACACACTTGCCATCCGGGGAGCGCCAGAACAGCGCCAGCCGCCCCACCCGCAGAATATCGGCCATGATCCGCTGGTCTGCGTCCGGATCACCAATGGGGATGCGTTGCTGGTAGACCTCGACCGTCTGTCCGTACTCGGTCTCCACCTTGAGGGCTTCCATGACACGACGGGAGCGCTCGGCAATATTCGTGTCCGGCTGTACCAATACCGTTTTGATCTCGGCCATACGCTGCTGACGCTCATCCGGGAGAAACGGCAGATCACGATCAATGTGCGTTTCCAGCCGCTGCATCAACACCTCCAGGTGGGACTGCAATTCCGCTTGCACGCGGGCGGTCTCGGCCATCGTACGCTCGGCTTCGGCCTGACGATTCTTTAAGGCGGTAACCTGGGCCAATAGCGCGGTATGCTGCTTGGCCAGCCTTTCTTCATCAGACTGCAGGCTGCGGTATCGGTGCTGCAGGGCTATTTTTTCTTCGGCCCAGCGATCCTCGGCCTGCTGGGTTTGCTGGGAAACGGCAATCGCCTCGCTTTCGGTCTGGTGAATGCCAAGTGGATCGATCGGGGCATCCGCCCAACCCGGTTCCCTTACCCCCACAAGGGTCAGCAGCATGACAAAAATCAAGTTCAGTCCAATCCAACCGGTTCGACGACAAACGCATTGCATGATCACTCTCCATGCCCGATGGTTATTCAAATCTTGGCGTTGAACAAAAAAAAAGACGCTATCGACCGCTGTCAACTGCGGTGCCTTGCGCCTTCACTGCCTTCGCGATTTACCATCCGAAGATCGTAAGGTTTATCTTAAAACATTAGAGAATCCTAATTAATTTGTTTTGGCGTTTTACATCATGCATAAAAATTGTCAAGCCCTTTTTTTCAAGCCTCTTTTTCCATTTCAAGATGACTTTCCTTTTGCATGGCTTCAGAAGCGCAATGGCAATGCGCACAATTACCGTCGCACCCGCAGTCGAACGGCTGGGAATTCATCTCCACACGGCTACCTTTGGGCGCAAGGGCAGGCCCATTTTTGCCTTTGATCAGCAGTCGGTGAGCGGGAATGCGGCTCTGGTAGAACTGGCATTGAAATGTATTACAACCAAACGGGCAGACCCTTTTAAGACGCCCCGTGTCAATATGCACATGACCCTGACCACCATATTGCTCATGGATCAGATGAATCAGTTCCCAGGCCGAACTGCCATCGAAATCGCCAACCGGATTCACGTGTAGATCCCCATTTTCCCGTTTGAACTTGATCTGAAAATTCATGCTCATCAGGATGTCCTCCCATTTATTGATCAAACCTAAGCAGTTAATTTAGTGCCCATCCAGAAATAACCCATTTGCCTATTTCTGAACGGAAACTAGTTTAACGAGCCCTTTTCCCTTTCATCCTCCCCCCAGATCACCTGCGATACGGCACTCAAACTGGAATTGGGCAGCATGTGGACCGGCTTGTTGTGTTTTTTACCCAGGTTCTTGACGATCGAGCAGGCCGCATGGCTGTTACAATTCACCGGGCAGATGACCATGTCGGCACGCTTTAAGCGTCCCTCGAGGCATTTGGCGCCTTTTTTTACATAGCCATCGTGATACTCGAAGACCCCACCGCACCCCTCGACCAGTTCACGATAAAGTGATTCCATGCGGGTAATCCCGCCCACCATCAGGATGCGTTTTTTACATAGATCGAAGGAGGGGCAACTGGCGTCACACCGGTTCCAGTTGGTCATTTCCCCGATGATGGCCTGCGTTTCCTCCTGAACGTGGCGATTCAAATTTGACGCTTCCTCGAGTTGCAGGTTAAGACAGCGGTTTTTTTCTTCCAGGGCCGCGACTTGCCGCAAGGCCTGTTCCAATCGCATGGAAAGCGAAACATAGTCCTGCTGGATCCTGCGGTTCTCGATTTCCAGGGCCTCTATCTGTTGATGGCGATCCAACGCGTCAAGGTTTTGCTGCAGATTGGTTTTCTCGTCCTTTGCGGCGGCCAGTTCACTTTCAAGTCGGTTGCAGTCCTTTTGGTACGCCTCGACCTGTTTTTTCATGGATCGGTACTGGCTCGACTGCGCTTTCACACGCTCGCGCAGCCTTGTCAATTCCTTCTCCTGCCGCGCCAGCTTACGCCTTTTTCGCAGCCGTTCTTCGGCTGTCCAATGCATGGTCATGTGAATTTCACCAAAAATGTCCCGGTTGGCTTCCACCGGCAAGTTGGGATGGATTCCTGCGGCCCACAGGACCGCCGCGGCCTCACCGGATTCCAGGGCCGCCTTGAAATGGTTTGTAAACGCCTCGCCGTTCAAGTCTAAAAGCGGCATCACCTGTTTGCCATATTTTCGATCAAGCAGGTTGTCTACCCGCCGCGAGAGACGGTTTTCAGATTCAAGACTGGCAACGAGTTTCTCGTGGATATCATAAGCCCCGTCCTTTTTGTCCAAAATACCGGTTTTTTTAAGCAATTGTTTCTGCTCGGCAAAAGACAGGCACATGCCGATCGTCGGGCATTTGAAAAAATGATTGATTTCCCAGCATCGTCGCCGCTGGCTACCATCAATGATGGTTTCAGATGTAATCTTCCTTTTGAATTCGTTTTCCTGACAGCATTGGGCTAGCCTCGTCATTTTTTTTGTCTCCTTTCATTTTTTTTACTCCGCATCGACAAGCACTTGGGTAAGACGCTTTCTCAGCATTTCCAATTGCTTGGACTTGAATGCCTTTCTCGTATCCTCCAGGGTATCAATGGCGTCTTTGATCGCCTTTTTAAGTGCCAATTCACGTGTTTTTGAAGGACAGGTCTCAAGAAACGGCTTTAAATCCTGAAATTCTACCTGATTGTCCATGATCGAGCTGATCAGAACGCAGTGCCGATCGATTCCCTGCTGTAAATCCTTGATACTTGAATTCAGCGCATGTGCCAGGACATTTTTATCCGCAACCAAAATTCTACCTCCCTTTCTTTGTTTTATACTTCTAACTTTTAGATTAAAAAAGAACCGTCTTGCGGACGGAGGCCTTAAGACGGCTGTTTTAGCCTTTGAATGTTACGATGAAAAATCTAGCCCGTGGACGATTCGGACTCGTCGACCTGCTTGGTGAATTCACATGAAAAGTCGGCACTGCGGGCCTGGCAGATATCCGGCCGGCGACCATATTTGCGGTAGTCCTCGAAGAATTGCAGCCAACTGTCTCCCGTGCGCGGACAAATTTGGATAAACTCCATAAAATCAGCCAGGCGATTAAGCGTGGCCGTACTGAGGGCATGCTCCATCATACACGCTTCTTCATCCGCGGTTTTGGGCCTGATGTTGAGAATATCAGTTAAAAACTGACGCAGCACCTCATGGCGTCGGCGCATTTCCCTGCCCACCTTGGCGCCGTCTTTTGTCAATTCAACATATTCATATTTCTCGTAGTGCACAAGCCCGCGGCTGTTCAGCGTTTTGAGCATGCTGGAGACAGTGGGCATCTTCACATTCATTCGTTTGGCGATATCCTTGACCCGGACAACCTTTTTATCCTTGTCCAGATCGAAAATCGCCTCCAGATAATCCTCCATAACAGACGTCAAGGGTTTTTTCTGGGCTACTGTTTTTTTTTGGTCTGCCATAAACCACCCGTTGAAGATAGAGCTTTGTAACTTTTTTTACATTTTCAAATAATTGATTCCTCGCGTAATTGTCAAGCTTTTTCTATTTAGGGAAAAAGATCGATTACAATTCCATCAACGATAAATTATTAAAAATCTTATTCTTCACGACGAAACGCCACTTCCAAAACCGGCAATTCCCACCGATCGGTTTTTATCTCTCGTTGAAAGGATGGGTCGGGGTCCAACCGCTCACGCGTTAAAATAGCAAGCACGCGGACGCTGTTGATGGCGTCCATACGCGGCGCCCAGCGCCGGGCGGCGTCGGCAGACAAACGGCCCAATCTGAAATAGGTTCCATCAAAAATGGCGATGCCGCGTTTGTCCGGCACCAACCTGACCGTATGGCCGGTTTTCAGATCGCTCAAATGGCGGTGGATGGGATGGGCCGGAGCAAACGTGCCGGCATAATCCATGAAGACATCTTCGAGTCCCAGGATGGCATAATCGCAACAAACGAAATCGTCATCAATGCGATGCTCCTCCACGCGCTTGCGCGGCAGCATATGCTTGCCGGCCAGATCGGCCAGCAGCAAATTGGGCTGATGCCGCATACGCATCAGGCCGAGGGTCTGCCTGGCCCGGGTCATACCAACGTATAGTAAACGGCGCTCGGCCTCCCGCTCATCAGCGGTGCGCGGCCGGCCCCAGTCACCATCCAGGATAAAAACATGGTCGAACTCCATGCCTTTGGCGGCGTGCAAGGTGCCCAGAAAAATGCCGTCACCAATGATTTTCTCATGGCGCTGTTCGGCAAGAAATTCGAACAGCTTGTCCAACCGGTAACCGGCGGGCATAAGCGCATCACCGGTTTCTGCCAGATCATTTTCCAAAAAACCGGACAGCATTCGCTGCCACACGCCGGCCGGCTGCCCACCGGCGGCATCCTGTAAATGCTTGATTAAGTCCGAAGCCCGTAGATTGGCAGTTTCAGCAAAGCGTAATCGATCCATGAGACCGGCCACCTCCCGAACCCGGTGGATGGGAAAGGATTTGGAAAGGATGCGTTTCACCGGGTACTCATTTTTTTCCAGCAGCCCGCGCATGGGCGGCAACACGGCCCGCGTACGGGCCAGGATGGCGCAATGCTCAGCCCTGAAGTCGGGGTCCAGGCTGCGCAGCCGTTCGATCTCAGCCAGCACGGTGGCAGCCTGGTCTATCGGGTCTGCAACCGGCATGATCTGAACGCGCCCTTGCGCCACCGGATCCAACCGGGCCCAACGGCCGCCCGCCTCGACATGCTCACGGGCCCGGTCGATACAAATGGGATACCCGCCTTTCATGCGGTCGCGGTTGTGTTTGATCAGCTGGTTGGCCGCATGGATAATGTGTCTGCTGGAGCGGTAGTTCTCCACCAGATACGTCGGGGTAGCCTTGTAATCTTCCTGAAACTGTCGAATGAACTGCACGTTGGTGCCCCTGAAGGCATAGATGTTCTGATCATCATCGCCCACGGCCAGGATCGACAGGCGCCCGTCGGCCTCGTCCAGGGTGCGACCGGCAATGGCCACCACTAGTTCATATTGCGCCTGGTCGATGTCCTGGTATTCATCCACCAGAATATGGCTGTAGCCGCCAAGCAACTGGTCGCGCAGCGCATCGGTCTCATCGCTTTCAGGGATGTCGGCTTCTCCCTTGAGCAGTCGCAGGGCGGTATTGATGATGCCGTCAAAATCAATGGGCGGGGCAGTCCCGTCCCGGTCACGCGTGTCCATCAGATCTCTGACGCTGATACCGGCCAGGCGCATGGCCGCCCCATGATAGGTGACCACCGTCAGACCCCGCGCCCGGCTGCCGATCAGTGCGTAAAGCCGTTTTCTCAAGGTAACCGCGGCGTTGTGATTGAAGCAGAGGACCAGGATCTGCCGGGCCGGAATCCGTTCCACCTGTAAGAGGTAGGCGCAGCGATGCACAATTACGGTGGTTTTACCCGCTCCCGGTCCGGCCAGAACGAGCAGATTGTCGTCCGGGGGACGTCCCACCACATCGATCTGCACGGGATTGCCCAGCCGCTCGACAATACGGCGGTACGCCTCGGCCGTGGTGGCCTTTTCGACCAGATCCTTGCGACCGCTAAAATAGCGATTGAGAAAACGCACCCGCCCCATGGAAAAGTAATCCAGCACCAGCGTCAGGGCGCTGGCGATCTTGGCCAGTGCCAGGGCAGCATACTCCATCATCACATGCACCTGGAAGCGTCGTTCACGGTAGTGCACGGCAAGCGGCTTAAAATCGCCCCGGGTGTACCGCCGCCCCTTGGCCCGGGGCGCCAACCGAATGGTCATGGCCTGCCGGAAAACAGCCATGCCGCCCTGCAAATGGATCACCTTGTGCTCGTGCAGGAACATCAATGCGCGGTCGATTGCCGGAAGCACTTTCTTGACGGTCCCCATCAGGGTGATGTCACGCTTCATGGCCGCGGCCAGATCGTTGCTGGAGAAAGAGATATTGACGTCGCCTTCCGGATGGGTTTTCTTCTCTCCTATCAGACGTAAGAGTTCTTGGAGGATGGCGTGGGCCACATTGTGGCGCAGATTCACGGTTTTGACGATGGCCTCCCAGCTGCGCTGCAGACGCACATCGTAGCGATCGCGGCTCGCATGCCTGAGCGCGATGCTGCCTGAAGCCGCGGCCAATCCCTTGCCGTCGTAGGAGAGCCCCCGAATCAGACTTTGCACCACGGTGGTGGTGGTTTCCACATCCTCGTTTCTCAATCGCTGGCACAGGCGGCGGACACTCAGCGGCACCCAGCGGCCGTCGTCGGCATCGGGGTCCTCGGCGCGCAGGATGCCCAAAAGGCGGGTTTCGATATCCATCACGCGCTGCAGCCGCACAGCGGCGTTATTCTTGCCTTTGGGCCGCAGGATGGCGGACAACATCAGCCCGCGGTCAAGCAGGCGGGCATCGGCCATGTCATGCAGGGCCTGAATCACCATCTGGGCCGGGGTCATGCCCGTCGCTGCTTCCATCTGTTTAAGCGGTCCGGCGTCCGGGAACAGCCCCTCGGCAATGGTATCCGCACTCAAACCCTGATCCGGCGGCGCGTTGAAAATCAAGCGCAAAATATTCAGCCACAGACCGGTGGTGGCTTTCGAGAGATTCAGGGAATCCATACGCGCTCTGGCCTCGTCCAGACTGGTCACCAGGGGCCGGCCCTGAAAGATGTCGGTCAGATTCTGATTACGCTGCAGAAAACCGGCCCGTTCCAGCCAGGAAATGGCGGTTTTGACCCGCGTATCGCGAATATCGCGGTTTTGCCCGCTTTCCCCGGCAAGCGCCTCCCCGCGCAGCAGTTCATCGCTGGTGACGACGATCTCGCCGGCCGTGTTGCGCTTGGCCCGGCGCAGGGCACGCAGGATGCGCTGGATCTCGCGCTGTTTGACCTCGGAAAGCGCCCCCAGGGTGAACTGGCAATCCGCGTCGGCCGGGTCGTAGAGCAGAATGCAGCGGGCCGGTTGGCGGTCACGGCCGGCGCGTCCCGCCTCCTGAATATAATTCTCCAGTGAACCGGGCATGTCCACGTGCAGCACCAGCCGGATGTTCTCCTTGTCCACGCCCATGCCAAACGCATTGGTGGCGCTGATCACCGGCACATCCCCATCGGTGAAGGCTTCGATCACATCGCGCTTCTGCTTGGCTTCCAGCCCGCCATGGAATGCCTCGACACGCACGCCCTGATGATGCAAAAAATCGCGGATTTCCTCGGTGCGGCGGCGGGTGGCGGCGTATATAATCACACTGGCCCTCGCCTCCTCGGCCAGCGCCTCCTCGACCAGCCGCAGCGTCTGCTCATACTTCTGAGGGGGCGCCACCGGTAGTACTTCAAAAACCAGATTGTCCCGTCCCACGCCGCCCTCGAACAGCACCAGTTCCTGATCCAGGACATCCCGGAAATGGGTGGTCAACTCTTCGATGACATCCAGCTTGGCCGTGGCCGTAAAACCGCATACCGGCGGCGGGGCCTGATTGTTTTCAATGCTGAACTCGCGGATAAACCGTGCCGCGTAAAGGTAGTCCGGCCGAAAATCATGCCCCCATTTGGAAAGGCAGTGGGCCTCGTCAAACACCCAGCAGCCGATCTCCCGCTGCCGGAGCACGTACCGCACCGACCGGCTGCGAAGCTGCTCCGGCGCCAGGTATAAAATGGCCACGTCCCCCAACCGCACCCGCTCCAGCACCGCACCCCGCTCGATGGGGGTCAGCAGGCCATAGACCGCATCGGCAAAGGGCGTGCCGGTGTTTTTGACCAGGTTGTCCACCTGATCCTTCATCAGGGCCTGCAACGGGCTGATCACGATGGTGAGACGTCCGCGTCGCCAGTGCCGCACCAGGGCCGGCAACTGGTAGCACAGGGATTTGCCGCCACCGGTGGGCAGGATGGCCAGAAGCGGTCGATCGGCCATGCCGGCCTTAACGATTTCCCGCTGCAGGCTTTGGCCCTCATTCGTGGCGGGTTTTTCCCGAAAAGCGGAAAATCCGAAAAAGCGGCGCAGGTGCCGATCCGGGTCATGGCTCTCTCGGCAATAGGCACAATGCGGATCTTCGCAGGCCTCATCGCGAAGACGTGTTAACATCGCACTAATCTCGGGAAAGCGATGACGCACCCACGGCGGCAGGACCGAGTTGGATCCGGCTACCGTAAGCCAGGCCAGGCAGTAAGCCAACATCGGACGTCGGGCCGGGTCGTCAAAAACATCGATCAGCCCACCCGCGGCAGACCGGCAGACTCCGCCATCGGTCTTTTTGACAAACCATTCATTGGCTGCATCCGCACTGCCGAATCCCCTGGCCCCCAGGGCACTGAACACTGACGCCAGCCCCTGGCCGCTGAAGCCGTTAAAGGTTGCCCCGTCAAAGCAGTAGTGAAAAAAATCGAGCTGTCGGGGCTGATTTTCGGCAAGGCCTGCAAACTGCGCCAACTGGTCGTCGAACACCGAGGCCGCCAGCCGGGCATCGGCCACCGGGTCGTTTAGCGTGGCGCGCACCAATTTGTAATCCTTGACCAGCCGATGGTAGGGGTTCTGAGGAAAAGCCAGGGGCGACAGGTAAAGGGTGTCGATCACCGGTTTGATCAACACCTGCAGTGTTGGATAGGCAGCCTTCAGAATCGGAAAATCATGCCCCAGCAGGTTGTGGCCCAGAATATAGTCAGCCCCGCCGGCCAGCCCATCGAGCTGTTTCAGCGCAGGCCGGAAAGGACCGGCTTGTATGTCGATCACCGTGTCGCCGAGCACCGCGCCCAGGTGTTTCAGACGCCCCGTACGGGTGGTTTCCAGGTCAAGCAGCAGGGTTTTTGAAATCAGTTGCTCCCGCCCCATTTTCCGGTTTCTTTTGGCAATGGAACATCAAAAAGGTTATCTGGCAAAAAAAGCAATAGATAATCTTTAGTTGCTCGGCGATCGATGTGTCAAGCAGGGTAAACATTTTTGTCATTGCCGCTCAACATATTTGTACTATCACAAATGGGATCATTGAATCGGATGATTCATACTTTTAGACGGATTCCTGCATTTTTTCTTTTTTTGTTTGCCATTGTGCCGAATTTTTCTGTGATTTCAACAGAAAAAATCAATAGGCAAAGCATGACTCATCAAGAAATCCATTTTTCGGCATGCCATTTGCTTTTGATGAGGTGAACACAAATTCAAGAAAGGAGACTTTAGATCTCAAATGACAGTACCGTTTAGACCACTGGGTTATATTCGCGAGCTGGTAAACGCCATCGGGCTTGATATCACCCATGCGTATGAGGATCTCGTATATATTGAGCATAACGCTTTTTTGCTCCAGATGGGCGATTCCGGAGAAATCGTCAACCTTTATTTCAACACCGAATCCGTGGAAGAAGAACGGGATAAAATCGCCGATCGGTTGAGCGCTGAGGGACAGGCCCGCCAACTCACAATCATCCGCAAAGGGCTTTTCAGCATGCGGCAAAAATCAGATGGAGAGCACATCGAGATTCAGTTTTTCGATGAGGTCTGATGTCAGGCAGGTAGGTATACACAAACGCCTTCTGTTTACCAAACATCGATTATGTCGGTAAGCAGAAGGCGTTTTTACGATTCAGTGATAGTGCACAAGTGTTGATCTATAAATTTGCGCAAATCCTTTATTTCAGGAGGGTACCAAAGGTCGGCAGGACCGGGCGGTCGAAAATGTGGTTATTGACGATGGCAGCCACCAGATAAATGCCCACCCATCCGGATGCATAGAGAATATATCCGACCACTGGTTTCAAGCTCGCACTTAAAATCCCCATGTCCAGACCGACGATGAGCCACAGGGCCACGTCAAGCAAAATCACCAAAACAAAAAGCGGCAGCGGACTTTTTGAATATGCCGGTGTTACCGCGGTCAAGAAAGAGGCACCGGCCATCCAGCAAAACCCCTCGACCATGGGTTCCGGCTTGACATTACCGATCATCCCCGACAGCATCAGGTATTTGGCGAGAACGGAAAGGGCCGCCCCAAACATGAAAAACGCCGCGAAGAACAAAAACACATTCCCGCCCGTCATGTTATGGTCCTTCAATTCCATCACCGCAACGGTGTATTGAACCACACCGCCGCCAATCAGCCAGGCCGCAAGCAGGGGAAGCCCTCCCAGCGTCACTTTTCCGGTAAATACGGCCCCAAAACCAAAACAAGCCACTGCCAACGCGCCAAGTCCTGCTGGTCCGGGAGTAACAAAAGTGTGTTCGTTCGACATCGCAATGCTCCTTTTTTAGATAAGTGATAGGGGTATGGAATTGAGTAGTACGGCGACTGGGTTACTTCTCTCAGGAATCGACCCTATCTTAATCTATGGTCAATGACAATCGGAGCGTAGCTGAAATTAATATAGGCGGATTGCCGATGAGAGGTAGGTTATTGACCTATCTGTTTTTCGGGAGACGGCCGATGTGAATGGCCTGTTGCGGACAAACGGAAAGGCAGTCACCACAGTTGGTACAGTTGGATTCACCCGGACGGGTTCCCATCTCACATTTTTTCAGGCACAGATCGCAGTTGTTGCAATCATCGGTTTTATAAACCTTAAACAGGGAAGCCCCTTTCAAGGCGTCCAGCAAACCGCCGGTCGGGCACATGAAACGACACCAGAGGCCTGCCACCAGCAGCCCTGAAATAAGCATTGCCAGGACAAAACCGGTTCGCACTAGCCACACCAGGTTGGCGTGCTCCATTGTCAGCCCCACGGAATTGAAAAAATCGCCGATCCGGATGGGAATCGCCTCCCGAGGCTGCCCCACAACCAGCCATACGACTAAAACCAACGCCAACCCAAGATATTTCCCCAAGGGTAGCAGCCGTCGGGTGAGAAAATGGCTCGCTCGCAGCTTGAATGGCGCCACTTTATCGGCCATCTGAACCGCCAGCCCGCCCGGACATGCCCACCCGCAAAATGCCCGCCCAAACAACAAGACTGACAACGGCAACAGCAACCAGAATCCCCAGTAAAACGAAAACAGCCGTCCATGGCAGGTCAGCACAGGACAGTTCTGACAACTGACATAGGGAACAATAAATGGGCAACGAAATATTCCATAAAAGGACCACTGGCCCATTACGGCCAGCATGGCGGTCTGGGTGAGACGCCGCCACCATTTAAGGTGCAGGCGTTTAGGTTGCTCATTATCAATGGTTTGCGGCTTTTCGGTGGCAGGCAGTCTGGACTCAAGCATCGATTACCCCCAGTTTCTGGACAAGTTGCTGCCCTTCAGCGGATATGGCCGGGATGAATCCGGCGTCATGAAAATACTGCTGCCCTTCATCAGAACGGATAAAATCCACATAATCATCGGCCAGGGCGCGGTCCGGCGCATTTTTCATGACACCGATGGTGAACGTCAACGGCGGCAGCGGAAAGTACTCGGTGGGGATCGGCAATATCTCGGTCTTGCCCTTGAATTGAGGCAGACGTGTCACACGGTATTCGACCACTGACGCGTCCCCTTTCCCATCCACCAGGGACTGCATGCTTCGCTGCACACAGGTGCCTTTCTCTATCGTGTTTTTCATCACCGCTTCCAGAATACCGGCTTTTTTCAAGACCGCATTGGCCGCCGCGCCACCAGGTGGCGAGGCCTCGGGTGCGAGAATCACCCGGATGCCGGGCTTGCCCAGGTCGCTGAGTCCGTTGACATCCGCCGGATTGTCCTTTGGGGTCACGACTACATACTTTGTAAAGCACAGCGGTTTGAAGTAGATCATCTTGCCGGTCTGACGCAATTTCTGGGCCAATTTCAATACCCGCGCGGCAAATACATCCGTGGTGGCACTGCCCAGCAGGGATTTACCCAGGGCAGCGGCAAAGGCACCGGTATATGCCACATCAATACCGGTTGTTTTCTTGAAATGGGCGTTTGCGGGACGAAAGGCCTCGGCCAGCCCGCCGCAGGACCATACTTGAATGGATGACAAGGTATATTGGGCGGCCCGCGCAACGGGCGATAACGCCGCACCGGCGATGGTCGTTGCCGTACCAGTGAGAAATGCTCTGCGAGAAATGCCAGAATGGCTGGTTTTCATTTTTTTGCTGTTCTCCATCGGTTGGGTTCGCGCAACATCTGGCGCCTGAATCTTGCATGAAGAGTGAAGAAATAGAAAGGAGAGATAGAGCACAGATGTAAAGACAGGGTCAAATTGTTATTCCAGATCAACTCATCGCAAAGCCATTGAAAATATCGATGCAATCCTAAACGGGATGTTTCATTTTTTTCGACTTTCAGTTTCAAGATAGACTGAGTAATTTGCGTATTTGCACAATCGGTCAAGGCGCTGCATGATGCTTTTTGCAAGTGGCTTGCCCTGTTTCACCTGCATCAACCGTTTCAGGGGCTCTACTGTTCCGAAGTCCAACCGCTGCGTTAGAAATTGGAACGTCGCTTTTGAAAACCGGAACCCGGTCTTGTACGCCATGAGCAAAAGGCGATAGCCGATCAGGCATTTATCGGGAAGGAATTGACAGTTGAAATCGATGATCTGATCGCGGATGGACGCCAGGCAGCCATTCTCATGGATTGTGCGGTGGCGGTAATCGTAAATGATGGCGTTGATGGTAAGGTCGATGCCGGCAAGCAGGTTTTGGGCGGTGGGCGCGAGATGATAGGTATGGATAATGATAAAATTGGGCAACAGGCATAGATCGTAGACGTACGGCGACGTTTGCGGCTGCCAGCGCAAACCGCCCAGGTCGGTCGGCTGGGTAACCAGGTCGCTAAGGGCTGCGCCAAGGTTGAAATCAGCGCCCACCCCGCCGATGAAAAGGTCAATATCCTTTGTCGGCGGGGCACTGCCGTGCATCATTTCGATGATCAGATTACGGATGGCGCCACCGGCGATGAGGATTTGGGCGTCTGCAGGCAGGCGCCGGCTGAGACGTTCCAATTGGCCTTCAATGTCGGGCCCGTTGAAAAACCGCTCGATGGTAGTCACGACCCTATCATCCGTCACCCGGGTCACGTTGTCCCTCCCTTCTTTTCCAGAACGAAACCACCGCTGCTATACAACATGATGGGGTACAATGAAACCAATGTTGTCACTGACGGACTTTTTTTTGGACGATCAGATTCGTTTCAAGAAGGCTGTTGAGCCTCGCTTATGGCGAAAAGGATATCATCGGCAAAGTAAAGCAGACTGCTGTAAAATGAAAATACCTGAATAAGTTTCTTGGTATCAAACCGACGGATCAATCCTTCCTTGCGAATGCTGATCAGCCTGGTGTCCATCTCTGATAGGGTTTGCTCAAGCTCATCTTTGGCCGTCAGGTATTCGTTATTGATCAACATCACCAACGCGCGGCCGCTTGTTTCGGCAAGCTTTGTCAGTTCCCGAGACATGATGATTTCATATCCGTTATCATCCACCGCGTTGAGTGCCCGGACCATATTGCGCAGGTGCTCCACCGAGCGGTTGACAACCGAAACTTTAAGCGGAAACTTCTCATTGAATTTTTTGCTGTAGATCAGTGCTTCATTGCGGTTGGCTTTTTGCAGTAGTTCATGATTTCCCCAGACATCTTTGACCAGCTCATCCACGGGCGCTTCATCGATGTTTTGCTGCCTTGCGATAAAGGCATCCACGAGTATTGAACACCGCTTTGCGCATGCCTTGGCCTGCTTTTGAAGCGCCGCACTGAGCATATCGACTTTTCGTTTGGGCAGCACTAAAACAGAAACAAGAAAAGCACAAAGGATGCCGATACAAATTTCAAGAACACGATACAACCCGAACATCAATACATCCTGCGTGTAAAGCCCGGTCATTACGACAATTACAACAGTGATGCCGGCCATTCGATATCTGGTATGATAACGCGTGAAAAAACTGCAGATTCCCACGGTAACGAATAAAGCGCCCCCGATGAAGATCGATGTTTTGGGCATCACCAAAAGGACGCTAACCCCCAATGCAGCGCCGATGATGGTCCCGGAAAACCGATAGAAGCACATTTCCACAGAGTCCGCCACATACACCTGCATGACGATTACAGCGGAAATGACGGCCCAGTACCCGAAATCAAGGGCTGAAATCGTTGTTATATAGTAGGCAAGAACGGCCGCCAAAGCGGTCTTGAATCCGTGTATTAAATTGGTTGACAAGTTGTCCATAGTACCTCTTTTGTAGGGAATTATTGCCGGGATCATTGTCATGGATTTCGAATTCATGGTAAACAATCAATCATAAGATGCTGTTTTACGACAGTGTTCCGACACTGCCCCTTGCTCTCGCTCAATGCTCTCCTGTTAAATCAATAAGCGCTTTTTCAGCAAAAAAATGGCTGTTAAAACGCGGTAAGGTTGTTCAATTCAAACGGTGGGATCAAAATGAAAGCGCATTTTCAAAAAAATGCCAGGCCCCGCAATGAGACCGTTTCCATTTATTTATCGCTAAGAGGCAAAATTCTGATCTGGGTGATGCCCATTGCCATTCTTGGATTATTGTCCCTGAGCACGGATATTCATTGTTTGTGGGTGATATCGCCAATCGCCCCTACTTTCTTTCTATCATGGCCGGTGGACCGACACAAATCACCCCGCCCTTGATATCCAGGACGACTGGAATCCCAACGATATTCATGGTGGCCCCGATCCTGGACGACCAGAACGCACCGTTAGGATTGGTTGGGGCTGGCATCTCGCTCAAGTATATCCAGCAGATCGCTGAAGAACTGAAAGCCGGGCAAACCGGATATGGATTTATCGTTGCCGAAGATGGCACCTATATTTCACACCCTGACGCCAATCTGGTCATGCAGAAAAAAATCACCCAGCATGAGGCACCGTCGAAGAAGACTTTAGGTCGGCACATGGTTTCCAGTGAATCCGGTATCTATCGGTATTCACAGGAAAACGAAAAGATGGTCGCCTTCTATCAACCCATACCGATTACCGGCTGGTCTGTGGCGAGTGTGCTTCCGGAAAAAGAGTTGTTTGCGCCAGTGATACAAATGATGCGGTTGCTGACGATTATCACACTTTTTTTTGCGATTCTGATCAGCATCGCGATTCTGCTGGCAATGCAGCGACTGATGAAGCCATTACAGGTACTGACCCAGCGAACCCAGGAGATTGCAGCGGGTCACTTAGAAGGGGTTGACCTGGAAGTCGGATCGCAAGATGAAATAGGAAGCCTGTCGCGGTCTTTCAATATCATGACCGGCAATTTAAAGAAAACGTTATCGGTGTTGAAGAAGAGTGAAGATAACTATAGAGGCATTTTTGAAAATTCGCTCGTCGGCATTCTTCAGGTCTCGATCAAAGGCCGCGTCATCAATGCAAACCCGGCAATGGCCAGGATTCTTGGTTACGATTCTGCACAGACGCTGATTCATTCAGACCAAGAGATTGGCCGTGAACTCTACGTGAACCCGGAAGATCGCCAGAGAATTTTTACGTTATTAGGTGAAACAGGCTCGATTCAGAATCAGGAAGTTCAATTTTACCGCGTTGATCATTCAATCATCTGGGTGTCCATTGCTGCATCGTTAATTAGAGATGACCAAGGTGAGCCCCTGCAAGTTGAAGCGATAGTTATCGATATCAGTGACCGTAAAGCGGCTGACGAAGATCTCAGACACCTGCGCAACTACCTGTCCGGCATTATCAACTCCATGCCCTCGGCGCTGGCGGGGGTGGACAGAAAGGGGCGGGTAACCCAGTGGAATACAAAGGCTGAAAAGGTCACCGGGCTGTCAATGGAACAGGCTCAATCCAAGCCCCTGGGAAACGTGTTTCCCCATCTGGCTGATGAAATCGAGCGTATTTATGCCGCTATCAGAGCTGCTGGACCAGACCATTGAACTGGTTGAATCTGACTATGACATGAAAAAAAAGTATGACTTTAAAAAAATCAAAATTCTTCGACATTACAGCTGCACCCATGCCCAGGTCCCCTGTGAGGCCAGCAAGATCCAGCAGGTCTTTTTGAATATTCTGAAAAACGGTGCCGAAGCCATGGCCGAGGTCAAAGATAAACGAAAAGCCTCGATATTTACGTTAACTGTAAAAAGCGAGGAGAACTGGGTTATCGTGGAAATTGAGGATAATGGTCCGGGTATGGATGAAAAAACCCGCCGCAGCGTCTTCGAGCCATTTTTTACCACCAAACCCGTCGGTAAGGGCACGGGCCTGGGCCTGTCTGTATCCTATTTTATCATCACCGAGGATCATAATGGTGAAATGTGGGTGCAGGACGGGAAAAGTGGCGGGGCTCGGTTTACCATTCGTCTGCCCAGAGCTGAAAATAGTGGTGCTTAATAAGCGGGCACGCAAACCAATAACCTGACATTTTTGGCCGCTATGGCTGGGGAATCGCTCAATCAGCAGCCATCTTCCAATTTATCCAGAAGCTTGAGGGGCAGCACCAGAACAAGGCAAATGATAATCAGACACCCCATTGCAATGATACCCGCACTAAACGAGTAGGTCTCTCCCATATACCCGAGAAGCGTGGGCGTAAGCCCTCCGCCGATGACCGTCGCAATGGGGGTGATAAAGCTGGAGGCCACGCTGCGCATGTCAGGCTGAACGATGCGTGCCATAGCTGAAAAACCGGCGGTAGGAAAGCAGCCCAGAAGCGTGGTTTGGATAAAAATCATCGCCTTTAGTACACCCTCTGTGGTTGTACGGAAGTCAACTTACAGATGGATTAGTCGTTCCTATTTCCGCCGGTCAGGCAGATGCGAAAAAGGCTGGGGACGCTGACCAGAGGCGATTTTGCCCATCCATTTGACGGCATCATGCTTGAATGATAATCTTTTGGTTATGATATCCGCCGAGTCCATACAAACCCTATTGCGCCGGATTTACGGTGAAAAAACCGGGGCCGACGCCTGCGCGCGGATCATGCCGCTGGTCCAAAAAGCAGCCAAACGCACCCGCACCGGGCCGGCCGGTTTTCCCCAGGGGCAAAATGTACTGATTACCTATGGCGATACACTCCAGCGCCAAGGTCAGCGCCCACTGGCCACACTGCATGAATTCGCCCGGACATTTCTCAAGGACGCGGTTTCGGTCATCCATTTTTTGCCCTTTTTCCCCTATTCTTCGGACGATGGTTTCTCGGTGATGGACTTTTATCGCATCGACGAGACGCTGGGTGATTGGAACGATGTGACGCGCATCGGCGCAGATTTCAACTTGATGTTCGACTTTGTGATCAACCATTTCAGCGCCAAGGGCAAATGGTTTGCCAATTACCTTGACGGACGGCCCGGTTTCACCGACTTTGCCATTGAAACCGATCCGGCCGTTGATCTGTCCATGGTCACCCGGCCCCGTTCGCTTCCCCTGCTCACGCCCTTTACCAAAACCGATGGCCGGAATGTGCACCTGTGGACGACCTTCAGCGAGGATCAGATCGATTTTAACTACAAAAGCCTGGATGTATTGGAGCAGATGATCCGGGTGCTGCTTTTCTATGTGGAAAAAGGCGCCCAAATCCTGCGCCTGGACGCCATCGCCTACCTGTGGAAAGAAATCGGTACCACCTGCATTCACCTGCCCCAGACCCATGACATGGTACACTTGTTTCGTGCGGTACTCGATAGGGTGGCGCCGGATGTGATCCTCATTACCGAGACCAATGTGCCCCACGCGGAAAACATCAGCTATTTCGGAAGTGGCGGCGACGAGGCTCAGATGGTCTATAACTTTACCCTGCCGCCACTACTCTTCTACACCTTTGTCAAACAGGACTGCCGTGCCCTGTCCCAATGGGCCGCCGGCCTTGAGCTGCCCTCTCCCCAGGCCGCCTTTTTCAATTTTACCGCATCCCACGACGGTATCGGCGTCAGGCCGCTGGAAGGCATTCTGCCAAGCATTGAGATCGATGCGCTCATCGATGTGGTTAAGGCAGGCGGCGGAGCCGTATCGACCAAGCAGAATCCGGACAGCAGCCAGAGTCCGTATGAACTCAACATCACTTATGTGGATGCCATCCTGGCCGATACACACTCCGGCAACGCCGATCCATTCATTGCCTCCCAGGCCATCCAGTACAGCCTGCCCGGCGTTCCGGCCACCTACATCCATAGCCTGCTGGGGTCACGAAACTGGGCCGAAGGGGTGCACCAGACCGGCCGGGCGCGGACCATCAACCGCGAAAAGCTCGATGCCGACCAGGTAATCAATGCGCTTCATAATCCAAGCTCTTTTCGCACACGGGTGTTCTCAGCCTATTTGAAACTGATCCGGCTGTGGAAGCAGCAGCCGGCCTTTCATCCCGGAGCGAGCTTTCGCATTTTGGATGTGGACCCCGGTGTTTTTGCGATTCGGCGTGAGGGCGGCGGGCAGGTGCTTTACGCCTTAGCCAATGTGACACCAACACGCCGGCCGATCGATATTGGCCCTTTGGGTATAGTCCCACCGTTTACCGATCTGGTTTCCGGCCTGCGTATCGGAACCACCAAGTGGGAATTGGCCCCTTATCAATATGCATGGCTTTGCTCTGGCCAATAAGTTTCCATACTCACATTATTTTTTTCTCTATCCCCTGCTCTCTCATCATAGAGATCATATCTTTACCCGCAAATATTTGCGAAAAATCCGTTATTCTCTGGGTGCCCTACCCCATGAGCGATGCGTTTCAGACGGTCAGCGACATGAACGTCAGCGGCAATTACGAGGATTCGGCCATTTACCGTGATCCTGCATCGGAAGGAGATTGGCGTAAATTCTTCTGGGGCGGCGATGACCTGTTCCGTCTGGTTCTGGAAAAAGATGCCCGGGGTGCGGCACTGAACGGCGCAGCTCAGCCGATCGACGATTTCATGTACCAGGTAGACGGCAAGATGCTCAACTATTTTGATGCCGCCGGTTTCAGCTTCAAGGTGGAATTTCAACCGGATAAATAGAATTGAAAACCACGATCCTGAAAATGTCCACCCGCCAGCCGGCAACATCTCACGATGCATTGGCGTCTGGCGGGTGGACAAAGGCACGACAGAATTTCCCACACTGTTCCACTGTTACAACGGTGGGGTTACTTTTTCTTGGAACTCAGCTCTGGAAATTGATGGTAGAAGTATTCGTTGGTCGATACGGCTTCGCTTTTTTTCTTTTTCTCTTCAGTCGCGCGCAACTCGACACGCCGAATCTTGCCGCTGATGGTCTTGGGCAATTCATCGACAAATTCGATAATCCGCGGAATTTTGAATTTGGCCAGCACATCGATGGTGTGCTTGAACAGCTCCAGGGCCAGTTCCTTGGACGGCTCTTGGCCTTGCTTTAAAATTACATAGGCTTTGACCAGCTGGTAGCGCTTGGGATCGGGGCTGCCCACCACGGCGGCCTCGACAACCGCCGGGTGTTCCACCAGCGCGCTCTCCACTTCAAAGGGACCGACGCGGTAATCCGAAGATTTGATTACATCGTCAGAGCGCCCCACAAACCACCAGTACCCGTCCTGATCAAATGAGGCTTTATCTCCGGTGAAGTAAAGGTTGTCCTGAAACGCGCCTTCGGTTTTTTCGGGATCATCGATATATTGATGGAAAAGGCCAAGGGCACGCCACTGGCTCAAGCGCACGACGATGTGGCCGGGCTCGTCGGGGGTTTTGATCTCTTTACTCTCATCGTCAACCAGGATCACATCGTACATGGGGGATGGATACCCAAAGGAGCCGAAACGCATCTTGCCTTCCATCCAGGGCGGATTGCCGATCATGGCCGTCGACTCGGTCTGGCCGTAAAAATCGCGAATTTCAGTCCCCGTGGCCTTCTTCCACTGCTCGATCACTTCAGGGTTGAGCGGTTCACCGGCGCTTAAGCTATACTTCATGGCCGACAGATCGTACTTCTCCAGATCCAAGCCCACAAAGGCCCGCCAAGCCGTGGGCGGCGCACAGAAAGAGTTCACCTTATACTTGGCCACGGTAGCAATGTACTTCTCTATGTTCAAGACCGAAAAGTTGAACCCTGTAGCCGTGGCACCCAGATTAAGCGGTGCGAAAAAGCTGCTCCAGGCCCATTTGGCCCAACCGGGCGCACTCAGGTTATGATGAACGTCTCCGGGCTCAAGTCCCTGGATGATCGCCGTGGAAAAATGTCCCACGGGATAAGAGGTGGCGCTGTGCCCCACCCGCTTGGGAAGACCGGTGGTACCGGAAGTAAAAAAACAGAACAATACATCATCTTTGCCCACCTGGGCGGCATCCGCCTCCGGTGATTCGCTGTCAATCTCAGGATAGGACACCCAGCCGTCTTTTTGCCCCAGCACGATTTTAGCCTTGGGCGTGCAATCGGCTTTTTGAAGGGCGTCGTCGACCAGATCGCAAAGCCCCTCAAAAGCAATAATGACATCGGGGGCGTAGGCTTCAAAGCGGAACTGGATTTCCCTTTCCGTCATGGTGGTGGCCGTAGGCACGGAGACCAGCCCACCCTTGATGCCGGCAAACGAGGCAAACCAGGTTTCAGGCACGATGGGCGTGAGCATGTAGAGGTTATCGCCCTTTTCGACGCCATTTTTCCTCAGATAGTTGAGGCATTTATTCCCGTTGGCCGCCAATTCGCGGTAGGTGAACATGCGCTCGGCATCCGTATCCAGATCCGTCCAGATCAGGGCCAGTTGATCTCCCCGGTCCTTGACGTGCAACCCCTCGAAAATCTCAGCGGCCCAGTTAAAGGTGTCAGGCAATGTGGCCTGATTCAGCTTCTCGAAAAAAGCGTTTGCCGCTGATTCTCGCTGGCCCATATCCCTGATCGTGTTCAGTTCCATTGCCTCCCGGTAAAAACTCTCCAACGACATGCTCAACCTCCCTTTTACTAGATGATTGGCTACCTACATAACCTCATTTTAAACACTTTAGTGATGCGTTTAATGGGTTAGCACCCTGATCCCCCCAATAGTACTGTTGAATCAATAGATTACCCGTTTTTTAGAACAAAAGGATCGAATCCTATCATTGCTCGACAATATTGTCGATTCCTTTTCATGATCGGTTTGGGTTGAATCAATTGAGAAAGATTTCTGAGCGAGCGCTCGGTCAATTGAAATGCCACATTTTAGCACTGATTGTCAATCAGTTTATTGTGTATCCTTATTCTATGGCCGAATAAAAGATGATTAATAAGGATCGAATTTTAAAAATTTAAAAACAAGTCAAGGGAGAAAATGGATTTGCCCAGGGTAAGCGCCAATGTAAAATACACGCCGGTCCCTGTCGGCCTCCCCCTGTTAAACGTCGCACAGGGGGAGCCAGCAAACACTATTTGGATAACGACGGGGTATGGATGCCAACAAACCAGTTGATCAACTGGCGGGCAATGCTGACTTTAGGGGGAACCTGGGGAAGTGAGTCGGCCGAGAACCAGTCCGCTTCCAACAGCTCGGCATTATCGACCTGGATCTCCCCGTCGGCATAATCGGCCACGAACCCCACCATCAGGGAATTGGGAAAGGGCCAGGGCTGGCTGCCGAAATAGCGGATGTTGTCTACCTCAAGCCCCACTTCTTCGCAGATTTCGCGCCGGACACAGGCTTCAAGGGTTTCTCCCGGTTCGACAAAGCCGGCCAAAACGCTGTAAAAAGGACCTTTGAACCGTTTGTTGCGGGCCAACAGCAGCTTGTCATCTTTGACCACGGCCACGATCACCGCCGGACTCAAGCGTGGATAATTGATCAGGCCGCAGGCCGGGCAATGTTTGGCCCGTTCGTCGGTTTTATCTTGCGTGGGATGGCTGCATCGGCCGCAGTAGCGGTGGCATCGATCCCAATCGATAAGATGATTGGCCAGGCCGGCAATCCAGAACAATTCATCACCGATGGTGTCCAAAAGGACTCGCAAATCCATCAGGCCATAGGGTTCGGGAACAGCGTCGCCGGCAGACATTTCCGCTGCCCAGCAGTCTTGATCCCCCAACGATCCAAGAAAAAGGCGGTGACTGGGCGTAATGCCGCTGTCCTTGATCGTTTGATCATCGGGAATGAAACAAGCACCATTCTCACAGTTAATTAAGATTTTGTTCTTTTCAAAAATAAACCACAGGGTCGGTCGGTTGTTATCGGCTGGGGGCTGAAACGCGGGTATGAAGTCCATGGTCTGATCCTAAGCCATTGCCCATCCAAAAAATGACCAATTTGGCATTTCCGGACGGACAATTGGGTAATGTTTTCTTTTTCTGTTGTTACAGCCAAAAGTCCAGCTGCTTGTTATCACAATGCGCCCAGCATTAAAACGCTCAGGTTAGCTTTTTATCAGCGCCTCCAGATCACGTTTCAGATCCATCATGCTCTGGCGGATGACCTTGCGATCCGGTGCCTTGGCTGTCAGCCAGGCCTTCAGGGGCTTTTTCTCCGGCAGACCGCCAGTCTTGATCAGCTTGCGCACAACAATGCATTGCCGCCCGCTGTGGATGCACAGGGAGGGAAAGGCCGGGAAAAAGGGCGCCGTGGTGACGCGGGTGAGATCCTCTCTCTTAATAAAGTAATGATCGGCCGGCATCCCGATGGACACCCCTTGGGAGGTAATATCCACAAAATAACCTTCCCGGCTGCGTTTGGCCATCACGTAGACCAGCCCGATCCAGGTCGGTAAAAAAAGCACGGCTACAAGACCAATGGCTTGAAATACCAGTTTTAAGCCGAACACGGTGATCTCAATGGCCAGCTTGAGCAGACTGGGCGCCTGAAACGGCGTCTGCGCGATGGTCTCCAGCATGGGAGGAATAAAATAGGCCAGACCGGCAGCCAGAACCGCCAGTTGAACAAGCATGAGCATTCCGAATACCAGGCGGGCATACCGGCGCCGGGAGAAAAAATAGCTGATCCCCTGGGGCGCCTCCGGCCATCGCGGTCCACGAAAGGCGGAAACGATGGCGTAGCGCGCCCCCTCGAACAGGGAGTACATGACCGGCACGACCACCAGGGTCAATACGGTGGCAAAGCAGATGCCGAAGATGATCACCACCCCCAGTCCCTCCCACAGTTCGTCGGTAATGGTCAGGGTCAGGATCCCCCCCACGGTGGACAAGGTGGTGGAAATGATCGGCCGCAGCCGCTGCTGGCCGCCGGCCACAATGGCCTCAAATAAATCCAGTCCCCCTTTACGCATGCGGTTGATGCAGTCGACCAGCACAATCGAGTCGTTGACCACAATGCCGGAAAGGCCCACCAGGCCGATAAAACTCATGATCGAGAAATCATTGCCCGTAACATAAAGCCCCACCATGGCGCCGACAATGGACAAGGGCAGTGCGGTCAGGATGGCAAAAGGCTGGGACAGGGAATCAAACTGCGAGACCAAAAGGGTGAAAATCAGGATTGCCGCCACGATATAGGCCAGCCCCAGGCTTTCAAAGGATTCGGCGGTTTCCTCGTATTCTCCCGAATAATCAAAAGAATACCCTGCGGGCAGTGCCAGGGCATCCAGTTTGGGGATCAGTTCCTGGGTGATTTCCACGGCGGATCGACCCCGATTGTTGGCCGACAGTCTGACAAGGCGGCGCCGGTCCGAGTGGCGGATGCTATTGAGGCCGCTGCCCTGACTGAAGGTGGCAATGGTGGACAGGGGAACCAGCTCACCGGTGCTGGAGCGCAAGCGGATGTCGTTCAGCACGGACGGCCGGGTCCGGGACTGCGGAGAGAAACGGACCTTCAGGTCGTATTTTTTGGAGACATCCAGCTCATCGCGAAATTCGCGGATCTCCAAGCCGGCCGTGGCCCCCCGCAGTGTATAGGCCAACGCCTCCAGGGGGATGCCCATGGCCGCCGCCTTGGCACGGTCCACGCTGACGCGCAGTTCAGGCGCGGCATCGGCAAAGTCGTCCTTGATGTCCACCACACCGCTAACCCCGTCCATGATACTGCGGACCTCGGCCGTAATACGACGCAACACCTCGATTTCCGGCCCGATGATTTTGATCAATACCGGTGCGGCCGTGGGCGGGCCCCACTGAATGGCCCGGAACCGGATATCAGCGCCGGGGATGCGCTCCAGATAAGGGCGCAGACGGTCCTGAATGTCGCGGTGAGAGGCCCGGGCAAATTCCTTGCCGTCGAGCAACTCAATGGTGATTTCGGCAAAATGGCTGTCGACCCCGGTTCCTACAGAGAACTCATAGGCGCTTTGGCCCTGCTGGCCGACGGTGGCCACGGTCTGCACCGCCTCGGGCACGTGCGCGGCGACCAGCGCTTCCACCTGCCGGGCCACGGCGTCGGTAATGGTCACATCGGTGCCGCGGGGCGTTTCCACGGTAATGTAAATATAATCGAAATCAGCATCCGGAAACATTTCGATCTTGACCAACTTGAAAGCCACCAGACTGATCGCCAGCGCCAGGCTCAAACCGATCATGCACAGCACC
This sequence comes from Desulfosarcina variabilis str. Montpellier, assembly GCF_048565275.1. NCBI lineage: Bacteria > Pseudomonadati > Thermodesulfobacteriota > Desulfobacteria > Desulfobacterales > Desulfosarcinaceae > Desulfosarcina > Desulfosarcina variabilis. Next base: position 2,763,384 of record NZ_CP159846.1, on the reverse strand, counting down.
GTCACCCGATGGCTCAGCGCCCAGGTGACAAACCGCACATAAATCCGCTTCAACTGTTTGAGGTCTTCCTCAGGCCGGACAATCTGCCCTTTTTTGACGGTCCGTTTCATGAATCGGCTGAGGATCAGCGGGTTGGCGATCAGGGCGATCACCAGGGACGCGGACAGGGCGATGGCGACAGTCTTGGGCAAAAAGCCCATGTACTCACCGGTCACGCCGGTCATGAGCAGCATGGGCAAAAAGGCGGCCATGGTGGTCAGGGTGGCCGAGATCACCGGCATGGCGATTTCAGCGGTCCCGTCGACCACTGCCTGAACCCGGTCCTTGCCCAATTGAAAGTGGTGATAGACATTCTCCACGACAATAATGGCGTTGTCCACCAGCATGCCGATGCACAGCACCAGGGCAAAGCGCACCATGTCGTTGTTGGACATGCCGAAAACCTTCAGTAAAACAAAGGTCAAGAGCAGCGACAAGGGAATCGACAGGGCGGTGATGACCGAGTTTCTCAGCCCCATGGCAAAGTAGAGCACGACGATGACGATGATCAGACCGACCACGGCCGAATTGTTCATCTGGTCGAAGCCCTGCTTGATGAACTTGGCCTTTTCAGCGGTGATCGTGGTGGTCACGCCGGCCGGAAACGAGGCTTCCAGTTCCTTGAGCTTGGCGCGAACCTTGGCCGTGGTTTCCAGAATATTGGCGCCGCTGCGTTTTTTTATGGCGATGGACGCCGAGTTCACGCCTTCCACCCGCGCGTAGGTGACATCCTCGGCATGGCCGTCGACCACATCGGCCACGTCGCCCAGGAAAACCACTCGGTCCTCCTTTTGGATCAGCGGCACTTTGGTGTAATCGGCCACGGTCTTGATTTCGGTCAGCGTGCGCAGCAGCAGTCGGCGCCCCTCCAGGTTGACCTGCCCGCCGGGAATGTTGACGTCCGATTGCCTGACGGCCTCGAACACATCCAGAATGGTCAGCCCGTACTGGTTGAGCCGCTTTGGGTCCAGATAGATCTGAATCTCCCGAATCAGTCCCCCGGCCACGTCGGCGGCCAGGATCTCGGGCATCAATTCGATTTCGTCGGCCACCCGCTCGGTGAGCCGTCGCAGCCGGACCGGATCGATATCGCCCATGACCGAGGCAATCATGATCGGAATATCGGAAAAGCTGACCTCGTTGACCTCCGGGTCCTCGGCCTGATCCGGAAGTTCCTTGCGGGCGTCGCTGACCTTTTCACGCACCTTTTGCAGCGAGCGCTCAAGATCCGCTTCGGCCTGAAAATCAACGACAACCACCGACACCCCTTCGGCGGAATTGGAGCGCATCTCATCAACGTCCTTGAGATCGCTGAGTTCCTCCTCGATGGGCGTGGTGACCAGGCTTTCCACCTCACTGGGCGACGCGCCCGGAAAAAGGGTGACCACGATGGCCACCGGCGCCGATATTTCGGGTTCACCCTCCTTGGGCAGGGTCTGGTAGGCAACGGTCCCGGCCACGATGGGCAGAACGATCACCAATAGCATAAAAATCAGCCAACGTTTGAGAACCAGGGAAAAAAAATTCACTGTGTCACCATCACCCGATCGCCGGGCTTGAGATATGCCGCACCGGAGACGACCAGTTGCTGGCCGGGCATCAACCCTTCCAGCACCCGAACCTCGGAGCCGTCCATCCGTCCTAGCTTGACCACCCGGGCCTGAGCCTCTTGCCGATCATCAACAATAAAGACTTCCTTTCGATCTTCCCTGAACAAAACCGTATCCTGGGGGATCATCAGCGCACCGGTAATCGCATCGGTCTGGATGGTCACCCGCGCCGTGAGACCGGCTTTGAGCAGAAAATCCGGATTGTCCACCAGGATTTCGACATCAAAGGTGTTTGTGCGGCTATCGGCCTGAACACCGATCTTGTCGACCCGTCCGGTCAGGGACCGTCCGGGAAATGCCTCCACGGTCACCGTGACCGGATCATTTTTGTCAACATGGACGTAGTCCAGTTCGTTGATATGAATCTTGACCCGCATGGCGCTGAGGTCCGCCAGTTGTATAACCGGGTCGCCGGTGGCAATGTGCTGTCCTTTTTCAACAAACCGGCGGGCCACGTAAGCGGTAAACGGCGCGATGATATCCGTTTTTTTCACCCGCCGCCGGGCCTGGGCCACGATGCTTTCAAGCTGCACCACCAGTGCCTCGGCCGATTGATAGCTCGCCTCGGCCTGATCGTATAGCTCCGGGGTGATCACTTTCTCGGGTAAAAGGCGCCGGGCACGCTCGAAGGATCGTTTCTCCACCGGCAGTTTAATCTGTGCGGCCAGCAGATTGGCCTCGGCCTCCTTCAGGGCAAGCGCGTAATCGGCAGGGTCGATTTTAGCGAGCAGCGCGCCCTGGTCCACGGATGCACCCACATCGACATCGTAATGCTTGACGATGCCGGGGACCTCGGCCGAAACCACGACCTCCCGATTCGGTAACAAGCGCCCGACGGCCTTGACCACAAGGGGCAGATCGCGAGCAACGACGGTTTGGGTGCGCACGGCACGCGGTTGGGATGGGGGACTTGGCGCATCATCGTCGGTCGCGGTACAGGCGACCAAGATGACCCAAACCACCACCCCAAAAAGCAATGGCACATGCTTAGTCATGGGCTGAGGTATCCTCTCCATACATTGTTCGATTGGCTGGCAAATGGAATCGTCTGGGGCAACCACCAAATATAGCCAAACCGTATTGAATGAACACGATTTAATCAAGATTGAATTGGTGTCATTTCGCCAAACGCGTTTGGACCGGTTACATTTTCGGCCCTAGTCTGGGTGCGCAAAAACCGTAACCGAATGCGAAAAAAAAGAGGGGGCATGAACTTAGATTTTTCGCGATTCAAAAAATATTACCAATCATTCAGGCACATTCCATATTGGCACAGCTCTTGATATAGGAAGCAACGAGACTACTTCTCGTACAACAATCAGATAAGGATCGGAACAGCAGAACAGTGCAACAGGACATTGCATATGCTGCGAACATGAGTTCAGTCATCGAGAAGACATGTCACGCCGTTCATATCAAGCCTGCCGTTAGCGGCAAAGTGCTGGATGGGCTGACGAACACAACGCCAGGGGTGAAATGATCTGCTGCTGAGATCCTAACTAACACGTAAAATGAAGGATTTGTTATGAACAAGATAGGTATTACCGCCGTAACCGTCGTGATTCTATCCTTATTGACACTGGGACTTTTGGTCCTGACAAATGAATTCAACGTCATTTGGGCCTCCATGGAAAACATCCCAACGGGTCAGATATTGTTTCTCCTGACAAAAGTGTTTTTTATCGCGCACATATCGGTCTTCATCTGGCGCATTGTGCTCTGTTTCCAGTACAAACCGGCTCCCCCGGCCAGTGACCAAGAGCTGCCCACCTGTTCGGTCATCGTTCCGGCCTACAACGAGGGGCGGCAGGCCTATGACACCATCGCCAGCATCGTAAAGAGCGATTATCCTGTAGAAAAAATGAGCATTATCGGTGTTGACGATGGAAGCAAGGATGACACCTGGAAATGGCTGAAAAAAGCGGCCACGCAATTTCCCGGCCGGGTCAAGCTTTTCAGGCAACCGGTCAACCGAGGCAAACGACACGCCTTGTATAGGGGATTCAAGCACGGCAAAGGTGAGGTATTTGTCACCATTGACAGCGATTCCAATGTCGATCCGCACACCCTGCGCCACCTTGTCAGTCCGTTTGTCCAGGACAAACGGGTCGGGGCCGTGGCCGGCAACGTCCGTATCCTCAATCGCAAGGAAGGATTCATTCCCAAAATGCTGGAAGTCTCCTTTGCCTACAGCTTTGATTTTCTGAGGGCCGGACAAAGCGTGATCAATTCGGTGTTGTGTACCCCCGGCGCCCTGTCCGCCTACCGCAGACGTGTGGTGATGCGAGTCTTGCCGGAATGGGTCAATCAAACATTTTTGGGACGGGCGGCCAATATTGGAGAGGACCGGGCAATGACCAACCTGATTCTCAGAAGCGGCTACCACGTGCATTACCAACGGGAAGCCATGGTGCATACCACCTCTCCCATAACGCTGACCAAAACCTGGAAGATGCTGTTGCGATGGGCCAGAAGCAATATCCGCGAGACCCTGGTGATCAGCCGCTTTGTATTTGGCAAATTCCGTGAAGGTGGCGCCCTGGGCATTCGCATCAACGTCCTGATCGGCATCCTTAGTTTGACCGTTGGCCAGATCATTCGGTTTTATGGCTTGGCGCTGTTGGTCTACCTGCCGTTGGTGGTCGGACCGAAAATGCTTGTTGCGGCAGCCATCGCTGCGTGTGCACCGGGATGTTTTTATTTCCTCAGGTATAAGAGTGAAAATGCGATTTGGGCACTTCCCTACAGTTATCTTTGGTTAACCTGCCTGTCGTGGATCAGCTTTTATGCCATGTTGACCCCCCATAAAACCGGCTGGATGACCAGGGATATCAAATCTTCCAAGGCATCCGAAGTGGCCTGGGCGTCATCTTCAAGAAAGGCCCCGTCTCTCACACTTATGCCCTAACCATAACCCGAACATTTTCAAAAAAGGCCGCGGAAAGATTATTTCCGCGGCCTTTCTGCAAGCCATCCCACCTTGCGATCGCGTCACCCAAGCATGCCTGCTGCATAATAATATCGCATATTTATTAAGTCAGTTAGTTTCATAGAAAGGACGTGCGCAAAAAATTGTATCCGCAATTTTCTTAATTCATAGCCCGTTCATCCGTCTGCCGGGTAACGAAAAAAAACAATCAAACGGTGGATTTATTCGAGTTTGTGTTTCATACTATATTAGTAAAAGCTTGGCTGTCAGGATTAATAAAAGCTTGGCTGTCAGGCTCAATGATCAGGATCGATCAGGTAAACCGCCCTGTAAATGCGTGATCCTGCTCTTTTCGGTTAAGTCCCTGCAAATTTTGCCGAAATAGTAAAGTGAGGATGCAGGCTTGATCAAAAATGACCCGATCACAATTTGTTGGTAACCCTAATCGCATGACCTTTTTTTAGGAGTGTTGAAATGCGACGTCAAAGAAAGTCAACGACGTTTATGTTAAACGCGGTACTATTTTCTTGTCTTTTGGCATGTTGTGTTTCATGCGCAACGTCCCCGATAAAAAACGCACCAGAACAGCATCAAAAACTTTTTGCCGAGCACAGGGCAATGAAAAAACGCCTGCCGCTGGTTGAAAGAGAAAATGATGTGTTGACCAAAGAAAATCAGCACTACCAGAAATGGGTTCGTGATCTTGAAGATAAAATCAACGCCTTGAGCGATGCGTTGGCTGACGCCAAGGAAAAATACGCCCGTGAAATCACGGCGAAAAACGAGCATATCAATCAGATCGAAATGTCCATGCAACAGCTGGATCAAGAAAAGACCGAGCAAATCGCGGCGCTTAACAAGGCCATGGTGACACAGGAACAAACATTTATTGCCCAACGCAAGCAAATTATCGAGGAAAAGAAAAAACAAAAAGCGATTCTTTCCAGCCAGCTGGCGGATAAGGAAAAAGAACTGGAAACAAAAACCCAGGAAATTGACATTCTGGCATCCGCCAAAAAAGAATTGGAAAAAAACCTGGAGAGCAATGCCCTGGAAATCAGCAAGTTGGTGGCCGCCAAAGCCGATTTGGAAAATGCACTGGAAAACAAAACCCGTAAATTAACGGAACTTGCTGCCGCCAATCAGAAAAACCAGGAAAAAATAAACGATACATCCGAAACGATCGCGTCTTTAAAGAAAGCCAGGGATAAATCCATGGCCGAGCTTGAATCTCAAAGAGCCGCCAATGCTGACTTGGTGAAGACGTTTAACGAACTTTTCAAAGAACTGCAGCTTAAAAAAGATGAATCCGGAACCCAAATTTAGCGGATCCCCATCAACGCCCAACAATTAAAACACGTCGTTTTTTAAAGGTGGCAAATCAACCAGCGACGTTGCGTTTCCTAACCGTTGCATGCTAATCTGTGACTTGTTATTGCCCATGCCATAAATTAGGATATGCGCTGATGCGTTGGATAAGGATGCTGATTTTTTCCTCATTTGGCCTTCGATGGCTGGTATTATTCATTTTTCCCCTAATCACCGTTATCATGCTTTCCCCCCAGGCCCACGCCAAAAAGCCACTTTCAATTGTATTGACGTCAAATCTGCAAGGAAAATTTTCCCTTGATATTGAAAATCAGGAAAAAACGGATCCGCTTTTACGCCTGGCACAAAATATCCTTTTCGAATCCGCCAATGGCGCGGATTTGTATCTGGATTTGGGCAATGCCTTTTACCCCGGTGTTCTGTCCAAATACAGCATGGGCTCTGCGATGATGGATTTTATGGATTTTTTTTCATGTTCGGCCGTGCTTGTTTCTTCTCAAGACCTTCAAATCGGCGCCAACAATCTTGTTTATCTACAAAAAAATAAAAACGTCCGTCTATTGTCGGCCAATATCGTGGAAAAAGAAACGCCTATTTTTAAACCATGGTTTGAAATTGAAAGAAAGGGAATCCGAATTGCCATTCTGGGCATATCATCGGAAAAGATTGAAATCGATATCGCTGAAAAAGATCTTTTTGGCTACAGCATGATTGAAACGCAGGACGCGTTGGCAAAGCCATTGGCAGAAATAAAAGAAGCCGGTATCCAGCATGTGGTCTTGCTCTCGGGAATGAATCTGCCGGATACAATGGAAATTCTTAAAGACCACCCGGAAATTGGTATCGCTTTGTGCGGCGGGGACTATACTGGACATTTCTTTTCATCCCAGGTGTCCCGGATGGATATTGAAGACGGCCGATCGGTGGTCATGATGAAAGAAAACGTGGACTATTTCCGACTGGATCTGATGATCGGCGACAAAATCGAGATCACCGCATTTGAGCCGAAAAAAGCGGATCCCATTCCAACCGATGATTTTTTTTATGATGGTTTTAAAAATCGACTCACCTTGTGGAAAGAGGAGTTTATTGAAAATGAGCGCCAGCTCATCGCCAATCTGAACGCCGCCGAATCCAAAGTGGACGACACTCGCTTTTCGCAGCTGCTGCGGGATCGATTTAACTGCGAAGTTGCCATTGTTGAGAATGACACCATCAATCCCTCATCGATCAGCCAGCAACTGAAATCGTCTGATTTTTTAACCATGGTCAATCAGGATTATTTCGTATTTCTATTTTCACTCACCGGTGATGAACTCACCACGGTCAATACGAAGCAAAAAGGGTTGGTGATCACCGGTTTGGATCCCAACCTGATCAGGGTTCAAGGGTATCCGGTGGTTGCTGACCGGGAGTATCGTGTGGCGGCCTCACAGCCGGCAATGCGAGAAATCATGCATATGCTTAAAAAACCCATCGACTTCACCAACACCTGGATGACCGTCACCGATCTGTTGAAAGACGATCTGAAAAACCAATGTATCGTCTTGCGTGATGATTATGAATACCTGGACCGGCGCTTCAGAACGACGATTGATATCTATTTTTCCAATTTTATCGACAACAGTGGCGTTAAAAAAGGCGAAACCATCGACGTCCCGGCCGGCCAGTCTTCAAAAACCTATAACAAGTGGGGGTTAGAAGATACAATCGATTTTGCCGTTTACAACCGCTATCATAACTTTGTGTTCACCCCTTACATGCTCTACAGCCGCAAGGATGATGATTATCTGTACAATATTTTAAAAGGAACGTTTTTGTATGAGTATAATCTGTTCGAGACCCTCCGGCCATACAACAAATTCCGTTGTGATACGGTGGTTGAGAATGTAGATGGGCTAAGACCGATTGTGCTCAGGGAGACCCTCGGTCTCAGCGTTGTGTATAGCCAATTTACTGGAAAGTTCGGTTTCGGTTTTGAAAAAGAGGTTCAGGATCCGGCGAAATCGGGTTTGTACGGGATTGAGCTTTTGGCCAGTTTCAGCGTGCCCTTTCTAAAGTACCTGACCTATTGCTTTGAATTGGATTCCATGTCAGGTATTCTGGACGATAGTGGCAATCCCTGGCAGATCAGAAGCGAGATCAACAACACCATTTCAGCAAAATTGAATACATTCATGAACCTGTCTGTCCAGCACAAATTTGTCTACTACTATGAAGAAGCGATTGAAGAATATTACCAGAACTCCCGATTTCTTGTGACCCTTGACCTGAATAAAAGCTGGAAATTCTGGTAGGTTGATGAACAATAACCGTTGAAACCGAAAAACCGACAGAGCCCATTATGACTTTGAAAGACACCCTAAAAGATTTTTGTTACCAGCAGTTTTTTCCGCGAGCCGGCCTGATATTGGTCAAACTGATTTCCCGAACCTATTCCTACCGATTGGTTGACACCCACAACGAACAGGGTGCCCTTGACAGGTACGGCAGTGTCGTTTACGCGTCCTGGCATCAACGGTTCTTCCCGGGGATCACCTTCTTCGCCACCCGCAAACCCATCGCCATCATGATCAGCCAGAGCCGCGACGGCGAGATGGTCGCCCGGATTGTGGACATCCTCGGCTGGCAGGCGGTGCGGGGGTCGTCATCCAAAGGAGGCATGCGGGCCCTTAAAAAAATCCGTCAACTCACCGGCAAAGGCTATCGCATCGGGCATATCGTCGACGGTCCCCAAGGGCCGTTTGGCGTCGTCAAACCCGGTCTGATCACCATTGCTCAGTTTGCCGGTGCACCGATTGTTCCGGTCATCGTCTCCCCCCAGCGATACTGGATGTTCAGTAGCTGGGATCGATTCATGGTTCCCAAACCGTTTTCCAAAGTATTCATCCGATTTGCACCGCCCATTGTGGTCCCCCGTCGTCTGGATGAAAAGTCCTTTGAAACCATACGCCAGGATGTGCAAGCACTAATTAAAGAACTTGTCCGCGAGACCGATAACTGGTGGAGAAGCCCAGATAAAATTCTGCACTATTTTTCGTGATCGCACCTGGATATCAAAGGGCGACCAACCTCCTCAAGGAACCTGACAATGGAAGCCCTGCCCACCCCGCCGATCGGCGCGATACCCATCAAACGCCCCCAGGCAAGGGTCTATCTGCAATTTTACCAGCTGGCCGAAGCGCCGTTTTGCATTACCCCCGACCCTGAATTTCTGCTTGCCGCCGGCAATCATCAACAGGCCATCGAAAAAATCATTTATGCCGTCAACACCTTTTTGGGATTTATTTTGCTCACCGGAGAGGTGGGCACCGGCAAGACCACCGTGTGCCGGACATTGCTCGACCAGCTGAGGGATAAAGCGGAAACCGTCTATATCATCAATCCATCGGTTTCCGGCCAGGAATTGTTGACAGGTATCCTCGACGATGCCCATATCGCTGTTGCGTCCAATGCCTCCAGAAAGACGCTCATCGATCGTCTCCACAAGCATTTACTGAGCCGGGATCAGCGCCGGCCTTTCGTGGTCATTATCGATGATGCCCAAACCATGCCCCCGGAAACATTGGAAGATCTGCGACTGTTATCCAATCTGGAAACCGACAAGCACAAACTCATCCAGGTCGTATTATCCGGCCAGCCTGAGCTGATCGATCTGCTGGGCACCGCCGCACTGCGCCAGCTCAAGCAACGCATCGCCGCTCACTGCCATCTGTCGGCCCTGTCCGCCGAGGAAACCGACGCGTACATTGCCCAGCGGCTTTTTGTGGCCGGCAACCACGGCCAGGTGTGCTTTTCCACCGACGCCAAAAGGCGCGTGCATAACGCCGCTGCGGGCATTCCGCGGTTGATTAATAAAATCTGCGATTATGCCTTGATCGCCGGTTATGTAGATGATGCGCAGATCATCAATGGACATCACGTCCGCCGGGCGCTGTCCGAACTAAAAAGCCTCGATGCAGGCCCGTCCACAAATTCCGTCAGCCGTTTTGGCCGGGAGACGGCAGCTATTTTCATCGTCTTGCTTGCAGTGATTGGGGCATTGATCACCACCAATCCCGGTAGAATAGAAAATCAACCGCAACCGATGGCCGGCGCTCTCGTGGCCAAGGATCACGACTGGGATACCACGCCCCCATCCAGCGCACCGAATAACGCCGCCGATCAACCAATGGAAAAGGCACCCATTTTGGCTGAATTAATCCGGCCCTTTCCCTATGCCATGCAATTAGGCTCCTTTCGCAACCGAGAAAATGCAGCCCAAAGCGTTTCCCGGTATCGTAAAAAGGGCATCCCGGCCCACTGGCAAGCAGTCAATAACGGGCAGTGGTATCGTGTAATGGCCGGGAAATTTGAGGACCTGAAAACCGCCAGAGGGTACAAAAATGACAACGGTTTGAAAACGGCCCTGATCATCCATGCACCGCTGACGGTAAAAGTGACCCCCGGCCAAGCTCCCTTATCCACCGCCGAGATTCCCGATTTTCTTTCCAAAATGGGGCATGGCTGCCTTATGGAAACCGGCCTCACGGGCGATAAAGAATTTTATACCGGCCTTTTTGCCGAAATCGAAGATGCAGCCCTTGTTGCCGAAAAGATCAATGCCAGTGACCGGTTTGTGGCCAGCGTGGTCGAGCGCTAACATTCGTTATCTGCCCCCGCTGCAACAGGCCGCGTCGATATCTGATGCACGCAAGATAATGTTGATATCATGAGCTTAATGAACGATGCACTACGCAAAAAAAATCGCGAGGATTCGGGAGCCGATCCCGTCGCTGACGCGCCCTTTTTGCCCCCCAATCAACGCAAAGCGAAAAAATGGTACGTCATACTGGCAGCACTGGCCCTGTTAGGGGGGGCGATCATTGGCGGCACGGTCTTATGGCAGACCCAAGCCAACCGTTCCCCTTTTCTCAAAACCCCGCTGCCTGCCAAGCCCCCAACAGGGTCTGCCGAGGATACAGCCGATCCATCTTCAATGCGTGCTGCGCCGCAGCGGTCGGCCTTTCCATCAAGGGCGCCAAGCACAAATGAACCACCGCCCAAATCTACGGATCTGACTGTAACGGAACCCCCTTCTCAGACCAAGGCATTGCCCCCCCCCGGTGTCTCAAAAAGCGTGCCCCATCAAAATCAGCAGCTTGCCACCGAACCGGCAGCCGCTGAAACACCGGCCGAGCAGACCGCAACAAAGGTGGAGATAAAAACGAATTCGCCCGCACTGGAAGGTTCCCAACCTTCGCCCACTAGCGGTCGGCCTCAAAAAGATATGGCATTTGAACCAGGCCCGAATTCATCTGCCGGCAGCTGGCAGTCGTTGCCGCAGCCCGTGATACGCTCACGGACGGACACACCGCCTGTCATGACGGTCAACCCGAGTTCATCCAAATCGAGCCATGCGGCCGATGAAAACGGAACGTCAGGCCATTCAGAGACAGACCTGTTCTATCAGAAAGCCCTGGCCTGTCATCGCAGTGGTCGCCTGGCCCAGGCCGCCCGATTTTATCGCAACGTTTTGAGTATTGATGCCGACCACCACCAGGCCCTGCTGAATCTGGCGGCCGTTTATATTGCGCAAGGGGATTTCAACCAGGCCCACCCGATTCTCAAACAGTTGGAGGGATTTGATCCGCGACCCAATGGCGTCTTATTAAACCTGGCCATCACGGCCCTTGGCAATAATGATGCGCAGGCAGCGCTTTCCTATCTGGACCAGGCACAAGTCACGGCCGACGCCCCTTTGTGGCAAATTCAGTTCCACCGGGCCCTGGCGCTGGCACGCTTGAATCGTTTTTCCGAAGCACTGACGCTTTACAAACAGGTTGAAACCAAGCGGCCCGGGGATTATCGCATAAAATTCAATCTCGCCCTCACCTATGACGCGCTGGGGGATTACCCACAAGCGCTTTACTATTACGACGGGGTGCTTAAGGCAGACCAAACATCACAAAACGAGCGGTCATCCATTGTAAGGCGTATGGAACTTCTCCGGCGTTATCTGAACACCCATTCATCACAGGCAAAAAGGCAGTCGCATGGCAAAACGCATCGGTGATATTCTGATCGATATGGGGTTTATCGATCGTGATCAGCTGGAAATGGCGGCAACAGAGTCCAAAAAAACAGGCGTCATGTTAGGAGACGTGCTCCTGCGCCTTGACTGGATTACCCAGGAACAACTGCAAATGAGTCTGGCTGTGCAAAGCGGGGCCAAGTTGCTCGATACCGATGCCGTCAAGGTGGATCCCGGACTGATCAGCGAGGTGCCTCAGGATTTTGTCACCGCCAACGACATCATTCCCTTGCAAAAAAAAGGCAATACCATCCTGGCCGCCACCAACAACCCCTTTGACGTTGTGGCCAAGGACAAATTGGCCCGCATCACCGGTTGCCAGGTCCAGACTTATATTGCCTCCAAAGAATGGCTGAACTCAGCCATTGAACTTTACTACAAAACTGCTCTGGCCATTGATACCGATATCGACAACATCACGCGTACCACGGAAGCGGATTCTCAATTCGAAGAAAACCAGATCGTCGTGTTAGGAGATCGCATTGTAGAAAAAGGATTGCTTTTAGGGGCAAGCGATGTGCACATCGTCCCGGATGTGAAGCTGACCCGTATCTACTACCGTATCGACGGCGTCCTACAGCAACAGTTTCTCTTTCCCATCCGATTTCATAAAGGGCTGGTCACCCGTTTCAAAATCATGGCCGACATGGATATTTCCAACCCCAACATCCCCCATGACGGCCGTATCAAATTCAGCGGTGAAATCGGCGAAATGGATATCCGTGTTTCCACCTTCCCCACGCATTTAGGCGAAACCGTTGTCATGCGATTGTTGGTTTACAGCAAAGTCGTCGGTGATCTTGAGCGCCTTGGCCTGGAAACAGAGGATTTGGCGGTTTTTCAAAAAAACATCCAACGCCCCTATGGATTGATCGTGGCCACCGGTCCCACGGGATCAGGCAAGACCACCACACTCTACACAGCCCTGATGACGGTCAACAGTCCCAATGTCAATGTGATGACCGTGGAGGACCCCATTGAATATGTGATTCCCACCATCCGCCAGACGGCGGTCAATCCCAAGGCCGGTTTAACCTTTGGCAACGCCCTGCGCTCGGCCATGCGCCAGGACCCGGACATCATCCTGGTCGGCGAGATCCGTGATACGGAAACCGCGGATCTGGCACTCAGGGCCTCCATGACCGGCCATCTGGTATTCTCCACCCTGCATACCAACGACGCAGCATCGGCAATCAACCGGTTGCTGGACTTGGGGGTCAACAAGGGCATCCTGGCCTCCTCATTGAGCATGGTCATTGCCCAGCGATTGGTCAGGAAAATCTGCACCAATTGTTGCCAGACCGTGCCGCCCACCGAGGCCGACATCGCCATTTTCGATCAGTACGGGATTACCCCACCGCCGCATCTGGTGGTCCCCGTCGGGTGCGACTCCTGCTATCATGCCGGTTATCGCGGCAGAACCGGTATCTATGAAATCATCCGGGTGGATCGGGAAATCCAGTCCCTGATCTTCGCCGGCGCCTTGCAAAGCACCATCGAGGAAGCGGCCGTCAAGGCCGGTACCAACCTGATGATCAAGCAGGCGCTGAGAAAGGCCGCCGCAGGGATGACGGCACTGGAAGAAGTCTTCCGCGTGGTGGCAGCCAATGCCTAAGTTCAAGTATAGGGCCATTGACGATGCCGGGCGATTGATCAAGGGCGAGCTGATCGCCACCGGTGATCGGGAGCTTGAAGCCAAACTGGCGGGCAAAGGTCTCACCCTGGTATCGGTTCAGAGCCATACCGACCGATTTTGGGACAAAAGTTTTCTTGGCGACCGCATCCGCCAACGCGACATCATCGAATTTTACCACCGCCTTCACCAGACCCTGGAACTGGGCCTGCCCATGTTGTCGGCGTTGGAGGAGAATGCCACACAGCTCCCGTCCCGCGGATTGCGGCGCATTGTCGATGAAATGCGCGTTTCCATCGAAAACGGCAATAGCTTTACCTCGGCCATGTCCAGATTTCCCAAGGTGTTCGGCAAACTGGACATGGCGATCATTCGCATGGGGGAAGAATCCGGCGTACTGCCCAAATGTCTCAAGGACCTTTCAGAATTTCTGGAATGGAAGGAAGAAATTCGTTCCACGGTCAGACGGGCCGCCATCTATCCCTCGTTTGTGATCATCGTTATCGTGGCGGTAATCGGCGTGTGGGTGGGGTATGTATTGCCCCAGCTGGCCGGACTGCTCTCCCAAATGGGGGTGGCCCTGCCCGGCATCACCCAGTTTATCCTGGACATCAGCCATTTTTTTCAACGCTGGTGGAAGATCATCATCCTGGCCATTGCCGTGCTGGTCATGGCCCTGTTCGGGATATCGAGGACAAAAAAAGGCGGGATCATGATGCACCGCTATGTCCTCAACCTGCCGGTGTTGGGCATGGTCTTTTTCAATATCGCCCTGGCCCGCCTGAGTAACAATTTCGCCACCATGTACCAGGCCGGCATGTCCATCAATGCCATTTTCGAAATTTTGTCCAAAGATGTATTGGGTAATCGCTACCTGGAAATGCTGCTCAAAAAGTCATTTGACGCCGTTCAGCGGGGAGAGTCCATTGCCCGGGGATTTGAAAAAGCCGGTGGGTTTCCACCGCTGCTGCTCGGTGCCGTAAAAAATGGAGAAACCACCGGCACCCTGGATGAGGCCTTCAAACGGCTGGGCAACTATTACGATCGCCAGGCCCAGCGTACCGTGCAAACCATGATCAGCGCCATCGAACCCCTGTCGATCATCATGCTGGGCGGTATTTTCGGAATGATCGTCCTGTCTATTCTGCTGCCACTGTATGATGTGATTGGCCAGTTTTGACGGATTCGTAAAAAGCCCAATATCGGCGTTACGCTTCATCCTTCGTCACTGCGGAGTACGATCAGTACGCCTCATTCCTTAAGGATTCGCAAGCCTTGATCTTGGGCTTTTTACGAATCCGTCGAAAAATGAACTTTTTTCGATTTTATCGCTTTTAGAGTCAGTACGCCTCCCGAATCTCCTCCACACTAAGCGCCTGATCATAGACCGCCACCTGGTCGATCAAACCGGTGAAAAAATTCTGGGTACCCTGGTAATCGGCGCCAATGGTCAGGTCCACGTCCGGCACATCAGGCAGACTCACCGTCACGGTGGTATCATCCAAGCCGCCGTCAAAGTAAATCTGCAGGCGGTCCGCAACATCGTCGTAAACCATGGCCACAAAATGCCACTGGTCGGGAATCATGGCAATGGATTTGCGCGTCACCGTGTAGCTGCTGCCGTCACCGATGCCGGCATAGGGTCTGCCGTTATCCACGCCCAGAAAGTAAAAGTAATTGCCGGTGCGCCGGGAAATGACTTTGGCAAATGCCCTTGATGATCGTTCCCGAATCCATGCCGTCAGGGTCAGCTGACCGGTCAACCTGAAATCAGCGTGATCGGGAATACGGACACAATCGCTTCCATCCACGCGCAGGGCCGCATCAGGCAGGTCAAAGCGATCGCTGGTGTAACTGCCGCCGACCATGATACCGTCGTGGGCGCCAGTGCCGGCATCGCCGGTGGTGCCGTTGAATCCCCAACCGGCCACGCGGTTGGGATGGGCGGTACCGTAGAAAAGCCCCCGGATTTCCGAATCGGTCAGGGCCCGGTCAAAAATCGCCACGTCATCGATGTCACCGTCAAAGAAGTGCTCAGCCCCTTGAGAATCAGCGCCGATGGATAGATCCACGCCAACAATCGCAGGCAGGCTCTCAGGCACAACGGTCATTCGCTCGGTGCCGTCAAAATGTAAAAACATGCGATCCGCTGCATCGTTATATACGACGCTCAAATGGTTCCAGTGGTCAAGGGACATGAGCAGTGATTTGCCGGTCACCGTGTAGGTGATATCGTCGCCGATCCCCCCATAGGGATGGCCGTTATCGACACCAAGAAAGTAAAAATAATAACCGGTGCGCCGGGAAATGATTTTGGCATACTGGCCAATGGCCGTCTCCTTGGCCCAGGCCATGAGGGTCACCTCACCGGTGATATGCAGGCTCGCGCTATCGGAAACAAAAACGGAATCGCCGGATCCGTCAAACACCAATGACGCGCCACTGCCATCGGGTGTATCGCTGGACCAGGCCGTATCGCCCGTCAAGGTTCCATTATTGCTGCCCGCGCCGTCACTGGTCATGGATCCTGCGCCTTCGTTGAAATCCCACTGGGAAACCGGTGCGGGCCCTGTTGTACAGGCGGCCACGGTGATGGTAAACCGCCGTCTTGATTGAGCCCCGGCGGCATCGCCCAGGCTCAAGGCAAAAGGATACGTTCCCGGTGCCGGCGGTGACCCGCTCAGGTGGCATGAACTGCCGGTCGGCGTGATGGTCAACCATGCCGGCACGGTGGTACCGGCCCAGCTATAAGGCGCCGCCCCGCCTTCGGCGAACAAATCGCCAATATAGGGCTGACCATCGCAGCCTTCGGGAAGTTCATTGTTGAGCAGGATCAACCGACCGGTTGTGCGGTCAAAACAGCCAACCCGGTTGTGCAGGTCGGCAAGCGATACCCTAAGGCTCAGATCCGATGCGGAAAGCGTCACATTACCAGCGTATGCGCCAGACGTTGACGGATTGGTGTCGATGGTGAAATCACCCCCTCCGCTGATAATGGCAAATGCCGCATCGGCAATGCCGCCGATCGTCAACCCCGTGGTTTCACGGCCGCACACCCCGCCCGTGTCAATACCAGTAAGATCAACATCATACACATAAACCAGCCCCTTTTTCCAAGGATCATCATGAACACCGGCGGCAGCGCCAAACTCTGCTGCGGTGGGCAGGCGGCCATGGGTCTGGCTCCAGGCCACAACCGACCGTGAGGCCTTTTCAAGCATGGAAATGGCCGACGCCGTGCGCAACCGCTGCACCTGGGGCCCCACCAGTTTCATTCCCGCGCCCATCAGCGCCCCGGCGATGGCAATGGTCAGGATCAACGGGATCAAGGCCACACCGGTCTGGGTGGTCGCTGATGCCAAACGTCCCTTGATTGATCGGTGCATGCGCTTTACCAGGTTAGCTCAGGGATTAATGGTCAATACAAACGAGCGATGGGTGCAGTTGTCCAGGTTGGTGTTACTGTCGCAAGCCGGATCACTCCCCGTATTGCTGTTATCCCGCACCCAGGCGGTTAATAGAAAACTGCCGGCGGTATCTGGGGTCCCGTTGATCTCCAGATGGTCGCTTTGGATCCAGACAGTGTCGGTTTCGGTCAAGGAGGCGCCGTCGGTGGTGAATCCGATATCAACCGTATCCATGTGGTTGCGGAAACGAAGATTGGACGGCACGCTGCCGGTGGGTGTCTGGACGCACCAACGGTAATTCCCTCCGCTGGCAAACGGTACACCGCCATCGGCATAGATGGCAGCTGCGTATGGATTGCCGACCCGTCCGGGTGGCAGTTCATTGTTAAGTACGGACAGTTGCGGTCCCCGACAGCCGACCTGGCCGTGCAGCTCGCTGAGGGTGGCCCAGTACACAATATCGTCATAGGACTCCGGGCGGTTGAAATCGGTGGTGTCCCCATCCACGTTGTCCGTCCCTGTCGGGTAAACATTGATTACCGTGGACGTGGTTACGGCCAGGCTTGCCGCCGTCTGATTATTGAAGTTCTCACCACCGCTCAGAAGCACAAAGGCCACATTAGCCACGGTGACCGGCGCGCTGCAAAGAGCATCATTGCACTGATTCAAGGTAATTCGGGTGCTCCGGCGGGTGCATAGATCTCCGGTGGTCGCATCCCCATCCGCCAAGGCGGAATCGTAGAGATACTGGATGGGACGGGACCAGGCATCATTTTGCGTTTTGATGGTCTGGGTTAGCTGGGCCGCAGTGGGCAACACGGCCTGGTTGGCGGTGGCATGGCCGATGATGGCCTCGGCGGCGGCCTTGACTGTCTCGGTGGATTCAATTCGCTTGGCCCGAATGGAAAGCGGTCCGATCAGTGATGCGCCAAACCCCACGACCAGACCGATCAAGATCATCACAATGGCCATCTCAATGATGGTGAAACCGGCTTGATCGTTCTTGATGTCAGTCGGCAAAAGCGTCATCGTCCCCCACTCCAATGCATCCTTGACCAAAAAGCAATCGCCTCCTCACCGACAGGGCCGGCGGCAGGCGATTTGTCATTTTCCAAATTGAAGTTGGATCAAAATGGCAAAAATAAATATCTCACCGGGCTGCTCGCGGCCAAATAATCTTCGTTGGCGCGTATCGTACCGGTGTTAAACACACCATCATCGTATTTTGTGTCGATCTCCAGGGCCACATCCCAAGGCAGGTTGTCATAGCGGATATAATGCCCGTTGCCATTGCCCGGGTTGGTCCAGTACATCATGTAGGTGCTACCAAAGGAATGGATGGGCAGGTCACTGGTGCCGTTATAGGTGCCGTCAATGATGCCGGCCAAGACCAAATCCTCGAACAACTCAAAATGCTCGGTACCAAACGTCACCCGTCCGTTACCATCGCCATTGCTGGAATCGCTGGAGCTGTTGTCAACGGTTTCATCACCAGGGAACATGCCGTATTTGTCATAGAACGTGTAGACGGCGGCCCGCAGCTCATCGGCGGATTTGACCACTCTTTTCACTTTGGCATTCTGAATCATGGCCTGGCCCTTGAGGACGCCACCGATGAGCAGGCCGATGATTACCAGGACAATGGCGATCTCAACCAGCGTAAACCCTTTTTGGTTCTTGTACATTGATTTCCTCCGTGTTTCAGATATCATTTTTCAAACCAGTAAGAATCAATACCTCAGGGGTACAGGCAAATTCACGGGTTCGTAGTCACCCACAGTATCGGCTGTTTATGCTTGGACTTTAACATCCTGATCCTTATCCAAGGGTACGCACATGGGGCGTAATAAAAATCACCAATTCACGGGTCTGAAGCGAATCATCCACATGCTTGAACAGCCCTCCCACCAGGGGTAAGGACCCTAGCCCCGTGAGCCCTTCGTGCTCGTAGTCCTTGACCTGGCTGATAAGCCCGGCCAGAACCACGGTGTTGCCCTGTCTGACCCTGACGGTCGTGGACAGTTCCTGAAGATCAATGATCGGGTTCTTGATGGTCTGAACCGTCGTGGCCGAAGTCGGCAACTCCACGTCGGCCTCTTCCTGGATACGGGTAATGGTGGGCACGATGTTCATGGTCACGATGCCATCGGCGGTGATCTGAACCGCAATGCCGAACTGAAGCCCTAAGACCGCTCGTTTAATGCTGGTACCAAAGGTAATCACATTGGTCTCTTCATCACGATCGACCCCATCGATATCCCCATAGGGGAACTGATAGCCGACGGTTAACAGGGCGGATCGGCCATTCATCAGGGCCAGGTGGGGATTGGAAACCACCGAAACCTCACCCTGGGTGCGCAGAAAATCCATCACGAGTCCCAGGGCACTTTGATTGGCCAGCGTCAATGTACTGCCACCGTTAAAATTCAGGTTGAACGTATCCACGAAAAACCCGGACGCATCGGTAAACGCCGCATTCATGGCCGTCCAGTCGATGCCCAATTGGTTGCGATCGGTCAAGCGCACTTCCATGATTTTGGCCTCAATGTAAACCTGCCGGGACAGCGCCTCACCAAGAGCATCCAGAAACCGGACCATGGCATCCACCTTCCTGGGTTTGTCTGCCAGGTAAATCAATCCGCCGTTGCGATTGATACGCACCACACCACTATCGGATTTGAGCGTTTCCAAGGTCTCTTCAATGGCCGACCAGGCATCGGCGGTCTCTTCCTTTTTACTGGTTTTGACCAAGTACTTGCCACTCACACCGGCGTCTTCGACACTGGAGGCCAGCATATCGCCGCCCACCTGAATATCGGCTTCACCGGGCATGTCGATGTAGTCGAAGGCGTAGATACGTTCCACAACGGTTTTTATATGGATCACTTCATTCTCGATGGTCCATCCATACCCGGCGCCGTTTTTGACCACCATGTCCATGGCTTCAGCAAAGGTGGCCTGCTTCATGTGCACCGTCACCGGCCGATTCAAATCAACATCGGACTCAACCGAAAGATTCATCACGGTTTGAGTGGTAATCGCCTGGAGGGCAACCGAGAGCGGCACATTGTTGAGCGTAAGGGTATAAAGGGTCTGGGGCAAATCCAGTTCAACGGTCTGGGGGACCATCTTCTGCGCCAAAGGCGGCGGCCCCGGCGGCACGGCGTTGAATTCTCGTTTGAGCGCCGCCTTGATCGCATCGCGATCAACCTTTTCAATGGTGGGTTTCCGGGGGGATGAAACCGCGCACCCGGTTAGCACGACCAGGGCGATTATCGTGATAATCAACCAACGTTTTGAGTCTTGGATGAAAAGCATTGCGTCCTCTATTCGAACCGTAAGACCTGCCATGGGTTATTGTTGACTCAGCGAATAGGCAATTTCAGGCCGTTTTAAAAACCAGGTTTTCTTTCCCTTGGCCAGCAAAACACCGTCAGCGGAAATTTTTCGGATGGTGAATTCCTGCAGCATCTCGCCTTCGGAAAAAATGCCATTGTTCAACAAGGCGATTCGCTGCAACCGGCCGACAGGAGTATGGCGGGTCACAATACCCGCCAAAACAGGCAACACCACGGTCGGCCGATTGACTTTTTTCTCCACATTGACAGCGGACTTCTCTTTCTCATGGATCGCTACTGCGCTATCGGTATCCGGCGTGCGGGATGCAAAGCGTTCGGCCAAAAGCTGCATCCCGGAAGATATCTTCTCGGTCTCGGATTCCAATAGTCTCTGGTATTGCTGAAACTGGCGCCTTACTTGACGCGCGCCAGGTGAATATCCAGCCAGCGGTTGATCCAGAAGCGATAAAAGCAGGTAGCCATTGATGCCTGCCACCATCAGACCGGCAAGCACCCACAATCCGATAATAATCTGAAACCGATGCTTTAGTAATTTCATTTCAGCTCACCGGATTATTGTCGGAAAGCGTCAAATGATAGTCAAACGTCGCCTGAAGTCTTCCAGCTTGTTTTGCCGGCTCGTAAGTGAGGTCCATACGTTTGACAACTAAATAGGGATAAGCCTCCTCCACAGCAGTAATCCAACTGGCCACGGCGGGCAATGTTCCATGGGCAATGATGGTAATGGGCATCGCGTCTGCCCCTTGCGCATTTGTATCGTTTTTCACGGATAACTTCTCAAGACCCAGTTCCCAGGAGAGGCGTTTAAGGTTGTTTTCCACCACCAGAAACCCCAGATCCGCGGATGCCACCACATGGGTCAACCGGGATTCTTGCCTGCCGATTTGCTGGATCGTGGTCTGATTGGCCTTTAAAAAGCGCAGGTCCATCTGCATGGTCTCCAAATTCCGCCTGATGGTCTGGACCTGGTTGATCCGATGCATGTTCCACCCGGAAAGGCCTATCACCAGCACCCAAATTAAACTCACTGCAAACCATCTGTATTTTAATCGCCTACTCATGATAGCTCAAAACTGAAATGAATCTGGTATATGGGCTTTCGATCATTATGCACCTTGCGCTCCAGCCCAATGCGGATGTCCTTTTCCTGTAACGGGCGATCTTTCAGATTAAAACGATGGTTCACTTGGGTTAGAAAATCATCGAGAATCGCCTTGAAGGCAGCCGGATGCGTCGCGTTCACCGAAGCCTCGATGGTCAGGCGGGCAGCATCCGATGTATCCAGGGTTATTTTTTGCAACGCTACCGTTGTGGGCATGGCCAGCAAGGCACGCATCATCACATCGCTTGCCGACGGCCGTCCCAGTTCATTACTGATTCTATTTATTGTTTGATTCAGTTCCTGGAAAATCTGGTCCGGATTTTTGGCAGAAGCGGACTGAAGCATCGCAAACTGTCGGTGTTGGAAATCCATCTGACGTTGGCGTAGAAAACCGGCTTCCACCGCCAAAAGCACAACCAGACAGACACCCACGGCCATTCCCGCCCATTGGACCGGTCGCCACGTTATTTCCTTGTGCAGCGGTTTGTAGGAGATGCAAGGATGGTCATGGTTTTTAAGGTCCAGCGCCGAAAAATCGCGACACACGGCAAAGGTTTCGCCTTCATCCGGCAATTCCACCCGTTGAGACGGGCAAGGCATCTGCACGATGTCTCTGCCCAGCAATTCCGATAGCTGGCCGGCGGTTGCTGGATCCTGAGCCAGCATATACAGCGTGTCTACCGATTGTTTGCTTTTTTGTGAATACAGGTAGAATGACTGGTTGATTTCATAATTGAGCAGGTTGTGGATTTCGGTTGGATCATCGCCGGTCTCAGGTAGTTGAATATGGCGCGAAAAAAGGAACTGCCCCATATGGTAAAAATAAAGAAAACAGTCGCCTTGCGTCAGATGAACAAAGCCGATGCCACGTTCGGCAAACCCGTCGATGTGTCGACCCAGCGTCGCCTGCCAGATCAATGCCGGTGTGCTGATGCGGTGGGGACTGATGGCAAGCGACGCTAACCGCCGGTATAAGGCATATGCCAGCGGTTCCTGGAGATAGGTGCAATAAAGCATCTGGCGGCGATCCGGGTCCCGCACCATGGCATAATCGTAGAAGTTTGCCGCATCAGTCAGGCTGGGTTGTTCGAGGGATAGTTTTCGTTCGATAAAAGCGGTGATAATCGAGCGTTTACGGGCGTGGAATTCATAAAGATGATTTCCAAACCAATAATCCGGAACCACAATCAGTTGGTGGGTGGCCTGACGCACCCACTTCGGCACGGCGTCGATTAAACGGCCGTCCGGTTGCGCGTCATCCAACGGCAAAGCTGCCTGATGCGCTATATGGCCGTCCTTGGACATCATCAGAAAAGCGATTTGCTTTTCATCGGCAATCGAAATGATGGTGGGTGAGCGTCTGATCATGATGCTCTAATTATCGGCAGGGTGACTTTGAAGTTTACATCTATATGCTTTTTTTTCAGGAGTTTTTTTGACATTATCGTGTAGTCGGGGCATCTTTTTGATGGTGTTTGCCGAGCGCTTGTGGGTTGACCTTATCGGCAGGAATCACAGGTTTGATTTTTTTGCACATATTCGGTGAATATGCTAATTATGAAAGGCAGATACAGAAAAAGAAGATGGCGCAAGCCGCTTATGAGGAGGGGTGATGATGAAATATCGATGGTGCATTATTGCATTGGCAATTTTTTTGTGGGTGGGGTGTTCAGGTATCCAGACCAGTCAGGATTATGATCCAAAAACGGATTTTCAGTCGATCCAAACCGTGGCCTGGGCAACACCGACGCAGCCTAAAACAGGTGATGAACGCATCGACAATCCATTTCGGGATACCCGCATTCGAGCGGCCATCCGGCAACAGTTGGAAAAAAAAGGGTTGAGGTTTAAACCGGATCAAACGCCGGATGTCTTGGTGCGCTATCAGTATACCATACGCCAGCGAATCGATTCAGCAGGCAGCGGTGGCAGCGTCGGTTTCGGCATCGGCAGTTATGGCAGTCGGGGTGGCATCGCCATCGGTACCAGTACCGGCAATAACCTCCGTGAAATCGATGAGGGAACGCTGGTGATCGACCTTGTTGGCGCTGAATCCGACACACTGCTCTGGCGGGGCAGCGGCATTCAACGGTTTGAGGCGTACGATAACCCCAAAAAAACCACACAGGTTATCGATACACTGGTGGAATCCATTCTGAACCAGTTTCCACCCTCAAACTGACACTTATTCATAAATAACCCATTGGCCATTAGCCAATTTCAATATGAACAATGATGAACTCGTAAAAAGTCTTTGTTCGGACGGATTCGTAAAAAGCCGGAGATCAAGGCTTGCGAATCCGTCATCAATAAATTGAAGCGATTTGTATATCGGCCCGGATGATTCGGCGGCCCATGGAGGTTTTTTGAGCTTACTGTTCGATCAGCGTGACCGCGATCTTCTAAAAATCGTCAATGGTGTGCTAAGCCGATCCGCTCCCGATACCATGGGACGCAAAAACCTTTTTCCCTGGTTCCATCCCCATGGCATCAAGGAATTGGCTGAAACCCGGGGACTTCGTATCGCCTATGCGGTTATTCATTTGTTGGAATCTTTGGAGGCCGGCGATATTGATGACCGTCTGAACGCCCTACGTTCACTGCGTGACGAAGTCCTGCACGCCTCTGCCGGTTCAATGCCCAAAAACGCCGCCCGCGTATTGCTTTCGATCATGAAGGATTTGGTAAGGGCCCACGGTGACGAGTTCAGCCAGCTCCGGCTGGCCCATGATTTCCGGCGGGCAGCCAGTGGCAAACCCCGTATCGTCAGGAACATGTTACATAGATATCACCTGCTGGAAATGCCGGAGGACTGGAATCAACTCGCCTTTGACGATCATGTCCATGATATCAATACCAAAGGACGCAAATCCGCTTCCCATCTGATCATGGATGCCTGGATCAAAGGTATCCGGCGATTGCGCGTGATCTACTACAATTTTATTGATCCCCCTTCAGCCGCGGAACTGATCGAAGCGGCCCAGATCATGGGACTTGAAATCCGGATCGGCATTGAATTTTCGACCCGTTTCAGGGGTAAATACATCCAACTGATCTGGGTCCCCCGGGGCTTTTCCGATGCCCAATCATTTCTCTGTTTCCTTGCGGATGAACCGGTCAGGCAGCTCATGGACCAGGGTCGGGAAGTAACCCGCTACCGCCAAAAATATGTACTCACTATTCTTGAAGCCTTTAATCAGGTTCACCAGCCGGCCATCAATGCCGATTTCGGAATCAATCTGCCGGCCCTGGACATTGGCAAATTTCTGGCCTTTGTCCGTCCCGGCCAACCGTCCATTTTGCATCTGGCCAAGTATATCCACCATCAACTGATGCCGCTTTTTGAGCACAACGTGGAAATCCTGCGGCAGGAAATCAAAAACGCCGATGACAATCGGCAGGCCGCCATCCATCGCCTGGTCGACCGCATGAACGAGCTTGATTCGGAAACCATTGCCAGGCAGTTTCTACGGCCCTCGGCCCTTGCCGACATTCCCGACCCCAACCAGGTTTTCGATGATCCCGAGACCCCGGATCTGCTTTACCTGACGCCGCGACAACTGCTGGATCGGGTCACCCGTTTGCACACCGGTCATCGCATCACGCTGAATCTGACGGATCTTTTGCCCGAGGATGTGGTGGAAATCCTCTACGATTGTGAAGGACACATCAATCGCTTGGAAATCTTCAATCTCAAGGACTTCACCGCCGGCAAAACCAGCCATATCGAAGAAATCAGTGAGCTTCAGTTGGCCATCAACGAGGGCAACACCATCGATCTGAAACGGATTATCCGGCACATCATCGGGCGGCTGAACAATGCCAAGCCGTTTCCTGGAAAAGCGGATCGAATCGAGAAGATGGGCATCATCCTTCACGATATCAATGCCCTTAGTGCCATGTATGCGTCCTTCCATTTGCAGCCCAGAATCGGCAGTGACTCTACCGGCCATTCTGCCCGTATGTATGGCATGGGCCTGGCTGTTCTGGACTCCCTGCCCGCCAGCGTCCGCCGTTCATGCAGGCGCTGGCGGCATACAGATAATACACGACCCTGTGCCGTGGGTGATTCGCAGATCCCCTCCGTTGGCACCAAACGCAGTATCATTCCATTCAAGATTCCGGTCTATAAACGCGTTACCTACGTCCCTCACGAAAGTCCCAAAGGATCTCAGGGATTATATCAGCGTCTGTTGCAACATTTGCCGATCCTGAAAATTTTGGGGAAAATGCGACAGGTGGATTGGTTGATTCAACCCCACCTGACCCACATGGACAATAAAGGCAATATTGTCACCCTGGGCGGCATCGCCAATTGCACCGATAACGGATTGCGCCTCAACAGTGATACAACGAACGAGAAAACGTCCGATTTGTCTCCGTCTTACTTGAACAGCACGGTGAGCAACAGTCTGAAGATCCTGCTTGGCTTCATCCCGGCGTTTCTTTCATTTTACCTGACCAATCAATGGTGGGTATTGGCTTATCTGGGTGCATTTATCTGGTTCGGCATCACCGGTGTCAGAAATATTGTTCAGTCGGTGCTGGGCGGTGGCGGCATCGGTCGTTCGCCGCTGTTGCATTGGAATGATTATGTGAGTTGGGTACGCCTCTCCGATTCTCTGCTGTTCACCGGGTTTTCCGTCCCGCTTTTGGATTTTCTGGTCAAAACCGTGCTGCTCGATCGGTTGATGGGGATTACGACGGCGACCAACCCGATGGCGCTTTACACCATCATGGCCCTGGCCAATGGCATATACCTGTCCAGTCACAACCTGTTTCGCGGACTGCCCCGGACGGCTGTGTATGGCAATTTTTTCCGCAGCATTCTTTCCATTCCCATCGCGATTGTACTGAATACCCTCATCAGCATGCTACTTGGCGTTTTTGGTGTCGTGGGCATCGAAGGGCACCTGCAAAAATGGGCCGCCGTGATCTCCAAAGGCGCCTCTGATGTTGTAGCCGGGGTCATCGAGGGAACGGCCGACCGATTCAACAACATTCAGACCCGTTTCCAGGATTATGCCGACACGCTATCACAGATGTTTGACACCTATGCGCGTCTGGAAGGCCAGCAACCGGAGCTGAATGTGTGGGAGACCCTTGATGCCATTGGCAATAATCGTATTGATCCCAATGCCGATGCCAAGGATTTGGAAAAACTGATCGTTATCGGCAGTTTGGACCTGCTTTATTTCTGGATGTATCAACCCCGGGCGCGCACCACGTTAAAATATTTGTCCAAGACGCTTTCGCCTGAAGAAAAACGTATCTTTGTCGGATGCCAGGCCATACTCAAGCGGGAACGGGAGATCAGTCAGATGTTTATCGACGGCGTGGTGGGCATGAATTTCTCAAAGGGGCTCTCATTTTACCTGCAGTGTGCACCGGATTATCTGAAGGCCATGAATCGTTTGTTTAAACCTGACCTGTAACGCATGCTGGTTTCTTTATTCGGCGGGTTCTTTTTTGAATTTGAGCCAATCGGCCCGTTCCCACGTCCAGCCTTTTTGTTTCATGCATGACTTGATCATTTTCATTTCATCCAAGTTATCGTAGCTGTCGGGGTCGTCTCGAATCAAATCCCTGACCGACTTCTCGCAGGCGCTGTGATCAGCGGCCCATTGGCGATCACTTTTGGTGGGATGAACCGGTTTGTGAGTACATGCGCCAACAAAAAACAGCAAGACCAAAACCATAAGCGGCCATAAGAGGATGGTTTTCTTCACGGTCGTCCTTTCTCCATTTGATGCGGAGTTTCCGCAAACTTGATCTGATAATAGTTAGTTGTCCCCGAGTTCACGGATAATCAACTCCGGCAGGCTCCCCAGTTCCCGATTACGAATCTGCTTCCCGTTGATGAATGCCGTGGGGGTTCCTGAAACACCGATGGCTTTACCGTCTTCAATGTCCGCTTGAATCAATTTGCGGCTGGATGCCAATTGACGATCCTTTTTAAATTGATCCAAGTCCAGTTTCAGTTCACCGGCGATATCCAAAATTTTTTGTTCGTTGACCTGGTCATGGTTTTCCAGCAACCGGCTGTGAAATTCCCAGAATTTACCTTGTTTGCCGGCAGCCAGGGCTGCCATGGCACCGTTGTGGGCAAATGGATGGCTGGACAATGGGAAATGCTTGATCACATATTTTACACCGGTGGGGAATTGTTCCAGAACCTGCTCTATAAACCGTTCCAGGCGTGCGCAATAGGGACACTGGTAGTCATCAAAAACGACAATGGTAACTTTTGCATCCGCCTGCCCTTTGAACGCCCGGTTGGCAATATCAATAGGGAAAATGCGGCTGTATTGGATAATCTGTACCCATGAGGGCTGAGTACGGGTCAGGATCAGTTGATCATCACCCAATAGATCGATCCGATCAAACGTGTCGTTCAGGGGAATGCGGTCGATTACGCCTTTTCCCCGGGGTGAATAAAGCAGCACAGCCGATGGCGTGAGAAAAAAAATCAAGCCCTGATCGGGATTGGTGGCCAAATCCAAAACGGGTTCGTCCATATGTTCGGTCAGGATCGGTTCAAAACTGACTTCGGCATGCACAAGCGGTGCGGTCAGTGTCCCAATAAGCACCCCAATCATGATGATGTATCGAAACATGGCAATCCTTTTTCGCTAAAGGTATAAATTGCTGGTCGCGCTGGTGTAAGAGCGTGATGGCTCGCTTCATGGTCAGCCAGACGGACGAGGCGTATGATACTACGAAAAAGACTGCCGGTTCAAGTTTCAGGGCAAAGTAAATCAGGCCTTGAACGTCAGTTTGGTACCCGCCATATTTAAAATAAATTGATCCGGCATGGCCTCTTCAATCAGCCCGACGGCCTGCCTGCCCGTGCAATGCGTAGGGATGATGTAGGTCGGATTAAGCGTTTTTAAGGCGTCGACAGTCGGCTGGATCACCTGTTCAAGATCCTGGCCGGACAGGTGAAATCCGCCCATGATGGCCATGATCGTATCGATACCGGTTACTTGGCAGGCATACCGAACCGTATTGATAATTCCTGAATGCGCACATCCGGAAAGCACCACCAATCCTTTATCCCGGACGTTAAAAACCATTGCCGAATCATCGTCAAAAGGATCCTGTACCACCTGGCCATCGATCTCGCAGTACAAGTTGGGCGCACCCTTTTCAAACGACGTGGTGCGGGGGATCTGTCCCAAAAAGGCGGCGCGTTGATCCAGCATAAGATAGGGGTCTTTTGTCGGTATCACGGTGGCACCAGAGGCAGCGGCCTTCTCGGGGGTGAAGGTGGGGAAATGATATTTCAGGGTCTCACTTACTTTTAAAAAACGAGGATGCCGGAAGGCTGCCGGATGCAGTACCAGGGGAAGATCCGATTGGCCTGTTTTTTCAACCAGCGCCTGAATCCCGCCGACATGGTCCAGATGACCGTGGGAAAGCGCCATCTGCTCGACGCCGCTCAGGTCCACCCCCAGGGCATCGACATTGAAGGCCGCCCCATGTTCTGAAAAACCGAAATCAAACAACATGCGGTGGGACTGGCCATCCTCGGTAAGAGTGACAAACGATGCAAACCCATGCTCGGCCAGGATCGTGTTGCGCAATTCTTTGCCCACCACCGGCAAGGCCCTTTCAATTACCGCACTATTGTCTCGAACCAGAAAATCGATTAGGTTGTCCTGCAACGTCAGAATTTCAACCTGGTCCACGGCTTTAATGGAAATCGTCTTGCTCATAATCATCCTCACTTGCTATGGTTTGGCATTTAATTAGTGGAATATTTATTGGGCAAATGCACATTTATGCTTAGCGCACACAGTTCTGGGTGTCAAGCTCGCAGGATTGGAATCACGCTATTGGATCACCGATCACGATCAATTCTGAATCGGCAGATGGCTTAATTTTAGGGAATTGAATTTTCAATTTGTAATTCTCACATGTTTGGTATAATGCGGCGTCAAATATAATGATTTCGAAAATTCCCGTAAGTCAAAAATAAGCGGTTCACAAGCATCATCCCCGGTGGAAAGGATCGATCAATGGATAAAATCATCCCCAAACGCATGTTCTTCACCAAAGGCGTGGGCTATCATCGCAACAAGCTGCAAAGTTTTGAGTTGGCGCTTCGTGATGCCGGCGTCGAGATCTGCAATTTAGTGACCATTTCCAGTATCTACCCCCCCCAATGTAAAATCATCTCCAGGCACGAAGGGGTAAAGAGCCTGGTACCGGGCCAGATCACCTTTGTGGTCATGGCCCGCCAGGAAACCAATGAGCCGTCGCGGCTGGTCCACGCGGCCGTAGGGATGGCCCGGCCGTTGAACAAGGAACAATACGGGTATATCTCCGAACACCACGGCTATGGTCAAAACAGCACTCAGTCCGGCGATTTTGCCGAAGACCTGGCGGCCACCATGCTGGCCTCTACCCTGGGATTCGAACTGGATCCGGACAAGGCCTGGGACGAGCGCAAACAGCTCTATATCGCCGGCAAGGACCGCCAGTTTGTCAGTCGCAGCGTTGCCAAATCCGCCCATGGCCACAAGGATGGCTTGTGGACGACGGTGGTGGCATTGGCCGTCATGCTGCTGGTATAATGGAGGAAAACCGATGGGCAAAAAATCACTGTTTCACCATGCGCCGGATATTGTGCCGCAAAAACTGCCCAAGGGAATAAGCGTTCCCGACCTGATCACGATGATGGGACGGACCTGTTTTGAAGCGCGTAACGTGCAGCGGGCGGCGAGCCTTTTTCAGCGGATGATCGACCAGGGCGACACCATCTGGCTGGGCATTGCCGGGGCCGGGATTGCCGGTGGCATGGGCGGGATGGTGATCTCCCTTATCGAAGCCGGGTT
The DNA here is from genome assembly GCF_048565275.1 of Desulfosarcina variabilis str. Montpellier. Classification (NCBI taxonomy): domain Bacteria; kingdom Pseudomonadati; phylum Thermodesulfobacteriota; class Desulfobacteria; order Desulfobacterales; family Desulfosarcinaceae; genus Desulfosarcina; species Desulfosarcina variabilis. Next base: position 2,733,063 of record NZ_CP159846.1, on the reverse strand, counting down.
CGTCAACGTCATCTGCTCCACCGGTGCGCAGGTCTATCATGATCTGCATTTCGCCTTTCATCTACCGGTCAAATCCATCCATCCCAACTGGGATGACGACCAGCTGCGTCGTCATGGGGATACCCGCATCTACGATATCGGTATTCGCGAAAAAGAGACCCTGGAAGCCCAGGACGAAATCATCCGGCAGTTTGTCAGGGAACGTCACGATCGACTGTCCGGTGCCCCTATGTCCTCCTGGCAGTTCAACTACCAGTTGGGACGCTGGGTAGCCGAAACCGCCCCCCATCCGGAACTCAGTTTCACAGCGGCGGCGGCCCGCAGCGGGGTGCCCATTTTCTGGGACTCGCTGGCCAACCATTCCATCGCCATGAACCTGGCCCGCACCGATTATGAAGGGCTGCCGGTTCAGCTTTCGGCGCAGCAGGATATCGTCCACTCGGCAGCCATTGCCTACGGATCCGAGCAAACCGGTTTTGTGGAGCTCGGCGGCGGCGGCCCAAAAAATTTCATTCAACAAACCGGCCCCACCATCAGTCAGATCCTGGGCATCGATTTCGAAGGCGCCGACCGCGGCATTCAAATCGGTACGGCGGTGGAACGGGAAGGCAGTCTGTCCAGCTGCACCTTCGGCGAGGCGGTCACCTGGGGCAAATACCAGCACGCTGACGAGGCCAACCTGGTCCAGGTCTGGGGAGAGTACAGCATCATTTTCCCGCTCTTGGCCGCCTATGTGACCGACCTGTGCCAGCCGCGTGCCTTGGCCAACCTGTGCGATCGCATGGACGCGATGGTCACCCGCCTGGAGGCCGCGCGATGAAGCCCCATGGCACACCGTTTCTGGGGCTGCCGGCCCCGCAATCCGATTTTGAAACCGCTGCCGTGGTGGTGCTGCCCTTCGGCTACGAAGGCGGTGTCTCATACGGCAAGGGCACTGCGGCCGCGCCGGATGCGGTATTGGCGGCGTCTTGTTATCTGGAGCTGTATGACGAAGTCCTCGATGATGAGCCCTGCCGGATCGGTATTGCCACGGTTACGCAGCCGGTCATCCCCTCGTCTGCCGGCGCCATGCTGGACACGCTGGAAACTACGGCCGGCACACTTCTCGATCAGCAAAAATTCGTGGCCGTGATTGGCGGGGACCATTCCATCACCACCGGTTATGTGCGCGCCCTGGCCAATCGCTTTGAGCGTTTCGGCGTGTTGCAGCTGGATGCCCACGCAGACCTTCGCGAGAGCTATGAAGACAGCCCATTGAGTCATGCCTGCACCATGGCCCGCATTCGGGAAATCACCCCCCATACCCTCCAAATCGGCATCCGCAGCATGTCTGCCCAGGAAGCCCGGCAGGTCAAGGAAAAGCATCTGGGCCTTTGTACCATGCACCGCTTTCGCAACGGGCGCTTTGATCTGGAGGCCGAACTGGACCGTTTGCCGGATCTGCTTTTCATCACCGTGGATGTGGATGTGTTTGACTGGAGCGTCATCGCCAGCACCGGCACGCCTGAACCGGGCGGCATGCTCTGGGATGAGGCAATGGATCTTCTCCAGATGGTGTTTAGCCGCAAAACGGTTATCGGGTTCGACGTGGTCGAACTGGCCCAACGGGACCACGATGACAACTCTCCCTTTGCCACCGCCAAGCTGATCTATAAAATGATCGGAATGAAATATTGCACGAATAAAGCGTAATGGAACAAAAGCCGTCCACCACTTTCCTGTTGTCCCTGTTGATGCTGTTGAGCATCGCTGGCCAAAGCTGCGCGGACAATACCTGCCGGTATCGCAAAACAGGAATCGTGGAAATCACCCGGGAAGGCAAACCGGTGGGAACATTTTCCGTGGCGCTGGCCGACACGCCCCGAGGTCGGCGCCAGGGGCTGATGCATTGCCCGGTCCTGGCCCCGGGAAACGGGATGCTGTTCAACTACCCGCGTGCTGACAAACGGGTGTTTTGGATGAAAAATACATTGATCGAATTGGCGATCATCTTTATCTCCGCCGACGAGACAATCGCATCCATTGCCCACGGCCAGCCGGGCAGCTTGGAATGTATTCATTCACCGGCAGGCATCCAATCGGTTCTGGAAATCAATTATAGTGAAAGCGAAATCCTGAGTGTTGGCGACCGGGTCCGGTGGCGTGTGGATACCCGTGGAGATGAAAAGGCCTCCTATTATCGCCCCTGACCGTCGGCCAGTCGCCAGGTCGGCATTACCCCACGTAAAACGATTACTACCCGTAACGATGACCGGTGTCAGATCCCCTTGTCCAGCAATCGCCGGTCATGCTTAAGACGGGACTGGATGCCCCTGCCCACCTCCCAGTGCCGTGAGAAATCAGACCAAAAGGCCTCGTCTTTGTTTTTCCAGTCTGGTCCGAAGCGCTCGTCGAAATAGGTTCCCAACCGGTCGAACAGCAATTTCCAGGGGGGCTTGCCCGCAGCCTGGGCAGCCAATAATGCTTCCAAAAAGTCATCCAATTCAACCAGGGTTTCCTTGGGCAGATAGGAAATCGCCCCTTTGCGGATGGAGGCCATCAGGGTTTCCGGGTTGACGGCATGGGCCGTGAGCATCACCGTGGGAATGCCTTTGGCCACTGTCTCTTCGAGCAGCGTGAGTCCGTTGACGCCCATGATATCCAAAATCGCCAGATCGTAGGTCTGGGTGCGGATTTTCTCCGAGGCATGTTCATAATCCTGCGCAGTGTCAACGGTGGCCATATCAAGGATGTCTTCAATGGTCTCCAGAATATCCACTTCGTCATCCACCGCCAAAATACGCTTGCCATGCAAATGCGCTTGATCAGCTGCCATGGTTGTGTTTCCTTTCAATAAGGGGCTGTCTCAATAAGGGGCCGCTTTTCGGCCGTTGCCTCGTGCTCACCTTTTTAAGGTCAAGGGTAGCGTAAGGCAAAAAACCGCTCCGGCGCCGTGATTGTTTCTGACCGTGATATCGCCACCCAGATGACGTGCCAGGATACGCGCACCGGCCAGTCCGAGACCATGGCCGGGTCTGGACGATGGCGTACTGGCCGCCAATCGCGTGTAACGATTAAAAATCAGTTCCTGATGGTCTGGTTCGATACCCGGTCCATCGTCGCTCACTGTAATGATCATCGTCTCATCCTGGCAGTCCATGCCGATAGCAAGATGCCGGGAGCGATGCTGGAGTGCATTTTTTATCAGGTTGCCCAGGATCTGACGGAATTTGCCTTCATCCTGGCAAAGCTGCAGATCACGAGCATTTTCCGATACTTTAAAACCAATGCCGCTGCGGTTCAAGAGGGCAGTCCGGTCTGTTTCGGTTTCGGCGGCCTGAAGCATTTCCCAAAGCTCGGCGTCAGCGGCTTCCAGCGCTTCCATAATCACGTCGCTTATGGTCGCCATGGCATCAAACCCGTGGCATTGGAAACATCCGGCATCCGAGCGTCCGACCTCCAGTAGATCACCGATCAGGCTGCGCACTTTTTTGGAACCTTTCAGGGCCCGTTTGAGGGTCCGGGTCTGGCGATCCGTCAATGGGCCGTATTTGTCCGTTTTCTCCAGGACCATCCGAACGGCGGTTTCAATTACCGCAAGCGGATCTTTAAGCTCGTGGATGAGAAATTCGACATCCAGACACCCCAGGAATCCGTCCGGGTCCGAAACGGCGCCAGGGTTTTCGGTCTTCTCATTTTCTCCGCTTTTTTTTGAAGATTTTGAAAATATGGAAAATTTGTTCATTGGTACAATTTGCACGGTTTTGGATCATTGATTTTCAGCCGGGACACGATCAGCCGTTTTTTCGATAAACCCGGCAGGCCTGAAGCGGACCTGGATGGTCGTGCCCCCTGATGCATAACAATCCGACGGTTCACTGCAAAACGGGCAACGCTGGATGTCGCCCGGGCACTGATCGCTGTCCGTCGGGATATGGCGGCAGCGTGTGGAGCGTATCCTTGTATCAAAGCGGTAGCGCTCGGCAAACACGGTAATGCGCAGCAGATCAACGCCCTTACCGCCGGCGTTGAAGTCATAAGGGGATCGCGAGGCATAATCCGCGGTATCACCGGGTGCAAAATAGTGATTGAAAATCAGCTGCTGTTTTTCCGCCGTGATGCCCACCCCCGTATCTTTCACCTCGAGCAAGGGGCCATTTTCGCCGCTGCGGACCACCACCTCAACCCGTCCCTTGTCCGGGGTATTTTCAATGGCATTTTTCAGCAAGGCTTCCACGATCTTCTCTATTACCTCTAATGGTATCCATACCGGCGCCACCTTTTGCAAACGGGTCTCCAGCCGAATGCGGCGGTGAGCAAAACTCGGCCGCAGGGTTTCCATGTGCACCCGAACCAGCCGATTTAGCATCACCTCGCTGCATGGATCGTCGGCCCGGCCAAATTCCCTGTCGATGGTGCGTTGAATGATATCCAGGCTGTGATGGATATCAGGCACCTCCTCAAACAGGGACACGAGCATGTCACGACTGGCGGCCAGCAGAAAAGAGAGAATACCATGGGCACGGTAATGCTGCTCACGCAGCATGTCGCTGATTTCGTACTGCATGTCAAGCAGCCGTTTCAGATTACGATGCATGCGGTCCATCACCCGATCCACCGCTTTGTCCCATCCGCTGGCAAAACGCTTTTCCAGCAGGCCCAGGGAAGCGGAAAGCACGGACAACGGCGTTTTGAGTTCATGGGAAAGGTGGTTGATCACCTGCTCCTTGGCACGGTTCAGCCGGCGTACATTTTCAAAGGACGCTTGAAGGGCCTGGTGGATCCGTGCATTTTCAATGGGCAGGGCCACCACATTGGCCACGGCACTTAAAAGGTCCACGTCGGCCTCGTCGAACATTCCCTCTTGTTTGTTCACGGCACACAGCACGCCGATGACACGCTCCTGGTGACGCAGGGGCACATCCAATATGCTTTTATGTTCAAAATCGGCGTCCATGTCCACCTGGTCGTAAAAATGCGGACTGGCCGCCGTGTCATGAACGATCATCGGTTTTCCAGTCTGAAATACATACCCCGCGACACCCTTGTCTACAGGGAAGCGGATCTCTCGCATGCGGGTGCCGGTGGTGGTATCCAGATAAGAGGCCGCCGGGATGTAAAATTCCTGTCTGGATTCATCAACCAACAGCACCGTGGCACCATCGGCCTTGACGAGTTTTTGGACCTGGCGAGTGATGTAGGTCAGCATGGGATCCAGTTGCCGGAAGCGATGCAGCGCCCGGGCAATCCGGAACAGCGCCTGATTGGTCTGTTCGGCACGACTGCGCGCAGTGATATCCCTAAGGATAATGACCTGACCGGCAGGCTGCCCCCCATCGTCGAAAAAAACCGCCCCGTCCACCTTGACGTCCAGGATACGACCATCCCGGGTCAGACGACGGGTCTGGTAACCATGCAGCACTTTTTCGGTAAACAGCTGTTTCACGCCAGCGCGTGTGCGATGCAGTTCACTGTCGGGCACAAAGGGGATTCGCCGTCCCTTGAGCTCATTAAGGGTCCAGCCAAAAACCTTTTCAAATGCAGGATTAAGGTAAGACACCGTGCTGTCAAGATTGCCGATGAACACCGGCTCCGGAAGAAATTCCAAAAACGCCCGGTAGCGTTGCTCAGCCCTGGCGCGGGCCTGATCGCGTTCGACGGCACATTGGTCTGACGTCGCCGACAACTGCCGGTCGGCAATGGACGTAGCAACATCCCGGGCCGGTGGCTGGCAACCGGCTTTGGCGTCTGAACAGTTTTCAGACGTTTCAAGGCCAAGCTCACTTTTTGGTGCTTTACCAATCATAATAAAGCCGTCTCATAATAAAACCGTCTCATAAAACAACCATCCAGCCACTTTCCGACAGCCGTTTCGCACGCAATCGCCATTTGACATCAAGATATAAATATTGCTATTTTTATCAGCATATTATTAGAAATCAAAGGGGTTGTGTCAAGACTTATCATTACGCGGCAAACCGATCAAATGGGGATCATATAAAAATATGCAATGTCGAAACCGCATTTGGTAATTTTTCGTTTCCCAAAGGAGCGGATATGAATCTTAAAATTATAAGCCTGGCGATTTTTCTGGGGTGGCTGCTGCCCGCCACCGCCCTGGCCCTGACCGCGGAAGAAATTTTGCTGTTAAAACAAAACGGTGTGTCCGAAAAAACCATCCAAATGATGCTGCAAAGCGAAATCGAGGCCCGGCGTGAGGAGGCCAAAGACGATGGCATGGGCATCAAAACCATCATCCGGCCGGGGGGTCGGCCGGCCATTGTCTATTCCACCGGCAGGGATGATCATGCGCAGCACCAGGCCGAGGAGCGCCTGAAGGAGGCGCGGGCCTGGGAGATGCTGCAACACATCATCGTCGATACGCGGAAAACTGAGAATTAAGGGCGCAGGGGGTTGCATTGACCACGGAAATTACGAAATGATCATCGTTCTTTGGAATTATTGCACCACCAACAAGTAATTCTCGGTGGTTTTGGCGCCGGTCGTATCCGCGATACTGATCTCGAGATGGAACTTGCCATGGGGGATTCTGATATTTGTCGCTTTTATTTGCGAGCCGACAATATAAGGCTGAATCGAATTCTTTTATTGGATTTCATCTGTGACCCCCCATTACAGTTCCCATATTGATCGATTAGAGCCTGTTTGATAAATCCGTTTAAGCCCCGCTATCGGCGTTGGAAACTGCCTCAAAATGCTCACATATCATATCGAGCAATGCTGAGTCCCAAGCAACAAAGCAGCAATATCACTATCTCGGCCAGGCAATCTCCAGTGCCTGCGCTGATGGTGTTGATCATGCATCCTCCACCGCCGCCCCCACTGCTGCTGTCTGTCGGGTCAGTGGTCGTGCCGCTGGTATCCTCCGAGATGCCAGTACCGGATAGGGACACAGTGACCGAGGGCGTATCCGGATCATCTGACGTAACGGTCAGCATTGCCGTTTTTACATCCAGAATGGTTGGGGTAAAATCGACGTTCACCGAGCAAGAACCGCCCGCAGCGAGTTGCTGTCCAATACAGCTGCTCCTCAAAGCGAACACAGTATGATTCAATCCGGCCAGAGCAAGGTTTTCAATCATCAGGTTGGCACTACCGCTGTTTTCGATGGTAATTGTCTGGGTTGTCGTTTCATTCAGGGCGGTATCGCCAAAGTCTAAACTGGCGGGAGAAATTGAAATATCAGCAACGGAAGCCGTGTAGGTTCCGCGCCTGTAAATGACGCCGAATTCAGCATCAACCAGGTCTCTGGTTGGGCTGCCCTCAGGCGTCATCATATCTTCCGCCAACGGCTGAATATCCATTGAATACCCGGTGTCATAAGTCGAATCAACCTGCCCGTAGGCGATGGCACTGTCGTCGCCGTTATAACCGGGCACACCATAATCACCGTTTACCGTCCCCACGGCAACGGCATCGCCGGTGATCAGGTTTCCCGCGGCCAGCGTTGAAATGCCCGAGGAACTATCAAACTGGTCCCAGGTCAGCATATGATCGGTAGACTGGCTGATGGAAGGATAACCGATGTCATATCCCGGTGTTGGTGATATAAGGGCAATGGTTTGTTCGGTTTCTAAATCGATGGCATAGATGCTCCAGACACCGGCTTGGCTGCCGTCTTCCAGTTCCAGGATGTTGTAGGCGTCGTATATCAGGTAGCGGTTATCCGATGTAAAATCCATTGTGTCGGCGTAAACCACCGTTTGTACGCTGTAGCCCTCTGTTCCGGGGGCCGTCAGATCGAATACCTTGTCAGTCCCCCCATCCCGCAAATCAACCACCGTGATCTGATTCAACGGCATCGGCCCGTATTCGTCGTCAATGGTGTCTTCATCCACCATGACAAACCCGTAAACCTGCTCATCGGGGCTCATGGCCCCCGAATAGATTTGGCCGCTCATTCCCAGACACGATTCAGAACGTTCTGTATCGGTATCGATAAAACAGGCATCGTTGGCCGTATTCACAAAAAAGGCTGTATCACCATCTCCGGATACGGATGGGCGCGCCCGCCTGGCCGGCTCGTAAGACAAAAAGGTGCCATACTCATTATCGTCCTGCGCGGTTTCTCTGCGCGCCAGGCGGTAGTAACCATCTTCCGAATTCAAAGAGAGAAAAATATAGGAATCTTCGCCGGAAACCGGCTCACTGGAATCTGGATCCGTGGGGGTGGCGCTGCTATCCGTGATTTCCACCGCATCAAAGGCCTCCGCCACCTTCTGGACCTCTACGGAATCGGTACCGTACAGCTCCTCTGCGGATTGAATACATGCCAGACGCATGTCGATGAACTGGGAATTGGTCACCAGGTGGACGGTTTGCGCACGGTAAAAAATTTCCGCAGCCTTGTCTTGGCCGATGGCATCGGTCAGGCCTTCCGCCAACAGATAGAAGGCATGCGAGACGATGGTCATGTTGATGTGCACACCACCATAATCCTCGTCCTGCAGCATTTGCAGCAGTTCGCTTCCCCGGCTATAGTACTCACTCATTTTTGACGGATACGTGTAGTCGTAACCTTGAACAATCTCCACCGATGAGGGATCTTTCAGATTCCGGCTGCTATCGTCATTGAAAACCGTGCCATTGATCCAGTCCGTAGAGCCATTGGTTCGCGCCTCCACCATTTCTCCAAATATATCGGAAAACGCTTCATTCAAGGCCCCAGGCTGATCTTTATACACCAGGTTGCAAGTGTATTGGGTGATCCCATGCGTGATTTCATGCGCCACCACATCCAACGCCGCGGCATAGGATCTGGCGTCACCAAAAAACACCGCATTATATTCGCTGGTCCAAAAGGCATTATCAAAATCAGTCCCCACCCGGACAAAGCCCAGAATATTGCCGCCGCTACCGTCAACGGAATCCCGGTTGTGAACGGTTTGAAAGTAATCATAGGTTTGCGAAAGATTATAAGCCAGACTGACGCCGTCTTGAAGCCACCCGGAATTGCTGCTGGTGGACGTGATGTGTTGGGCGGAAAGCGTCCCGTCATCGGAAAGCGCATTGTTTGCCATGTCAAAAACAAAGATTGCGCCGTCGGTCTGGCCTGATGCGGGCGGATCCGATGAAACGTCAAACATCGATTTGCTGGTGTCGATCATATAGTACAAATTGTCCTCAAACCAGACATTCAGATCACGGGTGGTATTGGTCAGGTCCGTACCAGAACCGCTTTCCCCATCCGTCTTGACCTGATTATAGGCCGTGAGCACGTTGCCGTTGGCCGCATCGACAACCACGATCCAGTCAGCTGACTGACTGACCAGAAGCCTGACTTTCCACGAAAGCCGGTTCGCGTTTGATCCCGGCGCGTAAACGATCAGTTCGCTGTCCACTGCCTCTGGTAATTCAGTGCTTTGAATGTGATCGGTCGCGATCACTTCCGCTTTGTTCTGGGTAACCACGGGGATGTGAACCAGCCGGCGGGGCGTGGCTACATATGCACCATTGACCAAATCGACATCACCGTCCGCATCCAGATGAACATTGAGTTCTGCTGGCCAGACAGGAATCCCTTTGTATTTCTGCGTATATCGGAGGTGGGTGCGCCCTAAATCGTCTGTCCAGTAACGCTTTAGCGCCAATTCCTTGTCTGTATCCGAAATCTTTAAGAGCCCGCTTTGTTCTCGTAAAAAAGCGCGCGCAGTACTTTTATCTCTATTTTTTCCCGGGGCCATGCCTTCCAAGGCACTGCACAGTTTACCCGCCGACCGATCGGTCGTCGCATTTGCCTTCATTTTGATTTGTCGGGGAGTTCCGGCAAAGGGACGATAACGGACATCCAGATCGACGCCGGTCGCTGTAATTGATTTTCCCGCCACGCCGTCTGCTTGCAAGCTTGCATTGGCGTCGGTGGTGTTTTTTGGGATTAGCTGAATTTTTTGCGTTGACGTTTCAACCGTTCGCCCCAATTGTTCCAAAACGGATTGGAACCGTTTGCGAACCGCGTCAACCCGGCTTTCTCCCGCAACCCCTTCAGGTCTGTTCAAATGGTTGACCGGTGTGGCGACAGAGGGGACGTCCGCTTCAGAGGCAATCGGTATGGGCTCAGTTATTTGGGATTTTTCCTGAGCCGCATGGCCTCCTGTATTTGAGAAAACGGATGCCAATAAGACCAAAATTAGAACGATGCATGTTGAACTCGACTTGCAGCAAAATCTCACCACCAACCTCCTTTTCACACCGTAAGAATAAAATTTATTTCATAATGATTTTCCCAGCGGATGGGTTGCAACCCCCACCCTTGTTTTGAATGGCAGACGTTTTCTCCATAATCGAGCCCGTTTGGGCATCGACAATATAATTCCAAGCGTTATCCACACGGATCTCGACATATATCCGGTATCCCAGTTGAGGCGACTTTGGCAATCCGCAATAAACAATCAGTTGCGTGCGCCATTTGCGCCACTTGTCTTTCTCGACTTTTATATCTCTGGAAATGACATCCAGCGCCTCAGATTCAACCAGGGATGCTTTTTGATTGATGGCTGATGGTGTTTGCGTATAGCGGCCCTGAACCAGATACACATCACCAGACTTGTTGAGATGGACGTTGATGTCGGCAGGCCAAACCTCAATGCCTTTATATTGCTGTTTTAATTTGACATGCGTCATGCCAAGGTTATCGGTTTTTATGGCACTCACAATCATTTCACGTGTTGGATCATCGATCCTGAAAAGCCTGCGATAAGCATTGATAAATGCGATGGATATCTCACCAGGCGTTCCGCCTGCAACCGCCCTGCTGTAATCTTCGTCCGTCATCAATGGCGTTGAAAGGCCGTCGCCTTTGAGAACCCGGACGGTTCCATCCGACGAGTCCCTGATCAATTCAACGCCTGCCGGCAATTTTGGATCATTGTCCTGGTTCATGGCGATAGTATCCGTTGGCGCAACGATCTGTTGACAAGCCTGAAGAGAAGATATTGAGAGGAGAAAAATAAAAACTACAAGAGGAAAAGACGAGATAATTTTCAATGCGTTACGGTTATCAGGAAAGCTTTTTTTAAATTGAAACTTGATTTTTCGATAGGCGTATAAAAGCCAAAGAGAAACATTGACCCTTTTGTTGAATGTCATATTTCAATCCTCAATATATGTGCGTTTTACAAATCAGTTTATGCCGGTCAGCTTTGCCCCAATATTGAAGAGAAAAACGCTTGAAATTTTGTTTTGCATATTATCCCTTTACGTACAATAGGTTGTGCTATAAAGAGATGGGTTTTTGTCTCCCTTGGAAAATCTCCATATTATCAATTATAAAAAATAGTTATAAACTTTCTAAATTCCGTTAAATTAATAATTCCGATTGTGAGTATCAGTCTTTGTAGTTTCTATTTCCCAATATGTCAACAATTGAAACAGTTAGATTATGATGAGAGGATCTCATTTTTTTAGCGACGCCATTTAAGCATCGCCTAAAAATCAACATCAATTATTCGAATTTTCAATAAAAGGTAGTCACCAACACCCGACGACTTTCAAACCGCCGATGCTGAAAAAAAATTTTAGATCAACGCTGTAAAACTGGTTGCCAAAGGCGGCTTTTGCCGTTCAAGATGCAAGCCACAAAAATAAAAAGAGGGAATAGCAAGCGGGCATTGCTATTCCCTCTATCAACATTTCTATTCTCAGTTAAAAACGACGACAGTAGCAGATATCAATTATTATCAAACAAAATAGCAACGGTAAAATCAATCCGATTTTGTTGATATCACTCATACCGCTGCTGATTGTGCTGATCATACAACCACCGCCGCCACCATCATCCCCTCCATCATCCCCTCCATCATCTGTGCCATCATCCCCGTCATCGCCTGTGCCGTTGTTTCCGCCGTCATCCGTGCCGTCATCCCCGCCGTCATTTGTGCCGTCGTATCCAGCGACGCCTGAACCGGCTAGCGAGACATCCACCACGGGAGTGTCCGGATCATCAGATCTAACCGTCAGCGTAGCTGTTTTTGAATCGAGAGATGTTGGTGTGAAGTCGACGTTTACCGAGCAGGCACCGCCCGCCGGAAGTTGCTGACCGATGCAACTGCTTCTGAAATCGAACATTGCCTGATTTGCTCCGGTCAATTCTAAATTTCCAATCATCAGGTCGGCACTACCGCTGTTTTCTATGGTAATCGTCTGGGTTGCTGTTTGATTCAGGATGGTATCGCTGAAGTTCACACTTGTGGAGGAAAGTGAGATATCCGCAACAGAAGCCGTATATGTTCCACGCCGGTAAATCACTCCGAATTCGGCGTCAACCAGATCGGTTGATGGGTTTCCTGTGGGTGTGATCATATCGCTTTCGAGCGGTTGAAGTTCCATGGAATACCCAGTGACATAGGTCGCATCAACCTGTCCATAAGCAATGCCGGAATCGTCGCCATTGTAACCGGGCACACCAAAAGCGCCGACCACGGTGCCCACGGCAACAGCATCGCCTGTGATCAGGTTCCCCGCGGCCACGGTGGAAACGCCTGTAGCGGTGTGGTAATTATCCCAGGTCAGCATATGGTCGGTGGACTGGCTGAGGGCAGGATAGCCGATATCATATTCCGGTGTCGGCTCGAGAAGGGCATATGTTTGTTCGGTTTCCAAATCAATGGCATAGATGCTCCAAACGCCGATTTGACTCCCGTCTTCCAGTGCCAGGATGTTATAGGCGTCGTACATCAGGTAACGGTTGTCCGAGGTAAAATCCATGGAGTCCGCGTATACCACCGTTTGAACAGAGTAGCCTTCCGTTCCCGGGGCGACCAGGTCGAACACCTTGCCTGGATCATCAGTGCGCAAATCGATCACCATGATCTGATCCGTAGGATCACCATCATCATCCAGCAGAACAAACCCATAGACCTGCGCATCGGGCGACATGGCAACCGAATGGATTTGATCCGGCATTCCCAGGCACGCCTCTGAACCATAATTATTGGTCGCGATAAAACAGGCGTCGTTGGAGGCATCCACAAAAAAGGCCAGTTCGCCATCTCCGGATACGGATGGACGCGCCTGTTTTACCGGGCTGGCAGACAACCAGCTGCCGTACTCATTATCTCCCTGTGCGGCCTCGCGCCGCGCCAGATAGTAACCGTCATTCTGCCTGTAAGAGACAAAAAGATAGGAATCTTCACCGGAAACCGGATCACTGGGCTCGGGATCAGTGGTTCCATCATCATCAACAATTTCCACCGCATCGAACGCTTCCGCCACCTTTTGCGCCTCTATCGAATCGGTACCGTAGAGTTCCTCGGCCGACTGGATGCATGCCAGGCGCATGTCGACAAACTGAGAATTGGTCACCAAATGGACAGTTTGCACGCGGTAAAAGATCGCCGCCGCCTTGTCTTGGCCGATTGCATCGGTCAAGCCTTCGGCCAGCAGATAGAAGGCATGCGTGACGATGGTCATGTTGATGTGCACGCCCCCATAATCCTCATCCTGCAGCATTTGCAGTAATTCACTGTCGCGGCTATAGAACTCGCTCATCTTAGATGGATAAGCGTAGCCGGCGGTGATCTCCATGGATGAGGGATCTTTCAAATTGCGGAGGCTATCACCAAGAACCGTTCCCATGATCCAATCCGTAGCCCCGGTGGCATGCGCCTCCACCATTTCCCCGAATATATCAGAAAAGGCTTCATTCAAAGCGCCGGGTTGATCCCGATAGACCAAATTACAAGTAAAATTGGTAATCCCGTGGGTGAATTCATGGGCCACTACATCCAACGCCGCGGCATATATATTCGCATCGCCGAAAAACAAGGCTTTAGTATTCCTGTTCCAAAAAGCATTATCTAAACCACTGCCCAAACGGACAAAGCCAAGGATATTTCCACCCTCACCGTCAATGGAATTCCGATTGTGAACGGTATGAAAGTAATCGTATGTTTGAGAAAGGTTATAGGCCAGACTGACACCGTCCGGAAGCCACCCGGCATTGCTGCTGGTAGAGGTAATGTATCTCGCAGAAAACTGACCCTCATCGGGAAGCTCGTTGTTTTCCATATCGAGAACGACAATTGCGCCGTTGGTCTGGTCCAGCGCGGGTGGGTCCGATGCAGCGTCGTACATCGCTTTGCTGGTGTCGATCAAATAGTATCGATCATCCTCATACCAGAGATTCAGATTGCGGGTGGTATTGGTCAGGTCCGTGCCGGCCCCGCTTTCCCCATCCGTATTGACCTGATTGTAGGACGTGAGGATATTGCCGTTGAGCGCATCGACGACCACCAACCAGTCCGCTGCCGGCGCTTTGATTACCCGGATCTTCCAGGAGAGCCGGGCGGCACTGGATCCCGGAGCGTAGACAATCAGTTCGCTGGTCACCGTATCCGGCGACTCAGCGCTTTGAACATGGCGGGTTGCAATCCCTTCCGCACGATCCTGGGAGACCACGGGGGTGTCGACCAGCCGGCGAGGGGTGGCCACATAAGCGCCATTGACCAGATCGACATCACCGTCCGCATCCAGATGAACATTGAGCTCTGCCGGCCAGACAGGAAGTCCCTTGTAAGTCTGCGTGTAGCGAAGATGGGTGTGGCCTAAATCGTCTGTCCAATGTCGCATGAGCGACAATTCCTTGTCTGTATCCGCAAGTTTCAAGAGGCCGCTGTGTTCCCGTAAAAAAGCACGCGCCGTGGAAACATCCCGGTCTTTACCGGGGGCCATGTCGACCATCGCGTTGCTTAGCTTGCCCGCCGATCTGCCGGTCGCCGCACTTGCTTTCATTTTTATCTGTCGAGGCGTTCCGGCAAAGGGACGGTAATGCACATCCAGATCGGCATCGGTCGGTTTGATCGCCTGCCCGGCCTGGCTACCACTTCGCAATTGCGAACCGGCATCGGCAGCGATCGTGTTTTTTTGGGTTTGTTTTATGTTCTGTTCAGCGGTTTCAACAGGTCGTCCGAGTTGTTCCATGGCGGATTGGAACCTTTTTCGAACCGTTTCCACCCGGTTTTCTCCCGCAACCGATTCTGTTGTACTTAAGTACTCGACCGGTGTAGGGACAGAGACTGCCTCCTCTTCTGAAATCAGCGGTATTGGCCTGGTTAGTTGTTGACTTTCCTCAGCCACCAAGCCTTTTGGCATCGAAAAGATCGTTGTCAGAACGACTAATAAAAAAACGATGCACAGCGAAAACGATTTGCAACAAGATTTCACAATCAACCCCCTTTCGTAACCTCAGAGCCTGTTTGAGAAGTCTGGATCAGGCTCTCAATGATAAAAGTTATTTCAAAATAATTTTCCCATGCGATGGTTGACGCCCTCTACCCTGGTTTTGGATGGCTGACGTTTTCTCCAGGATCTTGCCGTTTTGGGCATCCACAACATATTGCCACGCATTATCCACGCTAATGTCAGCATCGATCTGGTAGCCAAGTCTGGGCGAGTCTGACAATCCACAATAAATGATCAATTTGGTGCGAAAATTTCGCAAGTTGTCGATTGCCATGCCCACGTCCTTGGAAACTACACCAAGCGCATCCACTTCATCCAAACGCGCATGTTGAACCACATCCGACGGCGTTTTTGCATAGCGGCCCTGAACCAAATAAACATCGCCATCCTTATTGAGGTGGACATTGATATCGGCGGGCCAAACCTCGATGCCTTTATATTGCTGGGTCAATCGGACATGGGTCATGCCAAGCGAATCGGTTTGTATTTTACTCACTTTGAGTTCATTGATGGGATCTTGCAGCTTGAAGAGCCTGCGATAAGCATTGATGAATGCGATGGATATCTCATCAGGCGTTCCACTGGTGACGGCCTTGTTAAAATCCTCATCTTTCATCAATGAGCTTGTAAGACCGGTGCCTTTGAGGAGCCGGATGGTCCCATTTGACGGGTCCCTGATCAGTTCGACGCCGGTTGGCAATTCTGGAATACCACTTTTTTGATTCATAGAAATAGTTTCCTTACTGTCGGCTTTCAGTTGGCAAGCTTGTAGAGAAGATACCGATAGAATAGAAAAGAGAAAGACGAGCGACAAAACCGCCAGTTCTTTTCGTGCATGATGGCAGCCAACGTAGCATTGGGTTATTTGGCCTTTAATTTTGCAGCAGGTGCTTGAAAGGCAAAGATAATATTTTACGCTTGTCGTGAATGTCATATTTAATCCTGAAATATATGCGTTTTACGAACCAGATTCGCTTGATTTGTACAGAGTCATTCATTTGCAATAATTAGACGGAAACCACAGCGACTTTTGTCGTGACTTTTTTCATATGACCATCCGGCAGTGAATAATTTCTCAACCGACGATGTCTTTTTTCGGTTCGCCATTTGTCTATAGGGTTTGATGCTTCAGAAAGTTTCCGGCTTTACCGCCGGTCCATGTGAGGTGGGCAGTGCCCACCATCAGCATCGAGCCATCGGGTGGCCGAAACGGTCGTTAAAACAGCCCTGGCATTATTAAACGGGAAAGAGGTAATACGATGATCAATTGAGAAGGGTTGGTGTTGAGTAAAGGTGGTTTTCCAGCGAATTGATGGCCGTTTTGATATCCTCGCATCCGTTGGCCTGCTGGCCGGACTCACGGATCTGCCCAATCGTGTTCTTTATGGTCATCACCGTTTGCATAAAGATATGTTTCTCGATCTCGCCTGTAGCGGATTGGTTAATATCATCATGCAATTTAAGGGCAATCATCTCTTGATCGGACCAGAACGTTTCCGAAACCGGTTTTTCGGAAATGCAAGCGCACTGAAGCAGCACCGCCCATCGTCCCAAGCTATTCAGGGGTGAGGACAACGCTTCCTGGTCCTCCGCTTGATTGGTTGTTTTGGTTTGGCTCAGTAAACGGGCGCGCCCTTGGGCAATACCGGCCTTGAACGCCATCAGCGCATCAGATTGCGATTGTTCTTCGAATTGTGGTTGTAGCTGGGGTTGGAATTTCTCCATTGCTTTGTCTTTGTCATCGTCGGCAAATGAATCATACCGGTCAATCTCATTGGGGGATGTGTCCGTGCGAGATTCGGACATCCTTTCAGGTTGAAATTGTCCCAAATCTTTTGCGTCGCCTCTGCTGACAAATGAATTGTACCGGGCAATGTCACTGGATGATAAGTTCATGTAGGATCTGGATATCATTTGGGGAAGCTTATCCTTTTGGGGGATTGTAACGACCAACACTAAGCAGGTCGCCACGGCAATGCCGATCCCCGCACCGGTAAATATACGACGCGGTGTCAATTTTTTTAGCGTGTGAAGGATTTTTTCTTTCCAGGTAACCTTACGAAAGCTCATTTCCTCCAATACAGATTGAATCATCAACCAATGACGCCGGCATGCGGTACAGTCGTTCAGATGCGCCATGATCGCTTTGTGTTCATTTCCCTTAAGCCGGCCTTCTGTAAAGGCCGCCAAGTCTTCAGGATCAGGGCAATCACTGGATTCAGCGTTTTCCTGGGATAATACCGATAGCATAACATGCATATAGTCTTGCATGTCGTCCTTCCGCTTTTCAATTTGATTTTCAGGCATTTTCTTTTTCATCGAAATTAGGTTCTTACAATAGAGACGGAAAGATCGTCCTAATTTGGCGGTGGTTTCGACGACAATTAATGCATCGGCAATAAAAAATGGCAATGAACATATTGTAAAATAATGTTGCTTCTTGTCAATATTGCACGATTAAAGATAGGCTTCCAACAATCCGGTAAGCGAGGTCTTAATCCTTTCTTTAAGCCGTCTGAATTGGCCGTGGATCTGGTTTTGATTGCGCCCCAACCGTCTGCCGAGCGTGCTGATCGGTTCGCCATCGATGAAATGTGCGGTCAACATCAATTGTTCCTCTTCGTTGAGCCGAACACGTTCACGGATGGCACGGATCAGGGCGGCCAGCTTTCCATCGTCCATTTCATTTTCATTTGGACAATTGGAAGCCGAGGGGCTAAAAAATACATTGGCCATGGCCTGCAG
The DNA here is from genome assembly GCF_048565275.1 of Desulfosarcina variabilis str. Montpellier. Classification (NCBI taxonomy): domain Bacteria; kingdom Pseudomonadati; phylum Thermodesulfobacteriota; class Desulfobacteria; order Desulfobacterales; family Desulfosarcinaceae; genus Desulfosarcina; species Desulfosarcina variabilis. The sequence goes on along the minus strand of NZ_CP159846.1, from coordinate 2,715,141 downwards.
GGCAATCCAGCGCTCTTTGTTAATGGCAATGTCATCGGGAGCGGGATGGTCAGCAAAAAAATCTGGGTTGGCCATACCATCATGTTGGTCGTCGTCAAACGAAAATGCAGGGCCGCGTTTATGGCCGCAGTTAGGAATCCTGGCCACAATTTGCCTGGCGGCGTTTTCCAGCATCTTTGCATCCCATGCGCATGTGTCCCTGCCGATCATGGTCTCTACCGTTTCGTCTATTGAATATCGTTGACGGCACAGGGATTTGAAAAGTTCCTCCCACTCGCTTCCCAGCTTCTTAACCCATTGGGGTGGCGTGATTTTGCCGAACTTCATGATCGCAAAATCCTCCAACAGACGGCACCAGACACAACCTAAATAATAGCGAAACGATGATTTTCCTTTGTACGCGCGAACGCGGCGCCAATCATCTTGAACCAGTTTGTCAAACGCATAGGAATAGGCTTCGTCAGCTAAAATCATATCCGAAAAACGTTTCTCAGTCAGTCGCCTGAGAAACTCGTAGTTATCATAGACCTCTTTCACTGTGCATTCCTTGATCATGTGTAAGGTGCGCGGGTCATCACACTTCACAGATATGGTCCGTTTTGGCAGAATCCGCATTGGACAAACCAATCCGCCAATTTCAGGGCATCCCGGCGTTCTTGTGAATACCAGACGGTTGAATATCCTGAACGGACATGTGACAGATCAAAATTTTCGCAATTATATAGTACCCATCCAGAAATGGCTAATTTGCCCGATATCGGCGTTGCGCGAAAAATTTTATCCTCGGAATATCAACCATATGCACCCCAAGGGCACTTCCTTCGGGCGCCTCCGGTAAAATTTTTCGGGCGCCTTGATCTCGACCAAATTTTCCTATTTCTGGACAGACACTATCTAATGTTCAACATCAGGATTCAACGAAAAAAGATTCGTACACACCCACCGCATTGATCGGGCGGCTGTTTTTCTTGCCTAAACTGGGCGATTCAAATTCTGGTATGCATGAAAATGGGTAAGCATGGCAACACGATAGCTCATTATTGCCTCCCAGAATTTGAATTGCCCAGTTCAAGTCTTGTTATTATCACAGGATATTTAAATGCAGGAAAGCAAAAAATGTACAAATGTTACAATTGGCCTATGAATTTAGAATTATTATAAATTTCAGTAATATCTCTCAAGCAAAGCCTTGCACGATGCCACAATGTGATAGGATATATTTTTCTCAATATGGAATTATTCCCATAATTATTAAGTATTTTCCTTCAACGCTGATTGGCACGGATCCCTTATAACCAATTATTGATCAAAATAAACGGTGCCCAGTATCCAGGATGGCTTCGAAGCGGATCATCCAGCATTTTCAATTTTGCCTGCCGGAGTGCCTCGGACCGGGATACTTTGGGATGGCATATCTGCTGATAAAATTCAGTAATCAGCTTTGCCGCAGCCTGATCATCCACTGCCCATAGGGTTGCAAGAGCACTACGCGCCCCGATTTTAATGGCAATACCAGCCAGTCCCAGTGCGGCTTGGTCATTCCCCATGGCCGTCTCACAGGCGCTGAGGGTTAACAGTTCCAGCGGCTTTTCGCGGAAACGGTACAATCCAACCAATTCGGAAAGGTCGTTGAATGTGAGGCGTTCATCGGCGGTTAAAATAAAACTTTCCGCAACCGTATCGCTAAACGTTCCATGGGAAGCGATATGCACTATATTGTATTGATCTTTCTGAAGGGCTTCTTCAAAATTCTCCAATGAAAACTGATCGTCGATTAAAAGCTTGGAACGATGCAGGGATGAAATCGCCTGTAACTCTTCCCCCACGCCGGGAAGGGCTTGAAATCCCTGGTGCGCGGACTGTATGCCTGCAGCCAAGACCCTGATTTTTTCAGGATTCATGGGCGTTGGGTCCGTCAGGGTGAGCCCCGGTGTAATCGCGATTCCATAAGATTGAATTAAATACGTCGAACCGTCGTAAAGAGCGCCCATGGGAATGCTTCTCAGTGCGCCATCCGGAACAAAAACCAGTGTTTCCGCTTGGGATTGTCTAAGGTCCGCTGCCATTGGTCGAATAATCCAGTCATAAAGGTTTTTCGCTTGTATGAGACAGTAGTCGGTGGCCTTGATCTCCAGGGATTGCCGAAACTTATCTACGGTACGCATGACAATCTGTGAATCGATTACTGTCTTATAGTGACGAATCTTCGCTGTAGGCATGCCCGGCACATCATCATGGTTGGCTGCATTAGGAAAGGCGGCGATAATTTCCAACCGGTCAGACAAAAGGATGGGGTAGATCACCACGGCCTTGTCGAGAAGTTCGTCCACAGCTTTGGTTTCAATGGCTGCCTGACCGAGACAATCGTCTTTGAAATAGTCCCGCAGTTCGGAGACCTTTCGTTTCTCAACCACCTCCCGTGCCATTTTCAAGCGTTCTGTCTGTTCGCTGACTGTCAGATCATCAACATCTCTCAACAGCACATCTACATACATGAGGTACAGTTCATTGGCCGCTTTTCGCAAATCCCCTGTATACATGCCATAGCAATTGGAAAGTTCGTCACGTATCGACGCTAACGTTAGTATTGCATCCTGATATGCCGCGAGGGCTTCTTGAATATGGTTTTGATCGGTCAGAATGCGCGCACGTTCCCATTCCCACCGGTAACGCGATTCAGGAGCGCTTGCTTGATCGGCCCAATAAATCGCCTCATTCGTCAGTTCGCTTGCCTGCTCAAGCTGTCCTTCTTGATGGCACAGACGACCTAAATTCCCGATGGCATAGGACAATAACCGTGCATCTTGAAAGTTCCGGGCGCTCTTGGCGGCTTGCAAGAACAAGCGGTTCGCAGCAGAGAAATTCGTCGAGGCTGTTTTGGGATACCGCTCGCCAAGATCCATAAATGCCAACCCCAGATTGATCTGGTTGAGAATCTTATCCTGGCTGTTTTGCAAATCCGCCAGGGATGCATCGGCTTCCTTGAGCATGGCGCGGGCGTCGGTAAACATTGCCGTAACAGTTTTTTCCCCAGCAATTGAAGTATCGATACCCGTTCGGCTGTCGAATACAGTCGTGATCCCACGGCTGCGTGAAACGCGTTTGGTTTTCGCCGGTTGATGGGAGTCGGTTTCCAAATCACTATCTGAGAGATATGTACCGACCTTCTGAATTGAATGGCTTCTATTCTTATATTTTAGATATTGATCGGCATCGGCGATGCAAACCCTGGCACCATTGGTCAGGGCGATGGTTTTACGTAGCGGCTGGCCATTTTGCTCGGCCAATAATGCGCTGGTCCGGTACTCGGCAAGCGCTTCGGTATAGCGTTGCGTGCTGCCAAAAAGGTTTCCCAAATCATTGTGGACAGCTATCAATACTGAGGGAAGACCGTTCTTTTCCGCCAAAGATACGGCTTTTTGCAGGTTCGCTTGAGCACCCTCAACATTTCCGTTGGAGTGGTCGAGATTGCCCTGCAGCGCATAAACGCGTCCGAGCCGCGCTTGATCCGCCATTGTCGAAGCGAGTTGCTCAGCGATTTGCAGGTTTGCCGCAGCCTTATCCGTATGCCCCAAAGAGAGGCAAACGTATGCGGATCGAAGCAAACTGTCGCAATGGCCGGCCATATCTCCATTCTGCTCAAACTTGATCGCGGCCTGATGATATAGCATGTAGGCCTTTCTCAAATCCCCGCGTAGTTGACTGTTGCCGCCTTCATCGAAAAGGACTTTCGCGTCACCAGCCTCCAGGTGGTTTTGGCTTGGGGATGAATCGATTGTTGCCGGCCTTGATGCACATGCGCTCAAGAATGTGAAGAAACAGAGAAAAAGAAGGCTATAGCATTCAAGATAATGTTTTTGGGCTGCGTTATCGGTCGTCGCGGTATTGGTTATACAGCTTCCTCCCTCTGGCCTTGCCAAAAACATTATCTTAAACACTATATAAGACCATTTTGTATGCGTGATTCTCATGCCAGACAACCTCATTTAAAATCCCGAAACAGCCAACTGAAAATGGAATCCATCATGCTGCAGCGTATCCCCATCGTTCTCCACGTCTTCAAGCTGATGCCCCCAATACACTTCCAGTGCCGTGGAAATGGGAAACGGGTCGGTCATCATTGTCAACGCCCAGCGCAGGCCGACCCCCACACTGAAGATGGTCCGTGGGTCCGGCGTAGACGCCTCTTCGTACCATGCTTGGCCATAATCAAAAAAAGGTGCCACCTGCAGATAATCCGCCCAAACGGTGTTTTGAATCAGCGGGATTCTTATCTCCAGAGAGGCGACGACCCCATTGTCCCGCACCAGTTGGTTTTCCAGATATCCCCTCACGGAATAGCGGCCTCCCACAGGTATTTGCTCCAACGCCAAAAGCGGTTCGTTACTAAATTGAGCGTCGGTGCGCAGGATGGTTTGAATGTCTAACGGATCAATGATGCCGGCCCATTGAAACTGTCCCAGCCAGGCAAAGAACTGTCCGTCGGGTTCCTCGTTGTCATGCTGGGTTGCATCAAGGGTATCCAATCCCCATGAAAAACGAGAATTAACGGCAACCACGTTTTGCCGCGTCCGATAAAGGTACTCCTGAAAAAAGCGCAGGGCAGCGACAGTGGATTCACCATCCTCGGTACCGGCGGAAAATGAATAGGGTGTTCCCATGATCCATGACTGACTGTGGAGCCGCTCGCCAATCAATCCTATTGCGAGTTCATGGCTGGTCGTATGCCAGACGGGCTGGCGCAGTCTGACTTCATAAATTTCCGATTCGCTTTCGATATCCAGGTCCTTAAACTGTTCCTCGACTATATCAAAATCATTCTTCCGATAACGCAACCCCAATTCGGTATCCCATGGTGTGAAAGGAATCTGATAGGCCACATCGACCAGCGGGTCGAGTCCCCGTGATCGCCCGTAGGTAAAACTCAATCGGTCACCAAGGCCTGTCAAGGAACGATGCGCCAAAGCGATGAGCCCGCGTTCGGCACCCACGGAAGGGGATTGATAATTGTTGAATGCAACCCAGACATCCACCGGAAGACGCTCCGCCACCTGCAACGCCAAGACACTTTTTCCGGGGGCCATGCCCGGTTTCAGCTCGGCCTGCACGCGCCGGATCATGTCCTCCTGCTGAAGCAGTTGGAGGCGCTGTTCCAAATTGGTTATGTTCACCGGTGGTCCGGACGCCAACTGGACACGACTCCGATAGTACCAGTCACGCAGCCACCGGTTTCCGGAAATATTGACTTCCGTCAATTCCCCTTCAACAATCACAAAAGTTACCACCCCATCGGTTACGGTCTGGTCCGGCAGCACAGCCCCTGAATTGATATAGCCGTTTTGGATGTAGTGAAGGGTCAGGTTGCGACGAATCTGCTCAAGGTCCTGGTAGTCTAATTGTTGGTTGAGAAAAGGCTTGGTGATTGGGGCTAGCTGCGCATCGGAAAAGGTTTTGTTCCCGATAGTCCGTATCTGTTTGGCCCAAACCTTTATTCGCGGACCGAGCTGACTCTGTTCGCCGGACCCTATATCCTCATCAGGTATTTCAGGCGGGGTAATTGTCGGCGCGGGAAGCACATCCTCATCATCCTTTAAAAGGGGGGCTTGACGGTCTCCGGATCTAAGCGTGGGATCAATTCCGGGGCGTTCCTGGGCTACCAACGGTGATGGGAAGATAAGTAAAAGAAAAACAACCAGGGTACACCCCAAGCGGGCTGCGGATAATCGGATACGGAATGCCATTGCACTTTTTCTCTATTCAATTCAGTTACAGGTGTTCAGATACGACCAACAGTTGGCAGATCAGCACAGTCTAAAACGTCAACAGCGGACTTTTTTGAAGCGAACCCGGCTGCACGGGTAAGGCATCACGCCCTTTAACGGTAAAACTTCCGTAGTCACCTCCCTGCACACGCGCCTCGCATGGTTCTTTCAGCAGGTTGGTTGCACTTAAAAAATTCTTGGGAAGCGGTTTGAGGCTGCCACTCAAATTGCTGAACGGCGCACGGATATCCACCATGCCGTCGATGCCCAATGCAGAGGAGGCATCGACGATGCTGCTCGGATCCGCCAAGTAGCCGTCGGCCGTAATGGCGATGTTTCCGCCGTTGCCCTCGAAGGCATCGGCCTTCAGCTGCGAATCTTTCAAGACCACATTTTTGGCTTGCAGATCCAAGTTTCCACCGGTGGTATCTTGACCACCTCCTACGCTGGTGGAGACCCCGCTCTCGCTCAACCAAATCCTGTCCCCGGCAATGATGCGGATGTTTCCGCCATCGGCCATCGCCGCTTCTGTGGTGATGGTGGACCGATCCGCATTTACTGAACCGGACACCTGCAGGTTGATATTCCCTGCATTGCATGTGCCGGTGCTTTTGGCATAGATATCCGCCCCATTTAATAATGTGATATTTCCTGCGTTGATATTGATGTTTCCACCTGTTGCTATTTCCGCTTCGGTGTAAATAAGTGCGCTATTCTGGATGCGTAAGTCCTCAGCACTTACCTGAATTGATCCGGCATCACCTTCACCTGTACTATTTGCCCAAAGGCCGGTTGTATAAGCGTTTGATCCATTTATAAGAATATTTCCAGCCGAAACCTCAAGCACACCTCCCTTACCAGTGCCCGAAGTTCCAACAGACACATAACCGCCTTTTGATAGATGCATCGTGTCTTTTACTGTGATATTGATATTACCAGCGTTACCTGTTTCTGAGCTGCTTGCATTATAAGATACAAAGCTGCTTGTAGAAATGGATGACAATTGCAGCAGGTGTTGGTCGTCAGGATCTCCCATTACAGCAAGTTCATTTGTTTCGATGAAAATGTCTCCTCCATTTCCAGTTCCAGACGTGCCGGAAGTGATATTCGCACAATTCAGTAAGGTCAAAGAATTTGTTCTGATTTGTATGTCGCCAGCATCACCAGTTCCACTAGTACTATTGTAGATACCCGAAGAATTATTGAGTCCCAAGCTATCCAGCCCCCCCACAAACAAGACATTCTCGGCTACAAGGTCTATCGAACCAGCATCGCCACTTCCATACACGTTGGCTTTAATAGTAGAACCATCGAAAGCCTCAAGCGTTTTGGAACGAATGGATATATCGCCAGAATCGACATTTCCCCCGCCCAATGGCGACCCCCCAGTGGCGCTGATAGTACCATTATCCAAGTGGATGGAGTTTGCCTCTATCAATAGAGACCCAGAATTTCCTACGCCATAGTCTTTTTCGCTTGATATGCTACCGTTCCGTATTTCACAGGAATCCGTCCATACTGAAATATCACCGGAATTTCCTGAACCGTTGGCAATCGATTTTATACCTGGTGATAACTCTTGGTCATCACTGCCATCAATCACCAAAGACCTACCTGATTGGATCTGTATAGATCCACAGTTTCCTTGGCTAAACAAACCAGCCGAAGTTTTAATCGAAGATGATTCCCTCACCAAGATGCTATCGGCAGCATTGATCCGAATGGATCCAATATTTCCTGTGGTATATCCATATTCATATGACGATGCCTCGATAGAAGATTGACTTTCCAGCGTGAGTGTTTGGGTATTGATGCTGATATCCCCACCATCTCCCTGATCATATACCTTACTTACTATTGAGGAGCCTTCCAACCTAAATGTTTGTGTATCGATAAGGATATCCCCGCCAACGCCCTGATCGTAAGCGATGAGATCAATCGATGAATCATTTTGCATTACAAATTCATTGGCTTTTATTCGAAAGTCACGGCCCTTATCCGATCCCAATGAATATCCTAAAATATAACTGTTATCAGACAGTTCCAGTAGTGATCCTGACTCTATATCCAAGGCATAATCATAGGCATTTTCTGTCTGTGTGCCGTCTGCTACTACGGAGACGGCATTGAGTTCTATCCGGCCGCCCCTAATAATTACGGTTCCGGCCGCATCAGAAGCATGGTTCAAATCGGCAAGCGCCGTATTAGATATGTTGACGCTGCCTCCCTCACCACCTGAGACACTCAGGACTTCCGGAGCTTCGAAATTCACATCGCCAGCTTTTCCAACAGCCACTATTTGTATACGGCCGTCGGGAGCAGTAATGTCTGCACCGTTTATCCTGATGTCACCTCCTGTTAACGCAATGGTTTCACCAGAAGGTGCGGCTAAATGAGAATTTCGAACTTCAATATCTGCTGGATTGTCAGTCAGAAAACCAAAGGCCTCAGGTCGGGCCACACTCAACACGCTTTCCCGAGTCGGGTCAGCCTGAAACAGGGTACCATCGTCAAAACGCAGATAATCCGCAGTACTGGCGTGAAACGAGCCGTTAATATCCAGTTCAGCGGACGGGCCGAATAACACCCCACTTGGATTCAAAAGGAAGAAATCGACACCATCGATGGTTGATCGGAGCATGCCGTTAATGTAGGAGGGATTGCCACCGGTTACCCGGCTGATGATATTACTGATATTGATACCAACCGGCCCGCTGAAGGTAGCGCTTTCTCCGGATTGAATGCTGAATTCTTGGAAACTGTGAAAAAGGTTTGAACCGTGTATCTGTCCTAAGTCAGAGGTAACGGCATAATCAGGGCCTGTTAAATCGATCGCAGGCCCCAGCGAACCGTCGGTGCTGACTTCAGCATAACAAATATCAATGAAAATCTGAATACTTAAAGTAATGAGGAATATTAAAACAACACATCGAGAGTTATGAAAGCAATACGAATCCACCATATCCACCTCTACTTTTTCTCAAATTGACGTTACTTTGTAAAAGAAGTATTGAGAAATGTAAAGATCTTTCTTAATTGATGTAAACAAAGAAAAAGATAGCCCTTTTGATAGGCATTTATAGTGAGAGGCGAAATGGATCAAACAGATTGATGCCAATTTTGACCAAGCCGTTTATTTTATGATTCGTATCACTCGATAAGCATTTCTCGAAGTTGAATAATATAGGTTGTAAGAATCACTTGCCCATGACAGCGGCCAACATGCCCCTTAAAAATAGGGAATCAATCGTTGATCCGCCCCATCATCCGTTTAAGTCGCCCTTCAAAAGCGGTCAACGCATCAGCCAGTTGGCGGGCCAGGTCCGTGGCCTGCCCGAATTCTCCCTTACCTGCGATTTGCTCCAATCGCAAGGCCATGTCAGCTGCCGAATCGATCTGAAAATTGCGCGCCATGCCCTTTATGGCGTGGGCCGTTCGCCCCAAAAGCTCGCCATCCTTGGCATCAATGGCCTGCTGGATGGTTTCCAGCATGGGGGGATAATCAGAGATAAACATCTCGGCAATGTCCTTGAAAAAAGATGGATCATTGTTGAACGCGCCGAGTAGTTCCGCCAGTGTGCGGTCATCATCGGCAGGTGTCGATGTATGCTTGGTCGCCTCAACCGCGGACGATGAAGCAGTCGATGGCAGTACCCGACGGATGGTTTCCAAGAGCGTCGCCGCTGAAATGGGTTTGGGCACATAGTCATTCATGCCCGACTCCAGACACCGCTCCCGATCGCCCCGCATGGCATGCGCCGTCATGGCGATGATGGGCACATGGCGGCCGGTCTGTTTTTCCATTTCACGAATCCGCATGGTAGCGGTGAGGCCATCGATGTCAGGCATCTGAACATCCATCAATACCAAATCAAATGTCTGGCGGGAAAGGATGTCCAGGGCCTGCCGGCCGTTACCGACGATGGTTGCGCGGCAATGCCAGCTGTCCAGCAGCCGCCGGATGTATTTTTGGTTGAAGGGTGTGTCTTCAGCAACCAGGATATCAAGCTGAGGGATGGTAACGTCCTGGCCGGCCTTTTTGTGATTCCGCCGTTGATCAGTCAGAATATGCTTTTCTGAAAGGGCCTGGACGATCGCATCCAGAAGATCTGACGGGCGGACGGGTTTGGTTAGCATGGCACTCACACCGGCCAAATAAAACCGGTCCATCTCCTTGGTGGTCGTTGTGGTGAGCATGGTAATAATGCGCATGGCCGCTCCGGTTTCCTGCAGTAATTGCTGAACCAGCGTTAGCGTCCCGGGATCAGGAAGTTGCGAGTCAATCAATGCCAGCTTAAAATCAACGCCACGTTTTCTCATCTTTCGCATCAGCGCAGCACCTGCGGTGGCAGACAGCGCCGATTTCGGAACCATCTTCCAGCTGGAGAGCATTTCGCACAGAATATTGGCATTGGTTTCATTGTCGTCGACAACAAGAATGTTCAACCCCTCCAGATGCAGTTCACGCGGCAGGACGGTGCCATCCGTGGCATCGGGATCCACATCAAAGGCAACCGTAAAATGAAAGACACTGCCTTTGCCCAATTCGCTGCGAACCCCAATGCGCCCCCCCATCAAATTCACCAACTGGGCGGAAACAGCCAGCCCGAGCCCCGTCCCACCGTATTTGCGGTTGGTACTTCCGTCGGCCTGTCTGAAGGCTTCAAAAATCAATGCTTGCTTTCCGGCAGGAATACCCACGCCGGTATCCCTGACCGCAACATGGAGCAGTAGCTGATTCGCCTGGCGCGATTTAATGCGGGCAAAAACGACAATTTCTCCAGAATCGGTGAATTTCACCGCATTGCCGATCAGATTCAGAAGAATCTGACGAAACCGGTGCGGATCGCCAATCAACCGGTCCGGCACATCCGGCGCCACCCGGTAGGCCAGCTCTATTTTTTTCTCATGCGCCTTGATGGCCAGGATTTTTAACGCCTCCCCAAGAAAATCCCTGAGGTTAAACGCCGAGCGTTCAAGTTCCAGTTTACCGGCTTCGATTTTGGAAAAATCCAGCACATCATTGATAACCGACAACAAGGCATAGGCGGCGGATTGAACCACCTTGAGATCCTCACGCTGGTCACGAGTCATGGATGAATCCAGCAAGAGTTCCGCCATTCCGATAATCGCGTTGAGGGGTGTCCGAATCTCGTGGCTCATGTTGGCGAGGAATTCACTTTTAGAACGGCTGGCCGCCTCGGCAGCAACCTTCTCCTGTTTCAGGGCATCCGCCTGCCGTCGGCGGCTCACGTCTTTTAAAAGGCCGCGATAACCGGTCATCTTGCCCCGGCGGTCGGTAATGAGAGAAACAGATGTCTTTACCAGGCATGGGGTACCATCTTTGCGCACAATAACGAACCCCAGGTCTTTGATCGGACGCCCCGTTTGCCGGACGGTATCAAACGCCTGGATCACCGTTTTTGTTTCCGCAGGTGTCAGAAGCAGGCGATAATCCAACCGTTGAAGGGCGAGAGCATCATATCCGGTGATCCTGCGAAAGGAATTGTTGAATATCATGAAGCGTCCATCACGATCGATCTCGTAATAGCCATCTTCGATATTTTCAATAATGATGCGGTATTTTTCCTCGCTGTCGGACAGGGCCTTACATGCACGCTGGCGTCGGCACATCGTTCCTATGGCCAGAGCACCCCAAAAAACGAAAAAGCAAAGCGCCAATACCCGGCTGAGTATCTCGTCGATACCCGGATGGAAGAAATGATCAAGATAGGTCCCGTCTTGCGTGGTCAATTGGCAAAACAGTGACGCCATCGCCCAGTAGATAAATCCAACGCCCACCCCCAGCAAAAAAAGGTTTTTGATTGGTTTCCCCGAACGCTTTTCTCTCTTTGGGTCACGCCCTTGATTGTCCGGGCCCCTTGACCGTGGGGCTGGATAATAATCTACCATGGTGCGTTTCCTACCCTTAGAGCCTGATCCAGACTTCTCAAACAGGCGCTAAAGGTTTCAGCCCTTAATTGGTCCCCATCCATCGATAACCCGCGGGTCTTTTTTTGGAAAAACATCCGCCTGGGGTTAATCGTCGGTAAGGATTTGTTTGATCTTCTGGGAAAGTTGGTTCAGCGTGTATGGTTTTTGAATGAAGCCGTCGCAGCCTTTTCCCAAAATGGATTCGGCAAGGCCTTCGATACTGTAACCGGAAGAAAGAATGACCCGCATCTTCGGCCGCACCGACTTGACATAATCAAAAACAGTTTCCCCATCCACTTCAGGCATGATCAAATCCAGGATTAACAACTCAATTTGATCCTTGTATTGATCAAACACCCCCATGGCTTCCCTTCCGCCCTTAGCGAGCAAAACATCATACCCAAGCTCGGTAAGCATCGCCTTGTCGGCCTTGAGGATGTATTCTTCATCGTCAACCACCAGGATGGTTCCCGTTCCTTTCTCAGGCATTCGGGTTGACTGATCCACCGGCACCGCGGCTGATGTTTCAGCCATCGGCTGGGCTGCCGGCAGATACACCGAAAAGGTTGTTCCCACCCCAATGGCGCTGTCTACCGTAATGATGCCCTTGTGCTTTTCGATGATGCCAAACACCGAAGCCAGCCCCAGTCCGGTTCCCTCCCCCATGGGCCGGGTGGTGTAAAAGGGTTCGAATATCCGTTGAAGGGTCGCCTCGTCCATACCGGCACCGGTATCGGCGATATCGATTTTTAGATAACGGCCGGCGCTAAGATTGAAAGGCTTCACAAACGCTTCATCCAACGTGGCGTTGGCCGTGCTGATGCTTAGCGTCCCTCCCTTGGACATGGCGTGCCACGCATTGACATACAGGTCCATGAGAGCCAGCTCGATCTGTGCGGCATCCACCTCGGCCTCGGCCAGTTGCGGGTCCAGATGCTGAATCACATGGATTTCTTTGCGGGTTTTGGCAAACATGCTGGCCGATTTGCCGATAATTTCATTTACATCCTCACAACTTAAGGAAAAGCGGCCGCCTTTGGCAAAACTCAACAGTTGCCTGGTAAGCTTGGCACCACTATCAATACATCGCTCAATTCCCGCCAATTCATCGTATCCTGGGTCCCCCTCTTTTTTGTCCTGCATCAAAATCGAAACGTTGCCCTGGATTCCCATCAACAGATTATTAAAATTATGCGCAATTCCACCGGCAAGATTACCAATGGCATCCATTCGCCGGACATGTTGAAGTTGGTACTCCAGATCCCGCTGGTCGGTAATGTCAGTAATCAACAAAATCGTCGTATCGGGCTCTGCTTTCACCGGAAAACTGCGTATGACGATCTGGCGTCCGTTCAGTTCCAATGGTTGGGAAAGCCCGACTACCGGTGGCAGGGTTGCCGTTTCTCCCATCAGGGCGTCGATGCGATTTCTGGATGCATCATCGAACAGCTCACGGGGCTTGGCCGTCAGGAGGTTTTCCAAAGGCACACCAAACAGTTTGACCGCGGCCATGTTGGCATAAACCACGCGACCCGTATATACTTCCAAAATGGCCTCGGTCATGCTTTCTAAAATGGTTTCCAAATGTCGGCTGCGGTTGATCAATTCCTTGGTCATGCGCCGCGCATATACCGGCAAGCCGTCTACGGAGGAAATACCGAGAATTTTATCAGCAGTGGAGGTCTTTGACGGATCACTGGCATCTTTGACGGCCGCCAACACATGGTTGCCCATCTGCCCAAAAGGACCTTTGGCAATGCAGGCATTAACGCCTATTTTTCTGAAATCCAGCCCCATCTCCGCCACAGCAGCAGAAATGATGACCAGATAACAGTTTTTCATATGCTCCATGGTCCTGATAATCTGGCATAACTTATCACCGCCAATTTTAGGAATAATCAGATCCACGAAAACAATATCCGGCTGATAAGCGGTCAGCAGGCTCAGTGCGGCCAACCCGTCTTCACATGTTTTCACCTCATGTCCCTGCCCTTCCAACAGATTGGACAAGAATTTCAGGATCATGCGGTTGTCGTCGACCACCAGTATTTTTTTATTCATCGGATTGCTATCCTTAGTGTGCACCGCCGCACGCACCAGGCACAAATACGACGGGAGAAATGGGTATGGCAACTGCAGGTGATGACCGCAGGCTCAAACGGATTAATTGAAATTACACTTTCAAGTCAATAAATTATGCATTGCGTGGTAGAGACGGTCAAGCAAATTGTGAGCATCCTGCCGCCAAAGCCGGACCCGGATTTTAATTGACACGTTTCCGCCTTCCTTTTACATTCTAGTACAAATCAACAACAATTTCTTAATCTGTTCTTTCGGTCCAGCGCATGTCGGCAAATGGACGATCCACCCGCAATATATGATAACTTGCCAACATTCCAATTATTTAAAGAGAAATGATGCCTATGCGATACGATGATGAGTCCAAGCAGTATCTGCGAATTGCCCTAGAATCGATGGGCAAATATGGTCTGACCACCACCCCGGTCAATTACAGCGTCTGGTATGAATACGCATCAGGGAAAAACAACGCGCTCAATGCCGCCATTTACAAACACCTGGAAGAAAAGCAATCCTTTTCGGAATCGCTATGCCAAGCGCTTTATGACCAGTTCATCGTCGGCGGCAAGGAGAAAGTAACCACCCTGGTTCGGGAAGAGCTTAAAAAAGTATTCACTGAAATCATCGGTGCCATTCAGACGACCCGGCAAAATTTTTCCCAATCGGAAAATAATCTGGGGAGCATTGGTGAGGCGATCGTTCCCAATCTCTCGGAAACGGATGTGGAAAAGATCGTGGAGCAGATCAAATCGGAAATCAAGCGTCTGGAATTAACCAGCAGTTCCTTTAAAAAACAACTTCAGCAGGCCACCCATGAGATCGACCAATTAAAGAACAAAATGCAGCAGTACCGCAATGAAGCATTGCTGGATCCGTTAACCCGCATCACCAATCGTCGCGGCTTTGAGAAAAGTCTGCAGCAGGCCATCAACAACGCCAATCAAACGGCAACCGATTTGTGTTTGATCATGGCCGATATCGATCATTTTAAACAAATCAACGACACCCACGGCCACCTGGTGGGTGACAATGTGCTGCGCATGATCGCCTCGACCATAAAATCATCCATCAAAGGCAAGGACCATGCGGCTCGCATCGGTGGTGAAGAATTTGCCATTATCCTGCCCCAAACGCCCTTTAACGGGGCGATGAGATTGGCCGATAACTTGCGCCAGACATTTGAAAGCCTGGACCTGAAAAAGAAAAACACCGGAGAAAGTTTGGGCCGTATCACTCTCTCCTTTGGTGTTGCCATATACCGGCAAAAGGAAGCTGCTGATGATTTTGTCCATCGCGCGGATGAAGCCTTGTATCAATCCAAGGAAACGGGACGCAATAAAGTCACCGGACACGAATCATAAAGGAAGATCTGTTAGATGCGCACACAACTGCTTGATCACCTGGCTGGTGAAATCGAGAAATTGAAACAAGAGGGCCTTTACAAGGATGAACGCGTGATCACATCCGCCCAACAGGCCGCCATCACCGTGAAAGACGGTAAAACCGTCCTGAATTTTTGCGCCAACAACTATCTTGGGCTATCCAACCATCCCCAGCTGATCAAAAAAGCCCAGGCTGCCCTGGCCACCCATGGGTTCGGCATGAGTTCGGTTCGGTTTATCTGCGGCACCCAGGACATCCATAAAATTCTGGAAGAGCGTATCAGCCGTTTTTTGGGAACTGAAGACACGATATTGTATAGTTCCTGCTTTGACGCCAACGGTGGGCTGTTTGAAACCTTGCTGGATGAAAACGATGTCGTCATTAGTGACGCACTCAACCATGCCAGTATCATCGACGGCATTCGCCTGTGCAAAGCCAGACGCCTGCGTTACGCGAACAACGATATGGCCGATCTGGAAAAACAACTTAACGCCTCAGCCGATTGCAGATTCCGTCTTATCGCTACGGATGGCGTTTTTTCCATGGACGGAATCATTGCCAACCTCAAGGGCATCTGTGACCTGGCGGAAAAATACCATGCCATGGTGATGGTGGACGACTCCCATGCCGTGGGATTTATCGGCGATCATGGTCGGGGCACCCCTGAATTTTGCGGTGTCTCCGATCGGGTGGATATTCTCACCGGCACCCTGGGCAAGGCCCTGGGCGGTGCCTCTGGCGGATACACCTCGGGGCGCAAAGAGATTATC
The DNA here is from genome assembly GCF_048565275.1 of Desulfosarcina variabilis str. Montpellier. Taxonomy (NCBI): domain Bacteria; kingdom Pseudomonadati; phylum Thermodesulfobacteriota; class Desulfobacteria; order Desulfobacterales; family Desulfosarcinaceae; genus Desulfosarcina; species Desulfosarcina variabilis. The sequence goes on along the minus strand of NZ_CP159846.1, from coordinate 2,699,213 downwards.
GCCTGGCTGCGGCAACGCTCCCGCCCCTACCTGTTTTCCAATTCCCTGGCACCAGTGATTGTGGCCACATCCATCGCTGTTCTGGAGATGCTGGATGAAAGTCCGGCCTTATTGGACCAGCTAAGGGAGAACAGCCGCTATTTCCGGAAGGCCATGCAGGCGGCGGGCTTTACACTGGTACCCGGAGACCATCCCATCATACCGGTCATGCTTGGAGACGCCGTATTAGCCCAGAAAATGGCCGCACAAATGCTTTCGGAAGGGGTTTATGTGGTGGGGTTCAGTTTTCCGGTGGTGCCCAAGGGCCAGGCACGCATCCGCACACAGATGTCCGCCGCCCACACCCGGGATCATCTGGATCAGGCCATTGATGCATTTATCAAGGTCGGGAAAGCGCTGAAAGTTATATAGGTTATCCGATGAAAGCCATTGTCAAACTCAAGCCTGAACCGGGCCTTTGGATGGACGAGGTTCCGTTTCCCAGCGTTGGTCACAACGATGTGTTGATCAAGGTCAAGAAAACCGCGATCTGCGGCACCGACATCCATATTTTCAACTGGGATGAATGGAGCCGTAAAACCATCCCCATCCCCATGGCCATTGGCCATGAATTCGTCGGTATCATCACCGAAATCGGTAGTGACGTTCGGGGTCTCAAGGAAGGTCAGCGGGTTTCGGCCGAAGGTCACATCACCTGTGGTCACTGCCGGAATTGCCGGGCCGGGAAACGCCACTTGTGCCGCAACACGATCGGCGTGGGAGTCAATCGTCCGGGATGCTTTGCCGAATATATCAGCGTTCCGGCCACCAATGTATTCCCGGTACCCGACCTGATCAGCGATGAGATCGCCTCGATTTTGGATCCTTTTGGCAATGCCGCGCACACGGCGTTATCCTTTGATCTGGTGGGAGAAGATGTGCTGATCACCGGGGCCGGCCCGATCGGTATTTTGGCCGTGGCCATCGCCCGCCATGTGGGTGCTCGCTACGTGGTCATCACCGACGTCAATGACTACCGGCTGAAGCTTGCCGCCCGCATGGGGGTCACCGAAGCCATCAATGTTACCCGGACCTCCATCAGCGACACCGTTAAAAAACTGGACATGAAAGAAGGCTTCGACGTGGGGCTTGAGATGTCCGGCAACGTCCAGGCTTTTCGAGATCTGCTGGGGGCCATGAACTACGGTGGTCGGGTGGCCATCCTGGGTATTCCGACCGGCGATGTGTCCCTGGACCTGACCGAGATCATTCTCAAGGGATTGAAACTCAAGGGCATCTACGGCCGCGAAATGTTCGAAACCTGGTATAAGATGACCAGCATGCTTCAGAGCCACCTTGACATCTCGCCTGTGATCACCCATCGATTCAAGGTCGACGATTTTAAACAGGCCTTTGAGGTCATGCATTCCGGTCAGTCGGGCAAGGTCATTTTGGATTGGGAATAGTTTCACGGTCGATCCCCGTGCAAGTCCAAGACTGCATGGCGCAGGCCTTCGGCGGTTACCCGCTCCGGGCTAACCGGCCACCCTGCCAATAGCTGAACATGAGACCAAAACCGTTGCGGACACCTGGCCATGGCCTTGCCGTTCTTGTGGCTGAAAAAACTGCCCCAGAGCCCTTTTAACGCCAGGGGTATCACGGGTACGGGATTTTGTTTGACGATGCGCTCGATTCCGGGCCTGAAGACATCCACATGGCCGTCCAGGGTCAGGTGGCCTTCCGGAAAAATACAAACCACTTCGCCTTTATCCAAAGTCGATGCAATGGCTTTGAAGGCTTTTTTCAATCCAGCTGGATTGGATCGATGAGAGTCGATGGGAATGGCCCCTGCCGCCCGAAAGACAAAATTCAGTACCGGCATGTGATAAATGGACTCGAGCATCACAAACCGAACCGGCCGGCGGCAGGCACCGATGATCAGCAACGCGTCCATGTAGCTGACGTGGTTACAGACCAATACAGCGGCGCCGGTGGCCGGAATACGGTCGAGATCCTGATGACGGAAGCGGTACATGGTATGGGTAATCATCCATACCAGAAAACGTATGGCAAATTCAGGTACCAGTGAATAGATATATACCGCAACAGCGGCATTGGATAGTGCCAGAGCAAGAAAAAAAGCCGGAATGGACATCCCCATAGCCCCCAGCGCGACAGCCCCCAAAACAGCCGCAATGACCATGAACAGGGCGTTGATAATATTGTTGGCGGCGATAACCCGGGCCCGCTCATGCGTGCGGGTGCGCATCTGAACCATGGCGTACAAAGGGACAATGTATACCCCCCCGCACACACCGATCATCACGAAATCCAGCATCAGCCGCAGGCTGCCCGATGCTTTCAAGAATGCCGCCACTGACATCAGGCCATGGACATCAGGCAACCGGCAGCTCCAAAACAGATCAAACCCGAATATGCTCAATCCAATGGAGCCCAACGGGACCAGTCCCAATTCAACCTTTTTATGGGACAGCCGCTCGCACAGCAGTGATCCCCCTCCGACGCCAATGGAGAAAAGGGTCAACAGCAAGGTGACCACCCCTTCCCCGCCCCCCAGCACCTGCCGGGTGAAATTGGGCAGCTGGGTCAGGTAGGCAGCGCCCAGCAACCAAAACCAGGAAATGCCGAGTATCGATAGAAAAACCGATCGCTCCCGACGTGCAAAACCGATGGTACGCAGGGTCTCACGCAAAACATTCCACCGAATGGTCAATCCCGGCGCGGCAATGCCTGTGACCGGAATCCCCCGGCTGGCGATCCAGCCGCCGATGGCAACCGCGACCAGAACGCCGCCTGTGATCATCGGTCCCTCTTGCATTTGAACCAGCAGGCCGCCGCACAAGGTCCCCAGTAAAATGGCCAGAAAGGTTCCCATCTCCACTAGGGCATTGCCGCCAACGATTTCGGTCTCTTTCAAATGCTCGGGCATGATGCTGTATTTGACCGGGCCAAAAAATGCGCTCTGGGTGCCCATGAGAAACAAAAGGGCCAGCAAGAAAAAAAGGCTGTCCATCCAGAGAGCAATTGCAGCACCGGTCATAATCAGGATTTCCATGAACTTGATCGTGCGGGTGAGAAACGATTTCTCCATTTTATCGGCCATTTGGCCGGCCATGGCGGAAAAGAGAAAAAAGGGCAGGATAAATAATCCGGCCGCCAGATTAACAACCATATCAGGGGCCATTGATAGCTGTTGGCTGGTCTGAAACGCAATGATCAGCATCAGGGCATTTTTAAACACGTTGTCGTTGAACGCGCCCAAAAACTGCGTCCAGAAAAACGGTGCAAACCGGCTCGTGGAGAACAGCCGCAATATCCCTTGCGGATTGGCATTTGGCTGGGCGGGCGATGTGTCGTGGGATACTGTGATACTTGGTTGGGCAAAGTGGTTTTCAAAAGCCAGGTCTTGCTTCGACATCTTGTAATCCTTTCGGGAAAGCTTTTTCAAGCACCTTGTGACGCACTTTTTTGACGTCTGATCCGTCAGTCAACAATTGGGTTTACCGCGGTTTGTCCTGGGCAATACCTTAACAAAACCCGTGCCGATGTGTGTTCATTTAGATTATCATCCGAAATCAATAGCGATTTATCATTTTTCAATGATCTTATGCCGTTTGACCCTGGTGATGCGTTGATCATTTTTTGACTATGTGCTATTCATAATTTGTACACTTACAAATCGACAACTGAAAATGATGCAAACCATTGCTTTGCCGTCGGTCTGGGAAACCCAGCCGCGCTTCAAACCGATCGTGCCAAAAGCTGAGACGTGTTTCATGAATCATTTATCATCATCCGAACGCTGCTTCTTTCAACTGGTCCATGAGGCCGTTTATGCCAATCCCTTCAGTGACCTTCGAAGGCAAAAGGACAACGAGATTGCCGGTCTTTTTCCAGGAACCAGCGGCGACGGTGAATTCGAAACCACGCTGGCCCGGGTGCACCAGCATATCGACAGACTTGAACGCCAGGGGCGGGCGTCGATCAATCAATACGATCCAAACGACCAGGAACTATTGACCAGTTCCTTTCTCTTCGATCTGTTTCATCGCTATACGGATCACTTTGACAGGCTCATTCTCGACCAATTACAGGCGGGGGAACAATCCTTGCCGGCGCCGTTTGTCAGTAAAGCCATTGATGAGCTGTGCGGCTGGGGGTTTGACCGGCCCATGGCCAGGCGTTATGTGGCCATGTGCTATCAGCTCCGGCGGGCGTTTTTTTTTATCGACAAGAATCTCAAAGGACGTAGCGACAGCATGCGCCGTCTACGGGAAGACCTGTGGAACAATGTTTTTACTCACAACATGGGCTTGTATCACCGCTTTTTGTGGAGCCGGATGGAAGATTTTTCAACCATGCTGCTCGGGGAAACCGGTAGCGGCAAGGGCACGGCGGCCATGGCCATTGGCCGCTCGGGGTTCATCCCTGTTGATGAAAAAAAGGGCTGTTTTACGGAAAGCTTCACCCGCTGCTTTATTGCCCTCAACCTTTCTCAATTTCCGGAGACACTGATTGAATCGGAATTGTTCGGCCATCGCAAGGGCGCCTTCACCGGCGCGGTTGACGATTATGAAGGCCTATTCGACCGCTGCAGTCCCCATGGTGCGATTTTCTTGGATGAAATCGGTGAGGTTGGCGAACCCATTCAGATCAAGCTGCTGCAAGTCATTCAGGACCGTTTCTTCAAACGCGTGGGTGATCATCGCCCGCGCCCGTTCAGGGGGCGGGTCATCGCCGCAACCAACCGGCCCGCCGAGCAATTGATCGGCGGGCAAACATTGCGAGAGGATTTTTATTACCGGTTGTGTTCCGATATCATTATCGTTCCCCCCCTGAGGCAACGCCTTGGGGAAGATGCGGCTGAATTGGAAGATCTGATAGCGGTTGTGATCGAGCGAATTGTGGGCGAACCATCCAGCGAACTGGTGGCGCTGGTCAACAAACAGATTTCTCGAACGCCCGGCAGCGATTATCCATGGCCGGGAAATGTACGCGAGCTTGAGCAGTGTGTGCGGCGAATTCTGCTCAAACAATCGTATTCACCGCTGGCCACGCAACCCGCAAAGGATCTGCTGTCCACACTTAAAAACGGTCTGGAAAGTCAAACACTTGATCTAAAGACGCTGGTGGCGGGATATTGCTATTGCCTGTATCAATCCCACGGCACCATTGAAGCGGTGGCTCGCATGGCCGGTTTGGATCGGCGGACTGCGAAGAAACACATTGACACCGGCAGACAATTATTTAGTGCCCATCCAGAAATGGCCAATTTGCCCGATATCGGCGTTGCGCGAAAAATTTAATCCTCGGAATATCATCCATATGCCTGTGGTTAAATTTTTCGTGCGCCTTGATCTCAGCCAAATTTTCCTATTTCTGGATGGACACTATTTAGTCAAAATTCTCGATAAACACCCGTGATCCACCAAAACGGTCGTCAATCAGGGCGGTCACATCTTTGATCATGGCCCGTTGGCCGCACAGGTAAAAATCATAGGCATCCGGTTTCAGCATCGTTTCCAGGTAGGCCGTGACCCGCCCAGCAAAGGCCCTTTTCAGGCGGCCGCTTGCATCGAAAGCTCTGCTGACACAGGCAACATAGGTATTCAGGCAAGGCTCCAGCAAATGCCGGCAAATCAACTGGTCCGGGTTGGGCACACCATGAAGTAAAAGCGCGCTGTTCACACCGCTGCGGCAGAACGCCACGAACGGGGCCACCCCTGTGCCCGTGGCCACAAACACCGGTTGGTGGGCCGCGCTTTGGAATATGAAGTGGCCGTGGGGGCCGGAGAATTGAAACCGGTCTCCTGCCCTTGCCTTGACGATGGTATTGGAAAATCGCCCGCCTTTGATCAGGGCCATACAAAAAACAATGGTGTCGTCATCCGGATGGGAGACAAGGGTGTAGTCCCGCTGATAACCGTCCATGATAAAGCGCACAAACTGGCCGGGGAGAAATGAAAATCCGGCCGGTCGCTGCATGCTCACCTCGAGGATGTTGGGTGCAATCGCATGGGTGGCGACCAAGGCGCTGGCCAGACGGTCTCGATCAATTATCCGTTCCACAGCACGTCCTCTTGCCCGTGCAGATGGTTGCAGTAGCGCGCCATGACAAACAGATAATCGGAAAGCCGGTTGAGAAAAACCAGAATATGCTGCATGGTTTCCGTGGGGCCTACTGAACCGTCTTCCGCTTCAACCAGCGCAATCACACGGCGCTCCGTTCGCCGGCACACACATCGCGCCATATGGGCCAGACACGCGGACAGGTGCCCACCGGGTAAAACAAACTGTTTGAGTTCCGGCAGTGATTCATTCATCCGGTCAATGGCCGATTCCAACTGCTTTGCCGGCGCTTCCGTAAAGGGTTGCAGAAATCGGGTGGAAGCCGATCCGGGAGTGGTTGCCAACCATGCCCCAACAGACAGCAGACGGCCCTGAATAGCCTGGATTTCCTCTTTTTGCGCCTGATGATCATCATTCATGGCCGCCGCCACCGATCCCATCACGGAATTAAGCTCGTCCAGATCACCATAGGCCGCGATACGCGGGATGCTTTTGAGCACCCGTTCCCCACTGAACAGGCTGGTCTTGCCCCGGTCCCCGGTACCGGTGTAAATTTTCATGCACGTCTCCTTTTATTGTGATCCTTTTTTCTCACCATTCGGCTGGCAGCAAAAAACCAAACCAGGCTGAGCGCCTGCAGCCCGAGCATCATCCCGAACCCCGCGCGATAGCCCACCAGGGCACATCGGCCGTCGGCAGCCACAGGCCAGAGCTCGATAATGGCGCCCATGGCCCACTGCCCCGCAAAGGCCGCCACAAATACCAGCAAATTGACAGCCGTGTTGACCCGGCCGGCCAGCCGAACAGGAAACTGCTGGGAAAGGGCGGCGTAGGACAAAATGCCTGATGTCCCCAAAAAACCGAAAATCATCCACAATGGCCGTGCCTGAATTTCCGGCAAAACCAATATCAGCAGCAAAATCATCATGAAAAGGCCCATGCCGGTTACCGCGGTGGTCAACACACTGACCCCCGACCGACTCAGGCGATCGGCCAGACTCCCCAGCAAAATGAACCCGGCGATCATCGCCACGGCAACCCATAACAGGACACCGGCCACACCGGTCCGATCCAATCCGGCCACGTCTTTAAGCCATGGCCCGGCCCACAAGCCCTGAATGGAAAGAAACGAGGCCTGGGACAAGGTGGTCAACGGCGCGACCCGCCAGAAATCCAAGCTGGTGAAAACGGTCTTCACCCCTTGCAACTGATCCTTGAAAGACTCCGTCGATTGGCTGGCCGGCTTTTCCGGAACAATGAGAAAAACAATCACGGCAACCGACACGGTGAGAACGCAAAGGGCCATAAACACGCCGCGCCAATCGGTGATCTGCAACACCGCCTCGACCGGGGCCGTTGCAGCCAGGGCCCCAAGGCCGCCGGCAGCCATCTGGAAACCGTTGACCAGCGGCCAACGCGCTTTGGCGAACCACAGGGTATAAGCCTTGAACGCGGCCATCAGGCAGGCTGACACGCCGAATCCGATGAAGGCCCGCCCCACCACCAGGCCGGTCAAACTGCTCGAACAGGCAAACAAATATGCACCCAGTCCGGCGAAAAGCAACAAAAACGCCTCCACCCGCCGGGCACCGAACCGATCCAGTAACACGCCCAATGGCAATTGGGAAGAGGCAAAGGCAATAAAGTAAGTGGAGGTCAACAGCCCCAGTGCCGAGGGACCGATATTCAGATCGCCGATTAAATCCGGCGCAATGACTGCATTGACCACCCGATACAGATAAGAGAGAAAATAGCCGGCGGCAAAGGGGAGAAATACGCGCAATGTGGTCGTGAATGACAATGGGATGCCCCTTAGACGGATTTATCAAACAGACTCTTTTAAAAAAAAGAAACGCACCCGATGGCTGACCATCGGGTGCGTCTTACATATCGGTGGCGGCGTTTTTCTTTTTTTTCGATTACTTGGTGCCGAAAATTTTATCGCCAGCATCCCCCAAACCTGGCAGGATATATCCGATATCGTTTAATTTCTCATCGATGGAGGCCACATAAACGTCAACATCCGGGTGCGCTTTTTCAAGTCGTCTGAGCCCCTCGGGGGCGGCGACCAGAAACAGACCCCGGATTTGCTGGCAACCGGATTCCTTGAGCAGGTCGATGGTGGCCACCAATGTACCGCCTGTGGCCAGCATGGGATCCAGGATCAAAGCAATCCGCTCTTGCATGTTGCCGGTCATTTTCACATAATAACGCACGGGTTCCAGGGTTTCCTCATTTCGATAAAGCCCCACAACGCTTACCTTGGCGGATGGAATCAGGTTGAGCACGCCATCCATCATGCCCAGGCCGGCGCGAAGGATTGGCACGACGGTAATCTTCTTCCCTTTGATATGCTCAACCGCCACATCACCGGCCCATCCCTTGATGGTAACGGTTTCAGTTTCCAGGTCCTTGGTGGCTTCGTAGGTCAACAATGTGGCCAATTCATTGGCCAATTCTCTAAACTGCTTGGTGGAAACATCATGTATCCGCATCAGACCGAGTTTATGCCGGATCAGCGGATGTTCGACAAGATGGACGGGCACGCAACCTCCTTCTCGTACCCGGCAAAAGGTGCCGGGCATCGTGAGCAATGTTTAAATTGGATTCACTAGGAAAGCAGTTTTCTTTGCAGCCGTGTTCAAACCTGGCAGGCGTATCCACATAGGGTATTTCAAACAGGCGCTAAAAGTCGCCCAGCGGTCTGGTAAAGGTAAACTTAAATGGGTCTGCCATCAAATAGTTGAAAGCATCGCCCGTGTTTCCCCCTAAAAGAGAAAATGGCAGCGATACGATGAACAAGGCGCTGCCAATCACCGTTGCACAAAGCCCCAAAGGTCTGGCAACCAGTGCGTCTCCAGCCATTTGTCCGGCAATCACGGCATCGTCCCGTTCAATCTCCTGAGCAAAGCAAGTCGTGCAGGGAACCATAATCAGCACGAATGTAGTGACCAGGACGACAATACGTTTAAAAGTCCCGTTCATATCCGTTTCCTCCTTGAGTTTTGGGTGGCTATGTCTCCGCACCCAATGCTTGGATACGGATAAGCATTTAAATTTTAGATCCCGTTTTAAAAGTGCCTTATCAGTCAATATCGGCATCAGCCTCGCTTTACTATAGATCCAGAATCCTATTTTTAAAATCGTGTTTCGTGTTATTAGCAGAAAATTGGAACATGGCCAACCCAGATAATGCCCATTGGCAAATGATCCCAAAGGCTGATATCGACCATTTGTTGTCTGTTTCTGAACTGAAAACAGATAAGGTTGAAACCATCGCATACCAGCGTTATAATGCTTTTCATCTGCACCAGCCACGATGTCGATCGTTCACAACACCATGAAATTCATGCTAAAAGATGGTCTACTAACTGTCAAGGATAATCAAATCACACGCTCTCGTCAAATGATGGCCGTGGCTGTGGCCCTACCGGTTCATGATATTTACAGCTACAGCATTCCGGCGCACCTTGCTGCGCAAGCCGGTGTCGGAAAACGCGTCCTGGTGCCCTTTGGCAGACGATCGGTCACCGGCTATCTGATTGGTCCGGCACACGATTCGACCCCGCCTGAAATCAAGCATATTCTGGACGTACTCGATGATCAGGCCCTGTTTCCCGAATCCATGCTCCCCTTTTTCGAATGGATCGCCAGCTATTATATGTACCCGCTGGGACAGGTGATCACTACGGCGCTGCCCGCCGGGCTCAATCTTTTCGATGTGACCCTGTTGACCGTGAGTCAGGCCGGCATCCAGGCCATCACCACCGCATCGCTTGCCCCCCTGGAAGCCCGCATCCTCCAAGCATTGGCCAAAGGCACCGCCACCACCAAGCAACTGCAAAAAAGGATCGGCCAACCCTTTTCATGGGCCCTGATTCATCAGATGCAAAAACGGGGGTGGATTCTTGTGGACCGCCAGATCAAAGGGGGACGGATTCGGCCCAAAACCATCCGTTGGGTAACGGTCAATGATACGGCCCCACCGTCCAAGCGAATCTCAGCCCAGCGCCAGACCATTCTGGATCTTCTGCATAGCAAAGGGGATCAAAGTGTGGCGACGCTGAAATCTCATATCCGTACCGCCCCGTCGCTGATCCGGGCCATGGAAAAAGCCGGCCTGGTAAGCTCCTACGAAAAAGCCGTGTATCGCGATCCCTTTGGCGACCCCATTGAGGCGGATACCCCCCCAGACCTCACCACGGAACAGGCTCATGCGCTTGAAACCATTACCCCTCGACTGGGCAAGGGATTTGGCACCATCGTGCTTGCCGGCGTTACCGGCAGCGGAAAAACCGAGGTGTATCTGCAGATTACCCAGGCAGCCCTGGACTTGGGACTCAACACGGTGGTCCTGGTGCCTGAAATCGCACTGATTTCCCAGACTGAACGCCGTTTCCGTGCCCGTTTTGGTGACACCGTGGCCGTGCTGCACAGCGGACTGTCCCAGGGAGAAAGATACGATCAGTGGCAGCGCATCGTCAGCGGCAAAACGCGTGTGGCCATTGGTGCACGATCGTGCATTTTCGCACCCTTTGCCCAGGTGGGACTGATCATCGTGGATGAGGAACACGACACCGCCTATAAACAGGAAGGCGGGTTGACTTACAATGCCAGAGACCTGGCCGTGGTTCGCGCCCGCCAGCATGGTGCCCTGGTCGTTTTGGGGTCGGCCACGCCGTCGATTCAGTCCTGGTATAATGTGACCATCGGCAAGTATGGGGCGGCCACACTCCATCGGCGAGTCAACGACAAGCCTTTGCCGGCCATCCAGACCGTTGATCTTTCCCAGGGCCGGGACGACCGCGGCATCCGGCGTTATATTACATTACCGCTACAAAATGCACTGCAACAAACCCTCGACGCCGGCAATCAGGCACTGATCTTTCTTAATCGACGGGGGTTTGCCGCCTTTCCCATCTGCACCGATTGCGGGCAGCCCTTGCGCTGTAAAAACTGTGATATTTCCCTGACCCTGCACAAAAAAATCAATGCCTTTCGCTGTCATTATTGCGGCTTTTCCAAGCCCGCAACATCCGCCTGCCCCACTTGCGGCGCAAAAAAAATCAAGCTTTTGGGCATGGGAACCGAAAAAATACAAGAAACCTTGATGCAGTTGTTTCCCGATGCCCGGGTGGCCCGGATGGATCGGGACACCATGACCCGGAAGGGGTCCATCGTCAAACTGCTCAAGGATCTGAAGCATCGACACATTGACATTCTGGTGGGGACCCAGATGGTGGTCAAGGGCCATGATTTTCCAGGCATTACACTCGTTGGTGTGATATGTGCCGACCTGAGCCTGAATTTCCCCGACTTTCGGGCGGGTGAACAGACGTTTCAGCTATTGGCCCAGGTCGCGGGGCGCGCCGGTCGCGGAGATCAACCGGGAAAAGTGATTCTGCAGACTTTCAATCCCGATCATTTCAGCATTCTGGCCGCCAAGGATCAGGATTTCTTGGCCTTTTTCGATCGTGAAATCGGTTTTCGCAAATCCTTGGGATATCCGCCGTTGACCCGCATGATCGCCCTGCGCATCTCCGGTAAGGATGCGCAGCAAACGGCCGACCAGGCCCAACGCTTGGGCGATCGTTGCCGCGAACTGCTGATTGCGGGAGGGCCATATAAAGGTACCGTTGAGGTGATGGGCCCCATCGAAGCGCCGATTGCACGGATCGCCGGCCAGTTTCGCTGGCAGATCATTGTTAAAAGTGCCGATACCGGCAGGCTTCACCGATTCGTCAGACAGCTGAACGGCGGAGCCGGCAGCGCGTTCGGCAAACGTCATGTCAGGGTCATCGTGGATGTGGATCCTTTTTTCCTGATGTAGCTTGACAGTTCGGGACGTGAGGCTTAAAACTATCGCCAACGTCGATCAACTGGGAAGCCGCCGAATACCGGCGTTTTCCTTACAAGCAGGAGTACAACAATGAAATATCTTGGTCTTTTCGTTTTGATGGTGTTTTTCCTTTTGGGGAGCATGGGGCAGGCACTGGTTGCCGCGGACATGTCAACCGACACCCCGCCCGATGCCGTGTTCCCTCAAGTGACCTATGAGTTTGAAAAAGTTGTTGACGGCACAGTGGTAACCCATAATTTTGCCGTCAAAAATACCGGCAAAGGGGTGCTTGAAATCAGCCGCGTCAAAACCGGTTGAGGGTGCTCGGTGGCCTCCTATCCGAGGCAAATCCCCGCCGGCGGCGAGGGGAAAATCAGCATCAAGGTCAACACATCCGGTTATGGTGGCAGGACACTGAAAAAAAGTATCGATGTTTTCACCAACGACCCGGCCAAAGGTCGGATCACGCTCAGCATGACCGGCAATGTCGTTCAGTTTGCCTCTTTAAAACCGACGTTTGCACGACTGGTTGGTGAAGTGGGAACCGACATTAAAAAAACGATCACCATCATGCGGGAAAAGGATTATCCGTTTAAAATAATCGACGTGCGTGCGCGTAACGGAAAAGACATCGCTTTTGACCTCAAAGAGCTTAACAAAGCCGATGGCGATGGCTATGTTCTGACTGTCGAAAACCGCAAAACAGCAACCGGTCGCTATACGGACAGCTTGGTCCTGACAACGGACAGCACGGTCAAACCCATCATTACGGTACGGGTCTACGGCCAGATTTATGCAACCAAACCGGCATCGAAAAATGCCCCAGGCGCACCACTTCAAAAAAAAGCAACCAATGGGTAGCCCCCCCCTTGAAGGGTGAGGCACACCCATGATAAGGCCAAAAAGCATCGACAATCCTTTTGCCGGTGCTTTTTTAATAAGGAGACCATCTGTTGGACAATCCCCTAAAAGTCATTGCCTTTGACTGCGATGGTGTCATGTTCGACTCCAGTCAGGCCAACCAGGCCTATTACAATCATCTGTTGGAACGTTTTGACTTACCGCCCATGACACCCGAGCAGTTTGCCTATGTGCACATGCACACGGTGGACGAATCACTGGCCCATCTGTTCCAGGATGAAGCCACTCGCGAAGCAGCTCATGTCTATCGTAAACAACTCGGCTATTTGCCCTTCATGAAATACATGCAGATGGAACCCGGGCTGGTACCACTGCTGGAACGTCTGCGCCCAAGCTATAAGACCGCCGTGGCCACCAACCGTACCGATACCATGGCCCGTGTGCTGACCGACAACCACATTGATCACCTTTTCGACCTGGTGGTCTGTGCCCTGGACGTACAGCATCCCAAACCCCACCCGGAATCTCTCAACAAAGTGGCCAATCATTTTGCGGTACGCCCGGAAGAAGTCATGTACATCGGTGATTCCAAAGTTGACGAAATAGCGGCCATCGCCGCCGGCACGTGCTTCGTGGCCTACCGCAACCCAGCGCTTGCCGCTGATCACCACATCCAGCGGTTGTCTGAAATTATTGGTTTGCTAAATGGTCATACGGAAAAAAGAGCATGAGAATTATCACCCACCCGAACCGTTTTGTTTGCCTGGATGCCCGCATCCCACTTTCGGTCGACATCCAGCGGCTTACCGTTTAACGCATTAAACCATGTCCGCCTATCCAACCACCCTAAAGCAGCAGGCCGAGAACGCCCTTGTCGATTCCAATTTCGACTTTATCGCCAAATATCATGCGGTCACCGATCTGCGGCGACTGCTCAAAAAAACACCCCACGTCCTGGACCGGCAGACCATTGCCGCCGTTACCACCCTTTTGCAATCAGACCAATTCCACCGGGTGCGCCAAAGCTACTTCCTTTTCCGCGAAGCGGCAAAAGTAATCAGTGACATGATCGTCCGACCAGCCGGCAATGGCATGGGGCAGGCCGCCCTGGCCACGATGGAGGGGCTGCTGAGCCAAACCCATGGCAGTGCGCACCGTGGTGTGGCCGAAGCCCTGGGCAGTCTGCCACTGGTGGTCAAGGGGCCACGGATGCCAGATATTGATATTGCCAGCCCCCCATCCGTCACCCTGGATGATCTGGCCCGGGCCCACGGACTGCGCCTGATTGGCGATTTCCGTTTTATTGGCAGGAGCCTGGTGGCACAGACATCGCCAAACAATCGTCTACTGGTCGCCAAACTGGCCAAAACAGATGACTGTGCTGCCGATCTCAGCCAGGAAATCCGCTGGATGGAAGCCCTCCAGCACCCCATATATGACGTGGACCGGCGTTTCCACATTCCTGCGCCCCTTACGTTTAACACAGAGCCCGTCGTTCGTCTTACCCAGCTGCCCATAAAGCCACCTGGCACGATTGCCAGGCACCCCCAGGAATTGGCAATCGTATTTGTCACGCAAAAGGATTATTTTGTTTATCCGAACGATCACCGCGTAAGCGGCGAGACCGCCCTGGAAATACTGAGCCGCAATGCCTATTTGATGGGATTTCTGGCTGCTAAGGGAATCATTCACGATGCACCGATCCCCCTTTTCCACAATCGCACCCAACGACTGCGCCGTGACGATCAGGGACGCTACCAGTGGTTTCGGGCCGGCCGTCTGGATCAGTGGCTCGATTCCTGCGCGTTTCCCAACCTGGGATTATCCGGGCTGAGAGACTTTGAGCATCTTATTTCCTTTGAAGGTACAAGCCGTTTGCTGTACCGGCATATCGGCAGCCATTTCTTCAGTTTACTGCTGGTGGCCGGCAGTTATTTTCGCAGCCAGGATGGCTGCCGGCGGGGTCTGGACGCAGACGGCCGGCCGGTGGATGCCCGTGACCTGTTTGATCCCAGCTTGCTGGCAAGGATGATCCATGGAATCTTCGACAACTACTATGCGGGATTTTGCGGTACGTCCTCCCCAACAGCGGGCCTGCCCATCGATCACCATCGCCTTGTTGCGCGTATGATCGAAGAAATGGGGGTGGACCGATATATGAGCGAACTTTTGCGCCGCGTTGACCAGCAGCACATGACACCAGCCCAGTTCCATGCGTTCCTCAGGCAAAAGGGATACGACGCGCAATCAATAGAAGGGATGCAGCCCGGTCAAAGCGATATTCTCATCACCAGCGGCCCTCACCTGGGCGACTTCAACCGCCAGATCTCACTGCCGGAACTGGTCGAAGCCGTGGCCGCCATGTCGGCGGTGTGCATTGCCGGGCGTTATATGGCTCAAAATGGCGTTAGAGCATTTCCCGCGCCCTATTGATATTCTCAATGTCGCCTAGTACAATCAGGGTCATGCCCGCTTCCATGACAAAGGAACTGGGTGGGCGGTATTCGAATTCACCGTTTTTAAAACGAACCCCCAACAGCAGCAGATTGAACTGATCGCGAAGCCCGGACTGGAGAATCGGCTTGCCCACTAAAGGAGAGCCACTGCTGACGGCGACCTGGTGGATACGCAGCTCACCGCGCTCGCTGCGCAGGAGGTTATCGAGAAATTCCACCGCTGCCGGCCGGAGCATCTCGGAAGCCATGCGCAAGGCACCAATGGAGTTGGGCGACACCACCGACGTAGCGCCGGCCTTGAGCAGTTTGGGCTTGAGGCGGCTGTTGGTCATACGGCTGATGATGCGCGCTTTGGCGTTGAGCATCCGCGCGGTCATGGTAATATACAGGTTGTCATTGTCCGACGGCAGACAAATGGTAATCCCCGTGGCCCGTTCAATGCCGGCGGCGATCAGATTCTTGTCATCGGTGGCATCACCGTGAACGTGATACAACCCCTTGACCTGTCGGGCCTCATCGATCACCCGGTTATCGTTATCAACCAGAACCACACTGGCTTTGCTGGTCACCAGTTCAACCGCCAGGGGAAACCCGGTTTCACCACCGCCACAAACGATGTAATGGCCGGTCAGGGCATTGATTTTTTTTTCCATTTTTCTTCTCCGGAGCATGCCGGTCAGTTCGCCTTCGATCAGCATCGCAGTTAACGTACTGATACAGTATAGAATAATTCCCATGCCAAAAACGATCAGCAGCATGGTGAAAATCTGGGCCCCGGCATTACCGGTAATGCCCAGCACCTCACCATAGCCCACAGTGGTCAATGAGATAACGGTCATATACAAGCAGTCAAGGTAGCTGGACCGGCCTTCGAAAATAAGGTAATACCCGCTGCTGCCCATCAGCATGACGCTGCTAAGGATAACAATGGCAAACAATAGCCGTCTTCGGATTCCCATACGAGAAGTCTCTGCGTGTCTGTTCTAAATAATTGGGTCTAATCCGTCATGTATCAACGGGTGCCAAGCCCACACGCCGCCGCCAGGGTCTGGGCTGCGCGAACCGGATCAGCAGCACGCGTGATGCAACTGATGACCGCCACCCCGGCCGCACCGTGGGCAATACAATCGGCTGCATTGTCAGAATCAATGCCACCGATGGCCACCACTGGAACCGGAGACAGATTCACGATATCCCTCAGACCTGTGAGACCTTGCACCGGCTTGGCATCGGTTTTGGTATCGGTGGAAAAAACCGGCCCCATACCGATGTAATCGCAAGCGGCCAGATCCGTATGCTCCAATTCCGACATGGTGGAAATCGACACCCCAATGATGGCCTCGGCCCCCATGATCTGCCGTGCCTGCCACGGCGGTGCATCGTCCTGCCCCACATGAACACCGTCGGCATCGACGGCCTTAGCCAACAGAATATTATCGTTGACTAAAAAAGGAACCCGCCGTTCCCGGCAGAGTCGGCGGATCGCCGCGACTTCCTCATAGGAATCAAGACAGAAGGATTTATGGCGATACTGAATGACGGTAGCTCCGGCATCAATGGCCACGCGGGCCTGCGCCAAGGGGAGCATTCCCCCCGCCGCATCATCGGTAATAAAATAAAATCGCAGGACATCGCGAATATTATCCGGATTCATGACTCCCTTTTCAATTGGATGATGAAGAATTAGGCACCTCGGTGAACAACCGGTGCAACGAAAGAAAACGATCCATCATGGACGATCCATAACGGGCAAGAGTGGCCGTAATTTCGCCAATTGTTTTTTCATGCCGGCCATTAATGGGCGCATGAATGCATTATGACTTTCTCGACAACAGTACCCCTTCGATAAAGACATCAATGTCCCCATCCAGCACACTGTTAACATTGCCCACATCCAGTCCGATGCGGTGATCCTTGACCATCTGGTAGGGATGCAGCACATAGGAACGAATCTGGCTGCCCCAGGCGATATCGTCCTTGCCGTCGTGGATCTCCTGCAGCCGCTCGTCCTGCTTGCGTTTTTCCGCCTCGTAAAGTCTGGCCTTGAGCACCTTCATGGCCATATCCTTGTTGCGGTGCTGGGATTTTTCCTGCTGGCATTGCACCACAATACCGGTGGGCAGATGAGTGATGCGCACGGCACTGCTGGTCTTGTTGACGTGCTGGCCACCGGCGCCGCTGGCGCGGAACACATCGATGCGCAGGTCCTTGTCATCCACATCGATTTCAATCTCGTTATCCAGTTCCGGATAAACAAAAACCGAGGCAAAAGAGGTATGACGTTTGCCGCTGGCATTGAATGGAGAAATTCTGACCAGCCGATGGACACCGCTTTCCGATTTCAGGTAGCCATAAGCAAAGGCGCCACTCGCAGTAAAGGTCACACTTTTGATACCGGCTTCATCACCGGGCTGAAAATCGACAATACTGGCCTTGAACTTTTTACTTTCAACCCATCGCATATACATGCGAAAAAGCATCTCGGCCCAATCCTGGGCCTCGGTGCCGCCGGCGCCGGCATTGATGGAAATAATGGCATTATTCTGATCGTCATCGCCGTCCAGCATCATATTCAATGAAAACTGGTGCATCCGACGTCCCAACCCGCGAATCTGACCGGTGACTTCGGCCAGGGTATCGGCATCCGCCTCTTCGATGGCCAGCTCCAGCATAATGCCGGCTTCCTCAATGTCCTTTTCGAGGGTGTGAAACGTGTCGATCCGCGTGCTTAAAATCGTACGTTCTTTTAAAATCGCGGTGGTGCCGTCAGGGTTGTCCCAAAACCCGTCCCGGGCAATTTCCGCCTCGATTTCCTGGAGCCTTTCTTCCTGGCTGGCCAGGTCAAAGATACTCCTTAAGCTGGGCAAGCTTTTGTTGGTTTTCCTTGAGCAGTTGTTTGGGTTCGGTACTCATGGTTGGTCTCCTCTTATCAATCAGCCGATAGGCCTTTTTGTAAAATCCGAAGGGCTTCGTTTTTTCACCATGGCGCGCCCGATCATTGCCCCCATTCCGATCAGACAAAGCAAGGGCAGCACATCCCCCATGCGTGTGTAAAGGGTGGTCTGTTTTAATACGGGGACTTGCTTTTGGATGACCGCATCTTCAAACAAGCCCGATTGCGCTATGATTCGGCCCACAGGATCGATAAATCCACTGATCCCTGTATTGGCACAACGCACCAGCACACGCCGGTTCTCCACCGCCCTAAAAACGGTCATGGCAAAATGCTGATAGGCAGCGCTGCTTCTATCGAACCAGGCATCATTGGTCAGGTTGACCAACATCCCGGCACCATTTTTCGCCAGGGCCCGGGAGAGTCCCGGGAAAATAATCTCAAAGCATATCTGCACCCCGATCGGCGGAGTGGCGTCCCCCCAGGCCAGCGTTTGCCCCTTGTTCCCACTGGAAAAGTCACCCACCTGCGCCACCATCTTACCGACAAAGGAAAGTAGCCGTTTCAAGGGTACATACTCGCCAAACGGTACCAGATGGACCTTGTCATAGCGCCCCGTGGCATGCCCATCGGGAGACACCATATAGGCACTGTTGTAGATGGCACGCCGATCTGCCGTCCCTTGAGCACTGACGCTGCCCACGAGCAGGTAGGCACCGGTCTGTTGGACGGTCTCCGTAACCAGGCGGGTGAGCTTTGGGCTGGCACCAAAATAAAACGGTGTTGCCGTTTCCGGCCAGACGATCAAATCCGGTTGGTGGGTGGCCGCCGATAGCGTTAGATCCAGGTATTTCTTTGTGGTGCTGATCTGAAACACCGGATCCCATTTGCGGGCTTGATCGATATTGCCCTGAACCACGGCCACGCGGGTTGACGGTGCTTTGGTCATGCGCGCGTCCACGGTGTGGATACGCCTGTTTCCGTATATCAGCACAAGACCGACCAGCGTCACCGGCAACATGACCGCCAGGATCAGGTCGCGCGGACTTACGTCTTGGCCGTGCCATTGCCACTTGGCCAGTCGCAGAATTGTCACATAAACGCCGGCGTTGAAAAGCACGATCAGAAACGAGATCCCATATACGCCGAACATATCTGAGATCTGTATGATATGCAACCGATTAAACTGGGAATATCCAAGGGTCCCCCAGGGAAATCCGGTAAGTAAAAAACAGCGCACATACTCAAGGGCCACCCAGCAAATCGGCGCCAGCAGGAGCAATCGCCCGGGTTTTCGGCAAAAGCGGACGATCAGCATGGCAAAAAAGGCCGGATAAAGCCCCAGATAGGTGGATAGCAACACCAACAGACCGATGCATTGCCACCAGGGCAGATACCCATAGGTGCGCATGGTGATAACCACCCAATACAGCAGGGTCAAATAATGCACCATGCCGGCAATCAACCCGGTACGAAAGGCTTTTTGAGGACTAAGGTTGCCCAAGGCGATGAACAACGGCACAAACGCCACCCAGGCGAGCACGGACAAGCCCAGTTTGGGGAACGCCGCCGTGAGCAACAGGCCACTTGCAGCAGCCGGCAACCATCTGGTTTTCAGTTCAGTCGTCACGGTGATCCTGCTGCGTTAGGGCCTCATCCAGGTACTCTCGCACGGCATTGACGGCCACCTGGAACATTTTGCTGCCGGCCAGAACCGCGCAGGCATCGTCCTTGTCCCCGCACGCCTGGGCAAAAGCCGGTCCAATGGCCATGGCCGGTTCGGATATTTTCCCGGCGGCATCCAACGCGTTGACATACAACTCGAGACGCTGTTTGATGATATCGAAATAGTCAATGTCCGCTCCGGTGGTAAGGGATGCGGACGTCGACAGCGTCGAGGAAAATGACCTGACATTTTCCCAGTATTGCTGTCCCAACGGTGTTTTCAGGCTGTTGTCGGCCAGGTGATAGGTAATCGCCCACCCCACCGAGATGATGCGCAGCAATTGAATTTCATACTCCAAGGCCACCCGCTTTTCAGGCACGGGAAGTGGCAGTGCATCGAGGATCAATTTCATTTCATCCCGGTCAATGGCATATTGAAATAGGTGTTCACCCGCCCGGGCAACGGGGGATTCGATTGTATCGGTGTCGGTCATACATTGTTTTCCTTGATTATCAAGCGGGAATTCACTACCAGAAAAATGTTTTACATTAAATCTGCGATGCCGGCAAGTCAAGCGGCGGAATTCGCGTTAGTGGCTTGTAATTTATTCGATTTCATGAGATTACGATCCTACTTGCGCTGATTCACCAATAGCTTCGGACAAATTTAACGCGAACACTGACGCTGCATCTGCTGCTGACTAAAATAGAGGAAGAAACGGTTCATGCGAAACATGGTCATGTCCTTGGTGTTTGGTTTGCTGATTTTTATCATCGTCCCCCCTGCTTTTTCTCAAGCCCCGCACGCACAGCCAATGTCCGCGTCTACAGACGGCAAAACGGGAAATGTCATGGCACGCTGGGCCACAAGCACCTTTACCCTTTCCGCTGGCTACCGGCTTGACAATTTGAGCTGGAATATTGCCGGCAACACCGAGGGCGCCAATCCCAATGTGCTTTCCGAGCTCAGTTGGTCAGGCGTCACGATTTATCAGCTGAAATTGGACAATCGCACGACAATCAAAAACTGGATTTATCTAAAAGGACAGCTCGACTATGGTGTGGTTGCCTCCGGAGATAATCAGGACTCCGATTATAGTGGCGACAACCGTACCCAGGAATTCTCCCGCTCCATCAACAGCGTCGACGGCAAAGACGTCTGGGACGGGTCCCTGGGCATCGGCCCGCGCTTTTCTTTTCTGGAATCCACGGTTGTCCTTTGCCCGATGCTGGGGTACGCCATGGCCGAGCAGGATTTCAATATCGTTGATGGGTACCAGGTCATAGCGACAACACCACTGGCCGACATATCAACAGGCCCCATTGAAGGGTTGGATAGTCATTATCAAACCCGCTGGAAGGGCCCCTGGGTCGGCGTGGAGCTGGAGTTTTCCACCCCCTTTCAAAAGGGGCCGTTTCGCTGCTTGAAGGTCCTTTTCACCGGTGAATATCATTGGGTGGACTACTCAGCTGAGGCCGATTGGAACTTGCGCAGCGATTTACAGCATCCGGTCAGCTTTTCCCACGATGCCGACGGCAAAGGGGTGATGCTGGGAACAATGCTGCAGTTTCATACTCATCGCCACTGGGGGATTCGTTTCGGTATGCATATGGTGGACATGACCACTGACGCCGGTCTGGATCGTGTCTTTCATGCCGATGGCAGTGTCAGCGAGACCCGACTCAATGAGGTCAACTGGCAATCGTTTACCTTCGATGTCGGGCTTTCTTATCAATTTTGACGATGGCTATAAAAAAGGCTCCACCAACGCAATACGTTAGCGGAGCCAAAGTCAAAAGAACTCACCCATTTGACGTACATTAACGCTAAGCGATTCAAAATACAACACTCGTAAAACAATGATTTTATACGTATGTAAAATACGTATTTTCTTTACAAACGGGTGAGAACAATTTTAAGCATTCGTCGCAACGGTTCAGCCGCCCCCCACAGTAGTTGGTCCCCAACGGTAAAAACGGTGAGATATTCAGGCCCTATGATCATTTTGCGGATACGCCCCACGGGCACGCTGAGCGTTCCGGAAACGGCTGCGGGACTTAAGCTGGCCAGTGTTGGGTCTTTTTCATTGCGCACGACCTTCACCCACGCATTGGCCGATGCGATGGTTTCCTGGATATCCTCAAGGGGAATGTCTTGGGTCAGCTTGATGGTCAAGGCCTGGCTATGGCACCGCATGGCCCCCACACGAACGCACTGCCCGTCGATGGGAATGGGATTTTGGCCGCGCCCCAGGATCTTGTTGGTCTCCACCAGTCCTTTCCATTCCTCCCGGGTCTGCCCGTTTTCCATGGGACGATCGATCCAGGGGATCAGGCTGGCGGCCAGGGGAGCGCCAAAATAATCGATGGGAAAATCCGGCCCGGCCAGTGTAGCGGAAATCTGCCGATCGATGTCTAAAATGGAGGACGCCGGATCGGCCAGCTGGGCTTTGGCCCCATCCCCCAAAAGGCCCATCTGTGTGACCAGCTCGCGCATATTGTTGGCGCCGGCACCCGACGCGCTCTGGTAGGTCATGGATGTCAACCACTGCACCCAGTTTTTTTCAAAAAGCCCGCCAATGGCCATGAGCATCAGGGAAACCGTGCAGTTACCGCCAATGTAATCCTTGATGCCATCCTCCAGCGCCTGGTCAATCACCTGGCGATTGACCGGGTCCAGGACGATGATGCTGTTTGCTTTCATTCTCAGCGTGGATGCGGCATCGATCCAATATCCCGTCCATCCGCGCTCCCTCAGGGCCGGATGAATGCTCTCCGTATAGCTGCCCCCCTGGCATGACACAATCACCGCCATGTCGGCCAACGCGTCCAGATCCTTCGCATCCAACACCGTCTCGGGGCCCCGGCCAATATCCGGACCGGTCTTACCGGTCTGGGAGGTGGAGAAAAAAAATGGGTTGCAATCTTTAAAATCGTTCTCCGCCATCATGCGGTCCATCAGGACCGATCCCACCATACCGCGCCATCCGACGATGCCTACGCTGATCATTTTTTTCGATCTCCTTTCAAACATTACCGTTTCGTATCGATCAACAGGACGAATCATCCTGTGTTCGGGATCCATACGTGTCAACAAATTCGCTTTTTTACTTTAAATTTCAATAATGGGGCTGCCGTTGGATTGTCAAGGGGTTTTCCCTTGGCACCTGTTTAAAAACGCTGAATCGGTCCAAGATGAGGCTTTTTACGAGTTCATCCAGTTTGCGGGGATAAAATGCTTAAAACCCTTCGGGCATCTCCGAGAATCGATCACCCAGAAAACGGCGGATGGTTTTCAGAAACAGTTCCGGTGCCTCTGCGGGAATGGAATGCCCGGCCGCCTTGACCACCAGGTGTCGTCCGCCGCTTTTTTCAGCGACCTCGGCCGCCCCGTTTGCCGATACCAGGGGGTCATCCGCGCCACACATCACCAGCAGGGGCAGGTTTAGGGGCTGCAGCATGGACCGCAGTCCGGGATATCGGCCCAAGGCAGTCAAATGGGCGATAATGGAAGCTTCCCGGTTGCGCCGGACGATGGTTTTGGCAATCCGGTCCAGATGCTTTTGATGGTCAGCCAGATACGCTTCACCAAACACATGGGGCATGGCTGCATCGACCATGGCTGCCAACCCGCCACTTTCGGCAATCTTCAACCAGCTCCTGACAATCAGCCGCGATCGTATTGATGCCCGTGTGCCGATAGAGCAAAGCACCAACCGATCAATCCGTTGGGGATGCAGCCGGGCCATGGCATACCCCAAGAGGGCACCGTGGCTCAATCCCACCAGGTTGACCTTGGATAGCTCCAGATGCCGCATCAACGCCGTAAGATCGACCAGATGCAGGTCCAGGCTCAGCGGAATGGCTCCCAACTCGCTTTCGCCCTGCCCCCGGGCATCGTATAACAGCGTTCGAAACCCAGGTTTCAACGACGATGCCATCACCTTCCAGTACATGGTCGTCTGCAACGTGCCGTTTAAAAAGACCACCACCGGACGGCTGCGCTCGACGCCCGTGGTTTCATAATAAAGACTGCACCCGTCCTGGGTTCGGAAATAAGGCATTGGGTCGACATCGTCCTTTTGCAAAGGAAAAATTGGCGGATTACGGCCAATTCTATACCACAACGGACTTTGTTTTCGAAGAATTTAGCGTTGACTTGCAGTATTACCAAACAGCGGTGGAAATCGATATCATTCCCGTTGCCGGCCGCTCCAGCGCTTGTAAAGCGAGTGGGCCACCCCAAAAAGGTCAAGGGCTTTGCCGACACTGTGATCGATGATGTCGGAAATGGTGGTGGGCTGGTGGTAAAAAGCGGGAACCGGCGGCAGAAGAATTCCGCCCAGGTTGGCCACCTTGGTCATGAGTTCGAGATGACCGGCATGCAGGGGTGTTTCCCTGACCATCAGGACCAAGGGTCTGCGCTCCTTCAGGCACACATCGGCCGCCCGGACAATCAAGTTGTGATCAAACGCATGGGCCACGGCAGAAAGGGTCTTGATGCTGCATGGGCTGATGAGCATGCCCCGCGTTGGAAAGGATCCGCTGGCAATGGCAGCGGCCATGTCGGAAACCTCGTAAACCGTTGTTGCCAGTGCCTTGATCTGGGAAAGGCGGTAATCCGTCTCAATGGAAAGAGTGAGCGCAGCCGCCTGGCTGATAATCAGGTGCGCAGGGATACCCAGCGATTTGACGACTTCCAGCGTACGCACACCATAAATCACACCGCTGGCCCCGGTCAGGGCGACAATTAAAGGATGGGAAGCATCCGCCATTAGCATGTCCTTTGCATTTATGGTCAGCCATCGTCCGGACATAACCGATGAATAATCAGCGGATGGCAACAAAATGGATGGTTGCATGGAAACCGGCCGAAAACATCTGATGGTTATCTCATCCCATGGCATAGAGGGCATTTTTTTGTCAAACGCTTTTATGGATTCTCACTGGTTCCCATGCTCCTTCGCGGGAACGTGGCAAAAATAACATCCATCGCACCGGGTTTTCGTTTTCGTTGTCGTTGTCGGCTTTTCGATCACAATAACGATTCTTGAACAACGCCAGATTCCTTGACAGCACCCGCCTGCCGACGTTAGAAAGTTTCTTTCCCTTTAAAATGGACTATCACCCATGCCTATTGATCAATATCTGGAATTTCATCGCCACGCCGTGGCCCGCATGCCCGCTGCCGAGGATCGCCATCCAGGTGTGGCTTTTTTCGTTGGTGGCAAACCCAGCCAGCAGTTTTGTACCTGCCAGAAATCCAGCAAACGGACCTGTATTCATCTCAAAGCCCTGATGCAGTCCCTGGGCGCAAACGGCAAGGCACGTCAGTCCACGGATCTTGCGGCCCGGTTTACCCGAAGCCTCTGGTACGCGCTGGCCGAAACCCTGAACCAGGGCAATCACCTGACCGTAGACTCAGCCCAGGTGCAGTTTATCCAAAACAAGGCCCGCACCACCCTGGAGATCAAGACGGCCGACGGCGTAAACGCAATCACCTATGTTTCCACCGATGCCGACCGCAACCGCCTGGCCGAACGGCTGGGGCATTTCTCGTCTCCGGACACGGACGTCATCCCCGACCGCGCAGAAGTACTGCGGCGCCTGCAGCTGTTGACCATGACCGAAGCGGAACGTCAGCTGCACGCGCTCAACATGCAGTCCCGCCGCCAGGGACTGGAAAAAAGCGTGTGGTACCTTCTGGCCTATCACGGCTTCATGGAATTCGGTGTCGACGGCTGTCAACTGAGGCCATCGGTGGACGAAAAGACCGGGCAATTCATTGTCACCGGTAAAAATTCCCAAAACGAGGCCATCTTTCATATTCGCATCCCCAGAGGCCGGGTCCAGGCGCTGCTGGCCTGCCTGGGAAAACACCTGCCCAACCAGCACGATCTGCCCGTTCATCCCATTCCGCTGAAAAGCCTGTTTCGCGTCAGCCAGAAAACCCAAACCGACCTGGATGTCCTGCCCGTCATTCAAGTGATCCAGGACCAGGGTGAAGACCGTTTTTTTTCGCGTGAAGACCTGGAAAAATTTATCTATGGCGATCTGGTGTATATCCCTGAGCTGAAAATTCTCGCTGAACTGGAAAAACCCGGCAAATCAAGGCGCTTTGAAACACCCCGGCGCATGACCTTTAAAAAATACCAGATCCCCAGTTTTCTTGAAACCGTCGGCGAGGCGCTGACCAGCGACGGCTTTCTGGTCGACCCGGACGTCAAAGGCCTGAAGCTGCTAAAACAATGGAACACGCTGAAACTGGCCCCGAGTGCCATCGACCGCGATTGGTGCTGGCTCTCGATGGATTACGGGTTCGGTGACGAGACCGTATCGCTGAGCGACATCCTTGGCACACGAAAGGCGGGGAACCGCTACATCGGCACCACCGACGGTTGGGTGGACACCCATGCACCGGTCATGGACACCCTGGCCGCCCTGACAGAAGATCTGCCCACCGATCGATTCAGCAAGGACGGCAAATCCGTAAAATTGTCCCGCCAGGAATTGTTTCGGATCACCGCCCTGCAACCGGACCTGCCAACCATCAGCGGAACGGACGACAATGCGGCCACCCTGTCGCGGCTGATCAACCTGGAACCATCCGCCCTGCCCGATGATCCATCGCTGGCCTCTACCTTGCGCGACTACCAGAAAATCGGTCTGAAATGGCTGTGGTGGCTGTGGGAAAACCGTCTTGGCGGCCTTTTGTGCGATGACATGGGACTGGGCAAAACCCATCAGATGATGGCCCTGATGGCCTGCATCCAAAAGCAGGAAAACCCACCGCGGCCCATCCTTGTGGTCTGTCCGACCACGGTACTCAGCCATTGGACACTCAAAATCAAGCAGCACGCACCAACGCTGACCGCCAAGGCCTATTATGGCTTAGGCCGGGACCTGACCGCTACGCTCACCGATACCGATGTGCTGGTCACGTCCTACGGCCTGCTGCTCAGGGATATCGATGGCCTCGACGCCATTGACTTTGCCCTGGCGGTGT
This sequence comes from Desulfosarcina variabilis str. Montpellier, assembly GCF_048565275.1. NCBI lineage: Bacteria > Pseudomonadati > Thermodesulfobacteriota > Desulfobacteria > Desulfobacterales > Desulfosarcinaceae > Desulfosarcina > Desulfosarcina variabilis. Next base: position 2,672,424 of record NZ_CP159846.1, on the reverse strand, counting down.
TCGATGAAATGCAGCAGATCAAAAACGCCGACACCAAAACCTACGCAGCCGCCCGCCGGATCCAGGCATCGATCAAGATCGGCCTGTCCGGCACGCCCATCGAAAATTCGGTGCTGGAACTAAAAGCCCTGATGGATGTGGTGGTTCCTGGATATTTGGGATCCAGCGATGATTTCAAGCATCGTTTCATGGACGACGCGGCAACTACCGGCGCCGGCGGGAAAAATCGCGCCCACCTGCGGCGGCTGATCCACCCTTTTACCCTGCGGCGGTTGAAAAGCCGGGTGCTTGAAGAGCTGCCCGAAAAAATCGAGGATATCCGGTATTGTGAGCTCACCGACCGGCAGGTCAAACTTTACCGGGACGCCATTGCCGCCCGGTCCCAAGGAATCATCGCCTCTCTGACAAATGAAGCGGATGCGATTCCCTATATTCACATTTTCGCCCTGCTCACCCTGCTCAAGCAGATCTGCAACCATCCGGCGATGGTGGACAAACAACCGGTTGCCGCCGACAGCGAAGATTCGGGCAAATGGGAATTGTTCAAGGAACTGCTTGGTGAAAGCCTCGCGTCAGGACAAAAAGTGGTCGTTTACAGCCAGTTTACCGAAATGATCGCCATCATCGCCGATTACCTGAAAGACCAGGCGATCGGTCATGTGGTGCTCACCGGCGCCAGCCGGCATCGCGGCCGCCTGATTGAGCGGTTCAACACCGACCCCTCGTGCCAGGTATTTGTGGGCAGCCTGAAGGCCGGTGGTACCGGTATCGACCTGGTGGCCGGGTCGGTGGTGATTCATTATGACCGCTGGTGGAATGCGGCCAAGGAAGACCAGGCCACGGATCGCGTTCATCGCATCGGTCAACAGCGCGGGGTCCAGGTCTTCAAACTGGTGACCCTGGGCACCCTTGAGGAAAAAATATCCGCCATCATCGAAAAAAAACGCCGATTAATGGCCGATATCGTTCGTGAGGATGATCCGGGTCTATTGAAAGCGTTCACCCGGAAGCAGCTGCTCGAATTTTTATCCTGAATGAATTTTGGGGGTTGTGTCAGTTACGGTTTTGACATCCACCATCATCGGTCGCATATTAATTGTTTAGCTTAACAAACCAAAGATGGTGCCGTTGAGACCAAGGCCCTATTGAAATGGCAGCGGCTAATGGTTTACTAACAAATTGCCGATAGATTGGCAACCTAAGCTACATGCAACCTGCCCGAGCCGGAAGCGATTGGCCCCATTCAATACACTACTAAGGAAGGAACGTTTTTGCCATGTCGACCAAATTCTATTGCAATAACGAACAATGTCCTCATTCTGATCAAGGCCCCTTTGTACTCGAACTGGCATCAGAAGCGGTAATGGACGGAAACAACCTGGCGACCATTTTTTGTCAGCGATGCGGCAAACCCATGCAGCGGCTTCCCGCAGATTCCAAACAAAGTCCAAGCCACCATCGCTTCTACTGCCACAACAAAGCCTGTGGAAGCCTGAACAAAGGCCCCTTTTTTATCGATCTGCCCAGTGAAGCAATCATGGACAACAACAATCTGGCCACCATCTTTTGTCCCAAATGCGGCAAGGCAATGAAGGCTTTTAACAAACAGGCTGAGACCGTGGCCAGCGTGTAGCCCTCATCTGTCAACAAACAACTCATTTCTAAGCTTATCTTCGGGTCATGGCACTGACGGTGGCAAAAGCCGGTATGGTGTGTACCGGCCATAAGGGTCTGATGGCCCTGTTGCCACCGTCGCCTTTTTGGCCCGTCTTAAGTCGTGCTGTTTCCAAATATTTTTCCTGTTGCTTGTAAATGCCCCCGTGAAGCGACCCATCCGTCATAGTTGACCCCTCCTGCCGTTTGGATGTACAAATAATCCAGGTTGTTTTCCGATTGTCGGCCACTCTCATGGTGCCGATGCAATATCATCACCGGGAATTTTCCCATGCGGCGTTCGATCCTTTTCTTTTTTTTTATGCTGGCCATGCTTTCAGCGCCACCCTCTGTGGTTGCCCAGCGGCGCATCGTCGTGGGCATGTTTGAGGAAACACCGCTGATTTTCACCGATTCAAAGGGCCATCACCGGGGTATTGCGGTCGATCTGCTTGATTATATTGCCCGGCAGGAAAAATGGACCCTTCAGTACCTTCCCGGTACACGGTCCCAATGTGTAAAACGATTGAAAACCGGTATCGTTGATCTTTTACCGGGGCTGGCTGAATTGAAAAAGCGGGAAAAGGCGCTGCAGTTGGGAAAAGAGTCGATCCTCACCGATTGGGGCCAGATGTACATCCACCCGGACACCCCACCGGCGCATCTGCTGGATTTTACGGGCCGGGATATCGCCTTTGCCGAAAAAGATCCCTATACCCCTGCGTTTGAAACCATGCTGACGGTGCTCGAGATTCATCCACAGATGATCAAGGCGGCCGATTACAAAAGCGTGTTGTCCCTGGTGCATCAAAAAAAAGTGTCGGCCGGCATCGTCTCCCGAATTTACGGCGCCTATGGTGAAAAACATTTCAAGGTTAAAAGAAGCCCAATCAGTTTTTGCCCTGTAAAGCTATGTTTCGCCGTTTTAAAGGATCGCAATACAGACATCCTGATCACCCTGGACGCCTATCTCAAAAAACTCAAGGCGACCCCCCGATCCATCTACCATCAATCCCTGAAACGGTGGACGACGGGCGTCAGACCGGTGACCTATCCACGATGGCTCAAGCCGCTGTGGGTCCTTTGCAGCATTATCGCGGTAATGGTAATCATTGTCGTGGGCAATGTGATTCTCAGCCGGCAGGTCAAACGGCGTACCGAGGTGTTAAAAAACACGATCGCCGAAAAAGAGAAAATAGAAAGCGAACTGGCCGTTGCCAGGGAAATACAACTGCAGCTTGTGCCGGACCGCTCCCCTTCTATGCCCCGCAGAAAGGAATTCGATATTTTCGCCTGCCTGGAGCCGGCCCTTGAAGTCGGGGGAGATTTTTATGATTATTTTTTCATCGATAAAAACACCTTGTGCCTGGTAATCGGAGATGTTTCCGGCAAAGGTGTACCTGCCGCACTTTTTATGGCCATGGCCAAAACCATGCTCAAATCCGCGGCCAGGCTGCTGGTTGAGCCCGAATACATTCTGGCCGATGTCAACCGGGAAATTTCTCGCAACAATCCTTCACTCACCTTCGTCACCGTATTTTTAGGGGTATTGGATTTGAATACCGGCATGTTGACCTATACTAGCGCCGGGCACAATCCCCCCCTTTTCATTGGCCTTAAGGGAAATTCTGTCCTGCTGGGCGATGCCCAATGCCCGGCCATCGGCCTGGATGAAACACATGGGTACCGTCAGGCCACCGTCCAGTTGCAGCACAAGGAAGGGCTGCTACTTTATACCGACGGTGTCACCGAGGCGCAGGACAGCAAAAATCATATGTTTACCCAGGAAGCCCTGATGCGGACCGTCTCATTGACCGCCGATTTATCCCCTGAAAAACGGGTCCAGGCGATCCTTTCCCGCGTACGCGAATTTACCGGCAACCGTGCCCTGGACGATGATCTGACCCTTTTGGCCATGACCTACTTTTCCCCTGACCGGGTGGGTGAAACATTAAAAACCATCGTAGTTAAAAACGACATTCGCGAAATGAGCCGTATTACCGATACCATTACCAGGATCACCGATGCGGCGGGATGTCCGCCGGTGGTCGTGCATGATGTGATCCTGGCCGTTGAAGAAATATTTTCCAACATCGTTTTTTATGGGTTTGGCGATGATTTGGATCACAATATCACGTTTCATGTTGTCGCCGAGACCGATGCCCTGATTCTGACCCTTCAGGATGAAGGCATTCCGTTTAATCCACTTAATGTTCACGTCGGCTCGCGGGACAAGCCCTTGGAAGAGCGGGATAAGGGCGGTATGGGTATCATTCTGGCCAAAAATCTGATGGATCGGATGGAATACAGGCGGGATCGGGGAAAAAATATAATGCGAATGGAAAAGCACTATCGATAGTGCCCATCCAGAAATGCCCGTTTGCCTATTTGTGAATGAACAAAAGATAGGCGTTCGCTGACCCAATTCAAAAAAGGAACGCAACGATGACGCTATCAGTAACATCAAAACAAAAAATGGACGGTGTGTATATGATTTCACCCGCCGGCCGCCTTGACACCAATTCTTATCCAGGGCTGGAAGAACGGGTGGATTTGGTTCTGCAGGAAAAGCCGCACACCCTGGTATTCGATATGGCCGCGCTCGAGTATATCTCCAGCATGGGCGTCCGGGTTATCGCCAAGGCCCAAAAGGCCATGAAAGCGTTCGACGGCAAGGTTGTCTTGTTCAATCTCCAGCCGCAGATCCAGAAAGTATTCGACATTATCAAGGCCCTGCCCGCTCAGCAGGTTTTTTCCAATATGGGCGAGTTGGACGATTATCTGGATCGCATGCAGCGTCGGGTCACCGGCTGAGTCCCTCCGTGTCGCCCTTTTTGTTACGGCCATCCCTTTTGTTGCGGCCATCCGCATGGATGGCCTTGGGCCAACGCAATTAACAACAATCTTAAAAAGTAATCAACTTCTCTCCATTTTTAATCAGCTCGGTCAGGTAGGTACCCGCATAAAAGACCTCAACGCCATGTTCTTCCAGAGCGGCAGCCACACCGTAGTCGTCCGCGCACTGTTTACAAGCCATCAGTTTTACGCCGGCCTCCTTCATGCCAGCCATATATTCCTGGATCTTGGGGTCACGCGCAGCCAGACGGGCACTGGGCCCCCAAATCAGCACGGTAACGTCATCCCACCAACCGTTAAGGCGGGCATTGGTTGCGTACATGAAAACCATGGTTTCTGCGACTCCTCGATCCGCACTGCTCCAGATAATGGTCAATCGATTGGGTGTGGAAGATGACATCAATGCCTCCGATGGTTATATTGATGCCCATTGATAGATTCGCCCAAGGTAATCTTTCAACAGACATACTGGGATACAGAGTATATATGGCAACTGTTTTATCACTGAATTAGTTGAAAAACAAACTGTGGTCTTCATTTGGGATTTGTTTTTTAGCTGCCGGTACGGTCCCCCATAAACGATTTCTGACACGGCCCTGTCAAGAAAAATAATGGTCTGCAAACAGCAGCGGGCCTTGCCAGACCACATTGGGCAGGCTTGACATGCCGGACCGGGAAAGATAAAACCGGCCTCAAAAAAATAAAAAATTCCCACCGGTGAGAAGGACAATAGAATGGACAACCCCATTGATGAGTATTGGAAGCTGCGCCTGCAACGAACCCAGAAAGCCCTTGAGGCCAACAATTTTGATGTCTATGTCGCCGACAACAAAAACCTGGCCAAAAAAATAGCCTATGAAACGATCATTCCGGCCATCGCTCCCCAAACGATATCCTGGGGCGGCTCGATCACTTTTGTGGGCACCCGGCTGTACGAAGCACTGAAAAATGATCCTCGCTACACGGTGCTGGACACCTACGACAAAAGTCTTTCACCGGAACAAAGCCTCGAACGGCGTCGTGAATCCCTTTTAGTGGACCTGTTCATCACCGGCACCAACGCCATCACCGAAACCGGCCAATTGGTCAATCTGGACATGATCGGCAATCGTATCGCGGCGCTGACATTTGGTCCCAAAACTGTTCTGTTACTGGTTGGCCGCAACAAAATCGTGCTGGATCAGGAGGCTGCCGTCAAGCGGATTAAAAACTACGCCGCCCCGGTCAATGTCATGCGGCTGGACAAAAAAAGCCCTTGTGGCAAAACCGGTCGATGCGAGAACTGCAGCAGCCCGGACCGCATCTGTAACACCTGGACCATTACCGAAAAAAGCTTCCCCAAAAAACGAGTGAAAATCATTTTGATCAATGAAGATATGGGATTTTAAAAAAGGAAAGCATCCATGACCGTTCAAGCAAATACCTGGCTTTATGTGGCCATTCAAAAGTTCGGCAATGCAGAGCAGATCGTCGGCCAGACCGATACCGAGCATGAGGTCTCTTATATCCCCGCCTTTCTCAGTAAGGATGCGGCCCAGCAGGCCATGTTTCACATGCATCTGGAAAAAAAGGGCAAATACGAATTACAGGCCATCATCTACGAGGATCTTGCCCAGCATGCAATCGAGGGCGGATTTCTCATTTTCGTGATCGATGAGGAAGGCAACGTTGTGGAGCGTCTTCCAGCCGAGGCGTGAGTTGATAAGCCTGGTCACTTGGCGACTGCCTGAAAAGTTTGCATCCTTTCCAATAGCAAGTCTTAGAGCCTAACTTCTCAAACAGGCTCTATGACGGTGTTTTCAGGCAGACGCCGGTTTTGTTGTCTGGCCGGCCGGGACCATGACTTCCGGCATGTCAGACGGCAGGCCTTCCACATAGAGCGACTGACTGGGGAAGGCAAATGCCGTGCCCGCCTCTTCAACGATACGCTTGATTTCATAGGCCAGGCTTTCTTTAATGGCCAGCCACTCCCCCCACAGCGTCGTGCGGGTAAAACAGTAGATCAGAATATCAATGGACGAATCGCTGAACCGGTCGATACGAACAAACGTGGGAACCGCCGACGAGGTGTCAAACGCATCACAATCACGAATATAGTCCTCGATGCCGTCTCGGATCTGGCGCAGTTGATCCACTGTGGTACGGTACTCCACGCCAATCACCCAATAGATGCGGCGATGGCTCATCTTGCTGTAGTTGACCAGTGAATTATCGGACAGCTTGGCATTGGGCACATATACCGGGGCCTTGTCGAATTGCCGGATCAGGGTGGATCGGAATCCGATATCTTCGACGGTACCTTCCACCTCTCCGTCCACCTTGATCCAGTCGCCGGGGTTGAAACGCTTCTCGGCGATAATCAAAATACCGGAGATCAGGTTTTTGAACAAGTCCTGGGCTCCCAGGGCAACGGCAACGCCAAACAACCCCAAGCCGGCAATAATCGGCCCAATGCGGATGCCCCAGATTTCGAGGACGGTGGCCACCCCGATAAATATCAAAGCGACCTTGATGGCCTTGATCAGCCAGTCCACCATGGAAGCCGTAAAATAGCGTTCCAGCTGACGCAAGATGGTGGAAAGCGGCACCACCATATTTCTGAACGCCCAGAAAATAACCAGGACAATCAGCGAACGGACCAGGCGATCGGCAAAAATTTTCAGGCCGCCGGAAAGGGCCAGATAATCAACAGCCAAATAGATCCCAACCACCAAGGGGATAAAGGCCATGGGCCGCTCCAGCACAGCCAGGGCGTCATCGTCAAAACGCGTCTTGGTTTTTTTCGCCAGTCGATGAAACCACCCGATAATCAGTTTAACAAACAGGTTGCGCACCAAAAGGGCCAGCAGAATAATGCTCAAGGCCACGAAAATACGCCCAAAACTGGTCTCAAAAAGTCCCTTTTGCCAGACATCCACAACCAGTATCCAGAATTGTTTCAGCTTTTCCACGGTGTTGATTCCTCATCAGCATGGCCGGAAGCCACGGTTTTGATTCGTCTAAGAGCCTGTTTGAGAAGTCTGGATCAGGCTCGATAACAAGGCGGAAAGTGGCTCAAAAGCGGAGCATATAGGTAATATGTGAGCATTTTGAGACAGTTTCCAACGCCGTTAGCGGGCCTTAGACGGATTTATCAAACAGGCGCTAACAAAATCACGGATGATGGGCAGGACAATATCGCTTTGCTCTAAATGCGGGGCATGTCCACAGTCGGCAATCATTTTGGCAGACACCCGATCTTTGGCACCCCGTCGAATCGCTTCGATCTGGGCGGCGGTCCCATAGGGGTCATCCACGCCCTGGACAGCCAGGACCGGCACCTGGATGGACGGCAGGAAGGCCTCGATGTTCCAGCGCAAAAAGTCCGGATGCAACCAGACATCGTTCCACCCCCAAAACGCACAATCGGTATTTTCTCCATGATACACCGCAAGGCGCGCCTTGAGATCTTCGTTCAGATACCGCCGGCGGGCATCCTCAATGGAACGGCAGGTGATTTTTTCACAAAACACATGCGCCGCCAGGGTCACCACCCCGGCCAGCCCGGGAGCGGGCCGGTCACCGGCATTGATCAGGGCGATGGACCCCCCGTCTGAATGGCCGATCAGAATATGATCGCGGATACCACACTGCTGGATCACCTTGGGCAGCACCACCTGCCCTTCACGGTGCATGAAATCAATTGGCCGCGGCAGCCTGCACGGTGCCGACGCACCATATCCCCGGCGGCTGTAGACCAGTGCCCCACAACCGGTCATTTTGGCCAACCGCGCAGGGATATCACGCCACAGGGCAACGCACCCCAGCCCTTCGTGCAAAAAAATCAGGGTGGGTGCAACCTCGGGCGCAGGACCCAGCCACACCGCCTCAAGCCGGCCGCCATCATCGTCAATGTCCATCGTTGCCTTGTTTTTTGAATAGGACTGGAAAATTTTAATCTCAATTGATATTGAACCCATATCGCTGTGTCAATTAAAAAAATGAGCTTCTAAAAAACCGTATTCAATTGAGAAATGATTACCTGCCACGACATCACGTTTCGCTACCCAGCAGCGGAAACCCCACTTTTCGACGGTCTGGCCCTGACCATCGACAAGCCTGGATTTCATGCGCTTTTCGGGCCATCAGGCGTGGGTAAAACCACCCTGGCGCGCATTATCTCTGGCGATATCGATGGGTTTACAGGCAACATTAAAAACAATACCAACAAGCCGTGCCTGTATACATACAATCGTGAACGTTTGCCCGGCTGGTCATCAGTGGGCCGCCATCTCATAAAAACCACCCCGCCGGGTCGTCAGGCGTTGCGTGAGGAATTGATCGACCATTTTGGGTTGACCGATCTGGTGGGCATGCGGTTCGCGCAGCTTTCCATGGGCCAGTGCAACCGGGTCAACCTCGTGCGCTACCTGCTTCAGACCTTTGGCATCCTGATCATGGATGAAAGCCTGGCCAACGTGGATGAACCCACCCGCCAGACGATTATCTACAAAATCAAAGAAATATTTCCTGACGCCGCCTTTCTCTATATTTCTCACAATGTGGTGGAGGTCGCACGGCTGTGTGACAAAATCGTCGTTTTTCGAGGCGCGCACCGCACCCCCCAGATCGCCATGGTCAAGGGCCAAAACCACCACGCAGACCAGCCCGTGGACAAAATGGCCATGGAGCGTGTCATGCTGGAGATTATGAATGCTGCATAGACGCATCTACCAATTTCTGATTGTCTACCTGTTGGGTATCGGTCTGCTGTTCGGGATTAAATTGGCGCTGAACCTTTCCGACTATGTGATTCCGGGGCCTGCTGGCGTCTGGCAAACCGGGCGGGCGGAATTTGTGCGTTACGCCTGTGATGTGCTGGACACCTTTGCCGTGGCGGTTATCGGCCAGATCCTCTCCATTGCCATGGCGCTGGCTGTGGGCATCGCCGGCCGCCGGGCCACCTGGTTCGGTTCTTTCATCAAAGTGGCGGCCTACAATGTTCAGGCCTATCCCATCGTCGCCATTGCGCCGATCCTGTTTATTCTGCTGGGGGACGGTTTCCTGACGCGTTTGTTCATCGCCGCCATGATCTGTTATTTCCCACTGCTTTTATCCATCATCGGCATCATGAGTGAACCGGTCGACGACATCGAGCATTTTTATCGGGCAACCGGACGATTGCGCTGGCAGCTCGAAGTGAAAATCCGGGCCTTTGAAAACCTGCACAAGCTGACCACAGTCATTTCGGGCAGTGCCACGCTGGCCATGGCCGGCACTATCGTGGCCGAATTCATCGCCGCCAATGCCGGCATCGGCTACAGCATCCGCATCGCCCTGTACCAGAGCGACCTGTCAAAAATATTGGTGGCCTTGTTTATTATCGGGATCACCCTATCCTTGTATCAGGGGATTCTCGAACTGATCGGTTCCGGGGTAAGAAAGGCCTGGGCCGCGGGTTAGCAAGTGTCCATCCAGAAATGGCTAATTTGCCCGACATCGGCGTTGCGCGAAAAATTTAATCCTCGGAATATCAACCATATGCCTGTGGTTAAATTTTTCATCGCGCCTTGATCTCGACCAAATTTTCCTATTTCTGGACGGACACTATCAAAGAAATCAATATGGAGGTTAATCCAATGCGCAATCGCCGATTTCCGTGGAAAATCATCATAGCGATACCAATATCCATTTATATTGCGCTCGCCATTATGGCGCCGACTCCCAGCCAGGCAGCACAGCCGATCGCCTACCGCCTCAAATGGCTGATCAATGCCAGTACCGCCGGCGACGTGGTCGCAAAGAATCAGGGTTTTTTTGCCCGGGAGGGATTGGCGGTGGAGGTCAAGGCCGGCGGGCCGGAACGCGATGCCATCCGGGAATTGGAACTGGGGTATGCCCAGTTTGGCGTAGCCTCTGCCGATCAGGTCATTCGCGCCTTGTCCAAGGGGGCCTCGGTGGTCGTGCTGGCCCAGTTGTTTCAAGTCAATCCCCTGCAGTGGATCTATCGGAAAGACGACTTTTCCCTGACGCATATCCAGGATCTGACCGGCCGAAGCGTGGGCATCACCTACGGTGGCAATGATGAAACCATCATGCGCGCCCTTCTGGCGGTGGCCGGTATCAAAGACAATCAAGTCAAGCTTGCCAGCGTGAGGTATGATTACACCCCATTTTACCAAAAACAGGTCGACGTCTGGCCGGTCTATCGCAACACCCAGGGCATTTTTCTGGCCGACAAGCTCAAAGCCGGTGGTGAGCGGGTGGCGTTTTTCGATCCGTCGGCCCATGGCGTTCGCTTCGTGGCCAACAGTGTGGTCACATCCCGGAAAATATTCGATAGCCAGCCACAGACCGTCAAACGTTTTACCCGGGCGCTTTTAGCCGGTTGGCAGGCCGCACTGCAGCCGGATAAAGCGGATGCGGTGGTCAGCGTTGTGGCCGAGTACGACCGGGATACGGACAAAGCCGTCATTCACCGCCAATTGGCGGTCACCCGCCAAATGATTCAGCCGGATCCATCGATACCGGTCGGCCGTATCGACACGGCGGCCTGGCAACAGACCGAATCGATCATGTTGCAGCAGGGACTGATCACTGATCCGGTAAACGTGGTCGAACGGCTGATCGTCGAGTAACGGCGTCTGCCCCGCCTGGCGCCAGAAATAGGATTGCCCGTTTGAAATCCCCGGATCAGATGTAGGGATGTTCAGGCAGGCACTTAGAGCCTGCTTGAGAAGTCTGGATCAGGCCCGATAACAAGGCGGAAAGTGGCTCAAAAGCAGAGCATATATGGAATATGTGAGCATTTTGAGATACTTTCCAACGCCGTTAGCGGGCCTTAGACGGATTTATCAAACAGGCTCTTACTCTGGATAGCGGGCGCGTACCTTCTCATGCAGCGCATGAGAGCGCATCCACAGGTATCCAGTTCCCTCGTCGTCATCAAAGGAAAGCAGTCGATCGGAAACCGAATCTGACCAGCGATACCGTTCCTGGTGTCCCTGCTCTTCCCGGCCTGGGCCAAAACGGCGGAACGCTTCTGATTTCAGGTCTGTAAAGTCCAGATAATTGCTGACCTCTACGAGAATGGTGTACAGTCCTCCCTGCCAGAAACCGAGAAAAATAGAATCCACACTGGCCCGGCCGAAGTGTTTCCGACGATTGCCAAAGGTATAAAGTTGCACACCACCATAGGCCGCATCGGTTCCCGCCATATGCAAGTCCTTGATTTGTGAAGGCGGCTGCTCCCATTTCAGGCCTAAAAAACCGGTATCCCCCGTTGGGGTCAGGTGGGGCACCAACGGTTGGGGCATTGGGGCGGGCCGGTCAGGTGTTGACGGTGGGTCTGCTGTCGGCGTCTTGCTTTCAATCACTCGCTCCACATCGTTTTCCGGATAGCGGGCCACCCGCCCGTTACGGTAAAAGCAAACATTGCCGTCTTCTCGCCATACTTTTCTGGTCTGAAACATCTCCCCGGATTTGAGGATTACCATGTCGGCGTGGACAACAAGCCCCATCAATTCAAAGATGGTAGCGACAAGGATGAAGAATAGGGTTTTCAGCATCCGTTGATTCCATCCTCCTGCAAGAAATATCATATCTTTAAGCTATCGGTTAAGCGCAATTTAGGTACAACTTATCCTTTGTGTATGGGCGCTGTCAATTATCGCCAACCGATGCGGCCTTACCCAGCAGCCACCAGGATAGATCATCCTAGTTGCAACCGATGGAAAACAAGCGCGGGTTATTCATTAGGTCAGAGCAAGGAGATTGACAGGCGCCCCTTCCTTTTGAGATACTTAAAAAGTAGTACAAGTACTGAACATTCATCTTAATCGACGAATCGTGGCGTGGGAAAAATCAATTCCACTGATCAAAAATACCAAAGGGACTTTTTTGAAAACCAATCTGGAAAATAGTCGGCGGCCATCCCCTCCACGGGTATGGGAATACATATTGCCTGGCGGGTATCGGGTAATGGCGGGAAAAACAGACACAGACAATGACCACCTTAGCCTCAAAACCGCTGCCTCCACGGATTGGTGGTTCCACGTTCGCGGCATGCCGGGTAGTCATGTGGTGCTAAAGGTGGATAAAAACCAACCACCAGACAAAAAAACGTTAAATCAGGCCGCCGCCATCGCTGCCTATCACAGTAAGGCCCGCAACGGCGGTGTCGTTGCCGTCTCAGGAACCCTGGCCCGTCATGTCAGCAAACCCCGTGGTGCCAAACCGGGAACGGTTCAGATACGAAAGGAACGCATTTTTAAAGTTCGGCCGTCGCTACCTGAGGCGGGTTAAGACAATAGCCGCACGCGTTGGTGATAACAAACAAATACGTATAATAAAATGCTTGCTGACTGTCTATTGTCTACAGGACTCACGGTTTAGAAAATCGCCGCCGATAATTGCCAAGAAAAATGAGGTTCTGGGAACCATCGCGCATAGCAGGTAGATTGCGATATAGTACAACCTGACCAAAGGGATGGATCGATGTCAAGCCGTTGGTGTTGATGAATACCTGATGAACATCCGTGCCGTATGATTGCAATGTATTGATCAGTTCGTGGGCCGAGCTTCCGTCAAAGTCTCCGTTAAGTTTAAGGTGAACGCTGTGTTTGCTTTTAAGTTGAGAAATTTTGAAGTTCATGGCCATCGGCTGCCGTCCTTTCTACCTCCGGTGAGCGGGGTCATCCGTTTGCCACAAATGACTGCTGAACAGATCAGCAGTCGTCAGAAATGGGGGGGGTGGTGAAGCGGCAAGAACCTCAAGTCAATTCAGTGATCGCCCAGAACAGCAAACTTCCAGCGCAAATTCATCCTCCACTTTCATCCAAATCAGCTGCCGCTTCACACGCTGGACTTTAAAGCAATCACAGTGCCATCTTCCTAAAAAAAGATTGTTTTTAATTTTTTAAATATATTTTAAATAGTTAAACGCAAATCGGATATTCATAGCGTAAATTGCCAGCAAGCGCTTTTATGAAATGAATTACCCACACATAGGGAATTATCGTAACTCTCAAAGTGGTCGCGGGGTAAAAGAGGCAACCGACAAGGCAGGATAAATTAAAGTTTTTAGTAAACAATCCGATCATAGCCTCAATCGATACGATAATAAACACGGTCGTTACCTTTTCCAGCTGATTCTGAAAAAACCGTTTCTAATCCCATGGGAATCGTTACTATGGCTAATGAAGAAGAAAAAAATAGCCAATTCAGCAACCTAGCGGTTGAAATGAATTTCGTTGATCAGGATAAAGTGGACAAAGCCCAAGTGGTACGGTTACGAATCTTTGAAAAGACCAACGTACGCATGTGTATTGGTGAAGTTCTGATCGAAATGGGTGCGATTACAGCTGCCCAGCGGGATGAAATCTTAGGCATAATTGAAGAAATCGAAATTCAGCCCCAATCCGCCGTATCAGCCCCACCCGCCAAATCGAAAAAGACCAAATCCCGCAAAGAAAAAACAAACGCGAGCAACACGTTTGATATCACCGTCTCCAAAGACAAACTCAAGGCGATCGCCTTTTTTGATGGAAACGTGCCCACAACGGCAGTTGACATTAACGATGTAAAAACCATGCTCCATGCCGAAGGCATCCTGTATGGTATTGCCGACGATGATCAGATCAAGGGATTCCTAGAAGGAAAATTTTGTGTGGGTAAAGATTGGACCATCGCTACCGGCACAGAGCCAATACCTGATACACCACCGCAAATCGTTTATCATTTTGATACAGATCCTTTGAAAATCGGTACGTTGACCGAAGATGGGCTGATGGACTGGAAGGATCGCGGCCTGCTTCCCCAGGTAACAGAAGGGGATCTGCTTGCCGAAAAAATTCCCGGCCCCAAAGGGAAAGAGGGCATGGATGTATATGGAAAAAAAATTCCCATCCCTAAATCCCGTGAAATCCGATTCAAGTGCGCCAAAGGGGCGCGGCGATCGGAAGATGGCATGCAGGTGCATGCCATCGTTTCAGGAATTCCTAAACTTTCCGTATTGGGTGAAATTTCAGTGATGTCGACTCTTCAGATTCCGGGGGACATCTCCCTGGAAACCGGGCATGTTACCTTTGATGGACATATTGAAGTGGCCGGTGCCGTTGAAAAAGGATATCGTGTCAAAGGGGAAAGCCTGCGGGCCAATGAAATACGAGATGCACAAATCGATGTTGATGGGGACATCACCGCCATGAACGGCATTTTTGGTGCGACCATCCGGTGCAAGGGCAATCTGAGAGCCGGGCATATCCATAATGCCAATATCATCCTGGACGGCGACCTTGCTGTGGAAAAGGAAATCATTGACAGTACCATCGAAGCCAATGGTCGCTGCCTGATCAATGATGGCATTATCCTATCGTCCGTGATTTCATCCAAAATGGGAATCACCGTAATGGACATTGGCTCACGCGCCGCCAATCCCAGTGAACTGACGGTCGGTATTGATCAGCAGATGGAACGGAATATAGAAGCGACCCGTCAAGAAATTCAGGCCATTAAATCAGAATCCGACATTCTGCCGAAAACGATCAAAGAGCTGAAAAAACAATCTGATCAGATCAATACAAGGCTGGGAAAAGTGGCCCAGGAACAGGATCGCTGTATGGTTCAACATCGGCAGCTGCAGGAAAAGGTTGAAGCCGGGCTGCTGAAAAAAGAAGGACCCGAGGCGGAAAAGCTGCAAAAAACAATCGATGAGCTAAAGAAGAGACAGGATGCCTATGACACGGATGTGGCCAACCTTATGGCAGAAGATGAATCCGTCAGCCAGGAAATCGCGGAGCTTGAAAAAAAGGTCATAGAGAACAAGGAAACCCTTGAAAACCTGAAAAACCGCCTTGAGGAACTTACAGAGCAAAAAAAAGTGGATGAAGGCATTGCATCAATCAAAGTTGGCGGAAATATTTTTTCTGGCAATGTGATTAACGGTCCCCATAGCAAATTGTTCATTGAAGAAGACCTTAAGCGTTTATCCATTTTCGAAACGGACAAGCCGGATCATGACGGCGTGAAACGCTGGCGGTTCGAGTTGGGACCATATCGTTAATTATTCAGTATGTTCTCGATTTAGAAACACACCAACCGTAAAATAAACAGTTTATTACCACCATATCCACATAAAAAGCGTCTATAGACAGACCGCACAGCCGATTTTCTTTTTCTGAGCACATGAAAAATGGTTTTCACAAGATCTATCGATGCGTATAATGATTGCTGGGGGAAATTGATGTAGATGGTGGAGGCACTTAACCCGCCTTGTATGAATACATTAAATGGAGGAAAAAGATGAATAAAGGTGATTTAGTCAATGAAGTTGCAAAAATCGTTTCTACCAAAAAGCAAGCGCAAGAAGTCATCGACTGTGTTTTTTCGACCCTGACCGCTTCCCTGCAAAGAGACGAACCGGTTCAAATTGCCGGGTTTGGCAGTTTTAAAACCAGCAGGCGTGAAGCACGCACCGGTCGTAACCCCCAAACCGGTGCTGAAATAAAAATCGCGGCCAGAACCGTGCCCAAGTTCGTCCCTGCCAAGGCCCTTAAAGATGCCGTAAATTAATGAGGCAATCAGCACCAATCAAAAGGCAGGGTCTTTGGACCCTGCCTTTCTTTTTAGGCGGTTGATTTTCTGGGTGTCGGCATTGTTTGTATTATCAGGATGAAACGCCGACATGCCGATGGATAAAGGGATATGCAGCAAGTTCGCTCTCTTTTCACCCATACCCAATTCATTGACTTTCATCATGGGTGTTGCTAATACAACATCCATGGAATCAGGTGAAATTGTAGAATATATTGACGATCAGAAAATCATCTGCGCGATGGTCATGGAGCGTGGCAATCACCGGCTGAAATTGTTGACCGAACAGAACCGGGAAATCAAACTGGCCCTGCAACGGCTGTCACACCGCGGAACAACAAAGCTGAATCCAACCGAAGGCAGGGATCGGCTGGCAGCATTGTTGCGCAAGCGATCCAACCAACGCAACGAAATCGCTAAAACCATTACCATCGAAGAGCTCTGGGAAATTCTTAACCAGGAACAGACCTGGATCGATCTAAAAACCATGACCGGCTTGTGTTTCCCAGACGAAACAGATGATGATCATGAATCAGGGGTTATCCGTGCCCTGTTCAGCAATCGTCGCTACTTCAAATTCAAGCCCGATCGCTTTTTTCCCCACACTATCGACCAGGTGAATGCCATTATTGCACAAGAAGAAAAAGCCGCCCGGAATCAAAAGCTGATCGATTCCGGTGCCGCCTGGCTCCAGTCCGTTCGATCTGGGGTAACAGATGACCCACCATCACAACATATCGAATTAACTGAAATACTTAAATCGTATTATCTGTTCGAAAAGGAAAGCCCCTACAACAATTTAGCAAAAGCCATGTTGAAAAAGGCAGGCATCACATCCACAGAGGTAATTTTCAGCCATTTGGTTGCTGTAGGCGCCTGGACACTGGATGAAAACATTGACCTGCTGCGGTATAAGCTACCAACCCATTTTCGACCGTCTGCCATTGACCAAGCCCAGTCAACATCAAAAAAAAAGGTCGATTTTTTTAAAGAAAGGGACAGAGTGGATCTCACCCACCTGTCCACCATCACCATCGATGGTCAATCCACGCTGGATTTCGATGATGCGTTGAGTATCCAACCCCGTGATGATCATTTTCTCGTCGGCATCCATATATCCGACGTTGCCCACTATATTAAAAAAGACGATGTTCTGGACCAGGAGGCAAGGTTCCGCGGCAGTTCCATTTATATGCCGGACCATCGAATTTCCATGACCCCGCCGTTGTTGTCGGAAAACCTGCTTAGCCTGAAAAAGGATCATACGCGGCCGACTATCAGCACCATGGTCAAAATCAGTTTGGCAGGAGATATCATCAGTTACGATATTTTTCCCTCGATTATCCGCGTCAGGCATCAACTCAGCTATTTTGAAGCCAATATCAACGCCGAGGCAAGCGAGGCCATCACCCAGCTTTATGATATTGCCTTAAAATTTAGAGAAAAACGCTTGAGCCAGGGAGCGGTCCAAATCATCCTGCCGGAAATCAATGTCTGGCTGGATGAATCCGGCAAACCGGTCGTCAGCCGGATCAATCGTGAAAGTCCCGGTCGCATGCTGATCGCCGAAATGATGATTCTATCCAATTGGCTGTCGGCTCGCTTCCTGGTTGAAAAGGATATTCCGGCCATTTTCCGGTCCCAAGCCAAACCCAAAAATAGACTGTTAAAAAATGGGACCGGTACATTATTTCAGAACTGGATGCAACGCAAACAACTCAACCGGTTTGTATTGCGCCCCACCCCCGAGCAACACTGCGGATTGGGGCTTGACGCCTATGTAACCGCGTCCTCTCCAATCAGAAAATATTTTGACCTGGTCACCCAGCGTCAGTTGCGGGCGGCACTGGGCCTTGAAAACGCTTATACGGCAAAGGAAATTGAAGACACCATCGAGGTGCTGTCCCAACCCATGGCCAATATCGGTCGAATCCAGTTTCGCAGAAACCGGTATTGGCTATTGAAACATTTGGAGGAACGGATCGGTGAAAAGGAAGAGGCCATCGTCCTTCAGCGACGCCGCAACGCCTATACCATTTTGCTTAAAAATTACATGATTGAATGTGCATTGCCTCAGTCCAGCGGCATCGACCTGAAACCCGAAGATCTGGTACAAGTCACCATTCAGCATGTCAACGCCCGTAACAATATCCTGTCTGTTTTTATGGGATAGTCTACTTAAGCCCTCACCTACTGTATAGGCGCGAACACGTATTGGTATTCCTGAAAGCTATATCCAATTCAAAAAAGATGTTAACATCATCGATTATAAGGCCCTATCAAATCGGGAAAAACTCCCGAATTACTTTTGACATTTTGTCGGTTCCGGCATGTCGACGGAATCCGCCAAAGCACCTTTTCCTATGCGAACTTGTTGACATTCTTAAAAAATGACTTACAATGATGCGTTAGTTATTGTCTTTTACATGCATTTTCGGAAGGTGCCATAAGCTTAACAAATAGCATGAAAAATTCGGGAGTTTTTCCTTGACCCCTAAATCAATATTCAATATAGAGTCATTTTCAAAATAAATAACATTCAGTCAGAAAGTAAACGCACAATGGGTATTCAAGAACGAAAAGAAAGAGAGAAAGAACGAAGACGACAGCAGATCATTGTAGCTGCCAAAAGGGTCTTTTCTGAAAAGGGCTTCAATAAAGCCACCATGGAAGACATCGCCAAGGAAGCGGAATTAAGCCCGGGCACCCTCTACCTATATTTCAAAAACAAAGAAGAGTTGTATGCCTCATTGTCTCTTCGCATCCTTCAGTACCTTCATATTCGGGTCACCCACGTCAATAAAGATACAACCCTGTCCCCGGATCAGAAAGTCAAAGCGCTTATGGAAGCCATGTATGATGTCTATGACTTTGATCCGCTGATCATTATCAATATGTTCCACCTGCAGTCCAGCGAGACCCTGAAGAACCTGTCGGAAACACTGCTAAATGAGATCAAGGATCTTTCCCGACGATCCAATAGCGCCATCGCCAAAATCTTTGAGGAAGGCATTAAGAAAGGGATTTATGTCGACCGTCACCCAATGGCCATGGCCGACATTTTTTGGTCCATGTTCTCTGGCGTTGTATTGTTCGAAGCCAGTAAAAAAATCATTGATCCTGGCAAAGACTACCTGAAATCCACACTTACTGTGGCATTTGAAATTTTTGAACAAGGTATTCGAAAAAAGAAGGCCTGATCCTGTAACCACCATTTATGGAATCCCTTAAAACGAAGAGATTCTGAACCAAGCCCTCCTGGAACTCTGGCAGTATTCCCAGGTCAGCTGATTGCAGATTCGACCATCTTCTCAATCCCCATACAAGATAATATACCAGCACTTGGTAACGCTTGTTATGGGGATGTGTATTTCAAGAATTCGCCACCAACCGAACTTTACAGCGTCTATCCACTGGGTAGGCGCTGTTTCATAAAATGGGAAGAGCAATGATTGGAACCATCGTCAATACCGCGGCAATTGTTGCCGGTGGAACTGTCGGTTTGCTATTAACGCGTGTCAATAAAGAGCGTTATCAAACGACAGTGATGCAAGCCATCGGATTATCCGTTATCTTTATCGGTATCCATACCGCTCTGAAGGCAACCGATTTATTAGGTGTTATCATCTGTATGTCGGTAGGCAGCCTCTTGGGTGAGTTTTTAGATATTGAATTGCGTATTGAAGCACTGGCATCCTGGACTGAAAAACGTCTTGACCGAACAGACAAAAGTTCGTTTTCCAAGGGTTTTGTTACTGCCAGCTTGATTTTCTGTGTCGGATCCATGGCGATTGTCGGGTCATTGGAAAGCGGCTTGGTCGGCAATCATACAACCCTTTTCGCCAAGTCACTGCTCGATGGAATCACCTCCATCGTTTTTGCCGCCACATTTGGCGGAGGGGTGATCCTTTCCGCCATTCCCGTATTGATCTACCAGGGGACGATCACCATGGGAGCGTCCCTGCTCAAACCATTTCTGGGTGCCAATGTAATCGCCCAGATGTCGGGTGTGGGAGGGCTTCTTATTGCCGCAATCGGATGCAACATCCTAAAACTGACTCATATCAAAGTCGGCAATATGCTTCCGGCTGTTTTTTTACCAATCGCCTACTTCGTGGTGTTACAGCTGTTTTAGGAAAGAGCGCTCGTAAAAAGGCCTCACAAAAGCCTTTAAGTAAATAGGAAGTACCCACCAACAGAAGCGTATACAAGAGCTACCGGGATTGGAAGAATGCAATACCCCCATCCTCAACAGATGGGGGTATTTGGTAAACATTGCAGCTGTTGATCCAACTGATCCGAAAGAATTTTTGGTTTTTTGGATTCAATCAGTCTTTCGGGTGGCACTCAATGCAGCCGGTGGGACCTGTGGTCGGCAGTTTGCCGTCGATGCTGGTCAGGGTATTGGCCATTTCTTGAATATCAAGTTTCATGGTCTTATGACATCCGATACACTGACCATGGAAGGCATTTTTGTAGTATCGAAAGGCCTGATCCTTGTCTACGGTTTTGCCATCTTCTTTTCTGGGTAGAGCCTCCAGATCATGACAGCCACTGGTCAGACAGCCGGTAATTGGTTCGGTACCTTGCCAAGTGTGGTGGCAGCTGTTGCAGGCAAGAGTCATGTGCTGGCTATGCGGGAATTCCACAGCCGCCCGTCTGGATTCAACCGCATCCGGTGCCTCCAGCGTAATGGTCCCCATGGGAACAATCATTTCCTCATTTTCGACAGCCGTTTCCTCTTCGGCGACTTCGGCAACGGCAACCCCCAATGAGGCACAGGCAATCATTCCGATGAGCAACACGATTCCCACAAACGATAAGCTACGCATACGCTTCCCCCTCCTCCATTTCGATTCTTATCTGGGCTTTGTTCGATGAAAAATCGAAGCAGATATAAACCCAAATCCATTTTTTTTCAATGAATAATTGGCAGATGGTTGGATAAAGGGCAGCGTCGGTGTTACAAAAACCGCCGATCCCAATTGCAAACAAGCCTAAAATCAGTCTTAAATTAGATATTTCAGCTTAACATCAGAATCGATTGATCAGCGAACGGCGCGAACATTTCCGCAACTTTCTTCATTTTTTGAAAGCCTTGTGAACACGGTTTCCGGTACGGATGTCACCACATCCACAACACGATGATAGCCTCGCACAAAAGAGTCCGAGGTCCAATACCAGTTAGCACCGCTGCCTGGAAAATAAGGGCTGCTCTTATAGATGCCGGCCAGTTCGCCGGCCGTTGGAAGCCGCCAGTCCGTATGACGGCCGACATTCAATTGCTCAACGTAGGCTTTGGCGGTTCTATAGGAAATGCAACGTCCTAATTCCAAATACGAATCGATAAGGCACCAGGTAAGTCCGGTAACCCGGTCGGTAACCGTTCCATCGCCATTATCGGTGTACCGGCGACTGACACTGCGAAGCTGTTTGGATACCTGCTCACGAATTTGTAAAACGCGTTGTTTCTCTTGATCCCGGCGGGCTTTTGCGGCCTGCTGACGCAAAAGCGCCTGGCGCTGTTGTTCGTCCTTTTTCCGGGCATGAATGGCAGCCAGGCGCTCCGGCTCCAGCGTTTTCAACAAATTCCTGGCGTTTGCGGTATACGGACCGCCTGGATGTTGCTGAATATAATTCTCTACGCGCCGAATACGACGGTTGACATCATTGCTCGGATTGGTGGCATACGCTTCAGTCTCTTCCCACTCGGTCTTTTTGCCAAGCTCGGCATTCAATGCCTCCACCTTATCCAGAATGGCGGCTTTCTGGGTTGTCTGCGGTTGATTTTTAAGATAATCGGTATAGATCTGCTTGGCTTGAACGTAGTTGTCACCGGATAGCTCCGCCTTGATGATCAATTCCACCAAATCTTTTTTGTCTTGCAGTGTGCGCCGCAGAGCCCTGACTTTTCCCGCTGAGGGGAGCATGGCAAAATCGGTTAGAAAACGATCACACAGGTCAAGGCAGCCATCCCAGGCTTCTTGTTTATCGCAGGCGCTGGCCTGTTTCTCAAGCCGCTGGTAATATTGTTCCCCCAATTCTGCCAGCATTTGGTTGACGGTCTGCCGCTCGGCCCCCTTGGGGAACTGGTTAAGATATGCCTGATAGGCCGTGTAGCGTGCCTTGAGATCATCTTGGGGAAGCTTTTTTAAGGAATTAAAATCGGCGGTTGCCATATTTTGGCGAATACCGTCAATGGCCTCGTTAATTGACTCCGCATAGACGCTGCTGGGGTATTTAGATAAAAATACCGTGTATAAAGACAGTGCCTTCTTTTCGTAATGGTCATCGATGGGCAGATCTTCGACGTCCGCGATGGTCTTTTGATAGTCCCGCTTTTCTATCTCAATGTTGGCCCGGTTCAAACGTTTTTCCAATTCAGCAAAATGCTTATCCCCAGGATAGGATTTGAGATATTTCATCAACAAAACAATCTGGCCATCGAGCGCTTTTTCAGCTGCAAGGTCAGCCATAAGCGTCTCGTAGCGTTGATTGGCCTGGTAATACGTGAGAAATTTGGCACCTCCAAGGCCAACACCCACCAATAGGGCCACGATCCCCAAGGCGATCAGCAATTTGGTGGTCCGGCTGCGTTGGTTTTGCTTGCCAATCGAGGTATCCACAGCCTTTTCAAAAGGTTTGATGTCCGGAGCATCCGCTATTACGATGGGCTGGAATTCTTGCGTGGCACCCGCTTTTTTTGCAACGGGTGGTGGTGGTGGCGGGGCTGCTTTTTTTGCCGGCGGCTTCTTTTTTGGGGTTTGCCGTTGATCCGTATCCGGCGAGTCTTTTTGGGACGGTGGGGCTGACGAATCCGCGCCACTTTCGTCTTTGATTTTCAGACTCTCCATCATCACGTGCATGAGCGGTTCGTGAATTTCTCTTTCCCGATCGGCATCTGCCGGTTCAATCTGAATGGACGCATTGTCCCAACTGATGATCTGGTAGGCCGCCTCGCTGCCGCCTTGATTCTCACATTGCGCGGCAATCAGACTGCCGCCGTCCAGGTACAGATAGCCGACACGATCGCCGCTGGCGACCTTCAGTGTATAAGTGGCCCCCTCCATTTCCGACATCTGGAGAAAAGACGGCAGGCTGATACCGTGAATCTGCCCGCCGATATCGGACATCGCTTCTATCTTTTTTTTGCTTAGAAATTTTTTAACCAGGGTCCCCAGCTGGCTGTAATCCGCGTTGCTCATGTCAGGAGAGCAAAAGCCCAGGTGGACCTCGATTTTGTCCGCATCCCGCTGCCAGGGCCATAATGCCCCGTAATACGACCCCGTCTTGAGTTTCTTTTGGAAAAACGCCTGATCCTTGCGGATCCCGCCCAGGTATTTAACGGCAGGGTCAAATCGCAGACCGACGGGTAAACTTTTTCCGGGTGCTTTGACCGGTTTACCAAAAAAATCGGTCATGATTCCCATCAGTTCATCCATGCCACGCCCGGATGCGGTTACCTGATACAGACTGCGCGAGTCCTCATAGAAACGCGAGCTCAGATCCGGCAGGTCATCAATCCCCTTTGCGAGCGTCAAAAAACCGACCAGAATCGCTTCATTTTTAGCAATGTCCTGGATTTCTTTGCTGTCACCGGTCAATAGCTCTTCGATAAGTGACGAAATCATAAAATATCGTGTCCTGTCATGTTTCCCGAAATATTTGAATAGGACAGACCGGGCCGATGATAAATACCAGCCGCAACCCACATGTGCCGCGACAAGATGCAAGCCAATGATCCAGTTTCACTTGGCAGTGAAGGCAATGCCACCTGAAATGTTATATTTATCAATGATCTATAGCAGATGGTAACGAATATTGTCAAAGCCGGGATCATCGTTTTGTGATCGTCAGCAACCGTTTTCTTTTTCGGCCAAACGATTGAAAACTATAGCTGAAATAAAAAATCCATCCATTGATGGATTCCCCCACAGGATCGTGGCGGCATTGGGAGAGAATGCAAGGCCGGACCATTTTCCCGACACCTTATCCGCCCGGGTCGGTCCCATGGCTTTACCAGGCTACATTGTTGATCTGGCAAGGCTCGAATGGCGGCTGCATCAGACCCAATCCCTTGCCCTTGATCTGCCCTCCCGGATCAACCATGCCATGGTCAACCCAACCTTGACAATCCTCGAGTCACCCTGGAAACACCTGGCAGAGTTGATCCGGATGAATGCCGACGGCGTGACCCCAATCGAAGAACCCAGTCATGTAATCATATGGAAGCACCCTCAAACCGGGGCATTGCACTACGAAGAAGCCAAACCGATCGATTTATTGGCCTTGAAACTCATTGTCGAACAGATCGATCCCAAAGCAGTTGCGCCCCTTGGAAACGGGAATGCAACACCAGGAGACCTTCAACACGCCATTGATCAGGCTGTCACCCAGGGGATGCTTCTTTCTCCAGGCTCCCGGATACATAGAACCGCTTTTCGTGAAAACAGGGTTGATCCGTGTTTCGAACCATTTCTCACAACCGATGTATTTACCCTTCAATGGCATATTACCCAGCACTGTGACCTTCATTGCAAGCACTGCTATGATCGTAGTGATCGGGCTGCCATGTCAGAGGCCGAGGCCATGAAGGTCCTCGCTGATTTATTTGACTTTTGCCGGCATATGCATGTCCGCGGGCAAGTAACGTTTACCGGTGGCAATCCAATGCTTTATCCCCATATCGAATGTATTTACCGGGCTGCAACGCAATACGGTTTCGGCATCGCCATTTTGGGCAACCCGGGCCCCATCGATGACATCCGTAGATTAAAAAAAATTGCCCAGCCATTGTATTTTCAAGTCAGTCTGGAAGGGTTAGCCAGCCACAACGACGTTATCCGCGGAAAAGGCCATTTTGATCGTACGATCCGGTTTTTGGAGCAATTGCGTGGATTGGGAATCTTTACCATGGTCATGCTCACCCTCACGCAGGACAACCTGGACCAGATTTTGCCGCTGGCAGCCGACCTGAAGAATCGGGTGGATGCATTCAACTTCAACCGCCTTTCCGCCGTTGGTGAGGGTGCCACCCTGGCGATGGTCGACCGTGAAAAATTTGCCACCTTTTTACAGGAATATCTCAGCGCCGCTGAAGGCAACCCGATCATGGGCCTTAAAGACAATCTGTTCAACATTATTCGTCACGAATCCGGACACCCCCCAATCGGCGGGTGCACCGGTCACGGCTGTGGAGCGGCCTTTAATTTCCTCGCCCTTTTGCCTGACGGCGAAATTCATGCCTGTCGCAAATTCCCCTCTCCACTGGGGAACATACTGGATACGAGTCTGATCGATATCTATCATCGCCGAGCAGCCGAGCGCTATCGTGCCGGCAGCCTGGCCTGTGGTCAGTGCCGGCTGAATCCGGTCTGCCGGGGATGTATGGCCGTCAGCCACAGCCTGGGTTTGGATATTTTTAATGATAAAGATCCCTTTTGCTTCTTCTCCTGTCAAGTCACTCCGGCCTAATACCAACCATTGCAGCTCCTTGTATCTGTTCCCCTTTTGCCGACCGGCCGCATTTATTAACGTTGCCGTTAAACACGATAATGTTTGGTGAAAAAATGCCGATAGCATAGCCAATTCCAGCGACCTTACATCTATCAGAAAATAATGGGAAGATGACTATAGAAGGCAATACGTCAACACTTGACAGCGACCCGTTTACAGCGGCTTTTCTGCTCCCCCACCCCATTGTATCGCCATCTCAACCCATCGCCATATCCCCGCTTAAAACGACCATTGGACGGTCCCCCCGCAATACCATTGTTATTTCATCAACGTCCGTTTCCCGCCGACATGCCACGATCATCTTCCGTGAAGGCAGTTATTATGTAAAGGATAGGGATTCACGCAACGGGACATTCATCAATGATGAAAAAATCACGGTCAGCAGGCTTCATCATCATGACCTGATTGCCTTTGGGGATCAGTGTTTCCTGTTTTTAGAACAATCGGCCAACAAAAAAGGAAAACAGCTCGACTGTATTCAGAATGCAACCAGCACCATTACGCTCAGTGGTGATGAAATCGATCCCGGCAGCCTTTACGCCTGCGCAGCGGATCGGGCCCGTCTAGCCCTTTATCCAAAGGAGGAGGGGCGTACCCTAACGGATGCGGTCCCATCCGATCAGAGAGAAGGTGAAGCATCGTCATCCGGCAGTAGGGGTTTTCAGGAAACAGCTCAAGCGCATCCGGATCATGTGGCAGACGGAACTGCCCCCACCAGTGGTTTGATGCAAGCGCACCAACGATTGTCATTGCTCTACCAGTTAAGCGAACGGATGAGGGGAAATCGAAACACAAATAAAATCCTAAACGAAGGCTTGGATCTGATTCTGGAGGCGATTGCCGATGCGGATCGCACGGCCATCATGCTACGCACCGGTCATGAGGGGCAACTGAAGTTGGCCGCGTATCGCAAAAGCAACAATCAGGATCAGGACGCCCAGCTCCAAATCAGTCGGACCCTTTTAGGTTGGGTGTTATCAGAAAAAATTGCCCTGATGACTCAAAACGTGTTGGATGATGCCCGCCTGAAAGATTCTCACAGCATCCGGACCACTCGCTATAACGCCATCATTTGCGTCCCGATTATCTTCAAAAACAAAGTCATCGGTGTCCTGTACGTTGACTCGGCCAATCCGGTGGCCCAGCTCACCCAAGACGATGTCGCTTTCACAGCTGCCATTGCCCATGAACTGGCCCTGACCATTGTCAACATGCAGCTGCAACAAACCGCCATCCGTAATGAACGTATGGCGGCCATTGGGCTGACCATATCCAATCTGGCGCATAACATTAAAAATCTGACCATGATGAACCAGAACGCCGTTGATTTGATGAAGATACATCTGGACCGGATTAAAGATCAAAAAGTCGAAAAATGCTGGCAAATTATCGAAAAAGGCCTTTCCCGGGTCAATGCCCTGTCAATGGAAATGCTTGATTATGCCCGTGAACAGGACTCGTCCCCCACCCCCATGGACATCAACCGGGCCATTGAAGACAATACAGCAGCCATTATCCCGCAAACCCAGGCCAATGGAATCAAGCTGGTGTTCGACCTGGCCCCCGATCTTCCCTCTTGGACCATTGACAGTAAGGAATTTCAACGGGCCCTGATCAATCTGATTGTCAATGCCATTGACGCCATTGGGGATCAGCCGGATGGAGAAATCCGGATCCGCACCGCGCTTGAAAAAAACATGCATTTAGTGGTCGCCGTTGAGGATAATGGATGTGGCATTGATGCAGACAAACAACCCAAAATTTTTGATCTCTTTTTTACCACGAAAGGCACCAATGGAAGCGGGCTGGGCCTTCCCATGGTCAATAAGTTTTTACGCGCATCGGGCGGCCGATTGGTGTTCGAATCCCAAAAAGATATCGGAACGACCTTTAAAATGGTATTTCCGCCAAGTCCGGAGTTGAAACACGGCACCCTTTGACAAGTGACTTGAATGGACTTGACGGGAATCATTCCCTTCGGTATAAATCAGCAATCGAAATGCAGGGCCAAGAAGGCCCGCCATTGTTTCCCATAATATACTCGGTTGTTATTTTAGGCCACGAAGGCACCGCCATGACCTACCATTGCGCGGTTTTATCGTGGCCTTTTTTGTTTCCAGTTAGACAAAAGGGTCCCAAAAAAGTGATGGTTTTTTTGAAAAAAAAAATTTGTGTGATCGATGGCCAGGGAGGTGGCATCGGTGCCACGGTAATCAAATATATCAAATCTGCTTATGGCGAAAAGATTGAACTCATCGCCCTGGGGACCAATGCCATCGCCACCTCCCAGATGTTGCGGGCCGGTGCCAACAAGGGTGCATCCGGAGAAAATGCCATTTGTCACACGGTTAAGGGTGCACAATGTATTGTCGGCCCATTGTCCATTTCATGGGCCAATGCAATGCTTGGAGAAGTCACCCCTAAAATTGCCGAAGCGGTAATGTCCTGTGCGGCCACCAAGTTCCTGCTGCCATTGTTTCAGGAAAATGCGGAAATCATGGGAGTGATGGCGGAACCCTTACCTCATTTAGTCCAACAATTGGTGGAAAAGCGTTTAAAGGAGGTTATTGATCATGTGTGAAGCCAATGCCTATTTGGTAAAAAACGGTGAGGAAATTTTGCTCATGAAATCCGTTGACGTAGTGGAGCCCGAAGCGGACGGCACATTTCGATTGGTCGGGATTTTCGGTGACCAGATGACGGTAAAAGGCCGGATCAAACGGATGAATCTGGTGGACCATCGGATTTTATTCGAGGAATGACAAACCAATTTATCTATCTCATCCTGCCAAGGGCGGCCAGGTGAGGCGGTAAGCGGATAAAATCATCATTGTTATCGAGATTGGCCTTGACCTCCATGGGGGCATAGGATTTTCCCAGCCCGTTGAGTTTGTTTTCGGCGATGTTGGCCGTTGTGATGATGTTGTCCATGGCCGCATAGATCGGCTTACTGGTAATCCGGCTGATGTTTTCAACACAATCCCCCCCGGCATAAATATCCGGATCGGATGTGCGCATGCGATCATCGACCTTGATCGCCCCGGTTTCTCCAATCTCAAGGCCCATGTCCCGGGCCATTTGGATGTTGGGACGAACCCCAACGGCAATCAGGACCATGTCCGCGGGATACTCTGCCTTGTCGGTGATCACACGGGTCACGTTACCACGGTCATCGCCGTCTATTTTCACGACCCGCTCGGAAAGCTTGAGCGCAATGCCGTTTGCAGCGAACTCATTGTGGACATGGTAGGCAATCTCCGGATCAAGCAGCGGCCCCATCACCTTGTCGAAAAACACATGTCGGTTAACAAAAGGCTGGCCACTGGCGACAAGGATGAAGATGCTCGCCAGTGCCCTACTTTTACCCAAGCAGCAACTTTCAGATTCTCCTGAAAAAATCAAGAACTGAATCCTTCTTTTCGCTCCCAAAAGGCGCAAAACAGCAACCATCTTTGCAAGTGCATTTGCATTACCGCAACCCATGATTCGTCAAACCAAACGGACCCGGCAATTAAAATAGTATACTTTCAGATAGTTCTTGGAAAAAGGACCGTGTCGCTGACAATGGCACAGACCATGCTTTTTATAGCGCCTTTTGAAACATGAAAAAGAAAGGGGAATTTATTATGCATGTTGGGAAATTATATGCCAGAGACAAAAAACCAATCATTTCTTTTGAATATTTTCCGCCCAGGAATGAAAAAGCCGCGCAGACCTTTGGCAAGGTGGTCGACAATCTTGCCACCTTGGCGCCGGATTACATGTCGGTTACCTTCGGTGCCGGTGGATCGACCCGGGAAGGGTCCTATCAAACGGTAAAGCAATTGGTGGAAGACAAAAAGATCCCCACCGTAGCCTATCTTGCCGGATTCGGCCTCGCACCGGATGAAATAACCCAGGTGCTGGACAATTATAAGGCGCTTGGCGTGGAGACGATTTTTGTCATCCGCGGGGATCAGCCCCAGGACCCGAATTTCAAACCGCACCCGGAGAGTTTTGCGCATGCCTCGGATATCATCGCCTTCATTAAAAAAGATTATGATTTCTGTTTGGGCTGCGCCGGCTATCCCGAAGGCCACATTCAGGCCGAAAGTCTTGAAAAGGACATCGACTATCTCAAGCTCAAACAGGACAATGGCGCTGAATATGCCGTTACCCAGTACTGTTATGACAATGATGTGTTTTTCAAATATGTAGAAAAATGCCAAGCCGCCGGTATAACGATTCCGATCATTCCTGGAATCATGCCGGTCTACACCGTAAAAATGACCAATATGCTGTCCAAAGTCTGCGGGACCACCATCACCGATGATATGAAACGCGGCCTGGATCAACTGGACCCTGAGGATAAGGATGCTGTGCTTGATTTTGGTGTCGATTTTGCCGTTGAGCAGTGCCGCGGATTGATCAAAAACGGCTTTTCGACCCTGCATTTTTACACCATGGATCGTAGCCGGTCCACCACGGCGATTGTCAATCGTCTGCGTGAGGAAAAGCTGCTGTAGAGTTAGTTAGTTAGTTAGTTAGTTAGTTAGTTTTTTTGTTGGTTTGTTTGTTGGTTGGTTGGTTGGTTCGTCAACCATGGGATACGTATGCGTGGCGATTATCGCATGGCCACGCATACGCGTCGCTTCGCTTTATTGTGCTAACAGTTTGACCATCCCCCGCTGGGGCTGCCCCTCAAGACAGCGGCCGACAATGATCATGCCCAGCCAGCTTTCTTTCTCGGCTTTGATTTTTGCCAGAATCGTCTCCAGGGTGCCTTTGACCACTTTCTCCTTTTCAGCAAAACCCGCATTATAAACAACCGCCACAGGAAGGTCGTTGGGGTAATAGGCCTTCAATTTGCCAACCAAGCTGTCGGCATAATTCAGCGCCATATAAAACGCCATGGTCACCGGGTACTTGGACAAATCTTTTAAAATGGCCTCGTCTTCGGGCCTGCCAAATAAAAACATCGGCGCGGTGAGCATGACAAACCGTGTGTCATAGGCCGGAATGGAGGATTTTTTAAGCGCGGCCATCGAGGCTTGAAAGCATCCCAAGCCGGGGATAATTTCCACTTCATCTTCTCTTAGCCCCTCGATCACCCGGTGCGATGGACCGAATACGCAAGGATCACCGCTATCGATTACGGCCACGATTTTTCCCTGGCCGACTTCATTTCTTATGCGCGCAGCGGTTTGATCCCAAAACCGGATTCTCTCTTCCTCGTAAAGCTTTTTTTCTTCTGGCCCGAGTTTTTGGACATCGCGCCAGCTGTATTTAAAATTTCCCCGCCACGGATCGCCGAGTATGGTTTTGCCTTTTAAATAGGTTGAAAATCGTTTCGAGACCTCATCGGAGCAAAAAATAACGTCGGCCTTTTGCATGATGTCGATGGCCTTGCCCGTGGCATGCTCAGGACCTGCCGGTCCGGCACCAATCACGTAACATTTGCCCTGTTTGCCATCCACATGGGCACCGGCCAAAGGAGAAAACAAAAGCACGATAAAACAAACGGCCAACGCACAGAGGCCCCCTTGCAAGGGTAGTCGGTGATACATTCTCATTTCTAGCCACCTCAATAGTAAAAACCGTGGGGATCCGGCCAGATCATGGCCGCTCCCCACGGTTCGGGGTTAATACTTCAGGGTCATTTCGATGCCGGCATTGGTGCCGGGCATGTCATAGCCATAGCGCAGTTGATATTGCTGGTTGGTGACATTGTTGACATAGCCTTTCAGGACCAACTGACAATCCTTTGGCAGCCAGAAGGTGTGCTGGGCACCCACGTTGACAACAATCACATCATGCATGATTTCGTGCTGTTTGTTGTATCGATCGCCGATATACTTGGCATTGAGATTGACCACCCCATCTTCCCAGAGTTTGTAGTCAAGCCCCAAAACCACCTTGTTACGCGGCTGGGCTTGCAGCAAATAATGGGTGTTTTCGGTATCCATGGGATGGTTGTCGGCATTCCAGTCCTGATAGGTGTAGGCCAGATAGCCACTCAAATCCTGCCGGAAACTTCGCGACAGCTCCGCCTCCACCCCGTATACGAGCATATCGATGTTGTACACCAGACTCGATGCCTCACCGCTGATGTAATTGTGCTGCTGATAGTCGCTGATATCCGAGTAAAAAAATGCAGCCCTGAACTTCGTGTCTTGCCAGAGCCTTTTGATGCCTCCAATTTCATATGTCCATGATGTTTCGGTTTTGAATTCCGGATTTGCCTTCAAGTATTCTTCTTCGGACCCAGCCCGGGCCCATCTCCAGAGATCTCAAATTCAAGGCATGCGCATTTCGCGGCTGACGGCGGCATAAAGGGAGATTGTCTCGTTCCAGTTATAATCCAGCCGTGCCTTCGGGCACCACTCCCTTTCCACGCGTGTGGTGGGTTTTGAGGTATCCCCCAATTCATAGGCATCGCTTTGGAATTTATACCAGCGCGTCCCGAAGGTCAGGCTCGTATCCGGGTTGATGTCCCATACATCCTGGGCATATAGTGCGGTAATGGCGTAAAAATCCTTATTGGATGGCGTGCCCTGATTACGATAATCGCCACCAATGGATAAATAATGGGCTTCAAAAGCATTGAAATCCAAATAATCCATGGCGACCCCGCCGGTAAATTCTTCCTTGTAATTGGAACTGTCCGTGCCATCGACATTATGCCGGTATCGGTCCCGCTTGGACAACTGCTGGTAGACCTGCCCCCGCAATTGCCCAATGGGCAAGGGCTGCTCGAGGAGCAGACTCTGGTCGTTGACCGTGCGTTCCCATTGATTGGCCCCGCCGGCATAACAGGTGCCCTCATAGTCATGACTGAACGTGTCCACATCCCCGGCCTTGACCACCGGATAGTCCGGGTCATAGCCAGACGCCGGATCATCGGGATCATTGATCACGGCATATCCGGTAACCGTATCCACATGGTCGATGCCGTAGCTGATCATCCCATCAGTGGGTAAATAAAGCGTCAGGCGACCGTTGATGTTGTCCGTATCATAGTCGTTACCCCGCAGATACCCGTCGCCCTCCCGGTGCGCCGCGGCGATGGCGTATCCGATATGATCCAGCATGCCACCATTGACACTGGCGCTGTAGCTTTGGTTTCCAAAAGCACCAAAGCCCATCTTGGCCGACCCACTGGGCCTGAGATCGCGGGTCTGTTTACCTTTCTTGGTAATCAGATTGACCGCCCCACCCATGGAAAAGGGGAACAAGAGCGAATGACTGCCACGGACAACCTCGATGGTATCCACGATATCAAGCGGAATGCTCGTCCAGTCGAGTTTGAAATATCCATGACTTCCGTGAAGCCTGATGGGACGGCCATCCATAAATACCTGGTACCGGGACTGGTCCATCCCTCTAATATAAACACCCTCATTTTGCGCCGGCGTCACAGACGAGGAAAGCACGTTGATGCCAAGGGCTTCACTCAGAATATCCTGGATGGTATCCACCTTACCGGCTTTTTTGAACTCATCCACGTTGATGATCGTGGCCTGCGGTGTCACGACCATGGATTCATCCTTTAAGGGATGATCCCTTACAATAACCTTGTCCAGCCGGTAGACCTTTTCTTCCTCGCTTTTTTCCTCCACCTGAGCAAAACCCAACGGTGCGATGCAAAAGAGTAAGAAAAGACCAATCCAGCCCGAAAGGCCGAACTTAACGATCTTCATGTTCGCTGTCCTTTTTGGAAATAGATGTCTGATTCAATGCAGTTAGCGATTGACCTCGGAAATTGGTATCCGGATACCCCCAAAGGGTCCCGTTGACGAAGGGATGGCGCGGTAGTATGATCAATATTGAAGCATCCCCTCGATCCCGAGGGACTTCCTTGGGGGGAGGAAGCATCAATACTCTTGCCGGAGTCTGCTTCCTCCCCCACCACTATTGTTATAGACTTTCTTGTCCACCTCCTTCCTTGCCCCAATGCGAGTAAACCATCGGGATTGATGTTCTTATACCCTGCCCTTGCGCAACATTCGCGCAAAAAAAAGCCACGAAACCATCACCCCCATTCATGGGCGAATGCCTTCGTGGCCAAAATTTACGAACAGACTGAATTATTTATGCAAATCGGGCGGCTTCGGCCGCCACTATTTAAGTATTTGCTCGCTTCAGTAACACCTTGGATATCGCCTGTCAATAGCCAAACCTGTCCGGATCATGGGTAACCGGGCATGTTTTTACTCGATCCGTTGAACAAGGATATCGGACACATTGGCCATTTATGGGTGAGCACTATCTATGCGGAAAAAGATTTGGTGACGATGCTCAAGAACACATCATCGAAAACATCCAGGCTTGGCCGCTCCGGGTTTTTGGGAATCTTTTCGGGCAGCATGGCGATTTTTTCACTGATATAGCGATCGATCGCTTCCGGTCGGGCCGCCTTGTATGTCTCTGGGTGCTTTCGCTTAATGCCGATCAATGTGTTTACCTCATCTTTGAACCTCGGCGCCACTTCAATGCCGGTAAATACATCCGAAATATGCATGGGCGGGTGTGAACGGTGCCGGATGATCCATTCGCAACACAAAAGGGCACGGACCGCATACATGATGGTTTTCAGTTTTGCTTTTTTGTCATTATCCAATGCCTTCGCATATTTTCTGGCCATGGAAAGATAATGGTGGCACGCCGTTTCAGGCATGAACGCCCGTTGGGATAACACAGTCAGATATTGAAGCAAATGGGGCAAGGTGCGGTATTGAATCGGTGAGGACAGCCATTCCATCAGTGGCACACTGGATTTTTTCATCAACTGCAGCGCCTTTTTCAGATCCCAGCCGTTGATATCGAGAACCTCATCGACCGGCAGTTCGATCACGTCTTTCTTATTGCCGATGGTCATATACCACTCGGGCCTATTTACGTAGAATAGATCTCTTCATCGATATCATCGGGACTGTTTTTTTTCTGGTCGCCGCCGGTGGTGAAATTGTAACATTTTTGCACACGGTTGAGCAAAATGTCCCGTCTGGAAGGCAGGTATATACCTTTATAATCGATGTCCGAAGCATCGGTGGCCGTGCCGTAAAGGTGCGATCCGAATTTCATTTTAACGATTAGGTCCATGTCCTTCTCCCCCATCATGCCTTCGAACATTATGGAGCCTCCTTCAGCTTCGTTTCGATTTTATGTGCCGGATCATCCCGCCCGCGTCGGTGCAAAGGCGCGATCAGTTCCTTACAAAAAGGCTCGCGTTTGGAAAATAGGAAGCTAAAAATTAATTTTCCAGCACGAATGTATAGTGTACCGAAAATTGTGCGTCAATGGCAACATAAACACAATATATTGTATGGCGTATAAAATGGATTATGGTGGATATCGTAGGTCGGGTTGAGTGCAACGATAACCGACAACAGACTAAAACCACTTGCTTTCAATCTGCAATATGGCCTTATCCAGATAAATATGCTGAAATGTTTCAAAAATATTGACAGTCAGGCTCCTCACACCTAAAACTATTTTGGGGTAAGTCTCATTTCATGGTGACCCACCGGATCCTCAACAAATACATCAAATTTAAATATTTCAGGTCACTATGCCATTCTTTACGAAAAGGATAAGTTAACAAAGGTAGAATTGGAGAACGGTTATTAATGGCTGGCGAAAAGAAATCAGAAATCTTGAGCAACCTGAATCTTCTTAGACTGTTAGTCGGATATCTTGGCGAGAAAAAGCAACATAACTGGTGGGATACCAACTTTCTGAGCAAAACCGGCCTGCAGTTTCTTGAAATCAATTTTCCTCGCACGGCCTTTGCCGCCGGATGTAATTCGGTCACAGAAGCCGCCAGGCGGGTTCACGATGAGCGTATTGGAAAAGGCGGTGTTTTTCATTTATTCCGTTTTCCCAACGACATGGAGGAGGACCTTCATCGGTTAATGTTTTCCGAGGACAACAGCGACCGTATGGCTTTGATTGAGTCCGGGGAAACAGCTTTAGATGCACTTAAATCCATGGTAACAAACTCAGTTGGTGCCCCCGAAGGTCCGGTCCAGGTTGGTGATTCCAAAAACATGTTGCAGGATACCGCTATCCAGGAGCTTGCCGTTCATTATTACGAAGCATTCCAGAACCAGAAAATGTGTTTTCCATATTTCAAGGCCAATTAATGTCAGATCAAAAGAAATATACAACCGAACTGTCCAAGGGACAGGGCATGATCGCTGAAACACTGGCTCTGCTCCAGCTTTGGACGCCGGGTATGAGTGTGGTTGAACTAAAGGCCGCAGCGGTTCAAGATGGAGTTATTGGAAGGGCGACATCCATCCGGGTAAAGGATATCGTCGGCCGGGTTTTTGCCAAACGTTACCTGCAAGATCAGGATAAACCGGCCATCTATTTGAAGCAGTTGATGGACTTGGGCGTGTCCGGCAAAATGATGGGACAGATTTTTCTGATCCACACCGCACGTGTCCATGATGTGCTGCACGATTTCATATGCCAAGCTTATTGGGATAAATACATAGCCGGTGAGAGCATCATCAGGCGTCAGGATGCCCTTGATTTTTTAGAACGTGCCGCGAACAATGGGGTAATCGCACCACGTTGGTCGGACACCATGATGCTCAGAGCCGCTCGCTATCTGACTGGCTGTTTGACAGACTTTCAGTTCGCCGGTGACGATCGTGCTGGCAGACGTGAAATCCTGCCCGTCAGTATTTCTCCCCTGACCACCCTTTACCTTGCCCATGAGATCCACTCTTCTGGCTTTAGTGATAACGCCT
This sequence comes from Desulfosarcina variabilis str. Montpellier, assembly GCF_048565275.1. Lineage (NCBI taxonomy): Bacteria > Pseudomonadati > Thermodesulfobacteriota > Desulfobacteria > Desulfobacterales > Desulfosarcinaceae > Desulfosarcina > Desulfosarcina variabilis. The sequence continues at coordinate 2,636,089 of NZ_CP159846.1, read as the reverse complement.
TATTGGAGCATGAGGATTGGGGCTTATTCGGCCTTGAGCCCATGGATGTACGTAATGTTCTGGAACGGGTGGCCAACGGGCATTTCATCCCGCAGTTTTCAGGTGACTTGGTGCGGATCAGTTGGAAATACAAAACAATGGAGGAGGCGCTCAGTGGAATCGCTACAGCAGGACTTTGATGAGTTGCGCCAACGGCTCAAGCAGGGGCGCCGTTTCGATGTTGCCGGCGATGACCCGGTCTTTTACCTGGTGTTCCATCCGCAGAAAATACTCACCGTCAAACAGCGCATGAAACAGTGGCGGGCCAAGCTGGAACTGGAAAACTGGAAAGTACATACCTTTTCCATGGCCCAAGCCATCCATCAGCTTTTTCAAAATGATGATCTAAGGGAGGTTTGGCTGGATGTCGAGGCCGAAGCACCCCTTGAATTCCAGGAAATCAACACCACCCTGGCCGATGTTCTCACCGCTGATGATGCCTTGAAAAAGATGCTCGATGAAACCCTGCAGGGTCTTGCCGGCCAGGCCGATGCGATTTTGTTCGTGACCGATCTGGAAGCCCTGCACCCCTATCTGCGGGTGGGGACCATCGAGCAGCAACTTCAGGGCCGGTTTACCGTGCCCACGGTCATTCTTTATCCCGGTGTCCGCGCCGGCAGAACCACGCTGAGCTTTTTAGGCATTTATCCGGAGGATGGAAACTACCGCTCCACGCACATAGGAGGGTTTTAGTCATGGCTGCCATTCGTGAATTGTTCGACGCGTCCAAACCCATCGATCGCCGCATTGAAAAAGTCATCACTTACGAGGCCACCAACGAAGAACTACTCAAACGCGAGATTCAGGAATATGTCGCCACGGAGAGCATCGAAAACCACTTTGATCGCATGCTTGACCGGCTGGAAGAAGGCATGAGCGGCGGCGGTGAGATCGAGGCTGGCGTCTGGGTGTCCGGGTTTTACGGCTCCGGTAAAAGTTCCTTCACAAAATACCTGGGATTCGCCCTCGACCCATCCCGCCAAATCGATGGCAAGCCTTTTTTGAATTGGCTCCAGAACCAGTTCACCTCCGGACCGCTGCGCCAGCGCATGGCGACGGCCGCCAAACGCTTTCCGGCGGCGGTGATCATGCTCGATCTGGCCAGCGAGCAACTGGCCGGCGCCACCATGGCCGAAATAACCACGGTCCTGTACCACAAGGTCATGCAATGGGCCGGCTATTCCCGCGATGCCAAAATTGCCTACCTGGAGTTCATGCTGGAAAAAGAGGGCCGCCTGGAGGATTTTCAATCGCGTATTGCCGAGCTTTCCAAGGGCAAAACCTGGCATGAGATCAAAAATCGGCCATTGGTAATCAAAGCCCTGGCGTCCCGAGTGGCCTCGGAATTCTACCCCGACCTTTTTCCGGACAGCAAAACATTCAACCAGATCCGAATCGAAGAGCAACTCAAGGAAGACGACCGGGTCAGCCAAATGCTCAATCTGGTCGAACGCAAAGCGGGCACGAAAAACATCATTTTCATTCTCGATGAGGTGGGCCAGTACGTGGCGGCCCGCGATGACCTGATCCTCAACCTGGACGGACTGGCCAAGAACATCAAAAATCTCGGCAAGGGCCACTGCTGGCTGATCTCTACGGCCCAACAAACCTTAACCGAAGACGACCCCCGCGCCGCCACCAACACGGCCAAGCTGTTCAAACTGAAAGACCGTTTCCCGGTCACCATCGATCTGGAAGCCAGTGACATCAAAGAGATCTGCTACACGCGTTTGCTGGGAAAATCATCCCAGGGCGAAACGGAACTCAAGGCACTTTTCGACCGCTACGGATCACAGTTACGCTATGCCACGGAACTGAAAAATACCAAGTACTATAAATCGGATCTGGATAAGGAGAGCTTTTTCAAATTCTACCCATTTCTTCCCCACCATTTCGATATTCTGCTGCAGCTTCTCGCCCGCCTGGCCAAGACACGCGGCGGCGTGGGGTTGCGGTCGGCCATCAAGGTGATCCAGGATGTATTGGTGGATCCGGGCAAGGTCCGCAAAGGCGCCACCCTCCTTGCTGACACCGAAGTTGGCACCCTGGCTACGGCAGTAACCTTGTTCGATACCCTGCGGACGGATATTGCAAGGCCTTTTCCCCACATCATCAATGGCGTGGACAAGGCGGAAACCGTGTTTGGGGCGGGCACCCTGCACAGCGGCATTGCCAAATCGGTGGCCGTGCTCCAGATTTTGGATGATTTTCCGGTCAGCCGGGAAAATGTGGCCGCCTTGATGCACCCGGCGGCGGATGCCGCAGCCCTGCACGATGATGTGAGCAAGGCCGTGGATGAACTGCTTGCCGATCCTGCCATTCCTCTAAACGAAGTGGACGGCAGCCTGCGTTTCATGAGCGAGGCGGTCCTCGATCTTGAAAACGAGCGTCTGAAAATCCAGCCGCGCATCGCCGACACCCGCAATATTTTCAATACTGCCTTAAAGGAGATATTCAAGCCCGCACCGTCTGTGCGTCTCAATGGTACCCGGGCGGTGAGTACCGGTTTCAAAGTCTATTCCGGCGCCATGCCGGTTGCCCTGGCCGGAGATAAGGAACCGATTCAGACCCACATCGAATTCGTTTCCTCCGGCGCATACGATGCCAAAAAAGATGAGCGTATCACCGAGTCCCAACAGCGCGCCAATGCCAATACCGTTTTTCTCATGACCGTCGAGGACAAGGGTCTGGACGATATCCTGGTGGATATTTACCGTTGCCGGGAAATTTTTCGCCAAAACCGCAACAAGGGGAAGGACAAGGATGTAGAGGAATACCTGCGCGCTCAGGATCAGCGTGCCCAGAAGCTGGACAAGGAAATTGAGTCCCGCCTTAAGAAATCACTGGCCGCCGGTTCGTTCATTTTTCGCGCTAAGCCACGTGCGGTTGGGGAAATGGGCGCGGATGTGGTCAGCGCCGTTAAAAAACACCTGGAGAGTGTGGCCGCGCAGGTGTTCGACAAATACGCCGAGGCTCCGGTGCAAACCGAATCGGCTACGGCCGAGCGATTTTTAAAAACAGAGAACCTGCCTAAGATCAGCGATAAGTATGATCCCTTGGAACTGGTTAAAAAGGGCGGCAAGACTCCCATCGATACCCAGCATCGGGCCATCGTTTCGGTCAGGGACTACCTGGAGAAAAACGGACAGGTGGAAGGCCGCCGGCTGCTGGACGATTTTTTTGCGCCGCCTTATGGCTGGTCCAAGGATACCACCCGTTACATTGTAGCGGCAATGCTGGTGGCCGGCCTGATCAAACTGCGCATCAGCGGTGAAGACGTCACCGTTCGGGGCGATACGGCCATCAACAGCCTTAAAAACACCAACGGGTTTAACAAAATCGGCATTGCCCTGCGTGATGCCCCGGTGGACCCGGACAACCTCCTGCGATCCCGCGACCGCCTGCTGAAGCTGACCGGCGACGAGGTAATGCCCCTTGAGGAAGAGATCAGCAAGTGCGTCATGCGCCACTTTCCGGATTACCAGCAACACTATGCTCCCTTGGCCGTGCAGCTCGAAAATTTAAAGCTTCTGGGTTGCGACCGCGCTCAGAGCATCCAGGACAATCTGGCCGAAATTCTCAAAGGCGATGCATCGGATGCCGCCAACCGTCTTGGCGGAGAGAATTGCCCGTTATACAATGATCTCTGCTGGGCACGGGAAGTAAAGAAGGCCTTTGACAACGGTATTGGCGATGTAGTGAAAAAAGCCCGAGAGCTACTTACCGAAATCCCCAAACTGCCCGCAACCGGCACGCCTGGTGAACTGGTCAATGTGACCGAATCCCAGCGCATGGAATTGGAGGGACAAATCGCTCGCGAAGACTTTTTTAACCACATGGCCGATATGCAGAACAGCATTGCAGACATTAACGGTCAGGTGGAAAAGGCCGCCGAAAAGTTCATTGCCGAATGCACCTTGAACCTGGAAAAGGAAAAAGCCAAAATTCCAAACATGCCCGAGTGGGCGCGGTTGGGCACTGAGGACAAAACCCGCCTGGCCGGTGAAATCGACAAACTTGCTGTCACGGCCGACGCCAATCTCAACGGTATCCAGAAGCTGCTCAACGATAGTTTCTATTTTTCGAATGAGATCGCCCGCCTGATAAAAGAGATCCAAACCCTCGCCCGGGAAAAGGGCGATGAAGACGACGGCGATAATGAAACCGAGGTCATCGATGTAACCCTGGACGCGCCGACCATCATCCAATCGGCCGATACCCTCGACGATCTGATCCGGCAACTGGAAGCCCTTAAAACGTCCCTGGATCAGGGCAAATCCATCAAAATCACCTGGCGGTAACCCATGGCGTTCGATACCGATACCCGCAACAAGCTGGCCAAACTGGTGGCCGATGCCCGCACCCTACTGAACAACGATTTCACCGAACAGCTCCAGGAAATTTTCGGCATCCAGCCCGATGGCAAGATGACGGCCATGGATAAGCTGACTCACCTGGACGACTATCAGCGTGAAACTGCCCGCATCCTGCGTGAACGGGTGGCCCATCTCGCCAGCGGCATGAAAACCGAGAAAAAGCCACTGACCTCGGCTGTGGACCGCATGACCCGTGAACAGTCCTTTACCATGCTCAACCGTTTTGCAGCCCTGCGCATGTGCGAAGAGCGGGGGCTGTTGCAGCAGTGCGTGGGGGGCGGACTGAATGCCAAGGGATTTCAGGTCTACCAACAGACCGCCGGCAGTGCGTTAGGCGGACAGTATGAGCGTTACCGCACTTTCCTGTTTTGCGTGTTCGACGAGATTGCCGTGGATCTGGGAATCCTGTTTGACCGCTTTTCCTCCTTCGGTCTGCTTTTTCCCAGAGAATCAGCCTTGATCGAGTTGCTGGAAATCATCAATCGCGAGGAACTGAAGCACATATGGGTGGAGGATGAGACTATTGGCTGGATTTACCAATATTTCAATTCGCCCGAAGAGCGCAAGGCCATGCGCAAAGCATCAACAGCCCCACGAAACACCCGGGAGCTGGCCGTGCGCAACCAGTTTTTTACACCCCGCTATGTGGTTGAGTTCCTTACCGATAATACACTCGGCCGTATCTGGTATGAGATGCGCAAAGGAGATACCGCGCTAAAGGATGAGTGCCGTTATCTGGTAAGGCGTCCCAACGAGGTGTTTCTTGAAGCAAATGAAAAGGCACCGGCCGAAGCTGAAGGCCAAACCGAACTTTCCCATGAGGAACTGGTCAAGCAAACGGTTTATATTGAGCATCGTCCTAAAAAAGACCCGCGGGATATCCGAGTTCTTGATCCGGCCTGTGGTTCAGGCCATTTCCTGCTCTATGCTTTCGATCTATTGGAGAGGATTTATGAAGAAGCCTGGGAGGATTTTGAAAGCCCCAGTTTCGAAAACACCGGCCGAACCTTACAAGAAGACTTCGAAGACTTCGAAACTCTCGATGATCTGCGCCGGGAGGTTCCCAAGCTAATTATGGTCCACAACCTGCATGGCATCGACATCGATCCCAGATCCGTGCAGATCGCAGCGTTGGCTCTTTGGCTGCGGGCACAGAAAACTTGGAAAAACTTTGGCCTCAAAGCGTCTGAGCGGCCACGAGTGGCCAAGTCGAACATCGTCACCGCCGAGCCCATGCCCGGTGAAGCTGAGATAAAGGAAGAGTTCACCGCTGGTCTCAAACCACGGGTTTTCGGTCAACTTGTCGATGCAGCGTTCGAAAAGATGAAACTAGCTGGCGAGGCTGGATCACTTCTTAAGATTGAGGAGGAAATCAAGGATGTCGTGTCTGAGGCCAAGGCTCAGTGGTTGAACGGTCCAAGGCATGAGCAACAACTCCTTTTTCCTAAAATGGGTGATCAGAAACCAAAACAGCAGGTATTGCAGTTCGACTTCAAGGGGTTTACTGACGAAGGGTTCTGGGAGCAAGTAGAAGATAGAATCTTGGATGCTCTTCAAAAATACGCTCAAAAGGCCGAAAATGGCAGGACGGTTTTACGGCGGCTATTCGCCAAAGATGCTGCTCGGGGTTTTGCATTCATCGATCTTTGTCGTAAACACTACGATGTTGTCCTGATGAATCCGCCATTCGGAGATCGGGTGCTATCTTGTAATACCCTTTTTGAGAAGGAGTATGGAAACGGGAAGTTTGATTTATACCACTACTTCTACGAACGCGCCGAAAGCGTGTTAAATAACTCTGGTCGAATTGGCGCAATTACACCTAGAACACTCCTTTACCAATCGCGATACATCATGTTACGTCGCAAATGGCTTGAGGGATTGATGACGCCATCCGCATTGGCTGAGCTGGATCTTGGTGTTCTTGACACGGCAACAGTTCGGCCACTTCTTGTCGTGCTTGAGTTATCTTCCATGGAGTCGAATACCTTCTACAAGAACCTGAAGCACACTAAGAGCCCAGATGTAGACTTATTGCAGGCAGTTCAGGATCTAAAGCGCGGTGAATTAGATTCTGGGAGCACTTTTCATCGTATCGCAAGGTTTTCAGAGATGCCAGGTGAGCGGATTTCCCTCTGGGCGCCCGAGGCAATCCTGGATGCTTTTAGGAAATACCCAACTCTTGAGCCGGAAGAGGGGAAGGTTACCGAAGGTCTCTCAAACGAGGATGATCTTCGCTTTTTAAGGTGCTGGTGGGAAACACCCGCTGATGGAAACCATCATTGGCGAGCATTTGGAAAATTCGACTCTCGAAGTACGTTTTTTGCAGATTTTTCGATCACAATCGATTGGTCTAAAGCCGGATACTATGCGCTTGGAGAAAGGGGAAATCGTCGGGCTAATGAAAAATATTACTTCAATGCTGGGATTGCTTTTACAAGAAGCTGTGAGGTGGGGATGGCAGCTACCGTGCTTCCAAAGGATCTTATATTTGCAGGCACATCTCGCTATTTCATCCAGAATCCATCTCGGCGCTTTGGGCTTCTGGCTTATTTGAATTCAAGATTCGCGGAAGCACTGCACCTGATTCTTACTCCAGATCGTGACCGAATCAGTGGAACACTTCGAAAAATTCCAGTGTGTATTGATAACGGAACGCTCGCTAAGATTGGTGAGATTGGAAAGCAAGTTTGGCGAAAGAAATTTTCTTGGGTGACAGAAAGAGATGAAACGCTTCGTCAGGCAGGGAATGTCATTGAAAGCTATTCCGGTTTCGGTTGTCTTCAAGACCAACCAGCCTACGCAAAAGATAAAAAATCTGAAGTCGAGAATTTAGAAGGTGAGATTGAATCAATTTTAATACGCTCCCTGCCCTTCCAAGATCATGACTTGCAGGTGCTGGAAAAAGAAGTTCGCGAGCGTTCAGGAGAGAAGGATCTTGTAGCGTGGAATGATGTTCTAACCTCATCGATAGGGGCGGCATCTTGCTTAATCTCGGTAGTGCTTGGCACTACTTTTGGACGTTGGGACATCCGTTCTGCCATCGGCGAACATCAGCCACAAGAGTTGCCCGATCCCTTCGCCCCATTGCCTATTTGCCCGCCCGGAATGCTCCAGAACATCGCGGGCTTGCCTGCTGAGCCAGAGGATCTGCCTGCTGATTACCCGTTGCGCATTCCCTGGTCCGGTATCCTGGTAGACGACAAGGAACACTTTGAGGACATCGTTGCCCGTGTTCGCGAAACTATCGAAGCCATCTGGCAAAACCGCGCCGAGGCCATCGAGCAGGAAACCTGCGATATTCTCGGCGTCTCAGACCTGCGCAACTATTTTTGCAAGCCCGCTAAGTTTTTCCAGGATCATCTGAAGCGCTATTCCAAAACCCGACGCAAGGCACCGATATACTGGCCCCTTTCTACAGCTTCCGGCTCCTATACGCTCTGGATTTACTATTACCGCCTAACCGATCAAACCCTTTATTCCTGCATTCAAGATTACGTTGATCCCAAAATAAAAGATGTCTCCGACGAAATCAGCAATGTACAGATAGATTTGGGTGAAGGCGGCAACACCAAATTGCGAGATCAGCTTGAAAAACTGATGGATTTTCAACAGGAACTGACGGAATTCAAGGACGAACTGCTGCGGGTAGCCAAACTGCCCTATCAACCCAATCTCAACGATGGGGTGATGATCACCGCCGCCCCATTGTGGAGGCTGTTCCAGCTCAAATCGTGGCAAAAGGAATTAAAAAACTGCTGGGACAAACTTGAGGCAGGTGAATACAACTGGGCGCATTTGGCTTATAGCATCTGGCCAGAGAAGGTGCGTGAAACCTGCAAGAAAGATCGCTCCATTGCCATTGCCCATGGCCTGGAGGAGATCTGTGAGGTTGAAGCCCCTAAAAAGGCCAAAAAACGCAAAAAACGGACTTCTTGAAAATAGGTTTCAAGTTTGAAGAGAGAAGTTTGAAATGAAGTCGGATTAAACGAACCGAATAACAATTACCGTGAATAGTGGTCTCTCGCGAAGACGCAAAGAACGCAAAGAAACAAATCCTGTCTGGAAGATTCTGCTTGATCGTGCCTTGATATTTTTCAGCAAGCAGGGATAGTTAAAAATATGGATATCCAAAACATCCTTCAAATCGGCGAAACCGAAACCGTGGAGTTCAAAGCAACTTTTGGAAAAGCGGTGATCGTTTCGCTATCCGCCTTTGCCAATACCGCCGGCGGAAAGGTCGTGGTGGGAGTCGATGATACCGGGCAGCCCACCGGGCTTCAGGTCGGGCCTGAATCGGAGCAGCGTTATATCAACGAAATCAAGACGGCGACTTACCCGCAGATCATCCCTCATGTCACCGCTTTTGAACTGGACGGCAGAGCGGTTCTGGTTTTCGAGATCAACGAATACCCGGTTAAACCGGTTTCGTGTAAAAACCGTTACTACAAGCGGGTCAAGAACAGCAATCATCTGCTGAGCCTGGATGAAATCGTGGATCTGCAGCAGCAGAGTCTGAATATTTCTTATGACGCCTATCCACTAAATGAGCCGCTGGAGTCATTGGATCAGTCACTGATGGAGCGTTTCATTGAAACGGCCAATACCACCGGCCGGGTCAATCTGGGTGACGATCTATTGACCAACCTGACCAAACTCAAACTGATTCAGAACGGCAAGCCCACCCTGGCCGCCATGCTGCTTTTCGGCAATCATGGATATACCTTGCATCTCGGCCGCTTCAAGGCCGCTGACACGATCATTGATGATTTGCTCATCAAGGCGCCGCTGATCACGGCCCTTGACGAGGCCATGATCTTTATCAAGAAACACATCAATCTCTCATACGATTTTGACGGCAGCCTGCAGCGCAAGGAACGCTGGCAGTATCCCCTCGAGGGATTGCGGGAGCTGTTGCTCAATGCAGTCGTTCATCGGGATTACAAAAACACGTCGGATATCGTAATCAAGATTTTCGATGATCGCATCCTTTTTACCAGCCCTGGTCGCATATACGGCAACCTGACCATTGCCGATCTTCAGCGTGACGATTATGTCTCTTCCATCCGGAACAAGCTATTGGCCGAAGCCTTCTATTTGATGGGCGAGATCGAAAAATACGGAACCGGTTTTATTCGAATCCGGCAATGGCTGAAAGAATACCCGGATGTCGGGTATGAGATCAGTGAAATGGGGGACTTTTTTCGGATTCAGGTTTTTCAGACAACCGGAAGCGACCTAAGAAACGACCTAAAAAACAAACCAGGCGACCTAAAAAACGACCTAATAAATCAACTGACTTTGCCGGACAGCCAAAAGCGGATTCTTTTGGCGGTTCTTGAAAATCGATTTGTCACCCAGCAGCAGTTGTCCGAACAGATCGGTATTACACCGAAAAACATCCGCAATAACATGGAAAAATTAAGGCAGCGGGGATTGCTGGAACGGGTCGGGCCGCTGAAAGGCGGCCATTGGAAGGTGCTGCTGCCAAAATAACCCCAGAAGGAGATGCAGAACAGTTTCCTCCAGGCCCATAACCTGGATGGCGTTTTTGAAATCGATGATTCTTCGCTGCCCGATGGGGCGGTATTGTTAATTGATGATATGGTGGATTCACGGTGGACGTTTACGGTCATTGCCGCGTTGCTTAAACGTGTAGGCTGTCCGGCTGTTGTTTCCCATGGCTTTGGCCGTGGAGAAATGGAGCCACAGCGGCATCTGGATCGTTTGTCGCAGCGATGCACAGTATCCTTTGCGGAGGAATGTTCTGCTTTTAAAAAAGATCCGGTACGTTTTCGGAGAAAACAGGAAACGCCATGAAGATACAAGACTATTTATCCCAGCATATAAAGAAACGGCTGGATGACCATAAATCGCTTTTAATTTACGATCCTGAAAAGTTGTATTGCGAGGTGGTGATGTCCTTGGCCTCCGACACGACAACCATAATCGATGGCAGTGCCTCCACCATTCTCGGCCGTGAAGCGGCCATGGAAACATGGTGCCGGATGGGGGAGAACGATGATCCGGATCTGCGCCTGGGTGTCTATCTGCCGATCGCCAAACCAACCAGCGAAAAAGAGATGCAGCAAAACCCTTATCAGATTTTTGCCTTGGCTGGTGGCGTACTTCCTGATGGGGATGGTGAGAGCTATCAGGCCATGTGCCGCAAGGCTGCACCGGATCTTGCCCCACAAATCGACAAGCTGTTCGAGGCCGGCATCCCTGATTTCGAAACGGTAAACAACCTGATTGGTGGCGGTGCCAACTGGCCAAAGCTGAAAACCCTGCTCAAGGCCGAATCCGCAACCGAGATCCTGACGGCCATTGTGGCGCCGACGCAAAAGCAGGAACAGGCGCTGACAACAGACCAGACATGGATTCCGGAATTTAAAACCTTCTTGTCCGCAGTGTTGGATTATTCACTGAAAACCAAGAGTACCAAGCTGCCCACCATTTCCGCGGAACTCTGGCGATTTTTGTTGTTCAGCGAGTTTGCTATTGATTTGCCTCAATCACTGCCCGATGCGCTCAAGGATGTGCCGTGTGCGGCGAATCGGTTCAGGTCACTTGTCTCTTCCGTGTGCGATAATCTTAGAGGCTCTGAAAAACATCAGCTGCGATACATAGAAATGGCCGAAAAAGCGGCCGAGGATTTGAATATTGAAACGCACATGGCCGGTATCATCGAGCTTGGATTGCGGGACACGTTTGCTTTTGAGGAGCGTGTTTACCTGAAGGTTTTTGTTGATGCGGTTGATGCGGATGACTACGGGCTGGCCAGGCAGGTGATCGAGCAGCGCGAACACTCCATATGGGTGCGTCACCAGGGAGAACGTCAGCAGTTATGGACTGTTGCCGACCGGGGGCTCAAGCTGTTGATTGTCGCCGATGATCTGTTGCCGGAAATCAACACCATGGCCGCTAAACTGGAATCGATCTTTGATTTTTACTGTGATCGGTTCAGGCGACTCGACCGGCTGCACCGCAATTTTGAACAGGCCGTAGCAGATGCTTATGGTGAGTTCGACGTACTGAACCGGTTTGTCGAAAAATCACGACAGTCCTACTGCAAGACGGCGGAAGCCCTGCAAAACAAATTTCTGCTGGCTGTTCAGGCCGAAGGATGGCCGGTGAGCGGCAAAATCCGTCATGCCGAAGTGTTCGCCCGTTTTGTGGCCCCATGGTTGAAGGAGCGGCGCAAAATTGCCTATTTCCTCGTGGATGCGCTGCGCTATGAGTTGGCCGCGGAATTGGACAACGAGCTGTCTACCAAATGGTCAACTGAACTGAAGGCGATCTGCGCCCAACTGCCGACCATTACATCGGTGGGGATGGCAGCGCTGATGCCTGAAGCCGATGGCAACCTGAGGTTGGTAAAGGAAAACGACGCGCTTGTACCTTTTGTGAAGGGTGAGAAGGTGCTGATTCCCAAGGACCGTCTTCATTTCATGCAAAAGGTATACGGTGACCGCTGCCACATGATGGATATGGACGATCTGGTCACCAGAGCGCGCATCACATTGCCTGAAACAACCCAATTACTCATGGTAAAAACCACCGATATTGACCAATTTGGTGAAATCAGCCCACTTGAAGCGCGCCGCTTGATTCCACGCTTGAGCCAGAAACTGCTTGCGGCCATCAATCGTGTCCGGAAACTGGGTTTTGACCGTGCTGTGATTGCCACCGACCATGGATTTATACTCTTTGATGAACAGCAGGCCGGGGATGGCGTTTTTAAGCCGGCCGGTGAATGGGATATGATGAAAACCCGATGCCTGCTGGGAAAATGCATGATTGCGGAGGGTGTTCAGGCATTCGGGAAAAGTGATGTCGGCATCGATGGCGATTTTGAGGACTATGTGGTGCCCAAAGGATATGGCACGTTTGTCAAGGGCAGCCCCTATGCCCATGAGGGCTTGTCCCTTCAAGAATGCGTGTTGCCTGTGATCAGTATCGATTTCGGCAACCCGGCACCGGAGCGGTTGAATACGAATATTGATATATGCTTGGCCTACAAAGCTGGAGCAGTGAGCAAAATAACCACACGCCGGCCCATGATCGAAGTTTCCATGTTCAGCACCATGTTCGATGAAACCATCGAATTTCAATTGGAAGCCTATTCAGGAAAAGATGTCGTCGGCGAGGTGGCGGCCAGTCAGTACGTGAATGCGGCAACCAATATGGTGACAATCAATCCTGGTCAGGCCATTAAAGTGCCACTGAAAATGGAAGATGAATTTCACGGCAGTTTCGAAGTCAGAGCCACCGATCCGACGACCGGGGTCAATTACGCCACTCTGAAACTAAAAACCGATTACCTGGATTAAATATGGACGAGCTGGATAAAAAACTCAACGAAGTATACCCCGGGCGCGTGGTGCGCAAGGACCTGTTGCACAGGATAAAAAAAGGAACCAACGTGCCTTCTTTTGTGCTTGAATTCCTGTTGGCACGCTACTGCGCAAGTGACGATCCGGATGAGATCGAGGCTGGAATTCAGGCTGTGTTTGAAACGCTTTCGAAAAACTATGTCCGGCCTGACGAAGCCAATAAGGCCCAGTCCATGGTCCAGCAGCAGGGCCGCCACAAATTCATCGATAAAATTCATGTGACCTACAAAGAGAAGGAGAAGCGGCACTGGGCCGAGATGGAGAACTTCAACTCACGGCGTATCGCCATCCCGGACAAGTTTTATCGGGATAACGACAGGTTGCTGGAAGGTGGAATCTGGGCTGAAGTGACCGTCGCGCACAATGATATCGATGAGGACGATTATGCCTTTTACATTGAGGAAATGCGGCCCATTCAGCTTTCCCGTTTTAATTTTGATGAGTACGCCGCCGGCAGGGAAAAATTTTCGCGAGACGAGTGGCTGGATGTGATCACGCGGTCCTGCGGTTTAGAACCGTCCAAGCTGAGCCACCGGCTTAAAATGCATTTTTTGGCCCGTCTTTTCTGCTTTGTGGAAGCCAATTACAACTTCATCGAGCTTGGCCCACGAGGCACGGGCAAGTCCTTTGCTTACAGTGAATTGACACCTTATGCGACGCTTGTCAGCCAGGCCAGCACCCCGACACTTTTTTACAATCTCCAACGTCATAAAGTCGGGTTGGTGGGATATTGGGATACGGTGGCCTTTGATGAAGTTGGGCGGGTCAAACTGAAAGACAAGGACACCGTCGAGGTCATGAAGAATTACATGGCCAACGGACGATTCTCCCGGGGGGTCGAGGTGATCGCCAATGCCAGTTTTGCTTTTGTCGGCAACATCGACTATTCGGTAGACCAATTGGTGAATTCAACCCAGTTCGACCTTTTTGTTCCGTTACCAACGGAGTTTGACCTGGCCGTCATTGACCGTTTCTACACCTACCTTCCCGGTTGGGAGATCCCCAAGAACAGCAGCCAGTATCTCACATCGAACTATGGCTTTATCACCGATTACATCGCAGAAGCGTTTCATCATCTGTCCAAACAGAGCCGTTATGATTATGTAAACCGGAATTGCCGCTTTGGAAAAAGCATCCAGGGGCGTGATGAAATCGCCATCAAAAAAACCATTTCTGCTCTCCTTAAAATTTTGCACCCGGTTGGTGAACCTTCACGTGAGGAACTTGATGAATATATGGCTTACGCACTTGAGGGCCGGCGCCGGATAAAAGAACAGTTGAACAAACGTAAAGCTGACGATGAATACGAAGCAATCAATCTCTCTTTTTTTGACAAGACTGACAAAGAGGTCGTTGTCTGGTGTCCTGAATCGAAGAAAGCCTCCGCAACCCAGAACCCCGTGAGAAAGCGATTACCAGGGACACCGGAACTGGAGCCGGATAAGGACGAAAAACAAGAGACTGAGACAACTATTGAGACGAATCAAAAAAAAGAACCACAAGCTGATGATTCTGCTCCTGAAGATCAAATAAATAAACTGAAGGAGCAGCATTACACAATATTTTATGGAGAGCGAGGTTTTACCTTTCAACGGATATTCGGCGATTACCTTCATGGCGCAAAAAAAGTTACCGTCACCGACCCATATATTCGTGCAACCCATCAGATTGCTAATTTTATCCGATTCTGTGAACTTGTCGTTAAAATAGGCACTGCGAAAAAGATTGAATTGGTCACCGGATTTGATGACGAATATCAAAAAAACGAAACTGCGGCAAAATTCGAATCACTCAAAGAAAGCCTGAAAGACCACGAAATTGAATTCAGCTATTCATTCAATGCGAATATCCACGACAGGGAAGTGCGTCTGGATAGTGGTTGGGTGATAAAGATTGGTCGCGGTTTTGACATCTATCAGAAGCCGGATGATTGGTTTACGATTGGTGCAAATGATTTTGAGTTGCGGCCTTGTTTGGAAACTATGGTCGATATTTTCAAAGTGGGTAATGGATCCGGGTCACCCATTAAAGGGCGGGTCACCAAGCCGGATACCTAATCGGTAGGGGTTTAGCTGAAAAATAGGTCCGTTTTTTAGCCCAAAAAGGGCGGTTTAAGTTATCGCAGCGCTTGTAGATAAAGGTTGGCTGTAAATGAAGACCCTTTTCAGGGCAAAGAAAATAAAAGGAAGAAAAAGATCAGGCAGGCTGTGTGAAATTCCTTATAAAAACCGTAACATTTCACACCGCAAATGGGTTGATCACGACAATTCCATGATATTCTTGGCTATTGTTTAAATCTTCAGAGAGGATAGACGCACAGCCGCCTCGTTCGGCAGCCGAAATGATTAACGCATCCCAATAGGAAATCTGGTACATGATATGGGTATCGATGGCTCTGTGAACCATATTCAGGTCAATCTCCTGCACCGGCAGAAGATTGAACATGGAGATTGCCTTACGCGCATCTTCCGAAGACATTGGGTTTTCTGTGACCCGAGGGCGGGTAACGACATTGAAAAATTCGCCTAATACCTGAACCGAAATCATGTGTTGTTCATGCTCGAGCCCGGCGATAAGCAATTCCTGCGAAATTTCCTGCTTACGCGGGTCGGCCGTATCAAAGGCGTATACAAGTATATTGGTGTCCAGAAATGCCTTATCTTTCATAAAGATCATCCCGGGTCCACTTTCGTTTCCCCATATCCTTGCTTAACGCTTTGAACAACGATTTCATTTCCTGTATTTTTCTGGCTTTCGAATAATTTTCCGATTCTGCAACCGCGTTTAGGTATTCACGTACCATTGCGGTCAGTGTGGTGTTTTTGTCGATTGCAATTTTGCGGACTTTTTTTATGATGTCCTCATCAACGCTTAATGTGATGTTTGGCATATTGCCTCCTGGATGTACTTGTTGGCCTTATTAAGTATTACCCTTATTATGGGTACGTATCAAGCAATAAATCGATTTAAAATCGCAGCATTTTATGCGCTGCCGCTTCATATCTTTCATGGTAGAAAAAATAGAAAAACTCCGCTATATTTGACAACCATAATCAATCGTTAATAACGAATTTACACAAAGAAGAGGTATCTTAAAGATGGCCGTTACATCCAAACTACCCCATGTCGGCATCACTATTTTTACTGTCATGTCCCAATTGGCCGCGGATCACGGGGCCATCAATCTTTCTCAAGGATATCCCGACTTTGACGCGCCCCCGGAGCTTATCGACAACGTGTACCATTACATGCGGGCGGGGATGAATCAATATGCCCCCATGCAGGGCGTTCTCCCCTTACGGGAACAAATCTCAAAAAAAATAAAGGCAATCTATGACGCCCAGGTCGACCCCCAAACCCAGATCACGATTACATCCGGCGCCACCGAAGCGCTGTTTGCGGCCATCACGGCGGTGGTGCAACAAGACGACGAGGTCATCGTAATTGAACCGGCATATGACGCCTATGCGCCGGTGATCCAGCTAAACGGGGGCATACCCGTCTTTGTGTCGCTCACCTACCCGTCCTATGCCGTGGACTGGGATCGCGTGCGCGATGCGATTACCGACCGCACCCGTCTGATTATCCTGAACTCCCCACACAACCCCACCGGCACGGTCTTTGGTGCGGCGGATATGGCTGCTTTAGAGCAAATAACCGCCAACCACGACCTGTTGATCCTCAGCGATGAGGTCTATGAGCACATTGTTTTTGACGACCAACTGCATCACAGCATGTTGCGTTATCCGGCGCTGGCGGAAAAAAGTTTTGTGGTCAGCTCATTCGGCAAGACCTATCACACTACAGGGTGGAAAATCGGTTATTGCGTGGCGCCAGCCGCACTCAGTCAGGAGTTTTGCAAAATTCACCAATTCTTAACCTTTACGTCCAACACGCCCGTTCAACTGGCCTATGCCGATTTCATGGAGAAATCGGAGCATTATTTGCAGTTGTCGAAATTCTATCAAGCCAAAAGGGATCTTTTTCGAAAATTGATGGAACCTTCCCGTTTTACGCCTCTGCCCTGCGCCGGTACCTATTTTCAAATGATGGGATACGAACAGATTAGCGACGCGCCGGACGTGGATTTTGCCCGCCGCTTGACAACCCAATATGGTGTGGCCGCGATTCCGCCATCGGTTTTTTACAATGACCGCAAAGATCATAAGGTGGTCCGTTTCTGCTTCGCCAAACAGGACCAGACATTGATTCAAGCTGCGGAGAAATTATGCCTGATTTAAGGGCGCAGGCAAAAAATAATTCCACCATCTTGCTTGTCCTTGCGTCCGTCTACGGCGTTACACCCACCGGCACATATCCTGATATGCACCGGCGGATGTGCCTTGTAGGCGAACACAAATCCAGCGCCATCTGGAGGAATTATTTTTTGCCTGCACCCTAACTCACGTGTTTTCAAAAGAACTGCTTTGGATTGATCCAATCCGCTAAAAATTGACCGTCGTCTTGATGGAGAGATAGACCTGAAATTTATCGAAATCATCTTCATCTTCACCGTCACGAATTCTCTGCTCATAGTCGATGGCGTAGACCGCCCCCACTCCCGTGGCGATGGGCAACAGACGGAATAGGGTCGTCGAAAAATTGACCTCCGTACCGATGGAGCTGAGCCACTCGTCGTCCTCGTTCTCCCATTCAGTGTTGGAGGCGCTGCCCGCCTCATAGAAGAGTTCGCCAAAAACCTGATGCAGATAAAACGGTGTGGTGGTGCCGATGTTTTTATAGAACCGGTAAATGGGGAAGCGATAGGCAATCCCCCCCTTAACCACTTCATCGCCCACATGGTAGTTGGCGGTGTAGCCCCGCAGATCGATGCTGCGATTCAGTCCCTGGTCCAAAAAACCGGTCTGATAGCCGCCGAGGCCGAATAGGCCCTGGGCCGTCTGATCGCCGCTTCCCCGGGCGTATATGGCTTCCAGTTTCAAGGTGTGATTCTCAAACCAGGGGATACGGACATACTCGTACCAGTCGCCTCTGAATCGGGTTGAGTTGATGTCGCTGCCCAGACTTTCATCGGCCCACTCCACGGCGGCGGTCAGATAGCGGCCGTCTTCATAGGAGTGGCTACGGCCATAGGCCGTGGCGTTAAAAAAATCCAGCCGGGTCCACAGGGCGCTGGATTGCCCCTCGAACAGGTTAGACGTCTGAAGGGATTGACCCTGATAATCATCCTCACTTTTCTCAATCACCGAGCGGTCCGAAAACTCATACCCAAGGGTCCAACTGGCCTGCCAGTCCACCCGGGGCAGCGGCACAGACACAGCGACACCGGCGCTGTTCACCTGCTCGTTGTAATCGTAGTACAGATTATCGGTATCGACCACAAGGTCATCATAATACTCCGGCATGGTGGTGGTATATAGGGAGATCAACGGGTAGAAGCCGGAATACTGATATATCAATGCCCCCACAGGGGCGCCGTAATTACTCTCCGCGCCGGCCAGCAGACTCAGGTTGTGAAACTGTGTCGGCTCGGAGAAGTTGGCGGACAGACCGCCCATGAGACCATCCTGGCTGAAGGTCATCCAGGGAGACCAGTAATCAAACCCCATGTGGCGGATCGAATGGTAGGGCTGGGTTTGCATCTGTGGATCGGCCGGACGATGGTCAACCGCGTCCATGGCTTTCAAATTCTTCTTTAGACTCTGCCACCCGCTATCGATGGCGGGTAATGGCCCCAAGGGTTTCAACTGCGCATAATCGAGAAGGGTCAGATAGTAGCCGTAGGCGTCGTAGGCGGCGGCGACGATCTGTTTGCCGTCCGGCGAAATGTCTGGGTTGAAAAGCCCCCCCAGGACATGGGTGATGGCCACAGGATCGCCTTGGTAACCAACCGGCATTCGGTAAAGGTTATACACCCCGTTTTTATCTGAAACGAAAATAAGGGATTTGTCTACAGGATGAAACACAGGGGACAATACCATGCAGGGCCAATTGAGCAAGGATGTCACGTCCCCGGATTGCCTTGCCACGCGCCGCAATTCCGATCCTTTCTCATGGGCCTGAATGTATAGGATGGCATCGCCGTCCGGTGAAAAAACAGGATCCACCAGAGTAAAATTCGGCGGTGCGTTGACCAGCGTCTTTTCATAGGTCTGCTCGCCTGCATGTGCCAGGGGCACCTGGACCAGGGATTGTTCACCGCTGTGATTGACAACGGCCGCCAGGTATAGACCGTCAGGGCTGATGCAGGGGTACCGGTAGCGGCCGCTACCGGTAACACGGCGGGAACGGTCGGTGGTGGTATCCAACCGGTGGAGTTCATTGCGAAGGCGGTCCCGCCCATGGATTTCCAATCGGGTGTAGTACAGATGGCTGCGATCCGGCGCCGGCGTAATATCCGCAAACAAAGGAATGGTGGTGCGTACGGATCGAAGCTTGGTCAGCGCGGCGGTATCTGCATCAAATCGAAAAAGGGTATGGCGGTCCGCCTCTTCCCTGCCGCTGAAGAAAATGGCCTTGCCGTCCGGGCCGAATCTGGGCTCGGTCACGATGAGCCGTTGCGGGGTCAAACGCCGGGTCCGGGTCAAGGGCATGGACTTTAGAATCTCCATGCGACGGACCTGCTTTGCATCCTCGGCCTGCATGGCCTCCCGGGCCAGTGTTTGGAAGGTCTTTCCCGTGGCGTTGATGGAACGGGAATTAAACCCGAACATAAAGGAACGGGCCACCGCTCCTGAAAGCTCCCCCGGCACATTTCTTTCCGTTTCACCCATCCCATAGTGTTCATGGATATATTGCATGGTTTTGAGCCCGTAAAGATAAGCCGCATCGCCGTATGGCCATTCGGGCAGTTCCAGGAACCACTGATTGCCGTGGAGCAGCCGGTGATCGGCCACGGACATGCGCATGATCATATCCACCCGGGTGCTGCGCCCCCTTCCGGGTCCAACAAATTCGGTTTCCACCCATGTGGGCAGCCCCTCTTTATACCAGTCTGGCGCCAAAAGCCCCGGTGAAGCCGACATCAAGGTCAGGACAAGGGAGAGCGGATCGCCGGTGCCGGGAAGAACCCGTCCAAAAATATTGGTCAAGGCAGCATCCACGCCGTACTGGGCATCAATGGAAAGGATATGCGCAAATTCATGAAATATGGTACGGCGGATATAGTCGCCGGGATCAAAAATGGTGCTCTCCGGTGGGACGTCGGCTGTATAAATCAAAATCATGGGTCGGGGATAGACGGTGGCCCATCCATTATGAATATCCATGGCATCGGAGACCATGATCACTGTCTTTTGCCGGGGTTGCCAATGAAACACCGGGGTCAAAAGATCATAAGCATCCTCGCAGCTTTGGATGATCCCGGGCATCCGGGGTTCCAGCGGCGCTTCGTAAATGTATAGGAAATGGGCGCTTCCAGCCTGCCGCAACGGTACGTGGACCGGCATGGCGCCTTGTGCCCAGCTCAATTTTGCAAAAAGGAGAAGCCAAAAACCGATAGAGATAACGGTCAGACGGTTGGATTTAAGATATTTCCTATTCATAGACGCGCCTCTGGTTTGAACAAAGCCCCCCCCCCTTCAGGGAAGGTACCTCCATTGTCAAACACCGAACCAAAACCGGGAAACGGCTTGCCGTCAATGGGGCTATCCATATCAGAATCAAAATTATTTCAAAAGATAGAGAGGGTCAAGTCTGCAGGGTGCCCGCGCCAAGGTAATCGCATTTATAATAATCCATGCCGACTCAAATGATAGTAAAAATAGGATAAAAATTCGGATGATTATAAAAATTTGAAATGATTAACAATATGCGGATACCCGGGTCGTAGGGGCAGGCCCCTGTGCCTGCCCTGGTTTTGAAGTCGGGCCAAAATCTTGTTGTGTGGATCGGCTAACAAAATCAATGGGAGGGGTAAAGGGCAACCACTGGGGGTTGCCCCTACGGTGGCCGTGATAACCACAATGCCGTGAATGGGCTTCAACCAGGTATCAACATGTCATTAAAGAAAAAGCAAGGCTAACGGCTGATTGCTAAAAGCTGACAGCTCAGCTTGGGTTTCTTAAACCGCCCTTTTCAGCCTCAAAAACAACGGGCAAATCCGTGCACTCAGCAAGAATGCCAGGTTTGCGATAATACTCTACCCTAGCAGAATTTGCAGCGCGCCTGGGCTCGATAGGTGCGGTTCACGGGTTGAAGGCGTTGCAGGCTTTTTTTCAGTGGAGGTTGTATCTTTGACAACGATTTCATGGTTTGCTTTGTGCCCCATGCCGTCACGGGCTTCAATGCGCCAGTTACCGGGGCGGTCGGGGATGAACCCGAAAATGCCCCGGGCATCGGTTCGACCGTTCTGGAACTCCAGGTCAGGAGAACTCTGTGGACCAAACACCTTGGTTTCCGCATACGACATTGGCTCCCCATCACTGTAGGCAAAAAGAACCGCAACAGCCAGTTCATCAACGTTCCGGCAGGTAACACCGCGGCCGAAAGCAGGGCTGCCGGTCAACAGCAATATAAGTATGGCCAGGACGCATCTGTTCATCAGCGCACCGGAAAGGCGAGTACTAATCGCAGCACATGCTGCTCATAATTAGCGCCTTTTTCATCTACTGTATACTCTACCCGGATCATCCAGAATCCTGGAGCGGAAATCTTGATGTCCGCCTCACCCTCACCGTAGGGTTCGGTGAAGTAGGCGTAGGCATTGGGACTGTCGGAAAAGCCGTCATAGGTAGCGGTGACCGCAGCCGGGGAGGCAGGCTTGCCCTGATACAGGATCTGGACGTTGAGGGTGTCGCCGGTTTTGAGCGCAAGGGGGTTTTCAAGGGGGACGATTTCCAGCAGGTCGCCTGTTTTAGTATCCCATCCGTCGGATTTCCCATCCACCGGAATAAGCGTTTTACAGAATTTCTCATATTTTTTCGACCAGACGACCCCTTTCAGGGTTGAGCGGTCCCCCTTGACGATTCCCTTGGGCGTATTGCTCCATACTTCTCCTAAACGATGCGCCAGCAGTAAAGCCGCACCGGATTTTTTCAAGGTAACGGTTCCGTCATAGGTTTTGAAAGCGGAATTGGCCTTAACGGGAATATCTGCGCCACCATAACTGAATTTGACATTGTCAGGATTTTCCAATTCCTCGCTTTTCATGAAGACGTGTGCTGAAACGGTGCTGAATGGAAGCTATTGGCCGGTTGTATAGGTTTCCCAGGCTTGCGGCACCAGGATAACTTCGTGAGCGTTGGCCGTGAAAGTGCTGGCAAGCATGATCGCGAGGCTGAAAAGCATAAAAAATCGTTTGTATGACATAAAAAACTCCCAAAAAAATCATTTAATTATGTATTTTGTCAATCCCGCCGGCGCTGCGGCTCCGGTGGGATGGAATGTTGCCTGTTACTGGCGGCAATGAGACAATGGATCCGTAGTATAAGACTTTTCATGGTAATGCAATCCTGCAAGGTTCCTCTTGAATGGCTTCAATCCGCAATACACATTTTTCATGGCGGCGCTGACATGGTAGCCACCATGAAGAGCATGAATGAAAGCGTTCATCAAACGCTTTACCGTACCATGCTGCGGACGTGCCGGATAAAATAGAAACGGTTACCCAAAGTATAATACCCCCTGGGTCAAGTGCGGGTAATGCGCAACCATGAGCCGAGGCTGAGATGACGGGCCCCCTTCAAAGACAGGGTAATCAGTCTTCCGATCTGTTGTCGGGTATCGCGACGCTCAACCCGACCTACGATGGATACGATGCCAGCACCCACTGCGTTTGATCGTGAACATAGCCATCGGTATCGACTGCTGATCTGGACCGATCGGATACTGATTGTAATCGGAAACACTCCACTGGAGCATGTCCCTCTCCCCAATGGGTCGTTGGGGAGAGGGAACGCTACCACAGTCTATCGAAAAAAAAAGGCCATTTTTTTTAGTTCTGGACAGACCCTATTGAATGGCAAAGGTCAGCGACGCGGCCCAGGACTTGAGATCGCATACCGCCGCATCCGGATACCCCTCTTCCATTTTGGCGAGCAGCAGCCAGTCCCCATTGTGAAGCATCTTGATCTGGGCGACCCCTTCTTTATCCGTGCGTGTAGTATAGGCATAGGTATTGGCAGACTCGGAAAAACCGGCATAGGTGCCGTAGATATAAGTCCGCGCCGGCTTGCCCTCCAAGAGTACCTTGACCGGCAGGGTGTCGCCGGCTTTCAGGGCGGCGGGATCCTTCATGGGGATGATCTCCATGGCATGGCCCAGAGGTTTGGAAAAAGCGTTGCCGCCACCATTGCCCTTGGAGAATACAGCCTTGGCAAATTTTTGAGAAAAGCGGCATTGAATGGCGTTGGTCACATCCTTTTTGCTTTTTCCTCTCTGATAGCCCTCGGTGGTTTTGGTCGCAAATCCATTGACCGGGATGGCCACGGCCACATACGTGCCATTTTCCGTCAGCGAGTTTTGCGGTTCAAATCGGCCGTCCTTGGCCTTTTTCGCCGTGACCTGTCTGCCGTCAGGCGTGATAAAATAGATTTTATCGGTTCGTTCAGGTGCCATGTAGTCGGCCACCGGTGCCGGGAAATGATGGCTGCTGAACACAGCGGCCATGCCCTGTCCACCATTTTTGAGCTGATCAGCATCCATGGTGATCCACAGGTCATGGGCCCAGGCAGGCCCGCAAACCAGAACTGACAGAACAATCAAGGCCGGGAACAACAGGTTCATACGCTTGGTTTTCATTTTTAGATTCCTTTCCGTTGGATTGGGTTGGTTTTGTGCACGTCCAAAAAAATGTCCAATGGGCAAGTTATGGATGGGCAGTGGTTTAAAATGTATACTTCAGCTCTGCCAGATAAGTTCTCATCGGGTACGGATGAGAAACATGGTAAAGCTCGTCGGTAATGTTATCCACACCAACACTGGCCTGCCATCCGGGCAGGAAGCGATAGGTAAACTTGGCATCGAAAACCAGAAAGTCGTCGACGCCACCATAGCCACCTTCGGTATCGCTATTGTCCAGTTCGTTGTATTGCTCACCGGAGTAATGCCCAGCCAGGGTAAGTGACCACTTGTCGCCGGGCGAATAGTCTAGAACGCCTTTGACGCGCCATTTGGGAACACGCGGAAAATCCTTGCCCACGCTCTCGGGTACGTTGTCGTTGCGCAGGATCTCGGAGTCGGTCCAGGCCAGGTTGGCGAAAAAGCCCAGGCCATCCACGAAAAAACGGTGCATATTGAAGGCGAACTCCACTCCCCGGGTCCGGACTTCATCCACATTCTGAAAGTTTCTGATATTGGTGTAGACATTGGTCTGGCGGTAGATGGCGTTTTCAATCTCGTCCTCGAAAAAGGTCAGGCGGGCTTCGCCAGCCTGGCCAATCAACCGGGTAATGGTAAAATCCTTGGCCAGACTGCGTTCCGGCTCCAGATCCGGATTTCCATTGGAGATGATCCCCGTTGAGGTGATCCCGCCATAGTAAAGTTCGCCCACCGTGGGATAGCGGGTGGCGCGGGCCATGGAAAATCGCACACGCCATGCATCATTGGGGATGAAGGTTGTCGAAAACTTGGGTGAAAAATTGGTTTCATCCTTGTCATCCAGTGCCGAGGTCACCCGGCCGGTGTCGCCATCCATGGATTTCTCAGCATCGAAACCGCGCCACCATTCATATCTTCCGCCAACATAAATCGACCACTGATCTTCGATATGCCAGGTATCCTCCAGATAAACCGCCTGTGTACGTGTCTTGCCTTGGGAGCCCTCGTCCAATGTGGTACGCGTGCCATTTTTCCAGTCCGTGGCGTTCCAGGTTTCACTGTCCGTATAGTACTGGTCGAAATGATAGCCGGCAGCAAGGGTGTGATTGCCCTGCCGTCCGAGGTCATAGGCGGCTCTGAGATCCCCCGTATACCATCCCTCATCGCCGTCGCTCACCGTCCCTTCACCACCAGATTCGGCCTCGGGAGCTGCATCCGAAGATGTCCGGGTAACCTTGTCCAAGGTGTTGTAAGCGCTGGCGCTGACCATCAGGTTCAACCCGCCGGGGACATCCAGAGAGTAGGTCAACGCATTCAACAGATCCTGTCGCTCGCTTTCCGAGTAGGTATACGTGGAATCGCTGAGCGTAAAACTTGCCCCATTGATGTCCACGGTGCCTGAGTAAACTGGGTTCCCACTGGCATCGGTCAGGTAGGTTTCAGGGCTATCCGTGTCCTGTTGCGAATCCCACAACACACTGGAAAAACGCAGTTGGGAATGATCGGTCAGGTCATAGCCCAACTTGACCTTGACGGTGTTGTTGACGATTTCCCTGACGCCGGTGGTTCCCAGGATATAACGGTCATTGCCCTGGGGGTCTTTGTCGGCAATCCAGCCGCTTACCGCATTGCCGGTTGCTGCATCCCCGCTGGCGGCGTCTTTGGTCTTGTAACTGATGGGCTGGTTCTCTGTTTCCAGTCGGTTGTACCAAAAGTTGTAGGCAAACCGTCCCGTTTTGTTACCGGCCGAGGCAAACGCGCTGTAGCCGCTCAGATTCTCGTCAGAGTTATACTCATGATAGTTCTGATAAAAGTATTTTGCGTCTGCATGGATTTCGAGCTTCTCAGGAAAGCGGGTGGTCACCATGGCGGTGCCGGACATGGAATTGCCGCTCAAGGCCGCCGAGAACGGCCCGTAAACCACATCCACTTTCTCAATCTCCTGGGGCGCCACGACAAACCATTTGGGCGCATTGCTGTGCCCGGCCGCCGTGAAATCACTGATGCGGATACCGTCCATCAGCACCAGGGTCCGTCCGGTCATCATCGAATTGTTGCCCCGGATCACCAGGGGGCTGTTGGTGCTGCCCGGGTAGAGTTTCCTCAGGTAGGAACCCGGCATATACTTGAACACATCGGAGGTTTCCACGGCATTGATGCGTTCGATGCCTTCGGCTGTGATGCTTTCCACCACAGCCGGCATGTTGGCGGTCCGGTCATCAATAATTTTCCCGGTCACCGTGACCTCTCCCAGATCGATGACCTTATCATTAGAAGTATTTTGCACGTTTGTTGATTGGTGGTCGGCCTTTATGTCGGAATCGTCAGCAAAGCAATAATCAGAGCCGACAAACAGACACACCAACACAAATAGCAAGCCTGACCTGACGAACGGCTTAATCTTTTTGCAGGTGAAAATCATCATTTCTCCTCGGTTGTCTATTGTTTGTCCGGAAATGGCCGAATTGGCCATTTCCGGATGGTCATCATTTCTGACAACGGTCATCAAAAGTCGACAACAAAGGTGGCGTAAACAGACAGCGGCAGAGCCGGTGAATAAGTCTTGTTCGTCGTTCCACTGGTGTAGTCGGCATATTTTTCATCTAGGAGGTTGACGACATCCAAGGCCAGCATGTATTGCGCCGACGTTCCAAAGCGATAGGAAACCTGCGCATCCACCCGGTTGATACTGTCACTCATGAACAGATTGGCATCATCCAGGTAATAACTGTCTTCATAGTGGTAGCTCAGGCGCCCACCGATCCCGGATGGGGGTTGATAGCCGATTTCCACGTTGAAGTTGTCCTGGGGCACGCTGCGCAACGTTTTTCCGGAAAGGTCCACGCCATCGGATTCATATCGATCATAGGTGGCATCCACGTAGCCATAGTCGGCCCGCAAATAGCCGAAATCAAATGCGTAGAATTCCACCTGCACCTCGATTCCGTCGCGGGTGGTTTCACCCACATTGTCGTAATCATCGGTGTCGGCGTTGTAGATAAAGTCCTTGCTGGTCTCCAGGCGATAACCAACGATTTCGCCGGACATCCAGTCAAAGGGACGACTGCGGAGTCCCAGTTCGTATTGGGTACGCTCCTGGGGATCCCAATCCTCCTGCTTGAAAGCGGCCTGTTCGGAAAAACCGGGGAGCAGGGCAAATCCTTGCCCATAATTGGTGAACAACTCCAACCGATTGTCGAAAAACCCCAATAGGAGACCGGCTTTGGGGCTGAAGATGTCCTGATCCTTCATGGAAAACTCATTGTCATTGTCCAAATGGTCGGTCAGATCACCACTTAAATGATCAAAGCGTGCACCCAGAATCACCCGCAGCGGGTCTATTATCTGAAAGCTTCCCTCGGCGTAGACATCCACAGTCTCCATGTCGATATCGTAATCCCAGTATTTGGGCCCTTTTTCCCGGCCATAGCCGGCCAACAGTCGCCAGCGTTCGCGGCCGATATCCTCGACCATATAGTCAGTTCCGACGGTAAGACGCAGTTCCCGATTAAATACGTCCCCCAAAAAGTTGTAGCTGGCGCCGGTCCCATATACGAATCGATTAAAATCACGCAGGTTGCCCACAACTTCATCAGCAGCCAGACCAGTGGGATCACTGGCGTACCAGCGCCAGAACTGCTGGTCGTAGCCCCAGAAATACAACAGGGCCTTTGATTCTTCGTTGATCCGGTAATCGAAATCAGCCCTGGCCGCCGTGCGATTCTTGCCGCCACCGTTGGTTTCGCTGACCGCCTGGGTGGGATCATCGTCATATTGTTGCTGGTTGATGTATCCTGGGGCATCCCAGTCAGAGTTGAACCCTCTAAAACTTAAACGTAGATTGAGATCATCGGTAAGATGGCGGGTCACCCTGGCTGCTGCATTCAGCCGATCCCAATCGGAATTGTCCTGATAACCGTCGGTATGGTAGTTTTGTATGGAGTAAACCTGATCCCATTTCTCGTTGGAGAGCCCTCCCACAAAGTTTGCCTCGTAGGTGTTATGGGAACCATAATGCAACTTGATATGATTGGTATCGACACGCTTTTTTGTATAGTAGGCGAGGCTGCCGGCGGAAGCGTAGTTGCCGTAAAGGGCCGATGCCGGACCCTTGATCAGTTCGACGCGTTCGATCTCATCGGGATTGATGATGTTGGTGTCGGCATATCCGTCACCTTCGTTAAGCGGAATGCCGTCCAGAAAAATGGCCGTGTTCGAGCCGTGTGAATTGCCACTGAAGCCCCGCATGGTGAAATTGGAAGCGGTGCCTCCCTGTTTGTACTGCCGAATGGTTATTCCTGGAGAAAGCGTGACGATATCCAGGGGCGTGATAAATATCCGGTTGGTGATGTCCTCGTTAGTTAACACCGTAGCCGACGTGGCTTCCAGATCCTTGTTGACCACTTCTCCGCGAACCACCACATCGTCTATCCGAAGTACGGACGCAGCTTTCTCATCCTCATTTTCATTGGCTCCATCGGCAGCCATCCCGCTGGCCACAAAGCCAGGAGCGACCAAGACGCTGATCAGCATCAATCCCCAAAGGATGTAACAACCTATTTTTCTCATCTTTTTTCTCCACTTTCTCTCAAATGTTCACAAATCAAATTCATCAATGAACCACGGACGCACCCCTGGTGATAAATCGGACGGGTAAGCCAACCGCTCTTCTAACAGGGATGAATAATTGGTAGGCCCACAAGGCAAAAAGGGTGTGAAACGTCCGCTTGTCAGCGGTCGGTGCCGGTGGTAGGGTATTAACCATGGCGTCCCTTTTTAAGGGGCCCTCACCGGGGAGGGCAGCCGAAAACTCTGGCCGGAGCCGGCTGTCCTTCCCTTCCTTCACTTTTATTTTCTGTTTTTATCACCTCCTTTGCGTCAGTTGCGCGTTACCCTGAACAACGGTACCGGCAAACGATAGCAGCCATGCGCCGGCTGACGCTCGCCACGTGTCCAAGCGCTTCACCGGTCAGCAATCCCACAAAACAATCAGCCAATATTTCTTCCGCATCGAAAATCATAGTTTCACCTTCAGCGGTATATTTGCGCCACCCCGTCACCTGATGCAGGTCGAGACAGCGAGGCCTGCCACGGATTTAGCTCCTTATCAAGCGGCAAGCCGTACACGCCGCTGACAAAGCCGTTTGAGCAACGCCGAGTCATGGCTGATCACCAATATACCGATACGGTTCTGCTCACTGTAATCAATCAGCGAGCGCCAGATACGGGCCTGGGTCAGGGCATCGAGCATGGAGGTAATCTCATCGGCGATGATGTATTCCACATCCGGCCCCAGGGCCCGCACCAGACAGATACGGGCCAGTTGGCCGCCGGACATCTCACAAGGGTAACGATCCAGCCAATCGTCCTGAATATCGAACGCGTCCATCTGCACCCGGCTGGGATGGTGGCCTTCGGTGAGAATCCTGCGGATCTTCCAGCGTGGATCCACAGCCAGTTCCGGGTGCTGGAAAAGAAGTTGAACCCTGCTAAAGCCCTCGGCAGGCAATGACATCCCGCCGACCGTGATACTGCCTGTCGAGGGGGTCAGGTATCCGCCAATGAGTCTGGCCAGGGTGGTTTTGCCCTGGCCGCTGGGCCCCTGGAGGCCGACGATCTCACCCGGGGCCACACTCAGATTGAGATCCTTGAACAGCCAGGGTGATTCCGAAGCATATCTGAAAGAGACGTTGGTTACTTCAAGCATGATGACACCTCACCCAGCCGCTACCGATCACCTTGCGCGGCGGCAGCCTATGGCCGCAGACGTCCTTCTCCAGCGGGCAGGCGCCGAAATGAGCGCAGCCCTTTCCGTTTCCCCCGCCATGGCGATGGCCATTGACGGCTTCGGTAAACAGGCGTTGGGGCAGTGCGTTGAGCAATTGTTGGGTATAGGGATGGCGCAGCCCATCGACGGCTTCAAAATCGCCGCTGTCGGCTGTTTCCACGCTGACACCGTTGAGAAAAACCGTCACCTGGTCGCTGACCGTCAGGGCCGCCTCGATATCGTGGGTGATCAGCAACACCGCCCGCCCCCGATCCGCCAGCTGCCTTAGATAGGCCAGGGCATTGCGGCTGTTATCTTCATCCATGCCCGAGGTGGGCTCGTCGGCAACGATCAACTTGGCGTCCGTCACCGTGGCCGCGGCGGTCATCACCCGGCGGGCCATGCCGCCCGAAATCTGATACGGAAACATGGACTTCACGTCCTCACTCAGGTGGTAGCGCGCAAAGGCCCGGTCCCGGGAGTCTGCAGCCCGGACGGCATCCTTACCGCCCAGACGGGCGGCGCGCGCCACCTGACCGCCGACCCGCCACAGGGGGCTCAAGAATCCCACCGACTGGGGAATGAAGGCGATCTCCCGGCCGCGCAATTGCCGGATTCGCGTTGGGGAGAGATCCGCTCCCTGATAACGCATCTGTCCGGAAATCGTGGCATTACCGGGCAACAGCCCTAACACGGCATGGGCCAGAAGGCTCTTGCCGGCGCCGGATTCGCCCACCACGGATACGATCTGCCCTTCTTCGAGTTTCAAATCCAGACTGCGGATAGGCCGCAGCTGCAAGCGGCTGATCCAACCGCCGTAACGGCTGAAGCTGATGGATAGGTCATTAATCTCAAGCATATTTCACTCCTTACTGGTTTTCGGGGCTGTCAACATCCGCAGGGCCCGACCCAACAGATCGAACAATTTGACGAAAAAAAGCAGTGCCACCCCCGGCACCACCGCCAGCCACCAGTACCCGGTGGAAATGTGGCGCATGGCCTCGGAAAGCAGCACACCGATGGCCGGCATATGCGGTGGAAGTCCGAACCCCAGAAACGTCAAACCGGCGGCATGCATGATGGCATGGGGAAAAAGCAGGATCAGCCCCACCAGAAACTGGGGCAACAGGTTGGGCAGCAAATGGTGGCGGGCGATCCAAAGCGGGCTTCGCCCCAGCCGCCGGCTGAGCCGCACATAGTCGGCGGTTTTCAGCTGCATGATCTCGGCGCGTACAATCCGCGCCAGCCGCGTCCAGTGGGACAGGGCCACGGCCATGATGATGCCCACGACGCCGCCGCCCATGGAAAAAGAGATCAGAATCAGCATCACCAGATGCGGCGTGGAGATGACCACATCGATCATGCCGGTCACCACAAGGTCCATATGGCGTCCCAGGGTTGCCGCGGCCAGTCCCAGGGCCAGGGCGAACACCGTACTGCTCAGGGCGGCGGCCATGCCGATGCCTAAGCTGATGCGCAGGCCCTTGATGGTTCGAACCAGCATGTCCCGCCCCAGCCAATCGGTTCCAAAGGGATGGTCCCATGAGGGTGGCTGGTTGCGCTGGGTGAAGTTGACGGCCAGTCCGTTTTCTCCCACCAGCCAGGCCCAGAGGAACAGCCCGACAAAAATCGTCAGGCAGAAGATCACCAGACAAAGTGTACGGGACCGACGCGTGCCCAGAGAAAAACGGATCCCCGGCATGGGTAATTGCCGGGCAATGGTCTGCGTATTCATGCCACCCCCTCTCCCCGCCGGATGCGCGGGTCAATGAGCCGATATAAAAGATCGGCAATGGCATTGCCGGTCACAACGAAAATGGTAGAGAAAAGGGCGATACCCAAAAGCAGGGGCACATCCCCCCGGATGCCGGCCTCCACGGTGGCCTGCCCCAGGCCGGGATAGTTAAAGACCTGCTCGGCCAGAACGGCCCCGCCGAACAACTCGCCCAGACTGGCAAACTGCAGGGTTACCGCCGGCAACAGGGCATTGCGCAGACCATGCCACCAGGCGATGCCCAGGCGCGACTCGCCCATGGCCCTGGCATACAGGGCATAATCGCTCATGAACACATCGATCATCTTCTCACGGGTGTGCAGAGCAATCTGGGCCACGCCGATGATGGAAAGTGTCGCGGCCGGCAGAATCAGATGATGCAGACGCTGAGCCCAGGAGACCGCATCCGGCGGGACGCCCATGGGACCGGCGCAGCAGATGGGAAACCATGACAGCTTAACAGAGAAGACAGCCAGCAGCACCATGCCGATCCAAAACGTCGGGCTGGACGCCAGCACAAACGCATACATACGCACTGCATTGTCGAGCAGTGAATGTTGATAGGTGCCGGCCAGCACTCCCAGAACGAAGCCGATGATCCCCGACAGGATCCAGGCCAGGGCCATCAACTTCAAGGATGCTGCAAACCGCTTTTGAATCACCGAGATCACCGGTTCGTTATAGACCAGCGAATCACCCAGATCGCCGCGGATCACGTTCTTCGCCCAAGTGGTAAAACGGACGGTCGGTGGCTGGTCCAGACCCCAGCGCTGGATGATGCGCTGCTGCTGTTCCGGGCTGATCTGCATCCGATCGAAGCCCAGATAGGCCGTGACCGGGTCCAGGGGCGCGGTGGCCGTGAGCACAAAGGCCAGGGTCGCCACGACGGCAATAATCACGATCATGCGCAGCAGCTGGCGAGCCAGGTAAGACAAGCAAGAATTCATATTAGGCATGGTTCACTCCCGTATGCGCCAATCCAGGATGTTGGCCGTAATGGGCCAGCCGGTGCCGTGGGGTTCGATCCGCGATTGCCCCACATCCAGCCGGTCACTGACAAAATAAACATGATCCAGATCCACCAGCCACGCCCAGGGTGCGTCCCCCTTGGGACCACAACCGGTGGTCCCGTCCCATTGGGCAAGCTGCCAGTAGCGCAGGGAGGCGTCCTTTGTTTCGGCCCCCACGGCCAGGTCCAGGTAGTCATCCACTTTGGGGTTATGGTAAAATCCGGGATTGTAGTAGTCCTGGCCCATGAGACTGCTGTGATGGATATGGTAGAGCGCCAGGGGGTCGTGGCTGCCCCAGCCGTAGATGATCACGTCCTGATGGGTGCGCCGTTTGATCTCATCCCAGCTTTTGCCTTCCACCAGGGCACGGATACCCACCGGCCGAAGCATTTCCGCCACCGCCAGGCACAAGCCCTGGCGCACCGAATCGCCGGCCGGATAGACCAGGTTGAACTGGGCCTTGACGCCCTTTTTCTCCAGCACGCCGTCGTTGTCCCCGTCTTTCCAACCGGCTTCAGAGAGCAGTTGACGCGCGCCTTGCGGATCAGCATCGGCAATCCGATTCTCGGGATTGTCCCAGGGCAGCGCATCGCAGGCAAAATAGGCCGGGCGGCCGAAGCCTTCCAGAATTCCCGCCACCAGGGCCTTGCGGTCGATTGCCCGGTTGACCGCCTTGCGAATGGCAATGTCGGCGGTCACAGTGTTGCCGATGGGTGCGCCCTGGGGGGTCCGGCGGCCGGTATCTGCTATGGTGGGAAACATCAGCCCGCGGTGATCCACACTCTTGACCGGATGCACGTGCATGCCCCGTATCTTCTGGATACCGAGATAAGGCGGGACCACGACCAGATCCACCTGGCCGGCCTTGGCCGCGGCAAACATGGCGTCCTCGGACCCGTAGAGAAAAACGATTTTTTTAAAATACGGCTGCCTGCCGTAGTAGCGGGCATTGCGCCGGACGATCAATTGCTCCCCTTCCACCCACGAGACGAGTTCGAAGGGACCGCTGCCCACGGGATGGCGGTCATAGTCATCATCATAGGCGTGCCGGGGAACGATCCCCAGGGTGATCAGGCGGTTGATGAAGGTTGAATCCGGCCGTTTGAGCCGCAGCTCAACCGTGTCAGGCGCGGTGGCCACGGCACGCTCCAGGCGCGACAGGTCCGCCTTGCCGCCCTTGGTGGCGGCCTGGTTGAAGGTGAAGGCCACATCCTCGGCGGTCAGGGGCCGGCCATCCGAGAAGGTCACATCGGACCGGATGGTAATCGTCCAGGCCAGGCCGTCCGCGCTCATCACACGGGAAACAGCCAGGTCGTTGACGATGTTCAGCTCATCATCACGGGTCAACAAGGTGGAATGAAACAGGGGATGCCCGTAACGCCCCCAGCCCATCAACGGGTCGAAGCCGTCCTCCGGTTCTCCTCTCAGGGCTACCACCAGGGTGTCTTTTGCCGCGGCTGCTGCCGGTGCAGGCTCGTACCAGGGAAGCATCAACAGAAGGATTAGCGATAGTATCAGCCATGGTTTGTGGATTATTGTCATCTTACGGTACATTCTCTTTCATTGTTAGCATTGCGGATTTTACGCATCGATATCCTTTCTCCTTTTCTGGACCAATGGGTACAGTTCCACACCTGATTGGGGTTTCCATTGCCAGTCGTCCCCCGCTGACCATTTGGCACAAATAGCCATATGATCTATGGTTGGGACGAATGGTCCAATGCGCCCCCAATTGTGTTCAATTGGATCGGCGATACGATTGCTATTCGTTTGGGAAAAAATTTGAAGGTGGGATGCTAAAATGGTATATAAACCAATGAAGCAACCCTCTCTTCCGGGGAGGGCTTCATGGGGAAGGCAGCGCAAGGACTCTGGCCGGAGTTGGCTGTCTTCCCCTTTTATCTTCCCCCATTTGTCTAATCGTCTTTCTAATCGTCTTCCCTCACCTCCTTTCTTTGCTAAGTCAGTTCAAACACGATGGTCAGTTCGAGCGGTAACTCCCCTTTAAATAAACTCGAGGGTGGCCGTGGAAACGGGGCGGCTCGATGCACTGCATCCAGAGCGGCCACATTCAAGGACTTGTGTCTGGCGCCGTTGGTGATGGCAACGTCGCGGACATTGCCGTCGGTCTCCAGCACAAAACGAATGGTGACCCGCCCTTCAATACTTCTGGCCTTGGCCGCCTCCGGATAGCGTTTACGGCTTTCGATTTTAAGGCGCAACATGTCCAGATAACTGGCAGCGGTCATGAACTCACCGGCCGCTTCATTGGACTGGGGGCCCGGCACCCAGTCGGATGAATCCACGCCCGGCGTCTGGGGCACATCCGGCGCACTGATGCCCTCCATCAGCGAATCCGGCAGGTGCTTATCCACAGGGGCCATGGCCAGGGGTTTGAAACGCGGTGTGGGCCGCGGCACCACGTCGATTTTTTTAACCGGGTCCTTGGGATCAGGAGGCTTGGGTCGCATCCGCGGCCGCGGGATATCCCTGCCGGTCGGCCGGTCGATACTTTGAAGGGACATTTCAATAAACGAGAGCGTACTTGACCGGTAAATACCGGACACATGGAAAAATATCACGGTATGGACGACAAGGGAGATGATAATCAATGACCGCAAAAGCCAGTTGGCTTCATGCGATCGGTCCATCATCGACATGGGGGCGTTAAGTTCCATAACGGCTATAATTCCTTTTCCGTGGCCAGGCAGAGCCGGCCGGCACCGGCGGCCTTGGCGATATCCATCACCTTGACCGCCTTGTTAAGGATTAATGCCCGGTCGGCGCGCACGACTACCAGCTCATTTTCTTTGTTGCCGATCTTTTTCTTGAGGTGATCAAAAAGGCGATCCATTGAAACTTCTTCTTCATTGATAAAAGACCGGCCCTGGGCGTCCACGAACACGGTAATCACCTCTTCGGTTTGAGGCGCCGCGGCTTTGGCCTGAGGCAATTTGATCTTGATCCCCTCATCCACCATGAAGTTGGTGGTCAGCAGGAAATAAATCAGGAGCATGAAGACGATATCGATCAAGGACGTCATGGGCATCTGCACCGCATAGCGTTTTTTCCGTTTGGTATGGACAAGCATGGATCAACTCCTACTCAAGCGAAAGCCAATGGCCTTGAGAAACGTTACGGTTCCGTCCTGAAGCTGGGTTTCATAACGGTCCACCCGGGCGGACAGGTAGCTGTGCGCCACCATGGTGGGCAGGGCCACGGCCAACCCTAAGGCCGTGGTCAGCATGGCCTCCCAAATGCCGCCGGCCAGCACCGCCGCATTGACCTTACCGCCCATCTGCTGGATGACCATAAAGGCCTTGATCATGCCCATGACCGTCCCCAGCAGTCCCAACAGGGGCGTAATATTGCCAATCGTGGCCAGGGCCTGGAGATACCGGGACAGCTCACGGGTTTCGGACTCGGTGGCGTGCACGAGCACCGCTTCCAGGGTCTCGCGGTCCTGGTCCTTGACCTCCATGGCCTGGGTAAGAATACGCCCCATGGGCGACGGATCCCGGCTGGCCACATCAAAAGCCTGTTGATCCTCGCCATTTTTTAAATGCGTGGAAACGCTGGATACCAGGCCGTTGCCCCTGATATTTACCCGTCCCAAGCGAATCAGACGTTCCAGAAAAAGGGCCAGTGCAATAACCGAACAGAGTAAAATCGGCCCAACCAGAACGCCGCCTTTGGCAAGAAAATCGAACATGTAACCTCTCCTTATTTAACGAAAATAACAAATCAAGCCCAACCAATCCAACCAATCAACCAATCAACCAACAAACAAACAAACAAACAAACAAACAAACCAATCAACTACCCCTCAGGTCCTCCGGCACTTTCGGTATAATCCGGTTCACCATCGTAGTTGTAATCCTTGGATCGTTTGACCAGGGCTTCGGCCTCGTCGTATTCCTCCCATAAATCCGGCTTGCCGTCGGCGTTGGTGTCCTCGGCCACCATGGCCAGATGGTTGTCTTCATAGGTGTACCAGACATCGGCCCGGCCATCGCCATCCTGATCCTTTTCGGCTCGGATCGCCGTTTCCTTGTCATCGTAGACCCACACCAGCCGGAAACGGCCCTTGTCGTCCGGCTCCTCCTCGCTGCGGATGAGCTTGCCCTTCTCGTTGTAAATTTCCTTCAGATCAAACCCGCCGTCGGCGTTTTCATCCACATGCTTTTCCCGAAGCACACCAGCCTGGTAGGAATAAATCCCCTCGGGCGTGCCGTTTAGGTCCGTATCCACCTCCATGACCATGGACCAGGGCGGCCGGTCGAACCACTGGGTGGTTTCAAACTGCCCGTCATGGTCGCGATCCTGGATCATCCGCTGCCGCTCGGCATCCTGATAATACACCTTCAGGTCCACCTGGCCGTCATTATTACTGTCCCGCTCGGCGCGCGCCAGAACCTGATCCGTAAAGTATTCCCAGGCATCCACCCGGCCGGAATAATCCGTATCGCTCTCCACGCGCACCTTCTCTTCCTTGGCGTTGAAGAAAATGGTCACGTCGGCCTTGCTATCCTTGTTCTCGTCCTGGGTCTGGGTGGCAATTTTGCCGTCCTTGAAATAGCTATGGCTTTCCAAAAAGCCGTCCCCGTCGCCGTCGGCGATCACTTCGCTCACGATGCCCTTTTTAAAGTGGCGGATACGGTCGATGCGGCCGGTGTAGCGGGTGTCCTCCTCGATCTTGAGCGGCTGGGATTCCTTGTCGAAGGTGACAAACACATCGGCCGTATCGTCGAAATTGGTGTCTTTTTCCTCTTTTTGCGGCTGCCCGTTCTCGTACCAGGTGGTCACGTCAAAGCGGCCGTCATGATTGGTGTCCCGTTTCTGCAGGGCCGGCTCGGCGCCCTCAAAATTCAGGACGATATCGAATTGGCCTTCGCCGTTACTGTCTTTTTCCTGGCGGGTAATCTCACCATCCACATAGTGGCGCACGGTCTCGAAGGTGCCGCTTGCGTCCAGGTCGTGCCGGCTCAGGTGAGGCTGGCCTTTTTCATCGAACAGCACTACCCGCTCGATACGGCCGTCACCGTCACCGTCGGTCTTTTGCTCCACGGGAAGATCATTGCGGTAGGTCTGCCAGACGTTGACCTTTTCGTCAGCGTCCGTGTCGCGGGTGGAACGGGCCACGTGGCCGTCCACGAATTCATAACGGGTATCGAAACGGCCATCCGCCGTGGTGTCCCGCTCCATGGTCAGGGGCCGCTCCTTTTCATCGAAGACAATAATCTGCTGGGTCCGGCCGTCGGCGGTCAGGCGCTCGTGACGCACCCGTTTTTCATTTTCGAACAGATCCCGGGTGTCCACCTGTCCGTCAAAATCCCGGTCGCTTTCGATGCGCACAATTTTACCATCCTGGTAGAACTGGGTCTTGTCGAAAATCCCGTCGGCATTGCTGTCGATGGTCAGGCGGATGGGGTTGCCACGCTTGTCTACATAGGCGATCTGATCGATCTTGCCATCATCATCCAGGTCCCGCTCGATTGCTTTTTCATCTGCTGCCATCCCCAGAGCCAAAGGCAAGACCATGGATGCAATTCCCCAAAAACCGATTATCCGTACAATTTTTTTAAGAGACATAACTCAAAGAAATAAAAAACCAGGAAGAAATATGAGCTTCGGCCCAATACGCCTACCTGGCTTGAATTTGTTTAAATTGTTGGTGGTGGTGTTTTGGGAAGATGGTGCATTTTCGTAATGCGGATTAGATCCCCAAAATTTGAAACTGCGGGAGTATAGAAAGATCCGCTATTTTTGTCAAGACCTCCAAGGAAGCGGATATCAATGAAAAATGTTGATCGTCATGGTGATTGTATCAGTATTGTAAACGCCCAAAATAATTTAAAAGAGATATTGGCCTACAATTTGCTGTATTTATATCTCTAATTCAACGTGTAGAACTCGGTAAGGCCCATCCGGCTTACCCGCGTTGATCATTTGGATCGGTAATCAAGCAAGCTCATTTCCATAACAAAAAGCAAGGAATATCTACACGTTCAGCATATTCTACGCTCGGAACAAAAGGATTGAAGAAAAAAGGATATTTCAAGTAATAAATATCACCGGAATGTTTGTCTGACGCAAAGACAAAAGCAATCAGCGGGTCAAAAAGACCCGACAATACAACAACCATAGTCAATGATAGCCGGCGAGAATCTTATCTTTGCTTAAATACTCGCTTATATTGAAGTGAATCAATCCATCGGAAGAATTGCTCCTGTTGTTATATCTGACATTCATCGTTCTTAACTGAAAGCGAGGTAAACCATGGCAATCAATAATAAATACAGTAAGGAAGTGATGCTTCCAGGAATTAACCTGGTCGCCATTGATAACAGATCGAAAGGTCGTGCCAAAAAGATACTCGATGCCATCATGCAGAAACGGTCACGGGGGATAAGTGCCATTTTCAAGACCATCAAAATAAAAATGGCATTGAAGAGAATGAAAATCAGACCGAACAGGCTAACCCAGAATACGCCTGATGATCCCTTGCTGTTGAGCAAACTGATAAAATTGGCACAATCCTACGGCATTGACATACAGATCCAACCGAAACAAACCCGGGGAAGAACCCGGCTGATTATCGACAGCATCATCACCCAGCGTTCCGGCGGCGACCCGATGGTGGCCAAAACGACCCGCATCAAACTCATGCTGAAAGGCATCAATCCGGACATCCATACCCTTGACACCCCTGATGACCCCCAAATTATCCAGCGCTTAAACGATATTGCCAAAAACATGGACATTCAAATACCCATGACAACCCCGTCTAATTCGGACAGAATCAAGCTGATCCTTTAAATCTGAACCTGCACATATTTTGACGCAAAGGGAAAAACATGAACATTATTACTGCTCACAGCATCGAGACAGACCCGAAAAAAGCTGCCCGTCATCTTCAAACTCAAATGGAAGGATTCAACCCCAGCGTCGTTATTTATTTCGCATCATCGCATTACGATCCCGACATCATCAGTCGCTCCATGCAGCAGGCGTTTCCTAAAGCAGATACATTTGGATGTTCCACTGCCGGTGAAATCATTAGCGGTCAAATGTTGAAAAATTCAATTGTTGCCATGGGCATGAAGGCGGATCTCATCGGCGAGATGAATCTTCAGGTCGTGCCGGACATTCGCACAATGAATCATGTCGATAAAGCATTCAAAAAATTCAAAAATTACTTCTCGACAGATCCATCGAACATGGACCTGAATGAATATGTGGGCATCATTTTGGCGGATGGGCTCAGCAAATCAGAAGAGAATCTGATGGATTATATCGGAGAACGCAGCAATATTATTTTTATCGGCGGATCTTCCGGTGATGACCTCAAATTCAATCAAACCTGGGTCTATGCAAACGGTAAATCCTATACGAATGCAGCCGTACTGGCCTTGTTTAAACCCAAGGTCGACTTTAGCTTCATAAAAACACAGAGTTTTAAGCCTTGTCCGTCAACACTCGTGGCGACCAAGGTCAATCCAGAAGAAAGAAAGGTCATTGAGTTCAACAGCCAACCCGCCCGCGTGGCCTACGCCGAGGCGATCGGTGCACCCGTTGACCAGATCGAAAATTATTTCATGTCCAATCCCGTCGGCTTGGTCATCGATGATGAGCCCTTTGTGCGCAGCCCCCAGCGCATCGAGGGCGATGAAATGTATTTTTACTGCAATGTGATGGAAGGCATGGCGCTCAATCTGCTGGAAGCGTCGGATATCATCCAGGACACCCGCGAGGCTGTTGAAAACAAAAGAAAAGAATTGCCGCGGATTTCCGGCATCATCAATTTTAACTGCATATTGCGGACATTAGAGCTGGAAAAAAAGGGGATGACCGACGCTTATGCAGATATCTTTACGGATATCCCGACCATTGGATTCAGCACGTATGGAGAAGCGTTCCTCGGGCATATCAATCAGACGGCAACCATGCTCGTCTTTAGTTAGCGAGGTTCCGTAGCACAGATGCCGGATCAAGTCCGGCATGACGAGTCCGGCACTGTCTAAGCGTTTATCGGTTATACGCCTAAGAGCCTTAGACGGACTTATCAAACAGGCTCTTAGCGTTTCAAGGGCAGGCCGAACGAATCCATCCCCAAAAGGACCGTTGCATCCTGGCCAAAGACATCCATAAACGTGTTATCGGCCATGTTGCAGCGGAATCCGCGGCAGGTTCGCGGGCGATAATTGTAGATTTTGCATGCGTATTTTCCGTTGCGCTTCTGAAGAAAAATACAGCCCTTGTCATCCGGGTGGATCATGTAGACGCGTCCGCTGGCCTTGCCTTCTTCAATCAGCGTTTCAAGTGGTTTCTCACGCAGCTGGGCAAGCGAGGCGCTGACACCGACGTGGCCGCCCATTTTACGAATAAAGTCGACTTCATCGGCATGTAGCCGGATTTTACGATATTTTTTGCAACAGCTGCCGCATTGACGGCATTCATCAAACAGCGTTTTAAGTGCTTCGGCATTCAACGGCGGAGGATTGGTTGACATTGATTTTTCCTAAAACGTCCAGAATTGTTTGGCCGGATGATCGGCAAGCAGGGTGGCGGCCCGACGAGAAGGCAGGATGCCGACACGTTGGCAGTTCTCATCCACCAGGGTTTTTAATACAGCAAGCACGGATTCGTGAAGGGACTGTGGATTGTACCCCCCTTCCAGCACCATCAGCAGTCGTCCGTCACAGGTTTCATCCGCCATTCGTTTGAGCATGGCGGTAACCGTGGCGAACCATTGGGTCGTCAGGTGGGTTTTGCTGATCGGATCATTTTGATGACCATCAAAACCGGCAGAAACAAGGATGATCTGGGGCATGTGTTGCTCAACAATATTCTGCAACACCTGTCCGGCAAGATAAGTATACTCAACGTCCCCGTATTGCGGATAAACCGGGATATTCACTGTGTAGCCCAGCCCCTTTTCCTCTCCGAGTTCTTTGGCCGAACCAGTAAAAGGGAACAGGTCGTGCTGGTGGAACGAGCACACCAGCACCTCAGGGGTGCTGTAGAAGGCTTCCTGGGTACCGTTGCCGTGATGGACATCGAAATCAAAAATCAATATGCGGCTCAACCCATATACCCGACGCAGCCATGTTGCGGTGATGGCAATGTTGTTGAGCACACAAAACCCCATTCCCCGGCCGGGTTCGGCATGGTGACCGGGCGGACGGATCAGGGCAAAGCCTTTGTCGATCGTTCCAGACATGATGGCCCCGGCCATCTGCAGACAACCGCCCGCGGCCAACAGG
Organism: Desulfosarcina variabilis str. Montpellier; assembly: GCF_048565275.1. Classification (NCBI taxonomy): domain Bacteria; kingdom Pseudomonadati; phylum Thermodesulfobacteriota; class Desulfobacteria; order Desulfobacterales; family Desulfosarcinaceae; genus Desulfosarcina; species Desulfosarcina variabilis. The sequence continues at coordinate 2,594,742 of NZ_CP159846.1, read as the reverse complement.
GCGCTGTCCAGTGTGTTGGCCATGACATAGGTATCTTTGTCATAACCGAACGGCTTTCCGGATTGGCTGTGACATCTGATCTGATCGAGATAAAAGCGCGGATGAACCGCCTCGACCGCTTCTATATCGATGCCATCAGCCTCAATGCGCAGGAACTGGCTTTGATATGCCGGTGTTGCCAGCTGATGGTAAAGGGATCGCAGGCGTTGTGGATTTTCCGGAGTATGCTGATCGATCACATGCCTGAACAACCGGGTGTCATAGAAGATGCCGGGTTTTTTTCTATTCATAATGGAAACGGTATATGGCTTTTTGCTGGTAGTCTTGATAGCCTAGCTGAAACAGGTATCCGGTTCGAACCACCTGGTGGTCGTCATAGGTCTGGGAATCGATGATGGTAAACCCCAGTTTGCTTAAACAGCGTTGCTGCGCGGCGTTGTTGATGTCTGTAACCATTTCAACGTTTTTTATCCCCGCCTGCTCAAACAGATGGATAATCAAAAATTTCTGGGCCTCTGTCCCGTATCCCTTGTCCCGTTGCGCCGGCTCGGCGATTTTTACGGCTAACATGGCCGTATCCGGCTGGGTTTGCCGCTGCCAATAATGGATGGTTCCAATGGGTGTCGCACACTCCCGTTTTTCGATAAAAAACGTTTTATCGCCATTTCTCCACAATGCGCCTCCGGCAAATTGCTCATTCAGTCGCTTTGGGGTATACCGCTCGGGTGTCAAATACGGGCCAAAGGCTTCTTCGCTGTTGCTCCATTTGAGGATCAGCGGGAGATCATCCTCGCTGATCCGTCGCATGGTCAGCCGGCATGTATATATTTTTTCACCAAGCACTTGGGTTAATCCCACGTTTAAACATTACCATCAATAACCCCATTTTATTACAACAGATGGGTCAATCCTCAGAGCCTGTCTGAGAAGTCTGGATCAGGCCCGATAACAAGGCGGAAAGTGGCTCAAAAGCGGAGCATATATATAATATGTGAGCATTTTGAGACACTTTCCAACGCCGTTAGCGGGCCTTAGACGGATTTATCAAACAGGCTCTAACGGTTGCGGATGGCATCCTCCAGTGATCTACTCGAGGCCATCAACTGCTCAAGGACCTGAACCGTATCACTGATGCTGGACTTGACCCGATGGGATGACTGGCTATTATCCTTGGAGGTGCCAACCACCTTTTCGATCTGCTGGGTCACGTCCTTGCCCTTTTCGCGAAGCTCGTCGGCATTTAGGCTGACTTTTTCCACACTGCCGGCGATACTGTTGATCTCCGATGAGATCTGTTCCATGGCATCCAGGGCCGTATTGATCACATCGCCACCTTCGCTGAGCATTTTCATCCCATCCTTCATGGCGGTAATGGTATCCTTGGATTCATTTTCAACCCGTTTGACAATGTTGGAGATGTCCACGGCCGACTTGGAGCTGTTTTCGGCCAGCTTGCGCACCTCGTCGGCCACCACGGCAAAGCCGCGACCGGCATCCCCCGCCCGGGCCGCTTCGATGGCGGCATTGAAGGCCAACAGATTGGTCTGTGATGCGATATCCTTGATAATATCCACAAAGCCGCTGATTTTCTCAAGCTGGGCTACGAGGTTGGCCACCATCTCATTGTTGGACTGCATGGATTCGTTAATGCGTTGCAGCTTTTTGCCTGCCTCAGTACCGGCTTTCTTCCCGTTTTCAGCATCCTCGGATACTCGGCCGGTCATCTTTGCCGCCTCCTGGGCCATTTTAAGCATGTCCTCGGCAGATCCGAGCATCCCGTGGACCGTCGCCGCCGACGTATCGAGCAAGGTCACCTCGGTTTCGAGGGCTTTCATCATCTCATCCATGGCGCTGGAACTCTGGTCCATCTGGTTGCTGGAATCCTTGACCAACGCGGCCACTTGTTCACTGGCGCTGTTGATCAGTTTTTCCACCTGGGCCTCGGCGGTCACATCAACCATATACTCGAGTCCGCCCTTGATATTGCCCTTGGCGTCCTTGATGCTGACACTGGTGGTCTTGACGGGGATGTCCTTGCCTTGAATGCTGGCCACGGTCTGTCCCTGATTGATCGCATCCTCCTGCATGGCCCGCGTCACGCCGCAGTTCTCCGTACGGCAGCTTTCCATGCAGAAAAGATCCCAGCATTTTTTACCGATGGCTTCCTCGACCGTGGTGTTGGCCATGGACGCACCCGCCGGGTTGATGTAAGTAATCGTGTGATTGGTATCAACCGCGTGAATGGGCGTCGGGATGGCATTCAGATTTTCGATCTTCTCATTGGCCATCTGGCGCTGGCTGACTTCCTCGGTAATGTCCATGACGAATTCCAGGGCCCCCTTGATGTTGCCCTTGGCGTCCTTGATCGGCGCACCGGTGTATTTGATGGGCATGATCACCCCTTCAGTCGGTCGGGCGATGGTCTCTTCGGACACAATCGTATCGCCCTGCATGGCCCGGTTACAGGCACACTTTTCCGTACGGCAATGCGGCGTCTTGAACATATCGTAACATTTTCTGCCTTCCACTTCTTCCTGGGTCAGGCCGACGACCGCGGCACCGGCCGGGTTCATGTAGGTTACGTTATAATCCGTATCAATGGAAAAAATCGGTGTGGGGATGGCGTTCAGGTTTTCTATTTTTTCAATGGCCGCCTGGCGCTGCTTGGCTTCCTCGGTTATGTCCATGACGAATTCCAGCGCCCCCTTGATATTGCCCTTGGCGTCCTTGATCGGCGCACCGGTATATTTGATGGGCATGATCACACCGTCCGCAGGACGGGCAATGGTCTCTTCGGAAACAATTTCATCACCTTTCATGGCTCGGGCGCAGGCGCATTTTTCCGTCTGGCAGTGGGGTGTTTTGAACAAATCGTAGCATTTCTTGCCCTCCACCTCGTCTGGCGTCAGGCCGACCACCGCGGCGCCGGCCGGGTTCATGTAGGTCACCGTGAATTCACTGTCAATGGCCATGATAGGCGTCGGGATGGCATTCAGGTTTTCGATTTTCTCATTGGCCATCTGTTGTTGGCGAACCTCTTCGGTCACATCCAGAACATATTCCAGGGCCCCCTTGATGTTGCCCTTGGCGTCCTTGATCGGTGATCCCGTGTATTTGATGGGCACGATCACCCCTTCGGCTGGCCTGGCAATGGTCTGCTCGGTAATCACGCTGTCGGTCTTCATGGCCCGGGCGCAGGCACACTTTTCGGTCTGGCAGTGGGGCGTTTTGAACAAATCGTAGCATTTCTTGCCCTCCACCTCATCCGGCGTCATGCCCACCACCGATGCACCGGCCGGGTTCATGAAGGTTACCGTGTAATCCGTATCAATGGCCATGATCGGGGTCGGGATCGTGTTCAGGTTCTCGATCTTCTCATTGGCCAGCTGCTGCTGGCGGGCCTCTTCGGTGACATCCAGAACATATTCCAGGGCCCCCTTGATGTTGCCCTTGGCGTCCTTGATCGGTGAACCGGTGTATTTGATGGGCACGATCACCCCTTCGGCGGGCCGGGCAATGGTCTGCTCGGTGATCACGCTATCGGTCTTCATGGCCCGGGCGCAGGCACACTTTTCGGTCTGGCAGTGGGGGGTCTTGAACAAATCGTAACATTTCTTGCCTTCCACCTCGTCTGGTGTCATGCCCACCACCGATGCACCAGCCGGATTCATGAACGTTACCGTGTAATCCGTATCGATGGCCATGATCGGGGTCGGAATCGTGTTCAGGTTCTCGATCTTCTCATTTGCGGCCTGTTGCTGGCGAGCCTCTTCGGTGACATCTTGGATATACTCGAGGGCGCCTTTGATATTGCCTTTGGCGTCCTTGATCGGCGCACCAGTGTATTTGATGGGCACAATCACGCCATCCGCGGGCCGGGCAATGGTCTGCTCGGCAACCACACTATCGGTCTTCATGGCCCGGGCGCAGGCACACTTCTCGGTTTTGCAGTGGGGGGTTTTAAACAGGTCATAGCACTTTCTGCCAATCACCTCGTCCGGTGTCAGCCCCACCACCGACGCACCGGTCGGGTTCATGTAAGTCACATTAAATTGAGCGTCGATCTCCATAATCGGCGTGGGAATGACGTTCAGATCCGTTTCCAGTTGCCGAAGCCTGGCTTCCAGCTGTTTTTTGTCGGATATGTCCTTCAGGGTGATGAGCGCGGCTTGATCCTCATCATCCATGGGAATGGCCCTTGTCTGGAAATAAAGGAGTTCCCCGTTTCCATTGGGTTTTACCATTTCCGCATCGGCGGGTTTACCAATCCGGCCCGCCTTGTCGCGTGGACAATTGTTGGTTCCGCATAAGGGGGTCCCGCAGGCTTCCTCGCAGGTCATTTTGTTCAACACATCTTTGGGTTTAAGGCCAAAGGTGCGCAAAAAAGACGCATTGGCCCACGAGATCCGGTTATCCTTGGTGACAATGAAACTCGCATCACTCAATTGTTCCAGAACCATGGTGTTCACCGATGCCCCTTCCAAGGGGGCTACCTGACTGCTATTTTCCGATTGTTTACTGCGATTGTTAGTCCGCTGCGGGGTTGCCATGATTGTTCTCCTTGATTTCGATATTATTATCTTCAACCGTTAAAGTGGTATTCATATCCAGGTGATTATCCATCATTGCCTGAACATTGATGACTAGCACATGCTCTTTGACCCCGGTATCGCCGATAAATTCGATCAAGCGATCGAGGGTGTCTTTTTTCCCGCTCAATTGAGGATTCAAAGAGGGTGTCTGTTGATACTGCTCCTGTTTGAAAATCGTCAGGATGCGGTCTACCGCTAACGCAATGGTGCGTCGCTGATTTCTGGCAATGATCAGTTTTTTATCCTGTGCCTGATCCGCTTCCGGCAAACCGTAAAACCCCGCCAGGTTGATCACTGGTAAAATCTGGCCCCGAAGGTTCAACACCCGTCCATCAAATCCTGACGTTCCCGGTAGATCCATCAGCGCGTGGTGTTCAATAATCTCCTGTACATCGGCAAGTTCGATGGCGAAATTTCTGCCGATGGAAAATACCAAATAGCAATTGGCCGTAATCAGGTGACGCGCCTGGGTACACTTGTCGTGGACGCCGGTGTCTGCATGGTCGGATTTCAGACGGGCGACGGAACGTAGCTCATGCTGCTGACTGTCGATCAGCCTTTCGAACCGAATCAACATGATATTGCCACCCGCTTCTCGCTCATAGATACCGCTGACGGTGCCGTTGCCGGTGCGTGGCAGTGGCATAATGGCCGTGTCGGGAATGGAAATGATTTCCCGCACATCGTCGACAATCAGGCCATATTGGAACCCTTGCGCATTTAATATCAACACCCGGGTATTTTCACTGGTGGACAAGCCCTCTTGATCGGCCCGAAACAGCCGCGCCGCATTAATGACGGGAATGGCATGACCACGCAGCTGAACCGCCCCTTCGATGGAATCATTTTTAAATGCATCGTCAATTTTGCTGAGGAAAGTAATTTCCTGAACTTTTTCGACGGGTACGCCATAATCCTGCCCGGCGGTAGAAAAGACCACAAACCGCGAGTAGGTTTGCTGGACTGTCTCACGGCCGCTTTTTAATTGCGTGTCGATATCTTTCAGCTGCTCAATCGCATCCGCCCCACCGAGCAGGCGCTTCAGATCGAGCAGTTCCACAGTACGACGACCGCTTTCCAGTTTGATCAAATCGGAAATGATACTATCAGTGCTTTGAAGTGCGGGATGAACAGCATCGATCGTATCAATGTCCACAACCAGCACATCTTTGATATCATCAAAAAGCAGTCCCAATCGAAATCCATGAATGGCCACCACGGCGACCTTGGCCTGGGCAGCGAATCCCGTCTCTGGGAACCCGAGGCGTTTTTTCATGTTAATCACCGGAATGGCATCCTCACGAAGGTGCATATACCCTTCAAGGTGGTCAACACTGGACGGTAAGGGCTGAATCGCATCCCCCACCGGTGTCGCTTCCAACACATCCTCAGCCCGGATGGCAAATTCGACGGTCTTTTCACCATCAATGAGAAATGTCGCGAATCGTTGCTCACGATGATTATTAGGATCCATTTAACGCTCCAATCCGTGAATACTGCTATGGTTTAGTGTCCGTGCGCCCATCATTTTGCTTACCCATCCATCCGGCATCGCCGATGCTTGCACAAATGTTTCAATATCGCCGCCACATCCTGAAAGTCTTCGTCATTGAACGTGATAAAACTAGGATGAAATAGATGTCCCATGGACACCACAGAAGCATCCCGTTCCGGCAAAATGAGAATCGTTCGGGCATTGGCAAAAAGATCGCGAACGGCGACCAGGTCCTTTAGCTCTGCATAAGATGTGGGCATCATGATGATTACATCCGGATGGTAGACCAGCGCTCGGAAGCACTCGCAAAACCGACTGACATCACTATGAACCTCCGGTGGCCGGCCTAATTCCGCCAGCGTAATGGCCTGGTGAAGCCGATTGAAGGATTTGCTATAGGCATCTGCATAGATGGCAATATGCATGGGTGTTTCCTTTATCGAAATTCTATCCCTTGGTGTAACGTTAGGGCGTATCGAAAGACGCTTAAACAACATCCGTGCCAATCCTTCAGGAAATAATTATCAGTTTTTATTTTAATAGGTTAAGAAAACTTTGGCGCATTCTATTTCGACGATGGGGGGCAAGATGTCTTGCCGTGCGGGACATAATCCTGTGCAACAGGAAAAAAGAGGATTGACGGAATGAAAGGATTAAAGATCTGAGCAGATGAGAGGCTAATTCGAACGTTGCAGACCATAGGTCTTCATCAGATGGTACAGCCGGGAACGGGATAAGCCGGAAATTCGGCAGGCCTCTTGAACATCACCGTTCACCGCCGTCAGCAGTGTTTGGAGATACCCCTTTTCAGCCTCGGCAATGGCCGCCTCACGCACCTTGCTGATTGGCTTATTGATACATCCATGGATAGGTGTGCGGTCATTGTTGCAGTTGGCTTTAAGGCCTTGGCGCGCCAGATAAACGCGGATCGGGCTTGGCAGATGCCGGATAAAGATGGTGTGTTCAAGACCAGCCACGGAAAGGGCATGCTCCATGGCATGCAGCAGTTCACGAACGTTTCCAGGCCAGGCATAACTTTGCAGGCCATCAAAAAAATCCTCGGCGAAACGTTTGGCCGCTTGACCGGTTTTGTCACAGATCGTATCGGCAAAATAGATGGCCAGGTCACGGATATCGCGGGCGCGCTCTCTGAGTGGTGGAAGGTCGATTACCAATGTACGAATTCTGAACAAAAGATCCTGACGGAACGTCCCGGCAGCCACCATGGCGTCCAGATCCCGATTGGTCGCCGCCACCAGCCGGAAGTCGCTGGAAATCTGCTTTTGGCTGCCGACCGGCCTGAAACAATGCTCCTCTAAAACCCTTAAAAATGTCTTTTGCAGATCAAGGGGAAGTTCGCCAATTTCGTCGAGAAAGAGGGTACCCCCATCGGCCTGCTTGACCAAACCGGTACGGGATTGTTCCGCACCGGTAAAGGCCCCTTTTTCATGACCGAACAAAATACTTTCCACCAGCTCATGCGGCAGTGCCGCACAATCCACAACCACAAAATTGTTGTCCGCCCGTTTGCTGTTGATATGGATGGCATCAGCAAACAGTTCCTTGCCGGTCCCGGTTTCACCGGTGATCAAAACATTTGTATCCCCGGCAGCCGCCTGGGCAACCAGATCCAGGCAGGCGGTCATTTTGGAACTGTTGCCCACAATCCGTCGCCGATCTAAAAACACCGGTATTTTGGCACATTTTTCAGATCGGTATTCCAATGCCCGCATCAGCGGCAGGGTCATGGCCTTAACCGATGAAGATTTTTCGATATAGTCCCAGGCACCGCCCTTGATGGCCAGTTCGGCCCCATCGGGATCACCGGCCCCGGTAAAAATAATAATTTCGGGCTTTGAAGGCAGGTGGTGAACCTGATTCATGGCTTCGATGCCATTGGCATCCGGAAGATGAACATCGAGCAGTACAATATCCGGCGGCTCGGCGCCGCCTTGCGCCAAACCGTCCTTTAGCGTGTGGGTTGAATTAACCGTATGCCCCATTCTGGTGACGATACGCGCCAGTGTACGGCATAACGCGGCATCATCGTCAATGATCAAAATATGGGCCATGATTGGGTCTCCTGCGAATGGTATAGTAACGATTATCGACAGACAGGCAGAAAACTTCAGGCACAATGTTACCCGCCGGTATTGTATCCTGATCCTAATATATCAGTTCGTTGCACGCCTTCCATCATCGAGTACCTGACGCACCACGCGAATCATTTCCGAACGGCTGATCGGTTTCATCAAGTGAGGCACCATCCAGGATTGGAAAGAAGATATCCATTGTGGTTCCTTGGCCCAAACAGCTGGTTACCCGGACATCGCCCTGATGGTCCTTGACGATGCCGTAAACAACGGAAAGCCCCAAACCAGTCCCTTTTCCATGAGCCTTTGTCGTAAAATAGGGCTCAAAAATATTATCCATGACCGCCGGATCAATCCCACAGCCGGTATCCGCAACAGAAAACCGGGCATATTGACCGGGTGGCAGCGCAACGTCGGATTTTTCAGCCTCATCCAGCGTAATTTGTTTCAGGCCTACCGTTATTCGTCCGCCTGTGGTTTCCATGGCATGATAGGCGTTAGTGATCAGATTCATCGCAATCTGATGCAGTTGGGTGGGATCCGCCATGACCGGCCCACAATCCTTTTCAATCTCATAGACGATATCAATGGTCGAAGGAATGGTTGAGCGAACCAGTTTGTCGATTTCCTTGAGCATCTGCTGAATGTGGGTAGCGATCTTCTTATGCTCGGCTCGGCAGCTGAAGGAAAGAATCTGTTTGACCAGATCTCCTGCCCGTTTGGCCGCCTGGTGTATTTCACTCGCACTTTCATGTTCCAGGCTGCCTTCGGGCAGATCCTCCATCAGCAGTTCGGCCATGCCGGTGATCGGAAAAAGAATGTTATTGAAGTCATGGGCGATACCACCGGCGAAAACGCCGATGGATTCCAGCTTCTGGGCCTCCTGGATCTGTTTTTCCAATCTGGCCTGGTCTTCCTGGGACTGACGCTTGGCGGTGATATCTTCACAAATCACCGCCAGTTCTCCCGATGGCAGTTTACAAACATAGCTTTCAACCCATGCTTCAGTCCGTTGATCCGCGTACTTCCTGCCGGACACCCGTTCAGGCGTGCCTGAGGCCCAGACGCGCTTGAAGACATCCAACAGCCCCATTGTTTTGATGCCTGGAAACAGATCCTGGATGTCCCGGCCGATAACGGCATCCTTGCTGCCCTGGATGTAACTCAAACAGGCGTGGTTGGCATCCCTGAAGAGAAAGGATTCGCCGTTATCCAGACTGTAACAGATGGCAACAGCAGCCCCCATGTTATCGAAAAGTTGACGAAAACGCTGTTCACCGGTTTTTAATTTGGCGTCATCATGTTTTTGGCGCGTGATGTCACGGACAATGGCAAAAACAGTTTCATCGTCCAAGGGCAGCAGGCTGAGGCCGGCACTGCGCTTCGAACCATCGGATCGTAAACACTCGACTTCACCCAAATCAGCCATGGATGTTGATCGACGAGCCGCATGAAGCCATTGTTGCGCATCCATTTGGATAATTTTCATCAAAGGCAATCTGTTCAGCGCGGCCGGCGGATAACCGGTAAGCGTATGGGCGGCGGTATTGGCATCCACACAGCGACCGGTGGATTTATCAACGATAAAAATGGCATCGGTGGACTGCTCGTAAAGCAGCCGGTATGGTCCGCCAGTGGTTTGGGTGGATTCTGTCTTGCCGATGTGATCAAGTCCTTTGCATGCCATGATTGGGATTCCTCAGTTGAATTAAAACGGGTGCTATGGATTGCAAGGAAGCGACAGTGGATGTTTGCAACCGCAACGATCAGTCAGGGCATGTGCTGTGGGAGCCGAATGGTCTTCGCTGGTGACGCCGGAAGTAATGGAGGTACAAGAAAGCCATGCAGAAAATAGGTTGTTGCTATTCATATAAAATGATTTTTCCTATTTTTTCAAGTTGTTTCCTCTACACACATTTTTTTATCCCCTCCCTGTGATCAACTCATTCAGTGCGATGAGCGAATGTAAAAGTAGTCAGGACAACGGCTTGGGAAGTTCATTACCGAAAATATATGAAAAATTATTCCTATAATTAAATAAGATGTCTAATAATTGTAGGAATTTTTTTTCCGTAAAAATGGATCCAATATTCCTCGCGTTCACCTTAACCCAATGAAAATATTATTTTATCAATTATGTTTAGGTTCTGGCGTACGTCTTGCTTGATCAAAGAAAAACACGGCGAGCCAATGCTTATTCCAAATCAAGGCTTTTGCTTACAACTGACAGATGATGAGGCGGAAATTGAAAATGGAAGAGAGATGCGGAAGAAGAACAGAATATGTGGCCAAAGGAAGCGATTCATCAGCTGAAAAAAAGATCACCAAAAACGATCTGTTACAGAAAGCGTTAAAGGATCGGGAACAATTTCTGAAGCAAAATCCCCGTCTGCAATCGTACCAAGCGGAAATCGATCGGTTATTGGACAACTCCGGAAACAGCCAGGGACGGATGGCTGTTTTAGCCACGCTGATGCAAGGCAAGCTCTTGGAGCTTCAAAAAGAACTTTGTACACTGACCGCCGTTCTTGCAAACGATGCTAATGCTGATGGGTGATCATTCGCCAAGCCATCACCGTCCATCCTGAAATGGGCAGGCACCAACCCCAACGCCGCAGCGTTGGGGTTATTTTTTGTTTTTCGATGTCGACAGCGCCTCCGGAAAATAGGTCATGGATATTTTTTTCAGTTCCTTTCGGCTGAATAGCAATTGATATGTTTCAACCCGCGATTTTTCGGAAATTTTTCGAGCAGTTTCCCGACAATCCGCCTCGCTCTTGCCATGAATCATGGTGTATAGGTTATAGGGCCACCCGTCGGCTGGATCACGCCGATAGCAATGGGACACAGCGCGAAATGAGGCCATGATCTGCCCCACTTCTTCGATTCGATCCTCCTCCACCTGCCAGGCCGTCATGGCATTGGCCTGATAACCAGATTTTTGGTGGCGTAAGGTTGCCCCAAAACGGCGGATCACGCCCAGTTCAGTCAGGTGTTGCAGGACCTCGATAAACCGCTCTTCGGAAATACCGATGTTTTCGGCCAACCGTTGATACGGGCGGGATACGATGGGGATATCCCCTTGAATGGAAGCGATCACTTTCTTTTCCAAATCAGTTAATACGGGCAGTGTCATGAATAATTATCCGATCCTGTTGGGCGCCTGGCAGATGGTCAGCGCTCTGGAAAAAGCCGATGAATTTCAGTTTCACTGGCGCCGCAGACGCCTCTTTCGGTAATAAACCCTGTTACCAGGCGGGCCGGGGTGACATCAAAGGCAAAATCCGCGGCCGGGCTTTGCTCTGGGGGCACAAGAACCTTGACGATTTGTCCGTCGGCCAGCCCTTGGATGTAACGCACCTCGTCCGGGCTGCGCTCTTCAATGGGAATCTGCTTGACACCATCGGTCATGGTCCAGTCAAACGTGGAAGACGGCAAGGCAACATAAAACGGGATATTGTTGTCCCGGGCCGCCAGCGCTTTGAGGTAGGTGCCGATTTTGTTGGCCACATCACCGGTATGGGTAGAACGGTCGGTGCCCACAATCACCATGTCCACCCGCCCATGTTGCATCAGATGGCCGCCGGCGTTATCCGTAATCACCGTGTGGGGCACCCCGTGTTTGCCCAGTTCCCAGGCGGTCAGTCGAGAGCCCTGGTTGAGCGGCCGGGTCTCGTCCACCCAGACATGCAGATCCACGCCACGACCAAATGCCTCGTAAATGGGCGCCGTGGCCGTTCCGTACTCGATGCAGGCCAGCCATCCGGCGTTGCAATGGGTCAGCACATTGACCGTGGCGCCTTTTTTACGCTGGCCAATAGCCTCGATCAAGCCGGCACCGTGGACACCGATCAGGCGGCAATTTTCCGCCTCCTCCTCGGTAATGACACCTGCTTCATCGCGGGCCACCTGAATGCGCGCGGCCGGCTGTTCCACGGCCCGCACCTTTTCCCATACCCGGTCCACAGCCCAGGCCAGATTCACCGCCGTGGGGCGAGCGGCTTTAAGCCGCCTGCAGTCGGCATCAATGGCCGCTAAAGGATCGCTTGTGGATTCATTGCCGATCGCGGCAATCATCACGCCATAGGCACCAGTGGCGCCAATCAGCGGTGCCCCTCTGACAAACATCTCACGGATGGCGTGGATGACCTCATCCACGGTTTTCAGTTCAGCCACCACAAAACGGTGGGGCAGTTGCCGCTGGTCAATAACCTTCACCGCTGTGCCGTCTTCATCCAACCAGATGGGACGTACCTGTTTACCATCAACTTTCATGTCGTATTATCAACTCCCTGAAAAATCCGCCAATGTGCCTGCCTGGCAATGGCGGTTTGGTGGTTTTCGATCATCAGTTCCCGCTGTGATTACCACAAATTCTCTTTCTTGAAAAGAATCACCACCACCGCCAGGAATCTCTTCTTCACGTCCTTGCAATATAATTCTTAAGCTTCGTCGCCAGATTCCGATAGTTTCATCTGATACGGTTTTCAAATCGGCGACCACCCCAAAAGCGGCCGAGATCAACTTTTTTTGCACACACCGGACCAGCCAATCGGTAAGGAAACAAAATGAAGATCACCCAACGTTTAAACAAGGACAACACCTCTGTTCATGGATTTCACTTTTCGGACTGTCATGTCCTGATCGTCGATGACGACCCGGATATCCGGGAAATCCTGCAGACTATTGTCGAGGTAGAAGGACATCACTGCCAGGTCGCCACCGATGGCGAAATGGCGCTTGACCTGATCGAAAAAGATGAACCGGATGTGGTCATCAGTGATATAGATATGCCTAAGATGGACGGCATCGAACTGCTTAAACGGGTCAAGGCGAAGTGCAACAGTGACGTGATCATCATGACCGGCTTTGCCCCCAATCTGTCCTATTCCGAAATCCTTACCATGGGGGCCAGCGATTTTGTGCAAAAGCCCATCATGCCATCTGAAATGAGCACCCGTTTGAACCGTGTGCTGCGTGAACGCTGCTATCGAACCGAGGCCCATTCCGCGCACCAAAAACTCCTCAAGGCCCATGCGGCACTTCAATCCTCCTATCTGGACACGATCCACCGCCTGGTGTTAGCAGCAGAGTACAAGGACGAGGATACCGGGGATCACATCGTGCGCATCGGCCGTTTCTGTACCCTGCTCGCCCGGCAATCGGGTCTGACCGAAAAAGAGGTTGAAAATACCGGGTATGCCGCCCCAATGCATGACATCGGCAAGATCGGCATCCCTGATCAAATTCTGCTCAAACCCGATAAATTGACGGATGAAGAATTTGACAAGATGAAAAAGCATACCAACATCGGCGCCAAAATACTGGCCAATTCAAAATCGGACGTCATTCGCTGTGCACAGGAGATCGCCATTTCCCATCATGAGCGCTGGGACGGTAGGGGCTACCCGCAGGGATTGAAAGGTGAAGCGATCCCCATCACCGGCCGGATCGTCGCCATCGCCGACACCTTCGATGCCCTGAGCAGCCGCCGGCCTTACAAACCCGCCTACCCGCTGGAGCTGTCCATCGAGATCATGAAAAAGGAAAAGGGCCGTCAATTTGACCCCTATCTATTTGATCTCTTTTTGGACAACATCGATACGATTCTTTCGATCAAAAAAGAGGTTCCCGGGCTGGTCCAGGAGCAGGCAGGCAGTTTGATCCTCAGTGAACGTGATCTAAATCCTGTCTGAATGTGCCGTCATAAGGATCAATGGGGAACCAAGGCCGGCATGGTTATTTCTGCATAGACACTTATTTTTTTGACAATTGAAAAAGAGGGGCAATTTTTTCGTGCAGCTGGTTTACATGAAAGGGTTTTTGAATAAATCCATCCACTTGAACATCCCTTAATTTTTCTCGGGCCTGGGCCTCGATAAATCCACTGGCCACCAAAACGGGACACCGCGCTCCACGTTCTCGTAAACGCACCAGTGTTTGCCGACCGTCCATGCGAGGCATTTCAATATCGAGCACCGCCAGATGAATCCGGTCACGATTGGCTTCAAAGACGGACAACGCTTCAAAGCCGTCTACAGCGGTAAGCACGTCACACCCCAACCGGCGGAGCATCTGTTTGCCCAATTCCAGGACCAAGGGTTCATCGTCCACCAAAAGAACCGTTCGTTGATAGCCCTCGGTTGCAGGTGTGGGCGTCGGCATGGCGGTTCGCTGTGAATGCGCCGGGAAATAAACGGTAACCGTCGTGCCACCATTGATGCGGCTATCGATATGCGCGCCCCCATGATGGGCGCGCATAATTCCCATGACGGCGGCCATCCCCAACCCGCGCCCGGTAAATTTGGTGGTAAAAAAGGGATCGAACACTTTATCGATGGTTTCCGGGTCCATCCCACAGCCGTTGTCAGCGACCTGCAATGACACATAACCGCCTTCGGGCAGGTGCTCACCAGGCAGTAAACGCGACAGTTCAGCAGCCATGAAATACTGCAATCCAATCCGGATTTTGATTTCAAGGGGCGGGTCACCGGAAGATTCGACCGCATTGGCAACCAGATTGCTGAGCATTTGGAACAGCTTTCCGCTATCGGCATGAATCCAGGCCGCGTCCGGACCGGGTTCAAGGGTTATTGTTGCGTTGTTGGCCATCGTTGTCTTCAACACGTCAACCATTTCCGATATGGCATGGTTCAAATCAATGGCCTTGGGGCTGATCTTGGTCTGTCCCACGTAAGTGAGCATCAACGTGCTCAAATTTGCAGCGCGTTGGGCTGATTTTTCAGCGGCATCAATGTGCCGGTGCAAGATATCACCCGGGGGTACGTCCATGCGCATCAGTTCCAGGTTCCCCAGTACAATCATCAGCAGGTTATTGAAATTATGGGCCACCCCCCCGGCCAGGGTGCTAACCGCTTCCAGCTTACGTGAACGCAACAATTGTTCGGTCATTTGCTGACGTTCCATCTCAAGTGCTTTAATGCGGGATACATCGCGGTTGCTACCAATCACAAAAGCAGGGTCGCCCTCAGCATCCCGAATCACGGCAGCGGTTTCGCTGAGCCAATGATATTTTCCCTCACTGTCGCGCATACGGTACTGCACCAAGTGGTCGGTGGATTTTGGATCGTCACTTTCCAGCAGTTTTTTATGAAAAGCAAGAAACCGCGGCAGGTCTTCCGGGTGAATGAACGCTTTGATGCCTTTCAGTCCTTTTCGGCAGACGGATTCGGCACAAACGCCCATCATCTCACTGACGGCATCACTCATGTATTCATACGCCCCCGTTCGAAGATCCCGTTTAAACAGGACATCCCGGGAGTGCTTGAGGACCTCGTCGAAGCATTGTTGGCTTTCCAGCAGTGCCTTTTCAGCCAGACGGCGTTTTTCAAGGATGGCATCCAGTTCTTCTTTAATCAAAGCAATGGCATCAAATACCGAACGAAACGGATGGGCCTTGTCCACGGGGCTGGGACTTGCCGCGCCATGGCGCTCCCAGTCAATATCACCAATAAAGCGCAGCAGTTCATGAACGACAAAATTCGCATCCTGGACGGCAGACGGTTGCGGTCTGTTTTTATTGGCAGCCGTGTTGCTGATCGTGCCGGGTTGATCCGGAGGCGTCGTCCCGGCGTTTAAATCCCGGGGCAAATTGCCCCTATCGGGCACGTTCGTCTGATCGTCGAGAAGGTGCACCGCCAAGGTCATGGCCGCCTTATAGTCATCGACGACCTGGACGCCGAATTTACCCGTGCTGGAGCGCTTGGCCAGTTTGATCATCACCTTGAACAAGGTGTTGGCATTAAAGTAAATCAATGCCAACATCGAATCCCGCTTTTCCATATAGTCGATATAGTACTTACGGGCATCGCGGGTGATGCCCTGCATGCCGGAATAGTCGGAGAGATGAAGGTAACCCATCGAGCGATCGATATGCTCCCGGAGCACTGCATCGGTTAACTCGAGTGATCCAATAATATCTTCCAATTCGGCAACGCCGGAGGGTTGGTTCAGGATAATGCGATCGCCAATCAAACGGATGGTGAACCGATAATTGCTTCCAAACGCGCGATTTTTCCATTCCGACCGGGACTTAACAGGAAGTCCGGTGACCGGACAGATTGATGCAGGTGATAGCGGATCATGAGGAAAATTTGAGGCCAAACGGGTCTCCGCGTCGACTATTATCGCAAATCAATCGTATGGGTTTTAATCAAGCATCAATCAGCATCTGAATGCATGAGTTGATTGATGGCAGTTTCGAAGACACTCAAATCCATTTGGGGCTTGTGAAAAACGTGCTCCGGGGTGACGCCAAGATTTCTCAGTTCCTCGGGAAGCTTATACTCAACCGAGCCGGTGTGAATGAGAAAACGAATGTTGGGACGCAACAGATGGGCCTGCATGATCAGTGAATCACCATCCAGCTTAGGCAGGCGAATGTCCACCACCGCAACATCGATGGGAATCCGTGCGATCAGGTCCAATGCATGTTCGGCGCTATCCGCAGAGTATAGATCAAACTGGCAATCTTCCAGAAATTCCACCAGGCTGTTACGGATGGCGGGTTCATCATCGACAATCAAAACACGGGTCTGGGACGGCATTTTACCTCCACGCTGCCGGATCGCAATGGTTCATCCCACTGCCGGCCACGATAAAATTTAGATAATATTTAATTATCGGCAGCCTGCCTGATATCTTTATGGATCGACAACACTGTTATGGGACGCTGCACGATGCTTATTGACGGGGGGCCGAAAGACGCTGTTCGGCAAAAAATGCGCGTATCAATTTTTCTGCCCGATCTGCTTGGGTCGGGTATAGCCAATGCACAAAGGGACGCGCATGGAACCAGGTAAGCTGCCGTTTGGCGTACCGGCGGTGGTCCCGTTTCAAGGTTGTCACGGCCGATTCCATGGTCAGGTCGCCCATAACAACCCCGGTCAAATGCCGGTACCCCAGACTCTGCATGGATTTCAGATGCCGGTGGTATCCACGGGCCAATAATTGCCGCACCTCTTCCAAAAAACCCTGGTCCATCATCGCATCGACACGTCGGTTTATCCGATCGTACAGTACCGGACGGGGCCAGGCGAGCCCGATTTCCAGGGCATCGAAACGGGGCTCGCAAAATCCGTGGCGCTTTTGAAAAACCGAAAGGGGCTCTCCGGTTACCGCATGGACTTCCAGGGCGCGGACAATACGATAGGTATCATTGACATGAATCCGAGCGGCGGAGGCAGGGTCGATACGCGTCAGCTGCCGGTGCAAGGCCGCAGACCCTTCTGTTTCCGCCCGCTGGTTCAACTGTTCTCGAATCGTCTCATCCGCCCCACCCCGTTCAAAAAGTCCATACAAAAGGGCTTTGATATAGAACCCGGTGCCCCCCACCACAAGCGGAATGTTTCCGCGCGCGATGACCTTTTTGATAATGGTTGTGGCCATGGTGGCATAAGCGGCCGCATCAAAATCCTCATCCGGATCGACCACATCGATCAGGTGGTGGACAGCGGCCGCTTGTTCCGATGCCGTGGGTTTGGCCGTGCCAATGTCCATGTAACGATAGATCTGCATGGAATCGGCGCCGATGATTTCAGCACCGAATCGCCGGGCCAGATCGATGGCAAAACCGGTTTTTCCGGCACCGGTCGGGCCACAGATAATGACAATCTTTTTTTTGGGCAACGGCCCCCCCACGAAAATCAGTCACCCATTTTGGCCATATAATCGTCGTACATGGTTTCCAGGCCGAGTTTGTGTTTGGCCTCTTCCTGGCAAAGCATTTTAAAAAGCGTTTTCGCGCCTTCATCTTCGGCTTGGTCCAGCAAGGTATTATAAAGCTTGAGAGCAGCCTCTTCGCGCTTCATGGCCAGCATTAACAATTCATTGTAGGCCATGCCGGGTTTGTATTCCATGGGCACCACATAATCGCTGCGCTTAATATCTGCAATCCACTTGAACGCGTAATCGTCAAGCTTCTCGGCAACCCCGGTGGCCAAATAGTCTTCAAGCATTTTTTGATGTTTGCGCTCTTCGGCGGCAAATTCGAGCAGCATTTCCTTCTTCCCGGCCATCTTTTCTGAAGCGCTGTTTTCTTCATAAAACTCGGCGGCCTCTTTTTCTTTTTCGATGGCGAAGGAAATTATTGACTGCAAGTTATCGAAATCCATTAAGCTCCATCCTTTCCCTGATGATTTGAAATAAATAGACAAGATACCAAAACGGCAAGACCTTCGACTGTAGAGAACCCCAACTCACCCTGTAGCAAATTCCAACAGGTCATCAATAAAAGGGAAAAAATAAAGAAAACAGTCACTTGCCCGGAAGTTGGGTTCAAGATCATAGCGCCACATGTTGGATAATCCAACAATCCCTGTAACGGATCTTGGGAGAAGCATCCGAAAAACATATTTTTCACTACAATTTCGAGATGTTAAAAACATGGCACATCGTTTGCTGAATATGGAGGCAAGGTTAAACACAAATTCGTTCGTTGCCGACACCATCGACCCCTATCATACCCGGTCGATATGAGTCAACGACCACCCGCTACGCAGGTGGCTTGGATTTCCGGCAATGGGTTATCAACCGATCCGTCACCCCCCGCATATAAAGGAGAATAAAATGAGTAAGAAAAAAACCACGCCAAGAAGCCATATCGGTTATGGATCATCCTATCATCGTGTTCAGCTAAGAGAGACGGACGGTGGCGCCGGTATCGAATCCGTATTGGGCGGCCAGAAATGGGTCATTCATCCGGACCACAAAGCGCTGCCGGAAAATCCATGTCTATGGATGCAAGCCGGTGCGGTCAAGTACAAAACCTGCAACAATTTTTACGACTGCACCACCTGCCGCTATGACCATGCCATGCAAACCAAGGTTTCGCTGGGCAAACAAGTCAGCTGGCAGGATACCATGCGGCGTCAACCGGCATTGGCACGGACCTGCAGGCACAGCCTGACCGGACGAATTGGTCATCGCAGCTGCGCCTATGATTTCCACTGTGAAAAATGTGATTTCGATCAGTACTTCGAAGATGTCCTGGCCGCCAAAACCCGTAACGCCCCCACAGCCGTAACCAGCATCAAAGGGTTTGACGTTCCCCGCTATTATCATTTCCACAATGGCCACACCTGGGCACGCATCGAAAGCGGTGGAACCTTAAGAGTCGGTCTGGATGATTTCAGCCAGAAAGTATTTGGTCAGGCCGACGGGCTTGAACTGCCCCTGATGGGCAAACAGCTGGATCATGACCAGGTGGGATGGGGGCTCAAACGAAAACATCACCTGGCCGATGTCCGTTCGCCCATTGATGGCGTCATCATGGAAGTCAATACCCGTGTCATGAAAGATCCGGGACTGGCCAATCGTGATCCGTATGGTGACGGATGGCTGTTTGTCGTGCACACACCGAGCATTAAAAAAGCTGCCAAGCGACTGATGAGTGAAGATGCCAGTGTAACCTGGATCAACAGCGAAGTCGCAGTTCTGGAAGAGATGGTCACCGACGTGGCCGGGCCGCTTGCCGCAGACGGTGGGACATTTGGATCGGACATTTACGGGAACCTGCCGGGCCTGGACTGGAATCAACTGGCCCGTACCTTTCTGAAAACAGGTTGACGTCATGACACATGATCAACATCAACAGAACATGGACCATCCTTGTATCTGGATGCAGGCCGGTGTGGTGAAAACCAAAACCTGCAAAAGGGACTATCATTGCACCGGCTGCCGCTTTGACCGGGTCTTAAGGCGACTCGCGCGAGAAAATCGAGAACAGGCGGCGGCCGGCCATCCGGTCGCAGGCCGGCGCGGCCGGATTATCTACTGGGCCTTTAAACTCAGGGAATTACCGCCTCACCGGCGGCCCTGCCTGCATTACCTCAAGCGCCGCATCACCTTCAGGCCCTGCACCAACGATTACGTGTGCCACAATTGTGACTTCGACCAGTATTTTCAGGACCAGTTTCTGGTACATACGATACTCAGGCCAATTGATCTGCAGACCATCGAGGGGTTCAGGGTACCCCAGGGCATCTATATACACCCCGGCCATACATGGGTAGCCATGGCCTCGGATGGTCAGGTACGGATTGGATTGAATGATTTCGCCGCCCGCATGCTGGGTCCCATGGATCATATCGACTTGCCGCTTTTGGGCAAGCCCTTGAAACAGGATCAAAAAGGGATCACCATGCACCGTCAAGGGGTTGCGGCCGATTTGTTGGCACCGGTCAGCGGCGTGGTCACCGCATTCAATCCACGGGTTGCCAAGCACCCTGAGTCACTGGCGGATGATCCGTATGGCGACGGCTGGATGTTGATGGTGCAGCCGACCCACCTGCGCCAAGAACTGTCCCGGCTGAAGATGGGCGAAGATGAGGTCGCGGATTTTATCAAACATGAAATCACCGGACTGCACCAGGCCGTGGAACCCCACCTGGGGCCACTGGCCGCTGATGGCGGGCAACTGGCCGATGATATCCTCGGGTGTTTGCCGCCATCAGCCTGGAAGACGATTACCCGGCAGATTCTTAAAAGTTAGTGAACGGAAAATGGGGGATGGACCGGCTGGACCTTAAGGGCTTTCAGGGCATCGCCCAGCAGTACCCGGCAGTAGCGGCATAACTGGTTTTCCTTGTGATCGACATCGCCAATACTGCGGCAGTAATGCATGAGGCATTGGTTGTCCTTGCAGTGACGCAGATCAAAGGTGTGCCCCAGTTCGTGGGCGCTTTCCTTGACAATCCGCTCCAGATAGCGGGGACGTTCGCCAACGGAAGAAATCCCGTCGGTCAGCCGATGGGTGGACACAATGCAGCTGAGCCCGCCTAGCTGGGCCTCCCCATAAACGTGGGTGAGAATCGGGATAAACAGGTCGCGGTCGGTCAGTGCAATCAACTTGAGCGTGTCAGATGGGGCCTTTTCGGTCAGCCGGTCAAGAATTGCCGTGGAGTGAAATTGCCGGCGCTTAGCATCCCATGAAAAATCAATAGTATGAATCAGGGATTGGATACGACAGGGCAGCCCAAAGCGGTCCACGACCATCTGTTCGATAGCGCTCAGAATGTCGGCATCAAAGTCGCCGATGGGAGAAATGATGATGGCGCGTTGGGAGGTGGCGGTCAAGCGGGCGCCTGCAGCTGATAGCGTTTGATCTTGCTGTAGAGGGTTGAGCGGTCGATCCCCAAAATCCGGGCACTGGTCGAAATGTTCCAGTCATTTTCAACAAGCACCTTCTCGATATGATACTTCTCAATGGATTTCAGGCTGTGGTCCGATGGCTGGTCATGCTGGGGAATGCAGGCAATGGGTAGATCCTCGGGCATGACTTGAAGGGTCTTGCCGACCACCACGGCACGTTCGATGGCATTTTCAAGCTCCCGTATATTTCCGGGCCAATCATAGAGCATCATTTCATCCATGGCCGGCCGTGATATTTTCTGGATCGGTTTGTTGGTTTCCTGGCTGAAACGTTGAAGAAAATGATCGCATAACAGCGGGATGTCTTCCTTGCGCGTCCTCAAAGGCGGCATGGTCAGTGAAATCACATTCAGACGGTAGAACAAATCCTCTCTGAACGTCCCCTGGGCAATCGCTTCTTTTAAATCGCTGTTGGTCGCGGCAACCACACGAAAATCCGCTTCCATGGGCTGCGTTCCGCCCACCCGGTAAAAAACCCGGTCTTCCAGAACCCGCAATAGATCAATCTGCATGCGCATGCTGATCTCGCCAATCTCATCCAGAAAAAGGGTTCCCCCATCCGCAATTTCCAGGCGGCCTTTCTTGGTTTGCCGCGCATCCGTAAAAGCTCCCTTTTGATGGCCGAACAGCTCACTCTCCATCAGATGCTCAGGAATCGCCCCGCAGTTAACGGCCACAAACGGTCCCCGGCTGCGCCGGCCGCAGGTATGAATGGCTTTGGCCGCCAATCCCTTACCCGTTCCGGTTTCACCGGTGATCAAGACCGTCGAATCGGTGGGGGCCACATCATTGATTAAATCGAAAACCTGCTGCATGGCCTGGGACTGTCCGATCATACTCTCAAAGCGTGTTCGTTGCTTCACCTCGCTGCGCAGGTATGCATTTTCTTTTTCCTGATCCCGGCGATCGATAATTTTCTCGATCAACAGGCCGATTTCTTCCGGATCAAAGGGTTTGAGTAAATACTCCACGGCCCCGCACTTCATGGCTTCGATAGCACTGGAAATGGAGCCATAAGCGGTAATCATCACCACGGCCGTATCCAGTTCACGGTCGTTGACAATTTTAAGCAGTTCAAGTCCGCTCATGCCTTCCATCTTGATATCCACCAGCATGATATCGTATGGTTTGGCAGCCAGCATCTCCAATGCCTTTTCCCCACTATCGGCGGTGTCCACCTGATATCCGTCCCGCTCCAGCCACCCGGCCAATGATTCTCGGATGATCATTTCGTCGTCCACCACCATAATCCGGGTTTTGCTCATCGCTCCTCCACCACGCACGCATTATTGTCGGTGTTTACCGTATTCTTCTTTGGTCGTTCAGGCGACAGGGGCAACTGAATCGTAAACGTCGCGCCTTGCCCGGGCTCGGTGTCAACGGTGATACGACCGTTGTGGGCCTTGATGATGCCGTAAACGACGCTGAGTCCCAATCCTACCCCTTTACCTTTCTTTTTGGTCGTATAGAAGGGTTCGAACAATTTATCCAGATTGTCGATGGAAATCCCCACCCCATTATCGGCAAAGGCAATGCAGATAAAATTCTTGGCATGGCCACACCATGTCCTTACCGTCAACACGCCGCCGCCTTTGCCTTCCATGGCTTCGGCGGCATTGGAAATCATGTTCATGAACACCTGCTGGATCTGATCGGCAGATCCGATGACCTGCGGCAGGGCTGGATCCAATTCTTTATTGATTTTTACATTACTGATCTTAAGCAGATTATCATTGAGTACCAGGGTCCGTTCAATCAGCCGGTTGATATCCTGGCTGCCCAGTTCCATTTTGGATTGCCGCGAAAAGGTCAAGAGGTTGGAGACAATCCGACTGATCCTGCGGGTTTCTGTCTCCATCAGCGACAGATAGCGGTCAAAGGGCTCAACTCTTTTTAACAGGCCCCCCTCCTCCTTCAAGATTCGCTTCATTAAAAGCGAGAGGTTTAAAATACCGGCAATGGGATTGTTGATTTCATGAACCACGGACGCGGCAAGTTTTCCCAATGAGGCCATTTTATCCTGGTGAAGCAGCTTGGCGTGGGTGTCCTGCAGTTGACGGGTGCGTTCTTCGACCATCTGTTCCAGTCGGCGCCGATTCTCTTCCTCCTGCAGGCGGCGTTCGGTGAAATCATGACTGATCTCGATCAACCGTGATATTTTGCCATCCTTTTCCCAGATCGGATGAATGGACACTTCCATGTAACGAACTTTGCCATCAGGCCCTATTCGCGTACGAACCGTTTCCGCTGCCATGCGATTGCGGATGACGGTTTTGAGCGGGCATCCGTTTTTTTCTCCGTGACAGGGTTGATCGGTCTGTTGATACACTTCATAGCATTTTCTACCGATAACATCCTCTTTTTCATAGCCCATGTATTTGAGAAAGGCGTCGTTGGCTTCGACAATTTCCTGATCCGGCGTAAATACCAGAATCAGATCCTGAATCCCGTTGAGAATGGTCTGAATCTCCTCACTGCGTTGCTGAAGCAGGATTTCCCTGGATTTAAATGCCTTCCAGAAAAGGTCAAAAGCCTGGTAGGCAAGTACCCGAAGCCGTCTGGGTTTGGTTTCCAAAACCTTATGCAGCAGCGTTGAATCCGGATCGAGAAGAATGAAAAGATGGATATTACAGGCAGGATCGTATAATTCCTGATAGTTGGCAACAATCTTCAATCCCAGCCGGCCGGCCAGGCGAACGCCGGGGGCATTTTCATCCGCATCGGCCACGGCGACAATGCGTGAATTAACCTGATCCTGGAGAAAAGAGAGCGTGGTCATCTTCAGAACCGCTTCGCAAAAGCGCCCTCCACCGATCAAGGCAATGTTAATAATCATCGCACCGTCCTTCACCCTCACCTCCGCCCAAGTCAATAAAAACCAATCAGCAACTAAATATTCAGAATTTTTTGAACTATGGTAACATGCTCCCAATTTATCGATCAAGCCGATTTTAAAACCTGTTGAGACTGTTTTGATAGTATGATAGATCGGTCGCCAAACAGTTTTGAGTCATTTCGACCCAATACTTTTTTTCTAGTCGTGTCAAATTGTCCCACTGCAGGCGCACCAGAAAAATCGATCCAAAAAATTTTATGACTATATTATCAGTTTGTTATCGAAAAATGCCAATAATTGAACAATGATTAAGTCCGAATTGGCCCGCATATTGATGGAAGGGCTTTATTTGGATGATTGGCCTGAAATGAGTAGGCCTTTTGCGAAGCAGCCCCGAAACCCTTTGGAAAACAGATCAGACTTGATTCCATTCTTTTTTTGGGGCATATACACAAAAAATGGAAGTTGGACAAAACCGGACAGTTGCGGCAAAATCTGTTGACAAGCCGCTTTTGCCCATATAGGAATGTTTCCTTGAGAAAACAACCCTAACCCATTATTATTACTTAATACATTAACGTTATTATAACCTTACCAGCATGTGTTTCATTCGCAATCAGGAGACGTATTATGGCAACGAACACAGTGGGTTCCGTTTTAGTTGTAGGTGGCGGTATCTCCGGAATGCAGGCGGCCCTGGATTTGGCCGATTCCGGATATCTCGTCCACGTAATTGAAAAATCCCCGGCTATCGGCGGGGTAATGAGTGAACTGGACAAGACCTTCCCCACCAATGACTGCGCAATGTGAATTATCTCCCCCAAACTGGTCGAGTTCGGCCGGCATCTCAACATCAATCTGATCACCTGTGCACAAGTAAAAGAAATTCAAGGAACGGAAGGCAATTTTACCGTTACCGTCGATAAAGGTCCCCGATTTATTGATCCTGCCAAATGCACCTCCTGTGGAGATTGCGCTGAAGCCTGCCCTGTTTCCCTGCCCGATGAATACAATCAGGGACTAAGCAACCGCAAGGCTACATATAAAAGGTACGCCCAGGCCATTCCCGGCGCATTTGCCATCCAGAAGGCCGACAAGGCACCCTGTCGCCTGGCCTGTCCGGCGGGCATCAACGTGCAGGGCTACGTGCAGATGGTGGGCCAGGGCAAATATGCCGAGGCCCTGAAGATTATCATGGACGATCTGCCCCTGCCCGGTGTGCTGGGGCGCATCTGCCCCCACGGCTGTGAAGACGCCTGCCGGCGCTGCGAGGTGGATCAGCCCGTAGCCATCCGTGAGCTCAAGCGTCTGGCCGCCGATCAGGTGGATCCGCGCACCATCGAGATTCCCATGGCAGAAAAGCGTGAAGAGCGCGTGGCCATCATCGGCAGTGGTCCGGCCGGGCTAAGTGCGGCCTATCATCTGGCCCGCCGGGGCATTTTGAGCACGATCTACGAGGCCCTGCCCCAGGCCGGCGGCATGCTGCGGGTGGGCATCCCCGACCATCGTCTGCCACCAGCGATTTTGGATCAGGAGATCGAGATCATCACCAACATGGGTGTGGAGCTTTTGACCGACACCCCCCTGGGCGGCGATCTGACCGTGGACAGCCTGTTCGACCAGGGCTTCAAGGCCGTCTACCTGGCCCTGGGCGCCCACAAGGGCATTACCCTGGGCGTTCCCGGCGAGGATGCCGAGGGCGTGCGCCAGGGCGTGGATTTTCTGCGTGAAGTCAACCTGACCGGCAAGGCCCCGGTGGGCAAGCATGTGGCCATCATCGGCGGCGGCAACGTGGCCATCGACGTGTCGCGCTCGGCTGTGCGTCTGGGCGCCGAGAGTGTGCAGATCATCTACCGCCGGACCCGTGCCGAAATGCCGGCCTGGGAAGAGGAAATCCAGGCGGCCGAGACCGAAGGCGTGGAACTGACCTACCTGGCCGCGCCCCAAGAGGTCATCGTCGAGGGCGGGAAAGTCACCGGCCTGCGCTGCATCCGCATGGAACTGGGCGAACCGGATTCTTCCGGCCGTCGTCGTCCCGTGCCGGTGCCGGGCAGCGAATACGACCTTGAGGTGGATCAGATCATCCCGGCCATTGGCCAACGCCCGGACCTGTCGTCCATCGATGACGTGGACGGACTGGAATTCACCCGCTGGAGCACCACGGAAGTGGATCCGGTGACCTATGCCACCGGCCGTGCCGGGGTGTTTGCCGGCGGCGACCTGCAAAGCGGTCCCTGGGTAGCCATCGGCGCCATCGCGGCAGGCAAGGAAGCCGCCGAATCCATCGAACGCTATCTGGACGGCGCGGACATGGCCGACGGCCGCGAGCCTATCGAACGGCCCGAGCCGGTCTATCGTCCGGTCCCTGAGGGTGAACCGGCAAAAGCCCGCGCCAAGGTGCGTGAGCTGGAACCGGCGGCCCGCAAAGGCAATTTCAATGAAGTCGAGCTGGGCCTGAGTGAAGAGGACGGCAAGGCCGAAGCGGCACGCTGCCTGAACTGCGGCTACTGCTGCGAGTGCTACCAGTGCGTGGAGGCCTGCGGGGCTGGTGCCGTGACATTGGAGACCCATCAGGAACAACGCGAGATGTTGGAACTGAACGTGGGGTCGGTGATCCTGGCGCCCGGTTTTACACCCTATGATCCTTCAAAACTGGATTTCTACGGATTCGGAAGACATCCCAATGTGATCACCAGCATGCAGTTCGAACGCCTGCTTTCCGCCTCCGGTCCCACTGGCGGCCATGTGGCGCGCCCCTCGGATCACAAGGATCCAAAAAAAATCGCCTGGTTCCAGTGCGTAGGTTCCCGCGATCAGAACCGCTGCAACAACGAGTACTGCTCCTCGGTGTGCTGCATGTACGCCATCAAGGAAGCCGTGATCGCCAAAGAACATGCCGGCGAGGAATTGGACTGCGCTGTGTTCTTCATGGATATGCGCACCTACGGCAAAGACTTCGAGCGTTACTACGAAGGGGCCAAGGCCCAGGGCGTGCGTTTCCTGCGCTCCAAGGTGCACACCATCGACAGTATTACGGGCAGTGACGATCTGTCCATCCGCTACGTCACCGAAAGTGGTGAGATGCAGACAGAAACCTTCGATCTGGTCGTTCTTTCCGTAGGCCTGGAAACCGCTCCCGAGGTGATCCAACTGGCCGAGTCTTTAGATGTAGGCCTCACCCCGAGCAACTTCTGTGAAACCACGACATTTGCTCCGGTAACCACCACAAAAGGCGGCGTTTACGTCTGCGGTGCCTTCCAGGGGCCCAAGGATATTCCTCAGGCCGTGGTGGACGCCAGCGCTTCGGCAGCGGCTGCCGGCGAACTGCTCAGTGAAGCCAGAAATACGCAAACCCGTACGGCCGAAGTCATCCCCGAGATCAATGTACGCGGCGATCGTCCGCGGGTGGGCGTTTTCGTCTGCAACTGCGGCATCAACATTGCCGGCGTGGTAGACGTACCCGCCGTGCGCGATTATGCAGCATCCCTGCCCTACGTGGAGTATGTGACCGACAACATGTACACCTGCTCCCAGGACACCCAGGACAGCATGACGGCCATCATCCGTGAGAAGAATCTCAACCGGGTGGTGGTGGCGGCCTGTACCCCCAAAACCCATGAGCCGCTGTTCCAGGAGACCCTGATCAATGCAGGACTCAACAAATATCTGTTTGAAATGGTCAACATCCGCAACCAGGATTCCTGGGTGCATAAAAACAATCCTGATATCGCCACCCAGAAGGCCAAAGATCTGGTGCGCATGGCCGTTAACAAGGCGGCCCTGAAAGAACCGCTCGTGGAAACCGAACTGACCGTCGGCCAGACCACCCTGGTCATTGGTGGCGGAATCGCCGGCATGACGGCGGCCCTCTCCCTGGCCAAGCAGGGGTACGAAACCCATTTGGTGGAACGTTCCGATCGTCTGGGCGGACAGGCCAATAGCCTCTATCAGACCTGGAAAGGCGAAAGCATTAAAGCCGGCCTTGCCGATCTGATCGATAAGGTGAATGCCGAGAAACGGCTGCATGTGCATATGAACACTGAGCTTAGCGGTGTGGACGGGTTTGTCGGTAATTTCAAGACGATGATTAAAAACGGTGATGGAGAAACCACCATTGACCACGGCGTTGCCGTGGTGGCTACCGGTGCCAGCGAACTCAAACCCAATGAGTACAGCTACGGTGATGATCCGCGCATCATGACCAGTCTGGAGCTGGATGAGAAAATGCTGGCCGACGACCCCATGCTGGCCGGTGTCAATTCGGCGGTCTTCGTTCAGTGTGTGGGATCCAGGGAACCGGAGCGTCCCTACTGCTCACGGGTTTGCTGCACCCATTCCATTGAAAGCGCCCTGGCGATTAAAAAGCGCAATCCCGAGGCGAATGTATACATTCTCTATCGTGACATCCGTACCTATGGAGAACGGGAAACCCTGTATAAAAAAGCCCGTGGCGCCGGGGTTATTTTCATCCGCTACGATCTTGAAAACAAACCTCAGGTGGTTCGTGACGGGGATCGGCTGGCCGTGCGCGTGACCGACCATGTCCTGGGTCTGCCCATGGAAATTTCCACGGATCTGTTGACCTTGGCATCGGCCATCGTGCCCCATGCCGACGAACGGCTGGCCCAGTTCTTCAAGATTCCGCTCAATGATGACGGCTTTTTTGTTGAGAAACACGCCAAGCTCGGTCCTTGCGAATTCGCCACCGACGGTGTTTTCCTCTGCGGATTGGCCCACTATCCCAAATCCATTGACGAGGCCATCTCTCAAGGCAAGGCGGCTGCATCCCGTGCAGTGACCCTGCTGGCCCAGGAGAACATCTTCACCAGCGGTGAAGTCGCATCGGTGGATCCGCAAATGTGCTCCAGCTGCGGGGTGTGTGTATCCATCTGTCCCTACTCCGCGCCCAGCTTTATCCCGGAGGATGCGCGCATGTTCGCCGGCCGGGCGACCATCAATGCTGCCCTGTGCAAGGGATGCGGCCTGTGTGTAGCCTCATGCCGGTCCGGAGCCATTCACCTGAGCGGATTTGACAACAACCAGATATTTGCCATGCTGGATGCCATCTAATTACAAGCCTGCCCGAAATCTCATTTTTTAGGCAGGCCTTAAAATAAGGAGAAATACCATGTCTGAGTGGGAACCCAAAATCGTAGCCTTTCTGTGCAACTGGTGCAGTTACGGTGCTGCGGATCTGGCCGGTGTCAGCCGGATGCAGTACCCGGCCAATGTGCGGATTATCCGCATCCCCTGCACCGGTCGAATGAGTCCTAAATTTGCCCTGGCGGCCCTTCGCAACGGTGCCGACGGCGTTTGGGTGTCCGGGTGACATCCGGGAGACTGCCATTACCTGGAAGGTAATTACTACGCCCGGAGAAAATTTGCATTGTTCACCAACCTGATGGAATACATGGGGATTGAGCGGGATCGGATTCACATGTCCTGGGTTTCGTCGGCTGAAGCCACCAAGTTTATCGACGTCGTGACCCAGGTGACCGAAGCGGTTCGCAAGCTTGGTCCGAACACCCATTTTGTCAAACAACAGGCAAAGGTAGCGTGATATGTCTGAATACACAGAGAAGATGAGGCAGATTGCCGGCCGGCTGCTGAAAGACTGCACAGTGGAAATGGTCATCGGTTTTCGTAAAGGGACCATGCCCATGATGAACGAGCCGTGCTTTGTCACCGCGCCTGAGGATGCAGACTCCCTGGTCTGGGACAGCAACTGCGGGATCAACCTGGCAAACTACCTGACCAACAGAAAAGAGAAGATCGCCGTTTTCGCCAAGGGCTGCGATTCACGCAATATCGTCAATCACATCGTGGAGAACAAGATCCAGCGCGATCAGCTGCACATCATCGGCGTGCCCTGCACGGGGATGATCGACAAACGCAAGATACACGGCATGGTGGACGGCGAGATCCTCAAGGTAACCGAAACCGAAGAAACCGTCAAGGTGCGCACCGCCGAGGCCGAGACCCTTTTGGATAAAAAAGAGGTGCTGCAAAACAACTGCGCCCTTTGCATTCACCGCAATCCGGTCATCTCGGATGAGATGTTGGCCGATCCGGTCGAAGAGCAGACCGACATCGACCGCTATGCCGACGTGCGCAAGATCGAGGAAATGGGCGATGAGGAGAAATGGCAGTTTTTCGAGGATCTGCTCGCGCCGTGCATCCGCTGCTACGCCTGCCGCAACGCCTGTCCGCTGTGCTATTGTCCGACCTGTTTTGTGGACGAGTCCAAACCCCAGTGGGTGGGCAAGGGCCAGGATCCCATCGATATCCGGACCTTTCATTTCCTGCGGGCCTATCACTGTGCGGGCCGCTGTACGGACTGCGGGGCCTGCCAGCGGGCCTGTCCGGTGGGCATTGACATGCGCCTGTTGACGAGAAAATTGGAAAAGGACTGCCAGGAGCAGTTTGGCTGGGAAGCCGGACTCTCCCTGGATAGTCGCCCGGCCCTGGATGTCTACCAGACCAATGATCCGGAAGCCTTCATTAAATAAAGGATAACAAAATGACGCTTCTAACTATCGACAAACAAAACTGGACGAAGGGGCTCACGGCTGCGGCCGATCAGTACCAGCTGTTCGGGCCGGTAAAAGACAAGGACCAGCACCAGTTCAAGGCCCTTACCAAAGGCCAGGTGCCGGATCTGGACCTGGTCAATACCCGCTTGTCCCCCAAAGACCTGATCTTTCCCCAATCCGAAACGATCATCGAATACTCCCTGGACGAATCCCAGGCCGATCATCATATCATGAAAGAAGCGGCCAAGGACTATTCTCCCCGGGCCGTGGTGGGCATCCGGCCCTGCGATGCCAAGGCCACCCAGCTGGTCAAGCTCAACTTCGATGCGCCTGACGTAAAAGATCCCTACTGGCTGCGGGCGTATGAGGCCACGACGTTCATCGGCATGGCCTGCGATGCACCGCTGTCGACCTGCTTTTGCACCAGCGCCGGTTGCGGGCCTTACAACGCCGACGGCCTGGACATCCTTATGATGGACCATGGCGAGAATTATCTGGCCAAAGTCCTTACCGACAAAGGCCAGGCCTTTGCCGATGCAGCCGGCTGGAATCAGGCCACGCCCGAGGCGGCTGACGCGTTCATGGCCGCCAAGGACGCGGCCGAGGCGAAAATCGTCAGTACGATCAGCACCGACAACCTGGCCGACACGGACCTGTTGGAACTGCACGGCGCGTCCTTTTGGGACGATGTGGCCTTTGCCTGCCTGAACTGCGGGACCTGTACCTTCTCCTGTCCGACCTGCTGGTGTTTCGATCTTCAGGACGAGGTCCACGGCAAGTCCGGGGTGCGCATGAAGAACTGGGACAGCTGTATGTTCCCGATCTTTACCGTGCACACCACCGGTCATAATCCCCGGGAGACCAAGACCCAACGGGTCCGCCAGCGCTTCATGCACAAGCTCAAGTACTTTGTAGACAAATATCAGACCGGTATCATGTGCGTGGGCTGCGGGCGATGTGTTCGCCAGTGCCCGGTCAATATCGATATCCGCCGGGTGTGCGCGTTGATGAACAGCTTCAAACCAGCTGATGCCTGCGCCGCGCAAGGTTGATGGAGGGAGGAAAATGCAAAATCCATATATACCCTATCCGGTCCGCATCGATGACATTACGGTCGAGGCCGAAGATAAAAGCCTGAAGACGTTTAAATTCGTTTTTCTCAATGAGGGTGACGAAGAAAAGTTCGCCTACCGGGCCGGTCAGTTCGCCGAGCTGTCCATTCCCGGCAAGGGCGAAATTCCCATCGGCATTGCCTCATCTCCGGTGGAAAAAGGGTTCGTCAAGTTCACCGTCAACCGCGCCGGGGTGGTCACCACTCACCTGCACAACATGCGCGAAGGCGATCTGATGGGCCTCAGAGGCCCCTTGGGCAACTGTTACCCATGGGATCTTATGGAAGGCAAGAACATTCTGATCGTAGGCGGTGGGTTCGCTTTCACCACCCTGCGCTCGTCCATCGTCTACATGCTCGATCCGGCCAACCGGTCCAAGTTCGGCAATATCGATGTGGTCTACGGGGCCCGCAGCCCGGGCATGCTGCTGTACAAAGACGAGTTGGTGGAATGGGAAAAACGCGATGACATCAACATGCACATCACCGTTGACGGTACTGATGATCCGGACTGGAAATACAATGTCGGATTCGTACCGCCCATCACCGAGCAAAAGGCCCCGCCGGGCGGACCGGATACCTATGCCATCGTGTGCGGTCCGCCGATCATGATCAAGTTCACCCAGCCGGTGCTGGAAAAACTGGGCTACGCCCACGATCACATCATCATGAGCCTGGAAAACCGCATGAAATGCGGGTTCGGCATGTGCGGCCGCTGCGGTATCGGCAAGGAACTGGTCTGCAAGGACGGGCCGGTATTCACCCTGGATCAGATCAATCAGACCCCGAGGGAATACTGATCCTTGCGATTGCCATGGCGGCTAACCTTTCTTTTCCGATCTAATAGGTTGGGAAAGTCAAATGAAATCGTTAGTATTTCGTATTGACATTAAGCCGTTAATCCGTTACTAACTTTAGTTCAATATTTCGAATCTAAACGGCAGTGTGCCGGAATTACTAACAAAAGTTAAAGGAGGACAGAACAACATGCCGACAATCGAATTTGGTGGAAAATCGTTTACGGTGGATGAAGACGGTTTCATCGATGACTACAATAACTGGTCTGAGGAATGGGTCCAGTATGTAAAAAAAGAAGAAGGTATCGATGAACTGAACGATGAACACAAAAAAGTCGTTACCGTACTTCGCGAGTACTATGAGAAAAACGGCATCGCTCCCATGGTGCGCGTACTCTCCAAAGTAACCGGTTTCAAACTGAAACACATCTACGAGCTCTTCCCCTCAGGACCGGGTAAAGGAGCCTGTAAGATGGCGGGTCTGCCGAAACCCACCGGATGTGTCTAATCACATCGAGATTTGATTTATAAAAATGCCTCGCCTGAATAATTCAGGCGGGGCATTTTTTTAGCTTTTTAGGCTGAAGACTGAAGGTCTTTAGATGGGGGACGAACAAACCGTCACCAATACCATTCCCCTACCCCTTCAGCCTTCCGGCTATCCACCTAATAGCCTATTTTGAGGTTTTTAAATGCGCCTGAAAGTTAAAACCCACGCCCAAACCGAAATGATCGATGTCACGGGGGAAGTCCAAAAGCAGGTGACTGACAGCGGGATGGAAAATGGTCTTTGCATGGTCTTCGTTCCCCATACCACTGCTGCGGTGACGATCAACGAGAGTGCCGACCCGGCGGTCAAGCAGGACATCCTCATGGTGCTCAATAAAATTGTACCGTGGAAAGAGGCCTACCGTCATATGGAAGGCAACTCACCGGCACACCTGAAAACAACGCTTGTGGGGTCCTCTGAAGTGATTGGTGTGGAGAACGGGCAGTTGGTGCTGGGCACCTGGCAAGGCATCTTTTTCTGTGAATTTGACGGCCCGCGCAACCGCAAACTGGATATACGGCTGATTCCTGCATGATGGATGACCTTCGCATTGCCGCTGTGGTTTGCCGATGTCCCGTGGGCCGGTTGTCTCACAACGTGGAGCGTACCCGCCACTGGGTGAATCAGGCCAAAAACCAGGATGCCACCATGGTCTGTTTTCCTGAAATGAACCTCACCGGCTACAGCAACCGCGATGAAATCAAGGCCCACGCCATTTCCGCCAACAGCAAGACAATCGACAGTCTGGTCAAGCTGGCCGACGACCTTCGCATCGCACTGCTCGTCGGTTTTGCCGAACAGGCGGAAAACGGCGCGATATATGCCAGCCACATGGTGATCACACCCCGGGGCCGAACCGCGCTTTACCGGAAAATTCATCTGGCCCCGCCTGAAACCGATCATTTCAGCCCTGGAGCGGCCCTTCCCATATTCGACTGGAAAGGGATGCGTTTTGGCATTCAGTTATGTTACGATGCGCATTTCCCCGAGCTTTCCACGATCATGGCCGACGCCCAAGCCGATGTCATTTTCATTCCCCATGCATCCCCCCGTGGTCAGGCATCCACCAAACATCAGTCCTGGATGCGCCATCTGCCGGCCCGTGCATATGATAACGGGCTCTTTGTGGTGGCCTGCAACCAAACCGGAGATAATCAGAACGGGCTGGTTTTTCCCGGCAATGCCGTGGCCTTCTCGCCGTCCGGTGAAATCATGAGCACCCGTCTATCGGGCAGGTCCGGCATGTTGATCGTCGACCTGAAAGCCGATCAGATCCACTATGTGCGCGGCCACCGCATGCGCTATTTTTTCCCCAACCGCCGCCCAGGCCTTTATCAGCGTAAGACGGTTCTGACCGACCTTGGCAATTAGGATGGGCTATTACATCGTAGCGGTTAGCTGTTGGCTGTAAGCTCTTAGCTTTAAGCTGTAAGTTTTATGGCTGATCGCCCAGCCCAGAAAACTTAGCCGTCGGCACCAACCGGTAGCGGCCGTTTTCCTTGACCAGGCGCAGGTCAAACATGCCGATCGTTTGGTCAAGCGGGCGGCCGAAAATAAAATCAAGCATCCCGGCATCCAAGCCCCCTTTTTCTGTCGTCAGTTGCCTCAGGTGGGCATCATAACGCATTATTTCAAGGATGGCAGCCTCCATTTTCAACTGCTTTCCCACGGCTCCCTTTTCCACCAGATGGCGCAAGTGGTCGTAACTGCAGCGCGATTCATGCTCCACGACCAGTTCCCACACCCCTTGCATCTGCGCCAACAGATCCTTGCGGGTCAAGCGCTCGGTGGCGTACACGGCTTCGATTTTGCGGGTATCCCGACAATTCAGTACCCGGCACTCCAGGGGACGATGGGCATAAATGCCGCAGGCCCGATTTTCGTAATCGTAAAACCAGCAAGTCCAGCGTCCCTTTTGGCCTTTGATTTTGATCACCTCGTCGGTCATTGGCACCAGGGCATCCTGGATGTTGTCCCGTGCCAGTTCGCCGCACCGGATGGTAAACAGACAATGGCCCGGTATGTGTCCCGCCTCCACCAACGGTTGATCCGCCTGGTGAAGTGCAGGTCCTCCTTTTTCGCAACAGGTACCGCATCGCTGACAGTCCACTATGAAGCTCCCGATTTATATATGACTTGATGGTCAGCCCGCCCGATCACCTTTTTCAAATCCTCAACGACCAGAAAAAAACAAGGCACCAGGATCAAGGTAATTACCGTGGCGAAAAGAATTCCGAATCCCAATGAAAGGGCCATGGGAATGAGAAACCGCGCCTGGCGGGACGTTTCAAAAATCATCGGCGCTAGCCCGCCAAACGTGGTCAGGGTGGTCAGCAAAATGGGCCGAAAACGATGAATGCCCGCATGATGAATGGCATCCACGCTGGTTTCCCCGACCCGCCGCCGCCGGTTGGCAAAATCGATCAGCACCAGTGAGTCGTTGATCACCACACCGGACAGGGCCACCACCCCAAACATGCTCATCACACTGAGGCTATAGCCCATGATCATATGGCCGATGACCGCCCCGACAATACCAAACGGAATCGAGAGCATGATGATAAAGGGCTGGACGAAACTGTTGAACGGAATCGCCAGCATGGCATAAATCACAAGCACCGCGAACATCAGCCCCATCATCAGACTGTGCATGCTTTCCCGCCGGTCGGCCTGGCGACCTTCGAAGCTGTAGGTCAGCCCCGGGTAGGTATCCTTGAGCGTGGGCAGAATCTCCTGGGTCAGGGAAGCCAGCACCCGGTCGGCCTGGCTGCGCGGACGCACATCGGCACTGACCGTAATCACCCGCCGGCCACTGCGCCGGTCAATGGACGTATAGGCGCGTCCCCGTTGAATGTCAACCGCTTCCAAAAGCGGAATTTCCTTGCCTGCCGGCGTGCGCAAAATCATGGTCTCCAGATGATGCTCAGACACCCGTTCATCTTTGGGCAAGCGCACCATGACTTTCACTTCGTTGCGCCCCCGTTGTTGACGCAGCGCCTCGGCGCCGTAATAGGCATGCCGAAGTTGCCGGGCCACGTCTTCGGCTCTTAAGCCCAGGCTGCGCGCTTCGGGACGAATCTTAAAATCCAGTTGCCTTTTTCCCGGCGAATAGCCGTCGTCAATGTCCGACACATTGGGGTAAAATTCCAAGGCCGCCGCCACGTCGGCACCTGCCTGGGCCAGGATCTGAACATTGCGGTGACTCAGTTCCACGGATA
The DNA here is from genome assembly GCF_048565275.1 of Desulfosarcina variabilis str. Montpellier. Taxonomy (NCBI): domain Bacteria; kingdom Pseudomonadati; phylum Thermodesulfobacteriota; class Desulfobacteria; order Desulfobacterales; family Desulfosarcinaceae; genus Desulfosarcina; species Desulfosarcina variabilis. Next base: position 2,558,347 of record NZ_CP159846.1, on the reverse strand, counting down.
AGGCTGCGCCGCGACCGGGCCCGCCCGCATCCGACTCAAACTTGAGGGACTCCAATCCGGGCAGCGGCCCCACCTGCTCCCGCCATAGGGCGGTCAGCTGGGCCGTGGACAGCGGACGCACATCCGGAGGAACCAGGTATACGCGGACCTCTGTTTTATTGCCCTCGATTTCGGCAAAAATCCCCTGGGCCAATGGGGTATCGCCCCCATGCTCGGCAATCAACCGCTGGGCCGCCGCCACCAGGGTCTGCTGGACGGCCTGGGTCTTTCGCACCGATGAGCCATAGGGCAAAACCGCTGTTGCCTGGGCATAATCAGACTCGATTTTGGGGAACAGTTCAAATCCCATGCGACCGCTTTTCACGTAGCTGACTGTCAGCATCAGGACAACGACACCCACACTAAGCACAATATAGCGGCGATTTAAGGCATAACCCAGCAGCGGCCCGTAGCGGGTGTGGATGAAACGGGAAAACCAATCACTGAAGCGCCGCTGCTGGCGCAGGATCCATCCCAACAGACCGGTGTCCGGACGGGATCGGCGGTGGCCGATATGGGCGGGCAGGATCAACAGGCTCTCGATCAGGCTAACGGTGAATACGGCAACGACCACAATCGGTATCTGCCGGAACACCTTGCCCATGAAACCGGAAACAAACAACAACGGGGAAAAGGCGACAATGTTGGTCAGCACGCTGAAGATCACCGGCATGGAGATTTCGCGTGTGCCGGACACCGCGGCATGCAACCAGGGTTTGCCGGCCTGATGATGGTGGTACATGTTCTCTCCGGCCACAATGGCATCATCGACCACAATCCCCAGGGTAACAATAAAAGCAAACATGGAAATGACGTTGATGCTGACCCCGGCCGCAGGCAGGAAATAAAGCGATCCGAGGATGGAGATGGGAATCCCCAGGCTGACCCAAAACGCAAGGCGTGGTTCAAGAAAAATGGCCAGCAGAACAAACACCAATGAAAGCCCGAGATACCCGTTGCGCAGCATCAGATCCATGCGCTGACGGTAAATGTCGGATCGGTCATTGTGGGAAATCAGGTCGATGCCCGGCGGCAGATCGGGGCGAATCTCCTCAAGGCGCGCGCTGACGGTCTGGGAAACATCCAAGGGCGTCTGGTCGCCGACCCGGTAAACATCGACGAGAATGGCCGGATGCCCGTTGTAGCTGGCAAAATTGTCCGTTTCTTCAAACCCGTCATTGACGTCGGCGATATCCGACAGGAGCACCTGAGTGCCATCATTGGTGGTGATGATGGGGATACGGCCGAACTCGGGACCAAAATCCCGCCGTTCGGTCATGCGCACCAGCACATCACCACTTTCGGTCTTAATGGACCCGCCGGGCAGTTCCACGGCGGCCCGCCGGATGGTCTGGGCGATGCCTTCCAGGCTCAACCCATAGGCCCTGAGGGTGGACTGGGATACGCTGATACTGATCTCATAATCGCGAATCCCGTTCAGGTCCACCTGGGTGATCCCCGGGTCCTGCAGCAGGCGGTCGCGCACCCGTTCGGCAGTTTCCCTTAAAATGGATTCGCCCACATCACCAAAAAGCGCCAGCGACACCACATAACGCCGCCGCTGGGCAATGATCACCTCGGGATCCTCGGCCTCATCCGGAAAGGAGCTAATCCGGTCCACCTCACTCTGGACATCCTGAGCGACCCGCTGAATGTTCTTGCCTTCCATGATCTCGATGGTCACTAGCCCCATGCCTTCTTTGGCCTCGGCCGTCACCTGTTTGACCCCGTCGAGTCCCTGGACCGCTTCCTCAATGGCCAGAATCGTGCCCCGTTCCACCTCCTCGGGACTGGCGCCCGGGTAAGGCACGGAAACCTCGACAATGTCCAGTTCGAAATCGGGAAACACCTCCTTTTTGATCTGTCCCGCGAAAATCAAGCCCCCCACCAAAAGAACAACCATCAGCAGGTTGGCCGCCACCGTATGCCCCGCCATCCAGGCAATCGGGCCACGGTTGCGACGATCCACCCGCAGCATGGGTCTTTTCATGGGATTATCTGTTTGTTTGTCCGCTTCGTTCATTGGGCGTGGATCTTTCTTTGGGTGGCATCGCACCGGCTTGCCTTACCGCCATTCCGTCCACGGCCACAGGCAGGTCGGATACAATGATACGCTGATCGGATGCGAAACCGTTTCTGACCAGCACCGCATCGGCATCGCGCCAGACGGTCTTGACCGGTACGATCTTTAAGGTCTTCGCATCGGTCAGGGTCCAGATGTTGCCGCCATCACGCAGCGCACCTCGAGGGATACGATACACATCCTTGAGCTGCTGTCCCTGAATGTCTACACGTACATACTCACCGATCAACAGGGGCGGGCCGCTTTCCCGGTCACCGGCGGCCAGTCGCAAGGGGTCTTTTACCGTGACCAGCACGCGCGCCATGCGACCTTCGGTTTCCAGGTCACTGAGCAGTCTGGCCACCCTGCCCTGCCGCTGGTTGCCGCGATAAAAAATCGTGGCCTCGGCCCCTTTTTCATGATTGGTTCTCGGAATCCGGATCCAGGACAGCCGTTCCACGGGAAGCGACACCTGGATCCAGTATTCATCGGTGCCCACCAGTTCGGCCAACTCATCCTGGACGGTCACCTGTGAGCCCACCACCACATTTTTTCTGCGCACAATGGCGTTAAAGGGCGCGGTGATCTGCGTTCGCCCAAGATCCAGGCGGGCCTGCTCCAGGTCTGCCTGTGCCGCGGCCAGATCTGATTGGGCTTTGGCCAGGTGCGGTTTGCGCAACGCCAGTTCCGCTTCCTGGGTGTCGGCCGCCTGTTTTGGCCCCAGCAAGGCCCATTCACGGCGAGCCACATCCTGATACCCCATCTCCACTTTGAGTTGGTACTCGGCATTGGCCACATCGCTTTTTGCCCGGGCCATGGCCAGCTCGTAATCCGTGGGGTCAATTTTCAAAATTTTCTCACCGGCAGTAAGCAGTCCGCCTTCGATAAACTCAGGATGAACGGATTGGATCTGTCCGGACACGCGTGTTTTTAAAATCATTTCCCGGGCCGGGACAACCGATCCCATGGCGGTCAGCACAACCTGGTGGGTGGTGGTAACCAGACGCGTTGTCTCGACCAGGGGCGTGATTCGCTCCGGCGGCCGTTTTCTTGCCTGGGGAGCCGTCCGTTTGACGTAGGTTGCACCGGCAATGCCCAAACCGATGATAATCAGGCAAACGATCAGCGTGCGCAGCTTGTGCGGGCGGTGCGGCGGATGGGATACCGATTCTTGGGATGGATGCTGTGGTTGATGGGTCGTATTCATGTCAGCCCCGTTTTTTGCTTTGATCAGGCTCTGTTGATCTGATGCCGTCTTCTATCCATGCTCCGCCAAGCGACCGGTAAAGCGCAATGCGATAACGAATCAACGTTTCCTGTTGTTCGATCAAATCCCGCTCCAGATCCTGCACGGCGATCAATTGCGTGAGCACCGGCAGATAATCGCTGAGTCCCCTTCGGTAGCGCTGGATGGCCTCCTCCAGTCCTTTGCGGGCCGCCATCATCACGGCGTCAAGGCCTTCGATATGCTCCCGTTGGCGGGTTTCGCTCTCCAGGGCATCCTCAACCTCCTTGATGGCGGTCAACACCGCCTGACGGTATATCCACAGGTTCTCATCCACCTGGGCCCGCGTGCGGTCCACTTCCGCCGTCCGGCGCCCACCGTCAAACAGCGGCGCAGTCAGGTCGGCTGCTAGATTCAGCAGCCAGGTATCAAAAAGCGCATCCATTGCACTGGCCCCATATTGGGCTCCGGCGGTCAACTGAAGGGACGGCAGGCGGTTGGCCCGAGCGGCCGCCACCTGCCATTGGGAGGCCGTAAGACGCATGCCGGCCGCCCGCACATCCGGACGATTGGCCAGCAAATCGGCCGGCAACCCGACGGCCGGCAACAGGCCTATCACCGGCAACGCGGTTTGCGACAGCTTTAGCTGGCTCCTGGGCGGTCGTCCCAACAAAACGGCCAGTTCATGATGCAACAATTGCCGCTGGGCCTCGACCAGCGGTATCCTGGCGCGGACATTTTCCACCACCTGTTTCTGCTGGTAAACATCCAGCGCCGATACCATTGCCTTGCGAAACCGCAGTTCGATCAAGTCCAGAAAGATCAGGTTGTTTTCCAGCTGTCTTTCCAGCAGTTGTATCTGCAACCGCCTGGAAAGCAGCTGCACCCAGCGGTCGGCCACCTCGGCGGCGATGGTCATTCTGGCGGTCTGAAAGTCGGCACCCGTGGCGGCCATGGTCTCAAGGGCTGCTTCGCGCTGGCTGCGAATCCGCCCCCACAGATCAATTTCGTAGCTGGTAAAAAGACCCAGCGCATAGGTTTCACTACCGTCCACACCGGCAGATGGGATGCGGCGCTGAGACAGATCCGTGGCGGCAAACCCTTCCAGATACGGAAAGCGATCCGCTCCGGCCTGAACCGCCAGGGCCCGGGACTGCTGCAACCTGGCCCACGCCTCTTTCAAGGTAAAATTCTCAGCCAATGCATCACCGATCAACCGGTTGAGTTCAGCAGATCCAACCGATTCCCACCACGGCGTCGACATGTCCGGGGACCCGTTGTACAGCGCAAACGTTTCAGGCAGTGATCCGGCCGCACCGGAAATCTCTCGGGGCGTAAAAGGGCTGCACGCAACCAGTCCCAGAATAATACCGGTGAGCAACAGGTAATACCGGAAAAAAACAGTCAATGACGGGCGATGTCCCTTAACGGCGCAGTGTAAGCATGAATCAGGTGTAGGATATATTTTTTGATTCACTTTTTCCCCAGATATGATAATAGCTGTTTGGTTTTGCCATTATCATCATTGGATATGAATTATCACTCCAGGATATTGCACACAAGCGCAAACCCTTATAGGAATATCGTCTACCCATTGTGAAAGATAAATTATTTGAATGATCCCTTTTGTATCCCTTCGGCTGCTTGAAAAAACCACCAGCAGATGTGCCTGTCACACACCACTTGTTTTTACCAAGTAGTATTTACGAATTATTTTAGTATTGTGATTTGTCAGAACTTTAATATAATCGACTCATTATATGTTCCCCTTTACATCAAAAAACACCTTACAATTGATATAATATGCCACTTTGCCTCGTAAGCAAGTATCCATACCCTATTGTAACGATGCGAAATGTTAACATACACAACGGATGGAGCCACTGAAAGGAATTGTACCATGAAAGAACTTGTTACCTATATCGCTAGGTCATTGGTTGATCGACCTGAGGATGTCACCGTAGCGGAAGTTGAGGGAAATCAGACGACCGTGTTAGAACTCACCGTGGCGAAAGAAGATCTTGGCAAGGTGATTGGCAAGCAGGGCCGCACCGCCCAAGCCATGCGGACCATCCTAAGCGCTGTATCCTCAAAAGTGAAAAAACGTACCGTCCTCGAAATCATCGAGTAATAAAATAAGCTTCCAAGCATAGGCAGCGTATTGATCGTCTGACAACGCGTAGCTGACCTTAGTATTATTTTCCTTACCGATCATAGTCGTGGAAAATCCAATTCCACTGAATATTTCCAAACTCAACGCTCTTTTTCCAGCCTGGGAAAGGAGCGTTGGGGTTGAAAAGCAGATGGATAATTTTCACTTGCCTGCACCCTTAGTTGGACGACAGTGCTAAAAACGGATGATAGAGCGGATCACCGATCAACACCATCTTCCAGGAAAGAAACGGAAGGCTGACCATATAACATTCGGCAAGGGACAGAATGCCTTCACTGAGAAATCCGAAGAACACTTCAGGCATTGGAAATGCCTGTACATAAGGTTCGGCAACCGGACCAACGGTGGCACACACCCCTTCTTCGATCATGCGTTTACACCAGACCTGGCTGTTTTTCTTTTTCAATGTCGTACATTCGCTGCTTGCAATATGATAGCCGATCGCTCCCTTTTGCCATTTAAACGCATCCACATAGTTGGCCAGGCTGTACCATCCGCAATAAAGAGCTGCGTCCGGACACTGGCCGGGTTGAAACAAGGCCGGCGACTGGTCGAGATGCACGGGTAGGTTTCTGTGTTTTTGAATCTGCTTGGCCGCCTCATGGATGGAACGATCGTATAGTTTGTAGCCGGATTGCATGGCGGATGAGTCGATCGGCCAACGGGCATCAAAATAGGCGCTGCCGACCAGGCCTTGTTTTTCCGTGGCGATGGTATCGTCAATCATTCTCCGAACACTGGCCGGGGTCGGTCCGTCCAAGCGGCTGACCATTAACACATCCTCACGGGCAACCGTCTCGGGACTCTCTCGAAAACCAATGTAAAACGGGTTTTTAATCCACCCCCCAACCGGTGCATCGGCCCACTTGACCAGAGCGAGTTCCGAGTCCACCGACGCCACCGTATCTCTGGCCACTTTCAACTGACTGCGGATGGATTCGAGTTCCTCGGCAATCGTTAAATAGTCGGGGGTATCTTTTTCACCTTGATTCTCGATGCGTTTTTGCAGCAACTGTTGCCTGGCCTTTAAATCCCCGAGCGTTTTGGCGTCATCCCTTTTGGCGGATCTGACTCTCAGCGGGATACCATAAACCAAAACGATGCAGCGGATGCGCCTGGGCGGCTTGACGGCCATCAAACAATCCCTCACCGGAACCGCAATCCGCTGGTTGTATTCGTCCCGCCCACACGTCTCTTCGGTCGACAGATTTACCAGCAACAGATGGGTTTGTGGAATGCCGCGTTGTTGAGCATAATAATGTGCCAGCCTGACGCCCTCGGGCGACTGCCGGTTGGCGATAATCATAATTTCCGTGGGTTCGAGGCTCATCCCATCCAAGGGACAGACAAAGACGATTAAAACGCCCCATAGGAACGGCCGCAGAATTCGCATCGAATTTATCTGTTTTATCTGTTTCATCTCAAAAATGCATTTTGCATCAAGCGCCTTTCGTTTCAAGCGGTAGGTGGATATGCGAGCAATGCTACTTAAAACCTTTAGAAAAGTCAAAACCCGGCGATAGCTCTGTCAACGCCGCAACATGGCCCAGGAGGTGAAGGGCCCTGGAAAAATAAGGAATAAAAACAGATGAAACGGTTTTGCCACTACCACCCGACCCAGCCGGCCCACTGGTATTGTGACACGTGCAACCGACTGCTTTGCCCGCAATGCGTCGAGGTCAGAGACATGCAGGGATATCACCAGGGTGAAAAGCTGCATTTCTGCCCGCACTGCAACCGTCAGGTTCAGTGGCTGGGTGTGGGTAACATCATTGATCCATTCTGGAAGCGTATGTATCGTTTTTTTCTCTATCCGCTTGGCACACGTCCCCTGGTTCTCATGGTGGTCCTGTCGATCATTACGGCGCTTGCCGTCAGGCCCGGTATCATCGGTTTGGTGACTCAGATCCTGATCTGGGGCGTCACGTTCAAGTACGCATACGCCATCTTACAGTACACGGCCAGCGGCAACTTGATTGCCCCTGAACTGAACGCCAAAACCCTTTTTGAAAATTTCAGCCCGGTGGCCAAGCAGGTGGGCATCTACGTCGCCTTTTTTTTTGCGGGGGCTTTTGTCCTTTCCCATTTGGGACTGCTCGTCAGCTCGCTTTTTTTAGTGGCGGCAACGCTCTTTTTACCGGCCATGATCATCCTTTTGGTCACCACCGAATCATTGATCCAGGCGATCAATCCGATGATGTTCGTCACCCTGGCCTACCGCATCGGCTGGGGATACCTGTTGATGTATTTTTTCTGTTCACTTTTAGGTGCTGCGCCGGCCCTGTTGGGTCAGCATCTGATCCAGCACCTGCCTCCCATTTTACAGCTATTCCTTTTCACCTTAATCAAAATCTACTACACGTTTATCTCCTATCATCTCATGGGATACGTAATTCTCCAATATCATGAGGACATCGGCTACCGGGTCGATTTCGATGATTTCAAGGATGAAGAAACGGATAGCCTTCAGGCCGCACAGGATACCGACACACCCGAGGGTCGGCTGCTCAGACGGGTCAATCAGCTGATCAAGGACGGCGATCACAAGGGGGCCAGTGCCCTTATTGAAAACGAAACCGCTCAGTCCGCCATAACGGATCCAGTGCTATCGGAGCGTTATTACACCCTGCTTAAAATCACCGGGGCGACCGATAAAATGGTCGCCCATGGAAGCAACCACCTGGCGCATTTGGTGCAATCCGGAAGTAAAGATGCAGCGGTGGACGTTTATCGCGAATGCCTGGCAGCACAACCGGATTTTGCCCCCGGTGCCGCGACCCTGTTCAAGGTGGGCAGCTGGCTGAACGAATCCGGAAACGACCAGGCCGCCATCGGTGCCTTCAACCGGCTGACCCAAACCTACCCCCAGGATCCCTTGGTCCCCAAATCCTATTTCCGGGCCGCCCAGATCTTCAACGAACGCCTGATGAAGCCCGAAAAGGCCAAAACCATTCTCAAAGGGCTGATCAAAAAATTCCCTGACCACGACATCACCCCTTTTGTGGAGCGCTACCTGACAGATCTGGGCTGATTGTTTTTCTTGATGATGACGTCCAAATCTGGCAAGAGAGAAAGGCCGTCCGGCATCGGGCGGCCTGACCTTTTTTCGGCATCCGTTCATGGCCCGGGCAATGCAACCCGTGAAAAACCTTTAAACGCATCGAATCTTCAGTATGAACGATCACCAACAAGCGGCCGTGCTTGACAAGATCGGCATGGCCACCATCATCATGATGGCCAGTATTTTCTTAAGCCGCATCACCGGCGTCGTCCGGGAAATGGCGCTTGCCGACCTGGTCGGCGCCGGCGTTGAGGTCGATGCCTACCGTGTGGCGTTCGTCCTGCCCGAAATTCTCAATCATATCCTGGCCAGCGGGTTTCTATCGGTTACCTTCATCCCCATTTTCTCCCGTCACCTTGCCGATGGACGGGAAAGCGAGGGATGGCGGACGTTTTCCACGATCATGACCATATTCGGCGGGTTGCTTCTGATTCTCGTCCTGGCGGGTATGGTGCTGGCCCCTGCCATCGTGCCCCTTCTGGCAGCCGGAAGAAAGGATCCGCATTTCATCGCCCTGGCCGTAAACATGACCCGCATCACCCTGCCGGCCCAATTTTTCTTTTTCGCCGGCGGCATGCTCATGGCCGTGCAGTATGCCCAAAAGCGGTTTCTGTTTCCGGCCCTGGCGCCCCTGGTTTACAATATAGGAATCATCGCCGGCGGGGTGCTGTTGTCCGGCCGGCTGGGCGTCGCTGGTTTCTGCTGGGGGGCCTTGGCCGGCGCCGCCATCGGCAGTTTTGCCGTTCAGTTGATCGGGGCGCTTAGAATCGGCATGCGGTTTCGCCCCATTTTTGATTTTTACCATCCGGATCTAAGGCGCTATGTCTTTTTGACCCTGCCTTTGATGATCGGGCTCACGATGGTGTTTTCGACGGAGTTGTTCTCAAAATTTTTCGGCAGTTTCCTGCCGGCCGGGGCCATTGCCTGGATCGATTACGCCATGCGCGTGATGCTGATCCTGGTAGGCTTTTTCGGGCAGGCCGTAGGGGTAGCCTCATATCCGTTCATGGCGCAACTGGCCGTTCAGGGACGCATTGGGGATCTGAACGAAACCATCAACAAAGTCCTGCGTTACCTGTCGGTGGTGGTTCCGGTATCCGTCCTGGTTGTCGTGTTGCGCCATGAAATCGTGCGCGTGCTGTTCCAGCGGGGCCAGTTTGGCGCGGTGGATACGCAAATGACAGCCTTGACACTGGCCTGCCTGATGGTCGGTGCCATCGCCTTCGTCTCCCAGACAGTGGTCAATCGCGGTTTCTATGCGACCCAGAACACCCTGCTACCGGCCGTGTTCGGCACCCTGGCCGTGTTGGCAAGCCTGCCGGTGTACTGGGCAGGGCTGAAACTTCTGGGGGTGGCCGGGGTCGGTCTGGCCATTTCCACGTCGGCCCTGATCCAGACGATCCTGCTGTTCGCGGTCTGGAACCGGCGCAGTGACAACCAAGGCGCCGCCACAGTCTACCGCGCGTATGCCAAGGCGGCCGTCGCCGGACTCGCCATGGGAGTGCTCATCTATCCGGCCCACCGGGCGCTGCGCCTGTATATCGACACCCCGACCCTTTGGACCGACCTGGTCATTATCGGCAGCGTCTCGGCGGTATTCGTGTTGCTGACCGGACTATGGGGCCGGTTCTTTGAAATCGAAGCCGTCCATTACCTGGCCACGCGCATGGCATCGTTCCCCCTGGCCCGGAAGATCAGCAGCGTTTTTCAGCGGGTTAAATCATAAATCCTGTTTCAACGGGTGGTCTCTGAACGCAGGACGATCGCTGCCTCCGCCGAATCGGGGAATTGCTTGCACACCAGCTGGCGGTAGCGCTTCCAGCGGTCCAGTTGCCCGCTTTCACGAAAAGCCCTGGCCAGTTTGATCAGGCTGGAAGGCAGCCCCGGCGTGTGGGGTTTTTTCTTGAAAATGGATAGAACGATCTTTTCGGCATCGCCGGTATCCCCGCTGGCGGCCATGATGCCGGCAATCTGCAGGTACAGCGCAATGGAAAGCGTAGGACGCTGCGTCAGTCCGATATAGGTCCGATACAGCGCAAGCGCCTGGGAATGGGTACCAGGATGTCTCAACCGCTGCTCTAAAAGCTGCCGGGCGGTCTTGTGAAAGGGTGTTGAATCAGGATTGAGTTTGTGGATGTTGAACAGGTGATGCAGGGCGTCGGGATGGTTCGGCGAAAGCACCAGCACCTCTTCAAACAGCTTCCGGGCCGGGTCCATCTCCAGGTTTCCCATGTGCTCCACAGCCTGATCCATGAGGGGGCTGATTTTGTCTTCGGGAGCCGCTTCAAAGCTGTCCCGGTCCACACTTCCCACCAGCCGTTGACCGACGCCGGCAAGCAGCGCTCCGCCGGCCAGACCGCCGATGTGGGCCACGTAGGCCACGTGGCTGGCACCACTTAAAAACAACTGGTACGCCTCATTGCCCAGCCAGACCGGCAGCAGGGCGATGGCTGGTATCCGGGCGGTGTTGAAGTAAACCCCCAACGAGTAAAAAACACTTACCCGCTTGCGGCCATAGAGCACCGTGTAAGCCCCCATGAGACCGGCAATGGCGCCGGAAGCACCCACCAGGGGGATGGTGCTCGACGGGTAAACCAGGTAAAACAGACCGGCAGCAAGCAGCCCACTGATCAGGTAGATACCCGAAAATAGCACCCTGCCGGCACCGATCTCCAGCATGCAACCCAGAATCCACAAAAACACCATGTTGCCCACCAAGTGGCCGATACCACCATGTAAAAACATATAGGTGAAGAAGTTGGTTACCTGTGGAAAGGCCGGCCGCAGGCCATGGGCAAAGGCAACACTGCGGTCCTTTTGGGCATCGTAATCCAAGCGCAGTTGGCGCCAGTTATCGTAAACCGGATCATCCGGGGTAATGATCCGATCCGCCATCAAGGCCCGGATAAAATTTGCATCAGCCTCCATTTTCAGGTGGTAGTGAAACACGGCATCGTCGTCGGCAAGGTCAATGGGATCGGCCGTTTGCTCGAGAGTCTGTTTCCCGGCCAGGTAATGGGCGTAGCGCGGCACCTCGATCCGGGCCAGGCCCGATTCCATATAAAAGGTTTCGGCCTCCATCCGGGACTTGTCGTCGTCGGTCTGAAACAGGAAAAAAACCAGGCAATTGATGATAATCAGGGCCAGGGTTACCAGCGGCGGATTTTTCCAGCCGATTTTTTTGGAAAGGGGAACAATGAGCATGAATACAATCGCTTCGCGCTCATTTAAAAACCTTTAACCACCCGGCCGTGTTTCCAAACAAACGCTTATGTTTGAAGATATCTGAAAAATGACCCCAGGGCGTCGATTCCTTCACTTTCGATCAGCCGCAGGGCCTTGCGTACCAATAAGGGCAATATCGGCTTTGCCTCGGAGAAACTTGATGTCGTCCCGGTCCTTGACCCCGAAGCCCAGCTGCAGCGGTAAGTCCGGAAATTTAATATTGACGAGACGTACGCATCATTGTATATTCAACGTACGTTATTGTGTTAAATATTGTCGTTGGAGGGTAAACATCATGGAAGTCAGCCCATCCGAGCTTAGAAAAAATATTTATAACTTGCTCGATCAAGTTTTGGAAACGGGGATACCCATAGAGATCAAGCGAAAAGGAAAAAAGTTAAAAATTGTCCCTTCCGAGCCAGTATCAAAGTTAGCAAAATTGGCAGAACATCCCGATTGTATCGTCGGTGACCCGGAGGAACTGGTTCACCTGGACTGGTCCGACAATTGGAACCCAAACCTATGATCTACCTCGACACACACGTTGTCATATGGCTGTTTGCCGGTAGACTCGATTTGATTAGCCCAAATGCCCGGCAAGCAATCGAAGAAACACCTGCGTTGCTAATTTCCCCCATGGTACTGCTGGAACTCGATTTTCTTTATGAAATTGAAAAAATTAGGGTCGATTCGAATCGGGTCCGTACCTATCTGAACCAGAAAATCGGTTTGGAGGTTTGCGACAAGCGCTTTGAACGGGTTTGCAAAGCGGCTGTACATGAAAAATGGACACGCGATCCATTTGACCGGTTAATCACCGCGCAGGCAGCAATTACATTAAGTGGATTAATCACAAAAGATCGTATTATTCTTGAGCATTATCAGCAGGCGTTATGGTAAATCTACTCAATTTTGGAGGCCTCGGATAAACGGCCCCCAACCCACTGATACCCTTACTCTCCATCAGCCCTATGGCCTGGGTGCCGATGACGGCGATATCCGCCTTGCCTTGTAGAAACTTGATGTCGTCCCGATCCTTGATGCCGAAACCCAGTGTCAGTAGGCCGGTGGCATAGCTGCAGACTCTCAGATAATCGCCCATTTGCCTGGAAAAAATATTGGGGACATCTAAAAAAGCGGTGCTGGAAAAGGCCATTTTGCTATATGCCGAGAAAATTGAATCTGAAATGCGGATTGACGTTCTGGAACATACATCTGGATGCTGGAAGCGTGATGAGGATACCGCCGAGACGGTCCGGTCCATAAAAAAGGCCATGCGCCATTCCCAGGAGGTGGCTGTATCTTTACCCTCAACACCAAACACTACCCCATGCCGGAAGTGACGGTGGAACGTGCTTGGCGCATGCCCGCTTGATGCAAGGTTCCATTGTCCACAATACTGCCGGTGACTGGCGATTGATGGCCATCCCATCCATTTAGGTGGAAGCGATTACGGCACGGCGCCGCTTATCGATCTCACCGATAAAGGCAAATTTTAGCTTTTGGGCCAGGCCGGGATTGAATGAAGATCGACGACCAGTTGTTCAGGGCCGCTGAAGTCCGCGAATGAAATCGCCCAGGGCATCAATACCCTGCGATTCGATCACTCGCAAGGCCTGGGTACCGATAACGGCGATGTCCGCCTTGCCTTCCAGAAACTTGATGTCGTCCCGATCCTTGACCCCGAAACCCAGCGCCAACGGCAAGTCGGTGGCCTGCCTGCAGGCGCCCAGGTACTCATCCAATTGCCTGGAAAAAGCAGTCTGGCCGCCGGTCACCCCTTTGCGGGCCACACAGTAGACAAATCCATCAGCTACGCTGGCGATGGTCTGCAGACGCGCGGCCTTGGTGGTGGGGGAGAAAATGAAAATCGGGCTGAGCCCGCAACGCCCCATTGCGCTCAGGTAGTCATCGGCCTCTTCAGGCGGCAGGTCAGGCACGATGGCCCCTTTGAGTCCGGCATCCCGCATGTGGTCGGCAAACCGATCCACCCCGTATTTGAAGAGAATATTGTAGTACGTCATGTAGAGAAAAGGAATGGAGAACTGGCCGGCCACCGTCTGACCGAATTCCAGGCATTGGGGCACCGTCACCCCATCTGCCAGGGCATCCTGGTTGGCCTTTAAAATCACCGGGCCGTCGGCAATGGGCTCGGAAAAGGGGATCTGGAGTTCCATCAGGTCCACCCCGGCCTCCACCATGGTGCGTACGATGGCCAGTGATTCATCCAGAGATGGATAGCCGATGACAATGTGGGTCATCAGCAGAATCTTCTTCTCTTTTAGCCGTGAACGGATATAGGATTCAAGCATGGTATTGTCTCGCTTTTTCGATGATGAATTGTTTCCATTTGGGATCGTCAAAGGCATCGGCAATGGTAAAGATGTCTTTGTCGCCTCGGCCGGACTGATTGATCAGAATGATATCCTCACTGGACAGGGTCGGTGCTTCCTTGAACGCGCGTGCAAAGGCATGGGCCGATTCCAGGGCCGGTATGACGCCTTCTTTTCTCATGGTCAGGCGCACCGCCTCAATGACCTCCTGGTCGGTGGCGCCCTCGAAACGTACCCGTCCTTTTTCCTTTAAATCGGAAAGGATCGGGCTGACGCCCACATAATCCAGGCCGGCGGCAATGGAGTGGGTCTCACGCATCTGGCCGTTATCATCCTGCAGGAAATAGGTCTTGTACCCCTGGGCCACGCCCACACTGGCATCGTCCGAGCACAGCCGCGCCGCATGCTCGCCCGAATCCAGGCCTCGACCGGCAGCTTCCACGCCGATCAGTTCAACATCATCATCAAAAAAGCCGCTGAACACCCCCATGGCATTGGACCCACCGCCCACGCAGGCGTAAACCCGGGTCGGCAACCGCCCTTCCCGTTCCATGAGTTGCCGCCGCGCCTCCTTGCCCACGATGGACTGAAACCAGGCCACCATCTCGGGAAACGGGTGCGGCCCGCAGGCGGTGCCCAGGACATAGTGGGTGGAATCCATTTTGGTCACCCAATCTCTAAAAGCGGAATTGATGGCATCTTTTAAAATGCGTGTGCCGTCTTTTACCGGCACCACCGTGGCGCCTAGCTGCTCCATCCAGAAAACATTGGGTCGCTGACGCTCTACATCCACCTCGCCCATGTAAATGGTGCAGTCAAACCCGAAGCGCGCCGCCATGGTGGCCGTGGCCACGCCGTGCTGGCCGGCTCCGGTTTCCGCAATCACGCGGGTTTTGCCCATGCGGCGTACCAGAAGCCCCTGGCCCATCACGTTATTGGCCTTATGGGCACCGGTATGATTGAGGTCCTCGCGCTTGATGAAGATCCGTGCGCCGCCGAAATGACGGGTCAAGTTTTCCGCGTAGGTAACCGGCGTGGGCCTACAGGAGTAGCTGGCCATCAGCTGCTCGTATTCCTGCCAGAAGGTTGGATCATGTCTGACCGCCTCGTACATCTCTTCCAGCTCGTCAAAGGTGGCAACCAGGATCTCAGGCAGAAACGCCCCGCCGAAGTTGCCGAAGTAGCCCCTATTCTTCATGGTTCAAGCCTCCAATCTGCTGAGCGAAAACAAAGTTTGCCGTGTTGCAGTAAAGTATCGAGAAAACGGCGTTGTCCGCCGGTTTGAAATTAAGATAGCGATGGACGATCAAAACAGGCGAGCGCGGTCCCACATCCATGGCCGCGGCTCGCTGGTCCTCCAGATAACCGATGCGAAAGGTCTGCCGACCGCCAGTGGGCCGCATGTAAAAATCAGTTTCCACCACCTGGGCGAGCGACCGCCCACCCAGATCCATGGCGTCGATGCCCTTGAACAGCATGGGATGAAGATAGATCTCTTCCAGAAGCACCGGTTTGGCGTCCACCCGGTTGAGCCGTGAGAGGAAAAAGGCCGTGCCACCGTCAAAGGGATTTTCCGCGCCGTCGGCCACCCGCATCTTTTGCGGCGGCTGGAGCAACTTTATATCCACATCAATCCCTTTTTTTTGAAACGCCGAACTGGTGCCGGCCAGGGAGAACAGATCGATTTCCTGCCCCGGCTCACATACATAGGTCCCTGACCCGCGCCGCCGGCGGACCATTGCCCGGCGCGCCAACAAATCGATGGCCTGGCGTACCGTGGGCCGTCCAATGCCGTAATCCTTGGCCAGCTGCGGCTCGGATGGAATCCGTGACCCGGGTGGATAGTCACCGGTACGGATAGCTTCCATCAGAATATCGGCCAGTTGGTGGTAGAGCGGTATGGGGGATTGGGGGTTTAGCATATCTTATTCCTTTAGCCTGATATTTGCCATCGATCTGTAAAGTTGTCAAGACAAATTAACAAATACGTCCTTTTTTGAATAAATAATACAACGGAACAATTTAGTTAGTGTCCATAGCTCCCCGTCCGAATGCGGACCAGACGACTGTTTTCAAAAACCAGGGTCCGGGTTAATTTTTTGGACCCAAATTATAAAACCATTTCTCAATTTTGATATGAACAATACGGCAGTCAGTGAAAGCCCTTTCGGAGCAATTGCCGATAATCCGTTCCTCCTCCCATTCGTCGGTCCGGGTGGGTTTCTCCGCAAAAATCCAGTATTTCGGATTTATTGAGTTTTTTATCGATGATTTTCCCGTCGCAGCGAAATGCAAATGACGGATTCCAGTTTACCAATATAAAAAACAAAATGGAAATTCCTGTCCATACATGTTTCATGCTATATCCTCCACCGCAAAAGAGGCTGTTTACAACCAAGAAAATGATACTCGGTGAGTATTATAAGAATAGGAACTTTAATTGTTGGCGGGTGAGTATTTCATGGCAGCCATTGATTGTCAATGTCACAAAATCTGACCCTCACGGTGATTTTGTTCTGATGTAAAAATATCCGAATTAACAAAATTTTGTATGCATATATGGACAATCCCCTCTAAATGAGGTATTTAAGCAGTCATTATGACATTTCATTCAGAGGCCGTAGTGTCTGATTTAAGCGAAATCATTGTCCGTCCTGCTGTTCCGTCTGAAGAGCATCGTTTCAAACACCTGATGCAGTCCCACCATTATCTGGGATCTTTACCCAAAATCAGTGAAACTATCTGGTACATTGCCACTTGTGGTGACGCCTGGGTTGCGTTACTTACTTTTTCCGCCTCAGCTTTAAAATGCTCAGTCAGGGACCGTTGGATCGGTTGGGATCTTCGTTATCAATACGGTCGCCTAAAACTGATCACCAATAACAGTCGTTTTTTAATCCTTCCCGATTGGCATTTGCCAAACTTGGCCTCCCGGGTATTATCATTGTGCCAAAAAAGACTACCGGACGACTGGCAGAAAAGGTTTGGTCACCCTTTATTACTGCTGGAGACATTTGTCGACCCACAGCGATTTCACGGCACCATCTATAAAGCCACCAACTGGATTTATTTAGGCGAAACCAAAGGCTTCCGACGAACTCGAGAAGGTTATAGCGCCAAAGACAACTCACCGAAAATGGTTTTTGTTAAGCCGTTAACTTCCCACGCGCAAATACGATTATCTCAACCATCCCTTCATCCAGACTATCGTATCGGAGGTACTAAAATGATGCTCACGGCACAGCATATGCGAACCTTACCAGACTTTTTTACCGAGATTCCTGATCCGCGCCGTGCCCAAGGCCGGCGACATCGACTGACAACGATTTTGGCTATTGCCGCTGCTGCAACGCTTTGTGGGATGCACGGATACCAGGCCATTGCGGATTGGGCCAAAGACCTCGGCCAAAGAGCGCGACGCCGATTTGGTTGCCGTAAAGTTAACGGAAAGTTCCTTGTCCCTAGCCTGAGTATCATCCGTGATGTACTCATCCGCGTCGATCCCGTCCATCTTGATCGCGCATTGGGGCAGTGGAATGCAGCGCATGCACAAGATGACGAAAGCCTGGCTATCGATGGCAAAACAATGTGCAATGCGATTGATGCCGATGGATATCGCACCCATATCTTAAGCGCCATCGGGCATCAGAGTAAAAACTGCTATACCCAAAAAAAGTAGGCACTCTGCCGGGAAACGATGACACCGTAAAACGTACTAATGAAATCAATACGATCATCCCTATGTTGGATGCCATCAACATCCAAGGCAAGAACATCACCACGGATGCTTTATTGACCCAACGCAAAGTCGCCACTTACTTGGTCGAAGAACGCCACGCCCACTACCATTTTACCGTTAAAAACAATCAGCCAGGACTTTTTCAAGACATCGCCTTGTACTTTGACGATCGAGAAGAACCCGATTTTATAATTTGTGATCCGCCAGACCATGGCCGCATTGAAATCCGAAAAATCTGGATAACAACCGAACTCAACGGGTATTTAAAATTCCCTTATGTCCGGCAAGCGTTTGTCATTGAGAGAGAATCCACAACCAAAAAAACTGGCAACGTCTCTCATGACATTGCATACGGCATCACTAGTCAACCCCCGGAACAAGCATCCCCCCAAAAAGTCCTTGAAACTAATCGTGGTCACTGGAGTATCGAGAACAGTTGCCATTACATCATCGATTGGAATTTTGACGAGGACCGAAGCCGTATTCGTACCGGCTATGGCCCCGAAAACGTATCCCGCTTACGCCGTTTTGCTGTAGGGCTCATCAAATCCAAAGGGGTACGCAGTGTCTCTCAAAAAATGCAGCAACTTAATCGCAACATCCGAGCGGTATTTGACTTTCTCCGCATGACTAAAAATGCCATGCCATGCAAATTAAGCCATTAGAACAAATTTACCGTGAAAAGACGCCCCCTTCCCGGGCCGGCTGGATTTCCTTGCCGCTGGTAAAGGCGGAAAGCAGCTTGGCGCCGTCGGGCAGACGCAGCCGCAGAAACTGGGCCTGGTTGTTTTTCACCTGGAAGGCCGCCTTGGTCATGACGGTCCCGGCCTCGGTCACGACACTGTCGGCGTCCACCCGTTCGATTCGGGTCTTGAGCACGGACGCCTTGTCGTGGCTCTTGACGGCAAAGTCGAGGACAAAGCCGGGATCGAGGATTTTATAGTAGAACAAGGCCCTGCCTTGGGCAAAGGCCTGGATTTCATCGGGCAGAAACCGCACGTCCCGGCCTTCGGCCCGTTCGATGGCGCCTTCCTCGATTTCCACGTTGGCCTCAGCGCCCACGGCCACGAGGTTTTCGTAGCGCTCCACCGCTTCCGGTTCGATGCGGGGCACTGCAAACCGGTAGTCCGAGCGCGTCTCGGTCCGCTCGCAATCCAAGCGGACCTTGAATTTTTGCTTGTGCCGGTAAGATGCGTAAATGTGGACCAGCCGTGCCCCGCGCCCGTCCTTGCCGTTGCCATCCGCCCCGGCCCCGATATCCTCGGTATACCACTGGGAAATGGTCTCCTCACCGCCTTTGCCGTCGGCGGTTACATCCAGGATGTCGATGGAATCCGGAACCCGGATCCTAAAGTAATGGGTCTGGCCCTGGAGGATCTGGAAGGCTACCTCACTTTTCAGCCCGGCCCCGTTTTCTCCCAAGGACACGTAGGTATGGACCACGGCCCCCATTTTCAAGGGAATGCTCTCTTTTTTCTCCCCCCGCTTCAGCCAGCGGATAGCGACACTGGACGCCGCGGGAACCAGCCCGTGCACCCGGTCGCCGCCGGTATCGAGGGCCACCCCGGGATCGAACCTGGCCTCGATGTCCCCATCCGGCACATGGATGTCAATTTCGGTCCTGGCCACGGGCGCCAGGGGCAGGGTCAGGTTCCGGGGCCAGCGACGGCGATCGATGGTGACGGTGAACGCGGTCTTGACCTCGAAATCGCCAGGTCCCTGGATCATGACCTGGCAGTACCCATTTTTCACGGTCCACCCGGCAGGCTGGCCGTTCACGAAAACCGATTCCGGATTGAGGCTGGATGAGAGGACCGGGACCAGACATTTTCGCGCCTCAAACGCCGTAATCCGGGTCATGGACACAAACCGGATATAGTACTGCTGCTTATCGATCTCGGCCTTGCCGGTGTAAATGACCCGGCCATAGGCGTACTCGCGGTTTCTTTGCGGATCAGGCGCCCGAGACCGGTCCCACAAATCCATGAACGTCTCCCAGGTCATGGAGATGGAGTGCGGCGCGTATTCATCCCCTGGAATTGAAGATGCCATGGCGGCGGTGATTCCGCCCCAAAACAATGCAACTAAAAGCGGCATGGTCCATTTTTTCATATTGAAGCTCTTCTTAGAATAATGTTCTTAGCCAGGATGGATCGGTTTCTTCCGGCATCAGGCCCCTGCAGGAAACCGCTTCAGTCGGCTCCGTCCCTGCCGCAAAGGGCAAGGCCACAGCCCAGGGGCAGTCCAGTTCCAGGACCTGCCGCCCGGTATTCGGATCGACCGTAATCCATTTCACCAATTCGGGCGGGCCGGGCGCAAACGCTTTTTTGGATACCTGGGTAACAATTTTCTGCCAGATATAAAAGGCCCCGTCCGCTCCGGTCAGCTTGCAAGGGGCGCCGTCGTCCCTTCCCACCCAGACCACTACGAGAAGGTCGCCGGTAAATCCCGCAAACCAGGAATCCCTTAGCCCGTCGGTGGTGCCGGTCTTCCCGGCCGCGCAAAGGTCCCCGATCACCTGATTCGCCTCGGATCGGGCCGTACCTTCGGATATCACCATTTTCAAGGCCATGTTGAGCAGGTAGACCGGCACGGGATCGAAATTCTGCACCCCGGGCCGCGGCCTGCCGGTGCCGTCCAATCCGGTTTCACGGATGTACCGGATGGGCGAAACCATGCCGCCGGTGGCCAGTGTCCGGTACATTCCGGCCACCTCCATGGGGGACATGGTCATGGTGCCGAGAAAAGACGATGGATAAAAATCCATCTTGCCTCCCACACCGAGCCGGCCCAGGAGCCCTTCCAGCCGGTCCAGCCCCAGCTCCATGCCCAGGCGGACGCAGGCCGCATTGTAGGAACGGGAAAGCGCCTGGTATAGCGGCACCGCTTTGTGATGGACCCCGTCGAAATTGGCTGGTGACCAGATTGTGCCGTCTTTGTTTTCGATTCGGACCACGGAATCGTCAAGCCGTGTCATCAGGTGATAGTTTGGCGAATCTTCCAAGGCCGCCAGAAACACGGCCGGCTTGATCAATGATCCCACCTGACGGCGGGCGGAAACGGCCCGGTTGAACCAGGGGCGGCCCGGGTCCCTTCCCCCGACCATGGCGATCAGCTCGCCCCGGGGCAGGGACAGAACCACCACGCCGGTTTCCAGGCTGCCTTTCTCCAGAAGGCGCCGGGCCTCCAAAAAATCGAGCCCGGAGGTCGCGGCCGCTTGGGCCCGGACCTGGACAACGGGATCCATGAACGTGAAAACGTCAGTCCCCTGCCCCGCCACGCTTTTTTTATCATCCACGATCCCCCGGATGAATCGGGAAAACACGGGAAACCGGTCCCTGGGAGCGGGCGCGTTGGGGACCACATGCAGTTTTGCTTCTTTCGCGGATGCGGCCTCCTCGGACCGAAGGAGCCCCTGCTCGGCCAGGATCGCCAGCACCTGGTCCCGGCGCGCCTTGGCCCGCTCGGCGTTCCGGACGGGATCATACCCGGACGGGGCCTTGAGCATGCCGGAAAGCAAGGCCATTTCGCCCCAATCCAGCTCGGCGAGATTTTTTCCAAAATAATACCGGCCGGCCGCGCCAAACCCGATCACCGGCCCGCGTTCGCTGCGGCCCAGGTAAACACTGTTAATATAAGCCTCCAGGATCTCATCCTTGGTGAATTTCCACTCCAGAACCCAAGCCATGAGCCATTCGCTCATTTTTCGTTTCAAGGCATCTTCGCCCGAAAAAAACAAAATCTTGGCCACCTGCTGGGTAATGGTGGAGGCTCCCTGGACGATATGCCCTTCCCGGGCATTGGCGGCCAGGACCCGGAACACCGCTGAAAAATCGACCCCGCCATGGGAATAAAACCGCCGGTCTTCCACAGCCAGGATGGAAAGAATCAGCGGCTCGGGAACCGCCTCGATGGTTACAGGATCCCGGCCCGCCTCGACTTTAGGATCGAGATCGCCGATTTTCAAAGGTCCCAGAACAAAGCGGCGCAGGGAACGTCCGAAGTCCAGGCCGGAAAGGGAGATCACCTTTTGGTTGCGGATCTTTACCCGAACCCGTGAAGGCTGCCTGGACTCGTCTGAAAAAGCCGGTTTCCGATCATACAATATAAACGTCCCGCCGGTCCGCGAATAACTGCCCGGCCGGTCAGGGAATTCTTTTTTCTGAAATTCAAGAAAATCCAGTTCCAGAGCCAGATCTTCAGGCAAGAGATCCAGCCCGGGATGAATCACCAACGGGCGAGCGTAGATGCAAGGCGAAAGGCCCGATGACTGCACCGGAAATCGCTCATCCGCCAGCCGGCTCAGATCGCGGATATAGAATGCGAATTTCCCGGCCCCGGTTAGAAGCGCCAGGCAGAGCAGAAGATAGATGATAGGCAAAATTCTTTTAGGTGGATAAAAACGTTTCGTAATCTCTACCACCATAAAAAATATTCAAAATCCTGACTGTCGAATTTTCTTCATCAACGACAAATGCGGCCACTGTCTGCTTATCAAGGGGGTAAATTCTTAGGCCTTTCATTATATCGTCTCTTTGCTGGCCCCTTATAGGGGCTGTTTTTAGCTCCTGACATTTGCGGTGAAGCTTATCCATGTATCGCCATGCTCTCTTTGGAAAACCACTTTGTTCCGCAATATAATTATAAATATATTCAAGATCGCTGATAGCGTCAGGCATCAAATAGACATCATATTTTTTCATTGGCCTCCTGTTCCATTCTTGTCATGTGCTGCCTTTCGATTCGAGAGAAAGCAACATCAAGTGGAACAGGTTCCCCACTCTGTGCTGATCGTGTCAAACGTTCACGGATTAAGGCAAGCCTCACCTGGCGCTCCTCTTCTTTTTGTTGCCACAATCTCATGGCTTCCCGAATCACTTCACTGGTCGAGCCATAAGAACCGGAGCTAACCTGTTTTTTTATGGCGGCCAACATGTCCGGCGGTAAAGTGATGGTAATTCTTTCGGCTTTTTCTGTTTGCATCGTCAATCCCCCATTAAGAGTATGATTAAATCATACGCTTAATAACGGGCAAGATCAACCAGATTTCATGTAGGATAAGGGTGATGGGGCTCCGGCGCCTGGATGTCTTCGACAAGGATGGCACCGACCGATAAGCCAGATCATATCATCAGGGACAAAAACCTCTAAGATGTCGCCAGCAGCCGGAAAAAACTGACGGTCGGAATCACATGATCCCGTTTGAACATAAGAAAGCATTCGTTGAACCATTTGACAAAACGATCAGCATGCTTGGCGCTGCTAATCGGGTATTGGCGCATTTTCCAACGATTCGTCGGGCTGTTGTTGTAGTAGATACCGCCGGCGTTGTAGGCGCAGGCGACCTTGGGTGGATCAAAGTGGGTGGACCGCCACTGCTGGGCAATGTATCCGGTGCCGGCGCGGATGGAGTTCTCCGGCTGAATCAGCCAGTTACGGTCAATGCCGTCAAGTTGGAGCGTTGCAGCAGCGGTGGAGAGCAGTGTCTGCATCAGGCCGAGAGATATCTTTTGGGGCGTTTCATCGTCGGAGATATAGCCCGGCTCCTTTCGCAGGGATTCGGGTTTTCCGTAACTTTCGGTGCAAATGGTGGCGATGATGAGTTCAGCCGGAACGCCGAATTTCAATGACCATTCTTTGATGGGTATTTTAAAATCGCGCCATACGCGCCGTACGGTTTGTGGGTCACCGCCGAAGTTTTCGGGATTTTTCCCATCGATGCAGATGCCTTCCGCCGTGAGCTGCCACAGCACGCTGTCTCGAAAACCATGAACTTGCTTGAGGTCCTCCAGCACCGTTAAAAGTTTTTCCTGGCCCGGTTCTGCCTGCACATCCTGAAACAAGGCCTCCCAGGTAAGTGGACCTGAAACGCCATCCACTTTCAAATTCTGTGATTTCTGAAAGGCCCGGACAGCGGCATCGGTCTGGGGGCCGAAAATACTATCCGGCTGCCCCACAGTCGTAAACCCATACTCCAGCAGACGCTGTTGAAGACGGTACACATCCTCCCCGCTCATGAGGGGAAATTGATACTTCAGCGACCGGGTGAATATCATCCCTTACACTCCTGTAGAAGCAAAAGACATAGGATACGATGGACAGTTAACAACCATTAAAGCGGCGATGGTGAGCGTATACAACCGCCCCTTTATAATTCCTCCTCCTTTTTCAGCTTTTCGAAGATAGCCGGTACGGGCTCGCCCTGCTTGTGCAGGGTTTCGACGACCATGGCCAATTGGTGCAAGGCGGCCTGTGCATCCGCATCGGTGTTGATCTGATCCAAAGCGTCCATGAATGTGCCCAATCCCCCGACTTGGCTGAAAAGAGCGGGATCATCCTGGGTATCTGCCGCCAGTTCCCGGTCCAGGGCGGCCTTTCGAAACTGCTGCAGCCCCTGGTCGAATTGCTCCCGGGAGTCGAAATACGTCTTGTATTGGTTCCAGCACTCGTCCACATCCGCATCCGAGGCGACAAGCAGTTCGGTGGTTTGCCGCATAAAGGGCCGGTCATTGGCCTCGAATTTCTCTTTGAATGCCATCTTGAAAATGGGACTTTTCAGCAAAAGGGTGAATCCCGTGTTGGCATCCACCGGCTGCAGCGGCAACACGGCCGGAGTAATGGGCACATTCAGAATACGCTTCTTCCACTTCTCATAGGTCGACCCCACCAGTTTGACGCCACAGTCTACAACCGTGGCGATAACGGCCAAGGCCGGCACCGATCCGCTCAGCACGGGGATGAAGGCTTCTAGTGCCTTGGAAAAGATGTCACGCACCGGGTTCTCTTTTCTGAACAGATCAAAAAGCGCTTTGCCCTTGGCCACCGCCTCGCTCACATTGCCGCCTCTGGAAATGGCGTTGACCGTTTGGTAGCCCTTTTCCAGATTCTCCAGCAATTCGCCATACATCTTCTTCTGTTCTTCCGGTAAAGCGTCGATGACCGCCCTGGACATCACGATACCCTTGTTGATCTTCGTGAGCAGGGTATCGGACTGCCCGGTATCACGTTCCTTTTCCATACCGGAGAGCTGCTCCTGCAACATCTTGCCATCATCACTTTTACTGCTGCGGCTACCGAAGTAAAATCCCACAACGGCACCCAGCAGACTGGAAAGTGCTTCGGGGAATGTAGAGCCCTCACCCACGATTTGAAAAAAGAGCAGCACACAAAGATACAGCGAAACCGCGATGATAATAAAGCTGATCATTGCCCGTACGGTACCTTCGGGCAGACCTGCCGGGCTTTTTGAATAGACGTTGATCTGCTGGTTGCGCGTGCACGCCTCCAAATACTTTTTGTGCAGAACGAACATAAAGCCAATCACACCACCGAAGACAAGGAACAGAACGGCGACGGTCAGATAAATCCACTTGGAGTCGACCGCTGGGATTTTGGTTGCAGTATCTTCGGCATGACCGACACCGAAGAACAAAAGGGAAAGCAGCATGGGCGGAAGCAGCCGGCCGGCTGTGCGTATGCGGTTGAAAAAGACGCTTCGCATCGATGACACCTCCTCTGCTGGCATTGATTGTGGTGCGTCCATGAGCGGCTGAACTTGAGCGTTACAGGCACAACGAAAAGAAATCCATTCATGGACATCGAATGGCGTTTGCTCTTTTACTTCAATAAAATAGTAGTTCGGATCACATCAGATCATGTATCTTTAATTCATAGAATCAAATTCGTTGAATGTCAAAAAAGAAAAGTGCGTGCATAGAGTGCCTGGATATTCGGGGTTACCCTGAATTTACCTTGACAAAAGATCGCTTAATGGGGATTTGAGCCATATGAATTAACATTCACACCGTATTTGGCAAATGTTTCTCGGACTTTTGCTTTGGATGCGAATTTTCCCTGATCTGCTTGTTTGATGCCTTCTTTGATGGCTTCAATTTGCCAGGCCTGCTCGTTCACGTAGGCTTTTATCGCCTCGCTGATCAGAAACGACCTGGAGCGTGCAGTTGCCTTCGCCAGAAGATTCAATTGTTCTGAAATCGATTTATCTATCCGGCCAGAGACTGAAACAGTTTCCATTTTAAAACCCTCATCTGTAATGATTGTATACACACAATACAATCATTACGCTTGTCTTTCAAATAAAAAACATCTGTTTTCAGAAAGCACCAATTGTTGCGACAAATTCTGTATTGTTGATTAATCCGGATATATCGAGGTTCATTATAGCTGCCAATTTCGAGGATTTTCATGCGGCTCAAGCAAAAAAAACGGCGGTCAAAGAATAAAAATCTTCAACCGCCGTTCATATTCCCAAGTTCCGAACTTTATAGAAAGTGTCGACTTTATTCGCTTCAGGAATCGGGCAACTCGAATTGCGCTACCACCGGCGCATGGTCCGATTCCGGAAACTTCACGTCGGTACCAAAGGCAACCGACTCGTCATGCAGCAACTCGTTGTGGATCTCGGAACCCTTGTAGTAACCCAGCAGGGACCTGGATACCAGTAGATGGTCGAGCATCACCCCCCGGCCATGATGGAAGAGCGAAAACCGGGAGGGTTCAGGAATGGTCCGCTCGCAGGGGACCATGACGCGTCTTGCCAATTTGTCGTTGCCGGTATCCTCGACATCGCCCCGGATCGCCTGTACTGGCACATCGTCCAGATCAGCATTGAAATCACCGCAGACCACGACCATCGCGTCCTCGTCGACATCAAACAACGTGTCGATGAACATCCGCGTTTCCAGCGCCTGACCGACTCGTTTCATCGAGGAAAGAAAGAAGCCTTCGGCCCAACCGGAAGCCGTCTTCCAGGTATAGTTGTTCAGTTTCTGCCCTGCGACAGTTGTAGGCAGACGGGACTTCAAGTGAACATTGACAAGGTCAAGAGTCCTGGTGTTGTCCAGTTTCATTCTGGCGTGGAGAAGAGGCCGTTCCCAGGTGACCGCCTTGGCCTCCGTTTCCTCAGGATTCGCCGTGACTTTCTTGTAGCATGGCGCCGCTGCGAAGTCATGCTTGTACTGCTGATGCTCAACGATTTCGAAACGGCTGAGGATCACGAGGTTGCGCTCGTCATACACCTGCGAGCCGTCCCCGGTCATGGTGGATACGCGGTGGAAACCGGCGTAAGCTGTGCCCGCTATCAGATTTTCCAGCGCCAGCAGGCGTCGGGGCTGGTTTGGGGTCTCCTGACCATTGACTTCCTGCAAACAAAGGATATCTGCATTGAGCCGCAACAGTTGAGATCGCATGAGGATTATGCGCTCACCGAGCGTCGGTTTTTGATCAGGCTTATCGTCAAGGTTTTCAAGGTTGAACGTGGCAATACGAAGTTTGATAGGCATGGGATATCTCCTCCTTTATTTCTTCACAAGGATCTGCAACTCATTCGATTTGAGTGCAATTGGTATGGCGCGGCGCAAAGGTCGCCGGTTCCATGTGATTGTCGTCGGGGCACCATCATTGACAAGCGTGCTGAAAACGACCTTCCAATTGCTTCCGTCTACCGACAGATCGGCATCGACCTCCACCCAGCCATGCCAGTCCCGATGGACGTTTGGATAGGCCGCAATAAGCACTTCCTGGTCGCAGTGCACCCGGGAAATCGTGAACACCCCGCCCTGGTCCATGGACCAGCCAAAGTTTCGGCCATCTCCGCTGACTTCCCGGAAGTAGTAACGACCGTAGCGCAACGGCATATGCGTTTTGCGAACCTTGGATAGCGCCTGCAACATGAGAAAAGTGCCCCCATCCATCGGCCAGGCGCCGTTTTGATGGACAAACTTGCCCCATAGCGCCTCACGCACGGACTCAAAGCTGTCAAGACGCGGCGTGCCGTCCGCATTGTGCGTTCCTTTAAGATCCTGCTCGGTACCATAGTACAAGCAAGGAATGCCTGGCAGGACATACAGCAAGGCAAGACACAATCGCACCTCTGCATCCAAAGAATCGGGGTGGCGCACGCGTTGGTGCCTGTCGTGGTTGTCGGCAAAGGTCACGAAAAATTTCGAGGCATCGCCGTGGGAGCTGACCAGTTCGTCTTCCTGTTTGCGGCGTTCGTCATAAAGGTCACGAAGACGGTTGACCGGGGCACGGTTTTCCATCGGCCCGGTGCAGACATCGCGTATGGCGTCAGCAAGAGGGAAGTCCAGCGCAGCGTCGATTCCCAGCCCGCCTTCCGGATCATGTCCGGCACTGCCGTTGCGGCCGACGAACGAGGCGATATTGGCATTGTTGTCGGCCACCTCGCCGAAGGTGAAAAAGTTCTTCTTGCCTATCGAATAGCCGAACTCGGTCATCGCATTGCCGAAACGCTGGATGAATTTCGGGTGGATATACTTGACCGTGTCAATGCGGAACCCGTCAAAATCGTAGCGGGCGACAAGATATTGGTATGCCTGGAGCATCAGTGAAAGCGCAGGCGTCAGGCTGTATGCGCGGAGTGGGTCATCCTCCCCGGCGATGTATTCGATCGCCAGCTGGCGCATCTCGCCGAAATCGCCCGGGATAAAATTCAGCCAGGAATAATCCGACAAGTTGTCACTGACCTTGCTGCCGCGTCTGCGGTATAGGGATGGGTCGCGAAACTCGAGTGGATAGACAGCCTCATCGGTTCCCGTGGCCGCGCCACTATCGAGCCGGTCCCGCCAATCACCCCGTGCGCCGCCGTAGCCCTCGGTCCATAAAATGCTGGGCAGATCACCGCCGCCCTGAGACTGATTCAATAAATCTCTATCCTCAAAGGACTTCACCCAGGTTCCAAATCGATCATACCAGAACACCATGCCAAAATGATTGAGCACGATGTCGAGAATCACATAGATGCCGAGATCATGCGCCCGTCCCACCATCGCTATCAGCTCCGCTTCGGTTTTTTCTCGCGTGCCGTTGGAAGCCCATCGCTCATCAATGGCGAGCAAATCCTGAGCCGCGTAGCCATGGTAAGTCATGATATCCGCTGAAGCGACATTGCGCACCAAGGGAGAAATCCAGACGGCATTGATGCCGAGCTGCTGCAGGTAAGGAAGCTGCGCGGTTATCCCATTTAGGGTACCTCCTTGCCTGGAAGCGAAATGCATATCCCAGCCGATGGCCGGATCGAAACGCTCCGACTTCGGAGGCGCGTCCGGATTGTTGAAGCGGTCTACCACCAGAAAGTACATACAGGTGTCGCGCCAGTCCACCGGTGAAGGGAAAGGGCGTTTAAGATTGGCCATCTCAAGCTCTTTATCCGACATCGCTGCACGGCGGCGGGCGTCGTTTACTGCGTCTTTTACCGATTGGTCAAAGAGGGATCGGAGTGATGCCATCTGGCAACCTACCTTCCTGTACTGCAAATTCGGAATTTTATTTATCTTCTTTTGCCGTATCTTCCGGAATGGCTCCGGTCGCACGAATTTTGCTCACCTTGCTGAGGATATCGAACCAGAACGGCCCGCCCAGTGAGATGGCGAGTATCGTGATCAAAAGACCGATAACCTTGGCTATCCACTCTTCTTTCATATGAGTGGCGCGATACCGTCCAGAAACGCCAGGACGAAACTCTGTGATGGAATATACGATGGTTTTTTCGACCTTCGCGCGAGACTTTTGATCAGCGGGTGGTCGTAAAACAGCTCGTCCAGCCCTTTGACCCGTTTGTCCGCGAGCAGGTTGGCGATACCTCTGGCGAGATTCCGGGCCCGTAGGGAAAAAAGGGCGGCGATCATCTCGTTGGCTGCCGTACAGACAATGCTCAGCAGCAAATAGACAAATACCAATCCGACAACCACGTCGAGTACTTGGGAGTTGAACATAAGTCACCTCCATCCAAAGATGAGCGATGGTATAGAAGCATAATACACAATGTCGGCGGCCATCAGGAATTGTTATAGGAGAACCATCAAACATGCTTTGCTACCCTGATGGTGTGCATGGAGTCTCCCTTTATGATCCACCCTGACCGCAGAGAGGAGCCATAGTGCAACGGCAATCTATTATATTGGGCTGATCATTGGGTTCAGTCGGTCCATCATTATTTTGCTGTTTATGCAGATAGAGGAACAGCGGTGCGTAGTTGTGCCGAGGCCCCTCCGCCTCCAGGGCGACTCCGATGGCATTGCCGTCCTTATCGAGTTCCGTTGTCCACTCGATGTCGCCGGTGGCTACGCGGGCTGGGATCAGCCAGTAATCGCCCGCCCGATACTCGGCGTCGTCTCCCTCAAATCTGACCCAAACGCCATTTTCGAGTGCTATCCAGCCTTCATCGATATCGTCCTGCCCGTTGATGGCCAATGCACCGAAGAATGTTGGATCCCCAGAATGATCCCAGCGGCGCAGCAAGGGATGCTTGGCCATCACGTCCGCTTCAGTATAGTTCTTCAGAAAAAGGTCATCCCGTTCCGTCAAGGTCACCGTCAGCTCGTCACGGTCGACGGCGTTTACCTGAGCCAGCGACCCGACATTCCCGCTCATGGCAATCGACTCGTCTACAATCTCGACCCAGTCTCCTGGATTGAGGCTGAAGCGCACGTCCCTGCCCAGGTGCTCAAGCAGAGCAGTGTTGCCGGTGAGCGATCGGATGGGAAAAACGACCGAGCCGTTGTCGCGGGACCATTTGAATGTCGCACAATCCTTGTCGCCTTCTTCATTGCCAGTCGCAGCCTTACCGCCCCGGTGAACTTCGACTCGATAGAGCTGGTTCTCCGTGCCGCGATAGCGCGCTTCCGAGGAGGCAACACAGGGGTCAGTCTGGAGCTGGTCGAACCGCGCCCGGGCACGCAATCGGCCTGTTCCAAGCGGTGGAAGCATGTTGACAGCGTCATCGGCCTTTGCTTTGGCGGTTTTGACTTCGAAATTTTGAATATCTTTCATATGCAACACTTTAACCTGCCAGACAACCTGTGCGCGGCTGCATGTATCCGGCCCGCCGAGCGCCACCTCGCGAATCTGATCGTCATTGATATGGGTGATGTGCCGTTCCCAGACATCGAGATAGGCTAAAAAGGGGACTCCCTGCTCTTTCAGGTCTTGCAAAGCTTCGATTCTTATACTTGGGTCGAATTCCTCGTAACCGGGCTGTTCCGTATATAAGATCGCCCGGTGGTTCTCGACCAAAACTCCATCAACATAATAGCGACCAGGGCCGATGACCGCATTTTCTTCATTGACAGCCTTCTCCAGAGGCTCGCGGAGCATGCTATCAGGTTCAATAGCGTCCCACTTATCCTTTTTTTCTTTTTCCCCCAAATCTTTAAAAGTGTCAGTGGTGACAATTTCAAACCCGCACGCCCCCTCAGGGCCCCCGGGTAAACCGATCACATCCCTGGCCAGCAACCGCATATATCGCAACAAGATAGACACCTGTTCATTGACGTCGGCATCCAGCTGCACCCGCCCCTGCTGCATCAGCACACGGCTGAAGTTGTTGAGCGGATCGAAGGTATTCCTGGTGAAGTCGCCTTTCATGTTCATTGCCTCCGTTGTTTAGGTGACCATGATGATGCCGGGCTCCATGCCCGCCGGAGTATACGCGTCAAGTCGGGCTCTCAGGTTGGCTTCCCGCTGTGGTTGATAAAGGTGGTGGAAAGCGCCCATCTCCGACTCATCGTCGGCGCCGCGCTTGATCTCCCCGGCGCAGGAGTCCGCCAACTGGCAGTAAGTCGGCTGACCATAACGCATGCTGCTGAATCGGGGTCGTACACGTCGCTCTTCACTCGCCTTAGCGGTCTCCTGCTTGTTCTTTGTCGGATACTTATCCTCTGCGATTTTTTTAACCAGGTCGGGCTGGCAATGGTAGCGTCGCGGAGTGCTCGAGCCAGGAGTAACATAGGAGAAGCGCATGCAGCCAATCTGCCGCCGGGCCACAGTAACCCGGCCCATGAAGATGCTGTTCTCTCCAAGACAGACGGCATGGGTCAGCACGCTGCCGATGACCGTGCTGCGAAGAACCTGGAGCCTGGCGTGGGCGAAGGCCAACCCTGCGGCGCCGATCGCCTCGCACCGAGGACTGTCGCAGTCGGCGCCGGTGGCGTCGATGATGCTGTCACTGACGCGGATCTGGATGGGATCACGGGTGACCTCATCGATGTTGATTTGAATCGACCCCACAATGCTGTGCTCGATGACGATACAGGGATAGGCATTGAATACGGTCAGGCTGGGTTCCGCCGGGCGATACGGTTCACAATCTGGATCCAGGGACCAGCCGGGCACCAGCGTGGAATGACGGATGGTGACACTTGTCGGATCCCCCTCCACCTGAATCCCCTGACCAGCAACGAGCATGCCATCGAGGGTAAAGCGGCTTCCCTGTCCTCCGCTAACGCTCAGATAATCCGGGAGATTAGTCTGCCAGTCCAGAAGACGGACCAACGGCCGTTTGCCGGTGGCGGCCCGGATCTGCAGGCTGTGTTCCGGTTTCAGGGTGATATAGATCGGCAGCACATAGGCCCCGCTGTCCATGATTTCAATGACTGCATGGAACGGCTGATCTTCCGGCACTTCGCCGTCTGGGGCGGCCTTCCAGGGCTCCAGGGCAGTCCTCAGCTCATTCTGTCCGCTGACCCGGGTGATGACGCTGTTGTCCGGCTGCGAGACCGGCCGGTCATACTCTCCGCCGCCCATGTCGGCGCTGAATCCGTAATGGTATGAAACCCAGACCCCCTTCTTAGGCGGTTGCCGCGGCGGAAAGCTGATGCGACCCAGTACCGGGTCGACGGCCAGTTGGCCACGCCTCGGTTGGTATTGCCAGCCACTGAGATCGGCCGGCAGAATGGACGTTCTTGGTACCGGTTGTTGCGCCCCCTTTTCGGGCCAATCCGGCGCCCAGATCGCCAAACTCTTTCCGATGAAGGTATCCCCCACCAGGCCGTAGTAGTCCGACGAGGCTCGATGGTAGCCCCGCCCCGCTTCCATCCCCCGCTCTTCAAAGGCCCGTCGGCGGATAGGGACCGGCAGATTCAATTCGCCGGCGATCGTCGTCGGCGCGGTTTCCTGTTCCGGCCGGGTGTAAAGGGGGATATCGTTGCCCAGGGCACTGAAGGTGTAACAATGAACGTCGACGACCTTCTCAACGCAATACGCCGGCGCATGCGTTATTGAATAGGATTTCAGACGCCAGACAAAAAGCCCGACACATGGGATGTTATGCCGTCCCGGTATGTGAGCGGAACCGATACGCCGCACATCCACCGTATGGCCGATCTGGTCAAACGGACCATCCAGAAGATCCAGCGCGTCGCCATCACGCAGATCCATGGTGCGGCCCTGCTCAGGCCGTGGGTGGTTCAGAGCCTGAGTCCAGCCGAGCAGTTTATGGAACGCCACCGCCCGGGCCGGCCAGCCGGCCACATCATTGGCGAGCAGTTCGAGCAACGCCAGGGTTCCTTTCCGTCGCCGGTAGCGGATGGAGTTGGCCACATCCCGCCGGGGAATCAGGATTTTATTGCGCGCCCGGCCCTGCTCGGTGGCCACCTCTCCCGGCTCGCCGGCCTCGTGCACGGGCTGATAGCCGATCAGGTCGCCGATATACGGCACCACCCAATCCTCGCAGGTTTCGATAAACCAGTTATCGTAAAGCTGCCGGATGTCTTCCTCCACCAGATTGACCTGTTCGGCAATGACCTGCAACAGGGCCCGTAGCGGCTCACCCTTTTCATTATCCCGTATCCGGTAGATATCGGGAATCAGCTCGTAAAGACGATCAATGGTTGTGCTCATGGTCACCTCACGACTTCGGGTTCAGGATCAGGGTATCCGGCACATCGGGCGTCAAATAGGCAATCTGCGCCGGTACGATCTCACCACCTGTACGGCCCGTTAGATTGACGCGAAGACGGGGAAGCGGCTCATCCACGCCTTTCAGTAACTTATCACTCAGATCTTTTAACGGTCCCGCAACCCGTTCGGAAATCTCCTCCGGCGTCAGCAGGCGCCGGTCGGAGCCGTCCGCAATCTTTTCCGGAATCCCCCTGAAAAGATCCACGTCCACATAGGCCACGCCCCGGACGGCTTGAATGACGCTCACCACCTCGCTCAACACCACATCCTGTCCCAGCTCCCGCCGCTGGAAGCTGAACGCATCGAGCAGGGCCGCCCGCACCATCGGCTCCACCGATTCCCACTGGTAATCGGGCAGGATGCGCACCCCGGCGCTGATGGCGATGAGCACCAGTTCCCGTATCTCGAGCTGAACGGCCTGGCATGGATCGCCGAAATCGCGCAGGGCCTGGCGCAGGTTCAGATACAGGTCGGAATTCTCATCGATGGAAATGTCGTCGGCCCCGGCGATGGTCACATGCACGATCTGCCTGCGGCCGTCGCTGATCTCCACCGCAAAGGCCTTGCCGACGCCGCCATAGGTGCGGGCAAAATCTTCATAGTCCTGGACGCAAACCAGCCGGTCAAGCGCCTGCACCGCCAACGGGGCACGCTTGCGGGCCTGGTCGCGTGTCTCCCTGTCCGCCCCGCCGGAAGCCGCCAGCGGATTGATGACGCCCTTGACGCCCTGGGGTCGGGTGCTGAGCATCGAAATCCGTCCCGCCGCCACATTGCCGGGCTTGCCGATGCCGTTGCGGTATTCCGCTTCGATGTTTTGGATTCCGGTCGGCAATCTTGCCCCTTCGCGGCCGTTGCCGAAGACGACCGTGGTGTTCCCCTCATCGTCGGTTTGGGTGATGAATTTTCGTTCAGTCGCTGAAAGCCCTGCAAGCGAATCGGTTTCATGCCACTTCACATCGTTGACCGTAACCACCAGGGTGCTGTCCACGCCGGAAGGATTGGGGGCGGATACAAAGGTGAGAGGCGGCTGCTTGAGGGTAAAGGTTTGCAGCGCCTTGGCCCCGTCACCGCTGCCTAAGGTCTCATTTCGTGTTTCTCCGTGGGTCGCCTTGACCACGTTGCCGTGGATCGTTACCGTTTCGAGTTTAAAGCCGTACTTCAGATTTTCCGCCAGGTTGATGAAGGTGTGAATTTTGTCGCCCGGTAATGCTTTTTTTCCATCTTTTTTAACCGTCTGTTTGATCGCGGCGATCATGGCTACCTCGCCGGCGGTTATCCCACTGGTTTCGGTAATATCGGAGCGCTCGCCGTAGACAATCACCCAGCGTCCGGATTCCAATCCCTCATAATAGCCGTCAAGTTCGAGCGGCTCGTCCGCACCGCCGGCCAACTCTTCTTCGATGGGTGCTTCGGCAAGATCCAGCGCTTCGCTTTGGGCATAAACAAGAGTTCGACGGATTATTTGGAAATTGTCAGGCGTTGCAGATCCGTTTTCAGAACCAATAGAAAACCATACTTTCCGCTCGGCCGATTCAATGGCATCAACCAGCTCGATTCGCGTAGTCTTACCGCTTATGCTATATGCATGACGTCCAATGTCAGCTTGCACACCTTTTGTTTTTGCCACCAGGATAGATTCTTCTTCTCCTTTTGTAAGCGTTACTTTTCCAAGTTGACTATCATCAATTGCGGTTGTATCGATTACAATCCAACTGTCCGGCAATATCTTGTCGTAGCTGGAATCAAGGAATAGCGTCGCACAATCATTATCTTTTAAAAATTCTTCATTTTCTCTTATATCACCCGAGTCCCATTCTGTGGTCAGGATTATTTTATTCTTCTCATCAAGTCTCCACTGTTTCTCTGGTGCATTGTTTCCAAATAAAGAAGCTGTCATTCTTAAAGCATAAACCTGGATTTGATTTTCCAGTTCGGTCTTTGCA
The DNA here is from genome assembly GCF_048565275.1 of Desulfosarcina variabilis str. Montpellier. Classification (NCBI taxonomy): domain Bacteria; kingdom Pseudomonadati; phylum Thermodesulfobacteriota; class Desulfobacteria; order Desulfobacterales; family Desulfosarcinaceae; genus Desulfosarcina; species Desulfosarcina variabilis. The sequence continues at coordinate 2,522,830 of NZ_CP159846.1, read as the reverse complement.
TTCGCCGTTGCCTTCGCGAGCATACGACGCAGCATCGGCGAAAAAGTGCCCGCCGCGGTATACCCTGCCTCAGCTTCAGGTGTAAAAAGCATATTCAGCTCCCGCGAAAGCCGAAATGCATTGCGCGGCGGCACAGAAGGTTTCAAGGTCAGCGCCTCGATCAGGCTTGCCCCCCTGCCTTCATCAGTATCGCCACCACTATTGTTGCCTACTGCCCTTGCCTGCAAAACAACCAAGGTGCGATCGGTCGCCGCATCCGGTTGGATCTCCTTTACCCGATAAAAAACCGGCGTCTCATCTTCATCATCACCAAAATCGATCAACAGCGGATCATTGGGTTTCAGGTTGGTCTTGATGCCCTTCAGATAGACATGCTGGTTGGTGCCGTCACCGGATTGAATGCTCTCCCTGGTTTGCGGCTGTGTTAATCTTGGTCTTAAATTGTTCCACGCTGCTCGCGCCTTCAGCTCCTCGCTGGTCTCAAAGGACTGCGGCAGCTCACCCGGCCCCGGCATGCTCTGGGACCTAGCGCCGTTGGGAATGACGACCTCGTCCGTGCATTTGTGATCGAGGGTGTAAGCCAAAAAGACGCTTGACGCCACGCCCGGACGCGGCTGATACCCCACCAGCCGCGAAAGTTCGAGCACGGACCGGCGTTCTGTGGCCGTGCGCAGAAACCCTTCGTTGGCAATACGCTCCTGATAGAAGGTCAGTACATCGGCCACGGTGGCCCAAGCGTCCAGCAACGCAATGGACGGATCACTGCTTTCGCGTGTCCTTAAATCCTGCAGCGGATGGTGCCCCTTTCCCGCCTGGCATTCATCTTCACTGCCTATACAGAGGGTGGAAAGCCGCGCCAGCATCGTCTCGAGGAAAGTGGCGTGGGTCCCCACGCGATAACTCAACTGGGATAGCCCCGGTCGGTTGGTTGTGGAGAGCGGCGTCAATATTTCAATGCCCTCGCAGCAGCCGCAGATGTCTGTGGTCGGTTTCATCGTCCACCTCCCATGACCAGATCAAGGGTCCCGTTTTCCGGCAAGCGCGGGTCGTTGTCCAGACGGGCGACCTCGAAGGGACCTAATGGAAGAATTCCATTGTCGATTTCCTGGTTGGGGCCTTCATGGAGGCGCTCCAGTTTCGTCACCCGCACACTCTCCACCCCGGTCACGGCCTGGGCCGCCGCGATCAGTTTGCTGAGATAAACGCCCTCACCAAAGGTCAGATTGTCCGGATGGAAAAACCCCTTGCGGCCGTCGGGCAAGGTGCGGTTGCTGAAAACCTTCAGCAGTTCGGCCTTCACATGGCCGCTCAGGTAATGGGGAAGCACGCAGATCTTCATGGCGATATCCAGGGGCACATGGCTTGCCGATCTCACCACAAGGTCGTGCCCCATGCGCCGGTAGCGATGGAGATGGCCGGCAATTTCGCACAACAGCGCTTCTTCGGCCTCTTCCCGGCCGAGGGGATCCACGGCCACCAGGACCTCGTACCAGCTTCCTGTCCAGCGCAACCTTGCCGCCGCCCGCTGCACCTTGTGCTTGAAGTCGCGCATCACGATTGCCGCATAGTCGTCCGCGGTAACGGCCCGTTGCAGTTCCTTGCGAAAGGCGTGGGGCGCAAAGAGCCTGGCTTCGGCAAGGGGTTCCGGCGCCGTCCCGCCGGTGGCCGGCAGGGGATTGCGCGGGCGGATGTCAATCCCGCTGGGCAGGTTGTTGCGAAACACAATGTGAGTGATGGCTTCGGCGCCCACATTGCCGGATGGCCCGCTGCCCACCCGGTAGGCTGCCTGGAAGGTCGTTGCGGCATCCGGCATTCGCCCCAGTTCGCCATCGCCGAAGCGCAGCCGGGAACGCCGGTCATTGTCGGTCTCCACGACGAAATAGCGGTCTTCGGGTCCGCTGGCCAGCAGGTCGAACCGGGGCTCCCAGATCTCCTGCCGGTCCTCGAGGCCATCGGCCACGGCTGCCGGAATCCCATGCAGGGCAACCTGCGGCAGGGTTCGGCGGACGTCCTGTTTGAGCATTGCAGAGGCCGGGGTCAGCTTGCGCATACACGTTCTGGATACCGGCACACAGGGCTGAAGCGGCTCACTGAAGGTGACCTGGGGCCGGGTCAACACCGGCCGATACCGGCCCGGAGAGGTCGTGGCCTCGCGAGGGATGCATTCATCACCGCATTCGGGCAGCAGTGTGATGCCGGGCACCTGTCCGAGATCGTCCGCAACCGATTCCCCGTGGTCCACCAGGATCACATTTCCGCGGACCAGACTGACATCGGCAATCGGGCTGCAATCCACTTCCTTGAAGGAGGAGACGCAGACCGGGAAAGGCAGCGCATCTTCCTCGCCCCACGCGATCTCCCAGATAAGCGTATCGGTGAGGGGATCCGTTGATGCCGTGGCGGCGGTCAACCGGACCGCGTGGCGGTGGCCGGGATCGGCGTCGGCCGGATTACCCGTTTTCGGCCCTTTCACCTCCTCGAAGATGAGGATGTCACAGGGCGCGAGTCCCAGGGTGTGATTTTTCTCATCTTGCGGTGGCGCAATGGGTTCCTGTTTGGATTGATCCGCTTCAGCGTCATTCTGGTTCTCATCTACCGTTTCCGTCTCTTCCAGATTCTGATCGGATTTACCCGGATCGACGAGGGTCGCCGAGGTGGTGCCCTTGGGCAGACAGCACTGGGTATCGTCCCAGGTGTAGATCTGGATTTCGTTGCGGGCCTGGTAGAACTCGATGGGCGCCAAGCGATCTTCCACCAGCGGTTCGAAAATGAGATAGGGCCGCGGCAGCGTTTGCGGCAGCGCAACATGATCGTGAACAGTGCCGGCCGCAACGATCCCGGGATCCGTGATCAGGTAGAAATCATCCGGCCTGAGTGCGTTTTCCCCCGCCAGATCCAGGGAGACCTGGAAAACCACCCATGCTCTGGCGTTGCAGCCTTCATGGAGCAGGTAATCCACCAACCGGGCGTGGCGGCGCACGGAGATGCGCTGCCGGGCGGTATCGAGATAGGCTTCGGTGGCCACCGCGTCCTGGTAGTAGCTCAGGTGATCACCGACATAGGCGAGCATTTCCACAAGGGTGATGCCCAGATCCGGCACGTGCCCTTCCTGCCAGTCCGGCATGATAAGGGCCAGGCGGTCAAGGATGAGCCGGCGGAAGCTGGCGTAGTCCTTGGCTAAATAATCGATCTCCGGCACGTCCCGCTCTTCCGGGGGGCAGACGAGGCTCTGTTTACAGTCCAAGTGGCTCGGGCAACCGGCCTTGAAGCTGAATTCGATGCACGCGTAACGCAGATCGAATCCCGCCATCGGGCGATAGCGCGTGCGCCCCTCGGCGTCGCGCCTCGGGTTTCCCGCCGCGTCGGTCTCCACAACCGGCTTGCCATTTTCGTCCACCGCCACCAGGCACAACCGGTAGGTGGAAAAATCTCCGAACCGATCCACCCAGACCCGCATGCAATCGTCGCGATCATCCTCCACCATGCGGCAGATATCCATATCGGTCACCCGGATGCCGGTCACCCGCCGGCCGCCGTCGATGACAACATTCTCAACGCCAATCTTTTCGGGCGCCTTGCCGAAAAAATAGACGGTCAGCATATACTGATCTTCACTCACCTCGAGATAATCGATGCCGTTGAGGTGTGCGTTTCTGACGGTCTCCCGCCGTTCCTCTTTCCGGCAAACCAGGGTAGTCATTGCATGCCTCGCCGTTCAAAGGTCTCAATTCGCACTTCGCCGCTCGGCCGGACCGCATACTTGAGCTCGATGCGCAGGGCCGCTTCCTGGCTGGTCACCTGCAGCGACCGGACCTCAATGAGATCGCCCAGCCAGCGCTGCAGGCCGGCCTGAATGCCCTGATGGAGAAGTGATCCGTATTCGGGACTGTTGGGCTCGAACACCAGCCCCAGCAAACCGCTGCCGAACTCGGGGCGGTTGACCCGCTCACCGGGATTGGTAAACAGAAACTGCTCGATCATGTCACGAATGTGATCGTCATCGCCGGTGGTGGCCGTGCGGCCGCGATTATCGAAATGAAATGGATAGTCAATGTTCATCACGTCACCTTTACCCGATGCTGTGGTGAAACGATGGTCAAGCCCGTGCCGGTGGGCGTGCAGGTGGCCTGGCTGTCCTGGAACAGGACCGGTGATCCGCTGGCCTTGACGCGGGTGGCGGCACGGGTCCAGGTCGCTGTTGCGCAGGGTCCCCCTGCGTTCGTGGGCAGGGTGCAACCTGAAATCGTGTAGGGGCACGACTGGGTCACGATCTTGTTGCCGCTCACCGTTACCCGCTGATCAGGCGTCGTCGGCTGGGCCTGGCCGCTGTGCTGGCAAAGCACGGTCGCGTTTTCGTGCAGCAGATAGGCCGCCATTTACTCCACCTCCAGTGCCGTACCATTGATGGACACCTTGCCGTTCTCCAGCTTGATGCTTGCGCCCTGGCCGTTGTCGATCTCGATTCCGTCATTGTTTACGATGATCTTCATCTTGTCGTTGCCGCTGCCGTCCCGGGTTACAATGGTGATGCCCGCCGAATCCGATCCCTCGTCGATGGTTATGATGCCGGCCTCAGTCTTGAGAACTTTTTTATCCACCGTGTAGTCGGATCCCACCGGGGTCTGGTCTCCATCCCAGAAGCAGCCGGTCCAGATGGGGCGGCCCGGGTCCCCGCCCTCAAACTCCACCCAGACATTGGCGCCCACCGGCGGGATGGCAAAAAAGCCAACCCCATCGCCGGCATAGGGGACACACGGCAGGGCCCAGTTTGAACCGCCGTCTCCCATTACGGTGGGTACGCTGACCTTGATGCGTCCCCTCTTATCGGTGTCCGCATTGTCCTGGACCATTCCGCGGTATTTGCCGTAACGCTTTTCGCCGGTCATACGCTCACCCTCGGGCTAACGGGACCGAATCCGTCCCGGGTAAGCGTGAAGCCCTGTTTGTATTCTTTCTTGCGCACATCGATGCGATGGTTCACGCTTTTGACATAATAGGTTCCGTCGTAGCTGCGGCCTACACCGCGTACATCCACCAGTTTTCCAATCTCCAGGATGCCTCCATAGCGCATGGCATCGAGTTCGCCGCTGCCGGTAATCGGATCATTTAGCAACGTATCGAACCTGGCCTGGGCCAACTTTCCGGCAACGGATTCATCGGCCATTTGACTGTAGAGGCCGGTATCTTCCAAGGCGCTGGTTCGATGAACGGGAACCGTCTCACCGGCCAGGGGACTTTGCAGCCGCTCCGATGAGCCCTGGGAGATGGGCGTTTGTTTTTGATCGTTTTGAAAATAACCGAATCGGGAAGGCCCCAGCGCGTCATATTGAAAACTGATGGAATCCACATTGGTATGGGGTCCCATGTTAGCAGATAAGGCCTTTTGCGACGGTCCCTTGCGGTTCTGCCCCCCCCAATAGACCCTGTTGCTTCCCGGAATCGGGCCGGGAGTAATGTAGAACCGATAGCCATACCTGCCGGCAAGGGACTGGATGTATGCAAGGTCGGTGATACCGGCCTGGGTTGGCTGCTGCGCTGTCTCGCTGGGAGCCTGTCTTGCCGGATCGGACACATTATCGTCACATAAGGTGAAGCCCAGATAACTGTAGTTTTTCAATATGCTTTCAATGCACACAATATCGGACCACGGTTGCATTTGCCGCTTTTCTTCCAAATTCATGACCAGCCCGACATCTTCTCCGGTCACTGTCAGGGTGGCGGCGCCGGGGTCATTGCTCGGCGAAAGCTGATGGTTGGTGATGATGCCATCCAGCAGGACATGGCGGGATACGTTGAAATAAACCACGATGACCACCCGGTTATTGATCGGTTTCAGCAATCTTTCCGTTACCAGGGAATAATCCAGCAGGTCTTTCAAACCGCGGCCCATACGAAAGCTCAACTGGAATCCCGAACGGCCCTGATCACTGTAGCTCACTTCCACCCGTTCCAGGGCTTCGCTCAGCCTTGGCGGCGCTATCGGCGGGACGGTCATGCGACTACCGATCATTAAACTCATGTGGATTCCGAGTAAATTCATTGCCATAGCCTAAGTATCCGGAAGAAAAATGCGAACCTTCTTGCCGACCGCTGCCGTCAGTTCTTCCGGATGCATCGCGTTATTGCCGTCACACAAGCGCCAGAACAGCTCCGGATCTTCAAGATAGCGCGCCGTGATCTGATCCAGCCGTTCCCCCTGGGTCACCCGGTGTTCGGCAAGCAAGGTCCCTTCTGCTGCAGGAGGTAGAAATCGGCGGCGCTTGTAGACCACTTCACGACCCGATGAAAAGGTGAAGGTGGCCATTTCCAATTCATCATAGCGGCTTGTCGGTTCAAACATGAATTGCCTCTCCTTGCTCAAATGGACGCACTGAACAGAATCGTACGATTCTCTTCAGCGGCCATGTTTTCAACGTTATCCGCGGTGCCCATGGCCGCCAATGTCTCCTTGATGGTCTGGTGGGCCATGAAAAAGGTAAATCCCGGGTGCTTCCAGGAAAAATCGTTATAACTGAGAACCCGCAGACTCAAAGACACCCGCGCCCGGATCGGATTGAGCCGTCGCCCGAAGGCCTCCTCCGTGATCGACAATTCCGTCAACCGCACCGGCAGAATGCGCTGCCAGTTCCACACAAAGAACGTGAGCGGCCCCGTGGGTGGAATCACTTCGATCATGCCCAGACTCAAGGACGTCGTATTGGCGGCAACCAGCGCCGTTTTCGGATAGACCAGCATCTCCAGGGCCGATAACTGCCGATAAACCCCATACTCCTCGGCCGTCTCATCCCCCTCCTCGAGCCGGTCCGTAGCGTCGAACTCCGCCTCCAGCCGAATGGTTTCGATGGGCGCGCCTTTCAATCGCTCGGTTTCATACAAGGCGCCTTCCCCTTCCACCCCCTGGGGTTGCAGTGTTCGGGTGAGGTTTTCAGGATTGTACTGAAACACAATGGTACTGAGCGGCGAAAAGCCTGCCGGGTCGATTGCTATTAAGGCGCCTTTGGTTAGGCGGGGGGAGTTGGGGAATGTGGTCATGTTTTATTCCTCTTGATATAATTACGCTGATTGCCTTTTTGTGGGTTGTCCCATATCGGCAGCACCTAACCCTTTCATATGATTAATTTCTTCAATTAAACCTTTGATGAGCATTCACTTTATAAAAAACGAAAATAATCGATCTCATAGTCGTTCAAGGTTGATAGTTTCGTGGCTCAGATTAAGTAATTCGTTCAAGTCTCCTAAATCATTTCTTGATAGAATCACTACGATATCAACCCTTCTTTCTTCTGGACATTCTCTACCCTGACATTGTGATTCCTCCTCTCCGAGTCCTGCTGCTTGTATATTTTGTTCGTTAAATATAGTACTGCAAAACCGATTTCGAACATTCAGAGCTCTTGATCGCGAAATATCAATATTTACGCTTTCACTTTCGGTAGTGCTTGCATGACCTTCAAATCGAACTCTCGTTCTGCCATTTCGAATACTGTCCTTAAGAACGGGGGGGAGACTAGAAAACCACACAAACATATGATCACTCGCTGTACTCGGAAATTCCGCACGACCTTCTGGAAAACCTTGAATTGTAAGGAGAGTTCGATCAGTTTCAACCATTTCTACCTCCCCAATTTCTACCTCCCCAATTATAGGTTCTCTCGGCGCTGGTTCGCCTTGAATCTGTACTACGAGACGATATTCACCAATATGTGTTTCGCCTGCTCCGTATTCTCTCCCCATAGAGCCTTGCACCCCCTCCCCTATTGTACCGCCGATAGTTGTTGTGGTGCTTGCTGTAGACGACAGACGAAATTGAACTCCCACTCTGTTTGAAATCTCAAACAATTCGATAGACCACGTTCCATTACCTCCCCCACCCTCAATGGGAACCGAACTCCTCGCTCTGTCTTGGACTGTAACACCCCCTTGATTGTCAACTACTACAGGCCACTCCAGGCGACATCTCCAACGTCCATTTCGATACTTTCCACCAAAAATAATATCACGAATAGCAACATCACATCCTTGCATAGTTCGCACTTCTCCATGAATTTTTGCAAGATATTCACCATGTGGAAGATTCACTTGTGGCGAATTATTAAATGTTGTAAAAGCTCTGTCCAAAAGCGTATGTCCATTGCGCATAAATTTATATCTCAAGTTAAAATCGATATAAGAAGGCACTAAGGATGACCACTCTCTTGGAAGAGAACGCCTAAATCGCATTATCAACCCAGACTTCGCGTATTTATTTAAAGAAGGTAGAAAAGCCAAATTCGTATCTTCGCAACTTTGTCTTTGATAACTATCTTGTTGCCCCGTCTGTTGAATAACATGAGCCAATTCATGAATAAGTACTTTACGTCCTAGTTGACTTCCATAAAAAGACAGACCAGACGTTAATACAACATCGCGTCCTAAAGTGTAAGCATAGGCATTTAGCTCATTTATTGATCGATCAGCCTCTGCTCCAGTATGCACCCGAACGCTGGAAAAGTCGTAACCGAAGCGTTGCTCCATATCCTGCCGTAACGATGATTCCAATGGCCTGCCGGGACTGGCCAGAGCTTGGTCAACAATAGCAGGCGCTGTATTTCTCTGCCTGGCTGGTCCCCCAGTGAGGCGCTGAATGTTCATAGGTGGGCTACCAGCTTTTGCGTTTGCCGGCATGGCCATCACTTGGTCGGCAATTCGATCCGCTTCCTGTTCGTAGATATCCCCCGGTTCGTTGACTTTGAGTTTGGGTTGAAGACTCAATTCCTTCTTGTTGCTATGCTCGTTCAACCCGACATCTACGTTAGCATGGGCCCCAAAGTCATGCTTACGCTTAAGTAACCCACCGGCCGAAGGCGTCACGATTGACTCTTGTTGATGTGTTTGCTTGGTTATTTGACTATTCATTTGCATATCCCCCGATACAAGGCACCAGCGATCTGCCTGCCGACTTGCTCGGGGCCAGCGTCGCTTGCCAGCTGAATGTCTGCGCTCCGCAAGTTGTAAAAAGCCCCACCCGTTTGTAGCGCATCACCGAGTCCGCCGTTTTTCAAACGCCGTGTCAATTCCGCTTCCACCACCGCCTGCAGCAACGGCCCCTGGCCTGGCCCCAGCGAGACACCGTCGAGGACCAGGCGTTTGATATGGAGGTTGATGTTCATTTCGTCTTCACCATCTTTTCCTCACCGGCTTATCTTCATTCCCCAGCCATTTAGTTTGCCCTTGTCCACCCCTGCCAGATCAGCCACCTGCAGTTTCCAGGCGCCTAGCACCGACTGGCCGCGCAGGGCCTGAAGGGCCGGCGTGTCGGCAAACCTGTAGCTGCGCACGAGGTTGTCCTGTGAGCCGCCGGTGCGGTTGTGCAGCACCACCGGCGTGTCGGCCGGCGACACCAGGGTGACGGTCAGATCACCGATGTAGGTGTGGGTGATATCCACGGACACCTCAAGATCCTGAACCTGTCCGCTTTCCGAGACGGCCAGGGTACGTTCGATACCGGTGGGATCGTTGTCGGGGATCTGTATGCCGGGTGTTTCCTGAACTTCGATTACCGTTGCGGCCCGCATAGCGATTTCGACCTCCCAGCGGTTCAGCGTGCCTTTGTCAGCCGGCGCCAGGTCCTGCACCCACAGCACCCAGTCGCCTTGAATCGACTCCCCGGCCAGATCGGAAAGGCCGGGCGTGGTGGCGGCATTGTATCGTTGCCGGATATTGTCGGCCGAGCCGCCGTTGCGCTCGTGAAGAACGACCTGCCGGCCCGACGGCGCGATCAGGGTAAGGCGCAGATCGCCGATGTAGGTATGGCTGATGTCCACGTCCACGTTGATTCCTGCCAGGCTGCCGGTATCGTTGATGCGCAGGGTATCGCGAACGCCGTTGGTGTCGTAGTCGGGAATAGCCAGTGCCGGAGATGAAGATTGACGCACCGTTTGCCCGACGGCCCCCTGCAATCGCCTTCGCGCTTCGGTCACGGCTTGAAATGCGTTGACCCGCCCAAAGCCGAACCACTGGGAGTGGCCGTTGGCATCGTAGGTACCGAAACGGTTGCCCAACTGCGGATCGGGATTGTTGTCCACGATCTTGTCGGCGGTGGATTGCAGGATGTCCCGAACATCGACGGCCGTTAGGTTTGGATTGGCCGAGAGAACCAGGGCGGCGACGCCGGCCACCGTCGGGCAGGCGCTCGAGGTGCCACCGAAATCCCGGGTGTAATCGGTGCTGGAGTAGCCGCTGGGTCCGACGCGGTCCGTGGTAACAATGCCACGCCCGTTTACGTCGGTCGTCACGCGCGGATAGGTCCCAGGTCCGACGTTGTTACTGGGTGCGCAGACCGAAACTTCCGGTCCCCAGTTGCTGTAAGCGGCCTTGGTCGCCATACTGCTGCAGGCGGCCACGGCGATGACATCATCATGGGCGGCGAAACCGGCCAGCCAGCGGGTCGGGCCGCTGGGCTGGTTGTTGGGCCAGCCGGTCTCGTTGACCGTGCCATCGATGGGACGGTTTTCATTGCCGGCGGCAAAAACCACCACGCAGCCTTTTCCGCCGCGCCCCATGGTGGCCAGCCGGTGCAGGGCGCTTTGCATGCGCAGGGACAGGCTGAAGTAATTCGTTGCCACGCCCCAGCTGCAGGACAGAACGCCGGCGCCATGGTCGACGACCCAGTCGCACAGGTCTTCGATGCTGTTGTCGTCAATCATCCCGCTGGTACGGATCGGCATGAGGGCGCAACCCGGCGCGACCCCCACGACACCGGTACCGTTTTCCTCTGCCACGGCAACGCCGCAACAGGCCGTGCCGTGATTGTCGTCCCACAGCTCGGGCATTGGGTCGAAATCCTGCCCGCCAAAATCCCGCGGGGCAACGATCTTGCCCGCCCCTTCAAAATCGGTATGGTAGAGGTCGCAGGAGTCGTCGGCTACGGCAACGACCACCGATCGTTCTCCGCGGGTGATATCCCAGGCATGTACCGCGTCGATGTGGCTGGCCGCATCGAGCCAGGGCCCGCCGGTATGAAAGAGATGCCACTGTTCGGCGAATAAGGTATCGGTCGGCGTGTAGTGGCTTTTGGAAGCCACGGCCATGTTCGGCTCGCTGAGCAGCACCTTGTCGTTCTGGGCCAGGCGGTTGGCGATCTTGATCGGGTTCTCGGCAGCCTGCGGGCCGACCCGGAAGATAAAGGCGCGCGCCACGTCACGGATTTCACGGACCAGTTTCAGCCCGAGTTTGGTTGTGATCTTTTCTATGTCGTCGTCGGAGACTTCCGGTTTGAACTGCACCGTGATTTCATCGGTCAGGTAAAGTTTGGCCAGCGGGTCTTCGGCCGGTGCGTAGACGTGCGATGCGAAGGCCACATCCCCGCCTTGCCGCACCCGGTCCATGACCGCATCCCGCTGTTCCACATCCACCGAGTACTCCTGCAGATTCTGCCGGCGCAGCCCCTTCCGGTGGGTCGCATGGTAGTCGGCTGCTACCTTCTCCTTGGCAACCCCCCGATTCAGCCGTACTGTAAACCGGTCCGGCACCTGCAACACGGCAACGCGCTCACCGGCACGCCACAGATAGTTCCCCAGATCCTTTTGCTTGTCTTTTTTAGCCATGTTCCTGCTCCTGTTGAATGGTGATGGTCATGCCCTGCTCCCCACGGATTGCAGCAAACGGAAATCCGCCTCGTTGATGGGTTTTTCCAGTTTACGGAACTCGGTTCTGGCAGCATCGTGAACAACCTCCATGGTTACCGCTGCACCGGTCCGAGCCGCCAGAAATGCGGCGTTCAGGGCAATATTATGAATACTGCCGCCGGTCAGATTGAGTTTGGCCAACTGATCACAGTTCAGCCCGTCGACCGGGACGCCGCAAAGGCCACACGACGCGTCCGTCTTGGGAAACACGTTCTGCCAGATGCGTTTGCGTTCCTTGAGCCCCGGAAACGGGAAATTCACGATAAAGCGCAGGCGGCGCATGAACGCGGCATCCAGGGCGCGCTTCATGTTGGTGGCCAGGATGGCCAGCCCGCGGTAGGCCTCCATGCGCTGCAACAGGTAATTGATCTCGATGTTGGCGTAGCGGTCGTGGCTGTCCTTGACTTCGCTGCGCTTGCCGAAAAGGGCGTCGGCCTCGTCGAAAAACAGGATCGCCCCGCTGTCCTCCGCGGCATCGAACACCCGGCGCAGGTTCTTCTCGGTTTCGCCGATGTACTTGTTGACCACCGCGGAGAGGTCGATGCGGTAGAGATGCAGTTTCAGTTCATTGGCGATGACCTCGGCGGCCATGGTCTTGCCCGTGCCGCTTTCCCCTGAGAAAAGAGCGCTGATGCCCAGGCCGCGGTTCATTTTGCGACTGAACCCCCAATCCTCATAGACCCGGCTGCGCTGCCGGACCTGCTGGGCGATCTGGCCGAGCAGCGTCCGCTCCTGGGCCGGCAGCACGATGTCTTCCCAGGTGGCCTTGGCGTCGATCCGCTCCGCCAGCCGGTCCAGCTTTGGCCGGGAAGCCGATAGGCAGGCGTTCCACAGGCGTTCATCCCGGCTGACGTCCGATTCTTCCTCGACGGTAATGGCGGCGGCGATCTTTCCGATCTCCTGTGGATTCATGTTGAACTGGGCGGCCAGCCGTCCGGCAAGCGCATCCGCCTCCGCCCCCAAGGCCTGCAGCCAGAGGGACCGCTGCTCCTGGGGCGTTGGTTTGTGGACCTGGACCGAAACCGCCGGGTGAACAGTGATCCGATTGGATTCCGCTACATCGAGGAAAAAGACGCCCCGGGCGCGGTCGATAAATCTTGCAATCGCCGCCGCCTGGGTTTCACCGGGACCGGAGCCGATAACGGCCCCCATGTCCACATAAAGGGCCAGGGGCATCAGCCGGCACTCCCGCTGCCACAGCCGACTGAACGCCTCGACGTCGGCCCACTGGGCGGGTAGGACCGCCGGGTCAAGACGATAAAGATGGAGCCCAAGGTCAATGGCCGCTCTCCGGGCCACGGCCCGCTTGCTCTCACCGTCCCGGCCCAACAGCTCGATGATGGACGCACGGCCGTCACTGACCCAGGCCTGCAACCGGTTCGTTATCTCGAGGGCCTGTTGTTCCTGGGACGGAGGAAGAACTGGCCTGTCGACCACATCCCTGAAAAGAGAATCGACCAGGGGCGACAGCCGGTCATCCAGCGTGTTGAGCCCTTTCAGGTAGTTGACGATGCGTTCGTCGGCGCGCAGGGCGCTGGCGGTCAGCGGTGTGGCGCCCGGCTGGTTGATCTCGATCAGGCGCCAATAACGTAAGGGCCGGTCGGCGGAAAGGGCGTCCCAGGCCGGATCGTCGAAAAGTGCCAGAGCCAGGGCGAAAGTGGGATAGGCCCGGTTCGGGTGCGCCTGGGCCTGGGCGCAGAGGGCCGGGATACGGGTGTCGAGTTCCATGGCCGCGCACAGCAGCAGAATCTGTTGCTCGAAGGTGGAAAGCCCCAGACAGCGTCCGAGAATGATCATGGCCGGCGGCGGTTCGGCCTTGGCAGCCTCCGCCATGGCCGCGGCGGCTGTTGCCAGGGCATTGTCAGGGGCTTTTTCGGCCGCTGGCGCAGGTTTGTTTGCCGTGTGTTTGCGCATCCCGAACCAGCCTCTGGGCGTTTCATCGACCAAAGGCGCCGGCGGCTCGGTTTTCCTGTTCTCCGGCGGCTGATCGGAAGCCGAGCCATTCGCGAGCCGACTCAGGCCGAGGCGCAGCCAGGCCATGGCCGCCACCAGATACCGGTCGTTGTTGGTCTGCCATTTGGTCAGATCGTTCATGTGATGCTCACCCGCTGGTTGGGGTCAAACACAAAATGTGGGGGCGGCGGCGCGTCCTCCCGGCTGAAAGGCATACTCTCGATGCCGTCCACCCGCAGACGGATGATTGCGTCGGTTACGGCTTCTGCATCCTCCATGACAAATACGATTTTATCCGGATCATCATCATCGATCGTGCCCGTGATCTCCCGGCCGGCCACCAGCAGAACGGTCCGCTGCTCCGCACGCACCCGCGGCCGACAGGTAATGGTCAGGGTGGCCGCGCCGTCGTCATCCCGCGCGATGGTGGTTCCCGGCTCAATGGCGGTGATGATGGGCGACAGGGGGATGGGCAGAGCATTGCTGGTGCATTCGCGGTCGGTTCCCGGCCGGTTCTGCACCACGGTCACCGTGTATACTCCCGGTGCCCAGTCGGTCTGGCTGGTCCCTGAACCGGGCTCGGGCAACCGGATTTTGAGCTCCTTGGCGGAAACATCGGCGGGTTCCGGCGACAGCTCATGGCTCACGTCCAGCCTGGAATGCCGAAAGCGCAGGAGCCCCCCCTCCCCGCTCAAGTTGCGGCCGCCCAAGATCACGGCCAGGCCCAGTCGGGCGGCGGGCAGCGAGATTGGACGCGGCCTCAGAATCGGATCCTGATCCATGCCAAAGTAGGCCTTTTCAAGAACCGCAAAGGGGCCCAGCAGGGTATCCACCCCTTGATCGGTATCGCCCCGCTTCAGCACCGGCAAGGCCGGCTGCGTCTGCAATTCGCTTTCGATCAGGACCACCGCGGCCTCGTAGGCCAGGGAGAGGGCGTAGGGCGTCTGAAAGAAAACCGACCAGAGCTTGGCCATCTCTTCCAGAGAGACTGCCAGGGGGCTGAATTTCACCTGCTCCACTGCGTCGGCCAGGTTCGAATCGGTCAGAAAGGTCTGGCTGCTGATCGCATCCTGGATCACCGTGCGCGTAAGCAGCGGTTTGGCGTGCAGATCCCGGACAACAGCCCCGAGCATGCGTTGGGTTTCCAGATCGCTGCCACTGCCGTAAAAGGCCAGCAGATAATGCAGGTTAATCGCCGCCGTGGGACGCATGACCAGTTTGCCGTCGGCTGAACGCATGGGCAGATCGTTGTTGCGCATGGCTCCGTTGGGCGACACCTGATAGAGAAACAGGTGAATGCGGTTTGCCGGGCTGCCGCTGGGATCCGGAGGCCCCGTCACCACATCGCTGCCAGCCACCATGGACTGGGCCGCGGTCCGTACGATCTGGGCCAATGCGGTGGTCACCGTGGCGATGGCCAGGGCGTTGCTCATCGTGCGCCTCCATTTCGCCGTTCGAGATAATCATCCAGACTCATGGGTGCCGGCCGCCTGGGCTGGGGACGTTTTGACGCTGCCTGGGCCATGGCCCGCACCTCGACACGGCCGATGGTGACATTGATGACCGGCTCCGGCTCGGGTGCTGGTGGCCTTGGTTGGGGCGCACTGGGAATGGCCGGTGTGATCCGGACGGCAGGCGGTTTTAAAATTCCCCCATCCTGATCCGCATAACCGGGTCTGTCGTGGTCACATCCCTTTGAATGCCGTTCCTGAATAGCCGTATGTTCCGTCTCAAGAGGAGAAAGTAAAGATGCGGCACGATCTTCCTTGAGGAAAGCTTGATCGCCCACCTTTACCCTTGAGTGAGATGTTTGCCGACTTATGTGCGCGTCCGGCTGCACATGGCTCACGTTGACTGTGAGAGGGGTGACCCGGACAGCCGATGGGGGTCCGGTCCCGGAGCAGACCGGTTTCGTTTCATCGCAGAGTTGAATCAGGGACTGATCTCGATCAGCCATATCGACATGCTGAGTATTCCCGGTATGGGCCTTAGCATCGACAGGACGATTATTCGACCTTGGCTCACGATACAAAGATGCGGGTTCGTCGTGGGCTGTTTCGCGCTTTGGGGGGGTATCGCCAATGATGGGAACAGCAGGTTCATGATTTGACGATCCGGCCTGGCCGGCATCCGCTGTTTGGGTTGCAAAAGGAAACAACGGTACCTTCTCAGGCTGCGCCCATGTAGGTTGCGGTTCTTCTTCCACGGCTGGTGAAACAACGCCTGGGGCCGGGTTGGCCGGCCTCGATTCAGCGACAGCCGGCGATAGGATCGGTGCGTCTGGAAAGGCCGGCAATTCGGGATGGGTTGGCTCGACGGGTACTCTTGCATTTTTTTTCAACGGTGCCATGGGCGCCATAACGGCCGTTTCGTCCATCCCGATCGGGCCATCGACCTCAGTATGCGCCACCCTTAAATAAGAGTTCTCCGGCTCGTAAATCGAAGGAATACGCGGTGTGATCCGGGGTGGTGCATTCCTGTGTCGATCGATGAGCGAGTCTAAAAAATCCATCATTGTCTTGCCATTTCCAGATAAATTTGCCTGCGCATCGGACTCATCGCCAGAATATCCGCTTCCCGCCAGCCGTAGCGCTTTGCCAATAGATGCACGGTCCGCAGCATGCGCTGGGCCCAGGCATCGATTTCAGCCCATAAATAGGAAACAATATCGAAGACGACCGCCCAGCAATGCCCGCAAGCGGGGCAGCTAAGATCGATCTGGAGATTCGCCTGGGGATCGGCGGTTTCCATCTCCTCAACCACAGCCTGCAGCGCGGTCTCTGAAAGTTGATCAAAAGACATGGATTCGCCGTCTTCCGTGGTTGCTTCAATCAGGCAACGTTCTATCAACTGCTTGCGCATCACCCTGGCATCGGTCTGCCCGGCTGAGAAAAACAGGTCATCGCTATTGGGCAGACGGCACTTGATGCGATATTTTTCCACTGTAATCTCAAGGAGATCTGCTGCCCTTTGAGAAGCACCGGAAGCACAGTCTGGAGGGGGGTCTACCTGGCGGACGAGCAGATCGCTCACATTTGACTCCCACTCCAGCCGTTCTGAACAGGCCGGACACTTCGTTGTGCTGGTCATGCGGAATCCAAATAAAGCCTGGCGGAGCATTAAGAGCCGGGCATCCCGCTCGCCGATGGTTATCCCTGCCAGTGTCTTCATTGACTGCTCAGGGTAACCGACTTTCAGAAGACTGAGCGCACGATTCACGGCCTGCTGTAAAAGCCCCTTTTCCCAAGCATCCAATAGTCTTAGTTCAGTAGGATCATGCATAGCGAATTACGTCGGTGAAGGTTCATCGAAAGTGGGCTCGGTCGGTTCTGAAACGACATAATCCCGTTCCCAACCCTCGTTTTCGAGTTTGATGGTCTGGATGGCGACGGCATTTGCATTCGCATCCAGATCGGGCAACGCCTGGTACTCGGATACCCAGCAGCGGAAAACCTTATAGGCAATGGCAAGCTGACCGGCCTCGTTGTACATCTCGATGATGATGGGTTTCCGGAAATCCTTGAGAGAGACCTCGGATCCGAGTCCGGAACCATAGTTCCAAACCTTGTTTGCCCAAATTTCAAATTCCTTGTCGTGGGTCACCCCTCTCTCCAATGTAATGGGTTCGTACTTCGTACGCCCCGGTGACCGTCGGCTGCTGCTGGGATCGCCGCCCTCACGGTGTTCCACAACCTCCGTAGTGCGTTTCAGGGCGCTGACCTTGCTCACACCGGCCACGTATTTGCCATCCCACTTCACCCTGAATTTAAAATTCTTATAAGGGTCAAAACGTTCTGTATTAACTGTGAATTGGGCCATAATTCACTCCTTAAGTTTGGATCTGTCCAGCTATCTGCTGAATCTTGATGATAACGAATTCCGCCGGTTTGAGTGGCGCAAAGCCGACGACGATATTTACGATCCCGAGATTGATGTCATTTTGGGTTGTCGTCTCCTTATCGCATTTGACGAAGTAGGCGTCCTGCTGAGTCGTTCCCTGGAAGGCCCCCTGTCGAAAGAGGTTGTGCATGAATGCCCCGACGTTTAGTCGAATCTGTGACCAAAGCGGCTCATCATTGGGTTCGAAAACCACCCACTGAATGCCGCGATAAAGACTTTCCTCGATATAAAGCGCAAGCCGCCGGACCGGAACGTACTTATACTCATCAGCCAACTGATCCGCCCCCCGCAACGTACGCGCTCCCCAGACGACGCGGCCGTTAACCGGAAAGACGCGCATGCAGTTGATGCCGAGAGGGTTGAGCATGCCGTTTTCGGCATCGTTGAGGGGGACGTTAAGACCCTGAATGCCGATGATCGCGGCATCCAGCCCAGCCGGTGCTTTCCATACCCCCCGCGCGGTATCGGTGCGCGCCATGATTCCGGCGATGATGCCGCAGGGGACAAAGGCTTCGATTTGCCCGTCGCGGAGCGGATCGGTCTCAAGTACGCGGGGGAAGTAGAGCGCGGCGTTGCGTGCCGCCTCCCCCGACAACCCGAGAGCGGAAAGCCCTTTTTTGGCGCTGGCGGCCGCTGTATCTTTGTTTGCAGTCCAGGCGGCGGGCGAATCGACAAGCAGCATCGCGCGCCGCGCCACGCAATAGGCCATGGCGGTCTGATAGACGACCGGCGGGATATCACCGCCACGGGTGTCCGGCGGAATGCACAGCAGGTTGAACAGATCGGCTTTGTCCAATGCGTAAATGCCGGTTTTGTCTTCCTTGCTGCCTTCGTAAACGGGCTGGTCGAGCGCTTTACCATCAGAGCCCCCCATAGCCCCTTCGGCTTCTAACAGGGCCTCTTGCGCCGCCGCAATGTCGTCTGCCACCCGGGGTACAGCCGCCAATGCCGCGGCCAGCTGTATTTCAGCCTTGGTCGCGTCGTCGTCCAGGTCCTGTTTGGCGGTCTCGTAGGCTTCTCTGGCCGCAGTAACGGCTGCATCATCGACAGCTATGGCATTCAGTGCATCGTTCAGGTCCTTAAGCCTGCCCCGTGCCGTAGCTACTTTGCCCATCGCCGGCACCGCACTGGGCCAGGCACCTTTCCACGCCACCAGGCTCGATCTGGCCTTAAGTACCCTGTCGACACGGCCGGCGTTGTCCGTGACGGTCAAATTCAGAAATTTTTCAACACTACTCCCCAACCGGATAGTCAGGTTAAAAAGGGCATCGGTGTCACTTAGCCCCAAACGTGTTCGTATTTCATCTGAAACTTCAACGTCGATGGTTGCACGCAGTTTCTTGCCCCACTGTCCAGGAGATGCGGCGGTCAACGCCAGATCGTCAACCGTCAAACTGGCATTGGCATCGCCGTTTGTATCTGAATCGTTGTAAAGCCTGACAATAATGGCCTGGCTGCCGCCGTTGAGATAAAAATCGCGCACGGCATAGCTTAAGGGATAATTGACACCAAGCCCACCAAACTGGCGTTCGAAATCACCAAAGCTATTAATCGTCACCGGTTCATTGGCGGGTCCCATGATGGTTCTTCCCAAAAATGCGGTGATCGACGTGGCAACACCTGTAATCGTACGTACGCCGCTAGGGATCTCCTCAATATACACGCCCGGATAAGTAGTTGCGACAGGCATGAAGCATCCTCCTCTTGGTTGATTGATAGCGATAACCCTCAGGAATCAAATACTGACAAATTAGGTGTCAGAGTAAATTCCCGTTCTATTTTTTGTAGGCATCAAACCAAAAACGTCGTCATTGAGTATCCGGGCTGGTTCGCTCCACCCCGCTCGCATTGAGCGGCCCGAACTTCGCTTCATATTTTTCGATGGTTCCAGACAGGTTCAGTAGCAGTTCCTTGGCATCGTCGGGGCTGGCAATGATCCTCGTGAGAATTCGCTGTTCAGCAGTATTCGTTTTCTGATAAAAGACCAGTTCGATCACATGTTCTCGAAAGCCTGTCTTGAACTGATTGGCCCATCTGGCTTCGGGTTCGCGGCAGTTGTGCTGATCTCGCATGTACGGCTCCATATTCCACCATAGATTGGGCCACTTGAGTTCGCGGCTTATACTGGTACTCAAAGCAATTTGAGCGCCATGATGCCAAGCAAACCTTTACTTTTCTTATCCAATTGAAATTATTCAATTATCGCACATATCAAACAATCGATTATTTGGCTTGCCTCTTTTTCGCCTGTCGCGCCTGTTACAGTAGAGCATCGAAACCGGATAAAGAGTAATAGCTCAGCGGTGAGAAATCTTTGGTGAATTTTAACAAATGGAGGCGAAATATCATCAGATTTAATGTATTTTCAAAATGGCTGAGCAGAGCGGATGACAGTCACAGGAGCATGTTACAGGCAGGTGTTACAATGTTACACCTGACGATGAGAACGCTTCTCAACGATCTGGTACCTGGAGATCTTCCGATACAGGGTCATGCGCGACCAGTTGAGTTTTTTGGCGGCGGTAGTCTTATTCCAATTGGTTTCCAGCAGGGCCGATATGATTTGTTTGCGCTCATTCACCGGTGCATGCTGGTGCTTGATCAATTTATTTTTGAAGTAGGCCGGCAGATCGGCAAAATCGATATTTCCCAGCGGCATGTTCACGTATGCGCCTTCGAGTACATTGATCAGTTCCCGGACGTTCCCGGGCCAGTCGTAGCGATACAGCAAATCGATGGCGTCCTTACTCAGGCCCTGAACATCCCGGTTGAATTTCCGGTTGAGTTTCCTGATGCAATGATCCACCAACAGTGGAATATCCTCCCGGTGCTCTCGTATGCTAGGCATGTGAATTCTCGCGACATTGAGCCGATAGAATAGATCGTCTCTGAATGCGCCTTCTTCGATGATGCTTTCCGGTTGCCGGTTGGTAGCGGCGATCAACCTGAAATCCAAAGCGACGGGATGTGCGCCGCCCAGTGGAGAGACCTCTCTATCTTCAATGACCTTCAGAATTTTAGCCTGGGCAAAGGGCGTCATATCGCCGATCTCATCCAAAAAAACAGTTCCCCCCTGGGCCAGTTCAAACCGGCCGCGGGTCGTATCCACCGCACCGGTAAACGCACCGCGCTGGTAGCCGAACAATTCACTTTCGACAAGACTATCGGGCAGTGCGGCACAGTTGACGCTGATCATGGGCTTTCGGCCACGAGCACTGTTTTCATGGATAATACTTGCCGCCAGTTCCTTTCCCGTGCCGGTTTCTCCGGTAATCAGCACCGTGCTATCGACAATAGAGACCCGATCCAGAAGATCTTTCAGTTCTTCCATGGTTCTGCTTTTCCCAACCAACTTATCGGAAAATTGTCCTTCGGATACTGCTATCGATTTACAGCCGTCGTGCGTGCATAACTGTTGTTGAATGCTTGCCAATAGATCCTTTTCACAAAGGGGATATTTAAAGTAGTCGTCGACACCGGCTTTCAAGGCGCCGATGGCCAGCGATTCGCTGCTTTTTGGTGCCACCAGAAACACGGGAGTTGAAGAAAAACGGCTTTTGATTTGGCCAATGGTACTCAACACGCCTGACTCCGATTCCGTGCCGCTGTGCACGACGACGAGATCGGGTTGATGTTGACCAATGGTGTCCATGGCGGAGGCGCCAGGAGCCGTGCGGATCCACGAGGCCTTGTGGGCTATTCGTTGATCGGCCATAAAATCCGGCGGACAGCCGGTGCATGACACAAATACAATAATTGGATGCATAACATGCACCCCCATTCTGTTTGGGTCTGCGGTGCACCCCTTGGTAAGA
Source organism: Desulfosarcina variabilis str. Montpellier (assembly GCF_048565275.1). Taxonomy (NCBI): domain Bacteria; kingdom Pseudomonadati; phylum Thermodesulfobacteriota; class Desulfobacteria; order Desulfobacterales; family Desulfosarcinaceae; genus Desulfosarcina; species Desulfosarcina variabilis. The sequence goes on along the minus strand of NZ_CP159846.1, from coordinate 2,501,496 downwards.
AAAATTAGTAACGGAACCAGATAGGAAGGTTTGCCAACGGCGGACTTTTAGAAAAATAGCATGTACTATTGATCAACGATAAATTATTTGAGGCACATTGATTATCCTTTAATACCATGTAGAGCGATATAAATCCATCCTCTGCCTAATATTATCAAACCTCCTATGACATGTTTGTTTCACATTTTTCAAAAATAGAATGTGATGGGTGTCACAGGTTAAAAAAAACATATCTTTTCGGCACATTCACGTTAGCGTGATCTTGGAAATCGCACGCCGCTTTTTCCGCCAAAATCAATGTAACCTTATTTGGATCGATTTGTATTTTTCGCGGGCATGGACCGCTCTTACATTTTCCCAACGGCCTTGCCTGGTCATGTGCGTTTTTTTTAGGAGCCGGCCAAAACGGCAATCCAATCACCGGTCATTTCATTGTCGCGGCCATGGACCGCTCCTACAATCAACCTGCTGGACCGAAGATTCGTTCTTAGGCCGCAGGCTGAAGGCCGGATGGAATTCCGGCCATTGTAATTATGCCATGTCGAACTTTACGACTACGAGCACCGCTTCGCTGAGCACGACAGGCATTGGCGTTTTTTCGTGCTCGTGCGCGTGCGCGTAATCGATCATCATTTTTTACTATCGAGCGATGAAATTCCCGCTGAACACATCCAAAATTACAAATGCTGGCCAAAACGGCAATGCATTGACCTGCCACACTGAATTTTCTATATTGGGTCTGAATCGTCCCTGTGCCCAATTGCTTAAAACATATAGGATACACAAACTGGCTGCAAACGCAGCCACCGGTCGCACAGCCAGGCAGAAAATGAGGCCACCATGACCACCCCCGACCCATGGTCCGTCCTGATCATCGATGATGAACCGGATATCCGCGAGGTCACCAGTATGACACTCATGGATGACGGATATCGGGTGGAAACCGCCGCCGACGGCATCGAGGGGCTGGACCGCCTTGAAGCGTTCGGCCCGCAGATCGTCATCACCGATATCCGCATGCCCGGCATGGACGGCCTCCAAGTACTCGAAGCCGTCAAACAGCGCTCTGCCGACACTGAAGTGATCGTGGCCACCGCCTTCGGCGAAATGGAAACCGCCATCCGCGCCCTGCAACTGGATGCGTCGGATTTCATTACCAAGCCCATTCACACCGATGCCATGATGGTGGCCCTCCAGCGGGCCCGTCAGCGCTACACCACCCGCCAGCAGATCAAGGATTACACCCGCCACCTGGAAAAGGGCCTCGACCGCACCACCCGGCAATTGGAAGAAACCGTAGCTTACCAGGATCGGCTGATCGAAAGCTCCATGGACGGGATTTGCGGCTGCGACGCGGATGGGCGAGTCGTCACCTTCAACCGTTCCATGGAAAAAATGGTGGGCGTCGATCGCGCTCATGTGATCGGCAAGCTTGGCATGGACCATTTTTTCAACCCCGACGACTACCAAACGCTTCAGTCGGATCTTGCCGCCCCCGGCCACGGTGGCAGCAATCGATTGATGCTTTATGAAACCAATCTCTTGGACCGCCATCGACACCCCGTGCCGGTACAACTGTCCGCCAGCGTGTTGATGGAAAACGGTACCCGCGCCGGGCTGGTCTGCTTTTTTCGGGACCTGCGCCGGATTCACCGCTTGCAGCAGGAAATGGCCGATCAAGCGCGCCTTTTGCACCAGGACAAAATGATGAGCCTGGGACGCCTGGCGGCCAGCGTGGCCCATGAGATCAACAATCCCCTGGCCGGGATTCTCAACTACATCCGATTGATGCTGCGCACCTTCAAAAAGGGCCCGCTGCCGGCCCACACGCAGCAGCAGTTCACCGATTACCTGGCACTGGTGGAAACCGAAACCGATCGCTGCTCGAAAATTGTCTCCAGCCTGCTCACCTTTTCACGCAAATCCCCGGTTTCCATGCAGCCCGTTGCCATGGATGACGTCGTGGCGCGCAGCACGGTTCTGGCCCGGCATCGCCTGGAACTGGGCAACATCACCCTGGCCCTCGAAACGACCGAGGGCCTGCCCACCATCGTTGGGGATGCCAACCAGCTCCAGCAGTGCCTGCTCAATCTGATTTTCAATGCTATCGACGCCATGCCGGGCGGCGGCACACTCACCCTGAAGTCTGCCGTGGAAACAGATCCCCCGTCGGTGGTAGTAGCGGTAACCGATACAGGGCATGGGATTGACAAAAAGGATATGGGACACCTGTTCGAGCCTTTTTTTACCACTAAGGAGGAAGGATATGGAATCGGTCTGGGCCTTTCCACCACGTATGGCATTATCGAGCGGCATGGTGGTCGGTTGACCGTCGACAGTCAGCCGGGTCAGGGGACCACCTTTACGATCCGATTGCCACTGCCCTCGGCGTCACCAAACAAGATCAAGGAAAATCGCCAATTGTCATGAACATTGAAATACACACATAGTTGATTATCATTAATAAAAGCCCACCGGTTGATTTCTGGATGTAAAGTTGCCTGTCTCCGGCTTTGATAACAGCGACCTGAAAATGAGCACTTCCGGCAACCATAGGAGGATGGCATGACAAAGGACAACAGACCTTCCCACCGCCAGTTGGGCGTACGCTGTGATCACTGGCTTGAAGTTCTAGACGAATTGAATATCGGTGCTTTTGTAGCTGACAGCCGGCGGCAAATCATGGCCATCAACCTGAGCGCCCAGGCGCTTTTGGGACTGCGCGAACCCGAAGTGATTGATCGGGACTGCCGCGAGGTGTTCACCGGTGTCCCATGCACGGTTGCCTGTGTTCTCGACCATCCGGAAGGCACCAGTGACAACAGTCCGGACATGGAGGTCACCGACGAAGAGAATCAGCGTCACCTGATCACCCGCATGGCAACCCCCATTTATCATCCTTTAGGAGAAGTAGTGGGGTGTATGACCATCCTGCAGGACCATTCGCCCATCACCCAGTTGATTGACCGGCTGCACTATGAAGAGAGGCGGCTCAAGATTATTCTGGACAATCTGGATGTGGGCATCTTTACCGTCAATCGGGGAGGACTGATTAATTTTTTCAATTGTGCTGCTGAAACGATTTCCGGCTACGACCGTCACCAGGTGCTGGGTCAGTCCTGCGCCAGGATTTTCTCTGGAGAAAAGGCCAAAGACGTCTGCCTGCTCAAAAACTCAATGGCCACGGGCAAGGCGCGTATGAATCGCAAGGGGCATATGACCGACAGGGACGGTGTAACCATTCCCATTCGTGCCACCTATATGGCCTTGAAAAATGAGAAAAATATCATCGTTGGCGGTCTGGCCACCTTTCATGACATGACCCTGGCGCACCAACTTAACCGGGCCATCAGCAATCGCTACACCTTCCACGATATGATCGGCAAGGAACCGGCCATGCAAAAAGTCTTTGAAATGGTATCCGTTGTGGCCCCCAGCGACGCCACCGTGCTGGTGGAAGGCGCCACCGGGACCGGCAAAGATCTGCTGGCCAAGGTCATCCATTCGGCCAGCACCCGTACCACCGGTGCGTTTGTCAAGGTCAACTGTGCGGCCATTCCGGAAAACCTCATCGAATCGGAAATCTTCGGCTACGCCAAAGGCGCCTTTACCGGGGCCGATCGCGACAAACCCGGACGCTTTGCCGATGCCGAGGGCGGCACCATTTTTCTGGATGAGATCGGCGACCTGCCCCTTTCCCTGCAAGCCAAGCTGCTGCGCGTGCTGGAAGATCGCGAGTTCTATCCGCTTGGCTCGCGGCGCACACAGAAAGTCAACGTGCGCATCATCTCGGCCACCAACCGGCAGCTCAGGACGCTGGTCGACCAGGGACTGTTTCGCGAGGATCTTTACTACCGGCTCAATGTCATGCGCATTGAGCTGCCGCTGCTCAAAGACCGCCGGGGCGACCTGCCCCTTTTAATCCGTCACATTGCTCGCAGCCTTTGCGCGGCCCGCGGTGTCACCCCACCGGCGATTTCCAAGGCAGCCATGCAGGTTCTACTCAACTACGACTACCCGGGCAACGTACGCGAATTGGAAAATATCCTGGAACATGCGCTGATCATCTGCCGGGAAGCGGTCATCCATCCCGATCATCTGCCGGATTACGTCAGGCAGGGCAAACCAGCCAAAAAAAAGCCCCCGGCGCAAATCGTTCCGGCGACCTCCCCCACCGCGGAACACCAGCGCATCCTGGACGCGCTAGAGAAAACCGGAGGACATCGCCTTAAAGCAGCCCGCGAACTGGGCATGGAGCGCACCACCTTGTGGCGCAAAATGAAAAAGTACGGCATTGGGTAACCGTTGGAGGCGGGTATTGGGCAACTGCATGCATCCGGGAAACAGACCCGTTCAAACTGATTTGATCCAGTTTTCGCATTCTCTTTTCAGGAATTCGTTCATTGATTATTTTCTCAGCGGTATCGTTTAGGTGAGCAGTAAGTTCCTTATCGAGTTCGAGAAACTGGGGCCATAGGGTCTTGTCCACAAACGTTTCAGAAACTTTAGCCATAACAGTAGTATACCGTTGACGATAATACCTGTACGGCTTTATGTTGTAACGCCTCAGTAAGGCAGCAAAGAGCTTTCTGGACCACATATTTTGCATAGTAAATTTATACTCGATAGGCGGGTTCGTCTCTTTGCATTGTTCAATCTTATTTATTTTCATACCATATAGCATTCAATTTTTCTATTAAAGCCACTCCAACCAACACTGCTGGCCGTTGATATACTTGATTTGACTCCAAATGCAGTTACCATCTCTGGAAGCCACACCGGGCAAATTGGTTTTTTTTGAGATTTTGCCCAATAAAAAGGTTGATCCGGGAAAAAAGTCGTTGTAGATCAGACCGCTGTACGCGCAGTCGCAAACACGAAAAATCTAAAGGAGGACGGATGGATATACAATCACTGAAAATTGCCTATTTTTCCCCCACGGGGACAACCAAAGCGATCATCCAAGGCATCGCACGCGGGATCGATCACAGCAGCTCGGAAGTCATCGATATCACCAAACCCGATCTTAGAAAGCAAACGCTTCATGCATCGCCAGATGACCTGCTGATGGTGGCCGTGCCGGTTTATGCCGGAAGAGTGCCGGCGGTATTGCAAGGCTGGCTGAATGAGATAAAGGCCAGCGATACACCGGCGGTCTGCGTTGTTGTTTATGGAAATCGTGATTATGACGATGCATTGCTTGAGCTTAAAGACACTCTGCAAAAACGCGGATGCAAACCAATTGCTGGCGCAGCATTCATTGGTGAGCATTCATTCTCCGGTCCGGACACACCCATTGCCGTTGCGCGTCCTGATGGCGAGGATTTGGGTCATGCCGAAGCGTTTGGGCGAAAGCTTAAAGACAAACTGCTTTCGTTATCGTCTGCCGACCAGATTTCTGAACTGAAGGTACCCGGCAACTTTCCTTATAAAGAGGGGATGAGAAAGATCACTGGCGATTTTATCGCCGTCAGCGATGCGTGCACCCAATGCGGCGTTTGCGCGCAGGAGTGCCCGGTTGATGCGATCGATGCGAAAGACAGCTCGACTATTGATCGCGAAAAATGCATTTTGTGCTGCGCCTGTATCAAAGGCTGTCCGGAAAAGGCCCGCACGATGATGGCCGGCCCGGTCATGGACATCGCCATACGACTCAACAAAGCGTGCCAAGAGCGAAAAGAGCCAGTGTTTTTTATCGATAATTGAAACCCTCTTTTGAGCAATCCTGCCCCATTTACGGTATCAGACGGCTTTTCGCTATGGGCGCCTGCAGCGAAAAGCCGTCTTTTTTTGTCCACGGTGATCTTTTTATTAGGTGTTTGACGATATCCAACACACTAAAAACAGAGTCGCTTTCGAATGGAAAGACAATTTTTCTGTTGCTGATAAAACATGAATTTACAAAAAGCTATGGTGCATTTTCAATCAACTGGACCCCTTTGAGGAGAATCGGTTTCGGTTTGATACCGAACGCCTTCATCACAGTGACATTGATAATTGGTTTACCCAGTTGGTTTCGGGTGATCGGGATACTGGAGACGGGAGTTCCCTGCATAGCCTTGAGAAGCATTTTAGCCGCAGTGAATCCCTGTTCCTGAACAGATTGGGCCATTCCACACAACATCCCGTATTGAATACTAAGCTTATTACCGCCAATTAAAGGCTTGCCGAACACGTCAGCAAGTTTAGGCAGGATCTGTTTATCTGTAAGATTATAGCCATTGTCATCTTTTGTGCCATGCATGCTCGGTACAAACAACACATCACACAGCGGTTTACCCCGGCGGCTCACAGGCTGCGAGGTACGAGCGGTCCTTTGTGGAGCCGCTTGTTATGCATAATCAAATGCTTGTATGTCATCCTCTGTAACAAGATGAAAATGAGTCTTTTCGTCATACAATTTTGACTCACAAAAGTTTTTTTCAGCAGAATTGCTAATTTCTTGATTGTTTGCAGTAACTAAAACAAGTCTAAAGCGATTAAATTTTTTTTCGTTCCTCTCTGTTACGCCTGATTCCATCGCTATAGCAATTTTACTTGCTATATCATTTTCGGAATCCGCACTAATAACATAAACCAGTAATCTATCACCTATATTAATCCGTATCTCCCAGGGTTTATCTTGTCTTTTTTCATATTCTATTTTGTTAAATACTTCTTCCGGGCAACCGCAACCCAAAGTATCTCGAATAAATCTTTTCAATTGTTGGTAGTTTTTCATTTTAACCGCGTAAAGATTGGCTGAAGTATTGGTTGTACAGCTATTCTCATTGGCTAACGTGCCGGTGAGGGGCGCCCCAACGATATTACCAGAAAAAATGCTGAGCTTCATCGCGTCCCCTCCTCTGCATGGTTAGGATTTTTCTTGACAAAAAACCATTTCGCAACCATAATGCAACCGTTCTTAAAGAAAGGAGCGCCGTATGCCGTCAATCACCGTAAAGAACATTCCGCAAGAATTATATAATAAGTTAAAAATTGTTGCGACTTTGAATCATCGCAGTATTAACAATGAGATGATCAATTGCCTTGAATCCGTTCTAATGCCTCAACGCCTTACAATTAGCGAAAAATTGCTAAGAGCAAAGCGGATACGCAACAAAATAGATATCAGCAAAATTGACGCAAATGAAATCAAACGTGCTATCGAAGAAGGCAGGCCATGATAATTGTTGATACAAATATAATCGCTTATCTTTACCTGCCAACGGATTTTACACCTTTCGTTGAGGAATTGGTTGCTAAAGAACCGATATGGGGAGCTCCCTACCTTTGGCGTAGCGAGTTTCGAAATGTCCTCGCTCTATATATTCGCAAGGAACTCATTTCATTTGGGCAAGCGATCCAAATCCAGAATGAAGCTGAAATATTAATGGCCGAAAATGAATTTAAAGTCAGCTCCATAGACATTCTTACTTTAGTCAATGAAAGTTCATGCTCAGCATATGATTGTGAATTTGTTGCATTAGCTCAAGATCTCAAGACGAGTCTAATTACTACTGACAAAAAAATCCTTTCTGAATTCCCATCGATCGCAAAATCTCTCCAACTATTTCTGAAAGAATCCTAACGTTGCCTTCAGTGCGCGTGAGCGTAGCGAATCCACTGAAAGCCATTGTTACACATCCTTACTTTTCATATATCTTTACCAATAGTGGTGATTCGAAAATGGAAGAGGGAGATATCACCGTTTCATTTTTAGGCAAAGAATCACCGAACCGATCTCGTATCTTTGATTGCACTAAAGGATCTGAAAGATCAAAATCAGCCATAATTTGAAGTTTTCCAACTTCAAGATTTACCGCACGTTTGTAGATTTTCCATACCAACTCTGAGCAATATATCCGGTCGTCAGACCACTCGAAATAAAGATCGTAATGTTTCCCTTCGAATTTTTTTCCGACCTCCAGCATTTTGTTGATTGCATCAGGCGTGAGAACTTTTTTTGCGTTTGAAAGGCGTTTTACCGTGAAGTGTTTACCGCTTCCACGTGAAATCCAATCATTGAGAGGCGTAAGTTTTACTGGTTCGATAGCTTCATAAACAAACGGCTTACCATCTCGGATATAAATTATCCCCATATGGCTATATTTTGAATTCGTTGCTTTCTGAATAGCCAAACTTTGAGATGAACGTGAGGTCTGAAAAATAATATCGCCGTTTTCCGGTTTATAATCCTGATGACTTTTGCAGCCTATTATTAAGAGCAACAGAATTATGCTTTTTATGAAAATAGATTTAATCATGTTTCCTTCGTGTGTGTAACGACCGAACTCAAGGGCAACTTGCGGCTGGCGGAGCCAGCTGTAAGTTGTCCCTTGCATCGATTTTTTATGTGTTCGGCTGCTCTTTTTTAATAAAATAGCATGATACTTCTTTTGGCTGCTCTCCAAATTTAGCTATTTTACGGTAATCGTTTTTTCTACAACGCATTCCAGTTTTTTGCATCACCCTTAGAGAAGCAGAATTTTCAACGAGCCCACAAGATCGTATTTCATTTATTGAGGATATATTGTTAAAGATCCAATCAATTAAAGATTTAGCTGATTCAGTCATGATACCTTTGTTCCAATGTTCTTCTGATAGTACATAATCTATCTGTCCAATACATTCGCTTTTTTGAGTAAAACTGATCAGACCAATTAGAGACGTTGGATTTTGCAACCCAGCCCTTTCAAGGTAGTACTATGAATTCTCTAATGAGATTATAGAACTCATAATAATGATTAACATTTCTCTCGGTTTGAGATAAAGCATGGCCGAAAATCATACTTGGAGGGATCATTATGTTGAGTTCTGTGTTCGAGCCGTTTGTGGAACAAAGCCCGATTTGCGTCATGGCCCGGGGCCTTATGGAACGTGTATTGAATCCGGACCAACTGAACGAGTTGTTCGACCGTACAGCGGAGGAACAGTACACAAAGGATCTTTTGTTTTCCTCGGTCTTTAATCTCATGGGCTTGGTGTTTTTAGGGAGCTACCGCTCGGTTAGTGCCGCCTACAAGGACTTAAAAAAAGACATCGGTGTTTCCATCGCCTCGGTCTATAACAAACTCAATGGTATCGAACCTGCCACATCGGCCCAATTGGTAAGCTATGCCATCGAACAGGTAGAACCCATTATTCGTGATCTTGGGGGCACCATGCCGCCACTGTTGCCGGGAAAACGGATCAAACTGCTCGATGGCAATTGCATTGAAAAAAGTCAGCATCGGCTCAAAGAACTGCGCGATATCAGTTCCGGTCCACTTCCGGGTAAATCAAAGGAATAAGCAATAGTACTATTGCTATAAAGGACTAGTCTTGAAAAGTCAAAAACGAATTTTCCTGTTGGAACCCTGCCTGTGTTGCTCTTACTATCTGGACCATCCTGATTTAAAAATTGTCCACTGAACGCGTTTATGGTATGAGAACGAGTCCGATGATATTCTTTAGATAATATTCTTTAACAGATAAAAAAACGGGAACGGCGCAATGGACCGGATGACATCAAAAGTAACGCAATGGATTGAACAGGAAAACAGAGACCCAAGAAGTGCCCGTTGGCAGGCCGCTCTGGAAGAGATCATGACCCTTTTCATTCCGCGGCTGGAACAGGGGAAGTTGACACCTGTCAGCCCTCTGGAAGAGCAGGACATCCCAAAATTCAAGTCAGCCCTGGCCAGTATAGATTTAAGTCCGGGATTATGGGCCGCCTTTTTGCCCCCTTCTGCAGCCGCTCTGATCATTCCCCCTGCCGATGCCATGGAAGAATTGGTAAGAATCGACAAAGATAAGCCGTCTTATAAAATCATCATCCAAAGACCCGGCAAGGAAAGCCGTATCCTGTGTGCAGAAATTTCAGAATATGCACACCGGCTGGGCATCGATATTTTCCAGGAAGGTGCCTTACTGGGCAGTTTCAACTATAAAACCTATGAAATCTGCATTGAAGAGATCACAAAGGCTGTCCGCGCCCATGCCTGGGAAAAGGATAAGTGGTCCAAGGAAAACATCATTGCCTACACCGTAAACTGGTTTGAAAAGGTATTATATCTTGAACAAGCTGATGTAAGCGTGGAGGAAAAACAGTCCTTTTTCCATTCCCCCACCCTGATCCAGACGAACCGTGTGGATGCGTTGTTCCGTCTTTTGACTGCAGTTCTGAAGCATCGTTTTCAAGCTGATCCAGAAAAATTCACAGCTTCCCTGCCCGACCAAACCGGAAACAGTGAAGACAGAATTTCAGCCTGCAGTTCCCTTGCAGAATCGTATCTTCTGGACCTGCTGAACGTCGTCCGCTCCCTGGAACTGATTGACTTTAGCAAATTCTCCGGCCAGGAAGAGAAAAAATTCAAGACCGAATTCACCCGATCTGTCCGGAAGCTTTCATCAGATCTCGAGAAAATGGATTCGTAATCCCGCCTGTTATAGGGGCACGCCGTAAACGGCATATTACGCACCATTGATTATATGCCCCAAAAGACTTCTTCTCAGGAAGGCTTTTTTTTCGAAAGTTAGTTCCTTGAGTGCCGATAATAATGCTGAAAATTCAATCTATTTTAAAGGGGGTGAGTGCCGGATGGAAGAAATGGGCAACGACCCGGATCACAAATCGGGCAGAGGATTCTTTTTCCTCGGCATATGATTAATCGAAGAATTTTAATGGAATCAATGGAGGGATGGTTTGAAAAAATATGTTATTGCATATCTAGCCTTTTTTACTGTGATGACAATTACAATGCCCGCGCTGGCAGGATCGCGTGACGAATGCATCGCCAAATGCAAAGAGGCCAGCGAATATGTCAAGAACCACGGAATTGACGCTGCGGTAAAAGAGATCTCAAATAAAGACGGCCTATTCGTATGGAACAAAGGTATCAGCTATGTGTTTTTGATGAACCTGAAAGGCAAAATGCTGGCCCATCCTCATGATCCGAACCTTGCCAAGCGGGACACGCTGATAGACCTTATGGACACCGATGGAAAACCTTTTGTAAAGGAATGTTACGGACCGCCGAAAAAGGAAAAGGATGGTCAAAATATAACTGGCCGGTGCCGGGGATGGATGTCGTCAAGCCCAAGCATACCTTTATTTACCGTGTTCCCGATACCGACTATTTTGTGGGTGCTGGAATTTATATCATGGGACCAAGTGTATATTACTGATCCGTTAAACCCGACATCCGCCTGCACGACCTGATACCGACATCTCAGCACCAATTGCCCCGTCCATGCATCTGCCATTCCTCGAAAAATATCATCAGATCCTGTACTTGCATCACCTTGCATCCCTCAGAACATAGCCTTGCGTTTTCCTGATAACTGTCCAAGACATTATCAATTGAAATAACATAGTTGTAAAAATGGCTTAAGGGCGAAACCGCTAAGCCATTTTTTATTCATTGTTAAGCGGCATGAATCCGCGTTTTCTTTATAAAATAGGTATCATCATACCTGAGGCGCATCACAGGTATCGGGAACCTGCGGCGCTTCACGCAGTTTATAGCGCTGGATCTTGCCGGTGGACGTTTTGGGCAGGTCATCCACGAACTCAATCAGGCGGGGATATTTGTGCGGCGCCAGGTTTTGCTTGACGTGGACTTGAAGCTCTTTGACCAGCGCATCGCTGGGTTCATAGCCACCTTTCAGGGTGACAAATCCCTTGGGTTTGACCAACCCCATGGCATCCTCGTGGCCGACCACCGCACACTCTGCCACGGCCGGGTGACTGAGCAAGGCATTTTCGACTTCCAACGGAGACATCCAGATCCCGGATACTTTCATGGTATCATTGGCCCGAGCGGAGAAGAAGAAAAACCCATCCGCATCCAGATAGCCCATGTCCCCGGTTTTCATCCAGCCATCGACCAGTGTCTCGGCCGTCTTTTCCGGTTGATTCCAGTAGCCATGAAAAATCGTGTTGCTTTTCATCCATAGTTCTCCCACCTCACAAGGCGGTACTGGATTTCCCTGCTCGTCGCGAACGTCAATGGTGTAGCCCGGCAGTGGTGTGCCACTGGCACTTTCCTTGATCTTTCCAGGACGGTTGCTGATAAAAATGAAGCTGGCCTCGGATGACCCCAGGCCATCGAAAATCTCAATGTCGAATCGATCCCGCCAGCGTTTGAACAGTGATCCGGGAAGCGCCTCGCCGGCAGAGATGCAAAAGCGCAGGCAGGTCAGGTCCGGATTGGCATCGCTTTCTTCCAGATAGTTGAGCATTTGACCGTAAGCGGTCGGCACGGAAAACAGTCCCGTGGGACGACATTTTTCGATAATGGATAAAATAGTGTCCGGTGTGGGGCGATCCGGATTCAAGATCATCGACGCGCCGTAGTAAAGCGGAAGGTAAAGCGAGTAGTTGAGCCCATAGGAGAAAAACAGTTTGGACATGCAAAAAACGCGATCATCGGGCTTGAAATCCACAACGTGGTGCCCCCAGGTTTCCACGGCATACACCAAATCCTTGTGCAGATGCATGACGGCCTTGGGGGCGCCGGTGGTTCCCGATGTATACAGCCAGTAGGAGTGGTCCATCTTGGACGTGGGATAGGTGTCAAGCCCATCATCGGCGTCTTCGATGAGCCCGTTCAGATCCACGGCACTGCCTTTGGCGCCACCGTGTACCACGATGTTGTTGACATGGGGCGCATCAGCCAAAAACGCCGACAGTTTGTCCTGGAATTCGGCTTCCATGACAATGGTTGACGCCTGGCTGTCGGTGATAAAATATTCATGATCCTTGGTGGTGGCCAAGACATTAACGGGAACGGGCACTGCGCCGATCTTCATGGCTGCCAGAAAAAGGGCCATGAATTCCGGCTGATCATAGAGCAAAATGATGACGCGGTCTTGGGGTTTTACCCCCAATTTCAGCAGGCCGTTGCCGATCTTATTCGTCAGGCGCCCCAACTGCGCATAGCTTAATTCATCATCCTGGAAGATAATCGCCGTTCGCTTTGCCCGGTCCCCCGTTAAATGGCGGTCCAACAACAAACTGACCATATTAAAGGTATCCGGCAGTTCAAAACCGCTCTCCCAAGGGCGTAACATCAATTTGTTTAGATCCATTCTTACCTCCCCCTAAAAGTGATGAATTCGAAAAATACCGTCCTGTTGTCAGACGTGTAGTGGCTAAGTTGGAAGAGCAACCAAATTAAATCTTCAGGTAGCCCAGTTCCGAGGAGATGTTTTCAGCTGCCTTGCGAACCTGACTCATGTAGGTATTGATTTGGCTCTCACTGGCATAATCAGGCAAAGGCAACGCCGCCCCCAATGCGGCGACCACCTTACGCGACGAGTCGTGAATGGGTGCGGCAAAACCCGTAATTCCCTGGTGGGCTTCGCCGCTTTCAATAACGAACCCCTTCTCGCGGATTTCAGCCAACCGCAACCAGAAGGCATCCGGATCGGTAATGCTGTTGGGTGTGTATGCCTGCAAAGGGGTTTTGGTCAAAATGCGCTGTGCTTCCTCAATGGGCATATAGGCCATCAACACCTGCCCTAACATGCCAAAGTGTAGGGGCCGGTGTTCGCCCACGGCAGAAGAGATTTTAATTTCGCTGGTGCCGTCGAATTTTTCAACATAGACCAGGTGATCATTCTGACATTGCCCCATCAGTACACTGAGCCCGGTCTTATCTCTGAGCCATCGCATGTGAACCGTCGCTGTCTTTCGAACGGAAAAGCTGGCATGGACCACTCCGCCTAATTCGAAAAGGCGCAATCCAAGTTCATATTGCTTGGTTTCGGGGTCCAATTTGAGGTAACCGCGATGGGTGAGATTGGCGAGCAGGCGTTTGGCCGTTGTTTTTTTCAACCCCAATAGCGACACCACATCAGCAAGGTTCATCTTGCGCCGTTGATATGAAAACGCGTCAAGAATGTCCAACGCCCGTTCCAAGGCTTGAACCCGATAAATATTTTTTTTGGTCTCGTCATGATGTTTCATATTATGAACCCTGGTTTCAGTTTTTTTATATATTTCATAACCATTTTCTTTGTCAATAAATAATTGGCATTCATTGAATTTAATTAATTTTTTTTGCAATTTCAGATAATTATTCGTTTTTTTAGATAAAAATCAAATTCCACATAGATTATACGCTTGACAAATCGAACGTTAGGTGAATAGAAATGAACCATTCGTTCCAAAAATTATTATATCATTTCATAATACGGAACTTATAATGACGGTTAATATCGTATTTGCAAGCGACAGCAATGATGCCATCAGGCGGACGGTGCCTCTGTAATCTGAACGTGTTTTTCTTCGATCCGCCGTCCATTGTCAGACGCCTGAGCCGCAGGGAACAAGACAGCTTATACGATAAAAGCGGTTGATACAGCCGTCGGCTGAATATGATTCAGGTCATAGACAGGCAAAAAACCGCCGTATATGCTTCAGAATTATCCCTGACAGCATAATACCCTGCGCCAACCGTATCGTTCTTTTATATGATGAAATTTTGAAACACGAAGTATAGTTGAGCCGTTTTATTTAGGGGTGCGTCCCCTACCCATGGAGGTCCTGCCATGCAGTTTATGGCGTCGGAATAATCACCTGCATTCTGTGGTCATTTAACGAGGAGGAGTCAATGAGAACTAAGCTTGCCATTTTCGTGTCCATCATCCTTATTATCGGCTTTTCAACGGGGGTTGCTTCTGCCAAAATCAAATTGACCTACAACAACTACTTTCCGCCGACGCACATGGCCTCCAAGGTTTCGGCCGAATGGTGCAAGGAAATAGAAAAACGGACCAATGGAGAAGTCAAAATTCAACACTTCGCCGGCGGTCAACTGCTTCAAAACGACAAAGTCTTTGACGGCGTTGTGCAAGGAATTGCCGATATCGGTTTCAGCAACCTGGCCTATACCCGCGGCCGGTTCCCGGAAATGGAGATGTGCGACCTGCCCCTGGGCATGCCCTCAGCCTGGGTCTCATCCCACGTGGTTCAGGAATTTTACCGCAAGTATCAACCCAAAGAGTTTGACAAAGTCAAGGTAATCTACTTCTCCGCGTGCGGCCCCAATTTAGTGGGCACGACCACCAAACCGGTCCGCGTTCTGGAAGAATTGAAAGGCCAAACGCTGCGCGCCACCGGACGAATCGCCGATACGGCGGCTGCACTGGGCGCAACGGCTCGGCCCATGGGCATCGGCGAAACCTACGAAGCGGTCAAACGCAACGTTATTTCCGGTGTCATGCTGCCCCTGGAAACGTATAAGGGATTCCGGCTCGGTGAACTGCTCAAATACTGCACGGCCAACTGGCAGGTCGGCAATGTCTATACCTTTTATGCAGTGATGAATAAGAAAAAATGGAACCGCCTGCCCGACAACATCAAAGCCGTCTTCGAAGAAGTCAACACCGAGTTTGAAGAAAAAATCGCCCAGGGATGGAATCAGATCGACATCGCCGGTTCTGACTTTTTCAAAAGCAAAGGCGGCCAGATCATTCAACTTTCCGATGACGAAGCCAAGCGCTGGAACAATGCCGTCAAACCCGTCATCGACAGCTACATCCAGGAAACGTCCAAAAAGGGTGTTAGCGCTGAAGAACTGCAAGCCAGGATCGAGTTCATCAAAACGACCAGAGATAAATTTTCCGAACTGCAAAATACCAAAGGCATTCCCTTTCCGTATGTCGAGTAGATGATTTTTCACCGGCGTCCGGGGATTCTCCCCGGACGTTTTCTATTAAGGGAGTTAGTATATGCGCACAATCAGCCAATGGGCAAATCGCTTGAGCGATTGGGGAGAGTGGGTCGGCGTATTTGGCATCATTGTAATGGTGGTCATCACCTGTGTCGATGTGGTGGGCGCCAAACTGTTCCTGCTTCCGGTGCCGGGATGCATTGAAGTGGTCAGTCTGACCCAGGTGGCAACAATTGTTTTTGCTGTGGCGGCAACCCAGCGAAGGGGCGGACATATCAGCGTGGAAATGTTTGTCACCTCCTTTCCCAAACGAATTCAAGCGATTGTTAAAATGCTGGTTTCGTTGTTGTGTCTTTGTATTTTCGTGGTTCTCGTCTATGAAGGCATTGGTCTGGGCAATGAGTATCGGGATGTCGGTGAGGTAACGGCAACCGCCCAAATACCGCTGTATCCCTTTGCCTATGCATTTTCTGTGGGACTACTGCCAGTGACGATGATGATGCTGGTCGACTTCGTTAATGCCACAAAGGAGGCCTTTTCCTGATGGATCCCGTGATTGTAGGTGTATTGGGTATTTTTTTACTGCTGTTGCTGTTTGCGCTCAACATGCCGGTCTCTTTTGCCATGGCCTTTGTGGGATTTGCCGGCTTCGGCTACCTGGTGAGTTGGGACGCGGCAATTTCGCTGCTCATTCGCGATATTTTTTCGCAACTGACCAATTACCCGCTCAATGTAATTGTGCTTTTCGTGTTGATGGGGTCTTTCGCCTTTGCCTCCGGTATGAGCAGCCGCCTGTATGAATCGGCCAATACCATATCCGGAAAAATGCCCGCCGGACTGGCCGTGGCGACCATCATGGCCTGCAGTGGTTTTGCCGCCATTTGCGGTTCAACGGCCGCAACCGTGGCCACCATCGGACGCGTGGCCCTTCCGGAAATGCGCCGCTTTGGGTACAGCCGCCGTTTATCGACCGGCTGCATCGCTTCAGCCGGTGTCATCGGCATTCTGATTCCGCCATCCACGATTTTCATTGTCTACGGAATCCTCACCGAGCAATCCATTGGTTCCTTGTTTGCCGCCGGGATCGTCCCCGGCATTGTGTTGGCCCTGTTTTTTGTCATTACCGCTTTTATCGTCGCCATTCGAAACAAGGACATCGCGCCCAGTGGCCAGGCCAGTTCGCTGACAGACAAACTCAAAGCCCTTTGGCGCATCAGCGATATCTTCCTGCTGTTCATCCTTTCCATCGGCGGATTGTTTCTGGGTTGGTACAGTCCCAACCAGGCGGCCGGTGTCGGCGCCGCCGGTGCCTTGGTTCTTGGAATGATTCACCGCGAACTGACCTGGAAGAAGTTCGTCCAGGCCTCAAAGGAAGGCTTGCGAACCGCCTGCATGATCATGATGTTGATTGCCGGCGCCTCGGTTTTCGGCAAATTCATGGCCGTCACCACCATCCCGGCCAACCTTTCCATGTGGGTCTCGGAGCTGCCGCTGCCGCCGGTCGGAATCATTGCGCTGATTTGTCTGATGTTTTTCCTGGGCGGATGTTTCCTGGACGCCATGGCACTGATCATGCTGACCATTCCCATTATCTATCCTGTGGTTTTGCAATTGAACTACGATCCGATATGGTTCGGCGTTGTCATCGTGTTGATCAGCCAGATCGCCGTGGTCACGCCACCGGTGGGGGTCAATGTATATGTAACCAAAGGCATCGTTCCGGATGTTCCCATTGCCGACATATTCAGAGGCACCTTCCCCTTTCTGGTAGCCATGTTTATTTTACTGGTTATTGTGCTTGTCATGCCCGATATGATAATGTGGTTGCCTAATTTGTTGTCCAGTTAAGGTTTTTGAACCGCAGATCACCTGGCTGTTCTATCCACCGGTGCTGACATGCTCAGTGCCGGTGGCAAGTGATGGACAGCCAGCCCTGTGGTCCATAAGCCGATTTGAATGCATTTGAATTCAGGGCCATAACAGGCAGATGTTGATTGATATGCATACCCACGTGTTCCCCCGCCGCAAAGCGCCTGAAATTCTGGGTGACATGGCAAGTCGTAAAAGCATCCCCCATTATAGCGACGGCACGGTTGACGGATTACTGGCGGGGATGAAAAAATCCGGGACCGATATATCCCTGATCAGCCGCATTACCACAAAAAAAGAGAATGTAACGGCGGTCAATGAATGGCTTTTAAGGTGCATGCGCCCTTCCATCCAGAGTCTGGCCACTGTTCATCCTGACCAGCCGGTAGCCACCAGTGATCTTGCCGCGCTCAAGAATCAAGGGTTCAAAGGCGTCAAGCTGCACCCTGACTATCAAGGCTTTTTTGTAGACGACCGCCGTATGTATCCGTTTTACGAAGCGGCGCAGACAACCCGGATGCCGGTTCTGTTTCATGCCGGTCTGGACCGGGGCCTGCCCCCGCCTGTACATGCCTTGCCATCCGGCTTAATAAAGGTTCACCGGGACTTTCCCCGTTTAAAAATGATTGCGGCCCATATGGGCGGAGAAGACAATTACCAGGAAACCGAAGACCTTTTGCTTGGGGAAAATATTTTTATCGATACATCATTTGTACTCAGGATCATGCCCGTTGGCCTGCTCAAACGGTTCTTCCGTAAACACGGGGTCGAGCGTATTCTTTTCGGCAGTGACAGCCCGTTCACCGACCAGGCCAGGGAGCTGTCATATTTGTTGAACCTTTCTTTTCTGACGACTGCGGAAAAAGAAAAAGTCGCCGGCGGAAATGCAGCATCGCTTTTCTTTTAGTTTTCCTTCCAACCTTATATAGTTCCAACCTTATATAGAAATAGAAGGTCTAGACCGCCCATCGAAGGAATGAATGTCACATGGCCGCTCAACCTGCTTTCAATTTTGCTTGACCTTTACCCTTCCGTTAGCTATATAAAATCTATTTTCTCTATATAGAACAGATAGGAGCATAGGATGCCACCCGCTTACAAACCCGTGCCAGCAGTTCAAAAATGTTTTGCCATTTTGGACCTGCTTTCCAAAAAGGATAAGCCCCTCGGTATCAGTGACATCTCCAGACAATTGGAGCTTAATAAAAGCACGGTTTTCAACATGGTCTATACGCTCATCGATCTGGACGTACTCGAGGGTATGGATGACGGGAAATTTGGATTCGGGCCTCGTTTTTACGTATTGGGTAGTGCGGCGGGAAATCGCTCCGAATTGATTCGTGTGGCCCACCCTTTTTTGCAAAGAATCAATTCTGAAACAAACCTGTCAGCTTTTTTGGGTATCCGGGCGGACCTGCAATCCGTTATCATTGACAAAGTCGATTCGGCCCATGGAATCAAAATTTCTTCTGAGATCGGCATGCAAATGCCGGTGCTGGCCGGAGCGGGCATCAAAGCCATGCTGAGCCAGTTGGAGAATCAGGACCTGAATAAAATGATCTCCGATGTAACGTTTAAACGCTACACCCCCAACAGCATTACCGAAAAGGGCGCCTACCTGGACGAAATTGACAATGTCCGCAAAGAAGGGATTGCATTTGACCGTGAAGAATACATCGAAGGCATGATGGCGCTGGGCATTCCGATCAATACCAGCGGCCGCAGCGTTCAGGCCGCGATTTGGGTGGTCGGACTCAAACAGCAGTTGGCGGAAGGCACCATCCAGCACCTGTTTCCACTACTAAAAGGCATTTCCGAAGAAATCAACCAGCGCTTTCATTAACTTGTGCCAGGGCAGCAGCCCCTTGGGTACATGATGCCCTGCCCCATAGCACCCGTTTTTTTAACAGACGCATCGCCCATGACACCGCAATGGGCCATTAAAAGGCAAAAGATTTGTCGAGCTTCTCACACAGCTTTTCAGCCATGGCACGCATGACTGAAATAGCGCCCTCAATCTTTTCATCCGCCATTTTGCTGGACAAGCCGACCGTCCAGACCCCCATGGGAGGGCCTTTGAGGTTATGCAGGGCCACGGCAGCCGCTCTGACACCGGTCAGATACTCCCCATCATCCACGGAAAAGCCTTTTTCACGAACCGTTTCAAGCTCAGCCAGATAGATTTCTTCATCCACGATGGAACGGGGCGTATGGGTCGGCAGCCCATGGTCACGAATCAGTTGTCTCACGGCTTCGACATCCTGGTCAGCAAGCAGGACTTTCCCCGATGCTCCCGCAAACAAAGGCAGAACCGTTCCGGGTGAAGCAGAGATCTTTAGCGGATCTGTCGATTCCGCCGCAGCCAGAATCATGATGCGGTTACAGATCAGCGCCCCTAAAACAACCGTTTCCTTGATTTGGTTACGCAATTCATCAATCGGTGCCTGAACCGATTCCACCAGTTTCAGGTAATTCCAGCTCGAGAAAGCCAGATCAACCACTGCCGGTCCCAGATACAGCTTGTGTCCGTCCGGATCCTGGGCCAGGGCACCTTCCCGCAGCAGGGCGTGAACCAGACCGTGGGTCGTGCTCTTACTGTATCCCAACTGGATTGACAGCTCGGTCAGCGAAAGGCTTTTGCGGGATTGGGCGACGGTGCGCAACAGCTCAAATGCACGATGGACCGCAGGCGCCTTGTATCCGGTCAATTTTCCATTTGCTGTTGTTTTTCCCATATTAATAATCGCATCGTTCCATCAAAAGCACCAAATTGGTTTACTATAGTGAATAACTATCTGATTCCATAGTTCTTGGTCAACACGCCTTCAATACAGTTAACACATTGCCATACTTTTAAATAGGATTATTTTAAATAATAAAAGGTGTTCTGGTTGCCGTCAGCTTTTTCAGCATGATGGACAAACAAACATACAAGTTCATCATAATGAACTTGTTTGGAAAAATAGGCAAGGAGAAAAATTCCCCCAAACCACGAAAAGGGACCCTGAGGTCCCTTTTCGATCGGTGATTAAAAAAACTGGTTAATGGGCCTTTCTTAAATCCTTAAAGCGCCTGGCCTTGACCTCATAACGCGGCAGGCGGCCATAGTCATAAAATTCGATTCGATATCCAAGATTGGTTTTTAAGCGCAGTTGATCCTTTAGCTGCGCCTCAAGTGCTTTCACCCGGTCCTCACACCCCGGTACGGTTTCAACTTTGAGTTTGATGCGATCAATATCGCCCAATTTATCGACCACGACCTCGTATTCATCACCCAGGCCATCGATACTGCGCACCACCTCCTCGATCGCCGCCGGACTGAGCAGAACCCCTTTGACCTTGGTGATGTCATCGGCCCGTCCTTGTACGCCGCCGCGAATCAGCCTGAATGTCGAACCGCACGGGCAGGGATCCGGGGCCCACTCGATAATATCTTTTGAATCAAAGCGGATACAGGGTTGGGCCATGCGGTCCAGGGCGGTAATGATCATTTTGCCGGGCCTGCCGGGCGTCTCGATGATTTCCCCAGTTTCCACATCTTCAATCTCAACCAGAAACATGGCCTCGTTGGCGTGGATGCCACCGGACTGCGCCCTGCACTCGTACGACCACGCACCGATCTCCGTTGCCCCGGCATGATCAAAAACCTTGGCCCCCCAGGCATTTTCCATTCTTCTTTTTGTTCCCGGAATACTGGCGCCCGGTTCCCCAGCACAAGTAATTCTTTGAATTCCCAGTTCTTTGGGATCGATGCCCATTTTATTTTGCGCTGTGTCGGCCATCCCTAAAATATAGGTCGGCGTCCCCATGATGGCAGTGGCTTTCAACTCCTGAATTTTGAGAATTCTGGCTTTGGTATCGAGGACCCCGCCGGGAATGACTTCGCAGCCCAATTTTTCTGCGGCATAATGGGCCGCCCAGAATGCCACGAACACATTATAACCAAACGGAAGAAATACCCGATCCGTAGGCCGATAGCCCTGGGCCCAAAGAATCACCGACCAGCATTCGGCCCACCACTCCCAATCCTGCCAGCTGTCCGCTTGATAGATCGCCTGGCCGGTGGTGCCACTGGTTTGCCTGAAGGCGGTCACATCACGAAGGGGCACACACAACGCATCACCATAGGGGAACGGATCTTTGCGTTGGACATCACGCATCATTTCTTTTTCCACCGTCGGCACCCGCCGAACATCATCCATGCTGCGGATATCCTCCGGTGTGATGCCGGCCTGATCGTAAAGCCGTCGATGAAACCGTGAATGATCAAAGGCCCATTTAAAAATTCGTTTAAATTTCTGCAATTGAAGATTTTTTAAGTTTTCAAGGGGCATGGTTTCCAAAACAGGGTTCCAAAAAGGAGTGTTGTCCATTGTCAGCCTCTTTGCTTGAAATCATTTAATGTCGATAATAGGGAAGGAATCTATTTCGATTGACAGTACTTTTCTGGATCGAGGAAGTTGAGCTCCAGCATTTTAATGTTGGCTGAAATACGCTGCAAATTCCGGTCAAGGGCCGGAACATCCTTGCCGATCTGCCGAAGGCTGTTCACAGATGCCTTTATGTTATTGATTTCTTTTGTTATTAATTCCATTTCCATTTAATATCGGCCTCCTTCTGGTGTTAATTTTTACGAATCCGTCCGAACAGCGACTTTTTACGAGTTCATCAATGTTGAGAAAAACCATTCCAAATCGTATCTGCACCGCCGGTGATACCAACCCACGCGTCATCCATACTGCAGCTTGTTGGTATCGATCATAAAGGACGCCATCAGCGTGTGTATATGATCCGCATCATATAAAAATTCAATTTCCTCCCTGTGCCATACACCCCTCTTTTTTTTGTGAGCAAGGGCATGGTGGTACCGCTCGGCATCAAAACACTTTTTTTGTATTGACAGTGTTTGCAGTGTGTTATATAGACGATACACATTATTCTCGTCAATGGATCAGTATTAACCAAATCATGGGCGGTTGATGGTAGGGCCCAGTGATTTTGAGAAGTTGTCGTTTTTATCATCGTGGGTATATTTCGAGGGTGTTCGTTTTTACCAGCAGCTGTTTTCCGGATGCCATGGCGTGCACCATGCCGACTATCCCCCATCAACCACAAGGCGTTGCCCTTATAATTTAAAAGTGAGGCAAAATTATGTTTAAAGGGATTAAGAACATTCTGTTTACCACCAACTTATCCAAAAACTGTGTGCCCGCGTTCGATGTCGCCGTGATGCTGGCCATGCAGTTTAAAGCTAAAATTATACTTCTGCATGTACTCGAAAAAATTCCAGATTACGTTGAAGGTCGGTTAGAGGGGCTCTTGGGTGAGGAGCAGTGGAAAGAAATGATGCATTCGCACGAAAATGAAATTCGCCAGAAATTAATCGGCAAACGGTCATCCAACGTGCTCATTCAAAAAGCCCTGGAACATTTCTGTGCCGAAGCCGGCATTGATGATGACGCCTGTGGCTACCAGGCAAGAGAGGTCGTGATCGATGACGGTGATGTTGTTGAATCCATCCTTGTCAACGCAAAAGTCCATGAATGCGATGTGATCATCATGGGTGCACCGGAGACCCGACTGCTGAAAAAATCCATTGGTTACGCCACCAAAACGGTGCTGAAAAAGTCAAAGGTACCGGTCATTGTCGTGCCGGTCGATCCCAAGGAAAAAAAAGATTTACCCGATTTGTCCAGCTGGAGCAGCTAGTCCCCGTCTATATCTGGACCCAATAACGATAAAAACGATAATTTTCTTGTGTGTTTGTGAATGCTTAAGAGCCGGTTTTCGTGGTCCCTGAGAGGCCAGATGGCCGGCTTTTTTTAGGGCGCAGGCAAGCAATCATTGCTCCTGATGGCGCCGGATTTGTGTTCGTCGACAAGGTTTATTTGCCGGTGCATATAAGGACATGTGCCAGTGGACGGAACGCCCTATACGGACGCAGGGACAAGCAAGATGGTGGCATCTATTGCTTGCCTGCGCCCTTAAATCCACAACTCATCTGTTTCAGGATCAATCAACGCTTCGGGGTTGATGATATGAATCTGCCCCCGGCGTTTTTCAATGGTGCCCACTTGCCGCAGATTGCCCAGAACCCTCAGGGCCGTCTCGGTTGTCGTGCCGGCCAATTCCGCAATTTCCACCGCTGTAAAGTTCAAAACCGGTCCGAATTTTTTTGAAAGGGTATGCAGCGTCCGTTTGAGCCGCTCGATGACCTTTTTTTCCAGCATATCCAGAATACGGCTGTTCGAACTGTCAACCGCCTGCCCGAGGGTATCGATGATATTGATGATCAACTGCGGGTGGGCAAAGGCAAATTCGATAAATATTTTATTTTGAACGCTGACGATTGTCGTATCCCGCGCGGCTTCGGCCATGTTCGCACGGGAAGCCTTCGTAAACGGGCTGACCAGATTGATCGGCTCGCCCGGTCCCGCCAGAAGGTAGGTCAGCCGTTTGCCTAAGGCAGAGTACCTGGATACGCGGATCAGCCCATACTCCACCAGGGCAAAATTATCGTAGGGCGTATCAGACCTAAAAACCACTTGGTTTTTTGTGTATCGTTTGATAACCGCGGCGTTGGCAATCTCTTTTTGCGCGTCAGGAGAGAGGCCTTTCATCACCGCGGCCCGACTGAATAATGCAATCTTGCGTTCAAGGTTGGTCGATTCACACATACGCTGTGGTCCTTTGTGATGAGGCCAGACAATCACCTTAAATTGAGTATAGTCAATCGGTTTAAAAATTAGGTCAAGTATTCAATAGACATTTTCAAATGGAAAAACAAGGCATCAACGATGTAGCTAAAAAATAGCAACATTTTAGCTAAACTCGCTTGACCCCTTCCCTGACTGTTGTTAAAAAGTGGAAAAAACGTTCCTCTAATTAACTTTAAGACAGATATTTGAAATGGACGGACATTCATTATGACAGACGATCGAAAAAACCAGACGGAAGAACTGCCGCCGGGTTATCCCCCTACGAAAGTCAAATTTGAGATATATGGGGAAGAGATGATCGAAAAATTGGTCAAATCCAGCGGAAACAGCGGTCGTGTGTATTTACCACCAGACTGGGTGGGCCGTCACGTGAAGATCATTCGAGTCGATTAACCAACCCATTATCATCAGTAAAAGGACCTTTCCGTGGAAGACATTCGAGTCAGAGAACTTGAGGCAAAAGATGCGGACGATATCGCCGTTATCTATGCCTCCATCGTCCGCAAACCCGTGGAAGTGGATTTTAAAGCCCTGATCGAACAGCATGCGCAAAACCAAAACGATATCTGCTATGTCGCGGAGTTAAACGGCAAAATCATCGGATTTATGATCAGCTATATTTTAACATTTGGCTTTGGTATCGAAAAAAGTGCCTGGATCGCGTCGTTAGGCGTTGACCCTGAATTCATGGGGCAGGGAATCGGTGACCACCTGGCCAGACAGATCTTTTCAATTTACAAGCGTATGGGCATCACGCGGGTCTATACCTCGGTGCGCTGGGACTCCACTGACCTGCTTTCCTTTTTCAAAACTTTAGGGTTTGACCGTAGCCGTTTCATCAACCTGAAAAAGGATATTTAGTACTTAGGGTACAGCCAAAAATAATTTCTTAGCATTGCCTCCCATCGCGGCCCACAAACAGGTACCCGACTCCTCTGATCGTTTTCACAAAACTCGGATTATCAACACTATCGCTTAGTTGTTGACGTATTCGGGAGATATACACATCCACGCTGCGATCAAATCCATTGTATTTTTCATTATACAGCGCTTCATAAAGCTCATCCCGGGAAACCACCCGTCCCGAGCGCTTGGCCAGATACCAGAGCAATTCAAACTGCATGGTGGTCAAATCGATTGACCGGCCGCCCAGCGATACCGTTCTCAGTGAGGCATCCACCACCAGATCCCCGATCCGGATCTGCCGGCCGTTTCCATTTCCAGCCGAACTGTGACTGCGCCTCAAATGGGCAATGATGCGGGCAGTCAACAGGCCCGGCGATACCGGCGTCTGAACATAATCATCGGCGCCCCGCTCAAAGGCCAGCAATTGGGACGCGTCGTCGCCGTCTTTACCGGTAAAAAGGATATGACCATTGTAATACGGGCGGACCATGCTGCATACATCATAGCCACCGGCCACCGGCAGATCCGCATCAAGCAGCACCACATCCGGTGCACGCGTGATGATTTCATCGATCGCCTTGCTGCTTTCCTCAAGGCAATGGACATCAAACTCCTTGGCTGACAGATAATCGGCCAGCGAAGGGATCGCACTTAGGTTGGCTTCACAAAGAAAAATCGTAGACCTTTTTTTAAGCATATCCGACGTCATTGGAATATCTCCTTTTTTACTCATACCGTAATGCTTCAATGGGATCCAGGTGGGCCGCTTTTCTGGCGGGGAAATAACCAAAGGCAACCCCCACAGCCCCCGAAAAAGCAAACGCCGCCAGCACAATTCCCGGTTTGAAAACAAAAGGCACGCCGATCAACCGGCTGCCCATCCAGGCGGCGGACAATCCCAAGGTAATACCGATCAGACCACCAAAAGCCGCCAGCACCACCGCTTCCACCAAAAATTGCATCAACACTTCCTGCGCCAGGGCACCGATGGCCAGACGGGTACCGATTTCACGGGTCCGCTCAGTCACCGAAACCAGCATAATGTTCATAATGCCGATCCCCCCCACCAGAAGGCTGACCCCGGCCACGGCGCCCAACAGGGCGGTAAGCACAGTCGTTGTACCGGTCAGTGTATCAATCAGTTCTTTCATATCGCGCACGTGGAAATCATCTTCCTGGTCGGGTTTGATCCCGCGCCGCTCACGCATCAGCCCCTCGATGGTGGACTTGACGGTTTGGGTGGACACCCCGTCGGCCACCGCCACGAGAATCGTCTCGACATCCGTTGTACCGGTCATCCGCCGCTGCAGGGTACGCAACGGAACAATCACCAGATCATCCTGATCATCACCGAAATTGGACTGGCCCTTCTCCTTGAGCACGCCGATGACTTTAAGGGAAATGGCCCCCAGGCGGATGGCCTGGCCAATGGGCGACGCCGTTCCGAAAAGCTCGGTTTGCACGGTGCGCCCCAAGAGGCAAACCCCTTTGCCGGCGCTCAGCTCCGCCTCGCTGAACTGCCGGCCGTCGGTCAGGGTCCATCCCTGGACAGAAAGAAACGCGTTGGTGGCGCCGGTCACCGATGTAGACCAGTTGGCGCTGCCATGAATGGCCTGACTGGACGTTTGCGCCATGGGGGCAACGGCGATCAGACCGGCAACGGTATTTTCGATGGCCTTGACATCGGCAAGGGTGAATTCGTCCGCACGCGACCTTGCCCCGCCCGGCCCCCGCATGCCCTGGCCGGGACGCACATGCAGGATGTTGGTGCCCAGCTTGGAAATATCATCGGTTACCTTGGCCGTGGCCCCGCTGCCCAGGGTGACCATTAAAATCACCGCGGCCACGCCGATCACGATGCCCAGGATGGTCAAGAATGAGCGCAGCACATTGCGCCGGATGGTGCGCTGGGCCAGCAAAATCGTATCCAGGAGCATCAGGCGGCCATGCCTTTCTCCACATCGCCGGTCAGCCGGCCATCCACGAAATGAATCTGACGATCGGCATAGGCCGCCATTTCCGGTTCATGGGTCACCATCACGATGGTAATCCCCTCTCGGCGGTTGAAATCCACGAGCATTTGCATGATCTCCCGGCTGCGCTGGGAATCCAGGTTACCGGTGGGCTCGTCGGCAAGCAGCACCCGCGGCCGCCCCACAATGGCCCTGGCAATGGCCACCCGTTGCTGTTGTCCGCCGGACAGCTCCCCCGGCGTATGGGTGGCCCGATCATCCAGTCCCACCGCACACAGCGCATCCATGGCCAGGGTGCGGCGCTGCCTGGCCGGCATCCGGCGATAAACCAGCGGCAATTCGACATTTTCAAGGGCCGAGGTACGGCTGAGTAAATTGAACCCCTGAAAAATAAATCCCATATAAAAGCGCCGCAGCATGGCGCGCTGGTCCCGGCTCAGACCGCCCACGGCCACGTCATCGAAGACATAGGTGCCCTGGGTGGGCGTATCCAGGCAGCCCAGAATGTTCAGGCAGGTTGACTTTCCGGACCCGCTGGGACCCATCATGGCCACAAATTCACCGGCCCCGACGCTCAGCGTGACCCGGTCCAGGGCCCGCATGGCCGTCGGGCCTTTGCCGTAAATCTTGGTTACCGCATTCAATGCGATCAGATGTCCTGTTGTTGCCTCCGATCTTTGCATGGTCTCATCCTTTTGGCGTCAGCACACTGATGACCAGCGGCATGCCCGCGTCTAGTTCAGGCGACCTCACGGCGGTCAGGATGCCGTCCGTGCTGATGGGCGTCACCGGCACCGGTACCGGTCGGTTGGCTTTCAACACCCACACCGTGGCCGGTTTTTCAGCACCTCCGGGTGGATTCGGCGCACCTGCCTGGCCGCTGTTTTTTTTCGGTGCGTTATGCGGCGGCGGCCCCGGCATCAAACGGCCCAGCAGACTTTTCTTGTCGGCTTGGATGGCAGGCGGCTGGGGCGGGGTGAACCGCAGGGCCGTGTTGGGCACCAGCAACTGCTTTTCGTCACGCTGGACAATGATATTGGCCGTGGCGGTCATCCCCGGCCGCAACAACAGGTCCGGGTTTTCAACCTTCAAGACGGTTTTATAGGTCACCACCCCGTCGGTCTCTTCGGCCCCGAATCGCACCTGGGTGATGGTGGCCGAAAAGATCCGGTTCGGATAGGCGTCCACGGAAAATGTGGCCTGTTGTCCGTCCTTGACCGCGCCCACATCGGCCTCGTCCACATCCACCTGCAGTTCCATATGGCGCAAATCCTCGGCCAGGGTGTACAGCACCGGCGCCTCCAGGGAGGCCGCCATGGTCTGTCCCGGTTCCATATCCCGGCTGAGTACGACCCCGCTGATGGGGGCGTAAATGACCGTCTTTTTGAGCTCGGTTTCATTTTCCTTGAGTGCCGCACTGGCTATATCAATGGCCGCGACCGCAGCCTGCACCGCGGCAATGGCGCGCTCCAGGTCTGCCTCGGCCTGTTCCAGATCCTCAAGGGAGGGCAGTTTGCCGCCGGTCAGTTCACGGGTTTTCCGGTAGCGCGCCAGGGTTTTTTGATTGGCATGACGGGTGGCCAGGGCTTCCTGATAGTTGGCCTTGGCCGAGGCCACCTCGGCCCTTGATTTCATAACGGCCGCCTTGTATTTGGCATCATCCAGGTAGGCCAGGGGCTGGCTCGCCTCTACCGTATCGTTGTCTTTAAGGCACTGCCACCATTCTTCTACAGTCAGGTCCGGGGAGCCGGTTGCATTTGCAGAAACACTGTGCCATTGCTCCGGCAAGGCCGTAGTCGGCGGCACATAATCCGGGCCCACCGCAGCGCAACCGGTCAACCCCAGCAGCACGGCCACGATGACAACCCGCCACCAATGCCATGCACGATGGCCGCAGCTTTGAATGTCTTGTGGATATGGCATCACCATTTTCAAAAACCCCTTAACCATTTGCCTGATCAGCCAATCGTACCTGCAGCCACACACCGCGTTGGTCCTTCTTTTCACCCGGGGAGGGCCCACCATGGCCGCTTTCCATTTGTGGGCCGCCCATCATCCCGCCCGGCCGCCCCATGGAACCGCCGGGTCCCGGCCCACCACCCCCGCCAGGAGGCCCCCCCTGCCCCGCGTCACCATCGGTGCGCTGGGGTTTTCGATCCTCGCCGTCAGCCCCGCCGCTCATGATACCGATCCCAACCATCCCCCCCGGTGCAAGATCCGCCAGTGAGGGGGCAGCCTTGAAGGCAATGCTGAATTCATACACCAGGGACCGCCCCTTGGCCTGTCCCACACCGATATCTATGCCGGTGCGCCGGATTTCCTCCATGGTCATGGTCAACGGCCCGGTGGCGTCACCGTAGGTAACGGCCACGTGCTTGATTGGCTCGATGGGCGCCATGGGCGGCTTTTTTCCATTGGTCTGGGGGGTCTTTTCAGCAGGTGGCTGCGCACCCGCTGCCGATGGGGGACGGTGACCGGGTCCCCTGGGCGATCCACCGGGCACATGAATCCCCAAGATTTTTTCTTTGCCCCCCGTGGCATCGATCCAGACCGTCAGGCCATCCATTAAAAACGGTTGTTTCACAGCTGTCTTGATGCACAGGGCCAGGGATTGATGGTCATTGAGCACATAAGCCGCCATGTTAAGGTCATCGTCCACGAACTGGGGATTGGTCGGCCATTCGCTGTCCATCCCATTGGTGACAATCTCAACCTGCTTCCAGCCACCGGCGACCTGCGGGGTCGAACATCCCAACAACCCGCCGATCAATAAACAAATCGATACAAAGACGAGCAGTTGTGGACAAAATCGTTGAAACACAGGGTTTTTAGCGGGCATGGGGATCGACCCGGTCAGGTCATCTGTGGGCGGCAGCATTGAAGCTCCATTCGATCGGCAGGGGATTCAACCGCAAGGTCAGGGGTGCAAGATGCCTTGCGATTGAATCCCCGCCGTATAGTCGGGGCAGCGGGCGGTGGGAACCTTAACCCCCGACCGCTGCCTCGTTATTGGTTCTTGAACTTAAGGGTGTTCTCTCTTCGAGTGACTATTGATCCGTTCCCGAATCGGCAAAAGGCCCGTCTGGCGGAGGAACGGCTTTGGCTTCCGCTTTACTGATCGATCCGTCGCCGTCGGCATCCAACTGGTCAAACAGTTCTTCCGGACCACTGAATTCAGCCCGGGTCACATAGCCGTCCTGATCCGCATCATCATTGGCGAATCCGTCCTTACCCGCCGGTCCGGGGCCGGGCCGGTCGGCCTGCAGTTCGTCGGCACTGAGCAGCTCGTCCACATCGGTATCCAAGCGATCGAAATGGTCTGCCGGCCCGGGAAACTCGGCCGATGACAAGCGTCCGTCGCCATCACTGTCAAATTCTTCGATCATAGCTTCGGGATCTGGCCTGCCATGGGGGGGCGGTCCGCCTTGGGGGGCTTCCGATTCATCGATATACTCGGACCCATCCACATCCAGGCTGGTAAACATGGTCTCGTCACCGGGAAACTCGCTCACCGACACCAGGCCGTCGCCGTTGGCATCAAATTGTTCAATAAAAGACGATGCGCCTGAAACCGCATCACTGTCTGCGGTCCCGCCCATCACCGGCGAGACACTCAGTCCGACGACCATGGCTGCCATGGCCAGCCTTTTTCCGATACCATTGTGTTGCATTTGTTTCATCCTTTGTTAAAGGGGTTGTATGATTGTTACCTGCGGCTGCTGTCTACCAACAAAATATGGAGAAAATCGGGAGAGATTGTCGAAAGCATGTGTAATTTCAAAACGCCCCTTTAACTTCGAGAATAATTGGAGTCCGTCAAGCCTTCCACGCCCTTCCGCAGGTCTTATTTTTTATGCGCGAACTGTCGATAACAGCCCAAAGACCGTTGTGCATTGGATTGTAGCGTCCAATCGTGGAGAAAATGTGAAGGAATTGTGTATTTTTGTAATCATTTTGAATAGCAATTGAAATCATAAGAAAAATGGTCTTTCATAAACCTATGCGATTGATTCGATTTGTTTGTCTCTGGCTTATCCTGGGAATGGTTGGATGCGGCGGGGGGGGCAGTGATGCACCCGACGGGGGATCGTCCCCCATCGCGGCGTTCTCCGTCTCCATATCTGAAGGCACGGCCCCTTTGTCGGTAACATTCGATGCATCGGGATCAAGCGACATCAATGGCCGGATTGTCCAGTACGCCTGGCAGTTCGGCGACGGCAACACGGGAAGCGGTGCCGGCACCAGCCATACCTACACGGGTGTTGGTGAATACACGGCCCTTTTGACGGTCACCGACAATGACAATCTGACGGATACCGCCACCCGGCGTATCGTTGTTGAAACATCAAATTATCGCATCAGCGGCATTGTTACCGCCGCCCCCTATGCGACAACAGACAGCGATGTGAACGACGTCAATACCACACCGGTATCCAACGACACATTCGATACGGCGCAGGCCCTTCCGGTACCGGTAACGGTCAGTGGTTATGTTAACGTAGCCGGCGCAGGAGAAGCAGGGCATTCAAAAATGGATGGTGACCCAGACGATTACTACCGGATCGATCTCACCCAGGCAACCGCCATCACATTGGTGATGACCGCGGATCCTAACCTGGCGGATTTGAATCTTTATTTGTACGACGAGAGCCAAACCCAGATCGAC
The DNA here is from genome assembly GCF_048565275.1 of Desulfosarcina variabilis str. Montpellier. NCBI lineage: Bacteria > Pseudomonadati > Thermodesulfobacteriota > Desulfobacteria > Desulfobacterales > Desulfosarcinaceae > Desulfosarcina > Desulfosarcina variabilis. The sequence goes on along the minus strand of NZ_CP159846.1, from coordinate 2,469,722 downwards.
GCGTCTTTGACCACCGGGGATGCCAGGGACACATTGACCGCGCCAAGTGACGGCACTTATTATGTTCGCGTGGAGGCCGCAGCGGATACGACCCTCCAGACCGCTACCGTCTATACACTCAGTGTGGGTCAAACCCGCTCGGCAAGCACACCTGCCGGTAAAACCCTGCGCACCAGCGCTGATTTCATCCCCGGAGAAGTGCTGGTGCGGCTTGAAGACCCGGTCGCCGATGCATCCATTTCCGGGCTGACCGGCGGCTTGGCCGGAGTATCGGCCCTGGGGTTGCGTGCACTGTCAGGCGATCAAGGCCGTGAGCGGCGCCTGCGGCTGGATGCGGATGCAGATCGGGACATCATTTTTAAACACCTGGGCATCAAGGCCGCCTTTGATCGCAGCATTGCCCCAGGAACCATGGATGCGGCTACGCGAGCCAAAATGGAAACCCTGTGGATGGTCCGGGCCCTTGAAAAACAGCCGGGTGTGACCTTGGCCGAACCGAATTATATCCGCATGCCCCTGATGGACCCAGACGATACCTTCTACAGCTACCAGTGGCATTATCCGCTGATCAATCTGCCCGATGCCTGGGACATCACCACAGGCAGCAGTGATGTAGTGGTGGCGGTGGTGGATACCGGCGTGCTTTTCGATCATCCGGATCTGACCGGTCAACTGCTTGCCGGCTACGATTTTATTTCTTCCGTGGACGTTGCGCTGGATGGCGACAAGGTCGATGCCGATCCGGATGATCCCGGAGACGAGGATAACGTGGATGGCACAAGTTCTTTTCATGGCACCCATGTGGCCGGCACCATTGCCGCTGCCACCAACAACGGTTTAGGCGTGGCAGGTGTCTCCTGGCAGACCCGCATCATGCCGTTGCGGGTGTTGGGACATGGTGGCGGATCCAGCTATGATGTGATCCAGGCCGTCAAGTATGCGTCGGGCCTTTCGACGGCTTATGCCGGTATCCGGCTGGATCAGCCGGTCGACATCATCAATTTGAGCCTGGGTGGTGAAAGCCCCTCGGGCCTTGAGGAAATCGTCTTTGAACAGGCCCGGGATCAGGGGGTGATCATCATCGCTGCAGCCGGCAACGACGGGACCGATAAAAAATTCTACCCGGCAGCATACGATAGCGTGATATCGGTAAACGCCGTGACCATTGACAAAGAACGGGCATCCTATTCCTGCTATGGTAACACCATCGATGTGGCTGCTCCGGGCGGGTCTGCCACGGACGTCAACGCGGATGGATATGCGGATGGTATCCTGAGCACACTGGGTGATGACAGTGGTAGCGAAATCAGCATGAATTATGTTTTCGCCATGGGTACCAGCATGGCGGCGTCTCATGTTTCCGGTGTAGTGGCGCTGATGAAAGCCCTTTATCCGGCACTGACGCCGGATGAATTCGATGCACTATTGGAAGGTGGCTTCCTGACCCAGGACCTGGGAGACACCGGCCGAGACGACCAGTTCGGTTGGGGCCTGATCGATGCGTATCAGGCGGTACGGGTTGCCCAGCAAGGTGGCGTAACGGGCACGATTCCAGCCGTACTATCCGTCAGTCCGTCCACATTGAATTTCGAAACCACCCTTACCCGCCACGATGTGACCGTCCAAAACAGCGGCAATCCGGACGAGTCCTTGACCATTACCGATTTTTCCACGGACGCCGCGTGGCTCAGCCTAACAGCGGAGGATGTGGATGCCAGTGGACTGGGAACCTACAGTGTGCAGGTGAATCGTCAGGGCCTTGCCGATGGGACCTATTCAGGCAAAGTAACCTTTACATCTGATGGCAACCAGGCTTATGTAATGGTATCCATGCAGGTGGGAACAACTGTTGCCGATGCATTGGACGGCGGCTATCATTATATCCGCCTGCTGAACCCGGACACCCTTGCAACCATTTGGGAAGTCGGCAGCGACGGGGAAGACGGAATCTATCCTTATACCTTTTCAGGGCTCTCCTATGGAGACCGGTTCGTCATCTATGCCGGTACGGATCCCGACTACGACGGGGAAATTTGTAGTGTGGGAGAAGCCTGCGGGGCGTTCCGGTCCCTTGATCAACCCGTAATCATTAACGTGGAATCAGATATGACCGACCTTGATTTTTCCACCGACATCAACCTTGGCCTGTCGACCCGCGTTCAATCCGTCACCGGCGCCATCCTCCCCCGATTCAATGCGGCAACGGAGGTTGTTATCGCGTCATGCGAATAAAATTGTCCATCAAACTCTTTGGTGCATTTTTTCTCATCCTGGCCATCGTTGTCGGTGCCATGTTTTTCTCACGGTATCTTTTTGCACGCAATTTTGAGAATTATATTCACCAGATGGAAATGGAAAGGCTCCAGCGTCTTATACCAGCCCTTCAGGCCGCCTATCGGGTTCACCACAATTGGATGGATATCAAGCAGGACAGAATGCGCTGGGAGCACATCATGCGTGACATGCTGTCCATTGATCGCCATGATCCGCCGCCGCCCAGGAATCAACAGGGCCCACCCGGCGGCCCTCCGCGTGTCGTGTTGATGGACGCGAACCGGCAGCCGTTGGTCGGCATGCCGGGTCCCGGCGAACAAGACCAGTTGGTCCCCATCCATGTTGACGGACAAATTGTCGGCTGGCTGGGACTGAAGCGGCATGCCCCTTTCAAATCAGGCCCGCCGGCCGAACTGTTTCAGCGACAGGCCCGGCAGTTCTATCTTCTGGGCGGTGTGGTGATAGCCCTGACCGCCTTGATTTCGTTTCTCTTCTCGCGCCACCTGTTAAAACCTATTCGACACCTGATTCTGGGAACGCACAGATTGGCATCGCGTGATTTCAGTGTGCGCATCACCCCCACGACCGGTGATGAGCTCAGCCAGCTCGCCGACCATTTCAATACCATGGCCAGCACCCTGGAAGAATCCGAGAAGCTGCGGCGCCAGTGGTTGACCGACATCTCCCACGAACTGCGCACCCCCCTTTCCGTTTTGCGTGGCGAAATTGAAGCCATCCAGGACGGGGTTCGCGAGCCAACGCCTGAGAATCTGGCGTCCCTGCACGCGGAGATTCTCAGGATCAGCCGATTGGTTGAAGATTTACATCTGCTTTCCGTTGCGGATTCCGACACGATTCACCTGAACAGTAACCGGATTTCGCTTGCCGACCTTCTGGAAAAAATCGTCCAGGGATATCAGGCCAGCTTTGCCCAATCGGGGATACAACCGATCCTTCGAACGGGTGCAATTACCGGCACAACCATCAAAGGTGATGCCGACCGCCTGGCACAGGTATTTACCAATGTAATGGATAATGCGTTAAAATATGTCCAGTCCCCCGGCCGTCTCGAAATTACGGGAGCACCCCAAGAGCGTTTCGTGGTCCTTTATTTTCAAGATTCCGGCCCCGGGGTCCCCCCCGAAACGCGACCTCGCTTGTTCGACCGGCTCTACCGGGTCGATCCCTCCCGAAATCGGGAAACCGGCGGCAGCGGACTGGGCCTTTCCATCTGCAAGCAGATTATTGAAAAACACGGTGGCCGGATATGGGCCCAATCCAGCCCGCTCGGCGGGCTATCCATTGGCATCCGATTGCCCATGGACAAGGGACACGCCTAATCGCGCGCCCGACCATTGGATTATGAGGAAATAAGATGACCGCAGAGCATATCCTGGTAGTAGAAGATGAGAAAAAAATTGCCGACATTCTCAATGACTACCTAACGAAAGAAGGGTTCAAGGTGTCTTTGGTGGGTCGTGGAGACGAAGTCATAGAGGAAGTTAAACGCATCAGTCCGGCCCTCATGCTGCTCGATCTGATGCTGCCTGGCCTCGATGGAATCAGCATTTGCAGGGAAATCCGCAAAGTCTCTAACCTCCCCATTATCATGGTGACGGCCAAGGTCGAAGAAATCGACCGCCTGATTGGCCTGGAAATCGGTGCTGATGATTACATCTGCAAACCCTTCAGTCCACGAGAAGTGGTGGCACGGGTCAAAGCGGTGCTCCGCAGGGCAAGACCCAGTGACGTGCCGCAGCGTCTGACTCTCGGTCCCATTGTTCTGGACGAAAATACCCGCCAGGTCACCATCGAGGGCAGCCCCTTGATCCTGACGCCCAGCGAATTCGGTCTGCTCAATGTAATGATCGCCTCTCCCGAGCGTGTTTTTTCTCGCGGTGAGCTGTTGGACCGGGTTCAAGGCTACCGGTTTGAAGGGTACGACCGTACCATCGACAGCCATATTAAAAATCTACGCAAAAAAATCTCCGAATTGTTGCCTGGCAAGGACGTTATTCAAACCATTTACGGGGTGGGATACAAGCTTAGTGTTTGATTTGTTGATGGCAAATTTGTTAAAGTCCATACAAACACATTGAGAGAATTGTCCATTGCGCGCCTTAATCATTGAAAATGATCCAGCCGTGTGCACAGCCCTGGAAACGGCCTTGAAAGATTTCAAGGACCGGGAAAAGGCCTCGGACCGAGCATCTGCGCTCGAGCGGTTTGAAGGATCGCTGGCTGACAAGCATTTTTTTGACCTTGTCGTTGTGGATATCGATACGCCCGGCATACAAGATGATTCGATTATTGTGGAACTTCGACAGATTGAAGAAAAGCATCGGGTGGCCCCTGAAAAATTGGCGTGCCTGATTGTCATCTCCGCCTCGCACAGCCAACAATTGCTGACGGATTGTGTCTTCAGTGGGAGCAATGGCATCATCGGCAAACCGGTCGACCCCGACCAAGTCCTTGAGAAATTGAGCCAACTCAATTTAACCGGCGTCCCGCAACCACCGGATAACAGTCTATTGAAGCGGATCACCGCCAAAGAACTGTCCAATAGCATCATCAAGCGTATCGATCGGGGTGATTTAGAGTTGCCGCCTGCACCCAAAATCGCCATCCGAATCCGACAACTCGTGGACTTGAACGCGGATATTGATGAAGTCGTCAAGCTTCTCAAGCATGATCTTTCCATTTCGACCCAATTGATACGCACGTCAAATTCCGTGGCTTACGGCGGCTTTGAAAAAAATCTCTCCACAGGCCAAGCGGTCCGGCGCTTAGGGATCGATCGTAGCGTGGAAGTGGTCATGGCCATTTGTTGCCGCGGGTATTTTGTCACCAATCACCCGGACTATAAACAGCTTGTGGAAGACCTGTGGTGGCACAGTCTGGCCTGTGCCCATGCGGCAACACGGATTGCCGGTCACAAAAAGATTGATGTCGAAGAAGATCTTTTTGCGTTGGGATTGCTCCATGACATCGGAAAACTGATTTTGATTCAGGCGGCCAGCAACTTACAGATGCCCAAGAAATCCGGCATGGATATCGAGCCTGAGGCACTGCAATCCATGCTCACCGATTATCATGGTCAGATCGGCATGCGGATTTTGAGAAAATGGGGTTATTCCAAAGCCTTTGCAGCCTTGATCCAACACCACCGGGTCAAGGTGGAATCTTCACCCTCCCCCGTCATGCAAGCGCTCCACGAAGCCGACCTTCTTGCCGTTGTGGCTGGATTTGGGTATGGCGCAATTGACTCAAATGAAGCTGCAGAGCAATTGAAAGCGTTGGGGTATATACCAACACTTCAAAATGACTTGGTGGCCCAGATCAGTGCACATATCGAACAACTCAGATACTCGTTCGGGTAGCGCTACCCAATCAAAATGTGGAGAAATGGTGAAGAAATAATGGTATTTTTATGAACAACACGATCCTGAATTGAAAGTACCATAAATTGTATGTAGATTTTTTTCGCCCAACGACTTACTCTCGATGGAGATAAAGATGGACGGAAAAAATCAATCAAGGCTTCAAAACCAGAAAAAAATCTTTCTCTGCATTTTTCTCATCATTTCATTTGTATTTCTCAAGGGTTGTGGAAATAGCGACGGCGGGGATACGACGGAGACAGAAGCGGATAGCAAAGCGCCTGACGCCCAATTCACAGCTTCCACGGATCAGGGAAGCGCGCCCCTGTCCGTCACCTTTGATGGCTCCCCTTCCACCGACGACGGTACCATCACCACCTATGCATGGGACTTTGGAGACGGTGAGACCGGCGATACGGCAACGATCACTCACACCTATGCCGATGCCGGCACATATACCGCCCAACTGACCGTCACGGACGATGAGGGACTCAGCAGTTCGAGTTCACACGATATCAGTGTCGAGGTTCCAACGTCGCAGACCTACTCCATCAGCGGAACGGTGACCTCGGCGACCTATGCAGTGGTCGACAGCGATGTCAATGACACCAATACCACTCCGGTGGCCAACGACTCGTTCGACGATGCCCAGTCGGTCACGGCACCGATCACGATCAGCGGCTATGTCAACGTGGCTGGCGCTGGAAAAGACGGCAACAGCAAAACGGCGGGTGATCCCGACGATTATTTTCTGGTCACCCTCACCGAAGGAGCGACCATCACCCTTGCCATGACGGAAAATCCGAGCTGGGCCGACTTGAACCTCTACCTTTATGATGCGGATCAAACCCAGGTGGATGCATCGCTGACCACCGGGGATACCATCGACTCACTGACTGCGCCTTCTGACGGCACCTACTATGTTCGCGTCGAAGCTGTGGCAGATTATTTTACACGCACCGCCAGCGGTTACGCCCTGAGTATCGGCCAAACCAGCTTAGCCGCCGCCAAAGCGCCCTTAACGCTGAGCGATGCATTCGTACCGGGAGAAGTGCTGGTCTACTTTGATGATCAAGCGACAGCAGATACGATCGCCCGGCTGGCCGGCGAAGGGGGCAGCGTCTCGAGCATGGGATTGAGCGCTCCGGTCCAGGCATCCGGACGTCAACGGTTGTTGCGGCGTGCCGATACAATAGACAAAGCGACGCTGTTCAGCAATCTGGGTATCAGTGAAGCGTTGGCCCGCAGCACGGCACCGGGAACCATGGATAGCGCCACCCAGGCCAAAATGGAGACCTTGTGGATGGTACGGGCACTGGCCAAGCAGTCCGGCGTAAAATTTGCCGAACCCAATTATATTCGGCAGGCCTTCAGCGTACCCGACGATACCTATTACACCTACCAATGGCACTATCCGCTCATCAACCTGCCCGATGCCTGGGACATCACCACGGGCAGCAACGATGTTGTTGTGGCCGTGGTCGACACCGGCGTATTGGTTGATCATCCTGACCTGTCCGGTCAACTGTTGGACGGCTACGATTTTATTTCCGACACCGACATTTCCCTGGACGGCGACGGTGTCGATGACAACCCGGATGATCCCGGCGACCAGGACGATGTGGACGGCAGTTCCTTTCATGGCACCCATGTGGCCGGAACCATTGCCGCGGCATCAAACAACGCCACCGGCGTGGCCGGCGTGGCCTGGAACACCCGGATTCTGCCCCTGCGGGTGCTTGGCTATGGCGGTGGAACCAGTTATGACATCATCCAGGCGGTCCGTTACGCCGCCGGCCTGTCAACCGATTACTCAGGCGTTCAGCGAGATGCACCGGTGGATGTGATCAACCTCAGCCTGGGCGGCAGCACGTATTCTCAGAGTGAGGCGGCGGTTTATCAGGAAGTCCGGGAACAGGGAGTGATTGTGGTTGCCGCGGCAGGTAACAATGCAACCACGGACGCAATGTATCCGGCGGCCTATGACGGGGTCATATCGGTCAGTGCCGCCACCATCGACGAGGATCTGGCATCCTATTCCAGTTATGGTGAAAGCGTCGATGTGGCCGCCCCCGGGGGGGCTTCCTCGGACACCAACGGCGACGGATACGTGGACGGCATTCTCAGCACGATCGGCGATGACAGCAGCGACAGCATCGAAATGAGCTATGCCTTCTCCATGGGCACCAGTATGGCCGCCCCCCACGTGGCCGGGGTCGTGGCGCTGATGAAAGCCCTTTATCCCGGCCTCACCCCGGACACGTTCGATGCGTTGTTGCAGTCCGAATACCTGACCCGCGATCTGGGTGACGCGGACTGGGATGAGAAGTTTGGCTGGGGCCTCATTGATGCTTACAAAGCCGTTTGCATCGCCCAGCAAGGTGGTGAGAATGGTGGAATTCCGGCAATCCTGTCCGTCAGTCCAAGCACGATAAGCCTTGCCAGCACCCTGTCCAGCGCCGAGGTGACCCTGGAGAACAGCGGCAATGCCGATGCAACCCTGACCATCAGCGCATACACGGCCGATGTCGACTGGCTTGACGTGGTCCCCATGGATACGGATGCCAACGGCCTGGGCTCTTATGGCATAACGGTCGATCGAGACGGTTTGGCCGATGGTACTTATACGGGGACACTGACGTTCACCTCCAGCGCCAATCAGGCCCAGGTTGCGGTGACCATGCAGGTGGGATCGGATGAGGCGGCCTCGGATGGCGGATATCACTATATTTTGCTGCTGGACACACAAACCTATGAAACCGTCGCGCAGGTTGACAATGCCGGAGAAAACGGCGTCTACACCTACACGTTTACCGGACTTGCTTATGGCGATACCTATGCGATCTACGCCGGCACCAATCCTGATGGCGACCGGTATATCTGTGAGGACGGCGAGGCCTGTGGATCGTATCTTTCCCTTGATCAGCCCGCAACCGTCACTATCAACGCTGACATTGAAAATGTAGATTTTATAACCGATATCAATCTCAATCTGTCCACCGACAGTCAGTCTGTCACGCCGGCCTTGCCTCTTTATTTGGAAATGGAGTAATTGGAATTTCTCTTCTATTTTTTCTGAATGCACGGATTTGCCCGCTGTTTTTGAGTCTGAAAAGGGAGGTTTAAGAAACCCAAGGTCGGCTTTCAGCAATCAGCCGTTAGACCTGCTTTTTCTTTGATGACATGGTGATACCCGGTTGAAGCCCATTCACGGCATTGTGGTTATCACGGCCACCGTAGGGGCACCCCCCAGTGGTTGCCCTTTACCCCTCCCATCGATTTTGTTCGCCGATCCACACAATAAGATTTTGGCCCGACTTCAAAACCAGGGCAGGCGCAGGGGCCTGAAAAACCAGGGCAGGCACAGGGGCCTGCCCCTACGACCTGATGGACCGCATATTTTAAATCATTTCAATTCGTTATATCCATCTGAATTTTCGGCCTATTTTTTCTATCATCTGAGTCGGCATGGAATATTATAAATGCGGTTACCCTGCCTGTTGGTCAGCCAGGCTTGTATTTACCCCTCGATTAAATTAACATACTTACACTGTTTGCCAAATGATGAGGAGATATCCGTGGATGACCCCACCCAAAAAGTCATGGACCATTTGCGGGCAATATCAGCACGTGCCTTCGAGCTGATCAATGATTTTAAAGCAAGGCGCGAACTGATCGATCAGTATTTCCGCGTGCATCCGTCAACCGCGACCGTCCATGGCCGGTGGTTTGCCGTAAAAGCCGGCCATATTCCCATGCAATGGATACTCGCCAACGGTGTGGATCCCCATCGCCGGATTCTCTATCTGCATGGCGGGTCCTGGATTTCCGGTTCTCTTGCCGGTTATCGCGCCTTCATGTCCCATATCTCCCAGGCAACCGGAGCGGCGGTCCTTGCCGTGGACTATCGTCTGGCACCGGAGCACAAATTCCCGGCCGGGCTGGAGGACTGCACCCTGGCCTACCAGTGGATGCGGGAAAACGGCCCCAACGGCAAAGCGCCGGCCACCGCCAGCTTTTTGATGGGTGACTCCTCCGGAGGCAATTTAGCTTTGGCCACCTTGTTAAAATGCAACGATTCCAAGCTGCCCCTGCCGGCAGCCGTGGTTGCCATTTCCCCGGCCACGGATTTTACCGGTAACAGCCCTTCAATAGAATCTCGCGCGACAGCCGACCCGATCATCAACCCGGCCGTGTATCAGGCACTCGCCCCGGTTTATCTGGACGCGCATACGGATCCAACCCATCCGTACGTCTCGCCTCTTTTTGGTGATTATCACGAAATGCCACCGATTTTGTTGCAGGTCGGTGATTTTGAGGTGCTGCTGGATGATTCCACGCGATTGGCCAAACATGCCACCAAGCAGGGCTGCGAGGTAACCCTTCAAATCTGGGACAAGATGCCCCATGTATTCCAGGGCTTTGTACCTTTTCTGCCAACGGCTGCCGAGGCGATTGCTGAAATTGGTGAATTTATCCGTCAGCATTGACACGTTCTGAAAAAAATCTTTTGATTGAGCAAAATGAAACCGGGGCGCCAATGGGTAAATGACGGCCCGGCTCACCAGAAAACGCTTTGGATGCGTTTGTTGTCCATGTGGGTTAAAACGATATGGTATCTTTGTGTTAGCCTTTGATTATTGAACGCGTCTGCCAGTAAAGCCACTACAGCAGGCAATAAACATTCCTATTTCTCCAATCCTCTTCGAAATTCACATTGGCATTTTCACACTGGCTGCAGTCCAACAGGCAATGAAGATCAGCAGCCTCATAAAGACAATCTTCATAAAACGGGCACCAGATATTCTTCATCAAATCCTGTTGACACAACTTATGGTTCGCTTTTTGAAAATTTGGATACCTACCCACAATCGACCTCCTCGATATTTGAAGAAATAACTTTTTTATTTAGCATACGGGAGTATTAAGCGACGGTGTTGCGCACTTCAGCAATTCTGGAGAGGTGAGTATCGTTGGCATTGAGCCGATCAGCTTTCAGATAGCTGTACAATTATGCCAAATCAAAGATACTGGCAAGTAAGATTTTGATTAGCTGTATATTTGCAAAAGCGGATTACTGTCACTGGAGGCAAAGCTTATGCATCCCTAACATTTTCCTAACAATTCAATGTGTAATCTTATCGGGCAGGCATATTACAAAAGCGATTGATGGTCATGCGAATCTGAATTCGCAGCGAATTTTGTTTGGACATGAATAATCGAAGCGATTTTCCCTTATCCCCCTCTTCTTGAATCAGGATCGGACCATCTTACGTGATGATGCCATTCAGGAAAAATTCAGGTTTTTAATAGGAACGTTGGCTCGGGATGAGTGATAAAACAACAAAATGTCCAGCGTGTGGGTCGGACGCCTTCTACCGCTATGGAAAAACCAAGAATCACAAGAAAAGATATTTATGCATCGTCTGTGGTCGGCAGTTCATCGAAAAAAGATCTTTTGATAATATACCCGATCGGCCCAATTGTCCCAAGTGCAAAAAGCCGATGCATGTGCATCAGCGAAAAAAACGTTTACCCGGTTTCGGTGCAAAGACTATCCTGAATGCAGGAATTATGTGAAGATTGAAAATTATTAATCCGGCCGCAAGAAGTCGCCTTCCTTCAAGCCAGGTGGGCAGTCTGGCAAGCTTTCAATTAACAAAAAACTAACATTAGATATTCAGTGAAGTTACCGATAATTTAGAGGGTGGATATTGTTCCAAAACTGAAATGAATACATTTGTGGCCAAATGCTCAGCGTTCAACCAAACCGCTACTCGAGTGACCCGGTCGCTTATACTGATGAGAAAATGAAACCGTTTATAACCATTGGTTCGCTAACTACCGATTCGCCTACGGTCTGTCCCCGGGACAGCGTTGCCCATCTTAAGAAAGTATTGGCGGACAGAGGTCCGCTGGGAACGGCTGTCGTCGTGAAGCAGCAGCGTCCTGTCGGGCTGGTGATGAGCCATCATCTCAATCAGTTGTTGAGCCTTCAATACGGACAATCCCTATTTCTGAAAAAATCGGTGTCACAACTGATGGATGCCGCGCCACTGATCGTGTCGACCACGATGAATCTGGAAAATGTGGCGGCTCTGGCGATGCAGCGCGAAGAAGAAAAAATCTACGATAATATTATCATCACAGATACAAACGGAATATACCGTGGTGTCGTTTCGGTGCATGCCATTTTAAGGCGGATGACATCTCTGGAAAAGGTCCGCGTAGAAGCACTGAAGGCCGGCAATCGTGTTCTGGAACAAGAAATCAGGGAAAAGCGACAAATCCAAAAGGACTTGCTTGATTCCCAAAGCAGACTTCGCCTGGTGATCGATACGATCCCACAGGCCATTTATTGGAAAAATCGGAAATTGTCGTATGTTGGATTCAACAAAATCTTTTTACGTGATTCAGGTCTGAAGCATGAATCTGACTTGATTGGCAAAACCGACCTTGAACTGTCCCGAGTCAGTGATGAAGCCAAATTTTCCCATGAAAACGACCGCCGTGTTGTCCAGACCGGTCTGGCGGATTTCCATGTGATCGAACCGAAAATGAAACCGGATGGCGGACGACTCTATTTTGATGTCAGCCGCATTCCACTGTTCGACGACAACGATCGCGTTGATGGTCTGTTGGTAATGTATGCGGATATCACCGAAAAGGTGCTGGGCAAACAGGAAAAGGCAGCGTTGGAGGCCCAACTGAGGAAGGCCGAAAAAATGGAAGCCATTGGCACACTGGCCGGCGGAATCGCCCACGATCTGAACAATATTCTTTCCGGTGTGGTAAGCTATCCCCAGATACTGCTGCTGGACCTTCCTGAAAAGAGTCCATTTTTCAGACCACTACAGCAAATCCAGCAGTCTGGAGAACGGGCCGCTGCCATCGTTCACGATCTGTTGACCATGGCCCGACGTGCTGTGGAAACCATGACACCGGTTACACTGGCGGCAGTGATCGATGATTATTTTCAAAGTCCGGAGTTTATCAAACTACAAGCCAATCATCCGGGAGTGCATTTATCTTATCATAATCAGTCACCCGAAATAAGAATTTTGGGCGCCAGACATCAGCTGTCCAAAGTCGTCATGAATCTGGTCAGCAATGCCGCAGAAGCAACGGCCCCATCCGGCGATGTAAAGGTAAGCTTAACGCTTAGTCATCTGCCTGAGGCTCACTCTGGCTATGAGGACGTTCCACCCGGCCACTATGCGGTAATCGACGTTACCGACACTGGGACCGGAATCAACGTAAATGATATGGGACGAATTTTCGAACCATTTTATACGAAAAAGAACATGGGTCACAGTGGAACAGGGCTGGGGCTGGCTGTGGTATGGGGCATCGTCAAAGATCATGGAGGCTTTATCGATATTCGCACCCAAAAGGATCGCGGCACGATCTTCAGCCTGTACTTCCCGAAGACGGACCAGGCAAATGGCTCTGGCGAACAAATGATGAAACTTGAGGATTACATGGGGCAGGGAGAGTCCATTCTGGTGGTTGACGATGTTGTCGAGCAACGTCAAATTGCCGAGATCATGCTCAAACGGTTGGGCTATACGGTAACAACGGTAAAAAGTGGCGAAGAGGCACTGCAGTTGACCGACAAAAAGCCATTCGATGTGCTTCTCCTGGATATGATCATGGAGCCTGGAATCGACGGACTGGAGACATATAAGCACATCCTTGAGGTGCGCCCTGAGCAGAAGGCGATCATCGTCAGTGGGTATTCGGAGACAAGACGCGTTCAACATGCATTGCGCATGGGCGCTTCAGCATACATACGAAAGCCCTATTCCATTGAAAAAATCGGCATCGCCATGAGGAAAGCATTACACCACCGCAGGGACACAATCTGCAACAGCACGACAAATGAATTGATCAATTAGACTCCCGTCAATACTTCTCTCCTGACAACCCATCATTAAACGACCCGGCCCCATATACGCCCAAATCAATCAATATATCGGTTAGTTGTGCGTGTTTGAATGGATACCGTTGCTGGATGCTGAAATGGGGACCGTCAACGGTCATCGAATGCGAAACAGCTGATCCCTGCTCATTTGCATCCCGAAAAAATTTGAAAAACTGTTTGACACCAGACTTTAGTGTATATACAATGTATATGCTTTGCATATGCATATTTTAATGACGGACGTCAATTCAGGCAATAATCCAATGGCCAAAAAAAAAGAAAAGAAGAAGGCAAAGAAGGATAGCCAGCTGTTGATTCGTATCAATGGTGAGCAGCGCGATCGGTTCGTGTCACTTTGTGAAGAATTGGACACCAGCGCTGCCAGAGAGATACGAAAATTCATCGATCGTTTTTTAAAATCGCATCAAACCACCGATGAGTTTTAATTGTTTAGCGTCCTTTCAAACCACTTTAAACCGTAAAAGGAGAGTCCAATGGCAAAAGCAACCAAGAAAGCCAAAGCAATCAAAAAAGAGCTGAAAGCCAGAAAAACAAAAATCGCCAAGCAGGAAGGCAAAGTCAAAAAGTTGAAGAAAGCGCTCAAGAAAGCGGCCTAACGCTTTGTTTTGACATTTTTAAAAATTAAGCGGTAAAAGCAGAAAGAGGCGTTTCCTTGCATCTGGTTGACGCCTCTTTTGCTATTTACTGAATGGACACTGTCTCGCACCAATTTTTAGACCTCAGACTTGCCTGAAAATCGCAATCATTGTTCCCATTGAAAGGATCTTCCATGCCTACTCCTCTGACTCGCGTGAAAGGGATCGGCCCGGCCAGTGCCGAGAAATTAACATCCGCCGGCATTCCGACTGCCGAAGCGCTTGCAGCGGCAACGCCCGAACAAGTGGCCGCGGTCCCCGGATTCGGCCCTTTAAGGGCGGGCCAGATCCTTGAGAATGCGCGTCTGGCCATATCGGCAATCGACCAAACGGCGGATATTGTGGTTCCTGTCGAAGAAACCGAAGCGTTAGAAGAAAAGAGAACCGACGCTCAAAAAGACAAAACCACGTCCAAGAAAAAAGCAGGGAAAAAGAAGAAGACAAAATCGGACAAAAAGGCCCATAAAAAGAAAAAGAGCAAACAGAAAAAAGAGAAGCAACCGTCGTCAAAAGACAAAAAAAATGGGGCGAAAAAGAAAGCCCCAAAAAAGAAGAAAAAATAGAGACTACCATCTGCAACCGGCTGAACATCTATCGCTGACTGGCAACCAAAGCGATCGCCCAGGCATTCACTCAACCGGCCCACAGGCAGCCCGTTCGTAGCATTTCACTCATCATTGAATTTGACCGCTTTTTTAAAGCAACTCACTGTCGGTCAATACGCAAGTGTGTTGTGTCGGTGCCTCGCCAAACGGATTGACGATCATGATTAGGCCGTCTGCATCTTCCACCCATTCCACTCTGAAACGATCATATGTATTCATATCAGTGAAGTCGGCGTAATTATTCTCTCCATCAAAAACATATCTGACGTCCATCATCGCCCATAGTAGGCGACAAGCGATGCTTTGGATATAAGGTGCTGATTTAAATAGTAACCAACCATTGCCGGGGGCATTTTTTTCATCCAAGTCCAGTTTTTCAACATCGAGCGCATATACGGTAAATACATAGCGATGCGGTTTATCTCCCGGGGAAGGACAGGCGCCACCAAAACCAAGTGCTCCGAAATCGGTTACACTCTGGATGCTTCCCTTTGGCGCCAACCCTTTTGCTACATTCCCGGCATCTTCTTTTAGTTTGTCGATGTTAGCAGGAATGTTAAACATCACCCAATGCCACCACCCACTTCCGGTTGGCGCATCAGGATCATATACCGTGACGGCGAAGCTTTTTGTATTTTCCGGCGCATTCATCCATTTCAAGGATGGTGATATGTTTTTGCCACTGCAACCAAATCCTGAAAAGACCTGGTTCGCTGTCAACTGCCCGCTTAGATCTTTACTTTCCAATGTGAAATTTTGTGCATATACACTTTCAACTCCAAATAAGCCCAATACAGCAAGAATCAAGACAAATCTTTTCACTTTGTTTTTCTTTTCTCAGCAGTAAGGTTTCATTTCCATGGTCACTGTTCAACAGCAGATGAATCGGAAAGCCCGCTTCAACATGGCAAACAGACACTGCATGACAGTTATGCTCTTCTGCCGGTTTGTCAAGACTACCAAACGACACATTGCTTCCGCACAAAATACAGGGCAATCGCATGTAAACAGTCACCCGGTTCGCATCGTATCTTAAACCATGATATCGGAAATAGATCGATCCCCCTCACCCTGTCCCTCTCCCCAATGGGGCGAGGGGACGTTTGGATGAGATCAAGGCGCGAGAAAAAATTTATCACAGGCGCCCGAAGGAAGTGCCCTTGGGGTGCATATGGTTTATATTCCGAGGATAAAATTTTCCGCGCAACGCCGATATCGGGCAAATTGGTCATTCGTGGATGGGCACTATCGCGAACACTTGTTGTTTTCATAATTGAAATCATTTGACTATAATTAATCGAGGAGGGAATTGAGGTATGCGTCAAAAACTAATGGAGATGTTTTTTATTGTCTTTGTTTGAATGGACGGAAATCCTGTCAACTGGTCTGATCAGGCGTATGCATCGGACGATACCGTACTGTTTTATGGGGTGGAATGGACCACAGGCAACGGACACGCCAATGTGTGGACCAGACAGCCGTTCGATTATACGACGACAGTCTGGTCAGCTAATCGCAACGAGGAGCCCATCTTGGCCGTCGAGGCGGCTCATCTTGAAAGTGTACGTTTTTCCATCAATCATCCGGTGCGTAATGCCTGGGAGTATCCAGCGTTGGTCCACCCCGATTGATGTGGGTTATTGATTGTTTTATCCGGATTCAACGATCAACATCACCGTTCAAACAAAATTTGACATATTTTCGTTCGGCCTCTTTGTAATCGTCCTGTGTGTAATAATTTGTATTTTCCTGACGTCTGAATTCATTGCGGCATTTTTCCACCAACAATTCAATCCCCAGCGTGGCGCTATTGCTGTTGCTCATTGAGCCTCCTCCAAATGCCATTTAAAAAGGCAGTGCCTGATCCAATGATGTCACGTGTCCGGCATACCCAATGCTGGTAAATCGATCATACTACGCCAATTATATTTGATTGATCTATAGGGAGAGATCCACCGAAGAAGCAGCAATCGTATTGGAAATACTGTATGAAAATAGGCGACCGAAATGAGATAGAGCTCCGCGAAACCAGCCTGATCAATAGGGCGCGTGGAGATAGCGTTTGATTTCCAATGATGTAAACATGTCAATCATGGTGTCGTTTGTCAATAGGCGTTCAAGGGGAAAACGGCAAGGATTGTGTTAAGCAACAGATACTATGCGAAGCGATGTTTCTATTAAACCCGCGGACATGTTCTCCATCCGATTATTTTTTTACAAACCGGCAACGCCGGGTTGTCTGTCGATAAATTTTCAATTTATTGCGATTCTTATAACAAAGGTGGGAAAGATAAGGACGTTTCAAAGCATTTAGGTCGCAGATATGGGAGTATGCTGGTTACCGTTGCCCGAACCGCAGGCCATATTTTCTCGGCTACCTGCATCAACGCGGCAACAGGTAAAAAAGCCTATTCATTCGTTTCAGTTGCCAAGCGCACCACTTAAAAGACAAAGGGATCATCTTTTCTGCGAATCCTTTCGCGACGATCAATCATTCCCACGGTGCTGATGTAGGCGAACCCCTCGCTCGGCATGGTGCGACGATCTTCCACGTCCCGGTCTTCGAAATGGTTGCTGAGTACTGGGTCGTGCCGATCATCTAACAAATCGTCTCTTTCTGGATATTCGTTCATGACGAACCTCCTTACAATGGCCGATCCATCCACAAGATGGCTCAGCAGATAAGATGAAAGAGAAATCAGATAGCTTATCAACACTTTAAACGGTTAGCACGCCAACCATTCACTTGAACTGAACTTAAAACGAACGGAGAAAGGACAACCTCACTTCACTGGAAAAGGTGAATCAGACCCCACATCTGCTTCATACCTATAATATTAATCATTGTCTTTACGTTTTACAACCCAGGAAAAAAATTTCGTCATCGATTCTTATCATTTTTCCTTACCTGCCAAGGCGTCCGCTTCCGCACAGTAATCTTTAAGCAGACCCATCACATAATAAAAGCGGTCGATGATCACTTTCATGATATGAAAACCAAAGGTCGGATGTTCACGAAAAAGATATTCAGCCCGTTTGTGGTCAATCGGAATCAGCTCGCAGTCCGTGACTGCCACGGTGGTGTCCTCATAATCACGCCCATCGATGGAGCCCATCAGCCCGATGAAATCTCCAGGACCAACCTCGACGACATGCCGGCCACCAAACAGTTCAATCCGGGCGGTGCCGCTTTTCAACAAGTAGGTCAAGTCCCCTGGCTGTCCAACATTGACAATCGTTTCTCCAGCCTTTTTTAGCATCGCATCGTTGTTATCACCTAACAAATTCAGGAAAAAATCCCTTTCCTTTTTCATTCTTTCGCCTGCCATAAACTCGTCTCCTCTTGGAATGTCTGTATGTTGCATTGAGATTAGTCAGCATTTCAACAGCAATTTTGAATTCGATTCCCGCTGTAGAAATCGGGAGAATTTTTTCTTTATTTTTGGCAGTTTGTAATACTTGCCAAACAGATTTTTGTGGGTCTCCTTGGCAAGACTCGATGGATCGAAATACGCCTTGGCATTGTCCACCGTGAGCACAAACGGGGCTTTCCCACTGCGCACAAGAATACTGCTCATGAGCAGTGCACCACTTCTGTGATTGCCCTCCTCGAACAGTTGCGGCCTGCTGATCTGCAGAATGTAAACGCCGGCCGCCTGTTTGTAGGGCCCATCCTTTTTGTGTTTCTCGGCCCAGGCCCGAATGTTGGAGATGGAAAAATGCGCCTGGTTGTAAAACCGATGTTTGGTAGCCTCTATGTATCCCCGGTAATCGATACGGGCCTTTTGACTGGTACCGCAAAGAACGATATTGTTCAGCTCCAAGATGTGGTGTAGCTGCTTTGGGTGCAGTGGATTGATGTTCCGTTCGAGCAGCATGTTCACATAGCCGTATCCCGCCAGCATGTTGGCCACAATTTCGTCCTGCATGGCTTCACGACGCATCTCCAGCGTTTCGTTGATTTCGTCAAACCGCATTTGGACAGCGCGCAACGACTGCTCGACCAGGACAATGTTTATCTTGTATCGACACGGCATGCTTTGCCTGCACCCTTATATCAATCATTGCACGTCTGTGAGTGCATCCAGGGCCAGCGCGGCGACCGGCTGCGGGAGGGGCGCATAGCCGTATTCCGGCGCGAATTTCTGTCCCTCGACCAAGCCCCAATTCAAGAATCGTTTAACCCTGTCGGCCTTGTCCGGATCGGCATAGGATTGATAAATCAAAATCCAGGAGTAGGTAATGATCGGATAGGAGTCATTACCATCGGGATCAGGGATGAACATCCGCAGGTTGGGCGGCATCTGGGTGGATGTATTGGCAAGGGTAATGGTTCCAGCGTTGTCACTGGGGGTAACAACGCCCCCCGCTTTGTTTTCCAGACCGGCCATGGCAAGCCCGGACCGTTTGGCGATGCCGTATTCAACATAACCGATGCTGCCTTTGGCGTATTTGATTTTGGCGGCCACGCCTTCATTGTATCGGCTGGCCATGGAATTGGCCGGCCAATCGACCTTTTTGCCCACCCCGGGACCCGTTCTGCGCCACTTTTGACTGATCGTATTAAGGTGGTTGGTAAAGGCCCAGGTGGTACCGGAGGCATCGCTACGGGTAATCGTAACAATGGTCAACCGGGGCAGCCGCACATCCGGGTTGAGGGCCTGGATGCGTGAATCGTCCCAAGAGCGAATGTTTCCCAGAAATATTTCGCTGTAAACCTCCCGGCTCAAGCGGAGCTTTTCGATGCCGGGCAGGTTGTAGGCCAAAGCGATGATCCCCGCTGTTGCCGGAATCAGCTTTACGCCGCGCCCGACACGGGAGATCTGCTCGTCGCTCATGGCCGCATCACTGGCCCCGAAGTCGACCGATTCAGCCATAAACCGGCGGATTCCATCGCCGCTGCCACCGGCGTCGTAGAATACGGTGAATGCATTCGAAGTCCGGGAAAACGCTTTGATCCACCGCTGATAGAGCGGTGCCGGAAAAGTTGCCCCCGCACCGATAAGATCTGCCGTGTCGGCATTGATGGGTTGTTGCCTGGCCGGACCGGTTGACGGAACACCGACCACCAACACGGTAAACAATAATAGACAAAACAGGGGATTGCCCTTTTTCATGCCAAACGCCTCCAGATCAGGAAAATTCGCCTTGGAGATATTCCTTGGTGAGTTTCTGCTGTGGGTTTTCAAACAGCTGTGCCGTGGGTGCCATTTCAACGAGATATCCGGTGCGTCCGCCCTTGGAAATATCCACGGCGAAAAAGGCGGTTTGATCGGCAACCCGCTGGGCCTGCTGCATGTTATGGGTCACAATGGCCACGGTATATTTTTCCTTGAGCTGCACCATCAGCTCTTCGATCTGGCGGGTGGCGATGGGATCGAGGGCGGAGCAAGGCTCGTCCATGAGCAGCACCTGGGGTTCGGTGGCAATCGCCCGGGCAATGCAAAGCCGCTGCTGTTGACCGCCGGACAAGGAAAGGCCGTTGTTTTTGAGCTTGTTTTTCACCTCATCCCAAAGCGCCGCGCCTCTTAAGGCCTTTTCTACCTTCTCACGGATGTCGCCCTTGAAACGGTTGAGTCGCAGGCCAAAGGCAACGTTGTCATAAATAGACATGGAAAAGGGATTGGGCTGCTGAAACACCATGCCGATGTTGCGCCGCACGGACACCGGGTCGACTTTCTTATCGTAGATGTCCATGCCGTGAAAGTGGACCCGGCCCTTGAAAGAAAACCCGCGAATGAGGTCATTCATGCGGTTGATGCTTTTCAGCACCGTACTTTTACCGCATCCCGACGGACCGATGAAGCCGGTGATCTGGTTTTTACAGATGGGCACATGGCTGTCACGAACCGCCAGGAAATCGCCATAGTGGATCTGCTCGGCAAGGCAGTCGAGGACCACATTACCGGAAGCGTCGTTGGTCGTGGGTTGATCATGGGTGGCTTGGGTGGCGGTATCCATAAGCATTATCATTCCATTCGTTGACTTGAAGTTAAATTTTCTTACGCCCGCCGATGATGCGACTGATGACATTGAGTACCAGCACCATCAGGACGAGAACCAGTGAAGCGGTCCAGGCCAGTTCAATCTGATTGTCAAAGGGCATGCCCGAATAATTGTAAATCAATACCGCCAGTGAAGCGGTGGGTTCGTTGGCCTGCAACCAGTAATCGCTAAACAGGGCCGTGAACAGCAGGGGCGCCGTCTCACCGGCCGCGCGGGCCACGGCCAGGACGACACCGGTGATGATCCCTGGCATGGCCACCGGCAAAACCACTTTGACCATGCTTTGAGATGGCGTGCAGCCCATGCCGAAAGCCGCATCCTTCATGGCTTGCGGTACCATCTTGATGGCTTCCTCGGCAGTCAGCATGACCACCGGAATCATCAACAGGGACAGGGCAATGCCCCCGGCCCAGGCCGAATAGGAGCCCATGGCCAGGACCACGGCGGCATAGGCAAACACACCAGCCAGGATGGAAGGCAGGCCGGTCATGGTTTTGGCACAAAAACGGGCGATCTGGGACACCTTGCTGTACGGCCCCAGCTCGGCCAGATAAATGGCGGCCAGGACACCGAAGGGCACGCTGATCAACGAGGCGATCCCCACCATGAAAAGGGTCCCTAATATGGCATTGCCGAAACCGCCGCCCATCTCAAAGGCCGTGGGCGGCAAGGCGTAGAAGATTTCCAGACTCAGCCGCTTTCCGCCCCGGTAAATCAGCATGATCAGAACGGAAAAAAGCGGAACGCAGGCGGTAACGGCGGCAGTGATGGTAATGGCACTCAAAATGATCGATTTGAGGGCCCGCGGCTCCATGGGTTGCCGCTCCAAATTCGGCAGTTGAACGGCTTGAGCAACAGTGGCGAGTGAATTCATCGTTTACCTCCAGAACCGGTGCTGGCCATGATCAACGAACCGGCAATGTTGACCACCAGGGTGATCAGAAGCAGAACGCAAGCGGCGTACATGAGCACCGGTGTTTCCAGTTCGCCGGCTTCGGGAAAGTTGAGCGCCAGCAGGGCGGCCAGGGTGTTGGCCGGCGAAAACAGGGACAGGCTGATCTGGTTGGCGTTACCCACCAACATGGCCAGGGCCATGGTCTCTCCCAGGGCACGACCGAAGCCGAGCACCAATGCACCGAAAATCCCCGTGGATGCAGTGGGCAGCATGACTTTGAGGATGGCTTCCCAGCGGGTGGCGCCCATGCCAAAGGCGGCCTCCTTGGTTTTATGGGGAATCGCCCTCAAGGCATCCTGGGATACCGCGGCGATGGTGGGCAAAATCATAATGGCCAGCACCAGAGCGGCCGGCAACAGCCCGGGTCCGCTGAGGCTGGTTGAGAAAAAAGGAATCCAACCCAAGGTGTCATGAAAGAAATCGGCCAGGGGCCGGATCAGCGGGATCAGAAAAAAAATACCCCAGAGCCCGTAGACCACGCTGGGAATGGCAGCCAACAGTTCGATGATGGTTTTCAGGATCATCTCCACCTTGTAGGGCAGAAAGTCCTGGGTCAGGAAGATGGCAATCGTAATGCCGAAAAAGCCGCCGATGACCAGCGCCAGGATGGAACTGTACAAGGTCCCCCAGATCTCGGGCAGGATGCCGAATTCACCGGCATTCACATCCCATGTGGTGGAGGTCAAAAAGCCGAGTCCATAATCGGACAGAGCCGGCAGGGCCTTGCCGCCGATCTCGAAGACGATGTACCCCAGGAGAAGGATCGTGGCCAGGGTGAAAACATAGGTCAGTCCCCGGAAGCCCTTGTCAAAAAGGATGTCCGCGGATGAGGGCGGCTGGGAATAACCCGCCGCATGGTCGGATTCAGCGGAAGTAAGAGATGTCATCGATTATGCTCCATAAAAAGCGTGTACCGGGACGTCTGGGTCCGGCACACGCTTTATCGTGCCTGGCGTGTACCGGCTATTGGATATTTTGCGAGGCCTTGCGAACCTTTTCGACCACGTTGGTCGGCAAGGGGATGTAACCGGCCTTGTCGGCGATTTTTTGTCCTTCGTCTAGGCAGTAGGCCACCATTTTCTTCAGGGCATCGGCCGTTTTGGGATCATCATATTTTTTGTAGAAGACCATCCAGGTGTAGGTGGCGATGGGATAGGCCTTTTCACCGGCAGGATCAGGCAACCAGGCAATCATGTTTTCCGGAATCGTTGCACCGGCCAAGGCCGCCTGACCGCCTTCCAGACCGGGAGCGACGAATTTGCCGTCCTTGTTTTGCAGGCTGGCCATGTCGAGCTTGGCCATGCGGGCAAATCCATACTCGATGTACCCGATGGCGCCGGGGGTTTGTTTGATCAACGCGGTAACCCCATCGTTTTTCGGCCCCTTGACCAGGTTGGCGGCGGCGGGCCAGTTGACGGTCTTGCCATAACCCGGACCACTTTTAAATTCCGGTGAAACCGCGCACAGGTGCTTGGTAAACACGAATGTGGTTCCCGAACTGTCGGCGCGCACCACCACGGTGATGTCTTCATCAGGCAGGGTGATGCCGGGATTGGCGGCGGCGATGGCCGGGTCGTTCCATTTCTTGACCTTGCCCAGGAAGATGGCCGGATAGATGTCGCGGGGCAGTTTCAGCGCTTTGACCCCTTTCAGGTTATAGGCCAGGACCACTTCACCGGCCGTCATGGGCAACAACTGAACACCGCGGTCGACCTTGGCCATCTCCTCCTCACTCATGGCCGCGTCACTGGCGGCAAAATCAACGACGCCGTTTTGAAAATCGCGAATGCCGGCGCCGGAGCCTTTGGACTGATAGTTGATCTGAACATCCTTGTTGGCCCGGCTGAACTGCTTGAACCAGGTGGTGTAGATCGGTGCCGGAAAGCTGGCACCCGAGCCGACGATGCGGGTGTTGGCCATGGCCGGCCCGGCGGCCAGCAGGGCAACAACGGCAATACTGATTAAACACTGCAAGATGGTCCTGATTTTCATGTTCTCTCCTTAAATTACATTCAGGTTCGGTTTCACTTCATCAACAACCAACGCATCAATCTGAATGAATCAGAATAAGCGTGGATGGGATACCCGTAAAAAAGTAAAGGTAAGCTAATTATGGGCCTCTATGCTTCTTTTAATGTGACTTTATTTTGTAATGCGGGTCAGTCGCATGACATTTATCCGATGCCGAAAAACCGGCGCCGGACAACTCGATGGGATTGTTCATCGGAGAGAAATAAATACGAGGCAATTGTTAGGGGTTGATGAGCGTTTTGCGCGAATATGGTTAGGATATCGTCTATAAGATCGACAGAATACATTCACTTAACACTAATACATCGACCGCTGCGGCCGATCCGGATAACGCTGGCACTTGATGATCCGATCGAACTTGTCTGGATCTTGGTCCAACAAAACAAGATATTCATCCACCAGTCTCCTCCAGCCAGGTCCGCCATGGCGCCGAAACGCTTCCAACGCGACCAGCAAAAGCTTTGCGGCAGCCCGAACTTCGCGGTCATCGGCATCGCCGTAGTGGGCGACGAGTTCCGCGTAAAAATGGTCCACTTTCTGAAGCGGATTGGCCTGGTCATCTTTGGTATCGTTATTTTCCATCAGCGCCTCATAGAAACTGCTCACTTTGGGTTCATGCAAGGGACCTGAAGATAAAGTCCGCCGATTGGAAATCCCTCTATCCCTTTTTGGTTAGAAAAATATTAGCGGCCTTTTTTATATACGCCTCACAGACATCTTACAAAACCTTAACACAATCCTAACCATCATGGGTTATGTATATACATTATTTGGAAGCTGGGTTGAGAAAGTAAAACCCGGAAGAATCGAAAAATAAATAGAAATAGGATCATTTAATGGGTAAATGCTATATCCACCATATTCCCGGCAGATTGCGCATTCGTATTCCCACATTGAAAAATAATCCGCAAGGGATTGAACAGGTAAGGTCGCTTTTGTCAGTGGAGGGGACCCATTCATTCACTGCCAGTTCATTGACCGGTAGCATCATCGTTACCTATGACCCCCAGAAATTGAACAAGCAGTATCTGCTTGATATCTTGAAAGAACACGGCCTGTACTGCGAAGAACGCAGCACAACCATGGAATCACAACTGCAGCAGGCATCAGAAAACGCCGCACGCAAAGTCAGTCGAGCGATGTTTGGTTGGGCCGTTGGCAGGGTGCTCGAAGCAAACGGACTTTCCATTATCGCCGCATTCATCTAAAAGCAGGGATACCCTTTTCCAGCAACAACACACGAAATTTCAGGAATTGAAGAATTATTCCACGGCCTCGAGTTTGCGGGTGATCCGCTCGATCCTTCCTTCAAAGCCGGTTTTGGTGCCGTTTTGCATCCCAAAAGAAAGTGCCTTGTGGCACATTTCAAGGGCTTCGTCATATCGCTCGTCCTGTTCCATGGCGATGGCGATCATCCGGAGGGTTTCGATCCGGTCCGGCCGCTCTTGCCCGTTTTTCTCCAGGGCGTCCAGTACGCCGGCAATCTCTTCCACATGCAGGTGCGCATACCGGTAGAATGCCTCTTTTGCATCGGCATCGTCCCGATTTCGATAATACTCGGCAATGATCTGACTGAGCAGCGCATTACGCAGGATCGGATCCTGGGTTTCATCCAGTGTCGATATCATATAGTCAACATTACCCGACACAAGTGCTTGATCTACCCTTTCCTTGGATGAGATACGCTTTGGCGCTGCTTCAATCGATCTGTTGCGATTACCTCTGGCACGACGCGCGCCTCTTGCGTAAAGCAGGAATAACCCACCAATGGCACCGACCGAAAACCATACCCAATTCATGACATCCTCCTGTTTTTGTATCCCATGTTTTTACAACAGGATATGCGAGTAACTGTAGTATGTTGATAACAGATAGCATCCCAATAGCACCAAGCCGAAGGATCGCTTGAGATTCGGCCCGGAGAAGACAACCGCCAGACGGAAAGTCACCAGAATGAAAAACATGGCCGGAAAAAGAATCGAAAAAAAATGGGGCGGGGCGGCCAGTCCTGGCTGGGTGACACTGGCGGATGCACCAGCCACAAAGAGCACGTTCAGGATATCGGCTCCGATCACATTGCCGACGGCAAGCTCACCATGCCCCTTGCTGACGGCCGCGATGGCGGTCACCAATTCAGGCAGCGATGTGCCGAAAGCAACAATGGTTGCGCTCACAATTCCCTGGGGGATGCTAAGCCGCAGGGCGGTGACGCGAACCACCGGGATCAGCAGGTGGGATGCGAACACGACCATCAGGATTCCCACCACCAGTTTAATGGCACCACTACACGTTGTTTTCTCAGAATGGTTTGATACACCGTCCGCTTCGGTCAATGTATCGCTATCGTCCCGGCTCCAGCGGATGGATACCCACAGGTAAAAAACCAACAACAGGAGAAAAACCACGCCCATGAAACGTGGCAGCATGCCGCCGCGGGTAAAGGTATCGTGGATGGAATAAAAAGGAATACAAGACAGGATCAGCAGGCAGCCGGCGGCGAATTGAAACCATCCCTGACGGTTGACGATACGCTGGTTCAAGGGCAAGGGCGACAAAAGGGTTGCCGCCCCCAGAATCAACCCGGTATCACAAATAATCGACCCCACGGCGTTGCCCAGGGCAATGTCCGGCGCCCCCCTTACCGCGGCCATGACCGATACCGCGGCTTCAGGCAATGTGGTCCCCAGGCTGACAATCGTGGCCCCGACGAGGATGGTGGGGATGTTCCATCTTGACGCCAGGGCAACCGCTTCTTCGACCAGCAGATCGGCACCTTTACCCAAAAGCACCACCAGACAGGCGATGATCGCCAGAAGGCCCCATATCGGCAGCGAGGCAAGGCTTTCGATTGGTACGTGGATCATGAACAAACCTCCTGTCGATCGGGTTTGAATCGCGGCAGGCTGGCACGCCAGGCCACGGTTTTGGTGTATTTCTTGATCGCCAGGCGGGCGAGCCGCCGGTCGGATTCCAACATATGGATGGAGGGCCGGTCACTGTCCACAATCTGCTGAAAACGATACAGCGCATCCACGATGATATCCTTTTCCATTCTCACCCTCCTTTACTGTTTTTAGACACCTTTCCACTTAAAACATGTCGGTCTGCTCCCATGGTAAATCCATATCGTCTCTGCCCACATGCCCATTGGCGGACAGTTTTTGAAAAAAACCACCGGCCTGTTTACCTGGCAGTTGCCGAAGCCCGAACCGCTTGAGGATGCCGGCGGGACGGAAATCAAAACGGCTTCTAAGTCTTTCGGCCAGCTCACCGTCCGGTTGCGTGCCGGTTCCAAACGTATTGACCAATATTGAAACCGGCTGAGAAGCCCCCGTGGCGTAGCTGACCATTATCTCGCAGGCGCTTGCCAGGCCGGCGGCGACGACATTTTTGGCAACATAGCGCGCGGCATAAACCCCGATACGATCGACACGCAGCGGATCCTTGCCGCTGAGCGCCTTGCCGCTGTGCCGGGCGTATTCGCCATAAGTATCCACGGCACATTTGCGACCGGTCAGCCCGGAATGATACAGCGGCCCGCCCAGGTACGGCCCGTTGGGATTGATATGGACCACCGTCTCCCCATCCGGGGTTACCGGCAAGTTTTCAAACACCGGAGTGACCACGGCTTCCATCAGGTCCGCCTTCAGGGTATCGGCATCCGGTTTGCCCATGGTGCGCGTTTGCACTTCCAGCGTGAGGCTGTGAATTCGCTTTGGTGTCCAGCGCTCGTATTGGACCCCCACCTGTACCTTGGCATCCGGCATCAGGTAGGGCAGTATTTTTTGCTTTCTGGCATGGGTCAGTCGCCGGGTGAGTTTGTTGGCCATGTAAATTGGAAGCGGCATGAGCACCGGGCTTTCATTGACGGCATAACCGAAAACGGTCACCTGGTTTTTTGCCGGGATGGCCTCAATTTGCACATCGGTCAGGGTGTATTCGTCAAAATGGGTGGCCGGGTCTACGGCCTCGGCGCGGGGAGACGTGAGAATACTGCAGGACTTTGGATTGAAGTCGGGCTGGTCGTAGCCGATCTCCTTGACGACCTTGCGGGCCAGGTGGGTAAAATCCACGGTAATGGAAGAGGCGAAATGGGCGGCGATGAAGATGATCGCCCCGGACACGGCGCATTCACAGCGCACGGTCGAGTACGGCTCCAGCGAGACGAAATGATCCACAACAGCGTCACTGATCTGGTCGCACAACTTGTCCGGGTGGCCCTCGGTCACCGATTCGGAAGTAAAAATATAGCGGTGGGCCGTCTGAGTCATCTTTACCTTCCTGTCCTTTACTATGCATCTTTCAATGGTGGATGGTTATTCTTCCGGTCAAGGTTGGATTCGGTTTTGGCCGCCTCATTAAGGACCAGGGCTGCCAGGGACGTGCCGGCAATGACGGCCACATCAAGCACCCCAGGCGCCACCAGGCCCAATGCGGCACGAAGGGGCGGAAAAACCATGGTCAGGGCCTGCAAGGCCAGCGATCCCCCGATGGCCACATTCAAGTAGGGATTGGGCGGCAAATCGCGCCCCTTGAACATGCTGGTGTGTTCGGACCGGCAACTGAGCGCGTGCAACAGCTGTCCGATGGTCAGACTCTGAAAGGCCAGGGAGGTTGCCGCGCGCCCCAACCCGTAGCGGGCGATACCGTAGCCGTAGGCAGCCATCGCCCCGCCGGTGATGGTCGCCGATTCACGGGTCATTCTCGCAAAATCGCTGCCCGAGAACAGCGGAGCACCGGCATCGCGCGGCGGCCTGTCCATGACACCGGTTTCCGCCGCTTCCATGGAGAGGGCCATTCCCGGAAAGATATCGGAAATGATATTGATCCACATCAACTGCATGACATTCAAGGGGAACCCGATGCCAAGGCCCAGGGCCGTGGTCATGATCATGATCTCGCTGATATTGGTCGACAGAAAGAAGTGGACCGACTTGCGGATATTCCCATGAATGGTACGGCCGTCCTCCAGCGCCAGGATCAATGTCTCCAGGTTGTCTTCTTCTAGCACCACATCGGCCACATCGCGGGCCACGTCGGTGCCGGTTTTACCCATGGCGATACCCACATCCGCCGCCTTGAGCGCAGGCCCGTCATTGATCCCGTCGCCGGTCATGGCCACAACCACACCCGCCGATTGCAGGGCCTGAACAATTTTCAGCTTATGGGCCGGGCTGACCCGCGAGTAAACGTGGGCCTTCTTGGCCAGGGCGATCAATGCTTCCGGATCCATGGCGGAAAGGTCGGCTGAATCGAGGATGTCGATCGGATCATCACCGGCAATCTTCAATTCTTCGGCCACCGCCAGTGCGGTGGTGCTCTGATCGCCGGTAATCATCACCGTATCGATGCCCGCATGATGAAAAACATCGATCAGGGGGCCGACCCCTTCCCGGATCGGATCCATCATTCCCACCAGGCCGAGCCACACCATGCCCGATTCCTTCAAGTCCTCACCATCGCTTAGCGGGTTGTAGGCAAAGCCAAGCACCCGCAAGGCGCCGGCGGCCATTTTCTCGTTTTCGGCAATGATGGCCAGCCGTCTTTCGTCGGACAGGTCCAGAATGCGATCATCGATGGCCTCGCGATCGCACATGGCCAGGACCTCGGGCGGGCTGCCCTTGATGCATACCAGTCGCCCGCCGTCCGGCCTGCGATGCAGGGTGCTCATATAAAGCCGCCGCTCGGCGCGATGACT
The DNA here is from genome assembly GCF_048565275.1 of Desulfosarcina variabilis str. Montpellier. Lineage (NCBI taxonomy): Bacteria > Pseudomonadati > Thermodesulfobacteriota > Desulfobacteria > Desulfobacterales > Desulfosarcinaceae > Desulfosarcina > Desulfosarcina variabilis. The sequence continues at coordinate 2,440,193 of NZ_CP159846.1, read as the reverse complement.
GATGGTCAGCCGGGGATAATCCTTTTTCATCTGCCGGACATCGAGACCGGCGTCAATGGCCAGTTGAACCAGCGCCGTTTCCGTTGCCGACCCGCACAGCTTGACCTGCCCGTTGTCATCCTGTCCATTGATTTTGATTTCATGGCACAGCGCACACGCGGCAAGCAGCTGTGCCAAGGCGTCGTTTTCCAACGCATCGACGGTTCCAGCCTCGGTAGAAAGCCGACCGGTATCCACCCCATAGCACGCCTCGCCTGAGCAAACCCGCGTGACGGTCATCTGATTACGTGTAATCGTGCCGGTTTTGTCCATGCACAGGGCCTGGACAGCACCCAGTGTTTCCACCGCCTGCAAGTGGCGGATCAGCACTTTGTGCTTGCGCATGCGGGTAATGCCCAGAGCGAAATTGATCGTGGCCGCGGCGGGCAGCCCTTCAGGAACGGCGGCGGCCGCCAGGGAAATGGCCATACGCATCATCTGCAACACGCCATAGCCGCGAAGCAAGCCGATGAAGAAAACGACCCCGCAGACGCCACCGCACATCAGCACCAGTTGATCACCCATGGTTCCCAGTTGGCGTTCGATGGGGGTCTCCGGCGGGCGGGTCTGATTGAGCAGAATTTGAATGCGGCCGATCTGGGTGCGCTCGCCGGTGGCCACCACAACGGCAAGCCCCTGCCCGCCGGTCACCAGTGTTCCCATATAGGCCATGTTGTTTCGATCACCAAGCGGGGTATCCGCCTTGTTCAACACCCGGGCGTGCTTGCTGACTGGCATGTTCTCACCGGTGAGCATGGATTCGTCGATACTCAGGTGGGAAGCGGCAAGGATGCGGGCATCAGCGGCGATATAGGCTCCGGGCTTCAAGACCAGGATATCCCCTGCAACCACATCTTCCACCGGCAGGGATACGGTCTTGCCATCGCGCATGACCTCGGCCTGGGGTCGTACCAGGCGTTTGAGGGAATGGATGGTCTTCTCGGCCGCGCTTTCCGTGAAATAACCGATCACCGCGTTGGCCACTACCACGCCCATAATGACCGCGGCATCGAACACCCCTCCCGTGAGCACCGACACACCGGCTGCCGCCCCCAACAGGTACACGGGCAGGCTGTTCATCTGGTCCATGAAAATGCCCAGTCCGCTGCGCGGCTTGGACTGGGGTAACAGGTTGGGTCCGGCCTGTTCGAGCAGTTGGTCGGCATGTTGAACAGTCAGGCCGAGCTTTTCATCGGTTTGCATGGCCTGAAGAACGGCTTGGCGCGGCATCAAATGCCAGGGACTGCCATCATCCGCAGCCGAGCCAACTGCAACGGCGTCCGGCTTGAGCGTTGCATCAGTGACATTGGTGTTGACATGCCGGCCCCACCGGCGATCGCCCTTACCGGAAGCTGATTTGGGCGAATGCCGTGGGATGTCGGTGGGGGCGTATTCAAGGACGATATCCTCGATAATCCTACCGATGGATTGGTGGTCATTTCCCGAATTGTAGGCAACCAGGATCGTCCCGGTCGTAGTGGAAGCGGAAAAATCAATAATTTCTGATTTCCGGGCCAGCCGCTTTTCGAGGTAGGATTTGATGGGCGGCATCTTCTTGAGCCCGGCCACCCGGTAGCGTGCCCGACCGGTGACATTGGTGTGAATGGGTTGAACATGGAGCATAATGGTTCACGGCTCCTGTATAGCTATGGATAAACGAAAATGGCACCTCACTTTGGATAAAAACACCCTGACGAAACAGGTTATGCCTCAGCCAGGTAAAATTGGCTGCGCTAAACGAAAAACGGCAAGGTGCGGCGCTAATCGAATCCGAAGTATTTACTTTTTTATCTATCAATTATAACAAGAGATACGGATACTTAGGCGTCTGGCGACACTGCACCCATCCCCCTCGCCCGGTAGCGAATCGTCTGGTCTATCACTTAAATGTTATGCCGTCACAAATGTGAGGCATCTGCGATTACTTGCGAGAATACGAATATCGAGTGCTATTGGGTATCAGAACGCAATTCATCGACGATGGTTTTAGAGAAAAGGCCAAAGGCATACCAGAAGGCCGTGTACCATGGCGGACGCTTGAAATTACCGATCGCCAGCTCCCACAGACCAAAGGCGATCAGGCCCAGAAAAATGGCACCGGCCAGGTCCAGACTTCCACCGGAGACGTTGCGGATCTGATGGTTGGCATTCCGAACGGAAAATGCGACCCGCTTGGCCAGTGGTAGGGCCGGTTCGTCTTCCAACCGCAGTCTAAAAAGTCGATGGCGGTCGGCGACGGCCGCTATTTCATTCAAATCGATCGACGTGTTCTGAATCACCACACTGCCGGTGAGCGCAGATGCCTTGATCCGATGGTCCGACAATGAAGCATTAAGGTGTTTCTCAATGTTTTGGAAGTACTCCAGGTTCCCTTTTTGCGACCGAACCTGAAGGCGTATTCTACCGGTCAGGCGGCTTCGGATAATGGCATCAGGCAGCATAGGGTATCCAACACGCCATGCCGATCAGAACGCGCTCACGGCATGGTCGATTAGAGGAATGAAAATTTATTCGGCCGCTTTCTCTGTACCCACCTCAGCCTTGGCCTCGGCGGTGATATCTTCCAGGGCCTCTTTGGTTTCGGCGATGGATACTTTAGCCCCTTCGTAGGCAATCAGGGAGCCTTTGATGACCGCTTTGGCCATGGGTTTCAGTATCGCGCCAATGATGGGAAGAACAACGGGCGTGAGAAGAACGACACCGGCGCCGACAGCAATACTACCTGGATTCAGGCTACCATTAAAAATCTTCATCGTTAACCTCCTTTAGCATGTAATTGATTGACGGACATTAATATTCCAGGCTTGGTCCCCGCCCTGCATCCGACTCAACGCTTAGCTGAAAACACTTCGCCTCTGGATGGCGTTGTTATAAGTTTAAAAAAAAACGCTTGAGCTGGCAGCAACGGGTATGCGCCCTTTATGGTTTCGGACGTTTACCTATAGAAGAAGGGAAGTGAGATCAGGGCGCTTTCAGCAGAAATCAAACAGGCATAGATAGAAAATATCACAACGGGAAGCAAATGACGATTTGAAAATCCATTAATTTACCTATAAAGCTAAAACCTTTAGTATAATAAAATTCATGCAAAATAAAAGTTAGCAATTGATTAGAATTTGGTTAGGATCGAAAGGATACTTATTGAACACCCCCTTGGACTGGCTATCCATTTGTCAACACCCATGGATACGATGGTCCAGCAGGGAATGACATTTCGGGCGTGTCAAACGAGGTTTTTAAAAGTTGCAGGGGTCTTGATAGTTGGGGCCGGGAAAATGGGGGTGCTCAGGTGATGTGGATGCATGGGAACCGATGAACGCCCGGTTCAATTCAATTCCATATTCGATATCAGTAAAGCCTGGACAGCACGATCGTAATTCTTTGATCAGCCCCCGCCAGGCCATCGGCAGCCCGGTGGGTTGGCGATGCACCTGTATTCCATTCAGGAAATTCTCGGTGACGGTATAGGCACAGGCCGACAGTGTATTGCGGCCGGCGTTTTTCAGTTCAATTGGCGGTTGCATCAGTGCCTCGGCGTTTTATGTGTTTTGGCGCGCCCATGGCAACGCCACCGTAGGCCGCATGTCATAGGGTGAATCAACATGCGGCCCTCACCCATCATGCAGCGTTTTTCAGTTTGGCTAATTGATCTTGCCGACTGTAGGGGTGGATTCATGCAGCATCCGATCCAACGGGTCCACCTGCCCCCAGTATTTCATGTACAGATTGTAAGTTGTCTGCTCTTTCTTACGGGGTTTGACGGCATAGCGGTGATAGCCGATCAACTGCTTGAGCTGCCGGGAGTAAGTTTGAAGTAACGCCGTCTGAGCAGGCTGACTTTTTTTTTAGGATCAGACGATCCGCTTCGGTGGCCTCTTCAACAGCCATGGCGATCACCGTCTGCGAATCCTTGTCCTTTAAAAACGCCGTGAATGCTTCGATGCTGCACTCTTTGGATATCATTTCTACCTCCTTGAATTATAAAGCAGGTTACCAGTAATTGTAGATCATTAATCCATGTCAATGATCAGCAATGGTCGGCAGTATTTTTCGTTCAAGCAACAATTTCTCTTTGACCGAGAAATGTTAGGCTTTTGTTAGGAAAATGATTATCAATAAGAAACCAGATTCCATTTTTAGAATAAGCCCTTAGTATTCAGGGGATAATGCTCACTAACACAAATTTAATATTTTTTTTTGGAGGTCATTTTTCTCACTCAAAGCGAGTGGCGATCGCTTGAAGCGCCTGGCAGGACGCCACATACCACATTGTAATACCCAAGGAATTTATATAGTGTCCATACCACTTATCGAGGATCGCCTTCCAGGTGCCGTCGTCTTTCATTTGCCTGATAACGGCGTCAAATTGTGGCAGAACCCACGCAAACGGTGACTTTTTGCTGACAATCAGAACATAGATGAGAAATGGACAGGCCCAACCGTTTACCCAGCGCCTCATTCATCATATCGATAAGAATCCCCTCCATGCCGCCGCCCTTTGTTTTTTGGCTGATCGGCGCGAAATGTCCCATATAGGCAATTGAAAAGGTTTTCTTTTCTTCTGCGTGAACGCTGACACTAAAACTAAATATCATCACCGCTACAACGACAATGATATGCTGTTTTTCTAATTAGCTATAGATCATAAGAGACACATTATGATTCTATCAAAAACAAAGCAAGGGCATTTTCGGTTCGTAATTCGTGGTTTCCTTTTTTCGGTCCCAAGGTCAGCTTGACAATTCCGGCCATGAAAAATAAAATCAGCATATACTTATTATTCCAATACCTTCATTCTGGAAAAAACAATGGATCAACGCTATTCTGGAAAAGTGCCCCTCAAACTGGCCATTGTGGGCGGTGGCCGGGCCTGCAAATTTTTTCTGAAGCTGGTCCGATTGGGCAACCTGCCCTACCTTGACATCGACATCATCGGGGTGTGCGATATCAACCCCCGGGCCGAAGGGTTACTCATGGCCCAGCAACTGGGAATCTACACCACCGACAACTTCAAGGATCTGTTTGACCTGAAAGATTTGGACGGCATTGTGGAGCTGACCAACAATCGCGAGTTACTGGTCGAGCTGATTCGCCAGCGGCCAGAACGCATCGGCATCATCGAGCACAACATCAGCCGGCTTTTAAAGGATTTGTTTACCGTGGATCAAAAGCTCAGATCCGCGGAGCGGCAGATCGTTTTCGAAAAAGCGATCCGCGATTTTCTGATTCAACAGAACCAACAGTGCATCGTGGTCATCAACACGGATTTTACCATCGACGCGGTCAATGATGCGTATCTGACAACCGTGAGCAAAACCCGCGACGAGGTCATCGGCGCCCATTGCTACCAGGTGATTCACGGACTGGAAAGCCCCTGCGATGCCATGCGCAACGGCATCGTCTGCCCGATGCTGGAGACCCTGCGCACCGGCCAGCCGACCAAGGCCTTTCATTCAATGCGCCTGGGCAGCCAACAGGCATCGACCATCCATGATATCGTAACCTTTCCGGTCAGAAACGCCAGGGGCGAGATCATCCGCGTCATCGAAATCTGGATGGGTATCGGGCGGGAAATCGCCTCGCGCTGGGAAAAACGTGAACAGGAACTCAAATCCGACCTGAACAAGCTGATCCAGGAGGACCGCCTGATCTCCCTGGGCAAACTGGTGGCTAGTTGTGTTCACGAAATCAACAACCCGATCCAGGGCCTGCTGACCTTCAGCCATCTGATGAAGGAAATGCTGGCAGCGGACCGTATCGACAAACCCGAGATCACCAAAATGCGGGAGTTCACCGGCATCATGGCCGAGGAGTTGGAGCGCTGCGGCAAGATCATCAGCGGTCTGCTATCCTTTTCCCGGGAGACGCCCAATGCCTTCAAGACCATTGACATCAATGCGGTGATTACCTCGGTGGCCGATCTGATCCGTCATCGGCTCGAATTGCAGGACATCTATTTCAAGATGAATCAAAGCCAGACGCCGCTTTTCGTCCACGGCGATCGGAACCGGCTGCAACAATGTTTTCTCAATCTGCTCTTCAATGCCATCGAGGCCATGAAACCCGGCGGTCAGCTTGAAATCACTTCCAGCTTCAACGATAATCGTAAAACAGCGGATGTCCGAATCAAGGATACCGGTCACGGCATCTCCCAGAAGCATTTGAGTCATATTTACGATCCTTTCTTTACTACCAAGCCCATGGGAGAAGGCACCGGCATGGGCCTATCCATCGTTTACGGGGTCGTCAAGCATCACCAGGGAGAAATCACGGTTCACAGCGAAGTCGACAAGGGCACGACATTTATCGTCCAGTTCCCGCTTTGTGCACCGGCTGGCGGTGACAGAGACGAGGGTTAAGCTATAAGCTTATTCGGTTATCCGGAAAGCTCCAGCTGACATCTGTTCCAGTATAGTAGCATGAATTTAACTGATCGATGGACCCGTGTTAAGTGTTAAGTTTAAAGTGTTAAGGAAAGGCATCCTATCGATTCCCATATAAAATTAGATCCGATCCACCACTTAACACTTAACACTTGAAACTTAACACTTTTGCAAAACAACCTTGACGAGAGCTTTTCGTCTCCAACTTGAGCTTTCTGGAGAACCGCCTAAATTTATTGCTAATTGATCACAAACAATGAGAAAATCCAGGGGCTGCCATGCATATCATGATTGTCGATGACGAACGGATTATCCGCGAATCTTTTTATTATTGGTTTGAGAAAAGCGGCCATAAGGTAACCACGGCCGCCTCCGGAAACGAGGCCCTGGAACGTCTCGGACAAACCCCTTTTGATTTGCTTTTCGTGGATATCAAGATGCCCGGCATGGACGGCATTGAACTGCTGGCCCAGGTCAAGGAGAAGTATCCCGAAACCCTGGTAATCATCATCACCGCCTACGGCTCCATCGAGTCCGCCGTAGAAGCCATGAAAATCGGCGCCACCGATTACCTGCTCAAACCGTTCAAGCCCGACCAATTGTCTCTGGTCATGGAAAAAGTCGCCGTGCAGCAAAAACGGCAAGAGGAATTCAACTACCTGAAAGGCCGCCTGGAAAAAATTACGCGCTTCGACAATATCATCGGCCAGAGCCCGGCCATGACCGCCATCTATGAGATCATTACCGATGTGGCCGGCACCGATGCCTCGGTGCTCTTGTCCGGGGAGACCGGCACCGGCAAAGAACTGGTCGCCAAAGCGATCCACGCCAAGAGCCAGCGGGCCAATCTTCCGTTTATCGCCATCAACTGCGGCGCCATTCCCGACACCCTTCTAGAAAGTGAGCTGTTCGGGCACCGCAAGGGCGCCTTTACCGGGGCAGACCGCGATCGAAAAGGATTTTTAGAGGTCGTTGGCGGAGGGACGCTGTTTCTGGATGAGGTGGGCGACATCAGCCCCAAGATGCAGGTTGACCTGCTTCGTGTTCTGGAAGAAAAAACGGTCACCCGGGTGGGCAGCCGCACACCGGTACGTGTTGATTTCAGGCTGATCACAGCGACCAGTCGGGATCTGGAAGACCAGATCGATGCCGGCGATTTTCGGGAAGATTTCTACTACCGCATCAATGTCATCCGCATTGCCATGCCGCCCTTGCGTGAACGTCGCGCAGACATCCGGCTGTTGGCCGAGCACTTTCTGAAAAAGTTCTGCCATGAAACCACCAAGCGCGTGGATCGCCTCCTTCCCGGGGCCTTGAAAATCCTTGAGGACTATGACTGGCCGGGTAATGTCCGGGAACTGGAAAACGCCATTGAACGGGCCGTGGTGCTTTCCCGCTCACGTGCCTTGGGTGAGGCGGATTTCGCCTTTTTGCGCCCGCCGCCATCGGCCTCACCGGCCGGGCCGTCCTTGCGCGAAATGGAAAAATACCACATCCGTAATATCCTGGAGCAGCATGGCTGGAATATTACCCGAGCCGCCAAGGCCCTTGGCATCAATCGCGTCACGTTGCACAAGAAGATCAAGCGCTACGCGATCAGTGACCAGCAGCCTTCCCCAACAGTCGACGACAGCTAACATCATGCCATCCCATCTTGTGCCACCGATCGTTGGCGTACTTCCCATGGGAAATGCGCCCCAAACCACTGCCAAGGTCATCGCCGCGCATGTGTCCGGGTATTTGAATCTGGCCGCCGAAACACTGCCGTGTGCAGCGATCCCTCAGCATACGTTTGACATGGGTCGCCTGCAGGTCAATGCCGGCACACTTATCCAAAGCATCGAGGCCATGGATCTTGCCGATTACTTCAAGATCATCGCCCTGGTCGAAGAGGATCTGTTCATTCCCCTTTTTACCCATGTGTTTGGTGAGGCCCGCCAGAACGGCCGTGTGGCCCTGGTCTCGCTCTACCGTCTGCAATTGCCGGTTGACGGTGAAACGCCCCTTAAGCAGCAGGTCCTGGAACGGATCGCCAAAATCGCTCTGCATGAAACGGGACATCTTTTGAATCTGCTGCACTGCGATGACAATCGCTGTTTGATGCATTTCTCCGGCCAGGTCGAACACTTGGATTCGACCCCGTTTAATTTCTGTCGTTACTGTCGGCGGGCGTTGCACCGGGCGGTAGCTCCATCCTCATCATAATCGTTGTCGTATTCGTTGTCGTAATCGATTACGACAACGAATACGATCTTGGGCGACACCGATTCGGTATCGCCCCATGAAGGTATGTATCAGCAGTAGGTTAGGTGCGATTCTTACGGGTCGTATGCAGAAAACGGGAAGCCAGCGCATTCCACTCGAGGGTCTCGATGGTCCCGAAAATATCCCGCACCACCGATCCACCGGTGGCCGCCAGGTTTTCGTAAGGCGGGCCCATCAAATGCATCAATTGCCGGTTTTCCTGGTCGATCCATTGCACCGCTTCACGACCGAAAAACAGACGTTTCAGATTGCGTTTGGGCAGATCCGGTTCCACGATGAAAAGCCAGCCACTGCCGTAAGGATCCTCATTGACCAGTTGGGGATGCTCCCGCGCCGGGTGGTTGACCGCAAGCACGGTGCCCGTCACCGGTGACAGGACCCCGGCCTGATGATCGCCGCGTTTGAACGACCACCCGACCCGATCCTGCTGAACCTCGGCCCCCAGCGGGGGAAGATCAACGCGATTCAAATGACCGAACACGCAGGCGGCAAAATCGTCCAGACCGATTCGCACCCGCCCGCCATGCTCGAACCGTGCCCAGCTGTGCCCCATATGATAGTAATAGTCATCGGCGATTTTATACCCGGCCACCTCATGGCAAGCCGGTGTTTTAAGATCCACGGCCAATTCGGTTTCGTCCAGCATCTGATCGAAGGCGCAGTGGTAGCACTCGTAGTTGTTGGAGCAGATTTTGGGCGCACTGATGCGACCGGTCAGCGCATGGCGGCAGGGCCGATTGGCCCCGTCGTACCGTTCGATCAGATAATCGACCCATTTCGGTGCCACGGTGCGGCTATCGGCAGCCGGGTCGATGTTCATGGCCTTGCGGATGGCCTTGTTGAATGTGCAGGCGTTGCAGTCAAAGGCGTTGTCACAAATCCGGTAGTTAACCACCCCGGCCTTCATCCAGATACAACGGTCCTCTAGAATATTGAACCCGACCACCCGTTTCTTGGGAGAAACCGTCCGTCTATGGTTCTTGTCGATGGTGTTCATGGCAATACCTCCTTGGCTTGATGAAACCCTCGTTCAAATCCAATTCAATTTTTTTATATTTATATAGCAAGGAGCCTGCCATTCTTTCCGGACGCACCCAGCAATATAGTTTTATATTGATATCATTGAAAATTCTTTGTTTCCCAAAATTCATCTGGATACGGCCGACGTTTGATCCAGCCCCCCATATCGATTAAAATGGCTACAGTTTTAGATTCCCGTCTCGATCTAATTTGTTTTTTACTATATTATATCATGCGGTTAAGTCATTGTAGCCATTTGCATCACTGGCAATCGCTATTGTAGCCAAATTAACCAGTTTCTTGTGTGGGCGTCTGATGCGCATTTGTCACTTTTTATTGTCCGATGAATTCAGCAGAAATTGTAATTTTGAAGGTGTTCAGCAGAAATTTCATCGATTGATTACGATTACGAGCACGAAAATCGAAAATGCCCGTCGGTCGTGCTCGTGCTCAGCGAAGCGGTGCTCGTAATCGTAAATCTCGACATGGAATAATTACAATTGCTGTGAATTCAGTCTGACAGTTGACAGGGCAAGCTGGGATGGCGTACCATTTGCCAATTTTTTTTAGCTGATAACAGTTATTGAAGCCATACGCCTGTAATTGCGCGGATAGTGGGATGAATGAGGACAGGGAATGATGCAGCTGCAGATAAATGATCCAGATAACCTAACCGGAGAGCACTCCATCGGCGATGTAGGCCAAATGATTTTTTGTGTGCTTTTTATGTCAACCTGGATCCTTGATTCGTTTTTCTTGAAATATACTGTTTTTTTAAATCAGATCATCCCATACGCCATACGGGGTGTCTTCGGTGGTATTTTTCTGATTGCGTCTGGTTTTTTCTCATTTAACGGTCTCAAGATGGTATTTTTTGAAAAACAGGACCCGCCTGCTATCATCAGTAACGGTGTGTTCGGTATTGTCCGCCACCCGATCTATTTTGGTGAAATCTTATTTTACGCAGGTCTGTTGTTCCTCAGCTTATCGATTGCTGCCGGGTTGGTTCTCATTACCGCCGTTTTATTTTTGGTGTTTATCTCTCAATTCGAAGAAAGACTCCTGCAGGATCGGTTTGGAGAAAAATACATTATCTACATGGAAAATGTGCCCATGTTTTTCCCAAAATTAAACAAGAAACGGAAGTAAAAATGGAGCAAGATTCCTTCCAAGATGAAAACAACGCCCTGCCTGAAATCGTCATCCCCAAGGAAAATGCCGTTTTCTGGATGGACGAGCATGGCCACTGGTACAATCGTCACGGCCGATTCGAGCACAAACGCATCATCGATTATTTCAACCGTTCCATTGCTTATGACAAAAACGGGTATTACATCACTCAGATTCGCGATCAGGTCCGTGAGAAAGTCTACTTTTCCTACGCGGATACACCGCTTTTTGTCTTTCGTATCATCAAAGGCGATCCATTGCAGCTGCAACTCAATACCGGCCAAACCCTTCCCATCGATCCAACGCAGCTTTTTATAAAGGATGACCAGCTCTATCAACGCCAGGGTGAACAAATCATCAAATTCTCCGAACGAACCCTGATGGACATGTCCCATTATCTTATCGAAAGAGCCGATGGCCTGGCCATTCGCATGGGCGAGCAAGACGTTGCAATTCCTGAAATTGAAGCCGATTAACAATAACTTTCGCACGAATTATCGACTTGCCCGTTCAAGGTCCGGTAAACCGTTGCCCCCCAATCGTGCAACGTTTCTGCAACATCTTTTTCCACCGATCAACGTTGATGAACGCGTATAAAGGGCCTGCCTCGTCATGCCGGACCTGATCCGGCATCCAGGACCTATTGTACACACTGGATGCCAGCCGGCAAAGGAATGACGCCAAATTGGAATTTTGGATTTTTTTATAGAACCGTCAACTTTCTTTTCTTTTAATGTTGATCTTTACATCAATTCGTACCGGTCGTCAGCGTTGCAGATGTTGCAACATGAATAACCGGATTTGATGCATCGATCGTGTAGATTTATTCTGTTTTAACGGCAAAACAACCAGTTACCCGCCTTTGACCATCCCTGGCACACTCCATGCTAATTTGGCCCGCAGTTTGGTTGCACTCGCCCCATCGAACGAATTGGTTGCCGCTAGTTCTATTCGCTTTGACCTTCAGACAAGCCGCATGGAGGCAATAGTGGTATCGGAAAAACAAACCAAGACCATTCTGGTCGTCGACGATGAACCGGATATGAGTATTTTTATGTCCAACCTGCTTACGGCCAATGGATTCTGTCCCATCTGCGCGGCGACATTGTCCGATGGCCTGAAAATGGCCGTTGACCGGTGTCCGGATCTGGTCATCATCAATGCCATGTTGCCCGGAGAAGCAGGTGTACGATTGTACCAGAGCCTGCGCACCAACGATCGGCTCTGCCATATTCCCGTGGTCATTCTCTCGACCTTTGATGAAAGTGCATTTTACAGCTGGCCAGGCACCAAACGAACGCCGTCGGGCCGGCACATTCCCGAACCCGAAGCATTTTTGCAAAAACCACCGGAAGCGGAGGAGTTGCTCGCTGTCGTCAATCGGCTTTGTTTAGGAGATAGCTGTTAATTTTTATTAGGGAGCCCATCCATGGAAATCAAAATCGGATTCTACATTTGCCACTGCGGTATCAACATCGCCCACAAGGTACGGGTTGAAGAGGTGGCCGACTATATCCGGGGGCTGAGAAATGTCGTTGTCTCACGCGACTACAAATTCATGTGCTCGGACCCGGGCCAGGAGATGATCGAAAACGACATCAAAACCTATGGCCTCAACCGGGTGGTGGTGGCCTCCTGCTCACCACGGCTGCATGAGAAAACCTTTCAGGGCGCCTGTCAGCGGGCGGGGCTGAATCCCTACCTGTTTCAGATGGCCTCGGTACGCGAACAGGTTTCCTGGGTAACCACTGACGAGGATGAGGCCACCCGCAAGGCCAAAACACTCGCCGCCGGCGCCATCAACCGGGTCAATTTTCACCAGATGCTGGACACTCGCACCGTGGACGTCCATCCCGATGTGATGGTGGTGGGCGGCGGCATTGCCGGCATGCAGGCAGCGCTTGATATCGGCAACGCCGGCCACACCGTCTACCTGGTGGAACGTCAGACCACCGTGGGCGGTCATATGCTGCAGTTTGACAAGACCTTTCCCACCCTGGACTGCGCCGCCTGCATCGGCACCCCCAAAATGGTCGAGGTGGCCCAGAACGCCAATATCAAACTGCTCACCTATTGCGAAGTCACCGATGTCTCGGGCTACATCGGCAACTATCAGGTGACCGTGAAACGCAAAGCCCGTTATGTCAAGGAGGGCGTCTGCACCGGCTGCGGCGAATGCGCCAAAGTATGCCCGGTGAGCCTGCCATCCGAGTGGGACGAAGGGCTGGCCGACCGCAAGGCCGTCTACCGCTCATTTCCCCAGGCCGTGCCGATCACCTTCACCATCGACAAAAAGGATCGCGCCCCCTGCACCACCACCTGCCCGGCCGGCATCAACGTCCAGGGTTATGTGCAGCTCATCGGCCAGGGCAAATACCGTGAGGCCGTGGACCTGATCCGTCAGCGCCTGCCCCTGCCCGGCGTGTTGGGCCGGGTATGCCCGCATCCTTGCGAATCCAAGTGCCGCCGCAAAGAGGTGGACAGTGCCATTGCCATCCGCGATCTGAAACGCTTTGCCGCGGATCAGGTCAACTTACCTGAACTGCCGGTTCCTGCAATCGAAGACCGGGAGGAGAAAATCGCCGTGGTCGGCTCGGGACCGGCCGGGCTGACCGTGGCCTATTACCTGCGACTGCAGGGATTCCAGGTCACCATCTTTGAGGCCTTGCCGGTTTTGGGCGGCATGCTGCGTGTCGGCATCCCTGACTATCGCCTGCCGCCGGAGGTGTTATACCAGGAGATCGATCATCTCCTGGCCCATGGGATCGATACCCGAACCGGCGTGCGCCTGGGAGAAGATTTTTCTTTAAACGATCTGACCGATCAGGGCTTTAAGGCGGTGTTCCTGGCCATTGGCGCCCACAAGGCCATGCGCCTTGGCATTCCCGGTGAAGAGACCGCCCGGGGGATGATCGATGCCATGCATTTTCTGCGCGAGGTTAACCTGGGCGACCGCCAGCCGCCCGGACGGCGCATCGCCGTGGTGGGCGGGGGCAATGTGGCCATCGATGCGGCCCGCGTGGCAAGGCGCCTGGGCGCAGACAAGGTCACCGTGGTCTACCGCCGCAGCGAGACGGAAATGCCGGCCTATGCCGAAGAGATCCAGGGCGCCAAGGACGAGGGCATCGAGTTTGCCTATCTTACCGCGCCGGTACGCATTGTGGCCGAGAACGACCAGGTGGTCGGATTCGAATGCATGCGTACCGAACTGGGCCCACCGGACGATACCGGCCGGCGCCGTCCGGTGCCGGTGGAGGGCTCGGCCTTTGTGATCGATTGCGATGCAGTCATTCCGGCCATCGGCCAGCAGATCGATGTCACCTGGGCCGAATCCCTGCCCGAGCTGAACCTGACCGCACGCAACACCATTGTGGTTGACCCGGCCACCATGCAGACCTCCCTGCCCCACGTGTTTGCCGCCGGCGATGCGGTCAGCGGGCCGGCCACGGTCATCGAAGCCGTGGCCGCCGGTCGCAAAGCAGTGACCGCCATCCAGCGTTTCCTGGACGGCGAGGACATGGAATCGGTCAGCCGCAGCATGGCCGCCGCGCCAAAGCCGGGCACCGACTGGGCGCCGATTCCCGAGTCCGCCCCCGCCCAAACCCGGGTGCAGCCGGCCCATATCCCCATGGATACGCGCATGACCACCTTTACCGAGGTGGAAACCGCCATGACCGAGACCGATGCCCAAAAAGAGGCATCCCGCTGCCTGAACTGCGGCGTCTGCAGCGAGTGCATGGCCTGCGTGGCGGCCTGTGAGGCCAAGGCCATCGACCACACCATGACGGACACCGAGGAGATCCTGCAGGTGGGCAGCATCATTCTGGCCACCGGCTATGATCTCCTGGATCCCACACCCATCAAACCGCTGGGCTACGATCGCTTTGCCAATGTGTTTACCAGCCTGGAATTCGAACGTCTGAGCAATGCCACCGGCCCCACGGGCGGGCAAATTCTCATGCGCGATGAAAACGGCGAGTTTAGCAAGCCGCCCCAGAGCGTGGCCCTGGTCCACTGCGTGGGCAGCCGCGATGTCAACTACCACCCCTATTGCTCTCGCGTGTGCTGCATGTATGCGCTCAAGTACAGCCATCTGATCAAGGAGAAGGTGGGCCATAACGCCCAGGTGTATGATTTTTACATCGACCAACGCTGCTTCGGCAAAGGCTACGAAGAGTTCTACCGCCGCTGCCAGGAAGAAGGCACGGTCTTCATCCGCGGCAAGGTGGCCGAAATCACCGATCAGGTCGAATCGGCCGGTGAGGCCGGTAAGCTGGTGGCCATTGCCGAAGACACGCTTTTGGGCGAACGCATCCGCGTGCCCGTGGACATGGTGGTGCTGTGCAGCGCCATGCAGGCGAGGCATGATACCGTGGAGGTGGGCCGGGTGTTCGGCGTCAACCCGGGCGCCGACGGCTTCTTTCTTGAGGAACATCCCAAGCTTGGCCCCCTGAACACCGCCACCGACGGGGTTTTTCTGGCCGGTGCCTGCCAGGGGCCCAAGGACATCCCCGATACCGTGGCCCAGGCCTCGGGCGCGGCGGCCAAGGCCCTTTCCCTGGCCACCCGGGGGGTGGTCGAGGTGCCGTCGGCCATCAGTTGGATCGATCCTGAAATCTGCACCGGATGCCAGATGTGCATCGGCCTGTGCGCCTACAGCGCCATCAGTTTTGACGAACGCCGCCAGGTCAGTGTGGTCAACGGCGCCCTGTGCAAGGGCTGCGGCAGTTGCTCCACGGCCTGTCCGTCCAATGCGGCGCAGGTGAAACATTTCAGGGGTAAGCAGGTGTTTGCGGAATTGGATGGGATTATGGAAGCACTCTCAGCCGTAGGCTGAGAGTGTTAAGTTTTAAGTGTTAAGTTTTAAGAGAAGGAATGCTGTCGATTATAGAAATGATCCGATCCTTAACTTAACACTTAAAACTTTACACTTAACACTGAGTAAAAATCGGAGATTTTTATGGAACCTTTCGAACCAACAATTATCGCCTTTGTCTGCAACTGGTGCACCTACACCGCCGCTGATCTGGCCGGCACCTCCCGGCTGGCCTATCCTAAAAACATCCGGCTGATCCGGGTCATGTGCACGGGCATGGTCGATCCCCAGTACGTGATCAAGGCATTTCTGGAAGGGGCCGACGGCGTATTGATCAGCGGCTGCCATCCCGGCGACTGCCATTATATCAACGGTAACTACAAGGCCCGGCGCCGGGTAAAACTGCTCAAAGAGATCCTGCCCCGCTTCGGCATCGACAGCCGGCGGCTGCACCTGACCTGGATCGGTGCCAGCGACGGCATCGAGTTCGCCCAGATTATGGCCGAGCTGGTTACGCAGACCCGGGAATTGGGTCCCATGTTACCGGAACTGCAGGCCGTGATTTAAGTCATGGAAACGAGGTGTTTTGCCCAATATCGGCGTTATACGAAAAATTTTATCCTCGAAATATACCCTATATGTCTGTGGTAATATTTTTTCGAAAGCCTTGATCTTGAACAAAACACCTCGTTTCCAAACCCAGTGGATTGACCATTTACTTCTTGATTTGAACCGAATCGGAGGCAATATGACAGAGGCAATTCTCATTTCAACCGACAATCAGGACTGGCTTACGGGAGTGCGGTCGTTTCTGGCCACCATGATGGAAGAGACAGGCATCGAGGCCCTTCTGGTTCCCGCCCGCCTGTCTGTAAAAAACCGTATCATGCCCACGCTGGTGTCGGATCCAAAACGGCTGGAGCAGGCTGATCCGCTTTCACCGGCGTTCCCGGTCAATGCCGCCCAGCAACTGGCCAAACTCACCCGCATGCCGGCCGGCGGCCGCTTGGCGGCCGTGCTGCGGCCCTGCGAGCTACGGGCCTTCAACGAACTGGTCAAACTGAACCAGGGCCACCGGGAAGACTTGATCATCATTGGTCTGGATTGTGCCGGCGCCCTGTCCAACAGTGATTTCAGAACGTTTGCCGACCAGCACGAGACCATGGATGCCGCAACGCAGGCCTTTTGCAAAACCGCCTTCGCCGGTGAGTCGGCCCCCACGCCGCTGTCCTTGACCAGTGCCTGCCAGGCCTGCGACCATCCCGTTCCCAGCGGGGCGGACCTGGCCATTGAACTGTTTGGCAGCGATGCGGGCACACTGACCATCCGCGCCCATACCGATGCCGGGCGTTCCGCTTTGGCCCAATGCGGCCTGCCACCGGCCGACAAAGCCCCGGCACAGCGCAAAACCGTCCTGGCGAATCTGAAAGACCAGCGCCGGCAATACCGGGAAGCCATGTTTTCAAAAGTCGCCGAGACCACCGGCAGCATTGGTGGGTTGAGTACCTATCTGGCCGACTGCGTCAATTGTTATAACTGCCGCGGGGCATGTCCGGTATGCTACTGCAATACCTGCGTGTTCAGCACGGACACCTTTCGCCACGACCCCTTTCAATACCTTTCGTGGGCCCGCCGCAAGGGCGGCATCAAGATGCCCACGGACACGCTTTTCTTCCATCTCACGCGCATGGCCCACATGAGCTGGGCCTGCGTGGGGTGTGGCCAGTGCACCAATGCCTGTCCCAACGACATCCCCTTATCGGACCTGTTCATCTACATGGCCGCGCATACCCAAACGGCGTTTGGATACAACGCGGGGATGGATGTCAATCAGCGGCCGCCCATGAGCGAATTTGCCGAAGAAGAGTACCAGGACGTCGTGGGATTGTAATCATGTCGACTTCAAGGAAAAAACCGAATCCGGTTCCCCGGAAAGCTCGAGCTGACATCTGTTCCAGCATAGCAGCATGATGTAACTGGTCTATGGCCCAGTGTTAAGTGTTAATTTTAAAGTGTTAAGAAAAGGTATCCTATCGATTCTTATATAAAATTAGATCCGATCCACCACTTAACACTTAACACTTGAAACTTAACCCTTTTACAAAACAACCTTGTCGGGAGCTTTTCGTCTCCGACTTGAGCGTTCTCGAGAACAGCGAAACCTAAAAACCTGTTCACCTATACATTGGAGTTATTATGGATGAGAAAATCGGCAAAGCCTTGGTCGTCGGTGCGGGAATCAGTGGTATTCGCGCATCCATCGATCTGGCGCAGCAGGGCTACGGCGTCACCCTGATCGATCGGGCGGCTCACATGGGCGGCATCCTCAGCCAGTTGGATTACCAGTTTCCCACCAACCGCTGCGGCATGTGCCGCATGTTGCCCATGATGGACCGGGATGCCGGCATGCAGACCTGTTTGCGCAAAGGTCTTTTTCACGAAAAAATCGACATCCTGCTGGGCACCCAACTGGAAGCGGTGGAAGGCGAGCCAGGAAAATTCGAGGTGACCCTGAAAAAAGCTCCCGCGCCTGTGGACAAAACGCGCTGTATCGGCTGCGGCCAGTGTGCCGAGGTGTGCCCGGTGGAATGTCCGGATATCTTCAACGCCGGGTTGACCCGCCGCAAGGCGATTTATCTGCCGGTCCCGCACAACATCCCCAATACCTACACCATCGATGCCGAGGTATGTACCCGCTGCGGTGCTTGTCAGCCGGTGTGTCCCACCCGTGCCATCGACCTGTCGGTGTTGGGACGCGGCGGATTTCGTATTCTTGTGGTGGACGACGAATTAATTGTGAGAAGTTCACTCGACGCCTGGCTGGGCACGGAAGAAGGATACACGGTCGAAATGGCTGAATCCGGGGCCATGGCGCTGGAAAAGCTGGCCGACGCACCGTTTCATCTCATGCTGCTGGATATCAAGATGCCGGGCATGAGCGGCGTGGAAGTGCTGGAAAAAGCCAAAGCCATCCAGCCGGATCTGCCGGTGTTGATGATGACCGCTTACGCCACCGTGGAAACCGCTGTGGACGCCATGAAGATCGGTGCCATGGACTATTTGATCAAGCCCTTCGAGCCTGACGATCTGATTCCGAAAATAAACGGCGTCTATGAGACGTTTCAGGAATCGGCCCATCTCAAACGCGAGGTAGGCGCCATTGTCCTGGCCACGGGCACCACCTGCATCGACCCGGCGGCGGGAAAAAACACCATGGGCTATGGCGTGGTCCCCAATGTGGTCACCGGCCTGGAACTTGAGCGCATGCTCAGCGGCAGCGGACCGGATCAGGGCCGGCTGCTGCGCCCGTCGGACAAACGCCCGGTAAAAAAGGCCGTCTGGATTCAATGCGTGGGGTCCCGGGACCTGCAATCCGGAGCGGATTATTGCAGCACCATCTGCTGTATGTTCGCCCTCAAAGAAGTGGCCCTGGCGCGTAAAGTCGCAGGTGAGGATTTTGAGGCGACCATCATTTACATGGACCTGCGCACGTTCGGCAAATCCTTCCAGCGTTATGAAAAGGAGATTGAATCCCAAGACGGTGTGCGTCTGGTCCGGGGGCGGGTGCATTCCCTTGCCCTGAACCCAGGCGGGGAGGATGTCGCCCTGCGCTGGACCAGTGCAGACGGCGGCATCCACGAAGAGACGTTTGATCTGGCTGTTTTGTCGGTGGGCCAGCGTCCCGGGGAAGGGGTCAGTGAACTGGCCGAAAGACTGGAGATTGAGACCGATGCCTTCGGCTTTGTGGAAACCGCCGCCTTCTCGGAAAACGCCACCAACCGGCCTGGAATCTTTGCCGGGGGCACGCTTACCGGCCCCACGGATATTGCCGAATCCGTGCTCCGCGCCGCATCGGCGGCCACCAACGCCTCACGGGCGATTCACCGCGCCGGGGGCGGCCTGGCACAAACGACCCCGGCCTCACCAGCCGATTACCGCGATGTGTCGTGGCAGGCACCGCGTATTCTGGTGGTCGTCTGTCGCTGCCACGACCAGCCGGAAAACGAGGCGGCCGGCACGGCCCTGACCCAACAACTGATGAAGGATCCAGCGGTGGCGCGGGTGATGGTCATGGACACGGTGTGTACCAGTCAGGGATGGTCGGCACTGGAAAAAATCGATACATCGGACGTCAACCGGGTGCTGATCGGTGCCTGTCGGACCTTTGTCTATGGCCAAAACGCCAGCGCGCTGAAAGACGCCTACAAGCTTGGCCCGGCGTTGATCGAAGCCGTGGTGGTGGATGACCGTCAGGGACTGGACGCGCCGGCCACCGTAGCCACGATCACGGCCGGCATCGCCAAGCTGAAGAACAGTTCTATAGAAGAAGAGTTCTGTATACCCAACCACCGCCATGCCCTAGTGGTGGGCGGCGGCATCGCCGGCATGCATGCGGCTCTGGCCGTGGCCGACCATGGTGTCCCGGTCACCCTTGTGGAAGGCACAGACCGGCTGGGCGGCAACCTGGCCTGGCTGCACCAGACCATTGATGGGCAGGCGGTTGCACCGTTTCTGGATGAAACCGTTAATCGCATCGGTCAGCATCCCGGAATCACGGTGATGACCGACAGCCGTGTGGTCGGTGCCTTTGGGCAGGCCGGGCATTTCTTCTCATCCATCGAAACCAAGGATGCGCCGGCCACCACCATCGAACACGGCGCGGTTATTCTGGCCACCGGCGGCCGCGAGGCGACCACCGATGCCTATGGCTATGGCGCCAGCCCGGCGATCGTGACCCAGCGCGAATTGGAGCAGCGCATTTCAGGCGATCAGATGAGCGGCGATGCCTTGGGCGCGGTGGCTATGATTTTGTGCGTCGGCTCACGGGAAGAGCCCCGCAACTACTGCAGCCGGGTGTGCTGTCCCACAGCCCTCAAACAGGCCTTGTGGCTGAAAGACCGCCACCCGGATCTGCCGATCTATATTCTCTACCGCGACATGATGACCTGCGGGACCAGCGAGCGCTGGTTTACCGAGGCCAGACGCAAAGGCATCCTGTTCTTCCAGTACAAGCCCGAGGAGAAACCCCAGGTAAAAATCACCGACGATGAGAAAACGCCGGTGCGCATCCAGCATCATGATCCCATCCTGGATGCACCGGTTGAGATCGCCGTCGATCTGTTGGTCCTGGCCACCGGAATCGAGGCGCATCTGCCCGAAGAATTGGTGGCGTCCTACGG
Organism: Desulfosarcina variabilis str. Montpellier; assembly: GCF_048565275.1. Classification (NCBI taxonomy): domain Bacteria; kingdom Pseudomonadati; phylum Thermodesulfobacteriota; class Desulfobacteria; order Desulfobacterales; family Desulfosarcinaceae; genus Desulfosarcina; species Desulfosarcina variabilis. Next base: position 2,419,320 of record NZ_CP159846.1, on the reverse strand, counting down.
CGCCGAACCGGACAAGGACGGATTTTTCCAGGAGGCCGATTCCAAATGGCGTCCGGTAGAGGCCATGCAGGCCGGCGTATTTGCCTGTGGCATCGCCTTGTCGCCGCGATCCATTGCCGAATCTGTTGCCACGGCCGAGGCCGCTGCCGGACGCGCCCTGGCCGTATTAAACGCCGGCCAGCGGGCCGTGGCCCGAACCACGGCCCGCGTGCGCCACAGCCTGTGCACCCAATGCCTGCGTTGTATCGACACCTGCCCGTACGGCGCACGTTACCTGGATGAAACCCAGCAGCAGGTGACGGTCAACCCCAATCTGTGCCAGGGATGTGGAGATTGCGCCACCGTCTGCCCCAACAAAGCGTCCATCGTGGAAGGATTTTCCCAGCGCAGTCTGTTTGCCACCATCGACGGTGCGATGGCGGCCATGTAACCAGAAACCATGGTTTGATCTGGCTTGTAGGGGCGAAAAATCTTTCGCCCCTGCTTGAGAGATATATCAGGGCGAAAAATTTTTCGCCCCTACAATCGCTTCGAATAAATAAAGGATTTCAACCCATGCCCCCACATCCTCTTTCAGAATCCGATAATAGCGCCCTGGACGCCGTCCGCGAAAAGGTCAGGGCCTGTATTCAGTGCGGCACCTGTACCGGGTCTTGCCCCAATGCCCTGGAAATGGACCTCACACCGCGGCACATGTGGCGCTTGGTGATCATGGGTCATCTGCAGCGCGTCATGGCCAGTCGGACGTTCATTCTCTGCTCTGACTGCTACACCTGCACCCTGCGTTGTCCGCGCGGACTGCCACTGACCGAGGCCATGGAAACCCTCAAGGGCATCGCTTTTACCCGCAAGGAAAAACGCCACCAGGCACCACGGTTGTTTTACGAGCAATTCATGCAGACCGTCCGGCGGCACGGCCGCATCCATGAAATGGAATTCATGACCCGTTATTTCACGGCCATGAAGAATCCAATGACCTCCCTGCGCTTTGCCCCGTTGGGCTTCAAGCTGATGCGCAAAGGCAAAATCGAGCTGAAAGGCGACAAGTCAACCGCCACGCCCCTTGGCGCTCTCTTCGACAAGGTGTCGTCCATGGACCAGGCCGCCGCCACAGCCTCCCATGCAAAGGAGACCCACTCATGAGCTACCTTTACTATCCGGGTTGCAGTCTCACGGCCTCGGCCCGCGAGTATGATCTGTCCACCCGGGCCACCATGCACGCAGTCGGTCAACAGCTGACCGAAATCGACGGCTGGACCTGCTGCGGCGCCAGCGCCGCTGCCCCGATCAGCCATCTCTTGTCGCTTTGCCTTGGGGCGCGTAACCTGGCCCTGGCCGAACAGATGGCGCCGGACAGCCAAATTCTGGTGCCTTGCAGCGCCTGTTATTTAAACCTGAAAAAAGCCCAGGATAAGCTTGCCAATGACGCCGACTCCCGCGACCGCATCAACGAGGCCCTGTCCGCCGTGGCGCTCAAAGCCAGCGGCCAGGTTAAGGTACGGCACCTGTTGGACGTTCTGTTTGTGGATCTCGGGGCGAACCGGCTGGCCGCTCACGTCACCCGGTCACTCTCCGGGCTGACCGTGGCCCCCTACTATGGCTGCCAGTGCCTGCGCCCTTACGTGGAATTCGATGATCCTGAACAGCCCGTCAGCATGCAGCCGCTCATCGAGGCGACCGGTGCAACCGTGTTTGATTGGGACATGGGCGCCCGCTGCTGCGGTGCGGCCTTGGTCAGCACGCAGCCGGACGACGGCCTCAAACGGGTGGCATCCATCCTCAAAGCGGCCAAGGGCGCGGATCTGATCGTCACCGTGTGTCCCATGTGCCAGATGAACCTGGATGCCTGGCAGGCAAAGGCATCACAGACCACCGGTGAGGATCTGGCCATCACCGTGCTTTATCTGCCCCAACTGCTGGGACTGGCCATGGGATTGACAGCGGAAGAATTGGGGATCAATATGAATTTAGCGGTGTCTGGTCCTTTTTTGGAAAGCATCGCCTCATGACGGTGAACAGTGTTAAGGGTTAAGGGTTAAGGGTTAAGGGTTAAGGGTTAAGGGTTAAGGGTTAAGGGTTAAGGGTTAAGGGTTAAGGGTTAAGGGTTAAGGGTTAAGGGTTAAGGGTTAAGGGTTAAGGGTTAAGGGTTAAGGGTTAAGGGTTAAGGAAAGGTATGCTATCGATTATAAAAAAGATACGATCCGCCGCTTAACACTTAACACTTTAAACTTAACACTCAAATCGGCCTCAAATGGCTTTTAAAGCGCTGATGGTGAGCTTAAGGGTTCTATGTTCAAGCTATTCCAAAACCTTCACAACAGCCTCGCCGCCAAGCTGATCCTGTCGGTTGGCATTGTACTGCTGGTCACGATCGCCACCTGGGCATTTTTCAATATTCGCTACCAAAAAGAAAAAATGATGAAAAACATGGTGGCCGGCACAGACCGGCTCACCAATACCATCCGCCTGGGAACGCATTACGCCATGATGCTCAACTCCCGCGATGAGATCAACCAGATCATCAACAACATCAGCCGCCAGCCGGAAATCAAGAATATCCGCATTTACAACAAGGAAGGAGAAATAAAATACTCCAACAACCCGAACGAAGTCGAGAAGACGACCAACATCAAGGCCGAGGCCTGCCATATCTGCCATCGCACCGACCCACCGATGACATCGGTGCCGCTGGAAGAACGCACCCGTATTTTCTCCGCTCAAACGGGATACCGGCTTTTGGGCATCATCAGCCCCATTAAAAACGAACCCGGATGCAGCACCGGCGACTGCCATGTTCATCCGGAAGACAAACAAATTTTGGGCGCCCTGGATGTCGTCATTTCGCTTGAGAACACCGATCGTGAAATCACCATGGAAGAACGGGGCATCATCGCCCTGGCCGGATTTGTTTTTCTGATCACATCAATGATCATCCTGGTCTTCGTTCTGCGCTTTGTCAACCAGCCCATCAAACGTCTGATCGACGGCACCCGCCTTATCGCCCGGGGAGACTATGCCAGCAAAGTCAAACTGCACCAGACCGACGAGCTGGGCCAGTTGGCCACGGCCGTCAACCAGATGTCCGATGACATCGCCACCAGCCAAAGAGAATTGAACAACCAGCGCGACGAGTATCAGAATCTTTTTGAACGGGTCCCCTGCCTGATCACGGTTCAGGATCACAATTATCGTCTGTTGCGTTTCAACCGTGAATTTTCCAAACGGTTTGCGCCAACGCCGGATGACTGGTGTTACCACGCCTACAAAGGCCGAACGGAAAAATGCGTGTCCTGCCCGGTGGAAAAAACCTTTGCCGATGGCCTGTCTCATCAGGCCGAGGAAAGCGGTGTAGACAAGGACGGATCACCCAAGCACTGGCTGGTACGCACATCGCCCATCAAAAACAGTGATGGTGAGATCGTGGCCGCCATGGAGATTTCTCTGGACATCACCCAACGCCGCCAGCTGGAAGTGGACCTGCAAACGTCCGAGAAAAAATACCACGCCATTTTCAGCAATATTCCCAACCCGGTGTTTGTGCTGGATATGGAGACCCTCCAGATCCTGGACTGCAATCAAAGCGTTATGCCTGTTTACGGGTTTACTGTGGACGAGTTGATCGGCCGCTCGTTCATGACCCTGTTCCACCCGGATGAGCAGGATCATTATGCATTCAAGGTGGCCACCTCCTCGGTGATCAATCAGGCCCGCCACCTGGACCGCGATGGCAAAGGGTTGTTTGTCAACATTCGCATCTCTCCGTCCGAGTATTCAGGCCAAAAAGTACTGCTGGTCACCACCAGCGATATCACCAAACGGCTGGAAACCGAGCAGCAGCTGATCCAGGCCAGTAAAATGGCCACGCTGGGTGAGATGGCCACCGGTGTGGCCCACGAACTCAACCAGCCGCTGTCGGTCATCAAAACCGTGAGCAGTTTTTTCATGAAAAAACTCGGCGCCCATGAGCCCATTGCCGAGGATATTCTCTCCAACATGCTGGGCAAGGTCGACAGCAACGTGGACCGGGCCACCCGCATCATCAACCACATGCGCCAGTTTGCCCGCAAGTCAGACATGGAAATGGTCATGGTGCAGCTCAACGATGTACTCAAAAGTGCCTTTGAGATTTTCAGCCAGCAACTCAAAGTCAGAGGCATCCAGGTGGCGTGGGAAATCGACGAGACACTGCCCCGCATTCATGGCGACCCTAGCCGGCTGGAGCAGGTCTTCATCAATCTGCTGCTCAATGCCCGCGATGCCATTGAGTCGCATTGGGGAGACCGGCCGGACGATGGCGCCCAGCCGGACAAGCGGATTCACCTGTGGACCGGCACCCAAGGGAAGGTGGTGGTCTGTCGGGTATGCGATACGGGTACCGGAATTCCGGAAAATATGGTAGAAAAGATTTTTGAGCCGTTTTTTACCACCAAGGAGGTGGGCAAGGGCACCGGCCTGGGACTTTCCATCAGCTACGGCATCGTCAAGGAATGCGGCGGCACCATCGAGGCAGTGTCCCACGCGCCCCACGGCACCTGTTTTGTGCTTCGTTTTCCCGTAATTGACGATTCGCCTGAAAAAGACGCCGCCGCAACCCTTTGAAACGGAATCCACCGATGAATGAGTCCTTTTCAAAAACGATCTTGATCGTCGATGACGAACCGGATATCCGGGAAGTGCTGGGCATTTCATTGATGGACATGGGCTACCGTACCCTGGAAGCTGAAAATGCCACCCAGGCGTTTGACGTGTTTGTGAAGGAAAGCCCCTCGATCGTGGTCACTGATATCAAGATGCCCGGTGGTGACGGCATCGAGCTACTCAGGAAAATCAAACACGAAAACCCGGAAACCGAAGTGATCATGATCACCGGCCACGGTGACATGAACCTGGCCATCCGCAGCCTGAAGTACGATGCCACCGATTTTATCACCAAGCCCATCAATGTGGACGCCCTTGACATCGCCCTGAACCGGGCGCTGGAAAAAATCGCCATGCGCAAGCGGCTTCAGGATTACACGCGCAGCCTGGAGCAATTGGTTCGCGAAAAAACCGAACTTCAGGACCATCTGGCCTCCCTGGGTCTGATGATCGGTTCTATTTCCCATGGCATGAAAGGTCTTTTAACCAGTCTGGACGGCGGGCTTTACCTGGTATCATCGGGCCTTAACAAAAACGATATCCAGCGTGCCCAGGAGGGATGCAAAGCCGCCCGGCAGACCGCCGAGCGGATCCGCAAGATGGTGCTGGACATTCTCTACTACGCCAAGGAACGCCAATTGAAGCTGGCCGAGGTTGACGCATCGGACTTCGCCGATACCCTGATCAGCGTTGTTCGACCCAAAATCGACGGTAGCGACATCCAGTTGGGATGCCACATCGACCGACAGGTTGGCACCATAACCGTGGACGCCGACTACCTGCAGGCCGCCCTGATCAACATCCTGGACAATGCCGTGGATGCCTGTCACAAGGACAATGCCTCATCATCTCATCGCATTGACTTTTCCATGACGGCCAAAAATGATTGCATCGTATTCTCCATTGCCGACGACGGGGCCGGCATGGACGATGAAACCCGCGAAAAAATATTCACCCTCTTTTATTCCACCAAAGAGAGAAAGGGCACAGGCCTGGGCCTTTTCATTACTCACCGTATTGTCAGTCAGCATGGCGGTGATATTTCAGTGAAGAGCAAACTTGGAGAAGGAACCACCTTTACGGTCAAGATTCCAAAAACCCTTGCCACGGCTGACATTTCTGACAAGTAATCGGCAGGATAAATTTACTTTACACTTTCAACTTAACACTAATCTGCTGACCATTTTTTACTACCATACCGAATCAGATGGAATACGAATGCGGCATTATTCGCCGGCCTGATTCTCCAGCGCCAGCATGCGCCGTTTGAGATCGATGGCCTGCACGGCTCCGCCAAAACCACCCAAACTGCCGTCACTTTTGATCACCCGGTGGCAGGGAATGAAAACCGGATAAGGATTTTTGGCCATGGTCGTGCCCACGAAACGGGCGGCCCGGGGCAGCCCGGCCATGCGCGCCACCTGTTTATAAGAAGCCGTAGAGCCGTAAGGAATAGTCGCCACCGCGCGGTAAACAGCCTGCTGGGCAGCGGTGAAGCAGGAAAAATCCATCACCGGCCAGGGGATATCAACCTGTTCTCCATCAAAATAGCGCACCAGCATATTGGCCACGGCCGCAGCATCCGGATGTTGATGATCGATCTGCCAGCCGCGATGGTCAAACGGTTGGCACAAGTCATCCAGGCTGAGGGTGGGCAGCCGCACCTCGAGCAAACCGAATGGCAGGTCGCAAAACGCCACAGCGGTATGGCCGAACGCAGTCTTGACGATCCGATAATAGTTCATAACAGCCCTCTGACGGTTAAGTAGAAAAAATAGAACCTATCTCAAAAACAAAAAACCCCCGTCGGATACATCCGCCGGGGGTCGGAACCTTTTGTGCGAGCCGTAAAAGATTAGGTTTCTTCGACGGTGATAGCGCCTTCTTCGCATACTTCCACGCAGCTTTCGCAGCCGAGGCACTCTTCCGCGTTCACCGGTACGGATTTTTCATCCTGCATCTCAAACACCTCTACAGGACAAACATCGACGCACTCTTCACAGCCAACGCATTTTGATTCATCAACAGTTGGGGTAAAAGCCATTTTAAAAGCCTCCTTTCAATAGGTTCTAATCTTGTTGATCCAATTATCAACAGTTTTTTCTCTTCGTAATGAAAAAGGCCTTATACCAAATAAAACAGCCAGTCAAGCGTTGAAACTGTTTTTTTCAATGGGCGGCCAGGTTGTCCCCAATTCCGCGTCAGTTGTGCATTTATTCAGATTTTGAGTCAGGTTCGACCAGAACGATCAGTGTGTTGTGATGCGCCTTTGCCGGGCTTGTTTTTTTCTCAGCCAACCTGGCCGCTGCCGGCGCCATTTGCCGCACCATGGACGCTGGGGGACAGTCGATGGCAGCATAGAGGGTAACGACAACTGCCGGCGCATCCGGATCATTGGTTTTTAGGGCAACCAGCGCATCGCAGGCATCGGCGGTCAGGGATTCTCGCAGGGTCAGCTCGGCCAACACCGTATTCAGGACGGGAGGCGCTTCGCTTGATGCAATCGCCAGACGGATTTTGGCCAGTTGTTCGATCGGCATTACCTCATCCCAGGTCTCAACCAGAGTATCCACCACTGCCGGGCTGGTGGTGATAAAAAAATCCGGCAATTCAGGATCGGCCGCAGCCAGGGTGGCCCAGGAACGAATTCGCTGCTCGGTGCGCTTGGCGCCCGGGTCTTCCCGCCACAGTTGCGAACCCAGACCGTGGCGATCGAAATTGGCCTCATCCCCCTCGACCAGAGAATCCAGAAACCCCTGTTCCAGGGACTTGAATTGTTTTAGCTCCTGGTCAAGATTGACCGTGGTGCGGTCATTCTGTTCGGCAGCGGCCAAAAAGAGCCTTGCACTGAACCCTGTTTCGTCGCCATCTGCCTCGGCCGGCTGGTCTTTATATTGTTTGATTTCCGAACGGATACGACTGATGGAACTGTCGTCGAAATAGGGAACCTTGCCCTGCTGCGCCCCGACGAAATCAGCGCCGGCCGTTGTCCGTCCGGGATTCTGTCCGGCCCATTGGGTAAATTCCGAAAGGGCCGCCGCCAGCCGCGCATCGTCTCCGGTCAAGGGGAAGCGGATGTCGATCACCCCTTGGTCCGCCAGGGCGGTCAGGCTGTCGTCAACCCGGTTCTGCAAAGGCTGGTACACCACCACCGGTCCGATAAGGGCGGATAGTATGCGGGCCGTGGGTTCAGTCAAATAAGTAAAGGGCATATAAACAGGTTTCATATTACAGATGCTCCATTTGATTTTTAAATTTTTTCATCCCGCACGACTACCCCCATGGCCTTGAGTTGATCACGCAGTTGGTCGGCCAGGGCCCAATTCTTTTCTTGCCGGGCACGGTCCCGTTCGTCCATCAGCTGCTGGACGGCCGGATCCTGGGTTTGATCTTCAAAGTCGAAAATATTGACCACCGTGTTGAGACGGGACAGGGTTTCCAGCACCTTTTTGGCCCCAGCCCCATCGATATCTCCATTGACGATAAGGGTATTGATGCGCTTGATCACCGTAAAAAGGGATGCCAGGGCCGCGGAAATATTCAGATCGTCGTCCATGGCCGTGGTGAATCCATTTTTAATGTCGTAGCAAAGCTGATCCAGATCGGCATACGGTGCCCCTCCCCGCACGCTTTTCAGGGCATGCACGCAGGCATCCAGACGATCCAGGGTCTTGCGCACCCGCTCGACCCGGCCTTTGGAAAAAATCACCGGTTTACGATAGTTCACCGAAAGCAGCCAATAGCGGATTTCACGCCCGGTCAGCCCCATGTCCAGGAGCGCCTGGACCGTCAAGCCGTCGCCTTTATCGTCCACCTTTTTGCCGTCCACCAGCACCCGGTCGCAGTGAACCCAGTATTTGGCCAAGCTCGTGCCGCCTAAAGCGCCTGCGATGGCAATCTCGTTTTCATGGTGCGGGAACACCAGTTCCCGGCCGGCACAATGGATATCATAATAATCCCCCAGGTAACGCATGGACATGGCCGCGCATTGCAGGTGCCAGGAGGGGCGCATACTGCCCCATTCGGTCTTGGTGTAGATCCCGCGCTTGAGTTCCGACAGGCGGGTGCGCTTGAGCAAGGTGAAGTCGCGCGGATTTTCTTTTTCGTACTCTTCCAGATCAACGGTGGCACCGACGCGAATCTTGTTCAAATCCACGCCCGATAGCCGGCCGTAGTCCTTGAAACGCGAAATATCAAAATAAATGGAGCGCAGTTTTTCGTAGGCATAGCCTTTTTTGACCAGCCGCTCGGCCAGGCTCACCATGTCGTCCACATGTTCGCTGGCTTTTGGGTAGTGATTGGCCGGTTGAATCCCCAACGTGGCCAGATCCTTGTGAAACGCCTCGATATGCATGCCGGTAAAATCCTCGATGGACATGCCTGCGGCTTCAGACCCCGTGATGGTTTTGTCATCCAGGTCGGTGATGTTCATCACATGCTTGACCATATAGCCCCGAAAGGCCAGGTAGCGGGCCAGCAGATCGGTAAAAATGAAACGGCGCGCCTCGCCCACATGCATGCGCGCATGGGCCGTGGGACCACAGGCGTACATGGACACCTTGCCCGGATTGATGGGCACGAACCGCTCTTTTTTACGGGTCATGGTGTTGAACAGCGTCAGATCATTTTTCTCGCGTACGTCAAACAGGGGTGTGGACAGATACCGTTCTCCGCCATCGGGAAAAATAACCACCAGTGTGCCCTGGTCCATGGTTTTGGCGGTCTCGGCAGCCACGACCATGGCCGCCCCGCTGCTCATCCCCACCATGAGCCCCTCTTCCCGGGCCAGACGGCGGGTCATCTCAAAAGCCGGCTCATCCTCGACATTGACCTTTTCGTCCAACCGGTTTTTTTCAAACAGCTCCGGCTGGTAGGCCTCTTTCATGTTTTTCAGCCCTTGCAGCCGGTGGCCCAGGTATGGCTCCACCCCGATAATGCAGACATTCGGATTGTATTCCTTGAGCCGTCGGGACAGCCCCATCAGGGTCCCCGAGGTGCCCATGGTGGCCACCAGGTGGGTCAGGCGCCCGCCGGTCTGTTCCCAGATCTCGACCGCCGTGCCGTGGTAATGGGCCTGCCAGTTGGCCGGATTGTTGTACTGGTCGGTCATGAAATAGGTGTCGGGATTCTCCCTGGCCAAACGGTAGACTTCCTCGATAGCGCCATCGGTGCCCATATGGCCAGGGGTCAACAGGATGTCGGCACCCCGCGCCCGCAAAATTTTCTGGCGCTCCACGCTGGCCGCCTCGCTCATGGCCAGCAGCAGCGGATACCCTTTGACCGAACAAACCATGGCCAGGCCGATGCCGGTGTTGCCGCTGGTGGCCTCGATGACCGTCTTGCCCGGTTTGAGTTCGCCGGCACGCTCACCGGCCTCGATCATGGAAAGCGCCGGCCGGTCCTTGATCGATCCCCCCGGGTTCAGATACTCCAGCTTGGCCAGAATGCGTACATGGGGGTTGGGATTTAAATGCCATATCTCAACCAGCGGTGTATTGCCGATATGATCGAGGATCGTTTGGGTCATTGTAAAATGTCCATTCTTTTGTGATGCTGCACCGAATCAGAAGGGAGCTGAAACTCCCCGGAGAAGCGATTTTTTCTATCCTCCACTGGGAAACCGCGCTTTGATAAAGGTTGCCAGGACGGCGGTGATCTGCTCGCCCACGGCCGCCGCATCAAGGGCCGCATCAATCACGGCAAAACGCTGGGGCTCCCGGCGGGCCAGATCCAGATATCCGTCGCGGACGCGCTGGTGAAACGCCAGGGCCTCGGTTTCAAAACGCGACTCCCGGGCATGGGCGTCATCGGCATGGATTCTGCTCCAGGCCCGATCCAGCCCGATTTCAGGCGGCAGGTCCAATAGCAGCGTGAAATCGGGCATCATCCCATTGCAGGCCAACCGGTGCAACCGATTGATCATGTCCCGATCCAGTCCGCGGGCATAGCCCTGGTAAACCAGGGTCGCATCGAAATAACGATCGCACACCACGACTTTACCGGCCGAAAGGGCCGGACGGACCACGGTTTCCAGATGCTGCACCCGATCGGCCATATATAGCAACATTTCGGCGGTGGGCGCCAGGGCCCCGTTATCCGGATTGAGCAGCACCGATCGAATCTGACTGCCGATAGGCGTTCCCCCCGGTTCCCGCGTGGTCAAACAATCAAGACCGGCAGCCGTCAGGAACCGGACAAGGGTCTGGATTTGGGTGGTTTTTCCGCTGCCTTCGATACCTTCGAGGGTAATAAACATAAATCCTTATTTTGTTTGCTATTTCATCGTTTTCGGGTATTGGATGCCAAAACAGTAACAAGTGTTAAGTGTTAAGTGTTAAGTAAATGTATTTTATCGATTTTATATAAAATCAGACCCGATCCACCACTTAACACTTAACCACTTAAAACTTAACACTTTTATTTTTTATACAAATGTCGCTCAAGCAGCCGATGATAGGATGTCCAATTACCCTCCGACGTATCCTTGGCGACAAATTCGCGGATACTGTTGACCCGCGAGTCGATTTCATCAATGTAGTTGAGCAGCACGGCCTCGATGGTCTTGGGCGGCTCGGGTGACCCAAACGCCCGCTCACCATGGTGGCTGACCAGCATATGCTTGAGCAGGTGGGCCTTGGTTTCGGGAAAATCAGGCACCTGTTTCAGTTTCTCATCCAGCATGGCAAGACCGATTACAATATGACTGAGCAGGCGCCCCTGATCCGTGTAATCGATGCGACTGGTGTATTCCAGTTCGCGAAGTTTGCCCACATCGTGGAGAATCACCCCGGCCAGCAGCATATCCCGATCCACACCGCTGTAATGGCTGCCGACCATTTCCGCCAGCACGGCCATGGAAAGCGTATGTTCCAAAAGGCCTCCAATATAGGCATGGTGCATCATTTTGGCTGCCGGCGCACGCATGAAATCAGACACAAAGTCCGCATCCTGCCAGAATAGCGCGAACAGGGCCGCAAGATGCGGATCCTGCATGCGGCCGGTCATCTCCTGCAGGCGATCCATCATTTTGGTCACATCGCGGGTGGTGGCGGCCAGAAAATCCGCGGCATCCACCTGATCCGCCGGTACCCCCGCCATATCTTTGACCACCAGCTGCAGGTTGCCGCGGTATTCCCCCACCTGAGCACGTACATGCACGAAATCCCCCTCGGCGGCAGCGGCAAGAATGCGCTCCACCTGATCCCATACCACGCCTTTGACCTGACCGGTACGATCGGCCAGGGTCACGTTGAGGAACGGATTCCCATCTTTTTTATGGGCCACATTGCGCTCGGCCAGCAGAAACACATCGTCGACGGCATCGCCGGCAACCAGTTCAGAAACAAACCGTTTACTCATCATTATCTCCGTAATTGAGCGATTAGCCGTTAGCGGTTAGCTATTAGCAATTTCCCCCAGATCCCATCCAGTCAATTCGCGCAGGGCATCATAGTCGGTCATATCGCATTTGATGGGGGTGATCGAGATGAAGCGATCTTCGATGACGGCACCATCGATGTCGGATTGATCGTAGGCTACCTGACGGTCACATCCCGGCCAATAATAGGTCCGGTCCCATGGATCCTTTCTTTTCTCAAAAGGCTGGGCAAACACGCGGGTTCCCTGCCGGCTCCAGCGGATGCCACGGATCTGTTCCATGGGCAGATTGGGAAAATTGACGTTGAGGAATGTGCCCGCCGGGAGCCCTCGTGCCATCATCTGCATGGAAATGGTTGTGGCACAACGGGCCACATCGGCCACATGACCGTTGCCGGGCGCCATGATCGACACCGCCATGGCAGGAATGCCGGCCATGGCGGCTTCTTTGGCGCCAGCCACAGTACCCGAGTAATTGACATTGATGCCCACATTGGCGCCGGGATTGATCCCGGATACCACCAGCCCCGGGGGCGTGGCCATCAGCTCCGCCAAACCCAGTTTGACACAGTCCGCCGGTGTCCCATTCACGGCAAATCCCGTCATTGACCCATTGACCTGAACTTTCTCATACCGCAGCGGCTGGTGAAGGGTAATCCCGTGCCCAACGGCGCTGCGTTCACGATCCGGTGCCACCACCGTCACCTGGCATTGTGATGAGGAAAAGGCATGATACAACGCCCATAACCCGGGCGCGTGGATGCCATCATCGTTGGTTAAAAGCACTTGCATAAATACAACACACTTTCATCGCTCGGGTCGCCCCGGCAAATAGAGCGCCCTGGCCTGATGGATTGAGAAAACTGTTGTTGCAATTTCAATTTGGATAGCTTTATATTTAATTTTTTGTTTGGGTGCAAGCGGTTAGGGTCACGGTAAGAAATAATTCCACCATAAGATGGTGGCTTGTAGACGGGCCACAAGCAAGAAAGATATGGAATTATTTGTTTCCGGGACCCTGATCCTGCACCTGCTTACCGTGATCCATACATCGACAACCGGTTTCCCAATCCAGCGATATCTTATAATCATTGATGCGGTCGTTAATCTTGAAAGTCCTTCTTCCAGTCACCAACCCTTGGTTTATGAGCTTGGGCATCCTGCTTGCCACGGTATGTTTACAGATGCTTGCGCCCTCTTTTACGTATTCAAAATCGCTTTCTCTCGACAAAGTCAAAGGCGACCCTTCGGTGCCATGGCAAATGGAGGCCGATACAATAGGGTACGACACCCTATCGGAAACCATTCATTTACGGGGCAATGTGATCATCGAAAAGCAGGCCATCCGGCTTACCGCCGATCGGGTGGCGTTTAATCGCAAGGCCCAGCATGCTTCAGCCTCCGGCCATGTGATGATGACCGTGGGCAAGGATGTGATTACCGGCGATAGTCTACAGATGGATATGCGGCGCGAAACCGGGGCAATCCAAAATGGCGGCGTTTTCTTGTCGGATACTCATTTTTACATCCGGGGCGATCGCATCGAAAAAACCGGCAAAGAATCTTACCAGGCGGAAAACGCGTCCCTTACCAGTTGCGATGGGGATGATCCGGACTGGGCCATTACCGCGCGGCGCGTCAACGTGACCATCGAAGGCTATGGCACGGCCAGCCACGCCGTTTTCCGGGCCGCGGATGTGCCGCTGGTGTATACGCCGTACCTCCTGTTCCCGGCCAAATCCAAACGCCAGACCGGGCTCCTGATTCCGATGCCGGGATATTCGAGCCGCAAAGGCGTAATCTGGGACCAGCCCTTTTTCTGGGCCATCAACGATCACTCGGATGCCACCCTTTATACCCATATCATGCAGCAGCGCGGTGTCAAAATGGGTCTGGAGTATCGCTATGCCCTGTCTGACGAAAGTTTCGGCACCATTATGGCCGACGGCCTGAACGATCGGCAGGTCGATGACGGTTCCGAGTACGCCAGCGATAAGTGGGGGTACAACGACGACGCCTACACCCGCCCCAACGCGGATCGATACTGGCTGCGCGCCAAACTGGACCAGAAACTGCCCGGCGATGCCATGGCCCGCCTGGATCTGGATCTGGTCAGCGATCAGGATTACCTGGTCGAATTTCAGGACGGCAGCAGCGGATATGACGCAACCTATAAATATTTTTTGGAAACCTATGGCCGCGATCTGGATACCTATGATGAAAATACACGCACCAACCGGCTGAACATCAATAAAACCTGGACATACTATGCCTTCAACGGGGAATTGTTGTGGAACGACAATGTGATTAACCGGCGCTGGAATGAGACCGACACCACGCTTCAACAAATGCCGATGATCATGTTCGACAGTTTGAAGCAGTCGGCCTTTGGCACCGGTATATACTGGGATATCGAGTCCGAAGCCACCTACTTTTACCGTGAGGACGGACAGCGCGGCTATCGGGCCGATGTGCACCCGCGCGTCTACCTGCCGCTGCGGTGGGAAAATTATCTGTCGGTGGAGCCCTCGGCGGGGTGGCGCGAAACCACCTGGCGCATGGATCGCTGGGATGATGAAAACATCGACCGGTCCACCTACCGCCAGATCTACGATCTGGAATTGGATGTTTCAACAAAACTGTCCAAAGTCATGGACACGTCCATCAAAAATGTGGATCGTATCCGTCACAGCATCAAGCCCCAGGTGACCTACACCTACATTCCCGATGAGGATCAATCGGAATTGCCTTATTTTACCGATGAGGACCGTATTGACGCCGCCAACCAGATCACCTATTCACTGACCAACACCTTCACCGCCCGACTGGATCATGACCCGCCGCCATCCCCCACCAGGCAGGCGGACAGCTTTCCATCGCTGCCCACCGGCATGCCCACAGACATTCAAACCACCCCGCAAACGGCCAGACAGGCGGCCCGGCAAAGGGCCCGGCAGGAAGATGATATCATGCTTTACAATTACTTGCGATTCTGTCGCTTCTACCTGGAACAGAGTTATGATATCACCAAAGCCAGAAACAACGAATCGGAAACCTTGTCAGACGTATACGGAGAATTGGAGTTCAAGCTGAACCGCTATTTGTCGTTCAATGCCGATGCAGAGTACGACACCTACGACACCCGTTTTTCATCCCACAATGTGGGCACAACCCTGACCGACTGGCGCGGTGATCGATTATTCGTGGAACATCGTTACGAAACCAGCGTCAATGAATCTGTCCGCAGCGCCCTGTTGCTCAACCTGACCGATTCGTTGCTACTCCGCGGCACCTACGAACGCGATCTTCTGAATGATGAGAATATCAGCAGAGGCGGTGGATTCATCTATAAAACCCCCTGTTGGGCCATTGGTGTGTTTTACACCAAGGAAGATAATGATGAAAAATATGATTTTCTGATCAACCTTGGTGGGCTTGGTAAGATTTCCGGTTAGGCTCAGGTCATGTATGAACACCATTGCCTTTTATCATCAGGGATGATACACGAGTTGCCCTTTGATGCCGATGGTATATAATCACTGAAAATTTCAGATTCATTGGCTATTTTATTGGAACGGAACCTTAGCGTTATGGCCGGAGACAAACTTACCCAGGCATGGTATGCCCTACACACAAAAAGCCGGTTTGAAAATGTCGTCAATGAGGGACTCACCAAAAAATCATTAGACGTCTTTTTGCCCAAAATCACGGTAAAGAGTCGGCGCCGCGATCGCCACAAGATGATTCGCGTGCCGCTTTTCCCCGGCTACGTTTTTGTGCGCACCGATCTTAATCCGTACGAGCATGTGGAAATCCTGAAAACCACCGGTGCGGTACGGCTGATCGGCAGTGCCCGCGGTCCGGTAGCCATCGCCGACGACACGATCCATTCACTGAAAATCATGGTCGCCACAGATGAAGAAGTGATCACCGGCACCCGCTTTAAAAAAGGGGATCGCGTCGTCGTCATCAACGGCCCGTTTGCCGGGGTGATGGGCGTTTTCTCAAGCTACCGGGGGGACGGCCGGGTAATCGTCAACATCGAGGCCCTGGGCCAGTTTGCCGCTGTAAATGTCAATGCTGAAGACGTGGAAAAGCTGCCGGAAATATTAAGATAACTGCTTGACTTTGTATTAAGTTCTGTTTTATAGGAACAGCTTTGATTCGCGCACATCACCGATTGTTCAAGGAGGGTATATGAACAAACTGGAGCTCATCTCCGCTTTGAAAACGAAAGCCGATATATCCAAGTCCGAAGCGGCAAAAGTGGTCCAGATCTTTTTTGACAGCATGGCCGACGCCATGTCTGATGGAGAACGTGTTGAAATTCGTGGCTTATGCAGCTTTTTCGTGAAAGAGTACAAAAGCTATACAGGAAGAAACCCCAAAACCGGCGAAAAGGTTACCATCAAGCCCAAGAAACTTCCTTTTTTCAAAGCCGGCAAAGAACTCAAGGAACGGGTGGATCAATAGATCCCCGCAAGCATCCAGCGCTGGAGGGCCGGCTGTGCCCGACCACCCGTTGTCTCAATGGCGGTGGCGGGCCAATCCAACCGCTTTGGAAAATATAACATGACGACGGCAATCGGATTTGACGCCATCGTTGGCCAACACCACCCTATCACGCTGCTTAAAACGCTCATTCGCAATGGGACCTTGCCCCACGCCCTGCTCTTTACCGGTGACGATGGCGTGGGCAAACAAACAACGGCCATGGCGTTTGCCATGGCCTGTAACTGCCGGACACTGAAATCGGCACTCGCCTCCCCTGTCAAACCCAATGCCATTGATGCCTGTGGTGAGTGTGCGCCTTGTAAAAAAATCATCGGCGGCCACCACCCGGACATCATTCAGATTGCTCCCATGCCATCGGTGATAAAAATTGACCAGATCCGGGCCCTGCTCGAAAACCTGGCCCTTAAACCCAACGAGGCGGACAAACGGGTGGTGATTATCTCAAATGCACAATGCATGAATCCGGAATCGGGCAATGCACTGCTCAAAGTATTGGAAGAGCCCCCGGACCGGACGCTGATCGTACTCACGGCCCGGCAGACGTCCGATTTATTGCCCACCATTGTGTCCCGCTGCCGGCACATCCATTTTTCCCCGCTGGATGCGGCGGATATTGAACAAGTGCTGATCCAGGTGGATCAAGTCGAGGCCCAATCCGCCCGAACCGTTGCCGGTTTGTGCGGCGGCAGCATCGCGCGGGCGCGCAAATGGGTTGACCCCAAATGGATAAAACGGCGAGAATGGATCATTGAAGCGCTGAGTCATGTGCTGGCGACCGGCCCGACCCACATTGAGCCTTGGATGGCGTTATCGGAAATCTTGGCCAGGCGCAAGGATCTTGTTGAAGAATCCCTGGAAATCATTACAATGTGGTTGCGGGACCTGTTGGTGGCCCGCCATGCACCGGCGCATGTATTGAACAAGGATCGGTTGGATACCCTGAGCAAAACCGCGCAAACCGTCACGCCGGTACAGCTGTTGGCATACATCGATGCGGTCGATCATGCGCGGGAATCACTGAAGTCCAATACCAACCTGAGGTTAACCCTGGACGCCATGGTCCTGACGATGTCTGGTGTGACAGCATGATTAAAAAAGTGGGAATCCGCTTTAAAAAAGGCGGTAAAATTTACGATTTCAGCTGCGGTGCCTTTGTACTCAATGTGGGTGAAAAGGTTATCGTGGAAACAGAAAAAGGTCTGGGCTTTGGCACGGTGGAGACCCCTCCGGAGGTGATTGATGAAGCCAAGCGATCGGGCAAACCCCTGAAAAAAGTCTTTCGCAAAGCCAATGATAAAGACCTTAAACAGGTCGAAAACAACAAAACCCTGGAGCGTGAGGCGCACGCCTTCTGTTTGAAAAGCATCAAATCCCTCGGCCTGCACATGAACCTTTTCAGCGTCGAGAGCACCTTTGATGCCAGCCGGCTGACATTTTTCTTTACCGCCGATGGGCGCGTGGATTTCAGGCAGCTGGTTAAAATCCTGGTCAAACAGTTCCGGGTACGCATTGAAATGCGCCAGGTGGGCATTCGCAACCAAGCCAAAATGTGCGGGGGCATCGGCCGCTGCGGGCGAGTGTTTTGCTGCTCTTCATTCATGGAAAAATTTGATCCGGTATCGATCCGCATGGCCAAACAGCAGGGGCTGTCCCTCAACCCGACCAAAATATCAGGCCAATGCGGCCGCCTGATGTGCTGCCTGACCTTTGAGAACGAAACCTATCGCCAACTAAAGAAAAATTTCCCAAAAATTGGCAAGGTCATCAACACCAAAAGTGGGTCCGGTAAGGTGACCCGCCACAACGTGATCTGCAACCGCCTGACCGTCAAACTGGAACAAGGCGGCGAAGTTGAAATCAGCCTCGACGATATTATTGAAAACAGGAGATAAACCATGGCTGCGCCGTTTTATATCACCACCCCGATCTACTATGTGAATGCCCGGCCCCATCTGGGGCATGCCTATACCACCATTGTCGCCGATGTGGTCAACCGCTTTCAATCCATGTCCAGGGAGCAAACCTATTTTCTGACCGGCACCGACGAACATGGGGACAAAATTGTACGCGCCGCCAAAAAAGAAAACTGCACGCCGCGTGAGTATGTGGATAAGATCAGCGGTCTGTTCAGCAGTCTGTGGCCCGAGATGAACATCTCCAACAATGCCTTTATCCGCACCACCGATCCATCCCACATAGCCGTTGTGGAAAGCATTTTGCAGCGTATTTACGATGCCGGCGACATCTATTTCGCCGAATATGAAGGACTGTACTGTTTTGGCTGTGAGCGGTTCTACACCGAGCGCGAACTGGTGGACGGCCGGTGCCCGGATCATCAGACGCCCCCGGAAACCATCAAGGAATCCAATTACTTTTTCAAAATGAGCCGTTATCAGCAGTGGCTGATCGACTACATCAATGCGAACCCGGATTTTATCCGGCCCGAACGCTACAAAAACGAGGTGTTGGCGTTTTTGCGCGAGCCGCTGGGGGATCTTTGTATCTCCAGGCCCAAATCCCGGTTAAAATGGGGCATCACCCTGCCCTTTGACCATGACTATGTGACCTATGTGTGGTTCGACGCCCTGCTCAACTATGTCTCGGCCCTGGGATACCCGGACGGTGAGCTGTACCATACCTTTTGGCCCGTGGCCCAGCATGTCGTGGCCAAGGACATCCTCAAACCCCACGGGATCTACTGGCCGATCATGCTCAAAGCGGCCGGTCTGCCGATCTACCAGCATCTCAATGTTCACGGCTACTGGAACGTGGATCAGAGCAAGATGTCCAAAAGCATCGGCAATGTAATCGAACCCCTTGAAATGAAAAACATCTACGGTCTGGACGCGTTTCGTTTCTTTCTGATGCGCGACATGGCCTTTGGCCTGGATTCGAACTTCAGCGAAGAGGCCCTGGTCGGACGCATCAACGCGGATCTGGCCAATGATCTGGGCAACCTGTTTTCACGGGTGCTCTCCATGGCCCACAAGTATTTCAAGGGGGTGGTGCCCGAGCCGGCCCTGGATGTGGAAAAGGAAATGGATCTGGGACTGGCCCAAAAGGCCCGTAATGCCATCGATGCCTATGCGGCCAACATGGATACCTTTGCTTTTCATAAGGCCCTGGCGGCAGTCTGGGAATTCATTACTCACATGAACAAATACGTGGACATCACCGCCCCCTGGACCCTGGCCAAAAACAAGGCGGCCCACAAACAGCTGGAAACGGTGATCTACAATCTGTTGGAAGGACTGCGCATCATCTCCGGGCTGATCTATCCCGTGATGCCCGACACCGCCACCAGCATGCAGAAACACTTGGGCCTTGACGGCGATGATGCGTTTTACAAGATGGACCGGCTGACAATCTGGGGCGGTCTGACACCGGGCATCAAACTGAAAAAATCGATTTCCCTGTTCCCCCGCGTAGAGCTGAAAGACAGGCAACAAAAAAACCAGTCAGCAGAAAGCGAAAGTGCCATGGCCAGTCCCATTAAACCCGAAATCACCATTGACGACTTTGCCAAAGTGGATTTACGTGTGGCCACGGTGATCTCTGCCCAGGCCGTTCCCCGGGCCAAAAAGCTGTTGCAACTGGAAGTGGATCTGGGCGAAAAACGAACCATCGTTTCCGGTATCGCCGGCAGCTACGACCCTGAATCGCTGGTTGGCAAACAGGTTATCGTAGTCGCCAATCTCAAGCCCGCCAAACTCATGGGGGTCTTGTCCAAAGGCATGCTCATCGCGGCCAGTGACGATTCCGGCGTGACCGTGGCCACCCTGGACAAACCCGTCAAGGCAGGCACACCGCTGAGCTGACAGGAATGCTTTTTCGCCGATGACTTTTTCCCATAATCCTGATAAATATCCGCACCAAACGGGCTGGAGAGCTTACCAGGAATACCTCAGGCGGAATCAAAAACAGGTCGACAAGATTCGTCTGCGACGACTGTGTCAACGCCTGATCTTAGGTGGTATGGTCGCCCTGATGGTGGTGCTCGTGGGCAAGGTCTTTTTCACCGATAAGGAAAAGGCGCCAGCCCCAGCGGTGAGGATCGCCGAGCCGGCACCGGCCGCCCCCCCGGCTGTGCCACTGTCAAAAACAGGTCAACCGAAAAAATTGATCCAGAAGTCCGATGTTCGGATATTTCTGGGCAACACGCGGCTGACGAATGTGGTCGAGCAGCCGGTCGAGATATCCTTTGACCATCGTCCTTACCGGGTTTACACCAGCCTGGACCTGGATCTGCAACAGTACCTGCTCAAGAAAATGGACCGGGTCAACTCGCGCTATATCGGCATCGTCACCATGCAGCCCGACACCGGCCGATTGCTGACCATGGCCGGATTCAACAAAATCGATCCGGATCAGGATGCCTGCCTGCGGGCGGACTATCCGGCGGCCAGCCTGTTTAAAATCATCACTGCCGCGGCCGCCATCCAGGAGAAAGGCTATACGGCTCGAACCCGTTTAAAATTCAACGGCTACAAGCACACCTTGTATAAACGCCAACTGACCGATCGGACCAATCGCTATACCAACGCCATCTCCTTCAAGGATTCTTTTGCCCAATCGGTCAATCCGGTATTTGGAAAAATCGGCGCCCTTTATCTGGATCAACAGGCGCTGGCGACTTTCGGTGATGCGTTTTTTTTCAATCGTGACGTCGGATTCGAGCTGCCCTGGCCCACCAGCCATCTGGAAGTGGGGCCGGATTCCTACAGGCGGGCGGAAATCGCCAGTGGGTTTAACAATCAGACCACCATTTCGCCCCTGCACGGCGCCGTGATCGTGTCCGCCATCGTCAACAACGGCAAACCCGCGGAACCGACGCTGGTGGACCGCATCGATGACCCGAGCGGCCGCATGGTCTACCAAAGCAGTCCCCGTTTCTTGCCACCGGCGGTTTCCCCTGAAACCGCTGAGGTACTGGATCAACTGATGATCGCAACCGTAAAGAAAGGAACGGCCAGAAAACCCTTTCGCGGTTACTCCCGCGACAAAGTGCTGTCCCGTCTCAACGTAGGGGGTAAAACCGGCTCCATCAACAACCGGACCAACGATGTCCGCTTTGACTGGTTTGTGGGCTATGCCACGGAAAAAAAAGGATCCGAAAAAATTGTGGTATCGGTCGTGGTGGCCCATGAAAAATACATTGGCATCCGGGCCAGCCAGTATGGCCGCATGATCATCAAACGTCATTTCAAAGACTATTTCACCAAAAAAAGTCAAACCGGAACAGATTCCAGCAGCTGATCGGCCCCAAATCCGACCTTTTCAAATTCATGCGGGTGGGATAAATATACTTGATGATATCATAATAGACCGCATTTCACCCCCAACTGGGCGTTTCAATTTTATTCGACTTTCAGATTATGCTAATTTTATTTTTTTATTTTCAGAGACTTTTCAATTCAAGATAAGGAGGCATACCATGCCCGGCTTTGAAATATTCGGCCAGGAGGAACGCGAGCAGGTAGGCGACGTATTGGAAACCGGTGTTCTTTTTCGCTACGGTTTCGACGGTGCCCGCAAGGACCACTGGAAAGCCAAAACCTTTGAAACGGAACTGGCCCAGCGATTGGGCGTTTCCTATGCACACCTTTGCGCCAGTGGCACGGCAGCCCTTGGCACCGCCATGGCCGCCTGCGGCGTGGGAGCCGGCGATGAAGTCATCGTGCCCCCATTCACCTTCGTGGCCACCGTCGAAGCGGTACTCATGGCCGGCGCCGTGCCGGTGTTCGCCGAAATCGACGAGACCCTGTGCCTTTCGCCCGAGGCGGTGGAAGCCGCCCTGACCCCGGCCACCAAAGCGGTCATCCCCGTGCACATGTGCGGTTCCATGGCCCGCATTGACGAGCTCAAACAGCTTTGCGACAGCAAGGGCCTGATTCTGTTGGAGGACGCCTGCCAGAGTGTGGGCGCCACCTACCAGGGCGATGCGCTGGGCAGCTTTGGCAAGGCCGGGTGCTTTTCCTTTGATCCGGTCAAGACGATTACCTGCGGCGAAGGTGGAGCCGTGATCACCAACGACAAGGACATCTATCTGGCAGCCGATGCCTATGCCGATCATGGCCACGATCACATCGGCACCGATCGCGGCGCCGAAGACCACCTGATCATCGGCACCAACTACCGCATCAGCGAGCTCAACGCCGCCGTGGGCCTGGCCCAGCTGCGCAAGCTGGACTGGATTCTGGACACCCAGCGCCACAACAAAGCCGTGATCAAAGAAGCCATAACCGGTGTTTCCGGGGTCGCCTTTCGTCAGCTGCCGGACCCGGCCGGTGATTCGGCAACCTTTCTGACCTTTTTCATGCCCGATCTGGACAAGGCCCGCCAGGCGGTCGCGGCCCTGTCTGCTGCCGGTGTGGACGGCTGTTTTCACTGGTTCGACAACAACTGGCACTACATCCGCAAATGGAATCACTTTCATAGCCTGAAAGCATCGGCCCGACTGGCGGTTGAGGCGCTGCCCAACATTCCGGACTACAACCGCATCCACCTGCCGCAATCCGATGCCATCATGCAGCGGGCCATTTCCATGCAGATCAAACTGGGATGGACACCCGAGCAGTTGGAAGAACGGGCCCGGACGACTGCGAAAGTACTGCAAGACATTTAGGCACGCCTTTGAAAGCACCGTCTAAGGCCCGCTAACGGCGTTAGAAAACGACTCGAAATGCTCACATATTGTCATATATGCTCCGCTTCCGAGCCGTTTTCCGCCTTGTTATCGGGCCTTATCCAGCACTTTCAAAGGCGTGCTTAGGCATCCGAAAAGGAAAACTGAATTTCAGAAAAAAGAACTAACTACCGATAAAGGACTAATTATGTTTCGCAATTTTAAAATGGTTTCCAAAGTGATCTTTGGCCGGGGATGCTTTGCCCAGCTGGGGGATATTCTGCGCGAAAAACGGCAGGGCAATGAATCGGTAATGGTATTTCTGGTGGATGACGTGTTCAAAGACAAGCCACTCAAAGACCGGTTGCCGCTTGGTGCCGATGATATGCTGATTTGGGTCAATGTTGACGATGAACCCAAAACCACCTACGTGGATCAGCTGACCCTGGATGTGAAAAATCATATGGCTGCCAAACAGGACGCGCTGCCCTGCGGTGTGATCGGAATCGGCGGGGGCAGTACCATGGACCTTTCCAAGGCCGTGGCCCTCATGCTCACCAATGACGGGTCCTCCGCCGACTACCAGGGCTGGGATCTGATCAAGAAACCGGCCGTCTACCACGCCGCCGTGCCCACACTGTCCGGTACCGGTGCCGAAGTGTCCCGTACCACGGTGCTGACCGGTCCTGAGAAAAAGTTGGGTCTCAACTCGGATCACACGGTATTCGACCAGATCGTCCTGGACCCGGAGATGATTGCCGACGCGCCCAACCCGCAGCGTTTTTACACAGGCATGGACTGTTACATCCACTGCGTGGAATCGCTGACCGGCACCTATCTCAACAGCTTTTCCCAGGCGTATGGTGAAAAATCCATGCAGCTTTGCCAGGACGTATTTTTAAATGATTTTGAGGATGCGGACGACAAGCTGATGATGGCCTCCTACTGCGGAGGAATGAGCATCGCCTACTCCCAGGTGGGTATCTGTCACGCCCTGTCCTACGGCCTGGCATTTGTGCTGGGGCTGCACCATGGCATCGGCAATTGCGTGGCCTTTGACGTGCTGGAAGATTATTACCCGGAAGGGGTCGACGAATTCCGGCAGATGATGGACCGTGGCAGTATCCAGCTGCCGCGCAATCTGACATCCGGCCTGACCGATGCGCAGATGAACCAGATGATCGATGTATCCCTGGTACTGGAACCCCTGTGGGAAAATGCCCTGGGCAAAGATTGGAAAACCATCATGACCCGCGACAAAATCAGGGAACTTTACCTGAAGATGTAACCGGCCATTGGGCACTGCCCAAAGGCCACAATCCATTGAGGAAGATCATGCAAAAAAATCGATTTGCGAACGCACGCGGGCGCGCCGCTCGCGCTGCCGATCTGATGTTACGTGTATGCCAACAACTCCGCCGCCGCATGCCGCCCCTGCCATCTGTTTACTGGGGCCGTTATCCAAGTGCGGTAACCGGGCCGGCGATTATCCTTTTTCCCTGCTCAACCCGCCAGCTTTGCTGTGGCCTGGCCGGGCTGATCGCCGTCAAAGGCAAATCAGACCGCGATGCGGCTGTTGATCTGCCGGCCCTGGGCAAACTGGTCGATGCGGTGGAAACCGCCGGCCTGACGTCCCAACCCGTGCCACCCCAAACGCTCCAGGACAGCTATCTGGGGGGAGCAGACACCCTCGAGCACCTGTTGACCGCGGTCCGGGTCTTTAAACAGGAACCGGCCTTCCTGGACCTGTACAAGGATGAAACAGCGAAGCAGACACTCATGGATCTGGCGGGCCGTTTGTCAACGGTACTGCAGCGGGAACAGGAACAGCTGGCCAACCAGGCCGGCAGTCTGGAGACCCAGGCCGTGGATATGATCTCCACACGGATTGATGCACTCAAGGACATTATCTGGACGATCAACGTGGAACTGGCCGGCAATCTTTCCCGCATCAAAGCGTTGATGGGAGAGGATGCCGGCCAGAGACCGGACACCTGTATTACGGTTTTCCGGCAAATCAATGCCGTGCTCAACAGTATTGACCGGCTTGAAGTCCGGGGCCGTGATTCAGCGGGCATTTCGATTCTGTTTATTTTTCCCCAAAGCGACTATGATGCCCTGGCCACGGCGCTGGATAAAAGCGGCCTGACCGATGATTTCCAAGCGCGCATGAACCATGATGTACTGGGCAACACCAGCATCAGCATGAACCCGTCCACCAGTAAGGATGGAGAGCCGATCGTGGCCTTGACCATGGTCTATAAAATTGCCGCAGAAATCGGCAGTCTGGGAGACAATATCCGGTTTTTGCGCGGGCAGATCACCGAGGATGCCATTTTGCGGCAGGTCGCTTCCACGCCCCACTTGTTTCACACGGTATCTTCCCATACCCGCTGGGCCTCCATTGGTGCCATTACCGAACCCAACTGCCACCCGGTGGACAATACCATGGCCGGCGCCACCTTGAAAGACCGCCCCATTATTCACGCCTGCCTGAACGGTGATATCGACAACTACATGGAACTCAGGGCGATCGTGGAAACATCCGGGCAAGTCATTCCCGAGTCGATCACTACGGATACCAAGATCATTCCACTGTTGATCGAGCACTACCTGACCAGCGGCGTCGACGTTACCGAAGCGTTCCGACTGGCGGTAAGCGACTTTCAGGGGTCTCATGCCATTGCCATGCACACCGATCTGGCACCGGGACGATTCTTCCTGGCCCAGAAGGGCAGCGGCCAGGCCGTTTTCATCGGATTGGCCGAAGACCATTACATGCCGGCATCAGAGGTGTACGGGTTCATCGAAGAAACGCCCTCCTTTTTGAAAATGAACGGCGAGAAGGTCGTGGATGGTAAAAACGGCAAAACCCAGGGGCAGATTTTCGTGCTCGACCAACGATCCACCGGCGGTATATCCGGCATCACGGCCATGTACTACGATGGCACGCCCATCCAGCTGACCGATGCCGACATCAAGCATACGGAAATCACCTCTCGGGATATCGATCGCCAGCAATTTCCTCACTATTTTCTCAAAGAAATCTCCGAAGCGCCGCTGTCTGTGGAACGAACGCTGCTTAATCGCTGGAAGATCGCCGAGGACAGCCAGGGCCAGCACTATGTCATTCACCTGGACGAAGGTATTTTCCCGAAGTCACTGGAAGATGCATTCAAGGGTGATCGCATCCGGCGGGTCTTCTTCGTCGGCCAGGGAACAGCCGGCGTGGCTGCCCAGGCCTGCGCCGATATCCTCAAATCCTATCTGGCGGATCCGACCATTCAACTGCGCGCGCTCAAAGCATCGGAACTTTCCGGCTTCGAGCTTACCGAGGGCGACGATGATCAAAGCATGGCCGACACCCTGGTCGTGGCCATCAGCCAGTCAGGCACCACCACCGATACCAACCGCACCGTGGACATGGTCCGGGCGCGCGGGGCCCATACCCTGGCCATCGTCAACCGGCGCGACTCGGATATCACCTTTAAAGTGGACGGTGTGATCTATACATCCAGCGGCCGGGATATTGAGATGAGCGTGGCCTCCACCAAGGCCTTTTACTCCCAGATCGTCGCCGGCGCCCTGCTGGGCCTGAAGGTGGCCAGCATCCGCGGCAAACGATCCAAAGAATTTCTCTCGGATCAGATTGCCGAACTCCTCAGCATCCCCAATCATATGCGCACCGTGTTTGATATGGGAGAAACAATCCAGGCCTCGGCCCGGCGACTGGCCGCCACCAAAACCTACTGGGCTGCCGTGGGTAGCGGCCCCAACAAGTCATCGGCTGATGAAATCCGCATCAAACTCAGTGAGCTGTGTTACAAAACCATTTCATCGGACTATGTGGAAGACAAAAAGCATATCGATCTTTCGTCCGAACCCCTGATCATCGTCTGCGCAGCCGGCTCCAAGGGTACCGTGATCGGCGATATCATCAAGGACACGGCGATCTTCAAGGCCCACAAGGCGGCGCCGGTAATCATTGCCGACGAAGGCGAGGAGCGCTTCGATCCATATGCCGAGGACGTATTCCATGTGCCTCAGGTCAGTCCCCAGTTCGCCCCCATTCTCAACACCCTGGTGGGCCACATCTGGGGCTATCACGCGGCCCTGGCCATTCATGAAGGATCTCGATTTCTACACGAAGTCCGGGAATCCATCCAAGACACCGTGGATGGCCTGGCCAAACAAGGCCTGGACATCTATGAAGTGGTCCTTGAGAAAAGCTTTAGAGAGAAAATCGCTCAATTCTACAGAGCCTTTCGTGAAAAGCGCAGAGCCGAACAGTTTCCCACGGCCATTACCCATGCATCGGATCTGACCCTTTTGTTCAAGTACCTGTCGGGCCACCTGCCGCTCACCGATTTCGAACTGGATTTCGGTTTGAAGGGCACGGCCAAAAATGTGCTGGACACCCTTTTTCGCGTGCTAGGCGAGTCGATCAATCTCATGTCCAGGCCCGTGGATGCCATCAAGCACCAGGCCAAAACCGTAACCGTGGGCACCAGCCGGATCAGCGAACGGGTGGAAGGGGTCCTCTTCGACGCGCTGACCGCCCATGACCTGGACATCGCCCAGGTGATCAACCGTAACGTCATCGTCATGAGAAATATTCAAGGCGTTATCGATCATGTCAAGGGTAGTATTCTCTACCGTATCGATGGCCTTGGCCTGTTTGGTGATCCCACGGACCAAACCACCATCACGATCCTGAAAAAGACGGGAATTTTGGCCGAGCTGCCGTCCCGGGTGGAAAAGGATTCGGTCCTGAAAGGCACCAAGCGCATCATTGTGCGCCAGGGCAATGTCTATATCGGCAAGGGCAGAAAAGACGGGCGCAGTATCGTGGTGATTCCGGCCACGTCCGAAGACCCCACCGACGGCAGCCGCATTCGCTACCTGCTGCTGCTCAACATCGGATTTAAAGAGACGATCCCGCTGGGGACCAAAATCAAGGCATTGGGGGGCAAATACGAGCACATGAAGAACATTGTGTACGAAAACAGTGTCTCCTGGTCCGACACTTACCTGGACGAAGTTCCGGTGGACGACTTGTTCGGCCGCTCAGCGGAAAAACTGGCTGAAGGGATGGTCCAAAAACATAAATAGATTGTTGGTTTTTTACAAGACCAATCTTCTCGCGTAGGGCGGGCAATGCCCGCCGTCAGGCCCATCTCGTATCTTAAATGGTGGGCGGTGCCCACCCTACCGGCTGAGGAGAGGCTTCAGCGACATAAGTAGGATTCAAGGGGTGGGGGTTGGCGTCTAATGCGCCAAGCCCCCAGACCTCAGCATTGGTTCCCCGTTTGTTCACCGATCGCTGCTCACCGCTCACCGATTACCGATTACCGATTACCGATTACCGATTACCAATAATATAACATCTAAAATTACTTTTTGTTTCCAATCTACACCAAATCTTTTTAGAAAGGACAACCACCATGGGGAAATGTTGGCAAGGAAAAGTTGAATGGATGTTGGCGGTAGTATTATCAATGTTTATGACCAGCGGGGCCTTGGCCGCCCGTCACGACATTGATGCAAATGTTGGCTTTTTTGGCGGAGCAGTCGAGTTAGACGCAGATAGTGAAGAGTATGGTCATGATTATGATGAGGACGGGGATATTAGCGGTAATCGTTACAAGCTCGGCTACACTTTTTATTTTAACGAGCTTTTGATTGCGGAAGTACCCAACGACCTGAAGGTGTTCCTCCAGCACCCGGCGAGGATCTACGCCAGCTTTTCCGGGGGCACCTATGAGGAGGATAGGGACATAGAAGTCGGATATCATTATGGAACTGGCAAAAAGAGTTGGGAAACGAGCTATCAAGATTTTGAGCTCGGCGGATCCTATTATTTCCCCTCCAATACCGGGTTGGGGATTGCCGTTGCTTTAGGCAGTGAAGAAAAAGAATACGATTATTCATTTTCAACCGATGAAAGCAATTATTATGGTTATAGTGATAGTTATTCATATGATGCTGATGGTGATCGTCGCAAATTCAAACTTTGGGTGGACCAATACCTGGAGGGCAAGCATCGCCTACGGTTCAGCTATTCCAACTTTCTTAAAGAGCGCAGCTATAAAAATTCCAATGGATTTAGTTGGGAAAATGATTACACAACCAATTGGTATCTTTTGAACTACAAAGCCGCCTACGGGGGTGGCGCCCGATTTGTTTTAGATTTAACTTTCGGTTACGGCCAAGAAGAATATGAGTATAGCACAGACACTGATGAATGGACTGCGTATAATTTTGGACTCAATTTCGGACCCGCTTTTAGCCGTTTTGCCATTTATTTTTATTTTGACTTTACCACCTGGGATCCGGACCAAGCCGAATTATACGATCGGTACAATTTGGTTTTCGGCATCAACCCCAGGTTCTGGTTTGGTGACCATGTGAGCATGGATATCAACCTTTTCGGAGAACTCGATGAATATGATTACCCGGATAATTCAAGCAGCTATGATCAAACAGATGGCTCATTTAATATAGATATCGCATTAAAAATCCGATTCTGACTCAGTACAAAAAACGGACTTAAAGAGACGATCCCGCTTGGAAACAAAATCAAGGCATTGTTGGGTGAACATGAGCACATGAAAAGTATCATGCAAGAAAACAATGTCTCCTGGTCTGATACTTACCTGGACGAAGTACCGGCGGACGACTTGTTCGGCCGCTCAGCGGAAAAACTGGCTGAAGGGATGGTGGAACGGCATAAATAGGGTGTTTCTGGTTCCCACGCGCTGCGTGGGAACCCATCCTCGGTTAGGTGAAAGATAGTCAGCACTCTCGAAAGGCGTAGCGGGTCAGCTTGGAATGAAATATTGGCGACGTTTTTTAATCAGCACCGATCGACTCATCAAGAAGATCCGCTACCCACTTATTCAAACTTTTTCCTTCTGCTGTAGCGCGGGTAACGAGACGAGCATGCAACTCCGGTGATACACGCAGGTTGAATTTGCCGGAAAACGCCTTGCGCGGCTCTACCCCGTCTTCTTTGCACATCTCAAGAAACACCTTTAAAGACGTCTCTCCTTCTCTGCGAAGCCCATCAATATCGCTGGCATAAAAATCGGCACCACCGTTTAGGCCAATGAATTCTCCACGAAACATTTCAATTTCCGGGTCGTATTTGATGACAGCCTGATAGCCATTGATTTCCATAATGTTCATCATGGTGTTACTCCATTGTCCGCTAACCATTTTCGAATGCTGGCTACGGCGCCTTTGTCCGTATTTGGCGAGGGATGCGGTCGGTGAAACACTCTCCTTTCACCAAAAAGGCGAACACCGATTCGTGAACCCTCTCGTTGGGTCAAATCTCCGCCCAGTTCAACAAATAGGGCTTCAATATCCTGCCATTTTATATTTCCGCCCACCGGTCTAGCGAAGATTGCGTTCAATGTCTTTTGGTATTTGCGTTTCACAAGACAAATAGTACCATATATCAGTACCGTTTCAAGAAAAAAAGTATTGCCGACACACTCCTTTGTATCTTTTCAAACACAAATTACGGGTAAAAAAAATGATTCAAAAACCCGCTTTTTAGACACCCCAATATAAAACTCAATTTTCAGGGATTCTATCAGAAGTCCCTCCAGACCGCTGAAACCTTTTTGAAGAAATGGTATTTCTGGGCAACCCACATCCTTCTGGAACCTATGAAGAAGGCTGCTTACATCATCAAGAACCACTGGGATGGTGTCCTGCGTTGGTTTGAATCCAGAATCAACAACGGGATTCTGGAAGGGATAAACAGTCTTATTCAAGCAGCAAAAGCCAGAGCCCGTGGGTATCGGACAGAACGAGCACTTACCACCATGATTTATCTTATTGCAGGCAAACTGAACTTCGATTTACCGACATGAAATAGCGAGGAGCCTAATATTATTTTCAGTTTCGGTAATATTCTCAGCTTTCTTGTTCAAATTTGCCATGCAACGGATTGATAATCGACTTGATATTCTGACCCCACATGAACGGAATCTCGCCTATGTAATTATCGTTGCTGGCTATCTTCTGCACAGAGCCATTGGCACTTTCCCCCCACTGTTCCCATCGATCGAATACCAGAGATAATACGTTCCATCGGCTTGAGGGAACCGATCCATTAGAACAAGGATTGAAACTCTACGTACTTCACTTTTGCAATCAGCAATTGTAATTATGCCATGGCGAATTTTCCGATTACGAGCAACGCTTCGCTGAGCACGACGGGCATTGGCGTTTTTCGTGCTCGTGCTCGTAATCGTAATCGATCGTCATTTTTTACTATCGATCGATGAAATTCCTGCTGAACACCTCCAAAATTACAATTGCTGATTTACAGTTGACACACATCACCTTTTCACTTAAAGAGTATTTGTTCACTCCTATTTTCTAAACCCAACGCAGTAATATAATATTTGTTTTTAATCTCAAATTCTGAAGAATGGCGGATGTCTGTTCGGCTTGACGAATTTGTGATGAAGTAAATCCATCAACTTTTTATTGCTTTGAGGGGGATTTGATGAAGAAACTGTTTTTTGCTTGTCTTGCTTCTGCTTTTGTTGCCACCTTTTTTTTCACCACCACGGCCAGTGCGATTGGCATAGGGTTCTTTTATGAATTAGGGAATGCATCACCGGAATGGACCATCGAATATGAAGATGACGATCATTACTATTATTATGATGAAGACGAGAGCTGGACCCGGGATTTTGATGGAGATCGCTCACGAAGGGCTTTCGGCTTTGTTCTGGACACCACGGTTGCCCGGGATCAGCTGTTCAATTACCGCTTTCAAATCGGTTATGAAACCTGGGAAGATGAAGTCAGTGGATTCGGCGAGTTTGATATGAGTGGCATTTCCATGAGTCACGATTTCGGCTTTGGCGTTTTAAGAACTCCAGCCGTGAGGCTATGGCTGGGGCCGGAATTAAGATTTGCCTATGCGTCGGGTGACATCGACCGCAACCCCTATGCCGATGTCTATTCATTTGAGTATGGGATCGGTCCGGTCATCGGGGCGAATTTCAATATCGGCTCGACCGTGACCCTGGGATTGAAAGCCGGATATATATTCAGCAATTTTCTTGGTGTGATAGAAAATGACAGCCATACATACGAAGATTATGATTTCGATGGTTCATCCACCGAACTTTATTTCAATGCCGTCATTATTTTCCGGTTTGGCGATTATTTTTAGATAGTGCCCATCCACGAATGGCCAATTTGCCCGATATCGGCGTTGCCCGAAAAATTTAATCCTCGGAATATCAACTATATGCCTGTGGTTAAATTTTTCGGGCGCCTTGATCTCGACCAAATTTTCCTATTCGTGGATGGACACTAGATAGCTCGGATGGCTTTTCGCAACGGTGACGATCGAAAAGCCATCTTTCTTTTTCCTGCAGCATGATCGACTATTGTGCAAGCGTGGGATCTCAGACCCCGCCGATCCAATCGCACAGCAACCGCACCCCAAAGCCCGTCCCACCGGCACCGCAGTAATCCGAGGCCTTCTTGATCCACGCCGGGCCGGCGATATCAATATGGGCCCAGCGGGTATCGCCGACAAATTCAGAGAGGAACAGGGCGGCGGTAATGGCGCCGCCATAACGGCTACTGCTCATGTTGTTCAGATCGGCAAAATCGTTTTTCAACAGCTCTTTGTAATCCTCGGGCAAGGGCAGCGACCAGCAGCGTTCATGGGTCGCCTCCCCGGAAGCCACGATGCGCTCGGCAAGCTGTTGATCGTTGGAAAACACACCGGCGATTTTTTCGCCCAGGGCGATCATGCAGGCACCGGTCAGCGTGGCCAGGTCGATCATCGTGTCCGGTTTGTATTTTTTGATCGCCCAGGCCATGGCATCGATAAGAATCAGACGGCCTTCGGCATCGGTATTGCCGATTTCAATCGTTTTACCGGCAAAGGAACGCACAATATCACCCGGACGAATGGCCGTTCCCGAAGGCATGTTTTCCACCAGGGGCATGACGCCGACCACCTTGATATCGGGCTTCAGGGCTGCCACGGCAAGCATGGTACCGGCAACGGCCGCCGCTCCGGACATATCCATTTTCATGGTTTCGATGCTGCCGGAAGGCTTTAGGTTGATTCCGCCAGAGTCAAAGGTTACTCCCTTGCCGACCAGCACCACGGTTTGCCGGGCCTTTTTCCCTTTGGGGGCGTATTCCACGATAACCAGACGCGGAGATGCACTGGAGCCCTGACCGACCGCCAGCATGGCACCGAACTTTTGTTTTTCCAACCAGCGTTCATCCATGATGGTCGTCTTCAGCCCCGGCAATGTTGATGCGTGTTTGATCATTTGCGCAAAGGTATCGGGTTGTTTGTCATTTGACGGCGTGGATATCCACTGCCGGGCGGTTATACTGGCGCCGCACACGGCCGCCACGGTTTTGGCCAGACCGCTGTAGGCTTTCTTCTGGGCGGCGGTGGCCATCAGCACCACCTGTTTGAGCGCTTTCTTCTCTTTCTTCTCTTTGTAGTGGTCGAAAACATGATTGCCCAGCACCGCGCCTTCCATCAATGCCTTGAAAATCGTTTGTGCATCGATCAAAAGGTTGGCAGCAGAAGGCGTGGCAATGGTCAGGGCGGCCAGCCCGGTCTTGATTCCGAAACCGACCGCCTTGCCGGCAACACATCTGAACGACTCTGCGTTGATCTTCTCAGCGTTTCCAAGCCCGAAAAAAAGCGCTCGAACAATCTGGGTGCCGTCCGGCTGAAACAGGGTCAAAGTCTCTCCCTTTTTGCCGTTGAACTCGTCATAGGCCTTGGCCATATCGATCAGGGATGCGACAGATGAATCCGTGTGAATATCCTGGTCCTCACAAACCGGCACCACCAGGGTGTTCACCTTGGCACGTTTCAGGTTGACAGTTTTGATTTCGATCATTCAGCGCCTCTTTCTCCGGGAGTATTACCCAAATTGAGCCATTAGCTTTTAGGCATTAGCCGTTAGCCCTTAACAGCAATTCTCTTGAATCACATGGTAATCGCTAAAAGCTAATGGCTAACCGCTCAATTTTGTAATTAGTTAACGTGTGAAGACGGTTGTCTCTTCTTTGAAAGTCATCCCATCATCTCTTGATGGTCACCTTTTCCATGATCACCGCTTCTTTGGGTTTATCCATGGGGCCGGTGGCAATGGAACCGATTTTCATGACCACATCCATGCCTTCGACAACCTTGCCAAATACTGAATGACGGTTGTCCAAATGCGGCGTGGGCGCCAGCGTAACAAAAAACTGGCTGCCATTGGTTCCCGGACCGGCATTGGCCATGGAGAGCACACCAGGCCCATCGTGTTTGAGATCCGGATGAAATTCATCCTTGAACTGGTAGCCCGGACCACCGGTGCCGTTGCCAAAGGGGCATCCGCCCTGGATGACAAAGCCTTCGATCACCCGGTGAAAACTCAATCCATCATAATAATTCCCCCCCCGGGCCGTCTCTTGCCGTCCTTCGGCAAGATTGATAAAGTTCCATACGGTTTCCGGGCATTCCTTGGCGTACAACTCGGCTTCAAACGTTCCCATGTTGGTCTCGAATACCGCTGTTGCCCGATCAATCTCTTCCTTGTAACTGTCCTTCTGGTTGGCCATTCTTCTCTCCTTCTGAATGATAAAATAAAAAAACCACGCCACCAAAGAGCGTGGGAAACATGGCTAAAATAAAAAACAATATAGGAACATCCGCACTTAGTGTCAACAAATGCGGTGAATCCCATTTCAGAGAATGATTATCTTGCCTTTGCCAACAACGCCAATTCCCGGTCATAACAAACGGCCACGTCTGACCAGGCGTGCCTGGCCATCATACCGGCCAGGACAGGCCGATGGCAGACAAACTGCTGGGGATCGCGTAGCAGGGTCGCCAGCTTTTGTACCAAGTCCGCATCATCCTGGTATAAAAAATCGGCATGAAACTCCTTTGGGAGGACTTCCGGATAAGCCAGCCGATGGGGTAGCAGGGGCAGGCAGCCGAACCGCATGGCTTCGACCATGGCAATACCAAAGTTCTCCTGAATGGCAGTGCTGACGGCGAGGTATCCTTTTTTGAGCCAGTTCACATACGCGTCCTTGGAACGGACATAACCGTATTGGACAATCTTGTCGGTAAAGCGGCGTTTGGCATACGCGAAGGCGCGTGGCGCAGCCTGGTAATTTTCGCCCATCAAGGCCAGGCGGAAGTCAATGCCCATGCGCGCGACTTGATCCAGTGCGCCGAAAAACGTGTCCGGCTGTTTGTCAAACTCCCAGCGATGGTTCCAAATGATAATCGGCGGCCCTGCCGGCAGTGGTGCGGGCTCAATCCAATCGTCAGTAAAACGGCAGCCCGGGTGCAGTATCCCGGCCTTGTTTCGGATGGCGTCAACGACCCAGCCGGGTTTGAATTCCGGCATCTGCGCGATAAATCCAGGTAGCGTTTTGAAAAAATGGTCGAAGTGAAAACGCGAATTGAACAGCACCCGATCCGCGCAAAGCGCGGTGGTGATATCGGTAAAGCCGAACTGCAAGTCCATCTGCTCACCCGGCGCCAGGGGATAGGTCAACTGGTTCTCGTGCAGATAAACCAGGGCCGGGGGACGACGGCCGGGGTAGAGCGCGGTAAAATCAGCCAGACTCATCAAACCGGTCGTGATCATCCCATCATAGGCCTTAAGATTGTCGATGCTGCGGATAAAATGCAGCGCAGCCCCCCGCATACGCCATTTCCAGAATCGGGCGGGAAGATGAACCACATGGATGTCGTGGGTCGAATGGGCCGTCAGCCCTTCGGCAAAATCCCGATGGGAGCCCCCGTAGAACGGTTCAATAAACAGGAATCGCATGGCCCGCATTACCCGATGCCGGCTGCCTTGACCAGGTCATACAGATCGTCCAGATCGATTTCTTCAACACTGGCATCACCCAAAGACGATAAAAAGACAAAATGGATCCGGTGGCCTTCCCGCTTTTTGTCCTTGCGCAAGGCGGCCAGCATCGAGGACGCATCCACCGGCGGCTGCACAGGCAGGCCATAGCTTTGAATGATCTTCTCAAGCCGCTGGGCGTCTGCAAAGTCGAGCAAGCCCTTCTGGGCCGACAGACTGGCGGCCAGCACCATACCGATACCCACGGCTTCACCGTGGGGGATGCCGGTCAGCTTTTCCAAGGCGTGGCCAAACGTATGCCCATAGTTGAGTTTGCGCCGTTCACCATGCTCCCGTTCATCCCGGGTAACCACGCCGGCCTTGATCTCGACCGACCGGTAAACCAGGTCCGCGATGATCGCCGCATCCAGGGCCAAGGCCGCATCCCGCCGGGTTTCTATAATGCTTAACATGCGGGCATCGGCGATCGCCCCGTGCTTGATGATTTCGGCAAATCCGCACAGGACTTCTCGAACGGGCAAGGTATTCAAAAGGGCCAGGTCGCAGATCACGAATTCAGGCTGATTGAAAACACCGACCATGTTTTTATAGCCGCCGAAATTAACGCCGTTTTTCCCCCCCACGCTGGCATCCACCTGGGATAACAAGGTTGTGGAAACAAAACCAAAGCGTATTCCGCGCATGAATGTGGAGGCCACGAATCCAGTGATGTCACAAACAATCCCCCCCCCTACACCCAATAAAAAGGTGGACCGGTCCGCCTCTAGATCTACCAGCTGCTGTAAAATCGCTGCCACCGTCTCCAGGGTTTTTATCTTCTCACCCTGGCCAATTGAGATGATTGGGCAGTCAGGCAGCTGCTGGCGATAATGCCCCGCCACGGTGTTGTCGGTAACAATAATGGTCTGCGTCGGATCAATGTATTGGGGTAGGTTGTCGATCGACTCGCCCACGAGAATCTGGGAACTGCCAAATGCGCCTTTGACCAGTAGCTTTTTCATTCTTCCACCATTTTCATCCATTTCATTTTTTTCGATCAGCCAAGCCTCTTTTAGCATAAGACAACCTCGATGGGAAAGACAAACAGCGGAACCGCATTTGGATCGCTTTGATGTTTTTCGCGGGCATGGCCCGCTCTTACAATCGCCAACTGCATAGCTATGTGCGGTTTTTTGTAGGAGCTGGCCATGCCTGCGACCCTATTTTTGAAGAATTCGGTTCCAAATGCGGTCACCCTACAGCACGGGGCTTTGCAACTTGCCCTGATACAAGGATTGAGTTATGCTTTGATCAATCAGCTATTGGTGAAGGCCAGCGTTGACATTCTTTCAAAAGGATTAAGCAGATGGATCCGGTTATCGTGCCGATCGATGGCGTCCTTGATCTTCACACCTTCGCCCCCACTGTGCTTGACACCCTGATTGGCGATTACATCGAAGCCTGTCTTGAATCTGCCATCTACGACCTTAGAATTATTCATGGGAAAGGCACGGGCGTTTTGCGTGCAAGGGTACGCGCCCTGCTTGAAAAAGATCCTCGGGTTGCGTCGATGGGGGATGCGCCGAGCGATGCCGGCGGGTGGGGGGCGACCGTGGTAAACTTAAAGAGGACCTGAACATGCCCATCAAAGGAAAGATTTTGGTTGTCGACAATGAAACCGACCAACTCAACATGATGCGGGAAATTCTGCGACGCATCGGATATGAGGCCAAAATGACCGACAATCCGGAAGAAGCCCTTAAAATGATTACAACCGAAACATTCAGTGCGGTTTTCATTGATCTGATCATGCCGGATATTGAAGGCACCGACCTTTGTGAACAAATCAAAGGGGTTTGTCCGCGGGTGCCGGTATTTGCATTTTCAGGCCATACGCATCTTTATAGCGCCGAGCAAATGGAGCGAGCCGGATTTGATGGGTCCATCCGCAAACCGGCAACGATTGAAGAAATTGAAACCGTTCTGACCCGTAACGTCAATTCAGACAAAGGATGAATCATCATGCTGAAAAAAATAATATCCGGTGGACAGACCGGCGTGGATCAGGCTGCGCTGGACACGGCTATTCGCCTTGGCATCGCTCATGGCGGATGGGTGCCCAAGGGCCGGCAGACTGAAGCGGGCCCACTATCAAACGTATATCAGATGCAGGAACTGCCTTCGGAGGATTATGCTGCCCGAACGGAAAAAAATGTAAAAGATTCTGACGGCACCTTGATCATATCCCGCGGCCGTCCAACAGGGGGAACCGACTACACGCGAAAAATGGCCCTCAAACACGGCAAACAATTACTGCACATCGATTTGTCCACAGGACAGAAAGCATCGGACGCAGGATCGTTGATCAATTCCTGGATTGAAATGAACCGGATTGAAATCCTCAATGTCGCCGGCCCCAGAGCGAGCAACGATCAAAGCATTTACAACGATGCCGCCAACATCCTGACCCATGCGCTGAAATGAACCGTCATCAAATCAAAAAGGGCTGCGTTGATCAACGCAACCCTTTCTTGTTATGTGGTGGAGCTGAGGGGGATCGAACCCCTGACCTCATGACTGCCAGTCATGCGCTCTCCCAGCTGAGCTACAGCCCCAAAAACGAAAACGCAACCTAACAAAATCATTTTTCCCTGTCAACGCAATTTTTTGCTAATTTTCACTTTTGATATCGCCGCATCGTTCGATAAGGGATGAACGGCGCTAAACTATTGACAAAAGTGAAGGCACTATTTAATTTGAGTAGTTTTACAAATACAGCATAGTTGTAAAAACCAACCGTTGGAAGGGCGCCTGAGCGTTAAACACATCCCAAGCAACCTGTGTTTCATCAGTTGCGCTATCCTACGGAAAAAGGTAAAACCAATATCAAATGTCAATTTTGGAGTCCTTTCAACATCCTGAATCCATTTGATACAACCCAATAAGAGGTCTTGAATGCTCAACGTAATGCGGAAACATGCCGGCAGTTGGATGATCAAGGTAATTCTTTTCGCCATCGTAATTGTATTTATATTTTGGGGTGTCGGCAGTTTTCGTTCGCGCCAGGCATCCAAAGTTGCCACGGTCAATGGAGAAATTATCAATGCCACCGATTTCAGACGCACTTACAATAACCTGATTGATCAATATCGCCAACGATTCGGCTCCAATCTCAATGACGGCATGCTGGAAATGCTGCAGGTGAAAAAACAGGCCGTCGATCAATTAATCAACCGTGCCATTCTCCTTCAAGAGGCAAAGAAATTAGGACTCACTGTCAGCGATACGGAAATTGCCCAACAAATCATGGAAATCCCGGTTTTTCAGAGCAACGGGACATTCGACAACCGCCGCTACCTGCGTGTCTTATCGCAAGTTCACCTGACCCCGGAAGAGTTCGAGGCGGAGCAGAAAAGTGGGTTGTTGACCCAGAAGCTCACCCGGCTCATCCTTGGCGCCGCAAAAGTATCGGAAGCGGAGATGCGGCAATGGTATGATTGGCAAAACACATCGGTAAACATTGCCTATGTGCTGTTTAATCCGGACCGCTATGATGATATCAAGCCATCACCAGAAGAAATCAGCGACTATTTTGAGAAAAACAAGGACACATACAAAACCGACCCGATGATCAAGGTGCGTTATGTGGTCTTTGATCCAGCGGACTTTTCCAGCCAGGTAACAGTAGACGAAGATGAAATCAAAGATTACTACGATTCACACACGGATGAGTTTGAGACCCAAAAGCGCGTGGAGGCCCGCCATATTTTAATCAAGCTGGATCCCCAGGCCAGTGAGGCGGATGATCAAGCGGCAAAGACCAAAGCCGAAGAAATCGCCCAGATGGCAAAAGCAGGCCAGGATTTCGCAGAACTGGCCAAAGAATACTCCCAAGGTCCCACCAAAGACAAAGGCGGCTACCTGGGCAAGTTCACCCAGTCGCAAATGGTCAAGCCGTTTGCCGATAAGGCATTTTCCATGACTGCCGGCCAAATCAGTGATCCCGTAAAGACACAGTTCGGCTGGCATGTCATCAAGGTCGAATCCGTTGAAGATGCCAGCACAAAAACACTTGAAGAAAGCAAGGAGACCATCACGTCTACCATCAAGGACAGAAAAAGCAAAAACCTGGCCTACGACAAGGCTGAACAATTTTACGAGACAACCTTTGAAAAGGATGATCTGGTTAAAAATGCCGAAATATTTGATCGGCCTGTATTGGAAGCAGGCCCCTTCAGCCGGCGGGGGCCGGACGCCCTGAAACGCAGCAGGGGCCAATTTGCCACTGCGGCGTTTAATCTCAATGTTGATGAAATCAGCGACATTCAGGATATCGACGGTCGCTACTATATTATCCAACAGACACAAGCCATAGCGGCAACGATTCCGCCCCTGGAAGACGTGAAGACAAACGTTACCAAAGACCTGACCGAGAAATTGCAGGCCGACAAAGCCAATCAAGACGCTGAAGCCATGGCAGCCGACCTGAAATCCAATCAACCGTTCGATGACATTGCACGCACCCACAACGTAGCAGTCAAAGAAACAGGCCTTTTTAAACGCGACGCCGCCATACCTGAAATCGGATCCGACCCCGCCTTCAGCCAGGCCGCCTTTACCCTGTCACCAGCCGCAAGCACCGATACCCCCGTCAAAGGAAACGCTGGATACTACTTGCTTCACCTGCTTGAAAGAAAAGCGCCGGCGGACGATGGTTACGTGTCCGAAAAAGACGACATCCAAAATTTGCTTCTTCAACAAAAACAAAGAACCGTGATGCAAAATTGGATGGATTCACGTAAAGCCGACAGCCAGATCACCATCGAAAAAACCTATCTGGATTAGCAATGCGTGTTGAATAGGAAGAAGAAGAGGGTCACATGAAATCATCTGGTACGTCCACGAAATTAGCCAATGGAAGTGGCCATGTTTCTAAAAAATGTCCCGAATGCATGGAGTATATGTCCATTGATGCAAGCATCTGTCCATCGTGCAAACTCCCTGTCGGCAAAATCAACAAGCACGGTATGGCTTCGCGCAAAACAGATTGGAAAGCTTATGCCACAGCCATCGCAGCCTGGCTCTTTTTCTTCTTCTATATTTGGTGGGCCTTCATCAGAGAGCAGTAACGCCATAGCGTACCCCCAAACGACACCTAACCTATTGCTACCGCAATGATTCAATTCCTCTTGCATCTACACCATGGTTGCTGAAAAGATGTGAGTTTGACCGTATGTGGGAAGCAATGGGTCAGACATCTTTTCTACCCTATCTGACCATTCGGCATCTATTTTCTCAAAACAAATATTGACATCGGAAGTTAAATATAATAGGGCTCAAAATAAATAGCTTAATTCTTAGCCAAAACCGCTATATAATAAGGAGGCTCGAGCTGATGAAAGATGTTCAAAAGGAACTTTTAGCAATTTCCACTTCTTTGTCTTCACTGGTAGCAAAGGTGGAGAAAATGGTGGAAGCCATTGAGTCGGAAAGTGGAGCAGCACCGGCGGCAAAGGCCAAACCCGCCAAAAAGGCAGCCGCAAAGGCAAAAGGGGCCAAAGCGGCACCCAAGAAAAAAGCTGCACCCAAAAAAGCACCGGCAGCAGCAAAAACGACCCCGTCCGGATCCCAGCCAACCATGTTGGACAATATTTACACCATGATCAGTAGAAGTCGCAATGGGATCACCGTCGAACGGCTGAAAAAGCGAACCGGTTTGGAAGCCCGTCAGGTCAGCAATGCACTGTACAAGTTGACCAAAAAAGGTAAAATTGAAACCCTTTCCCGTGGTGTCTACGTAAAAAAGAAAAAATAAACGCCTACTGCTTTTGTTGACACAAACAAGGGAACCTGCTCCTTTTAAAGCCTTCCGACTCAAATCGATACCCATCGAGCGGAGGGCTTTTCTCTTTTTATGACGGCCCTGCCTGTATTGCCTTTTTACCATTCCCGCATTACTATTTACTAATAGTACGACATAACCATTGCCCAAAAAGCGGGCCAGCCATATTCAACTAAAAAAGGACAACCATGTTTATGTTTCATCTCCGCTGGAAGAAAAAAACGGTCATTTGCAAACCATGGGCGATATTTTTGATTGCCATGCTTCTGGTGGGCGGTTGCAGCAGCGTCACGGAGCCCGTGCCTGTTTCGGGCCCTGCCTCGCCCGCACCGGTTGCCGCTTCTGATCAACCTGCAAAGCCATCGTCTTCGTGCCTGACGGTCATGTCGGAAGGCAGTGAATTGACGCCTGATCCGGCCATCGTCTGTGGCCGACTCGAAAACGGATTTGGCTACCTGTTGATGGAAAATCAACATCCCCAAGACCGGGTCAGCATCCATCTTTATGTTCGCGCCGGCAGTCTGAATGAAACCGATGCCCAGCAGGGACTGGCGCATTTTTTGGAGCATATGCTATTCAACGGCTCCACCCATTTTCCGCCGGGCGAACTGGTCCGTTACTTTCAAAGCATCGGCATGCAATTCGGCAATGATGCCAATGCCCATACAGGATTTGACGAAACCGTATACGACATCGTCCTGCCGACCGGCGATAAAGAAAGTCTTCAAAAAGGACTTTTGGTCATGCAGGATTATGCCATGGGCGCCTTGTTGCTTGAAGAAGAGATTAAACGCGAAAGTGGTGTGATTCTCGCCGAAATGCGCGCCCGTGATTCTGCGGCGTACCGCACCTTAACAGCCAGCTTGCAATTTGAATTCCCGAACTTTTTGGTGTCCAGGCGACTTCCCATCGGCAAGGCAGACATTGTAAGAAATGCCGACCGGCCCCTTCTGAAGGACTTTTATGACACCTGGTACCGGCCGGATAATATGGTACTGGTCATGGTCGGTGATTTTGAACTTCCCGTGGCCCAGGCCCTTGTTGAGGACGGTTTCAAAGCCTTCACGCCACGCGCCCCCAAAGCCACCCCGCCCGATCTGGGCACGATCGACCATCAGGGGCTCAAGGTCTTCTACCACCATGAACCGGAGACGGGCGGAACAACGGTCAGTATCGAAACCGTTCGCCCATACCAGCAACGCCCGGATGATTTATCGCAAAGGCGCCAGGAAGTCATCGCTGAAATGGCCGACAGAATCGTCCAAAATCGCCTGGATACCCTGCAAAAAAAGCCGGACACGCCCTACACCGATGCTGCTGTGGGCAGTGGTGTGTATCTCAACCAGATCCGCTACGCCGAAATCACGGCGGACGCCAGCGCACAGAACTGGCAGCGCACGGCAACGATATTGGAAATGGAACTGCGGCGGGCCAGACGCTTTGGATTCACTGAACTAGAGCTGCAGCGAGTTAAAAAAGAACTGCTCAACATGCTGGACAATTCGGTCAAAGAAGCACCGACCCGCAACAGTACCCAATTGGCCAGAGGCATAATCCGCCAGTTGGCCAAAGGTCGGGTGATCCAATCTCCGCTTCAGGAGAAGACCCAACTGGTACCGATGATCGAGTCGGTCAGCGTGGATGATCTTCACCAGGCCTTTTTGGATAACTGGCCGGATGATCACCGCCTGGTAGTGGTCACCGGTGACGTCAATCTGAAAAAGAACGCAAGCCAGTCGCCCACGGCTCAAATCCGTAATACGTTCCTGCTTGCAGCCGCGACCCCGGTCCATCCATCCAAGCTCGAAACCATGGCCACCTTCCCATATCTGCCGATCCCCGACGATAAAGGAGAGATCGTCTCCCGAGAAGTCATGGAAGATTTGGGGATCACCTGTGTTCGTTTTGCAAACGGAATTCGTCTTAATCTCAAACCCACTGATTTTAAGACCAACGAGGTGCTGGCCAACCTGATTTTTGGTCCAGGCCAATCCCAGGAACCGGCAAATCGTCCCGGCCTTTCTCTACTGGCCGAGACAACCATCAACGAAAGCGGGCTGGGAGCAATGAACACCAATCAGCTTGAACGTGCGCTGGCCGGAACGAGTACGTCGCTGGATTTCAGTGTCATGGACAGTTATTTCAATTACTTCGCCAAAAGCGTTTCCAGTGAAATGGAATTGCTGTTTCAACTCTTTTACGCCCATCTGATGGACCCAGGTTTTCGCGATGATGCCATGCAACTGACCCGTGAGCGATTGCGTCAGAATTACCAGACAATGTCTCGATCCATCGAAGGCATGATGCGCATTGAAGGCCTGCGCTTTCTGGCCGCTGGCGACACGCGCTTTGGAATACCTAACGCCCAAGACCTACAGGCGATCGATTTGAATGATATCCGCAATTGGGTCGCCCCCTTTCTGGCATCCGCACCATTGGAACTGTCCATCGTGGGAGACTTTGACCCAGACCAGGTGATTGAACTGGCACGGCGCTACCTGGGCGCCCTGCCCGATCGCAAGGGTCAATCAGATGCTTCCCGAATCGACCTGCCGCATCTGCCCGTTGGAACCACTCACCATATTGACGTCAACACGAAGATCGCCAATGCGATGGTGGTTGTCGCCTGGCCAACGGCAGACTTTTGGGATATCCGTCGCACAAGGCGTCTGTCGGTGCTTGCCGATATTTTTTCCGAAAGGCTTCGGGTACGGATCCGTGAGAAATTGGGCGCATCCTATTCACCGTATGCGTTCAACCAGGGCAGCCGCGCATATGAGGGCTATGGGACCCTTCAGGCCCATGTCAACGTCGCCCCGGATCAGATCAACACCGTGCTCGCCGAAGTCGAGGCCATTGCCAAGGATCTGGCCCAACATGGTGTGAACGATGATGAGCGTTTACGCGCCCTTGACCCGATCCTTACCTCCATCAAAGAATAC
Source organism: Desulfosarcina variabilis str. Montpellier (assembly GCF_048565275.1). Classification (NCBI taxonomy): domain Bacteria; kingdom Pseudomonadati; phylum Thermodesulfobacteriota; class Desulfobacteria; order Desulfobacterales; family Desulfosarcinaceae; genus Desulfosarcina; species Desulfosarcina variabilis. Next base: position 2,374,506 of record NZ_CP159846.1, on the reverse strand, counting down.
CGGCAAACCAACGGTTACTGGCTGAACAGTGTGATGACCGGATCCGGGCGCGCCGCCGAGCAGTATGCGTGGGCGAAAAGCATGGTGAGCGATTATGGCGCCATTACCCGGCAGGAAATCTCTGAGCTTGCCGCCACCTACCTGTCGGGCGAGCGTGCGGTCCTTATCATTGAACCCAAAAACGATAAAGTAAGCGCCAGTATTGCAACAGTGGAGGCAACCAATTCCCCCAAAAAAGGAACACCGTAAAAGTAAAATCGTTGTCGTTGTCAGCGAAGCGGTTGTCGTTTTTGTAATCGGAAAAAAAATACGGACGGGTTGTTTATTTCCCGGCCGTATTGTTTTTTATCTGTTGTGGATCGAATCTAATTTTATATCGGAATCGATAGAATACCTTCACTTAACACTTGCAACTTAACACTTAAAACTATTTAGAGGCTTGCTCCCCCTCTTTTTCAACAGCTTCCAGCAATCCATCCGGCTGGGTGATAAAGCTGTCAAACTGCCATTTCTTGACCGAGAACACCCACGGGCGCACATCAGCGTCGATTTGCTCAGCGGTTTTGACCACTGGCGCATCCGCTTCCTTTTTATCTTCAGCCGCTTTATCTTCTACCGCGTCTGCCTCGGGCGCCTTGTCCGAGTCTGCATTCTCGGAAGTTTCAGAAGTTGCCGGTGCATCCGTATCAGTGGTCTCAACGGCAACCGTTTCAGCAGTGACGCGCAACCAATAGTGATCCTTATCGTCAGATTCGGGCAAGAGCGTGATCTGACGCCCATCGTAAAGCTGATAAACCAGTCGACGGGAACCGGTATCACCGGTCTGCGGATGTTCATCCGCAGACACAACATCGTCCAGGGTCAATGGTGCCATTGCATCAAACACCTGATCGATCTTGGTTGAATCCACGTTTCTATCTGGCGGGATTGGCGTCATCTGCGGTTTTTGACCTTTTTCCGGCCGGCTGAGCGAGTATACCGGCTCGGCTGCGTCATCGGCATAACAGGTGACGGATGCGATGGCATCAGCCTTGATGTTGAGGATTTCGTCTTGCAGCCAGTCGGCAGGTGCAGTTTTCAGGAAACGGAAACTCCCATCCACCAGATAAACGGTATCATCGTCGCTCTTCTTCAGGTATTGTCCCCCGCTTCCGCCACCGTCGCTCTGGCGCGTCTGCCCCAAGATTACATCGGCCAGCACTGCACCCGACGAATCCTTGAGTATCATCTGCGTTCCCCTGCCCTTTTCTTCTGCGGCTGACGGTGCCAACAAGGAAAGTCGGGTAAGGCTCTCATCGGTACCGGTAAAACTGCGCCCGATCTTCAAGCGGGAAAGCTTGACCACGGTATCCCTGAGCTCCCCGAAATCCGCCGGGTAGTCGCTACGCTCCTTTACCTGCCAGGTTTTATCACCTTTGATCAAGGTGACGCTGCTCGTCGTGTCGGCAATCGTGATGCTGGCTACCTGATTCACCGGCAAATCGGAGAAGAGTTTTTTTCCCATATTGGTGTCACCGGTGTGCCGATCATCACTGAAACGAAGAAACGCCAAGGCCACCAGTACACCCGCTGCCACCAATAGTATCAAAAATGTCTTGCCCTTCATTGGTTAAGCCTTTCTCCTTCGACTAAATGCGAAAATAATTCCTCCAATGCCAATTAAAATGGGCACAAGGAAAATATTGATAAATTTAATCGTTGATCCCAACTGTTCGATATCTGCCCGCAAATTACGCCGAACGATTTTAAGTTCTTTGTTGATCTTCAGCTTTTCTTCCTGGAATCGGGCGATTTCCTTTTCCTGCTCTTCGCTGAGGATGGCGCGTTGGGAGGCGTCTTTTTGCTGCTCGAGCATACGCAGCTTCTCGTTGGTCTCCTCCACTTTGCGAACCAGTGCCTGTTCCTGGTCAAGCCAGCGGTCCTGGGCCATACGCTCAAGCTCCTTCACCCGTGTAAAGGGTCGCTCGAATGTGCCCCGGGTGCGAATGCTGATCAAGGCCGGATTACCGGTGAGCATTTCACTGGTATTCAGCAAAAAGTTCAGGTTGTCGTTAAAGATGTTGGAAATATTGAACCCCAAAAAGTTTTGCCGGCTCAGGTAGTAACCATCATAAAGCAGATCACTGTCGCCAACGACAATAACGACTGCTTTGCCATTGCCCTCCTTTAGCGTTTCTTCGGGCGCCTTACTTTCCGTCTCGGCTTGACCCTCCTTGGCGCCGGTCTTTGGCTTCCCATCGGGAAATGCGGTTGTAAATGTTCCCGAAATACGCACCGCCAGATTCCGGACGGTTTGCGACGGTTTGAAATCCCGGCGTAGTGTCGAGACATCCATGTTGTGGGAGAAGGCATCCACCATCTGGTTATTGGGGCTGCTGTGCACCAGGGTCTCGACGGTGGTGCTCGAATCCGGCAAGATTTCAATGGCGCCGGCAACCGGCATCAGCATGGACTCCAGATCAGCGGTGATAATGTTGTCGGTGTTGAAGGCCTCCGCCTTGGCCGATAACCACAAGGGATTGTTCTCCACCTGATTATTGCGATTTCTCAGCCGTGTGGCAAAGCTAAAGTCAGCAACGGCTTTGCCGTCGGGCATGGAAACGCCCCAGGCCTTGAGCAGTTTTTCGGGAATCGAGCCGCCCGGCCCCATGCGCGGATCATCCATCAGTGACATGGGGTCGGCAAAAACAATCGCATTGCCGCCGGCCAGTACATACTGATCCACGGCGAAAGCCAGCGTATCCGACATGTTTTTAGGATGGAACAGCACCAGCAGCTTGGCCGCCGGATCGATACGATCGGCATCGGGCTGGACCTGAATCAACTCATAGTTTTTCTTCAACTCCTGGATGAAGAACCACGGTTCCTGGCCGCCCTGGGGACCGCCCATGCCCATGGCCGGCCGGCCGAACACGGGCAGGCCGCTGTAAACGGCAATCTTCATGCGCTCCGCTGTCTGTACCCGGGCAATGATGCGCGTCAGATCATATTCCAGGCGCATCTCCTGGGTTGGATCGATAAATGGAATGGCCGCCTCCTGGTCGGCTGCCAGCGCAACCAGTCCCAGATAGACCGTCTCGCCGGTGGGCATATCAATGCCTTTCATCCCGTACTTGACGGCCCAGTCCTCCTCTTCGGAGTCGGGCTGGGGATCGTATTGTTCAACCGAAATCCGGCCCTTGCCGAAATGCTCATACTCAGAGAGAAAATCGATCACCCGTTGGGCAAAGGTTTTGATATTTGAAGGCATGGTAGTTACATGCTTGCTGTAGAAAACCTTGATGACAACATCTTGGTCCAGCTCCGACAAAATCGTCCGGGTGCCGTCTGAAAGTGAATAGAGATTATCTTCGGTGGCATCCAGGCGCAGTGTCGTACGTGCGAAAAGAATATTCACCACCACCAGGATGACGAAGACCAGCACGGCACTGCCGGCCGAGAACATGGTTTTGCCAATGCGTTTTTTTCCATCGCTCATGGACTTTAGGCCTCCTTATGCCGATTCCCGGTTTTGCAAAATCACACCGTTGATGAAAATCATCAGGGTCATCACCGACAGGTAGTAAAGCAAATCCCGCAAATCCAAAACCCCTCGTGAAATAGAAGCAAAGTGGGAAAGCACGCTGGTGGCGGAAACAAAATCCACCAACCATACAGGTGCCCAACCGGAAAGAACAGATGTTACCGGAGCAAATCCGGCAAGTATAAGAAACAGACAGGCCACCACAGCCAGAATAAAACTCACCACCTGGCTGCGGGTGAGTGCCGAGGTCATGCTGCCGACGCTCAAAAATGTGCCGGCCATGAGAAAAGATCCGACATAGCCGCAAAGGATAACACCGACATCCGGATTGCCCAGGTACATGACGGTCAGGACCAAGGGGAACGTCAATACCAGGGCAATACCGATGAAACACCACGCGGCCAGGAATTTGCCCAGGATCACTTCAGTCACCGTGACAGGTAGGGTCAGGAGCAACTCGATCGTTCCCAACCGGCGTTCCTCGGCCCATAACCGCATGGCCACCGCAGGCACCAGAAACATGAACAGCCATGGGTGCCATTGAAAAAAGCCCTTTAGATCCGCCTGCCCGGCTTCAAAAAAGTTGCTGATGTAAAATGTAAAAAAGCCGGTCAACAGCAGAAAGATCACAATAAAGACATAGGCGACCGGGCTGCCGAAATATCCGGCCAGTTCGCGCTTCATGATGATGCGACTGTTTCTTAAAAGATTGGTGTATGGCATGAACCACTCCATTGATTGATTTTATCTATGGTGAAAATCATTGATTGGTGGTGATGGTACGGAATACATCGTCAAGCCGGCCTTGTTCGACAAACACCGAGGCGATGCCAATGCCCTTTTCGCCCACCGATGCGATCACCCTGTCGGCAATGGGCAGGTCGGCATCTTTGGGGAAAATCCGTAAGGTCAACCGATCATTTTTCGTTTCCACTTCTGATACCGACGCCACGCCATCCAGACGTCCGAGGCTGTCAGTCAGATCCGCGTGCGACGTTCCATGCACCGTTAAAAGCACCGCCCCATAAAAGGTGGAGCGCCTGCGCAACCCCTTGGGGGTGTCATCGGCAACCACCTTTCCATCGGCAATGATCATGGCCCGGTTGCAGACCGTGTCCACCTCATCGAGAATATGGGTGGAAAAAATAATGGCTTTGGTGACGCTCATTTCGCGGATCATCAACCGCACCTCATGTTTCTGGTTGGGGTCAAGCCCGTCGGTGGGTTCGTCCAGAATCAAATAGTCTGGATCATGCAGAATGCTTTGGGCAAAACAGACCCGCTGCTTGTATCCCTTGGACAGGGTGTTGACCGCCTGGTGGCGAACGGTGGACAGAAAGCACCGCTCAATGGTCTGCGCCACCCGATTTCGCTTGGCAGCCCCGGAAAGCCCTCTGATTTCAGCACAGAAATCCAGGTAGCGGACCACGGTCATATCCGGATAGACGGGTGCGTTCTCAGGCAGGTAGCCCATTTTTCGACGAGCGGCAATGGATCGGGTCGAAATATCATCACCGCCAATGATCACCGTCCCGCTGGTCGGGGGAAAAAAACCGGTGATCATCCGCATGGTGGTGGATTTGCCTGCGCCATTGGGTCCCAGAAACCCCAATATTTCACCTTTCCGGGCAGTAAAAGAGATGTTGTCCACCGCCAGATGATTACCGAACTGTTTGGTCAGATGCTTGACTTCAATCATAAATTCGCGGTCTCCTTGGCCTTTCGATAGTCACTTGAAAAACAACAACACCATTTCATGGCCGATGCCGCTCCATGTCCAATGTATCAGAGCAGCCCAGCGAAATGGTTACCGAAAGTGTGAATTGATGGGCGTTGCAGGCCGAGTACTCGCATGAAACGAAAAAACGGTGAACATGCTCATCCAAAAATAAAAACCGTTAGTCCGAATCGTCAGCCTGCAGAATCAGGGAGAAAATAACATTGCATCATCATATGTCAAGAGTGATGCACGAAGGTTGACGCCGGCCAGGCATCCCATATAATTAAAAGCTGATAGGCACGGGCATAGTTTGCAAATGATTTATAAAAAGGTATCGCTAAGGGACTGAATCAACACATGGACGATGGTCATCGACGCATCCGCACCCTTGTTCAACGGCCTGTTTTCAAGGATTTTTTCTTGACAAAATCACCGACTGCCGATAGTAAGTCGCAAGTTCTACCTCCCGTGTTTTTTCACCCATATGCGGGATCGGTTCCCGTTTGAAAAAGATCTATAATCGATCAAAGGCAAGCATCGGTAACGAATCCGGCGTGTTTAGGATTGAATCGCGGGATATCGGTCGATGCGGAAACCGGCGCAGGGATGTTAAGTAAAATTGGTAATGGTCAAATAATATAAATCATTACACAGCGGTTGATGGAGATTCCATGAGTACCTTAGACGAGAAGGCCACAGAGGTGATGGATGATGACGCGGCACACAAGAAAAACGGAAACGACTCCGGCGCCAGCGGGACTATCATCCTGTTCTTCATCATTGGTTTCGCAGCGAGCATGGTGGTGGGGTGGGTCGTTTTCCCCAAGCTGCTCTACTCCCAGAAGGAGCAACCTTTTAATTTTAACCATGCCTTGCATGTTGAAGAGGTGTCGGATGGATGTGAGAGCTGTCATTTTTTCAGGGATGACGGCAGTTTTTCCGGCATCCCCAAGTTAGCCCAATGCACGGAATGTCATGAAGAAACCATGGGCGAGAGTGAAGCGGAGGCTGTTTTTGTCGAGCAATACGTTTGGAAAGAAAGAGAAGTCCCCTGGCTCTCGTACTCCCGCCAACCGGATTGTGTTTTCTTTTCCCATGCGGCTCACATAAAGGGTGCCGAAATGGACTGCGTGACCTGCCATGGCCACATTGGTGAATCGGAAAGCGCCCGTCCCTATGAATACAACCGCATCACCGGTTACAGCCGGGATATCTGGGGAAAAAATATTGCCGGTATCAAGAAAAACAGCTGGGACCGCATGAAAATGGATGACTGTGCGCAATGCCACAAAGAGGCGGGACTCATTCACATGTCCAGCGTTCAAACCAATCGGGATGCCTGTTTTGTCTGTCATAAATAATGACGACAAGGAAGAACGTTAGAAAAACAATTGCAGCGTCTGCATTGCACATAAGGTGAGGGGAAAATTCATGAAAGTTGACAGAAGAAGTTTCTTGTCGTTCGTCATCGGCGGCGCAGCGGGTACGGCCCTGTCGCCACTGCCGTGGAAACTGATGGATGATTCTTCCATCTGGTCACAAATGTGGCCATGGACGCCTGTGCCGCCGGACGGTGAAGTGGTCTACGAAGCGTCTACCTGCAGTTTATGCCCGGGCGGCTGCGGTATTTCCGTCCGCAAGATCGACAACCGGGCGGTAAAAATCGAAGGGCAAAAAGGCCATCCCATCAATGACGGCGGCATGTGTATGTTGGGCCTTTCCGGTCTTCAACTGCTCTACGGCCCCACCCGTATCAAGTCCCCCATGAAACGTATTGGTGAACGCGGCGAAGGCAAATGGCAAAAAATCTCATGGGAGGAAGCCATTGGCCTTGTCACGGAAAAGCTCACCGATATCCGTAATAAAGGTGAAGCGCATACTGTGGCCGCCATTTCCGGATCCGACAAAGGCACGGTACCGGCACTTTTCAAACGATTTATGACCGCTGTTGGGTCTCCCAATTTCATGTGTACACCGTCCCGCCGATTTGCCGATCAATTAGCGGTCAACAAACTTTTCGGCGGCGCTGGCTATACCGGTTTCGACCTTGAAAATGCGGACTATATCCTCAGTTTCGGCAGCGGCATCGCCGACGGATGGGGAGCGCCGGTGCGCATGTTCAAGGTCTGCAGCCATTGGAAGGAAAAAAATATTCCGGTTGTGCAGATCGAGCCCCGGTTGTCCAATAGTGCGGCCAAAGCCAGCCGTTGGGTGCCAATCAATCCCGGCACGGAAGCTGATCTGGCGCTGGGGATTGCTGCGGTAATGCTTTCCAAAAATTGGGTCGAGGGCGATTCGGTTTCCGGGTTGAGGAAATGGAAAAAGGATCTGCTGGCCCAGTTCGACCTGCAAGAGGTCGCCCAGATTACCGGCGTGGATGCCGATACCATCGTCGAGCTGGCCAAAGGGTTCGCCAAAGCCAACCGGCCGCTGGCCATCTGCGGCCGGGGCAAAGGCCAGAAGGCGGAAAGCCTGCGTGAAACCATGGCGGTATACACCCTCAATGCCCTGGCTGACAATCTCAACCAGACCGGCGGTATGTGGGCCATCAGCGAAAACGACTACATTGACTGGCCGGACGTAGGAGCGGACAAACTGGCATCCGAGGGTTTGCGCCAACCCCGGTTTGATGGGGCCGGGAGCGGCCAATATACAGATGCCCGATACCTGGCAAGCCGGTTGGCCCAGGGACTGGACGGCGACGGCCCCTATCCGTTGCAGATGTTGATGGTGGCGGACGCCAACCCCTTTTATGAACTCCCGGATGCCAAAAAGGTCCAGGCGGCGCTGGCGAAAATCGGATTCATTGTCAGTTTCTCTTCATTTCAGGATGAAACCGCGGCCATGGCCGATCTGCTGCTACCCAATCACGTTTACCTGGAGCGCTATGAAGACGTACCCGTGGGTGCCTGTTTGCCCCAACCGGCCATCGGGCTCACGAAACCCGTCGTTTCTCCGCAATTCAATACACGCCATTTGGGAGAAACACTGCTGGCCATGGCCAAGACCATGGGCGGCGGTATCGCCGAGGCATTTGCATGGGATGATTACGAAAGCTGCCTCCAAGAAACGCTGGCAGACAAGTGGGATACGCTCATGGAAGACGGCGTGTGGGTTGAATCCGACGTCGACACGGTTTCCAACTCCGTTAAACTGGCGGCTGTGGACCAACCCGGGGTCAATGCCGAAGGTGATCAGAGCAGCTTTCCGCTCTTGCTCGTTCCATATGATTCCATTCGTATATCAAGTGGGTATATTGGTGATGCGCCCTTTATGATCAAAACCGTTGCCGATACCGTAATCAAAGGCAAAGACGGTTTCGTAGAAATCAATCCCCAGACGGCCAGCGCCGCCGGACTCAGCAATGGAGACCTGGCAATGTTAACCACGCCCCGCGGTGCGGCCGCGGTTCGGGTTCACTGTTTTGAAGGCATTAAACCCGGCGTAATCGCCATGGTCCAAGGACTTGGCCATACTGCTTATGATGGTTTTCTGGCTGGCAAGGGGGTCAACATCAACGAACTCATCGGCCCTGTTGAGGATCCGTCATCCGGTTATGACGCCGCCTGGGGAATCCGAGCCAAACTGGCCAAAGCCTAATTAACCCGACGTGAGGTTCTGATGAAACACGAGCAGCAACATAATCCGCCCATGAAATACGGAATGGCCATCGATCTCGATAAGTGCACCGGCTGTGGCGCATGCATGGTGGCTTGTATGGCCGAAAACAACGTGCCGTTCAAGGAGGATGAGTCCAACAAGCTGGATAGCATTACTTGGATTCGCGTTTATAAACTGACCAATGACAAACCCTACCCGGATACAGACATCTGCTACCTGCCGCGTCCCTGTCAACATTGTGAAGGACACGGGGGGCACAGTCCGTGCGTTTCGGTTTGTCCGGCAACGGCAACCGACTATAGCCGGGAGACCGGTATTGTCAGCCAGATCTACACCCGTTGCTTTGGTTGCCGATACTGTATGGCGGCCTGCCCTTACCACGCCAGGTATTTTAACTGGTGGGATCCGGTCTGGCCGGATGGCATGGAAAAGTATCTGAGCCCCGATGTCTCCCCACGCATGCGCGGGGTCGTCGAAAAATGTAGTTTCTGTTTCCACCGGTATCAGCAGGCCAAGGACGAGGCCTATCTCAACGGTGAACGACGGGTTTCCGAAGCGGCATACCAGACCGCTTGCACACAGGCCTGTCCCACCGGCGCCATCGTTTTCGGCGATCTCAACAACCCCGACCACCGGGTTCACCAGATTGTTCAACCGGATCCCAAAAACGGCAATAAATCCAGGAACCCACGGGCGTTCCGCTTGCTGGAACGACTGGGTACCAATACTAAAGTGTACTACCTTTCCAGTCGTGAATGGGTCCGCCGAAAAGGCGACAATTATCTGGAACACGAGAAAACCGGTCAGGTGGCCAAAGCCCATCACTGAAGTGTGACAGGGATCTAACGCGGTGCTTGTAGCGGACCAATCTAACCGGATGTATCAATAAAAACGGCAAACCGTACAGATCAAGGAGTACTTACCCTATGGATTCTGCTTTAATACCCAAAGGCGTCAAGCGTTGCCCCATGTGGCAGTTCCTCCTGGGACTGGGCATTGTGGGCGCTGTCCTTGCGTGGGGCGTTTATGCCATGCTGCTGTGTTGGTTCAAGGGATTGAATCAGACCAACATGAATGATTATTATGGATTCGCGCTCTGGATCTGGGCGGACTTGGCCGTCATCGCCCTTGGTGGTGGAGCGTTCTTCAGCGGACTGCTCAAGTACATCATCGGCAAGGATGAGCTGAAGCATATCATCAACTACGCGGTGCTGATCGGATTTATTTGCTACAGCTCCGCCCTTTTGATTTTGGCGATTGACATTGGCCAGCCCCTACGTGGATGGTTTATCTTTTGGCATGCAAATGTCCATTCCATGCTCACCGAGGTGGCCTTCTGCCTGTCTTGTTATTTCTCCGTGCTGACCATCGAGTACATTCCGCTGATCCTGGAGAACCGCCAGCTGGACAAGGTCCCCTTCTTTCACAATTTAAGCCATAATATGCATGAAACCATGGCTGTATTCGCCGCCACCGGTGCCTTTCTCTCCTTTTTCCATCAGGGATCACTGGGCGGGGTCACCGGCGTGCTCTTCGGACGGCCGTTCGGCTTCCGCGAGGGGCTCCTTATCTGGCCCTGGACCTTTTTCCTGTTCACCTGGTCGGCTGCGGCGTATGGCCCCACCTTCACCCTGCTGATCACCTGGATCACCGAGAAGGTGACCCGCAAAAAACTGGTCAAGGACAACGTCATCGACTTGCTGGCCAAGATATCCGGGTGGATGATTTTCACTTACACCATCGCCAAAATTTGTGATACGGCCCGCTGGATCAACATCACCGCCCCTGGTTTGGGTCAAACCTTGGCTGACTTCTACACCGGCAATGACTTTTACGGCTACTGGATCCTGTTCGCTGAGATTATTCTGGGCGGTGTGGTTCCGGCCATCATTCTGGTCAGCCGGCCCTTGCGGAAAAACCCACTCACACGGGTGATCGCTCTGTTTTTAGCCGTCATGGGTGTATCCTTGAACCGCTGGGTCATGGTTCTCCAGGTCATGGCCATACCGGTTATGCCTTTCGACCACTGGGCCCTGTACTTTCCCAGCTGGCAGGAAATCGCGACCACGATTCTTCCTGTGGCATACGGTGTTATCTTGATCATGATCTCTTACCGCTACCTGCCCATCTTCCCCCAGGAGGCAGAGCTTAATCCCATTGATGATGAACCTGAATCATCCGTAGCGGCAGATGCGGACATCGTTTCAACAGATCTGGAACCGGCAGAAGCTTAAGCCCGGCTCAAGGAGGAGAAATTATGTTTCCTTTCAGTTTTGAATGGATCTGGGATGCTGGCCACATGGTTTTTCATGGCGGGTTGTGGTACGCCCTGAACATCATTGGCATCGGCATGACCTACTGCATTATCAAAGCAGTTATCGACACGGCAAAAGGCAAAGGCGGTCATGGTCACCACTAGGTGGTAAAAAAAACCGTTACCGTAATAAAAATAAAAAGTTCCAATTCAAAAGCGCTTCTTCCCGGGCTTAGGAATCCAGGAAGAAGCGCTTTTTATTGGGAAAATTATTTCATATTATGTTATTTTTTTCACAGTTTTTTACGAAAAATTATTCTCAGCAACAGTTCCACTCGAACCACCACTTTTCCTTCAACACTTTGTAATTTTTTTAAATATTCACCAAATAAAAAATTGGCACTTAATTTGCTTAAGCAGATAGCACCTGTATTACGCCAAAAAAAAAGGGAGGGGGAAAGTGAATAAGCTATTTTCCTTCTTAATCATAACACTGCTCATGTTTATGGTTTTGGAAATTTTCAATGCTGAAGATATTTCAATGAAATCTCAGGATCTCAGCTATAACTTTGCAACAGACGCGCTGGCTTCTCTGAACGAAAACGAAGCCCCGCCCACGTCAGGAATAGACTACTCGGCATTCGATCCGACAGTGATGCTGTTGCTGGGAACCGGACTGGTTGGTTTGGCAGGCTTGGGGATAAGGAAAAAGAAATAAATAAACCGATTGTAAAACTAAACCGGGCAGCGCGACAATCGCTGCCCGGTTTTTTATATTAATGGTCCGGTTCCGGTTCGGCCGACGACAGATGACCGCCCATAGCGTTGAGCAACAAGGTAATCGGTCGGTCCTCCTCACTTTTGCCGGTGAACCGAATCGGTCCGGGATGCCGGTAATGATCGTCCCCGGGTGCGGCGGCCAGCCAGGTATCACGAAAATGCTGGACGACCTTGAATGCGGGCGCATTCACATCAACGATGCTTTTCTCAAGCACTAGTTCGAGCTTGCCTTTGCGTTCCTCAAGATGCATGAGCGGTGCAATGGGGATACCAATGGGGCGCCAATGCCGGAAATCCTGTTCCAGATTTAAAATCGCGGCCATCTGGCCGGTGGCACCATTGGCAATCAGACTAAACACGGTCATCCCCAAATTGTAGGTATAAACACAGTCAAAGCGTGTCGGATCACCGCCCCGCCCATCATATCCGTAAAAATGGGCCTGGGTCTTAAATTTGGGGACGGACTGGTCATAAATTTTTTCCAAAGGGGCCGGAATCTTATCTTCATCTTGGAGCAAACCGGCGTCCATCAGTGCAGCCTTGAGGGTCTTTTTGGAAATGATGGACGGTTTTATCAATAAAAATTCATGCTGTTTCCAGTTATCGAATAAAATCGGGCCATAGCGTTCTGGATCAAGCCCTGCTTTTTGCAGGGTCTTGAAAAACACCGCATCTTGGATGCCGATGATATAATGCCCTTTCTCCTTCAAAATGTTTAGATAGTCTGTTACCAGGTCCAGTAATACCTTTTCGGTCTTGACCTGGGAGAATTGAAAATTGCCGTGACTGTCTCTCTCGGTCAGCAACCCTTCCTGAAAAAATGCGGGGATATCGTTGAAGAGTTCATCATCCCGGGCATTCCATACGTTATAAGCAATATCCTTACGGATTCCCCGAACCAAGCGCCGCAAGTATTCCAGTTTGTCGTTGAGCGTGGGAAAAGCCGTGTGAAAATCCTTGTCGTGCATTTTGTTGTAATAGGCGATGATCGTGTTGAGCTTGATGATGAAGACTTGAATTTCATTAATAAACTCCAACACCCCTTCAGGGATCACCAGCACCCCATAGTTTTTACCCACGGCGGCCCGGCTGGTGATCGCATGGCAAATCACCCGTGAAAGGTGCCTTAAGGTCATGCCGTAGGCCGTATAGTCCACCACCCCGCTTTTTTCGGCCTTTTCCAACCTTTCGTCATCCACATAGTCTGCCAGGTCTTCGCCGATCAGCGTCATATTGGCATGGGTTTGCAAGGCCACTTCCAACGCCAGATGGCTGGCCACGCGGCCCATAACTTTACAGATGTGCCAGTATTTCACATCGGAGCTTGCGTCCGTACAAAGGTTGGCAATGGCCTGAGAAAAGGCACGCGCTGCGGTATGGAAGCCAAAGGACATGGCACACAGCACCTTACCGTTGGCATCGCGCACTTGAATATCACCATCAATGGTTTTCGGAACCCCGATTACCTGAACCCCATCATTGGCCATCTCCTGGGCCAAAAACGCCGCATTGGTATTGGAATCATCGCCACCAACGACCACCAGCGCATCCAGCCCCAGTTTTTTGCAGGTTTCACGAGACAGAGACATTTTTTTCTGATTGTCGATCTTGGTGCGCCCGGTTTTAATCATGGTAAATCCACCGATATTCCGGTAGCGATCCACAAGATCCTGGGTCAATTCGATGAAATCTCCCTCGATGATGCCGTCCGGCCCCATTAAAAACCCATAGATTTTTGTGTCCGGGTTGGCTTTTTGGGCGGCATCAAACAGCCCGGCAATCACATTGTGTCCGCCGGGTGCAGGTCCCCCCGAGAAGACAATGCCGATTTTCCTGGGTTTGCCGAATTCCGCATTTTTTGAATCATTGCCCACAACGCGCTGCACGGTGTTACCAATAATATGCGACAGTTGTTGACGCGCCTGTCGATCGATTTCAAACTGGTACTGGGCATCGGTTTTAAGATGCGTCGAAGCTTTTTCAAACACATCACAAACAGGGGGCCGATAGGCCATTCTATCTTTGAGTTCGAGATTGACATCGGCAATGGCATCCATTACCGAGGGATGATTTAATATTTCTTCAAGTCCAATGGTGGATGATTGGGTCATTCAGCCCTCCAAGGGTGATGGTTGATAATTGTCGCTTTTTTCTGGGGAAATGCCTTGCTGGGTAAATTTATCCTTCGCCCCCCCATCAAGTCAAGGCAATTCCACGCTCACGAGACATCGAAATTACAACGTAACAAATTAATATTAATTAATATATGCACATTTCACAACCAAAGCACTAAAAAACTGCCAATTAAAAACAGCAAACCCAAATCCGGTTTCTTCAATTGAACGGATCTACAAAATGGCCGTTCGGATTGCTTCATGAAAAAAAACATTGGAATCCGGGCCGTTTTCTCGGTCTCTTTTTTATTGACTTTCACGGGCCGCTCATAAGAAATTGGTGAATTGGTTGATGTCTTTTGGATGGAACCCCACGCGTATTAGAAAGTAAAAATAATGAGACAGGTTAATATTGCAATTTTAGGCTGCGGCACGGTTGGGACGGGTGTTGCTCGTCTATTGCTCGAAAACGGTGATATCATTCGCGACCGGATTGGATGTCCCCTGAACCTGAAATACGTGGCGGATATCGACACTCAGCGGGACAGGGGAATCAATCTGGCGCCCGGTGTAATGATACCCGATGCAGCCACCGCCATCAACGATCCGCAGGTTGATATCGTGGTGGAAACCATTGGCGGCGAAGGCATTGCCAAACAGCTGATGCTGGATGCAATCGAGCGCGGCAAACACGTGGTCACCGCCAACAAAGCCCTTCTGGCCAAACACGGCAACGAGATTATCGCGCTGGCCACGAAAAATCGGGTGGATCTGGGCTATGAAGCCAGTGTGGGCGGATGCATGCCGATTATCAAGACCGTCCGGGAATCCTTGATCGGCAATCGGATCAGTGCCATGACCGGTATTCTCAATGGGACCTGTAATTATATTCTTTCCAAAATCACCGATGAGGGCGTGGTCTTCGAAGCCGCCTTGGCCGAAGCTCAGGCAAAGGGGTATGCCGAGGCGGACCCCACGCTTGATGTGGAGGGATTGGATGCCGCCCACAAACTGGCCATTCTTGGCGCCCTGGCCTTTGGCATGCAAATCAATTTTAACGATGTATATATCGAAGGCATATCCAAAATTACCCCCCTGGATATTGAATTTGCGGCGCAGTTTGGCTATCGCCTCAAACTGCTGGCCATCACAAAATTCAACGGTCAAAGCGTGGAAGCAAGGGTCCATCCCACGATGATCCCATTTTCCAACATGCTCTCCAACGTCAACGGCACCCTGAACGCCATCAGTGTGTCCGGCGATGCCGTGGGAGACATATTGCTTTACGGACACGGTGCAGGCATGATGCCCACGGCCAGTGCCGTGGTATCGGACATCGCCGACATTGCCAGGAACCTGGCTGTCAATGGTGCCGGTCGCCTGCCGGTTATGGGCTACCAGCCAGATACAATCAAGCCGATCCCTGTCATGCCCATCGATGATATCATCACCCACTATTATTTTCGTTTCGATGCCATGGACCGCCCCGGCGTTCTGGCAACCATCGCCGGCATTTTGGGCAAACACGCCATCAGCCTGAAAAGCGTCCACCAAAAGGGGCGTAAAACCGATGGATCCGTACCCGTGGTGATGTTAACCCATTATGCCCGCGAAGCCGACGTCGCCAAGGCCCTGGCGGAAATCGAAGCCCTGGATGTGGTCGCCGGCACGCCCATGCTGGTCAGAATCGAGGACCAAGACGGACAAGACTGAGTTTCAGGCCATCTTATTTAATGCGGTTTAACTTTTGTTGTGAGGAAACATGCATATTATCTGCTCTGATTTGGAAGGTGTATTTATCCCGGAAATTTGGATCAATGTGGCCGAGCGTACGGGTATCGACGATTTGCGGCTGACCACCCGGGACATTGCCGATTATGACGTTCTGATGAAACGGCGCCTGTCCATTTTGGATGCCAACGGTCTGAAGCTCAAGGACATTACCGACGTGATCGCCACCATTGATCCGTTGCCGGGCGCCAAAGACTTTCTGGACTGGCTGCGGTCCCAGACACAGGTGATCATTGTGTCGGATACCTTCGTGGAATTTGCCAAACCGCTGATGAAAAAACTGGGTTGGCCAACATTGCTGTGCCACGGTCTGACCATCGATGCGGGCGGCGCCATTGCCGATTACAACCTGCGCCAGGCCGACGGCAAACGCAAAGTGGTCCAAGCGTTCAAAGACCTGAACTACGAGGTGCTGGCCATGGGGGATTCGTATAATGATGTCGCCATGCTAAAAGAAGCCCATCAGGGCATATTGTTCCGGCCCCCGAAAAATGTGATTGATGAGTACCCCCAATTTCCAGTGACAACCACGTATGAGGAACTGAGAGACATTTTCGGCAAGGTCTTTTGAAAATGGGTATAAGGCTTAAGGTATAAGGTTGAAGGTTGAAGATCATGACATCAGCATTACCCAATCTGACCCATAGCACTACCTACCGCGTGATCTACGGCGATACGGACACCATGGGAATCGTCTATCACGCCAATTATCTGCGGTGGTTTGAGATGGGCCGCACCGAGCTGTTCCGTCACCTGGGACTGCCCTATCGGGAAATCGAAGCGCGAGGGCTCAAGCTACCGGTATCCGAGGTAAAATGTAAATATCACACCCCGGCACGGTATGACGACGTCCTCGTCATCCAGGCCTCTCTCAATACGGGATTTCGTGCCGGCATGCAGTTTGACTACGCCATTACCAGTCAGGACGGCAGCGTGACGCATACCACAGGATATACCCGGCATGCGTTTGTCAATGACGAGGGCAAGGTGGTTCGTCCGCCCCAATTTATCCGGGAGATGGTTGCGCAGGCGGGTGGTGATCAGTGATCGGTGACCGGTGACCGGTGACCGGTGATCAGAATAAATCAATACCATGGCATTTACAATCCAGGAAAAAACTGAAGGGCTGGTTTTTCGCATCCGTGTTCAACCCCGATCCTCAAAAAACCGGATTACGGGGCTGTATGGCGATGCATTGAAAATTAATCTGACCGCACCGCCAGTGGACAATGCAGCCAATAAAGCATGTGGTGTTTTTTTGGCAGGGTTGCTGTCGGTCGCCAAATCATCAGTCAGCATTGTTTCCGGTCATACCGGCCGCAACAAGCAGGTCATGGTGCAGTGCCGGGAAAACAGCGACAAACGCAATGCCATAAAGAAAAAGATCCTGTCATGGGCAAGATAATAATGAAGATATGAAAAAGAATCCATTTTTCTCGTTTTACCTGTTGACAATCAGATTAAAAACGTTTAGTGTGCGAACTTCAATTTGATGCGGGGTGGAGCAGTCTGGTAGCTCGTCGGGCTCATAACCCGAAGGTCAGAGGTTCGAATCCTCTCCCCGCTACCAAGAAAAACAAGGGGTTACGCGATATGCGCAACCCCTTTTTTGTTTCGGTGACACCCTTGAGGACACTTTGTAAAAATTTTTTCGCCGTCTCTTTAGTGAGTAGAATTTCAGATTTACGGTCTACATTACTCACCTAATGTACATAGTTATATTCCGGAGGTAGTGTTATAGCGATTGCAACCACCGGTTTTTTTTAAGGCCTAAATAATAAGGTAAAAAAACCTTTGCCGAACATTTCAATCCACCACCCGATGCAAAAATTCCATGATATCCTTCCAGTAGTGATCCCAATCCGGCGGTCCATCACTGTGCCCGAAATCGTAAAGGAGAAGTTCGGCACGGGGAATATGCTTTTTCACTTCCAGGGCGTGGGCGACCGGGACCACATTGTCCCGCGTGCCGTGAATGATCAGAATCGGCCCTGAATAGTCCAGCAGTGCGCCAAGCGTGTCATACCGATCCACGAGAAAAAGCTCCGGAGCGCCGTGGGCCATGGCCTTGATCGATGTAAAGGTCGACTCCACGATGATGCCCGCTGCCGGCCGCTGCCGGCTGAGTTCACTGATGACCGCGCCGCCCAGTGAACGGCCGTGAAATACCACTTTTTGGGGATCCACAA
The DNA here is from genome assembly GCF_048565275.1 of Desulfosarcina variabilis str. Montpellier. Taxonomy (NCBI): domain Bacteria; kingdom Pseudomonadati; phylum Thermodesulfobacteriota; class Desulfobacteria; order Desulfobacterales; family Desulfosarcinaceae; genus Desulfosarcina; species Desulfosarcina variabilis. The sequence continues at coordinate 2,356,514 of NZ_CP159846.1, read as the reverse complement.
ATGGCTGCGATGCCAGGTAGTCATAAAATGCCATAAAATCCGAAGCAATACGCGCGCGACTGGGTGTCCCGGCGCTTCGTCCGTATCCACGGTATTCCCCCAACAGCACGGTGATGCCCAAGCGTTGATAGGCTTCAGCCCGATCTCGATAAAAATCGATCAGCTCACGGTTGCCATGGGCGATGAGGACGGCCGGTCCACGGTGATGGCCCCCATTGGCCCCTTTTCCTTTGAAGAGCCAGCCTTCAACCGGCCCCTGATCCGATTGTATCCAAAATCGCTTAAAATTCACCGCATCATCTGGAAAATCGGGTATCCAAGCAATGTGATGGGGCTGAAACACCAATCGGCGGACCGGATGGGTACAGGAAAAAACCAAGCACAGGCAAATGGCTAATGTTCCCACGATCTCCATTGACATGAAACCGTATGCGCGCATGGCGTGTCATCTCCTTTATCTCGCGCTCGAGGTCAATCAGAACGCACCAGCGGGAACCCATTCAAGTGACATTGTCCGTTTCTGCCGCACCTATAAGAAAGATCAACCCATCGACAACGATCAATTTTTTCACGCCAAGCCCGGTTGGATCGACCTGGCCAAACAAGCCATTGATCTTGACTATCAGATCCGCTTCATTGATGCCGGCCAGCGCAGTGGATTCGTCAATCTTCCCCGGGACCGGACAATGTTTGAAACCATCAAAAGAGAAATTTTCCATGCACATCCCGATGCAAAGGTGATTGTCTACGTTGGGGCATTGCACATTGGCGAACAGGAGACCGAAACTGGTATTTTCATGGGTACAGAGAAGAAAAAACCATTGGGATTCTTTTTAGACCAGTATACCCGGGGAAGAAATTTCAGTGTCTACATGGGGCACACCAATGATACGCCCGTGGGATGTGATCTTTTCATCAGCTATTTTCTCTGGAATGCTGATCAATGAGCAGTGAATTTAGTGGAACCTGAAAAGGCTCAGTAGCCTGGCCAGCCAGCTGATCTTTTTCTTGGATGGGGGAGGCTTTGTCCCTGACTTACCTGGTTTGGGTGAGACATTGCCCGATCCCTTGTCAGTGTCGGCCTTCTTCTCATCGGACATGGCCGCAAACTTTTTCTTGAGCGTTTCGTAAATATCTTGAACCACACGGTTGCGGATTGCCTCGTCGGCCAGCGGCGAGGCAAGGTCCCTGCCCAACCATGTCTGCTCTAAATCATAGGCGTAAAAATCCATGGCATTGCCAATGCCGGAGGTATTGGCGATAAAATAGGCAAATTGGGTGACCGCCGCTATTTCCCAGAAGGTTTTGTCGGCCTTTTCAGGTTCACGATAATGCTTGACGGCCATGCAGATGGATTGTGGGAATTGCCATGACCTGAGAACTTCAAAGGCAATATCCGTATCGGTCGTCCCGATCAGATCCAATTCCGCCTCAACGATCGGTTGATTGTAAATGCTCGAATTTTCAAGGCATTTCAGAAAGTCTTCAGGACGGGTCAGGGCCAGAATCAGTTTCCCTATGCCATGTAAAAGACCGGCGATATACAGTTCTCCGGGGATGCTGTTGATATGCAGGTCCGTCCTGCCCAGCATGCGGTTGGCCATACCGCAAGCCCATGAGTGAGCCCAAAAATCCTTGCCCGAAAAGCCTTCGATGCGCGGGAACTCAGGTAAAATGGTGCGGAAAAAGTGCAGGTTGATGGCATTGATGGATTCCTCAAGGCCGATATGCATGATCGCCTGTCTGAGGCTGGATACTTTCTGGATGGCACCAAAGTAGGCGGAGTTGGCCAGCTGCAGCAAATGGGTGGTAAGGCTCATGTCAGATTCAATCAACCGGATAAATTGATCCACATCGACCTCTTGGACCGGCTGATGATTCATGGCCAGCAATTGGCTTCCAATGGGTGGAAAGGGAGGCAATTTGAGATTGGATTGAAGTATTTCCAATGCAATGGCCTGTGCAGTGTTGTTCATTTTTTCATGCCTTTTTTGATCTTGTTGATACGGCTGGTTTTCCTGCCACCTATACTGGCGCATTGACATCGGTGCACAGGAAAAAGTTCAAACGGTAGATGGCGCTTCAATTAATGTAGCACAGGCACGAACAAAGCCAACCCATAAAATTCAGTTGCCGTCAGCAATCATTTATGCCAATTTAACGAAAAAATCGCTTGACAGCAAATTCAAAACCAATGGGCTGACCAACAGGTCGAACAACCAGAGAGGCAACGCTTATGTCCGATCAGGAATATATTGAAATTAATGGTGGCAGGCCCCTTTCGGGCAGTGTTTGTGTTCAGGGATCGAAAAACGCCATTCTTCCCATGCTGGCAGCCTCCCTGCTTCCCGAACACGGTTGTAGCGTAATCCGCAATGTGCCACCGCTCAACGATATTCTCGTGGCCTTTGACATCATGCGCCACGTCGGTGCCAAGGTGGATTATTTTGCCAGTGAAAAAGTGGTTTGTGTGGACGCCACGCACTTGAACCGGTCGGATCTGCCTGAATCACTGACCTGCCGTTTACGGGCCTCGGTGCTGTTCATCCCGGCCCTGCTCAAACGACTGGGTGAAGTCCGCTTGCCCTCCGTCGGCGGTTGCCCCTTGGGAAGCCGCAACCTCAACTACCATTACCGCGGGTTTGCCCGTCTGGGGGCAAAGATCACGGCCAAGGATGCCTTTATCATCAGCGGGGAGACGTTTGCCGGGACCACCATGTATCTGGATTTTCCCAGCCACACCGGAACGGAAAATCTGATGATGGCCGCCTGTTTTTCCAAAGGCATATCGATTATTGAAAACGCCGGGGCCGATCCCGAAATCACCGATTTTGCCAAATTTCTGATCAAAATGGGCGCCAAGATTCATGGACTGGGCACGCGCACGCTCACCGTGGAAGGCGTACCCCAGCTCAATGCCATTGAATACTATGCCATGAATGACCGTCTGGACGCCGGCCTGTTCATGATGGCCGCCGGTATTGCTGGAGGACGGATTTCCATTATCGGCGTGGCACCCGAGGACATCCGTATCCTGATCGAAAAAATGATGCAGATGGGAGTTGAAATCAACGTCAACGGGTATGTGCTTGAAGTTTCTTCCCCAGGCCGACAATTAAAACCGGTCAACGTGCTCACCTGCCCCTACCCCGGTTTCGCCACGGATTTTCAGCCCGGCATGATGGCCCTGTCCTGCATTGCCGACGGCCAGAGTTACATCCGCGAACGTATTTTCGACAAGCGTTTCAGCCAGGTTTCCGAGTTGAGAAAACTGGGCGCGGTCATCGACCTGGACGAAGAGGATGGTCTGGCCATCGTCAACGGCCCCACTACATTCAAAGGCGCCGATACCCGTCCGGACAACATCCGCGCCGCGTCATGTATTCTTTTGGCCGGACTGGCCTGTCCGGAAACAACGATCGTGCGCAACATCTACCAGATTGGACGCGGCCATTTTGACATCGAGAACCGTTTTCAAGCACTCAGTGCCAATGTTGTGAGAAAAAACAGCGTGATCCGGACTTGATTTCCCAGCCCAGATCCATTAAGTAGATACAAAAAATAAAAATGCTGGGGGTGCCCCAATGGGGGCTGAGATGGCGCAGCGGCGCCAACCCTTTGAACCTGATGCAGGTAATGCTGCCGTAGGGAAGCATGACAGAATATACGATTGGATTTCTTTTTGTCAGGCTTGTCCTTCATGGGCAGGCCTTTTTTTATTCCGTTTGGAGGAGGGGAATATGGAGATCCGACTCAATGGGAAACCGGAACGTCTCACGGGAGCAATCACTGTGGGCGACCTGATCCGGGAAAAGGGGCTGGACCCTGAAACCGTCGTGGTCGAGCATAACTTGGCGATTATCACCACCGTAGACTTCGACCAGGTATGGTTAGAAGACAATGACAACCTTGAAATATTAAAATTCGTGGGCGGAGGCTGACCCCATGCATACAAACAATTCCAGCGATACGTTGACCATAGGCGGCCGATCGTTTGACTCGCGTTTGTTGATCGGTACCGGCAAATATCCTTCGGATGAGATGATCCCCGACATCATCACGGCGTCCGGGTCACAGATCATCACCGTGGCCCTGCGTCGAGTGGATTTCAGGGCCACCACCGACAATGTCATGCACCATATTCCCGATAGCATGCAGCTGTTGCCCAACACCTCCGGTGCCCGCAATGCCGAGGAAGCCGTGCGCATCGCCCGCCTGGCCCGGGCCACGGGATGTGGCAACTGGATCAAAATTGAAGTCATCCCGGACAACCTGCACCTGTTGCCCGACGGTCACCAGACCCTGTTGGCCACTGAAACCCTGGTCAAAGACGGGTTTGTGGTGCTGCCCTACATCAATGCCGACCCCGTTGTGGCCCGCCAATTGGAAGATGCCGGGGCGTCGGCGGTCATGCCCCTGGGAGCACCCATTGGTACCAACCAGGGCCTGACCACGCGGGAGATGCTGCACATCATCATCGATACGATCAACGTCCCGGTGGTGGTGGACGCCGGCATCGGCAAGCCATCCCAGGCCTGTGATGCCATGGAGATGGGAGCCGATGCATGCCTGGTCAACACAGCCATCGCCAGTGCCGGTGATCCGGTGGCCATGGCCGGCGCCTTTGCCGCGGCCATCCGAGCCGGCCGCGAGGCCTGCCTGTCCGGAACCGGCAGTGTCGGCATCCAGGCAACGGCATCGTCACCGCTGACCGGTTTTCTGTACGAATAGCGAGCTCTATTTTAGCAAAAAAATATTTTAGAAAGCCCTATTTCGGAAAGAAAATGACCATGAGTTTTTACACCACCTATGCCATGTGGCGGAACGCGGATCTTGTGGGACGCATGCAATCGGTAACCGATAGCGACGTGCGCCGCACCTTGAGCAAACGCACACTGACCGCCCATGATTTCCTCTGCCTGCTGTCGCCGGCAGCCGAAGCCCATCTGGAAGCCATGGCCCGCAAGGCCCACGGCCTGACCATGGCCCAGTTCGGGCGCACCATGGTGCTTTATACCCCGCTGTACCTGTCCAATTATTGCACCAACGGGTGCCTGTACTGCAGTTTCAATCATAAAAACCGGATCGACAGGCGTCAACTGAGCCTTGCTGAAGTCGAAGACGAAGCGCGTGCCATCAGCGCCAGCGGACTCAAGCACATCCTGATTCTCACCGGTGACGCACCGTCCATTGCCAGCGTGGATTACATCGCTGACTGCTGCCGGGTACTGGATCGATATTTTACGGCCATCGGCATCGAAATCTACGCCCTGACCGAAGACGAGTACAAACGATTGATCGCCGCCGGGGCCGACAGCCTGACCCTTTACCAGGAGACCTACAACGAAAGGCTGTATGCCGAATTGCATCCCAAAGGCCCCAAGCGGGACTATGGTTTCCGCCTGGACGCCCCGGAACGCGCCTGCCGGGCAGCCATGCGGGCGGTCAATGTGGGCGCCCTGCTGGGACTGGACGACTGGCACCGCGACGCCTTCTTCACCGGCTTGCATGCCCACTATCTGCAAGACCGCTATCCGGAAACCGAAATCAGCGCATCCCTGCCCCGCATCCGGCCCCACGTGGGCGGTTTTCAGCCTGGCTGCGTGGTTGAAGACCGTCACCTGGTCCAGATCATGACCGCCATGCGGCTGTTCATGCCCCGGTTGGGAATCGCCATCTCGACCCGGGAAAGCGCTGGTTTCCGCGACCGGTTGTTGCCCCTGGGCGTTACTCGCATGTCCGCCGGCTCCTGCACAGCCGTGGGCGGTCATATTGACGAGGACAACGGCACCGGTCAGTTTGAAATCTCTGATGAACGCTCCGTACCGGAGATGGTGGCCATGCTCCAGCAGGCTGGTTGGCAGCCGGTATACAAGGATTGGCAATCGCTGGGTAGGTAAGTTAGTTAGTTAGTTGGTTGGTTGGTTGGTTGGTTAGTTAGTTGGTTGGTTGGAGGTTGAAGGTTGAAGGTTGAAGATTGGAGCTTGGAGCTTGGAGCTTGGAGCTTGGAATTTGGAATTTGGAATTTGGAATTTGGAATTTGAAGGTCGAATGAATCCATGACGGCGAACGCATTTTTATTGGGTCTAAAGGCACATTTCACTGATGACCAGATTCGGCGGTTGGGGTCGGTGTGCGTGGGCATTGCCGGGGCCGGCGGCCTGGGGTCCAATGTGGCTGTCCATTTGGTGCGATCCGGCATCAGGCGACTGGTTGTGGTGGACTTTGACCATGTGGCGCCATCCAACCTGAACCGCCAGTTTTTTTTTTCCGATCAGGTGGGCATGCCAAAAGTCGAGGCCCTGTCCATCAACCTTGCCCGCGTTAATCCACAGATTGAAATACAAGCCCTGAACCTTCGACTAAACGCCGACAATGTGCACAAAATATTAGAAAAATGCCAAATTCTTGTGGAGGCGCTGGACGATGCCCAGGGTAAAAAAATGATGGCTGAGGCGTTTATAACCGATCCGCGGCTGCTGGTGTGCGCATCGGGCATCGGTGGCTGGGGTGACAGTAACCGCATTACCACCCGCCTGGTTCGAGACACATTCTGTCTGGTGGGCGACGGCAAATCGGAAATATCCGCGACCCGTCCCCCCACATCCGCCATCGTCGGCCTGGCCGCGGCCAAGCAGGCGGATGCGGTGATTGAAAAAATTTTGAACAACAGGGTTCAAGGATTCGAGGGGTCAAATGAAGGCACATGCCTCTTTACCCTTGACCCCTTGAATCCTTGACCCCTTGAACCCTTTACAAACGAGGTCCCCCATGCAATACACCACCCAAATGGATGCCGCCCGCAAAGGCATCATTACCACCCAGATGGATGCCGTGGCCGCCAAAGAATCGATCCTTCCCGAAACCCTGTGTGATCTGATCGCCACAGGCAAAGTCATCATTCCGTCCAATAAGAATCACGCCAACCTTAAGGCGCAAGGCGTGGGCCAAGGCCTGCGCACCAAGATCAATGTCAATCTGGGCATATCCAAGGATTGCTGCGACGTCGAGCGGGAACTGGAAAAAGTCCGCCTGGCCCTGGATCTCCAGGCCGAAGCGATCATGGACCTTTCCTGCTTTGGAAAAACCCAGGCGTTCAGGCGCAAGCTGGTGGCCATGTCACCGGCCATGATCGGTACGGTACCCATCTATGACGCCGTAGGCTTTTATGAAAAGGACCTCAAGGATCTGAGCGTGGATGAGATTTTCGAGGTGGTCGAGCGCCACTGCGAAGATGGTGTGGATTTTCTCACCATCCATGCGGGTCTCAATCGCAGCACCGCGGAAAAAATCAATCGCCGCGAACGCATCACCAACATCGTTTCCCGGGGCGGCAGCCTGATGTTTACCTGGATGCAGATGAATGACCGTGAAAACCCCTTTTACGAGCACTATGATCGTCTGCTGGACATCTGTGAGGCGTATGATGTGAGCCTGAGCCTTGGTGACGGGTGCCGGCCGGGATGCCTGCATGATTCCACCGACGCCTGTCAGGTGGAAGAACTGATCACCCTGGGAGAGCTGACCAAACGGGCCTGGGGGAAAAACGTTCAGGTGATGATCGAAGGGCCGGGACACATGGCCCTAAATGAAATCTCCGGCAACATGATGCTGGAAAAACGTCTTTGCCATGGTGCGCCCTTTTATGTGCTGGGACCCGTGGTCACAGATGTGGCGCCTGGTTATGACCACATCACCAGCGCCATCGGCGGCGCCATCGCCGCATCCAGCGGTGCGGATTTTCTCTGCTATGTGACCCCGGCAGAACATTTGCGTCTGCCTGATCTGGAAGACATGAAAGAAGGCATCATCGCCACGCGTATCGCCGCGCATGCCGCCGACATTGCCAAAGGGATTCCCGGCGCCCGGCAGTGGGACGACGCGATGGCCCGGGCCAGGGCCGCCCTGGACTGGAAGAAAATGCTGGAGCTTGCCATGGATCCGGAAAAGCCGAAGCGCTACCGGGAGAGTTCAATCCCCGAAAATGAGGACAGCTGCACCATGTGCGGCAAAATGTGCGCCGTGCGTAATATGAACCGGGCATTGGAGGGAAAGGATATCCAGCTCAACGATTGACCCCAATGCCGATTGCAAACTGCCATTGTCTCGCCAAAATGGTCGGTGTAGGGGCACGGCGCACCGTGCCCCGACGGGGACAATCATTTAAAAAGCTCAGTGCTGAGATACCGTTCCCCCGTGCTCGGCAAAATGGTGACGATACGCTTGCCGGCATTTTCCGGCCGCGATGCCACCTGCATGGCGGCCCACACCGCCGCCCCCGAGGAAATCCCGCATAAAATGCCCTCCCGACCGGCAAGCTGCCGTGCAGTTTCAAAGGCGTCTTCGTTGGAAACCCTTACCACCTCGTCGATCAGCGACCGGTCCAGCACGGTGGGTACAAAACCGGCGCCAATGCCTTGAATTTTGTGGGGTCCTTTCTCACCGCCGGAAAGCACTGGCGATGCATCCGGTTCCACGGCCACACACTTGAAGCCAGGCTTTTTGTCTTTCAGAAAGCCACCCACCCCAGTGATCGTCCCACCGGTCCCTACCCCGGCAACCAGAATGTCCACATCGCCGTTGGTGTCATTCCAGATTTCCGGTGCGGTGGTTTCCTGGTGAGCCTTTGGGTTGGCTGGATTCTCGAACTGGTTGGGCATGAAGGCTCCGGGGTGGTCGGCCACCATGGCCCGGGCCTTTTCAATGGCACCGCCCATGCCTTGTGAACCGGGCGTGAGCACTAGATCGGCACCCAGGTGGCGCAGCAGTTTCTGTCGCTCGACACTCATGGTATCCGGCATGGTCAGGCATAAGCGATACCCCCGAGCGGCACAGATAAACGCCAGGCCGATGCCGGTGTTTCCGCTGGTGGGTTCCACGATCAGTGTGTCCGGCCCCAGCCGGCCCTCTTTTTCGGCCGCGTCGATCATGGACGCAGCAATGCGATCCTTGACGCTGCCCAGGGGATTGAAAAACTCCAGTTTGGCGATGATTTCAGCCTGAAAACCACGGCCCAGGCGATTCAATCGCACCAACGGCGTCCTGCCGATCGTCGTGTCTATGGTCTTTTGAATGGTCATTGGGCTCCTTTGCCCACACCGACCAGGCTTACTCGGCCTGTCGACGGGCTTCCTTGATAATCAACTTGGGCATTTCCATCATCACAGTGGTATCCGCCGGGAGGGACTGGGTCAACCAGACATTGCCGCCCACCACACATCGGGCACCGATCACCGTGTCACCCCCCAAGATCGTGGCCCCGGAATAAATGATCACATCGTCCTCGATGGTCGGATGGCGCCTTTTCCCGCGCAGTTTTTCCCCTGCATCCTTGGGCAATGACAGGGCGCCCAGGGTTACCCCCTGGTAGATGCGCACATTACTGCCGATACGGGTCGTTTCACCGATCACCACCCCGGTGCCATGGTCGATCACAAAACGGCTGCCGATGGTGGCTCCGGGATGGATATCGATTCCGGTAATGCTGTGGGCGTGCTCACTCATGATTCGCGGCAGCATGGGCACCCCCAATTCAAAAAGTTTATGCGCCAGGCGGTATACGCTGATGGCGTAGATTCCCGGGTAGCTGAAGATGATCTCATCATGGCTTTTTGCCGCCGGGTCCCCATCGAAGGCGGCCCGTACATCTGAAGCCAGGGTCTGACGGATTTCGGGAATGGCGTCCATCATCTCAAGCGCGATGGTATGCCCCCGGGTTTCGCAATTGCTGCACGACTGATGGTAGCGCAGACAGTCATGGCGAATATTGTGGGTAATCAGATCGGCCAACAGGTCATAAAGCTTTGACACCGTTTGCCCCAAACTATACCGCATGTTCACCGGATCCAGTTTTTCTCGGGTAAAATATCCGGGGAAAAGCAGTTCCCGAAACATATCGATAATGTCGGCAACAAATGCTTCCGCTGGGATGGGTTCGCTGTCAATGTGCGTGTAGCATGGGCTGTTCTGGCAATGATCAATAATGCGCTCGGCGATCTCAGATAGCTGCAAGCGGGCTTGCTGTTGGCATTCAACATCGGTGCGGCAGGCACCGTCAGAACAGATATGCTCTTCATCCATGATAACGCTCCAAGAAATAACTGTTGGCACTGGTATCAAAAGGGCACCGGACGTATTGGTCGCCGTCGTTCACGCACGACTACCGTGGGTATTGATTACTATACGGTAATCACAAAGAGATGGTTGTCAAAACGTCGGTGTTGTTTCATCTGACCAGTTGGGTTGAATTCGACTTTTTTCCGATCCCCCCTCTTTGCAGACAGCCTGTTGGGTCATAAACCCCACCCGATCATTATCAATGGTGAAAATTGACAAGCGCGGATGATTTTGGTTTTATAGATCTGTTCGTCCCACGGTGACTAATCGAAAAAAAGGATCTTGCCTGATGAATGGATTGGATGATTTAAAAATTGCCAGATTAAGTCCGGAGGATCTAGAAACTGTCAAGGCCTTGGAAAAGAAGCTGGGCTCAAACATTCGCTTGGTGGCTGTAGAAACCAAATCCGTGCTCTACGCACTGGAGGCCAAAATGGCCCCCAACCAGTGGCAACGGGTCGATACGGTATATCCGGAAATCAAGAACATCAAAGCCTACTATCCCAGAGAAGAACTCGCCAAGGAAGCCAAAGGCTGGCTGAAAGGGTTTTTAATCAACAATAACCTCAATCCCAAACCCAGAAAACGCCCGATCCGCATTCGCCAGGTGGTGAATACGGAAACATAGTCCAGCTCCGTTATTGGCATCGCTGATCTGAAATGCCCCAAAGCCGTTGAGAACCGGTTTGGAATATAGCCAGCCTCTCAACCCCATGACCAAGGTGTTAACAGGGCGACACCAATTTTGCGTTTTCCCCCAGACCCTTTAAAAAACGCCGTGATAACCGCATCGACACCTGATGATCGTAAACCGAACCATCGGGTGTCACGCCCCGGATAACACCATCGTGAAAAAAGGCTGCCAAGAGCCTGAGGCCCGCCTGGTGGCGATTCAAGGCGGGATCAAGGCGCGATCCCACTTCTCCGGGGTTGGGGATGATCATGTCATCGGCCTTCAGCTTTTTAATGAAATTCAGAATCCGTCCCAAGCGCAACAAGGTGACCGCATCGCAGCGCGTGGTCCGCTGATCGATGGGCAGGGCTGTGGCGCGCATGGCGGCAAAGCAGGTTGGCAACAGCCCCATGGTATCGCAACGCTGATAATCCAGACTTCCCGGAGCAGGGTAAAAAACGGAGACCCCGGCCAGCACCCGTCGCCGGGCCAAAAACAACAGATCATCGACCGATGACAGCGGATCCTGATCCGGTGCACCGACAATGATGTAGCCAACGGCCGAGAGCGAGTCCCGACCGGCCAGTGCCAGGGCCCGGTCAAAGGCATCCGTTACGTGCGGACGGTGAAAACGTTTTAGTTGATCCTTGTCGGCGCTTCCCAGAGAGAGATTGAGCGTTCTAAAACCGCTTTGCTTCATACACCGAACCACGGTTTCGTCCAATGACGGGGGAAACAAGCCGTTCATGGCACGCAATTCCGGCAAAGCGGGGCTGAACATATCCCTGATACCCGCCATCAGGTCAAGAAACCAGCGGCGGTCCGTGGTCAGGTTTTCATCTTCAAAATCAATAAATCCGACCTGACGATCACTGCTGGCGGCTCGGATCTCGCGCAGTATGCCAGCCACCGAGCGCCTGCGATAGGTTAACCATGAATCCGCACTAGTGGCGCAATAGCTGCACCTGAACGGGCACCCCCGGCTGGCAGTAATCACGATGCTATCCCGACCTGAGCGCTGATAGAATTGACGCCGGATCAGGCCAAAGGCCGGCACAGGCAACCGGTCAAGATCCCGGCACAGGGCAGGCGGACTGACATGCAGGGCACTGCTGGACTGGCGGAAAACAATCCCGGGGATATCATCCAAGGGTTGGCCTTTTCGCAATGCCGAGGCCAACTGAGGCAGAGCGACCTCTCCCTCCCCGCGGATGACCAGGTCAACCGCCGGTTCCGCCATCACCGCCGCCGGCAGGACCGTGGGGTGGTGGCCGCCGAGAACCACGGTACAATCGGGCAGGCTGGCCTTGGCTATGCGTGCCACGGCCAAAGCCATGTCACTATAGGCTGTAAACAAAGATGCAATGCCGACCAAAAATGCCCCAGCGGCTTTAATTTGCTGGCCAATATATTCCAGGCTGTACCCGTAATGGCGAAACAGATGGAATAGCCCAAAAGGACCGTGATCGGGCCGACCATGGAATTCTGAAAGATGATCCAGCTCGGCTGGAGGAGTAATAATCCGTGACTTACCCGTAGCCATGCCATCCAAAATGGCCACGGAGAAGCCGGCCTGGTTCACGGCGGCAGCAATCGATGCCAAGCCGTATGGGATGGTCCGCTTGGCGGTATGATAATAATCGGCTATGGGGGGCTGAACTAAAAGAACATCGACCATGTTTGGTGACGGCTACCCCATCTTTTCAATCTCACCAAAGGTCCGGATCTCCTCCGGCAGATCCTCGGGACTGATGGTGTTTTTAACCCCCATGGCAAAGGCTCTTTCGATTACATTCTGCAACTGGATCAAATTGCCCGGCCAATGGTACTTTAGCAAGATACTCATTGCCTCCGGAGAGATACCATAAATTCGAGTTTTGGCCGCCGGGGGATTATTGTATAGAAAATGGTTGATCAACAAAGGGATGTCCTCTTTGCGTTCCCGAAGCGGTGGCATTTTGATGAACACGGCATTGAACAGATCGAGCAGGTCCTTTTTCATGGCGCCGCTGGCGATGACTTCTTCCAAATCCTTACTGGTCCCGGCAATCAGGCGGGGACGATGTTTATTATTCGCATCCCATTCACCTAAACAGTTCATCATCTGCTCACGCGCCGACGATGAAAATCCGGCGATTTCGTCAAGGTAAAGCGTGCCCCCATCTACGGATTTGAGCATATCCGACAAATAAACGGCAATCTCCTTCTCCGTCTTGGCGTCTTTACCAAGTGTGCTGCAGTTGACCGGAACAAACGCCTTGGCACTACGAGCACTGTTTTCATGAATCGTTCGCGCAACCAGTTCCTTGCCGGTTCCACTCTCTCCCTGGATCAATACCATGGGCTCATCAAGACTGACGGTATCGATCACCTCATAGATCTCTCGCATCCTGGGACAGATGCCGATCATGTCACCAAGCCGGTGTCTTTCCTTGGCAATTTTGCGGATCAGTTGCGCCTTGTCCTTTATTTTCTTTTCCTCAACAATCCGATCGATGATCAGTTTGAGGTGGTCAAGTTTGAAAGGTTTTTGAAGGTAATCGTAACTACCGAATTTCATTGCCTCAATAGCCGACTCCATTGAACCGTAACCAGTAACAATGATAACCTCGGTATTGGGGCGATATTTTTTAATCGCCACCAATAATTCCAGGCCGTTGAATTCAGGCATCTTATAGTCGGTAAAGACGATATCGATCTGTTTTTCCTTAACAATGCCGACCGCCTCAATACCATTATCCACGGTGGTTACATCGTATCCTTTGATGGTCAGGTACTGTTCGACCATGGCCAGGATGTCTTGGTCATCGTCCACAAAAAGGATTCGTGTATCAGACATGTCATTCTCCACGGGTTTTTCAAGCAGATTATTCTTGCATATATAGTAAACCCTGCCCAAAAGATCAAATAACAATTTGAGATAAGAAAGAATCAGCTAAATGGGCAGATTGGTATCGGCGTCTGGCAAACAATCAGAGCCAGACAGAAATGTATCCGAATACGGTTACCCTGGCCAACCAGCCAAGCCGCATTGACTTTAGCACCACTCAATTTTATACTGTGTCAGGTTAATCGTCTATCAGGATAGGGAGGTATATTGGTATTTTCAATACTAATGGTCTGCACGGGCAATATATGCCGCAGTCCCATGGCCGAAGGATTACTCACCCACCAGCTGCCCCATACATTGAAACCGTTCGTCAACGTCCGGTCGGCCGGTACCCACGGGCTTCACGGAAACAGGGCCGAACCACTGGCGGTAAGAGCCGCCGCAGCCCATGGCGTCGATATCAGCGACCATCGGGCAAGGATTCTGGATACAAAAATGATTCGCTCCGCGGATCTGGTCTTGGGGATGGAAAAACACCATATTGATCACATTAATAGCCTGTTGATTTTTCGCTGTAAATACGCTCGCCTTCTGGGTTCCTACGGCCCGAAAAAAGACAGTCCTGAAATTGACGACCCCTACGGATTGGAATTCAACGCCTATGAAGCCGCGGCAAAAGATATTCTCCAGTGCATCCCCGCCGTGATCGACTATATCCGTGACCAATTGACTGCAAAAATACGCTGAACGAAGGCCATGGGCACCCTACGTCAGCAGATCATCGATCTTTTAAAGCAAAACCCAATGACGGCGCTGGATCTCTCTCAAGCTATCGGAGCATCGGAAAAGGATATTTACGAGCACTTGCGCCATATCGAAAAAAGCATCGCCGGGCAAGGGGGAACACTTCGGTTCGCGCCTTGCGTCTGTGCAGCATGTGGATTCACTTTCAAGCACCGACAACGCCTCACCCGACCGGGACGTTGCCCCCGGTGCCGGCAAAGCCGAATCTCTTATCCGGTGTTCAGGATTGAATAGTCCCTTTTCACCAAGAAGGACAAAAAGCATGCCTTTTTGCCTGCACCCTTACCAAGGCATGGGAGCCGACATGTGAACCCATTCCGCATCAGTACGTTATTTCTCATCACCGGCACCACGCGGGGCCTGGGGTGTGCACTCGTTGAAGAAGCGCTGCAACAGCCCGGCAGCTTTGTGATCAGCCTCTCTCGTGCCGTGCCGTTCACTCAAGACAACCACCAGACAATCCAGATCGATCTCAATCGCACGCATCAAATCGGCCCCGCATTCAAGCGTATTGATATCGAGCGGGATCGCACCACCATGCTGACGCATAGTGTGTTGATCAATAATGCCGGTGTGCTTGATCCGATTGGGCCCATTGTTGATTGCAATGCTGATCAGCTTGCCCAACACATCCAGACCAATCTTACCGCGCCCTTGATCCTCTCACGTTATTTTTTTCATTTCAGCAGGTCTTTGCCTGGTCGCAAATGGATCATCAACCTGACATCAGGAGCCAGCCAATCCCCCTATCATGGATGGTCGGCCTACTGCGCCAGCAAGGCAGGCTTAGACATGGCCACCCGTACCATGGCCATGGAATTTTCTCGAATCGATCCGAGCTTTTCCGTCTGTGCCATTGCACCAGGCACATTGGACACCCGGATGCAGGAAAAAATCCGTCATTGCAGCCGGCAACAATTTGAACAGGTCGATAAATTTGTCCAATTGAAAAAGACCGGTGCCCTGACGCCACCGGCGCATGCGGCATCGACAATCATCCGTCTGTTGCTGGAAGGAAAACTGGAGAACGGAGGGCGGTACGATTTGAGAAAAGTAGATTAATATTTTATAGTTAGAAAGGATAATGAAATGGCCACCGGCGCCTGCGGCATCAACTGTGATGTCTGCCAACTCAACCTTTTAAGGCACTGCTCATCTTGCGGACCGGGCAGAAGCGATTTGGCGGCAGCCAAAAGTGCCGTCCAGACCCGGGTATTAGGTTACCCCTGCGCTATCTTGGAATGCGCCCGGCTGAATCATATCGATTATTGTCCAAGGGATTGCCCGTCTTTTCCCTGCCATAATTTCACCACATCAAACTATCCATACGGCCAGGGATTTCTGGAGATGCAACAGCGTCGTCGCAACCAGGGTCCCCCATCCGTTGACCCATCGGGTCGTCCGATCGAAATATCCGACGAGCAATGGGATATCCTGTGCAGCAGAGATGTAAAGGAACTGTCAAACTTCACGCTTATCGACATCGACTCAGAATCGGGCTGCTTGTGTTTCCCCTTTCTTAATCGTAATATTCTCGTGGATACAGGGCATCGCTGCCTAAAAGAAAAGGTAGAGGGAAAAAAGGGGTGGGAAAAGATATCCATTGCGCTGCTTGAGATATCCGTATTGGAATATCTCACACGGGTAAATCGACTTTACCCACTGGGAAACCAAATGGTGGGCACAGATGATCTGGCCGACGCCCACTACTTTGAAGAAGGCGACAGGCTCAACAAAGGTTCATTGATCGCACGCTATGGTGATGATCCCAACGGGTTTGCCGCTTCCGGGCAGCATCTGAAAGGACAACCGGAAAACATGGGGGATGCAGCCTTTCGGCTTACCCCGTTCCCCAGAATTCCGATCTATTATCTGCTCTGGCTGGGAAGCAACGAGTTCCCCCCTCGGATATCCATCCTGTTCGATCGTTCGATCCAGGAAGCATTGTCCGCGCCGGCGATCTGGAGCCTGGTGACACTTTGCAATTACTTTTTGTTGCGGGAAGGCGAATAAAAAATCGAGGGTTGGTATGAGACTCATACCAACCCTCGATTTTCAAATTAATGGGTAATGGATTTTGAGTTATCTTCTTTTCTTCAGTATCTTTTTGCGTGAGGCTCCGGCTAAACCGACCAGGCCGGTTCCCAGCAATAGCATGGTTGCTGGTTCGGGGACGGGGGCGGGGGCGGGATTGTTGATGAAACTTTCGCTTCCTTCAGAAGTAAAACCCTGAACGTGAATGCCGACCACCATACTTTCTTCCATTAAGGATGATATAATATCATCGTAATCTGTTGATGATAGGTCAAAAAGAATCCCCAACGCTTCTGCGGGGTTGATACCGTTTTGCTGTAAATGCGGGCTGGCTGAATCATAGCTGTAATTTGAAGAAAAGCTGGAGAGAGAATCATTCCCACCGGGAAGATCGGCGGGCCGTGCACCATCATCAGTAAAATTGACGACACCCGTCGTGTTATAGACAAAGCTATTGAAACTCATTAAAGGAACATCATCATAGAAATAAATGTCTGTAATCGATGATGCTTCTGGCCCTGCGTTTAAAAAGGTAAAGAGAACCTGACCACTCCCCGCATCAGTTACATCCATTGAAAGCTGTGCTTCACCAATGGTTGCATCACCAGCATTGTTGTTCGTAATATTGTCAAAACTGAATAAAGCGGCAGATCCAGGTGTAGTCATCAGTAATAAAAAACATGTTGATATTAAAAACTGCAATACTTTCTTCATTGGTCGCTCCTTCTACTCAATTGAATTCTGTTCAGTAATTACCACAGTTACAAATTTCCAAAATGCATTATTCAAGCCAACAAGAAAAAAATAGAGAGACCGTTTTTTTGATTAAAACCGGATTGTTTTGTTTACGTGTATCTGTTGACTAATGGGTGTATGTATTTTTTTACCTACTCCTTATAAAATGAAAGTCACAATGAGTAATTCGTTCCACAATTTTTCAACCGCATGCCAGTGGTTGACCTCAAACCCCAATTGTCTCACCCACCCAAGGCACAAACGCAGGATATCCCGCTTTGTTTAATAAATCAGCAAAAGCCAGGCTCTGATCTTCTTCACCATGGACCACGGCGATCTTGCGGATATTCAGGTTGGATGTTTTTAGAAAGCGCAGCATCTCGTTACGGTCGGCGTGAGCAGAAAAGCCACCGATCTTGACCACCCGCGCATGGAGCGGGTACTCCTTGTTGAGGATTTTTACGATCGGCGGCTCCCCGGTCCGGCCGGATTCCTGGTAAGCCGTTCCTTTCTCAAGAATCCGACGGCCCAATGTATGGTTGGCCATGTATCCCACAATCAGAATGGTATTTTTGGGATCGTGAATCTTGTAGCGTAGGTGGTGCAAAATTCGGCCGGCCTCGCACATCCCCGAAGCGGAGATGACAATGTGTGATTTTTCCTCGCGCATGAGGGCCATGGACGCCTCCACGCTCTCCACAAATTGAACCTGCCGAAAGGCAAAGGGGTTCTTCCCCTGCTGCAGGAATGTTTGATGAGTCTCCTTGTCGTAAACCTCTGGATGTTCACCGAACACCTTGGTGATATTCGTGGCCAGCGGACTATCCACGTAAACCGGCATGCGCGGCACTTCGCCGGCATCGTACAATTCATGGATCACATAAAGCAGTTCCTGGGTGCGGCCATAGGCAAAGGAGGGAATCAGTACGCTTCCCCCCTGGTCAAAGGTATCGTTGAGCGCCTTTTTAAGGCGCGGCCGTAAATCCACCACCGGTTCATGCTCCCGGTTGCCGTAGGTGCTTTCCATGATCATCAGGTCCACATCTCGGCCCAGGCCGTCAAAGTGTCTGGCCGGATCACGCAATATGGGCTTGTCATAGCGGCCGATATCCCCGGAAAAACAAATTGTGCGAGTGTTGTCGCCCTCACCGCAGCGAATCATCGCAATGGCCGAGCCCAGGATATGGCCGGCTTCGAACAGAGTGCAGGTGATATTTTTACCGATAGTCACCGGTGTGCGGTAAGGAATACCTTCAAAGTATTCCAGGGCCTGCTCAGCATCGGCGATGGTATACAAGGGCTCCACACCATCGATATGGAAACGTTTGATGTAGTCGTTGATCATATCGGCGTTGAGTCCGTGCTTGTTCTTTTTCAAGATGCTCTTGATGTCCTGGAGATACCGTTTGCTGCTTCGGCGATCTTTCGGTGGCCGCATTTGCGACAGGGCCGATCGGACGGCTTTGTAATTAAGGTATTGGGCATCACTCTCCTGAATGTGCGCCGAGTCGGGAAGCAGGTAGCCGCAGGCATCGGCGGTGGCGCGGGTACAGTAAATGTGTCCGGTAAAGCCGTTTCTGGTAATCAGTGGGATCCGCCCGGAATGATCGATATGGGCATGCGACAAGACCATATTGGTCAACATCTTCGGATTGAAAGGCAATACCCGGTTTTTCTCGTTGGTCGTTTTGCGCCGCCCCTGAAACATTCCGCAATCCAGTAGAATCCGGTCTTGGTCCGTACTTAAAAGATGCATGGACCCGGTCACTTCCCTGACTGCCCCGTAAAACGTAATGTGCATCTCCACGCGTCCTTTCTGGCTTTTTTCCTTTTTGATTTCAAGTCGCCTACTATTGACCATCAAGGTAAAAAATACAAGCCGCAATAAGCCCAAGGATTAAGAAAAACGTAGATATGGAAAGAAGGCAGCGTTAAAGATCGCTCTTGGTAAGCGTTTAGATGGGTATTGGCGACGCCAAGCACCGCAAGGAAGTTAAACGGACAGCCTTTAACGTTGTCAGGGGGAAAGTCTAAGAGCCTGATCCAGACTTCTCAAACAGGCTCTAATAAAAATTCTATCTTCTTTATGCAACGTTGAGGTTAAGGACAGCCTACGGTTCTACAGTGAACTCAATTTGATCGAGCGTCTCCCCATTTTCGTTGACAACATCAACACGCCACTGCCCGATATGCGAGTCAAGGTTGATGGTAACTCTACTCCAGGTCCGCATGTGAGGATAGCGAATCTCCAAGGGAACGTCACAATAATGTTCTCCATTGAGAAAATAGACGTGTTTCAGAGTAAATGGCGGTGTTTCGGTTAACACTCTCATCCAAACCATCGCGATGGGGTCAGCCGCGACAGAAAACCTCGACTTCTCGGAAACATACTGCTTATCTTGCACACCGCCGCAGGTTACCAGCTGAGCAATTTGAATATCGTCAGACGAACTGCCCGCTTCGGCCGGACCGGATTCCACAGGTGGATCGGTGGCAAGGTCGCTGCGATCAGCAACTGATTTTTCAGAAGCAGTAAAATCCGCCGTTGATGAAGTTGGTGCCGGGTCGGTTTTAGCTGTTTCGGCGTCAACCCTTTCAGTTTCAACGACGTCGGTCTCATCCAGATCAGTTTCAGGTGTTTGATCACTGGATGCACGACCGGCAGAGCCATCCATTCCGGCGGCTGGCGGCACCTTTTGGGCATCGACCAGCACCATGGGTTCATCCGATTCAACCGGCGCATTGGTATGCTCTACCACGACCGCCTGTTTTTGATCTGGCCTATCCTGGACGGCAGTGGTCGGTCTCTGCTTGAAAAAAACCAGGCCTAAAACAATACCCCCGCAAAAAAGTATCGTCATCCAGACGCCAGGGATCTTCCAGAACACTTTTTTTGGGGGAGGCGGCATTTCTTTTTTCTTATATATTTCCCTGAGTTGTTTTACAACCTCAAGATCCTTCTCATCAATTTCGCTGTTTTCCATAGTCTTTATTTGCTTTCCATTGATAATAAGCGGCCTATTTTCCGATGACGACGCCTATCGTGCGCACACGCACCGCTTTTGCATTGCAATTCCGTTGCGTGATCAAGCCACAAACGCTGATTTTAATCGATAGAGGGCACCTAAAACAATTTTTAAGAATATTTGATTTTGTGGTGCAGTTCAAGCAAATACTTGGAAAAATGGATTATTTTAAATATTTTGCATCAATTTGGGACGGTCCGCGTCGCCGCTGTGCCTCGAAAAGCGAAGGGACCCTGATACCAGGTCGATTGAGCCCCTCGACAATCATCCAGGGGGTATGCCGATCACCGCTGCTCCCCCCGATACTGAGGTCGCGATTGCCCCGCCGAACAAGACCGACATAAAAGGCCTGCGGAAAATGCTCGAACATGGTGGCAGGGGTTTTTGTGGTGGTGTTCTCGAAATCGTAGGTCCGGGCAAAGTCATCATCCGTGTCACAGGTGTAACATGACATGTGCTGGGGGGCTTCGATGTTCCAGAACACATTGCGCACACCGGCGTGGGGCAAAACACTCAGGTCGCCACCAGGGCAAACGTAAAACCCCTTAAGGTCGTCAAACAAATTCTCATATGGAAAAATACCATGAAAATCAATGACCGCATCGGTCTGGCGGTAATCGTCCCGGCCTTCATAATGCACTCTGCAACGTGTGACCACATTGCCGGCGGCCATCATGCTCATGGTCACCGGATGAACCAGGCGCGCATGAAAATCCACATCGCGGACCAGCACATCGTTGCTATGGGCGATGGTAATCCCCGCGTGGCCGTCCAACCCATGGAATTTGATGTCCTCAATGGTCAGATCACTGGAGCGACTCACAATGATCCCCTGGGTCAAATCCTTGAAGACCACATCCCTCACCCATCCGTCAGTCGCATGGCTGATCCAGATACCGTTCCACAGATAATCCTGCTCCTTGGCGGTGCGGATGATATTGCCCTTTTCATCGGTAAAGGGTTTATGATGACGATATTCACCAGGCCAGCTGCTTTGGATACGAAGGTGTTCAATGCCCGCCGCATGCACGCCACCAAAGGCGTAAATCCGGGGATTGTAGCGTAACCACTGATCGAACCGGGCCGGACGACTAAAACGGATGGTTTGCGAATCGATGATGTCCTCGATCTTAACCATCCATGTGTGTGCCTTGGCAACCGGGCCAAAGGTATCGGTCTGCACCGTCCCCAGTCTGAACGGCGTGGTCAGTTGAGCGACCAGATCGACTTTATGGGCCGCAGGACTGGCCGGATCAATGGCCGGATCGACAAACTCGACAATCACGGTCTGTCCGGAATTCAAGCCGGCGGTGTCCACAACGCCGACAGTGTGCATGCCACGCCGGACATCCTTGCGGTAACCGGTCAGGGCCTTGCGGTGCTCCCCGCCCAAAATCGCTACCGCCGCCCAATGGCGGGCTTCCTCGGCGGCCGGGACGCTGCCCAGTCGCCGAACGCGATCGGCTTTTCCGGGCGCGCCCAGATGAAGGATGGTGCCGTCCGCATCACTGCCCTGGCCGCGTAAGACAATCCCGCTATGCCTGATCTGCAAAAACGGCGCATCCGGGGTGGAGTGAATGTCATAGCGCCCGCGGGGCAAGTATACCACGCCGCCCCCTGCCTTGGCGGCGGCGTCGATGGCGCGTTGAATGGCGATGGTATCATCTTGGCCATCGTCAGGTACAGCCCCAAAAGGCGGCCGGGTAACATCGAACAGCGGCGTTGATACAAGGGGAATCGGACGTCGTCCCATGGCATATCCAGCATGTGAAAAATCCGGCAACTGGTCACCGGTCGGACCATGGGCCACATAGTCGGTCCACACAGCCGGTGTCCACCCACTTGCTGCCGCACCATTTTTCTCTGCCGTATTGTCCGCCTGGCCACCGGATGATTGCATGCCCTGACACCCCATCCCCATCAGGGACGCCATGCAAGCCACAACAATTCCGCAAACCCACTTTTTATTCATTCGAATTAGACCGTTATCTTCCTTTTTCATGTGTCCTTCTTGAGACATCTGCCCTCATGTTTAGGATTCAAGGATTGGATCCACCGGACAAGTGCTGCACACCATCACAGACGGATCAACTTGTCAAACCGGAAAACCGATTTATCGTTTTTGTGTTTGACAGCCGGCCCACAACTTTCTATGCCATCTGCTGCGTAAGGCACAAAGATGGGGCTATGGATCAAGTCTCATCTATATTTAACCTGTAATTTTTGTGAGTGTTATTGATTATGTTTTTCAATTCGCTACCCTTTGCCCTTTTTTTTCTCTTTTCGGTCAGTTTGCTTTTTGTCCTGCCCCAGCGCTATCGCTGGATATTTCTGCTTGCGGCAAGCTACTATTTCTACATGAGCTGGCAGCTCACCTACGGGATGATATTGGCCGGCAGCACCCTGGTGACCTACCTGGGCGGGCTGCTAATGGCCAGGCAAAGCCGTCCCGCCCCCAGAAAAATGGTCTTGGTCCTTTGCCTTTCGGCCAATGTCGGTGCCCTGCTGTTTTTCAAATATTTTAATTTTTTCAGTCGCTCACTGGACGGGCTCCTGCAATCCTTGGATTTGACCGCCACGGTCCCGACCCTTGACTGGTTGCTGCCGGTGGGAATTTCCTTCTACATCTTTCAATCCACGGGCTATGTCGTGGATGTATACCGGGGCCGTATCGCACCGGAGCGACATCTGGGCTATTATGCCCTTTTCGTTGCCTTTTGGCCGCAAATTTTGTCCGGCCCCATTGGTCGGGCCGGCCAATTGCTGCCCCAACTGAAGGAATCGCACACCTTTGACTATTCACGCGTGCTCGAGGGGATGCGATTGATGCTCTGGGGCCTGTTTAAAAAAGTGGTGATCGCCGATACCCTGGCAATCTATGTTTCCCGCGTCTTTGATCACCCGGGCGATTATCAGGGATTTCCGCTGATCATTGCGGTGGCCTTTTATTCGGTTCAGATCTATTGCGACTTTTCAGGCTATACCGATATGGCCCGGGGAGCGGCACGGGTCATGGGGGTGGATTTGATGGAAAACTTCCGGCGCCCGTATTTTGCGAAATCGTTTCGTGATTTCTGGCAGCGCTGGCACATTTCCCTGTCGACCTGGTTTCGCGATTACGTGTACATCCCCTTGGGTGGCCGGCGGGTGGCGACATGGCGCTGGTATTACAATCTGATGGTGACGTTTTTGTTAAGTGGCCTGTGGCATGGTGCCAACTGGACCTTTGTAGTCTGGGGAGCCCTGCACGGCGGTTTCATCGTTCTTGAATATGCCACCGGCGGTTTTCAACAAAAAATCGCCGACCGGTTGTGCGCCGACAAAGCATCCGTCTGGCACAACACGATTCAGGTGGGTATCACGCTCGTATTGGTCGGTATCAGCTGGATTTTTTTTCGTGCGAACAGTATTGCCGATGCCTGGTATATAACCCGCCATCTGTTTGTGCTGGATCCCGGCCAGCCGGGGCTCGCCGTGGTCAGTCCGGCTGTTTTTGGATTGTCGCTTTTTCTCATCGCGATCCTGATTGTGGCCGATCTTAAAGAGCGTCGCATGCGGCTTTATGCATACATCAATCGCTGGCCCGTGTGGCTGCGCTGGTCCGCCTACACCGTCACCGGCTGGGCGGTTGCCGTTGCTACGGTGTTCGGGGTCAAGCAGGAATATATCTACTTCCAATTTTGAGGTAAAAGAATGCAGGCCAAGTTGTTTATCAAGAAAGGCATTTTGTTTTTGCTGTTAAATACCGTGATCCTGGCAGTTGTGCTCGGGATCTGCTCCGGTGCCCATCGCGATCTGCACCTTAACAATTGGGAAACCGAGTCCAATCTGCTGGTCATGGGCGGCGGCCATTCCCCGGCCCATTACGGTGTCGCCCTGTTGGGGACGTCGCGGGGACGGGTGCTTTCCAGGGACGGCAATCACCTTATTGTGGAAAAAATTCTGGACCAACCGGTAATCAACCTCTCTAAAGGCGGCGGTGGTGGGTTGATGCCTGCGGAGCTGCACCTATCCTATTTCTACCACCGCGGCAACCATGTGGACCATGTGGTCTATCTGGTCGATCCCTGGGTCTTTTTCTCCCCCATCAACAATGAAGAAAACGACTTTTTTTTGCGGGACGAACCGTTTGAGATGTACATTTTATGGAAACTCATTGCCCAGGGATATCCGTCCAATCGTATTTCCTCCTACCTGCAAATGATCGCGGTCGACAACTGGCAGGCCATTTCCACCTATGCAGCGCCGGGACTGACCCAAGGAACGATCAAAAGCGTTGACCAAGAAAAACTGCTCGAAGCACGCGAGCACTATTTGTCCAAGTATGCCGACAACGGGTTCCAGCGATACAGCCGGTATGTGGATATCATTAATACAAAGGTAAAAAAGCAGGGCGGACGGATCACCTATGTGATGCTGCCCATGTTGATTCCGGATTTTCCGGGGATGGATCAAGTGGACCAAAAACTGCGGCAGGTCGCCCAGATGAATGACCACGTGGCGTACTACAATGTTTCCTATGCCATGCACGACCGCCGTTTTTTTTACGATCACATGCACTTTAACAAAACGGGCGTGGATTATTTTGCGCGTCGCGTACTAAAGCCGGTAATCCAGGGAGAAAAACCGCTGCTGTAATAAACTTAAAACGGGTGGGAATCCATCACCGGATTGCGGCCAAGAATCTTTTTCAAATAGTCGAGCGCCACTACGGCGTAAAGCTCATCCCGGGACATTTGATCGAGCAGTTCCCGACTGTCAAAGTCATCAGCCACTTTTTTCCAGACATCTGAGCACGAAGAAGAAATTCGCTCCTTGAGGCCCGATAGGTAGTTGCTGGCGTATTTCCTTAACACCGGCGTGGGCAGATCTTTTGATTTGGAAAACGTCTCGGCCAGTATTTTGGGTTCAGGCAGTTTTGGATCCTCCAAAACTTCCGTGAAGGCAAGCGCCACACGTACCAGTCCGTTGTGAATATGTTTTGGCTGAACCATATTGATACGCGCCCACCCCGCCTTGACCCAACTGAAGACACCGGCGGTGACCAAAGGTGCTTCAATGGATGGCTGGTAATACACGGTAATGCCGAACGAATCGTACATATAGGTGTCTGCCCATCCCAACCCCTTGAGGTTCAATCCCTTTTCCTGGGTATACAGATAGCTCCACTCATCGTCCTGGCCTAGTACCCACCCGCGTCGTCCCACCGCCGACGGTGCCTGCTGCCTATAAATGCTGATCATCACCTGCCCCTGTCGGCAAGGGCTGAGAATGATCAATTTATTTACATCATAGGTGTAATACGCACCGGTATGCTGGTCCGGCGTAATGGTAACGCGTTCGGCGCCCTTGAAGATAAACGGCTCATCCAGTTGACGCGATGCCGCCTGAAGACGATCGAACTGTTTATCCCCCCCATCCACCCGGGTCCACTGGGTCAATCGCAGAGATGTCGGCCAAAAGAAAAAGGAAGGGATATTGGCATCAAGCGTATAATCTATAATTTCCTGCAGGTCTGATTTTACCGGAAATTGATGAAAGGCGGATGGCACACCAAAAGAACTGTCGGCGCTGTAGATACCCTTGTCGGATTTGTCCGCTGACAAAAAATCAACGATGCATTCAAGTTGTCGGTTATCAAGTGCCGGATCGCCATCCTGACCGACCAGGTCCAGCAAGGTGTGCAGAGCGGTATTGACATTGGGCGGAAAACTCAGTGTTGCATCTGATTCCGCCGCCACCCCGGTTGTCCATAAAACCGCTATGGCGATGGCCATAGACATGACAGACCAACATCGAGTCATACTGTGGAAAAAGAAAAATCTCTTCATAATCAAATCAATTTGGACGGCATGGAATATATAGTGGTTTAACTTCTAGTTCAGGGCCATGGTAAAGCATAATCAGTCATCAATCAAAAATATTTCGGTAATTCTTTCGGAAAACTTTATGGGAAATCGTATCATCCGGGCAACGACATGTCACTGCCCGGTCAGAACCTTGTTTTTTTCAAGATTCTATAAATTTTTATTTTAGTCAATCCAGAGTGAAAATTCCAGGGAAATCTGGGTTCAAGGGCAATGGAAAGGCGCGCCGCAGATTGACCAAGGCCGATGAGCCAGTTATAGCCAGGCACAAACACCGCCCAGGTCAACCGTGCTCATGAATATTGAAAAGGAGATCGTTTTCCAGATACATTTGCTCGAGCTTTTCCTGGTGGGCTTTCATGTCTGGCTGGCGGCGGCTCACCAGTTCGAGCACCAGGTAGTTGATAATGCAGGAAATGGTGGTCGGATAACCGATCAGTGGAATAGACCTGGACGGCACCACCAGGGAAAGATGGGCAAAAGGGATCACCGGGCACAGGCTGTTATCTGCGATCACCAACAGGGTATGCCCCAGCCGACGGGCAACCTTGCCAATGCGAATCAGCTCGTTGGGATAACGTGATGTGGTGATCACCATTACCAAAGCGTTTTCAGGCGCGTTGGTCAGCCAATCGATGGCCGTGCTGTCACTGCCCTTCAGAATATTGACCCCCTTGCGGACCTTGGTCAAGGACCACCCCAGATAATAGGCAAAGGTATACGAAATTCGCGAACCGATCACATACACGGCGGGACTGTCATGCAACTGGTCCACAATACGGCCCAACAGGCTGATATCAATGGTTTCATAAAATCGCCGCAGGTTATTCATCTCTTCAAACACCACCCGATGCAACAAATCGGTACCCGGTCCCTTCATCCCCGGCAGGTCCACCCGGTCGGGCAGGCTTAGCCCCGAATCCACAAAATCGCGCAAGGCCTGCAAAAATTCGCCATAACCGCTGTAGCCCAACTGCCCCACGAAACGCACGACGGTAGCCTCGCTGACCCCGCAGGTTTCGGACAGTTCCTTGGTGGTCATGAATACGGCTTTTCTGGGGTTCTGGATAATGTAGTTACCGAGAATTTTGCCCTTGGGCGTCAGGGTGTCAAGCTGGGTGACGATCCCCTTGATCACAGGATGGGACTGGGATTCTTTCATTAAAACGTCCTTTGAAATATTTTATGAAATTTTTCTTTCATTATTTAAAATTAGATTTAAACTACCTTTTTTCTTAGTTTTTTATTTCTTCAGGAAAAAATTGTCAAGCGTATTTGAAATTTATTTGTCTTTATTTGTTTTTATTGTTGACAGTTTTCATTTCATTCGTATACCATCATCTCAAATCATTGTTCACCGTTTTGTTTTCACCGAAACCCCATGAATTCATCTTATTATTTTAGGGAGAGCGTATGTTCTGGAAATCCAAGCCCTTGTGGGGCAAGAAACCCAGACTCAAATCCAGCTACGATGCGGTCATCATCGGTGGTGGGCTTCACGGCCTGGCCACAGCCTACTTTTTGGCCAAAACGCATGGTATGACCGATGTGGCCATTATCGAAAAGCGCTTTATCGGCTTTGGCGGGGCCGGCCGCAACACGGCCATCGTCCGCGCCAACCAGCGCACACAGTACAATGTCCCGCTTTATAAGGAGGCTTTGGACCTATGGCCGGTGTTGACCAAGGAACTGGATTTCAATCTGATGTTCAACAACTGCGGCAACCTCAACCTGATGCACAGCGAGGCGGCCATGAAAGCCGCGCGCACGACCATCGCCACGGCCCAGTTTCACGGTGTGGAAAGCCACCTCATCGATGCCAAGGAGGCCAAGGAGCTGGTTCCGGCCCTGAACATCTCCGATGACATCACCTTTCCCATCCACGGCGCCATGTTTCACCCCCCCGGCGGGATCGTGCGCCACGACGCCGTGGTCTGGGGCCTGGCCAAGGGATGCGCCAAGCACGGGGTGCACATCCACCAGCACACCGAGGCCACCGCCATTCAAACGGATGGCGGCAAAATCACCGGTGTGACCACCAACCGCGGCCGCATTCACACCAACCGGGTCCTGGTCACCGCCGGCGGCTACAGCGCCGGCATCATCCACCAGATGCTGGGCATCAAGCTGCCCATCAGCGTGCTGACCATCCAGGCCATGGTTACCCAGCCGCTGAAACCGATTCTCGACCACGTGGTGTCATCGGGCGCCTATCACTGCTACGCTAACCAGACGCTGAAAGGTGAGATTGCCACCGGCGCCCACATGGACCAGTGGCCCAACTACACAACCCAGAACACAGCCCATTATATCAAGCACCAGGCCGAGTCCCTGTCCGACTGGCTGCCCTGCCTGCGTGGTGTGAAATTCATGCGCATCTGGGGCGGTCTGGCCGACATGACCCCGGACATGGCGCCGATCATGGACGGCAACGATCACTATGAGGGCTTCTACATGGACTGCGGGTGGGGCTATTTTGGCTTCAAGTCCTGCAATGCCGTGGGCAAATACATGGCTCAGTTCATGGCCAGCGGCCACTGCCCGGAAATGCTCAAACCGTTCAACCTGCGCCGCTATGAAAACCACCAGTTGATGGGCGAAACGGCCGCACTGGTAAGCTATACACCGGATAACTAAAGGAGATTTTCTGATGGCACTGACCCTCACCTGCCCCATCTGCGGCAAGCGCAACGGTTACGAATTCCGTTACGGAGGAGAAGACAAGGGACCGCGCCCGGCGGAAGACGGGCTGACGCCGACGGCCTGGTGCGATTACGTGCATATGAACAAGTGCACCATGGGTGTCCAGAAGGAATGGTGGTGCCACCGTGACGGATGCGGCGCTTGGTTCACCACCTATCGCGATACAACCAAAAACATCGAAGTGGAAAATCCGGAGGTGAGCGAATGAACAGGCTTAACCAACTGCCCACGCTCCGCATCGACCCATCGGAAAAGCGGACCCTTAATTACCGGGGCAAAACCATTCAGGGCGTTGCCGGCGATACCGTGGCAACGGCGCTTTTTGCCGGCGGCGTGCGCATCTTTGCGCGCAGCCTGAAGTATCATCGGCCACGCGGGCTCTACAGCCTTGACGGAGAATGCAGCAACACCTGCATGGACGTCGACGGCATTCCCAATGTGCGCACCGAAAACACCCTGCTCGAGGACGGCATGGCGGTCAAGGCCCAGAATGTGGTCGGATCAGCCGAATGGGACTGGCTGTCCTTTATCGACAAATTCAGCTGGATGATGCCGGCGGGTTTCTACTACAAAACCATGCACAAACCGGCCTCCATCTGGCCTGTGGCCATGAAACAGATCCGTAAGGCCGCCGGCCTGGGGGTGATCTCCGCCGATTATAAAATGAAGGGCGATTTCGACGAACAGTATCTTATGGCCGAGGTCACCGTGATCGGTGGTGGTGCCGCCGGCATGGCCGCCGCCCTGGCTGCCGCCGAATCCGGCCGGCGTGTGGTACTGCTCGAATCCCGTCCCTTCCTGGGCGGCTGCTTTGACTACCGGGTAACCCACACCATCGATGGCCAGCCCTTGTATCAGCGAGCCCGTGACCTGGCCGACAAGGTCGAGAATACAGCCAATATCCGGGTCTTCAAGCACACCGCGGTGGTGGGCAGCTACACCAACAACCTGATCACCGCTTTCCAGACCGGCGGTCCTGACGATGCCTTTACCCAGCGCTATGTGGAAATCCGCAGCGACAGCGTGGTGGTGGCCACGGGCTGTATCGAACGCCCCCTGCTCTTCGAGAACAACGAACGGCCCGGTGTCATGCAGGTAGCCTGTGCCCACCGTCTGGCCCGTACTTACGGATTGCTTCCAGGCAAGGCAGCGATCTTCTCCGTTGGCCACGACCTGGGGCTGGAAGCGGCCGTTGATCTGTTCGACCTGGGACTGAAAATCCATTGCGTGGCCGACGCCCGCGAGGACGGCCAGAACCCGCAGCTGCTGCTGGCCCTGGCTGAGCGCCAGATTCCAGTACTTAAAGGTTGGGTGGCCACAAGGGTCAACGGCTGCAAGGGGGTCAAAAAGGTCACCCTGGCCACGGTGGAAGGCACGGTCACCCGTCAGTTCGCCTGCGACCTGCTGGTGGCCTCGGCCGGGCTCACTCCGGTCACGGGCCCGCTGATTCTGGCCGGCGCCAAAATGAGCTACGACAGCCACACCGGTTATTTTCTCCCCAACGAATTACCTGAAAAAATGTTCCCCGCCGGCCGCCTGACCGGGATCAATGATCCGGCGGCCATCGAGGCCTCAGGTCACCTGGCTGGTCTTAAAGCCGCATCGCCCTCCGGCGCCGACATGCAATCAGCCGTTGCCGATGCGCAAAAGGCCCTGGCTGCCCTCCCCAGCCCCGAGCGCGGCTGCAAGCTGGTCACTGCACCGGTAAAGGGCAAGAAAAGCTTCATCTGTTTTGACGAGGATGCCACGATTAAAAATATCAAACAGGCCATCGATCAGGGGTTTGACGTGCCCGAGCTGATCAAGCGTTTCACCTCGGCCGGCACCGGCCCGGGCCAGGGCGGTATTCCCGGGCACAACCTGCCCCTTTATGTGGCCAAATACACGGCGTCCATCAACACGCCGATCCCGACGACCATGCGGCCGCCCATGGTGCCAACCTTCATCGCCACCTACGCCGGCTACAACCACCACATGTTCAAACGCACCCCCATGCACGACGACCAGATTGCAGATGGCGGTATCTTCCGCAATATCGGGGTCTGGCAGCGGGCGCGCTACTTTTCCAAGGACTTCGACTGCAAGGAAGAAATTCTCAATGTGCGTAACAATGTGGGTATGCTGGACGGTTCTACCCTGGGCAAATTCCGCATTCACGGCCCGGATGCGTTAAAGGCCCTGCAGCGGGTGTATGTCTCGGACATGAGCAAGGTCAAAACAGGACGCATCAAGTACTCGGCCATGTGCAACGACGACGGCTGCGTGATCGACGACGGTGTGGTAGTAAAGCTAGACGAAAACGATTACTACTTCACCACCTCTACCGGCCGAGCCGGCCAGACCGTGGAGTGGATGCGCTACCATACCCGCTTTGACGGCTGGGACTTCAACCTGGTCAACCTCACCGACGCCATGGGCGTGATCAACCTCTCGGGCCCCAACGCCCGCAAGGTACTCGAAAAAGTGGTCGACATTGATGTTTCAGGCGAGGCTTTTCCCTTCTCCGGCTACAAGGAATTTCTCATCCAGGATACGATCTTCGTGCGCGCCATGCGGCTGGGGTTCGTGGGCGAGTTATCCTATGAGCTGCATGTCCCCGCATCCTACATGAAAGCGGTGTGGAATATGCTCAAGGACGCCGGCGCCGAGTTCGGCATCCGCAACTTCGGCGTGGAGGCCCAGAATGTGCTGCGCATGGAAAAATGCCACATCATCCTCGGCCAGGAGTCGGAACAGCGTACCAACCTGTTGGATGTGGGGCTGGGATTTTTATGGGATCGCACCAAGACCGATGCCAAGACCGTGGGCGCCGTGGCCCTGCGCCAGGCAGAGAAGCAGCCCGGTCGGCTCAAGCTGGTGGGCATCCGCATGGAGGATGACGACCGGCCGGCCCGGGACGGTGCACTGATCGTGGACAGCAAGGTACGCGGTTATGTGGCTACCATGCGCAAAAGCTTTACCACCGGCCAGGCCATCGGTATGGCCCTGGTGGAATCCCAGCTGGCCGACATCGGCACCCGTTTGGAAATTTTCGAGGACGAGTGTAACGGGGTCAGGCTGTATGCCCGGGTGGTGAAGATGCCGTTCTACGATCCAAAGGGCGAACGTATGAAAAGTTAGTCAGGCATGTTCAGAACCGGCATCTTGCGGCCCAGGCCGGCGTTCTTTTGGCTTGTGCGATCCTCAACGTAGCGAAAACTACGCCTGCGGTCGCACAAGCCCTGCGGCCTTGCCCTGAACCCCCAACCTACCGGTTCTGAACAGCCTGATGGACAACGACAACTCCAATTCATTTTGGAATCCGTAATGAGGAAATGATAATGGTTGAAATAAAACGAGAATCCCCGGTGCGGTTCGACGTCAGGCCCAAATCGAGCGAATTGCAGGGCAACTGGACCGTGGCCCTGGAATATGACGATGAAGGCAGCGGGCCCTGGATTGTGGATCTGGCCCACAAAATCCGTTGGGATCTGCAGGATGGCGACATTGCCGCCCTGACCCCGTGCGATCTGGCCGTACCCGAAGCGCCGGGCCAATCCATCCTGGCAGACGGCACCCTGATAAACCGCATGAACCGCACCCAGGCCTCCATCTGGCACCTGGGGGCATCGGCACCGGCCATGCCCGATGGGGCCTCTTATACCGATACCATCGAGGCGACCGTTTTCCTGGCCCTGTTCGGCCAAAAAATCTTTTTGCTGGCCGAAAAACTGACCAACCTGGATTTCATGAACCCGGCCCAAACAGCCCCTTTCCTGCTGCAAGGCCCTTTTTGCCATGTTCCCTGCCAGATCGTCACCCTGGAGAAAACCATTGACGGCGATGGCGGTTTCTTGCTGGCCTGCAGCCGGGGGTATGGTGACAGCATGGTCCACGCTATCCTGGAAGCCGGTGCCGAGTTCGGGTTGCGCCCGGCTGGCGAAAACCGTTTCAACGGGTGGCTCAACGCCATTCAAGCGTAAGATAATCGACTCATCGTGGAATTGGAAGCGCACGATGATCTGCTATCAACCTTTAGCAATTAGCTTTTATTCGGAAAATCCATTCATCCTAACGGCTAATTGCTAAAGGCTTTTGAAGGAGCTCGATTGTTTTCCGCCAATCAGGGACCAATTCAATTTGGAAGGCCAGGATTCTTATTTTGGCGCTAAATGATGGCAGGATCATCACTGAGGGCTTCGAAGCCGGAGATAATATCCAACAGCTCGTTGGTAATGCCGGCCTGGCGCTGTTCCCTGAACCGGGCCTGCAATTCCTCCAGAAGGTCCAATATATTTTTTTCGGCGGCCTGCATGGCCATCAGCCGCGCCGCGTTCTCGGCTGCCAAGGACTGGGCAAAGGCGCGGTAAAAGGAAATGAACAGATATTGTCTGAAGAGATAGGCGAACATGACGTCCCTGGACGCCCCCAGCATGGGCAGGCAGCGGTTAGGCCAGGGGCTGGAGCGGCGTTCCTCGGCCCAGGATGCATCCAGGGGCAAAATACGCTGAAATACCGGCGTGTATCCCCCGTGCTCACCAAGGACGTGATGACAGACGGCAAACTGCTCCAGTTTTTTTGCCGATCGCCGGGCTTCGATCATGCCAACCACCGCTATAATCTGATCGCTGACGGCATTCAGGCTGGCCGGGGCCGACAAATGGGCATCCGTGGCCCCCAACGCATCGGTCAGAATGCCGTGCATCTTTTCGCCCACACTCCAATAGCCCCAGTTCTCTCCACCGGCCCCCTGCGCCGTGGTTTGTGTCTGGGTGAACAGCCATAAGGATTCATTGAACTGGCCGCACATGCCCTGGTCGGATCCCACCACCAGGCAAATACTGCCCAAACGGCGGGCGGGGCGATCCATCGGACGGCCCATGCGCAAAAATACCGTCCATCCCAGGTCAACCACCTGGCGATACTGCTCGAGCGAGGCAACAGCCCGCTCGAACTGCCGGATATTCACAGCGGCCAGGCTTTTCATCGTCCGCACCACGCCCAACAGGTCATGGGCGGTCTTGATCTTGCGGTTCAGCACTTCCAGGGTCGGCATGATCCTCCTTGAGTGGTCTAAGGGCCGCCGTGATCAAACCGGTCAACCGCTTCCACAATGGATCGTCCTTTGCCGCATGGGACAGGGCGTGATCGAAATCGGCGATCTCGGTCTTGACCGCCTCGATAATCAGGGTCTCGGCCGGTCTCATCTTTTCCTCGTCAATGTCGTCCATCAAGCCCTGAACAACGGCGAACAGCACGGCAACCTGCTCACCGGCGCTCATGGTCGACAGCTCGTGCTGTTTCAGGACCTCCCGCACCCGCCGGCCGTGCCCCAGGGTTTGCTTGGTGCGCGCATCCAATCGGGTACCAAAACGGGCAAAGGACTCCAGTTCCTGGAATTGGGTGTAGGACAGCCGCAGATCGCCGGCCACCCGCCCGTAGGCGGGAAGCTGGGCTTTGCCGCCCACCCGGGACACGGATTTGCCGACATCGACCGCCGGCAGCACCCCTTTTTGAAAAAGATCCGGCGACAGGTAGATCTGTCCGTCGGTAATGGAAATCAGGTTCGTCGGGATATAGGCGGCGATGTTCTGGGCCTCGGTCTCGGCAATGGGCAGGGCCGTAAGTGATCCGCCCCCCAGCATCTGCCGCAGATGAGTGGATCGTTCCAATAACCGGGAGTGGATGTAAAAAATATCGCCGGGAAAGGCTTCGCGGCCCGGCGGACGCCGCAGCAAAAGGCTCAGTTGACGGTAGGCCACGGCATGGCGCGTCAGGTCATCATATACCACGAGCACGTCCCGGCCCTGCTGCATGAAATACTCGCCCAGGGCGGTAGCCGCATAGGGCGCGATGTATTGCAGGCCGGGGGGCGCATTCCCTTCCACCACGACCACCGCGCTGTAACCCATGGCCCCTTGACGATCGAGCAGGTCCACCACCTTGGCGATTCCCGCACTGCGCTGGCTGATGGCACAGTAGATACAGATCACATCCTTGCCCTTTTGGTTGACGATCGTATCCAGGGCCACTGCAGTTTTGCCCGTCTGGCGGTCCCCTAATATCAGCTCCCGTTGCCCCCGGCCGATGGGAATCAGGGCATCGACCACTTTCAGGCCGGTCTGGAGCGGTTTGACCACCGGGGCCCGATCCATGATCGGCGGTGCATCGCCAAGCACCATGCGGCGCTGTCCGGTATCCACAGGGCCCTTGCCGTCCAGCGGCCGGCCCAGGGGGTCCACCACCCTGCCGATCAGCCCCTCTCCCACGGGAACGCTCAGGACGCGGCCGCTGCGGCGCACCTCGTCTCCGGCGCGGACCACTTCACTGGGACCGAACAGAATGATCCCCACCCGGTCGGGCAGGATGTCCAGCACCATCCCGGGAATG
The DNA here is from genome assembly GCF_048565275.1 of Desulfosarcina variabilis str. Montpellier. Lineage (NCBI taxonomy): Bacteria > Pseudomonadati > Thermodesulfobacteriota > Desulfobacteria > Desulfobacterales > Desulfosarcinaceae > Desulfosarcina > Desulfosarcina variabilis. The sequence continues at coordinate 2,321,357 of NZ_CP159846.1, read as the reverse complement.
TCCGGCCCCGCGCTAACCTGTTCCTCGGCCTGCACCTGTCCCAGGCCATCGGCCCAGACGATCCCCTGCCCCACGGACAGAACGCGGCCCACCTCATCGGTTGTCAGCTCAGCTGTAAAATCATCAACCCCATTTTGGACAGCCTTGTCAACGGACGTCAGAACATCGTCCAATCCGCTTTGCCGCATGTGCTGTGCGTCGTCTTTCATGGTTTCATCCGCGCCTCGCCAAACAGGTTGGCCATGATTTCAGTCTCCAGATCGCCCAGGTAGTCCGCCAGATGCCAGCCCACCTTGCGGTCGCCGACCAGCAGTTGAATGCCCGGCCCCAAATCCGTTGACCACTCAAATCGGATTCCGGCGCTAGCCGGAAACCAGTGGTCAAGTCGGTCCTGCACCAGCCGGGTGTCTGCCGGCGCCAAGGCCACCCCGGAGCGGACGATGATTTCATGGCTGCGGGCCGGATCACCCAACTCCGCTTTGCGGGAAGCCAGCTTTTCAAGAAAAACCCGCAGTACCTGGCGATTCAATTGCTCGTCGGCCAGGTCCCGCAGCACCTTCTCACCAATGTGCATCACCTGGCGCACCATTTGCTGTTTGAGCTGTTCCAGAAACGCCTGCCGGTCCCGGTTCACGTTGGCGATGAAGGTCTGCCGCAGGGCGTCCACCTCTTCCCGGATCGTCGCGACGGCTTTCTCGCGCCACTGGGCCACCTGATCCCGGGCATCGTTCATCATCCGCTCGTGCGCATTCTCTAAGGCGCGCTGTTTCTCTTCCAGTTCCAGGGCTCTGGCGCGCGCCTGCTGTTCCGCCTTTTTTGCCTGGCCGAGGGCCTCGGCCATGGATTTCTCCCGCGCATCAATTGCCGCACGAATCGGCCTGAACAGAAACCGATTCAATAGCCAGATCAAAATGAGGAAATTGACGATCTGGGCGATCACCGTGAACCAGTCGATGAGCACGGTCTATCCTCCTGCCTTGGACAGAAAATAATTCCAGTATGGATTGGCGAAAATGAGAATCATGGTGACCACGAAGCAATAGATGGCCGTGGATTCCACCATGGCCATGCCCACGAACAACGTCCGGGTGATGGTGCTGGTCTCGTCCGGCTGTTGGGCGATCGAGCTCAGTGCCTGGGCCAGGGCGCGCCCTTCACCGATCGCCGGTCCGATGGCACCAATGCCCATGCAAATGCCGGCCCCCAAAACCGAAGCCACGGCAACCCACCCCAATGCATCCATGTATAGTCCTCCTTGTTCGGTGTCTTTGGTCATCCCCGGTGGCCGGATGCTTTCACGCGGATGTGGTCACGTCCATCCCGGCACTGATATACACCGCGGCCAACACGGCAAAAATGTACGCCTGCACCAAGCCCGTCAAAAGCCCTAGCAACTGCATCAGAAGGGGAACGATCAGCGGTGCGATGATGAGCAGAATCGCACCGATCATGGAACTGCTCATCACGTTGCCGAACAGGCGCACGGAAAGCGCCAGGGTCCGGCTGAACTCCCCCAGGATGTTAAATGGCAGCATGAACGGTGTGGGATAAAGATAGTTGCGCACATAGCGTTTGAGCCCGATCGCACCGATGCCATACGCCGGTACCGCCGTGAACACACAAAGGGCAAGGCCGGCGGTGGTGGACAGTGATCCCGTGGGCGGGTCGAACCCGGGAATCACGGCCAGGGTGTTGCACACGGCAATGAACAGGAAAAGCGTCCCCACGAAGGCCGAAAGTCCCCTGGGACGCCGCGGCGAAATCTCACTCAGCTGCTTATCGATTCCCCCCACCACCACCTCCAGTACATGCTGGATCCGGGAATTGGGCACCCCGGCCCTCAGGCGACGGGTGACCATCCATGCGCCCGCGGTGAGCAGGGCCATCACGGCCCAGGTGAACACCATGGTGGTGTTGATCTTTAACAGTCCATATTCCCACCAGATTTGATCGTCAGGAGTAAGGTGCATGACACGCGCCTCCCTTTTCCCGCCCTAAAACACGGGTCAGAACGATTCGGGCCAGAAAAAAACCGGCCAGGGTGCAGAAGAAAAGGCGCAGATCCAGGCGCATCACCCACCAGAAGCCGGCCAGCACCAGGGCCAGGCGAACGACAAAACTAAGGGCCAGGCGGAACGGCGCGCGGCGCTTGCCAATTGTCGTTTTCAGGGTTATCCACAGCCCGCCGAAATAGAAAAGCCCCAACACCATCCCCCCGAAAAAACTTCCCACTATCCGCCAGATGGCTTCAAAGGTCATGATCTTCTCTTTCCCGATCGATGCTGCGCCGTTCGCGGTTCAACCAGAACCATGCATTCAGGCATCCTGCGCCCAGGCCGATTACCAGCAGCATCAGTGTCCATGACAGGGGACCGGGCCATGCAAGGTCGATCCATACCCCCAGAAAGATCCCCAGAACCGTGGGAATGGCCACGGCCCAGCCCACGACACCAAACATGCCCAGGCCGAACCAGATGGGATCTTTTTTTTTCTCCCGGGCCCGCAGCTTGCGTTTCTCGCAGGTTTTCACCGCATCGGAGAAACGCTTGTCAGGCGGTGGATATGAATCAGGCATTTTTTCCGAACTCCACAAACCGGCGGATGAAGTGGGCTTCCAGTCGGGCCACCGCTCCCCGGGCCTGCCGTTCGCGGTCATCCACATCGGCGACAAAACGGCTGACCGCCTTGTGCAGTTCCCCCAGGCTCCCCGAAACCGCCATCCGCGTGGCCACCTGCACCTGCTGGCCCTGCTTGACCAGTATCCCGCCGTTGACGGCCAAAAAATGCTCCCCGCCATCCAAAGTCCAGTAGCTCAGAATGCCGGGGGCCAGCGCCGCCGCCATGTCCAGATGACGCGGACGGATACCAAAGGCCCCTTGCGGCCCTGACGCCACCACCTTGTCCACGGCCTCGTCCAGAAACACATCGGCCGGCAGAATAATCAACAGTTTCATGGTTTGGCCTCCCCGATGGCGCCGATCATGTAAACGGCGCTTTCGGGATACTCCGCGAAGTCGTCGTTCAGGATCCGTTCGCATCCCTCGATGGTGTCGGCAATATCCACCAGTTTGCCGGCAAGCCCCGTAAACTGGGTGGTCGTAAAAAAAGGCTGGGTCAAAAAACGTTCCAGGCGCCTGGCCCGGTAAACGGTCTTGCGGTCCTGGCGGGACAGTTCCTCGATGCCCAGCATGGCGATGATGTCTTTGAGTTCTTCGTAGGTCGCCAGGGTTTTGCGCACGGCCTGGGCCACCTCGTAGTGGCGCGCCCCGATAATCCGCGGCTGCAGCATGATCGACCGCGACTGCAACAGATCGATGGCCGGATAGAATCCCTCGCTGGCGCGCTTGCGGGAAAGCACGATGGACGCGGACAGATGGCTGAAGGTGTGCACCGCCGATGGGTCGGTAAGATCGTCGGCCGGCACATAAACGGCCTGGATGGAAGTAATCGCCGCCTGGCTGGTGCTGGCGATGCGTTCCTCCAGTTCGGCCAGTTCCGTGGCCATGGTCGGCTGATAGCCCATGCGCGAGGGCAGGCGGCCCAGCAGCCCCGACAGTTCCGACCCGGCCTGGATGAAACGGAAGATATTATCGATGAGCAGAAGCACATCCCGCTCAAGATCGTCGCGAAAATACTCGGCCATGGTCAGGGCCGTGTGGCCCACCCGGAAGCGGGCCCCCGGCGGTTCGTTCATCTGGCCGAAAACCATGACCGTGTTGGGCAGTACGCCGGCGGCCTTCATCTCCCGATACAGTTCCTCACCTTCGCGACAGCGCTCGCCGATGCCGCAGAAAATGCTCATGCCTTTGTGCTTACCCACCATGTTGTGAATCAACTCGGTGATCACCACGGTCTTGCCCACGCCGGCGCCACCGAAAAGCCCGGCCTTGCCGCCCCGCTCCAGGGGTACCAGCAGATCAATGGCCTTGATGCCCGTAAAAAACACCGCTTCCGATGTCACCCGCCGGGACAGTTCAATGGGCCGCTGATGAATGGACCGATACACCATTTCCGATAACGGCGGTCCGCCGTCGATAGCCTCACCGAAAAAATTGAACATACGGCCCAGCAAGGCCTCACCCACGGGCGCCTTGAGGGAATCGCCGGTGGTCCAGGCCGGCCCCCCGCGATAAAGCCCGGCAGTGGCGTTGAAGGCAATGCCGCGGACCTGTTGGTCGTTCAGATGAACGGTGGCCTCGATGCGCACCTGTCCCTTATGGCCGGCATGAATCAGGGCATGAATGGGAGGCAGGCGCTCCTCAAATTCAAGGTCCACCACATTTCCGCGCACGGAAATGATCCGGCCTGGGATGCGTTGCTGACCATCGATATGGAAGGAATGCATAGCCATTGCCCTTCCCCTGATACGATAGTATCGCTGCCCTGTTTCTTCCCACAGTGTAAATATTGCTGACAGGGGGTGCAGCCTATTTTTACGAATCTGTCCGGACAGCGACTTTTTACGAGCTCATTAAAATGGTTCATTTCCGGATGAGTACGATTTACTCCCGCACCGGAATCACCACCTCGCAGACACCGGTAAGCGCTTCTTTGAACGTTTGTGCATCAGCCGCCGAGCCCACAATGGAATCGTAATGCATGGGAATGGCGGTACGCGGACCGATGGCCTTGGCGGCCTTTACCGCTTCATCGGCGGTCATCACATAGGTCCCGGAAACGGGCAGCAGGGCAATATCGACGGACAAATCGTTCATCTCGGGAATCAGGTCCGTGTCTCCGGCGTGATAAACCCTGACATTATCGATGGTGACGATAAATCCCAGCCAGTTTTTTGCTTTGGGATGAAACTGTTTGTTGATATTGTAGGCCGGGACCGCCTCGATGGCAATGCCGGATATGGTCAACTGGTCCCCGGGTTTGACAATGCGGATGTCCTGGCAAATATCAGTCAGTTTTGAAGCGGATTCAGGTTCGGTGACAATTACCGCCCCAGGCTTGATCAGCCGGGCAATATCATCCACCGAGCAATGATCATGGTGGGCGTGGGTTATCAGGATGATATCCGCCGCTGTTTTCCCTTGCACCTGAAAGGGATCAATGATCAGGGTGATATCGTCGGTGGTAATTTCAAATCCATCGTGCCCCAGCCATTTGATCCGGTCCAAAAGGGGTGCGAACATGGTTGGCCTCCTCTTTTATTTGTCTATCGGTTATCCTTTGCCTGAAAGGTGTTCATCCAAAAAACAGGCCAATAAGTGAATTATAAATGATAATAGTCTATCACCAACCGTCCCAACATCAAACCCGCTTTTCCCTAAAGTTCCCATTGAATGAAAACCAGGGCCATGGCATAAGTTTTCAGTGAGGGAGGGACGCATGTTCAAACAGTTACGCATCCGTCATAAATTGGTCATCAGCTATAGTATTGTCCTGATCCTTTCCATTTTTTTGGGCAGTTCCTTTATCTATTTTTTTGTACGCGATAAACTGACCGCCGGCCTGGAAAGCGAACTGAACAATACCACGACCACGATTCTCAATATGGTCAAAACCGCCGCGGCCGTTTCCATAAAAAACCATTTGCGGGCCGTTGCGGAAAAGAATCTTGAAATCATCCGCTATTTCTATAACCAGTCCCAGAACGGGGCCATGACCGCCTCAGCCGCCCAAGCCATGGCCACCCAAATTCTGCTTTCCCAAACCATCGGCGATTCCGGATATATCTACTGCATTGACAGCCAGGGAAAAGTCACGGTCCACCCCCAGACACCTTTGATCAACACCAATGTGGCTGATTTTGCATTTGTGCGCGAGCAACTCTCCCGCAAAAGCGGTTACATCGAATACGATTGGAAAAATCCGGGTGAATCGCAATTCAGACCCAAAGCGCTGTATATGGTATATTTTGAGCCCTGGGACTGGATTGTTTCTGCCTCGACCTACCGCAACGAATTCAACAGTCTGGTCAATGTCGGAGATTTTGAGAAAAGCGTCCTGCAGCCGCGCTTCGGGAAAACCGGCTACTCTTTTGTGATCGATGGCAACGGCAAGATTCTCATTCATCCAATTTTAAAGGGAGTCAATCTTTTCAAAGCCAAAGATCTTCCCGATCAGTATCTCAAGGAAATGCAACAGAGAAAATCAGGGAAAATTATCTACCCATGGAAAAATCCGGGAGAGTACACGGCCCGCTCGAAACTGGTGATCTTCAACCATATCCCCGAGTATGACTGGATCGTGGCCTCATCCAGCTACCTGGATGAATTCTACGCGCCCATGCGCACCGTCCGCAATCTGATCATCGCCACCACCCTGGTGACCTTTTTATTGGTTTTGCCCATCTCATTTAAAATCGGTGCGTCGATCACCAACCCCTTGCAAAAACTCACACATCACTTCGACCGCATGATCGCCGGTGATTTTTCTTCACGCATGGTGATTTCCTCCAACGACGAAGTCGGGCAACTGGCCGCCTACTACAACCGGTTTGCGGATAAGATCGAGCATTATCGCGACAATCTTGAAAAACAGATGGACCAGCGCCGTGAAATCGAGGAGGCCTTGAGAGCCAGCGAAGCCCGCTATCGGTTGGTCATGGAAGCGGCCCCGGACCCCATTGTGGTCTATGACATGAACGGCCTGGTGACCTATTTTAATCCGGCGTTTACCCGCACCTTTGGATATGAACTGGCCGATTGTCTGGGCAAAAAAATGGATCATTTCGTGCCTCCAGAAAACTGGGAGGAGACGCACCGGATGATATCCGCGGTGATCGCCAATGAGACCCTGTCATCCATTCCCACGCGCCGGTACACCAAAAGCGGCACCACTGTCGAAGTGACCGTCAGCGGTGCTACCTACCGCAACCGCAATGGCGAACTGGACGGGAGCGTGATCATCCTTCGGGATGTGACCCAATCCCGCAAACTGGAAAAGCAAATGATGGAAATCGGCGATCAGGTGCGTCGCCGTATCGGGCAGGATCTGCACGATGACCTGTGCCCGCATCTGATCGGTATTCAGGGGCTCAGCACGGTACTAACCGAAAATCTGCGTGAAGTCGCCTCGCCAAGTCTTGCCCTGGCTGAAAAAGTAGTCGAATTGAATCAGTCGGCCATTGAAAAATCCAGGCGTCTGGCCAGGGGCTTGTGCCCGGTGCACCTGGTTGCCCATGGTCTTTTTGTCGCTTTGGTTGACATTGCCAGGCACACCGAGGCGGTGTTTGATCTGGTCTGCCGGGTGAAGGGAGACGAACAGGTTGTCGTGGCTGACAATACCGTGGCCACCCACCTGTACTACATCGCCCAGGAAGCTGTTCAAAATGCGGTCAAGCATTCCGATGCCTCCCGAATCGAAATCTCGCTGACCGAGGACGAATCGCGGATCTATTTGTCGATCAGTGACAATGGCCACGGCTTGCCCCGCCATCTTGAATCCAGCGGTATTGGATTGCAAATCATGCAGTACCGTGCCAATATAATCGGCGCCGTGTTCAAGATTGTCAGCCCCCCCGATGCCGGTACGACCATTCATGTTTCATTGGGTGTACCAGGCAAAGAATAAACAAAAAGGGTGTTATGAAAAATAAGTCCGTACGAAAAATTTTAATTGTTGATGATCACCCTGTTTTCTGCCTGGGAATGAGCGAGCTGATCAACAAAGCCGCCGATCTTGAAGTGTGTGGCAGTGAAGATACACCCGCCAAAGCGCTACGGGCCATCCAGCGCCTCAATCCGGATCTGGTGATTGTGGACATTTCCCTTAAAAACAGCAGTGGCATCGATCTGGTTTCCGACATCAACAACCGGTTCCAGGGGCTGCCGGTGCTGATGCTCTCCATGTATGACGAATCCTTGTACGCCGAGCGGGCACTTCTGGCCGGCGCCCGGGGCTATCTGATGAAACAGGAAGCCATCGGCGTAGTGGTGGAGGCCATCCGCCAGGTGCTCTCAGGAAAAATTTATGCCAGCGAAGGGGTCAAGGACAAGGTTTTTCAACGCCTGGTCTCCCCCCACGGCTCGACCGATACCACCCCGTTCGACCAGCTGACCAGCCGGGAGCTGGAAGTATTCCGACTGATCGGCGAGGGATTGTCGACCCGCGAGATTGCCGAACGGATGAAACTCAGCATCAAGACCATTGGCACCTATCGCGAACGGATCAAGGAAAAACTCAATCTGAAACATTACACCGAGTTGGTCAAGGCCGCAGTACACTATCTGGAAATGGCCCAGAAATAAATTTGTGTTTGATTTACATTCACACTTCGCCTATCTATAGTTGCTCATAAGCGGAAAGCGCATTTCTCAGTCCAGTCAATGCATGTTCATATCGCAGCGGGCCGTTCGTGCCTAAGAGCCTCTTTGATAAATCCGTCTAAGGCCCGCTAACGGCGTTGGAAAGTGTCTCAAAATGCTCAAATATTAAATATATGCGCAGCAATCGAGCCACTTTCCGCCTTGTTATCGGGCCTGATCCATACTTCTCAAACAGCCTCTAAAAATCCGTGTAGGTTTAGACATTATGGCCGGTCAGATTCCTGGTCATACGAAAATCGGTTCCTGACCGATTGAATCTTATTGCCAACCGTAATAATCAACGTTTTAATTATAAGCCCTAAACTTGTTACAACGACCAACCCGTTATCCAGTGTCCGTCCCCAAATTGGCAACCAAACCATTCAAGGATGGGCATCATCAAGGCCATCGCACCCGCCAGTTGGGGAGCACGACAATCGATTCGGGTTCAAATCGCCTAAGGAGATAACATGGAATTTGCGCTAACCACCGAACAAAAACAGATTCAAAAAGCCGTCAGGGACTTTGTCAAGGGAGAATTCGACAAAACGCAAATCGCGGAAATGGAAGCCAACCATCAGTACCCTGAAAAAATCTGGAAAAAAGCGGCTGAGCTGGGGTTTATCGGCATCCACTTTCCCGAAGCCTACTCCGGCCAGAGCATGGGCGTCATGGAAAACATCCTCGTTGCCGAAGCGCTGTGCGCCGGAGACAGCACCGTGGGCGCCTGTCTGATCCTGGCAGATTTTGCCTCGGAAATCATCTTGCATTTCGGCAGCGAGGAGCAAAAACAGACCTGGCTGCCCAAGGTGGCCGAAGGTGAAGTACTTTCCTGCGGCGCATTTACCGAACCGGATCATGGGTCGGACATTACCTCACTGGACACCGTGGCCATAAAAGATGGTGATCACTGGGTAATCAACGGCAGTAAAATCTTCATCACCAACGGTGGACCGCTGGCCGGTTTCTATAGCGTGTTATGCCAGACCGACCCCGAGGCCAGTCCGGGATATCGCGGGATGAGTCTGATCCTGGTGGAAGCGGATCGTCCCGGGGTTTCCACGGTCAACGTGGGCGCCAAAATGGGCATTCGCATGATGCATACCGCCGAAGTCAACTTCAATGATGTGCGGGTCCCCTTGAACAATCTGATCGGCAAGGAGAACAAGGGCTTTTACCAGGTCCTGGAGTTTTTCGACGAAAGCCGCATCCTGATCGCGGCCCAGGCCCTGGGCACAGCCCAGGGGGCCTTTGATCGCGCCCTGGCCTACGTGAAATCAAGGGAGCAGTTCGGCCGCAAGATCGCCCAGTTTCAGGTCACTCAGCACAAACTGGCCGACATGGCCACCCGCATCGAAATGGCCCGTCTGATGACCTACAAAGCCGCTTGGAACTTCGACCAGGGGCGCATCGATCCCAAACTCACCAGCATGGCCAAGATGGGCGCGGCCCGGGTGGCCGTCGAGGTCTGTGATGAAGCGATTCAACTGCTGGGCGGTTATGGTTACATGCAGGAATATGAAGTGGAACGCTTTGCCCGCGACGCCAAGATCACCGAACTTTACGAAGGCACCCGTGAAATCCAGAAAAACACCATCGCCAGCGCGCTGCTTGGCAAACTCAAATAAACGAAAAGAAAGGAAGGCCGACCATGTCTCACCCTTTTGTCAATTATGATGTACTCAGCCCAGTTAAATTCCTGGTTCGCAGTGCCATGGTCTTTCCCGACAAGGAAGCCGTCATCTACAATGACCAGCGTCGAACCTACCGCCAGTTTTACGAGCGGGTCAACCGTCTGGCCAGTGCCCTGAAGAAAAGGGGCATCGGCAAAGGTGACAAGGTGGCCTTCATCTGCCCCAACACGCCGCCCATGCTCGAAGCACACTATGCCGTGCCCATGATCGGCGCCGCCCTGGTAAGCATTAACATTCGGCTGTCGTCCGGAGAAATTGCCTATATTATCAATCATTCGGACAGCAAGGCCATTTTTGTGGACAATGAGTTTGCCAATCTGGTGAGCCCGAGCCTGTCTGAACTGATCAAGGTGCAGACCGTGGTCAATATCTGCGATATCAGTTCCGAGGCGCCCCTGGACGGCCCGGACTACGAGGCGTTTCTGGCCGAAGGCGATCCGGATCCGGTCGACATTGACGTTGATGACGAGCGCCAGGTGGCGACCATCAACTACACCAGCGGAACGACCGGCCTGCCCAAGGGAGTCATGTACCACCATCGCGGTGCCTACCTGAACGCCATCGGCGAGCAGTTGGAGTTCGGCACAAGCGCCGACTCGGTCTACCTGTGGACCCTGCCCATGTTTCATTGCAACGGCTGGTGTTTCACCTGGGGCATCACTGCCATGGGCGCAACCCATGTGTGCCTGCGCAAAGTTGTCCCGGAAGAGATTTACAGAATCATTGCCGAGGTAGGGGTCACCCACCTTTGTGCGGCGCCCACCATTTTGATCGGCATGTCCACCTATGCCACCGAGCATCAGCTCAAACTTGAAAAGCAGCTCGAAATCATGACCGCCGGCGCGCCCCCCGCCCCCACGGTCATTCAAAACATGGAAAGCGTCGGCGCCAACATCACGCAGACCTACGGATTGACCGAGGTCTTCGGCCCCCATAGCGTCTGCCAGTGGCAACCCCAATGGGATGGTCTGTCGGCCGATGAAAAAGCCCAACTTAAGGCCCGCCAGGGCGTTCCCTACATCGTGGCCCAGTACATGGACGTGGTCAACCCCGAAACCATGCAGCCAGTGCCTCGGGACGGAAAAACCATGGGTGAGATCGTCATGCGGGGCAACAATGTCATGCTGGGATACTACAACGACCCGGAAGCCACTGAAATCGCATTCAAAGGGGACTGGTTTCACAGCGGTGATCTGGCGGTCATGCACCCGGACAACTACATCCAGATCATGGATCGTAAAAAAGACATTATCATCAGCGGTGGTGAGAACATCTCCACCGTCGAGGTCGAGAACACCCTCTACCGCCATCCGGCAATCCTCGAGGTGGCCGTGGTTCCGGTGCCTGATACCAAGTGGGGGGAAGTCCCCAAAGCCTTTGTCGTGACCAAACCGGGCACAGATCCCACCGAAGAAGAAATCATTGCTTTCTGCAAAGACAACCTGGCTCGCTTCAAGGCCCCCAAATCTGTTGAATTCGGCGAATTGCCCAAAACCGCCACCGGTAAAATTCAAAAATTTAAATTAAGAGAGAAAGAGTGGGCGGGACAGGAGCGGCGGGTGAATTGATTCAATAGGTAGCATAAAATTCGCTTTAAATAGGTCCCCACCGGTTGCCTTGCGCTAACCGGTGGGGATTCTTTTTTTCATAGAGTTGATAAAAGTAGAAAATAATGGCATGACAACAAAATCACCGACCACCTTTATAGCAGGTGGTTTGATGAAGCCCTCGGAGGGGGCTTATAACCAGATAAATGAACATTGAACGTCCAACGTCGAACATCGAATATGGCATTCTATCGTTTTCTATTGCGGGTATCGGCCATCAAAAGCGACAATAAATGAAGCCATGCGTTTTCCTTGTCAAACGGTGGAGCGAAGTGATCTCATCATTCGATGTTGGACGTTCGATGTTCGATGTTCAAAAAAGCATCTGCGGCATTATTGTCTCGCCGGAAAGGTCCGAACTTTTTCGGATCGATCGGGCATAAACCCAAGGTTTCATCAATTGCAATTAACTTTTGAAAAAATGGTAAACTGTGGAGGAGCAAAATGGCCCCTAAGGCATTTCAGGACTGCTATCCGGACAACTATTCCCACTGTTTTGGCTGCGGCCGCCTAAACGAACACGGACTGAAGATTAAAAGCTACTGGGACGGTGATGAGGGGGTCTGCCATTTCACGCCCAAGGCATACTATACCGGCGGATTCCCCGATTACCTGTATGGCGGTTTGATCGCCTCGCTGATCGACTGCCACTGTGCCGCCACCGCCTCGGCCGCCAAGGCCCGCGAAGACGGGATCGATCTGGAAGTTCAGCCGCTGGAACGCTTTGTCACCGCCTCGCTCAAAATCGATTACCTGGCGCCCGGTCCCGTCAACACCCCCCTTGAGATTCGTGCAAAAATCCGTGAAATCAGCGGGCGCAAGGTTTGGCTCGACGCCACGCTCTCAGCTGAAGGAAAAATCCGGGCCAAGGGTGACGTTCTCATGATCCAGATTCCCGATCAAGAATAACCATTTCGATTCCGTTCTTCTGGTTCCCACGCTCATGCGTGGGAACCCATACCCGATAGCTTGTCTAATAGCCTGTCTGAGGCTTCTCAAACAGGCTTTAAATTATCGATCTGCAAAAACATCCTTATATGTCCTGCGCATCTCGCGTTTTAAAATTTTGCCGGTGGGCGTCTTTGGAAGCGCCTCGGTAAAAATGATTCTTTTGGGCACCTTGAACGGTGCCAGATGTTCACGACACAGGCGGACGATCTCTTCTTCGGTGATAGTCTCTCCCTGGCGCACAACGATGATGGCAGTTACCGCCTCCACCCATTTGACGTGATCCACACCGATCACGGCCACCTCCTCCACCCGGCGATCCTGGTAAATGGCCTCCTCCACCTCACGGGTGGAGACATTCTCGCCACCGGTCTTGATCATGTCTTTTTTCCGGTCCACCACCGAGATGTAACGATCCTCGTCAAGCACACCGATATCACCGGAATGAAACCACCCGCCGCGCATGACGTCCTCGGTCTTCTCCGGATCCTTGAAGTACATGGTCAGGGCATGGGGCCCCTTGCCACAGATCTCACCGGGGGTCTTTACAGCATCGATGGGCTGGCCGTCTTCCGCTTCCAGACGGGTTTCCATGTTGAGTCCGCCCATGCCGGCCGAACCCAGTTTGGTCAGGGCATCCTCAGCCTTGAGGATCGTGTGGTAAGGCGCCAGTTCGGTCTGGCCGTAGTAGTTGTAAATGCCCACGCCGGGAAGTCGTTCGAGCATCTCCTTGAGCACTTCCACCGGCATGATGGACGCCCCGTAGTAAGCTTTTTTGAGGCTGGAAAGATCAAAGGTATCAAAATCCGGATGGCGCAGCATGCCGATCCAGACCGTGGGCGGGGCAAAAAACATGGTGGCCCGGTGCTCGGCAATGGTTTTCAAAATCTCGCCGATGTCCGGCGCCATCAGAATATTGGTGCCCCCCACCCAGAAGATGGGATTGAGAAACACATCCCGCTGGGCGCAGTGATAAATGGGCAGCGCATTGACATTGATGTCGTCGGCATCGTAGCGGCCGTCGATAATGGCCCCCATGTACTGGGCCATCAGGGCCTGGTTGCTGATAATGACTCCTTTGGGCAGGGACTCCGTCCCACTCGTATAAGTCATCTGACAGGGATCCTCGATGCGCAGCAAGGCATCGGGCACATCAGAGGGAAAGGTTTTATACCAGGTCTCGAAATTCCGGAAACGGTCATCGGGTGGTGCCTGGCCGGCCATGTCATCGGACCAGACCAGGGCCTCGATAGTCTTCATGTCGTCCAGGACGTCCTCAACCAGGCTGTACAGGGCATCCTCGACGATAAACACGCGGCTTTCGGAATGATCGATGCAGTAGGAGATATCTTTACCTTTGAGCAGATAGTTGATGGCCAGATAGACCGCCCCGATCTTGCAGCACCCCAGCCAGGTCAGCACGTGGTGGAGGGTATTGTGGGCCAGAATGGCCACACGGTCGTATTTCTCCACCCCCAGGCTAAGTAGCGCACCTGCCACCTGATTGCTTGCCGCTTCCAATTCACGGTAGCTCATACGTTTCTCACCGAAGATAACGGCCGTTTTGTCAGGGTGGTGGTAGGCAGTGCGGCGGATCATGTCGGCGATGACCCAGCGGTTGACCGGGTTGTAGCGATCCATGAGAAAGTCAATATTCGCTTTGCTGAGCATACTGTATCTGGATTTATCTTCGGCTGAAAGAGATGATGAAGTCATATATGTCGCTCCTTTCGAGTCCGTTTTAAAGGTTGTACCAGGCCCTGTTACTGGCCTGAAAACTGTCGGCGCAACTCGGTCTTGAGGATCTTGCCCGAACCGGTCTTGGGGAGTTCGGAAAGCATTTGAATCGTTTTGGGGACTTTGAACCGGGCCAGACGCTCTCGCTGGTAAGTCACCGACCAGATAAAAAAGGCGTCGGCCAGATGAAACAGCGGCGCGATATGGTGCCAGACCGTGGCATCGCCCAGCTTGAAGCTGATGATCGTGGTAAGGGCATTGGCATAGATATTCCGATGGGTGAGCATCACCCCCTTGGGATTTCCCGTGGTTCCGCTGGTGTAGTAGAGATTGAGCGTGGCGTTCTCGTCCGCCGGCTCACCGCCTGCGGGCGTATCCGCCGCCGCATCGATCCAATCGGCATAGGTCCCGGTGATCCAATCGGCCTCGGCCGGCCCATCGGCGATATAAAAATAGCGAATACTGTCGATGTGGCTGTGAATCTGCTCCAGGATGGGCAGAAAATCAGCGTGGAAAACAATGGCTTCAGCACCGGCATCGTTGAGGATATAGGTGTACTCCTCGGCGCTGAGCCGCGTATTGAGCGGCGCGAGCACCCGCCCGGACGCCGCCATGCCGAAATACAGTTCCATATAACGGTGGGTGTTGAAGTCGAGCACCGCCACCCTGCCCCCCGGCGTTATCTCCAAATCCGCGACCGCATGCACCACCTGGTTGACCCTTTTCTGAACCTCAGCATAGGACAGCCGCAGATCACCGTCGACGACGGCTGTTTTTTCCGGATACAGCTTCACCGCCCGATTGAGAATTCTGACCGGGCTCATCGGCACTTGCATGGTTCCCTCCTTGTTTTGTCTGCCCTTGTTGAAATGCTAATAACGGCCTGGCGATTAAAAATTCTCGGCTACACCGCCAGAACGCCATTTCTCAAAGCACTGGATGTGCCAAGCTGCGATCGTTTTTTTTAGCTATGAATTTGATATGTTGGATGGCAATCAAGCCAACCTGCGTGGAAATGTAATGGGTCGTCAATGCCCCACCGATTACCGGCGGCGGGCGATAGCCCATTGAATTAATAGGGATAAGTTTACAGGTGGGTTAGAAGTGACCCGATCGGGTAATTTCCAACACAGCGTCCGGCTGTGGCGTGATGCCGAGCTGTTTCATTTTCAAATAAAGAGTCTTGCGCCCCAGGCCCAAGGCACTGGCTGTTTTTGTCCGGTTCCAGCCATGCCGCCTCAGGCTCTCGGTGATATAGCTTTTTTCAAAACGGCGAACCGCCTCACGCAGATGCAGGGTCGGCGCGTTAAGATCATGCACAAGTTTTTTTGTGCTCGCCTTGACAGCCCCATACGAATCTCCGGCAAAGGCCAGTGCATTGAGACTGACGTAGCGCTGGAGGGTATTTTCCAGTTCGCGTACGTTTCCCGGCCAATCATGGGCCTTGAGCATATCAAGCTCGCCTTTGCTCAGCACAATCGAACGGGAAGGGTCGTATTTATGCAGGAAATAATCCACCAAAAGCGGGATGTCATCCTTGCGCTCGCACAGCGGCGGCATATAAATGGGAATGATGTGGATGCGGTAAAAAAAATCCTCGCGCATGCGCCCGCTCCTGACCAGGTCGGAAAGATTGTGATTGGTCGCGGCAACAATCCGAACATCCGGCTGACATGGCTCAACCCCACCGATGGGCGTATAACCGCCGCCTTCCAGCACCCGCAGCAGTTTCACCTGAATCTGTTCGGTAAGCTCACCAAGCTCATCCAGAAAAAGCGTTCCACCTGCAGCAAGATCAAAGAACCCGGGTTTGTCGTGCACGGCGCCGGTAAATCCGCCCTTGCGGTAGCCGAAAAATTCGCTTTCCATCAGTTCCCGGGGAATGGCGCCACAGTTGACCGGCACGAGACGCCTATCCCGGCGATCACTCATGTCGTGAATGGCCCGGGCGACCAGTTCCTTGCCGGTGCCGGATTCCCCATAGATGATTACATTGGCATCGGTTGCCGACGCTCTTAAAATCATCTCATACACCTGCTGCATGGAAAGGCTCTTGCCGATGATATTGCCGAGCCGGCAGCTGTCCTTGAGGGCGGAGCGCAGACGTAAATTTTCCTTTTGCAGCAAGGCACCCTTTTTTTTAAGAAAGCTGACATCCAGAATCGAGGCCACACTACGCTGGGTCCCGGCAATCATGTCCACCCGGGCAAAAACGTTTCTCTTTACCCCCTGGCGGTCCATGAGGATGAACTCGTATTCGATGGGTACATTCTCTTCGAATTTTCTCCGATTGAAATGGTAGGCCATCATGCGTTCGAGGTCCTCCGTGCGGGCGATAATCGCCGGCCATTTCATCTTGCCCTCGATTTCCTTTTTGGAATAGCCGGTCATTTTTACAAAACCGGTATTGGCCAGGGAGATGGTCATATCCGCTTCGATGATGATGGTGGCGGATCCGGTATTCTCAAACACCGATCGATAACGGATCTCGCTATCTTCCAGGGCTTTTGAAGTGCGCTTTTGCTGGCTGATGTCCTCCACAAAGCCTTCCAGGTAACTTACCCCGCCATCTTGCCCGCGGGCGATGCGAACATGAATGCGACAGTCCATGATACTGCCGTCCTTGCGGTAGAACTGGCTTTCGAAATTGAGGAGTTGATCCTTTTCGGCGGTTATGCGCAGGAGCTTTTCACGGTGCAGTGGATCAACATACAACTCGCTGACAATATTTTTAATCGCGGTAATATTCTCTTCGACTGAGCGGTAACCCAGCATCTGTGCCAGCGCTGGATTGACATCCAAAAGCCGGCCACCTAAGGTGGTGCGAATAATACCGATGGGGGCATGCTGGAACAGTTGATGATACAGTTCAAGGTCATCGGTCAATGGTCAGCGCTCCTGATGAAACAGCAGATGGGAAGATACAGTCGGATAGTCGTTTTATATAGTGAACCCATAACGGATTGCAAGGGATCACTTGGTATCGGATCGGCTAACCGCATTTGAGTTGACTGCCTTAACCGGGAGCAATGGGTGACCTTTTGGATCTGTTTGGGCTTCAAAATTTGAAAAGAACCGCCGATATCAAATTTGATCCTTCAACCGGCGTTTGTAAAAGCAACCTTTATATGAATACCTGCGATGCGGACCTGGTGTGGACCACAAGCCATTGTCAGAACCAGGATCACCCGCGCCTGACCATACAAAACCTGACCTTTGTCAATGGCCAATCGGTTGGCGATGATCCGGATGGCGGCGGCGCCATTTTTGTTCGCGGCGGACGGTTCAAGATCGTCAACTGTCGTTTCTTCAATAATCGCTGCGATGAGACCGGACCGGACGTTGGGGGCGCAGCGGTTCGTGTTCTCAGCCAGTACGATAACCAGCCGGTGTATGTGGTCAATTCGACTTTCGGCGGCCGGGATGACCTGGGTAACGTGGGATCCAACGGCGGGGCCCTTAGCAGTATCGGTGTTTCCTTCACCGTGATCAACAGCGTCATGAGCCACAATCTGGCCATTGGGTACGGTGCCAATCCGGCGCAAACCGGCACCCCGGGCGGTGGCAACGGCGGTGCGATCTACAACGATGGCAATACCTTTACCCTTTGGGTATGCGGCAGTACGCTGACCAACAATACAGCCAACGAAGGGGGCGGCGCGATCTTTTTCGTCAGCAACGACCGCAGCGGCAGCCTCAGCATTGACCGTAGTTACCTGAGTAACAATCCCAGCCTGGGTTTTGAAACCGACCCCGGTATTTTCGTTTTGGCAGATGAAATCGATTATACTGATTCAATCATCGAGTAGGGCCAAATGATGATTAAGCCTCCCACCGATTACAAGGCCAACCGCCTTTAATTTTCTCTTCTACTTTTTTCTTGTGTACCCCAATGTTGTAACATGGGGGTGTACCGTTTGTATGGCTTCCGAATTAGAGAATCGATTTGTCTGTATCTCCGATTGTCGTCTTGAGTTTGGCTGGTATTGCTGTTATGAGACTTTGATATTCAATTTTTGGTATTGTATCTTTTTGTCAAGTCTAAAATTTTATAACGACTTAAAGATACGCAAACATTTTCTCGTTTACGTTTTAAACGATAACGGTGTGGTGGAGTTTGTGTTTAAGTGCTTAAGGAAATTGAATTATGATTTGTTTTTTCAGGTATCCGTTTAAAACACCAAGTTTTCTTTTTATCTTTACAGCGCTGGCTTTTATCATCTCAGCAGCGGCGTTTGCCGATGATCTGGATGACGTCCGTCAACGCGGTGTATTACGTCATCTGGGTATCCCTTACGCCAATTTTGTAAGCCCGAGTGCCGATGGCCTTGAGGGGTTGGATGTGGAACTGATGCAGCGTTTTGCAGAACATCTTGGCGTGGCATACGAATGGGTGGAAACGACCTGGCCGACCATTTTCGGCGATTTGACCGGGCAAATGGTTCAATCGGAGGATGATGGCTCGGTGGTGGTAACCGGCCAGACAGAGGTGCGTGGGGATATCATTGCCAATGGACTGACCATATTGCCATGGCGTAAAGCGGTGGTCGATTTTTCAATCCCGACCTTTCCAACCGGTGTTTGGCTGATTGCCCGCGTGGATTCACAAATCAAACCGATCAAACCAAGTGAAAATATCCGAACCGATATTGATCAAGTGAAAAATCTTCTGTCAGGACAGACGTTACTCACCATGAACGGCACCTGCCTTGACGCACGACTTTATGACTTGTATTCCACATGGGCGGACATTCGCGAACTTGATCCCACTGAGAGTTTGGACGATATTGTGCCGGCAATCGTCAAGGGGTTTGCTGAAACCGCCCTTCTTGATATCCCCAACGCCCTGGTGGCACTCTTACAATGGCCGGGTGAAATTAAGGTCATTGGCCCGATATCCGAGCCCCAACAGATGGCCGTGGCAGTATCCAAATCATCCCCTGCGCTGCTTGCTGAGTTCAACCGCTTTTTTCGTCAGTTAAAAGCATCCGGCGCATACGATGAGATGGTTCATACCTACTACCCATCCATCTATTTGTATCTTGGGGGTTTTTTTAGCGTCGAAGAAAGGGACGCAATTAAATGAACCGGATAAGGCAACATCTTTGCCACCTGCGGACGGTTTGGGCTCCGAGGCTGTCCGCTGCGCGCAAAGTGTGTTTATTGCTGGGGTTCACGTTGGCGTTGAATCTCACACTGATCCATCCACCATCGCTGGCCAGAGACTTGCAGGATGTTCTCAAAGCAGGCAAGCTTCGCCACCTGGGCATCCCCTATGCCAACTTCATTTCCAGCATCGAGAGTGGACTGGATGTGGAACTGATGAGAAAATTTTCAGCATATCTTGGCGTCGAGTATGAGTTTGTTAATTCCTCCTGGCGCGACATTGTCGCCGACCTGACCGGCAAAACGTTCCAAACCCATGGCGAAGATGTTATCCTTACGGGTAAATGTCCGGTTCAGGGAGATGTGATTGCCTCCGGTTTCACCATCTTGCCTTGGCGTAAGAAATTGATCGACTTTGCATCGGCCTATTTTCCAACCGGCGTGTGGTTGATTACCTACGCAGGCTCGGATTTGAGCCCCGTCACCCCCACGGGTAGTATTCAAAATGATATCAACGCGGTAAAAAAGAAGCTGAACGGTCGCAGTGTTCTAGTTTTAGAAGACAGTTGCCTTGACCCTAGTCTATACAAACTCGAAGAGACCGGTGCATCCATTCAATTGCTTGACCCGAGCCGCGATATCTGTGAAATGATCCCGCTGGTCATCGCCCGAATTGTGGAGACGACCCTGATGGATGTACCGGTTGCCTTGATCGCTCTTGAAAAATGGCCGGGTGACATTAAGATTGTAGGGCCAGTTTCAAAGCGGCAGGAAATGGCGCCTGGGTTCTCAAAATCATCGCCAGAACTCAAAGCCGCGTTTGAAACCTTTTTCAAGCGCTATAAATCTGACGGTTCCTACCGGCGCCTGGTAATGAAGTATTACCCCTCGGTTTTTACCTATTATCCTGATTTTCTAAAGTGATGCCTCCGGCTTTCCATGATACTTCGCCACTTGAAAAAGCAAATCACATCTCGTTTACCGGTTTTCTGGACCATTCACCAGAAAAAACCCATTTTGGCTTTGACAGCCGCCAGTCTGCTATTGGTCGCTTTTATCATTTTTTTAGTGGTCTCAAATTTTCGAAGTCAGATGGCCCTGCGTGAGGCATCCTTGAACCGTTTTCGGTTATACCTTGAAAAACGGGCAACCTCACTCGGATACTTCTTTTCGGAAAGAAAATATGATCTCAAAATGCTTGCCCATTCCCGGGAAATCAACAATTACTTTATAAATAGAACGTTGGGCATGTCTGTGCAGTACGGACTCAAGGTCAATCTTTTCATGATCAAGCAGTTATTGGAGAAGACCCTGGCGGCGCGAAATATCCAGGGAACTAAAATATACTCACGATTCGTCCTTTTGGACAACGCCGGCAACATCCTGGTGGACACAGCCGGAAAATTAGATCGTCATTTTGCGGTTCCTCGACCGGTTCAAGGATCACCAGATTTTTTCCTTACGATCGAGGACAATCAACCCCAGTTGTTAATATCCACAAGCTGCTCGTATAAAGGCAAAACGGCTGGTGGACTCGTGGTTTGGCTCAACGATAGGGCCTTATTTTCTCATTTTTTGACTTTAAACGATAACAACACGCGAAGTGGAGCCGGCTTGCTTGATGATAAGGGCAATACCCTTTTACCTGATTCGGCAGCCCCCCAGGCGATTATTCAGCAAGTACTGCATGAAACACTTAAAAAACGGAACAAGCCCAGTGTATTTTATGAGCAGCATCCGCTAGGTCGTGGGAATCAAGAAATGCTAATGGCCTGCCTGCCCATTCCAAACATTGGCCTACAATACCTGGCCTGGATACCGACCGATCAAATTACCGGTGGTTTTACACCCATGCGGCTGATCATCGGTATGGGCGCGTTGGCAATTGTTGTTCTGGTGGCATTGGGGTCGATCCTCTGGTTTTCAGCCCAGAACCTGATTTTAAAAACGCGTTTCGATGAAGCGGCCAAACAGCAAACCATCCTTTTTTCCAAAAACCAGCAGCTCAAAGCAGAGATTCAGAAACGCGAACAGGCGGAATGCGAATTGGTCAAGCAACGAACCTTACGCATCCGTTCGGATCGGCTGCGGTCTCTGGGTGAAATGGCCGCTGGAATCGCCCATGAACTCAATCAACCCCTTGTTGGCGTTCGGGGATTTGCCGAGCTGATGATTTACGCTTTGGATAACGAGCAAGACCCATCCATTGATTCGATTCGTGACTACGCGGAAAAAATTGTCAGCCAGGCGGATCGAATGGTACACATCATCAATCATATTCGATTGTTCGCCCGCGATGCCGGGGGTGTAGAGACGAGCGTTGTTGATCTTAACCAAACAGCCGATTCAGCGCTAAACCTGCTGCGTGCCCAGTTTAAGTCTCATGGCTTGCGGCTTCAACAAAATTTTTCTGCACACCCATTGTGGGTCAAGGTCAATGCCTTTTCCGTTGAGGAGGTTATTTTAAATCTGTTGAGCAATGCCCGCCATGCTGTGGAACAGCGCAAGGCGGTTGAAGACAAATCCTATCATCCCTGTGTCCGCGTCAATACGAGTGCGTATTGTAAAAACGGATCCCCGGCAATAGCGGTGTTGGTGATCGATGACAACGGCAACGGTATCGATCAAGATGTGGCCGACAAGATCTTTGATCCTTTTTTTACCACCAAAGCACCGGATAAAGGGACCGGACTGGGGTTGTCCATCTGTAAATCAATTGTTGAGTCATTTGAAGGAACCATTGAATATGTTTGTACAGCAGACGAATGGACTCGTTTTGAAATCAGATTACCCATATGCGCCCAAGAAGGATAGACGATGAAACCAGAATCTTCGTTAAAAATTCTCATTGTTGATGATGAAACCGTTGTTCGCGATACATTGACCGCCATGATGAAACATTTTGGACATGCAACGGACTGTGCACCGGACGGTCTGTGCGCACAAGAAATAATGCAACAAAATGAATATGATGTTGTTTTCTTGGATATCCGTATGCCGGGCTTGGATGGCATCACGCTTTTAAAATGGTGCCAAGAAGAAGACCTTTCCTCACAGGTTATTATCATGACAGGCCACGGAGAAGAAAAAACGCGGGAAGAAGCCCTTCAATACGGCGCCTTTGCATTTCTCAACAAGCCCTTTAAGCTAAATGAAATCAACGAACTGATCAGTCAGCTAAAGGATCAGTAAAGCGTTATTGAAGATAATCTTTTTCTCAATCAACACCTTCAAGAAACGCATAGCCGCCCCCATCATCGCTAAGCGTTGCAGAAAAGCTGACGAATGCGATGATTGCGATAGAAACGGCACTTGACAGTAGCCTTGAAACCGCAATAACTTCAAAAGTATAGCGTCGCTTGGAAAAGCCACAGACCCGCGTTGTTTTTGAAAGGTGTGCGATTGGCCGGTATGCTATTTTTGTCATCCCGGCAACCATTAACAAGGAGGCCCCATGTACTTACCCGACGTATACAAAAAATTTCAACAAAGCTATCCAACGCTGTTCAACGAGTTCAAGCAGCTTGGAATTTCCACCAGAAATGCAGGGCCTCTGGATGGCAAAACCCAGAATCTTGTCAAGCTGGGCATTTCAGTGGGAGTCAATTCCCGCGGGGGTGTCATGTCGAGCACGCGCAAAGCACTATCGGCCGGTGCATCAAACAAAGAAATCGAACATGCCGTTCTACTGGCAATGACAACAACCGGTTTCCCGAATATGATCGCTGCATTGAGCTGGGTACATGAGGTCTTTGAAGAGACTGAAACATAGATGAACCCAGGCATTTTTTTAAAATCCCCTGCAGGAACGGGTTTCTTCCGGGCGGCAATCGCTTTCGTATTCTTGACCTGGGCTGTTCCGGTGACGACGGCGCGTGCCGAAGTCGACTTTGATTACCTACACGGCTCCGATCTGGGCATGGGCATCGGTGCCCGGGCGATGAGTATGGGCGGGGCCTTTACGGCCGTGGCCGATGATGCCTCGGCCGTATTTTGGAATCCGGCCGGGCTGGCCCAATTGACCGACAATAAGCTTTTTCTGTCGGTAGACTATCCCGGTGTATTCAGCAATGCCGGGATCATCTACCGCCCTCCGGTGAAAGCGTTGAGACGACGCCAGTTGACAATCGGTCTGGCCATGGTCAACAGGCTGCGCTTTAACGGGGACAGCGGCGAGGATGTCTGGGATGACTATTCAGCCACCTTGCTGTCCATGGCAATGGTGGATGCGGATGATGATTTTTCAGGTGAGATTCAGTCCCGCACCACGGACCTTCGCTTTTCCCTGGCATTTTCGCCCCTGGACAGCAAACGGCTCTTGCTGGGAATCAACTATCTCCACCTGGATTGAAGTACACGGCTTTGTCCGAGCGGTGGTTCGGATGCGTCCTCATCGCCCCGGAATCTGGCTGTCGAATATGAGGCCATTGATCTGGCCGCCCTCTACCGGTTTTCCGATGCAACCCGCCTGGCCCTCATGTTTAAAAACCTGATCGGATTTTCCTTTAAAAGCGAATACAGCGGGTTTTCCGCCCCAAAATACGCCACGCTGGCGCTGGCGCATGCCATCGGGCAGGCCACCCTCTCTCTGGACAGTGAACTCATCTATGGACGGTTCGGCGGGGACAGCAAGCAATCTACCACCATCTGGTTTTTACGCGGCGGGGTGGAGTACCGCTTGGCCCGGTACCTTCGGCTGCGGGCCGGCCTTGTCTATCCGGTCATTGCCAAAACCTCTGCCGCGGGTAATCTCAAGGAAGATATTCCATGGCCGGGAACCGGGGCCAGTCTGGGAATGGGCCTGAATCTGGATCGGTTCGACATCGACCTTGCCTTTTACGGTGATCCCGCCGCAAGCTACGTCGAGCAATCACCGCGTCTGGGCGTCACCGGCACCCTGACAGTTAAGTTTTGATCGATGGGTATCGGAAAAAACAAGTGGGTTTAAAGCGGTCTGCCAAGCTGAATGAGAAAAATGGGTCCCTCCTGGTCGATGCTGTCGGGCTGCCTCAGGGGCCAGGCAATACCCACACGAAAAGATGAAAAATGTCCCCAGGCGATCTCCATGGTCGTGACCAGTTCGAATCCCCCGCCGACCAGGATATCCTCACGGGTGAACGGATCGGCGGCCACGCCGACGTCCACGAAGGTACCGATCATCATCCGGTGCAAGAACAGCGGCAGGGTTTCGTATCCGGCCTGCAGTGTGGCCAGGGGCCAGAAGACTTCAAATCCCGATGTGACGGCCTGGCCTGCGTCCAGAATACTGGCATCGAACCCTCGCAGCGGGAAAAGACGGGATGGCCGCTGGGTAAAATAGCCCTCCACCACATCACCGCCGACCCGGTAGGTGTTATGACCGGGTGATAGATCGCCCCAGGTATGCCCGGCTTGCAGGTGCAGCATGCTGTATATAGATTCACCGAACAGGAGCCGGCCACCGCCGAAAACCGAAAGGCTTTCATCAGCGAACCACTCTGTATCCAACCAGACACCATGCCGGCCATAGGTGTCCGACAGGTGCACGGCCCCCCAGGCTTTTGTATGGTTTTGTTTGTCGTTGAGATTATCCTCGAAAAACCGGTAATTGAAAGACAGCTCGATCTTATCCGACTCCCAGGGACGCCAGTAGGCTTTGACCTCATGCCGGGATTCATCCACATCGTCGCCCACCGCCGGTTCGTAGCTAAACGGGTAGCGCGTGTAACGCAACCCCGCCCCCATGGCCGACACACCGGCCCGCAACGACCAGAATGCGTTGTCCGCCGAGTAGCGGACACCGCCGTCGACACGATAATCGCCGCTGGCATCATAACCGGTGGTGGCAACCCCCAACTGGAAATCGGTATCACTGATGAACAGCTCCGGCATCAGGTAATTGGGCGGTACACTGCGCCATGGACGGTAGCGACGCGCCGGTTCAGCATGGCCTGGGCCGCGGCCACTTTTTTCTGGTTCCGGCATATCCGGGGAGGCGGCCGGCGCTGATCGGGTCCCTTGTTCATCGCTTGTCGCACCCGCTGAAACGGTGCCGGCGGGTGCTGCATTTTCCTTGACCGGCAAAAGCGCCGTCGGAGTCCATCCATTGCCGGACAGGCACAGGCAGGAGTTATCCCTGGGCATTACCGCAACGGTTTCACAGGCCGAACGGACGTTTCCGGCCGTATCGACGATCCGGAAGACGCCGCTTCGGTCGGTGGCGTATAGGATTGTCTGGCCCTCAAACCAGGGGTCGATGTCTGTTGCAGTATCCTGGGTCAAGCGTTGCCAGCCGTTGTCATACAACCAGATATCCCAGTTGCCTCCCGTGTTACCGGCAACGGCAATACGCCCATGGGAATCCCTCACCGGCCCGCTTAGCTGAATGACACCATCAGGCCCCGGGATATGGAAAAGCCGCGTTTTTGTCGACAGCCACAGCCAATCGGATGATGCCAGGCTGTCCCCATTGCCTGCAAAAATCACCAATCCCGGTCGATGACCGTCACGGGTGACGGCCACACCGCCAGGACCGGGATCCCAGACGTGTTCGTCGGCTGTCCAAACCGGCTGATCGCCAATGGTGCGGACCCGTTTGGACACCCCTTGTTCATCGTACTGGGACAGCCATAGGGTTCGGCCCGCCTCGAGCCACCCGTATCGGCTGCGATGCCCCGTCTGATCTACCCCCGGATACACGCCTTTGCGGTTCCAATAGACAAACGGATCAGGCCAGTACCCGACCAGGTGAATTCCGCCATCCGTCCCCTTGGGTCCGGCCACATCCTGCTGGAACATCCGCCACAGGCCCGCCCATGTGCTTCCCAGCCGGCGCTCGGCTTTCAGATCGATTTCTATGGGAATGATCCCGCGGCCATGCTCGGCAAGGAAATCATGCACCCTGCGCCATCCATAACGCTGAACCACCCAGTGGATAAACCGGCGTCCAAAAACCCGGTAGCTGTAGTATCCCGGCCAGCCCTCGGGATGATTGCTGAGTTCGTCCAGCCCCGGAAGCGGCGTCAACTGGAACAGGGCCAGGTTGAGTGGATCCGGTGGGCTTGCGGGATTGAAGCGGGTGTAGAGCCAGTGGCAGATGCCGTCCGTAATCCAGTCCGGCAAAACGATGTTGGGCGAGACGATCTCTCCAAAGCCCTTGTGCAGCAGCGCCGGCAGACCGGATCGCATCGCGTATAAGGCCTGAAGGCAGAGTCCCTTGAAAAGGTAGTACCGCCACGGATCGGGTTCCAGCCACCCATCCTCGAATACGCCGGGCGCTTTTATGGGCAGCCGGATCTCACGGTGGGGAATCATAAACACCATCGGGTCCGGGGCATCCAGTTCCGGATCAAGGATGATATGGACGGGGGCCGTGACCGTCAGCCCATGTCGCGCTAAAAATTGCAGCATGTCGCCGATCTCGTCCGCCAGCCGGCCGGCAATCTCATTTTCGTCCTGGGGAAAGTACAGATAGTGCCCATCGACTTTTTGCTCGTGAAGGCGCACGCGAACAGTCGCGCAAGCGGTCAACACCAGTGCCGCAAGCCCCACCAGCGCCCATCGTCGATCAATCGACATCATCCGTTGAAAAAGCGCATTCATCCGTGTCCCGGCCACTAGGCGTATGAATAATAAAAACAAACAAAACGCAGGTGTTAAAGCAGCCCCCGGTAATTTCCCCCATCCACCAGCAAATTCTGACCGGTGATGTACCGCGCCTGGACACTGGCCAGAAAGGCCGCCGCCGCACCGAAATCAGATGGGTCACCAATGCTATGAGTCGGGTTGGCCGACATCATCTGCGCCAATATCTCCTCGGGTGTTTTTTTCTCCTGCGCAGCACGGTGCTGCACCAGCTGTTCGATCCGGGATGTTTTATGGGTTCCCGGCAATAGCGCATTGACGGTAATGCCCTGGGGAGCCAGTTCCGTTGCAATGGTTTTCAAAAAGCCCGTCAATCCGGCCCGGGCCATGTTGGACAGCAGCAGGCTGTCGATGGGCTGTTTGACTGAAATCGAGGTAATCGCGATAATCCGGCCCCAGCCCTTGGCCTGCATGGCGGGCACGACGCCGTGAATCAGATGCACGGCACTCATCAGGTTTAGATGAAGGGCCTTTTCATATTGGTCCAGCGGCGTTGTGGCGAAATTTCCCGGGGGCGGACCGCCGGCATTGGTGACCAGGATCTCCGGTTCTCCCAGGGATTGTCGAACACTGTCCAGCAAGGAGTCGATGGTATCGGTACGGATCATGTCGGCGGTCCATCCCATCACCTGGCTACCGCTTTGATCAGCGATCTCTTCAGCCGCTTTTTTGACAGTCTTCTCGTCACGGGCACAGATCGCCACCCGGCACCCTTCAGCGGCCAACTGCGCTGCGCATCCGCGGCCCAATCCGCGGCTGGCGGCCGTCACCAAAGCTACTTTTCCAGCAATTCCAAAATCCATAGCCTGCCTCCTTGGCTGTTGAATTCAATCGACCCAAAAACGCAACCAGCAATAGATGGTGCGGCAAAATATTTCTTTTCCCGATTTTCGTTTTCCCGTTTTATGATTAATATCATTTATTGCCTGGCAAAACCATGGCATAACGTCATCACTACACGGCCGGCAACGGGTCGTTTCAACATCCATCCGGCTTTAAAGCCAGGGCAACCGGCCGGAATCGATACCAAGCGACATACACAATCCATCATTACTCAGGTTAAAGGGAGTCATCCCATGTCTGCGGAAATCATCATTGTATTGGCGATCCTTGGTGCCGTTATCATTTTACTCATTACCGAGTGGACCCCCTTGGAAGTGTTGGCCATGCTGGTCATGGGGATGCTGGCAATCACCGGTATTGTCACACCTAAAGAGGCCTTGGCCGGTTTCAGCAATCCGGCGGTGGTTACCATTTGGGCCGTCTTCATCTTGAGCGGCGGACTGACACGCACCGGCATCGCCAATATTCTCGGCCGCCAGTTGCTCAAGGTTGCCGGCGGTGGGGAAAAAATACTGATCGTCATCATTATGATCATCGCCGGTGGATTGTCGGCATTCATGAACAACGTGGCCGTGGCCGCACTCATGCTGCCCGTGATCATGGACATTGCCCGCAAAACCAGCCGTTCACCATCCATTTTGTTGATGCCGCTGGCCTATGGATCGCTGTTAGGCGGTCTGACCACCATGATCGGTACACCGCCCAACATCCTGGTCAGCGAAGCGCTGCGCGATAACGGCCTGGAGCCGTTCAGCCTGTTCGATTTCTCCCCCGTGGGCCTTTTGGTTATGGTTGGCGGCATTGCCTTCATTGCCATGGTCGGCACACGAATGCTGCCCAAACGTAATTTATCCCAGGAAACCACCGCGCAGGAACGGGATTTTCGCTCCGCCTACCGGCTCAAAGACCATCTTTTCCAGATCAGGATTCCCGACCAATCCGTGCTTGTGGGCAAAACATTAGCCAAAAGCCGGATCGGCGCGGCCCTGAGGCTCAATGTCATTGGTATCACCCGCGGCAATCAGACCCTGTTGGCCCCGCCCATTACCGAAGTGATCCAGGCCGAGGACCAGTTGATCGTCGAAGGCAACCGGGATCAGATCCACGAGATGAATCACTGGGGCCAACTCCTGGCCGAAGAAGGGGCCGTTGATCCGGCGGTACTTTTCACCCATGGCATGCAGGTAGCGCGGTTAAAAATCAAATCCGACAGCGCCTATGCGCATCAAACCCTTTCGGACATCGGGTTCCGTAGCCGTTTTGGGTTGAATGTGCTGGGTATCGCGCGTGACGATCGTCAAATCATTGAGGATCTGAAAGCAAGGCCGCTGCGGGCCGGAGATGTGCTACTGGTTCATGGATCCCTGGAAACATTGACTGAACTTGGCGATCACGCGCCTTTTCAGCCGCCAGAGATCCTTTCCCCCGAGGATGTGGCCCAATTCGAGGTCCTGGGTGACCGGCTGCGCCGGCTGCGTGTACCGGCAAGATCCAAGCTGGTCGGACTCTCTTTGAGTGAAAGCCGATTGGGTGATGCGGTCGACGTTCAGATCCTTGTCATCATTCGCCGTGACGGTACAGCCCGGGTTCCCGCTTCCTCGGACCGCTTCGAAGCGGACGACCAGTTGATCGTTGCCGGAACCACGGACATGATTTCGATACTGCTCATGCAGGGCCTGGAAGGCATTTTCATCGAAACGGACACCCATCGCCCGGATCAATCCACCATCGAGGACGAGCGCGTGGGGTTGGTCGAAGCCACGCTTTCCCCTCACAGTGTGCTCTCCGGCATGTCCCTGCGGGAAATCCATTTTCGCGACAAATACGGTTTGACGGTGCTGGCCATCTGGCGCAAGGGCAAAGCCTATCGCGACGCGCTTCGCGATATGCCCTTGCAGTTCGGGGATGCCCTGTTGCTTTACGGGCCTTGGGAAAAACTCAACCTCTTGGGCCGCGAACCTGATTTTCTGGTGCTTACAGAAACCGCCCAACAGGCACCCCGGGAAAAAAAAGCCAAGGTGGCGCTGGCCATTATGGCCGCCGTGCTGGTTCCAGTCATCCTCGGATGGCTGCCGATTTATATCGCCGTGGTCGTCGGCGCGGCATCGATGGTGCTCACCCGTTGCCTGACCATGGAGGAGGCCTACCGCTACATTGAGTGGAAAGCGGTTTTTCTGATCGCCGGCATGCTGCCCCTGGGCACGGCCCTGGACAACACCGGCGCTGCACGCCTGCTGGCCGAAGGCGTGGTTGGCGTCGTAGGCCCCTTTGGTCCCCATGCCGTACTGGCAGGGTTGATGCTGATTACCTTCATGGCCACCAGCGTTATCCCCACGGCGGCCCTGGTGGTATTGATGGTCCCCATTGCCCTGAAAACCGCCGCCGGTTTAGGGATATCCCCCTACCCCCTGATGATGGGCATAGCCATGGCCGCCTCATCCAGTTTCACATCCCCTGTTTCCCATCCGGCCAATGTGCTGGTCATGGGACCCGGTGGTTATCGATTCATCGATTACGTCAAACTCGGGCTACCCCTCACACTGGTCGTGTTCGTTATTTTAATGATCTTTATTCCCTTTTTCTGGCCCATGTGAAATGCAACCGCTTAAACCGAAACCATCTTTACGCAAGATCTGGCCATTTTCGGCCAGACGGATGACGTCTGTTTTAATGGTCTCAGATTTTCCTTGACATGGTGCGGGGCGGAAACGTAGGTGAACGGATTGCAAAGCTTTACCATCCCACACGATTTAAGAGGAGATTGAAACGATGTTAAACGACAAAAAAATCGGCCTGATCGGTGCCGGTAACATGGCCAACGCCCTTATGGACGGGTTGCTCCGTTCCGGTTCAACAAAGGCCGAGAACATCATCTGTTCCGATGCTAACGAACGCCAGCTGGAGACCGCCCAAAAAAAATTCAACGTGGCCACGACCACGGACAATATCGAGGTCATTAACAAGGCCGATATCATCATTTACGCCATCAAACCCCAGATCATGGCCAGCGTGCTCAAAGAGACCGCCGCGCATCTGGATATGAGCAAGCTGATCATCTCCATCGCCGCCGGTGTTCCGTTGGCGGCCATTGAGTCGTTGCTGAAAAAGGATTTGCGTCTGATCCGGGTCATGCCCAACGTGGCTGTTGCCGTCCGCGAAGGCGCAACTGCCATCGCCGCCGGCGACCATGCAACCGAAGAAGACGTCAAGCTGGCCATGGCGATTTTTAATTCCGTCGGCAAATCCATTTTCCTCAAGGAAAATTACCTCATGGACGCCGTTACGGGCCTAAGCGGCAGCGGACCGGCTTATATTTTCATGATCGTGGACGCCCTGGCCGATGCCGGCGTTAAGGTCGGCCTATCGCGAAAAGATTCCCAGCTGCTTGCCTCCCAGACCATCCTGGGCGCCGCCAAACTGCTCCTCGAGACCGAGGCCCATCCCGGTCAGTTGAAAGATTCGGTCACGTCTCCGGGGGGAACGTCCATCGTCGGGCTGCACACATTGGAAAAAGGGGGACTGCGCACCACGCTGATCGATGCTGTGGAAGCAGCCACCAACCGTTCCAAAGACCTGGGAGAAGCCATGATTAAAAACTTTGCCAACGGGAAAACCCAGCCCTAAGAGCCTATTTGAAAAGTCTGGCTCGCGTGGTAATATTACGTTGGCAATATACTATGACTGATCAAATCCAACAAAAATGGGTCCGAAAGGCATCGTAAAGCAGTGTCCCCTCTTTTCGGCAAAAAACTAACGGCTTGCGTCAGTATTGGGCTGGGTGCCGTGTTCTTGGTTTCCAGTATTGCAAAAATCGCCGATCCGTCCGCCTTTGCCGCCATTGTGGCCAACTACCAGCTGGTCAATCCACCCCTGGCCACATTGACAGCCATCATCCTTCCCTGGATCGAAGCGCTATGCGGTGTTGCGCTGGTTTTCGGCCGTTACGAAAAAGGGGCGGCACTATTGGTCAGTTTGATGATGGTCGCTTTTATCGGGATCGGTTTTTTTAACGCATACCGGGGACTGGACATCGCGTGCGGCTGTTTTTCGCTGTCTGCCCGAGAGCCTTCCAATATTGCCATGAACACCTTGCGCGACCTGGCAATTCTGGCGGCCGGTATCTGGGTATTGACAAAACCAAGCAATCTTTCCCACACCGCTTGACCCAACAGCCGTCGATCGTTTCAGATTGGATCAACATTCAAAAAAAGTTCTGATCATCATCTGGCAGGCGCCTTGATCTTGGTGAATTTGTCGAACGATGGGCAAGCAGGCTGCAACAGCGAGCCCGTTTTTTGTAACCCTCTTTACATTAGGGTCTCAATAGCTAAGACCAGCAACTATTAAGATTGTCCAAGAAAGTGATTGCCAGCCTATGTTCACTGAATCAATCTCGTATTCCGCCGCTCTGGTTGCAGGGCTGCTTTCTTTTTTTTCACCCTGCATCCTTCCGCTGATCCCAGCGTATTTTACGTTTATTACCGGCTTTTCCCTGGATGAATTGACCGGTGTTCAACGCACCGGGGTACGGATACGGATCATCCTGTCGACCTTGAGTTATATTCTTGGTTTTTCAACTATTTTCATCCTCATGGGCGCATCGGCCTCTTTTGTCGGCGGCGCCATTTTCCAGTATCGCGACTGGATACGGATCGTTGGCGGGGTGGCCATTATTTTGTTCGGTATTCATATGACCGGCCTTTTTCGGTTCAGGGCCCTGGAATTCGAACGGCGTCTGCACCTTCAAAAAAAGCCTCTCCCTTTTATCGGCACATTTATCGTGGGCATGGCCTTTGGCGCGGGGTGGAGTCCGTGCATCGGTCCGCTGTTGGGCTCGATTTTGATCGTGGCCAGTAACCAGGATACGGTGGGTCAAGGAATTGGGTTGCTATCGGTTTATGCCGCCGGACTGGCAATTCCGTTTCTGGTGCTTTCCATTTTCATCGATTCGCTGATTATCTTAATAAAAAAGGTCTCATGGTCGATAAAGTATATTAATGTGACCGCAGGCGTGCTGCTGCTGATCATCGGCCTGCTCCTGGTTACCAACCAATTGAATCTGATCAGCGCATAGGATAACATTACGTGATGCAAAAAAAATGGTACCTGACAATTGTGGTTTTGGTCTTGATGGTTATTCCGTTTCTTTACAATCCCGCACCGCAAGCCGCTCAAAACGGTGATGGGATTCAATGGATGGCATATGAAGAAGGCCGTAAACGGGGCGAGACCGAAAAAAAGAAGGTGTTCCTGGTTTTCAATGCCGACTGGTGTCGATACTGTCTTAAAATGGAAAAGGAAACGTTCCAAAACCCCAGCGTGATCGCTTACGTCAATCGCAATTTCGTGCCCATCAGCGTCAACTCTGACAGGCAGCAGGCCATCGCCACCAAATACAAGGTCACCGGCCTGCCCAGCACTTGGTTTATCGCGGAAAACGGGGCCATGATCGGCAATCGACCTGGGTATATCCCCCCCAAAGAGATGCTTTCCATTTTAAAATATATTAACTCGGACAGCTACCAGACGATGAGTTTTAAAACCTTTGTGGAAAAAAACAATTAGAAACACAAGGCGTAAGCGCCCCACCGATCATCCAAGCTGGTCAAGCGCGCAAGAACAAGCAATTTTGATCAATTAACAAAATTTCCGATCCTTAAATATTCCATCTTCTGATCAGGCGGATCAGGCTTGAAATGGTAAGTGTCAGTGAAAGCACCATCAATAGGCAGGGGAGCCAGATATAGCCGGTAAAGCGCAGTGTATCCAAGGCTGCAGCAATCCCCACCATACTGAACAGCAATACCACCACGGCAAAAATCAAGGTCAGGATCAAGGAAAGTTCCGTGTCATACCAAGGGATGAAAGCTTTGCGGAAAAGCAGATCACTTTTGAATTTTATCTTCAAATCAATCTCCGATATTCAAGGACTGATATGACCCTTTACCATAGCTGGAGCTCGATTCCATCGTATTTTACGCCTCGCCACGCGCATCGCAGCGGTTTATGTTTTACCGGTGGGCGTTTCCCACTGCTGTGGATCATGGCCGTGATGCTGATGCTAACCGCAGGAGGATGTGCAGTGCAGCCAAAAACGCTGATCATCAAGGACAGCGAGGCCCGATTGGTGGAACACGCGATATTAGAAACCGATACCGCGTCAACTGTCTCGCGTGAAACGCTCTATTCAGATTTGGCCAAGGTTCGTGTGGTCTATGTGGGAGAGCAGCATACCAACCCGTCCCACCATACCATTCAACTGGAAGTCATCCAGGCCCTTGCCCGGATCACACCGGATCTGACCATCGGCATGGAAATGTTCGATTACACCTACCAACCGGTGCTTGATGATTGGGTTGCCGGAAAACTCGACGAAACCCAATTTTTACAGCGAACCCATTGGTACGCCAACTGGCGCTTTGACTATGGCTTGTACCGCGGTATCCTGGATTATGCAAAAGAAAAAGGAATTCGGCTGATCGCCCTGAACGTTCCCTCCTATATCCCCGCACGAATCGGGGTGGGAGGCATCGCCAGCCTGTCTGCCGATGACAGCCGACATCTGCCGGAGACAATCGACACCAGCAATACCGATCACCGGGCCTATATTGAAGATATTTTTAAAATGCACACCATCAAAGGGCGGGATACATTCGCCTATTTCTATGAGGCGCAATGCACCTGGGAAGATGCCATGGCCGATAAAGTGGCCACCCATCTGGGGTCAGGGAAAATGGTGGTGCTGGTTGGCAACGGTCATATCATAAAAAAATTCGGTATCCCCAACCGGGCTTATGCGCGCAACCCGGCGCCCTTTAAAACCATTTACCTGACACCCGTGGACGGTGAAGCCGAGCTGTCCTGGGCCGACTACCTGTGGGTCACCCCACAGTCGCCCATGCGCCGGATGATGCGCATGCGGTGATGACTATCCGCATTTGGTGAACCCGCAGAAGTGACACGTCATACACCCCTCTTCAAAGCTCACCGTCTGATTGCATTCAGGGCACACCTCCCCTCTCAGACTGCCGACCGACTTGGTTTTTTGACGATCCTTGAGATACCGTTTTTCAAGCACCCGCGCAATGGCATCGGGAATGGACAGGACCAACCCACCGTTTTGAAAAACCGGATGTTCACCGCCAATGCCTTTTAGCTGTTCCACCACTTTATCGACGGTCACCCCTGATCGGAAGGCCAGGGATACCAAACGGCCGATGGCCTCTGTTTTAGCAGTTGTGGAGCGGCCGGATTTGCCAATTGTGGCAAAAACCTCGAATGGTTTGCCATCGTATTCGGTCACCGTCACGTAAAGCTGGCCCAATCCGGTTTTGACACGGGTGGTAAACCCTTCCAGGGTGTCGGGCCGTTTGCGCACGGCGGTCATGAAGGCATCCTCTTTCTTTTTATTGGAGGAAAAAGAGAGCACCTGATTCTCTTTACTGCCGTCCCGATAAATGGTGACGCCTTTGCAGCCAAGCTTCCAGGCCAAATCATAAATCCTGCGCACATCGGCCACCGTGGCGTCATGGGCCAGGTTCACCGTCTTGGATACGGCATTGTCGGTGTATTTCTGGAAAGCCGCCTGCATGCGCAAATGCCATTCCGGGGAAATATCGTGAGCGGTGACGAACACCCGTTTAACATCATCGGGGATGTCCTTCAGATGGGCCACGGATCCGGATCGAGCAATCGCCTCCATCAGTGATGGGGAGTAAAACCCCTGCTTTCTAGCGACGTTTTCGAAATGGGGATTGACCTCCACCAGCTTGTCGTTGTCCATGACCGTCCGTACAAAACTGAGCGCAAACAGCGGTTCAATACCCGATGAGCAGTTGCAAATAATACTCAGCGTTCCCGTGGGGGCGATGGTAGTGGTGGTGGCATTGCGATAGGCCTTGGCGGCGTCACCGCCAAAGCGACTTTTTTCGTAGTTGGGAAACACCCCGCGCTTTTCGGCCAGGGCCAGGGAGGCCTGGTGGGATTCAGTCTGCACGAATCCCATGACCTCCTCGGCGACGGCCAATGCGTCTTCACTGTTGTAAGGCGTGCCCAACTGAAACAGCAGATCGGCAAACCCCATAATCCCCAGTCCGATCTTGCGGTTGGCCTTGACCATTTGATCGATGGCCGCCAGGGGATAGCGGGACATATCAATGGTATTGTCCAGAAAGTGGACGGCGGTCCAGACGGTTTCTTTCAGGGCCGCGTAATCGATCTGCGGTGTATTGTTTTTGGAGGCAACGAACTTCCCCAGATTGATGGAGCCCAGGTTGCACGCTTCCATGGGAAGCAGTGGCTGCTCGCCGCAAGGGTTGGTGCTTTCAATCTCACCCAGCGCGGGCGTTGGATTGTCACGGTTCATCCGATCAAGAAAAACGATTCCCGGGTCACCGTTTTTCCAGGCTTGCTTTACCAGTTGGTCGTATACCTCACGGGCGTTTAGGTTTTGAACAGGTTTCCCGTCCCGCGGATCCAACAGCGCATAGTCGCCATCGTTTTTAACGGCCTCCATGAAAGCCTCGGTAATGCCTACGGAAATGTTGAAGTTGTTGAGCTCGGTGTTGGTGGCCTTGCAGTGGATAAACTCGATAATATCCGGATGATCCACACGCAAAATGGCCATATTGGCCCCTCTGCGGGTGCCCCCCTGCTTGACCTGTTCGGTGGCCGTGTTGAAAATTTTCATAAAGGAAATCGGACCGGAGGCAATCCCGCCGGTCGTGCCCACCGTCGAGCTTTTGGGACGCAGGCGGGAAAAGGAAAATCCCGTGCCACCACCGGATTTATGAATGATGGCCGCGTTTTTCAGTGCATCGAAAATTCCCTCCATGGTATCTTCGATGGGCAGCACAAAACAGGCCGCCAGTTGCCCAAGGCTTCTGCCGGCATTCATCAGTGTCGGTGAATTGGGCAAAAACCGAAAGCGCGTCATCAGTGCGTAAAATTTCTCAGCGAGTTTTTTCACATCGGCCTGGGCGTCATAATTTTTCTCCGCCTGGGCAATGTGGCGCGCCACGCGGTGGAACATCTGGGCCGGTGTCTCCTGCAGCGTACCATCCATGGCCTTTTTCAGATAGCGCCGCTCCAGGACCGTTTTGGCGTTGGGGGAAAGATCAATGCCATTTCTGACAAACATGTTGCAGGTCAGGCGTAGCGGCTGGTGGTTGTCCAGTCCATATTCGGCCATTTTGGCCTTGACCATTTCATCCACCATGGGAGAGGTGATGTGACGAAGGTCCATACGGTCAATCGTGGAACGGATAAAGCGGGCAATGTCCTTGGCTTGCGCTTTGTTGACCGCATTGGCACCAACAAGGGTCTTACAAAAGGCCTGATCATCCCAGACATGGGTGGTCAGGTCCACATTTCCATCTTCCACGATGAGAATTTTCTCTTTTTGTGCCATAAGCATTTAACTCTCCATTTTCCGATACGCGTTATTTGGATCGTTTTTTCGCTGGTCTGAATTGCTTGATGCACCAGGCAACACCCTGACATCACCTTATGGTAAACGGCCCCGCTTCGGGTTTGACGCTCGATTCAGCAATGTCAGGACGCTTGGGATGATCGGCCCGGCTTGGGCGCTGCTGGCATGGCACCGGGAGAGAGGGAGAACTTGCGATTACGGGCCTTAGAGCCAGTTTGATAAATCCGTCTAAGGCCCGCTAACGGCGTTGGAAAGTGTCTCAAAATGCTCACATATTACATATGCTCCGCTTTTGAACCACTTTCCGCCTTGTTATCGGGCCTGATCCAGACTTCTCAAACAGGCTCTTACACTATGGAAACCGTCAATGCCGCAACCCTGCCCGCCAGCGTGTAGATCCAATGTCTCACACAATATATTGTGTGTCAAGCAACTTTCCACACAATATATTGCAGATTATTCCTGACCCAGCCTCAGCATCAATTTTTACATAAAAATAAAGCGCCCCTGGCGATTGTCCATATCTTCTAAAAAAGTCACCCCAAAATAGGGTGATTTCCTGGACTTGAATATTTCCTCGGAAACCGGGATAAGACGATTTTTAGGAATCCGTCCGAACAAAGACTTTTTCCGATTTCATCATATCCTTTGCAAACACAAGCAGTTGGAGGCAGGTCAGCGGGCACCAGAAATCCACTATATATGGGAAAATCGCCTTGACACACAACAATATGTTGTTGTAAAAGAAAATCACTGTGCCTCATGTAAGCAGTGACGGAAAGACCTTCTACCAGAACTTACTCGAATTCATGCACACCCTGAAAAAATACCGGCTGCGGTGTTTTTTCGTCGTTTCAAATCATCAAAATTAAACTTAAGGTCCGAGGAGATACCCGTGATTGAAGAAATCAAGAAGCGTAATGGTCGAGTTGTCGAATTTGATTCATCCAAGATTACCGCAGCCATCGCCAAAGCCGGAAAGGCAACCGGGGAATTCAGCCAGCGGGAAGCCAAGAAGATGACCCTGCGGGTATTGACCCTGGTCCATGAGCTGCGCCTGGGGCCCACGCCTGAAGTGGAGGAAATTCAGGACATCGTCGAGCGGGTGTTGCTCGATTCTCCGTATTACAAGACGGCCAAAGCGTATATCATCTATCGGGAGCAGCACGCCCAGATCCGCCGCATCGCCACCAAGGCCCATGTGGATCTGGTCGAGCACTATATCCGCAAGCTGGATTGGAAAATCAAAGAAAACAGCAACATGTGTTACTCCCTGCAGGGCCTTAACAACTATATTTCTTCGGACGTCACCTCTGAATACTGGCTCAATAAAATTTATCCACCGGAAATCCGGCGTGCCCATGCCGACGGGGACCTGCACATCCACGACCTCAGCCTGTTGTCGGTGTACTGCGTGGGATGGGATCTCACCGATTTGTTACGTAATGGTTTCAAAGGCGTTGAAGGCAAAGTGGAAAGCGCGCCCCCCAAACATCTGCGTTCAGCCCTGGGACAGATTGTCAATTTCTTCTATACCCTTCAGGGAGAGGCGGCCGGCGCCCAGGCCCTGTCCAATTTCGACACCCTGCTGGCGCCCTTTATCCGCCATGACCAGCTAAGCTACGACAAGGTCAAACAGGCCCTGCAGGAATTTGTCTTCAACATCAACATTCCCACACGGGTCGGTTTCCAGACGCCGTTTACCAACATCACCATGGATCTTTACGTGCCGGGCACCCTGAAAGACCATCCAGTAATCATCGGCGGCGAAACCCAAACCACCACCTACGGTGAGTTCCAGGCGGAAATGGATATTTTCAACCGGGCCTTTGCCGAAGTCATGATCGAAGGCGATGCCAAGGGCCGGGTGTTTACCTTTCCCATTCCCACCTACAACATCACTGCGGATTTTGATTGGGATAATCCCAATCTGGAACCGGTCTGGCAAATGACCGGCAAATATGGCATTCCCTATTTCTCCAACTTCGTCAATTCGGATATGTCGCCGGAGGACGCCCGCAGCATGTGTTGCCGCCTGCGGCTGGACAATCGCGAACTGCTCAAGCGCGGCGGCGGCCTGTTCGGCGCCAATCCGCTCACCGGTTCCATCGGGGTGGTAACCATCAACCTGCCGCGCATCGGCTATGTGGCCATGAGTGAGGATGAGTTTTTCGCCACCTTACGGGCCAAAGTGAATCTGGCCATCGAGAGCCTGGCTATCAAGCGTAAGGTGCTGGAGCAGTTTACCGACAAAAATCTCTATCCCTATTCCAAATTCTACTTGCGCGATATCAAGAATCGTTCCGGTGTGTACTGGAAAAATCACTTTTCGACCATCGGCATTATAGGCATGAACGAAGCCTGCCTGAATTTTCTGGGAACGGACATCACCACTGCCGATGGCCAGACATTTGCCGTCAGGGTCATGGATGCGTTGAGATCCATGATTGCCGAAATCCAGGACCACACTGGAGACATCTTCAACCTGGAAGCCACACCGGCCGAAGGCACCTCCTATCGCCTGGCCATGATCGACAGACGGCGCTTTCCGGACATTGTCTGTGCCAACGAGGAAGATATTCAACACGGTGCAGCGCCCTTTTACACCAACTCCACCCAGCTGCCGGTCAACCACAGCGATGATATCTTCGAGACCTTGATGCTCCAGGACACCCTGCAGACCAAGTATACCGGCGGCACCGTGCTGCACCTGTTCCTGGGAGAACAGGTCGGTGACATCGAAACAGTCAAATCCCTGATTCGCAAGGTGTCGGGCAACTACCGTCTGCCCTATTTTACCCTGACCCCCACATTCTCTGTCTGCCCGTCCCACGGGTACCTTGCCGGTGAGCAACCCCGCTGTTCGTATTGCGATCAGGAGACCGAAGTCTATTCCCGCGTGGTTGGCTACCTGAGACCGATAAAACAGTGGAACGACGGCAAACAGGCTGAATACTGCAGACGGCGGACATTTAAAGTTCCCCATGAGGCGGATGGGGTTACCGCAGCGGTGGTCATGGAAGAAAACCGTTCCAGCCAACCGCTCCAGGATAAACCGCTGAAATCAAGGGATACGGTATTGGTCGAGGATTCGCTGAAACAGCTGGGGAGTGTATAGCCATTGTTCATCGCAGGGCTGCAAAAAAACTCGTTTATCGATTTCCCGGGCAAGATCAGTTGTGTGCTTTTTCTAACCGGTTGTAATTTCATCTGTCCGTACTGCCACAATCCTGAACTGGCCCGGGGCGAGTATCCGCAGCAGATCCCTTTCAGTGAGGTGATTGATTTTTTATCCAAAAGAAAGGGCCTGCTGGAGGGGGTTACCATCACGGGTGGCGAACCCACCTTGGAAAGGGGGCTGGCTGAGCTTTGCCAATCCATCAAAGCGTTGGGCTATCCGGTCAAACTGGACACCAATGGGAGCCGCCCCGACACGTTGGGCCGGCTTCTTGATCAGAATTTGTTGGATTTTGTGGCCATGGATATCAAGGCGCCCTTAGACGCCTATCAGCCCTTTAGCCGTCATTCACACACCAAGGCGCGACTGACCGAGAGTATTCGGCGGATCATGGATCATGCGCCGGCCTATGAATTTCGGACTACCTGTGTACGCCCTTTTATCAGTGCCGAGGCGATCAAATCCATTGCCAGAACCATCGAAGGCGCCACCCATTATGTACTCCAGCCATTCAACCCCCGGGCCACGTGTTTAGACCCTGAATTTGGCCAAGATCAGGATCCGACCATCCTCCCGGAAACCATGCAGCAGCTGAAAGAATTCGCCGAGCCTTTTGTTTTACGATGTACCATCCGCTAACCGGCGGTGATCAACCGCTCAAATACAATTTCAGTGCGTCCCAAATACCATTTTTCCCCACCCGTTTTTATTAAACGGCCAAATTCCCGGCATCAAACTTCTCACCTTTTATTTATACAAACAATATCAAATGGTTTCGCTTCCATACGCCCAAATAAAACTTGGTATATGGTTTGCTTAAAGTTTGTTCTGCTTTCGATTACCGAGTTACCTGTACCAGGAAGCAGTATCGATCCTCGAGTTATCTAGTGTCTATCCAGAAATAGGCAAATTTGGTCGAGATCAAGGCGCGCGAAAAATTTAACCACAGGCATATGGTTGATATTCCGAGGATTAAATTTTTCGCGCAACGCCGATATCGGGCAAATTGGCCATTTATGGATGGGCACTATCTAAGAGCCTGCTTGAGAAGTCTGAATCAGGCCATAGACAATGGGTGCGCTATGAGCGTAGTGCTGAAGGGCGGGGGCGACAAGTCCTCCCCTTCAGTCAATGACCATCCCCGCCTTTTGGTATAAATCATAAAAATGATGCGTCGGGCCGCACCCTTTGCCAAGGTCAAAGGCATTTTCAATGGCCCCCGTAATGTAGGTCTTGGCCTGGGACACGGCATCAAAAAAGGTCTGTCCCTTGGCCATATATGCCGCGATGGCTGCGGAGAAAGTGCATCCGGTACCATGGGTATTGGCCGTTTGAATGCGTCGGTGCTCCAGCAGCCGACATTTATTCCCGTCAAAAAGGACATCCGTGGCATTGTCCTGCCCCAAATGTCCACCTTTCACCACCACCATGCGAGCACCTAAATCGGCAATCTCCCTGGCGGCTTGCTTCATCCCCTCTATGTCGGTGATTTCCTTTCCCAGCAAAGCTTCGGCTTCGGGTAGATTGGGCGTCACCACATGCGCCAGGGGAAAAAGGTGTTGGACCAGGGCGGCCTGGGCGTTAGGCTTGAGCAGTGCGTACCCGCTTTTGGATATCATTACCGGGTCCAGGATTACCGGTGGAAGGCTGGCAATCGAACCGAGTGCACTGGCGATGGATTCAATCAACGGAATGCTGGCCACCATGCCGATTTTAACGGCCTCAATGGAAATATCGTCAAACAGGCAGGCGATCTGGTCGTGCACAATCTGGGGGCGCATTTCCTGAATGTCATACACCTTCTGCGTGTTTTGCACGGTTACCGCCGTCACGGCGCTCATACCAAATACGCCCAATGCCTGAAAAGTTTTCAGATCCGCCTGAATACCGGCCCCGCCCGATGAATCGGAACCGGCAATGGTCAGTGCCGTATGCATGCTGGCCTCCCTTTGTTCGCGTTCCTTCCTATGCAAGCCATTAGGAAACGGTTGTAAAAAAATACAGATTTTAAGATGGCTGCCGATAATGAGGGTAAATATCACAAACATCGACTGAAACAACTGTGCCGTCGACCAATTGAAACGTCACCGAATCGGCGCATAGCAAAATGACAAAAATCCCATGACACACCATGCATCCCATCCCCCTTGCCATCAGGTGAACAATAGCAACGGCAGTGCTGCCGGCATTCTCATCGCACTCGTTTTGGTGCTGGCCTTGGCCGGGGGAGGAGGCTTTTGGGCCTACACCAACTATTTTAAAAAAAAGCCCCTGCAAACCAAACTTTCGTCCCACAAAGTCAAAGAGGAAGTCGTCCGGTTTACCAATGATTATGTGTCTCGAGCGCTTTACCACAACCTGATCACCATAGACGATATCGTGAGCATGATGAACAAGGAATTAAAGCGGTTAAAACGCCTTGGTTCTAAATTTCCCAACCAGAGCAGCATTATCAACACCCAAACCAAAGAACTCAACACGGCTCGGGACAAGCTGTCCAGGGCAATGTCTGAAGTAACCGCCGCGCTCGAAAAAATGTACGTTATCTGGATGGTGGACCGCGCCAGGGGAATCAGCGAAATCAACGCTCAGAAAGGCACGCTCACCCGACAGCTGGCCGACGCCATTCGTAATGAATCGGTATTGATCGGACGCATCCGCAGTAATCCGGAAGCCGCCTCTTAGCGCCTGTTTGAGAAGTCATTACCGATAGGTGCGGTAATCCACCCCAAACTTTTTGGCCTTGTAAGCGAATTTGCGCACGGTGGTTTTCAGGACTTCCGCTGCCGTGGTAATATTGCCGCGCGTATTTTTCAGCGCGTCGATG
The DNA here is from genome assembly GCF_048565275.1 of Desulfosarcina variabilis str. Montpellier. Lineage (NCBI taxonomy): Bacteria > Pseudomonadati > Thermodesulfobacteriota > Desulfobacteria > Desulfobacterales > Desulfosarcinaceae > Desulfosarcina > Desulfosarcina variabilis. The sequence continues at coordinate 2,278,106 of NZ_CP159846.1, read as the reverse complement.
ATCATCTCTTTCTCCAGGGCGGCCACGGCATCTTCCAGACTAAGATCGGGCAGTGTACCGCTCTCCCTGCCGGTCTGCAGGGTAGGCGGCAGATGATAGCTGTGGATAGCCCCCTCCTCACAGAGCAAAACGGCGCGTTCAACACAGTTTTCCAGTTCGCGCACATTCCCCGGCCAATGGTAGGCCATAAGCATATCAATGGCCGGCGTGGAAAGCCGCTTGACCTCTCGAGCATTTTCCTCAGCGTAACGTTCCAGAAAGAAATCGGCCAAGAGCAAAATGTCGGTCTTGCGTTCCCTTAACGGTGGCATATAGATGGGAAACACATTCAGACGGTAATACAAGTCCCCGCGGAAGGTGTCCTCTTCGACAGCCTGCTCCAAATTTTTATTGGTGGCGGCAATGATGCGCACATCCACCTTGAGGGTTTTATGCCCCCCCACCCGTTCGAACTCCCGTTCCTGCAACACGCGCAACAGGCGCACCTGGACATCGGGCTCGATGCTTCCAATTTCATCCAGGAAAATGGTGCCTTTGTGGGCCAACTCAAAGCGCCCGGCTTTCTGTTTGATGGCACCGGTAAACGCCCCTTTTTCGTGGCCAAACAATTCACTTTCGATCAAATTATTGGGAATCGCCGCACAGTTCACCTTGACGAACGGCATTTTTGCCCGTTTGGAATTGTAGTGAATGGAATTGGCCACCAATTCCTTGCCGGTCCCACTTTCCCCGCGAATCAGCACGGTGGCGTTGCTGCGCGACACCTGGCTGATCATCTGAAACACTTCGCGCATTTTGTTGCTGTTGCCGATGATGTTGTTGATGCGGTACTTATTCTCCAGTTCGTCTTTCAAGCGTTTGTTTTCATCCCGCAAGGCTTCCTTTTCCAGCTGGATGGTTTCCAGATTGATGGCATGGCGGGCCAGCATGGTTGCCACAACGGAAAGCAGTTTCGTACCATCTTCAAGTGAATATTCAGGATCATACGCGCGATCCACGCTCAAGGCCCCCACCACCTGCGTCCCTTTTTGCACTGGCACGCATATGAACGAAATCTCCCCCATGTCTTTCATCTTGCGAGATGCCGTCCGATTAAGGAACAAGGGTTCTTCACTGATCTTGGGGATCGCCACGGCTTCACCGGTCTGAATCACCCGCCCGATGATACCCTCTCCCAATTTGTATTTGACTCGATCCATGGCGCTTTTTGATAAACTGTGGGCCACCTCGATACTGATTTCATTTCTAAGGGGGTTCAGGATAGATATTGTGCCGCGCTCCATTTGCAGCGTATTTGATAAAATATCCAACGCTTTGAACATGGATTTTTTCAAATCCAAATGCTCGTTGAGGGCATTGGATATTTCGTAAAGCAAGGTGACTTGTTCGATCGCTTTCATGAACTTTCCTTTATCAACATGACACTTTTGAGGTCACAAAATAGTTAATTGGGTGCTGCTTACAACATTTTTGTAATCTTTTGCAACCCAAGAAGCCTATTCTATGGATTTATTTTTTGCCCCAACGGTGGATTCAATTGAGTTTGGCAAGGCCATTAGCTTGAAAGAGACGGGCTGGCAGGCTAAAGTACATCCATGATTTTGCATATTGACATGGATGCTTTTTTTGCCTCTGTCGAACAGCGGGATAACCCGGACCTTAAGGGCAACCCCCTGGTCGTGGGCGGCGCTTCCGGCCGCGGTGTCGTGGCAGCGGCCAGTTACGAAGCCCGCCGGTATGGAATCCACAGTGCCATGCCCATGTTCATGGCCAAACAGCGCTGCAGCCATCTGACGATCGTCCCACCCCGAAAAGACCATTATGCAGCGGTATCCCGGTCGATCATGGCAATTTTGAGTAACTATTCACCAGTCGTGGAACAAGTTTCCATTGACGAGGCCTATTTGGATGCCGCCGGGTGCGAACGGCTGTTTGGTCCGGCACGGACCATGGCCAGCACCATCAAGTCTGAAATCACCCGGCAGACCAGACTAACCTGCTCCATTGGTGTGGCCCCCTTAAAATTTTTAGCCAAAATCGCCTCGGATATGCAAAAGCCCGATGGCCTGACCGTCATCCATCCTGCAGAAGTTGCCGATACGATCAAAACACTGCCGTTGGAAAAAGTTCCCGGCGTGGGTAAAACCGCTTATGGTCAGTTGAAAGCAATGGGGCTTCGCAGCCTGGGAGATATTCAAGTCATCAATCCAGAATTGCTCAAGGCGCGATTGGGAAAGTTCGGCGGACGCCTCGTGGACCTGGCGCATGGCAAAGACGACACCCGGGTCACCCCCCATACGCCCACCAAATCCATTTCCACGGAACGAACACTGCCCGCCGATACGCTCAATCGGGAAGACCTTCAAAAACACCTGTTGGCGCAAAGCCAGGAGGTCGGGCGTCAGTTGCGCCGCGACGGTTTCCTGGCCCGCACCATTACCTTAAAAATGAAGGACCACGATTTCAAACTGATGACCCGCAGCATTACCCTTGCCCGCCCCACTCAATCATCGGAAATGATTTACCAGACGGCAACTGCGCTGCTGGGCCATCACCGCTTGGACAAGGCCCTAAGGCTGATCGGCGTGGGGGCCTCGTCCCTGATCGCCGACACCCCCCCCCAGCAGGGCTGTCTGTTTACAAGTCCTGATCGCAAGGCAGACGGCTGGGAAAAAGTGGATCATGCGATTGACCGCATTGCCGAGCGGTTTGGCCGGACGGCTGTTCATCGGGGATCACTGACGCCAACAGATTAATGAGTTAGTTAGTTAGTTAGTTAGTTAGTTAGTTAGTTAGTTAGTTGGTTAGTTGGTTAGTTGGTGGGTTCAGGGGGCTAAAACGAAGTTATCCACCATTATCCATTCTCAATTTTCCGTTATCCATTATTCATTATCCATTTTTAATCTTTTCCTCGGATGAAACCGTCGCACCAACTGACGCAACGTTTTCAAGTCATCATCACCAGGCTCACGACCGTATCGCAGTGACAGGTAACAGTCCACAATTTCAGCGACCGCTTTTTCGAATGCCGGATGATCGCCGGCCACTCGCCGGGAATAATCATATGCCCCCTGATATGGCGGCTTGGCCAAGCCAATCCGGGACATTTTTTTTAAAAAGCGATTGTAAAGGATAAGGGCTTGATCCTCAATGGCTACCGGTTGCCGCTGGCGTTGCCGCCGATACACAAAAAAAGCGGCAATCGTCAGTCCAAGCAGTGCACCGACCAACAACACCCCGTACCGCCAATGCCATACCTTTTTCACAAGCGCGGCCTGATCCGTTGCGGAAAAGCCCATAAACCAGATGTCCCAGCGGAAATTAACAGTCTGCCACCCCAGCCGGATGGTTTCGATCCAGCGCCTCAGCCAATGATCCTGGGAAATGACCGACAACCACGACCCGGTATTCAAAAACCCATCAATACCATCATCGACACGATCAGGGGCCACGGCGAGGGTCGGATCTACCCGAACCCAACCGGCCCCTTTTATCCACACTTCGCACCAAACATGGGCATCGGCCTGACGCACCGTCAGAAAATGACCCACGGCATTCCATCGCCCGCCCAGGTACCCCCCGACCATTCGCACGGGTACACCTGCCGAGCGCATCAGCACGGTAAAGGCGCTGGCAAAATGTTCACAAAAACCATTGCGGCTGATAAAAAGGAAGTCATCCACCGCATCCCGGCCCAGGCGATCCGGCTTCAGGGTATAGGTGAATCCCTCGCTGCGGAATAGATCAAGCCCGGCCCTGACCCGGGCTGTGGGGTCGGTATGGGCAAGGGCCAATTGCCGGCCCAATTCCAGGGTTTGCGGATTCCTGTTTGCCGGCAGTTGCAGGTATCGATCACCTGGATGGCCGATCCGGTCCTGACGATGGTCCAAGGCCGTGGTGACTGCATAGGTCAATCGTTGCCTAACGGGCCTCCGGGTTTGCAGGGTATGATCCGCCATGATCGTGGCCACCGGCGTGGCCGTAACGGGCAGGTCCAAAGCAAACAGGTTGCGGTGGCCGTGGGGCTCCAGCACGACTCGGTAGCGGGTCAGGACTTTACCCTTAATGCTGCTTCGCCGGGCACGTTGACGGTGGATGGGCGTCCAGGTATCGCCGTCAAAGGATTGGAAAACAATACCCCGCCAATAGCGCTGGTCGGCTTCGGGCAAGGAGGAGTCAAAAAAAACGGAAAACGCGGGTGTATCCATGGTCACCAGGCGGGATACATCGCCCATGCGCATTAGGGTTGAAAATCCGGAACGATTCTGGCGGGACCATGGCGCATTCATCAAACTGCCGGAAAGCCTGGGAAAAGCGAGAAAAAAAACCATCATCAGCGGAACCGCCCAAAGCACCAACCGGGCCGAGAGTTTCAGCTGCGGCCCAAAGGAACCGGCAGGGTGATTGACATGAATCAGTACCGCGGTGGTGACCCAGACCGATATAAACAGATAAACAGTCATGGCCAAATTCTCAAAAACAAACAGACTGGTGATAGTCAAGAAATAGGCCAGAAACACCGTTACCATGCTGTCCCGATGGCCGCGCACTTCCAATGGTTTGACGCCGGCCATGACCGCCAACAAGGTAATAAAGTCACTGCCGTCAAACCGCAGGCCGGCAGAAATGAAAACCAGGATCAATCCAATCGAAAAAAAAATCAAACGGATGGACCGGGAGGGCACGGCCGAGTGGGCGGGGCCCCGGACCCACAGATATCCCCAGAACGCCATACACCAGCCGATGGCCCACCATGGCAATGCAAAGCAAAGCGGCGCCGTGGCAACCGCAAGGGCAAGGAGCAATTGGCCAATGGGTTGGACTTGCATGGATCACTGCCTTTGAAAAAGGGCCAGCGCCCGCAGGCATCGGTCCCGGTGGGCCCTGCCGCTGTCAGGGGGGATCACCTGCCCCATCAGCTTGAGGCCAAAGTATTGCCGCCGGCGGTGGGCCGTTAACACATGAAAGCAGAGAACCGACAGCCGCTTTTCCACATCACGCCCTTTCATTTGCTGCATATCCAGCATGATTGCACGGCTGGCCTGGCCGGCAAACTGTTTGATGAAAAGACCGCGTCCTCTGGAATAGGCCTGCCAATGAATACGTCGCAGCGGGTCACCGGGCCGATAAGCGGCCAGACCTATAAAATCATCGGTGCCCGTAACCGATATAGTCCCCTCCCTTTCATTATCCGCTGTGCCCTCGGTTTTTGGCACCGGTGCGGCCAAGGGTTTTGGATAGACCACACAACGCACATCCGTATTGATCCGAACCCAGGCCCGGAACAGGCCCAGCGGATAGACGCAGTCAATTCGCAGCCGGGGTGGTAAAAACCAGCCCCGCTTCAAAGCCTTGGCCGAAACCCGCACCTGCATCGGCGTTTCAGGCGAAACATTCACGACCACCGGATGATAGGGACGAAAAAACCAACGCAGTGCGGTTCGTGAACGCTTTACGCCGGCGACCCGGATCTCCACATCCATGAATTCGCCGGCAAAAACCGGTGTCGCCACAGCGCTAAAGAGCCTTATACCGTAGAGCATTCCATAGGTATGCAGCATCGCCGTTATGCCTAAACTGCCCAGCAAAAAAGTGAGTAAAAAACCCAGATTGTTGTTGTAATTGATGGATCCGATCAGCATGCCGGTCAGGCCGGTCAAATACAACAGCCCATATCCGGTGGGTAGAATATAGATATTGCGCAGCCCCAGGGTCACGGGAATGGTCGTGTTGCCGCCGACCATTCGGTAAAACAGGCGTGCAAAGAAGCCGATCACGGCACAGGAACCTTTTCAAACAGCTGGATCAGACGCTTGGCTGGAATCTCTGTCAGATCATCCCGGGATCGCAAGCGATGGCCCACCACACTGATCATCACCGATTGTAAATCTTCAGGCAGGACATGGTCCCGGTTGCTGATAAATGCCCAGGATTGTGCCGCGCGCATCCATGCCAGGCCTGCCCGCGGACTCAGCCCCATCAGAAAATGCCCGGCGTTGCGGGTAAAATCGAGCAGATCCTGAAGATAGGTCAAAAACGCATCGGCAACATGAACCTGTTGCACCTGATCCTGCAACGCCAGAACATCCGCCGGTGTCAGACACTGCTCCAGATGCATTGCCCCCTGATGAGGATTGGGGGTCCCGCCAAGGAGTTGCCGTTCTGCATCGCGATCCGGATAGCCCAGTTCAATACGCATGAGAAAGCGGTCCAATTGGGATTCGGGAAGCGGAAAAGTACCCGATAGTTCAAGGGGGTTTTGGGTGGCAATCACAAAAAAGGGAGCGGCCAACCGATGGGTTTTGCCATCGATGGAAACCTGCCCTTCTTCCATGGCCTCCAAAAGCGCGCTTTGTGTTTTCGGCGTGGCCCGATTGATCTCGTCGGCCAGCAGCACCTGGGTGAAGATGGGCCCTTCATGGAAAACAAAGCTGCTGGTCGTCTGATCAAATATGGAACTGCCTAATATATCGCCGGGCAGCATATCGCTGGTAAATTGGACCCGCCTGAAATCGAGTCCCAAGGATACGGAGAGCACTTTGGCCAACGTGGTTTTTCCGATCCCCGGGATATCTTCGATCAGCAGATGCCCGCCTGCCAGCAGGCAGGTCAACGCCATGCGGATCTGCTCGTTTTTTCCCAGCACCACTTTACTGATTTGCCTGGCAATGGATTTGATTTGCGGATGCATTTTTATGACGACAAAATTTGAATAAATTTAAAAATGAATGATTACCGATACCAATCGATCGGTAAAACCGTTTAAGCCTAAAACAGGAACCGTTATGGTTACTATCGCCCTTTTGCATCAGCGCTGTAGCATTATGACGCATAAAAAAGAAAAACCTGTAAGATAGAATTTTTCTAAAGAATCAAAGGAAAAGAACGAAAATAGAATCAATCGTTGACAACTTCGCAAATGATTCGAATTGCAGCTTCCGCACGCTTTCTTTCGCCGCCACGGGGATTGGGAATTTATCAGGCCTTCAATAAAGTTACATCAGTAGACCGCTACTACGAGATCATAGCTTAGAAAATATCGCCGGGGTGATCGATAGATCACCACCCCTGCGTTGGTTGATCATCAATCCATTACCATAATCAAAGGAGACTGCCGTGAGTTGGAATAATCTGGCAATCTGGAAAAAATTAGGCATTGCGTTTGGAACGCTGCTCCTGCTTTTGATCCTCAGTGCGGGCATCAGCTACAATGGCATCAGCACCATCATCGATGAAAACAAGCATGCCCACCAAGCCGATGCGATGCATGAACTCTTCTCAGAAAAAATTCTGGACCATTATCAGTGGTTGACCGCTGTGGATCAGGTGCTGATGGAAGGCAAAAGCAACAATCTCGGGGTCCAGACCGATGATCACCGGTGTAAACTGGGTGAGTGGCTTTACAGTGATCAGCGCCGACAAGCGGAGTCGGCCTTTCCCCAGTTGGCGCCACTGCTCGCGAAATTGGAAGCCCCCCATGCCCGATTGCATGAATCCGCTAAAAAAATCGATGCTGTGCTGGCCACGCGGGGCCGATCGGATGATGCTACGATCAATGCCAAAGCCATTGACATCCATCATCACGAGACCCTTGCAGCAATGAAGACCGTGGGTGCAATCATGCATGAGATCAATCAGGTACTGGAGCATGAATCGGGAAAAGCAGCCGATCAGCTATTGCACACCAGCCATGCCACGGCATTCGAAGTGGTGGGCATTGCCCTGGTGGCATTGGTGGTGGGCATTGCCTTCAGTTTCTTCATGACCCGCTACATCACGACCCGCATGACCAAACTGACCGATTTTTCTGTTCAAATGGCCAAAGGCGATTTTACCGGGCGTCTGGACGTCGAACAGCAGGATGAAATCGGCAGACTGGCAGCCTCGCTGAAAAAGACCCAGACGGATCTAAGCCGCATGTTCGGCGCCACCATTGAAGAAGTGGTCAGTCTTTCGTCTTCTTCCGATTCATTGTTTGGTGTTTCCCAGCAATTGTCCGAAGGTGCGGAAGACATGTCCGGGCGCGCCAACACCGTCGCCGCCGCCGCCGAGGAGATGAGCAGCAATATGAACTCGGTCGCCGCCGCCAGTGAACAGGCCGCGACCAACGTCAACATGGTGGCCACGGCCGCCGAGGAGATGACCGCTACAGTAAGGGAAATTGCCGGCAACTCGGAAAAAGGGCGGGCAATTACCAATGAAGCCGTCGCCAAGGCCCTAAGCGCATCGGCCAAAGTGAATGAACTGGGTGGCGCGGCCACCGAGATCAGCAAAGTGACGGAAGTGATCACCGAAATCTCCGAGCAAACCAATTTGCTGGCCCTCAATGCCACCATCGAAGCGGCCCGGGCCGGCGAGGCCGGAAAGGGCTTTGCCGTGGTGGCCAACGAGATCAAAGAACTGGCCAAACAGACCGCCGCGGCCACCCAGGATATCAAAGCCAAGGTGGAGGGCATTCAGAACACCACCTTGGCCACGGTCACGGAAATCGAAGAGATCAGCGGAGTGATCAGCAACGTGGATGAAATCGTTTCATCCATTGCTTCTGCCGTCGAGCAGCAAGCCGCCACCACCCAGGAAATTGCCGAAAATGTGGCGCAGGCCTCCCAGGGCATCGGTGAGGTCAACCAAAATGTGGCCCAGAGTACGGCCGTGGCCGCTGAAATTGCCCAGGACATCGCCCAGGTAAGCCACATTTCAGGGGAAATCAACGATTCCAGCAACCGGGTCAGTGGTGATGCCGGCAACTTGAATTCAGCCTCCGGTCGAATCAAGCAAATGCTCCAGCAATTTAGAATCGACGAGTCATTGATGGATGACGCCCACTCGGCAATATCGGAAACTGATGTGCCGGACCTGATTCGCTGGGATGCCAGCATTGAGATGGGCATCCGCACGGTCGATACCCAACACCGACGGCTGGTGGATCTGATCAACTCGCTCAACCGGGCCATGAAATTACGAAAAGGACGGCAAGCCATGACAACCGTGTTTGCCGAACTGATCGACTACACCAAACAACATTTTGGCGATGAAGAAAAACTGATGCGCCAATACGGCTATGATGGTCTTGGTGAGCAGGAGGCACAGCACAAGCATTTTGTTTCCAAAATGAAGGAGCTGCATCAACAGGTGGAAAGCGGCAACAGCATGATCACCATGGATCTGATGAATTTTCTCAAAGACTGGCTGGTCAAGCACATCAAAGGCACCGACAAAAAATACCAGGCATTTTTCAAATCCAAAGGCGTTGCCTGATATCAACGGGGGAATTCATTGAGGTTGGATAGCTCATATTCCCCATACTTCTTCCATATCTGTTATTGAAGGATCATCATACCTCTGCATTGTCGCTATCCATTCCGGCATGTCCTCTTTTATCCGTTTCTTTAGGTCATCAAGATCTTCCTTATCGATCTCACCTTTTTCATGAAGGAATGTGTAAAATTTTTTCAGACTGGCGGCGTTGCTTTTAATTTGAGCGGTACTTGACCACATCGCTTTTTTAATGAACCAATAGCCTAAAAACATACCGATTCCATCCGCGCCGTCTTTCGCTTCAACGGCACTCTCGTAAAGAAGAAACTCATTGATATAAAAATCAACGTTTTCTATATGACGTTGGATCGTTTTCGCTTTCAGTTTTGAGCGCTTTAACCATTTTTTGAATTCATCCAGCAGATTGTTGTTAAATTCTCTTATTTTATCACATTCAGCTTTATATTTTTCGTATTCGTCCATTGTCCGCCTTTGTCAGTATTTTAATGATACCAACCCATTTTCTATTTTGGGCGGATCATTTCCATCAACATTCGAATTTCCTCGGCCCAGCTGCCGGGTTCGGGAGTTTCCAGAATCATGGGCATGTTCTCGAAACGCGCATCGTTCATGATCATCCGGAAGGTTTCCAGACCCAGCGTTCCTTTTCCCAGGCGCTCATGACGATCCACACGACTGCCCAGCGGTTTTTTACCATCGTTTAAATGCAATCCCTTCAAGTAAGACAAGCCAACCACATCCTCAAAGCGCTTCAGCGTGTCTTTATAACCATCCGGCGTTGTCAGGTCATAACCGGCGGAAACCGTATGGCAAGTATCCAGACAGACGCCTACCCGGGATTGATCGTCAACCTGTTCAATGATGGCCGCCAGGTGCTCGAAACGATAACCGAGATTGGTCCCCTGGCCGGCGGTGTTCTCAATCACCGCAATCACACCGGCGGTCTTTGCCAAAGCCAGGTTGATGGACTCGGCAATACGCGTAAGGCAATCCTTCTCGCTGATTTTTTTTAAATGGCTGCCCGGATGAAAGTTGAGAAACTTGAGCCCCAATTGCCGGCAGCGCTGCATTTCGTCGATAAATGCCGCGCGTGACTTCTTGAGCCCTTCGGCTTCCGGATGCCCCAGGTTGATCAGATAGCTGTCGTGAGGCAAAATCTGTTCCGGTGTGAAACCTGCCGACGCACAATTTTCCTTGAACCGACGGATCGACCGATCGGTGAGCGGCTTTGCCTTCCACTGACGCTGGTTCTTGGTAAACAGCGCAAACGCCGTGGCGCCGATGGCCTTGGCATTCAACGGCGCATTCTCAACACCGCCGGCAGTGCTTACATGGGCGCCAACATATTTCATATTTTCTCCTCGATCAGACCGGTAAGCGCTTCCGGGCTAAGAACCTGTTTGATAATTCTGGATCAGATGGCCATTGGCCGCCTTTGAGCGCCTGGATAAATTGGATCGGATCGGCCGATCGCACGATGCTTTCACCAACCAGGAAATTAAAAATACCGGCGTGCCTGTTTTTCTGGATGTCATCCGGTCCGGTAATGCCCGAGGCCGCCACTGGAACCTGGCCGGGCGCCAGCCGCGAGACCAGGTCCATGGCCACCGACAGATCCGTCTCAAATGAGCTTAAATTGCGGTTGTTGATCCCCACCAGTCGGGCACTGGTGGCGGCCACGATACCGGCATCGGCTGCGGTGTGAATTTCAACCAGCGCATCCATGCCCAGGTCCCGGCACAATCGGTAGAGTTGCTCGAGCTTTTCGGGCCTTAAAATCCGGGCAATGAGTAAAATGGCGTCTGCACCGGCAGCGGCAGCCTCGTACACCTGATAGTCACTGATGATAAATTCTTTTCTCAGAATCGGCAGGGCGCATGCGCCGCGCGCGGCCTGTAAATCATCCAGGCTGCCCTTGAAAAATGATTTGTCGGTCAACACGGATACCGCCGCCGCACCACCGGCCTGGTAACGCTCAGCGGTGCGGGAGGCATTCAATTGGGTACAGATGTCCCCTTTGGAGGGAGATGCCCGTTTGATTTCAGCAATGATGTTGACTCCACTGGCATCCGGATGGGAGAGGGGCTCGAAAAAAGGCCTGAAATCGGTTCGCTGGCGGGCCAGTTCCATTAACTCGGCCTCGGGCATGGCCTTTCTGGCCTTTTCGATCTCGTCACCTTTATGCTGGATGATACGCGTCAGAAAATCAGTTGCCATGGTCTGCTACATCCATATTAGTTAGTTAGTTAGTTAGTTAGTTAGTTAGTTAGTTAGTTAGTTAGTTAGTTAGTTAGTTAGTTAGTTAGTTAGTTAGTTAGTTGGTTGGTTGGTTGGTTGGTTGGTTGGTTGGTTGGTGTCCATCCAGAAATAGGCAAATGGGTCGTTTCTGGATAGACACCAGTTAAGGCGTTATCCATTTTCACGGGTGTAGTCAACCAGTGCCTCCAGTTTGCCCATGGCATGGCCCTGGTCAATGGATTCTTCGGCAAGGGCAATGCCCGCTTTCAGGTCCGCGGCCTTTTGGCAGGCGACCAGGGCGGCAGCGCTGTTGAGCAGTACCACATCCCGTTTGGGCCCTTTTTCGCCATTGAGGATACTGCGGGTAATCCTGGCGTTTTCCTCGGGGTCGCCGCCAGTCATGGTTTCCGGGGCTGCCAAACGGCCGAAATACTGTTCGGGATAGATGTCATAGGTTCGAATCATATCGTTTTCCAGCTGGGACACCCGGGTGGGCGCACAAACGGATATTTCATCCAGTCCATCGTGGCCATGCACCACGAAAGCGCTTTTCGAGCCAAGCAGACGCAATGCCTCGGCAAACATCTCGGTCATCTGAGGGGCCCAGACGCCGATCAGTTGGCAGTTGGCCCCGGCCGGGTTGGTCAACGGCCCCAGCATATTGAAAATACTGCGCAGCCCAATTTCAGATCGCGCCTTGGCGGCAAAACGCATGGCGCTGTGGTACAGGGGGGCAAAGAGAAAACCGATACCGACGGTCTGTACCGCTTCCTCGACAATCTCCGGGGCGGTGTCCAGTTTGACCCCCAATTGCTCAAGCACATCGGCACTGCCGCACTGTGAAGAAACACTGCGGTTCCCGTGTTTGGCCACGCTCACCCCGCAACCGGCCACAACGAAGGCGGTGGTGGTTGAAATATTGAAGGTCTTCAACCCGTCGCCGCCCGTACCAACAGTATCCACCAGCGGAGATGCGGCCACTTGGATGCGATGCGCTTTCTGACGCATGGCCCGGGCCGCACCAACCAGTTCGGTGAAGGTTTCACCTTTGGTGGACAGCGCTGCCATCATGGCCCCGACCTGGGCGTCAGTGGTTTTGCCTTCAAAAATTTCAGTCATCATCTCGGCCATCTGGGCTTCATTCAAGTCCGTTCGACTGATGATGGTTGCCAGGTGATCTTTGAACATGGTCCGACACCTCCTTTTTATTCGTTGCAAATAACAAAAAGAGCTAGGCGCAAGCCTTTATACGCTCTGGAACTTTTTTTAAAAAATTGCGCAAAAGCCGCTTGCCCACCGGCGTCATGATCGATTCAGGATGAAACTGGATGCCTTCGGTCGGATGGGTACGGTGACGAATGCCCATTATTTCGCCATCCTCAGCAAGAGCGGTTATTTTTAGGCATTCGGGCAGACTTTCCTTTTCAACAGCCAAACTGTGGTAGCGCATGGCCTGAAAATTCGGTTTAATACCACAGAAAACGCCTTTGCCGTCGCTGGCAATGGATGAGGTTTTACCATGCATAAGCCGTTTGGCCGGCACGATCCGGGCGCCAAAGGCATGGGCGATGGACTGGTGCCCCAGACAGACGCCCAGGATCGGCACCTTGCCGGAAAACTGGTGAATGGTTTCCAGGGACACACCGGCAGATTCCGGCCGCCCCGGTCCTGGGGAAACAACAATCGCCTGCGGGGCCATGGCCTCGATCTCGGCGATGGAAACCATGTCGTTGCGTTTAACCTCGACCCCTTCTCCAATCTGCCTCAGATACTGAACCAAATTATAGGTAAAAGAGTCGTAGTTGTCGATCATCAGTATCATGGGGTTACCCTTCCTCCTCACAGGTCAGTTCCAGGGCCCGTTGAATGGCCATGGCTTTGTTGATGGTTTCCTGGCGTTCGGCCTCGGGATTCGAATCGGCCACGATTCCCGCACCAGCCCTTACGGTAAGGGTGCCATCCTGAATGCAGGCCGTGCGGATGGTGATCGCCAGGTCCATATTGCCGCTGAACGACACATAGCCGACCGCACCACCATAGGCGCCCCTCGGGCTTTGCTCCAATTCGTCGATAATTTCCATGGCCCGCACCTTGGGTGCACCCGAAAGCGTACCGGCGGGAAACGAGGCACGCAACAAATCCCAGGCATCGTATTCGTTTTCCAAATCACAGTTGATGTTGGAGACCAGGTGCATGACGTGGGAATAACGCTCCACCACCATCAGGTCGGTCACCTGAACCGTGCCGGTACGCCCCACCCGTCCAAGATCGTTACGTCCCAGGTCCACCAGCATCAAATGTTCGGCCCGTTCCTTTTCATCGGCCAAAAGTTCGGCGGCCATGGCCCGATCCGCCTGTTCACTGTCCCCCCGGGGGCGTGTGCCGGCGATGGGCCTCAAGGTGGCCACGCGGTTTTCCAGCCGCACCATGGTTTCCGGAGATGAGCCGACCAGCGCCATCTCGTCAAAATGAAAAAAGAAGAGGTAGGGCGAGGGGTTTATATAGCGCTGGGCCCGGTAAACGGAAAGAATGTCCCGGGGGGCCGTGCATTGAAAGGGTTGTGAAATCACGGCCTGGATAATATCGCCGGCCTGAATGTAAGCCTTGACCGTGCTGACCTGGTGTTTAAAAGTCTGGGCATCCACCGTGGGGGCCAGCGTCATACGTTTGCCATAGCTCACACATGAATCGTCACCCACCGGCGTTGCCATGCGCTGCTGCATTTCATCCAGCCGCGCCAGGGCATCATCAAAGGCGGCATCCGGGCCCGCATCGCCGATAAAGGCAATGGCCACCAGAATCAAGGTATTGCGGATATTATCGAAAATAAGCAATTCGTCGCAGACGATAAAATCCGCCAATGCGGTATCGTCTGGCAGACGGTTGGGAATCCGCTCGAAGAAAGAAACCATCTCATAGGTCAGATGACCGACCAAACCGCCCCAGAAGCGGGGCAATTCAGGCATCTCCGCTGGTTTGAAGCGGCCCATGAAGTTTTTTAAGACGGTCAACGGGTCACCATCATGGGGAATATGATCCTTCCGGCCGTTTTCGGTAATGGTCACCTGGTCGGCAAACACCTTGACACGGGCCCGTGCGGATGTTCCCAAAAAACTGTACCGCCCCCATTTTTCACCGCCCTCGACACTTTCCAGCAGAAAAATCGGCCTTCGCGGTCCGTTACCGTTGTCATCATAGCACTTTTTCAGCAGCGATACGGGGGTCTCCATATCGGCTAAAATTTCCCGACATACCGGAATCACATTACATTTTTCAGCCAGCGCCTGAAATTGACCCCGGCCGGGGAATTCCTTCAGCTTCATCAGTATCCCTTCCACACAAAAAAAGGCCGTGTTGGTTTCCACGACCCTCAAATGACCGATCGCGGACATCGAATTCGGTTTTGCCCGCGATCCTTAATTTTTTAATTGAGTATTGGACGAATCAGATCCGGCGGGCAGTCAAACGGCACCACAAATGCCACCACCATCGTAGCACAAACCTGAACGCCATTTGAAACACGCCGTTATGACTCATCCGAATCTCTCCCGAAATAATTATGATTGATATGTTTATGGACTTTTAGAGTGGGTGTCAAGCCCTTTTTGTTCTTATTCATAGAAACATTTTTTTCAATGTCGTTCAGGATGACATTTTATCATGGCAGGAAAATTGCTGAAGAATAACTCTTGGTGGAAAAAACCATGATGCGATCGAATCCATCCATCACTTACAGATCCTTTTAATAAATTGTTTTAACAAAGAAAATTTTCAACCCTGCGCTTACCTGGCAGCGTTTGCATCAACAGATTTTGTGCACAAAAAGGTAACTACACGTGCAATAATTTCAACATCGGCCGATTCCTGGCCAGTGTGAGGTGCATTTTGACGCGAAAAATCAATATTCTGGTGGTTGAAGATAATGTTAATGTGTCCATTGTGCTTACCGCCCGACTGGAAAGTTTAGGCTACCGGGTGTGCGCAACGGTCGAGACAGGCGAGGATGCCATCCGTGCCGTGGATCAGCACCACCCGGACCTGGTCACGATGGATATTCTGCTCAAGGGCAAAATGAATGGAATCGATGCGGCAACAAAAATCGCCCAAAAAACGGATATCCCCATTATTTTCATGACCTGCCTTTCCGATCAGACCATATTTGAGGAAGCCATCAAGACCAGCCCCTATGGATACATAATAAAACCCTACGATATCAACGAGCTACGCTCTGCCATAGAAATCGCCGTGGTCAAACACGAGGCAACCCAATCCCAAAAGATGCTGATCTCAAGATTGCAAAAGGCGTTAGATGAGGTCAAGACATTGAGTGGATTGCTTCCCATTTGCGCATCCTGCAAACGAATCCGCAACGAAGAGGACGGCAGTTGGCAACCCATCGAAGACTACATTGCCAATCATTCAGACGCTGATTTCTCCCACGGGATTTGCCCGGAGTGTGCCAATCGGCTCTATCCTGAGTTGTACCAAAAAAAGAGATAGGGACAGGCCATGGGATATGCCACAATTCTGATCAAAGAGATGCCGGCCCTGCGTTCACCCAGCCTGATCATCGGTCTGCGGGGGTGGGGTAACGCACTTGAGGTATCCGCCGACATGGCCGCCTATCTTGTCGATCAACATCAGGGTCGATCCATCGGCCATATTCATTCCGATGCATGCTATCGCTATGACGAGAATCGCCCGATAATAAAAATCGAAAATGGCGAGCTTAAAGCCATCCAATGTCCGGGCGGACGCCTGTTTGCCGTTCAATCATCAGGCGATAACAACAAAGATCTGTTGATCCTGATCGCCGACGAACCCCACATCAATTGGCACTGTTTTTCAAGCGAAGTGGTGGATCTTGCCATCACCTTCGGGGCCACGTCCGTGATCACATTAGGCAGCCTTCTCGACCATGTCCTGCATATGGATCGAATCATTACCGCCGCCACGACCGGCGTTGACTACAGCGACGTTTTTAAACGCTATCACGTAGGCCCCGTCAATTATCATGGTCCCTGCTCGATTCACAACCTGATTCTTGACCAGTGCCGTAAACGGGAAATCGCCGGCGTCAGCCTCTGGGGCCATTGCCCGGCCTATGTGCAGGGGATTACCCACTATGGCCTGATGATCCATCTGGGTCGACTCCTTGCCGAAATGATACCGTTTCCCATTCAGATCGATGGGTTACAAACCCGATGGAAAGATGTGAAGGTTGAAATTCAGCAATTGATCAAAGAAAATCCCAAGCTTGAGGCAATTATGGAGGAAATCCGTAAGAAAAAACGCGCCGGGGCCTGGCAAAACCTTGATCAGAGCCGCAAAACCAAGGGAAATGTCATCAGCCTTGAGGCGTTTCGGGGGGTGTCGGGACTGTCCCTTTCCGGATCGAATCAACAGCCGCCATACAAGAATTCATAATCGATGGACGGTCGGCTTATCATCCACATTGATATGGATCCCCACCGTGTCACCGGTTTTAAATCCAACCCGTTTGAACTCCCCCACCACTTCATCGTGGCGGTCCACATGCCAGTAGACACTCCATAGGGGATTGCGCACCGTGTCGATGCCGTAGGCATCGTGGCTGCAAAGATTGATTCGAAACTTATCCTTGGCAATCAGCGTATCGGCCTCAGAGAGAAAAATGTCGATCTGGTAAAGATTGTTGTGCAGGGCTTTGGAAAGTTCTGCCTGTAATTCAGGCATATCGTCCAGGTAGTGACTGGCAATCTGATAGAGGTCGACCGGATCCTGGATGGCCAGCCCAAGCACGGCGTAGCGCTGGTGACGCAGGGCAAACGCCTCGAAATCCGCCTGATAGGTGTTTATGGAATCGATGATATGGCCAATGCTTGGGTTACCCGTCTTTTCACATCCGCAAACCAGTTCTTCGCATTGGGAAATGATGTTGATATAAAAGGCTTTGTTGTCCATCACGTAAAGGGGACGTTCCCGATAGTTGCGCCGTTTGCGAATCCGGCGCACACCGTCCAACCGAATGGTTTGATGGCTTTCCTTTTCTTCGAGAATATCGATATTGGAGATATCCTTGGCCTGAACCACATGAATGTCCCCCTCCGCCGAGATGATGTATTCGATTTCACAGCGAAATCCCAGATAGTCCTGAATATCCTTGGACAGCTGAACCAGACGCCGGTCATGGGGCGTCCGGGTAATATAGGGCTCGCTTTGCACTTTATGAATCCGGTCCCGGCAGTAACCGAATTCCCAATGGCCGCAGATCATTTTGGCCATCACACTGGAACCGTCGATAAACGGCATGACAATGACCCCCATCCGGTCCATATTCAGGGTCGGGGCATGGTTGAAATGCTGCTGACGAGCAATGGTGAGGCGCTTGCTGGACCCCGCCAGTTTGATCATTTTATTGCGCGCATAACGGATACCGCCCACATCCGCGTAGGTTTCAAGTGAATCGAAGGTGCCGCCTTTGAAACAATGTTCATCCGGATGGGCACTCCGGGCAATAACTTTGAAGCTCTCCCGGTGCTTTTCCAAAAATGATTCAAGGGCGGCAAAATCATTATTTTCAAACTGGTCGGGCGTAACAAAGATAAAATCTGGAACAACGAATCCACCCTGCTTGAGTTTTTCCAGAAGTTCAGCCTTTTCAGGAAGGGCAGCAGCCATGAACAATTTCCTTATCGACTATCAAATGGGTTCTAATTATCGAGATTTCTTCGGTATGCAGCCAACATTTTTATTATTGACATATTCGGTGAAAATCTTTAATTTTATACCGACCGAATAATCGGTCGGTTTTTTATTGAAGGTAACACATGTCCAAAAGAAATGCAATTCTTGCCACGGCCACACGGCTTTTTTCCCACAACGGGTTTCAGGGAACCGCCATGGCCGAGCTGTCCACGCTTACCGGTGCGGCCACGGGCACGATTTTTCATCACTTCAAGAACAAGGAAGACTTGTTTTTACAGGTGCTCAAGGATGTCCGGGATGGCGTTTTAAAGGCTTTCAATAACGCCCCGAATGAATCCAGCAGCGACACTGGCATGGAACAGGTGGTTGACGTGGCCACCCGTTATCTTCACCTTACCGGAGAGATGGAAGACCAGTTTCTGATTCTGCACCGTCATTTTCCCTACCAAATGGCCGAGACCAGTCCGGTATGCCGCAGGCATCTGGAGTCGATCTATACCTGCCTGTTGGACATTTTTGAATCCGGTATCAAACAGGGCATTCGCGACGGATCGGTCACCGTCGACGATCCGCGCAAAACAGCGATGATTCTTTTCGCCATGGTGGATGGTATCGCCCGCCTGAACACCTATCGGGTGTATGATGCCGGTACCCTTTTCGACAATCTGATCGCAAGCTGCCGCAGGCTGCTGGGCAAAGGCTGATAACCGCTATGGGTCTACGATCTCCATCGGTCAATCGCGTCATCTTTCGGCTGTTCCCTTTTTTGGAATGGCTGCCCGGCTATGGCGCCCGCCATCTCAAGGCCGATCTGTTTGCCGGCCTGACCGTGGCCCTGGTGTTGATCCCCCAATCCATGGCCTACGCCCAGCTGGCTGGATTGCCGGCGTACTATGGCCTGTACGCTGCGTTTCTGCCCCCTGCCCTGGCAGCCCTGTTCGGTTCCAGCCGTCAACTGGCCACCGGCCCGGTGGCCGTCGTGTCCCTGATGGCCGCTGTGGCCCTCTCGCCCCTGGCCACTGTCGGCAGCCAGGCGTTTATCGGTTATGCCGTTTTTCTGGCCATGATGGTGGGATTGTTTCAGTTTCTCATCGGTCTGTTCCGATTGGGCGTCGTGGTCAATTTTCTATCCCATCCGGTGGTCAATGGATTCACCAACGCCGCAGCCATTATCATCGCCACCGGTCAGTTGGCCAAACTGTTCGGTGTCACGGTGGACAGCAGTGATCATCATGCGCACACCATCATCCAGGTGTTCAAATCCGCACTGCACTATACCCATTGGCCCACGTTGGGGATGGCCGTCTTCGCTTTTGTGGTCATGGTGGGACTGAAAAAAATCACCCTGAAAATCCCCAATGTTTTGGTGGCGGTTGCCGCGACAACCCTGTTCAGCTGGGCCACTGGTTTCGAACAACGCAGCACCCTGCCCCTGGAAACAATCAATGATCCTGAAATCCGCACCCTGATCGTGCATTTTAACGCCGAGACCGCCCAGATCCAGCATATGGGCGAACAACGCGCCCACATCAACACCGCCATCAAACAGGCCGACCAATCCGGTCACACGCTGATCGCCATCGATGCCCGGCGGGACCTGGACATCCTCAATTACCAGATGCAACTGAAAATAAAAAAAGCACGGGCCTTTCGGCATCGCATCCGCCACCTGCTCCTCGAGGCCGGTCGGACAGCCGATGGTAAAATTCTTTTTTTTGAAAAAGACCATCGGCCGCCCAGCATGGAAAAAATCGACGGCATCTGGCGTGTGAAGGTTGGCAACGACACCCTTGACACCTCGGCCCTGGTCCTTTTCAGCGGAGGTGATGTCGTCGGCGACATCCCCAAAGGGCTTCCGGACTTTTCCTTGCCGCCCGTCAATGGCCATGCTGCGGCCACGCTGATGCCGTCGGCGGTAATTATCGCCCTGCTCGGTTTCATGGAGGCCATCTCCATTGCCAAAGCCATGGCAGCCAAAACCGGCCAGCGTATCGATCCCAACCAGGAACTCATGGGCCAGGGACTGGCCAACATGGTCGGCTCAGTGGCCCAAAGCTATCCCGTGGCCGGTTCTTTTTCACGATCAGCGGTCAATCTGCAGGCCGGCGCGGTTTCCGGATTCTCCAGTGTGTTTGCCAGCCTGGCGGTGGTTGCGACCCTTTTCTTTTTCACCCCGCTGCTTTACCACCTGCCCCAAAGCGTACTGGCGGCCATTATCATGTTGGCGGTGACCGGCCTGCTCAACGCCCACGGATTCATTCAGGCCTGGCGGGCGCAGTGGTACGACGGCGCCATCTCTATCATCACATTTTGTTGCACCCTGGCCTTCGCGCCGCATCTGGATCGGGGTATTTTAGTGGGGGTGGGACTGTCCTTAAGCGTTTTTCTCTATCGCAGCATGCGGCCCCATGTGGTGGATCTGTCCCTGGGCCTGGACAAGGCCCTTCACGATGCCGTCACCCACGGACTGAGAGAGTGCCGCTACATCGATGTGGTGCGTTTCGACGGCCCTTTGTTTTTTGCCAATGCCAGTTATCTTGAAGATCAGATCCGCGAGCGCCGCAAAAACAAAAAGGAACTCAAACACATTATCATCTCCGCCGAATCCATCATCGATATGGATGCATCGGGTCAGGAGTCCCTTTCCCTGGTGGTGGAGCGAGTGAGAAGCGCCGGTATCGATATCTCCTTTTCCAGTATTCATGAACCGGTGATGGCGGTACTAAGGCGCACCCATCTGCTGTATAAAATCGGCGAGGATCATATTTATCCGACGTTGAAACAGGCTATTCACGCCATCCACAAACAGACGCACAAAGGCGGTAGTGAGACACATTGTCCCTTGACCACCGTTACAACCCTGACCACCGACAGCCATTCCAAAGGAGAATAACCATGTCTGTGATTTCTATATTCAACGGTACGTTCTGCAACGCGGACGCCGTGGTCCGCGATGTAATCGACAGTACCGGCTACCGTCTGCTCACTGACGAAATGGTGATCATCAGCGCCGCTGAGGCCTCCGGCATGCCGGAGAGCAAGGTCAGGCGGGCGTTCTCGGCCAAAACCTCGGTGTTCAACAAATTCACCCATGAAAAAGAATGCTCGATTGCCTGCCTGCGTCTGGCCCTGGCAACGGCGCTGAAAACGGGTCCGGCCGTTGTCCAGGGGTTTTCCAGTTTGTTGATTCCCCAGACCATCAGCCATGTATTGCGGGTGTGCATCATCGCTGAGACCGCCTATCGCATCGAGCGGGCCCATGCCCAAGACGGGTCGAGTCAAAAAGAAGCCCTGAAACACATCCACGCCATAGATGCGGACAGTGCCGCCTGGGTTGAAACGCTGCACGGCCTCAAAGACCCGTGGGACGCCAGCCTATACGATATCATTGTCCCCATGAATCATTTGACGGTCGAAGAAGCCGGCGCCTTGATCGAGGAAAACCTGATCAAGGAAGCCGTCCGCCCGACCGATGCATCGAAAAAGGCCCAGGAAGACTTTTTATTGGCCGCCAGGGTGGAGATGGCCCTGTCCAAGGCCGGACATGACGTGTCGGTAAGCGCACAAGACGGCCGGGTAACCCTGACCATTAACAAGCAGGTATTGATGCTCGCCCGCCTGGAAGAGGAACTTCGCGCCATTGCCGGCAACATGCCCGGCGTCGAATCCGTGGAAACCCGGGTGGGCAAGGATTTTCACGAGGCCCACATTTATCGCAAGCACAGTTTCGAGGTCCCGTCGCGGGTATTGCTGGTGGATGATGAGCGGGAATTCGTTCAAACGCTTTCCGAACGCCTCCAACTGCGGGACGTGGGATCAGCCGTGGCCTATGATGGAAAATCCGCCTTGACCATGGTCAATGAAGACGACCCCGAAGTGATGATCATCGATTTGAAAATGCCGGGCATCGACGGCATGGAGATTTTAAAGCAGGTCAAAGCCACCCGGCCGGAAATCGAGGTAATCGTTCTCACCGGCCACGGTAGTGAAAAAGACCGGCAGGAATGCATGGCGCTGGGCGCCTTTGCCTACATGCAAAAACCTGTGGACATCGATGCGCTGAGCGATACCCTGAGACAAGCCCATGCAAAGGTCCAACAGCGCAATGCCTGATCAAGGCCTGCTGTATTTTATTCCATGGAGGCGAAGGGCGATGACCATGCTGAACCTTTCCCGATTTAAACCCCGTTTCTGGGATTACCAGGACAGCGCCGCCAATGCCGGAGACCGTCATCTGAGTTTCCGGGGCAAATGGCTGATGATCGTGGTTTTCACCACAGTGGTGACCCTGACCCCGATTTTGGTGATGGCGGTGGTGGATTATCGCCTTACTCGCCAGGCGTTTGAATCCGAGGTCCGCCTGGGCATCTCGCGCATGGTGTCCAACACCTGGCGCAATATTTCCCATCTGTTGACCCAACGACGGGCGGTGCTGGCCTTCATTGCCCGCGATAACGCCATTGCCGACCTGACGGTTCAACAGCGCCTGGAAACACTGCTGTCCAATCTGCAACGCGGCATGGACGATTTCCTTGATCTGGCGGTGTTGGACGAAACCGGAACCATCCGGGCCTATGCCGGGCCGTATGACCCAACGGCGGGACCGATCATCCCCGCCCCGGGATTTAAGCAGGCCGTGGCAGATGGTTTTTATATCGGGGACGTGACGGCCAGGCCGGACAAGCCCCATCACCTGGTGGTTGCCGTCCGCCATGATATGACCGATGGCCGGTTCTTCGTGCTGCAGTCGACATTGAATGCCGGCGTGCTGGATGGCCCGTTGTCCGAACTCAGGCTCGATGACGGTGACGACGCATTTATCATCAACAGCCAGGGTATTCTGCAGACACCGGCAGCGCACTACGGCAAACGCTTTTCCAACGTGCCGCTGACCATTTTGCCGACGGATAAAACAGTACAGGTTCAAAATGCGGTGGATCAGGCCGGGCAAACGGTTCTCATCGGGTTGGCCCCCATTGCCGCCAGCCCTTTTCGGCTGGTGATGGTCCGTCAGGAATCGGGTATGATGGACCGCTGGCTGCGCCCCCGAATCCGCCTGATTGGCTTTTTGGTGTTCAGTATCATCTTGATTTTAATTTCCATCTTAGGCGTGGCCACCTATATGGTGAATCGTATCCATGCCTCCGACCAACGTCGATTGCAGGCGCTTCACCAGGTGGAATATGCCAACAAGATGGTGTCCATCGGTCGCCTGGCCTCAGGGGTGGCCCATGAGGTCAACAATCCACTGGCCATCATCAACCAGAAGGCGGGGCTGATCAAAGACCTGTTCACCTTCAATCCGGCGTGGGCCGGCAATCAGAAACTGATCGGCCTGGTGGATGATGTACTGGCCTCGGTACGTCGCTGCGGCGCCATCACCCGGCGCCTGCTCGACTTTTCCAGGCACATGGAGTCATCCCTGGAAACCGTCGACATCGATGCCATCCTTCGCCAGGTGCTGGCATTCATGGAAAAAGATGCCCAGCGGCGATGCATCGCTGTGCGGGTTAACGTCAGCGATGATATTCCCCCTTTTGAAAGCGATCGCGGCAACCTGCAACAAATTTTTCTGAACCTGATCAACAATGCCTTTGCCGCCATGGATGAAGGGGGACAGCTGGAGATTACCGCCTTTCGGCAAGGTGACAGACACGTTTGCATCACGGTCAGTGACACCGGTCACGGCATCCCTGAAGCGGATATCAAACGGGTATTCGAGCCTTTTTTTTCCACCGGTCAGGGACTCAGCGGCACCGGCCTGGGATTGTCGGTGACCTATGGCATGGTATCTGAGATGGGCGGTGACATCACGGTTCACAGCCAGGTCAACCAAGGCAGCCGGTTTACGGTGACCCTGCCTCTGGACCCGCCCCGGGCCGGCATGGCAACTGCCTGTGCCGTGGATTTGAAAGGGCCGCCGGCAGACAACGCCGCAGACAAACAAGGATGATTGCATGACAGATAATCAAGCGTTATTGGCCATCGAGGGGGTCCGCTTTTTTGGTGAAATGGCTGCATCGGTTTCCCACGAAATCAAAAATGTGCTGGCCATCATCAATGAAAACGCTGGATTGCTCCAGGACATGCTCGGCATGCATGAAAAGGGAATGCCCCTTTCACCGGAGCGTCTATCACGGCTGGCCCAATCCATTGCCCGGCAAGTCAGCCGGGGGGACGGGATTGTCAAAGGCATGAACCGCTTTGCCCACAGCGCTGATGATGCAAAAGAGAAGGTTGATGTGGGCGCGCTCGTTCAATTCATGACCCGCTTGGCAGGCCGGTTGATCGGCATGCAAGGCCAGCCCCCGCATATCCAGACGCCGGAAGAGGCGCTTACCGTTACGATCAACCGCTTTTTTCTCGAGAATCTGGTGTGGCGCTGTTTGTGCCAGGCCATGGCCGCCTGCCCCGCAGATAAAGCTGTCTTGATCTGCGTAGAAAAAACGGACAGCCGTGCACAGATCCGTTTTTGCGGGCTGGACGGCACGGCACTTGATTCCACTGACGGATTCCCGTCTTCCCAAGATGCAGCCGTGGCCCAACTGATCGAGGCAACGCTAATCATGGATAATGAAACCGGTGAAATCTGTATTATTTTATCATAACGACCCGCTGCCGCATCAATATCAGGATGGTGGGCGGCTCATGGGTCAATTGAAAGGAGCAAAAAATGAAGGAAAGAGTATTGCTGGTTGACGATGAACTCGAATTTCTGGAAATCATGGCCGAGCGCATGCGCGCTCGCGATATGGAGGTGACCACCTCCACATCCGCCACCGAAGCCCTGAAACTGATCGCCACCGATTCCTATGACGCGGTGATCATGGATTTCATGATGCCGGAAATGGACGGGATCCAGGCCTTGAAAGCCATCAAAGAAAAACGCCCGGAGATGCAGATCATCCTGTTGACCGGCCATGCCACAGTCGAAAAAGGCGTGGAAGCCATGAAGGCCGGGGCCATGGATTTTGTAGAAAAACCGGCGGATCTGGATGCCCTGTCGGAAAAAATCAAAAAAGCCCACAATCAGAAGGCCATTATCGTTGAAAAACAGAGCCAGGAAAAAGTCATCGAAGTATTGCGCAAGTTTGGCATGTAGTCGAAAAATGTTTTCCGGATATCCGGAAAGCTTCAGCTGACATCTTTTCCAGCCAAGTCGCGTGAATTTAACTGATCGATGGAACAGTGTTAAGTATTAAGTTTAAAGTGTTAAGGAAAGGCATCCTATCGATTTCTATATAAAATTAGATCCGATCCATCACTTAACACTTAACACTTAACACTTTTGCAGAACAACCTTATCGGAAGCTTTTCATTTCCAACTTGAGTGGGGTTTATCCGGCGGATAATACTTTAGATTTCAATAAATCAAACACCGCCGGCCCTGACGCAGCCACGTCGCTTTCACCTTTCGAGGCGGCCTTGAGTCGGTCAAAACGGCTTTTATCCCGGCTGCTCAAGACGACCTCCAGGCAGGTCAAGGAATGATGCACCAGCGAGTACATGACCAGGGGACCAAACGTCATCACCCCACTGGGGGGAATCTCTTTTTTCCCGTAGATGTCGTGATGTTGCAGCGCAAAGGCACGTGGGGCCGGCGCTAATTGTAACAGGTCGGCAAACAGCATCAGGCTCTCCTGAACCCCTTCGGCATAGCCGTTTTCCAGGGAAGCCTTGCCTTCCTGGGCAATCTCATCGATGTCGGCCGGCGTGTAGTCAAGATCCAGCTCGCCAATGCAGATGCCCTGGATGGTTTCCAAGGAGGCGTCTTTTTTACTGACCACCACGTCTTTGTCGTTGAGGATTTTGATTGCATTTTTAATGCTGACCATTTCCTTCACTGTGGGGCTTTTGCGCAAGGCCACGTCCTGCACAGTGGTGTGATAGATGGTCAGATCGTTGTCAAGCACCAGGATCCGCGTTTTTTCAGCGCCAGCGGTTTCAAGGAAAAGCGTCAAATCCCGTTCTTGCGTACGCGTCCAGGGAAAATAGGCCATCAATTGATTCAAGACCGCCGTGTCGATGCGCTTTCCGCTGTCCACCGGGCCAATCATCGTCGAAATGCTGTTCACCATACGGTTGATTTCGATTTTCTTTAACAGATTATCTTTATAGGACATTATACAACTCCCTGATATTATATGTTAAAACAGTTATTCGAAGTCAATCACAGCCACCTGACAACCAATTTTCAAATTGACAACGGTGGCGAATCTGCATATGAATACGCTCTGTTGCCAACAGTCCCTGCCCTTTGTTTCGTCAAAACTATCCAACTGGAAAGCCGACAAATCAACGCAGTAGAGAGTTGGCCCCTTGGCAGAACATGCAAAGGGATATACGGACTGTATTGCGAAAAGCTTTTCCCGGCCACTCATACCCCGTGCCGCCATCTGAAATAAACGCTTTTATTTCGTTCGGTTGAAATTGAGAAAAGCTTTTTAAAAAAACTTACATATTTGTTTTGGTTAACGCGTTCTTTGGAAGCGGAAAGTCACCCTTAAGCCCCTCCAATCGTTTGGCGGCGTTTTGATTGGCCTGATTCTCCATAGCGTTAGAACGGGCCATCAGGCAAGACAAATGTTCTCGTGTTCCGGTAAAAACAAGACCATCGAATCAATCGCCGGGCAGCCGCATCCGCAGGAAATCCGGGCGTTCTGGAAAGAAAGGAGTCATTATGGACGATTTTGTAACCCTTACCTACAATGGACAGGAGATTAAGCTTCCGGTCGCCATCGGCACGGAAGGTGAGAAGGCGATCGATATTTCCACCCTGCGTAGGGATACCGGTTTCATTACCCTGGATCCCGGATATGCCAACACCGGCAGTTGTTCGAGCGCCATCACTTACATGGATGGAGAGCAAGGGATTCTGCGCTATCGCGGTATCCCCGTGGATCAATTAGCCGAACATGCCACCTTCAAGGAAACCGCCTATCTGCTGATTAACGGCAAGCTTCCCAACCGGGAGCAGCTGACCCGTTTTTCAGTCATGCTCAACGACAACAGTCTGGTCCACGAGGATATGCGGACGTTCTTTTCCAATTTCCCGCGCATGTCCCACCCCATGGGGATCCTTTCGGCCATGGTCAATGCACTGCGAAGCTTTTACCCGGAGTTGAACACCCTCGAAGAAGAAATCAATCTGACCATGACCCGACTGCTCGCCAAGGTCCGCACCATGGCCGCCATGTCTTACAAAATATCCCGGGGTCACAAGGTCATTTACCCTCGGCCGGATCTCACCTATTGCGAGAATTTTCTGAACATGATGTTCGACACGCCGGTCAAGCCCTATGAAATCAATCGTGCCGCGGTCAATGCCTTGCGGGTCTTCTGGATTCTACATGCCGACCATGAACAAAACTGCTCCACCTCGGCCGTACGCGTGGTGGGCAGCGCCCGGGTCAATCTTTACGCTGCCATCTCTTCGGGGATTGCCGCCCTGTGGGGTCCGCTGCACGGCGGTGCCAATCAGGCCGTCATTGAAATGATGACCAAAATCCATGAAGAAGGGGGCAATTTCAAAAAAGCCATCGAACGGGCCAAGGACAAAAATGATCCGTTCCGCCTCATGGGCTTTGGTCACCGGGTCTACAAGACCTACGATCCCCGGGCCAAAATCATGAAAAAGATGTGTGATGAACTGCTCGAATCCCTTCAGATCAATGATCCGCTACTGGATCTGGCCAAGGAACTCGAAGAAGTGGCCCGCAAGGATTCGTACTTTATCGACCATAATCTCTATCCCAACATTGATTTCTACAGCGGTATCGTTCTGCGTGCCATTGGCATCCCCACCAACATGTTCACGGTGATGTTTGCCATCGGGCGCCTTCCGGGATGGATTGCCCAATGGAAAGAAAGTCTGGACGATCCTCAATGGAAAATCTGCCGACCGCGCCAGGTGTACACCGGCAACCAAGAGTACAATTTTGTTCCCATCCATGCCCGAGGATAGCCCAGCGCCGGCCGAATTGTTTTGACAGTTTGTCCACCCATCACTTAAAATTTAAAATAATACCCGAAAATCAGATACGATTGCCTGGCCGTCCGGCAAAGACGGCCAGGCTCAACAGTCATCCCTTTCGCCGGAGGTGCCACCATGCGGGTCAACAGTATCATGACCAAAAATCCCATTACCGTAACCGCCGGCACTGAAATTTTCAAAGCGGCAAAAATCCTTCTCGAAAATCGCATCAACGGGGTGCCGGTCGTTGATGATGCCGGCCGTCTGGTGGGTATTCTGTGTCAGAGCGATATTATCGCTCAGCAAAAAAAACTGCCCGTGCCTTCGCTGTTTTCCTTTCTGGACGGTTACATCAGCCTCGGCTCCGCTAAAAGTATGGAAAAAGAGGTTCGTAAAATTGCCGCCACCGCCGTTGTCGATGCCATGACACCCAATCCGGTAACCGTTGCCCCGGACTCAAATATTGAAACCGTTGCCGCCCTCATGGTCGACCAAAATTTACATACCCTGCCTGTAGTGGAAAATGGGGTGCTCGTGGGGGTGGTCGGCAAAGAGGATATCCTGCGGACCTTGTTGCCCGCAGACCGAACTCCCTGATCAGTTATCGTTCCTTAAAATGCGCGTTTAACATTTAGGGATAAAAGGAGGTCACCATGGCAGTTAATCAAATTGTGTGCTGTACGGATTTTTCCGATCACGCTGAAGGGGCCTTTCAAACGGCCCTGGATCTGGCCGAGCGATATCAGGCCAAATTGTACATCGTTCACATTTTACCACCGGTGGTCAACCCCATGCTCAGTGACGCGGATCTGATGTTGCCCGAACATCCGGATGAAAATCTGATTCTTAGTCTTAACCAGCGGATGCAGGACGTTTATGCCAACCGTATTCCCGAGGCGGTCGCCTACGAATTGGTGGTCCGGGATGGCCATGTCTCAACGGAAATCATCCGCTTTATCGAGGAAACCGATGCCGATCTGGCGGTGGTCGGCGCGTTCGGCTTGAGTGGCATGGGGCTTGTATTATTCGGCAGTGTTGCTAAGCGAATCGCCCACAAAGCGCCTTGTTCGGTAATGATTGTCCGCGACAAGAACGCTTGACGCCCAATTAAAAAAAGAACTGGTTTATCATTCGAGTCATGAAAGTATTGCTCGTCTACCCCTATTTTATTGACCAGCGCATCAACGAGGAGGATGTGAGCGCCATCCCCATGGGGCTTTATTATGTCGGCGCCATGCTACGAGCCAACGGCTATGCGGTGGACATCCTCAATGCATATAACCTGAAGGGTACCCCCCATCGTATCTACCGGGTACTGGGGGATAAGCGGCCGGATATCGTCGGATTTTCCATCCTGCACGCCAACCGCTGGGGAGGAATCGACATTGCCCGCATGGTCAAGAAAGTCAATCCCGGCGCCACGGTCATTTTCGGTGGCGTGGGCGCCACCTTTCTCTGGGACCATTTTCTGACCCATTTTCCTGAAATCGATTATGTGGTGCGGGGTGAAGCGGAACACAGTTTTCTCGAGCTGGTGCGCTGGCTTGAAAAAGCACCGTCCCAACCGCCGCCCCATATCCATGGATTGGCATTCCGCCAGGCAGACAAACCGGTTAAAACCGACGACCGTGAACCCATCGCAGATCTGGACAGCCTGCCCATGCCCGCCGACTATTTTACGTTTCAACACGTCTCGCTGACCCGGGGATGCCCGTCGGCATGCACCTTCTGTGGCTCACCAGCCTTTTGGAAACGGCGGGTGCGATTTCACAGTCCCGACTACTTTGTCACCCAGTTGGAACGATTGCGGGAAAAAGGGGTGACGTTTTTCTTCGTGTCCGACGACACGTTTACCCTCAAACGGAATCTGGTCATTGACGTGTGTCGACGGATCATCGACCGCGGTCTCGATATTGTCTGGGTGGCCATCTCACGGGTGGATCGCGTGGATGAGGCGATGCTGGGCTGGATGCGACGGGCCGGATGCGCTCAGATCAGCTACGGGGTGGAAAGCGGAAGCCAGGTCATCCGCGATCGCTTTCAAAAACGTATCAGCGACAAGGACATCCATCGTGCCTTTGACCTCACCACCCGTGCCGGAATCATGGCCCGCGCCTACTTTATCTATGGCGCCCCCGGCGAATCCGATCAAACAATCGCCGATAGTCTGGCCATGCTGCGGCGAATCCGGCCCCTGGCCGCGATATTCTATATTTTGGATCTGTTTCCCGGGACCCAGCTCTACGAGGATTATAAACGGCGCACCGGCGTGACCGACGATATCTGGCTCGACCGGATCGAAGATATTCTCTATTTTGAAACGGACGAGACGCTCAGCCAGCAAGCCATACTGGATTTTGGCCGTCAGCTGAGAGAAGTCTATTTTGCGTTGCTACCGGAATTTACCCAACAGATCGACCTGATGGATGACCCGGCCTTCGACGCCCTGCATGCAGACTTTCTCTCTCGACTGGGCATGACCTTCAGCCATGGCGAATACGCCATGAATCCGCTGGTCAAAGACAACCTGACCATTGCCGTCGGTCTGTTTGAACGGTCTTTGACATATCATCCGGACCATCGCGCCTTTTGGGGATTGGGGCTTGTCTATCAACACCAGCACCGTTTTGAAGAATCGATCGATATCCTCAACCAAGGCATATCTCATTATCAGGACAGTGTGGACCTGCACATAGCCCTGGCCAACAGCCTGATCCACCGCCACCGCTATAAAGAGGCCTACCAGTGTTTAGAACGGTTTGCCCATCATCCCCAAGTGATCGATCAACTGATTCGGTGTTGCCGCTTTATCGGAGATCGGAAAAAAGAACATTATTGGATCGGACAGCTTAATCATGGCCAATCCAACCAACAGGCATCACCAGTGGCGTAAGCGCCTGTTTGAGAAGTCTGGATCAAGCTTTTCCGCAGCAACTGCCCGGCCCGGCGCATCCGGCATGACCCGGGGTGGATCCACAACACGCGGTGTCCCCGGGGCCGGGCAGGCCGCCCGACGGTGTTCCGGACAAAGACGAATGGGCGGACATGAGCTTTTTCAGATTGCTACTGCCACATTGCTCGCAATGGACCGTGGTTTTTTCCGAAAAAACCAGCATTTCGGCAACATGGCCGCAATCGGCACACAGAAAGTCAAATAATGGCATGATTCCCCTCCCCCTCTATGTAGTGCCCATCCAGAAATGACCAATTTGCCTGTTTCTGGACGGACACGATGTATAATACTTTTTTCTTACACCGCCAAGATCGGATGAATTCACCATTTCTGGATAAGCAATAGCTAATGGGCGCAGCCTTCAATCTGTACCCCATGGTGGTGGCCGCATGTCTGACCGGGGTTAAAAACCGGTAGTTTCCCGGCCTTGATCAGACTGGCATTTTCCTTTACCGTGCCTTCAACGGCCCGATAAACGGTAATGCCATCATCGTTGAGTTTTTTTAGCGCACCACCGCCGATCCCGCCTACGACAACACCGTCAACTTTGCGCTCACCCAGCGCAGCCATCGGATTACAGGCCCCATGCTGGTGATCCTGATCCGGATTCTCGAACACCTCCACCGTGTCTGTATCCAGGTCGACAAAAATAAAATGGGGTGCGGAACCAAAATGATTGTGAACCACACTGTCGATACCGCCGTTTTCCAGTACTGGGAATGCAATTTTCATTTTTTTGGATCTCCCTCATCAAACGCTAACCATGAAAAGGCAGACTCTGTCTTTCCGATAGCGTTAGCCGATAAAATTTATAGCTTAAAATACCCATTGCTTCAAGTTCAACATAAAGTTGATCAAAACTATCGGAAAATAATCAGCGTTTCTAGTAAATCAAGATGTCGTTGCCTCGGTCTTACTCGTATGCTATATATTGAATAGATTTGTGGCATTGACTATAACCCTTGAACACCAGCGGATGCCTCTGATTAATTTAAGCCCCCATTTCCACTGCTCACCCGCGGTCTCCCCCCCGCAACGATATCAAACGGTCTTGAAACGACCTGTCATCTCGGTTCATAAAATCTTTTTGCCAGCGTTAAATGATATTGAATTATCTGGAACAACCCATGATATTCAGGAGGTGCGATGACTTCGTTTTCGTCAAGTAAGCGAAAAATCTTTGTACTGGACACCAATATTATCCTGCATGACAGTTCCTGCATCAATCAGTTTGAAGAGCACGACATCGTTATCCCCATCGCCGTCATCGAAGAGTTGGATCGGTTTAAAAAGGGTAAGGAAATACTTAACTGCAACGCCCGCGAATTTGCCAGAGCTCTGGATACATTGACCGGCGATCGAATCTTTAACGGGGGAGTGCCCATCGGCCCCGGCAAAGGCAAAATCACCGTCTACCTGGACCGCGACTTTCATGACAAACTCAAAGCCAATTTTACCCCGGACAAGCCCGATCATCACATCCTCAACGCAGCTTACCACATCGCCTTGGAGCAATCCTTTGATCGTGTTTTTCTGGTCACCAAGGATGTGAACCTGCGCATGAAGGCCAAATCCATTGGTCTAATGGCCCAGGATTACAGCACAGACAGGGTCCAGGCACCGGCGGACATCTATAAAGGCACCCGCGTCGTGGAAAACATCCCGGCGGATGTGATCGACCAGCTTTACACCAAACCGTGTGAAATGGATTGCGACATATTGGACGTGGATGTTTCCAATCCCCTTTTGGCCAACGAATACCTCGTCATGAAAAACGGCAGCAAGTCCGCCCTGGGCGTTTTCCTGCCCCAGGCCCGGCTGATCCGCCGCATTGATACCCAGGTTTGCTATGGCATCCGGCCCCGCAACGCTGAGCAGTGTTTTGCCCTGGATGCATTGACCAACCATGACATTCCCCTGGTCACCATCACCGGCAAGGCCGGGACGGGCAAAACCTTGCTGGCCCTGGCGGCCGCCCTGGAAAAACGCCGTCAATACCGGCAGATTTTTATCGCCCGACCGTCGGTTCCCTTGAGCAACAAGGACATCGGTTTTCTGCCGGGCGACATCCAAAGTAAACTCGATCCCTACATGCAGCCGCTTTACGACAACCTGGCCGTAATCGAGAGCCACCAAAACGGCAGGAATGGCAGTGGTCGCCGGGTGAAAGAACTGCTCGACGAAGAAAAAATCGTCATTACCCCACTGTCCTACATCCGTGGCCGAAGCATCGTCAAAGTCTTTTTCATTGTGGACGAGGCCCAGAACCTCACCCCCCATGAGGTTAAAACCATTATCACGCGGGCCGGTGAGGGGACCAAAATCGTTTTCACCGGTGACATATACCAGATCGATCATCCTTATCTGGACAGCCGCAGCAACGGGCTGAGTTTTCTGATCGAAAAAATGAAGGGACAAACCCTTTATACCCACATCAACCTGGAAAAGGGGGAGCGTAGCGAGCTTTCCGAACTGGCCATCAGTCTGCTTTAGGAAGGTTGAAGGAGCTTAGCGGAGTGTGATACTGCTGGTCAATCAAAAAAACATCATGCACATCACAACCTAAAAAAGATCAATGACAACAAACGACAATCCCATCGACTCAACCCAAGCGGCAACGATCGTTATGCAGACGCTGGCCCGGCTGCCATACGCGGCCAACGGTCTGCCCGGCATTGGCGGTACGATAAAAGAAACCCCTGATGATTTTATGGTCGAGGAGGTCCTGCCCTATGCGGCCTGCGGGGAAGGCGAGCAC
This sequence comes from Desulfosarcina variabilis str. Montpellier, assembly GCF_048565275.1. NCBI lineage: Bacteria > Pseudomonadati > Thermodesulfobacteriota > Desulfobacteria > Desulfobacterales > Desulfosarcinaceae > Desulfosarcina > Desulfosarcina variabilis. Next base: position 2,244,218 of record NZ_CP159846.1, on the reverse strand, counting down.
GTGTACATCACCTTCCGTCGAAGCGGCTGGAACACGGCCGATGCGGCCCGACGCATGCAGCATTGCCTGAACCTGGCCCCGTCCGATGTGGGTTGGGGCGGCCGTAAAGATAAAACCGCCGTGGTGGTACAGACCCTTTCCTTTCGCTGTGGGGTCAAAGCCCAGCTGAGCGACGTCCAACAGGCACTGAGCGATCTACCCTTCGAGATTCTGGCCATCAACCGCCATCGCAATAAAATCAAGACCGGTCATGTGGCGGCCAACCGCTTCACCATCATCGTCAGCCAGCCTGATGCCGATGCCCTTTCCAAAGCCCTGGCCATTGCCGAGCAATTGAAACAGACCGGTATCCCCAATTTTTACGGTCCCCAGCGATTCGGGCACAACATGCAAAACATCCCCCGGGCATTCGCGTTGCTGGCCAAAGGCAAAAAAGCGCGCAAAGACGCCTTCATGGTATCGGTGGTGCAATCGGCACTGTTCAATATCTGGCTGCAAAAACGCATGGATGCCGGCGATTTTCACCGTCTTTTGGCCGGAGACATCGTCAAAAAAACCGATACCGGCGGCATGTTTAGCGTGGAGGATCTGGCGGCCGAAAGCCTGCGTTTTGACGATGGCGCCATTGTTTACACGGGGCCGATCTTCGGTTTCAAAATGAAGTCGGCAACCCAAACGGCAGGCGAGCGGGAAACCGCGCTGCTCGACGAATTTGGCCTCACCGCTGAGGATTTCCGGCCGCTGCGGGCCCCGGGTTCACGGCGTGAGGCGATTCTCAACCTGACTGATCTGACCATTACCGAAGCCCCCCAAGGCGTGCGGTTTTCTTTCACCCTTCCCGCCGGTGCCTATGCCACCACAGTGCTACGCGAATTTATCAGACCGGATGACTGATCCTAAGGAGGTATCATGCCCAAACAATTGATCAGCTCAGGCTCTCCATTTGAAAAACCCATCGGGTTCTCCCGGGCCGTGCGCATAGGCAACACTATCGCGGTCTCGGGGACCGCTCCCATCGCGCCCGGCGGCGGCACAGCTTACCCTGGAGATCTTTACCGCCAGACGATCGCATGCATCGAGATCATTAAAAACGCCATCGAGCGCGCCGGTGGATCCCTGTCGGATGTGGTCCGAACCCGCATCATGCTCACCGATATTGATCGCTGGCAGGATGCGGCCAAGGCCCACGGCGAGTACTTTGGCGAAATCCGCCCGGCATCCACCATTGTCGAGGTCAGCCGTTTCCTTGATGCGGATTGGCTGGTGGAGATTGAGGCGGATGCCATCGTCGAGTGAGTAAAAAAACGCGCCCTTTTATTGTGCTTCCTCCAAATACGTCTGCCCCTCAATCGGATTCACTATTAAGGAGAATGCAAATGATCCGCAGCCTTTTCATCGTGCTCGCTTTGATGGGGTTTCTATTGCTGGACCTGTGGTCTGTAAGGGCCGCGGAAACGAATTTTGACCGTCAGCGAGAGCAGATGATCGACCGGCAGTTGCACGCCCGGGGAATCAAGGATGCCCGTGTGCTAAGCGCCATGCAAACCGTGCCCCGGCACCGATTTGTACCTGAAGCGCTGAGTGCGATGGCCTATGCGGACACACCGCTGCCCATCGGCCACGATCAGACCATTTCCCAGCCCTATATCGTGGCCCTGATGTCCGAGGTGCTGGCCGTTAAGCCCGGTGAGCGGATCCTGGAAATCGGTACCGGATCCGGCTACCAGGCGGCCATTCTGGCAGAGATGGGGGCGGTGGTGTTCACCATCGAAATTGTGCGGCCACTTGCCGATCAGGCGAAAATCAACCTGCAAACCCAAGGCTACGAATCTGTCCGAATCAAAATCGGCGACGGCTATCTGGGATGGCCCGAAGCAGCACCGTTCGATGCCATCATTGTCACCTGCGCGCCTGAGAAAATCCCCCAACCACTCCAGGCCCAGCTTGCCGAGGGTGGCCGTATGGTCATCCCGGTGGGAGAAAAAAGCCATCAACGGCTCATGCTGCTGACCAAACAAAAAGGAAAAATCCAAGCGCAAAAAATCGTGGACGTGCGGTTTGTACCTATGGTGGATGAGCGGGGCAAACGCTATTGATCCCTGTCTGTATAGCCAGGACATAAGCGAAAAAAGATGGTTGGACGCGATTCCTCTGAAAGCGCGAGAAATCCCCGAAGAGCTGTTGACGCATGCCAAAAGAGATTTCAAGCTGCAATCCCTTGCCATGTGGGCTTCGATTACAAATATTCTTGGGGTTCACACCAGGAAAACGAATGGCATCCGCTATGGGAAAACGCTTTTCAGCAAGCGCGTGTTTGATCGCCAGTTTCAGCGCTGCATGCCGTCCGCCCACGTAGGTCATGGCCTTTCTATCTTTGCAGCCATGGATGGATACCACAACCCGGGCATGTTCGGCAATCTCATGGCCGATGGGTTCATCAAATTTGCGGCTGGAAATGTGAAGCGCGGCATTGCCGGATGGCTTCAGGCCGATAAAGGAATAAAAGGTGTGATCATCACCGGCAATGGCATCCGCAATTTCGGTCGTGCCAGGCTCGATTCCGCCGCCGTGAATGGCCATCACCGCAATACCGGAATTCCCGTATCTCATCTGGATCGCATAATCCACCCCGCATGTCTCTTTTTTTTCCAAGGCGGCAAATGACGGATAGGATGTTATATTGATATGCTCCACGTGATTCAAAGCGTACCCATGTAGTCGGTGGAATTGACTGATAGCGGATCGTATTTACAAACACGATCCTATCCATTTTTGTAACTAGAGACAGGAGGAAATACCAGATAAATCTTTCTTTAATTTGACTTCTCAGACCGCTTGGTGTTTCAATGGCGCGCATTTGAAATGCCAGACATCACCGAAAAGGATGGAACAAAATCTCAAATGCTAGAATTGATTAATAATATATCACCGCGCTACAAAACCGAAGGCATAGTCCTTAACTGGCTTTTGCATTATATCCGTAAAAACAAGGTATTGTCACCGGATAAGATGCGAAACGTCGAAGATGCCTTTTTTGACCACCAGACCGTTGAATGGATCCTCACCAAGGCCGATTTCATGGTGCGAACCAAAGCCTTTAAAACGCTGGATCCCGCTTGCTTCGAATCCGCCGTCGATCTTCTGATCCACAAGTGGCCCACGCTGGACAAGGGTCTTTATGAAGCAGGACTGATTATTTCCGCTCACCGGCCGGAATCGGCTGTAGCCATGTTTAATGGTTTCTTGGCATCCCCTCAAAAAGCCGATCCCGATCATACAGCGGCCATTTTAAGATGCCTGCACCGTTTGCCCGAGAATCAGGCAATGGCATTGTTCGAAAAGACGTATCGTTCGTTTACCCTTTCCTCTGGCCTTGAAGATACGGAACTTTTTGTACTGGGCGCGCTTCTGGTATCGGCGTCAGCCATCGACCACCCTGAATTAAACACAATTGCCCGCGCGATATTTTCATCCGCTGGAAAAAAAGATCGTGACGCATACGATGAACGATTGAAAGCAGCCCTATCGCTGCTGCAACACTCCTTTTTTGATGTTCGCTTGATCGAATATCTCATGGATAATCCCGACGCTTTGAAAACCGACGATTTAGTTTTTCTTTATGGAGACATCGCAGCAGCCGGTGCTATCGTCGACCGCTTGCGGGATTTAGGGCGCAGACGGTTTGGCTCTGTGCTTGCGTTCGCCAAGGACTTAAAGCCTGATGGTTTTAAGAACCATTTGCTGGAATTTTTGATCGAACTTGCCGAAGACGGCCATTTTTTAAAAGGCTTGCACAAGAAAAAACATCGACCCGTGTTTTTCAAAATCCTGATGGCTGTCGCCCTGGCTGGCCACCTACGGCAGTCTCCGAGTTTCGATGACCTGGATACCGATGCCATCATTGCACTGCTCCAATGCAATCTTCTGTTGTTTGATGATACACAATTGCTTCCTCAAGTGGTTGCCTGCCTCAAAAGCAGGGATCGGGACATCATGATTCAATCCCTTCAAGATGCGCTCACCCGATCAATGGGGACATATGGCGCTGAAAACATCATGGCCGTTATGGGCGAATTCGACGATGCGCGTCTAATTCAGTCCCTAATTCAGTTAATGGCCGATCCATCGGCGATGAATCCGCATTCTGAACGTATTGTGGATGCACTAGCCCGCTATGGCGAATGTATTTTGGGACCGTTGCAGGATATCCTAGAAAAAATACCGGACCAAGCACTGATGGGGGTGATGCAGCTTTTGGAAAATATCGATAGCCCGATGGTGATCCCGATTGTCAATGATCATTTCGAGCGATTCTACAAAGCAGATCGCGAAGCGCTGCTCGACCTCATCAAAAAACATCCCACAGGCCCCTGGCTGGACCGATTGCGACCCAAAATCAGCAAAGGTCAGAGTGATATCGATCGCACCTATCTGCTGTTATCGATGGTGAACGGTACCATGACCAAGCGTGACGGTAAGCTGCTCGAGCAATATAACGCAACCGAGGCAAAGAAGATCAACAAGATCGAATCGATGTTTGAAGGCCGGCTTGAGGCCCTGGTCGAAAAGTCGCTTAATCTTAAGCTACACTGTAAATCCTGCGGGGATGAATCGTGCTATGACGTCTATCACATTTATATCAACCCTGAAGCCAAGGGCATACCGTATATTGGCGGTGAGCTGACCTGTGTCAACTGCAACCAGGAATCCGACTTCGAAATCACATCAGAAGGCTATCAGGCGATCCTGGCAATTTTGATGAGTCTAATGGTGATAAAAAAGGATGATGCCAAGAAATCTGCCGCAGAACGAAGTCCGGTTAAACTGCTGCCTGTGATGATCCAAGGAAAAACGATGGACATCGGCGAAGGCATTAAACTCTACCAGCGGCAGCTAAAAAAAGATCCTGACAGTCCGGAAACACATATTGGCCTGGCAAACATATTCCGTCACACCGCTCAGTCGAAAAAAGCCAAGGCATTGTATCATCAGGCGATACGGCTCGATCCCAACTATATCGAGTGCTATTTTAATTTAGCTAAAATCGCCGCTACGGAAGGAGACCACAACGGCGCCCTGGATCAGATATATAAAGGGCTGCCGTTTTTAAAGACCGCCAAGGCTAAAAATGCTTACGACGGAACGACAGTCGAAGATATGCGCTCGGCATACCTCGATTTTTACTATTCGCTCAGTGATCCCGAAGGGTATGCCGATTTGGAATATATACCGCCGGCATCCAGAGCAAATGACGAAAAACCCAGAAATCGGAAGATCGGACGCAACGCGCCCTGTCCTTGCGGCAGCGGGAAAAAATACAAGAAGTGCTGCTTGAACGCGTCGTCTTCGTAACCGACGGGTGAACCACCATAAGGAAAACGACAGATGGATATAGGCTTTATTTTGCTGCAGGTCGTGGCGCTGTTCATGGCCCTGACCTTTCACGAATTCGCCCACGGCTGGGTGGCCAGACGCCTGGGCGATCGCACGGCTGAGGCCCAGGGTCGGCTGACCCTGAACCCCAAAGATCATATCGATCCCTTTGGCACAATCCTGTTGCCGGCCCTTTTGATCCTGATGAAATCACCGGTGGTATTCGGGTGGGCCAAACCGGTACCCATCAATCCGCGCAATTTCCGTGATCCCCGGCGGGGCATGATGTGGTCGGCCCTGGGCGGGCCGATGATCAACCTTTTCTTGGCCGCCGCCCTGTCGCTGGTGTTCAAGGGGCTGATCATGGCCGGCATTATTATCAACGGCCTGCTTTTGTTTTTAGTTGTTGCCATCCAGCTCAACGTCTTTCTGGCGGTTTTCAATATGATCCCGATCCCCCCCTTGGACGGCGGCCGCGTTCTGGTGGGCCTGTTGCCGCCCAGGCAGGCCATGGCCTTCAGCCGCATCGAGCCTTACGGTTTCATGATCGTTTTGGCCCTGATGTATTTCAATGTGCTGGACCGGTTTGTCTTCTATCCCATACAGATGATTTTACGGCTGCTGGGTATCGGATAGATGGTGACCCTTTGCTTAATCAGCCGCGATGATCCGGCGCAACATGATCGAAAGGTCCTTGATGGTAAACGGTTTATGGATGAAATTGAGGTCCTTTTTCGAAATATTACGGTAGGCCATCACATCAAACGTATAGCCGGACATAAACAAACATTTTAGATCCGGATACAGGCTACACATTTTCTCGGCCAAAGCCGGTCCATTCATTTCAGGCATGACCACATCGGTGAGCAAAAGATCAATATTCAGACGTTCCTGATTGACGCGTCGCATGGCCTCAATCGGCGAATTTACCGGTACCACGGTGTACCCAAGCCGTTCAAGCATCGCCGTGGTCAGCTGTAAAATGGATGCATCGTCTTCAACCAGCAGCACGGTCTCTCCCTGTCCCTCGACCATTTTCACGCGCTTTGCCGCCGCTGCTTCGTCCACCGTCGGTCCCTGATACCGGGGGAAATAAAGCTTGAATGTCGTGCCTTGGCCAGGCCGGCTGACGGCATCGATGAACCCGTTGTTTTGTTTGACGATGCCGTACACGGTGGACAGTCCCAAGCCCGTACCTTTGCCCAGTGCCTTGGTGGTAAAAAACGGCTCAAAAATGTGATCCAGGGTGTCGCTGTCCATGCCGCTGCCATCATCGCTTACCGACAACAGCACATAATCACCCGACACAGCGTCCGGATGATGCGAGCAAAAATCAGGTCCCAAATGGATGGTTTGGGTTTCAATGGTCAGCTTGCCCACCCCGGCAATGGCATCACGGGCGTTGACACAAAGATTCGCTAGAATCTGGTCGACCTGTGCGGGATCGATTCGAATCGGCCACAGGCCCGAATCAGGCAACCAGGCCATGTCTATATCCTCACCGATGAGCCGGCGCAGCATCTTCAACATGCTTTCCACAGTGGCATTCAAATCCAATATTTTCGGCGCAACCGTCTGTTTACGGGCAAAAGCTAGCAGCTGCCGGGTAATATCCTTCGAATGGTTGGCGGCCTTGAGAATTTCCTGCAGGTTGGCATAAAGCGGATCGGACTCGGCCATACGGTCCAGAGCAAGTTCCGTGTAGCCCATGATCACGCTTAGCCCATTGTTGAAATCATGGGCCACACCACCGGCCAGGCGGCCAACCGACTCCATCTTCTGGGCTTGATGAAACTGGTGCTCAAGCCGCAGGTGATCGGTAATATCCCGTTTCACGGCCACATAATTGACAATGTCCCCTAAAGCATCACGGACCGGTGAAATCGTTGTCGCTTCGGTGTATAAGGTTCCATCCTTGCGCTTGTTGACGATGCGGCCGGTCCAGGTGTGGCCGGAGCTGATCGTCTTCCATAATTGCCGATAAAAGTCATTATCCTGTTTGCCGCTTTGGAACATCCGTGGAGTTTTACCGACCACTTCCCGGCTGGTGTAGCCGCTCACCGTCTCAACGGTGGGATTGACATATTGGATGATCCCATCCGCATCGGTGACGATGATGCTTTCCCCCACCTGGCTGATGGCCGTCATCAGTCGCTCACGCTCCTGTTCGACACGTTTGCGTTCACGGATCTCTTGCGCATACTGAGAATTGGATAGACTGACCTCGGAAACATAGGCGGTAAATTTAATCAAAAAATCCATCAAATGCCGGATGGTTTTCCTGCTGTAACGTGGCACGCGGGCCAAGGCTTGCAAATAGGCGTCTTTGTCGAACCCATGCAAATCGGCCCGTTTGGCAAAAAAGGATTCGTCGATTTGCTCATCATCGTAAAAAAACTGACCACTATAGATATTTCCCATGTGCCGGCCGCCAATGTACAGTGGCGTGACCACATCCCAAAGGCCATTTTTACATTTATAATCAACGCATTCCCCCGGCTTCAGATGGCTGGCCAAAAAAAGGTCGCTGTCTGTACAGTTACGTGCGGTTTCAGGATTAGCCCGGTGAAATTTCGTACAAATATCCTGCCACCCCGTTGATTCAAGGACCTGCCCTTTTAGATCAAGGATGGCGGTTACCATACCGGTCAGAGCGTAGAAATCATCCATGATCGACTGAATTTTTCCCACATCGATCAGTGACTGGAGGTCGATCTTGGCTGAATCGAAAGAAGTCATTATAAGTCATGAATATCATTATTTTTATCATGCAGCAAGGACTATAGTGACCACCTGCAAGCATTGCCGTGAGCGTCAATTGCCTATTTTTATTGTCTCGGAGCACCCGCCGGTGCTATGATTGTGTTAAAAATCGGGAATCTTATAAAAGGCAGGTTTATTCGATGTCCACGACTGCACAAAAAACGATCCTGGTCGTTGACGACGACCCTCAGATTCGAAAACTGATTACTGCTATTTTAAAACGCGAAAAATATGGCGTTATCACCGCCGCCAATGGCAACCTGGCACTCAAGGCATTGGAAAACCAAGCCGTTGATCTAGTCATCACCGACTTGATCATGCCGGAAAAAGAGGGGATCGAAACAATCATGGAAATGAGACAGACACACCCCAGCATCCCCATCATCGCTATTTCCGGCGGTGGAAAACTCAATCCGAAAACCTATCTGAACATCGCCAAGAACATTGGGGCGGTATCGACCATGACCAAGCCCATCGACACGGCCGACCTGAAATCCATGGTTAAAAGCCTGCTGTGCGCTTCCGATGACCAACCGTCTATGGATTGACAACCCACAATTCCAATATTAATACCGGTAGCGATTCCACTTTTCGGGAAGAAAGGCAACCCGCAAATCTACATGCGATTGTCCTGTTCCCGCCCTCGTTCAACGCGTTCTGGGGATCGTCACGATCACCCGCGTCCCCTCCCCAGGCGTGCTGGATAGATCAATCGCGCCGCCATGGGCGTCGACAATGGCCTTGCAAAGACTGAGGCCCAATCCGTACCCACCGGTTTTGCGGCTGCGCGACGTATCCGGACGATAAAATGGCTCAAAAAGATGAGGGATGGCCGATGCCGGGATGCCCTCTCCCTGATCGGCAACGACAATGTCCAATGCCTCGCTTTTCAGTTCCATGGATAGTGTCACCGGCGGTCCGTCGTCAGGAGTATGTTTGAGGGCATTGTCCAGCAAGTTGCGCAGGGCCGTCCGTATCTTCTCCGGATCCACCTGCACCGGCTCATTCACCAGGAGACCAAGATGGATTTCAGGCAGACGATCCTTGAAATCGGCTGCCAGAGAACCGGCCAGCTGTCCCAGATCGGTGGGCTGCAGGTTGAGCACCGCGGCGGCGTGTCGCATACGGGCCGATTCCAGGATAGCGGTCACCATGGATTCCATTTCCGCCACATCGCTGCGCAAGGATTCCCGGGCCTCATCATCTGTGAGAAATTCCAGTTGCACTTTAAGCCTGGTAATGGGCGAACGCAATTCGTGGCTCATATCCAGCAGCAGTTGCTCCTTGCTGTGCAGCAGTTGAGACAGACGCTCAGCCATGGTATTGAAGGCGCGGGCCAGGTCGCGAAGCTCGCTGCGCCCGGCTTCCGGGATACGGTGGTCAAGCCGGCCGGCACCGGCTTCATCCACGCCTTTTTTAAGAACCCGTAAGGGCCCCAATTGTCTGCGCAGGTAAAAGTAGGCCAACGCCAGGATCCCCGACGTGGTCAGGGCCATAACAACCAGCATTACAATGGCAAATTGCGCGTGATCGGATTCCATGGGGGCCACAAAAAGCAGCCGGCCACCGCCGTGGACCAATCGAATGAAATGATGCCCCTTGGAACTGCCCATCCACAACCCTGAGGGGTATTTGCGCACCCAGGCCCGTTTGAGGTTGAAAAAACGCGGGATCGGACCTGTCTGCCAGTCATGCGTAGGGTGCTCGAAACAGATCACCAGCCCCGTACGACGGGCTATTTCCCGTGCCCGAGCCTCGCTCGGCGGATCCCCCAGGTCACCCAGCAGATAATCCACATACACCAGCAGGTTACGCTCGAATGAAGACTCGGAGTGAAAGCGGATAACGACAAACCCGGCAATCACGGTGAAGGTAATGGCCATGCCAGCCGCCGTGATGGTTAGCAGCAGCCGGGTGAACACGGAATTGAAAAGACGCTTAATCCGCGGTCTGGCCATTGTCCGACTCCTGGGCCACGAACATGTAACCGGTGCCCCAAATGGTTTTGATAAATCGTGGATGCTTGGGATCATCGCCCAGCTTCTGACGCACACGGCTCATGGTGATGTCCACAACGCGGTTGAACTGCTCACTGTCAATACCCCGCAGGGCCTGCATGATCTCATCCCGGTCCAGCACGCGCCCGGCATTGCGCACCAGCAGTTCCAGACCGGCAAATTCACTGGTGGTCAGATCCACCGCCTGATCATCCAGAAACGCCTGCCGACGGTGAAAATCCATGGTCAAGGCCCCGAATCGCCGACGCCGATCCGTTCCGCGGTTCTGGACCCGTCTCAACACGGCCTGGATGCGAGCCACCAGTTCGCGCGGCTCAAAAGGTTTGGGCAGGTAGTCATCAGCCCCCAATTCCAGGCCCACCACCTTGTCCATTACATCGCCCCGGGCGGTGAGCATGATAATGGGCACGCTGCTGGATTCGCGAATCCGTTTACACACATCAAAACCGTTCATGCCGGGCAGCATCACATCCAGGATGATCAGATCCGGCGCCACGGTTCTGACCTTTTTCAGCCCTTCGTCGGCATCAATGGCCGAATAGACATCAAAGCCGTAATCTTTCAGGAACCGTTTGAGAAGTTGGTTGAGTTTCTCATCATCGTCAACCACAAGAATCGTAATGGCCATGGTGGTTTCCCTGTGCGCTATATAGTGCTCATCCAGAAATGGCCAATTTGCCCGATATCGGCGTTGCGCGAAAAATTTAATCCTCGGAATATCAACCATATGCCTGTGGTTAAATTTTTCGGGCGCCTTGATTTCGACCAAATTTGCCTATTTCTGGATGGGCACTAGCTATAGGCAAATAATAAAAAACTAAAATTTTCCTTTGATGGTCATACCGACAAACGGTGCCGTGTCCGTATCCGTCTCACCCAAATGGTTGCCGTCTTGATCGTCAACTTTAATCTTACTATCAAACAAGGCCCCGCCGTTGAGGTCAAGCTGGTATCGCTCACCAAACCGCCAGCCAACGCGCAGAAAAGCAACCCAGGTCTCAAGCTCACCGATGCCGTCCGCCACCGCGCTGCTGTCATCCAGGCGAAAACGGTAGGACCGGTATGCCCCCCCGGCACCCATTTCCAAATGTTCGGTCGGCGTATAAACCAGTTCCAGACCGGCTGGGCCGGCTGGGCCGGCTTCGAATGGATTATTCAGCTTTAGCTGGTCGCTGAGCTTCCACTCAATGGCCAGAAAAGGAAACACCTCCCATTCATCCAATCGATCGAATACCCCGCCACCAAGCCCCATCATCAAATTTGGCCCAAAAGCGTGCATGGCCAAAAGTACGGTTCCATAGGAAAGTGACTCACTGGTCTCGGCCCCGGACGCACCGGCAAATTCCAGGCTGGGAATGGCCATCAAACGCCACCTGTTGGCGGTATTATATATAATCGGGATACTGATACCCGGCCTGACGATTTCATCCCATAGGTCGACACCGGCCAATCCGTTGATGCCTGAAAAATTCCAACGCTCATAGTCCAAGCTCAACCCCAGGCCGACGATCCATTGCCGGGTAATGAATCGGGAGACGTCGAACCTTACAAAATGGCGCTGGACATCAAACTGTCCGCCGCAGTCCAGATCGGTTTCAAGCTGGTAGACAGGGGTATAGGAGAATCTGTAGCTGGTTGGCGGTGGCCCCGATGGCGTGGAATCGGCGGGCTGGGCGCCTGCAAAACCGGTCATCATCATGGCAGCCAGAAACATCAACAGTGTTGACAGCGCAGCAACTCGGCGCGGACGAGTCATTCATTCCTCCTCATCGTTTTTTGGAACATAATTAAATACGCTCATCATTTTTCAGATTATCCTGGTAAATCGGCAGATGACGAATCCGCTTTCCGGTGGCCGCATAAACCGCATTGGCCAGTGCGGGACCGGCCAAGGGTACGGCGGCTTCACCGATCCCCGTGGGAGGATGAACGCTGCCCACAAGATGGACCTTTATGTCTGGCATTTCATCCATGCGCAACAAGGCAAATGTATCAAAATTGCGCTGATCCACCCGGCCACGGGTCATGGTGATACGACTTTTGAGCGCGGCGGTCAATCCGAAGATAATCCCGCCGGTGATCTGATCGACAACAATACCGGGATGGATCACGCGTCCGCAATCCACGGCACAGTCGACCCGGCGGACACGAATCCGGCAGTCTTCACGGATGGCAATTCGCGCCACAGCAGCCAGTCGGGTGCCGTGAAAATTGCAGGCCGCCAGCCCCTGATGCATCCCATCCGTGGCCTTGTGTCGCCATTTTGCTTTCTCGGCAGCCAGTTCTAAATCCGACGCGCCGTGGCACCGGCATTTCGCAGCGGCTCCCAGGAGGTCTTGATGATAGAGTATTAAACGTCTTCAGCCAACAAGCCTCGCTGCACAAGCTGGGATTGGAACCGGCGGCTAAAATCATGGACCATGGACCAGTCGCGGTAATCCCCTGCCTCGATGCCCTTGGTCCACATCTTGTAGTGCATGACGGCGCCCATGCCTTTTGAGTATTTACTGTAATCCAATACACCGGGGAAAAGACCGATACCGGACGGGTTGACCTCGGGGGCGATCTCAAAAACGGGATCCAAAAAGGAACGGGCCAATTGTTGGCTTTCTTTCGATCGTTTGGCCAGCGTCAGACAGGTTAAGAAATAGGCGGTGGGCAGGTTGTTGAGAACATTTTTATTGGCTGAAACAAAATTGATCGCCTCCGGCAGCCATCGGTCGCTTTTGATGGCGCTGCCAATGATCACGCCCTGATAATCGCCGATATCCTTCACCCTATCAACCAGGCGAACATCAACGGATGCACCGGCACGGCATAAGTCCTTGGCAATGGTTTCGGCCACTTCTCCGGTTGACCCATGCATACTGGCATAGGCGACAAGAATCTTCGGGCTTGTTGCATCGCCCCCCGTACAGCGGGTTTGCAGGAATTGGGGTTTCGCCGCCAGTGCCCGGGTGGGCATCAATCCGGTCATGCCTGTCAGGGCAAGGCCAGCGGTCAGCACGCTCGTATTTCTGACAAACTGTCTTCTCGTCATCACCTGCATTATATCCTCCTGTTTTTTTTCTGAGAGCCTGTTTGATAAATCAGTAAAAAGTCCCGCTGACGGCGTTGGGAAGTGTCTTGAACAGGCGCTATGGCGGTGGCACGACAACCACCGTGCCACCGCCGCTGAGCGGTCAGCCGTTAACGTAAACCGAATCGGCACCGATCTGAATCCTGTTCCTCAATGCGGGTGGCGATCTTCTCCCGCTGCTCAGATGTCAGGGTACTGTGGAAGGTAATTAACCGCTCTGTGACAAAATCCGCCATTTCCCTCATTTTCACCATTTTCTGCTCGATCATCTCGTCGACGACCGCTTTGTCAATGTCATCCTGGCGGACCAGCTCAGCCAGTTCCTCCCGAAAGGCGTCCCGCTGTGCGTGCATGGTTTTGGCCTTTTCCGTGACCTCGCCGGCCATCCTTTCGAATTCCGTCTTTTGGGATTCGGTCAGGTCCAAACGGGATCCAACACGGTTGGTGATCGCTTCCAGATCAAACTCATCAAAGCCGCCCGGATGGCAACCAAGTCTGCAGGCGCCGATGCCGCCGATCAGCAAAATGCCAATAATGCCAACGATAATTATCCATTTTTTCTTCATCGTGTTGTCTCCTTGTCTTGGGTTATGCATCGATGGGTTGGGCAATGCCCATTGCTTGCCTCATAGGTAAGGAAAATTCGAAAAAAATGCTTTTCATGGTCGTATCAGTTTGTAACAAAATGTTTTACTGATTTCGCACCCGTCCCCAGCAGACAAGGATTCTCATTTTTTTAATTATTTATTGTATTTCTCAAGGCAGGTGTAAGGCACAACAACCCCATCTACAGACAAAAAAACTTACACAAGTTGTGTAAGTTTTTTGTTGGCCCTATGGCTGAAAAGAGGTCGGATACTGAGCGATGCTCAAGCTATCTGCTAATTTTTGAGATCATCCCCCAAATAGTATTCTTGGCATGACTCACATATCCCCAAAATAAACCCATCCCTATTTGGTATAATCTCTGTAAAGCTTTAATAACAGCAAAATTGTTGGAATCAAATGATAAAACAGATCGAAAATATCAATTGGCTTGGTAAGGGTTCCATTTTTCAGCATGATTAATTTTTCGATCACATGGGGCATGGGTTTGAATGGAGCAAGAAGCATAATAACAGCAAAAACGATCAGAGCAGTGTATGGTATTTTATCAAGAAAAGCCAATATGATCTCCTTAGTTTTTCCTTGCGACGGGCTTCTTCTTGGCGACTTTCTTGGCAGGCACCATACCTTCCCCAAAATACTTAAATATTCCAGACATCACAGCGCCCTTGATTTTAAAACTTAACTTTTGGGGTTCACGAATTTGAGGGCCACGGTAAAAAAAACGCCTCCCATCTTGCCTATCCTTGCTCCCGTCTACGGCGCTTAATCCGCCGACACAAATTTTAAAATATGCCCCGGCGGATGCGCCTTGCCTGATTCTATTAAAATTGGCGAACACAGATCCAACGCAATCTGCTGGAATTATTTCATCCCCGATCCTTGTTCTTTGATTTAACGGGTCAACAACCTGCGCATATCATCCGCTGCCGCCGTAGGATTATGCTCGTAATAATTGAGTTCTGCATAGGTCAGGGCCGAATTTCCCATATTGTCTGTCAAATTCGGATCTGCTCCTTTTTCCAGCAACATCCTGGCAAACACCACATAGTTGTGACGTACGGCAGTAATGAGGGGAGTGGCGCCGTCCTGTGCGCGAGCATTGACATCGGGGTTTTGTTCAAGCAAAAGCTTTCCAATGGCAACGTAGTTGAAATCGGCGGCAACCATCAATGCTGTGTAGCCGTCATTCCCTTTCAAATCGACCTTCGCCCCGCGTTTAAGCAAATACTGTGCAATATCATAGTGATTGCGATAAACCGCATTCATCAAGAGGGTATAGCCTTGTTCGTCTTTTTGATTAATGTCAGCGCCTACCGGAAGATACTGCTCCACCAACTTCATATCACCATACCGAATTGCCGATGAAAGCGTATTGGTGTTGGCACATCCGGCAACAATCCCCATCAAAACCATTAAAACGCTGATCCTTTTTGTCCTAAAAAGCCAACCCATCTTGTAATTTCCCATTTTTCTCCTCCTTGGGCAGTTGTCACTGCAGCTATTGTTGTCTTGTCTATCTTGACCGAACAAAAATAAAGTCGCCCCCTTCGTGACCGGCCCTTCGGATGTCGGAATATTCGGGGGTCTGATCGGCGTTTAGCATGACCTGACGACGAATCTTACCGAAAAGAGCAGTGCCGTCCATCGTCCCCCGGTTGTCCTCGAAGGCTTGTAATAGGGCGGATGCAAATACCGAATGACCTTCTTGCGGTCCTTTGTCCAACACCGGTTCAAGTCCACCGGAGGCCAGAACGGACCGCGCTCGCTTTTTTGATATCCTTGAGTAGTAATCCGGTGTTCTGGGTTGAATGTGCAGTCCTCTGGCCATCTTCCCGGAATAGCAGCTATCCGCGACCACCAGGACGTGTTTTGCTTCAATGGCTTTGAGAAATGTTGTTAAGGAAGAATTGGAAATCCAGTTGACTTCAACGTTTGCGTCGGCATTGACCGGCAACCAATATCCTTCGTCACCGGCCCGGTCCAGGTAGCCATGACCAGCATAGTAAATCAGCAGATTGTCACCTTTAGACAGCTTCCTCCGATATTCATTCAACGCCGAGATGATGTCAAACCTTGTTGCATCCAGCAGCAATTTGACGCGGAAACCATAGCCGCGTTCCAGTACATCGCTGATAGCGATGGCATCATTTTTGGCGGTGGTGAGTCTGGGAAGCTGTTCGTAATTGTTATTGCCGATAACCAAGGCAAAATAATTGCCAAAATCAATATCTGAAAATCCGGAAAAGGATGTTGCATCGAGTTCCCTTGGCTCGGAAAGCATGCTTTTCTGGAAACTCGGTCTTTTGGCCGATATGGTATTTTCCTCGGTTTTCTTAATGCCCCCCCTTTCGGATTTCAGGGCTACTGCAATCTCCTGGCACCCCATGAGTTCGGCAAGACGTAAAGGCGTTTGCCCGTATTGGTCCTCGGCAGACCGTACCGCACCCTTTGAGATCAGGTATTTGACAAATTTTAAATCACCGCAGTTGACGGCCAAATGGAGTGGCGTTTCTTTGGAGATGGTCTTTGCATTGATCGAGGCGCCATTGGCAATCAGATATTTGGCGATATCCATGTTGCATGTATATACCGCCGCGTGAAGCGGGGTGTAGTGGTAGGCATTATCTTTTGCATCCACATTCGCCCCCTTGGATACCAGGTACTTGACTATTTCCAATTGTCCGGCATAAACGGCTGCAAGAAGAGGGGTTGTTTCATCGGAAAGCGTTGTGTGAACCAGGGAAGGGTCACTGTCGATCATGGCATTCACTCTGTAAAGATCACCATCATACACATAATCGTAAATTGTACCCCCGCAACTGGATAAGCAAAAGGTGCACGCCAAAATAATCAAGGATATTCTTATTGCTGTGCGAAACAATGGATTAAATCCTATACGCGTGGTTATCAACGCACCGATACATTTTTATTTTAACTGCTATTTTTATAGGCAATCAGATTGGAGTTGGTCTGAAGTAGGAAGTATCGCCTTACGTTTGCATTTGTTCTTGGAACCAGCATTTATAAAGAATACCTTGCGTCGGCTTAACGTGTCAATTGTTGTGATCGATAGGTTTTGAAATAAAGGATGATGACAAGCGATTTGTCGCTGGTTTACATAAGGCGATCGAGCTTTTTTGCCCTGCGTAAAAAAGGGTTCAGCAGACAGCTGTAGGGGCCGTAATCCGATAAAAATTAGCCTTTGATCACCCGGGGGGTGAGCATTTGATGTTGGGGGCAAATCGACTTGGGATTCTGGTATACACAACCGGCAAAAGCGGCCAGATAGCGCCGGATTTCAGACATTTTGACCACCTCGTCCACAAACCCTTTGCGCGCACAGTAAGCCGGCCGTGAGTTGTCGTAATATTCCTGGGCCATTTGATTCATCTTGTCGATCACCGGCTGCAATGGTTTACCGGCATCTTTTTCTTTGACCAGACGCCTTGAAAAACTCGCCGCAGCCGCGGTTTCGCCATGCATCACATAGATTTCCGTCGTGGCGACCCCCAACGTCAGCGCGTTATGCCGATTGGCCGTGGGGCCACCCATGACATAATGGGCCGCCGCGGTTCCCTTGCGCAGGACCAGCAGCAATTGCGGCACATCGGTGGCTTGGATGGAATAGATCAGCGATTGGCCCAACCCCAGCAGTTCGGCCTTCTCGGCAATATCCCCCACATCAATGCCCGACGTATCCTGGAACCAGATAATCGGCACCCGATCGCGCCCGCACAAGGTGACGAACTCGTTCATTTTGATCAGCCCCTGGCGGTACAGCTTTCCGCCAATGCCGGGGTAATCGGCATATTCAGGGTATCCCTCCCCCAGCCATCCCTGCCGGTTACCGATCACGCCGACCAGAAAACCATCGATTTTCACCAACCCGGCGTAGATCTCCGGGCCGTAATCGGGCTTGAATTCCAGATGCTCACTGCCGTCTACAATGCGTGCCAACACCTGATCAAAATCGTAAATCTGCTTTTGATTGAAGGGAACCAGCCGGTATATGTCCTCGGCTTGAAAACGCGGGGCTTTGGGTTCGGCCACCCGGAAGAATTTGGGATGATAGGCCGGTATGCTGCGCATGTACTCCTTGACGCCATCGAGCACCTGGGTTTCCTCATCGTAAACATAGCGGAAAAAGCCCGTGGCATCATAATGAATCTCGACGGATCCCGGCGGCTTGGCCTTATACTGCTTGGCGGCATGGATCAGCGCTTCGGCGCCGTCCTCGTCAAAATATCCCTTGGGCGACATACCGCTAAG
The DNA here is from genome assembly GCF_048565275.1 of Desulfosarcina variabilis str. Montpellier. Classification (NCBI taxonomy): domain Bacteria; kingdom Pseudomonadati; phylum Thermodesulfobacteriota; class Desulfobacteria; order Desulfobacterales; family Desulfosarcinaceae; genus Desulfosarcina; species Desulfosarcina variabilis. Next base: position 2,226,107 of record NZ_CP159846.1, on the reverse strand, counting down.
AATACCGCCTCCCCCCACGGCAATATTGCAATCCTTGTGGGCAAACAGCACAGTGGGGCTGATCCCCTGATATCCACCGCCGGCGGGGTTGGTGCCATAAATGGCCGCTAAAATGGGCACACCGGCCTGGTTGAGCTCGGCATGGCGAAAAAAAGTCGCACCGCCACCGCGTCGGTTGGCGTAAAATTTCTCCTGTTGGGTCAGCTTTACCCCACTGCAGTGCACCAGCCAAACCAGGGGCACGTTTAGGCGCTTGGCGAGGTTGGTCACCCGCAGGATATTTTCAGACTGGCCGGGCAGCCAGGCCCCGGCCAGCACTTTGTTGTCAAAACCAATGACGACCGCCCATCGGCCTGATATCTTGCCAATCCCGTCAACCACATTGGTGGTCCCCTCCTGATTCTCCTCAGGATTGTAAAGGGAGTGCAGCGGGCACCACGTCCCTGGATCCAGAAGATAATTCAACCGCTGCCAAACGGTCATCTGCCCACGCGCATTGATTTTCTCTTCTGAAAACCCAGCCAGTTTAACCTTTTCCGCCTCCTTTTTTAGCTGCCCTTCAACCTCCCGGATATGTTTAACATTCTCCTCGGCGCTCTTGATCTGACCGGCATTCATCGCGCTTCCGAAAACCGGCATTTCTTCAAAATAGGGTCTCATGGAATTGTCCCCTTCAATCGGTTAACGGTTTCGTTGACGACTTGGATTAGTCAAGAATCAGGCAATACTACCCAATGGTACAGAATCCGGATGTACGTTAAGAATCAATCGGCCACTGGCCCTTTTCCTTCAACACCTCCCTGAACACTTTCAATGCAGTGTTTACCGTCGGGATCCCGCCGTAAGTAAATGTTTGAAAAATCACTTCGGCAATTTCCTGGGGGGTACAACCGACATTCAGCGCAGCCAGAATATGCAGTTTAAGCTCCTCTGGCCGGTTCAGTACCGTCAGCACGGCCACGGTCACCAGTTGCCGCGTCGGATGGGGAATTTTCTCCCGTGCATACAGCTTACCGGTAATAAACAGAGATAGATCCTTGCCCAGATCCTTGGAAAAAGACCGCCACAGCTCAAATGGCTTTTCTTCATCAACACCTTTAAAATAAAGGGCACCGGTCCGCTTGGTTTTTTCAACAACATCGTCACTCACAGGCATACTCCTTTAGATCCCAGTCGGTTAGTATTCAATGATCACGCAAAGCCCATCAGCCTGGGAAACCACAACACAAGATCCGGAAAAAACGTCATCATCAACAGCACCAGAATCTGGATAGCGATAAACGGCATCACGGATTTGGACACATAGATCAGATCTCGGTTGGCAATGGCACCGGTGATGTATAAGCTGACCCCCATGGGTGGGGTACAATACCCGATCGCCAGATTAACGGTCATGATCAGCCCGAAATGCATCCAATTGATGTTGAATGCATCGAGCATGGGCAAAAACACCGGCCCGAGAATCATTGTGGCGGAAATGATGTCCATGAACATCCCCACCATTAACAGCAGTGCGTTCATAGCGATCAGGAACAGGACCGGTGATGTAATGGCGGAAAGGACAGTTTCGGTAATTCTGCCAGGGATGTCTTCCAGGGTAAGCAACCGTCCGAAACAGGTGGCACCGGCAACGATGATCAGCAGTGTGGCCGACGTTACGGCAGAACTGACCGTAATCTGCTTGACCTGACTGAATTTCATGGATTTATGGATGAACAATTCCACAATAAAAGCATACACGCAGGCAACCACGGCGGCTTCATTGGCGGTAAAGGCCCCGGAAAAAATACCACCAAAAATGATTACCGGCAGCATCAACGACCAAAACCCTTCCCTTAAGACAGCAAGCATATCCGTAAACGAAGGGACGGGCTTGCGAACAATCTCTTTTCGATTTCTGAAGAAAAGAAACGAATAGAGACATACCAGAAACATGATCAGCACACCGGGAACAAATCCGGTCAGGAATAGACCTTCAAGCGACACATTGCTGATCATTGAATACAGAATCATGCCAATGCTCGGTGGAATAATCACCCCCAGGTTGGGCGATGTGGTCATCAACCCCAATGTGTACTGTTCCGGATATCCGTTGTCAATCAATGCAGGAATCATGAACCCACCCAGTGCCACGACGGTGGCAACGGTGGATCCCGAAATGGCACCAAACAGTCCACATGCCAGAACACCGGCCATACCAAGCCCACCCGGCAGCCAGCTGACCAACGCGTTGGCGACCTTGATCAGTTTCTCAACGATTGACCCTGCCGTCATGATGTTGCCACATAAAATAAAAAATAAGACAACAACAAGGGCAAAGTTATCCATGCTTCGAAAAATGGTCTGAAACAGTAGCAGCAGGGGCAGATCCGTAAAAATGACAAACCCCAGCACCGCAGTGAAAAAAAGGCACATAAACACAGGTACGTAGGTGGCCATGCATCCTATCAAAATCAGCATGATAACAACGTCGCTCAACTGCATAACAATTGACTCCTTGCGATTTCAATGACTTGTCCTTGGTTCAGTCATCCGCAGATGGCTGTGCAACGTCCTGATAAATGACATGCAGGGTCCTTACGAGCATCAAGGCACCGGTTAGTGGCAATATTGAATAAAGATAGACCAATGGGATTTTCAGAATCAATGTCTTTTGAAAAGTTCTGGCCTGCATGGCAGCCATCAGCCATCCGTAGTACATCATTAATATCGAAAAAATAATGACCACTCCATTGCTGAAATAGGTCAAGGCTGTTTTTAATTTTGGGATTAACTGGACGGTGGCATCAATCCGGATCATGGAGCGGTTTTTTACCGCCACGCAACATCCAATGAATGTCGTATAAATGATTACCTCACGAACCAATTCTTCAGACCAGGCCAATGTATAATTGAAACCATAGCGCAATACGACGTTCAAAAAGAGCGCAATCAGCGCAATGCCGACGCTGACGAGCAGCGTCCAATCCTCGAACTGGGAAAGCCCCCGGTCAATAGCGGACAGAACCTTTGTTTTACTGCGATAGGGGAAAAAATAGATAAAAAATGAAATAGCAATAACGCAAAGTGTAAAGACAATCGGATAAGTTGTATTACCTACCATGCGGGAACCTATTGAGCGGTAATTATTGGTAAGAGGGGACGGAATGGCCGCCCCCCATAGTCAGTCGATAAATGGATGGTTCAGGGCGTATATCCCACGAAATCTTGAACCTCTTTAAGGTAATTGCTTGGCCGATATGTGTCACCCGGGTAGAGTTTGTTGATCTCATCGGCATATTTAACATGCGCTGCATTACCCTTTTTTTGGATCCAGGCCAAATCTTTTTCTGGCAGGTTGTAGAACAAAATTCCGGCCTTGGATGCCTTGGTAATTTCAACGGCTTCCTGGATCTTGGTTTCTTGACGAATGTTTGCACAAACATCGTGAACAACCGATTTGAACGTATCCTGCAGATCGGCTGGTAATCGTTTGACCCAGGCCTTATTAAAAATCCAGATAAACAGGCCCTGGGCGTAATCCAGATATGTATAGTATTTGCAGACCTCAAATTTTTTAGTGATATTGCAGACCATCGGGGTATGGTCCAATCCGGTGATCACTCCCTGTTTGAGGGCGACGGGTACATCTGGCCACGGCATGACCACGGGATTGAATCCGCATTCCTTGTAAAACAGTTGATTAACCGCTGCTTCTGCAGTTCGGAATTTAACCTTTTTGGCTTCTTCAAGAGTGGTCACGGGTGAGGTGGTGGCCCACCCATAATTCCCGTATCCGGTAATGTCCAGCCCCATAATGCCCTGATGATCCATGGCCATCATGTAATGGTCGAAGAGTTTGCCTGAACCGATAAACTGGTCCAGTTTTTCAAAAGAATTGATGAGAAAGGGTAAGTTGATTAACCCGAAGCGTGGGCCAAGATTGGTGGCAGCCACAGAACTCACGCCCATGCCCTGAATGGCCCCCATTTGAAGCTGATTCAGCACCTCCACTTCGCCACCCAGCATGGAAAATGGCTTGTAATCAAGGTAGATTTGTCCGTTGGTCCGTTTCCACAGTTCGTCCCGAATGGCAAAGCCGGCGTAAACTCCCTTGATTACTGGGTGTGAGACGTTGGAAACAATGCATTTATATTTGGCTCCAGAAGGATCAAAATTAGGTTTCCACGCATCCAATGACGGCTTTTTGGCCAGCCCAGGGGTAATCCACAGGCCAAGAACAAGTAAAATGATCCAGACAATTTTGAAATTTTTAGTACTGATCATTCAACGCCTCCTTTTTTTCCCACGCAATTTAAAATTGAACTTTGCTTTCTGCCTCCTATCTACTTATCATCCGTTTTTTTTATAGTAAAGTGAATTTTATAAACCCTATTCATTGAAACATTTAATTTTCTATCACATAAAAAGCAAATCATCAAATATTTGATTAAAAATAAAAAAGGCCCTGTAGCGACAGGGCCTTAACGTTGAATCTATTCGTTTGTCAAAAACTTATTGTTTATCGGTGTCACTGGATTCATCGGTCGGTTGGACATCATCAGAAGATGAAGTTGCGGCTTGGTCAGCACCATCCGCCGGCTGTTTCTCAGTTGCAGCGACATCGTTTTGATCGTCCTGTTCCGCTGCACCGGTTTCGACCACAGCAGGTTTGGTTTCAGCGGCAACCGGTTGTGTGGATTTGGCTTTTTTCGGTTTTACCGAATCACTGCTGATCAACTCGACAACCGTCATCGGAGCGGCATCGCCAGGACGGCGCCCAACCTTAATGATCCGCGTGTAACCGCCGTTAACATTACCAAACCGTTCAGGCGCCACTTCAAATATTTGGTGAACAACGTCTTTCTCACGAACAATGGACATGGCTAACCGGCGCGCATGAAGATCACCGCGTTTGGCGAGCGTAACAATGTGATCCGCCCACCGACGTAATTCCTTGGCCTTGGCATCAGTGGTGGTGATGCGGTCATATTTGAATAACGAGGTCACCATGTTTCGAAACATTGCTTGCCGGTGGCTCGTTGTACGATTCAGCTTTACACCACTTTTTCTGTGTCTCATTGGAACCTCTACTCCCCTTCTTCCGTGGATTCTTCAGGTGGGACAAAATTTTCAAGTTTCATACCTAATGAAAGCCCCATCTCTGACAACACTTCTTTTATTTCGTTCAATGATTTTCGACCGAAGTTTTTCGTTTTCAGCATTTCGGTTTCGGTTTTCTGAACCAGTTGGTAAATTTTGAGAATCTCGGCATTTTTGAGGCAGTTTGCGCTCCTAACGGAAAGTTCGAGTTCCTCTACACTTCGGTATAAATTGTCATTAAAGGCCGGTTTTTCCTGTTCATCATCATCAGTATCAATTTGCGGTTCGGCGTCTTCATCAAAATTAATGAAAATGCTTAATTGCTCCTTTAGAATCTTTGAACCATAAGCGACTGCATCTTCTGGTGTTACACTACCATCTGTCCAGACTTCAAGCGTAAGCTTGTCATAGTCGGTACGTTGCCCCACCCGCGCATTGCCAACCACATAGTTAACGCGTTGAATCGGGGAAAATACAGCATCAATGGGAATCGTTCCAAGCGGTGTGTCTTCGTCCTTGTTTGCTTCCGAAAGGGCATAGCCTTTACCAACTTTTACTACCATGGTCATGGTTAGTTTTCCATCACCGGTCAAGGTGGCAATGTGTTGGTCAGGGTTAAGGATTTCAACGCGCCCGTCTTCACTTATTATGTCGCCAGCTGTTACCACGCACTCCCCGCTTGTATTGATCTCAACCGTGCGTGGCGTGGCATCATCCATTTTTAAGCGAACTTCTTTGAGATTCAAAATAATTTCAGATACATCTTCAATCACGCCAGGAATCACACTGAACTCATGTTCAACAGAATCAAACCGGACAGACACGATGGCAGCACCGTACAAAGACGATAGAATCGTCCTTCGCAGAGAGTTCCCTAGCGTTATGCCAAACCCTCGCTCTAAAGGCTCACAGACAAATTTCCCATAAGCCTCGGTACTGCTGACGCGCACTTTGTCGCATTTTATCATCTCGCGCCAGTTCATGTACATAAGTTCGTTTTTAGACATTACGTTTTCTCCAAATTCGATTAGATAACAATGCAGCGCTTTTACTCAGCGGGCTCAACAATTTATGTTTCTAACTATAATTATTTAGAATAGAGCTCGACAATGAGTTGTTCCTGCATCGGCAGAGTAAGGTCTTCGCGAACTGGGAAGCTTTTGATTTCACCTTTGAATTTCTCTTTTTCCACAGCGAGCCACTGTGGCAACCCCCGGCGAACCACCGCATCAAGTGAATCTGTGATGGCTTGAACTTTTCTGCTTTTTTCAGCGACTTCTATAACGTCACCCGTATTCACCAAATAACTGGGGATGTTGACACGTTTGCCGTTGACCAAAAAATGGTTGTGCCTGACGAAATGGCGGCCTTGTGTGCGAGAATTGGTGAAACCAAGCCGATAGACCACGTTGTCCAGCCGACGTTCAAGCATAACAAGCAAATTTGTGCCGGTAATGCCTTTTTTACGGTCCGCTTTTTTAAATGTTAAACGAAACTGCTTTTCAGAAAGACCGTAAGTATTCTTGACTTTTTGTTTTTCCCGAAGCTGTATCCCGTAATCCGACGGTTTGCCCCGTCTTCTTTGACCATGCTCGCCTGGAGCATATCCCCTTCTGTCAAAGGCGCATTTATCGGAGTAGCAGCGGTCTCCTTTTAGAAACAACTTCATGTTTTCACGTCGGCATATCCTGCAGACGGAGCCTCTATATCGTGCCAAATCGTCCTCCTTATAAATCGGACCGTAGCGTTTTTTTAATTATTTAATGTGACAACGCGTGTGGTCTCTTGATTACACCCTTCTTCTTTTGGGTGGCCGGCATCCGTTGTGAGGAATAGGGGTAACATCTTTTATCATCGTGACGTTGAAACCAGCTGCCTGGAGGGCGCGAAGCGCGGATTCCCGACCTGCCCCTGGCCCCTTCACATACACTTCAACACTTTTCATGCCATGTTCCATTGCCTTTTTGGCGGCATCCTCGGCGGTCATTTGAGCAGCAAACGGCGTACTTTTTCTGGACCCTTTAAATCCATGGATACCTGCACTGGACCATGAAACAACATTGCCCATTGTATCACTGATCGTGACAATGGTGTTGTTGAATGTGGATTGAATATGAACAACACCGCTAGCGATGTTCTTTCTTTCCTTCTTTTTAGTTTTGGATTTTCTCGGCATTTACCTGTTCCTGAAAAGTGATAGATTACTTTTTAGCTGCACCTTTTTTCTTAATTGCAGACTTTTTGGGACCTTTCCTTGTCCTGGCATTGGTGCTGGTCCGTTGTCCATGGACAGGCAACGATCTTCTGTGTCTGAGCCCACGGTAGCATCCAAGGTCCATCAGCCGTTTAATGTTCATGGAGACTTCTGTCCGAAGTTCACCTTCAACCTTGTATTCACTGTCAATTACCTTGCGAATGCTGTTGATTTCAGCCTCGGAAAGATCGTCTGTGTTGGTATTCGGGTCGATACTGAGTTTGCTAAGGATCCGATTGGAGGTTGTTCTCCCAATACCATATATATAGGTCAGTCCGATTTCTATCCGTTTTCGTCTAGGTAAGTCTACACCGGCGATTCTTGCCAAAGCTCAACCTCCTCTAACCTTGTCTCTGTTTGTGTCTTTTGTTCTCGCAGATTACTCTAACGATACCTTTTCGTTTGATGATTTTGCATTTGCTGCAAATCTTTCTAACGGATGCCCTGACCTTCATTTTGTCTCCTTTATAACGATCCTTCGAAAAAGCGCAGTGTTTTTTTTTATTGGTCTTTGTCGCCAATCCACATATTGCTTTATTTTGAACGATAGGTGATCCTTCCCCGAGAAAGGTCATATGGTGATAGTTCTACAGTGACCTTGTCACCAGGCAAAATTTTAATAAAATGCATTCTCATTTTTCCGGAGATGTGCGCCAGGACCTGGTGCTTGTTTTCAAGTTCTACCTTGAACATGGCGTTTGGCAGCGTTTCAAGAACGGTACCTTCTACTTTTATGGCCTCTTCCTTTGGCATTACAATCTCCTGAATCTAATGTAAAAAATTTGCTAAAAGGCATTGCTTAGCGACGACCCCGAATGCCGCCTTTCTTTAAAAACCCCTCGTAGTGTCGCGTAAGCATGTGCGACTCCATCTGGGCCACGGTATCGATCGCAACGCCGACAACAATCAGCAGCGCAGTTCCACCGAAATAAAACGGGACATTGAACCTGGAAATCAAAATCGACGGCAGGACGCAGACGGCAGACACATAAATGGCCCCGCCTAAGGTAATTCGCGTCAACACCCGGTCAATGTAGTCAGCCGTGCGTTTACCAGGCCTGATACCTGGGATATAACCGCCGTTTTTTTTCATATTATCGGCAACATCCACCGGGTTAAAGGTAACCGCCGTATAAAAATAGCAAAAGAAAAAGATAAATCCCACGTACAGCAGCTCATAAAAAACATTCCCCGGCCGCATGGAGTCGGCAATCGCCTTCATCCAGGGGATCGTAATGAAGCTGGCGATCGTCGCCGGGAACATGATAATCGACGAGGCAAATATCGGTGGAATAACGCCGGATGTGTTGATCTTGAGGGGAAGGTGCGTACTCTGCCCGCCATACATTCTGCGCCCGACAACTCTTTTGGCGTACTGAACCGGAATCCGTCGCTGTCCTTGTTCAACAAAAATGATAAAGCCAACCACCAGAATCATCAAAACCAGTAAAACAACCATCCCAAAAATATTCATTTCACCGGTGGAAATCAACCGAAAGGTATTCCCAATGGCAGCCGGCATTCTGGCAACAATCCCTGCAAAAATGATCAGCGAGATTCCATTGCCGATACCTCTTTCAGTAATCTGCTCACCAAGCCACATGATAAATGCGGTGCCTGCGGTGAGCGTCAGAACCGTCATCAGTCTGAATCCCCACCCGGGAAATAGCACAATCGGTGCGCCACCTGGTGAAGTCATGCTTTCCAAGCCAATGCTGATTCCCATCCCTTGGATAACACTTAAAAGAACGGTTCCGTATCTTGTATATTGGGTGATCTTTTTTCTTCCCTGCTCTCCCTCATTTTTGAGTTGCTCTAAATGGGGAATAACCACCGTGAGCAGTTGAAGAATGATCGACGCACTGATGTATGGCATAATACCCAATGCGAAAACAGAGAGCTGCTCTAGCGCACCACCGGAAAACATATTGAATATTCCGAAAATGGTGCCTTCCATTTTTGCGAAAAAAGAGGCCAGGGCGACAGTATCAATTCCAGGAGTAGGCACATGCACGCCAATCCTATATACAAACAGCAGAGCGAGCGTATATAGAATGCGCTTTTTTAGTTCGGGAATCTTAAAAATATTACCGAAGCCACCGCCGACCATAATTAAATCTCCTCGATCTTTCCGCCGGCAGCCTCAATCTTTTGCCTGGCGCTTTCGCTAACCTTGTCGATTTTTAAGGTCAATGGAACGCTGATCTCACCATTGCCAAGAAGCTTGATTCCGTCTCGATCGCCTTTGACCAAGCCGCTTTTCACTAAAGCGGTTTCATCAATGATAGCGTCCTTCTCAAATCGGTTCAGGTCTTTTACGTTAATAATCGCAAAGATCTTTTTAAACGGATTTTTAAAGCCTCTTTTCGGCAGTCTGCGGTGAATGGGCATCTGGCCGCCTTCATAACCTGGCCGAACCCCACCGCCTGAGCGTGCGTTTTGGCCTTTGCTGCCCCTGCCGGCGGTTTTCCCATTGCCCGAGGCAACACCGCGTCCAACTCTTTTTTTATTTTTACGCTGCCCTTTTTCAGGAGCCAATTCGTAAAGTTCCATTGGTTATTTCTCCTCAGCAACCACCAAGTGAGATACTTTCTGTACCATTCCTCTGACAGACGGCGTATCCTGCAACTCGACGGTGCGATTGAGTTTCGTGAGGCCCATCCCCTTTAGTACCTTGCGGTGTTTTTCCGGGCGTCCAATCATGCTTTTAACCAGTTTTACTTTAAGCATTTTACTCATCGGAAATTTTCCTTATCTCAAATCCTGCACCTTGAGTCCGCGTCTGGCAGCAACCGACTCGACGCTTTCGAGTTGTTTAAGTCCATCGACAGTAGCCTTCACCACGTTATGGGGATTGTTGGTTCCCATGCATTTGGTCAAAATATTTTGCACACCCACTGCCTCAAGCACCGCACGAACAGCACCGCCAGCGATGACCCCCGTACCTTCAGATGCAGGTTTCAACATGACCCGTCCGGCGCCGTATTTGCCGATCACGGTAAAAGGTACGGTTCCTTCATTGAGCGGAACCTTAACCATGGATTTTTTAGCCTTTTCAACACCCTTGCGGATCGCTTCGGGAACTTCGCCGGCCTTTCCAAGTCCATAGCCGACGCTGCCTTCTCCGTCGCCAACCACCACAATGGCGCTAAAGCTGAAGCGGCGTCCGCCTTTAACGACCTTGGCCACCCGGCTAATGTGAACGACTTTGTCGATCAGCTGGTTTTCTTCGGTATCTTGTTTGAACAACGGTCTGCCTCCTTAAACTGGTGTGTCCTAAAAATCCAACCCCGCTTCACGGGCGCCATCGGAAAAGGCCTTGATTCTACCATGATAAAGAAAGCCATTCCGATCAAAGACGACTTTTTTGACACCTTTGTCCATGGCTCTTTGAGCAAGCAGTTTGCCAGTAAAAACCGCTTTGGCAACTTTGCTTTCGAAGGAAGGCTGCTCTTTGACAGCTTTTTCGTTGCTACAGGCAGCCACAATGGTGGAACCAGTGATGTCGTCGACAATTTGGCCGTAAATGTGTTTTGCGCTTCGAAAGACTGTTAGTCTCGGGCGCTCCGCAGTGCTAATGATCTTTTTACGGATTCTTCTTTTTCTCTTCAGCCAAATTACTTTTTTTGCGTTAGTTGAGCCCATTTATTATTCCCTCGATGGCCTTTGTCTTTTATTCAGCCTATACGGTTGCTACCTTTTTAACGATTATTTGGTTCCCGTCTTGCCGGCTTTCCGTTGAATGTGCTCTTCGGCGTATTTAATCCCTTTGCCTTTGTATGGCTCAGGCACCCTCAATTTTCGGATTGACGCCGCAGTCTGCCCTACTTTTTCCTTATCGATACCCATCACTTTGATTACATTGTTTTTATCGACGGTTGCGCTGATTCCCTCAGGCATCGGGAAATCAATTGGATGGGAATACCCCAAGTTTAGTACGATGGACTTCCCCTTCATTTCCGCGCGGTATCCAATGCCGTGAATTTCCAGTGTTTTCTCGAATCCTTTGCTGACACCATCGACCATATTGGCTACAAGGCTACGGGTCAAACCTTGAATGGATCTTGTTTTGCGGTCTTCTTGGTCAATCGTTACTGAAATTTTGTCGCCCTCGATTGCAAGTTCAACGGCAGGGTGAATGGTTCTTTTTAAAGTTCCTTTTTCCCCTTTCACCACCAGTTCGCGGTCATTGTAGGCGACACTGGTTTTGCTGGGGATGATGATTTCTTTTTTGCCAACTCGAGACATTTGTACACCTCGTTTTACAGCCTGTCCGCGGCTAAAATGTGTTTCAGGTCGAAATTGACCGTCAGACCTGTAAGACCCAATTTGTGTTTTCAGTTACCTACCATACAGTGCAGAGCACTTCACCACCGATATTTTTTTCTCGTGCGGCTTTATCGGTCATGACCCCATGGGAGGTTGACATAATGGCAATCCCCATACCATTGTAAACAGGTTTGACCGATTTTGCATTAAGGTAACTCCGACGGCTGGGTTTGCTGATCCGCTCAATACTGACAATGGTATGTTTCTGTGCTCCTGTGTATTTAAGATATACACGCAGCACCCCCTGCTTGCCGTCGCTCATGAACTTGTAGTTACGAATGTAGCCGGATTCTTTCAGGACCTTGGCTATCTCGGTTTTTATTTTTGAACCGGGGATGTCCACGCTATTATGCTTGGCTTTCCCGGCATTCCGGATTCTGGTTAACATATCAGCAATCGGATCGCTCATGGACATTTCCTACTTTACGGTTTTTCTAAATGGGTTGTTGGTTACCAACTGGACTTGACAACACCTGGAAGTCTTCCCTGGGAAGCCATGTTGCGAAAGCAGATGCGGCAAATGCCAAACTTTCTGATAAATGCTCTCGGCCTTCCGCATATGGGACACCGGTTATAAGCCCTTACACTGAACTTCGGTTTCCGTTTTGCCTTTTCTCTAAGTGATGTCTTCGCCAATGCTTTCTCCTTCTAACTTTCTTCCAGGCGCGATTAGTTCCTAAAGGGCATTCCCATCAATTTTAGGAGTTCCTTGCCCTCTTCGTTGGTTTTGGCCGATGTAACGATACTAATGTTAAGCCCTTTAATCTTATCTATTTTATCGTAATCAATTTCTGGGAAAATAAGCTGTTCTTTGATACCCAGCGAATAGTTGCCAGAACCGTCGAAGGCTTTGCCGGAAATACCTCTAAAATCCCTGACGCGAGGAAGGGCGACATTGATCAACTTATTTAGAAAATCATACATCCGTTTTCGTCTAAGGGTAACCATACAGCCAATGGGCATGCCTTCTCTAAGTTTGAAGGCGGCAATCGATTTTTTTGCTCGGGTGACGACAGGCTGCTGCCCGGAAATCTGTTTTAGCTCTTCGACTGCAGAATCAATAATTTTGATATTGTGGATGGCTTCCCCCAACCCCATGTTAACCACAATCTTCGTGATTTTAGGAATTTCCATAGGGTTTTGGTAATTAAACTTTTCTTTTAGCTTCGGCACCACGGAATCGTGGTAAAATGTTTTTAGCTGCGACATGGTTATCCTCCGAGAACGCTCTTTTCAGCGCCTTTAGGCGTCTATAATCTCGTTACATTTCCCGCAGACGCGTACTTTTTTGCCATCATCAAGGGTCTTGTGTTTAACTCTCACCGGTTCGATGCATTTGTTGCACATCAGCATCACGTTAGACCAATGAATTGGCGCTTCGCTCTCGATTATCCCGCCCTGCCGGTTTTGTGCATTAGGTTTGGTATGGCGTTTAACAATATTGATATTCTCAACTAGGAGACGGTTTTTTTTACCGATAACTTTAAGGACTTTACCGACCTTACCTTTGTCCTTGCCGCTGATGACCTTGACCTTGTCATCTTTTTTAATTGCGATAATGTCTTTGATCATTTTCTCTTCTCCGAAAAGGGCGGGACGGACGTTAAAGCACCTCGGGTGCAAGTGAAACGATCTTCATAAATCGCTTTGCACGAAGCTCACGAGCGACCGGTCCGAAAATACGTGTGCCCAAGGGTTCACGTTGATTATTGATCAGTACAGCAGAATTGTCATCAAAGCGAATATATGAACCATCCGGGCGCCGGATCTCCTTCTTGGTCCTTACCACGACAGCTTTGAGGACGTCACCCTTTTTAACCTTGGCATTTGGGATAGCTTCTTTGACAGTAACAACGATGATATCGCCAATGCTTGCGTATCGTCTTTTAGACCCTCCCAGGACCTTTATGCAGTATACTGCGCGTGCACCGGAGTTGTCCGCAACCGTCAGTTTTGTTTCGGCCTGAATCATAATAATCGTCCTTTGTGGCTAAACGGCTTTTTCGATAATCTCGGTGACTCGCCACCGTTTATGCTTGCTGATGGGCCTGGATTCGGTAATGAGCACACGGTCCCCAATGGCGCAGCTATTGTCTTTGTCGTGGGCGGCGAATTTATTGCGACGACGGATGTATTTTTTATATAGTGAGTGCTTGACCAACCGTTCGACCTGAACGACAGCCGTTTTATCCATTTTGTCGCTGACCACGGTACCAATCAATTGTCTTTGAATTCCTCGATTTTTCATGACCGCTTCTTATCTCTAATTTGTTTTTTCGTTCAAAATGGTTCTCAACCGAGCGATATCTTTTTTGGTCTGCCCTATCTTTTTCGGGTTTTCCAATTGCCCGATTTCATGCTGAAACCGTAGGTTGAACAGAGCCTCTTTCAAATCAGCGACTTTTTGGTTTATCTCGTCTATATTAAGGTCTCTAATTTCTGTCGCTTTCATTATATCTCGCTCCTCTCCACAAACCGGGTTTTGATGGGCAGTTTGTGAGCAGCGAGGCGAAGCGCCTCCTTGGCCATTTCCCGGCTGACACCAGTCATCTCATAAAGGACCCGCCCCGGCTTGATGACTGCAACCCATCCTTCGGGTGCACCTTTTCCTTTTCCCATGCGAACCTCAGCGGGTTTTTTGGTATACGGTTTATCAGGAAAAAGGCGAATCCAAATCTTGCCCCCCCTTTTCACATGGCGGGTCATGGCAATACGTGCGGCTTCAATCTGTTTTGAAGAAATTCGACCACAGTCTACAGCCTGCAGGCCAAATTCGCCAAAGCTCAGATTGCACCCTCGATAGGCGGCACCCTTCATCCTTCCTTTTTGACTTTTTCTGTATTTTACCTTTTTGGGGCTCAGCATTTGGTATCTCCCACAAGCCTAGCTATTCACTTCGGCCTTGTCCTTATTGAGAATCTCACCGTGAAAAACGAACACTTTAACGCCAATCACACCATAGGTCGTGCGCGCTTCGGTGATTCCGTAATCGATATCTGCTCTTAATGTGTGCAGTGGTACCCGTCCCTCACGGTACCATTCCGTCCTAGCCATTTCAGCACCACCCAGACGGCCCGAGCATATTATCTTAACCCCCTGTGCGCCGAATCGCATCGCCGAGGAAACGCCTCTTTTCATGGCTCTTCTGAAAGCGACCCGACGTTCGATCTGCATCGCGACATTCTCAGCAACCAGCTGCGCATCCACTTCGGGCTTCCTGATTTCCTGGATATCAATTAAAACTTCCTGGCTCACGCGTCCCTCGAGCTCTTTCTTCAGCTTCTCGATTTCTGAGCCTTTCTTTCCAATAACGATACCGGGACGGGCAGTAAAGATGCGAAGTCGAACCCTTTTTGTGGACCGTTCGATTTCAATTTTCGAAACACCGGCATGTTTAAGTTTGTCTTTGATAAACTTTCGAATCTGATAGTCCTCAAAGATATAATCAGCGTACTTTTTGCCTGCAAACCACCGGGATTCCCAGGTTTTTACGATCCCCAGCCTTAACGAGATAGGGTTGACTTTCTGGCCCAAGCTAATTCCCTCCTTATTGGACTTAACCTTCTGCTAACACGACGGTAATATGAGCGGTTCTTTTAAGTATGCGAGCCCCTCTACCTCTGGCTCTAGCTTTAAACCGTTTCAGTGTGGGTCCTTGATCGACAATCAGATTTTGAACCACCAAATCATCGACATCGATGCTGGTATTCTGATCTGCATTGGCGACCGCTGAGCGAACAATCTTTTCGACGATACCGGCGGATTTCTGCGGCATAAATTTCAGCGCGTTAATCGCTGTCTCTGCAGGCTTTCCCTTAATAGCGTCAACGATCATTCTCACTTTTTGGGGCGAGATGCGCACGTATCGTTGTGTGGCTTTGACCTCCATTTAGGGCCTTCCTTTTCTATCGTTTAACCTTTGATTTTTTGTCGGCTGCATGTCCGTAGTAGGTCCGCGTTGGTGAAAACTCACCCAATTTGTGGCCAACCATGTTCTCAGTAACAAATACCGGGATGAACTTCCTCCCATTGTGAACGGCCAGCGTGATACCTACCATTTCAGGTAAAATCGTCGATCGCCTGGACCATGTTTTAATGACTTGGTTACTCCGCGATCCCTGAGCAGCATTCACCTTGTTGATTAGTTTCTGGTCAATGAAAGGACCTTTTTTTAACGACCGTGGCATAATATCTCCTGCTAATATTCCGTAACCCATCCGCTAAGCCCGTCATCCGCTCGGGGATTGTTTGACGAGTGCCTGCTTGGGCGCTATTTGGTGCGCCGCTTGACAATATAGCGATCAGTGCGCTTGTTTTTGCGTGTTCGATAGCCTTTGGTTGGCATGCCCCAGGGAGAGCATGGATGGCGACCGCCGGATGAACGCCCCTCGCCACCGCCCATGGGGTGATCGACAGGGTTCATCGCCACGCCGCGAACTTTGGGTCGCCGACCTTTCCAGCGCGTCCGCCCCGCTTTACCAAGAGAGACATTCTCATGGGTAACGTTGCCAAGCTGCCCAACCGTGGCTTTGCATTTCAAAAGGACCATGCGGACTTCACCGGAAGGCAGTTTGACCAGCGCGTAGCGATCTTCTTTGGCCATTAACTGGGCAAAGGTCCCGGCACTGCGGACAATCTGACCACCCTTGCCAAGACGCAGTTCAATGTTGTGAATGTGTGTTCCCAAGGGGATATTGGCCAGAGGCAACGCGTTTCCCGGTTGAATGTCGGCTTCCGGCCCGGACATCACCGTATCACCCACGGCGAGTTTCAGCGGAGCGATAATATACCGTTTTTCCCCATCCGCATAATGAAGCAGTGCAATTCGTGCAGAACGATTGGGATCGTACTCAATGGCAGCAACCGTTGCTGGTACGCCGTCTTTGTTACGCTTGAAATCGATGACGCGGTAATATCGCTTGTGCCCACCCCCACGCCGCCGACTGGTGATTCTTCCATTTGCGTTTCTACCACCGGATTTTCTGAGCGCCTTGATCAGATTTCTTTCAGGCTCTGTCTTTGTGATCTCTTCAAAACCAGCGTAATTCTGAAAACGACGCCCAGGGCTGGTTGGTTTCACTTTTTTTACTGCCATGTTTAACTCCTAGCGTCTAAACTCCTTCAAAGAAATCGATCCGCTCACCAGGCATAAGGCTAACAATTGCCTTTTTCCAGTCTTTGCGCTTTCCCAATATCCGTCCCCGGCGCTTGATTTTTCCTTTGACCTGAGCTGTCCGTGTTTTTGCGACTTTGACGTTGAATATTGATTCAATCGCCCGTGCAATCTCAACGCGATTGGCCCGCCGGTCCACTTCGAAAGTGACCTGATTGCAGTCTTCTTTCTGGATATTGGTCTTTTCCGTGATAACCGGTCGCTTAATGATATCGTATGGATTCATCAGCCCAACCTCCCCTCTATTCCTTCAATGGCCGGCTGAACGATCACCAGTTTCGGAAACTTCAGGATGTCGTATACATTCAACCCCTGGGTTTGAAGGATTTTCACACCGGGAATGTTGCGGGATGAAAGCTCAACCGTCTCGTTTTTCTCTCCGGTCACGAACAGCGCCTTTTCTGCGCCAAGCGTATTGATCATTCCCGCAAATACCTTGGTCTTGATTTCAGACATATCCAAGTTATCCAGAACAATCAGTTGCTGGTCTTGCACCTTGCTGGTCAATGCCATTTTTAAGGCTAATTTTCTGACCTTCTTAGGCACTTTTTTCGAAAAATCTTTTGGGTCCGGTCCAAAAACGACACCGCCACCTCTGAGCACGGGTGACTTTATATCACCTTTGCGTGCCCGACCGGTTCCCTTCTGCCGGTAGAGCTTGCGTCGGCTGCCCTGGACATCTGAGCGTCGTTTAACGGATGCGGTGCCGGCTCGTTTTGCGGCAAGTTGCGCGGTGACAACCTGATGAAGGACGCTCTTTTTAACCGGCACGTTGAATATTTCATCCTTCAACTCGGTCTGAGATATCACTTCTCCGGCAATATTCAATACATCGACAAGAGCCATAATGTTCCTCGTCCACTGCCGCCTCATAAGATCGATGGCTTCCTTATTCCTCAACCATTATCCGTTTCTGCGGCTTGAGATCCGATTCTTTAGGCGAAAAGGACCTTGTTAATCGTTACGATCCCCGAACGACTGCCGGGTACGGGGCCTTTTACGAGAATAATGTTTTCCTCTGGGCGAATGTCAATGACCTCGAGGTTCCTGACAGTCTTCGTCTCGACACCATATTGGCCGGGCATCCGTTTTCCTTTGATGACCTTGGAAGGCCAGGCAGAACAGCCGATCGATCCAGGTACCCTGTGGTTTTTGCAACCATGGGTCTGGCGGCCGCCACCGAATCCGTGCCGTTTCATTACGCCGGAAAACCCACGTCCTTTGGTGGTACCCGTAACGTTGACCTTTTCACCGACTTGGAAAATCTCGGGTCCAATGGACTGCCCCACTTCGAACGCATCCGGATCATCCACGGCAACTTCCTTCAATGTACGGAAGCAGTTGCCACCACTTTTGGCGAAATGACCCTTGAGTGGCTTTGTGGTATTCTTCTCTTTTTTCGAGTCAAAACCAAGCTGCAACGCCTGGTATCCATCTGTCTCCGTCTTTTTAACCTGAGTTACCACGCAGGGTCCGACTTTCAAAACAGTGACAGGGATGTATGTTCCATTGGACGCGAACATGGAGGTCATGCCCAATTTTTTTGCTACCAGTCCTTTACACATCTCTCACATCCTGTGCTAAAGTTTGATCTCCACATCTACGCCTGGAGACAGATCTAGCTTCATCAGCGCATCTACGGTCTGCTGGGTCGGCTCAAGGATGTCAAGCAAGCGCTTGTGAGTCCGCATTTCGAACTGTTCCCTCGATTTCTTATCCACATGGGGTGACCGCAGAACACAAAATTTATTAATTTTTGTCGGCAGGGGAATCGGGCCAACCACTTTGGCACCGGTTTTCCTGGCAGTGTCAAAAATATCACTCGCCGACTGATCCAATAGCTTATGATCGTAAGCTTTGAGCCGGATCCTGATCTTGGAGTTCATTATCATGATTACAGACTCTCTGTTTATTCGATTATTTCGCTGACAACGCCGGCACCGACCGTACGTCCACCTTCGCGAATGGCGAACCGCAATTCTTTCTCCATGGCAATCGGCGTAATCAACTCCGCCGTGATCGCCACGTTATCCCCAGGCATCACCATCTCGACGCCTTCCGGCAGGTCCAACACACCGGTAACGTCCGTCGTCCGGAAATAAAACTGCGGACGGTAACCATTGAAAAACGGTGTATGGCGGCCACCCTCTTCCTTGCTCAGAATATACGCCTCGGCCTTGAACTTCGTATGCGGGGTAATCGACCCCGGCGCCGATACCACCTGACCGCGCTCTACCTCATCACGCTTGGTACCACGCAGCAGGACGCCGATGTTGTCGCCCGCCTGACCTTCATCGAGCAGTTTGCGGAACATCTCAACACCCGTGCACACCGTCTTTGTCGTCTCGCGGATACCGACGATCTCCACATTGTCGCCCACATGGATGATACCGCGCTCCACACGACCCGTCACAACCGTTCCACGACCGGAAATACTGAAAACGTCTTCGATCGGCATCAAGAACGGTTTGTCAATATCGCGCTCCGGCTCCGGAATGTAGCTGTCGATCGCGTCCAGCAGCTCGAAGATGCACTTGGCATCATCGGCGTCCGGATCATCACACTCCAGGGCCTTCAAGGCACTGCCGCGGATAATCGGCGTGTCGTCGCCCGGAAATTCGTATTTGTCCAGAAGCTCGCGAAGCTCAAGCTCCACCAGCTCGATCAGCTCCTCGTCATCCACCATGTCGCATTTGTTCAGAAACACGATGATACGCGGGACACCAACCTGACGGGCCAACAGGATATGCTCACGGGTTTGCGGCATCGGACCGTCATCCGCACCAACCACCAGAATCGCACCGTCCATCTGAGCCGCGCCGGTGATCATGTTCTTGATATAGTCCGCGTGGCCCGGGCAGTCCACATGCGCGTAATGCCGGGTCGCCGTCTGATACTCAACGTGCGCCGTTGCAATCGTGATCCCGCGCTCTTTCTCTTCCGGCGCCTTGTCAATCTGATCAAAGGGGATAAAATCCGCCATGCCCTTCAGACCACTCAGCTTTGTGATCGCTGCCGTCAGGGTCGTCTTGCCATGGTCAATGTGACCGATGGTCCCTACGTTTACATGCGGCTTCGTCCTCTCAAATTTTTCCTTCGCCATCTCCCGGCCCTCCTGTTAACGCGGGGTCTCACCCCAACAAGGCAAAAGGCTCCATTGATCGATTAATGCGTGCTGCCGATCGAATGATCAGAACCTTATGCAGATAAAAAATCAGAAAAACGTTTTACCAGCGATAGTGAGCAAAGGCCTTGTTGGCCTCGGCCATCTTGTGTGTGTCTTCACGTTTTTTAACCGACGCTCCACGGCCGTTGGCCGCATCCATTAACTCACCGGCAAGCTTGGACCCAAACCCCTTTTCGCTGCGTGCACGGGCGTAGTTGATAACCCATCGGATTCCAAGGGCGGTCCGCCGGGATGGCCTGATCTCTGTGGGTACCTGATAGGTTGACCCGCCAACCCGCCGCGATTTGACCTCGATCATCGGCTTTACATTATCAAGCGCCTTTTCAAATACCTTCAGCGGCTCTTCTTTTGTTTTTTCACTGATAATATCAAAGGCGCCGTACAACAACGACTCGGCCACACTCTTTTTGCCGTCACACATGATTGAGGCAATGAATTTTGACACCAATTTGCTGTTGTACTTGGCATCCGGGATGATCACCCGTTCAGGCACTTCTCTTCTTCTCGGCATAACTCACACCATTTTTATTTCATGTCGAATATCAGTCAGACTACTTTGGTCTCTTGGCACCGTATTTGGATCGACCCTGCCGGCGACCATCCACCCCCAAGGTATCCAGTGTCCCCCGGACGATATGATAGCGTACACCCGGTAAGTCCTTGACACGTCCACCCCGAACCAGAACCACAGAGTGCTCCTGAAGATTGTGCCCGATTCCGGGAATATAAGCGGTGACTTCCACACCAGTGGTCAGACGAACACGGGCCACTTTGCGCAAAGCCGAGTTCGGCTTTTTGGGTGTTGAAGTATAAACACGGGTGCATACGCCTCGTTTTTGAGGTGCCCCCTTGAGTGCCGGTGTCGTTTTCTTTTTTTCGACCCTTTTCCGACCCTTACGCACGAGCTGGTTGATTGTTGGCATAATAATCCCTTTAACTGATCATTGACATCGATTTTCTTCGCGCACAGAAACTGGCTATGTATATATTTTTTTTGTTATTGTCAAGATGTTTTTTACTTCCGGCGAGATCACCATCCAAAAGCAGGTAGCCAAGTCGTCATTCCCTACCACTGGCACCCACGGATAAATCCCGGTATTCAATCACCCCTGTACCGGCGGGAATGATTCGCCCCATAATGACATTTTCCTTGAGGCCCCGCAGTCGATCTTCAGAACCGGCGATACTGGCATCGGTCAGCACCTTGGTTGTTTCCTGAAAAGATGCTGCAGAAATAAAGCTGTCCGTACTCAATGACGCTTTGGTAATGCCGAGGATCAATGGCTCGGCGATGGAGGGCTTGCCGCCTTTGGCGATAATCGCCTCGTTGGCTTCCTCGAACGTCGTTTTATCGACCTGCTCTTCGAGGATAAAATCCGTATCTCCAATATCCACCACTTTGACCCGCCGCATCATCTGGCGCACAATCACTTCGATATGCTTATCATTGATACGCACACCCTGCAGCCGGTATACTTCCTGAACTTCATCAACCAAATATTTGGCCAGCGCCACCTCGCCTTTAATTTTCAGGATGTCTTGGGGATTGGCGGCACCGCCAATGAGCGGTTCACCGGCACGAATATAATCCCCTTCGTAGACATTGATGTGTTTTCCCCGTGGAATCAGATATTCTTTCTTGTCTCCTACATCCACCGGAGAAATGGTGACGCGTTGTTTACCTTTTTTGGTGGCCTTGGAGATGGAAACATAACCGTCGATTTCACTTAAGACGGCCACTTCCTTTGGTTTGCGCACCTCAAACAGTTCGGCCACACGAGGAAGACCACCGGTAATATCCTTGGTTTTGGTCGTTGCTCGCGGTAGTTTGGCGATGATGTCGCCGGCTTTCACCGGATCTCCCTCTTCCACCATTACAATGGCATCCACCGGCAGCATATACCGGGCCATCCCCGACCCCTTGGGCAGTTTGGCCGTCTTACCGTCTTCTCCTTTGATGGAAATTCTGGGACGTTCTTCGGCTGTTTTGGATTCAATTACCGTACGGCTGGATTTGCCTGTCACCGGGTCCACTTTTTCCTGAATGGTTTTGCCCGGAATCAAGTCACCAAACTTGATCGATCCATCGACCTCGGTGATAATCGGCGTGGTGAATGGGTCCCAGACCGCCAAGAGATCACCGGGTTTTACCTCCTGTCCCTCCTGCACAACGATATGGGCGCCGTAAATGACCGGACACCGCTCACGTTCACGACCGGTTTCACCCACAACGGCAAACTCGCCTCCCCGGCGGTTCATGACAATCAATTCATTTTCGGCATTTCTGACCACGTTGAGATCGACGAATTTGATTTTACCCACTGTACGGGCGCGGATATCCGCCTGTTCAACCCGACGGCTGGCCGTACCACCAATATGAAATGTACGCATGGTCAACTGGGTTCCAGGCTCACCGATGGATTGAGCGGCAAGGATACCAACCGCCTGCCCCATTTCTACGGTCCGCCCATGGGCCAGGTCCCGTCCATAGCATTTGGCGCAGACACCGTGCTTGGTCCGGCAGGTCAACACGGATCGGATCAGCACGTTGGTCACACCGGCATTTTCAATTTTAAGCGCATCTTTCTCGTTGATTTCCTTGTTGGCACGAACAATCACTTCATCGGTAAACGGGTCCAGGATATCCTTTACCGTGGTCCGGCCGAGGATGCGCTCGCTCAGGCGCTGGATGACTTCGCCACCTTCGAGGAGCGGTTCAACCTCCACCCCCTGTGTCACCCCACAGTCGTCTTCAACCACGGCGCAGTCCTGCGCCACGTCGGCTAGACGCCGGGTCAGATAACCGGAGTTGGCGGTTTTCAGGGCAGTATCGGCAAGGCCTTTGCGCGCACCGTGAGTGGAAATAAAATACTGCAGTACCGACAGCCCCTCCCTGAAATTGGCCTGAATGGGGGTTTCGATAATTTCACCCGACGGTTTGGCCATCAATCCACGCATACCCGCCAACTGGCGCATCTGATCTTTACTACCCCGAGCGCCGGAATCGGCCATCATATAAATGGGATTGAAGCTTTCTGCCATCTGAGGTTGGCCGGATTCATCCAGACGCGGCATTCCATCTTTGTTGAGCAGTGGCTCGACTTTCATGGCCGCCATCATTTCATTGGCCACATCATCCGTGGCCTTGGCCCAAATGTCCACCACCTTGTTGTATTTTTCCCCCTGAGTAATCAGACCTTCCGTATATTGACGGCCAATTTCTGAGACTTGACTGTCGGCCCGCTGAAGGATGTCACTCTTCTTTTCCGGAATGATCATGGCATCAATGGAGATGGAGAGCCCTCCTTTGGTGGAATATTTGTAGCCGATGTCCTTTAACCGGTCGGCCAGAATGACCGTGGCCTTGGGACCCAAATTTCGATAGACGTAATCGACCAATCCACGCAGGGCACCCTTATCCATGACCTTGTTGATGACCTCAAAAGGTATTTCCGGTCGTCTTTCCATCACTTGAAAGAGGTGATGCCCCGACCGCGTGGTGATCACCTCTGACAGCTCATTTAAAGCAAGCGTGAACAACTGGGCAGCCTGGTCAGCGTCGGATTCGAACAGAAGCAGGACCTCTTCCTTCTTGAGCAGACCAATTTCTCCGTCATTTTCTTTATCCAGGCTTTCTGAATAGGTTTCAACCAGCTCCGTAAAATCGTCACCATCGGCCGCCGCCGCTCTAACCGTGGCCATGGTTTTCTCGTCCCCCACCATGATATGTCGCAAGCGAACCACTTCATCCTTGGGCATAATCTCCCATAACAACACCCGCCCCACCGTGGTTTCCACCCGCTCTTTGCCGATGCGCACCACAATGTTGGCATGTAGATCGATCGCCCGACCATCATAAGCAGCACGCACTTCTTCAGGCTTGGAGAAAATCTTTCCTTCGCCGCGCATACCGTCTTTACCGCGGGTCATATAGTACAACCCCAGCACGATGTCCTGGCTGGGCACAATGATCGGACTGCCATTGGCCGGGGAAAGGATGTTGTTGCTGGACAGCATCAGCACCCGCGCTTCGATCTGCGACTCAACGGACAAGGGGACATGCACCGCCATCTGGTCGCCGTCAAAGTCGGCATTAAAGGCGGTACAGACCAGTGGATGTAACTGGATCGCCTTGCCCTCGATCAAGGTGGGTTCAAACGCTTGAATCCCCAGTCGATGCAATGTCGGTGCGCGGTTGAGCATGACCGGATACTCTTTTACCACCTCGTCCAGCGTATCCCATACTTCCGGCACCTCGCGTTCGACCATTTTCTTGGCACTTTTTACCGTGGAAACCAGCCCTTTTTGTTCCAGCCGATAGTAGACAAACGGCTTGAACAACTCCAAAGCCATTTTTTTAGGCAGGCCACATTGGTGCAGCCTTAAGTTCGGGCCGACGGTGATGACCGTACGACCGGAATAATCCACACGTTTGCCCAGCAGGTTCTGACGGAACCGACCTTGTTTCCCTTTAAGGGTATCGCTAAGCGATTTGAGGGGGCGTTTATTGGTTCCCGTGATCACCCGGCCGTGCCGCCCGTTGTCAAACAGAACGTCAACGGACTCCTGAAGCATACGCTTTTCATTGCGCACGATGATCTCCGGCGCCTTCAGATCCATCAGTCGTTTAAGCCGGTTATTACGATTGATCACCCGACGGTAAAGATCGTTGAGATCCGAGGTGGCAAATCGTCCCCCCTCAAGGGGAACCAACGGTCGAAGGTCCGGCGGCAGCACAGGGATAACATCCATGATCATCCAAACCGGCTCCAGCCCCGAACGCATAAAGGCATCGACAATTTTCAGCCGCTTGGATAATTTTTGACGTTTGGCCACGGAGTTGGTCGCCCGAATGTCCTTGCGCAGTTCCTGGTAAAGCTCATCCAGTTCGATATTCTCCAGCATGGCCTTAACCGCTTCGGCCCCAATGCCCGCTTCGAATTTTCCAAATCCATAGGTATCGATGGCTTCCTGATACTTGTCGTCGGACAAGAGCTGGCCACGCGTCAGCGCGGTGTCTTTTGGATCAATGACAATATATGAATCGAAATAGAGAACCTTCTCCATGTTCTTCAGCGTAATATCGAGAAGGTTACCGATCTTGCTGGGCAGACTTTTGAGAAACCAGATATGCGAAACCGGCGTCGCCAGCTCGATATGGCCCATGCGCTCCCGTCGCACTTTGGACTGAATGACTTCGACACCACACTTCTCGCAGATGACACCGCGATGCTTCATGCGTTTATATTTGCCGCAATTACACTCATAATCCTTGGTAGGGCCAAAGATTTTGGCACAGAACAACCCGTCGCGTTCCGGTTTGAAGGTCCGGTAATTGATGGTCTCCGGCTTTTTTATTTCGCCGTGAGACCACTGCCGAATCTGGTCAGAGGACGCCAGGGACACCTTGACGCCGGTATACCGTCGGGGATCTGTTGGTTTGGAGAAAAAATCATATAATGTTTCCATATCGTCTTCCTTTAAGGCCTTGAGGATGATGATTCGAAAGTCGCTACACCCGCCGGATTCAGTTCAGTTAGTCTTCCAGCAGGGTGACATCCAGCCCCAAACTCTGGAGCTCTTTGGTAAGTACTTTGAACGATTCAGGAATACCAGGTTCCAAAACGTTCTGGCCCTTAACGATTTTCTCATACATCCGCGTCCGACCGGCCATATCGTCTGATTTAACCGTCAGAAACTCCTGAAGTGCATGGGCGGCACCATAGGCCTCCATGGCCCAAACTTCCATTTCACCCAATCGCTGACCACCGAATTGCGCCTTGCCACCAAGTGGTTGTTGGGTCACCAACGAATAGGGACCAATGGACCGGGCGTGAATTTTGTCGTCGACCAAATGGTGAAGCTTAAGCATATACATCGTACCAACCGTGATTTTCTCCTTAAAGGCCTCTCCCGTGTGACCGTCGTAAAGGGTTGTCTGTCCCGTTGGACTGACCTCGGCTTCGTTCAGCAACCGTTTTATCTCCTCTTCTTTGGCACCATCAAAGACCGGTGTGGCCATGTGCACACCATTTTTATAGAAGGAAGCGAATTCGGTTGTTTCATTGTCATCCAATGAACTCGGGTCCTCAATGGCCTCCCCGAAAATATTACTCAGTTTCTGGCGCAGCATCTGGACATTGTTTTCTTCCAGCAAGGCATTGAGTTGATCCCCCAACCCCTTGGCGGCCCGACCCAGGTGAATTTCCAGAATCTGACCCACATTCATACGCGACGGAACACCGAGCGGATTCAGCACCATATCAACCGGACGACCATCGGCAAAATAGGGCATATCCTCAATCGGTAGAATCCTGGAGACAACCCCCTTGTTGCCGTGCCGGCCGGCCATCTTGTCGCCCACGGAAAGTTTGCGTTTCATGGCCACATACACCTTGACCATTTTGATGACCCCCGGTGGCAACTCGTCGCCTTTCTCAAAACGTCCGAGGCGATGTTCAAACTCTTCCTGACAGCGATCCACCTGCTCATGGTAAATGTCCAGAACCTGATGGACCGTTTCGGTAGATGCTGGATCATCAAAAAGCAGCCCCTCAAGATCGGCAATCGGAATGTCCGCCAAACTCCCCGGTTGGATAACGGTATTCTTGGCCAAGTAGATGGTCTTGCCTTTTTTCAGCGGCGCCGAACATTGCTGCCCATCCAGCAGTCGCTCCAGCTGGGACCGCACACTGTGGCCGATAATTTTGATTTCATCATTCTTGTTTTTCTCCATGGCAGCCATTTCAGCCGCCTCGATGCTATGGGTCCGTTCATCTTTTTCGACCCCGCGCCTGGAGAATATCTTGGCATCGATAACAATACCTTCGACACCCGGTGGCACACGCAGTGACGTGTCTTTCACATCACCGGCTTTTTCACCGAAAATCGCACGAAGCAATTTTTCTTCCGGCGACAATTGGGTTTCGCCTTTGGGGGTAATTTTACCGACCAGGATATCACCCTGCTTGACTTCGGCCCCCAAGCGAATAATTCCGCTGTCATCAAGATTTCTAAGCGCTTCTTCGCCGACATTGGGTATATCCCGGGTCACCTCTTCCTTGCCCAGTTTCGTATCCCTGGCGACCACTTCGAACTCTTCAATATGAACCGATGTATAGACCCCATCTCTCACCAAGCGTTCGCTAACCAAGATGGAATCTTCAAAGTTGTATCCCCCCCAGGGCATAAACGCCACGGTGACGTTTTTTCCCAGGGCGAGCTCACCCTGCTCGGTGGCCGGTCCGTCGGCGATAATCTCGCCAGCCTCGACGAATTGTCCTTTTTTTACAATCGGACGCTGGTTAAAGCAGGTATTCTGATTGGACCGAACGAATTTTAATAGGTTGTAAATGGTCACCGGTCGATCCGTACTCTCGTCCGAAGAATCGTGTTTCAAGACGATCCGCGATGCATCCACATCCACAACCTGACCGTCCCTTTTGGCAACGATGGTGACCCCGGAGTCCTTGGCCACCACCCCTTCGATTCCGGTTCCCACCAGCGGCGCCTCGGCTTTGATCAGGGGAACCGCCTGGCGCTGCATGTTGGACCCCATCAAGGCCCGGTTGGCGTCATCATTTTCCAAAAAAGGAATCAGCGATGCCGAGACGCTCACCAACTGGTTGGGCGAAATATCCATCAGCTCGATCTGTTCCCGATCGACCATCATGAATTCACCGGCAACACGGGAGGTAACCGTTGGATTGATGTACGTGTTGCCCTCATCAAGGGGCGCATTGGCCTGCGCGATGGGATGATCTTTCTCTTCAAAAGCGCTCAGGAATTTAACATCTTTGGATACGTGAGCATTTTCCACGACACGATACGGCGTTTCAATAAAGCCGAAATCGTTTACCTTAGCATAAGTGGAAAGCGAAACAATCAGTCCGATATTCGGTC
This sequence comes from Desulfosarcina variabilis str. Montpellier, assembly GCF_048565275.1. NCBI lineage: Bacteria > Pseudomonadati > Thermodesulfobacteriota > Desulfobacteria > Desulfobacterales > Desulfosarcinaceae > Desulfosarcina > Desulfosarcina variabilis. The sequence continues at coordinate 2,198,180 of NZ_CP159846.1, read as the reverse complement.
CTTCCGGTGTTTCAATGGGACAAATGCGGCCATAGTGAGACGGGTGGACATCGCGAACTTCAAAACCGGCACGTTCTCGTGTCAAACCGCCAGGTCCCAATGCACTCAGACGCCGTTTGTGGGTGGTTTCGGACAGTGGATTGGTTTTGTCCATAAACTGGCTGAGCTGGCTGGTACCGAAAAATTCCTTGACCACCGCCGATACCGGTTTGGGATTTACCAGATCATGCGGCATTAGTGCATCGACCTCTTGCAGGCTCATGCGCTCCTTGATGGCCCGCTCCATACGAACCAGGCCGATTCGGTACTGGTTTTCCAGCAATTCACCAACCGCACGCACGCGCCTGTTGCCCAAATGATCAATGTCATCCACCACCCCTTGGGTATCGCGAAGCTCAACCAGGGTTTTGGCCGTCAACAAGATGTCCTCTTTGCGCAGGGTTCTGACATTAACCGGCGTATCAATGCCCAAGCGCAAGTTGATCTTGAGCCGCCCGACGCCGGACAGATCGTAGTAGGCAGATTTGAAGAAGAGGTGGTCCAGAAAATCCTGGGCCACTTCCGGGGTGGCCGGGTTCCCCGGGCGAAGCAGCCGGTAGATTTCGATCAGGGCTTCTTCCTTGTTGGCGACTTTATCAAGAAGCAAGGTCTTTCGAATCGAATCACTGCTTGATGCGCCGTCAATAAATAAAATTTCGAATTCATTGATGCCGGCATCTTCAAGTTTTTTCAGCAGGGTCTCGTCAATCTCGTCATTGGCACCGGCCAACACTTCACCGGTCTCTGGATCGGTGATGGAGAAAGCAATCGCCTTTTCGAGGATATCTTCTCGTTCAATGGGCACATGGGTAAAATTGCCGGACGTCATCTGCCGCAAGGCACGTTGGGTAAACATGCGCCCTTTTTTCACCAAGACATCGCCACTTTCCGGGTCAATGACATCTTTCGTGGCCCGCGTGCCTTTTAACAGGTCAGGCGCAAACTCCCGGTGGTACGCGTTGTTCTCAAGGCTAATCTTGACCGTTTTATAGAAATAACTGAGCAGGTCCTCTATGGTGTATCCAAATGCTTTGAATAGTACCGTAACAGGGAACTTTCGACGGCGATCGATTCGAATGTAGACGATATCTTTGGGATCAATTTCCAAATCGATCCATGATCCCCGAACGGGGATTATCCGAGAGCTGTAAATAATTTTGCCGCTTGAATGGCTCTTGCCTTTATCATGGTCGAAAAAGACGCCCGATGAACGATGCAATTGGCTGACAACCACCCGCTCGGTACCGTTGATGATAAATGTTCCCTTTTCAGTCATCAGCGGGATGGTGCCAAAATAAATTTCCTGCTCCTTGATGTCTCTTATGTTTGATACGCCCGTATCCTTATCTGTGTCATAAACCACCAGTCTGACGGTAATGCGAACCGGCAGCTCGTAAGTCATGCCACGGTGGACACATTCTTCTTCACTATGCTTGATTTCAGCAAATCGATAAGACACAAACTCCAGAGAAGCACTCCCCGTGAAATCCTTGATTGGAAACACGGATTTGAAAACCGCCTGCAAACCGATATCCTCCCTTTTTTCGGGAGCGATATTCATTTGCAGAAATCGCTGGTATGAATCCCGCTGCATACCTATCAGGTCAGGGATTTCTACAATTTTTTTTATTTTGCCAAAGCTTTTTCGAATTCTCTTGTTCGCCGTTGGTCTTTTCGACATGGCTACTCCGATAGAAATATTTTGGAATATGAAAATGGGATCAAAGGATAAAGATCCTTTGCACCCCATTTTCAGATTCAATGCTTTTTATAATAAAAAAAGTATTTTATTTTGGATCCTATTGGTTTATTGCAGGTTTTGCTTACTTCAACTCAACTTGCGCACCGGCCTCTTCGAGTTGTGCTTTGATTTTTTCCGCCTCTTCCTTGGGCACGCCCTCTTTCACCGGTTTGGGCGCTTCGTCGACCAGTGCCTTGGCTTCCTTCAGACCCAGACCGGTAATCGCGCGGACTTCCTTGATTACAGCGATCTTCTTGTCGCCGGCGGTGGTCAGAACAACATCGAATTCGTTTTTCTCTTCGGCAGCCTCACCCGCACCAGCATCCCCGGCAGGTCCGCCAGCCATCATGGCCACAGGGGCTGCGGCAGAGACACCAAACTTTTCTTCCATCTCCTTTACCATCTCAGAGAGTTCGAGAACGGACATGTTTGCAATAAATTCAATAACATCTTCTTTTGTAATATCAGCCATTGGGTATAATTCCTCCAGTTTTACTAAGTAGTGGTCCTCGTGTACCAATTTCGATTAAAGTTGGGTAAATCAGCCTTCTGCTTCTGCTTCTTTTTTGTCCTTGATCGCTTGAATGACGTTGACCATGCGCCGGGGCACATCGCTCAAAGCGGTGACCAAAGCGGTCGGCACTGCATTCATCGCCGAAAGCACCTGGGCAAGCAGGACTTCCCGGGACGGAAGCGCGGAAAGTGCCTTAATGCCATTAACATCAATCATCTTCCCATTAAGCACACCGACTTTGATTTCGAATTTGTCGTTTTCCTTTACAAATTCGGTCAACACTTTTGCCGGGGCAACGGGATCACCATTGCTTAACGCGACGGCACTCGGACCTTTGAATTGATCTTTGATCAACGCGACGTCATTACTTTCCGAAGCACGTACAAGCAGGGAGTTCTTAACCACTTGATACTCAGCGTCAGCTTCCCTGAGTTTTCGTCTTAGTGCGTTCATTGATGCGACGTCAAGCCCCTTGTAATCCGTCAGAATTACAATCGAGGACTTTTTAAAGCGCGCTTCAAGGTCTTCAGCGATCCTCTTTTTTTCTGTGATATCCAATGTCTGTCTACACCCCCTTCCTTTAATCTGCAAAAACCGGAGGACACATCATGGCATCGTTTGCTGCGAGATCCCTGACCACACAATCTATCGTTCACTAAAATGATAAATGCTGCTGGCAGGGCCTATCAGGCTCGCTAACGCCGTCTCGGCAGGCCGGCATAACCGATTATACACGTCAAGCCCTAAATTTTAACGGGCCTTTGTGAACCTACAGTCTTTGACAGTGTTATGATACAGGCGATTTAATCGCCTGTAGATTAAACTGATTGATGACCAAATATAATTCAAAAAGGACGATAACCCTCTTATTTCACTAAATCTTTAACCAACGCGGTGTCAATTTTTATACCGGGTCCCATGGTCGTGGAGACGGCAATCGCTTTCAGGTAGGTTCCTTTGCTGGAGGATGGTTTCAGTTTCATGATGGTTTCGAGAAAGGCCGCAATATTCTCTACTATCTTTTGTGATCCAAAGGAGACTTTTCCCATCGGTGCATGAACGATTCCTGCTTTTTCCACACGGAATTCGATCTTTCCGGCTTTCAGTTCCTGAACGGTTTTGGCGACATCAAATGTAACGGTGCCTGTCTTGGCATTGGGCATCAATCCTCGGGGACCAAGGAGCCGTCCTATTTTTCCCACAGTGCCCATCATGTCAGGCGTGGCAATGGCCTTGTCAAACCCAAACCAGCCTTCTTTAATCTTTTCGACCAAGTCCTCATTGCCAACAAACTCGGCACCCGCTTCTTTGGCTTCCATTTCTTTTTCGCCTTTAGCAAAAACAAGGACTTTGACTTCCTTACCCAGCCCGTTGGGAAGGATAACGGTTCCACGGACCATTTGATCAGCATGCCGCGGATCAACGCCAAGACGGACAGCAACGTCAACGGTTTCATCGAATTTCGCATAAGAAGAGGAGATGGCAGCATCAATCGCTTCGTTGAAATCGTAACGCTTGGTGGAGTCAATTTTTTTTGATGATTCTTTATATTTTTTCCCACGCTTCGGCATTTTAACATTTACTCCTTGGTAATTAATAAGCTTGGTGCCTTCGTCTTGCTGCGATCTCGAGTGTCAGAACCGACGATCAGGCTTTAACCGGATAGTTAACCAACCTCAATTCCCATGCTTCTGGCTGTACCCTGAATGATTTTACAGGCAGCTGCCAGATCATTGGCATTCAGGTCTTCCATTTTGATTTTTGCAATCTCTTCAACCTGAGCCATACTCACTTTGCCCACTCGATCTCGTTTGGGATCACCTGCGCCCTTGGCGATTTTTGCGGCTTTTTTCAACAACACGGCTGCCGGCGGTGTTTTTGTAATAAAGGTAAACGAACGATCCTGAAAAACGGTAATGACCACAGGAATGATCATACCTGCATCGTTTGCGGTTCGCGCATTAAATGCCTTGCAGAAATCCATGATATTGACACCATGTTGGCCAAGTGCCGGACCAATGGGTGGAGATGGATTCGCCTTGCCTGCTTCAACCTGAAGCTTTATCTGTGCCATTACCTTTTTTGCCATTTTTCGATCGATTCCTCTACAATTCTGTTATTGATTACTTGACGGTAAACCGCTGCCACCGTTGTTAAAGCTTCGTTACCTGAACAAAATCCAGCTCCACCGGTGTCGATCGTCCAAAGATGCTCACCAGCACCTTGATCTTTCCCTTTTCGGGGTTGACCTCTTCAACGGTACCGTTGAAATTGGTAAACGGTCCGTCGATAACGCGAATCTCATCGCCGGGTTCAAAAAAATACTTGGGCTGCGGCTGATTTTTACCTGCTTCCATTCGATTGAGAATGGTGTTGGCTTCGTCATCGGAAATCGGGGTGGGTTTTTCCCTGCCCCCCAGAAATCCAGTAACTTTCGGCGTATTGTTCACAATATGCCAGGTCTCGTCATCAAGGTGCATTCTGACCAATAAATAACCGGGATAGAATTTCCTCGACGATGTCCGGCGTTTGCCCTTTACCAGCTCAACAACCTCCTCGGTGGGAACGAGGACTTCGTCAAACTTGTCCGGGTTGGGTGAAGTTGCGATCTTTTCCTCTAAAGAGGCTTTCACCTTATTCTCGAATCCGGAATAGACGTGAACAATGTACCATTTTTTTGCCACTATGATCGCTCCTGCATTATTGCAGTACTGCTCGGATGAGACCGGAAAGGCCGAAGTCGACAATGCCCAAAAACAAGGAAATGATCGCCACGATTACCAGTACCACCGCTGTCGATCCGATGGTCTGCTTCTTGGACGGCCAAGTCACCTTTTTCAGTTCAACCTTGACTTCACGGAGAAATTGGATGGACTTGTCGAAGATGTTCTTTTCCTTGGCAACCGTAGACTTGCTAACCGGAGTATACGGTTTTTTGATGGCCGGTGGCGAACTGCCTTTTACAGCAGATGTATTCCCATCCCGGCTGGCCCCATCCTCAGACTGCGATTTCTTTTGTTTTTTACTCGGATCTTTTTTTCGAAGTAACCGTCCCATTATACCCCGTTTTTATCAACGGTAGATAGTCGGAGCCTCTTTCAGCCTCAATTTGACATGGCTGCAGCCGATTCCATCAAAAATTTGGCAGGCCAGGAGGGATTCGAACCCCCAACACCCGGATTTGGAGTCCGATGCTCTACCAATTCGAGCTACTGGCCTGCAACGTTTACGCCCGCCTGACAATGTGCTTATTTGGTTTCTTTGTGCGGTGTATGCTTTTTGCAGAATCGGCAATACTTGCTGAACTCCAGTTTATCAGGCGTTGTACGCTTGTTTTTCGTGGTTGTATAGTTTCTGCGCTTACACTCAGTGCAGGCCAGTGTTATAATGACTCTCACTTGATGGCACTCCTTGGAAGACTATTCGATTATTTCGCTGACAACGCCGGCACCGACCGTACGTCCACCTTCGCGAATGGCGAACCGCAATTCTTTCTCCATGGCAATCGGCGTAATCAACTCCGCCGTGATCGCCACGTTATCCCCAGGCATCACCATCTCGACGCCTTCCGGCAGGTCCAACACACCGGTAACGTCCGTCGTCCGGAAATAAAACTGCGGACGGTAACCATTGAAAAACGGTGTATGGCGGCCACCCTCTTCCTTGCTCAGAATATACGCCTCGGCCTTGAACTTCGTATGCGGGGTAATCGACCCCGGCGCCGATACCACCTGACCGCGCTCTACCTCATCACGCTTGGTACCACGCAGCAGGACGCCGATGTTGTCGCCCGCCTGACCTTCATCGAGCAGTTTGCGGAACATCTCAACACCCGTGCACACCGTCTTTGTCGTCTCGCGGATACCGACGATCTCCACATTGTCGCCCACATGGATGATACCGCGCTCCACACGACCCGTCACAACCGTTCCACGACCGGAAATACTGAAAACGTCTTCGATCGGCATCAAGAACGGTTTGTCAATATCGCGCTCCGGCTCCGGAATGTAGCTGTCGATCGCGTCCAGCAGCTCGAAGATGCACTTGGCATCATCGGCGTCCGGATCATCACACTCCAGGGCCTTCAAGGCACTGCCGCGGATAATCGGCGTGTCGTCGCCCGGAAATTCGTATTTGTCCAGAAGCTCGCGAAGCTCAAGCTCCACCAGCTCGATCAGCTCCTCGTCATCCACCATGTCGCATTTGTTCAGAAACACGATGATACGCGGGACACCAACCTGACGGGCCAACAGGATATGCTCACGGGTTTGCGGCATCGGACCGTCATCCGCACCAACCACCAGAATCGCACCGTCCATCTGAGCCGCGCCGGTGATCATGTTCTTGATATAGTCCGCGTGGCCCGGGCAGTCCACATGCGCGTAATGCCGGGTCGCCGTCTGATACTCAACGTGCGCCGTTGCAATCGTGATCCCGCGCTCTTTCTCTTCCGGCGCCTTGTCAATCTGATCAAAGGGGATAAAATCCGCCATGCCCTTCAGACCACTCAGCTTTGTGATCGCTGCCGTCAGGGTCGTCTTGCCATGGTCAATGTGACCGATGGTCCCTACGTTTACATGCGGCTTCGTCCTCTCAAATTTTTCCTTCGCCATTTTAAAAACCTCCCATGAATGGACAATTTCTGGCTAGACTATATTTATTTAATTATGTAGAAAGCGGGTTAAAAATGGAGCCCACGATCGGAATTGAACCGATGAACCTCTTCCTTACCAAGGAAGCGCTCTACCGACTGAGCTACGTGGGCTTTATGGTCGTAACAGCAAAAAGAACGAAAAATGGCAGGCAGAAAAGATCGGCGTTTTCAGCATTGGAGCGGGAGACGAGGCTCGAACTCGCGACATTCAGCTTGGAAGGCTGAAGCTCTACCAACTGAGCTACTCCCGCTTTCACTAAAAAAAACATAAACCAACTAACGCGTCTCTGTTTGCGTGTGCCACATCTAATATAGTGGCAGCAAACAAGCAAGCCATGTAGTTAAATATCGATCTTATTGCATTAAGTGATCTCCTACATTAACTTACCCAAAATTGGTGGTGGGGGGAGGATTTGAACCTCCGAAGGCATCGCCGACAGATTTACAGTCTGTTCCCTTTGACCACTCGGGAACCCCACCTTATTAGCAGCTGTTGACACTGAAGCCAGCGGAGGGACTCGAACCCCCGACCCACTGATTACAAATCAGTAGCTCTACCAACTGAGCTACGCTGGCAAACGCGGTTCTAAAAGAACGAATCAATCAACTGGCCGTTAAGCCCCGAACCAGACTGATTGATTGAAACGACGCTTTTTACACCTCTCATTTTTTTTTTTCAAGCAAAAAATTCAATTGCCCACTTTTTTTTTTATCGCAACGGCCGATAAATGTTAGGACAACGTTCGCTTAGAGGCGTCGCATAAAAATTACGGTACGGTTTGGGTAAGTAATCTTGGTGTAACCCTTAACACTTGATAATAAAAGCTTATACTATTGCCTTATCGTCATAAAATCAACAGGTAATCTATGGTAACGTGAATATTTGGATTTTTTTTGGACATTGGCGGCGTCTTCAGTAGCGGATCGGTCATCCAACGCTGGATCTGGAATGTGACGCTTGAATTACTCGTCACAGGCAACGGCCCTGCCTTGACTATAAACGATCCTGCCTCTACAATAGATGTGGCCAATGTGTAGAAATCATTTAATGATAAAGATTTACAACAATACATCGGCAATGTCCCATCGCCGATCAATAATCAAAAAAGAGGGTGATGCATTGTCCCGACAAATGAAAATGAATCGTTTATTCGTCGTTGTTTGCGTGTCTTTGATTGTATTGTCCGGATGCGCACATCAAACTGTGGACGAATCCATATCAACCCAAAATGGTCTCGAGCCAGCCCTGAACGAGGCAACCATTGCGCCCAATGCCGTCGACACTTATGCGGCAGTACCTATCCCCCATCAACCATTGCCGATGGGTGATGGCAATGAAATAGCGCTCGCCAGCTTGCCGCAACCGCCGATTATCTTTGACCACGTGACACCCAATGAAACGGCGGATCAAAACAGCGCCCCGATTACCGAGCACGGTCTATCCACTCACGAGATACAGCAACGTCTGGATGAAGCATTGGTGTTTTGTGAATCCTCACAGGAGTTCTGGCAAAAGGGAGAGTTAGAAAGCGCGTTGGAAGCCCTGGATAAAGCTTACAGTTTAATCTTGGATGTTACCGCCGACGGTCCCTCCAATCTGGTTCAGCAAAAAGAGGATTTACGATTTCTGATTTCCAAACGCATCCTTGAGATTTATGCGTCGCGGAATATTGTTGTCAATGGTAATCACAATGCCATTCCGCGTGAAATCAACACCAATGTTGAAAAAGAAATCAAGCTGTTTACAACAGGGCCGGAACGCCGCTATTTCATCGCATCCTACCAGCGTGCGGGTAAATATCGGCCCATGATTCTTGAGAAGTTGGCGGCAGCAGGCCTACCGGAAGAATTGTCCTGGCTGCCTCTGATTGAAAGTGGATTTAAAGTCAAGGCTTTATCGCGGGCCCGGGCGCTTGGGTTATGGCAGTTTATTCCGTCTACGGGCTATAAATTTGGCCTGAAAAGAAATCAATATATTGACGAACGGATTGATTTTGAAAAATCAACTGACGCGGCCATTGCCTACTTAAAAGAATTGCATAATATTTTTGGCGATTGGGCAACGGTTTTGGCGGCCTATAACTGTGGTGAAGGGCGTGTGCTGCATGTCATCCGAACCCAAAAAATTAATTACCTTGATAATTTCTGGGATTTGTTTGGCCGTTTGCCCTATGAAACAGCTAGATATGTCCCCCGTTTCCTGGCCGCATTGCACATTATTGAAAACCCGGAAATGTATGGTCTATCCAACATAGAGCCATTCCCTCCTCTGGATTTTGAAACCGTTAGTGTCCATCGTCAGGTTCACCTGAAAGACTTGGTCGCTCCCCTTGGAACGTCTTTGGAAATTCTCAAAGAACTCAATCCCGAGCTTCGCTACAGCGTGTTGCCACCCGATAAATATGCTGTCAGGGTGCCTTCGGGCAAAGAGGAATTGTTGCTGGCATCCATTGACCAGGTGCCGGTTTCATCCCCTCCCCAACCCGCATTTGTTTATCATCGCGTCAGGAAAGGAGAAACGCTCTCCTCCATCGCCCACCGTTATAACAGCAGTGTTAAAAAAATCATGTGGGCCAACAACATGAGAAGGTCCAGCTATATTGTGGCCGGCCGTAAAATAAAGATACCGCAACGGGTCATACAGGCTCAGGCTGGAAATTCCTCAAATCAAACATGGAATCGCAGGCATGTCGTCAAAAGAGGAGATTCCCTGTGGAATCTTGCCAATCGATATGGCACGACAACACAAAGCATTCAGGAAATCAATGGCCTTTCAACAACCCGCTTGTGGATCAATCAGGTCCTGAAAGTGCCTTCCGCTCAGGATCAAGCCAAGCAATCCAACAAGGGATCCGGCACGTATTACGTCCAACGTGGCGACAGCCCGTATCTCATCGCCCGTCGACATAACATCTCGCTCAATCATTTCCTTGAGATAAACAACCTAACCTCGCGTAGCACCATTTACCCGGGACAAAAGGTAAAAACCGAATAGGCAAACAGCGCTACGGGCCTTTTGCGGCATCTTTCTTGGAAGGTCGTGAAAAATACTTGCAAAGACAAAAAGATTGGCCTAATACAGCTTCATTCTTTTCTCTGGTAATGATTCCAGCCGGATGAATGAAAGGCCGCCTGAGCGCCTTTTACAATCCAACAATCCAAACGCCCCCGTAGCTCAGTGGATAGAGCAATGGATTCCTAAACCATATCTGAAGCAATTTCAAAGGGTTGAGTAACTTTTTCAGAGTATCTCAACCCTTTTTTATTCCTACATTTTTCTATCTTTTAATGGGCTGTTCGTCTAAATCCAGAACGTATACTTTTATATACTTTTTTCCTGTTCTACGCCGTTTTATGATTCCCGGAGTACCCCCAGGAGTACCCCCGGCATGGCCTAAAAAAAAGCCCCAGGTATCACCCAGGGCTTGTGCTCCACGCTTTTTATTTTTAGGCGCAAGCGGACGCCGGCTCCTCATGTTCGAATAAACAAGCGTACCGGTCTGTCATGCGTTTGACTCGGCTGTGAACTATATTTGGAGAAAGGTTGAACATCCTGGCAATTTCGGCCTGGCTGAATCCGAAAACATGCGCCAGCAAAAACCATTTTTGGTCATCAGTGAACCGCCCGGCCTTAACCGCCTTCAACCCGGCCCGTCTTGATTCCATGGCATCAACAAGCTTGCCCACCTGTTCAATCGCCTGTTTGTAAATGGTTGAAATCGAATTTTCTTTGACACCATATTTATCGGCCAAAATGGAAACCGGCATCCGGTTGAAAAACCGATCCACAAAAACCTGTGTTTTTCTGAGGGTTAAATCATCGGTGTTGAATTCTATGGCATCGTCATTGGAAAAATCATCAGCGGATTTTTGTACTTTTCCACTGTCTTTGAATTTAGTCTCGGTCAGTTCGGAAAAATGAACTTCGCCACGTTTTGGATAACAGACAATATGGTCTGGATAATGCCGTTCCATCACCCGGTTTTCAGACCATAAAATACGCTCTACCTCTTTGCATGGCCGCCGGCATCGGTCTCTTTTCTGGCAATCTTCACAAATGGCGTGTTGCATAAACGCTCCTATGGTGGGTTGTTGGGAAGGGGTGCCGGCCATGGCCCTGCACAAACCATGGCCGGCGTAATGGAGAGTTCACCAGGCTCCCCACCACTATGAAGACGGCGAGCCAACTATATCGCCGCCTTCAATTCGGTTCATATTTTCAGCCGCCCGGATTTCATTGACGGTCAGGAATCCGGCCCGCTTTCCGATCTCGTACGCTTCATATCTGGATTTGGTGTCACCGCGCAGAAGGTCAGCGGTCAGATACTCTGCAAAATATCGTTTCTTTTCATCTTGGGTCAGAAGGGCCTTAAAAACGGCTTGCTCGATACGGGTCAACCAAGGGCGTAGGGTATGGGTCAAAAAAGATCGATTTTGCTCGGTGACGTTGCTGTATGTGCTGCGTTCGTAATCCATGACCAGATTCAGGGGCACCCGGAATATTCTGGCAATCTCCACCACGGAAAACTTCGCGCTATCGATCATTTGGGAATCTTCAGGTGATATGCCCACGGCCTGCCATTTCATGTCACCGCCGAGAATCGCGGTCTTATGGGCTTTTCCGGACCCCTGGAAACCTCTATTCCATGAATCCCGCAACACTTCGGACTGTTCCTTCGATACCGCGTGGGCTAATGTCAGAATCCCATCAGGTGCCGCACCGTTCTTGAAAAACTTGGCCGAATATTCACGTACTGAAATGGCACTCCCGAAGGTATCCCGGCATATCGCCAGTGGGCTATACCCGATAATGCCATCGGACGATAAGCCGCGGATATGCAAAATGTCAGATGATCGGTATTTCCGCTCAGTGCCTTCGGTCTGGTAGGTATAAATCAAATCCCGGTCTTTGAGTTCAACGGTCATGCACCCCGGGTGCAAGGGCCACAGGGCAACCACATCGCCGGCATCGCGTTCGATGTATGCAAAGGCATTACCACGGAGCGCCAGGTGACCGGCCATCATTTCCCAAAGCTCTGAAGCGGTCATCAGCGGGTTGGGAATGTCATGCAGGAGTTGATAGAGGGAAAAGCCCCTTGCACGCCGCCGGTCGTTATCTTCCAGCCGTTCGTAAACAATCAGCGGTAGGCTTGCAATGGATTCAGCCAGCACGCGGACACAGGCAAAAACCGCCGGAATACCCATGACCGATTCATCGGTGACGCGGGCGCCGCTGTCTGTTTCCCGTTCCTTGTGAAATGCGTCATAGCTGCCCCAGGAACCGCGCTTGCGCTTCAGAAAGTCGAAAAATCCCATAAACACCTCATGAAGAAAGGGGCGGTCACCCGCCCCGTATTTACCGGATTAAGCTCTTTCTGCCAGACCGACACACCAGCTTAGGGTATCACCGTTGCGAGGTGTCAAAACGCTGTCCCAGACTCCCATACCGTCAAAGCGTACCAGCACGCGGTAGCTCATGAGGTCTTGAGTCCATCCGGGAATGTTGGATTTTTCCAGCCGCATATCGCGCCTAAGACCTATGGCGTATTGGCTCAGATCGACAAAAATAAGGTCGTTGGCATCGCCCACGGTCGGCAGATTCGAACTAAAAAGCACGGGCCTGCCAAATAACGTTGGTTGGCCATTGTAGTCTTTGAAGACAGGCAAGACTTGCCCGGTATCGCCAGTGGGAACATAAAGGCTCATCAAACTCGGGATGCACGTTTCATTTGCAATCCACACAGCCTTGGATCGGCCCGCCGGGTACATCCGGGCAAACATTTTGGCCGCGTTTTCAAAAACGATTGAATCGGCCGCCTGGTCCGTTTCTTTGGCAACAGAAATCAGCGAGTCATGGTTCAAGATCCCCAATGGTTGCGCAACACCAGTGCCACGCAGGAAATGATAATCCATTCCCAGGGACAGAGACGTTTTCATGGCCCTTTCAAGCTGGGATTCGAAACCGGTTCCGTCTTCGCGTAGCTCGTTGCTTATGTCCACGAAAATGGCGCCCTTGTTGGCCCGCATCAGGACGGTTCTCAGCTTGCCTTTTTGCTTGGTGCCTTCCTGCGTCTCGCCCAAGAATTCCATGGCAAAACCACCAAAAAAATCACCGCCGGAAAGGTCGGACGTATCCCAGCCGATCACGTCAATGGTGCCGGAGGTCATCGGCCAAACCTGTGCACGGGGCCTGATGATTTCATTGGGCAGGGATTCATCCAGCCACTTGGCTGCAACCGGTTCGGGAACGGCCAGACCACCATCAGCACCTACGCCGCTGGTCATGGTATCGCGGAACCGCTGGATCTCGGCTTCATCAATCTGGATTTCCCGGCCCTGGTTGAACATCCCGGCGTATGAACGGTCAGCAACCGGCCCGCCCGAAACATTCAGAATGTTTCGATCGTTCTTTTTATCCAGGGTGGGCTGGAAGGCGTCGCCACGCTTCTGCAGGTCGTCTTTTCCGGCCTGTGCCAGCTCAAGGGCTTCAATCCGGGTATCATACCCACGGATTTCACCCTTCAGGGTTTCAAACCGCTGGTTCGCCGCGTCGTCAAGGTTTTCGGTCATGGCCAGCTCGGTAAGTTCATCGACGGCCCGTTTTTTCGCCTTCAAAATATCGTTTAAATCCATGGATCTGTTTTCCTTTCGAATCGGTTTAAAGATCGATCTGCCAATACCCGCCGCAGGATCGGCACCGGCCGCGACAAGGCTACATTCGTATGGTTGCCATTTGGTCACCAAGAAACCATTGGCAGTCCGCTTTCTTGATTTGACGAAATACCCCACTGACAGATTGCGAAGTATCCCCCCTTGGATGTCTTCCCATATTTCTTCTTTTGTGGAAGATATTCGAAGTACTCCTTTGAGTTTTCCGTCAATTACTTCCAGCTTTTCAACCACGCCTACCGGGAGTTGACGTGAATCATGGGAAGTAATAAGGGGAAGCGGTGCGCGTGAAAGGTCTACTGCTTCAGGATCGTGGGAAAGTACTTCTTCACCATCATAGCGTTTTACCGGGTAGGTTGTTGATAAGGTGGCATCGATGGTGCGCTGATCGGCATCGCGGACATTGCCGACTTCAATCTGAAATGTTCGTTTTTTCATGTCGGTCCTTCCAAAAATAGAAAAAGGGCGCGTGCGATGGGTGCGGCCCCGCACGGCCCTTTTCCAACTTATACCAAGCAACAGCTCTCTAATTATTCAGCGTCATACCACATGTTTAGAAAACTTGTCAAGACAACTTTACAAATCTATATCCAGACGATTGATGGTTCAACTTTTTGTGCTGCGTTCCGGATAGCACCGTCCAGGGCCATGACCGCAGCCACGGCCACGTCTATCTTTTCCGCTGATTTTTTCTTGCTGAATTTGATGTTTCCGGCGGCATCGGTCTCGGCAATGACATTACCCAGGCACCACTTAATGACCGGATTGTCTGGGTATGCTATCTTGCGTTCTAAAATCAATTTTTCCAGCTCTTTAGACGGTGGGCTCATCGATGCGAACCCTTGACCAAATTCAAGTACCGTCATTCCGGCCTCGGTAAGGTCGTTGACAACTCGAGACGCACCCCAGCGGTCAAAGGCGATTGCTTGCAGGTCATACAGCTGCGCCAGGTCGTCTATCTTGGCCAGAATCGGCCCGTAATCTATCACTGAACCGGCCACGGGCTCAATATGGCCTTGCTTTTGCCATACATCATAGGGCACCCGGTCTTCTTTGCTGCGCCGCCGGATGCTATCAGAAGGCACCCAGGCGAAAGGAATCACATAAAAGGGCTCATGGTCTTCAACCGGTGGGAAGCACAGCACCAAGGCGGTCAAATCCTGAGTGCTGGACAAATCCAGACCGCCATAGCACGGTCGGCCGGCCAGATCGGGGAAATCAGCCAGGGCACAGGCATCGATGTCAACAGTGTTGAGGAAACGCGCTTCAGCGTCTACCCGCTGATTCAAATACAGGTTTCGAAAAGTCGCTTCCTTGGTCGGCATCCGTTTGGCCTGTTCCGCAAACTGTTTCATTTCGGGGAAAGACCGGAAATCACCCAAGGCAGGGTTACAAGCCTTCCAGACCTTTTCGTCCCAGGGATCGGCATCATCGGGCGCCGCGTAGATCGTCGCGTGGAAGGCTGGATCCGGTGGCAGGGTGCCGTCATTGATTGAAACGCCGTAGTCCACCAACTCGGACATGATATGATGTGGATTCGGGCTTTGCGTGCTGATAACGATCATCAGCGGTTCGGCCCTGGCGCCGGTACCGGTCGTCAGATTGTCGTACAGCTCCCGGTCTTTGGCCTGTGCTAATTCATCGTAAATCATGAACGATGGGCTCAGACCGTGGGCTTTGCGTGCATCGGCGCTCATTGCCTTATAAACACTGCCTGTTTGATAATCAGTGATCTGTCGGTAAAAGCTCTGAATGTGACACCGTTCCTCAAATTCGGGGATAGCCAGGATAATGGCTTCCATTTCTTTGAAGATGATAGCGGCCTGTTCACGGTCTGCCGCTGCGCTGTAACATTGGCCGCGTTGCTCGGCTTCTGGGCCCAGAAGGTGGCAAAGAGCCAAGGCCGCCGCCAGCGCAGACTTGCCGTTTTTGCGAGGCATCGTTATCAAGGCGGTACGGACGATGCGCTTTTTACGCACCGTCCGGTACATGGCCCGGATTATTTTTTTCTGCCAGGGGCGAAGCCTGAGGGACTTGCCAGCATGGACGCCGGCGGTGATCGGCAGGGACTCGATGAACTTGATCACCCGGCTTGCCCGGTTCAGTTTCGGATTGTCCCAGGGGAAGCCATCGGGATAATAGGGTCCACTGTGTTGGTTGGCTGCAAATTTCGCCGCTGCGCTCTTTGGTCCGCGTTTACCCATTTTTCACTCTTCAAAAAGGTTCAGCTGCGTCTGGGTGGACTTATGATGGCGCAACAAATTGTTTGATATAACATACTCAACCGGGTCCATGCCGCCTTCCCACTCTCGCGCCCAAACATCGACGCCGAGTTCTCTACATGCCCGGTACCGTTCCTTACCGTCCAGAATTTTGCCTTGGTAAAGAATTATTGGTTCAATTAGCCCATGCCTCCAAATATCAGCCTTGAACCCTTTGTAAGTATCCCCGTCCATCGGTGGTATGAGTTCGCTAATCGGGTGTGGCTTCAAATCATCGGCCAGCTTGAAACAACCCATTGCCTTAAAACGTTTTAGTCGATTTTCGACCATTGTTTTCCTTTCATTGAAAATTAACTCACGATTTGGATGCCAGCCCGGTGCCAAGCGCTGGCTTGCTGATGATTTTCACGCCTCAGACGCGCCTCACGCGCCGTTTTACGTTGATGGCATGACCGGCACAGGCTTTGAACGTTATCTTCAGACAGTGGCGCTCCACCGTCCTTCAGTTCCACGATATGATCGACAATAGCCATGGGTACCAGCCGCCCTTCTTTCTGGCATTGCTCACAAAGAGGGTGTTTTCTCCGATACCATACCCTGAATCGTTTCCACGCCGTTGAATTGTAAAAGGGGTCGGTCTCCTTCTTGGTGCCCGGCCTCGATGCTGGCTGGTGAGCCAGGCAGTATGCGCTGCCCGGCTCGGCCAGGTTGGGACATGGATAGGCTGCACAGTATCGGCGTGGTTTACTTGGCACGATAAACCCTCAAGCATGAAGGGCAATGGTGGGTCTTTTCGTCAATGGCGTCGAGCATCACCCCACACTTTGGGCAGGTCTCGAAATCAAGCATTGGATTTTCGGTGATCAGGCCGTCATTACTGCCGACACCCTTTTGGTGCAGTATCCGCTGCACGCCATCTTCAAGGTTACGAACCGTCTTCAATAATTCGAAAAGCTGTTTGTCGTGGTCCATCACAATCTGGCTCAGCGTTGCGCTATCGATTACCGGGGTGTTTTCCGTCACCTGTTTTGCATCTTCGTTCATGACCCCTCCTTAATTACCATTTCAGCAAGCTCATCGATTCTTTCAACATTTGCCTGGAATTTCTTTTCCACGCTTTTGGAAATGTCATCGATAATGTGGGCGATACCGAGGAGGTCTTCTTCCCCTGGATCAAAGTCCTCGTGCAATGCTGCGAAGGAAAGGGCATGTGCCAACCCCTTCAGCTTCAGTGCGTCCTCACTTTCCATCATGCCTTTGCCAACTTCTTCTAATCTTTTCATGCCCTGCTCCTTTCATCAGTTGTTGAGTTCATGCCGAAGACATTCTTCAGCAAAGCTGATCGCCTTCTCCTGATCGACCGCGCCCCAATTGGTTCGAAGTTTTGCGGCATCGATGTATTTCACCAAGAGTTCAGCACGGGTCTGCTGTTCGACTGTGGCGTTGCCATTGGTGAATTTACCAGTGCCGAGACCTTTGATAAAATTGATCTCGTTTTTGGTTGTCCATGAATGGTCTTTTTGGATCATTAAACGCTCCTTTTCGTTGTTGGTTGATGGGTCGAAAATGGGGTCAAAATCGACCGATGCTGGTTTTTGATGCTTTTTTTGGTTTTTTTTTGGGGGTACTGCGGGAAGATCTTTAAGATAGTATCGTTTTCGATACCGGTTAGCCGAACACTCGTTTTCAATGAACCCTTGTTTTTAGCGGCTTTGGCTTTTCTCATCGATCCCCGTTTTGTCTAACTGGTATCGTTTTTGATACTGGTTAACTGTTTAACCGGTATCGATTTCGATACTTATAATTGTTTTTGATCTGCCCAGTATTTTTGGAACCCACGGTCCATTCGGTTGTCTTTCTGCCTTGGCTTGCGTGGCGGGATTGTTGATTTTTTTGTTTCAGGATCGAATTCACGCCATCTGTCATCAATGAGGTATGTCGTTGAGTCGCCTTCACCATTTGCCGGTTTTCTTCCGCCCTTCCCCATATGGGTGATGTCGATAAAACCTTTCGTTTGAAGTTCATCGATAGCATTTCGAAATTGCACCCGGCTTATTCCGTTTTCCTTGGCGACGCTGTACGCATACTTTATTTTTCCGTTGTTGTTGCAGACCCACTTTTTTCTCTTGCCGCCGTCTCTTGTTTGTTCAGATCCCGCCTTTGCCATCCAACGCTTGCACATGAAGTCCATAAGCACGAGCAGTGAGACTCTTGATAGACTCCTAAATGCGGGAGACCGGATCATTTCCTTGCGAAGATAAACCTTGGTCTCGTCTTCATAGTTCGGGTCAAGCTCCGCAAATTCGTTGCTGCCTTTTCTTGGCTTCGCCATCGTCGCCAGATATCCCTAAACCGCAGTTTCAACGCACAAAGACTCAAGAAAGGCCTGGCCATCATCGACGGCATAAAGGGCTTTGCCAGCAATCTTATAAAAACGGCAGCCCTTGCCCTTTGACCGGTGAATCTCCAAGGTCTTCTTTGCAATGCCGGTCTGCTCCGCAAAAGCATCCGTTGACATGAATTCCCGCCCGCCGATGGTGACATCACCCTTCAGTTTGAATTTGACTTCGTTTCCCATTGAAGTATCTCCTTTCGTGTGTAGTATCATTTTATACTTTTGATACTACATTTATATATTATATTATTTTTGCAAGTCAATATATTTTTTTATTACTGTTGTCATTTTTATTATTGACAGCTACACCGGCAGATTCTATCAAATAGTAGTAATGAAAAATTAAAAGGAGATAGGATGGCAAAAAGTCAGGAAGATATTGCAGCTGATCTGATTCACGCTGTGTTGGATTTCATACATCAAACTGAGTTCGAAGATGTCATGCCAGCCATATATAGATTAATCCGTGCGGTTTGGCCTGACAGTACCGAGATTGATTTGAAAGTAAAGACTCTATCTATGTTGAACAACGAAATTGCACATTGGCAAAAAAAGGTAAGAGAGTCATTTTTCTTGTTAATGGATACGTTGAAAAAAGGTAGGCAATTTGAATTTGAACAGAAAACACCATTTATGGTTCAGAATAACAAGTGGTGTGAGCATATCTTCAATGAAGATCTTGAAATATTTGAGGAGCAATCGGTTACAATCCGTAGCGATTGGAAATTGATTTATGGGTCAGCTGAAGATCAAAAAAGATACGAAGACGATGTGCAGGTTTTATCAGTACCTTACATAATAGCTAAGTTCTTTAACTCTTTTAAATTATTTCCATTTGATTCTATAAAAGAGTGCGATGAATGTGGGAATTATTTTTTCGACAACCGTGGATATAAAAGGAGGTTCTGCTCAAAAGCATGCAGTACCCGGTTTACCGTCAGAGAATCTCGCGCCAAGAAAGCCATGGCAAAGAAAAAAAAGGGAAAAAAATGATCATCGCCAAATGCCCACAATGCAAATCAGGGAACAGTCTCAGCAAAGCTAAATGCAAATGCGGGTATAATCTGACCAATGGCAAAAAGAATTCCAAGGTGCTGTTCCTGGTCCGTGAAACCTTGAAGATTGACGGCAAGGTGGTCTGGCAAAAGAAACAATCTGCCGGCCACTTCCTTACCACGGCCAAGGAAATCGAATCCCAATTACAAGAGGAAAAAGAACGTCAGCGGAAATATGCGTCCAGCACCAAGCGGTTACCCATGGCCACGTTCATGGAAGATACTTACCTACCCGCTCGCAGGGCTCAGAATTATAGTGGTGTTTCGACTGAGGAAGGCAGGTTTAACAATCACCTGTTGCGCTTATTCGGTGATGTGCCGCTGATCGATATCAGCAAGGGGAAAGTCGAACAGTACATCATTGACCGACTGAAGGAAGGCGCCAATGCCAAAACGGTGAACCGTGAAAGGCTGTTGCTGTCACAGATATTCCAGCTGGCCGAGACCTACCAGCTTGTACCCGAATCATACAATCCGGCCCTGGCCGCCAGGTCACCAGAAAAAAAATCACCAGTTGAGGACAAACAGAAAAAGGCCCGTATCGGCATGTCAGTCCCACCTGAAAAAATGCCGGAGCTACTTGCCCAGCTTGGTGAAACCCGTTTCCTGATCGAATTCCTTGCCCGGTCTGGATTGCGCAAGGGCCTTGCCCTTAAAATGAAGTGGTCACAGATCCGTGATGGATACATCTATTTTGAAGATTGGGACGATAAGCGCCGCAAATCCATCCCCAAACGTAAGGAAATTGATCAATATTTGCAGAATCTGCTTGACCGCACACCCAGGGTAAAGGTAAACGGTGAACCGGTTGATTTTGTCTTTGTCCATACAACTGGAAAGTGGAAAGGCAAACCGTTCTCTCAAAGCATCCTGAAGGGGTTCAAAGGCGCCTGGAAACGCGCAGGCCTTCCAAATTCTGAAAAGGCCCGCATTCATGACCTACGGCATTCATTTGTATCAAATGCGCGTGATATGGGATTTAAGCCGCGTGATATCATGGAAGCCACTGGTCACCGGTCGGTCGATATGATTAATTATTACGATCACAGCGATGAAGCCGCCGGTGCTGTTGTGGCTTCTGCCATCGGCAAAAGAATGTTTTCTGGCCCCCAGAGTACCCCCGGAGTACCCCCAAGCGACGATACGCCAGATCAGCTTGACCGGAGTACCCCAGAGAGTACCCCCAAGGCAATCACCAGAAAGGGCGCTCTTAAATTAGCAAAAAATTCGGGAAGTTAAAATTTTGCCCCCGTAGCTCAGTGGATAGAGCAATGGATTCCTAATCCATGTGCCGCAAGTTCGATTCTTGCCGGGGGCACCAATAAATATCATGGGCTTGATCAAAACGTGCTAAGTGCTTTCTTTTTGGAAGCCGTCTTGGCCCCAAGTTTAAAATAATTCAACAGTGAGTACTGGAAAACCGGCTTTTTGGCTCGAGTCCCTTATCCCCGGAAAAAATGATTGTTGACATTTTTTGTACGGATGATGCCCATTTTTGAAAAATGATACGACGGTATCATTCAAAAACCTTCCCAATCCATTAATATTTCTGTATATTATTAGAAACAGACGAGTTGGTCTCTTCCTTGCTTGGTATTTTGCCGCTCAAAAGGAGGGAAAATGATTATGAAAATGTTTAGATTGATTTTTCTTTTCATCATCGCCGTCATGATAGCAGCCCCATCCTTAGCCGACGATGGCAACAAACAAAAAAATGGGCAGCAAACTGCTGAAAGCAGCGTCTGGCAACAATTTAAAGCCGACTGGCAGGAAATCGGGAAAAATATGAAAGATACCGGTGTTCATACTGGCCGGTCATTCAAACATGAGTTTAAAAATATGCCTAATGATATCCGCAAGGGCTGCAAAGAAGCACAAAAAGATTTGAAAAAGCTCACCAAATCAGACCGTTCACAAAGGGCAAACCAATAGGGCCGATCTAAAGTCGAGAATTCCAAATCGGCGTCATTCCGGCGCAGGATGGAATCCATTGTTTTCAATAGTTTATGGATGCCGGATCAAGTCCGGCATGACGAGTCTGGCACTTTTTACGAGTCCATCAAGCTTTTTTATCGTTTACCCACCACTCTCAGATAAGTTGTCAAGACGCCGACCATCAGATTCGGGCCATCCTGCAGAAAACTTATTTTTGTTATTAAATCTTATACTTATCTAGTAAAAACTAAATTTCAAGATTATTTATGCTTGCATTCATCGCAAGGGCCATTAAAATTGGTTGCTCTTGTTTTATATATGGTCGGAACCAATTGACCTGATCATCGAACTGATATCGATTATTTTCTAAAAGCAAGTAACAATGACAGCCTTCCTGCCCAGCGAATCAAGCCGGAGAAACCGGTATATCGCCTCGCAGGACTTTAGCCAGACAGCGGAAAGGGGAGCTTTTAATGGCAACACCAACATACATCATAGGCATTGACCTCGGCACGACCAACAGTGTGGTGGCTTATACCGAGGCCGATATCGTTCCTGGTCAACCCTCCGACATCAATATTTTCGAGATTCCGCAGCTGATCGACGCCGGCGTGGTGGAAGATAGGGATATGCTGCCATCGTTTCTATTGGTTCCGGGTGAACACGATGTTTCCGAAGCGGCCATGGCCTTGCCATGGGACGAAGACAACGAGCTGATTGTTGGAGAATTCGCCCGCAACCGTGGTGCTGAACTGCCCCACCGCCTTATCGCCTCTGCCAAATCATGGCTCTGTCATCCACTGGTGGATCGTTCCCAGCCGATCCTGCCCTGGAGCAGCACGATCGAAACTGAATCCAAAAAATCACCGGTCGAGGCATCGGCGTCCATTCTGGAGCATATTCGGGATGCCTGGAATTACACCATGGCCGAAGATGATGACGATCTGCGTATCGAAGCCCAGGAAATTCTTTTAACCGTTCCAGCATCCTTTGATGCCGTGGCCCGCGAACTCACCGTCAAAGCCGCTGAGATGGCCGGCCTGCAAAATGTCACGCTTCTGGAGGAACCCCAGGCGGCGTTCTATGCCTGGATCGAGTCCATGGGCGACCAGTGGCGCGAAGATGTCGCCAAGGGCGACCTGGTATTGGTCTGTGACGTGGGTGGCGGGACCACGGATTTCAGCCTCATCGAAATTACAGAGGAGGATGGCCAGCTGGTGCTGGAGCGCATTGCCGTGGGTGACCATCTGCTGGTGGGTGGGGACAATATGGACCTGGCCCTGGCTTACTCCCTGGCCCAACAAATGGCCGAAAAAGGCACGCGCCTGGACAACTGGCAGATGCGTGGGCTGTGGCACAGCTGCCGCCAGGCCAAGGAACGCCTTCTGGCTGACGCCGATGCCGAGGAATACCCGGTAACGATCTTGGGACGCGGCAGCAGCCTGATCGGCGGCACCCAGAAAACCCAGCTCACCCGGGATAGCGTCAATCGCGTTCTAGTGGACGGTTTTTTCCCTAAATGTGAGGCCACCACCATGCCGGCGCAGGGCAATCGGGTGGGATTGCAGGAACTCGGTCTATCCTATGAATCCGATCCGTCCGTGACCCATCATCTGGCCAAGTTCCTGCATCAGAACAACGATCGCATCCCCTCGGCCGTTCTGTTCAATGGCGGTATCATGAAGGCCGACCCAATCCGCCAACGCATCACAGACCTTTTGAGCGAATGGACACCAGATGGCGACGCCCCAGCCGTGCGTGAAATCACCTCGGCGAATTTCGACCTCTCCGTTGCCAAAGGCGCGACTTACTATGGTCTGGCCCGCAAAGGCCGGGGGGTTCGCATCCGCTACGGACTGAACAAATCTTACTATATCGGCATTGCCGCTTCCATGCCTGCCGTACCTGGTATCCCGGCCCCCACCAAGGCCCTTTGCATTGCGCCCTTTGGCATGGAGGAAGGCAGCCAGATCCTGTTGGAAGACCGTGAATTCGCACTGGTGGTGGGGCAGCCGGCCAAATTTGATTTTTTGGGCTCCTCACGACACGATGACCAATCCGGCGATGTGATCGATGATTGGGAAGGCGAAATCAGGGCAATCACCGAAATAGAGACCACACTGGATGGTGAGGCCGGCAGCATCATTCCGGTCACCCTTGAAATCCAGGTTACCGAAGTCGGCACGCTGGCCTTGTGGTGCGTTTCAAAGGTCGATGGCCGCCGTTGGAAACTGGAATTCAATGTAAGGGAGCAAGAGGCATTTGAAAATTAATGACCAACGCTATATCGTAGGCATCGATTTAGGGACCACCAATTCGGCGGTGGCCTATGTTGATCTGTCAGCCGAGGATCATCCCCGTCAAATCCAAACCTTCCCGATCCCTCAACTGACCGGTCCGGGGGAGATCAATCGGCTGCCGGTGTTGCCGTCGTTTCTCTATATACCCGGCGAGTACGATATTGCCAAAAGCGCCGTGGTCATGCCCTGGCAACGTCCGGCAGACCACTTTGCCGGCACCCTGGCCAGGGACCAGGGGGCCACGGTGCCGGCCCGCCTGGTGGCATCGGCAAAAAGCTGGATGTGCCACGCCAATGCCGATCGGCGGGCAAAAATCCTGCCTTGGGGAGCCGGTGATGACGTGGCCAAGGTCTCACCGGTTCAGGCCGCCGCAGCCTATCTTGCGCATATCCGGAATGCCTGGAATCAGGCCCACCCGGACGAAGATGAATCATTGGAACGGCAGGTGGTCATCGTCACCGTGCCGGCGTCCTTTGACGAAGTGGCCCGCGAACTGACCCTGGAAGCCGCCACCGAGGCCGGCTTGGCCAATGTCATTTTGTTGGAAGAACCGCTGGCCGCTTTTTACAGCTGGTTGATGACCCATGAAACGGACTGGAACGAGTCGGTCAAGCCGGGCGAGCTGATCCTGGTCTGTGACGTGGGCGGCGGCACCACGGACTTCACCCTCATCTACCTGAAGGATATCGATGGCCAACTGGGGTTTGAACGCCTGGCGGTGGGCGACCACCTGATCCTGGGTGGTGACAATGTGGATCTGGCGCTTGCGCGGCGAATCGAAGGCCAGTTCTCCAGCGGGCAGCTTTCACTGAAGGGCAACCGCTGGAAGACCCTTTGCCATCAGTGCCGCCAGGCCAAAGAACGCATTTTGGACAACGAAGCCGAAACTGAAACGATTACCATCCTGGGAGAAGGCGGCCGATTGATCGGCGGCACGCTCACCGCCGTTCTGACCCATCAGGACGTGGAGTCCACTGTATTAGACGGTTTTTTTCCTATCGTCGCGGCAACCGAAAGCGGCAAATCCGCCCAGCGCAAGGGCATCACCGAGTTTGGTCTGCCTTATGATCAGGAGCCCGCCGTCACCCGGCACCTGGGCTGGTTTCTGGAGCGCCATCGCGCTGATGTAACCACCCATCTGGGAAAAGCGCATCCCCTACCGGACCTGATCTTATTTAACGGCGGCAGCCTGAAGCCGGACGTCATTCAGCAGCAGATCCGTCATGCCATCGTCAAATGGTTCGACAAAACAGCGGACGAGCTGCCGCGCATCATGGAGAACCCGAACCCTGACCTGGCCGTATCGCTGGGTGCCGCCTATTACGGGCTGGTAAAAAACGGCAGTGGGGTGCGCGTAGGCAGCGGCAGCCCACGCGCCTACTACCTGGAAGTGGCCCAGGGTCAGGGCGGCAAGCGCCAGGCGTTGTGCTTGGTGACCCGTGGTGTGGAGGAAGGCACAACCATCACCCTCGAGGATCACGATTTCGAGGTTCGGGGCAATCAGCCGGTATCGTTCAATGTCTACAGCTCCAGCTATCGCAGTGGAGACCAAACCGGTGACCTGATCACCATCGATGATACATTGACGGCCCTTTCACCCATTCAAACGATTGTTCAATACGGTAAAAAAGGAACCAAGGCCCGCATTCCCGTCCAGCTGGTCGCCAGCTACACCGAGGTGGGCACCCTTTCTTTGGCCTGTCAAAGTCGGACCAGCGACCATCGTTGGCAACTGCATTTCCAACTGCGCAGCGGCCCATCCCCGACCGACCTGGCCGACCAGGAAGTGTTTGACAGCGATATAATCGACAAGGCCCGGGATCTGATCAAGCAAACGTTTACGAATCGCAAGGCCGGAAGCAAGCTGGAGGCCGTGGGCAAAACCCTGGCCGGCCTGATCGACCGGCCGCGTCAGGCGTGGCCCCTGAGTTTCATTCGCGCCCTGGCCGATGAATTGTTAGAAATAAAAAAAACCCGCCGTATTTCCCCCCAACATGAAATCCGCTGGCTCAATTTGCTGGGCTATTGTATGCGCCCGGGCCTGGCTGACGGCGCCGATCCCATGCGCATGAAAGCCATCTGGCGAATTTACAGCCGGGATTTGGTGTTTGCCAATCAAACCCAGGCACGCGTGGAGTGGTGGATTTTGTGGCGACGAGTGGCGGCCGGTCTGACCCCCGGCCAGCAACGCCAGTTCATCCAGGAATTGGCCCCCCTTTTGTTGCCCAAAAAAACCGCTCCCCGAAAAATCCCCCCCCAGGAACGCTTGGAAATGTGGATGGCAGCCGCCAACATGGAGCATGTGCAGGCCAATGAAAAAATCCGGTGGGGACGCGCGCTGCTGGCCGAGCTGAAACCCAAGAAAATCAAGCCCCAGCATTTCTGGTCCCTATCGCGCATCGGCGCCCGGGAACTGCTTTACGGATCGGTCGATCGCGTCATCCCAGCCCAAGAGGTTGCCCTATGGATCAAGACACTTTTGTCCATCGACTGGCGCGATCCAAAACCCGTTGCTGTGGCCCTTGGCCAGCTGTGCCGTAAAACCGGCGACCGCACGCGCGACATCGACGACGCCCTAGTCGGCCAGGTCATGGACTGGATGACCCAGAACATCCAGCAGGATAAATTCCTGGAAACGCATAGTCGTTATCTACGCGAGGTGATTGCCATGGCCGAACAGGAACAGAGCGTAATTTTCGGGGAGGATCTGCCGGCGGGTCTAGTCCTGCATGCACCATCATGAAGTACCAGCCGTTTGACGCCGACTGCAAGTCCGTTTACCTGTGCCAGACCGGCCCCGAGGTGTCCTGCGGTGCCTGTTGCGGCCTTTACAATGTGGTGGATCCATCACTGGAGGCACTGGAGGCCATGCTTGTCCGGCGCACGCACTGGTTTGCCGGCGTGCCGCGCACCGTGGCCGGCATCGACGCCTTCAAGGCGCGGGTGGAAAACGCTGAATGCCCGGATCGCCCCTTCCCGGATTTTCATCACTGTCCGTATTTGGGCATGATCGAAGACGAAGGCCGTCGGGTGGGCTGTTTGCTGCATCCGTTGGCAGCGGGCAACAACGGCATCGACTGGCGAGGTCTCAGCTATTACGGGGGCATGGCCTGCCGTTCCTATTTCTGCCCCAGTGTTAAGCAGTTGCCGTCGCGCTGGCTGGCCGCCCTGCGCCAAAGCATGGCGCACTGGCACCTTCACGGCCTCATCGTTACCGAGCGCCGTCTGCTGACCGCCTTTTTCGAAATCCTGGAAAGCCGTTTGGCACGACCGGTCCATCCCGATGATTTTACGGCAGGTTCTCAGGCGGCGGCATTGCTGAGCACCTTTGCCGGCCTTAAATTGGCCTGGCCGTTTCGGCAAGCGAATGCTTTGGGCATGACCAACTATTTTTTCGAAGACGGGCTTTATCCGCGGCCGGCTGTCCATCGGGCCAATGCGGCGATTCCCCCTTCCCCATTCGAGGCCATTTTTCGGGAGCTGGATTCTGGATTTTCATCCATTGAAGAACAGCGGGAGGCCGAAAGGAAAATTAGCGGGATCATTGATGGGATTGTGGGGGTGGTTCGAAAGTAGGTTGTAGGTTGTAGGTTGTAGGTTGTAGGGTGAAGGGTGAAGGGTGAAGGGTGAAGGGTGAAGGGTGAAGGGTGAAGGGCGGTATACTATCGATTTTATCTTTTCCAAACACCATCCATGCCCCTATCAATCCAGAAGGGATATATCCAATTATGGAATACCAGGAATTTAGTGAGGAAAATTATTCAGTCGGCAAGCGAGCGGATTTACCTTGCGATTTCATGATGGCCACCGCTCGTTGTTAAAACCTCGCCCGCCCATCCCTGGCTGGCAATTTCAGCCAATTCGTCAATCTTCAAGACCGGTCCACTTTCTTGGGCAAGGCAGCCAATAAAATCCGAAATATTGCCTTTTGGTGCTGCGGCCCTAATTATGATACTGCCATGAGGTAATTTCTCAATCTCAATTTTTTGCTTCGGCTCTACGCCAAGATGAGCGAGAATATCTTGACGCAAGGTGACCTGTCCTTTAGCGGTAATCTTTAGTGATGTCATGGCTCACCTTTATGTTGATGACGTATTCATGGTAAGGCAAATATGCCTTACGATCAAGTCCAAAAAACTACCGGTTATATTGGGCAATACTATGGATATAGGGGGATAGCCGTTTAGGATGAAGGCTGAAGGGCGGGCAGGATACTACCGATTTTATCTTTCCCAAACACCATCCAGACCCCGGCCTGTAGGAGTTGGCCATGCCTGCGACATTATAGCTGTATAGGCGTTTAGGCCGAAGACTTGAAGGACGGGTTGGCATTCTTTATGTTTAATTTGGCCTTTTCGCGGCCATGCCCCGCCCCCTATCAATCCAGCGGGGATACACATACACAGCTTATATCAAAGCCGATCGCCCAGTTTGTTACGGATCACGTCTTCAAGGGTGGGTGAACTGTTGTCCTGGTAGCTGTAGCGCACCCGGACCACCGGTTTGTTGACCTTGACCACGGCAGTCAGATCGATGGGCGTGGCGGAAAGCACCAGATCACAGGGGCAGTCGTTGATGGTGTCCTCCAGATCCCTGATCTGGCCGGAACTGTAACCCATGGCCGGCAAGAGGGTGCCGATATGCGGGTAGGATTGGAACGTTTTCACCAGGGTTCCTTTGAGGTACGGACGCGGATTGGCCAGGGATGCGGCACCGAATCGGCGGGCGGCGATCACACCGGCGCCATAGCTCATCTCGCCATGGGTCAGGGTGGGGCCATCCTCGACCACGAGCACACGCTTGCCTTTGACCTGATCCGGCTCATTTACACTGACCGCTGAATCGGCAAGAATAATGGCTGCCCCGGGATTGTTTGCTTCAATGGTCTTGCGTACCTGTTCGACCTTTTCGGGCTGGGCGCTGTCCACCTTGTTGATCACTGCCACGTCGGCCATGAGCATATTGGTTTCACCAGGATGGTAGCAGGTTTCATGGCCGGCCCGGTGCGGATCGAAAACCACAATGCCCAGATCCGGCTTGAAGAAGGGGGTATCGTTGTTGCCCCCGTCCCAGACAATCACGTCCGCCTCTTTTTCCGCCGCCTCCAGGATCAGTCCATAATCGACACCGGCATACACCACGGCACCCATGTCAACAACCGGCTCGTACTCCTCCCGTTCCTCGATGGTACATCGCTGGCGGGTAATATCCTCCCGGGATGAAAACCGCTGAACAATCTGTTGGGTCAAATCACCGTAAGGCATGGGGTGACGCACCGAGACCACACGTTTGCCCATGGCCTGCAGAATCTGGATCACCTTGCGGCTGGTTTGCGATTTACCGCAACCGGTGCGCACGGCACACACTGAAATCACCGTCTTCTTGGAGTTCAGCATGGTGTACGGTGCACCGATGATGATAAAGTCGGCCCCGGCTGCGGTGGTCAGGGAGGCTTTGTGCATGACTTCCACATGGGGAACATCGCTATAGGAAAAAGCCACCAGATCAATCTTGTGGGTGTTGATCAACTCCACCAGCCGGCTGTCCGAGTAGATGGGAATGCCTTTTGGATAGCGTTTCCCGGAAAGCGCGGCCGGGTATACACGGCCATCGATATCGGGAATCTGTGTGGCGGTAAAGGCGATCACCTGGTACCGCTCGTTGTCCCTGAAATAAACGTTGAAATTATGAAAGTCTCGTCCCGCGGCACCCATGATGATCACTTTTTCGACCATGCTGCACCTCCCAGTATCATGTGATTAAAAAACGGGAAACGTTGGATTATTGTGGAATTATACCCCAACCAAGCCTTGTTTTTAAAGTCAGTTTTGACTAATCGGCCGGGAACAAGCGGGCAGGTATTTTTTAGTATGCGGGAGAAAAACAGCCCGAAAACGGAGCTATGAAAAACAACATTTGGACCGACACAGGCCCCGTTAACGGGTTATAGACAGGTTTGTTTCAGGCAGGCTCCAAGACCGGAGTCGTTGCCATATCATAGCTTTGCTCCAGCGCGTTCATCAGTTCCTTAACGGAAACAATTTTGTCCACGCGGTAAGCGTTGGCGCCGGCAAAGGCAAAACCGTTTTTAAACTTCCCCTGCCTAGCGGCGGCCAGGGCCAAGCCAATACAATAGGGGCTTTTTTCCGGGTCGCAGGTTTTAATACAATGGTAGGGACAGCGGAAGGGACGCCTGGTACCGGCGGCCGCATCCACCAGGAACTTATTTCTCAAAGCCCGGCCGGGAAGGCCTACCGGACTTTTAATGACCATCAGGTCTTCCTTGCTGGCGTCCACATAGGATTGTTTGAATGCCGGATCCGCATCACACTCGTGGGTGGCCACAAAACGGGTTCCCATCTGAACCCCACTGGCGCCCAGTTCCAAAAATCGGTGGATATCGGCACCATCGTAAACCCCACCGGCAGCGATCACGGGGATGCGCACGCCATGTTGGGCCTCGACTTTTTCCACCGCGGCAACCACATCACCGACCAAATTCTCCAGGCAAAAGGCGGGATCATCCAATTGTTCGGCCTTGAAACCCAAATGTCCGCCGGCTTTGGGACCTTCCACCACAAAGGCATCCGGAAGGTAATGGTAACGCTGAAACCACCGCTTGCAGATCAGTTGGGCGGCTCGACCCGATGAAACGATGGGCACCAGCCGTGTGCGGTCATCTTTTTTCAAGAATGCGGGCAGATCCAGTGGAAGACCGGCACCGGCAAAAATAATGTCAATTTTCTCGGCAATGGCGGTTTTGACCAAATCCGTAAAATGGGTCAGGGCAACCATAATATTGACACCCAGAATGCCACGGGTTTTTTCCCTGGCCTTGCGGATTTCCCTGGCCAGTGCCCGGCAGTTGGCCTCCAGCCCATTGGTGGTTACATCTTTTTCACAAATACCGGCCATTGCACCGGCAATCACGCCGATACCGTCCGCATTGGCCACTGCGGAAGCCAGACCGGACATGGAAATTCCAACACCCATACCGCCCTGGATGATTGGCAGTCGACTGATCAAATGGCCGATTTTCAGTTCAGGCATTTTCATTGGCAGCACCGTTATATATCGTTAAAGGATGTCAGATCAAACACAGACCAATTAACGATGCATCCATAGCCGGCCAGACGGTTGGCTACAAGAAAGAATGTTAGTATTACAAATTTTTTACACTTAACGTCCCCCCTATGGATATAGTCTTTGCACACACTTGAGACAGGGGGGAGCCTTTTCGTTGTCGTTATCAGTGGAGCGAAGCGCAGCGGTTGTCGTAATCGAAAGGTAAAAGATCGATTACGACAACGATAACGATTGGATCGTGCGATGTTGGCCATGACTGGAAAATAGGTGGATAGCCGTTTAGGCTGAAGGGTAAAGGGTAAAGGGCTGGTTACCGGTTTTTTTAATTCCACACCCTCCTCCGTGCCAGCCTGTAGGAGCTGTCCATGACTGCGACCATACACAATCGCCGGCCATTTCATTGTCGCGGCCATGGACCGCTCCTACAGAGCAAGCCGGAAATATCATAGGTTGGGTTGAGGCACAAAACCCAACCTACATTACTGACAACCCATCACCGATAACCGATAACCGATCCCCGTCTCTCCCCATCTCAGACATCCCCTTTTGAGGGTAATTTATTTATTATCCCTACATATATTTGTCTTTGAGTGCGGTCAGGCGAGTCAAATAGCGTTCGCGGTAGGCCAGTCCTTTTTGATTGGAAATGTCATAGAACAGGTAGTCGATATAGGGACGCAAATCGATACCGTAGCGATTGTATTTTTCATCGTTGGCAATGTCGACAATGAGAATCGAATAATAGGTAACGAGCATTCGCAGTCTGGATTCACGCCGCAGCAGGTAGCTGCGCCCCCCCAAAGTATTGAGAAAGTACCCGGCATAATCGTAGATGCGTTCGATGGACAAGGGGGCGCCATCACCGGGCAGTGGACGGCGGCAATCGACAATTCGGGCGTAAAGCAATCCCAATGCCGGCTCCAGAACGCGATCCTCGGCATTCAGAATATCTTTGCCAACCTCAAGCCGGTCTTTGCCCAGCACCCGATAAAAATGCGTGACGTTTTTCACCAGGCGAAACATATCCTGCATTTCGGCAACATTTACCGGTGGATCGGCTAAAAGACGCGCGGCACAGTCCCTGAAGAAACCGGCGCTTCCCCCTTCGATGTCACGGTCCGCCATATAGCGTTGACGATCAAGATATTGAAAAAAGGACTTCAACTGCGTTTCCACCTTTTCACAGTCGGCAGGCAGATCGTTGGCATCATCTTCGGATGATGCGGTGCCGAAAACAGTCGGGAAAAGATCGTCTTCCGAACTTTTCTCGCTCGCTGTTTGCAGCTGCGCCCGCATTTCCTCGAGATCCGCCTCAAGCTTCTGAATCACCTCCAGACACTCGCTTTGTGCCTGTTGTTGACTTTGGGTGATCTGATCCAGGTGCCATTTTTTAAACATGAAAAAAATTGCCAGCCCGGAAGCAATGACAATAAACACGACGGTAATCGCCATAAAAGGGTTCTTAGAGGATTTCACGTCAATCTCCGTAAAACGTTTTTTTTGTTCTGGGCTCCGATACGATACTCGAAAAAAGATCGGACCGTGCGCTCACTTGCCGACCATCCAAAAAATCCGCCGCCAGATCAAACGCTGCTTCGGCTTGATCCAATCGGCTCAAGAATCGCTTGACGTTGATCCGTTTCAGGTCGGCGGATCGGGTCACTTCGACCACATGGCGGCCGCCAATGGCCTTTTTCCCCACGTATGTCATGACCATACTCACCACCAGCAGGGCATGGTGACGAAGGGAATCACCGGCAACGCCATCGACAATTGCCCGACAAACAAATTCATAACAGACCGGCGGCCGTCCCGCAACCAGCGTGCACCCCGTTTGACCAAGCCAGCCATGGGCGGGATCAAAAACCGCTTGCGCAGAAAATTGATTGGCCACGCGTGACAGAAAAACGCTTTGCCGAACCTCACTACAAAAATGGTCTCGACAACACACGTGCCGGCAGACCGAACAATAGGGCCGGCACACATTTTCAGTCCATTGCCGGACCCGCTTTTCAAGCTGGCCGTAACGCTGAACCAACCGGTTAATATCCACTTTCATACACTTCGTTTCCCTGCCCTCCTGGCAATGGATAGATCGATGATCTATAGAACCCGTGCCCATCTTTGACAAGCAACACGGGCAGTATTCAACAAACGAAATTTCAGTTGTTATTATTCCAGATATCCCTGGTTTTCAACACCTAACCTGAAGGGTTGGTTGTTTGTGGTTTGTGGTATACCACCCACCACCCTCGCCCCTCGCCCCTCGCCCCTCGCCGATCACCCATCACCCATCACCCATCACCCATCACCCATTACCCATTACCCATTACCCATCACCCATTACCCATCACCCATCACCGATCACCGATCACCGATTACCGATTACCGCTAAAACCAACAGCAAAACAAAAAGCACCTGCAACAGTCGCATGCCGCGCCGGCGCAGTCGCCAAGGCGGCAGGAAAAAAGCGACCATGAATCCGTTGGCCACATAAAGCGGGCTCAATACGATGAGATTGTCGGCCGTCCAGGCAAGAATCAGGGCCGCCAGGTATAGGTATCCCAGCCAGGCCACACTCAACGCTTTGAGCCGCCGGGGCCCACGCAACGCCGCATGAACCATGGCCGGCAATACCAACAGCGCTGCCACGGGTCCAAAGCCTGCCGGACCGCTGCCCGAAAATACCGGCACAAATTCGGCACTGGCCCCGGAACGCCCAAACAAGGATACCACCGTCATGTTATACAGGCCCGTCATCACCTGTTTCAGATCCAGACCGACCAGCCACACAAGGGCATTGCGCACGGCTTCGGTGGGATCGATACTGATGAACAGGTAGCGGATCAGGTTGGCCGTCGCGCCGATGATGCCGTCCGTATCAAAAACAACGGCCCGGCCCAGCAGTGGATGGCCGTGGACCAGGTTCAGCGCAAAAACAGGCACCTGAACCAATCCCATAGTCAGCAAAACAACCATGACCATTGGTATGGGCCGAGCGATTATCAGCTCGCGGCACAACAGCCAGCCGTGCCGGCGCATCATCACCACCGTCAGCAACAGCAACAGGACAAGAACCAGGGCCAGGCTCATGGGATGGGCGTCTATGGAAAAGCTCAGGCAAAGCAGGAAAAAGTAGAGATCCCACACCAGGTGCTGTTCCACCAGCCGATACAGCAGCAGCACGCACACAACAATGGCGGCAACGGATATCAGCTCGGCACACGGATGCATGGCCAGTCTCACCATACGCGGCATGCTCACCACCATCAGGGTGATGGTCAGCGCCATGGGCGGCCAGGCATATCGCCGGGCCAGCGCATATGTGGAAAACCCCACCGCCATATGGGCCAGCACCCCGAAACCACAGGCACCCGGGGCAAGTCCGAAACGCGAGGTGTGATAGAATAAGGCCGGGGCATTGAGTGGCGGAATCGGATGCAAAGAACTCCAAAGGGCCATGTTCCCGTGCAACCAGCCGAATTCCCCTCCCTTGACGGATTGGAATTCCGCTACTCCGTACCCGATTCCCGCCAGGATGGCCATCACGGCCCAGCCCCCGGCAATGATCAGGCAGGCAAATTGCTCCTGGCCGATCAGCCGGCCCACGGTGCGGAAACAGCCGGCAAGCAAGTGCCGTCGACGCACCCCAGCGGTCAGTACACCCACCAGGATGATCAGTTCCAGCACCAGTCCGGGCCACGGCGATCCAATAAAAATATCGACCTGATGAATCAGGGAAAGGGCCATAAAAAGCAGAAGAATACCGCCTGCACCGGCTTCGGCAATGGTATATCCCAACCGCCATAATAGAAAAAATCCCGCCAGGGCGAACAGCATGGTTTCGGCAGCTAGGCCAAGCGCAATCACCTGGGTCAAAACCCGAGTCTCCTACCCGCGGTCACCGGTTGCCGGGCAATTCGATTCATCCCCCCTCCCTTTCCTTGGCTACGGCTTTCTCGGCCTTCTCGGCCTTCAGATGGTCGACAATCTCGATCATGAAATCGCGCATGTTACGGGCTAGTCGCTCGCACTCGGGACAATAAATCTTGCGTACCATCTTGCCGTGAACATCGTTCTGGTGCCAATACCACTCGATGTAAGGCGATCCTTTACAAAATTTCTTGCCCGTATATTGGGCGATGGGACAGCCCACGCAGATCAACACGTAAAAAATGCGGCAGGGCGGGCAATCAAGCACTCCTCCGTCAGACCCCTTGCCGGCCAGAATGCGGTTCCATTTCCTTACGGACGCTTCCATAATGCTGATTTTACTTATCATTTTACCCCCTAGAATGATTAGGGATTGGCCTGGCCGGTCAAGGTCCCCTGGCCGTGATGGCCGGCCCGTATGGGATCAATCGTATTGGCTCAATTCCTCCCAAAAACGCCCGTGAACATGGGCACAACGATGGGTAATCGTTTTAACCCTGTTGTCATCCGCTGCCAGGGCCAGGGCGTTCACATCGGTGGTGGTGCAACCGGTCATTTCATCGATCATGGCCAGTACGCCGCTTGCCATCGCATCCGCGTCGTAGCCGCCCTCCAGACAGAACACCACCCGCCCGCGGCAAATCTCACGGGCCAGATCGAGCATCAGTCGGGTAAGGCCGGCAAACCCCGCCGGATTGACGTTCATGGCACCTAGTGGATCATCGGCATGAATGTCCAACCCTGCGGACACCAAAATCAGTTCCGGTTTAAAGGCCCGCACCACCGGCATGAACAAGCGCTGGTAAATGGCAATGAATTCACCGTCGCCGCACCCTTTCATCAGAGGCACGTTCATGGTGGTCCCTTCCCCCGGTCCCAGACCGGTCTCGGTGGCGTGACCGGTATTGGGGTAATGGGGAAACTGGTGCGATGAGAAAAAAAATACGTTTGGGTCACGTTCAAAGGCGTGCTGGGTGCCGTTGCCGTGATGCAGGTCCCAATCCACCACCATCACCCGGGCAAGGCCCATAATTTTGCGCGCCACCATGGCGCCAATGGCGACATTGTTAAATATGCAAAACCCCATGGCCCGGGTTCGTTCGGCATGGTGACCCGGAGGTCGGCAAAGCACCAGGGCATTGGCCAAGGTACCGTCCAGCACCTGGCCAATGGCCTTGATGACCCCGCCCGCAGCCATGGCGGCCACGTGAAAGGAACGATCGCAGGTCAGGGTATCGGCGCTGAGCGCCGCCCCACCCTTGCCCACGGTCGCCTTGACCTTATTTAAATATGCCGGGCTGTGGATCAGCAAAATTTCCTGGTCATCGGCAGCCTGAGGCGTGACGGTGATGAAACGATCAGCCATCGACGGCACCTGCAAACAATCGTAAAGACGCCGCAGCCGGCGCGGATGATCCGGATGCCCCGCATCGGTCACATGCTCAAGATAAACCGGATCCCAGACCACGCCGGTATGGGTCATTTGCCACCTCCTTTGGATGCGGCCTGCTTTTTGGGTTCCGGCACGGTCAGGACACAGCAGGGCGCGTGGCGCAGCAGCGCCTCGGTGGTGGAACCGGCAATCAAACGCCCCACCCGTCCGGAGGGTCGCACGCCCACGGCTATCAAATCCGCGGCCTGGGCCTGGGCAACCCCCAGCACCATCTCCTCCGGTTCCCCTGGTGCAACCATGGTGGAGACCTGTTTTTCATCCCCGAACAAATTACGGGCCGCCTGATCCAGGTGGTCCGCCACACGCGCCTGATATGCCTGCTGGGCCTGTGCATAGGACAGCCGGGGTTCGTCCAGGGGCATTTCCATGGGCCCTTCCACAGCGTGCACCAGATAGATGGACGATGTGGGATCAGGCTCAAACAGGTAAATAAGCTGTGCCAGTTGATGCCAGTGCCCGGATGCATCGCAACTGACGACCACCGTCTTAAAATCCGTGGCCTGTTCGTGCCCGTTGCCCGTGGTGGGCTTGACCACCAGCATGGGACAATCAAGGGTGCGTGACAGACGTTCCACCACGGTGCCGATAAAAAACCGCCGAAACCCCGATACGCCATGGCTGGCGGAAACCACCAGACAAGGGGGCAAGGTATCCACAACCGCCGTAATCTGCTCCACTGGATCACCAAATCGCACCACGGGCTCCCAGTCGACCGGCGTATCTTTCATAAGCCGCTGCATTTGCTGCCTGGCGGCCGCCATATGGTGGGTCAGGTCGCCACCGCGTTCGAAAACCAGTGTGGGATGAATCCGGTCCTGGGGGTGGTGGACCGCATGAAAAAGATACAAAGGGACCCCGGCCCGCCGGGCCAGCGCCACACCGTAATTGCAAACCAGCGAACAAAAAGGCGAAAAATCAACCGCACAAAGGATGGCTTGGATGGGGAATACCATGCTGGGATTCCTTATTGGTCATTTCTGGATGAACATTGTTTCACTTGAGCGACTGGCCGTTAGCTGTTGTCGATTAGAAAATAATTCAACAGAATTGCTGCATTTTGGTATTTAACCGAACAGGTGAACATTAAAGTGCGGAGAAAGGCTTAACGGACGGAAGCTAACGTCTAATTGCTAAAAGCTTATCGCTCACCTTGGGTAAGTGTATGGATAACTTATGATTCATGTCAATGCGAATGTCAGGAAAAGATCGGTGTTTATATTGAAGGTTGAAGGGTTAAAAGCACATGGTGTTGGGTTTCCCAATGTTCAACCTGACCTACATTACTGATCACCGATAACTGATCACCCATCACCCATCACCCATCACCGATTACCGGATACCATTTGAATAAACCGGCTTTTAAGATTAAAATAGGTTTTTCGTTCCTACCACCCCGATAAATCCGTCCGTTTATATTTAACGAAAGGAGAAATATTGTGATCGAAGCCATTGCCAACCTACTCAAAGTGCTCAATTCGGAGACCGAGCCGGGCCAGATTTCCCTGGCGCTGTGTCTCTCCATGATTATCGGCTTTACCCCGGTACTCTCTCCGCACAACCTGATCGTGCTGCTGCTGGCACTGGTGCTGCGGGTCAATCTGTCGGCCTTCGGCCTGGGATGGGCTTTTTTCTCGGCCATTGCCTACCTGCTTGATCCTGTTTTTGATTCCATCGGCCTCGCGCTGCTCACCGCCCCGGCTCTCAAGGCATTTTGGACCGGACTTTACAATACCGCCTGGTTTCGGTTGGATCTTCTCAACAACACGGTCGTTATGGG
This sequence comes from Desulfosarcina variabilis str. Montpellier, assembly GCF_048565275.1. Taxonomy (NCBI): domain Bacteria; kingdom Pseudomonadati; phylum Thermodesulfobacteriota; class Desulfobacteria; order Desulfobacterales; family Desulfosarcinaceae; genus Desulfosarcina; species Desulfosarcina variabilis. The sequence goes on along the minus strand of NZ_CP159846.1, from coordinate 2,160,406 downwards.
CAGCCTGGCCTTTTCCCTGGCCCTGTTCATCCCGGCCTTTTTTATCTTTAACATCCTAATCCGGCGCTACCGGGCGCACATTCTGGCCTGGGTGAAACGGACGCGTCTTGTGCAGGCCATTGAAGCCTCCAAATTTTACACGATCTATCAATCTGTATCCGGATGGAAAGGAGGTGCCGCATGAAACGCTGGATTCGCTGGAAGGGACTTATCGCTTTTGTTGTCGCCGTCATCGTTATCGCCGTGGTGTGGGTACTGGTGGTGGACATGGTAGTACGCCGCGGCATCGAGTATGCCGGCACCCGTGCCGTTGGCGCGCGGGTGGACCTGGCCAAAGCTGATCTGACGCTGTTTCCCACCGGCCTGGAACTGACCGGCCTGGCCGTGACTAACCCCGAGTCACCCATGCAAAACGCGGTTGAAATCAGCCATATGCAAATGGACCTGGACCCGGGATATCTGATCCGCCGCAAAGTGATCATCGGCGATATGGTAATGGAGGGTCTGCGTTTTGACACACCGCGTAAGACATCCGGTGAAGTGCCGGAACTTTCCGGCCCGGATGAAGAAACGGAACAGGAACCGGGCGACGGTTCTTCGCTGACTGACGGCGCCCTGGAAAAATTGTGTGGTGAATTCAGCATGCCGTCACTGACGCAGCCGGATGTCAAGGCTATCCTGGCCAAGGAACCATTAGCATCGGTCGAGCTGGCCCAGGACCTGGAAAAAAAGATCCAGGCGGACAAGGAGCTCTGGAAAAAGAAGCTCACCCAACTGCCCGATGAAAAAAACTGAAGGACTATGAGGCGCGCATCAAAAAACTGAAAGGCACCGGTGGCGGCCTGCAATCCCTGCTCGGTGCCGCCGGCGATGTACAAACGCTTCAGGCGGACATCCGCAAGGATCTCAAATTACTGAACGAGGCCAAAACCGCATTCACCAAGGATTTCAGCAATTATCGACAGCAGGTGGACACGCTGACCAGCGCACCGCTTGAGGATATTAAGCGGCTGGCGGAAAAATACAGTCTCACCACCAGCGGTCTTGGCAATCTCAGCCAGCTGATTTTCGGTGAACGGCTGTGCCGGTGGATGGGAACGGTTGCCAAGTGGTATGACAAAATCCGGCCGTACCTCGATAAACTCCCCGAGGGCGGGGACGAGGCCGACGAACCGGTGGAGCAGGAGCCCATCCGGGGCAAAGGAACCAATATCCGCTTTGCGGAAACGCCCCCCATGCCTGATTTTCTCATTCGTCGCCTGAAGGTCAGCGCCGAGCTGTCGGCCGGAACGTTTAGCGGCAAGGCCGAGAACATCACATTGGATCAGAACATCCTGGGCAGCCCCACCACCTTTGCTTTCTTGGGCAAAAACATGCCGCACATCGACGCCTTGAGCCTCAACGGCACGGCCAACTACATCAACCCCGCCCAGCCCAAAACCGATGCAAAGATGACGCTCAAGGGACTGGGCCTGGCCAATCTGGACCTGGTTCGCAATGATTCCTTTCCCCTGACCGTCAAACATGCCATTGGCGACCTGAACGTGGACTTTTCCACCGTGGACGGTGTGCTGGATGCCGCGGTTAAGGGTGACTTCAGCACGGTCCAGTTCGTGTCCGATACCGGCAAAAAGCAAACCGGCATTGCCGGCGCCATGGCCTCGGCCATCAGCGGAATCGATCGTTTCTCGCTGAACGCCAATGTTGCCGGTGCCATCAACGCCTATACCGTGGATGTGAGCTCCGATATCGACAAGGTGCTCAAGTCTGCCGTGGGCAACCTGGTTAAAAACGAATCCACCAAGTTCAAGGCAACGCTCAAAGAGGAAATCAACGCACGCCTCAAAGGCCCCATGGAAAAAGCCAACGTCAGTCTGACCGATTTGGATGCCATCGAGGCTGAATTGACCAAACGCCTTGACCTGGGTGATGATCTGCTGAAAGGGTTGAAGCTGCCGTTTTAATTCCCCCCCCCTCCGTGCCCCCTGTAGGAGCTGTCCATGACTGCGACCAAACACAATCGATCAACAACCATTATCGCAGCCATGGACCGCTCTAAAAAGGGTGCAACTTGAAAGTTAAAGTTGCAAATTGCACCCTATCAATTTATTGTTAAGTCATGAAACTGGTAAACCGTTCAATTGAGCCCGTATTGCAAACCTTGGCGGATCAGTACCCGGTGGTGACGATTACCGGTCCGCGGCAGAGCGGCAAAACCACCCTATGCCGAAAGGTGTTCCCGGACAAACCTTACGCGAATCTTGAATCGCCCGACATTCGCCAGTTTGCCATCGATGACCCAAGGGCATTTTTGGCACAATACCCTGATGGTGCGGTGCTGGATGAAATCCAAAGAGCACCGGACCTTGCATCCTATATCCAGCCAATGGTGGACGAGGCCGGCAAGGAAGGGATCTTTATCTTAACCGGCAGCCAGCAATTTGAAGTCAGCAACACCATCAATCAATCGCTGGCAGGGCGCACTGCCCTGGTAAAACTGATGCCGTTTGCCCTTGATGAAATTCAAACCGCCTTTTCCCTGCCGGATATAAGCCATTTACTGGTGCGGGGATTCTACCCTCGCATATGGGAAAAAAAGCTGAATCCTACCCAAGCACTTGGGGACTATTTCGAGACCTACATTGAAAGGGATTTGCGGCAGCTGATCACGATCAAGGATTTAAATCTGTTCCAGCGTTTTATCAAGTTATGCGCCGGGCGTGTGGGTCAATTGCTCAATGTCAACAGCCTGGGAAACGACGCAGGCGTGTCCCACACCACTGCAAAAAACTGGCTCTCTATTCTCGAAGCAAGTTATATCTTATTTTTCCTGCAACCGTACCATCGTAATGTTTCCAAGCGGCTGGTAAAATCACCCAAACTTTATTTTTACGATGTAGGCTTGGCAGCATTTCTGCTGGGTATAGAAAACGCAAAGCAACTGTCCAGAGATCCCCTTCGCGGCAGTCTTTTTGAAAATCTGGTTATCGCCGAAGCCTTGAAATACCGGTTCAATCAAGGAAAGAGAAGCAATCTATACTTCTATCGCGACAGCAGGGGAAACGAGGTTGATCTGATCCTCACCAATGAACCCGATCTTTTTCCGATCGAAATCAAAGCAGGCATGACCATCACCAGAGACTACTTTAAAGGACTGAACCATTTTGCCAAACTGTTTCCCGATAGCATTCCAAACGGTAGCGGCCTCGTCTATGGAGGCGAAACAGAACAGCAACGATCAAATGTCTCGATTGTTCCTGTTCAGTACTTGCACCGGCTTTTTGAGTAAGATGGAAAAGGGTTGGTTGCCGGTTTTATAATTCCCAACCCTCCTCCATGCCCCCCCTGTAGGAGCTGTCCATGACTGCGACCATCCACGATCGGTAAAAACCATTGTCGCGGCCATGGACCGCTCCTACAGAAAATCCGGAAGCACCGTAGGTTGGGTTGAGGAACGAAACACAACAAAATAAAAGCACATGGTGTCGGGTTTCCCAATGCTCAACCCAACCTACATTACCCATTACCCATTACCCATTACCCATTACCCATTACCCATTACCCATTACCCATTACCCATTACCCATCACCCATCACCCATCACCCATTACCGATAACCGATAACTGATCACCGACCACCGATCACCAATCCCCCCTCCCCGTCTCTCCCCCTATCAAAGAAACTGGATAACAATCACCACTTTCGCGGTAAAGCTTTTTTGAAATATTTCCAATATTTTGTAAAAACAGAATGCTTTCACAAAAACTATGGGAATAATTTCCCAATATTCCCGGAATTACCCATCTCCTATCCATTTCATTTCCCAATCAAAACATTTGGCCCAGGACTTGCGGTCGGGGTCACCCAACATTTTTTTTAAAAAAAGGAGCTCAGCGAAAAATATTATCTCCTTATCCGATAATCTTCATTCATTTTCTTTTGAAATTTTATTTTATTGTTTTCTTTTGCAATTTTCATCTACCGGCCTTTCACGGTCCACATTTTCTACTCGCCCACGTGTCTGCAAACACAGCCTCCAATCATTTAAAATTTGATCGAAATACCTTTTTGGCACATTGCGTGCTTTGTATGTAGATGTTTTTGGGATTAATTTCCCATTTCAATATTCTTCAATATGGGCGCCAGAACCGATTCAATCTCCCGCCGCCGAAGCCCATTTGAAAAAAAATTCAACCGAAAGGGGGTGAAAGAAGCATTTAGAGGGATGAGTACTTAAAAGGAAGTAATTCTTCCCGGTGTTGTAAGATTTTCAAAACCATTTTTTCAAAACCAATTTTACCGAAGGAGAACAAAAATGAAAAAACTGATCGCTTTTTTTAAAGAAGAAGATGGCCTGGAACTGACTGAGTATGCGGTAATGGGTGCTTTGATTGTTACTCTTCTTATAGCCGCCATCACTGGTCTTAGTACAGCCATTCAGGGGGAATTTGGTCGTTTAGCAGGTGTAATCACGGCCAACGGCAACTAGTAATTTAAATTTATGAGAGCCACTATATAGATGCCAAATTGAGTATGGTGGCTCTCATAACGTTACTTTGCTCCCATAAAATTTTGATCAAAGTTGAGATAAAATGGACAACTTTCTAATAATATTATTAATCATCGCCATGACTACCGCAGTGGTTGAGGATTTGAAACACCATAAAATACCAAATTTAGTAACGTTCCCAACCATGGCAATTTCGGTGACTTATTACACCTTTATAAATGGACATGAGGGTTTTCTGTTTAGTCTTGGAGGCATGATTTTTGGAACAGTATTTTTTATCATCCCTTACATCATGGGGGGAATGGGTGCCGGAGACGTCAAACTCATGGGAGCAGCCGGCGCTATTTTCGGCCCCAAAGGTATCATCATCGCCTCGATCATGGTCTTTTTAATTGGAGGCGTTTATGGTCTCCTGCTTATGTTGATAACCCCAGGATACACATCTTCCTTTCTGAGACGTCAGTGGTCCACACTCAAAACGCTTGTGCTGACAAAGCAAATCATCCTGGTCCCACCTTCCTTTGACGAAAACAGGCCCGTTTTAAAGTTTGCCGTACCGATCGCTCTTGGAGCTATGGGCTTTATGTATATGAAAGTGTTTGGTTACGATCTGTTTCCCGAATTATTGGGAGACAAATTCATGATATTCAGCATCCTTAAATAATATAAGGAGGGATACAAATGAGAAGATGGTCAGCAATTATACCTATTGTGCTTGCACTGGTGATCGCAACTGGAGGCAGCGTGTTTCTCTATAAATGGCTCCAGATGAAAACCGCTCCCAAGGCGGAAGTCCAAAAGGTGGAAGCTGAGGTCGTCAATGTTGTCGTCGCAGTCGTGGATCTGCCCTGGGGCACCAAACTCCAAAAGGACATGCTCAAAACCGTTCCATTTCTAATGGAAAGCCTGCCAACTGGCTACGAATCCGATCCAGCCAAGCTGGAGGGTCGAGTGGTGATCTCGCCGCTCAAGGCAACCGAGGCGGTGCTGGAATCCCGGCTGGCACCCGAGAGCGTGACCACGGGCGGTGTTTCTGCCGTAATCAAACCGGGCATGCGCGCCGTGGCTGTCAAGGGCGACAAGGTAATCGGCATTTCAGGCTTCATCAAACCTGGCAACCGGGTAGACGTACTGGTCACCCTCAAAGAGCCAAGATCAAAAAACGAGACAACCAAAATGGTACTCAGCAATGTTCTGGTCCTGGCAACGGGCACGGAGATCCAGGAGAAGGCTGATGGCAAAACCAGCCCGGTGGATGTCTACACCCTGGAAGTAGATCCGGAGCAGGCCGAACGCCTGGCTCTGTCATCCGCCGAGGGCAAGCTGCAGTTTGCCTTGAGAAATAATATGGATATGGAAACCGTGCTCACAAAGGGCGCCACAGTATCCAAGACACTGGCTTCCCTGCGGGGTGCCGATCCTAAAGTCGAAACAAAAACCAAGGTCAAAACATGGGTGCCCAGACGCCGGAGCCTGACCGTTGAAACCATCAAGGGCGACAAGGTCGGCAAAAAGAAGTTCAACATGTGATTATAGGTTAAAGGAAAGGGATATCAGTATGCTTCCGATTATTCAATCCAAGAAAAAATGGACGGCTCAAATGGTCCTGGCAATGTTGATCCTGTCGATACCATGCATAGTCCTGGCTGCAGAGTTTTCCGCACTGGAGTCGCGTACGATCAACAAGCTGGATCTTCTGGTAGGCAAGTCGCTTGTACTGAAGAGCTATGAACCAACCAAACGAGTATCCATCGCTAATCCTGATGTTGCCGACTTTGTATTGATTTCACCCACCGAGCTTTACCTCACAGGAAAGGCTGTCGGCACAACAAACATGACCCTGTGGCAAGGCAACGGGGGATACCAGGTCTTTGACCTGACGGTCGGATTCGATGTTTCCCTGCTGAAACAGCAAATCCACGGCATCCTTCCCGATGAAAATGACCTTCGTATATCGGCCGTAAACAATGCCATCACGCTATCGGGGCGGGTATCCAACGCGGCCAATCTTTCCCGGGTGTTAACCCTGGCAAAGTCTTATGCTCCTGAAGGCAAGGTAAATAATCTGGTGGAAGTGCGCGGCGTCCAGCAGGTTATGCTGGAAGTACGCGTGGCTGAGATGCAACGCAGCATGGCCAAACGGATTGGCGTCAACTTCAATTATCTGACCCAGGGTGGGAATTTTGGTGTCAGCCAATTGGGAGGTTTGACCGAACTCGTTAGTCCTGATGATGCCAATATTGCTGTACCCGGTTTTGTGGACCTGGGACATGACTTAATATCAGCCCCTTTCGGGACATTGGTTTCCCCCGCGGTTAGCGCACTATTCCGATTCAGCAGTAATGATACGACTTGGACCGGTTTCATCGACGCGCTAAAATCCGACGGTTTGGTTAAAGTACTTGCCGAACCCACCCTCATCGCCTTGAGTGGCAACAACGCCTATTTTCTGGCCGGCGGCGAATTCCCGATTCCTGTTCCCCAGGGAGACGGTGATATCACCATCAACTACCGTGAATTCGGTGTCAGACTGGCTTTCACCCCCACCGTCCTGGCTGACAATAAAATCAATATCCGGGTTGCTCCTGAAGTGTCTGAACTCGATTTCAGCACAGCAATTCAGTTCGAAGGATACGTTACACCGGGACTTACCACCCGAAAGGCAGAAACCGTAATTGAACTGGCCGACGGCCAGAGCTTTGCCATTGCCGGTCTGTTGAGAGAGACTGCCAGGGACGCGATGAGCAAATTTCCGATCCTTGGAGACATTCCAATTCTTGGGTCGCTGTTCCGCAGCCGGTCGTTCCAGAGAAACGAAACCGAGTTGATCATTATCGCCACCCCTCATCTGGTCAAGCCCCTGGACATGACCAAACAGCCTCTGCCCACCGACTTTTACGAAGAACCCAATGATGCGGAATTCTACATGCTGGGCATGATGGAAGGTCACAGGCAGGGAACATCGAAGGGCATAAAAGGCGATCTTGACGGTGAGTTCGGCCATGCCATGCCGGAACAGCCTTAAGCTATTTGAACTATAGAATGAAATACCAAGGGGGAATCATGTTGAGAACAACTATCACAAATATTGTAATCAGTGCCATCTTCATAGCGTCAGTCGTAGGCCTTTACGGATGCTCGGGAACAGCGACCGGAAGGCAGACCCGGCTTAACCAAAACTGGGGGCGCTCTTTTGAAAGCGCTCTTTATAACCAGACTCTGAACCCGGAAGCGGGGAAAAACCTCGAACCGGTTGAGGGAATCGACGGTTCGGCGGCCGAAGGCATCGTTTCCGATCACCTCAAGGGGCCTTCAAGTGGCTCGAAGCCTTCAGTTAAATGATGTTTCCAATAAACGCCAAGAAGCTTTAAGAGTAGTATTTAATAATACAGGGAAGCCTCACATGAAAAGCAACTCCAACCGGATTTTATTTACGAAAAAAGAAGATGGTGGGGCATTAGTGGAGTTCGCCATTCTACTGCCGATTTTATTGCTTATTCTGGGAGGAATCATCGATTTTGGCGCTCTCTACTATAACAAACAGGTATTAACGAATGCCAGTCGCGAAGGCGCCAGAATGGGCATTGTTAGACAATTGGATGGTGATGGAAATAAGATCATCGTACAAGAGAGTGATATACAAGAAACTGTTGGTGCGTATTGTGATGACCACTATCTATTGAGGTTTGCTGAAGACGCTGGCCCTATAGTCTCAGCCCCAGGCGTTAGCACGATTTCTTATCCTAGCACTCTTACGGTAACCGTGACCTATACACACACTTTTTTGTTGTCTCCGTTGTTAAATCTTTTTGGCGGTGAATTTGGACAGACTATCAACCTTTCTGCGGAAACCGTAATGAGAATGGAATAATCGCAGACTTTTTTCAATAGCTCTCGCGTTAGAGGTTTTCATGATTCTTACAATGATTCGAAAAAAAACGAAAAATGAGGCAGGCACTTCATTAGTAGAATTTTGTATTGTAGCCTTTGTATTGTTTCTCGTCGTGTTCGGAATCATCGATTTTGGCTTTTTGTTTTACAATCAGCACATCATCACCAATGCTGGAAGAGAAGGCGCCAGGCTCGGGGTTGTTGCTCGCCCCGAAGATTATAAGGTTAACAGCGCGGCCATAAGACAAGAGGTCAACAGCTATGCCGAAAATAACATTGTTTCATTTGGAGAGGACAACTTGGATGTAGATCCAGATTTTGAAGATGGAGGTGATTACTGTACTAGATTCCAAGAAAAGCTCTTCGTACATGTAACATACGATTATAATTTTATTTTCCTCCCCTTTGATCCACCAACAATAGAAACAACGGCAACAATGTTTTGTGAGTAACCGGATGAGAGGTTTTCTATGAGTATTAAACACCTAATAATGGATAGAAGAAAACAACAAGGTTCGGTAATCGTATTTGTTGCGATTTGCATGTTTCTATTTATCGGCCTTGCCGCACTGGCCATCGACATGGGCTATCTTTACACCACTCGCAACGAACTGCAAAATGTAGCTGATGCGGCCGCCCTTGCTGGTGCACGATATCTTGGAGAAGTGTATTCAAATCTTGAGCCCTCCCAAATGGGTAGTCATACATTTTCACAGGCTGAAGTTGTTGAAGCTGTACAGCAAGTAGCGTATCAAAACAGGGCCGCAAATGTAAACATTGATATCCAAAGTGCTGATGTCGTGATCGGTTCCTGGGATCCGGCAAATCCGGATGATGTAACACAATCTTATGTGGGACCTGATGCCGTAAGAGTTATAGCACGCCGTGAAGCCGGTATTAACGGGACGATCGCAACTTTCTTCGGCAGGGTGTTTGATATTGATGAGATGTCGGTAATTTCTGATATGGCCATCGCCGCCCTGACCGGCCCCGCATATGTTAATGAAGGCGAGCTCAAGACACCATTTGGATTGTCCGAAAACGTCTTCCCCAATGACTGCAGCGATGTGATTGCCTTTTCCCCGACTACAGATAGCTGTGCCGGCTGGCACAACTTTTTTGATGCCATCAACGCTAATGCAATGGAGGAAAAGCTTTTAGGGCTTATCCAAGGCGACGTAACTGACTACAGTGGTACACCTTTGACAAGTGGCCCCGACTGGCTGGCCGCCAACTTTGATTTGAATTCCCCTCCCGACTCTGAAGAAACACCAACTACGCTTGCTGGTGATGCTGAATTCGAATTCCAGGGAGGAACGATTTCAAGCCTTTTTCTGGGTGGCTATTTGGGAGAAGATTATGATGGCGATACTGGAACCACCTATGGAGATGCCAAACACCCTGCGCCAATGATAGCCTTGTTTGATTACTTTCGTTACCGTGACGGTGATCAGAACGACTCCGTCTGGACTGCTACCATACCTGTGTACGAAGATTCCGAGGATGGTTGTGAAAACCCGAATACATCACTGACAGTTGTTGGGTTTGCTGAAATCGTAATTTACACAACCGACCCACCACCCCTTTCAAGCCTTGATGTGCACATCGATTGCAACTTGAAGGTCATTGACGCCAGAGGAGGGGGCGCGAATTATGGCAACTTGAGAGGCACAATACCCAACCTCGTGAAATAAAATACTTTATTAAAGACGTTGAAATAGAGGCAAAAATGAGCCAGCAATATTCAGTAAGCATCAAAACCCAAAGCAGACAGATCGGGAAAGATCTTGAACGAATTGTCTTGTCAGCGGGAGGATTCCGGTTCAGTGACTCAAAAAAACGACCTGACATCCTTATATTCCATTTGGGTGAAGCATACGAAAAAGATTTCGACCAGATTGAATCTTTGTCGGCAGCCAATGCTATCGGAGAAATTTTTATCGTTTCCGAAAAGCAGGATACAAACTTGCTTCGCCGGGCAATGCGTTTAGGTGTCAAGGAATTTCTTTCCTGCCCATTGATTGAAAAGGAAGTTCATACAGCACTGGCCGCGTTCAAAAAGCGGATTCTACAATCCCCTATTAGCGAACCAACCCACAATGGACGAATCATTCACATGATGGGCGCCAAAGGCGGCGTGGGAACCACAACGGTAGCCGCCAACCTGGCCATGATGATCGCTGAATTAAAAAATGCGGGATCGGTGGCTCTGGTGGACCTGAACACCGTTTTCGGCGAGATACCGCTCTTTCTTTCCGTCAAGCCCAACTATCACTGGGGACAGATTATCAAAAGCATCGGCCGATTGGACAGCACCTTCCTGCTCAATGCCATGGCCAAGCACCCCTCGGGCGTTCACGTACTGCCCTCCCCCAGCTATCTGAACGGCCATCCGCCGGCAACGGCGGAGGTCATCGAGCGTCTTTTGACAGCAATGAAAAAAACCTTTGACTTCATTATCGTCGACGGCGGCCAGTCACTGGAAGGCCCCGTCCTGAAAACGATGGAGATGTCGGACCAGATCGTACTATTGACCCTATTGAGCTTGCCCTGCTTGCACAATACCAACAATGTTTTCAAATCTCTGGCCGGCTTAGACAATATACCCAAAGACCGCATTAAACTCGTGATCAATCGCTTTCTAAAAAAGTCCGACATCTCCATACCGGAAGCCGAGGACAGCATTAAAAGCGAGATTTTCTGGAAAATTCCCAACGACTACAAGACGTCCATGTCCGCCATCAACCGGGGCAAACCGATTTACGAGATTTCCGCCAGGGCCGGCATTACCAAAAGCCTGGCAGCCCTGGCAGATGCCCTGATCGATGGCAACGAGCAAAAGCCAGTTAAAAATGGATGGCGGTTATTCGGGCGGTAAGGATCGCCTTCAATGAAAAAGTGTTCAATACACCGAATATAAAGGGGGTATGCTTGTGGAAACCACCGCATTGGAAATAAACGAGATCATGGACAGGGACATTAAAGATGATCTCCTGCCCGAAGAGTATTTTGAATTCAAAAGCAAAATTCATGACCGCCTGCTCGACCTGGTGGACCTTTCCATCCTGGAGCGCGTAGAGCCCGACATGCTAAAACCGGAACTGCGCGCCGTGGTCAACAAGATCCTGAGTGAAGACCTGGAAGCCATTCCACTGAATGCAGGCGAAAAGGAAAAACTGTTCTCGGAAATCATCGATGAAGTCCTGGGGTTCGGGCCGCTGGAGCCGTTGCTGCAGGACCCCACGGTATCGGATATTCTGGTCAACACCTACCGTCAGGTGTATGTGGAGCGATTTGGACGGCTTGAGCCAACCGACGTACGTTTCAAGGACGACGACCACCTGAGGAAAATCATCGACAAGATCGTGTCCGCCGTGGGTCGGCGAATCGACGAATCCTCCCCCATGGTGGACGCCCGGCTGATGGACGGCTCCCGTGTCAACGCTATTATTCCGCCCCTGGCCCTGGACGGCCCCATGCTTTCCATCCGGCGTTTTTCCGTTGATCCGCTTGAATTGGAAGATTTGATCGAGTTCAACACTCTGGTTCCCAACGTGGGCGAGTTTCTGAAAGGGATCATCAAATCGCGCTTGAACGTCCTGATCGCCGGCGGGACCGGCAGCGGTAAGACCACCTTCCTTAACGTTCTGTCACGTTTTATTCCGTCCAAGGAACGCATCGTCACCATCGAGGACTCGGCCGAGCTGCAACTCAAGCAGCGCCATGTGGTTCGCCTGGAAACTCGCCCGCCCAACATCGAAGGCAAGGGTGAAGTCACCCAGCGGGATTTGGTGATCAACAGCCTGCGGATGCGCCCGGACCGGATTATCCTGGGGGAGGTGCGTGGCAAAGAGGCGTTTGACATGCTGCAGGCCATGAACACCGGCCACGACGGCTCCCTGACCACCATCCACGCCAACTCGCCCCGGGATGCCCTGATGCGGCTCGAAACCATGGTGGCCATGGCCAATTTTGAAATCCCGAGCCAATTTCTGCGGCGCTACATCAGCTCGGCCATCGATGTGGTGATTCATCTGGCCCGGTTGACGGACGGGTCACGCAAATTGATCAGCCTGCAAGAGATTACCGGTATGGAAGGCGACACAATCACCACCCAGGAAATTTTCTCGTTTCAGCGAAAAGGTGTCGACCAGGAAGGCAAGGTCCGTGGGCGATTCGCTTTCTGTGGAATCAGGCCCAAATTTATCGACCGGTTCAAAATGGCCGGCGTTGAAATTTCCCCTGCTATGTTCGACCCTTCCAATATTACCGAAATTTGAAGCAAAAGGGGCCAGATATGAGTTTACTGCTTTTTGGTTTCATGATTTTCACTTTATCGCTGCTCGTAATCGAGCTGTCGCTCTATTCTTACCGTAATATCAAATATCCGGACCGGAAGGAAGTGCGCCGGAGGCTGTTACAAAGCATGGCCGAGGAAAGCACACCAATTGGAGGAAGTATTCTTAAAAAAGAAGTTCTCAGCGATGTTCCATTTATTAATCGCCTGCTCACGCTTCTTCCAGGAATAGATCAGGTAAAACGGATACTCAACCAATCCAACGTAAAATTTACTTTAGGCTTTTTTATCCTCCTCAGCATGACTTGCGGCCTGATCGGTTATTTATTTACCTCCGTATTATTAAAAAACACACTACTCGCTTTGGCTTGCGCGATCATCGCTGGGAGCCTGCCCCTGCTTTATATAAAGTCCAAGAAAAAGAAGAGAATGCAAAAATTCGAGAAGCAATTTCCTGAAGCGCTGGATTTAATCGCCCGCGCCCTGCGGGCAGGACATGCATTTTCGAGCGGTATGAAACTCGCTGCCGAAGAATTTGACGATCCCCTTGGTACTTATTTCGAGGAAACCTTGGACGAAATCAATTTTGGCGTCAGCGTGGCAGATGCACTGACAAACCTTGCCCATCGGGTGGATTGCCCTGATACCAGGTTTTTCGTTGTATCGGTGATCCTGCAACGGCAAACCGGTGGGAATCTATCTGAAATCATCGAAGGGGTCGCCAGTCTGATGCGAGCCAGATTTAAGTTCAGGAGAAAAGTTCAAGCGCTCTCAGCGGAAGGGTTGTTGACAGGGAAAATCCTTGTAATCATTCCCATACTTCTTTTCATCGTACTTTATCTGTTAAATCCATCATATGCAGGCACTCTCATTTTCGATCCGGCTGGTAAATTCGCGGTAGGCATAACAGTCTGTCTGATTTTTTTAGGATATCTGGCAATCAAAAGAATTGTCCGATTGGATGTCTAACACCCCGGAGGGACACATGTTTTTTACAATCGAAAACATTCCACTTTTTGTTTCTTCATTGGCCTTCTTAGTTATCATTCTTTTTAGCCTGGGACTTTCAGTCTACATTCGAGGGCTAAGCCAGAAGCGCAGCATGCTGAAGAAAATTAACACAACAAACAATGACTGGACGGTAGTGGAACAGGAGCAATCGGGGCTTGAACTTTCCGATAAATCAAGCAACGCATTCGCAAAAATTCTCAGCGCCATTGGAATCAAGGCCAACACAAAAAAATCGGCTGAAGATGCCGATATAAAACTCAAGTTCTTGAGGGCCGGCATACGGGATAAAAATGCAATCACCATTTTCTGGGGGGTTAAGTTTCTGGCAGTTGTTTCCTTTCCCATGGTTTTTTTGGCCCTGGTGATTGGGTTCATGAAAGATATGCAGTTCAACCACGTGATATTGGGCACTGCGTTTATGATGACACTGGGCTTGCTCATACCAGAATTTTGGCTTCGCCTTAAAACTTCCAAGAGAAAGGAAAACCTGTTCAAATCCTTTCCTGACGCACTCGATCTATTGGTTGTGTGCATTGAAGCGGGGATGGGATTGGACGCGGCGATTCGGCGCACCGGGGAAGAACTGGCGCTGGGGCACCCGGAATTGAGCCAGGAAATGAATCACCTGAACCTTGAATTAAGGGGCGGCAAATCTCGTCAAACAGCCTTGAAGAACCTGGCCGAAAGAACAGACCTCGATGACGTAAACAGCCTGGTTACCTTGCTTATCCAGACAGACAAATTCGGCACCAGCGTCGCCCAGGCATTGAAGGTTTTTGCAGACAGCTTTCGCTCTGCAAGATTCCAACGGGCCGAGGAAAAGGCTGCCAAACTCGCAACCAAGTTAATATTTCCCTTAGCCATCTTTATATTTCCGGCTTTTTTCACCGTGGCTTTGGGGCCTGCGGCCATTCAGCTCTATAGAACCTTTATAGAGAAATAACACTCAGAATAATGAATGGAGAATCTCGTATGAAGAGATTAAGCAAAAAGGTTATTGGAAGAACGATTCTATTAATGCTTGTGACCGGCTTGTTTCTATCCGGCTGTGCCACCTCGCACCAAGGCGACGTCTCCAAGCCCCGCGAGCCGTTCTTCTCAAAGCAGGATCAGGGCGACGTTGCAGAAGACCCGATTCTCGATCAGAAGCTGCCGGAAATGACCGCCGAGGAACTGGAAGCCCTGGGGGACCGCCATTTTAAGGGCAAGGACTATTATCTGGCCTATCTGCAATATTCAAAGGCGCTCAAGCTCAATCCGGACAACGGTCGGCTGCAATACAAGCAGGGCATGCTTTTCCTCGCCGGCGCCAAATACAAGGACGCCGCGAAAGCCTTTGCCGGGGTTATCGAAAAAGAGCCGGCCAACCCCGCTGCCCATGAAGGCATGGGCACGGCACTGTTCGAGGCGCGGGACTATGACCGGGCCATACCGCATTTTCAGAAGGCATTGGAACTGAGTCCCCGGTCCTGGAAGGCCAGGAATTTTCTGGGCAACATCTATGATTTCCAGAAGCAATACGAAAAGGCCGCCCGGGAGTATGCCGAGGCCATTTTGTTGAAGCCGGAAAACGCCATGCTCTACAACAACCTCGGCGTTTCCCTGAGCCTGGCCGGCCGCTATGAGGAATCGATCAAGGCGTTTAAACAGGCGCTCAGCGCCGATGGGCAAAAGCAAAAAGTCTTCAACAACCTGGGAATGGTCCTGGCCCGGACAGGCCGCTACGATGCGGCGCTGGAAGCCTTCAAGCACGGCTCGGACAATGCCCGGGCGTATAATAACCTGGGGTGCGTACTGATGGCAAAGGGAGACTATCAAAAGGCCGCGCAGGCCTTTAACAAGGCCATTGCCGCCAGCCCGAAATTCTATGAAAAGGCTTACGACAACCTTAAAAAAGTAGAATTGGGAAGTGTTCGGTAAAAGGAAAACAAGATGTACAAACAAAACTCAACCATAGCGATTATCGGAATACAAGCTTGCATGATGGTTCTTTTGCTTTGCGCATGCAGCTCGTTTCAGCCCCCCCAGAGCATCAACACTTCCGTGATTGGACAGGATACGACTGTGTTTCGTGGCAAAATTATAGCGCCGCATGAGGATGGGAAATCCAGCTATGCGCTGGCCCGGGCCTTTCAAGCCAGGCACAAACACCGCCTGGCCATCGAGGCATTCAAAGACGTCATCAAGGGCGACCCCGGCAATGCAGCGGGGTACAACGGCCTGGGCGTGTCCCTGGATGCGGTGGGAGACTTTGATCAGGCGGTCAAGGCCTATTCAGCCGCGCTGTCGATCAACCCCAATCTCGATTATGTCCTCAACAATCTGGGGTACTCCTATCTTCTCCAGGGCCGGATGAACCAGGCCATTGAGTCCTTTAAAAAATCCATCCAACTGGACGGGAGCAATCCGCGCTACCGGAACAACCTGGGGCTGGCCTATGCCAGGTCCGGGAAACATGACGACGCCTTGCAAACGTTCAAGTCGGTTGGCGATGATGCCAGTGCCCACTTAAAAATGGGCCGCTTTTTCTATAGAAACGGCTATTATGAAGAGGCCGAGGTTCACCTTTCCTGGGCATCGGTTCTCAAGCCAGCCGACCCTGATATCCGCAGAGCCGGCCAGGCGAACACACGCCTGGCCCAAATTCATAAGAGCGATCAGATACAGGCGGAAAGGGAAAAAGCACTTCCGACACAGATAGAAGAAACGCCGTTGTTCGACCATGATACCGGCGGGTTTTACACTATTCCGCCGGGATTCATTGCAAATAAAAAAGTCCTTGAATTCAGTGCCGGCAATTTCGCCAATGAGAGGTTAATCGCCACCGTTGTAAAACCGGTTCAGACGTTTAACAGGGCAACCGTAGTTAGTCAGACCACTCAGAGTAGCGAGCCGGTATCAGCGGGTATAAACTCAGAAAACTTGCATCGGTCTCAAACTCTCAAACCGGAGGCGATCTCAAGCCCCGAAGTTATGCATTCGACAAAAATTGAGGTCTCAAATGGTAACGGAGTAACTGGAATGGCGAGAATGGTGGGGAATTTTCTGCGAACAAAAGGGATCACAGGTTATCGTCTGACCAATGCTGACCACTTCGACCACCAACAGACGGTCATCTATTATAGGAAGGGTTTCTTTGAACAGGCCTCACACGTCAAGAGTCTGCTGCCTGAGCTTTCCGGGAAAGACCATTTATTGGCTGCTAACTTGGACAGGGAACCCATCCGCGTTTTAATCGGCCGGGACCTGATAGTGCCGTTTAATAACTACTTGACTCACAATTTCAACGTTGACGTATCCAACGGCAACGGTGTGGGCGGAATGGCCAAACGCGTTTCCAAGTATCTCATTGGCAAGGGATTCAAGGTGGGCCGCCTGACCAACGCCACCCATTTCAGCTATAAACAGACCCTTGTATTTCACAACCAGGGACTGTCGGCCAACGCCAAACGGGTTGCTGATGCATTGCCAGGAAACTGTAACAGCCGGATCATCGCATTAGGTAACACTGGAAATCGTGTCCAGGTCATTTTGGGATCTGACATGATATTTTAAAAACGTTTAAAGATAGGCAATTAAATCAAAGGTTACTTACACTTATTAAAGGAGAGAAAATAATGAGATGTAAAACATACTTGATGAAAGGCTTTATGGTTGCATTGATGATATTCTTCCTGCCCGGTGCTGTGTACGCCGAGCGATTCGCCGATTTGTCGGCCGGTTTTACTTATGTGCAGGATTCAGACGTGGAGTATTCCTCGAATAATTCGAGTGAAACCGTCGATACCAGCTATGATCCTTCATATACGATCGATTACCGGCTTGGGTTCTGGTTTGAAGGCCAGCCGTATCTTGGATTGGCCTTCGGGGTCAATTACACCACCATCGACGACGACCTGGAAATCGATATACTGTCACTGACGCCCCAGATCATGTTTCGGTTGCCATTGCTGAAAAGCGCCAGATACCCCAACGGAGAATGGACCCCTTTTATCACCGCCGGCCCCGGAATATTTTTTTCGAGAATTCAATATGAAGTTTCTGAATCGTCCGTCCCGGATATGATTGGCATGCCAACGCTCACTGGTGAATATAAAAATGACCAGGTTGATGTCGGAGTCGATGTTCGGGCAGGCTTAAAGAAAATGATGTCGCCCAACTGGGGGTTGAATCTTGAATACCGGTTTTTCTGGTTTGAGCCGGAATACGAGGACAATGTACTGGGCATCGATGTCAAAACAAGGCCTGAGCTCTATACCCACAGCTTTATGATTGGCGTAAGCTTTAACTACTAATTTTTATCCATGGCCTGGAATTGTTAAACGGCCGGCTTCATGCAACGACCGCATTTACCAAGCGTTTGCTAATATTTATAGTTTTCCGGAGGACCAAATGAGAAAAACTATTCAACAAAAAGTCTTTATAGTCCTTTTTGCCATCTTGTTTACGGCTTGTGGTGGTGGCGGTGATTCTGACTATTCAACTAACGACAGTAATCCCCCAGGAACATCCACCAGTGTGGAACCTTCAGGGATACGAATCGGATGTATTGTCAATGATGTTTTCTACTCTGGTCAACTTTCACTGAGTATTGATGGAAATCAAGTGCTTTCTCCGGGAGGATCTCTGAGCGTCAACGCGGTCATTGTTGATGAAGCAGAGAATCCCTATTCAACACCTGTTGAAGTCACTTTTAGCTCTTCCTTTTCTGATGCCGGCCTTGCCGAAATAGAAGAAACACAAACGACCGTCGACGGAGAAGCGTCTGCCGTTTACAGAGCTGCTGGGGGCGTTGGCACAGACACCATCACGGCAACGGCTGTTATCAACGGCACCACGTTGACTGCTACCACCACTTTGGAAGTGGCGGGTAACACGGCCATACATATCAATTTCGTCTCTGCCTCAAACCTCTTTCTTGCGCTTAAAAATACCGGCGGCCCGGCCCGATCGGAAACCTCGACGCTAACGTTCGAGGTTGTTGATAACACCGGCACGCCTGTTGTTGGGCAAACCGTGGATTTTGGGCTGTCCACCGCAGTCGGATCTCTTTTTCTTTCCGCAGCAAGCGATATCTCCGACGCATCCGGTTTGGTTCATACAACTGTCAATGCAGGCACAGTATCTACCGAAGTGAAAGTCCACGCCACATTGAGCGATAGTGATCCGTTGGTTACCGTGGTTTCCGACACCTTGATCGTCAGCACCGGCCTGGCTGACCAAAACAGCATCAGCATCGGTGTGGAGTCATTCAATCCCGAAGCATGGGCTTACAACAATGTGGAAGTGGAGGTAACATTCCAGGCAGCCGATCATTTCAACAATTTTGTTCCCGACGGCACGGTCGTGTATTTCACCACCGAATTGGGATCCATCGATGATTCCTGTGAGTTGGAGGATGGCGTGTGCACGGTCATCTGGCGCAGCGGCAACCCCAGAACGTCTTATTGTGAGCAGAACGGCGGATGTCAGCCGGCTTTATCCACCGTCACTGCTTTTCTGATTGGCGAAGAGAGTTTTACCGACTTTACCGGCAATGGATATTACGACGAAGGAGACTATTTCGACGAAGCCACTGACAGGACCGAGCCATTCAGGGATGACAACGATAACGGTTCATATGATACGTTCGAACCGTGGTGGGATTATAATTCCGACGGCAGTTACGATAGTAATCCCAACGGAATCTATAACGGATCACTGTGCTCTGACGAAGCGGAATCTTCAGGGGACTGTTCGAAGGAATTGGTGTATGTACAGGCTTCAACCAATATCGTGATGTCTGGAAGTTTCGCTGATACATTCACACTGGCAGCGGTGCAAGGAGGAGTGTCTATTACCATTGCCGACGTAAACGACAATCCCATGCCGGAAGGTTCCAACATAGAAATTTTCAACGCGGCTGACGACAGTTCTGTTGTTTCCTATGAAATACCCAGCACTATTTCCGATACCGATTATTTCGTAAGGTTGACTACCGCCGGGTCTTATTATGGGGTGGTTACCACGCCTTTCGGCAATGTTACTTATAGCGACAACACTGTAACCATCAATTAATCTGGATAGGCGATCTAATGCTCATCCTGAAGCAAGTCAACACTTATGGAGCGACTGGGATGAGCATCAGATCGCAGATAGCCCGAAAGGAAATCATGGAAGCCAACGTCAATAAAGCAAAATCATTTGCTCCATTCAACTTGTCCAAAAACCCGGAAGGATTGGAGAGCCTGGACATCCCCGACGCCATGGTGGAAGACCTGGTCCTGCGTCGCCTATTTACAACCGGCACCAGCAGCCTGAAAACGCTGAGTCAGGCGTTGAAACTCCCCTACCCTGCGGTACGGACGATATTCGAAAGGCTTCGCAAAGAGCATTACTTTGAGGTCAAAGGCATGCAGGGCCAGGACTATGTCTTTACGCTGTCGGCCAAAGGCCGGGAGCACGCCCGTAAGAGTTACGACATGTGCCGCTACAACGGGCCGGCGCCGGTCTCCCTGGATACGTATCGGGAGGTGGTGACCTCCCAGACCGGCAAGGTGGATGTGGACCTTTCCACGCTCCAAACCCTGTTCTCCGACCTGGTGCTCACAGACAAGCTGCTGGATCAGTTGGGACCGGCGCTGATTTCCCAGAACTCGATCTTCCTGTACGGCCCCACCGGCAACGGCAAAACCAGCATCGCCCGCCGGCTAACCCGAATCTACAATGATCTGGTGGCCATCCCCTATGCCGTTACCTTCGACAATCAGATCATCGTCGTCTATGATCCGGTATTTCACGAGCGCGTCGAAACGGACGTGCACAGTCTGGACGATCGCTGGGTGCTATGCCGCCGCCCCTGCGTGATCGCGGGCGGAGAATTGTCAGCGGACATGCTGGAACTGAAGATCGATCAGAACACCGGCGTCTATGCGGCGCCCCTGCAGATGAAGGCCAACAACGGCATGCTCGTGATCGATGATTTCGGGCGCCAGATTCTCTCACCGGAGTATCTTTTGAATCGGTGGATCGTGCCGCTGGACCGCAAGGTGGATTATCTGAGCCTGACCTACGGCGTGAAGTTTGAAATCCCTTTTCAAATGGCCGTTGTGTTTTCCACCAACCTGGATCCATCGACGCTGGCCGATGAAGCGTTTCTGCGCCGCATTCAGAACAAGATCTTCATCGAACCGGTCGATCCTGATGTTTTTGATCAAATTTTTCAGCGTATAATCAAAAGCAAGGGGTACCCTTGCGAGCCCGACGCCGCTTACTTTCTCCAGTCGCTATGCGCCCAATCCACCGGTCAGGCGCTACGGGCCTGCTACCCTGCCGACATCGTCACCATCATCGAATCGATCAGCAGTTACGAGCAAACCCGTGTTGAAATCAACAATGAGAATCTTGAGCGGGCAGCAAGGATTTATTTTACCAATACATTCAACGTTGACGAAAAAGCGTCCTGAGCTTTTTAGGATGAAAGGGAATGCCTTGGATGCCATGCGTGTGAGAATTCCAGTTAGAGCAATCAGATTTCAAGCAACGATTGCCATTGGTATTCTGATCCTTGTCAGCATCTTCCCTCCAAATCTTCAAGCCGGCGGCCAATATCATATCGGCAAGGATCAAGGCGGCATCTACATGCAGACCGATCAGAACGGCTCCTGGTATATCGATCCTACTCATCTTGACCATTTCGCCGTGGGCGAAACCGGCCGCTACACCATCGGCAGTGATCCGGGAGGCACCTTTATTCAAACCGGCAGGGGCGCGAAATATTACATAAACCTGAACGCCCTTGATGAATGGGAACGCGAGCGTGAGACATTCAATGCCCGGCACCAGGCCGCCGGCACGGAAACCAAGGTGGATCTGCTGGATGGTGTGCATATCCTGGTTCCGGTAGCCCTTGAATCCAATGGTCATCGGATTCAGGCCCGAATGCTGTTGGACACCGGTGCGAGCATCATGGTGCTGCATCGCAAGGTTGCCGATCGGTTGCATCTGAAAAGTGCCGGCAAAGCGAAGCTACTGATCGCCGGCGGCAAAATCCTGGACAGCGATATCGTCAGCCTGGACACCGTTGGCGTGGGGCCGATCAAAAAGAAAGGCCTTCAGGCCAGCGTCATCCCCCACAACGGCCCCGAGGTGCGTTACCAGGGGCTGCTGGGCATGAATTTTTTGAAAGGCACCAATTACCGCATCGATTTCGATCGTCAGGTTATTCAGTGGTTGCCTTGATTGCGGATGGGAGGGGGTTATCGGTGATCGGTGATGGGTGATGGGTGATCAGTATTGTAGGTTGGGTTGAGCATTGCGAAACCCTACACCATGTGCTTTTATTTTTGTTGGGTTTCGTTCCTCAACCCACCCTACGGCATATCCGGGTTGGTTGTAGGAGCGGTCCATGGCCACGACAATGGTTGTTGATCATCGTGTATGGTCGCAGGCATAGCCAGCTCCTACAGGGAGGCACGGAGGGGATTTGGGAGACGATAAAACAGATAGCATTCCACCCGGCCTTCGACCTTCAACCTTCGACCTTCGACCTCAACAGCTTTCGGCCATCTTGACCTTGTGCTGAATTCCTGTAATTAATAGGTAGTTATAGGTTTTTCGGCAAAATGGAAGAAGTACGGGGTGTTTCTCGACTGATACAGTCAACATTCACAACTGAAGGCAGGTTATCCTGCCATCCTTGATTTGATGCACATACGGAATGGATTTTCCTCTGCAACGGAGATTTGCCGATGGACACAAGTAGAAACACCACACAGGTTCTGTACGCAGCCATACTGAAGCTGCTCCGCCCACTGGTACGTCTGGCACTGAAACGGGGCATCTCTTACAAAACCTTTGTTTCCCTGGCCAAATGGGTGTTTTACGATGTGGCCAAGAAGGATTTTATCATCAAAGGCAGAAAGCAGACCCAGTCGCGCATATCGGTGGTGACCGGTTTCTCACGCAAGGAGGTCAAGCGCCTGTCGGAAATGGAGCCGCCCACCACAAGAGATCAGGGGGAACAGTACAACCGCGCGGCCCGGGTGATCGCCGGTTGGCGCAGGGACAGCGATTTCGTGGACAACGACGGACGCCCCCTTGTTATTCCCATTACCGGCAGCGGGCCGACGTTCGAAACCCTGGTCAAGCGCTTCAGCGGCGACATGCCCCACCGGGCGGTTCTGGATGAGTTGACCCGGCTCGGTGCGCTCAAGCTCGAGACGGACAATCGCGTCCGGCTGGTACAGGATGCCTTTACGCCCACGGCTGACGAAGCCATGAAATTCCATATTCTGGGTACTGACGTGGGCCTTTTGATTGCCACCATCGGGCACAATATCGACCCGGACATCCAAAAGCCGTTTTTCCAGCGCAAGGTCCAGTACGACAACCTGCCCGAAGAAATTCTGGCTGATTTTCGAAGAATGTCTGGACAAGCGGCCCAAAAATTCTTAGACAATATGGATCGATACCTTGCTATCAATGATCGCGATCTAAACCCTGAAATCAGGGGCACGGGACGGTACATCGCCGGCATCGGCATTTACTATTTCCAAAAACCCTATGATGAAAAGGATTAATGTGGGGTTATCTTTTAGGAAAGCGTCATGGATAAGGTACTGCCTGCTCGTCGTCTTGCTCGCCTTGGCCTGTGGGGGAGACGGCGGTGTTGACGATCTGGCCGGTGGCGGAACCGGCGGCACTGGTATCAGTATCGGGCCGGCATCCAATTATGGAAGCATCGAAGTCAACGGAAGGCACTTTGCCACCGAGGATGCCGAGATTTTCGTGGAAGGCCGGAGCAAAGGCGCCGGCACCCAGGTCATGCGCGACAATCTCGCCCTGGGGATGGTCGTCAGGGTCAATGGCGACATCGGCGAAGCGCAAGACGGCACGGCCCAAAAAATCTACATCGACGATGATATCAGGGGACCGTTGGATTCGATCCGCACGATCGACAGCCTGACCACGGAACTGATCGTCCTGGGCCGCGAAATACTGCTCACGGACACCACCCGCCCCCATGGGGTTGACCTCGCCTCCTTGAATCCGGGCGCATGGGTCAGGGTCAGCGGCTTTGTTGATGCCACAGGACGGCTGGTCGCCAGCTATATGGGCGTCACCACCGGCGATGACGGGGCGAAGATAAAAGGCACCGTCGCGCAATTGGATACAGCGGGCAAGCAATTTACCATCAACGGCATTCTCATCGACTATCAAGACGCCACCCTGGTTGACCTGACCCAACCATCGGATGGAACGGCGGTGGCGGTCACCGGGATACTTTCAGCTAATCAGCAGACCATAACGGCCGAACGCATCGAATCGGTCGACCGGTTCGGCGTAACGGACAGCGACGCCGTCGAACTCACCGGCGTTGTCCTCGAAGCCACGGATACCCAACTGATGTTGGACAGCGTGATCGTTAATATCGATGACGGGACCGCCTATGTCGGCGGCAAGTTAGAGGACCTGAACAGCGGCGTGCGTGTGGAAGCGGAAGGAGAACTCATCGATGGCAACCTGGACGCCGGGACGATCATATTCCTGGACGATGCCAAGATCGAATCGGACGTGGCATCCAACGCGGTGGATCAGTCAAGCCTCACCCTGGCCGGTCTGACCGACATCACCATCATATATAACGAAATCACCAAGGTCACCGGGGCGGCGGGCACTGCGGAAGCAATAACGGACGACCATCACGTGAAAATCATCGGCCGCCAGACCGCTGAGCACACCGTGCTGGCCATTCACATCATTGTCAAGGCACGCTCCAGCAGCAAGGTCAAACTTCAAGGCACGCTTGCCAGCCCTGTGGGCGAAGTAATCACGATCCTTGGCCACGAGGTGGATCTGTCGACCATTGCCGATGAAAACTTTGAATCGCCGGAAGGCGTGAGCGTCGGTTACACGGCCTTTTTGGATTCCATCGCCACAGGCGACCTGATCACCCTGCAAGGAGAACAGACAGGCGGTAAAGTGACCTGGCTAGGCGCCACCGCTGATTGAGTGATTGACTTGACTGCTTCTCATTTTTCGAACCGCCACCTTTTTCGACCTGTGCAGTTAGCTTTTAGGCTTTAGCAATTGGCTTTTGAATAAAGCGACATCTAATATTTCTGTGCATCTTTTAGGCTAACAGCTAAATGCTAATGGCTAATTGCACAGTTTGAACTGTTTCAGGACTGTGCCAGATTTTTTAGCCGGGTGAGCACCTCCCAGGAAAACGTTTCGCTCTGGCAGGGAAAAATGGCATTGTTGGTATAGATCGGATCAGCCTCCAGATCGTAACGCGAGGCCGCCACGGCGGCCGGCCACATGGAGGTGTGGGGAATCGGCGTGTAGTGGGCGATCACCGGCGTCACCCCGGCCTGCTTGACGACCCTGATGGAATCCTCCACCCCTGACACCGACTGACCGGGAAGTCCGGCCAAAAGATAAGCCCCCACCTGTTCGGCGCGAAATCCAGCCGCCTTGAAATATTCCACCGCCCGGAAAAACTCGTTTTCAGTGACCTTGCGGTCCATGACCTGCCGCCCGTCAAAGGCCGTGGTTTCCAGTCCCAGACGGATGGTATGAAACCCGGCCCGACGCATCAACCGGGCCAAGGGAAGCGTCATTTCTCTGATATGCAGGGCATTGGGCGTGTGGAAACGAACGCCTATATGCGCATCGATCACACCCTCCAGCAGCGGAACGATGTAACGCTCAGCCGCAACCAACAGGGCATCATCGTAAAAGGCAAAGTCGCGGACCCCATGATTGTGATGCCAATGGCCAATCTCCTTTAGAACCGACGCCGGGCTGCGGTGAAGCATGCGCGGCTGCAGCCTATGGGAGGCACAATAGGCGCATTGAAACGGGCATCCGCGTGAGCACATCACAGGCACATGGGCCAGGCGATGTTCAAAATCCATGGCCGGCCAAGGCAGGCTGTCCAAGTCCTGCGGGTCAAACGTGGGTGTGGGCGACCAGCCGGTATATTGGGCCACCAAGGGTAGCAGCGCCTTTTCGCCGGGGCCGGTCATCACCTGGTCCGCATCGCATGTACGCCGGGCATGCTCGGGGCACAGCGTAGCATAAATGCCCCCCAACACCACCGGCACATGGGCAAACACCGATCGAATGGCCTGAATGGTTTCACACACCCCCGGATACCAGTAAGTCATCAGGGAGGTCACCAGCACCAGATCCGGCCTGTCCAACTGTTTCAGGTCATGTCGCAAAGACTCGGGAGGAATACCGTAACGGCAGTAGTTGCGCGGAATATCCACAAGGCCGGCCGGTTTGGGAATAATCGTCTTCAAGTAGGGTCCCCGCCCGCACCGCGCCGCCGGCAAAGATGTGGTGGGCGACAAGGGATGAAACCGATCCAGGCAGTCCACATACGAAACACGCGCGCCGTGGTCACGCAAGATTCCCGCTAAGGTGAGAAGCCCCAAGGGCTTGGCCCAAAAATCATAGGCGGCAAAATCGTGAATCCACGGGTTGACCAACAGAATGTGGGGTGCATGGTTCGCGTGCATGGGCTCGGGTCGACATTGAAAAACGCATCGGTGATCTCCATCCGATCGGTAATGCCGGGTTTTGGGTTGCTTAGTTTCTTGGTTAGTTGGTTGCTTAGTTATTTAGTTGCTTGGGTTACTTGAGTTTATTGGGTTTATTGGGTTTATTGGGTTATTCGGGTAGCCGAATGACCATGACCGGCAGGCTGCTTCTTCTGACCACCCGCCTGGCCGTCCCCCCCATCAGCGCGTCCTTGAACATGCCAAACCCGCGCGTACCCATAATGATCACATCCGCGTCATTGAGCTCGGCCTGGTACAGGATCTCATCGGCGGCAATACCTTCCTTGACGATGATCTTATCCACCTGGAATGTACAGGCATCCACTTCTCCACTGATTTCATTACAAAAATCACTGAGCCGACCCTTAATTCGAGACACGAAATCAGCCTGTTTCTCCTCCTGGAGCTGTTTCCATTTTTCCTCGCCCACATACCCTTGGATCTGAAGAAAGGTCTCGGCGGTGGGTTTTTCGATAACGTGCAGGATCGTAATACGCGCTTCGTACTGCTGAGCCAGACTGGCCGCATATTTGTAAGCATAGCGGGCGTTTTCCGACAAGTCGGTGGCATAGAGAATGTTTTTAATTTGTGGCAGCATATTCCCTCCTGACAATTGTTAATTGACTTATGTTAAGCGCCTATCAATCGCCCAACTCGGCCATGTGATCGTCATACAGGGTTTCAAACGTTTGCTTGTGCTTGGCCTCTTCCTGGGCCAGGAGCTTGAACAGCTTGATACACTCCGCATCGTCCGTCTTGGTGGCCAAGGCATTGTAAAGCCGCAATGCTTTTTCCTCACGCTTCATGGCCAGTCTGAGGATCTCGGCAAAATCCATCCCCGGTTCGTATTTCATGTCGACGATGTAGTCGCTGCGCTTGATGTCGGGAATCCATTCGTATTTGTATTCGACGATGGATCGTTTTCCTTTCTTGAAATCCTCAAGCAACCGCTGATGCTTTGTTTCCTCTTCGACAAATTCGGTTAATGTCTGTTTGGATGCCGGGAATGTTTCCTGATCCACCAATCTCTGATAAAATTTAACCGCCTGTTTTTCTCTTTCAATGGCAAAGTCGAGAATTTCTTCAAAAGAATTAAAATCCATGTTTCCTCCTTGATTGGAATAACTAAATTGATCGATTAGCTGATAGCAAAATCAATTCTAAGAATTTTCGTAGGTGCCAATTCATAAATGGTCAATTGACGGGGTAACCCCATTTGGATCGCTTTGATGTTTTTCGCGGACATTGCCCGTTCTTACAACCGCCAACAGCTTAACCATGTGCGGTTTTTTGTAGGCGTTGGCCATGCCTGGGACCTCACCCTGGGCCAATTGACGGTCAAACCCGTTGACTTTAACGAACATACTAGAAAAGCAACTAACATGCCATTGGTTTTTTCAGTAGAACAGTGCTCCCCCCCCCCATTTTGTAAAATCGATGGAATCAACAAAAGAAATGTAACATCTGCGCCGATTCGTACTCTATATGAAAAAAATAAAGTGGGCGATTCGCTTTTAGCCGTTAGCCGTTGACCATTCATGAAAATAAATCAGCCTATCGGAGGTGACTTATGACAATTGATCGTGTTGTTTTGGCTTTTGCAGGAATAATGATTTTAATCTCCCTGTTACTGTCTCAAATTCACAGTGCCTACTGGCTGTGGTTCACAGCGTTTGTGGGCGCCAATTTGCTGCAGTCAAGTTTTACCGGTTTTTGTCCGTTGGTAAAAATCCTGAAACCCTTGGGGATAAAACCGGGCAAAGCGTTTGATTAGCCTTTTTTCATCGATGTGTTGGTTGTTGATCAGTTATCGATGGTCGGTGATCAGTGATCGGTAATAAGTAATGTCGGTTGGGTTGAGCTTGAGCGAAACCCGACATAGACCGGAAAGACGGGCAGGATTTTGTTGGGTTTCGTTCCTCAACCCAACCTGCGATACTAAGGTACTGACTTTGACGCCGGAGCCTGTCGGGTGGGCATTGCCAACCATCAACCCTGTTAACCGCCTATTTTAACGGATATCCTGCCGCCCGCCCTTCAGCCTAAACGGCTATCAGCCTATCATCGCAGGCATGGCCAGCACTCACAGGGTGGCACGGAGAAAATTACGGTGATGGGATGGCTGGTGGATTCTTCTTCAGCCTCAGAAATATACTTCGGTTCGGCAGGTTGGTTGTAGTAGCGGTCCATGGCCGCGACAATGAAATGACCGGTGATTGCGAATGGTCGCAGACATGGCCAGCTCCTGATAAATCGGAGAGTAAAGGAATTTGGGAGACGATAAAACCGATAGCATTCCGCCCAACCTCAAACCTTTAACCTTCCACCTTAAACCTTCGACTTTCGACCTAAACGGCTATCGGCTTAACATCCCAGTCATGGCCAGCTACAGGGGTGAATGGAGGCTGCACCGAGTGCGTTGCCCGACATCGCATGATCCAATTGTTATCGTTGTCGTAATCGATCTTTTACCTTTCGATTACGACAACGATAAACGCTGCGCTTCGTTCTACTGACAACGAGAACGAGTGGGTTTGGGGGATGGAACAAGTTGCGTCGACCAGCCGGAAGCAAAGCCGGTCAATTCACGTCAAGCTTTTCTTTCAGCCAGGATTTGACCTCGTCTTCAAGGGCCCACACACCTTTGTGGCGGCCCTGAGAATGCATGTAGCGCCGCTTCAAATCGGCGGGCATTCTTATCTCGGCCAGTTCAACGGCCTCGTCACTGTTGCGCCGGATAAAGTAAATCACCGGCTCTTTTTTCCATGTATTGATTACGAAATAATGTGAGACATCATCCTTGGAACGGATCACGTAGTTTCCACGCGCCCAGTTGTTGCCCCACTCCAGATACAAGCGCACCGCCTCTTCCGGCGTCATTTCCCAGTCAATGCAATTGACCAGATCCCTATTGCGTCTAATTTCTTCAAGATTCATCATTGTTTGGCTCCAGATGGGTTGATGTCCGCCATCCGGTTGGCGGAAACAGGTGATTGAAACGGTCGTAAATAATATTCCCTAACCCAAGTGCCTAAAATTCCAGTTCACCGTCTTTATCTGTACTCCATTACAGCCAGATGCATGCCAATTTCCATTAACAGGTTGACAAAGATAGCATGCCCTTCCTATTGTTTATGTTTATCAGAACTTTATCTGATATAATGGCATGGTTGAGACCGCACTCAACAATCGAATGTCTAAAAAAACGCTTATCTTGATACAACCATGTATCAATAAAAATAATACATGAAACAATATTTTCAAGTGCATGGTCACAGGCATGGCCAGCTCCTACAGGGGGGCACGGAGGGGATTGGGGAATCATAAAACCGACCGCCGGAACGTGTAGGGTGGGCATTGCCCACCATCAACCTGATGGACTCTTAAAAAGCGCCAGACTCGTCATGCCGGACTTGATCCGGTATCCAGAACATATTGAAAAGACAGGATTCCGGCCTGCGCCGGAATGACGCCAGATTGAGATTTTCGACTTTATACGGGACCGTCCGAACGCTGACTTTTTACGAGGTCATCAACAATAATATGAAGGGGTCTGAGGCCATTACTTTGCAAACCGGATCAACTCAGCCCACACGAGGTCGTTTGTTAACCGGCTTGCAGGTCACGGTAACCATCGGCGTGGTAATTGGGCTGGTTTACGTCAGTGGCACGCAACTCGGTTATAACTGGCAGTGGTACCGGGTACCCCGGTATATCGTCAGCGTCACCGATGGGGAAATCCAGCCGGGCCCATTGCTCCAGGGACTATCGGTCACTTTGCAAGTCTCAGCTGTCTCCCTTCTGCTTTCCAGCATCTTTGGTCTGGTGACGGCCATTTGCCGCTTATCCACCTCCTTTACCGCCCGGGTCCTGGCGCGTGGCTATCTGGAACTGATTCGTAACACCCCACTGCTGGTGCAGCTTTTTTTCATCTACTTTGTGTTTTCCCCCATGGTGGACCTGAGTCGCTTTGCATCGGCGGTACTGGCCTTAAGCCTGTTCGAAGGCGCCTATGCCTCGGAAATCATTCGGGCCGGTATTCTGTCGATCCCCCAGGGCCAATGGGAAGCGGCCGGCAGCCTTGGTCTGAATGCATTTCATACCTATCGCCACGTGATTCTGCCCCAGGCCCTGCGCCATATGACACCGCCCCTGGTCAGCCAGGCCGTCTCCCTGGTCAAGGATTCGGCCCTGGTGAGCACCATTGCCATTTATGATCTGACCATGAAAGGCCAGGAAATCATTGCTGAGACCTATCTGGTATTCGAGCTGTGGTTTACCATCGCCGGAATCTACCTGCTGCTCACCCTGTCCCTGTCCATGGTCACCGGGATGATGCAAAAACGCCTGGCGACGGCCAAATAGAAGGCGTCGATGATGGTTCCCCTTCATTTACAACCCGATCTACAGGAAGGAGTCTTTTATCCATGAGAATTAAAAACAGTTTGTGCTGGGTTTTAATCGTTGTAGGGCTGGCTTTGGGTATGGCCGCAGGTCCTGCGGCACTGGCCGCTGATAATCAGGAAAGCGTCGTTGAACAGGTGATTCAGCGCGGCGTGCTGCGGGTGGGAATGTCCACCTTTGTGCCCTGGGCCATGAAAGACAAGACCGGCAAGCTCATCGGTTTTGAAATCGATGTGGCCACGCGTCTGGCCCAGGATATGGGAGTCAAGGTCGAGTTTGTGCCCACCAAATGGTCGGGTATCATCCCGGCCCTGCTCACCGGCAAATTCGATGTGATCATTGGCGGGATGGGCATCCAGCCCAGCCGCAATCTCAAGGTCAACTTCACCGATCCTTACGATTTCACGGGTATGTCCATGGTGGCCAGCCGCAAGATGGCTGACGGCATGACGGGCCTGGAGGCGTTCAACCGACCCGGTGTGACCATTGCCGCCCGTCTGGGCTCCACCGCGGTCACGGCCGCCAAGAAATATCTGCCCAAGGCTGAGATTCGCATGTTTGACGACGAAGCCCAGGCCTACCAGGAAGTGATCAACGGCCGGGTGCACGCCGTGGTGGGCTCCGCCCCCACACCGGCGTTTCAGGCCATCAAATATCCAAAGCGGCTGTTTCTACCCATTGACGGAACCTTCACCCGCGAACCCATCGGCTTTGCCGTGCGTAAAGGTGATGTGGACACCCTCAATTTTTTCAATAATTGGATCGGCTATGTAACCGCCGAAGGCTGGCTGAAAGAACGCAAGACCTATTGGTTCGAAACCAAGGACTGGGAATCCAAGATCCAGTGATCGGCAAGAAACCCACGATCACCCCCATCGACCTGATCCTGCTGGCCGGGATCGGGGCGGTGGGGGCCTGGCTGATCTATCGGGCCACGGCTCAGGCCCAGTACCACTGGAACTGGCAGGCGATCCCCCAGTATCTGCTGCGCTTTGATGAAAGCACCGGCCGGTGGGTGCCCGGCCTGATCCTTCAGGGCGTGCTGGTCACCCTGCGGCTCAGCTTCTGGGCCACTGTTCTGGCCATGATCATCGGCACGATCATGGGATTGCTTCGCATCAGTCGCAGCCCCTACCGCAACCTGCTGGGCAGCGGTTATGTGGCCTTGATCCGCAACATCCCGGTGCTGGTCTGGATTTTCATCTTTTACTATTTCATTGGCGACCGCCTCTTACCGGCCCTGGGCATCGACCGATTGGCGCAGATAAGCGATGGGCCGATCTCTTGGATCCTGCGTTTTTTCCTGGATGATCCGTCCCGTCTTTCCATTTTTGTTTCCGGTGTCGTGGCCCTGGCCGTCTACGAGGGCGCCTACATCACCGAAATCATCCGCGCCGGCATTCAGTCCATTGACACGGGGCAATGGGAGGCTTCGGCCGGGTTGGGGCTTACCCGCACCCAGCAGCTGCGGCATATCATTTTTCCTCAGGCCCTGCGCCGGGTGATGCCCCCGCTGGCCGGTCAGTTCATCTCCACCATCAAGGATTCGGCCATCGTTTCGGTCATTTCCATCCAGGAACTGACCTTCCAGGGCATGGAGCTGATGGCGGCCACTTTTTTCACCTTTGAAGTATGGCTTACCATTCTGGCAATCTACTTCGTACTATGCCTGACCTGCTCATTGCTGGTGGAACGATTTGAGCTGAAGTTGAAAACGAAGCCGCACCGGGCGTAGTCAAACCTTAATCGTCAACAAGCAATCCCAAATCCTCATGTGATCCTATTCTTATCCTAGCACGCTTCTAACACTCTTCCCATAATTGCAACTTCATTTTGTCCGTTCGGATGGTGTGGCCAGATCCACCTGTCCGAAGGCGTGAACTGTTATTTTCTCAATAAGAGCCTATTTGAGAAGTCTGGATCAGGCTCTAACTCCAATGATTTACTTAAAGAGGAGATCAAGCGAATGGTGAAAAAGTGGATGTCGAGCGTGTTTTGTGTCGGAGCGGCAGCAGCATTGGTTTTAATGAACACCGGTATTTCTCAGGCAGTTGAAGTCAAATTATCCGGTCAGATCAACCGCGCGGTGATGTGGGCCGACGATGGTAATGAATCCGAGTTTTTCCATGTGGACAATGACAATTCATCAACCCGTTTTCGTTTCAAGGGGTCTCAGGAGGTAACGCCGTCGATTGAAGTGGGCGTGGTCTGGGAGAATGAATTTCAATCCACACCGTCCAACAAAGTGTATATCGGCCAGCAAGACGATGGCTCCGATGAGAATCTGGCACAGAGAAAATTGGAAGCCTATTTTGATATGCCTTTTGGAAAAATCTCCATCGGTCAAGGTGACGGTGCGGCCAACGGTACGTCTGAAGAGGATTTAAGCGGTACCAGTGTCGTCATGTACTGCGGTGTGGCGGACACCGGCGGGTCGTTGCTTTTTCGCGATAGCAACAACCAGGAGATTGCAAAAATCAGCGCGACACGGGACACGTTTGACGGATTGAGCCGTAACGACCGGGTGCGCTATGACACTCCGGAATTCGGCGGTTTGTCTTTCTCCGGCAGCATGACCAACGGTGATGCATGGGAAGTGGCCGCTCGGTTTGCCAACGAGTTCGGCGGCTTGGGTGAAATCGCCGCAGCCGTGGGGTACGTGGACACGGCCGATCGGGAGGACCCTGAATATACCCAGATGGGCGCGTCCTTGTCCTGGCTGCACAGCTCCGGTTTCAATATCACCGCGTCTTACGGGACCATCGATGAGGATGATGCCGATACCGATCCGGTAAACTACTACGGTAAAATCGGATACAAATTCGGCATGCACGCCATTGCCGTTGAGTACGGAATGACCGAGGACCTGGACCAGAAAAACGATGAATCCAGCAACTATGGCGTGGCGTACGTTATCTCGCCCTGGAAAGGTATCGAATTTTATGGAACCTATCGTCTCTATATGCTTGACGGTGACGGACGGGAAATGGAGGATGATGAGGGCAACACCATCGTGGATGAAAGCGGCAATGCCATACTCACTGGAGACGCCGAAGATATCAGTGTGGTGATGATCGGCACCCGGGTTAAATTTTAATTTCCATACCTAAACCATAACAATCAAGGGGGTGGTTAACCACCCCCTTGATTGTTATGGGCACAAGTGACTTAAACAACATTGAGATTGGACATCACCACGACCAACCGTGGTCAACCCTATGTGAAAAAATGAGCCTCATGAACGCGAAAAAAACCAAAACCCTACTCTTATTTTGTTTGTATTTGTTTTCCATGGTTGCCTGTAGCGGTGCCGGCAGGCCATTTGACCCGGCCCGAGCTGACGACATCCCTGACGGTCCGGGCGTATTCTCCAAGGGTGAGGATGGCGTGGTATTGTATGATTCCGACAAGGGCGGCCTACTGCCGGACAGCCAAGCGAAAGATCCACAGCCTTCTCCAAAAGCGGTTGCCGACGAACCGACCCCGACGGATCATGAAGAATTTGAACACTATCAGCAATGGCTTGAATGGAAAAAGACCGCCGTGGGAACGCCGAAGTACGAGGAGTTTCAACAATGGCTTCAATGGCGGCAATACCAAAAATGGAAAAGCGGCCAATAAGACAGAACAATCGCATGGAGATCCCCGGGTTGCCTTCCTTCCCGAAACTAGGGCGTCCATGAATGTCAAATGCCAAATGATGCGTATGCTATCTATCATTTGACATTTTGGCGTTGATCTTTGGCATTTTTCCACCATGGGAAATGGTGCTTGGGCAGGCATTCCGGACAGATCGGTTTCCGGCGCCTGCCAACCGGAGTCTGGATGGTCTCCGTTTCATCCAGACCCCTTCTCAAAGCATGCAAATGCCCTGGCGTGTGTCCGGCACTTAAAACCAAGAGCGATGACTCCAGATATCCTCCTCAAGGGACTTTTTATCCTCCTGGAGTTTAAGAAACATGGATGCGTTCTGGATCGCCAGCCCGCCCTGGTGGGCCAGAGCCTCCACCATGGCCATGAAATCCGGCGGGAACTCACGCTGGACCGAACTGTACAGACGCATCACCCCGATAATTTTATCCCGGGTGCGGATGGGGATGACAATCATGGAGACGATCCCCTCGCGTTTAATGGCATCCTGAAATACTATCCGCTTGTCGGTGGCGGCATTGCTGATAACGACGGTTTCCCCTCTTAACGCCCGGGCAGCGGTTTCAGTAGAGGCCACATAGCCGACTTCGAGAAACGCATCGCTGAGACCGTGGCTGGCCACCACCTTCAGCTCATCGGCGTCTTCGTCCCAAAGGCGGATCAGCGCCCCTTTCATGCCCAGGACCTCGCAGATATTCAGCGTCATATTGTTCAGCACTTCTTTGATATCCAGGGACGAGTTGATGCTGGAGGCAAGCTGCAGAAACAGCACGGCGTTTTTCTGCATGCGCTGATGCAACCGATTATTCTGAATAGCGATACCGCCTTGATCGGCCAAAGCCCGCAAAAATTCGATTTCTTCCGGATCAAACTCGCGGCGCGTTGCCGTGTACAGGGAAAGCACACCGATGGTGTGGTCTTTCACTCTCACCGGTACGGTTAAAATGGAGGCAATGCCTTCGGCCTTTTTGGCATCGTGATTATCAAGCCGGGGGTCCGATGTGGCATCTGGAAATGAAAGAAAGCCCTCCTTTTCCAGAACCTTCACCACCTGGCGGGCCTTCATCGGACTGGCATGCAGATAGCCTTCTGACAGACCGGCCTGGGCAGTGGGAACGAAAAACTCTTGGCGCTCATCGGCCAGGAACAGACAGGCCGCTTTACCTTTCATGGATTCAATGGAATGTTCGACAATCAGGCTGAGCAGCTCCTGCTTTTTTTTGGTGGTTCCAAACGCCTTACTGATTTTGCAAAATGATTTGAAATAGTCCATTTCTTTTGTCATGGCCATCTCCTCGCGTTGGGTTCGGTGGTAGCATTCCCTCGAATTGGTTTTCGAAGTGGTCTCAGTCGGAATTGGTTTTGGCTTGGCCACTGTCTTAGGGTGCCTCGAGGAGGCTTGCCTATTTTTTCAACGTAACTTGCTACTGATCAATTTTTTTTTCAAGCTTTTTCAGGCGCTTTTTCACCTCATAGAGTTCCCTGGCCATGTCGTCCATTTCAGTCTTGCGGGCCACCGGCAGCATGCCCATCATATCCTCCAGCGCCGCATCCTTGGCAGCTGTAAAATCCGCCAGGGCGTTCACGGTACGGGCCAGTGTTTCCACGTATTCAGGCGTCTGGAAAAGCGTCATGAAGTGTCCTTCCAGGACTTTGACCCACATCTGATAATATGCGTTGGTATCATCGGAAAGCTCACCTTTTTCAGCCAATTCGATTAACTTCTCCTGCATGACCTGCATGGACCGGCTGAACGGCAATCCCAGCATCCGCAAAAATTCGGCCAGGTTGGACTGCAACAGGTTGAATTTGTCAGCAGCCTGGTAGGCTTTTTCCTGGTATTCACGCATCAAGCCCAGCTGCGGAACCTGAAAAAATCGTCTGAATTCCCGTTCGTAAATGTCGGTCCACAAACGAAAAATGTTTTCGTCAATATCCTCAAAGCGATAAGCCTCAACAGAGTCTCCCACTCGAGAAAACTGCTGGACCATGCTTTGTTGCAGCTCGACAAAACTGCCCAGGGATGTCTGGGCCAGCTTAAGCAGCATTTCCGGCATGGCGCCGCTGCCTTTGAATATCGCCGCCATGGAGTCCGGCGAAGCCATGGCCGTGGACATGGTTTGCCAATTTTTCAGCACTGCGGCCATGGTCTGCTCGGCACTGGGTGTGGCCCGCGGATGCACTTTTTCAGCAGTCGGTTTCTGCTTTAACGTCGCATTTGCCATACCGGACATCATTG
Organism: Desulfosarcina variabilis str. Montpellier; assembly: GCF_048565275.1. Lineage (NCBI taxonomy): Bacteria > Pseudomonadati > Thermodesulfobacteriota > Desulfobacteria > Desulfobacterales > Desulfosarcinaceae > Desulfosarcina > Desulfosarcina variabilis. Next base: position 2,123,851 of record NZ_CP159846.1, on the reverse strand, counting down.
TCCACATCTCACCCATAGATTTCATCCAGGTATTGTAAATCGCCGTCATATCAAAGGGGGTGTTGGTTTGTTCACTCATAAGGGGCTTGACCATCCTTTTCTTTATTCAATGGTTGCTGCATCATGGCCGGGCATCCACCCGTCTTTTAAGATCGTATTCGGCCAATCTTGAACCAACCGGTCGTTTGTGGCCGTCCTAACGATTCTTGTCGAAGCTGTTGCCGATACTCTCCATCAACGATTGAAACTGAGCATTTTGTTCTTCAAATGAACGCTTCCAATGCTCAATAAGCATGGTGTGACCGCGGCCTTCCTCGTTCAACAGGTCGCGTAGCTGACGGATAACGGCATCCTGGTCTTCATTTTTTTTCTTGAGCATATTGCGCTCGCGGACGACACGCTCATATTCCGTCTGGGGTACCCATCCCCACAACGCGGCTAATTGATTCAATACCCGCTGGCAATCCGCCACGCTGCGTTGCCAGGATTGTGGCACCGATTCACTCTTGGCAGCCGTATCCGTCTCGAACCCGTAACAACGACGAAATAGTGCAGCGATATCGTTCATTCCCGTCAGCCCCTGTTTCATCAGGGTTGCCAGGTTATCCATCTGTTGTTGGCCTCGGGCAAGATTGAGGTAATAGTTGCCCCAGAACTCATAAAAGTGTCTGCTCATAGGTTCTCTGTTTTTAAGTTTTTGACGGGGTCTCCCCTTTCGACTTTTTCGTCTTCCCGCCGGCGGTGTCCCGTCTGGATTGATCGATGTCGGCATCCAGATCCATATGAAAGCGCACCGGCCCCCTGTATTTTCCATTGTCAAAGCGCTCGTGCAGTGCGCAGGCGGAGGTCGGCGCCGACCAGGATGTGGCAATGGCCACATGACCCTTGGGAAAGGGTGTCACTTCGGCATCAACAAAATCAATCGGTGCCAACGCCGTCTCTTTTTCCACCAAATCATCATGCACCCCATAACAAATCAGCCATGGAATTTGTTTTTCCTGAATGCGCTTCAATGCAAGTTTTTTACCAAACAAACGCACCGGCAAACAGCCGTCTGAATCGATGGGTGTGTTGTAAGCGACAAAACTGATCCGTGTGATCTCCATGGGCAGATCGCTGCGGTCGTTTTGCAACCAGTAATTCAGTGCAGCGGCCGTTTTGTTGACCGGGGGTAGCCCGGATCGGGACCTGGCAAACATCAACAGGTCGCGAAAAAAAACCGCTGCGGGAATCTCCTGATCGATACTTTTAAGTTTATAGACCCAGCCCATGAGCTGGCCGTCGGCCACTGCATTCCCATTGGGTAGAATCTTGGTACCATATTCCAAATCGTTGAATCGCCTGGGCAGACGCATCAGAAACCGTGCCAGCCCCTTGCTGCGCGTGCCGTCCATCGGCGAGACACAGGTAATAAAAGCATCCACCAAACCATCCAGAAGCCCCGTAAGCAAGGTGCATAGGGCGTTGTAGCCGCCCTGGCAGTATCCGTTCAGGGTAACCGGTTTACCGTGCTTCTTGAAAATGGTTTCACAAAACCGGTGTGTGTCCTCGGCATCATCCTCACCCGTCATCACCTGCATGGCCGGCGTCGTATCGATGGGTTTGAGGATACGAATGTAGGTTGGGTAGCCTTGGTTGGCGAAACAATGGGCGTAGCTTCGCTGTTCACCCGGCAAAAACCCAAGAATATTCGCACCCAGCACATAGGGTGGGATAATCAGGACCGGCTTGGCATCCTGACGGGTTTTTACACTGGAAAGCGACGGCGCCACCCGATAAAGCAGGAAACGATCGGTTTCATCAACCAATTTGTGGTCACCGCGCTCGAAATGGAATCCATACTCTGATTCAATAGCGGCGATGGCTTCAGGATAGTCTTTGACCACCCGATTGATTAAGTCGACCTGGCGGGAGGTGAAGGCGTTCATTTTGGCAGGGTTGAATTCAAACAGGCACTGCCTGAAGGCCTCGGTGAACCCGTCCACCTCGTTTTGCAAATAGGTCAAGACCATCCGCGCACTGCCATCCAGGCTACGCGTGATCAGTTGGATGTTGTTTTCCAGTAGTCCCAGGTAGGCATCCAGGCTGTCCAGCGGGTGTTCCTTGAGCAGTCGACCGCTCTCAACCCGCTGAAAATAGTTTACAGCCAACAGGTAAGGGATATAAAAATCAGTGGTATATTTCGCCATGCCGGCCATCTGGGTTTGTGCCACGGAAAAAAAATTTCCCATGGCGGCAACGCCGCTGGCAATATGATCGGCCGCCGTATCGGTTTCAACATGTGTTTGTTTTCCATCTGCCATGGTCCGTCGCTTTCCTGTCTGAAAGGCAATTGAAACGCGTGCCGCTAACAGTTCGTCTTTATAGCTGAGCCTTAGACTTTGTCAAAATAATCATCCACTTTGGCATAGCTGTCATCAACCATCTTTTTAAAATCGTCACACCCCGTACGATAGGCAGCCAGCCAGTCTTTGATCGCTTTTCTGCCTTCTTCCGGCATCCATGACGCCTGGCCGAGAAAGGCTTCAACCATTTTTTCATTTTGTTCGTAGACCATCCGCATGGCACTGAAACTGTTATCAAAAGCGGTTTTGTTGAACTGAATCATCTGTTTGGTGATCTGTTTGTGTTCCATTTCTTTTTTCCTTCATGCCTGTTAAAGTTATTAGTAAATCGACCGCTGGGTAGGCCACATTATCTATACTGTCTATTCAAATATAGACTCGGCACGACACTTGTCAACCCAAAATGCTGCATTGCACAATTTTCCAGACAGCATATCGGCAATGGAAAAACCGCATATATTTCCAATTAAAGTATAATATTTTATTATAATTCTAGGTGATATCAATACAGGATGCATCTTTTTGCTGCGCTGCAAGATAGTTCAAGAAAAAACCTTACATCCGCTTGGCCAAATAGCATGCCTGCCTCAACCATTGTATCGACTAGGTCAGAATATACCCCCAGGTTGCATAAAAAAGATGGAGAAAACATCGAAAACAGTTATGGGATTTGAATCTATAGCGTATATTTGCTCCGAAGCCCTCCGACTTTTGCAACGCTGGGGGTATCGTCTCATTCTGTCTGGTTTTCCACCAAAGCGGCGATTTCGACAAACTCCAGACTCGGAGAGACCTTGTAATGGCCGGCAATGCGATCTATCTGGGCATCTGTAAAAAATGCCTTAGCGGCCTGTTCAGAATCCCAGATGTAAAAATTAACCGCCTCCTGTTTTGGGGGATTGACGGTAAATGCCTTGAAGCGTAGACCAGCCATTCCTTTGAACCTCGCATGTGCCCTATCGGCAATACGCCGCACAGCGTCTTCGTCAAACTCATTTGCATAGCGAAACGTAAGAAATACACCGATCATAATCTCTCCTCCTTTTATGATTTTAAGTGGTGCTCATTAAAAAAAAGGCCTCTGGCTGTAGCCAGAGGCCTTTTTTGGCCCGCCAGGAAAAAATAGGGGTCGTTGTGGACTGGAATACCACTCTACACCAGTCGAGCATATGATTTTTGCGTGCCCATGGGCGGGAATCACCGGAAATGCACGCTGAAAAATGCAACATCCTATAAAAATGATGGGAATAATTGGTCTTATACGTTCCCACGCAGAGCGTGGGAACGAGAGGTAATCAGTGCGCGGTCCACCCACCATCGGAAGCGATGATCTGACCGGTCACATAAGACGATGCATCCGATGCCAGAAAAAGCACCAACCCCTGCAACTCTTCTACCCTGCCGCGCCTTCCCATTGGCGTTCGGGCCACCAGGTTCTTTTCCCGATCATCCTGCTCTTGGGAGCTTTGCTCATTCGATCTGACACTGGACAACGCCGTCCCCGAATGCCAGGCCGGGGCAATGGCATTGACCCTGATGTCGTATTCGGCGTATTCAACAGCACCTTGCTTGGTCAGACCGTTAACCGCATGCTTGGATGCAATGTAATTGACCCGGGGTTTCATGTCCGGATCCAGGCCAACCAGTCCCAGCACCGAGGAATTGTTGATGATGCTGCCCCCAGTGCCCTGTTTCAGCATTTGCTGGATTTCCTTTTGCATACACACAAACAGGCCGGTCTGGTTTACGTCAATTACTTTTTGCCAGTCCTCCAGCGGCATTTCGTGAAAACGCTGGGGCGAGGTGACGATACCGGCATTGTTAACGGCAATATCCAGGGTATGGAATTTGGACACCGTCGTTTCAATCATTCGGGCCACATCGTCCGGTTTGGATACATCCATGGAAATGGAAAGCACTTTGCTCCCCGTTTTTTTCAAATCAGCCTCTGTTTCCTCCAACAATTTCTTGTTCCGGGCCGTGATCACGACATTGGCGCCGGCCTCGGCCAGCGTTTGTGCAAAACTTCGACCCATCCCATATGAGGCGCCGGTGACAAGGGCTGTTTTACCCTCCAAATTAAACAGGCTCTTTTCTATAGACATATGGTTATCTCCTCATCTGTAAATACGCGCTATCGTGTCTCTAAAGCAAAAAGGGGGGGCAACCCTCTATTTGCATAAAAAGATGGAGAAAAATCAAACTGATAACCGATAGCTGGTGTCAGCGTTTGCTACCGAGGAGAAAGGTGATACCGTCTCCAAAGCAACTGGCGATTTTTCTCCATCTTTTCTATGTCATATCAAGGGCCGGCAACACCTGCTATTCAGGTTGGCGCAGACCGAAGTCGTCGGCGATCACCTTGTAACAGTTATAGCTCGATCCGCGGGCGATGCCGCCGCCGCCGAACATGGCTGACGAACACATGTAGAGGTTATCGATAAAGGTCTTGAAACCACTGTTGGGGTTGCCTCTGAACCGGCCATTCTGGGAACCGGCCATGCTGCCCACGCTCCAGCATCCGCCTTTCATATCCGGGTGCGTATCCTGCAGGTCCACGGGGTTGATGACCCGGTAGCCGATCACGTTGCTCTTTTTCATATTGGGGGCATACTTGACCCATTGGCGCAGGAGTTCTTCGACAAATTCGTCGGACATCTGACGCCACTCTTTCCTGGAATGAAAATGCATGGGACAGGTGTAGTCCTCAAAGGCCACGGAATGTTTGCCCTCGGGAACACGCGACGGATCCCAGTAGCTGTCGGGCGCCGACAGGCAGAAGAACTTGGAGGCCATGCCGAGCAGCATGATTTCATGCATGTATTTATCTTCCATGTACGCCAGGTCCTTGGGTGCCCAGTAGGTTCGCGGCGTGGCATTGATATCCGGATTGTGTTTGGAGGCCTTGTAAACGGGAAGCTCATGAACCCCCATGGTTCCCCACCAGACGTGCCCGCGGTCATACAGGTTGGTATCCAGCTGACGTTGCATTTCGTCCGTTTTGAGGTCCTGATCGAGCAGGCGATCGAACAACTGGGGGTTGCCGATATCGCCGATGACCATCTGCTTGGCGGCGATTTCGGTGCCGTCGGCCAGTTTAATGCCCACCGCTTTACCGTTTTCAACCTTGATGTGTTTGACTTCGGAATTGACATGATACTCGACGCCAAGTTTCTCCCCTGCGGAAACTAGAGCTTTGGTGATCGATCCGGTCCCGCCCTTGGCGATGGCGGCCGATTCCCATCCGAGCACCAGGTGGATCGCCGCGATCATCATGCCGATTCCCGGTACATCATTGGGGTAGAGACCACAGGAGGTCAAAAAGCCCCGCATGCACAATATGCGCAACTCATCGCTTTTAAAGAAGTAACGGGCGAACTGTTTACAGTTCCAGAACTGCATTGCCGGAGTAATCAGACTGTCCGGGTCATTAAACATTTCTTCGAAGGAGTCCGGCGTGCCCCAGGGTGTCGGCGGACGATAGCGGAATTTTTTAAATGCCGGACGCCATTTTTCCTTGTATATTTCCGTCAGCCGCAGATAGGTTTGGGCATCTTCCTTGGAAAACTGGGAGATCTGGTCATAGGTTTTCTTCATGTTTGTGTCGCTGAATTCCACTGCCCCGGTCTGGGGGTCGACACACCGCCACGTGGAATAGCTGGCGTAAGACGTCTCATCGTCGAAGATAATGGCCTCATTGGTCTCGGGGAAGAGATATTCCAGTCCTTCCTCGCGCAGATTGAACTCCTTGTAGGCCGGATGGCCCATGAAGCGCGTAAAGTGCGCACAGAAATTCATGCGGTAGCCCGGTGCCGGGCCGTCCTCGGTCACCGCACCACCGCCGAGGTGGTCCAGCAGTTCGAAGACACCGACGGATAGGCCGGCCTTGGCCAGATAAGGCGCAATGATGGTGCCGTGATGTCCGCCGCCGATAATAATCGCATCATAGGATTTGTCAGCCATGGTGATCTACCTCCTCTATTGGATGTTGATAAGCGTTAGTAAGCAGTTGGAGAAAATTCAAATAAACGCCCTTAGCGCAGTGACAGGAATACCTCGGCCAATGCCGCAGCCTGCTCGTCGGGTGCACCTTCTAGATACTGACAGTCTCGGGTCATATCCGGAGGTGTGGCCAGGGACACGATTTTCATCGTTTCGATGGCGTCACCTGCAATACCGATTTCATCGGCATCCCAAGACGGGATGTTCCCGCCGCGCATCATCTTCAGCATCCGGGTTCTGGAAATGTAGCGCAATTCGCCCACCTCGTTGCTCACCGTGATCAGGGCGGGAAGCGTGGCCTTGACCCGCTCGTATCCCTCGGGTGTGGTTTTTTTAACGACAACACTGCCGTCTTCGGCTTTAATTTCGCGTGCCAGGCTAATGCAGGGCAGGTCCAGCATCTCGCCCAAAATCAATCCGACCTGACCGGAGTCCCAATCGCCGGCTTGCCGTCCGGTAAGCACCAAATCAAAGGCCCCGATTTTTTTAATGGCTGCCGCCAGCACGGCAGCCGTGGAATGAGAGTCGAGCTTATCGAAGCCGCTGTCTTCCAAAAGAACCAGCTCATCGGCCCCTGCCGCCAGGGCCTTGCGCAACACACTGTCCGACAGCTTTTTGCCCATGCTCAGGACGGTGATTTTCCCATCGTGTTCTTCACTCAGCTGAATGGCCGCTTCCAGGGCATTCTCATCAAAAGGGCTGATGACCTGGGGCGCGTCAACGACAACTTCCATGTTGTCGGCATCGATGCTCACATCGGAAAGCGGTGCTTCAGGGTCGGGAATCTGTTTGACACAGACGATAATGTTTAGTTCAGTCATTACAGTACCTCCTCAAGTTTCTTGACCAAGGCCGGCACAATCTGTTCAAAGTCTTCGACAATGCCGTAATCGGCAACTTTGAAAATGTTGCAGCTTGGATCGGTGTTGATGGCAATGATCTTTTTGGAGTGAACCATGCCTACCAGGTGATGGATCGCCCCGGATATCCCCACGGCCACATAAATATCCGGAGCGATAATGGTACCGGTGAGGCCGATCTGATGGTCGGAGGAAATCCATCCCTTGTCGACGGCCATTCTGCTGCACCCGATCATCACGGAACCGAATGACTTGCCGAGCGCCTCAGCCAGTTCCTCGAGCATCTCAAATCCATCTTCATCACCAAGCCCTGCCCCGCCGGCGATAACAATATTGGCCTTGTCCAGGGCCACCGTATCCTCCTCGACAACTTCAAGCGATTCCAGACGGGACATGGATTCGTCGATATTGACGGTGATGGGGGAAACGGCACCACCGCCACTGCCGGCTTCGGCCGGCTCGAACACATTGCCCCTGACCGTCACCATCTGGGTCTGTCCCGAACATTTGTATACGCAAATGGCATTACCGCCCGAGACCGGTTTGGTTCCTAGCAGACCGCCATCGTCCGGATCAATGGACAGATCGATACAGTCGGTGGTCAAACGGCTGTTTAGCCGGCAGGCCAACCGGGGTCCCAGTTCCATGCCGATAAAGGAATGGCTCATCAAAAGCATTTTGGGTTTGATCTGTTCGCAGGCCTGCTCCAAAGCCGCCAACCAAAGATCCGGATTGAACCCCTTTAGAAGCGAATGCTCGGCCTTGTAAACGATCTCCGGGCCATAGCCTGTGGCCTCATCAGCGACGTCACCGACACTATCCCCCATCAGCAGGACCGATAGCTTGTCGCCCGATGCTTCAGTTAGTTTTTTTCCGGCTCCCAGCATCTCGAGTGTTCTCGGGTCCAGGGATTCGTCTTTTACTTCCCCTAAAATCAAAACCTCAGTCATACCTTACCTCCTTGCCGTGAGTTTTCGCCTATTTTGAAATTATTTGTTTTCCAGTGCTTCCAGAAGCAGTTCATTGAGATCCATCACGCGGAACCCCTCCTTTGTTCCAGCGGCCTTGCGGGCGTCTTCCATCATAATGAGGCAAAGCGGACAAGCCGTGATGAGAATCTGCGCGCCGGTAGCCTCGGCCTCCTCGATGCGAACCTCACTCATCTTGCGCTCCCCTTTCAGATCCTGCCACATGCGTCCCCCGCCGCCACCGCAGCACAGACTGTCTTCCCGGCAGTGTTCCATCTCCACCAGCCTGACACCTGGAATGGCGCGAATGACATCCCTCGGCTCATCAAAAATTCGATTGTGCCGGCCGAGATAGCAAGGGTCATGAAAGGTGACGATTACCTTGAGGGGCTTTACAAAGGAGAGTTTTTTATTGTCCAGAAGCTCTTTTAGTACCATGGTATAGTGACGCGCCCTGAATGGGCCGTCCGGATAATCATTGGCAAGCGTGTGGTAACAGTGGGGAGAAGAGGTCGCGACCTCGGTAATGCCATATTTATCGAACAGTGTCTCGCATTTCTCTTTCTGCTCTTCGAAAAGCCCGAACTCTCCCACGCGCCTTGCAATGTCTCCGCAACAGGGCTCTTTTTTCCCGAGAATACCGAATTTTACACTGGTTTGTTGCAGTATTTTCGAGAAAGACTGGGCGATCGCCATGGCTCTGTCATCAAATGACGTGGTACAGCCAACGAAATAACACAGGTCGGCTTCCGCACCCCGTTTGGTCAGGTTGGTGATATCCAGGTCTTCGGCCCATGCACCGCGCTGCTTTTTGGATGATTCCCAGGGGTTGTCATAGCGAAATAGCTTTTCCAGGGTCTGGTTCAACAGGGCGGGAACCAGGGTGCCTTCCTCGACCGCTTGCCGTCTTTCCTTGGCCACCGCCTCGAAGGCCGCGCCGTAAACCGGGCAGACTTCCAGACAGGCCCGGCAGGTTGTGCAGTACCACAAGCTCTCATTGATGCCGTCGGTGTTGCCGTCACTGAGCAGGCGCACATCCGGGTAAGGAAACTGGGTTTGCCACATCTGCTTGCGTGCCCACTGCACAAAATCCCTGGGCGCATAGGCCTCTCCCGCCCCGGATGACGGGCAGGCCTCAACACACCGCCCGCAACGCATGCAGCCATCGTAAAAGACCGCCTCGGCCACGTCTAGCTTGCCGGCTTCGTCGTCAAGGCTCGGTGGGGCAACCGTCGAGGCACTGCTGAAAAAGATGCTGGCCGGCGCACCGATAATGTGAAACATCTTTGAGTAGCAGACCACCGCGATGAAGCCGAGGCAAAGCAATGCGTGCACCCACCAAAAGGTTGGGTAGAGCGCCTGGGAAGTGGCGGCTGGGATGAAACCGGCGGCCCAGTTGCCGACAAACGACCATGCCGCCCATTGCGGCGGTTCGGCAGACAGCCTGGCGCCTTCCAGCAAGAATCCGGAAAGCACCATCAGGACGAACCACACCGGCAGGATGGCGTCCTCCAGGCGTCGTTCCAGCCGGGGCACGCGCTGCCAGTATCGACGAAGCATGGCCCAGACGATGCCGACCAAAAGCAAAACACCGCCGATTTCCATTATCAGGGAAAACCAGAGGTAGGCCTCTCCTTCCAGAAATTCAACGATGTAATGATGAATAGAAAGCACACAAGTTCCGGCGAAGAGTAGAAAGAATCCCCAGAAGATGGCAAAGTGCATCAAACCGGCGGCAATGTCGCCCTTGAGCAGACGCCTTCCGGTAAACACATCGAGGATCATTTTATTCAGCGATTGTCCGACACCGGACAGCGACATGGTTTTACTGCTTTTACGCCACACCCAAATATGGCTACCCGCGCCAATGAGGAACAACACCAGCGCTACCGCCGTTAGAAGGTAAAAAATCGAAGTCGCTTCAATTTGCCAGAACATGGGACGATGGGCTGACATGGGCATTTCTCCTGTTTTCTTTACTCCTACCCCGGAAACGGGGCATCGTGGGGGTTGCTGTTCGACCTTACGATGATTCAGAATGGATGTTTCATTTATGGATAAAAATTGCCATGAAGCATCTAGTGATTGCAAAACAAAAAAACAAAAAAATCTTTAATAAAAACTTAAAACCATTCAGTGAATTTCAGTCAGCATGATTTATTCCGGCTCAATTATACGTCTAAACCATAATAAAAATTGATTATTACTACAATTGAGATGTTTGCTTTTTTAATATACGAGTGCGGGTCGGCGCCCTTAATAAGGGGGGTGAGGGGCAACTCAGGGATAAGATCGAGCAGTTTTTCTTCGTTGCCTGAAAAGACACTTCACATTTTTTATTTTTTACTTGTACCCTTATTCCTGTTGGATCAAGGTTTCATTGTAGGCACTGGTTAGATAGTCGGCAATCTGGTTGGGTGCCATGTTTTGGCCCACCGGATCCATTTTACCTTTTAATTGGAATTGATCTTTATATAAATGCCGGATGGTTTTGATGATCCCTTGAATGGCAGACAGATAGATGGGCGCTGCGCCTTCTTTCCGGTTGATGCTTTCGACAATTGATCTTGCAGCAGCGATACCGCTCTTGATGGCGCTGCCGATCCCTTCAAAAGTGATGGGCAGGATCAATCCGGCGGCATCGCCAACCAGCAATACATTTTTCTTGGCCGGAGCGAAGCGGCCATGGATCAACGGATGATGAAGCAGGGCAATGGCGCACCCATCTTTCTTGAAAGGCTTTAAGGCCGGATCAAAGCCATAGGGTCCAAGCGCTTTTTCTATTTCTTCTGACAGCGCTTTGACACCGGCGCCTTCCAATAAAATGATACCGTCTTTTTGATTGACGTTGAACCGAGGCCGGGGAAGCCGTTTTGGAAAAAACCAGTGAATATAATTTTTATCGAGGGTCAAGTCTCCTTGGTACCAGACTCTGACAGGGCCTGAGTAGGGGACTTTCAGATCGGGGAACACCGCTTTGCGGATGATTGATGTTGCGCCATCCGCACCGATTACAAAGCGCGGGAAAAGCGTGCGAGGGCTCCCGTTTTGGATCAGATCGACGCGGATGCGCTCGCCGTCCATGACAAGACGGGTGGCCCGTGCGTTTTGCCTGACGCTGACCCCGGAATCCTTGGCTTGCCTGACAAACCACCCGTCAAGATCTTTTCTCCAGGCAAGCAAGGTGTGCGTCTTCAGGGTATGCACATCGGCGCCGGCCACATAAAGCCGATGGCCCGTGAGTTCAGGGGGGGAAGCTAAAACCGATGGGGGAATCTTTCCAAACGCTTCCTCAATGAGTTCGAATGCCCACTTCCCCATGATCATCCCCGTACAGACTTTATCCCGGGGCAGTGTTTTTTTCTCGATTAATACCGTTTCCAAGCCTGCTTCCACACAATACTTTGCAGCAACAGAACCGCCAGGGCCGGCACCAACAACAAGCACATCGGGATGGGACGAATTATTCATTTTGCACCTTGCATGATTCACGTTGCACATCAAACCCGGACAAAGGCGTACGCCTAACAAGGGACAGATTAGCATACCGTCCGAATCGCATCAATATTTCCTAAAAAGACACTATTATTATCAGCACACGGGCACTATGTACCCCACAAAATGAACATATTACCATTTCATTCACCAAAATAATGCACAATTATCTTGTTTTATTAAAATTAAATACTTGCTGGTGAGATCATCGATTATACTAAATAGTATTTAGAATTTATGACACATAATATCTAATGTTTCCTAAATGTCAACAAAAAAAAAGAGGCGGCCTTTGGGCCGCCTCTTTTTTGGTTTGTCAACATCTGACCCATGATGGGCCGGGGTAACCGCATTTAGAGCAGGATGTGGGCATTGCTCACCACCGCCATCATCCCATGCGAGTCAGCTTTTTTAAATCATCCTTTCAGTTTGGCAGCGATCGTGGCCACATGCTTGCCTTGAAACCGCGCCCCATCCAGTTCGTTCTCACTGGGTAGCCGCTCACCCGACGTACCGGCGATGGTCGATGCACCATAGGGCGTACCACCGGAAATCTCATCGTTGCGCATTTGCCCCTGGAATGCATAGGGAAGTCCCACAATCACGAACCCGTGGTGCAACAGGGAGATATGGAAGGAAAGAATCGTTGATTCCTGCCCGCCGTGCTGGGTGCCGGTACTGGTGAACACACTGCCCACCTTGCCCACCAGCGCGCCCTGGGCCCAGAGCTGCCCGGTGGCATCCAGAAACTGACGCATCTGACCGCACATGTTGCCAAACCGGGTGGGCGTACCGAAGATCACGGCATCTGCATCGGCCAGTTCGTCGACCGTGCAGATCGGCACATGCGCAGACGCCTTCTGAGCCTCAATGGCGCCCATGTTTTCAAGAACATCCTGAGGCAGTGTTTCAGGCACCCGGCGCAAAACAGCCTGGGCACCGTCAACCTGGCGAACGCCCTCGGCAATGGCCTCAGCCATTTGATGAACGTGTCCATAGGTAGAGTAATATACAATTAACACTTTCATAGTGAAGATCTCCTTAATATTATGCGATTCTGAAGGTTTGTGCGTGAAGGCCGATCTTTTTGAGCAATCTGACCAGCTCATCGCGCTCATCCGCGGTCAATACACCGACAATCTGATCGAGGTTGCGGGCGTGCCTGGCATAGGCTTTTTTGATCAGACGGGTTCCGGCCGCGGTCAGGCGCAGGTGCAAACGCCGTCCATCTGACGGGTCCTTGACCCGCTTAACCAACCCCCGATCCACCAGGCGGTTGGCCGCCGCGGTCATCGATCCGCTGGTGAGCAGCACCTTTTTTCCAATCGTGTTGATGGGCAGCGCCCCTTTGTGTAGCAGCGCCTCCAGAATTCCGAATTCACTAGCGATCAATCCGGTTCCAACGATACTTTCTCGGTCAACCCGATCGATCGCCTTGGCTGCCCGCCCCAGTACCAATCGTACGTGTGATCCTGTTTCCATGGTACCAAGGTAAACCCATTTATCTTCATGTCAAGATAAATGCACGATTTTTGTTCGCCACCAAGGACCGGGGCTATAGTAAATTCCCGAGCCCAAGGTCCGCTCAACCGGTTCAGAGGATCATGAAATCGTTTTGCCCATTTTGGGCAGGCGAATGACAAATCGGGTACCGCCGCCATCGACGCGGTAAGCATCCATTTCGCCGCCATGGTTTTCGGTGATAATAAAATAAGAGACAGACAATCCCAGGCCCGTCCCCCGCCCCAACGGCTTGGTGGTGAAAAAAGGTTCGAAAATACGGCGCCGGGTGGCCTCATCCATCCCCGGTCCGTTGTCCTCGATCTCCACCCGAACCCAGGTTTGCTCCGCTTTTACGCGTAGGATAAAGGCCGGTGGTCGATCGTTGACGGTGTACTCCGCCATGGCCTCGGCCCCATTTTTCAGTATGTTCATAAACACCTGTTGAAGCTTGCTGGCTTCGCAGGGGACCTTCGCAGCCGTCGTGTCGAACTGGCGCACAATCTCAATCTGCTTGAAGTCATAATGCTTTTTCATGTCGTAATCGGTCCTGAGCAAGTCCAGGGTCTGATCCAACAGTTCACATAAATCGTGTTTGGAAACGATCTGTTCACCCTTGCGGGCGAAACTGAGCATATTCTTGACAATGTCGGCGGCAAGGGTTCCAGAATTGCGGATATTCTCCAGCATGGTGGGAAGTTTACGCAGCTTCATGTAGTTTCGGATGGCCGTCATCGTCGTTCCTGAGGCAACAGCAGCCTTTTGGTTGGCAGGCAGTTCTCTGGTCAACCGATTGGATAGAACGGCTGCACTTTGCAGGATGCCGGCCAGGGGATTGTTGATTTCATGGGCCATGCCGGCAGCCAGGCCGCCCACGGAAAGCATCTTCTCGTTCTGGATCATCATCTCTTCCAGGTGCACCCGCTCGGTCACATCGTCCACCCGGATCACCGCCCCGTCAACGCCATTGGCCACCAGGGGAAAGATGGTCACATCCTCAAAACGGGTTTCCTGTTCCGTCCGGCGAGAAACTTTGGGTACACTGATCACCCGGCGTTCCCGAATAGCAATCCCAATGCGGTCCTTGTGATCGGCCAGACGGGGAAGTACCTTGAACAGGGGTTGACCAAGGGCTTCTTCAAAGCGAAATCCGGTTATTTGCTCAGCCTGGTTGTTCCATTGGGTGACTTTACCGTCACGGTCCACGGCGACGAGAATCGAAGGCATGGAATCAATGATATTGGAAAGGTAGTTTCTCAAGCATCGAAGTTCCTCTTCAGCCTGCTTTTGCCGGGTGATATCGGCATGGGTGCCAACGAAGCGCGTGGGAGCCCCCTCATCATCCCAGGCAACGATTTTGCCTTTTGCCTGAATCCACATATAGCTGTGGTCGTTACACAGAAACCTGAACTCTACTTCGAAGGACTCCAAATCGCCTTTTAAATATCGGTCGCTGACCGACGTCACTTGCTCAATGTCGCCTTTATGAATGCGCTTTAAGATCTCACCTTTGTTGCATGGAAACGCATTGGGCGCATATCCGGTCATGGCGTAGAAACGGGAATCCAGGTACAGGGCGTCCTCATTAATACGAAAGTCCCAGATACTCTCATTTGCCCCTGACAAGGCCAGGTCCAACCGTTCCTCGCTTTCAAGCAGGGCCTCTTGCATCTGCTTGCGTTTGGTGATGTCCTGGGCAAAAACCACATGAAGTGATTGATTCTCAAAGGTCATCATGTTGGCAATGATTTGAACCGGAAAAACATGACCATTTTTTTCTTTGTGAGACGTTTCCAGAGCGACCACCCCTCTGTTTTTTAACTTTTCCCTGGCGGCTGCCCACATATCGGGCGTAAAGACGGGATCGATATCGAAAACGGTCATCCGGCAAAGCGCCTCCTTTGAATATCCGAGCCTACGGCAAGCCTGTCCATTGACGTCCAGAATCTCTCCCGCCCTGCCAAACCAAAATATCCCCATGGACGCGTTGTCAAAACAAAACTGGGTGCGACGCAGTGATTCCGTGGAGGTCTTCAGCTTTTCAACCATCAAGGCGTTTTCCAGTGAAATGGCCATCTGCCCCGACAGCAATTGCAGCACTTCCATGCGCCTTGTGGTAAAGGCCGCCTCAGCCACATTGTTCTCCAAATACAAGATCAGCCTGAGCTCATCTTTGCGCCATATGGGCATACACAACAGTGACTTGGCGAATGCGTCCTGAAAATAGGGATCAGCGCCGAACTGGGGATCCGTTGCCGCATTTTCCAGCATCACCGCCTGCCCCGAGTGAATAACGTAGCGGCAAACCGTCAGGGAAAGCCCGGCCGCCTCATCAAGGGGTGTATGTATCATCGTTTGTATGGCCCGATCCTCAATTTCTCCTTTTGCCTCAACAAACCAGTCACCTTCTGTTCGATACAGAATCCATACCCGCTGAGCCCCTGCGTTTTCCAGCACAATATTGATCATTTCCGTCATCAGTTCGGTTAATTGCACCGTTTGCGATAAGCTCTGATTGGCCTTCAGCAAACTGCCGATATCCAACCAACCGTCGGACTCGGATCGACTCGATGTACAAGCGTGAAGGATCGATTCCGTCAAAACCGTGCTGGATGAGGCCTTGGATCGACCTTGAGAGGTACCGAGCAACGGCCCGTAGTCCACCTGAAGTTGGTTGACTTTGGCCTTTGCCCCCCAGAGGCTGTACAGTTTTTGCGCTTTTCGCAGATGGACGCGCCCCAATTCCTCCCGGCCCCGATCCAACCAGAATTGACCAAGGCGTTCATTTGCCAACGCCTCTTCAGACAAAAAACCATTGTCTCTGGCACCTTCAATGGATTGGCTGTATAATTCTACCGCCTGCCAGTACTCCCCTTTCAGCCTGGCTTTTTCAGCCAACATGAAGTCTTTTTTATGCTGATGATTCATCGGGGCAAAGCATGCCCAGAGTTCAATTTCTTCCAGATTACGGTCAATGCGTCGCAGCGTTTTGGCTTGCTCGTCAGCTGTCTGATGATCATCCAGCGCGGCATAGGCCAGTGTGTCATAAAAATACAATAAAGCTGCCGCGTATTTGGCGCCACCCTGAAAAGCGTAATGCTCAGCTTCCCGGAAAAACCCGATTGCTTCCTTGGGATAACCAAACAGGTAGCGCAGCCAACCTTTGTAGAAAAAAATAAAAAATACATCGACAAAGTCGTTCACCTGCAGGGCCAGATTTAATTTCGCATCTTCATCGTATATCTCACCCTTGAGAATCCATGGCCATTGGCTTTTACCTTGCAAATTGAGCGTCGCTTGGCAAGGAAGGCCGCACCAATCTTTAACCCGTAGCCGCTGCATTTTTTGACATGTGTCCAACGCGCGCTTTCCCATCGCCGCGACTTGGTCCAATGGTGTGCCCAAAAACAACTGATGCCAGGTAAAATCCCAGATCGAATAGCTGGCGAATTCAAAATTACCGGAAGCCATTCCTTTTTGCAGCCCTTGACTTAATATGGGCAGCGTATTTTTTAAATGATCATACCGATGCACAAAATAGCTGCCGATGATATCGTAGAGAAACGCGAGCATACTGTCCGAAGCAAACTTTTCTTCTGCCAATTTTCTGACTGTACCGACAACAAGTAGCGCTTTGGGAACATCACGGACAATCAAACAAAGCATAAAGGCAAAATTGATCAAAACCGGCATGGCTTCAGGCGCCAGGCCGCTTTCGATACAAAGCCGGGTCAGTTTTGAATTGAGCATTATATAAAGAGACGGTCTGGCAACATAAGTCGGACCGTGCAAACCCAAAGCAAATTGGAGAATCAATTTTTCCTCAGTCGGAGCGGCAGGAAGATGAGGGATCCTCTTAATTCGGGCTTCAGTCAACCATCTGGCCGTCTCCCGTAAATGTGATCTGGCTTCTTCAGCGGATGGATCGTGATTCAATGAAACGCCCAATCCATCGATGAAGTCTACACCCAATGCAAGAACTTCCAGAAAGGCACCCTGGGATAGGAGCGCCTGGATTTTCGCCTGCGTCACCGGGGTCATGTCCGATGTCGTGCGAGCCTTCTTTTTGGCTGTTTGAAAAACCTTTTCCAGTTGATCAAAATCACCGGTCAGTGCCAGTGTTGTGGAGAGCTTGGAATGAAGCGACAACATTTGATCATACCGCGTTTCCCAGGCGTTTGACGGCATTAGGGCGAGCGCCGTCTCCAAATGGACCTGCACCAAACGAAAGGCGGCCGTTCGATTCGCCAAATCCGCGGCCTTGATATTCAGTGCCGCAACCTCAAGCCGCTCGGTTTCGGTAGTAATCAGCGGGGCGGCCCGATGGTAATGCTCCGCAATTCCAAAAATCCGCTGCTCCAGGTCGGTATCCGGCACATTGACAAGCAGCAGACGACCGATATCCAAATGAATCGCTTGCTGTTGCGGACCGGGAATCTGGGCATAGGCTGCCTGCTGCACTCGGTCGTGCAGAAAAGCGAACCGTGCCCGGTTAGCAGTATCGGGCAGTTTGTAGTAATCATCAAGGGGAAGTAGTAAACCCTGTTCAAGAGCGTCCGGTAAAGCGGCCAGAACTGCGGTTGGGCTCATCCGGCTGATCAGCGCCAGGGTGTAGAGATCAAATTCATTGCCGATACATGCGGCCAGCGCCAGTAAATGCGTGGCGGTTGGAGAAAGTTTTTTTAGTCTGGCGACCATCAATGAAACAACATTATCGGTAATCTGTTGGGCCTGGATCTGGTCAATGTCCCATCCCCAGTGACAGGTGTCGAAATTGAAATGCAGCCCCCCCTCTTCAACCAGATTTTGCAAAAATTGGCGCGTGAAAAAGGCATTGCCGCGTGTTTTGGTGTAAACCAGTTCAGTCAGCGCCTGACTTTCGGCAGTTGAACAGAAAAGACTTTCCTGAACGAGTTGGTCGACATCCCTCCTTTTCAGATTGTCCAACTGGATGGACTGCATGGTGACGCCCGCGGCGGACAGTTCATCAAGGGTCAGCATAAAGGGATGGGCAGGATCCACTTCGTTATCCCGGTAAGCACCAATCATCAGTAGGTGGGCATTGTCTGCATCGATCAGAAGCGTTTTCAACAGTTCCAATGACGCCAGATCGGCCCATTGCCAGTCATCAATGAAAATAACGAGCGGATGCTCGGCAGTACTCAGGGCCCGCACGAAGTTTTGAAAGGTGATGTTCAAGCGATTTCGGTTCTCGGAGCCACCTAAGGGCATCACTGCTGGCTGCGGTCCGATGATTTTCTCCAGGTGGACGATGACCTCGGTCAATACTGCACCGTTGCCACCCAGCGCTGCCGATATCCGGACTTGCCACTTTTTAAGGGTTGCCTTTGATTCGATTAAAAGCAAATCGACCAATTGATTAAAGGCCTGGCGAAATGCCGCATAGGGCGTGTGCTGTTGATACGAGTCAAACTTGCCGCTGATGTAATAGCCCCGTTTCTCAGTGATAGGTTTATGTACTTCCGCCACCAGAGCCGATTTGCCCACGCCTGGCTGCCCGGCGATCAGCATCAGTTCCTGATCGCCGGACGCGGTCCGCTTAAACGCATCCAGCAACGTGGCAATCTCGGCAGAGCGTCCGTACAAGGTTTGTGGGATATGAAATTGACCAGAGTAATCATCCTGGCCTAATTCAAAATTCAGCGCCTGATTGTCTTCATCGGACTCAAGGCATGGTAGCGCGGCCAGGCAGCGCTCCAGATCCGCTTTTACACCAAAGGCCGATTGGTAGCGTTCTTCAGCATTTTTGGCCAACAATTTCATCACGATCCTGGACAGGACAGGCGGAACGTCCGGGTTGATGTCCACGACCGGTGTTGGGATTTTGGCCATATGGGCATGAACCAGGGCAAGTGGATCATCGATCTCGAACGGAAGGTGCCCGGTCAACAGTTCATAGAATGTTGCGCCCAGCGAATACAAATCGGTGCGATGATCAACCACGCGATTCATCCTGCCGGTCTGCTCGGGTGAGATATAGGCCAGTGTGCCGGCCAATCCTTGAGGATTGCCCAGGTGCTGGATTCGCAGGTCAAGTGTGGAGGCCAAACTGAAGTCAATGATAGTAATCTTTTTTGTTTCCGGATTGACCAGAATATTGTGGCTGCTAATGTCTCTGTGGATGATATGCTGCTGATGCAGATGGCCTAAGGTGTGGGCAATGTTGATAGCCACCTGAAGAAAATCAACCAAGGACTTTTTCTGCGCCACAAATGCCTGCCCTAAGTTCAGGCCTGGAACGTAGGCCATCACCAAGGCCGGTCTGTCTTCCCACCGGGTCAGCGCTATCGCCCTGCGAACACCGTTTATCTTCAGGTCCCTGGTTAACTCATATTCGTTGTTGAAACGGATCAGCTGATTGTCCGTTGGATGATCTGCATTTAATACCTTGATGACCACAGGCTGACCATACTGGCTGTTCGTTTGATAGTAAATGAGTGAACGAGGTCCTTCATGAATAAGAATAGTCGGCTGTTTTGAAGCGGTCATGATTCTGATCCCTGTATCCAATACAGTTGCATGTGAACTCTAAATTGAAACGGTGAGTCATCTCGCCCATGCCTGTTCTTTCATCTTCGATCGCCAACCGCAAAGAAAAACAAAGGCAGGGCCACCCGTATGCGTCACCTCGACCATGTCCCCGGTATCATTGTATCAAATGCAACGAAGATCATCTACCCACGATAGAAAATCATCTCCGCGCGGCCAGGTCGTCCAGACGGTTTTCCACTTCCAAAACTGTAAAACATTGATTTCTGAAAATACGGTCGGAGGTTTCTTATAAAAAGATAAGTACTTTTCTTTTCGATAGGGCGATGCATGTCGATGGATCGAACAAAGATGGATGGGGCAATACGATTCAACGAACTGCGCATTGCGATACAAACGGTGATGACACCGAATGACCAATGGCGTGGGATGCGGCCGGCTCCGAAGCCATCATGTTCCAGAGCCGGCCTTTTTCTTGAAGCAGGAAGGGCTGGGTTTGCAAAGCCACCTATGCATTTAGCTTACGGTTGATATGATCGAACACCGCCGTGTGTTCGTGTTGCGGGCTGAACAGGACAAACTCGGCATCCTGGTTGACTCGCACCGTGTGGCCTGGCGGCCAGTAGAACAGATCACCGGAATGCACATCTTCGGTTTGGCCGTTGGTGTAAGTGACCGTGACCGCCCCCTGGATCAGATAGCCCCAATGGGGGGCCTGACACAAATCATTTTCAAGCCCTTGGAGCAACGGGGTAATATCGGTACCGGCATCCATCTTGAAATGCTCGGCGCCAATAACATTATATGCGCTTGCATCTCCGAATTCTGTCATCTGACGTGCAACCGCACCGGGCGCATTAACCTTTATGGGAACATCGCTAACTTGTATATGCATGGTCTATGTCCTCCTATTGTCCATTGATTGAGCACACAACCGACGCTTTACCATTCACGTGTTTCCCGCTGTCGCTGATCGCTGATTTCGATTGGCCTGTTGTGGATTAGCGCCAATGGAAGGGTTGTTCAGGTTTTTCGGATCAAATTTTCCGACGAGGACTATTTTATACCACAATGTGGCACTTGTGACAACCTATTTATGTTTCGATGTTCTGCCATGGGGATCAGCACGTCAGATGAAAACAAGCCCCCACGTTGACCCCCGCCTCGATCTTCCGATTGTATATCTTGGCCGCCCGGGTATTGGTTTCGGCGATCAGCGCGATGCCCCGTGCATCGAGAAACGCTTGCAAATCGGAGTCCGGTCGCATGCGGCCGCTGGTACCGGTGCCGGCGACAATGACCTCGGGTGACGTATCGGCCAGGGACCGAATGTCATCCACCGCCAGAACGTGACCGCGCTTGCGCCACCAGTTGTCCTGAACACGGCCATCAGGGAAGATGATCAGGTCGGAATGAAAGGTCCGGCCGTCGATGGTCATTGATCCAAAAGCAGTCGATTGGATCATAATAGCTGCCTTTCCAGTTTGATGATGGGCATGATTTCTCCCAATCCTTTTTTTGCAACAGTGGGGTTTTGTTTCAGCCCCATTATGCGATGTATCGGTATAATCGAAAACAGTCTGTCTTCAAGCGGCGGCCTTACGCGATTTGGGCAAACGGATCACAAAGCGGGTGCCGCCGGTATCGACAGCGTGGGCATCCATTTCCCCGCCATGGTTTTCGGTAATGATGAAGTAGGAGACGGACAACCCCAAGCCCGTGCCCTGGCCCACCGGCTTGGTGGTGAAAAAAGGTTCGAAAATGCGGCGACGGGTGGCATCATTCATTCCCGGACCGTTGTCCTCGATCTCCACCGTTATCCAGTCCCCTTCACCGTTGACTCGCAGCGTAAACATTGCCGGCCGCGTCTCACTGGCCATGGCCTCCGCACCGTTTTTGAGAATATTGAGAAACACCTGCTGAAGCTTGCTCGATTCGCAAGGTATAATGGGCACCGATCGGTCGTATTCGCGAACAATGCGGATCTGTTTGAAATCGTATCGCTTCTTCATGTCGTAATCGGTCTGCGCCAGTTCAAGGGTCTGGTCCAGCAATGTGCATAAATCATGGCTGGAAATCATGCGATCGCTTTTATGCGCAAAGCTGAGCATATTCTTGACGATGGTGGCTGCGCGTTTGCCCGAAACACGAATATTCTCCAGCATGACCGCCAGGTTGCGCTTTTCCGAATACGCTTGAATGATCGCCAGGCTGGTCCCTGCCGCTTGGGCGGCCTTGTGATTGGCCGGTAAGTCACCCAACAGGCGATTTTCCAAGACGGCCATATTCTGCAAAATGCCGGCCAACGGATTGTTGATCTCGTGAGCCATCCCCGCGGCCAGTCCGCCCACCGAGAGCATCTTCTCGCTCTGGATCATCATCTCCTCCAGGCGCACCCGTTCGGTCACGTCGTCCACGCGGATCACCGCCCCCTCGACCCCATCGGCCATCAGGGGATAGATGGTGATGTCTTCAAAACGTGTTTCGTCTTTATCTTTCCGAGGCACTTTTAGATCGCGGATTACCCGCCGGTCTCGGATTGAGGTCCAGATGCGGTTCATCTGATTCTTCAGACAGGGAAACACCTCGGCCAAGGGCTGGGATTGGACAGCTTCGAAACTCAGCCCGGTCAAGCGCTTGGCCCGGCGGTTCCACTGGGTCACCCGGCCTTCCCGATCCACCCCCACCAGCACCGACGGCATGGAATCAATGAAGTTGGCAACAAGGCTTTGCGCTTTTTTAAGGTCCGCATAGGAAGTGGAAAGGTCCGCCGCCATGGTATTCAATGCGTCTTCGATAAGGTGCCATTCATCGCTGCGATTCAGATTGATTCGTGCATCAAGGTTGCCGCGACGAAACGCCTTGATCCCATTACAAATATCGTCCATGGGTTTTTTGATAATGCTCTTGAAAAAAAATGTGGTCAGCAAAATCAAGGCCGCAATAAGCGCCATGGAAATGGCCATCAGTGAGGCTTCAGCAACCCGCAAGGTCCCCAGGACCTTGGTATTGGCCGCGTTGACGGCATGAACGACATCTTTGTCGAGCTTTTGCATGATACCGGTTGACTGGAATTTGGCATTTTCAACGGCCAGTATGCAATTCTTCAGTTCGACCGTTACCGCATTCAAGGCCAAAAGCGCAGCTTTATAGGTCTGAAGATTGCTGATGATTTCACGGCCCATGTTCGCGATCTGCGGGTCACTGGCCATCAGAGTACGCAAACGAAGATTCAGTTCATCAATAGCGGCAAGCAGTGGATCACGATCCATCTCAAGCGTTGTGTAATACGTCTCCGGCCATCTTTGCGCATGCAGTTTACCGATCTCGAGCAGGCTCTGTCGGTATCCAACAGCCAATATTGAAAGCTGCTTCAAGATACTGGTATCGTCACCGACAAGTGCCGCGTCGATCAGCTTATCGGCAATGACTTCCTCAAGACCATCGATTGCAGATACCAGATGTCGATCAGCAGCACTCAACCGACGCAACGCGCGGTTGACCGCCTGGCACTGCTCAAGCAAAAATTCCAGCCGCTGGGCAAACAACCGTAGCGATGCGTCCATATCACCGCCGTTGGTGCGGCGGACCACCCCCCGGGGCACCTCGAGTAACCGCTGGCCTTCACTTTTCAGATGTGCCTCGTCTTCGAAAAAAGTGCTTAGCAAAAGATTGATATCGGCAGCAATCGATGACAGCTCCCGTTCCATCAGTGCGTTTGTGATGACGTTTTGCATGTCGCCAGCGAGCACACCGCCCAGCACGTTTTCAATGCGTTGGAAAGAGATGAGCACAGTCAAGACAATCATTATAAAAACGGTAATGATAAGGGCGATAATCGCCAGCAGTTTGGTGCGGATGCGTACATTGGAGAGTTTGAATGGTCGCCGCATGTCAGATTTTCCGGTTATTAGATTATTCACGAATCGCTAGCGCCTACGGCTCGGTCTCAACCAATACGGTATCTTTTAACAAAATCGGTTTGGGTTTGATTCCCATTTTCCTCATCACGGTCGCATTGATATACCGTTTACCGTACTTGTTGAGAGAATTAACATGCAGCCGTCGACGGTCATCAAGCGCCTCGGCCGGCTTTGGGCAGGCGGATGACAAACCGGGTACCGCCGCCTTCGACAGCCTGGGCATCCATCTCGCCCCCATGGTTTTCGGTGATGATGAAATAGGAGACGGACAATCCCAAGCCGGTGCCTTTGCCCACCGGCTTGGTGGTAAAAAAGGGTTCGAAAATGCGCCGGCGGATATCCTTGGTCATTCCTGGCCCGTTATCTTCGATCTCCACTTGCACCCATTGAGCCTCATTTTTAACGCGCAGGATAAACCGCGGTGATCGCTTGTCGTCTCGATCTTCCGCCATGGCCTCGGCCCCGTTTTTAAGGATATTGAAAAGTACTTGCTGAAGCTTGCTCGACTCGCAGGGCACAACCGGCACCGATGGATCATATTCACGAACGATTTCGATTTGTTTGAAGTCGTAGTGTTTCTTCATATCGTAATCGGTTTGCGAAAGTTCGAGGGTCTGATCCAAAAGCACGGCAAGGTTGTGGCTGGAGATGGCGCGGTCGCTTTTGCGGGCAAAGCTGAGCATATTTTTGACAATGGTGGCCGCGCGTTTGCCCGAGTCACGAATATTGTCCAACATGGTCAGAAGGTTGCGCTGTTGCATATACGTCTGGATCGCCACCAGGGTCGTTCCGGCCGCTTCAGCCGCTTGGTGGTTGGCCGGCAAATCACCGGTGAGGCGGTTTTGTAATACAGCGGTATTTTGCAGGATGCCTGCCAGGGGATTATTAATCTCGTGGGCCATGCCTGCGGCCAGGCCACCCACGGAGAGTATTTTCTCACTCTGGATCATCATTTCCTCCAGACGCACCCGTTCGGTCACATCATCGACGCGGATCACCGCCCCCTCCATGCCATCGCCCACCACCGGGAAGATGGTCACATCTTCAAAACGACGTGTTCCTTCCACTAGGCTGGCAATCTTGGCCAACCGGATGACCCGTTGATTTGAAATGGCATCATCGATACGTTTCACTTTTTGCATCAATTGAGGATAAACCTCTCGCAATGGCTTGGCAACGGCATTTTCATGAGTAATTCCCGTAGCCGTTTGCGCCTGTTTATTCCATTGGGTGACCCGCAAGCGGGCATCGACCCCAACCAGGACCGACGGCATGGAGTCATTGATATTGGACAGGTAGTTGCGCAGCTGTTGAACCTGTTCCAAGGCCTTTTTGCGTACAGTAATGTCCAGGAACATGGCCCGGATGCTGGTCACCCGGCCGTCGCTGTCATAGTCCGGTAGCGTACGCAACAGCGAATGAACAATTTTATTGTCACGGGTCAGCAGCTCACGCTCGACCGATTGCTGACCACCAGACAACGCCGCTTTATACCCGGTGTCGAGCATTTTTTTCTTGGAATCGTCAGTGTAATAACGGGATATGGGCGTTCCCACGACCTCATCACGGTCATAGCCAAGCGTTTCCAAAAACATGTTGTTGACATTTTGGATATACAGATCATCCGCGCTTACATCGGTGACCACATACATCATGGGCGCCTCGTCGAACAGACTCCGGTAGCGCTGCTCGCTCTCTTCCAGGTCGCGTTGCCACTTTATGCGTTCGGTAATATCCTCTTCAAAGGCAACAATAAACTCCTGATCCTCGTATTGGGTGAGATTTATCCGGATTTGGACCGGAAAAATCTCACCATTTTTTCGCCGATGGCGGGTTTCGACCATGTGCGTTTGTATGGTGCGCAGCCTGTCTATCAATTCAGTGTACCGCTGGGGAGAATAATCCGGATCAATATCGAAAATCGTGAGTTTCAATAGCGCTTCTCGTGTATAGCCGAGATTGCGGCAAGCCTTTTCATTGACGTCCAATATCTGTCCGTCATAGCCGATGCGATAAATTCCGATGGAGGCTTTGTCGAAGCAAAACTGCGTAACCCGTAAGGAACTCTCCATTTTTTTACGGTCGGTGATGTCCAGCAACACCCCGTAAAAGTCAATGACGTCTCCCGCCGCATAGGGGATGGCGTTGCTGGCAAACCAGATCGTCTCCCCACTGGGTTTGATAAATCGGCCTTCATAGACCCAGGGTTTGGCCTGGTCCACGGCCTCTCGGATTGTCCGCACATAATCGTCTTTGTCGTCATCGGGAATATGATTGTAAAATTCCTCAAAGATGGTTTGCGGGTCCGGCGCCAAACCGAAAATCTCTATCGCGTTCTCACTGATAAATTTATTCGTATACACATGATCACGGGTCACACTCAACTGGTAAACCGCCCCGGGAACATTGGCCACCACCCCTTTGATCCGTTTTTCACTGGCCACCAGCTGTGCTTCTCGCTGGCTGATGGTCTGGGCCATGGCCTTGAGATTCTCACCCAGGACCTCAAATTCAGTGGTTTTGGAGGGCAATAAATGCACCTCGTACTCTCCCCGGGAAATGGCCTGCGCCTTTTGGGTGTAGAATCGAAACAGACGGGAAAGACGACCGGCCCGATTCAAGGCCAGGGTCAGGGCGATGCCCATGGCAAGGACCAACCCAACGGCAGTCAGGGTAAAGGCGTCACGCAGGGGCTGCAAGGCGACAAGGTAGGACTGCGCCACCAACACGGACCAATCCAATGGTTCAATGGTCGCCATTGCCCCCACCAGGGTCCGACCGTCGATTTGGAAGGTGATGAGCCGTTGTGTTGCATCCGCTTGGTTTATGGGAAGCGTGGCCGGGTTAAAAAGCTGCCCCTCACGCGAGCGCTTCGAGTCGGCCACAATGCGCCCCTGCCGATCCATGACCAATGCAAACAGCCCCTCTTCGCCCGGCAGGTGTCTGACAAATTCGGAGAGCTTGGTCAATGTGATTTCCCCGACGATGACCTCGCCGGCCAAGGGAACCGTCAATGCAACAG
Organism: Desulfosarcina variabilis str. Montpellier; assembly: GCF_048565275.1. Classification (NCBI taxonomy): domain Bacteria; kingdom Pseudomonadati; phylum Thermodesulfobacteriota; class Desulfobacteria; order Desulfobacterales; family Desulfosarcinaceae; genus Desulfosarcina; species Desulfosarcina variabilis. Next base: position 2,097,226 of record NZ_CP159846.1, on the reverse strand, counting down.
CCATCTGGCTGCTGACCGTGGAGAGAAAAGTCTGCGACCAGACGGCGCGCTTGTCTTTTTGTGTACTGAACAAGAAATCGCGGCCGGACAGATCGATTCCCATGAGATCGGAACGTTCGGGGCGCCGGGCATGGGCCAGGCCGACATTGGAAATGCGCCGTTGATCAAGGGTAGCGGTAAAAATGGTCTCAAAAAAATAGCCTTGTCCGCAATTCGCATCCAAAAGCGCCGTCAATTGTTTTGGCGGGAAAGGCCCTTCGGCCATGACATAATCGGCCAAGGCGGTCAACTGGTTCTCCCCCCCCTTGAGGTGGGCCAGCACTTGTCCGGCAATCGTAAGGGCCAGGGCTTTGTTACGAGCATTGATATTGGCACGCATCTGAGGCAAGATGAACAGCCATGCGAGAATGATGATTATCACCACCGGCAGGGCAGCCATCATGGCGAATTGTATCGACAGATAGCGACGGAGTGGAATCGATCGTTTCATGGGATCATTCCAAAACAACGAATTGTTGATTCTTGACCACACTGATGGAAGCATTGGATCGCTTCACATCACCGAATGCATCAAAGCTGAACCGCTCTTGCAGCCCATTGAAATGTCGCAATGCAAGAATCGTCGTTTTCAGGTTCTCGTCTTTTTTTTGTGCTTTTAGCGCAGTCAGGATAACCTGAATCGCATCGTAGGAAAACACCCCGGGAAATCCCGGTTCCCGTTGATATCGCTCAACATAGGCCTTTCGAAAGGCCAGGTAGGCCGGAGCCGTGCTGGCGCGGTTGAACACCTGGATCACGGTAACCCCTTCCACGGCATTGCCCCCAAGCTCTAAGAGACGTTCGGTGGCGCCCCAATCGGCCAAGGTGATTCGAATATCGGTGGTTAATTTACGAATCTGTTGGCAAAGCAGTGCCGAATCCATGGAGTTGGCAATGATCAGTACCCCGTCCGGTGCTGTGGCCAACAGTTCGCGGGCGATATCAAAAAACGTCCGGCCCTGTTTTTTTTCAAATCCGATGGCAGCAACAATCAAGCCGCCGTTGGCTTTGAAAGTGGTGCTGAAGTCTTCCAACCAGCTTTTACTATAGGATTGATTGGCCAGATCATACGCGGCGGCGACCCGCCGCAGGTTCGCGGTTGTGGCATGGTACATGGCGCTTCTTGTGGCGTATTCACGGGTGGTTGCCGACACGCGAAGGAAAAAATCATCCTGTCCGGAAAGCACCTGGGTGGTTACCGTAGGACTCACATTGGGAATGCGGGCTTGATTCAAAACCGGCATCACGGCAAGCGCCATATCACTGGTCATGGGGCCAACAATGGCCACCACCCCCTCGTCTACAAGCTCGCGGACGGCTTTTCTGGCAATATCCGGATTCTGTTGATCATCCTTGATAAAAAGCTGAATGGGTCTTCCCTGAATACCGCCATTTTGATTGCACTGTTCCACGGCAAGTTGAACGGCATCACGACCAGAGGCACCGAGATCGGCCACCCGTCCGGTCGTACCGGCGATAAAGCCAATCCGGATGGGACCGGACGGGTTGCAGGACCAAATACATAAGGCAGCCCAAAGCACCCATATCATCCGACGGCAACGGGTGTTGCGATTGCGGCTGTTCATCATATATTCCCATTTGTTTTCAATAGTTGATTCAACTGGCGGTATCAAACCAATCATGGTCTTTGCCGCATGCAGTGCTTGCCGAACACGACATGCCTGTCAGTGAGCACCATTGGTTTGGAAAGCGATCAGGCGATGCAACGATGAGCAAGTTGGAACTGTGGGCACAAAGGAGGTCATGAATCGATCAGAGCAGATGCATCCAGGGCGTCATATCGCAGTATGCTGTCATTGGATCAAAAAATTATAATTTTTGCCTGACATATGGCAAGCATCGCATTTTTATTAGCTTAGATTAGATTAGATTACAACCAGGAGCAAGCCGTTTGCCAGGGTAACCGCTTTTGATTGCAATTCGTAAAAAAAAAAGCTATTCGATAAAGTCAGCCGCCAAACAGCGGGGATGATCTTCCGGCAACACCTTACAATCGTTTTGAACGGCTTTGCCAGGAAAAGGACTGCTCAGATGACCCGACCGCTTCGACGTAAAGACCGCCGAATGGACGATTCGGCAGCCATGGCATTGTTGCAACGTGGCGAATACGGCATATTGTCAACCACCAACGGCAACGACCAGCCCTATGGCATCCCGGTCCACTATGCGGTCATGGATGAAACGATTTTCTTTCACTGTGCGACAGAAGGTCAAAAAATAGACAACATTACCGCCAACAGCCAGGTCTCCTTATGTGTGGTCGGCAAAGCCCATGTAATTCCCGAAAAATTCGCCACCCGCTATGAAAGTGTAATTGTATCCGGCAATGCGACCATCGTCGATGATCCGGTGCTGAGAAAGAATGCCCTGCGTGCCCTGATCGTCAAGTACGCCCCGGACCATATTGATGCCGGTGAGGCTTACATGGATAAATTGTTCGATCAAACAGCGATCATCCGGATCGCCATTGACCATCTGTCCGGCAAGGCCAGGAAATAGCTGGGACAGGTCGTCATTTATCCATTGCCATCCGTATTTTTCAAAAAAGCGATCGATTCAATCGATTGTAAGTCAGATAGACTGATCGCTTCCGATTCTCTTTTTCGTTTTTAGCCATTTATTCGGCCGAAAATGAGGCTTTAATCAATCGCTAATAGATCAATGGTACGCCCATTTCTCGACGCATTGCATCGCCGTTCCGAAAAAACGTTAACAAAAGGAAGCCACGCCATGCACAAGGGCTGCATTCTGCTAAATGGTGATTACACCGTACTTGGGCTGATCGACTGGAAAAAAGCCATGGGCCTTTTGGTTGCCGAAAAGATCAAGGTCTTGAAATATTCCAAACGCAAGATTCGCAGTGTGGGCCGAACATTTCTCATGCCGGCAGTGGCCGTCTTGGTTAAAGTGGTGAGAATTGTTTATCGGCATCATGTCCCTTTTTCACGCCGCAACGTATTGATACGGGATCAATTTACCTGCGTCTATTGCGGTTCACGCGAGCCCCCCATAACCGTTGACCACGTTTTTCCTCGCTCGCTGGGCGGCAAATCCAATTTTGACAACTGTGTGGCCTGTTGCCGGGCATGTAACACCAAAAAAGGCGCCCATCTGCCCAGGGAAGCCGGGATGGCACTTCGTCATCAACCCTGGCAACCCACCATTTCCGAGTTCATGCGTATCCGCTTGCGTCAGTCCGGTGTGCTCGGGCTGCTTGCCGAACTGGGCCTATCGGCTGACAGTAGGTGAAGGGATTATCCTTCTGGTGACGTTTTGGCAGTGCCGGAAAGCTTGGGCGGCACCGGGTCAAGCGTTTTCAGTTTATCCAGCAAACGCTGTGGATCAGCATACAACGCCAAACGGTCCTTGAACCGCGACAGACCGTCGATGGCTTTGACAGAGATGCGCTCGGCAGCGGTAAGGTTTCCTTGCTCCAAATGCACATACGTTCCCGCAAAGCGAATCAGGGCCTGTAGAAGTCGTTTATCGTCACCCCCGGCAGCCAGCCAATACGGTTCCAGATACTCATGGGTTTCGAAAAACAGCCGCCGGTCCCATATCACCAGGGCAACGTCCAGTGGATCGGAAACGGCGTTGGCGTCCAGTTCCGCCAGCACGGCATCGTAAGCGGCTATCCGATGCTCGATATAGTCGCTGACACAGGCGGGCAGGGTTTCATTCATGAAGGCATGGGCTACATGATCCACCGGATCCAGATCCTTTTCTTCAATCGCCAATTTGAAAGCCTCGCACAGCGTATTGCGCACATTACGACACAATCGATCATTAAACGGATCAAAACGTTCAATGGGGTCCATTTTTTCGTTATCGTCTCCTGTAATTAATGTTAAAAGCATAGGGAAAAGGTTGTCAGATGCACTTGACTGTTCTATTATCATACCAACGCTTAAGGAAAAACCAATTACGCAGCCGCGATTTTCTGCTTTCGTTCATCGCCAGCGTCAATAGAACCATAGCCCCGCCGGTTTGACTTCAATTGCAAGGGTACGACTATTTTAAGCAGCACCCCCGATCCGGCCCAACCATTGCGGCCAGAACGCAATAACTTGCTTCTCTATAAAAGAAAGGACAATCACCAGTAACAATGGTTATCATTCTGCGCGACTCAACATCGTTAAAAAAAACAACGCCATCGATCAGCATCGACGACATCACCACCCCTGGCGGGTTATGGTTCGACACGCCGACCGCCAATAAAAATCACCAACCCAAACAAAAACCGGGAGGATCCCTGTGAAACCGGTAAGCGGACACCTCGAGATACTGGACAAGGGTTTTGGTTTTCTGCGAAACATCGACAATAATTATCAAGCCGGCTCCATCGACACATTTGTCCCGGCGTTCATCATTTCCAAATTCGGGTTACGGGAAGGCGCGTTTGTGGAAGGCCGCGGAGAACCGGGCAATCCGGGCAACCAGAACCTGAAGCTGGCGGCCGTGGACCAGATCAATGGTGTCAGTTTGCAGCAATACGCCCAAACAGAAACCATGCATGCCATGACCAGCATCAACCCGAATCAGCGCCTGCGCATGAGTCAAGGGCCAAAAGATCTGACGGGTCGGGCACTGGACCTGATCGTACCCATGGGCCGTGGGCAGCGGGGATTGATTATCTCACCACCAAAATCAGGCAAGACGACGTTGCTGCGTCATATGGCCAACTCAGTAACCATCAATGACCCGGAAATGGACGTTTTCGTCCTGCTGGTCAATGAGCGCCCTGAAGAGGTGACCGACTTCAAACGCGGGTTGAAAGACGCCCATGTACTCTATTCTTCGTCGGATCAAAGTATTGGCCAGCATATGCGCATGACCCGCCTGGCCGTGCATACCGCCATGCGATGTGCCGAAACCGGTCGGGATACCGTTGTTTTTATCGACTCCCTGACCCGTATGGCGCGGGCGTTCAATGCTGAAACAGAAAGCTACGGCCGTACCCTATCAGGTGGTCTCGGGGCCAATGCCATGGAAATTCCGCGAAAAATTTTCGGTGCGGCACGGAATATCGAGTATGGCGGTTCATTGACCATTATCGCCACGATCCTGGTCAACACCGGCAGTCGCATGGACGATATCATCTATCAGGAGTTCAAGGGAACCGGCAATATGGATCTGGTTCTCAACCGCGAATGTGCCGAGCACCGAATTTTCCCAGCCATTGACATCCGTCAGAGCGGTACCCGCAAGGAGGAATTGCTGCTGGACAAGGATGAACTCAAAACAGTGGTGGAAATCCGCCGTACCCTGTCACAAAAAGATACGACCGACGCCATGGCCGATCTGTTGGAATATTTGGATCGCAGACGTCGAAACTAACCATCGGTTAAAAATTTGTTAGATGTTAAAATTAACATCCCGTTGGTGGTTGCTTTTTTCGTTTCCACCCTTATTGTCTTTCCCGCACTCTGCCAACCAGTGGCAGGGTGCGATTTTTTTTACCCAACGTCAACCGACTTAAAAAGGAGAACTCAATGACTGAACGTTCCCAAATCACCCTTTACAGTGGCGGCCACAAAGGGACTGAATCCGAATTCGGACGACTGGCCGAGACCTGGGGCATCAGGGAGGTCAATTTTTCATTTGAAGGCCACACCATCGAACGCACCCAAGGCGTAAGCATCCTGTCCCCCGAAGAACTGGACAAAGGCAATGTGAGCATGGAAATCGTATCGGCACGCATGGGCCGCAAGTTTGCCCAGGCTGAAAAAATCCGCAAGGTGATCCAGACGATTTTTCACATGGTCAACAACGGTTATCATGTGCTTGCCGTGGGCTGGATTCAACCGGATGACACGGTCAAGGGTGGAACCGGATGGGGGGTCGAGCTGGCAAAGCTGTTCAACCGGCCGGTGCACGTCTATGACCAGGATCGAAAAGCCTGGTTCACCTGGCAGAATAACGCCTGGGTGGAGGAATACCCGGTTCTGGAAAAAAACACATTTGTGGGAACCGGCACCCGCAATCTGTCCGCGGACGGTCGCCAAGCGATTCGGGACCTGTTTGAAAACGCCTTCGGTCCTGCTTGACCCCCCATGTATTGAAGATGCTGTTCACGGCTTGCCGGCAATCCGGCAACCGTCTGTTCAACCACTGTTGCCGTAGCGATTGAGGCTGACCTTTTCCTCTTGGAGGGAATCACGCGAATGGGGTTTGGGGTGCTGGGCCGGGTAACCGATACCGATGATTGCCGACACCTCCACCCCCGGCGGCAAGCCTAATAGTTCGGCAGCGTATTCGCTGGCGGTTTGGGTGTCATCGAAATTACGTTTGCGCAACTGAACCCAGCAGCTGCCCAGACCTAAATCGGCGGCGGTAAGATGGACGATGATCGCGGCGATGGAAACGTCCTCGACCCACACATCCGACTTGCTGGGGTGACCGCAAACAGCAATGGCCAGAGGCGCCTTGGCCAGAAATGATGCACCGTGAGGTTTTGCTTTGGACAGGCCGGCAATGATTTCCGGTTTGTCCACGACGACAAATTCCCACGGATTGAAACCGCGTGAGGACGGTGAACGCAGTGCCGCTTCAACGAGGATATCCACTTTTTCCTGCTCGACGGGGCGTTGCTCGAACTTGCGAATGCTCCGACGCGATCGTAATAAATCGATAAACATAGGCAATTCCCCTATTTCCCACAACATTTCTTGTATTTCTTGCCACTGCCGCAGCTACACGGGTCGTTGCGGCCTATTTTGGGTCCTTTACGAACCACCTGGGCAACCTGCGGGGCCTGGCCGTCCTTAAAGTACCAGCGTCCATCCTCACGGACAAACTCGGCGACTTCATGATGATCAAAGGCTTTACCGTTTTTGCGATACCGAGCCACGAATTCAACCGTTCCCTGATCGTCATCCACGCCGCCACGGTCGACGTTTCGGATCTGAAGGCTTTGCCAATCCAACCGTTTTGACCAGGCAGCGGTGCCTTTGCGATCATCTTCCTCACGGCTGTCAGGGTGGGTGGTCTCGAAAATATAATCAAAGGCTTTGGTCGCATGGGCGGTATAGCGAGACCGCATCAGTGCTTCGGCCGTTTCAGCGGCGCGTTCACCGTCGATCAATGGCTTGCAACACTCGGCAAACGCGATCGCACTTCCGCAAGGGCATTGTTCCGTCATGGTTTTCTCCAGGTAGTTAATGGTATGATTTCAAGGGCGGGAAATCTTAAGTTCCACTCCTTTTCATTCTGGCAACCGCCTATACGGGGTATGGGCCGATTCTGTCAAGCAAAACCAAACGCAAACATTGGCCGATCGATGGGTCATCTTTCATACCGGCTCATGGTTTTCGGCAACGGTTTTACGATGGCTCTCCCGGGCGGCGTCTTCCGGGTGAATACGCCAGGTAAACAAGGGGGACAGCAGATAAAGAATCATGTAACCCAGGCAGATTTGGCCAAAAATCGGTGTAAACATGCTGACACAAAGCAAAATCAGGTTAACGCGCCCAAACCAGGGGTGCCTGCTCATGGTTCGTCCCAGATGAATGTAATGAATCGGATAAAGATTCATCACCACCCCGGCAAACACCATCGTGACGATTGCAAACATCCCCCAGAAATCAATTCGCTGGGAGGAAAGCGCCAGTGCATGATCAAAAATGACCAACGGCGACATCACCAGCATGGCGGCTGCCGGCGAGGGCAATCCTTTGAAAAAGCCGGGAATGGGTGTTTTATCCAAGGTGAAATAGACCAAGCGTCCCACCCCCATCAACGCGTAAAACAGAGCTATCCAACCGATGGGCAAGTGGGCGAAGCGGTCGTCTCCAAACCGGCTCAAAATAATGTAAAAAATCCAGGCGGGGACCATGCAGAAGCTGATCGCATCCGCCAGGTCGTCCATAATACTACCCATGTTGATTTTTTTTCGAGGCGCTTCATCGGGCAGCGGTTCGGTCAGGCCCAATCTGCGGGCCAGCGCACCATCCAGTTTGTCAAAGGTCGCCGCACCGATCATCATCAAATAGGATTCACGCATCCGCCCCTGGTAAGCAAAAAAAACAGCAATAAGCCCCATCAACGCGTTCATTACCGTCAAGGCATTGGGGAATACCGATAAAATTTTGCGCCGCAGCAACTGATCCCCGAAACATAACTCATCCAGGCATGCTGTTCCGTATTTTCGACAATAACCGGCGATCGATCCCAGGTTGATAATAAAAAACAGGATCTCCACGAAAAGCAGGATCCGCAAAGGGACGTTACCCAGGTAGGAAATCCGGAAATAGATCCATGACTCAGGCCCTTCAGGAATATAAAACGCATAAGCATAGAGCAAGGCACTGACCGGTGCAGCCACGATGGTACGCATGCGGTTGTATTCGCTGCTCTCGGGTTCCCCCCCCTGGCGGATGGCAAAGCCACGCATGAAAGCGGCAAAGCTGTCCCGAACCAGAACCGTAACGCAAAGCACCAGGACAAAAATGGCATTGAGCAGTTGGCCGCGTGTGGGATCGGTTTCCGAAACCAGCAGGCGCCACATCATGCCGGCGGAAATTACCGGGAAAATAATCGAGTAGACCAGCTTGTCCATCAGCCGGTCGGCAAGCGGTGCAAGCGGTGCATTGGGCCGGAACCGGGCTGAAAACCAGCCATCCATCAAATCGAAAATCATGGCGACAATCAAAAAGGAAACGCCGACGGTATAAACGACGGGGTTTTTCCCCCACATCACGGCGATCGCGCAGATCATGCCGCCGAAAACCAGGGCTGGGCGACTATAAACAAGAATGGCGGCCAGCCTGGCTGGCAGTTGAATTTTATTGGTCATGAAAATGATGCCTGTTGGCGTTTGACGTGATAGTCGGATTCATTACTTGATTAACCCTCGTATCATAAAAAGAATGGTCAATCGAGTCAAGATGCGGGTGGGCAATATACAGGGTGACCGCATTTGGAATTTCTTTTCTATTTTTTTCTGAATGCACGGATTTGCCCGCTGTTTATGAGGCTGAAAATGCCGGTTTAAGAAACCCAAGCTGAGCTGTCAGCTTTCAGCAATCAGCCGTTAGCCCTGTTTTTTTGAAGACATGGTGATACCCGGTTGAAGCCCATTCACGGCATTGTCGTTATCACGGCCACCGTAGGGGCACCCCCCAGTGGTTGCCCTTTCCCCCTCCCATTGATTTTGTTAGCCGATCCACACAACAAGATGATGGCCCGGCTTCAAAACCAGGGCAGGCACAGGGGCCTGCCCCTACGACCCGATCGACCATATATTTTTAATTATTTCTATACTTTATAATCATACAATTTTTTAGCCTATTTCTACTATCATGTGATTCGGCATGGATTATTATAAGTGCGGTTACCCTGGGGCGGTATAGACAAGGCGGGTTGAAAGCTGTCAAACATCCGGTGAGGCGGTTTGCTCAAAGCTAATCGACGACTCGGACGGGATGCGTTGGATCGCAGGAATGATCAGGGGCTGGTTGGCCCGCAAGGCCAACAGGTTGATATCCTTATTGTAGTGGCGTAACAGCCATAGGGGCAGATCAAATTTATCGCGGCATAAAGTCCAATAACTATCGCCGGGCTTGACGCGATATTGCTGCAATTCCTCCACACGGTGGGCCGCGAAGAATTCCTTTTGCAGATTTTCATGAAACGACAGGCGACGCGCTTCAAAAACCGTTGCCGTCACATTGTCCAGGGGGATTTGGATGGCTTGATGCAGCCGCAGCGGTTTGCCGTAGGGAATGTTGTTCAGATGACGAATCCGCGAGGTGCGTACCCCTGCCCACTCGGCATAATGACCGATGGTTTCTTCAACGTCCACATTGATGACCCCTAACGGTTGCCGCTGCGTTTGCTCAACACGTGTAAAAGCGAAATCGACGTCGACAACCGCGGGTTTGGCGTCACGGCCGACTCTGGCCTCAACCGTCAGCGGGCGCTGATCTTGAACGTCCGTAACGTTCGCCTTGGCAAGCAGGACGGCTGACGCTGACCCCGGGTGCCGGTCGCCGGCAGCACGATTTTCCATGGAAGGCGTTGCAAGCGTCGGTTCTGCGTTTGGCAACGCATCTGCAACCGCAAGTGAAACCTCTACTGGCACGTTTCCAGTTGTTGATTCGGTTGTTTTTTTGGCAACCGCCACCCCGGTCCGGGGAATCCGCAGCCGCTGCCGCAAATAAACGGTGGCCCGGTGATTCAGGTTGTTGGCCAGGACCAGGTCTTCAACACGGACATGGTGCATGCGGGCAATTTTGCCGGCGGTGTCACCACGCTGAACCGTGTAGAAACGACTCGGCTTTTGTGCGCGCTGGTAAATATCCGGCAAAAGAGTGGCAAGGCTGACTCCACCGTCAAATTCAGCCATGTCCGGCAGGTTAAGCCGGTAATCTTTGGGAATCAATTTCTGGCCATTGAACACCGGTGGTCGCAAAGCAGGGTTCATCGCGCGTATGATCGCCGGATCAAAACCGAGATGGCGACAAAGCGCTTTATAATCCAAAAATCCTTCCAGACGGATTGAATGGCGGGATACAGGGTCATCCAGGTCCAATTCACCAAAATAACGCTGGTGATCCGAGGCGATTTTACGGGCGGCCAGAAATTCCGAATAGAAATTACGCGAGGCAAACTTGAAGGTGCGCCCATTGTATTCACTGAAAATGTTGGGGTAATCACCATGCATCGCCTTGGCCCGTTGCATACCGGCGGCACCATGATTATACGCGGTGATGGCCAGGGGCCAACTCCCCAGCTTTTCATAATTTTCCTTGAGCAGTTGCGCGGCCGCATGGGTGGCAGCGATGGGATCCCGCCGCTCGTCCACAACCAGGTTGACGGTTAAAAAGCGTTTGCCCGTGGACCGGGTAAACTGCCACATTCCCGCAGCACCAAATTTACTATAAGCACTTGTATCAAATGAGGATTCTACATGAGGAAGGTAAGCCAGCGCTTCAGGCACGCCATAGGAAGTCAAAATGCTGCGAATCTGATCGATATATTCCCCGGACCGAACCAGACCATCCCTGAAACGATCTGCCTGCCCAAGTTGACAACGCACTTGATGACTGGCTTGCCGAAACACCGCGGCATCTGCACTGTCACCAAACAAAGCCGCCACGCGCTGGGAATCGGGATCTTGGGGTGATGGATCCGATGCCAGATCGCGCAGAATCTGCCAGTATTTTTTACTGGCCGCTTTCATACGTTTTCGATTTGCTTTTCGGGCGCCCGGCGCCTTAGCCGGCACAAGATCAATCACATCGTAGACAATATCCAGATCCACACTGTCATGAATCACCACCTGGGTGGTGGGATAGCGGGTGTAGATATTTATCCAGAAAGATACATTGGGTTTAACCTCCGTATATTCGGGAAACAGCGTTTGATCGGCATACCCAGATGCGGACAGTCCCAAAAATAAAGTGCAAACAACGGCGATACAGGCAAGGAAACGCTTGTCAGCCATGGTTAAACTCCATTATGTTTCATTGATTCGGTCTCAACTAAAAAAGGGTCAATTTGATTATTCTGTTAGGCGAACACGGTTTGTGGTTGCGCCTTGTTGGATGTTAATGCAATACAAGTACCAAATTAATGACAACATCGTAATCGTTGGTATTGTTATCAGCATCAGGCCGAATATCTTGAATGGATCCAATCAATGCGCATCTTTTTGAGACTCCGTCCGGCAGACATGAATGAGTGTCCGTCCAGAAATAAATAAGGAAAGCGCCATGAACCTGCTACGCAACCTAATCCGCCCCTACTTGGCTGCCCGCTACACCTTCCATCGAATCACCGGCACGGGTGCTTTTGCACGGAACCGGACACGGTACATGGATGCCTCCCGGCAGAGCCACTGGAATGCGCTGAAACAAGCCATTTGGAAATACCACGTCAAGCAATTTCATGAATCATCGTGCTCCGTAGCCAGTGTGGTCTCATGTATCAACGCCCTTCGCGCGCTGAGAAATGGCGACATCACCCCCATCAGCCAGCACGACATTCTTGACCGGATATCCACCGGCCACTGGAAAGCGCGCATGAGCAAAGGCGGATATCATGGCCGCCGCGGGCTGCCCTTGCCCTTGTTGGGCCAGGTGGTCAAGGACAGTATCGCTGCCTATGGCCTGGCGGTTCGAGCCGTAGCGGTCGTACCGACCCCCGTCAAAACCTTTGGCGATGCGTCCATCCACACCACCCTGAAAGCGCGTCTGAAAGCATTTGACCAGAAGGGGGATGGGTTGATCATCGCCCACTTTGACCAGGGCGCGTTCATCCCCACGCTGAATATTCCCCACATATCACCGGTGGGCGCCTATGATGCGGCCTCCGGCCAAGTGACCCTGTTGGATGTGGATCCCGATGAAAAACGCCCTTATCAGGTCAGTTATGAGACCTTTTATACCGGGCTGTCATCGAACTACCATCATATGTTTACCGCGTTCGGCTACAACGGCGGTGGGTACGTTTATATTCAAGTATACTGACACCCGCACCCGGGCATGTCACATACGGTCGTGATGGTTGCAGGTTTTGCTGAAGATGGTTATCGTTGGAAAATACTTTTTGCGACACCGCATCAGGAAGGAGAGGCCATTCAACCCCATCGTGACAAAAGAAGAACTGAATCAAGAGATTAGCAGGAGACGTTTTATGGGCAGACTGACAGCGGTATTCAAGGTCATGTTGGCGGCCCAGTTTTTTCCCCGTATGGTCCAGTCGGCTGTAGCCGGCCATCAAGGCCCTGCTCCGCTTCATTATCGGCCGCTTGACGGGCGCGATCTGCGACAAATCGCAGCCCGCAAGCTTCACCATGGGAAAAAGACGTTTATCAATCCCATGGGAATGCCACGTAACAAGCGTTTCTGGCAGGTGCTGTCCTGGAAGCTGTTTCACACCAACGCCTATGCTGACTTTTTGGATGACCAGCCCGTTACACCGGTTGCCATCGATTGGGAATCAGTCATGTCCCATCGTGGCGTGTCTGTAACTTTTATCAAACATTCTACACTTTTAATAAAAGATGTAAACCGTATTTTACTTGTTGATCCGGTTTTTGACGATATTTTCTGGTTCATCGAAGATTTCTCACCGCTTACTTTTGATCTGGAAAAGATGCCTCAACCGGATCATGTGCTGATCACTCATGGCCATTACGATCATCTTGATGAAGCGTCCCTTAAACGGCTGGACCCCAAGACGCATGTGATCACACCGCTTGGCTACGACAGTGAATTCAACGATATGGGGATGTCCCATCGCACGCAACTGGACTGGTACAGCACCTGGAGCGACGGTAGCTGTGAAATAACCCTATTGCCCGCCAATCACTGGACCATGAGAAACCCCATTGTCGGGCCCAACCGCAGCCTGTGGGGCGGTTACCTGATCAAAACTGCCGGCGGCCCGGTGATATATATTTCTGGTGATAGTGCCTACTTCGATGGATTCGAGCAGCTGGGCAACGATTACGACATTGATCTGGCCATTTTCAACACAGGGGCGTATGCGCCGCGCTGGTTTATGGCCCCCAGCCATATGAACCCCACGGAAACGATTCAGGCCTTTGAGGAGATTCAGGCCAGGCAGCTGATGATTGCTCACTGGGGAACATTCCGCTTGGGCGATGAACCGGTCCACTTTCCCCCTAAGGATCTAAAACACGCACTCGGTGAAAAACGGTTGCTATCGCGTTGGATTGATCTTCACCATGGGCAGACGTATTTCTTCTGATAGGTTTGCATGCGTTTATATCATTCATTGCTGTTTCCTTTCGCTTAAGCCGACGTTCTTCAATCCTTAACCTATTCATTTAGTTTACAAATAAAAAAATAGCGATACCGGGCAGCCATGGGTAAAAAAAACCGATTGCATATTTTTTAAAATTCTGCTTTTTTCGGGCGCTTTTTGGTCGATATAGCGGCTGGCGAAATGATATCGATCGTTATGTAAAGGAGACAACGCCCATGGCCACCACCATCGGGGCATTTGGCGCCCTGTTCGCGGCAACCTTCATTTTCCTGACCGGTAGCGGTTTGCTGAGTACGCTGCTGAGCACACGTATGGCCATGGAAGGATTTTCATCCACTACGGCCGGCATTGTTATGTCATGTTATTTCTCGGGCCTGCTGATCGGGTCTTTTGTTTGTCATCGACTGATCCAGCATGTCGGCCACATCCGGGCCTTCACGGTTTTCGCCGCCACGGCCACGGCCGTGATTCTGCTGCACGGCCTTTACCTGTCTGCCTGGTTCTGGGCGGTGTTACGATTTCTCAGCGGTATTGTTACCTTCGGTATGTTCATGGTGATCGAAAGCTGGCTGAATGAATGCACCGCATCGCACTTGCGCGGCCGGGTGTTCTCCATCTACATGACCCTCACCTATCTTGGCATCGGCATTGGGCAGCAATTGCTCAACATCGGCGACATTCGAAGCAACGAGCTGTTCATCCTGACCGGCGTTATTTTCTCACTTTGCATGGTGCCCGTATCGGCGACCGAGGGTGTGCATCCCAGTCTGCCGGAGACCAAGCCCTATCATTTCTTTGCCATCTTCCGTAAATCCCCACTGGGGATGTTGGGGTGCATGGCTGCCGGATTGAGCAACAGCGCCTTTTACGCATTAACGCCGGTGCTTTGCAACCGCATCGGCATGTCCCTGCACCAGTTGTCCTGGATCATGTCCATCACAGTTTTTTGCGGATTGGCTGCCCAATGGGTGGTGGGCTCAATCTCCGATCGGTTTGATCGGACCATGGTGCTTGGGGTCATTTCCACAGCCATTGCGATATTCAGCGCACTGATATTCATCAGCAGGCAGACCACGTTCGTGACCATATTTTTACAGATGGGGCTGTTCGGTATGATGATGTTTGCTGTTTACCCGGTATCCGTGGCCAGGGCCCATGATGTTTTCGGCGGACAGGATGCCGTGGCCGTCAGTGCCGGCCTTTTGTTCGCGTACAGCATCGGTGCCAGCTTGAGCCCGATTGCAGCCTCCACGATCATGACCCTGTCGGGAACACCGTTGGGACTGTTCGCCTTTTGGTGCCTGGTCAATGGCGGATTGGCCGTGGCCACCATCTATTTGAGAAAACGGGAAAAGATCGAGATTGTGCCGGTAGAAGATCAGGTGGCGTTTGTGCCCATGAAAAGCACCTCTCCCGTGGCCATGACCCTGGATCCACGAGCCGATTATGAGGAGTGACAGCAAGGAAATGGCAACCCATTTAGAAAACTTTTCAAGTAGTCTCTTAGCGGCCATCCAGATTGCGCACAGGCAGCGCCCGATACGCCCGATGATGGGCTTTGCGTACCGTGTAATGGTAGACATTGTCAAAGTTGAAAACCGTTGCCGTGGGCCCCAGTTGTCCGCTTTCTGACGTCCAGATCCAACCACAGCTCAAACGAATCTGTGGCACGATTTTGACCCACTGACCGCAGTCGGTTTCATAGCCTTTGCCTCCCTGAACCAGGCTTTGCAATTCGGAGAGGGTCGGCATGCGCCAGTTGTCGTACATGGTCGGCAGGGTATAGGGGAAGGT
Organism: Desulfosarcina variabilis str. Montpellier; assembly: GCF_048565275.1. Taxonomy (NCBI): domain Bacteria; kingdom Pseudomonadati; phylum Thermodesulfobacteriota; class Desulfobacteria; order Desulfobacterales; family Desulfosarcinaceae; genus Desulfosarcina; species Desulfosarcina variabilis. The sequence continues at coordinate 2,081,638 of NZ_CP159846.1, read as the reverse complement.
ATAGCGCACCCATTTATCGGCCTGGTGCCAGTTGATGTCCCCATGGTTGTCGTGGGTGGCCCACATCAATCCCCGTTCATGGTCCGTTACCGTGCCGTCACCGTTGACCGTGAAACGATCCCCGGCAAACCCGGCATTCACCAGGGCCAAAACAATGATCATAACCATACCGATACCCACACCAACCCATTGTCGGGTCATTTTGGCTTCCTCCTATTGGCAGGATCTGAACGGGTGTACTCTAAAAACGAAAACGCTTTTTCAGTTTTTCGGCCTGCGCCGCATCGCGATAGGAAACAATAGTCACCGGACTGCGGCGAAACATCTTCTCAGCCACGGACCCCATTAAAATATGCTGCAAATCGGTTCTGCCCTTGGTGCCCATGACCACCATATCCACTGATTCGTCCATGGCGATCTTGATCAACTCATCTACGGGATTGCCCACGCGCAGAATCGTTTGAATGCGCGTCTTGGGAAATGTCGAATGGCGAAGAATGGCTTCGATCTCCTGCTGTCGGGCGTCCTTGATGCCGGCAACGTACTTGTCACCATCAACCGCATAGCCCATGTCGGCGACCTGTCGGACCGCATCAATGTCCCGCGAGTTGATGATGTTGACAATGATCAACTGCGCCTCAAGGCCTGTGGCCAGGGTTGCCGCAAAATCAAAAATACCCCGAGAATATTCGGTGGATGCCATGGCCACGAGAATCTTTTTTGTCTGGCCCATTATCCCTCCTTGGCAAAGGTTGAATGGCTCATCACGATGACAAACTAAGGATCGGAGATACGTCAGGCGCTTGCAGCCCCCGGCGCAGGTATGCGCGGCCGCTGCATCAGGTAGAGCAGCCCAAAAATGGCCATGCCGATGGCGTAAACCCAATAGCGCTGATCGTGGGGAATACCGGTCAGCGAGGCGATCAGATCAGGCCGCATCAGTATCAGGGTAACGCAAAGAAAAAGCGGGATTTCCCAGACCTTGTTCTTGGCCACAAACCACCCTTGGGTTGCCGATGCAAAGGCAAAATTACCAAAACAGGCCATGGCGAAAATGAGCAACCCCTGAGGCCAGTTGTTGACATTGTACAGAATCAGATCACTGTTGAAAATGAACATGAACGGTAAAATGGCGGTACGGATGTCGTACATGAACCCCTGCAGTCCGGTGGGGATGGGCGGTGATTTGGCAATGGCCGCCGCCGCATAGGCGGCCAGTCCCACTGGCGGGGTGTCATCAGCCAGGATGCCGAAATAAAAACAAAACAGGTGCGCGGACATGAGCGGCACGATAAAGTCGTTGAATCCGCCGATTTCCACAATGGCCGGCGCAGTAAGGGACGCCATGACGATATAGGTGGCCGTGGTGGGCAAGCCCATGCCGATGATCAGGCTGGTAACGGCGGTGATCACGAGCATCAGGAAAATGTTACCACCGGAAAGGGTGTCGATAATGGCGGTGATCAACTGGCCCAGCCCCAGGGCCACAACACCGACGATTATCCCGGCCGCCGCCGTGGCCAGGGCCACGGAAACCATATTACGCGCACCCGATGCCAGGGCGGAGAAAATATCCACCACACCAGCCTTGAACGCCGGGCCTAACGGCGTTTTGGCCATGTACGCCTTGACCGGGTGTTGAAACAGCATGATGATGGCCATGACCCAGATCGCGTTAAACGCGGCCAATTCCGGAGAATGGCGCACCACAATCAATTCATAGAGCAGCATCAAAATAGGCACCAGAAAGTGGGTGCCGCTGACCAGGGTTTTGAAAAAGGCCGGCAGTTCCGCCCGGGACATGCCCCGTAGCCCCAGTTTGGACGCCTCGATATGCGAAATGTAGAAAAGCGCCGCATAAGAGGCAAAGGCCGGTACGGCGGCGGCCTTGATCACCTCCACATAGGGCACGTTCACATACTCGGCAATGATAAAGGCTGCGGCGCCCATGATCGGCGGCGCCAGCTGTCCGTCGGTACTGGCCGCCACTTCCACGGCCGCCGCCTTGGTAGGCGGGTAGCCCACCTTTTTCATCAGCGGAATGGTAAAGGTGCCGGTGGTCACGATATTGGCAATGCTGGAGCCGGACACCAGGCCGGTCAATCCGCTGCCCATAATAGCCGCCTTGGCCGGCCCGCCTTTGAAGCCGCCCAGAAGGCTTAAAGCCAGACGGATGAAATACTGCCCGGCGCCGGCTTTGTCCAGCATGGCGCCGAAAAGCACGAAGAGAAAAACAATGGTTGCCGACACGTCCAGGGGGATGCCGTAAATGCCTTCGGTGGACATGGTCATCTGCCCCATGAAGCGATTCAGGGACACTCCCTTGAAGGCAATCAGATCTGGCATGTAGGGCCCCAGAAACGCGTAGAGGCAAAACGCAATGGCGATTACCGGCAGGGCCGGGCCGATCACCCGGCGAGCCGCCTCGAGCAGCAATATCACCAGGGCCGATCCCATGACCAGATCCCGCATGATGGGTGCGCCATAGCGCATTACCAGCCCATCGTAGTCCAGGGCAATGTAAAGGGCCGATACAGCGGCGATGACGCTGATGACCAGATCCAGTATGGGAATCCGGTCGGTGGCGGAAAAATAAGCGATACCGAATTTGGGGTGTTTGAAAAGAGGATAGTTAAGGTAGACGATCAGCAGGGCAAAGGCCAGATGAATGGAACGGATAAAGGTGGAATCGATGATCAGCCAGCTGGCGATGGAAAGTTGGAACAGACTCCAGCACACGGCAATGGAAGGGATCAGCCAGCGGGCCCAGCCTTTGGGCCGGCGCCCCATGCCCTCCTCTTCCTCGGCCATGCGTTTAGCGATTTCCAGTCCATCATCGTTCGGTTCAACGGCTTTTTCAATCATCGGTATCACCCATACTCACTTGTGAAACGGTTATTTCAACGCCATCCATGAATGAATGAGCTCCTGGCACCATCTTTTTTGGACAGGCACACGTTTCTATAGTGTTTAAGATAATGGTTTTGGCAAGGCCTTAAGGGAGGAAGCTGTATAATCAATACCGCGGCGACCGATAACGCAGTCCAATAACATTATCTTGAATGCTATACCACGAACAAACAGGTTGCACCGCCATCCCAATCTGCCGGCACAACCTGCCGTCAACGGATGATTACTTCAGGCCGACCTCTTTGAAATACTTCATAGCGCCCTCGTGAATGGGCGCGGACAGACCTTCCAGCATGCCTTCCTTGGTCAGCACGGCGTAGGCCGGATGCAGTTTTTTGAATTTATCGAAGTTGTCGAACACCTCCTTGGTAATGGCATACACCACGTCGGCGGGAACCTTGGCCGAAGTCACAAACGTGGCTTTCACACCAAAGGTGGGTACATCCTTGTCATTCTTGGCGCCCGGATATTGATCCACCGGCACGAAAGATTTGGCATAGTAGGGATACTTCTTGAGCAATGAATCCACATTGGAGATGGAAACAAAGCGCACCTTGGTGGCACCGGCGGTCGCCTCCTTGAACGCCCCACTGGGATGGCCAACGGTATAGAAGAATGCGTCGATACGGCCGTCCTGCAGCAATCCGGGTGCTTCCGCGGCTTTGACTTGCTCGGCGTTAATGTCCTTTTCCCAGTTGATTCCGTTGGTCTCGAGGGCATCAATAGAATTCTGGCGTTGACCGGACCCGGGGTTGCCGATATTGACCCGTTTGCCTGTGAGGTCCTTGATGTCCATGATACCGGAATCGACGGTGGCGCAAAGGGTCACGGACTCCGGATGGATACTGAACACCGCTCTTAAGTCCTTCTGCGGTTTACCTTCCCATTCAGCCATCCCCTTGATGGCCTGGTACTGGCGGTCAGACTGAACCACACCAAACTCCAGATCTCCCGACATCACGGCATTGACGTTGAACACCGACCCGCCGGTGGATTCGACGGTAGCCCGGATGCCATATGTTTTGCGCTTGGCATTGACCATTTTGGCAATGGCCCCACCGGTGGGATAGTAAACCCCGGTGATGCCCCCCGTACCGATGGTAACAAAAGTGGTTCTGGCCTGGACATCCACTGGAACAGTAGCAAAAGCAAGAGCCAGAGCAATAACAGTTGCCATCAAAGCGACTTTTTTCATAGGGATTCCTCCTGATCGGGTTTATAAAATAATAAACGGCAGTCATTAGCCGGTTTGCAGGCAAAGAAAATACCTTTTGCCTTTTTACTTCCCTTTTGGGGTTCGGTGGGAAAATCAAATAGATAATTTTTTAATGCTAAGGCAAAAACCCGCTTATGTCAACTTGGCCATAAGTGCCACAGCAATTGTAATTTTGGAGGAGTTCAGCGGGAATTTCATCGATCGATAGTAAAAAATGATGATCGATTACGATTACGTGCACGAGCACGAAAAACGCCAATGCTCGTCGTGCTCGTGTTTAAGAATCGTAATCGTAAAGCTCGGACATGGCCGGACTTGCGCCGCCTGAAAGCGGGCAGTATGGTAGTCCCATGAAAACCATTCAACCACCGTTAGTCAGTGTGATCATGCCCACTTTTAACCGGGCGTGGTCATTGAAAAAAGCCATTGATTCAGTGCTCTCCCAGGAATACGCGAATCTGGAAACCATCGTGGTCGACGATGGGTCCACCGACGACACGCCGGCCCTCTTGTCCTCCTACGGAACACGTATCCGGGTGATTCGCCAGGCCAATCAAGGGGTCAGTGCGGCACGCAACGCCGGTATTCGTGCGGCACAAGGCGAGTTGATCACCCTTTTGGATTCGGATGATGCCTGGTTGCCGGGCAAGGTACAGGCCCAGGTGGATTTTTTTGACGCCCATCCCGAGAACTTGATCTGCCAGACCGAAGAAATCTGGATTCGCCATGGCCGACGTGTCAACCCCAAGCGCCACCACAAAAAGCATCGAGGCATGATCTTTGAGCGCTGTCTGCCCCTTTGCCTGATCAGTCCCTCGGCGGTCATGATGCGCCGGAGGCTTTTGGACGAGGTGGGACTTTTCGACGAGCAGTTGCCGGCCTGTGAGGATTATGACCTGTGGTTGCGCATCACCTTTAAGTACCCGGTGGCGTTGATCGACGAGCCGCTGATCGTCAAACACGGCGGTCATGCCGATCAATTGTCGGCCATGCCGCAATTGGATCGATACCGCATCCAGGCAATCGTCAAAATCCTGCGTCAAGGCGTGTTGTCGGCCGATCAGACAGCAGCAGCGCTTGACGTCCTCACCCGCAAATGCGCCATCTACGCCACGGGCTGTCGCAAACGGGGCCGACTTGGCGAAGCCGCCTATTTTGACCGGCTGCCGGACGACTGGTCTTCTCAATCGATAGTGCCCGTCTGTGACTGACCCGCCTGATTAGGGTACAGGCAATTCAGCATTCATGATTCACCGGATCATCCGGCCATGGGCAGACGGATAAAAAAGGTGGTGCCCTTGCCGGGCGTGGAGGCTACGCTCATCTGCCCCTTGTGGTTATCGGTGATAATGAAGTAAGAAACCGACAATCCCAGACCGGTACCCACATCCACCGCTTTGGTGGTAAAGAAGGGTTCGAACACCCGTTTGCGCACGGCTTCATCCATGCCGGGGCCGTTGTCCTCAATCTCCAGGCAGACCATCTGAGAGCTCTCTTCCGCATATGCACGCAGAACAAACCGGGGTTTGCGGTCTTGATTGCTTTGCATGGCCTCGGCGCCGTTACGCAGGATATTGAGCAACACCTGCTGAATCTTGCCGCTTTCACAAGGAACAGGAGGAAGGTTGGGGGCATATGTTTTAACGATTTCGATCAATTTGAAATCATATTTCTTTTTCATATCGTAGTCGGCAGCCGCCAGTTCCAGGGTTTTGTCCATCAGATCAATCAGGTTCTGGGAGGATACCTGGGCGTCACTTTTACGGGCAAAACTGAGCATATTGGATACGATATTGGCCACCCGTTGACCCGATTCAAGGATCGTTTCGATCATGCCGTAGATCCCCCGCGCATCCATGAACGCACCGATGTCCTCCATGGAGATTCCTGCCGCTTCGGCAGCCTTGAGATTGGCCGGGATCCGGCTGTTTTTGTCCAGGCGATTGGCCATGACTCTTGTGGTCTGAATCATCCCGGCCAAAGGATTGTTGATTTCGTGGGCCATGCCCGCAGCCAGGCCGCCCACCGAAAGCATCTTCTCGCTTTGGATCATCATCTCTTCCATGCGCACCTGATCGGTGACGTCGTCGATTCGGATAACGGCCCCTTGTACATCATCGGCAATCAGGGGATAGATGGTCAGATCCTCGAAAACCAATTTGCCGTTTTCTCTCCGGCTGCGTTTGGCGTCGAACTGTTCCTCACGGTTTCGGATGGCCTGGCGAATCCGGTCCATTTCCGCTGAAAGCCACGGCACGGCCTGATCCAGAGGTTTTCCCACAGCCGTTTGGGCCGACAGCTTGGTAACTCTTTCAGCCTCGCTGTTCCAATGCGTAACAATACCTTGTTCGTCCACGCCCACCAGCATGGAAGGCATGGAGTTGATGATATTGCCAAGATAGTTGCGCAATTGCTGCAATTCCGACTCACGGGTTTTCAGTTCCGTGATGTCAATGACGGTCCCACTGATCGCAACCAGGTTACCGTCCGGGTCGTATTTCCCTTTGAATGTGGAATGATAGTACCCCGCGCTTTTGTCGGAACGCAGAAATTTCTGAACAAAGCTGCCTTTTTCCTTCAATTCAAGCGCACAGTGCATGACCTCTTCATGGCGTTTGTTGTATTCCGGCCAGGGTGACAAGCCCATGATGGAATCGACTCCTGGCGTAAACTCAGAAGGGGTCAAGCCATAGATGTTGTACACTTCCTCCGACCAGGTGACGTTGCCTGTTCTGACATCCAACTCCCAATACCCCAACCCGGCCAGTTTCTGGGCTTCGCCGAGACGCGCCTCGCTCTCCTGCAATGCTTTTTCAGCTTGCCGGCGTTCGAGGATCTCCTTGTTCAGATCAGCAATCTTGAGTTGAATGGCATCACGCATACTTGAAAACGCCCGGGCCAGAATCCCGACTTCGTCATTACCACGCGAATCAATGGGATAATCGAGATTTCCGGCTGCAATCTGTTTGGATGCTTCGGTAAGCCTGACGATCGGCCGGGTGAAACGGCGCACCACAACCGCCAGGATCAGCAGGACAATAACGGTTACACCGCTCATAATCCCAATCAATGTATTACGGAAAATGATCGCATCGCGATATTTGACGTCCAGGGGAACCGTATAAACAATCACCCAATTCCAGTCCTCGAATGTCCGGTAGCGGTACCATTGGGTCCGGCCCTGTTCAGTGGCCTCGAATTGTCCGGATCGGGTTGAAAGAATTTGTCGGGTTGCTGGCACCGATTTCAATGATCCATCGCCGGCAGGATAATAGGGGTGCATGACGATTTTACCATCGGTATCGAGAATGAACGGAAAAATGATTGGATCTGACAGCTTGTAATAGCTATTGCGAAGAATAGCCAGCGCCGAGGCCTTGAAATCGTCAAGATAGGCTTCCACGAGGACGGTTTTTTTCAAACGCTCATTCCGTCTGGAAAGAAAACCAACGATGGTATCGATCCGTTCCGAATACACGGCATCCTGGCTTTTGTCCAGAATCTGCTTGAGCTGGATATCGGCAAGCACCAGAACAACCACGGTGGTAACGAAAAAGGCACCGACAATAATGACCAGCAGCTTGACGGTGATCGTGTTGCGGTACATGGATTACTCACTTTCCGGCAGTTCTTCAACCAGTGTGGCGTACTCAATAAGCGACATGGGGAATTTAATACCCAGCCGAGCGGCTAGGTGCATGTTCAAATATATTCGCGATTCTTTGTTTCTTGTGATGGGGATGTCTGCTGGAGGCGTGCCCGACAGGATCTTTAGTGCTGTCTTGCCGGCCCACCAGCCCTGTTCCTCGGCGATAGAGGTACACGCCAACAGCACATATTGAATCGTGTTGTCAGCCGCACATCCTGAAGGAATTTTCGTATGGGTGCGGATAAATTCTATCGCCGCCTGCGGGTCCCATCCCGTGATGCCGATGGGATTCCGACAAATAAGAATATCCACCGCATCCTGAAGCCGCACATACTCCCGCTTCCACTCGTCGAATGTCGACACCAGCTTGCCTTCGCTGTAGTGGATTCCTAAAAGACGTTCATGATAGGGCAGGACCTTGCGGTTTGTATATTCATCCGCACCCAGATAACCAATCCGATCTCCCCTGGAATAGAGCTTTAACATACCAATGGTATCATTCATTGCCTCAACTTCCACCATCCCGGTCACATTGGCCACCGGAAATCCATACACCGAGGCATCCCAGTTCACCCCGCAGAACACAAAGGGAATCGCCGCGTTTTTAAAGTAAGGCACAATCAGATACTTGGAGGCATTGTCGTCGCTGGCCACCACAACATCGGGTTGCCATGTGTCGATGATCGTTTTGGCCGCAAGGGCGGCATTTTTTTTGAAGCGTTCGGAGGGATTGAGTTTGGTGTCCATCCTGACGATCTTGAGTTCAATCCCGCTGCGGGATATATCCAGGGTTCCATCGTCACGCATTTTAACGCCAAGGGCCTTGAAAAGTCCCTTTTCGATATCGTCGCTCCATTGGTAACCTTTGTGATAGGAATTGACATACAAAATTTTGGGCGCTTTGGCCAAGGTGAAAGAATGAAAAGCAACGCTGGATAGAAAAACAGAAAAGAAAAGAAAAAGAATGGCGGGTTTCAATCGACTATCCTCACAATTTCGTCGAATCATCAGGACCTTCAACTGATCCAGACTTCTCAAACAGACGCTTAAGAAAAGAATATTAACGAAAAAACGTTTCTGATTACTCTCCCAACGATAAATTGTGTCAATTTTAGGTCATACGGTCAACGTTATTATGCTTCGATGACTGCCCATAACATCCTTTTTTCCTGCGCCCTTAAATACAGCATCCCGCAACATGTGACGTTTTTTTTAAAACCGGTGCCCTTGTATGCCCATAAAAAAGCCCGCTGCATGCACAGGGCATACAGCGGGCTTTTTTGTGTGTGGGGCTCTAATAGAAGGTTGGAGTCATACAAACCGGCACTGTCATCCGCACAGTATTCTTCTCCGGCATAGGCGATTGAGCCGCCGAGGCCCAGGCTGAGCTGTTCGGTGATTCCATATTCCCAGCCAAGTTCCAGGGTGGAATAATAATCGTCGATATCAATGTTACCCCATACGTTAAAACCAAAACCGCCGGAAGCGACATCGACGCTGGGCGGGGCAACCATGCCATCGTTAAACGTCTGCCCTCTCCACACATAAGCTGAGTTTACATCCACTGCGGCGGTCACATCCTCGGCAATAACCGGTTGAACAGCACCCCCAATAGCGCAACAATCGCAACAATAACCAAAATGAATTTCATCGGTTGAGACGGTTGTTTTTCGACCCACCATGTAATATCATCTTTGGTAATTATCGGTTAGCTCAAGACAGTAGCCCTATTCCAATTTTGGGAGATACGGTGAAATGATCGTGGCTCAAATAAGACGTAAATGCGCGTTGGGCGTTTTTATGCTCACGATCGGGGTAAGCATCTTATTGGCAACCGGTACTGTTATTCGCGCAGCAGAAGAAATGCCGGCCCCGCGAAAAAAAAATTCCAAACAAGTGCTTATCATCAACTCGTATATCCCGGATATGCCTTGGCAGCAACGTGTCAACCAGTCCATTACCGCCACATTGAAGAATGATCCGCATCTTTCCATCGACATCCACACCGAATACACCGGCCTATCGGAAAACGTCGGAGCTGATTATGTGCAAAAGCTGATCGATCTTTATCGCTACAAATATGCCGGCCGTAAAATAGACCTGGTCATTTCCGTGGACATCGCTGCGACAAACCTGATGATCGTCCATGGAAAAACCCTCTTCCCGGGTGCAGCGTTGGCGTTTCTTTCCGGGAATGAAAACATCCGAAGCATCCCTTTAATGTCAAATATGACGGGTATCATCGCTGCCATCGATGTCAAAGGCACATTGGATATTGCCCTTAAACTGCATCCGGGGACACGGAACATTGCCATTATTTCAGGCAGTTCTGATACTGATCGCCAATATGGGGAAATCGCCTGGAATGTCTTGAAGGGCTACAAGGACCGGGTTAAGATCATCGATTTGACCGCTCTTGCGATGGATGCCCTTTTGCACCAGGCGTCCAGGCTGCCTGATCACACGGTTGCCCTGTACGTGCTGACGCTGATGGATGGTGCCGGGGAAGCATTCATCCCTAAAATGATCCTGCCCGAGCTTTCCCGCACGATCAATGCACCGATGTATGGTCTATGGGATGCGTTGCTGGGCAGCGGGATTGTTGGTGGGAATCTGTCCAGCGCGGAACTAGCCGGCATTCAGATTGCCGAGATGGGATTGCGCATCCTGAATGGCACGTCGCCAGCAACCATTCCCCTGGCCTCGGGTGCAACCGTGTATCTGTTCGACTGGCGTCAACTCGAGCGATGGCAGATTCGGGAGGCCGACCTACCGGCCGGCAGCATCGTACGCGAAAAAAAACTCTCGGTATGGAATCTTTACAAGTGGCAGATCATCGGGGTAACTGGCCTGGTGCTGATTGAAGGCCTTTTGCTCTTCATTCTGCTGATCCACCGTAACCGACGTCGCCACGCGGAACGGTCTCTTCAGCAAGCCCGTGATGAACTTAAGAGTATCCTGAGCAAAACACCGGACATCATCTACCGATTGGACCCCCAAGGCAATGTCACGTATATCAGTGATGCGGTCAAAAACTTTGGTTATCAACCGGATGATCTCATCGGCAAGCCGTTTACGGATTTTTTTCACCCCGACAATAATGCTCTGGCCGGCCATGGCCTGCGGGAACGGCGCACCGGTGAAAGAAGTACTCAGGCACTTGAAGTCCGATTCATGATCAGGCCTTCTGAAAAAGTGCAAAATTCATCCATGTTGATGGATTCGGGTTGGTCAACCTTCCTTGTTTCCAGTGACGGACTCTACGCGGATGATATTGTTTCGCCGGAGACCTACCAGGGGACCCAAGGCTTGGCCCATGATATCTCCCGGACCCGGCAGATCGAAACGCGCGTCGCCCAATTGGCCTCGGTGGTCGAACAGGCCGCCGAAGATGTTGTCATTCTCGATCCGGAGGGCGTTATTCAATACGTCAATCCGCGATTCGAGGAGGTCACGGGATATTCCCGCGCTGAAGTGATCGGCCAGACCCTGCGAATTCTAAAGAGCGACCGCCATGAAGCGGCGTTCTATGCCCAAATCCGACGGACGATTGAATCAGGCAAAATCTGGGAGGGGCGAATCTGGAACCGGACCAAAGATGGCCGGTTAATCCTGCAGGACGTGACGACAACACCCATATACGACCCGGCGGGCAAGCTAAGCGGTCATGCATCGGTTCGGCGGGATATCACCAAGCAAATGGAAATCGAAGAACAATTGCGCCAGTCTCAAAAAATGGAGGCCATCGGCAGACTGGCGGGCGGGATTGCCCACGATTTTAATAATATTTTATCGGCAATCATTGGCTATGCCGACTTGGCCTTGGCAGATGTGGCCGGCAACGAGGCCGGCAAGAAAAAAATCGGCCGCATCCTCGATGCCAGCTCCCGCGCGACCGAATTGATCAAACAGATTCTCTCTTTCAGCCGCAGCCAGGAAACCAACCCCAGACCGGTCAGCCCCCGTATTATTGTTAAAGAAGTACTCAAATTCATGCGAGCGTCACTGCCGGCAACGATTGAGATCAGGCAGGACCTGAATTCCCAAAACACGGTTTTAGCGGATCCGATCGGCATCCACCAGATTGTCATGAACTTATGCACCAATGCGGGCCATGCCATGAGCAAAGCCGGTGGTTTGCTTACGGTCAGCGTGGAAGATGTAACCCTGACAGAAAACGAGGTGGCCAACCATCCGGGCATGGCAGCCGGAAACTTTATAAAAATATCCGTGGCCGACACAGGGCACGGAATTTCACCAGATATTCAGAACAAAATATTCGATCCTTTTTTTACCACCAAAGCGCAGGGTGAAGGCACGGGAATGGGGCTTTCGACCGTGCATGGCACAGTCCGTAACCTGGGCGGTATGGTAATCGTAACCAGCCGTCCTGATGAGGGATCGGTATTTAGCGTTTTTCTCCCTATGATCAGCGAGCCGATTGAGGTTGTCGATCGCTTGGAACCGGACACGGCCCTTGGCGGTACAGAAAGGATCTTGTTTGTCGACGACGAATTGATCCAAGGGGAACTGGCCAGGGATGCCCTGGGGCCGCTGGGGTATCGGGTGAGGGTGTTTTCGGACAGCATCACCGCCTGGGAGCACTTTCAATCCCACGCGGATGAGTATGACATCGTGATTACCGATTTGACCATGCCTAAAATGACCGGCGATATACTGACCCGACATATTCACCGGCTGAGACCTCAGATACCGGTTATCATGTGCACCGGGTTCAGTGAAGCCGTGGATCAAAAACAGATCGAGGCCATGGGACTTCGTGCACTGCTGCACAAACCAATTATTGCCAGAGATCTAACCCGTGTTATTCGTGGCATCATGGATTGACCCATCAGGGGCCCTGGCGTGGCACCATAAAACGAGTAACTTGCGAAAGCCGGAAGACGCCAATGCCAGGGCATCAGGGTCGACACTGCAATTCAAGCGGCAGCCTTTCGTTGGACAACAATGGATCTGGTGTCCTCCGGCTTTCCCAGGATAATAAATCTTGCCAAACCAACCGTGGGCAGCGGTAAGCCGTCTATCCGTTCTTTTTATTTTTATTCCGCCTGATCGAGCAACTCGGCGATATCCATGCCCCAGTGGGGTTTCTTTTTAAAAAAGGTCATGCCAGGATTGATCCGATAGATCCCGTAGGAATTTTTGATGTCTGTATTTTTAATGCAAGTCCAGGAGCCGTCGGGGTTCTTCTTGAATTCTTTAGCCGAAACAAACGGCTTGTCTGGCAGATCAATTTTCGCCGTTGACTTATGCATGGCAAAACTCTCCTTTCCTTATTTGGTTTGTTTCCAATCCTTATTTGGTTTGTTTCCAAAGCAGTTTCAGCGGACGACACACAAATCAATATCCGCCACTTTAGGTGCCAGATTCGCCCACCATTATGCTTGAAAAGACATCAATTGGGCAAAACAAAATTCATTCAAGCAACGAGCGAACTTAACTGATCCGGGTTGTCTGACAGCGGTCAGCGGCTGAGATCGGATCGTTTTCAGTAATATGTTATTCAATAGGCAGTTGTCAAAATATTTTTTTCTGAATGGCGAACAAAATCTGTTCAACATGGAAAACTCGTGGTTTCCATAGAGATAAAAACAGCATCAAAAGCACTCCATTTGGCGCAAAAACGCTTAAAGAAATGCCGGGCGTCCATTTTCCTCTATCGTTGATAGATCAGGGTTTATTTGTATTTTTAACGCGGATTCACAGCTACGGGCAATCAGAAAGTCAGGCCGCTTTCCTGAAGCTGACAGTGATCCATGTGTTTGCAGACATAGTCGGCAAAACCGACACCGGCTTCTTGATACATCACGTAAGCTGCATCGATTCCGGCGCTTTTCAGCTCAGCAACCTCGTCTTCAAACCGCACGGAGGCGGCAATTTGTCCCCCGTAGCCGCGCGCCTTCAGCTGGCGGATGGCAAATGCGCTGGCCTTGGCATCCGGCAGGGTCAGCATGACCATACGGATCTCGGCAGCAGACGGGTTGATCCGTTCCCAGAAGTCGCTGTCCGAGGCGTCCCCCAAGGCCACCCGCCGTCCGTGTTGCAGATGGCTCTGCACGGTCTGCCTGGAAAAATCGATGCCGACCACCACGTCCCCATGGCGGCGTCGCATTTCATCATAGGCTGCCGTTCCAAGCCCGCCCAATCCAATGACGGCGATGGTGGCCCCATCCACGTTCAGTGGGGCTTCGTCGGGCAGACGCGTGCGGCTTTCAAAGCGCTTCAAGCCGGTGGACCACCGAGCGTAAAGGCCGTGGGCCATAGCGTTAGCCGGGGCGGCAAGGATGAATGTGAATGACAGGGCGATGGCCAGGACCACCAACCAGCTTTTGTCGAGCCACCCCTGGGCCACACCGATGGTACCGACAATCAGGCCGAACTCACTGTAATTGGCCAGACTCAGGGAGGCGAGCAAAGCGGTGCGCGCACGCAGTTTGAAACGGGTGAGGATACCGACAAACAATACTGCCTTGACGGGCATGACCAAGGCCAGCAAAAGCGCCACCCCCACGGCCGCCAACGTGGGCGAGGAAGAGATACCGATGCTGAGAAAAAAACCGACCAGAAAAAGGTCCTTGAATCCGAGCAGAGCGGCTGCCAGTTCATGGGCCTTGGGGTGGGTTGCCACCAGCATACCAAAGACCAGCGCCCCCAGGTCGCCTTTCAGTCCAACCAGTTCGAACCCGCCATAACCGGCGGCAGGCATCAGAATGCCGAACAGCATCAACAGCTCACCGTGGCCGCAACGCGACATGAACCGCAGCAGCAGCGGGCGGACCACAAAAAGCCCGGTGATCAGGGCTATGGCCCACGGGCTGGGTACCTTGCCGGATGAAACCGCCAGAAACACCACGGCAACGATGTCCTGCATGATCAAAATGCCGATGGCCGTGACAGCGTGGCGTGAAGCCATCTCTTTTTTGGCTTCAAACACCTTGACGGCAAAAACCGTACTGGAAAAGCTCAGGGCAAAAGCAATCAACAGTCGGTGAGCCCAGGTCAGACCGCTCAGCAAAGCCATACCGGCCAATCCGAGCAGACCGAGCCCGGCGCCAAACAGCGCGACGGTACAAAGCATATGCACCGTCGCACCGACCCATACCTCCGGGCTGGCCAGGTCCTTGAGCTTCAATTTCAAGCCGATCGTGAAGAGCAGCAGGGTAACGCCGGCATCGGCGATGGTCTGCAAATGTGCTCCCGCTTCGATCCCGAAACCATTGAGCACAAATCCGGCCACCAGATATCCCACCAACGGCGGCAGGCCCATGCGGCTCGCCATGGAACCGAGTACAAAAGCCGCCACAATCAACACAGGGTCCATATCCTCGTCCTCTTAAAGTCCTAAAAACCTTATCACCCGCTGACGCACATATGGATAGAAAGGGTTCCAACGCAGGCGCAATATCTCAGCGGCCGGAATCTGGATCACCCCCCGCTCACCACGCAACACGATCTTACTGAGCTGAATACCGGGATTCGGCCCGGTATGGGTGATCCCGTAAAGGGGGTCATCTTCAGGAAACGGCAACGCAATATGCGACAGCGAGTGGACGCTGTCAGGCCACGTTAAGTTTAATGGTTCAGCGAAATCGGCAGGCTTGTCTTTCTCAAAAGCGACGACACGAACGCGCCGGCTTGCGGGGTTCTCATTGGTCACCAGATGAAAAGAATAATTCATATTACCGTCGGCATGCAACGCCGCAATGCGCTCCAACGGATCGGTGGTCAATAGATTGTCAATGCCCGCATGAAGATTGAGATCAAAGACGACGATCTCATTCTCACCATGGGCCAACCGATTGTACAACCCGGTGAACACCGCCTGGGTCGACACCGTTGCATCAACAACCGATTGAAAGGTCAGCACCGGCGGAAAATCCTTCAGACGGCCGGACTGCTGCGCCGCATGGATACGGTTTTGGATGGTGACGGTGAGCTTGTAGACCTGATCGCCGGCGTTGATGGCAAAGGAGCTGTATTTAAAGCTGTTGTATTCCGGCTGAATGCTGTTCCAGGCCAGTTTTTCAAGCCCCAGCAGGCGCCCCAGGCGGGCCTGCCAGACCGACAGTGCGGCCAGACGGGGCACCCCAATGGCCGGTGAAACGAGGACGATCTTCTGGGCCGCTGGAAGTGCACGGTCTTCAAGCTGATCCAATGCGTAACCCACGGCAAGGCTGCCGCCGGTGGAATAGCCGACGATAACAAGCGGTTTATCCCCCAGCCGGTCACGCAAGTGCCGCATGGCCAACCGGACCGCCGCGGCCATGTCTTGCCACCTCAAGCGCACCAGGCCGGAAGGGATGGTGCCATGTCCGGGCAGCCGCAGTCCCACGACCCAGGCCCCCTTTTCGTTCAGATCCAGTCCCAACCGGCGCAGGCTGTAGGGCGCGTCGGACATGCCGTGCAGCAGCAACACACCTGCCGTGGGCGCTGGCGTGGTCAGCTCGAAGGTCCGGTTCCAGTTCTTCTCCCAGCGGCCCGGATCGGTCAGGCTGCCACGATGATAGCGGTTGATCGGCACACGGTCCGACGCCGGCAACCGCTCCAGTACCTGCCGGTTCAGTTGCGCAAACAGCCTTTCCTCCTGCGCCAGGTAGCCGTCAAAATCCGACACCGGTGAATCGGCAGTAAACTCGGCATCCAGATAGGCTTTGTGCCACAGCTTGAGATTCGGGCGGTTTTGCAGATGGATGATCACCACCAGTGCCAGTGTCACAACACCACCGAGCACCATGTAGAGCAGCGCCAACAGGCATTTTATGATCATGGCCAAGACTATCCTTCTTGATTTTATCGAAATAAGTGCAAGAATAAGATCACCATAGCAAAATCCGCCTGAAAACCGAAATGTTTTGATTGACGAAATAGGGCGAATTCGCGAAACTATATCGTGATTTCGCTCAACTCAATCTCGTCCATTCGGGCCTGCAATTTCTCTCTAACACTTGATATGACCTAAACTGAGCGCTTGTATAGTGTGCCGCCAGGCACACTGATCAGTTTAGTCGAGAAGATGGTGATAACATTGAATCGTTTTGCATGCAGCCCCCCCATCGTCTTGCTGTTGTTCCTGTCAACGCTGCTGTGCGCTGAATCGGTGGCCCAAACCGCGCCATCAAAAAAGGCCATATCAACAAACACCCTTAGCATCGGCATTCTTCTGGATGTGGGAAAAAAGCGACACTGGAATTCATCCGGCAGCTTGAAATCGAACTGACCAGCCTGCTTCAATCCCGCACCACCGTTTCCATCGACCCTGCCAACATGTTGCCCTGCGACTGGTCCGCCGACTGCATCGAGAAAAATTACCGGCATCTGGTAAACAATCCGGTGATCGATATCATTATCGGGCTGGGCCCACTGAGCAGTGCGCTGCTCGCCCGCCGGCCGGCACCCCAAGCCGGTCATTCTCGTGGGGGTCATCGACCCGGAGGTGCAGAAGATCCCGGTTACCGTTGAGGGCACATCCGGCGTTCACAATCTGACCTATGTCATGTTTCCCCAATCTCTGGAAGCAGAGCTTGAGACCTTTCACACACTATATCCGTACAAGCGCATCGCCCTAGTCAAAGACCGCCGGCTGATGGAACTTATCACCACCCAAAATCCCCTGGCCGCGCTTCTGGCGGAAAAGGGCATCACGGTGCGTTTCCTCTGGCTGGCCACCGAACAGCGCCTGAACCAGATCCTTTACCGGCCCATCGACGAAAAATTCTCGGTGGTCGACATCCGTTTGTCCGATCATCTGTTCGATCAATACCCAAGCGCCGATCTGCGCAAGCATGTGAGCAATCCGGCGGCCATGCGGCTGGCCACCGATTTTCTGGTCCAGGAGGCGACGGCCAGCCTTCCGGAAATCAAGGAGATCGACGAGGCCATCCAGGCCAACGAGCGGATCCTGGCCTCCTACCGGCGCAAACGCTACCTGCCCGATGTGGGGGCCAGCGCCCAGGCGGATCACATCTTCTCCCGCACCGGCGCCGGATCCGAGGTCGCCCTGCCGGACGAGGATTCATGGCAGGTGGCGGTAAACGCCAGCTGGTCCCTGTTTCCCGGGGGTGAGATCAGCGTCCGTGCCCGCCAGCTCAAGATCGATATTTCCCGGCTGAAAACCCAGCGGACCGATCTGATCCAGGGCCTGGAACTGACCCTTCGCAACAACGTTCTGGACATCGTGGCCAAGTCTTTCAACATCACCCTCTCAAAGCAGGCAGCCGAGGCCGGGGCCAAAAACTTCGACCTGGTGCAGGATGCCTATGAAAAAGGCCAGGTGTCCATTGTGCGGCTGTTGGACGCACAGAATGCGGCCCTCACTGCCCGGCTGGCCGCCGCCAATGCCGTCTACGAGTATTTCATCAGCTATCTGAACCTGGAGCGCTCCATCGGGCGATTCGTTCTTTTGGCACCCAAAGCGGATCAGGTCGATTTTTCAGGCCGTCTGATCAACTATCTGGACGATAAACGAAAGCGATAACCCATGACCATGAAACGATTTCTTGTCGCCGGGCTGACAGCCGCTGCCGTGCTGGCTGCTATCGGCTGCGGCGATACCACCAAGGAGACGGAGCCGATCATCCGGCCCGTATGCTTCCAGAAGGTCGAATCCTCGAGCGGCAAGCGGCTGAGAACCTTCTCCGGCGTATCCAAGGCCCAGACCGAAACCAACCTGAGTTTCCAGGTGGAGGGCATCGTCCAAACCATCGATGTGCGCGAAGGACAACCAATAAAAAAAGGGGACAGGATTGCCACCCTGGACACCATCGACATGACCCTCAAACTGGAGGAGCTCCGGGCCAGTATGGCCAATGCCCGCGTGCAGCAGGAAACCGCGCGGTCCAACCTCAACCGCGTCCGCGAGCTGTATAAGAACAACAACATCGCCCTGAGCGAGTATGAGGCGGCCAAAAACCAGTACGCCTCGGCCAGGGCCACCTACCAGTCCAAGCAAAAGCAGCTGGATCTGCAAAAACGGCAGCTCTCCTATGGCGTGCTGACGGCCCCGACCGACGGCCATGTGGCCGAGGTGCCGGTGGAGAAAAACGAAAATGCCTCGGCCGGCCAACTGGTGGCGTCGATCATCTCCGGCAGTCGCATGGAGGTGGAGGTGGGCATGCCCGGCACGCTGATCCACCACATTCAGCAGGGCATACAGGCATCCGTGCGCTTCGCCCATGACGATAAGACGTATACCGGTACGGTCACGCGGGTGTCGCAGGTCACCTCTGCCGCATCCACCTATCCTGTTTCGGTCCTCCTCGACGAGGAGAGCGACAAACTCCGTCCGGGCATGCCCGCCGAAGTGAGTTTCGCCTTTGGTGACCGTGGTGGTGCTGAAAACGGGAAAATTCTCGTACCGGCCTGCGCCGTGGCCGAGGACAGCCAGGGGCGCTTCGTCTACCTGCTGGAGATGGGGCCCGAGGACGGACTCGCCACCGCACATCGCCACCCGGTCGTCGTGGGCGAGCTGACCGGGGCCGGACTTGAAATACTGGACGGGCTAGAAGGCGGACAGTTCATCGTCATCTCCGGCATCTCCATGATCACCGAATAGATGAAAGTCCGGGTTTCCCAATGAATATTACGCATATCGCCATAAAGAACCGGACGCTGGTTTTTTCGATCCTGGTGATTCTCATCGGATTCGGCATCTCGGTTTTCAACACCATGACCAGGGACGACATGCCGCCCTTCTTGATTCGTTATCTGACCATCGTCTCCACCTTCCCCGGTGCCAGCCCCCAGCGCATGGAGATGCTGGTCTCGGACAAGATCCGCATCAATCTGGCAACGTGCCCGCTGGGTGATGCACCACCTTCCCTCAACTTTTTTGCTTGCCGACATCGCCAATTTCAGTGTAGTCCTGATCGAGGATGACCAGATAATCTGGCGCTCTCGGTCTCAGGTAGGGGACGCATACCGCAAAACGCCGGTATTCCAGGCCGGAATCCAGTATATGGAAATCAACCCCACATGGACCGTAACGCCGGGAATTCTCGATGCCACCGTGCTTCCCGGACTGAGAAAAGATCCCCATGCTAAGCGGATCAAAAGCTATTTCGTTTATGACCGCAATGGCAAAGTGGTTGAAAACCCTGAGGAGATTCCCTGGGATCGATATACGGGTACGAATCTGCCCTATCGACTGGTCCAGCAGCCTGGACCGTCCAATCCCATGGGCCAGATCAAATTCATCTTTCCCAATCCGGATTTCGTGTTTATCCACGATACGCCCAAGCGCGATTTTTTCGATCTGGAAAAAAGAGATTTAAGTGCCGGATGCATTCACTTCGAGAGGCCCTTTGGACTGGCGAAAATTCTCTTGCGCCTCGACGGCCAGGCGGGAACGGATCACCTCCAACAGATTTTAAATTCAGGTCGCACAGAGCGTATCCACCTGAAGAAACCATTTCCGGTCATCCTGTTTTATGGCACAGTGTCGGTGGATACAAAGGGTGTGGTTCACTTTCGTCCCGACATTTACGAACGGGACCCGGAACTGCTTGAAGCCCTTAACGCTTCTGCGGGATTGTGGAGCAAAGGCTTAAAATAATCGTCATTTTTTATTCCATTTGAAAAACCAGAACGATTCTGGTCTGAATGAAACAACAGATATGCAAGATAAAAGGAGGTACAATGGTCGAGTATAAAATGCTAAATGAGCTCAAGAATGCTTTCAAGACATTGATGACATTGGATACCATAACGGATGACAAGGAAGAGATGGAATTTCTAATTGAGGCTTGTGCCAGGTATGTCAGCACTCATCATTCCATGGAGGAAATCAAAGAGAAAATCGGAACCGTGGAAGGTTTAATGGCATTATTTAAGGAGTATTTGGATCATCTTCAATACCAAATGTAATTATTAATTATCAGGCACTCGCGCGGTGAAGCGCAGATTGATCAGCGTCTGTTCTGAATGTAGGCCATGACTTTGCTGACCGGCAGCGCGTCACTGGAAGGGCCGTTACGAATGTAGAAGTCTTCCGATTTCGCCGTCTTCAGGCAAGCCGGTTCGCTGGAACGGCTGCACGAAACGACGCCGATCTGCCGACCGTCGACCCTGACGAGGCTGAGGCTCAGATATTTATACAACTCGGCCCCGATGTGTTGATTGATAAGGTTCTTGAAATGCAGCCGGCATTTGTCATCAGCGGATAGCAGCAGTAATACCAGCAAAAGGTCCCTGGTGAATTGTCGCCGTTTGATTCGGGAAATGTGTATCATGGTAATGCTCTTTTGGGAGGTCGGTAAAAATTAAAACACGCGTATGGGACAAGCCTATTGCGCCTTGCGCAACACAAAACAATGGCCGTACCTCATTGTCTGGGGTAACATAGCCCGCAGCCTTTTGCCAGTCGCTCGTGTTAGCGGTCATCGTCCCGTCACCAGCGATTGCAGACGATCATTGTATAGGGTACAGGCCTATATTATAGGATAGGTATCCATTGGTATGTCAACCTGAATGGCTCCCCTCGCCTGCCGTTGCCATCATTCATAAGCGTACACCGCTTACCGCCCATAAACCACTGTATAGTTACTGCGGTTTTCATCGGACGCGCCTGGACCGTAATTACCACCTAAATCGACACACTGTCCGGATTTGAACATTTTACGGTAGACCTTCAGATAGGGTTGCGTAGTCAGGGACGTATCAATTTCATAGTTTGAGCGGCGTTCCCACCCATCCAACCAGTCTGGGATTGCTGAGGAACGGCTGTCAAAGAGCACATAAACCCACCAGTTAACCGGATTGGTGAAACGGATGTAGCCGCTGGCAGTGCGATTGAATCTCTCGTCATTGGGCGTTTGAATCAACATGCGTCCGATCATCCAGTCCGGCACCCCGCCGGTGATGCAATAATTTCGGTCGGTATATACATATTCCCCGACGGCCATTGAGGCTTCGTCAAACACGCTATCCAGCTCACAGTTGGCCGTTGTTCCGCCAACGTCATCGCTGTAAAAAACAATATAATTACTGACCGTATAGCCGACAAACCCTTCCGCTTTGTTGGCGCCAAGATTGACAACGTCCCCGTCTGCGTATTGTCGACAATATATTTTAAGAGATGCCTGAGTAGACAAGGATGTTTCGATAATGTCACCGGTGTCGATAAAACCGCTCAACCAATTGGGGACCTGTGTTGCCCGACTGTCGTAGGCCACGTAAACCGTGCCGTCGTATGGCATGGCAAAGGTCAGGTAATCACTGGCATCGGTGCGATTCTGGTCGTCATTGGGCGTAATGATCAATTCCATGTCATCATAGAAAGAAGGCACATGGGTCAGCTGATAATGCCTGTCCGTATAGTACTCGACACCACTGGTAAGTGTGGTTTCGGCGAACCTTGAGTCTAAAACGCCGCCGTCGACTGTGTAGTGACATTCATTTGAATTGCTGCTTGTCAGGCTGCCATCAAAGGCTCTGACCACGAAATAGTAGTCGGTCTGATCTTCGAGATCGTCGATTGTACAGGTGGTGGCGGTGCCTTTCCAGGCGGGCTGGCTGTAATTGTAAGACTGCCCATGTTTTCGTACGAACAGCTGGTATCCATCGATGGAGCCATCAACGGTATCCCAGGCAAGGGTCACCCTGAACGCGATGGCAGCGGATGTGGTAAAGAAGATTATTAAAAGGGGAAAAAGAATAGAAACGATACGAATGGTTTGACAAAGCCCTTGCTTTTTCTTCATAAGCAATTCCAATTTTCCTTTTTTGATTTTTTAATCGGTTAGATAAAGGTACAGGATCAAAACCATCAGTGCATTTCGCTCTTTTCTGCAATTGGTTTGCCAGATTAATAAAATCCATTTCCCTTTGGCATTAACATATTGTTTTGTTGAGTGTTTATTCATAGGCCAATGTACACTTTACGGATTTAGCCGGGCGAGCGATCAAGCGGGAGAAATTTGAAATGATACGGCAGGCAAGTTGGAATTGATTTTGACAAGTTATTTTTTTTCGGCCTTAAACAGGCGAATGCGGCCCTTGATCAGCGCCCCTGACGTTTTCTACCGGAATGTACCTTTTCAGGAAACGCATGTTTACCTATATAACTAATATTATGATTTAAAATTTATAACCAAGGCACCGGCATCAGACAGATGAGTTATTTATGGATGGGCATTATCTGGCGTTATCAGAAAAACATTTCAAAATTGAGCTTTACGACAACTGATTTTACTCCTATAATAGGATTTTCTCATAATCGCGGGTCGATATCATCGGTAATGATAGAAATTGAAGTGTCAATTTTCTGACAGAGTCATCCGATTGTCTCTGAGCAAAATAGCGTTATTCTCCTTTCTAAAGCAATCAACAAACCGAACCTTCTGAAACCTAAACTGCGCGATTGTCGAGTTTGCCGCATATACATTGAGCCCAATTCACAGTTTACCACCGTGGCCCGCAGGGAGTGCTAAGACGTAGGCACTACGCCAAGAAAAGTGCAATGAGCGGTTTTCATGTGACGTGAAATCATGAAGACCGGTGAGCATCGTTAACCGGTATACATTTTTATTCGTGAGCGGGGAAACCAAATCAAGGAGGCGCCATGTTTACTTTAATTGTAAATGGAAAGAAAAGGCAGGTCGATGTGGAACCGGACACGCCGTTGTTATGGGTTCTGCGAGACAACCTGGGCATTACCAGCGTGAAGTACACCTGCGGTATTGCCGAATGCGGCATGTGTACCGTGCTTATCGACGGTGAAGCCAGGCGCAGCTGTGTGGTCAATGTGGAAGACGTACAGGAAAGTGAGATCACAACCATTGAAGGCTTGCCTGACAATCATCCGGTGAAGGTCGCCTGGATCGAAAAACAGGTGCCCCAGTGCGGATACTGCCAACCCGGTATCATGCTTCAAACGGTTGATTTCCTCTCCCGTTCGCCTCATCCGACCGAGGAGCAGATCAATGCAGAGATGGACAATGTCATCTGCCGATGCGGCTCGCATCCAAGAATTAAACAGGCCATCAGGCTGGCTGCTGAAATGATTGCCAAACAGGGAGGCTAAACCATGACTACACAGATGACGCGAAGAGCGTTTTTAGCAAATGGCAGTCTGGTCATTGCGGCAACACTCATTTCGAGACAAATCAACTTGTTCAATGCCTCTCCGGCAATGGCTGCGCCGTCCCCGTTCACCCCCCACGCATTTTTGGAAATTGCGACCGATGAGACCATCACGGTCTGGGTGGGCCAGACCAATCTCGGCCAGGGCACCCACACCGGTATTCCCATGATTATCGCCGATGAGCTGGATGCGGCCTGGGAAAAGGTGCAGGTAAAAATGGCGCTGGCCGCAGAACCGTTTAAAAGCCCTGTCTGGCATATGCAGGTCACCGGAGGCAGCAGCAGTATTCGTCATCGATGGGACATGCTCCGAAAGGTCGGTGCAGCCGCCCGGCAGATGCTTGTTGAAGCCGCTGCAGAGAAATGGAAGATTTCTGCAAATCAATGTGTCGCCAAAGATAGCCGTGTCATTCACCCCGACGGGCGCAGCCTCAGCTATGGGAATCTGGCCGAAGCTGCCGCACAGCAGCCGGTCCCCCCTGATCCAGTGCTGAAAAAGCCGGAAGACTACCGCATCATCGGCACCCAAAGAAAGCGCCTGGACATTCCGGACAAAGTGATGGGCAAAACCGTTTACGGCATTGATTTTTCCATGCCCGGTATGTGCATCGCCCTGGTGGCCCGTCCACCGTATTATGGTGCAACCCCTTTATCTCATGATTCAAAAGCGGCCATGGCCGTCAAAGGCGTGATCGACGTGGTGCCGCTTGAGAACAGGATCGCGGTCTGTGCAGAAACGACCTGGGCGGCCATGAAGGGCCGCAGGGCACTTGCCATCAATTGGTCTCAAGGCTCCCATTCAGATCTGAATGACGATACCGTTGACAAGGTGTTTAAGGCACAGCTCGAGAAGTCGGGGGCTGTGGCCGGAAACAGCGGTGATGTAGAAAAGGCATTTGCCCAATCCGCCCGGACCATCGAACAATCCTATAAATTGCCCTATATTTCCCACGCCCAGGTGGAACCGATCAACTGCACTGCCCATGTGGAAAAACAGCGCTGCCGCATATGGGTGCCGACCCAGGGGCAGACCGCGACACAGCTCACGGCGTCCAAACTGACCGGACTGCCCATTGACAAGGTGGAGGTCATGACCCTGCCGGCCGGCGGTGGTTTCGGTCTGCGCGGGGAACAGGATGCGGTTGTGGATTCGGTGTTGCTGTCCCAAAAACTGAACCGGCCGGTCAAAGTGATATGGACCCGCGAAGATGATTTTGCAAATGACCGCTTCCGTCCGGCCAATCAGTGTAAAATAAAGGCCGGCCTGGATAAAAACGGTCGGTTGATTGCCTGGTCACATAAGGTTGCCGCCCCATCGGTCATGTCCCGGGTCATGCCTCAGGCTGTGAAAAACGGCATCGACCCGGATGCGGTTGCAGGCATCCGGGATATGCCCTATTCTCTCCCGAATTTTTTTGTGAATTATGTGATGGTGAACCTGCCCATAACCGTAGGATGGTGGCGGTCCGTGGGATATTCCGTCAATGTGTTTGCCGTGGAATCCTTTATCGATGAACTGGCCCATGCCGCCGGACAGGATCCGGTTCAGTTCCGCCTGGATCATATGCAAAAACACTCCAGGCCCTATAATGTTCTGTCGCTTGCGGCTGAAAAGGGCGACTGGAGCAGTCCTGTCCCCGAAGGTAGAGCAAGAGGGGTTGCCGTAACCTCATGTTTTGAATCTTTTGCCGCTCACATGGCAGAGGTATCGGTAGAAAAAAATGGGGCAATTACCGTGCATAAGATCTTCTGCGCTCTGGACTGCGGAACAGCCGTGTATCCGGATGCGATCCAGGCTCAGGCCGAGGGCGGTGTGATCATGGGATTGAGTACGGCATTTTATGAAAAGATCCGTTTTTCAAACGGCGGCGTAAAAACGGCCAACTATGACGATTACCCGGTTCTGACCATGTCTGAAGTGCCCGACATAGAAGTGTATGTTGTGAAAAACAACCTTAAGGCCGGAGGAATTGGTGAGCCTGTTTTCCCATCGGTCGCCCCTGCGGTGGCCAACGCAATATTCAGGGCGTCGGGCGTCCGGTTGAGGGAACTTCCCTTCAGGAGAGAATTACTGACTCGAGGATGAAGGATATGAAGAAAGCCTGAAATAGTACGATTCGTAAAGACTGTCGAGGATTGAATGCGGCAGGTAGAATCTTCTGAGGGCAGCTATTTGTGTCAGGGCATGGCGGCTCTTGGCGCCTGTTTGAGAAGTCTGGATCAGGCCCGATAACAAGGCGGAAAGTGGCTCAAAAGCGGAGCATATATGTAATATGTGAGCATTTTGAGACAATTTCCAACGCCGTTAGCGGGCCTTAGCCGGATTTATCAAACAGGCGCTTAGAAAAGGGCTGCGTTGATCGCCACATGGCACATAATGCTCAGACCATACCCCAGCGCGATAATCGGTGCCCATTTCAAGTGGGCCCCGAAGGTATAGGTGCCGCGTGCAGATCCCATCAGGGCCACCCCTGCAGCCGATCCGATGGACAACAGGCTACCACCGGTACCCGCCGTTAGCGTGGCGAGCAGCCATTGCCCAAGCGGCATGGAGGGATCCATGGTCAACACGGCAAACATGACGGGGATGTTGTCCACGATTGCGGACAAAAACCCCACGAGAATGTTTGCCGTCGTTGCGCCCATGCCCTGGTACATGCTCTGGGAAAGCATCGCCAGATATCCGAACTGGGACAGTCCTCCCACACAGAGGATGACCCCGTAAAAGAAAAGCAATGTGTCCCACTCGGCCTGGGCGATACGCTGCATCAAATCGAAATGTTGTCTGCGTTGCACCTGGGATGTCAGGTCCTGGATCACTTCGATGACGCCGGTTATATTCCCATCCTTGTCTTTGACTGGAACAGCGGCCATGGACAGCATTTTGCCGCCCCCGGGCAAATTGTCATAATGACCTACCGTTTCATAGCCATCCGAAGCAAAATCGATACGGTGCTGCTGACCATTGTAGTATTTTCCGATCTCTTTTTCCGGAAATTGTTCCAGAACCAAATCCGCCAATAAAAACCGTTCCTTGCTGTAAACCGGCTTCCAGTGGTCTCGCGTCCCGACCATCTCTTTGCTGGAGACACCGGTCAACGTTTCCATCCCCTTACTCCAATGGGTTACGATATGATCATTGTCCAGGGCGAACACCGCCTCGTCTAGGTCGTTGATAAAGTCGATTTTTTTCTTTTTTCGATTGAAAAGACTCTGGAGGGGTCGGTCCTGGCTGGACACACGCGACATCAAAATGCTGTCATATCGCTCTGATCGACCTTCGTACCGCTTGAGCCAATAGGAAAAGATCCCGAGATACCCGAGGCCCAACATCATACCGGCGGCCGGTGGCAGGTGAAGGAAATTATGAAAAGAGACGGCCGTGCAGATGGTAAGCAGAAAAAGCGCCATGAGGGTGATGGAACCGACTTTCATCCGAACGACTTCATCGGATACTTCCGGTTGCGCCTTGCCGATGGCTAAATTCATAAAAAACGCTGGAACCAACCAATTGACGACCGAAGGGATCAGAATTAAAAAAAACTGACCGAATGCGACCTTGCCTTTTTGCCATACCATCAGCGTGGTAATATCGCCGAACGGAGAAAATGCCCCGCCGGCATTGGCGGCAACCACGATATTGATGCATGCCAGGGCAATGAACTTTTTATTGTCACCGCCCACGGCCATCACCACGGCTCCCATCAAAAGGGCGGTGGTCAGGTTGTCGGCAACTGGAGAGATAAAAAATGCCAACAAGCCGGTAATCCAAAAGATGGCGCGCAAGGAAAATCCCTTGTTGACCAGGTAACAGCGCAGCGACTGAAAGACATTTCGTTCTTCCAGCGCATTAATGTAGGTCATGGCGACCAGCAAAAATAGAAATAGTTCGGCATACTCCAGCAGACTGTGCTGAACGGCCTCGTGGGCCGTGTGCGTATCACCCATTTTGGCATATGTGACGGCCACAAGCACCCAGATCAGACCCGCTGCCAGAATGACCGGTTTACTTTTGCGTAAATGGATCTTGTTTTCCAGCGGCACCATGGCATAGCCGAGCACAAACAAACCAATGGCTGCATACCCAAAAAACGTGTGCGTTAAATCCACCGAATCGGAAACCGCGTGGCCCGTGTTTGCCAACACCACTTGGGGAATCAAAATGAAAAGTAGCAGTAGTAATTTTCTCATTTTTATTGCTGCTTTCTAAGAATGTACGATTCTGATTTCTCAAAGGCGTGGTTTACTTGCGCACCAATGATGGTGCCGATGATGGTTTCCACGGTGGAATCGATATCGAGACGACTGGTGTTAACCGTCAGATCGTAGTGCAGCGGATCTTCGATATCAGCGTGGAAGTTATTTCTTACGAATTCCCTTCGTTTCGCGGCCCTGTTGGCAATGCGTTTCTTGGCTTCTGCATAAGAAACATTGAAGCCATAGGCCACATTTTTAATTCGTGTCTCCAAAGGAGCGGTTACACGAATAGCGAACCGTTTCTCCTTGGGAAGGATGAAATTCACACCACGGCCGACAACAACGGTATTGCCAATCTGCCCCAGGATGGAAACGTATTCTTTCAGATAACATAGATATTGACTGTGATGGACATGTTTGGTGCTGAACATCGAGAAAAGGAAATCCCCGAGTCCTTTGGTTCTGTATTTTTCAGCAATCTCCAGCCCTTGGGAATTGACGTTATTACAAATAGCCATGGGTTGGAGAATTTCTTTGTCGACATAGGTCAACTCCAGTCGTTCTGCTAAACGTTTGGCGATGCTGTGCCCGCCACTTCCGGGTTGCATGCTAACGGTGATCACCGGGATGTCCATTTTTGCAGTTCGACGGGCCGTTCCCATTTCATTGGAAAGTTTTTTTGTGTGGCTGTCCAAAAACTCTTCCACGTTGAGGTTGTAAGTCTCCATGCCATTCTCCTTTCATATCTATTTGTCATTAGCAAATCTGCGTAACATACTAATTTTACATTAAAAAAATATGTCATACCATAAAAAAGGTTTGACAGTATGCCCATTGAATACCGTTGTCAATAAAAATAATTTAGCATTTCGACAAAAAAGTAAGATTTACTACTTGCCGTCGTGTTGACCTATTTATATTGTCTTTTGTGAGAATGACCGTTTCATCAAAAGCAATAGGATTGAACAAGGTTCAGCACAGCTATAACCAGTTATGAAATATATAAATTCATATGATTCAGCGATGTCTTTTGGGAAGATCAGCAAGAAAATAACTGATAAATAAAATAGAGGGGAAGTTATAAGAAAATATTAAAAATCGAAAAATAAGTAGCATTCATTAAATGTTGCCGTTCATTATTGGCGGATCTGGGGGATACTGTCCGGTAAAAATCAAATACCGTTAGCGCATCTTTATCATTCTCTGTCCACTACTTTTTGTAGCGGTTTGATCATCTCCTGCTTCATCCGCTTGGTATAAATTTCTTTGCGCACGGGCGGTATTCGGCTTAAAAGCATCAGGATTAAATTCCCGAGTCGTGACATGTATTTTTTTTGGGGAAAATCGTAAAATCCGTTTTTTTTATAGTATTTGTGGTCCGCCTGAAATGGAAACCGTAAGCGACCGAAGATATCGTCTCTGAAAATCTTCTTGCCCCCCAGGCCAAGAAAACTGACGGGTTTTCTATATCCTTCGCTGGAAAAACGGACCAGCCGTTCAGCCAGATTCTGCAAAAGGGCATCGATCTGGGCCGATTCACCGCATTCATCGGTGATGAAATCCACGATTCCGGCCTGCTGTACCTCAATAAAGGCCTCCAGTGCCTGCCGAAGGTTGGGCACCTGGCTCAACGGGCCTGAGATGATGAATCCGATCTGCTTACCCATTAACAATGGCCGATGGTTATTGAAAAAACTCCTGTCGAAAAACAGCTTCCACCGTGATGACAAATACCGATCCTTGATCGATCCAGCAAAAATGAGTATGTCGGCGGTCTTAACTTTTGTGTTAAAAAGCTTAATGTAGTCGTCCTTGTCACCATACGCGCAGCGATTATCGTATGCGCACTGGAGACAGCCCAAACACCCGCCCTTAATATCATATGCATGAATGTCAATCACATCGACATTACCGGAAAAGGCACGCGCAAAGCGCTGAGTCATGCGCCCCAGATTCGTTTCCTGATCGATTGCGTCCGTCAGAATGGACACTTTTTTATTGCCGGGATCAACCCTTTTTTGAACATCATGTGGAATATACGCGAACGCACCAGGGGTCATCGGGCGAAAAGTCTTCGATGTCGGCGCGCGTTTATCGATGGCATCAAAAAAATGCTCGGCAAAAAGGATCAACCGCTTTCTTTCTTTTTCAGTCAGAAGGTCATACATGTCGGCAGAAAACCCGCCAACGTATTGCATGCCAAGATCATCACAAATGGCATTGACGTAATTGTGGGCAACATGGTCATAAAAGTGAATCGACGTGCTCAAAGAAGCCGAGTATTTATCCTGGAATGCAGCGTAGACTTCTCTTTCCCAGATAAGCTCGATAAATCGTTTATAATTGGAATCCACCAAGAAGAAATACACGGGAAAGGCCCACAGTACACCATCGGCAGACCGGATCGCATCGACAATGTCCCGAAAAGCATCCTCACTTTTCTCAATCGTCCTGATTCGCTGCGAAATGTTCAGGATTTTAAGTTCGTGCTGAGGATTTTTTTTCTGAACATAGTTTACGTATTGCATGGTAACGCTCAGGTTACCCTTGGGACTTCCGTTCAAGACGATGATTTTCAATTCAGCTATCTCCGTTCATGATTGCGCTGTTATCCCCAATGTTGCACCATTGGGGTTCTTTTTATCGGGGAATCAAATCCAGACCGTGTCATCATGTTTGTGCCATACAAACTCGCCTTGCAATTTGACAACCTTGAAATGATAGTCGTTCATCTGGGCAATGATTTTTGGTTTCCAATGCTCAGAAAACTTGGAAAATTTATCATTAAAATTGATCGCTTCAAATTTCATGGTATTCCCAATCGTATTTAACACATACGTTTGATAAATTTACGCCTGTTCATTTTCCGTATCGTCCAAAACGCCGGCCGATGGGTTTTGCCGACGCAATACAAAGTCTTTGATAATTTTCAAAGCACGGTCGCAGTCAATATCCGTCCAACCGTTAAACCCGTGAGGCATATCCGGAAACCACGCGATCTCGATCGCACCGCCTGTCGCACGGTAGGCGTCAACGAATCGATGCACGGAATCAAGCGGCACGTTGCTATCCGCCGTGCCCTGGACAATCAGCATTGGTGGCCGGTCGAGCGGTTCTCCACGCTCGAGAACGAGCAACGGATTCCCTTCCTGCATGGCCGCTTGATTCAAAAAATAGGCGTCAGTCGCCTCAACCAGAAACTCACGTTTATTCTCTTTAGCAAACCCGTACCGCCCATACGGATCCAATACCGGCCACAGGGCGATCAGATAGGAAAGGCGTGCATCCGTTTTCTTTTCTTCTGAAAAATTCATGGCGCCGTAACGGGCATCATTGGGACGCATGGCGCTGAGCATCAAAGAATGTCCGCCGCTGGATGCACCAAGGCCGCCAATGCCGTCAGCGACGGCATTAAAGTCAGCGGCATGGGCTTTCAGCCATCTCGTAGCATAATTCACATCAGCCACCTGGGATGGATAGGGATAAGTGGTCGCTTTGCGACATTCGATGGCCACAACGACCATACCGCTGGCAGCCAGATACAGGTCAATCATCTCGTTATCCATGCGGCCGCCAACGTTCCAGGCTCCCCCGTGGACATCGAGCAGCGCTGGAAAAGGTCCTTTGCTTTGCGGCATATAAATGCGGGCAGGCCAGGAACCATCGTTGTCCTGCCGGTAGGCCACCTCAAGGATCCGAACAAAATTGCCGCTTTTCGGTTCACGGACAATCGTTTCCGACATAATCAATATCCTCTCAATCCAAACGGTTAAGGGTGAATCTCAATGGGCGTACCATCGTCAACTGCCACCCAGAGAATATCCATATCTTTGTTTTCTAACGCGATGCATCCATTGGTCCAATCCTGGTCCTTGTATTTATCAGGGTTGGTTTTTGCTTCGGGCGGATATCCGTGAATCATGATCATCCCCCCCGGGTCAACCCCTTGGGCAGCCGACTCCTTTTTATCCACGGAGCTTGGATAGGAAATGTGCAGGGATTTGTAAAAACGGCTGTTGGGGTTTCGCCAATCGATTATATATCGACCTTCAGGCGTACGCCAATCCCCTTCCTCCAATTTATCCCCTTCCGGTGCGCCGCCCAATGCAATGTGAAAACGATACAAAACACGATTCCCACGCATCAATATGAGAATCCGCGCTTCTTTTTTCACAACCACCCGGTCCGCTTTTAAAACAGACGGATGGGCATCGTCCAGTGCGGATGACGATCCCTGAGCCCAGGTATTGGGTGCAACAAGGATTAACATCAATGCGATGATGAATTGGTTCAACATACCCAAACAAAGCGCTTCAAATATTGGTATTATTGGTTGGACGATTTGTTGCGTGCCAGCCTTTCTGCTACCTGAGGATACGCATCGGGAAATTCCCATACAAGACCTTCCGGCTTCAGGGTCAATCCCCGACATTTGGGATCAGCACCGGATTTTAAGGCCAGAAGCAAATCCGTACTCACCCACGGGCTCTTGATGAAATAGCCGTGGCCGTTGCCCGATGCGGCATCCTCGGCAGCGGCCACATCGATGAGCCAGGTGTTCTCCATGATGGAGAACGAGCGCAAGTCCTCAGGCTTTAGTCCCAGTTCACCGGGTGCGCCGAGTCGAGGCCAACCGAGAAAGCGCAGCGCCCAGTAAAGCGCCGTATCATTGGTATTGGTGTAAATGGTGATCCTGTCGGCGATATCTTCGAATCGGTCACGATAACGGGCGGCAAACAGCATCAGATCGATATCCGGTGCCGCAAAAATCACCTGCCCGATTTTTAATTTGTCTTTCAGTTGACTCACTGAGAATCCGAAGCCCATCAATCGCAATTCATGCAGCGCCTGGCTGACAATACGTGCCCCCGCACTGTAACAGCGGTGATGAAGTCATCTGTGGCACGCTTTGCCCCGCGCATGGAATCTTCCAGCAGTTCCGCTGCGTCACCCAAGGTGCTGAGTTCCCTGATACGTTCGATCTGAAGCGGCACCTCCCGTGAGCGGTCTTTTTTAAAACTAACACGTTCCACATCCGACCATGTCATCCTGTCATCGCCGAAGCGGACGCGGGCACGGCCCAGAGACAACGACATGCTGCGGTCATTGCCATAAAAGACCGGATACAGGAAATGGGTGTCCGACGGCTGGCGGTCTGTGGCATAGAAAACATCCACCACCGGCGGCGATATATCCGCCGGGAGCTGACCATAGGGTTTGGCCAAACCGTCCCTGAAAATCAACGGTGTCGACATCAGCACCGCTTTTTGCAGTTCCACCGGCCGATTGTATAGAAATAAACCGCCAATGATAAAAAGCAGTACCGCAGGAATCCAGATTTTTTTCGAAGTAAATTTCATATGGTAATAGGCGCCATAGAAAACAAGAAACCGGGAACTTCTTGTCGCCCTTTTTAAGCAAGGGGTTCCAACATACAACATCGATCCCGATTCCGATGGCGATAGCGATTCCGATAAACCTGAGTTACATGCGATTGCCCTGGTCGGTCCATAAACCTACTTGAGGTATTCAATCGGTTCCAGTATGCTGTGTGTGGTTTTGATGTTTTTGCCCTGCATGATTATAAATGGCTTCAATTAACGCGTTCACTATAATTTCGCGAATAGGCGTCTGCCTCGCTGCGATGGGTCTTTTTCTAACCTTCGCATCGCTATCAATGGCCGACTTTGATCCAGATCCCGGCACTCAGGGAGACGATATCCCCCTGGTTTCGGATGAATATGAACGCAAAGTCGATGCGACCCATCAGAAAACATCCGAGTGGCTGCTCTCGGCTGCCCATTGGTTGGATTCTTTTTTTTGGCGATGACCGTTCTATTCTCGAGGAGAATACCACACGTGTCAAGTTGCGGCTGGCGTATGGCTATTCACGATTCGATGGCTTCGACTTCAGCCCCCGGGTAAGCCTGCAACTGAAGCTGCCCAGGTTGTCGAAGAAAGCATTGCTGATTATCGGCATTTCCGATGATGACTTTGGCGACCCCAATCTGGGAATCGTTTTGCGTCTGGAGGCTGATTTTGGTTTCATCAACGATATCGATGTTTTCAAGGCGGTGTTCGGTGAATAATGATGGCCTGTGCCGCTCGGGAATGGTCTCTTCCACCAGGCTTTACCCGGCCTTGATAATAATCCTGACTATTCTGGCCACCTGCCTGCCCGGCCTTGCAGCCGAGCATCCGGAACACAATGAACAATTGGCGGATGAGACAGGGGTGGAATTTCAGCCTCGGCTGGGGGAATATCATTATGAGATCCGATGGGCGAAAAAGCGAGTGGCAACCGGAATCATCGCCATCCGCGAGGAAGGCGATCATTATGTACTCACGGCAGACCAGCGAACCACACCATTCATTGATCGCATCTACCGTGTGCGTTATCGGGGAGAAACACGAATCGATGCCGCGGCCATGGCACCGGTTGAGTCCGTCATCGACGAGGAAGTCAAACGCCGCAAAAAGACCCAGGAGGCCAAATACGACGAGGCCTCCGGTTCGGTCACGGTAAAGGAAACCCGAACCAGGGGAAAGCATGCCCAAGATGAGGTTAAAAACTACGAGATCCATTCCGATAAAGGCATTGTGGATGTCTTCTCGGCCATTTTTCTGGCCCGCAGCTTTGATTGGCGCACCGGTGAGCAACACGGGTTTTTCGTGTTTATCGGTGAGAAACAATATTCGGTCACCATGGCTTGCATCGGCGTAAGTGCACTGGTAGTTGAAGACCAGCGAATGCCCGTGTGGGTGATTCAGCCGGAGGTCCGCAAGATCGGCGACGACAAACCGTCATCCGCGTCACAAAGGACCCGTATCTTTATCGCCGCGGATGAATCCAAGGACATCCTCAAGATTAAAACCAGAGTCGGGATTGGCACCGTGACGCTGCGGCTGGTGAAATACATGGAAAAATGATTTTTTTTATACTGAACGATCTGATGGGAGAGTGATGACGACTGCGGACCATTTTACAAAACTTGAGAACATGATGTATTCAGCCCCATTCATGCAATGGAATGGCGCACGGGTTTCCATTTCAAAAGGAGGGGCCCGGCTGACCATGACCGTTCGCAGGGATTTCCACCATGGCGCCGGGGCCATGCACGGTGCCATGTATTTTCTGGCATTGGACAACGCGGCCTTCTTTGCAGTCAATTCTCTGGTTGAAGATGTGTTTGTTCTGACCACCAGCTTTACGACCTATATTGCCCGCCCTGTCTCTGAAGGTGTGGTCACAGCGATGGGCAAAGTGGTGAACCGGAACAACACCCAGTTCATCGCCGAATCGGTTTTGTACGATGACAATCACAGGGAAATCGCCAGAGCCAACGGAATCTTTGTCAGAAGCAAGATGTCTTTGACGGAAGAAATCGGGTATCGATAAAAAAAGGTGCAAATGCATTGATCATCAGTGCGTTATCGACAATGCATGGTGCCGCTGTTTTTCTTAAAAACGATGAACGTCTATCAAATTATACGAAAAATGGTATGCTTGATATTGGGGATGGGGCTTATTCCAGCATGTACCCCTAATCCTCTTCTGGCCAACGGCTCGGCCCCCACACCAAGACCCGAATGCGTTATCCTGCTACACGGATTAGGCCGCACCGCTGACTCCATGGAAGACCTGGCCGAGGCGCTGGAGACGGCCGGATACGGCACGGTCAACCTGGATTATCCCTCCCGTGACGAGCCCATTGAAACGCTGGCCATGACCACCATCCCCTCCGGGATCAGTCTATGCCAGGCAAAGGGGGCCGAGAAAATCCATTTTGTCACCCACTCCATGGGCGGGATCCTGCTGCGCTACTACATTAGCCGACAGCCCTTGGATAATCTCGGGCGGGTGGTCATGCTCAGCCCCCCGAACCAGGGCAGTGAAATCGCCGATGCCCTGAAAGACAACTCCCTTTACCAGTGGTACAACGGCCCGGCTGGCCAACAGTTGGGCACCGCGCCGGACGGGTTTGTGGCCGGCCTGGGACCGGTCGACTACCCGGTGGGAATCATCACCGGCAACGCGCATGCCGCGTTCGATGTTTGGTTTGCCAGTGAAATTCCGGGGGACGACGACGGCAAGGTGTCTGTCGAGCGGGCCAAGGTGGAGGGCATGACTGACTTTCTGGTGCTGCCCTATTCTCATCCCTTCATCATGCAAAAGAAAGCCGTTGCCGAGCAGGTCATTCATTTTCTGCGTCACGGGGTGTTTAACCACGCCGCTGCTGCGCAAGATGAAAAATAGAAAAGGCGGGGTTCAGTTTTACAAAATGAGTTGACCCTTTCACCGTGCGATGGCAGGAGGTGTTAATCATGTATTTTTCCAAGCCTATACGTCAGCATTTGATCTATAAAAGCGCCTTGAAAATGCGACGAGGACGGATAAGGGCTGAAAATTTAGCGGTTATCGATCGCATGATTGAAATATTTGGAAACAAAATTCCCTATCTGGAGAGCTATCGTGACAAATTGGTTCCGTTGGTTCACCGGACAGGTCGTTATTTGGACAAGCTGATCGATTTGATTCCCGGGCCCGTGGTGCTTGATCCGGATCAATGGGATCGCGACCCCGTCATCAATTCTATCTGTGAATCGGGAAAACAGACGAGTGAATTGCTCACGGATAGTAAGCTTTTAACACAATTTTTTCAGGATTCATCCGCCGATGTTGCCTTTGCATTGCTCACCGCAGAAAAAAAAGAAAAGACTGTTTTCGTATCTGAAAA
The DNA here is from genome assembly GCF_048565275.1 of Desulfosarcina variabilis str. Montpellier. Taxonomy (NCBI): domain Bacteria; kingdom Pseudomonadati; phylum Thermodesulfobacteriota; class Desulfobacteria; order Desulfobacterales; family Desulfosarcinaceae; genus Desulfosarcina; species Desulfosarcina variabilis. The sequence continues at coordinate 2,044,830 of NZ_CP159846.1, read as the reverse complement.
ATTCGGAGAGATTTTCCGGCGAGACGTTTTAAAAAAGGCCATCTTTTTTAAAAGGCATCAAGTGTCCGCACCCAGCAGCGTTTTGACGGAAACGCGCGCGCAAGTTCGATATCAATTGTTTGCCGATCTGTTTGCCATGGTTGCTGAAAAGATATCAGACCTCAAAGAATTTAAGGCGCGGCTTGAGATGCAACTTGATGAAGCGGTGGCCAAAATGGCGCTGTATGCCGATGGAAGTGATAAGAAAAAAGAATTTGATGCGTTGCATAAAACAATTGAAGGAAAAATCAAATCGATAGAGACGTTGCTGAAGTCTCCAAAGGATTATGTGGCTCATCTGCATGATTTGCTTCAGAAACCAAAACTTCAGCTCTCAGCCAAACCTGTTTCGTTTAAGCTGAACAAAATGGGAATCGAGTTGAAAGGTTCTTCTACGGAAAGGGCCAACGAATTCTCGCTGGCAGAGTTCGAACTCAGCAGCGGAAAAAAGTGGGTGGCAACATGGATTCGCGTGGACAGATCATTCTTCAAACCCTTTTAAATATTGCGATAAACTGGATTCTGTTAACTCGTTGGGGATTGGGCGTGAGCAAACAGTACAGGAAACAGAAAACCTGTCATTAAAAATGATATCATTTATTATTACGGCAAGTCCAGTTGAGTCGTTTAGCGGTCGGCTGGAGCGGATTGTTCAATTTTTAAATAGGCTATCCCATCCGTTGACAGTAATATTTTGTTTTTTTGTAAATGCAACTCCTTCAAGAAAATTTATTGGAAATGGTATCAGTATTAGGGGCTGTTTCTAAAAAAAGCCTTAACATTTTTACTCAGTTATGCTGGTATGCCCAGCATGAGAAGACATGAGATATCAGATGAGAAATGGAAAATTATAGGCCCTTTGCTGGTTCGTGAAAAAAAGGATCCGCGTGGCAGACCGCCTAAAGACGACCGATTAATGTTTAACGGAATTCTTTGGATCATGAAAACAGGAGCTCCTTGGCGCGATTTGCCTGAATCGTTCGGCCCATGGCAGACCGTTTACAAACGGTTTGCCATGTGGGCCAAATTGGCCATTTGGGATGACATCCTCTTGGTGGTATCGAAGGATGCCGACTTAGAATCGATCATGATCGACGCTTCTTATGTAAAGGTCCACCAGCATGGGACCGGCGCAAAAGGGGGCACTTCAATCAGGACATCGGCCGAAGCGCGGGTGGCCTGACAACTAAAGTCCATGCTTTGGTAGACGCATTGGGCAATCCTTTGCGTATTGGTTTGACCGGTGGAAACGTTCACGACATTGTTCCAGCTCCGGATTTGGTTTCCAGCCAATCGGCTGATAACCTTCTCGGGGATAAAGCCTATGACGCAGATCAGTTCATTGCTCAGGTGCAATCTCAGGGAATAAAGATTGTAATCCCGCCCAAACGCAACAGACAAGAAATGCGGGATTACGACCGCCATATTTACAAAGAGCGGCATCTGGTGGAATGCTTTTTTGCCAAGATTAAACAATGCCGTCGTGTTGCCACTCGTTATGAAAAATTGGCCCTAACATTTAAAGCCGTTGTCATGATAGCTGCTTGCTTGGTTTGGTTAGATTGATTTTTTTAGAAACAGCCCCTAAATTGGAATATTTTTTTTCGATCCCTGTTATTCGATTCACTTCTCCATCCAACAAGCCATTATTTGAATTTTCTATCGACCTTTCAGCCGGCATTTTTTTAAATTCTACTTCAGTGTTAATTCGCTTATATGCCTCCTTAAGAACTCGTGCCGATATGTCAGCTATCGGATCAAAAGATTGGCCGAAGATTAATGTATTACCTGCGTATGAATGCGTTGATGATACCTAAACTGGGCGATTCAAATTTTGGGATTCATGAAAATGGGCAAGCTTGGTAATACGATAGGCCATTATTACCTCCCAAAATTTGAACCCCTGACGGGGTTGCCGATCTCACCGCATCTCTGTCGTTAGATGTCTTCCCGCATAGGCGACTATAGCGGAAAGACATCTGCCTTGTATATGCGGCAAGCTCGACAATCGCCCAGTTTAGGTGATAATAAAAAAACAATTGCGACATAGATTATGACACATTTACTTTTTCCCATATTTTTTAAGCAGTTCTTCATACAGGTTCTCACGGTAAATATCTTCGACGATTTGTTTAAGAATTATTCGGATTTTATGTGGTAGACCTTTACGCACAAATATCCACTGTTCTTTATCCCGCTCAATCATAATTATTTTTCCAAAATCAGCAGGTGTAAGCCCCATGGCCTGCATCCAGTAGTAATAAGCAGGTTCAGAAAAAACAGCGCCATCCTTGTGTGGCCGAAAATATAGAAGTTCCAAAATTTGTCGATAACTTTTCACCCGTTGGATGTTTTGAGGCAGACCTTCCAGTTGCGAATAAGATGCAGAATGGTGATAAATTAAATTCTTACCTTTAAAATCCTCAATTTTCTGAATACCGGAGCCTTTTTTGGTAACAGCAATTACATTAATATTAAATTGTATTGCCAGCTTATCACCGGCATCCAGAGCGGCCTGGTGCGCCTGAGACGAGATCAGGTCAATTTTTCCGTTCTTCAGGAAATGATACATTCTGTTAGGAGGTAAAATCACGTTTGTGAATGATACTCCTGACCTGATACCGATTTCCTGATTCAACTCATAGATAATTCCGTGTTTTTCATGGTGTGAATCTTTCCATCCGTAGGGTGGAAGGTCCATCGTGCCTATTTTTAGGATGGTGCGTTCATCCGTTAAGTTTTGAGCTTCGGCGATGGCAATGCCATATGTCCATATGAGAGAATAACAGATAAAAACGGTATAAAGTCTAATATAGCTTTTTTTGTTCATATTTCGCATGATTAGCCTCAATTGCAACGGCTATAATACCGCTGCCGTTGGTGGGCGACAGCGAGATCCAATCGTAGTCTTCACTAAACTGGGCAATTCAAATTCTGGTATGCATGAAAATTGGTAAGCGATGGTAATCGCACAGTTTTAGTTTCAAAAGTGGACCACTCGCACCCGCTGTGAGTGGCCGTAACGGTAATGTTATAGGCATCTCCGATCCTTATCAACCTACTGATTGACAGTATGGTTTCGACCGGCGATGGTGATGGTGGCCGATCGCTCCTCGCCGGGGTTGGCCAAAACAGTAACACGCACAGTACCGCTGCCACGGCCGCTGGTAGGCGACAGCGAAAACCAATTCTCGCTTTCCGAGGTGCTCCACTGACACCCGCTGTGGGTGGCGGTGACAGTGATGTTATAGGCATCCCCGTTGCTATCGACCGATCGGCTGGTTGGGGAAATCGTATACGTGCACGGTGCCGCTGCCTGGTTGACGGTATGGTTTTGATCGGCAATGGTGATGGTGGCGGATCGGGCTACGCCGGGGTTGGCTAAAGCGGTAACACGCACAGTGCCGCTGCCACGACCGCTGGTGGGCGACAGCGAAAACCAATCCTCGCTTTCCGAGGTACGCCATCTGCACCCCCTATGGGTGGCGGAAACAGTGACGTTATAGGCATCCCCGCTGCTATCGACCGATCGGCTGTCGGGGGAAATCGTATAGGTGCACGGTGCCGCTTCCTGTTCGACGGTATGATCTTGATCGGCAATGGTGATGGTGGCGGATCGGGCTGCACCGGGGTTGGCCGAGATGGTAACATCAACAATACCGCTGCCACTGCCGCTGGTGGGCGACAACGAGATCCAATCCTCGTTTTCGGAAGTGCTCCACGCGCACTCGCTATGAGTGGCTGAAACAGTGATGGCATAGGTATCCCCATTGCTATCAACCGGTCGGCTGGCCGGTGAAATCGTATAGGTGCACGGTGCCGCTGCCTGTTCGACGGCATGGTCTTGACCGGCGATGGTGATGGTGGCGGATCGGGTTGCGCCGGCGTTGGCTGAAACAGTAACGCCTACCGTGCCGCTGCCCGAACCGCTGGCGGGCGACAGTGAGATCCAATCGTAGTCTTCAGAAGTGGACCACTCGCACCCGCTGTGGGTGGCCGTAACAGTAACGTTATAGGCATCCCCGTCGTTATCAGCCGATCGGCTGGTAGAGGAAATCGTATAGGTGCATGATCCCGCTTCCTGGTTGACGGTATGGGGTTGGCCGGAGATGGTGATGGTGCCTGATCGGGCTGCGCCATCGTTGGCCGAAACCGAATAGGTCACCGTCCCATTACCGCTGCCGCTACTATCGGATGTGACTGTTATCCAGCTTTCACTGGCCGAGGCACTCCAGGTGCAGTGGCTTGACGGTGTGGTCACGTCGATACTGGCTGTACCGCCGGTATTGGTAAACGTGTTTTTCTCCAGCGAAATGGTGTAGGTGCAATCGGAAGTGACAAAGCTTCTGATTTCCGAGTCGGCACCCGTGTTGGTTTGGATATCCACCGCACAGATTTTCCAGAAATATTCTGTCAACGGCTCCAGGGATGAGGGGGCGTATACCGCGGCGGGGGTTGTTTCATCGATCATGATGGTTTCAAAATCAGCGTCTTTTGCCACCTGCACCAGGTATTCGTCGGCATTTTCAACAGGCTCCCATTCAAGGGACACGGCGCTGAGATCGACATCTTGGACGCCATTCTCGGGGGCGGACAAGGTGGGAACAAACAGATAAGCGTCAATGACCACGTCTTGGGCGATTTGTCCGGTTTCGATGCTGACCCCGGTGGTCTCCCCTTGGTATAGGATGTTGCCGAGGTTATCTACCGCCAGTACCACAAAGATTCGGTCCTGGCCCACCGGAATTCCCTCGACCCTACCGCTGCCGGCTTCGCAATCCCACGGGCCGCCGGTCACCAGCCAGTTGCCGTCGGCATCGTACACCTCGCAAACCACCTGCGCTACACCGCTGCAATCCAAAGATGCAGCCCGTAAGGACGCCGAATCCTGGGCCACGGATGTATCATGCCAGCGTATCGTCAGATTGGCCGATGCGGTCGCATCAGGTCCATCCGATACACGGCCCTGCTGGTCATCTCCACAACTGGCAGGAAGCAGCGTTAAACACAAAAAGAGTAACAATAGGCAACATCCACGTAACCACTGCCAATCAATCATCCCAGGCATTTTCATTGCTCCCCACATTGGTTAAAGGACGGTGTGGTCAATGCCTTAAACTTTATCTCTATTTATCGTATCTGTAATTATTTTTTTTCCTGCGCCCTAAGACCGCACGGGGCACATAGGCTATCTTTTCCTATACCGCCGCTATTTGGCAACATCTTTGAGCAACCGGTTCATCACCACGCTGGCCGTCAGATCGCCGGTGACATTAACGGTGGTGCGGGTCATGTCAAGAATACGGTCCACGCCGATGATCAGGGCAATGCCTGACGCCGGCACCCCGATACCCTGAAGAATGGTTGCCAGGATGACGATGCCGACGCCCGGCGTACTCGGTGTGCCGATGGAGGCGCCCACCGTGGTAATGATCACGGCAACCAGGGTCGTCAGGCCCATTTCCACGCCGTATACCTGGCTGAGAAACACCGTGGCACAGACCTGGTACAGGGCCGTACCGTCCATATTGATCGTGGCACCAAGCGGAATAATGAACCGTGCGATGGGCCCATCCACTTTCAGTCGCTGTTCGGCGGTGGTCATAGCCAGGGGGATGGTCGCTGCCGAACTGGACGTGGAAAATGCCAGCAACTGCACTCCGCCGATCTGTTTGAGAAACGCAAGGGGCGACTTTTTCCCCAGTGCCCACACGATCAGCAGGTAAAGCAAAAGCAATAGCAACAGACCGATCACCACCGATCCCATGTAGGCGGCCATGCCGACAATGGCTCCGATCCCCACCCGCAGGGTGATGTTGCAGATCAGGGCAAAAACGGCAACCGGCGCCATTTTCATGGTCCACTCGATGATTTTCATGGAGATGTCCTGGACGGCAGTGATGAATTCAAACATCGGCTTCATACGCGCCGGTGCAACGGCCACCATGGCCATGCCGATAAATAGCGCCAAAATCACGGTGGCCAACATATCCTGATCCAGGGCGGACTTGATGTAATTGGTGGGAATCAAGTCGATCAATCGATCCGTGAGATGCTGCTCCACTACGGGCTCGACAACGGTCGCATCGGCCTCCGAGCTGTTTTCCATCACATCAGCGATCAAGGCCGAATCAATGTATTGCCCGGGCTGGATCAACAGCGCCGTGCCGGCACCGATGCTCGTGGCAAGCATGGTGGTGGCGATAAAATAGGGAAATATTCGCATGGAGACTTTTTTCAGAAAATTGATATCCTCCGATGAAGTGATCCCCAGGATGATGGATGACAGCACCAGGGGAATAACCACCATTTTGATCAATGCCAGAAACAGATTGCCGGGCATTGCGATCCAGGGGGCGACATGCTCTGCGGAAGCCTCCGACAATAGACCCAGGCCAAAGGGGGAAAGCACCAGGCCGACAATCAAACCCAGTACCATGGCCGTCATCACCTGAAACCAAAGCTCTGTGTACAATTTCTTCATGATTTTCTCTTTCCTCATCCTCTGGGGTGACATTGCGCGCAGCCGGTCGGCCCGGTTTTCCGGGGCGGGGTGTTCAGCTTGAAGACTGATCGGGCCGACTCGGCGTTGCGGGCCTCTATCTCTTTGTGACAATTGATGCACTGGCGGTGAAAAGCGAATTTGAAATAACCGATTGAATCAGAAATATAATCGAAATACCGCGCCCCTTTTACCGGTGGCGGCGCAGACAGTTGATCGTGGCAATCCGCTGCGCTACAACGCTTTACGCTTGATTGACCGTCCCACTTGTGATGGCAGGTCCGGCAAGTGTATTCGAAATGCCGAGAGTGCGGAAAAGCCACTGCAGCGCGTTTGGATACAACGCCAACCGGTGGCGCCAGGGCAAGCCTGCCCACGGGTACGTAAATGGCATCCATGGCCGCCTCTTTTTCCCCGGCAGTTGCCGTCAGGCTGCCAGCAATAACCACAATCGCCGATGCAATCAGGGCCAATAAATATTTCAGCATTTCCGTTCTCCCATCAATGGTTTCAATATCCACACCCCGGGTATTTAACAAACGCTTCCCAGCTGACCCAGGCCGCATCGTGCATCCGCACGTCGGGATAGCCGAGATACCGCATCATGAAGAATCCCGCACCCGCCCAGGCACCGGTATTGCACGTAATCACGATGGTCTTGTCCGGGGTGATGCCACGGTTTTTGAGATCCCATAACAGTTGTTCGGGCGGCTTGAGCGCTGCGTGATCCATCATGAGCCCATATATCGGGAATTTGATCGATCCGGGAATACTCCCAAAGCTCAACGCACGCGGGTGTTTGGCCAGTTTTTTGGACTGATCGAGGGTGCGGACATCCACTATCGCCACATTCAAACTGTCCAGGTTCTCACGCACGAAGGCATTGTCCACAATAAAATGGGACTTTGCATCGACTTTGAACTCGCAGGGCTTGATGAGCGGCAGATCCGTCGTTATCCGATAGGCCCGCTCGCACCACCCCTTGATGCCGCCCTTGAGAAAGGAAATGTTTTCGGCGCCGCAGTACTCCAACACGGAGAGCAGAAAAGCGGCGGTCCACCCATCGTTGTCATACACCACAATGTGATCGTCGGCCGATATGCCTTTTTCGCCGAATACCTTGGCAATTTTCTCCGGATGATACAATTCCTGTGGGGTGGCCGCTCCCCAGGGCCATCGCAATTTACCGTTTTTCATGGGATCGAACTGAACCGCACCTGGAATATGACCCTTTTCGTATACATCAGGGCTACGGACATCGATGATGACGATATTCTGCTTGTCCTGGTTGTCGCGAAGCCACTTCGCATCGACAACACGGCCGGTTTTAACTTGGGATGTGTCCACCGTCAGCGTGCCCGGCCGGGCAACCTTCGCAGGTACCCGGATGTCGGAAACCACGACGGGCCGGTTGGCTGCAATCTCATAATCCAGCAGATCCCGGGTGGACAGAAACAGATCCCGGTTCCCGTGGCAATGGTTGCAGGTGGCCGCCTGCCAGGTTTTGCGCTGGATGTTATGGGGGGATGTGCGTTTCCAGGTGGGAATCTCGTCGAACCGGGTGAAAACATCTTTTTCGTAGTGGTCGAAGAGTTTGGGATCCATGGAAACGTGTCTCACGAGCATGAAGTTAAAATCCGCCTCCGGGGCGTCGGTATCGTACGCCAGACCGATTTTGAAGTCTTCGACATCATTCCGGTTGGTGACGTTTCAAAATCGTGGTAAAGGGGGCCAGGGTCCTATGCAGCGACATTTGAGCCGAAGAGACAATATCCGCATGGCAGTCGCCGCAGGCATTTTCCGGGTCACTCAATGAAGGTCTGGTCACCAAGCCCTCATGCGCAGCATTTTTTTCTGAAGACTCGGCATCTCCGCCATGGCAGGTCTCGCAACCGATCTCGCCATGATCGCTGTCCAGAAATGCCGCTTCCACCAGAACCTTCTCTTGTGGCTCCAACAGAGTCACGCTCCCCCCTCAGCCCGCACCCGAAGTCATTGCCGATTTATGCCTACGTTCCTTAAGGATAATACATAACGACTTTTAACAATGATGTGATGGATGATCAGGCAGATGCGTATGGCTTGCGTCGCAGACGCAGACTAGTACTAATTTTTATGCACAAAAAAAGCCTGTGTAAAGCAAATGAAATTCTAACTGATTTCAATCTTGATGGTCATCGCCAGCCAACGTGGCCGTTTTTACTGCGGATGGCTGTGCCCCATGGTCGAAAAAATACCTGAATTATTGTTGCTTTGTTGTTGCTGGATTCAATGAAGGCCACCAGTCGCTTCCAACCAAAACTGTCGCCCCGTTGTATTGCCGACTACCGTGATTAAATTCAGGACATATCGCAATTAGGAATGAAACCTGAAAGGATAGCGCGATGAAAAAGCATCCCTTATGGAAAGACCACGAAGAACAAAACAATGCAATTGGCCAGAACCACCCTGGCGTTTTCGCTGCATCAATGCTGGCGCTGACGATTCTTATCGGCGGCCTGCTCGCCGGTTGCGCCATGCTCTCAAGCAATTACCGGCGGAGCCTTGATGTGTCGCGGCAGTTTGAAGATGGTGAGATTGTCCCTGGCTACGACTACTATGTGTCGGGCCCGGCATCAAAACCGCTTGCCATCGTCGCCATCAGACAAGACTACCGCCTGGAATCCGAGCACTGGCGTGGGATCGATCTGGACTCCGCATCTTTGAAAGCGTTGGTGAAACGCATCTCGCATGTCCTTAACGCCGAATACAAAGCGGACCAGATGATTCCCAATGGCGCCAGAATCGTCGATGCCGACGGCACCATGGTCGGTATGTGGTATTCGGTTTACGATTACAGCCAGGTAACCTTTCTGGATGATAAGGTCATCTATATAAGCGTCGCCCTGGCGAGGATGCCACCCGAAGTCCGCATTCCTCTTGACTAGGGTCCATCCAAAAATGGCCAATTGGCCCGATATCTTTGTTTCCCGAAAAATTTAATCCTCGGGATATCAACCAACCGCATTTGGATCTCTTTGATAATCCAAATCGCAATCGGCATCGGCATCACTATCGAGAAGAAACGATAGATGAACATACAGACCTGATAGTCGCCGGCTTTTAATCGATAACAAGTGCACACTGAATATGTTTTCGATTCCGCTCCCGATTGCGATAGCGATACCGAAGAACCTGACTTTCCAGCGATTGCCCTGCTCTTCCCCCCTTCTTTTGCATTTTTTAGCTTGACGATACCTCTTTTTTGATTTAAACATTTGTTTAAATCATTTGTTTGAAACATATGTTTATATTTTAATCAAGGCAGGTATCATGGCAACGGTCTCCGATGAAAAATCGGTCAAACAAAAAATTCTCAATGCCGCCGGCGACGTGTTCGGCCGCAAGGGGTACAAGGCGGCCACGATTCGTGAAATCTGCCGGACGGCCGGCGTCAATGTGGCATCCATCAACTATCACTTCGGGGGCAAAAAAGAACTTTACCGGACGGTGGTCGAGGATCTGCTCTCACGAACCTTCGCGCAATATCCCGTGGACGAGGACGTCGACCCCCAATCGTCTCCTGAAAACCGTCTGCGGGCATTCGTTCGTGGTGCCCTGCGGCGTCTGCTGTCACCCGACGGGCTGTCCGGCTACCCGGGCAAGGGGCAGCTGGTGGCCAAGGAAATGGCCGACCCCTCCCCGTTTCTGGACGATCTGGTGGATGAATTCATCCGTCCCACCGCAGCCGTTTTGTTGTCCATCATCCAAGAACTGCTGGGCCCCAAAGCAACGATCAAACAGATGGTGCGCTGCCAGATCAGCGTGATCGGCCAATGTTTCCACTATGCCATGGCCCGTCCCATTATCAGTCGCCTGGCCGCTGTGGATTACCAGGATACGTCGATAATCGAGGAGTTGACCGATCACATCACCCGCTTTTCTCTGGCCGGTATCGATGCCATGCGCGCTTGCACCGCCACCGACCCGGTCACGCATTCTCCGGCCCATCCGGAAAATGGAGGCAGATCATGAAAAAACGGCTACGTATCATCCTTCCGGTGGCGGTGGTTGTTCTGGCCATTGTGATCTGGAATGTACTCATCAATTCGGATGAGCCTAAGGAAACCATCCAGCTGTCCGGCAACATCGATGTCACCCAGGTGGATCTGGCCTTTAAAATTCCCGGCCGTTTGAAAAGTCGCCTGGTCGACGAGGGCGATACCGTTACCAAAGACCAAGCCCTGGCCGTGCTCGATGACACGGACCAGCGGCTCGAGGTGCAAAAAGCCCAGGCCGAGGCAAGTTATGCACAAGCCGTGCTGGCCGAGCTTGAAGCGGGCAGCCGGCCCGAGGAGATCAGCCGTGCGGCGGCCGCCGTGGAACAGGCGCGGTTTGCCTTCGATGAACTGCAAAGCGGCAGTCGCAGCCAGGAAATCGCCGAAGCCGAAGCAGACCTGAAACGCGCCCAGGCAGGCGAACGGTCGGCCAAAAGCGAGCTGGCCCTGGCGAAAAGTGATTTTGAACGCTACCAGGCCGTATTCGCCGATGGCGGCATCAGTCAGCAGACCTTTGATACGTACCGGACCCGGCTGGAGTCCGCCAAAGGCGCGGCCGCAGCGGCGACATCCCAACGACAGGCAGCCAGCCAGCGCCTGAGCCTGCGCCGTGAAGGCAGCCGTGCGGAGCGTATCCGTCAGGCCCGTTCGGCCCTGGCCCAGGCCGAAGCCAACTATGCGCTGGTAAAAACAGGTCCCCGTCAGGAGGCCATCGACCAGGCCCGGGCCAAAAAGGACGCGGCCCTGGCACTCCTGGATGTGGCCCGGCAGCGCCTTGCGGATACCCAGCTGACCTGCCCCTTTGACGGGGTGGTCTTAAGCACGTCGGCCGAGTCGGGCAGCTATCTGACACCGGGCGGGACGGTCCTGACCGTGGCGGACATCAAAAACGCCTGGGTGCGTGCCTTTATTTCCGAAACCGATCTGGGCCGGATTGGGCTCGGTCAGGAAGCCGAGGTCAGCGTGGATGCCTATCCGCAGCGCACATGGAAGGGCCGGGTCAGTTATATCAGCAGCGCTGCCGAGTTTACCCCGCGGGCGGTGCAGACCTTTAAAGAACGCACCAACCTGGTCTATCGCATCAAAATTCAGCTGGACAATCCGGACGGTGCACTCAAGCCCGGCATGCCGGCCGATGCCGTGATCGAGGCGGTCCCATGAGAAGTTCCACGGATACGCCTATCATCGCTACCGACCGGGTCAGCCGCATGTTTGGCGACCTGACGGCGGTGGATGGCCTTTCTCTGACCGTCGATCGCGGTGAGATCTACGGGTTGGTGGGGCCCGATGGGGCCGGTAAGACCACCACCTTACGCATGCTGGCCGGTCTGCTGGATCCGTCGGGTGGCCGCCTGCAGGTGGCCGGCTGCCGGCTGCCGGCCGAAAGCGATGCGGTCAAAACCCACATGGCCTATATGAGCCAGCGCTTCGGCCTGTATCCGGATCTGACGGTGGATGAGAATATCAATTTCTATGCCGATCTTTATGGGGTGACCCGCAACGCGCGCGCAGAGCGTCTTGCGGATCTGCTCGATTTTTCCAACATGCGCCCTTTCAGGGGGCGCCTGGCCGGCAATCTGTCCGGCGGCATGAAGCAGAAGCTGCAGCTGATCTGCGCCCTGATCCATACACCGGAAGTCCTTCTGCTGGACGAGCCCACCAACGGCGTGGATCCGGTCAGTCGCCGCGATTTCTGGCGCATTTTATACCGCATGCTGAAATCCGGGGTGGCCATCCTGGTCAGCACCGCCTACCTGGACGAAGCCGAGCGCTGCAACCGCATTGGGTTGATGGACCGCGGCCGGCTTCTGGCCGAAGGCCGGCCCGAGGATGTGCGCCGGTCCCTGCCCATGCACATCCTGGCTCTGCGTTGCGAGAAGTGCCGACAGGCCACCCGTATTCTGCACCAGCAATTATCCCAGGCCGCCAGCGTGGATCTTTTTGGCGACAGCGTCCATATCGTGTGCCGGCAGCCCGAGGCAACCATGCAGCAGATACGGCAGATTCTGCAAACCGCCCGAATAACGATCAAGGATCTGGCGCCCATCACGCCCAACCTGGAAGACGTTTTCGTCAACACCGTCAAGGCCGCGGCAAAAGCATCCCCGGAAGCCGCCACCACCGGGCAGCCAACCGCCATGGACACCACGGAAAATTCCGCAGCAGGCACCGGCAGTGATATCGCCGTCCAGATCGATGCCCTGACCCGGCGATTCGGTGATTTTGTTGCCGTCGATCGTCTGGATCTGACCGTGAAGGCCGGTGAGATCTTCGGTTTTTTAGGGCCCAACGGCGCGGGCAAAAGCACCACCATCCGCATGCTGTGCGGTCTGCTCAGCCCATCCGCCGGCGGTGGCCGGGTGGCCGGCTTTGACATCGCCACCCAGGCCGAAGCCATCAAACAGAAGATCGGCTACATGAGCCAGAAGTTCTCCCTTTACGATGATCTCACCGTCTCGGAAAACATTGAGTTCTATGGCGGCATCTATGGTCTGGCCGGCCGACGCCTTTCCGGACGCAAAGCGTGGGCGATCCAGATGGCCGGGCTCGAGGGGCGGGAGAACCAGGCCACGCGGCTGCTGGCCGGCGGCTGGAAACAGCGCCTTTCCCTGGCCTGCGCCATCCTGCACCGGCCGCCGATTGTTTTTCTGGACGAGCCCACCAGCGGTGTGGACCCCTTAAGCCGGCGACGCTTCTGGGACCTGATCTACGACATGGCCGGCCGCGGCCGCACGGTTTTTGTCACCACCCACTATATGGAAGAAGCCGAGTACTGCGACCGCGTGGCCCTGATCTACCGGGGCCGTATGATTGCCCTGGGCTCACCGGGCCAGCTCAAGGAGCAACTGGTGGAAGAGACCATCCTTGATCTGCGCTGCGCCCATCCCCAGGATCTCATGGATGACCTGGCCGGCATCGATGGTGTACGGGATGTGGCCCTGTTTGGCGCCGGGCTGCACCTGCAGGTGGACGATGCCAAAATCGTGAGCGAAAAGATCCGCCAGCTGGCCGGCCGCCTGGGGCGCACGGACGTTGCCGTGGCCCCCATTGCCCCCAGCATGGAGGATGTGTTCGTCTCGCTCATCGAAAAGGAGGATCGCCTTGGTGGCAAAGCGCAATAGGCGTCCGGCGGTGGCCCTGCGCCGCCGGCAGAGGAGCGTGTGGTGAAACTGCAACGTCTCATGGCCGTGGCCCGCAAAGAGTTCATCCATGTGTGGCGGGACTGGCGCAGCCTGGTGCTGGCCATCGCCATCCCCATGCTGCTGATCGCCCTGTTCGGCTATGCCCTGACCATGGATCTCAAGCACGTGCCCACAGCGGTCTGGGATCAGTCCAAAACCGCCGAGAGCCGTCAACTGCTCAGTCTGTTCGGCGGGTCAGCATACTTTGCCATCGACCGGCATGTCGATGATTATCGGGAGATTACCGATCTGATCGACGCCGGCCGGGTCATGGTGGCCCTGGTCATCCCGTCCGACTTTGCCGACCGCATCCGGGCCGGTCGACCGGTTGCCGTTCAAGCCATTGTGGACGGCGCCGATGCCAACAATGCCACCCTGGCCGTGGGCTACATCAATGCCATCGGTCAGATCTTCAATCGCGATGTCCGTATGCTGCCTGTACGGCGGCACCCCGCATCCGGCGGCATCCGCCTCGAACCACGGGCCTGGTACAACCCGGAAATGGAGAGCCGCAATGTCATCATCCCGGGCATCATCGCCCTGGTGATGGTGGTCATCGCCGCCATGCTCACCAGTGTTACCGTCGCAAGGGAGTGGGAAACCGGTACCATGGAGCAGTTGATCAGCACACCGATCCGTGTTCCTGAACTGGTGCTTGGAAAAGTGGCGCCCTATTTTGTGATCGGCCTTCTGGATGTCGCCATTGCCGTGGTCATGGGCCGCTGGTTCTTCGATGTGCCGCTCAGGGGCAACACCGGCCTACTGTTTCTGTCGGCCTCTATTTTCCTCACCGGCGCCCTCTTCCTGGGCCTTTTACTCAGTATCGTTCTTAAAAACCAGGTGCTGGCCAATCAGATCGCCCTGTTCACCGGCTACCTGCCGACCCTGCTGCTCTCCGGGTTCGTTTTCGGCATCTACAATATGCCCAAAGCCATCCAGGCGATCACGTTCATCGTACCCGCACGCTATTTTATCACTCTATTGCGGGGTATTTTTCTCAAGGGCATCGGTCTGGAAATCCTGTGGCTCAATGCGGCCCTGCTGACCATCTACGCGGTGATCATGGTCCTTTTATGTCACCGCAAGATGAAACTCAAATTGTAGGCGGCTGGCATGATCCTGCGAATCAAACAAATACTGATCAAGGAATTTTTGCAGATGTTCCGGGATGTGCGTATGCGCATGATAGTACTGGTCATGCCCCTGGTGCAGATGATGGTGCTGGCCTTTGTCCTCAACACGGACGTGAAAAACATCGCCACCGCCGTTATCGACCCGGACAACACCCCCCAGAGCCGATTGCTGGCAGATGAACTCACCGGTGGCAACCATTTTGCCGTTACCCATCGTCTGGCCACGGACAAGGGGATTCGCCGTCTGCTGGACGCCGGCCGGGTCAGGGCCGTGATTCGGATCCCCGAGCATTTTTCCAATGATCTTGCGGCCGGTAAGACGGTGGCCGTTCAGCTGTTACTGGACGGCACACTGAGCAATGATTCCGCCATCACGCTCAATTATGCCAATCAGGCCGTGGCCAGTTTCAATCAGCGCCTGGCCGGCGAGAAAATGGGCACGGCGGCCTTGTCCACCGGCCCACTCGATTTTCGCATCCGCGCCTGGTACAACCCCAATCTGGAGAGTAAGTATTACTACATCCCCGGCCTGATCGCCCTGATGCTGATTCTCATCGGTCTGGCCCTGGCGTCCATGGCCATTGTGCGCGAGAAAGAGATCGGCACCATCGAACAGGTGATGGTCACACCGATCCGGCGCCTGGAATTCATCCTGGGCAAGACCCTGCCCTTTTTGCTGACCGGCATGGTCACCATGACCATGATGTTTCTCATTGCGCACCTGATTTTCGGTATCCAGATCACCGGGAGCATACCGCTTTTATACATGTCGGCCATGATCTACATCATGGGCAATCTGGGGCTGGCCATCCTGGTCAGTGTCACCGCGCACACCCAGCAGCAGGCCCTGTTGACCGCCTTTTTCATCCTGGTGCCGGCCATTTTGCTCAGCGGGTTTATCTTCCCCATCCGCAACATGCCGGTGGTCATTCAGTGGCTGACCATGCTCAATCCCATGCGCTGGTTTTTACAGATTCTGCACGGCATTGTGGTCAAAGGGGTCGGTATCCGCACCCTGTGGCCCCATATCAGCGTGCAGGTCACGCTGGCCGGCGTTTTTCTATCACTGGCGGTGACCCGATTCAAGAAAACACTGTAATAGCCCCTGGTGCAAATTGAGGAGACAATCATGCGATACACCTGGCTGACCATTATCGCGCTGCTGTTTGGCACGCATGCCTGGGCCGCAGCGCCGCTGACCATCGACGAAGCGGTCCGCGAGGCGCTTGAAAAAAGCCCCCGGATTCATGAGCAGATCGCCTACCGGGACGCGGCGGCATTGGGCCGAAAAGCGGCACGGGCCGATTTTTTCCCGCGGCTGTCGGGCGCCTACGCCTATCACAATCTGTCCGAGTCGCCGTTTGTCAACATTAACGGAAACCAGGTCACCACCAACAGCCAGGATCAGCATCACTGGGAGGTGACCCTCAGCCAACCGATTTTCGCGGGTTGGGCCATCAGCGCCCGCCATCGGATTGCCCAGCTGGGACTTTCCACACGGGAACTGGAACTGCAGCAGACCCGGCAGATGATCATCCTGAATGTCAGGCAGCGCTGTTACGATTTACTCATGGCTGAAAAAACACTGGCCGTGGCTCGAAGCAGCACGGCAGCGCTAGCGGCCCATGAGGCGGATGTGCGCAAGTTTTATGAAAACGGTCTGGGACCGCTTAACGATCTGCTCAAGGCCCAGGTCGCCCGCGGGGATGCCCTGTTGCGCCAGCACCGGGCCGAAGCCAATGTCAGTCAGGTGCGCACGGCCCTGTGCCTGCTGCTGGGCCGCGACCTGGATCAATCCATTGAAATTCGAGACATGCAAACAGGCACCGCCCCGGTTCCCGATCTCGATCGATTGATTGATCAGGCGTTGACGGCCAGACCCGAAGTCGCCCTGCTCGCGCAGGCCATTCAATCCAAAGTCAGGCAGCAGCAACTGGCCAGAAGCGATTATTATCCACAAATTGAATTGACCGGAAAATACCAGCAGGATGGCGATGACCCAGGCGCCCGGAACAATGATTATTCAAACCAGTACAACGCCAGTATCGGTCTCCAGGCCCGCTGGACGGTCTTCACCTTTGGCAAAACCCGTGCCCGATCAGCCCAGGCAGCCGCGGAAAAGCGGGCGCTGGAACAGGCGCTGACAACCACCCGCGACGACATCCGCCTCCAGGTGGTAAGGGCCCGCCTGGATCTTGATGTGGCCCTGCGCAATATCGAGACCACCACGACCGCCCTTACGCAGGCGCAGGAGCACTGGCGGATTACCAACCTGCTTTACCAGCAGCAGCTGACCACGTCCACCCAAGTGCTGGATGCCCGCAGCTTTCTCGATCGCGCCCAAAGCGCTTTCCATGAGGCGCACTATGGTTATGGCGCAGCCCTGGCACAGGTGCAGTGGGCGATCGGAACCAGCAGCCCCGCCAGGTGAATTTCAAATTTGAGATTTGAGATTTGAGATTTGAAATTCATCCGGTGGAGTTGACGCCCAGGCCATGGAATAGTAAGCTCGGCCCTTACGAATCTGACAGCCTATTCAAGAGAGCAAATCAATATGGATGGTTTTCTTAGCTGGTGGCAGCATCTGCCGGAACACATGGACCCGGTCATTTTCCAGATCGGCAGCTTCAGACTGCAATATTATGGGCTGATGTACATCGTGGCCTTTGCCTTCACCTATTTTCTGGCCCTTTATCGCATCAAACACGAAGACCGGTTCCAGATGAACGTGGAGCAGCTTCAGGGCCTCATGACCGCCATGATTCTCGGCCTGATCATCGGCGCGCGTTTGGGCTATGTTGTGTTTTACAACCTGCCCTACTATTTGAGTCATCCCCTGGAAATCATCCTGCCCTTTGAATTTTCCGGGGGGTTCCGGTTTACCGGCATCACCGGCATGTCTTATCACGGCGGGCTGATCGGCGTGGTGATCGGGACCATCATTTTCGGGCGTAAAAACGACCTGGCGTTTTTTCATATGGCCGATCTGATCGTGCCCTGTATTCCGCTGGGCTACACCTTCGGCCGCCTGGGTAATTTCATCAACGGCGAGCTTTACGGCCGGCTGACCACCCATCCCATCGGCATGTTTTTTCCACTGGCACTCGGGGCCGGACGCCGCCACCCGTCCCAGCTTTATGAGGCATTCTTCGAGGGCATCGTTCTCTTTATGGTCCTGTGGACCGTGAAAAAACGGGTAACCACCCAAGGCGCCATACTGGGGCTTTATCTCATGGGCTATGGCCTGGTAAGATTTTTCATTGAGTATGCAAGGCAGCCGGATGCCCACCTGGGATTTGTCTTTTTTTCTTTTTCCATGGGCCAGCTTCTGTGTCTGACCATGATTCTGGCCGGTGCAATGCTTCTGATCGTTCTCCGGTCCAACCGAAAAAACGCCTGACCCGGTTTCATATGGATTGAAGAAATATTGACTATTTGGTGCCAACCGGCTGGATCAACACATCGATGCGCCGGTTGATGGCCCGTCCTTCCGGTGTTGTATTCGGTGCCAATGGCCGATCCGGTCCATAACCGGCGGTGAGAATGCGATCGTCGGGCAAGGTCCGATTGGCCACCAGATAAGCTTTAACGGCCTCGGCCCGTTTCTGGGAGAGTTCCTTGTTGACTTGGGCGGAACCCACGATGTCGGTATGTCCCTCGATCGTCACCATTGGCTGTCCAAAGGTTTGAATCGCCTGCTGAACCTTGCTGAGCAGGCTAAAGTTGTCCGGTGTCAGGATGGCCTGCCCTACGGGGAATTGAATGCCCCGCATCCGAATGACCAGTTGTTTGCCCTGCTTGTAGACTTCCGCTTCATCAGGCCGGAAATACCCCTGAACCTTATTGAACTGTTCATTGAATTCTCGCTCGGCAGCCAATCTTTGTCTGGCGGTTTCCTGATCACGCGAATATCCTTTTAGACTGGATAGCTGCTGCTCTATATCCGCAATCTGGGCTTGGTAGTCCTGATTGTCTTTTGTCAGGGATTGGGTCCGCTGGTCCATGGCTGTGATCGCATGGGTCAGCGAGTTGACCTGCATCTCAACCCCCTGGTTCCTTATATCACCGGCATCCACTGACTTCCCCAAACGCATCAGCAGGCTTTCCAGGTACATGGCCGATACTTCGGGGGCCATTTCCTTGAATTTTTTACTGCTTTCGCTGACGGCAACCATCCGTTGGGCCATGAACTCCGCATGGGCCGCTTTTTGGAGAATCGTTTCCGACGCGTAAGGGTTCTGGCCAATAAACGCAACGGCGTCGTTCAATGCCTGAAGGGCCTCGTTATACACCTTTGGGGCAATCTTCTGGACATTGGCTTTCTCGGCTTGATCCATCATCTGGCGGGCATTGCCCAGCGCCTGGTCCTTAATGGCCATGATCTCGACATTCCGGAAGGCGGCCTGGACTTTGGCCGCATTCTTTTGGGCATAGCTCAAATTGTCCCTTTCAATGGCCGTGGTAAGACTCAGGTAATCCTTTTCAACCTTGTTGTAGGGTTCTCCCAGTTTGTCCGCTTGCACCTTGAGCGCCTTGTCTCTGGCTTCATTCGTATCTCGCAGGATGGTCCGAGAGACCTTGGCGATCTCTTGGGCTCTTTTTAAGCTGGTATTTCCCTCGGTAACATACTGGCGGATCGCAGATATTTTGGACCCCCTTTCCAGGCCCCGCTTGGCTTTCATCAATGCGGATTCCGCATCCTTGAAAAAGCTCGGTGACAGCACGTCCACTTGATTGGATTTTGCAGCGGCGAGATCCGCTTCCAGTTGATTGACCAGTTGGCCAGGGCTTCCCATATCGGCAGACTGCGCCGACGTTGCCACCATCACGATAGATGAGAATACTAAAAAAAACAGACAGTAACACTTCGCTTTCATACTTTCCTCCTTCATCCACGTGTTAATGTGTGTTGAGAACGCATTTTTCTTTGACAATTTCTT
The DNA here is from genome assembly GCF_048565275.1 of Desulfosarcina variabilis str. Montpellier. Taxonomy (NCBI): domain Bacteria; kingdom Pseudomonadati; phylum Thermodesulfobacteriota; class Desulfobacteria; order Desulfobacterales; family Desulfosarcinaceae; genus Desulfosarcina; species Desulfosarcina variabilis. The sequence goes on along the minus strand of NZ_CP159846.1, from coordinate 2,024,997 downwards.
CCATTTTGATTGTCATCGGAAAAATTATAGCCGTTTCTTTGCAGACTCAATATAACGTTGAAGCAATGCCTCACTTACCAGGCCGGAAAATTGTTTAGGATCGATGCATGCCCAATTTCTTGGCGGTTTTGGATACATTACCTCCAAATGCAAAAAAGTACGCGACGAATCCGTTCCTATTCCGTTACGGGATCTTCAGTAATTGATGGCACCGGTGGAGCACCCTCGGTCTACATATACCGAACTGCGGGAGAAAAATATTGGGGTTCAATGATGTCCCCAGGTGTCAGAATCATGGTGTATTCAATAGCGTTTTTCATTTCTGGAAGTGCAGTCAAACACATTTTTAGTAAGAATTTAGCATAACCACATTAATCTGGGCAACCATCAAACACAACCAGTAATCTTACTGTTGTTGAAGAAGCGCCGGGAAGATATCATCCTTTATGGAGATACCATCAAATATGATATCCGCCCCGACGCCCTTGATAACGATGACGATCAGGGTGTGGTCGAAACAATGCATCAAAAAACCGTTGCGGGTGCTGACGCTAAAATATACACACTTCCCCCCATTTCCCTGACGCCATGTCATCCCTATGTTGTTCTTTCGAGCAATGAAAAACATACGTGTAAGGAGGAGTTATCATGGCAATATCCACCAATGCACAGACCATATCAGCGACCCAGCGTTATTTTCATGACCTGCAAAACCACAGCCTGCTTAGTCGAGATGAAGAAAAAGAGCTATCCCGCCGATATCGTGATAAAAATGATCAGACGGCACTGAGCCGGCTGATCACCGGCAATCTGAGGCTGGTTGTAAAAATTGCCAAAGATTTCTATAAGATTGGTAACGTTCCACTTCTCGATCTGATCCAGGAAGGAAATGTGGGATTGATCAAAGCAGCAGAAAAATTCGACCCAGACAAACAGACAAAATTTTCATACTATGCCGCATTCTGGATTAAGGCGTATATCCATAAATACCTGATGGACAATCACCGCACCGTGCGCATCGGTACAACCCAAGCCCAACGAAAACTGTTTTTCAATCTCAAAAAAACCCACGCCCGATTGTCCCAAATGGGCATTGATGCGACACCGGAGGCCATTGCCAAAGAACTGGATGTCAAACCCGGCGATGTGCTTGAGATGCAAATGCGCCTCGATCATCCGGATGCGTCACTCAACGCACCGCTGCGTAATGATTCGGATCAGGGGGAACGGTTGGATATGATTCAGTCTGACAAGCCTTCAGCCGCAAAAGAATTTGAAACGCATCAAGTGATCTCGCTGGTTCGCAAAAACACCAACCAGTTCAAAACGAAACATTTGGACGACAGGGAAAAAGTAATCCTCGAACGCCGAATTCTTTCCAATCGCCCGGAAACCCTGCAAACCCTTGGATCACGGTTTGGCGTGTCACGGGAAAGAATCCGGCAGGTGGAAAAGCGCATTATCGAGAAACTGAAACAATATCTCTTCAAACAGATACCGGATATGAAGCAGTTTGCCTTTCAGTTGCATTAAAAAGATTGGGGTTAAAGCTGTTTTTCAACCGGATTTTCCACATACACCCCCATCTCGGTGTTGATATGCGCCGAGCGGGGGTCCAGATTGAAAGCTGCCAACGAAGATGGATTCGTGATCGAAAACCATGGCTTTGGTGTGCAGGGCGGCCTTGGATTTGCCGCCGGCAACCATTTTTTTCTCCACTACGGTGATCGAAACCGAATCGGCTCGCAGTTCGTAAATCTCCACCCCGGCTTCGATCAAGGCCTCACGGCAATTGGCATACCCGGCGTGGGCAGCCACCACGTCGTTGGAGGCCAGGGAGTTGGTCAACACGCGAATCTTGACCCCCTTCTCGTGAAGCCTTCGGGCCACCTGAACACCCCGCTCTTCCACCACAAAGTACGCCGATTCAATAAGCAGTTCATTTTCTAAAACCTGAAGCTTGTTGTGCAGCTTTTCGTACATTACCGAGGCTCCCTTGCCCGTATGCATGGACGACGGATCGTCCCAGATCCTGACCATGGGCCCAGATAAAGCTGCCGAGAACCGCTTTCATATGTCCCGTAAGTTACACGAGGTCCTGATCCAGGGGATAAGGATATGCGTCTTCATGAATCAACGTCTGTGTGGTGATCACGGCGTTTTCGAGATCTTCCGTGGAATGTGTCCGGTCTGCCAGCGTCGATATGGGGTATGCCCATTGTCCATTCCAGAAGTAGTCTAAGACATCCGACAGATCTCTCACAATCGGTCCGGCCGCGGCAATATCCAGGTCCCTGAAATTGGCATCGGTGTGAACGCCGAAATAGTGATTGCCGATATTGCGGCCTCCCACAATGCAGTATGATAGATGAAAACAAATAGAAATGAGTTGACATATTTCCGGCGTCAATCAATTCTATTTGAAAGCACTCATTGTTATTTTTTTATTGCATCGGACCATGTTTTTAGATTATATTTTGCGCATTCTTTTTATAAATTTAGATTCATTTTTATCATATTTTTTGAAGCAGCCTATTTTTACAATATTACAAACGTTTTTTTCAAACTGATGCGCTATCCCCCGAAGTTATAATTGGCGCTGAAAAAACAGGCAGCATCCTTCCTAACAGAGCGACAATGTATTTTCATGAATGAAAAGAATAGGCTTTGTTTGAAAACAAGCTCAGTGTATCTTATAAAAAAATATCCGGTTTATTCATTGCAACTTAATTTTATGTTTATCGTTCCTTTTTTGCTCCAACCAAAGTAGTTTTTGATTTTATTATCATGGGATGTGAGTAGCTTTGACGGAGTCCTATTTGATTTTTACATAGCACCAGCGTGGCAATAGATTTTTTCGCTCGATATCAATCGTTATTGAAAGGAACTGTTCTTTTTCAATTGGTTCTGCAATTCCCCGAAAGAAAGATTTGAAATACCAAGACGTCTCTTTGGGTATAAGTACTCATATAAGTAATGAAATATAAGTAATAATACATATTGTCATTCGATCAATTTATTAACAATAGATATCAAAGGGAATCATACAATGACGGAAATAACAGCCTTAATTTTGCTGGCGATCGGCGTGATAGGAATTGTTACTATAACGTCAAGATTGTATTAAGGAAAAGTTCGAGTTGCAAAGGGTTAATTTATTTTAAGAATGAAAGCCAATCAAAGGAGAAAACCATGAAAAAATTCAAAATTATCGTCCTTTTAGGCCTTCTTTGCTCATTTTTAGCCTTCGCAACCATAGGGTGTGAAAAGGAAGGTCCGTTAGAAAAAGCAGGTAAGAAAGTGGATGAGACAGTTGATTCCGCCAAAGAGGCTGTCGACAAATAATGGGCTAACAAATAACTGTTATGTTCATGTCAATAAGCTAAACACCGGCATCTGGCACATAGAATGCTATACTATTGTATTAGCCGAGCACCGATAAAGATAATGACATCATCATGCCGGACTTGATCCGGCATCCAGTAAATGCCTGGATTCCGGCCATCGCTGGAATGACGACCCTTTTATGTCCAGAGAAACATTTATGCGGAAACGCCTAACACAATTCGTTGCTAAAATATTTCAGTCAAGGGGGAAGCGGCAAGAAGGCCGTTCCCCGCTGTCGGCCAAGTCCGTGCTGATTGCCGGTGGGCTTTTCGTTGGCGTCTTGGGTATCTCCCTAATTGGGGCGGGACAGGGTGCTGATGCATCGTGGTTGCAATCGCTTGTGCCGGGCACATTGGTCGTTACGGGCAGCTACATAGCTGGATTTTTCATCGGCTGGGGGGCCCGGCGTGCAATCAAGTTGACAAGGAGGACTTTCATGAAAAGAAGAATTATTATTATGCTGGTAGTTTTTGGTTTGCTTTCTGTCTGGACTTCCGTTGATGTCCAGGCCTTCCGGATTATTACCAAGGCGATGTTGGAAGAAGAGACAGTCACGCAGACCGATTTAATCCGGACTGTGGATAATTTCATCGTCCTGTTCGACACCTCCAGCTCAGTCAACCAGATGGTACCGGGAAGAAACGTCAGTAAAATTGCGGCAGCCAAGGCGATGCTGAAAGAACGCAACAGCTGGCTACCTGATTTGGGATACAATGCCGGCCTTTATAACTACACCAATTTTGAGACGCTAACCGGGACCTTTGAGGAGATTTACGGCATGAAGCCCTATGACCGGACCGCCTTCGGCACGGCTATCGATCAATTGCCGGATAAGGGCGAAGGGCCGACAATGTTGCAGGTTGGCCTGCACGGGCTGCGCAAAGTGCTTAATGGCCTCAGTGGCAAAACCGCCGTCATCATGTTCACGGATGGGACCTTCAACATCAACAGGGGCATCAAAAGACCAATGCAGATTGCCCAGGAGATCGCCAGGGACCATGACGTCTGCTTCTATCTGATCAGCAGCGCCAAGGTGGATGCTGAAAAGCGGCTGCTCGAGGGGGTAACGGCGGTCAACTCTTGCTCGCGGGTGGTTCCGTTGAGTACTTTTTTAGACAATCCACACTACATCGGCGGTGCCCTGTACACCACCAGGACCACATCCTACCAGCGGCTGAAACCCGTCACCCGAGTGGTTGGGGTTGAGCTCGAGAACATTCTCTTTGACTTCAATAGTACCGATATTAATGGCGAGTATCAGGAGAAACTGAGCATGCTTGGCGACTACCTGAAAAACAACCCGGATGCCTATGTCGTTGCCAGTGGGTATACCGACAGCGTTGGTGATGAAGACTACAACATGGCCTTGTCGGAACGCCGCGCAGCCAGCGCGAAGGCTTTTCTGGTGGACCAGGTTGGGATCGATGCCGACCGCGTTGTCGATCTGTGGTTCGGTGAGCTCAACCCGATTGCCGACAACGGTACCGCACAAGGCCGGCAACTGAACCGCCGGGTCGAAATTTCTGTGGGAAAATAGCAAAAAATAATAATCATGAAAGGATCGGCAATGATGAAAAAGCTATTTTCTTTTTTACCATTTGTAGCGGCATTTTTGGTGGTGATCTGCTCCAACCCGGCACTGGCTGACAAATATGCCGACACCATCTCAGTATTTAAAAAGTCTGAAACGGTTCAACCCTTTTTCAATCAATCGTACGGCTATGCGGTGTTTCCGACCGTCGGTAAAGCCGGTATGGGGATTGGGGGATCTTATGGTACGGGCTTGGTGTATCAAGGAGGCAAGGTTACCGGTGAGACCTCTTTGATCAAGGCGACATTTGGTCTGCAGTTGGGCGGCCAGGCTTTCAGCCAGATGATTTTTTTCCAGGACAAACGCGCCTACGATGAATTCACCAGTGGTGAATTTGAGTTCGACGCCTCGGCTTCGGCGGTGGCCATCACCGCCGGCGTTCAGGCCAAAGCGGGCACTGAAGGCGCCACAGCCGGTACCAGCGCCGGACCGGCCACCGGCAAACAGGCCAAAACAGCCTACCACAAGGGGATGGCAACATTCATTCACGCCAAAGGCGGGCTGATGTATGAGGCGTCGATTGGCGGTCAGAAGTTCAGTTTCAAACCTAAGAATTAAAAATAGGATTTGACCGGCGATAGGTCCATAAAAGGGTTTCCTATGGATTTATCGCCGGTTTCACCTCCCGATTAACCACAGGGAGAGCATGAACAAAACAAATGCAAGTTTGATTCTCAAGATGTTAATCGTGGGCCTTTGGTTGACATCAGAGGCATTGGCCAAGGATCAAGGAAATGCCGCTGCACAAGCCAACAACCCACTGGCCAACATGGTGGCCTTCAACATTCAAAACTACTATATCGGTGAATTGACCGAATCCGATGAAAATGCCAATCAGCTCTGGCTGCGTTACGCCCAGCCCTTCTCCATCGCCAAAACCAATTGGCTGATGCGCGCCTCTCTGCCGATCAATACGTATCCTACCCCTCCAGATGTCAGCCATGAAACAGGCCTCGGCGATTTCAATGTTTTTGCCGCTTATCTGTTAGACATGCCCAATCCGGCGCTGAGCGTTGGTATTGGACCACAGCTAACGGTGCCAACGGCTACCGAAGACGCGTTGGGCAGCGAAAAATGGTCCGCGGGCTTCGCCCAGGTTCTCTTTGATGCCAGAAGTCCCAAATTTCAATACGGCTACCTGTTGACCTGGCAGGCCAGTTTTGCCGGTGATGATGATCGTGCCCATGTGAATGTCGCTGCATTTCAGCCGTTTCTTTTTTATCAATTGGGTCATGGGACCTATCTTCGCGCCGCACCAATCTGGGTCTATAACCTGCAAAACGATGATTATAGCGTGCCGCTGGGGGTCGGCATCGGGCAGGTGATCAAACGCGATAAAATCGTCTATAATATCTTTGTCGAGCCTCAATTTTCCGTTGCCGATGACGGTCCGGGGTATCCTGAATGGCAGATATTTTTAGGCTTTAACATGCAGTTTCTGAATTGATGAAGAGCCCTCGAAATGAAAGAATATTTTTCCTCGGCAATCTACGTTCACACGCCTGAAACTGAACATCTCATCGAACGACTGCGTGGGCATGCCAGCAAAGCAACGATTACGCCAGTATTGGTCGATACGCTCATCTCGGGTCAACAGGACACTTACTATTTTAATTGAATCGAGAAAAATAAAATGCTGCTGATTCTGCTGAAAACATCCATTGGCGCACTGATATTTGCGATCGGCATGACGGCAACCGCCGAAGACATCGTCTACCTGTGGTCCCGGCCTGCCCTGCTGTTTAAATCCATCATTGCCATGTACGTGGTGATGCCAATGGTGGCTGTTGTGATGAACTATTGGTTTGACTTGCCACCCAAAACCGAATTGGCGCTGATCATATTGGCCATCTGTGCCGGCGCGCCATTGTTGCCAAAAAAACTCATCAGATTTGGTGGTGATCCATCCTATGTCTTCAGTCTGATTGTGACCACCTCGCTGCTGGCGATTATTACCGTTCCCGCCTCCTTACATGTCCTGGCCAAAATCGTTTCCCTTAAAGCGTCGGTCGTAACGCCTTTTCAGGTTGCCGGTGTCATCCTCAAAACCTTTCTGCTGCCCCTTGGGACGGGCATGGTGCTGCGTCAGCTGTGTCCAGCGCTGGCAAAGATCATCAGCGACCCTTTGCTGAAAGTGTCCAGTATTATCATGGGGATATGTGCAATCATTGCTTTGACTACCGGTTTTCATCTGGTTTTTACTGTCGGACTGCAGTCCGTACTTGCATTTGCGCTTTTCACTGGGTCCGCCCTCTTGGCCGGACATCTGCTTGGGGGGCCTGACCTGTCTTCCCGAACCGCATTGGCCATTTCCTGTTCATCGCGGCACATCGGTCTGGCCCTGCTTATTGCGGTCAATACGCGCGGACAGCAGGCCCTTGCATTGGTGGTTGCTTATCTGCTCGCCTCGGCAATGGTCTCGATGATGTATGTATTTTTAATGAATAAAATGAGGAACCGCTCAAATGAAGCAATGGTATAAGCGAATTGTAATGGTGATATTACTTCTCGGGTTGACGACATCCGTTATGGCTCAGGACGTAATTGTCCTGGCGGGGCTGGATGAAACCATCGCCTCGCTGCAGGCACAGAACTGGTGGGGCGAGGAAAAGCATGGGGAACAACTTACTGTGCCGCGTACGATGATCGCAGGCATCAGCAAGCAATGGCGCGATAACGCACCCACCCTTCCCGTTTCCACCAAAAAGGAAATTTTCTACCGTTTCATGCTTCCTCTGGTGGTGCATGCCAACGCCATGGTGGTGGACCGGCGTGAGCGACTGCAGCGCCTGGCGGATACGATCAAGGCAGGAGACAAGCTGACGATTGACGATGACACCTGGTTGCGTGAAATCGCCGTCGTCCTGCGCATCACCGATCGGGATCAGATCAAGCAGGTGACCGATACCGATGCACTGACCAAGGTCATTGATCAGGCGCTTTACAAACTCGACGTGATACCCGCGGGGCTGGTGCTGGGTCAGGCCGCATACGTACGGCACCTCGCGGTTTGCCGTGGAGGGGAACGCACTTTTCGGACAGTGGACATTCGGCGGGGAGGGACTGATTCCCGAGCAGCAGCGCAAGCAACTGGGCGATCACCGCATTGCCAGCTTCCAGTGGCCTTTTGACAGCGTTCGCGGTTACTTTATCAATCTCAGTTCGCATCCGGCTTATGAAGATTTCCGACGCATCCGTGCCGAACGCAAGGCCGCCGGCAAGCCGCTGCGGTCGCTGGATCTGGCCGAGGGGCTTAAAAACTACTCGGAACGGGGTCAGAAATACGTGGATACCCTGAAACGTGTCATTCGCGTGAACAAGCTTGACATTGCCGACGATGCCGTATTCAGGAACGAGGCGATGCGCTTCGTGCTGGGGGCCGCCGATTCGGCAGCAGCTGAGAAACTGCGCACGCAAATCGAGGCCATGCGCAAATCCGGCGAGATCGAGAAAATCATCGCGCGCATGCGGCTGGAGTGATGAAGATTCCTGTTTCCCCATTCCGAAGTGATTCTCAATGACATTACCCTGGGCAATGCATCGTGGGGATCATAGCCGCCCATGGTCAGCGGAGGACATATCGATGGAAGCGGCCCCAGGGAGAGATACTCAAGGGCTCGACTCATTGTCATCCGTTTCTTTTGATGTCTCCATCGTTTTTTTGGGAAACTTTTTTTTGGGCGGCGATTTTTTCAGTTTCAAGGGGATTTGTGGGGCCCACCGGAGCCATGATCCTTGGGCTTCATCATGCAGCTCGAAAATCCAGCCCTTTGCAACCGTTTTCCCCATGGCGTCACCTTCAGGCGTGGCAAAGGCCACCCCACCGGCAACCAGGGCTTCCAAGGATTCGGTTTTGAGCCCCGAGAAGAGCCCGAAATCCATTCCGCTGACATTGAAAAAGACGCTGTTTTCGCGCACCAGAGGCACATACCGTTTGTAGATGATCACATATATATTGACCGCATCACCGGTCGAGGCCAGTTCGGAATGGGAGACCTCACCCACCTGGACTTGCCGGAAGTAGACCGGCGATCCGGCTTTGAGCGATCCGCGACGTTCTCCCTGCAGGATGATTTCAAGCTGACCCCGTTCGGCCGTTTCCCCTGGCGCGCTTTTCAGGGCGACAAAATGCCGGGTGGGTTTTCCGTCAAGGTTTGGCTTCACATCGATATAGGTCCCCCCCACAATGGTTTCAAGCCCGGACACCTCAGAGAGGCTGACCTTGGGAGACACCAGCCAGAACTGTGTGCCTTCCCGCAGGGCCCGGTTGGCTCGCGGATCCATCATGACCGTAGCGGTAACGCCGGATAGATCGGGCAATACGACGACATCCTCCACCACACCGATGTCGATGCCCTTGAAGCGGACGCTGGTGCTTTTCGGTTTCAAGCCCTGTCCGGTGGCGAACCGGACAAAAATGGCAATCCCGCTCTGGGCCTCCTTATAATCTTCGTAGAGTTTGAATTTCTCCATATCTTCAACGGGCGCCGATGTCTTTCCCTGATTCGGGGTATCGAAAGCAATGCCCCCTTTGAGCATGGCGGTGAACGATTCGATGCGGATATCCAGATCCGAAATACTTCCCGAGACATGAAAGCCGCTAGCGGTCCAGAATCGGGATTGTTTGCTCACCAGGCTTTGATATTCCGGCAGAATATGGATGCCGATATCAAACGATTGATTGTCTTCGGCAATGGCAAGGGTCTGTACCGAGCCCACCTCGTAGCGCCGGTAGTAGACGGGACTGCCGTGTTGAACCGACGGCTGCACCGGTGACGTCAGGATCAGGTGTAATCCGGGAGCGCTTTCATCCAGGGGTGGGGGCGCATCCAGCGCTTTGAACGCCGATGCCGGCTGCCCGCCACCGGGCCGCATGGCGATATAGTTGCCGGTAACAATGGTCTCCAGGCCGGTAATGCCGGTCATGTTCACTGTGGGCGTCACCAGCCAGAACTCAGTATCCTGGCGGATCAGATGCTCGAGAGCCGGATCGAACTCAATCTGGACGTCGACGGTATCGCCTTTCTGGCTTAATGAGACGTCGCTGACCCTGCCGGCCGGGAGCCCTTTGTAAAGCACTTTTGTTTTATCGGCCATAATGCCCTCGGCGGTCTTGAATTGAATCACGACGTTGACCGGGGCATTGATAATGCTGTCATAAAACAGCCACCCACCAATAATCGCCGCAATGACGGGCAACAGCCAAATGATGGAAATGCGGCGTCTGGTTCCGGCGATGGCTTCGGGCAAGGCCTGACTGTCGACGTTGAGTTCTTCATTCATCGGATTTCTCCATATCCTTCCCCTAACATTGGGGGGGAGCTCCCATATTGATGAGCTCTTAAAAAGTGCCTTTTGGACGGATTCGTAAAAAGCCCGAGATCAAGGCTTGCGAATCCTGAGGAATACCGCCATCGCGGGTGCCGTAGGCAGCGTACTAATCGTACTCCGCAGTGACGAAGGATGAAGCGTAACGCCGATATCGGGCTTTTTACGAATCCGTCCATATTAATCGCTGGTCAAACACCATGGCGGCCAGCATGGTCATTACCACAGCCAGTCCGAAATAAACGGCCGCGGTATTGCCCTCGATAGATGCGATTTTGCCCATGTCCACCAGCTTGGCAGTAATGGCGATGACGAAAATATCCAGCATGGACCATTTCCCGATGTACTCTACCATACGATACATCAACGTTCGCTGGCGGGGGCTGACCCGCCATCTGAACTGAACCGATAGGAGCAGTACGACGATGCCGCTGATTTTCAGAAACGGCACCGCAATACTGGCGATAAACACAATCAGGGCAATGGGAATCATGCCGTGATGCAACAACAGTGCGACACCACCCATGATGGTAGAGGGCTCCCCTTCACCGAATTGGGACACGGTCATGATCGGCAGCAGATTGGCCGGGATCAGCAGAATCAGTGCAGTCAGGGTGAGCGCCCAGCTCTGACCGATACTGCCGTAATGACGCTGGCGTACGCCGGCCCCGCAGCGCGGGCAGCGTTGTCTGAAATCGGGCCCGGGCGCCATCCAGCGCAACCGTTTGTGGCATACGGGGCATTGGGTCAGGCCCACGGATTTGGCGCTTAACCATTGCATATGGCTTCGATCTTTCTCCATACATGATGATGGTCGAGGTTGATCTTCACGGCAATGCTGGCCAGCATCATCCCCACAAAACAGACCAGGCCGATGCCGGGCGTAACGGAGGCCATGCCGATCAATTTGATAACGGATACCAACAGTCCGATCATATAAACTTCGAGCATGGCCCAGGAATCGAGGTAGGTATAAAACCGGAAAAGCGTGGGCAGCGACAATATGTTGCGGCCCATGAAGACCTGCGCCAATACCAGGCCGAGCATTGAAAATTCCAACAGTGGCGCCAATACGCTGCAGAAAAGGACCATCAACGACACCGGGATCATTCCACTTTCGGCCATGGTGCGCACAGCGCCGATCATGGTGTGGGTTGACTCGATGCCTAAAATCGACATACTCAGGATCGGCAAAAAATTGGCCGGCCAGAAAAAAATCAGGCCTGCTGCAACGGCAGCCGCGGGTTTGGCAAGTCCCCCCAAACCGTGGCCTTTGATCGGAGAAGAACAGCGCGGACATCTGAAGGTCGACGAAACGGCCCCACTGGGCAGACGCATCAGCACATCGCACTCATGGCAGATGGTGAAGTCGGAATCGTTGTGTCTTAGCGTGTTATCATCCATCTAAAAACCATGTACCAATAAGTTTTTTAGCAGTTATCCATGTTGTTACAAATCGATGGGGCACGGGCTGATTTTAATGATGATCGTTTTCAAGTTTGGATAGAGATTTCAGATACATTAAGATTACCTTTAGTTGGCCTTTTCTGTCAAATTTTGGGACAAACGAAAAAAGAATTGGCTTTCTACCCGCAGAGCCAGAGGCAATTTGTTGCATTCCTTTGGCCCTCATTCTATTCGTATATTCTATTCTCATCTGTCGCTCAATCGGATCTATCAATTTGACATCGCCATAATTATTCAATAGCAACGATGTTTCTCTATTTTAATGAGAAACTCACTTTTCCAGGAACGTTATAATGAACCCGATCCAGCGGTTGTCATCCAGTGCCAAGAGACAGAAAAGTGGTGTTATCAAAAGCACCTGCCGCCTTTGCTACAATGGATGCGGAGTTCTTGTGCAGGTTGAAAACGGCCATCCGATCCGCATCATGGGTAATCCGGATCACCCTTTAAGCAAAGGTACCCTGTGCCCGCGCGGGCGATCTGCCCTGGAGCTTTTAGATCATCTCGACCGGCTTCGGTATCCGCTGAAACGATCGGGCCCCCGAGGGGCTGGATGCTGGACGCGCATTACCTGGGATGAGGTCCTGGATGAAATCATCCATGCGCTGGATGGGGTGCGTCAACGGCTTGGCCCCCAGGCTGTAGTATTCATGTGCGGCAGATCCAAAGGGACAAGTAACGATCACCTCAGCCGGCTGGCCAATATCTTCGGCATCCCCAATGTCTCCACCACATCGTCCATCTGTTATTCTCCGTGCGCGCTGGCATCCAAGAAAACCTATGTATTCATGGCTTATCCAGACCTTTCCCATCCTCCCTGCTGCATCGTGCATTGGGGATTCAATCCAAGACACACCCACCCACCGCTTTATCGGGATTGGGATGATGAAACATCGTAAAATCCCTGCGTGAGGATTGGACTATTGAACATTAAGGCGGTGCCTGAATGGTAGACCAGAAAGAGAACCCGACACTTTACCAGCAGCTGAGCCAGGCCGTGCTCGACTATGATGAAGTCCTTAGTGAACAGCTTTGCAAAAAGGTGATTGATGCGGGCCTGGACCCTGTTTCCGCGATCAAACAAGGCCTGACTGTCGGCATGGCTAAGGTCGGAGAATACTACAAGGCCGGCCGGTATTTCATCCCGGAACTGCTGCTTTGCTCGGATGCCCTATATGCCGGCCTGAATATCCTGAAACCCCATCTTAACGCGCAAAACCAATCGCAACAAGCGGGGAAAATTATCATCGGCGTCGTTGAAGGCGATATCCATGACATCGGCAAAAACCTGCTCAAGGCCATGTTTATCGCTTCGGGCTGGGATGTTTATGATCTGGGCAAGGATGTCTCCTGTCAGACCTTTGTTGAGCAGACAAAAGAGATTCAGCCGGATATCGTGGCCCTGTCGGCGCTGATGACAACCAGCATGATGGTCATGCCCAGGGTCATTGACGGCATCCGCGGTCTTGATCCTGATATCAAAGTCATGGTTGGCGGTGCCCCCATGTCACAAGACGTGGCCAGAAAATTCGGAGCAGACGGGTATGCACCGGATATTGTGGCCGGCGTCAATGAAGCCGAGCGCTTGATGTCCTCTACAACACAGGAGTAAGACAATGGACGACTGGTGGGAAAAACTCGCAGCCACGTACCGCTTTGACCCGGTGACGACGTTGGCCCTGGGCAGCATCGACACCGGCTTTACCAGTGTTGCGGCAGGGTTGTCCGTCACCGAGGCCTTTAACGATCCGGGAAAAAGCTTTAACGCCAGGCTTGAGGGAGAAAAGCGTTTCGGTTTTGCTCCCCTGCCCCGCATCATCCGCCACACCCTTCTGGGCGCCCATGACTTCGGCGGGGATGTCCGGCTGCCATCAAGCCCACTTGACCAGGCCATGAAAGTGGTTGCCCATCCGATCAGTGACGAATCAGGTGTTCTGGCACTCGAGGCACCGGACCCGAAAACCGCCGGTGGGATTGAAACCGCCATGCAGTTCTCAAAACTGCAACATCAAACCGGCGGCATTGTCTGGTTTCACCACCGCTCACCCTTTACCATGGCGGCCAATATCTGTGGTATGGAATGGTTTGGCCGCTGGATGATCAGAAAGCCCGATCTGTGTGACCATTTGATTGATATGGCGCTGGATCATATCTTCAACGTGCTGGATTACTGGATCGATACCTTTGGCAGTCATAACATCGCCGTGTATAACAGCAGTCCAATGGAAAGCAACCAGCTGATATCCCCCAAGCATTTTGAACGCTTTGCCCTGCCGAGCCATCAACGATATATCAACCGGTTAAACAGGTCGGGGATCACACGGTATTTTTTCCATGTCTGCGGGGAGCAAAATCACAACCTGCCCTATCTTTCAGGCATAGCCGACTGGCACCATCCAGCCATCATCAGCATCGGCCATGAGGTGGAGATCAGTGAGGCGGCCCGCTTCTTCCCTGAAGATATTATCTACGGCAACATCGATCCCCAGATCATCCAATCCGAGTCTCCCCAAAAAGTGGATCAGATCTGTCAGAAAACCCTTGAGCAAGGCAAAACCGTTGATGCGGGTTTTATTCTTGCGCTGGGATGCGACCTGCCGGTGTTTGCCCCCGTGGAAAATGTCTCTGCCATGAAGCATGCGGTAACAAAATTTCGGGGATCCACATTCGGGTTTTAAGTATATTTTTCTCACTATAACGTGTATTGTTTCCTCGATTTATTTTTTGCAATTCACGTCAAGCACTCTTTTGCCCTTGAATTTTCAAGAAATTGAAGCTGCGCTAATTTTCACTTGCGTCTGTTGTGGTTCCGGACCTTCTCCTTGAGTTCCTTTCTAATTGTCAAAAGGGTTTGGGGTGCTGCCAATGGCACAGGATTGTTTTTTGCCTGCATCCTTATCCTGAATAAGAAAGGAGCAACATTTTGAAAATTGTCACGCCAATACTGATAGCTTTCTTTTTATTTACAACAGGTTGCACCACATTGAACAATGTTGATTATCCAAGCTATCGGCTCAATGACAAGGCATATGAAAAATTTTCTCAAAACAAATCTGTATATGTCGCACCGATTGAGCCACTGTCCACAAGGGTTAGCAAAGACAGCAATTTCCGAGAGGTATATGGCGTGGTGCAGGCTGAGATCGAGTCCTACATGAAAAAGAATGGATTCAATGTCCTGCCGTCCGAGAAATGTGAAAGCACGTTTAACTCCAATATGTCTAAAGTCGGTGGGTTCTTTAATCAGGAAACCGGCAAAATGGACCCCAAGCTTTTGTCAAGCTGCGTAAACTATACGATTGCCGATTTAAAAAAGGACAGCGAATTTTCGGCAATCGTCATCCCCATTCTCTTTATCTCCCCTCTGGACCTTCAAAAGCCATACACCAGCGGAACTTGGGAAGGGGTTAAAAGAAGGGTTAAAATCAATACCAGTCGCGGCAGGACATTTTCGCCCGTGCAAACGATGTCGGTAAGACTGATTGTCGTGTCCAGTGATGGTGAGTTGATCTTTAACAGCGTTGGGGGAATCGATTTCGTCCAAAAAGTAATAGAAAAGGGGTCTGTGAGTGATAGACGCATTGCCTTGGTTTTGAAGGAACCTGAAGAATTCTCAATTGAGGGCATACACGAAGGAATTGAGATCGCTTTTCATCCATTTATTTCCTGCAAAAGGATTGGTGACGCAAAGGAAAAAGTGTAACTATAGCATTCAAGATAATGTTTTTGGGCTGCGTTATCGGTCGAAAGCGGTATTGATTATACAACTTCCTCCCTCTGGCCTTGCCAAAAACATTATCTTAAACACTATAAGTTGAGCGATTAGCCGTTATTGGAAATGCTTGAGAAATTAGAAAACAAGTCAAAATCGGAAACCGACAATGATTTTAACGATCCAGCTGCGCTGCAATACGATTGCGAAACGATCGAGAAACGAATTGATCTTTTGAACCGCTATTTCCTTTGCCGGATTGATAAAATTGATAGAAAGGATATTTGTCTGTCTGCGGCTGTAGATGCCATAGAATCAAATATTGGAAATTTTTGAAAGTAAATTCGGAGAACAGGATGGCCATTAGTACTTTAATAAAATTCATCGTGAAAAATCCAATTTCACTGATTTTTAGGATGAATAAGACACTGAATGTGTTTTACCGTGCTGGTTTTATTTCAACTGCAATTTCTTAAGGAGTATATGATGTTTTAAAAGAAGGTCCGGTCGGTTTTGAAGATATCCAAAGCAAATTAGGCATGGATTTCGATCCGGAAGGTCTAAAAGCCTGGCTCGACCATTCATATGGTGAGTTATTTGCCCGATCCTCCAGAACGGTTGAGCCGATTATAATTGATGTCGTTGATAAAATAATTCCTTCAAACGGAACCTGCCATTTATTGGAAGTGGGTTGTGGGTCTGGTATCTACATCAAGCGTGCTTGTGATCGGAACCCAAACCTTACGGTAACAGGCCTGGAACTGCAAGAGAAGGTCGCCGATTTTGCCAGAAAAAATACAACCATTTGGCAGATACAAGATCGCGTCAAAATCGAGAATACCGACATACGGCGCTACCGAAGTGACAAGCAGTTTGATATTGAAACATTTTTTAATCTTATTTACTATTTTCCAAAATATGAGCGGAGCGATTTGCTTCGCCATCTCGGCGGTTTTTTAAATACAGGCGGCCAATTGATATTGACCACGCTATGCCCGGCAAATGAATCATCTATTCAACTGATGAATCTTTGGGCGTCGATGACAGATGGTTGTGGTCCATTGCCTCATCCGGACAATGTGTGCGATAAACTCATAGATGCAGGATTCGATGAGATTAAATGTGAACAGCTTATACCTGCATTTTATTTGTTTAAAGCCCAGAAAGCATAGTGCAGACGTTTCGGGAATTACACAAGCGCCCATATTGCTATGAAAAAATGCATACTCATCATCGCAATCGCCTTATTATCGGCATTCTTGAACACCGCTGAATCCATCCAATTAACGGATTTCGTGAAAGCTGCGAGAAGCCAGATCGGAAAAACGCGTTTCTATGATCCAAGCTATCAGGTAATCGGCTACCCCAATGGAGATGTCGGCATCGAAAGAGGGGTTTGCACAGATGTGATCATACGTGCATTGAGAGACGCCTACAATTACGATTTACAAAAAGCGGTGCACCAGGATATGAAAGAAAATTTCACTAAATATCCTCAGATATGGGGGCTGAGGCAGCCGGACAAGAATATTGACCACCGCCGTGTACCCAATCTTCAGACATTTTTTAAAAGAAAGGGGTGGGCATTACCACTCTCCAACCCGCCCGCGGATTTCAAACCCGGCGATATCGTCACCTGCATTGTTCCACCGAACCTGCCCCATATAATGATCGTAAGCGACAGGCTGAACAGAAAAGGTATTCCCCTCGTCATTCATAACATTGGCAACGGTATGCAAGAGGAAGATCTTTTATTTCAGTATACATTAACCGGACACTATAGAATCAAGGGGCTTGAACAAGATTCGATTGGATCTCACGACAATTGACAAACACATAATTTTTCTTTGCCACAGGCATTGCGGTCGGATTAAGGAGGAATAATGAAAAAGCTTGTCTGGCTATTTTTGATGGTTTTTATCGCACAGACGGCAATGGCAGAAAGCCCACAATCCCACAATCAGAAAAATGAACGGATGAGCCCTGTTTTGCTGGTGATTGACGTTCAAAATGAACACCTGCAATTTATGTCTGAAAAGGAGAAGCCCATTGCATTTCGAATGATTAACGGATGCATCTGGCTATTCCGGCAAAAAGGACTTCCAATCATTCGCATATATCACACGCATCCTCAATGGGGACCGAAAATCGATTCAGAGGCTTTTGAATTCCCATCGTCGATCATGGTAACGGACGATGATCTAAAAATCGTTAAAAATTTCCCCAGTGCCTTTAAAAAGACCAAGCTCGATAGTATACTCAAAGAGAAAGGCTACAACACTATTTCAGCCAACTGATCGATAACAAGGAGAAACACCATGAACGATAAGAAAGCAGACTTGGCAGGCCCGGGGATCGGTGATTACGGCAAACTGATCAATGAGCTGCCAGATAATTACCAAGCCATTCTTACCCCAATGGAAAGAATGAAAGCTGTTTTTGCGATCAAGAACTACATTGAAACCAACCTGTGCAAGCAGCTCAACCTGAACATGGTTCAGGTCCCTCTGATTGTCGATAAAGACAGTGGTGTGAACGATTACCTGGACCGTGACGGCTCACGAACACCGGTTGATTTTCCCTGTGGCCTGGGGCTCGATCCCCCCATCCAAGCCCAGGTGGTACAGGCCGCCACAAAGTGGAAACGGATGGCTCTCGATCAGTTTCACTGCAAGGCTGGCGAGGGCATCTGCACCGACATGAGAGCGGTGCGCAAGGATTATTTCCTTGACCACGACCATAGCGCGTACGTGGATCAGTGGGATTGGGAACGGGTCATTACCCGGGAAGAACGTACAATCGACTTTCTCAAGGATATTGTTACGCGAATATGGGAGGTCATCCGGGACGCAGGTATCATGGCGCAACAAATGTATCCCCAGCTCAAAACGTCCAAGTATCCAGACTTTCCAGAAAAGCTCACGTTTATTCATGCCGAAGAGATCCTTGAGCGCTACCCGGATCTGCCCCGCAAAGAACGGGAAACCCGAATTCTTCTTGATCACGCACCGGCAGTCTTCATTATCGGCATTGGCTGGCCCTTGAAAGACGGCTACCCGCATGAGATGCGCGCCGCAGATTACGATGATTGGGCCACGGAAACAATTGTTAAAAAGGGTGAACAATATCACGGGTTAAACGGAGACATCCTGGTGTGGAACCCTGTGACCAAACGACGCCACGAGCTGACGTCGATGGGCATTAGGGTTACCAAGGATACCCTTAAAATCCAGCTCAAGATGTCAAACCAGGAGGATTTTCTTGAGCTCCCATACCACCAGGCGATTGTCAATGACCGCATTCCGCTCAGCATCGGAGGCGGTATAGGACAGGCTCGGACATTTATGTACCTCTTGCGCACAGCGCATCTGGGGGAGGTGACTATTTCCGTATGGCCAAAGGAGCTTAAGGATATCTGCAAAAAGAAAAATATACATTTACTCGAGTAGAAATCGTGCTTTCCGATTACGAGCACCGCTTCGCTGAGCACGAGCACGACCGACAGTCATTGGCGTTTTTTCGTGCTCGTGCTCGTAATCGATCATCATTTTTTACTATAACAGGCACAATTTCTCAACGGACCTATCTTTTCCCCGCACCGTCCCGTTCCCAGGGTGAGCTGATTGTCGCTTTCATGCGCAAAGCCAATATCCGCGCCATCGCCTTGCCACTCGAAGATGAGACATGCATCCAAATTCTTGTACCGGCAATACCGTTATCACCAGGGCCGGCAGGCGGCAACGGTGTTTGATTTACTCACCGAATTGCATGGGCATTTCAATATCTTTGGACGGGTTCAGGCGATGATGACCGGCTCTGGCAGCGTTGCCCTGTCACCAATTTTAAATGCATCCTATGCTCAGGAAGTCAGTGCAGTGGCCGCGGCCGTTGAAAACGAAGTCCCGCAAGCTCGGACCGCTATCGATCTGGGCGGCCAGGACGCCATACTGATCGTCTGGCAAACCGATCCGGGTACAGCGCACCGACGACGGTTCACCAATATGAACAAGAAGTGCGCCGGTGGTAGCGGCGCCACCCTGGACAGGATTGTGCATAAACTTGGCCTTGACCAACGTGCACTCAAACGCATTTGCTATTCTCCCGAACAGGTCCATCCGGTTTCATCCAAGTGCGGTATCTTCGCGGAAACGGATATTAACAGCTTAATCAAAAAGGGCATTCCGGCCGATGCCTGCCTGGTTTCCATCTGTGATGCCATCGTGCGGCAAAACCTGAGTACATTAACACGGGGCAAACCAATCCAGCCGCCGGTGGTGCTGCTTGGCGGCCCCCATGCCCATTGCCCTTGCCTTTGTCAGGCATGGGCGTATCAATTGAACAGACGCTGGAAACAGGAGGGTATAAGCAGCCATCAGGCTGAACCGCGTGTGATCGTTCCGGATGATGCCGTGTTTTTGGCCGCCCGGGGAGCCATACTGGCGGGGCGAAGCCGGCTGGACAACTCCACCCCGTCATTGCTGGCCGAACTTGACGACCGCGACCATTTCATCAGGCGCTGTGCAACCGCAGCCGGGCAAAAGGTGCTGCCTGGCCCAAAGCAACATCGGTGTTTCTCAATAAAAAGTGATTCGCCATGTCTGCTGAAAACGCCCTATCCTGTGATCCATACGCGCCCTGCCCATCCGTTGGAGATTTGTATTGGTCTGGATGCTGGATCCACGTCGACCAAAGCGATCGCCATCGACAAAGATGGCACGGCGGTGGCACGCGCCTATCGGCTGGCCCAGGGAGAGCCCATGGACAGCGCCAAAAGCGTGCTTCATGATATTGGCCGGCAAGTCGGCCATGACCGGAGCAAGGTTGCCGCCCGTATTCCGCATCTGGCCGTCGCGGATTTTCTGAGCTTTCGATGCGGTCCGGATGCGGCTGCGCTTCACGTTGTTGAACAGATCTGCCGCTGCTCAAAAACACCCTATTTTGCATTCCACGACATGGATCAAAACAAGCCGGACGGATCCTTGAAGATCCGGATCGAAACCATTGATCACTATCTAAAAAATTACGGCCGCCGGCTTGCGTCCGGGCCGTCGCCGGTTGAGTGCCAGATAGCCGCGGATACTGCCACGACCATGATTGAACCGACTTTACATCTTTGGTAGGCAGCGCCAGATTCCCAGTCTCCACCGGGACGCGATCCGCGAAATTACCAGGCATCGGAGCGCCGGCAGGCGTCTTTTCATCGTCTCTTCCACTCTGGATTATCTTGCCGACCCTATCGGCGAGTATGTGCAAATCGCGTCCAGATTTACCACCCGATTGGAGATCATTCGGGACCAATACATGGGCCGTGTGCTTGGTTCCGTATACTACGGCGTCCGCAAAGGCCAACTGTTGCAACGACTTGCCCGTAAAGAGAATATCGATCTTGAGCGCAGTTTTGCCTACGGCGATTCCGTTCAGGACGCGGCAATGCTTGAGCAGGTAGGTCGCCCCTGTGCGGTAAATCCTGACCGGGTGCTTTATAGATTGGCTCGTCAACGCCAGTGGGCGATCGTTTGCTGGCGCTAATTTTCCTTTCCCACTTGAGCAATTTCCGAACCTGCCCCATGCACAAGCAAGAAAACTTTACAGGAAACGCTTTTTCAACTATGGTTGGTCTGCCCCAGATGACGGTACTTTTTTAAATGATCCTGATCCATAAATTTTAATTGCTTTTCGGCAGAATTGGGATCTTTCACCAAATGGGAATCCCATACTCGACCCCAAAACAGTATTTTTAATCTGTTATCGCTCTATGTATGTCAATAAGGGTGCAGGCAAGAAATAATTCCTCCAGATGGCGCCGGATTTGTGTTCGCCAATCTTAATAAAATCAGGCAAGGCACATCCGCCGGTGCATATCAGGATATGTGCCGGTGGGTGTAACACCGTAGACACCACGCAAGGAGAAGCAAAAATGATGATGAAAGTGTCGTCATTGTAAACGACCAAGTTCAAGTATTCGGCAGCCCAATTTTGATTAAGCCTGCTAATCTCAGCGCTCAATAGTGCGTTATTTGTATAGAAGAGTAATGGAAATAGTATTTTCTGATATTGATCATGAGGATTTGGTTCATTGTTCCGAGCTATTTGTATCTGCCTTTAAAGAATCGCCGTGGAATGAAGACTGGGATATCAAAGATGCATTTGAAAGGCTGAAAGAAAAACAAGTGTCTCGAATTTACCTGATCACTCATCGAGAAAGCGCGTCTTCAATGTTTTATTCATCGTTGTCGTTCGAAGAAAATCCAAGCATTATGGTAATGGGGCTACAAATTGACGGCAGATAAATTATTTCACAGATAGCACAGTGGGGAGGAGCGGCGCAGATGCACCGTATTCTTTTTATCGTTTTCCTGATCGTTGTATGCAATGTTCCTGCACAGGCGCAGAATGCCTCTTTTCATGCAGGTTTTCTCCGCATGACGGTTTCATACGAACAACCCTTCCCCATGGCTGTCTGGTACCCCACGCATGCAACCGAAAAACCGTGGAAAGCCGGCCACTACCGGATCGAAGCGACCCCCAACGCGCCGATGGCAGCGGGGCCGTTCCCGGTATTGCTGTTCTCACATGGTAGCGGCGGCAGCGAATTCGGGCATCATGACTGGGCTGAGTTTTTAGCACGGCACGGCTTCATTGTCGTTGCGCCACGCCATCTCGGCGACAGCTTTGATCAACCCGAAGGACGCGGCAGTGACATCCAATTAATCGGGCGGCTATGGCAGGTGAAAAAGGCGCTTGACGCTGTTCTTGCCGATCATCGCTTTGCGACCGCTATCGATGCTGGACGTATAGGGATGATCGGCTTTTCGGCCGGTGGTTACACTACGCTGGCGTCAATTGGCGCCAAGCCAAACTTTGATTTATGGGAAGCGCATTGCAAAACGCATCCGGACGACAGCGAATTCTGCCCGATGCTGCTAGCATCGCTATTCTCGTCACGCCCACTTATCACGCGTCCCGGCTGGAAGATGCCGCACGAAACCCGGATTAAGGCGGCGGTCGTCATGGCTCCGGCAGCCATTTTATATGATGCAGCCAGCCTTTCCGGTATTACTGTGCCGCTGCGTGTCTACCGTGCTGCCGATGACCATCGGGTCCGAAATGCATGGAATGCAGATATGGTTATTGCAGGCTTGCCGGTTTCTCCCGAACAAATGACAGTCCCCGGAGACCATTACGTCTTTTTGGCGCCGCCATCCGGCTCCCCCACACCTAAGATGCAAGCGTTGTTCGAGGACAAGCCTGGTGTGGATCGGGTGGCGATTCATAAGCAGATTGCAAAAGAACTGGTGGATTATTTCAACCGTAGGCTTTGAAAGAAATCAGTTCGTTAGCACAGGAGGCATACTATATATGAATGCACCAAGGCTCTTTTTCGTTTCTCAACTGACTACCCCTGATATTATAGAAGATGTTGATCTTGCCATTCGCGAAGGATTTCAAGGTATAGAGATATCGCTCGACTGGAAACAAAATTGTGATTTTACATCCAGCCAGATCGAAACGTTGGCGAAGAAAAAACGTCATGAACAGATCGATTATATCCTTCATATAGGTATGGGAAATATTGATTACCAGGAGTTACTCAGCGTTTGTAAACAGAACGACTATTGGGGTCCGTTTACGCTTGAGGTCATAGGCAAAGAGAACATTTTGAAATGCAGAGACACTTTTTATAGCGTTTGGCAGAGTGAATAATCTTACATGATCATCTAAAAAGAATCGAAAATAACAAGTTGGGTGAAAAAATTGAAAGACGAAAATACATTTAACAGTAGAGCGTTAGGATTTAGCATAACCAAACCTTCTGATTGGATTTTTTTACCAAGCCAGTGGGCATGGGCATTAAAGACGCGTCAAAGATACGAATTTGAAGAAGATGACATTAAAAAATTAATGGAGAATGCGAATGTTCCTTTTGTATATTGCCATTACGATCACCAAAGTGAGGATTACGTTTTCCCAACAGTCCAAGCTTGTTGCAGACCGATAACAGAGCCAAGTCAGGAAAATCGAAAAGATCTGATTGATGCTATGGTTTCACATGTCCATCAAATGGATCAGCAAGCTAAGATCGAGGAAATAAATGAAAACGCGATTCTTTCCGGTCATTCAGGAATACGGATTAGGTGTATATTTAGCCTATTTAGAAAGCAGAATGATGGAAATTTAAAAGAACTTAAATGTGTTAACAAAAGCTACATCATCTTCGCGCACCAATTGGCCTACACAATCGGATTCGCTCATCCATTAGAAGGACCGTATCAGAAGTTAGCGGCTTTGCTTGAAATCGAAAGGTCTATTCGTATTGAGTAATATGGAGTCCTCATATGAAAAAAAGCATTTATCTGTTATCTCTTGCGATTCTTTTATTCAGCATGTTTGGGACAGCGTCTTGTTCTTCTCTACCTAAATCTTCCATCGATCATCCTTTTGGATTGTTTTATGAGCGCCGTTTGTCCCAATTTAGCGAGTTGCCTGTTTCATCGGATGCCGTTGTTTTTCTCGGAAACAGCTTGACGGATGAAGGCAGATGGTCTGAAATATTTCCGGAACTGAAAATATTCAATCGCGGGGTGTCGGCAGACAGGACTGAACATGTTCTTGCCAGACTCGATCAAATTACAAAGGGACATCCCAAGATGATCTTTATTATGATTGGAACCAATGATTTGAAATTTGGCATCAGCCCGGAAAAGATCATCTCAAATTACCGCGAGATTCTTCAGTCAATACAGAAACAATCCCCAAACACCAAGGTTTTTGTGCAAAGTCTGCTCCCCAGAAAAGCCAGTTTTCAAAAACACATCGAGAAAATCAATCATGATCTGTTGCTTTTAAGCAAACACTATGGCTGCACCTATATTGATTTGTATCCAGCATTCCTTGATAAAAACGGCGCTATAAAAAAGGAATATTCAAATGATTCCCTTCACCTGTTGGGAGCTGGCTATCTTAAATGGAAAGAATTACTCGATCCGTATATTCTGGACCGCCGCAATAACTAATCGATGCCAATCATCACGCGCCGCCAGCCTTGTCTTTGGCCCAAGCCTGAATTCGCTTTGCCTCATGCGCTGAGATACCAAGCTGACGCAAAAAGTTGTAGTGGGCCTTAGGTGCCAGCTGCTCGAATTGAGCATGCCACCGGACCATGGCAGCCTCGTCCATTCCGGCGGCCTCCAGCATCCCCACCCACATTTTCTTGTCCACTACCGGCTCAAAACGTTCTGTGGTCATCTTTTTCAGCATTGCGGTAATGATGCGCTGCTGATTTTTCAACCCCAGAATCTGCTCACCGATCTCCTGTAAACGCCGTTCAAGAATTTTGACACCGGGAGCGTTGTCACTGGCCAACAACGCCTGCACATCCGCCAGCGAAAGGCCGGCATCGCGGAACAAGCAGATTTGCGCCAGCCGCGCGTGATCGGTTTGCGTATAGATGCGGTAACCGGCGGCCGATCTGCGGGATGCCTTCAACAGGCCAATACGGTCGTAATAAAGCAGGGCACTGCGGGACAACCCAAATTCACGGGCCAGTTGCGAAATTGTATAAGTCGGCATGATTAGCTGTTGTTACCGGTGGCCGACACGCGGCCACCGGTTGTAAAGTGATCATTGCAGTTATGAAAAAATGACTTTTGCCTGGCGATCTTTTGATAAACTCGTAAAAATTGCCAGACTCGTCAGGCCGGACTTGATCCGGCATCCAGAACATATTGAGGACACTGGATTCCGGCCTACGCCGGAATGACGCCAAGTTGGAAATGTCAACTTCTCACGGAACCATCATCTTTTGTTTAACGAGGGCCTACCTGCTCCGACGCCTGATATCGGTAATCTCGTCGGCCGGGATTCCCAGCCACTGCAAGAAGGCCTCGTGCGCTTCCGGATGGCGCTTTTCGAAAACGCAATGCCAATTCATCATATTTTCTTCGGTCAATCCGATTTCTCGAAACATATCGACCCACTCATTTTTGCTGACGTTTTTTGACATGGTCATCTTCCTTTATAATTAAGATTTTGGGTTGCACCATGGCCATGGCAACACCTTCTATAAACTGTGAACCAATAATCGGGTCAACATAAAAAATAAATCAACATTGCAATAAAAGGCAAATTTTCCTTTAATGATGAAGTACGATTTAACCTTTTCGTTTCAAGGAGTTACATGAAAACTTTACTACAATGTGGAACAATCCTTTTGTGTATAGTCGGTTTGAACGTGAGCGCGGCGGCCAAAGAGATCACAGTCGTTGCCATGAATTCGTTTCAGCCCTTTGTCTTTTCAGATGCGAATGGCGAACCGACAGGGATTGCCATCAGTGTGGTCACCACGTTGCTGGAACAAGCCGATATTAAAGCCGGCCCCATCACGCTCTATCCATTAAGACGCATGATGACGTTGGTCTCAAAAGAACCGAACACATTGGGTTTTGCCCTATTTCGAAACCCTAAGCGGGAACATTTGTACAAATGGATTGGTCACCTTGCCGGTCAAATCGGTGTTGATACGGCTCAAGTCCCGCTCTGACATCACGATTAATACGCTTGAAGACGCCAAACATTACTTGATTGGAGTCATAGATGGTAACAATTTACATACATTCCTGAAGGCAGCCGGATTTGAAGACTTGGATCCCGTCTCCACCAACGACCTGAACTACAAAAAATTATTGGCAGGCCGGATTGACCTGTTCCTTGCCCGAGAGCCAAGTGTACTGACAGAATTTAGACAGTTAGGGTACTCTCTGGACAATATTATCGTGGCACTTCAAGTCCGGGGTGATGGCACTGCCTGGCTGGTCGCCAATCTTCAAACGCCTGAAGACGTGATTGCCAAATTGAAAACGGCTTACGAAAAGATAAAAAACGAACAGTTGATTGAGAAAATAACCAAAAAATATTATTAACGGCCGTGGGCAACGCCTTATTGATTTAAAGATAGAAAGATGGATGGGGATACGGTAAGTGTTTTATCGCACGTTGGCAGATATGGTCCTGGTCGTCCATGTTGGCTTTGTCATCTTTGCACTCTTTGGTGCATTTGGCGCACTCAAATGGCGATGCTTGATCGGCTTTCACGTTCCAATCGCCCTTTGGTCTATGGCGGTGATGCTTACGGGCGGATTAGATCCACTGAATCCCCTTGAACACTGGTTGCGCCTTAACGCCGGTGTCGCTGTTGAAAAAATGGGGTTTATCGAGCAATATCTGACGCCGTTATTTTTTCCGACGCCGCTCAACCGGCGTTTTCAGATCATCTTGGGCGTCATTATTCTTACCGTAAACGCTGCAATCTATGCGTGGATCTACTGGCGCGCGCCCAAAACCAAGAAGCCCCGTTAGATGCTGAAAGGAATATGGCACCGATGAAAAACACCATAGACATCTCACCAAGTCATCAAAGACTCTTTCAAGACAGCGCGGGTCGCTGCGTCCTTCTTCACAAGGCCGGAATTGCCGTTTCATTCTGGCTGGATAGTGATAACACCGTTCATGTGGTGGAAAAAATCGAGGGTATCGATTTTAAAGAAACTGGCACCCAGCTGAAACGGGAAGGCTGGAAATGCATCGGACCAGGGATGGCGTATGCCTGGCTGATAGAAGAGAATACAATGGCATGCGAAACGGTTGCCCCTAAAAAAAAAGGCTGATCGAAAATTATTCCATGCAAAGGCGATAACCTGATACCAGGCCGGCACGGCCGCAGCGGGATGAGCGTGCACGTGGGGATGCGTTGCAGAAGATGGTGATGAAAAAAGCAATCGTCATCGTCCTGTGCGCTTGTGTTCTCATACCTGGGTATGCGTTTTCGGAAACCATTACCCTTGCTTCAGATTGCTGGCGGCCCTATATCTGTGGCAATGGACCGGATAAGCACGGTATTTCTATCGACATCACCAAAATGATCTTTGAAGAGGCCGGGTATCAGGTCCAATTTAGTGACATGCCCTGGAAAAGAGCCGTTTCCCTGACAAGAAAGGGGAATTATTCGGCAATCGTCTGCGCGGCGAAAAATGATGCCCTGGATTTCATCTTTCCGGAAGTGCACGTGGTTTTGAGAAGAACCTGTTTCTACACCCATGAAAAAAGTCAATGGATCTATGATGGCCTGGGGTCTTTGATGGATGTCAGCCTTGGTATCGTGGCCGGCTATCATTACTTTGATGCGCTTGACAACTATATCGAAAAACAAAAAGATACGGGGAAAATACAAATCGCCCATGGTAAAAATGCGATGGTGCAGAACGTATTGAAACTGAAAGCAGAAAGAATACACGCGTATCCGGCAGATCCTTATGTGCTGCAATATACCATGTTCCAACTTCAGCTGTCGGGGATCAGGAAAGCCGGATGCGCACCCGGTGACACCAAACTCTATATCGCATTTTCTCCGGCGCTGCCGCAGTCAACCCAATATGCGGCCATATTCTCAGAGGGAATGAGACAACTGATTGCTTCCGGACGAATAATAGAAATCTATGCCAAGTACGGCATCGACTATTGAAGAAACCCCAATGTAGCATAAAAAAGATTGGGGGAAAGTCTGGCAGCCTAAGGCAAAATCTCGTCCAGCACCCTTCCCCTTGAGGTAAAGGAGATCCCCTGCTGGGTCTTGGTACTGATCATCACCGATTCGATGAGAGGCTCGGTAACCGGTTGGTCCGACTGCCAGACCACGATGAATTTGGCGCCGGAGCCACCGCTTTTATCCGATTCAGGCACGACATAGCGCTGGGTCGCCATGGCCCCCAGTACCAGCGGTTTTTCCAGGTAATGGGTCAGTAACTTGCCTTGGGAGTCATAATAGTCCACAGCCGTGATGGTAATCGAATGCTCGCGGTCCGTGTTGCGAAGGCTAAGCGTTGCCGCCAGATAAACCGGCTGTTCACGATTGCCGCTGTAAATATGCGAATAGATCGGCACATAGAGGGTCTGCCCTCTGTAAAGCCGCATTTTTGCCACAACCGGTTGAATCATACAACTCATGAGTATCGTCACCGCAGCCAACAGGGTGACGATAACCTTCCCAAAGCGATTGTTGACCATCTTCGGTATCCTCCATTGTCAAGAAATTAAGCCAATGTTCGGGCAAGCGCCCTCTTCTGTTTGTATCAACATCTTACAGGCAAATCAAAAATGAATTGCCAATTACCGTATTTTTAATGCATCGATGTGCCTGCCCTTCCCCTTTGCCTTTGATTCATGGTAAAAAATCTTATCGGGTTTCAATGCAATGCACCAGTCGGGCGTTGTGGATAGACAACACCTTTTTTATGCAACAGACTGAAACGTATTTAAAAATCCTTCGCGTCTGCCAACCGTTACGTTGCGGCAAGACAAAAGGAAAAAGGCCTTTTCATGTGGCTTACCGTTAAAATACTTGCTTTGTTGTGGTCGATCAACTTCGCGCCGCCCTCATTATCCATCCTGCTTAAAGAGCGGTGCCAGACGCCGGTCGATCTGGGACACCGCATGAAAGACGGTCAGCCGCTATTTGGCCCCCATAAAACCATTCGCGGGGTGGTGGCCGGGATATTGGCAGGCGGGTTGATCGGATGGGTGTTAGGATTTCCGGTGGTCATTGGTCTGGGTTGCGGAGCCCTGAGCATGATCGGCGATCTGACGTCCAGCCTGATTAAGCGCCGTCTTGGCAAAGCCAGCGGCACGGTTGTCGCCGGACTGGATCAACTGCCCGAAGGCGCTTTTCCGTTTTTTCTGTTGGTCCCCCATGCAAATCTGGGTCTGGTCAACTCGGTTGCACTCGTATTGCTGTTTTGTCTGGGCGCTTACGCAGGGTCGTTTTTTTTCAAGTGGATATTTGTGACCCATGCCATCAAACGGTATAAACGCAAACTTCGCCCGCGCCAACGATTGCGCGAATGGCGGGCCTGCGATACCGCTTACCACCCCTTGCATCGTTTTTTCAATTTTGAACGCGCCATTTATTATCATCTTATCATGCGGGGCGCCTTTCACGTATTGGGACTGTATGAACGGGGCCGGCGAAACGCCCTGAACATCAGGTTGAATCAGGTAACTCTGGAATTCGAGGATTTACCCACCGCGTTTGATGGCTACACCATCTTGCTGCTCACCGATCTGCATCTGGACGGGCTGGCCGGCCTGTATGAGCGAATCCATGCCCTGGTGGCCCCCTTGCATGTTGATTTGTGTCTGTTCGGCGGTGATTATCGTACCGAGCTGTCCGGCCCGTATAACAAAGTGCTGCTCCGGTTGCGCCGATTGCTTCGCACCATCGACGCCCGAGACGGTGTTTATGCTGTTCTGGGCAATCACGACTGTATCGAAATGGTCCATTTGCTGGAAAAAAGAGGCATGCGGTTTCTGATCAATGAAGCGGTGGCCCTGACACGCGGCAAGGACCACCTGTGGCTGGTGGGCATTGACGACCCCCACTATTACGAAGCGCACGATTTCGCAGAAGCCTTTGCCGAGGTCCCCTCACGCGTGTTCAGCATCCTGCTTGCCCATTCTCCGGAAGTCTACGACCAAGCCGCATCCTATGGTGCAAGACTGTATTTATGTGGCCACACCCACGCCGGTCAGATCCAACTTCCCAAAATCGGTCCCCTGTTTACCCATTGCCGTGCTCCGCGCAAGTTCTGCCAGAACCATTGGCAATTCGGCCGCATGCAGGGCTACACCAGTGCCGGTGCGGGTGTATCGGGCGTTCCCGTACGATTTGGCGTTTCTGGTGAAGTGGCCTTGATTCAGCTGAAAAAGGTCAACGCTACACAAATTCAATCAAATTAATATCAAAGACCAACGTTTCACCTGCCAATGGATGATTGGAGTCAATGGTAACCGCCTGATCCGAAAGATGCGTCACGGTCGCCTTGACTTCCCGTCCCTTTTCGTCCTTGATCTGTATGCTGCTGCCAACCTTAAGGTCTTCGTCCTGCTCTGGGATCATGTGCAGCGGAAGCTCGGAAACCAGCTCGGGCTGCCTTGCCCCCATGGCATCTTCCGGTGGGATATGAACCGTGCGCTGCTCGCCTTCTGTCATTCCGACAAGACTTGTCTCAAAACAACGAATCAGCTTTCCCTCACCAATGGTCAATTCCATGGGATCTTCTCCGACCGTGGTAGCGAATCTATTTCCGTTTTCAAGGCAACCGGTAAAATGGAAACGTACAATATCACCTTTCTGGGCTTTTCGCATCTATGCTCCTTTTGCGGTTATGAGTAAACGTCAATCGGTCTAACCCTATAAAGATAATGGCGAATCGACAATGGGGTGTAGACAGTATTTACAATACCATGGCAAAATGTGTAAAGTTTAGGATTTATGAAAACAATACTTCTGTGCAGTGATATGGATCGAACCGTGATTCCCAATGGTGAGGCTGAGGAATCACCGCAAGCCCGACAACGCTTTACCCGGCTGGCGTCTCATCCAGATGTCAACCTGGTCTATGTCACCGGTCGGGACCGGCGGCTGGTCAAAACGGCGATTGACCAGTACGCTTTACCGACCCCAGTGGCGGCGATCTGTGATGTGGGGGCGACCCTATATCATATCCACGAGGGCATATGGAAACCGAATCCCGCCTGGGAAACGGAAATCGGCAGGCAGTGGAAGGGATATGCGCATGACGACATTACCCGCCTGCTGGCCGATGTTAAGCCTGAGAAATTTTATCTTCAGCCGCCGGAAAAACAAAATCGATTCAAAATCAGCTATTTTGCCGACATCTCCCTCGACATGGGCCGCCTTCGGGAAGAGGTCGCCGGCGTGCTCGACCAAAAAGGGATCCCGGCCAATATCATCTGCAGCGTCGATACGGCCGAGAATCTGCTATTGATCGACATTCTCCCGCCCCGCGCCAATAAACTGCTGGCAATCCAATTTCTCATAAAGCAGCAGGAATTGGATGAGAACCGGGTCGTATTTTCCGGAGACAGCGGCAATGATCTGGACGTGTTGACCAGCGGCATGCAGGCCATCCTGGTGG
Organism: Desulfosarcina variabilis str. Montpellier; assembly: GCF_048565275.1. Classification (NCBI taxonomy): domain Bacteria; kingdom Pseudomonadati; phylum Thermodesulfobacteriota; class Desulfobacteria; order Desulfobacterales; family Desulfosarcinaceae; genus Desulfosarcina; species Desulfosarcina variabilis. Next base: position 1,993,523 of record NZ_CP159846.1, on the reverse strand, counting down.
CCAATGCCGCCGATGATGTTCGCCAAACCGCTGCCGCACAGCTCGCCCAAAAGGGGCAATCGGAACGTCTCTATCTCGCCAAAGGTGATTTTAAGGGTATGAACGGCAACTACGCTGCCGGCGTACTGGAAGGGATGGCCCACTTTTTTCAGGAAACCGCATCCTGGTTCTGATTCTAACCGTTTATTGTGAGTATCGGATAAAGGCTGTGGTTTACCGCCCCACAGACCGTATTTTGCACAATAATAGTCATTCTTCCGATAAAATCATGGTGCGCCATGATCATCTTCCCTGAGGGCGCAGGTAAAAAATAATTACTCCACCTTGCTTGTCCTTGTGCCCGTCTACGGCGTTCCATCCACCGGCACAGATTCCAAATATGCACCGGCGGATGCGCCTTGTAGACGAGGCGCAAATCCGGCACAATCTGGTGTAATTATTTTTTACCTGCACCCTGACAGCAACTCCAAATTACTGTCTGCACCCCATTGTCAAATAAGGACTCGAACGATTAGTTTGTAAATTAGGCAGCACCATGAAACCGCATGATCAAAAATGGCTGGTTTTAGGATAAGGTAAGCAACAGATGGAGAAACGAACACCATGCGGAGCAACCATGTTCAACCGACAGAAAATACTTCTCGTTGATCCTTCGGCAATCTTTCGACGCACCCTGAAAGAGGTGATCGAGACCAACGAAACGTTCGTTGAAGTCTTAGAAGCCGAAAGCAGCGATCAGGCCGAATCGATGATGGCCAGAAAAACGCCGGATGTCGTGTTCATGGATATCGCCCTTCCACAAAACGATGGGATCCCGTTTATTGCCTCCATCAGGCGCATCGCGCCAAAAGCCAGGATTGTCATCTTAACCAGCCATGATTCCGAGGAACATGAAGACGCTTCCTTGGCGCAGGGCGCTGATTTTTTCCTCTCCAAAGAGCGATCGAGCGGCCTGCGATTGATAGACGTCATCCACGAAACGATCCGCCGTCAACACAGTGCTTGAAATAGAATACCACCATTTGACATTCATGGAGGCTATAATTTGGGGAAGAAGGGCAACCCGAAAATTTACATGCGATTACCCTGATCATCCCCCCACCTTGATTTGCCATTTCCCTAAAGCATGAATATAGTGTTGGCGTAAGACTTTCCCTCACTGTTGGCGTTTTTGTTAGCCGATCATCTAATTTAATGCGTGGAGAAACAGATCCTTGGGAAAAAAACATCGTGTATTTATTGTCGAAGATCATCGGCTGTTTCGTGAAGGCTTGAAGTCCATGCTTGACAGCCGCGGTGATATCGACATTGTCGGCGAGGCTGAAGACGGGCTGGAGGCGATCCGGCTGATCCGCAACATAAAGCCGGAGCTGGTGCTCTTGGACCTGTCGATGCCCAAAATGGGCGGAATCTCGGTAATGAAGGAAGTCAAGCGGGAGCTGCCCGATACCCGAATCCTGGCACTGACCATTCATGAATCGGATCAATTCGTGCTGGAAGCATTCGAAGCCGGAACCGATGGGTATTGCATCAAGGACGCCAGTCGCGCGGAACTGATGAACGCCGTGGACTGTGTACTGCAGGGCAAACCCTATATCAGTCCGGACATCTCCGATCAGGTGATTCAGGGGTATATCAGTGGAAAAAAGACCCTGAAAAAAGAAAGTAACTGGGATACGGTCACCCAACGTGAACGCGAGGTTCTGAAACTGCTCGCCGAAGGGTATACCAACAAGGAAATCGGTGATTTTCTGCATATCAGTGCAAAAACAGTGGAAAAACATCGCGCCAACCTGATCAGCAAGCTCGACTTGCACAATGTAGCCCAGTTGACAACGTTTGCCATTGAAAAAGGACTGGTTGAGCCGAAAACATGACTCCCGTGATTGAAAACAGCCAGATCGAGGATCTCGAAATCCTCGATTTCAGTTTTGAAGCCCCTTATTTCCAGGCGCTATACAACGCACCGGTACCGGTCACCATCGCCTGTGAGGATGGCCGGCTGCTGCTGGTCAACCGCGCCTTTCAAGAGGCGACCGGATATACACTGGAGATGATTCCCACCCTTGACGACTGGGCTGACCTCCAGGAAACGTCGTCGAATGATATGAACAAGCGTTTCGCTGACTATTTTGCGCTTGAAAAGACGCTCACGCCGGTTCAGGTAACGGTCAAAACCAGAAATGGCAATTCACTGGTTTGGGAAATCTTCAATGCCCCGTTGGGGAAAACAGTCGACGGCCGGCGCATGATTATCAGCATCGCCTCGGATATTACCGGTAAAATTGTTTACCAGCAGCATCTTGAAGCCGAAGTATGCAAGCGCACCGAAGCACTCAATCGCACCATCCACGCCCTGCAAAATGAAGTTGAGGAACGCAAGCGCATCAGTGAAGCCCTGACCCTGTCCCGCGAGCGCCTGAAAAAGTTATCCTTGCGGACCCTGACCATTCTGGAAGCCGATCGGCGATCGATTTCAAAGGAGTTGCACGACAGCCTGGGAGCCAGTCTGGCCGCCATTAAGTTCAGCCTTGAAGACAAGGAAATCAAACGGTCACAAAAAGGGGGGCAACTGGACGACTCACTGGAACAGGAGATCGCTTACCTGCTGTCCACCATCAAGGAAACCAAGCGTATTTCGGCCAACCTGCGGCCCACCACCCTGGATGACTTGGGGTTGATGGCCACGATTAATTGGTATTTACGTCAGCTTAAACGCGTGTACCAGGATATCACCGTTGATTATACGACGGCCATCACCGAAGAAGATGTTCCCGAAGAAATGAAAATCATCATCTACCGCATCATCCAGGAAGGCCTGACCAACGCGCAAAAGCACAGTGAAGCAAGCGTCGTTCGCCTGCATATGGCGTTCACCGACAACAAAGGATCCATTTCTCTTTTTATTGAAGATAATGGCAGAGGATTCAACGTTGAGGAAACGCTTTCCCTGAAAGATCCCTTAAGCGGATATGGCCTGATCGCCATGCGCGAGCGCTGTGAGATTTTCGGCGGTTCGTTTCATATTGAATCCGAGATCGGCACGGGAACCAAAATCAGGGCGACCCTGCCCATTCTTGTCGAATCCCCGCATGATGGATAACCCAAACCGAGAAAGCAGACCGTTTGCGATTACGAGCACCGCATAGCTTAAGCACGAGTACGACGGACATTGACGTTTTTCGTGCTCGTGCTCGTACGCGTAATCGTAATCGATCATCATTTTTTACTATCGATCGATGATATTCCCGCTGAACACCTCCAAAATTAAAATTGCTGGAGATTTACCAATCGAGCCTCACGCTTCACTTAGGCATTAACAAGTCAGGCCAAAAGCGGCCTGAGCATGTAGATGATGTCACTCTCTCTTGAAGGATAAGGAGACATGACATTCTGATTGTACAAATCGTTGACAGCAATCCGGTTTTTCATGGCCAGGGCAAACGTGTTGACCAATCCGGTGGCATTGTCCGAGATAATGTGGGCGCCAAGCACCTGGCCCTTCAAATCCACAAGGACCTTATAGGCTGCTGAACGCAACCCCAATCGGCGATAGGTTGGCCAGCTTAGCCGGCTGGCGGCACTTTTCCTGTATTTCACGCCTTCATCTTTGAGCGCCTGTTCGGTCTTCCCCACCATACCATACTGGGGATAGGTGAACAGCACAGCAGGTACCGCGGAATAATCCATGGCGGCGGCCTGATCCGTGCTGTTTTGCCGGCTGAGAATGTTGTTCGCTGCCACCTGTGCTTCGGCATCCGCCACACGGGCCAACTGAATGGTGTCGGCGCAGTCACCGATGGCGTACACCGTTGAATTGGTCGTCAGCATATGCGGATCGACGTTGATTCCCCTGCCGGAATGCTCGATCCCGGCCCGGTCCAGATCAAGGGCGTCGATATCAGGCACCCGGCCGGCGCCATGGACCACCAGATCCGCTTCAAACGAATTACCGTTTTGGGTGCTGACCATAAATCCCTTGTCTGTCTTTTGGATACCGGTAATGCTAACCTCACAGTGAATATCGATCCCTTCATCGGCAGAGGCGTCCGACAAAAGGCCAACCATTTGTGCATCAAACGGTCCAAGGGGACGCGGACCGGCCTCGAGGATGGTGCAGTGGGTATCCGGCAGCCCCAGGCGCACGGCAAAGTGAGCGAATTCGAAGGAGATGAACCCACCGCCGATGAAAATGATCCGTTTTGGCAGATCATCCAGTTCCAGAAAGGCGCTGCTGTCGATCGCATGCTCAATGCCATGGATAGGCAGCGTCATGGGCGTTGCGCCAGTGGCCAGGATGATAAACCGGGCGGAAAGCGTTTGCTGGTCAACGGCAATGGTCTGTTGATCCACGAACCGTCCCCGTCCCTTTATCAAATCAATGCCGGCTTCTTTCAGTCCGGCAACGGTGCCACCCGGCACGTTGTCGGTGAACCGGTTCTTGGCATCGCGCAACTGGGGCCAGCTGGCAACCGCCGGAGAGACGATGCCGATTTTTTCCAGGTGCCGGGAGCGGGCAACCGTCTCAGCCCCCTCGTAGAACCACTTTTTGGCCTGGCAACCGCTTAAGGCGCAGGTTCCTCCCGGACGATCGCTATGTTCCACCATTGCCACGGTCAAGCCCTTTTCGTTCAATGCATAGGCCGCCGTCTGCCCGGCCGTGCCCGTTCCGATTACCAAAACATCGTACGTCTTAGCCATGGTTTCCTCCCTTGCTAGTGCCGCATCCCGATCCCTATCTTCTGGTCACATAGTGAACGATAATCACCACCACAAAAAGAATGAGAATAAAATAGAAAAACAGATTCAGTGATATATTGGTGATCTGACGAAAGTCTTTTTCTCGTTGCACCTTTTCGAGCAGTTCGATGGTCTGTTTACGACCATAGGGCCCGGATGACCTGGTAAAGGCGAGCAAAAACAGGATCACCAGCAGGCCGGCAATGATGAAGGGCAGCAAAAACAATCCACCGACATCCGGTCCCACCGGACTGATCCATACCCCTCCGGCCCATGTGGCCAATAACACCAGCAGGAACAACCAGAAAAACGCTATCTTGTAGCCGCTTCGCCTTAACAGATATACGGATAATGTACTGGCCATCACCGCAAACAGGACAGAAGCGAAAAATTCATAAACAAGCATTGGCTCCCCTTTTTTATGGTGGATACGCACGTTATGCTTAAAGCAGAGTATAGCGCATTATCCGCCGTCTTTTCCATGGGGGCAATACTGTATTCAGGGTTAGTGTCACTCGTCGCTTTTTCGGCTCGGCAAGTGACGCTTATCGAAAATAAACGGTTTGATATCCAGAATCGGTGTGCCGTCGATCATGTCCATGCTCCGAACGTGGAGTACATTGTCATGACGGGCCAGCACCGTCAGAACCGACATTCCAATGGGATTGGGTCGCCTGGGTGAACAGATGCTGAACACACCCAGCGACTGCCCCTTGTGCGGTGGTGTTTGCTTTAGCAGATGGGAGGAAAAAGGAGCACTCTTGTGGAAATGAAAAAGCACCACGATCTGCTGTCCGGCACTGATATCCGAAAGCCCGTCGGTATATCGGGGGTCTATGACCAGGGTCCCCTCAACATCTGAAACCGTCCAGTGACGGGGAATGGTTGCCGCATCCGTATGTGCCGTTCCAATGGGGTCGAGGTTGACCGGCATCGTTTATGACCTTTCCAAAAATAATTATACCATCAATAAACGTGCCCTATTTTTTTCATGTATTTTTTTTCCAGTCAAGGTTTTCGTACGGGCACCCCGGGTAACCGCATTTGCACCCTTACCCAAGTCGCTATCGAAATCGAAAAAAAAAGCAGGGGAACGTTCCCTGCGCTTTAACCGTTCTTGTGTTTAATGAGTGAATCTTGCACGAGTCGGAGGATTTCATCTGCAAGAGATTCAAGCCTCCGACTCGCCCGAAGGGTGAAAATCGATCACAAAAACAGCTTCCACGGGTATTATCTGTCAGGTCACATAGCTCAACATTTACAACGTCCATCCACGCTTCAGTCAGCGCCACAGCTTCAGCTTCAGCTTCAGTATCAGTATGATTTTCATGCAAGATTAAGATTATATCACCTTACTTCTTGTGCTTTCGCACCAGTGAAGCAAAGATAAAAAGGCTCGATCCCAGGAGAAGCATCTGAATCGCTTCAGCAATGGATTGTGAGTCAACAATCCTAAGCTCTACAAAACCGGCAGAAGCAGTGGTCGCGGTAAGTGCAATCGCTATAATCAAAATCATCAGAATTGACTGTTTGAACATTTTTCCCATCCTTTATCTCATCTATTAAGCGTTTTTAACTTAGCAAAATAAGCCCATCATTCATTCACGCCCCTTGAGAAGAGCAAATGCAGTGCCAACAGAAAAAAAGGTAACATCATTTCTGAATTCTTTTTTTTACATTTTTTTTCGGATAGTTATAAATTTTTAACAGGGAAAAAAGAGTTATAGGAGGGGATATTTTTTCTACATGACACGCTTGCTTCCTAATCAATGGATAGTTATGAATTTTTTTTCCTATCCTATTCATCGTTTCTTTTTGGCCGGCTGCATGCGGATAGGCATGTACGGCCCTGGACAGCCGTGCCGCGGTTCTGCTATGAAGCGCTGATAAAATAGAAACCGCCTGCATCTGGAGGAAATTGGTTTGAAGAACCAGTGGCACATCATCTATTGTGACGAGCAGACAGACCCCTGTCCGGTAACCGAATTTATCGATCGTCTGGCACCCAAGCATCAGATCAAAATCATTCGCTTTCTATCTCTTTTAGAGGAGATGGGGCCGACGCTGCCCCGCCCGTATGCGGACTTTTTAAGAGACGGCATCCACGAACTGCGTATTAAGCTTTCAGGCGACCAGATTCGCATGCTCTATTTTTTCTGTTTTCGCAAATTCATCGTTTTTTATATTGCCTTTGTCAAAAACCGCCGCCAGGTTCCTGAAACACTGATTGAGCGGGTGAAACGGTATCGCGACACGTTCATGCATCGAATGACGCCCGAAGTACTGGAGGATATAGCCCATGCAACGCTTTGACCGCTATTTTCAAAGCAAGATGAAAGATCCGGCGTTCAAGGCATTGTATGAAAAGGAATGCCATGTGTGCGCCAAAACAGTGCAGATTTTCGCAAAAGTGGAACAGGACAGCATCCCGCTTGCGGACCTGGCCGAGGCGACGGGTGCCGCCGTAGATGCACTCAAAGCACTAAAGGATGCCGATTACTGCGATCCTGAATTGGTGATTCGCCTCTGCCGGCATCTGGCGCTGTCGTCACCGGCGGACTGTCCGCGACTTGGCAAACATTATTAAGGAACAAACATGGCAATCAATTGGGAATCGAAATATTGTGAGCGGGCAAACGGCATTTACGGGTCCATGACGCGTCAGTTGATGCATCTGATCGCCAACCCCGAGGTGATTTCTTTTGGTGGCGGCTTGCCGGCCTCGGAGCTGTTTCCCGTTGATCAGGTCAAGGCGATCACCCATGATGTGCTGGATCAAAAAGGCATGGCTGTATTGCAGTACGGCACGTCCGAAGGCTATGAACCGCTCAGGCAGGCGGTAGTGGAGCGCTACAATCAGCGGGGCTTTGGCATCGGCCTGGAAAACGTTTTGATTACCTCCGGCGCACAGCAGGGGATCGACCTGGTCAGCAAGCTCTTTGTGGGCAAAGGCGATCTGATTGTGGTGGGCGATCCCACGTTTCTAACCGCTCTGCAGACGTTTAATCTATTTCAGGCCGATTATCTGACGGTTCCGGTGGATGCTGAAGGCATGCAGGTGGAGCGTCTGCCGGGTATTCTGGAAGCGCGCAACGTCAAATTCATCTACATCATGCCCAATTTCCAGAATCCCAGTGGCGCGACCCTGTCCCTCGAACGACGCCGGCAGGTGATGGAGATTGTCCGGTATTATCAGGTGCCTGTCGTTGAAGACGACGCCTACGGAGAGCTGCGCTATGACGGCGAGCATCTGCCGGCGCTCAAATCCATGGATCCCGACGGGCAGGTCATTTACCTGGGCAGTTTTTCCAAGGTGCTGAGCCCCGGCATCCGGGTCAGCGCATTGATCGCAGAAAAAAATCTCATGGAAAAACTCGTCTTTGCCAAACAGGCCGCTGACCTGCATACCGACAACCTGGCCCAGCACATCATTTATGAATTCATGCGCCGGGATTGGCTTGACGGACACATTGCCCGGCTGATCGATTTTTATCGAAAACGGCGCGATGCTATGATCCAGGCCATGACCACCTACCTACCCGCTAAAGTTACCTGGACCACCCCCAAGGCGGGCTTTTTTTGTGGCCCACGCTGCCCCCAGGCATCGATTCCGGCGTCCTTTTCGAAAAAGCGGTGGAAGCCAAGGTCGCTTATGTGCCGGGCGCCTGCTACCACGCCAAAGGCGGCGGCGAGCGCAGCCTGCGGCTGAATTTCACGGCCTGCAGTGAAGCAGTGATCGAAGAGGGCATTCAGCGGTTGGCCGCCGTCATCAATGCGAATCTGGCTTCATAGGAAACCGGAATCCGGAAATATCTTGCCGGGATTCAGAATGCCCTTGGGATCCAGCAGTTGTTTGATCCGTTGCATCACATCCAGCCCCCGGCCGTGTTCCTGGGCCATGAATTTACGTTTGCCAATACCGACACCGTGTTCACCCGTGGCAGTTCCGCCAACCGAAATCGCAAACGAGACAATTTTTTCATAGGCCTGATTCAGGCGGTCGACAAAATCCCCATCTTGCATGTCACCGATAATGTTCAGATGCAGATTACCGTCTCCGGCATGGGCAGACACACAATTTTCAAGCCCGGCCTCATAGGCCGTGCACGTAGCAAAGGCAACCATGGCGGGGAACTGGGACAGAGGCACGGCTGTATCCATCAGCAGCACGTCCTTGCCGGGATTGCAGCGTATCAAAGATTCCCCGAAATGATGCCGGGCCTGCCATAGTCCGTTGCGTTCCTTGATGCCCACACCGCTGCGAAACGCCTCGCAGCCGTGGGATGTGCAGAGTTCCTCGGCCACGGCAATGTCCTCGGCCAGGCTGTCCGCATTGGAACCGGTAAACTCGATAAACAGGGTTGTCTTTTCGTCCAGATGGATCCTGCCGTCGCGGTTGATGTAGCCGATCGCCTTGGCATCGAGAAGTTCTAACGCCGTCGGCGTTAGGCCATAACTCATGATATCGTACACCGCCTCGGCGGCAGCCTCGACCGAGTCAAAGGGAGCGACACCGGCGCTGAAATGCTCGGGAATGCCGGCCAGCTTGAGGGTGATCCGGGTGATCACGGCCAGGGTCCCCTCGGACCCGGTAAACAGGCGTACCAGGTCATAACCGGACGAACTTTTGGTGGCGCAGGAACCGGCCTGGATGATTTCCCCATTGGGCAGCACGGCCGACAGTCGCAGCACATTGTCACGGGTAGCGCCGTATTTGATGGTGCGAATACCGGAAGCGTTGTTGGCCACCATCCCGCCGATGGTGGCATCGGCGCCGGGATCAGGCGGGAAAAACAGGCCGCAGCGCCCGATCTCCTTATTGAGCCGGTTGTGGGTCACACCGGGCTGGACATCCACCTGAAAATCCTTCTCGCGAATTTTAAGGATGCGGTCCATCTGCTGAAAATCCATGACGATGCCCCCGTGCACGGCCACGCAGTTGCCTTCCAGACTGGTTCCCGCCCCCCAGGGGGTGACCGGAATCATGCGATCATAGGCCATTTTCATCACCGCAGCCACATCGTCCGTGGACCGGGGCCAGACAATCACATCCGGAAGATAGCCCTTGTGGTAGGCCTGGTCCGCGGAATGCAGATTCAGATTCGACTCACCGGTGGATATCTGATCCGCATCCAGAATTGTCTTGAGAAAAGTGAGGTCTTCTTCCGAAAAGCGCTTGAACACCATTTATCTTTCTCCCCAAAAAACACAAACAAGCGCTCATTGAATCCATTGCGTGAGCACCAACGACAACCACGGCACATAGGTAATCAGCAACAGCACCCCCCACATGAGCAAAAGATAGGGCGGCGTGGCACGGGTCACCTCGACAATGCCTTTTCCGGTGATCCCCGACGATACAAACAGATTGACACCAAACGGCGGCGTGAGAAAAGCCACCTCGATGTTGAGCACCATGATAATGCCAAAATGTACCGGGTCGATATCGAACTGCTGCAAAAGCGGCATGAAAACCGGCCCCAGCACCAGAAGGGCCGAGACAATATCCATGAAGCAGCCCATGATTAAAAGCCCGGCATTGACCAGCAGCAGAAACAGGTATTTGTTGTCGATATACTGGATCAGAAATTCAGCCACCCGCTGAGGAATCTGGTCGGCGCTGAAATAGTAGGAGAGCACCGATGCATTGGCGATAATGAACAGCAGCATGGTGGAGGTGAGCACCGATACTTTCAGTACGGGCAATAGATCGCTCGGTTTGAGGCTGCGGTGAATAACAAGCTCCACGAACAGGGCGTAGGCAAAGGCCACGGACGCTGCCTCGGTGGCGGTGAACATGCCGGAGTAAATACCGCCCAGGACCAGTACCGGCATTAACAAACTGAAGATGCCGTCCTTTACGGCGGTCTTGATTTCAGCCAGAGAGGCCTTTCGCCGGGTGCGCCAGTTGTGCTTGCGCGCCATGCAATAGGAATAGGCCATCAGGGCCCCGCCTAAGATCAAGCCGGGCAGAATTCCGGCCACAAATTGTTTGGTGACCGACACGCCCATGATCACGGCCCAGATGATCATTGGAATGCTTGGCGGAATCAGGATGCCCATGGATCCGGCACTAGTCAGCAAGCCGACGGCAAAACGCGAATCATAGCCGCTCTTGGTCAGTGCCGGAATCATGATCGTGCCGATGGCCACCACCGTGGCCGGCGATGACCCGGAAACCGCTGCGAAAAACATACAGATCAGCACCGACGTAATGGCCAGTCCCCCGGTAATCCCGCCCACAATGGCGCGGCCGATGTTGACCAGCCGTGTGGCCAGGCTTCCATGGGTCATGATGGAACCGGCGGCAATGAAAAAAATCACCGCTTGTAAGAGATCGTATTCCGCCCCCTGGTATAGCTGCTGGAACACGGCCTGGGGCGGAATGTGGGTAAACAGGGCCAGGCAGACCATGGCCGCCACACCGCAGACCACGGAAAGCGGCACCCCAAAAACCATCAGGAGCACCAGTACGGCGATGAGCAACCCCGTCATGATGGTCCCTCCGGGATATCGCCGCGCTTCAGGCCGGCAATCAACTGGCCGCTTTTGATCAGACAGCGCAGGAAAATCAGCCCCAGTCCAACGCACACCAGCGCATAAAGGTAGTGTTTGGGAATACGCAAGGTGGGCGTAAAGTGCGGATGGGCGGTCATGCGCTGAATCAGGCCGGCACCATACCGAACGACCATCAGCACGTAAGCGGCAATCAACAGGTGATTGAGCAACTCCACAGCCGTCTGCCAGCGTCCCTGCAACCTGGTTTTGATCACATCCACATAGATGTGGGAGCCGTATTTGATGCCCAACGCCGCGCCGAAAAAGGTCAACAGAACCACTTCCACATGTACCAGTTCATCCAGCCAGGTAATGGCCGAGTGAAAGGTGTAGCGCATAATCACCTGAAGGAAGGTGGAAAGGCCCATCTGCAGCACCATGAAGCACAGGACTGCCTCTTCCACGCGGTTCATAAAAGCAAAAAAACGCTGCACGCCGATTCCCCTCTTTCAAATAACGACATGGATTTCTTATTGTCTGCCCAGAAATAGGCAAATTTGGTCGAGATCAAGGCGCCCAAAAAATTTAACCACAGGCGCCCCGAAGGAAGTGCCCTTGGGGTGCATATAGTTGATATTCCGAGGATTAAATTTTTCGCGTAACGCCGATATCGGGCAAATTGGCCATTTCTGGATGGCACTATTTGCGATTGGCCTTGAGAAAGGCCAGCGCCTCATCAAACAGCGCCGGGCCGATCTTCTCACGCCATTTCTGGTGAACCGGTGCCACTGCCTTTCTGAAGCGCGCCAGTTCGGCATCGGCCACCTGATTGATCACAAAGCCCTTGTCTTTCAGGTCAGGCAGGACGACGGTGGCATCTTCCTGGCGGATCTTGGCCGTATGCCACTGGGCTGCATCGGCCATGCCCTTGACCATGATCTGGCGCAGGTCCTCGGGTAAATTCTCCAGAAACACCTGGCTGGCTACATAAACCTGGGGATTGAGGCCCAGCTTGCACAGGGACATGTATTTAAGGGCCTCATAGGTCTTGGCCCCCCAGCATTCATTGGGGGTAAGATCGATGCCGTCGATCACCCCGCGCTGCAGGGCGCTGAACACCTCGGGCCAGGGCAGTGTGATCGGGCTCGCGCCCATGGCCTCGTAGTTATCCAGAAACAGTTCGTTGGGGATCACCCGCCACTTGAATGGGCCCATATCCTCGATGCGGGTCACCGGGCCCTTGCGATTGAGAAAAGCCTTGAATCCGTGGTCGGCAATCCCGCCATAAACGAGCCCCTTGGGCTCAAACGCCGCCTCGATTTTTTTACCCACCGGACCGGCCATCAAGGCATACATCTCATCTTCGGTGTCGAACAGAAAGGCCATGGACGTCAGGGCGATTTCCGGAACAAATTCGGTCAGGGCCGAGCCGGCCACCGACACCATTTCCAGCGTTCCCACCTGAAGCGATTCGAGCATCTGGATATGGCTGCCCAATTGCCCCTGGGGATGGGTGGAGCATTTGATCCGGCCTCCGGATTCTTTTTCCACATACTGGGCAAAATACTCAGCCGCCTTGGCCTGGGCGTGCATGGGCGGCGCCACATGCCCGAAACGCATGCGGACCACATCCGCGGCCCATGCCGGGAAGCAAATAAAACCCAAAACCACCACCGTCAGCAAACTAACCCACCATTTTTTCATCTACCCGTTCTCCTTTTCACTATCCGTCGAGGTCCAATTCAACGTTATTTAACTTAAATTATTTAAAAAAATCTGTATTTTCATTACCAGGGCGGCTAATCCCCCGGTCGTAGCAGCCGCATGACACCCCGGACATCGGCTTCGTTTTCCAAACCATCGATCTTTGCCAATACCTGCCGGGCACGCGCTTCGCCCAGCACCGGCGTGGTCAGCGAAAGAAATTTGTCCACCAGCGCCTGCTCGGGTAATGGATTCGATTGATCACCGCAGCCACTCAGGACCTCGGCGGCAAGCTCACGGCCAGTGTTCAGCCGAATGATGACCCGTGCCGGGCTATGACCGGGCCGCATGGCGTCATAGGCCGGATCGAGTATCAGACGAACCTTGCCGGCCAGCCGAGCGACCATTGGATCATCCAGCACCTGATCCGTGAAAGCACTCAACCCGATACCGTGGCCGGCAAGCATCATCCCCATCAGATAGGGGATGGAAAAACGCAGGGCCTCCAGGTTGGTCGGCGGGGTGAGTGGGTGCACAGCGGCCTTGAAACTATACACATCAATGGCATCGATCGTTTCAGGATCAATCACCTGTGCATCCAAAATCTGTTGCAGCGCATCCAGGGCCGCGTGGGTGAACCGGCAGGTCGGATAGGGCTTGAAGTAGTTGTCGCCAATGGCATATTGCGCGCCCAGATCGGTTGCCAGCACGACCGGATCAAAATCCGTGGATACAAAGCGGGAAAACGTCATGGCCAGGCTGTGGGGCTCGGCCCGCATGCCGCTATCGAAAAAAAGATTGGCCATCAGACCGGCCTGGCCCGCCATGCCGGCAAAGGTGCAGGCAATACTGCAACCGGCAAAGGAATTGTTTACCAACGGATTCATGGTCAGGCCGGCGGCAATATTGGCCACCTGAACGAGCGCTTCAGGCAATCGCCGGGAAAGGGTGGCCACCCCAAGGGCCGCGCCGATTATCCCCCAATGACCGTTGGGATGCAGGCCCTCGCGCAAGTGGCAGGCCTGACTGATGCGGCAGGCGACCTCGTAGCCGCTGATCAGGCCTTCGATCAGGTGCGTGCCGGAAAGGCCGGCGGCTTCGGCCGCGGCAACAACCGCCGGTACGATCTGAATGGCCGGATGCCCCATGGCCCGCGCATGACCTTCCTCGAACTCCAGCGTGGAACCGGCCATCCCGCCCAGCAGGGCCGCCGTGATCGGATGATATTCCCCATGTTGTCCCGGCCAGGTGGATGGCCTGCTCGAAACACCCAGCGGCATTTGTCGGGCCACCTGTCCCACCGCCATTGAAGCGGCCCCGGCAACCATTACCCCCAGGGTGTCGCGCAGCACGCGTTTGGCCTGATGAACAACCGCATCGGGAATGTCGGCAATGGTCTGGCGGGATACAAATTGGCAAAGATTGAACAGTGGATCAGTTTTTATAATTGGATACAGAGCGCTTAACGACAAAACCGGAAGATAAAGACAAGTGCCGGCAACCCGGATGATCCCACCCCCTTGACGATTCAAATCAAGTAGGATCAATCGGAATATCGTCATTTTTGGTTATTTTGGGTTGGTAATGGAAAAAATAGTAAATCAAAAAAAGATTCGTTTGACACATGATGAGCATATGCCTAAAAGCATTGGATATTGGTTACCATGTGTCCGTCGGCAGGCTGCAATCCGATAGCCTAACAAAATGGTACATAAGCGGATGCTCCACCATCTCAAAAGAAAACAGAGGAGAAAACAATGAAACGGGTCTGGATAATGATGATGGTTGCTGTGATATGGACCGCTCCGGTTTGGGGCGCCGATCTCATGGTATTTAGCGGTGCAGGGCTGATGAAGCCGATGGAAGCCATGCGAAAAAATTTCGAGCAGCAACATGGCGCGACCATTGATGTGCATTACGGCAGCTCAGGTGAAATCTTCGGTATGGTGGCCGCCGGTCAACCCTGTGACGTACTGATTCCAGGGGCTGAAAAATATACCCAGGATGCGCTTAAAAACGGATGGGTGGAAAAAGAGACCATCCGAAAATTGGTGCTGCACCTGCCTGCCATTGCGGTTCCCAAGGGCAATCCCGCCAAGATCAAAGGACTTGACGATCTGGCCCGTGAAGGAGTTCGGGTATCGATCGGTGATCCCAAGGCACCGGCCATTGGTCGCGTTTCCAAAAAGCTGCTGACCAAGGCCCAGTTGTGGGAGCGTGTACAGCCTAATATCAGGGTCTATGCGCCGACGGTCAACCAGCTGCTCATTTATGTCGCGCTCAATCAGGTGGATGCCACCATCATCTGGAAAGACCTGACCAGCTGGGCCGAAGCCAAGGGAAAAATTGATGTAATCAACATCGACCCAGGGCGAAACATCATCAAAACCATTCCCACAGCGGTTTGCACCCGGACGCAAAACAGGGCCTTGGCGCTTCAATTCAATGATTACGTCGCCTCCGCCGAGGGACTTTCCATCTGGAAAGAATGGGGGTTTGAACCTTGCGCCAAATAACGGTTTTCCAACTCAGCTGTATCGGCATCTCCCTTTTTATCACCTTCCTGCTGGTGTTTGCCATCGCATCGTTGTTTCTGGTTCCGGATCTTGAAGACGTATGGAAGAATCTGTGGAGCGATGAGATGCGCTTTTCGCTCAAGCTCTCCATGCTGACGGGCATCGTCTCCACGCTGATGGTCATGGTTTTTGCCCTGCCCATTGGTTATGCGCTTTCGCGATTTGATTTTCCCTTCAAAGGGTTTGTTAAAACCATTCTGGATCTGCCGGTGGCCTTCCCGGAACTTGTCCTGGGGCTTTGCCTGTTGCTGCTTTTCGGCAACACCCTGGTGGGAGAGGTGTTCAGGCGCCTGTCGGTCGACCTGGTCTTTACCAAACAGGGCATTGTGGCGGCCCAGTTTTTCACTGCCCTGCCCTATGCCAGCCGAATCCTGAAATCGACGTTCGATTACATCAATCCACGGCTGGAGTTCGTATCCCGGTCTCTGGGCTATACCCAGCGGGAAACCTTTTTCAATGTGTCCCTGCCGCTGGCCAAAAACGGGATTCTGGCCGCCACGGTCATTTCCTTTGCCCGGTGCATCGGCACCTTCGGTACGGTACTGATCCTTGCCGGCGGGACCTATATGAAAACCGAAGTGCTGCCCATGACCCTTTACCTGAACATCTCCTACGGCAATATGGGCATGGCACTGACCAGTGGTATTGTGCTGACAACCGTTTCTTTCATCGCCATCTTTATCTTTGAAAAAGCAGAGGTCGGGATATGAGCTTCGTCGACATCGACAATCTGCATATCAATTTGGGAGAATTCCGCCTCAACGGCGTCTCATTGTCGTTGGACCGGGGAGACTATCTGTCCATCATCGGACCGACCGGAGCCGGCAAAACCATTTTTCTCGAGAGTATTGTCGGATTCTGGCGTCCCGACCAGGGGCGGATCATTCTGGACGGAAAAGAAATTACCACCGCGCTGCCTGAAAAGCGGCATATCGGCATTGTTTATCAGGATTATGCGCTGCTTCCGCATATGACGGTCTATCAAAATATCGCCTACGGGCTGAAGAAGCACAAGCCGGAGAATATGGACGAAGCGATTCGCCGCATGGCTGGGTCCCTGCACATCGACCACTTGCTGCACCGCAAACCCACCACGCTGTCCGGTGGAGAACAGCAGCGGGTCGCCCTGGCCCGGGTGCTCATCGTTGAACCGGCTCTGCTCTTGATGGACGAGCCCTTCTCCGCCCTTGATCAACAAACACGCCGTCGTGCGCGTCTGCTGCTGAAAGCGGCGATTCGGGATCACGCCACAACCGTGATTCACATTACCCATGATCTCGACGATGCATGGGCCCTGGCGAACAAATTGGCCGTATTCAAGGACGGTCGTCAGCTACAAATGGGCGCCCTACAAGAGGTGTTCAACCGGCCAAAAAATCGTTTTGTCGCCGAATTTGTGGGCACTGGATTTTATCGCGGCACGGTTGTCACCGGTAAAAACGGCAACGCCAATATCGATTTGGGGGGCATTGTACTAGAGAGTCTCGATCAGGCCCACAACGGTGATGCGGTCAATGTTGCCATCCGCCATGAAGACATCCGCGTCACCCGCAACAAACCCGCGCATGCCAATGGGGACAATGTCGTAAACGCCGCCATACAGGACATCGTTCCCGAAGGATCGTCCTCACTGCTCGATTTGCAGGTGGACAACATCGCCATACAGGCGCTGCTCCCCCATCACGCCATGCGCCGTCTGGATCTTCACCGGGGGGACCACCTGTACGCCCTGATCAGAAAAGAGCACGTCAAAATCGTCCATTTCGAATCTCAATCGAACGGCATATAGGGCAGCCGTTCATCCCTTATTGAAATTGAAGCCACTCATTGGAATCGTTCGCATCGATAAGTAACCTACGTTCCCATCAGAAACGGCAAAATAAACCGCACAACCGAATAAATCACCCCGATGGCAATGAAAAGGCCGGTAAAGACACTATGAACCCAGAATACACCCCCGATGCGGCCAGCCTCCTTCCGGGTGGAAGCGATATATGTCTTGTAAAATTCAATAATATTCGGCGCAGGATTTTTCTGATCAGCCAGGCCGCGGTCGAACAGGTATTTGGCAATGGCCGCAAAGGCGCCGGCAGCGATAATGGCTGCAACAGCCATCAGTGCCAGAACGATGATATCGGTAGTATTCATACAGTTGCCTCCAAGGCTCTGATTTAAGGGGGGAAGGGAAAACAGAATCTATCGACTCACTTTTTTTTCTCCTTGATCGCCCGCCACTGCTTCAGCCGCCCGGCAATCATCTTTTCATATCCCCTGTCCGTGGGTGAATAAAACAGACGCCCGGCAATCGCATCGGGAAGATATTCCTGAACCGCATAACCGTCCTTGGAATCGTGAGCATAACGATAGTCCTTGCCGTACCCTAGATCCTTCATCAGACGGGTGGGTGCGTTGCGGATATGCAGCGGCACAGGCAGAGCGCCTTTTTCCCGGGCCACTTTACGGGCCGCATTCCAGGCCTTGTAGACACTGTTGCTCTTGGGCGCCGTGGCCAGATAGACCGCGGCCTGGGCCAGAGCCAGAGCCCCTTCCGGGTGTCCCAGAAAACGAAAGGATTCCACGGCCCCCAGGGCGACGCGCAGGGCAAAGGGATCGGCGTTGCCCACGTCCTCGGAGGCAAAGCGCACCATGCGGCGGGCCACATAAAGGGCATCTTCACCGGCCTCGAGCATGCGCGCCAGCCAGTACAATGCCGCGTCGGGATCACTGCCCCGCAGGCTTTTGTGAAAGGCGGAAATCAGGTTGAAATGCTCATCGCCATGCTTGTCGTAAAGCAGCGCCTTTTTCTGCAGGGCCTTTTCCACATGGGCCAGGGTAATGGTCCGTTCTTCCTGGGCTTGTTCCCTGGGATCGGCCAATGCCAGGGTCGCGGCCACCTCCAGGTTGTTTAGGGCGCTGCGTGCATCACCGGAGGAAATATTGACCAAATACGCCCTTGCTTCTCCGGCAAGATGCAGTCCGAGCCCGCCTAGACCGGCCTGTTCGTCTGCCAGGGCCCGATCGATCACCTGGCCCAGTGCCGCCTCGTCCAACAGATTGAGGATGATCACCCGGCAGCGGGAAAGTAGCGCTGAAATCACTTCAAACGATGGGTTCTCGGTGGTAGCACCAATCAGGGTGATCAATCCGGATTCCACATGATGGAGGAAGGCATCCTGCTGGGCCTTGTTGAAACGGTGGATCTCGTCCACAAACAAAACCGTGCGTCGGCGCTGAAACTGGCGCTGTTTTTTGGCGTCCTCGATGGTCTCCCGGATCTGCTTGACCCCTGAAAGGACCGCTGAAAAATGGATGAAATGCGACTCGGTCTCACGGGCAATAATCCGCGCCAGGGTGGTTTTGCCGCATCCTGGTGGCCCCCATAGAATCATGGAAAAAATGCGGTCGTTCTCGACGGCATGGCGCACCAGGCTGCCCGGGCCGGTGACATCATCCTGCCCGAAAACATCGGAAAGCCGAAGGGGGCGCATGCGCTCGGCCAGGGGCCGTTGATGGTCGGTGCTGGCTTTTGCCTGTTGATCGAAAAGGTCCATACCCGCTTATATATACCAGCGGCCGGCTAAAAAAAAGTCGACGACCTATAAAATGAGGGGCCTTTTCCCTTCATTCTTAGGGCGCAGGTAAAAAACGCAATTTTTACGTTTCCATATGCAAGCGGCCAGGTAGCGGAATCCATTACCTGTAGCACCGAAAATTGCCATTGTCGTTGGATGCGACCAAAACCAACGGTGTTCGTGGCGTGGTCACCGGTTCAACCGGATTGTTGCCTTCGGTGTTGTCCTGAAAACAATCCTCAAGATCCACCATGTCAACGGGGATGGACAGTGTGTTCATTAAGTTCACCAGTGCATTGTGCAAATGACCGTCAGCGTAAAACGGACGGTAGGCCGTCAGATTGTTCTGAACCCGGAACAGATAACCGGCATAGTCGACCGTCGCCCTGATGTGCGAGGCCGTCTGTCCGCTTTTTTGGGCATGTCGCATGGTTTCCAATGTCATGTCCACCCACTGGCGCCGATTGGCCGTACTGGCATTGTTTTCTGTAACGCGCTGATAATTGAGCAGTCGTCGCATGGTCAGCTGAGTAATCTCGATGATCTGATTCAATGGTTTAATCTCCTTATTTATCAAAAGCCTGACAGTGGCCTTTATTTTTCTTCAAGACGGTTTATCGCGCGGGCGATTTCATCATCATCGTTGCCAGGATCAAAATGGTCGGCAAACACGCCTTTTTGAACGCCTGTGTCTGGGTACTTGAGCAATGGCCATGCCATGGCTTTAAAAAATACGTATTTATAATTTTTTCAGATAGTTTTTTAACGACAGAAGTAATGCCGGACTCGAATTGAAGATAAGACAGAAGGTAAAAATTAGATATTACTGGAAAAAGCAACTAATTAAGGGTCACCGTAGATCAAAAAAATGGGGCAATCCTGCCCCTTCTCCGGTGAAAGACTATATTTTAATTGATATTTCAACGGGATAATTGATGGGGCATGAATGGTACAAAACAGGCCTATTCGATTCCGTAGCGCTTCATCTTTCTCAGCAGGGTTTTGCGGTCGATTTTTAACATGGCCGCCGACTGTCCACGACGCCAGCGATTATGTTCCAGCACCTTTAAAATGACCTGCCTTTCAAAGGCCTCCATTTCCGCATGAAGGCCAGAGGAAGGTGGGTGGGAGGACAATTCATTAAGTTCCAACAGGTTGCCGCCAAGCGCAGCGGTGGGGGTGAAAAAGCTGAAGTTTCCGGTTGCCGCAAACCGCTGGATCGTATTTTGAAGTTCGCGGACATTGCCAGGCCAGGCATAATTCTTGAGCGCCTCCCGAACAGCCGGGGGGATGGATAGCGGCTTGTCTGCCGAGCCAAATTTCTCGAGAAAATGATCGATCAGCAGAGAAATATCCTGTGGCCGCTCACGCAATGTGGGCATCTCTATCGGAAATACATTGATCCGGAAATAAAAATCCTCCCGCATCAGCCCCTGATTGAGATGTTCCTGAAGATCCACATTGGTGGCGGCAATGATACGCAGATCCGGCTTCCTGGTTTCACTGCCGCCAACCGGCGTGTAGCCGTACCCATCAATCACGCGAAGAAGTTTGACCTGCATGATGGGACTCAAGGCTTCCAGTTCATCAAGAAACAGGCTGCCGCCATCAGCTGCATCCAAATACCCCCGTGTATCACTGCTAGCGCCGGTAAACGCGCCTTTCTGGTAGCCAAAAAATTCACTTTCCAACAGGTTGTCAGGTATCGCACCACAATTCACCGGAACGAACGCCTTTTTTTTACGATCACTCAAATCGTGAATCGCCCGGGCAACCAGTTCCTTTCCGGTGCCTGATTTTCCCATGATGACTACACTGGCATTGGTTCCGGCAGCACGTACGATCTGTTCGTAAACGACCTGCATGGCAGGACTGCGGCCAATGATGACGCCCAGTCGATAGCGATCCTTGAAGGAGGTTTTAAGGTTCTTGTTTTCGCGAGCCAGTTCCATTTCTGCGTGCTTGCGCTCGGTGACGTCGGTAATAAAGCCCTCGATGGAAATCACTTTGCCTTGCGCCGAATAATGCCCGAGGCCCTGTTCCCAGACCCATTTTTCTTCGCCGGAACGGGCGCGGATTCTGTAGGTCACGCCGAATTTCTTTTTCTCCCGCAGGGCCTGTTTAACCTTTTGCCTGACCACCTGCTGATCATCGGGGTGAATCAACCGGGTAAAGGCTTGATCGAGCGGCCCAGTGAATGCTTGTGTCTCGTAACCGGTCAGTTCCTTGCATCCCGGACTGATAAACCGAACCTGCCATCCATCGACGTACTTACACTGGTAAACGATACCCGGAAAATTGTCCAGCAGGGTCGCCATCAGGCGCTCGCTTTCCCGCAAGGCCCGCTCCGCCTTTTTCTGGTCGGTGATATCAATGAGGGACAGGATACTCTTATCGGTACCGGGAACCATATCCACGCTCACATTGATCAGACGCTGGTTTTCCTTACCACATAGCAATTGAAAGTTGTATTCAGCCGGTGCCTGCCCCCCGTCCAGGCGTCTTTGATCGTGATAGTACTGTAATCGTTCACGATCCTCCGGCGCCACTAGATCAAGGAAAAGGATTGGCTTGTCGGTGCGCATCTTGCCGATACCGGACAGCCGCCCGAACTCACTGTTGAAGGAAAAAACAGACATATCGGCGTTGAGCACGACAATGGCGGTACCGGTATGCTCAAACAAGGTCCGATACCAATCGTCTGTTCCGTTTTGCATGGCAATTATTTGTTGTTGTTTCCGTTCCATAATCATTTTCAGGGTAAAGGATTAATTCTGGATTTGCAATCATTCAGGTGGATGCCCCGGCAGATGTCCATCAGCCGGATATCTTCATCGAACTGAAGCGACGAAAAATACCGGTTGCCTATGGTCCGCTGGACTCTTTCGCATACAAGGTGGAACTTCGCCACGAGAACTGGCGCAATCTGCGCCATTTGATCGACTCCAAGGTCTTTTTCGGTCTGATTACCGATCATCCGGATATCTTTATGGCATGCAGATTCAGATCAATATCGATAAAAACAGCGGCATACCGGTTTACATCCAGCTATGGGAACAGATCCGTATCATGATCCGCAACGGCTCCCTCAAGGCCGGAGATCTCATGCCCACCACCCGGGGTCTCGCAGTCCAATTGGGTATCAACGTCAACACCGTGGCCCGGGTGTACCGGGATCTGCAAACGACAGGCCATCTAAGCTTACAGCGAGGGGTGGGCACCTTTGTGGCCGACGGGGTGGATCGGCCCTTGGCAAAGCAGGAGTTTGCCGCCCTGGCGCAAAAAGTGGCGCAGATCATTCAAATCAGCAGAGATGCGGGCATCACCTGTGCAGAGCTGACTCAATTCATCACCACCAAGTGGAAGGAGGACGACCATGTTTAAAGGCAGTCTGAATATTATCTCCGGTATCGTGGCAGTGCTTTTTTTGGGAATCGCCGGGCTGGGCGGGCTGATGGGCCTGTCCCAGCCGGCAATTTTCGGGATTTTGCTTGTCGGAGCCATACTGACATTGTCGCCGCGCATGGTGCTGGAATGGGAAAAAGGCGCCCTCGTGGTGGTGCCCTCTAGCATGCAGGATTCCCTGGGCGGTCAGGTCTTGGGCATGGCCGCCCAGGGTTCCGGCACACCGGCAGGCAGCAGCGGGCGGGAGCCTAAACCATGATTGCCATACGGGTAATGGACAAGCTGCTGCATGAGAAAACGATTCGGCTGGGGCACACCGTTGTGGAGGGGAGCTCGGTGTATCCCTTTTTCCGCGAAACCGGCGAAGTGGTGTATTTGATGGTGGTCCTGCCCCACGAGCCCAGAGTATTTATGCTGCCGTATACAAAAGGGATGATCTATGTGCATCTTTGGGGTGTCGTGCGTATGGAGGTCAACCTGGACCAGTTGAAAGCCTTGGGAGACTTGCAGGCAAAGCAACTTGACGACCTGTTCCACAATGATAGCAAATGGGTGCTAAAAGAAGAGCGGTTTAAAAATTATTGGGCAAGGGATATCATTCAACAGACCAATTGTGCCGAAACCCTCCGGGAACAAATCGGAAAAGAAATCAAAAATCTTCGGTTTTCCAAGGATCTGTCGAAGCTGGTATCCGTTGGGTTGCGACCCAGGAGCCTGAACGTATCAAGCACCCTGTCCGCAGATGAGGTGTTGGCATCCATAGCCGAATCCGGCTCTAAGAAGTCGGGAGCCTGAGCAGAAAACGGAAACCAGCAATGGGAGCTGGATCCGGTATGGGAAAATTGGATGGCCCTCGATACCATTTGGGTTGAGTGACAAAACCAAACGATGATCAATATCATGTAAGAAAGCGTTGAGCCTGCCCCCCGATGGCTATCTTCTATCCCGCCGTTTTCTTTTTCTCTTAAGCGGCGTACGCTTTTTGTTCAAGAAATCGGGATTTTTTCCGGTGCGCTGCCGTAGCATCAGACGCAAGGGGGTTTTGTCCAATTTAAAGGCCTCGCGGATCTGGTTCACCAAATAGCGTTGGTAGGAAAAGTGCACGGCATCAGGAAAATTGACAAAACTGACAAAGCTAGGCGGCCGGGTGGACACCTGGGTGGCATAGTAGAATTTAAGCCGCTTGCCCTTGTGCAGCGACGGCGGTGTCCGTTCCAGGGCCTGCTCCATGACCTTGTTCAACTGGCCGGTGGTAATGCGGATCGCATACTGGTCAAAGACCTGATCCACCACGGGAAATATTTTGGGGATGCGCTGTCCGGTCTTGGCCGACACCGTCAGGACCGGCGCAAAACTTAAAAATTTAGAGGCCATGCGCAGGTTTTCAGTCATGCGCTTGAGGGCCTTACCGTCCCGGTTGTCCACCAGATCCCATTTGTTGAACAGAAAAATCGCCCCGCAGCCGCGGTCATGGGCGTATCCGGCAATCCGAACATCCTGGTCGGATATTCCCTCTTCAGCGTCGATGATGATCAGTGCCACATGACAGCGCTCCAGGCTGCGTAGCGCCTTGATGATCGAAAACTTTTCCAGCCGCAGGGAGACCTTGCCCTTGCGCCGGATGCCCGCCGTATCGATGAGCACATAATTGCGCCCGCCTCTGGAAAAAACCGAATCAATGGAATCCCGAGTGGTGCCGGCAACATCGCTGACCACCAGGCGCTCCTCCCCCAAAATTGCATTGATCAGTGATGATTTTCCGGCGTTGGGCTTGCCGATCACGGCAATTCGAACAGCATCGGGGTGCTCGTCCTGATCGGCATCCTGGGGAAACACGTCGGTCAGTTCGTCTAGAAAGTCGGCGACCCCGTATCCATGCTCTGCCGAGACGGGAAACAACCGCTCGATCCCCAGGCCATAAAAATCAAACAGGGCATCTTCCTGCTGTTCGCCATCAATCTTGTTGACCACGTAAAACACCGGTTTGTCCATGGCCCGCAGGTTATGGATCAGGTCCGTATCAAAAGGCGAACTGCCGCATTTTCCATCTAACACCAGGACCACCGCGTCGGCCTCTTCAATGGCCTGGAAGACCTGCTGCCGGATGTGCGGAGCAAAGGCGTCATCGTCCCCTTCCGCAAAACCGCCGGTATCCACCAGGGTAAACAGCTTGTCGTTCCAGCGAGCATCCCCAAAGTTTCTGTCCCGGGTCACACCAGGCAGGTCGTCAACGATGGCATCTCGGGACTTCGTAATCCGGTTAAATAAAGTCGACTTGCCAACATTGGGTCTGCCGACAATGGCAACAATGGGTTTCATGGTCTATCTATCCAAATGGGTATACTTTCGATTCGGTAACCGGCGGTCCTTCAACCTTCAACCTTCAACCTTCAACCTTCAACCTTCAACCTTCAACCTTCAACCTTCAACCTTCAACCTTCAAAGCTATATCCCAGGTAAGATTGGCATGTCAAACCCAGAAGAAGCCAAGCAGCGAACAAAGTACCTAAATTGTCAATGAAATAGGTTTTACGGGGTGGCGATATGGTGTATGCTCCTTTTGTTTGTGAAAACAATTCGCACTGCCTTCAATCAGCCTTTTTTTTCAACAAAAGGGGGTTCAATGCCGGATCTGGCCTATCTGAATGGGGAAATAATGCCCATTGAAAAAGCTATGGTGCCCATTGAAGACCGTGGTTATCAGTTCGGTGACAGCGTCTACGAGTATATCGCCACCTATGATGGGCGTTTTTTTATGCTGGAAGCGCATCTGGATCGCCTGGAACGCTCCATGAGCGAATTGAATTATGCCCCCATCGCCAGGGATGAGCTCAAGACCGCCATTGAGGAATTAAATCACCAGGCCGGTTACCCACGGGCCGGCATCTACATCCAGATATCCCGGGGCGTGGCACCGCGCAACCATGCCTTTGATGCAAAGCTTGCCCACCAGTTTGTAATGACCGTCCGTGCTGTGCATGAGTTACCCAAAGAAGCCCGATCCAAGGGAATAAACGCCATCACCATCCCGGATATGCGTTGGGGCCGGTGTGATATCAAAACCGTTCAGTTACTGGCCAACAGCCTGGCCAAACAAAAAGCCCTTGATGCAGGTTGTGACGATGCCATCTTTGTGTCCCAACACGGCATCGTCCGCGAAGGAACCAGTTCGAATGTTTTTATCGTTTCCGGCAAACAGTTGATGACGCACCCCCTCACAGAAAACATCCTTGCGGGAATCACGCGTATGGTCATTATTCAAATCTGTAAAAAGATAGGCCTGGATGTGAATATCACCTTGTTCAACACGGAAGCACTATACAACGCTGACGAAGTATTTCTCACCGGAACGGTTACTGAAATACTTCCGGTAGTGCGCATTGATGGGAATGGGATTGGAAAGGGCAAGCCGGGATCGATTAGCCGTAAGTTATTCAAACGCCTACGGGAGCGTGCACTGGCAGGCGAGCCGGATTGATACCGACAAAGGGTTCAAGGGGTCGAGGATTCGAGGGACCAAGGGGCCGCGTGCCTGTAGTAGTTTACCCAAATAAGCAACCGGGGTCGTGCAAACTTTGATTCACTTGAACCCTTGAGTCCTCGAATCCTCGACCCCCTTATTTTTCCTCATCCACGACCACCCGCGGAACTCGGCGAGAAATACCACAGGTCAGTTCATAGGGAATCGAGCCCATGGCTTCAGCGACATCTATTACCTGAATGGACCCGTTTTCGGTATCACCCCAAATCAAAACCTCATCGCCCACGTTCACAGGGTCATCCCCGACATCGACCATTATCTGGTCCATGGTGATCGTCCCCACCACCGGATAGTA
The DNA here is from genome assembly GCF_048565275.1 of Desulfosarcina variabilis str. Montpellier. NCBI lineage: Bacteria > Pseudomonadati > Thermodesulfobacteriota > Desulfobacteria > Desulfobacterales > Desulfosarcinaceae > Desulfosarcina > Desulfosarcina variabilis. Next base: position 1,967,192 of record NZ_CP159846.1, on the reverse strand, counting down.
TCGCGTGCCAATCATTACCTGGAGTTGCCCTGTCAAGTGTCGCCGCAATCCGTCCGCATAGCCGATGGGCAAAACAGCGATGGTGGTTTCCCGGTCAGTCTGCCATCGTCTGCCATAGCTCACGTTGTGGCCGGCAGGCAGCCGCCGCAGGTGAGCAATCCGGGTGGTCAGGCGCATCACCTGCTTAAGCGGGATGGATCTGCCGGTATCTTTTGACGGATAATGCCCGTAAAGCATGATACCGCAGCGACAGGTATCAAAGCGAGTTTCGGGCATGTCGAGAATCGCACCACTATTGGCCATATGGACCATGGGGGGAATTTGGCTATTCGCCTTCAAGCGCCGTAGAATCGCCTGGAAGCAGTTTAACTGAAGATGGGCGTAGGTCTTGTCGGTTTCGTCTGACGTGGCAAAATGGCTGTATACGCCCTCCCAAACGCAGTGTGATGATCGGGTCAACATATCAACAACTGTCTGTTCCTGCGCGGGCAGCACGCCGACCCGCCCCATGCCGGTTTCCATGTTCACATGGACATGGGCCGGACGGTTTCCGGCAGCCTTTTCGATCCAGCGGATATCTTCCTCACCAAACACAGTGAGCCTGAATCCAGCCCGAATCGCATCGGGCAGTTCTTCGGGAAACAAACGGCCAAAGATGAGAATGGGCACGTGAATGCCGCTGTCCCGCAACGCCATGGCCTCTTGAAATTGGGCAACCGCCAACAATTGGGCACCTTCATCGACCAAGCATTTGGAAACGCGGACCGCGCCATGACCGTAGGCGTCCGCTTTTACTACGGGGATCAACCGGGCCGGGGCGATGGCGCGCTGGATTTGGTGGAAATTGAATCGCAGATGATCAAGATGGATTCGGGCACTGGTTTGAAGACGCATGTTAATTTTCCCAAGGGTAGCTTGCTTGGCGAACTGCCGTCAATCAATGCAGATGTATTTTTGAAATAGCATGGAAACTTTTTCTCTGGCAAGCCTATTTACCAGACCGGCAACAACCATCGTTGTACTTTTTGTTTACGGCCGTTTCCATTCAACGCCTGCATTGACAAAGATCTTGCCCTCATGTAGGCATTAAAATAATTCTACATTCTATCATTGGTGAAAAATAATCGGAGGCAATATGGTTCGACTTATCACTCGTTCTTGGTTGAAGATTGTTTTGGTCGGATTGTTTTTGGCTGTCGGAATAGCCTGTGCCAAAAAACCTTTCATTTACGTTGATTATCGCTTGCCCCCGGGAATGGATAGCCTTGAAGGACGCACTGTGTTTGTTGAGACCAACGATCTTAGAGTCAATAAGGAGGTGTTCAATCCCCGAGCCAAAAAAGTTTTCAAAAACTTTACCGGGCTGTTTTCTCTATCGCTGGTCAAATCTGACGACGAACAAACGCTAAAAGGGGCTTACACCCTGCCAAGGCTTTTTGAAACGGCATTAAAAGAACGCCTGCAGAATATGGGCATTACCATTGAAAAAGAGCAATCCCCCAACACTCCCATTTTTAAAATTGAAATCAATCAGTTCCGTGTTAATTTAGTCGGTCAAAAATGGATAGCGGATATCAGTTACGAAGTTCACTTGACCCAAGACCAAAAGACCACTTCCCGAGAGACAGTAACCGGTAGCGCCGAACGACTGAAAATTATGGGTGGGGGTGGTGCTGAGAAGATTATGGGTGAAATTTTTACGGAAATGATCAACCGATTGGATATCAACCGGCTGTTTCAACAGGCGAATTTGTAATTATTCGATACCGTACAGTTTCATCTTACTTAACAACGAGGGGTGACTGATTTCAAGCAGACTTGCCGTATGCGTGCGGTTGCCATCTGTTGCCGCCAATGCCTTTCGAATCATCCGCGCTTCCAGTTCAGCCCTGGCGACTTTTAATGAGAAGCCATCATACCCACTGTTGGCAACGGTTTCCGAATCATTTGCCGGCCTGGCCGTCCCAAAATCAAAATTGGTCAATTCCAGGGTGGTCCCGTCTGCAAGCACAATGGCGCGTTCGATGGTATTTTCGAGCTGCCTGATGTTGCCGGGCCAATTGTATTGCATCAGCTTGGTCATAGCCGCTGAAGAGATGTTTTTGATGTGGCTGCCCAGACTATCATTGAAACGGTTTATAAAGAATTGACATAATAATGGGATATCCTCGGATCGCTCGCGAAGCGGCGGGAGTTTGATCGGTACAACATTAAGACGATAAAAAAGGTCCTCCCTGAATTTTCCGGAACTCATTTCCGATTCAAGATCTTTGGCCGTGGCCGCAATCACCCTGACATCGATCGTTTTGGCCTTGGCCCCACCAATGGGGCGTATTTCATTTTCCTGAAGCACCCGTAGAAGCGTGGGCTGCAAGGAAGTGGGCACATCGCCAATTTCATCCAGAAAAAGGGTCCCCCCCTGGGCAACTTCAAAAAGGCCTTTTTTATCTTTATCCGCACCGGTAAAGGCGCCTTTAACATGGCCAAACAATTCGCTTTCCATGAGGTTTTCAGGAATCGAGGCACAATTGACAGCGACCATGGGGCCGGAGCGTCTCTCGCTCTCCTGGTGGATCCCCTGGGCAACCAGTTCTTTCCCCGTACCACTTTCCCCTGTTATCAGCACGGTGCTGTCAAACCGGGCAACTTTAAGCGCAACAGAAAAAACGGCCTGGATGGCAGGGCTCCTGCCCACCATGTTTGCAAAAGACAGATTGCCCCCCATCCGCTGAATGCGATCCTTGAGCTGGATATTTTCCTTTTTAAGCCGCTCCCGTTCTTCTGCCTTTTTGATGGTCAGACGTATCTCTTCATTTTTAAAGGGCTTGGAAATGAAATCGTATGCACCAAGCTTCATCGCCTCGATGGCCATATCGATACTGCCAAAAGCAGACATCATGATCACCGTGGTGTCTTGCAGTCGCTCCCTGCCCGCTTTTAAAAATTCCATTCCGCTCATCTGAGGCATCTTGACATCACACAGGACAAAGTCAAAAGACTGTTTATCGAGCATGGCCAGTCCTGCGGCACCATCTTTGGCGGTTGAAACCGCATAACCATAGCGTGAGAGCATGGTTTGCAGCATGTGACGCATATTCTCTTCATCGTCGATAATCAAAATGCGGGTTGTTGTTTTTTGTTTTTGCATGGTCTCAACCTAATCTTCCGGGCAATGGTCATCGTTATCCATTGTAAATGAGGGCAGGACCACATGAAAAGCGGCACCGGACGCCGCATGTTGATCCACAGAGATGTGCCCGCCTAACCGTTCTATGATCATAAAAGAGACACTGAGCCCCAAGCCGGTACCTTTGCCAGGTTCCTTGGTCGTATAAAAAGGGTCGAAAATACGGGGCAAATGGGATGGATCAATGCCGGGTCCGCTATCTTCAATCGTCACCGTGATCGCCGCCTGCCCGGAAAGATGGGACTCGTTTGTTTCTAATCCCGATTGTTCGGTAATGATTCTAATCCACGCATCGTCGGCACAATGCGCATTGACCTCATCCACGGCATTGAGCAAAATATTTAAAAAAACCTGCCGAAGTTGATCGGGATCGGCAAACACGATGTCATTCATCGCACCCAACGATAGATGAATATTGATGTGCGCAGCTGCCGACTGGTAGCTGAAGACAGAAACGAGATCCTTGAGCAGCTGATGCATGCTTACCGGCTTTGTCTCCCCTGGCGATGATCGCGACATATCGAGCATTTGCCGGATGATATTATTGATCCGGGTAATTTCCTTTTCAGAACGATCAATAAAATCGATACGATCATCGGCAGACAAGTCCGACTGTTTCAACAGATCCAGATATCCCAGTACGATGCCAATGGGATTGCCGATTTCATGGGCGATGCCCGAGGTCAATCGTCCGACGGATGCCATCTTTTCCGCTCGAATCACATCATTCTGCGCTTTTTTTAGCTCTTTGTTGGCGTTTCTCAATGATCCGATCGTGTCTTTAAGAACTTTTTTATCTTCGGCAATTCGATTCAGCATCTTGTTCAAAGAAGAAGACAGGACGGAAAATTCATTATCTTCCTTTCGAACAGAAAAAAACAGATTTTCCTCATCCCGAAATGTTTCAGCCAGGTTAGCCAGTCGCTTTAACGGCCGGTAATACAGCCGCAAAAGCTGTTGATTACCAATCAGGGCGAATAAAAAGCTGACAACGATGACAAAAACCAAGGCGATTTTCTGAATTCGATTGAAGTCTCGGTACTGTTCAGTCAGAGAAAATTCAACCCCGCCAGCGGCAATTGTATGACCTTTGGATTTTACAGGATAAGTGAGAATAACAAACTTATGCTGAAAAAAGAACCACCCTAATAGGATCGTATGCTTTGTTGCCAGTTGATTTCCAGATCGTAATGTTTGAAGGACCAAACGATCTAACTCGTCCTGCCGTCCCTGGATTCTGTTTAAGGCTGTGCCTATAAAAGGGCTTTTGACGAAAAGAAACCGTTCGTTTTGGTCTACCAACACCGGCATCAACGATTTTTCCGTCTTGTCGGGATTCATTGTCAGCAGGCTTGCTTTTTTTTCACAGACCGCTATCAACGCTTGCTTTTTTTGGTCGATGGTTTGCGTGATATTGCGCTCTAAAAAGATGAACAGTATCAGAACATCAATGAGCATCATCGCCAGAAAAAATAGAATCCAGAATTGAAGAAACAAACGCTTTT